>CAWDMV010000001.1:0-1075418 GCA_963803525.1 Lewinellaceae bacterium
GCAGCAAACGACTGCTCATCACCGCCGATGGTGGAGGGAGTAATTCGAGCCGCAGTCGGCTCTGGAAAATAGAGCTTCAGGAGCTAGCCGGATGAGCTATGCGTATTTCAAACCTCTATTTGACCCCCCTATTGCACTCCGGTTTGACCCCCCTGTGGATAACCCACGTCTGTAATACTACGAAGATAGGTTTTCTGCTTTTTTCCGCAAGCTGTCACCCTGGAGCTTGACGCGGTGCGCTTTGGGTACGATGCGGTCCAGATAGCATCGGCAATGGTGGGTTCGGCGATGTATTCGTGCCATTTAGCTACGGGTAGCTGGCTGACGATGATGGTTCCGGCCCGCTCGTAGCGGTCTTCCAGGATCTGTAGCAAGAGCAACTTCACCGGATGGTTGATGGCCTGCAGACCGAAGTCGTCCAGGATGATCAGCGCGGCTTTTCCCAGTCGGTCCAACCACTTGATAATCGTCCCGTCCGCCTGAGCCAGCGTGATCTGCTCACAGAAGCGGTTCAGGTTAAAGTACAGGGTGCGGTAACCGTTCGAACAGGCGTGGTGTCCGAGCGCGCAGGCCAGGTAAGACTTTCCGCAGCCGGTGGCTCCGGTGATGAGCACGCTTTCTCCCGGTCGATCCAGGCCAGATCGGACAGCAGGCTGAGCTGCTGGCGGCTCAGGTTGCGCTGGGGGCTGGGATTTATGTCGTGCAGGGTAGCCCGGTAGCGCATTTTACTTACCCGCAGGTATAGCTCCTGGCGACGGCTCTGGCGGGCCTGCGCTTCGGCGTCCAGGAGGCGCGCCAGCAGTTCGTGGCCGTCCGGGTGTTGGTCCAGGGGCAGGTCGAGGATACCCTGATAGGCTCCCGACATGCCGGTGAGTTTGAGCCGCTGCAGGGCAGAAAGATTGGTGGTAGTCATAACTAAGCAAGGATTCAAGAATGAATAAAAGATGGACGGGTAAGGAGGCGGCGGGCTTACTGATAAGTCGTCGCTCCCCGGATGTTGTCGTGTTGGGGCGGGGTGAAGAGTTCGGGTTGGGCGGGCAGCTCATCAAGTCTTTTCTCGAGGACGTTCTTCAGGCGCTGGTAGCCGGCTTTGCCGCTGATCTGCAGGCGCGCCGCGGCGGCTTCGAGGCGATCAGCGCCGTAACTGCCGGCCAGGGAGAGTACGCCCTGGCAGGAGCGGTAGCTCTGCGGTTCGTAGTGGCGCGAGGTGAGTACCTGCTGCATGGCCCATTCCGTGGCCGGACCGATGAGGCCGGCGTGGTAACGGAAGTGCTCGGCCGTCCAGCCCTGCGCCCGGCTCCACTCGACGTGACTGCGGGGCATATGCTTGGGGTCGGTCTGGTAACTCTGACGCGCCGCGGGGTGTAGCCGGGCGTGGGTGGCTACGCGCTCGGAGCCGATGTAGATCTCGACGGTCTGCTGGCCGAGAACGATCTCGGCCCGGCGGCCCACGTAGCGGTGCGGCACGTAGTAGTTACGCCGCTGGCTTAGGTAGACGTGATAGTTCTGCTGGACTTTAGCCCGCAGCGTCGTCTTGAGCGCGAAGGCGGTGGTCGGAAGCGGGCGCAGGAGCGGTTTTTCTTCATCGTTGAAGACACTGTCGCGGCAGCCTTCCCGCGCCCGGTAGGCCCGCTGGTTATGCTCCCGGAGTTGCCTGCGCAGCGCTGCATTGAGTTCCGCTACGGAGTGGAAGTCGCGGTCGCGCAGGGGAGCGTACAGGCGGGTGTAGGCGAGGCGCACCGCATTTTCGACGCTGGCCTTGTCTTTTGGTCGCCCCGGACGCGTAGCCTCGAAGTCGAGCTCGTAATGCAAGCCCAGTTGAGCGATAACGTCGTTGAACTCGGGCGCGTAGCGGTCGGGCCGGGTAACGAAGGACTTCAGGTTATCCGAGACGATAGCCCGGGGAAGCCCGCCGAGAAAGCGTAAGGCTTCGGTGATGCCGAAAACAAAATCGGCGATCCGCTGAGAGTCCAGGGCGATGGCAAAAGTGTAGTGGCTGTAGGGCATCACGCCGATGAGCACCTGACAGGCGTGGACTTCGGCCGTCAGGGGATCTACCCAGGGCAGGGTCGCTCCGGCAAAGTCCAGCTGCAGCTTTTCCCCGGGCTGGTGGTGGATGGGCAGCGTCAACTGGCCGTGGCCAAGCACAGCATTGAGTAGGGCGCAGAAACGGGTGTAGCCGTAACCGTCTGACCGTTTTGCCCGGTAGCTTTCCCAGAGGAGCTGGCGGGTAACTCCGGTGCGGGATAGCTCCCCGCGCCAATATTCGATCTGGCTATCGAAGTACTCCCGGCGGGGATCGTCGCTCGGGCTCTGCTCGGGAAAGAAAAGCTCCCGTAGTGGCTGCTCCGCAAGCTCGAGGACCGCCGCTGGGCCGCCGGGGTAGTTTTGAGCAGTACGCACGTAGGCCCGTACGGTATTGCGGGCACAGCACACCCGGCGGGCGGTAGCCTTGACGGAGCCGGTAAGTTGGTAGACTCGAAGAATGGTGATGATCTGATCCATACGCTTGCTCTTTGCCATAATCCGGTCCTTGTTTGACCGAAAGATGGGGGCAGGCATGGATTGTCCGGGGGGGGGTCAAAGCACAGTGAAACGTTTTCCATAGAGGAAAAGAAATCCGCGCTTTTTAGGGGGGTCAAACCGGAGTGAAACGGGGGGGGGTCAAAGGGTGTGAAATATGCACTACAGATGACCGTGGAAGTATGTCATCTTCCCCCCGGGACCAGCAAGTGGAATAAGATTGAACACAAGATGTTCTGCTTCATTTCACAAGACTGGCGTGGTAAACCCTAAGTGACCCGGCAAGCTATCGTCCAGCTCATTGCTCATACCACCACCCGGAGCGGACTCAAGATCATGTCCGCTTTGGATGAGCGAACGTACGCGAAAGGAATCAAAGTAAGCGATACAGAAATAGCCAAAGTAAATCTTGTCAAAAACGAATTTCAGGGTAAGTGGAATTACTCAATTAAACCGAATATCAAAAACGGATAGCTTATTTTTCAGCAAACCCTGAGGAGGCTCCCTAATCCAACTACCAGCGGGCTGATTCGCGGTTTTCGTACCCTGGCCGGTGACACGTTTTAGGCTCAGGTTCGCCGTGCCCGGCATCACTTTCGACTGGCCCTGAATAGCTGCTTCTCCCGGCGGGCCATCCGGCGTGCGCCTCACCTCGTACTGGACGGAACCTCCTGGAGCTGCCGCGACAGCAAGATCCACCTCATGACCCTGGCCCTGGTCATCGATGGGGTGGCCGTACCCATCGCCAGCGTCGACCTGGCCAAGAAGGGCCACTCCTTGAATAGGCCTTCCCCAAGCCGCTAACCCGGTTGACCGTAGATTCGCTACCGGCCTGCACCCCGCCGCCCAAAATCAATCGATTGATTCGTTCACCCAGAGCTCCACGCGGGTAGCCTCGTGGTCGGGGTAGCGAAAGATGTCCACGTCCCCGTCGCCGTCGAAGTCCGCGGCCTGGCCGTTGTAGACGCCGTCGGTACCGATTACCGTGGGCGTCCAGTTGCCCTGGCCGTCGTTGAGGTATAGCGTGACGTTGTAATTGTCTACTCCTTCGGCGATGTTGACGGCCCGCGCCCGGTTGACGCCGGAGAGCACGTCCTGGTCCCCGTCGCCGTCGAAGTCGAAGACCTGCAGCGTGTGACCGGCGGGCACGTTGTCGGCGATCACCCTTTCCTCCCAGCTGCCGTCGGGCCTGCGGTGGTAGTAGGCCAGCGGATAGCCGGCGCGTTCGCTATGACTGACGAAGATCTCCGCCGTACCGTCGCCGTCGACGTCGCGGGCGAAGTGTTTGGTACCGTTGCGGCTCCAGTTGTCGTCGCGGCCCTCCTCTTCGGGCTGGTTGTTCCACCTTTCGTCGAGGTTGGTGACGGTCCATTCGCCGGTAAGCGCCCCCGTGGGTGGGGAGAAGATGTATCCGTTAGCGATAATGTCCGGACGGTCGTCGCCACTCACCTCGGCGGTGGCCATGCCCTCGTGCAGGTTGCCGTAGTTGGCGTAGTAAGCCACGCGTTCAAAGGCGCCGTCTTCCGTCTGGCGAAATACACTCAGGGTGTGCTCATCGAAGGTGAGCACGGCCAGGTCCATCAGACCGTCGGCGTCGAAATCCGCGAAGTTGACGTCCTTGACGGCATCGGGTACGCGGCCGATCTCGTGTACCCGCCAGCCCGGATTCTCGTACCAGTACAGGTCGGCCGACGCGCCGGCGTCCATCCATTCGCCGGGGTGGTGAACGGCAAAAACGTCGGTATCCCCGTCCCCGTCCATATCGGCCGCCTCCAGGTCACCGGCCGCAAACTGGCCCCCGGCGGGTGGGGTGTCGGCAATGGTGACCAGCTCCCACCGCCCGGTATCGCGCTGGCCGCGGAGGTACTGCAGCGGCCCGCCGTCGTTATTACCGTTGATGAGGACTAGATCGGTAACGTCGTCGCCGCTGACTTCCGCGGGCACGAAGGCCCACATATACTCCACGCTGTCCGTAATCACGCGGGACGTGAAATTCGGTACGGGCGTTTCGGCGGTAGTAGCCGGGGTTTGGGCGGTGTCGGACGGGCCGGAACAGGCCAGCACGGGTAGCAGGAGCAGGTAGAGGTAGCGCAAGGAATTACTTTTTTATCGAGGTAGAGGATAAGGTAGCGCGACCGACGAAGCCGAAACGGAAGGTATTCGGTCCCCGGAGCAGCGGTTCGGTATGCGGGCCGCGGCCGAAGCCCATGACGACCATTCCGTCCGGACTATCGACGCCCCCCTCGGTGTTGCCGAGGTAGCCGATAACGCCCGTTTCGGGCAAGGTGCTCTGGTAGGTGAGTTGCAGGGCGTGGGGCAGTTCGCTGTCGCCAAACCACACCTGCCGCAGGGGACGGAAGAGACTTTCCCCGCGGTAGAAATCCGGTACACCCGCGTCACCGACGAGCCCGTCTTCCGTGCCGAACAGGGCATGGTCGGGGTCCCAGCGACCACCCGGCGTGCCTTCGTAGAGGAACCAGTACGGCGCGTCCGGCGGGGTATCGGTGACGGATAGGGTCACGTCATCCGCAGCGAAAGTCCATACCCACCGCCAACGGCCGTCGGGGGTCGCGGAGGTGATTTCGTTCGGCCCGGTTACCTCACTGATCATCCGGTCGTGACCGGGGTGGCCCGCCCCGCCCTGCTCGGTGCCGAACACCAGGTTCGGCAGGCCGCGGTAGGCGGAGGCGGCGCTGGCCGGGTACTGGTCCCACGGCTCGGTGTGGTAGCCGATCCAGTCGTTGCCCAGCGTGTCGATCAGACGGGAAAGTCCACCGCCGGCCCGGTCCAGGTAGTAGGTCGCCGATGGCGTTTTGATGCGGAAGTGGGCGCGTTCCTCATAGGTCGTCTCACCGATCGAGACGCCGCCCGGTACGTCCCGGCGCAGCAAGAGGTAAAAGCCGGGATACTGCACTTCCATACCGTGTACCATCTCCCCGTCGTGCAGGGGTGTCTCGGCCGTCACTACTTCGTTCTTATGGCGGCGGAGCGCAGGTGCAGGGACGTCCAATTCCCGCCACGCTGCCCGGTAGCAGGGCCCCTTGTCCTCCGCGGCGAGCGGCTGCCCGTTTATAGAATTGCCGGCATCGTAGCACGGGCTCCAGCTGTTCCAGACCAGCTTAGCTTTGGATACCGTGGCCGGGTCGAAGGGCAGGTCGAAGGTTTGGCCAAAGCTGCCGCTGCGGGTCACCCAGGCTTCCGGCGTGGCGTCGGGTAGCGCCAGGTAGACGGATCGCTCCCTATCGGCCAGCGAGACGGATACGGGGGGTAAGCGGTAAATCTCCCCGTTGTCGAGGTGCACGCGAGCCGATACCTGCATAGCTTGGTCCTGGTCGGGTAGCCATTCGGTATTCCAACTGACGGAGTAGGGGGCCTTTACCGCCGTGCCGAGGTGGCCGTCCACCGCCGCGCCGTGCATCCGGTAGTGATCATGGCGCGTGCGGCCGGCCCCGGCGGGGTCGATGCCCGTGTACCGGCCTATGTATTCCACTTTCTCTACCCGGTCGGTCGCGCCGTTGAGGCTCAGGTCGATCATTTCTTGTCCGGCTCGTTTCGTGACAAGGGAAAGATCAAGTGGCATTGCGGACTGCAGGTAGGCACGTAGCGTGACACCGTATATCAGGTTCTGCGGCCAGCCCCAGCGCTGCTCGTCGCCCACGCGAAAAGCTATGTGGTTGTCCTCGGCTTTTAGAAATCCGAGCGGGACCGGTACCCGCACGTTGGCGTGGAACATGTATTCGGTCGCCTTGCCGGGAAGCGTGGCCGGCTCGGGCACGTCCAGCCAGGGACCGTCGTTAAAGCGGATCTGAAGTTCCCTGGTATCCTCGTGACTCTGTACGCGCTCGACGATCACCTCGGCCGAGGCGATATCCTCCAGCGGAAGGCGGCCCTCCAGTGGGAGACCGGCGTGGGCATCCCCTTCCTCGCCGCGGTAATCGTACTTCCCGCCGACGCGCAGGAATTCCTCGTCCATTCCCGCCCCGGCCGGCGACCAGGGGTATTCACGGAAGTAGCCCCCGGTCGGATCCTCGCCCCGCAGGCGGTCGTTGCGCCAGACATGGAAGAAGCGATAATTATCCCAGGCCCCGCCGAAGATGTCCAGGTCGCCGTCGCGATCCAGGTCCGCCAGTTGGGTGCCCAGGTGATTCTCGTGGCCGGTATCGATCACGACCTTTTCGAATTGCCCCTTCCCGTCGTTGAGCCACCACTGCAGTTCCAGGCGGGGGCCCTTGTGCTCGTTAGTGATTAGGTCCATGTCGCCGTCTTGGTCGATGTCCGCTACGTCCAGGCTATTCATCGAGTACTGGGTCACCACCCGGTGGCGCGTCCATTCCCCCGCCGGGTCCGCCGGTTGCTCGAACCACCAGAGGTTGCCGTCGGGCTCCTCGCCGGGGTAGCGCTCTTCGGTGACGACGATGTCCGCCCGCCCGTCGCCGTTGAGGTCGGCCACCTCGATGCGATCGATGGGGTGCTCGCTGGTGCCGATTACGCGGGGGGACCACGCGTCGGTATCGTTTCCGGGCTTGAGGTAGCGCACGAGGATCGTGGGCTCGCCCTCGCCCTCCGGCCGGCGCCCGGCGGCCAGGTCCAGGTCGCCATCACCGTCGAGGTCTCCGACGCCGATGCCTTCGTCGCTGGTGTTAGCCGCTACCAGGCGGGTTGTCCAGGGCGCTTCGGGCTTGTCAGGAATACGGAGCAGGTAAACGTCGCCGTCGCCCGCGATCAAAAATTCCTCCGGCCCCCCGGGCACCACCTGCGCCCGCTCGAAGCCCTGGGAATTTACGTGGGAGGTGGCGGGAACGCCGGCCACGCGGCGCCGGGTCCAGGCGGCGGCGGATCGGTCGGTGGCCTCGTACCAGTATATGTCCGGCAGCGCCATGGCGATCAGGTCGGCGAAGGCGTCCCCGTCTACGTCCGTGAGGAAGATGCCGTCGACGTTATCGTCCAGCACGATACGGGGCCAGGCTTCGGTCATGTCCCCGCCCGGATTGAGGTAGAGGTAGCGTCCGCTGAGCAGGTCGAGATCGCCGTCGCCGTCCACGTCCGCGGCATCCTGGCCGAAGTAGCGCAGCCAGTTGGGCTCGGCCCAGTCGCCCCACTTCTGTTTGGTGGAGTCGATGGTCAGGTGAACGAAGGCCGGTAGCAAGGGGGATGGCTGGCCGTACACCAGCGCGGTTCCGGCAAAAAATAGAGTAAGCAGGGTGAGTTTCATGTCGACTGGGTAGGCGTCACCGGCTACAGCGCTCCAGGTGACGGAAGGTTACAAGATAGGGCTCGATCGGAAGGAGTAAGCGGCTACGGCACTCAACCTATGCGCCGGCGCCCCATTACGCTACAGTTGAATAAGGCAAATTTTACTCAGGACCTTTATATCCCGTTCGCGTAAGTCCGAAAATATAGAAGCTAAACATTCTTTGTCGTCACCGCCGGGGCCAGGGGCGGGCAGGCTGTGGATGCTGTACAAACCAGTGATCGAGGCGCCGGCAAACCGTCGACGGTGACGAAACTCTCGATGAGCTTATTGGCTTCATTTTTGGAAATTAAGCGCTTATTTGGGATTCCGCTCACCGCCGCAAACTTGCTCCTGTGCGCCTATTCTTCGCCTCAAAAAGCGTCACTTAGCCCGTCACCGCGAAGCAGCCACGAAGTGCACCTCTCCTTTATGAGGCTCGAAGAGACCCAAAATGGCGGCGTTTTCGTCGGGTTTGGAAAACCCAAATGAGCTTTAAGCGGCACGCGTAGGGTAGGGGAAAATTGAGCTGTCCTTCACGTTACGCGTGCGCAATAATCGGCTTGGCCACCAACGTCCGCCGGGGCAGCCCGCGTCTGACTACGTGATCAAGCCTCCCCGGTGCTTTACATTTCTAAGCGGGGAGGGCGGATCGCAAACCCTCATCAACTCCCGATGCTTACCCCGAAACCAGTGTCGGCCTCAAGCTATTGCTTAGTGCAATTCTGAAGCACTTGGCACCCGTGTGCAACGCCCCCAAACAGAGCGGCATTAGGATGCGATCCCGCTGCGCTACGGGAACGTTGACTTGAAGGCCCTAACCATATTCGTACCGGATTATTCTTTCTAGCTCTCTAACCGGTAGCAGTGAGCAGACGTCCACGCGGTGGTGATTCGTGATCCTTCATGCACTAGCAACCACCAAACATGAGCCTAAGGAGCAGCGCGGACTAGGGGAGAGGGGAGGCAGCCTAGCGGGTGAACGGCTAAGGATTAAGCTTGCACGACGGTCCAAACGGGCAGAGCCGGGGGCCGGGGGCGGTGCGCTAGATTTGTGCCCTGACGCACTCGTAGTACCTTAAGCCCGATCAACCGCCCTGCCCCCATGTACGCCCCCCGAGTTCCCCGCCCCACCGTGCTGCGCAACCTCCTCCGGCTGGCGCGGCGGCCCATTCCCGTGTTTACGGAATACCTGGAGCGCTACGGCGACAACTTTATCCTCTCCGTCGGGGGCACCCGGGTCACCCACTTCACCCGCGACGCCGAAGTGGCCCGTCACGTGCTGCAGCGCAACCACCGCAACTACGAAAAAAGCGAGATCCAGACCGAGCAGGTGGGCAAATACCTCGGCTTCGGGCTGCTGACCAACAGCGGGGAGGACTGGCTGCGCCAGCGCCGCCTCATCCAGCCGGGCTTTCATCGCCGTCGCATGGCCGCCCTCACCGCCGAAATGCAGAGCGTGATCGAGGAAGAATGCGCCCGCACGGCCGGCAGCGGGACCGTCGACCTCTTCGGCTTCACCCGGCAGGTAGCTTTTCGCATCATCGTCCGGGCACTATTTACCCGGGGGTTCGGGGAGGAGGAAACCCGCCGGCTACACACCATCCTCGACCAGCTACAGGCCTACGTCATCTACCCCATTCGCCTGCCCTTTCTCCGGGGAATTCTGCGGTGGAGTGGACAGGAGAAGCGCCACCTGGCCCTGGCCCAGGAAAGTCGGGAGCTGATCCGTCAGCAGGTCACGAACCGGCGTCGCACCCGCGGCCCCGCCCCCGATGACCTGCTGCAAATGCTGCTCGATACCCGCTACGAGGATACGGGGGAACCCATGAGCGACGAGCAACTGATCGACGAGATCATCATCCTGTTTGCCGCCGGCTACGAGACCAGCGCCAACGCCCTGGCCTGGACCTTCTGGCTGCTGCTGAAACACCCCGCCGAGCTGGCCCGGCTCCGGGCCGCTCCCACCGACGAATACTTCACCCAGGTGATCGAGGAGAGTATGCGGCTGTACCCCCCGGCGTGGATCACGGATCGCGTAGCGCTCGGCCCCGACGACGCCGCTGGCTTCACGATCGATACCGGCATGGTCATCGGTCTGTTCATCTACGGCATCCACCACAATCCCCGCTACTACGACGATCCGGAAGCCTTCCGCCCCGAGCGCATGCACCCCGACCGTAAAAAGGAGCGTCACCCCTTCAGCTTTATGCCTTTCGGTGGTGGGCCCCGGCTGTGCATCGGCCACCACTTCGCGATGCTGGAGATGCAGCTGTTTTTACGGCACCTGGTCGAGCACTACCAGTTGACGGCCGTCGGCGCACTGCCACAACCCGTGGCCAAGCCCTACGTCACCCTGCACCAGGACCGGCCCGTGCCCGTGCAATTGACACTGCGCCACTCAGCGGCTACGGTGGGGTGATCGACGACCGCTCATCCACACCCGTGCGGCGGTACGCACGCGGGGGCGGGGCCGCAGGTGCAGGGGCAGGCCAACCATTCCTAATGAACAATAAAACCGCGTAGATCGGATTAGCTATGGATACTGGCCCTTACACACCTTTAGGTTTGTTTAACTATCGGCGGCTACATATTTGGTATTTTGTACCATACTTACTTCCACATTCGATGAAAGATCTACTGCTCTTCTTATTATTAGTCCTCTCCCTGGCTGCTTGCGACAAGGAGGAGATCGTCCCCCGGGAACCCTCCCCGCCCCAGGAACCGGTGCCTGAGGAACCCGTAGCCCCCGTCGATTCGTTCCACTTGGATCTGGTGACCTTAGATACCACCTGGGCCCGAGCGGGCTTCGTCATTCGGGACTTTACCGCCCGGGTACCCGGGGTCATTTGGGGAACTACCTACCGCGAGGAGCGTGGTGAGGTAGTGGAGGGCCTGTTCTCCTTCGATGTAGGCACTGAGCAGCTAAACTTTATCCCCGCGCCTAGGGATCTGGGGCTGCCGCACTACATGCAAATAACCGCGGGGACGAATGGAAAACTGTACATCCATTCCACGGGGATCGTGAGCGATCGCGTAGCGGTGTATGACCTGGCCGCTCAGGCGTGGTCGACGATCCAATTGCCCGGATACGTGAGTGGGACTACGTACGATGACTTCGACAAGATGCTCTGGATAGCGCACAAGGAGGGCGTATCTACTTATCAGGACGGGACGCTGTATACCTACGACGATACCAACTCTCCGCTTCGCCGGATCGTCTCCGGATCCAACAACAGCTTTCTTGGTGGCGCGCCGACCGTAGACCGGGAGGGGAATGTGTGGTACGCGAACCAAGGGGACCTCTACCTCCACATCAAGGGCGAGTGGTCGGAACACCCCCTCTCCCCAATTCCCGGGTCCTTCCGGATCTCGCATCTGGTAGCGAGTGAACGCACCGGCGTGCTGGTCAATGCCTATGATGAGTACCTATCCCTGATCGACCCGAGCGCGGAAGTGAAAGACTACCAGCAGATCCCCGAACTGGCCGAGCAACGCAAATTCCCGCTAAGCCTACTCGACCGCAGCGTGGACGAGAGCCTGATCTACACCCACCTTTACGGGTTCTCCTACTACGATGCCGCGCGCGATACGGTCGTCCAGGTCGATGCAAGCAACAGTATTCTACCGGCGCGCGAAATGAGCTTCCAACTAGACCGGGATCCGGAGGGCAACATCTGGATAGGCGGCGGCAACGTATTAGGTACCGTACCCGAAACGTGGTAAGGCAGACCGCAAGGATGAGCGACTCTTTCCTTATGGTATAGACCTATCCCACTTCCGGCAACGTCCGTATCTCCGCGGCCCCAGGTATTCTCCTGCAGGGCATCGCGATGTACCCGGAAGCAACGGGCAGGGAGAACCTCGAAATGTTTTGCGCCGAAAACCAATACTTCCAACCAGTGCACGGGGGTGTCTTAGTCGGACCGTGGTTGGACCACTGGATGTAAGTCGATCGTAAGCCCGCTCGCGCGCCCCCCCCCTTAACTGACGCCATTCATGACTGAGAAATGTCGAGCTTTGGTCCGCTTCCAGGTCAAGCGGGTACTTCCTGCATGAAGCATCCATCTTTAAGCCCGTGAAGGGGTACTTATATGACAGCCTCCCCGCCTACCCCCCAACAAGTTCGTGTCGACAGCTTCGCGGCGCTGATTGCCACTCGGTTCCGGGGCAGCGTGAATGCCATCTGCTGGTCGCGGGAGTTAACCGGTGACTTTGCCGAGATCGTCGCGCAACTCCCCCAGGAGGAAGCGGTCATGACGATCACCGAGGGTAATACTTCGGGACCTCCGGCTGAGCACCGCCGGGGACCGCGCCCGCCAGATCCTGCTGCGCGATTGGGCACTGCTGGAAGCCCACGGCGCGGCACCGGTGCTGAACCTGATCGATCATTACCCCCGGGATGAGGACTACCTGGGTTTCCCCACCGACGTCTACTCCTTCCACGTGGACCGCGCACCCGTCCCCTCCGCTACCTTCCTGTGCACCTATTACGGAGCGCCGAGTGAATTGCTGGCGAACGACCAGGCCATTCAGCAAGTGCTCGTTCCCGAAGTGCGAAGGGAGATCGAACAACTGTACGATGGCCCGGAGCTAGACTTTGGCGCATTCTTAGCGGAACACTACCTGGATCTACACTACCGGGCCGAGCCCGGCGCGCAGCCCATTCGCTTAGGTCGCGGCCACCTCTGTAAGCTGGCTATCGACCATCCCGGGCTTGAGGTCCCCCCGTGCATTCACCGGGCCCCGGAGGAGCGGGGGCAGCGGCGCCTGATGCTCATCTGCTGAGGACTGTTCGGTTTGCTTCGTGCGGATGCTACAAGGAGTGCGCGACTTATCACGTGGGCCCTGAGCCGGTAGTGCGTATATTATCCTGCTGCCCGAGAAACGACGCACCCACTCACCCTCTGCCATTCTGTCGTATGACGCGGCCGCTCCCTTGCACCTCGCGCTCCGCCGCACCGGAAGTCTGGATAATCAACAGAGTAACCCATGCCCAAAAACATCATCATCTGCTGTGACGGAACGGGAAATCAATTTGGCGACCGCAATTCCAACGTGGTCAAGTTGTACAGCGTGATCCGAAAAACGCCGGACAGACAGATTGCCTACTACGATCCGGGACTGGGCACCACGAGCTACTCCGGCATGGGCTTCTCACTGGGAACCCGCGCCAAACGTATGGCCGGTTTGGCCATCGGAGCGGGGCTCTACCAAAATGTATTTGAGGCATACGCCTACTTAATGGAGCACTACGCACCGGGGGATAGGGTATTCCTGTTCGGCTTCAGCCGCGGGGCCTACACCGTACGGGTGCTTTCGGGCTTCATTCATA
Organism: Lewinellaceae bacterium; assembly: GCA_963803525.1. Taxonomy (GTDB): domain Bacteria; phylum Bacteroidota; class Bacteroidia; order Chitinophagales; family Saprospiraceae; genus Neolewinella. The sequence goes on from CAWDMV010000001.1 coordinate 13,089, forward strand.
TGCTGGGGCTCCTCGAGCAAGGGTGTCAGAATCTGGTGCCCTACGCCTTCGAAATCTATGCGCGCAAGCAGGCGGACTTTGAGACGGCCGGTCGCTTCAAATCCCGGTTTAGCCGCCCGTGTCCGATCGAGTTTTTGGGCCTATGGGATACTGTATCCTCGGTAGGATTCGTGTGGAACCTGAAGTCCTACCCGTTTACGGCGAATAACAAAAACGTGAAAACCATCCGCCACGCCCTGGCGATCGACGAGCGGCGGGCCTTCTACAGTCAGAATAAGTTGGGCAGGAAGGTTCCGCGGGAGGAAGTGGACATCAAGGAAGTCTGGTTCGCTGGCGTACATTCCGACGTTGGCGGAAGCTACCCCGAGGCGGAAAGCGGACTGGCCAAGCTGCCCCTGCAGTGGATGTTGAACGAAGCCGCCGGCTACGGCCTGGACGTGGACCCCAAAGCATACAGTAGACGGGTGCTGGGTAAGGACAGCGGTCCGCTGATCGGCCCGAACCCCTACGCGGAGGCCCACCGCTCGCTCACCGGCGTGTGGCACCTGATGGAGATCGTACCGTGGGCGCGGGTCGATTACGCGGAGAACACCAAAAAATGGTTTCTGCCCCTGGGCCGGCGGCGGCTCATTCCCGAGGGTGCTTACGTCCACGAATCGGTAGTGCAACGGATGGCCAAACTTGATTACCGGCCGGCTAACCTTCCCCGCGATTACCGGGTGGAAAAGCAGGTAGAGAACATCGACGGTAATTAAGATAGGAAATAAGGGCGTGCGCGTGCGCCCGTCCCCCTCACTCCGTGCTTCCCGTGGTCTGCGTCGTCCGCTGGGTGCCGAGCGCGGCATCGTTACCCGCTGGATAGTGACTGACTTTCAGCACCTTTCCCAAATGAATGGCGAAGCCGAGCCGGTAAGCACTGGTGCGGGGCTGATCGGGGTATTCCACCAGTTCCGCGCGGACAAACTCCACATCAACGGTAGGCGAGGTGGCGGTATACCCGTTCCGAAAGCGCACGATGTCGTACGACCGGGCGTCGCGGTACTCCCCCCTGTCATCCTTGACGAGTAGGCGGGCGCACCACGAATCGGTGTAATCCCGGTAATCAACGGTACGCTCGCCCGCTACCACGGCCTCAAAGTTTCGCCGGCTGGTGGGCAGATGAAGAATGGTGGATGGGGTGGGCATGAACTGGAAAGCTTTCTTGTTGTGACAAACTTAGGCCATCGCACTAAGCCGTGCCACCCCACTGTATGGGGGGGTGGGGCCGACAGAGATATACGGCGGGGACGCGGGTGCGGGGACTACGAACTCCACGATTTAAAGGAGGATCCCTCCGAAATGGATAACCGGGCCGACGGTCCCGACCTGGCCGCGGAGAAGGAGCGGTTGCAGGGCGTGTTGCGGGAGCAGCGGCAAGCCTTAGGGGTTACGGATTAGGGCAAACGACGGATCGCACTTAGGACCTGAAGGGTTAAGTGTTTGGTAAAGGACGGATGTGCCGGCAACCATCGAATCCGTTGGTCTGTTGCCGTAGCAGCTCCACCGAGTGTGGCGGCCGCGCTATTTTCGCACCAAATAACCGAAATGAAACCACTTATTTTATCCCTGGTCCTGATGACCTCCCTCGGGCTTTCCGCCCAGCAAGCCGCCCCCGACAACTGGTGGGAACTCGACCGCACCGAAAATTCCTTCCCCGGCGTCAGCGCCTCCAAGGCCATCGCCTACCTCGAAGGCAAGAAGGCCGCGCCCGTGGTCGTCGCCGTCATCGATTCCGGCGTCGATATCGAGCACGAGGACCTGAAGGACGTCATCTGGACCAATCCCGGAGAGATCCCCGGTAACGGCATCGACGACGACAAGAACGGCTACGTCGACGACGTGCACGGCTGGAACTTCATCGGCGGCGCTAACGGCGAGAACATCAACTACGAGAACCTGGAAGTCGTACGCGAGTACAACCGCCTGGCGGCCAAATACAAGAACCGTAACCGGGATGGCCTCGACAAAAAGGAGAAGGCCGAATACGACGCCTACATCGAGTACAAGGAACAGATCGAAGCCAAAGCGGCCGAGCTCGGCCCCACCGCCCAGCAGTACACGATGATCAAGGGTGCCGTGGACGAGATGCTAGCGGTTATGGATAAGGAAGCCGACGAGGTCACCGCCGCGGACGTCAACGAATTCGACAGCGACGACCAGAGCGTGATGATGGTCAAGAACATCGTGGCCAACGCCACCGCCAATGGCTCCACCTTCGCCGACCTCTACGGGCAGCTGGAGGGGGCCATGGACTACTTCGACAGCCAGCTCAAGTACAATTACAATAAGGAGTTCGACGCCCGCTCCATTGTGGGTGACGATCCCACCAACGTCAACGAGCGCTACTACGGCAACAACGACGTGGAGGGCCCCGATGCCGCCCACGGCACCCACGTATCCGGTATCATCGCCGGTGCACTCGGCAACGGGATCGGCGTGAACGGCGTCGGTGGCGACAACGTCCGCATCATGAGCGTCCGGACCGTACCCAACGGAGACGAGCGCGATAAGGACGTAGCCAACGCCATACGCTATGCCGTCGACAACGGAGCCAAGATCATCAATATGAGCTTCGGCAAGGGACTCAGCCCCCACAAAGCCGAAGTGGACGCCGCCATGAAGTACGCCGAGAAGAACGACGTACTGCTCGTCCACGCCGCCGGTAATGACGGTAAGCTCCTGACGCTGAAGAATAACTATCCCAACGATACCTACCAGGGCAAGCGCAAGACCGGCAAGACCTGGATCGAGGTGGGCGCCGCCAGCAGCAGCTACGACGCCGGCCTGGCCGCCCCCTTCAGCAATTACAACAAGCAGTACGTCGACGTTTTCGCCCCCGGGGCCCAGATCTACTCCACGATCCCCGACGACCAGTACGCCAAGTTCGACGGCACCTCCATGGCCGCCCCGATGGTTGCCGGCATCGCCGCCCTCGTCCGCAGCTACTTCCCCGATCTCAAGGCCGAGCAGGTCAAGGAGATCATCGAGGACAGCGCCGTTCCGGTCGTTCTGGAAGTGACCAAACCGGGTACCGAAGACGAGACCATCAAGTTTTCCGAGCTCTCCGCCACCGGCGGCCTGGCCAACGCTTATACCGCGGTCAAACTGGCCGAGCGTACCAAGGGCAAGAACCGCCGCCTGCGGGCGGAGCGCGACGCCAGCCTCCAGCAGTACTAATGGTCCGGCTGACCGAATTCTCCCACGGCGCGGGCTGCGGCTGCAAGATCGCCCCCGCCGTGCTGGACACCATTCTCGCCCAGACCACGCGGGGCGACCACTACCCGCAGTTGCTCGTCGGTAACGTCGAGCGCGACGATGCGGCGGTCTACGACCTCGGCGACGGCACCGCGATGATCAGCACGACCGATTTTTTCATGCCGATCGTCGATGACCCCCTCACCTTCGGCCGGATCGCCGCCACGAACGCGATCAGCGACGTCTACGCGATGGGCGGCACCCCCTTACTCGCCATCGCCATCCTCGGCTGGCCGGTGGACAAGCTGCCCCCCGAAGTAGCCGGACAAGTCGTCGAAGGCGGGCGCCAGGCCTGCGCGGAAGCCGGTATACCCCTGGCCGGTGGCCACAGCATCGACTGCCCGGAGCCGATCTTTGGTCTGGCCGTCAGCGGCCGCGTAGACATCGAGAATTTGCGCAAGAACGGCGGCGCCCGGGTAGGGGACCTCCTCTACCTGACCAAACCGATCGGGGTAGGCATCCTCAGTACCGCCCAGAAGCAGAAGAAACTCCGCGCCGAGGACGCCCTGCTGGCCACCGAACAAATGGTGCGCCTCAACAAGATCGGCCCGGACCTGGCCCGGTACGAATACGTGCACGCCATGACCGACGTCACCGGCTTCGGCCTGCTGGGGCACCTTAGCGAAATGTGTGCCGCCAGTCGTACCCACGCGGAAGTCCGCCTCGCGGACGTTCCCCTGATCGACGCTCCTATCCTTGACCATTACCTCGCGGCGGGCTGTATTCCGGGAGGAACGAAGCGCAACTGGACCAGCTACGGAGACCACGTCAGTCTTCCGGATGAGCGCGCGAAGTGGCTGCTGGCCGATCCCCAGACCAGCGGTGGACTGCTCGTAGCCGTTGACCCGGCCATGGCCGCGGAATTCGAAACCCGCTGCGCCGCACACGGCCATCCGGTGACGTCCCTTGGACAAATGGTCGCGACCGGACCAGGGAAGCGAATCGAAGTGGCGTGAACCTAAGCTCGTGGGGCGGTATTACTACCGCAAATACCGTCCCATGATCAAGGTCTTCTCCCGTTCCCAGCTCCCCGCCGGCCATATGCACCAAGTCGCTGTAGGCGATTACGACGTGCTGCTCGCCAACGTTAGCGGTGAAGTCTACGCCATTCTGAATAAGTGCAGCCACTACGGGGCTCCGCTATCCAAGGGAGCGATCTGTGAGCACCGCGTGCGCTGCCCCTGGCACCATGCCTCCTTCGACCTACGGACGGGTGCCCAAATCGAAGCTCCGGGGATGGACGGCGTACCCCGCTTCGAGGTCCGCGTGGAGGGGGACGACATCCTCGTTTCTCCAGAACCCGTAGCCACTAACACCCCCGAGTTTCCCCCGGCCGAGCAAGTCGTGGATCCTATCAAGGACCACTACCACTACGTGATCGTGGGCGGTGGTCCCGCCGGAGCCTACGCGGTCGAGGCCATTCGCGCTATCGACACCGACGGAAGCATCCTACTGGTGAGCGCCGAGGACATTCCTCCCTACGACCGGACCAAGGTCAGTAAGAACTACTTGCAGGAGGACATTCCCGCCAGTCAGCTCCCCCTCCGCTCCAAGGAATTTTATGCCAAACTCAACGTGCACTTTATGGCGGGTACGCGGGTGCAGGAGCTGGACCTCCACGAAAAAACACTCCGGCTTACGGGCGAGCGCACTGTCCGCTACGAGCGGGTACTGATGGCTTCCGGCAGTACGCCGGTGTCGCTGGACATACCCGGTGCCGATCTCGAGAACGTCTTCCCGATACGCACGGCCCGGGACGGAGAACTGGCCCGGGCAGCGGTCTCGCGGGGGACCAAGGTGGTGATCATCGGGGGGAGCTTCATCGGGCTGGAAACGGCGATGAGCCTCGGCAAGCGGGGGGCGGACATCACGGTCGTAGCCCCGGAGACAGTCCTGTTCGAGAAACCCTTTGGCGCACCCGCCGGAAAATACATTCAGCAGCTACACGAAGCGGCCGGGGTGACATTCAGACTTGGCACGAAGAGCACAGCATTCACGGGGAACGGTAAGGTCACCTCGGTGGAGTTAGAAGACGGCAGCACCCTGGAAGCCGAGGTGGTGATCGTGGGTATAGGAGTCAAACCCAACACCGACTATATTTCGGGTATCGCCTACCAGCAAGATCGCAGCCTGGCCGTAGATGGCCACCTGGCCGTGCACGCCGAGAATGCCTGGGCGGCCGGGGACATCGCTACCTACCCGGACCGCGAGGGGATGCTGCGGATCGAGCACTGGAAAGTCGCCGGCCAGCAGGGACGCATCGCCGGCCGCAATATGGCCGGTAAGGCCGTCCCCTACGCCATGGTGCCCTACTTCTGGACTAATCAGCAAGGCGTAAACTTCCGGTACGTAGGGCACGGTACCGATTACGATGAAATCATCTACGACGGAAAGCCGGGGGAGGAGCCCTTTCTGGCCTTCTACGTCAAGGACCGCCACGTACAGGCATGTCTTGGCGTGAAGCGGGACGCGGAGGTCGCGGCCATCAACGAATTACTCGCGCTGGGAAAACTGCCTGCGGTAGATCAGTTGCAGGGCCAGGATTGGCAAGCGCGCTGTCGGGAGGTATAGCCCTACGGCACGATCCACTCCGAATGCCAGCGCTCGCCGTCCCGTCGTACGGCCAGGCGACGATTGCCTTCCCGCTGCAGTTGAAGAATATCCATGCGCTCGAGTGCGGTTTCCAGCACGCCAAAGTTCGCACCGGCGTATTCTGTCTCCGGCAATTCTCGCCCGGGCCAGTCTTCGGGCAGTCCACTTGCCGCGGAGGGGAGGGGAGTACCCGGTGCATCGACGGTACCGTAGGCCTTCCGGCCGTGTTTTGGTAAGGTCGCGAAAATTGCTTCAACTGCCTCGCCCCGCAACAATCGACTCGTCCCGCTGGCGCTGACCTGCAGCTTGCTCTCAGGATCCCAGAACAGCCAGCTTAGGGTAGGAGATTGGCGTAAGTCGTTGATTTTCATCGACCTGGTATCTACGTAACACCGCAAGGTAGCGGCCTCCCGGTCGGCTTCCCGCACGATCACGGTCCGCAGCCGCGGGACCGCCGGAGGATGGATACTACCCAGAACGGGGCTGGCGTAGGGGTGGGCGGAGTCTTCGCACGCCGTTAAAATTAAGTCCCAGGCTTGTTTCCAAAGGGGTGCAATTATTATCTTTCCACTCATTAAACATGCTTGTAAAACAATCTGAAATTACCTGGGCCGTTTAAGCTCCAGATACAATGGTGAAGGGCGTATATTACCGTCCCGGTTACCACGCCCTTGGTCTAGTAAGCGGTTGAATGTGTTTTCTTTATTTGAAGGAACCTCCAATTCTGCCATAACATCAATCAATATACGATAAAGGAAAACGCGTCTCTCGAACCAAGAATATGGGTTTTAGGTGTTTTTCCGGAGGGTTTGAACTTAGGTTCGAACCCTCTTTTCGTGTACAACCAAGCTTGTGGCTCAGTCGTTCTACCTTTGCGTGCCAAACTCCCGCTTATGAGCTTCCTCACCCTCTTCGCCGTCATCTTCGTAGCGTTCGGACTCAGTTTCGTGCTTATCAACATCCGCCACGTGGTTACCGGAAACGAGTTCCGGGGCACCTGCGCCAGCAATAATCCTATGCTGACGAACAAGATCGGCAAGTGCGACGTCTGCGGCAAATCCCCCGAGCAGGACTGTCAGATGCCCGAACTGCCCAAGGTTTAAGCACTTATTTGGGTTTTCCGGGCCTGACGAAAACGCCGCTATTTTGGGTCTATTCGAGCCTTAAAAGGGGAGGTGCACCTCGTGGCTGCTTTGCGGGGAGGGGCAAAGTGACGCTTTTCGAGACGAAAAACAGGCGCAAAAGAGCAAGTTTGCGACGGTGAGCGGACTCCCACACCCGCTCCAAACACCACGCTACTTCAATTGGTAACAAGTGTCCACGGCATAGCGCGGAGATGGAGTTTTCAAAATAACGCGCCGTACCGCCAGCAAATCGGTTACGAAGCCCTCCTCCCGGAAAGCCCGCAGGTATTCGGCGTTGAAGAGCAGCTGGGTCTGGATCATGTGCCGGCATTCCATGACGAAGTAGAGCCGCTCCTTCGGGTCATAAGCCACTACCAGGATCACCTTGTCCGTTAGGCTGGTCAGCGAAACCAGATAGGGGTAGGGGAAGTAATCGTCGTTCCAGATGTCGTAAAGTCCCGCTTCGAACAGCGGGTAGGTACTGAGGCGCGCCCTCCTTCCCCGGGAGGCGTATTCCTGTATAAAGGCATGCAGGGCGTGCACCTGTACTTCTACCGGGCCCTCCTCTCCGGGGTCGAAATTCCGGTACGGCAGCCAGTCGTTGCTGCGCAGATCGAAGTACTCCGCCGGACCGAGCCGTAGTTTGTAGTCGAAGCGCCGGTAATTCGGGACTACGTAACCGGGATAGTAGTAGCGAAGGCCGAGATCCAGGCAGTGCTGTATCTCCAGCAACATGGTGTAGTACCCCAGACTAAACGACTTCAGGCGTGGATCGAAAATCCCCAGGATACTAGCCGCGGAATCATTGCCTAGATCAAAGTAGCTGCTGGCAACGAGCTTTCCGCTGATCGATTCCCGCACGCTCGTCTCCCAGGTATCGAAAACTACTTCACCGTCGTAGTCCTCCAGGCTGTCGGCAATGGAGGGGGAAAGTCGCCCGTCAAACTGGGCCGCGTAGCGATCGTACAGCTCTTCGTGCTCCTCATCGATAATGCGGGGGGCAACACGGACCTGGAACAACTCCTGATTTTTACGCAGCAGCTTTCGCTGGCTCTTCGAGAAAGCAAAGTCCCGGAGGTCCACCCGAATCCACACGGCCGAATAGGGCCGGTTCTTAAAGAACAAAAAATGGGTAGTAAAGATGGTTGACCCCATGCGGTACCAGCCCTTAGCCAGGTGCCAGTCCAGGCTCTCGGGGCTAAGGGTGAAGGGAGTGTTTTTTTCCGCGTAACTGAAGAGCATGGATGGGGCGGGCCGTTGGAAGCGGTAATATCCGAATAATCACCAGGATGGTCGGTAGCTACAGATCGTGAATCGCCGTGCAACACTGGAGGTCCCGGGGATCGTTGCTCGCGATTACGGTCAGCCGGCCCGGGGTACAGGCTGCCAGTTCCCGGTCAAACCACGCGGCCGCTTCCCGGTCGAGGGTCACCGTCGGCTCGTCAAGCAGCAGGAGGGGCGTATCCGCGTAAAGGCCGGTGGCCAGCAGCACCCGCTGTCGCATGCCCGAAGAGCAGTCGGTAATTTTGCGGTGGTGAAATTTCGATAACTCGATGCGCTCCAGTACGCCGGCAACGTCCAGTCCGGCCCGCACGGGCTTGAGGGAAAAGTGAAAGGTGAGAAATTCAACCACCGTCAGTTCTTCCACGATCTCGAGATAGGGGCCGGTCCAGCTGAGCAGACGATAGACCTCCGCGATTTCGACGCGCCGGTCCCCGAGGTACCAGCCGATCCGGCCCCGGCTGGGACTCAACTGACCGGCCAGTAGGCGTAGCAGGGTAGATTTTCCCGAACCGTTGCGTCCGCGCAGCCCGTAGATCCGCCCGCTGGTGTACACCGCCGATAACTCGCGAATGATCCATTCGCGCCCGAACCGTTTAGAAACCGCTTCCAGCTCGACGCGTAGGGGTAGGGATGGACTAATTTCCATTGTCCAGCGCCTGGAAGCTCCGGATGATGCCCGTCTTTTCCGTAGCGTTGATGAAGCTGATCACCTCGTCCCGCTCGTCGGATACGGGCACGGAGGCCTCGATCTCCGTGACGGCATTCGTGATGTTGAGTCCCTTCACGAACAGGATCCGATAGATCTCGTGGATGGCGTTGATCTGGGTGATGTTGAAACCCCGGCGTTGCAGACCAATGCGGTTGACGCCGATATAACTCAGGGGCTCCCGGGCCGCGCGGATGTAGGGCGGGCACGCTTTTCCGCACGAGGCTGCCCCCGGCGATGAAACTGTGCCGGCCGATCCGGACGAACTGCTGGACGCCCACCTGACCCTCGATAATGACGTAGTCCTCCAATTCCACGTGACCGGCCAGGTTGACGTTATTGGCAATTACGATGTGGTCCCCGAGTTTGCAGTCGTGGGCTACGTGCGCGTAGGCCATCAGCAGGCACTGCTTACCGACCCGGGTGACGCCGGCCGCGGCAGTGCCCCGGTTGATGGTCACGTATTCCCGAATGGTAGTGCCATCACCGATCTCGGCCAGGGTGTACTCTCCGCGAAACTTCAGGTCCTGGGGAATCGCGGCGATGACCGCCCCGGGAAAAATACGGACGTTCCTGCCAATCCGGGCGCCGGCGTAAATGGTGACATTCGGCCCGATCTCCGTGCCCTCCCCGACCTCGACATCTTCCTCAATGGTGGTAAACGGTCCAATGGAGACACCGGCTCCGATCTTGGCGTTTGGGTGGACGACGCTCAGGGAATGAATGGACATGAATCGGGTTAAAAGGGTGAAGGGGATACCGTCGCGATCAGCTTCGCCGGACGATCTGGGCGACGAGGTCGGCCTCGGAAACAAGCTTGTTGCCCACGTAGGCCGTACCGCGCATCTGGCAAATACCGCGGCGGACGGGGGCGATCAACTCCATCTTAAAGAGGACGGTATCCCCCGGGACCACGAAGTTTTTGAACTTGGCATTTTCTATTTTTAAGAAGTAGGTATCCCAGTTTCCCGGATCGTCCTGCTGGGTAAGGACCAACAAACCACCCGTCTGCGCCATCGCCTCGATCTGCAGTACCCCCGGCATCACGTGGTTACCGGGGAAGTGGCCCTGGAAGAAGGCTTCATTAAAGGACAGGTTCTTGAGGCCCACGATGTGGCGGTCTCCCTTCTCAATGATCTTGTCGATCAGCAGGAAGGGGTAACGGTGCGGCATGATCTCCAGGATCTGCTCCACGTTATAGACGGGCTCGTCGTTGGGGTTGTAGCTCGGGCGCCCCTTCAGGCGCCGCTGGTCGAGGTAGGCCTTCTTGAGCAGCTTAGTGAAAGCGACGTTCACGCGGTGGCCCGGCTTGGTGGCCAGGATCCGACCGCGAATGGGCACGCCGAGCAGGCTGATGTCGCCCATGACGTCCAGCAGCTTATGGCGGGCCGGCTCGTTGTGGAACTTAAGGTCGAGGGTATTCAGGATGCCCTGTTCGGTGACCTCCACGGTCTCCTTTCCCATCTTCTTGGCCAGCGCGTCCAGGCGCGACTGCGGGACGTGGCGATCGGCAATCACGATGGCGTTGGTCAGGTCGCCCCCCTGGATCAGGTCGTGCTCGAAGAGCGCTTCCAGTTCGTGGAGGAACACGAAGGTGCGGCAGGGGGCGATCTCTTCGGCGTAATCCTCGTAGCCCCGCAGGGTAGCGTACTGCTGTCCGAGCACGGGACTGTCGAAGTCGATCATGGAGACGACCTCGAACCCGTCGTAGGGGAGGGCGACAATCTCCGAGCCGGTAGCCTCGTCACGGAACGTGATGGGCTCTTCCACCACGAAGTAATCGCGCGGGGTATCCTGTTCCTCCATGCCGGCGGCGAGCAGGTGTTCTACGTAGGGACTGGCGCTGCCGTCCAGTATGGGGACCTCGCCGCCGTCGATCTCGATCAGGACGTTATCGACCTGCAGGCCCGACAGGGCGCTCAGCAGGTGCTCGATGGTAGAGACGGTGGCGGAGCCACCGCCGAGGGTAGTAGAGCGCTCGGTACTTACGACGCGGTTGACGTCAACGTTCATCAGGGGTTCGTCGGCTAAATCGATGCGTTTGAACTTGACGCCGTGGCCGACCGGAGCGGGTTTGAAGACCAGATTTACCTCCTGGCCGGTATGCAAGCCCACCCCGCTGATGTAGACGGTGCTGGCTATCGTACGTTGATTCATATATACTATCCCACTTTCTTGGGCGGCAAAGATAGTACGTCAGGTCTGATTGTAGCGGTGCGTCGGGTCACTGGCCCGGATGATGTGGTCGTTGCGCTCGTCGCTTTCGGTCTCTCCGTCGCGCAAACGCACGATGCGGTGGGCGTGCTCGGCGATGTCCGGCTCGTGGGTGACGAGGATCACCGTGTTGCCGCGCCGCTGAATTTCCTCGAAGATTTCCATGATCTCGATCGAGGTCTTGGTGTCCAGGTTACCGGTCGGCTCGTCGGCCAGGATGATGGCCGGTCGGTTGACCAGCGCCCGGGCGATCGCCACCCGCTGCCGCTGCCCACCCGAAAGCTCATTGGGCCGGTGGTCCAGGCGGTCGCCGAGACCGACGGATTCCAAAACATCCGCCGCGCGCTCCTGCCGTTCCTTCCGGCTCATGCCCGCATACACGAGGGGAAGGGCGACGTTCTCCAAGGTAGTCTGCCGGGGCAACAGGTTAAAGGTCTGAAACACGAAGCCGATCTTCTCGTTGCGGATGTTGGCCAACTCGGTATCGCCCATTTTACTGACGTCCTTCCCGTCGAGGTGGTAGCTCCCGGACGTGGGGGTGTCGAGGCAGCCCAAGAGGTTCATCAGGGTAGACTTTCCCGAGCCGGACGGGCCCATCAGGGCCACGTACTCGTTGGTCTCGATCCGCAGGTCGATCCCGCGCAGGGCGTGCACCTTGGTTTGCCCCATAATGTAGGTCTTGGTGAGGGCGTGGATATCGATGACGGCAGACATAGGCGATTATAGTTATTAGGCAGACGTTAAATGACCCGGGGAACCTTAAAAAACTCCCCGTCGCTGTCCGGGGCGTTGCGTAGGGCCCGTTCGCGCTCCAGGGTGCCGCGGACCTCATCGGGCCGGAGGCATTGTTCCACTTCGGTAACGTAGCGCAGGGGTGCCACGCCGTTCAGTTCAAGTTCGTTGAGCTTTTCCACCATCTCCAGGATGTGGACCAGGTCTTGCCGCAGGGCACCCACGCGTTCGGGGGGCAGGGCCAGCTTGGAAAGTTCAGCGAGGCGTAAAACTAGGGCGTCATCAACGGTCATGGCTTACTTTTCGACAAAGCTACCGCTTCGCCCGCCTAACTCATGGGCGGCGGCGCGCGAAGTGCAAAGAAGGTGGAGCGGGTGGGGGTAAGCTCACGCGGTAAACACGAGTTCCCCAAGCTTACTCCAGGGGCCGTAGTCGTAGCGGTAGTACTGCAGGCCGGTAATCAGGAGGGTAGGGGGAAGGGCCTCCTGCTTCACTGCCTCCAGCGTGCGGCGGGCTTCCTCCCGGCTTACCTTATTCTGTAGGGTAAGGTGAGGCCGCTTCCAGGGATTCAGGTCCTGGGGTCGGAGTACGTCGGCAAAGCGTTCGCGTAGGGGTTGACGGATCGCCTGCAGTCGATCCGCCGCTACCGGTACGGCCACCCCGTGCCCGATGGAGACCGGCGCCAGTACGCGGACGGAAAAGGGCGATTGATGGATTAGGCTTTCCGCGGCGGCGGCCATAAAGTCCGCTCGTTGTTCACACGGTATTTGGTGAAACAGCGTTAGATGAGCGAACAGGTAGTTGCGGGCCACCGGAAAGTACCGTTCCCGCAGGGTGTTGAAGACGCTCAGGTCCGCCGGGTCCATGCGGGCGGTGACGATCATCGGCCGCTGGGCCGGGGGCAGCTTAGGGTTCGGCATCGGTGGATATACGAGCCACGGGGGCGCCTTGTTCGTCGGTACTTTCCCGGCACCGGCGGACCCGCTGCACCGGCCGACCGGAAAATTGCTATGTTTGGATCGATAAGTTTAACCGAAAATGAAGAAATTGTTACCCGGTGGTTTACTGCTATGCCTGACCCTCATCACTTTGCCGCTGGCGGCACAGTACCGGGCGGAGTTGCGCACCGCCGACAAGGAATTCGAGCTCCACGCCTACCACCTCGCCATCGCCAGCTACCAGCGCGTACTGGCCGTTCGCCCGGATGATGAGGTTGCCCTATCCCGAATCGCGCAGTCGTACCAGATGCTCAATGCGCTCGATACCGCCCAGGTCTACTTCCAACGTGCGGTGAACGGTCACCGCGTGGCCCCCGAGGTACTGCTGGCCTACGCGCAGACCCTCAAATCACTGGGCCGTTACGACCAGGCAAAGTTTCTCTTCGAAGCCTACGCGGAGGAAACCGACGCTACGGTGGGCAAGCAGTACGCTCAGAGTATCGACTTTGCGCGCCGGCAAGCCCGGGAAGATGCAGGCTTCACGGTCACGAATCTGCCGTTTAATAGTCCGGAGTCGGACTTCGGTGCCGACGTGGCCCGTCCCGGCCAGCTCGTGTTCAACTCTTCGCGCTTGCGGGGCGACTTCAACGGGGTGGCGGTGACCGTTCCTTACGTGGCGGCCATCGGTAGCGACGGCGGGGTAGCGGACCCCGTCATCCTTTCCACCGGCTATACCAGCCGCAGTGGGGAGGTCGGGCCGGTCAGTTACAGTCCCGACGGCCGCCGCGTGGTCTTTACCCGCAATAACTTTACGCCGGGAACCCGGCTGGTGCCCGAAGCGGGCATCACCCTCAACCTGCTGACGGCGGACGTCAACGCCGCCGGGCAGTGGGTGAACGTGCGTCCGCTCCCCTTCAACGGCAACGCCTACAATACGGGCTTCGGCACCTTCGGGCCCCGGGGAGAAGTCATCTACTTTGCCAGCGACCGCCCCGGCGGCTACGGGGGGTACGATATTTACCGCGTGGACCTGAGCGAGGGCGCGAGCAGCGACGTTCCGGAGAACCTGGGTGCCGTGGTCAACTCCCGCGGTAACGAGATCACCCCCTTTTTCGACGGCGGCAGCCTGTATTTCTCCAGTGACTGGCACCAGGGACTCGGGGCGTACGACGTATTCCGCGCATCCGTGACGAACGACAAACCCCAGGCGCTCTATCACCTCGGGGGTGCCGTGAACAGTCCCCGTGACGACATGGGTTTCACCTTCAATGCCGCCACCGGCCGCGGCTACCTGACGTCTAATCGGACCGGCGGTACCGGAGGCGAAGACATCTACGGAGTGACCCTAAGCGATCTGACCACACCGACTGCCGCGACGAACGCCGAGGAGGCCATCGGCCCGAGTGTCGAGGTACCGACGGGGGTGAACGCGAATGCACCGGTGCCCTTCGGAACGGTACGCGGCTACGTCAGCAGCCGCGAGACCGGTGCGCCCCTGGCGGATGCCCGGGTAGACATTAGCCAACGCGCCACGGGGCGGGCCACCAGCGTACGGAGTGACGTAGAGGGGGCTTACTACGCGCAGGTGCTGCCCCAGACGGTATATGATGTATCCGTGGCCGCCGAGGGCTACACGCCGGTAAACTTCCCCGTCACCACCGACGACGGCGGTAACCCCAATGTGTTCGGGAACATCGCGCTGACGCGCTTGCCGTCACCCGAAACGGAAGCGGGTGCCGCCCCGGCTCCCCAGACCTACGGTTCGGTTGCCGTGGCCCCCCCCGCTCCCACCAACCCGACCGCCCCCGCCCGCGAAGGCTATGCCGTGCAAATTGCCAGCTTGGCGGACGCCCCGGACCTGATCAGCTATACGAACACGACCGCGCTCGGTCGGCTCTATACGGCGCTGATCGACAACCGGTACAAGGTGCGGCTTGGCACCTTCCCCACGCGTGAGGCCGCCGCCGAGATTATGGCCCAATTGCGCGCGATGGGGTACATCGGCAGCTTTGTCGTTGCCGACGCCGGCCCGCCCGCTCCTGCGGATACCGCCACGCCGGTGACCGCATCGTCCGCCGTAACGGCCAGGGCCCCGGTGCCCGCTGCTGCTGCGGAACCGGAACTCGATGCACCCGTAAATTCACCTTTCCGGGTTCAACTCGGTGCTTTCGGCAAACCGGAGAATTTTAATCAGGCGGCGGCGGCGGCTCTCGGCACCCTGGTCTCCCAGACCCGCGGTCCCCTGACGGTCTTCTACCTGGACCAGGTGGAGACGCTGTCCCAGGCGGAGTCGCTCCGGACCCGAGCCCTGGCCGAGGGTTTCGTGGGGGCATACATCCTCAAGTGGACCGGAGAAAAGTACATTAACCAATAAATACCGCGTCATGCGCCTGCTCCTCCCGCTTTGCTTAGTGTCATTGGGCTTAGTAGGCCAGCAAGCGGTGATCCCCGTTTACCCCGGCGAGGTACCCTGCGCCACCAACCGTCCCGCCGCCAGTCGGATGGATGCGGCGATCGGACTGGTGCTGACCGACGTCGCCGTGCCGGAGCTCTATCACTACGCCCCCGTACCGCGGGCCAGCCGGAATACGGCGGTGATGGTCATTCCCGGCGGAGGATACTACATCGAGGCCTGGGACCTGGAGGGAGTCGACATTGCCCGCTTTTTGGCGGCGGAGGGGTACGATGCCTTCGTATTGCGCCACCGCCTGCCGGGTACCATTGTTGGTCCGTGCAGGGACCACGTGGCCCTGGACGATGCGCAACAGGCTTTACTCACTATACGTGGATTGTCCGACTCCCTTAATTTCGCGGTCGATCGGGTGGGCATCCTGGGATTCTCGGCGGGAGGTCATCTGGCCGGGTCCGCCTCCGTTCACTGGCGGGAAGAGGGGGAGGTGAGCAGCCGCCCGGACTTTAGCGTGCTGGTCTATCCGGTACTGATGATGGACGCCTCCGCGAGCGGCCATGCGGGCAGTCAACGGGCCCTGCTGGAGGAGGTTCCGGACCCCGACCGGCTACTCTACTACAACATCCCGGAACGAGTGACCGCCGATACCCCACCGGCGCTCCTCATCCACGCTTCCGATGACGAGGGGGTTTCTGCGCTTAATTCGATCCGTTACTACGAAGCACTGCTGCGCCAGGGGGTACCGGCCGATCTGCGCATTTATGCCACCGGCGGGCACGGGTTCGGTGCCGCCCGGGAATACGATGCGCCGGTAAGCGGCTGGCTGGATGAAGTCGTGCGCTGGCTCAGGAAGCGCTAAGCGCTTGTTTGGGATTCCGCTCACCGCCGCAAACTTGCTCTTTTATGCCCATTCTTCATCTCATAAAGCGTCACTTAGCCCGCAAGGCTCCCCTTTACGAGGCTCGAATAGACCCAGAATAGCGGCGTCTTCGGCAGGCTCGGAAAACCCAAACAAGCGCTAAGCGGGTGACTGCTTACCTTGAGTTTCGCCCATTCCTCCCGCGCCCATGACCGAACTGCTTCCCCTCCACCAGAGTACCCAATCAGGCCGATCTGCTGATGACCCACGAGGCCATCCATCCCTTCATTCACCGTACGCCGGTAATGACTAACCGGAGCCTCGATGATCGGACCGGGGCCAGCCTCTACTTCAAATGCGAGAACTTCCAGCGGATCGGCGCCTTCAAGATGCGGGGCGGCGCCTCGGCGGCTTTGCGCTTTTCTCCAACCACGCGGGAACGCGGACTGGCCACCCACAGCAGCGGCAACCACGCCCAGGCGGTCGCCAAGGCCGCCCAGTTGCTCGGAGTGCCGGCCTTCATCGTCATGCCCCACGACGCTCCCCGGGTGAAGGTAGCCGCCGTAGTGGGCTACGGGGCGGAGATTACGTACTGCAATAACACGCCCCGGGACCGGCAGGACACCCTGGAAGCGGTGGTGGCCCGTACCGGGGCAGCCGTTATTCACCCCTACGATGACTACGGCGTAATCGCGGGACAAGCCACCGCGGCCATGGAACTGATCGAGGATACCGAGGCGGTACTGGATTTCATCCTGTCCCCGGTCGGAGGCGGGGGACTGCTCGCCGGTACCGCGCTGGCGGCCCGCTACTTTAGTGTCCAGGCTACCGTCTATGGCGCGGAACCCGCGAACGTGGACGACGCCGCCCGCAGCCTGGCCAGTGGCAGGGTCGAGGTCAACGCAACCAATACAACCGTGGCGGACGGACTGCGCACGAACCTGGGGGAACGCAACTTTCCGATCATCAAACGCTACGTGCCTAAGATTCTGCTCGTTTCCGAGGGGGAGATCGTCGCCGCCATGCGCCTGATCTGGGAGCGCATGAAGATCATCATCGAGCCCAGCTGCGCCGTTCCCCTCGCCGCGGTACTGCGCTACCCCGAAGAGTTCGTCGGTAAGCAGGTGGGCATTATCCTGACCGGCGGCAACGTTGACGTCGACCGCCTGCCCTTCATCGGCTAGAACCGTCTCCGCCGGTCAGGTGTATTCCCCCTAAATCCACGACCATGGCCTCCGCCCTCAAGAACCTCAGCAGCTACGACGCAAGCAATATTCCCGACGCCGCTCCCATGACCTTCGGCATCGTGGTGGCTGACTGGAATGAGGACATCACCCACGCCCTGTATGCCGCCTGCTACGAAACGCTGGTCAAGCACGGCGCCCAGGAAAGCAATATTCACACGGAGCAGGTCCCCGGCACCTTCGAGCTACCCGCGGCCGCGCGCATCCTCGCCGGACGCGAAAAGCTGGACGTCGTGATCTGCCTGGGCTGCGTCATCAAGGGGGAGACCCAGCACGACGAGTACATCAACAAGGCCGTCAGTCAGGGCCTCATCAACCTGAGCATCGCCACCGGCAAGCCCTACATCTTCGGGGTGCTCACGCCCAATACTCACCAGCAGGCCCTCGATCGGGCGGGCGGGAAGCACGGGAACAAGGGGACGGAAGCCGCCGTTACCGCCATCCGTATGGCCGCACTCTACCGCAACAGCAAGACCGGTAAGAAGTCCATTGGTTTCGGCAACTGATCAATCGTCCTTCCGCAGCATGACCTTACCCCCGCGTAGCCGGACGTCTACCGTGCCCGGGCGCAGTTGTTGTGGATCAGTTACCAAGGTTCCTTCCTGGCTTACCAGGGCATAGCCCCGGGCGAGGGTCGTCTCCGGGCGCAGCGCCTGCAGGAGTTTTTGCCGGTTCCGCAGGTCTAATTTCGCATCCGTTAGCACGCGCTGGGAGGACTGCCAGATATCCCGCTCCAGGGCGGCGGTGCGCAGGTGCGCGGCCTGCAGGGACACGGCGGCGGCACGGTCCACCCCCTGCCGTAATCCTTCCAGCCGCGCGGTCTGCCCGCCAACCTCCCGTTCGCCACCGGCGGCGATCGTCCGGCCGAGCTGCAGGAGGGTAGACTCCGCCCGCAGCAGGTGCTCGACAAGGAAGACGGCCACTGCGGTAGGCGTTTTAAGGCTGCGATGCGCCACCCGGTCCAGTACCGTATCGTCGATCTCGTGGCCGATACCGGTCAGCAGGGGGAGCGGCGCGGCGGCGGCGGCCCGGCACAGGGCTTCCTCGTCGAAGGCCGCCAGGTCGGTCTTGCCCCCTCCGCCACGGACGAGGACGATCACGTCATACTCCGCTGCGCGGCGGGCGATCTGACGCAGCCGGGCCATCACCTCCACGCCGGTTTGCGCGCCCTGCATGGCGGCCGGGTAACGGGTAGTCTGGAAGGCGTAGCCGTAGGGGTTTTCGGCGAGCTGTCGCTGGAAGTCGGCCAGGCCGGCAGCGGTGTCGGCGCTGATGACCGCCAGGCGCTGGGGGACGGCGGGAATGGGCAGGGTGGCATTGCGGTCGAGCAGCCCGTCCCGGCTCAGGGCTTCCAGGGTGGCCTGCCGCCGGCGCTCCAGGCTGCCCAGGGTGTGGGCGGGGTCGATGTCCTCGACGACCAGTTTGAGTCCGAAACGTTCGTGAAAGGAGGCGCTTACGCGCAGCCGCACCGACATCCCGTGTTGCAGCAATCCGGTGACCAGCCGCGCCCCGTGCTCCTGCCGCACCCGTCGGAGGGCGGAGGCCCACACCACGGCGTCCAGTTGCGCGACGATCTCGTCGTCTTCGATGCCCTTCTCCACCAGCGTCAGCCAGACGTGGCCGCGCGACTCACTGACCTGGGCGAGCTCCGCGGATACCCACACCGGTTCCGGGAGATTCAGGGCAAAGACCCGGCGGATGAAGGCGGCAAGGTGGGAGAGGGGTAAGGTATCCAGGAGGGAAGTACTTTTGGGTCTGCAAGATCGACAATCCAAATGCCTAAACTATACCAACTACTGACTTTCGTGCTGCTGCTCGGGGGCTGCACCGCACCTGCCCTCCTGGCCCAAAAGCGCTCCTCCCCCTTTGCCGGGCGTTACGCCGAGGACTTCGCGAAAGGAGAGGTGGAGATCGAGGCCACCTACCAGCGGGTGATCACGCGGACCCCGGAGGGAAAATACGCGGAGCGAACCTACTTTCCGGAAACCAAACAGATCATCCGCTACGTCGAGTTTGCCGACAAAAAGCGCAAGGTAAGCGCCGGAGCCGACTGGGGATGGTACGACACCGGGGAGCTCCGGTTCGAGGGCCAGAACGTCAACGACAATTCCGAGGGCAACTACCGCTACTACGCCCGGGAGGGGCACCTGAGCTCGGAGGGGGAATACCGCGCCGGTAAGCGCGTAGGGAACTGGACGGACTATCACGCAAACGGGACGGTCCGCCAGGTGGTCGCCTACCGGGACGGTCAGCTTGACGGGCAGGCCATCCAGTACGACAGTACGGGGGTGGTTACGGACACCGTGGTCTACGCGGCGGGTAAGCTGATTGGCGGGCGTGCGGCCGGCTTCCGCAGGGATGAAGGGGGCGAAGTGTATCAGACGGTAGAGCGGATGCCGCTATTTCCGGGCTGCGAGGAGCACGTGGATTACCCCGAGCGCAAGGCCTGTGCCGACAAAACGATGCTCAATTACGTTTACCAGCATATTCGTTATCCGATGCGTGCCCGCCAGTTTGGGGTGGAGGGCATGGCCGTAGTGAGTTTCGTGATCGAACGCAATGGCGAGATTACCCGGATTGAATCCGTGCGGGGCATCAGTGAGGATATTCGCGACGAAGTACTCCAACTCGTGTCGGGCATGCCGCGGTGGGAACCGGGTATGGTGGACGGCGAGCCCGTTCGCGTACAGTTTAATCTGCCGGTGAAGTTTAAGTTGGAGTAGGATCTATGCATGAGTAAACCCTGTCCTACGGAAGGCTAGGCCAAAGAAGGAGCCGTGGGAAGTTCCTTGCCCGCGTACCGCTGCACCACTTTGTTAACATAGGCCAGCTTCTCCCTGACCGGGCCGTTCACCACGAAGGGGTAGAGGTCCGGTCGCCCCATGCCCCGGTTGAGGCTGTTGATGGCGAAGGTCAGGGGGACGCCAACCTTTAGAATGCGCTCCATGTCCGGCTGCTGGTAGGGGTCGAAGTCCGCCGTGGCATTCATCATGCGGTCGGGCATTCCCCCGGGGTCGATGGTCATGCCGAAGGCATGGGCGGTTTCGACCATATCCATCAGGTGCAGGTAGTGGGCCCAGGTTTCGGCCCAGTCTTCCCAGGGGTGGGTAGTGGCGTACTCGCTGATGAAGCGGGACTCCCAGTCGGCGGGCGCCCCATCCCGGTAATGGTGCTGAAGCGCTTCCCCGTAGTCGGCCCGCTCGTCGCCGAAAATAAGGCGGAACTCGTGGAGGAGGCCCGCATCCGTAGCCACGAACTGGTCCCAGTAGTAGTGACCGACCTCGTGGCGGAAGTGACCGATGAGGGTGCGGTACTTTTCGTTCATCTGGACGCGGGTGGCCTCGCGGCTGACGGAGTCGGCTTCCTCGATGTTGAGGGTGATGAGCCCCTCGTCGTGGCCCGTCATCACTCGTTTCTTCGGATCTTCGTCGGCCAAGAAGTCAAAGGCGAGCCCCCGGTCCGGGGCATCCATGCGGTCGCGTACGGGCAGTCCCAGCCGCAGTAGCGAGTAGACCATGCGGTGCTTGGCCTCTTCGAGCTTCTGCCAGTCCTGGAGGTGCTCCGGATCACGGAGGTCGGGAACGGTGCGGTTGAGGTCGCAGGCATCGCAGAGGCCGGTCGGATCGTTCGCGGGGATGATCCAATTGCAGGCCTGGTGGGCGTGATTGCTGCAGTAGATAAACGTAGCGGTCGAGTTCGCGTAGGGTTGCCAGGAAGTTTGTCCCGGAGTGAGGGCGATCATACGGTCCGCCTCGCTGGAGTAGCCTAGCCAGTGGCGGCAGTTGCCGCAGACTACGTTCTCGAAGTAGACGGGATAATTACAGTTTCCGCAGTGGAAGATTTTCATAGCTAAGTTTATCCTGGTTTCAACGCCGTTCAACCCCACCGGGTTCCCTACCGGCCCCCTTCCTGGAGTTTTCACTTTTTCCACCTTATGCACCCTAACAACCGCTACGCCGGTCAACACGACTTTGCCGAACTGACCCGGCTGGAGCCCCGACTGGAGCCTTTCCTGCGCCGAACCCCGGACGGACGAACGTCGCTAGATTTCGCCGACGAACGGGCCGTCTACCTGCTCAACCGCGTGCTCTTACGGCGCGACTACGGATTGCAGCATTGGGATATTCCCCCGCAAAACCTGACGCCGCCCCTGCCGGGGCGTCTGGATTACTTGCTTTACCTCAACGACCTGCATCCCACCACCCGGCGGGTGCTGGATATCGGATGTGGGGCCAGTGTTATCTATCCGATCCTGGGGGTAGGGGAGTTGGGTTGGTCCTTCGTTGGCGCGGAGGTGGATGCGCGGAGTACGCGGGTGGCCGAGGCGATCGTGAAGTTTAATCCGGTGCTGCGCCGCGCGGTGGAGATTCGCAGGCAAGCCGACCCGTCCCGGGTCTTTGCGGGCGTCGTGCGCGAGGGGGAACGCTTCGAGCTAAGCATGTGCAACCCCCCCTTTTTCGCCAGTCGGGAGGATGCCCTCAGGGCCAGCGGTAGAAAGTGGGAGAAGCTCGGACGGGGGGATACCGGACTGACCTTCGGGGGCGTGGACGGGGAGCTCCGGACCGATGGGGGAGAGGCGGGGTTTTTGCGGCGGATGATCGACGAGAGCGTCACTTACGCCCGACAGATCGGGTGGTTCACCACCCTGGTGTCCCGGAAGGGGTATCTGAAGGCCGCCCGTCAGCAGCTGGATGCGCTCGGGGCGAAAACCGTGAAGGTCATCGATATGGGGCAGGGAAATAAACGGAGCCGGATCCTGGCCTGGAAATTCTAAGCGCCTGCGCCGCGCTCGCCAAAGAGCAAACTGCCAACACGGACCAGGGTTGACCCCTGAGCTAAGGCGATGGTGTAGTCCCCGGACATCCCCATGCTGATCTCAGAAAAGGAGGGGTCTTCTGCAAAGTAGCGGTCCTTGAGGACGGTGAAGGTATCGTGAAGACGGCGGAACTCCGTCGCGACGACGGCCTCGTCGTCGGTGTAGGTAGCCATTCCCATGACGCCTACGATCCGCACGTGTTTCAGGGGGGTGCGCTGAAGGTCCTCCATCAGCTCGATACCGCTTTGTTCGCTCAGGCCGTACTTGCTTTCCTCCCGGGCAATGTGGTACTGCAACAAGACGTCGATACGGCGTTCCGGCGACCGCCGGTCCAGTTCGCGCAAGAGCTTGAGGCTGTCGCCGGAGTGGACGAGGTGGACGAAGGGTACGAGGTCGCGCGCCTTCTTCGACTGCAGGTGGCCGATAAAGTGCCAGTTGATGTCCTTGGGCAGGGCCGCGTACTTCTCCTGCAGCTCCGCCACCCGGTTCTCGCCGAAGTCGCGGTGGCCGAGCGCATACATTTCCTGAAGGACCGCGATCGGGTGCGTCTTAGTGACCGCGACCAGGCGTGCGCCGGCGGCGGCAACTTCCCGGCTCAGGCTTTGGTAAAGGTCGGCGAGGGGCATGTGTTAAGGTTTAGAGGGGGAGGGCTTACCACTCCGGCGGAAAATGGACCGTTCCGTAATCAAGGGCGGCCGTACATCGGAATTAAAGTAACGGGTTGGGAGCCAGGATATGAACGGAGGTATATTAGACGTTTCAGTATTTGTAACGCCAACTTACTAAGTCAAACCAACCATGAGCTACATCACCCTTAAGAACGATCGTAAGCGCCGCCGTCAGGCCCGCGTAGTCACCTTCATCGTCACCGTCACCATGCTCGGCGCCGCAGCTTACGGCGTAGGCGCGCTCGACCAACTGACGGAGCTGCTGCAGCAGTACATGGGCAGCAGCCCCGTCGATCAGCCGGTCGCCTCGCTTATTTAACCTGGAAAAGCTCCACGTCAAAAACCAGGGCGGCGAAGGGGGGAATGCTGGGGGGCGATCCCTGAGCCCCGTACGCCAGGTCGTACGGAATATAGAAGCGGTACTTCGCCCCCTCCTGCATGAGCTGCACGCCCTCGGTCCAACCCGGAATCACGCGGTTGAGGGGAAATTCAATGGTCTGGCCGCGATCGACGGAGCTGTCGAAGACCGTGCCGTCGGTGAGCGTACCGTGGTAGTGTACTTCAACGGTCTCGGTAGCACTGGGGCTCTTGCCCGTTCCCTCCTGAAGCACTTCGTACTGAAGGCCGGAATCGGTCACCTGGACCTCCGGGCGCTTGGCGTTGTTCGCGAGGAAGGCTTCGCCCTCCTGGCGGGCCGATGCACCCGCGGTTTCCGCCTTACGCTGCAAAAACGACTGGATGTACTGATTGGCTTCCTGGGGGGTGACGGTAGCGGTGCCGTCGAGTCCCTGCTCGAAGCCCTTGGCCAGGCTGGCGGCGTCGATCGAGTCGAATCCCTGACTTTTAAGGTTCTGGCTCAGCACGATGCCCAAGCTATAACTGGTGGTATCCATAGGTGTGGATGGGGTTTGGGCCCCGACGGTGTCGGGACGGATAAAAAGGAACAATACAAGCAATGCCGCTAAGTGTTTCATGCACGGGATTTGAGGCGGTGACTGTATTTCTTGCGAATCTTACTCACTTTGGGGGTAATGACGAAGCTGCAGTAGCTGTTGCGATCGCCGACCTTATTGTAATAATCCTGGTGGTAATCTTCGGCCGCGTAGAAGGTCTCAAAGGGGCGCAGCTCGGTGACCGCCGGCTTGCCGTAGAGCTCGGGGACGAGCTCATCCATGACCGTCTGGGAGGCCTCCCGTTGTTCCTCACTGGTGTAGAACACGGCGCTGCGGTACTGGGGGCCGACGTCATTGCCCTGGCGGTTGGGGGTGGTGGGGTCGTGGGCGGCGAAGAAGATCTCGAGAATCTCGCGGCGGTCGATCTCCTCGGGGTCGAATTCTACCAGCACGACTTCCACGTGGTCGGTACGCTTGCTGCACACGGCGTCGTAATTGGCGGTCTCGGCGCTGCCGCCGGCGTAGCCGCTGATCACGCGCTCGACGCCCTGGATGTCCAGGAAAACCGCTTCTACGCACCAGAAGCAGCCGCCACCGAGAATAATGGTTTCTTTGCGGGGGGTGTTGTTTATATCGGCAAAAGCTTCACCGAAACGGGGGGAGGATGACATAAAATCTGGTTTAGGATGTTGGTTAGTTAGGAGTTAACAAATCCGTATGCAGCAGGTTCTGAGCAAGCTTTTTCGCGCCCGCCCGGGGGAGTGGGGGCCCGTGCTGTTGCTCCAATTGCTCGTTTTCCTCATCATCTGCACCCTGCTGATCGTCAAGCCGACGGCCAGTGCGCTTTTTCTTTCCGAATACGGGGCCGTCGGACTACCCTACATATTTTTGGCAACGGCCGTACTGGCCGCGATCGTCAGCACCGGATACTCGGCGGCGCTCAGGCGGTATAACTTATTGAAAGTAAGCATCGTATCGCTAGTCGTTTGTCTTGGTATTTTGCTGGTGTGCGCGGCTTTTATGCGCTTGCCGCTGGCGCAACCGGCCATCGCCATTACACTTTACCTCTGGACCGCCATCTTCGGAGTGCTGGCCGCTTCCCAATTTTGGATGATGGCCAGCTTCGTCTTCGACGTCCGCCAGGCCAAGCGGCTCTTCGGGCTGATCGGCGCCGGGGCCATCGCGGGGGGCATCGCCGGCGGCTACCTGACGACCCTGCTGGCGCGGGAGATCGGGGCGCGTAATCTTATTCTGCTCGCGGCGAGCCTGCTCGTGCCCTGTCTCCTCCTGACTACCTACGTCTGGAAACGCCACGTGGCCCGCAAACAGAGCGTGATTTCCCGCAAGAAGAAATCGAATGCGGGCTACGAGGCACCCCACCGCCTGATCCTGGAGAGCCGTCACCTCCTGCTGCTCTGCGGTATCGTGGCGCTGAGCGTGACGGTTGCCAAGCTGGTCGATTACCAGTTCAGCGTGCTGGCGGCCGAGCGCTACGGCGACCAGGACCGGCTGGCGGCTTTCTTCGGCTTCTGGTACTCCACCTTCAATATCGTGGCCCTCGCGATTCAGTTGTTACTCACCCACCGGGTGGTGCAGGGACTGGGCGTGAGCGGCGCGCTGCTGTTTCTGCCCGTCGGTCTGGGACTCGGGGCCATGGTCATGCTGTTCATGCCGGGACTGAACGCCGCCATCCTCAGCCGTTCCGTGGATGGTAGCCTAAAGCAGAGCCTGAGTCGGGCCAGCGTGGAGATGCTCTTCCTGCCGCTCGACGAGGACACAAAGAAAAAGGTAAAAACGTACATCGACGTCTTCGTGGACAGCCTCGCCGGCGGTATCGGGGGGCTGCTGCTCATTGCGCTTACGCAGGTGCTGGGCATATCCGCCCCGGCCATCAGCTGGTTCATTCTATTCCTGGTGGCTGCCTGGATGGTCAGCGTGATCCTGATCCGGGAGGAATACATCGAGGCCTTCCGGGCCCAGCTTTCTCACCTCAAACCTAAGGAAAAACGCAGCCGCCTCAAGAGTCACCACCGCAAGGTGATGGCCGGCTTCCTCCAGGTGCTGGAGGAGGGGCAGATGAGCACCCACGAAAAGCAACTGCTGTACGTACTGGAGCGGACCGATGACCTGAGCAGCGAATCCTTCCGCGAGCCCGTGCGGCGATTGCTCGGGCACCCCGCGGCGAGCGTACGTTCCCGGGCGCTGCGCAGTCTCTACCTGCAGCCGGGGGCCGAACTGGTCGAAGAGGTCATGCCCCTCTTGCGCGACGAAGACGATCAGGTGCGCTCGGCCGCCTTCGACTACCTCTTTTCGCGGGGGAAGGCCGTGGGTAGCGACGTACTGCTGCCGCTACTAGAGGATCCCGACGTGGATGTTGCCGGGGCGGCCCTGGTCAGCCTGGCTGCCGAAACGGCGGGCAACGATTTTAGTCAGCGGAAGTGGCAGGTGGGCAAACGCATGCGTCACCACATCCGCAAACTGGGCGATCGGTCTCCCGAGGACCGGGGGAAGTGGTACCGGTATCTGCTGGTGGCTGCGGGGCGATCCAACACGGCGACCGGGCGCGCCTTTATCCAGCGTTGCCTGGTCGACGAGGATCCCGAAACCGTACGCCACGCCATTTTGGCGGCCGGGGAAAGCCTGCACGAAGACCTGATCGTACCCCTCCTGCACCTCATTGTAGACCCTACCCTGCGCCCCCTGGCCATCAATGCGCTGGTGCAGTACCAGGGCGGCCTGTTAGCGGTCGTCCCGAGCCTCGTGGCATCCAAGGATCTTTCGCTGGCCGAGTTGCGGCGCCTGCCGTCCGTGCTGGAAAAGATCGACCGCCAGCAAACGGTGGACGTGCTGCTCGCCATGGTGGAGCGGTGGTATCCCCACGATTTGCCCCTGCGGATGGAAGTCTACCGGGCCCTCAACGCGGTGCGCCGCGATTTCCCTAAACGGACGGTACCGGGTAAACTGATCTACCGCATGATCGTGGCGGAAGCCCGTACCTACGATTCCCAACAGCAGCAACTCAACGTACAGAACATCCTGCAACGGTTCCAGAGGTCGGAGGAAGAGCTGACCTACCGGGAGGCCTACAGTAGTCTGCTGCGGCAGCGAATGGCCGGTACCTTCAACCGCTTGTTCCGGCTACTGGGGCTGCGTTACCCCCCGGCGGATATTATCCCGGTACACCTGGCCCTGCTCAGTGACAATCCGGCGATCCAGGTCAGCGGAATTGAATTTCTTGACAATTTGCTCGAGCTCTCCCTCAAACGGCTAATCGTTCCCCTGCTTGACCGTCGGCAACGACAGGTCAAGTCCGTTGGTCCGGAACTCCCGCCGGCCGATGTCGACGTCGATCAACTGCGCCGCCAGCAGTTTAAGTCTCTACGTAGGGTGCTGCGCGGACCTGACCTGCGGCTGAAGATCGCCGCTCTGCAACTTATCTCGACCCTCCAGGATCCGCAGTATATACCGATGCTGACGCATCACGCCGCGGCCGAAGGCAACCCCCAGAAGATGCGTACGATGGTCCAGGAGGCGCTGGAACAAATTCGTGCCGGTCTGACTCCGGTAGAGCTGTAAGGTTGACGGCCCGACACCCTATCTTTGCCGCCCTTATGATGGAACTAGCTGAAATTCTCACCGCCGGAGTGCGCAATGGCCTGCACGCCCTGTACGGAGCCGAGGCCTCCGGCCTCGACATCACCCTGCAGACTACCCGCAAGGAGTTCGAGGGGGAGTTCACCGTGGTCACCTTTCCGCTCACCCGCCTTGCCCGTAAAAAGCCGGAAGAAATCGGCACCGATCTGGGCCATTACCTGACCGGGCACATCGCCGAAGTCACCTCCTTCAACGTCATCAAGGGGTTTCTCAACCTCGTCATTGCTGACCGGTACTGGACCGATTTTCTGCTCGAGCGCGCGCTGCAGAACGATTTTGGCCGCGTAGCTCCTAGAGACGAGCGGGTCGTTGTAGAATTCTCCAGTCCCAACACCAATAAGCCCCTGCACCTGGGGCATGTCCGCAACATCCTGCTGGGGTGGTCAACCAGCCAACTGCTATCCGCCGCCGGCTACGACGTCAAAAAGGTGCAGATCATCAACGACCGCGGCATCGCCATCTGTAAATCCATGCTCGCCTGGGAGCGTTTCGGAAAGGGCGCTACGCCCGCATCGGCCGGCGTAAAACCCGACCACTTCGTCGGGGAGTTCTACGTGCTCTTCGAGCAGCGCTTTCGGGAGGAGTATCGGTCGTGGCAGCAAAGCGAGCAGGCCCAGACGATCATCGCCAATAACCCCAAGCAGCTGGAGCCGGAAGCGTTTTGGAAGGCTTACAAGAATACTTACTTCAATACCTACAGCCCACTGGGTACCGCCGCGAAGGACATGCTCCTCCGGTGGGAGGACGGTGACCCGCAAACCGTGGCCCTCTGGAAGAAGATGAACGGCTGGGTCTACGAGGGGTTTGAGGAGACCTACCGCCGCCTGGGGGTAAGCTTCGACAAATTGTACTATGAATCCCAGACCTACCTACTGGGTAAGGATATGGTGGAGGACGGCATCGAAAAAGGCGCCTTCTACCGCAAGGAGGATGGCTCGGTCTTCGTCGATCTCACCGATGCCAAACTCGACGAGAAGGCTATTTTGCGCAGCGACGGCACCAGTCTCTACATCACCCAGGATCTCGGCACCGCCCGGCTGCGCTACGACGACTTCGGTGCTAAACGGATGGTCTACACCGTGGGCGACGAGCAGAATTACCATTTCCAGGTGCTCTTCGAAATTCTCAAGCGGCTGGAGGAGCCCTACGCTCACGGCCTCTACCACCTCAGTTACGGGATGGTCGATCTGCCGACCGGCAAAATGAAGAGCCGCGAGGGCACGGTAGTCGACGCCGACGACCTGATGGATGAGGTCATTCAGGAGGCCTACCAATCCAGCCTGGAACGCGAGGCCACCAGCGAGCTCAGTGAGGGGGAACGCCGCGAGATCATCCGTAACATCGGTATGGCGGCGCTGAAGTTCCAGATCATCAAGGTCGGCCCGCAGAAGCGGATGGTCTTCGATCCCAAGGAGAGCGTCGACCTACAGGGGCAGACCGGCCCCTACGTGCAGAACGCCTACGTCCGCACCCGGGCCGTCTGGCGCAAGGCGGGGGAGCGCGACCTGTCCGGTGCCGCCACCTACACCACGCTCGAGCCCGCCGAACGCGAACTGATCAGCCTCCTGTACGCCTACCCCGGACTGATCCGCGACGCCGCTGCCGCCTACGACCCCTCGCTCATCGCGATGTACTGCTACGAGCTGGCCAAGAACCTGCACAAATTCTGGCACGACGTCAGCATCTTGAATGCGGATTCCGCGGCCGCCATCGCCTTCCGCCTCCAGCTCTGCCGGGCGGTCGGTAACGTGCTCGAATCGGGTATGAATATCCTGGGCATCGACATGCCGGAACGGATGTAGCCACACCCCCCCAGCCGTCGACGGCCGGGGGGGGCAGTTACTTCTGCCACCCCTCGACGTAGTAGGTCGTCCGCCCGGCCACCTTGGTGACCTTCACCTCCCCGATGCCCCCCGGTCCGGCCTTACCCTCCTCGCGCCAGACGTGCCAGAACCAGTTTTCCGGGTAGTCCTTATAGTAGGGCGCGTTTTCGGTGCCGTAGGTCATGACGGCCACGGTTTCCGCGTGGATTGCTGACAACTGCTCCTCGGTCAACTCATTGACCCGCGCGGCGGGGTGGATGCGCGTGCGGTAGCAGATCTCGTCGGCGTAGAGGTTGCCGACGCCGGAGAGGATCGACTGGTTCAGCAGGATACCCTTGATCGTGGTCTTGCGTCCGCGCACGGCCGCGAGCCATGCTTCCTGGGTGATGTCCAGGGCGTCGGGGCCGAGTTTGATCTCCTCGATGTAGGCATCCCGGTCCTGCAGGTAGAGCACCCGGGCAAACTTGCGGGGATCGTCGAAGCCGAGGATGTTCCCGTCGGCGAAGTGTAGGGCGAAGCGTTCGAACTTGTGACGGTCGACCTCGTCCTGGTAGAGGTTCAGGTCACCGGTCATGCCGAAGTGGAGGAGCAGGGCGTGGCCGTTGTCCAGATTTGCGAACAGGTACTTCCCCCGCCGCAGGCTGTCTACAATGCGGCGACCGGTGAGCGCATCGGCGAAGGCGGGGCCGGTCATATTCCTCAGGATGTAGGCATCGTGCACCGTCACCCCGGCAATGGTCTGACCGCTAGCCGCGGCGTCGAAGTAGAGCTTGAAATTGTGGACCTCGGGTAACTCGGGCATGGGTAAGGGCGTTTGTCAGGACAACGGCGAAGCGGATGCGTGGTTGACGGCTAGCCCCGCCCGAACACCCCGCCTTCAAGGAGCAGGTAGCCCTCGTTCACGCCGCCGAACTTGGCGAAGAAGTCCCGGACCCCGGGCAGTTCCGAGCCCTCGAAGTCAAACACCGCACCCGCGTCCCCCGCCCCGGCCTGAAAATGTAGGTCCAATAGGCGACTCATCCCCCGCCGTTTCCTGCCCCGGTCGGTAGAGACGGCGGCCAGGTTGATCGTCCGGCCCCGCCACCGCGGCGTGAAATTGGCCGCCAGCAAGACTCCCTCCTCCCGCAGTTGATGACACCGGCCCATGCCGCGTTCCTCCGCCGCGCAGATCAGGCGGTGCAGGCTGCGGAAGTGACGGTCGCCAAGGCCCCCCTTCCCCGCCAGCTGCTCCCGGGCGGTTACGACGAAGTCGCTGGCGGCCATCGGCTCCAGGCGGTCCGTGGTGGTTTGACGAAGAAAGGCCCGCAACTTCCCGGGATAGGCCATGCGCAGTTCCGCGATCGGGGCGGCGAGGGGCAGGATGAGGTTGGTACGCCGCCGGGCAGTGAAGCGCGGAGGGATCACGAAAGGAGAGGGCGGATGCCGCAGCGGCAGGGATACCTGAAAGCTTCGGGGCACCGCCGCGAGGAGTCGGGATACGTCGTCGGGAAGTGAGGCCCCGAAGGGTCCCAGCTGCTGGGTAAAGGGGGGGCGGATCAGGCAGGGCAGCACGCCAAAGCGCCGGGCCCTGGGCAGGGGGAGCACGGTGCGGTAATCCCCTACGATCAGTCCGTCCCATTGGCCGTCGGTCACCGCGTCGAGCCACCACGCAAGTCCGTAGGGCAGGGGCCGGGGGTCGGCGGCAACGGCCTGGTCCCAGCGCTGCCGGTCGATTCGCCGCCGGGCCAGGCGCCGCACGGTGTCGGGGCCCACGAGTTAGGCTTCCTGCCCTTCGGCCATCTTGGCCCGGACGTAGGCGGTGTACTCCTTTTGCCGGAAGGTCCGCCACTTCTCGTAGTTCTTGGGGAACTTCCCGAGCTCCGCCTTGAAGTTCTGAAAGGGGTTGGGCCGCTTGAGGGCGTAGGTCAGGGCCTGCCAGAGCTCCTGGTTGCGCACCCGGTCGGTGAAGGCGGCCATGACCTTGATGGCCTCGGGGGCCGTCATGCGCTCGATGTGGACGTAGGCGTCGGGGTCGGTGCTCACGTCCTGCATGATCGCCTCGAAGACCTCCGGGTCGGCGCGCACGTTGCGCTCGGGGTCGTCGGCGATCATCATCCGCCCGTGAGCGCGGTGTACGTACACTTCCATGCCGCGGCGAATGGCGGTGGCGGCTTCGTTGAGGTCGTGGTCGTTTAACTCAATCATAATCCTTTCAATTTAACCCGGACCAGGCGGTCCTGGTTGGTCAGGTACAGCCAGTCTTCGTCCGGAGACAGCTCGACGTTGGACACCGGACCGGTAGTCCGAAGTTTGGTCAGCAGCGTACCGTCGGGCTCGATCACCCAGACGCCCCCGGGACAGGTCGCATAGATACGGCCGTCACGCGCAACGGCCAAACCGTCGGGGACGCCCGGCAGGGTACCGGCCAGGGCCGTGGCGTCGATCAGCACCCGCGGTGTTCCGAGCGTGAACTGGCCGTCCAGGATCGGGGTGGCCGTCACCACCGCCCGGTCGCCGTCGGAGTTGGCTATGTAGAGGGTTTTTTGATCGGGGCTCAGGCCGATGCCGTTGGGCCGGCTGTACTCCCGGGTGAGCAGGGTGACCTGCCCGCGGGGATCGATGCGAAAGACCCCGCAGTAGTCGAGGTCGCGCTCCGCCCAGTCGGGTAAGCCATAGGGTGGATCGGTGAAGAGCACGCTGCCGTCGGCGGCCACGACGAGGTCGTTGGGGCTGTTGAAGCGCTTCCCCTGGTAGCGGTCGGCCAGCGCGGTATACTCCGCCCGGGGGGCAGAAAGGGGCGCTTCCATGCGGGCCACCCGCCGGCTGCCGTGCTGGCACAGCAGGAGCTCGCCGGCGGCGTTGAGTGCCAGGCCGTTGGAGCCGGGCTCGCGGCTGTAGTCGTCGGGGGCCGCCCCGGAATTCGGGAGCCAGACCCGGCTGCCGCCGCCGGGCGTCCACTCCAGCACCTGGTTGTGGGGTACGTCGGAGCAGATCACCTGGCCGGAAGGGAGCACCAGGGGCCCCTCGGCCCAGGTCATGCCCGAGAAGAGAACTTCCGAAAAGGGGCGACGCCCGAAGCGCTCGCGGGTGGCGGCTTCCTGCACGGCTTCGACCCGCACCGGCGGCTGGTCCGCCGTGCGACCGGTACGCGCCGACCCGCAGGCCAGGGCCAGGAGCAGGATGCCGGCGGGCAGGTACTTCGTCATAGCGGCAAAATTAGGGAAATTTGGGTCACCCCGGTGGGGGAGGGGCGGGGACGCGGGTGCGGGGCGGACGAAAAAACGCTATACTTACACCTTTATTTTCCGCCCCGCGGAGCTCACCTACGTAGCAAGTCGATTTATGAATTCATTCGAACTGTCCGCCCTAGACCTAACCGTCATGGCGGTTTACGCCATCTTCATCGTGGGGTATGGCCTGTATTCGGCGAAGGCCCAGACTTCGGAGGAGTATTTCCTGGCCGGACGCAACATGACCTGGCCCATCGTGGGCATCTCCCTGTTTGCCGCCAACATTTCGAGTTCCACCCTGGTCGGACTGGCGGGCGATGCGGCCAAGACCAACACCCAGGTGTTCAACTACGAGTGGCTGGCCTCGGTCGTGCTGGTTTTCTTCGCGATCTTCTTCCTGCCGTTTTACCTCCGCTCGAAGGTGTACACCATGCCGGAATTTCTGGAGCGCCGCTACGATGCCCGCTCGCGCTACTACTTCAGTTTCGTGACCATCATCGGCAACGTGCTGATCGATACCGCGGCGGGGCTGTACGTGGGTACCGTGGTGCTCAAACTGCTCTTCCCCGGCCTGACCACCCTGGCCATCGTTTCCATCCTCGCGCTGGCCGCGGCCGCTTACACCGTGCCCGGCGGGATGAACTCGGTGATCCAGACGGAGGTCATTCAGGCCATCTTGCTGGTCATCGGCAGTTGCCTCATTACGTACTTCGCCTTCGAGCAGGTCGGGGGGTGGGACCAGATGATCGCCCAGCTCAACGCCCTCGGCGCGGCCGGGGAACTGCCGAACATCAACGAGATCGACGCCGCGGCCTCCGGGCTCATGGACGGGGTGGCGACGACCACCATTCCGCTGGCCGACCGCGTCTACGAAACCACCTACTACACCCCCCAGACCGCCGAGGAAGTGCTGAGCCTGGTGCGGCCGGCTGACGACCGCTTCATGCCCTGGACGGGCCTGCTGCTCGGCGCGCCCATCCTGGGCTTCTACTTCTGGGCGAACAACCAGTTCATGGTACAGCGGGTGCTGGGGGCCAAGGACCTCGACCACGGCCGCTGGGGAGCGCTCTTCGCCGGCCTCATCAAGCTGCCCGTACTGTTCATCATGGTGCTGCCGGGTACCCTGGCCATCCTGCTCTTCAAGGATTTCGACATCGCCAGCCTGAACTACCGGCTGCCCGATGAAAGCGTTTGCCAAAACCTGGTGGACTGTCCCAACGCCACCTACCCCCTGCTGCTCTTCACCCTGCTGCCCAACGGCGTGCTCGGACTCGTACTGGCCGGCCTACTGGCGGCGATGATGTCGTCGGTAAGCGCCACCTTCAACTCGGCCTCCACCCTGATCACGATGGACTTTGCCGTGAAGCTCAAGCCCGACCTGACCAGCAAGCAGCTCGTACGGATCGGGCAGGCCTCCACCCTGGTGCTGGTCGTCCTGGCCTGTTTGTGGGCCCCCCAGATCGAGAAGGCGGCCTCCCTGTGGGAATACCTGCAGATCGTGCTGAGCTTCATCGCCCCGCCCGTGGCCGCGGCCTTTATCGTGGGCATGTTCTACCAGCGGGCCAACGGCGACGGGGCCTTCTACAGCCTGATCTTCGGTGCCCTGGTGTCCGTCGTCTTTGTGGTGATGAACGTAATGGTCTCCCGGGGCAGCCTCGAACCCAACGCTTTTCTGGAAATGCACTTCCTGCACCGCACCTTCCTGCTCTTTGTGGCCTGTGCCATCCTGAACATCGTCGTGAGTAACTTAACCCCCCCGCCGGCTCCCGAAAAAGTGGCCAGCTACACCTACAGTCGCTCCATCCTCGACGCGGAAACCCGTGAACTGGAGGGCGTGGCGTGGTACAAGAACTACCGTTACCAGGCCGTGGTGTTGCTGGTGCTGACGTTCTTGTTGGTAGGGTATTTCTGGTAGGGAGTGAAGGGGTGAATGGATGAATTAGCATGACGAACATGAAAGAAATTGATCTGAGTAGTATTTCTACCCGCGCACCGGAGGACCTGGACCGCGACTACGCGGAGCGGGTCACCAAGGAGCGGGCCGAGCGCATTGGGGAACTGAAGCACCTCTTGAATGGGGAGGCCAACCACGCCGTTCTGATCATTCTGCAGGGTATGGATGCCAGCGGCAAGGATGGGGCGATGAAGCACGTCTTTGGCGCCTGTACGCCCAACGGCCTGCGGGCGGTGAACTGGAAAAAGCCCACGGAAGAGGAGCTGAGGCACGACTTCCTCTGGCGCATCCACCAAGAAATGCCGGCCAGGGGGGAGATGGTGATCTTCAACCGCAGCCACTACGAGGACGTGCTGATCCAGCGGGTGCACGGGTGGATCGACGAGGAGCGAGTGGACCGCCGCATCGACAGTATCAATGCCTTTGAGCGATTACTTCAGTACGATAACAACACCCTGATCCTGAAATTCTACCTCCACCTCAGCAAGGACCAGCAGCGGGAGGAATTGATGGAACGGGTCAATGAATTCGATAAGCACTACAAGCACAACGACGGAGACTGGGAGGAACGGAAGTACTGGGACGCCTACCGCGCCGCCTACGAGGACGCGATCGCCCGCAGCGAGGTGCCGTGGCATATCGTGCCCGTGGACCAGCGTTGGTACCGCGATTACGTGATGACCCAAATTGTAGTCGACGCCCTGGAGGGCCTCAATATGCAGTGGCCGGATTTAGTAACGGAACGCGACCACTTCGAATAGAATACTATGAACGCCAATCTGCGCCTGGGACGAGTCGACGAGTGGGTCTCGCTAAGCGAGGTGGACAAGCAGTCATTCCTGGCCCGCTACCACCACCCCGCTGGCTTCGCGGCGGAGGAGGTGCGCTTCCGCGACGACAGCCGCAACCTGTGGCGAGACTGGGAGCCCATACCCGGAGACCGAATCACCCAGCTGACCCGAGCGCTGCAGCGGGCGGGCTTTATGCCGCACGCCGTACACGACGGGGTATTTGGCTACGTCACTCAGGCCGCGGTGAGGCTCTTCCAGGAGTACGTCCGCAGCGTCGACCTGGCGCCCCCCGCTCCCCGTGAGGGGCCGGCCTGTTGGCCGGACGGCATCGTGGGTCGCCACACCACCTACTACCTACATGAATGGCGGAACACCGGCAGACGGTGCCGCTGGATGGATGGTCCGCCTACCCAGGATTACCTGCAGTGGATGGGCTGGTTACCAGAGGTGGCCGCGTATTACCGGGAGCACCCGACCGGTTCCATGCAACACCTGGTCGCCGCTGACGTACGGGGAGATTCTCTGGTCCCGGCCGAGTGGCAGTTTAGTTCCGACGAACCTCACCTCATCGGTATCCGCCGCCACGCTGCCGCCCCACCGGACCGGGAGGGCAAGCGGCCGCCCGACGATCTCTTCGTACTCCTGATCAACGGCCGCAGCTTCTACTTCTGGGGTTCCACCGACGCCAATGCCGCGCAAGGTGCCGAAGCTTACCTGCTGGAGGGACAGCACCGCTACCGCTTCAACTGGCACAACCTGGGGCCGAACCGGCGCTGGCGCATCTACAGGGCCGCCCGCCCCGCCACCGCCGGCGTGCTGGTCCTGCGGGACGTGCACGACCACGGTGCCCTCACCCCCGAGAATCGCCGCGATGGATTCGACCCGGATCCCAACCCGACCATCAACATCCACTGGAGCGGCCGGGGCATCACCAACTGGAGTGCCGGCTGCCAGGTAATCGCCGGGGGTGCCTACATTAACGACTTGGGGGAGGCCGTAAGCTGCCACGCCTACACCGCCCATACCGAAGCCCAGCGGGGCACCAAACGCGATCCCCAGGGCCCGCGACTGACCATGGGCGCCTACACCTTCCTCAGCGACCTGCTCCTGTGTTACACCCCCCCCGCTCCGCCCACACAAAAACCCGTCTTCCGCTACACCCTCCTAGAGGAAAATTGCTTGGACATAGTCCCGGGAATGGACAAAAGTGATCTACATAAGCGCCTAACCCACCTCCGAACCTCCAACGCCTGACCCTCACCCCCTTACCCCTTCACTCCCTCACCCCCTCCCCCCATGGCAGAAAACAAAACCTTCGGCGACTTCATCGACGACATGAGTAGTCTGGACGTCGTCACCCTCACCGGCAACCTGACGATCCGGGTCAGCGACCTCACGGAAACGGAGAACCCGGACGGCGGTAAGCCGCTCCGCTTTTCGCGCATCATGCGGCAACTCGAGGGGAACATCCTAAAGCGGGACTCCGAGATCTCCGCCCTGGCGGCCACTCACGTCAGCATCGATAAGGACACGGTGACCTTCGTCAAGGAAAACATCAGCCGGGAAGAGGCCATCTACCTGGAATTCCACAACGAGACCGTCAAGGCGGCGGGCATCGCCCGGGCAGCAATGGCTGACGGCATCGCCAAGCTCTTATTAGGCAGCAACAAATAGCCGCCGGTGAAAGTCGCGGAATTTACGGTCGCCTGTCGACGGATCAGCGAACTGCAATTTTCCCCCGCCGTCACGGAGGACGCCCATCGGGCCGTGGCGGAAGAAATGACCGTGCGCTACGCCTTGCCCTATCCGGCGGGAGCGGAACGCGCCTTCGGGCCCGAGCGTAGGGCCGGCCGCAATCGCCGCGGACAGTGGCACGAGCTCGTGCAGCACCTCACCGACCTGGCCTACCTCACCCCCGAGCAGTTCCGCTGGTGGCACGTGTTCCGGGCGGCGGACGACCCTCCCTCCGCCGATTTACTGGGGGCCGTGCTCGTAGCCGCCGGGCAGTTCGTGGCGGAAGACGATCCCGCGGCTTACCGCTCACTGGAGGAATTTCCACCGCACCTGCGGCAAGCGCAGTTAGATTGGGTGGAGCGCTACCTGTCGGTACTGATTTACCGCATTTCCCGGTACACGTCCTTCGACGGGGAACTGGCCGAGCACGCCCAGTACCGGGTGGGGGAGCGGAGCGCCTACGGACGATGCCTCGCCTTTCGCATCCGCGCCTATTTCCACGACTACGTGGACCGGCGGAGTGAGCGAAGGAAGGCCTACTTCGACGCCGAGCTATTGCCCTACCTGCACAGCCTGAATAACTCCCTCAAGGGAGCAATCGAAGATCATCTTCCCCGGGCGAATGCCGTCCACTTGCCCCTGGAGATTCACCGGCTGCTGCTCGATGCCCGTCACCTGTTCGACGTCTTTCGCGTGTGTCACCGCTTTTTGGAGGGAAGTGCGGGTCGCTATTTTTTGGTGTACGAGCTGGATAGCGCGGCCGCGCCGGTGGAGGCGGAACCGACGGACCAGCGAACGGAACGCTTACGCCGCCGCGCGGGCCGCAGACTGAGGCGGGAGGAGGTACACGTCGATACCGGGCACAACCGACTCGGCGTACGGCTGCTCCAGATGGGGCTTTGGCGGGCGGGTTTCTATACCGGTATGCTGGATGGCGCGTTCGGGCCCCTCAGCCACGCGGCCCTACAGGGCCTGATCGAGCAGGAGGGGGAGGCTACGGACCCGGTACTGAACCGGCGACAGTTGGCGCGCCTGCTGGTCCGGGGGGAGGATAGCGCGGCCTACGTGGTTGATTTAAAACGCTTCGGCCGCCTCCTCGATGCCTACGCTCCACCTTCGGAAGCCGAAGCGCGGGAAGAAGAATCCGTCCTTTGGCAGCGCATCGCGGAGGAAGGACTGGAAGAACGGCTGGATGACCGCTTTGCCGAGGGGCAAGCGCAGCTGAAACCCGCCTTTGGAGCACAGCAGCGTCACCCCAACCGCCGGGTGTACTACGGCCTGCGCGGCCTGATTCGCGGAGCATTCCGGGCGGCGGGGCGGGTGCTGCGGTGGATAGCCGGAGCGGTGGCCGAGCTGTTGGGGGCGGTCTTCGACTTTGCTAAATCGCTGGTCAAGCGCATTCAGGAGGGCGTAAGTCTCTTCTTCGAGGGCTTCCGGTTTGTCGGCCACTATCTACTGGGTCGACCTTTCGTTTCTTTGGGTGGGGCCGTGGACGGTGTACACCCGGTGCTGTCTACGCGCTTCGGCCTGGACTTCGATGCCGTCTCTTTCGCCGACGCGGCGGCCAGCGCGGAGGACCTCCGCCGCCACGCGCATTACCTCCACCGAATGGGGCAGGGGGTGGACTACTTTATGGAAGTCGCTACCTCACTGATCCGGTATATCGGTGCCCTGACTTCCCCCGGCGGCTGGCTGCGGCTGGGCGTGATCATAGCCCGGTGGGTGCGGCGGTGGCTTGGGCGGAGGGAGGAGGAAGGCCGTGGTGCAGTCGCCTAAACCGGCTTCTGGGCCGACTCGAAGAGGTGAAGTAGGTCGCTGAGGCGTTCGGTCAGTTCGGCGCGGTCCACGATGAAGTCCAGGAAACCGTGCTCGAGCAGAAATTCCGAGGTCTGGAAGCCCTCGGGCAGTTCCTTCTTGATCGTTTCCTTGACGACCCGGGGGCCGGCGAAGGCGATGAGGGCTTCGGGCTCGGCCAGGTTGATGTCGCCGAGCATGGCGTAGCTGGCCGTGACGCCACCGGTGGTGGGGTCGGTCATGAGGCTGAAGTAGGGGACGCCCTCCTTAGCGAGTTGACTGAGCTTGACGCTGGTCTTAGCCATTTGCATCAGACTGAAGGCGGCCTCCATCATGCGTGCCCCGCCGGTCTTGGAAATGATGAGCAGGGGGGTGCGCGTCTTACGGGCCTCGTCGATAGCGAAGGCGATCTTTTCGCCCACCACGCTGCCCATGCTGCCGCCGATGAAACTGAAGTCCATACAGGCTACGATCATGGGCCGGCGGTTCAACTTGCCGCGGGCGACGCGAATGGCGTCGGACAGTCCGGTTTGTTTCTTGGCGGTCCTGAGGCGATCCTTGTACGACTTTAGGTCCTTGAACTGCAGCACGTCGACGGCTTCCATATCGGCCTCGTACTCCTCGAAGTTGCCGTCGAACAGCAGGTCGAAGTATTCCCGGGAGCCGATGCGCTCGTGGTAGTTGCAGTGGGGGCACTTAAAGATGTTCTCCCGCAGTTCCTTACGGGTGACGGTCTCGCTGCAGCGCGGGCATTTGTACCAGAGGCCTTCGGGGGCCTCCTTCTTGTTGCGCGTAGCGGTTTGAATACCGTCCTTCAATCGTTTGAACCATCCCATAAAGTGCGATTAGAATCGGTAAAGGTAAGGATATTCAATTCGTCCTCAAGAGCACCACGCCCCCGATGATCAGGGAGACGCCGATGACGCGCATCCAGTTGATCGAATGCGCGGGGATGCCAAGCAGCCCGTAATGGTCGATAATCAAACTGAAGACCATTTGTCCGGCTACCGTCAGGCCGATCGTCAGGGCCACGCCCAGCCGGGGCGCCAGGACGATGATGGCAAAGACGTAAAAACCGCCCAGCACCCCCCCCATCCAGTAGTACCAGGGCAGCTCGAAGGCGCGGCGCACGTTACCCAGGGGTACCCGCGTCACGAGGCAGTAGGCGAACAGGGCGATGCCCCCGGCCACGAAGGAGATGAAAGCGCCGTAGACCGGACTCTTCACGGCCCGCCCCATTTCGGCGTTTAGGCCCGCTTGCACGGCCAGCATGGCACCGGCGATCACCGCCATCAAAAAAAGGAGAGATTGCTGCATGGCCTTAGGGTGTACATTGTATGTTTGCCGGCCCAAAGTAGAAAGTAATGCTGAGAGAGTTCAATACCCTTACCCCGCAGGAGCAACAGCTGATGTTCGACGTTATCCCGCTCATCACCATCCTGGTGGGTGCCGCCGATAACCACCTCGACGAGGTAGAGTTGACCGAGGCCCAGCGCCTCGCCGATATCCGCAGCTACAATAACCGGGGCCGGTTGAACGGCTATTACGAGACCATCGACGAGGGGCTTTCCCAGCGCATCCGCGACCTCTACAACGGCATGCAAAACGGGCAGGAGCAACGCGATAAGTACATCGTTGGTGAGCTGTCGAAGCTGAATACCATTCTGCCGAAACTGCGCCAGCCCTACGACTACCTCTACTACCACAACTTCCGCACCTTCGCGCGCCACATTGCCGAAGCCCACGGCGGGTTTTTGCGCTTCATCACCATCGGCCCCCAGGAAGCCAAGGTGGTCGACCTGCCGATGGTCCACGCGATTCCGAAGCCGCCGGAAGATGAGTACCCCAACCTGATCTAGGCGGGAGAATGGGGGAAATGTTCTAGCTTGGGGCCTCACTCCCGACGATATGAAGAAGCTCGCGCTCCACTGGCAGATATTACTAGGCATGGTTCTCGGCGTCGCCTTCGGCGTGTTGGCGGCCGGCCAGGGGTGGGGCGATTTTGTCGGCGACTGGATCAAACCCTTCGGCACGATCTTCATCAACAGCCTCAAGCTGATTGCCATCCCGCTGATCGTGGCCAGCCTCATCAAGGGCATCACCGACCTCAAGGACATCTCCAAGCTCAGCAGCATGGGGGTGCGCACCATCGGGCTCTATATTTCCACGACGATTCTGGCCATCGTTATCGGCCTGGTGATCGTCAACGTGGTCGGCCCGGGCCGGGGCATCGACCAAACCACGCGGGACAACCTGCTCAACGACTTTGCCGCGGACGCGGGTGCCAGGATCACGGCCGCGAGCGAGCAAACCCAGGCCGGCCCCCTCCAGGCCCTGGTAGACCTGGTGCCCGACAACATCGTAGGCGCGGCCAGCAACAACGGCAACATGCTGCAGGTGATCTTCTTCGTCATCTTTTTTGCCATCGGCCTCATCCTCATCGACCCCAAACGGGCCCAGCCGGTCAAGGACTTCTTCGATGGGGTCAATGAGGTCGTGCTCAAGCTCATAGATATGATCATGCTGGCGGCTCCCTACGGCGTGTTCGCCCTGTTGGCCGCCCTCGTGGTGGAGGCCCCGAGCAAGGACCTTTTCTTCGCCCTGCTCAAGTACAGCGGCTGCGTGCTGGGCGGACTCGCCATCATGGTCATCATCGTGTATCCGCTGCTTGTACGGGTGTTCACCGGCGTTGGCTTCTCGCAGTTTATGAGCGGCATCAGTCCCGCACAACTGCTCGCCTTCAGCACGAGCTCAAGCGCGGCAACCTTGCCGGTGACCATGGAGCGGGTGGAGGAGCACCTGGGCGTGGACGAGGAAGTGACCAGCTTCGTGCTGCCGATCGGGGCGACCATTAATATGGACGGCACCAGCCTGTACCAGGCGGTAGCCGCCGTATTCATCGCCCAGGCTTACGGGATGCAACTGGGGCTGGGCGACCAGCTCACCATCATCACCACGGCCCTGGCGGCCAGTATCGGCTCGGCCGCCGTGCCCGGAGCGGGGATGGTCATGCTGGTCATCGTACTGGGTCAGGTAGGTATCCCGGAGGTGGGCCTGGCCCTGATCTTTGCCGTGGACCGTCCGCTGGACATGTGCCGGACGGTAGCTAACGTGACGGGGGATGCGACCGTCGCGATGCTGGTGGCTAAGTCGGTCGACAAGCTCCATGACCCGCAGGAGCGCAGGCTCGACGACTACTACGTGGAGGCTTAACTTACTCCGTGTCCGTCAGTTCTATCCCCGCCAGGCGGTAGAAACCGTCCGGCATTTCCAGCTCGGACCTAAAGCCGAGGGGCACTTGCTGGCCTTCGCGTTTCTCGTTGCGGAGCCGCACCCCCAGGGCGTAGGTGCCCGACGTAAAATCTTCCGGTACCTGGATGGGGTAGCTCAGCCAGTTGGCGAGGTGCAGCTCACCGACGGTGTTGGCCCCCGAGGGTAGGGAGTACACCTTGGTCCGCGGACCACTCAGGAGGAGATCCATGGTATAGCGGGCATTGGGAT
The DNA here is from genome assembly GCA_963803525.1 of Lewinellaceae bacterium. GTDB lineage: Bacteria > Bacteroidota > Bacteroidia > Chitinophagales > Saprospiraceae > Neolewinella. The sequence goes on from CAWDMV010000001.1 coordinate 55,323, forward strand.
CGACGCTGCCGACGGTACGCCACTCCATCTGCACCTCGAAGGTTTCGCCGGCGGCAACCTGCGTGGGTAGCGATAGGGCATACACGTAGTGGCCTACCCCATCAACGGGTCGCTCCACCACCGAATCGCTGAGGTCGATTTGCTGACGGCCCTCGGAGCCGGTACAGGCCGATAGTAGCGGAAGCAAAATCAGCAGAAAGCGGGTAAATTTCATGCATTCATTATTTATGGGTACGGGTGGGTGCTGCGCAATTTGTTTACATTTGGCCCGGAGGCATGCTGCGTCGTGGCGAACTTCCCCTAAAGATTCGGAATTCAAGCATGCTATACTCAAAGTCCGCGCGGGCGGAATAGTTCCCAACGACCAGCAGCGGTTTCCGATGAATCGCCGGCCGCGACGACTTTTGGACTTACCTTAAGACTTAGTGTACAAACAAGTTAGCAGACAAAGCACCGTTACCTTCCTGAAGCCCTGTTCCACTTACGAAGCCAAACTACTTAGAAGATGAAATTAGTTTTCGTGATACTCGCCTTCCTATCGTGGGAAGTGGGTAGGGCCGAGCAGTTGTACGTGCTGTTTAATGATGCCTGTGGCAACTACATCCGCTACGAGCGGATGGTGGGGGACGAGTCCCGGATGGACTACTTCTCCTACAGCTTCTCCCTCGGCGGCGGCACCGAGCTGCTCTTCGAGACCGATGGGGAGGGCGTGGGGCTTCAGCATACGCTCCCGGACAACTACCTCAAGTGCGACGACCTGCGGCTCACGGCCGATCTGGCCGAGCGGATCAATGAGGGGGAGGCGCAGGTATTCATTCTGCTGGAAGACGAAGTCGGTCGCTACCAGGTGCAGCCCGTCGTGATGGCCGCTCTCTTCGAGCGGCAGGATAACCAACTGAGCTACCGCTCTCCCTTCGCCGATTTTGCCTTCAGTCTCGATAACACCATTATCGGCGTGGATCTGGGGCGAAGCAGCGACGGAACACGGGTGTACTTTGAGGGAAGCGAGGGAGCCGCGTGCACCACGGGTTACCTCTTTCAGCAACGGAATCCCCGGAGCGCGTACCCGGTCATCGATTATAAGTTAGTTCCCGGACTCGGGATCACCAAACGACGGCTGACGGGTAACGGGACCTACACGACGGACGCAACCATCACCGCTAAAGAGGTCAACGGCGCGCCTTTGCTGGAGTACCTGCAGGAACGCTGCGCCACGGAAAATGAACCCGAGCCAGCCTATACCGCGGCCCAGGAAAGTTTCGTACCCTACTACGTAGAGGCGGAAGCCCCCTCCGTGTATACCCAGCAGGCTCCCGTGCTCTACGCCGAGGAGGCCAGCGGGAAGGCGGCTCCCGCTCCGATTGCCGCGCCGTCGGCTACGCCCGTAGTCATCCACCGCGTCCAGCCGGGAGAAACCCTGTACGGCATCGCCCGGCGCTACGGCCTCAGCGTGAACACGATCCAGGCCACGAACGGACTGAACGGCAACACTATTTTTCCGGGACAGGAACTGCGCATCGGCACCGAGGAATACGCCTCCGAAACCTTTGTTGGGGAGGAGGCGGACTATTCCTACGACGGGCTGCCGCAGGCACCGGCTGCCCCCGCACCCCCGGTCGGCAACCCCTACCCGGTGGTGGTGCCCCCGCCCGCCGAGGAAACTGATTATGCTACCCCTGCCGCTCCGGCGCCACTCCCCGCCGGCCAGTGGCATACCGTACAGCGGGGGGAGACCATCGCGAGCCTGGCCCTTCGCTACGGGTACACGACCGCCCGCTTCCGGGAATTTAATCAGTTAGGTAACCAGCAAGTACCGCTGGTCGGCCAGCAGCTTCGCACCTCCGATTGTGCCTGCCCGCCGGAAACCTTGACTGCCCCCGCGGAAGCCGACGCGGCGCCACCTCCGAGCCGCTACGTGACCCCGAGTCCAAATGAGGCAGCCGTCGAGGTGCCGCGGGTTACCTATCCGGACTACCCCACGCCGCTGCCCGTCGAGCGGCCTACCCCGGTGAATATCGTTGTTCCGCCCGCCCGCCCCGCACCCGCGACCCCGCCCGCTAATCCCCCGGCATACGGAGGCGGAGGGGTGCCCGCCAATACCGGCAACGCTGCGGTTTCCGCCTACCCCGCGGCCTCCCCGACACCGGCCGACCGACGGGCTACCCATGAGGTAGGGGAAGGGGAAAGTCTCTACGGCATCTCCCGGCAGTACGGCATCTCCGTCGAGCAACTGCGAGCCCTGAACTCCCTGAACCCCGCCGACGTGATCGTCCCCTTTCAAAAGCTGTATGTAAACTAATTGGCCCGGGCTTGCCTTCAAGAGAAGTTAACTCGCTCCCCATATGGTCTCCTTACTGCTTTTTGCGTTCTTCTCCATCGCCTTCAGCTTTCTGTGCTCGATCTTCGAGGCGGTCCTGCTGTCTATTACCCCCAGCTACGTCCAGGTCAAGCTGCAGGAGGGGAGTAAAGTAGGCGAGCTGCTGCAGCGCTTCAAGAAGGAGCTGAACGAACCCCTCACGGCCATCCTGTCCCTGAATACCATCGCGCACACCGTGGGGGCTATCCTGGTGGGCGCGAGCACGGGTGCGGCGTTTGGCGAAGGCGGCATGCCCCTCCCGTTTACGGACTACGAAGTGTCCTACGAGGTCATCGTGAGCGTGGTGATGACCCTGGCCATCCTCATCTTTTCCGAGATCATCCCCAAGAACCTGGGGGCTACCTACTGGAAGAAACTGGCTCCCTTCACGGTGCGCTCCCTCGACGTGCTGGTCAAGATTTTCTCCTTCCTGCAGATCGTCCGCATCTCCAACTGGATCGACGGGCTCCTGAAGGGCGGGGACGTGCACGGTACCGCCCTGACCCGGACCGAGTTCGCCATGATGGCCGAGGCGCAGACGGAAACCGGGCAGCTCAAGGAGGAGGAAGGCCGCATCCTGCGTAACCTGCTCAGCTTTGAATCCCTCACCGTTCACGACGTGATGACCCCCCGCACCGTAGTGGTCGGAGCCAAGGCCAACCTGAGTATCCAGGAGTTCTACGAGAAGTTCGACAACAGTCCCTTCAGCCGCTACCCGATCTTCGGGGAGACGCGCGATCAGGTAGTGGGCTATGTGCTAAAAGATATGATCTACAAGGCCATTATCGACCAGCGGCAAAGCGAGAGCGTCGGGGATCTGGGCCGCGAGATACTGACCGTTTCCCAGGACGCCTCCCTCCACGAGCTCATCAACAGCATGCTCCAGCGGCGCGAGCCTATCGCCCTGGTCGTCGATGAGTTCGGCGGAATGGAGGGCATAGTAACGATGGAAGACGCCATGGAAACCCTCCTCGGCCTGGAGATCATGGATGAGATGGACAGTACCCAGGACATGCAGCGCCTGGCGCGGGACCGGTGGCGGGATCGGGCCAAGACGATGGGCCTGGAGCTGCCCGAGTCCAAGGTCGACTAATCGATCTTACCGCGCAGCCCGAGTTCGATCACCTCCAGGTCTTCGACGCGTCCGTCCGCGATGGTAAAACGCAAGATCGTCCGCATTCGGTGGAAGCCGTGTTTGCCGCAGGCGCCGGGGTTCATGTGCAATACGCTCCGCGATTTATCCATCGTTATCTTCAGGATGTGACTGTGGCCGCAGATGTACAGCCGGGGCCGTAGCTCGTCGAGGAGTCCGCGTACCCGTGCCGTGTACTTGCCGGGGTAGCCCCCGATGTGCGTGATGAGTACGGGCATGCCTGCCACCTCGAAGTGGTTATTCAGGGGTAGTCGCTTGCGGATGGCCGTATCGTCGATGTTGCCGTACACGCCCCGGACCGGGCGGAACGCCTCCAGGGCGTCGAGTACCGGGGGATCGCCCACGTCTCCGCCGTGCCAAATCTCATCGCACTCCGCGAAGTGCGTGAATATGGTGGGGTCGAGGTAAGAATGGGTGTCGGACAGCAGGCCGATGCGTTTACTCACGGGGTCGGGAGGGCTTAAGTTTGTAGATGCCAACGATGATGTCTCCCCGCGGTGCGAGCTCGAAGACCGGCCTGGCGAAATAGTCCTGGCGGTCCCAGTACATAGTCGCATCGTTCACGTAGAGGAAGTTAGTCGCAACGTAGTCTGCGCTCAGCCAGTCTTGATTCAGTTCCAGCTTGCCGCGGTAGGCGGGCGGCAGGGAGCGGAGGTTGTCGGCACAGGGCCACGTCTCGCAGCGGACCCCCCACACTTCGCCGTCCGGGACCTTTTTCGCCAGGTGAATAAAGGCCTGCCTAAAACCCACCCCCCAATAATCCATATCGAAACGCTTGATCAACGGCTTACCGCCCACCAGTTCGTTGAAGTAGACCTGCTGCTGGGGGTGGATGCGCGCCATATCCAGGGCGACCACGCTGAGCCCTACCGCCAGGAAGGTGGGGGCCACCCGGGGCAAACGGCGGTGCAGTACGTCGTAACCCACTACCCCCAGAAACACCAGCCCCGGGTACACGAAGTGGAGGTGGCGCCAACCCTGGTACAGCGTGGAACCCAATACGATCACCACCAGCACGGGTCCGCAACTCAGCCCTAACTGTAGGAAGTCCATCTGACCGAGCCGATCCGACCACAACCGCCCCCGCCAGCCCCGCCGCAGGGTGGCCGCCAGGGTGCGCCCCAGACCCGTCAGCATAAAGACCAGGTAGGCCACCGGGGTAGTCACCAAAATCCAGCCGGGGACGTAATAGGCGGGCAGGTCGCGGGCCTGCAGCCGCTTACCGAAGAGCAGGGCCGTGCCCCCCCAGTCGTAATCGGCCATACTGGACAGCGCACCGGATAAGCGCGTCCCGGGCTCCGCCCACAGGTAAGGAAAAAAAGGGACCATCAGGAGCAGGGACAGCGGCAGGTAAACGGCAGCCTGCGCCAGGCGTCGGTAGTTGCCGGGCCGCTCGAAGACCTGCTCCCACACCAGGATGAGTACCGTCGCCGCCACAATGATCAGGGAGGGCAGCCGCGTGTTGAGTACGAGGGCGGAGGCCAAAATGTGCCAGGCCAGCGCCCCGTTGCTGCGCTTCTTGAGGAAGTTCAGCAGCGTGTAGGTCGCAATGAGGTAGAAGACCAGCAGGGTATGGTCCTTGGGATTAAAGAAGGCGTGGCCGAAGATGCGGGGACTCAGTACCAGCATCGCCGTACCCAGTAGGGGGTACCACAGCCGCTCGGGCCACCGCAGCCGCAGCGTCCGGTAAAAGAAGAGCAGCGCCACGCCGAAGAGCAGGAAGTTCATGATGTGGCGGAGGCGGTAGTAGCGGTAGGGGTCACCGGAAGCACCCAACATGAGCTCGAGGAGGGTAGCGGGGATCTGGAAGATCATCCCGTAGGGAGCGAAGCCCTTGCCGCCGGTATCCAGGGGGGGGTGGTCGATCCCGAAGCGATCCGCCACGTACTCGATCGTAACGTGGCCGTGACGGCGCTGCACGCCCTCGTCCCAGCTGATGCCAAAGTCGTCGACGATGGCGAAACCTAAGACGAGGTAGGTGACGACGAAGGTGACAACGGCGAAGCGGTGGTAGGCGCGCATGCGACTCGGTTTACTCGAACAGGCGCAAAGCCTCCTGTAAGACTTCCCGCACGGACTCGTTCGCGCTGGGTACGGCGTCGAAATCAAAGTCCGGACGGTAGAAGCCTCCCTCCAACAGGACGCGGGCGTTGAGCGCCTGCAGGGACCACAGCAGCGACTGCCGCGCGCGTTCCCCCCGCGGTGCGCCGGGGGTAAAGGTAAACACCAGGACCGGCTTGCCCGCCGCTTCCCCGGAGGTAGCGAGCCAGTCGAGACCGTTCTTCAGGATGCCGGGCAGGTTGTGGAGGTAGGAAGGCGTGGAGATTATTACGCCGTGGGCCTCCCGCCATTGCTTGCGCCACTCCTGCACCAGGGGAGGCCAGGGGGCGGCATCGTCGGCGGGGCGGAAGGCGGGTAGGCGGCTGAGGTCGGCGGAAACGTGGAGGGGGCGTGCGGTATAGTCAGTCAGACGCGCCAGAAACCGGGAGTTGGAACTCCGGGGGTCCGGTGAGCCCGACACGGTGAGCAGGTACCCCATAGGCTAGTGCTTCAGGATTGAACTAAGCGATAGCCTGAAGCCGACAGCGTGGTGGTGAACGAGCGGACAAAAGTTCAGCATAGCCGTAGCTACGGTGGGTTTTTGGCTGGGAAGTGCAGCGCCGCGAGGGCAAATCATGGTGCAGCTTATTTCGGTCCTGAAGCACTAGTCTTCGTCCCGGTCGACGTCCTCCTCGGAGAGTTCGTCGAGATCGATGTCGGCCTCTTCGATTTCATCGTCGTACTTGTCGCCGTATTCCTCGCGCGCCTCGTCCGTCAGGACGCCGTCGTCATCATAGTCGTCGTCGTCTTCGATGATGAGCTGCGCCTCGGACTTCGTCATCCGGATAAGGTAGTATTTTTCGGGCGTCTCGAAGGGCAGGGCGCTGGCGATCTTCCCGTTCACGTCCGTGAACCGAATGAGGTTGCGCTCGAAGCCTTGCGGATAGTTGAGTTTGATCTGTTCGAGGAGCTCGTCGTCGAGCTTGTCGTAGTTCTTTATTACTCTTGGCTTACTCATTAGGGGACTAGGGGTGAGAGGTAAAGCTGGGAAGTAAGGGAGTAGCGGCCCGGGAGCCGCGGGGGGCTCCCGGACCGCGGCGTAAATTTAAGATACGACGCTCAGGGCCTTTTTGTGATCAGCCAGGAATTTTTCCAGCCCGATGTCGGTCAGGGGGTGCTTGAAGAGGCTCTCGAAGCTGCTCAGCGGGCAGGTGACCACGTCGGCACCGGCCTTGGCGGCGGAGACGATGTGCGAGCCGTTGCGGATGGAGGCAGCCAGGATTTCGGTCTCAAAGCCCTGGATGGCGTAGATCTCGGCGATGTCGGAGATGAGGCTCATGCCATCCCAACCGATGTCGTCGATGCGGCCGATGAAGGGGCTCACGTAGGTGGCGCCCGCCTTAGCGGCTAGGATGGCCTGTCCGGCGCTGAAGACCAGGGTGCAGTTGGTGCGGATGCCCTGCTCGCGGCACCAGGCCAGGGCCTTCACGCCTTCACGGATCATGGGGATCTTGACGACGATGTTGTCGGCGATCTTGACCAGCTCGGCGGCTTCCCGCTTCATGCCCTCGAAGTCGGTGCTGATGACCTCGGCACTCACGTCCCCGTCGGTGATCTCACAGATTTTCCGGTAGTGTTCCCGTACGTTATCGTCGCCGGAGATGCTCTCCTTGGCCATGAGGCTCGGGTTGGTGGTCACGCCGTCGAGGATGCCGAGGGATTCGGCTTCGCGGATGTCGTCGAGGTTGGCGGTATCGATAAAGAACTTCATGGAGAGTGATTTTGCTGGTGAATTAGGCCCGGAGGGTTTATGGCGCTAACATACCATTATCCCCGATGTTTCACGCCGGCTCCGTTGTTTTCTAGCGTTGCCACCGGGAAAAGGCCGTTCGCAAGGTCGGTATTCCGGACCGGTCCAGCAACCCTGAGCTGGTGAGTAGGCGCGTACGCGGGTGCGGTGGTAGATACCAAAAATGTGCGGCACAAAGGCTGGTAGGCTACGGTAATAATTACTACCTTTGCGCCCCGGCAAAACCGGCTGCCCCCTGGCGGGAGTAGGCCGGTCATTACTAACAAAGACAAGTTGTCACCATGCCAGTTAAAATTCGCCTTCAGCGTAAGGGCCGTCGTAAGCGTCCCTTTTACCACATCGTCATTGCGGACGCCCGCGCGCCCCGCGACGGTAAGTTCATCGAAAAGATCGGCACCTACAATCCGATGACCGTACCCGCCACCATCGAGCTCGACCGCATGTCGGCCTACGACTGGCTGATGAAGGGTGCCCAGCCTACGGACACCGTGCGTGCCATTCTTCGCTTCAAGGGCGTCCTCTACCGGAAGCACCTGATGCGGGGGGTAGCCAAGGGAGCGCTTTCCCAGGAGGAGGCCGACCAGAAGTTCCAGGAGTGGATCGACACGAAGGAGGGCAGCACGGCCGAGCGCCGGGCCGAACAGGAGCAGAAGGACGCCGAGTTCCGCGCCGCCGTTTCCGGTACCCCGCCACCGCCGCCCGCTCCCGAGCCCGAGCCCGTTGCGGAAACGGAAGCTCCCGGTGAGGAAGCAACTGCCGAGCCGTCCGCCACCGCGGAGCTGGATGCCGCCCGCGCCGAGGCCGGTGTTACCGAGGCCAGCATCGCCGCTGCCGCCGACGTAGCCGGTGAAGCCGCCGCCGAAGCCAATGCCGCCGAAGCCGCCGGGGAGGCCCTCGCCGAAGCCAACGAAGGCCAGGGGGACGCCGCTACCGGTAACATCGACAAGGAAGTCTAGACTTTCTATCCCTAATAACCGCGCAAGCCCCGATCGTAGCCTACGGTCGGGGCTTTGCTATTGGGTATACTCCCGCCAGCCCTGCATCAGGCGGGTAGTCACGGCACCCGCGGCCCCGCTCCCGACCGCTTGCCCGTCGATACGGGTGATCGGCATGGCCCCCTTGACCGAGCTGCAGATGATAGCCTCGTCCGCGCCGCGCACATCCTCCACGCTGATGGCTTGCTCCCGCACCGGGATACCCAGCTCTCCGGCCAGGGCGATGAGGTGCTTGCGCGTGATGCCGAGCAGAATGTCGTCGGCGGGGGTATACAGTTCTCCATCCCGCACGATAAAGAAGTTGGATCGGTCGCTTTCCCGCACCATCCCCGCATCGTCCACGTAGAGCGGAAAGTCCGCGCCCCGCTCCCGCAACAGGGGTTGGATGCGAATGCCCTCGATGTAGTCGATCGTTTTCGCCGCGGGCAGTTGCCGGGTATAGCGGTGTAGCATGACCGAGCAGCCGGTCGCGTACTTATTCGCCGGTGGAGGGGTGAACGCGTAGGGCAGGGCAAGCAGGTTGGGAATAGTGGGCGTGTAGCCGTCGGTCGCGTAGCCCCCGGTGAGGACCAGCCGGATGCCGCCGTCGTGGGCGGCGTTACGGTCGATCAACTCCAGGATGACTCCCGCCAGTTCCCGCGGCGACAGCGGTATAGGCAGTCCCAGCATCGGCGCGCTGCGGGCGAAGCGGGCCAGGTGGTCTTCGAGAAAGCGGGGGCGGCGGTCCGCGTAGCGAAAGTAGTCGAACACGCCGTACCCCCGCAGGATGCTGAGGTCGGAGACGTGCAGCCGGGCATCCTCCTGGGTGAGGTAATCGCCGTTGAGGTAGACGTGCTGGAGCACTAGAGCGTGATTTGTCCGCTGAACACCCGTACGGCGGGACCGATCAACTGCAGGTGACGAAAGTGGGCGCCGTGGCGTTCGCCGGTGACGGCCAGGTCGCCCCCCCTGGCGCGGACGGCGACGTTAAAGGGACCATCGACGGGCCGGGGCTGCCGGAGCAAGGAGCCGATCACTGCGGCCGTTACGCCGGTGCCGCAGGCCAGGGTTTCGTCTTCCACTCCGCGTTCGTAGGTGGCGAGCTCCAGGCCGGTGGAAGTTTCCCGGACAAAATTCACGTTGATGCCCGCCGCGCGGAAGGCGGGCGACTGGCGGATGGCCCGTCCTTCCCGGACCACGTCGATCTCCTCTAGCGAGTCAACGAAGCGGAGGTAGTGGGGCGAGCCCGTATCCAGGATCAGGTCTCCTTCGTGAGTGGCTGCGTGGAGCACGTCCTTCATGCTGAGGGCAACGGAGCCGGCGGGGGTCAGGGTGGCTTCGTGCGGACCGTCTACGGCCAAAAAGCGGTAGATATCCCGGCGTATGCCCAGGTCGGCGGCAAAGCGGACGATGCACCGCCCGCCATTGCCACACATCGTGCTGCGGCCACCGTCGGCGTTGTAGTAATCCATGTCGAAGTCAAAGTCATCACCGGCCGGGCCGAGCAGCATGAGGCCATCGGCACCCACGCCGAAGTGGCGGTCACAGAGGCGGGCGATGGCGGCCCGGTCCAGGACCTCGGAGAGCTTGCCCTTCCGGTTGTCGCAAAGGATGAAGTCGTTGCCGGCTCCCTGGTATTTGTGGAAGTCAAGATGCATTACTGGGAGCGGGCTTTACGGAGGGAATCCGCTTCGGCTGCTTCCCGATCCGCCTTTTCGTGGTAGTAGTCGCGCTGCTGCGGCATGGTCAACGGATCGTCGAAACCCACGGGTACCTCCAGGGTGTAGTGTCGGTAGGCCGCCAGGGCCCCGAGCAGCACGATCACCGCCAGGCCGATGAAGGAGATGCGCCAGCCGAAGATATTGCTGGGCGGCGGGGAATCGGAGTCGGGAGATTGATTGAGCTTCACGTTGACAAAGGTAACAATCCGCATCGGGGCGGCGTTGATTTGCGGATGCCTGCCCCGAAGCCCTTACTCCTGCTTTTCGCCTGCTTTTGCTCCGCCCTCCTGGGGGTGCTGGTAGGCGGACTGGTGCAGCTGCGGGCACCGGCGGAGCAGGTGTCTTACAACCCCAACCGTGACGAACTGCGCCTGCGCACCTTCGCCAGCAGTTCACCGACTTCCTTCATCAAGGCGGCCGAGTTGGTGACCCCGGCGGTGGTCGCCGTCCGGGCCTACTCCAAGCCCGGCCTGGGCGGGGAGCGCATACGGGAGCGGACCACGGCGGGCTCCGCGGTGATCATCTCTCCCGATGGCTACATCGCTACCAACAACCACGTCGTGGAGGGCGCCCGCAGCATCCGCATTACCCTGGAGGACCGGCGGGAGTTCGACGCGGAGATCGTAGGCGTGGATGCCACTACCGACTTAGCCCTGTTAAAAATCGAGGCCACCGAATTACCGAGTTTGATGTTCGGCAATAGCGACAGCCTGCGGGTAGGGGAGTGGGTACTGGCCGTGGGTAATCCCTTTAGCCTGAACTCGACCGTTACGGCCGGCATCGTTTCCGCGAAGGGCCGGAGCATTGACGTCCTGGAGTCCGACGACCGCATCGAGAGTTTTATCCAGACCGACGCCGCCGTGAACCCCGGCAACAGCGGGGGTGCCCTGGTAAACACCGCCGGTGAACTGATCGGAATCAATACGGCCATCATCACCAACAGCGGCCGCCACGAGGGCTACTCCTTCGCCATCCCCGGCAACCTGGCCTACCGCGTGCTCAACGACCTGCGCGAATTCGGAGTGGTCAAACGGGCCGTACTCGGTGCCTGGATACAGGCCCTCAACGACGCCCAGGCCCGGCGCCTCAAGCTGGCCTCCGCCCGGGGTGCCCTCATCACCGACCTGACGCCGGGCGGACCCGCCGCCCGGGGCGGGCTCGAGGTCGGCGACGTCCTGACGGAGATCAATAAGGTGGCCATCAACTCCAGCGCCGAAATGCAGGAACAGCTGAGTCGCTACCGCCCCGGCCAACGCGTCCGGGTCACCTACCTGCGCAATGGCCGGGAACGTCAACTTACCATTCTCCTGCGGGACAAGGCCAACCGCCCCGCCCGACTCGTCAGCGAGCGGGCCGACGACCTGCTGCACCGCCTCGGCTTCGAGGTACGTAGCCTTACGCAGGGGGAAAAGGAACGTACGCCCGACGGGGGTGTGCGGGTCATCTCGATCTTCCGCGACAGCCCGGTAGCCGAAACCAATATGAACGCCGGCTTCATCGTGACGCGGGTGAACGGTAAGCCCATCTACAGCGCCCGCCACTTCGCCGATCTGCTGGCGGGAACGCCCGACAGCCTGGTGTTTCGCGGCGTTTACGAAGGCTACGACGGGGAATATTTTTACCGACCGGAATAAGCGAGTCACCCAAGGCGGTAACTTTGACCCGGTATCGGACCTACCCGCATCCGGCCCGGCACCCGAAAATCCTATACACCATGCCTTCCGTCTCTCACCGTTCCCGTACCGTGCCCCTGTCCCCTTTCCGGAAACTCATTCCCCTGGCGGAACGCGCGCGCGCGGGCGGCAAACATATCTATCACCTCAACATCGGGCAGCCGGATATTCTGACGCACCCTACGGCGGTGGAGAAGTTCCGGAAGCTCCCGTGGCAGATTCTCGACTACAGCCCGAGCAACGGCATCTACTCCTACCGGAAAAAGCTCCGCGGCTACTACCAGCGCTTCGGGGTGGAGCTGAGCGCTGAGGAGATCATGGTCACCACGGGGGGCTCGGAAGCCATCTCCTTTTTCATGCTGGCCTGCCTGGATCCCGGCGACGAGATCATTATCCCGGAGCCCTTTTACGCCAACTACAATGGCTACGCCCACGTGGCGGACGTCCACGTCGTGCCCATCACCTGTCGGATCGAGACCGGCTTTCAGTTGCCCTCGCCGGAAGATTTCGCCCGCAAGATCACGCCCCGGACCAAGGCCATCGTGATTACCAATCCGAACAACCCCACCGGGGCCTGTTACTCCCGCGCCGATCTGGAGCGCATCGCCGAGATCGTCCGGGAATACGATCTCTTCCTCTGCGCCGATGAGGTGTACCGGGAGTTCAGCTACGACAGCCCACTGCAGTCCATTCTCCAGCTACCCGATTTGGAAGACCACGCCATCGTGATTGACTCCGTATCCAAGCGCTATAGCGCTACCGGGGCCCGGGTCGGCTGCCTGGTCTGCCGGAACCCTGGCGTCCGGGAATCGGTAGACCGGCTGGCTCAGCTTCGCCTGAGTCCTCCCGGACTGGGGCAGCGCCTGAGTGAGGTCATGCTGGAAGACGATGGCGGCTACCTCGCCGGGGTAAAGGAGGACTACGGCAACCGTCGGGATACGGTGTACCGCCGCCTGCAGGAAATGCCGGGGGTGTATTCCTACAAACCGGGTGGGGCCTTTTACTGCTTCGCCCGCTTCCCCATCGAGGATAGCGAGGACTTTTGCCGCTGGCTGCTGGAGGACTTCAGTTACCGGGGCGCAACCGTGATGCTGAGCCCGGGACCCGGATTTTACGCTACTCCCGGACTCGGGAACAACGAGTGCCGAATCGCCTACGTACTGAACGTAGATGACCTGGAGCGCGCCATGGACTGCCTGGCGGAAGCACTGCGGGTTTATCCTGGCGCAGGGCTGGAATCAGTCCCGTCGGATCTGTCGCGCGACCTGAGCGAGTAGTACCTCCTCCACCCAGCGGCGGTACTGTAGTCCGCTGGGGTGCAGCTTGTCCTCGGCCACGAGCGTGGGTTCCGCTAGCCCCCTGCGGGAGATGTCGGTAATCGAGTAAAACGGAACGCCGTAGTCGTTAGCAATCTCCCGCGCTGCGGCATTGAAAGCGTCAATGTCCTTGGAGATCCGCTGGTTTCCACCCCCGAAGGGCGTGTAGGCATAATCCGGGATGGACACGAGGAATACACGTGCCGTGTCCCCGCCACCGTAGGCGATGGCATCCTTGAGCAGCTCCTCAAAGCGTTCCCGGTAGCCCTCCACGGCAAAGCCCTGGTACTGGTCGTTGACGCCGATGAGGAGGGACACCAGATCGAAGGTGGTGCCCGGCGGGGCGGCGGCGAGGGCGTTGGACAGGTTGTCGGTGCGCCACCCGTTGCGGGCGATGATCTCTAATGGACTGATGCGGATGCGTTCCCGCTGCAGGAGTTGCTCGGCTAGTTGGTTGGGCCAGCGCTCGTCGGCCGCTACGCTGGTGCCGATGGTGTAGCTGTCGCCGAGCGCGAGGTAGGATAGGGTCGTGTCCGCGGGTGCATGGCCACCGGGACCGCCGGGGGGCATCGGGGTCGTCATGGGGGAGTTGTCTTCGCCGCAGCCGACCAGGAGCAGGAAAAGGGCCAAGCCGGGTAAAAGTAATCTGCGCATACCCCTACATACGCTTGCCGGTGCGGGTGGGATGCATGCGGGGCCCTAATACCGATACGCCTTCACCGCGTTGACGAAGGCCTTCACGCCATCCAGGGGAGTGTCGGGGTAGACGCCGTGGCCGAGGTTAGCGATGTGGCCGCGGCCGAAGGAGGCAAGCATATCGTTGGTGCCCCGGGTGATCTGCTCCGTCGGGGCGTAGAGCTGACAGGGGTCGAGATTGCCCTGCAGGACTTTGCCCGGCACCTGTGACCGCGCCCGCTCGATGTCCGCGATCCAGTCGAGTTGTACGACCTGGCAGTCCAGCCGCCCGATCTCGGGGAGGGCATGGCGGGCGTCCTTGGCGAAAATGGTGACGGGGGTATCCCCCAGCTCCTTGCAGATGAGGTCGATGTAGCGCAGGCTGAATTCCCGGTAATGGGCGGGGGGCAGGACGCCGGCCCAGCTGTCGAAAATCTGGATCAGGTCGGCGCCGTGGCGGGTCTTTTCCTTGAGGTAGGCGGCGGTGGCAATGGCGATGCGCTCGAGCAGGCGGTGGCTGAGGGCGGGCTCGCGGTAGAGCATGCGGCGGGCCTTGCTGAAGGTCTTGCTGCCGCCGCCCTCCACCATGTAAGCGAAGATCGTCCAGGGGGCACCGGCGAAACCGATGAGGGGCACGCGCTTGTCCAGCCGCTGTTTAGTGGCGTCCAGGGCATCGAAGACGTAGCCCAGGTGGTCGGGCGCCGCTTCCGCGGGGCGCAGGGCGTCGATGTCGGCTGCGGACTGAATGACTTTGGGGAAGCGGGGACCGACCTTTTCGACCATCGTGTAGTTCAGTCCCAGCGCCTCCGGGATGACCAGGATATCGCTGAAGATGATGGCGGCATCGACGCCGAGTTCGTCTACCGGCTGCACGGTGACCTCGGCGGCCAGGTCGGGGGTCGAGACCAGCTCCTTGAAGCCGCTCAGGCTGGCGCGCAGGGCCCGGTACTGGGGCAGGATCCGCCCGGCCTGCCGCATGAGCCAGACGGGGGGGCGTTCGACGGATTCACCGCGGGCGGTACGTAGGAAGAGGTCGTTTTGGTACATGGCGGCGAAAGTAAGGCAGTGGGGGAGGACCCCCCGGCCTACGGAAAGGGGAAGGAAAGTTTTGACGTGGGGATTACGGCCTAGGTCTGCACCGCGCCCACGTTAAAGCGCTCGGTCGGGGCGTGGGTGGCCGCCTCGATGCCCGCGGAGATGTAGTCGCGGGTGGAGCGGGGGTCGATCATCTCGTCTACCCACAGCCGGGCGGCGGCGTAGTAGGGGCTGGTTTGGGCGTCGTAGCGGTCGGTGATCTTCTTCAGCAACTCCTGCTCTTC
Source organism: Lewinellaceae bacterium (assembly GCA_963803525.1). Taxonomy (GTDB): domain Bacteria; phylum Bacteroidota; class Bacteroidia; order Chitinophagales; family Saprospiraceae; genus Neolewinella. The sequence goes on from CAWDMV010000001.1 coordinate 70,360, forward strand.
GCGCTCCGAGACCTCCTCGCCGCGGGCCTTCTGGCTGCTCACCTGAATTTGCAGGAGCACCTTGGCGGCCTGTTCGCCGCCCATGACGGCAATGCGGGCGGTGGGCCAGGCCAGCATCAGGCGGGGGTCGTAGGCACGGCCACACATGGCGTAGTTGCCCGCTCCGTAGCTGTTGCCGACCACGATGCTAAATTTGGGTACGGTACTGTTGCTCACGGCGCTGACCATCTTGGCACCGTCCTTGATGATACCGCCCTGCTCGGAGCGGCTGCCGACCATGAAGCCGGATACGTCGTGCAGGAAGACCAGCGGGATGCGCTTCTGGTTGCAGACCATGACGAAACGGGCGGCTTTGTCGGCCGAGTCGCTGTAGATCACGCCGCCGAACTGCATCTCGCCCTTGCCGCTCTTGACCACTTCGCGGTTGTTGGCCACGATGCCGACCGACCAGCCGTCGATGCGGGCGTAGCCGCACAGGAGGGTCTTGCCGTATTCTTCCTTGTATTCCGTAAAGGTGCCGCCGTCGACCAGGGCGCGGATGAGCTGGCGGCCGTCGTAGGGCTTGGCGCGCTGTTCGGGGAGCACGCCGAGGATGTCGGCGTCTTCGACCTCAATGGGCTCGATGCGGTCGAAGGGGGTAAGGACGTCCTCGGGGATGCGGCCGACGAGGTCACGGATGGTGCTCAGGCATTCGTGGTCGTCGGCGCACTTGTAGTCGATGACCCCACTGACGGAAGCGTGCATCTCCGCTCCCCCCAGGTCTTCGGCGTCCACCTTTTCGCCGATGGCGGCCCGCACCAGGTAGGGCCCGGCCAGGAAAATACTGCCGGTGCCCTCCACGATGAGGCTTTCGTCGGACATGATCGGCAGGTAGGCCCCGCCGGCCACGCAGCTGCCCATCACGGCGGCGATCTGGGTAATGCCCAGTGCACTCATACGGGCGTTGTTGCGGAAAATGCGGCCGAAGTGATCGGCGTCGGCGAAGATCTGGTCCTGCATGGGCAGGAACACCCCGGCGCTGTCGACGAGGTACAGGATCGGCACCCGGTTTTCCATGGCGATCTCCTGGGCGCGCAGGTTCTTTTTGCCCGTGATGGGAAACCACGCGCCGGCCTTCACGGTGGCGTCGTTCGCTACGATCACGCAAAGACGGCCCTGTACGCGACCGTAGCCGGTGATGACGCCGCCGGCGGGGCAGCCCCCGTATTCTTCGTACATCTCGTAGCCGGCAAAGGCACCGAACTCCAGAAACTTGGAGCCCGGATCAATGAGTTTGGCCACGCGCTCGCGGGCGGTGAGCTTTCCTTTCTGGTGCTGTTTGGCCACGCGCTTGGCACCGCCCCCTTCTAAAATGCGTTCCAGGCGGTGGTTAAGACGGGCTACTTGGAGCAGCATCCCGTCTTCGTGGGCGGCCGCGGTGCGTTCTTCTTTGGTCATAATCGGGTATTGGGCGGGCGAAAAGTACGATATTCGCGCTAACCCCCCTCCTTATGACCGCGAGCATCATCGGCCTCGTCATCGAGCTTCTCCTTCTCGCCCTGGGCGTGTACCTCTACCTCTTTGCCCGTGGTGGGGTAAAGGCCGGCTCCCCCGAACAGCGCAAACGCGCCGAGGCCTTCCGTCAGGACAACAAGGGCTGGATGCGCCTGCTGGGGCTGGCCCTGGCCGCCGTCATGCTGCTGAACGTGATCCTGCATTTGACCGAGCTATTCTAGAGTGGGGGAGGGCGGGGTCGCGGGTGCCGCGTAAAACAGCAAGGCAGCAAAGCCATCCGAAGATCACCTGCTGCCTTGTCCGTACCCGGAACGGGGATCGAACCCGTACTCCCAGTGCTGGGAACTGGATTTTAAGTCCAGCGCGTCTACCAATTCCGCCATCCGGGCGAAGGTTTGACAAAGGTAGGTATTCAGCCTATTGTGAGCTAACCACCGAAGGTTTTTCCCATGGAGCATTTGGTGAGCCGTTGAGAGCGATCCGCACCATGCTGCTTCCTTCGAATAACTTCCAAGCGCAGCTCAAAGTAATTTGCGGCTCTGAGCGGCCAATCAGATCAACGCAGTTTCTTAAGATCCCTGAACACTGCGCGTTCACCAACTGCCGTACACGAGGGGCGAGCCCGCGGGACTACAAGTCCCGGGGCACAGCCGCGGTTGGAAACCGCTTCGTACCGGCGCTTAGCCCTCGTAGAGCTCCAGCGGAAGCCCGTCGGGATCGCGGAAGAAGGTGAACTTGCGGCCCGTCTTGGCGTCGGTGCGGACGTCTTCGACCGGTACGCCCAGGCGCTCCAGTTGCTCCACGCAGTCCGCCACGTCGGCTACGGCAAAGGCGAGGTGACGGAGTCCGGCGGCCTCGGGTTGGGTGGGGCGGCCGGGCGGATCGGGAAAGGAAAAAAGTTCGATGAGGTACTCGCCGTTCAGCGCGAGATCCAATTTGTAGGACTGGCGCTCTTCGCGGTACTGCTCGTTGACGATTTTTAATCCGAGGACCTGCGTATAAAATTGCTTGGAGGCAGGGTAATCGGTGCAGATGATGGCGAGGTGGTGTAGGTACTTGAGGGGTAACATGCGTGGTGTTCTGCTCCAAAACTACGCATGAAAGCGGACCCCTTCCAAGCAAACGCGGAGGGAAGCCAGCGGCCACGTTTTATTTTTTTGGACCCCAGTAATGTACCGAGCATTTGGTGATGGTTGGTGTTAGTGTAGGTGAACGGGGCGTCCCCACACTGAACTCCCCCAGGTAACCGCCTATGCTCCTGATGGAAGTGCTGGACCTTACTCTTCCCCTGGAGAATCCGGTGATCAAATTCCTCCTGATTCTGGTCATCATCCTGTTCGCGCCCCTGCTGCTCAACCGGGTAAAGATTCCTCCTCTTCTTGGCCTGATCATCGCCGGGGCCGTGGTCGGTCCGCACGGCTTCAATCTGATGGAGCGCGACAGCGGCATCATTCTTTCGGGGACGGCCGGCCTGCTGTACATCATGTTCCTGGCCGGACTGGAGATCGACCTGGCGGAGTTTAAGAAGAACAGCCGGAAGAGCGCGGTCTTCGGCGTGTACACCTTCTGCATTCCGATGGTGCTGGGGGTAGCGGCCGGGATCTACCTACTGGGGTATTCCGTGCCGACCGCGGTGCTGCTGGCCAGCATGTTTGCTTCCCATACCTTGATCGCCTACCCGATGATCAGCCGCATGGGGGTTGCCGGCAATCGGGCCGTTAACGTTACCGTGGGGGGCACCGTTATTACGGATACGCTGGCGCTGCTCGTCCTAGCGGTCATCGTAGGCATGACTACCGGGGAGGTGAACCTCGCTTTCTGGCTGCGGCTCAGCGGCTCCATCCTGGTCTTTGGCCTGCTTGTCTTGTTGGGCTTTCCAATCATCGGCCGCTGGTTTTTGAAGCGAGTGGACGACGGCGTATCGCAGTACGTGTTCGTGTTGGCTATGGTCTTCCTGGGCGCGGTACTGGCCGAACTGGCGGGCATCGAACCCATCATCGGGGCCTTCCTGGCCGGCCTGGCGCTCAACCGCCTGATCCCGCTCACTTCGCCCCTCATGAACCGCATCGAGTTCGTAGGCAACGCCATCTTCATCCCCTTCTTCCTGATCGGCGTGGGGATGTTGATCGACTACCGGGCCTTCGTCCAGGACCTCGCAACCGTTCGGGTGGCAGCCGTGATGACCAGCGTGGCCATCACCGCCAAGTTCCTGGCTGCCTGGGCGACCCAACGCACCTACGGGTTTACGGTAGACGAGCGCCGCCTAATCTTCGGACTCAGCAACGCCCAGGCCGCCGCCACCCTGGCCGCCGTACTCGTGGGCTACAATACGGTCATCGGCACTACGGACGCCGGGGAGCCGCTCCGTCTACTTAATGAGAATGTACTGAACGGGACGATCCTGATGATCCTGATCACCTGTACGGTGGCCTCCCTGGTCGCGCAGAAGGGCGCTCAGAATATCGCCCGACTGGAAGAGTCAGCCAGCACGGAAGCAGAGGACGAGGCTACGGAACGCATCCTCATCCCCGTCCGCAATAAGGACACTACCGAGGAGCTGATCAACCTGGGCGTGACCATCAAGCCAAAGAACCGCGGTACGCTCTACGGCCTCAGCGTGATCGACCACGACACCCAGGACGCTGCCGCCGAGTCCAAGGCCCGTAAAGTGCTGCACCGGGCCGTCACCACGGCTTCCGGAGCTGATCTCGAGCTGGTCGAACTGCTGCGCTACGACCTGAATATCGCCAATGCCATCACCAGCGTGGTGCGCGAAAACAAGATCACGGATCTCATCCTAGGTCTCCACGTGAGCAAGGGCCTATCCGAGTCCTTCCTCGGTACCCTCACCGAGGGCGTCCTGACCCGCTGTAACCTCACGACCCTGATCTACAAACCAGCCCAGCCCCTAGCGACAATCAAGCGGCACCTGATCGTCATCCCCGCCCGGGCTGAGGAGGAGCCCGGCTTCGCCGCCTGCCTCAACCGGCTGTGGAACATCGCGCGCAACTCGGGGGCGAAAATGATCTTCTACGGTACCCCCGCCTCCCTGGAACCCATTCGCGACCTGCACGCCGAGACCCCAATCGACGCCGTGTTTACCGACTTCCCGGACTGGGATGACTTCCTTATCCTCGCCCGGGATTCCACCGTCAACGATAACCTCATCCTCTTCCTTAGCCGGGATGGCGCGCCCTCCTACCACCGCAGCATGCGCAAAATCCCCGGCTACCTGAACCGCTACTTCCAGACCAACAGCTTCATTCTCCTTTATCCCGTGCAGGAAGGTGTGCACGAAGTCGAAGCAATGCGGCTGACGGACTCCTCCCTGGCCGAGCCCCTGAGGCGCATCAATAGTTTCGGCCGCACCATAGCGGAAAAGTTGCGGAAGTAAGCCCGGCACCTGCGCCCCCGCCCGAAGCAATGTGGCCGGTAAATGCGATTAATCGGCAACTGTGGTAAAAAATGCTTACCTTTGCGGCTTCTTAGCATCACACGGGTGGTTTTAGGGTTTACGCTGGGGCGCTATTTGGGCGCATTGTAGTAGACCGTTTCACCCGTTTCAACAACAGGTGAAATGGAAAATTTCAACGAGACGTCACTACGTGATGACGTCAAACAGGCCGTGGCACACCTCGGCTTTACTACCCCCACGCCGGTACAGGCCAAAACCATCCCGGCCATCCTCGGCTCCGACCGCGACCTGATCGCCCTGGCCCGCACCGGTACCGGTAAAACCGCCGGATTCGGCCTGCCCGTCGTCGACGGCATCGACACCGAAGTGGATGCGGTACAGGCGCTCATTCTCTGCCCCACCCGCGAGCTTTGCCTCCAGATCAGCTAAGGACCTCACCGAGTACTGCCCGCTTCCGCAAGGGGGTGACCGTGGTGGCCGTCTACGGCGGCGCCAGTGCCGGCGACCAGATCCGCGCCATCCGCCAGGGAGCCAACATCGTGGTCGGTACCCCCGGCCGGACGCTCGACCTGATCAACCGCAAGAAACTGGTGGTCGATCAGCTCAAGCGCGTCGTGCTCGACGAGGCCGACGAGATGCTCAATATGGGCTTCCAGGAAGAACTTAACGGCATCCTCGACGCCACCCCCAAGGAGAAGCAGACCCTGCTCTTCTCGGCCACCATGCCGAAGGAGGCCCGCAAGATCTCCACCGACTACATGAACGACCCCCAGGAGATCAGCATCGATCACACCGACGCGGGAAATTCCAACATCACCCACCTCTACTACAAGGTGAAGGGCTCGGATCGCTTTAGCCTGCTGAAGTTGCTCGTGGAATTGAACACCGACATGTACGCCGTGATCTTCTGCCGCACCCGCCGCGAGGTGGACGGCGTGGCCGAAGACCTGCGCTTCGCCGGCCACGCCGCCGATGCCCTGCACGGCGACATGAGCCAGGCCCAGCGCGACGACGTGATGAAGCGCTTCCGTAAGGGGCGCATCAAGCTGCTCGTGGCCACCGACGTCGCCGCCCGCGGACTGGACGTCTCCGACCTGACGCACGTCATCAACTACAACCTGCCCGACGCCCCCGAGGTCTACGTACACCGCAGTGGCCGCACCGGACGTGCCGGTAAGGAGGGCATCGCCGTGTCGATCGTTACGGGTCGGGAGTTGCGCAAGATTCGCGACATCGAGCGCTACGGCAAGCTCGAATTCAGCGAAGCGCCGATCCCCAGCCAGGACGAGGTGTACCGCCGCCGCGCGATGGCCTTTGTGGACTCCGTAAAGGAAGCCGAACTGACCGACAAGAAGCTCAGTGCCCTCCTGCCCGAGGTCACCAGCGCCCTGGAGGAACTGGACCGCGAAACACTCATCCAGAAATTTATGGCGCTCAGCCTGGGTGACTTCAGCAAGCAGCTGGGCAGCGTCCGCACGGTGGAAGCACCCAAGGAAGAGCGTGGCGAGCGCCGGGAGAAGCGGGAACGCCGGTCCAACGTGAGCTACACCCGCCTGTGCATGGCCGCCGGCCGCCGCCAGGGCTACACCGTGCCCCAGGTGATCGGCATGCTGAACAAGAACGTCCCCGGCCGCCAGATCGACCTCGGCAAGATCGACCTTCAGAACAACCTCACCTTTATCGACGTCGACGAGAAGGAAGCCACCCGCGTGGTCGCCGCCTTCGACGGCGTGCGTGACAAGGGCCAGGAACTGAACCTGCGCATCTACGACGGTAACGCCGGGCCCTTCGGAGAAGACAACGACGCCGGCCGCGAAAAACGTCCGCGCAACAAGTACCAGGGCTTCACGGGCGGCCATCCGGGCAACTTTCGGAAAGACAAGAAGAAACACCGGAAGGGACAGGGGAAGTGAATCAGTATCTTTAGATCTTTAGTTCGTTAGTATTTTAGAGATTTAGAATATATGGAATCCCCCGGTGGGTGAGCATGGCTCACTGGCCGGGGGATTTCTTTGTTTGGGGCGAAGGGGCCATATCGTGAGTCAACTTCACGCTGCTTCCTCCCCCCTTCGGGGGTTCGGGGGGCAAAAGCTGCCGGTGGGCACGGTTTCTAGCGGTTTGGATGGGCTTAGCGGACGTCTTCCAGCCGCAGGTCACGGCCAAGTTTGACGGCCAGGCGGGTGAGGAGCTTGAGCCAGAGCACCGCGGTGATGTAGCAGTCGCCGAGGGCGGTGTGGCGGTCGGAGAGGGGAATGCGGTAGCGGCGGGCGAGGGCATCGAGGGAGTAATCGTCGTGCGGGGACCAGTAGCCGGAGGGGCGCAGGCGCTTGGCGACGTTGGCGGTGTCGATGACGGGGTTGCGGAGGGGGCCGGCGCCGTTCCTTTGTAGGGTGCGGTTGAGCATTTCCACGTCGAAGCCGATGTGGTGACCGACAATGATGGCGTTGCCCAGGTACTCGACCAAGTCGGCCAGTAGGCGGGGCTCGTCCGTGTACGTGTAGCGGTGGGAATTAGGGATGATGCCGTGGATAGAAACGGACTCGGAACCGCCGTGGCCCGGTGGGGTAGGGAGGTAGGCCTCGAATTTTTCCCCCAGCCGGATGCTGTTGCCCAGCACGCGCAGCGCGCCGACGCAGAGAATGCGGTCGGTGCGCACCTCGAGTCCGGTGGTCTCCGCGTCTAGGATAACGATGGGAATTTCGGAGAGTGGCCCCGCTCCGTCGTGGCGCATTGCCGAGCCGCGGGCATAATCGCGGTACCAGGCCGGCCAGGCGGGATCGTCCGGCGGGCTGCTGCTGCCCCCCAGGCGGCGGCGCAGTTTGTCGAGCCATTCGCTGCCCTCCATCACCGCAGGAAGTTGAGCTGAAAGCGCAGTTCCAGGAGTTGCTGGATGTTCTTTACCGGGTTGAAGCTGTTGCGAAGCAACAGCCGCTGCACCTGGGAGAGCTCCTCGGGGCGCACGAACCGGCCGCTGTCGTTGCGTTTAAGACCGAGTTCCGCCCGCAGGCGGATCAGGGTTTCGTAAGCCTCGGCCGCCTCGTGGTACAGCGTGGCGTGCTGCGGCTCCAGCCGGGCCAGGGCGTCGTAGCGGCGCAGGGTATTGTTGACGTTTCCTTCCCGAGCCTGGAGGATCAGCACGCGTGCGGCGTCGGTGAGGGGGCGCATGGCCCGGGCCTTGAGGTCGAACTGGTCTTTGTGCTCGCCTGAGCGTTCCACCACGAAATTGCGGAAGAAGGTGAGGGGGCTCGGATGCTGGAGGGCGGCCTGGGCCAGGGAGGCCTGGAAGCGGGTGGACTGTTTTTCCATCTCCCCGAAAATGTGGGTGGTCAGCTTGTCGGGCAGGCTGCCGTCTCCCCACACCCCCCGGAAATCGAAGAAAATGGAGGTGTTCAGCAGATTCTCGGCCGTGTTCTCGTGCATCCACGTACTGAACTGCTCCTTCCACTTGCTGACGCTGAGGCACCACTTCGGATTGCTGGCCATCATGTCGCCGTCGCAGTAGGCGTAGCCCGCGTCGTTGAGGAACTCGGTGACGAAGTCGGCCAGTTTCAGGAAGTAGTTCTTCACGGAGTTGTACTTCTCCTCGGCCACGTCTTCGAAGATCAGGGCGTTGTCCTGGTCCGTACGCAGCAGCTGTTCGCCCCGCCCCTGACTCCCCAGGGCCAGCCAGTCGAAGAGGGCCGGCGGATTGCCGTGGCCGTCCGCCTGCATCCGGGCCAGGCCGAGTTTCATGCACTTCCGGATGATCTCGTCGTTGATCTGCGTCATGACCGCCGTGATGTGGCTGATGGCCACCTGCTTGTCGAGGTAGCCGCGCAGGATGGACTCGGCCTTGTCCCGCAGTTCCCGCAGGTAGCGGCTGTTGTCGGCCCGGCTGATTTCCTGGATGAGCACGGCCGGACTGTTGCCCTGCGCCAATAGAAGGTCGTGCTCGCTGACCACGCCGATGACTTCGGTTTGGTCGGTACCGTCTTCGGTAACCACCAAGTGGTGGTAGCCGGAACGCAACATCTGGATCTGCACGTCGGTGACGGTAGCCGCGCCGGTGATGCAGCGTACGGGGCTGGACATGATCTCCGCTACGGGAGCCTGCCGGCTGACCAGGGCCGTGGCCACGCTGCGGCGTAGGTCGCGATCGGTGACGATACCCACGGGGTACCGCCGGGGGTCTACGACGACGATGGAACCCACCTCCTCCTCCGTCATGAGGCGGGCGGCCTGAATGATGGTTTCCGAAGGCGAGCAGGTGACGGGGTCGCGGGTGCGCTGAGCGGCATGGAGGGACTGTAGGTCCGGATGCGTGGTGTCCTGGTCGGAGCGCTGCAGGCTACCGGAAGCCCGGTACTCCACGGCGTAGCGGCTGCTGCCGGCCATGCTGGTGAGTAAGTACTCCAGCACGCGCGGGTAGTTCGAGATCAACTCCCGAAAGCCTTCGCTATTCACCGCGTAGAGGAGGCTTTCCTCCACCGCCCGGGCGAGAAATACGTAGTTATCTTCAGCCAGTAGCGGCCGGATACCGAAGACCTCACCTTCCCCACAGCGTTCCACCAGGCGCTCGTTGCCCTCCTGGTCTTCGCTGTAGAGTTCGATGACGCCCTCCTTGACCACGAAAAAGCGATCGCGGGGCGGCTCCCCCGGACGGAAGACTACCGTCCCGGGCGGCTGGTAGCGCACTTCCACCCGGCCGGCTACCCGAAGCAGGGCGGCGCGGTCGAGGTAGCTGAACGGCTCGATTTCCTTGAGAAAGTCGTAAACGCGGTAGGCGACCTGATTCGGCATGTTGCTAAGGTAAGGAGCGCGCGCCCTTACCCCCCCCTACTCGTACCGCAGGGATTCGATGGGGTCCAGCGCAGCGGCACGCATGGCGGGGTAAAGACCGGAAAGCAGCCCCACCACGCTACACACCACCAGCGCCAGGCCGATCCACACCCAGGGGATGAGGAACTGCCCGTTGGTAAAAAGCACCACCAGGTTCCCCGCCGCAACGCCCAGGAGAATACCCAAAAGTCCTCCCAGCTGACAGATCACGACCGCCTCGAAGAGGAACTGCAGCAGCACGTTCCGGCGGGTGGCGCCTAGCGCCTTGCGCACGCCGATCTCCCGGGTCCGTTCGGTCACCGAGACCAACATGATGTTCATCAGGCCGATCGCCGCGCCCAGCAGCGTCATCAGGCCGATGCTGATGGCCGCCAGCCGCAGGGTGACGGTGTTGTCCTTGATGATGCTCACGAGGTCGGAGCTGTTCTCCACCTCGAAGTCGTTCTCCTCTCCGGCGCGCAGGCCCCGTACCCGGCGCATGGTCATGACCGCTTCCGACATAGCCGCCTCGATGCCCGCCGGGTCGCGGACGGCCACCAGGATGTCGTAGTTGGTTCGGTTGGAGGCGTAAAAGCGTTTGGCCGACTGTAGGGGAATGAGGACGCGCTTGTCGTTGCTGGTCATACTGGAGCCCTTGCTCTCCAGGGTGCCTACCACGGTGAAGCGTAGCCCCCCCACGCTGATCTCCTGGCCCACGGCAAACTGATTTTTCCCGCCGAAGAGGTCGTCTACCAGATCGGCTCCGAGCAGGGCAATATTACCGCCCTCCATCGCTTCCCGCTGCGTAAAGTTTCGTCCGGCGGAAATCTCGAATCCCTTACTGGTCAGGTAGTTGGCCGTCATGCCGTAAACCGATACATTAGGGTTGGTTTCCCGATCCTGGAAGGTGACCGCCGTGGCCCCCTTTCCCCGGAAACTTACGCTCACGTCAGCGGGATAATTATAGGCTTCGCTGAAGGCCATGGCCTGGTCGTAAGTAAAGGGCTCGGCCTGTTTGCCGTCGCGACCGCGGCCGCCGCTACGGCGTACGGTCTCCCGTTTGCGGTCGATCTCAAAGGTGTTGGCCCCGAGGCTGGAGAGGTTGGAAGACAGGGAATAGATGGCCGCATCGATCGCCGTGAGGATACCCACGAGGGCCATGATGCCCACCGCGATGATGAGCGTAGTGAGTAAGGCGCGTAACCAGTTGGCCCCGACGCTGCGCAGGGCCACCCGGATGTTTTCCATCATATCCATAGGCACCAAATGTACTGGACCCCGGGGGAAGCTTGGCCCTTTTTCGACCAACGCGGGCCGGGCGCGGTCGTTCAACCAAAGCCGGGTAGTTTTGTACTTGTACTTACGAATCCCGCTCCCCCGTATGATCGACCTCCCCGTAGCCCCCTCCCGTGCCGAACGCCAACGCAAGCCCGACTGGCTGCGCGTCAAGCTTCCGATCGGACCCGACTACAAGCGCGTCCGCAAGCTGGTCGACGAGTACCAGCTCCACACCATCTGCCAGAGCGGCAACTGCCCCAATATGGGCGAATGCTGGGGCGCCGGCACCGCCACTTTCATGATCCTGGGCAACGTCTGCACCCGTTCCTGCAGCTTCTGCGCGGTCAAGACCGGCCGGCCCACCGAGTACGATACCGACGAGCCCCGCCGGGTGGCCGAGGCCATCGAGCTGATGGAGGTCAAGCACGCCGTCCTAACCTCCGTCAACCGCGACGAGCTCAAGGACCGCGGCGCCGAGATCTGGTACCAAACGGTCCGTCAGATCAAGCAGCGTACGCCCCAGACCACCATCGAAACCCTCATCCCCGACGTCCGCGGCAACTGGGACGCCCTCTACCGCATGATCGACGGCGGGCAGGAAGTCGTCAGCCACAACATGGAAACCGTGGAGGAGCTCTACCGCAAGGTGCGCCCCCAGGGCCGCTACCAGCGCAGCCTCGAAGAACTCAAACGCATCAAGGACGCCGGGAAGCGCACCAAAACCGGCTTCATGGTGGGCCTCGGGGAAACGGAGGAGCAGGTAGAACGCATCCTGGATGATCTGGCCGCCGTCGGGGTGGACGTGGTCACTATCGGACAGTACCTCCAGCCCACCGCCATGCACCTGGCCGTGGACAGTTTCGTCACCCCCGATACCTTCGCCCACTACAAGGCGCTGGGCATGGAGAAGGGCTTCGATTTCGTGGAGAGCGGCCCCCTGGTGCGGAGCAGCTACCACGCGGAGCGGCACCTGTAAATTTTCAATTTGAAATTTAAAATTTCAAATTTTAGCGACCCCGTCCCCATCTACACCCTGGTCTGGCTGCGCATCGCGCTCGGCCTGCTCGGGGCCGGTGACATCCTGGGCAACGGGATTTACTACCACTGGTACCGCGACAGCTTTTCCGGTTTTACCTTCCGCTACTTGGGCTTTGAGTGGGTGCATCCCCTGCCGGAGCCCTTCCTGAGTCTGTTCTTTGTGGTCGGCTTTTTGGCCGGGATTGCCGTGGCGGTGGGATGGCGCTTTCGCTTCACGGCGCCCTTCTTTGCCCTGTGCTTCACCTACCTGTATTTGCTCGAAAAGGGCCACTACCTCAATCACGCCTACCTCTTTATCTGGCTGGTGTGGCTGCTGGCGCTGTCGCCGGCCTGGCGGGAGTGGTCGCTGGACGTGCGGCGCGATCCCGGACAGTGGTCGCCGGTCGCGCCGAAGTGGAGCGTGTACCTCTTCCCCCTGCTGATGGGGCTGGTGTACTTCTTTGGCGGCTGGAATAAGATCAATTACGACTGGCTCATCGAGGCCATGCCCCTCCACCTGTGGCTCTCGGCCCGCGCGGAGATGCCGGTGCTGGGGCCGCTGTTCGCGCTCAAGGGGACGGCCTATGTCATGGCCTGGGGCGGCATGCTGCTCGACCTGCTCTGCCCGTTCCTGCTGCTGCACCGGCGGCTGCGGTGGGTGGCCCTGGGGTTCCTGGTTTTCTTCCACGCGACGAATCACCTGATCTTCAACATCGGCATCTTTCCCTACCTCTCCCTGGTAATGACCTCCCTGTTTTTTGAGCCGGACTGGCCGCGGAGGGCGGTGACCTGGCTGGCCGCCCGCGTTCCGGTGGTCAATCGCTGGCGTACGGGATGGATACAGCGAATCGGGGAGCGCCCTCCGGCCCGCATTGCCTGGCACCCGCGCCCCGCCGCCCTGGCCCTGCTCATTGGTCTGCACTTGTTTCTGCCCCTGCGCCACCACTTCTTCGGGACCGACGTCAACTGGACCGAGGAGGGGCACCGCTACAGCTGGCGCATGATGCTGCGCAGCAAACAAGGGACGGGCTACTTCCGCCTGGTCGATGCGGAAACCGGCCGTGAGGAGATCATTCACCCCCAGGACAGCCTCGACCTCCGGCAGTACCGCAAAATGGTCACTCACCCCGATATGATCCTGCAGTACGCCCACCACCTGCGGGATGTGCGGGCCGGCGCAGGACAGCGGGTGCGGGTGTACGGCGAGTTCCGGGTGCGGCTCAACGGGCGGCGATTACAACCCTTCATCGACCGGGATACCGACCTGGCCCGGACCGAGTGGTCGTGGCTGTCCGCCAAGCCGTGGGTCCTGCCCGAGCTCAGAGAGTAGAGAGGTAGCGGTCGCCGCGGTCACAGATGATGCAGACGAGCAAGCCGCGCTCCAGGTCGGCGGCCACGCGCAGGGCGGCGGCCGTAGCTCCCCCGAGCTGGTGCCGGCAAAGACGCCGCATTCGGTAGCCAGACGGTGCATCGTGGCGGTGGCCTCTTCCTCGCTCACGTCGAGCTTGACGTCTACCGATGCCGGATCGTAGATCGCCGGCAGGAACTCCGGGCTCCACCGACGGATGCCCGGTATGCTGCTGCCGTCGGTGGGCTGGACGCCTACGATCTGCACGTCCTTACTGCGCTCGTGCAGGTAACGACCGGTTCCGGTGATGGTGCCGGTCGTGCCCATACTGCTCACGAAATGAGTGACTTGTCCCTTCGTATCTCGCCAAATTTCCGGGCCGGTGGTGCGGTAGTGGGCCCGCCAGTTGTCGTCGTTCGAGAACTGATTAAGCTGGACGTAATCGCCGCTGTCCTCCATCTCCTGGGCCAGCTCCCGGCTGTACTCGATGGTGCGTTCGGCCGGGGTGAGGATGACCTCGGCGCCGTAGGCCCGCATCGTTTTAACCCGCTCTTCGGTGCTGTTTTCGGGCATGATGAGGGTAGTGGGGATGCCGTAGCGGGCCGCGATCATGGCGATGGCGATGCCCGTATTGCCGCTGGTGGCCTCGACGATCCGCTTGCCCGGCCCGAGTTCGCCGCGCTCGCGGGCACCCTGGATCATGCTCAGCGCGGCACGGTCCTTGACGGAGCCGCCGGGGTTTTGTCCCTCGAGCTTTCCGTATAGTTTGATCGCGGGCTTGTCCTGCAGGTCGGAGAGATCCACCAGGGGGGTATTGCCAATCAGGTCGAAGAGCTGCATCATCGGTCGAAGTTCAGGTAGGGCAACAGCGCGTCGCGGGTTTCGGTGGTGAGGGCGCGCACTTTTTCCAGGTCGGCTACGGAGGCGAAGGGCCCGTGGTTGTCGCGGTAGCGCACGATGATCTCCGCCGTGCGCCGTCTGAGGTAGGGGTGGCGGGCCAGGGCGGCGGCGTCCAACCGGTTGACGTAGAGGGAGGGGGTGGGCGGGGAGTGCTTGAGGTAGGGGCGTATGTCCTGAAATGTGGAGTCGGGCAGACCGTACGTAGTGGCTTACCTGGTCCAGGTTGGCAAAACCTCCTAGCGCTTCCCGAAATTTAACAATGCTGGCCGCCCGGGAAGCTCCGATGCCGGGCAGGGTCTGCCAGGTTTCCGGCGTGGCCGTGTTGACGTCGAGGGAGGCCAGCGCGGGGGCGGAACGTTCCGGATAGGGCGCGAACGCGGGTGCGGGGTCGGCGGGCAAGTCGATGCGTACGAGCTCCAGCAGGCTAGTAACCCGATTACTGTCGAGCGCCCGGACCCGACGGAGGTCTTCGGGACGCCGGAAGGTTATCTCGCGGTAGCTGCGGTACTTGAGTAAAGCCTGCACTTCCCGTTTCGTGAAGCCGAGCAGCCCGAGGCTATCCCCGGAGATCGTGTTGGGGTCGAAGAGAAAGGTTTGGGCCACCCGGGTGGGTAGGGGCGGTGCACCTGCGGTCGGTGCCGTTGGGGTCTCCGGGAGCTCCGCCAGACGCATGAGGGTAGTGGCCTGTGCCGGCTTAAGCACGTAGAGTTTGCCGATGTCCGCGACCGAGCGGAAGGGGCGCTTGTCCCGAAACTTGATCCAGGAAGCCGCCTGGCGGGCGGACAGGCCGAGGCGCTGCAGGTCCGTAGCGGAGACGGTATTCGGATTGAAGCGGAAACGCTCGGCGGGTGGGGGTTCCGGCGTAGCGGTTGCGGCGGCGGACCGCAATTCCCGGGCCGCGGCGAACAGCGCGCCATCGTCGGGGGCGGGGTAGGCCGGACGGGCCGCGGTGAAGTACCGATTGACCCCGTAGCTGCCGGCGATCAGCAGGAGGAGGAGGACAAGGCCGTAGCGTTGGTTACGGGTGTAGGACCAGGGGTGAGTCGGGCCGGTGGGCATGAGTAGGCGTTAGGCCCTACAAGTATAAGAAGCCGTAGCTTCCGGGACAATCGGGAAGCAGGATGTGCAAAAGTGGGGGGAGAAATCAGGGTCTACATTTCAATCGGGCCTGAATTGGTTGTAATTTTGGGCTTTTCCAACAAATTCGTCTATGATCAAGCGGCTGCACATCAGTAACTACGCCATTATCGAGGAGCTGACCCTTGACTTCGCGCAGGGACTGAGCATCATCACGGGCGAAACCGGGGCCGGTAAGTCGATCGTACTTGGCGCCCTCAATCTTATCCTCGGCGGCCGCGCGGACACCAAGACGCTCTTTGACGAAAGTCAAAAGTGCATCATCGAGGGCCGCTTCGATGTATCCGCCTACGACCTCCAGGACTTCTTTGCGGAAAACGACCTCGATTACGATCCCGAACTGATTATTCGGCGCGAGATCACCCCTTCCGGCAAGAGCCGCGCCTTCATCAATGACACGCCCGCCAACCTGAAGCTGCTGCAACAACTCGGCGCCACGCTGATTGATCTGCACCAGCAGTTCGACACGCTCTACATGAACAACAGCGAGTTTCAGCTCGAACTGCTCGACGCCCTGGCCATCCAGCGAGAGGACGTCAAGGCCTACCGCGCCGACTACACCAAACTGCAGGAGACCCGCCGCCGGCTCAACCAGCTGCTCGAAGAACAGGCCCAGGCCCGCCGGGAACAAGAATTTCTGGAGTTCCAGGTCAATGAACTGGAGGAGGCCGATCTCCGCCTGCACGAGCAGGAAGACCTGGAGGCCGAGCGCCATCGGCTCAGCAACGCCGAAGAGATTCAGCAACTCACCGCCGGGGCCTTCAACTACCTCACCGAGGGCGACAGCTCCGTTACCGACCGCCTGCTGGCCATTGCCGTCAAGCTCACCCCCCTGGCCGCCGGCGATCCCAAACTGCGGGCCATCAGCGAACGCTTCGAGAGCCTGCGCCTCGAACTCGAGGAGGTCGCCTCCGACCTGGAGGCCTTCGGGGAAGACACCGAGGTCAACCCCGAACGTCTGGAGGAGATCGAGGAACGCCTCAATTTGCTGTACCGCCTACAGACCAAGCACTCCGTCAAGGATAACGCCGAGCTGATCGAGATCTACGAATCGCTCTCCGGCCGCCTCGGTCACTTCGCCGATCTTGGCGGCAACATCACCAAGCTGGAGAAGGAAAAGGAACGGCTGCTCGCCGCCCTCACCAAGCAGGGCACCGCCCTGCGCAAGGGACGGGAGCGCGTCGCTCCGGCCTTCGCCGCCCAGGTCAAGAAGAACCTCGCCGACCTCAGCATGGGCAATGCCCGCCTCGAGGTCGACTTCAAACCCCTGGAGAAGCCCGGCCCCAACGGCCTTGACGAGGTGCGCTTCCTCTTCAGCGCCAACAAGGGCGGTAAACTGCAGAGCATCAAGGACGCCGCCTCGGGGGGGAGATGTCCCGCCTCGCGCTGGTCACCAAGAGCCTGGTGGCCTCCGCGATGGAGCTGCCTACGCTGATCTTCGATGAGATCGATGCCGGGGTAAGCGGCGACGTCGCCCAGAAGATGGGCCGTATCCTGACGGAACTGAGCGCGCACCACCAGGTGGTCGTCATTACGCACTCGCCCCAGGTCGCCAGCCGGGCCCACCGCCACTACTTCGTCTACAAGACCGACAAGCAGGACGCCGAGCGCACCATCACGCGCGTGCGGGAGCTGGACCGCGAGGAGCGGGTCCGGGCCATTGCCACGATGTTGAGTCAGAATCCCCCGAGCGATTCGGCGCTCCGGAATGCGCGCGAGCTGATCGAGGCGGTATAGATGGAATTACTTCCGCGTAGCCGTCAGTACCCCGTAGCGGATCGCCCCGGAGGCGAAGCCCTGTTTCATGTACTTCATGGCCCAGGCTCCCTGAATGGTGCCCATACCGGCCCGTAGCAGTCCCGGCCAGTTGCGCGGATTCAGGCCGCTACGGATCACCGCGCCCCAGAAGGGTTCCACGGACTTGGACCAGTCATCGGTCTGTACGGCTTCAAATCCGGCCGCACCCGCGGCGGTAGCCAGATCGGGTATGCTCACCAGGGGCGGCAGGTGGTAGAGCTGACAAATTTTCTGCAGCGTGTACTGATCGGAGGGGGAGAGGTAGGGCGGTTCCGGCCGCTGGCACCAGGTGGCCATCAGGAGGCGGCCGCCGGGCTTCAGGAGCCGGTGAAAGAGGGCGAAGAGTCCCTGCTTGTCCTCCATGTGTTCGGCGGATTCCATACTCCAGATCAGGTCGAAGGAGCCCTCCGTAGCCGGATCGAGTTCGTAGACGTTCTTGGCGATCAGGTGGACGCGATCGGCCACCCCGGCCTCCCGGTTGAATGCATTACCGCGCGCCGCCTGCACGGGACTCAGGGTCACGCCCAGCCCTTCGGATTGCCGGTACTTGAGGGCGAGGTAGCGACTGCTGCCCCCCACGCCGCAACCGGCGTCGAGAAAGCGGCTTACGCCGTCTTCCGAAGCCTTGCCCCAGGCCAGGAGGGTTTCGATCATGTCGAGCTGGGCCTGCCGGTGTTCGGTCTTGCGTTCCCCGTTGTGTCCGTAGTAGCCGTGGTGCATCTGCTCGCCCCAGGTGTTGAGCCAGAGGGGGGTGGACTGGTCGTAGAACTCCCGGATGCGTTCGTTCAGCACGGCCATCAGCGCTTGCGGGCGATGGCGCGCACGACAAAGAAAGCCACCAGGCCACCGAGGCCGATCAGGACGACCTTTTGCTCCTTGTTCAGCGGCTCCACCTCTCCTTCGACGCCGCGCAGCGGGGCACTGACGTGGGCCAGCAGGGCCATCGGAATGAAGAGAAATCCGGCGGCGGAACCTACCAGCACCCGGCTGGTCAGCAGCAGGTTGCGGCCCAGCCAGTCGCCTTCGGATTCAGCTTCGACGATTCCCGTGCGGCTGCGGCGGTCGTCCGCGCCAGGACTCCTGCCGGGGGCGGGTTTGGTGCCCCGGATGGCGATGCCGTAGCGTTCGTTTTCCTGCCAGTGGGGGCGAATGTAAGTCCATTTGACGTCGGTAAAGCCGGCGGTGTGGAAGTACAGGTGGTAGTCGTTCTCCGGCGGGAAAAGCATCCAGGTGTTGGCGATGAACTTGCTGATCGGATTGACCGGTTCAATGGGGCCGATCAGGAGGGCCTGTCCGCCCTCCTTGATGACGCGGTAGGCCTCGTCGACGCCGGCCTGGGGGTCGGGCCAGTACTCGATGGAACCGGCCGATACGTAGCGGTCGAAGGTGTCTGCGGGGAAGGGCAGGTTCTCGGCGTCGCCGAGGCGGAAGCGGCAGTCCTCGAGGTCGGGCTTGACCATGGCCCGCTCCATTTGCTGGGGACTCTGGTCGAGGCAAACAATGTTCTTGGCGGGGACCCGCTGGACGATGCCCTGGGTGGTGAAGCCGGTACCGGAGCCTACGTCTACTACTTTGAGCTCCTCGCCCCCGTCCCAGTCGACGATCTCCAGCGATTTTTCCCGCATGCTGGCGGTCCAGAAGAGGGGGTTGACGAGCTTATCGTAGAAGTTGGAAAGGTAGCGGTAGAACCAGAAGGCCTCCCGCTTATGTTGCATCAGTCTCATCGGCATGGTTGGATTGCTTGTTTAATACCGTAGTCTACCGATTGTTCGCGCGTGCCGTGCGGCGGAGGGCCATCTACCGCACCCGCGTTCCCGCCAAACACCTACATTGAGTGCTTAAACCCGCCGCCTTGCCTACCGAACTGACGAAACGCGATTCTTCCTGGCTGGAATTCAACGCCCGTGTGTTGCAGGAAGCCTCCGATCCCCGCGTCCCCCTGTACGAGCGCATCCGCTTCCTGGCCATTTACAGCGCTAATCTGGACGAGTTTTACCGCGTGCGCGTCTCTTCACTCAGGCAATTCAAGAAATTGCCGAAAACGGAGCGGCGGGAGCTGTTTGACTTTAAGCCCAAGCGGGAACTCAGGGACATCCGCCGGACCGTCTACCGGCAGCAGGACGAGTTCGGACGCATCTTTCGGGAGGAGATCCTGCCGCAGCTGCGCGACGAGAACATTCACCTGATCCACTCCGACCAGATGAATCCGGAGCAGCGCGAATTTGCCGCGGACTACTTCGATAAAAACGTGCAGCCCCACCTGGAACTGCACTGGCTACCGGGCAGCGATACCGACGACGAAGACCGTGAGCTGCCCTTCCTGGACGATGGGCAGTTGTGCCTGGCCGTATCCATGAACGAGCCCGAAGCCGAGGAGACGGGAGAGGTGGCCCTGGTGCCCCTCCCGGTGAAGCAGACCAGCCGCTTCGTCGTACTCCCCTCCCCGGACACTGACCCGGAGGGCTATTACGTGATCTTTATCGACAGCGTCATCCGCGCCAACCTCGGACGGTGGATGGACCGGCGGGTCGATTTTGGCTACAGCTTCAAACTCAGTCGCGACGCCGAGCTTTACATCGACAATGAGTTCGACGGGGACCTGCTACGTAAGATCGAGCACAGCCTGACCCGGCGGGATGCCGGCCTGCCTACGCGCTTTCTCTACGACGGCGACATGCCCAGCTGGATGCTCAAGCGCCTCAAGACCGCCCTGAAGTTGTCGAAGTACGACATGATCCCCGGCGCCCGCTACCATAACTTCAACGACTTTTTCAGCTTCCCCCAACCCCCCGGGCGGGAGTACCTCGCCTACCCGCCCATGCCGCCGCTGCCGCACCCCCAGCTGGAGGGGGCCAAAAGCATTATGGAGGTGCTGCAGGCTACGGACATTCTGCTGAGTTTTCCCTACCAGAAGTACGACTACATTCCCCAGCTGATCCGGGAGGCGGCCGACCACCCGGAAGTGACCAAGATCCGCATCACGCTGTACCGGGTGGCGAGTAAGTCCGAGGTGGTCAAGAACCTGCTTTACGCCCTCCAGCAGGGCAAGGAAGTAGAGGCCTTCGTGGAGGCCAAGGCCCGCTTCGACGAGGCCAGTAACCTCTACTGGGGGAAGGAAATGAAGGAGGCCGGGGCCTACGTGCGGTACAGCTACCCCGCCGTCAAGGTGCACACGAAGCTGCTGCACATCGAGCGCCGCCTGCCCGGGGACGACCTGGTCCACTACAGCTACATCGGTACCGGTAACTTTAACGAGAAAACCTCCAAGCTCTACACCGATCACGCCCTGCTCACCTGTCGGCCCAAACTGGGTAAGGACGTGGAGCGGGTCTTCGACCTGCTGCGCGGCAAGCTGATCCTGCCGCGCTGCAAGCACCTGCTGGTAGCCCCCTTCAACATGGAAACGGAATTCCTCGACCTGATCGATAAAGAGATCGAGATCGCCCGCTCGGGGGGCCATGCCTACCTGTTCCTGAAGATGAACAGTCTCGAGGAGGAGGTCATGATCAAAAAGATCCGGCAGGCCGCCCGCGCCGGAGTGGAGGTACGCATGATCGTTCGGGGCATTTGCCGGCTGGTCCCCCACGCGGACGAAAACATCCAGATCATCAGCATCGTGGATCGCTTCCTGGAGCACGCCCGGGTGTTCATCTTCGGCAACGACGGCGACGAGAAGGTCTACATCGGCAGCGCCGACTGGATGAACCGCAACCTGTACCGGCGGGTGGAGGTGGTCACCCCCATCTTCGATCACCTCATCCGGCTGGAACTGCGCCGCATCATGGACATGCAGTGGCGCGACAACCAGCGTGCCCGTCACGTGCAGGAGAACAGGCTGAATGCCTACCGCGAAGCCGTCCCGGGGGAGGGGTCGTTCCGGGCGCAGGAAGATATCTACCACTACTTCCGGCGGCAGCTGGAAGAGCGGTGAATTTCCTCGCCCACCTGACGCTGTCGCGCTGTTCGGCCGACCTGCAGCTCGGCAACTACCTCGGCGATTTCGTAAGGGGTCGGGAATTAGCCACGCTGGCCGCGGGGGTCCGGCGGGGCGTGCTGATGCACCGGGCCATCGACCGGGCCACCGATACCGATCCGGACGTACGTTCCCTCAATGCGCTGCTGGCTATACGGCACGGACGGTACGCCCCGGTGATCTCCGACATCGCCTTCGACTACTTCCTGTGCCGCAACTGGGAAGCATTAACCGGTGCAGACTTTGAGAACTTCCGGATAGTGACCTATCGGAGCTTACTCGAATCGGTGGCTGACGTACCGTCCCGCCACCGCGACGTACTCTTCCGCATGGTGGAAGATGACTGGCTCGCGCACTACGCTTCCCGGGAGGGCATGGCGATGGTTTTTCGCCGATTCCGGCGGCGCCTGAGCCGCCCGGAAATGCTTGACGGGGTGGGGGAGACCCTGGAAGAGCTGGACCCGGAGTTCAACCGCACCCTGCTGCGCTTGTTCCCCCGACTACAAGCCCTAGCCCAACCCTACTGTGAATAGTCCCCACCCCATCGACCTACGCCTCGACCGCTTCACCAACAAATTGTCCATCAAGATGGACGGTAACCGCCGGATGGTCTTCGGGGACATTCGCAAGAAGTGGCTGGTCCTGCAGCCCGAGGAGTTCGTCCGCCAGCTGCTGATCCATTTCCTGATCGGCGACATGAAGTACAACCGCAACCGCATCACCGTCGAGCGGGGCGTGGCGGTGAACGGGGATCCGAAGCGGACCGATATTTTGGTGTTCGACCGCGACATGCGCCCCTTTCTGCTCATCGAGTGTAAGGCACCGAAGGTCCCGCTGTCCACGGATACCTTCCGCCAGGCGGCGCTCTACAACGGCCCCCTGCAGGTGCCCTACCTGATGATCTCCAACGGGCGGGAATCGTACATTGCCGCCATCGACTATGCCGCCCAGGACTACCGTTTTCTCCCCGCCGTACCCGAGTGGTAAGCCCCAAATTATGAAATCCGCCCTGCTGCACGTCCAGGATCTTACCCTGGCCTTTGATGGTCAGCCCCCGGTACTGGAGGGGCTGTCGTTCACGCTTGCTCCGGGCGAAGCGATCGGCCTGGTCGGTCCTTCCGGCTCGGGGAAGAGCCTGGCCGCGACCGCCCTGCTGGGGTTTCTACCGGCGGGGGCGCGGGTGTTAAGCGGGTCCGCGAAGTACACCGGCAAATCCGGGGAAACGGTCGATCTGCTGGGCCTCAGGGAATCGCGTCTGGCCCGCCTGCGGGGGCGGGAAATCGGACTCGTTTTTCAGGAAGTCCAGTTGTCGCTCAATCCCATCCTACGCTGCGGCGTCCAGCTGCGGGAGTCGGTCCGCTACCTGCGCCCGGAGGTGAAGGACGACTCTGCCTTTATACGGGAGGCCCTGGGGCGGGTGGAACTAGGCGATGCCACCGAGCGAATACTGGCTTCTCGTCCGGCCCAGCTCAGCGGGGGCCAGTTGCAACGCGTACTCATCGCGATGGCCCTGATCGGCCAACCCCGGCTGCTGATCGCCGATGAGCCGACGACGGCCCTCGACTCCATCACCCAGGCCGATATCGTCCGCCTATTAGATCGTCTGCGGCGGGAACTGCAAATGGGCATGCTGTTCATTTCCCACGATGCCGACCTACTGGAGCGGGTGACGGATCGACGAATTTACCTCGGGACGAGTCCCCCCACCTGCGCGCCGCCCGCTGCCGTGGTCCCGCCGGCACACCCGACGGCCGCCGCACCCCTGGCGCTCGAGGTACGGAACCTCAGCCTGGGCTACGGCACGGCCGAGGACCGGGTGGTGAACGAAGTTTCCTTCCGTTTACGGGCGGGCGAGTGGCTGGCCCTGGTGGGCCCCAGCGGCTGTGGTAAATCTACTATTGCCAGTTGGTTAGTGGGCTTGCTCCCCGGCACCGTAAGCAGCCTGCACGCCGCCGGTAGGTACGTACCCGCTGGCTTGAGCGGACGGGATTGGCGCGACGCGATCGGGGCGCAGTTAATCTTTCAGGATGTGGCCGGCTCCCTCAATCCGGAACTGACGATCGGGGAGGCCATCGGGGAAGTGGCCCGCCTGTATCCCGACGGGGAAACTGGTCATGAGTTGCTCGCCTCCCTGGGACTGGATCCGGACACCTATGCGCAGCGCTATCCGGACGAGCTCAGCGGGGGGCAACGGCAACGCGTGGTCATTGCCCGCGCGCTCGCCGCCCGACCGCGCATCCTCATTTGCGACGAGGCCATGTCGGCGCTGGATGGCACCCTGCGGGAGGGGGTTCAGACGCTGCTGGAAAACGTCTGCCGCGCCCGGGGAATCGCCGTACTCTTCATCACCCACGATTTACGGCACGTAGCTCGCCACGCGGACGAATTGCTCATCATGGACCGCGGCAGTATAGTGGAACGGGGTGCCGCCGCCGCTATTCTCCGTGCACCGGCCAGTGGCATGGGGCGGAAATTGGTTCGGGCGGCCCGGTTGGGTCCTGGCTAAGCTGGCTGGTCGGGGAGGTGAACCAAACCGAAGCGTGCCAACGTTATACCGCGTATGAAGCTACCCGCCGTCCTGCTGTGTGTTTTCCTGCCCGTCGTGCTCGCGGCCCAGGCTTACGACCTTGCGCTGGGTATCCGGGTAGGGACCGAGTGGGGAGCTACCGCCCTGCTGCGCCTGCCCCAGGTACACAAGAACTTCGTGCTCGAGACGATCCTGCTATCCTCCATTGGCAAGGACGAGGGTACGGTTACCGTTCTGGGTACCCAGCACCAGCCGCTGCTCAGCCGCCGCCTCAACCTCTTCTACGGGGCCGGCCTGCATGCGGGATGGAACAACGAAATCGATACCGAGACCGGCGAGACCTTCAACGGCCCCAAGGGGGTCACCGGCATCGTCGGGCTGGAAGCTACGGTCGGCAAAATCAACCTGAGTTACGACTTCAAACCCGCCCTCAACGTCAGCGGCGGAGAATCCATCCTCTACACCCAGACGGCCGTCAGCGTTCGCTACGTGCTCGCCAAACGCCACGACCTGTGGAGCAAGGACATCGAGAAGAACCGCCGGCAGCGGCAGCGGGCCAAACAGCGGGACCAACGGCGGGCCGACCGCGCCCGGTCGGGTAAGCGCTGGTATCAGGTGTGGAAGGGGGACTAGACCTGGCGCGGCGGAAGCGTTGAACACCTTTGGGGTCATGGGGTTTGTTGGTAGACAAGCAAGCTAAATGCCCCAAACCGACTACGACCTTATCATCGTGGGCGCCGGTCCCGCCGGCTCTACCACTGCCCGATTTGCCGCCACCGCCGGGCTGCGGGTGCTCCTAATCGATAAGCGCCAGGAGCTCGGGGCCCCTATCCAGTGCTCGGGGGCCATCAGCGGCCACGGGCTCGAGGCGGCCGGTATCCCTCCTGACCCCGAATTTATCCATGAGGCCATCTACGGATTCGCCATTTACGACGAGCGGGGCGACCGGACGGTCCACGACTACCGCGTCATCAAGGGGGATGAATACGGGCCGGAACCGGGCAAAAAGCCGCTCGGCTACGTTGTCGACCGCCGCCGCTTCGACCGCTACCTGGTCACCCAGGCCGAACGCGCCGGCGTCGAAGTGTGGCTCAAGACCGAGGGGCGGGGATACCGGCCGGAAGCGGACGGCACCTGCACGGTACTGCTGCAACGCTACAACGAGGTACAAGAACTCACCGCCCGGGTGGTCGTGGGGGCCGACGGGCTCCAGTCGCAGGTCGGCAAGTGGGCGGGCCTACAGACCCACATCAAGATCACCGAGCTGGCCGGCTGCCTACAGTTCATCGTCGACGGGGTAGAGACGGAAGGCTTACTGGAGATCGTGACCGGCCACGAGTGGGCCCCCGGTGGCTACGCCTGGGTCTTCCCCAAGGGACACGGCTACGCGGAGATCGGCCTGGGAGTCATCCCCACCATGACCGGGCACCCCGCCCGCTGGCACCTCGACAAGTTCATCAAGCAAAGTTTTTTCCGCGATCGCTTCGCGCAGTGCAAGATCCTGGAGGTACAGGGTGGGGGAGTGCCCCTGGCCGCGCCGCTACGCACCCAGTTTGCCGACAACATGATTCTGGTGGGGGATGCCGCCCGCCACGTCAATCCGATCACCGGGGGCGGGCTGCACACGGCCGTTTCCGGGGGAAAGATCGCGGCCGACTTCCTGATCGGCCACCTCGGCGACGGGCTTCCCCTACAGGGAGGCGCCCTGGAGGCCTACCAAAATCTCTGGCTGTCCGAATTAGGCAATAAGATGTGGAAGCTCTACGACATCAAGACCGAGATCTTTCACAACATGAACCTGGCCGAGCGCGATCAGCAGCTCTACGCCACGATGGCCGACTACTTCAGCCCGACCTCCGAATTTAAGAAAATATGAGCAAGCAGCAACCCGTCCTCTTCACCATTGGCTGGAACGCCTGCATCAACTGCGGGGCCTGCGTCGCGATCTGTCCCCAGGAGGCTGGTTTTGTCAGCCCCTTCGATACCATCGCGGTCGACCGGCCCTGCGACATCGCCTGCCTGCTGTGCGAACGCATCTGTCCGGTCGATACCATTACCCACGTCGTGGTGGACGGGCCCGTCAGGCAAACTGGCGTAAGCGGTCGCTAACGTAGTCGATTTGCTCCCCGCTCACGTCCAGGTGAGTGGTGAAACGGACCGTCCGGGGTCCGAAAGCGGAAGCGAGGATGCCGTGGGATTCCAGCGTGTGCAGAAAGTCGGCCGCCGTGCGGTCCGCTAGATCAAAGATGCAAATGTTGGTTTCCGTCTTGGCCACTGCGGAGACGTAGGGCAGCTCCGCGAGGGTTTCGGCCAGCGCTCGGGCGCGGGCGTTGTCGATCCGCAGCCGGTCGACGTGGTGCTCCAGGGCGTAAAGCCCCGCCGCGGCCAGGTAGCCGGCCTGTCGCATGCCGCCGCCGAGTACCTTGCGGTAGCGGCGCGCCTCGGCGATAAAATCAACGGGTCCGAGCAGCAGGCTACCCACCGGCGCGCCCAGTCCCTTGCTCAGGCAGAGCGAGATGGAGTCGAAGGTGGCCCCCCACTGCGCTGGCTCCTCTCCCGTCTCCACCAGGGCATTGAAGAGCCGGGCACCGTCGAGGTGTACGCCAAGACCGTGTACGCGGGCCTCCCGGGCAAGCGCGCGGGCTTCCTCGATAGTATAGATGCTGCCGCCTCCCTTATTGCAGGTATTTTCCAGGACAAGGAGTTTCGTACGCGGAAGCCAGTCGTGCACCGGCTTGATGGCCGCGGTGACCTGCCCGGGGAGCACCTTGCCGCGCTCGCCGTGGATGAGGTTCATGCTCACGTTGGAGATCAGGCTGTATACTCCGCCTTCGTACTGGTAGATGTGACTCTTTTCCTCACACACCACCTCGTCGAGCGGGCGGGTGTGGCACTTGATCGCCAGTTGGTTGGTCATGGTACCGGACGGACAGAACAGCGCGGCTTCCATCCCGAAGCGGGCGGCGGCCGTCTCTTCCAGCCGGTTTACGGTGGGGTCCTGGCGGAAGACGTCATCGCCGACCGGGGCGGCGAACATCGCTTCGAGCATGGCCGGCGTCGGCTGGGTAGCGGTATCGGAGATTAGATTTACGCGCATCGCAGTCACGACCTAGTGAACGAGCATACCGGCGGCGAAGTCCCGCAGGTAGGTAAAGTGCGGCCCCAGCTGACCGTACCGGGTGATCGTGGCCCGCTGCAGAATGTCGCTTTCCTCCTTACTGAATTCCGGCAAAATCTTCTCGATCAGGACCTGTCCGAAGGCCTTGCTGGCATCGCGGGGCAACTCACTGGGGAGGTTGTCGATGGACATCACGTCGATCCCGTCGGCGCGGTAGGGCGGTATTTCGTGGCCGGTTAAGGGGTCGTAGCCGAAGACGGGATCGGCAATGGTCGAAGCCTTCAGGGTGGAGGGGACGCTGGACGCGGGTGCAATGTCGCAGGTGACGTCGGCGATCGTCCGGATCCGGAATCCGGGTGTGCCCATCTCCTCCGCCGTAAAGAAGGCGGGCGCCTTGCCGTCCCAGTAGATGCCGTTGACGAACAGGTCGGCCCGGGCGGCGAAGCGGGCGAAGTGGGAGGTGTATTCCTCCGAGTGGGCATAAAAGTGTTTGCGGTTCATGGTCTTCCGCTGGCCGTGGAGTACGTATTTCTCGACCGGCAGCTGGGTGAACACCGCACCGCTCGTCTCGCCAAGGAACTCGTCGGGGGTAACGCGCCGCAGCCCGGCATCCGCCAGGACCCGCGCCGCACCCGCGCCTACGCGCCCGGTTCCCGTAAGCACTACGCGCAGGTCCTCGGGCAAATGGAGCTTGGCGTAGACTTCCTTGGCCGCGGCATAGTCGTACAAATCCTTGAGGCGGGGCAGGGAGAAGGCCCCGGTCCGCTTCCCGTAGGCCCACAGCCCGTTGTGGGCACCCACCATGCCGGCCCAGTAGCCGAAGGCGATCAGGCGCTTACCGGCCCCATCGGTGAGGTATTCGTAATCGATGTGGGTGATCTGCTGATCGAGGAGCGCCCGGAGCAGGGGCTGGTTGTAGGGCTGGTATTTAGCGACGTGGGCAAAGTTGCAGTAGGTCTTGCCCGCCAGCAGTCGATCGAGGGGCACTTCCTTGATGCCGAGCAGCAACTGGCGGTCCGTGAGGTCTTCCTGTAGGGGGACACCGACTTCCCGGTAATCCGCGTCACTGAAGCAGCGGTGCGGGCTGGGCTGGACGACCACGTCGAAACCCTGTCGCCGGAGCGTAGCCACCTGTTTGGGGGTGAGGGGAACGCGGGCGTCGGGCGGCGATTTGTCTTCCCGCAGCACGGCGATCTTGGGGGTGTACGAATTAGGGGACATAGGTTTTAGGGGCTTGGAGGCTCCTGAACGGGCGGCAGGGTGGACGAGCGCGACCACCATATGCCGTCGTTGAGGAGCTTGTTTTCGGGAAATACCTTCCACTGGAGGAAGAACATGGCGATGGCGATCAGGAGCCCGAGGAAGGCCCCGGCGGTCACGTCGCGCAGGAAATGATACAACAAATACATCCGGCTAAAGGCCACTTCGGCGGCCAATAAAAAGCAAAGAATACTGATGAATATCTTAGGCCGCCGTACGTTGAAGCATACGAAGCTGTACAGCGCGAAAGCCGAGGCGGAGTGGCCGCTGGGAAAGCTCGAGTACCCCCAATTGCGCATCGGCTCCTCGAAGAGGTTGAGGTTGTGCCAGGTGGACTCGAAGTTGTCGAAGAAGTAGCGCATGGGCCGCGCCTCGGCGAAGTACAGCTTCAGCAGGCCGGTGATGACGGCCACCGCCCCGCCGGTGAGGGCGGTAAAGAGGGCGGTCCGCAGCCGAAAGGTGAGGGCCACCAGCAGGACGAAGATGTAAGCGATGGGTTCCCCCAGCTGGGTCCCGGCGATGAATACGCGGTCGAAGGCAGGCGTGCGCAGTTGGTTGATCGCGATGAGTTCGTCCCCCTGTTGGTTCGTCAGCACCAGGTACAGGAAAGCCGCCAGCAACAGTAGCACCCCGATCAGGAAGAAGCGATTGGCACGGAGGAAGGTCCGAAACCGCAGGCTCGGCGGGGTATAATGGCGGCGGATGAACGGCATGGCGGTGAAGGTAAAACTTTAGCGCTTGTTTGGGATTCCGCTCACCGCCGAAAACTTGCTCTCTTGCGCCTATTCTTCGTCTCAAAAAGCGTCACTTAGCCCGCTAGGCTCCCCTTTTTGAGGCTCGCATAGACCCAAAATAGCGGCGTTTTCGTCAGGCTCGGAAAACCCAAACAAGCGCTTAGCGCTTGTTTGGGATTCCGCCCACGGCACGGCGCAGGGCGGTCACCTGCTGGCTGTCGCGGGCCCGCTGCACCGCCTGCTTGAAGCGATCGGCGTCGAACAGCTTGGCGTCGTTCATCGCGCTGTAGGTGATGTACAGGCTCACCGGGAACAGGATCAGGCACGGCAGCCAGCCGGCGAAGGCGCCACTCACCACGAAGCTTTCCGCCAGCTTCCGGCAAAAGATGGTCAGAATGATGAAAATCACGAAGAAAATAATGCTTACCAGGATGGGGTAGCCAAATCCTCCCTTGCGCACGATGGCCCCCATCGGGGCACCGATGAACACGAAGATGATGCAGACCACGGCCATGCTGTACTTCATGTGCATGTCGTAAACGTGTTTGGCCCGCGATTCCTGAATACCCGGTAGCAGGCGGATGGTCGATTCCGCCTGCCCCGTCACCGAACGGAGGCTCGACCGTGCCCGGTTGTACACGCGGTTGCGGTCCGCATGGGATACGCTGTCGAGCAGCTGCTGTACGCCCGACCATTCCCGGGTACCGGCTACGAGGGGGTGGGCCAGGGATTCGGCCAGCAGATTGTAGTTGCGGCTGGTCATTACCATCGTTTTATTTTCCTCCGGTACGCTGTTGTCAGGGGTAATGACGCCTGGATCGGTTAGGAGGTCTACCACCACCGTGTCTTCGTCGGGAAGCGGGATTTCGCCAGGCTTGGTACGGCGTATGGCTTCAGCGACGTTGGGGTCCGTAGTGGGTATGGCCACCCGGTGCACCACGGTGTCGCGCGGGAGTTCCGGTAGGTAGGCGATCAGGTGATTGCTCAGGCCCTGCTTGCGGATAGCGATGTCTACGCCAATGGAGTCGGCGCCTTGGCTGAGCTGCCAGGTGGAGAGCATGCTGCGGTTGGTGGCGAAGAGGGAGGAGGCGTGCCGCTCCAGTTGGAACTCACTGAGGTCGAAGATTTTGGTATAGCTGGCAAAGCGGGTTCGCATGAAGGGCGTGCTGCTGCCGCCACTCCCCCCGGGGCGCTGCTCCACGTACTGGTGACCGTCGAAGAGCCGCATCACGAAGAACTTACCGGCGTCGGCGGAGAACATTTCCCCACTGTTGGCCACGATCTCCGAAAGCTGCCCGACGTTGGCCTTGGTGTGGTCGTAGATGAGCACGTCCTCGATGTCCCGGCCGTTGTCGTCCCGGCCGCCCAGGCGAATGGTAAATTGGTTGAAGTCCTCGTTAAACTGCCCCGGCTCCATATTGAGCGTCGGCTTCTTCTGCTGAATGTCGTACATCCGCGCCCCGAATTGCAGGTTGGCGGCCGGAATCACGTAATCCTGACACGCGTAGGAGATCGCCGCACTGATTACCCCGAACAGGATCAGCGGACGCATCACCCGCAGCAGCGATACGCCGGCCGACTTAAAGCTCGATAGTTCGTAGTGTTCCGCCAGATTGCCGAGTACCATTACGGAGGAGATCAGCAGGGCCAGCGGCAGGGCGAGCGTAACCAGGCCTACGCACTTGTAAGCCAATAACTCCATAATGAGGAAAAAGCTGAGGCCCTTACCGGCAATGTCGTCGAGGTAGAGCCAGAGGATCTGCATGAGTAGCACGAACAGGGCGATTCCGAAGGTCACGATGAAGGGACCCAAGAAGGACTTGGCCATCAGTTTATCCAGCTGCTTCATGCTGGGGAGAAGACGCCCGGGATGGCGGGAATGTTGCCCCGGACCGGGCTGCTACTGGTCCTTCTTCATGTCTTTACGCAGTTCGTAGAATTCCTCGTCGCTGGGGATGTGGCCGGATTCCCGCATCCCGTCCACGGCGCGGCGGGCCTCCTCGGCGCTGAGGTCGTCATTGCCCCCGTCGTCTACCGAATCCTGGTTGATGTTGTAGGAGGTATCGTTCACTACGTTCTGCCGGGGGTCGGCATTATGCAGGTGCTTGGCCCGCTGGGTGTACTGGGCGCGCTTGGTCAGGTAAAACACGATACCGAGGACGATGAGGGCCCCCAGGATCCACCAGATGTCTTCGTTCAGCTCATTAGACTGCAGGTAAATAGACATTTCTTTTTTTTCTTTAAACCACCCTTGCCTCCACTATTGTTCGCAGGGGGCGGGGACGCGGGTGCGGGGCAAGTGTGCCCGGGTGTCGTAATTTTGCCCGCGAAGTTTAAAATCCCCCGTATGGAATTCAGTGAAGGACGCTACCGCATCGGTGGCGTAGATGTCCTGGCGATGGTCGAGGAGTTCGGCGCCCCCCTATACGTCTACGATGCCGAGCGCATGCAAAGCCAGTACGCGCGCATCCATGCCGCCTTTGCGGGCGTCTCCCGCCTCCGCATCAACTACGCGTGCAAGGCCCTGACTAACCTGAACGTCCTGCGGCTCTTCCGTCAGCTCGGCAGTGGCCTCGATACGGTCTCCATGCAGGAACTGGAACTGGGGCTGATGGCCGGTTTCGACCCCCACGACATCCTCTTCACCCCGAACTGCGTGAGCCTGGAGGAAGTGAACGAGGCGGTCTCGAAAGGCGTGCGCATCAACATCGACAACATTTCCATCCTGGAGCAATTTGGCGACCAGCACCGGGGCGTACCCGTCTGTATCCGGCTGAACCCCCACATCATGGCGGGCGGCAACAGCAAGATCAGCGTCGGCCATATCGACTCCAAATTCGGCATCAGCATCCACCAGGTTCCGCACGTGCTGAAGGTGGTCAGCGCCCTCGACCTCAGGGTGGAGGGACTGCACATGCATACTGGCTCCGACATCCTCGACGCCCAGGTATTTCTGCAGGGCGTGGAGATCCTGCTGCGGGCGGCGACGGACTTTCCCGATCTGGATTACCTCGATTTCGGTTCCGGCTTTAAGGTCCCCTACAAGGAGGGCGGCATCGCCACGGACATCGAGGACCTCGGCGGCCAATTGGTTACCCGCTTCAACGCGTTCTGCGCCAATTATGGCCGGGAGCTGGAACTGATGTTCGAGCCCGGTAAGTTCCTGGTCAGCGAGGCCGGCACCTTCCTGGTCAAGACCAACGTGGTGAAGACCACCCCCGCCACCGTCTTTGCCGGCGTGGACAGCGGATTGAATCACCTCATCCGCCCCATGTTCTACGACGCCTACCACCACATCACCAACGTCAGCAACCCGGGCGGCAAGTCCCGGATCTACACCGTGGTGGGGTACATCTGCGAGACCGACACGTTTGGCATCAACCGCCAGCTCTGTGAGGTGCGTGAGGGGGATATCCTCTCCATGGCCAACGCCGGGGCCTACTGCTACATGATGGCCAGCAACTACAACAGCCGCTACCGCCCCGCCGAAGTGATGGTCATCGACGGCCAGGCCCACCTCATTCGCCGCCGCGAAACGATGGAAGACCTTCTCGGTACCCAGGTAGAGTTGAGTCAGCTCAAGGGCAAGGTTCCCGCCTGATGGAGTCCTACCGCGTGCATGCACTCTACCGCTACCCGGTGAAGAGTCTCGGCGGGGAAGCCCTCTCCGAAGCTTATCCGGGAGGCCGGGGGCTCACCGACGACCGGCGCTGGATGCTCGTTGATGCCGGCGGCCGGTTTATTTCCCAACGTAATTATCCCCCTCTTGCCAAATTTCGGGCGGAGCTTGTAGGGGAGGACGGCCTCCGGATCCTGCGTATCGCGGACGAAGCGGTAATCGCTGACGTCCCCCACGCCCGTCCCGCGACCGCCCCCACTACCCCGGTGACCGTGTGGGACGATACCTTTTACGCGAGCTTAGTCTCTACTGACGAGGAGTTGGGACGGCGACTGGGCGTGCCCGGCGCGCGGCTGGTGTACATGAATGCCCAGTCCTCCCGCCCGGTCGACGCACGTTACGCGCGTGCGGGAGAGACGGTCAGCTTTGCCGACGGCTACCCCTACCTCATCGCGACGACCGGTAGCCTGACGGACCTTTCGGCCCGTCACGGCGACGCATTGGACGTCCGGCGGTTCCGTCCTAATATCGTAGTAGAGACCGATCGGCCGTTCGCCGAAGACGCGTGGGAATCGTTGAAAATTGGGGAGCATCGCTTTACGGTGCCTAAACCGTGCGCACGCTGCATCATGATTACCCACGCTCCCGAGACCGGAGAACGGGACCTCAGCGTACTGGCTCATCTTGCCAGCTACCGAAAGCGGGAGAACAAGGTACTCTTTGGCGTCAACGCGCTCTGGTCCGGTGGCAGTGGACTGCTTAAGGTAGGAGACCCGGTGCGCTTACTTAGCTAGTGCTTCAGGACCGAACTAAGCTGCACCTTGACTTGCCATCGCGGCGCTGCACTTCCCCGCCAAAAATCCACCGTAGCTACGGCTATGCCGAACTTTTGTCCGCTCGTTCAGCACCACGCTGTCGGCGTCAAGCTATTGCTTAGTTCAATCCTGAAGCACTTGTGCTTCAGGACCGAAATAAGCTGCCCCATGACTTGCCATCGCGGCGCTGCACTTCCCCGCCAAAAATCCACCGTAGCTACGGCTATGCCGAACTTTTGTCCGCTCGTTCAGCACCACGCTGTCGGCGTCAAGCTATTGCTTAGTTCAATCCTGAAGCACGAGGCGCTCGCGGATTTCTTCTAGCTCTGGATGTTTGGAGTCGGTGGCCTCGGCTTTCGCTAGGTGGGCTTTGGCCTTCTCCTGATCACCCTGCCGCACGTAGATGCTCGCCAGCAAGCGGTTTACGTCGATGTTGTCGGGGCGCACTTTATACTCCTTGTCCAGGTACTCCAGGGCCCTCTCGTAATCCTCGTACTCGTCGCGGTAGAGGGTAGCGTACTCCATGTCCATATTGTGCCCGCTGTCGACGTCGTCCTGCAGCATCACCATGATCTCCTGCTGAATATTTTCCTGCTCCTCGGTGCGCCCCTGCAGCTTGTACAGCTTGGCCAGCTCGACGAAGAAACCGACTTCCGGGATGATGTTGCGCGCCTCGTTAAGCAGTCGCTCGGCCTCTTCGTAGTTCTTTTCGTCCATGGCGAGCTCGGCCTGGGCGGCGATGGCAAAGGGGTAGTTCGGGCGCTCCCGTAGGATTGTCGCATACTGGGCGGCCGCCTGGTCAGGTTGGCCGTAGCGGTGATAGAGCTCACCCAGCGTGAGGCGGGCCCAGGCGGTAGACTCGTACCCCGGGGCACCTGCGTTTACCGCCCGTTGCATGGCTTCGATGGCGCCGTCCACGTCACCGTGAATTTCACGTAAATAGGATACCCGGCTGTAGGAGCGCAGGTCGGGCCGGATCTCGTTCATTTTATCCGCGGCGGCTACCGCGGCCTCGTAGTTGCCGAGCTCCACGTGCGCGTCAACGACGGCTCCGTACACCTGGGCGTTGTAGGGATTGAGGCTGACTGCTTGTTTGGCGGTCGCGAGCGCGTTGGTAAAATCGTGTTGGGAAAGCTGAACGCCGGCCTTAGTGGACAAGGCATCGAACTCCAGGTTAGGATCTTTAGGTCCCCCGTGGTTGAGTTCCAGGGCCTCATCAATCATCCGGAGGGCGGCGGGGTAGTAATGGCCGTGCTCGCCGGTCACGCGGGCCTCGTTGACGAAAATTTTGGCTATGGTAATTCGGGGTTCGATGGCATTTGCGTCTTCCGTACGCAGCTTACTGCTCATCTGCATGTAGCCGCTTTGGGTGTTGTCCCATTCCATCGTGTTTTGGAGGGCCTCCGGGCGCTTGAGTAATTGGGGAATGTTGAGCTCGCCACTCGTTGTAGCGGCCGTGTCCGCACCGCTGTCGTTGCCACATCGGGTCAGGAACAGGCTGATAATTAATAGGGCGGGTGCGTAAATAATCGTCTTCATGTAGGTAAGTATTTTTCGGGATGTTAGTCCGGGGACTAAAGCTATAAAACAGCGTGGTACCCCAACCACTTGTCGGAGTACCACGCTAGCTGCATCATGTCACGTGCAGTGATCGGTTAGTTCGACTTCACCATGCGGATGGTCTGCAGGATGCGGCCGTTGCCACCGGAAACTACCGCGAAGTAGATGCCCTGTGGCAGGTCATTCACCTGCACGGGCAGGTTGTACTCACCGGTTTGGTAGACTTCCCGGGCCAGGTTGCGGAGGCGCCGTCCGTTTACGTCATACAGATCGACGTTGACGGCCGTGGTCTCCCGTACCCGCAGCTTGATGGTCGTTTGGGTCTGGAAGGGGTTGGGGAAGTTGATACCGACCACCGCGGGGGCATCCAGGCCGAGGCCGCCGGCCGCGAAGAAATCAGTGGCGGAGTTGGGGCGCAGGGCACCGCTACATTCTCCCTTGCCGCTGTGCGGTAGGGCCAGGTAGGGGAAGCTGTCGCGGAAGGGTAGGTCGTTGCTCTCGATACCAGTCGTATAGCCGAGTACGCCACTCAGTTGGGCGGTGACGGGGCTACCACCCCCGGCAAGATCATAATCGTCGTAGAACAATCCGATGGCAGCGAGCACTACACCGGCTACGGCCTGTAGTTCGATGCGGGTTACGTCATCCTCCAGGCGGCGTCCGTTCGGGAAACCGTCCATGTTCGGGATGAACTCGATATCCGTACCGGAGTACGCGGCATCGGTAAGTCCGAGTACGGCAGCCTGTATCAGACCCAGGGAGTTGAACGACGAGCTGTCGCGGGACGTAGCGGGTACCGCCATGTTTAGCCGCAGCATGTCTCCACCGTTGGGCAGAAAGTTGTTGATGAAGGGTTTACCGACAGTGAGCGGGTTACCCGCGGTCTTACCGGTAGCCAGTTGGTAGGGAGGCAGGTTGGGTACCCCGGTGTGGAAGATCGGCCAGAGGTCGACCGAGCGGGGCTTATCGACTCCGGGGAGCAGCAGGTTGCCAAAGATGTCGTCGTCCAGAGCAGTCCCGTCCAGCGCGTCATTTCCCTTCAGGATGAAGAGTCCATCGGCGCCGTTCGAGAAGTCCACGGGCCCCAGTACGGTCGGGCTGGCGGTCTGTACGCGCAGGGGAGCGAAAGCCGGTACCGCAGAACCAAACTGATCATCATCCATGTACAGGGCGAGCTCGGGATTATAGAAGTACCTGTCCAGGAGCGTATCGGCCAGCTCCTCGTAGGGAGTGATGGCATTCCAGTAATCCTTCATGCCAACCGGAATTACGGCTTCATTCGTCAGCGGCATGCCGAGGCGGCTTACTTGCACGTACTCATTATCGCGAATCTCCGGCTTAGAACCATCGTCCTGCAAGACGCGTACTTTGGGCCGACTGGCCGAGGCCCATACTCCGATGATGAAGTCGCTATCGAGAATATTATTCGGCTCGTCCTTCGCGTCCGCCTTCTTTAGCATATCGATCGGGACGTTGAGCACCAAAGCGTTAGTGTTAAAACAGGCCAATCCATCAATGGGGTCACTGTCCTGCCGGGGCGTGTTGCCCAGGTCGAAAATGCCACCGAGGTCCACGAAGAAGGGATCGTCTACCGGGCCGGCGAAGACCGTCATGCCATTGACGGTCTGTACCGTACTGTCCGAGTAATTGGCGTAGCTGGTCTTATTCAGCCCAACGGCAGACTCAATAGAGCGGGGCCCGATATTGGGAGCGGGTACCACGCCGTCTTCAATGAGGTTGCTTACCTCCCCGGCCTTGTTTACCATATCCAGGGAGTAGGTGGTCCTTAGATTTTCCCGGCCGAGGCGAATATTGAAAAAGGTGGTAGGATCTTCATTTTCTCGGCTGAACGTAAAGCGATAGGTAATGTCGTCACCCGGGGTGCTTATATCGTTGTCGATGTGGATTTCGTAACGGATATCCTCCCCGAAGTGGTACCAGTTAGGACCGCCGTGGGGCAATTGCATGGGGATGTAAGTAGCGATCAGGGTGATCATGTCCGGATCGTCGGGCGACCGGAAAGCGTAAACGTCTACATTATCCGCGAGGGGGTCATCCGCGATGAGGGGCGCTTCCCGGTGGGAGGAAGCGGAGAGCGCCGTACCCATCAGGACCGCCAGCAGCAGTAGAACCGCGCCTTTAGTGGGTTGAATAAATTGCATAGTTGTTATGGTGTGCCCCGGCCGCAAGACCGGGGCGGTCAGTTAATTTGAGGGTCCGCGGTTTACTCCGCCAGGTTGGTGTGGTCTACTTCCGTACCGCGCCAGGGCATGGCTACGTAGGGGAAGGTGGTACGGAAGGGCAGGTCGTTGGACTCTACCTCGGTGGTGTAGCCCAGTACGTTGGTGAGTCCATCCGTAACGGGAGATTCGCCTACGGTGTAATCGTCGTACCACAGGCCGATGGCAGCCAGAACCACGCCGGATACGGCCTGCAACTCGATGCGCGTCACGTCATCCTCCAGGCGGCGTCCGTTGGGGAAACCATCCATGTTGGGGATGAACTGAATCGTGTCGCTACCGGTGTATGCCGGGTCCGTCAAGCCGAGCACGGCCGCTTGAATGAGGCCGAGGGAATGGAAAGCGTCGCTGTTCCGGTCCGTAGGGGGCACGGCCATATTCAGGCGTAGCATATCTCCGCCGTTAGGTAAAAAGTTGTTGATGAAGGGCTTACCGGGGGCCAGGGGATTACCGGCGGGCTTCGTGGAGGCCAGCTGGTAGGGAGCCAGGTTGGGCACCCCGGTATGGAAGATGGGCCAGAGGTCCACGGAACGCGGCTGTTCCTCGCCGGGCAGTAATAAACCACCGAAATTGGCCTCGGAAAGCGCCGTACCGTCGAGCGCGGCGTTGCCCTTTAGCGCGAATAACCCATCGGCGCCATTAGTGAAGTCATAGCTTCCTAGACTGTTGGCCTGAATGCGCAGGGGGGCGAAGGCGGGTACGGCACCGGCAAAGAATGCGGTGTCCATATAGAGCGCCAACTCGGGATTGTAGAAGTACTGGTCGAGTTCGGTATCGGCGAGCTCATCATAGGGCGTGATGGCGTTCCAATAGTCCTTCATGCCGATGGGAATAACCACCTCGTTGGTCAGGGGCATGCCGAGGCGGCTCACCTGGACCCAGTCTCCACTGTCTTGTATCGTATCCCCACTGACCAGGGTACGAATAGCGGGCCGGCTAGCCGAAGCCCACACGCCGATCACGTAGTCACCGTCCAGGATGCTGGCCGGTGTAGCGGCGGCTCCTTCCTTACGGAGCGTGGCGATAGGAATTTTAAGTGCCAGGGTATGTACGTTAAACTGGGCCAGGCCGTCGCGGCTGACGTCGTTCTCTCCCTGGCGCGGGCTGTCGCCCAGATCGAAGATGCCCCCGAGGTCGACGAAGAAAGGATCGTCGGATGGACCGGCAAATACCATTTCCCCGGTGGTCGAGGTCGTGATGGCACTCTCCCATAGGGTCATGTAATCGCTGTTCAGTCCTACCTGCGATTCGATGGATCGGGGGCCGATGTTGTAGGGAGGTACGATGCCCTCCTGCACGATGGTGTCGAAGTTCATGCCGCCGTCGGTGCTGCGTTCTAGCACGTAGGTAGCTTTGATATTTTCCTGACCCAGACGGATGTTAAAGAAAGTCGTTGGATCTCCATTCATCCGCGTAAAGGTGAAGCGGTAGGTGAGCTCATCACCGTCAGCGGAGGCGTCGTTGTCGATGTGGATCTCGTAGCGAACGTCTTCCCCGAAGGTGTAGTAGTTCGGTCCTCCCTGCGGCAGCTGCATGGGGATGTAGCTGGCGATGATGGTCACGGTAGTGGGGTCGTCGGGACTGACGAAGGCGTATACGTCCGTGTTGTCTGCGAGCGGATCATCCGCGATCAGGGGCGCTTCCCGGTGGGAAGAGGCCTGAGCCGAATGGCCAAGCGCGAAGAACAGGACGCAACAACCCAGATAGCGAAGTAGATGCTTATTCATAGGATGCGGTGTGTAGTTAGAATATGAAGCCGTGTCGGATAGCCAACGGGCTACCGGTTAACACATACGTCAGACTATAATAGTCGGGATTTGTTCGCAAGCCAATCAGCCCACTTGTGAAATTATTGCGCACAGAGAATAGGTGATACTGCACTATTCTTTTACCAACCTCCCTTAAACCGTATTTAATGTGGATTATGCGGGTGACGAAG
This sequence comes from Lewinellaceae bacterium, assembly GCA_963803525.1. Classification (GTDB taxonomy): domain Bacteria; phylum Bacteroidota; class Bacteroidia; order Chitinophagales; family Saprospiraceae; genus Neolewinella. Next base: position 109,328 of record CAWDMV010000001.1, read on the forward strand.
GGCCTGCACGAAATAATGAACCTCTTTCTCATCCGTCACCTGCCGTACGTACTCCGGAAGCCCGGGCACGCCCATATACACGGACGCGTTGCGAAATTGCATCCGACTCTCCCGGAGCGCGAAGGCCGTAGCGTGTACCTCCCGGGCCCCCGTGGCGGCCAGGAAGGTGCCGACGTTCTCCGCCGTTAGTCCGCAGCCGGGAAGGATCGTGAGGTCGTCCCCCGCCCGCTCGATGAGTTGTTTAATGACGGCGGCCCCCTCCGGAGCCGTTGCCGCCTGTCCGGAGGTGAGGATCCGATCGAACCCATGGGCCCTGAGCTCCCCGAGTGCCCGAAAGGGGTCGCGGCAGACGTCAAAGGCCCGGTGGAAGGTAGTCTGCAGGGGCCCCGCCGCCCGCATTAACCTGCGCACCTGTGGCCCCGCCACCTCCCCCTCCGGCGTCAGTACGCCAAAGACTACGCCCATGATGTTGAACTCGCGCAGGTTCAGGATGTCGTTTTCCATAAGCTGCAGCTCCCGTTCGCTGTAGTCGAAGTCGCCCCCCCGGGGCCGGATCATGACCATCACGTCAATGTCCATTTCCGCGGCCGCCTCGATGGCGCCCAGGCTGGGCGTCAAGCCCCCTTCCACGAGGGCGGAGCACAACTCCACGCGCTGCGCCCCGCCGGCAATGGCCGCGGCGATGTCGTCCGGACTCTGTAGGCAAACTTCGAACGTCACCTCACTCATTGCGGGGGATTTTACTCTCGGGCAGGACCATGCGGTTGCCTTCGTCGGGGGTGTATACGGCGTAGTCGAAATCGGGATGGATGCAGTAGCCCCCCGTATTGCCGTTGACGTCGAGGGCGATGAAGCCGACCTGAATATCCTTCCAGTCGGGGTTCTTCTCGATGACCCGCTCTACGGCCAGGCGGCAGGCCGCGGTGGGCGAGTGGCCCTGCCGCATCAATTCGACCACCAGGAAGCAGCCGCACGCCCGGATGACGGCCTCCCCCCAACCGGTTGCCGTAGCGGCTCCCACGGCATTATCGGCGTAGAGGCCAGCCCCGATCAGGGGGGAATCGCCCACCCGCCCGTGGTATTTGTAGGCCGCCCCGCTGGTGGTACAGGCCGCGGCGATCTTCCCGTCCGCATCGAGGGCGAGCAGGCCGATGGTATCGTGGTTCTCGACGTTGATCGGAGGGCGGTAGCCGGGATTGGTCTCCTTCCAGTCCTCCCACTCCCGACGTCCCTCCTCGGTAAGCAGTGCGCCCGTTGCAAAGCCCTCCGCCAGCGCGAATTGCCTGGCACCGGCCCCCACCAGCATGACGTGGGGGGTCGCCTCCATGACTTTACGCGCAACAGAAATGGGATGGAGAATGTCCTCCAGGGCGGCCACGCTGCCACAGTCTCCCCCACCGTCCATGATGGCGGCATCCAGGGTGACGATGCCATCGCGGTCGGGGCGACCGCCAATGCCGACGGTAGCCACCGTAGGGTCGCTTTCGGTGACGCGCACGCCGGCTTCCGCCGCATCCAGCGCGCGGCCGCCGGTGGAGAGAATCTCCCAGGCCGCCGCGTTTGCCGCCAGTCCGTGCCGCCAGGTAGATATGACTACCGGCCGCAGCGGTGTACCCTGGCCCGCGCTCGCCTCCGTCTGGGTGCAGCTCGCCGAAAGGCTGGCGGCCGCCAGTACGGCCGGGGTGGTGCGAAGAAAGGTCCTGCGGGTGTGCTTAGGCATTGCTTCCGGTTTTAGGGTGAACGCGCAGGCCATCCAGGGCGGGGATCTGCATGGTGAGGCAGTGCAGCGCCCCGTGCTGCTCGATGAAGGGGCGGCAGTCTACCGGTACTACCCGGTAGGGGGATTCGGACTCCAGCAATTTCTGGGCTTCCCGGTCAGCCGCGACGCCGTAGACCGGCAGGTAGAGCGTACCGTTGCTGATCAGGAAGTTGGCGTAGGAGGCCGGGAGTCGGTGACCGTCGATGCTGCTGTGCAGCGTCCCCGCCCAGGGCAGTTCCAAAAGGCGGTAGTCGCGCGCTTGCTCCCGGAGTTCTTCCCGTAGCGCGACAAAGTCGGCGTGGTGGGGGTCATCCGGGCTCGGGGGACCGACGTAAGCGATCGTGTCCGGGGTGAGAAAGCGGGCCACCGTGTCGACGTGGGCGTCGGTGTCGTCACCGATCAGTTCACCGTGCTCCAGCCAGATAAAGCGTTCGGCACCCAGGGTTTCGGCCAGCATTCGTTCGGCCTCCCCGCGACTGCGGTACCCGTTGCGGCCCGCGGAGAGCAGGCAGCGGGTCGTGGTCAGGAGGGTGCCGCGCCCGTCGACCTCAATCGAACCGCCCTCCAGCACCGCGTCCACCTTTTGGTAGCCGAGCGTAGGGTAGAGCCCCTGGTGAAGGCGTTCGGGCAGGCGGTTGTCCCTTTCCGCGTTGAATTTACCCCCCCATCCGTTGAAGGTATAATCGAGCAGCAGTGGTCCGGCGGAAGTCGCTACCGTGATCGGTCCGGAATCCCGGATCCAGCAGTCGTCCGTGGGCAGTTCGATCACCTCACCCCGAAAGTCCGCCGCGTAGGCCGCGAAGTGTTCGGGATCACCAACGACCAGCGTGACGGGGCATCCCGCGTGCACGGCGTTCGCCGCGGCAATCATAGCACGGGAAGCTTCATCGAGTCCGTCGCCCCAGTCGCCCCCCCGCCGGGGGAAGGAGAACAGGACACGTTCCTGGGGGGCCCATTCGGCCGGCAAGTGCCTCATCCTGCTTACTTTTAGCGATCAATATCGTTTAAATTAGCGTATGTCGGTCTTCAAACTGATCTTCTCGTGCGCGTTCGCCGGTGCCATGTTTTCCTGCACCGACGGCCCGCCCCCCCCGGCCCCTACCGAGGGTATGGTGTGGATCGGGCACCCGGCGGGGGGCTACTGGATGGACCAGACCGAAGTCACTACCGCGGAGTTCGCGCGCTTCGTCGCGGCCACGGACTACCGCACGGAGGCCGACAGCTTCGGGTGGTCGGGCGTTTTCTCGAAGCAGGAACAGGCTTGGTTTCCGGTGGAAGGAGCCAACTGGCGGACACCCCTCGGGCCGCACGCCGCACCCGCGGCCCCGCAGGAACCCGTTACCCAGGTCAGCCTTCGGGACGCCCAGACCTACGCACGCTGGGCCGGCAAGCGCTTACCTACGGAGGAGGAATGGATGTGGGCCGCGAGCCAGGAGGGGCAGTTCAAACGCTTTCCCTGGGGCGAAGAAATGCTTCCCGACGGGCAGTACCTCGGCAACTGGTGGCAGGGCCCCTTTCCGTACGTCGATGAGGTGGAAGACGGGTATCCCGGTATCGCGGAAGTCGGGCAGTATGCTCCCACCCATAACGGGCTCTTCGATATTTCGGGAAATGTATGGGAATGGACGGCTACCGACCGTATCGGCTCCAACGAATCGGTCATCAAGGGCGGCAGCTTCCTCTGTAGTACCTCCTACTGTACCGGCTTTGATCTTCAACAGAAGCAATTCACTGCTAAAGATAGCGGGTTGAATCACCTCGGGTTTCGCTGTATCGCGCGTGCCAAATAAAAGAAGCGGCTCCCAAGTCGGGGAGCCGCCTCAAATAAAGCTTAAAGTCGATCATGCCACACTAGAGAGCAGAAACCGAATGGGGCGGCAAGTATGGTCGCTTAGACCCCCCAGTACCGGTAATTCCTGCTGACGGTACAAAGATAGGAGGCGAAACGAGGCGCCGCAGTACCAACTCCACTCCGCTCTGTGACCTTCACTATGTTATGGTGTTTGACCTCATGAACAAAATCCTACCAATAAAATTCTCTAATGCGTACTTAAGCAGAATAAAGAAGGGTATTGCGGCGGTTGACATGAAATTATAATTGTTGAAGGAGGCGCCATCAATCTAGTTCTGTTACGGCCAGGGCTTCGCGCGACGCCGTCGAAAGGGCGATCTTAGTGTTAATTTAACACTTACTCCACCCGAATTATCCGGGTTAAGCGATTTCCATCCCGGTCGATCGCCTGAATCCGGTGTGTACCGGCCGTCAGGCGCACCGATAATTGATGAAACGTATGCGTGGAGCCCTGGTACCGCTCATCCACGTGCCAGAATACTTCGGCGTCCGGCAGCGGGTGGGCGAGCTCGAAGTGCAGCGGTTGCGTTTCTCCGTGCCAGTTCTTCGTCGCGCTGATGGTACCCTCCCCTTCGGGGTAAAGCCACTGCATCGCAGTTTCCGCTCCGGCATGCGCGCCGCAATCTTCCAACCAATCGGGCAGGGGCAGGTACTCCGGGTGTCGCCGGCGATAGAAGTGGGCCTGGCGGGGGGGCAGCACGAACCAGGAGGCCGGTCGTGCGTCGGACGAGCAGTCAAGTCGCGTTTGCCGGTCACCGGCGGCCGTGAGGAATATTCGCCGGTGAAAGGGGCAGGGCGCGGCTCGCTCCCCCGCCAATGGAACGGTCAGCGGCAACGGCGGGCAATCGGGACCCGCCAGGTAACCCGTGATAGCGCAGGTCGTGACCGGGCGCAGGTCATCGTAGGGGGCCGCAAACCACCTAGGTTCCGCGGTACCGTATGCTTCCAACAGGCGAAATACGTCGAAGAGTAAGGGCGCCGCGGCGCGTACACCGACCAAACCCGGGCGCCCCGCCCCGTCGGCGTTGCCCGCCCATACACTAACCACGTAAGACGGCGTGGCGCCAACGGCCCAGGCATCGCGGAAGCCAAAACTGGTACCCGTCTTCCAGGCTACCGGTCGGTGGCTGGCAAAGTTTACGGACTGTCCGTACTCGTCGGGCCGTTGCAATTCCCGCAGCGACTGAAGAACCGCGTAGGCGGCCCCGGTACTCAGCCCCCGATAGTCGGTAGGTAGATTGGCCTGACGGAGGCGATCGTAGTTTCGTACTTGTTGCGCCATGCCCAGGAAGGTACCGTGGATCTCCTCCATGGTAATTTCCGCTCCGCCCAGCACCAAAGAGAGTCCATAGTGATCTGGCCCCCGGTCCATTTGGTCAAAGCCCAGTCCGCGCAGGCCAGCCAGGAAGCGAGCTACGCCGTAACGTTGCAGCAGGTAAACGAAGGGAATGTTGAGGGAGCGCACCAGGGCCTCGTCCGCCGCCACGGCTCCGGCGAAATCCTCGTGAAAATTAGCGGGCCTGAAGTTTTGGAAGCTGCTGGGTACATCGGGTAGCAGTTCGGCGGGCAGCAGTTGGCCAGCGTCCAGGGCAAGGCCGAACAGCAGGGGCTTAAGTAAGCTCCCGGGACTGCGGGTCGACGTGATGAGGTCTACGGCCGGGGAGTGCGTGGCCGCCAACCCCGGTACGTTACCGAGGTAAGCGACTACCTCACCGCTGGCGACCTCGCTGACCATCACGGCTAGGTTGTGTACCTGGTTACCGGCCAGCAGGCGGTGGTGGCGCAGCAGCAGGGCGGCAAGCTCCGCCTGCAAATTGGGAAGGAGTTGCGTACGCAGTCGGCCGGGCCCCATTTCCCGTTTCCTGCGTTCCAGTAAATGAGGCGCCAGACGGGGCAGGGGCAGGGGAGCGGCCGGCAAGGCTTCCAGTAGTGCCAGCTCGTACGCCTCATTGGTCAGCACGCTCCGGTCCAGTAAGTCGCGTAGTAGACCGTCCCGCTTGGCGCGCAGGGCATCGCGATTCCTGCCGGGGTGGATCAGACCGGGGCTGTTGGGCAATACGGCCAGCGTAGCGGCTTCCGCCCAACTCAGGGTAGCGGGGTCGCGTCCGTAGTAGCGGCGGCAGGCGGCAACGATCCCCACCGTATTTCCGCCGAAGGGAGCATTGTCCAGCCACAACTTTAAGATCTCCGCCTTCGAGTAGGACCATTCTAGCCGGAGCGCTACGGCGGCCTCCAGCACCTTCCGCAGGAAGGTTCGTTCCCGCTGGCCCCGGGCCATCCTGGCCACCTGCATGGTGAGGGTGCTTCCGCCGCTGACAATTCGGCCCGCCCGGTAGTTGGCCCCTAGTGCCCGTACGAGCGCCCGGGGATCGACGCCCGCGTGCCTGTAGAACCGTTTGTCCTCAAAGGCAATGACGCAGGTGGCCAGCTTCGGGCTTACGCTATCCGCCGGTGGCATCCTCCACTGCCCATCCTCGGCGATGGCCGCGCTGAGCAAACTGCCGTCGCGGGCCAATAGCTCCGTGGCGTAAGGCGGCGCGAAGAGGGGGGCGGGCAAGCAGGATAACCACCAGCCCAAAAGCGCAACGGCCAGGGCTGCCGAGACGTAGCCCTTTCTACAACAAAACCGGCCTAAAAAGCGTCTTACCAGCACTATTTGTTGTACTTTGTGCAAGCCCGATCAGCGGGAATTCCTACCCCTAAAAGCAGCCTTTATGAATGAGCGGACCGCGGAAAAACTGACCATTCTTGCGGACGCCGCCAAGTACGACGTATCGTGCAGCAGCAGCGGGAGTAAACGTAAAAATACGGTGGACGGTCTCGGCAACGCCACCGGAATGGGAATCTGTCATACCTACACGCAGGACGGCCGCTGCGTATCCCTACTTAAAATCCTGCTGACTAATCACTGCATCTTCGATTGCGCCTACTGCGTCAGCCGTCGCAGCAACGACGTAAAGCGTGCCGCCTTCACGGTGGATGAAGTTGTCGACCTCACGCTGAATTTCTACCGGCGCAACTACATCGAGGGACTCTTTCTGTCCTCCGGGATCTTCAAGAGCGCCGACTATACGATGGAGCGGCTGGTCCGCATCGCCAAGAACTTACGGACCATCCACAAATTCAACGGCTACATTCACCTGAAGGCGATTCCGGGGGCGAGTGACGAGCTTATTCACGAAGCTGGCCTCTACGCCGATCGCCTGAGCGTCAATCTCGAGATGCCCAGCGAAGTCAGCCTCAAGAAAGTGGCTCCCGAAAAGAATTACGCCGAGGTGTACCAACCCATGAATTTCCTGAACGCGTCCATCACCGGTTACAAAGAGGAAAAAAAATCGCTGGTCAAAACGCCAAATTTCGCCCCCGCCGGGCAGTCGACGCAAATGGTCATCGGGGCTAGCCCGGAGTCCGACAAGGATATTCTCATCCTGTCGGCCTCCCTCTACGCGGAGCAGAACCTCAAGCGGGTGTACTACAGTGGCTACGTCCCGATCAGCGACGACAGCCGACTGCCTACGCTATCCGCCCCGCCCCTGCGACGCGAAAACCGGCTTTACCAGGCGGACTGGCTCATGCGCTTCTATGGCTTCCGGGCCGATGAGATCGTGGACGATACCCAGCCCAACCTGGACCCCGATCTGGACCCCAAGTTGGCCTATGCGCTACGCCATCCGGAAATGTTCCCGGTGGATGTCAATAAGGCCTCCTACGAGCTGATTCTCCGTATCCCCGGGGTCGGGGTGAAATCGGCCAAAAAGATCGTCACCTCCCGGCGCTTCCGCCCCCTGCGCCGCGAACACCTGCAAAAGATCGGCGTGGTGTGGAAACGGGCGCAGTACTTCCTGCTCTGTGCCGATAAGGACTTCCGCCAACTCGGCTTTAATCCGAGCGATATTCGCCGTCAGGTAATCCATCAGACGACCAAGACCGGGCGGCACGCCGCGGACACCGGTCAGCTGGCGCTCTTCGGCTGATCGCCGCTATACCGTCAAATGAAAAAGCCCCGCCTTGCTGCTGCAAGGCGGGGCTTCTGTTTTAAGAGAACAGGGAGATTTACATGCCCTGCTCGGCGAAGTAAGATTTGGCGTTCTGCTCTCCGGCCTGGACTTTCTCGATGCGGTTCTTCATCTCTTCGGAAGCCTCGAAGTCGTCGCGGCGGGCAAAAATTTCCTTAAGCGCGATCAGGGTATTCATGTTGTTCGGATCCGTTTTTTCCGCCTTCTGGAAGTAGGGGTAAGCGATATCGAACTGACCATTGATCTCCTCCTCGAGGGCTTCGTACTTCTTTTGTCCTTCCTTGCTGAAGTCGTTGCCCAGCTCCACCAGCTCCTCCGTCATCTTAGCGGCGCGGTTGAAGTAAAGGGCACCGATGCTGTAGATGAGCGAGGCGTTGCTGTCATCGATCTTCAGGCCACCTTCGTAGTTTTCGATGGCCTTCTGGAAATAGCCTTCGGCCTTGGCAGGATCTTCAGCGCGGGTGGTTTGGTAAAGCTGGTCGTAAACCGATCCGAGGGTGGAGTAGAGACTTACGTTCTGGGGCTCGGCACTGATGGCTTCCTCCAGTTTACCGGTGAGTTCGTCAAGACGTCCCTGCGCGAGGTAGTAATTGATCTCGGTGAAGAGCAACTGCGTCTCCTGGGGGAACTTCTCGCGTCCTTCCTGAAGGTACTGGCCGGCCTTGTCCAGATCCTCCTTACCGCTGTACACCTTGTAGAGGCCATCGTAGAGGCCAACGTCGTCGTACCCGGAGGCGTAAAGGGCCAGAAAGAGGGGCTCGGCACCGTCGAAATCTTCGTTCAGCACGGCGGACAGGGCGGCGTAATAGCGCTCGTCGTTCAGTTTGGCTTCGTCGTCGGCAAAGGCACTGACGCCGCCGTTATCGGCCAGGAACTGGTGAACGGCCACGCTGGTGTTGAAGGCCTGGTAGCTGTCGTTGTAGTTCTTGTCCTGGATGGCGTAAATGCCTTCGTTGGAGATGTTCCCCTGGAGGGTTTCGAGAGCCTTAAGGGCGTCCCGCTTACCGCCCTTTTTCTCGGACATATTGTAAGCCTTCATGTAGTACTCGGCGGCCTGGGAGGCAGCGCGGGCCACGATGGGGTCGATGGGCTCGTTGTTGGCCAGGGTGCGGTCCTGCACGTACTGGTTGATGGCGCCGGCATAGATATCGCCCGCAGCCAGGTAAGCCTTGTAGTCGGCCTGCACGGTGGGATCTTCCATGGCGATCTGGATCGCGTCCACGGCTTCCTGCAGTTTCACCGCATCCCGGCTGGTGTTGTAATTGTCGTAGGCCTTGGAAGCCTCTTTGAGTTTGTCCTCACCGCTCTGGGCAGTTGCTGCGGAGAAGGCAAAGAGCGCGACCAGGGCGCTAAGCATGATTTTACGCATGGTAATGGTGGTTGGTTTCAAATTGTATGTGTTCGTCTAAGACGTATAAGCGCGTCGAAGGATAACAGGAAAACGTTACGGGGTGACCGAGTTATCGTTAACGCCTTCCTAAAGTTAGAGAAACAGCGCTCACTTGGCGGTGTTCACCTCCGACTTTACACCGAAAGCCGATGGCGTCAGGGATGCCGGCGGCCCATTAGAGCTTGTTTGGGTTTTCCGAGCCTGACGAAAACGCCGCCATTTTGGGTCTATTCGAGCCTCATAAAGGGGAGGTGCACTTCGTGGCTGCTTCGCGGTGACGGGCTAAGTAACGCTTTTTGAGACGAAGAATAGGCGCAAAAGAGCAAGTTTGCGGCGGTGAGCGGAACCCCAAACAAGATCTTATTCCTCCTCGGCGATAATGTCGTCCTCGTCGATACTCACGACGGCTACGTCCGCGATCGCGTCGTCGCCGTCGATCTTGATCAGGCGCACGCCCTGGGTGGAACGCCCCATCACGCGCAACTCATCCATTGACGTACGGATCAGGATGCCGGAGCGGTTAGTGATCATAAGGTCGTCATCGTCGGAAACTGCCTTGATGGTGACCAGCTCCCCGGTCTTCTTAGTGACCTTCATCGTGGAAACCCCCTTACCGCCGCGGTTAGTGATGCGGTACTCCGACCATTCGGAGCGCTTGCCCATTCCCTTTTCGCTTACGACCAGGATGGACTTATCGGTATCCGTTTCGTGATCCAGGGTGACCATCCCGACGACCTCGTCGTCCGTACCCTTCAGGGTGATGCCCCGTACCCCGGCGGCGTTGCGGCCCATATTGCGCACCTTCTCCTCCTCGAAGTGAATGGCCTGTCCCTTGCGGGTCGCCAGGAACACGTGGCTGCTGCCGTTGGTCAGGCGCGCTTCCAGGAGTTCGTCGCCGCCGTTGATGGTGATGGCGTTGACCCCGTTCGTGCGAGGACGGCTGTACTCCTCCAGACTTGTCTTCTTCACCTGCCCTTTCCGGGTGGCAAAGATGACGGAGTGGTTGGCGAGAAATTCCTCGTCCGTCAGGTCGGCTACGTTGATGTAGGCCTTCACGTTGTCCTCCTTCGGCATGGCCAGGATATTCTGGATCACGCGTCCGCTGCTCTGCTTGCTCGCCTCCGGAATCTCGTAGATCCGCAGCCAGTAACAACGGCCCTGCTCGGTAAAGAGCAGGAGGTAATTGTGGTTGCTGGCCACGAAGATGTGCTCGATAAAATCCGCGTCCCGGGTCTTGGAGCCTCGACTGCCCCGGCCACCCCGGCTCTGGGCGCGGTACTCCGCCACCGGCGTACGCTTGATGTAGCCGAGGTGGGAGATGGTCACGACCACGTCGTCGTCCGCGATCATATCGGTGATGGAGATGTCGGCCGTATCGAGACTGATCTCGGAGCGGCGCTCGTCACCGAAGCGGGCACGTACGTCCTGCATCTCCTCCTTGATGATGTCCCGTTGCAGTTCCTCACTCTCGAGGATGGCCCGCAGGCGGTCGATGAGCGCGCGGATCTCCGCGTACTCGTCCCGGATCTTGTCGATCTCCAGGCCGGTCAGTTTCTGCAGCCGCATGTCCAGGATGGCCTTCGCCTGCTCCTCGCTCATGACGTTGCCCTCCGCTACGGTGAGTTCCTCGGTCTGTACTTCCCTTACCAGGTCACCGAATTTTTCCCAGAAGGCGGCGGTATCTTCAATAAAGGCGCCGGCCATCAGGCCCTCCTTGGCTTCTTCCGGGTTTGAACTGGCGCGGATCAGGGCTATCACCTGGTCCAGGTAGTCCAGCGAAATCAGCAGGCCGATGATGATGTGGGCGCGGGCCAGGGCCTTGTTCAGTTCAAAGACCGTGCGCCGCTGGATCACCTCGAGGCGGAAGGCCACGAATTCCTCGATCAGGTCCTTCAGGTTGAGGGTCATCGGGCGGCCCCCGACCAGGGCTACGTTGTTGACGCCGTAGCTCGACTGCAAGGGCGTGTATTTGTAGAGGTAGCTCAGGACGATCGACGCCATGGCATCGCGCTTCACCTCGATGACGATGCGTAGGCCGTCGCGGTCGGATTCATCCCGCACGGCGCTCACGCCGGTGATCTTGCCCTCATTGACCAGCTCGGCGATCTTGGCCACCAGGGTAGCCTTGTTGACCTGGTAGGGGATCTCGCTGATGATGATGGTCTCCCGGTCGTTGCTGTCGGTCTTGATGTTCGCGCGGCCACGCACCACGACGCGTCCCCTTCCGGTGCGGAAGGCTTCGCGCACGCCGTCCATACCGAAAATGATGCCCCCGGTAGGGAAGTCCGGAGCCTTCACGAATTGCATGAGCTCATCGATCGTAATGTCCGGGTTGTCCACCATGGCGATCACGCCATCCACTACCTCGTTTAGGTTATGGGGGAGCATATTGGTGGCCATACCCACGGCAATGCCGGAGGCGCCGTTCACCAGCAGGTTGGGGATGCGGGTAGGCATCACCGTGGGTTCCTTAAGGGTATCGTCGAAGTTGAGCTGGTAGTCGACCGTATCCTTGTCCAGGTCGCCGAGGATGCTGTCGCTGATGCGCTGCAGGCGGGCCTCGGTGTAGCGCATGGCGGCCGGGCTGTCGCCGTCCATCGAGCCGAAGTTGCCCTGTCCGTCGACCAGGGGGTAGCGCAGCGACCAGTCCTGGGCCATCCGCACCATGGTGTCGTAGACCGAGGAGTCGCCGTGGGGGTGGTACTTACCGAGCACCTCCCCGACGATACGGGCCGATTTCTTGTGGGAGCTGCGAAAACTCAGGCCGAGCTCAGACATTCCGAACAGTACGCGGCGGTGCACCGGTTTGAGGCCGTCGCGTACGTCGGGCAGGGCACGGCTTACGATCACCGACATCGAATAGTCGATGTAGGCCGACTTCATCTGGTCCTCGATGTTGACCGGAATGATTCTTTGATTGGGCATTTAATTGGTTGTTTTAACGGGGAAGCTGCCCGGGGCTGCGGGCGGGTACGCAGGTGCAATAAAACACGCGAAAACCCTTGCTTTCACCTACCCGCGAAGGTACAAAAATCGTGCCCAAAATCCTACCCGAACCCAGCCTAATTTAACCCCTTCGACTTGCCCCGAAACGACGGGCCAAGCCCGCTGCACCCGCGTCCGCGCCCGCCCCTTTTTTACGGCGTTTACTGGGAATCGGTCAGGCTGACTTGTCGCTTACGCAGGGTGCCCTGGTCGCTCGTGTGGTGCAGTACGCCCTCCTCACCCGGGTCGATCTCGGCGGCGTTGCCCTCGTCGGTATCGAGGTGCATCTCCAGCCGGTAATTGGGGGATACGCGGATGAGGACGTTGCCGAAGATCAGCGACCGCTCGCCGCTGCCTACGGCCACCTCTACGATGTCGCGGTCCCGCACCCCGAAGGTGGTAGCGTCCTGGGGGGTCATGTGAATATGGCGCCAGGCACAGATCACGCCTTCCGATATGTCGTAGGTACCGCCCGGACCGATGAGGCGGCAGCCTGGCGTATTGGCCACCTTGCCCGACTCGCGTACCGGGGCATCGATTCCCAGGAAAAATTCGTCCGTACGGCTGATCTCCAGCTGATCGACGCTCCGGACCGGACCCAGTACCCGCACGCGCTCGATGCGGTTGCGCGGGCCGACCACGGTGACGGTCTCCTCCGCGGCGAACTGCCCGGGCTGACTCAGCCACTTTTTTACCCGCAGTTCGTGGCCCTCCCCGAAGAGACGATCCACGGTTTCCTGCCGGAGGTGCACGTGGCGGGCGGAAACGGCGACCGGGATGGTGGGTAAGCCATTCACCGTATCGGCTTTATCGATCAGTTTGCCTACCTCACGGGCGATGGCCAGCTGCTCGTCCGTGCGTACCGCGAGCAGTTTCACGCGGCTGTGCTGCATGCTGAAGTCCACTACCGGGTGGGTGTCCGAAAGCGTGGTCGAGGCGTTCTTGTCTTCGTTGATGATGGCCCCGAGGTAATCCAGTCGATGGCTGGCGCGGTGGCGGATGACCGGACTGTTCTCTCCGATGCCCCCCGTAAAGATGATCGCATCCACGCCACCCATCACGGCCGCGTAGGCACCAATGTACTTGCGGATCCGGTGCGAGAACACCTGCACGGCCAGTTGGCAGTCGGCATCGCCCTCCGTGGATTTTTGGAGGATGACCCGCAGGTCGTTGCCGGCGCCGGATAGGCCGGCCAGGCCGGACTGGCGGTTGAGCAGTTCGTCGATCGCATCGACGCTCATACCGGCCTGTTCGTGCAGGTAGTGGGGGATGCCCGGGTCGATGTCCCCGGAGCGGGTGCCCATCACGAGTCCCTCCAGGGGGGTCATGCCCATACTGGTTTCCACCGAACGTCCGAACTCGATGGCCGCGACCGAGCAGCCGTTGCCGAGGTGGCAGCTGATGATGCGCAGGTCACGGGGTTCCGCGCCGAGGAAGGCGGCGGCCTTAGCGGCTACGTACTTATGGCTGGTGCCGTGGAAGCCGTAGCGGCGGATGCCGTGCTCCTCCATCAGGGCCTTGGGCAGGGCGTAGGTTTGGGCGCGCTGGGGCATATTGCGGTGAAAGGCCGTATCGAAGACGGCAAAATGATCGACTTCCGGAAAGAGCTCCTGGGCCGCGCGGATGCCCCGCAGGTTGATGGGATTGTGTAAAGGTGCCAGCTTGCTGAGGCGCTCAATCTTAGCGGCTACTTCGTCATCAATCCGTACCGCGCGGTCGAATTCCGGTCCGCCGTGCACCACCCGGTGCGCCACGCCGGCGATCTCGGTGTCGCGCAGCTTATCGCGCAGCGCTTCCAGGCACACGCCGATGGCCCGGTCGGGGCCGCGGCTCTGCAGCTCCAGGCTGCTGCCATCGGAAAAGGTAATGGAGGGGGCGTCGAGCAGGCGGTCGGCGGTCATTTCGAGTCCGCGGGCGCCAGTCGCGGGGTCGACCACGGCGGCCTTCACGGACGAGGAGCCGGCGTTGATTACAAGGATGTGCAAGGGAGATACATTTGGGGTTCCCAGGCCTAACGTAGCCGCGCGGTCCGGGTTTGGGGGGGGCGCCGGGTTCCGGGGCTTTTTGACCGGGAAGGGAGCATGGGAGGGGCTTTTTCCGTCGGACTTTGCATTCCAGCCGAAACCAAAGCCCCCGCGGGCAGTTTGTTCAGGCATGAAACACGATCACGACACGGTACAACCCTACGGCGAGACGGGGTCCAAGAAGAGTGAGGTGGGCAAGATGTTCGACTCCATCGCCCCGACCTACGATCTGCTAAACCGGGGTACCTCCCTGGGCATAGACACGCTTTGGCGGAAGAAGATGATCGCCAAACTCGATCCCACCGTGCACCGCCGGATACTGGACGTGGCCACGGGAACGGCCGACGTTGCCATTCAGACGGTCAAGCGAATCCAGGCCCGGCACGTGACCGGCGTCGACCTCAGCGAGGGCATGCTGGCGTACGGACGCATAAAGGTCAAAAAGGCGGGACTCGAACGGCGCATCACCCTGGAGCAGGGGGACAGCGAGGCCCTGCCCTACGCCGACGACCACTTCGACGCGGTCACCGTGGCCTTCGGCGTGCGCAATTACGAGAACCTCGAGCGGGGCCTCAGCGAGATGCGGCGGGTGCTGCGCCCCGGTGGCCGACTGGTGATCCTGGAGTTTAGTCGGATAAAGTACGCGCCGATCCGTTGGGCCTTTAATCTCTACTTTGGCAAAATTATGCCGCTGATCGGCCGTTTACAGAGCAAGGACCCCCGCGCGTACGCTTACCTGTTCGAGAGCGTACAGGCCTTTCCGAGCGGGAACGACTTTCTCGCGATCCTGCGGCGGGTCGGCTATAACAACACTGAATGCCAAGCACTAACTTTCGGAATCGCTTCCATCTACACGGCTTCCAAGTAGGACTTGCCCTGCTGTTCCTGTTGCTCAGCACCCGTGTCCACGCCCAGTTTGTCGGCGGCCGAAACGACAACTTTTTTGATTTCCAGTCTAAGGCCTACTACTTCGGCATTACGCTGGGCTTTAACTCCAGCCGGTACACGCCCTTCCGCAGTAAGGATTTTATCTATACCGACAGCATCGTCGGCGTGGAGAGCCTCAACGGGCCGGGCTTCAACCTCAACCTGATCGGCAACCTCAAACTCGGGAAGTACTTCGACTTTCGCTTTACCCCCGGCTTCAGCTTTGCCGAACGCACCCTCAACTACACGCAAAGCACCGTGCGGCGAGTGGAATCGCAGGAGAAGGTGCAGTCCGTCTTCGTGGAGATGCCCTTTTATTTCCGCTACAAGTCGGCCCCCTACCGCGACAAGCGCCTTTTCCTGATCGCCGGCATGAAGTACAGCTTCGACGTGGCCAGCGAGGCCCGCAGCCGGCAGGCGGAGGAGTTGGTACGCATCAGCCCCCACGACTACTCGATCGAGTACGGGGCGGGAATCCAGATCTTCTTCCCCTACTTCATCCTATCCCCGGAGTTCAAGATCAGCCACGGCATTGGCAACGGCCTGCTCTTCAATCCTACGCTGCCCGAGAGCCGGGTGCTGGAGAAGGTGACGAGCCGCACCTTCACCCTGTCGTTTCACATCGAGGGGTAGCGATTAGCTGTAACGCATTGCACCATCGGAGCATGGAGGAGCAGAGCGGGTTAAATCTTCCCGCAGGTACTCATCTAAATGCTCCGGCCATGCGTCTGCCCATCCAATACTCCCCCCTGCTATTTTGTCTCTGTGTGCTGGCGTGCAAACAGCCCGTGCTGAACGAGGTGGTTAATACTACGGTATACCCACGCCAGGTGCTCGGCGTAGCCGGCAGCGACTTGTTCGGCACCTCGGTGCTCTGGGACGCCGGTCTGGCGTCGCAGGCGTCGGCGAAGACCTCTTTTCTATCCGCCCGGTATTTCCAGGTTCCGGATGCGGTCGCTCCCGGCGTGCATCCCGTACGGTTACGGAACTCGAAGGGGAGTTCGGCTGCCGTTATCGACGTCACGTCCGTAGCCGCGAATGGCACCTTTCCCGCACCCCGGATCGAGGAGATCGGGCTGTTCAATATCCTTACTCCGGGTAGTACGACGCCCGCCTTCTGGCTTTCGGTACCGGCGGCCAACGGCGACATCGACGGCAAGGTGCTGATCGACGGGGTAGAGGTACCGACCATCATGTACTCCGCCATCCCCAGCGACTTTCTTATTCCGCATACCCCGGCTACCTACGGCTACCCCATCTACCACTACACCCAGTACGTCGCTATCGTCGAGGACAAATCGTACGGCTCGACCGTGAGCGTCCGGGTAGAGAACCACGACGGTACCCGCTCTCCCGCGCGGAGTTACCGCTTACCGGTCGATTATGCCAGTCGGGATAGCGATGGCGACGGCCTGCTGGACGAGTGGGAGATCAATGGCTACACCGCCCCGAGCGGCGGCACCATCGACCTGGCCGCTTTCGGATGCGACCCCCACCGGAAAGATCTGCTGGTGGAAGTGGACTGGATCGCCGCCGCGGTGCCGCAAAATGGAATTTGGGCGACCGTCGAGGCGATGTTCGCCAACGCCCCGGTGCTGAACCCCGACGGCAGTCAGGGCATCAGCGCGTGGATCGACCGGGGGCAGGGCGGGGCCTTCACCGGGGGGGGCACGGTACTCGCCAATCACAGCGTCACCGACTGGGTGACCCCACCGGGCAGCGTGACCGGCTTCGTGAATTTCGATACCTACAAATCGAACGGCAGCAACTTCGACCCGGATCGCCGGGCCATTTTTCACTACAACGTCTTTGGCCGGGGCATGCCCGGTGGCTTCAGCGGTCGCGGAGAAATCTGGGGCAATGATTTCCTCGTCACCTTCCGTAACTTCAGTGAGTGGTCGTCGGCGATCGCCCAGGCGGGCACCTTCCTCCACGAGCTCGGCCACAATTTAAGCTGGCGCCACGGGGGCATCGACAACGGGGCGGCGGATGCCAACCTGCTGTACAAGGCCAACTTCCATTCCACCATGAACTACCGCTACCAGTTCCCGGGCATCTCCGTAGACTGCGACGTGACCCCCGATGGCGTGGTTGGATTTTCGGAGGGTATTTTCCGTGATCTGCATGAGACCACCGTGACGGAGGCGACGGGAATTTGCGACAACACCGCCATTGACTACAACTGCGACGGGGATTTCTCCGACTCCGGGCCACTGGACATCAACCGGCGCCCCGGCCTATGCCCCGGCGGCGGCGACGGATCAACGAATGGCCTGCACCAAGATTACGACCAGTGGGGTAACCTCCAGTTAGATCTCGACTCCCCCTCCAGTAGGTGGAGAAGCAACTAAGAACTTGTTTGGGATTCCGCTCGCCGCCGCAAACTTGCTCTTTTGTGCCTATTCTTCGCCTTGAAAAAGGTCACTTAGCCCGTCACCGCGAAGCAGCCACGAAGTGCACCTCCCCTTTTAAAAGCTCGAATAGACCCAAAATAGCGGCATTTTCGTCAGGCTCGGAAACCCCAAACAAGCGCTAAGCACCTATTTTACCTAACCGCCCCCTACTCCTTAAATTAACCAGCCATGCTCCGCACCTGCCTCCTTCTGATCTTTATTTCGACAACGATCCTTTCGGCCCAGACCCAACAGAATGCCGACCGTTTTGGTCGACTCCCGCAACCTCCCCTCAACGGCAGGGCAACGACAGCGCCTAAGGCCGCTGCCCCCGACCGACAGCTAGCACCGGATGCCGGTTCTTACCCAGTGGCTATCTTCTCGGCCGGCAAGCAGGATTTTATCGGCGAACTTCGTGAATCCGTCGGCCTGGAGATCCAGGAACAGTGTTTGCTCTTCACATCGAGGAATGAGGGGGGACCCGATCGGGTGTGTATGGCCATGCCGGAGGGTATGCCACTACCCAAAGTTACCCTCGACAACGTGCGAACCGAAGTGCGTGCGCTCAGCGGCCTGGAGGGGAAACGGGAGCACCTTTACCTGATGAGTGACCGCTTGAGTCTGGGGTATCAATTCGAAGTAAGCGATACTCCCCAGTCCATACAATTCGATGGTCTGCCCCTAGTGAAGCAAGAGAAAGTGAATGTCCAGGACAGCGAAGGTGGCTACCTGGAAGTACCCGTAACCGTGGAAACGGACGCGGGGCCCGTCTCGCTCACCGCGGGCAAAACGGAAACGATCCGATTCGGGGGAAAAGCCCTGCGGGTATTTCTGCACACCTCGCTGCTGCAAATCGACGGGGGGAGTTGTGGCGAGGGCGGCTACATTCTACGGATTGTCATCTTAGGAGACAGCAGGGCGTAGGGGGCAACTCAGCGCCCGATCGCCCCGATAATGGCCGCGAAGCCCTCGGCATCCAGGCTGGCTCCGCCGACCAGTCCGCCGTCCACGTCGGGCTCGGCGAAGAGCTCGGCGGCGTTGTTAGGCTTCACCGAACCGCCGTAGAGGATGGTCATGTTGGCCGCGACCTCACTCCCAAACTGGTTGGCGATCATGCGGCGAATGTAGTCGTGCATTTGCTCGGCCTGTTCCTTCGAGGCGGTCACGCCGGTGCCGATGGCCCAGACGGGCTCGTAGGCGATCACGATCTGGCTTACCTGTTCGGGGGAAAGACTGGAGAACGCTTCTTCGATCTGTTTACCCACGACGACCTCCTGGTTGTTGGCCTCCCGGATGTGCAGCTTTTCCCCACAGCAGTAGATCGGTTTCAGACCAGCCTCGAGGGCGCGGATGATTTTGAGGTTGATCAGTTGATCGTCCTCTCCGGCGTACTCGCGGCGCTCGCTGTGGCCGAGAATGACGTATTCGATACCGGCGTCGACCAACATTTCCGCACTCAATTCCCCGGTGTAGGCACCACTGGCTTCCTGGTGCATATTCTGGGCGGCCACGGCGTAGTCGCGGTGCCCCCTGACCAGCTCCTGGATCGCCACCAATTGGATGGCTGGTACCCCGAAAACTACCTTCGTAGCGGGCGTGCCGGCGCGTTGCATCACCGCTTTGACCAGGGCGGTGCCCTGAGTGGGGGTGGTATTCATTTTCCAGTTTCCGGCGACCATCGTGCGGCTCATAGTACAAAAATTGTGGGGTGGGTTAAGAACGTTTGGCCTCGTTGCGAGCGATGGAATGGCCGGGGCGGCTCCACTTAATGCGTTGTTTCTCCGACGGGGGGCCGGGGTCGGCGGTCGGTACGGGGCGCTCGCCCTTCGCGTAGGCGGCCGTGGGCCGCAGGCCCAGGGCGTTGAACAGTTCCATATCCGCGAATGCCTCGGGGTTGGGCGTCGTCAGCAGCTTATCGCCCGCGAAGATGCTACCCGCCCCGGCGAAGAAACAGAGCGCCTGTCCTTCCGGACTCATCTCCGTCCGTCCGGCGCTGAGGCGCACCGTCGTGGTGGGCAGTACGATGCGGGTCACCGCGATCATGCGGACCATTTCGAAGATCGGTACCGGGGTCTGGTCTTCCAGCGGCGTACCTTCCACGGCCACCAGGGCGTTGATGGGCACGGATTCGGGCACGGGGTCCAGGGAGGCCAGCGTCATCAACATTTTGAGGCGGTCGTCTACCGATTCCCCCATGCCGATGATGCCGCCGGAGCAGACGGTCAGGCCGGCCCTACGGGCATTGCCGATGGTTTCGAGGCGGTCGCCGTAGCCGCGGGTGGAGATGACTTCCTTGTAGTATTCCTCGCTGCTGTCGAGGTTGTGGTTGTAGGCGTACAGCCCGGCGGCGGCCAGGCGCTCGGCCTGGTTGGGGGTGAGCATGCCCAGGGTGGCGCATACTTCCATGTCGAGGCCGTTGACGGTGCGGACGAGCTCCAGCACCTGCTCGAATTCCTGGTCGTCCCGCACGTTGCGCCAGGCGGCACCCATGCAGAGGCGGCTGCTGCCGAGTCCCTTGGCGCGTTCGGCGGCGGTTTTTACCTGCTCCACGCTCATCAGGGCATTCTCTTCGATGTCGGTGTGGTAGCGGGCCGCCTGCGGGCAGTAGCCGCAATCCTCGGGACAACCGCCCGTCTTGATGCTGACGAGGCTGGAGACCTGTACTTCATTCGGGTCGTGGTGGGCGCGGTGTACCGTGGCGGCACGGAAGAGCAGCTCCATGAGGGGGCCGTCGTGCAGTTGCTGCAGTTGAGCCAGGGTCCAGGGAGCGGTAAGGGTAGTTGTCTGGGCGGTCATCGGCGGCAAATATAGGAAAGATCGTGGGCCGTCCCGCCCAAGTTTGATATTGCCCCCTCGTGACCTGGGATACCTCCGTGCCCGGGTACGTGTCGTCCTATTCGTGGGGCCGCCCCGCGCGGGTAGCGATCGGCACCGCAAGGACGCTCTCCTCCTCCTCCACCGCGCGCTCGCCCTCCGGCAAGAAGATCGCATCGAGATCAGGCTGGCCGGCATCGACCCAGCAGCTGTACCACACGGAGCCCACGCTGCGAATAGCCGCCCGGAAGCGCGCTTCTACCATGCCGTTCATGGCCTGCGACCAGGCCCGGGAGAACTCCGTACACTGGGTCCGTACCTCGCGTCCGAGGCGCTCCTCGTAGCACAATTGCTGGTCCGCGGGAAATTCCTTGCGGAGACGCCGCTCCGTCTGTAGTACGCTATCGACGAGGGCGTGACTGGACAGTACGATGTCCCAGTAATAAGTCTCCGGGTCCTGTATATAGGTAGCCGGGCCCACCAGGTAGTCATACTCCTCGTCCGCGAAGAGTTCGGGTAAGCGGCTTTCCCAGAAGGCGTGAATGCCCGTTTGCCCGGTCAGCTGCCCGTTGTAGTTCTCGGTGGTATGCAGCGGCACGTGGGCATCGCCAACGTAGTGGCCCATCTCGGCGGCCAGTTGCAGGATGCGCTCCGTATCTCCCGCGGCAAAGGCCAGCGTCAGCCGGCGGTGGTAGCTCATCAGGTGGTAGGGGAGGATGCCGTACCCCGAAAAATTGTCCTTTACGCTGCCGGTCTGGTCGCCCGTCAGGAAGCCCGCCGCCGCCAGGGAATCGGCGGATACGTCGCC
The DNA here is from genome assembly GCA_963803525.1 of Lewinellaceae bacterium. Lineage (GTDB taxonomy): Bacteria > Bacteroidota > Bacteroidia > Chitinophagales > Saprospiraceae > Neolewinella. The sequence goes on from CAWDMV010000001.1 coordinate 130,296, forward strand.
GCTGTCCGTGTAGCGGGCTGGCAGCAAGGTGTTGTACCAGAGCCGGCGGTAATCCGATCGGTCCAGGTCGATGGTGGTGGCGGCCGAACGCAACAGCACCCGGTCCGCGATCAGGGTGTCGTAGCGAAAGTGGAGGCTGTCGCCCGCCGCGCTGACTACGCTCAGGATGGCGTGTTTTGCCACAGCATCCACGTACTGCCGCGGCAGGGCGGGGAAGGGCGGTTCGCCCCAGTGGTCCAGGTCGATGTAGTGGCGCACGGCTTCGTGGGGCGAGGCGTAGCGTCGCTTGTCGGGGTCCACGGCGTGTTCGGCCAGGTAGTCGATGCCGCCCCGGAAGGCGGGCATCATCTCGGGCGGCAGGGTGAAGACGGCCAGGCGGTTGATCCGTCGGTGCCCAAAAAAGCCCCAGGGCGGCGGCGCGCCGGTGTAATGCCTGGCACCCGCGATCCCGCAGCACAAAAGCGTCAGCAGCAGGCAGCTAGAACGAATCATAACTGACCAGTAAAGGTTGGGTGGTTTCGACGGCCAGCAGCGCCCAGTCCCGGTCGTCGTTGATGAAAGCCGTGTAGGCCGTCAGTTCCTCGTCCGGACTGTCGGGGTGCAGGAAGCGGGGGAAGATTTTGACGAGCTGCTCCGCTTTCCCCTCCTCCTTCAGCCGGATGATGGCGAAGGGCAGCACCTCCCGGGCCGCGTTGATGGAACGGGCGTCCGCGTTTTCGTACCGGCTGATGAAATATTTCTCATAGCGGCTCAGGATCCGTTCGGCTACCCCGCGGGCGACCTCCCGGGGTGGGGGGCCGCCGGGGTAGAAAGCAGACAGGTGGTAAGCGTTGCCCGCCTGGCGATCGAGGCGAAAGCTCTCGCCGCGCTGACGGGGGTATTCGATACTCAGCGATTCCACCCGCTCGGGATCGGCCCGAAAGAGCACCTTGGAGCGCCATTCGTCGCCGCGCAGGTTGAAGCGATGGCGCAGGTTGCCGGTCCACATCGGCAGGTGCACGATATAGGGATTCTCGCTGTCCTCCATGATGGCGACCGTGCCGAGTTCCCCATTCGCGCCGCCCCCGACGTAGTAGCCCCGTAATTTGCGGTCCTGGGCGTCGAAGAGTTGCACGAGAATGCCGCCCGCGGCCAGGTTGCGAACGAGATTGGGAATGGCTTTGCTGGTCGGCAGCGTCTGCACGGAGATCCGCTCGACGGCTTGCAGCAGATTTTTAACGGCGTTTTCGTTGGCGGGGTAACCGTCGTAGGTCCAGCCCGTGGGTCCGCCCCGCTCCAGGGTAGCTTGGTTGCCCTCCCGGTCGGCAATGAAGATGCGGTGAATATGGTCGACTGCTGGGTAGGCGAAATCCCGATCGTGAGCGGTCGAGGTGTCCGCGCCGCGGGTCGTAGCGTACCAGGCGATGCCCCCGAGGAGGAGGACGGAAATCAGTAAAATGAGGGTGCGTTTCATACTCGGTTAGCTTGCGTACCGGCGGCGACGAATGAGGTTGAAAGCTAAGCCGAAGACCGCCAGGGCTCCGAGGGGAAGCACCAGGTTCAACAGCCGCCAGTAGCCCGCCTCGGCCAGGGCCTGGTTCTGGTCGAGCAAGCGAAGTTTGACCTGCTTGCTGCGACTGGTGATCACGCCTGCGGGGTTCAGCAGGTACTCTACGGCATTCAGCATGAAGTCCTTATTGGCGTAGGGAATTTTGGAGTAGGGGTTCAGGCCCAGGAAGCCTACCTCGCCCCGGCTATTGACGTTATTGGCCAGCACGTCGCCGTCGCTGATAACCAGCATGTTCGTAGGTACGGACGTGGAGCGATACTCCAGGCCGTTTTGCTGCAGCAGTCGCTCGTTCTCCCGGCTTAGGCGGTTGGCGTAGGGACTCTCGAAGGTGCCCTCCAGCAGTACCGCGATCGGCAAGTTGCGCTCGTCGAAGCGGTCGAGGTCGACGCTGAACTTCTGCGCATCCAGGTCGATGGGGGAGGGGAGACGCTGGCGGCGGGAATTGTCGCTGCTGGCCAGCAGAACGGTTTCGGCGACCCGCTCGTTGCCACCCACCAGTTCGATGAGGGTGGGGTAGCGGGTGTCTACGCCGTCGAGATTTTGCACGATGGGATTGTCCCCGAACGGTAAAGCCAGCACGTGGTAGGGGAAGGGAACGAGGGAGACTTTAGGGCCGGCCTGTCCCTGGCTGGTAGCGATCGGGATGGGAGTGTTGACGAGGTCCAGGATCAGCTGGTTCCCTAACCGGAACCCGTACTTAAAGAAGAGGTCTTCGAGACCCGTCGTGCGACTTTCCGGATAGGCCTCACCGGTCTGGCGCAGGCTGTCGAAGTCCATGGCTACGGCGTCGATGGCCCAAATCACCTTTCCGCCATTCATGACGTACTGATCGAGTTTGAAGGCCTGGAAGTCGGTGAAGGGTACCGTGGGTTTGGCGACGATCAGCAGGTCGATCTCCTGGGGGAGGGTAGCGAAACTATCGAGGTAGACGGGTCCGATCTCATAATTCTTGCGCAGCTCACTCACGAGATCTGCCGACTGCAAGTTGCCGAGCTCGCCATTGCCGAGGGCAAAGCCGATCACGGGGCGGTCGTTGTCGGTGAGCCCGTCGATGGCCTGGGTGAACTTGTATTCGAGTAGGCTACCGGCCTGGTTCAGTTGCCGTTCGATGGGTACGTCGGGGCGGGTGGTTTGGATCAGGGGCACGATGCGCTGGCGGTCCGCGTAGTACACCAACGCATAGGGATAAATCGCCCGCGTAGTGCGCTCCCCGGCCGACTGCTGATAGTCGGTCAGGGGGACCATGCCATCCTGTAGCATGGCTTCCTGTCGCTGGCGGATTTCATCCGGGGTGCCCACGAGGGGATCTACGAATTCGTATTCGAGTAGATCGGTGTAGGCGGTAAAGTCTTCCAGGGTCTCTTCGATGGAGGTCCGCAGGCGTGCGTAGCTGGCCGGCAGGTCGCCGTCGAGCAAAATGCGGACGTAGACCGGTTCCTCCAGCTCGCCCAACTGGCGGCGGGTACTTTCGGTGAGGGTGAAGCGCTGATCCTCGGTGAGGTCGAGGGCACCGTAGAGACGGGTATCACCCAGGCGGGCGTTGGCCAGGACGTTGATGACCACCAGCAGGAGTACCGCCAGAATAAACTGGATCAGTGACTGCAGGCGGTATTTTCGTTCGAGTGGGGGCATAGGGGCGCGCGGCGGCGAAGATAAAGCACTTACATTTGGTGGCCTGTCCGCTGGATATCAATGAAAAAGTTACTCCTCTTCCTCGTCGTTCTTCTTCTGGGGTACCTCGGGATCACCTTCTTGATGAGCGGATTGGTCCTGGATACTCCCCTGCGGTCACTCGACGAATCGCGCGCCATCGGGATAGCGCGCTGGAAGCTGAACCTGGACAGCCTGCAGGCCGCCCTCCCGCCCCCGGAGGGCGTGGAATTTACGAATCCGGACGACGGTATCGTGCTGCGTGCTTGGCTTTTCCGGCAGGACGGCGTTCCGTCCTGCGCCGTGATCTTCAGCCACGGCTACCACGACAATCGGGTGGCGATGCTGAAGTACACGCCCTACTTCGACCGCTGCGGCTGTGACCTGTTGCTGTACGACCACCGCGGCTTCGGGGAGAGTGACGAGGCCTACGCTACCGGCGGCGTCAACGAAGCCACCGACCTGCTGGTCGCCCACGCCTTCCTGGCCCGGAAAACGGGGCTGAGTGATGACCGCATCGGCTGGCTGGGTGAAAGCTGGGGCGCCGCTACGGTGTTGCAGGCCGCGGGCCGGGGCGCGGTCCGGCCCGCCTTTGTGGTGGCCGAGAGTCCGTACGCCGACTGGGAGTCCGCCGTGGTGGAACGCGGCGTACGGGATTACGGTCCGGCGCTGGCCCTGCTAACCCCCGGGACCTTCTGGTGGGCATCGCAGCGGAGCGGTACGGACTTCTACGCGGCCAGTCCCCTGCGGGCCGCGGAGCGGATCGAGGCTCCCGTCCTGTTGCTGCACTCCCTCTCCGATACCCTGACCGCTCCGGCCCAGTCGGATCGGATCGCGGAACGTATTCGACCCGAACTGCTCACCTACCACGCCCTCGACTGGGGCGCCTGGCACGCGCACAACGTGGTGTGGCGGGCCCAGGCTTACGAAGCGCTGCTGGAGGAGTTTGTTAGCCGCGTGAGTCCCGGCTTTTGCGAAGACCGCTGAGGGCAGTGCCTGCGAAACTCGGGTATTGTCGGGGACATATCCTCCCAACCCCTTTACGCGTTGTACCTTTAACCTCCCCGCCAATGACGTGCTGCCTTAGCTTATCCGTTTCATCAGCACCCTGAGATATGATGCGTTACCGTCGATTTGCCCCCCTATTCGTTCTCCTCGCGCTGGCATTTTCCTGCGGGAAGGACATCAATCCCAACTACCAGGAGGAGGTCGCTAAGCCCGAGTTCTTCCATCGCTCCGTGAAACAACTCACGGACGTGATCGTGCACGACATCTTTTCCCCTCCCGTAGCGAGCCGCATCTACGCCTACTCCAGCATTGCCGGCTACGAGGCTCTCGCCGCCGGGGATCCCCAGTTGCGCAGCCTATCCGGGCAGATTCCCCACCTCAGCCCCGCACCCGCGCCCCCCGCCCAGACGGAGATCGCCTTTCCCCTGGCGGCGGTCACGGCTCAACTCAAGGTAGGCCGGAGCCTAATTTTCAGCGAGCCGAAGATGGACGAATACCGCAATCAGCTGTTTGCGGAAATTCAGGAGATCGGTATGCCCGAAGCGGTCTTCGACGCCTCGGTGGCTTACGGGGAACGGGTGGCCGATCACATCATCGACTGGTACGGTGGGGATATGTACAAGCAGACCCGAACCTTCCCGAAATACTCGATCACGGACGACGAGACGAAGTGGCAACCCACCCCTCCGGACTACATGGACGGCATCGAACCCAGCTGGATGAAGATCCGGCCCTTCACCCTCGACAGCGCCAGTCAATTTCGGCCTTTACCACCCACCGAGTTTAGCCTGGAACCCAACAGCCAGTGGATGCGGGAAGTCCTGGAGGTGTACACCGTCTTCAGCGGGGTAGATGAGCAGGAGTCGGCCGAACGGCAGGCCATCGCGCAATTTTGGGACTGCAATCCCTACGTGAGCCACACCGTGGGCCACCTGATGTTCGCGACCAAGAAGATCACCCCCGGTGGCCACTGGGTCAACATCGCCGCCATCAGCAGCCGGCAGGCCAAGGCTGATTTAACCAAAACGGTAGAGACTTACGCGCTGGTCAGTATGGCCATGTACGACGCCTTCATCAGCTGCTGGGAGGAAAAGTACCGCAGCAGATTGGTACGTCCCGAAACCTTCATCAACCGCCACATCGACCAGGAGTGGCGCCCCCTGCTGCAGACTCCGCCCTTTCCCGAGCACACCAGTGGCCACTCGGTCGTGAGTCGCGCCTGCGCGATCGTGCTGACGGAATTGTACGGGGACAACTTCGCCTTCGCCGACGATAGCGAGGAGGAATACGACCTGCCTACGCGCAATTATGACAGCTTTCTCGCCGCCAGTGAGGAAGCCGCCATCAGCCGATTGTACGGGGGCATCCACTACCGGCCGGCGATCGATTACGGCGTAAGCCAGGGAGAGCTGGTGGGCAGGCATCTGCTGGAGCGCATCGACACCCGGCCCAAGATTACCCAGGCGCAGTAACCGTGAATTTTGCCCTGCTCCTGATCGGTCAGCTGATCTTCTACCTGCTGCTCCTGCTCGCGGACGAATACACCGGCACCTTACTGGCGGTGATTCTGGGCGCCATCTGTCTATCGATCTGGGCCCTGAGCCACCTCGTGGAGCTGGTGCAGCCCAGTCGCGTGTCTCGCAAGTATTACACCTACCTGACCACGGGCTGGCTGGCGCCCTTCCTGGCCCTCGTGGCCTTCATTGCCCTGCGTGGAGGCGTAGGCTGGCTGTAGAGCACGAACAAGTCCGCCGGCGTTTCGCTTGATGCTGGGGTATGAAGAGATTTATTGCCTACTCCCGCAACCGCTTTGCCGCCTTCGGTTACGCCTTTAAGGGAGCCTACGATCTATTGGCCAACCAGGCGCCCTCCCGCATTCACGTAGCGGCCTTCGTGTTGATGATGGCCCTGAGTTGGTGGCTGGAATTCCCCCTCTGGAAGTGGGTGGTCGTGCTGCTGTGCTCGGGGCTCGTCCTCACCGCGGAGGCGCTCAATACCGCCATAGAATACGTGGTGGACCTGGTGAGCCCGGACTATCACATTCTGGCGGGAAAGGCCAAGGACGTGGCGGCGGCCGGGGTGCTGTTCGCCTCGATGTTTTCGGGGATGATCGCCTTGCTGCTGGTTTACGATGCCATATGGGGGTAGGGGAGTCGGACTCGCCGCTGCGCGGCTTGGGGACCGCTGACGCGGGGGACCGCTGACGCGGGGGACCGCTGACGCGGGGGACCGCTGGCGCGGGGAACCGCTGACGCGGGGGACCGCTGGCGCGGGGAACCGCTGACGCGGGGGACCGCTGGCGCGGGGAACCGCTGACGCGGGGGACCGCTGACGCGGGGAACCGCTGACGCGGGGGACCGCTGACGCGGGGGACCGCTGACGCGGGGGACCGCTGACGAACGGCTAGTACAGCATCAATAATCATCGACACATCCCGCCTATCCCATCCGGAACCCAACAACTCAACAACCCACCAATTCAACAATTCAATAAGTCTTAATCATATTATCCGGCACCAACAGCATATAATCCGCCTTCCCCGCGAACTCCGGATCGAGTTCTTCGATGGAGGGTTGTTCCAGGGTGGTGATGGTGACGACCTTGAGTTGGGGCTTATACTGGCGGAGGTACCAGCCGATGCCTTCGTAGTCGTCGCTGTGGTAGCTGCCGTTGAGGTGGAGGAAGGGGCGGCCGCTGCGAATGTTTTTGGCGATGAACCAGGCCATGGTGGCATCTTTGATGGCTTGGGCCTTGGGGAAGTTGTCTCCGTTGTGGCCGGGTCCCATACCTTCCATGACCATGGATTTGTAGCTCTTCAGCTCCGCGTCGTAGGGAGGGGGAAGGGGGGGAGGTAGGCCTGCTCGTCGGCGTCGAGCGACTGCAGGACGACGAAGCCCCGCTGAAATACCATGCGGGCATACCGACGGGGCGTATTGGTCGCGATCACCTTAGCTCCGGTTTTGCGGGCTTGTTGCAGCAGGGGCAGGTAATCCGTATTGAAATTGGGCCACACGCCGCCGATGAGGCTGTCGAGTTCACCGACGGTCAGGCTGTCGGCCATAAATTTATTCAGGGGTGCCTGCTCGTCGGTCTCGAACATCTCCAGGCCCAGGTCGTAACTGCCGAGGCGTCGGGCGATCTCGACCTGCATCCAGTGCGCGATGGGGTTGTCGTGGTATTCGCCGAATAGAATGACGTCGGCCTCGACGAGGTCCTTCATCATCTTGTTAAAGGATAGTTCCTTTCCCTTGGCATTCGTCAACGCGTAGGCGCGGGGGCTGCCCTGAGCACCAACCATACCGGTGACGAGCAACAGGGGAAGCAATAAATTATACTTCATGTGGGAAAGGTAAAGAAGCTCGGGGACATCCCGGCCGCGTGGCAGCCCGACTAAAACGTCCCCGAACTAGCCTTAGCGCTTGTTTGGGATTCCGCTCACCGCCGTAAACTTGCTCTTTTGCGCCTACTCTTCGCCTCGAAAAGCGTCACTTAGCCCGCTAGGCTCCCATTCCCGGGGCTCGCTTAGCCCCAAAATAGCGGCGTTTTCGTCAGGCTCGGAAAACCCAAACGAGCGCTTAGTACGGCATCTCGCCACCCGTGGCCCCGATGACCTCCCCGGTCATGTAGCTGCCTTCCTGGGAAGCAAGCAGGACGTAGACGGCCGACAGCTCCACGGGTTGTCCCGGGCGCTTGAGCAGGGTGGTGCTGCCGAATTTCTCAATGCTGTCCTGGGGCTGACCCCCGGACGACTGCAGCGGCGTCCAGAAGGGACCGGGGGCCACGGCATTGACGCGAATTCCCCGTTCGGCGACCTGCGCGGCCAGGGCCTTGGTGAAGGCCACGTTGCAGGCTTTCGTCTGGGCGTAGTCGAGTAAGTTGGCCGAAGGATCGAAGGATTGCACCGAGGCCGTGTTGATGATCGCGGCGCCGGCCTCCATGTGCTCCAGGGCGGCCTTGGTGATCCAGAAGGGAGCGAAGACGTTGACCTTGAACGTATTCGTGAACTGCTCGGTGGTCAGCTCGCTGATGGTCTTTTGGGCGGTCTGCCGGCCGGCGTTGTTGACCAGGATATCGAGGCCGCCCAGTTTGCTGACGGCCGTACTGACCAGTTCCTTACAGAAGCCCTCGTCGGAGATATCTCCGGGGATCGCCACGCCAGTGCGTCCCTCCGCCTCGATGAGTTTGATGACTTCCTGGGCATTGGCCTCTTCGCTTGGCAGGTAATTGATAGCCACGTCGGCCCCCTCCCGGGCGTAGGCAATGGCGGCGGCGCGTCCGATACCGGAGTCGCCTCCCGTGATGAGGGCCTTGCGGTCCTTGAGCCGGCCGAAGCCGACGTAGCTCTCCTCACCGTGGTCGGGCTCGGGCTCCATCTTGTGCACGGTACCGGGGCGGTTCTGCGGTTGGCGGGGGAAGGGCGGTTGGGGGTACTGCATCAGCGGATCCTGCTTGCGGTAGCGGTCGGTGAGCTTATCGGTGTTGGACATAATCAGATAGTTAGTTTTCTCATGCGATTTCGTAGGGGGTAACGGGGGCTTTTGACATATGTTTGGCCCACCATGCATCACCCGACGCCTACATCGTGTTAGTCACTTCCACGGCTTACTTCCCGCCCCTGGCCTGGCTCGTGGAGGCTGTCCTACTGGGCGGCTGGCAGTGGGAGGCCCACGAAACCTACCAGAAGGGCGGGTGGCGCAATCGCTGCCGGATCGCCGCGGCCAACGGTCCGTTACTGCTGTCCATCCCCCTGGAAAAGGGCAAACACCAGCAGCAGCCCATCACGGAAGTCCGCATCAGCTACCGCGACGACTGGCCGCGGCAGCACGCCCAAGCGATTCGCTCCGCCTACGGGCGGGCCCCCTACTTCGAACACTACGGCCCCCCCTTGCTGGAACTGCTGGAGACGCGGCAAGAAAATTTGTGGGATTATAATCTCACCCTCACCAGCCGACTGCTCGAGCTCTTGCACTCGCCGCTTACCGTGGCCCGTACGCAAGGTTTCACGGGCGCGGTCGCGGGTGCGGAGCTCGTCACCGGGGCCCACCCCGCCTACCGCCAGGTGTTCGAGGAGCGGCATGGGTACCTGGACGGCTTGTCGGTGCTGGACGGCTTGTTCTGCCTGGGGCCGGAGGTACTCCTGCTGGCTCACCAGCGGTAGATCAGGCGAATGTCGAGGGGGATGTTAACGGTGGCTTCCCGAGCCGGGTCGTTGCGGGTGAACCACTCCTCGACATTAGTTTCGGGAGCGTGTCTATCCTCCTCCCGGATGCGGTCGGTGTGGCGTACGTGGCGCCAACGCCAGCCCAGGCCGATGGAGGCATCGATGAGGAAGGGGCCGAACGGAAATTCCATCCCCAGCATGCCATTGAAGGTGAGGGTAGTCGTTTCCACGCCGATGCTGTCGCGGTAGGCCGGGGGGAAGAACAGGGCGGTGCTATCGTCCGGCGACTGAAAGGAGGCGACGGCCCGATGGGACCGGCGCAGGTAATCCGTCCGCAGCTGGGCGTAGGGCGCCGGCGCGTCATCGGGCTCCTCCGGCTTGAAGTAGAGGCGTAGTCCCAGATGCACCCGGTGGCCCCGGTTGTCCTCCACGCGGTCCGCCCAGGGGATGTTTTCGAAGAGGTAGAGGTGGCCGAGCTCCACTGCATATCCCGTAGGCCACTTCATCCCGATGCCGTACAGGGCCCCGGGATTGACCCGATCGATGGTCTTGAGCGGCGAAACGAAGACGTAGAACTGGCTGGTGGGCTCCGGAAGCGGGGGGATTTCCATTTGAGCCCGGAGGAAGGCGCAGGGACATAGCCCCAGCACGATCAGCAGTAGGAAACGCGCACAGGACGGCATGATGTAGGGTTATGTGGTTGGGGGGTCTGCGGAATATACGCGCCGAACCTTTACCCCGCTGCTTTACCTTCGTAGTTATGACCCAATTAATCGACGCCGGTCTTCAGGCCGATCGCGCCCGTCTGGAGGAGATCATCAAGCGGCTGCACGAACTGACCATCCGGATCGGACACGAGGAGATGGCCCAGACCGTCAGTGACCTGCGCAACCGCATCTTCGAGCCCTTTATGTTCGTCATCGTAGGGGAGGTGAAGGCCGGCAAGTCCAGTTTCGTCAACGCCCTGCTCGACACCGGGGAAGAAATCGCCAAGGCTGCCCCCCAGCCGATGACGGATACCATTCAGCAGATCATTTACGGAGAGGAGCGCCGGGAGGTCACGGTCAATCCCTACCTCAAAAAGATCTTCCTGCCCGTCGAGATCCTGCGCGAGATCGCCATTGTCGACACCCCGGGTACCAACACCATCGTCGAGCACCACCAGGAGATCACCGAGCAGTTCATCCCCGCCAGCGACCTGATCGTCTTCGTTTTCGAGGCAAAGAACCCCTACCGGCAGTCGGCCTGGGACTTCTTTAAGTACATCCACGGCGACTGGCGCAAGAAGACCATTTTCGTACTGCAACAGAAAGACCTGGCCACGGAACAGGAACTGGAGGTCAACCTGGCCGGGGTCGCCGAGAAGGCCCGCAAGGAGGGCATTGAAATTCCCCAGGTATTTGCCGTATCCGCCAAGGTGGAGCAAGCCGCCGGTGCCGATAGCGGCTTCGCCCCCCTGCGCCGGTACATTTCCGATAACATCACCGGAGGCAAGGCCCCGCGGCTGAAACTCACCAACAGCGTGCTCACCGCCCAGACCATCAACGCCCGCATTTCCGACGGCCTGCTGGTACGACGCCGCCAGTTCGAGGCCGATACGCACTTCCGCCAGGACATCCAGCAGACCCTCGACGAGCAAGTAGCCCAGAGCAACAAACAAGTAGATCTCATGGTCGAAAACCTGCTGCTCACCTACGATGGCATCACCCGGGAAAAGCTGGCGGAACTGCGTGGTGGCCTGAGCATGTTCGGCCTGGTCAAGCGCAGCGTGGCCTCCACCTTCGGCAGTACCCCCAGCGCCAAGGCCTGGCTCGAAAACCTGGCCCGGGACCTCGAGCGCGACCTCAACGACAAGCTGCGCGCGCGCCTGAACGAGAACGTCGTAGACCTGGCCGAGAGCATTCAACAAATGGTCAAAACCATCGATCTTAAACTCCGGAGCAGTCAGACCATTCTGAGCAACGACCACGAGATCTTCAGCAACATTGCCGAACGGCGGGAGAACGTGCTCCGCGACCTCCAGGACCAATTCAACCGCTTCGTCAGCAAGACCGAAAATTTTACGGACGAAAGCCTCTTCGCCGACCGGGAAAACCTGGCACCCAACCTGGCCGCCGGCGGGGGCATCGCGGCCCTCGGGGTCATCCTCATGGCCCTCAGCACCCTCCCCGTGGTCGACGTGACGGGCGGCGTCCTGACTACCGTGGGCATCATCTTTGCCGGCTTCAGTACCCGCGGGAAACGGCGGCGGATCGTGGAGAGCTTCGAGCAGGAAATCACCAGCGGCCGCAGCCGCCTGGCGGGGGAGCTGGAAGAAAAACTTAAGGTGTACATCACCACCCTGCGCCGGCGGATCGAGGCCAACTTTTCCCGCTTTGACGAGATGTTGGACCGGGAAGAAAAGAACCTGCTCATCCTGGAGGGGACGTACACCGAAGTCGAACGGGACCTGGCAAGCCTGTCCGACGAGATCTGATGCGGTACTTCCTAGCGCACAAACCCTACGGCGTCCTGAGTCAGTTCACCCGCGAGCAGCCCGACCACCGCACCCTGGCCGATTTGTACGACTTCCCGCCGCGTGTTTATCCCGTCGGCCGCCTCGACCGCGACTCCGAAGGGCTGCTCCTGCTCACCGACGATACCCGCCTCAACCACCGCCTGCTCAATCCTTCCTTCGCCCACCGGAGGACCTACTGGGCGCAGGTAGAGGGGCTGCCCACCGGGGAAGCCCTCGGGCAGCTGGCTGCGGGGCCGACCATCCGGGCGAAGGGGAAATCACTGGTGTCCCGGCCGCTGGAGGTCAGCCGCATTGCACCCGCGGTAGCGCCCCGACAACCGCCGGTGCGCGTACGTCAGCATATCCCGGACAGCTGGCTGCAATTAATTTTAACGGAAGGAAAGAACCGGCAGGTCCGGAAAATATGCGCCGCCGTAGGACATCCCGTACTGCGGCTCCTGCGCTACGCCATTGAGGATGTGCGTCTGGACGACCTGGCCGGGCAGGTGGTGCGCGAGTACCCGGCGCAGTGGTTACTGCCGCGGCTCAAGTTGTATAAAACCCTATATTAGCGGAGAATGGATCAGGCAATCGTAGCAAATATGGAGATCTTACGCAGAAAATTAGAGCATTCGGCTTTCGGCGTTTGCGCTTGGTTGGGCGATAAAATGGGCATCCAGCGGAGCCGGGTAAGGATCTACTTCATTTACCTGTCCTGCCTTTCCCTGGGCTCCTCCCTGCCCTTATATTTTTTTGCGGCCTTTTGGCTGAACGTGCGCAACTACATGCGCGAAGGCCGTCGTCAAATGGGGCTGTAGGCTATTTACCCAGCCCCTTTAATTTATTGCTCTCGTGAAATTCAAACGCTTCGCCCTTACCGGCCTGTACCTATGCTGCGTGGCTGCGGTGTCCGCTCAGAACACTTACCTGTCCGTTAGCGAACTGACGCCGGACTACGCAATCAGTCCACAACTAACCGACCCGCTTGTCGGGGACCGGCTGTTCATTTACCAGCACGCCGGTGCCCGGGTGATTGCTACGGGAGGATCTGCCGGACAGGTCACGGACCTGAACGGGGCCGGACAATTTGCCCTGGCTACGGTGGCGCGTGTGAGCGGCGATACGCTTTACTTCACCGCGCCCGTGGTAGGAGAATTCGACCCCGCCTTTACGCAAATTGTCATCGATCGGGGGCCGGCCGACCGTACCGTCGCCGAGGGGCGGGCGGTGGAGTTCGACGGTCGCACGGGAGGAATCCTGTTTCTGTCTGCTACTACCCGACTGACCGTAACGGGTGAACTCAGTGCCTCCGCCGCGGGCTTCCGGGGTGGAGCGGGCGCGCAGGCTCCCGGGTCCTGCACCTTTTTGACCGTCGCCAACGGCCTCACCTATTCCGAGGGAAACTACCGGGGGGCGAGGCGGGGGGAAGGGGTGGCCGCATCCACCCCGGCTACCGCACTCGGCCGGGCAGCCCTGGCCAACGGGGGCGGCGGCGGCAATGACCACAACACCGGGGGCGGGGGTGGGGCCAACACGGTCGCCGGGGGCACGGGTGCGGTGAACATCGTGAACTCGGCCTTCCTCTGCCGGGGACGCTTTCCTGGTTTCGGTGGAAATGCTCTGCCCCGTTTGGAGGACCGGCTGTACTTCGGCGGTGGCGGCGGAGCCGGGCACGCCAACAATACCGATGCGGCTGCCGGGGGGAGGGGCGGCGGGATCATCGTGCTCTGGGCACCCGAGGTCATCTTCTCCCCGGGCAGCCGCCTGGTAGCCGAAGGAGCCCCCGCACGCACCATACGCGGCGACGGCGCGGGCGGCGGTGGGGCGGGTGGCAGCCTGCTCGTTTATGCCGGGGAGACCCGCGGCGACCCCTTACTCGGCCTGAGAGGGGGGAACGGCGGCAGCGTAGAAAACTTGCCGGACCGTTGTTTCGGACCGGGCGGCGGCGGCAGCGGCGGCCGACTGCTCATTACCGGCGACCGGCAAGCCTTTGATCCGGACCTGCAACTGGCGGGTGGACTTGCGGGCTTGCGTCTCGACAGCAATATCTGCTCCGCGGAAGATGATCCGGCCGAAGCGGGGAGTACCGGAGCGGTCCAGGTATTCGAGATTCGGCGACCCTTCAGCGCTTTTCAGCTCAGTGCCTCCTTCCTTTGTTCGGGACAAAGCGTACGCGTGCTCGATCAAAGCCTTGGGCGTGATACGGTGGTGTATCGCATCGATCCGTCGCTACCCGACGTGGAAATGGTAGCTGACGGAAAGGAGCTTACGCTTTTCTTCCCTTCCACGGCGGCCGGTAGCTACGTACTCACCCAGTTGCTGGTGGTGGGGGCGGATACCCTTAGCGGGCAGCAGGCGACCCTGACCGTGGGGGGATTGCCTACGATAGATCGTTTTGTAATACGAGAGGTAGGCGACAGCGTGATCCTGGAAGCCCTTGGGCCGAGCTTCGTAGATGAGTTCGTCTTTGATTTAGGCAATGGGGAAACGGTGTCCGGCACCCAGTCGTCCATCAGTTACCGCTATCCCGAGGCCGGAACCTACGTACCCACCGTACTGCTGGTCAATACGCTTTGCGGAAATGCGCTCATCCCGGGAAGCCCGGTAACGGTGGCCGAACCGCTACGTGCCATCATTCAGGACAAAGATCCCTCGGGATGCGCCCCCTTGACCATTGACCCCCGCGACCTTAGTCAGGGGGAGTACGGTGGCAGGCGCTGGGAATTTCCGGGCGGCAACCCCGCCACCTCCACCGAGGAACGCCCGGTAGTCACCTACGCGCATCCGGGGCGTTACACCGTCACGCTGACCCTGACCGGGACGGGCGGCGGGCGGGATAGCGTGGCAACAATGGAAGTCAATGTGTTCGACACGCCGGTGGCCGATTTTGAATTCGTGGTCGGACAGGCCACCGTGAGCTTCCAAAATCGCAGCTCCGGAGCCGATGCGTACCAATGGACCTTCGGAGACGGGGAGGAGAGCAGCATGCAAAATCCGACGCATCCATACGCAGGGACGGATACTACCTATGCGGTAACGCTCATTGCACGGGGCACCTTCTGCTCCGACACCCTCCGGCGGGATATTGTCGTGGGTGACCTGACGGCAGTGGACAACCTTTCCGCCGCGCGGATTACGGTCTATCCCAATCCGACGACGGGGCGACTTTTTCTCACCGGCCCGGCTACCGCGGCAGGTCTATACGACCTTAAGGGGCGCAAAATCGCCAACGGCGTGGAGTCGCTGGATTTAAGCGACTTGCCGGGGGGGATCTACCTGTTGCGACTGCGGGATGGGCGGGCAACAATTACGGTAAGGGTCGTACGCCAGTGAGGGAAGACGAGGCTTAGAGCTTGTTTGAGTGTTCCAAGCCTGACGAAAACGCCGCTATTTTGGGTCTATTGGAGCTTCATAAAGGGGAGCCTAGCCGGACCTTGCTCCCGGATTAAGGCCGGTGATGGCTAATAATATCTTCGATTCCCCCCCAATAAGTGGATGAGCCGTGTTGGATGTGGTGCGTGGTGTTCATAGGAATAGAATTAAACAACATTCAGGGCTAGAAATCCCTTGATGTTACCAAAAATAGGGAACTGGCCCACGCAAAGCCACTATTCCGCGGATTTAAATGCCCGGATTCCCGCTTATTTTCCTCACTGAAACCATGTTGAAACACCCGAATACACTATTAGTGGATTGGTCCGAACGCCTCAACGTGCTCTGCGCACGGGGCGTGCCCTGTTTCTTTTTGGTGGACTTTGAAGAAAATTTTCCCCGCGTGTGGGACCTGGCCGAGCTTAGTGATTCGGCCCTGCGTTTTCACTTCCCGGGCCGTCCAGAGGAGAGGATACGTCTCCGTACACCCGTTCCCCGGATCGAGCCGGACCACCTGGCCACGAAAAAATTTCGGGAAGGCTTCCGCCACGTCCGGGCCGGTATTCAACGGGGCGACAGCTTTCTGGCCAACCTAACCTTTCCGACGCCAATCACGCTGAAAGGATCACTGGAAGACGTGTACTGGCACAGTCAGGCGAAGTATCGGGTGCTACTGGCTGACCGCTTTGTCTCCTTCAGTCCCGAGACCTTCGTCACCATCAGTGCGGCTGGCTACCTCGAGAGTCGCCCCATGAAGGGGACGGCGGAAGACACCCCGGTCGGGCGCGAACGGCTCCTGCGTAGTCCGAAGGAAATCGCGGAACACGCGACCATCGTGGACCTCATTCGGAACGACCTTAGCCAAGTGGCCAGCGGGGTGCGGGTGACCGACTACCGGTACCTGCGCAGCGTCACTACGACCGGGGGGGGGCTGGTCCAGACGAGTTCTAAGGTGGGCGGGCAATTGCCACCGGACTGGCGGAGCCGGCTCGGTACGATCCTCGCCACTTTGCTGCCGGCCGGGTCGGTCAGCGGGGCCCCTAAGGCGGCCACCGTGCGGCTGATCCGGGAAGCGGAAGGCGGCGACCGGGGGTACTACTGCGGCATCGCCGGCTACTTCGACGGGCAGACGGTGGATACCTGCGTCCTTATCCGCTTCCTCGAACGCCGGGACGGTCGGCACTTCTTTCGGTCGGGTGGTGGAATCACCGCTTTAAGCGACTGGCGGGAGGAACTTGCCGAACTGCGTTCCAAGATCCGAATCCCTCTGCGCTAAGCTCGTTGTACCACGTAGCTTATCTTCGTGCCTCCTAATCATCTGCCTTTAAAATAGCCTTTTCGATTGTCCAATCCCGTCCTCCTCGAAAGTATCCGCCTCGAGGATGGGAAGGTTCCGCTCCTTCCTTACCACCAGGAACGCGTCGACCGCTCGCGCAAAATCTACTACGCCAAGGCACCGGCCTTCCGGCTCACCCACCTGGTTCAGCGCCTCGATCTGCCTCCCCGTGGGGTTTATAAATTACGGGTCCTGTACGGCGCCGGCGCCCACGAAACGGAAATCGTTCCCTACGCGATCCGGCCGGTAAATTCCCTCCGGCTCGTTTCCGCCGACGGCTTGCAGTACGGCCGTAAGTACGCCGACCGGGCGGGTATCCAGCAGTTGTACGGTCAACGCCAGGGGTGCGACGACATCATCATGGTACAGGACAACCACCTCACCGATGCGAGCTACGCGAACCTGGCACTCTTCGACGGCAAGCGCTGGTATACCCCCGCATGGCCCATGCTGCGCGGTACGCGCCGCGAACAGCTTATCCGGGAGAAGGTCATTCAACCGGCGGTCATCCGCCTCCGTGACGTCGCCCACTTCAGGTCGGTACGCCTCATCAATGCCATGATGGAATGGGAGGAAAGCCCCACGGTGCGGGCGGAGGCCATTTTCGGGGGAGGAGGTAAATTTGGCACACTTTGATGAACGGTCTACGCTACGCTTACAACACCAACGGCTGTGCCCACCACCGGCTGCCCGATGCGCTGCGTTTGATCGCGGAGTCCGGCTACGATGGGGTGGCCCTGACGCTGGATTGGCACCACCTGGATCCGCTGGCGCCTGATTGGGAAGCCCGTACGCGCGAAGTCGGCAAGCTGCTGCGGCAGTACGGACTAGGCTGCGTGATCGAGACCGGGGCACGCTACCTCCTGCGCGCGGATCAAAAACACGAGCCCACGCTTATCAATCCCACTCCGGAGGGACGGGCCCTGCGCCAGCATTTCCTGCAACGGGCGGTGGAAATTACCGCCTTGCTCGAGGCGGAAACGCTTTCTTTCTGGGCCGGTATAAAGCAACCCACCGTAACGGATGCGGATGCCCGGGCCTACCTGGAAGAGGGCATCACCGCACTGGCCACTTTTGCCCACGCACGGGGGGTGCACCTGAGTCTCGAACCCGAACCGGGAATGTTCGTGGAGACCAATGCCGATTATCTCGCGCTCTTAGCGCGGGTCCCGCGACTGAGTGAGGAGCTTCGCCTGGCCCTGGACCTCGGCCACGTGTGGGTGACCGGGGAGGACGATCCGGCACGGGCGGTTTACGCCTTTGCGGCTCGCCTGGGGACCGTATCCATAGAGGGGATGAATCGCGGGGTACACCTGCACCTGCCGCTCCACGAGGGGGATATGGAGGTCCCACCGCTGTTACATGCCCTACGGCAGATTAATTTCGGGGGGCTGGTTTGTGTGGAACTCAGCCGCGAATCCCCGCGGGCCCACCTCGCGATTCCCGAAAGCATCGCGTTCCTAAAAGCAGCGGAGATTAGCGCGCCGCCTCGACCCGCTTCCGGAGGTTGACCATGGTCCGGGCGGGGCCACCCGTGAGGATTTCCTTGCGCAGCCAGCTGGGTAGTCCCGAACCCGCGTCGGTCCGCACGGTGACCTGGACTTCGACCTCGGTGGGGGAGAGGGGGGTGACGCGCCACTCGCCGAAGTAAGTGACCTGCCGATCCCGCCCCTTGGTCGGTGGAATGGCCCCGGGCTCGGCGGTGATGGTTCGGATATACTGTCCGTTAGCGCCGGTCTGCTGCAGCACCCGCGCCACCACCTCCTTATCGCGGAAGGGGAAGGGCATATCGATGCCCGAAACGAAAACGTAGTTATTCCTGGTGCCGCCCTCCACGATGTAGGCCGCGTCGCAGCGGTGTACCCACTGTGGGTAGGCTGCCGCGTCGTTCAGTATGGCTCGCACCCCCGGCACCTGCGCCCGCGCCCGGGTGTTGGCGCGCACGGTCATGTCCCCATTGGCTTCCTCGCGCACGTAGATTCGTACCCCCTCGTCGTCCGCTTCCAGCATAAAGTCCGCGGTAGTCTGGGCGCGAACGCAGGTGCACAGAAAGAGTACAAAGAGGAGGGGAGAGCGCGCGTTCATGCGTATATTGTTGGGGCGAGACCAAGAACGGAAAATATATGCGTAGGTTGCGACAAATAAAAATGTCCGTGACCGACGTAGGGAGCGCGGGTTCTACTCCGGCCTATCTTACTCCCTCACGACAAACTCAGCCCACTGCCTTATGAAGCGAACTGATTTATGGGTCATTATAGTATTGGCCGGCAGCTTATCACTGACGGCGCAGGACGATGGGTTCACTTCCCTGACGAACGGCAAGGATCTCAGCAACTGGGAGACCTACGGCGGCGAGGCCCCCTACACCCTCGACGGGGACGTCATCACCGGCACCGCCGTCACCAATACGCCCAACACCTTTCTCTGTACCGACCGCACCTACGCGGACTACGTGATGGAACTCGAATTCTACGACGATGCCCCCCTGAACAGCGGCGTCATGGCACGCGGGCAGTGGCGGCAGCAGGATAACATCCGGCGCGTATACGGCTACCAGGTGGAGATCGACCCGAGTCCCCGCGGCTACACCGGCGGCATCTACGACGAGGCCCGGCGCAGCTGGATCTACCCCCTACACTACAACGACAAGGCCCGCACCGCCTACCGGCACGGGGAATGGAACTCCATGCGCGTAGAGGCGATCGGCAACGAGATCCGCACCTTCATCAACGGGCAGTCCGCGGCCGTACTCATCGATAGCCTCGATAGTTCCGGACTGATCTGTTTACAGGTCCATTCCATCTCCGAGGAGCTGGCCGGCAAGCAGGTTAAGTGGCGCAACATCCGCGTCAAGGACAAGGCCACGGAGGCCGACCGCATGCCGGCCGTGCTAGCGCCCACCGAGAACCTGCTCGTCAACACCCTTTCCGAATCCGAACGGCGTCAGGGCTGGCGCCTGCTGTTTGACGGCACGTCCACCGACCAGTGGCGTGGCGTTAAAATGGACGACTTTCCGGCTGCGGGCTGGGAAGTGTCCGACGGCGAGCTGCGGGTGTTGCCCGGTGGCGGCGGGGAATCCACCAACGGCGGCGACATCGTCACCCGGGAACACTTCAGCGACTTCGAGTTGGTCTTTGAGTTCAAACCCAGTAAGGGTGCGAACAGCGGCGTCAAGTATTTCGTGGACCCCGACCTCAACAAGGGGCCCGGCTCGGCCATCGGACTGGAGTTCCAGATCCTCGATGATGCGGAGCACCCGGACGCCAAGATGGGGGTCATGGGCAACCGCACGGTCGGTTCGCTCTACGACCTGATTCCGGCAAGCGTGCAGGACGTGCCCGGGCGCCGCAAAGAATATACCATCGACGGCTGGAACCGCGGCCGCATCAAGTCTAAGGACGGAAAGGTCGAGCACTGGCTCAACGGCTACAAAGTCGTCGAGTACGATCGTTTCAGTCAAATGTTCGATGCCCTGGTCAACACCAGCAAGTACAAAGACTGGGAAAACTTCGGGACCTGGCCGGCCGGGCCCATTCTCCTACAGGACCACGGGGACGCCGTGGCCTTCCGCACCATCAAGATTCGTGAGCTTTAAGCAAATCCATCATGCCAAACCGTAGAAACTTTATCAAGAAAACGGCCCTTGCGGGGGCGGGAATCAGCCTGGGCCTACCTGCCTTTAGCCAGTCGCAGGTCATCGGCGCCAACGACCGCGTCAACGTCGCCTGCTTTGGCGTCAACAGCCGGGGCAATTACCTGGCCGGCACCTTCGCTACGGCTAAGGACTGCCGGGTGCGGGGCATCGGCGACGTGGATACCCGCGCCATCGCCAAGTGCCAGGAGCACGTCAAGGAAATATCCGGCAAAAAGCCGAAGGGCGATCAGGATTTTCGGCGCTTCCTCGACGACAAGGACATCGACGCCGTGGTCATCGCGACCCCCGACCACTGGCACGCGCCCATGGCCATGATGGCCCTCGACGCCGGCAAACACGTGTACGTAGAGAAGCCCTGTAGCCATAATCCGGCCGAGGGAGAGATGCTGGTCGCCAAGCAGGGCAAGACGGGGCTTAAGGTGCAGATGGGCAACCAGACGCGCAGCAGCCTCAGCCTCAACCGGGTAGTGAAGGAAATCCACGAGGGCCTCATCGGACATGCCTACGCCGGCAAGGCGTGGTACGCCAACACCCGCGGCCCCATTGGGGAGCACACACCCGCGCCCGTTCCCGAATGGCTCGACTGGGAGCTCTGGCAGGGGCCCGCCCCACGGCAGGATTTCGACGCCCTGCTGGTCCACTATAATTGGCACTGGTTTTGGAAATACGGCACCGGAGAATTACTGAACAACGGTACCCACGAGGTGGACATGTGCCGCTGGGCCCTCGGGGTAGAGTTCCCCCAGCAGGTAAGCTCCAGCGGCGGCCGCTTTGCCTTCGACGACGCCTGGGAAACCACGGATACCCAGCTGGCCAACTTTACCTTCCCCGACGGTAAGCACATCCACTGGGATGGTCGGAGCTGCAACGGCATGCCCTTGTGGGAGCGCGGCCGGGGGTCCATGATCTACGGCACCGAGGGCAGCGTACTCATGGATCGTGGTGGCTACGTCGTTTACAACCTCCGCGGCGAAGAAATCCGGCGAGAGGAAGAAACGGGGGAATCCGTAAGCATGGATACCACCGGTGGCGGTAACCTCGACGAGCTGCACATTGGAAACTTCATCCGGGGCATCAATGCCGATGAAGTACTCAACAGCGACATCACCGACGCAAATCCCAGCGTCACCATTTGCCACCTGGGCAATATGGCCCAGCGAACGAACTCCGTGATCGAGTGCGACCCGACCACCGGAAGGCCGAAGAACAACGAAGCGGCCCTCGCGCTCTGGAAGCGGCAGTACGCCGCGGGCTGGGAGCCGGTAGTTTAGAGCTTGCTTGGGTTTTCCGAGCCTGACGAAAACGCCGCTATTTTGGGGCTAATCGAGCCTCGGGAAGGGGAACCTAGCGGGCTAAGTGACCTTTTTCGAGGCGAAGAGTAGGCGCAAAAGAGCAAGTTTGCGACGGTGAGCGGAATCCCAAACCAACGCTTAGCGGTCCGGGCAGCGTAAGCGGGAGCGACTCCGCTCACGCTGCCTATCTTTGCCCGCCAGATGAAAACTCACTACCAGCTCGACCAACTGCCGCGCTTCCACCGGGCCGTCATCACCATCGGTAGTTTTGATGGAGTGCACCGGGGACATCAGCAGCTGTTAGCGCGCATCCGCAAGATGGCCGAAAAGCGTGGGGGCGAAAGCGTGGTGATCACCTTCTATCCCCACCCGCGGAACGTGTTGCCCCACCAGGGCAGTCCGCTCCTCCTGCTTTCCACCATCGAAGAAAAAGCGGCCTTTTGCGCCGCGGAGGGTATTGATCATCTGGTTATCGTACCCTTCAGCCTGAAGTTCAGCCAGCAAAGTCCCACGGAATACATCCAGCATTTCCTGGTCCGTAATTTCCGTCCGGACCGGATCGTGATCGGCTACGACCACCGTTTCGGCAAGGACCGCGCCGGTGACGTAGAGCTACTGCGCTATTACGCCCGGGAACACCACTACGAGGTCGTCGAGATCGCGGCCCAGGAGGTCGACCGCATCACGGTCAGCTCCACGAAAATCCGTAAGGCCTTACTCCGGGGGGAGGTCGGCCGGGCGCAGAATTTAATGGGGCGTCCCTACGAACTGACGGGCACCGTAGTCGAGGGCCAGCGTATAGGGCGTACCATCGGATACCCGACTGCCAATATACACCCCGAACACCCCCACAAGCTCATACCCGCCCACGGTATCTACGCGGTGGAGGCTTCCGTATCCGGCAGCCGTCACCGGGGCATGCTCTACATCGGCGATCGACCCGTTGTGTCTGATGGTCGGGGTACGACCATTGAGCTGCATCTGTTCGATTTTTCCGGTGATCTCTACGGAGAGGAAGTCACGGTATACTTCCGCAAGTTTTTACGCGAGGACGTTGACCTGGAGGGGCTCAATGCCCTGAAAGCACAATTGTCGACCGACGAAGATCAGGCTAGGAAGCTGCTCCAGGATCTTGCCAGGGCGCCGGAAGACGCGGAGGAAAATCCAGATACGGCCATCGTCATTCTCAATTACAACGGGCGTGGGTACCTGGAACGGTACCTCCCCACCGTCCTGGAACACCTCGAAGCGAACTGCCGCGTGGTGGTGGCGGACAATGCCAGCACGGACGATTCCGTGGCCTGGATGCGGAATGCGTACCCCGGGGTGGAAATGATCACCCTGCCGAAGAATCTCGGCTTCTCCGCCGGCTATAACCGGGCGCTCCAGGAGGTAAGGGCGGAGGTTTACGTTTTGCTCAATAGTGATGTACGCGTGACGCGTGGCTGGTTGGGGGCTATCCTGCCCCTGTTTGAGGATCCGAGCGTGGGGGCCGTGCAGCCTAAGATTTTGGCCGAACACACCCCGGAGTGTTTCGAATACGCCGGTGCCGCGGGGGGCTACCTCGACTTCCTGGGCTACCCCTTTTGCCGCGGACGCGTTTTCGCGAACACCGAGCGGGATGAAGGACAGTACGATTGTCCTACGGAAATATTCTGGGCCTCGGGCGCTGCCTTCTTCGTACGCGCCAAAGCCTTTCACGACCTCCAGGGCTTCGAGCCGGAATACTTCGCCCACTCCGAGGAGATCGACCTCTGCTGGCGC
Source organism: Lewinellaceae bacterium (assembly GCA_963803525.1). Taxonomy (GTDB): domain Bacteria; phylum Bacteroidota; class Bacteroidia; order Chitinophagales; family Saprospiraceae; genus Neolewinella. Next base: position 153,580 of record CAWDMV010000001.1, read on the forward strand.
ATGAAGCGGGCCGGTTACCGCATTCTGGCCGAACCCAGCTCAAAGGTTTACCACGTCGGGGGCGGCACGCTCGCCTACGACAGTTCCCGCAAGGCTTACCTCAACTTCCGCAACACCCTGGTGACCAGCTTCAAGAACGAGTCGAATACCCGTCTCCTGTGGTTGTTGCCCGTCCGCTTGCTGCTCGATGGAGCCGCTGCCCTCCTCTTCGCCACCCAGGGCAAGTGGGCCCACATCCTGTCCATCCTGCGGGCGCACTTTCATTTCTACCGCCACCTACCCCTCTGGATCTACCGGCGGGCCCGCAGGTCCAGTGAAATTGAAGCCGGGCGGATAGGCCCTCCCCGGACCGATTGCGGCCGACTGGCGGACAGCATCGCGCTGCACTACTACCTGCTCGACCATACGCGCTTTTCGGAGGTGATGATCCCCCAGGTGCGGGTGGAAGCAACGCCAGTCCCGGCGAATTAGCCGTCGTAAATGTGGGGGAGTTTGACCGGGGGGCTTCCTCCCCCCTTTTGCATCTTTGCGGGCACTACAAAACTACAGCTATGGCGATGTTAAACTTTGGCGGCACGGAAGAGCAGGTCGTTACCCGGGAAGAATTTCCCCTCGAAAAAGCCCGGGAAGTATTGAAGGACGAAACCATCGCCGTCATCGGCTACGGCGTCCAGGGGCCCGGACAGAGCATGAACCTGCGGGACAACGGTTTCCACGTGATCGTCGGACAGCGCAAGGGCGGAGCCTCCTGGGATAAGGCCGTCGCCGACGGATGGGTACCCGGAGAAACCCTTTTTCCCATCGAGGAAGCGGCCGAGCGCGGGACGATCATCCAGTACCTGCTTTCCGACGCCGCCCAGATCGAGGTGTGGCCGCGGATCAAGCCCTACCTGACCCCCGGCAAGGCGCTCTACTTCAGCCATGGCTTCGGCATTACGTATAACGATCAGACGGCCATCGTCGCGCCGGAAGGCGTAGACGTGATCCTGGTCGCCCCCAAGGGTTCCGGTACCAGCCTGCGGCGCATGTTCGTGGCCGGGCGGGGCCTCAATTCCAGCTACGCCATCGATAAGGACGCCACGGGCCGTGCCTACGAGCGCGTTATCGCTCTCGGAATTGGCGTCGGTTCCGGCTACCTCTTCGAGACTGATTTTCAACGGGAGGTTTACTCCGATCTCACCGGCGAGCGCGGTACCCTGATGGGTGCCATCCAGGGTATCTTCGAGGCGCAGTACGACGTGCTACGCGCCAACGGCCACAGCCCCTCGGAGGCCTTCAACGAAACCGTGGAGGAGCTGACCCAGAGCCTCATGCCCCTGGTGGCGGAAAACGGGATGGACTGGATGTACGCCAACTGCTCGACCACGGCCCAGCGGGGAGCGCTCGACTGGAAGGATAAGTTCCGCGATGCGGTCAAGCCCGTCTTCGAGGACCTGTACGAAAGTGTTTCCAGCGGCCGGGAAGCTAAACGCAGCATTGAAACTAACGGCCAGAAAGATTACCGCGTGAAGCTCGAAGCGGAACTCCAGGAGCTTAACGAGAGTGAAATGTGGCAGGCGGGCAGGACCGTGCGCGGCCTCCGCCCCGAAAACGCGGAGCAGTAAGCGCTAAAGAGCAAGTTTCGGCGGTGAGCGGAATCCCAAACAAGCGCTTAGCACATCGCTACTAACCATTTGACCCGTGTCGCGTTGGTAGCTGAAAAGTTCACCTTTATGCACGCCGTCCAACAACGTTCATCCACCATTGACCGTCTCCGTACTGAATCCTATGACCTCGTGGTCGTGGGGGGAGGCATCACCGGAGCGGGTGTGGCCCTGGACGCCGCCAGCCGTGGGTTAAGCGTCGCCCTCATCGAGCGGAACGACTTCGCTTCCGGGACCAGCTCGAAGTCCACGAAACTCATCCACGGGGGCCTACGCTACCTGAAAAACCTCGAAATCGGCCTCGTGCGGGAAGTGGGGCAGGAGCGGGCGGTGGTCCACAAGATCGCCCCCCACCTGGTACGTCCCGAGAAGATGCTCCTGCCCCTCGTGGAGGGGGGCTCCCTCGGAAAACTGTCCACGAGTATGGCCCTCTGGGTCTACGACTTTCTCGCCGACGTGGAGGGGGAGGACAAGCGGGTCATGCTGACGAAGGAGGAAACGCTCGAGACGGAACCCCTGCTGCGGGAGGACATCCTTAAGGGCGGCGGCTTCTACGCCGAGTACCGCACGGACGATGCCCGGCTCACCATTGAGAACGTGAAGACGGCGCAGTCGCACGGCGCCGTCGCGGCCAACTACGTGGAGGCCACGGACTTCGTGTACGACGAGGCGAAGCAAATCGTGGGGGTGGCGTGTCACGATCGTTTCGGTGGCCAGGATTTCACCATCCGCTGCGATCACGTCATCAGTTCCGCGGGTCCCTGGGTGGATGATTTGCGGAAGATGGACAAAAGCATGAATAACAAGCGGCTTTTTCTGTCCAAAGGCGTGCACATCGTCGTTCCCCGCGAACGCCTGCCCCTGGCGCACGCCTGCTACTTCGACGTAGCCGACGGCCGCATGCTGTTTGCCATTCCCCGGCTGCGCGCCACCTACATCGGTACCACGGATACCCCCTACAGCGGTGATCCCAACGCCATTCCCGTCTACCGCGAAGACGTCGAGTACCTCCTGCGGGCCACCAACGAGATATTTCCCACGGTCGGGCTTACGGTGGCGGACGTGGAGTCCAGCTGGGCGGGCGTACGCCCTCATTTTCGAGGAAGGCAAGTCGGCGGGCGAGATGTCCCGCAAAGACGAGATCTTCGAGAGCGACTCCGGACTCCTGAGCATTGCGGGTGGCAAACTCACCGGTTACCGGAAGATGGCCGAGCGGGTCGTCGACCGCCTGGGAAAACAACTCCACGAAGACGGAGAAGACCTGACGGACACCACGACGCGTGAGATCGTACTCAGCGGTGGACCCTTCCGGGACTTCCAGGAAGTACTGACTTACGAGAAAGAGATTACCGATCGCCTTACGGCCGCCAGCCTGGCTCCGGACCGCGCGGCTTACCTCGTTTCTAATTACGGTAAGCAGTCGCCGCAAATCATTTCCCTGGCGGTCGAGCGTTCGGAAGAAACTGACGTGGCCCGCCTGGCCTGCGCCGAGGCCGCCTGGTGTATCGAGCACGAACTGGCCCTCTACCCGGTCGACTGGATCGAGCGGCGGTCGGGACGGCTCTACTTCGACATGCCCAGCATCGAGCCCGTCCTGGAGGAAGTACTGGCCGTCTTCGCCAGGGCCTTTTCCTACAGCGAGGAAGACACGGCGCGGGAGCGCGAACGTGTCCGGGCCTCCGTCCGCTGGGTGAGCACCTTCCCGACGGAGCCCCAATCGGCGGCGGTGAATTAACAATTATCAGCGGGCTGTGTTAGTCGGAAAACGCAGCACTATGACTTCGGAAGGATCGATTTTTGCCCGCCGGGTAGACCCCGTTCTGCAGGCCGCCGTGATCCTGGGCATTGTCTTCGTGGTGGACGTGGGCAGCGTGATCGTGGCGGGTACCGATACCGTCGGGGTGAGCAACCGCTTCCCCTGGTTGTGTGCCGCGAGTTTCATGCTCTTCTTCTCGCTGTTTAATGCCGTGTTGAGCGCCTCGGCTCCCGATACGGGAAAGTACTGGGGGCGGAGCCTCTATAGTTTTATGGGGCTGGCCCTGGGAGCGGGACTGCTCGCCTGGGCCTTCAGTGGCCTGACCATCTCGCAGGCCGGCTCTTACCGCTGGATTTACTTGGTGGTCACGGTAGGCTACCTGGTTTTCCTGGGTATGATCTCCGCGATCAAGAACGTCGTCAACTTCGCCCAAAGGGAGGAGTGGAACCAGCCGCGGCGCAAGAACCGCTAGCAGGGGTGGACAACCAACCATCCGCTGCCCTTGGCCGTTATGCTTTACTACCGTGCGTTTATGGCTATGCAGTTCCTCCCCGGAGATACCTACGAAAAACTTGAATTCGATAAAGTCCTCCTCCTGCTCGAACGGCAGTGCAACGGGGATATCGGTCGTCAGGCGGCGCGGGAGCTGAGCCCCAGCGCTGACATTATGGAGGTCAGCCAGTGGCTTGATGAGGTGGCGGAATTCCGACAGGGCACGGACGAGCGCGGCATGTTTACCATCGGCGCCTACGATGACATTAGCGAAGAGTTGCGGGCGCTGCGGGTGGAGGGCTACGTGCTCGTCGAGTCCGGCCTGGCCAAACTCAATGTACTTCTCCTTCAGGCCAAGCAGGTGTTTTCCTTCTTTTCCTCCGCTTCCCGCCAGGGTGCCTACCCCACGCTCTATGGTGTCGTGCGTCAGGTAAATTACGTACCGGAATTGTCCGCCGCGATCGAGCGGGTGATTGACGCCGAGGGAAACATTCGCACCGACGCCTCCGACGAACTGGCCCGTATTCGCCGCCTCATTGGCAGCAAACAGCGGGAGGTGGAGCGGGCGTTCCGGGGGGTCATCGAAAAGTACCGCCGGGCCGGCTACCTCAGCGATACGGTCGAAAGTTTTCGCAACGGACGCCGCGTGCTCACCGTACCCAGCGAACACAAGCGCCAGATCCGGGGCATCATCCACGATGAATCCGCCACCGGAAAGACGGCCTACATCGAGCCCGACGAGGTGATCGGGATCAACAACGACATCTTCGATTTTCAGCAGGAAGAGCGGCGCGAGATCTACCGGATACTGAGGGAACTGAGCGCTTCGCTGCGGCCGTACCTTCCCCAGATCACCGCTTACCGCGACCTGATCGCTTACTTCGACCTTGTTCAGGCAAAAGCTAGTGTGGCCCGCCAGATGAAGGCCGAGCGGCCCAAGGTGGAGGACCGGCCCACCATCGGCATCCTGGAGGGCCGCCACCCGCTGTTGTATCTGAAGAACAAGCAGTTCGGGAAGAAAACCGTTGCCTTCGATCTGCGCCTGCGGGGCAAGAATCGCCTGCTTATGCTCTCCGGGCCTAATGCGGGGGGAAAGTCCATTTCCATGAAATCCGTCGGCCTGCTCCAACTTATGCTGCAGTCCGGTATGCTCCTGCCCGTCGATAAGGAGTCGGAGTTTGGCATATTTCACCAGATTTTTGCCGATATTGGCGACCAGCAAAGCATCGAGGATGATTTGTCCACCTACTCCAGCCGCCTCAAAAACGCACGGGAGTTTATCAAGGCGGCCGATGACCGTACCCTGGTGCTAATCGACGAATTTGGCTCGGGTACCGACCCGGTACTGGGCGGTGCCATCGCGGAAGGGGTGCTCGAAGGACTGAACGCGAAGCAGGTCTACGGCGTCATCACCACCCACTACAGCAACCTCAAAATCTACGCCTACAAAACCGCCGGCATCGTCAACGGCGGGATGAACTTCGATAAGGACACCCTCTCGCCGACTTACGAGCTGAAGGTGGGGCGGCCCGGATCGAGCTATGCCTTTGAGATCGCCCAGAAGAGCGGCCTGCCCGGTGAGGTCCTGGCCTACGCCCGCAAGCGGGCCGGCAAGAACGAACGGGCCGTGGACCAGCTCCTCGTCGACCTGCAGCGCGAAAAGCAGGAAACCGAAGAGCAACTGCGGGCACTGGAAACGAAGCAGAAGACCCTCGACGCCCTGACCCGCACCTACGAGGAGCTCCACCGTGACATCGAGGTTCGCCGCAAACGCCTCAAGCTGGAAGCCAAGGAGCAGAGCCTGGCCGAGACCGCCAAGTACAACAAGGAGATGGAAAACCTCATCCGCAAATTGCGAGAGGAGAAAAAGATCGACGAGGCCAAGGAGCAGGCCCGGGTGCTGCGCGACGAGCGCGAAAGGATCAGCGAGGAGGTGACCGACCTGCGCGAAACCATTTACTATCAGCCCCGTGCGGGAAAAAAACAACGCCCGGAGTTCGTCGAGGGCGACTACGTAAAGTTGCGGACCGGCGGCGCCTCGGGCACCATCGAAACGGTAGATAAGAAGCGCGCTATCCTCATCGTCGGCGACCTGCGCCTGACCGCCAACCTGCGCGACCTGGAGCACGCCGATAACCCGATGTCGCTGCGTCGCGAGAAGAGCGTTACCAGCAACGTCAGCGCAGTGGCGGCATTCAGCAATAAGCTCGACGTGCGGGGGATGCGTTTTGAAGAAGTGCTCAATACCACGCAAGCTTTTGTCGACCAGGCGTTGATGTCCAACGCCAGTCAACTCCGTATTGTACACGGTAAGGGAAGCGGCGCCCTCAAACGCGCCGTTCGCCAAAAACTAAAGGAATACAACCACGCCTTCAGCCTGAGCACCCCCCCCCGGGAACAGGGAGGCGAGGGCGTAACTATTGTGGACCTCTAACGGGGGAAATACACTCAATTAATGGAACTCAGTAAAATCGCCGCAGCCCTCGCCACGGTCACCGATCCCCAAACCGGGCAGGATATTATTACCGCCAATATGGTCCTCCACCTAAAGGTCGAGGCACCTAACGTATCCTTTACCCTTCAGCTTCCCAAGCTGGAGGCTGACTACAAGCAGCAGCTGAATTTCGCCTGCCAGGAAGCCATTGTAAACGTCTACCCGCGGGCGCAGGTGCACGTGCACATGCAGAACCCTTCGGTGGCCCCCCCTACAACGGGTAAGGCCGGCGGCCCCCAGCAGGCCAATCCCCTCCCGCACGTCAAGAACATCATCGCCGTGGCCAGCGGCAAGGGCGGGGTAGGGAAGAGCACGGTGGCCGTCAACCTGGCGTTGGGACTACAGGAACTGGGCGCGGCCGTCGGCCTGCTCGATGCCGACGTTTACGGCCCCTCGGCCCCGACCATGCTCGGCCTGCAGGGCCAACGGCCGCAGGTGGAAAGCATCTACGGGAAGCCCAGGATCAAGCCGCTGTTCGCTTACGGCCTGCCCGTGATGAGCACCGGTTTCGTCATCGACCCGGAGCAGGCGGTGGTGCTCCGCGGTCCGCGCCTGGCCGGTATCATCCGGCAGTTTTTCGAGGAAACCATCTGGCCACCGCTAGACTACCTCGTCGTCGATCTGCCCCCCGGAACGGGCGACGTGCAGCTCACCCTGGTGCAGACCGTCAGCGTGACCGGCGTGGTGCTCGTGACTACCCCGCAGGAGGTTGCCCTGGCCGATGCCATTAAAGCCATGAATATGTTCTTCCTGGAACACGTCAACGTGCCGGTCCTGGGCGTAGTCGAGAACATGGCCTACTTCACGCCCGCCGAGCTGCCCGACAACAAGTACTACATCTTCGGGCAGGGTGGGGGCAAGACCCTGGCCAAGAAGAGCAACTCCATGTTGCTCGGTCAGATCCCGCTCGTGCAGTCGATCCGGGAGGGAGGGGACAGCGGAGCGCCCGCCATCTTAAACCACGACGATTCCGCAAGCCGGGAAGCCTGGCTAAAGGTCGCCCGCAACGTAGCCCGCCAGACGGCCCTGCGTAACGAGATGATGGGCCCGACCCAGAAAGTGGAAATGAAGCACTAACTCCCAGCGAGGAAGGGTTCCAGCACCCGCTCCAGCGCCGCGTTGAGGTGGGCAACGGCCAGGGGGATGTTCCAGCTGTCGCGGTCGCGCGTCTCCACGTAATTGCTGATCGCCCGCAACTGCAGTACCTCTACGCCGCTCATCATCCCGGCGTAAAAGAAGCCGGCCCCCTCCATGCTCTCTACCTGTACATCCGGAAACTGACCGCGTAAGCGTTCCAGGGAAGCCTGACTGCCGGTAGTTCGGTTGACCGTCCCGCCCGCCACTACGGGAAAGGGAAGAATGGCGGTGGGGCCCGGGGGACGCAGCACGCCGGAAGCATCGTAGGGATAGTCCAGCGGAAAACCCATACGTGCCGGCGTAAGGTGTTTGCCATCACCGGTCTCCGCCCCCAGGTCCAGCAGGCATTCAGACGTGACGTTGACCACCGCTCCGATAGCCAGCCGGGTATCCACCGCACCCGCGATGCCCGCCTGAATGGCCAGGTTGGGAGGAGTTTCCGTCTGGCAGTATTGCCCGAACAGAAAGGCGGTTTGCATGCTCCCTAAGCCGGTGAACAGGACGGTGATCCGGCAACGGGAAAAGTGCAGTACGTTACGTTCCTGGCGCAAGGCCCGATTCTGCAACTTGGCGATTGTCGGGTGAATTTCGGGGGGCGTGGCGGCCAGCAGGAGGATATTCACGGGTGGACTTCAATGAGGGTAGCCACGGCCGGCAGGTGTACGAAGGCCGCCGCTACGGGCGCGCCGAGTTGGGTGGCGAGCAACTCCCGCAGCAGGCGCACCTCGGCCAGTTTGATGCCGGCCTGGTTCTGATACTGTTTGGGTCCGAGGCAGACATCCTGGATCAGGATGTATTCCCCGGTGGCGCACTCCCCGAGCCAATCGATGCGGTGTTCGTACAGCCGGTCGTCAATCTTGCCGCGCAGGGGCAGGTTTTTACGCATGCGCACGCCGGGCCAGTGAGCCGCGATAAATCCCTGCAGGCTGTCGGCTAAGGAAGGAAAAAGAGCGGCGGGGACCTCTCCGCCGGGGCGGAAGCTGTCGAGGAGTCCCTCCGCAAGTTCCTGCCGGTAGGCCGGGTCGGTCTCGCTGCCCGGATCCCCGACCAAAAAGTGACTGACGCAAGCTCCCAGTACCCGCAAATCGGTCGCGGGGTCGGGCTCCCCTACCGGGTGGTAGGTGATGCCCTCCGCGGCGGTCGCACTGCCGTAGCGCTCGAGCAGGAAGGTGTCGTCCACCCAGCGGGGCGGGTGCGGGGCCGTGCCCGTGCGCGGTCCGTCGAGGAAGGGGACAGGGGTAAAGGTCCTCGGCGAACGCGGTTGATCCGTCGGCTCGATGTAGTGTTTGTTGGTTTTGTCGATGTCGTACCCGTCCCACGAGAAGGGGGTTTCGGTGATTTCGGGGGAGAGAACGGTGGTAGCCGCACTGCCGCGGGCGTAAACGCGATCCACCCAGGGGGCTCCCGGCTTGCCGGTGGGTAGGATGAGGTAGTCGCGCGCGCGGGTGCAACCGACGTAGAGGAGGCGCGCCTCTTCGGCGAGGGCATCCTCGGTAGCTTGCGCCTTCCAGGGGCTCTCGTTGAGGGCGTCCACCCAGGCAATTCCCCCGCTCAGGCGGTCGTAGGGATTCACCCAAAAGCGTAGCCACCGGTGGGCGAGGGGATCGGCGAGATCAACTTCCTGGTCCGGATCGTCGGGAATCACCGAACGCCCCCATACGTCCGCCCGCAGGCTCTGGTCGAGGTCGAAGCAGATCACGGCGGGCCACTCCAGGCCCTTGCTGCGGTGATAGGTGAGGACGTTCACGGCGCCAGCGCGTTCGCTGGCCCCCTGCTTATCCTGCCCCTCCCGCCGCAGGGTGTCGAGGTACAGCAGGTAACCCCCGAGGGAGGCCGCCCGGTGCTGCCGGTGGCAGCCGTCTTCGTAGGCTACGGCCAGGCGGCGCAACTCGTCGATGTTGCTCAGCCGTTGGGGGCCGTCGCCCCAGGCTACGATGATGCGCCGCAGGTCGGTGCGTTCGAGGACCAGGTTGAGCATCTCGCTGGTGGAGTGCTCTCCGGTAGCGGAGCGCAATTCTTCCAGGGTCTTCAGGAGCGGATCGGTGGCAGCCCAGCGGTCCCCCGCCTGGGCGGCTTCTAAAAATGCCATCCGGTGGTCGATCAGATCGGGGAGGCGGTAGCGGCTGCCAAACAGGAGGATTTCGGCCACGGACAGGCTGTCGCTGCCGTTAAGCATATACTTGAGGCAGGCGAGGAGCAGGGTGGCCTCGGCCGTGTCCAACAGCCCCGTGCGTGCGATGGCCGCCGAGAGACCCTGTCCGGCGAGCGCCTCCGCTACGTCGGTGCAGCCATAGTTGCTGCGGCACAGGATCGCGATGTCGCCGGGGCGGAGGTGTCGTTCCTCCCGCTGCCCCTTGGGTAGGATGAGCGGGGGATTTTCGATGAGCTCCCGCACCGCCTTGGCCAGGGTGGCGGACATGAAGCGCTTGCTGTGCCGCCCCCGACCCTCCGTTTCGAAGTGCCAGTGAATCAGGCCCGCCGTGTTGCGTAGTCTGAGACTTTCCGGGGGAGCGAACTTAGATCCGTCGCGCTTACGTACCGGGCTCAGGGCCACCTCCTCGGGCCGCAGCTCGGGGAAGGCGCTGACGAAGAGGCTGTTGCAGGCATACACGATGTCTTCCCGGCTGCGCCAGCTGTCGGTCTGGATGTTCTCCGGATCGATGGGGCCATTCGCGTGCATGACGGCGGCCATCAGCCGGGGCTCCGCGCCCCGGAAACCGTAGATCGACTGCTTGGGGTCACCCACCCACACGCTTTGCTTGGCCAGCTGACTCAGCCGGAGAAAAATCGCCAGCTGAATGGGCGAGGTGTCCTGGAATTCGTCAACCATCAGCAGGTCGAGTTCCCGGGCGAGGGTCTCCTGCACGCTGGGGTGGTCGAGGAGCTTCAGGACGAGCACCTCCATGTCGGTGTAGTCGATCCGGCCACGATTCTTCTTGTAGGTGTCGTACTCCTCGATGGCCGCCTGGGCGCAGTCGAAGAGCAAGTCCTGGTAAGCCTTGAGGTCCTCCTGGAAGGCGGCGAGGGAGGCGTGGCGCTGCCCGAGCTCGGCCAGTTCCGTGACCAGTTCCCGGCTCTTGGCACCGACTTCCCGGTCGAAGCGACCCATTTTGGCGTACTCCATCCAGGGGAGGTAGTCCTGGCCCTTCAGATCGCTGAGTTTGCCGCGTAGGTAGAGGGCGGCGGTTTCGGTTTTTTTGGTTCCGTCTATCGCGTTATTCAGCAGCGCTTCGTAGGTCGCTTTGAGCACGCGCTTCGTACGCGTATGGAATTGCTCAAGGGTCAGGTCGGGGTCGGCGGTGGGGAGGTACTCGCTTAATTTTTCCCAGCTTTTGATCTTGCTGCGGGTGGTGTCGGCGGCTTTAAAATTATTGCCGCGGATGATTTCCACCAGGCCGAGTACGTCCTTTCGCCAGTTGTACTTCTCCCCGTTGCGGCTGAGGGATAGCCGGTCGCAAAGCTGTTCGATCCGCCGAATCTGGTCCAGACTGATGACTGCCGCCATGCTCAGGTTGAAGAGCCGCTGGTCGTCGCCGTCGGCTAAGATGTCCACCTTGGGGCTCACCCCCGCCTCGAAGGCAAAGCGGTGTAGGAGCTTGACGCCCAATCCGTGTACCGTTCCGATGAGGGCATTGGTGAGCTCGTTGGCCTCCTGGGTCATGCCCTCCCGCAGCAGCTTGACGCGCACGCGTTCCTTGAGTTCCGCGGCCGCCCGCTTGGTGAAGGTCGTAGCGATGATGCCGCTGGGGCGCACCGTGCCGCTCGTCAATAATCCGGCCATCTCCTGGGTGAGCCGGTAGGTTTTGCCACTGCCCGCGCCGGCGGAAATCAATTTCAGGTTCTGGAGCAAGGGGAGGTTGGGATTAGTCGGGCGCTAAAGTAAACGGAATGTTTGGAATTTTGGCCCCGCGCTTCCCCGGGATGCTATACGTCGGCCAGAATCTGCTCCCGGATTTTTTCCAGTTCCCGGAGCAGCCACGCGTCGAGGTTGCGGTACCAGTCGAGGTGGGGCGAGAACTCGCTACAGGAGATGCACTGGGTGTCCTTGAACTGCTTTTTACAGTTGGGGCAAATGGCGGTCGTTTCGAAGGTATCGAACCGGGTTTGGCAGTTGTCGCAGTGCCAGTGGGGGTGGCCGTCCGGCTCCCATGCGCACTTCGGACAGGCAATTTGTACTTCCATAATCATAAGACAGCTCGCGCCGCCAAATGATCGCTCAGATCAGCATCTCGAAGAGAATCGGCTGGTCATTAAGGTGCTCGTAGCGCAGGCGGCGGGCGTCCATCCGCTTCAGGAGCTCCTCGAAATCCCCGCGCTGGCCGAGTTGAATGCCCACCAGGGCCGGTCCCATGGCGCGGTTGTGTTTCTTGGTGTACTCGAAGTGGGTAATGTCGTCCTCGGGCCCCAGTACGTCGAGGAAGTCGCGCAGCGCGCCGGAGCGCTGGGGAAACTCCACGATGAAGTAATGCTTCAGGCCCGCGTACATGAGGGCCCGCTCCTGGATCTCCGGCGTGCGGGTGATGTCGTTGTTGCCCCCGCTCACGACGCAGACGATGTGCTGGCCACGCAGGTCGCCCAGCTGTTCGAGCACGGCGATGGAGAGGGCCCCGGCGGGTTCCACGACCAGGCCGTCTTCGTTGTACAGGTCGAGCATGACCCCGCAGACTTTTCCCTCGTCGACGAGTTCGACTTTCTCGAAGGTGGCCCGCACCATCGGGAAGTTGTGGGTACCCACCCGCCGTACGGCGGCCCCGTCGACGAAGCTGTCGATCTTGTCCAGCGTCACGACCTCCCCCCTGCGCAGGCTGTCGTACATGGCCGGCGCCCCGGCGGGCTCCACGCCGATCAGGCGGGTGGCGGGGCTCAGCTGGTGAAATACGCTGCCGACGCCGGCACTCAGGCCGCCCCCGCCCACGGCCATGATGAGCAAGTCAATGGGTTTGGTAGCGGCGTCGAGGATTTCCAGGCCAACCGTTCCCTGCCCGGCGATGACCTTGAGGTCGTCAAAGGGGTGTACGTAGGTAAGTCCCCGCTCGCCGGCTACCCGCATCGACTCCGCATAGGCATCGTCGTAGGTGTCGCCTACGAGTACCACCTCCACGTAGTCGCCGCCGAACATGCGCACCTTGCGCACCTTTTGCGCCGGCGTGACGATGGGCATGAAGATCACGCCGGTCACCTGCATGGCGTTGCAGGCGTAGGCCAGGCCCTGGGCGTGGTTGCCGGCACTGGCACAGACCACGCCGCGGTCCCGCTCCTCCTGGCTCAGGCTTGCCATCTTGTTGTAGCTCCCCCGAATCTTATAGCTCCGGACTTCCTGCAGGTCCTCCCGCTTCAGGTAGATCTCGGCGCCGTAGAGCTTGCTGAGCCGGGTGCTCCGCATGAGGGGGGTTTCCAGCGCGATGCCCCGCAACTGGTGGCGCGCCTTGATGACTTCCTCCACGGAAATGAGCTTGACGTCGGTTGCTGTCATCCCGTAAAGGTAAGCAACGGCCAAACAGCTGCGGGCGCGGACGCGGGTGGAAAGGAGGGCCCTATCCGGCCAGGTGGCTTACCTTCCGTGCATGAAGCAACCGGAAATCATCTGCGCGGGCGAGCTGCTCATCGACCTGATCAGCACGGAATACGCCGACAATTTTGCGGGAGCCGATACCTATCAGCGCCTTCCGGGCGGCAGTCCCGCCAATCTGGCCACGAACCTGGCGCGGCTGGGCCGCAACGTAGGCTTGGTGGCCGCCGTAGGCGACGACGATGCCGGCGCACTCCTACAGTTGGAAGCGGAGGAAGCGGGGGTGGACATTGCTCACCTGACCACGGTGGAGGCTCCGACGACCATGATCCTCGTCACCAAATCCCGCACCGTCAGCAATTTTGAGGCCTACCGCTCGGCCGACTTGCAGCTGACCACCGCCGGAATACCCGATGCGTACCTGCAGCAATGCCACCTCTTCCATACTACCGCCTTCGGCCTGAGCCGCGAACCCGCCCGCACGGCCATCCTGGAGGCCGCCGCCCGGGTCGTGGAGGCGGGCGGACGCCTGAGCATCGACGTGAACTACGCCGTTAAAATCTGGCCCGACCGTCTGGAAGCCCTCTGGGTGATCAACAGCTACCTGAGCCTGAGTAATGACCCGGCAAAATCCACCCTGGTCAAGTGCAGCGACGTCGATTACCTCCGGCTCTTCGACGAGCCGGTGGAAGACCTCGAGGAGGCCGGCGAACGCCTGCTCGACCTGGGCGCCGGCGTGGTCTGCCTCACCCTGGGCGAACGGGGCTGTTACGTACGCAGCGACGCGGGCTCCTTCACCCTGCCCTCGCGTCCCGTGGAGGTCAGGGACACCACCGGGGCCGGCGACGCCTTCTGGTCGGGCTTCCTGGCCGCCCACCTGGCCGGCCACGCCTGGCAAGAATGCGCGCTGGCCGGGCGCGGGATGGCGGAAAAAAAACTGATTACCCTGGGGCCCCTGCGGGAGAAGGTCGATCTTGCGGGTCTCATCGGGGAATAGCCCGGCACCCGCGGCCCCGCCTAAGCAAAAAGACCATGGAATTAGTACAGATTGGGGTCACCGGCCGCCCCCACGGCATCCGGGGGGAACTTAATATTTTCGTTGACGAGGGCTACGAGGAGGATCTGCTCCGGGCAACGGCGATCCTGATCGGGCAAAAGCCGGCACCCTATTTCGTGGAACGCTTCCGGCGGGGCGGCAAGCTGACCGTTAAGTTGGAAACGTTCGAGACGCGCGAGCAGGTCGTACTGCTGGCCAACAAGCCGCTGTTCCTGCCCGCCGACCAGGTCACCGAACTGGAGGAGATCAACGACACCCCCTGGGATGGAATGCTTGGCTACTTCATCGAGGCGGAGGGCTACCCCCGGCTCGGGCCGATCGAATCCATTATGGACCTCCCCGAACATTACCTGGCGGAGCTCACCTACCACGACAAGACCGTGTACATCCCCCTGCACGAAGACCTGGTGGTCGGGGTGCGGGAGGACGACACGGTCCTGGTGATGGAACTGCCCGGGGGACTGCTCGATCTTGGTTCCTAGTGCTTCAGGACCGAAATAAGCTGCCCCTTGACTGGCGATCGCGGCGCTGCACTTGCCCGCCAAACATCCACCGTAGCTCCGCCTATGCTGAACTTTTGTCCGCTCGTTCAGCACCACGCCGTCGGCGTCCAGCTATTGCTTAGTTCAATCCTGAAGCACTAGCGCTTGACCACCTTGCCGGACTGGCGCCCGGCGGGGCCGTCGATGTGGTAGAGGTAGAGGCCGACCGGCAGCGCACTGATGTCCCATTCGGTGCGCGCGGTACCACTTACCGATTGCGCCGACTGGTTGCGCAGGATACGACCGTTCAGATCCGTGAGCGTGGAGCGGTAGTCACCCCTAGGGGAAGCCTGGTAGGATAGGGTGAGTCGCGCGTCGGTGGGATTGGGGGCGGCCACGGCGGCGTAATCGGCCGGGGTGTTGCGCGTGGAGGTGTTGATGTCGGTATCCACGACGGCGAGTATGAACATCTCGGCGTTGAAATCCTCCCAATTCTCGAAGATGGAACTGTATCCGAAGCCGCCGTCGACGGGGAAAATTTCCAGCACGTTACGACCATCTCCACACCCCTCGCGGGTGCTAAAGACGCCGACGTAGCCATCTTCCGCGGTGCCGTAGGTGTCGGAAAAGTCAATGGCGACGAAAAAGCTGTCGTTGTCCACCATCACGGGTTCCGGAAAGGTGAACGAGGTGAAGGGTACGCTGGTCTCCGAGATCAACAGGTCACCGACGCGGATCGAATCGCTTACCCCGAGGAAGCTTCCCAGGGTGTTGTCCGGGTTGAGCTCACCGTAGATTTCCGCGGCCACGAACCGATCGGCCACGGCGGCATCGGCTGCCGAGAACGCGACGCTGACTTCGGTGACGGCGAAGGGAGCGTCCGAGGCGTAGACTAAGCGCTGCATCTTGACCACGTCGCCGTAGCCGTTGGAGCCGAAGATGTATCCGCCCTCCGCCGTCTGATAAGGAAAGGCAGTCCGCGCGCAGGTGTCGGCAAGAATGGCGGGGCCGATGGTGTCTAGCACGAGCTTTTGGGGCGACAGGGCAGCGCGCTTAAGTACGCGTTGTTGTACGGGGGCGGGTGACATGGATTTTTGCGCGAAGGCAAAAACCGGTAGCGTAAGCCACAGCAATAGGAGTAAAGTCTTCATCATGCGGGGAATTTTGGGGTTATTAGAGCTCGTTTGGGATTCCGCTCACCGCCACAAACTTGTTCTTTTGGACCTACTCTTCGCCTCGAAAAGCGTCACTTAGCCCGTCACCGCGAAGCAGCCACGAAGTGCACCTCCCCCTTTCGAAGCTCAATTAGACCCAAAACAGCGGCGTTTTTGTCAGGCTCGGAAAACCCAAACAAGCGCTTAGTTAGAGCAGCAATATCGCAGTTTATGTTCCCGGTACCAAGCCCCCGCGGTCCCCTTAAGAAAACTTTATTTCCGGTAGGCCGCCATCTGGCGGGCGATGTACTTACCGATGATGTCGAACTCCAGATTCACCTGGCTGCCCGGGCGCAGGGCGCGAAAATTGGTGTGTTCGTAGGTGTAGGGAATGATGGCCACCCGGAAGGTGTCGTCCGTGGGCTCGACCACGGTCAGGCTGACGCCGTTGACGCATACGCTGCCCTTATCGACCAGCAGGTCGTCCGTATGGTACCGAAAGGTGAAGTACCAGCTGCCGGCGCTGTCCGTGACGTCGATGCATTCCCCGACCGTGTCGACGTGTCCCTGCACGATGTGGCCGTCGAGGCGCGCGCCGGCCTGCATCGCGCGCTCCAAATTAACGGTGCCGCCTACCGCCCATGCGCCGAGCCGCGTACGCGCCAGGGTTTCCCGAACGGCGGTAACGGTATGGGTACCCTGCTTTAGGTCGACGACCGTCAGGCATACGCCGTCGTGGGCCAGACTCTGATCAATCCTGAGTTCGTCACTTAGGGGGCTCTCCACCGTAAAGTGGACGTTGTCTTGCTCCCGCTCAATAGCGGTAATGGTGCCCGCGGCTTCGATGATTCCTGTGAACATGCTGTGCTTTTTCCGCCTCCCGGCTTATTCGATGGTTACCTTACGGAACCCAATGGGCACAACAACCGAAGCGGTCCGTCGGTCGAACTGCAGGGAGTGGGGCAGCAGTTTCCCGTCTACGGTTACCCGGCCCGGGGCGTGCTCCAGCCCGACCAGGCGGATGTTGGCGTAGCGGAAGGAAGAGATAAAATCCCCCGTCGCGGATTGCTCCAGCGTCACCCGCTTGCCCTCCCGGCGCATGCGGAGGCACCGGGTTGCGTGCTGACCGATCTGGTAGCCGTAGCCCTCCCCGGCATCCCAGTAGAAGGTGCCCGAGCCGGTATCGGCCAGGAAGAGGGAGAGGTGGACCAGTTCGGTCCGCGCCAGGGCACCCGTATGCTGCACCGGGTCCACGGTAGGTAGGATTGCTCCGGCGCGGGCATAGATCGGTAAGCGGTCCGCCTTGATCCGAGCCCGGATCTTCTGCTTTCCGGCATAGCGTTTGCCGGTCCAGAAGTCATACCACTCCCCGGCGGGGAGGTAAACGCTGAGCGTCTTTACCCCGGCTTCCACCACCGGACACACAAGCAGGTCGTCTCCGGCAATAAACTGGTCCCCGTACTTGCGGCACTGGGGGTCCTCCTGGTCGTAAAAAAAGAGGTTGCGCAGCACGGGCTGGCCGGTCTCCACGTGCTTGCGGAAGGCAGCGTAGAGGTAGGGGAGGAGCTGGTAGCGCATCTCGATGGCCTGGCGGTTGCGCTTGGTGTGCTCGCCGCCGTGGACCCAGGGTTCCTGGTCCTGTCGGTTATCCTGTTCGGCCCGCTTGACGTCCTCGGCTTCCGCCTCGGCGGCGCCGTCGGTGTTGTTGCCCATGCTGTGCACGCGCATCAGGGGATGGAAGACGGACAGTTGGAGCCAGCGCGTGAGCAGCTCCGGACTGGGGTCGTCGACGAAGCCGCCGATGTCGGTACCCACGAAGCTGTAGCCGCTGATCGACAGGCGCAGGCACTGCCGGTTGGCCAGTGCCAGGTGCTCCCAGCTGGCGATGTTGTCGCCGGTCCAGAGCGAGGCAAACCGCTGTCCGCCGCTGAAGCTGGCCCGCCCCAGCAGGAAGGGGCGCTTGGCCGGGGCCAGGGCCTTGAGCCCGTCGAAGGTGGCCCGGGTCATCTGCATACCGTAGATGTTGTGGGCCTTCTTGTGGTCGCCGGTTTGCCCGTCGAAGTCGTGGCGCACGTCCAGGGGGAAAGTCAGGGCGTTGACCTTGAACATGGCCGGCTCGTTCATGTCGTTCCAGAAGCCGCTCACGCCGTCCTCGAGATATAGTCCCTGGTAGAGCTTGCCCCACCAGTCGCGGACCCGGGGGTTGGTGTAATCCGGCCAGACACACTCGGGGGGCCAGACCGGCCCGACCATCTGTTCACCGGTGCTCCGCCGGCAGAAAGCATCGAGCTCCACGCCCTCCGTGTACACGGAGTAGTCTTCGTCTACCCGGATGCCCGGATCGATCATCACTACGGTGTGGAAGCCGTCCTCCCGCAGTTCGGAGATCATGCGTTTGGGATCGGGGAAGTGCTCCTTGTTCCAGGTGAAGCACCGATACCCATCCATATAATCGATGTCCAGGTAGAGCGCGTCGCAGGGGATCTTCTGCTCCCGGAAGGTAGCGGCCAGTTCCTTCACCCGTGCCTCCGGGTAGTAGCTCCAGCGGCACTGGTGGTAGCCCAGGGCCCAGAGGGGGGCAGCTCCGGCACTCCCGTGAGACGGACGTAGCGGGCGGCTACGGCGTCGAGCTTTGGACCGTTGATGAAGTAGTAATCGAAGGACCCCCCGTCGGCCCACACCGTCGTTATGCCATCGGCATGGCTGTTGAAGTCGAAATGGCTCCGGTAGCTGTTGTCCAGGAAGATGCCGTAGGCGTGCCCCGAGCGCAGCCCGTAGAAGAAGGGAATGGTCCGGTACAGGGCGTCACGCTCCCGCCCGTAGGCAAAGGAGTCGCTGTTCCAGTTCTCGAAGCACCGGCCGTTCAGATCGGTGTCCCACGCCTTGTCCCCCAGGCCGAAGAAGCCCTCCCGCCGGTCGGTGCGAAACTGCAGCCGCACCTGGTCCAGACCCTTCATCAGGGTAAAGCGGGCGTAAAAGGGGGCGGCGTACTCGTGTACGATCAGCCCACTGGCCCGGTCGACGATGCGCACCGAAGCATCCGCTTTATTCAAGTTGATTTCCAGCGTAGCGGTGTCGATCTGGTACACCGAATCCCCGTCCCTCACCATGATTTCGGCGGACTGGGGGGCGACTTCCGGGTCGCGTGCATAGCTAAAATCTTCTCCCTCGCGGCCGTAGGAAAAGAAGAAACGAATAAGGTCGTCACTCCAAATCTCGATCCGCAGGTGCACCGATCCGTCGCTTTCGACGAGGAATACTCCATCCTGCGGGCGGCTGACCGAAGTCACCCCTCCCACGTAATGGTTGTAATACACGTCGTCGTACCGTTGGGTAGACACCGTATCCCCCTCGAACACGACATTGGGTGCCGTAGCGTAGGGGAGGCGGACTTGCTGCTTAATCTTAGCCATGGCGCAAGGTAGAAATTATCCCTCCTTATCCAGGCGGGCTACCTAATCGTTCAGGGCCCAATCGTACTCCAAAAAGTGGAGTTCCTTGCTGGTGGGAATGTCCGTACGCAGGTAGCCATTGATAAAGCCTTTGACATCTCCGAAGTCCTCCTTGTACCAGTCAAAGAGGGGCGAAACCCGCACGACAGCCTCCTGGGTCACGTTAAACTGCTCGTCGTTGACGAATTTCCGGGTCCGCCGTTCCAGGAGATCGTCGAGATTCTGCGCCGTGTACGCTTGGTTGGCGAGCGGGGGGCAACTGACGGCGGCGCACACCAGGGCAAAGTGAATGCGGGCCTCGCGGTAGGTCGGCCGGATCACTTCGTGCTCGATCTGGTTAAGGCTGTACGTTTTGCCCTCCAGTTTGATCCACTGCTGGTCCCAGGGATCCTCGATGTCGCGAATGCTCTTGACCGGCCAGTTGTTGAGGATCAGCTTGATGGTATAGGCGTTATATGCATTGATCCAGTACGCCAGACCCTCCTCACGGCTCCAGCTGCTATCGGGGCGCTTCTTCGCCAGCACGTCCAGGTAGGCGTCTAACTTAGCTTCCTTACGTTGGAGTGCCAAGTAATCGACGTGGCCGCCGGGAGAAACGTGGGCGCTCAGGAGGGCATTCCACTGCTGATGGTCGGGGGCGGTGGAGTGGGTACGGACCGGAGGCGCGGTGGGGGGCGCGGCCGCGGGTGCGGTGTTCGTGGGCGGGGGCGGCGCTACGGTTTTCGGGCGTTTTGCCGGGGCGGGGTCCGCCGGGGAGCCGTCCTGCACGAGGGGCGCCGCGGCGGGAGCGCCCGGACTTTTTTCCAAAGCGTATTCGATCTGGTCCTGGGCTACGGTGTCGGACGGCGTGGCTTCCCGTACCGGGGGCGGGCCGGCGGATTCCGGGGGACCGTCGGCACAGGCGACAAGCACGAGCGGGAAACAAAATACGAGCAGGAATCGATGCATGGCGGGTACAATCATAAGTGCTGTGAGAACGCGGGTGCCCGGGCCGGGTGTTCAGCCCTTATGCGCTTGTTCGGGTTTTCCGAGCCTGACGAAAACGCCGCTAATTTGGGTCTATTCGAGCCTCTAAAGGGGGAGGTGCACTTCGTGGCTGCTTCGCGGTGACGGGCTAAGTGACCTTTTTCGAGGCGAAGAATAGACGTAAAAGAGCAAGTTTGCGGCGGTGAGCGGGATCCCGAACCAGCTCTGAGCCGTTGCCGGGTGGCTTATCGACCAAAGGGACCGGCGGCCCTGCCTATATTGCCGACACCCTACCTTGGCCCGACCCTCACCGTCCTCGATGAATTTTTTCCGCTACGCATTGTTCATTTATTCGCTGTGCGTCCTGACGTGCGGAGACGCCGCAACGGATGCTCCCAGCGACGTAGCGACTACCTACCTCGACTCCCAGCGACAACAAAGACGCCTGCTGGGCGATCCGAAGATCATTCCCGGCGTACAACTGGGTCCCGTCCACCTGGACAGCACGGCTGCCGGCCTTGCGCAACGCTTTGGAGAACCCATCTACGACGATGCAACACTGGGCAAGAAGCTGCGCACCTTTCGGGTCAACGGACCCGGACCACCCGCTACGCTGACCATCTACGAGGTGCGCGAGCCTGGCGGCGGGCCAGCCGGCCAGGTCCGACTCATCCGGTCTACCGCCTGGTATTACCGCGACGGCGTCGGCATTGGCGTGGGTAGCAGTCGACGGGAAGTAGCGCGTGCGTACGCGCTTCGGTACTCCGGCAGTTTCACGGTGGACGGCGACCCTTGCCGGCTGTACTCCACTGCCCGCGGTATCGCCTTCGAATTCGGGGCGGACGACCGTTGCCGCGGGGTAATCATCGTACCCAAAGACGAGCATGCTGACCAAAACTACCTGCCTCTCTACGACAATCTGGAGTTATCCGGGACGGCCAACTAGTGCCTCAGGACCGAAATAAGCTGCCCCTTGACTGGCCAGCGCGGCGCTGCACTTCCCCGCCAAAAACCCACCGTAGCTATACGGTCTTACGGGTAGGGCACCGTAAGACTTAGTTTGCTGAACGTTTGTCCGCTCGTTCAGCACCACGCTGTCGGCGACAAGCTCTTAGTTCAATCCTGAAACACTCGGCGTAGATTCGCCACCATTCCTAGATCAATAAGCTATCGACAATGATCCGCCATCCGCTCGTTTTACTGTTCTGCTTACTCCTGACGGCGTGTGATTCCGCGTCGGACCCGGCGTCTACCGCTGGCCCCGGTGCGTCCGCAGGTGAAGAGAGGAAGTTGGGGCCCCTCATTGATACGGTAGGCACCTTCCTTCCCGGAAAAAGCCTGGGCAACATTACCATAGGGGAGAATGCGGTCAGCGCCTTTCAGGGGCTGGATAGCCTAACCTACACCAAGGAAGCCCCCGGTGGGTCAATCAACGTCTACGTGATCGACGACAACGGTACACCGGCCAGATTGGATGTGATGACGGTTCCGGATTCCAACTCCATGAATGCCCGGCGGGTACTGCTCGTCCGTTCGACCGCTGCCAAGTATAAGGATGATCAGGGACGGGGGGTAGGCTCCTCGATGCGCGAGCTCCAGCAAGCCTATACGCTGCGGCCCGTGGCCACCTTCTCGCAAGGGGGGAGGGTGACTAGCCTACACGGCAGTGAACAGGGCGTGTTATTCGAATTTAAAAGTGATTCCATTTGTCATGCCCTGGTGATCGCGCCTGCCGGAGCAAATAGCGAAGAACTCTACCGCGCCCTCTTTAATAACTATACTCCGTTGGGCCCACAATAAAAAGGGCCCGCGCCGAAGGCGCGGACCAGACAATAAAGCTTTCTAACTACCATAATAACATTAAGTTACGGCGCAAATTGCCGTTAAAAAACTAATCAAACGCGTTTGATCGGCACATTAGGTACACAATCAAACTACCGTGATTCATGGGGTTAAATATTGGAGTAAATATCTTCGGGTTCGTAGGTATGCGACTATAACGGCAGAAGCGACCGGGCTAAACCCCATCCCCGTGGGGCCTGGGGAAAGATTATCCATAGCACGCAGTAGTTTGAAGATTTACGGCGTGGCTATTTGAGTTCGCAGCAAGGCGGCACCGCGAAGTAGCCACGAAGCGAAGCGCGGGCGACACCCAGGCGTCGACTACGTGGAGTGAGTAACGGGTCCCACTCCTAAGGGCCAACGTAGAGACGGGCCGAAAGAGTCCGGGATAAACGGTCAATGCATTACGTAGTGGGTGCGAAAAAAAGGGTCCCCACAAAGATGTGAGGACCCGAATATTACACTTTCTAACTACCGTAAAAAAATCTTGTGGCACGGCGTGCCGAAATGAGTTTTGCTTGCTTGCGGAACCGTCATGAAAAGGGTGACGCAAGAAATACGTTAACACAAGGTTTATTTGAGAGAGACGAAATTCGGAGAAGAGAAACAAATGCTTCCTTTTCGGTACACGACAAAGGTAGGGGAGGAGGAGCCGGGCGCTACCCCACGTTTGTGGGGGGGAGTAATAAATAAAAAGACCCGCACGTTGCACCGTGCGGGTCTTGAGTCTTTAGTCTATACTGAGATACTGAGAACTGCGCAAACGGCGCTAAACAAATGCTTCAAGAAAAGGTGCAGGGGACAATAAACCTGCTCCCGTTAACAAATTAGGTTTAAAAATGAGAGACACGTCAGCAAAAGAAAACAAGCTTCTTTCGCTGTTGATGCAAATATAGATGGGAGAGCCGGAAGAGTCAAACCCCACAACCGTGTGGTGAGCAAAAGAAACCACATAAAATTTGGGAGCGCCTGAGCGGTGAACGACCTGCACGATCTCGTCATGGCCGCAGCCTCGTCCGCGGGGCGGCAATCGGGATCGGCCATGGAACGTAGAAAAGGGGGGGGTAGCCGCTGAATTAGGAGGGTAGACGATAACTGCCTTGAAGTGGCGCGACGTGAGTTGAACCCTTTACAAGTCCGGGCGGCGGTGAGCGGAATCCCAAACAAGCACTATAATTACCGGGCTTCCTTTTTCACGTACTCCTCGTAGCTCATCTTCCGGAAGTGCCCCTCATGGATGAAGGTAAGCTCCCGGAGGTAGTCTTTGGCGGGCTTGAAGCCCGGACTCACCGAGATGCGCTTTTCCTCCCGATCGAGGTAGACTACGCTGGGATAGCTCATGCGCCCGTCGAGTAAAGCTACGGCCAGGGCGTGCACCCCCCGTCGGCCCTGATTGGGGTCGTAACTAAACACGTGATCGTCGTAGGTGATGTCCTCCTGCTGTTCGGCGTTGAGCTTCACCGCGTAGAAGTTCTTGCGGATGTAAGCGGAAACCTTAGCGTTGGAGAACACCTGCTTATCCATCTGCTTGCACCAGCCGCACCAGTCGGTATAAACGTCCACTAAAATGTTCTTCGGCGTTTCCTGATTGCGCCGTATGGCCTCTTCCCAGCTGAGCCACTCCACCTCCTGGGCCGGAAGTAGCGAAGAGAAAGTGATCAGGATAAGACTGAGAAGAAGCTTCATGACACGGGAATTGTACGGGTATAATCCCGAAGGCAACACCTTTAGTATAGCTTAGGATTAAAACTTGGGGCAGGGCACGGCCTCGTCATCCTCACTCAGGCCGGTGTAGGTGACGCTCAGCTCGAAGGCGCCGCGGTGCCGGGGACTGACCGCCTCGGAGCTTATCCCGGCGTCGTAGCTTAGTCCAAAGAGGAAACTGGCCACTTCGAAGCCCACCAAACCGGCGACGCTCTCGGTACCGAAGCCGTCCGTGTTGCGGGCGAGGCGTATCCAGGTACCCAGGTGAAGGGCCGATGCTCCGCCGTCGTCCAGGGGCAGCCGCAGGTTGCTGCCGACGTTTGCCATCGCGTGGCTTCCCTGCTGCAAATAATAGATGCGGGGAGACAGCTCGGCACCGCGGCCGATAAGCATCCGCAGATTGAAGTAGACGCCGTACTTCCGGTCTAGCGTACTGGTGATCTCGACATCCTGGCCGGCGGTCTGGGTAGCGTAAAAACTCGTTTCCGGCTTAGTCAGATGGTGCAGGGCTACCCCGGCAAAGTAGGCCACGCCGCGGGCGGGGCGGTAGCTATAATTCAGGCCGAGGTGGTAGTCGCCGAAGGACACGCTGTTCTCCGGAAGCACCTCCAAGCCGGAGCCCTGATTGAAGCCGTTCACCCCATTGAACTCGTCCTGAAAGGTGAGGTTGCCGTACCCCAGGCTTCGCTGGGCGACGCCCGCCTGCCCCCCCAGGCTGAGTACGCGCTCTCCGCGTGCATCAAGGGTTTTGTGGAACGCACCCGCCAGCATGACCTGATTACTGGACCAGCCTACCTCGGGAACGCGGTCGTTCAGGAAGAGGATACCGCCGCCGAAGCTGTCCGTACCCCGCCGCCGGGGATTGAGATCGTAGTGAAAGTCGGCCGCAAAGGAAGAGGTGCTAAAGGGCGTCGCCAGCACCTGTGCCCACTGACTGCGGTGGTTGATGGCCACCCGGTAGCGCCCGGAAAAAAGCCCGGTCAGCGCCGGGTTGAGGGTGGTGGGGGAGGCGAAGAACTGGGAGAAGTGAGCGTCCTGGCCGGACAGGCCCGGCACGAGGAATACGGTGCCGAGCAGGCAGAGCAAGGTGCGTAAGTAGCGCTTCATGGGGCAAAGGTAACGGACGGCTGAGGACCGGTGTCACCAAAAGCGCCCCCTAAACCGGCTGGTGACCAACATTAGTTCGGGCGGTCAGCTATCTTGCCGCGGATGCCAGAATCCTACGCTACGGGGAAATACACCGCCGCCGCCGTGCGGAGCCAGCCGCGGGAGCGGGCCGTCATGGAAACCCAGTTGTTGCTGGGCGAGCCGGTAGTCGTTCTGGAAGACAGCGGCTGCTTCTGCCGCATCCAACGGGCGGAGGACGGGGTAGAAGGGTTCGTGCTCCGCGATCAGTTACAGCCGGTATCCGAGGCCCGGTACCTCCGGCAACGCGACGCGCCGGCCTTCGTCCTCGACCTCTTCGGGATGATGCTCAGCGAGCACTACGGCATCCCGGTCACCTTCGGAGGCCGCCTGCCGGACTACGACGGAATGCAGGCACTCCACGGGGTGAACCGATTTTTGTACTCCGGCCAGGCCGTCTTGTCCGACGATACGCGTCCGGACGCCGAAATCCTGCTGCGCCTGGCCCGTAAATGGCTCTACGTACCGCAATTGCGCGGCGGGCGCACCCCCACGGGCGTCGATCCGGTCGCCTGGGTACAACTGCTCATGCGGGTCATCGGCGTGTCGCTGCCGGCCGCGCTTGCCCCCATGTGCGCGGGCGGGCGCCCGGTTGATTTCGTGGTCCAGTGCCAGGAAGGCGATCTGGCCTTCTTCGGGGAGGGGAGGGGTAGGCCGACCCACGTCGGTATCCTGCTGCCGGGAAGTGAGATTCTGCACGTCTCTGGCCGGGTGCGCGTAGACGGAATCGACCACTTCGGTATCTACGACCGGGAATCCCGCCGCTACACTCACCGCCTGCGCGTGGTGAAGCGGTGGCTACCCGATACGCTACGCACGCAAGTCACGCTGAACAAACGGCTGCCGGACACCACGGGAGACCCGCAGCAAATCTTGATTTTTTAGTTACCTTCCCCCACACCTGCGGACCCGCCCCGAAGGCATAAGTTTTTTGCGAAAAATTACCCCCCTGCTGATGTCGAGACTTGTCATTATATCCAACCGTCTACCCATAACCGTCAACCGCAACGACGGAGAATTGCATTACCATCCGAGCGCGGGGGGACTGGCCACGGGCCTTAATTCCCTGGATGACTCCTACAACAAGATCTGGATCGGGTGGCCCGGGCAGGACATCAGCAACGAGTGGGAACGGGAAGCCATCAAGAACGATTTGATGAAGCGCAGCCTCGTCCCGGTTTTCCTGACCGAGCGGGAGATCGACCTGTACTACGAAGGCTTCAGCAACAAGACCATCTGGCCCCATTTCCACTACTTTACCGAGTACACCACCTACAACGACGAAATGTGGGCGGCCTACCAGGAGGTAAACTTCAAGTTCCTACAGGCCGTCGAGGATCAGTTGCGGGAAGATGATATGGTGTGGGTGCACGACTATCAGCTCATGCTGCTGCCGGCAATGATCCGGGAGCGCTTTCCCAAGATCAGCATCGGATTTTTCCTACATATTCCCTTTCCGAGCTACGAAGTGTTCCGGATCCTGCCGTGGCGTAAGGAGATCCTGGACGGCATCCTGGGGGCCGACCAGGTGGGCTTCCACACCTTCGGCTACATGCGGCACTTCCTCTCGGCCGCCTACCGGATCACGGGCTACGAGCACGAGTTCGGGCGCCTTACGATCGAGGACCGGCAGGTGAACGTGGACGTCTTCCCGATGGGCATCGAGTACGAAAAGTACGCGCACCCGGACGTGGACGCTCAGAGCGACCGCAGCAGCGGGGAGATCCGCAAGCTGCACGCGAGTCGCAAGATCGTGCTGAGCGTGGACCGCCTCGACTATACTAAGGGCATTCCCCACCGCATCCGGGCCTTCGGCGAGTTTATCCGCAACTACCCCGAGTACGTCGGCAAGGTCAACCTCATTATGATCGTCGTGCCCAGCCGGTCCAACGTCGACCAGTACCAGAGCCTGAAGGCGGAAGTGGACGTGTTGGTGAGCCAGGTAAACAGCGAGTACGGCACCTTTGACTGGATGCCCATTCACTACTACTACCGCTCGCTGAATTTTGCGGCCCTCACCACCCTGTACAAAGAAGCGGACATCGCCCTCATTACTCCCCTGCGGGACGGCATGAACCTAGTGGCCAAGGAGTACATCGCTTCCAAGGAGGAATCCAAGCGGGGCGTGCTCATCCTCAGCGAGATGGCCGGCGCGGTCTACGAACTGAACGACGGCGCCATCACGGTAAACCCCCAGAGCAGCAAGGACATCCAGCACGCCCTGGTGGAAGCCCTGGAGATGCCGCTCGAGGACCAGGAGCACCGAATCGTCATGATGCAGGAGAAACTGCGGCAGTACGACGTCAAGCACTGGGCGGCCACCTTCATAAAAGAGCAACTTAAACTGAAAGAGAAGAATAAAATGCACCACACTACTCCCCTCCGCGGCGAAGCATTAAATGTCGTAGCGGAAAGCTACGAGCAGGCCGGTAACCGCCTCCTCTTTATCGACTACGACGGTACGCTCATGGACTTCAACCCCGACCCCCAGGCCGTGAGCCCCGACAATGAGGTACTGGGCCTGCTGGAGGCGCTTGCCGCCGACCCCAAGAATACGGTCGTCATCAACAGCGGCCGTGATAAGTCTACCCTGCAAAAGTGGCTCGGGCACCTGGACACCGCCATGGCCGCCGAGCACGGGGTGTGGATGAAGGAAGGGGGCAGCTGGCAGCTCAACCCCAACGTCGTGGACGGGTGGAAGCCCAAGGTGCGGGAACTGCTCGAAAACCTCGTCTCCCGGACCCCCGGCTCCTTCATCGAGGAGAAGGACTACAGCCTGGCCTGGCACTACCGCAACATCGACCGCGACCTGGGGAATAAGCGCGTCCGGGAATTCCGCGATATGCTCACTTACCTCATCCAGAACCAGGACTTGCAGGTCCTGGAGGGCAATAAGGTGGTGGAAATCAAGAATGCTGGCGTCAACAAAGGAAAAGCCACCCAGTACTGGGTCGGCAAGCAAAATTGGGACTTCGTCCTCGGCATCGGGGACGACAGCACCGACGAAGACATCTTCCGCGCGCTGCCGGAGTGGGGCGTCAGCATCAAGGTGGGCCCGGGGCGTACCGCCGCCCACTACAGCCTCAGTGGCGTCAGCGAGGTTCGCAGCATGTTCTCCCGCCTCACCGAAATCGCCCAAAAAGCATGAAAGACGTCGGACTGATTACGGGAGCGAGCTCCGGCATCGGCCGCGCACTAGCCCACGAGCACGCCCGTCGCGGACGGGACCTGGTCGTCGTGGCCCGCCGGAAGGCCGAGCTGGAAGAACTGGCCGTGGAGCTCCGTGACCGTTATGGGGTGGAGGTAATGGTCGTGGCCAGCGACCTGACGCTGCCAGACGCCCGCAGCGACCTCTTCCAACGGTTGGAGCGGGAAGGCATCGCGATCGACTATCTATTCAACAACGCGGGCTTCGGGGGAAACAGTGAGTTCGCGGAACAAGACTGGTCGGATATCTCCGGCATGATCAAACTCAACGTGCTTGCGCTTACGGAATTGATGCACCTCTTTCTGCCGGGCATGATCGCCCGGGGGCACGGCAAGATTCTGAACACCTCCAGCACGGCGGCCTTCATCCCGGGGCCCTTACAGGCGGTTTACTTTGCGACCAAGGCCTTCGTCAACTCCCTCACGAAGGGCGTCGCCGGCGAACTCGGGGGGACGGGGGTGACCGTGACCAGTCTCTGCCCGGGTGCCGTGAAGACCGAATTCGCGGAAAGCGCGGGTATGAAGGACAGCAAGTTATTCGCCAATGCCGCCACCCCCCAAACGACCGCCGCCCAGGGCTACACCGCCATGGAAGCCGGCCGACTGGAGGTTATCACGGAGGTGGGACTCAACCTGGCCATCAAGGGGCTTATCCCCTTTATTCCCGACCGCTTGGTCATGAAGGCAATCAAGAAAATACAGAGTTGACCCCCAGCCTGAGCTACGCGCAGTTTTCTTTGGCGGAGGATGCCGCCGCGAGTACTAGTACCCTAAAATCTGCAGCATACTCTCCGCGGTCTGCTTCCCGGCCAGCAGCCGGTCGGTGAGGTTACCCGCCTCGTCGATGTCGATGATGATGTGCTGCGGACTGGGGATCATGCAGTGCTTGATGCCCCCGTAGCCACTGATGTTGTCCTGGTACGCCCCGGTGTGGAAAAAGCCAAGGTACAGCGGTTCTTCGTCTCCGTCCTTATCGACCGGCAGGTAGACCTGGGATTCGTGGATCTCGGAATTGTAGTAATCGGAGTTGTCGCAGCTCAGTCCCCCGATGTTGACGCGGCGGTAGTCGCGGTCCCACTTGTTGATGGGCAGTAAAATGAAGCGTTCGCCGATGCCCCAGGCGTCGGGTAGGGTGGTCATGAGCGAATTGTCGATCATGTACCACATCTCGCTGTCGTTCTGCTGCTTACGTGCCAGCACGCTAAAAATGGTTGCGCCGCTTTCCCCGACGGTGTACTTGCCGAATTCGGTAAAGATGTCGGGCTCGGGTACCTCGTCTTCCTCGCAGGCATCGAGGATATTCTTGACGATCTCCCGCACCATGTATTTGTAGTCGAATTCGAAGCCGAGGCTGTTGCGGATCGGCATTCCCCCGCCGATGTTCAGGGCGTGGAGGTTCATGCTCTCCTTTTTCAACTCCCCGTACAGCCGCACGGCCTTTTTCAGTTCGCCCCAGTAGTAGAGCGTATCCTTGATGCCGGTATCGACGAAGAAGTGGAGCATATGCAGCTCCAGCTTGGGGTTGTCCTTGATGCGGTCGCGGAAGAGGGGCAGCACGTCGGCGTTACGCAATCCCAAACGGCTGGTATAGAACTCGAAGTTGGGCTCCTCCTCGGTGGCTACCCGGATGCCGATCTTGGCCACGCCCTCCACGTGCTGCTGGTAGTAGTCCAGCTCGTGGCTGTTGTCGACCACGGCAATCACGTTTTCGAAGCCGTCGTTCATCAGACCGACGATGCCCTCCAGGTAATTTTCGGGCTTGAAGCCGTTACACACGATCTTGATCTTTTTGTCCAGTTTCTTGCGGGAATACAGGCGGCGGATAAGATCTACGTCGTAGGCCGAGCTGATCTCCAGCTGAACGTCGTGGTCCAGGGCTTCCTCCACCACGTGGGCGAAGTGGCTGCTCTTCGTACAGTAACAGTAGTGGTACTGCCCGGCATACCCCTGGGCGCGCATGGACCGTCGAAAGAGATTGCGGGCTTCCTTAATTTTCCGCCCGATACTGGGCAGGTACGTCAGTTTGAGGGGGGTACCGTACTTCCGGATGAGGTGAATAAGGGGAATCCGGTTGAAGGTCAGGTAGCCGTTTTCCATATCGAAGCCCTCCTGTGGAAAATAGAAGGTCTGATCGATGAGGTCAAAATACTTGTTAGCCACGCGCGCTTTTTTTGAGGGGGCAAAGATACGGCGGGGCCGCGGGTGCAGGGTTTATTTGTGAATGCAAAGGACGGCGCTTTAGTTGCGCGGCGGGCCTGCGCGGGCGCGGAGCGTGCCTTTGGCGAGGAGGTCCACACGGGGCGTGTGTATCTTGCGGCTTTTCTAATCGCCGGCTCCCCCTGCCGGCCAGCCTACGACCATGCAATACATCTCCCTCCCTAATCTGCGATTCCTGCTTCATGAGGTCCTGGATTTACGGGAACTCTACGCCAGCGAACGCTTTCAGGACTTCGACCAGGAGGCCATCGACTTCAGCCTCGATGCTGCCCAACAGCTCGCCGATCAGTACCTCTACCCCGTCTACCGCGACATGGACAAGAACAAGGCCTATTTCGCCGACGGCGAGGTACACGTGCTGCCGGAAGTGGGCGAAGGCATGCGGGCCATGGGCGAAAGCGGCTGGCTAAGCGCCGCCTGGGGCCTGGAGGACGACGGTCAGCAGATGCCACTCACGGTACACAACGCCGGCAGCCTGGTCTTCCAGGCCGCCAACGGCAACCTGGCGGCCTACGGCTTCCTCACCACCGGAGCGGCCAACCTGATCCGCGAGTTCGGCAGCGAGGACCTTAAGCAGACCTACCTCAAGCAGATGGCCAGTGGCAACTGGCAGGGCACGATGGCCCTGACGGAGCCCCAGGCCGGCAGTTCCCTCAGCGACATCACCACCACCTACGCGATCCAACCCGATGGTACTTACCACATCCAGGGCCAGAAGATCTACATCAGCGGCGGAGACCACACCAGCGTGGAGAACGTCGTCCACCTGCTGCTCGCCCGGCAGAAGGACGGCCCGAAGGGCACCAAGGGCGTCAGCCTCTTTGTGGTCCCCAAGTTCGTACCCGAAGCGGACGGGCAGCTTGCCGACAATCACGTCACCACGGCCGGCATCTACGGGAAAATGGGGCAGAAGGGTTACGTGGCCGCCCACCTGATGTACGGCGAGCAGGGACCCACCAAGGGCTTCCTGGTCGGTAAGGAGCTGAACGGCCTGAAGCATATGTTCCTGATGATGAACGAGGCCCGCATCGGCACCGGCATGATGGCCGCGGGCTCAGCCTCCGCGGCTTACTACGCCAGCCTGCGGTACGCGAAGGAACGTCCGCAGGGCCGCCACCCCGGCAATAAGGACGTGGATGCCCCCCAGGTGCTCATCATCGAGCACGCCGACGTGCGGCGCATGCTGCTCTTTCAGAAGGCGGTCGTAGAGGGTAGCATTGCCCTGTTGCTGCAGTGCAGCCTGTACGAAGACACCTTCCGGATCAAGCAGGACGAACGCAGCCGCCTGCTGCTCGAGCTCCTTACGCCCATCGCCAAGAGCTTCCCCAGCGAGTACGGCAACGAATCGGTCAGCCTGGCCATGCAAGTCATGGGGGGCGCCGGCTATACCGACGACCACCCCATCGAGCAGCTCTTCCGGGATATTCGGGTCAACTCGATCTATGAGGGCACCACGACCATCCACGGACTGGACCTGCTCGGCCGTAAGGTCATGATGGAGGGAGGAAAGACGGTTTCCTACCTGGCCGAAGAGATATCCCACTCCCTGAAGGAGGCCCGGGCATACGAGGCCACGCGTCCGCTGGCTAAGCTGTTGGGCACCGGGGTGCAGCAATTGCAGGACGTTCTTGAGCAGCTGCTGGGTACCGCGCGGCGGGAGGACGACCCCCGGGTGTTCCTAGCCGATGCGACGGTGTTCCTGGATTATTTCGGGCTGCACGTGATCGGTTGGATGTGGGTCGAACAGGCCGTGGCCGCGGCTCGGGCCCTGGAGCGGGGCAGCGTCGTCGGTGGACCGGTCGTGGGGCGCGAACAGCAGGAATTCTACGAGTCTAAACTGCGCACCGCCGCCTTCTACTTCGATTACGTCTTTACCCGCAGCAGTGGTTTGCACCAGACCCTCACCCGGGCCCAGGGGATTACGCTGGAGACCGACGCCCGCTTCCTGGTGTAGGACTGCTCCCCATATCAATTACAAATTTTCCATTAAATCAAGTCGCATGCGCTTTCTGATCGCCTTGTCCCTCGGCATTATCGTGTCGTCCTGTTCCCCGAAACTGACCCCCTTCGGAGCCGAGAACGGCACCTTTCGCGCGAGCTTCGACCACTACGCCATCAACGTGGTAGACCTCCAGCGCAGCGCAGATTTTTACCAACGGGTCTTCGCTCTCGATACCGTCTACAACGGCACGGCCAACGACCGCCGGGTGTGGTTCAGCCTCGGGGAGGGCATGGCCCTGCACATCATCGAGACCGACACCGTAGACGTGAGGACCACCAAGGGAGTCCACCTGTGCATCGCCATGGAGGATTTTGCTGGCTTCGTACGGCACCTGCGCGACGCCGCCATCCCCTTTGAAACCTGGACGGGGGAGGCTAACCTGTCCAATAAGCGGCCCGACGGCGTCAGCCAGGTCTACCTGCAGGATCCCGATGGCTACTGGGTCGAAGTAAACGATAATCGCCGCATGTGGGCCCAAACACGTAGTTCCAAATGACCGTACATCTTCAACGACAAGACGACGCTTTTCTCTTTGAGACCGCCAACGACGAAGGACTGACCGTTACCACCGACGGCAGCCCCGACATCGGCGGACAGGGCAAAGGCATGCGACCCATGCAACTCGTCCTGGCCGCCGTGGGGAGCTGTTCGAGCATCGACGTCGTGCTGCTGCTCAAGAAACAACGGCAGGATCTTCAGGACATCAAGGTGGTGATTTCCGGGCAGCGGGTCGACACCGAACCGCGGGTGTTCACCGACATTCACGTGCATTACCGGCTTTTCGGTACGCTGGACGAGAAGAAGGTGGAACGCGCCTGTCGCCTGAGTATGGAGAAGCTCTGTAGCGTCTCCCTGATGCTGAAGGCCGGGGGGGTGAACATCACCTGGGACTACGAGATCAGCGGTATGGGGTAAGCATGGGGGGACGACGCGAACGCGGGGGCACGTTTTATAGGCCTATCCTCATCCGCCTAAGTCCTTGGCTCCATGACCTGTTTTTCAGCCAGTGCTTCCCGCCTATTGGTAGGGAGCGGCCGGTCGCTAGTGGCCCTAATCTTCCTTTGCTGTAGCCATCAGGCCGTAGCGCAGTCAGCCGCTTACGGAGCGGTTATCGTCCGCGGTACTCACCAGGCTTGCGCCCCGCCGCCCGTTACCCTCACCGCGATGACGGCCCGGGGGGCCGGAACGTCCCACATCCTGGTGGAGTGGACTACCCAGGGGGAGACCGACAACGATTACTTTGAACTGGAGCGTTCGGAGGACGGCCTGCACTTCACCCCCGTCGGCCGGGTGACCGGGAAGAGTACCACTAGCGAGATCACAGACTACAATTTCTTCGATTATTACCCGAAGCCCGGGACGGCTCACTACCGCCTCCGGCAGTTTAGCTTTCGGGGCGGGGAGTGGCTCACCGAAGTGATTGCCCTGCGTACCGACCCGCACGCGCGCCGGGCCCTACCGATTTTGCCCGCCATCGGCACACCCACGTATGCCGAAGCCTTAGTAGCTCAAGGCCATACGGCCACGAAAGAATAGGGAAGTTTAGCCTCCGTTCTTTGTTAAAATAGCTGAACACTGCTAGTTTTGTATTAGACTAAAGTCTAATACGCTGTCGTTGGTACCCGTATGGTGCCTCTACAGCGCTTAAAACTCTCATGAAATAGCTTTCCTATCCCCCGACTTTGTTTTATCGTAAGCGTAGTGGGTCTCATCCACTACGAGTCTACGAACGGTAGCTCACGCCCCCAGGCAGCCCCGCCGCTGCTTGTGCCAGCCCGGACAGACCCGTCAAGGTTTAGTCCTGGCATTTCCATTCGCTAACACACTCCCAGAAATGAAAACCCCCAAGATCTACACCGGTATTTATAGAGCACCCGAGACGACTCCGCTCTCCCGTGAGAAGGGGCCGGGGCTGAGGGCGAAGAAAACCGTTTATAGCGGCGTTACGAAGACTTGGATCTTACGGTTTATGCTCCTGCTCTGCTCGCTAAGTGGCGGCCTACGGGCGCAGACGTTCGCCGGGCCCGTGACCATCGCAACGCAGGCCGATCTGGATGCATTCATTGACGGTGCCAACCGCTACCGGGTCGTCACGGGCAGGTTCTGGATTGCTCCGACGGCTGTTTTAACCAACTTCGATAACCTATCTGATCTCGAGACGATCAACGGTGAATTGAATATCAATAACTACCTGAGCGATCAGCCCACCGGGGACCCCCTTAGTGAATTTGAGAGCCTAATTACCGTCGGTGGAAATCTGCGGGTCGGTACGGGTACGCCCGGAAATCAGGGCATTACCGGCCTTACTAACCCTAGCTTACAAACGGTTGGGCGGCAGTTGCAAATTAGACAATCGACCGAGCTTACGACTATTTCGCTTCCCGGGTTGATTTCAACTGGTGGAAACTTCATTGTAGATGATTTACCCCAACTGGCCGTGCTGCAGGCAAGCGCATTAACTAGTGTCGGAGGTAACTTCAACCTCCGAAGACTGGGAAATCTGGCGAACCTAGATGGCTTGGACGGCGTAAATTCCATTGCAAGAAACCTCGTTCTCAGTGACCTTCCTAACTTAACGACAATTGACGGTCTCGGCAGCAACGGTAACGGCCCGAATAGCCGGGCGTCCCTTGAAGTCAGTCAATTTGCGGTTCAGCGCAATGCGCTACTTACCTCCCTGGGGTCCACCACGGTCTTAGTCACGAATGAATTTCGACTAATTGGCAACCCGCTCGTCCAGACCCTACCCAGCAGTCTTAGGTTGGGGACGAACCTAAACCGGGTTAGAATAAACGGTAATGCCTTGTTAAACAGTACCGCGCTGTCTTTCAACGGGGGTTCAACTGAGGTGCTCGAATTTACCGTTGATAATAACCCGGTACTAGCCTCGACCGGGACTCAGCAATTCAAAGTTACCCGCAGCATCAACCTAACCAATAACGATGCGCTTGAACAGCTTTATAACTTCAGATCTACCGACACCCTATCGGGCACCCTCAACCTCAATGGGAACGACGTCATCGATTTTGGACCAGACGCCACCGGTGAAACCCGACTGCGGGACCTGGTTGCCGTAGTGGGAGCAGTTAACCTCAGGGGGAATTCCGGTGTAAGCACGCTGGCAACCTTTGCCAATTTGAATCGCGTAGGTTCCATTGAGATTCGTGGTGTGGGGGACAACGGGGGACTATCCAGCCTCGACGAACTCGTGAGCCTGCAAACTATTGAAAACGCCCTCCTTATCCGGAACAACGCTAACCTAAGCGACTGCTGTACGCTAGCGTGCGATGTGGAAGTTGCTGGTCAGCCCATGAACGGTGATAACCCCAATGCCGTCATCACTAACAACGCGGGGGGATGTGAGGACAAACCTACTTTCGTCAGCAGTTGCCGAGGCGAGCCGAATGCCACTTGCTTTGCTCCCCTACCGGTAGAATTTCTCGCCTTTACCGGCAATTTGGGGGCGCGATCCATTACCCTGGAATTTACCACCGCCACCGAAACCGAGAATGCATACTTCCAAATCGAGCGCTCCCTCGACGGCAGTCCCTTTGCCACCATCGGACGGCTCACTGGGGCCGGCAACAGCCAGGTAGCGCTCAACTATACCTTTGAGGACCATGCGTTTAGTCCAGGAATCAACTACTACCGCATCCGGCAGGTGGACTTTGACGGTACGCGGAGCTTCTCCCGGGTGATTGCCATCGACGCGGGGGGACCGCTCCCAGCGGTGTCGTTGTTCCCCAACCCCGCCAGCGGCACGGAAGTACGTCTGCAACTGGGTGCCAACTGGAGCACGGAAGGGGTAGCAGTAGAGGTGTTCTCCGCGGCCGGCCTTCTGTTGTATCGCGGTAAGTCGATCGGCGTCGAGCGGTTAGCCCTGCCGACTGCACACCTGCCGCCGGGCCTGTACACCGTTCGCGTCACGGATCGTAAGCTAAACGTAAGCAAGCGGCTGGTGATTCGCTAGCGCGCCGGACTACTCCAAGCGGTGCGACCTAATCCCGACTGCTTCGGTTCAGCACCTTTTCCATACTTACGCCTAAGCGACTAATCAGCTTGCCCTGCTGGGCGATCGTGGCCTTCAGTTCGCTCATTTCATCGTGGACGTAGCGCTGAATATTCTGGGGGGAGGGGAGGAAGGGGGTGATTCGCGCCCGGACGTACCAGATCTCCCGCAGATCGGAGAGGGGTATCCGGTACGTTTCGTAAAAGCTATTGTCCGAGATGACCTCGAGCTCCTTGCTGCTCGCGATGTGGTTACGTACCCGTTTGACGACGACGTCGCTGCGGGTAACGATGATGTAGGCGTAGTTGTCCTTTATGCCACTCTGCCAGAGGGTGGGTTCCAGGAAGGCACATACCACCTTGTCGCCCTCGAAGAGGGTTGGCTCCATGCTGTTGCCCGGCACGTCGAAGCTCCGGTGGGTACCCACCTTATATTTGTAGTCCGGTAAGCTGTAGGTAGGTAGGCTTTCCACGAAAGAGGGGTCCCCCAGTTCACCGGCATAGGCGGACTGTGCCGGCAGGGGCACGTGCACGATCAGCTCGTCTGCATCCGGAGTAGTGATGGTGGTGAGTACCCGGAAGTTTTGGTTACTTTCCTCGGTCATAAACATGGGTCCGTCTCCCGTGAATAGGTAGACGGGGTTCAGCTTATAGGTCGCGATGGCCTGGCGCAACAACTCGATGGTAACATCGCGCCGCCCCTTCAGGATCTCACTTAGCGACTGCGGCAGGTACTCTAGGGAGAGGGCAAAGGCCCGGCTGGAACGAATACGTTTCTCGGCTTTGAGCTTGTCGTGACACTTGATAAAGCGTTGAGAAACAACGTTTTTCATAATAAATAGGAACTGGCAGAGGGTAAAGGTATGCGTTCAAAACATACCTAAGGTAGTGACGCCATAATTATTTGCCACTTTTTTGCTGATCTAATTTTCCCCGTCGATGACGGCATTATCCTTCTGCTTCTTGCCCAAATCAATCGTCTTTTCGGCCTCCTCGAGATCTTCGGCGTCGGGGTTTTCTCCCTGATTTTCGTCCTGCTGCGGCTCGTAGCTCAGGCGGATCAGCACGGGAAAATGATCGGAACCGACGTAGCGCAGCCGCTTCAGTCCGAGTACGGTCAGGTCCGTCGAGTGGAATACGTGGTCCAGGGGCCAGCGCAGCAACTTGTAGTCCGCATGAAAGGTAGAGAACATGCCCCGGCCCCGGCGGGGATCGAGCAGGCCGCTGAGGCGCTGAAAGAGCCGGGAGGAATGAGACCAGGCGACGTCGTTCATGTCCCCGGCTACGATGGTGGTGGCCTCCGGTTTCTCCTTCACCTCGAGGCCGACGAGGGCCAGTTCGGCGTCCCGACCCGTACTGGCGTAGGCCTCGGTCGGGCTGGGCGGCATGGGGTGGACGAAGTGGAGGTCTACCTTTCGCCCGTTCTTCAACTCGATCTGGGTATCGATGCTGGGGATATCGTCCTTGATCCGGTACTTGACCTGAGGATCGGCCAGTTCGTACTTGCTCCAGAGGTGCATCCCGTACAGGTTTTCCAGCGGCACGGACACCCGGTGGGGGTAGTCTTCCCCGATACCCTCCAGCAGCTTCTCTTCCCACCACCCGTTGGTCTCCACGGTCAGCAGAATGTCGGGTTGAACCTCTTGTACCAGATCGATGACCAGGTCGGTTCGCCTGTTGGTCTGCAGGACGTTACTCATCATCAGGCTGAGGTGGCCCTCCGACTGGTCGACGATGATCGCGTCTCGGGCGTCCTTTCCGTGGAGTTTAGTGTAGGGGATGATGCGGTAAACCTGGTAGCAGGCGGCGGCGGCGATGATCACGCCAATGGTCCAGTTCAGCGTATCGCTGGAGTGGCGGGAAATGCCCCAGCACACCGCGGCGATCACGAGTACGCCCACCAGTTGCTGCCGCGGATAATCAAAACCGCGGATCCACCAGTCGTCGTATTTCAAAAAGGGCAGGAGCGTCCCTACGACTCCGAACGTGCCAAGTACATAGGCTATAATTCGCAGTACAATCACTAAAAATGGTGGTTTGTGGATATGAAGCCCGGAAGTTGGGCAATGTTCATTTGCCGCGGCGCGCGGAGTGCAACGGGGTACCTTACACGCGCACGGCAGGTGCCAAGGTAAGCCGGCTAACACACTTCGCGGCGGCCGACTTTAAGTTGTAAGCGAAAAGCTAATACTTTATTTCCGTTCGTGCGAGTTTAGGCATCAGCGTACCTTTGTTCGCCCATACCTTAATTCACCAGCCGCCCGATCATGGTATTTTTTGTTTCTCCCCGCCGTGCTATTCCGGTACTCGCGGCCTTAGCCTTGTCGTGCCTCTGGACCCCGGAGGTCCTTGCGCAGACCGGCGACGCGCGCATCCGGCAGCTCGTCGAGGAATACCGCAGTGACCCCCGCGGCCCCTACAAAGGCATCTTCTGGTTCTGCTCCGACGGCAGCATCCGGGCCGCCCGCGATCCCTGCCCGGACGACGACGGGGCCCACCAACACGCCGACTATAAGCCCGCCATCCGTCAGCTGATGCGGGAGGATAAACTGTACTTCGCGCAGATCCTTGCGGACACCAAATTCGCCGACTTCTGGGACGCAGGAGACGATCACGGCCGCATCAAGCAGTATCAGCTCAACAACTACCTGGTGGCGGTCGACAACGGATGGATCCTGGAAAAAGCCCGCTATTACCGCGGCGCCTTCCAGGTAGAGGACGAGGAGGACTGGGGCCGCCGCTTCTTCCAGTGGTTGCTAGCGAAGGACGACGTCTTGCGCACCGATTTCTACCTGGTCGCCCAGGCCGCCCGCGATATTCCCCACCGCGGGGACACCGACCTCAATCAGCGCATCCGGGGCCGTAGTAAGGAAATCGCCGACCGCTACGACGATTTCATGGACCTGCGCATCAAGATTCACGGACGTCCCGGAGCCGAGGACGCCGCCGCCGTAGGGGCATTCGCCGATGAGCACGAAGAAGCGCTGAAGCAGCGACAACTCTACCAAAGCACCCAGGAGTTGGTGGCGGACATCAAAGCCGCTTACGGGGGCAGCGACCTGAACAACATCGCCGACCTGACCGCCGACCTGCGCGCGGAGGACACCATCCGGGCCCGGATCGAAACCTTTATCGAGCAGCAGGCCCGCATCGAGGGCGTGGACAACGACATTGCCCGCCTCACGGCCGCCGCCGAACTGAGCGTGGACATCCGACGTGCCCTGCTTGCCAACGACCGGCGGGCCGGCGATCGTCTTCGGCTCCTGGACATCAACAACGAACTCGGCGACCTCGTCTTCCGCTCCGCCGCCAACTGGAAGCCCGCCACGGCCCGGGAGCAGATGGAGAAAATTTGCTACCTCGGACAGGCCGCCACCGGTGCCGGATTCATCGAGTTGTGGGAGTACGAGGTCGGCGGCCCCAACATCGCCGATCCCAACTACCAGTACATCTGGCCCGGTATGCTCAACGATTACCTCGACAACGCCCGCCGTTTCGTGGAGTGGGGGACGGCCACCAACCGCGCCACCTACGGCGACCTGGTCGAGCGCTACGCCACCTTCGAGCCCAAGGCCCTGGGCTTTCTCGACGATCGCATCCGCGGTTCGGTGCTGCTGCCGCTCGGACAGGCCGTGGGGGAGCTCGGCGACTGGCTGGCCCGCAACAGCGATTCCGGCAACGCCCTCATGGACATCCAATCTCAGGCACAGGCACGCGGGCTCAATCCCGGTTACGCCCGGGGCACCCTGCACCTCATCGAGGGTACCCCCGACGAGGTCGTGGTCAATAACCGCGACATCTACATCTTCAGCCGGCCGCCGGCCGACCTCAAGCCCGTCGGGGGCATCCTCACGGTGAGCGAGGGCAATATGGTGAGTCACGTCCAACTGCTGGCCCGCAACCTGGGCATCCCCAATGCCGTACTCACCGACCGGCAGTTCGAGGAACTGCTGCCCTACGACGGCCAGGAAGTTTTCCTCGCGGTATCGAATGAAGGCACCGTGATCATGAAGCCGGCCGACGGCATGAACGACACCGAGCGCGGACTCTTCACGGTCCAGGAAAGGAGTCAGGAGCGTATCCGGGTGCCCGTGGATCGCATCGACCTCTCGACCCGCGACGTGCTCAACCTGCGGGAGGTCGACAGCGAAGACAGCGGCGTCCGCTGCGGCCCCAAGGCCGCTAACCTCGGTCAACTGAAGGACCTCTTCCCGGAGAAGGTGGTGGAGGGACTCGTCATCCCCTTCGGCGTCTTTCGCGAGCACCTCGATCAGCAGATGCCCGGCCAGGCAGCCGGCCTTTCCTACTGGGAATTCCTCAACGATCGCTTTGCCACGGCCACGCGCATGGAAACCGACGGCCGCAGCGCCCAGGAGGTGGAAAGCTACACCCTGGAGCAGCTGGCCATCCTCCGGGAAGCCATCGCGGAGATCCGCATCGAGGGCAAGCTCATCGCTCAGTTGCGCAGCGGTTTTGCCGACATCCTTGGCGGCCGCTTCGGCGGCGTACCGGTGTTTCTACGTTCCGACACCAACATGGAGGACCTGGCCGAATTCACCGGAGCGGGACTGAACAAGACCATCTTCAACGTGGTCAGCGAAACCGCCATCCTGAACGGCATCAAGGAGGTGTGGGCCAGCCCCTACACGGAGCGCAGCTACCGCTGGCGCCAACGCTACCTGCTGAATCCGGAGAACGTGTTTCCGAGCATCCTGGTGATCCCGAGCGTGGACGTCGACTACTCCGGCGTAATGATCACCAAGGGCGTGACCACCGGCGAGGAAGACGACGTGACCGTAGCCTTCAGCCGCGGAGCCGGGGGGGCGGTGGACGGACAGGCCGCGGAGTCTTACCTCCTCGACCGCTATGGGCGCTTCACCCTGCAGGCACCGGCCCGCGAGCGGACTTACCGCCGCCTGCCCGCCACCGGGGGTAGCGAGATGCTGCCGGCCACCTTCGACCGCTCGGTGCTCAGCCGCCGCAACTTAGTCGATCTCTACCAACTGGCGCAACAAGTGGAGGAGGTCATGCCCAAAGCCCCCGGTATGACCGCCGAAGGGCCCTACGACGTGGAGCTCGGTTTCCAGGACGACAAGATCTGGTTGTTTCAGATCCGCCCCTTCGTGGAGAACAGCAAGGCCCAGCGTTCGGAATACCTGCAGGCTATTTCTCCGAAGAAACGGGAGGGCGTGTACATCGATCTGAATTCCCCCTTGGAGGGGTAAGCCCTCGGGGCGGGCTACACCTCCTTGAAGAGGCCGTGGAGTTTGCCGCTGACCATATTGATCACCTTGCCCAGGTCTTCCTGCTTGTTGGCGAAATCCACTTCGTCCACGTTGATGATCAGGATGTTGCCGTCGCGGTAGTTGGCGATCCAGTCCTCGTAGCGGCGGTTCAGCTGCTTGAGGTAATCCAGGCTCATGCTGCCCTCGTAGTCGCGCCCACGGCTCTCGATGTGGGCTACCAGGGTGCCGATGCCGGCGCGCAGGTAGATCAGCAGATCGGGAGACTCGATGCGGCTGGTCATCGTGTCGAACAGCTCGGTGTAACTCTGAAAGTCGCGCTCCGTCATCAGGCCCATGCCGTGGAGGTTGGGAGCGAAGATATTAGCGTCCTCGTAGATGGTCCGGTCCTGGATCACGGTGCGATCGCCGTCCTGGATCTCGAGGATCTGCTTGTAGCGGTTGTGTAGGAAGTACACCTGGAGGTTGAAACTC
Organism: Lewinellaceae bacterium; assembly: GCA_963803525.1. Taxonomy (GTDB): domain Bacteria; phylum Bacteroidota; class Bacteroidia; order Chitinophagales; family Saprospiraceae; genus Neolewinella. The sequence continues at coordinate 195,604 of CAWDMV010000001.1, forward strand.
CAGCGTTTCATGTCGGTGTAGAAATCGCTGAGGTAGGGGTTATTCTCGGCGCTTTCGTAGTGGATCTCCCAGCCGAAGTGCTGCCCCAGCTGGCGGCAGAGGGTGGTTTTACCCGCGCCGATGTTTCCGGCAATGGCAATGTGCTTGATGGGCTTGGGCGTATTCTCCATGGGGGGCCAAAGGTCGCAATTTTTATGATTTAGCCGCCCTCCGGCGCCGACCTTTTACCGCCAGCGGAGCAGATTACCAGCTCCAGCCGAAGCGCGCCTCGATCTGCACCACGGCACCGCTGACGTCCCGGGCCGTTACGCCGGGGAAGGTGTCGGCGCCACTGGCGAAGCGGTAACCGCCCTCGATACCCAGCCGGAACCACTGGAAGAGGTTGAGCTCCGCGCCGCCCATGAGCTGGCCGACGAGCATACGGTCTTTTTGTCCGTCCGCCAGTTCGATGCGGCCGGGACCGACGATGGCCGTGAAGCGGGGGTGTACGATGTTGTCCCGTCCGGGGCTCACGGCCATGATCAGGCCTCCCTGCCGGAAGTTATAGTTGACCGCGTTCCCGCTCGGGGGCAGCTCATCGGTGGTGAATGGCTCACGCGACCGCCATCCGCCGTAGCCGATGAAGACGGTTTCCCCGAACTCCATGCCCCCGAAACCGCCGCGCACCAGTGCCCAGTCGTCTCCCGTCGCGGAGTAGTTATAGGTTGGCCCTCCCCAGAAGCCCGAGAGGTCGAGGTCGCCGAGCAGGGTCCGTTCCCGGCGCGCGGTGTAGGAAGCCGTAGTCGCTGCCGGCAGGGGCGCGGCCGCGGGTGCGGTGGATAGCGGCCCGTAGCTCGGGACGTCTGCGGAAGCGAAGTCCTGGGCCGTGGCACACAGGGAAAGGAGCAGGAAGGAAAAGAGTAGGGTGGTTTTCATAGTAACTTGCTTTGCTGGATGAAGGGGCGCGGCACCGGCGGCCCCGCATGTGTAAGGGCGTTGGTGCCTTTCCAAAGGTTGCAGTTGCGCTCCTTAAATTATGGTAAGAATGTATTAATGGCATCCTAAAGTCGACGGACGGGCCCGTACATTGGCAAAAAATCGCCGCCATGCAGCAGGGAAGCATCTTGATCAAGGGAGGAACGCTCGTCAACCGCGGCCAGCGCACGGTTGGCGACCTGTTGATCCGCAACGGCATCATCGAGGCCGTCGGCGGCACCCACTCCGGGCCCGCCGACGAGGAGATCGACGCCGAGGGCTGCCTGGTCCTGCCCGGCATCATCGACGACCAGGTGCACTTCCGGGAGCCCGGCCTGACCCACAAGGCTACCATCGGCTCGGAAGCCCGCGCCGCCGTGGCCGGGGGCACCACCACCTTCATGGAGATGCCCAACACCAAGCCGTCGACCCTCAATCAGCTGCTGCTGGAAGAAAAGTACGCCCGGGCGGCGGCCACCAGCGTGGCCAATTACAGCTTTTTCATGGGGGCCTCCAACGATAACCTCGACGAGGCCCTGCGCACCGACCCCACCCGCGTATGCGGCCTCAAAATCTTCATGGGCAGCAGCACCGGTAACATGTTGGTGGACGACGAGCGGATCCTCGACGCCCTGTTCGCCCAGAGCCCGCTGCTCATCGCCACGCACTGCGAGGACGAGGCCACCATCCGCCACAACGCGGCCGAGGCCCGCAAGATCTGGGGAACGGATATTCCGGTCTCCGAGCACCCCAACATCCGCTCCGCCGCCGGCTGCCTTACGAGCAGCAGCCTGGCCGTACGCCTGGCCAAGCGCCACAACACGCGGCTGCACATCCTGCACATCAGCACCGCCGATGAGGTCTCCCTGTTCCGCAACGACATCCCCCTGGCGGAAAAACGCATCACGGCCGAAGTGTGTGTCCACCACCTCACCTTCAACGCCGACGACTACGCCCGCCTGGGCAACCGGATCAAGTGTAACCCCGCCATCAAGGCCGAACACCACCGGGCGGCCCTCCTGCCCGCCCTGCTCGACGACCGCTTCGATATCATCGCCACCGACCACGCCCCCCACACCGCGGAGGAAAAAGCCCAGCGCGATTACTTCAAGGCACCGGGCGGACTGCCGCTCGTGCAGCACAGCCTGGATATGATGATGCGCCTGGAACAGGCCGGTAAGATCTCCGTCGAGAAGATCGTGGAAAAAATGAGTCACGCCCCGGCCATCTGTTTCCAGATCGACCGCCGGGGGTACCTCGACGAAGGCATGTGGGGCGACGTGATCGTCTACGACCCCAGGGAGCGTTGGACGGTGGCCAGGGAAAATATCCTCTACCACGTAGGCTGGTCGCCCTTGGAGGGCCAAACCTTTCGGGGCCGGGTGCGGGAAACGATCGTAAGTGGTCGGGTGGCCTACCGCCGCGGGCGGGTGAACGACGATGTGCGGGGAATGCGGATCGGATTCGACCGCGCGTAGCAGTAAAGAACCCCGGTCATCCTTGCGGTGCCGGGGCTCGTTCCAACTTACTGATACCAAATAAAAAATCGGTGCGGGGTGGTGCCCGCTATTTCTCGACGCCGCAGCATTTCCCCAAAAATAGTGAAGGGGCACCGGTACTACAAGTGAGGGGCCAAAAAAGCCGCCGTCAATTATTTCCGGGCGGTGATCAGGTAGCGGTACGCCGCGGCAAAATCAGGAATGCCGTACCCGAGTGACTCCCCGGGGACCGCCGCCTGGGAGGCCGTGGCCCGAATGGCGTCCACGATTTCCTGATTGGTCGCTCCGGGCACGGCCTGTATTAAGCAAGCCACCAAACCGGTGACCAGGGGTGCGCTTAGACTGGTCCCGTTGGCTCCGGTAAGTCCCTTCCCGTTGGCGGCCACGGCGGCAACCATCACGCCGGGCCCGCTGACGTCGGGTTTGACCCGCCCGTCGGCCGTAGGTCCGTAGCTGCTGAAGTACGCCCGGTCGTCCGAATCGTCGATCGCGCCGATGCTGAGCGCCTTGTCCGCATCTGCGGGGATGCCGATGTGCTTCCAGTCGTCCGCTCCGTTGTTTCCCGCACTCGTCACCACGATCATGCCCCGGGCGAAAGCCCGGTCGATGGCTACGGAGGCGGGGCTGGTCTTACCGTCCAGATCGTCGTAGGTATAATTCATGCTGGTATCGGTAAAGGTAGTGTAGCCTAAACTGCTGTTCACCAGGTCAATACCGATGCTGTCCGCCATTTCTAGCGCAATGGCATAATTGAGCTCTTCCATGCGGTGTTCCCCCCGGCTGTTTTCCGTCTTAAAGAGCAGGTAGCGGGCAGCGGGTGCCGTGCCGATATAGAAGAAGGGATGGTGGGCGGCCATGGTGCTCAGTACGGTGGCCCCGTGGGTCGAACCGTCCAGCGCGGTATTGTCTTGTTCCACCAGGTCGTAGTTGCCCGGTACGGCTTCCGGCTGATCGTACCCCAAGAAATCTTTGTAGTTCACGTCTGGAAAACCGCCGTCAAACACGCCGACCAAAACTCCCTCGCCGCGGAAGCCGAGGCGGTGCAGGCTGTCCCCGTTCATCCGCTGCAGGTCCTTCCACCCGAAGCCGTAGAAGATGTTGGAAACGGGTACGTTCTCCACTACCGGGGCGGGCTGGCTAAAGTCAGTAGGGGCGGGGATGCGGGCGCTGCGCGGGTATTGGGCGGGGGCGGCATAGAAGGTAGTGTCGACGAAGGGGAGGGTGCTGATCGCAGCGACTTGATCCTGCGTCGCCCTTACGACCACTCCGTTCATCCACTTGCTGCGCAGCCAAATATCAGCCCCGAGGTCCAGCAATCTTTGCTGATGTTCCGGGGATACGGGGAGGTCCATCTCATCTACGGAAGCGCCTATCTTCGCGCGGCGGTCGAGTGCCCGCTGGGTGAGAAATTCGAGTGGGCGGTCGGTGGCGTAGGGGGTTCCCGCCTTGTCCGTAAAGCCCACGAAGAACAGCGAAGGCTTAGCTGCCTCCTGGCCGTGAATAGTTTGCAGAGACAGCACAGCGATCAGTAAGAAAAGGGGGCGGAACATGCGGCGGGGCTTAGTGGGGAGGGAGTTGCTCGGAAATCAAACGCACCAGGTCGGCACTTGGGTCATCAAAGCGAAGGTGAATACTGGCCCGTTCGTAACAGGGACGTCGTTCACGGAGTTTGTCCAGAACAGTGGACTTCAGTCCGGTCCCCCCGGCGAGCAGCGGACGGTGACCGATTTCGGGGCGTAGGCGGCTGAACAGCAGTTCCGGGGAGGGATCCAAAAAAACGGTCGTACCCACGGCGTTGAGATGATCGATGAGTTGATGGTGACAGGGGGTGCCCCCACCGGTGGCCATTATGAAGGAGGGGAGGGAGGAGAGCTCCACCACGGCCCCGCGCTCCAGCTCACGAAAGTACCCCTCCCCGTGTTGGGCAAACAGCTCACTGACGGTCATGCCTGCCTGCTGTTCGATGTACTGATCGAGATCGAGGAAGGGCATCCCCCGGTACTCGGCGAGGCGGCGACCGCAGTACGTCTTGCCCGAACCCATGAACCCGATGAGAAAGATGCGCATTCGACTCTACTTAAAGCACTGTACGAAAATTGGACGGCGACAAGTTACGGGCGTCGTTCATAAAAAATCCCCCGCCCCCGGGCTTATCTTTGCGCGTTCAAGCCTTGTTATATGAAATTCGCCTTCCCGTTTCTCCTCGTAGTTCTGCTGGGTGCCTGTGCCCCGGAAGGGGAGGTGACCGCGGCGGAGGGGACGGCACCACCCGACGGCAACGCCGCCCTGATCCGAAATCCCGTGGCCGCCCCCGTGCCCGAGGATACGAACCGCGTAGCCCGCATGGAATTTCGGGAGGCGGAGTACGCCTTCGGTACCGTCCGGGCCGGTACCCCGGTAAGTCACCAGTTTACTTTTACCAACACCGGACAAGTACCCCTCCTGATCACGGACGCCCGATCCACCTGCGGCTGCACCGTACCGAGTTACCCCAGGGAACCCATCGCACCCGGTGAGGAGGGCACGATTCGCGTACGCTTCGATACCACGAATAAAAGAGGTCGGCAACGCAAGCCGATCACGCTGACGGCCAATACCTATCCTTCCATGACCACGATTTACGTGGAGGGGACTGTACAAACTGAATAAACGATTACCATGCACATTATTCTCCAGGCCGGCGGCGGCTTATTCACCAATGGATTTTTCATGATTGCCATGCTGGCGGTACTCGTGTTTACGATGATCATCCCCCAGCGTAAGCGCAGTAAGCAGCAGAAAACGTTCATGAGCGGACTCACGAAGGGCCAACGGGTCGTCACGGCCAGTGGCATCCTGGGCATCATCGACAAGGTGGAAGACAACATCATCTCCCTCAACGTGGGCAACAAGACGTACATTCAGGTCACTAAAAACGCCATCTCGAAGGAGCTCACCGATGCCATTTACCCTCCAAAGGCTGAAGGATAGCCTGCCCCTGCAGAACATGGCGACCACCGATCGGCAGATGCTCCTCTTCTGCATCGGCCTGGCCTTCGTGTTCTGGCTGATCCTCAACCTCTCCCAGGACTACGAAGTCAATAAGGAGGTCAATATTGAATACCTCGTCAGTCCCGAGCGGGTCGTGGAGGGAGATCCTCCGCGCACCGTTTCCGTGCAACTGCGCGGGCGGGGGTGGAACCTCATCTGGGAAAGCCTTCGGGGGCGTGCGTTAAACGTGGTGGTAGACGTCGAGGACAATCCGTCGCTGCTGCTCACCACCAATCTCCTCCAGCAGAAGATCTCCCGCGAACTCAGCAGCGGTGACCTCGAGATTGACAACCTGGGGTACGAAGCCCAGCGGGTAGTCACCACCGAGCGGGAGGGAAAACTGGTGCCGGTGGTGCCACGCATAAACATGGATTTCGCCCCCGGCTACTTTGCCGCGGAGGGCATGCAGGTGAGTCCCGACAGCGTCCGGGTCAGTGGGACGCCCGAGGAGCTGGAAAGCGTAGTAGACTGGCCGACCGAGCCGGTTGAGCTAACCAAGTTGGAGGAAGACACCGAAATCACCGTCGGCCTGCGGGCCCCGCCCGAAGGATTGAGCCTTAACTACGCGGCCGTCCGCGTCGGCGTCGGCGTAGAAGCCTTCATCGAACAGCAGATCGAGGTGCCGGTCCGCCTGCGTAACGCGCCGCCCTCCGATTCCTCCCGCGTATTCCCCACCACGGTGACGGTCACGGTGACCATTCCGGAGAGCGAGTACGGTAAGTTGACGGAAAGTAGTTTTCGGGTGGAGGCGGACCTCGATCAGCTGCAGATATCCGGGGATCACAATACGCTGCCCCTCAGTCTCACGCGCGTTCCCACCTCAGCCAAAAGTGTAAACTTTAGCCCCCGCGCGGTGGAGTATTACGTGTACCGGCGCGAACAGCGCTAGCGGGCGCGCAGTACCGAGATGGGCATCAACTCGTCGTAGGTGCCGGTCAGGGTAGGGGTTTGGATATTGCCCGTGTAGCCCCGTACTTCCCGGTGAACGAACTCGAAGAGTTCCTGGATGGAAACCATCATGTCGTGATTGGCGTCCGCTTCCCCCTTCATGCCCCGGATGAGGTAGTGACTGAAAACACCGGAGCGCAAACCGCCGTCTTCCATGCTGATCTCCTCCCCGCGACTCGACATCATGAGGGCCGTAGAGGCGGCCGCGTGATCCAGGGCGGAGTAATAGGTCGTTAGGGAGGCCGCACTTTCGCCCCCACTGCGCGCCACCAGGCTGCCGCTGTGACAGGCATCTGCGATGACCAGCTTATGCCGGGACCGGGAAGACAGTAGGGCGTCCTGTACGTCCTCGTGGGCCAGCGCGTTGAAAGACCCGTCGTAGTCGACCGGGAGGAAGGAGCCGGGTAGGCCGTGTCCGCTAAAATAGAAGAGAATCACGTCATTCTCGTCGGCCTGCCGGTAGGTCTCCCGCATGGCGGCCAGGATATTATCGTGCGTGGCGTCCTCATCGATGAGCACCTTGACCTGGTCGTCATCGAGGGCACCGCCCTCGATGCTCTTTAGAAAGGCGTAAAACTGGTAGGCGTCGTCGTCGGTATAGCGCAGCGTCTTCATGTGCTGGTAGAAGGCGCAGCCAACGACCACTGCCCATACCTTGATCTCGGGGTCGAAGGCGGCTTGCGTTACTTCGGAGGGTTCCACCCGGGTATCGTAGAGGCGGCGGTAAAGCATCCCCGCTTCCCAGATCCCGCCTTCTACCTGGCCGTCGGCATAGTGCATGACGCCGAGTCCGTTGGGACGGTGGTTGGTGAAGTTGCCGTAATAGGTATTGCCGGAGGGGAAAACCACCGTGCCGCGGCCGTGGGGGATGCCGTTGCGGGTCTCGCCGTAGAAATTGGTGCCGTCGGCGTAGGTGAAGCGGCTCTGCCCGTCGGGACAGCCCTCCTTACAGGAGGCCAGGGTGGCGGTGCTGCCCACGAAGCCGAGGGCCGACCAGTCGACATCGAGTTGCCCCCGCTTCCAGTGGCCGCTGATCTCCGTACCGTTGGCGAAAGTCATCTTCCCGCTACCGTTACGCACGTTGCTTTCCCAAAACCCGGCGTAAGTATCGCCGTTGACGTACTGCATCGTACCAAAGCCGTGCATCAGGTCGCGGGCCATCTCCCCTACGTAGTAATCCCGGTTGGCAAAGGCGAAGGCGACCTCCCCGTCGAGCTGATCGTGGACCCAGTTTCCCGTGACGTTGCTGCCGTCGATGTAGGTGACCGTACCGCGGCCATTGCGCATGCCGTCTTGCCAGAGGCCCTTGTAGGTGTTTCCGAGATTATCGGTGAGCTGCCCGTTGCCGTGCTGGAGTTGATTGCGAAAGTCGCCCGTGTAGACGGAACCGTCCGGATAAGTAAGCGTACCCGAGCCGGTGAATTTTCCCCCGTGAAAGCTCCCGGAGTAAAGCGCGCCGTCGGCGAACCGGAGAACTCCTTCCCCATCATAACAGTTGCCGCGCTGGCACCGCCCCTGGGCGAAGGCTACCGACACCCAAAGAAGGAGTACCGGGAGGAAAGTATATTTAAACATGCTTGACGTGTAAAGAGTGTGGTAGGTATCAGTGATCTCAATGCGCTTATGTAAACCGGCAGAACCGCAGGGTGACCGAAAAACCTAGCCCGGCCGGATCACGCTGCATCTCCGCTGGATTACCAGGAAAAGCTAAACAAAAGTTTATTTCTGAGAGAGACACTGAAAACCAATTCGTGTTGAGAGACAAGCTTATAGCAATCGGATCGCCTTTAAAATTGCGATTTTTGTGCGCGGTAACAAGCCCCTTTAAGGGAACGGTAGCTAAATGGCCGGAAGCGGTAGGCCGCGAGGCACTTAGGTGAAAGCAGGTAGGCCGGATGGCACCCCATACCCGCCACATGCCCCTAATGTTATACTTTACGCCAAATCAACGTCACCGGCCGATGCGCTATTACTTTATACTGCTCTTAGCTACACTTTGTTGTGATTTATTTGCCCAACAGGATGTATACGAGCGACTTACATTTCCCGAAAACCTGGAGACTCCGGCCATTCGCTCCCCCCGGCAATTTCTGGGTTACCGTCTTGGCGAGCGCTTCACGGAATACGCCCGCTCGGTGGAATACTTCGAGTACCTGGCGGAACGGAGCGCACGCATCAAGCTCGAACGCTACGGCAGCACCTACGAAGGGCGTCCCCTCCTGCAACTCACGGTCAGCAGTACCGAAAACATGGGTCGCCTCGAAACCATCCGGCAAAACCAGCTACTCCTCACCAACGGCTTCCGGGGGGCGGGGCCGCAGGTGCAAGAAATCCTCCGGGAACAGCCCGTCATCAATTCCTACAGCTACAGCATTCACGGCAATGAGGCCAGCAGTACGGAAGCCGCCATGCAGTTTGCCTACGAGCTCGCTACTACCGAGGATGGACAATTGATTGAAGCCCTGCAACGCAGCGTAATCCTGCTGTTCGTTTGTATCAATCCCGACGGGCGCGACCGCTACGTCTACTGGTACAATGGCATGGCCCGGGCCACCGGCGGTGCCGAGCCCCGGGATCTCGAGCACTACGCGCCCTGGCCCAACGGGCGCACCAACCACTACTGGTTCGACCTCAACCGCGACTGGATCTGGGGCGTCCACCCGGAGAGCCGCGGCCACGCCCGCGCCTACCAACGCTGGATGCCCAACGTGCATACCGACTACCACGAACAGGGCTACGACGCCAACTACTTTACGGTGCCCGGTACCACCCCGCGTAACCTGCTCCTGCCCGATGCCTACGAGACCTGGGCCGACACCTTCGGCCGTGCCAACATCCGGCAGTTCGACCGTCAGGGGATCAGCTACTTCACCCGTGACCGCTTCGACTTTTTCTACCCCGGCTACGGCAGCAGCTATCCCTCGGTGATGGGAGCCATCGGCATGCTCGTCGAACAGGGAGGCATCGCCGGCGGGCGGGCCGTAGAAACGGAAGACGGCTACGTGCTCACCCTCCGCCAGCGCATCTGGGACCACTACACCACCAGTATCGCACAAGCGAAGACCGCCGCCGCCAACCGGGAAGCCCTGCTCCGCTACAGCCTGGAGGCCTGGGACCCACTAACCAGCAAACAAGGCACCACCGGCTACCTCATCGAGGACGACGGCAGTGCCTTCCTGGAAGACTTCGTGGACGTCCTGCTCCGTAACGGGGTAGAGATCGAACGGACGACCGAGCCCCTGGAAATGGAAGGTTCCGGCTACCGCGACGGACAAACTACCCGCCGCACCCACCCCACGGGAAGCCTGATCATCGCCACCGAGCAGCCCCGCCACCTCTTCCTCAACAGCATCATGACCAATGACCTGGCCATCGAAGACAGCGTGATGTACGACATGTCCACCTGGTCCGCCCCCCTGGCGTACAACCTCGAAGCTTACCGCTTCTCCGCCCCCGTCGCCGTCAACACGGAACCCTACGTAGCGGACCGTCGGGAAGGGATGGTGATGGAGCCAGCGGACGGCCCAGCCTACGCCTACGTCATCGACTGGCAGCAGCGGCACGCGCCGCGCGCACTGGCCGACCTGTGGAAGGCCGGCCTGCGCGTCCGGGCCGCACTCGAACCCTTCACGGCGGACGGTGGCGAAACCTTCTCCGCCGGTAGCCTCATCATCCTCCGTGGGCGCAACCTTGAGAACGAGGATACCCTCCCCGGGCTCCTGCGGCAAGTAGCGGAGGACCACGGCCTACGTGTCCATGGCTTCACTACCGGGCGGATGCGCGACGGCAACGACCTGGCCAGCACCCGCAACTTCCCGGTCAAAGCACCCCGGGTCGCGATGCTGGTCGACGAGCCCTTCAATACCTACACCAGCGGGCAGGTGTACTTCCTCTTCGACTGGGAAACCCGCCTGCCGGTCACGCGCATCCGTACGTCGGTGCTTCGTCAGACCGCCCTGCCGAAATTCGGATCGCGCTACGGCTACGCCGACCTCAACGATTACGATGTGCTCATTCTCCCCGACGCCGATGACCTCGGGGAGGTCTTCGGCAAGGAGGAGCGCGCCACCCTGCGGGACTGGATGACGGCCGGGGGCACCCTAATCACCATAGGCAGCAGCGCGGAATTTTTTACGGCGGAAAACGACTTCACCGATCAGGAAGTCCTCCAATCTCCCCGCGATACATCGCAGGCCGCGGCCGACCTTACCTACGCCGAGCGCACCGACTACTACGGCAAGCAAAACGTTCCCGGGGCCGCCCTGAACGCTACCCTGGACATCACCCACCCCCTGGCCTTCGGCCTCAAGCCGGAAGTGTTCACGCTTAAATTTGGCAGTAATTCTCTGCGGCCCGCCGCGGGCCTCCAGAGCGTTGGCCGATACGCCCGTGACTCCACCGCCCTCCTGGCGGCCGGCTACGCCAACCAGGCCAACCTGAACCAGCTGGCGGGCAATACCTGGGCCGGCGTCCGCACCATCGGGCGGGGCAAGCTCGTCTACCTCCTGGACAATCCGCACTACCGCATGTTCTGGCGGGGCCCCAGTCGGCTGATGCAGAATGCCGTGATGATCGTGCCCGGCATGTAGCCGGACACTTACCAGTTAAGTAAGCGACCGAAGGGCCGGCGGTACTTCCACTCCCGGTCCCGCACGTCGGGCAGTACGTAGCCCAGGTAGACGCCTACGGTGGGTTCGTTATCGGGTTTCGCAGTTTGTGTACGCCGCTCGATCCGGTAAAACAGCTCTACGCTCAGACCGGAGGTGATCTGCTGCTGCAGCCCGACGGTCCACCGGTGGCGGCTGAGGGAACGGGGCAGGTCGGAACGGAAACGGGCTTCGTATTCCGCGACCAGCTCCAAAAAATCATTGGCGGCGTAGGCCACCCCTACGCGTGGGCGTACCGCCGATCCCGCAACCGTCCCGTCTGGCGTCCATTCCAGCTCGTGCTGCAGGCGCAGGCGCCCCTCCAGGGCAAACGGACCGTCACCCAGGGGGAGGCTATAATTCACGTCGGTAAAGAAGCGCACTTCGCCCGGCCCGTCCGGCCCGTAGCGTGGGGTGTGCCGAATACCCGGGGTAACGTTGAGCCGATCCCCCAGTTGCCGATTGATCGCCGCCAGCAGGAGGACGCGGTTTTCCCGGCCGCTGCGGAGTTCCTGGCGGTGTTCTACCTCAAAGGTGTAACCCCAGCGCTTGGTCACCTCGTGCTCGAAGGACACTCCGGTAAACAGATTAAGTTGAGCGCGCACGCCAACCGGCAGGCAAATTATCGCAACTAGGGCAAGGCAACGGGCTAAGGGCATGGGCGTAGCAATCGTATTCCAACCACGAAGGTTCCCCCCAAGTTTGCCGGGGCCAAACAACCCGGGTGCCAAAGTCGGGTTATACGAGGGAACAACCGCTCACCACCATGAAATTCTTCTTTTGCCTCTTCCTTTGCACCTGCGTCCTCGCCTCCTGTGGCGATACAAGGGATTCCGCCACGGCTTCTGCCGATTCTTCGGAAGGAACCGAAACTTCCGCCGCCCCCGTGGAGCGGGAAGAAGTCGTCGTACACCCCATCTTTCACGCCTCGACCGTGCTTACCCAGGGCGACCGCACCATCTTCATCGACCCCTACAACGGAGCGGAGCGCTACGCGGACTACGGCGCTCCCGATCTGGTGCTGATCACCCATACGCACGGCGACCATATGGACACGGCCACACTCGGCGGGCTGGACCTTTCTAATACCGTCCTCGTAGCTCCCCGGGCGGTACTCGATGCCCTGACCAATAATCCCTTTGCCACCTCCCATGCCCTGGCCAACGGCGAAAGCTACGCCTGGGAAGACCTCGAGGTGACCGCCGTACCGGCCTACAATCCCCCGCCGAAGGAAAATATGCACCCCGAAGGAAAATTCAACGGCTACGTCATCGACTTCGACGGCGAGCGCTACTACTTCAGCGGCGATACCGAGGGCGTACCCGGGATGCGGGAACTGGAGGATATCGACGTTGCCTTCGTATGTATGAACCTGCCCTACACCATGGACGTCGAGCAAGCCGCCAGCGCCGTGCTCGACTTTGCCCCCCGCCTTGTTTACCCATACCACTACCGCAACCAGGACGACAGCAAGAGCGACGTCGAGGCCTTCCGGCGGCTGATCAACGCGGGCAATCCCGACATCGAGGTGCGGCTGGAAAACTGGTACCCGGCTACTTAACTATTCGCATTCGTACCTACCCCGGCGGGCGACCTGCAGTACGACGTCGCTGCCGATGCCGTCGTCCACGCCCCTGCCCGTCCGCTGATCGGGAAGGGTAGCGGGGTCGGGAGCGTCTTCCCAGGATCGCAGCCGGTAGTCTTTGTATCCCCGGTCGATCAGGTTTCCCGCGTAGTAGTACCGGCGTTCCTCGTGCACGGATTCTTCGATTCCGGGTACCTCCCGCCCGTCCTCGTCCGTATGCAGCTCCCCGGTGAAGGCCCAACTCGAAGCACTCAGCTCCGCCAGGAAGAGGGTGCCCCCGTCGTAGTAGTAGGTTTCGCTTCCGCCGCCGTGATCGCCCCGCGTGTAGTCGTGGGTGGCGCGCACCAGTTCGTCGTCGAGGAAGCACAGTCGGAAGCTGCCGCCTGCCGGGTCGGAAGCGCAGGCGTAGCCCAGGGAATCGCAGCGCAGCATGCCCAGTCCGTCCATGTCCTCGATGCGGCGGTAGCGCTTCAGGACGAAACTCATTTCGCTGGCTGCGTTGGTGGTCACCCCCGGGTCCGGTACGTTGCTGGAGGCACCGAGCGGCGGTGGCGTGGCGGGGGAGTCGGCCTTGTCGTTCCCGCATCCGGTCAGCAAAAGCACGGGGAGCAGCAACAAAACACGGTAAATGTTCATAAAGCGATCGCTGGGTGAAGGTGGGTAGCTTGCGCGTTACTAGGCGGGTACATCCACTTTTCGGTAGGCTTGCAGGACGGCCTCCTCGCCGGCGATACCGTCCAGGCTGTTGCCGTGTTCCATGCCATATACGCCGGTAAATCCCTTGCCGTGGATGTGGCTGAGCACCTTTTCGTAGTTGATCTCGCCGGTGGTGGGTTCCTTGCGGCCGGGGTTGTCCCCGATCTGGAAGTAGGCGATGTGGTCCCAGGCGGCGTCGATATTCGGGATCAGGTTGCCTTCGGTGATCTGCTGGTGGTAGATGTCAAACAGGATCTTGCAGGAAGGGCTGTCCACGGCCTCGCAGATCGCAAACCCCTGCGCGGCTTTGGTGAGGAAGAGCCCCGGGTGATCGCGGTAGTTGAGCGGCTCGAGCACCATGGTGATGCCGTGGGGTTCCAGGATGGCGGCACCCTGCTTGAGGGTCTCTACCACGTTGGCCATCTGGTAGTAGGGCTCCAGCCGCAACTGCACGAAGCCCGGCACTACGGTCACCCATTTGGCGTTCGTGCGTTTGGCCACTTCCACCGAGGCCTCGATGTCGCTGAGGAAGGCGTCGCGGTGTTCGCCGGCCCCGTTAGTGAGGGTAGGCGCACTCCAGTTGATCTTATTGGCGACGAATACCCCCATCTGCATATCGCGCTGCGCCAGCAGTTCCCCGATCCGTGTTTGCAGGGCGGGCTCCCGACCGGGCATGCCATTGTCCTCCCAGGCCGTGAAGCCCTGGTCGCTGGCCCAGCGGATCTGGTCGAGGGGATCCTTACCGGCCAGTCCTTCGAACATGCCGAAGTGAGGCGCGAAGGCCAGCGTAAAGGGAGCGGCGGCGCGCGCGGGTGCAGGGGAAGCGGAAGCGGCGGCCAGGGGGGCGAGTCCCAGACTGGCGGTCAATTGGAGGGCGGTACGGCGGTGCATGGGGGATAAGTTTACGGCAATGTAAGCCGCCCGGTTGGCTAAGCCCTTCCGGCAAGCTACATTAGAGCATGCCAAAATACGTATTTCTGCTGGCCGCCCTGTGGCTGGCCTCCTGCACCGACGACCCCCTCGCCGTGCGTACCGTGGAAACGGATGAACCCCAGGTGGTGGACGGACTCGAACCCCTCACGCCCGATTTCACCTCCGCGGGCTGGTCGGAAGCGGAGGGGGTCTGGACGGCCACCGGGCCGGCATCCCTCGAACTGCTGCCGGATCACGGCGCCCTTACGCTGGCCCTGTCCTACAAACTTGGCGCGGAGGGCGCGGCCACGCTCCAACTCAATGGCCGTTACCCCCTGAATTTGCGGTCACTGGAGCTGACCGACAGCCTCCGCCTCCCCCGCCCGCTGCAGCTCACCCCCGGCATGTGGCAGGATTTGGAACTCACTTACCAGCCGGCGCGGGGAAATACCCCGGCACTACTGCTGGCCGCCTACCTCAACGGAAACCTGCTCCATTACCAGGTTCCCCTGGGTGATGGGGGCGTAAAACCAGGCGGCCCGCTCGTGCTGGAAGTCGAAGACGGCTCCCTATCCGTGACGCGCCTGCGCACGTCCGATCGGGCCGGCCGGAGCTCCACGCTTCTGGCCGATGGCTCCGTGGAACTGAACCTGCCGCTGATCCATTACGCCTACTACGAGATCGATGGACAGCCCGACGACGTGACCAACTACGGTACCCTCACCCCGACCAAGGAGGGGTACATCTCGCGCTTCGACCTGGCCGGTATCCGGGAACGCAACAGTGGGTACGCCATTCGCTTCGACGGCGAACTGGAAATTCCCCGGGCCAAGGAATATTCCTTCCGGCTGTGGGGACCTGCCTCCTCCCGCCTCTACGTCGACGACCAGCTGGTGGTCGACCTGGGCGGCCAGCACGAAAACTACGAAGCGACCGGCGAGATCTCGCTGAGTGAAGGTCCGCACCAAGTGCGCGTTGACCATTACCACAAGTCCGGATGGAACCGCCTCGACGTACAGTACCTGAACGACGACGGGACCGTGAACGCGCTGAACGGCATGCCGGACGGTAAGGCAATCGCCACCCCCGTCAGGTCCGAGATGATGGAGATCGTGACGGACGACCGCCCCTATCTCCTGCGCAGTTTCCTGAACTTTCCCCCCGCCAAGGTTTACGAACTTACCGACAAGCGCACCCACGTAGTCAACGTCGGCGAGCGGCAGGGACCCCACTACAGCTACGATCTGCATACCGGCAGTCTGCTGCAGGTATGGCGGGGTAAATTCCTGGACGTCGGCGAGATGTGGCTCGGTCGCGGGGAACCCCAGGTGGCCCGCGCCCTCGGCAATACGATCTCCTTCGATGGCCGCCCCCAGTGGGCCGCAGAGGGAGACGCGTGGCCCGACAGCCTCCCCGGCCTGCACCATTTGCGGCACGAATTGGACGAGGGTGGCCGGCCCACCTTCTTCTACGCCTTCGGGGAAGAAGAAGTAACCGACCGCATCGTGCCCGAAAGCAATGGCCTCTCCCGCACCCTCACCAACCGGTCGGGGGACGAAACCCTGCTCACCCAGCTTGCCTCCGCGCGAAGCATTCGCGAAACCGCCCCCGGAGCCTTCGAATTGCAGGGGCCCGGGGCGACCATCCAAGTGACCGATCTGGCAGCCGGCGGGCTGCGTCTGCTCCAGGCCGACGGAAGCGTCCGCCTGGTGGCGGAATTACCCCCCGGCCAGCACCTTACCTATCATCTCGACTTCTAGGCCCCGCGCCGTCCAGCTTCACCGTACCCGGTTTACAGTACCTCAATCGTCCACCATGCGTCCCGTACTCTTTTTTATGTTCCTGGTCCTCCAAGCCGCCGCAAGCGCGCAGGAGGAAGCAGACTATTACGCGCTCGAGTCCATCAACATCCCCGAGGAGATCGAACTGGAAGTCGGGGGTATGGACTTCCTGCCCAACGGAGACCTGGCCGTGTGTACCCGCCGGGGGGAAGTGTGGATGATCACCGACCCCGAAGGCACGCCAAGCTACACGCTGTTTGCCCGGGGCCTCCACGAACCCTTGGGATTGACCGCCCACGAGGGAGCCATCTACGTGGCCCAGCGGGGAGAGGTGACCAAACTGACCGATAAGAACGGGGATGGCCGGGCCGATGTCTTTGAAACGGTCTACGAGCTTCCGCTCACGGGCAACTACCACGAGTACCACTACGGGCCGCTGTTCCGTCCGGACGGTACCCTGCTCACGACCATGAACGTAGGCTGGGAAGGGAAGGGCGTCAGCCGCGTACCCTGGCGGGGCTGGATGATGCAGTTCGATCCCACGCGGAAACAGTTGATTCCCTACGCCGCCGGAATGCGCAGTCCGGCCGGCTTCGGCACCAACCTGGAAGGAGACGTCTTCGTTGCGGAGAACCAGGGTGACTGGATCGGCTCCGGACGCATCACCCACCTGAGGAAAGGGGATTTTGCCGGACACCCGGCCAGTTTGCGCTGGTCTGACCGGCAAGGATCGGAGGTCGGGCTACGGGAAGCGCAGCTTAACGATGAGTTTCAGACCATGTACAAGGCCCACGAAGAATTACCGGGGGTCAAGTTACCCGCCGTCTGGTTTCCCCACGGTATCCTGGGCATATCCACCGCGGCGATCATTACCGATCGCACCGAGGGTGCCTTCGGTCCCTTTGCCGGCCAGCTGTTCGTGAGCGACCAGGGGCAGAGCAAAATCATGCGCGTCGCCCTGGAAAAGGTGGAGGGTGAGTACCAGGGGGTGGTGTTTCCCTTCCGGGAGGGCTTTAGCTCCGGCCTGCTGCGGCTGAACTACGGCCCGGACAAGGCCCTCTACGCCGGACAAACCGCCCGGGGCTGGGCGGCCACCGGCGGGGAGGAGTTCGCGCTGGAGCGCCTCAGGTGGACCGGAAAAACGCCCTTCGAGATGTACGCGGTCCGCGCGACGGTGGACGGCTTCGAGGTAGAGTTCACCAAGCCGGTGGAAGCCGCTAACGTGAAGCCCTCCGCCTTCGCCATTCAGAACTTCACCTACCTCTACCACCACAATTACGGCAGCCCGGTGGTGGAAATCGAGTCCAACCCCATCCTGGCCACCGATCTGCTGCCGGACGGAAAGACGGTGCGTGTCCGCCTGAAGGGCTTCCGGCCGGGCTACATCTACGAGATCAGGGTGAACGGCCTGCGGAGCACGGACAACGAGCGGCTGCTGCACGACTTCGGTTACTACACCCTCAACGCCATCCCCGGCGGGGGCAGCGGCGATGGCCCGGAAAGCAGCACGCTCGCCGCATCCGGGGGGTCGGAGAAGCGGCCCACCGAGATGCCCGCCTCCTGGAACGGGGAGTACGACACGGAACTGCTAGTGGAATCCGCCCTCGGCATGAAGTACAAGCAGGTGTACCTCACGGCCGCTCCCGGCGCGAAGCTCAAATTTACTTTCCGTAATCCCGACGATATGGAGCATAATTTCGTGCTCACCAGCGGCAAGATGGGCAGTAAAGTCGGCCTGGCCGCCGCCGACCTGGGTTTGCGGGGAGCGGCAAGCGGTTACATTCCGGACATGCCCGAAGTACTGTTTCACACGAAATTGGTCCCTCCCGAAACGGAAGACACCATCTACTTCACCGCGCCCACTAAGCCAGGTACCTACGAATACGTTTGTACCGTTCCGGGGCACTATGTCGTCATGCGCGGAGTGCTGGTGGTGAAGGAACAATCTTCCTGAGCCTAGGCCGGCCCCTGCACGAGCACGCTGACCGCGTTGCCGCCAAATCCGGTGGCATTCACCAAGATCGATCGGGGGGCCTGGTCGGGTAGGGGAGGTTCGTAAGGCTGACCGAGTATCCTGCCCTGCCCCAACATCTGCAGCGCCGCAAATAGTCCCAGCGGCCCGCTGGCTCCGAAGGTGTGTCCGGTGGCCCACTTCAGGGAAGTAATAGTGGGCGGATGGTCAGGGAATAAGGCCGCCATGGCCGCGCGCTCCGCCGCATCCCCTCTTTTGGTTCCGGGGGCGTGGGCTACGACCACGTCGGGGCCACCACCCAGGTTTCCCAGGGCTGTGCGCATGGTGGATTGCAGGGCGTCGCCCTCGCGGCTGATGCCGGTGGATCCATGCCCGCCTTCCCGACCGAAGCCCAGACCGGTAATGCGCGGCTTGCCCGCCAATGACCGGCGCTCAAGGGCAAAAAAGGCCGCTCCCTCCCCGATCACCATCCCGGAAGCCGGTGAGGCCAGTGGGCGGCACGCGAAGGGTTCTTGGTTCGTCGGATCAGCGTAGACCCGTAGCACTTCTAACTGCCGCAGTGTGAAAGGGCTTAGGGAAGCTTCCGTGCCCCCCACCAACACCCGCTCCACCATGCCCGCTTCCAGCAGCGCGATGCCGTGCAACAGCGCGTGAAACCCGGAAGAACACGTTACGCTCAGACCGGAAGCCAGGCCCGCGACACCGAAGAAGTCGGCCAGGGCAAAACCGATGGAACCCAGCGTGGTATCCGGGGATGAACGTAGCGGCGGGGTGCCGGTGGCCGCGTACGTAGCATACGCGTTTTCCCAGGCTTGGGTAGGACCACGCGAACAACCCACCAAAACGGAGAAAGATCGATCCCCCGCCCAGCCCGCCGCCGCGATGGCCTGTCGGGCGGCGTGGAGTGCCAGCAGGCTGCTGCGATCCACGTTTCTGCCGGCCACGAAGTCGTCGATCGCCTCCACGCGCGGCAGCTGGTCAATGGCGTATACGGGCAGCCCCGTTTCCGCATCGCGGGTCCACCGGGCCTTCCCCTCCAGGTAGGTATTCCACTGGGTGGCCGGATCGCAGCCCGCCGCCGACACGGCACCCGCGCCCGCTACCGCAACCGTCATGTCCGGCTGGTTTGGAGGGCGGCAGCCAGGGCCGCCAGCAGACCGCTCACTTCTTCCCGGGTATTGAAGGCATGCAGGCAAATGCGCAGTCGCTCCGCTCCGGCCGGAACGCTCGGCGAGCGGATGCCCTTGACGAGGTAGCCCGCCCCCTGTAGTTTGGCCTCGAGTTCCATGACGACCGCATTGCCCGGCAGCCGGATCGTCTGGATGGGTCCTGCAACCGCCGGGCAGTAGGTCTCCAGGCCGTTGGTCGTTACCTGGGAGCGAAAGTGTTGCACGACCTCGCCGAGCTGGTCCCGCTGCGCCGGCTGTCGGGTAGCCAGCAGCTGATACACCGCGCGAATCCCGTCTACCTGCGCCGGTCGTGGTGCCGTGGTGAAGACGAAGGGCCGGCTAAAATTGATGAGGTAGTCGCGCAAATCTGCCGATCCAAGCACCGCCGCCCCGTGGAAGCCGGGGGCTTTACCGTAGGTGACCACCGCCGCGAATACCTCCCGTTGCAGGCCGAGAGCAGCAACGAGTCCGGCCCCGTACGGTCCGTCCAGTCCGATGGAATGCGCCTCATCCACGATCAGGTGAGCACCCCGAGCAGCGCAGATGTGAGCCAGCTCGGCCAGCGGCGGGGTATCACCGTCCATGCTGAAGCGCGCTTCGGTCAGGCAGAATACTTCGCCGTCCGTCCGGGCTCGGGAAATGCCCGCCGCCCACTGCTCTGGGTCATTATGTCCACACCTGCGCGCCGCCGCCCCGCTCCCTCGGATGCCGTCGCGCATGCTGGCGTGGATCAGTTCATCGTACAGGAAAGTATCCGTACGTCGTCCCAGGCAACTCAGTAAGCCCGTGTTAGCCGCGTAGCCACTGGTGAAAAGGAGGGCGGCCGGAAAGCCGTGAAAGGCCGCGATCTCCTCCTCCAGGGTGGTAATGTCCGCGTGATCGCCCGAGATAAGCCGGCTGCCCGGTGCCGTGGTGAGTCCGGTAGTGGAAGGCGCCAATAAGCGGGAGAAGCCCAGGTAGTCGTTGGACCAAAAATCGACGCCCCGGCGCGTACCCGGAAGGCGGCGGTGGGCGCCGGTGCGGTGCAAGTCACCGAGGCGTTCGGTAAGGAAGTTCGGGCGCTCCAAGGCTTAGTCTCCCTGTCGCATGGCGGAGCGGAAGATGCGGTCCCAGTTCACGCCGTTGAAGAGGCTGCCCTCCTTGATGGAGAACCAGATGAAGAGCGGCTTACCCAGCACGTGGTCTTCGGGCACGAATCCCCACACCCGACTGTCTTCGGAGTTGTGGCGGTTATCGCCCATCATCCAGTAGTAGTCCTGGCGGAAGGTGTAGTCCGTAATCTCCCGCTCGCCCAGGTAGTACTTGCCGTTGCGGACGGCGAAGTCGTCGTTTTGCTCGTAAACCTTGATCACGCGCCAGTAGAGCTCGTAGTTGCGCTCGTCGAGCTTAACCGTCAGGCCGCGGGCGGGAATGACGAGGGGGCCGAAGTTATCCACCGTCCAATCGCCGAAGTACTTGGCGCTGTGCGGGTACAGCCGCGTGCCGTTCGGAGCCGTCTGGTCGTAGAACTCGAAGCTGCCCTCGGGGTCACCCGACTGGAGGGCGGCCAGCTGTTCGGCGCTGAGAAACATCACCATGCTGCTGGCGGAGCGTTGCTGCACGTCGTCGGTGCTGATGCCCATGTCGGCCCAGCGCGAGCGGTTCGGGGGACCGGAAAAGGTGATGTCGTAGAGGTACTGGATGTTGTCCGGGTCTTCCACTTGCTCGCCGTTGATGAACAACCGGCGGTCCTTGATTTCCAGGGTCTCACCCGGCAGGCCGACGGCCCGCTTGACGTAGTTTTCTTTTTTGTCTACCGGCCGGGTGACCAGCTTCACGCGGCCCGATTCAATGGCGCGGGCGTCGGCCTGCATGATGTTGCCCACGAGGTAATCGGAGCTGGAGTACACCCGGTGGGGGAAGATGTAGACGCTGTCTCCCGAGGGCACGTTAAAGACTACGGGGTCGTAGCGGTCGATTTGCTCCAAGGCCGGCAGGCGGCGGTAAGGGAGTCCGGCACCGTCGATGTAGCTTTCCCCGCCGACCACCGGGGCCCGGTTGTGGACCAGGGGCAGCATCAATACCGTTTCGGGGAGCCGCAGCCCGTAGTTGATTTTGGATACGAAAAGGAAGTCGCCCACGTTCAGGTTGCCCTCCATCGAGGGGGTGGGAATGATGTAGCTTTCGATCAGCAGCAGGCGGATGAGGGCCGCGGCGAAGATGGCGAAGATGGCCGCCTCCGCCCAGTCGCGCAGGACGGGCTTGGCGAAGGGGGCCTGGCTGCGCAGCTTGCGGATTTCCCGTTGGTCCTTAGATTTTTCCGCGGCGGCGAGCTTGGCTTGCCAGGCGCGCTCTTCGACGAGGATGGGGCCGCGGTACTCGGCGTCGGTGGTGCCCAGCCAGCCGAAGTAGCCCCAGCTGGCGACGACGGCCAGGACGTGCTCGAAGAAATTAAAGCGATTGAAGGAGCGGGCCAGGTCGACCATCAGTCCGGCAAACCAGATCATGTTGAACCAGGGAATCAGCAGCAGCAGGCTGTAGCTGCCCTTGCGACCGACGAGCTCCGAGACCACCCACATATTGTAGCCGGGGATGAGCGCCAGGGTAGCCGCGCGGCCGGCACGGGGAAAGAGGCGGTACAGGGAAAGGCTCAGGCCGATGTAGCCCAGCAGAAGGACCCAGGTCAACCAAGTCATAGACGGTGCGAATTTATGCGGCGAAGGTACACTCTACGGCCCGCCTTCACTGCGGCGACTCGACGAATCCCTCCATCCACAGCTTGTGTCCCCCCTTATGTCCGCGGAAGAACACCTTGACGTACTTCCGGTAAAAGCCAAGGCTGGCCGCGTCGTAGGTGACGTTGATCGTGCCCACCTCTCCGGGCTCCACGGGAGACTCCTGCCATTCGGTGGCCGTGCAGCCGCAACCGACGCGCACGTTATCGACGAGCAAAGGGGCATCCGTGAGATTGCGGAAACGGAAGGCGTAGGTAACTTCTTCGTCCTGGAAGGTGTCGGGTAATTCGATGGTGGTCTCCTGTAGCCATTCGACCGGGCCGGTCGTGGGTGGGAAGAAGAGTCCTAGTAATAGAAGTAGATATGGCATGGGTACTTAAACGTCGGCCGGGCGCTGCTATTTCGTTAAGAAAGTCCTATACTTGGCTGGAAGCGTATCCGTAGCGGCCGTCCGCGCCTTTTTATCAGCAAACAAGCACAACATGAAAAAGCTACTTTTCGCGCTGGCCCTGATCCTGGGAAGCGCTACCACGGCCTTCTCCCAGGTAGTCGTCGACGGCGTGAACATCAATAACCTGGACGAGGTCCAGATGGTCCGCATGATCGCCCAGGAACGCTTCCTGTCTAACAAGGTGACCATCTTCATCGACTACGGGCAGAGCATCAACGGCGGATCGCGCAACCGCATGGAGGTCATCGACCCCTCATCCGGTGACCGCATCAAGTTCAATAGCGTCATGCACGCCGTGAATTACCTCATCGCCAACGGCTGGACTTACGTCGAAGCCATGGTGCTGCCGAGCGAAGGCAATGCCAGCACCACGGGGGGAAGTACCCAGTACCTCTTCGTCCGCAACGCCGCGCGCTAACCGCCGGTAGCTACACCGGAAAAGGGGCGCATCCGATCGGATGTGCCCCTTGTTATTTTATTGACCGGTCGCTAAATTTTTACTTCCAGGACGTGGGCCGGCCAGTAGCCAGGGTCGAGGCGCACGTAGTTAGCCTCCTGGTTCCACCAGTAAGACTCGCCGGTCAGCAGGTCACGAACACTCAGATTCTTTCCTGATTGCAGCATCTTGGGTACGGCACAGTAGCCATCCTGCGTTTGGTGGGGGTCGAAGTTGACGATCGTCCACACGATGCTGGAGCGGTCCTCGGAGTACTTTACGTAGCTCAGGAGATTTGGGTTGTTGGTCTCCCCGAACAGGATGTTATTGGTTTGCTGTAGGGCGGCGTGCTCCTTGCGCATGCGGTTGATGCGTTCGTAGGTCGACGTGATGCGGTTGCGGTACGACCAGTCGTAGTGGCGGGCGACGTACTTCTCGCTGTCGTAGTATTCCTCCTTGCCGTTCGTATTTCCGCGGTTCTCCATGATCTCGTAGCTTGGTCCGTACAGTCCGTAGCTGCTGGACAGGGTAGCCGCCAGGAGGAGGCGCTTGACGAACTGATTTTCGTTGGCACCCATCATCTCGTAGGCGAGGATGTCCGGGGTGTTCGGCCAAAAATTGGGCTGCATGTACTCCCGCAGCTCGGTGGTGGTGAGCTCCTCCACGTATTCCCGCATTTCGGCCGCGGTGTTGCGCCAGGTGAAGTAGGTGTAGCTCTGCTGGAAGCCGCGCTTGGCGAGTTCCGCCATGATGGCCGGGCGGGTGAAGGCCTCGGCGAGGAAGAAGACGTCCGGGTAGCGATCGTTGGTCTCCCGGATGATGTACTCCCAGAAGCGGTAGGGCTTAGTGTGCGGATTGTCTACCCGGAAGATGCGCACGCCGGCTTCGCACCAGTACAGGGTCACCTCCAGCAGTTCCTTCCAGAGCGCCTTCCAGTCCTCGGTTTCGAAATTGATGGGGACGATATCCTGGTACTTCTTCGGGGGGTTTTCGGCGTACATGATGGACCCGTCCGGCCGCCAGATGAACCACTCCGGGTGCTCCTTGATGTAGGGGTGGTCGGGCGCGCACTGGAAAGCCAGATCGAGGGCGACTTCCATGCCGTAGTCTCCGCATTTCTGCAACAACCGCTTGTAGTCGTCGATGGTCCCGAGTTCCGGTAGGATGCTCTTGTGGCCCCCCTCGGCGGACCCGATGGCCCAGGGACTGCCCGGTTCGCCCTCCAGCGCCGTGGTAGCGTTGTTCCGGCCCTTGCGGTTGCGGTGACCGATGGGGTGGACCGGGGGCATGTACAGCACGTCGAAGCCCAACTCCTGGATGCGGGGCAGCAGGGCCTCCACGTCCTCGAAGGTGCCCGACCGCTTGATGTCCGGAGAGGTCGACCGGGGAAACAGTTCGTACCAACTGCTGAAGCGCTCCTTGGCGCGCCCTACCTTGACCTGAAGGCCGTGGTCGTAAACCGATTCGTGCCGCCGCAGCGGGTGGCGTTGCAGAAAGTCGGCGAAGGCGGGGCTGAGCACGTAGTCCGTGGCTTGCTGCGTGTCCGCCCCCAACTCGTGAATGGCGCGGGTCACCTCCTGGTGCGCGTCCCCGTCGATCATGGCGGCCTTCTCGCTGAGGTAATTGGCCCCGATGCGCAGCTCGATGTCCATCTCCTGGCCATCGGCCTGCTTCTTCAGGAAACCTTTGTACCAGGTCTTCAGGTGATCGACCCACGCGACCAGCCGGTATTCGTAGTAGCCCTGTTCGGCGACGACAAAGGTGGCCTTCCAACTGTCGTTGGCCAGTTCACTCATTTCGACGACCCGCCACTCCTCGGACCCCACCTTCCGAAACTCCACCAGGGCCCGCAAGTAATCGTGGCTGTCCCCAAATATTTTGGCGGAGACTTCCACCGGTTCGCCGACGACGCGCTTGATGGGAAACCTGCCGCGGTTGATCTGGGGCTGGACGTGGTCGATGACGGTGCGGTTCTGCATGGAGAATGAATGTTTGGGTAAAGCGATAGAAAGGATTCGGGGCGTGGACGTTCACCACCGTCCCGAGTATTTATGATCAGGAGTTGCGGCTGCGCCGCTGACCGCTGGCGCGGGGGACCGCTATCGCGGGGGACAGTGGACTGCGGGTCACCAACTGTAATGAATAGCCCGACTATGATCAGGAGTTGCGGCTGCGCCGCTGACCGCTATCGCGGGGGACCGCTATCGCGGGGGACAGTGGACTGCGGGTCACCAACTTCAATGGATAGCCTGATCAGGCGTCCTGATTCCCCCGCGCCAGCGGTCCCCCGCGCCAGCGGTCCCCCGCGCCAGCGGTCTTCCGCAGCGCGGTCTTCCGCGCAGCGGACTTACCTTCGCCAACCCAAATCACCAGGCCGGTGTTACCTGGCCTCAACTAAATAGTAGCATAACTTATGGCTTACGATCTCATCGTTGTCGGAAGTGGACCCGGCGGCTACGTCGCCGCAATCAGAGCCGCCCAATTGGGCATGAAAGTGGCCGTCGTCGAGCGGGAGAGCCTCGGGGGCATCTGCCTCAACTGGGGGTGCATCCCCACCAAAGCGCTGCTGAAGAGCGCCCAGGTCTTTGAGTACATTCACCATGCGGCCGACTACGGCATCACGGTGGCCGAGCCCCAGGCGGACTTCGAGAAGATGATCGGCCGCAGCCGCGGCGTGGCCGATGGCATGAGCAAGGGCATTAACTTCCTGTTCCGCAAGAACAAGATCGAGGTGCTGATGGGCGACGGCAAGCTGATCCGCGGCAAGAAGGTCGAGGTGACCGACGCCGACGGCAAAGCGACCACCTACGACGCGGAGCACATCATCGTAGCCGTGGGCACCCGCGCCCGCCAGTTGCCGAATCTCGAGATCGACGGCAAAAAGATCATCGGTTACCGCGAGGCCATGACCCTGCCCACCCAGCCCAAGCGCATGGTCGTCGTCGGGGCCGGGGCCATCGGGGTGGAGTTTGCCTACTTCTACAACAGCATCGGCACCGAGGTGACGATCGTCGAGTATATGGAGCAGGGACTCGTGCCCCGGGAGGACGCCGACATCTCCAAGGAGCTGACCAAAATCTACAAGAAGAAGGGCATCAAAACGCTGGCCAACACCAGCGTGGAGCGGGTAGACAAGAGCAGTGACGTGCTGAAGGTCACCACCAAGAACCGCAAAACGGGTAAGGAGGAAGTGATCGAATGCGACGTCGTCCTATCCGCCGCCGGCATCACCCCTAATACCGAGAACATCGGCCTGGAGGACCTCGGCGTGAAGACCGACCGCGGCATTATCCACGTCGATGAGCACTACCGCACGAACGTGCCCGGCATCTACGCCATCGGCGATATCGTGCCCGGCCCCGCCCTGGCCCACGTGGCCAGCGCCGAGGGCATCATCTGCGTGGAGGGCATCGCCGGCATGAAGCCCGATCCGCTCGACTACGGCAATATCCCCGGCTGTACCTACTGCTCGCCCGAGGTGGCCAGCGTCGGTTATACCGAGGAAGGCGCCCGGGAGGCCGGCTACGAGATCAAAGTCGGCAAGTTCCCCTTCTCCGCCTCCGGTAAGGCCAGCGCCGCCGGGGCCAAGGAGGGCTTCGTCAAGGTCATTTTCGACGCCAAGTACGGCGAATGGCTCGGTGCCCACATGATCGGCGCCAACGTCACGGAAATGATCGCCGAGGTCGTCGCCTGCCGCAAGCTGGAAACCACGGGCCACGAGGTCATCAAGACCGTCCACCCGCACCCCACCATGAGCGAGGCGGTGATGGAGGCCGCCGCGGCGGCTTATGACGAGGTAATCCACCTCTAACGGTTACCCCACGGAGGTTACGGAGGGCTTCACGGAGGTTTCACAGAGAGTGTACTGGCTCAGTGATTCCTCCGGGAAGCCCTCTGCGATTTCTGTGGTGAACCTTTCTATCCCCCCCCTTAACCAAATAAGAAAGCCCCGAAGGATCGGGTCCAACGGGGCTTCATGGTTTTTACCAGCGGGAAGACTAGGCCTCCTCGGTTTTGGCTTCCTCGGCCGCGGGCTGGGCCTCGGCCTCCGGCTCCTCGATCTTCTTGGCGAAGCGGCTCTTGCCGAACTTCTTATTGAACTTGTCGATGCGACCGGCGGTGTCGACGAATTGCATCTTACCGGTGAAGAAGGGATGGCTCTCGCTGGAAATCTCCAGCTTGATGAGGGGGTATTCGTTGCCGTCCTCGAAGGTGTCGGTATCGCGGGTCTTGGCGCAGGACTTGCCCAGCCAGCTCACGTTTGCGTTGATGTCGCGGAAGATCACCTTACGGTAGGTCTCTGGATGCAGTTCCTTTTGCATTGCTTTTTTATTTTAGCCCGCAAAGGTAGGAAATTTATTGCAAATAGAAAAGGGCATGGGATCCCGCGCTTCGCATCGGAGTAGGCTGCCCGGGGAACCTGCCTGGCACCCGCGTCCCCGCCCGGAATCCCAAACAAGCTCTTACTTTTGTGGGGTGACGGCGCGCTACTTATTTTGCTTTCTGCTGCTCTCCCTGTCGGGGCTCCATGCCCAGGGCGTGCTGGTGACGGAATTGATGGTGGACCCCACGCCGGTGGTCGGCTTGCCAAACGCGGAATACGTGGAGATCTTCAACGCCTCCGGGCGCGACATTCCCCTTACCTCCATCTCCATCGCCAGCGGTGGGCGGGCCGTTCGACTGGACACAGCGAGTGGCGTACTGGCCCCCGGTGCCTACGGGGTCCTGACAAAGCCCGCCGCCGCCGGTGCCTTTACTGACGCCGGCATAGCAGTATTAACGACCGCGCTCCCCGGCCTCACGAATACCGCAGATCAAGTCACCCTGTACCTTGACGATGAGCTCGTTGCACAGATTGATTACTCGTTAGATTGGTACAATGACCCGGACCGTGACGGCGGAGGGTACGCACTGGAGTACACCGGTAGCGGTGATATAAACTGCGCTGGCAACTGGCGGGCCAGTCTCGGTGCCACGGGTGGTACTCCGGGTCGCGTAAACAGCGTGGCGGGGACGCGGGTGGACAGTCAGCCCCCCCGCCCGGCCGTCGCGGAAGTTACGGATTCCGGCGCGGTCATCCGCTTCGACGAGGACGTTGTAGTGCTGCAAGCCGATCTGTTTTTACTCGACGGAGCGCCCGTCACCCTCGAGCGGCTGGATGCACGCACCTTCCTGCTCGGGCGGTCACTTACCCCCGGGCTCGCCTATCGGCTTGCGGTGCTTCCGGACTACGGCGACTGCGCGGGGAACTTCCCGAGCGAAGAGATGATACTGACACTCTTTCGTCCGGGACGGGTAGCGGCCGGTGACCTGCTGATCAATGAGGTGCTCTTCGATCCGGTGCCGGAAGGGGAGGACTTCGTGGAACTCTACAATGCCTCCGACCAACTTATCGAGTTGCGGGGGTGGCAGATCGCCAACGTGCAGTCCACCAGCCGACCGAGAACGATCGACGCGAACTACCTGCTCCCTCCCGGGGCCTACGTGGTGGTGACCCCGGACACCGCGGATTTGCGCCGACGGTTCCCGGGGGTCGACCCAGGTAAGCTCCTGGAGGCCTCCCTTCCGACCCTGCCCAATACGGCGGGCAATGTCACGCTCCTGACCGAGGACGGGCTGCGCGTCGATGCCTTCAGCTACACCGAGGCGATGCACTCCCCGCTTTTGAGCGACGTAGAGGGCGTCAGTCTGGAGCGGGTGCGGCTGGACCGGCCGACCGACGAGGTAAGCAACTGGGCCTCGGCGGCCAGCACCGTGGGCTACGCCACCCCTACCCGCGAGAACTCTCAGTCCCGCACGGAAACGGCGGAACGCACGGAATTTTACCTGGTGGATACGGCCTTCAGTCCGGACGGGGACGGTAACCAGGACCGACTCGAGCTGGCGTACCGTACGCCTACGCCCGGCTGGCTGGCCCGCGTGCGCATCTTCGACGCCCGGGGCCGGCCGGTGGGGGAACTGCCCCGCACCAGTCTACTGGGTGCCGCCGGCGTCCTGCACTGGGACGGGACCGGGGATGGCGGACAAGCGATGCCGACGGGAGCTTACGTCCTATTGGTGGAAGCCTTTGCCCCCGACGGCCGTACGGAAACCTACAAACTGCTGGCCGTACTGGCCGGATAAGCATCCTCCCCCATTGGACCACGCCGTCTTCGACTTCATCAACCAGCAGCTCGCCAATCCCTTTCTGGATGCACTGCTGCCCTGGTACCGCGACAAGCGCTTCTGGGTGCCGCTCTACGTGGTGCTGGCCGTGCTGATCTGGCGGGCCTACGGCACCCGCCGTACCCTTTACCTCTTACTGTGCCTGGGCCTGGTCATCGCGGTGGCCGACCAGGTGGCGGCCAGTCTGCTCAAGCCGTGGGTAGGGCGGTTGCGGCCCTGCGCCGAACCTTCGGTGGCGGATCACATGCGCACCTTAGTCAGCTGCGGGGGGAAGTATGGATTTCCCTCCAACCACGCCACGAATCACTTTGCGGTGGCCACCGTCTTATCGCTCACCTGTGTCCGGCGGCGGCGGTGGCAGTGGGTGCTCTTTGCCTGGGCGCTTTCCATCTGTTTCGCCCAGGTGTACGTCGGCAAGCACTATCCGGGTGATATCCTGGGCGGGGCCTGTCTGGGTACCGCGGTGGCCATCCTGGGCGTGGTCCTGTACCGGCGGGCGGCCGGGCCGGAGGCCATTGGCGTAGCCGACGAAAAGGGTCATAACTAAACCGGGTAAGGGGCGTTTGTAAAGGCCCTACTGCACTTCCTCCCCTATGGCCATTTGGCAATACGTACTGCTTTTTTCGACTGCGCTGGCCGGGGGTGGATTGGCGCTGCTCAGCGATCTGCGCTGGCGCGCTTACCTGCCTACATTACTGTCGTTCAGTGGCGCTTACCTGCTGGCTATCGCTGCGTTGGAGTTGATTCCCGATGTGTTCGGGCAGCACGCCGGCACTCCGGGGGTGTGGTTGCTGATTGGATTTTTCATTCAACTGCTGCTGGAGGGCTTCAGTCAGGGCGTGGAGCACGGGCACGTGCACGCCCACAAGGACGCCCGCATCGGCTACGCCATCCAGGTGATGGTTGGCCTCGGCCTCCACGCCTTCCTGGAGGGGCTGCCGCTGGGCACCGGGGTGCCCGAGATCGCGGTTCGGGCCGGTGAGACCCACGGCGACCACCTGCTCTTCGGCATTGCCCTGCACAAGTTGCCGGCGGCCTTTGCCCTGGGCCTGTTGCTGCGCAACTCCGGCTATACGCCGCGGATCGTCTGGGTGTGCCTGGCCATCTTCGGGCTGCTTTCCCCGATCGGGGCCTTTCTGGGGGAGGTGGTCAGCATCGATCCGGAATGGCGGGTGCGCATCCTCGCGCTGGTGGTGGGCAGCTTCCTGCACATCTCTACCACCATCCTCTTCGAGGCCGACGGCAGTCACCGCCACGGGGTCTCCCTGCGCAAGTTCATGGTGATCATCGCGGGTATGGCGGTGGCTTACCTCACCGTCCACTAAACCGCTCCGGCCATGATTTCCCCAGGTTCCGCTGATCGCGTCCGGCGGATCGGCATTCTCTGCCTGCTGATCGGCGCGGTGCTCTTCAGTTCCAAGGGCATCATCATCAAGCTGGCCTACCGCTACGAGGTCAGCAGCGTCAGCCTGCTGGGCTTGCGCATGATCTTTGCCCTGCCGCTTTTCCTCCTCATCGGCTACTTCCGGGGCGGTCAGCGGGCCGGCCGGGCACCCCTGCAGCGGCGGGACGTGCTCACCGTGGTCGTGCTGGGGGTATCGGGCTATTACCTGGCGAGCTACACCGATTTCCTGGGACTACAGTACGTCAGCGCGGGCATGGAGCGGGTGATCCTGTTTACCTATCCGACGATGGTGCTGCTTATCCAGCGGGTAGTGTTTAAGACGGCCATACGGCGGGTGCAGTGGGTGGCCACGCTCCTGTGCTACCTGGGCATCTTCGTGGCCTTTAGCGGCTCGGACCTGCGGGTGGGCAGCGACTTCCGGATCGGAGCGGGCTTCGTCTTCCTGTCCGCCTTCCTCTACAGCCTGTACATGATCGGAAGCGGACGGCTGGCTCCGCGCATGGGCAACGTCCGGTTCACGAGCATTGCACTGGTGACCGCGGCACTTACGGTGATCCTGCACGTATCGCTGAGCGACGAACCGCTGCTCGGACTGCCGCATATGGTGTATGCCTACGGCGCGGTGATGGCGGTGTTCTGTACGGTGATTCCGAGCTACCTGGTCACTGAGGGCGTCAAGCGTTTGGGAGCCGGCGATGCGGCCATCATTGGCGCGGTGGGCCCGGTCGCCACGATCGTCGGAGAGTACCTCGTGCTGGGCGAACACCTCAACCTGCCCCAGGGGCTGGGCGCCGCCCTGACCATCGTGGGCGTGGTGATGATAGGCCGTTCCAAGGGCTGATAGTGCAAACATTTTGTGTTATCTTCGTCCGCTAGAATGCATCGGTATGGCCAAAGTGAAAGTCGCGTTTTTTTGTACCAATTGCGGGGCGGAGAGTCCTAAATGGATGGGGCAGTGCCCCGCCTGCCGGGAGTGGAATACCCTGGTGGAGGAGAAGGTCGTAAAGACGAAAAACGACCGCATCGAGCAGCAGCCCGACTGGCGGGCGGTCGGAAACGGGGCCGCCGCCGCGGCGGCCGGACCGCTCGGCCGGGGACCCCTGCCCGTACGCCTCGATGAGGTCACCGCCGGGGAGGTCGACCGCCTCATCAGTCCCGACCGGGAGCTGAACCGCGTCCTCGGTGGCGGCATCGTACCGGGCAGCATCGTCCTCTTCGGGGGCAGCCCGGCATCGGCAAATCCACGCTGCTGCTACAACTCGCGCTGCGACTTGGCAAGCGCGTACTCTACGTGAGTGGCGAGGAGAGCGAAGAGCAAATCAAAATGCGGGCCGACCGCCTGGGGGGTGCCACCAAGCATTGCTACCTCCTCACCGAAACCAACACCGACCGCCTGCTCAAGCACGCCGCGCAGTTGAAGCCCGACCTGTTGATCGCCGATTCGATCCAGACGCTGAGCAGTCCGCACGTAGACAGCATGGCCGGCACCGTCAGCCAGGTGCGGGAGTGCGCCGCCGAGCTCCAGCGCTTCGCCAAGGAGAGCGGCATTCCCGTCTTCCTGATCGGGCACATCACCAAGGAGGGCAGCATTGCGGGGCCGAAGTTGCTGGAGCACATCGTGGACGCCGTGCTGCAGTTCGAGGGCGACCGCAACTACACCTACCGCATTTTACGGACGCTCAAGAACCGCTTCGGCTCCACGGACGAACTGGGTATTTACCAGATGGAAGCCATCGGCCTGCGGGAGGTGTCCAACCCCAGCGAGTTGCTGCTGAGCGAGCGCGACGAGAACCTCTCGGGATCGGCCGTCTGTGCCACCCTGGAAGGGATGCGGCCCATGCTCGTGGAGGTGCAGGCGCTGGTGAGTGCCGCCGTTTACGGTACCGCCCAGCGCTCCGCGACGGGCTACGACCTGCGGCGGCTGTCCATGCTGCTGGCCGTACTGGAGAAGCGGGCCGGACTGTCCATCGGTAATCAGGACGTCTTTTTGAACATTGCCGGGGGACTCAAAGTAGACGACCCGGCCATCGACCTGTCCATCATGGCCGCCCTGCTGTCTTCGGCCCAGGACGTCATGGTACCCCCCAATCTATGCTTTGCGGGGGAGGTTGGGCTCAGCGGGGAGATCCGCGCGGTGACCCGCATCGAGCAACGCATTCAGGAGGCCGACCGGCTCGGCTTCCGGGGCATCTACGTGAGCAAATACAATACTAAGGGGCTGGATCCAGACCGCTACAGCATCCGTATCCATACCGTCGCAACGGTGCGGGAATTGTTCGAGGCGCTCTTTGCCTAAAAGACATCCAGCAGTCGGGCGAGCAGGCGCTGCCGCTCCACGATGATGGTCGCCTCGCCTTCCATGTAGGGTGCCGACTCCAGCGTAAAGCCGGTGTTGGTGCGCATCCCCGCGGGGAAGCGCACGTCGACCAGGAGCTGGTGCTCCACCGGTACCAGGCCCACCTTAGCGATTTCACCGCGCACGGAGCCGTATTCGAGGTGGGGCCAGCGCAGAAAATGGACGACCACCTCCTGGCCCACGGCCACCTTACCGCTGCCCGTCACGTCCAGCTGCATGCGGCCCACGGTGGTTCCCGCATCGAGGGGCAGCACGGTTGCCACCAGCCGGCCGCGGGGCAGGAAGTTATCCGCGCGCACGTCGGGCTGGAAGACCACCCGGCCGTTGATGGGGGAGACGACGGTGAAATCCCGCTTCCAGTTTGCCACGGCCTGCTGCAGCTCGTCGTACGCCTGCTTGAGTCCGGCCGCCGCGCCGGTAGTGCTTCCCTGTCGACCGCTGCGGTAGGACTCGATCTGGTTGCGCATGAGCTCGATGGAAAAGCTCGCGGCCCGCAGGGCCGCGGCATTGGCCTGAACGGCTTCTTCGTCCCGCTCGACCCGCTCCCGGGCCAATTCCAGCTGGTCGCCATCCTGCAAGCCCTCACTCGCCAGCTGGCGCTCCCGGTCCAGGCCGAGGCGGGCACCGGCCAGGCGGTCTCCCAGCGGGGCTTCCTGGCCGCGGAGCTGGCGGACTTGCCTTTCGGTTTGAGCGATCATGCGTTGCAGTTCCGCGGAGGTGTAGCCATCCAGCCGGCGGGCGGTCAGGTTGCGGTAGCGTTCCTGCTGTTCCTTGAAGGCATATACGGATTCCTCCAGCGGCCCCAGGATGAGGGTGGGGGAGAGTTGGAGATCGAGCAGGGCGTCGGCATCCTCACCGCGGTGCTCGATGAGCTGGTCCTCGAGGTACATCACGTTCTCGAGGCGAGCGCGGGAATTGGCGGCCAGCACGAGGGTCTGTCCCGCCTGCACGACCGAGCGGTCGGGCACGAGTACCTCCTGGATGGCCATCTCCTGCCGGGCTTCCAACTGACGTGGGGGGTCTACGGTCGTCAGCACCAGCGTGCCCCGCAGCGTGGTGGGATAGGTATAGAAGGAGGCCAACGATACGAGGGCCACGACCGTGGCGGTCAGCAGCAGCGTCCCGTGGCGCACTAGCCAGGCCGCCGGTTTCCCGATGAATTCCCGGGTTTCGTTCGCGTATTCTCGGGTCTCCATCAGCTGCCGAGTTGGGTTTGGTTGCGGACCATGCGGAAGTAGTTGCTGCGGTCGGCCATGAGTTCGTTGTGGCTTCCCCGCTCCACGATCTGGCCTTCGTCCATGACCAGGATGTGGTCGGCCCGCTCGAAGGTGGTGTAGCGGTGGGCGACGATCAGGATGGTGGCCCCCTGCATGTAGGTGAATAGATTGTCCATGATGGTCACTTCGGTAAAGGCGTCCAGGCCCGTGGTCGCTTCGTCGAGGAAGAGGTAGCGGGGCCGGTGGTAGATGGCCCGGGCGATGAGCAGGCGCTGTTGCTGCCCCTTGCTCAGTCCCATGCCGCTCTCGCCGATGCGGGTGTGGTAGCCCTCGGGCAGGCCGTCGATGAAGCGTTCGATCTGGGCCACCTTCACGGCGGCCAGTAGGCGCTCCTGGTCGATGCGCTCCTCACCCAGCACGATGTTGCGCGCGATGGTGTCGCTGAACAGGTAGCCGTCCTGGCTTACCATGCCGACCTGGTCGCGCCAGAAGCGCTGCTCGATCGTCGCCAGCCGCGTGCCGCCCAGCAGGAGTTCGCCGGCATCGGGGGGGTAAAAGCCGAGGAGCAGCTTGAGTAGGGTAGACTTTCCGCTGCCGGAGGCCCCCACGATGGCGGTTACCCGACCGACGGGAATCTCCACGCTCACGTCACGCAACACCCAGGGGGCATTGGGCATGGTGTACTTGAAGGAGACGTCCACCAGTTCGAGTTTGCCCGTGGCCGGGATCACCCGCATTCTGCGTTCCACATCCGGCTGCTCGTCCGCCTTGTCGTGGATCTCGTGGATGCGTTCCAGGCCGAGGAGGTTCTCCTGGTACTCGCGGACGAACTCACTGAGGTCCTCGATCGGGCTGTTAAGTTGGGCCAGGATGTAGTGGATGGCCACCAGGGCGCCGATGGACAGCGTGCCCTCGACGACGGCCAGCGCCGCCAGCATCGTGATGACCAGGTTCTTAAATTGGTTGATCAGGGTGCCCACCGTCCGCTGGTACTGATCTAAGTTATTCAACTCCAGGGTGGTGCGGTAGAGACCGGTACGGTTGCGCTCCCAGGCCCAGCGGCGCTGTTGGCCGGCATTGTTCTGTTTGATCTCGGCGATGCCGTCGATGATCTCCATGAGCTGCTCGTTGTTGGCCGCGGCCTGCCCGAAGTAGGCCTTGTTGAGGGCCCGCTTCCGCTTCTGGAGGTAGCCCACCCAGGTGAAGTTGAGCAGGGTGCCGACCAGGAAGACGCCAAACAAGGGGAAGCTCCAGAGCAGCAGCACGAGGGCAAAGGCCAAAAAATTCACCAGGTTGAATACCCGCAGCAGGGTGCTGCCGGTCAGGAATTCCTGCAGGCGCTCGTGGTCGTAGATGCGCTGAAAAATATCGCCCCGGCTGCGGCTGTCGAAGAAGGCCATGGGCAGCCGCACTAGCTTGCTGATGTAATCGCTGACGAGGCTGACGTTCACCCGCCCGCCGATGTGAATGAGGATGTAGCGCCGCAGTCCGGCCAGCAGGGTAGTAGTGAGGATGAGCACCCCCTGGGCCGCGATGACGATGGTGATGAAGTTCGGGTCGTCGAGCACGATGCCGACGTCCACGAGGTTTTTGAGTAGAAAAGGCATTGCCAGCTGGCAGAGCAGGGCGAGCAGCAGTCCGGCACCGAGGTTGCCCACCAGCCGGCCATAGCCGAGGATGTACCGCAACACGTAGCGATAGCCCTGCGACGCGGGTTCGGCAGCGCCCGCGGCGTGGAAAGCGGGCGTGGGCTCGAGCAGGAGCACCTTGCCGGCGGCCTGCCCCGCTTCGTCGGCCTCGTCCACCCAGGCGGCCAGAAAGTCGCCTTCGGAAAGGAGCAACTGCCCCGCCCGGGGGTCGGGATCGGCGACGTGATAGCCATCGCGGTCCACCGCGTGGAGGACTACGAAGTGATCCTTACGCCAGGGCAGGATGCAGGGCAGGGGCAGGGCCTCCCGGAGCTGATCGGCGGTGGTGGTTACGGCGAGCGTCTGCAGTCCGATGCCCTCGGCGGCCTCGCTGATGTTGAGCAGGCTGACGCCGGCGCGGCTGATGCCGGTGCGTTCGCGCAGGCGCTCCAGGCTGTACTCCCGCCCGTGGGCGTAGGCGACCATGCGCAGGCAGGCTGCTCCACAGTCCATCTCCTCAAACTGCTGGAAGTAAGTGAACGCCGACATCCGGGTAAAGATAGCAACTTCGCCGGCCCGGTAATCGTTACCTTTGCTGACCTTTTGGCCGGGCCCTTGCACCCGCGCGAAAACCTATGATATGAGTAAATTAGGACGCGTACTGGTCGCCATGAGCGGCGGTATCGACAGTACGGTGACGGCCATGATCCTGCACGAGCAGGGCTACGAGGTCGTCGGCATCACGATGAAAACCTGGGATTACGCCAACTCCGGCGGGTCCACTAAGGAAACCGGCTGCTGCAGCCTCGACTCCATCAACGACGCCCGCAGCGTGGCCGTCGAGATGGGCTTCCCCCACTTCATCATCGACATTCGGGAAGAATTCGGTGATCACGTGATCGACAACTTCGTCGACGAGTACATGGCCGGCCGCACCCCCAACCCCTGCGTACTCTGCAACACCCACATCAAGTGGAGCGCCCTGCTGAAACGGGCCGACGCCATGGACTGCGAATTTATCGCCACCGGCCACTACGCGCAGTTGCGGCAGACCGAAGCCGGGCGGTGGCACGTCCGCAAAAGCGCCGACGACAAGAAGGACCAGAGTTACGTGCTCTGGGGCCTGAGCCAGGAGTGCATGGCCCGCAGCCGCTTTCCGCTGGGCCACATGACCAAGCCGGAAGTCCGCCAACTCGCCTACGATTTCGGCTACGAGGAACTGAGCAAGAAGGCGGAAAGCTTCGAGATCTGCTTCGTGCCGGACAACGACTACCGGGGCTTTCTCAAGCGGCGGCTCCCGGAACTCGAAACCCAGGTCGCCGGCGGACAATTTATCAACACCCGGGGAGAGGTCATCGGCACCCACGACGGCTATCCCTTCTACACCATCGGTCAACGCAAAGGACTCGGCCAGGCCTTTGGCGAGCCCATGTACGTCAGTAAGATCGATGCCGCCACCAATACGGTAACCCTGGGCCCGCTGGAATCCCTCATCAAGAACGGTATGCTGGTCGGCGGGGCTACCCTGCAGAAGTACGCCTCCCTACCGGAGGCGGGCGTGGAGTTACTCACGAAGGTGCGCTACAAGGATGCCGGTACCCTCAGCCTGGTCGAGCAGATCGCCCCGGATCGAATGGCCGTGGGATTTTATGCCGAGGTGCGCGGCGTGGCTCCCGGACAGAGTGCGGTCTTTTACGAAGGGGATGATGTGGTGGGTGGTGGATTGATTCACGCCAGCCGGTAGCTTGGGGGTGGCGTAGGCGTTAAAGTGCTCGACCTTTAGCTTGGACTGGCTTTTGTGCCCCGGCCCCCCTGGGGGGAGGAAGCCTTAGCCAGTGAAAATGTCAATCAGTGTGCGTACACCTATTAAGTTCATATTTCAGAGTGATCGCTTGGCCGCGGCAACAACAAGGCCACTAGTCAAGAGACTAGTGGACCGTACGCGATCTTTATTACCGCCCAGTCGAGATGATGAGTGAAAGTATAAACATAATCTGTCTGGACGTGCCTTACCCTGCAGACTACGGAGGGGTGATCGATATCTTCTACAAGATCAAGGCTCTGCACAATTTGGGGATTCACATTCATCTCCACTGCTTTGAATACGGGGGGCGGCGGCGGCGGAAGGAGCTTAATAATTATTGTGCCTCGGTGCACTATTACCCCCGCAAGACGGGATTAAAAAGCAACTTGTCGCTTACGCCGTACATCACTTACTCTCGCAGGAGTGATGAACTGCTCAAACGATTGAATGAAAATTCCTATCCCATTCTGATGGAAGGGGTTCACTCTCTATTCGTGCTGCTCAAGGACGAATATAGAGACAGAACCGTGCTCCTACGTTCCCATAATGTGGAACATGAGTATTATCAGCACCTTGCGAATCGAGAACAGAACCCGATAAAGAAACTATTCTTCCAGCTTGAATCGTACCGTCTTCGGCGACTACTAAGAAGGCTTCCTTCTAGCTTACCTATAGCAGCGATTTCGGTTTCGGATACCCAGTACTTGACGAAGCAATACCCCAACACGTTCTGGCTGCCCCCTTTTCATTCTAATCAGGAAGTCGAAACCCTAACAGGAACGGGAGATTTTGCGCTCTACCACGGTAACCTGTCCGTCTCGGAGAATAGCGAAGTGGCAGAAATGCTCGTCGCCGCATTTTCCAAGAAGACGGTCAATTTGGTCATAGCGGGCAAAGCTCCTTCCCATCGCCTAAAATATTTGGTGCTTCAGTCGCCAAATATTCGCGTGGTGCCTGATCCAGCAGAGGTGGAAATGATTGCGCTGATCCGACATGCCCACGTGGTGTTACTTCCAACCTACCAGGCGACAGGTATCAAGCTTAAACTGATTGAGTCGCTGTACCGCGGTAGATTCTGCGTCGCTAATCAACTGATGGTAGCCAACACTAAACTGGAAGACGTAGTCACCCTGGAAGAAACCGATTTTTATGGCTGCACGGAACGGCTGATGGGATGCTCCATGACGGAAGCCGCCATCGAACGGAGGAGAACGTCGCTAAATTCTCACTATACGAATTGGAGAAATGGTCTGCTGCTTTTGGAAAAAATGGGGATCAGCCCGGCATAAGAATGAGCTGCGCGCGCGATCGCAGTCAGTGAAAGAACTATGCTTTCTGCTGGTTTGATTTTTCAAAAGCTGCCACGGGGGTTTAAAGTTTAAAGTTGCTGCATTACGCACCTTCTGTCCTGCACGTGGCTCATTTTATCGACTCGCGGAAGTATATTGTTGATGCAAGCTTAGTGTAATTCTTTCCACCAAAGGCGGCGTCCTTCCCCCCTCCGCGCCGTTTGGGGAGGGACTCCCAAATCGCTAGCATCGGGGGGCAAAAGAGGATAGCAGCAAATAGTTGTCAGAATCCTATCACCTTTAACTTTTTCGTGTGAAGACCACTAAATCCTGGAAGTCGTTCCCCCCGTTCTTGCCGACGTGCGCCTTCCAGTAGCCCTCCACGATGCGTTCGACCCGCAAGTTGGTGCCGCCGAGCAACTGCTCCAAGGTATCCTCATCGATCGCGATGTTCGCCGAGTGCACGTGTTCGTCCAGCAGGCGGTAGCCGTCTCTTAGGTAGGGGAACCGAAATCCCTCCTGGGTCGATATTTGGGCGGCGTTCCGGTCATTGTAGAGGAAAAAGGTGGCCAAGCAGCGACCGTCCGCGTTGAGCACCCGGTCGATCTCCCGCAGGTAGTTGGCTATCTCATCCACCAGCATGTGCGAGAAGACCGAGAAGAGAAAAGCCTTGTCGAAGCGCCGGTCCGGATAGGGGAAGGTGAAGTGGCTGGCCCGTCCCGACGACTCGTTGTACAAGTCGTTGTGTAGGGGAACGTAGGTAAAATGGAAGTTGGAATACTGCGTACTGAGGTGGGTCTGACACCAGTCCACCCCCTTTTCCACCACGTCGAATCCGTGGTAGGTGGCGGCCGGACTTAAGTACCGCGTGAGCGGAAGGGCCGTCCTACCGATGCCGCTACCAATGTCCAGCACCGCATCGTCCGGTCGCAAGTCCAACAGCTTGATGAGTAAGTCGACCTGCGCCTGACCGATCTCCCGAAAGTTACCGGGGCCGATGTAGATATCTCCCCGGCGCGGCATGAGTGGATCCCGCCTGCCCAGCAGCGTGTCGATGAGGTCTTGGGGCCAATACACGGCGCGGCGTACCCACAGCCGTTGCCGGGGACTCAGCTTGTAGTAAAGGGTACGTAGGGATAGCAAAGTAGGCGCTTAGTTTAGAGCTTGTTTGGGTGTTCCGAGCCTGACGAAAACGCCGCTATTGTGGGTCTATTCGAGCCACTAAAAGGGGAGATGCACTTCGTGGCTGCTTCGCGGTGGCGGGCTAAGTGACGCTTTTTGAGACGAAGAATAGGCGCAAAAGAGCAAGTTTGCGGCGATGAGCGGAATCGCAAACAAGCTCTTAGGCTGAATCGTCTGGAAGTAGTCCTCCCTGGGGAGCTCCTGCGGAGTCGATCCTTTGTGTCCCAAGTCGGACGGCGTAGGGGCAAAGGTATGAACAGGGCTTATAACCATCACTCCATAAAGCGAGGAGCTAGGTCAGGTCCTGGGTGAGCTCGGACAATTTGCCGGGATAAACGATAACGGCTACGACCACAGTGCCCGCTACCATACGGCCTTTGGCTTCAGCAACAACTACCAGCAGCTTGATGGCCGCCGGGACAGCCTATCCGTTCTCCTGATCCCCCGGGGCACGAACGATACGCTGCTGCTTGAGCTGGAACCCATCCGGTACGAACCCGCTCCAGCGGTAAAGAAGCGGGGCGGGGACGCAGGTGCAACGTACAGCCTGCGCATGTCTCCAGACAGTACTGCCTGAATCCTGAAGGTGAGCAGCTTCAGCAACAAGCGGTTAGGGAAAACCAGTGTTTCAAAAACTTACCAGGACCTACCTTACTCAAATCGCCGACTCGGAGGTCCAGAACTTGGTCCTGGACCCGCGCAGCAACACCGGCGGGCAACTCAGCATTGCCTGTGATCTTTTTTCCTACCTCACGGAAGATCCCTTCCCCCCGGTGGATTCGATGGATTCCAGGGGACCCACCGCCGCCGGGAAGAGCACTTGGAACCCGATCGGTTTACGGCTTAGCGGGGTCCGTAAACGGGATAGCAGTTACGTACAATCCAAATTAATGCGTCACATCCGGCCCCAGCCAGACTGTCCGCGATTTAGCGGACGGGTAGTGGCCTTAATGCAATCCCCTGACCTACTCCGCCGCGGCCCTGATGGCGCGCTATAACCAGGGATCGAGCAGGGGTACGCTGGTCGGCGAACCCAGTGGGGCATCCAACTCATTGCTGTACGGGGGCTTTACGCAGCAATTTATTATCGGGCAACAGGAGGAGTTCATATTAGCGCTGAAGAACTGGCGCATTCGCCCGACCTACGCCACAGCGGGTATCCTCACTCCAGATCTTTACGTGCCCATCACCGCGGAGGACATCGCGCTGGACCGGGACGCACAGCTGCAGGCCACCCTCGATTTTTTACGTTAGCGGGCGGTGCCTTTATACAGCTCATACTTACAGAAGCGGACCTCCACCGGTCCGTTCATCAGGGGTATTTTCCTGCTGGTCCTTAGTCCCACCCGCTTGATGGCCGTTGAATTGGCCGAGATCAGCCAGGCGGTGTAGCCCGCCCAATTCGTCTTGAAGGTGTCGCCGATCGTGCGGTAGAAGGCCTCGATGTCGCCGGTTTCCATACGCAGTTCGTAGGGCGGGTTAGTGACCAGCAGTCCGTCGGGAGCGTCATTCCCTGCCGGGGGTGGAGAAAGCTCGGTAAAATCCGCTTCCTCCAGGGTCACGTACTGCAACACGTTCGCCCGTTCCAGGGTGGCTCGGCTGATGGCTACGGCCACCCCGTCGATGTCGGCACCGAGGATGGGGTAGGGCGGGGTGCTGCGTCGGTCCAGCGCCGCCTGGCGAATTGCTCCCCACTCCGCGGGATCAAAGTCCGGCCAGCGCTCGAAGCCGAAGTGCCGCAGCAGTCCGGGGGCGTGGTTAGCCGCGATCATGGCTGCTTCGGCCACGATGGTGCCCGAGCCGCACATGGGGTCTACGAATGCCTGTTGGCCCGTGTAGCCGGCGAGCAACAGCATGCCGGCGGCCAGCACTTCGTTGATCGGGGCCTCGCCGGTGCGGCGGCGGTAGCCCCGGCGGTGGAGCCCATCGCCGGAACTGTCCACGCTGAGGTCCACTTCCCCCTCCCCGCTGATGCGCAGGTGGATGCGGAGGTCCGGGTTTCCCTTATCGACGGAGGGACGGGTGTCGTACTTATCCCGAAACTGGTCGACGATCGCGTCTTTCGTAAGTTGGGCGATGAAGTGGGTGTTGCGGAACCAGCCGCCCGGGTCGACTACGTTCACGAAGAGTTTGCCTTCCGGTAATAGGTACTTACGCCAGTTGGTGGCCCGCAGCCGGTCGTAGAGCGCCTGCTCGTGGTCGACCCGAAAGTTGTCGATGTTGATGAGCACCCGTAGGGCGGTACGGACCTCCAGATTGGCCCGGTACATCAGTTCCCGGGTGCCCTGGCAGGTGACTACCCGCCGGCCCGCACTGACCTCCTGCATGCCGAGGGCGGTAAGTTCTTCCGCCAGGACGTCCTCGAGGCCGGCAAGGGTAGGGAGGGCAAGGGAGAGCGTGTCGGACATAGTAAACAAGTTCGCGGCAAGGTAAGCCGTCCGTCGGGGGGAACCCGCCTTAGCTCATGGGGTCCAGTGCCTCGGTCTCCCCCCAGCGGTAAGTATCCTCGAGGTCCATGCCGGCGAGGTCAAGGACGCGGTCGACGACGGTACGGACGATCTCCGTAGCGGTTGCGGCACTGTTGTAGAAGGAGGGAACCGCAGGACAAATGATTCCCCCGGCCTCCGTGATGGTCATCATGTTGCGCAAATGGATCATGCTGTAGGGGGCTTCCCGGGGGACCACGATGAGCTTGCGGCGCTCCTTCAGGATGACGTCGGCCGCGCGGGTGATCAGGTCGTTGGAGATGCCCGAGGCAATGCGGGCCATCAGTCCCATGCTGCACGGACAAATCAGCATCACCCCGTAGTGGGCCGACCCCGACGCGAAGGGGGCCGTGAACTCCCGCTGCCCGTAGTAGTCGAAGGGGTAATCCTGCCATCCGTCATCCCCCAACTCGAATTTCCAGTTGTACTTACCGTTCTCAGTTATTACTACGCCAACATTTTCCCATTTTGTATCTAATTCCTTGAGCCGGTCCATCAGGACCTTCGCGTACAGCGATCCGCTGCTTCCGCCTACCGCTACAATAATCTTTTTCTTGGACACACTGATCAATTTCCTCGGCTAACGTTGGGGTGGGGGATAGGTTCTAGGTGGGGAAGGTATCAGCGTTTCCCTCCCGGGGCATTGCCTCTGCACCTGCGGCCTCGCCAAGCGAATGAACCAGTGCCCGCAGCTGAACGCTAACGAGCGCTTACTTGATCATCGTCAGGAAGGTGGAGAAGAACCAGTTGCTGTCGACCTTGACCAGGGCGGCCAGGGCGGAGTCGGCCTTGTAGCTGTAAAGTTTGAGGTCCTTGACCACGCTGCGAAACTCTTGGGCGGCGACCTCCTGCCCCTCCACGCCGCTGAGCTCGTCGAGCAGGCGGAGCATGGGTTCGAGCTCCCGTTTTTTGCGGGCGATGATGATGTTCTTGACGACCCTGGACATGTCTTTTTCCGCCACGAAGAACTCCTTGCGTTCGCCGGGAATGAGCTTTTTGTGGACCAGGTTCCAGTCGACAAGCATGCGCGTGTTGGTGTTGACGTTGCCGCGACTGATCTGGAGTTGGTCCATGATCTCGTCGGAACTCAGCGGCTCCGGGGCCACCAGCAGCAGGGCGTGAATCTGTGCCATCGTCCGCGTAACCCCCCAAGAACTGCCCATCGTACCCCAGGCCTCAATAAATTTATCTTTACCCTCTTCCAGTTCCATAGTCAGTTAAAGCGAGTCCGGTGAATTGTGTTGAATCCACCAGGTTAAAAAAACCCCGATCGGCGGATGCCGACCGGGGTTGGTAGTTAGCGATAGCCGACCGATGCTTACATCATGCCGCCCATGCCGCCGCCCATTCCGCCGTGGGAATGGCCGCCCATGCCGGCGCCCTCGGGCTCGGGCATGTCGTTGATGACACACTCGGTCGTCAGGACCATTCCGGCAATCGAGGAGGCGTTCTCCAGGGCAATGCGGGTGACCTTGGTGGGGTCGATCACGCCGGCCTTCTTGAGGTCTTCGTACTCTCCGGTGCGGGCGTTGTAGCCGTAGCTGCC
Source organism: Lewinellaceae bacterium (assembly GCA_963803525.1). Lineage (GTDB taxonomy): Bacteria > Bacteroidota > Bacteroidia > Chitinophagales > Saprospiraceae > Neolewinella. Next base: position 239,475 of record CAWDMV010000001.1, read on the forward strand.
CGTGTTAGAACGAACTTGCTGCAAAACGACGCTTCCTTCCACACCCGCGTTGTCCACGATGGTACGCAGGGGGGATTCGAGCGACTTGCGCACGATCTGAATCCCGATCTTCTGGTCTTCGTTCTCGCCTTCGAGGCCCTCCAGGGCTTCGATGGCGCGTACCAGGGCGACACCGCCACCGGCTACGATGCCTTCCTCGACGGCGGCACGGGTAGCGTGGAGGGCGTCGTCGACGCGGTCCTTCTTCTCCTTCATTTCCACTTCGGTAGCGGCACCCACGTAGAGGACGGCAACACCGCCGGCCAGCTTGGCCAGGCGCTCCTGCAGTTTCTCGCGGTCGTAGTCGGAGGTGGTGGACTCGATCTGTTGCTTGATCTGACCGACGCGGCCCTTGATCATGTCCTGGTCACCGGCACCGTCGATGATGGTGGTGTTGTCTTTATCGACGGTGATCTTCTCGGCGCTGCCGAGCAGGTCGAGGGTGGTCTGGTCGAGCTTGTAGCCTTTTTCCTCGCTGATGACGGTACCTCCGGTCAGGACGGCAATGTCTTCCAGCATGGCCTTGCGGCGGTCACCGAATCCGGGGGCCTTAACGGCAACCACCTTCAGTTGGGCACGGAGGCGATTGACGACCAGGACGCCCAGCGCCTGGCTCTCGAGGTCTTCGGCGATGATGAGCAGCGGGCGGCCGCTCTGGATGACCAGCTCGAGGATGGGCACGATGTCCTGCATGTTGCTGATCTTCTTGTCGTGGATCAGGATGTAGGGGTTGTCGTACTCGGTGATCATGCTCTCCGTGTCGGTCACGAAGTAGGGGCTGAGGTAGCCGCGGTCGAACTGCATACCCATCACTTCCTCGACGTAGGTGTCCGTTCCCTTGGCTTCCTCGACGGTGATGACGCCGTCCTTGCTGACACGCTTCATGGCGTCGGCGATCAGGCTGCCGATCTCGTTGTCGTTGTTGGCCGAAATGGCGGCCACCTGCTGGATCTTGGCGAAGTCGTCTCCGACCACCTCACTCTGTCCCTTCAGGTGCTCGATGACCTTCTTGGTCGCGAGGTCGATGCCGCGCTTCAGGTCCATCGGGTTGGCCCCGGCGGTCACGTTCTTCAGTCCGGCCTGGATCATGGCCTGGGCGAGTACCGTAGCGGTCGTGGTACCGTCACCGGCGATGTCCGCGGTCTTGCTGGCCACTTCCTTGACCATCTGGGCACCCATGTTGGCCACGGCGTCTTCGAGTTCGATCTCTTTGGCCACCGTAACCCCGTCTTTAGTGATCTGGGGGGCTCCGAAAGATTTTTGGATAACGACGTTGCGGCCTTTGGGGCCGAGGGTCACCTTCACGGCGTTGGCGAGGGCGTCTACACCGGTGCGCAGTTTTTCACGTGCGACGCGGTCAAAGCTAATTTCCTTAGCCATAGTATAGTATAATTTTGAGGTTAGAATTGGTGTAAGCGGGAGAAGTCCGGTGTCCTGAGATTAAAGGATCACGAGGATGTCGTCTTCCCGCATGATGAGCAGGTCCTGCCCTTCGTGCTTGAGCTCCTGTCCGGCATACTTGCCGTAGAGGACGATGTCGCCGGTGCTGACGGTCATTGCGTTGCCGTCCTTACCGGGGCCCACCGCGATGACTTCACCCCGCTGGGGCTTTTCCTTGGCGGTGTCGGGGACGATGATTCCGCCACTGGTTTTCTCTTCGGCGGGAGCGGGTTTGACCACTACTCGATCGTTGATCGGCTTCATGTATGGTATGTTTTGGTTAAAAAAAAGCAAGTTAAACGGAGCAAAACGGCTGCCTTGCTCCCCCCTGGCAGTGCCAACACCGTGCCACGGAGGCGCGGCGGTCAAAATGTCAGCCGGCATACACCCGCTGCTCTGGTCCGGGGGCGCGTACGCGGGTGCGGGGCAAGTTTAGCGGGCCGGTGCCGCGACTAATTCCCTACTTTTGCCCCTCAACTACCCCAACCCTATGGCCACGGCAAGCAGCGCAACCGTCGACGTAAGCATCGCGAAAAACCTCGGACTCACCGCCGATGAATTCGACAAGATCGTGGAAATCATGGGCCGTACGCCCAACTTCAACGAACTGAGTATTTTCTCGGTCATGTGGTCGGAACACTGCTCCTACAAAAACTCCATCATGTGGCTCAAGACGCTGCCCCGCGACGGGGAGCGCCTGCTGGTCGGGGCCGGCGAGGAGAACGCCGGGCTGGTCGACATCGGCGACGGCCTGGCCTGTGCCTTCAAGATCGAGAGCCACAACCACCCCTCCGCCATCGAACCCTACCAGGGCGCGGCCACCGGGGTAGGGGGCATCCACCGCGACATCTTCACCATGGGCGCCCGCCCCATCGCTTCCCTGAACAGCCTGCGCTTCGGCGACCCCCACCTGGCGCACACCAAGCACCTGGTGGCCGGCGTGGTGAAGGGCATCGGCGATTACGGCAACTGCTTCGGCGTGCCCGTGGTCGGTGGCGAGGTCTACTTCCACCCCAGCTACAACCAGAACATCTTGGTGAATGCCATGTCGGTGGGCATCGTGAAGGTCGGCGAGACGGTCTCCGCCGCGGCCGACGGACCGGGCAATCCCGTCTTCATCGTCGGCTCGGCCACGGGTAAGGACGGTATCCACGGGGCCACCTTCGCCTCGGCCGACCTCACCGAGGACAGCGCCGAAGACCTCCCGGCCGTGCAGGTGGGCGACCCCTTCCAGGAAAAACTTTTGCTCGAGGCCAGCCTCGAAGTCATCGCCACCGGGGCCGTGGTCGGGATGCAGGACATGGGCGCGGCCGGCATCACTTGCTCGACCTCCGAAATGAGCGCCAAATCCGGTACGGGCATGCGCATCGACCTCGATAAGGTGCCAACCCGTCAGGCGGACATGAAGCCCTGGGAAATTCTCCTGAGCGAAAGTCAGGAACGCATGCTCATCGTCTGTGAAAAAGGACGGGAAGCGGAGATCCTGGCCGTCTTCGAGAAGTGGGACCTCGAGTGCGAGCAGATCGGCGAAGTGACCGACACGGGCCGCCTCGAATTCTACGCCGGGGGCGAAGTGGTGGCCGACGTACCCGCCGAGCCGCTCGTCCTCGGCGGTGGAGCCCCCGTGTACGAACGCGAAACCCGCCGGCCCACTTACCTCGACCAGGTGGAGGCCTTCGACATGGCTTCGGTGGACGTCCCGCGGGACCTGCGCGCCGTCGCCGAAAAACTCTTCAAGGCCCCCAGCCTGGTCTCCAAAAACTGGATCACCGAACAGTACGACGGCACGGTGCGCACCAACAGCATCACCGAAAACACGCCCTCCGACGCCGCCCTCGTGCGCATCAAGGGTACCCACAAGGCCCTGGCCGTCACCACGGACTGCAACTCCGCCTACGTCTACGCCGATCCCTACGTAGGCACCATGATCGCCGTGGCGGAAGCGGCGCGCAACATCGTCTGCTCCGGCGGTGAGCCGGTGGCCATTACCAACTGCCTCAACTTCGGCAACCCTTACAATCCGGAGGCCTTTTACCAGTTCGTCAACGCGATCAAGGGAATGGGCGAGGCCTGCCGGGCCTTCAATACCCCGGTGACCGGCGGCAACGTGAGCTTCTACAACCAGTCGCAGTACGAGGGCGGGCGCATCGAGCCGGTGTATCCCACCCCGACCATCGGGATGCTCGGCCTGGTCGACAACGTCAAGCGCACCATGTCCCTCGGCTTCAAGCAGCAGGACGACGTGATCTACCTGGTGGGCGACAACTACGAGGACCTCGGTTCCTCGGAATACCTGCGGACCATCCACGGCATCGAGCACAGTCCCGTGCCCTACTTCGACCTGGAGAAGGAGCAGCGGCTGCACCGTGCCATTCTGGCGGCGATTCGCGGGCAGCACGTCAAAAGTGCCCACGACGTCAGCGACGGCGGCCTGTTTCAGTCGCTCTGCGAATCGGCCATCACCGGGGGCCACGGCTTCACCGTCGACACCCAGCCCTCCATGCGCCGCGACGCCTTCCTCTTCGGGGAGGCCCAGGGCCGGGTGGTGGTCACCGCCGACGAGTCCCAGACCGGCGAGCTGGAGGAACTGCTGCGGGATCACCAGGTGGGCTTTACCATCCTCGGCCGCGTGGAGGGCAATGACCTGACCGTGGACGGGGAGGACTGGGGCGACCTCATGGCCTGGGACATCCGGCACAACGACACCCTGGCCGCGATCCTGGAGGCTTAACGCCTGATTAACGGGCCACCCGCGGGGAGAAGTCAACCAAACTGCGCGCTCATTCTTTTTCTGAGAAAATCCATCCCGATGCTCCGTGTGCTTCCCCTGATCGGTCTGTTGCTCCTTTTGTTGTCGGTCGGTTGTGACGAGGCCGAGTCCGGTACCACGATCGACGTGCACCTGGATAATGCCGCCGGCCTCTCCGCCAATCTCGACCGCATCGTTATCGGCGGGGAGAAGGAGATGCTGAAGAGCAGTCCCATCGACCCCGCGGGCGATTTCTCCTTCACCTTTCCCCAGGGACTAAAGCCAGGGCTGTACGAAGTACGGGTCGGTGCTCAGAAGGCCACCTTTGCGCTGGCGGAAGCGGACCACCACGTGGAGATCGACGGGAAGGTGTCGACCTTCGGCCAGTACGATTTTGCGATCAACGGCTCCGAGGCAGCCAGCGAAAGCGTAGCTACCATGCAGCGCATTAAGAATTTGTCCGGTCTGGAGGAGTTCAAAGCGGTTGTGGATGAGGTAGAGAATCCCTATACCGCCGCCTTCGTGACCTTCAATGCGCTGATGCGTGCCGGGGAGCAGGGCCTCCCGCTGCACGAAACGGCCATGGAGCGCCTACCCAAAGACTCCCCCAGCCGCGAAAGCTACCAGGCCTACCTCACGCAGTTGAAGCAACAGATCGCCTTCCTCAAGTCGCAGGCGCAGATCCAGGTCGGCCAGCCGGCCCCCGACCTGCGCCTCCCCGGGCCCGACGGCAAGACCTACCAACTCTCCGACCTGAAGGGACAGGTGGTCCTCTTGGATTTTTGGGCCGCCTGGTGCGTGCCCTGCCGCCGCGAGAACCCCAACGTGGTGAAGGTTTACGACCGGTACAAAGACAAGGGCTTTACGATCTTCAGCGTCAGCCTGGACGGCCTCAACAGCAGCCAGGCCGAACGGCTCAGCCCCGAAGAAGTCATGATCGCTACGGAAAACCAGCGCAAGAAGTGGCAGCAAGCCATTGCCCAGGACGGGCTGAGCTGGGAGTACCACGGCAGTGAGCTAAAACAGTGGAGTGGGGAGGCTTCGGCCAAGTACGGGGTGCGCGCCATCCCGGCCACTTTCCTGATCGACCGCGAGGGCAACATTGCCGAGATCGGCCTGCGCGGAGCCGCCGCCATCGAGCAGGCCCTCCAGCGCGTTCTCTAGACCAAGTGGGTCCCCTCCGAAATGTTGACGGGGTAGAATTCCGGGTCTAAGCCAAATTCGGCGGCGTAGGCCTCGGCCACCGCCAGTTGGACCGCGGCAAGCTTATCGACACGGATCAGGTTGATGGTACACCCCCCGAAGCCGCCGCCCATCAGCCGGGCACCGGCCACGCCCTCCTGATCGGTAGCCACCCGCTGGAGAAAGTCGATTTCCGGACAGCTCACCGCGTACTCGTCGCGCAGCCCGGCGTGGGTGGCGTTCAGCAATGCACCGAACTCCCGCTCGCTGCCCGCCTCCAGGGCCGTGACGGCCCGGCGCACCCGTTCGTTCTCGGCGATCACGTAGCCCGCGCGTTTGGCGGCGGTCGGGTCCAGATCGTCACGCACGGCGGCCAGCTGATCGACCGTGGCGGCGCTGAGGTGGTCGACTGCAGGAAACCGCGCACGAATGGCCGCCAGGGCGGTGGCGCACTCCTCCACCCGCCGGGCGTAGGCCCCGTCGCTCAGGTCGTGGGAGACCATGGAGTTGATCAGTAGGAAGCTATAGCCCTCCATCCCGTTCTTGACCGGCTCGGACTCCACGGTATGGCAGTTCAGCAGGATAGGCCCGGATGCCCGGCCGTTCAGGCTGGCGTACTGGTCCATAATACCGCTGGGGATACCCAGGAAGGTATTGCTCGAGCGCTTGCAGAGCCGGGCGAGGTCCGGCCGGCTTAGGCCGGTACCGAGTAGTTCGTTCAGCAGGAAGGCCATACCCCCCTCGAGGGCGGCGGAACTGCTCATGCCCGACCCCCGGGGCAGGTCACCCCCGAAGACGATCTCGAGTCCCGGCAGGAGGTGGCCCTGGTCCTGATACTGCACGCCGATCCCCGCGAGGTAGTCCACCCAGCGTTCCCCGCTCCGTTCGGTGATGGGCAGAGCAAGGGTGAAGGTTTCGCCGATGTCTACGGCGTGGAGCTTCCACTCGGCCTTCCCGTGGGGCCGCGCCAGGAAGCGGATGCCCCGGTCGATGGCGGCCGGCAGCACCAGGCCGCCGGTGTAATCGAGGTGTTCGCCGATGAGGTTGATGCGGCCGGGGGAGTGTACGCGGTGGGGCCAGGCGGCCGGGTCGCTGCCGTCCAGGCGGGCTATGTAGTCAGCGGGAGCAAGAGGCATGCGCTTATTCTTCGCTCTCATCCATGGTATGGAAGACGTTCGCCACGTCGTCATCCTCCTCCAGCATATCGATGAGGCGGATGACCGCCTCGGCCTCCGCATCGCTCAGCTCTTTGGTGTGGCTGGGGATGCGCACCAATTCGGCATTGTCTACTGGGATGCCGCGGGCTTCGAGTTCCTGCTGGAAGGTGCCGAAGTCCTCGAAGGCGGTGTAGAAGGTGATTTCCTCCTCGTCCTGCTCGATGCGGTCGAGGCCGGCGTCGATGAGCTCCAGTTCGATCTCGTCGAGGTCGCCCGTCAGCTTGTCCTGGCGGACCTTAAACTGGCCCTTGCGCTCGAACATGTAGTCCACCGAGCCATTGACGCCCATGCTGCCGCCGTACTTGGAGAAGACGTGGCGGATGTTGGCTACGGTCCGGTTGTTGTTGTCGGAGGTGGCCTCGACCAGGATCGCGATACCGTGGGGCCCGTAGCCCTCGAAGGTCACCTCGTCGTAGTTGGCGGAGTCCTTTTCCGTGGCCCGCTTGATGGCGGCGTCCACGTTCGCTTTCGGCATGTTCACGGCCTTGGCGTTGCCGATGGCGAGGCGCAGGCGGGGGTTGTAGTCGGGGTCGGGACCCCCTTCCTTGATGGCGATGTTTATTTCGCGGCCAACCTTAGTGAAGGCCTTGGCCATGCCGGCCCAGCGTTTCATCTTGCGGGCCTTCCGGTATTCGAATGCGCGTCCCATGGGAGGTTAAATTTGGGGCAAAGATAGCATCTAGGCAAGGGTTTACCCTGCCTCTACATGCTTACGAACTCGACGATCTCCAGGCCGTAGCCCTCCAGTCCGATGCGGGTGCGCGGCGAGTTGCTGAGCACCCGGAGCTTGGACACGTTGAGGTCGCGCAGGATCTGGGCCCCGATGCCAAAATCCCGCTGTTCCTCGCTGCGCGGTTCCGGGGGCCGAACGCTTTTGCCGTCCTGCATGCGCGACTTCAGCAGCCGCAGACCGGCGATGATGTCGTTGGCGTCCTGGTGGGGGCGCATGAAGAGCAGGATGCCCTTGCCCGCCTCGGCGATTTTTTCGAGGGGGCCGTGGAGTCCGGTGCTGTAGCCGCTCAGCAGGCTGTGCAGGAGGTCGCGGCCGCTGGTGCTGCTGTGGACGCGGGTGAGCACGGCTTCGTCGGGGAGCCACTCGCCGTGGGTCAGGGCCAGGTGCACGTCCTCGTTGGTTGTCTGCCGGTAGGCGGTCAGCCGGAAGGGGCCGTAGCGCGTGTCCAGGTCCATCGAAAATTCGGCTTCCACCAGCCGCTCCGTCTTGAGGCGGTAGGCCACCAGGTCCTCGATGGTGATGATCTTCAGTTGGTGCTCCCGGGCCAGCTCGATGAGGTCGGGCAGCCGGGCCATGGTGCCGTCGGGCTTGAGGATTTCCACCACGACGCCGGCGGGAAACAGATTGGCCATGCGGGCCAGGTCCACGGCCGCTTCGGTGTGGCCGGTGCGGCGCAGTACGCCCCCCTTGACGGCCCGCAGGGGGAAGACGTGGCCGGGGCGCGCGAAGTCCGAGGGGCGGGCGCTCCGCTCGGTGAGGCGGCGGATGCAGGTGGCCCGGTCGTAGCTGCTGATGCCGGTGGTGCAGCCGTGGCCGATCAGGTCGATGCTGACGCTGAAGGCCGTCTCGTGGATGTCCGTATTGGTGTTGACCATCATGGGCAGGTCGAGGACATCGGCGTGTTGCTCTTCGATGGGGGTGCAGATGAGTCCGCGCCCGTGGGTGGCCATGAAGGTGATGATGGCGGGGGTGATGCGTTCGGCCGCGCAGATGAAATCGCCCTCGTTCTCGCGGTCCTCGTCGTCGACCACGATGATGACCTTGCCGGCGCGGATGTCGGAGATGGCCTCCTCGATGGTGTTCAGTTTAGCGCGGATCGAGTCCTGTTCCATCGGTTTCGTGTCGGTGAGAAGGTTGCCAGACATTGCTTGTGATTCCGTTTAAGTAGCGAAGGAAGCCCAGCAGCAGCGCCAGGTTCATCGCCACAAAGTAGTGGAGGGCGCGCACGCGGGTGCTATGAATTCCAAAAAAGGCCAGGACGGGCTCGATTGCAATGGCAAATCCCCCCGTGGCGGTCACCAGCACAAACAAGAGGCTTGCCCAATAGTTGCCCGTCAGGCCGATCACCGCCAGCCAGCAGGCGGCCCCCACCAGCAGCAGGTGGGGGGTCACCCAGCGGAGCACCTTGTGGCTAAACAGGGCAAAGGCGAGGGGATCGCGCCAGGCGGGCCACCAGAGGCGCCGGAAGCGCACCAGGTTCTGCCAGTTGCCCGCCCCGATGCGGCGCTTGCGCCGAAATTCATCACCCACGGACTGCCCCACGCCCTCGTAGGCCAGCGCGTGGGGCGTACTGATGCCCCGCCAGCCGGCCTCGTAGGCCGCCATGCAGAGGTAGAAGTCGTCGACCAGGAAGTTCGGCGGCACCGGCGTGAAGGCCGCGGCGCGCAGGGCCCAGCAGCCCCCGAAGGGACCGATCATGCGCCGCCACAGCGTGCTCTCCGCCTGCTTGATGACCACCTCCCGGTTGATGTAGCGGTCTTCGAGCCGGCTGATGCCCGCCGCTTCCAGACCGGTGTGCACCATCCGGGCATCGACCACGCCCAGGCCCGGATCGGTCAGCATCGGCCGGACCAATTCCGTGATCGTATCCGGCCGCAGCAGTACGCTGGCATCCGTCAGCACGTACACGCCCCCCCCCGGCAGGGCGGCGGCCAGGGCGTTGATGGTGCCGGGCTTGCCGCTGCGCTGCGCGTTTCGGGAGGGCTGGAAGCGCTTGGGGTAGCGCCCGGCGTAACTGCTTAGGATCTCTCCCGTACCATCTTCGCTGCAGTCGTCGCCGATGTAGATCCTCAGGGCCCCGCGGTAATCTTGTTCCGCGAGCGAGGCCAGCTTTTGCGCCAGCACCGCCTCCTCGTTGTGCACGGCCATGAGTACGTAGACGGGGGGCCACGCTTGCTCGTGTTCCGGGGCCGGCGTGACGGGCGCAACTTCCCCGCACCCGCGCGCCGCCGCCCGGATGACGTACCGGGGGTAGATCACGTAGGTGTGCAGCACCGCCGTGAGGCAGAGCAGCAACAGTACGAAAAAGGGAATCCAGGCCACGGGCCCAAAGGTAACGAGCGGGTCCGCGATTACGGGCGGGCCCGGTGGCGGTACGGCCTAGTGCTTCACGACCGAAATAAGCTGCCCCTTGACTTGCCAGCGCGGCGCTGCACTTCCCCGCCAAAAATCAACCGTAGCTCCGGCTATGCTGAACTTTTGTCCGCTCGTCCAGCACCACGCTGTCGGCGTCAAGCTATTGCTTAGTCCAATCCTGATTCACTAGCTGCCCAGGACGTCCACGCAGTTGAGGTCCTCGAAGGCCGTCTTGAGGCGGGCAACGAAGGCTTCCTCGGCCTTGCGCACCCAGGCGCGGGGGTCGTAGTACTTCTTATTGGGCTTCTCCTCGCCTTCGGGATTGCCGATCTGGGCCTGGAGGAAGTCGTGGTGCTTGCTCGCGTAGGCCCGCACGCCGTCCCAGTAAGCCCACTGCATGTCGGTGTCGATATTCATCTTGATGGCGCCGTAGGAAATGGCCTCACGGATCTCCTCCTGGCTGGAGCCGGAGCCGCCGTGGAAGACGAAGTGGATGGGATCTTCGGAGACGCCGAGCTTCTCCTTGGCGAAGTCCTGGCTGTTTTTGAGGATCACGGGGCGCAGCTCGACGTTGCCGGGCTTGTAGACGCCGTGGACGTTGCCGAAGGCGGCGGCTACGGTGAAGCGCTTACTGATCTTGCTGAGGGCCTGGTAGCTCTCGAAGACCTCCTCGGGCTGGGTGTAGAGGCGGCTGCTGTCGACGTCGGAGTTGTCGACGCCGTCTTCCTCGCCGCCGGTGACGCCGAGTTCGATCTCGATGGTCATGCCGATCTTGGCCATGCGCTCGAAGTACCTGGAGCTGATCCCGAGGTTCTCCTCCAGGGGCTCCTCGCTGAGGTCGAGCATGTGGCTGGAGTAAAGGGGGAAGCCGCGCTTGGCGTGGAACTTCTCACCGGCCTCGAGCAGGCCGTCGATCCAGGGCAGGAGGTTCTTGGCGCAGTGGTCGGTGTGTAAGATGACGGGCACGCCGTAGGCCTCAGCCATGGTGTGCACGTGCATGGCGCCGCTGAGGCCCCCGACGATGGCGGCTTTCTGGTCGGCATTGCCGAGCCCCTTGCCGGCAAAGAATTGCGCACCCCCGTTGCTGAACTGGATGATCACGGGGCTGTTGAGGGCCTTGGCCGTTTCCAGCACGGCATTGACCGTGCTGCTGCTGGTGACGTTGACGGCGGGCAGGGCAAAGTTGTTGGCCTGGGCGTAATTGAAGAGTTCGGTTACCTCGTCGCCGTAGAGTACGCCGGCGCGGAAGGATTGCTTTGCCATGGGGGGTGGAGTTTTTGGTATGGCGACAAAGAACGGAAAACTAGACGAAAAAGTCGTCCGTACCCCGCGGGATGATGTCCTTCTCCCGTCCATCCCGGATGAAGTGAACGACCGCGGCCCGTCCTTCCTCCCCCAGGTCAAGGGTGTAATCGTTGACGTACAGGGCAATGTGCCGCCGCATCACCTCCGCATCCATTTCCTGCGCATGCGCCGCTACGTAGGGCTGACTGGCCTGCGGGTGTTGGAAGGCGTAGGCCACCGAGCGGGCCAGCACGCGGTCTACCCGCAGCTGTACCTCCCGGGCTAGGGAGCGCCGCACGGCGATTCCCCCCAGTGGGATCGGGTAGCCCGTGGTGGATTCCCAGTACTCGCCCAGGTCGGTGATCCGCTCGAGTCCCCGCTCGGCGTAGGTAAAGCGGTTTTCGTGAATCAACAGGCCGGCATCGTAGGTGCCGGCCAGCACCGCGCCCTCGATGTCACTAAAGCGCACTTCCGTCTTTTCCGTCAGGGTGGGGTAGGCCAGGCCGAGCAGGTAGTTCGCGGTCGTGTACTTGCCCGGAATGGCCACCGTACGGGGGAGCATGGTTACTCCTCCAGAGTTTTCTTTTTTCGGTTTAACTAACAAGGGTCCTACGCCACGCCCGAGGGCACTGCCGGCGTGCAGCAGGCTGTAGTCATCGGTGAGGAAGCCCAGGGCGTGGTAGCTGAGCTTGGTGACGTCCAGTCTTCCGGCGAAGGCCAGGCGGTTGAGTTCCTCGACGTCGGCGAGGGTGACGTCGAAGGTGAGGCCTTCGGTGTCGATGCGCCCGTGGACCAGGGCATCGAAGATGAAGGTGTCGTTGGGGCAGGGGCTGAAGCCGAGGCTCAGGTGGTAGGGGGCGGGAGGCATAATAATTCGGGGCTGGGGCTAACGTTCCGGGCGGCGGGGGCGTTACTTCCCCAGCCCGGCGTACCGGTGCCCTAAAGACAACTGCATGCAGCTTCAGGTTCTATACGAGGACAACCACCTCATCGCCGTCAACAAGCCGGCGGGCTACCTCAGCCAGGGGGACGAAACGGGCGACGTAACGGTCATGGACCTGGCCAAGGAGTACGTCAAGCTGCGCTACAACAAACCGGGGGACGTATTCCTGGGCTCGATCCACCGCCTGGACCGCCCGGTGTCGGGCGTGATTCTCTTCGCGCGCACCTCCAAGGCCCTTACCCGCATGACCGAGCTCTTCCGGGAGCGCAAGGTCACCAAGAAGTACTGGGCCATCGTGGCCGAGCAGCCCTCACCGATCGAGGGGCGGTTGACGGGCTTCATCTACAAGGACGCGAAGAAGAACATCAGCAAGCTTCTGCCCAAGGCCAACAGCAACCGTCACCAGGGCGCCAAGGAGGCGATTCTCGACTACCGCTTGCTGGGTCGGGTGGGGACCAACGTGCTGCTGGAGGTCACCCCCCTGACCGGGCGCCCCCACCAGATCCGGGTGCAACTCGCCCAGCAACTGGAATGCCCCATACGCGGCGACCTCAAGTACGGCTTCCGACAGGCCAACGAGGACGGCAACATCAACCTGCACAGCCGGAGCCTGGAGTTTCTGCACCCCGTCAAGAAGGAGCAGGTAAAAATCGTGGCGGAATCGCCGCGGCGCGATCAGCTATGGGCGTTATTTCGGGGGATCGAGTGAGGCGTGATGGTCCAGCTACACCGACGCTGAGTTTTAGAGCTTGTTTACGATTCCGCTCACCGCCGTAAACGTACTCTTCTGGATCTAATCTTCGCCTCGAAAAGTGTCACTTAGTCCGCTAGGCTCCCCTTTTCGAGGCTCGAATAGACCCAAAATACCGGCGTTTTCGTCAGGCTCGGAAAACCCAGACAAGCGCTTAACTACCCTTGAGCAGTTTGGGGTCAACGACTTGTTGAAAGGCCTCCTGAAAGTCGGAGAACGGAAGATCACCAAGCACGGGTCTAAGTTTCTGGTAGGTATAGGTACTATCCAGGGCAAACTTGGGAAATTGAAGTAAGATTACGGGTATTTGCCGTGCGGCGGTTAGTAAGAGAAGATTATAGAACTTGTGCAGAAGTACTCGTTCTTGCTGATTTTTACCGAATGATTCTTGATCCCACAGGCCGCCGGGAGCTAGCTTAGGTTGTCCTACAAGCATACTGCTGATTTTTTTCCATAATGGGACCAGTGCGGAGAACTGTTGTTGATTCCGTCGCCGACTATCGGCCGCCGCGCGCAAATCGCGGATCGGCACGATCAAGGTCTCGACATTCACTAGGGGATTGTCGTACACCTCTTGGGCGTAGTCGCAGAAGTATGGGTCCTTCACGACGCGTGGGGGGTGGGGCTGTCTCAAATCAAATTCCAAACCGGCCCGTGGGGACTCATGATACAACATACGGGGTGCATCTTTTCCGTATGATCCGCAATCAAATTCTAAAGCGATAAAGAGCTGAACGAGTAGAGTCGTACCAGCTCGACCCGTACCAGAAATTACGATATGTGATGAAGGCTCATGTTTCACTCTAGCGGAGGGGTTTGCGGGGTAAATTTACACCGCAATGATCAGGCTGCTACCCTTACTAAAATGGGGGAAGGACTTGATGGCGGCTACCGTTCAAATAGCGCTTGTTTGGGATTCCACTCACCGCCGCAAACTTGCTCTTTTACGCCTACTCTTCGCCCCGAAAAAGGTCGTTCAACCCGTCACCGCGAAGCAGCCACGAAGTGCACCTCCCCTTTGCGAGGCTTGATTAGCCCCAAATTAGCGGCGTTTTCGTCAGGCTCGGAAAACCCAAACAAGCGCTTAGTAAGGCGTTGGGTAAGGCCTGCGGTGCTTAATTTATAAGTTAGTACCACACCATGAGTAAAGATCTAGTCTCCATCTGCATCCCGGTACGCAATGGCGAACGCTATTTGCGGGAGGCCCTGGCCTCCGCCCTGGCACAGACCTACCGCCCACTAGAGATCGTGGTATCGGACGATCAGTCGTCGGATAGATCCCTCGAAATCATACGCGACTGTATACCGGACACTGACATCCCAATGCATATTTACCCCCACCAACGCTCCGGAATCGGGGCAAACTGGAATCACTGCGTGCGACACGCCGGTGGGAAATACATCAAGTTTCTGTTTCAGGATGACTTTCTACGTCCAGACTGTGTCGAGAAAATGGTGAGCGTGGCGCAACTGGACTCTACGATTGGCCTGGTATTTTGTCGGCGCAGTATTCTCGGGGAAGCGGGTAACGCCGAGCATGAACACTGGGCCGAAAGACTCGGGGAGCTCCATACCTCTTGGATAGATTTAAGGGAGGTGAATGAGGGACGGGATTGCTTGCGCGCTCAAAACCTGCTGTTCAGCCCCGAAAATAAAATCGGCGAACCCACCGCCACCCTCTTTCGAAAACAAGTGTTTGAGCGGGTGGGAATGTTTAGTGAAAAATACCGGCAGTGTTTGGACTTCGAGATGTATTACCGGCTCATGCCTTACTACCGGGTAGGTTTCGTGAATGAACGGTTGGCCACCTTTCGGCTCCATGCCGAACAAGCCACGGCAGTAAACCGGGCCAGGGGAGATATAGGGGATGAGCTGGAAGCGCTGAGGCATAATCTTTTCTATGCTACCCTTTTCCCTTTTCTCGCTTACAACGTAAAGCTGCAGTTACTCAAGGAGTACCACCCCTTGTTCGGGCCCTATCGGGAGCTGTCTAGGTGGAAAAAGCGATTAAGAAAGAGCCTGACTCGAGCGGAGCCATGATTCAGCGTCCCCGGGCCGCGGCCAGCGGATCGGCGTTAGACAACAGCCGCAGGGCCTCCCGCACGGTCTCATCCTCGCGGTTGTAAACTTCGTAGTAAGCGGAGGCTCCGAAGAGCTGGCGGGCCAGCCGGGAGCGGAAGAACAACTCGAGTTCACTGCGCAGGTGGAGGGGAAGGTCGTCGTTGACCGCGCCGTACTCCCCGCGGGCCAGTTCGCTGAGGTCACCGATGATGGCGTCCATGTCCGGCCGGTAATTGCGGACGAAGTCCTCCACGTCCGCGTACCGCTCCGCCTGGGGGTGCTCCCGCAGGTAAGTGAACATGTAGGCGGGGATCTGCTGGCGGATTTGCAGAAAGTCCTCGTTGTTCAAACTGCTGTCGAGGGGTACGTAGTAGTCGGGCGTGATGCCGCCGCCGCCGAAGACGGGGTGGCCGTTGTCGGTGTAGTAGAGCAGGGAGCTGTCTACGTGCACGGCGGTGCGCCCGGTGAGCTCGCCGCTTTCGTAGCGGCGGTTGAGGTCACCGCGGTAGTCTTCGTCGCCCACGTAGTTGCGCTGAATACTGCGCTCGCTGGGCGTGTAGTAGCGGGCGACGGTGAGGCGCAGGGCGGAGCCGTCGGAGAGGGGATATTGTTCCTGGACGAGTCCCTTGCCGAAGGTGCGGCGGCCGACGACGATGCCGCGGTCGTGGTCCTGCACGGCCCCGGCGACGATCTCGCTGGCGCTGGCCGAGCCGCCGTCGACCAGGATGGCCACCTTCTGGATGTTGTAGCGGGCCCGGCCGCTGCTCTTGTAGGGCTGGCGGCTGGAATGGCGGCCCTCCGTGTAGACGAGCAGTTCCCCCCGCTCGACGAAGAGCTCACTCAAGAGCTTGGTGGCTTCCTGGAGGTAGCCGCCGGGATTGCCCCGCAGGTCGATGATGAGGTTGCGGGCGTCCTCGTTCTCCAAGTGGGTTTCGAGGGCGGCCATGAACTCGGAGTAGGTGTTCTGGCTGAAGCGGTTGATCTTGACGTAGGCGGTCTGGTCGGCGATCTTGTAGGCGGCATCCACGCTGTAGACGGGAATGGGGGCCCGGTTGAGGGTAAAGGACAGCAGCCCGGGCCGTCCGGGCCGGCGGATGCGGACGGTGACCGCCGACCCTTCCGCGCCCCGCATGAGACTGGCCGGGTCGATCTCCCGCTCGGTGACCCCGGTGACGAGGCTGTCCTCGACGTAGATCACCTGGTCGCCGGGCAGGATGCCCGCCAGCTCGGAGGGGCCTTCGGGCAGGGCGCTGACCACGGTGATGGTGTCTTCGGTGACGAGGTACTCGATGCCAATGCCCTCGAAGTTGCCCTCCATGGATTCGGTGAGGGCCTGCAGCTCCTCCTTGGGGATGTAGCTGCTGTGGGGGTCGAGTTTTTCGAGGACGGCATCGATGGCGGCCCCGTAGAGGGCCTCTTGGTCGGGCTCGTCGACGTAGCGGGCCTCGATGTAGCCCATGAGTTGCTCGACGCGACCGCCCCCCGTGGAGCTGTTGCCCTGGCCGATGGTGACCAGGGGGGCGTCGGTATTGAGCAGGTAGCCCGTGAGCAAGCCTACGGCGAGCAGGGAGGCGTAGAGGAGTGGGGTCCAGATGTTGAAGGGGCGCTTATCCATACCGAAACAAAAGGATAAAGGTAAAACTTAGTTTTCCCCACCTCCCATTAGTTTACCTATTTTGGCCGCCCATCCTTGCCGCCCAGTATGACCCCACTCGCCATCGGATACAGTATCGAAGACCTGGCCGTGGTACGGCAACTGGAGGAGGTGCTGGCGGATCGACTGCCGTTCGCGCACCTCGCGGTGGAAAGGGAGAACGAGGGCACAGCCCTGGCCACCCGGGCTGCCAGTGCCGGGGGCGACCTGGTGCTGGTGATCAGCCACGACTTTCTGACCAATCCCAACTGCATGCTCGGGGCATTAGCCATGTTGCAGCCAGTACAGCGGGTGTTCCTGCTGGCGGTAGATACCGACCTGAACAGCCGCTCGGCCCAAATGCACTACATCAGCCACTGGCAGGACCGTTACATCGAATTACGCCGGGGGGCCGAAGTATTCGGCGACGCCGATAAGGAGGCCTTCGATCGCTACCTGGCCAAAATCCGGGAAACGAGCATCGGGGTCACCGAAGTGATCGAGCGGTTACACGCCCTGGGCTCGATTACCAACGAAGCGCTCGCCCGGATGAACTATATACCCCTGTTGCAGTTTGCCGCTCCAGCCGAAAAACCGTCCCCGTCGCAAGCCCCGCCGGACACCGTCCCCCAAAAATCACCACCCGTGCATACACCAACTTCCGCCCAGGCTCCCCCCCAGGATGCCGCTGAACTGATCGACCATGCCTGGCAATTGTCCGACCGTGGCGAAACGGGGGCGGCCCTCGAGCTGCTCCACCAGGGGCGGGAAGCCCAGCCCGAGCAGATCGACCTGCACTACCAGCACGCCCTGATGCTGGCCCTGGCCGCCCGCCGCCCGGAGGCCGCCCGTACCGAGCTCAACTCCCTACTGGAGCGCGAGCCGCTTCACGAGGATGCCCTCTACCTGAGCGGGGAACTCTACGAGGCGGAGGAGCAGTACGCCGAGGCCCGCCGGGACTGGGAGCGCCTCAGTGACCTCCAGCCCTTTTACCCCGACCTCAACCAGCGACTGGGGATGCTCGTGGCCGACCACTTTCCCGATCACTTCATCGAGGCCGGCAACTTCCTGCAGCGGGCCTCCAAGTACGAGGACGTCGGGGCGGAGGTGCTGTACCGCTACGCGGAACTACTGCTCGGCCCCCTGGGGCGGCGGAAGAAGGCCAGGAAATGGCTGGACAAGACCATCGCCGCCGATCCGAAGCACGCCCCCGCCCACTACCAACTAGCCGTCATGCTGTTCGACGCGGGCAGACAGGAGGAGGCCCGCAAGAACTACCTGCTGGCCGTTTCCCTGGAACCCGCCTACGACACTCCCGCCAACCGCCGGGCCTTCTACGGAGTGTCCGCCGAGGCACCATCGCTGCCCGTGGAGGTACGGGCGGCGGCCCCCGCATCCGCCGCTGCTACGGTCCCTCCGGAGGCGGACCCCCTGGGCGCCCTGAAGAAAAATATTGCGGATCTGGAGGCGCTGCTCTCCACGCGGCAGGCCCCCGCACCCGCGGCCCCGCCCCGGCGCGGGCAGGGTAAAACCGTGCTCATCTCGGGCGCGACCAGCGGCATCGGACTGGCCACCGCCCGCCGACTGGCCGCCGATGGATACCGCCTGATCCTGCTGGGCCGGCGGGAAGACCGACTAGAGGAGATTTCCCGGGAACTGGTGGAAACGCACGCCGTAGAGACCTACGCCGTGGTGCTCGACGTACGGGAGCGCGCCGGGGTCGGCAGGGCAATCGAGGCGCTTCCCGAGGCCTGGCGAACCATCGACGTGCTCATCAATAATGCGGGAAAGGCTAAGGGCTTCGACCCGATCCAGGAGGGGAAGCTGGACCATTGGGACGAGATGATCGACGTCAACCTCAAGGGACTGCTCTACCTGACCCGCGCGGTCACCCCGGGCATGGTCGCCCGCGGACACGGCACGATCATCAACGTAGCCAGCACGGCGGGCAAGGAAGTCTACCCCAAAGGCAACGTGTACTGCGCCACGAAACATGCCGTGGATGCACTTACCTACGCGATGCGGCTCGACCTGGTCAGTCACGGCATCCGGGTCGGACAGATCTGCCCGGCCCACGTCGAGGAGACGGAGTTTGCGCTGGTTCGTTTTGACGGTGACAAAGAACGCGCTAAAATCTACCAAGATTTCCAGCCCCTGCGCTCCCGCGACGTCGCGGAGGCCATCCACTTCATGATCGATCAGCCCCCCCACGTCAACGTGATGGACCTGGTACTGCAGGGAACCCAGCAGGCCAGCTCCACCGTCGTCGATCGCAGCGGGCGCGGCAAGTTCGCGCCAGCGGAAGAAGAATAGTCCATGAGCCACCACCCCCTATTTATTGTCATCGAAGGTCTGGACGGCAGCGGTAAGACTACCCAGATCAATCACCTCCGGGACTACTTTCACGTCCGAGGAGAAGCCTGCTACCTTACCGCGGAACCTACCGAGCTGCCCACCGGCCGACTAATCCGGAGTATTCTGCGCCACGAGCATACCGTCGACCCGCGTACCCTCGCCGCCCTCTTCGCCGCGGACCGCATCGAGCATCTCTTTGCGCCCGAGGTAGGTATTCTGGCCAAGCTGGAGGCCGGTTACCACGTGATCGCGAGCCGTTACTACTTCAGCAGCCTGGCCTACCAGAGCGAGCACGCGGATCCCGGATGGATTGCCGCCCTCAACCGGGAGGCCAAGCGGACGCTGCCCGCCGACCTGACCATTTTCCTCGATCTGCCGCCCGAGGTAAGCATGGCCCGCCTGGGCGGGCGGGAGTCGCTGGAGTTGTTTGAGACCACGGAAAAACTGGCGCACGTGCGCGAGAGCTTCCGGCAGGCCTTTGCGATTTTCGGAGAGGGGGAGCACATCGTCACCGTGGATGCCCGACGGGAAGAGGCCGCGGTAGCCGAACAAATAGCGGATGCCGTGGAGGCATTGCGTAGTTCCTCACCCTTGTAAAATTTCGTTCCCGTGGTACACACTATCGACCTCAAATTTCTGAATACCCCGGATTCCATTGCCGCCTTCGCGGTTCGGGACGATCGGGGGTACACCCTGGTCGAATGTGGCCCCCATTCCACCCACGACACCATGCTGGCCGGCTTAGCGGCGATGGGCATCCAAGCCGACGAGGTACATACGCTGTTGCTCACCCACATTCACTTCGACCACGCGGGAGCCGCCTGGTGGTGGGCCCGGCGGGGGGCGCAGGTGTATGTCCATCCCCGGGGCCTGAAACACATGATCGACCCGACCCGCCTGTATAATTCCGCGCGGCAGATCTACGGCCACCGGATGGACGAACTCTGGGGGAAAATGGAAGCCATCGATGCCGATCGGATCACCGCGGTAGATGACCGGGCGGTGCTGTCCATCGGCGGAAGAGAGTGGGTGGCCCACCACACGCCGGGGCACGCCAGCCACCACATCGCCTGGCAGTTGAGCGATGCCGTCTTCACGGGGGATGTGGGTGGATGCCGCATCCATGGCGGACCCGTGGTACCGCCCTGTCCGCCCCCGGATATCGACGCCCGGGCCTGGTATGCGTCGATCGAGCGAATCCGGTCGCTGAACGCCGCACGGCTCTACCTCACGCACTTCGGCGACATCACCGACGTCAACGAACACCTGAACGAACTGGAAAAGCGGCTGGACGGCTACGTAAGGTGGATGGAAACCTACTACCGCGACGGTACCGCCGCCGAAACCATCGAGCCCCTATTTAAACGCTACTACACGGAGGAGCTTGCCGGCGAGGGGGTGACGCCAACGGATATGAAGAGCTACCTGGCGGCCAATCCACCCTACATGAGCGTGGTCGGCCTGCTGCGCTGGCTGAGGGTGCGGGATACGCAGGAGAATTAGGGTTCGCCCCCGAACGTTCTGCTAAATCAATCGGCAGGGGCACTTACAATTTAATGCATGCGGTCGCCCCTAACCTCCAGATTAGCAAGGAGCTCGGCCTCGAAAGCCAGGTACTCCTTCCACCGGGCGTCGACCGCTTCCCGCGGAAAGTATTTACGCGCCAGCTCGATAAAGAGGACGTAGTGACCGGCCTCGGCGACCATGAATTTGTGGTACCACTTGCGTAACGCCTCGTCGGAGACGTAGAGACTCATCAGCCGAAAGCGTTCGCAGCTGCGGGCCTCGATCAGGGCGAATACCAGAAGGCGTTCCATCAGCGCCACGTCCCGACCCGCTCCCTTCCGGGAAAAGTTGAGCAGACCGTTGACGTACTCATCCTTCCGCTGCCGCCCCAGGGGCAGGCCCCGGCGGTCGAGTTCGGCGAGCACGGCCCGGAAGTGACCCCATTCCTCGGTGACGATCGGGGCGAGCTCCCGGACCAGCTCCTCGCGATCCGGGTAGCCCTGGATGAGGGAGATACAGCTCGTAGCGGCCTTCTGCTCGCAGTAGGCGTGGTCGGTCAGTATCTCCCCCAGGTCCATCTCCGCCAGGTTGACCCACCGGGGGTCGGTGGGCAGGCGAAGGTTCAGCATTTGTACGGTTGGGGAATCCATCGTAGCGGGTCTAAACCCAGTAGACCAGGTTGAGGTCCTGGGCGTGGGGCATCAGGTCGTGCGACGGGCGTAGCCGGAAGCCGTACTCGTAGACGCCGGCCAGGTGGGGGTCGACGGCGATGCGGTAGGTGGCGGTACCTTCCGTTTGGGCGGAGAGCACGAAGGGCTGGGTGCGGCGCAACTGGATCTTGTGTTCGTCGATGCGTTGGTAGAACAGCGCCTCCAGGATCAGGTGCCCGGGCTCGATGCCGTTGGTGGCGATCACGACCTCGGCGGCGAAGGGTTCCCCGACGGGCAGGGCGTGGTTGACGGAGTCGAAGCTGTTATTTTCGACGGTTTCGATGCCCGCCCACTTCTTGGCGGTGTCTTCCTTCCAGGCGGCGTACTCCTTACCGGGCTGCATGCCGTCCTTGCGCACCGCGGCGGCACTCTTGCCCAGGGGCAGGTAGAAGCGCTCGTAGTAGTCGTCCATCATGCGCTTCATGGTGAAGGTCGGGGCGACTTCGGCGATGATTTGCTTGACGTAACCCATCCAACGGTGGCTGATGCCGGTATCGTCGCGATCGAAGTATACGGGAATGATTTCCTCCTCGAGGATGCTGTACATCGTCTCGGCGTCGAGCTCGTTCTGCAGGTGCTGATCCTCGTAGGTGCGCTCCAGCGGCAGGGCCCAGCCGGCGTCGGGCCGGTAGCCCTCCGCCCACCAGCCGTCGAGCACGGAGAAGTTGACGGTCCCGTTGAGGGCGGCCTTCATGCCGGAGGTGCCGGAGGCCTCCAGGGGGCGGGTGGGGGTATTGAGCCAGATGTCGACGCCCTGGGTAAGCAGCTTGGCCATCTCCATGTTGTAGTCTTCCAGGAAGATGATCTTACCGGTGAATTCGGGTTCCTTGCTGATCTGTACGATCTGACGGATCAGGTCCTGGCCCCCGTGGTCGGCGGGGTGGGCCTTGCCGGCGAAGAGGAAGATTACGGGTTGGTCCTTGCGGTTGACGAGGGCGCGCAGCCGGTCGCGGTTGTTAAAGAGCAGCGTGGCCCGCTTGTAGGTCGCAAAGCGGCGGGCAAATCCCAGGACCAGCGCTTTTTCGTTGATCTTACTGAGGATGTCGAAGGTCGTCCGGGGACTCTCCCCGCGGCGGCGCATGTCCACCTGCAGCTTGGCCTTGACGTAGGCCAGCAACTTCAGTTTCAGCTTGTGGCGGGTGTCGAATAGGGTCCGGTCGTCGATCTTGCTGATGTTGCGCCAGATGTCCTTATTGCTTTGATCACGCACCCAGTCCTTACCGAACTTCGTGGAGTACAGCTGGTGGAGGCTGTTGGCAATCCAGGTGGGGTAGTGGACGGAGTTCGTGACGTACCCGATGTGCACCTCCTCGGCGGTATAGCCCGGGTAGAGGCTGGTGAACATCTCCTGACTCACTTCTCCGTGCAGCTTCGATACGCCGTTGACGCGCTGGGAGAGGCGGATGGAGAGCTTCGACATGTTGAAGTCTTCATTACCGTCATCGGGGTTAAAGCGCCCCAGGGCCATGAAGTCCACCCAGTCGATGCCGAGGTCCGCCGCGTAATTGTAGAGGTAATTACGCATGTAGTGCTCGGGGAAGTGGTCGTGGCCCGCGGGTACCGGGGTATGGGTGGTGTACAGGCTGGAGGCCCGGACCATTTCCCGCGCTTCGGGGAAGGTCAGGCCGGCGTCGACGTAGTTCTTCAGGCGCTCCAGGGAGAGGAAACCGGCGTGCCCTTCGTTGAGGTGGTAGATGTCGGGCTGCAGCCCCATCTCCTCGATGGCACGTACACCGCCGATGCCGAGCAGGATCTCCTGCTTGAGGCGGTGCTCGTTGTCGCCGCCGTACAACTGGTGGGTCAGGGCCCGGTCTTCGGGGTTGTTGTCTTCGTGGTCGGTATCGAGCAGGTAGAGCTTGATGCGTCCGATCGCGAGGCTCCAGATCTTGGCCTGGACGATACGTCCCTGGATGGTGACGGGCACCTTCAGCCAGTTGCCGTCCTTGCCACGGACGGGCTCTACGGGGAGTTGGGTGAATTTCTGGGGCGGGTAGTTGTGGATCTGGTCGCCGTTCATGCTCAGGCCCTGGTTGAAGTAGCCGTAGCGGTAAAGCAGGCCTACGCCGAACAGGTCGACGTTGCTGTCGCTGGCCTCCTTGAGGTAATCGCCGGCCAGGACGCCGAGTCCGCCACTGTACAGTTTCAGGCTGATGTGCAGGCCATATTCCATACTGAAGTAGGCCACCCGCGGCACGTCCTTTTTGACGGGCTCGGCCAGGTAGGCGTCGAAGGCCTTCTCGGCCGCCTTAACGCGCTGGAGAAAGTCTTTGTCCGCGGCCAGCTCATTGATGCGGGCCGGGGGCAGTTTCTCCAGCAGGGCGACGGGATTGTAGTTGAGCTCCACGAAGGTGGCCGGGTCGATGCTCAGGAAGAGCTCCGCTACCTCGGACATCCAGGACCAGAGGATGTTGCGGCTCATGCGGCTCAGGGCGGTGAGTTCACCGGGAATTTGGTTCTGGATGAAGATGCGCTTCAGCTTCATCTCCTGTTGGGTAGTGGTCGCGGTCATGGACTGGGGTTAAGTGGGTGAGTGGGTAACTTAGGCACCTCTAATTACGCGGGCGGGACGCCGCTGGTATGCGAAACGGCCCAAAAATGCGGATAATTCCAGGTATAACAAAGAAAAGCGGCCCGCATCCTTTCGGAATGCGGGCCGCCTGGCCGGATAAACGGCTGATCAGTAGAGGTATTCGAGTGCCACGCGGTCGTAGTAGCCGAACTCCCCGTCCTCACTGCTGCTGAAACAGGAGAGCATCACGGAGTTGGCATCGTAGCCCGAGGGCGTTCCGGGAATCAGAACGGCACCATCCGATCCGGCGGACTCACCCGACTGGCCGCAGGACTGCCGGCTGAACCAGTCGGTGTGCCGCAGGCCCATGGCGTGTCCGATCTCGTGGGTAATCACGTGTTCGTTGGTGTTCGTATCGTAGTTGCCCATGCCGTTGTAGATCTGTACCCACTTGTAGGGCTGGCCGCCGCTGGGAAACCCGGCTACACCCCCCGCCCCGTCGTTGTCGACGTTGCGGTACACCACGATATCGGCAGAGGTACTGGCGGCGAAAGACAGCGTAAACGTCTTATTGGTATTGAGGGCATTGTAGTTGGCGACCGCCCACTGCAGGGCCGTGCGCATCTTGCTGGTCAGGGCGTAGCCGCTACCGGTGTAGCCGACGATGCTGATGTTGTTGTCGGACACCAGGTTATTGGTGCGGTACTGCTTTTGGAGGGTGGCATCCATGGCGCGCAGCTCACGGAGCTGATCCTTGGTCAGGGCGATGTCCTCGTCGACGAGGTACATGGTTTCCGTAGAACCGTCGGGATGCGTCTGCGTGATCATCCGGGCGTCGGCGTATTTGGCCGAGTGCCCTTCCACGTGGGCGGTAATGGGGGCTTCCAGACCCAGGTCGGGGACCTGGACGTGGCCGTCTTCGTTTTCGTCGACCAGGAAGCCGCTGGTGAGGGCGACGGGTTCCGGGGCCAGCGGGCTCTCTTCCGTGCAGGAAGTGAGGGCGGCGGAGAAGAGAAGGGGGAGAAGGAGTAGTCTTAAATGCATAAGGTGTATGGGTTGAAGAATGAGAGATGCTGACACGACGGGGGCGTACCGCCCGGGGCGCGGGGAAGCAGGTTAGATTGAAAATTGGCGTGAAGGGCTGATGGTCAATCAGGGCACCCACCCGGAGAGGGGGAGGCGGAAAATGGGTAGATCCGGAGAAAACTCCGGGGTTTAAGGTTTAGGTATGTCGCAAGGTAAGGCCAGCTAAGTAAAATCCAAATGTTTCGAATAATTTTATTTAGCCATACAACATTTGTCTGGTACGAAGCAACCCTCTTCAAACTGCCTACGGGTGCCGATCCGGACCAAATTTGTGCGACCCGCCACCTTATCCTTGGGCCGGTCACCGAACCCGCGCCCCCGCCGGCTGAGTTATACCAAAATGAAATACCTCACCATACTCCCCCTGCTGGGTCTTCTCGTCACCTGTGCCTCCCCGGTAAGCCCGGAGCGTAAGGAAACGCTCGGAGAGCAGGCGGCAGACCGCGTTGAAACCGCCGTCGGCCCCCTCGAATTGCCCAGTCCGTACAGCACCGAATCCGTCACCAAGGCCAGCGAGGTCATTGACTGGCCCGCCGGGCAGACGCCCCGGGCCCCGGAAGGCTTCCTGGTCAGCCGGTACGCCGATGAACTGCAGCACCCCCGCATGACCTATGTCTCGCCCGCCGGGGAAATTTTCGTGGTGGAGAGCAACACCCGCAACAGCGCCAACCGCATTCAACGGCTGATCGACAGCGATTCGGACGGGACGGTGGATAAGCGCGAGGTGTTTATGGAAGACCTGAATCAACCCTTCGGGATGCTCGTGCTCGACGGCTACTTCTACGTCGCCAATACCGACGCGACCTGGCGCTACCCCTACGAAGCGGGGCAGGCGAAACTGGATGCGACCACCGGCGAAAAAATCCTCGCGACGCCGCCCCGGGGCTACAACAACCACTGGACGCGTAACCTGCTGGCCAGTCCCGACGGCAGCAAGATCTACGTATCGGTGGGCTCCGGCAGTAACGTCGGCGAAAACGGAATGGATAAAGAAATCAACCGGGCCACGATCCTGGAAATGAACCCCGACGGTTCCGGCATGCGGGAATACGCCACGGGCCTGCGCAATCCCGTCGGCATGGACTGGAACCCGGTGACCGGAGCGCTCTGGACGGCCGTCAATGAGCGCGATAAGCTGGGGGACGGACTGGTACCCGACTACGCTACCAGCGTACGCCAGGGCGCGTTCTATGGCTGGCCGTACAGCTATTACGGGCAGCTGCCCGATCCACGCTGGAGTGACGATCCCCACGCCGACCTGGTTGCCAAGGCGCTTATCCCCGACGTGCCCCTGGGGGCCCACACCGCCTCCCTCGGCCTGCAGTTCTATACCGGCGACAGCTTTCCCGCCAAGTACCGCAACGGGGCCTTCATCGGGCAGCACGGGAGTTGGAACCGCTCCACCTTCAGCGGGTATAAGGTCGTGTTTATCCCCTTCGACGCCCAGGGCGCGCCGCAGCCGGTCGAGGACTTCCTAACGGGCTTTATCGCCGATGAGCCCGCCGGCAAGGTGTGGGGCCGGCCGGTCGGGGTCAGCCTGGCTCCGGATGGTGCGCTGCTGGTTTGTGACGACGACGCCGGAATTATCTGGCGGGTGGCTACGGCGAAGTAACTTACGCGACCACCGGGCTACAATGATCCCGCTAGACATACTGCTCCAGCCAGCCCTGGCCCCCCGGCCCCCAACGGGGGAGGGAGCCGGCTTTCGCCGGAGCATCCATGCGCATTACCCTGTACTACCGGTCTTCACCTAAGATTTCTCTTTATGCCCCTGCTCATCCTTTTCCTGGGTTTTTTCTTCCCCCGCATCGTCGTTGTCCTGCTCTACTTCTTCACGGGGTGGTTCCGCGGTGCCTTCGACAGCATCCTGATCGCGCTGCTAGGCCTGATCTTTCTGCCACTCACGACGCTCTGGTACGGCATTTCCGAAGCCTACTTCAGCTCGAACGTCCAAATGATTGGCCTGATCGTCGCGGTACTGCTCGACCTGGGGATCATCGGTAGCCGCCTTCGGCGGTAGCGAGAGGGAGCGCTACAGCGGAATGTTGCCGTGCTTCTTTTTGGGGAGTACGGCCACCTTGTTTTCCAGGCTAGCGAAGGCGCGGATCAGTTTACGCCGCGTATCACGGGGGTAGATGACCTCGTCGATGAAGCCCCGCTGGGCGGCGCGGTAGGGATTGGCGAAGGTCTCGGCGTACTCCGCCTCCTGCTCCGCCAGTTTGGCGGCTGGGATCTGCGGCGGCGTCGATCTCTCGCTTGAAGATGATCTCGGTGGCCCCCTTGGCCCCCATCACGGCGATCTCCGCGCCGGGCCAGGCGAAGTTGAAGTCCGCCCCGATGTGCTTGGAGTTCATCACGTCGTAGGCCCCGCCGTAGGCCTTGCGGGTAATGACGGTGATGCGCGGCACGGTGGCCTCGCTCAGGGCGTAGAGCAACTTGGCGCCGTTGGTGATGATGCCGCTCCACTCCTGGTCGGTGCCGGGTAGGAAGCCGGGCACGTCCACGAGCACCAGCAGGGGTACGTTGAAGCAGTCGCAGGTGCGCGTGAAGCGGGCGGCTTTCTTGGAGGATTCCACGTCGAGCACCCCGGCCAGGCTGTAGGGCTGGTTGGCCACGATGCCGATGCTACGGCCGGCCAGGCGGGCGAATCCTACTACGATATTCTCGGCGTAGCTCTCGTGGATCTCCAGGAAGGTGTCGGCGTCGATGATGCCCCGGATCACCTCCCGCATGTCGTAGGGCTGGGTGGCGTTGCCCGGTACCAGGGATTCGAGCACTTCGCGGACCTCCGTACCCAGCGTGTAGTCCAGGCGGGGCGGGGTTTCCTCGCAGTTTTGCGGCAGGTAGCCGAGCAGGTCGCGCAGCTTGCGCAGGCAGAGCACGTCGTTGGCCGCCGTCAGGTGGGTGACCCCCGACTTGGTGGCGTGGGCCGAGGCTCCGCCGAGTTCCTCGCTGGTAACCTCCTCGTTGGTGACGGTCTTCACGACGTTCGGACCGGTCACGAACATGTAGCTGGTGTGCTCCACCATGATGGTGAAATCGGTCATGGCCGGGCTGTACACGGCCCCGCCGGCGCAGGGCCCCATGATGGCCGACAACTGGGGGATGACCCCCGAAGCCCGCACGTTGCGGTAAAAGATATCGGCGTAGCCCCCAGCGAGCGCACGCCCTCCTGGATGCGCGCGCCGCCGCTGTCGTTGAGCCCGATCAGCGGGGCACCGGTCTTCACGGCCATATCCATGACCTTGCAGATCTTCTCCGCGTGGGTCTCGGAGAGGGACCCCCCGAAGACCGTAAAGTCCTGGGCGAACACGTACACCAGCCGGCCCATTACGGTGCCGTAGCCCGTGATTACGCCATCGCCGTAGAAGATCTGGTCCTGCATGCCGAAGTCGGTGGTCCGGTGGGTCACCAGGGCCCCGATCTCCTCGAAGGTGCCGGGGTCGAGCAGCAGGTGGACGCGTTCGCGGGCCGTGAGTTTGCCCTTCTTGTGTTGTTTGTCGATGCGGGACTGCCCGCCGCCCAGGTGGGCCTTGGCGAGCTTGTCGGCGAGTTGATCTGATTTGGTCATGGGGGCTTGGTCTAGCGGCGGCGCTGCCACTGGGGTGAGGCGGGGTGGGGGGCGGTCAGTTGGGTGGTGGACTGGTCGTACACATAGGCACCGAACAGGGCGGCTACCTCCGCAACTTGCCGGTCCTGTTTCTCGATCAGCTCGGGGCGGTAGTAGCGTTTCACGAAGTGGGTATCAAACTTGCCCTCCCGGAAGGCCTCGCTCTGGCAGACGAAGCGACCGAAGGGTAGGGTGGTCTCGATGCCTTCCACGTGGTAGTCGTCAATGGCCTCGAGCATCCGCTGGATGGCCTCGGCGCGCGTCGCTCCGTGTACGATCAGCTTGGCGATCATCGGGTCGTAATAGATGGGCACTTCCATGCCTTCCTCAAAGCCTCCGTCCACCCGCGCGTTCGCCGGCGTCCGGTAGGTGGTCAAAGTACCGATGCTGGGCAGGAAGTTGTTGAGCGGGTCCTCGGCGTACACCCGCAGTTCGAGGGCGTGGCCGTTGATGGTCAGGTCGTCCTGGGTAAAGGACAGGGCCTCGCCCCGTGCGACGCGAATTTGCTGTTCAACGAGATCAATGCCGGTGATGAGTTCCGTCACGGGGTGCTCCACCTGCAGGCGGGTGTTCATTTCGAGGAAGTAGAAGCTTTGGTCCTCATCGAGCAGAAACTCAACGGTTCCGGCCCCGACGTAGTCGCAGGACTTAGCCACCAGCACGGCCGCCTCGCCCATTTTGCGGCGGAGCGCGGGTCCGACGACGGCGGAGGGGGCTTCCTCCACGACCTTCTGGTGGCGGCGCTGGATGCTGCAGTCCCGCTCGAACAGCGAAAGGCAGTTGCCGTGGGTGTCCGCCAGCACCTGGATCTCGATGTGGCGCGGCGCGCCAATGTACTTTTCGATGAAAACGGAACCATCCCCGAAGGCCGACTCCGCCTCGCTGATCGCCCGCTTCATCTGCTCTTCGAGTTCGGAGGCCGCTTCCACCACGCGCATGCCCTTGCCCCCGCCGCCCGCGGCGGCCTTGATGAGGATGGGAAAACCGATCTCCCGGGCGATGGTGGTGGCCTGCTCGGGGTCACTGACCGCACGGTCGATGCCGGGCACCAGCGGGATGTCGTAATCGCTGACGGTCGCCTTGGCCGCCAGTTTGTTGCCCATCACCTCGATGGCGTGGGGCCGGGGACCGATGAAGATGAGGTCCGCCGCGGCCACTCGTCTGGCAAACTCGGCGTTCTCGCTCAAAAAGCCGTAACCGGGGTGAATGGCGTCTGCCCCGGTCTTTCGGGCGGCGGCAATGACCTTGTCCATGACCAGATAGGACTGGGCGGAGGGGGCGGGGCCCAGGTGTACGGCCTCGTCGGCGAAGCGGACGTGGGGGGCATTGCGGTCGGCATCGGAGTAGACGGCCACGGTGGCGATGCCCATCTTACGGGCGGTCCGCATGATGCGCAGGGCGATCTCCCCGCGGTTAGCGATCAGTATCTTCTTCATTCCAGTTCGATTAGCAGCTGCCGCTTGTCGACGGCCTGCCCCTTAGTGACCTTAATCGTTTTGATGGTGCCCTCCCCGGTGGACTTCAGTACGTTCTCCATTTTCATGGCTTCGAGGATCAGCAGGGGGGTGCCTGACTTGACGTCCTCCCCTTCGGCGACCATGATGTCCAGGATCAGTCCCGGCATGGGGGCGGTGATCTCCTTGTTGTCGATCACGGCGGTGGTGGCGAATCCGAGTTGGGTGACGATCTGGTCGTAGCGGTCGGCCAGGGAGAGGTCGAAGTGGCGCCCGTTGACGGATACGGTAAGCCGTTTGCTGTGGGGGGAGGCGTGAACGACGCGGCAGCGGTAGCCGACCCCGTCCCGCAGCAGGTGGTAGGCGCCGCCGGGCAGGACGGTGATGTCCAGTTCGGCGAGGGCATCGGCGGTCACCTGAACATTCAGGTCGTCGATGGTGACGGTGTAATCTTGCATGGGGGGCAACCTAGGTCTTTTCTCGGAAATAGTCAAATCCGGGCTAGCGGGGCTGCATGCGTATGCCGGCGTCCATCCGCACGGTCTCCCCGTTCATGTAGTTGTTTTCCACCAGGTGCTGGGCGAGTCGGGCGACCTCCTCCGCCCGTCCGAGTCGAACGGGGAACAGCGGTTGCTTGGCCAGGGAATCGTAGACCTCCCGCGGGAAGGCGTCGAACATCGGCGTGTGGATCAGGCCGGGGGCGATGGCGTTGACGCGGATGCCGTTGCGGGCCAGGTCGCGGGCCATGGTCAGCGTCAGGCTTACGACCCCGCCCTTGGAGGCGCTGTAGGCGGCCTGCCCGATTTGTCCCTCGTAGGCCGCCACGGAGGCCGTGTTGATGATGACGCCCCGGCTGCCGTCTTCGTCCAGTTCGTCATTTTGGGCCATGGTGTAGGCCGCTACCCGGGCGACGTTGAAGGTGCCGATCAGGTTGATGCCGATCACCTTGGCGAAGGCCTCGAGGCTGCCGGGGCCGTCGCGGCCGATGGTCTTCACCGGCGGCGCGATGCCGGCGTAGTTGCAGCAAACGTGGAGGCCGCCAAAATCCTTGACAACACGAGCTACCGCATCTTCCACCGACCCCGCGCTGGTGACGTCGACGGCGTAAAAGCGGCAACCATCTCCCAGTTCGGAAGCGACGGCAGCGCCCCGTTCGGCATTCAGGTCAAAGAGGGCCACTTTACAGCCCAGGCTGCTGAAGTGGCGGGCGGTGGCTTCCCCCAGTCCGGAGGCACCTCCCGTGATGATGGCGGTTTTATCAGTCAGGTTCATGCCGCAACCTACGGTTTCCCTCCGGCTTGACGCCCGTGTTCGTTAGAATGAGGCAAAAATCCACCATTATGCGGCTATTGTCGTGATAATTGCCTATAAGCGGGAATCATATTACCAGAGGAATCCTGCCGGGAGGTTCTTACGTACAACAGAGTAAACCAACCTTTCTTATGCAGACACCCTATTCTTCCTCCCGCGTCGTGGCCGACCGGGACCCCCGGAGTCGCCGGCGCTTCCTGCGCAACACGGGCCTGGGCCTGGCCGCCGCCGGTCTCTTCCTCACCGGCTGTGAGGACGACGACGATATGCTCATGATGACCGAGGGCGTGAACCTCGGCACCGGCGACATCGGCGTGCTCAACTACGCCTACGCCCTGGAGCAACTCGAAGCCGCCTTCTACGCCGCCGTCCTGACCGGCAGCTACTACGCCGGCGCCAACGCCGAGGAAAAGGAAATTCTTGCCGACCTGGAGGCCCACGAGCGCGCCCACGCCGACTTCTTCGCCGCCGCCCTGGGCAGCAGCGCCATCCCCGCCCTGGAGGTCGATTTCTCCTCCATTGACTTTTCCAGCCGCAACAGCGTACTGGCGACCGCGCAGTCCTTCGAGGACCTCGGCGTTTCCGCCTACAACGGAGCCGGTCGGCTGCTCACCGATCCCGACTACCTGGTGCTGGCGGGCAAGATCGTATCGGTCGAGGCCCGCCACGCGGCCGCTATCCGGAGCCTTAATTCGGACAGCCCGACCGCCTTCGCCAACAGTGAGGTAATTGATAACAACGGACTCGACCTCGCCCGCACGCCCTCCCAGGTGCTGGGCATCGCCTCGAACTTCGTTACCACTCCCATCGACTTCAGCGGCCTGCCCCAGTAATCCCCAAACAAGAGACCAAGCATGAAATTATTATCCGTTTTCAATCACTTCGAGGCCCTGGCCAATCAGGAGTCCCGGGCGCAATCGACCACCCGTCGCGAAGCCTTTTCGTCCATCGGTCGTACCCTGGGTAAAGCCGCCACGATTGCCCTGCCACTGTCCGCCTTCCTGGCCCCCAAGCAGGCAGCCGCCCAAACTACCGGTACCAGCGTGGTGGAGGTGCTGAACTTCGCCCTCCTGCTCGAGTACCTCGAATCGGAGTTCTATATGATGGGACTCGACAGCAACAACCTCCTGACCGGAGACATGCGCCAAACCATCGCGCTGATTTCCGCGCACGAGGCCGCCCACGTGGAGTTCCTCAAGACGGCCATCAGTGGAGCGGGGGGTGATCCCATCGACAAGCCCGACTTCGACTTTACCGTCAACGGCACCTTCGATACTTTTAGCGATACCCCCACCTTCCTCATTCTGGCTCAGGCCTTTGAGGACACCGGGGTACGCGCCTACAAAGGGCAGGCCACTAACCTGATGAGTAACAAAGACGTGCTGACCGCCGCCCTTCAGATCCACTCCGTCGAGGCCCGGCACGCCTCCGAGATTCGCCGTATGCGCGGGTCGAAGGGCTGGATCACCGGCGACACCAATACGACCGGCGTAGCCGCCACCGATCCCGTATACGCCGGAGAGGACAACATCACCCAACTCGGCACGAGTGCCGTGGCGGTCACTGACGTCTCCCGCGACCGCGTAACCGAGGCCTACGATGAGCCCCTGAACCGGGCACAAGTGACGGACATCGTTACGCTGTTCCTGGACTAAACACGTACTATCCCACGGCAAAAAGCCACCGCACGATTCGTTCGTGCGGTGGCTTTTTTTGCGGGGGATTGCTTTGCACCCGCGGCCGCGCCCGCATGGTTTAGCCGAGTCCGACGTCCAGGGTCATCATGACGATGAAACCGAGGACGAACCCGAGGGTGGCGATGTCGGTGTTGCTTTCGAGCTGGGTCTCGGGCACGACCTCCTCGATGACCACGAAGATCATGGCCCCGGCGGCGAAGGCCAGGGCGTAGGGGAGCAGGGGGGTGAAGAAGGTCACCGCCACGGCACCGACCACGGCGGCCACGGGCTCCACGGCGGCGGAGAGTTGGCCGTACCACCAGCTCTTGAAGGGGCTGACGCCCTGGCGGCGCAGGGGCATGGATACGGCGAGCCCCTCGGGAAAATTCTGGATGCCGATGCCGATGGCCAGGGCCACCGCGCCGCCGATCGTGGCGCCGGGCAGGTCCGCGGCTACGCCCCCGAAGAGGACCCCGACGGCCAGTCCCTCCGGGATGTTGTGCAGGGTGATGGCCAGCACGAGGAGGGTCGTGCGGCGCCAGGGCGACTTGAGCCCCTCCTTTTCGCTTTCCTTAAAGTTGATGTGCAGGTGGGGGAGCACCTTGTCCAGGCCGAAAATGAATAAGGCACCCGCGCCGAAGCCCACCGCGGCCGGGATGACCTTGACGAAGCCTTCTCCGGGACTCATCTCAATGCCCGGTGCCAGCAAACTCCAGAAGGAGGCCGCCACCATCACGCCCCCGGTGAAGCCCAGCGCTCCGTCGAGCAGGGTGCGGTTCATGCCCCTGAAGGGGAACACGAGCGCCGCCCCCAGGGCCGTGAGGATCCAGGTAAAGAGCGAGGCGTACAGGGCGGCCAGAATGGGGTCGATCGACTCGAGGTAGGCGACGATGGAAGTGAGCATGGCGCAAAGTTAGGCAAATCTAACAATTGCCACGTCACGCTACATATACACGCCCGGCAGCTTTCCGCCGTAGGCAGCCGCGCGGCAAAAGGGGGAGAAAGCAGCTGGGAGTTTACATTAGTCCTAAGCTAGACGGTTCAGCGGCGCGGGCGCGGGTGCCACGGCCCTTCCCCCGGAAAACCCGCGGCCGGCGGACTTAGGTCGTCTTGCAAGCAGGTGCATTACCCAGTCCGCCCTAACTTAAGATCAAAAGTCCATGCGTTTGGTCCCCCGTCTTCTCGTGCTCTTGCTGAGCTTTTCTCCCATACAGCTTATCGCCCAGCGTGGACTCAACCTGAGTTTTGAAGTGGGTGGGCGCGTAGCCGGCCAGCCCGGGGCGTGGAGTTTCTACGGCAAGGAGTACCGAGCCCAGACTAGGAAAACGCTACCCGCCGCGGGAAAGCAGTTCCTGCAACTGCGCACGGCTCCCGGGGCGCAGGACACCACGCTGGCCTATTTCGTACAACGGCTTCCTGAGTCACTGCTGGAGGCCCACACCTTGCGCCTGGAGGGCAGTATCCGAGTGGCGGATACCTCCCGGCTTGAGCAGGCCGGCTTGTTCATCAATGCTTTTTCTGCCGAGGGGGAGGGGCTCGGCTTCGCTCATTCCTACCATCAGCCATTGACCCCGGGGCAGTGGACGCGGGTGGATGCCAAGCTGATCGTCCCGGATAACGCGACCGGTCTCAACCTTGGTGGGCTCTTCATGGGAAGGGGGGAAGCGGAATTCGATGACCTGCGGCTGTTTATAGATGGCGAGCGCTACGGCGAGCCGCTGGCGGAAGCGGACTATCCCCCCGCCCCCCCGATGCTGCCCGACGACCCCCGGGTAGCATGGCTGCGGCAGTACGCCCACCCGCTGGCGGGCGTGGACCCCGAGATTGCCGGAACCGATGACCTACGTGCCTTCGGACAAATGGTCCGTGACTGCACGGTGGTGGGCCTGGGCGAGTCCACCCACGGCTCCCGGGAGATCTTTCAGCTGAAGGACCGGCTGTTTCGCTACCTCCACGGCGCCCACGCCTTCGGCACTTTCGTACTGGAGGGGGGACTGGTCGAATCCTACGGCGTCAATGACTACCTGAGCGCCGGTACGGGCACGCCCACCAGTCACCTGCACCGCGTCGGGTACTGGTCCTGGAACACCGAGGAGGTCGCCGCCCTGATCGAGGGGATGCGCGCCACTGGTGGGGACACACCGCCCCGCTTCGCCGGCATCGATCTACAGAACTACACGCCCGCTTACCGTATCCTGGAGAAAACCTTTGCCGATGACGCCTACCTGCGGGAACGGATGGTGGCCATGCGGAACAAACTCGACCTGATCCGTTTCGACCGCCACTACGAGGGGGGCTACACCACCCCGCAGGCCTACCTCACGGTCATCGACGAGGTGATCGGCGAGCTTTACACCGCGGTGGAAGGATTGGAAGTTGTGGAGCGCGACCGTACGTGGCTCCGACAAATGGTCCGCCTGATCGAGCAGTTCTCGCGCATGGACGCCTCCGGCAGCCGCGACGCCTTTATGGCGGAGAATACGGTCTGGGTACAGGACTACGAAAACGACAGCAAGCTGGTCCTCTGGGCCCACAACGAGCACGTGAAGCAAACGGGGGACTGGCTCGGTCGGCACCTGTCCGAGAGGCTGGGCGACGATTACCTCTCCGTCGGCTTTACCTTCTCCGACGGGGAGTACGGTGCTTCCGAGTCGGGGGTGCGTTACGTGGCCGAGGCGCAGGCTCCCTATCCGGCGACCTACGAATACTGGCTCGATCGGGTGGGCGAGCCCCTATTCTACCTCGACCTGCGGGAGATCGCGGCGGACCCGTCGCCCTTCGCCACGTGGTTCCAGGACGGACTACGCTTCCGCAAAGTAGGCACTCAGCAGCCCTGGGGGAAGGAGGAATACCAGCCGGAGGACCTCCTGGCGGATTACGACCTGCTGTTTTTCGTGGGTCGGAGTACGGCTAGTCGGCCGCTGCCGGTGGTGCAGTTGGCGGAGTGAATGGTGCCCGCAAAAGCGAACGCGACTAATTGCCCAGTTTGCGTAGTTGTTCTTGCGCGTTAGTGTTGCCCGGGAAGAGGGCCAGCGAGCGCTCAAAGTGGTAGATGGCCCGGTCCCGGAGTCCCCGCTGCTGGCAAACCGTGGCCAAGCTGTCGTGGAGATTGGCAGATTCCGGATACTGGGCAACCGCGAAATCGAGGATATGGGTGCCGGCGGCTGCCTGTTCTGTACCGTCGCTCAGGCCGAGTTGCAGTCCTAGGGTATTTAGGACGTATTCGGGTACTTGTAAGGTAGGGTACCGCTGCTGAAAGTCGGTATATACGCTGCCGATTTGGTCAAAGCCGACGGCGCGGACGGCATCGAAGAAGTTGCTTAAACTAGCGGGAGTGGGGCTTGGCCTGCCACGTGACGAATCAAACCCAATCCAGTTTCACCAAGCGATTTATGATAGGCCGCACTGTCCCACTGGCCCGCCGCCTCGTAAATCTCCATTTGCCGCAGTGATAGGAGGACTGCCCGGCATAGGTGGGCGTACGCCTGGTGTATGGTTGCGGCTGGTCGGTCCTGACGCTCGTCGCGGGCCGCGAAGAGAAGGCCGAAACTGGCGAACTGGCTGTGGGTGAGGTCGGATGAGCCGAATTCGTAGGCCGGCGCGACGTGCAGAGAGTCGAGGAAGGCAAAATTTAGGGCAAGCGAGGAGTCAATGCCTTCCGCCCGGAGTACCGCCTCCGGAATGGGTTTCTGGGTGAAGTGGACGAAGGGTACGTCCATACGGGCCGGATCGAAACCTGTTAGGGCTGCCGCCGCCGGCAAATTGTATTTGATAGCACCGTCGAGGCTGATCACTCCATCCACCCAGCGATTGCGCATGGCGAAGGGGACGTTGCTCAAGCCGCCAAAGCTGAAACCTATGGTGTAGACGTGTTCCAGGTCCGCCTGCGCTAAGCCCGCCGCGAAGCCGAAGAGGTACTCCAAATCACGTCGCTGGGCACCCGCGTCCTCCGCCGAGCCCCCCGTGAGTTGTCGCGATTCCCCGCCCCGGGAGGGTGCCGCCAGGACTAAATAGCCGTGACTGCCGAGGTACTCGCACAGCATAAAGTTCTCGGCGGAGGAGGCCTGATAGCTGGGGGCGTACAGCACCACTGGGAAGCGGCCCGCTGCCGGCGCTGCCTCCCGGTACGCCTGCGTAGGGTAGGTGTTATTCGTTTCGGTGACGGCGTTGCGCGGGTAGTAAAACCAGTCCAGGATAAACGCGTTGGGCAACTGCTCCCATTCTTCTTCCTCCTTAAGTATCTGCAGGTAGTCGCCCACGTGCATGCGTTCCGCTCCCTCCCGCTGGGCGGGGTACCAATGGCTGATTGGGATTTCGCGGAATTGCAGCTGTTCGGTATAGTCTTGGTTGCGACGATACACCCGGCTGCTGTCTACCCTTAATTGGTGATCGAAGCCTACGGGGAGGGCGCCGTAGCTTAGGGGGCTGGCTTGGTAGTCGGCCTGGGATAGGAGGGGGGTGGAAGCGCAGGCGATCAGTAGCAGGGCGAGATAGGGGAGGGTGGTAGCGGTACTGAGGGCTTGCATATGTTGCGGGTGTGCTTCTACGTGGTGATTGACAAAAGGAGAATATGATTCAGTCGTTTGCTATAGGAACGGTTGATAAAGTGAACTAACTGAAATTTAGTTATCCGCATTCACATTATAAGCCCTATATTGTACTAACCACAGGATAAGCACGACATAATGTTCGATTTCGAAGCACTAAAAAACACAACCAACGGTGCTAGAGAAATTGGGATTGGTCTGATTGATGGTCCCATTAAATTAGATCACCCTTCCCTAGAACACGACAATCTGATTTTACTAAATCGTGGGTTATCCGGAGACTGCAGTCTATCAAAGAGTCAGGCCTGCGGACACGGGACCTTCATTGCCGGCATTTTGAAGGGAAAAAGAGAGGACGTACCGAGTGCGTTGAGCCCCGGTTGTACACTTGTTGTAAGATCTATCTTTTCCGAGACGGTCACTCAAGCCGGGGGTGTACCAAGCGCATCTCCGCAGGAGTTGGCTCGAGCTATCGTAGATCTAGTGGACGCCAGGGTAAATGTTTTAAACTTAAGCTTAGGGCTGGTAAATCACAGCTCTCGCCAGGAACCTGCGTTAGAGGCAGCACTTAATTACGCGGCGGAAAACGGGGTGATCGTAGTAGCTGCAGCGGGTAACCAGGGAACTATCGGGAGCACTGCAATAACACGGCATCCCTGGGTAATTCCCGTAGTCGCCTGCGATGTTTACGGCAAACCACTTAGGGAATCAAACCTCGGTAAGTCAATCGGTCGTAACGGTCTACGTGCGCCGGGAATGAATATTGTCAGCATCGGTACCACCCTGGGTGCAGTTTCACTGACCGGCACCAGCGTCGCGGTACCCTTCGTAACCGGCACCATTGCACTACTGTGGTCGCTGTATCCTAATCTCTCAGGACGACAAATTAAGTGGGCGATAACGGGCTTGGTGAACAGGAGGTCCATTGTACCGCCCGTGTTGCAGCCGAATGTAGCTCTGGCGCAGCTGCGCTCCTTGAAGTAACTGCAACCACCAGGAAAGCAAAAAACGAGAAGAATTTACCGAAGCCCTCCACCGTACACCCTCCCGGCTTCCTGATGTAACAAGAGACGGGGTGAGAAACCCCTGTAAAGTGCGCTAGCACTTCGCTAGGAATAAAATCCGCGGGAGTTGCGAAAGCAGGTTACCTATTGAAGATAGCCTGATCGTTTTCTAGTGCTTCACGATTGAACTAAGCAATAGCTTGACGCCGACAGCGTGGTGCTGAACGAGCGGACAAAAGTTCAGCGTAGCCGTAGCTACGGTGGATTTTTGGCTTGGAAGAGCAGCGCCGCGATGGCAAGTCAAGGTGCAGCTTGTTCGGTCTTGAAGCACGAGGGTAGATTGAATTTTTGCTACACACAACAAACCGCCTTAATAATGGAAATTACTGATATTCTAGATGAAGCGCAACAAATTTTAAAGCCGGCCATTCCACCGCAGGTTGATTTGGCGCAAGATCTTGTGGAGCCCGCCTGCGCGGAAGCCCAATCCTGTAAAACCTGCTCGGAGACCGACAGCGGGAAAGCTACTCAGCACGTATATGCACTCGGTAGAATTCAGCCCCACTTTTCGAGCGTGGGCATTGAAAAAGAATACCTACAGGCAGCAGCTCGCAGTGGCCAGTCAGCAGGTAAAACCGACGGGCAGTTGATGGTAGAGGTTCTCAGTGACCCCAAAAATCAATATCTGGCGCGCAGACTATGCTGGGTTCTGACCATCGAGGGAATGGAAACCTATATTTTACAACCCCTCAACCGACCCGACCTGCAATTGCTAGTCGAATCGCTAAGACCGTCGCCGAGTCCATTAGATTTAAACGTAGTCATCGGAATTATGGGTCCAATCGCCCACCCAAGCATGTGTAACGGCAGGCAATTGCCGATATTAGGGTTTAACCAAATTTATTCATTCGACGTAAGCACTCTGATCAAGTCGATTCCCAAACCGGATAAAATAACGGCTAAAGACTTCGCCCCCGCCGCCGAGGAGTTGTTCATGCGCATCATCCAGATATCCGACAACGCGGGAGCCACCGACGATCACCGCGCTCTCAACTACGTGTCGGTCAGGTACAATGCCATCTACTCAGTAGCCGCTGAGTGCTACGGTCGGGACTGTCACTTTACGAGTATCGAGGTCATAAGATCTAGACTCTACGGCGTGCGCAAGATCTTGGATGTCGTGTTGTCCTTTACGGGTAGGGCAACCGACGTTACGGAGAAATATTTTTGCCGGGTCGACGTGACGGAAGAATTCCCCTTTCTGGTCACCAAAATGAAACCATACTTCGACCGGTAAATTTAGACACCTCTACTATGAATAATACAAATAATTTGCCGGGGTTTATCGTGGAGTTTGAAAACCATACTCACACTACCCATAGAGACTATTCAGTAGTGCCGCAGGCCAATCGCCCGCTTATGGGTAAGCAAGCTATATGGACGCGAAGTCTTAGAGTTGCGCGATTTGACGTGGCCGAAGACTGTAATGGAGTACTGTGTACGTGTAGCGGCAGTGAATGCGACGACATGTTTTCGTCTCTCGGACCCTGCGGTAGCCTTGCTGGCTGCGACGAACGAGGTTGCTGGTGCCTGACAATTTGAACAATACACTTCATTTCCTATGACCGGGGAGTGGATTGCCACTACCCCAGCGGTAGCGCCTAATAGATTCAATCATCTTTAAAAGCTATAATAATGACTTTCACTAACACCTTACCTGGCTTTACAGCGGGAGTCAACATCGACTACTCAGGCTATCACCACAACAAAAGCCACGATTCCTTTCATCAATCGGGTGAGCCCTTCCTTGAATTACAGGCACGCAGACCCGTTTTCGCGCCGGTACTTACTGGAGGACTAAGGGTAAAGGAAGGAACCGGCCTCGGTGCGGCCTGCTCCATAGCGTGCGCGGGTGCGTGTATCTTCACTTGCGCAAAAGACTTTTTCGGATCCGGGGGCTGCCAGAGTTGCGTCGATACCTGTATGGATTCTTGCACGAGAGAGGGCTAGGATTGAAATGCCTCGCACCCAATAGAAAACCCATGTTGGAGGCGTCTTTGACAAGTGCGTCATCAAGATTTTCTCCGACGGCTGTCTCTACCGGCGCAGACACGCTATCTAGTTTCCGGACTAGCTGCGGCGACTACGAATAGTAGCGCTACCCCCTACTAGCTCCATATTCCCGTCCGCTACCCCGCCCGGGGCAGGTAATACCTGATCATAGGCGACGTAACGGTCAGCTACGGATAAACGGCTACCTGTAATCTGCAAAACGTGCTCCCCACTACGTCACCGGACGAAGCGTTAGCCCGCGCGGTCGGTCAGCGGCTGAACCGAGTCCATACGCTGATGCAGCACCGCGGGAGGGTTTCCCCGGACGAACCGGGTATCTCCTATATTGCAGGCGTACGCAGAGCAGCCGGGAACGCGGGTGCAGCGGCAATACCCAAAACACCCCGATGGACAATCTGCAATTCCAGGTACGCAAGGACGACTTCTTTACCACGCGACTACTAACGGATTCGACACCAGCCGGTGTAGTCAACGGAGAGATTCTCCTCCAGGTCGAGCAATTCGCCTATACGGCTAACAACATCACCTACGCGGTAGCCGCGGACATGATCGGTTACTGGCATTTTTATCCCGCCATCGGAGCGGAGGCGACGGCGTGGGGAGTGATACCCGTTTGGGGATTTGCCCGCGTGGTGCAATCCAGCGTGGAAGC
The DNA here is from genome assembly GCA_963803525.1 of Lewinellaceae bacterium. Classification (GTDB taxonomy): domain Bacteria; phylum Bacteroidota; class Bacteroidia; order Chitinophagales; family Saprospiraceae; genus Neolewinella. The sequence goes on from CAWDMV010000001.1 coordinate 280,355, forward strand.
GATCAGCGTAGGCGAGCGTGTATTTGGCTACCTGCCTCCCGCTAGTTTTATCAAGATGCAGCCTCAGCGGGTCAGTACGGAGCGCTTCGTTGACGGCACGGCACACCGGGCAGCGCTACCCGCCGTGTACAATCTCTACCGGCGGGTAGACCACGAGGCCGGATACGACCCCGCCACCGATCGGGAACGGATGCTGCTCTTTCCCCTCCACCTCACGGCCTTCTGCCTGTGGGACGCGCTGCAGGACGCGGACTGGCACGGGGCAAAGCAGGTTCTTGTACTGAGCGCCTCCAGCAAAACGAGTACCGGTTTTGGATACGCCGTGAGGGCCGGTAGTCATTCTCCGCGCCTCATCGGCATGACCTCCCCCCGCAACCTGGCCACCACCGAAGGCCTCAGGGTGTACGATCAGACCATCACGTACGATGCGGTCGATCAAATTGATCCTGATCTTCCCACGGTGATCGTGGACATGTCCGGTAACTCACGGGTCCTGGCGGCCTTGCACCTGCACCTCGGTGATAACATGAAGTTTACCAGTAAGGTGGGCCTGACGCACTGGACCGATAATCCAGACCAAGCGGGCATCATCGAGGAGAGAAGCGAATGGTTCTTCGCCCCCCAACACATCCGCAAGCGACTCGAAGACTGGGGCCCCGCGGGCTTCGAGGAGAAGTCTGCCCGATTTCTGGGGGAAGCGGCCGCCAAAACCAAAGCGTGGCTGACGTTTGAACACGTTGATGGGCTGCAAGGACTCGCGGCCGTCCACGCCGATGTGTGCCGGGGCCTCCGTCCCCCCGATGAGGGATTGATCGTAAGCCTGTGATATTAGTGCTTCAGGACCGAAATAAGCTGCCCCTTGACTGGCCATCGCGGCGCTGCACTTCCCCGCCAACAATCCACCGTAGCTACGGCTTTGCTCGACATTTGTCCGCTCGTTTAGCACCACGCTGTCGACGTCAAGCTATTGCTTAGTTCAATCCTGAAGCCCTAGTAATTGAGATACCAGGCAAAGTTGGCCCGGAGGATGCGCTCCTTTTCCGCCCGCACGAACTCCAGGTAGGCGCTGGCTACGGGGGAAAGCTTCTTCCCGCTCAGCCAGATGAGCCGCCACTGCGTAATGAGGGGAAGGCCGCGGGTGGGTAATATGTGCAGCTGTTCGTTCATCAACTCATTCTGAATGCCGATCAGGGGCATGATGGAGTAGCCCAGGCCGGCCACGACGGCCTGCTTCACGGCCTCGTTGGAGGTCAGTTCGATCCGTTTGCGGTGGTGTTTTTTCACGGTTTTGAAGTGCTGCTCCATCGCCGTGCGGGTAGCCGATCCTTCTTCCCGGTAGATCAGCAGTTTCCCCTTTTTCTTCTGCGGTTGGTTGCCCACGAAGTAGAGCTTGTTGTCGATGAGCAGTTCTTCCTCGATGTCTACGTCCTCCGGGAGGACCGACACCAGGGCGAAGTCGATCTCGTTATGCTTCAGACTTTCCACCACCCGCGACTTGTTGGTCACGTCGAGCACCAGGTCGACGCCCGAGTGCGTCTCGACGAATTCAGCCAGGAAGTAGGGGATGACGTACTTGCCCGTGGAGGCGGAAGACACGGCCAGCTTCCCCGTCAGTACGCCCTCGTACGCCTGGGTCTTGTAGGTGATGGCATCCACGTCCTCGATCACTTTTTCGGACAACTGGGCAATCTCCTCCCCAAAGTTGGTGACGTACAACTGTCTGCCGATCACTTCGGTCAGGGGAATACTGAACTGCTGCTGAAAATTTCTCAGCTGGACGGAAACCGCGGGTTGGGTCATAAACAGCTCCTTGGCGGCCTTGGTAACACTCTTAGTCTCAACGACTTTAAGGAAGATGCGGAGCTGGTGGAGGGTGTAACGCATAAAATAAAACTATGAGTACGATAAATAATATGAATTATAGTTTATGGATGAATCTACTCAACTTTGCGGGCAGAACGAAACAACGCTTACAAAAAATTCACGCCATGAATACGACCTCCACCACCCAGCAGACCTTCCCCCTCGTCAAGGGGGAGTTTGGCCCGGACGATGCCAAGAAAATCCTGATGAATCTACTCAACAAGAAGATCGAGTTTCACCTGGCCCAGGACTTCAGCCACCAGGAAAAGTTCGGTCAGTCGGACGCCCGGTCCGCCAACCGCATCAAGGAGCTGCGCCAGACGCAGTCCACCATTTTGCAACTCATCGGCGAGGCGGAAAGCCAGGGCAAATCCCTCCGCCTGACCTCCGACATCCACCTGGAAATCACTGAATAGCGAACCGAACTACCGGTTAAACCCCTGAGGAATGTCCGAACCTATTTTATCCTTACTCGCGGTCCTTTCCCCGCTCCTGTTCGCCGGTGCCGCCTTCGCGTCCCGCTTTCAACCGGGGCGGCAAACGCGGCGGATCATCCAACTGACCGTCGCCGCATCCATGTTCAGCATTGTAATTGCCGCGGTATGCGGCATTTTAGTGTATAGCTACGGCCTGCTGGAGAGCGACCTGCTCGGCGTGAACGGTCTGGGCCTGAGCGTTCGGCTCGACCCCCTGAGTGTCCTGATGTCCGGGATGATCGCCCTGCTGGGCTTTATCGTGGTCCGCTTCAGTGGCAACTACCTCGACGGTGATCCGCGGCAGGGCATCTTCATGGGGCGCCTGGCCGCCACCATTGCCTCGGTTCAGTTGCTGGTATTGGCGGGCAACCTGGGCCTGCTGATGGTCGCCTGGGTGCTGACGAGTCTTTCCCTGCACCGGCTGCTGATCTTTTACCCGGAGCGACGGGGCGCCGTCATTGCCGCCCGCAAAAAATTCATCGTCGCCCGGGTAGGGGACATCTGCCTGCTGGGTGCCATCCTACTGCTTTACAACCACTTCGGCACGGGTAAGCTGGAAGCCATTTTTAGCGGCATGAAGCAGCTGGCCGCGGGGGCCACCAGCAGCCCCGCCCTCGAGGCGGTCGCCGTGCTGATCGCGCTGGCCGCCATTCTGAAGTCCGCCCAGTTCCCGACCCACGGGTGGCTGGTGGAGGTGATGGAGACCCCTACACCCGTGTCCGCGCTGCTGCACGCCGGTTTGCTGAACGCCGGTCCCTTCCTGGTGGCCCGCATGGCCTTCCTCATGGATGGCGCGGTGTATGCCCCGGTACTCCTCATCATCGTCGGCGGCTTCACCGCCCTTTTCGCCTCGGTCGTATTTCTGACGCAGACCTCGGTGAAGACGGCGTTGGGCTATTCCAGCGTGGCCCACATGGGCTTCATGCTGCTGGTGTGCGGACTGGGCGTCTATCCGGCGGCCATATTGCACCTGGTGGCTCACTCCTTCTACAAGGCCCATGCTTTCCTGTCCTCCGGTAGCATCATCGACACCGTGCGGGCCTCAAAGATTGCGCTGCCCAAACGCCTGGGCAGTCCGCTTCGCGTGGCGGGCAGTATCCTGCTGGCCCTGGCCGTATACCTGGGCTTCTCCTGGATGTGGGGCATCGACCCGGTCGAGGAAATGGCCCTCCTGGCTACCGGCGCGATCATTGTCATGGGCCTGTCCCAGATCATTGCCCCCGCGATGGATTCCGATGGAGGAATGGCCGGTACCCTGCGCGCCTGCCTGCTGGCCGTGGCGGTTGCCACCGCTTTCTTTGCCCTGGAAGATGGATTTCACTACCTGCTGCATTCCCAGATTCCCGGACTCGCGCAGCCGGGCACGGGCACGGTGTTGCTCATTGTAGCCGTGCTGGTCATATTCGGCGCCGTCATCTTTATCCAAATACTGGCCCCCTCCTCTGCTTCCAGTCCGTTCTGGCGCACGGTAGGCGTTCATTTTCGCAATGGGCTCTACGCCAACGCCCTGTTCGACCGCCTCGTAGGCTCCCTGTCCACCCGGTCAACGAAGGCCCCGACTCCGTACGCTCCGCGGCGGGCAGCCCTGCCGAAACAACCAGCAGCCCGCGTTCCTGAACCCGAGCACTAGGTGGTCTGAACTTCCCCCCGCAAACCTTCCCCCCCCCAACTTGTCAAAATCAACCACATGAATACTAACGTCCGCGATCTGAGCGCCGCACCGCTGCGAGACGAGGCCCCCATTATTTTGAACGCCCTCCGGTCGGCCTGTGCCAAGATTGCCCCGGTCTGGTCGCTGGAGAATTTCGTCGCGGTCAATCCCTACCTGGGGCTGACCGACCATTCCTTTACCGCTGCCGCCGATCTGCTGCATCGGGTAGGGGGCATAGAGATGACCCTGCCGGTATCTTTCTACCTGGACGCCCTGAAGGAGGGAAAAATTCAGGCGGTAGATGTGCAGGAAGCCTTGTTCAAGGATGACCCGGCCGCGGCGGACCAGGCTACGGCCTTCATCCAGCGGGCCTACGCGGTACGGGTTGCGGAGCAGTCGCGGGTGATGGTGGATACGGTAGCGGACGTGGTATCCCGCGAGACGGGCAAGGACTGGAGTCGCTTCGCGACGGACCGCACCTCGGCGTGGGCGGCGTCGTACTTCGATAACGGACAGGCACTCTGGGCAACGGCCCAGCAGAACGCCGGCATTTTCTCGGCCTGGAAAACGGAAGCCGCCATTGATCGGACGCCGATCGTCATGGGCCTGGCTAAGTTCAACGATCTCGTGAAGGGCCTACCGGAGGAACCCCTCGCCGCGGCCCGCTTCGCCCTCGAAAGGCTGGACGTACCGCAAGCGGGCCTGGACATTTATCTGCACCGCCTCCTGCTGCGCGTGGGCGGATGGGCGGCCTACGCCGCGCGGGTCGATTGGGACAGCAAACTGTACGGCGGTAAGGACGGGGCCCTAATAGAATTTCTGAGCATCCTTCTGAGCTGGGAGTATTGCCTCCTGGAGTGCCTGGGTGACGAGCACGTCCAGTTCAGCTGGGAGCGGGCCAGCGAGGCGCTGGTGGTACAGCAAGCGGGCGGTCAGCCGAATGAGCTGCTGCAACTCAAACTCCAGCTGCAACAGGCCTTCGACCAGGCCGCGCAACGGGTGCTAGTGGACAAATTTGCCCACCAGACCCCTATGGTTCCCGCCCCTAAGCCCCGGGCTTCCGCCCAGGCCATTTTCTGCATCGACGTGCGCTCGGAAGTATTCCGCAGGAACCTGGAGCTGGTCGCCCCGCGAATCTCCACCCTCGGTTTTGCCGGCTTCTTTGCCTTTCCGATCAATTTTATCCCCCTGGGGCACGCCCACGGCCAGGCCCAGTGTCCGGTGCTGCTGCCCACGGGGCCGGCCATCCTGGAAGAAATTCCGGAGCCCGCCGCGAACGAACGGGCCATCGAAAGCCGCCGGCTGAGTCACCACGTGGAGCGTGCGTGGAGGTCCTTCAAGCTGGGGGCGATCTCCTGCTTCAGTTTCGTCGGGCCGGTGGGGCTAATGTACCTGCCCAAGCTGTTTACCGACTCCTTCGGCCTGACCCGACCCGTCCCGCACCCCGAAAGCGAGGGCCTGAAATCCGCGGACTATAAGCGGCGCAAGATCAGTCTGGAGGTGGGTCGGCACGCGCAGGGTGCAGTGGGCATCCCCCTCAACGAACGGATACAGATGGCCAAAGGCGCCCTCTCGGCCATGTCGCTGACCAAGGACTTCGCCCGCCTGGTGCTGATCGTGGGGCACGGTTCGACGACCGTCAACAATCCCTACGCTACGGGACTGGACTGTGGCGCCTGCGGGGGACACACCGGGGAGGCCAACGCGCGGGTCGCCGCTGCCGTACTTAACCAGCCGGCCGTGCGGGACGGCCTGCGGGCCGAAGGGATCGTCATTCCGGAGGATACCCACTTCATGGCCTGCCAGCACGACACCACCACGGATGAGGTGAGTCTCTTCAACGCGGATGAGATCCCGGCCAGCCACCTCCGGGAGGTAGCCGACCTACGCAAGCAATTACAGCTTGCCGGACACGCCGCCCGTAAGGAACGGGCCCTGCGCCTCGGCATCGCCGCTACCGACGACGTGGATCACCTGGTTATGGCCCGCAGCAAGGACTGGGCCCAGGTCCGTCCGGAATGGGGACTGGCCGGCTGCTCCGCCTTCATCGTGGCGCCCCGGTACCGCACCGTAGGAATCGACCTGGGCGGCAGATCGTTCCTGCATTCCTACGACTGGAAGGCGGACGACGGCTACGGCGTGCTCGAACTCATCATGACCGCCCCCATGGTCGTCGCCAGCTGGATCAGCCTGCAGTACTACGCCTCTACCGTAGATAACAAGCATTACGGCTCGGGCAACAAGACCCTGCACAACGTGACGGCGGGCATCGGCGTACTGGAGGGTTATGCCGGCGATCTCCGAACGGGCCTGCCCTGGCAATCGGTGCACGACGGCCAGCAGTACCAGCACGACCCCCTGCGGCTGAACGTCGTCATCGAAGCACCCATCGAGGTGATGAACGGCATCCTGGAAAAGCACGACGCGGTACGTCAGCTCTGCGATAACGAATGGATCCACTTGCTGGCTATGGACGCGGAAGGCCGGGTAGCCCACCGCTACGCGGGTGAACTCGCCTGGGAAAGTTTGGCGTAGCCATAACCCCAGTGGACCAAGGCCGAAGTATCGATAGACTAAGTCGACGCTATCGCGGTGGTAGCCAAGTCGAAGAAGCCAAGCACAGCCGCAGCTACGATTCTTTTTTAAAGGTAAGCACACCAAGGTGAGGGCGATAAGGGAGGGTGCCTACTGCTCCGGAAGGTGGTCGCTGCGTAAATGTGACCCAGATTTTTTCGGCAACGCTCGCCTGCGCGCTTTGTGGGTCAGGGGTCCGTTAGTGCCACCGATCCACTTCACCGGTGTGCCCCCATTACGGTCGTTGACACGCTTCCCACGGGGGAGTACTGCCGGAGCCGGGCGAGGAGGCTCATTCCAGCTCCGCCGCCACGGCAACGAAAGCATCGTGACTGAGGTGATCCAGGGTGGGGTAAAGATCGGGGATGTATTCGGCATCCGTACCGGCCTGGTAGCGGCGGTCGAGTTGTGCTTCCCAGGTGTCGAGCAGCGCGTCAACCGAGACTGAGATTGCCTGCGACCGGGGCGGGCGACCGGCGGCGAGATCGGCGAAGTAGGTACCGTACAGCACCAGCGCTTGCCGCACGTCTTCCCGCTCGTCTCCCTTCCCCAGGGCAGCCTGCGCGAGCGCGCGAACGAACTCGGTCTGGGGGTTGGTAGACTCGACCGCCTCCAGCCGCGTCAGTAAAATCTTGTTCTTCTCGTGCAGCTTGACCGCCCGTTGGTAAGAGAGATCATTCTTGGTGAGCACCAGGGTATGGGCCGGGCGGGTACGGATCGTATGCTGGTCTACATCGAGGTCGTTGCGGTTGAGGTAGTTGGTTAGCTCGTTCCGCGCTGCCTGCGGGGCCTGATAGCGGAAGGACTCCGTCTGCGGATCAACAAGGAAGGCCAGGACCTCACGGTAGCGACCTCCGGGCTCCTTCACGTTTCTTGGGAGTGGCCGGGCCCAGTCGGCGAACGGTTGCGGTTCGCGCTGCAGGCGCTGCCGCAGGTTGTCTAGCGTGGATTGGTAGAGGTGCGCGTAAAGCGGGTTATCCGGGCACTTATCGTGGATGAGCTCCTCGCCTAGTGCATGGTGGAGATGGGTGGCATCATCGATTGGCCGCAAGAGGTAGGCCCCAACGCGTCGTATCCATTGCTCATCGGGCACCATCAGTCGGGTCAGGTTGAGCAGACCGGCGATCACCTCCCGCGCTACCTTGCCCTGGGGGGATTGCACGTGGAGGTAGTCCGGAAGCCGGAGCAGTTGACTGTGTGCCAAGCGGTGATGCCCCTCGTCCTGACCTTCGGCCAGAATTCGGGTGGCTTCGATCAGTTTACTCAGGCGGGTCATGTCCTCCGCCCCAGGCCATCCCGGTTCCCTGACGCCGACGGAACGGAAGACGCGATCGACGGCCTCCCACCCGAAGGTCGTCGCCAGCGGCCCCCACAGCCCGGGCGGCACCCCGGTAAACAGCCGCTCGAGAATGGGCTCCCACCGACGCAACAGCTCGGTCGGTTGACCGCTGTAGCGCCCGAGTATGGCCAGTAGCTCCGCGATGGCTGCCGGGTCACTGGGTACGGTATAGGTGCCGCTTAGTGCCTGTTCCACGGTCGACAGCAGCACTTCGGTACGTTGCCGTAGGCCATCGTCTTGGGGCGAGGAGGCCAGTTGGTGGCACCAATTCAGAGTCCAGCTGACGCGGCCGTCCAGGGGCAACCGTTCCAGCAGGCGCGGCGTAGCGGACGGGTGCCAGATCACTACGCCCGCGTGGCGGTATACGTAGTCGGCCGTCATGCCCCAGTTGCCCATGTACCCTTCCACCGACCACTCGATGGGTTCTTCCCGCTGCTGCCCGGGGCCGGTAAGGATCTCTGTGTGCCGCAGCTGGAGTTGCCCCAGCTGCGGACCGTCCTCGTCCAGCCAATCACCCATGTACAGCTCCTCGACCAGGGGGTCGCCTACTTCTACTTCGTCGAAGTGCTCAGGGTCCCCTTCTTCGTCATCCGTGTAGCCCCCGTAGTATCCGGACCCGTACCCCTGGCCGAACGCTTCGCCATTGAGCCATTCAGCCGAGACCGTCTCTTCGATGAGTCCCACACGGATTTCCATCCCCGCCAAGGTGGCCGCCCGCCGCAGAGCCGCCACGCGTACCCGGTCGTTCCCCTTCAGCTGAGCGGAGGAGAAGTTGGTGTCGGTGTACTGGTGGTCGAGGGCCAGGACCATCGGATCTTCATCTTCCCCGATCTCGGTGAGCGTGAGCGTCAGGTCTTGGGCGACGGCTTCCACGTCGACGTGGTCGGGGGGCTGTCCGCTGGCGTACACGAGATTGTAGACCAGCACTACGCGGTACCCGCCGGTGACGGGCAGGATCTCGTGCTTCCGGTCGGCCAGGAAGGCCACGGCGGGAAAGTCGGCCGCGTTGTTTTCGGCAAAGTCCACCACGACGGGCTCCCCCTCCCCGGGATCAATGCGGATGGCGCCGCCCTGGTGGGCACTCGGCAGTCCGATCAGCAGCGTACCGAACATACCGGGTAATTTCTCCGAGTCCTGGTGCTCGGCGAAGAACCCTCCGGTCGGGTAGATGAGCAGCTTGTAGGGTACCGCTTTGATCTTTCCGGGGATGGCCATTTCCCCGGCAACCTCGGTCAGGAAGGACACCAGTCGCTTCAGGAGCCCGGGATCGGAGAGCATAAGCTGGCTGGCATCGATCTCGCGGGTGTTGCGTACGGTCTGGTCGATCAGCGTGGCGCGACCCTTCCCGAAGGGGGCCACCGTCGATCGCTCCAGCAGTGCCGCTACCTGTATGTTGTTGAGGGGGAAGGTGAGCCGCCCCAGTCCCCGTACGCCGATGGGGAGTTGGCCCTCGCCGAGCCGCCCCCGGCAATAAGCCGCCCCGCCCCGCAGGACCTGTAGTTAATCGATTAGTTTGCTGCCCGCGTTGCTCATGGTTGGGATACTTGTTGGTGGTCGAGGGGCAATTTTACGATTATAAGTAGTCGGACACAATTGTCTATAGAATTTCCCTCGCCGTCTCCTGCGGCTCTCCTTCGTTAAAAAGCCTCGCTAACACTCAGGTGCTGTCTGCGCCTAGACCCAAAGTAGCGGCATTTTCGTCAGGCTCGGGAAACCCAAACAAGCGCTTACCCTCCACCAAGGTATACTAAGACCCGGAGAACGGTGGCCGGGGCGGCGGACCTTCCCCCGTGGGATAGATCGGCGCGGACGCCGGTGTAGGGCCACGCCCAGACAATAGCGCGCAGGAGGGGAATCAGCGGGGATAAAGCTGTAGCTCGCAATACTAAAGGCCCGTTATGGTAATCGGCCAGCCGGTGAACTGCTCGGCCCCCCCGGCGGTCACGTCCACCGTACGGGGCCAGCACGCGAAGGTGACGGTGCGCGCCACCGGGTCGAAGCGGATAAAGCCGAAGCCCGCCCCCTTGTCCGCCTGGTCGGGATTGGCGTAGGCCAGCATGGTGATGGGATTGTCGAAGCCATCGCGGTACTCGCCTAGCCAGGGCAGGTCGACGCCCGCGCGGGCATTCACCCCGGCCTGTTCGCCGGCCGGCCACCACCAGCGGCTGTAGTAGTTGTTGACGATGGCGGGTACGAGGAAGGCGTAGGGGCCGGTGCCGAAGTCCTCGATCCCGTGGTGAATCACGGTCGCCAGGTGCTGGTCGCCGGCGATGTGTACGGCATTGGCGGCCGCGATCAGGCGTAGTGCCTTATTGCGGCCGGTTTGCGGCCAGCCGTTCGAGTCCATATCCGCGTGCAGGCGATTGTCGAGCTGCCCGTGGATGTGCGCCCCGTTGGCGAAACCGGTCTGGGAGAGTACGGCCTTCATGGGTTTCGCCGGGGACCTTGCACCTGCGTCCGCGCCCCACTGCTCCAGGAAGCTCAGTTGCCGTTCGCCGAGCAGCACCAGGCCGGGCACGTCGACACTCCCGGGGTCGTAGTCCGGATTACGGATGTGGTCCGGGCGGGGACCCTGCTGGGGGATCTTGTCCTTGGGCCCGGACTTGAACTTGCGGTCCTCGAGGATGGCAAAGTCGACCGAGCCCAGGGGGTAGCTGGTGTAGTATACGCCGATGCCCTGCTCCACGGGGGTGGGGTCGTAGGGGTCGGGCAGGTGGCTGGTCTGGGCGCGTTCCACCATCTTCACGTAGTCGGGGTCGTAGTAGTACCCGCCGTCGTCACCCTGGATGCGTTCGGCCTTCCTACCGCCTTCCCCCCAGAGGTTGCCCTGCCCGATGTCGTGGTCGTCGGGAATGCTCACCATGGGCCGGTGGCGGAACACCTCCCGAAACTGCTTGCCGAACAGCAGCCAGCCCGCCGTATGTTCCTGATGGAAGTACGACTGATCGCCGGCAAAGAAGACCAGGTCGGGGTCCAGGGCATTGATGTTGCGCACGTAGTGGGGCCGCCCGCCGGTGTCACGGCTGGAGTTGCAACTCAGGGCGGCTACGCTGACCGCCTCGCCTAGCGCCGGCACGTGGCGGATGGTCCCCTCGAAGGTCGCCCCGTTTGCGTGCCGTAGGCGGTAAGGAATATCATCCTTTTCGGGCCAATTTTCCATGCGGAAGAGGGCGTGCCAGCCGATGTCGTTTACCCGCTGGCTGGCGGACTCCTCCCACTTACCGTCGTGCAGTAAGTCGAGGTACACCGTGCGCGACTCGGCGGGGTAGAGGGGATAGAGCTGGGCGGATAACTTGAGGGTACCGTTGGCAAGCGTGTAGGCCCCGAAGGCGACGATGGAGTCGCGGTCTACCCGCAGATTGGTGATCTCGTTGCTGTCGATGGTCCACCAGTCGTTGGTGGCCAGCACGTCCAGGCTATCGAAGGGCGCGCGTTGGTAGACGGCATCGGGTGCCACGTCGGTCACGTCGGACTCGGGGGCGGGGCCGCAGGTGCAGAGGAGCGAACAAAGCAACGGTAAGGTCGAAATATGGCGTAGCATCGTAGGGGAGTTTTTGAAACCGTACGCAAGTACGGCACCGCCGCGGTAAGTGCATCGCGCCCGGCCGGCGCCTAAAGATCGGCGATCAGCGCGTTTATGCCACGCGAATCGGCGGCGCGCGGGTATATTGTCGGTACCAGATCCTCCGCGATTCGGCACGCCTGCCCCCCCCTTGCACCTTCGGCTACGGTCCGGCGGGGTAAGGGAGGTCAAACCACCCACCGCCCGTACGTCATCTTCATCCTGGCCGACGCCCTGGGCTACGGCTACCTGAGCAACACGGCGGCCCGGGGGGTGGTGATCGCCTGCTCCGTAGTCCCGGAGGTGATGATCGCCCTTTATGCCTACATTAGCTAAAGCGCTGTTTGGGATTCCGCTCACCGCCGCAAAGCTCTTTTGTGCCTACTCTTCGCCTCGAAAAGCGTCACTTAGCCCGCTAGGCTCCCCTTTCCGAGGCTCGCTTAGCCTCAAATTAGCGACGTTTTCGTCAGGCTCGGAAAACCCAAACAAGCTCTAACCCACAAAATGATTACTTCTTATGGCTACCACTACCCGCCGCCGCTTTCTCCGGACTTCTACGGCAACCGCCGCCGGACTCACCTTCGTGCCCTCGTTCCTCAGTGCGGGAGTAGGCAGGAACCCGGCCAGTGACGCCATTACGATCGGCATGATCGGTTGTGGGAAGCAGGCCACGGGGCTGGCCTACGTACTGATGCAGGTGCCCGGTACGCGACTGGTGGCGGCCAGCGACCTGCACCCGGCCAAGCTGACTAAGTTTATCGAAGGCCGCAGTGCTCACCTGACGCGGGCCGACCGCGCGGCGGAGGCCGACATTACCCCGTATCCCGACTACCGCGACTTGCTGGCGCACGATGGACTGGATGCGGTGGTGGTGGCCATCCCCGATCACCAGCACGCCACCGTGTGCATCGAGGCCCTGGACCGTGGCCTGCACGTCTACTGCGAGAAGCCCCTGGCCCATACCGTGGAGGAAGGACGGGCCATGGTGGAGGCCGTCGGGCGCAGCGGAAAGGTGCTGCAGACCGGCAGCATGCAGCGTTCGATGTTCAATTTCGGACGGGCGGTGGAACTGGTGCAAGCTGGCGAACTAGGGGAAGTAAAAGAAGTGTTAGTGGCGATCGGCCCACCCCCGAAGCCCTTCGATCTGGAGGCGGAAAAGGTGCCCGAGGGCCTCGACTGGAGTGCGTGGATCGGGCCCTCCGTTATGCGGCCCTACCACCCAAGCTTGCTGCCGCCTCCCGACCTGGACATCTGGGGCAAGTGGCGCGACTACGCTGAATTCGGTGGGGGCATGGTCACCGATTGGGGGGCACATATGTTCGACATCGTACAGTGGGCGAAGGGCATGGACGGGAGCGGTCCCGTGCGGTTCGTCGTGCCGCCGGGGGAAAATTCCCGCGACGGGCTGAGCTGCTACTACGCCGACGGTACCCGCGTAGGCCACCGCATGTTCGGCCGGGGCAACGCCATCCGCTTCATTGGCACCGAGGGCAGCCTCGACGTGTCGCGGGGATTCCTGGAGAGCACTATCACCGGACTGATTCCAGAAGCGGACCAGGCGCGCCAGGACCAGGGCGCGGCCTTCGTAAAGCACTTCACTAACTTCGTAAACGTCATCCGGGAGGGGGGCACCCTGGTGTGTCCGGTAGAGACCGGGCACCGCACGTCCAGCCTGTGTACCCTGGCCAACATCGCCTACCGCCTGGGCCGCCCCCTGGAGTGGGACCCCGCCACGGAGACCATCACCAACGATGAATCCGCCAACCGACTGCTGGGGGATGCCTACCGTACCTCCCTGGCCGCCGTACCGCGCCCGCGGTAGTCGTCAAGCTATTGCGTAGTTCAATCCTGAAGCACATGTCACCAAGGAATGGTAGCGTTTCAGCTGCAGCTTTTCGGGGAAAGAGAGCGGGGCTTGTACTAGCTTTTCCGCTTCACTTGGGTATCCAGGGTTCGCTTCACCCCCTCCCGCGGAGCCGGGGCCACTCGGAAGGCTAAGATTCCGCCGGACGCAGCGGCATAGTCCGCGGGGCGGGTGGTTTTCACCGTAGGTACCCGCGCTGCCACGAGGCTGTGCCTCAGGCTACCGGTGTGCGGTGGGGTATGGATAGGTGATGTGCGATCGGTGCATTATTTTGGGGTCCATGACCGCTCAACGTAGGTAACGGGAGATGGACATGTGACGTAAGGGCGAGCGACACATGGCGGGCGAAGCCGTTTGTAAACGCTTAGAGCTCGTTTGGGATTCCGCTCACCGCCGCAAAGCTCTTTTGTGCCTACTTTTCGCCCCGAAAAAGGTCACTTAGCCCGTCACCGCGAAGCAGCCACGAAGTGCACCTCCCCTTTTCGAGGCTCGCATAGATCCAAAATAGCGGCGATTTCGTCCGGCTCGGAAAACCCACACAAGCTCTTAAGGAAATAGCCGCTATGTCCAGTCTTTTAATTCAGAAAGTGGAGGGAAGATTCATTACGCGCTATATTCAAGACCTCCCGGGGCACGGCAGCGGCACAACCTCGCAGATCTACCCCCACCTCTCATCGACGGAATCGCGGCGGACCGGAAGTCCGCTGGAAGATGCGTAGCCAGTTGAAGTAGTTGAAGGGGAGTTGCGGGTGTGCGCCCTCCTGGGTCCGCACACCCGTCAACTGCTGTACACCCGTTAATTAGCATGAGGGGTGGCTTCCTACGTGCGTGTTTTGGGGGGATGGTGGCGCACACCCGTCAATAATGGCGTGGGTATTGTGCGCGTATGCGACATGCGTATGCGTTAGTGTTGGGCGACAGACCGCCATTAAAGGCGGTCCGCTTGTCACGGCGGAGATGATGCCGGGCAATATTCTAAATCAAGAATCTATATATGATCTCAAAATCAGCAGATCAATTCAATCTGTTTGACCCAATATATATGACGTGTATTACACCTTTCCAAGCATGAATAGTATTATGAGTTTGATTTGTCGTTTATTGTAGATATAATAATGATTTATTTGTGGACTAACTTTGTTAAAAGTGGAATAATTTTGCACCGGGTTATTGTAGGATCTAATCCTAATCGAAAATAATTCTAAACCTACCGACTTTAATATGGAGAATCAAGAATGGAGTATCGAAAGAATACAAGCTTACATAGATAATAAGATTGAAGAGAATATTAATCTTGATTATAAGGCTGCTGAATCTTTAGGAGCGTCAGATGGCAAGAAAAAGAAATCAGCAAAGACGTCAGTTCTTTCGCAAACAGCGATGGAGGAACTATCATCTACGGAGTAAAAGAGTTCACAGGGGAAAGTCGGCATCTACCTGAAAAAATCGATCCCATTAATAGATTGAAGTTTTCAAAGGAAAGACTTGAGCAAATAATTAATGGAACAATATCACCTCGAATAAGCGGAGTGAGAATTCACTCGATAACAGTGGATTCAAATGAAAATACCGCTGTATATGTTGTAGATATACCAAAAAGCAATACTGCGCACCAAGCTAAAGATAAGCGATACTACAAGCGTTTCAATTTTGAGTCCACTTATATGGAAGATTATGAAATAAAAGATATAATAAACAGATCTTCAAAAACGGATGTCAGGGTATACTTTACACTTTTAGGCAATAAAAAGCATCACGATCTTCACATCGCAAGGAAGGAAGTATTAGAGTGAGGGCACAGTTGCATGTAGTTAATAGGGGTAATCAAATTGCAAATTATTTGCATCTTTTTGTAACCTTTGACAAAATCGTAAAAGAAGAAATTATAGTTCCAGAACCAAATCAACTTAATGATGGACGCTTTCAAATATTGCTATCGAATGAAGTTGAACGTAAAATCCAGTTTAATAATGAGGATATAGCTATTGGAACTGAAAGATTGCCACTCCTTCCTGGGGACTACTAGGAGCCTAGGAACCTTCATCTTTACATCGAAAATCATTCTAGATAACCTAAAATTAAACGTACAAATATCTACAGAAGACGGTAGTCGAAAGGTAACAATCGAAGGAGAGGATATTTTTAGAGGAAGACAGCCTGATAAAAACATACGATCAATAACAAGTTAGTCATTGTATCTAACATTCCATCGCCCAACACTGCCTACCACGTACAGCCGCCGGTTGAGCTTTTCCGCGCTAGTTGTGTTTTAAATTGGCTGGAATGATTGTTTAAACCAGCAGTGCTGGTCGGTGCAGGCGGCCGTCGGGTAGGCCCACGTTGGGCGAAACCCGCTAAGGCGGGCTTCGAAGCGCGACGATTTTATTTGGGGTGGGTTGATGCTCTTTATGACGCGAGTAAAGCAAGTACAACCTAGCCTTAAGAAAACAGTTATAAGATACGAATGAAAGAGCCAATAAATATCACTGATTTAGGAAGTAGTTTAATACTAAAACCTGGAAAATTTCAAGTGTACTTATTAGGAGGTTACAACGTTAAACTTGGCGATTTCTGGATTTCTCTAAATGGTTCCAATACAGGTAGCTACATCAAACCAAGAAGAGTAAAATTGAAAATTCAAACTTATGCCTTTGGTATCCGAGCCAAGCGAGTATTTGTAATTGAAGTATTCCAGGCAAATACTTACAATATTCACTTTCATGATATTGGATCATTAGTAGTAAAAGAATCAAATTTTTATCTAAGTAATATATTCAATAATTCTGTAGTTCGTCAACCAAAAATCTTTATTACTAAAGCCTATGGCTTTTTCGGTTCACTTATCTAACGGCTAAAGCGGACCACCTCAATTTATCATATGATAAAATTTGGTTAATTTCAATTTGGCTTAGAATGCAGAATTTAAAGAAAAATAGATGTGGTTTAGAAAAAACATAGATCCTGAAAAGATAAAGGTGAAGAATAGCAGTGAGCTTCATAAAAGGGGATTGAAAATAATTTCTCATCTACCCCACTTAGAGTATCCTCAGTTCAGAGAGCCGAGGGAAGTTGCACAAAGGATGATGGTCATGGTTGCAGTATTCCAGCTCAGAATGGGAGCACCCAAAGAAGTCATTTATAGTTGGCTTTCCTCAAATCAGTTACTACCAATATGCACAGCCTACGAACAAAAGATTTTAGAAACGGAATACAGCGATCTCAACCCAAAGATTCAAACAGATATTTATTGGTCGATTGAAGCTATCTGGTCGTTTGCATGGATTGGAAAACTTCATAATAATCTGACTTTCAATTCTGGAGTGCAGGATAATTTAAATTCACTATTGCCAAATATTGAGCAAAATGAGTCTTCAAAATTATTCGTTAATAACTTCAAGTTCAGGAGGCATGTAGAAATCTTTGTTATGCTTGATAAATTCTACCGCGCCCTTGGTTGGCAAGGAATAATAATCTAAATAATATACGATCTACCGAAGTGGACTTAGACATAATAATAGAGCGTAGAAAAGCTCTAGAATATGCGTGCTACCAAGATGTAGATTGGGATGATATATCTCTTGACACATGAATTTATATTAAATCACAGCTTAATAATTACCCAATAACTAATAATATAATTTGTGTCTAGGTTGAAAATGAATTTATATTATAAAACAGTATTTAATCGTATACAGATTTGTATCGCCCAACAATATGTTTACGTCCATACGCCAGGTTGGCTTTGTTAGGCTCCGGTAGTGTTTTATTGGTGATCAAAAGCAAGTTGGTTTTACGATTGTAAAGTGGCGGTGGCGCACGGGCGTAAACATGGCCGTTGTGCGTCATTTAAAAATGAAACTTTCAAATGCAAATTAAACCTGAAGAATTAGATAATAATGGTTACGTCCTAATAGACAGTTTAGGACATAAGGAACTTATTCCTTTTGTGAGAACATACTTAAAAAAGCGGACAAAAATTTCATCATTTTACACAGTCTCTAATATAATTATAGTTGTTGCAATAATATTTTGTTTTTGGCAAAATTATGGAATTGATGATTTTAGTTTGGGCAGTGGAATTACATATTTTACTTATGGAATGGCTATTGCATTTGGACTGATACCATTACACGAATTTATCCACGTTTTAGCTTATAAATCTCAAGGTGCTAAAAAAACATCCTATGGGGCGAATTTAAAAAAATTTCATTTTATGGCAATTGCTGATAAGTTTGTTGCCAACAAAAAAGAATTTCAAGTTGTTGCCCTTGCACCATTTGTAGTCATATCTATTATTCTGGGAATTCTTCTATTTTTTGTTTCAAATCTATGGGATTTTACAATTCTAGGAATATTGCTCACTCATACGGCTTTTTCTTCAGGAGATTTTGGTTTATTAAGCTACTTTGAATTTAACAATGACAGAGAAATTGTAACCTACGATGATAAAGAAAATAGCATTTCATATTTTTATGGAAAGATTAAGTAAAAAAACGAACGCACAACAATGTATATAAAAAATAGGCGAAACAGTAATAAAATCAAGGCTTTTTGCTAGTATCAAACTTTGTGCTTAACCAAAAGTTTGGTGCTTCGAAACCGCCTACTTTTCATATACTAACCGTTGGCGGCAACAGGAGTACCATCAACCTGGACTATGACGATTGAGCTTGCCAAAGAGTACCCTTACCAGGATTATCCAACCGACAATAGACTCTGGAGATTCCAGATCACCAGATATAAGAAACGCCGGATCACAAAATTCAGATTCCAGATTTGCCGGACAAGAGAAGTTCCAGATTTCAGATTTGCCAGACGATGTTCCAGATTGCAGATACGTTGGATGGTGCAGTAAAAGATCGGCAACTATCCTATTATAGATGGCGCTCCGCCAGGATCGTCCCGTTATTTCTACGTTCTCGTCGGGATAAAAGATCGGCAACTATCCTATTATAGATGGCGCTCCGCAGGATCATCCCATCGTTTCCTTGTTCCCGCAGGAGTGAAAGATCGGCAGCTATCCTATTATAGATGGCGCTCCGTCAGGATCGTCCCGTCGTTTCTCTGTTCCCGCAGGAGTAGAAGATCGGCAACTATCCCATTATAGATGGCGCTCCGCAAAGATCACCCCGTTGTTGCTATGTTCCCGCAGGAGTAAAAGATCGGCAACTATCCTATTATAGATGGCGCTCCGCAAAGATCATCCCGTCGTTTCTCTGTTCCCGCAGGAGTGAAAGATCGGCAACTATCCTATTATAAATGACGCTCCGCAAAGATCATCGTGTCATCCCTTCAAGTTGACAAAATTAAAACAGACGGTACAGTTATAATTATTTATGCAGCCAACACCGCGCCAACACCATTAAGTTAAGCCATTGCACAAGAATTCATTCCGGCAACAGCGATCTGATTCTGAGCAACATCAGAGTGATATATTCTGAACGATACCAACCGAACATACCCCTGGCCCGCCGCGCTTTATTAGCAGCTGTAAGGTTGTTTAGCATGTAGAGTTATTACATACTCTTCCGATAATTTTTCTCGTGTATGTGCCGGTCGTTGGCCCGCATGATTTTCCGTTCCCTCTCCCGGTCGCGATCCGGGCGGTAGGGTTCGGTGTAGCGGGGCATGAGTTCGAGGAGAACCTTTGTCCGGCTTCGCCAGCGGGCCGGCCCGTCCAGGTAGATGGAAAGAAGAAACTCTTTAAGGTGTCCCGCCGTGACGTTTCGGTTAATCTTGTACTGATACCGCCGGTGTCCGGTCTTTCGTTTGACTTCATCTTCGCAGGCGGCGATCAGCGCGCTCTGTTGGTTATAGAAGGCGAAGGTGGCCCACAGATCCTGGGCTACTCCGGGAAGCGTTCTCGCCGAGACTAGGGCTAATTGCAAGAATGATTTCAGTACGTAGATCGTCGTCTCTACGCCCCACCGTTTTCCGTACAGCCATTTAAACTCCGTTTGGGGATATTTGAATCGGTCGGTCAGTGAGGTCATCACCACTTCGACCTGACCGTCATCGAGTTCGACGCGCAGCAGTCGCGCTTTAAATTCGGTATGCAGCACCGGATTGAGCCCCAGTGTTTTCAGACTACGATAAGCCCGGCCCACACCAAGTTTCAAGGTTATAATCCGTTCATTATCGGTGCTTTCGGCGAATTTCTTGACCACGTTCGATTGATCCAGCGGCATACGGATGACGTAATCTGAGCCATGGCGATCGTGCAGGTAGGCTAGACCAAAACTGGCGTAATGTCGATCATAAATATAAACCCCATCGCGGGGCAATTGCTCGACATTGGGGTAAGCGGTATAAATCTCCGAGCTATTTTGATTGTAGAAATCGACCCGGTAGAGCACGTTATTGAGCACATCGTGAGTAAGTAGCAGTCGCATCGACGGTCGCGCGCCGTGTTGGTTCATATGGGTGCCGAATGCCTGCCCGAGCGCAGTTTCGTAGGGCAGTCGTTGTCCGGTACCGTCCACGGCGAATAGCCGTTTGCCGCGCCAGCGTTTGTGCTCTGGGAAACAGTGATAGAACAAGCTGGCGGTATGATCGAAGAGGTCGCGAAAAAAATTAGCCGCGATAGCCTTGCGCCGTTGGCAGAGAGCGGACTTGGTGACGATTTCGTCCGGCTGCCAGTTAAAGAATCGCGCTAGCTCGACGGCTAAAGTCTGCCGCGCCAGATCTAAAACAAAACTGACGGTGCGGCGGAAGGTAAGCGGACTGCTACGAGTGAAGTCCCGGTTGGGACGTTGTAGATAGGCTTGTCGTTTGTCGGCATTGAGTTTGACGAACTGGCGTAGTCGGGAGAAGTAGTGGATGATGGGTTGCATATTATTGCAACGTGAGCGTGGCGATTTCTACGGATTTGCTTAGCTTAATGGTTGTGATCAACGAGCGGGAGTGGCTGCACGACGTCCTGCTGCGTATCGGTCAGCACCCCATCAACCGCATCGAGGAGCTACTACCGGGGCGCTGGAAGGCTAAAGTTTAGACTTGCAATACGGGGTTGCTCGGATGCTTACAAACAGTCCCCAAAGAAATCCGTTCACCTAGGAGGCCCCTTGGGCGGAAGGATAACTGAAGTGCCCCCTGAGAAGCGTGAATTATCCACAGGGGGGGCAGTGGACCGGAATAGGGGGGGTCGTAACTCCGGAATACGCACCCATCATATGAAAAGGATGCAAATCAGATTGTCGCAGGGTCCTCGCCTTACCCTTTTGGGGGCCAGGAAGCCGAAAGAGCGGGCTGACAAATTGGTTTGCGCCCTGCAAGCCCTTGCTCCAGCGATTCGATTAATTTCTTTGGCTTTCCTCCTCTCCCTTGGTACCTGCCTGACTTCCTGTGAAGCTAGCTCCGCAACGGAGGCTGTCTCATCAGCCGCGGGCGCAAAGCGACTTACCGACTATACGGGCGAGCTTACGTTAACGGAAGATGCCATCCTCATCAACCTCTCCTGGGATACCCCACCGTCCCTAGCCGACTCCCTGGACTACTCCCTTGCTAAGGCGTTTGCCGTAGATGCCGTGCCGATCTCTGGAGAACAGCTATACGACTACACCTATCGATTGGCCGCCGGTGCCCCGGTGAAGATGAGCTACGCCGTCCCCCGGGCCAGCTTCCGGTTGCGGGACCAGTCCGAGCTCATCGAGCTTTCCCACCTCGCGCACTGGCTACCCCGTCCGGCAGCCGACCGCTACCGGGAAAACTTTACCTACAGCGTCTCCGTCCACCACGGGGCAAACATGCATGTTTCGGGAAGCGGGCGGGCGCGCAGGTTCAATGATTCGACCACCCAGTTGCAGTCTACCCAACCGACAACGACCTTTACAGTAATTGTATCTGGACGGGCACCCAGGGAAGGTATGGGCCAGCGAGCGGAGACGGTGCGTTACCTTTCGTACTTGCTTGAATCAGAGGGTAGGGTGATGCAAGTGGAAACTGATAGCCTGGTATATACGGTCGAGCACGTGATGGCATTTTACAATTCTCTGGTGGGCGCATCCCCGGATCCCCACCGTCAGGTGCCTGATTATGCCGGTAAGTGAGCGGCCGGGGGCCAACAACAACGCCTACGCCACGGACGACGGCCTTATTCGAATCGCTTACCACGACAATCATCAATACTCGGCTTACGTCATCGCCCACGAGGCCGCCCACCTCCTGTGGAATAAGGGGGAGGGGGCCAATAGCTCCGCTAACGCCTTCCTCAATGAATCCTTCGCGGAATATTTTAGCTGGCTCTTTGCCCGCGAATACTTCGGCCAGCAACGCTACGCGGAAATCATTGCGAAGAACCGAGAATTCACCCGTGACGCTGGCAAGATCAGTTCGGTCAGTCCCGCGCGTACCTGGCAGGAGAACCAGCGCCTCCTGTACAACAAGGGGGCCTACCTGCTGAGCACCGTCCACGCGGAATTCGGCGACGAGCGGTTTTACGCCTGGCTGCGAATGATCCTAAGAAACAAACCCGCCACGACATCCGAACTTGTTCAACTTCTGAAAGCAGACGCCGCCGCCAGCCCAGCAGTAGTAAACCTGGTAGCGGAGCTGTCTCCATAGTACTCCACCATACCGGTTCGGCTTATCTTCTCTCCCCATGCAAAGAACAAACAAAATCCAGAAAGCGACCTGGACGCCGCTAGCAATCTGCTGCTTGGCGCTCCTGGTCCTGCCCGCCTGCCAGTCCACCCGCCCGCTTGTCACCCATTCCCCCGACCCCACCGGGCTTAACCTGGGCTTCGAAGACACCACCGCCGCCGGCCGCCCCGCGGAGTGGTTCGTGATCGGGCAAGCCGGAACGGTAGCGCTAACCACGGACCCCGCCCTTGTCCATTCCGGCACGCGGGCGCTGCGGCTGGACTCCAGAGCTTCCGGTGACGGAGGCTTGAACCTGTGTTTTAACTCCGTCCTGACCGACGTAGTGACCGATAGCCTGACGCTTTCCGTAAAGCTCAAGGTAGTGGGGGATCAAACGCCTTTGTGCGGTTTCTATTCCCGCCTGATCGCCAGGGATAGGGAGGGAGCGCCCGTTTTTGATACGCTGTCCCCCCAACCCCCGTCCACCGGCTGGCAATCGTACGCGTTGACCTTTACCAAGGACGAACTGACCGACTACATTCTGGAGTTCGGTTTCTGGGCAAGCGGGGCCGCCACGCTGGCCGTGGACGACTTTGCGCTCCAGATCGACGGCGGCGGCTATCCGGAGGCCGTCGCCCGGTCCGTCCCGCCCCTTACACCCGCGTTTACCGCCCAACTACAGGACGCGCTGATCCCCCTGCCCACTGGGGACCCAGATGCCCCGGCTGCCGGCTACGATTGGCTGCGCTCGACCGTCGGGGACGCCAAGATCGTGCTCCTCGGGGAGGGGACGCACGGAAGCCGGGAATTCGCGGAGCAACGGTGGGCCATCACGCGTTACCTGGTGGAGGAGATGGGCTTTCGCACGGTGGCGCTCGAGGCCAATCTGCCGGAAGCGGACCTGCTCAACCAGCAGCTGGCCTCTGCTACTGACCGGGAGTCATTACGGGAGCTCATCGACGGCCTGCACTTCTGGATGTACCGCACCGAGGAGTTTGCCGACTTTCTCCGGTGGGTGCAGGACTATAACCGGGCACGCGAGCGGCCCATCGAGATTCGGGGCGTGGATATGCAGTACGCCCCGGTGGGGCTCGAGGAATTAATGCGCTACGCCCGGGAGACAGCGGATCTTCCGCTACTGGCCACCCTAGACAGCCTCGGGGTGCACGTGAACGACCCCATACAGTCCATCACGTGGGCCAAACGGCTCCCGGCACACGTGGCGGGAGCTGGATCTGGTGCCCCCGCGGATCGAATGCAGCGCTACGCGCAGGTGGCCCTGCAGGCCCTGACGCTCAAGTACGCCAAGCCCGCACGGAACTACCGGGATGAGCGCATGGCCGAGCACGCCGCGTGGCTAACGGAACGGGCGGAGAACGAGCGGGTGGTGATCTGGGCGCATAACGGCCACGTGCAACGGACCGAGGGCGCTATGGGCGACTGGTTGCGCCAAGGACCCTACGGGAAAGAGCTATTTAGCATCGGAATGACTACCGGGCGGGGGAGCTACCTGGCCATGGATATTTGGACCCGCACGATGCTGGCGGACGAACTTAAGCCCGCGCCCCCGGAAAGCTGGGAGTACTACCTGCAGCAAAGCAGTCCGCCGGCCTTTTTCCTGGACCTTCGACCCCTGGGCCCGGATTCGCGCAACCAGGTCCGGCGGAGGATGCGTACGATTGGTGGGATCGCTACCCCTAAGCAGTTCTTCCCCGCGGATCTGGGCCGGACGTTCGATGGCTTGGTCTACGTGGACAGCTCCCACGCGGTGACGCCGTACTGAAACGGTAGGTGAAGTACTTAGAGCTAGTTTGAAAAGCCCGAACCCGCCGATCCCCCTTTGTAGCCAACCGCAAACAGCTACCTTGGGACAACCCAAGCAAATGCATATGGTCCTGGACAGCCACCAGCATTTCTGGCAATACGCCCTTCCCAAGCACGATTGGATCGACGACAGTATGTCCGCCATCCGCCGCGACTTTTTGCCCGACGATCTGCAACCCCTGCTGGGGCAGCACGGAGTAGACGGTTGCATCGCCGTCCAGGCGGACCAAACGCTAGCCGAAACCGACTTTCTGCTCCAGCTTGGCCGAGCATCACGACTTTATCCGCGGCGTCGTCGGCTGGGTCGACCTACGGGCCGCTGATCTGGCGGACCAACTCGATCGCTACGCCGATGGCGAGCGGCTGAAGGGCTTTCGGCACCTCGTGCAGGGTGAGGCCGATCCCCTGTTTATGCTGCGGCCCGAATTTCTGCGCGGTATCGACCTAATCGGACAGCGGGGCTACACCTACGACCTCCTGATCTTTCCCCACCAACTCGTCGCCGCCCTGGAACTAGTCAAGCTGTTTCCGGACCAGAAATTCGTCATCGATCACCTCGCCAAACCCTACGCGAAGGCCGGCTACTTCACCGGTTGGGCCGCTGGGATGGACGCCATCGCGCAATTGCCTAATGTATACTGCAAGCTCTCGGGGCTGATTACGGAGGCCGACTACCGGCACTGGACCGTCGACGGGCTGCTGCCTTACCTTCGCCACGCCCTGGAGGTATTCAGTCCCGGCCGCTGTATGTTCGGATCCGACTGGCCGGTATGTTTGGTCGCGGGCGACTACGGTCAGGTGCGCGCACTGGTGGAAACGGCGCTGCGGGAGTACGGGCAACCGGCCAGGGAAGCCGTACTCGGTGACACCTGCGGCCACTTTTACGGCCTGTAGCCACGCTACCCAACTCAACCTCAGTGCGGTGGGCAGAGACACCGTGAAGGGCACTAAATTATACGTAATATGCAGCAAGATTGGCTCAGACTCGACCCCGCCGATAACCTACTGGTCGCCCTACGGGACCTCCCCGCCGGCCGGACCATCGCCACATCGGATACTTCCATTCAGTTAGCGGAAAACATCCGGGCCAAGCATAAATTCACGGACCGCGCCCTGCCCCAGGGAAGTCCCCTAACCATGTACGGCGTGCTGGTGGGGGAGACCCTGACCGACTTGCCGGCCGGTGGACTCATCCATACCGGCAACGTCGTGCATGCCGCCCAGACCTACGTCGCCCGCGCCGGAGCCTACTGCTGGGAGGCGCCCGACGTGCGCAGCTGGGAATCACGGCACTTCGAGGGCTTCCACCGGGCCGATGGCGGGGTGGGGACGGCGAATTACTGGCTGGTGATCCCCCTGGTCTTCTGTGAGAACCGCAACGTGGAGGTCATGCGGGAAGCTTTGCTCGGTCCCCTCGGCTACGGGAGCAGGTCAGGTAGCGTCGTGGACGTGCATACTCTTGTAGACGCGTACCGCAGGGGGGCCGATCGGGAAACCATCCTGCAACTGGATCCCCTGCACCCAGCGGCCGGCGAGCAACCCCAGCGGGTGTTCCCGAAGGTAGACGGCATCAAGTTCCTGACCCACGATGGCGGCTGCGGAGGTATTCGGCAGGATTCGGAAGTGCTGTGTGCACTGCTGGCGGGCTACATCAGTCACCCCAACGTGGCCGGCGCAACCGTGCTGAGTCTAGGGTGTCAGAACGCCCAGATTCCCATACTGCAGACCGCCTTGGCTAATCGGGGAGCGGCGGGTGCCAAACCGGTCTACTACCTCGAACAGCAGGCGAGCAGCAGCGAGCGGGCCTTCTTGGCCGAAGCCGTCAAGCTCACCTTCGCCGGGCTCATGCGGGCCAACCACTGCACCCGCGCACCCGCCCCCCTCTCCGCGCTTACCCTGGGACTGGAGTGCGGCGGCTCCGACGGCTTCTCGGGGATCTCGGCTAACCCCGTGCTCGGCCACGTCTCCGACCTGCTCGTAGCGCTGAACGCGAAGACCGTCCTGGCGGAGTTTCCCGAGCTCAATGGCGTGGAACAGCAACTCATCGACCGCTGCACGACGCCCGATCTGGCCGGCCGCTTCGCCTTGCTGATGCGGGCCTACTCGGACGCGGCGGAAGCCGTTGGCTCCGGTTTTAAGAACAATCCCTCGCCCGGCAACATCCGCGACGGCCTCATCACCGACGCCATCAAATCGGCGGGCGCGGCCAAGAAGGGCGGCACCAGTCCCGTGACCGACGTCCTGGACTACGCCGAACCCGTTCGCCGGGCCGGCCTAAGCCTGCTCTGCACCCCCGGTAATGACGTGGAGAGCACCACGGGGCTGGCCGGCTCGGGCTGCAACCTGATCGTGTTCACCACCGGACTGGGTACGCCCACCGGTAATCCCATCGTACCGGTCGTCAAGGTGTCCAGCAATACGGCGCTGGCCGAGCGGATGGCGGACCTCATCGACTTCGACGCCGGACCGGTCATTACCGGGGAGCAGTCCATCCAGGAGCGGGGGGAAGCGCTGCTCGAACTGCTGATCGAGGTGGCCTCCGGTAGGGCCCTAACGGCGGCTCAGCGCCTGGGGCAGGATGATTTTATCCCCTGGAAGCGTGGGGTTTCCCTGTAAGTGGTAATGATGGATATAAGAGACACGACCCGGGTGCACCGCCCGCTACGCGTCCTCCAGTTTGGCGGCGGCAACTTCCTGCGCGCCTTTGCCGACTGGATGATCGACGTGCTCAACGAGCGGACGGACTTCAACGGCGCGGTGGCCGTCGTCAAACCCACCGAGCGGGGGGACTATACCGAACTGCGCGCGCAGGAGGGGCTCTTTACGGTCGTGCTCGACGGAATCCGCCAGGGCAGGCGGGTGCGGGAGCGCCGCGTCGTGACCTGCGTGCAACGCGTGATTCAGCCCTACACGCAGCGGGCGAACTTTCTGGCGACCGCCGAGGTGCCCGAAATGCGCTTCGTCATCTCCAACACCACCGAGGCCGGCATCCGTTTTCGGGAGGAACCCTTACCCGCGCAGGGCATGCCCACGGAGTTTCCGGCGAAATTGTGCCTGTGGCTTCATCATCGCTTTTGCCACTTCGCGGCGGCGGGGGAGGGAGGCGGGCGGGGACGCGGGTGCATCGTGCTTCCCCTGGAACTGATCGAGGACAATGGCGAGGCCCTCCGGCGTTGTGTCCTGCAGTACGCCGACCATTGGGAGTTATTACCGGAATTCCGACAGTGGGTGGTGGAAGAAAATTACTTCTGCAGCAGCCTGGTCGACCGCATCGTCTCCGGCTACCCGGCGGATTGGGCGGCGGAGATTGCCGCCGAGACCGGGCACGACGATCCGCTGCTCGTGGCCGGAGAGTTTTACCACAGCTGGGTGATCTCCGCGCCGGAATTCGTGGCGGACGAGCTTCCGTTCGCCAAAACCAACTTGAACGTCACCTTCACGGAGCACCTTGCCGCCTACCGGGAGATCAAGGTGCGGCTCCTCAACGGGGCCCACACCAGCATCGTCCCCACCGGCTACCTGGCCGGACTCGACACGGTCGGTCAGGTGATGGACGACCCGCGATTGAGCGCCTACCTGGAGCACGTCCTGTACCAAGAGATCATCCCCTCCCTGGATTATCCGGAAGCGGCGCTCAGGCGCTTTGCCGCCGAGGTGCTGGACCGCTTTCGCAACCCCAGCATTCACCACCGCCTGCTGGACATCTCGCTGAATTCTACGACTAAATTCCGGACCCGCCTACTTCCCTCCCTGCTCGATTACCAGCGAAAAACGGGGGAGCTGCCGGGGGGGATCGTGCGGGCGCTCGCCGCCCTCCTCCGCTTTTACCGGGGGGATCGCGGTGGGCAGCCCATTCCCCTCCGGGATGCGGCCGACCGGCTTGCATTCTTCAAACAGGAGTGGGCGCAGTTTGGGCACGGCAAGCAGGATCTCGACGCGTTGGTCGGCCACGTGCTCGCCCGCGCCGATTGGTGGGGCCGGGACTTGAATCAGATTCCGGGATTGACCGCTAGGGTAGGGGAAGCCCTGCAGGAGTACCTGGCGTAACCGGTGGCGTGGAGGGCTCTGCGGCAGTGAGCGCGGACGGCCGGTTGATGGACGCGCGACTACTCCCACCACACGCTAAATTGCTGCTGCGCGCTAGCGCGTGGACGAAACTATATCGACCTAAAAAGAGGAACAATGGATTTGAAACTAAAGGATAAGGTCGTCGTCATCTCCGGTGCGGCGGGTGAGCGCGGCAGCATCGGGGAGGTGATGAACCGGAACAGGTCGCCGCCGCCGTACAGGCGATCAGCAAACGCTACGGGCGGATTGACGTGCTGATCAATAATGTGGGCGTCAACGACGGCGTCGGCCTGGAGGACAGCTACGAGGACTTTATGTACAGCGTGAGGTTGAACCTGGTCAGCTACTTCTTGCTGGCTAAGCACTGTCTGCCGCTGCTCAAGCAGCATTAGGGAAACATCCTGAATATCGGTTCCAAAGTCGGCTATACCGGCCAGGGGGGCACCTCCGGCTACGCCGCGGCGAAGGGGGGCGTACTGGCCCTGACGCGCGAGTGGGCGGTTGACCTGCTGCGCCACCGGGTGCGGAGTAATGCCCTGGTGATCGCCGAGAGCTGGACGCCGGCCTACGAAACCTGGATCAACTCCCTGCCCAACGGGGCGGATAGGCTTCGGGGCATCGTCAGCAGAATCCCCCTCGGTCACCGGATGACGACCCCCGAGGAGATTGCCGACACGGCGCTCTTCCTGATCTCCGAGCGCTCCGCCCACAAGACCGGTCAGCACGTCTTTGTCGACGGCGGCTACGTCCACCTCGACCGCTCCCTCGACGCTCTGACCTAGGGTTTCAGGATTGAACTAAGCAATAGCTTGACGCCGACAGCGTGGTACTGAACGAGCGGACAAAAGTTCAGCATAGCCGTAGCTACATTAGCGGGCGTTCGTCCGCTGATTACAGGACGTTATTTAGATTGCGTGATCGGTATGCTATGCCCTCGCGAACGCAGCAGGAATACGGCTAAGCTCCGGAGGCAGCGTGACGGCTGAAGCCGTCGCTACGGGGCGCATGGTTCAGTGGAACCGCTGTCGGGCGGTTGGGGCACGATCAACGGGGCAACGGCCGCACCATGATCTCCTTGAAGTAGACTTTACTGTCCGGATCGTGTCCCTGCAGGGCCAGCGTACCGCTGGAGAGCACCCGGCCCTTGCCACCGTCGGGCCGTTCTACCGCATCCGGCTCCGTGTACTCCACGACCGTTCGGCCGTTGAGCTTGACCGTCACGGTCTTTCCCCGTACCAGGATATGCTGGGTGTACCATTCGTTGTCGGGTACGTACACCTCCTTGACGTCATCAAACGAATAGACGCTGCCGGTACGCCGCCAGTCCGTGTGCGAATTGTTGACCTGCACCTCGTAGCCCTTCGCCGGCCAGCCTTCTTCCTGGTAGGCCGTATGGAAAAAGATGCCGGAGTTGGAGCCCGGAGTCGTCATGACCCGGGCCTGAAACTCGAAATCTTGGAAGTCGTGGTCCAGCACCGGCCCCTCGTAAAACAGGTGCGCCCGGGGACCGTGGACTACGATGGCCCCATCCTCTACCTGGAAGGTGGCCGGATTTTCGCTGGCCCGCCATCCCGCTAAGGTTGTGCCGTCGAATAGGGGTACCCAGCCGTCCGTAGTGGCGGCGGCGGCGGTGGCGGGTTTAGCCGTAGTGCAGGCCAGGGCCAACAAGAGCAACAGGCAGGCGGATGCAAGGTATTTCATGGTCATAAGGAGTCAGTTATACAGGCTCAGGCGCGTTAAGCGCTTGTTTGGGTTTTCGGAACCTGACGAAGACGCCGCTATTTTGGGTCTATTTGAGCCTCATAAAGGGAAGCCTAGCGGGCTAAGTGACGCTTTTTGAGACCAAGAATAGGCGCAAAGGAGCAAATTTGCGGCGGTGCGCGGAATCCCGAACAAGCGCTAAGGTACCCCCTACACCATCACCTCCCGGATGGCCCGCCCCGCTACGTCCGTCAACCGGAAGTCGCGGCCCTGGAAGGGATACGTAAGCTTTTCGTGGTTGAAGCCCAGCAGCCCCAGCACGGTGGCCTGTACGTCGTGGACGTGCGCCCGGTCGCGTACGCCGGCGTAGCCAATTTCATCCGTTTCGCCGTAGACGACGCCCGGTTTGACGCCGCCGCCGGCCATCCACATGGTGAAGGCCTCGCCGTGGTGGTCGCGGCCCAGGAAAGGCATTTCCACGCCGCCGCGGTTCTCCCGCATGGGGGTACGGCCGAATTCGCCGCCCCAGACCACCAGGGTGTCCTCCAGCATACCCCGTTGCTTGAGGTCCTTGATCAGGGCGGCCATCGGCCGGTCGATGCCCCGGCACTGCCGCGGCAGGCCCTCTTCGAGGCTGGTGTAGCGGTCGGAGCCGTGGTTGTCCCACCCCCAGTCGTAGAGCTGCACGAAGCGCACGCCCGATTCCGCCAGCCGGCGGGCGAGTAGGCAATTATTGGCGAAGGTGGATTGCCCGGGGGTCGTGCCGTAGAGCGCGTGGATGTATTCGGGCTCCTGCTTGATGTCCATAATTTCGGGGACGGACACCTGCATCTTGAAGGCCATCTCGTACTGCTGGATGCGCGTCAGCGTCTCCGGGTCGCCCACCGCCTCGTACTGCCGCCGGTTGAGCTCGGTGATCGCCGCGATGGAACGGCCGCGCAGCTCGCGCGACATGCCCTCCGGGTCGCTGAGGTACAGGATCGGATCTCCCGCGGTCCGGCACTGCACGCCCTGGTGGATGGAGGGCAGAAAGCCGCTGCCCCAGAGCTGCTTACCGGCACTGGGGTTGCGCGACCCGGAGGCCAGTACGATGAAGCCCGGCAGGTTTTCGTTCTCCGAGCCCAGTCCGTACGTCACCCACGAGCCGAAGGCGGGCCGCCCGGGTCGGGGACTGCCGGTCTGCATCAGCAGTTGCGCCGGGGCGTGGTTGAATTCCTCCGTGTGTACCGCCTTGAGGAAGGCGACCTCATCCGCTACTTCGCCGAAGTGGGGGAGCAGGTCGGATATCCACGCCCCACTCCGGCCGTGTTGCCGGAAATTGGCCTGGGGCCCCAGCATCCTGGGCGTACCCTGAATGAAGGCAAAGCGTTTGCCGGCGAGCAGCGAGGGCGGACAGGCCTGCCCGTGTAACTTTTGCAGTGCCGGTTTGTAGTCGAACAGCTCCAGTTGGGAAGGAGCGCCGGCCATGTGGAGGTAGATCACCCGTTTGGCCCGCGGTGCATACTGCAGGGCCGTTTCCAGGATGCGCTCCTCGCTACTCCCGCTTACCCCCGCGGCCGACTTTCCCCCGCAGCCCGTCAGGCTGGCCAGGGCCAGTCCGCCCAGACCAAGCACGCCCTGGCGCAAAAAGTTCCTCCGGCTGTTGTAGTGGGCCTCCCGGTGGCGAAATTCGGTTAGTAGCGCGCTCATATTAACTGGTTGTCAGGAATTCATCGGTGTTCAGCAGGGCATTAGCGACCACGGCCAGTGCGGCCCGGGCGTCCCCGCCGGCGGTGTACGCCGCTTCGTACAGGGTGGCGAGAATGCGCTGCTCGTCGGGGGCGGCCGGCCGACGCAGCAGCAGCTCGTACAGGCCGTCGATGCGGGTTACCAGATCGGGTAGGGGAGCTACGCGTTCGGCCAGCCGGTCGGCTACTTCCAGGAAGGCGGGGTCGTTCAGCGTCATCAGGGCTTGCAACGGGGTGTTCGTAATGGTCCGGCGGCTCAGGCAAAACTCCCGGGTAGAGGCATCGAAGGTGGTCAGGCCCGGGTGCATCGCCGAGCGGCGCAGGTAGGTGTACAGCGCCCGCCGGTAGCGGTCCTCGCCCGTACTCGTCACCCATTTGATCTCGCTGTAGGGAATGTTGTCCCACAGGCCAGCGGGCTGGGGAGGCATCACGCCGGGACCGCCGCGTTTATCGCTGAGCAGTCCGCTGACGGCCAGGGCCTGGTCGCGAATCTGTTCGGCCGTCAGGCGCTTGCGCGGACCGCGGGCCAGCCATTCGTTGTTTGGGTCACGGGCCAGGAGCTGGGGACCGGCTACCGAAGATTGGCGGTAGGTATCGGATAAGACGATCGTGCGCAGGAGGCGCTTCTGGCTCCAGCCCAGCGGACCGCTGAACTCGGTGGCCAAATAGTCCAACAGGTCTTGGTGGGTCGGTTTAGCTCCCTGACTGCCCAAATCCTCGAGGGTGGCGACCAGCCCGGTCCCGAAGAGTTGGGCCCAGGCGCGGTTGACGGCCACGCGGCTGGTGAGCGGCTGCTGGGGTCGGGCGAGCCACCGCGCAAAGTCCAGGCGATCGTCGACGGCCGTACCGGCCTCTCCGTCCAGTAACTTGGGTACACCGCCGCTGACTTCCTGCCCGTGCACGAGCCAGTTGCCCCGCTCGAAGACGTGGCTCTTCCGCCGGCTCTCATCGCTGGTTTCCACCAGGATAGGTGTGGTAATCGAATCATTTGCCGCGATCAGTTCGGCGATGTAGGTTTTGATCTGCTCCACGCCGGGGGCCTCCGCTCCGGGTAGCCGGGGTTCGTAGCCGACGGCGTTGATGGCCACCAGCTTTTCCTCCTCCTCGCCCCGCGCCACGAAGTAGAGGGCGTGCTCCCCGGCGGGGGCTTCCACGGGCAGACGGATGTCGTGCAGGCCCCAGCCCCTCGGCTCGAAGGCGTATTCGGTCAGCAGGGGGCCTTTCGGTCCGTCCAGTCGGACTTCCAGCCTTCCCGCTTTGATCATCCGCAGTTCGATCTGTAGGGCGGCCAGGTCAGTGAGGTCGTCCGCGGCAGCGAGAAGGAATTGCCCGTCCGGAGGTACAAGAAATCCTCGTCGGCCCGGGCGGTAAATACGCCGCCTACGACGTGCTCGAAGGCGGTCGGACGTAGTCGGGGCTCCCGGACCTTGATGAGTTGCCGCCAGCGCTGCACCTGCGTCCGCGCCTCTCCCTCCGCGTGTTCGGCGATCCAGCTTTCCAGGCTTTTGTACTTCGCCTCGTCGGCCGCGTAGAGGGTGCGCAACAGGGGGGCCTCGGTGACGTGGTCGTGGTCCACCGTGTTGTTAAACAGGGCGTAGCTGTCGTAGTACTCCACCTGACGGATCGGGTCGTAGGGGTGGGAGTGGCACTGCACGCAGGCCATGGTCGTGCCCTGAAACACCTCCCAGGTAGTGTTCACCCGGTCGATCACGGCGGACACGCGGTACTCCTCGTTATCGGTGCCGCCCTCGCCGTTGCTCATGGTGTTGCGGTGAAAACCGGTGGCGACGAGCTGTTCCTCCGTGGGTTCCGGAAGCAGGTCGCCGGCCAACTGGTAGGTGATAAACTGGTCGTAGGGAAGGTCCGCGTTGTAGGCGTTTACGACCCAGTCGCGGTACGCGCCAGATGTTCCGCGGGCGGTCGCGTTCGTAGCCCCGGGAGTCGGCGTAGCGGGCCAGTTCCATCCAGCGGCCGGCCTGTTGCTCCCCGTAGGCGGGTAGGGCCAGCAGGCGGTCGACGAGGGCTGGGTAGTCCAAATTCCCAGCTAAATAGGCATCCGCCAAGGCGTCGGGCGCGGGCAGTCCGGTAAGGTCGAAGCTGACGCGGCGCAGCAATTCGCGTTTGGCGGCGGCGGGCGCGGGTGCGAGGTCTTTGCCGAGGAGGGCCGCCCGTACGAAGGCGTCGATGGGCTGTACCTCCTTCCCACCCGCTACTTCCGGAACGGTGGGGCGCACGGGAGGCTGGTAGGCCCAGTGCTCCTCCCATTCCGCCCCTTCGTCGATCCAGGTTTCGATCAGCCGGATCTCGTTCTCGGACAATGCCGCTCCGTCGAAGGGCATACGTAACTCCGCGTCCTCGTGGCGGATCCGGGCCACGATCTCGCTGCGCCCCGCCTGGCCGGGCACGATCGCGTAGCGGCCGGATTCGGTCTCCCGCAAAGCATCCTCCCGAAACACCAGCCCGAAGCCGCCGGCCTGCTTTACGCCGCCGTGGCAGCCGATGCATTTTGCGTTGAAGATGGGCCGGATGTCCGCATTGAAGCTGACCGTCCGTTCCGACTGGCAGGCGAAAACCAGTAGGCCCAGTACGAAGAGAAAAGGGAGCAGGCGCATGATCGGAAGCTTAGGGAACACCCCAGAAAGATAACGAATCTCGCTTACACCCGCCGCAAGCGCACCGGCTGCGTCATGCCCGACAGCCACTGCGGCACGTACAGGTTCCCGTCGCGGTCGGTACACACGTCGTGGGGGTTAAGGAAAGTCCGCGCGTCCCACTCCACGTTACGAAAGTCTCCTGGCTGGTGGGTTCGGAGCCGCCGGGCAGGGACACGACCTGGAAGTCGGCGTTCAGCACGGCGATCATGCCGTTGTAGTTCCAGTTGCTCTTGGTCCAGATGACGGCGAACAGGGTATGGTCACCGGCCAGGACCGGGCGGCAGATCTTCAGTCCCGGCAGCTCGTGGGTGGCGAGGTGCTGCCCGTCCGTGGACCAGCGCTGAAAGTTTTGGTCGGCGCGGCTGGTGATGAGCAGTTCGTCCCGTCCGCGGCGGCCGTCGACTACGATGCCGTGGCAGCAATTAAAGTGATCCGGCCCGCCGAAGACGTTTTGCAATTGTCCCTGCCCGTCGTAGTGAAAGATCTTATTGGTGCCGTACCCATCCGCCACGTACACCTCGCCGTTGCCCGCTACGGAGGTTTCGGTGGGTTTGAACTGGACGCCCTCGGGAATCTCATCGGCGGGAACGGTGAGTTCGCGGATAATGCGCCCGTTCAGATCGAGGTTGATCACCCGTCCGGCGGCGGAATCCGTGATCCAGAAGGTCTGGTCGGATCCCTCCCCCGCCAGGGTCAGCCCGTGGGGTTCGGGCAGATCGTGCGTAAAGCTGTCGACGACCCGGCCGTCCTGGCCGAAGAGCACCACGTCCGCCCGGTCGCTGACCACGGAGCAGGCCAGCCGGCCGCGGGCATCCAGGACCATTTCGTGGAAGTGGACGACCGGTGTTTTGCTGGCGTCCAGCTTTCCCCACGCGTGGTCGGCCCGGTACCGGAAATCTCCGTGTCCGACGGGTTCAGCCGCTTTGCCGGTAGCCTGACCCGTCAGGATAGCGGGCGCGCCGGCGACAGCGCACAGGCTTCCGGCGGTTTTAATGAATTTGCGACGGGTGTTGTTAATGGCCATAGGTACGGTTACTTTGTGGGGGTGGGGGATACCTTACCAGCGGCGACGCCGGTATCCACGGTGACGTGGGGGTGGGTGGCCGCGAAGGCGGCGGCCGCTTCGGGACTCACCTTGGTCTGCCAGAGGTAGAGGCGTTGGAGACTGGGGAAGTGCTGCAGGTGCTCGAAGATACTGGTATCCACTGCCGTTCCGTAGAGGTTGAGGCTTTCCAGGTGCTCCAGTTCGGTCAGTTGCTTTAGCGTGGCAGCGGTCACCCGGGTTTCGTTCAGGCGTAGGCGGTTCAGGTTGCGAAAGCGCTGGAGGGGAGCTAGGTCCGCATCGCCCAGTGCTTGCCGGTCGAGGTTCAGGTAGACGACTTGATCGGCGGCTACGTCAGCGAGCTGGCGGAGGGCCCGTGCACTCACCGCTCCGCCCGGTCGGGCCTGTACCTCCAGGGCGCCCCCCCGGGGTTGCAGGCCCGACACCTGCCACGCCAGCGCCCGCAGCTGCTCTATCTCCCCTTCGGAGAGCCGGGGGACGTCCACCTTTTCCACGAAGCGGCGGTGGCGCAAGTCGAGCTGAAAGTCGCGTTGCAGCAAGGTCTTGAGTTCTTCCGGGGTGGCGTCGATGTCCAGCACGTAGTTTGTATCCGCTCCCTCCGCGATCCAGTAGCGCAGCAGGGCTAGCTCCGTGTAGCTCCAGGGGTCGCCGCGCGGGGGCATGGCCTTCACGTGGTCGCGGGGGAGGGTCACACGCTCCAGCCAGCGGCTCCGCAGCGGGTCACCGGGGGCCAGGAGGGGGCCGCCCTCCCGCCGGCCAGCGCAAAGTGGGGCTCGTCCAGCCGCAGCCCACCCTTTTGTTGCTCGTGGTTGTGGCAGCGGGCGCAGGATCGGTCGATGGCCGGCTGCAGGAAGGTCGCGTAGAGTTCGATGGAGTCCAGCTCGGATTTGTCCCAGTCGGTGGTTTCGGTGGAGTCCAGAAGGTAGCCGGTCAGGCGCTGCACCACGGGGGGGGGCGTGCTGGAACAGGTAGTCTTCCCCGTGGGTAAGGCTGCCGCCCAGGTGTCCGGCCAGGCCGAGCAGACCGGCAACCACTAAGCCATATCCCGGAGCCAGCTTGCCGCCCCGGCCCGTCACGAAAATCCCGCCGACCGAGAGCACCGCTACGCTCACCCCGAGCCAGCGGTGCCAGAAGAGGGTGTCCCCACCCGCGCTTTCCCCGGCAAGTAACCATCCGCAACCGGCGGCCAGGACCGCCGAAGCGGCCCCAAAGACCCAGGCGATGCGCGCCGCCGACCGCGTCCGTTGTCCCGGCCACCACTCCAGCACGACGGCCAGCAGCAAAAAGCCGATGGGCAGGTGGACCACCAGGGGGTGAAAGCGACCGATGAAGAGGGAAAAATCGGCCAGGAACATACGCGAGATTTAGCCGTTGCGGCCCGCAAGCGACGCAAGCAAATTACTGCATTCTGCGCTAGCTGCCGCTACGTATCCAGTAGAACAGCTTGATCGAAGCGGCAAGCCCCTCCGTCCGGCGGGCGACTCGGGGCCGGCAAAATACGGCGCCCACTTACCGAACGATACAGGTTTGGGCTATCTTCCCACCCGTGAAACTGTTGGCCCTGTTACTCATCCTGTTGCCCGCCGTTCTGCTCGGCCAGGCTCCGCTGGAAGGCCGTGTCGTGGACGACCGGTCCGGGGACGGACTGGCCTTCGCAACCCTGGCCATTCCGGGGACATCCGGGAGCTACAGCAACGCCGAGGGGTACTACCGGTTTACTCCCGGCGCCGTGCCCACGGATTCCGTATTCATTTCCTTCATCGGCTACCGTACGCTGCGTACCACCGTGGCCGAACTCCGCGCGGCTCCCACCGTCCGCCTACTCCCCACCAGTATCCAACTTACGGAGGTCGTAGTTCGGGGTGACAACGAGCGTCTATACGCCCTGCTCCAACGCTGCCGCAGGAACCTGCGTCGCTGGCCGCGTTCGGTAGCTAAAGGTTACTTCCAGCTGGCCACTACGCTGGACGGTACGCCCGTGGAGTTCATGCAGAACTACTACAACGTGACGTCCTCCGGGCAGGGCATCGCGGGGCTGGACCTGAAGACCGGGCGGGTGGCCGTGCAGGCGGTCGATACGCTGGACGGCTACCGGTCCCTAGGTACTTCCCAGGCCATCGCCCGGCTTACGCTGGTAGACCGCACCGTGGATTTTGCCGACCATCCGCTGCAGTTGTCGCGCCGCGAGGTGAGGGCGACGTACGCGTTCACGGAGATTCCCACCTTCAGCGACGCCCAGACCGTTCACCTACGGTTTGAACCGATACACGAGGAACAGCAGGTATTTCACGGAGAACTGTGGATGGATGCCAAGACCGCCGAACTCAAAAAGCTGATCCTTCGCCATCCCGCGCTCCGCAAAAGCCCCCTCGTTCCGATCGATCGCCAAAGATCGTATCGGCCCTCTGGAAGTAGAGTTTATCTACACCTTCGCCGACCGGCGGCTGGCGCACCTGCAGTGGGGCTACGCCTACGCGCACTACATGAGTGAGCGGCAACGGACGTTTGTAAGCCGGCGTATCGCGGCGGACTGCTCCCTCATTTGCTTTGACCCCAATACCGCCTTCTTTTCCCCGCGTACGGAGTTTGCGCGACAGTACGACGATTACCGGAAGCTCGCCTTTTTCCCTTACGATACGCTGTTCTGGCAGCACGCTCCGCGGGTGCCCCTGACGGACCGGCAGCAACAGCAGCTGTCGGCCCTGGGAATGGCGGAGAATCGGCTGGACTACAACTGGCAGGCCGACTTTGCCGGGCAAACCGCCAAGCGGGAGATGCGGGGGGCGGAGGCGGACGGCCGCAATCTGTTCTGGTCGCCATATGGCCGTTACGTTTACGACCGGCCCACCTTCAGGTACGAAGGCACGTACAACTACCTCAATTACCGGGGCGAAGCCCCGGTCGTCCAACTTTTTTTGGATGCATTTCCCCTGGGGGATAGCCTAGCCTTTAATTCCGCCACCTTTCTGGACGTAGCGGCCACCCAACTCACGGCCGAGCCCAGCCAGGAGTACAACGCGGCACTCAACATGTACTTCGACCTGAGTGAGATGATGCGGCGCGATATGCTGACCGAATTGCGGGCCGGCCCCGCTGACCTCGATTTCGTCGCGCGCACCTACGATACCTACAGCCGGAAGATTAATTCCTTGCGGGTCGAGTTTTTTCAAAACGTGCGGGAGGGTAGGGACGAAGTGGCCATGCAGCGCTACAATTTCCAGGTAGCCCGCGCGCTGGGCATCAATAACCTGCAAATCTTTCGGGTGCACGCGTACGCGGGTGAATAGCGGGGGCGGGGCAACAGAAGGCTCCGGATGTACGTCTTGGGTGGGCAGCTTTTCCTGCCCCATTCATCGTAATCCACTCGCATGAAGCCTTATTTACTCCTTAGCGCACTGCTCCTCACCCTTACCCTAGCCGCCCAGAACCGCGGGGGGAACCTGTACCTCAGTGGCAATACCGGGGTCGAGTTCGCCCGGCTGGGCAGTGAAAGCGTCTCCTTTGCCCGCTCCCCGGTCAACCTCCTGCAGCGTTTTGCGGGGACGCGGGCCCACTCCTTCCGCAGCGGCTTCTTTCTGAGCAACCGTTTTTTGTTGGGCGCGCGGGTCGATTACGTGAATCCAAAGTCGGACCCAAACTTCAGGTACAATACCCGGGGCGTCCTGCGCGTGAAACCTTTCGTGCGCTACTACTTCAAGGACTTCCGGTCCACGCCGCTGTCTTTCTTCGGAGAACTGGGCTTTTCTACCCTGGGCGTTGGGGCGATCGCAGGCTACGAGACCGATTTCCACCTCGGGCTGGGTGCCGAGCTCGCCGTAGCCCCCGGCGTGGTGGGGACCGCTAACCTGAACTACGACGCCAACGCCAGTGGGGTCAACTACACTAAGCTGGTCGTCGGATTCGAACGCGCTGACCGGACAACTCCAGGGAGCACCGACGGTCGCCTCCATAAATCAGGGGACCGTTACTTCCAACGGACAGTACGGACGCGTTGCCTACGGCCGCAACCAGAGTGGCCGCAACCTGACCGCCGAGTTCAGCCTCGAGCTGACGCCCCGCCTGGGGTACTTCGTCCTGGACGGCCTGCTGGTGGAAGCAGCCATCGGTCTAAGGCACATCGCGTATAAGTTGGAAGGTGACCGCACCATGTTTAACCAAATCGAAGTAGCACAGACCGACGCCGAACTAGGCGTATTGGTTCACTACTATCCGTTGCGCCAGGGCAGGTTGCTTCCCTACGTGAATGCGGGGTGGGGATACCTGAGGCTGCAGCAGGAGACCCAGGGTTTCAACGGGCAGGCAAACGCAACGGTGGCTTCCGCCGTCTGGCAAGCGGGTGCCGGGGCCTTGTACTTTTTGTCTTCCCAACTAGCCGTCGACCTTACCGTAAATTACAACACGGGCGAAGCCAAATTTGGTAGTGATCTCATCAGCAGTAGCGGCCTCCGGGAGCGGCAACTGCGGGGCGGGGTGGGGCTGCGCTTCTTCTTGCCAGCCCGGTAGGCTTGCGGCATGCGGTGGTAATCCACCTTCCTAGTTATCTTTCGGGTACACATTTCCGCTCGCGAACGTACGCGCTGGCGGTTTTTACTAATGGATAACCAAGCGATCATGCACCGAAGAACCGCCATAAAAACCACGCTAACCGGTCTGGCCGGTCTCGCCCTGCTTCCCGCTCACGGGGCGTCCACGGCCGGTAGCCGATCGGGTGATCGTCCACTCGGGGTACAGCTGTTTACCATTCCAAAACTAGTGGAGGCGGACCTGCCCGGCACGCTGGCGCTTCTGGGCGACATCGGCTACCGGGAGGTCGAATTCTTTGGACCCTACCCCTTCAGTACGGACGCCACCAAGGAGGAATTCAAGCGGATGGCCGGGATGCTGGGTTTGCAAGGGCATGCGTTCTACGGGTATTCAGCGGAGGAGGTGGCCGGAATGCTCAGGGCTAACAATCTGACGGCACCTTCCGTGCACGCCAACATCAGGACCCTGCGCGGTGGGCTGGACCGCTTCCTCGACGGGGTAGCTCCGCTCGCCCCGAAGTACGCCGTCATTCCCGCGCTGTTCGAGGGGCGCGATACACTGGAAGACTATCAGCGGCTGGCGGATGAGTTTAATGAGATTGGCCGCAACATGGCCGCCTACGGCATGAAATTGCTGTACCACAACCACGGCTACGAGCACGCCGAGAAGGGTGGGGCCATCCCCATGAATGTTCTACTGGAGAATACGGACAAAAACTACGTACAGTTTGAGCTCGACATCTTCTGGATGGCGGCCGCCGGCGCGGATCCGGTGGACTACCTGACGCGGTATCCCGGTCGCTATAAGGCCCTGCACCTCAAAGATGCTGCGGAGGTTTTCCGCTTCCGTGGCGACGGCGGCAGCCCGGACCAGTGGATGCCGGGTTTTCCCAAAATGGCCGACCCCGGGACCGGCGTATTCGATATACCGGCCATCATCCGGGCGGCCGAGCTTAATGGAGTGGACCACTATTTCCTGGAGCGTGACCTGGCTCCGGAACCGGTAGCGACGCTGAAGAATTCATACGGAAACCTGGTAGCCATCAAGTAGTGGTTGTGCCCTGGTGATAGGGCGAGGCGACGCACTGCTATACATCATCTCTTTTGCCTCCACCCCCGGCCCCGCTCCGAGGGAGCGGGGAGACGTCTCCGGCGCCCCCAGGTGTAGCAGTGTGGCAAGGCTACAAGCAGCAGGTGCAAGTCATTACTCATCCAAAATTTTCTTGTTTTGTAAACTTTAAGCCAGTATCCTTTCATGGAACTCTCCAAGCCAATCTCGTCAGGAAGGAGCGTGGGAGACAATTGACTATTCCTTGCACCTGCGTTCGCGCCCGTGCCCGCCGGTTGAGCAATGCACGTAAAAATCGGACGGAAAGGTGAGCGGAAGCCCAAACAAGCGCTTACGTAATCCACTAGGGGAGAAGTCTACCGAATGGACAAGAAGCTCGCTAGTCGGTACCCACGTTTGCGGCAGGTTGGGTAACCCTCCGCCGGCTGCGCTGCCAGAGCACGACGCCGAGTACCGCAGCCGTGAGGGAGGCCAGCATGAGCGCGAGAAAGCTCACCCACAGGCTCCGCCAGCCCGCCAAAAAACCGAGGATCGCCGGACTGGCGATGAAGCCGACGTAGCCCATGCCCGCCACCACCGCGATGCCCTCGGCCGCGTTGATGCCCGGCGCCTTGCCCGCCGCCCGGAACAACTCCGGAATGATGACGGAAAACCCCAGCCCGACCAGCGCAAAACCAATGATGCTGGCGGTATAGGTGGCCAAGAGGGTCAGGCCGAAGCCCAGTGCCGCCAGTAGACTTCCCCCAATGATGAGGAGAAAACTGCCCACCCGGGAACTGATCCCGTCGCCCAGAAAGCGACCCAGGGTCATCAGGGCGGAAAAGGCCACGAAGCCATAACCCGCCAGCTGCTCGCTGCCGATCTGCACGACGTCCAGCAGGTAGAGTTTGCTCCAGTGCTCGACCGCCCCCTCACTGCCCATCACGATCGTGGAGAGTATGGTGAGCCCCAGGAGCGGTTTGATGAGGGATAAATTGAAGCCTCCCTCCGTCTCGGCCCGTCTCGTCCTTCCCCGGTGACTCAGGTAGCTTCCGGCAAGCAGCCCGTTAGTGAGTATCAGAAAGGCAAGTACGCCGTAAAAGTGGTAGGCCGGCTCCGCCAGGTAGGGGAGGAGTAGGGTACCCACCCCCGCGCCCAGTACGCCCCCCAGGCTGAAAAAGCCGTGGGCCGCGGACATGAAGTTCCCTTCGTCTTCCTGCTCGATCTCACTGAGCAATGCGTTCATGCCGATGTCCGTGAGGCTGACCAGCAGTCCGGCCAGGTAGAGGGAAGCGCACAGCAGGACGTAGGTGGGCATCTGTACCGGTACGCACATCGCCGCGGCAAAGGCCAGCACCGCCAGAAAGCTGCCCCGACCGAGCCCGACCGCCCCCAGGATTTTGGCCGCAAAGGGAATCATAGTCAGCAAGCCGGCACTGAAAAAAAACAGCGCCATGCCGATCTCCCCCTCGCTGAGTCCCAGGCGGTCCCGCACCAGCGGCAGGTAGAGGACCCACGTACCGATGACGATGTTGAGGCTGGCAAAGATCCAGGCGGGGGCGAAGTAGCGACGCCGGCTGAGGATGAGGAGGAGTGATTTCATAGCACGAAAAAGCGGCACCGGCGAAATCTGGGATGGCAAAATCGATCCGGAGAGTGGGCCAAAAT
Organism: Lewinellaceae bacterium; assembly: GCA_963803525.1. GTDB lineage: Bacteria > Bacteroidota > Bacteroidia > Chitinophagales > Saprospiraceae > Neolewinella. The sequence continues at coordinate 322,540 of CAWDMV010000001.1, forward strand.
AGGCCGGTACCGCGCAACGAATGCGTTTTGACGGTCTATGGTGCAAGCTTAGCGCTTGTTTGGGATTCCGCTCACCCACGTAAACTTGCTCTTTTGCGCCTACTCTTCGCCTCGAAAAGCGTCACTTAGCCCGTCACCGCGAAGCAGCCACGAAGTGCACCTCCCCTTCCCGAGGCTCGATCAGCCCCAAACTAGCGGCGCTTTCGTCAGGCTCGGAAAACCCAAACAAGCGCTTATACCAGGAAGCGCTCGTCATACAGTACCCGGCGTACTTCGGTATTGATCTGGCTCCGACTCGCCAGGTCCAGGCCATCGAGTCGCCGGTACTGCTCCATCAGGATGTACTGCTTGGAACCGTCGCCGGGCCGGTTGATGTAAACGACGTCGATGACCCCCTGCTCACGGAAGTGCTTCATCTCGCGGGACAGGACTTTCCAGCTCAATCCCGTAGTGACCATCAATTTGTGGGGGTTGACCTGGTGATCGTACGCGTTAAATATTTCCTGCAGGTCTTCGATGGTGAGGTAAGCCTCACCCGAAAGGTGCAGCCCGGGCGCCTCCCGTAGGGTCGCCGAAAGCTCGAAGAAGGTCCGCGTACCGGAGGAGTTTCTACCCGCCCGCAGCAGGCCCCCGACGGTCAGTTCCTTTAGCCGTATGCCGGCTTCGGTTGTCGTCAGGCTGGTCTTTTGCGCGACCATATCCTGAGACATCAGTCCTCCGGCCTGGCGCTCAAACAGCCGCAGCAACTCCAGGTCACTTATGATGCACTGGGTATCCCGACGGTGGCTGTCCGCACTGAGGTAAGGATTAGAGAGGGAGGCGTTGGCGAGCAGCAACGAAAAAACGCCGAGTCCACTGAGCAGCACGCCGATCCGGTAGTAGTTGGGGTCGGTCATGCCGAGCAGGGAGGTGAGCAGGAGTATGCACGTACCCAGCAGCAGCAGTGCGATCGGTCCGGTTTTCTGTAGCTTCATGCTAGTTAAAATAGGGATCAATCGGTTTGTGTTCTGTCGATTTGCCGTCAATCGCTATAAAGGGGGGAGGGGTGAGAAGCTCCTCTCCGAAATATTCGGTGGCGCTCCCGAATAGGGGAGCCTTGGTCCATTAGTTAGCTAGGTAACTTTTGCGGCGAAGCATAGATGCAGCGACGCCTCCCGGCCTAATAGTCCCCCTGCTCCAACGACTCCGGATCGGGTGAGGCCTTAACCGCCACGGCGTCCGCATCCCGCTCGTACAGGTCGTGGATGACAAGGATGAGGTAGCCAAAGAGCACGGCGGCAATGATGAGCGCATTATTAACGATTCCCGTAGACAGGAAGGATACCTTGATCAGGATGGTGGAGAGTACGAAGCCGGAGTTCCGGATGATCTTGTGGAACTTGTCCGAGTAAAAGAAGGAGAAGAGTAGGAGCAGGACGTCGACGACAATGAGCACGGAGAAAAATTCCGCGAAGAATACGTTGTTGATCTTTTTAAACTCCAGGATACCGTTCTCGTAGTTGCTGAGTGTTGTCATACCCCAGTGCGCAAGGGTGTAGACCGCCAGAAAGAATAAGAGCGGAACCAGTACGGTGGCCAGGGCTTTCTTCAGCAGGACGAATCTCCGGATACTCAGTCCCCTTTCGGAGGGCGTATCGATCGAGGTTTGGTCGGTCTTTTTGACGTTCCGGTAGAACAGGAAGATCAAAAAGAAGAGGATCAGGGAGGTAAGTACGTCAAGCGAAAACTGTAGGTCGTACTCGTCCTGAAACCAGTCGGCAGTCAGCTCAACGTAAGCCATGTCCTTAAAAATTCGGCGGATGACGATGAGCGTGATGATCTCGTACTGCTTTCCGATGTAGACCGTGATGGATTTGGGCAGGAAGTACAGCAGCAGGTACACCTCGTAGAGCAAGATGAAGGAAAATGGCGTATAGATCGCCGCAATGGGATTGGTAAAGAAGGAGTCGTCCAGGTGAATGATGCCCCGAACATTCAGTAGGATCAGCAGCAAATGGATCAGGTAGCTGACGATGGCCACGGTGAGCGTGACCTTTTCCGTTCGCTCCTTGGCTCCGGGGGAGAGTAGGGTGTTGAAACTCGCAAGAATGAATTGTTTGATGTTCATAGCTCAACGCTCCGTTACGAGTGACAAATGGATTAGCGCTTGGTTGGGAATCCGCCCGCCGTCGAAAACCCCGATGGGGCTTAGTGGACTTAAAGGCATTAGCCCAGGTGGGGGATGGGTCTAAAATAACTCTACTTAACATAATATAAATTATGGGCAAAAGATACCTGCCCGCCACTTGGGGCTGACTTCCAGCTCGAACGCCAGGTCGAAGTTGTCGGTCAGTTGGCTCGTGTTGGCATCGCTCCGGCCTCCCGAAAAGGTATTGCTGAAGTTATTGAAATTGTAGCCCGCCCGCAGGTAACTCTTCTCGTTGAGCTCCGTAGTGAGGCGCCCGCCCAGGGTATAACTCGAGCTGGTATTAAGGCGCGCTACCCCATCCACGATGCCCGTTCCGCGATTGGCGAAGCCACTGCCCTCGAGGCGCAGCTCCCCGTCCATGAATTTCAGGCCGATGGTAGTCCCCAGGTTGCCCACTAGCTGCCAGGCGTGACTTACGTTGATCGTGCGGAAGATCTGCTGCCCCTCGGCAAAGGTGACTTCGTTGCCGAAGGCATTGTCCGTATACGCCCCAGTCGAAGCTGCCGTTGAAGCCAATGGCCTTGAACTCGTCATTCCACCACAACCAACTGTTGTAGCGGTAGCTCATGGAGGGCCGCAAATCAGGATTGCCTACGCTGACCCGGCCACTGGCGTTCGGGTTGGCGATGGTCTGCAACTGCGTCATGGAAGGTGCCTCGGGCGCACTCCGCAGATTGGCCCCGAAGTTACCTTTCTCCGACCGGATACGGAGGCGCACGAAGGGAAGCACGTAGCCGAACGTTTCGTTCTGGTTTTCATCGCCCTGCAGAATAAGGCTCGATCGCTGGTACCAGGTCCCGACACTCACGTTGTTCCTTTCCCCGAAGGAATGGACCAGGGAGGCGCCGCCCCGGGTGGACTGCCAGGTCCGCTCCAGCAGGTTGGTTTCCGTCCGTTCGGCCAGTCGGAAGGTAAAGTCACCCTGCTCGTTGTCGTAATCCACCTCGCCCTCCAGGTTGAGGCGCCAGTTGTCGGCAAGGGGTTCGGCGAACTCCGCGCCGGCGCCGAAATTTTGGGTACTGGTGCGGCGGTCCTGCACCTGCTCCCCGTTCACCAGCACGCCCGGTAGATCGAGCCCGGGGGCAATACCGTCGGTGAGTAGGTCCAGGTCCGTCTGGTTTTCGGAAAAGTTACCGTAGGCATTGGCGCCGAAGGTACGGCCGTCCGCACCGCCCCGCCGGTCGCCCCGCGAGCCCCGATTGTAGCTGAGGCGGGCCTGGCCGCCCCCTTCCCACCAGCGGCCCCGCCCCCGTCCGGTAGACCCGTTGAAACCCGATATCTCGTCGCCCGAGAAACCGATCCGGTTCACGTTGTTGATCGTCCCCAGCAGGCCCAGCTGACTGGCGTCGCTGATGCGGAAGGTTTTGCCGCCGGCCTGGTAGCGGTCCTGGGTGCCGTACCCCCCGTACAGCTCACCGAAAACCTTTGCTTTGTATTGCTCCTTCATCTTCAGGTTGACCGTCATATTCTCCTCGCCGTCGTCGATCCCGGTGACCTCCTCCGCGTCTGACTTTTGGTCGTACACTTCGATGTTCGCAATGGCCTCCGCGTCCAGGTTCTGCGTCAGGAGCGTCGAGTTGCCGGCGAAAAAGGGTTTACCGTTGATCATCACCTCGTTGATCGGTCGGCCCCGGAAGGTGATGTTGCCGGCGCCATCCACGGCCATGCCGGGCAGGCGGCGGATCAGGTCTTCCACCGCGGCGTTCTGCCCGACGGCGAAGGCCCCGGCGTCGTACAGCATGGTATCCCCGCGCATTCTGACGGCAATGCGATCGGCGGTCACCTCTACCCCATCGAGTAGGAAGCCCGCCGGGTACATGGTCAGGTCGCCGTAGTCGAGGTACTGGTCGCTCGCGGTAACGGTGATGTTTTTATCCGGGCGCTCATAGCCGAGGAAGGTCACCCGCAGGAGGTACGCACCGGGGGCCACGTCGACCATCCGGAAGATGCCCTGGGCGTCGGTAGTAGCGTTCGCGGCCATGACACTATCCGCGCGCTGGAGCAGGACGAGATTCGCACCGGGCAGGGTCGTCCCGGTAGAGTCGATGACCCTACCCACCAGCTCGCCCTGGGCGGCCAGGGTGGCGCAGCTGAGCAGCAAGAACGGGAGGAGCGTTAAGTTCTTCATCGTAGTGAATGCGATCTGAACGATCGGGTGGGGCCTAGCCGGCAGGAAGCGTACCCCGAAATACCTTCGATAGCGATCGGAGAGGTGGAATAGGGACGAGCCGTAATTGTTCACCCCTGAATTCGGCGCAGGGTTCCGGGTCTAAGCCGCCGCCGCTGTTAGCTAGCTGTTTGGTGCCAAAATTGAGCTTGCCGGGCCTGGGCGAAGAAGAATGGGCTACTTCCCTGGGATTCGGTCAAACGGGCGATGCCTTACTCCTTTTAGCGTTCCCCCTGCCGGCTGTTGGATGACGTGCGTTTCGTAGCGCAGGGCCGCGGCCGCGGGTGCAGGGACTTGGCGGACGCGTAGGATAGCCAAGCGGCAGCAGAATCCACCGCGCGACCTTGAAATGCGGATCGTAACGCCCCGTGGTGCCCCCCTACCCTTCCGGCCAGCTGTTGTGGTAGGGCGGGGAGGTTACGGAAACCTCCGTTTGCGCAAGGAAATGTAACCTACAGATAAGACGGCCGGACGGGTGTAATTCAGATTGTCGCGTCGGGATAAATCCGTATATTTCCTGAGAAAACGCTTAATTATGCTGTCCGAAGATAAATTTATGGCCCTGGCCAAAGATAAGTACGCGCGCATCAACGCCCTGACCGATCAACCCAATATGCTGGACTACGAACGCGGTCTGCGGGAGTTGATGGACGAACTTGCCCGGGGAGTGATCAACGAACAACTTGGGGGGCAGACGAACAACCGCCGTAAAAAAAAACCGTCGTCTCCACCTTTGGCAAAGTGAGCATTGCGAAGGCACAAAGTTGGGGAGCAGGCAGTGCTCACGGCATGGCCATCTCCCCCTTATTACAGAGTCACTACTTACGCTACTGCGCACAGGTCGTACCCGCAAAGGCGGTTGACTTGCTCAACGCCACCCTGGGAAGCGATCTTACTAACCCGGCCCAGGCCCGCCGCCTGGAGGAACACTTCGGTCGCCTATCGAGGGTGGAGGAGGAGTTAACCAAGCCGCTGAGCCACGATGAATTGCAAGCAGGCCCCGAGTTGAAGCCCGTAATGCCGGCGGAAGAAAGACTGTACGGCATGTTCGACGGAGGAATGTTACCCTATGATGGGGGCTACCAGGAAGTAAAAATAGGACGCGTTTTTCGGGGATCACAGGTGGTGAGTGGTCAACTAGACGATGAGCAGGCAGACCAGCGCAACCGGGTGCTCAACTCAGAATACTTAGTACGGGAAGGTCACTGTTCTAGTTTTATGGATCACTTCGGCAAGTTGCTTAAGGCGCAGCGGCAGCAGTACCCCACCGCCCCCCTGATCATCATCACCGATGGAGCGACCTGGATGCGCAACTGGGTGAGCGAAGCTTTTCCGGATGCGGAGCACATTTTAGACTTTTACCACGCCTACGAGCACCTCTGCGAGTTCGACACTTTACTACTCCCGCAAGAAGCGAAGCGCAAAGGGAAGCTCGCGGGCTGGAAGGAACAACTCCGCCAGGGACAGAGTAAGGACATCATGCGGGAGATCAAGATATACTTGACCCATCCCCGGGCAAGTGTGGTCAAGGCGGCCACCGATCTGCTGACCTACCTGACCAACAACGCATCGCGGATGAGGTATAAAGAATACCGGGATAAGGGCTATCTTATCGGTAGTGGTGCCATTGAATCTGCCGTCTCCAGCGTAGTTCAGCAGCGCTATAAACTCAAGGGCCAGCGCTGGAATCAGGGTGCTCAGCCGGTACTGAACATCCGCTCCATGTACTGCAGTAACAAAGCAAACAGGATGGAAAAAATTATAATTGATCAGTATGATACAGCGGCATAGGCAGCGCGACAATCTGAATTACACCCTAGATTAACTGTCTTTTATTCCATCTACCCAAAATTCAATCTTACTACCCTTAGCCCTCCTATCAAAGGTGTCAATTACATCTTCTAATGACGTTTCTCCAGGGTTAATTACTGCTTGTGCCAAATGAGAAGGAAGATTGTGAACTAAATCAGCCAAATGATAGCTTCGAAAGGTTCTTCTCATAAGCCTCCTCTCTAATTTCCAATAATGCATTTGATAGCACTTTGGATAGATACAAAATCTTGTTCCTAGTTGAGGTGTCCGATTACTTTTTAGTGTAGGTCTGGAAAAATACCAGCGTTAGTATTTGGTGTCGTCGTAAATGAGACCTGAACGTCATTCAACCCTCGACGCTGCAATTCGTATATTCTAGTATTCCCGTTTATTAAAGAACCCGAGTTGCCAGATACCGTAATGAACTGCCCATCAGCCGGAGAAGTCGCTGCATTAATTAGTTGATCGTCGGTCAAGTTTTTGATGTCTGAATAGCCAGGTGCTGAAGTAATATCATCTGCGGAGTGCAGCAGATTAAAGTCTCCAGCTTTAGCACTATGAATGCTCTCTCCATTGACTTTCTTCAAGAAATTTCCTGCCGAAGCCAAAGGGTTGCTTCCTGTACGTGCAGCAAGAAAAGGTCCAGACATACCGCGAGCAGCACCAAGTTCTGCTAAAGGAGACAGAGCCGCAGCATCTAAAAGAACATCAACCGTCTCAGCGCCTACACTCTTAGGAACCTCCTGACTAACTGTAACCGGATTACTGGTGGGTATGGTACCATCATCATTGTAGTTAACTCGCCATTCGAGTAGCACCATTCTCCGTACCGGTGAACGGGTTCGACTTCTCGCATTTCCATATTGAATATGCTAGCGCGAGCATTCTGGTATCCTTCGTATAAAATACCAGCCACTGAAAAGGGTGGATCACCTCCACAACAGTCCGATGGCATCCGGCCGTCCGGATCTGTAACTGTTACCGGGTTGTTGAAGCTGTAGCTGTCAGGAGACGAGCTAGGCATCGCTTCTGCCAACGGATCGACCCTCAGGAACCTAGCGATCCCCGGATTATAAATTCTAAAGCCGTAGTCGTAGGCAGTGGTGCCTTCTCCCCATTCCCCGTCGTCGTCGATCTCCTTGCCATTAAAGCCATAACGGTAGTCCAGCCCCCCACTCGCCGAGGACCGTTCCAGGTTCAGGCCAAAGGCCAGGTAGTCCTGGTGGCCGACCACCTCGGGGGATAGGAAGGAAATGCCCCGGTAATCGGTGTACTCCCTTAGATGCTCCGAAAACACCGTAGTGACGTTGCCCAGGTGGTTGGTTAGTTCGTACTGCCGCGTACCGTAGGCCACGGGCGGGCCCGCCTGGGCATCGACCGGCCGGTCAAAGGAGACCTCCCCCAGGCGGCTGGACCCGAACAGGTACTGCTGCCTGAGCGTGAAGGGCTGGACGTCCAGGGTAGTGCCGCTGGCTTGGTCATAATCCTGCTCCCGACCGTAGACCGCCAGGGTCGAGCCCTGCGCATCGCGCACGTAGTAGGTGGAAGCTACCGCGTCGCTACGTACGCCCGGTGCCGCGGTCAGCCGGCGCTTGGCCCAGCGGTTCTGATCCGGACCGTACCCGAAGGTGGTCCGGTACTGCCGGTCGATGCTGATGTTCTTATCCGCCGTTTGCACGGTACTCACTTTACCGTAGGGGTTCCACTCGATCACCACGTCCCTTTGGGGCTGTTCGGAGTTTTCCTCCCGGATCAAGTTACCACTTTTATCGTAGGTATAGCGGTGGTCCCCGGTGAGGAAGGTAAAGGGTTGCCAGTTGTCCGTTAGGGACCGATCGGAAGCCACCCGGCCGGTGACCCGCCCCAGGAGATTGGTGCCCGGGGTGTAGTCGTAACTCAGGCTGTTGTTGGCCCCGGTCTGGGTAGCCTCGGGTTGCTCGGCCCGAAACCAGCGGTCGAGGTGCAGGATGTTGCCGTTGCCGTCGTAGCTCGGCGCCTCGACGGCTTTAGTCAGGTAACTCGGAGTTGCCGCGGCGGTGCCATTGGCCTCCCCCCCATTCTGAGCGGGTCGGTCGCCGTAGAGCTCCTGGTTGCCGTAGCGTACGCGGTTCAACTGATCGTACTCCCCCACCAGGGCGGAGGTATGGTAATTATCGACGATGGAGGACTTGAAGTGGCGCACGATGTTGCCGTTGAAGAGTTCGTACGCGGCCGGTAGGGCGATTTCCATCGGGGTGATCGCTCCCCCACCGATGGGTTTATAGTCGCCGTCGAAGTACTGATTGGCGTAGCGGTAAAGATCGCGGCGGTTGATCCAGCCCAGGGAGTAGCGGGCATTGCGGAAGCCGTCCAGGTTCATGTCCGGGCGGGTAAGTTCCGCGTAGTTATCCTCCAAGGAGCCGTTGACCCCCTTGATCCACCCCTGGAGGGTGTAGGCGTAGTCCAGCCCCTGCAGTTCATCCTGGCCCAGGAGCGTACGCCGCAGCGGGCCGTGGTCGTAGTAGGTGTAGGCCGCATCGTGGCGCCACAGGTTAGAGCGGCTGTGGTCGGTCTCGATTTCGGAGGAGAAGACTTCGATCAGTCGGTTGAGCTTATCGTAGTTGTAGTGATAGGTAAACTGATCGGATCTGCCCCGCTGGTAGTAGAGATAGTGGACGTTACCGGAGATCAGGTCGTAGTCGTACTCCAGTACCTTAAACTGGTGACCGATTGCGGCGAGCTCCCTAAAATCCTGGACCAGGGTGTCGACGTTACCCCCAAAAGGCAACCAGTACGCTTACCCGAACGGAGTGGGTGAACGGAAACCACTCTATTTATTCACGAAGGACACCTTCCTCCGCGGTAGGTGCCGCGCGGCCAAAACCGTTAGGAGCAGTTTACTTCCCGATAGGTACAACATGCCAGCCACCGAAATTTACTCCCCACCCACCGGCTTTCGCCCAAAAAACCGCACCACCGAGCCCACCCCCTGGTGGTACTTCCCCTCCCGTAGATCCACCGCCAATTCCTGCAGCTCCACCGCGTCGTAGCCGGGAAAGTCGCGCGCGAGTTCCTCCGTGGAGAACAGCAATTCCTGGACGCCGGGTCCGCCGACGGCCGGGGTCCGCCTGCGGTAGTCCAGGTGCTGTTGACCGAAGCCCTCGAAGATCACGGTGCCGCCCGGCTTGAGCAGGCGAGCGAGTCGGGCGTGGTAGTCCACGCGGACCGTGGGGGGAAAGTGGGCGTACAGGAGGGCCACCACGTCGAATCGCGCCGGGGCGAAGTCCAGGTCCGGGAGTGCACCCAGCCGGTAGTCCAGCTGCACGCCGGCCCCCCGCGCCAGCTCCCGGGCCGAGTCACGTGCCGCCGCGCTGATGTCAAAGGCCGATACGGTCCACCCCCGGCGGGCGGCGTGGACGGCGTTGCGCCCCTGGCCCTCCGCCCCGAACAGGATGCTCCCCACCGGCAGCTCGGCCAGCCGCCGGGCCAGGTAGGCGTTCGGTGCCGTGCCGTAGGCGTGCCCGGGTTCGGAAAAGCGGGTGTTCCAGAGCTTGGTCCAGTCGGCGTCGTTCATGCTGCGGTGCGGGTGATGGTGATCGTAGGCGCTAAAGATGCATCATCCGGCAAGTTCGCCGCCGCGGGAAGCGGTTCGGCATCGAACATCCGCCCCGCCAAAGCCTTGAAGACAAGTATACATGATGCTGATCATCCAACCTATCCTCATTGCCCTCATGCTGACCGCCACGACCATTTACGAATTCACCAAGCAAACCGACGCCTCCGCCTGGCAGGTACAGGACGATACCGTCATGGGCGGCCGCTCCGAGGGCCACTTCGAGATCACCGACCGCGGCAACGGCCGCTTCCACGGCCACGTCAGCCTGGAGAACGACGGCGGATTTTCCTCCATCAACCACACCCTGGACGAAACCATCACTCCCCGGGACGCCGACCGCTTCGCCCTGCGCGTGAAGGGAGACGGCAAGACCTACCAGTTCCGGGTCATGGCCGACGCCGGGCAGCGCCACGCTCACCACGCCGAGTTTGAAACCGATGGCAGTTGGCAGACGATCGAGATCGCCTTTGCCGATATGACCGCCATCTTCCACGGGGAACCGGTGGACGTGCCTAACTACCAGGGTGACCGCCTCGCGGTCGTCGATTTTCTCATCTCCAACGGGCAGGCGGAAGATTTCGAGCTCCTCATCGAGAGCATCGCCCTAAAGTAGATGCCGCTGGTCACCGACCCGCTACCCGCTTCCACCCTCGCCCGGCTGACTCAGCTAGGCGAAGACCTCACGCTTCGCCTCCCCGCCAAGCAACTGGAGCGGAACCTCCTCATCGCCACCTGGAACCTGCGTAGCTTCGGCAAGCTGACGCGCGAATGGGTATCGGAACCCGACGACAGTCCCCGCCGCGACCTCTCCTCCATCCACTACATCGCCGAAATCATTCGTCGCTTCGACGTCGTCGCCCTTCAGGAAGTGAAGGGCAACCTGCGCGCGCTGCGCGACACGCTGATGCTCCTCGGCCGCCACTGGAGCTTCATCCTCACCGACGTCAACCGCGGTGCCGCCGGCAACGGAGAGCGCATGGCCTACCTCTTCGACACCCGCCGGGTCAACCTCTCGGGACTGGCCACCGAAATCGTCGTCCCCAAGGAATGGATCGAGGAGATCGGCAACCCGGATGCGCTCAACGAGCAGTTCGTCCGCTCCCCCTACGCGGTCAGCTTCCGGTCGGAGGGTAAGACCTTTATCCTCATTACGCTACACATCAAATACGGGAAGTCCTCGAAAGACCGGATAAAGGAGCTGTCCGGGATCGCCCGCTGGATCCAGGAGTGGGCCAAGAGCATCAATGCCTACGACCAGAACCTCATCGCCCTCGGCGATTTCAACATTGACAAACGCGGCGATCTGCTGACCGAAACCTTCCTTAGCCAGGGACTCTACATCCCCCCTGCCCTACAGGATCCCGCCATCACGCGCTCCATTTTTAACGAGCAGAAGTACTACGACCAAATCGCCTGGTTCCGCGACGAAGGGGGCCGCACCGAACTGTCCATGAAATTCCTAACCGGCGGCAATTACGACTTCGTACCCCTCCTGTGGGACGAGGCGGCCGTGACCAAGCAGCAGTTCTCCTTCATGCTATCGGACCACTATCCACTCTGGGCGGAGTTTAGCGTACAGTAAATCGCGCTACGGAGGGTATTCCCCACGACACCGACGCCGGCTCCTTGGGGGAGTCCCCCTCCACCCGCGCTCCGCCGCCCCGGGGTGGATTTTTGGCTGGGAAGTGCAGCGCCGCGAGGGCCAGTCCAGGGGCAGCCTATTTCGGTCCTAAAGCATTAGGGGACGCAAGACCTATATTGGGCAGTATGAAACATACGCTGCTTCTCGTCCTGCCGCTTTTCGCCTTCCTCTTCGGGGGCTGCGGTTCTTCCACGGCAGTGACCACGGAAAATAATGTTGCTCCGGATCTGGAAGCCGATTGGATCTCCCTGTTCAACGGGCGCGACCTGACCGGCTGGGACATCAAGCTGGCCACTCGACCCCTGCATGAGAACTACCGCAACACCTTCCGGGTGGAGGACGGCCTGCTGCGCATCAGCTATGCCGACTACCAAAATTTCGACGGGCTGTACGGCCACCTGTACTACCGCCAGCCCTATTCCCACTATAAACTGCGTTTCGATTACCGCTTCGTGGGCGAGCAGACCCCGGGCGGCGCGAACTGGAACGTGCGCAACAGCGGGGTCATGCTGCACGCCCAGAGCGCGGCCAGCAACGAGGACGGGCAGACCTTCCCGGTGAGCGTGGAGCTGCAATTGCTCGGCGGGCTCAACCAGGGCGACCGAACCACGGGTAACGTATGCACGCCGGGAACGGCCGTGGTGTTGGGCGATACCCTGGACTACCGCCACTGCATCAACAGTTCCTCGGGCACCTACCACGGCGACGACTGGGTCAGCGCCGAGGCCATCGTACTCGGCGGGGAGGAAATGCACTTTTTGATCGAGGGCGACACCGTACTCAGTTTTCGGAATCCCCAGATCGGGGGCGGCTTCACGACGGGCGGGCCCGACCAGTCTGACTGGGACGCCGCGGCCGTCTACACGACCCGCCGGGACTGGCTCGACCGCGGGGGGGAAATCCTCACCGAGGGCTACATTGCGTTACAGGCCGAAAGCCACCCCATCGATTTTCGCAACATCCGCCTGCTCGACCTGACCCGGTATCCGGAATAAGCGGAACGATCGAGGGGAGGAACTACTTTTACGGGCGGGTCCGCCGGTGCGGTGCCCTTCCCAAAACCGCCGAGCCATGACCCGTCGTACTTCCCTACTCCCCCACCTTTTACTCCTGGGCTGCCTGTTGCTGCACCCCTCCTGCGAGGCGCAACCCACCACCACATCAGCTCCGGCGACCGCCACGTCCCGGCTGCCCCTCGAATTGGTGAAGCAGTCGCTGACACCTTACCGCCGTCCGGAAATTACCACCCGCCGCTTCAAACAGGAGGATTTACGGCCCCTCATCGATGACCTACCCGCCGCCTTTGCCGTCGACACGGCGGGGCGCTCGGTGATGGACCGGCCGCTGTGGCGGGTGCGGTGGGGGGCGGGGCCGACCTCGGTACTCCTCTGGTCGCAGATGCACGGCGATGAACCTACGGCCACCGCGGCGCTCTTCGATCTGTTTGCCTGGCTGGCGGGCAGCGGGGATGGGCTGGACAGCCTACGGACTACCCTACGGACTGCACTGACGCTGACCTTTCTACCGATGCTGAATCCCGACGGGGCCGCCAACTTCGAGCGGCGCAACGCCCTGGGCATCGACCTGAACCGCGACGCGCTGCACCTGACCAGTCCGGAAGCGCGGCTCCTGAAGCAAGAGCGCGACCGGCTCGACGCGGCCTGGGGATTCAACCTGCACGACCAGGGCATCTACTATTCCGCCGGCTTTCCGGGCGGGAAGGGGTGCGTAATCTCCATTCTGGCTCCGGCCTTCGACTGGGAGAAGACCATGAGCGACAAGCGGGAGGACGCCGCCCAGCTTATTGCCCTGATGAACCGCCTGTGGCAGGCGGAGGTGCCCGGGCAGATCGGCCGCTACAATGACGACTTCGAGCCGCGGGCCTTTGGCGATAACTTACAGAAGTGGGGCACGCGCACCATCCTGATCGAGTCGGGGGGCTACCCCGGCGATCCCGAAAAGCAGGAGATCCGGCGGCTCAACCTCCTGGGGCTCATCGCCGGCCTGCACGCCATCGCTACCGGCGCCTACGCGGCCGTCCCGCTGGCGGAATACTGGGAGATCCCGGAAAACCAGTCGAATGGTATGCACGCCGTCATCCTGGAGAACGTCACCGTGGAGCGGGCCGAGGGCGATTTCGTCATGGACCTGGGCTTCCGCCAGGCGGAGCGTAGCGGGGGGCCGGATAACCGAACATTCACTACTTCGGCGTACGTCAGTGACCTGGGGGATTTACATACCTTCGGGGCGTTCGAGCGACGGGACCTTATGGGGAAGCGGGTAAGGCCGGGAAAGGTTTATCCAGAGAAACTCTCCGCGGCGGAGGCAGGCCGCCTACGGCCCGGGGAACTTTATGCGCAGGGATACACGGCGGTCCAACTAACCACTCCCCTACCCGTCGATCACCCCCTGGCCGGACAACTGCGGGTCCTTACTCCCGGCGGTCGGATCTCCGGGGAGGTGCGCTACGGAAGTACCCTCGATCTACTCATCTACGGGGCCGGTGGGAGACTGGAAGCAGCGCTGGTCAACGGGAATTATATTGCCTTAACCGACTGACCCTCGGCCGAGATTCTGGGTTTGCCAGTTCCCAATTATGTTCCGCGGACGGCCCTTGTGGAAGAATTTCTTTGGCGTGATACGAAAAGTGTTGTAGTTTAATACCTACTGTCATACATTTAACTCACCCACACGGCCACTTCCTCTCTTTTCTCCCGGTGGTTTACCTGGGGTCGAACTAAATTTCGTGGGGGATGAGTGGACGTACTGCCGTGGAGGCGTGCCAATTTTTATCGACGATCATACAAACTAGTAGATATGAAGCAATTCCACACCTTACTCAGGGGAGCCGTCATGCTGGTGGCCCTCCTGTTCTCCCTTACGGCCGCCGCCCAACAACGCACCCTTACGGGGACGCTGACGGACGAAAACACGGGAGACCCACTCATCGGAGCGAGCGTCATGGTCAAAGGAACCACCCGGGGAACCGTAACCGACCTGGACGGCAACTATACAATCGAGGCCGCTGACAACGAAACCCTGGTGATCTCCTACACCGGATACGCCCCCCGGGAGGTTCGGGTAGGCACCAACGAGTCCATCTCCATGGGGCTGGCTAGCGGCGAGCTGCTCGACGAGGTGGTCGTCGTAGCTTACGGAAAACAAAAGAAAGCGACCGTCACCGGGGCGGTGGTCGGCGTGGAGGGCGGGGCCCTGATCCAATCCCCCTCGGTCAACCTGGGCGCGTCCCTGGCGGGTCGCCTACCCGGAGTGGTGGTCATCCAACCCAGCGGGGAACCCGGCAACGACAACGCCCTGATCAACATTCGCGGGGTGAATACCCTGGGCAACAGCAGTCCCCTGGTCGTCATCGACGGTGTGCCGGACCGGGCGGGTGGACTGGCGCGGCTGAGCCCCCAGGACATTGAGTCCATCTCCATTCTCAAGGACGCCTCGGCGGCCATCTACGGAGCCCGGGCGGCCAACGGCGCCATCCTGGTGACCACCAAACGGGGGACCACGGGCAAACCCACGGTCAGCTACGACTTCAATCAGGGCTGGGCCCAGCCTACGGTATTGCCCCAGATGGCAAATGCCGTGGAGTACGCCACCATCATGAACGAGCTGCCCATCTACCAGAACGTCCCGGTCGATGAGTGGGAAACGGCCTGGGAAAGCATCCAGCGCACGGGCAGTTACGATTCGCCGACCGACGGCGTAGGCACCATTAACGGACAGTTCAGTCCGGAGAACATCGCCCGCCACGCGGCCGGCAACGACCCCTGGGGCTTCCCCGATACCGACTGGTTCGACGACGCTTTCCGTTCCTGGGCCCCCCAGAGCCGGCACAACCTGCAGATCAGCGGGGGGACGCCCAACGTGCGCTACCTGACCTCGATCGGCTACCTCAACCAGGAGGCCTTCTACAAAAACACGGCCACCAAGTATAAGCAGTACAACTTCCGCATCAACCTGGACGCCGACGTAAACGACTACATCACCACCTCGCTGGGCGTCGTGGCCCGCCGGGAGGACCGTCGCTACCCGACCGAGGATGCCAACGCCATCTTCCGGATGCTGATGCGGGGGCGGCCTACCGATCCGGCCGTCTGGCCCAATGGCCGGCCCGGCCCGGCCATTGAAAACGGACAGAACCCCTACGTCATCACCACGAATGCCACCGGCTACCAGGAAAGTCCCTCGGACTACCTGCAGAGCAACGCCTCCATCACCCTGACCAACCCCTGGGTGAGTGGATTGGCCGTCACGCTCTCCGGTGCCGTGGACAACGTCAACACCCGGACCAAGACCTGGCAGACCCCCTGGGAGCTCTACAGCTGGGACCGCGTCAGCTACGAGGCCGACGGCGTCACGCCCCTGCTCAACGGCTCGGTGGCCTCCAACTTCACCGATCCGCGCCTGCGGCAGGAGGTATTCGAGGAGCTCAACACCAACCTGTCCGCCCGCATCAACTACGACAACGAGCTGGTCGGTGGACACACCCTCAGCCTGATGGCCGGGGTAACCCGCGAGACCTTCCAGGGCGAGGGGAACTTCGCCTTCCGGCGCAATTACATCTCCCCGGCGGTGGATCAGCTCTTCGCGGGCGGATCGCTGCAGCAGGAAACGGGAGGCTCCGGCTACGAACGTGCCCGTCTCGGCTACTACGGCCGCGCCCAGTACGACTACCAGGACAAGTACCTGCTCGAATTCATCTTCCGCTACGACGGCTCCTACATCTTTCCCGAGAACGACCGCTTCGGCTTCTTCCCCGGCATCCTGGCCGGCTGGAACCTGACCAACGAGGATTTCTTCAACGTTCCGGCCATCGACTTCCTGAAGCTGCGGGTCAGCTACGGACAAATGGGCAACGACCAGGTATTCTTCGACGCCGACGGGAACGGGGTGCAGGAATTGCAGGAGTACGCCTTCCTCTCCACTTACGGCTTCGGGGAATTTCCGATCAACAGCGTGGTGCAGACCACCCTGCGGGAACAATTACTGGCTAACCCCAGCTTCACCTGGGAGCGGGCCAACAACTTCAACTTCGGCATCGACGCTATCCTGTTCAATAACCGGGTAGACATTACCCTGGAGTACTTCAACAACCAGCGCCGCAACATCCTGATCCAGGAGACCGGCTCTACGCCCGGCAGCTCGGGCATCACCACCCTGCTGCCGCCCGTCAACGCCGGAGAGGTGGAGAACAAGGGCTTCGAGTTCAACCTCGGCTACAACGGCAACGCGGCCTCCGCCTTCCAGTGGCGGGTCGGCGTGAACGGGGGCTACGCCCAGAATAAAGTGCTCTTTATGGACGAGATTCCCGGCGCACCGGATTACCAGCGCATGGAGGGTAAGCCCATCGGTGCGTTCCTGGTCTACGAGTCGGACGGCGTGTTCCGCGACCAGGCGGAGATCGACGCCAATGAAATTGATTATACCGCCGTGACCGGTCGCCTGCTGCCCGGCGACATGAAGTTCCGCGACGTGGACGGCAACGGCCTGATCGACGGGGACGACCGCGTGCGCATCAACGATAACGGCACGCCTACCTTCAACTTCGGGGCCACCGTGAATGCTTCCTACCGGGGCTTCGACCTGTCGATGCTCTTCCAGGGCGCCACGGGCGCATCGCTGCGGGTACAAACGGAATCGGGTGACATCGGCAACTACCTGAAGTACGACTACGACAACCGCTGGCGCATCGACAACCCCAGCACCGACAGCCCACGACTGGCCAGCCGGGGGGACACCTACTACACCGGCGGCAACTACGGCAACAATACCTACTGGCTGCGGAGCAAAGACTACTTCCGCCTGAAAAACGCGGAGCTTGGTTACAGCCTTCCCGCCACGCTGACCCAACGTATTGGTATTCAGGGCATCCGGGCCTACGTCAACGGATTGAACCTTTTGACCTTTTCCGATCTTGACTTCTTTGACCCCGAGTCGACGCAAGGCACCGGGGTGTACTATCCCCAGACCCGCATCATCAACCTGGGTTTCAATCTAACCTTCTAAATCCAACCCCCATGCACCTGCAACAATTAGGACGAGGCACCGCACGTCTATTCTCCGCGGTTGGCCTGCTTATACTCCTGGCGCTCTCCGCCTGCGAGAATGACTTCCTCAACACCCAGCCGCTCGACCGGATCTCCAGCGAGACCACCTGGTCGGACCCGGCGCTCTCCGAAGCCTTTATCTTCAACGTCTACTCCTTCCTGGGCTACGGCGGCTTTGAGGAACAGATGCTGGCCTCCATCACCGATGAGGCGATGTTCACTCACTCGGGGCGCAACATTAACACCTTTACCGAAGGTACCGAGGACCCGACCAATACCGGCTGGATGAGTGATACCTACCAGTGGGACAATATGTTTCTGGCCGTTCGTCAGGCGAACATTGCCATCCAGCAACTGCCGAATGCCACCTTCACCGATACCGAGGCGCGCGACCGATTGCTGGGCGAAGCCCACTTCCTGCGGGCCTACTATTACCATCAGCTGGCGCGCTTCTACGGGGGCGTACCCCTGGTGGACCGGCCCTACGAGCTCGGCGAGGATTTCGCGCAAGCCCGCGCGAGCTGGGAAGAGACCATTAACTTCATCACCAGCGATCTCGACATGGCTGCCAACCTGCTGGACGGCAAGGCCGAAACCCCGGGACGTGCAAGCCGCCTGAGCGCGCTCGCGCTCAAATCCCGGGTCCTGCTCTACGCCGCCAGCGATCTGCACTACGGTCCGACCGCGAGCGCCGCGTCCAGCACCCTGGCCAGTTATCCGAACCTCGATATCCTCGCCTACCCCGGAGGGGACCGCGAGGCCCGCTGGCGGGCCGCCCGCGACGCGGCCCGAATGGCACTAGACGAAGGCACCGGCTACAAGATGGGCCTCAGTGAACCGGTAAGCGCCGAGCAAGGAATACAAAATTACGTCTCCCTATCGATGGGAGGAGGAAGTGCGGTCGGCGATCCGGCCGCCGAAACGGAACTCATCCTGCAGCGCACCGCCACGCCGCTGTACACCCAGGAGAGCAACTGGCCACTCGGGCCCATCCACTTCGGCATCAACAACGGACCGAACGGCTACTTCAACTGGGCGGGCAACACGCCCATTCAACAGCTGGTGGACGATTACGAAATGATGGACGGGTCCACCTTCAGCTGGGACGAGGAAGATCACGCCGAGCAGCCATACGGCGACCGCGACCCTCGCTTTTACGCTACGGTGATGTACGACGGCGCGGACTGGAAGCCCCGGCCCCCGGCCGTAGCCCCCGTGGAGCCCTTCAACGAAATCCAGACCGGTTACTACGACGACGGCTCGGGGGGCACCATCCCCGGCGTGGACACCCGCGAATCTCAATTCGAAAACTGGAACGGCAGCCGTACGCACTATTACGTGCGCAAGTTCATCGATCCCGATCCGGCGCTGCGCGATAACCAGTCCAGCGCCCAGGTCATCCCCTGGCCCTTCATCCGCTACACTGAGGTGGTGCTGAATTACGTGGAGGCCAGCATTGAACTCGGGGAGGAAGAGGAAGCACGCAACTGGCTGAATCAACTGCGCTTCCGCGTGGGCATGCCCGCCGTGACCGACTCCGGCGACGCCCTGCGCGACCGCTACCGCAACGAACGCCGCATCGAGCTGGCCTACGAGGAGCACCGCTACCACGACGTCCGCCGCTGGCTGATCGCCGAGGAGACCCAGGGTCAGCTCATCCAGGCCATCGACATCCGCGCTGATCTGAAGCCGGGCATGCAGCCCCGCACGCCCTACCGATACGATCCTACGGTCTACGATTATACCTACACCGTAACGGACAACACGGACAACGAAAGACGTACCTGGGTGGACGCCATGTTCTACCGCGCCATCACCCGCGACGAGATCAACCGCAACGACCAACTCGTTCAGAATCCCGGCTTTTAAGCCCGGGCGCTAACTCCTTACCGCAGGCCCCACCCCATAAGCACGGAGGTGGGGCCTATGCGTTGAGGGATATAATGCGTAATTTTCGGAGTGCTTTTACCGTCGATGCGTGCTTGCTGTTTGGGATTTCTGTGGGGGCTCTTCTTCACGGGTTGTGGCGGGGATCCGACGCCACCGGCCGCCCCCCCCCGCTTTACGTTGCTGCCAGCGGACGCTACGGGCATCGGCTTTGTCAATCAGTTGACTGAGGGGCCGAACACCAACGTGCTGGTCTACGAATATTTCTACAACGGCGGCGGGGTAGCTACGGGCGATTTCGACGCGGACGGCCGCCCCGACCTCTACTTTGTCGGCAATATGTCGGACAATGCGCTGTACCTCAACCGCGGCGACTTTCGCTTTACCGACGTCACCCGCGCTAGTGGGGCTGGCGGGCGACCCGGACCGTGGCAGACCGGCGTCACCGTGGTCGACATCAACCGCGACGGGCGGGACGATATCTACCTCTCCTACTCCGGGATGCTGCCCGAAGCCAAGCGGCGCAACCAGCTCTTCGTCAACCAGGGTCCGGACGCGAACGGCATCCCCCACTTCGCCGACCGGGCGGCGGACTACGGACTGGACTTGCCCGGCTACACCAACCAGGCCTACTTTTTCGATTACGACGGCGACGGCGATCAGGACGTCCTGCTGCTCAACCACAATCCGAAAAGCCTGCCCGTCCTTAATCCCGAGCGTACGCGGCAGCTGCTCGACGTGCCGGACCGCGAGCGCGGACTGCGGCTGTACCGCAACGACAACGATCGCTACCAGGACGTAACCGAGAGCACGGGCCTCAACGGGTCGGAGCTGAGCTACGGTTTAGGCCTTGCCCTCAGCGACCTCGACGGCGACGGCGATACCGACGTCTACGTCTCCAACGACTACGAGGTACCCGACTACCTCTACATCAACAACGGCGACGGCACCTTCACCGACCGGTTGGCCGAGCGACTCACCTTCAGCAGTCACTTTAGTATGGGTTCTGATATCGCCGACGTCAACAACGACGGCCGGCCGGACCTGCTCACCCTGGACATGCTGCCCCCCGACAATCGCCGACGCAAGCTGCTGATGGCCGACGACAACCGCAGCCGCCACGCCAATAACGCCGCCATTGGCTTCGCCCCCCAGCACATGCGTAACATGCTGCACCTGGCCCGGACCGACGGCACCTACGCCGAGGTGGGCCAATTGGCCGGTATCTCCGCTACGGACTGGAGCTGGTCCGCCCTCCTGAGCGATCTGGACAACGACGGCCACCCCGACCTGCACGTCACCAACGGCTACCTGCGCGACTACACTAACCTGGACTTCATTAAGTACATGGACGATTACGTCGGAGCCCGCGGCCGACTGCAGCGCAAGGACCTCCGGGAGCTCCTCCAGGAAATGCCCGCCAGCGGGGTGAGCAACCAGGTGTTTCGCAACCTCGGTGACGGCACCTTCACCAACACCACCGACGACTGGGGACTGCAGCGCCCCTCCAACAGCAACGGCGCCCTTACCGTGGACCTCGACGGCGACGGCGATCTCGATCTCGTTACCAACAACCTCGACGTGCCGGCTTTCGTGTACCGGAACGACGGTCCCCCCAATCATTACCTAAAGGTGCGCCTGATCGATACTTCCGGGCAGGCAACCACCGGCGCCCGAGTGACGATCACCACCGGGACGGGCATGCAGTTGCGCGAACTCTACCCCAACCGGGGCTATTTGTCCTGTGGCCCGCGGGAGCTGCACTTCGGCCTGGGGGCGCGGGCGCGGGTGCAGGGCTTGGTGGTGCGCTGGCCCGACGGCGCGGTGGGGGAACTGAGCGACGTTACGGGTGATCGGGTAGTAACCCTGTACCGTCATGCGGCGCGCAAAGCCAGCGACGGTGCCTCCCCCTCCGCTGACCCGGTCGCGTACTTTAAACCTGCGGGCGGTGCGCTGGCCTACCCCGCCCGGCAGGACCCACTCGCGGATTTTGACCGACAGCCCCTCCTCCCCGCCGCGCTCAGCGGACCGGGCCCCATCCTGACCACGGCGGACCTCAACGCTGACGGCCACCCCGACCTGGTCGTCGGCAGTGATGGCGATCGGCCGACCCAAATCTATTTCGGCCAGGGTGGTGGGAGCCTTCGTAGCACCTCCGTAGCGATTGCGGGGCACCGCCGACCGGCAGTGCGTACAGCTCTATCCCTACGATCTGGATGGTGACGGAGACCTCGACCTCTACCAGGCCAATGGCGGCTACGGACAACTAGCGGCCGACGACGCCAGCCTGGCGGACCTGTGCCTGTACAATGACGGCACGGGGAGATTTACGGTGGCCGTCCTGTCAGCGACCCAGCCCACCGGGGCGGTCGCCCTTACCCGGCGCGGGGACACTACCCTGCTGTTTGCGGGCGGCTCGGTCACCCCCGGAGACTACCCCCTAGCCGGGCCGGCCGGTGTCTGGTACCGGACGGCCCGGGCGGAGTTCCGGCCCCTTTCGCTGTCATCGGCTACCCCGCTGGCGGACTTCGGCATAGTCACGGGTGCCGCCTGGTCTGATCTCGATCGGGATGGCCGAGAAGAGCTAATCGTAGTGGGCCAGTGGAGGCCCGTTCGGGTCTTTGAACTGGAGGGTGACCAACTTACCGAAGTGAGTGCCGACTACTTTCCCGAGCCGAACGCCGGTTGGTGGCACAGCCTGCTCGTGGCGGACTTTAATGGAGACGGGCGCCCGGATCTGCTGGTGGGCAACCGGGGGAATAACCACCACTACGTGCCTAGCCTTGGGGAACCCGCTGAACTCTTCGCGGCCGACCTGGATGGCAACGGGGCCGTCGACCCCATCCTGACCTACGTAGAGGCTGGCCGGCGCTACCCGGAAGCCGGCCGCGATGAGCTCCTCGCTCAGCTGCCCGAACTTCGCTCGCGGTACACGAATTATGCCAGCTACGCCGACGCTACCGCGGGAGACGTCCTGGCGGCGGCCGGAGCTACGGATCTGGTACCCCTGCGCGTAGTCACCTCCGCCACCACGCTATACTTACAGGGAGCCGATGGCCGCATGGAGCGGGCCGAACTTCCCCGGGAGGCGCAGTACGGGCCGGCCTACCTTAGTGCCGCGCTGGACGTCAACGGCGACGGTCACCTCGACCTGTTGCTTGCCGGCGATGAAACGGCGGCCAAACTGAGTCGGGGCCCTTCGGCCGGTCTGACGCCCACGCTGTTGGTGGGTAACGGGAAGGGGGAGTTTACCTACGTGGACCGGGCCCGGACGGGCATGCCGGTGCGTGGGGAGGTAAGGTCCGTCAGCGTAACCCAAAACCGGGTATGGCTTGGACTTCGGGGTAAGGGGATAGTGAGCTTTAAACGATTGGACAAATGATGCACCTGCGTCCGCGCCCGCTTTACCTTATGCTCCTCGTGCTGCTGATGCTAGGCTGTCGGCGGGAGGTGGAACTGACCGATAGCGAGGTGGCCCTGGCCTGGGCTGACCTGACCCTGGAGGTGACGAAAGGGACGCCCAGCAACTCCCCGACCTATGCCTCGCGCTGCCTGGGTTACCTGGGCGTGGGCATGTACGAATCGGTCGTGCATGGCTACCCGGGGCGGCGATCACTCGTAGGGCAACTCAGTGGGCTGACCGCCCTTCCCGTACCGGAAGCGGGCGTCGACTACGACTGGCCCCTGGTGCTCAGCAGTAATCAGGCCACCCTGCTGGGTAAACTGTATAACCAGAGCTCCGAAGTGCTCAAGGAACGCATTGATAGTCTCGCCACGCGGGTGGAACAGGAACGACGAAGGCACCTGGCCGATGAAGTAGCCCACCGATCGGTGGCCCTCGGGGAGCAGTTGGGCCGTATGCTCTTCGAGTGGTCCAAATCGGACGGAGGCCACCGGGCCTACCTGCGTAATTTCGATAAGTCCATCGTACACCCCGACCGGCCGGGGGCGTGGAAACCCCCGCTGTTTGCCCAGTCCTTCAGTCATCATCCGCTGCATCCGGACTGGGGTACGAACCGTCCCTTCGTACCGGCCAATTACGGTATGGAACCGCCCGAAATTATTGCCTACGATACGACCCAGGGATCCGCTTACTACGAGCAGTTCAGGATCGTATACGAAACCGATCGGGCCCTGACCCAGGAGCAGAAGCAGGCGGCGCTCTGGTGGGGCGATGATCCCGACGACACCTTCACGCCCCCGGGCCACAGCTACTACATTGCCACCGGACTACTACGTCAGCAGGGTGCGGACCTCCTTAGCTGCGCGGAGACGTTCGCCCGGACGGGCATGGCGGTGGCCGATGCCTTCATCAATTGCTGGAAGTGGAAGTACACCTTCTTTACGGAGCGGCCCAACACCTTCATTCCGGCCTTTATCGATCCGGAGTGGGAGAGTTTTTGGCCCGACCCACCCTTCCCGTCCTTTCCCTCGGGGCATGCGATCCAGGCGGCGGCGGCCGCAACGGTACTGACCGCGTTACACGGAGACGAACACGTAATCGTGGACCGCAGTCACGAGGGGCGGGCCCGCGATGAGGTGCGGGACGTAGACTTCGTGGCGCGTAACTTCACCCGACTCAGCGACATCGCGCGGGAGACCGCCGACTCCCGCCTGTACGGCGGTATTCACACCCCCCAGGACAACGAAGCGGGGCTGGAACGGGGGCGGCGGGTCGGCGAAAACGTAAACACCCTACGATGGAGGGATTGATGCGGACCGGCATGACCGGCGTGATTTCCTTATTGACGCTCAGCGGAATATACGCCCAGGCAGCCTTCACCGATATTACGGATAGCAGCGGACTGGTACACCAGTATCGCGTACACGAAGGCTTGTTTGGCGGAGGGGCCTGCGTGCTGGACTACAATCAGGACGGCTACCAGGATATCTACCTCACCGGGGGACTCGCCGACGACCAGTTGCTGCGGAACAACGGCGACGGGACCCTGACCGATGTTTACCGCGGATCGGGGCTAGAGCTAAGCAGTCACTTCGTCACCCAGGGCGTGGTCAGCGCGGACGTCAACCGCGACGGCTACCCGGATCTGTTCATCACCACCAACACTTCCCGGGATAGCCTGCAGATTATCCCGCGGGCGCGCAATTTGCTGTTCCTGGGGCAGGCGGACCACACCTTCCGGGATGCCACGGAGGAGTACGGACTGACGCCCCTTTACAGCTTCAGCACCGGGGCGAGCTTCGGGGACTTCAACGCCGATGGCTGGCCCGATCTCTACGTGGGGAACTACTTCGTCGCCTACGAAGACAAACTCGATCACATCAGCGACGCCACCATCGTGGGAGCCACCCAGACCTCAAAGGGCTACCTGTTGATCAATCGGGAGGGAAAGCGCTTCGAGAACGTGTACGAGGAGTACGGACTCACCCACCGGGGATTCGGCTTTGGCGGCACCTGGACGGACTACGACAACGACGGCGACCAGGACTTGCTGGTACACCACGATTTCGGGTATAAGGCCACCCCCGATTTGTTGCTGGAAAATCTGTATCCAAAGGCTGGTTTTCGGGACGTGGCCGGGGAAACCGGCATGGACCTGCGCATCAACAGCATGGCCTCCGCGGTGGGCGACTACGACGGGGACGGGCGGCTGGACTACTACGTCAGCAACATCAAGTTTAATCCCTTCATGGTGGGGAGTGGAAGTCCGGTCACCTACACCGACCGGTCGAAGGAACTCGGTATGAATTACGTCAGCGTGAGCTGGGGCGCCAACTTCGGGGATTTCGACCAGGACGGGGACCTGGACCTGTTCGTCTCCAATGGCGACCTGAACCCCAACTGCACGCCGCTGGGTAACTTCTACTTCGATAACGTGGGCGGCCGTTTCGTGGAGCGTGCCCGGGCGGTCGGTCTGGCTGACTACGGCATCGGGCGCGGATCGGTGGCCTTCGACCTGGAGAACGACGGCGACCTGGACCTGCTGGCGGTTTGTCAGAATGCGGTGCTGCCTAATTATCCCGTAGCTACGGTCACCCGCTTGTGGCGCAACGACACCGAGGGGGCGGGCAACTGGCTCAAAGTACACCTGCGGGGCAGCCAGGGGGACCTTGGGGGCTTAGGGGCACGGGTAACGCTGTTTACCCAGGGCCGGAGGATGATCCGGGAAGTAGACGGGGGGAGTAGCAGTCACCTATCGCAGAATAGCCGGCTCCTACACTTCGGACTTGGCGCGGCCCACCGGATAGATTCCGTGCTGGTGACCTGGGTCGGGGGCAAGGAGCAGCTCCTGCTCGATCAGCCCGTCAATCAATTGCTGGTAATTGAGGAACCTCCCGGCGGACGGCCCGGTAGCCGGGGATACGGCTTTTGGGTGGCAATCGGTCTTGGTGCGGTCCTCCTTGTACTTGCTGTCGTCCTACGGTACTACAAGCGTAGCGGGACCACTCCTTAGGCCGGCGATGGTACCTTTGCGGGCGAAATGGAACACCCTTCCCCCCTACTGCACGCGCTGCCCGCTTCCGTGCGGCAGATCCCTCCCCCACCCCGCTTTACCTTCCCTTTCTACTACGTGCCCCACCCGCTGGCAGTCGCCGCGGCTGAGGACCTGCAGCGCCACTTGTCCGGGCCCCGGGAGTGGAAGTTCGACTTTGGCCTAACGGAAGGAGCGACTAGCGGGCAGGGAAAGATGTTCGGCGTACTGGTGGTAGAACTCAAAGGCGGGGAACTGCGCTACCTGGCGGCCTACTCCGGTAAGCTGGCCGAGAGCAATCACCTGCCGGGTTTCGTTCCCCCGGTATTCGATCTGCTGGAGGAAGCAGGCTTTTATAAGCAGGGGGAAGCGGAGATTAATGCCCTTACCCAAGCGTTGGAAGCCTTGGAGAAAAGCACCGAATACCGGCTGGCGGTAGAGGAATTAGCCGGCATTGAGGCCGAAGCCGAACGCGCCCTCGAAGCGGAGCGTCAGGCAATCCGCGCCGCTAAACTTCAACGACGGGAAGAACGGGCGGCCTTTGTCGATCCTTCTCCCGACGCCCGTGCTGACTTGGAAGCACGTCTCTCAGCGGAGAGTATCCGCAAGAGTTACGGACTTAAGGACCTGAAGAAGGCATTAACTAACCAAGTCAATTTAAAAAAGAAAAAGCTGGATGAGTACTCTGGTGTGATCGCTAAGTTGCGCGATCGGCGGAGCACGATGTCGCATGCGCTGCAGGAACGCATTTTTGCCCAGTACACCTTCCTCAATGCTCGGGGCGAACCGGAAGATGTCGGGGCTATCTTTGCTCGTACCATCCTGGAGGTCCCGCCCGCCGGCGCGGGAGAATGCGCCGCTCCCAAGCTTCTGCAGTTCGCTTACCTGCACGATTTGCGTCCGGTTGCGCTCGCGGAATTCTGGTGGGGGGCCTCCCCCGCATCGGAAATACGCCAGCATTTGCAGTACTACCCCGCCTGCCGCGGGAAGTGCGAGCCGATCCTGGGACACATGCTGCAGGGGCTGGAAGTGGACCCGAACCCGCTGCTGGTAAACCCCGCCGAAGGAAAAGCACTGACTACCGTTTACGAGGACGAGCAGTTACTGGTCGTTAACAAGCCCGCTGAGTTCCTGTCCGTGCCGGGTAAGCACATCGAAGACTCCGTTTGGCTGCGTATCCGGGACCGCTACCCGGAGGCGACCGGCCCGCTGTTGGTGCACCGCCTGGATATGTCGACCAGTGGCCTACTACTCGTGGCTAAGAATAAAGAAACGCATAAGGTGCTCCAGCGACAGTTCTTCCGGCGCACCGTGAAGAAGCGCTACGTGGCCCTGGTGTCCGGAACGGTTGAGCGGGACGAGGGTATCATTGACCTGCCCCTGCGCGGGGATCTGGAAGATCGTCCACGGCAGCGGGTGTGTAAGGATTCCGGCAAGCCTTCCCGAACGCACTGGCGGATCATCGAGCGGCGTAGCGACGGTACGCTGCTGCACCTCGAGCCCGTCACCGGCCGCACTCATCAGCTGCGGGTACACTGCGCCCACCCCGATGGCTTACATGCGCCGATCGTAGGCGACGATCTCTACGGCAGCCGCGCCGACCGCCTCTACCTCCACGCCGCCGGCCTGAGTTTTCAGCATCCGTACACGAAGGAACAAATCTGCCTGGAGGTACCCGCGGAGTTCTGACCCCGCACCCGCGACCGCGCCCCGGACGAACATCTCGGGGGGAGCACTCGATCAATAGGTAATCAGTCATCCCAAACCCTATCCCATGCGAGCGCTCTACGTGATCCTCTTCTTCCTGCTTTTTGCCACCAGCTGCGGCGAATCGTCCACTGAAACCACGGAAGTGGACGGCCCCGAGAACGCGATGTCCCCCGCGGACGTCACGGAGGAACTGACGCCGGCCAACATGGCCCCGGAGTTCGTGGAGGTCCTTAATGCCCACGGCGGACTGGAGCTGTGGAACGGCTTCGAGGCGGTCGACTTTCAGTTGAACGACTTCCCCCGGGGCGACGGCGGCACGCTCACCGACCTGCACCGCGTGAACCTGACGACGCGCATGCAGCAGATCACCAGTGAGGATTACGTCATTGTCAGCAACGGCAACACGACCTGGGTCACGCCGGGTCCCGAGGCCACCGGCATCCCGCCCCGGATGTACCAGGGGGCCTCTTTCTACCTGTTCGCCATGCCCTTCGTCTTTGCGGATGAGGGCCTGACGGTCACCTACGCCGGCGAGACCTCATTCGGGGAGGAGACGGTCGATCAATTCAACGTGCAGATACCCGACGGTATGGGCGACGGCGGCAACGATTACCAGCTCTACACCGATCCCCAAACGCACCAGCTGCGCTACGGCACCTGGTCGGTCGCCTACCCCGCGGTGGCCGACCAGGACCTGCGCCAGATGGCCAGCTTCGAGGAGTGGCAGAGCGTCAGCGGCATGATCGTCCCTTCGGTGATTACGCTGTTTACCGCCCCGGGAGAAATTACCGAGGGTACCCCGGGGGCCACCTTCTCCTACGATCGGGTGACCTTCAACGAGCAGCCCTACGCCGAGCGTGACTTCGATATGCCCGCCAACGGGGTGGTGGACAACAGCATGCAAATCCCCGACTAGCGGCCCAGGCCGGGCTTGCCGTTGGGTCGCAGAATACCCCGATCGAGGGTAAACAGATCGCTGAAGGGGTCCGTCTTGAAATCCAGGTGGCCGTCCAGGTCCGCGTACTTAATGTTGGAGCGGCTCAGCGCGAAGTGTAGGCCACCGGCGATGCCCAGGCTGCATTCGTCGAGGCAGCCGACCATGACTTCATTAGCGGCCGACTTCGCTACGGAATTGATGTGCAGCGCCGCCCAGATGCCCCCGACCTTCTGAATTTTGATGTTGATCATGTCGGTCAGCTCGTGCTGCGTCAGCCGAAAGGCGTCGGCGAGGGTCTTGAGGCTCTCGTCGGCCATGACCGCTATGGGCGAATCACGGGTGAGCGTCCCCATGACCGCCTCCTCGTTGATGCTGGTGGGCTGTTCCAGGATCTCGATGTCCAGGGGCTGAGCGGCACTGATGAAATTTAGCGCCTGGTCGAGGCTGTAGCCCTGATTACCGTCAAAACGCAGGGTCAGCTTGGGATACTTCTTACGGATCGTTCGGAGGCGGGCGATGTCCTCTTGGTAGTCCAGTCCCCCCTTCACCTTGATGATGCCGAAGCCCCGCTCCACGTAGTCGGTGGCCCGCACCATGGTTTCCGCTACCGGCAGGATACCTATGGTGATACTGGTAGCGATGCTGTCGCGGTAGCCCCCCAGAAACTGGTACAGCGGCACCCCGGCCTGTTTGGCTACCAGGTCGTAGAGCGCGGCGTCCACCATAGCCAGGGCGCTGCTTCTCAACGCGCTACGCAGCTCCTCCAGCAGCCGGGCGTAGTGAAAGGGGTTCTGGCCGCGAAGGGCGGGTGCAATGACGTCCTGGATGGCCGATTCTACGTCGGCTGCCAGCTCACTGGTCACTACAAGATCCGGCGCGGCACAGCCGTAGCCCACCAGGCCGTTGTCGGTGGCCAGGCGCAACACGAAGTTGGTGGCCGAACCGATGGTTTGATAGGCAATGGTGTAGGGTTCGGTAAGCTCCAGCTCGTACCGGTCGTAGTCCACGTGGGTGATGCGCATGCCACGAAGGTAGCAGGCCAAAGCGCTATTTGATCTGGGCGGCGATTAATTCCACCAGGGCCTCACTTCCGTGGGCCAGCACGTCGTAGCAGGGCAGGCCCGTCTCCCGACTGACCTCGGCGCAGGCCCCGTCGATTTCTTCCGGCCGCAGCCCTTCGTGATTGAGGGTGATGGCCAGGACTTCCCGACCGGACACCACCTTGATGGCGTTGATCTGCTCCGCCAGCGCGTGCAGGGGGTAGCCCGGAAAACCGTCGTACTCTACGCGTGTCGGGGCGTGCTGCAGAATGACGAAGTCGGGCCGCCCGGCGGCCAAAATCTCAAAACCTCCGGGGTAGGCGGGGTTCATCAACGACCCCTGACCCTCAATTACGATAACGTCGGGGTTCTCGTTGCGGTAGGCACTCACTACGGCATGCTCGATCTCGCCCGACACGAAGTCGTTGATGCAGCTGTCCATGATCATGCTGTACTTCGCGCCCTGCATCCAGCCGGTCTGTCCGGTACCGATCATCTGCGCTTGGTGTCCCGCGCGTTCCAGGCCCTGCACGATCAACCAGGCGGTGGTCCGCTTGCCGATGGCGGAGTCGGTCCCGAGTACCGCCAGCTTCAGACAGTCTACGGACTCGATGTCGCCGGTAAAGAAGTGCAGCTGATCGCGATCGGGGGTTTTGCGGACATCGCGAATGCGTACTCCCTGCTCCCGGGCGGCGGCGGCAAGGTTTGGATCGTTGCTGATAAAGTCGTGCAGTCCACTGTCGACGTGCAGCCCGGCGGCAATGGCCCGGCCGACCGCGGCGCGGCCGGCGTCCGGTAAGCGACCGCCGTCGGGGGCCAGGCCGATCACGAAGTAGGCGGGCTTGTCCGTGAGTTGATCCAATGCTTCCTGCAGATCACGAAAGACCGGGATGCCGTTTGGTCGATCGTCCAGCACTTGCCCGCTGTCCTGACCGGCGTAGGTCGAATCGATGATGCCCAGTACGCGGTAGCGGTAGGTGAAGCGGGCGAGGCCGTGAGCCGTCTTCCCGTTGGGCGTGTTGAAGGCACCTTCGGCGTATACGATGGCATCGCCATCCAGGGGGGTAGAACTCATAGAGCGTTTAGCGTTTGGCCGTCAGTACGGCAACTTGTAATTTTTGGTCGGATTCCGGTGCTTCCAGCAGGGCGATCAGCCCGGCCGTTGAGGCGGGGAGCACCTGTAGGGATTCCTTCTGGGTGAGGTAGGCGGACATCTTGCGCATTTTTTCATCGGAGACATGTACGGCTCCCCCCCCGCTGTGGTACAGCGCGTTCAGCGCCTCCTGTCCGTCGAAACTGTGCCAATTGATGAGCGGTTCGTTGACGTCCGTTTCGCGGATCTTGGCCGGGTCCAGGTCGGTACAGGTCCGGTTTCCCTTTCGGAAAGAGACCACGATCGGATTTTTGTGCGTGGAGGAGGCCGCCAGCATGCGCGGCAGGCTATCGGTGACGGCCGCTTCCCGGAGTTGAACGAAACCCTGGTGAATCCCCGCCAGCAGTGTGCCGTTGGATACCGGTACGGCGACCGTATCCGGTACCCGGCCGAGGTCTCGAAAGATCTCCCCGGCAATGCCGGCATAGGCCCGCAGTTGGAGGGCAGTATTCTCTTGACCCGGGTTCGCGTCGTACCAGGATTGGCGGGCGGCCGCTTCGGAACTGTGCGCAACCACGTCCTCGTAGGTACCCGCCGGCCGAAACAATTCAGCACCCAATTTTTCCATCTCCACCAAGCGCTTGGTATGGTAACCCGCCGGCACGTAGATTTTGCAGCTGAGTCCCCCCAACTGCGCGGCCAGGGCCACCGCGACGCCGTAATTGCCGCAGGTAGCAAAGGCTATGGTGTCTACCCCTTTGCGGAGCGCATCCTCCACGTGGGCGAAGGCGATGCGGTCCTTCTGGGTTCCGGTCGGATTGTCGCCCTCGAACTTCAGGTAAACGCCGTTACGGTCGAAGTCGCGCTCGAGGCCGCGGGAACGCCGCATCCAGGTTCCCCCCACCTCCGATGCGAGCAGGCTACGAAAGGCCCGCAATCGAATTTCAGTCGCTAAGCTGGTATCGCTGCTGGTCTCCGCCAACACCCGGGCTTGTTTGGATACACTGTTGCTGGCCGTGCGCACGGCGTCTCTTAGGGTCATTGGCTGCTGCTGTATGCTATCAACCGGTGCTGTGGGCAAACGTTTTGCTTCAAGCTTTCCGACGCCTCATTTTTTCCAGATGGACCGGAGCGGACTCGCCGTGCCCCCCAGAAAGCGCACCCCGCTCTGCAAACCGTACACCCGGACCTGAGTAAAGGGCGCGCTCGGGAAAAAGATCTCCGTCATGACCGTCGCGCCGCCGTCGGCAAATAGCTCCATGGAGGCGACATCCAAGACCAGGTGCATGCGCACGGTATCCCCGGCAACGGGCCGGGGGGCCAGGCTCCGGCGATCGGCAAATTCATCCGAGAATACCGCCGGCCCGGCCTCCCGGCGATCGCTATAGTAGGCATCCCGAGTCACATCGTACCCCACCCGGTAGCGCTCCCCCGCCGCGTTGGCGAGCTCGATACCGAACTCACCCTCCTCGGTGTCCGCGGCGACCAGGAAGCGGACATCTATCTCTCCGATGATCCTCCCGTTTCCGGCAGCGGGGGCCGCGGATAGTCCCGGGAGCACGGTATCGGTGGGACTAAGCGGTCTGATGCCCGCGCGCAAGCTGGAAATCTCCCGAACCGGCGCAGAAACCACCCGGAGTCCCGCCGGGGTAGGACGCAGGCTCAGACTTCGGGGCAGCGTCATTGCGCTGCGCCAGGGTGTGGTCGGCACGACCTGGGCGTACGTCCAGTTGCTCATCCACCCCAGGAAAAGTCGGCGTCCGTCGGCCTCCGGGATGTCCGAAAAGGTCACCCCGGCGTAGTTGTCCCGCCCGTAGTCGAGCCAGATTCCCTTAGTCCCGGCCACCTCGTCACGGAAATCAGGATCCAGGGTGAAGGTGGCGCCGTCAAAGTCGCCGATAAAATACTGGGTGCCCGATCCGCCGTTGGGCGCCCCTGCGTTAATACTGAGGAGGAGTACCCATTTCTCCCCTCCCCCACCCCCAACAGGGAGGGGAAAAATATCCGGACACTCCCACACCCCGCCGTGCTCCCCGTAGGCAGCTCCGAAATCACTGCGGTACGTCCAGTCGATCAGGTTAGGGGAAGTATAGAACTTAACCCGGTCCCGGGCGGCCAGCACGAGGACCCACTGCTCCCTGCGCTCATCCCAGATCACCTTCGGGTCGCGAAAGTCCCGGATGCCTTCAGCGTTCGGCAGGACCGGATTAGCGGGATACTTGGTCCAGCTCCGGCCCCGATCCTGGCTGTAAGCGAGGCTTTGGTACTGAAAGTCATTTTGCCCCGCTGCCTCTCCTACCGGGTCGTGGTGCGTAAAGATGGCCACGAGTGGCGGGGTGAGGCCGTCGCCCAAACCGCTGGTATTCCGGTGATCGACCACCGCGCTGCCGGAAAAAATGTAGCCCAGGGAATCGGGGTACAGGGCAATCGGCAGTTCTTCCCACTGCAGGAGGTCCGGACTGACCGCATGACCCCAGTGCATGGGTCCCCAAATCGTGCTATCCGGGTGGTACTGGTAGAACAGGTGGTACTCGCCATCGAGGTAGACCAGCCCGTTCGGGTCGTTCATCCAATTGGCGCGCGGACTAAAGTGCAGCTGCGGCCGGTGGGGCTCGGTGTAGGGATTGGTAGTGGACCGGTCGGTTTCTAGCGTGCTTGCACCGCCTTCCGGGGGAGTAGCGCAGGCAGGGTGGAGCAGGAAGGCCAGAAAGCCGATACGGTATAAATAGCGGATCATGGCGGAATGTACGATTGCTTACCTTAGGCACCCAAACCGAGCGTGCCATGAAGATCAACAAATCCGACCTCCACCCCGACGTGTACCGGCTCTTCGACCGCTACGTACACAGCAAGCTCGAGCGACGGGAGTTCATCGAGCGCATAGGTGCCTACGCGGTAGGAGGGCTTACCGTGGCGGGTATCCTGGATTACCTAGAGCCCAAGTACGAGACGGCCTGGCAGATCGCTCCGGACGACCCGCGCATCCAGGCGGAATACATTCGGTACGATTCTCCGCAGGGCGGCGGCGAGATCAAAGCGCTATTGGCCCGCCCCGCCGCCCCGGTCAACAAGCCGGGTTGCGTGCTCGTCGTACACGAGAACCGCGGACTGAACCCCCACATCGAGGACGTGTGCCGCCGCGCCGCCCTCGCCGGCTTTCTGGCCCTGGCTCCCGATGCCCTCACTCCCCTGGGCGGCTACCCGGGCAACGACGACGATGGCCGGCAGCTGCAACGCCAGCGCGACGGAGCGGAGATGCTGGAAGATTTCATCGCCGGCTACGCATACCTGAAGGCTCACGCCGAGGGGAACGGTAAGGTAGGGGTGGTCGGCTTCTGCTTCGGGGGTTCGGTGGCCAACAATATGGCCGTGCGGCTGCCTGAACTGGCCGCGTCCGTCCCCTTCTACGGCGGACAGCCGGCGGGAGAAGAGGTGGCACGGATTCAGGCGCCCCTCATGCTGCATTACGCCACGCTGGACGAGCGGGTCAACGCCGGCTGGCCCGCCTATGCCGAGGCCCTGCTGGCCCACGGCAAGCAACATTCGGCGCACCTCTACGCCGACGTGCAGCACGGATTTCACAACGATACGACGCCCCGCTACGATAAGGCCGCGGCTACCCTGGCCTGGGGACGGACGGTAGACTTTTTCAATCACTACCTGAGTTGACTACCGGGAGCTAACGCCGCTCGCGAAATATGCGCTGGGTAAAGGAGAAAGGGAAAAGCTCCCGCCCGGTAACGGGTACGACCAAATCGAATCTGGGTTGCTCATCGAGGCGTGGGAATACCAGCTTGCCTACCGCTGATTCACCGGGCCGAAGGGTGGTTTTGCGAAAACTGTAATCCAGCCAAAAGTAGCGGTTGGCCGGGGTGGGAATCTCCCCGCCCGCGGGCGGCGTGTTGCGTTGGAAGAGTTGTTGATCCCGGCTAAGGACGGCAAAGGTCATGGCATCCGCGACCTGTACACCTACATCGGCCACCACGCTAGCCCCGGCCGGTACGTCCAGGAGCGGGGTGTTTGCACTTGCGATCGAGTAAACCGAGGCGGCTACCATTACGGCGGTGCCTACCCAGGCCAGGGTGCGGGCGGAGCGTTGTTGCCGCACCGTTTCCAGGTCCATTGAGAGCAGTTCGAACTCCGGGTCTACGGCCGGTATTTCCAGATTATTCCCAGCCAGCAAGTAAGCATCGGCCGGATCGAACAGGAGTTCCTCCTGCGATTCGTTGATCACCTCCGCATCAAAGACCAGGTAATCCGCCGAGGCATCGTAGTAACTGATCTCCACCAGGATGTCACCCTGTCGCAGCGCCTGTACCGGGTTGCCGTAACGATACCGATCGACATCCTGCTCGGCGGCCGGATCTACCCGAACGACCTGTAGCGGTGTCCCGCAGGCGAATAAGCAGAGCAGGGGGAGAATAAGGGGGAGGTAACGGTGTTTCATCACGGTGCTTTGACCCCCTGAAAATAAAGCATATTGGTCACATATTTCTCGGAGAATCACCGTATCGACACCCCGTCCAACCGCTTACCCGTCGGACGGGGTCCGGCCACTCACGCAAAATTTGCTTGCCGAAGCGGTTCAGGCCCACCCCCTGCACCTGCGCCTCCGCCTCCAAGCGGTACTCTGACTACACGATACATCAGCTTGCCCCATCTCGCCTGCCCAAAAGGAAAAACCGACGGTTTTGCTGCGTTGTCGACACCCCGTCCAACCGCTTACCCGTCGGACGGGGTGCGGCTACACGCGCAAAATTTGCTTGTCGAAGGGGTTCAGGCCCACCCCCTGCACCTGCGCCTCCGCCTCCAAGCGGTACTCGGAGTGTACGTTGCGCAGCCGCTTGGCCGCCCAGGCCAGGGAACCGAACAGGGCGTTCTTGCTCCCGAAATCGTCGACGGGGCTGTTCACCGGTTCGAAGGAAATGCGGAAGTTGACCTCTACCGGTAGGCCCTCCCCGGGCACGTCGACCAAGTCGGTGATGATGTGGCGGCCCAGCTCGTATTCGTCGACCAGCTGACCGCTGTCCTTGCCGCGGGAGTATTTCTCTACCATGACCACCTTAATGGCCGTAACCCGCTGGGCGTTCTTGCTCGTGAGCCGTACGGTGCCCGCCAGACTGCCCTGCCGGGGGTGAAAGTCATTGGGGAGGATCAGGTCGAGTTTGACCCCCTCGATGCCCAACCACTGTTTTACTTTTCCTAGCATGATTCCAAGTTAGTACGAGAAAGGATTACCTTCCGTTCCAATCGACGAACGCCCCACCCCGCCATAAGTTAAGCCATGCAGCTCATCACCAACGATCAGGTCCGCGACCTGGGCAACCTGGATTTACTCGCCAAGCAGGTGGTGGAAGGATTCATCATCGGACTCCATAAAAGTCCCTTCCACGGCTTCAGCGTCGAATTTGCCGAGCACCGCATCTACAACCAGGGGGAACCCACCCGCAACATCGACTGGAAGGTATTCGCCCGCACCGATAAGATGTACACCAAGCGCTACGAGGAGGAAACTAACCTGCGCTGCCAGATCATCATCGACGCCAGCTCCAGTATGTACTTCCCGGAGATCGACGGAAAGAGCCCGGACCACGTCAATAAAATTCGCTTTTCTGCCCTGGCCGCCGCCAGTCTGATGAACCTTCTCCTGAGGCAACGCGACGCTTTCGGCCTGACCACCTTCCACGAGGGCGTCGACCTGCACACCCGCCCTAAGTCCAGCACTACGCACTACCGCCTGCTCCTGACCTACCTCCAGCAACTGATCGACCGCCCCACCCACGACGTCAAGACCGCCGCGGCGCAAGCCCTCCACCAGATTGCCGACAGCATCCACCGCCGCTCGCTGGTAATCATTTTCAGCGATATGTTTGACGACACCGAGCGGGAGGCCGACCTCTTTGCCGCCCTCCAGCACCTGAAGCACGCCAAGCACGAGGTGGTCCTGTTCCATACCGTCGACAAACGCAGGGAGATCGATTTTGAGTTCGAGAACCGTCCCTACGAATTCATCGACCTGGAAAGCGGCGAGCGCGTCAAGCTTCAGCCCGGCCAGGTGAAGGAATACTACGTCCAGCAAGTAGCCGCCTACCAGGAGCGCCTGCGCCAAAAGTGCCTGCAGTACAAGATCGACTACGTAGAGGCCGACATCATGGCCGGCTTCCGCCCCATCCTGCAGCAATACCTCGTCAAACGTGCACGTATGCGTTGACGATCAATCAGTTGTCATTGTCCGGCTCCGGATTGTCGAAGGCAGCTTGGGTACGGCGCAGGAAGGTCTGGGCGGTTCCCGGCGTGACCTCCAGGATCTCGTAGGTCTGTCCGTCCTCCATTTCCAGCACCACGTCCTTGGGCTTGAGATCGCGTAGGGCACTCATGAAGCTGTTGTTGTTACTGACCACGTTGAGGATCCCGTCCTTGAAGCCGAAAAAGTAGTAGGTTTCGCTCGGGGACTTGATGAACAGGTACAGGCGATCTTCGCCCCCGGTGGTCATTTTCACTTCCGCGTAGGACTCGATCCGCTTGCTCACGGCCTGCCCGCCGATGGAGGCCAGTCCGTTCAGCGTTTCGGTGCTTACGAACGACTGGTAGTCCGTATTCCACCGCATCTTCAGGTCGGAGAACAGAAAGGTATGGCGGTTGATCGCGGGTGGTAAGTCAATGGCGTCGGAGGTAAGTCCGCCGAGGGCCCGGGCCCGGTCGTTTCCTTCCGGGAACAGCGCCGTGATCCCGGCCGTAGTGAAGGCCAGGCGGTCCTTAAGCCCCAGTTCGGGAGCACTGTATCCCCCCGAGATGATGTCGGTCGCCATGAGCTGTACCAGGCGCGCGGGCAAAATGAGGTCGATGGCTGCCATCAATTCTACGTCGGTCGCCGGGAAATTCTCGGCCAGCGGCGCGTCCACGGTTAGCTTCAGCTCGGTAACGTCCGTGGCCGGGGCGTCCTCCACCTCTTCCTCGAGCAGGAACATGTTGTCCGTGAGGGTCTCGGGCGTGGATTCCGCGGCGGTAGTGTCACCGGGTTCCGGAACGACCTCCTCCAAGGCGATGTCCGTTTCCTCCTCGGGCATTTCCTGTTGCGGCAGTTCCATCGCGATGGTCCCGTAGGCGGCCATTTTGACGTACTTCAGGCGTGCACCGATGCCCAGTATGCCGTCTCCGCTGACCCGCCCGGATTCCGGCTCGAAGATCATGAGGTTACCGCCGCTTGCAGTAGGGTTAGCCACGCGCGTACTGTCGCCGAAGAGGTAGCGGTGCTGTTCCTCGTCGTAGCTGAAGGCGCCCTCGGCGTCCAAAATGGGGTGGTCCAGGCGCCGGTCGAGGGTCTGCAGCAGGGAGGGGTAGACGTGGCGCTCGGGCTTGCTGAGGTAAAATCCGGTATGCAGGGGGCGGCCATCGCGGCCCTTGGCCCCGCGGGTGTCCAGGACGAGGTTGGTTTTATCCCCCTCGCTTTCCACCACGAACCACTCGGCGGCGGGTAGTTTCTCGTCCTCTATTTTAGCGTAGCCGTCGAAGGTCAGCACTTCGCTCCCCGCGTCCAGACTGATGGTGCCGTAAAAGCGGGTTCTATCGTCCACGTAGAAGATCGTGTCCTCGGCGATCTGTCCGTCGGCCCGGGTGGCGGTCGCCTTTTCCGAGGCCAGCCCCTTCCCTACCCGGGTGCCGACGATGTTTTGCAGCTCGAATTCTTGCTCGTGGGGCCCGACCTTGTACTCGTAATAACCGGAGGCGGTGTACTCCTTCTTTCCGGAGATATCTACGGTGGCGCGGTTGATCACGTGGTATTCACTGATGGTATCGGCCACGATGCGGGCGTTGGTGAGTTGGGCGATCTTGCCGCCGGAACCCACCGTCAGGCTACTGTCGCCCGGATAGATTTTGGCGTCCGCGCTGATTACGAAGGGTACGCCGCCGACCGCTAGCTCGCTGGTCAGGTTGTCGTAGACGGCGGTGCCCGCCGTGAAGGTTAAAGAATCCTGGTCCGGGTTGATGCTGGTAAACCGGTCCTGTCCCTCTTCCGTGCTGAAGACGATATTCCCCTTAGCCATATCCCACTCGAAGCGGTTGCTGCTCGTACGGAAGGCGATGTAGGGCAAGGCGGTGGCCAGGTCCTGGCCGTTATTCAGGAAGACCGCTTTGTTGGTAGCAAAGTCGATCGCTGCGTTGGTGTTGCTGGTGGTCAGGGCGAAGTCACCCTCCTCACTTGGGTTCTTGATGCTGACCACCGCGGTATCCGACATGATTTGCTTACTCCCGAAGCTAAAATCCGGACTGCTGATGGTCGCCTGCGACCAGTCGAAGCTTCCGGCTCCCCTTAGGGCGGAGGGCGTAAGGACCAGACTGCCATCGAATCGACGGTCATCGTCATCAAAAAGCTGGAAGGTGGCTCCTTCGTCCGGGACGACTACCAGGGAGTCTCCGTAGG
This sequence comes from Lewinellaceae bacterium, assembly GCA_963803525.1. GTDB lineage: Bacteria > Bacteroidota > Bacteroidia > Chitinophagales > Saprospiraceae > Neolewinella. The sequence goes on from CAWDMV010000001.1 coordinate 361,529, forward strand.
GTTTGAAGGTTACGCTGACCCGGTCGCTGAACACGGAGGGGACCTTACGGGATTCCGAATTGGCCTCCACCAGGCGGAAGGATTCGGTTTTAGTGGTGGTGCTGTCTACTCCGAAGAGGATATCCGAACTTTCGATTTCGGCCTCCAGGTAGTTCAGTTTACCGCTTCCGGTCAGTCCGCCATTATTGAGTCTGACCTCTCCGGTGTAGGAACCGCGACCGTAAGCCGACTGCCCGCTGGTATCCGTCTGCCCGACGAAGCCTAGTGAGCCGTCCTCCTGCACGCTGAGTTCCTGTTTCATCCGCGGGAAGATGCCGCCACTCACCAGTTCCCCACCCAGGGCGAGCTTTCCTTCCGTCAGACTGTCGAGGTTGTTCAGGCTGAAGGGGGCTAATTCAAAGTAAAAGCTGTCGCGCGCATACAGGGAGCTGGTATCCGCCCGATCGTAGTAGATGTAGCTCGGACCGCGCGTTTGCAGCGACGGGAAGTAGGCGATGTCCTCCGAGCCGCTCTTATTCTTCGGGGCGTCCAGCAGGAGGTAGCCACTGACGTTCTCGATCCGGCTGGCGGTGGATAGTCGCTTTGCGCCGTCCTTGATCTCCCCTCCCTCCGGCAGGAAGAGGTCGATGTAGCTTACCGAGTCGAACTGAATGTAGTTGGGATCGTACTTGAAGTGGAAATCGCTGCCGGTCAGGATGGCTCCCCCGGCATAGATCTGTCCGCCAAAGTCCATGTTGCGGTCACCAAGCACGGCGATCTGCTCACCGAAGGGCCTGATTGCCACCTGTTTCTTCCGGTTGAGCTGTATGGGTTTTACGCCGTCGATGCGAATGGTGCCCCCGTTCAGGTCGATTACGGCGTTCTCTTCCTGACTGCTGCTAACGATACGCAGTCGATCGAAATCCTTTGCCTCTCGGTTAGCCAGTACGAAGTGCTGCAGTTTGCTCTTGAGGGTAATGGTGTCCGTCTGGGTATCGTAGGTTAGGAAGCCCCGATCCTGGAGATCGAAGATGATGGACTTGATGTCCTTCCCGCCCAACCCCTGCCGGAAGCGGTCCGCTACGGCACCGATGGGAAACTGGTCGCTCCCGCCGTCCAGGCTGTACCGGTATTTGTAGATAACCTCCAGGGGGTTGAAACCCGCCAGGGCCTGGATTCGGTTGTAATCCTGTTCGTTGAAGTACTCGAGGCTCTCAAAGGTGACGTCCCCCTTCTCCTGGTAGCTGACCGTGCGTCGGCCCACCACGGCCGAGTCGGCCTGCAAGTAGAGCGTGATGTTGTCCGCGTCGATGTTGAACTTGTTGCCGCTGTGGTAGAAAGGTGCCTGGTCCGAGCTGCTCTTCGTGCGGCGGAGTTCCAGGACGCGTCCGGGGATGTCGACGTCCACGCTGATGCTGGGGTGCGTCAGGCTGTCCTTGCCGAAGAAAATGGAGACGTCCACGCTCTGCCCGGTAAGGCGCTCACCGTAGTCCACCACGAATTGTTCCCCCAGGGCACGCACCTTGCGCTTTCCGTCCGGATCGTCAATGCTGAGGTTGACGCGCGCCCTTCGGGTGCCGTCCCCCGCCACGTAAACGCGACTGGCCCGCAGTGAAAAGTTGCCGAGCAGCTCCATGCCCTCCCCTACGTTGTGCAGGGGTACGAAGCCATTCGTGGAGGTAAATTCGGGGATATCCCCGTTGGGTCGCGGCCCGCCCGATTGGAGTCGGTCCTTGTAGGTCCCGTAGAGGATGCGGTCACCAAAGTAGCCCGGGTACTGAAATTGGGCGGAGTCGGACGTCAGCAGTTGCCGATTCGTTTCAAAGGTGTAATCTACCAGGCGGACGAAAATATCGCTGGGTAACCCCACGCGCTGCCAGTCCGTACGTCCGCCCTTTCCCGTCGCCCGGCCGGTGGCCAGGTCGACCAGCAGCCTCGTCTCGTCGATGTGAATGCTGTCGCCCTGTGTCGTACCCAGCAGTTGCTGCACCGTGTCGATGCGCAGCTGCGGATAGCCGGGGTAGTCGAAGTGGGGCTTGCCCCCGGCCACGAACCAGCCGTAGGGCCCCTCCTTGCTGTCGAGGCGAGCGGAGCGGAGGTAAATCAGCGCGTTAGCAAGGGCGGCATTGTAAGCGGAGAGGGGAAGGTCGGGATCCGCGAGGGCCCCGGCCAGCATATCGTGGAATTCCTCGAACAATTGTACCTGCTCCGCTTCTCCGCCCTGCAGGTATGCGTGGAGATCCAGAAAGTTAGCCATCCCATTATCCGGCTGGGCCCGCAGGCCTGCCAGGCCGATCGCCGAGCGGATGATGCGGCGCTGCTGGGTGGTATCCAGGCCGCCGCCCAGAAAAACGCTCGTAAAGTTGCCGTAGGCGTCGCGGGCTCGGGAGTTCCGGGATTCGGTCATGTAATTTTCCAGTTCCACCTCGAATTCCCCCACCGGGGCCTCCGGCGACAGGCCCGTTAATTGGGCACGCAGCAGCGCGGGAGCGGTAGTAAGCACGAGCAGCAGAAAGAGTAGGCGCATAATTATTCTCGTTCAGTCACGGGCAAAATCGAAGGCCCGCCAATCTTCACGCGTAAAGGTCGCCCGGTGCCGGAAGCCCACGCCGCGCAGGTGGTCGACGAGGAGGTCTTCGTCCCGTGCGAGAACGCCGCTCATCAGGGCCGTGCCCCCGACCGCCAGACGGTCGTACAACGCCCGCCCCGTTTCCAATAGTACGTTGCGATTTATGTTTGCCACGATGAGGTCGTAGGGCTTACCGATGGGCACGTCATGCAGTTCGCCGCGGACCACCGCGTCCAGTGCCACCCCGTTCGTGGCGGCATTTTCCAGGGTACTTTCGTGGGCGGCTACCTCGATGTCCACCGCATCTACGGCCGCCGCCCCGAGCCGCTTGGCCAGGATGGCGAGCACCCCGGTTCCCGATCCGTAGTCCAGTACCCGAACGGTACGCCCTCGATCGCCGGCAAAGTAGGCCATGAGGCGTTCGCACATCATATAGGTTGTCGCGTGGTGCCCCGTTCCGAAGGCCATCTTGGGATCGATAACGATCTCCTGGGCCACCGAGGGGTCGGCGGCGTGGAAGCTCGCGCGAATCAGCAAACGATCCTCCATGCGGATGGGCTCGAACTGCCCTTCCCATACTTCGTTCCAGTTCTTTTCCTCCAGCACTTCGGAGGTGTAGGTGAAAGGATACTGCACGCGGAGCGCCTTCAGCACGGCATGCCACGTGTCAGACGCTGATTCGGTGGCGTAGGCGGACAGCCCCGAGGGCGTTTCCTCAAAGGAATCAAAACCCGCTTCCGCCAGGTAAGCGATCAGGATTTCCGAGGTAGTGGGAGCACAGCTGATTTGGAAAACTCGGTAGGTCATGGGAGTGGGGTCGGGTACGCAGGTGCAAGGTAGGGGCGACCCGAGGAAGGCGACCCGCTCAAATTATTAGACGTTTATCTTAAATAGTAGCTAAATGAAGATCCAGGTGTATTACATTGGCAAAACCACGGAAAAATATTTGCGTACTGGCGAGGAGATCTACCAAAAGCGCCTGGCACATTACCTACCCATCAAATTCGACACTTTGCCGGACGTAAAACAGGGGGGAAGATTACAAACCCCTATCTTAAGGGAACGGGAGGGCGATTTACTACTATCCCGGATCAACTCCGAGGATCGGCTGATCCTCCTGGATGAAGGCGGGGAGTGCTTCAGCAGCACCCAGCTGGCCGCGTGGCTCGACCGGGAACTGCAGCGCCCCGCCCGCCGGCTGGTTTTTGCGGTCGGTGGCGCCTTCGGTTTTAGTCCCGCGGTGTATGCGCGAGCCCAGGTAAAGCTCAGTCTCAGTACCCTCACCTTCAGTCACCAGATGGTGCGTCTTTTCCTCACCGAACAACTCTACCGCGCCATGACCATCCTGCGCCACGAAAAGTACCACAACGAATGAGCGGCGGCGGTGATCTCGTAAATAACTTCCGCGACTTCGTACAACGGGAAGATTTACTGCAGGCCGACGACCAACTGTTGCTGGCCGCCAGTGCCGGTATCGACAGTACGGTGCTGGCCTGGCTGCTCAAGGAAGAAGGCTATCACTTCAGTATCGTGCACTGCAACTTTCAGTTGCGTGGCAAGGAGTCGACCGCGGACGAGGAATTCGTGCGCCACCTCGCTTACCGACTCGACGTCCGCCTGTTTACCCAGCGGTTCAGCCTGCCCAAGGACCGATTAGCCGGGGAGAGTACGCAGATGGTAGCCAGAAGACTTCGGTACAATTATTTTAAGAAAATACTGGATGAGTATAAATTGAAGGCCGTAGTCACCGCGCACCACCTGGATGATTCCTTTGAGACGATGCTCATGAACCTGGTCCGGGGTACGGGACTGGCGGGGCTCCGCGGAATCGACCCCCGTACGGACTTCGTCGTCATTCGTCCCCTGCTGGAAGCCACTAAGGATGAAATCCGGGGGTACGCAAGCTCCCGGTCCATTAAATGGCGGGATGACCACTCGAACGATAGTGATGATTACACGCGTAACCGAATCCGTCACCACCTACTTCCACAGTTTTTACAATCCTTCGGGATGTCCACGGAGGGGCTGGCCAGTACCCTTTCCAATTTGCGGTCGGCGCACCGCTTTTATGAGCAGGGCTTGAGCCTGCGGCATAATCCATGTTTGGTTCGGTCCTCCCACGGTTTTCGCTTTAATCGCAGGACCTGCCCCCTCGGGCTGGTGGATACCATTACCCTACTGCGCCACCACACGGGATATATGGGCTTTCGGCGGGAGGACTATCGGCAGATGCTCTCCGTGGCCGGGTACCGTAGCATTCGATCCGACAGCTACGTAGCTCGCGTGAGCACGGAGCGTATCGAGTTTCTGCCCCAGACCAGCCTTTCGACCGCCACGTACCACGTGGACGGCCTCCCCTTCGAGCTGATCCTCCCCGACCGGACGCTCGAAATAGATCTGGTCCGCCGTCCGGTGCGGCTCGACTGCCCCCTGACGCTGTACTGCCGCTTTCCTGGATTTCCGTTGCACCTGCGGCCCCGCCAACCGGGTGACCGCTTCCAGCCCCTTGGCATGCAGGGGACTAAGAAGGTCGAAAAATTCTTCGGCGACGAAAAAATAGCCCCCTGGGACCGGGAGCGCAGCCGCCTGCTCACTACCGGGGCAGGTCAGGTGATGGCGGTCATCCCCTACCGCATTGATGATCGGTACGCGCTGCGGGGAGGGGAAGAACGCGTCCTGCGGATACACTGTAGAATGAAAAACCCCGACCCGCGGTAAGCGGATCGGGGTTGGTAGGACGTGATGGTGCCGGCGGGCCTATTCGGGCACCTGGGAGGGATCGAGCAGGTCGTAGAACTGGTTTAGGCGGGGCAGCAGGATGATGCGGGTACGCCGGTTGATCGACCGATTGTCGGGGGTGTCGTTTTCCACCAACTGGTTGTACTCTCCGCGGCCGGCGGCGATCAGGCGGTTAGGATCGATGTCGTACTTGTTCTGGAGTGCTTTGACTACGGCGGTGGAGCGGAGGACGGAGAGGTCCCAGTTGTCCTTTACGCAGGCGCTGTTGATGGGCACGTTGTCGGTATAGCCTTCCACCATCAGATCGAGGTTGGGGCGGCTCTTGGCGATCTGGGCGATTTTCTCGAGGACTTCCCCGGCCCGGTCGGTGATCTGGTAGCTGCCGCTCTTGTAGAGCATCTTGTCGGAGAGATTGATGTAGACTACGGTCTTGTCGACCTTAATGTCTACGTCGGCGTCTTCGATGCCTTCCCGCAGTACGCTCTTCAGGTTAACGGCCAGGGCCAGGTTGATGGAGTCGGCCTTGGACTTAGCGGCCTGGAGCAGGCGGATGTACTTATCCTTGCCCTCGAGCTGCTGCAGGGTATTGCCGATGTTCTGGTTGGCGCTCTGGCTGAGTACGGTGAGGTCGCCGACCTGCTCGATTTGGGCATCGCGCTGCTTCCGGAGATCGTCGATCTGCTCCTGGCGGATCTGGGCCTGCGACTGGGCGTTATCGTACTGGTTCTTGAGCTGGGTTTCCCGACGCTCACACTCCGCCAGCTGCTGGGCGTAGCGGTTGATTTCCTGGTCGCGCTGGGCGATCAGTTCGTCACGGGAGGCCAGGTCAGCCATGCTGGCCTCGTACTTCTTCTTGCTGACGCAAGAGGAGAGCCCTATGGAGAGGATGAAAAGGAAAAGGATGATCTTTTGCATAACGTAAAATTGAGAGTTTGGGCTTCCGGCTCACTCTGCGAACGCGCCTTAGACCGGCGCCCGTCAGCGGAGGTTCGTGACCGATTGCGGATGCAAATATTAGCAAATTTATACGCATGCGGGAAAAATTATGCAGTCTAGAGCTTATTTAGGATTCCGCTCACCGCCGCAAACTTGCTCTTTTGCGCCTACTCTTCGCCTCGAAAAAGGTCACTTAACCCGTCACCGCGAAGCAGCCACGAAGTGCACCTCCCCTTTCCGAGGCTCGATTAGCCTCAAAATAGCGGCGTTTTCGTCAGGCTCGGAAAACCCAAACAAGCCCTTACCCTAAAGCCGGAGGCAGGGAAGGACCATTTTTTGCCCGCCATCGGTCAATATCACGTAGTAGACGCCGCGGGGCTGCTCACTCAGATCGAGTGGGATGTCGGTTCCTCTTCCGCGGCTGTCATCCGGCACCACCTGCAGCACCCGCTGTCCCAGGGCGTTATAGACGTTCACCACGGCGGCGGCGGTCACGCCGGGGGCCGGCACCCGCAGCAGTAACCGACCACGGAAGGGATTGGGGAAAAGGCTAGCGGCCGGGGATGCGCTGCCCGGACCCGAGCACGCCCGGAGCAAGTACTGTTGCGCCCGCCCGACGTCCAGGACGCCTCCGGTACTCACGGCATTTTGGAGCGATGGACTGGCACGGACCGAGGCCAGTAAAGATTCCCGGATGAGGAGCGCGGCACCGCTTGGATCGCGCTGCAGCAGTTCCTGCAGGACGGGGCAGGGCGTGGCGTAAAGTAGCGCAACGGCACCCGTGACGTAAGGGGCCGCCGCGCTCGTGCTCCCAAAGCTTCCGTAGGCATTGCCGGGACGGGTAGTATAGCTTCCTTCCCCCGGCGCTCCCAGGTCGACGTTCTCGCGCCCGAAGCCGGCGGAAGAAAATCGATTGTCGTCCTGGTCAACGTTAGTGACGCCCATCAGGAATTCGCTGGGGCAGTCGGTGGGCATATCGCCCACCACGTCCACGTCCCGGGAGACGTTGGCTACACTCGCCGCCGTCAGGATGCCGACTTCCCCCAGGGCATCGTACATGGCACCCCAGACCGGGAAGTCGACGCACGTGCCGCCCTCAATCCCGAAACTGGCATTGGTCACCACCACCAGGGCACCGGCATTCCCGTCGGTGGTATTGTACAGCCGGCGTTGCTCCAGAATGTACTGATAGGCGGCTACGATGTCCGCCACCGTATTGATCGAGAAAAGCATGAGGCGGCTCGACCAGTTGGTGCCGGTGACGCCCCGCGCGTTGTTTCCCGTCGCACCGATCAGGCCGGCTACCTGCGTACCGTGGGTGACGATGGGATACGCGGGGGAGTCGCCGATAAAATTCCAGCCGTGGAGATCGTCGATGAAGCCGTTGCCATCATTGTCGAGGCCGTCATCCGGAATCTCCCGCGAATTGGTCCACAGGCTCTCCGTCAGGTCCTCGTGGGTAACGTCGAATCCGGCATCCAGAATGGCCGTGACAATCTTTCGCCCATCCGCCGTAGTCCCCCCGGTCGTCAGTTCCCAGGCTGTCTCGAATCCGGCGCGGGCCATATTATCTTGCCGGGGGTAGTCCGGATCGTTCGGTTGCCTACGGGTCGTGACCGTCCAGTTGTACTGAACGGCGCGTACGCGGGGAGAATTTGACAGGTGTGCGTAGGCCGCGGCGGCGGATTTAGCGTCGGCAAAACGGAGCAAATCAATCCCCGGTGCGAGAGAAGAAGCTTCGTGCTTGACCCCGCGCGCCTTTAGGGATGCCCCCCGCTTCCCGCCAGGAACAAAGCAGCTCCGTCTCAATACGCTGGCCGTAGAGGGAACAGACCAATAGAAAAAAACAGACAACCAGCACCCTGCGAACCATATCAAAAATTTTCCTCGCGCCGCAACAACCGCTCCGCCACGATTCGGCTGCGGTAGGCGACCCCGGCCATCCATCCACCAAAGAGCGTCCAGCCGATAATGGTTGGATAAAAGACCATGCGCATGGTATTGTCCAGATCCTCACCCCCCATGGCCGGATTACCCTCCGCTCCGGGATGCAGGCTGGTAGCCGATAAGCGCGGCAATATATAGATGAGCGGGATCAGGCAGGCGAAGGCAAAGATGTTATACACGGCACCCAGGCGGGCCCGCTGCTCCGGGTCGGGGAAGGCAGCCCGCAGGACGAAGTAGCCCGCATAGATCAGCAGCGCGATGAGGGTAGTGAATTGCTTGATGTCCCAGTTCCAGTAGCTGCCCCAGGTGTACTTGGCCCAGACCGCGCCGGTCAGCAATCCCAGGATCCCGAAAAGCATACCGACCCCGGTAAAGACCACCGACCAGTGATCAGCCCGCTCCAGGCGCGTTAGATCGGTGAGTCGGCCCTCGTCGAGCACCTGCCCGGCATCGCGGCGGGACTTCCGTCGGAGGTATTTGATCGCGTATACCACCGCGGCGATAAACAGGAACATCATGGCGAACCACAGGCTGACGTGGAAGTAAGTATTCCGAATGGTCTCGCCCAGCAGTCCCCGGTAGGGGAACGTCATGCGGGGATTGGCCGTCACCTCCCCCGCCTGAATGGAACCGGCGGCCCAGGCTCCCTGAATCGCTTCAAGATCATCGGGGAGGGCTTCCTGCCGGACGGTCACGGCGTCCGGCACCACGAAGGCTCCGTTAGCCGAACCGCTGACGATTAGGGACAGCTGACGACTGCCAGTTTCCAGCGTAGGCAGGGCCCGCGGAAAGACGAAGGTGGCGATCGCGCGCCGGTCATCGATCACGCGAACGGCGTTAGCCCGCAGCGCATAGCCTTCGCCGAAGTTGAGCCACGCCCGGGTCGTCCCGCCGTCGGCGACAAAATCCGTATTGTAACCCAGTAGCGTAAAGGACTGGGTGGTGCCCAGGCTCGCTCCGGCCGGGGTGAGGGATACTAAATTGGGTTTGAGGGGGACCAACAGTCCTGCGATCAGCGCGTAGACCAGGATCACTACCGAGCCGAGCTTCCACCAGTGCTGCCGCATAAGTTTTTCCATGAGCCGAAGGTAAGGAAGATGGGCAAGCGCCGAGGTTGTGCGCCATACACGGGGGTAGATTCAGACAATGGCGTGATGAAGTTTGGTAAGTTTTGCTTAACTCCCCCCTACAAACCAAGATGCGCGATGCACCGTTAATTTTCTATACCCAACTCCCCCCCCGCCATGATCGACCCCATCAAGCAAGGCATCATTCTTCTGGCCGACCCCTTTATGCTGGACAACAACTTCAAGCGAAGCACCATCCTGGTGGTGGAGCACAACGCCGAGGGCAGCTTGGGATTCATCATGAACCGCAGGATCACCCTGCGCGTCGATGAGCTCGTCCAGGAGTTTCCCGAGTTCGACGCCCCCGTTTACTTCGGCGGCCCCGTAGCCACGGATACCGTGCATTACCTCCACCGCAAGGGCGACCTCCTGGAGGACAGCGATGAAATCAGCAAGGGGGTGTACTGGGGCGGCAACTACGACAAACTGAAGTTCCTGATCAGCCAGCAACTGATCACCCCCCCTGACATTCGCTTCTTCGTGGGCTACAGCGGTTGGTCCGAACATCAGTTGCAGGAGGAACTCGCCGGCGGCAGCTGGGTCACGGCGGGCATGGACCCCAACTACCTGTTCAACGCCGATCCGGACAGCCTCTGGGCCAAGGTCATGAATAATAAGGGCAGTACCTTCTCCGTGATCGCGGGGATGAGTGACGAAATCCGCGTGAATTAAGCGCGCCCGCACTCCGGCTTTCGACCCGCTCCCTACCTTAGCGTTATGTACAGCGCCGTCACTACCGCCCTCCGTTCGATTTTGATGGAAGAGGGCAGGGTCTGCCTACCGGGTATCGGTACCCTGGTGACCCAGGAGCAGCCCGCCGTGCTGAGTCTCATCGAGGGAAAGGCCCTTCCCCCCTCCGCCCGCATCAGCTTCAACGCCAACCTCATCCTCGACGATGGCCGCCTCAGCCGTGAGCTGGAAGAAAGCAGCGAGGCCACGCGCTTCCTCCAGCACACCGGGGAAACCCTGGCCTCCGGGCACGCCGTCATCCTGGAAGGTATCGGCAAGTTGTACCAGCACCACGACGGGGAGATACGCTTCACGCCGGGTGCGGAGAACTTCAGTAAGGTGAGTTTCGGGCTGCCCACGCTGGCGGTCCAGCCCATTCTGCGCAAGGAAAAGCCGCCACGGAAGCCGTCCGGCCCCTCCCGGCGGGCGGCACGGCGCAGCGCCCGTGCCAGCCGTACGCCCGGCCTATTGTCGTTGAACGCATCACAAAAGCGTAAACTGTGGTACGCGGTGGGCCTGACCGCCCTGCTGGTGGGCATATTTTTGGTTTTCCGCATCATTGGCTCCGTCAGTGCACTGGGGGGCGGGGACGCCGGTGCGGCGTCCGCTACCCAAATTCCCCGGGAGCGGCTGAACGTCCCGCCACGAGACGCCCCTGCTCCCCCGGCCACCGTCGGGGCGGCGTCCGTGCAGCCGGGGCCCCCACCCCGCCTCAACGCACCGCCCCTCGCCCCGCCCGGCGACCGCGTCGGCACGCCGGCGGCCGTAACCCCCGATATCGCGGTCATTGCCATCGGCCTGTTCAGTCGACAGCGTAACGTCGACAAGACCACCCGCAGGCTCGAAGAAGCCGGCTACGTACCCTACACCGACCGGGAAGGCAGGAATACCCGCGTAGGGGTGACCGTAACCTATACCGCACCCGCCGCCCTGCAACGCGCCCTGGCGGATATCCGGGACCGCTACACCGAGGATGCCTTCGTAATGCGCATCAACGGAGAGGAGCAACCGCCGCGATGAAAAAAGCCCCGATCCAGTGAAGGACCGAGGCCAGGTAGAACAAGGAAGTTCCGTGCCGGAGGGGGGAGTCGAACCCCCACGCTCGTAAAAGCACACGCCTCTGAAACGTGCATGTCTACCAGTTTCATCACTCCGGCGATGAATGGGGCCGCAAAGATATGCCAGCCCCCTTATTTTCCAAATGGTCGACGATCTTTTTTGTCGCCCTCCCCAACCCTCAGTACCGCCAGTGGGAATCGAACCCACACTCCAATGGAACTGGATTTTGAATCCAGCGCGTCTACCAATTCCGCCATAGCGGCCAGTACTGCACGAAAGCGTTGGCAAAAGTAGGTCACGGGTAATTAGCCCGCAACCAGTTCCGCGATTAAATCGTACTCGCTGGCACCAACGATCCGGGCCGTCACCATATCCCCCGGGCGCAGGTACGCACTGCCCGCGGGAATGTGTACCTCGTTGTCTACGTCCGGACTGTCGTACTGCGTCCGCCCCACGTAGTTATCGCCATCCTTCCGGTCGATCAGTACCGTAGCGATCTCCCCTACCCTGGCCTGGTTGAGCCCGTAACTGATCTCCTGCTGGATTTCCATAAGGCGGTTGGCCCGGTCGGCCTTGGTGGCTGCGGGCACGTCGTCTTTCACTTCAAAGGCCCGGGTGTCTTCCTCGTGGGAGTACTGGAACACGCCCAGCCGCTCGAAGCGCATCTCGCGTACAAAGTCGCACATCTCCTCGAATTCCGCTTCGGTCTCTCCGGGGTAGCCCACCAGGAAGGTGGTCCGGATAGCGATGCCGGGCACGGCCATTCGGGCGTAGTTGATCAAATCCGTCGTATCGGCACGACTTACCTGCCGGCGCATCCGCCGCAGTACGGCATCCGCGCCATGCTGCAGGGGGATATCGAGGTAGTTACACACCTTGGGCTGAGCGGCCATCACCTCAAAGATGTCGCGGGGGAACTTCGAGGGGTAAGCGTAGTGCAGGCGGATCCACTCAATCCCCTCCACCGCTGCGAGGGACTCGAGTAGGAGGGGAAGCATGCGCTGCTTGTAAAGGTCCAGGCCGTAGTACGTGAGCTCCTGGGCGATCAGGATGAGCTCCTTCACCCCGGTGCGGGCGAAATGCTCGGCCTGCTTGACCAATTCCTCGATGGGGCGGCTAACGTGCTCCCCCCGCATGAGCGGAATGGCGCAGAAGGAACAGGTACGGTTGCACCCCTCACTGATTTTCAGGTAAGCGTAGTGCTCGGGGGTCGTGATGAAGCGCTCACCAATAAGATCGTGCTTGTAATCGGCTTCCAGCCGCGACAACAGTCCGGGCAGCTCCATGGTCCCGAAGTAAGCATCCACCTCGGGGATCTGCTCTTCCAGCTGATCTTTGTAGCGCTGCGACAAACAACCCGTCACGTAGAGCCGGTCGATCTGTCCCTGCGACTTGCGGTCGGCGTAATCGAGAATGGTATTGATGCTCTCCTCCTTCGCCAGGTCGATAAAGCCACAGGTGTTCACGATGACGATGTTAGCCTCCTCGTTGCTGTCGTGGCGGACCTCGTAATCGTTGGCCTGCAGCTGGGTGATGATGTTCTCCGAGTCCACCAGGTTCTTGGAGCAGCCCAGGGTGACGACGTTGACTTTATCCGGCCTCAGTGTTTTGGTTTTCATGCACTTGCGCTTAGCGGCCGCAAAGGTACGCATTGCCGGGCGCAGTGTTTCGTGGCAGCGGTGCTAACCATCGGAGGGGGGGGGTACCTGGTACAGTCCACTAGTGATTCAGCGCCTGTACAGACTACTGGAAGTCCTGATCCGCGCCCCCGCTTCCCGCATCTCCCCTACGGCAGCGGCGGTATCTCCGGGAACGAGGTCGACGCCGCGGCTAGCATCCTCGATGAGCACGGCTCTAAACCCCTCCGTGAGTGCGTCCAGCACGGTAAACTTTACGCAGTAGTCCGTAGCCAGGCCCAGTACGTGAACCTCCTCCACCGCCCGTGCCCTCAGCCATTCGGCCAGGCCCGTAGACTTCAGGTGGCCGTTGTCGTAAAATCCGGAATAGCTATCGATGGTCGGATCGGTCCCCTTGCGGAACACGCGGGTGATCTTCTGCGCGTCCAGTCCCTCGACAAATTCCGATCCCCAGGTATCCTGTACGCAGTGGATGGGCCAGAGCACCTGGGAGAGGCCGTTGAGCTCGATCACCTGCCCCGGCTTTCGCCATAGGTGGTTAGCGGCGAAAGAGCCGTGGTTGGCCGGGTGCCAGTCCTGGGTAGCCACCACGATGGCGTAGTGATCCATCAGGGCGTTGGCAATGGGCACTACCCGGTCCCCGTCCGGGACGGGCAGCATGCCGGTCGGCATGAAATCTACTTGTAAATCGACCAGGAGGAGGGCAGTCATGCGGCAAAGTTAGCGCTTGTCTGGGTTTTCCGATCCTGACGAGACCGCCGCTACTTGAGGTTTAATTGAGCTTCGAAAAAGAGGAGGTGCACTTCGTGGCTGCTTCGCGGTAGCGGGCTAAGTGACGCTTTTCGAGGCGAAGAACAGGGGCAAAAGAGCAAGTTTGCGGCGGTAATTTGAATCCCAAACTAGGATGTAATTGCTTTCTTCCCTGGCTCTCACTCCTGGGACGTTCCTTTGCACCCGCTCCCCTGGCCAATAGAACGCCCACATAATCCCCCGCCCATGAAATTCGACGATTACCCCCTCTCCTCCGAGATCAAGCGCAGCATCGGCAAGCAGGGGTGGCGGCGCCCCACCGACATTCAGTACCGGGCCATTCGGCCCATCCTGGAGGGCGAGGACGTGCTGGCTATTGCCCAGACGGGCACGGGAAAAACGGCGGCCTTTGCCATCCCGATCCTGCAAAAGCTGCACGAGCGCAAGGAGACCCAGTGGCGGGAGAGCGGGATCAGTTGCCTGGTTATGGTGCCGACGCGCGAGCTGGCCCTGCAACTCACAGAGGTGTTCACCGCCCTCGCTAAGGGAACCCGCGTCAGCGTTCTCGGACTCACCGGCGGGGTGGAGATCGAACCCCAGATCGCCCGGCTGACCAAGGAACTCGACGTGCTGATCACCACCCCCGGCCGCATGTACGACCTGTTGGGCAGAAAACTCCTTCGCCTGGAACGCGTCGACATCCTCGTACTGGACGAGGCCGACCTGATGTTAGAACTCGGCTTCATCGACGACATACGGGGCGTGATCGGTCACCTGAAGCGCAAGCACCAAACCCTCTTTTTTTCGGCCACCATCGACGAAAGGATCAAGAAACTCGCTTATTCGCTGGTGCGCAATCCGATTCGCATCCAAATCTCTCCGAAAGACCCCGTTAGTAAGAACGTGGACCACTCCGTCGTCTTTATCGAGATGGACGATAAGCGCTTTTTTCTCGAGCGCTTCATCAAGGAAAACCCGGAAGCAAAGCTGCTGGTCTTTGCGCGAACCCGGGTGCGGGCCGAGCGGGTGGCGAAGGCCATGGGTCGGGTCAGCATCCCTACCCTTACCCTGCACGGAGAGCTGGAACAGGCCGACCGGGAGCAAGCGCTGGAGGGCTTCCGACGCGGCGAACAGCGGGTCATGATCGCTACGGACGTCAGCGCGCGGGGCATCGATATTCCCGACGTCACCCACGTGATCAACTACGATTTGCCGGAGCAGGCGGACTACTACGTCCACCGGGTAGGGCGCACGGGGCGGGGCAAGAACCGCGGCGTCGCTTATTCCTTCTGTGCGCCCGACGAACACCCCCTCCTGGCCGCGATCGAGCGCTACACCGGCCAGCTAATTAAGGTGGTCGAACTCGACCGCGGGGCGTACCGGGAAACCCTGTCGCTGTCGCGGGAGGACCAATTCGGCCTCGACGAACTCATGCAAGAGGCGGAGCGGCTAAGGGGAAAACGGAAGGGAAAATAAGCCGGCGTCAAATTTTTTGCAGAATAAGTTGGAGAAGTGGAAAATTTTCTTAAGTAGAAAAGACTGCGCTGGCGTGGCCCATGGACGAAGCTTGGGCCATAGCAGTAGGACACGGAATTATATTTTAAGCAGCGGGACGTCGGCGCGTGCGGCCCGGACTGATGGTCTTCGCGGGCTTGCAGGGGTCTGGAATTACCCCGACCTTTGCGGCCGAATTCAAGATGACCCCAGAAAATCAAGTAGTTATGACTAATTTTGAAACCCCACGCCCGACCCGTAGTACCCTGTTGAATCGCCGCGTAAACCGGGCCGTTAAGGCCCAACAGTTAGGTAATCCTGACGGTCTGCGGCTGGCTTCCCACCGGTCTACCCTGCCCAAAGCGCGCCGTCAGGACCTTGCGACCGCCATCACCGGCAGTCTCGTTATTCTGTTCCTGACCCTGCTGCTGCTGGTCGGCTAATTCCATCACTATCCCCCAAATACGACCCCGGGCGCACCTCTTTAGAAAGGGCGCCCGGTTTTTATTTGGTGTACGCCGCTTACCAAAGCTGGTGCACTGATGGCTTGATGTAGTCAGCGTAAATCCGGTTCATGGCCTCCAGCTGATGTTGAGCAAGGGGTGGGCGTTCCGCGGCCTGCACATTGGATCGGAGGTGTTCCACCCTCGAGGCCCCGGGGATCACGCAACTTACCTCCGGATAGCTGAGAATCCACTGCAACGCAACGGCGGCGAGCTTGTCTTCGTCCGAAAAGAGTGCTTTTAGGGCAGCGACGGCCTTTAGGCCCTGCTCGTAGTTGACTCCACTAAAGGTTTCGCCCTTATCAAAAGCTTCCCCGTTGCGGTTAAAGTTGCGGTGGTCCCCCTCCCCGAAGGTGGTTTGCGCGTCAAACTTCCCGGTTAGTAGGCCACTGGCCAGGGGCACCCGCGCGATCACGCCGACGTCGTGCCGCTTGACGAGATCAAAGAACAGTTCGGCGGGCCGCTGCCGGAAGAGATTGAAGATGATCTGCACGGCCGCCACGTTGGGATACTCCATAGCCTTGATGGCTTCTTCGACCTTTTCCACGCTGACGCCCAGGTGCTGGATCTTGCCTTCCTCCCGCAGCCGCTCGAAGAGTCCGAAGATCTCCGGCCGGTAGTACACGTCGTTGGGCATGGAGTGCAACTGGATGAGGTCGATGCGGTCGATCTTCATCCGCCGCAGACTGTCTTCCACGTAAGCGCGCAGGGCCTCCACGGTGTAGTTCTCGGCGGTATGGGGATTGATTCGCCGGCCACACTTCGTCGCTACGTAGATGTATTCCGAGCGTTGCCGTACGACGCGGCCCACGGCGGTTTCACTGTCTCCATCGCTGTACACATCGGCCGTATCGATGAAGTTCACGCCCCGGTCGATGGCCTCGTTGATGATCCGGTCGGCGGCGCGGTCGTCGAAGGCACTCCCCCATTTGCCGCCCACCTGCCAGGTCCCCAGGCTGATCTCGCTGACCTCAAAATTGGTTTTTCCTAATCGTCGGTACTTCATTCCGTTGCTTTCCTACCCCAACCGGGCGGCGGCGCGCAGGTGCAATGTAAAGCCCGAAACCGGGCTAAATTCTGCCGATCAGGCAAAATCGAGCTCCAGCCGGCCCTCGTCCCGGCCCTCGAGCACGGATTCCCCGCCCCGCAGGAAGCCGTCGACCGAGCGGGCGCACTCCCGCCCCTCCGCGATGGCCCACACCACGAGGCTTTGTCCACGCCGCATGTCTCCGGCGGCAAACACCTTGGGTACGGAAGTCTGGTAGCCATGCTCGGGACTGGCCGCTACGTTCTTTCGGCTGTCAAGTCCAACGCCCAGTTTGCTCAGCAGCCCCTCGTGCTGGGGGTGCATAAATCCGGCCGCGATGAGCAGCAGCTGGCAGGGCAGCTCGCGTTCCGTACCGGGAATTTTGACGAAGGTATTGCGGCCGGTCTGGTCGCGGCTCCAGCGAATATTGACCGTTTTGAGCGCCCGCAAATTACCAGCCTCGTCCATTAGGAAAGCCTCGGTCAAGACCGCCCACTCGCGTGCACACCCCTCTTCGTGGCTCGTGGAGGTCCGCAGGACCATCGGCCAGTTCGGCCAGGTATTCTCGGCACGCTCCGTCGGGGGCATCGCCATGATCTCAATTTGGGTAACCGAGCGAGCCCCGTGGCGGTTGCTCGTTCCCACGCAGTCGGCACCCGTGTCCCCGCCGCCAATTACGACGACGTCCTTACCCCTGGCGTGGATCTCGTAGGTCCCGCTGAGGTCGTCTCCGGCGACCCGCTTATTGTTCTGCTCCAGGAACTGCATCGCGAAGTAGATGCCCTGGGCTTCCCGTCCCGGACTGGGGATGTCCCGCGGTATGGTGGAGCCCCCGGCGAGTACGACCGCGTGGTGGTCCCGCACCAGCTTGGTAGCATCGATGTTGGTACCGACCTCGGCGTTGACCCGAAATTTGATCCCCTCCGCTTCCAGGAGGGCTACGCGGCGATCGATGACCCACTTCTCCAATTTAAAGTCGGGGATACCGTAGCGGAGCAGTCCACCGATCCGGCTGTTTCGCTCGTAGACCGTCACCGTATGCCCGGCCTTATTCAGCTGGGCGGCAGCGGCGAGGCCCGAAGGCCCGGAGCCGATGACGGCTACGGACTTCCCCGTACGGCTGCTGGGCGGGTTGGGCCGCGCGTAGCCGCGTTGAAACGCCTCCTCGGCGATGGATTTCTCGATGTGCTCGATGGCTACCGGGGGCTGATTGATACCGAGTACACAGGCCGACTCACAGGGGGCCGGACAGATGCGTCCGGTAAACTCCGGGAAGTTGTTGGTCGAGCTGAGGATCTCGAAGGCCTCGCGCCAGTCCTCCTCGTACACCGCGTCGTTGAACTCAGGAATGATGTTGCCCAGCGGGCAGCCGCTGTGGCAGAAGGGTACGCCACAGTCCATGCAGCGGCTGGCCTGCTTGACGGTTCTTTCCTCCGACATCGGTTCGTACAGTTCCTGCCAGTCGGTCTTGCGTACTTCGACCTGGCGCTTTTCGGGAAGTTCGCGGGTGTATTTCAGGAATCCTTTGGGGTCTGCCATGCTAACTTGCTTTTACCTTGATTAAACCAGTTGCGCTACCTTGACCCGCACGTCGGGCGCTTCCCCCTTCTGCTCGAGGACCGCCTTGTAATCGCGGGGCATCACCTTGACGAAGCGCGCCAAATGCTCCTCCCAACCGTTCAGCATATCGAGCGCCCGCTTGGAGCTGGTGTAGGTGAAGTGGTTGCGGACCATTTGCTGGAGCAGCTTCCGATCGAAGTCGTTGAGTGCCTCCGATTCGCACATGTCCGTATTTAGCTTCTTGCGGAAGGATCGATCGGAATCATAGACGTACGCCATGCCCCCGCTCATGCCCGCGCCAAAGTTCTTGCCGGTTTCCCCCAGTACGACCACCACGCCGCCGGTCATGTACTCACAGCCGTGGTCGCCCAGGCCCTCCACCACGGCCTTTACCCCGGAGTTCCGCACCGCGAAGCGCTCGCCGGCCATCCCCTTGATGTAGGCCTCCCCACTCGTCCCCCCGTAGAAGGCTACGTTGCCGATGATGATGTTCTCGTGGGGATCGAAGGTGGAGATGCGGTCGGGGACCACGATCAGGCGGGCGCCGGAGAGGCCCTTGCCGAAGTAGTCGTTGGCCTCCCCCTCGAGCAAAAACTGAATACCCTTCGCGGAGAAGGCCCCGAAGCTCTGCCCGGCCGAGCCCCGGAAGCGGAACTTGATCGCCCCGTCGGGCAGTCCCTCCCCGTGGAAGCGGCGACTGATCTCGTTGGAAAGCATGGTGCCCACGCTGCGGTCGGTATTTTTAATCTCGAAGGAACCGGTGACGGCTTCCATCTCCTCCAGCGCGAATTTGGCGGCCGTGATCAGGCGGCGGTCGAGTACGTCGGCAATGCCGTGGTCCTGCTCCACGCGCTTGTACAGCCCCACGCTGTCGTCGGCAACCTCCTTGTAGAGGATGGGGCTGAGGTCCAGGCTGCGGTACTTCCAGTGCTCGACCTCGGAGTTCATCTTCAGGTGTTCCACCTTCCCGACCATTTCGTTAACCGTACGAAAACCCAGTTCGGCCATGATGGAGCGCATATCCTCCGCCAGGAAACGGAAGAAGTTGATGACGTGCTCGGGATCGCCATTGAAGCGCTTGCGAAGTTCGGGGTCCTGGGTAGCGATGCCCACCGGACAGGTATTCAAATGGCACTTACGCATCATGATACAGCCTTCGACGACCAGGGCGGCGGTGGCGATGCCGTACTCCTCGGCGCCCAGGAGCGTAGCGACTACGAGGTCGCGGCCGGTGCGGATCTGTCCGTCGGTTTGCAGGGTCACCCGGTCGCGGAGTTTATTTTTAACCAGGGTTTGGTGGCTCTCCGCCAGCCCAAGCTCCCAGGGGAGGCCGGCGTGACGGATGGAGCTCAGCGGACTGGCGCCGGTGCCTCCGTCGTGCCCGGAGATCAGGATAGCATCGGCGTGCGCCTTGGCGACTCCACTGGCGATGATACCCACCCCGGCCTTAGATACCAGTTTGACGTTGATGCGGGCGCGACGGTTGGCGTTCTTGAGGTCGAAGATCAGCTGGGCTAAGTCCTCGATGCTGTAAATGTCGTGGTGGGGTGGCGGCGAGATCAGGCCAACCCCGGGGGTAGAACTGCGTACGCGACCGATCCATTCGTCGACCTTATGCCCGGGCAGCTGCCCGCCCTCGCCGGGCTTGGCCCCCTGCGCCATTTTGATCTGCAACTCGTCGGCGTTGGTCAGGTAGTGACTGGTGACGCCGAAGCGGCCGGAAGCCACCTGCTTGATGGCCGAGCGCATGTTCTCCCCCTTTTCGTTTAGCTCGAAGCGGACTTCGTCCTCCCCCCCCTCGCCAGAATTGGAGCGGGCGCCGATCTTATTCATGGCAATGGCCAGGGTCGTGTGGGCCTCCCAGCTGATGGAGCCGAAGGACATGGCCCCGGTGGCAAAGCGCTTCATAATTTCTTCGGCGGGCTCAACCTCCTCGATGGGGATGGGGTCACCCTTGCGAAAGGCCAGCAGTCCACGCAGGGTGAGCGCCTTTTCGGTCTGGGTATTGACTTCGGTTGTGTACCGCTCGAAGGCCTCCGGGTCGTTCTTGCGGGCGGCAAGCTGGAGGTAGTGGATACTTTTCGGATTGAAGGTATGGGCCTCGCCGCGCCGCTTCCACTGGTATACGCCTCCGACCTCCAGTTTAGGATTGGTGACGAACTCTTTCGGATACGCGAGGTGGTGGCGGACCAGCACCTCGTTGGCCAGGCCGTCGTAACCGATCCCCTCGATGCGGCTGACCGATCCGCGGAAGCACTCGTTGACGACTTTATGGTTCAGCCCCAGGATCTCAAAGATCTGTGCTCCCTGGTACGACTGCAGGGTGGAGATACCGATCTTGGACATGATCTTGAGTAAGCCACTTCCCACCGCTTTGCGGTAAATCTTGATCACCTCCTTCAGCTCATATCCCTCCGCGTCGAAGACGTTACGGGCGTGCAGGTCGGCCAGCGCCGCGTAGGCCATATAGGGGTTGACGGCACTGGCTCCGTAACCGATCAGCGTAGCGGCATGATGGGTCTCCCGGATATCCCCCCCCTCCACCACGATCGAGGTCTTGGCACGCAGTCCAAGTTCCACGAGGTGATGGTGTACGGCGCCCATCGCGAGTAGACTGGGTACCGGGGCGTTGTGGCTGTTGGATTCCCGATCACTCAGGATCAGGATATTGTACCCGCTACGGACCAGGCTTTCGGCCTGAGCGCGGATGTGTTCCACGGCGGCATTCAGGCGTCCCTCCTGCCCGTCGGCCGGGAAGAGGATATTGATGACGCTGGCCCGAAAATTGGGGTGGTGAAGCTCGCGTAGTTTGGCTACGTCATCATTGCTCAGAACGGGCGAATCCAGGTGCAGGTAGCGCGCATTGAGTTCCGAGGGCTGCATGACGTTCTCGGATCCCCCCAGCATGGCGTAAAGCGACATGACGTCACGCTCGCGGATGGGATCGATCGGTGGATTAGTAACCTGGGCGAATAACTGCTTGAAGTAGTTGGCGATGTGCTGGCTCTGCAGCGATAAGACGGCCAGGGGCGTATCGCTTCCCATGGAACCGATGGGGTCTTTTCCCTCCTTGATCATGGGCTCCAAAAGGACGGTCAGGTCCTCCTTCGTGTAACCAAAGAGCTGGAGGCGACGGAACAGCGTCTTCTGATCCATGCTGATCTCCGCCTTGCGGGAGAGCGGTAGGTGCTTAATGTCCTGCCGGTGTTCGGTGAGCCACTCGCGGTAGGGAAGCTGCTGACAGATGGCGTCCTTGAGTTCCTCGTCCCCAATCAATCGGTGTTGCTGGAGGTCGGCGACCAGGATGCGGCCGGGCTGTAGCCGGCCCTTCTTGACGACTTTTCGTTGATCGACCTTCAGGGCACCGGCCTCGGAGGCAACAATGAGGGTGTTGTCATTCAGCAGGCAGTAGCGGCTGGGCCGCAGTCCGTTCCGGTCCAGGGTCGCTCCGACCAGGATGCCGTCGGTAAAGCAGATCGAGGCGGGCCCGTCCCAGGGCTCCATGAGCGCCTTGCTGTAGTCGTAGAAGGCCTTTTTGTAGTCCGGCATGTCCTCGTCGTGCTGCCAGGCCTCCGGGATCATCATCATGAGAGCATGGGGGATACTGATGCCGTTCATGGTCAAAAATTCGAGCACGTTGTCGAAGTTAGCCGAATCGGAGAGGCTGGAGCCGCAGACCGGGAAGATCATGTCGAGTTCTTCCTCGCTGAATACGGCGGTCTTGCGAATAAGACTCTCTTTGGACCGCCACCAGTTGACGTTTCCCTGCACGGTATTGATCTCGCCGTTGTGGGCGATCATCCGGAAGGGCTGGGCCAGCTTCCACTTGGGCACGGTATTGGTGCTGAAGCGGCTGTGTACCAAGGCAATGGCGGATTTATAGCCCAGATCCTGCAGGTCGCCATAAAATCCCGACAACTGCCAGGTCGTCAATTGCCCCTTGTAGACGATGGTTTTGTAGCTGAAGGAGCAGAGATAGAACTGATCCTGTGTTTCGGGGTAGGTCGTGTGGATGCGGTGGGTGGCAAACTTTCGTAGTACGTAAAGTTTGCGCTCCAGGTCGGCGGGTTCCAGCGCAGTACGGGGCTGCACGAAGATTTGCTCCATCCGGGGCTGGGCGCCGTGGCTGGTGGGGCCCACCTCATCGGCATCGTGGGGGTTCTTGCGGTACGTGATCACGTCAAAGCCGAGCTCATCGCAGTAATCCTCGAAAAGAAAGCGGCAGCGTTGGCTGAGTTCCTTCTCGGCGGGTAAGTACAACTGACCTACCCCATAGTGACCGAATTCGGGCAGGACCTTGCCCATCTCGGAGAGTTTACGCCGAAAGAACTCATCGGGAATTTGGGTCAGGATACCGGCCCCATCGCCACTGTCGGGCTCGCATCCACACGCACCCCGGTGTTCCATATTAGCAAGCATAGCGAGCGCATCCTTTACGATGCCGTGTTTCGCCTCCCCGTTCAAGTTGGCGATAAAGCCCGTTCCACAGGCATCGGATTCCAACTGTGGCCGGTAGAGGCCCGGGCTACGGGGGGTGTCGTGCTGGTACTGCATAAGGGGAGAGTAGTTAGCAAGGCATGCAGTACCGGAATTCAGCATCCGGTACGCAGCTTGAGTGTCCAAAAGTAAGATTACGCACGCCGCTATGCAATGTTCCACGGATGTTGCGATAGGAATTGATGCAGATGGATTTTGCCAAGAAATGACTCATAACATCTACATACAGTAATTTTAGTTTTGTAAAAGTGCAACTTACGCAATTAAAATTCTATCAGATCGCTTAAATAAAGAATATGCGTCGATTCCTAGATGGAAGATTCCGTAGATCAGCGGCCGGTAGTCCTCGCATCTTCCTGAAATTTCACCCATAATAGTGAATCTTAAACATGTTCCACGGGTAGGAAAGCCGCGGGATAGGTTCGCTTTGCTGGTGCGGTCCGACTATCTTAGCGGCTGAGCAAACATTCCGTATGAAAAGTCCCGATGCCTTAAGTGATGTCGCCGAGTTCCACCGCACCTTCCGTCTCCCTATCCTCTCCGCACCCGCGATCCCGCCCCCGGATCGCTGTGGTTTGAGAGTTAACCTACTGGAGGAAGAACTCGATGAGCTAAAGCAGGCCATCGTGGCGGGCGACCTGGTAGAAGTGGCCGATGCGCTGGCGGATTTACAGTACGTACTGAGTGGCGCGGTTCTGGAATTTGGCCTGGGCGATAAATTCAAGGCGCTGTTCGAGGAAGTGCATCGCTCGAACATGAGCAAGACGTGTGGCAGTCGGGAGGAGGCGGAAGCTACCCTGGCACACTATCGCGGCTTGGATCAGCCGGGGCGGGTGGAGGCTTCCGGGGAGGTATTCCTGGTGTACCGGAGCGACGATAATAAAGTGCTTAAGAATGTAAACTACTCGCCGGCCGATCTGGCAGCCCAACTGAAGTAATATGGAAGATGGATTCAGGCACCGCGGGCAGCGCAAGCGACTGATCGAACAGCTCCGGGCGGAGCAGCGGTACGACGAGCGGGTGCTTGAGGTGATGGGGGGTATTCCCCGCCATGCATTTCTGGAGAGCTCCTTCAACGAATGGGCGTACCGCGACGAAGCCTTTCCCATTGATTGCGAGCAGACCATCAGCCAGCCCTCAACGGTAGCGTGGCAATCCTCGGCTTTGCAGCTGCTGCCGCGGCAGAAAGTACTGGAAATCGGTACGGGCTCCGGTTATCAGGCAGCCGTCCTTTCCCTTTTGGGGGAAGAGTATTTACCGTGGAACGGCATAAACCCCTGTACCGCAAGGCAAAACTTACCCTGCGCAAACTGCGCCTGGACCGCGGGATCCGCTTTTACTTACGGGACGGTTACCGGGGCGTACCCGAAATGGCTCCGTATAGCCGCATCCTCGTGACCGCCGGAGCCCTATCCGTACCCGGCGTGCTGCTGGAGCAACTGGAGGTAGGTGGCATTATGGTGATCCCGGTGGGCCCCGAAGGCCGCGACCAGGACTTGCTGCGGATCACGAAGACCGCGGCGGATCGACACACCGAAGAAAAGCTGGGGATGTGCCAGTTCGTCCCCTTTCGCGAAGGATTGGCCTGATCAGGCCGCCGATTTGCCGTACGTATAGAGGGCCCGGTAGAGCTCCCGGTGCATCTGGCTACGGGTTCCGTACTGCAGCAGTTTGACGTTGCTGGGGTCGGGATGAATTCGGTTGGTCAGGAGAACGAATACCAGGTCGTTATCGGGGTCGGCCCATACGCAGGTACCGCTGAATCCCGTATGTCCGACAGTATTTTCCGAAGCCCCGGCGGTGATGACGCTCTGGTAGCCGCCCGACAGGCGGTCGAAGGCCAGGGCCCGGTGGTTAAAGGAATTACGGGCGGTGAATGTGCGGACGGTTTCCGGTGACAAGAACTGTCGATCGCCGTAGCGTCCCTCCTCATTCAACAATTGAAAGAGACGTCCGAGATCGCTGGCGTTACCGAAGAGCCCGGCGTGTCCGGCCACCCCGCCGAGGAGAGCAGCCCCTTCATCGTGGACGAATCCCTGCAGTTTACCCCGCTCGAGCCACTGGTCGGTGATGGTAGGCACCAGCTGCCGTAGTGGGTGACGGAGTCGCGGACGAAACGTGAGGTGGCGCAGGCCCATGGGTTCATAAAATTCCTGGCTGACGTACTGGTCTAGGCCCATGCCCGTAATGGCTTCGACCGCAAACTGCAGCAGGACGTAGTTTACGTCGCTGTAGCGGTACACGGGCCGACGCGTGTAGTCTAGCTTCCCCATATCGCGGCGGATGTTGCCGGGTACGTTGTTGTCGAGCCAGCGCCGGTCGCTGAGGGCTAGTTGAGCGGTGGCCGAGGGCTGATCGACGATGTGCTTCTTGCCGAGGTAGCGTTCGATGGGCAAATCGGACTGCAGGCCCGTGTGGTGAGCCAGCAACTGATCGATACGGTAGCGGCCCGTGATCGAGCGCTTATACTCCGGCAGGTAGGTACTTAAAGGGGCCGAGAGGTCGATCCTCCCTTCGTCGTATAGTTTCATAACGGCCAGGGAAGTCGCCGCCGCCTTGGTTACGGACGCCAAATCGTACAGATCACCGGGAGTGACGGCATCCGCCCGCCCGTATGCCTGCTGTCCGTAAGCCCGCTCATAAATAATTTGACCGTTCCGCAATACGGCAAGTTGGGCCCCCGGCGTAGCCCGGCTACGGATCGCTCGCCGGACGATCTGGTCAAGCTGGCCGAGACGCGCCCGATCTACCTGCAACAGTTCCGGCTCCCGGTAGCCCGACAAGCTGGCCGGAAGGTCCTGGCCAAGGCCGGGCGCATAGTAGGCGGAGCCTTCGTCTGCCCGACCCAGGATGGACTGGGCGCCGAAGAGCGCCTGACCGATGAATGCCTCGCTTTCCTTAGCCCGTTGGGGGCAGTTCATCACCGCCCAGGAGGGTGGAACGCTGTCTAGTAGCGCAAGATCACCAAAGTGAAGCAGCACCAGGTGTTCGTGCCCGTAAAGTGCGCGGTACCAGTGGTCTCCCGTATCCGACCTCCCCAGACCATCATCGGCTACAACCACCGTAGGTAGTTTTCGGGCGGCGAAAAGCGCGGGTGCAAGGACACTGGAATAAGCCACGGCCTGCACGGAGGTAAAGCGGCGCGCCATAGCAATGAGCCGGTCGGGACGCCGTCCCTTGGCGTACAGAATACGTACCGGGCCCCGGGTAGCCAGGGGAAGGAGGCTGTCCGAATCTTGCAGCACGACCGTACCTAAGAGTAGGCGGGCCCGCCGATCCAGGTCTGCCGCCACGTCCACGCTTTCGTAGGGCCAGCCTTCCTCCACGGTAAGGGTATCCGACAGGGGAACGCGGTTCAGTAGGTCTAGGGTAGCGGCGTCGGGGATTTCGTGCTTCAGGAAGGCCGCTTCCCGTGGGTTATCCAGTTCGGCGGGCGCGACGAACAGGCCCGTGATCCAATCGAAGAATAGGGTGGTCCAGCTTTCTTCCGTGGCGGGGGCGGCGGACAGGAGGAGGCTCGCACCCACGAGAATAACTAAGTAGGCTTTCATTCGGCGTGTTGAGAGGGCGGACGGTGTACCTTTTGCTAACGTTGCATTCGGGTTTAAATTATACGCGTACTGCCTACCTTGCCCCGATGGACCCATCCCCCGGCTTACTCAATCTACTTTTGTCGGTCACTTTCCTGGTGCTGGGCGTCCTTCTGGCCTGGCTCTACCTGCACTATCGCCTCGGTAATACCCACCTCGTGCGTACGGTGGTCGACCGGGATTTCGTCCGCCGGGAGATCCACGAGCAGTTGCGTTCGGACGCCGACCTACAGTATGAGAACCTCCAGGAAAAGATCGAAGGCGAAGCCCACCTGCGGAGTAAATTAGCCACGGTGAGTGCCGAGCACGCGGCGCTCCGTGAAAAGCTCCGGGATCAACAAATGGAAATGGAGCGCCTGCAGGCGGCCTCCGTGGCTCAGTTCGAGCGGACCGCCGACCGGCTCTTGCAGGAGAAGGGGGAACGCTTTACCCTCCAAAACGCCAAGCAACTGGAAGGACTGCTCACGCCCCTGAAAGAGCGCATCCAGGGCTTCGAGCAGCAGGTAGAGCGTCGCTTCCTGGAGGAGACCAGGGACCGCATTACCCTACGGGAACAGATCAGGCACCTCCAGGAGCTTAATGTTCGCCTCAGCAGTGACGCCAATAACCTGGCCGGAGCCCTGCGGGGCAATACCAAGACCCAGGGCGACTGGGGGGAATGGCAACTACTGACCCTCCTGGAGGCTAGCGGACTACAGGAGGGCGTACACTTCCGCGCGCAGCCCAGCTACGTTGACGACGATGGCCGGCAGAAGCGGCCTGACTTCATCATTCACCTGCCGGACGATAAGCACTTGGTGGTCGACAGCAAGGTCTCTTTAACTGCCTACGAGCGCTTCTGTTCCCACCCCGTGGAGGCCGGCGCGGAGCGGAAGCTAGAAGCGGCCGCCCACCTGCGGAGCCTGCGCAGTCACGTCCTGGACCTGGCCTCCAAGAACTACACCCGGCTCTACCAGATCAACTCCCCGGACTACCTGCTGCTCTTCGTGCCGATCGAGCCGGCCCTGGGTCTGGCACTGACCACCGATAAAAACCTGTTCATCGAGGCCCTGGAGCGGAACATCGTGCTGGTCACCCCCAGCACTCTGCTGGCTACCCTACGCACCGTCAGCTACATCTGGAAGCAGGACAAGCAAAAGCGAAACGTGCTGGAGATCGCCCGGCAGAGTGGCTTACTCTACGATGGCTTCGTTTCGTTTACCGACGAACTGGCTAAAATCGGGCACCGCCTCGACCAGGCCCAGGCGGCCTACCATTCGGCCTTCAACAAGCTGAGCCGCGGCGGGAAGTACGGTGCCACCCTGGTCGGCCGGGCCGAACGGCTGCGGCAATTAGGCGCAAAAACCAAGAAGCGGCTGGATCAACAGTTGCTCGGCGAAGAGGAATAAGCCACGTTCTACTTACTTTGCGGCGGTCGCGTTTTCGTGGCCACGCCCTAACAACGATTACCCATCATGCAAAAACAAGTAACGGACGCCCGGGCCGCCATCGCCGGCATCCGCAGCGGGATGACCCTGATGCTCGGCGGATTCGGCCTCTGCGGCATTCCGGAAAAGTGCATCCAGGCGCTAGCCGAAAGCGACGTCACCGATCTAATCTGCATCTCCAACAATGCCGGCGTCGATGATTTCGGCCTCGGGCTGTTGCTACAAAGCAGGCGGATCAGGAAAATGATCGCCAGCTACGTGGGCGAGAACGCGGAATTCGAGCGCCAGATGCTGAGCGGCGATCTGGAGGTCGACCTCATTCCCCAGGGTAGCCTTGCCGAACGCTGCCGGGCAGGGGGTGCCGGCATCCCCGCCTTCTACACCCCCGCCGGCTACGGTACGGAAGTGGGGGAAGGCAAGGAGGTCCGTTTTTTCGACGGTAAGCCCCACATCCTCGAATTGGCCCTGACCGCGGATTTTGCCATCGTCAAGGCCTGGAAGGGCGACACCGACGGCAACCTCATTTACAAGGGGACGGCCCGCAACTTCAACCCCGTGATGGCCATGGCCGGCGCGGTGACCATCGCCGAAGTAGAAATCCTGGTCGAGCCCGGTGAGCTGGACCCCAACCAAATCCATACCCCCGGAGTGTTCGTACAGCGCATCTTCCAGGGCAACCATTACGAAAAGCGCATCGAACAGCGCACAAGCCGAAGCCATGCTGGATAAAAACGGAATCGCAAAACGCATCTCCCGCGAGTTGCAGGACGGCTGGTACGTCAACCTCGGGATCGGTATCCCCACCCTCGTCGCCAACTACGTGCCCGAGGGCATCGAGGTGACCTTTCAGTCGGAAAACGGCATCCTGGGCATGGGCCCCTTTCCCTTCGAGGGAGAGGAAGACGCCGACCTGATCAACGCTGGCAAGCAGACGATCACCGCCCTGCCCGGCGCGGCGATCTTCGACAGCGCGACGAGCTTCGCCATGATCCGGGGAAAACACATCCAGCTGACGGTGCTGGGTGCGATGGAAGTCTCGGACAACGGCGACATTGCCAACTGGAAGATACCCGGTAAGCTCGTCAAGGGCATGGGCGGCGCCATGGACCTGGTCGCCTCCGCCGATAACATCATCGTTGCCATGATGCACACCAACCGCGCCGGGGACTCCAAACTCCTGCCCGAATGCAGCCTCCCCCTCACCGGGGTCAACTGCGTCAAGAAGATCGTCACCAACCTGGCCCTTTTGGAGGTTACGCCCCACGACGGCTTCCGCCTGCTCGAACGTGCGCCCGGCGTCAGCGTACGGGAAATCCAGGACGCCACGCAAGGGCGTCTGATCGTCCCCGACGAGGTGCCCGAAATGCAATTGGCTTAGTCGTGGTACTCGCCGTCATCCCCGCGCGCTACGCCAGTACCCGCTTCCCCGGTAAGCCGCTGGCTGATCTGGGCGGGCAATCGCTGGTGCAACGGGTGTACACCGCCGTGGCCCGTTGTAGCTTTATCGACACCGTGGTGGTCGCTACGGACGATGAGCGCATCCACGCGCACGTCCTCGACTTCGGCGGCATCTCCGTCATGACATCCGCCGACCACCTCTCGGGTACGGACCGCGTGGCCGAAGCCGCCCGTGCCTTTGCCGAAGCGACAATCATAATTAACGTGCAGGGGGACGAGCCTTTCATTAAGCCCGATCAGATCAGGTCCGTCGTGAACCCCTTCAAGGATCCGGCGGTTGCTATCTGCACGCTGGCTACGCCGATCCGGGACGAACACGCCCTGCTCTCGCCGAACGTGGTAAAGGTGGTGCACGATGAACGACGGCAGGCCCTCTACTTCAGCCGTCACGCGATTCCTTTTCTCCGTGATGTGCCTATCGGACGGTGGATCGATCAGGGCAAACATTTGCAACACGTGGGCCTGTACGCCTTCCGGGCCGCCGTGCTGCAGGAGCTCACTACGCTCCCCCCCGCGCCCCTGGAGATGGACGAGTCCCTGGAGCAACTGCGGTGGCTGGCTAACGGCTTCGCTATTCACGTCAGCCGTACCGATACGGTTGCCCTCGGCGTCGATACCCCCGCGGACCTTGAGTTAGCGAACGAACGACTGCGGGCCCAAGGCTAATCACCGATGTCCGGGTACGAACCACGGTGTAACCGGTGCACTCCCGCCCGCCGGTTATCGAAGTAACGTCGCAGCGTGAAGGCCGAGGAAGTGAACGCAATCTCCTGCCAAGGGATTTCTTGCTCGTTGAACAGGGCCGTATCGAGGCTTTCCGGCCCGATTCCGAAGGCACCATCCACCAGTTTTCCCACGAACTGCAAGTAGACCTGATTAATGCGCTCAATATTATACAGGGAGATCAGGTAGTCGACGTCGACTTCAGCGGCAGCTTCTTCCCGGACCTCCCGCCTCGCCCCTTCGAGGACTGATTCTCCGTTTTCCAGGTACCCACTCGGTACGTTCCATAATCCGTACGCGGGCTCGATTGCGCGGCGGCAGAGCAACACCCGGTCTTCCCATACGGGCAGACATCCGGTGACAATCTTGGGGTTCTGATAATGTATGGTGCGGCAATCGCTGCATACGATCCGGGGGCGATTATCTCCCTCCGGTACGGTGCGCTGGAGATCGGGGGAGCCACATTGGGGGCAAAAGTTCATGACGGTATATATACTACAAAAGGCCCGATCTGCAGTTGCAGACCGGGCCTTTTGGTTTCAAGCTACTACGCGCGGGCTAGTGCTTCAGGATTGAACTAAGCAATCGCTTGACGCCGACAGCGTGGTGCTGAACGAGCGGACAAAAGTTCAGCATAGCCGGAGCTACGGTGGATTTTTATCTGGGAAGTGCAGCGCCGCGATGGCAAGTCAAGGGGCAGCTTATTTCGGTCCTGGAACATTAGTAACCGTCGTTCTGCACCAGGTTGCTGTTGGCGTTCAGCTGGGGTGCGGGTAAGGGGAACAGGTTGGCGGTGGCCGGTTGGGGCTCTTTGAACGACCAGGTTCCAGCAGCGAATTGATCGAAGCGGATCAGGTCAGTCCGGCGAAGTCCTTCGTAGAAGAACTCACGACCGCGCTCGGCGAGCAGCTCATCCATATCGAAGTCATCGTCCTCTTCCAGCTCGTCAAGACCGGCGCGCGTGCGTACCATGTTGACCAGCATCTTGGCGTCCTGTCCGTTGCGCATCTGCACCTCGGCCTTGTTCATCAGGATCTCGGCGTAGCGCATGATCGGGAAGTCGTTAGGTAGGGTACTGGGCGCACCTTGGGGAATCTCGAATTTGAATACCCGCGCTCCCGCCTGACGGAAAGCATTGGGCTCCAGGGAGTTGAGCTCGGGCGTGTAAACGAGGGCTTCTCCACCGGGATCGTCAGCCGATCCGTCCAGCACCATCTCGCCGTTAGGCAAGGTCTGGGGGCCGGCCAGGAAGTTACCCCGTACGTTGGCGTTGCCGTACTCTCCCTTACGCAAGTCCTCATCGTCGTAGCTATTGTAGAACTCGGAGAGTGTACAGTACCCGTTCCAGGGCTGTTCCTGCAGGTTGAAGGTACCCTGGCTGGCGTAGTGCAGCGTCTGTTGGTGGATGTTAAAACCGCCGGCGATGGCGGGCTGGTCGTAGGGGACCACCCACATGTTCTCGGTGGTAGACGTGAAGTTGTTGTCGTTGTCCGGGCCGAAGTTGGCGAAGTAGTCGTCAGTGAGGCTGTACTCTCCGCCGTTGATGATCTCATCGGCCATCCGCTCGGCATCCGCGTAGCGCGGCGTACCGGTGTAGACCTCGGCGTTCATGTATAGACGGGAGAGTAATCCGCGATTCACCCAGTAGTTGATCTTACCGTAGGTGGCAGAACCCCTGGCCCGGGAGAGGCTGGTCGCCGCATCTAGCAGTTCGGATTCCACGTAGTTGAAGATCTCGGTGCGGGTAGCCTGGCTTGGCGACAGGTCGGTCAGGTCGGAATCCTCGGTGATCAGGGGTACGTTACCGAAGGCATCAATGAGGAGCATGTACCAGTAGGCCCGCAGACTGCGAATCTCGGCCAGGAAGGGCGCTTTGTCCCCCTCGGCGATGGCATCTGTCTGCTGGATCGTCTGGATAACCAGGTTAGCTTGTTGTACGCCTTGGTAAAGAAATACCCAGGCCCCGTTGAACTGACCATCGGTCGGGTCGAACTGCTGACGGTGCGTCCGCAACCAGATGCCACCATCGAACCAGTCAGAGCCACGCTGAGGAATAGCGATCTCATCGGAGCTTACTTCCTGAATACTTAGGTAGCCCCCATGACCGGCCAGCGGATACAGGCGGGTATAGGCACTTAGGTAGAGGCCGATGATATCTCCCTGTCCCGTAGGGAAGTTGTCACTGGAGAGGTCGGAGTACAGCTCCGGATCAAGATCGGTACACGAGTTGAAGGGGAGTGCGAGGGCCGCGAGAAGCGTGCAAGCCATAACACTCCTTCTAAAAATAGGCATAGTATTAGATTTTAATTTAGGAGTGATCATTGTTTAGAAGCCAACGTTTACGCCAAAAGTGTAGGTACGGGTACGGAAAAAAGTGCTCCGACGGTCGATACCCGGGGCCAGCGTGCTCTCCCCACCATCGACAAAACCATTGCCGTTGACATCATCAAAGAAGCGGATGTTAGGGTCGACACCCGTGTAGTTGGTGATGTAGAACAGGTTCTGTCCCGCGATGTAGAAGCGCGCATTACGGAAGCCGGAGTTTCCACCGATGTTGATTGTATAACCCAGCTGTGCGTTGTCCAGCGCCAGGAAGCTCGCATCCTCTACAAAGTAGTCACTAAACTGAGGTGCGGCGGTAATGTTGGGCTGGTAGAGGTCGGTAAGGATGATATTGTCGATCGGACGACTAGCTGCGTTACCGGCGTTGCCGTAGAAGTTACGGGGCAGGTTCGCCAGGTCGTGTCCGAAATCTCCCCGCAGGAAGAAATTGAAGTCGACGCTACCGAAGTTGAAGGTATTTGCCAGACCGAGGCTGAAGTCGGGCAGACCGTTCCCGACCAGCACCTTGTCATCGTTGTTGATGATGGGGTTGCCATCATCATCCACGTCTCCGTTCTGGTTGACGTACACGTAGCCATTATTGTTGGCAGCCAGCGTGGCATCCACGTCGAGCTGACGCGTGTAGATGCCCCCGAAGTCCGCACCGAATACCAGGCGGCTGACCGGATCACCGTTCTGTCCGGGACCACCGGGTGTCGTGGACTGAATCTCCTGGTTGTTGTTGAAGCTGAAATCCGGTATGTTGTCGTTCTCCTCCAGTCGGGTGTTGATCGAGGAAAAGACCAGACGGGGTTCCCAGGTAGCGGTCTCGTTAAAGTTCACCAGGTAACCGAGCGAAAGCTCCACTCCGTTATTCACCAGGTCGGCATTGTTCAGGTTAGCCTGAATGGTGGGGATCAGGAAGGGCGGGCTGGGCACCTCCGCGGTAACCAGCAGGTTGCGGGTCCGGCGAATAAAGTAATCCAGCGTACCGGTCAGGCGGTAGTCCAGAAAGGCAAAGTCCACCCCTGCGTTGAATTCACCCTTTTTCTCAAACCTAAGCTGATCGTTCGCATTCGAGATAGGCCCGACGGCGGTATTGTACGCCCCTGCTTGAGGGTACTGACCAACGCCGTTGAACCGCTGAATAAAGTCGTAGTTGTTGGGAGGCAGCGAGCCAGTGATGCCGTAGCCTACCCGCAGCTTTAACTGATCGGGTCCGGTAATCGAGAAGGCATCCACCAGGTCCGCGCTCGCGGAGATGGCGGGGAACCAGTCGTACTTATTGTCGGGGGCGTTACGGCTCGTTCCATCACGGCGTACCGAGGCGGTGATGTTGTAGGCCGTACCGATGCCAAGACGTGCCCGACCGAAGAATCCGATGACGCGGTATTCGCCGCGGCCGGATCCCGTCTGTACGGTACCCAAACCTATCGCGGTGAGCTGACCCAGGTTATTGGGGCCGAAGGCGTCCGAAACGGTACCGAAACCGCCGGAGTTGAAACTCTGGTTGTTGTACTCCTGCCAGCTGTAACCGGCCAGCAGTTCCAGATTGTTGTTGCCAAGGTCCAGGTCGTAGGTCGTGGTGGCCTCAAACAGGTCGTTGCGGTCGTCGAAGGACTGGCGCTGCGCGAAGCCTGCGACTAATGGATTGCCCTCGTCATTGGCCTGACCGGCGAACCGGCTGGACTGGGAGGCACCGAAGTTTTGCACCCGCTGCGTGCGGTTGCGGGAGTACTGCAGCTTGGCCGACCAGTTCGGCATGATCTCGTAGGTACCGCTGATGCTGTACAGCAGGGTGGAGGTCTGCTCGGTACGCGTGGTCAGGTCGGCGATGGCCCGGGGGTTGAAGTAGTCGAAGTTGGGGAGCTCCAGGTAGCCGCCGTAGCCGATGTTGCTGTTGCGGCGGGTGGTTTCGGGGATGTCGAATCCGGCTTGGTCGGCGAATACCGGGGCGGTCGGGTTGTAAGTGATGGCGTAGCGGAAGGCGTTGTTATTGAACAGCTGCGCGTCGCGGTCGGTAGCGGTAATGTCCAGGCCGATGGTGAGCCGGTCGTTGATGGCTTTCTGGGTAATGTTTACCCGGCCGTTGAGCTGGTTGAAGCCGTCGTTACGTACCCCGATGCCCTTAATGTCGCGGTAGTTGACCGAGGCGCGGAAGGTGGTGTTGTCGGTTCCTCCCGAATAGCTGAGGTTGTGCACGTGGCTGATGCCGGTGCGGGTCACCTCGTCGATCCAGTCGGTTTCCCCACCCAGATCGTTCGCGGCGCGAATTTCGGCACCGGTGGACAGGTCGGCGGCGTTATCCGCACGCGAGCGGAACAGGTCACCTACCCGCTCCAGTTCGCTCAGGTACTCCTCGCGGTTGGCGATGGGGGGAGCTTCGGCGATGGACTCGGCCGAAACATAGCCCCGGTAGTCGATGACGCCCTGGCCGGAACGGCCGCGCTTGGTGGTAATGATGATTACCCCGGCGGAGGCCTGGATGCCGTAGATGGCAGCGGCCGACCCGTCCTTCAGGACGTTGATGTTCTCGATGTCAGCGGGGTCGACCGAGTTCAGGTTCGCACCCACTACCCCGTCGATGATGACCAGCGGCGACTGGTTGCCGCCGAAGGAGGACAGTCCGCGCAGACGAATCGTGCTGCCGCCGTTGACGTTGCCGCCCGGCTTGGAGATCGTCAGACCAGCCACCTTACCCTGAATGAGCTGGGTGGGGTCGTTGATGTTGCCGGCGTTAAAGTCCTCGCTGTCGATGGAGGTCACGGCACTGGTGACCTGCTTCTGGGTCACGGTACCGTAACCGACCACGACGACCTCGTCGAGCAGTTCGCCGGAGGTCAGGGTCTGGTTGATGGTGGTCTGCCCGTTGTAAGGGATAACGGTCGTTGCGTAGCCGGTGTACGAGATCGTTAAGGATTCAGCGTCGGCGGGTACGTTGAGCGTGAAGTTGCCGTCGAAATCGGTGACGGTTCCCGTGGAGGTGCCGGTGACCAGGATACTGGCACCGATCAGGGGATCGCCGCTGTCGCCATCCGTAATGGTACCGCTCACCGAAGTCTGCGCCAGGGCGGCAGACGAGGCGAACAGGGCCATCAACAGGAAGAAACAACCACGAAAGGCATGGTTAAAGTTAAGCTTCATACTAAAGGTTGTAAATGTGAATTAAATGTGAGCAGGAACGGCACGCGGACGCGCGGCGCCGGGTGACGTGCGGAAGGTATAGCGGAAAGATGACGAAGTGCATCCAAGGGAAGGGCCCGCTGACAAGCGGGCGGTTTACATGATCGATTTACTGCGCACCGAGCAAGGGGCGCGGGAGGTACCTATAGCTCCCACAAAGTTCCCAACTAATTACCGGGAATCCAAACGGAGCGGGAAATTGCTGCGGTTCTACAGCACTTCGTTCCGTTGAAGATACGATGACTAACTTGGATTAGGCACAAGTTTAACGGAGCAAAACTCAAAACGCTGCCTTATGTTTAAGACTTAAGCCCTCCTCACTGCACCAAAACCACCATGCCTTGCTCCTCCCGCAAATTCTCCGCACCTGCGTTCGCGCACTGCTTGTGTGGTTGGGGGTAGTAAGTCTGTTTACGGGGGGGGTAAAGGCCCAGCGGCTGGACATGAAGGTACTGGGGAATCGGAGCCTGATCGAGATTCCCTTTAGCATGGAGAACGATTTCATCGTGATCCCGGTGCTGATGAATAACGTGGCCCCCCTGCGGTTCCTGGTCGATACGGGGGCCGAGAACACGGTGGTACTGGACAAGACCGTGACCGACGTACTCAACGTGAATTACCGGCGCACTTTCAAGGTGCGGGGCGCGGACGTGGACGCCGAGCTCGTGGCGTACCTAGCCACCGGCGTCAACTTAAGACTCGCTGACCGGCTGCTGGCCCGCAACCGTTCTTTATTGGTCCTGGAAGACAATTACTTCAATTTCGAGCGCATAACGGGGACCGTGATCCACGGCATCCTCGGCGCGGACTTCCTGATGCGCTTCATCGTTGAGTTCGACTTCCGTCGGCAGGTCATGACCCTTCACGACCCTTCTACCTTCAAATCCCGCAGGTCCTTCAAAGAGTTCCCGAGCACCTTCATTCGCAATCGCGCCTACCTCAAGGTGCCGGTGGGCGTGCTGCAGGATAGCAGTACCGTGCGGCGGCTACTCGTGGACACGGGTGCGGGGCTCAGCCTACTCATGCACACCTTTCCCGACAACCAGCACTACGATTTGCCGGTACAGACCATCCCGGCCTTTATCGCGAGCGGCCTGGGGGGGACCCTGACCGGGAGCGTCGGGCGCAGTCGGGTGGTGCGCCTGGGCGATCGGGATTTGAGCAATGTAGTGACCTACTTCCAGGAGATCGACACGGTAGGCCTGGAGTTCCTCAACCACCGGGAAGGCATCATCGGGACGCGCATTCTCAAGCGCTACGGGCTGATTATCGACTACGTCCGCCAACGGGTATACCTGAAGGCCCAGGGGCGGCGCTGGAAGCAGAAGTTTACCTACGATCGCTCCGGCATCAGCCTACTGGCGGGGGGGTCCAATCTGCACAAGTACAGCATCAGCAGCATCGTCCCGGGGAGTCCGGCCGACCGGGCGGGATTGCAGGTCCGGGACCGCCTCAGGACCATCAACGGCATTTCCACGAACCTGCTCAGCCTGGAATCCCTGGTGAGAAAATTTGAAGGCAAGGTTGGAAAGCGGATAAGGGTACGCGTATTCCGCGCCG
Organism: Lewinellaceae bacterium; assembly: GCA_963803525.1. Lineage (GTDB taxonomy): Bacteria > Bacteroidota > Bacteroidia > Chitinophagales > Saprospiraceae > Neolewinella. Next base: position 398,345 of record CAWDMV010000001.1, read on the forward strand.
GCCGACTACTGGAGTACTCCTTCCGGTTGGAGGACCTCATCTGAGAACATATGGACTGGCCCCACGCTTACCTTTGCGTTATGAAGATCCTTCCCCTCCTCCTCCTGCTGTTGCTTCCGGCAATCGTTAGCGCCCAGTTGATCGGCGACAAACAGAGCGGGCTGGCCAGCTACTATTCGGCGGAATACAATGGGGCGGAAACCGCCTACGGAGTCACCTACAACAAAGACGAGATGGTGGCCGCCCACAAGGCTTACCCGTTCAACAGTACCGTGAGCGTCCGCAACGAGGCCAATGGCTCGACGGTCGTGGTCAGGATCATCGATAAGGGCCCCTTCATCCGCGGCCGGATCATCGAGCTGAGCGAGCGGGCAGCCCGTGAACTCGGTATGCTCGGTGAACGCACCGTACCCGTCGAGCTCACCTTACTCTCTACCCCCGACCAAGGGGCAAGGGGAGCGCCCGCAGCCCGATCCAATAGTGCGAACGCCCCCTGTAGCGGAGCCTGCCGCCGCCCAACCAGCGCCCGAGCGGCCTACCCCTTCCCCCAGAGCGGCCGAACCCCTAGTCTCCGCACCGCCCCCCGCAGCCCCCGTTCCCGCACCACTGGCGGCAGTCCCCACGGCATCGGAGAATGTTGCGGACCAGCGGGCCAAGGCGGTTAGACCTAACTACAGTAAGGTAAAAACTTTCTCTCCCGGGCTGTACGCCATTAAACTGCTCGAACCGGAAAGTGGGCGCTACGGGGTACAGGTGGGGAGCTTCGCGTCCGTGGAAAGCGCCATGGATAAAGTGGTGGAACTGCAGGCAAAGTATTTCGACGATATCCTGCTGCTGAAAACCGGCCGGGGGCAAGGGGCTACCTACAAGGTGATCCTCGGTCCCTTCGACGAGCAGAAAAGTGCCCAGCGCTACGCCTCCGACCTCAAGCGGCGCTACAACATTGCTGGCTTTACCGTCAACCTCAAAGAGTGAACTTCCCTAAACGTTACCCGATGAGCCGACCCCTCCTCCTTGCCTGCATATTGTTGCCCCTACTGACCGCCTGCATTCCCAAAGCGCAGTACGATACGGTGGTTACCCAACGCGACTACTACCAAAATCAGACGCTGCGCGCGGACAGCCTCGCGCAGGCGCGAGCCCTGGATCGAAGTGACAGCCTCGGACGGACCGCCAGCCTGGAGCGCCGGCAGCTAAAGGAGATCGAGGACCTTACGGCGACCAATCAGTCCCTTAGCGAACGCCTGCTGGACGCCCGTAACCGCTACGAAACCCTCGTGCGGCAGAACAGCGAACTGTTGTCCGCCAGCGGAAGCGACGTGATAAGCCTACAGCAAAATCTACTGGACCGCGGCGCGGAGCTCAGTAAGCGGGAAGCGGAGGTACAGCGTATGGAGCGCAATCTCCTGGCAAGGGAGCAACGCTTAGGCAGTCTCCCCTACCCCTCCGGGCCGCAGGGTACGAACCCCGTAGACCCACAAACCAACGCGGCCGTCGATCTCGGCCGCCTGTACGACGAGCTGGGACAACTGATGCTAGCCGTTGCGGATAGCGGATACGTATTACGGGAACCCGAAGCAGGTACCCTGAAGCTGGTGATGAACGAGCAGCTCTTATTCACTGATGGTCAGTCCGTCAGCCTTAGTGGACAACAGCTACTACGCAAGTTATCCGCTACGCTTAGAAATTATCCTCGGGCAAGCTATCTCGTTATTGGCCACGCGGAAAGCGTAGATGGAAATGCCCTGCTCGCCTACGACAGTAGCCTGCGCCGTGCGGTAAACGTGGCCTTACAGCTTAGTCAGTTCGGGCTCGACGCCGGACGAATCGTTGCCGGAGGGATGGGTTTTTACGGACGAGCGGAGGAGACCCCGGCGGCGCAGGGCGGACTACTCGGGACCCGCCGGACGGAGCTGGTTATCGGGATGGAGGAATAAGCCAGGCGGATCGCCGGTAGCCTTCCACCAGCTCCACTACCCTACCGTAGTTCAGTAGCCCCTCGTGGATGCCCTGCGCCCGCAGGTAGGTGGCGTAAGTGGCGTCGCGGAGCGCGGGTGCAAGGTCTTGGTACAACTCCCCGTTAGCATAAATAGCGGTGAGGTCGTTGCGGATGCCCGGGTCCAGCTCCGCTTCCCGCCACGCGAGGTAGGCTTCGGGGTCGGCGTACCGCAGCAGGCCGGCAATCTGTCGCCAGTAGGCTAATTCGAGCGCATACCTCAGGAGGGGGTCCTTAGTCTGCGCCGCGGCGAGATACGCCCAGAAGGAGCAGGTTCCTTCATCCCCAAATCCGTAAGCATGTGCGAGTTCATGCGCCAGTACGGCGGGTTTCTGCAGGGGGTGCAGTCCGGCGTCGATGTTTCCTTCCGCGGCCCAGGGCCAGTAAACGCCGGCCGTACCGAGACGCAACAGGATGCCTCTGGGAAGCAGCTGCCGGCCCCGTGGGGTGCCGGGGGCCGGGTAGCCGTGACGTGCTAGTGCGTTGGCCACGAGTGGACGGAGCGTCGCCTCTAGATCGACCGGAAACCGAGCAGATGCTAGGGCCTGGGTATCCCGACTGACCGCTTGCCGGTATTCAGCAAGGCGGCTAGCAGTCGCATAAACCTCTTCCCGCAGCTCATCGAGCGTGGGCTGATAGCGGGTAAAACTCATGGACTCCTCTACCGGCTGGCGCCCGTAGTTATACCCCCACAACCATAAGAACGAGACCAGCAGAATGGACAGCAATCGGGTGCTGCCGTACACCAACGCGCGCCAGGACCACCCCCGGCGTACGAGCCGCAGGGTACCGTAGGCCACTACGGCCAGCAACACCAGCAAAAAGAGGTAGAACAAAGGCAGGGGAGACCGAGTCAGCGTGGCATCCAAGCCGGTACGGATGACGGGAAATAGTCCGCGACTGTATAAGCTTTCTACCGCCTGAGGAGGAAGGGCCACGCGGAGCCCTACGCTGACCAATGCTAGGATTAGCCAGGTTTTAGGCAGCAGAGGACCGGGCTCACGAGACGATAGGCGGGGGGAAGGGCTTGGCATGAAGGGTCGGGCGGTACGGTACTTGGGTCAACCAATGCGGGTCGCATCGCGTTTGGATAGCGTGCGATTTGCACAGTGAACGTAAATTAATACAACATGGCTTTCGAATTAAACGATGGGAACTTCACGGAGGAAGTGCTCGAGAAAAAAGGAATCGCGCTGGTCGACTTCTGGGCGGAATGGTGTGGCCCCTGCAAGATGATCGGTCCCGTCGTGGAAGAACTGTCGAAGGAATACGAGGGCAAGGCCCTGATCGCCAAGGTCGACGTCGACGAGAACTCCGAACTCACCGCGCGCTTTAACGTGCGGAACATTCCGACCATCCTTATTCTTAAAGACGGGGAGGTCGTGGATAAGCACGTGGGCTTCGCTACCAAAGAGGCACTCGCACAAAAGATCGAAGCGCAGCTCGCCGCGGTTTAAGCGCTCTGCTCTTCGATAACCCTACAAAGCCCCGGCGTCGCCAGACGTCGGGGCTTTGTTACGCCTGGGCCGGGGCAACTATTTAGACAAAATCTAAAAAGTAGGCCACATAAAACGGGATACCCACCCCGACTTGTTCTCTAGATAATTACGGTTAGTTTTGCCTCTCTACGCAAAAACGAAATAATATATGACGTCTTGGTTCACCAAATTCCTGACTTCCAGTATCGGAAAGAAGGTGGTCATGTCCCTGACCGGTTTATTTCTGATCGTTTTTCTGCTCATCCACTTGCTGGGCAACCTGCAGTTGGTACTGGCTCCGGATGGCGGGCAGGCGTTTAATGAGTACGCCTACTTCATGACCCACAACCCCATCATCAAATTCGCGAGCTACGGCCTCTACACCTTCATCCTGATCCACGCGATTCAGGGCATTTTGCTCGCCTACTACAACCGCAAAGCCCGGGGCGACCAGCGCTACGCCGTCAAGGTAGATCGTACTTCGGGGGCCAGTAAGTCCTCTATCTACATGGGTTCCCTGGGGACGATCATTCTGGTCTTTATCGTGATCCATATGATCCAGTTCTGGTTACAGATGAAGCTGGGCAATACGGCCATGGTGACCTACGACGAAGAGCCGGTAAAGGACCTGTACACCCTCGTGGCCGGGGTATTCGAGAATATCGGCTTCGTCATCTTCTACGTAGCCGCCATGATCTTCATCGCCTTCCACCTGTGGCATGGCTTTCAGTCCGCGTGGCAGACCCTTGGACTGAACCACAAGAAATACACCCCCCTGATCAAGGCGGTAGGCTACACCTACAGCGTCCTGATTCCCCTGGGCTTCGCCGTCATCCCGATCATCATGTTTCTGCGCGCGCAATAACCCGATAACTAAGCAACTATGTCCTTCCAACCCAACGTCCCGCCGGGCGAGCTCTCCGAAAAGTGGAAGCAGTACCGCTCGTCGATGCCCCTCGTGGCCCCCAACAACAAGCGCCGCCTGGAAGTCATTATCGTCGGTACCGGCTTAGCGGGTGGCGCGGCCGCCGCGACCTTTGGCGAGCTTGGCTACCAGGTCAAGGTGTTCACCTTCCACGATAGTCCCCGCCGGGCCCACTCCATCGCCGCTCAGGGAGGCATCAATGCCGCGAAGAACTACCAGAACGACGGGGACAGCATTTACCGCTTGTTCTACGATACCATCAAGGGGGGGGACTACCGCAGCCGCGAGGCTAACGTCCATCGCCTGGCGGAAGTAAGCGTCAACATTATCGACCAAGCCGTGGCGCAGGGCGTACCCTTCGCCCGGGATTACGGTGGACTCCTCGCCAACCGCTCTTTCGGCGGCGTACAGGTATCCCGTACATTTTATGCCCGCGGTCAAACCGGCCAGCAGCTGCTGCTCGGCGCCTACCAGTCCCTGAGCCGGCAAATCAGCCTCGGCAACGTACAGCTCTTTAACCGCCACGAAATGATCGATCTGGTCATGGAGGACGGCAAGGCCCGTGGCATCATCGCCCGCAACCTGCTGACCGGAGAAACGGAGCGCCACGCCGCCCACGCCGTGGTGCTCGGCACCGGAGGTTACGGTAATGTATTTTACCTGTCGACCAATGCCATGAACTCCAACGGTTCCGCCGCCTGGCGCGCCGTCAAGCAGGGCGCCTACATGGCCAACCCCTGCTTCACCCAGATCCACCCCACCTGCATTCCCGTCTCCGGCGAATACCAGTCAAAGCTGACCCTCATGTCGGAGTCGCTGCGCAACGACGGCCGCGTGTGGGTCCCCAAGAATCAGCAGGACGCCGCCGCGATCCGCGAGGGCCGCAAGACCGGTCTCGATATCGCGGAGGGCGACCGCGACTACTACCTCGAACGGCGCTACCCCGCCTTCGGGAACCTCGTACCCCGCGACGTAGCCAGCCGCGCCGCGAAGACCGCCTGTGACGAAGGCCTGGGCGTAAGCCCCACCGGACTGGCCGTATACCTCGACTTCGATGCGGCCATCCACCGCTACGGCAAGTCGCGGGCCCACAGCCTCAACGAGTACAAAGCGGATGACATGCGTATCCGGGAGCTGGGCGTGGCCGTCATCGAGGAGAAGTACGGCAACCTCTTCGAGATGTACGAGAAGATCACCGGCGAGGACCCCTACGTCATGCCGATGAAGATCTACCCCGCCGTGCACTATACGATGGGTGGCCTCTGGGTAGATTACAACCTACAGACCAACATCCCCGGCCTCTTTGCCATCGGGGAAGCCAACTTCAGCGATCACGGCGCTAACCGACTGGGGGCCTCCGCCCTCATGCAGGGCCTCGCCGACGGCTATTTCGTCCTACCCTACACCATCGGCACCTACCTCTCCAATGAGATCCGTAATCCGATGGTCGACCCCGACGGACCGGCCTTTAAAGCAGCCGAGGCCAAATCGCAGGAACGCATCGACCGCCTCATGGCCATCAACGGCAGCAAGTCGGCTGAGGCCTTCCACCGGGAACTGGGCAAGATCATGTGGGAGTACTGTGGCATGGCGCGCAACGCCGAAGGGCTGCAGAAAGGACGCCGCATGATCCGCGAACTCCGGGATGAGTTCTGGCGCGACGTGTTCGTCCCCGGCCGCATCAAGGAGTACAACCCCGAACTGGAGAAGGCCCTGCGCGTCGCCGATTTCCTCGAACTCGGTGAGCTGATGATGCTCGACGCCCTCGACCGCAACGAGAGCTGCGGTGGCCACTTCCGCGAGGAGTACCAGTCCGAGGAAGGCGAAGCCCTGCGCCGCGACGACGAGTACGCCTACGTAAGTGCCTGGGAATGGGACGACGCCGATCCCATACTCCACAAGGAGGAACTGATTTTCGAGAACGTGGAACTGAAGACCAGGTCCTACAAATAATTTGCCATGGATAATATGAGACTGAAGCTGAAAATCTGGCGCCAGGGGGGCAAGTTCTCCAAGGGGCAGTTCGTCAGCTATGACCTGGATGGCGTAAACGACCACATGTCCTTCCTGGAGATGCTGGACGTACTTAACGAGAAGCTCATCAATCAAAAGGAAGACCCCATCGCCTTCGAGCACGATTGCCGGGAAGGCATCTGCGGCACCTGCTCGCTGGTCATCAACGGTTACCCCCACGGCCCGATGCAGCAGACCACGGCCTGCCAGCTCCACATGCGCAACTTCCGCGACGGGGAGACCATCACCATCGAGCCCTGGCGCTCGCGGGCCTTCCCCATCGTCAAGGACCTGGTCGTCAACCGCGATGCCTTCGACCGCATCATCCAGGCGGGCGGCTTCATCAGCGTCGATACCGGACAGGCACAGGACGGGAACGCCATTCCGATCGAGAAGGACCAGGCCAGCCACGCCTTCGATGCGGCTACCTGCATTGGCTGCGGTGCCTGCGTCGCGGCCTGTCCTAATGCCTCCGCCATGCTCTTTACCGCCGCCAAGGTGAGTCACCTGGCCCAGGTGCCCCAGGGAAAGGTAGAGGCGGACGCGCGGGTGCAACGTATGATCGCCCAGCACGACGCCGAAGGATTCGGCCGCTGTTCCAACATCACCGCCTGTGAGGCCGAATGCCCCAAGGCAATCTCCGTCGAGCACATCGCCCGGCTCAATCGTCAGTACATCGCCTCTACACTCGGTAGTGAGAAAGTGGCTAACTAAAAGTGCAGCTTAAGTTGCACCTACGGGAAATCAGGGGAGCGGCCTTCACGGGCCTGCTCCCCTTTTGCTTGTGGGCCTACCGGGGAGCGTCTCGTCCGTACGCGCGCCGTCGGTGGTAAAAAATTTCGGTGCCGAGGGCGAGTCCTATCCCGGCCAGGGTCATCAGAAGTTGCCAATACCACGGTAAGGGCTCCTCGCCCAGGTGAAGGTAAAGGGTAGGGTCGCCTAATTCAATTCGCTGTGCCCTCCAGGCCGTCGTGTTTGCGGGAGTAAATTTCGGCTCCGAGACAAACCCACGGAGAAGATCGGGCGGGCGGGGAGTGAACGTAGGATCGGCTTCTACCCAACCGATGGCGGTAACCGTGATGGTTTGCCCATCCCGGTAGCGTTGCAAGTCGTCTGGGCTCATGAGCGGCCATTGCACCTGCATCCGTGCCCCCCGCCTTGGCCGGAAGGTCAGTTGAGTAGGGGCCACTTCGGCTCCGGTCAGTTGCAGGTAGTCTACGTCCCCCACCCCTTGATCCACCTCCTCAAGGGGCAGTACCCGTAGTTTCTGGGTACCCAGCTGTCCACTCAGGAGTCCGTTGCAGCCGTTGACCATCAGCACAATACCCGCGAAGACCAGGAGGAGACGCCACACGCTACAAATTAAGCTAACTTGGCCATAAAGTTCGACCACATGCGGTTTACGTTTTCTACGCTTTTGCTCAGTCTGAGCCTGCTTACTTCCGCCCAGCAATCCGCGATCTACAACGACGACCCCATGCAAAAGCTGCCGCTGGGCACGGAGCATGCGGAGTACGTGATCCGCGAACCTACCGGACGGGAGAGCGTCACCCCCCGTACGGAGCCCCCCAACTGGTGGACCGGTATGGTAGATCCCAAGCTGGAAGTACTGATCTACGAACGGGACGTAGCGCTGTATACGGATGCCACGGTAGACCACCCGGGCGTACGCGTAACTTCCGTGAAGCGGGAAGCCAATCCGAATTACCTCTTCGTCGGCCTGCACATTGGTCCCGGAGCACCAGCCGGTGCATTCGACATCGTGCTGACGGGTGATGATGGAGCCAGCAAGCGCGTGCCGTACCGCTTGGACGCCCACCCCCGCGACGGTCAGGGCCGCGCGCAGCTCAGTTCGGCGGACCTGATTTACCTCATCATGCCCGACCGCTTCGCCAATGGAGATCCGACTAACGACTCCATTGCCGGCATGGCCCAGCAGGGCGTTCGCCGGGATAAGGTCTTCTTTCGCCACGGGGGTGACCTGCGGGGCATCATCGATCGGCTCGACTACCTCCAGGACCTCGGCGTCACGGCGCTTTGGCTCAACCCCGTCCTGGAAAACGACCAGCCCTACGAAAGCTACCACGGCTACGCCGTATCCGACCACTACCGCATCGACCGCCGCTTTGGGACCAACGCCGAGTACCGGGAACTGGTCAGCGCGGCCCACGCGCGCGGCATCAAAGTGATCATGGACGTGATCTTCAACCACGTCGGTGACCGACACTATCTGATGCAGGACTTGCCGGGCACCGACTGGATCCACCAGTGGCCGGAGTACACCCAAACGACCTACCGGGCCACCACCCTGCTCGACCCCCACGCCAGCGCCAGAGACAAACAACTGATGACGGACGGATGGTTCGACAAGCACATGCCCGACCTCAACCAGCGGAATCCCCACCTCGCAAACTACCTGATTCAGAATAGCATCTGGTGGACGCTCTACAGCGGTCAGGATGGCTTCCGCATCGACACTTACGCGTACTCCGACGCCGACTTCATGGCCCGCTGGAACGCGCGTCTCCTCACCGAATTCCCCGACCTTGGCATATTTGGCGAAACCTGGGTGCACGGGCCGGCGGTCCAGGCCTGGTTCACCGGGGGGCGGGGCATCCACCAGGACTTCGACACCCACCTGCCGGGCGTCACGGACTTCCAGCTGTACTTCGCCATCAACGAGGCCCTGGATGCCGAACCGGGATGGACCGAGGGGGTGCTCCGGCTCTACTACACGCTGGCCCAGGACTACCTCTACCGCGACCCCGGCAAGAATGTGATCTTCCTGGATAACCACGACATCGCCCGGGTTTTCACTTCCGTAGGGCGGGACGTACAGAAGATGAAAAGCGCGCTGGCCCTGCTGCTTACCCTGCGTGGAATCCCGATGTTGAACTACGGTACCGAGCTTGCCTTCGAGGGATCGGGTGGCGGTTTCGGGGAGGGCGGGCGGATCGACTTCCCCGGTGGCTTCCCCGGAGACGAACGGAACCTGTTTGAACCTACCGGGCGAAGTGAGGCGCAAACCGCCATCTTCGACTACACGAAAGCCCTAACCACCTTCCGCCGGCAGAGCGAGGCGCTTACGACGGGGGAACTCACGCAGTTCGTGCCCATAGATGGTATCTACGTTTACTTCCGACATACGCGTGACGAGCGCGTGATGGTAATCTTTAACGGCAATGGTAGCCCGCGCACGCAGGTAGACCTCGCCCCCTACGCGGAGGCCCTGGCCGCTTACACGCAAGGGCTGGAAGTAAGCGAGGGGATGCGGCAGATCGACCTGGAATCCATCGACCTGAAGGCTAAGGAGGTCAAGGTTATTCAGCTGCGGTAAAGCCGATGCTACTGCACCTTAAAATTGTAGCTGATGCGTCCGCACTGCTCGGCGGGGGCCATCGCGTTGGCGTCGAAGCGCCAGCGTTTAGCATTGGTGATGGCGGCGGCCACGAGCGTGGGATCGGCGGTACTGCTGCCATTCTGGGTGTAGTTCGCCTTGGTTATTTGTCCGTCGGGATTGACGCATACCTCGACGACCACCGTACCGGAGACCTGGGAATTTACCTGTACCGGGGGGCTGGCGCGCACGCCCCGTCCACCTAATCCGCCACTGACGCGGCCGCTGCCGGTAGAGATACCGCTGAGGCGATCGGCGTTGGGATCGCCGTCCTCGACGCCCTGGTTGCCGGGTTTGCCGGTGTTTCCTTTACCGGCACCGGTACCGAAGGATCCTCCGAGTTGACCTTTGAGGGCATCCGCTTCCGCTTGCCGCTTGCGTTCGGCCTCGGCGGCGGCCACGCGGGCGGCTTCGGCGGCTTCGGCTTTACGGCGTTGTTCGGCGGCTTCGGCCTGTTGCTGGCGACGCTCCTGGTCGGCCTCGGCTTGCTGGCGGCGGCGTTCGGCGTCGGCCTCGCGCTTGCGTTCACGGTCTGCCGCCTGGCGGGCGGCTTCCTCCCGGGCCTTCTGCTTGCGCAGGGCGACTTCGGCGGGGTCTTCCGTAGCAATGACCTCCCGCTGCGCGGGCTTGGGATCCGGTTTGGTGGCCGGGGGTGGGGGCGGAGGGGGCGGGGTCGCGGGTGCTACGGGAGTGGGCTCGGGCTCCGGCCTTACGTCGGGTCGTGTGGGTGCCGCGGCGTTGTCGTTGCCTTGTCCCGTGTCCACGAAACCCAGGTTCACCAGGATGCCGGGCTGGCCGGGCGGTGGATTCTGAAAAAAGAAGATAGGGACGAGCAGGAGGACAAGGATGAGCAGGAAGCCAACCGTGGCGGTAATCTTGCCGGTCCGATCTCCCCTGATTTCGCTCTCGCTGAGTGTGGTGTTCATAATCTTCTGTTTCTACTGCTTAGATGCAAAACATGCTTGAAATGCACATTAGTGTGTAAGCCCGGCTTAAAACGACGGGCTTTAAGGTTTCCCGTCACTGCACCGGTGGCCCCGCCCCGAGCTCCCGCGCTTCCCACACGAGCCAGGCGATCAGGGCAAACTGTATGAGCAGGCGGACGGCGGCTACCGACTTGTTGAACAGCACCGGGCGGTCGCGCAGCAGGTCCACGAGATGAAGGGGCAGGAATACGAGCATAAGCGCTGCCGCCCCGTAGAGCCCATAGAGCCGGGTGGCCGGTACGAGCATTGCCACGCCGATGACGATCTCGGATAGTCCTCCCGCCGCGTTAGCCGCTGGCTTGGGGAACCAGTCCGGCATCATGGGGTAATAGACCTGCGGGTTGACGAAGTGGTATACCCCCGCGGCAATCAGAATGAGGGCGAATCCGTAAGCGAAAAGGGACATACGCGTGCAGGTCGTTTATTTGATCACTCCAATGCGGTGACCTAGGATGAGTTCGATCTGGGTTTCGGACAGACGGGTATTGAGGTTGGCCGTCTGGTCAAAGCTAGGTAAATAAGCGGCGTTGATGGAGGCGTAGTTGCGCGTACCGTTAACGCCAAAGGCCAGGCGACCCCGTAGTCGGGGACTTACGCGAAAGTCTTCGATCTCGCGGTTGGTACCTACGGGATCGTAATCAATAAACCGGATTTCCGGCCCGGCGATGAGTAAGGGGGTCACGAAGAAGCCTTTGCCCAGCACGGCCGTGTAGGCATAACCGATGCCTACCCCGAGCTTAGTCTGGGAATACCGATCGATGCTCAGCTCCCGTTCCCCGCTGAAGGGCAGGGTGAGGCTGTCGGAAGTGAGGATCTGACGGTTGATCAGTCCCCCCAGCAGTAGGGACCCGGAGCTGCGGAGCTGTCGGTTCCGTAACCTGAAACTCGAGCGCAGGCTAAACTGCTTGCTGTTGAGGATACGAAAGCCGTAGAGCAGGGCATTGATGAAGCGGATGTCCTCCCGAAAGATGGTCGGGGCCTCCGGTTGGCTCTGTTCGAAACCCGTGGTTCGCCGCACGTTCAAGTTGAGGTAAAACTTATCCCGGTATAACTGAAGGTTTACGCCCAGGGAGCGGGCGTTCCCCAGCTCGGTCCCGGTCCCCAGATCACTGAGTGGAATGCTGAAGGTGTAGCCCACCCACTTATAGCGGCCCCCGATGCGAAGCGCGAGGCCCTGGTTGGACAGCTTGACGGTTTCCTCGTCTCCCACGAGAAAGGAAACGGAATTATCCCGGTAGCGCAGCCCTCCGTTGATGCGGGTCTGGTCGCTAAAGACTTCGACAAAGTTGGAGTCCAATTGTGCGGCCAGGGGGCAGGCCAGGCAACACAGGAGGACAGTCCAGAGAAAGCATAAGGTTTCGCTACTTGCCCTGCTCGCCATGGAGATAATCTAGTGCCAGATTGGTGTACAGGCGGACGCCGTACTTGAGGCCGCTGTCGTCGATGAAGAAATCGGGGGTGTGGTGACCGGGGGCGGTCGCCGGATCCTGGTCAGCCGGCATGCCACCCAGGAAAAGAAACACGGAGGGTACTTCCTTGGCGTAGAAAGAGAAGTCTTCCGCTCCCGTGATGGGATTGACCAGATGCACGTTTTCGTCGCCGACCGTAGACTTGATGGTAGGGAGCATACGGGCGGTCATATCGGGATCGTTGTACGTGACGGGGTACCCTTCGTTGATGGTGACCTCGGCGGTTGCTCCGCTGCTTTCGGCAGTGCGGGTGGCGGTTTGCCGAATGCGGTCGAAGATCTCGGTCTTCATATCCTCGTCGAGGGTGCGGATGGTCCCGATCAGGGTGACTTCCTCGGGGATGATGTTGTTGCGGACGCCTCCGCTGATCTTGCCCACGCTAATGATGGCGGGCTCCTTGGTGAGCTCCGTTTGTCGGGCAATGATCATCTGTAAGCCCACCACAATCTGAGCGGCGGCGGTGATGGGATCCACCCCGGACCAGGGCGCGGAGCCGTGGGCCTGCTTGCCCCTGACCACGATGGTGAAGCTGTTAGCGGCTGCCATCGCGCCCCCGGGCTTGTAATTGACGTGACCCACCGGCGTCTGAGAATTGATGTGAATGCCAAAGGCCGCTTCAACTCCGTAGTCGGAGAGCACGCCTTCCTCAACCATGAGCTTGGCCCCACCCTCTTCGCCCTCGGGCGCGCCCTCTTCAGCGGGCTGGAAAAGGAAAACGACAGTGCCGGGTATATCAGCTTTCTGCTGACTGAGGACTTCGGCAGCGCCCATCAACATGGCAACGTGGGTATCGTGGCCGCAGGCGTGCATGACGCCTACCTCCTCGCCGCGGTATTCCCCCTTGGCCTTGCTGGCAAACGGAATATCGACCCGTTCGGTCACGGGCAGCGCATCGATGTCGGCCCGCAACGCCACTACCCCACCCGGCTTGCCTCCCTTCAGCACCCCGACGACGCCCGTGTGGGCAACTCCGGTGCGGACCTCCAGGCCCAGGCTCTCGAGATGTCGTGCGATGTACTTGCCGGTCTCAAACTCCCGGTTGCTCAGCTCGGGGTACTGGTGTACGTGGCGACGCCACTCGATGACCTTATCGTCGATAGCGTCGGCCGCGGCGGCCGAGCTGGCGTAGTCCGTCTGGGCGAACGCTGCGGTCGCCAGGAGGAGGGAAAGGGGAAGCAGGTAATTCATCTTGACCGGTTTAACCAACAAGGTACTCATACTACAGCCCGGATGTTCGCCGGCCGGCTAACAGACCTTGTCGGCGCAGGCCGAGGAGGCGAAGGCGTCGGGTTTGGCCTTGAACACAAAGCCCATCCCGAGGATATACCCCATAGCCTCCTTCAGGGCGACGTTACTTTCAAAGTGGGGATCGGTATTGATGTCGGCATGCACTTCCAGCTCCACGTGGTGCCGGTCGAGGGTAGCGCAGAGCGCGTAGGCGATTTCTACCGACTTGCCGACCTCGTGGATCATGCGCTCCCGCAGACCCATCTTCAGCTCACTCTTATAGTTGGCGATATACATGAAGCCTCCGCGCTTTTCGCGCAGAAAGACAATGACGGTGGCAAACTCGATGATTTTGCCGCGTACCTGGCTATCGGTACCGATGCAGACCTTGAGCCGATGCCCGTCAGCCCGTTCCCGCACCACGGTTTCCTCAACCGCCACTGCGATGGGCTTTTCTATTTTACGGCCGTCGTAGCGGCGCCATTTCATTTCGGTGAGTGCCGTAGTGTGCATAGTACCAGCTATTATGGGGGCTTACTTTGCGTAAGGTAACCCCTGCCTGGCGGACCAAAGTTGCCGGGGTATTAAGTTTGAATCATTGGGTCGGCCGGGCGGCGGACGAAACTTTATGGGCTGGCAGTACGCCCTAGGCAGCCCCACCTTGCTCCTTACTGGATTAAACCTCTACATTTACTGCATGCGGGAGACCAAGGAAAAAGCCGCGACCACGCCGCCATTCAAGTTCAGGGAGCTCAAGGTGTACAACTCCACGGAGTACCTGTGGGACAATGTCAAAAAGTACCGTCAGGTATTCGACCGCTACGAAACGGCCTACGTTTATTGCGAGCTCACGCTGTTCAACAAACGTTTTGACGAGGAGGATTGGTCCCTGCGGGTGGACCTGAAGTGTTTCGCGAGCGATGATTCGGGCAAGACCGAAATCTGCACCCTGTCCCTAGATAAGGAGGTGAGTAAGTTCGACCCCATCGTCTACCTCCGGGAGGGCTGGGGAAACCAGAAGAATGGAAATTTCTGGAAGGCCGGTACCTACTGCTGGGAAGCCTACATTCAGGGGCAGAAGGTCGGCAGTAAGTACTTTTACGTCATCGAGGCCGCCGCCGACGACGACGACGATGGTGATGGCGAGGAAGATGAGTATGGCCCCGGCTTCCTGACGTCCAAGTCCCGCGTCGCGGACCGGTATCTGGAACTGCAGTCCGTACGGTTATACGAAGGCCCCTACGACGATGTCTCGGAAGACGATCGAACTTACCTCCGTCAGTTCTCGGGACAGGAGACGCGCTACGTTTATCTGCAACTGAGTTTTCGGAACCTGCAACCCGACCGTACCTGGCACCTGGAGCTGTTTACCAAGTTCCACAACGAGGCCCGGGAGTTGAAAGGACAGGTCTGCCGGCTGCAACAGGTACAGGCCGGACAGGAGACGATTCAGCTCACCGCCGGGTGGGGGGCCGCCAATCCTAATTTGTGGAGAGAAGACCACTACACCGCGGACCTGGTTTTTCTCGATAGCCTACTGGCCTCCGTGCCCTTCACCGTATCGGATGAGGCCCTGGAAGGGCTACCGGCCGTCTACCTACCGGGCAGTGATTATCCTACCCTACTGCATCACGAGGCGGAGGACGCAGACAGCTTCGAGCGTATTATGGGGAAGCTGGACGCCCTCATCGGCCTGCAGGAGGTCAAGCAGCAGGTGCGCGACCATGCCGTGTACATCCGCTTTCTTCAACTGCGAAAGAAGCGCGGCTTTGAGATGGATTCCGGTATCGAAGTACACGCCATTTTCAGCGGCAACCCCGGAACGGGGAAGACCACCGTGGCCCGCATGATGGGCAAGCTGTACAAGAAAATGGGCCTGCTGAGCATCGGCCACACCGTGGTTGCCGATCGGGTCGACCTCGTCGGCGAATACATCGGGCAGACCGCCCCGAAGGCCCGGGAGGTCATCGAGAGTGCCCGCGGCGGGGTGCTGTTCCTGGACGAGGCCTACTCCCTGGCGCGCAGCAACGACGACGGCAAGGATTTCGGCCGGGAGGTCATCGAGATCCTGGTCAAGGAAATGTCGAACGGCGCCGGCGACCTGGCCGTCATCGTGGCCGGATACACCGAGGAGATGAACCGCTTTCTCGACAGCAACACCGGCCTGAAATCACGCTTCAAACACCATTACGAGTTCCGGAATTTCCTGCCGCAGGAGCTGAGCCGCATTGCCGACTATGCCGCCGAACAGCTCGGTATCTCGCTGACCCCGGAGGCGAAGGGCGCCCTGGATGAGATCATTGTCCAGGCCTTTCGCAACCGGGACCGCACCTTCGGCAACGCCCGCTTCGTACACGACCTGATCGAGAAGGCGAAGGTCCGGATGGCGCTCCGGCTAATGGAACAGGACGAGACCGGGACCACACTCAGCGACGAACGGCTCAGCACGGTCGAGTGGGTTGACATCAGGAAGATTCAACACAGCAGCCAGGATGAGCGGCCCGCTATTCCCGTCAACGAAGCCCTGCTGCAGAGCGCTCTGGCGGAGCTGGACTCCCTGGTGGGCATGGACCACATCAAGGACCAGATCAGCGAATTGGTGCGGCTGGTCCGCTACTACCGCAAGACCGGCCGCGACGTCCTCAACGCCTTTAACCTGCACACCGTACTGGTGGGCAACCCCGGCACCGGCAAGACCACGGTGGCCCGTATTCTGGCCACCCTCTTCAATGCCCTGGGCATCCTGGAACGGGGGCACATCGTAGAAACCGACCGCCAGGGCCTCGTGGCGGGCTACGTCGGGCAAACCGCCGGCAAGACGGCCAAGGTCATCGAGCAGGCCCTCGGCGGCATGCTTTTCATCGACGAGGCATATGCCCTGACACAGACCACCTCCTCCCAACGGGGAGACTTCGGTGACGAGGTCATTCAAACCCTGCTGAAACGCATGGAAGATCACCGGGGGGAATTCTTCGTGTGCGTGGCGGGCTACCCGGATAACATGGACACCTTCCTCAAGGCCAACCCGGGGCTCAGCAGCCGCTTCGACAACGTCCTGCGGTTCGAGGATTATACCCCGGCCCAGCTGGTGGACATCGCCGGCCGTATGCTCAAAAAGGGCGAGGCCCAGCTCACCCCGCCGGCCAAGGCGCACTTGGTGAAATACCTAAACTTCCTTTACAAATTCAGGGACGCCTATTTCGGTAACGCCCGCACGGTACGGCAGATCGTGACCGACATACTGCGCCGGCACGACCTACGCCTGGCCGCGGAGCACGGCCGAACGCGCAAGGGCCGGGCCAAGATCCTCAAGGTCGACGTGGAACACCTCAAACTGGATACCAAGGAACTCAGCATCCAGCGTAAGCGCATTGGCTTTTAGGCTAAAACTCCGTGAATACGGCCTCGTCGAGCTCGTCCGTCACCGCGATGTCCGAGAGCTGAAACCGCCCGCCTCGGTCGCCGGACAGCATGACGCCGTTATACTCCCGGTACCCGTCGAAGGGGGTTTCCATAGCGGGCTCGGTATCCGCGGCATCACGGAAGAAATCCCAGGTATTGATGCGGTAGTTTTCGCGGTCTACGTAGAGGCGGTAGCGGTTGCCGGGAGTATCGCCTACTTCCCGGAAGGTCAGTTCGAGCACCTCGGAGGGGCGGTTCTTGAGCGGATCGGTGGCTTCTCCGGCGTACTTAAGGGTTACGCCACTGTCCTTTAGCTTAAAGGGCTGTACGAGCCAGTAACTGTCGTTGATAAACATGGAATTGGCCGTTTGGAGATACAGGGCCAGACTATCCGGATCGGTCATTTCTTCCCCGTTCTTGCGTACGGCACCCGTGAGGTCGTCGTCGCTGTAGTCGAGCAGGTAGATCATTTCCTGATTAGGGGTTTCGATGCGGACCCGCTCTTCTTCCTTGTCCCAGGTGAGTTCCCGGGCGCCAAAGAAGTTCCACTGAAAGTAGCGGGCCTCATCGTAGGCCTGGCGGCCGCCGTGGGCCATGACTACGCTATCGGCAATAGCAATGGCGCGCTCGTCGGACCCGCTGGCGTCAAAACCATCCGCAGCCGGATTGCCGTATTCCACCGCGACCGTCTCCGTGGTGGGTTCGATAGCGGAAGAATTACAGGCAGTGAGGAGAAGGCCGGCGTAAGCGAGTATCCAGATAGGGAGTGTGCGTTTCATAGTGGGGGTAACACTTACTTAAGGCAGCAGTTCGGCTTCCAGATAAACGGGCTGATGGTCGCTAAATTGAAAGCCTTGCTCGAGGGTCTTCACGCGGCGGATGCGCACGTTGGGGCTCGTCAGGAAAAAGTCGATCACGCTGCGCTGGGAGCGGTGGGCATCGTAGGGTGCATCGCTTTCGCGTACCGTCGCGCGGCCCGGATCGTAGGCCCAGTTCCACCCTACCGGCATGAAGTCAAAGCCGACCCCCGGGGCAAGCACCGTTTGCTCCACGGTGGGGTTGAGGGAAAACCAGTTGAAACCCGGGGGGAGTTGATTCCAATCGCCGCCCGCGATGACGAAGCGTCCGGCGGCGTAATCTTCGAGTACCAGTTTGCGGATATACTGCATTTGCTCCCGACGGACCCCTCCATCGGCGTCGTAGGCGGACAGGTGGACGTTGTAAAGGACCAGTTCCGGTCCGAAGCGGGTGGGAAACACTTGCCGCAGGGCGCAGCGGTCCAGCTCAAACAAGCGGGTCGGCCACGGCAGGTCTCCGGGTAGCTGGATACGCTCAGCATTTGTCGGCTGATAGCGACTGAGCGACAGCAGACCGCTCTGCACCGCACCGTAGTGGTCCCAGGGCTGGAATACCGGGATAGGCACCCGGCCGTTCTGAAAGTTGGGGGCGTAGTAGGCCGCGTAGTCGGGGCGGGTACGCCGGTCCAGGGCTAACTGGTTGAGGTAGTAGCTCCTCCGGCTGGCGGTGTCGACCTCTTGCAGCAGGAAAAAGTCGCTCCGGGTGGAGGATAGGGTAAGCTGCTGGCCGGCAACGTAGCGGTCGACGTTATCGCGGGAGGCGCGGGCCTTACCGAGGTCGGTCCAGAAAAAATCTCCGCGGTTGTAGAAGAAGTAGTCCTCGGCCCCCATGCCCCCGAAGCCGACGTTCCAGGTGGTCAGCGTGAGCAGGGAATCGTTCACCAGGGGCAGGGCAGCCGTCTGACCGCCGCTCGCCGGCAGGGCTTCGGTACCGGAAGGGGTCCAGTCGGTCAGGGTGCCGTACAGCAACACCCCACCGAGGTAAAGCAGGAGCAGTAGGAGGGGCCAGCGAACGATCTTCCAAATGGGCATACGCAAAAGTACCCCACGGCGGCCGGGCGGTCCGGCAAACCTTTAGGGGCTTGGCTTGTAGGATAAGCCATGAAAATAGAACGCGTTCCCTTCGCCGAAGTCCCCCAGTTTTCCAAGCGCGACGTCGCCTACGCGACCGGCAGCGATGACCTTCGCCCCTTTTATCAGTATCCCGTCACGTTGGATGCATTCGCCACGGTGATGGAGGATAAGGCAACGGACGGTACCGACCGCGAGCTTCTGGTCGAGGAACTAAAAGCTCAGTACAGCCACCTGCCGGAAGTCGCCGCCGTTACCGAGGCACTCGGGCACCTGCGTTCCCGCGATACCTTTACCGTTATCACCGCCCACCAGCCCTCCCTCTTCACCGGGCCGCTGTATTACGTACTGAAAATCTGCTCTGCGATCAACCTGGCGCGGCAGCTCAATGCACGTTACCCGGACAGGCAAGTTGTTCCGGTGTTCATCATGGGCGGGGAGGACCACGACTTCGAGGAGGTTAACCATGCCCACGTGTATGGCCACCGTCTGGAATGGAAAAATGACACCGGTGGATCGGTCGGTGCCCTCCATACGGATGGATTGGCGGTGGTGCTGCGGGAACTGAAGGATATCCTGGGCGACCGGGAAACGGCCCGGGAGATATACGCCAAAATAGCAGCGGCCTACACGGAGAACGCGACCTACGGAGCGGCTTCGGTGGCCCTGGCGCACGCCCTGTTCGGGAAGTACGGGCTGGTCGTAGCGAACATGAGCCGACCGGCCTTTAAGGCGGCCTTTCGCCCCATCATGGAACGGGAACTTTTTGACTCCGTAAGCCAGCCCCTGATCGAAAAAGCCCAGCGAGCGCTCGAGGAGATCGGCTACAGCGGGCAGGCCCACGCCCGCGAGATTAACCTGTTTTACCTGAGTGCCGGTCGTCGCGACCGCATCGTCCGCGACGGGGAGAACTACGGCGTGTTGGGTACCGATCAGACATTTACCGAGGCGGAACTGCGGAGCGAACTGGAATCGGCCCCCGAGCGCTTCAGCCCGAACGTAGTCATGCGTCCCCTCTTCCAGGAACTGATCTTTCCAAACCTGGCCTACATCGGCGGCGGTGGGGAACTGGCCTACTGGCTGGAGCGCAAGGAACAGTTTGCCACCTTCGGCGTGAATTTTCCAATGCTGATCCGCCGCAATTCCGTGTTGTGGATTGACAAGGGCAACCAGAAAAAATTAGACAAACTGGAACTGAACTACCGGCAACTTTTCCGGAAGGCGGACCTCATCATCCGCGATTACGTCGCCCAAGCCTCGGCAAACGAACTGAGTCTTTCCGCGGAACTGGTGGAACTCGAATCGCTTTTCCAGCGCATCGCGGAGAAGGCCGAGCGGATCGACCCTACGCTGGCCAAATCGGTGCTGGGGGAACACGCCCGCCAGGCCAAGGCCGTGGAGAACATCGAAGGGCGCCTGCGGCGCACCGAAAAGCAGCGCTTCGAGACGGCCATGAACCAGATCCGTGGACTGCGCGACAAGCTCTTTCCCGAAGACGGACTGCAGGAGCGCTACGACAGCTTCCTCAATTTCTACCTCCAGGAGGGGGAGGCCCTCTTCGACACCCTCATCGAGCACCTGGATCCCCTGACCGAAGGCCTGGTCGTCATCCAGCCCTAGCGCTTGCCCTGACTCTCCTTCAGCACGATCTCGATGGCCCGGGCCAGCTGCGGGTCCCGCCCGTGTAGCCGGTCGGCCATATTATTGTCGACCCTTACGTCGGGCTCCACCCCCGTCTTCTCCAGGTTACGACCGTCGAGCCCGTAGGTGCCCCAACTGGGCAGCCGGTAGCTGGATCCGTCGACCAGTCCGCCCCCGCTGGTAAAGATGATCCAGCGGTAAGTCGGCGTACCCACTAGGGTGCCGAGTCCAAGCTCCTTAAAGCCCTGGGCGGTCATTTCGGCGTCGCTGAGGCTTTGCTCGTTGATCAGCAGGACGATCGGTTTGCCCTCGGGGGCGAAGTTGGGCTGCGGACTAAGGGCCCCGCTCCGATACTTCCAGCTCAGGTAGGGACGCTGGCTGAGGAATTGCAGCACCGCATCGTGCACGTTACCGCCCGTATTGTAGCGCAGATCAAGGATCAGGCCGCCTGCGCGCCGGTAACCCTCCGAGACCATCTCGTCTAAAAAATTGTCCAGTTCTCCCCCACCCATGTTCTTCATGTGTACGTAGGCCACCCCTCCCTCGGTAGCCTCATCGACCACCGACTGGTTGTGGTCTACCCACTCATCGTAGCGATTGTTGCGTACCGCAGCGTAGGATTGGGGATGCAACGCCACGTCGATCCGCTGTCCACCTCGCTCGACCGTTAGGGTGACCTCCGGGTCGACGCTCGGTCGTGCCAGGTAGGCCTCCCGGTTACGGGCCGGGTTCAGCGACTGTCCATCAATGGCAACCAGGCGGTCGCCCGGCCGTAGGTCCAGACCTTGATAGTCCGCCGGGCCGTCGGGAATTACCCGCTCGATCACGTAGGGTGTTTCGCTCTGGTAGAGGAGTCCCAGGTCAAGGGTTTTTGAGCCGAAGGTCGTTTCCTCCTCGTCGCCGCTGGAATAGAAGCCGAAGTGGGAGGTGTTGAGCTCTCCGAGCAGGTCGTTGGTGAGCCGCCGCAGGTCGGCACGGGTGTTCACGTAGGGTAAATAGGCCGCGTACTGGTCGCGTAGCGCCTTGAAGTCAACCTGGTGAAACTCCTCATCGTAGAAGTTTTGCTCCAGGTTCGCCCAGGTTTCGTAGTACATCTGCTCGAATTCGGGCCGCAAAACGCGGCGGAAGGTGTAGTCCAGGTCGATGGCTTCCGTCTTATTTTCCTTCAGGTCGAGCCTCAGGACCTTCCCCCCTCCCATCAGGTAGTACTTGCCGTCGGCGATCACCAGGTCATCCGCCCCCCCGATTCCCTCGCCGGCGATGCTCTTGGTTTCCTCGTCCTCAAAGGGTTGCAGTACGGTTTTATAGAGCTTGGTTTTCCCTTCCTCCTGGTCCCCGCCGTAGAGCACGATCTGTTGCTCCCCGTCCTGCACCACGGCCACGCTGCCCTGGTCGCCGAAGCTCGTCCCGACTTGTTCTATGCGTTCCATCATTCCACTCCGGTCGATCCGGGTAACGGAATCCGTAGTGGTACTGTCGGTAGTGAACAACCGAGCAAAACGTTCCGAACGGAAGGGATCGCCGTAGCGCTGCAACGGCAGCCGGTAAACGTTCACGTCTCCCCCGCCCCGCGGATAGCCCGGCTGGTGACGGGCCCCATAAAAATAGAGGTACTTGCCGTCGGGCGACCAGTACGGTCCCCACTCCGAGACGCCGGTCTCGGTGAGGTTGAAGGACTCCCGCGTCTTCGTATCGTAGATCAGGATATCCATCTCGAAGTCCCGGCGAACGTTCGCGGCCAGGTAGGCATCGTCGGGCGACCAGCGGGGCGCGGTATTTTGGATGGCCCAGAATTCGTCCGTGACGGCAACTTCCGAATTGAAACCATTCAGATCCATTATTCGCAGTTCGTCGCGGCCACTCAGGTAGGCTGCCCGGGTGGTATCGTGACTGATCACGAGTAGCCGGTTGTTGCGGGAATCGCGGGTGCGCTGTACGGGCTGCCCGCTTCCGTCCGCCGCCAGGGTGAACCAATTCTGGTAGCCCTCCACCGTGGAATTGTAGAGCAAGGTGCGGTGGTCCTTCAACCAGTGTACCTCCCCTACCCGACCGTCGCCGGTAGCCAGTTGCCGGATGAAGTCCCCCTTAGTGTCCGATACAAACAGTTCTCCCCGCGACACGAAGGCGAGCTTCTTACCGTCCCCGGCCACGTCGAAGGCGCTCACCTTTCCCTCCGTGCTAAAATCCTGCTGCTGGGCCAGGCCCTCGAAGCCGTTCGTGGTCACCGGCACCTTGCGTTCCCGCCGGCTGGCTACATCGTAGGTGTAGAGCTGGTAGTCCATCACGTACGCCAGCGTACTGCCGTCGGCGCTGATGCTGGGGGTGAAAATGGAGTGGCTGTTGGTCGTGAGTGGCGTGACGGTCCGTCCCGACAGGGCGTAAAGCCGGTACTCATCGTTATCGCGGTCGGAGATAAAGTAGACCTTCCCGTCCCGGTCGATCAGCGGCAGCATATCCTTGCCTTCCCATTCGGTGTGTTGGGTGTAGGTATCCGTCTCGGCCCGGTAACTTTTGATGTCCGGATTGAAGGGCCCCCGGTAGCGTTTGCGGTGTACGAAGAGGCTACTCTCCCAGCTTTCGTTGAAGTACACGCTGCCGTCGGGGTGCTCGGCGGCGTTGTGCAGGTTATTGAAGTAGTGATCGCCGAAGATGCGCACGGGTGTACCGCCGGTGACGGGGACCGTGTAGGTGGCCATGCGATTGTACCGCCCGGAGGTAAAGTAGACCCGGTCGCTGTCCCAGGACCAGCTCTCCACCTGGTCGTCCGCCTCGTGGTAGGTCAGCCGACTGATCCGCCCGCCCCCGAGGGGGAGCAGGAAGACATCCTCGTTGCCGTACTGGTCGGAGCTGAAGGCCAGCCACTTGCCGTCCGGACTGATGCTCGGGCTGGATTCGTTGCCCTCCAGAGCAGTGAGCCTAACGGCAGTGCCGCCGGCGGTCGGGACTCGCCACAGATCGGTGTTGTAGGCAAAAACGATCTCCTTCCCGTCCGGGCTCAGGGTGGGTTCATCCGCGAAGTAGAGGTCCTGGGCCGAAAGGGTAGCGGCAACAAACAGTAAAAGCAGCAGGGTCATCATACTCCCAAATATACCTGCGCCAGGAGGAAGCCGGCGGAATCAGTTTTCGAGTACAAGGCCGTCGTTCCCCTCCACTCCCCGCAGGAATTCCTCGGCAGTCATACGCCGGCGCCCGGCCAGTTGCAGTTCGTCCACCACTAGGTAGCCGCCCGGACAGGCTACCTTCAGGTAGGTCTTGTCGTCGGTGCGAATGGTGCCCGGTTCGTGTTGGTGCGCCGCTTCCTCCGCACGGGAGCGAATCACCTTAAGGTTCTTGCCGTCCATCAGGGTCCAGGCGGCGGGCCAGGGGCTGAGGCCCCGGATGAAGTTGTGCACCTCCGCCAGCGGTCGGGCCCAGTCGATCCGGCAGGTCTCCCGGTGCAATTTAGGAGCGGGGATGGCCAGGGTATCGTCCTGCCTGGACAGCGTGTAGATTCCGTTCTCGATGAGTCGTACCGTACGGAGGACGAGCTCCGCCCCCGCTACCATCATGCGGTCGTGGACGTCGCCGGCGGTTTCGTTGGGTCCGATGGGCATCCGGTGTTGGAGCAGCACGTCCCCCGTGTCGATCGCGTGGCGGATAAAAAAGGTGGTGGCCCCGGTTTCGGCTTCCCCGTTGATGACCGCCCAGTTGATCGGCGCAGCCCCGCGGTATTTCGGCAGCAGCGAACCGTGTAGATTAAAGGTACCGAGGGGCGGCATTTTCCATACGTCTTCCGGTAGCATGCGGAAAGCAACGACGATCTGCAGGTCGGCCGCTAACCTGCGCAACTGGTCCTGAAAGGCCGCGTCCTTGAGATTCTTAGGCTGTAAAACGGGGATACCGAGGCGAAGGGCGGCTTGTTTGACCGGCGATTCGAGGAGCTGCTTGCCCCCACGTCCGCCCAGCTTATCCGTGGCGGTGATCACGCCCACTACCGCGTACCCGTGCTTTATTAACAACTCGAGGCTGGGCACGGCAAATTCGGGCGTACCCATGAAAACGATGCGGGGACTAGCATTCATACCCACAAAGGTAGCCAAGCCTTCAGACCCGCACTAGGGGGTGGCGGGGCACGGGTGCAGTGGTCGTGCAACGCGCCGCTTACGTGTATCTTCCGGCCATGATGGACGAATTCAGCTGGAACAACGAACTGGGCCACCGCATCTACGCCGTAGACTGGCAGGCGCCGGGTGCCCGGGCGGTTATCGGCCTTATTCACGGCCTCGGAGAGCACTGCAGACGCTACGACGGGGTCGCGGAATTCTTCAACGCCCAGGGCATCGCCGTGCTGGGCTACGACCGCCAGGGCTTCGGCCGCAGCGAGGGACGTAAGGGATACGCCAGGGCCTACAAGGACTACCTCGACGGCATCGCTCAACTATTGGTACACTGCGAGCGCCGCTACCCCGACCGGCCGGTTTTCCTGTACGGACAGAGCATGGGCGGCCAACTCTTGCTGCACTACCTCATTCGCCGCCGGCCCTCCATTATAGGCGCTATCGTCACCTCCCCCCACATCGCCGAAGCCTTCACGCCCAACCCCGTGGTGGTGGCCGTGGGCCGCCTGATGCGGCGCATCCGCCCGACCTTCACGCTGAGCAACCAACTGAACCCCGCTATGCTCAGTCGTGATCCCCGCGTCGGACAAGATTACTCCGCCGACCCCTACAACCACGACCGCCTGAGCAGCCAGACGGGCATCGACCTGCTGGAGCGGGCAGTGTACCTGCAGTCCTATTCGGGGGGGCTGCCCGTACCGACCTTGTTGCTCCACGGTGGGGGGGATCGCATTACGGACCATGCCGCCAGTGAGGCCTTCGCACAGCGGAACGGGGAGAACATCACCTTCAAAAGTTTTCCGGGTCTCTACCACGAACTGCACCACGAACCCGAAAGAATGGAGGTGCTGAATACCATACTGAGGTGGATGGACGAGCTACTCACGGGTTCCCACTAATGTAATGTTGCAATTTTTGCAACAAGTGCTATTCGCTTGCCGAGAACTAAATTACCGACTTTACTGCCTCCCCCCCCACCTCTACCGTGGCCCTTCTAATATGCTACACAAAGCGGTCAAAAATTGCCCAAGAGCGCGGTAAACGTAAACGGGGTTCACAACTACTCGATTTCCTGCCGCCGATTGCAGGTCTACACCAGTTGCAAAACCCCTTTTTTAGTAGTCTTATCCCGCATTATTCTTCGGTTTACTCCCACCCATTACTCCCGGTCTAAAGTTTGCTAGTTCTTTGGCCGATCGGTTTACTTGTTCATGAGACACCTATCCGAACTCGTTGAGTTACTCGGACATAAACACACCCTGCTTTGCACCAAGGATACCCGTCTAGGTTACGCACAGGAGAAGCTGTTGACCTACGTACGCGCCCATCCCACCGCCGGGGACCAGGAAGGTGCCAGTCACCTGGGTTTGGAGGCCAACTCCGCTGCCTTTCGCAAGGTCAAGCACGCCCTGAAAATAGCGCTCCTAAACGCGGTTACCCGCATCGCCGTCAGCGACCGGTCCACTGACAACCGGAAGCGCACCTATGCCTATGTCTGGAAGCTCATCACGATCGGCAAGCAACTGCGCACCTCGGTAGCCTCCGGCATTCTGCTGCCTTACCTCGAAGAGGCCTTTACCACCGCCGCGGAAGCGGAATTCTTGAGTGGCGCCTTCCAATCGGCCTCGATGCTTCGCCGGCAGTACAATAACCGAAGGTTCGATGCGGCCAAGTACGAGTATTACCGGGACCGCGCCCGGGAGTACCGCGACGTGTCGCGCAAGTACGAAGACGTCGTTGCGGACTTGAACGAGCTCTCCTACCTGCGGAACGTGCAGCGTGACCCGCGGGAGATCGAGGAGGTAGCCAAACGCTACCATGCCCATCACGTCAATGCGATTCAGGAATACGATGTGCCCGCGATCTCCTACCTCGTCTACCTGATTGAGCTGAATCGCTACCTGGCGGCACGCGATTACCGGGCGGTCATCCGGGTCGCCGAGACAGCGCTCGCATACCTGCAAAAACGGGACACCTCCCAACCCACCATGTTCCAGGTGTTCGAGGTAAACCTATCGGTAGCGTACGCCCAACTCAATGACTTTGCAAACGGAATGAACTTCGCGCGTTCCCTGCTGGAGAAGACCCGTCCCGGCGAACACAACTACCTTAAGGTCCATGAAATGATGCTCCTGCTTTGCCTTCGTTCGGCGAAGTTTCAGGAAGCCTACGCCATCTACCGGACAATGGACCTGGCTAGAATCAGCAAGCAGCACCCCGTTCACCTCGCGGAGACTTTCCGCATCATGGAGGCGTACCTGTACATACTCTACAAGCTCAAGCAGGTAGTTCTACAAGAAGACGACACCAGACTAGAGCGCTTCCGTCTACAGCGCTTCGTCAATTCCTTCCAGCGCGCGAGTACCGAAAAGTCGCACCGCAACGTCCATCTCCTGATCCTCCAGATCATCGATCAGGTGATGCGAAATCGACACACCGAATCCCACTACAGCATCGAAGCCATCACCAAGTACGCCCAACGTCATCTCCGGGGCCCGGGCTACGAGCGGGTACGGTACTTCCTCAAGGCCCTGGCGCAACTCTCGGTGCAGCGCTTTCACCGAACGGCGGTAGAGCGCCACACGGGCAGGTATCTGCGTAAGATGCAGGACTACCCACTGAGCGAGTCCGCCCAGGTGTACTACATGGAGTTGGTGCCCTACGACCTGCTCTGGAACCTGATTTTGGGTGAACTGGGCTACAAACGCGTCCGGCAGCCGCGCCGTAAATCGTAAGGGCTTCCGGAGCGAAAGAAGCGGAGGAAGAGGGATTCGAACCCCCGGTACCTTGCGGTACGTCGGTTTTCAAGACCGGTGCATTCAACCACTCTGCCATTCCTCCGGATAGGGCTCGCTCGCCCGGGGCGCAAAGGTAAATCGTGGCGGGGGAAGGTGCAAGCGGATTACCGGCGGTAAGCGATACCAAAGACAAATCCCTTATCCAGCAAGTATGCCGTCCGGTAATTGTACAGGAGATTGCGCGAGAAGCGGTAGGCCCCCTCAATTTCCAGGTGCTTGCCAATGCGCACGCCGGCTCCGACGTTGAGCCCGAAGTTCAGGCCCATGACGAAGGACCGTTTGCCTCTCCGGAAACGGGCGTCGTTGAACGGCAGATCGGCTACGCCCGACCCCATCAGGTAGAGCGGGTTGCGGGCTACGTCCAGGACCCGGAACCGCGCACCCAGCGGCAGCTCCAGCGAATGGCTATCGACGGAGTTGTCGAGCCCGCGCATGCCGGTTTGCTGCCGGTAGCGCCGGTAGTTCAGTCCACTAAAAAATGACCACCGCCGATTGGTGAATTCCAGTCCCTGCTCGATTTCTATGCCAATCCGCGGAGCAAGCGCAGTTTCAAACCCTACGATCACCCGGTCGCGGGAGAGCAGGGCGGTGTTGTAGTACCGCGGCGCGTGGGTTTCCACCCCCACCCACAGCGCCAGGCGTACCCCGGGGCCTTCGCGACTGGCAAGCAGTTCCTGGGGCGTGTCGGTACACACGTTGAACGCGATGATGTACTCCAGCAAGCTTTTTTTGGTGTAGGATAGCTTATCGAGTCCGGGCATATCGCTTCCCTCACAGCGCAACACCGTCCCCAACGTGGCGCGGTAGCTTTCGTCCGTCCGCACGCGGGTGTTACTCACCAGGTACCGGCGGTAAAGGAGGGGCTCGATGGGGCCGTCGTCCAGTCGGTAGAAGTAACGCTCAAACTTGCCGTTCGCCCAGTAAAACAGATCCGCGCGGCCCTCCACAAACTGACGCAGCCACACCGTATCGGAGATAAACGTTGGTTCGGGGCGGCTCGAAAGCTGGTTGAGCCGATCAGCCGACTGTTCGACCCGCACCTGCGCCCGAACGAATTTCTGGTGGTCACCCACCAGTCCAAAACCCCGTAAATCGGTGATCTCCGCTACCCGGTCCGTCTTGCCGTCCACCTCCCGGTAGGTGATGGATGTGGGGTTACTCGACCAGTTACGCTCGCGAATCAAGACCTCCCGGGTCGCCCCGTCATTGGTGAGGAGGTAACCGGATTGGTAGGCGGACTGACCGTGGGAATACAAGGGGAGCAAAAACGCGCACAGCAGAAACAGCGTGAGACTTCGCGACATAAGGGGGCTGACTTGGGCGAGCACGTAATTGCGTAGCTCACTCTTTTGACGATGGTGGGCAGACGGAAATTGTGAGGGGCCACCAATTTCCGCTGTGCGTAGGTTTGCTACGGGGCATTGCACCCGCGTGGCCCGCCGTGTCCCTGCCGTACTTAGCGCTTGTTTGGGAATCCGCTCGCCGCCGCAAACTTGCTCTTTTGTGCCTATTCTTCGCCTTGAAAAAGGTCACTTAGCCCACTAGGCTCCCCTTTTCGAAGCTCGCATAGACCCAAAATAGCGGCATTTTCGTCAGGCTCGGAAAACCCCAACAAGCGCTTAGCGGGGTCTCCGGCCTTGGGTATGTCTAATCCTTCTATCTTCGCGGCAGTCTCAGAAAACCGCCGCTCGCCATGCCTAAGGACACCAGCATCAAATCCGTACTCATCATCGGGTCCGGGCCCATCATTATCGGTCAGGCCTGTGAATTTGACTACTCGGGTACGCAAGCGTCCCGGAGCCTGCGGGAAGAGGGCATCGAGGTCACTATCCTCAACCCCAACCCGGCCACCATCATGACCGATCCGATGACGGCCGACTACGTGTATATGCTGCCGCTGACAATCGAGAGCGTGGAGCAGGTACTCAAAGGAACGCCACGTCGACGCCGTGCTGGCCACGATGGGCGGACAAACGGCACTCAATCTGGCCATCGAGTGCGGACAGGTAAACCTCTGGGAAAAGTACAACGTACGCCTCATTGGCGTCGACCTGGAGGCCATCGAGCTGGCCGAAAATCGGGAGCTCTTTCGGAAGCACATGGAAAAGATCGGCCTTAAGTGCGCCCCGGCCATGATCGCTAATTCCTTCCTGGAAGGCATGGAAGCGGCCCAGGAGATCGGCTTTCCGCTGGTCATCCGCCCGTCCTACACCCTGGGTGGCTTCGGGGGGGGGTTCTGCTTCACGCAGGAGGATTATCCGGAAATGCTGCGCCGTGGCCTCGACGCCAGCCCGACCCACGAAGTACTGATTGACAAGGCCGTCCTGGGCTGGAAAGAATTCGAGCTGGAGCTGCTGCGCGATTCGGCCGACAACGTGGTCATCATCTGCGCGGTCGAGAACTTCGACCCGATGGGCATCCATACCGGCGACTCCATCACGGTGGCCCCGGCCATGACGCTCTCCGACACGGCCTACCAGGATATGCGCAACCAGGCCATCAAGGCGATGCGGGCCATGGGCAACTTCGCCGGGGGCTGCAACATCCAGTTCAGCCAAAATCCGGAGACGGAGGAGCTGATCGTCATCGAGATCAACCCCCGCGTAAGTCGCTCCTCCGCCCTGGCCTCCAAGGCCACCGGCTACCCCATCGCCAAAATTGCCGCGAAGCTGTCCCTCGGCTACCGCCTGGACGAGCTTAAAAACCAGATCACCAAGACCACCTCCGCCTTTTTCGAACCGACGCTGGATTACGTGATCGTCAAGATCCCGCGCTGGAACTTCAACAAGTTTCCCGGCGCCGACCACCGCCTGGGCTTGCAGATGAAGTCGGTGGGTGAAGTCATGGGCATCGGCCGGAATTTCCTCGAGGCCCTGCAAAAGGCCTGTCAGTCGCTGGAAAACGGCCGCGCCGGCCTCGGGTCCGACATCAAGGAATGGATCAAAACCGACGACATTCTCCACCGGCTGGAGAATGCCAGCGAAGACCGGATCTTCCGCCTCAAGGACGCCCTGCGCCTGGGCGTTCCCCGAAAGACGATCCAAAAACTGACTAAAATCGATCCCTGGTTCATCAATCAGATCAAGCGCCTGGTGGATTACGACGCGGAGGTGCTGAAGTACAACGTACCCGAAGACCTGCCCGAGGAATTTTTCCGCAAACTCAAGGAAGTCGGCTACTCCGACATTCAGATCGCCTACCTGCTGCGGGTAGACGAAGAGGCCGTCACCCAGCAGCGCTACAAACTGGGCATCCGCCGTACCTATAAAATGGTGGACACCTGCGCGGCGGAGTTTGAGTCGAGTACTCCCTACTTCTACTCCACCTTCGACGGGGAGAACGAAAGCGTAGTGTCGGACAAGAAGAAGATCATTGTCCTCGGTTCCGGTCCAAACCGCATCGGTCAGGGCATTGAGTTTGACTACTGTTGCGTGCACGGACTTAAAGCGGTGCACGAAGCCGGATTTGAGTCGATCATGATTAACTGCAATCCCGAGACCGTTTCCACCGACTTCGACACGGCGGATAAGCTCTACTTCGAGCCCGTTTTCTGGGAGCACCTGCGGGAAATCATCGAACTGGAAAAACCCGAGGGCATCATCGTACAATTGGGCGGCCAGACTGCCCTCAAACTCGCTCACGAGCTCCACAAGCGGGGTATTCCCATCATCGGCTCCAGCTACGACGCCCTGGACCTGGCGGAGGACCGCGGCCGCTTCTCGCAATTACTCAAGGACCTGGGCATCCCCTACCCCAACTTCGGGACGGCCAGGAACGCCGACGAGGCCCTGGACGTCGCCCACCGCGTGAAGTATCCCGTGCTCGTGCGGCCCAGCTACGTACTCGGCGGTCAGGACATGCGCATCGTGATCAACGACGCCGAGTTGGAACGCCACGTGCTGTCGATCTTCAAAAAAGCACCCGACGACCAGGTACTCGTCGACCACTTCCTCGACCGGGCCAAAGAAGCGGAGATCGACGCCATCTGCGACGGCGAGGAGGTACACATCATGGGCATTATGGAGCACATCGAGCCGGCCGGCATTCACTCGGGCGACTCCTCGGCCGTGCTGCCGACTTACTCCCTCAGCGTCGATGCCGTCAACAAGATGCGCGAGTACGCCGAAAAGCTAGCCTTTGCGCTGAAGATCAAGGGCTTGCTAAACGTGCAGTTTGCCATCAAAACCGATAAGGAGACCGGGGAGGAAACGGTCTACGTCATCGAGGCCAACCCCCGGGCCAGCCGCACCACCCCCTTCATCGCCAAGGCCTACCAGGTGCCTTACCTCAACATCGCCACCAAAGTGATGCTCGGCACTCACATGCTCAAGGACTTTGACATCAACCCCCAGCCCAGCGGTTACGCGATCAAGGTGCCGGTCTTCAGCTTCAACAAGTTCCCGAACGTGGACAAGCAGCTCGGCCCGGAAATGAAGTCTACCGGCGAGTCGATCTACTTCGTTAAAGACATGACCGATCCCTTCTTCCGGGAGCTCGACCGCAACCGGAGCCAGTACCTGACCCGGTAAGCTACCCCGGGTGAAGCAAATGCAGTTGCCGGCATGCTGGTGTGGTATATTGGACCGCCAGTCCAATGCTACCCGTATGAAATTTTTTGCCTGCTCCCTCCTGCTGCTCCTCACCGGGTGGCTCACCCCGATCCATACCCAGGATATGCAATTCGGTTTCCCCGTACGGCGGCAGGTTGCTAACGGTACGCTGGAAGGCGACTACAGCACGCGTACCGGCATTCAGACGTACCTCGGCATCCCCTTTGCCGCGCCTCCAATAGGTGATCTGCGCTGGAAAGCTCCCCAAGCGGCGTCCGACTGGGAGGGGGTGCGCAGCGCACGTGACTTCGGTCCGCGTCCGGTACAGAAGTATGTGTACGACGACATGCGCTTTCGCTCCCCCCGGGTCAGCGAAGACTGCCTGTACCTGAACGTGTGGACCCCCGCCAAGGAGCAGGAAAGGGGGCTACCCGTACTCGTTTACTTCTACGGGGGAGGATTCACAGCGGGAGCGGGGGACGAGGGGCGCTACGACGGGGAGCGACTGGCGCAGGAAGGCGTGGTAGTAGTCACGCCGAACTATCGACTCAACGTGTTCGGCTTTTTAGCCCATCCCGAACTCTCCGCGGAGAATACCTATGGGGGTTCGGGTAATTACGGCCTCATGGATCAGGCCGCCGCCATCCGGTGGGTACACGACAACATTGCGGCCTTTGGGGGCGACCCTACCCGCATCACGATCGCGGGCGAGAGCGCCGGCTCGATGTCCGTCAGTCTGCAAATGGCCTCCCCCCTGTCCCGCGATTTGCTCGCCGGGGCCGTAGGCCAGAGCGGGGCCGCCCTCAATCCCCAGCGCCCGGTCACGCCCCTGGCGGAAGCGGAAGCCTGGGGCAGCGCCTTCGTCAGCCAGGCAGGCTACGCTTCCATCGTGGACCTGCGGCGAGCTTCCACCCAGGCAATCTACGAGGCGCTGGAAGCTAGTAAGGGAGACGTTTTGCGTCCGGTAGTGGATGGGCGCTTTATCACGGAGGACCCTCTGGTCACCTACCAAGAGGCGAAGCAGGCTCAGATTCCCCTCCTCGTCGGCTGGACGAGCACCGAGCGCCCCTGGGGCCCTTTTCCGGAAACCGCCGCTGACTACCGCAAGATGGTCGCCGACCAGTTTCCCGATAATACCGACGCGGTACTTAAGTTTTATCCAAGCGACACGCCGACCCGTTCGGCCATCGAACTGGCCTCCGATATCTGGATCGTCCTGGGCACCTGGAACTGGGCCGACCTCCAGCGGCAATACAGCGACACCCCGGTGTACCGCTACCGCTTCGACGAAATTCGTCCGCCGCTGAAGGGGCAAAAAAACCCCACGCAATTGCCCGGGGCCGCCCACGCCACCGACATTGAATACTTCCTGGGTAACCTGGACGTCTCGGATCAGTACGACTGGAAGGAGAAAGACCACGCCGCGGCCAAAACCATGGTCAGCTACCTGGCCAACTTCGTCAAGACCGGCAACCCGAACGGAGAAAACCTGCCCGAGTGGCCGGCCCTGCAGGAAGGAGATACGCCCGAAGTAATGATCCTGAAGGCCGACAGCAAGGCCGAATCCTTCGGGGCGGAGCCCCGCTACCGCTACCTGAGTAAGCTGTTCCGGGAGGCACGGCGTTAGTCCAGGCTGGCGTACACCAGCTTCCGGATGCACACGTCCTGGTAGTTGGTCTTGCGCCCCGTAGCCGCCGTGGCTCCCCAGTAGACTTTACTGTTGCCCCCAAAGATTTCCTCGATGATATCGGCCCGCAGGGTGGCACGCACGACGTCATCCAGCGCGATTTGCAGGGTGTTGGTACCCGGGTTCCAGGTAATGGTGAGCGGACGTTTGGCCCCGTTTTCGAGATTAGGCACTTCAATGGGGCCTACGAGACTAATGCCGTGATTTGCCTGTCCGTGCGGCATGATCGAAATATGATCTGCCGGGGGATCGCCCAAGTGATAATTCTGGTAGGTATCGAATTCGATACCGAGGGAGGGGTAAAGTCCGGCAAAGCCCATTCCCTCCCCCCGGTAGCCGGTCTGCATGGAAGGGTGGAAGACGAACACGATACCGTCGGCACCCAAGTCGTCGTTCTCCCCGAGCACCAGGTCCACCGACAATTCAAAGGGGTAATCCAGGTCGATCGGATTCTGAAACCAGGCCGAACCCGACACGTAGGGGACGTCCGGGGTCAGCCGGATACACTCCTCGTTGAGGATCTTGGCACTCCCCCCCAGTCGAAATTCCGAAACGCTACTCTGGGCGGCAAGCGCGGGTGCCAGGCAGAGCAGACAGAGAGCGAGCAACGGGGACAGGGGGCTGGTGGTCATAAGTCGTTCCCGGACAGGAGTTTGAACTAAAATAGGAAAATAGCCGGGAATGTTCCGGATCTCACTCGCCGAAGGACTTACGGGTCAACGGAATCAGCCGCCCGCAACCGACCGGAAGGTTTTACCCGGCCCTGACCTTGTGCGACAACGCTCCGGGTACCTTAGCGTTCTATGCTTGATCCTTTTGTCGTCTAATCATGCGATACCATGAAGAAGTCCTACATCCTGGCCATTTTGCTCGTCGTAGTGGCCGTCGTCCTGCTGGTACAAACCGGTAATGCGACCTCCGAATACGCCAACTTTGACAAAGCCGCTAAAAGCGGTGAGAAGGTCCAACTAGTGGGTACCTACGTTAAGGATAAGCCTACGATCTACGATCCCCTGACCGACCCCAATTACTTCAGTTTCTTCCTCGAGGACCTCAACGGCAACGAGCGCGAGGTCGTGCTCCTGATGGGCAAGCCCCAGGACTTCGAGATGAGCGAGAGTATCGTCCTGACCGGTCGCATGAAGGATGACCAGTTCATCGCCAGCGACATTCAGATGAAGTGTCCGAGTAAGTACAAAGATGACGAGGCCATGATCAAGAGCCTCATTGAGAGCTGATCCGACCCCATGGAAGAAATACAATATATCAACGAGCACCTGGGCCCCCGCTACATCGGGCACTTTGCCATCGTGCTCGCCTTTTTCGCGGCCGTGCTGAGTATGGGCAGTTACTTCATGGCTACCCAGACGCGCAACGAGGTGCTCCGGAGCCGGGGCTGGCAGCGGCTGGGGCAGTTGAGCTTTCTAGCCCACGGGGCCGCTATCTTCACCATTATCGGCTGCATCTTCTATGCGATGCTCAACCAGTACTACGAATACCAGTACGTGCAGGCCCACGTCGACGGACAGCTCCAGCAGCGTTACATTTTCTCGGCCTTCTGGGAGGGACAGGAGGGCAGCTTCTTACTCTGGAGCTTCTGGCACGTGATCCTGGGCTACGTTTTAATGGTCACCGCCCGCAGCTGGGAGAAGCCGGTGATGGCCGTGGTCTGCTCGGTCCAGATCGTAATCGTGTCGATGCTGCTCGGCGTGCACTTCGGTTTTGGAGAGGTACTCTTCAAAGTCGGTTCCAACCCGATGCTGCTGCTCCGGGAGACGGTCAACGCCCCCATTTTCCAACAGGCCGATTACGTGGAGCTCCTGCGGGGCAATGGACTCAACCCCAGCCTGCAGAACTACTGGATGACCATCCACCCCCCCACCCTTTTCCTGGGCTTTGCCAGCACGGTGGTCCCCTTCGCCTTTGCCGTGGCGGGTCTCTGGACCGGTCGTCACCGGGAGTGGCTAACCCCCGCCCTGCGGTGGAGCCTCTTTAGCGCTGGCATTCTGGGTATCGGCATTCTCATGGGGGCGGCCTGGGCCTATGAGGCACTCAATTTCGGTGGATACTGGGCCTGGGACCCCGTGGAAAACACCAGCCTCGTCCCCTGGCTCATGCTCGTCGCGGGTATCCACACGAACTTGATCAGCCGGGCGACCGGCCAGGGTATCCGGGCCACTTACCTGTTCTACCTCTTCACTTTCGTGCTGATCGTCTACAGCACCTTCCTGACCCGCTCCGGGGTACTGGGAGATACCAGCGTACATGCCTTCACCGAAATGGGGCTTGAGGCGCAACTGCTCTTCTTCCTGGGCTTTTATTTTCTGCTGAGCATCGGACTCATGATCTGGCGTTGGAACCACATCCCCGTACCGGAGCAGGAGGAGGCCACCAGCAGCCGCGAGTTCTGGATGTTCATTGGCAGCCTGACGCTCTTCATGTCGGCCATCCTGATCACCGGATCAACCAGCCTTCCCGTGTACAACGAGATTCGCGAATGGATCAATCCGGTCTACGACGGCCTCACCCTGACCGAGCCCGAAGCCCACCACAACAGCTTCCAGATCTGGATCGCCATCTTCATCGGGCTGCTGAGTGGCGCAGCCCAGTTCTTGCGCTGGCGAGAACGAAACTTCCGGGCGCACTTCCGCAACTTTGCCGTTCACGCCGGCATTGCCGTGGCCGGGGCGGCTGTACTTACTTTTCTTACCCTGCTGTGGATACAGGCCCCTACGGTACCCTACAAACTCATGGTTTTCGCCGGCTGGTTTTCCGTGTGGAGTAACCTCGACTTCCTGATCTTCTTTGTCCGTAAGGACGCCAAGGTCGCGGGCAGTATCGTCAGCCACATCGGTTTCGGTATTATGCTGGTCGGTATCATGGCTAGTGCCGGGAATAAACGAATCGTCTCCCAGAACCAGTTTCTCATGGAGGGACTGACCGAGGACGAACAACTTGCCCGCAGCACCGTCCGTCTCTACCAGGACGCGCCCCTGGGTATGGAGGACTACGTGGTCACCTTTACCGGAGATACCATTGACGGGCTCAACCGTCACTATTTCATGGACTACCAGCGGGTAGACACGGCGGGTAACGTGCTGGAGGAATTCCAACTACAACCCAACGTGCTGTACGATAAGGGCTTTGAGAAGGTTGCGATCACCAACCCCAGCACCAAGCACTACTGGAACAAAGACATCTTCACGGTCATCATGGGACTGCCGCCCGAAGAGCAGAGCGTCAAGATCAGGCAGGAGACGGAAGACAGCCTGAAGTATCGCGTATTTCCCCTCTCCGTGAACGAGACGGACAGCTTCCGGGATACGGTGGAAATCCCCCAACGGGGAAGCTCCATTATCTATACCTACCGCGTGACCTTGGAGAATTTTTCCCGCCGCCCCATTCACCCGGAGTACGTTCCGGAACCTGGGGATATCGGCATCAGTGCTTCCGTACACGCTTTCCGTTCCGGCGGCATCGCGGACCACGACACCACGGCCAGCGTAGCGCTGATCCTGCGGGAAGGCCTGCTCTACCATTACCCCGCTCAGTTAAACGACATGGCGCTGCGCGTCAGGATCGACGAAGGGGTATTCGATGCGCTAATGGTGCAGGACGAGGATCTGGAGTACCGGGAGCTCGTACTGACCCCCGGAAGTACCTTTCGGGTCGGAGGCCAGGAAGTGACCTTCCAGAAGTTTGTCTCTCAACCCCGTCTCGACCACTTCCAGGCTAAGGAGGGCGACATCTGGGTGAGCGCGCTACTGGAATCAGCTGGACAAACCATGGAACCCGTCTTTCTGATCCGCGGTAATCAACCGGGAGGTATCCGGGATGAGATCAGTAGCCTGGGGCTCTACGCCCATCTGGTCAGCCTTAACCCTCAGACCAACGAAGCTACCTTACGGGTGGCCGCGGCTAGTCCTCCGGAGGCGCTCACCATTCCGATCGCCGTAGCGCCGAAGAGCTACCGGACCGACTACATTACCCTGCAGGCCATCGAGTTTCCCGGCATCAACCTGTTCTGGTTCGGGGCTACCTCCATGATGCTCGGTCTCCTGATCAGCCTGTTCGTGCGGATGCGGTCACGTATGCCCGCGACGCGGAACGAGGTGTACTAGTTCTATGAGTACGGTCGCTGAGGTAGGTATACTTCCGCACCAGGACGTAGGGACGCTGAATGAGGACGCCCGCCGTCCGGACGGTCCGGTACAGCAATTCCCCACGTACCAGGAACTGTTCCCCCTCCTCCAAGTGTGCGTGCAGGTCGAGCGCG
Source organism: Lewinellaceae bacterium (assembly GCA_963803525.1). Lineage (GTDB taxonomy): Bacteria > Bacteroidota > Bacteroidia > Chitinophagales > Saprospiraceae > Neolewinella. The sequence continues at coordinate 436,215 of CAWDMV010000001.1, forward strand.
GCCGGTCCCCACGCCGCGCAGTGGTGCACGTGCGCTTTCCCGCGACGGTCCTGGGTGACTAATTGAAAGCGGCATAGGTCCTGCGCCCGTTCCGTACAGTGATAAACCGGGGGTGCGTACACGTTCCCAATGAGGGTGAGGCTATTCATGGGAATATTTTTCGGGGGTGGGCTCGGCGAGAATGCCAACGGCACGGGTCACGGAGCGGGAAGTGAGCACGGTAAAGGCGCTTAGGTGCACTTCCGTCCGGGTGAGGTGTTGATCCCCCGACCGTATCTGGCGGTTCACCAGCCGTCCCTGGACGAGCACGCGGTCACCCCGTCGCACCCGGGCTTCCAGTTGGGTGGCTACCTGGTTCCAGGCGATCAACGGATAGGCCTGTCGGTCTTCAGCGCCCGCCGCGCTACGGGTGTTCTGGTAGAGTCGGAGACTGGCCCGGTAGGTACCATCCGAGAGCGTAAGCAGTTCCACGTCGTGGCCGGCTCGGCCAATCAACTGAACCTGGTTGTGTAAGGGGAGCATATCGTCTGTTTTGATGACCCCACAAACATCGAATTCCCCCAGCCCATTAGTCGTCATTTAAACGTATACTTGCGTATATATACGTTTACGAACGAATAAAATACTTTAGTAAAGTCGTTTAACTACCTTATAATTCGATGTTTAGGCCCTTATGTTTCAGCATTGAACTAAGCAATAGCTTGACGCCGACAGCGTGGTGCTGAACGAGCGGACAAAAGTTCAGCATAGCCGTAGCTACGGTAAATTTTTGGCGGGGAAGTGCAGCGCCGCGATGGCCAGTAAAGGGGCAGCTTATTTCGGTCCTGAAGCACTAGAAGTTCCAGTCTTTTTCCCAAATGTCGATCAAATCAAAACTTACCTTGTACGCCGTGGTCGGGCGGGCATCACTGGCATCCGCAGCCACCGCGTACGCGCCCAGGCGTACCCGCCGGCGGGCACCCAGCTTGAAAATGCGTTCCACCCCGGCAAAAAGTTCCTGATACCGGAAGTCGCGGTCCCGGAGATAGAGTAATCCCCCCCCGGCGACCGCCCGGATTCGGGTCTTTTTCAGCAGGGGGATGTTGTTGATGATAGCCCCGTTGAAGTGGTGAATATGGTGTAGCTCCAGGTGCATCCCGGAGGTGTTCAGCGAGGCGTCCAGCGCCTGAAAGGTGGTCAGCGGATCAGAGAAAAGCAAGGGATCGGAATCCCGGAACCGCTTGATGTCCACGAAGGGTAAGGCATCCGTATTGACAAACCGTCCCACCTGCGCGCGGTAGGTAGTCACCCCGAGCGCGCCCAGACTTACGTCCTGTTCGACCGCGGCCTCCAGGTAGTCAAAGCGCACGTCACTCGACAGGAGGCCCGACCAGCCCCGCCGGTGGGTCAGCGAGAAGGTGGGCCAGTTGCTGCCGAGAATAACCTTACGTCGCGGTTCCCGCAGGTAGCGCTGCCCGGGCGTATAGGTCAGCCCGACCTGCGTAATAAGGGCCTGATAACCATCAAATGCTACGGTAGGCTCCTCATCGGTAACGATGCCGTCGATCAGGGACTCCGTATCGTAATCAGCAATGGAACGGCGGTTGATCGCCCGGATGAGGGTGCGCAGGTACAGCCCGTTTACGATTTCACGCTGCTGCCCCAGGGCGATCTCCTCCTTCACGAAGAAGTTTGAAGCCTTCAGCTGATTGAGGTAGGCGTCGTTGGGATTGAAGGATTCGAAATCCCGCCCCACCCAAAGCGATACATCCCCCAATTGAAAGGGATCGTAGCGAAACCAGGCTACGAGTTTACCCTGTACGTCCAGGTTTTTGAGGCCGACATCCGCGGAGGCCTTTACGTTCAGCATCTTCCCACTCGGGTACCTCCGGTAAGCCGACGCATAGGGTCCCACCCGCCATCCCCCCACGGGAGAGAAGTCTACCAGACTCGTCACGGGACCGAAATACAGGTGACTCTTGCGGCGGTTATTCCGGAACCCTACTCCGTCAAAGGCCAGGTCCAACAGGGTTACGCGATTGTAGAGCTGCTCGATGCTATCCTGGTAAGCCTGCGAGCTGGTCACGGTTTCGATGCTATCGCGCAGGTACACCATGCGCCGTTCCTCTTCGCTTAGGGCGACGGTCCGTCCACGCGCCCAGTACGTGCTGTCGCGCTCGTAGGCTGCCGCGGTAGTCACCGCAACTTCGTTCCCGAAAAATTTGTCGGGGAATACGTAGTCCTGGGCGTAATCGCCGTAGCTCAGGGTCGTCGTACCCGTGAAGATTTTCTTTTTCCCCCGTCGCGTCGCGTAGCGGAAGCGCTGCTCGGCCACGTGCCAGTCGTCTCCTTGCACCCGCCGGTAAGCCTGGGCGAGGGAGAAGCGATCGGAGAAGACCAGGCCTCCTGCCGGGAGGGCAAACTCCAGGCGGTTGATGGTGTAGCTCTCCGCGTTAATGAACAGCAGCCCGTCCACCGTGCTGTTCCCCGCCTTTCTGGGCGTGACCCGGATGCGGTACACGAGTTGTCCGTCCGCTACGTCGCTCGACTCCAAGCTGAATTTGTAGGTCAGCACCGAGGTATTGCTCAACGGCGAAATCACCGGTGCGGAGGCGATGCCCGGCAAGGCCACCAGGTTCCGGTAGAAATTGAAGTCCGTCTCCGCAAAATTGGGCACGAACAGTCCGCGAGTATCGCCGTAGGCCCGGTAGGCGGTACGCTCCTCTTTGTAGCTGCGGGGGTAGGCAAAATTGAGCCACAACTGCATCTCCACCATATTGAGTCCGGCCAGTAGGGCGGCGTTCCGGTCTGCTTCGTCCTCAAAGGGGTCTTCGGCGGGAAACGCGGGTGCGCGGTCTTCCCCGGCGGGCGGCGGGGACGAGATTCGCGGATCGTCGATTTCCTCCACGGCTTTGACGTAGACTTGGGTACGGTACGTACTGATCGCCCGCAGGTACTCGCCCTTACGCGCTACGGCTTCCCGGATGATCGCGTAGGCCGGATCGCGCTCCGAAGCGGATACCGTAATTTCCTGAAGATCCACCCCGGAGGTGATCAGACGCACGTCGTAGGTCCGCGGCTCGAGTCCGACCACCAGGTTAATCGTGCGGCTCGTGTATCCCAGGCTAGAGTAGACGATCTCGTACTCCCCGTCTACGCTAAAGTTAAACACGTAGCGTCCCTCATCGTCGGAGAGGGCCCCCGTGCCCAGCTCCTTAACGTAAACGTTGGCGAAGGGGACCGGCTCGTCGTACTCGTTCGTAATACGGCCGCTGAGGGACTGCGCCCCGGCAGCACGACCGAGGCAGAGAAAAGTAAACAGAAGGATCAGTCGCGTCATGCGGGTCGCCCCGAGGGTCGGGGGAGGTGGGTGTACCGCAAGGACGTCCGACCGACCCGCCGCGTTGTGCGATCGACCGGCTTTAAAACTTCCTTAATTGGGGCTGATTACCGCCTACACCATCCGACTATGCCAACTGTCCTCGAGCGGGCGTTCGAAGATCTGCCGCAACTCGCCCAGCTCTTTGACCAACGGATCGAATACAATGCTGTCGTTGGTGAGTTGTCCCTGGGCGTACAGCAACTTGAACTCTTCCCGGCCGACGGTGTGGATCTTTCCGGCTTCGTCGCGGTAGCTGAAGCGCATGCGATTGAAGAAATCCACCCCCAGTTCGGCCCCCAGGTCCTGCACGAAGCGCACGCTCCCGTCGATGGAACAGCCGCTGGCCTCGGCCTGGGTCTCGTCTACGGCCAGGACCAAAAACCGGTGGTGGAGTACGTCCGCGGCCGCCTGGAGCGCCCGTTGGTGACTGCCCCACTGGCCGACGAATTCCTGGGCGCGCTTCTTGACGGTAGTGTTTTCCTCCCGGGTCAGGGCCCGTTCGGCACCGTAGATCCAGATGCGGCTTTCGGAAGAGAGGGAATCGAGGGGGGAGGCCATACGGGAAGACAATTTTCGGTCGGCAAAGATAGTTCCACCGCTGGACTCCGGGCTCCATGCTTTGACTTGATTCCGTGGGTATCAACCTTGGCGGTGGGCGGGGCGTAGTTTTACGATATTCCACCCTGTCTAAGAGCTGGTTCGGGATTCCGCTCACCGCCGCAAACTTGCTCCTTTGTGCCTACTCTTTGCCTCGAAAATGGTCACTTAGCCCGCTAGGCTCCCCCTCTCGAAGCTCAATTAGACCCATGATAGCGGCGTTTTCGTCAGGCTCGGAAAACCCAAACAAGCTCTACTATGCCCCCAGAATCGACCTCTCTGAATAAGTACATTTCCTCTACCGGAATATGTTCCCGGCGAGAGGCCGATCGCTGGATCGAAGCCGGGCGCCTCCACATTAATGGTACGGTAGCCGTAAAGGGCAATCGCGTGACGGAGGGGGACACCGTCACCCTCGACGGGAAGGCGATCGGACGGAAACCCCCAACCGTCTACCTGATGCTACACAAACCGGCGGGCATCACCAGCACGACCGACCCCAAGGACCGCGACAACATCATCGATTTCATCGATTTTCCCCAGCGCATCTTTCCCATCGGGCGGCTCGACAAAGCCTCCACGGGACTGATCCTGCTGACCAACGACGGCGACATCGTCAACCAGATCCTGCGGGCCGAAAACGAGCACGAAAAAGAGTACATCGTCACCGTCGATAAACCCCTGACCGATTCCTTCATTCGCCGGATGGCGAGTGGCCTCCCCATCCTGGGTACCCGCACCAAGCGGTGCGAGGTGGAACGGCTCGACGTGCGGACTTTCCGTATCGTGCTCACGCAGGGCCTGAACCGGCAGATTCGCCGCATGTGTGACCTCCTGGGCTTCCGGGTGCGCACCCTGAAGCGGATACGGATCATGAACGTGAGGCTTGGGGATCTCCCCGTAGGCGCGTGGCGGGAGCTCCATGACCGCGAGATCGGCAAGTTGATGGAGTCCTTGTAGGCTTCCCGTCGAGCGGCTTACCCGGCACCCGTGGACTCGCCCCCTACCCCACTGGCGGGGGCATGCAACCCGCCCGGCCCCTAGGTGTTATCGGGGAGTACTACTTTTGCACCCCAAACGAAACAGCTCCATGGGTAACGACCCCCTAAAAACCGTCATCGTAGGTTCCGGACCGGCCGGTTACACTGCCGCCATCTATGCCGCCCGCGCTAACCTGAATCCCGTACTGTATACCGGCCGCGAGCCCGGTGGACAGCTTATGATCACCACGGACGTCGAGAATTTTCCCGGCTACCCCGACGGCATCATGGGCCCCCAAATGATGGAAGATCTTAAACAGCAAGCCGAACGTTTCGGCACGACGATTAAGTACGAACTGATCGAGCGCGTCGACTTCGACGGGGAGGTCAAAAAAATCTATACGGAGAGTGGAGAGGAGGTTGCCGCCCATTCCGTCATCATCTCTACCGGGGCGAGCGCCCGCTGGCTGGGCCTGGAGAGTGAGCAGCGCCTGGCCAACCAGGGCGTGAGTGCCTGCGCGGTCTGTGATGGATTCTTCTACCGGGGCAAGGAAGTGGCCATCGTAGGGGCCGGCGACTCGGCCTGCGAAGAAGCACTCTACCTGAGCAACCTCTGCCCCACCGTCCACATGCTGGTGCGCCGCGATGAGATGCGGGCCTCCAAAATCATGCAGGACCGGGTACTGAAACAGAAGAACATCAAGGTATACTGGAATACGGAAACCGAAGAGATCCTGGGGGAGACGGAGGTGACCGGCGTACGGATACGAAATAACGTCACCGGAGAAGTGCAGGAGATTGCCATCGCGGGCTTCTTCGTGGCCATCGGCCACGTACCCAATACCAAAATCTTCAAGGGGGTGCTGGAGATGGAGGACACCGGTTACCTCGTGCACGAGCCCAACTCCACCCACACGAACGTAGAAGGGGTGTTCGTCAGCGGCGACGCGGCCGATCACGTTTACCGACAGGCCATTACGGCGGCGGGTACGGGCTGCATGGCCGCCCTGGATGCCGAGCGCTACCTGGGCCGGAAGGGCATTATCTAGCGGACCTGCCGGCAATATTACTTTCGCTGGCTGGCCTTCAGTGTATTCATGAGCAGGCTGACGACGGTCATGGGCCCCACCCCGCCGGGTACGGGCGTCATGGCGCTCACTTTGTCCTTTAGGCCGGCGTAGTCTACGTCCCCCGCCAGGCGGTAGCCCCGCGGGCGGGTGGGGTCGTCCACGCGATTGATACCCACATCGATGATTACGGCGCCGTCCTTGACCATGTCGGCGGTCAGCATCTCGGGGATCCCGATGGCCGCTACGATGATATCGGCGCGCAGCGTGTGGGCCCGCAGCTCCTTGGTCCGGCTGTGGCAGAGGGTCACCGTCGCGTTGCCGGGTGTGCTCTTGCGGCTAAGCAGGATGGTCATAGGAGTACCTACGATATTAGACCGCCCGAGTACGACGACTTCTTTACCACTGGTTTCGATCCCGTAGCGTTCCAACATCACCATAATACCGTTGGGAGTAGCGGGCAGATAAGCCTCCAGGCCAAGGGTCATGCGACCGATGTTCACCGGAGTAAAGCCGTCAACGTCCTTGCGGGGGTCGATCAACAGGTTGATGGCGTCCTCGTCCAGGTGGCTGGGCAGCGGCAGCTGCACGATGAAGCCGTCTACGTCAGGATCCGCATTCAGCGCTTCCACGACGGCCTCCAGTTCGGACTGGGTGACGGTCACGGGGCGGCGTATGAGGGAGCTTCGGAAGCCCACCTCCTCGCAACTGCGCACCTTATTCCGGACGTATACCTGACTTGCGGGGTCTTCGCCGATCAGTACTGCCGCCAGATGCGGTATTTTGCCTGCGGCCAGACGAATCGCATCCACTTCGGCCTTCAGCTCTTCCTTAATTGTCTGGGCGAGTGCCTTTCCGTCCAATACTTGCATGCGGTTCTACGTTTTGCGCCAAAGATAGCCCAGCCTTTTCCTTACCTACCGCGTATGTCGCAGATTTACCCGCTTTGTCTCTTCCTGCTGTCTTGTTGCCTGTGGACCGGTCTCTCCGCTCAGGACGTGCTGATCTCCCAGGGCGGAACGGTGCTGACCTGCGGCACGAACTTCCTTGACGGCGGGGGGCAGTTGGGCAACCACGCCGCTTCGGGTACGCGCGAGGTGATCACGATCTGCGCCGGGGGAGGTGCCGTGGACCAGAGCCACGTGCAGCTTGCCTTTTCGCTCATCGACATTCAGGGCACCCTGACGTTGCTTAACGGACCTGACGAGACGGCCGATACCCTCCGGCAGTTCGGGCGGGAGAGCAACGGCGACCGCATCAGCGTATCGGCTACCGCAGCCAACAACAGCGGCTGCATTACCGTAATCTTTGAAAGCGACGGCACCAAACCCGGCTGGGAGGCGGAGATTCGGTGTGTCGCCGCCTGTCAGCCCATTATCGCCGAACTGGCGTCCTCGGTTCCAGCCGCCTTTCCCGCCGTGAATGGCTATATCGATCTCTGCGTGGGCGATCCGCTTACCCTGACCGGCCGCGGTGTCTACCCGGAAAACAACAGCAAATATGCCCAGAGCGATGCCCGTTCCACCTTCACCTGGAATTTCCAGGACGGAACATCGGCCAACGGTCAGACGGTCGCCCACCGCTTCACCGAGCCGGGTGGGTACCTGATCGAGCTGGACATCACCGACGAAAAGGGCTGCAAGAATACGAACAGCCTGAGCCAACGCGTACGGGTGGTCGGCCCACCCGAAGTCGCCCCGGATGTGGCCGGGATGCCGCTACTCTGCCCGGGCGACGCGATACGGCTCGGCCTCAACGGCGATGCGGCAAACGACCTCAATTTTACCGTCCGACCCGCGGCCGCGGAGTTCAACGCCCGCCAGCCTGTATCCGACAGTGTAGCTATTCCGGGGGACTCGGATGAGTTAACGCAGTCGTTTCTTCAGCTGAGAGACTTCGCCCCGGGGCAGCGCCTCACCTCAGCGGACGATATTGAAGAGATTTGCGTGACGATCGAGCACAGCTTTATTGGCGACCTCTCGTTGTGGATCGAGTGTCCCGGCGGGCAGCGCGTCAATCTCCTGCGCGTCGACCCCTCCGGTACCGGCGCTACGAATCAACGCTTCGGATTCCCCGACCGGAACCCGGGCGGCCCCGGTGAACCCCTGACCTACTGCTTCTCGGCCCGGGGTGCACAAACGGTGGCCGAGGTGGCCCGGGGTCTGGAGGATACGCCCGGTGCTCCGCCTACCATGCCGTCTGAGCTCCTATACCTCCCCCTCGAGGGCGGGTTCGATGACTTCCTCGGTTGCGCACTCAACGGCGATTGGTCACTTAATGTCATCGACTTCTTCGCCGAGGACGACGGCACCGTTTTTTCCTGGTCGATCAAGTTTGACGATAAGCTGGTGCCCCCCCGGGAAGCCTACGCCATTCCGGTCACTACGAGCTATTTCGCTGATTCTGGCATTTACTCCAGCTATGCTGCCGATCAGGTCACCTTCACGGCGGACAAACCTGGCTACGCCAATCAACGCATCGTGAGCATCGACAGCGTGGGTTGCACTTACGACACCCTCTTTCCGGTCCAAATTCGCTCACCCTACTCTCCCCTCTGTTTCTCCTGCCCCCCTCCGGCCCTCCTGCCGGAAGTAGATACGATCGTGTGCGCGGGAGAATCCTTTACGCCCGACCTGTTCCCGGAGATCTTTGGCCAGGATGAGCGCACGCGCTGGGAGGCCTTCACCGATGAGGACATCCGTTACGCCGACTTTCCCGTAGGTGATTCTTATACCTCCACCCTTACGGTAACCGACCACGTACCCAATAACATCGGCGATCCCGCGGCCGACATCGCGGAGGTTTGCGTGAATTACACGGGCACGGGTACGCTGAGCGGCCTGGAAGTATCCCTGCTTTCCCCGGCGGGCCAGCGCATCGTGCTGATTCCCCGAGGATCCCTGACCGGGACCTCCGTAAACCAATGCTTCATTCCGGACGGCTCCGCGACGTGGGAAGCACTCCGGGGTACCCGCTTTAACGGAAACTGGGTCCTACAACTCAGCGATCCTACCACAACCGCCAGCGGGCGCCTGCAGTCGTGGTCGCTCGATTTGATCCGCCGGCCCACCATAAGCTACACCTGGACGCCGGCGAGTTCCGATCTGAGTTGTACCGACTGCCCCAATCCGACCATCACCCCCACTGCCGACGGGCGGTATACGCTGAACGTACGTACGGGCGATGGCTGCTTCTCCCGCGCTTCGATCAACCTGACCATCAAGGATCTGGCCGCTACCTTCACTGCCGTGGTCAACGACGGTTGCGCGGGACAAGACGACGGCAGCATTACCCTGGTGCCGGTAGGCGACGTGACCGGCCTCAGCTACCAGTGGAGCAACGGGGCGACCAGCCAGAACGTCAGCGGCCTGGCCGCCGGCGACTACCAGCTCACCGTGAGCGCGGACAACGGTTGCACCGGCACCTTCGACTATACCATAGCTCCCGCTGCCCCCCTGACCGTCCAGCCCGAGCAAGTGAGTAACGTCAGCTGCTTCGGGGCGGCCGATGGAAGCATCCGCGTTTCCGTCAGTGGGGGTACTGCACCCTATACGTACACCTGGAGTGAAATCGGGATCGGTACCGAAGCGACGGCCGATGGACTGCCACCCGGTTCTTACTCGCTCGTAGTCACCGATGACGCGGGCTGCTCGAGTGCCTTCGCCCAACTCATTACGGAGCCAGACTCCCTGGCCCTCAGCCTGGAGGCCACGCCCGTCTCCTGTCGGGACGGAGCCGATGGCACGGTCTCCGTCTTCGTCGGGGGGGGTAGTCCGACCTACACGTACCGCTGGTCCAACGGAGCCACCTCGGAAACCTTAAACGCCGTGCCCGCGGGAACCTATTCAGTTACCGTGACCGACAATAGCGGATGCGAGCAAACTGCGGATATTCAGGTGGAGGAACCCACCGTAGCCCTTACCATTAGTCTGCTGGAGGTGACCCCCGGTTGTGCCGGTACCTCCACCACGGAGGCTACCGTGGTGGCGACCGGAGGCGGAGGCAATTACACCTACGTATGGAGTGATCTGGAAACCGGCCCTGCCGCAATATTTCTTCCGGACGGCGAACAGTCGGTTTCCGTGACGGATGATAATGGTTGTACGGCAGTACTCCCCATTTTCGTCAGTTCTAAATCTCCCGTGGTCCCCGAGATCCAGATCGTAAGTGACCGCGCCTGTGCGCCGGTAGCGGAGCAGTCGCTGGAGGTAGCCGATACCTTCCGTACCTACCGCTGGAGCACGGGTGCAACGACCCCCGCGATCGCGGGCCTAGCGGACGGGACCACCTATGGAGTGACGGTCACGGACGCGGAAGGCTGTACCGGCAGCGCGGATCTGACCTTCCAGGCTCCCAAGCCGACCACCTTCGACGTAGCAATCACCCCCGTTACCTGCTTCGGTACCGCGACGGGCGGGCTTGCCGTGTCTAACGTTAGCGGGCCCGGCCCCGGCCCGTATGGCATTCAGTGGGGTCCGGGTGGCGATTTCGCGGACGGACCGGTCATTACCGAGCGGCCTGCCGGAAGCTATGCCCTGTCGATCACCGACGCCGCGGGCTGTACCGTTGATACCTCCTTAACTATCCCCACTCCGGAATTACTTCTCCTAGCCATCGACACCGCCGAAATTACCTGCTTCGGAGCAGACGATGGACAAATCTTTCCTACCATTACGGGCGGGGTAGCCCCCTACAGGTATGCTTGGTCCACCGGTGCCGCGTCCGCGTCCCTGACGGATCTAGCGGCAGGTACTTATTCCCTTACGGTTACTGACGCGAAGGGGTGCACGAGCGACGCGACCGCCACGTTGGAATCTCCCGGCGAGATCATAGTGGATGCCACGACCATCCCCGGTACCTGCGGTGGGGAGGCGAGCGGCCGCATTGATATTTTGGCTACCGGCGGGCGGGAGCCTATCGAATACAGCATTAACAATTCTAATTTTACCGGAACGCCCCGGAAAGTGGGCTACACCAACGGTATTTACATCATTCGCGTCCGGGACGACGTAGGCTGCCTTGGCCGAGATACCGTCGAGGTAGATAATACGCCGGCCTTCCGGATCGATTTAGGTCCCGACATTGACCTGGTCTTTGGCGACAGCGTGACGCTGTCCGCCAACCTCACGCGTCCGGAGGGGGAAGTGGATTACTTTTGGTCGGGCAGCTACGCCGGCACCCTAAGTTGCGTGGATTGCGCCAGGCCCGTGGCCCAACCTCCCTACGCCATCGACTACACGCTGGTAGCCATTGATGGACTGGGCTGCGAGGCGGTGGACCGTATGAGCGTTCGCGTACAGAAAATCCGGGAGGTGGCCGTACCGACGGGCTTCACTCCGGACGGCGATGGGCGCAACGACCGCTTGCTGGTACACGGTAGGCCGGGGACACGGGTGCTGGAGTGGCTCCTGTTCGACCGTTGGGGCGGATTGATATTCCAGGACCGCGACTTCGAGGTAAATGATCCTACCCGGGGCTGGGACGGTACCGGCACCAATACCCAACCCATGAACGCGGGGGTTTACCTGTACAAAGTCATCGTAGAACACGAGGATGGCAGCCAGGAAACGCTCTCGGGCCAAACTACCCTAATCCGCTAAAATGCCCGACCCTGCTACCCCTTTTCGGCAAATGCTATTGCTGTGTTGTCTGGCCCTCCTCGGCACCTGCGTCCGCGCCCAGGATGCCCGCTTCAGCCAGCTCTCGGCCACCCCGATGCTGAATAATCCGGCCCTCACCGGGGTGATGAACGGACGGTTGCGCCTCACGGCGAACTACCAGGCGCTCTACACTACCCTGAACGATACGGAAGGATACCGGGCGCTCGCCGCCGGTGCGGAGGTACGCCTACCCGTCGGCAACCACAATTTCGCCGGCTTCGGCGTGCAGGTACAGCATGATCGGGCGCCGACGAGCAATTACGTCCGCAGCACGGGCATGCTCAGCGGCAGTTACCAGCAGCGGATCGCCGGCGGCCTACGCGGTAACCGCAACACCCACTACCTCAGCGCGGGGGTTCAGGTGGGAATCGGGCAGCGCGGATTCGACCTCACCAAACTCTGGTTCTCGGAACAGTACTTCGTCGATCCGGTGAGCCGAAACGCGTACCTCGACCGCAGCGCCGCCAGTGGAGAGCCCAACCGCGGCCTCGGTGGAGATTCCTACCTGGACGTAAACGTCGGACTGACCTGGTTTGCCGCGCTTGGCGACCGGGCGGGGGCCTACCTGGGCGGGGCGGTTTACCACGTGTCGGAACCCGATGTATCCCCGTTTGCCGACTATACCGACCTGCTGGACCGGCGCTACGTCCTACACGGCGGCGGCGAGCTGCCACTGGGAAGCGGGGAAATGAGCTTATTGCCGGCCATGCGGTTGATGCGTCAGGGGCCCAGTTTTAGCGGACTGATGGGGACCAGCTTGCGGTACACGGAACGTGCGTGGCGGGAGATTGCCCTCCGGCTGGGGGCGTGGATGCAACTTACCCGGGTACTCGACGATCGCATCGCGCCGGCCACCGTAGTGGCAGCCGTGCACCTGGAAATGGAGACGGTACAGCTCGGACTTTCCTACGATTTGGCGGTCGGTCCCCTCGGACAGGTGAGCAGTTCGCGGGGAGGGTTTGAGATCAGCGCCACCTACGTGCGCCCGGCACCCGGTCGTAATCGCGTTACCTGCCCCACCTTCTGACGAAGGCACCATTTAATTACGCGGAGTACGCAAATAGCCCAATTTTTTGTTATTTTACTGCCTTTAGGACTTATATTGTTGCAAGTAACACGCTACGCCCGCGAACGTATGTCGCCTCCTGACGTTTGCTAGAGACGCCCAAACCTAGAACATCATGCAACACCACAACTTTGGGAAATCCAGCGAAATGGTTTCCTTTGCCGCCTACGAAACGGAGAACCAAACCCTCTACCTTACCTTTCTGGCCGGACCCGTCACCATTGCCTACCGTAATGTTTCCCCCTCGCTCTACGCGGAGCTGCTAGCCTCGGCCTACCCCGATGTATGCATCCGCTTTAAAGTACAGGCCCGCCATCCCTTCCGACGGGTAGAACCCGCATTCGGCTCCTTCGATTATAGCTTTATGAAGTGAGTCCTACCTTCGCCGCCCACAACCCCAGGCGATGAACCGTAGCGTGCTCCTTGGCCAGATCCGGCAAAAACGATCCTTCCTCTGCGTCGGCCTGGATCCCGATCCCGGGCGCATGCCGGAGCGCTTTGCCGGGGACGTACTGGCCTTCAACCGGTGGATCATCGACGAGACCCGCGCGCACTGCGTAGCCTACAAGCCCAACACCGCTTTCTACGAGGCCCTGGGCCTGGACGGTATGCGCACCCTCAAGGCGACCATCGACTACATCGGCGGCGACCATCTAATCATCGCCGACGCCAAGCGGGGCGACATCGGCAATACGTCTCGCTATTACGCCACCTTTGCTTTCGATACCCTCGGTGCCGATGCCATCACGGTTGCTCCCTACATGGGAGCCGATTCCGTACGGCCCTTTCTCGAACGGACCGACAGGTGGACCATCCTGCTCGCCCTGACGAGCAACGCCGGCGGCGATGATTTTCAGCACGCCCGGCAGGACGGGGGCCTACCCCTCTACGAAAAAGTGATGCGGACGGCGATGCAGTGGGGCGGTCCCGAGCAGCTGATGTTCGTGTGCGGAGCGACGCGTGCGGAAAAATTCGCCGAACTGCGGCGCATCGCTCCCGACCACTTCTTTCTCGTGCCGGGCATCGGGGCCCAGGGGGGAGATCTGGAGGCCGTCTGCCGCCACGGCTTGAACCGGGACTGCGGCCTGCTGGTCAACAGCAGCCGGGGTATCCTCTACGCCCCCTCCCCCCGGGAGGCCGCCCGGGAGCTACAGGAAGCGATGGAAGCCGCCCTCAATAATTATGGCTCAGGACTTCCGCATTCGTAAGGAAGGAATTACCTTTGCGGAGCTTTATCAAAAAGCATCCCACCTGGTGGTTGTAGCTCAGTTGGTTAGAGCGCTGGATTGTGATTCCAGAGGTCGCCGGTTCAAACCCGGTCTTCCACCCCCTTAGTTGCCCGTACATCCTACCCGGAGTGCGGGCAATTTCATTCGCGGGGTAGCCTAAACCATTCCCCTCGACAACCCCATCAGCACGTAAGCCAGTACGAAGGCCCCCGCAGGCGCAATTCCCCAGACCACGAAAAAGCGCTTCACGGTGGCGTTGCTGAAGGTGCTCTTTAGTCCATGACGGCTGATGCTCAGGGCGATGAAGGCGCCGCCGTTCAACTGCACCAGGGAGGTTGGAATGCCTTTAGTTACCGAAGCCACAAGCAAGAGACTGCCTACGAGCAGCGCAATCACGGTGGCCTCGAAGGGATTCACCTCCACGATCTCTTTGCCCGTAGCCTGGGTACCCTTCTCTCCGAGCAGCGAACTGCCAATGGCAAAGCACGGAGCCACGATGAGTACGGAAAGAATGATGATCGGAGTCAGGTCCTCGATCGCGCCGAGCCCCGCCTGGTTGATCGTCAGGGCGGCAATGGGGGCGGCGGCGTTGGCTACGTTGTTGGCCCCGATGGAAAAAGCTACGTAGAGCGAAGCGAAAATCAGCAGGGCCTTCAGGGCGCGGTGGTACTTCGGGTGCTGGTAGTCCGTCCCCACCACCCGCCGGCTGAAGCGGGGGAAGATCCACTTCGACAGTACCAGCATTACGACGAAGGCGATGACCGGCAGCATGCACCAGGTCGGAATGATCTCGTACACGATCAGCCGGTAGTTGAGCTCGTCCAGGGCGGAGGCCGCTCCGGCAATGGCTAATACGGTGGACTGACTGGTCGACTGGGGAACGCCGATCAGGTTAGCTATCAGGAGCGTGGCCCCCACCGAGAACAGGATGATTGAAGTCGTGAAGGGGGTGAAGTACTCCTGGTCCAAAATGCCGTCACCCAGCGTTAGGGACACCTCCTTACCCGCGATCAGTGCCCCGGCCAGGACCATGAGGCCAAACAAGCCGGGTATGGCACTCTTGCGGATCACGCTGGCTCCATAAGCGGCGGAGAACGCGGGTGCGGTGCCACTTCCCCCCATGTTGATCGCCACGAACATGGCCAACAGGAAGGGAATCGTCAAACCATGGAACAATTCGGACATAGCACAATGGTGTTGACTAAACGATGAAACGTGAATCCGCGGCGCACGACGGGGACAAAACCCCTACAAAACCTACCTGATTAGTAGGTCTTACAAAAGTACGCACGGCGATCCTTTTACTCGTGGATAAATTACGCACGAGCGACCCTATTTCCGCTCCCGCGCGCTGCGCTCGCGCTTCATCAGATTAGCCAGGGTAGCCTCCTTCAGGTGGGCGACGGTCGCGTTGCGGATTTCGAGCGCGACCTGTCGAATGCCGCAAGCCGCCTCGTCCACGCATTCCTCACAGGGCGCGTAGAAATCATGGGTCGCACACGGCAGGATGGCGATCGCGCCGTCGAACAAGCGAATAACCCGCGCCAGGTCGATGTCCTCCGGGTTGCCGTTTAGGGAGTAGCCCCCGTACCGGCCCTTCGTGCTGTTGACCAGCCGCGCATTTTTAAGCTCATTTAAAATAGCCTCCAAAAATTTCAGTGGAATACTGCGCGCTTCGGAAATCCGGCTAACGGAAATGGGCTGCTCCTCCAGGTGCTTAGCCAGGTAGAGCAGGGCATTGATGGCGTACTTGGTCTTTCTCGATAACATCTCGGAAGGGGGTGGTTCCCGGATGGAAGTACCGGTAGCCACAAACTACGGCACCCCTAATTGCCGGTACCGCGCGGGCTGATGCCTAACCGCAAACTCACAATATGGCTGTAGGTCGATCGCCCCTCGTTATCCCCCAGGTCGGTGTAGGCATAATCCACGAAGAGCTGCCCGACCTTCAGGCCGAGGCCCAGGGACGGACGACTGTTGATGGTCTCTACGGTGTCGAAGTCCCGGATGCGCTGCAACTGACTGACGCCAGCGCGGAGAAACACGAAGTCCCCATAGTCCGCCTCGACGCCAAAAGCCGGGTCCAGGCTTATCGGATCGGCGCTTACCAGGGTGTTCCGCTTACCGTCGGTAGTGGCAATGACGTTCAATTCGGCCGTCAGTCCGATCTGTTCGGTCAGGTCGAAGGAGCGGGCTGCCCCGAGGATTAGGGTGGGATTGGTGGTTTCGACGCTGTTGATGGGTACCGCGTTGTTGGTCAGTTCCAGCACCTCGCGTTCGGCATCGGTAAAGGAGAAGCTCCAGGCGTTGAAGGTGGTGGTAATATCGCGGGCGAGCAGTGCGAAGGTCCAGTTCTTTCGCTCCAGCTGGGCCCCCAGGTCGAGGCCAAATCCCCAGCTGCTGGCAAACGACCCGATGTTGCGGTGAACGACCTTTACGTTCGTACCCAGGCGCAGGGTACGCTTGCCGCGGATAAACGCCCGGGAATACGTACCCAGGAAAGCGTAGTCGGCCGCGGAGAATTCCGTGACGTTGTCGAAATTGATGGTGCCATCCGCCTCGTACAACGACAGGGTATTGGGGATCTGGTCGATGCCGAAACGAATCAGGCTCACCCCCAGGCGCTGGTTATTGGTCGACAGGGGCAGGGTGATGCCTAGGAAATCGTAGTTGCCCACGCCACCAAACCATTCGGCGTGCATCGCTCCGATCTCGAGTCCGTTGTCGGCGGGCAGGGCGGCAAGCCCGGCGGGGTTCCAGGCGGCGGCGAAGATGTCCTGCTGGGTGGCGACCACGGCAGTGCCCATCCCGTGGGCGCGGGCACCCACCCCGATGGTAAGAAATTCATTGCTGTACTTCTGGGCGGCAAGCCATCCGGAAAGGCAGATACAGAGGCAGAAAACCGACAGGCGGCGGAGACGTAGGGGCATAGTGCGAGTAAAGGTAAACACGAGTGGAACGAACAACTTGCCCGAACCGTCTTTCCGGCCGGGATTAATTGGCACCTCCTGAGCGTAGCCCGCCGCGCCGGATCGAACACCACACGCCCGACGGGGTACTACTAGGAACGCGGAGCATCACACATTTCGCGTAATCCTTGCTCCTACCATGATCGCAGCAACCGAACGGACCGTGGCCACGACCCGGGTGAAAAGAAATCTTTTCTTCCTGTTGGTCGCCCTCACCACCCTGGGCTTCTTCCGGCTGATTGCCCCCTTCCTGCTCACCTGCTTCTGGGGGGCGGTGCTCGCCGTGATTTTCTACAACGTCTACCGGCGCTTCCGCATCTGGTTCCGCGGCCGGGCGGGGCTGGCCGCCGGCGTCACTACGCTGCTGGTCGTGCTCTTCGTGCTTGTCCCCCTGGCCTTACTCACCCTGGCGCTGGTCAACCAGGCCATCGGGATTTACGGGCAGATTGAATCGGGACAGTTCAACAGCGCCCTGGTCTTTGACTACGTCGATACCCGCCTGCCCCGCTTGGCCGATTCCCTGAGTGAGTTCGGCGTCAGCACGACGGACCTGCGCACCAAGCTTAACACCGCCGTGGGGCAGGCCGGGCAGTACCTGGCCAACTGGGCGATCGGTTTCGGCAGCAGCCTGTTCAGTGTCATCATCCAATTTACGCTGGTCATCTACCTGCTCTACTTCTTCCTGCTGGACGGGAAAGAAATTCAACGCAGCCTGATCCGGACCATTCCGATGGGGAACAACCGGGAGCGTACCCTCTTCAACCGCTTCGCCCTCGTGGCCCGCGCCACGCTTAAAGGCACCCTGATCGTAGCTTTCGTGCAGGGGGCCATCGGCGGCCTACTCTTCGCGGTGCTCGGCATTCCGGCCGCCCTCCTGTGGGCAGTGGCCATGATGCTGCTTGCCCTGCTGCCCGTGGGGGGGAGCGCCATCGTCTGGGTACCCGCCGCCATCATTATGTTCCTCCAGGGCAATATCGGGGCCGGCATCACCATCGTCGTGGTCGGCGCGCTCATCATCGGCCTCGTTGACAATCTGCTACGTCCCCTACTGGTGGGGCGCGATACCCATATGCCGGACTATGTCGTGCTCATCTCCACCCTCGGGGGCATTGCGCTGTTCGGCCTCAGCGGCTTCGTCGTCGGCCCCACCGTAGCGGCCCTGTTCATTACCGTGTGGCAAATGATGGGACGAGAATACGGCGGAGAGCAGCCCTAAGCGCTTTCCCGACGCCGACGCGCGACTTCCTCCTCGAGCATGCGGAGTTCGCGGCCTGATTCCCCGGTCACGGACGTGTTCTCCTGCGCCCGGCGCACCAGGTACGGCAGCACTTCCCTGACGGGGCCATACACCATGTACTTGCTCACGTTATAGCCGCCCTCCGCCAAATTAAAGGTGAGGTTGCCACTCATCCCCAACAGCTGGGAGAACCGCAGGTTGGGGTGGTCGCGGGGAATACCGAGTTGCTCCATGGCCGTTATTTGCTTGACGACACTGGCCTCATTGTGGCTGGCCAGGCAGGACGCGATCTCCTCCCGGTGTTCCAGGCAGTAGGCGCTGGCGGCGTCGTAGTCCCGGTGCGTCGCTTCGATGCTCGCTTGGATGGGCGTGGGGTAGCCCATTTCCTCGGCCCGCTTCCCTTCCTTGGTCATGTACGCTCCGCGGACGTTCTTCAGGGCCAGCAAAAAGCCTTGTTGGCGGGCGCGCTGGTGCAAGGCTTTTAAATACTCGAGCCGGTCGTGGCGGTAGAGCTGGCAGGTGGTAAAGACCACGTGGCGCTCCCGGTTGTACCGCGACATCATCAACTCCGCAATGCGGTCGATCGAGTGTTGAATCCAGCTTTCCTCGGCGTCGATGTAAACCTCGCACCCGTGTGCGCGCCCCATACGACAGATGCGGTCCGTGCGCTTGATGCCCTCGACGAGGTCCTTATCCTTAACTTGCTCCAGGTCAACGTCCTGATCGTTGTAGGCGGCCAGGGTCTCGAAGGGCATGAGGCTGGTCAACTTCACTACGATTCCGATGACGGTAGGGGTAGTGGCAGCGAATTCGGCCGCGTGGAGACATTCCCGCAGGGCGGCTTCCATACCGGCATTTGTTTCTTTGCCCTCCACGCCATAATCGAGGATGCAGTCTACCCCACGCTGGGCCAGGGTGGCGATTGATGGTCGGGCCTCGTCCAGGGTAGTCCCGCCGACAAATTGCTTGTAGAGCGTGTTTTTGACCATCCATTTGGCCCCGGGCAGGTGATAGTTTACCGCTTCGACCCCCAGCGTGCCCATCAGGCGCGTAAGCCAGGGCAGGCCCATGAGGCGGAACAAGTACTGGGTGCCGCGCAGACGCGCATCGGTAAGGTGGCTAAAGGTGAGGGCCGTGTCGGTGAAGTCGGGCAAGCGCGCCGCTTTCGCCCGCTGCCAATCGCTGAGCGCCCGTTCGGCCAGCGGGAAGTGCCGCTGCGGGCCCCCTGTCTGTTTCATTACGACGTCGATTTAGTCGCCGGACGCGCCGGCCTTCCAGATAAACAAGGATATTTCCGATAGGTTGCTTGGCTATTCCCTGCCCCCGGGATGGAAGGTAAAGCCAACGAGCGGGGTGACCCCCAGTACACGGTGAAAAGCCGCGGTCAAGCCTACTTCCAGTCGCTCGGCAACGCGGAAAGCACTACCGAAGGATAGTTGGGCCGGCCCGGAAGCGCCGCCGCCACGCAGCACGAAGCGCTCCCGCACCACGTACTCCAGCCCCGCACAGAAGCGGACCGGCCAAGCCGAAGCATGCTGGACCTCCCCCGTTAGGAGCAATTGGTCGGAGGGGCGGTAGCTTCCGCCAAGCGCTATTTGCCGACCGGCTCGCGCGCGCGCGGGAGTACCCGCCACGCGCAGTCCCACGCTTACCCTATCCGACAGCCGACCGTTAAGTCCGATACCTGGCACCACCAGAAATTCAGCCGCTTGGTTCGGGGTTTGCAGAAATAGTCCGGTCAGTTCCACGCCTAGGCCGACCCGGTCCGAAAGGCGTCGGCCGTAAGCAAGTCCCAGGCGCTGCTCGGCCAGTCCGGCGTACGTGAAGGAGGCCAGCTGTAGGCCGACTCCTCCGGGGAAGGCTACCCCCGCGGAATGAATGCTCAGTTCGCTGAGGCCGAATCGTTGTTCGGTAGTAGCCGTAGCGGACATCGATCGAGTAGCGGCCAGGCCCGCCGGGTTGGTCCAGACCGCCTCCACGCCGGTAGCCGTCAGCCCCGTGCCCCCGAGGGCGCGGCTGCGAAAGTCCAGGGTCGGGAAAAGGGCATCCTGGGCAACAAGCACGGAGCTGGCACAAACCAGCACCCAAAACACGAGAGGCAAGCGGGGAAGATTTCCCGTAAACATAACGTGCACGGGCAAAAAACCGCACTTTTGCCCTATGAGTCCCCAACTGACCGCCTTTCAGCGCCTGCTGACCATCATGGACGAGCTGCGCGAGCAGTGTCCCTGGGACCGCAAGCAGACCTTTCAGAGCCTGCGCAAACTCACCATCGAGGAAACTTACGAACTGGCCGACGAGCTCCTCTCCGAGGACCTGGACGGTATCAAGGAAGAAGTCGGAGACCTGCTGCTCCACATGGTATTTTACGCCCGGATCGCCTCCGAGCGGGGGGCCTGGGACATTGCCGATGCGCTCGATACGGTCTGCGACAAACTGATCGAGCGCCACCCCCACATTTATGGCGACGTGGTGGCGGAGGACGAGGCGGCCGTCAAGCGCAACTGGGAACAAATCAAGCTGGCCCGGGGCCAGGGTAAGAAGACCGTGCTCTCGGGCGTCCCCACCGCCCTACCCGCCATGGTCAAAGCCCTGCGGATGCAGGAGAAAACCGCCCAGTTCGGCTTTGACTGGGACAACGTCGGGCAAGTCTGGGAAAAGGTGGAGGAGGAAATGCGGGAATTTGCCGAGGCGAACACCTCCGCCGAGCGGGAGGCGGAATTCGGCGACCTGCTGTTCAGCCTCATCAACTACGCCCGCTGGCAGGGCATCGACCCGGAAACCGCCCTGGAGCGGACTAACCGCAAGTTCCGCCGGCGCTTTGAGTACGTCGAGCAGCGGGCCGGAGCGGGCGGCCTGGTAGCGATGCCCCTGGCGGATATGGAAGCCCTCTGGCAGGCCGCCAAAACTGAAGAATGAGTGGAGAATGTTATCTTCGCACCCCCAAACCAGATTCGGAGGCGGGGATAAACCATCCTCCGGCCCCGCCCGTTTGATTCACTATACCGGAATTACCGCAGCAGCATGGACAAGATCGAGCTCAAAGTCATGGCAATCAGCCGCAGCGTCACCCAATCGCTGAACTATGCCGTGGTCCTCGGAGAGATCAACGGTCCGCGTCGCCTCCCGGTCATCATCGGCAGTGCCGAAGCTCAGGCCATCGCCATTGCCATCGAGGGCATGACCGGCCCCCGGCCCATGACCCACGACCTGTTCAAGAACACCCTGGAGACGCTGCGCACGGACCTGCGGGAGATCATCATCAGCGACCTCAAGGAAGGCATCTTTTACGCCCGCCTCGTCCTGGACCGCGACGGGGAGATCATCGAGGTCGACAGCCGCACCAGCGACGCCCTGGCCCTGGCTACCCGCTTCGACTGCCCGATCTACACCTACGAGCTGATCCTGCAGAACGCCGGCATCGTACTGGACGGAGAGGGAGAAGAGGACATGCAAATGCAGGACCTCCCCGATACCGATGGCGGTCGCAAAGACAACCTCTCCAGTTATACCGTAGGCGAACTCAACAACCTGCTCGATGAAGTCCTTGGTGAGGAGAACTACGAGCGCGCCGCCCAGATCCGCGACGAGATCCAGCAGCGCAAGGCCAGTTAGCGCGGCCGGCCGCGGCCCTACAACTGGCGTACCGGGAGCTTGCGATCCACCTTGCGGATCAGGCCCGCCAGGATCCCCCCCTTTCCCCCGGCTTCCACGAAAGCGTCGACGCCGTCGCGCTGCATATTTACGATGGTCTGCGTCCAGCGGACCGCCCCGGTCAGCTGACTGATCAGTTTTTCCCGAATCTCTTCCGGGCGGACGCTGGCCCTGGCGTCGATGTTCTGGTAGATCGGGCAGGCGGGCGGACTGAAGCGCGTACGCTCGATGGCCTCGCGCAGCCGCTCCCGGGCTGGTTCCATCAGGGGGCTGTGAAACGCTCCGCCGACGGGCAGGGGCAGGACGCGGCGGGCACCGAGGTCGGTCAGGATCTTCGTTGCGGCCTCGATGCCCGCCACGGAACCGGAGATCACCAGCTGACCGGGGCTGTTGTAGTTGGCCGGCACGACCACCTCGTCCAGTTCCGCACAGGCCGACTCAATGAGGGCATCGTCGAGCCCCAGCACGGCCGCCATCGTACCCGGCCGCGCATCGGCGGCATCCTGCATGGCCTGCGCGCGCGCGCTCACCAACCGCAGGGCATCGGCAAAGGTCAGGGCACCGGCGGCGACGAGGGCGGAAAACTCCCCCAGGCTATGACCGGCCACGGCATCCGGCGCCGGCTCATCCTCCGCCGCGAGGTAAGTGACGGTCGAGTGTACGAAGGTGGCCGGCTGGGTGATCCGCGTTTGCCGCAGGTCTTCCTCCGTGCCGTTGAACATGACCTCGGACAGGGAAAAGCCGAGCACCTCGTCGGCCTGGCGGAAGAGGGTTTTGGCGTAGCCGCTCAATTGGAAGAGGTCTTTGCCCATTCCGGTGAACTGGGCTCCCTGTCCGGGAAATACGTAGGCGGTCATACTGCGCTGGGTTATGGTCGGTTTTGGCCGGCAATCTACTACGGCGACTGCCATAATCCCGTCAGAATGGTTGGGAAGTCCGGTGCAAGCATCCGCCCGGCGATAGCTTTGTGGGATGAAGTCCGCAACCCTGATCCGGCTGACCGCCGCCCTCGGTGCCCTGAGCGTGGGTATCGGTGCCTTCGCCGCCCACGGCCTGGAGCAACTGGTGTCGCCGCCCTACCTGGAAACCTTCGACACCGGTGTCCGCTACCAGTTTTACCATACCTTCGCTATCGGATTGGCCGCCTGTCTGAGTTTGCTGGGTAGGGTCCGCGTCCAGCTGGCCGTGGGGCTCTGGCTGGTGGGGATGTTCCTGTTCTGCGGCTCGCTCTACTTGCTTAGTCTACGTGAGGTGCTCGCCGTACCTACCGCTTTACTCGGACCCATCACCCCGATCGGCGGACTCTTCCTGATCGGCGGATGGGCAGCGCTGTTCTTCTCCGCCCAGCCCCGGCACCACTAAAATTTCTTGCTTGCGCTACTTCCCCCTACCCTTCCTGGCCGTCCTGCTGGTCTGCCTGAGTTGCCACCGGCCATTAGGCGGGCCTACGCTTGATCCTACCCTATACACCATCACGGTCGCCACCGATACCCTGGCGCCCTCCGCGGCCACGGAGCGGATGACGCAGACCATCGGGCCCTATGCCGAACAACTGGAAGGCGTGATGGGGCGGGTCCTGGCGGAAGTGGCCGCGCCGCTCGTAAAGGGGCGGCCCGAGAGCAGCCTGGGCAACTGGACCGGAGACCTGCTGGCCCAGGCCGCGGCCGACCTTTTTCCGGATTATCCGGTCGCCTTCGCCGTGCAGAACTATGGCGGCCTGCGGGTAAGCGAAATTGGTACCGGCCCCCTCCTGGTTGCGGAAATGTACGAGCTGATGCCCTTCGACAACGAATTGGTGTTGGTGGAAGTGACGGGCCGCGAACTGCATGCCTTCGTCAATCACCTCCTCCTGGATGGGGGTTGGCCGGTCAGCGCCAATTTATCCGTGGTCAGCCGCGGTCAGGAGGTCACCGTCCGTATTGGGGGCCGCCCGCTGGACCCCGCGGCCACCTACTACGTCGCCGTACCCGATTACGTAGCCAACGGGGGCAATGACACCGACATGCTGGTGGGCAAAAAGCAAATTGCGAGCGGGAGAATGATCCGGGACCTGCTCATCGACTACGCCGGACGAAGCACCACCCCGATCTCGGTAGTTGCCGACGGCAGCCGCATTAAAATCGAAGCCCCATGAACAGAAGATTCTTCCTCCGCCGGGCTGCCGTTGGGGGCGGCTTGCTCCTCGTCCCGGGCCTGACCCGGGCAGCGGCGGCCAGGCGGGTGCCCCGACTGACCATCCTGCACACCAACGACTGGCACAGCCGGATCGACCCCTTCCCCGAAGACGGAGGGCGCAACGCCGGTCAGGGCGGAGCCCTGCGGCGCGCGGCCCTCCTCCGGCAGATCCGGCGGGAAGAAGCCCAGGTGCTCCTCTTCGACAGCGGGGATATATTCCAGGGTACGCCCTACTTCAACTTCTTCCTCGGGGAACTGGAGATGAAGCTGATGACCCAGATGGGCTACGACGCGGTGACCATCGGCAACCACGACTTCGACGGCGGTATAGACAACCTGGCCACCCAACTCCAGCACGCCGATTTTCCGCTGCTGAACGCCAACTACGACCTGGGAGGCACCCCCCTACGTGACCGGGTGGAAACCTACCGCGTGTTCCGGAAGGGCAGCATCCGCGTCGGGGTGTTCGGTCTGGGCATCGAGCTGCGGGGCCTGGTACCCCAACGCCTGTATGGGTCCACGGACTACCAGGACCCCATCGAGCGCGGCAATACGACGGCCCGGCACCTGCGTTCCCGCGAAAAATGCGACCTGGTGGTCTGCCTCAGTCACCTGGGGTACCAGTACCGGGACGACAAGGTCAGCGACGTGGTCCTGGCCGCGGCCTCCCGCGACATCGACCTCATCCTGGGCGGGCACACCCACACCTTTCTCGACGAGCCGGTGACGGTCGACAACCTGGACGGCGACCCCGTGATCATCAATCAGGTCGGTTTTGCCGGCTTGCGCCTGGGCCGGCTGGACATTACGTTTCCCGGAGGCGGCGCGCGCAGGTGCGTGGCTTGTAACAATTTGCGGGTATAAGCGGGGCGATCACGCGACTTGCTTATGCCAAAATTTCCGGTCGGCCCGAATATCCCCGCCAAACAAAATTTTGCAATAAAAAGGAGGGAATCGTTTGACATAGTGCCGGGTTCAGCCGCATATTTGCTGGCGGCCCGCATGGCTACGGGCGCCAATTTACCACTCAAGATTAGGGTTCTCGGCCCTCCGCTACGTACACCGCGCCGTTTACCGGCCCACCCCCACGTCTCCTTTTTCCGCTGACGGCTTACTGATAGTACACACGATTTTTAAATAACCGAGGGCGCAGCTGTACGCCCCTGGAAGACTCTTTACTGTGCAACTGGGAATACAAATGGATCACGCCGCCGTCTGGGAAAAATGCCTGCTCATCATACGCCAAAGCGTTGATCCGCAGAGTTACCAGACGTGGTTTGCCCCGATCCGCCCCATCGCCCTCAACAGCAACGAACTGACGATCCAGGTCCCGCACCGGCTCTTTTACGAGTTTCTCGAGGAACACTACATCGACGTACTCAAACGGGGGCTGCTCAGCGCCCTCGGCACCGCCGGCCGGCTCCAGTACCGCATCAAGCCGGCCAAGCAGGAGCCCGCCGCCTTCGCGACCGCCCCGGGTGGCCAGCGCGGCGGCTACCAGGCCCCCACCCCGAGTAACCCCTTCGTCATCCCGGGCATGACCCGGCCCCGCATCGAGAGCAACCTCGACGGCAAGTACACCTTCAGCAACTTCATCGAGGGGGACTGCAACAGCCTCGCCCGCAACGCCGCCAAGGCGGTGGCCGATAACCCGACCAACACGGCCTTCAACCCCCTGGTGATCCACGGCCCGGTGGGGCTGGGCAAGACCCACCTGCTCAAAGCGGTGGGCAACCACATCACCACGAAGTTCCCCCAGAAGTCGGTCCTCTACGTGACCACCGATCAGTTTACGAATCAACTGGTCACCAGCATCGGCAGCAATACGACCAACGACCTGGTCAATTGGTACCAGAACGTGGACGTCCTGCTGGTCGACGACATCCAGCAGCTGATCAAGCGCAAGAAGACCCAGGACGTCTTCTTCAACCTCTTCAACGTGCTGCGGCAGAACAACAAGGCCATCGTGATGACCTGTGACCGGCCGATCATCGAACTGGACATTGAGGAGCGGCTCCGGAGTCGCTTCCAGTGGGGCTTGACGGCGGACCTGACCGCCCCGGCCCTGGAAACCCGCATGGCTATTCTTTCGTCCAAGGCCACGGCTAACGAGGTTGTCATCAGTCCTACGGTGGTGGAATTCATCTGCTACCACATTCAGAATAATATCCGCCAGCTCGAGGGCGTACTCAATAACCTGGTCCTGCACAGCGGCGTCAACAACGGCAAGGAGATCGACCTGGATCTGGCCAAGCAGGTGCTGCGCAACTTCGTCACCGAGATCAACAAAGAAGTTACGCCCGAAGTGATCCAGCGCACGGTGGCCGACTACTACGACCTGGACGTGGACAAGCTCGCCAGCGCCACCCGCCGCCGCCACGTGGTACTGGCCCGACAGATCAGCATGTTCCTGGTCAAGCAATTCACCGACCAGAGCCTGAAGTCGATCGGCAAGCTCTTCGGCGGCCGCGATCACAGCACCGTACTGTACTCCATCAAAACGGTACGCGACCTCATCGAGACCAACGACGAGATCAAAAAGGACCTGGCCGACCTGGAGCGCAAGATCCGCGCCGGACAGGGCGACGGACCGGGCGAGCTTTAGCCAACCAAGCCGGCCCCGGCTCGTTGTAAGAAGAAATTCTAATGCGTCGGTCCCTTTTCGTATTCACCCTTCTCGGCAGCCTCCTCTTCCTGTTGGTCACGGCCTGCGGAAAGACCGAACACCTGCAGGGCAAAGCGCTGTACGTGGAGCACTGCGCCAATTGTCATCTGGACGCAGGACAAGGATTACGGAAACTGATTCCCCCCCTGGCCGGTGCCGACTACCTGCGGGACCGTCCGGCGGACGCGGTGCGCGGCATCCGGTACGGCATGCAGGGGCCCATGGTGGTCAACGGGGTCACCTACAACCACCACATGCCGGCCAACCAGGAGCTCTCCGAGTTCCAGATCGTCAACGTCATGAACTACCTCAATACCGCCTTCGGCAACGACTATCCCCTCGTGACCGTCACCGAAGTAAGGACCTGGCTGGCGGAATAGCAGCCGGCGGACCAAGGCGGCCGCGGGGCGGATGGCGTACGTGCGTAAAATTCGTACTTTGGCAACCGACAAACCCCCGGCGCCGCGCTATGATCCTACGCTACATTTTTGCCTTTTTGGTTGCCCTGTGCTGTACGCCACCCCTCTACGCTCAGGGTCCACCCTGCGGAACAATCACCCTACAGGGCTCCGACAGCCTGTCCATTTGTGCCGGTGATGAGATCACCCTGCGGCAAACCAATAGCCTCACGAACCCGACCATCGTTTGGACGCCGGCCGGAGACCTGCTGACCAGCACGGGTGCCACCGCCCGCTTTCGTCCCTCCGGCAACGGTTTCTATCGGGTGACCGCCACGACCGCGGACTGCTCGATTACCGACAGCGTGTACGTCGACGTCGATCGCCTGATCGTACCCCAACTGATCGCGGACGGACGGGTGTGTCAGGGGTTCCCCACTAACCTACTGGTCAATCCCGTGACCGACGGCGGCGACACCCGGTACACGCTGATGAGCAAAGATTCCCTACTGGCGGAGTCTGACGACCCGAATTTCGTGGTCCGTCTCACGCAGGACTCCTCCTTTACCCTCATCTCCCGTTCGCGCAACGGCAGCTGCGAGGATCGGCAGACGGTCAACCTGAGCGTCATCCCGGGGCGCTTCGAGATCCCGGAGGACACCATCTTTGCTTGCCGTAATCGGGATACCATTCAGTTGTCCGCAATCCTCTCCGAGCCGGGGGCGGTGGTTACCTGGTCACCGGCCCGCTTTAACCTCAGCCCGGCGAATGGTAACACGTTTACGGTGCTGGCCACGGCTAACATCACCTACTACGCCGAGGCGGTCATCAATGGCTGTAACCGGATCGATTCCGTGGCCGTCCGGCTAGACAGCCTGCCCGAAGACCTCAGTATGATGCTCGAGCCGGAAAAGGACCCCTACTGTCAGGGAGATACTTTCTACGTGCAGTCTCCGGTCTACGATGCCGGGGACTTCCCCCTCATCACGCACGAGTGGACCGATGCCCCCGGCCTCCAGAGCCCGAGAGCATTGTACAACGGCGTCTTCATTGGACAGGACACCGCTACACTACAGCGGGTGACCACCAACGGCGCATGCCGCGATACCACCGAAATCACGGTGAACGTCGTGGAACCGCCGGTGATCACCTTTTTGCCGACCGAGGCGGTGTGTCCCGGCACGCCCGTCCAGATCACGGCCACCTTTGAATCCGGAAGCGGCACCCTGAGCTGGACCGATCCGGGGGGCACCCTAAGCTGTACGGACTGTTTGAATCCGGTCGCGACCGTATCCGAATCCACCGTATACACCATCGAAGTGGAGAGTGAGGGTTCGGAGTGTACCTCCGAGCTGACGTACACCCTCACGGTCGATCCCGCGATTCAGCCGACGCTGACCGACGCTACGCTCATTTGCCCGGGTAATTCCACCCCCCTAATCGTCGGCAACGTCGATCCGAACTCGACCTACCGCATCACGGGTGGGGGCATCGACACTACGGACGTGCGCGTCCTGGTCTCCCCCGCCGAAACCACCACGTATACGATAGAAACGGAGAGTGCGGCGTGCGGGACCACCACCCAGACCATCACCGTTTCCCTCCTAGCTGAATACACGGTGCAAGCCAGTGGGCCCGCGACCGTGTGCGCCGACAGCCCCCTCAGCCTAACGGCCGCCGCGCCGGACGGCATCCCGGGCACCTACACCTGGACCCTCCCCGACGACGGTACTCCGCTCGCGGGACAAACCATTACCGTCAACGCACCCGAGGCGGGCACCTACACCGTAACCTTCACGGATGCCCTGGGCTGCAGCAGCGTTTCCGATGCGCTCACGGTGGACGTGCTCGGGGCGAACATCGCACCCGTGGTCACCGCCACCCTACCCGACGGCACGACGGTCACTTCCGGCAGCGCGGTCTTTGCCGGTAACGACGTCGTTCTTCGCGTGGGTAACCTGCCGGATAACGTCACCTTCACTTACGGTTGGGACGGAAACTATATCCCCGCCACGGGTAGCGAAGCCGAGCTACGGGTGAGTATTCCGCGGACGTCCGATGGGCAAACGCCGACCGACCTGTCGTACACGGTGACGCTCACCAGTGAGGAGGGAGGGTGTACGTTCACGGCCACGATTTTCCTGTCGGTCGAGCAGTCTCTGGTGGCGGTACCGGACTTTATTACGCCCGACAACGACGGACGGAACGATCGCTTCCGGCTTTTCTTCAACGGCCAGCTGACGGACTACACTATGCTGGTCTACAACCGATGGGGCCAGAAAGTCTTTAGCAGTGATGACCCACTGGAGGGCTGGGACGGGACGGTCGACGGGACCCCGCAGAACGCCGACGTGTATCTCTACCTCGCTAAGTTCCGTCAGGACGGCGTCGATTTGCAGGAGGAAGGGCAGTTTAACCTGATCCGTTAATCCACGCCTCACATGACTACCCAGCCCCCACCGACCGGGCGGAAGCCCAAGTGGCTACGGAAACTGGAGCAGGAGAGCTGGCAGGCGGAGTTGATTGTATCCGGCGCGGCGATCATTGGCAGCCTGCAACTGCCCGGACTGGTGGACAGCATGGAATATTACTTCCTGCTCAACTACGACCGGGATACCCTCTTCATTTGCTACCTCTCGGCTATTTACTGGCGGATTTTGGCGGTGTCGCTCATCTTCGCCTTCATTTTCCATTTCATCGTCCGGGCCCTATGGATCGGCCTGGTGGGCTTGAATTCCGTTTTCCCCGGCGGCTTTCGTACCAATCAGCGCTTCAGTCCCTATTACCAGGCCGAGCTGCGGAACGAGTACGGCGATATCGATGGTTTCATCGCCCGGCTCGACCGCCTGGGCAGCGCGATCTTCGGCGTAGCCTTTGCTACTGCCGGCGTGTTTCTGAACTTCGGCCTGATCGGGCTACTGTTCATCTTTATTCACTCCTGGCTGATCGGCTACGGGCTGGCCCCCCGCCAGGTGCTGTGGGCAATCGGCGCTTTGGTCGTGCCGCTGTTTACCCTATCGGTGCTTCTCATGATCAGTCACGCCGAGCGCTTCCGGGAGTCTTCGCTGGTGCGCCGTTTCCAGTGGCCGCTCTCCATGCTAGTCAGTCGGTTCACCTACCCGCTCTCCCGCCGGTACATCGTTACGGCGACGAACCTGGTCGTCTCTTATTCCGCGGATCACAAGCGGCTGGGCTGGAGCTACTTGCTGATGATTGCCATCCTGATTGGCGTGATGATGGTGAGTCTGCGTGAGCCACGATAATACCTTTTTGTTCGTGGACAAGTCGTACCACCGCATCGCCGCCGATTCTCTCCTCCTCTCTCCCAGCTATCCCGAGGACGCGGCATTTCAGGGCATTTACTCGCGGCCAATACTGGATCGGGAGCAATCGGTAAACGGTGGAGCACTGCTGGTCTGGATTCCCCTCCCCGAACGCGAACTGGTCTTTTTGGAAGCGGGCTGTAGCCTGCCCCCGGTCGATACCGAGCTCGACCGGCAGGAGCGGCGGATGCGGCGGCGAGACTTGGCTGGTAGCCTGCGGACAAGAGTACATCACGCTACGGCTGAACGGCCAGTCCATCAACGGCTTTCAACTGGAACGGCAGTACCGGGTGAATGCGGCGGGCGAGCAGTACGGAATGCGGGCATTCGTGCCTGACCCCACCCCTGCGGGCCGGGAGAAATCTTCTGGAGGTCATGACCAAGTACCCACACGAGGAAAGCGGAGCGCCCCGCACGGCCTACCTGCCCTTCTACGAATATTAAACCAGCGGGCCTTTGGTTAGTCGGATCAATCCACTTACCTTTGCGCCCACTTTGAAACGTCCTTAACGCACCAACGGGTGTTCATCCGGTTCAAAACCCTTGCCTTATGTCTACATCCACGGCTTTTGTCTTACCCCTCAAGGGGCTTGGAAAAGGCTTGTACGCGTACGACCTGAAAGTGGACGATGCCTTCTTTGCTGGCTTTCCCGAATCGCCCGATTCCCAGGGCTGACATCGACCTCCACCTGACCGTCGACAAGCAGAATCGGGAAATGGTCGTGGATTTCAATTTCTCCGGCACCCTGGCTACCGAATGCGACCGCTGTCTGGCGGACATCGACCTGCCCGTGGCGGATCGGCGGCAGCTGATCGTGAAGTTCGCCGCCGATGAAGAAGAGCGTGACGAGGGAGACATCATCTACCTGCATCCGGATACCAACGACTTTAACCTGGCCCCCTTCATTTACGAGATGGTGGCCCTTTCCGTTCCGATGATTCGTACCTACGATTGCCGGCACCGGGGAGCCCCCCTACCCCTGCGATGAGGACCTGCTCCACCGCATAGATGCTTCCTACGATACCCCGGACGAAGCACCGGCACCGGAGGGCGAGGAGGAAAAGTCGAGCCCCTGGGACATCCTCAAAGACCTGAATAATAACTAAAGCTAAAATTTACCTACGTCATGGCACATCCTAAGTCCCGGATCTCGAAGCAACGCAAGCGTAAGCGTCGTACCCACTACAAGGCTACCGCGCCTACCCTGACCACCTGCCAGACCACCGGAGAGGTGCACCAGCCCCACCGCGCCTACAAGGACGGCGAGGGTAACCTGTTTTACAACGGCAACCTGCTCGTCAAGGCGCCCGAGATATTCGAGGAGTC
This sequence comes from Lewinellaceae bacterium, assembly GCA_963803525.1. Taxonomy (GTDB): domain Bacteria; phylum Bacteroidota; class Bacteroidia; order Chitinophagales; family Saprospiraceae; genus Neolewinella. Next base: position 467,923 of record CAWDMV010000001.1, read on the forward strand.
GGAGCGAAACCACCGAAGACGAGGACTAGTGCTTCAGGACCGAACTATGCTGCACCCTGACTTGCCAGTGCGGCGCTGTTTCCCGCCAAAAATCCACCGTAGCTACGGCTATGCTGAACTTTTGTCCGCTCGTTCAGCACCACGCTGTCGGCGTCAAGCTATTGCTTCAGTTCAATCCTGAAACACCACTAGGTCACGGACCTAACCCCGTTCCGCATAGCCCGTCGGCCCCGCCGATGGGCTATGCGTGTTTATCGCCGGTCCACTATCTTGCGGCAAACTTCCCCCATGCCCAAGCAAATCATACAGACGGATCACGCCCCCGCCCCGGTCGGTGCCTACAACCAGGCCACGCTGGCCCATGGCGTGCCTTTACGTGAGCGGACAGATTGCCCTGGACCCCGAAAGCGGGGACTTGCTCACTGCGGACATCGAGACGGAGACCCGCCGCGTGATGGATAACCTACGGGCTATCGTGGAGGCGGGCGGCAGCAGCATGGACCAGGTACTGAAATGTGAGGTTTTTGTCAGTGATATGGAGAACTTCTCCCGCATCAACACCGTCTACGCTACGTACTTCGACGAAGCCACCGCCCCGGCGCGTGCCCTGGTCCAGGTAGCCAACCTACCGAAGTACGTCAACGTTGAGATCAGCTGCATCGCGCTGGTCGGTTAACCCAAAGACCTAGGTCATGATCACTTTCCTGCGCTTTGCCCGGGCCCACACCCTCGTTGGGACTACGGCCTCTTTGCTGGCGCTCTACTTCATGGCCTGTCGCCACCTGCACACCTCCAACTGGACCGTACTGGCGGTCACGCTTTTCACGCTGCCTGTGCGCGAACGTGTTCATCACCGGTCTTAATCAGCTGACGGACGTGGAGATCGACCGCATCAACAAACCCTATTTGCCCCTGGCGAGCGGGGCGTACACCCTGACCACGGGATACCTGATCGTGGGCCTGTGTCTGGTCTTCGCCCTGATCAGCTGCTTTCTCTACCCCCCTTTCTACCGGCTACGGTCATCTCCAGCCTGTTGATCGGTACCGCCTACAGCGTACCGCCCCTGCGGCTGAAACGCTTTCACTTCTGGGCGGCCTTCTGTATCATCGTGGTCCGGGGACTCATCGTGAACCTCCTGCTTTACCTCCACTTCCGCTGGTGGCTAGGGGAGAACCCGGTGGTCGCCGACACGGTGTGGCTGCTGACGGCGGCCATCTTCACCTTCGGTATCGTCATAGCCTGGTTCAAGGACTTGCCCGATACGGAGGGGGATGCCGCCTACGGGATCCGCACCCTCTCCTTGGTCAAAAACCGTAAGTGGGTATTCCGAACCGGCGCCATCGTATTCGCCGGCACCATGCTGGGGGTAGCCACGTTTGCTTACCGGGCGGGTAACTTTCCCATCGCTACTGGCCAGCTGGTGCTGCTTGCGGCTTTTTGGGGCCTGAGCGCCCGTCTGGATCTGGCGGATCAGGCTTCTATTGCGCGCTTTTACCAGGGGTTCTGGGTGCTTTTCTTTCTGGAGTATGGGATATTTGGGGTCTTCGGCTAGCGTCCACAGTGAACAAGCCGCCCGTTCCGCCTTACTTACCACCTGCGGCCCCGCATAAACTATCTAAAACCTTCTTCCGGGCAGCACGACGGCTAAGCTCCGCGGGAAGCAGCGCAGCTAACCCGCCGCTACGTTAACTTGCCGCGATGAACCCACCCATCCCCAAAAAACTAGCCAAGGAACTTACGCTCCACGGCGATACCCGCATCGATCACTACTACTGGATGAACCAACGCGAAGACCCCGAGGTCATCGCGCACCTACAGGCGGAGAACGCCTACTTCGAGGCCCGCATGGCGCACGTGAAGGACTTCCAGGAAACGCTCTTCCAGGAGATCAAGGGGCGCATCAAGGAAGACGACAGCAGCGTGCCCTACACCAAGCATGGCTACGTGTACCAGACGCGCTACGAAGTCGGCGATCAGTACCCCCGCTACCTACGGACCCCGGTAAATAAAGAGCAGGAAGAACTCCTCTTCGACGTCAATGAAATGGCCAAGCCCTACGACTACTACGACATCGGGGGCATGAGCGTAAGCGACGATAACCGCTACATCAGCTACGGCGAGGATACCCTCAGCCGGCGCATCTATACCATCCACATCAAGGATACGCTGACCGGGCAAAACCTGGCCGACCAGATCCCCAACACCACCGGAGGAAGCGTCTGGAGCGCCGACGGGGACTACCTCTTCTACTCCGTCAAGGACGACGCCCTGCGCCCCTACAAAATTATGCGCCACCGCCTCGGCACCGCGCCCCAGGACGACGTCGTGGTGTACGAAGAGGCCGACGAGACCTTCCGCGCCTACGTCTACCGCAGCAAGTCGCGCAAGTACATTATCATCGGCTCCGCCCAGACCGTCAGCACGGAGTACCGCATCCTCGAGGCCACCACGCCCCTCGGCGGAACCCCGCCTGTTCCAGGCCCGGGAGCGCGACCTGGAGTACGGCATCGACCACATCGACGACCGCTTTTACGTGCTGACCAACTACGGGGCGAAGAACTTCCAGCTCATGGTGACGCCGGAGGACAACACCAGCAAAGACGAACTGGCGGACCGTCATCCCCAACCGCCCGAACGTCCTGCTGGAAGGGGTGGAGGTTTTCCGCGACTACCTGGTCCTCAGCGAACGCGAAAACGGGCTGACCCGGCTCCGGGTCCGGCCCTTTGACGGGCGAAGAGTACTACCTCGAGTTCACCGATGGGGCCTACATGGCCTACACCAGCGTGAACCCGGACATGGAATCGGAGGTGCTCCGCTACGGCTACCAGAGCATGACCACCCCGCCCAGCACGTACGACTTCAACATGCGGACCCGCGAGCAGACCCTACTGAAGCAGCAACCGGTACTCGGCGCATTTACGCCCGGACGACTACCTCAGCGAGCGGGCCTTTTCGGAATCGCCGCGACGGCACCGGGTCCCCCTCAGCATCGTCTACCACAAGGACACCCCGCGGGACGGCAGCGCGCCCCTGCTGCTCTACGCCTACGGCAGCTACGGCCACAGCATGGACCCCAGCTTCAGCATCACCCGCCTGAGCCTCCTGAACCGCGGCATGATCTTCGTGATCGCCCACATCCGGGGGGGCGAGGAAATGGGCCGCCAGTGGTACGAGGACGGAAAGCTGCTGAAGAAGATGAACACCTTCTACGACTTCATCGATGCCGGAGAGTGGCTCATCAAGCAGCGGTACACCCACCAGGGGGGTCTTTACGCCATGGGCGGGAGCGCGGGTGGATTGCTGATGGGCGCCGTGGCGAACCTGCGTCCCGATCTCTTCGCCGGCATCGTCTCCCAGGTACCCTTCGTGGATGTGGTGACGACCATGCTCGACGACTCCATTCCCCTCACCACCGGCGAGTACGACGAGTGGGGTAACCCCAATGAGGAAGCCTACTACGAGTACATCATAGGGATACAGTCCGCTGCGACCAGGTGGAGGCCAAGGATTACCCCCAGATGCTGGTCACCACCGGCCTCCACGACAGTCAGGTGCAGTACTGGGAACCCGCCAAGTGGGTGGCCAAGCTGCGGGAGCTCAAGACCGACAACAACGAGATCCTGTTTCACACCAACCTGGAGGCCGGTCACGGCGGGGCGTCCGGTCGGTTTGAACGCATCCGGGAAGTCGCCCGCGACTACGCCTGGGTACTGGATAAAGCCGGCCTGGTGGATTGACGAAAAGCTCCCCTCACCGGAACGTCCGGTGAGGGGAGCGATAACTACGGGAAAGTGCGACTAAGCGCTTGTTTGGGATTATATCAGGCGCTGGCTGTCGGCCAGCCGGCGTTGCAGCTGGGGCTTGAGCGCGGCCACGGCATCGAGGATGAGGGCCTCATCGGAAGGAAATTGCCGGGGCGCGTTACCGATGCGGCGGCGGCTATCGGCAGTCAGCGCTCGCTCATCGCCCCGGAAGGTGCTGGCGTAATGCTCAAAAACGGCTTCGGCGGTTAGTTCCTGCTCCTCCACCAGGCGCTGACGGCGGAGGTCGTAGAGTTGCATACTGCCCCCGACCACGGCCGATTTTTGCTGAAGCACCTCCAGAATTTCGGCGCGTACGATCACCTGGCGGGGGCGGGTGATGTCGTTGCCGAGGGTGTCCTTGGCTACGTTGCCGTTCTCGTCGAGAACGTACTCCTTGCCGTCGGTGATCTCCCGCTCATCCACGTAGCTGCGCTCGGACATCCGCTCCGGGCTGACTGCAATTTCGCGGATGACGATGCGGGCGTTGTAATCGTACGCGCGATCCTCGCGCCGCTGGAAATCGAAGACCCGCCACTGGTCGTCCATATCGGCCGTACGCATCCGCAGCAGTTCCCGTTCGAAACCGGCGGGTAGGTAGCCCCCGCTCTGGTTGAGCACGTCCACGCTCACGTAGACCCGTCCGAGCTGCTCGGCCTCGGCGGCCAGGACGTAGCTGTCGCGGAAATCGCGCTGGTAGCGGTCGATGCGCTCGAAGTCCGCGTAGGCGGCCCGGGCGGCGGACTTATCGCCCCGGCGGCCGGCATCCAGCGCCGCTACCGCACGGGCATAAACTTGCCCGGCGGCCTCATCGGCGGCGTCGAGCACCATGCCCTCCACCTTGACGAAGCGGAAGTTGGCCTTGCGGCCGTTCTTGTCGGTCAGCGGCAGCAGCGGACGCAGGGCATCCTGGCGGCGCTTGAGGTTGTCGTAGATGGCGTGAATGCGCACCCAGTCCGGCCGGCTGGCGCTGCGGAGGTATTCAGCGCGGTTGACGTCCTCCTGGTTGGCCCGGTTGACGGCCGTCTCGAGTGCCGCGACCAGCTTGGGGTTTTTCTTCTCTTTGCCCGTCAGCCGGCGCTGGGCCAGCGCGATGGTCTGTTCGTAGTTCCCGGATTCCACCAGATCTTGCACGGAGGTACACGCGGGAGCTCCCAGGATAACCAGTCCCAGCAGCAGCAAGAGGAAAGGGTGGAGCTTATGGCGTGTCATGGCGTCATGTTTACGACAAAACTAGGCCTGACCCACGAGCCATGCTAATACGGAAGGGTTAAGGAGAATTAAGATTTGTTAACGCTCCGGCAGGAAGATTTCCCCGAGCATGCAGCGGGCGCTCCCGCCCCCGTAACGCTCGATAGTCTGGAGATCGGAATGCACGATGCGCATGCCCTCGGGTTCCATCAGCGCATCCCGCTGTTCCGGACTCAATGAAGTAAAGGCTGCCGTCGACATGATCCACACCGGCCCCTCCGGGGTACGGGCCTCCAGGGCGTTGCCGGCAAATTGGTCCACCTGCTCCAGGGACAGGCCGATGATGCGCTTACCAGATAGGAGCAATGATTCGGTCAGCTTGAATTTTTCGTCGGCGTCCCGCACTGCGTCCAGGCAAACGATGACGTGGGTGGTCCCGATGGCCATCATAACATTGGTGTGGTAGATGACCGCTCCCCGCAGGTCGGTGCCCTGAAAGGTGACCGGCTGGTAATCCAGGAGCGTACACCAGGCGTGCACCGCCTCGGCCGTGCAGCGTTGGGACAGGCAGGCATAGGCCACCCGCGCCGTACGGTCCAGGAGCAGCGAGCCCGTACTTTCCAAAAAGCGGTCATCCTCCTCCCAGCCCGCGAGATCGACGTGACGGGCGAGCTGGAAGCGGTCGCTCAGCTGTTCGATGACGTCCGCCCGCCGCTCCAAACGCCGCTGGGGCCAGAAGGAGGGGTAGGTGACCAGGGTACCGTCTTCGTGGGTGGAAAACCAGTTGTTCGGAAAAACGGCGTCGGGTTTCACCGGCGCGGGGGTGTCGGGGATGACGTGGACGCTTACCCCCGCCCGTTCGAGGAGTGCGGCAAAGCGATCGAACTCTTCCAGGGCACGGTGACCGATCTGGGTGAAGCTCTCGCCGGTCACCGGCTCCTGAAAGGAGTTGTCGGCGACGGTTTCGCTAGCGCGCGCGAAATTGGCGGGGCGCACCATAAGGAGGTGGTGGGTGGTTTGCATGGTCGGGTGGGCTTGGAATACCCTGCGAAGGTGCAAAGATTTTCGTCACGGCGTACTTTGCCACGGAAAGCCACGCTATGAAAATTTTGCCCTTCCTACTGCCGCTCCTGCTTATTGCTTGTCGGGAAACGCCGCGGGTAGACTACGAAGCGGTGAAGACCGCCACTTACCCGACCGCCGCCATCGCCGGTCCCCACCCCCTGGCCACCGAGGTGGGCCTGGAGGTGCTCCGGCGGGGGGGCAACGCGATCGACGCGGCCGTGGCGATGCAACTCACCATGGCCGTGGTCTATCCGCGGGCGGGCAACATCGGCGGGGGGGGCTTTCTGGTCTACCGCCCCGCTTCCGGCGAGCCCATCACCCTGGACTACCGCGAAACCGCCCCGGCAGCCGCCAGCCGCGACATGTACCTGGATGCAGAAGGGAATGTCACCGACGGGCTCAGCACCCGCGGTCACCTCGCCGTAGGCGTACCCGGTACGGTAGCCGGCATCGAGGCGATGCACCAGCGCTTCGGCAGCCTCCCTTGGGCCGAACTCGTCCAGCCTGCCATCGATTACGCTACCAAGGGCTATCGCCTGAGCCAGAGCGAGGTCAACCGCCTGAAGAGCTACCACGATGACTTCGTGGAATTCAACGAGGACACACCCTTTTCCGACAGCAGCGTAGTGGCGGGCACGCAGGTGCAGCAACCCGATCTCGCCGCCACCATGACCCGCATCCGCGACAACGGTCGGGCCGGCTTTTACGACGGAGAAACCGCCCGCCTGCTCGTGGCGGAAATGGAAAGTGGTGGGGGCCTCATCACCGCGGAGGACCTCCTGGCCTACGAAGCCAAGTGGAAGGCACCGATCACCAAGGACTTCCACGAGTACCGGCTGATCTCCATGCCGCCCAGCAGCAGCGGAGGCGTCGCCCTCGCCCAAATGACCGAGATGCTCGAAGACTATCCGCTCCCCGACTACGGCTTTCAGCGCACCCGTTCCGTACAGCTGATCGTGGAGGCCATGCGCCGGGCGTACGCCGACCGGGCGGAGTACCTGGGGGACGCCGATTTCTACCGCGTGCCCGTCGACTCCCTGCTCAGCGACACCTACCTCCACCAGCGGATGGCGGATTTCCGCACCGACACCGCCGGCACCAGCACCAACATCGTGGCCGGCCAGGTGGCCATGAAGGAGTCCTTTGAGACTACCCACATCAGCATCGTCGACAGCCTCGGCAATGCGGTATCCATCACCACGACCCTAAACGGAAACTTCGGCAGCAAGGTGATGGTCGACGGCGCGGGCTTCTTCCTGAACAACGAGATGGATGATTTCAGCGCCAAGCCCGGCGTCCCGAATATGTTCGGCCTGGTGGGCAATGATGCCAATGCCATTCAGCCGGGCAAGCGTATGCTCTCCAGCATGACGCCTACGATCGTGGAAAAGGACGGGGAGTTGTTTATGGTACTCGGGGCGCCCGGGGGTTCTACCATCATCACCGCCGTGCTGCAGGTGTTTCTGAACGTAGCCGAGTACGGCATGTCCCTCCCCGAAGCCGTAAACGCCCCCCGCTTCCACCACCAGTGGTTGCCGGACCAGATCCTGTACGAGGGCGATGCCCTCGCCGATGGCGTCCGCGACAGTCTGGCCGCCCTCGGCTACCAGTTCCGGGAGGTCAACAGTATGGCCGTGATCAAGGCGATCCTAGTGCTCCCCGATGGCAGTTTGCAGGCGGCCGCCGATCCGCGGAATCCGGACGATGACGTGAAGGGGTATTAGCCCTACCGGAGCGCCCGCAGGGCCTCCCCGATGCGCTGCACGGCCCGCGTGAGCTGTTCCTCACTGGCCGCGTAGCTGATGCGCAGGCAGGTCGGAGCACCGAAGGCATCGCCGGTCACGGTGGCGACGTGGGCGTTCAGCAGCAGGTATTCCGCCAGGTCGTCGGCGTTGTTGATGGTGTAGTCGCCGCTCGACTTACCGAAGAAGGCACTGACGTCGGGGAAGATGTAGAAGGCCCCCTGGGGACGGTTGACCTTCAGGCCCTCGATTTTTTCCAGTCCTTCGATAACGAGTTCGCGGCGGCGTCCGAAGGCCTCCTTCATTTTGCGGGTCGGCTCCAGGTCGCTGTTGAGGGCGTGAGCACCGGCGTGCTGGGCGATGCTGTTGGCGCCGCTGGTGCTCTGGCCCTGCAGCTTGTTACAGGCGTCGGCCACGTCCTGGGGCCCACCGAGGTAGCCCAGGCGCCAGCCGGTCATGGCGAAGCCCTTGGAGAAGCCGTTGACGGTGATGGTGCGGTCCTTCACTTCCGGAAAGGTGCCGATGCTGGCGTGCTTGCCGGTGAAGTTGATGTGCTCGTAAATCTCGTCGGAGACCACGTAGATATCCGGGTGATCGGCCAGCATCCGGGCGATGGCGCCCAACTCTTCCTCCGTAAAGACGGAACCGGTGGGGTTACAGGGGGAGGAAAAGAGAATAAATTTCGTGCGGTCGGTAATGGCCGCCGCGATGGCCCCGGGTTTTACCTTGAAGTCGTCCTCGATGCCCGCTCCGACGATAACGGGCTTGCCGCCGGCCACCTCCACCATGGCGGAGTAGCTCACCCAGAAGGGTGCCAGGATGATGGCCTCGTCCCCCTCGTTGAGTAGGGCGTAGCACACATTGGCGATGCTCTGCTTGGCCCCGGTGCTGACGACGATCTGGGAGGGGGCGTAGTCCAGGCCGTTTTCCCGCTTGAATTTGTCGGAAATGGCCTGCCGCAGTTCCGCCGTACCCGGTACGGGGGTGTATTTCGTGTGGCCGGCGTCGAGCGCTTCCTTGGCCGCCTCCTTGATGTGGTCCGGGGTGTCGAAGTCGGGCTCGCCGAGACTCAGGCTGATGACGTCGAATCCCTTCGCCTTGACTTCCCTCCCCAGTTGGGCCATCCGGAGCGTGGCGGATTCTTCCATGTGCAGGACGCGATCGGAGAGGCGGGACGTAGCGGGAGTGGTCATAAGTCGGTGTTCATGTTAGGCCAGCGAAGATACGTGCTTCCCCTACGAGCTGCGGTGGCCGCGGGAAGGTGCGCTACCCAATATTTTTCACTAAGCGCTTGTTTGGGATTCCGCTCGCCGCCGTAAACATGCTCTTTTGTGCCTACTTTTCGCCTCGAACAAGGTCACTTAGCCCGTCACCGCGAAGCAGCCACGAAGTGCACCTCCCCTTTTCAAAGCTCGAATAGACCCAAAATAGCGGCGTTTCCGTCAGGCTCGGAACACCCAAACCAGCTTTAATGGAACGGCTAAGCCTATCTTGGCCGCAAGCTTACCACGATCATGTCACAAATCTCCATCGGCTCCTACAAGCCCCGTCTCAGTTTTTGGGAAATCTGGAATATGAGCTTCGGCTTTCTGGGTATTCAGTTCGGGTTCGCCCTCCAGAACGCCAACGTAAGCCGGATCTTCGAGACTCTGGGGGCTTCCCAGGACGAGCTGCCCATCCTGTGGCTCGCCGCCCCCGCTACCGGACTGCTCGTGCAACCCATCATCGGGTACTACAGCGACCGCACCTGGAGCGACACCTGGGGCCGCCGCCGCCCCTTTTTCGCCGTCGGGGCCCTGCTGGCCACCCTGGCGCTCTTCGCCATGCCCAACAGCACCGCGCTCTGGATGGCGGTCATCATGCTCTGGCTGCTGGACGCCTCCATCAACATCAGCATGGAGCCCTTTCGGGCCTTCGTGGGAGATATGCTGCCCAACGAACAACGGACCAGCGGCTTCGCCATGCAGTCCTTTTTCATCGGTACCGGCGCGGTGATCGCCTCGGCGCTCCCGTGGATGTTCACCAACTGGTTCGGTCTGGAGAACACCGCCGCCCCCGGCAGCATCCCCGATTCCGTGCGCTGGTCGTTCTACCTGGGCGGCATCGCCTACTTCTGCGCGGTGATGTGGACCGTCTTCCGCACGAAGGAGTATCCCCCCGACGACATCGCCAAGCTCAAGCGCGACAATGCGGAGGAGGGGATCTACGACGGCATCATCGAGTCCTTCCGCGGTATTTTCAAGATGCCTAAGACGATGGTGCAGCTTTCCGCCGTCCAGTTCTTTTCCTGGTTTGCCCTATTCTCCATGTGGATCTACATGACCTCGGCGGTGACGAGCCACGTGTACGGCACCACCGATTCCGACTCCGATCTATACAATGAGGGGGCGGACTGGGTCGGCATCTGCTTTGCCGTCTACAATGGCGTGGCGGCGCTGGCGGCCTTCCTGCTGCCCGTCATCGCCCGCAAGCTGAACCGCCGGCTTACCCACCTGCTGGCCCTGTTCTGTGGTGCCCTGGGCCTGGCCTCGGTCTACTTCATCAGCGACCCCAACCTGCTGCTGGTGTCGATGATCGGGGTCGGCATCGCCTGGGCGAGTATCCTGTCCATGCCCTACGCCATCATTTCCAGCATTCTACCGGCGGATAAGATGGGCTACTACATGGGCGTGTTTAACTTCTTCATCGTGATTCCCCAAATCGTGGCGGCCGGCCTGCTCGGCTTCATCCTGCGCAACTTTTTCGGTAACGTACCCATCAACGCCCTGCTGATCGGTGCCGTTTCCTTCGCCCTGGCCGCGCTGCTCTGCCTGATCGTGGACGACAATGAGGCGAATACGCAGTTTACCCCTCCGAAGAACGCCATTGAACCGATGACTTAAGGCACCGAGACCGATCAGATGCCCAGCCAGTGGGGAAAAAAGATGACGATCACCAGCAGGAGCAGTTGGATCAGCAGGAAGGGAATGATCCCCCGATAAAGGTGCCCAGTGGTCACCTCCGGAGGAGCCACGCCTTTCAGGTAGAACAGCGCGAATCCGAAGGGCGGCGAGAGGAAGCTCGTCTGTAAGTTGATGCCAAAGAGGATGCCCAGCCAGATCAGGTCGGTGCCGTAGGCCACAAAAACCGGGGTCACCACCGGCACGATGATGAAGACAATCTCAATGAAGTCGATAAAGAAGCCGGCGATGAACACCACCACCATCACCAGGGCCAGGAACTGATACTCCGGCAGGTCGTGGCGCTCGATCAGACTGACCAGGAAACGATCGCCCCCCAGTTCCCGAAAGACCAGGGAAAAGGTGGTCGCACCCAGGAGGATCATGAAGACCATGCTGGTCAGGTGGGTCGTATCCCGACAAACGTCCCGGGTGACCGCCCAGGTCAGGCGGCGCTGACTCGCGGTGAGTACCATCGCACCCGCGGCCCCGACCCCCGCCGCTTCCGTAGGCGAAGCAATGCCCGCCAGGATGCTGCCCAGTACCGCCACGATCAGGAGTAAGGGTAAAAGCAAACTTTGCAGCAAGCTGATGAAGAGCGACTTAGTCCACCGCTGCTGACTTCCTTCTGGAAGCGGGAAGGTGCGCGGGCGGACCACTCCCAGGAGTAGAATGTAAGCGATATACGCGCCCACCAGTAGCAAACTCGGATACAGGGCGGCACGAAAGAGCGCACCCACACTCACCTGCAGCACGCTGCCCAGCAGGATGAGTACCACCGAGGGAGGGATGATCTGCCCCAGTGTACCCGAGGCCGCGATGACGCCCGTAGCGACCGTCGGGGGGTAGCCCTGCCGCAGCATCGGGGGCAGGCTGATGAGGCCCATGGTGATGACGGTTGCCCCCACGATGCCCGTCGAGGCGGCCAGCAGCGCCCCAACGACGACCACCGAGACCGCCATGCCCCCACGCACCGAACCGAACAGGCTGGCCATACTGTTGAGCATGCGCTCGGCCAGTCCGCTCTTCTCCAGCATGATGCCCATGAAGACGAAGAGGGGCACGGCCAGCAGCACCGAGTTGTCCATCACCCCCATTACCCGGTTGGGCAGCAGGCTTAGCACCGCGGGCTCCAGAAAGCAAAACGCGTAGATCAGGCTCAGTCCGCCCAGCGTAAAGGCTACGGGATAGCCGTAGAGCACCAGCAGGAAAATGCTGACGAACAGGATGAGCGCGAGGACGGCCAGGCTCATGCGGCGGGGTCTTGGTAGGCGGTCCAGGCCGTAGCGATCCCCTGCAAAAACAGGAGGGCGGCGGCGAGGGGCACGATGGCCTTAATGGGGAAGAAGTAGGGAATTCCGTTGGGGTTGGGGCTCCCCTCCCCCGCCCGCCAGGCGTCGGCGGCGTACCCCCAGCTGGTATAGAAAAGCACCGCTGCCCACGGCAGCAGGAAAAGAAGCGTACCGAAGACGTTGACGAGCCGCTTGTCCCGGGTACTGAATTTCTCGTAGAACAGGTCCACGCGCACGTGGCGGTCCTGCTGCAGGGCGTAAGGGATACCGAGCAGGAAGATCAGGGAAAACAGGTGCCACTCCAGCTCGATCACCCAGGCGGCCGTCCGAGAAAAACTCCAGCGGAGGATCACGTCCACTACGACGAGCGCGATGAGCACGAGGTTAAGCAGCCCGGCGGCCCGGCCGAGGGCGCTGACCAGGGAGTTGATGTAGTCGACCAGTCGATTCACGGCAGTTCCAGGAGCTGGCGAGCAATGACGGCCGGGTCGCGCTGCCGGGCTTCGAGACGTACGAGTTGCCCCGTAGGTTTCTTGCTGGCGTAGTGCGCGTAGGCTTTATCGTAGTAGACCAGGGCAATCCGGCAGGCCTCCTCGGCGTCCCCCCGTTCGATGGCCGCCAGGGCCGCTTGCAGGTGATTACCCCCCAGCTTTTTGCGTAGGCGGACGAAGGCGGCGGTCAGGCCCTCGACCGAGTACCCGGCGTAGTCGGAGACCAGGTTACGCACCCGCCATTCCGTGGGCTGTACCAGTTCTACCGCGGGGGCCGACACGAGTCGTTCGTAAAAGACCTCCGGCTGGCAAACGGTACCGATCATGCGGCTTTCGTCTTCCAGCCATACGGCAGTGCCGCCGGGAATGGCGTGCAGCGCGGCGAAGAGCAGGTTCTCGAACTCCTCGGTGGAGGGTTGCGGATCTTCCCCCAGCGCCCCGAAGGAGGAACCCTTGTGGTTCGCCAGGCCTTCCAGATCGACCACGGCGGCCCCCCGCTCGCGCAGGGCCCGGAGCACCGGCGTTTTGCCGGAGCCGGTGGGGCCACTCAGCACCCGCAGGGGATGGTGGGCCTGGCCGAGCCACTCGCGCACGTAGGCACGGTAGGCCTTGTAGCCGCCCGCAAACTGCTGCACCGGCATACCGGCCCGCTCCAGCAACAGGGCAACGCTCGCGCTCCGCTGACCACCCCGCCAGCACTGCACCACCGCACTCCCCGCGGGGGCGGCCTTGCGGGCTTCCTCGACGAGCTGCCGCATTTTCCCGCCGGCGATCTCCAGCCCGCGCAGCAGGGCATCGTCGGGGCCAACTTGCTTGTAGAGGGTGCCTACCTCGGCCCGTTCCGCGTTGTCAAAGAGCGGTAGGTTGACGGCACCGGGCGCGTGGCCGGCCGTAAATTCGGCGGGGCTGCGCACGTCCAGCAGGATGGGGCGATCACCCGATTCAAAGTAAGCCGCGGGGGAAATACTACGCATGCCGAAAGGTACAGCTTGGCGGGGCCACGGGTGCCGGGCAAGCAGCCAGGAACCACCGCAGCAGGAAAAGTGAGTAGCCCGTAGGGAAGGATAAATTAAAGCAAACTTACCTTTACCGCCATGCGGATCACCGTTTTTTCCCGTGGCCCTAAGTTGTACAGTACCCGTCGCCTGATGGAGGCCGGGGAGTCCCAGGGCCACGCCATGGAGGTGGTGGACCACGCCCAGTGCAGTCCCTCCCTGCACGGGGAAAAGAGCGCTATACTTTACCACGGTGCACCGCTGGACCTGCCCGACGTGGCCATCCCGCGCATCGGGGCCAACATCACCCACCGGGGGGTGGCCGTTATCCGCCAACTGGATGCCCTCAACGTGCCCCATATCCTTTCGGCCGATGCCCTGCTGCTGGCCCGGGATAAGATGAGCTGTCTACAAAAACTCACCGCGGCGGGCATCGACGTGCCGCGCACCGTGTTGTGTTTTTCCGCTTACGACGCTAAACGGGCGGCGCGACGCATGGGCCCCTTCCCCATCGTCGTCAAGCTGCTGGAGAGCACCCACGGCGTGGGGGTTGCCCTGGCGCACAACCTTTACCAGCTGGAGCGACTCGTGGACGGCTTTTTGCAGCTACAGGACCGCATCTTACTGCAGGAGTACATCCGCGAAAGCAACGGTAGTGATATCCGGGCTTTCGTCGTTGGCCATGAGATCGTGGCGGCCATGGAGCGTAAGGCTGCTCCCGGAGAATTCCGGGCAAACATCCACCGGGGCGCGTCGGCCACTTCGGTGAGGTTGTCGGACGAGGACCGGGCCCTGGTCATGCGTACCGCCGCCGTGATCGGCGTCGAAGTCGCGGGTATTGACCTGATTCCCAGCGAGCGCGGCCCCCTGGTGATGGAGGTGAACGCCAGTCCGGGCCTGGAGGGCATCGAGGGGGCCACGCAGGTGGACATCGCCGGGGCCATCATCCGTTACGCAGCAACCAAATCATGAGTGATATCTCCCCCCTCGTCCTAGCCAACGGCGAATTTTATCCCGGCCAGTCCGGCACGATCGAGCTCGTCGCCGGACAGTTACCCAGCGGTAACCCCGTCTCCATCCGCGCCCATGTTTTCCGCAGTTATAAACCGGGCCCCACTATTTTATTCATCGGCGGCGTACACGGCGACGAGATCAATGGAGTAGAGATCCTCCGACTCGGCATTCGGGAAAAGGTGTTTGAGCGCATTACGGCCGGGACGGTCGTGGTGGTCCCCCTGCTCAACGTCTTCGGCTTTAACTCCTTTAGCCGGGACGTCCCCGACGGCAAGGACGTCAACCGCAGTTTCCCGGGCAACGCCACGGGTTCCCTGGCCAGCCGCATCGCTCACGGCCTCAGCAAGAACCTACTGGCGCACTGCGACCTGGCGGTCGACTTTCACACGGGCGGTCGCGGCGTTTTTAATTACCCCCAGCTGCGGTATTCCCCCGACGATACCGGCGCGCTGGAGGCCGCCCTGCAGTTTAACCCGCCCATCATCCTATCGTCCAAGGCCCCCATCAGATCCCTGCGTCGCTCCGCCCACAAGTCGCTCGGACTTAGCGTGCTTACCTACGAGGGGGGGGAAAACCTGCGGTACGACGGTCACAGCATTCACGAGGGTCTGACGGGTATTCGCCGCCTATTGGCCGCCCGGGAGATGCTGTTCCCCCCCCGCGACGATTATCAGCGGGAGCCGGTACGGGTATCCGCCAGCAGCTGGGTGCGCGCCGGCCGCGCCGGGCTCTTCCAGTGGACCAAGCGCAGCGGCTACCCCGTACGGAAGAGCGAGCCCATCGGCATTATCCACGATCCCCACGGGGTGCGGCCCAACAAGCGGATCCTTTCGCCGCGCAATGGGTTTATCATTGGCCACAACAACGCTGCCGTGGTGAGCCAGGGCGACGCCCTGTTTCACATTGGGTACTGAGCAGGCGGCTGTCTCCCCGTTTAGTACACCTGTTTTGTCTTCTAAGCGTTAGTATCGCAAAATTTCCCCGCCTATGTCAGTAATCGTGCAGGATCTCACCAAAGTCTACGGCAAACAGCGGGCCCTCGACGGCATCAGCTTTTCCGCCGCCCCGGGGGAAGTACTGGGCTTTCTCGGTCCGAACGGAGCGGGCAAGACGACCACGATGAAGATCCTGACCTGTTACCTGAGCCAGACGGCCGGTAGCGCCCAGGTGTGCGGACACGACGTAAGCTCCGATAGCCTGGCCGTGCGCAGGCTCGTCGGTTACCTGCCCGAGCACAACCCGCTGTACAAGGACATGTACGTGCGCGAATACCTCCGCTTCGCCGCGGCTGCCAACGGTATCCGTCAGCCTAAACACCGCATCGAGGAACTGATCGAGCTCACCGGACTGGGCCGCGAATCCCACAAAAACATCGGCGCGCTATCGAAGGGCTACCGCCAACGCGTGGGACTGGCCCAGGCCATGCTGCACGATCCCCAGGTACTCATCCTGGATGAGCCTACCAGTGGTCTCGATCCGAACCAGCTGGCCGAGATCCGGCAGCTCATCCGAAAATTGGGCGGGGAGAAGACCGTGATCTTCAGCACCCACATCATGCAGGAGGTGCAGGCCATCTGCGACCGGGTGATCATCATCGACCGGGGCAAACTCGTAGCCGACGATCCCATTGAGCGGCTCCAGGAACGACTGAACGGCGACCGGGCGCTGCTCGTCGGGTTCAACCGGGACGTAGCCGTCGAACAGCTGCTGCGCATCCCCGGCGTGAGCAGCATCATTCCGGGCAAACAGCCGTCCACCTACCGACTGCTCCTGGAGGGGCAGGCCGATCCCCGGCCGGAGATATTTCGCTACGCCGTAGCCCACGATCTGATCCTGATGAGCCTGAATCTAGAGGAGCTGAGCGTCGAGGAAGTCTTCCGTGCCCTGACCGCCACCGGATAAACTTTACCTTTACGCCGTGATGAAATGGATCTTGCTGCTGCTTCCCCTCTCGCTGACCGCTCAGCACCGCGTTCCGGTGGACGAAAATTTCCGCTTTACCGACGGGGTGTACCTGAGCCACGCGGCTCTGCTGAATAATCGTCCGGATGTCAGCTGGAGCGACATTGACGGGGAAATGGTGCAGTTGGCCGAAGATTTTCGCGTGCAGGTACAGGCGTTCGCCTACAAAAGCGGTGCGCAAGAAGAACCCTACGCCATCAGCCTCGACGGCCTACCCTACTTTTTCGTCCGTAAGGCCTCCGATCGCGACTTTTACGAATTTGCCGGACTGCGCATCCTGGGGACGTACAGCACCATGCAGTACGACACGGTGGTCCAGACCCGCCACCTGATGCGGGCCTACAATCCCGTTAATGGCCAGCCCTTCCGGGAAGGCTACGTCGAGCGGGACCGGCAAAACGAACTGCGGCGCATTGTGGACATGCGTACGGGTCGCCGCTACCCACTCGACCAGGGTACCATTATGCGCCTGGTAGCCGAGGAGGAGGATCTGCTGTCCGCCCTGGAACGCACGCCCCCCCGGGAGGAAACCAAAATTTTGCGGGCCCTGTCGGTCTACAACGAACGCCACCCCCTCCTGATCCCGCCGGCCCAAGCTAACCGCTAAATGATCGCTATTTTTCGTAAGGAGATCAACGCCTTCTTCGCCAGCCTGATCGGTTACGTGGTCATCGGCGTTTTCCTGATTGTCATGGGACTGTTCCTCTTCGTATTTCCGGACACCAGCCTACTGACCTACGGCTACGCTACCCTGGGACCATTCTTTTCCCTGGCACCGAATGTACTGCTCTTCATCATTCCCGCCATCAGTATGCGGGCGTTCGCGGAGGAGCGGCAGTCGGGGGCCATCGAATTGCTGGTCACCCGCCCCCTGCGGGACATTGAGATCGTCATGGGCAAGTTTTTGGCTTGCCTCCTGCTGGTGGTAATTGCCTTGCTACCTACGCTGCTCTACTACTACAGCATCCATCAGCTCGGGGAGCCGGTGGGCAACATCGATGCCGGGGGCACCATCGGTAGTTACCTAGGGCTGCTGTTCCTTAGCATGGCCTTCGTGGCCATTGGCCTGTTCTCGAGTTCCCTCACCACCAATCAGATCGTAAGCTTCCTGCTTGCATTAACCATCACGTTTTGGTGCTACTTTGGTTTCGACTACCTGGCCAGCCTGCCGGTTTTCTACGGGAACGGCGACACCTTCATCAGTGAACTCGGCATGCAGGAGCACTTCTTCAGCCTGGGGCGGGGCCTGATCGACAGCCGCGACGTGGTGTATTTTCTGAGTCTGACGGCCTTCTTCCTCCTGCTAACCGTCCTGAGTCTGGAGCGGCGAAAGTGGTAGCGGGTGGCGTGGTCTATATTGCACCCGCGATCCCGCCCCGATGTCTACCCCCGAACAACTCCTCCAGCAGTACTGGCGCTATCCCGCCTTTCGCCCCCTACAGGCGGAGATCATTCAAAGCGTGCTGGCCGGGAAGGATACCCTGGCCCTGCTGCCCACCGGGGGAGGAAAGAGTCTTTGCTTCCAGATCCCAGCCCTGGCCCTGGAGGGGGTCACCCTGGTGGTATCCCCCCTGATCGCGCTGATGAAAGATCAAGTGCGGCAACTCCGGGAACGGGGAATCATTGCCGATGCGGTATACAGCGGCATGCGTACCGGTGACATTGACCGCATTTTCGACAACGCCGTCTACGGCAATACGAAACTGCTGTACCTGAGTCCGGAACGTTTGCTGACCGACCTGGCGCGTGCCCGGATCGCCCGGATGCGGGTGGGCTTAGTGGCGGTCGACGAAGCCCACTGCATCAGCCAGTGGGGCTACGATTTTCGTCCACCCTACTTACGGATCGCGGAGTTGCGGGAACTCATCCCCGATGCCCCCTTCATCGCCGTAACCGCCACCGCCACGCCGGAAGTCGTGGAGGATATCCAGGACAAACTTGAATTTCGCGGGGGGAGCCAGGTCTACCAGCAGAGTTTTGCGCGAGCGAACCTGGCATACATCGTCCGCCGCCCCCCGGGTAAGGAGACTCAATTATTGGACGTGCTACGGGGGGTGACCGGTACGAGCCTGGTCTACGTCCGCAGCCGAGGGCTGACCAAGGAGATCGCGCACAAATTGAGCCGCCGCGGGATACCCGCGGCGGCCTACCACGCGGGCTTGGAGGCCGCCGAAAAAGACCAACGCCAGGCCGAGTGGATCGCCGGTAAAATTCGGGTGATCGTAGCCACCAACGCCTTCGGTATGGGTATCGACAAGGCCGATGTCCGGACGGTCATCCATTACGGTCCGCCCGATAGTCCGGAAGCTTATTTCCAGGAAGCCGGTCGGGGCGGACGCGACGGGCGCCCCAGCTACGGGGTGCTGCTCTATCATCCCACGGACGGCGAACGGCTGATCCGGAACTGGGAATACAGCTACCCCCCCGTACCGGAAATCAAGCGGATGTACCGCGCCCTCGGCAGCTACCTGCAGCTGGCGGTGGGCGGGGGACAGGGGGAAGCCTACGATTTCGACCTTACGCGCTTTTCCAACACCTTCGGCTTCGACGTACGGCAGGCGTACAGCGGCCTCAAAGCCCTCGAACGGGCGGGCTACATCCTCCTCACCGATCCCGTACAACAGGCCGCTACGCTGCAGTTTCTGGTCAGCAAGGAGCAGTTGTACGACTACCAGATCAAGCACCCGAAGGTGGACAAATTGGTCAAATCGGTGTTGCGCACTACCCAGGGGGCCTTCCTCAATGCGGTGCAACTGCGCGAGGGGTCCTTGGCCAACTTTCTCCAGATCACGACGGAAGAACTGCAACGCACGCTGCGCAAGATGCACGCCGAAGGTATCCTCTCCTACACTCCCGAAAAAGACGGGCCGCAGTTGGTATTTCTGGAAGAGCGCATCGACCCGGATAACCTACGCATCGACGAGCAGCGGTACGGCCACCTTAAGGCGGGTGCCCGTCACCGGATCGATACCATGATCGCTTACTGTGAGCGCGATACGGACTGTCGCTCACAACAACTGCTACGCTATTTCGGGGAGTTGGAAGCACCCGAGTGCGGGATCTGCGACGTGTGTCGAAAGAAAAAAGTAGTTGTTCCCGATTCCCAAAGGGTGTACCAACGGATACGCACGCTCTTAGCGAGCGAACAGGAACTGATGATGGAGCAGGCGATCTCGGCATTTGGCCGGCTGCCCGCCGGAGCGGTAGCCGATACGCTGCAACACCTGATCAATGAAGGGCTACTCGTCCGGAACGGGGATAAGCTTCGCCTGCCGTGAAAATCATCTGCACGGTCACCAACGATCTGTCCCACGATCAGCGCATGGACCGCATCTGTACCACGCTACAGGGAGCGGGTCACGAAGTTACCCTCATCGGCCGTCTGCTTCCCGCCAGCCCTCCCCTGTCGCCGCGTCCTTATCGGCAGCATAGAATTCGCTGCCGCTACCACGCCGGCAAGCGGTTCTACGCCGAGTTTAATCTTCGCCTGTGGCGGGAGCTGCGCGCGTGGCAGTACGACGTGGTTTGCTCCGTTGACCTCGACACCCTGCTGGCCGGCTATCTGCTCACCCGCGGGGCGGCCCGCTTGGTTTTCGACGCGCACGAGTGGTTTAGCGAGACTCCGGAAGTAGTGATCCGTCCGGCCATCCGGCGCGCCTGGCGAACACTGGGGCGGGCCCTGGTACCGCGGACCGACGCCCGCTACACGGTAGCCCAGGTCATCAGTCAGCGGATGAGCGAGGATTACCGTGCGCCGTTCCGGGTAATTCGGAATGTGCCGCACCGGAGCTTATTATCAAAAAAAGAAATTTCAGGAGGAGTAATACTGTACCAGGGCATGCTCAATCCCGGGCGGGGCCTGGAAACCGCCATCACCGCGCTGACCCTGCTCCCTCGTGCGAAACTTTGGATCATTGGGGACGGGCCGGAGCGCGCTGAATTGGAGCTGCTCGCCCGGACCCTGTGCGTTCACGACCGCGTGTGGTTCGGTGGTTTCGTGCCTCCCGCAGATTTACCCGAACTGACCCAACGTGTCTGGCTGGGCATCAACCTTTTAGCCGGGGAAAGCCCGAGCTACTACTACAGCCTGGCCAATAAGGCGCTGGACTATGTACAGGCGGGCTTACCCAGCGTGCAGATGGATTATCCGGAATACCGGGCAATACATAGGGAGCACCACTGCTTCGCTCTGTTGAGCGAGCTCACGGCACCCGCGCTGGCCGCCGTGATCCAGCAACTGATGGACCACCCCGAGCGCTACGAACGCTTGCGGAGAGCGTGCCACGCCGCTGCCGAGGTGCTCTGCTGGGAGGCGGAGGCGCCAAAACTCCTGGAGATATATCGGGAATTGGAACGGCCTACGCCGTCAGGCTAATGCGTCCTCCCTCGATACGCATGGTCAGCTTATCGAAGTTCCTGAGCCAGCCCACGAAGTCTTCGCCGAGCAGTTCCCGCCGCCAGCCGGAACCCAGGATGGACTTGCGTACGGCTTCGTCCTGCTTCATCCGACGGATGGCGTTACGCGGCATGACCAGCGCGTGGCTGATGTCGGCCTCCCCCGCCCGGTACTTCATGAGCAGGTACAGGAGCTCGATGATCATGTCGTCGTCTTCGTCCTCCTGACTGCTGCGTTGGATCTGATTTACCACCTCCAATTCCTCGGGGGTGGCCGCATTGTTGTAGAACCCGACGAACATTTCGCCGTACCGACTGATCGTTTTGCCCGGCAGTCTACGGTTTTCCTGCATGGACTCCTTGCCGCCGCGCACGCCCCGCACGAGCTGGCTGATGATCTTGCTGGGCAGGATCATTTCCTTGCTGTAGTTCTTCTCTTCCGCCAGGGCGCGGCGCCATTCGTACAGGCGCAGCAGGAAAACCCGGTCCTTCGTGCGGCTCGAGCGGGCGATGTTGCTGTTGAGCAGTTCGTGATTTGGGTCGCGGTAGTAGGCGTCGGGATCGGCCATCAGGGCACATTCCTCCAGGGCCCAGGACAGGCGACCGTTCGCGTTGAGCTTAGTCGTGATGGTGTCGTAGAGCTCCCGCAGATAGACGACGTCGTACAGGGCATACTTTATTTGCTTTTCGCTCATCGGGCGGCGCGCCCAGTCGGTGACCGCGTAGCCCTTGCCGAGGTTGACCCCGACCTCGGCCTCCACGAGGCGGGCAAAGCTGGTGGGGTACCGGTGGCCGATGAAGCTGGCGGCGACCTGGGTGTCGAACACGTTGGCGGGGGTGATGCCGTAGCCGCGGTAGAGCAGGCGGTAGTCGTTGTCGCCCGCGTGGGTTATCTTGATGATGTCGGGATCCTGAATAAGCTTCAGGAAGGGTTGCAGATCGTCGATCGCCAGGGGGTCGATCAGGAAGTAACCGTGCGCGCTGCTGACCTGGATCAGGCAGAGCAGGGTATGGTAGCGCTTTTCGCCGATGAATTCGGTGTCGAAACCCATCCAGTCGATGTCGCGGTGTTCTTGATAAAAAGCTTCCAGGTGATCCTGGGTGGTGAGCAAAGTGTACTCGATGCCGGCGGCAGTCATACGTATAGGTTCAGGGAAACGGGAGAAACCGTAAGGGATTAGGGGTTCAAAGGGGGATACAAAGTTATCAATTGCATCGCTTAGCTGTTAAAACACCGGGCAAACGGTCCGTCCCGCAAAGATGGAGCCCAACCACCCACCCGGCAAAGCTGTTTTCAAGAAAATTCACTTTATGAAAGTTGTCAAACGCGTTCTCATCGGCCTCGTTGCCTTCGTCCTGCTCCTATTTATCTTCCTGCTGGTCGCGCCGGCGCTCTTTAAGGACGAGATCATCGCCCGTGCCAAAACCGGCATCAATGCGGCCGTCAACGCGGAAGTAGACTTCGCCGACGCCAGTGTCAGCTTCCTGCGCAGTTTCCCGGATATCGCGCTGACCGTCGATGATTACCGGGTGATCGGCGTGGATACCTTTGCCGGTCTCCCCCTCGTGTCGGGCAAGCAAGCCCGGGTGGATCTCGGATTTTGGTCCGTCGTCGCCGGCGGGGGCAATTACGAGATCGATGCCGTCAGTCTGGATGCGCCCGCCATCAACCTGCTCGTGCTGAGCGGAGAACTGGCCAACTACCTTATCGTACCCGAGACCGAGGGCGCGGACGCGGGTGCCGGGGCAAGCCCGGAAAGCAACGTGCTCATCACGCTGGATCACTTCGAGATAAACGACGGCAGCCTGGTTTACGACGACCGCACGACCGAGACTTACGTAAAACTGACCGGGCTGGACGCTACCGGCGACGGTGACTTCACCGCCTCCGTGTTTGACGTCGACACCCACGCCGAAGCGGCTGCCTTCACCTTCGGGCAGGGGGGGATTACCTACCTGAGCGAGGTGGCACTGGTGGCCGACGCGCTTGTAAACATCGACGCCGACAATTTGAAGTACACCTTCAAGGACAATGCCGTGTTGCTGAACGAATTGGCCCTCGAATTTGGTGGCAGTATCGACCTGGAGGACAACGAAGACATTTTGCTCGACCTGACCTACAGCGCCCCGGCTAACGATTTTCGCCAACTGTGGAGCATTATTCCCGCGGCGTACACCGAGGGGTTCGAGCGGGTACAAACCGGGGGCACCTTTACCCTTTCCGGAGACGTGAAGGGCACCTACAACGGGGCACGTGAGGTCTACCCCGCCTTCACCGTAAAGAGCGAGGTAGCCAACGGCAGCGTGCAGTACCCCGGCCGGCCGGTCGGCATCACGGGTATCGATGCGGAGTTGGACGTGAATAGTCCCACCAGCGATCTAAATCAAATGATCGTGGCCCTGCCGCGCTTCACCTTCAACCTGGGGGGTGATCCCTTCTCCGGTCGGTTCCGGCTGGCTACCCCCCTCTCCGACCCTGACGTCGATGCTCGCCTACAGGGAACGCTGGACCTCGCCAAATGGGCCTCCGCCATCCCCCTAGAGGGTGTCAGCGAACTGGCGGGGCGCATCGTGGCCGACATCACGATGGAGAACGTACGGCAAAGCGCGCTGGACGCCGGGCGCTACGCCGAGGTCAACCTGGCCGGGGACCTGCTCGTAAGCAACCTGGTATACACCGCCACGGGGACCCCCTCCGTACGGATCGCCCAGGCCAGCGCCGACTTTACCCCACAGAACGTAGACCTGCGCCAGTTCACGGCGACGCTGGGAAGGAGCGACCTCTCCGCTACGGGCCAGATCAGTAATATTTTGGCTTACTTCAGTGCGGACCAAACGATGCGGGGGAGCGTGACGTTGCGGTCCAACTATTTCGACGCGGATGAATGGATGACGGAAGAAGTGGCCGCCGGCCCCGCCAGTCCGGCCGAGCTGAATGCCAGTCCCGCAGCGGCCAGTGGCCCGGAAGACCAGATTTTCGACCGCTTTGATTTTGATGTCGACGCCGAGATTCAGGAACTTGCTTACGGAGAGTACCGCCCGAGCGACCTGAAGGTCATCGGTAACATCCGGCCCAACCGCCTGGACATCACCAGCGCCGCGGCGACCCTAGAGCAGAGCACCTTCAACGCCTCGGGCACCATCAATAACCTCTTTGATTACACCTTCGACGACGGGATCCTGACCGGCAATCTCTCGGTACGCTCCGGCTTCTTTAACGTAAGTGACTTCATGACGGACGCGGAAGCCGCCCCGACGTCTCCTGGCACGTCTACCCCACCCGTGGCCACCGCACCGATCCCGGTCCCCCGTAACATCAACCTCACGGTGGATATGGCCGCCGACCGGGTGCAGTACACCGACCTGACGATGAATCAGGTGAATGGCGTGCTGCGGATCCGCGACGGCGCCGTAGTGATCGAGGACGGAAACGCCAACCTACTCGGTGGGGCGATGGGCTTCACCGGTGCTTACGACACCGCGGAGGGAGAGGAGCCGGAGTTTCGCTTCTCCTACGATCTGCGTAACCTCGACTTCGGACAGGCCTTCAGCTCGCTCAATACCTTTGCGTTACTGGCACCGGTCGGTAAATTTATCTCGGGCACCTTCAGCAGTCAACTGGTCATGAACGGCAAGCTGGGTCAGGATCTGTTCCCCGACCTGAAGAGCATCAACGCCCAGGGCCTGCTGCGGACGGCCGAAGCCAGCATTGCCGCCTTTAAGCCGCTCCAGGTCATTGGTAATGCCCTGAACGTGAATGAGTTGAAGAATAACGCTACGCTGCGTAACATCATCGCTCCGTTTCAGATCCAGAACGGCAAGGTGACGGTAGAACCCTTCGACTTTCGCCTGGCGGGCATCGGCATGCGGATGGCCGGGACCAGCGGCTTGGATACGGATATGAACTTTACCCTGCGGGCTGCCATTCCCCGGCAGTTGATCGAGGGGAACATCGTCACCGGCACCGCCCTTTCCGCGTTGGATAAACTGGCCGGCCAGGCGGGCAAACTCGGGCTGAACCTCACCCCCGGCGACACGCTGAACCTGAATATCTTACTCACCGGTTCGATCGCCAACCCGCGCACCTCCTTCGACCTATTGGGTGCGCGCGACGGCGGCAACGGATCGGTAGCGGGTACGGTGACCGACGCGGTAAAGGACCGCGTGCAACAGGAACTCGACGCCCGCAAGGAAGAAGTACAGGATAGGCTGCAGGGGCAGGTCGATAGCGTAAAGGCCGTAGCCGGAACCACCGCCCGCGTCGTGGAAGACAGCCTGCGCAGCGCCGCCGCGCAACAGGCCGACCGCCTCGAGCAAGAAGCTGCCAATCAGCTGAAAGGCGCCCTCGGACTGGGCCGGGATACGCTTGCGGGAGACTCCACCAACCTACCCGGCGCTGCCCGCGATGCCGTCCAGGACGTAAAAAAGGAACTGGAGAAATTCAATCCGTTTAAGCGGAAGAAAAATGGGGGGGAGGAGTAGGCAAGAAAAACTTAGCGCTTGTTTGAGTTTACCGAGCCTGACGAAAACGCCGCTATTTTGGGGCTTCGCGGGCTTCGGGAAGGGGAGGTGTACTTCGTGGCTGCTTCGCGGTGACGGGCTAAGTGACGCTTTTCGAGGCGAAGAGTAGGCACGAAAGAGCAAGTTTACGGCGGTGAGCGGAATCCCAATCAAGCTCTAAAGCAAACTGAAGATCTTCCCGCGGTTCACGAACTGGCAAACCGGCTACGCCGCGCTTTCTTATGCGCGGGAGGCGCTGGTGCGGCTACTGGAGGAGTACGCGGTAGCGTACGAACCGCGGTACTTGGAGTGAGTCGCAGCCTTTCCCCCCGGGTTTCACCCGGGGACGACGGGAGGGGAAACCGCTCCGCGGCTAACGCAAAAAGCCGCCATCGACTTTCGTCGACGGCGGCTTTCGCTCTTGTAGCGGGGGCAAGACTCGAACTTGCGACCTTCGGGTTATGAGCCCGACGAGCTACCAACTGCTCCACCCCGCGATGTAATTTTTACCGCGCTACCATCGTAACGGGTTGCAAAGATAGAGACAAATCTGAAATGGCAAAAGTTTACCTCAGATTTTGAAAAATAATATATCAGTCCTCCGTTTCGGGGGCCAGCTGAATACGCAATCCGTCCAGGTGATTCGTAATGCGCAGCTGGCAGCCCAGACGGGAGTTGTCCTCTACGAAGAACGCCTGGTCGAGCATGTCCTCCTCGTCCTCTCCCATTTCCGGCAGGTCAGTCGCCGAAAGGACGTAACAGTGGCACGTACTGCACAAGGCCATCCCGCCGCAGGTGCCCTTTACCGGGAGCTCGTAGGCCTTACAGACCTCCATCACGTTCATGTTCATGTCCGTCGGAGCCGCTAGCTCATGGGCCTCCCCGTGGCGATCGACTACGGTAATCCTGATGTTTCCTTCCTCGGACATAGCTTTTTGCTTTCGGGGCGAAGATAAAACGATGGGGCCGCGCCTGTGCCGCCTAAGCCGTACCTTTGCGGTTTCTTAGGGGAGGAAGTCGATCCAATACATCATTCGAGCATCCTCGTGGCCGCGCGCCATGTGGCTAATCCGTTGTCAGACAGATGGAAAAGTATATCAACTTTTTTGATTTCAATCAGAAGGTAAATTACCGGATTGAGATTCTTTCCGGGCTTACCGTAGCACTGGCGCTGGTCCCGGAGGCGGTGGCATTTGCCTTTCTGGCGGGCCTGCCTCCGCTGACCGGACTGTACGCCGCCTTCGTCATGGGTATCGTGACGGCTATTTTCGGCGGCCGGCCGGGCATGATCTCCGGAGCTACCGGGGCCGTGGCGGTCGTAATCGTTTCGCTGGCGCAGTCGCACGGCATCGAATACATCTTCGCGACGGTTATTCTCGCGGGGATCTTTCAGGTGGTCGCCGGCGTCCTGCGCCTGGGCAAGCTGATGCGGCTGGTCCCCCACCCCGCCATCTTTGGCTTTGTCAACGGACTGGCCATCATCATCTTCATGTCGCAGCTCGACCAGTTTAAGAACCCGGCGACCGGGGACTGGCTTACCGGTTCGGCCCTCACCCTCTTCGGCGGGCTGGTACTGGTGACCATGCTGATTATCTGGGGGCTACCGAAGCTGACCAAGGCCGTTCCGGCGTCCCTGGTGGCCATCCTCACCGTTTTCGGTATCGTCGCCGGTCTGGGCCTGGATACGAAGACGGTCGGTGACCTGGCGAGCATTTCCGGTGGCTTTCCGCCCTTCCACATTCCCGCGGTGCCCTTCGCGCTGGAGACCCTACGGATCATCACCCCCTACGCGCTCATCGTGGCCGGGGTAGGATTGATTGAGAGTCTACTGACGCTGAACATCATCGATGAGATCACCGAAACCCGGGGGCGGGGCAATAAAGAGGCGGTGGCGCAGGGTGCGGCGAATATCCTCAGCGGATTTCTCTCCGGCATGGGGGGCTGCGCGATGCTCGGGCAGTCGCTGATCAACATCAGCGCGGGGGCCCGCGCCCGTTTATCGGGCATCGTGGCTGCCGTGATGCTCCTGGTTTTCATCATGTTCGGCAGTAGCCTGATCGAACTGGTACCGATGGCGGCCCTCACGGGACTGATGATCATGGTGGCCGTAGGCACCTTCGAGTGGGCGAGCCTGCGCACCTTCGGCAAAATGCCGAAGTCCGATATTCTGGTGATGGTACTGGTGACCCTGGTGACCATCTTTTTGCACAATCTGGCCCTGGCGGTCATCGTAGGGGTGATCATCGCGGCGCTCCGTTTTGCCTGGGAGAGTGCCAAGCGAATCCGTGCCCGCAAGCACGTCGACGAAAACGGGGTGAAGCACTACGACATCTACGGCCCGCTCTTCTTCGGGTCGGTGGCGGTGTTCACCGAAAAATTCGACGTACTGAACGACCCCCAGGAGATCGTCATCAACTTCGAGGAAAGCCGCGTAGTAGATATGTCGGCCATCGAGGCGCTCAATAAATTGACGAGTCGCTACCATAAAGTGGGCAAGACCGTCCACCTCAAGCACCTCAGCCCCGACTGCCGCCGCATGCTGAATAAGGCCGACGCGATCATCGAGGTCAACGTACTGGAAGATCCTACCTACAAGCTGGCGATCGACCAGCCAGCCTAGGACGTACCTTACTCCCATGACCAAACGTATCGGCATCACCGGGAACATCGGGGCGGGAAAAACCACGGTGGCCCGAGAGTTCGAGCGACTGGGTATCCCGGTGTACTACGCGGACGCGCGGGCCAGGGAACTGATGCAGAGCGACGGCGAACTGCGGGCGGCGATCGCCGAGGCCTTCGACGAACGCGCCTATACCTCCGAAGGCCAACTGAACCGGACATACCTGGCGGAGCGGGTATTCGAACGGCCTACGGAACTGGCCAAGCTGAATGCCCTGGTGCACCCCGCGGTAGCCCGCGATGCCCTCCACTGGCACCGAAGGCAGTCGGCCCCCTATACCCTGCACGAGGCTGCCATCCTCTTAGAAATCGGTGCGGCAAGGGCGTACGATGCGCTGGTAGTGGTCACGGCTCCCTACCCGGTACGCCTACGGCGGGTGATGGAGCGGGACGGAGCGACCGAGGAAGCCGTTGCCACCCGCGCCGCCCGGCAGTGGACGGAAGAACGCAAGGCCCGCGCCGCCGACTTCCTAATCGTCAACGATGGACTTCATCTACTGCTGCCTCAGGTACTACGGACGGACCGGCAGCTGCGCGCGCTTCGCACTTAATCGCGGATCCAACCGTTTAGCGGGAACCTAAGTCCGATTAGCTATGCGTTACCTTCTACTCGCCTGCACCGCCTTCGCCCTGACCCACTGCGCCCCCGAAATGACGGCGGAGGAAATAAACGCCAGCTCCCCCTACGCCTTACCCGGGCAGGTAGCGGAGGTCGACGCATTTCCGATCGCTCAACCGGACACGAACAAACTACCCGACGCGGGGGCCAATAACAACGTAAGCGTACCCCCCGGTGCTCCGGCCCCCACACCGTACGGCATGGTGATCCAGGAAGGGACGGCTTACGATGGCAACAAGGGGGTCGATCCATCTAACTACACCGCACCCGCGCTCGCCGCCCAAAGTCTGCTGACCGGCCGCTGGGAGAACGCGGACGACAGTCAGGAGGTCGTCGAATTCACCCCGACCCATTACACCACCTACTACGATGGCGAGCTGCTGGTGGAGGAAGATATGAGCTTTCATGGCGTATGTCCGGAGGCCTGTAGTGGCGGCACCGCTACCGGTCAGCCTTGCTTCACCATCAGCGGGCCGGCACAGACCGACTGCTACGGCATCGTGCAGCTTACCGAGGAAGTTTTGGAGCTCCGATTACTCGGCGTGAGTACCGAAACCGTGTTATATCGGAAGGCGGACTGATTGGGTTGCACCAAATT
Organism: Lewinellaceae bacterium; assembly: GCA_963803525.1. Lineage (GTDB taxonomy): Bacteria > Bacteroidota > Bacteroidia > Chitinophagales > Saprospiraceae > Neolewinella. The sequence continues at coordinate 497,207 of CAWDMV010000001.1, forward strand.
TACTTCCTTACGGGTTAATTAGAAGACCGTGTGGTGTGGATTTACCCCCCGCCGCCGCTTAGCGCTTGTTTGCATGAAGAAATTTTTTCCCCTTCTCCTCCTCGTTTGCACCGTACTACCCGCGTGGGGACAACTAAACGTGACCCTGCGTTCTAACCTGGACTATGCGGAAAGCGTCAACGACGTCTGGGGCTACGTAGCGCCGGACGGAACGGAATACGCGATCGTAGGGATGACCACCGGCATTTCGATCGTCTCCTTAGCGGAGCCGGACGCACCGGTGGAAGTCGGATTCGTAACCGGAGCGAACAGCGCGTGGCGAGACATGAAGACGTACGGGGAGTACGCCTATGCCGTTGCCGACCAGGGGGCGGACGGCCTGACGGTCATAGACCTCAGCGGACTGCCCGACAGCGTCAGTTCCGTCAATCATCAGTACGCCGTGCCCGGGTATGACCCGCCGTTTGTCCGCGCGCACAACATCTACATCGATACGACCATGGGACTGGCATTTACCGCCGGTGGCGATGGCAACGTCAATGCGGGAGGGATGATCATTTTCGACCTCAAGGCCGACCCCGCTCACCCCCCGATTCGGGCACTTGGTCCGGCCGTTTACAGTCACGATGTTTTCGTGCAGGACAGCATCATGTACGCTTCGGAGATTTACCGGGGGGAACTGGCGCTCTACGACATTCACCAGCTCGACAGCATTTTCGAAATCGGCCGTACGCGGACGCCTTATACCTTTACCCACAACGCCTGGGTGGATGCGAATAACTCAACGGTCTTTACTACGGATGAGAAGGCTAATGCCTCGGTCGCCGCATATGACATCACGGATCTTCCTAATCTTCAACTGTTGGATGAGTTCCGACCCATCACGAGCCTGAATAGTAACTCCGTACCCCACAACGTCCACGTGATCGACGAATATCTGTCGATCAGTTCTTACTCGGATGGCCTGCGGGTCGTCGATGCCTCGGACCCTACCAACCTGATCGAGGTCGGCAATTACGACACCTACTCCGGCCCGGACGGCGGTTTTAATGGCAGTTGGGGGGCTTACCCCTTTCTTCCGAGCGGCCTTACCCTCATCAGTGATCGCTCCCGGGGACTCTTCGTAGTCGACGTAAACTACAAGCGGGCCGCCCGGCTGCGCGGTACGGTGCTCGACTCGCTGGAGGGCACTCCCATAAATAATGCCCGGGTAGAAATCATTACGGATCAAGCAAATCAGGGGCTTACCGATGCCACGGGCACCTACGCTACGGGGATCGCGGATGCGGGAAGCTACCTGGTAGTGGCCTCCGCTACGGGGTACTTCTCGGATACGGTGCGCCTGGAACTTAGGAACGACACGACCCTGATCCAGAACTTTAATTTATCGCGTCTGCGTACCGTCAATGTTAATTTACGCATTGCGGACAGCCAGACAGCGGCGGTCGTGCCCGGAGCTGTCGTGACGCTAACGCACCCCAGCAATGTACTGACGGCCCGCGCGGATAGTAGTGGAACAGTGCGTTTCACGGACGTTATCGACTACCCCTACGAGGTCCTGGTGACCGCCTGGGGGTACCAGGAGGTGGTGACCGGGAACGTCTTCGATCTGGATACCATTTTCCTCGACCGGGGTTACGAAGATTCTTTTACCACGGATCAGGGATGGACGGTGCAATCCACCGCCTCCAGAGGAGCATGGGAACGCGGGGTTCCGACCGCCACCTATAACGTAGAGGGGCCGGGACAAGCGGGAGAGGATTCCCCCTTCGACTACGGAGAAGTGGCATACGTGACGGGACTCAAAGGAGGAAATTCCAACGCGAACGACGTTGATGGGGGATTTACAAGCCTTCGGTCTCCCGTCATCGACCTTAGCGACTACGGTGCCGGTGCCATGCTTACCTACGATTTTTGGTTCAGCAACATCAGCGGGACTACGGAACCCGATGACAGCCTCACGGTAGCCCTGGCTAACGCCGATACCACACATATTCTGGCCACTTACAAAGGGGCAATCACCGAGTGGACCCGCGATACGGTCTACCTGGACGGGCTGCTCCCCTTCACGGATTCGCTCCGGTTGGTGGTTACCACGGCGGACGACAGATCTTCCGACCACCTGGTCGAAGCCGCTTTCGACAACTTCCGGATCCTGGACTCGCTCATGCTTTCTCCCGTAGCGGATCTATCCCAACCCATTACCATAAGCGCCGCCCTCTTTCCGAATCCCTCAGCCGACGCGTTCACCCTCCAGTATGACCTGCGGGCGTTCGACACGGGTGAGCTGGAGGTGTACTCCGTCAGCGGGCAGCGGGTACATCAGCAACCACTACGCTCACCGCAGGCATCGGTGTCTTTCGGTCGCGGGTGGCTGCCGGGACTCTACCTGGTACGCATCAGCGCGGGTAGCCGCACCCTGGGGGTATTTAAGGTGGTGAAGCAGTAGGCGGAAACGACTAAACTGGCGGCGTTTAGTGACAGTCCCATGCGGTTAAACGAAACTGGATCGTAGCGGGACAGAAGGCAGGATGATATTCCGTAGCCAATCACGGACTACGTAGAAAATTTTACTAATTATTTGTTTGGTATTTATTTTGTAGTCAACAAATTGTATATTTACGGGACACTTTCCGCTATGAAGACTTCCCCGCCCCGTTTTACCTCAGCCCATCTTTTACCCTCCGGTTCCGTCTCAGGCAACTCCGCGGCACTGCTGCGCCTAGCTTCGGACCGGCAATCCAGCATCAGTAAGCTGCTATCCTCGACCGACCGTAATCCTTTCCGGGCGGCTTAAGCCTTTACTGCCGGGGGATCAGAAAGAGTTCCTCCTGACGGCCGTTGATGTACCTGAAGTCCTTTCCGTCCCAGTACCCATCCTCTTCGAGCATGATGCGGACGTCCTTATCCCATTCTTCCAGGTAAATCTGATGGTTCAGCTCGATGCTGTAGGCCGTAGCGGGGTAGATTGGGTAGTCGCCATTGACCGGTACGCCCTCCTGCATATCCCACAGCCCGATGGTGGGTCCGGCTCCGTGCCCGTGGTAGCCGATGGGGTGGCTGTAAATGCTGGGCCGTAAACCTTCCGCTTTAGCTTTGGTGATGGTGTTGCGCAGCAGTTCATTGCCGGTCTTCCCGTTCGCGTATTCTTCGGTGAGGAGGTCCATCAGCCGCAGGCCCTGCTGGTGCGCCCGCACGAGGTAAGCCGGGGCCGCGGTTTCTCCCGGCCGCAGGATGTAGGCATTTTCCTGGGTGTCGGTATGGAGGCCGCAGTAGGTGATCCCGAAATCGCAGTGCACCAGGTCGCCGGGCTGGATGATGTCCGCACCGGGGCGTTGGCTGAAGGTGTACAATTCCTCACCGCTTGCGCGCTGCACGTCCACCGTTGGATGGAACCAAGTTCCGAGGCCCAATGCCCGGGTACGTTCCCGCAGGTACCAGACCACATCCTCCGTGGTGGTATACCCCGGCTGGATGACCTGCTCACTGAAGGCCTCCGCAATGATTCGGTGGGCGATCTGCATGATTTGGGGGTACACCTGCATTTCGGAAGGGGTACGGGTTTCCAGGTAGCCGATGGCCAGGGCTTCCCCGGACACGACCCGGTCGTCCAGCTGGTCCGGCAAAGCTGCTAACAGGCGGTCGTAGTGGTAGCTGCTCAGTCCGTCGGCCAGGCCGAAGCTTTCGCTGCGGTTGACCGCGATCTTGCGCGGTTGGCGGGCTTCGATGAGTTCGGCCAGCTGCTTCCACTGATCGGGCTGGGCTTCTTTATCCCAGGCTTTTTTGAAGACCTCACCAACGTCATAGCGGGCGCAGGCGAGGGTTTCCAGGGGCTCGCCCGGGCCCGGATCGTACACCAGCAGCATGGTGGTCCGTCGGGCCCCCATCCAGGTACTGGGCAGCATCGTCTTGACGACCGCGTCTTCGTTGTACTCCCGGGTGATCATGACCCACATATCGATGCCCTCCCGGCGCATCAGCTCGGGCACTACGGTTTCGAAGCGTTCGCGCAGCCAACGGTCGTGCAGTTCGCCCTGCTCTTGGAGACTTAAAATGAGGGGCATTTCCGACTGCCCGTACCCACCCGATGGGAAAGTGCACAGCAGTAGGAGCAGAAGGGGTAAGGCACGCATACGGACGGGAGTTTTGCTTAGGCAGGGGCTAATGTACTACGCAAGCGTGCTTACCTTCGTTGCCGTGCGTTCCTCCTCCACCGCGGCCCTGCTCGTATGCTACCTCCTGTTGGTGCTTACCCATTTGTACTACCCAAAGTGGCGGCAAGCGGGTCCGGAGGCCACGCTGAGCTACGACGTGTCCGGCTACTACATGTACTTACCCGCCGTTTTCATCTACCGCGACTTGCAGCAGGTAGCTTTCCTACCGGATGTCATCGCCAAGTACCGGCCCACCGGAGACGCCTACCAGACGTTTGCCCACGAGAGCGGCAACCAGGTGATGAAGTACAGCCTCGGGCAGGCCATCGCCTTCAGTCCTTTTTTCGCGCTAGCGCACGCCTACGCGTTGGCGAGTGATACCTATCCGGCCGATGGCTTCTCCCTCCCCTATCAGATCGGCATCTCCCTCGGTAGTCTACTCGTTGGCTTTCTGGGTTTGTTCGTGTTGATGCGTTTGCTGCGTCACTACTTCTCCACCGGCACGGTAGCCGTTAGCCTGCTCGTGATCACCTTCGCCACGAATTACCTCAACTACACGGCCATCGACGGCGCGATGACCCACAACTTCGTCTTTACCTACTACGCGCTGCTGCTGCTGGCCACCCACCACTTGTACGCGGGTAAGGCGAAGCACCGCGCCTGGCTTTTCCCGGGTATCGGAATACTGATCGGGTGGATGGCCCTTACGCGACCGACCGAAATTATCGCGGCGATCCTGCCGCTGACCTGGGGATTAGAGCTCAGCGTTGACAACCTGAGCAAACGCTGGAGTTTTTTCCGACACCACCTCCCGGGACTAGTAATAGCGGTCGTTTGCTGCGGTCTCGTGGGTTCCCTACAGTTGTTGTACTGGCACTACGTAAGCGGCGAGTGGATTGTGTACAGCTACCAGGAGCAGGGCTTTGATTGGTTTGAGCCCCACGTGATGGAGGGCCTGTTCAGCTATAAGGCGGGTTGGTTGATCTACACGCCGGTCATGGCATTAGCCCTGCTGGGTTTCGTATTCCTGTACTTTCGCCGGCAGGGACTGTTCGTCGCCGCCATCCTGCATACCCTTCTCTTTCTCTACCTGGCTTTCGCCTGGAGCATCTGGTGGTACGGCGGGAGCCTCGGCCAACGTACGATGGTCCAGGCTTACGCCGTGCTCGCGCTGCCACTCGCTGCTTTTTTGAGCTGGGTAGGTGACCGAAGCGCCTGGTGGAAAGGGCTTTGTGCCTGCTTCCTGCTTTTCTGCACGGCCCACAACCTCTGGTTCACCCACCAGGCCCACCGCGGCGGGCTGTTCGTGACCGAATGGATGAATGAGGCCTACTACTGGCGTACGCTTTTCACCTTTGAGGTAAATCCTGAGGATCAGTTACTCCTCGATAATCCGGAACACTTCCGTGGCCTTCCCGAACGGATCGACACGCTGTACACGAATAATTTTGACACCGCGGCTAGCGCTTCCTGTGGACTGGAGCCGATCACCGGACCGGGGAGCCTCTGTTTGCTCGATGAGGTTCAGGGGACCGAAGAGTACCGCGTAGCCGGGCCCTTTGCGGCCGAACGGTGGATCAGGGCCAGCTTTACGGCACGCATTCAGGAACCACGCTGGTACATCCACCATTCCGCCCAGCTGATTTTGCGCTTCTACCGCAACGGGGAGCTACTGAAAGAGCGCATCGTGCGCATGCACCGCGTGCTCAACGGGGAACCTACCCACGAGATCAGCATAGAGGCACGTACCCCCCCGGAGGGCGCGGACGAAGTTGCCGTGGCCGTCTGGAACGGGGGGAATGACAAGCCAGCGTTGTTACTGGATGATCTCCTCATCACTACCCTGAGGTGAATGGTGTAAGCTCAATGCTTTTCGTAAAATGCCCGCAGGAGACTCCCGGCGGGTTTACCTCCGGGTACGTAGCCGGTATCCTTACCGTTCCGACCTTCGCGGTGCCCCAGGTAGGAGGGCCACTTCCAGATGAACATCCCCTCGAGGCGATCCGACCTGGCCGCGGCGGTGAGTAAGGCGTGGTAGCAACGGGCTTGATCCTGATAGCTCTCACTCCGGTCGCCGGCCTCGGCGTGGGGATTCGTCCAGGCACCCTGTACGGAGCGGTAACCGACTTCCGTCAGCCACAACGGACGATCATAGGCCCGGCTAATGCTGTCCGCCCGCTGCATCCATGCCGTGGCACCGGCTTCCAGGGTAGCATCGTTGGGATTAGCAGCGGTCGCCAGCGGGTAGTAGCTGTTCAGTCCGATGGCATCCAGGTCAGCCCAAAAGCTGAGATTTTCAAACTCCTGGCCCCAGTTGGCCGCGTAGGTGAGCTTGCCCCGGTAGACCGTTCGCAAAGTGGCGATCAGCTTCCGCCATTCCTCGGGGTGGGTCAGCGTGGTTTGTACCAATTCGGTACCGATACAGAGGGCTTCCACCCCTTCCTCCTCCGCTAACTCACCGTAGTGGCCGATCCATTTACCGTACTCCCGAAAGAACATTTCCCAGCTCGCTTCATCCGGGAAATTGACGTCACCGGGCCAGCCCCCGTTTACCCAGATATGAGGTTTCAGCAGCACGAACATGCCGCGCTCCTTCGCGCTGCGGATGGCGTAGCGGACGGCCGGATCGTTTTCCGATCCGGCATCCTCGGGAACCGGCAAAGCTTGCATTTCGGTGGGCTGGCGCAAAAAGGTATAGGGGACGATCGCCACGGCGTTGACATGCAGACGCCGGAGGCTGTCTAACGAGGGCTCCACGCCCGACCCGCCGTAGCCATTGTAAACCCGGTAGCCCTCGTGTGCCAGGGTCATACCGCTCAGGAAGGCGTGGTGGTTCGTATCCACGCCTACGGTGCTAAAGGCGACTGATTCTACCAGGTGAATGGCCGTTTCCTCCCACTGCACGGGTTCCATCCTTCCGCGGCGCAGGCCGATGCGCTCGATCGACGGATAGACAAACACCTCCTCCACCCGGGAGTTCCCGCGCAGCTCCCGCTCCACGTAAGCAGCTACCGTGATTAAGCGGTCTGGTGAAAGCTGCTCGTCGACGGCGAAATAGTTCACGCGGTCACTCGTATGATCTGCCGGACCGATGGGCGGTAAGTACACCTCCTCGGATAACGCAAAGTCCCATCCGACTTCCGCGTACGTTCCCATTCGCAGCCCCCCATCCGCCTCGTGTAATGCATACGCCCAGCGACTACGGAAGATGCTGCCGCGCGACTGCACCTCCAGCCGCCGTACATGCGCCAGTAAGGTATCCGGATCGGGGCTAATGTAAGCCGTGAAGATCAGCGGTACGCTATCCCTGGCCGTCAGGGGATTGAGGTAGTTTACCAGGGTAAATAGATCGCCGGGATCGAGCTGCCGAAGTCGCCTGAAGACGGAATCTTCGGGTAATTCCGCCGCTAATTCAGCGGGCAGGCGATCCCCTAAAAAAATGGCGGGGAGATCGCTGCGGTAATCGGCGCAAGTGCGTACCTCCAGGCTTCTCCCTGCGGGTAACCGCGCGGCCAAAGTGTCCGCAAAAGAGATCAAGCGTTCATCCGGAGAGCACACGACGAGTTGCCAGCGTGCACTCGAGAGGGAGGACCGTTGGACGGTCCGCCGACCGGGAGCATCGGCCGTAGTAGTGGCGGGTTCGCTTCGGTGGCACGCCCCGGCACCCGCGAGCGCGCACACCAGTAAAAGAACGCGGTAGTTCAGGATCACTGCTCGGTAGTTAGGGTAGCAATCCGATTGGGATAGTCGGTGATGATGCCGTCTACCTTCAGCTCGATCAATTCACGCATCCGGCTGGTGTCGTTGACGGTCCACGGAATCACCCGCATGCCCATGGCTTTAGCCTCCTGGATGATCGCGGGGGTAAGTCCCCGCTCCCAGGGACTGTAGATCGCCGGCGTAAAGCCCAGGGATTCCATCTTGGCCGCTACCCCACCCGGTGCCTCGTCGAGGTAAGCGAGCACCATAGCGGGGGCTTTGCGGTGAATCACCTGCAGGGTAGGTGGATCGAAGCACTGCAAATTCACCAGCTCCGGGTGGCCCCAGGCTGCTACGTCGGCCAGCACGAGATCCACGAAGGTTTCCCGATCGGGTACCAGTTCGGGTTCCCAGCCGGGCTGGTACTTGAGCTCGATGTTGTAGCGGGGGGAGGGCCGGTCCTGCTGCAGGCAGAAGCGGTCTACGGCGGCAAACACGGCCGCCAGGGTGGGCTTGGTGGCGGGCCGGGCCACCTGCTCGGGGAAGCGGGGATGGCCGCGCTTCCCACAATCGTAGTCCGCAATCTCCACCGCCGTAAGCTGGCGGAGGCTCACCACGCCGGACACGGGCTCGCCACCGGGGGTCTGACAAATGGTCTGCTCCATGAAGGGGTCGTGACTGACGATGACCCGATCGTCGGCGGAGATCACTACGTCCAGCTCCAGGGTGGTCACTTCGGGGTAGCTAAGGGCCCGGAGGAAGGCTGGAAGGGTGTTTTCGGGCAGGAGACCCCGGGCGCCCCGGTGTCCCTGCCAGTCGAAGCTGGGTTCGTTTACTTGTTCCTGCATACGGCCGGGGGTGCATGTGGTGATCAGAAGTAAGGGAAACAGGCTATATTTGAGAATATGAAGCAAGTTCTGATGTTTTTGTTGCTACTCGTGATGGCCTCGGGCGGGTACGCCCAGGGCGACACGGCGGAAGCCAAGATAGTGCGGTTGCTGGAGGTTTCCGGAGCACGCGGGCAGTTCCTGAGCGCGATCGATAACTTGATTGTCCTACAGCGGCAGGCCACCTCCGGTACGCAGCTCCCGGAAGAGTTCTGGAAGGCGTTCAGCCGGGAACTGCACCAGGAGGGCTGGGCGGACATACAGCCCCGCCTGCTTGAGATCTACCAGAACAACTACACCGAAGAGGAAATTGATTTTCAGATCGCCTATTACGAAGACCCCATTACCCAAAGGCTGCTGCAAAAGCAAGCCGCGATCATGCAGCAGAGCATGGCCGTTGGAGCCGAATGGGGACAGGCCATCGGAGAAAAGATCGGCCGCAGACTAGCCGAGGCGAAACGCGATAAACGCTAAGCGCTTGTTTGGGATTCCACTCACCGCCGCAAACTTGCTATTTTGCGCCTACTCTTCGCCCCGATAATGGTCACTTAGCCCGCGAGGCTCCCCTTTTCGAGGCTCGATTAGACTCAAAATAGCGGCGTTTTCGTCAGGCTCGGAAACCCCAAAAAAGCTCTTAGGCATGCTCACGCACTGGCTCTTCTGGGTAGCTGCCCTTTTCGGCGTAATTTTTCTGCGGTACCTCGCCTTTAGCGGGGTGTACCACTACCTGCTGCGGCTCCGGTTGCGGGACCGCTTTCGCCACCGGATCTTTCACTACGAACCCGAGGCGGGGCCGCAGGTGCGAAGGGAGATCCTGCGTTCCGGGATCGTCTCCCTGATCTTTGCCGCCTTCGGTATCCTGATGCTCTTTCTGTGGCAGGCGGGGTCCACGCGGCTCTACCTCTCCCTCGCCGGTGGGCGCGACGTCTTCTGGCTGGTGGCCGGTCCCGTGCTCTTCCTGCTGAGCCAGGAGACCTACTACTACTGGATCCACCGCTGGATGCACCGGCCCGGCATCTACGAACGGGTGCACCGCTGGCACCACGAGAGCATCGAGACCACCGCCTGGACCGCCTTCAGCTTTCACCCGCTGGAGGCCATCCTTCAGGCGGCTTTCCTGCCCCTGAGTATTCTGCTGATACCGATGCATGCCTTCGCCTTCCTTACGCTGCTGGCGGTCATGACCTTATCCGCCACCATCAATCACGCGGGTATTGAGGTGTTTCCGGCGAGTTGGGGACGTATACCCCTCGTGCGGGGACTCATCGGCGCCACCCACCACGACGCCCACCACAAGCAGGCACGCTACAATTTTGGCCTGTACTTTACCTTCTGGGATAAGTGGATGGGTACGGAAAGCCCCCGCTTCGCGGAACGATTCCGGGCGGCTACCCGGCGGGACTGAACACGCACACCCACGCCCGGTAGGTGAAGATCAGTTCGGTCCGCAACACCTGCTCTCGCTCAATGCGCCACCCCCGCCGCCGCAGCGCCTGCCGGTAGCTGTCGGCGTGGTGCTGTTGCGGATGCAGCGCATCCCCGGGGAGCGCCCGAAACAGCGGCAGTAGCCACGTGTGCCGGTGAACGTCACTGGTGAGGATCATCCGGGTCCCCGGCCGGGCCAAGTCGGTAAGCGCGTCGAGACTCCGGTGCCAGTCCCTGACGTGGTTGATGGCGTTCAAGCAGTAGATAGCGTCGAAGGGGGGCAGTTGGCCCACGGACTCCAGGGGCGTGGCGAGGAAATTTACCCGTGGGTAGCTTGCTACGGAAAAAGTCTCGAGCTGCTCGTAGTGGCGCAGTAAAGGATCGAGGGCGGTCACCTGCTGTAGCGCGTGTACGCTGATGAACACCCCGGCCGGACCGCAGCCGGCGTCCAGTACCCGGGCGTTGGGAACAATCGTCCACTCCAATTGACGCAGGAGTCGCTCCCAGTAGCCGCGCTTGGCGGAAAGGTAATCCGACGGGGTCCGCTTCCGCAGATAGCGCCGCCACCAGCGCAGTTCCAGGAACTGGGCGATCCGCCACCGTAAAGCCCGCGCCGAAAGTTTCATCCGCGCAAGGTATCGCGTGGCCCGACAGTCGGCAAGGGGGACGCAACATCGCCCCGACTCAAACCTTTACAAAGACAACCAACCATCTACCTATGAGCTTCCGAATCGGCGACCGCGTCACCATGCTGCGCACCAGCAAAACCGGTACCATCTCCTCCCTACTGGGCAACGATTTATTTCAGGTGCGCCTCGACGGGGGACTGGGTTACTTACCCGCCCCCAGTCACGCCATCGCCTTGGTCAGAGGGGACGCCCCCCCGGCACCCGCGGCCGCGCCCGGTGAATCCGTGACCACTGCCCAGCGGTCCGCTCACGATACCGGGGTTCAGTTGGCCTTCGATCCGGTGTACGACAGCGACGGCGACCCGGAGAGCTACCAGCTCTACCTGATCAACGGCACCGGAAGCAAAATTTTGTATGAGATCAAGATCAAGACCGGAGAAACCAAGCGCAATTCTAAGTTCGGTCCCCTACCCCCCTACGATAAGTTGAAGTACGAATTGATTCCCTACCACTGGCTGAATGAGCGGCTGACCATCGACCTCGACGTCCGTGCCGCCGTGGAGGGCGGGACCGGGCCCCGGCACTTTCACCAATTGAAAATCAAACCCAAGCAGTTTTTCAGCAGCTACCGCGAGGTGCCCGAACTCAGCCGGGGGGCCCACCTCTTTACGGTCTTTGCCCGGGTGGAGGCCACCTCCGTGGCGGACCGGGAGAGCGGGCCGAGCCTGCGGGAACTGACCCGTGCCCAACTGAAGAAACAGCCGGAAGCGGTCGTACCCAAGCCGGCCCCCGATACCAAACTGCAGGACCGGACGGCCTTCAACGAAACCCTGGACCTTCATCTCGAAGCTTTAGTGGATGACCCCACCCGCGTGCCGAAGGACCAGGTGCTCAGCACCCAGCTGCGCGCCTTCGATCACTACATGGATCAGGCGCTGCGCCTGGACGTCAAGCAGGTCTACGTCATCCACGGACTCGGCGACGGGGTGCTCAAGCAGGCCGTGCACGAGCGGCTGAAGCACGTGCCCTTCGTGCGGAAGTTTCACAATAACTACCACCCGCGGTATGGCTACGGCGCCACGGAAGTTCTCTTCGAATCGTAGCCGCGTGGCGCTAATCCGGGCCACGTTGCCGTTATTGCCGCACGAAACGTATACCCAATGAGATATCTACCCGTAGCCTGCCTCCTATTCCTCCTGCTCCCCTCCTGCAATAAGGACAAGGTCACCGAACTGGAAACCCAACTGTCCGTCGAGAAACGCGAAAACGAGCTGATCCGCAACCAGCTGGAAAGCGTGCAGCGCACGAACGGCGACCTGCTGAACCGCATGGAAGACCTGTCGGTCATCTCGAAGGAGGGGGCGACCAGCATCCGGGAGAGCCTGCAGAGCCTGAGCGGACAGACCAGCTACATCAACGAACTGAACCGCAGCATCCAGCGCAAGGACAGCATCAACCTCGCGCTCGTGACCAACCTGAAGCGCAGCCTGGACAACCTCAACGACGAGGACGTCAAAGTGGAGGTCCGCGGCGGCAAGGTGCACGTCAGCATCAGCGACAAGATGCTCTTCGCGAGCGGTTCGAGCCAGCTCAGCGGCGCGTCTTCCAACGTACTGGATAAGGTCAGCAAGGTGCTGAACGACCACCAGGCCATCGAGGTAATCGTCGAGGGCCATACCGACAACGTCCCGGTCAACGGTCGGGGCGTGAGGGATAACTGGGAGCTGAGCAGCATGCGGGCCGCCTCCGTGGTGCGCCGCCTGGTCAACGACTTCGGCGTCGACCCCTACCGCCTGACCGCGGCCGGCCGGGCCGACAACGATCCGCGCGGCGACAACGCCACCCCCCAGGGGCGGGCCATGAACCGCCGGACCGAGATCATCATCACGCCCTCGCTGGACGAGTTCTTTAGCCTGGCGCGGGAGCGGGAAGTTGAGGGGTAGTGGGGTGTTGTTACCGCTATAATGGGATGGAGATCAATGAAGACCTGGGAGGCATCTATACGGCCTTCTACCGGAGTTATGATCCAGCGATAGGAAGATGGTTGCAAGTAGACCCGAAGGCGGAATCGTTTGCGTCAATGTCACCGTACACCGGAATGGGTAACAATCCGATATCTATTACTGACCCCTTAGGGGACTCAATTATTCTGAACTTTATAAGTGATTTGCCTGGTCTAGACCAATCTATGCTTTCTCATATGATAGATCGCGGTCTTGAAGGGCAATTCCAAGCAGCTATAGACGATAATGGACTGCTGTCTATAGTGGCTTCGGAAGGGGGCGGGGACATCAGTGAACTATCAGAAAATGGGCAAGCTTTTTATAGTGAATTGACGGAGTTGACTACAGGCGATGGAGTAGCGACAATCAATGTCGATAGACGGCGATCAGATGTTCATACTGGACGATTCAATCTAGAGACTATAGATGTCTCAGATATATCGCAATTTAATTCTCAACTATCGGAACTGGGGGGTACCCAGGGCGGAAAAATTGCTCACGAGTTTAGAGAGCAGTACACCTCGCAGACCGCTCCATATGAAATGGGCTTTTCGGAGGCACATAGAGCTGGTGTAGCCGCTGAGAACCGAGTAAATATGAGTGTTAGATCCGATAGTGGCAGCTCTCAAATTTTTTCTAGAGGAGGTCAACAGGTCTCGACTTCTATAAGCACAACTACTTCTGGAAGTGGATTTTTTGGCCGCTTTATGAGAGCCAACCGTCCGATCATTTCTGTAAGAAATACTGGAAGAAGATAGTTATGAGACGAACACTCATTTTACTAATTATATCTTGTTTGTGGTTGATGACTTCTTGTCAAAACTCCTGTCTTGACGAGACTGTGCATCAGTTTGTCGAAACTGAGTTTTTGACGATTAGTACTCAGTTAGATAAAAATATGATTGTGGGAGGTCAGGCTTTGCTAAGTGTTTTCTTTTTTGAGCGATTGACGGGTATACCCTCTTCTGTTAAGTATGGTGATACTTCGGTTTACAGATCCAAGTCGGATTTTAAATCTGATCGGAAGGCTTGGATACACTGGTTGAATGAAGAGGGATGCACATTGACTTTAAGTCAGTTACGAGAAGTTCGGGAAACTGTAGAGGGTGAAAATCCCTACCTAAGGTAATTTCTCCCGCCCAATGAATAGCGCCACGCCGTGGCAACGCTTTTTGCGGTGACATGGACGGGGCGCGGCTATTGGGCGCCACCATCAGTCAGCGCGGAGTCTTCTCCCATACGTCGTACGGCATCCTGCTATAGCAGCCGAAGCTTCAACCACTCTAAGTAACGAATAGAGGGATAAGCAAAGCGGTCCCGGTGAACGCAACACCGCTACCAAGCCGACACATTATGCACCGGGGTGGACGGGCGCCGCTTAAGCGGGGAAGGGTGAACTCCGAACGCTCAAAGGAGGCGCAGCTGGGGACACCTACGCTGCTCGAATAAGCTAAAGTCGTACACGGGCCAGTCCACCGGCCCGGGGAAGAACCTGCGTTTCGCCAGCTGGTACTGCTGCTCGATGAGCCGGGCGAGCTCCCCCTCCCCCCGGTGTCGAATGCCGAAGCGCTTTTCGCCGAGCTCCCCGCCACGGCAGTCGCGGATGCGGCGGGCCCCGGCCTCGCTGGCCCGCTTCGCGATGCTAAACAACTCGTGGTCGGTCAGCCCCGGGATGACCGGGGCAATGTTGACCATCACCGGTATGCCGGCCTTACTCAGCGACTCCACCGCCCGAAAGCGCTGGCTGATGCTCGCCGTCCGGGGTTCCAGCAAACGACGTACGTCTTCCTCCAGGGTGGTGATGCTGAAACAGACGTGCACCAGATCGTGCCTGGCCATTTCGGCCAGGAGGTCCAGGTCCCGGACGACCAGACTGTTTTTCGTGATGATGCCCACCGGGTGGTTCAGCTCGTGCAAGACTTCCAGGCACTGCCGGGTGAGGCGAAACTTATCCTCCGCCGGCTGGTAGGAATCGGTGTTCCCCGACATCATCGCCGGCATGGGCGGGTAGGACTTCTTGAGCAGCGCCTGCCGCAAGAGCGCCGGGCCTTCCTGCTTGTACAGGATCTTAGTCTCAAAGTCCAGTCCCGCGCTGTAGCCCCAGTAGGTATGGGTGGTGCGAGCAGTACACGCAGCCGTGTTCGCACCCCTGGTAGCTGTTTAGGCCGTAGCCGTTGCCCAGATCGGGACTCGTGATCTTGTTCAGGATGGTTGTGGGGTGGGTGGGAATGTACTCGGTGCGCAGGGCATCCTCCGGGTCGGGCAGCTCATCGTAGCGCAGTTGGTCGTAGGGGTTCGCTACGTTGATCTGGGCGCCCCGGCCCCGGCGTGGTGGAGGGACGTTAGGCATCCTAGCGGTTCTTGAGTCGTACGGCGTTGCCGATCACCACGACGTCGGAGAAGGCCATGAAGAGCGCCGCCCACATCGGATTCAGGTAACCCAGGGCCGCCAGGGGGATGGCCACGATGTTGTAACTGAAGGCCCAAAAGAGGCTCTCCCGGATCGTTTTCACCGTCAGTCCGGCAATGCGCCGGCCTTCCACCAGCAGCGAAAGGTCGTCGCGCATGAGCACCACCTGGGCCGCGTCGAGGGCGGCGGCACTGGCCCCACCCAGGCTGATGCCGAGATCGGCGCGGCTGAGGGCGGCGGCGTCGTTGATCCCATCCCCTACCATGGCGGTCGGCTGCACTTGGCTCAGGGCCGTGATGCGCTCCAGCTTTTGTTGGGGCAACTGACCGGCGTACACCTCGTCAATACCTACCTCCCGGGCCACCCGCTCGGCCTTAGCGCGCCGGTCTCCGGTGAGCAGGATGGTTTTTATGCCCTGGGTACGCAGTCCGGCCAGCACCCGTGCGGCGCCGGTCCGCAGTTCATCCACTAGGGTAAAGTGCGCCAGCAGGTGGTCGCCGCGCTTCAGGACGACGTCCGCCTCTGCCACCTCCCCCCGCGCGGTACCCAGGTAGAATGCTCCGGACTGCAGGCCCAGGCCCGCGGTTTCCCGCACGGTGAGCTGTCCCGCGAACGCCCGGTAGACCTCCGTACCGGGGTCGGCCATTTGCTGCTTGGAGAGGTAGTCGCGCACGGATTCCGCGATGGGGTGGGAGCTGTAGCCCTCCAGCTCGAAGATCAGGCGGTAGACCAAGGCGGGATCTTCTCCCTCCGCTACGGTGAAGCTCCCGATCTGGAGGGCACCGGTGGTCAGCGTACCCGTTTTGTCGAACACCATCTGCTGAATACCGGCAAAGGTTTCGACGGTGCTGCCGCCCCGGATGAGGATGCCCGCCCGGGCCAGGCGTCCCACCCCGACCATGACGGCGGTAGGCGTGGCCAGCCCCATCGCGCAGGGACAAGAAATGAGCAGTACGGCAATAGCATTCATCAGCGCCTGGGTGGCCGTGGCGTAGCCGGTCGCCCACCCGATGAGGAAAGTGAGCACGGCGATCCCCACCACGACCGGCACGAACACGGCGCTGATCCGATCCGCCAGGCGCTGGAGCTCGGGCTTGTCCGCCTGCGCGGTCTTGACCAGTTCGATGATGTGGGCCAGGGTGCCGTCGCGGTAGGCCTTGGTGACCTCGAAGGTGGTCTGTCCACTCACCACGATGCTGCCACCGAGCACCCTATCCCCTACCCCCTTCTCGACGGGGAGGCTTTCGCCCGTCAGCATGGCTTCGTTGACGGAAAGGCTCCCCTCCCGTACGATGCCATCCAGGGCAATCTTATCGCCGGTATTGGCGCGGACGCGGGTGCCGGGGCTCACCTCTTCGACGGGCAGACTGACCAGCGTGCCACTCGGCATGACCGCCCGGACCGTTTCGGCCCGCAGGTCAGACAGCGCGCCGATGGCGGTGGTGGTGCGCTCCACCGCGCGGGCCTCGAGCCAGTTGCCTACGAGTACCAGGGTAATGATGGTCGCGGCCGTTTCGAAGAAGTAGTAGCGGGGTTCCTGTAAGTACAGTCCCACCAGGCTGTAGACGAAGGCGGCGGTGGCCCCCAGAAAGATCAGGACGTCCATGTTGAGCATGCGTTCCCGCAGTCCGGACAGGGCGGAGCGACCGAAGTGCAGTCCGCCGATCAGGTATACGGGCAGCGCCAAACCAAACTGTACCCACCCCTTGCCGAGCCAGCCCATTCCACTACCGGCCATCATAACGAAATGCCCCAGCAGGAGCGGCAGGGTGAAGGCCGCGCATAGCAGTAAGCGCTGACGGGCGGTAAGGCCGGTGGGGTGCGCGGTCTCAGGGTTACCCTCCTCCTCGACTACCGTGTACCCAAGCTTGGTGATCCCGGCCTTCACCGCACCCGCGTCCAGCGCCGCATCATTGGGGCGGTAGCGCACCTCGCGGGTTTGGAAATTGACCATGACGTCTTCCAGCCCCTTGCGCTCCAGGAAACGCTGGATCGACATGGCGCAGTTGTTGCAGTCCATCCCGTCGACCCTTAATTCTATAATGTCTGCGCGCTTCGTCACGAACTAAATGTTATCATTCCACTTCTACAACAAACGCCTCCGGGCAGCAAACTGTTAATTTAAGCACCACGAACATGAAATCACTACAAGCCTTTTTCCTCGTCGGCCTCCTGGGCATCTTCGCCTGTGGGGGAGAATCTACGGAGATGTCCATGGACACCACGCCGGCCGATGAACTGCCCGACACCAATCTCGGCACCGGCAATCCCGGCAGTGAAGACATCACCCTCACCGACATGCCACCCACGGAGGAGTTCCCCAACGCGACGATCGACGACTGGAAATACGAAGCCGGCACCTTCGACTATACCATTAGCGGAGGTTACACCCTGGGACGGCAAACCGAGGATGCCGAATCGGTCATGTGCGCCAACTCCGATAAGGGGCAGCATATCCACCTGATCATCGACAACGAGCCTTACATCGCCAAATACACCCCATCGTTCGACCAGCCGATGGCCGACGGCGATCACTACCTGCTCACCTTCCTGAGCCGCAGCTACCACGAGTCGATCAAGACCGATCAGGCGCATCGCGCCGTGAAGGCCACGGTCGGTAACGGCAGCTTCGGTACGCCGCAGCCGATCACCGAACCCATGCTTTTCTACAGCCGCCCCAAGGGCACCTACACCGGCGAGAAGGAAACCGAGAACGTGATGCTCGACTTCTACCCCGTCAATGCCCCTATCGGCAGCGAGTACCAGGTGAAAGCTTCGATCAACGGCAAAGAGTTCATGATCGAAGATTGGAAACCCTACTTCATCAAGGGGTTGCCAATGGGTGAAAACTCCGTCACCCTCACCCTGATGCAGGGCGACAGCGTAGTGGATACGCCGCTTAATCCCGTGGTCCGCACCTTCACCCTGGTGGCCGACCCCATGGACACGGCGACCAAGTAGACGAGCTTGCTACGAACACAGAGCCCCGGGCGCGTAGCGCCCGGGGCTCTGTGTTTTTGAGTGCTTAGCTATTAGTCTTCGAAGCGGGCAATTTCCCCGCTGGCTACCCGTGAGCGGTAGCTCCTGAGTGCTCGGCGGACGTTGGGCATCAGCAGGTATAGCCCCAGTACGTTGGGAAAACACATCGCGAAGATCATCGCGTCGCCGAAATCGAATACCGCGGAGGCGGAAATGGCCGATCCGATGACGATAAAGATGCAGAAGATTACCTTGTAGATCGCCTCGTTGGTCCTGCTCTCCCCGAAAAGGTAGGTCCAGGCCTTCAAACCGTAGTATGACCAGCTGACCATAGTCGAAAGGGCGAAAAGAATCACCGCGATACTGAGCACTACCGGGAACCAGCTGATGACGCTCTCAAAGGCGGCGGAGGTGAGGCCGATGTCGCCGATCACGAGGTATTCCGTACTCGGGGCCGCTACGTTACCCAAATCGACGTTCTTGCTCAGGAAAGCTTCTTCGGCCCCGTAACCACCGTAATTCGTGATGATGATGACCAGGGCGGTCATGGTACAGATGACCACGGTGTCGATGAAGGGTTCGAGCAGGGCCACGATGCCCTCGCTGACGGGCTCATCCGTTTTAGCGGCGGAGTGGGCAATGGAAGCGGACCCTACGCCCGCCTCGTTGCTGAAGGCGGCGCGGCGAAAGCCCTGGATGAGCACTCCGATCAATCCCCCGTACAGGGCATCGGCGTTGAACGCCCCGTCGATGATGGTTCCGAAGGCGGCGGGGATGTCCGTAAAGTGGTATCCGAGAACGATCAAGGCTCCCAGGACGTAGATACCCACCATGAAGGGGACGACCTTATCGGTGACCTTGGCGATGCTTTTTATTCCGCCGAGAATGATCAAGCCTACTACGATGGCCATCGCTACTCCGAAGATCCATCCGCGGCCGAAGAAGATGCTGTCCACGCCACCGGTGACCTCGGTAAGCTGCTGGGTCGCCTGGTTGATCTGTACCATGTTCCCACCGCCGAAGCTGCCACCGATGCACGCAATCGAAAAGAGGACGGCCAGCACCTTGCCGAGCGTGGCCCAGCCGGGGCCCTTCTCGCGCATGCCCTTATCCAGGTAGTACATGGGGCCCCCCGAAACGCTGCCGTCGGCATGGACATCCCGGTACATCACGCCCAGGGTACATTCCACGAACTTCGAGGTCATGCCGAGCAGGCCGGCAACGATCATCCAAAAGGTGGCTCCCGGCCCGCCCAGCGCGACCGCGTAGGCCACCCCGGCGATGTTACCTACGCCGACGGTCCCGGACAGGGCCGCCGTGAGGGCCTGAAAGTGGGATACCTCACCGGCGTCGTCGGGGTCGTCGTACTTTCCGCGGACCACGTCCAGGGCGTGTTTGAAACCCGTGATGTTAATGAATCCCATGTAGATCGTAAAGACCGTGGCCCCGATGATCAACCAGGGAAGAACGAAGGGAATCTCGACTCCCCCGATGGAGACCGTAAAGAAAATAATGGACTCGACGACCGCGGTGACCGGCTCGAACACCGCCTGGATCTTTTCGTCGATGGTCGTCCCCGCTGACCCGACGTCGCTCGTTGCTTCAGCCTCCTCCTGGGCAAATAAAAACAGGGGGGTGAGCAGTGAGGTGAAAAAAAGGTAAAAACGTTTGGCCATGCGGTGGGGATATTTGTCGGAGGCCCAAGGTAGGAACTTTTTAAAAGCTTAAAACAACCCTACCTTACCCACTCCCTATGCGTAACCCCTCCTCAGCCACGGACACCGAACTCTTCGTTCGCTTGCGACAGGGGGAGTCGGTTGCGCTGGATGAACTGTTCCGCCGCCACTACGTGGAGCTCTGCCGGGTGGCCGTACGGCTGGTGCGCGACGAGGCCGCCTCCGAGGACATCGTTCAGGAAGTGTTCACCCACTTATGGACCAAGCGTTCGAAACTACCCAGCGATACGCAGGCCGTGGGGCCCTACCTACGCCGGTCGGTCCGCAACCGGAGTCTGAACTACCTGCGGGACCGCAAACGCATTCCGGTAGATGAGGGTGAGCTGCCGGACGCCGCCGACCCCGCCGGCCAGCCGGGTGCCCAGTTCGAGCGGGAGGAGCTGCGCACCCGCATCAACGTGGCCATAAATCGGCTGCCGGAGCGCTGCCGCCTCGTATTCGTGATGAGTAAGATGGAGGAAATGAGCCAGCGGGAAATTGCCGACCAACTGGACATCTCCGTCAAGACGGTAGAAAACCAAATGACGCGCGCTTATAAGTTTCTGCGGGAGTACCTGAGTATTCTGCTCCTCATAATGACCACCTTCCATGACTAACACGGCTACTTCCCGTCAGCTGCCGGACGAAAAGGCACCAATTGTCCACCACTCCTTTGGGGGGCAGCCCTACTTTTGGGGTCTCGTAGGCGAAGCCGCCACTCACGTACCTTTCTCATGCGCTTAGAAAATCAGGACATCGACCGTTTGGTCACCGCTTATCGGGAAGATTTTACGCCCGATGTAGAGCGTGGGCTGCGCACCCTGCATGAACGCATTACCCCCGTCCGGCAACTCCGCCCCCGCTCCCGTTCCACCTGGTACGCGGCCGCCGCGGCCGTCGTGGCTCTAGCGATTGCCGCCACGGCGATCGTATTCTTAGCCGACTCCTCCCGCCGTCTGGAAAATGCGGGAAACGCCCCGGTGGAGTACACGCTTCCGGACGGCACCCTACTGACCCTGCAGGGCGGCAGCGAGGTGACCTACGACCCCGACGACTACAACACCGATTCGCGCCGCGTAGCCCTCACGGGGCAGGCTTTCTTCCGGGTTCAGCCCGACCTTACCCATCCTTTTCTCGTCAGTAACGGACACAGCGAACTGCGGGTCACGGGCACCGAGTTTAATCTCCGGAGTACGGCGGCGGAGATGGAGGTGGAGGTTACGGAAGGTTCCGTAATCTTGTCTTCGGATGGCGCCTCGATCGCGGTGACCGCCCGGGAAAGCGGGCAAGCCAAAACGGGTGAATCCCTTCGGCACGCGGCTTCACCGAATCTGAATCACCAAGCCTGGCGGACGGGAGAGCTAAAGTTTGACCACACGCCCATCGTGGAAGTTCTCGGCTACTTTTCTAATAACTGGGGAATCGAGTGTAAGTGGGCGAACGGACAGACCTGTGACTACCCGGTCAGCGGCAATTACCATACCCAGGATTTTACCGCCGTGCTTACCGATATCGCCAAGCTCGGGGGATTAAGCATCAAGCCCTTAGGTACGGACGGCAAACACTTTGAGCTCAGCGGTCCCTGCACCCAATAAACTAGTCCGAGCATGAGGTGGTCGCGGCTGCTGCTGTATTTTCTCCTGACGGCCGCCCCCCTCGCGGACGGTCTGGCCCAGTCCTCCCTCCCCGATCGTTTTACCCTTCCCCGACGCGTCCTCTCCCTGGAGCAGGCGCTCGTCCTTCTGACGGAGTCCGGAGCCGAACTGAGCTACCGCCCGGATCTGCTGCCGAAAGTCACTATTCGCCCGCCCGGGGGCCGCCGCAGCCTGGAGCGTTGGTTAGAGATTTTGTTGCGCGATACCGAACTGACCTTCGAGCGGGGCGCGGCCGGCTACCTGATCTTTCCCAATTCCGATCTGCTCAACCAACGCCTGAATGTGTTTGGTATAGTGACGGATCGACGGACCGGGGAACGACTCATCGGAGCGACCGTGCAGTTTAGCGATCGGGGCGTCGGTACGCAGTCCAATGAATACGGATTCTACACCCTGGCGACTGGTGGAGGGCGTCATCGATTGCGGGCGACCTACGTGGGGTACGCGCCCCTGGAGGCGGAGATACTCTTGCGGACCGACAGTCTCATTCCCCTCCGGCTTGAACCCAATCGAGAGCTCCCGCAAATTATCGTTACCGCCAGTGGAGCGGATGAGCGGTCCAGCGGATACCTGGAAACCGGCACCCGGATCGGTCGGGAGGAGGTGGCCCAGTTGGGTGGACCGGGTGGGGAAGCCGATCCGGTACAATTGGCCCGCCTGCTGCCCGGCGTAACCAGCGGAGCTGACGGCGTCGGGGGGATCTTCATCCGGGGCAGCGAAGCGGGGCATAACCTTATTTTACTGGACGGGGTACCGGTGTACGGCCTCAGCCACGCCGGGGGGCTGTTCAGCATATTTAGTAATCAGGCCATCCGCCGCATCGATCTATATAAGGACGCTATACCCACGCGATTCGGAGGTCGGATCGGGGGGGTACTCGACGTGCATACCCGCGACGGCAATTTGTACGAGAATGAGTACACCATAGGTAGTAGCCTGCTGTCTACGCAGGTAGCCGCGGAAGGCCCGATCAAGCACGGAGAGAGCTCCTTCCTGCTCACCGGCCGGTACTTCTGGGCGGGCCAGCTCATTCGTAAGTACAGCGAGGCCTATAAAGCGGACCGCGGCCGCAAGGGCTACACCGATTATGATGTTTACGACCTGAATTTTAAGCTGAACCAGCGTGCCGGCGAGCGGGGACGGGTGTACCTGAGTCTGTACTCCGGCCTGGATGATTACACCAACTCCACCTGGTACGCGGATACCATCGTACAGCTCAACTCGGCCGGGGCGATGTTCGTGAACGCCGCCCCTACCTCGCGGGCCGAAAACGTCCGGTGGGGCAATACGGTGGGTGCGCTGCGCTACAATTATGTATTCAACGATCGCACCTTTGGTAATTTCCGGCTGTCGTACTCGGATTTAGTGACGGAGTCTTCCTTCGAGCGGTACGACAGTCTGATCGAGGTGACGAATCGCATCGCCAACGGGGAGATATTCAGTGGCCGGTATGCCTCCGAGATCCGCCAGTTCGGCGTGGCCTTCGACGCCCAGTACAGTACGGCGGCGAACAGCTTTTTCCGCTTCGGTTTGGAGGCCGACCTCCACCGGTTCAACCCCCGACTCCTCAATGGGTCGGAGAAGCTGGAGGACTTCACCCAGGAGCAGGAAACCGGCCTTCACGAGCTCCACCGCCCCGTGCAGTTCACCGCCTACGGTTCCTATAACGGCGACTTTAGGAAAGTTTACTACCGGCTGGGCCTCCGCTCGAGTCTGTGGCGAAGCGGCGGCAAGAATTATTACACCCTGTCTCCCCGCCTCCTGCTGGCCGGCCCGCTCACGCCAACCACGGATTGGCAGTTCAGCTACGATCGGACCGTTCAACCCATTCACCTGCTGAACAGCTTTGTCATTGGGCTGCCTTCCGATCTCTGGGTGCCCTCCACGGCAACCATTGCACCGGCGAGCGCGCAGCAAATTAGCCTTAAGCATAAGTGGCGGCCACGCCCTAGTTGGAATCTTGAGGTTTCGGCCTACGCTAAGTTCATGCATAACTTGGTTTCTTATCCGGAGGGGGCCCGGAGCCGGGTCGATTGGATCGAGAACCTGAGCGTTGGACGGGGCCGGGCCTACGGTCTCGAGACGGTAATTCAGCGCAGCCGGGGCAATCTGCGGGGATGGCTCAGCTACACCCTGGCGAGAAGCACCCGCACCTTCGACGAGCGGATCAATTTGGGAAGGACCTACCCCTTTCGGTACGACCGGCGGCACGCGGTCAATCTCCTGCTGATCTATCAGCTGGGTAAGCAGACTACCCTCACGGGAAGCTGGCGGTACGAAACCGGGCTGGCCTACAGTCTGAGCCTGGAAACCATCCCCGATCCCCAGGCTACCGGGCCGGACGTGCCCTTTACCAGCGAACGGAACGGTTTTCGCATGCCCGCGAATCACCGTTTCGACCTCAACCTGCACACGGTGCTCCATGAGGGTAAGGGACGCCTCACCCACACGATCGACGTCGGTTTGTACAACGCCTACAACCGTCACAACCCCATCTACTACGAAGCCCGTCCGGAGTACGGAGTACAAGAAGGAGAACTGCTGCGTGAGACGGCTTTTTTCAAAATTTTTGTTGCCCCACTTTTGCCCTCCCTGAGCTATCAGCTAACATTTAGTGGTACAAGCCGCTCTGATTTTGGTAAATAGTCGACAAACGACTACTTTTACCAAGCATGCGCTTATTTGCCTTTCCATGGTGGATGAGGACCCTGGCAGCCCTCTCGCTCTTTCAAATGGCCTCCGCCTGCGAGGAACCGGTGGAACTGGACATTGAGATTCCACGCAGCCGCCTGGTCATCAACTCTAATTTTATTCCGGACGAACTGGTTACCCTGCGGGTATCGGCTAGCCGTCCGCTGGGAACTACCGAAATACCGGTCATCGACGCCCAGGTTTCACTCTTTGAGGGTACGGAACTGGCGGAGCGGCTGACCTACGAAGCGGGCAAACAATTCGGGGAGGCCGGTAGCTACCGTACGCGTCGGTTCCGCCCCCGGGTCGGCCAGCAGTACACCATCCACGTTTCGGCGGACGGCTACGATCCCGTTACGGCGGTCAGCAGCATTCCCGATCCCATCCAGATCGTCTCGCTGTCCGTGCACAACCTGACTACCGCCGAGCTCGGACGGGAAACTATTTACGATTACCGGCTGGAGATGGACTACGCCGACCCGGTGGACGAAACTAATTTCTACGATCTTCGGGTGTACCAGCGCGTGCTTCCTTATCAAGTGAGTGCCACGGGCGACACGCTGGTAGGTCCCGCTTACCTGAAGCCCGTAGGCACCCCGACTACGCGATCCTTCGCTAACGAGACGATAAGTATCCTGCTTAAGGACAAACCGAACGATCGGTCCCTGGACCTGGCTTTGCAAAGCCGCCTCGACACCGACAGCGAGTTGCTCAACGGGCTGGTTGCCGAATTGCGGACCGTGAGCCTCGAATATTACTACTACCAACAAAGCCTGGCCGTCCAGTATCCGGGGGTTACCGGAGGGCTCAACGAGCCCATCATCATTTATAATAACGTGGTCAGCGGGCTGGGCATTTTTGCCGGGTATAATTCCGTGAAGCAGAACTTGGATTTCCTGCACTACAAATAGCCTCAATCCTTGGTTGGCGGAGGTAACTGAATCACGAAGGTTTCCGCCCAGCGGTCGTGCAGCGCCCGGCTCCAGGGGTCCATGATCATCCAGACCGCGGAAAATACCGGGAAGTTATTGAGCATACTGATCAGGAAGTCCTGGTTCAGCGGAAAGCCGCGCAGGAAATTTCCGTATTCCCGCAGTCCGCTGATTTGCGCTACCTCGGGCGACTGAAAGATCCGGATGGTCACGAAAAGTCCGGCGAAGGCCGCCACGGCAAAGGGAAGGAAACGGACGAAACTCTGGTTGAGGTTGGGACGCAGGTTCGTACCGCGGTCGACGACCCGAAGGCGCAGGAGGGCCTTTCCGAGCGTACGCCCGAAGTACCACTCGGTAAGCGGCTTGTAGAGCGTCTGTACGACCCAGATCAGGACGATGGCCGGCAGAAGGGGCTGAGAGACGGTAAAGAAGTAGATGCCGAACAGGAGGGGAGCCAACGCGAACAGGTCAATGAGGTATGCCGCTACGCGGGCAAGAAATCCCGCCGTACGAACGGTCGTTGGGTCCGGTAAATCCTGGTATGCGGGTGCAGTCACGAGAAAACGGGTTCAGTGGCCCCCCGGCAAATCGCCGGAAGACGCGCAAAGAATACCGAATAGCGGAGGCATTAGTTTGGTTGTCGGCACAATTGCTACTCAGCGACTCAGTACTACGGTACCGAGTTCGCGGGCGAGGGACATACGCATTTCGTCCAGCTTCATCTGCACCTTCAGGTGGGCCCGAAGCTTGTCCAACTCACCCGCCGCTTCAAGTTTCCCGATCAGGGCGGCGTTCTCCTTTCCCTTGCGCTCGATCTTTTCCATCCGAAAGATGTGGAGGAAGGTGCGGGCGGCAAGTTCCTGATTCTCCTCGGGTGCCTTCTGGCTTAGTCGGAGCCCGTATTTTTCCTTCCAGTTGGGGCTGAAGGTGTAGGGGCTTATTACGGCGTCGAGGGCCAGGGCGCGCAGGGCGGCGTCGGGCTGCCGCACGTACCAGTCCGGGGCAGGCGGGTGGCCCTCCGACCGCAGATAATCCATGATGCGCACTACCATATCCCGGTAGGGCCGGGCGTCGAAATCCCCGAGGATATCGGTTACGTTGGCCGTCAGGTATTCCGCAATGGTGGTTTCGGTCGCCGCGTCGTAGACTTTGTGCCCGTCCCGTACCAGTAGTTGGACCAGGTACTTTTCCTGGAAGGTGTGACCAAAGGCAGGCACGCTTGCGGGTGCGGTGACTTGCCCGGGTGCTGTTCCGGGCTCGGTCGGGTCCGGATTGGTATCCGCCGCATCCCCGGCGGCGTCTTCGTACCAGCCGGGTTCTTCCAGACCTGTCCATTCGTCTTCCTCCCCCACCGGTGCCGATGAGCGGTTCTCCCGTTGCCGGCGGCGGGTTTCCCGCTCGTGGTCCTTCCGTTCGGCCGTCCGGCGATTAGCGATAGCTTTGTTGACCAGATCGACCAGCAAGCTCTCCGCAATTCCTAACCGGCTACTGAACTGTTGGAGGTAGCCCGCCCGCTTCAGGGGGTCATCCACCAGGGAAAGGGTTGCGCTGATGTCACGAATCGCCGTGGTGCGCGCGCCTACGTCGTCCCCGGCTTCCTCTAGTAACAGGTCCGCCTTAAAGAAGAGGAAATCCTTGCGCGTTTCTTCGAGGTAGGTTTGGAAGGCGGTGGTGCCTACGGACTGCATGTAGCTGTCCGGGTCCTGTCCGTCGGGCAGGATGACTACCCGTACGTTCAGCCCCGCGGTCAGCAGTACGTCTACCCCCCGGAGGGCCGCTTTGACGCCGGCCTTATCGCCGTCGTAGAGGAGGGTGACGTTCTCGGTGAAGCGCTTGACGACTTGGGCCTGCCCGCCGGTGAGGCTGGTCCCGGAGGTGGCCACAACGTTACGGATCCCATTTTGGTGCAGGCTGATGACGTCGGTGTAGCCCTCGACCAGGTACACGTTGTCGAGCTTGCGCACCGACTGTCGCGCCTGGAACATGCCGTAGAGTACGTCCGACTTATGGTAGATCTCGGTCTCGGGGCTGTTGACGTATTTGGGGGCTTTGACGCCCTGTTTCAGAATACGGCCGGCAAACGCAATGGGCTTACCGCCGAGGTTATGGATGGTAAACATCACCCGGTCGAAGAAGAAGTCGCGGCCGTTCCTCACCAGCCCTAATTTCTCGAGCTTATCTTGTTTATGCCCGGCGGCGGTAGCGGCGCGCAGCAGTCCGTCCCGCTGCATGGGGGCATACCCCAGCCCGAAGGTTTCCATCGTCTCCTTACGGAAGCCGCGGTCCCGGAAGTAACTCAGGGCAATGCTCTTGCCTTCTTCGGTATTATGAAGCTGGTCCGCGTAGTAGGCCCGCGCGAAATCGTTGGTGATGAGTAAGCTATCGACCTCCTGGAGTTCCTCCCGGACTTCCTCACTGAGCTCCTTTTCCTCCAGTTTGATGTTATACTTTCCGGCTATCCAGCGGATGGCGTCCGGGAAGGATAGCTGCTCGAGTTCCATGAGAAACTTGACCGGGTCGCCCCCTACCCCGCAGCCAAAACATTTGTAAATGTTACGTGCGGGATTGACGTTGAAGGAAGGCGTCTTTTCGTTATGGAAGGGGCAGAGGCCGGTATAATTGTTGCCCCGGCGGCGCAGATTCACGAAGTCACCCACTACGTCCTCGACCCGCGCCGTGTCGATCACCTCCCGTACGCTCTCGTCCGTTATCATGGCCTCAAAGGTAAGGAAATTTATGGTCGGCTAAGTGTCAGTAATTAGCAAAATATACGCTCCTAAACCCTTGATAATCAACTTATTTAAGAAATGATTAAGTTCGGCACCGAGCTGGTGAACAGACTTTTACCCGTTCCGTTCGTTTACCTATTACAAGGAACGGCGCGGCCCGCTTAGACCGCAAAAGTTAATGGGTGTTCTCATAGTGTGTGGACTGTCCCGCCAGCCGGTAAGGTTGCTGCGGGGCAGTTTTTTTGGGGCCGGCCGAAGTGTTAGGAGGGGACCTCACCGATGACCTGCAGTTGGCTGAGATCCGGGCTTGGCTTACCCCCGGCATCTTCCAGGGTGACGGCGAAGGCCGACGCGTTGGGTACGTAACGGACGTCCAGTAATTCCTGGTTGGTCAGGCTCGGGGAGAGCACGCCGAGATCGAGGGGCTGTCCCTCGGCGTCCAGTGCCCAGAGTTGGTACTGTTTTCCGGCGGGCGGAGCGGGCAGATTGCTTGCGGAGAAAAGCACTTCCCCGACGGAAGGATTATAGAATACCAGGGCGCGGCTGTCGGGGGCGTTTTCGGAACCCGCGAGTAGCACATCCCGGGTGTCGATACGTGTCAGCAGGGCTATCCGCTGGCGATCGGCCTGAAAGTTGGCCCGCTGTTGCTCGCACTCCTGCTCCAACAGGGTGAAGCGTTGTTCCAGCTCATCGATGGATTCCCGGCGCTCACCGGCCTGGAGGTAGTAATAAATCAGGCCACCGAGTGCCAATGCCAGCAGGGCCGTAAGCAACCACGGCAAGGGGTTGGCGGCCGGCGCGGCGGGTGCCGGGGGGGCTACCGTCGTAGTGGTCGGCGGCGTGGTACGCGCTCCAATGGCTGACAGTACATCATCCAGGACATTCACGGGGGGCGGGGTTTGCGCGCCCCGTAGTACGGCGTACTTCTCCAGGGCTACCTCGATCTCCGTCAGCTCCTGGCGTACTTCCGGGTACTGCTCGGCATACCGCTCCACCTCCCGACGCTCGTCGGGGGAAAGACGATCCAGAACGTATAGTTCCAGAACGCCGGAGTTGATGTAGGAAGAGGAGTCCACGGTTAGTTAGCTGGGTAGATTATTAGGTAAGGAAAAAAGCGAGTATGAATAGAATAATCAGTTCGTGCCTCAGCACCTGACGGAGCTGCTGGAGGGCACGGCGAGACCGGGTCTTGACGGTGCCCAGTGGCAGGTCAAGGGCCTCAGCGGTTTCGGCTTGGGTATAATCCTTGAAGTAGAGCAGGTCGATAATGGACCGGTAGTTAGCATCCAGGTTATCCAAGAGCTTAGCTAGTCCGATGTGCTCCACGTTCATCGTTTCACTAAGATTGTTGCGATTAACTACGACGCTATCCAGTTTATCGGTTTTCTCTCCCTTCCGGTAGGCTTTGGAACGCACCCGGTCGATGGCGGCATTGCGGGCGATGCGGGCCATCCAGGTAAACAGCCGGCTTTTGTCGCTTTCGTACTTGTCGATGTTCTCCCAGATGCGCATCAGCACGTCCTGCAGTACTTCCTGCGCCACCTCCGGTTCGGTGACGATGCGGCCGATAATATGGTTGAGTGCCCCCCCGTAGTGGTCGAACAGATACCGCATCCCCGCCTCATCCTTCTTTCGAAGCAGCTGAAGCAGGATCTCCTGGTTGTCTTGATTAGCCAATGATGGCATGAAAGGGGTCAAATTATTGCGACAAAGCGCAGGTGCAATGTACACGAAAATTTCGTAAATTCTCGTGTCAGAAATAGGTCCGGCCTTCGTTAATTGGGCAGCTCGGGAGTCGCGAATTAGCTTTGCGTTTTCACCGATGATCCCGCGGGATTCAAATTAGGCGTAACATCATGAAGGCATTACTTGGGGGAATTGGTATCGGCCTGGTCTTCTTATCCTGCTGGCTGGTACTACTAAGCACCGGTGGGGAACCTTGGGAAGGCCATTCGGAAAATCCGACCGAAAAATCAGCGGATTTCGAGAATCTAACGAAGGGTCTGCCCCAAATTGTGCATCCTGTCGAACTTTCCGGGTCATTTTCTTTTGCAGGCCAGTTTCTGCCCATGGAGAATTTTGACGTGCGCGAGCGATTGGACCTGGAGCTCATGCGCAATGCCTACTTCCACCGCAATACCCTGCTGCTGCTCAAGAGACGGGGACGCTACTTCCCCACCATCGAGCGCGTGCTCCGCGAGGAAGGGGTGCCCGACGACCTGAAATACCTGGCCGCCGCGGAGAGTACCCTGGCTGACGTGAGCAGTCCGGCCGGTGCCAAGGGCGTCTGGCAGTTCATGGCCCCCACCGGCCGGGCCTTCGGGCTGGTGATCAACGGGGAGGTGGACGAGCGCTTCCACCTCGAGAAGGCCACCCGGGCGGCGGCGGCCTACCTCAAGGATTACCACCGACAGTTTGGCGACTGGAACAAGGTAGCCGCCGCCTACAATATGGGCGGCCCGAATCTCCAGAAATGGCTGACCCGGCAGCGGGCGGAGGACCTCTTCGACCTGGACATCAACGATGAGACAATGCAGTACCTCTTCCGCATCATCGCCCTGAAGACGATCATGGAGCACCCCGAGGATTTTGGCTATCGGGTGGACCCCGCCGAGGAATACCCGGCCCTGGATTCCTTCCGCATCGTCCGGGTGACCGAGTCGCTCGACAACCTTGGCGACTTCGCGCGCCGGGAGGGGACTACCTACCGTATGCTTAAGTTGTATAACCCCTGGCTCGTTACCGGTTCGCTCACCGTCCGGTCAGGAGAGGTTTATGAGGTCAGAATCCCGACCTGAGGCCGGTGCCTTTCGCTTCGAGAGTTTGTTTGGGATTCCGCTCGCCGCCGCAAACTTGCTCTTTCGTGCCTACGCTTCGCCTTGAAAAAGGTTACTTAGACGGTCACCGCGAAGCAGCCACGAAGTGCACCTCCCCTTTTCAAAGCGCGAATAGACCCATAATAGCGGCATGTTCGTCAGGCTCGGAAAACCAAACAAGCGCTTAATTTTCTACCGCCCGTCCTATGAAGAAATCCCCGTTCGTCAAACCCGTAGCCCGTATCCTGCGCCAAAGACTGCGCTATCGCGCCTCGCTGGCCGTTCCCTTTCAGGAAGAGTTGCGCGAGGATCTCGTGCGGACCGCCCGCAACACGGCCTTTGGGCGGGATCACCGGTTTGCCGCGATAAAAAGCTACGCCGACTTCCGGCGGGAAGTGCCGATCGGCGATTACGAAGCTTTCCGACCGTACGCGGATCGCATCAAGGCGGGGGAGGCGGACGTAAGTTGGCCGGGCCGTCCCCGCTACCTGGCCAAGACCAGTGGCACGACCAGCGGGGTCAAGTACATTCCGCTTACCCGCGACAGCTTGCCCAATCATTTCGGCTCGGCGCGCAATGCGTTGTTCAACTACGTGGCCGAGACCGGTCACGCCCGCTGGCTCGACGGGAAGATGATCTTCCTCAGTGGAAGTCCGCAAATGCAGGATACGAATGGCATCCCTACCGGGCGCCTCTCCGGTATCGTCAACCACCAGGTCCCGGCCTGGCTCAAGGCCGACCAGCTCCCCTCCTACCCGACCAACTGCATCGAAGACTGGGAGACCAAACTGGAGGCCATCGTGGAGGAAACCCTAAGCGCGGACATGCGCTTGATCAGTGGCATTCCGCCCTGGGTGCAGATGTACTACGAGCGTTTGCTCGCGCGCAGCGGAAAATCGACCATCAAGGAGGTCTTCCCTAATCTGGAGATGTTCGTCTACGGCGGCGTGAACTTCGAGCCCTACCGAGACACCCTCGAGCGGTTGGTGGGGGCGCGCATCCCTTCCGTGGAAACTTACCCGGCGAGCGAGGGCTTCCTTGCCTTCCAGGACAGCCAGACGGAACCCGGGCTCCTACTCAATACCGCCAGCGGAATCTTCTTCGAGTTTGTCCCGGCGGAAGAGATTCACCGGGACGAGCCCCGCCGTCTATCCCTGGGGGAGGTGGAATTGGGCGTTAACTACGCCATCCTCCTTTCTACGGTGGCCGGCTTGTGGGCCTACGATATCGGAGACACGGTAGAATTCGTGAGCAAGGACCCCTACCGGATCCGGGTTACGGGCCGTACAAAGCACTTCATTTCCGCCTTCGGGGAGCACGTCATCGGTAAGGAGGTCGAGCAGGCCCTGCGCCAGGTGTGTAGGGAGTTCAACGCTGCGGTCACGGAGTTCACGGTAGCCCCCCAGGTGAATCCGTCCGGGGGGCTTCCCTACCACGAGTGGTTCGTGGAATTTAGCCGCCCGCCCGCCGATCCGGATACATTCGCCGCGGCGCTGGACGGAGCTATGATCCGGGAGAATACCTACTACGAGGATCTTATCACGGGAAAAGTACTCCGCCCGCTCGTCCTGCGGTCCTTGCGGGCCGGCGCATTCCGGAGGTATATGAAGTCTCGGGGTAAGCTGGGGGGACAGAATAAGGTGCCTCGGCTGGCGAACGACCGGATGATCGCCGATGAGCTGACGGCGGACGCAGGCACTCCGATGGGCTAGTGTCTTGACTTTGTTAGCTTAGCGGCGAACTACCGTATCTCCATGCGCTCCGTTTTTGCTTTAACCCTTACGATTTTCCTCTGCACCTGCGTCCGCGCCCAAGCTCCGCGATTTTCGTTTTTAAGTGAGGAGCAGAACGCCTTTGTCGCCTCCGAACTGCAGCGCCTGACCCTGAAACAGAAGGCCGGGCAGATGACGCAAGTCGCGATCGACCTGGTCTTCGAGGGGGAAACCTACGTGCTGACGGTGCCCCCGGCGTTCAGTGAGGAGCGACTCGACCGGGTGGTGGGGGAACTGGAAATTGGCTCCGTGCTCAACGTGCCCAGCCGCTCCATCCCTACTCTGGCGGAATACCGCGACTACATCGGCAGGATTCAGGGGAAGGCCATGGCAACCACCGGCGTACCGGTGATCTACGGGCAGGACGCCATCCACGGGGCCAACTACATCAAGGGGTCGACGCTGTTTGCTCAGCCCCTCGGCGTGGCCGCGAGTTTTAATACGGAGCTGGCCACGGAGCTGGCGGCCATAACCGCTTACGAACTGAAGGCGGCCAGCATCCCCTGGAATTTCAGTCCCGCCATGGACGTAGGTCGCCAACCCGTCTGGCCGCGGAATTGGGAGAGCTTTGGCGAGGACGTCTACGTCAACCAGCAATTCGGCCTGGCCATGCTGCAGGGCTACCAGGGCAAGGGCGTCGGCCAGCCGCACAGCGTGGTGGCCTGCCTCAAGCACTTCACCGGCTACGGCTCTCCGCTGAGCGGGCGCGACCGCACGCCGGCTTACCTACCCGAACGCCAATTACGGGAATACTACCTGCCGCAATTTCAAACCGCCATTGACTCCGGTGCCCTCACCGTAATGATCAACTCCGGGGAGGTCAACGGTATTCCCGTGCACACGAGCAAGGAATTGCTGACCGACGTACTGCGGGGAGAAATGGGGTTCGAGGGCCTGCTGGTATCGGACTGGCAGGACGTCCGGTACTTATACGAACGCCACATGGTCGCCACCAACCTGAAGGACGCCGTACGCATGGCCATTGACGCCGGCATGGACATGAGCATGACGGCCGTGACCACTGATTTCCCGGAAATAGTGGTGGAGTTGGTACAGGAGGGGCAGCTGACGGAGGGCCGCATCGACACCAGCGTGGCCCGCATCCTGGCCGTGAAGGTGGCCCTGGGACTGTACGACAAGCACCTGTGGGACCCCGAGGAGTTTCCCGACTTTGGAAGTGTTAAGTTTTCGCGCAAGGCGCTGCAGTCGGCCGAGGAAGCCATCGTCCTCCTCAAAAACGATGGCCTACCCCTACCCATCAAGCCCGGGCAACGGATCTTCGTCACGGGGCCCACGGCCGACAATATGCGCAGCCTCAACGGCGGCTGGACCTACAGTTGGCAAGGGGAGCAGGCAGACCGGTATCTGGAAGATTATCATACGATCCGGGAAGCCATCCAGCGGGAGTTTCCGGGCCGGGTTACCTACACCCCGGGGGTCAGTTTCGATACCCTTATGGACGTAGCGGGTGCCGTCTCCCTTGCCCGGCAGTCCGACATCATCGTCCTCTGCGTAGGCGAGCTTTCGTACACGGAAGATCCGGGCAACCTCAACGCCCTGGCCCTACCCCGGGCCCAGCAGCAATTGTTTTCCGCACTGGACACGCTGGGAAAACCCATTGTACTCATCATGGCCGGGGGCCGGCCCCGACTCATGACGCGGCTTTCCAATCGGTCGAAAGCCGTTTTATTTGCCCCCTATCCGGGACCCCAGGGGGGCGACGCTCTTGCCGGCATCCTTTCGGGGCGGGTAAACCCCAGTGCGCGTCTGCCCCTGACCTACCCCCGCCACCCCAATGCCTTGGTGAGCTACGACCACAAGCCTACCGAGGCGCGCAATGGCACCTACCGCCCGCTGTACGAGTTCGGCTACGGGCTCAGTTTTACCGACTTCACCTACAGCGACCTGGAACTGAGCAGTCGGGTCATGCGGGCCACGGACACCCTGGAAGTATCCGTGCGCGTGACCAACTCCGGCGATCGCGCCGGCAAGCATTCCGTACTGCTGTATACCGGGGATCAGGTGGCCAGCGTATCCCCGAGCGTAAGACGCTTACGGAAGTTCAAAAAATTTCACCTGGAACCCGGGGAGAACATCGTGGTTTCCTTTCTCCTCACGCCCGCAGATATCTCCTTCATCGGACGGCAAAACCGGTCCATCAACGAGGCGGGAACCTTTAACCTGACGGTCGGTGACCTGACGGAGGAGTTCGACTACGAAGACTAACAACTATGCGCTACCTGTTTTTCCTACTACTCGGACTTACTTCCTGCCTGGCTACCAAACAAAGGGCGCAGCCCCTGCCTGCCCCGCCCGAGCCCCTCACCAACGTCCAGGGGGATTCCACGAAGGAGTCCAAGAAAAAGCCAAAGTCCCGGTTTAAAGACTACGCTGACGTAGTGACCGCCGAGGCGGTAACCGACACCGGCCTCTTTACCGTACACCGGGTGGGGGAAGAATACTACTTTGAGATCCCCTTCCCCCTGCTCGACCGCGATATGCTGCTCGTGAGCCGAATCGCGAAAATTCCCGCCGAACTGGGCGGGGGCTACCTCAACGCGGGATCCAAAACCAACGAGCAGCTGGTGCACTGGAGCCGGGTGAACGATAAGATCCACCTGACCTCCGTGAGCTACAGCAACGTAGCGGAAGAGTCGTTGCCGATCAATATATCGGTGCAGAACAACAACTATGCCCCGGTCATTATGGCCTTCCCGATCGAGGCCTTCAGCCCGGATTCGAGCGCGGCCGTGATTGCCGTCAAGGATCTCTTCGTCGGGGACGTGCAAGCCATATCCGGCCTGAGTAAACGCTTACGTAAACAGTATGAAGTAAGGAGCCTGGATAAGGACCGCAGTTTCATCGCCCGCATGGCGAGCTTTCCGGAAAATCTGGAAGTCCGTCATGACATGACCTTCGTGGCCAACGCCCCACCCTCCAATTCGCGTACGGGGACGATCTCCCTGCAATTGAGCCAGTCGATGTACTTACTCCCGGAAGTAGCTATGCAAGCCCGCCTCTACGATCAGCGGGTAGGATGGTTTACGGTATCCCAGATTGACTATGGATCGGAAGCCCTTAAGTCCGACGAGAAGCGCTACATCAAACGCTGGAAGCTCGTGCCGAAGGACACGGAAGCTTACGCCCGGGGGGAACTCGTAGAGCCCGTGGAGCCCATCGTGTACTACCTCGATCCCGCCACGCCAACCAAATTCCGTCCCTACTTCCGCCAGGGTATCGAAGACTGGCAGGCGGCCTTCGAGACAGCCGGCTTCAAGAATGCCATCGTGGCGCGCGACGCTCCGACGGCGGAGGAGGACCCTGACTGGAGCCCCGAAGACAGCCGCTACTCCGTTGTCCGCTACGTGGCCTCCACCACGCGGAACGCCACCGGACCCAGCGTGTCGGACCCCCGCTCCGGACAAATCATCGAAAGCGACATTATCTGGTACCACAACCACCTGCGCAGTTACCGCAACCGCTACCTGCTGGAAACCGGCGCGGCCAACGCGAGCGCCCGTACGCTGGACACCCCCGACGAGGAAATCGGGGAAATGATGCGGCGGGTGATCTCCCACGAGGTCGGCCACGCCCTCGGCCTCCCGCACAACATGAAGGCGAGTTATTCCTACCCCACCGACAGCCTCCGCTCGGCCACCTTCACGAACAAATGGGGACTGGCCTCGACGATCATGGACTACACCCGCTACAACTACGTCGCCCAGCCGGGGGACGAAGGCGTACGCTGGGTACGTATGCTGGGCCCCTACGATCACTACGCCATCGACTGGGGCTACCGCTACCTCCCCGGGGCTGACTCCCCCCAGGCGGAGCGGGACAGCCTCAACGCCTGGATCAGCGCGAAAGCGGGAGACCCGATGTATCTCTTTGGTGGGTACAGCTCTTCGGACCCGAGCGCGCAGACCGAAGCGGTCGGTAACGACCCCATCAGGGCCACGACTTACGGGATGAAGAACCTGCGTATCGTAGCGGAGAACCTGGCGGAATGGACCACCCGCCCCGGGGAGAACTACGCCGACCTGGAGGAACTCTACGGGGAGCTGCTCGGCGTATGGTCGCGCTACGCCGCCCACGTCACGGCCAAGGTCGGGGGTATTTACGAGCACCTGCGCACCGCCGACGAACGAGAAGATACCTACACACACCTACCGAAGGCGGAGCAGGCCGAAGCACTGGAGTTCCTGAACGAAAACGTGTTCAGTACCCCCGACTGGTTAATGCCGCAGCGGATCGTGGCCAACATCGGACCAAGTGGTGTAGTCAGCCGCATGCGCGATCTGCAGGCACGCCAGCTGCGCAATCTGTTGAACGCTGACCGCCTGCTGCGTATGGTCGAAAATGAGGCCCTGCACGGACGATCGGCCTACTCCCCCACCGCAATGCTGAGCGATTTACGGCGTGGCCTCTGGTCGGAAGCCTTAGCCGGACAGCCGATCAACGTCTATCGCCGCAACCTCGAGCGCGCGCACGTAGCGCAACTCGTGACGCTGATGCTCGAGGATGCAGACAAGCCATCCGATGTAGGTGCGCTGGCCCGGGCCGAGCTCAATGCCGTTCGCACCACCGCGACCGCGGCGGCGCGGCGCTACCCGGAAGGCGTGGTCCGTTACCACCTGCAGGGTATCGCTGCCGACATCCAGGCTGCACTCGATAGCAAATAAAGGTTTACCCGGGTGAACGAGGCTACCGTTTGGCTTCCCGTACCATCTCCTTAACCGTTTCGCGCAATTGGACGGCATCATAGACGATACCATCCTTGATGGTGTAGCGGATGCCTTTGGTGGTAGTGACCGCATTGTCCTCGGTCAGGCGGGTAGCTCCCGTTCC
Source organism: Lewinellaceae bacterium (assembly GCA_963803525.1). GTDB lineage: Bacteria > Bacteroidota > Bacteroidia > Chitinophagales > Saprospiraceae > Neolewinella. The sequence continues at coordinate 534,551 of CAWDMV010000001.1, forward strand.
GTAAAGCACCTTGAAGTCCGCCAGCGGGTTTTCCGCGACCAGCACGACGTCTGCCAGCTTACCCGCCTCGATGGTACCGATCTCGTCGTCCATCCCCAGGGCTTCGGCACCGGAGAGGGTGGCCGAGCGGACGACCTCCAGGGGGTGGAAGCCGGCCTCCCGCAGCAGTTCCAGCTCGCGGATGTAGCCGAAGCCGTAGAGCTGGTAGATGTAGCCGGAGTCGCTGCCGGCCGTGACCCGTCCGCCGCGGTTCTTGTACTCATTGACGAAGGTCATCCACAGCTGGTAGTTCTTTTTCCAGTCGACCTCCTGCTCGGTCCCCCACTTGTGCCAGTAGCTGCCGTGACTGATCCGGCTGGGGGCGTAGAACTTCAGCAGGCTCGGCAGGGTGTATTCCGCATGCCAATCGGCGTTGCGCGCACGCATCACGTCGCGGTTGGCGTCGTAGATATTGAAGGTGGGATTGAGGGTAAAATCGAGGGCCAGCAGTTCGTCCATCACGGCGTTCCAGTGGTCGCTGTAGGGAGCGGCGGCCTGCTGCCAGAGCTTACCGGCCTCTCCGAAGCGGTGCTCCTCATTCTGGTAATTGTAGTCTACGGGGTAGTCCTGCACGGTCCGGTTCTCGAACAAGGCCTCGGGCAGTCCGTACCAGTGCTCCATCGTGGTCAGTCCGGCGCGCGCGGAGTGCAGTACGTTCCAACGCCCGACGTCTAGCTGAGCGTGGTGGCAGGCACTGCGCAGGCCGAGTTCCTTGTTGGTCTTCAGTGCGGCTTCCATGAGGTCGGGCCGGGCCCCGAACAGCTTGATGCCGTCGGCGCCCTTCTCCTGGTTTTCCCGGATCCAGGTTTCGACCTCCGCGGTGGTGGTGAAGGGTTCCTCGCGGCCCATGCCGAAGCCGGTATAGGCCATGATGCGGGGGGCGGCGATTTCGTTGGCCGCCGAGCGCCGCTTGTGCTCCAGCGTCCAGTCGATGCCGTTGAAGCTGCCGGGCTCCCGGATGGTGGTGATGCCGTGGCCGAGCCAGAGCTTGTACACGTAGTCCGGGGTCGTGCCCTGCGCCCGGCCGCCGGTGTGGCCGTGCATGTCGACGAAGCCGGGCAGGGCGTACATGCCGCTGGCGTCGATCTCGCGCCCGCCCTCGCGCAGTTGGGGGCGGCGGGCGGCGTCAATGTCCACGCCGGGAAAGCCGACGGTGGATGCGGACACGATGCGATTGCCCTCGATCACGATATCCACGGGGCCGATCGGCGGGGCGGCGTTGCCGTTGATCAGGGTTACGCCGCGAATGATCAGCTGGGGGTAGGGGCCCTCCCCGAATGCTTCCCCCCGATCTTCGGCGTCGCTCATCTGCGCCGCGATCCGGTCGGGAAGGCTGCAAAGGAGGAGCAGGAGCAACAATACGCGGGGGGCACGGAGGGTTATGGCTTTCATGGGGGCAATATAGGAATGTCCGGCCCGTCCACCGACGAGCCCCCGAATTCCCTTACCTTCGGGCCGCGTAAAGAACCTCGCCACCGTATGAGCAAGCGTAAAAAGCAAAATCCCCGCCCCGCTACCCCGACCGTCGAGCAGACTGCCCCGCCCATTCGGGTAGTGGCTACGCCTAAGGGGCGGGAGACCCGGTCGACCCCGGAGCGCAGCGCCCGTCCGCTCGTCTTCGGCAAGGACACCTACGTGTGGCTCGGCGGGGGCTTCCTGCTGATCGTGGTCGGGTTTCTACTCATGATGGGCGGCCGCGGTGATGATCCCACGGTATTCGACGCGGAGGTGATTTACAGTTTTCGCAAGATTACCCTCGCCCCCATCATCATTCTTACCGGGTTAGGCGTAACCACGTTCGCGATCTTTAAAAAGTAGGCCGTGCTAGATTTGTTTCGCGCCCTGGTGCTCGGCATCGTGCAGGGCCTTACCGAGTTTCTCCCCGTCAGCAGCAGTGGTCACCTGGAACTGACCAAGTGGTTGTTTAACGATCAGAGCCTGGCGGCGGACAGCATGCTCATGACCGTTACGCTGCACGCCGCTACCGCCCTGGCAACCCTCGTCGTGTTTCGCAAGGACATCGGAGAAATCCTGGCCGACCTGTTCAGGTTCGAATGGAACACCGGCACCAAATTCACGCTGCTGATCATCGTAAGTATGGTTCCCGCCGCTATCGTGGGCGTGCTGTACGACGACCTCCTTACCACCCTGTTTGACCGGCAGGTGGTCCTGGTAGCCTTCATGCTGATCTTAACCGGGCTCCTACTCTTCCTGGCGGACCGAGCCCGTCGTACCGAAAAGAGCGTAGACTGGAAGGACGCGGCCCTGATTGGTATCGCCCAGGCGATCGCCATTCTCCCGGGCATCAGCCGCTCGGGGGCAACGATTTCCACGAGCGTGCTGCTGGGTATTGATCGGGAGAAGTCCGCCCGCTTTTCTTTTCTGATGGTGGTTCCCCTGATCCTCGGCAAAATTGCCAAGGACTTGATCGACGGTGAGTTTTCCCAAACTACTTCGGTAATGGAACTCTCGGTAGGGTTTCTGGCGGCCTTCCTGACCGGCATCGCCGCCTGTGTATGGATGATTAAGCTCGTAAAAAAGGCGGAACTCAAATACTTCGCCTATTACTGCTTCGTGGTGGCCGCCGTGGTGCTCACGATTAAGCTGGTTAACGCCTAAGCCTGTCTATGCTTGCTCCCAGTACTACCCCCCCCTTCTCCTTCACGGAGGGCGCCCTTTTCCTCGTCGATAAGCCGAAAGGCTGGACCAGCTTCGATGTCGTCAACAAGCTGCGGTGGAAGATCCGCACCCACCTCGGGCTGAAGAAATTCAAGGTCGGCCACGCCGGAACCCTCGATCCCATGGCTACCGGCCTGCTGAACCTGTGCGTAGGGAAGTGGACCAAACAGCTGCAGCAACTCGAAGGCCTGGGGAAAACCTATACCGGGACCATCGCGCTCGGCGCCACCACCCCTTCCTTCGATGCGGAAACGGAAGTGGACGAAAATTTTCCAGTCGATCACCTGACGCTGGAAGGCTTGCGAGAGGCCGCCCGTCGCTTCACCGGGGAGATCGAGCAAATCCCCCCCATGTACTCCGCCATCAAGGTCGACGGCCAACCTTTGTACAAGCGGGCCCGGCGCGGGGAGCACATTGAAGTCAAGCCGCGACGGGTATCGGTGGCGGAGTTCGAGCTTAACCACTTCACCGGAGACCGGGTGGATTTCCGGATCGCCTGCAGCAAGGGCACCTATGTTCGCTCGCTGGCCCATGATTTAGCCGCGGCGGCGGGAAGCGGCGGCCACCTGATCGCGCTGCGGCGCACGTCCGTAGGACCCTACCGGATCGAGGATGCTTGGCAGCTACAGGAGCTACTGGCGGTGATTGACGGACGGTAAGCTACACGTGCTCTTCCCAGTCCATGGTCCGCTGCACCGCCTTCTGCCAGCCGGCGTAGCGTTTGGTGCGTTCTCCCGCTGCCATAGTCGGAGAAAAGGCCTCGTCGAGCTGCCAGGTCGCTGCTAAATCTTCCTTATTCCAGTACCCTACCGCTAGACCAGCTAACATGGCTGCGCCGAGCGCCGTGGTTTCCACGATCTTCGGCCGCTCTACTTTGGTGCCCAGGATGTCGGACTGAAACTGCATCAGGAAGTCGTTGGCACTAGCCCCCCCGTCGACCCGCAGGTTCTTCAGTTCCGTTTTAGCGTCTTTCTGCATGGCTTCCAGCACGTCCTTGACTTGGTAGGCCAGGCTCTGCAGGGTAGCCCGCACGATGTGTGATTTCGAGGTGCCCCGGGTGAGGCCGAAGATGGCCCCGCGGGCGTACATGTCCCAGTAGGGCGCGCCCAGCCCGGCAAAGGCGGGCACCACGTAGACCCCGCCCGTGTCCTTGACTTTGCGCGCGTAGTATTCGCTGTCGGGCGCCTCATCGATCAGTTTAAGCCCGTCCCGCAGCCACTGAATGGCCGCCCCGGCTATGAATACGCTGCCCTCCAGGGCGTACTCGGTCTTCCCGTCCACTTCCCAGGCGATCGTGGTCAGCAGTCCGTGGGTGCTGGTCACGGCCGTAGTGCCCGTATTGAGCAGCATGAAGCACCCGGTCCCGTAGGTGTTCTTAGCCTGTCCCGGCTCGAAGCAGGCCTGACCGAAGAGGGCGGCGTGCTGGTCGCCGGCCATGCCCGCGATGGGGATGGCGGCGCCGAACAGGCTGGTCTCCCCGTACACCTCGCTACTCGATTTCACTGCGGGCAGGAGGGCACGCGGGACGTCCAGTTCCTGCAGCAGGCGCTCATCCCAGTCGCGTTTGCGAATGTCAAACAGCATGGTGCGCCCGGCATTCGTCACGTCGGTGACGTGCACCTTCCCTCCCGTAAGCTTGTAGACGAGCCAGCTGTCCATCGTACCGAAGCAGAGCTCTCCGGCTTCCGCACGCTGCCGGGCGCCATCCACGTGCTCCAGTAGCCAGTTGATTTTGGTCCCGCTGAAGTAGGCGTCGATCACCAGGCCGGTGGTTTGCCGCACGTGATCCTCCAGGCCCCGTTCCTTGAGCTGGTCGCAGAAGCCGGCGGTGCGGCGGTCCTGCCAGACGATGGCGTGGTGGATCGGGTCTCCCGTTTTTCGATCCCAGATGAGGGTGGTTTCCCGCTGGTTCGTGATGCCGATGGCGGCGATGTCTTCGGCGCGGGTGCCGGTCTTCTGCAGCAACTCGCGCACCACGGCTAGCTGGGCAGTCCAGATCTCCGTAGCGTCGTGCTCTACCCAGGCCGGTTCGGGGTAGTACTGGGTGAACTCTTTCTGAGCGGTACCCACCAGGGCGCCGCCGTGGTCGAAGAGTATGGCACGGCACGAGGTGGTCCCCTGGTCGAGGGCGAGAATTGTCTGCTGCATGATCTGGAATTGTCTGCCGCAATATAAGAATGCGGTCCACTCCCCCGTCGGCCGGTGCTACACCCGCACGACTTCCAGCAGCTGACTGTAGGTGTCCAGCAGTCGCTGGCCGAGTACCCGCCGGTCGTAATGGCGGTGAAAAACCGTGTAAGCATTCCTGCCGATGGATTCCAGCCGGCGGCCCCGCTGGAGGCATTCTTCAATAACCAGCACGAACTGCTCGACGGTGTCGGCAATGAACAGGTCCCGGCGGTTGCGGGCCTTGATGCCTTCCAGTCCGACGGTGGTCGTGATGACCACGCGGCCGAGCGACATCGCCTCCAAGATTTTAGCCCGCATGCCCCCGCCGCTCAGTAGGGGCACTACGCTGATGCTGTGGGCAGAAACGAAGGAACAGCTGTCCTCGACCTCCCCGTGCAGGACGACATTTTGCATGCGTAATTCCCGGATGTGGTGCGGCATGTTCCGTCCGGCGACGTGAAAGCACACCTCCGGACAACGCCGGTGGATCTCCGGCCAGACGTCGTTGAGGAACCACTCCAGGCCCTCCAGATTGGGCAGCCAGTCGAGGGAGCCGATAAAGTGCAGGTCCGGCGCCCGGCGGTAGCTCTCGTACGTCGGGGGGCCACAGCGGGTTTCCAGTCCAATGGGAAGTACGTAAGTCTGGCTGCGGCACCCCAGGCGTTCAAAGTGTTTTTTATCGCGCTGGGTGATGGGAAGCAGCAGGTCGTACTGATTGAGCTGACTGCGTTCGTACTCCCGTAGTTGCCGCGTCAGGTGGCGCAGGTACCACCGCTTGGGGGCAAACGAGATGTTGTCGGCGCAACGGTCCCAGATCTCGTGCTCCACGTTGTGGGAGCGCATCACCACCTGCGCCTTAGATAGCCGCCGGATAGTACTCAGGTAAGCAGCGAGGTAGAGGGTTTCCATCTGAATGATGTCAAACTGCTCTTCCCCCAGCCACTCGGCCAACGCGCGGTGGTAATCCTCCAGGTCGAAGCGGCTGATGTGGTACGAGGTTCCCCGCACCAGATTGGCTACGGCATCGACCGCGCTGATCTGGTTGTCCACGCCCACGGTGCGCACCTCCCGGTAGTGATCCATCTCGGGTGGCAGTTCAGAGCCCCCAAAAAAGTGCTTGGAGGTATTCATGGCCAGCAGGCAAACATCACACCCCAACTCGCTCAGGCTTTTGGTTAATCCGTGTATGGCTAAACTTTCCCCGTCCTTGAGGGGGAAGGGAAACTTTTTAGTCAGGACGAGTAATTTCATGAGGGGCGTTGCTATTCGGTTTGGGCATTCGGCGGGTAGATACCGCTACCGCTTGCCGGCGTGGTCTGCGTACCGCGGATTTCTTCCCCGCCGCTTCGGATCAGTCTTCCCAAACGTTGTTATCCATGTCGTCCTCAAACATGCGACCCCGCGCATTGAGGCGTACGCTCTCGATTTCCTGCTTGTTGGTATCGATGGTGAAGGAGTACGTGGGATTGGTCCACCCCCAGTCAGCCAGTACCGTCCAATTCGTCGCGTAAGCCGGCTGCGGCTTTTCCCCCCGCAGGAGCTGCGGAGCGATGTAGTAGTACTGCTCCCTTCCATTCTTCAGGGTCACCGTCACCTCCTGCGGCATCGGCATGCGCCCTACCCGCTCCAGGTCGATCCGTGTTTGCCCGCTGCTATCGATGTCCTCCACGTCCGCGACCGCGTAGTCGGGATAGTCGGTCCCGTTGACCCAGTACTCCCGGTACCAGTCCAGCTCCAGCCCGGAGCACTTTTCGGCAATCCGGACGAAGTCATTGGGGTTGGGGTGCTTAAAGTGCCACTCGTCGAAGTACCGGTGTAGGGTGCACTCGAAGGCATCCTCCCCGATGACGTACCGCAGCTGTTCCAGGAACACGGAGCCGTTGACGTAGGCCGCCACGCTATAGGCGGAATTGGTCGCGAAATGATCGGAGTGGGTGGTCAACGCTTCCTGCATGCCGGACTGGCGGAAGCCGCGCAGACTGGCGTAGGTGCGCTCGTGGGGGTTATCGGAGACATCTCCGGGCATGAGGCCCTCCGACCGGAGGTGGTTCATAATCTCGCTGCTGGCCCAGCTGGTAAAGCCTTCGTCCATCCAGGCATAGAGGGCTTCGTTCGTACCCATCAGCATTTGATACCAGGTGTGCATCAATTCGTGGACGCTCACCCCGACCAGGCTAGTGAAGTTGCGCTGCCCGGTAATCAGGGTGCCCATGGGGTATTCCATCCCGCCGTCGCCTCCCTGAATAAAGCTGTACTGCTCGTAGGGGTACTGACCGTAATGCGCGTTCGCGTAGGCAAATACCGCGTCCATAATGGCCGGCAGTTGCTCCCAGTTCTCGCTAGTCTCCTCACCGGGCTGATAGTAGAAGTTCAGGGTGGTGCCATCGTCGCGCTTATAGGTGGTGTGGGTATAGTCGGGGTCGGCCGCCCACATGAAGTCGTGCACGTTGGGCGCGACGAAGTGGTAGCTCAGGGTAGCGGGCCGCGTGGCGGGCTCCGGGGCGTAGCCGTAGCCGATCTCCTGGGGATTCCGCAGATAGCCGGTGCCGCCGACGACGTACTTGCTGTCGATGTTGATGGTCACGTCGTAATCTCCCCACACGCCGTAGAATTCCCGGCCGATGTAGGGGTTGGCGTGCCAGCCCTGGTAGTCGTATTCGGCCAGTTTAGGGTACCACTGGGCCATGCTGTACTCGATGCCTTCTTTATTGTCCCGACCGCTCCGGCGGATCTGCAGGGGCACCTGGGCGTCCCACTCCATGTTGAATACGGCGCTGTCGCCGGGCAGGATGGGTTGGTCGAGGGTGACTTCGAGGATCGTTTCCGCCTCCTCAAAACTCAGCGTACCCCCCTCCCGGGTCAGCGTCTTGACCCGGAGGTAGCCGATCTCGTCGGGCTGCAGTTTACTGATCCGGTCCGCTACCCGATCGTCGGCGTCCGGTAGCGTCAGGTTACGCATATCCATTTGGCTACCGGGCTGAAAGGCATTAAAGTACAAATGGTAGAAAATCCTATCCAGGGTGTCCGGGGAGTTGTTGTAGTAAGTCAGCTTCTGCGTACCGGCGTACTGATCGGTAGTGACGTCGAAGTCAATTTCCATCTCGTAGCTGACCCGTTGCTGCCACCGATCGGCTTGGGCCGCCAGCAGGGCGGGGACGCAGGTGGAAAGAAGGAGCACAAGACGCGATAAAGGGGATAGCCATAGGGAAGCGTTAGGGTTAGCGGCGGGGTATCGAGAGTAGCTAACGCGCGAGAGCCGGAAAGTGCTGAACGTGCAGGGAATTTTCACGCTCCGGTAACGGTTCCCGCTTTTCGCGGTAGGGGGACTCAGCCGTTCACCATCAGGAACAGCAGTCGCGGTGAAAACGGAAGCTGCGGGCAACCGCGCCGCCGGAGGCCGCTTCGTACCATGGGGTTGGCTATCTTTGCCGCCCAACCGCAACTGTATGTCCTCAGCTTCCTCTCGCTCGACCTTTTTCCCCCTCCTGGCCCTGATCCTGCTGGCGGCCGCGAGCCGCCTCCTGCCCCACTGGCCGAATTTCGGCCCGGTCGGCGCGATGGCGCTCTTCGGGGCAGCGGCTTTTGCGCGCAAGTGGATGGCCTGGGTGGTGCCCTTCGTCGCGCTTTACCTGAGCGACGTGCTGCTCAATAACCTGCTTTACGGTCAGTATTACGATGGCTTGTTCCTGGGCTTCGACGCTTGGGTCTACGGTGGGTTTGCCCTGACCTTACTGCTGGGCTTTGGCCTCTTGCGGGGACGAAGCTTCAGTTGGTTGCGCATCGGGGGAGCTACGCTAGGTGGCACCCTGCTCTTCTTCGGCATCACGAACCTCGGGGTATGGCTCGGATCGGCTATGTACCCACCCACCACCTCCGGACTCCTGGCGGCCTACGCCGCCGGCCTCCCCTTCCTGCTCAACAGCCTGGCGGGCAACGTGCTTTTCGCCGGACTCCTGTTTGGCGGCGCCCGTTATTTCTCCCTGTTTGCCCTACCGCAACCCGCGACCGCGCGCGTATGAGGTGGTGTCGCTTTTTGCTGCTGAGCCTCTTATGTGGGCTCTTCACGCTGATACCTTGCACCCGCGTACGCGCCCAACTCGTGAACATCGAAGACCAGCGGCGCGGCTTCGACACCCTAGGCTGGTACGGACAAATCGATCTGGGCGGCAACCTCACCCGGAATAAGAATACGGTCCTGAGCCTCAACGGCAGCGTGCGGGTCGACCGCAAGGGGAGTAAGCAGGCCCTGCTGGCGCTGGCCGATTACCGATTGGTACAGGTGAGTGGGGATAACGCCCTCAATGCGGGCTTCTTACACTTTCGTTATGCTTACTACCTCAGCGACCGCTGGCGGTGGGAGGCCTTCACCCAGATCCAGTACAACGAACAGCTGCGCCTGGGGCTGCGTACGCTGGTGGGCAGCGGGCCCCGGCTAAAGCTGCACGCACGGAAAAAAAACCGGGTATACGTGGGGTTGCTCTACATGTACGAGTACGACGAGGTCGCTGAAGGCACCATCCTGTACCGCGATCACCGCCTGAGCAGCTACCTGAGTTTTTCGCTCTACCCCCTGCCGAACGTTACCCTCGCGAATACCACCTACTACCAGCCGGTCATCCCCGACTTCCGGCAACCGCGCTTGTCGAGCATCACTTCCCTGGCCCTGCAGCTGACCGATCGGCTGGCCTTCAATACCAAGTACAGCATCACCCACGATGCCCTCCTTAACCAGGGCCTGGCGGACGTGCCGGCGACCACCTACGAATGGATGAACGGATTGCGCTACAGCTTTTAACTTAGCGTCATGCGTAAACCAATCCTCCTGCTGCTGCCTTGTGTGCTGCTGACGGCCTGTTCCCAAACCACCAACGACATGCACACTACCAAAGACTACCCGGTCATTCCCGTAACCTATCCCGACACCCGCAAAGACGGCACGACCGACGACTATCACGGTACCCCCGTCACCGACAATTACCGTTGGCTGGAAGACGACAACAGTGCGGAGACTAAGGCGTGGGTGCAGGAAGAAAACCGAGTCACGTCGGGCTACCTGGAAAAGATCCCCTTTCGCCAGGAAATTGAGGAGCGGCTCACCGAACTGATCAACTACCCCCGCCTCAGCTCCCCCTACAAGGTGGGCGACTACTACTTCTATTCCCGCAACGACGGGCTCCAAAACCAGTCCGTCCTCTACTACAAGGAGGGCATGGACGGCGAAGAAATGGTCTTCATCGACCCCAACGCCCTGAACGCCGCCGGCACCACGAGCATCAACCTGCTCGGGGCCGACAAGAACAACCGCTACATGGCCTACAGCCGCAGCGACGCCGGGAGCGACTGGACCAAGATCTACGTGCGCGACATTGCTACCAATCAGGACCTGGACGACGAGTTGGAGTGGGTCAAGTTCAGCGGCGCGGGCTGGTACGGCGACGGCTTTTTCTACAGCCGCTACCCCGCCCCGGCCGCGGGAGACGTCTTGAAGGGTAACAATCAGAACCATTCGGTCTACTTCCACCGCCTCGGGGAACCGCAGTCGGCCGACCGCTTAGTGTACGCCGATCCGGAAAACCCCGACTACTACCACTACGGCGGCACGACGGAAAACGAGGACTACTTCATCATGTACGCGGCCCCCGGTACGGATGGCTTCGCGACCTACTACCTGCCCCTGGACGGCGGGCCACTGCCCGAACGCATTTTCCCGGTAGCCCTTTTTCCGGACACGAAGAACAAGAGCTCGATCATTCATGCGGAGGGCAAGGATTTCTGGGTGCTCACCGACATTGGCGCACCGAATTACCACCTGGTGCGCATTAACGTCGAGAAGCCAAAGAAAGCGAACTGGACGGAGATCATTCCCGAAGCCACCGATCTCCTACAGGGCGTCAACACCGGCGGCGGCTACCTCTTCGCCAACTACCTGGAGCAGGCCACCGACCGCTACTACCGCATGAACTACGACGGCGACGACAAGACGGCCATCGACCTGCCGGGCGTGGGCTCCGCGGGGGGCTTCAGCGGCAAGGAGGACGATCGGACCCTTTTCTACGTATACACCAGCTTCATTTATCCGCCGACCATTTTCGAGTACGACATCGCCGCCAACACGAGCAAGCCGTTCTTTAAGCCCGCGCTGAAGTTTAATCCGGAGGACTACGTAGAAAAGCAGGTCACCTACCAGAGCAAGGACGGTACCGACGTCACCATGTTCCTGGTGCACGAGAAAGACCTCGAGTTGAACGGGCAGCACCCCGCCTACCTCTACGGCTACGGCGGATTCAACATTAGCCTGTCGCCCAGTTTTAGCGTCATGCGCCTGCCCCTGCTGGAGAACGGCGGCGTATTCGCCATGGCCAACCTCCGGGGCGGGGGCGAATACGGCGAGGCCTGGCACCAGGCGGGCATGCTGGAAAACAAGCAGAACGTCTTCGATGACTTCATCGCGGCCGGGGAGTACCTCATCGCTCAGGGATACACCAACAAGGAAAAGCTGGCCATTGCCGGGGGCTCCAACGGCGGGCTGCTCGTCGGTGCGGCCATGACCCAGCGCCCGGACCTCTTCGCCGTCGCCTTCCCCGCCGTGGGCGTGATGGACATGCTGCGCTACCACAAATTCACCGTCGGCAAGGGCTGGATCCCCGAGTACGGCAGCAGCGAGGATTCCACCATGTTTCCGGTCCTGCGTGCCTACAGCCCCCTGCACAACCTGAAGCCCGGCACGACCTACCCGGCCACCATGATCACCACGGCGGATCACGACGATCGCGTGGTACCCGCCCACAGCTTTAAGTACGCCGCCGAGCTCCAGGCCGCCCAGGCCGGCGAGCAGCCCGTGCTCATCCGCATCGAAACCGACGCCGGTCACGGAGCGGGTAAGCCCATCTCTAAATCCATCGAGGAGCAGGCGGACATGTGGAGCTTCTTTTTCTACAATACCGGGACTTCGGTGAGGTACGGCGTGAAGGGCTAGACCGCCCCATTCTGCTACCATATCGGCAAAAGCGGAGGGTTGAGTGTATTATTATCGAACATAGCCGTTAGTTATTAAGATTTAGCTTTTGAAACACAATCTCAAAAGCTCCCCATGGTACCTTCCTCTACCCGCCGCGGCGCTGCCGCTACTACCTATCCAGCAGAATAATCCACGACTACCCGCGTACACTGGGGAGCCGTCATTGCCGGCGCGCTGCTCGCCGTAGCCGCCTCCTTCGCGCTCAACCTCCTCGGCGTAGGCATTGGGCTTTCGACTATCGACCCGGCCACCGAAGCCAGGCCCCTGGCCGGCCTCGGTACCGGGGCAATTATCTGGTACGTCATCGCCAATCTCGCCGCCCTCTTCGCCGGCGGGTACGTGGCCGGGCGCCTGTGCGGCTTTCCCAAGGAGTCTACCTCGGGCCTGCACGGACTGCTCGCCTGGGCGCTTTTCACCTTGCTGAGTCTCTACATCCTCAACAGCGCGGTCGGTAAGGTCTTTAACCTGGTGGGTTCCACCATTTCTACGGTGGCTTCCGCTACCGGACAGGCCGTCGGTGCCGCCGTACCGGATGACCTCGGACAACGGATCTCGCAGGAGCTCAGGCAGTCCGACATCAACCTGAATACCATTCGCAGCGAGGTGTATCAACTTCTGGAGGACACCGAAAAAGCCGCCCTCGATCCCCAAAACCTGGAGCGGGACGCCCGCCAGGTAGCGGACGAGGCACGCACGGACGCGGAGCGGGCGGCTAAAAATCCCTACGCAGCTAGTCGGGAGGTCAACGAGGTCATTGACCGCATCGCGAGCCGGGGAGACAACATAATCAACGCGGCCGATCAGGATGCGCTGGTGAACGTGATGGTGGCCCGTACCGACATGACCGAGCCGGAAGCACGCGAGGCCGTCCGCGGATACAGTCAGAAATTTGAGGAAGCCAAGGCTACCGCTCAGCAGAAGTTGAACCAGCTCGGAGATACCGCCGTACAGGTCAGTGATGATGTGGCTGACGGACTGGCCACCGCCGCCATCATCGGCTTCCTGGGGCTGTTGGCCGGTGCCGGCGCCGCTTTCTTCGCGGGTACGCTGGGCCGCCAGAAAGACCTGACCCTGATCGGTGGAGAGAGCGTCAATGCCGGCGATGTAGACACTAGAGCCTAAGGTACGATAGCGGCACTTCGCGGAGATTACCCGAAGCTGTGGGGGTTGCGGTCGGCATCAGGCTACCGTGCCCCCGCAGCTGCTTCCGGCGCCGGCCGTGCAGCCGTAGCAGTGCTGATTCATGACGATGTTGCGGTGGCGCAGTTCCCCGGCGTCGAAGGTGCCGATGTGTTGGCCCCGGGCGGCGACCTTGAGGTCGAGCATCTGGTTGAAGTCACAGTCGTAGAGGTAACCGTCCCAGCTTACGGAGATGGTATTGCGGCACATGAGGCCCTCAACCGTGGCGGGGTTATAGGCATCGACCAGCTTCTGCATGTATTCTTCGTAATTGCCGCTTTCCAACAGGTAGTCGAGGAAGCGCGCTACGGGAAGGTTCGTGATGGCGTAGAGTTCGTTAAAAACGATCCCGTACTTCCGGTCGAGTTGCCGCTTGAACTCAGCCTGCAGCGTCTCCTGCTTGCCGGGCAGGTAGGCACCGGAGGGATTGAATACCAGGTCGAGGATGAGTCCGCTGCCGGGCTGGCCATACCCTACCTCGTTGAGCAGCCGTAGAGCTTTAATGGAGTCCTCAAAGACGCCGTCTCCACGCTGATTGTCGGTCCGGGCCTTGCTGAAGTAGGGCAGACTGGACACCACCTGCACCCTATTCTTGGCCAGGAACTGGGGGAGGTCCCGGTACTTGGGATTGGCCATGATGATGGTCAGGTTGCAGCGGTCGATGACCTGCTTACCCAGGCCCGTACACTGCTCCACGAACCACCGGAAGCCGGGGTGCATCTCGGGGGCCCCGCCGGTGATGTCGACCACCTTGATGGAGGGGGTGGCGGCGATCAGCTCCACGCAGCGCTCCAGGTCGGGCATCGCCATATTCTCCTCCTTCTTGTCGGGGCCGGCGTCGACGTGACAGTGGGCGCAGGTCTGGTTGCAGAGCTTGCCGATGTTCAGCTGGAAGACTTCGATCTCCGTCGGCTGGAAGGGCCGGTGGCCCTGGGCCGCCAGGCGGTCCGTGAAGCGCGGGAACTTCGCGTCGCTGAGGTCCTTGCCGTTCAGTACGTTGAGCTGGACGAAGGTGCTGGACAGGTTCGACCCCTTAGCGGAGAGCGACTTGGTTTTTTGCTTGATGGCCATGGGACTGATTTTCTGGGTGCGGCGTGCTGGTCGTTTGCCCGGCAAGGCGCCTTACATCGTAACTTTTTCTACCTGCCGCTGCATCTGGCGGGCGTAGATGAGGGTGGTGCCGGCCTTTACGGCGGCGGCTACGTGCACGGCTTCCATCATTTGCTCCTCGTCCGCCCCGGCCTGGAGCGAGTTGGTGGTGTAGGCATCGATGCAGTAGGAACACTGGATGGCGTGGCTGACGGCGAGGGCTATGAGGGCCTTTTCGCGCTCCGACAGGGCGGTATCGCCTTCGGTCACGCTACTGTACCAGTTGAAGAATTTTTCCCCCATCTCTTCCTGCCATTCGGAAATTTTACCGAAGGTGCGCAGGTCTTTGGGGTCGCTGTAAGTATTCATCTTAGGGGGGTGTTGACGGTTGTCGCTTGCTGACTGGGGAGGGGCGGGAGGCGCGGGTGCGGTGGCGTGTTGCAGGTCCGCGGCCACGATGGGGATCCCCTCCCGGTCCGCCTCGGGGGCGGGCATCACCTCCGTGTTGTCCCAGATGCCGGTGGTGAGGGTGGCCGCGTAGCTCAACGGCAGGCGGGTGCGGTGGCGCAGCATCTTTTCCTTCGCGGTGGCTACGTCGTAGGTCAAGGGGTGAAAGGCGTAGGTCAGCACCCCGGTGCGGTCGTCGAGGGTGAGGTACCAGGTGCGGGGGGTACCGTCGTTGGCGGGCATGCCGATCACGCCGGCGTTGAGCCAGAGCTTTCCGTCACGGCCATCGGCGAAGGGAAGCCCGCTGTGGCCACCGATGACGACCTCGGCCTCCACTTGGTCAAAGGTTCTGGCCTTGGTTGCCCAGGGGGTGGACTTCCAGATGAATTCAGACTCGTGGTCCGCGCTTCCGTGCAGTACCACGGTCCGCTTACCGGCATAGGTAAAACGCAGGGCCATCGGGAGGGTGTGCAGGTAGGCGGTGCCCCGCTCCCCCACTTCCTGCTGGGCGTAGGCATACCAGAGGCGGGCGAATAGATCGCAGCGGCTGCCGTCGCTGAAGTTGCAGCCGCAGTCCTCCACGCCGGCGCGCAGGTTGACCTCCACGTTGCCCGCGATGGCGGGGATGCCCCAGTCTTCGAGGAAATTCAGGCAGGCTTCCGGATCGGCGCAGTAGCCGGGGGTATCGCCGGTGCAGATCACCCGCCCGGGGGGGATCCCCAGCACCTGCGCCCGCGCCCGCAGTGCCGTCAGGGCCTCCAGATTAGAATACACCCCGCCAAAGAGCAGAAGCGGTCCGCTCAGGTGGCCAAGGTCGTGGACGGGATGTCGGGGCATAGTGCTTAGATACATTCAGCGGACCGCTATGGTTTCGGAAATGACGACCGGGGGGTTATCCCTCAGACGCGTGCCGTAGTAAAAGGGAACGAGGTAAAGTACCGTACAGACGAGCAAGCTGTACACCGTGACGCTCAGTAAGTCGGCGTAGGTCCCCTCCCCCAACACCAAGCAGGTCGGCCACCACCCCAGCACGTACACCGAGCCGAACGCCAGCCCCCCCAGCACGGAGGCGTAGAACCCCAGGCGGTGCACGGGAATCCACCACAGGCAAAATACCGGCGCCAGGCCCACCACCATGGCACCGGACACCGTCGTTGCGGACAGGATGGCCGGATCCAGGAAGACCGGCAGGGTGCCCAGCAGCGTGATGCCGATCATGGCCAGCCGACCGGCCCGCGGAGGCGCCTCCGCATTCCCACCCAGGTCGACGACCGCCAGCTTGGAGAAGCTGGAGAAGGTGCTGTCCAGCGTACTCGCCGCGGAGGTAATCATGATGAAGTTCATGACCAGTAAAATCGGTCCGCCCAGCAGTTTAGCGACCTCGACCGGGGCCTGACCCTCCACCCCGATCGCGCGGCCGTATACCCCCACCAGGCTGAAGAGCACGATGCAACAGGCTCCGAGCGGCACCGCCCACAGAAAAGCCCTGAGTGTGCGGCCGGGGGCAGACAAAAAGCCCCGGTCGGTCAGTACGGGGTCGTGGAAGGGGTAGCTCAGGCTCTGTAGTATGGCCACCAATAGCAGATTGATGCCGCCACGTGGCAGTCCCGTGACCTTCCCGGCACCCGCTTCCCCCACCCTGACCAGCGGCGTGAGGTCGTAGTCCAGTCGCGGCAGGAGGGCACCCAGGACCACGGTGAGCAACAAACCGAAGAGCGCCAGCTGTATTATGTCGGTCAGGATGGAAGAGGACATCCCTCCCTTGAGACTATAGGCCAGCGTGAGTACGGTGAAGACGAGGATCGACCAGTAGTACGGCGCGCTCCCCGGCTCCCCGAAGTAACTGCCGATGACCATCGTATTCGACCAGACTTCGTTGAACAGCCGAAAGCAGATCAGCAGCGAAAACAGGAGCACCGCCCCCCGCCCGTACCGGCCGCGCAGGAAGTGGTGGAGGCTGGTGAATCCACCCCGGGTGCGCATAAAGTAGATGACCAATCCGGCTACCGCAAAGCTCAGGTAGTAAGCCGCATACGCTACTCCACCGATCAATCCGAATGCGAGCCCCAGGTTGGCCGCGTTGGTGATGGATTTAGCGAACAGCCAGGAAATGACCAGGCTGCTCGTGAGGGCCAGCGTGCCCGGTGCCGCCTCCCGCCGGGTGCCCCGATAAAAGGCACCCGAGGTGCGGGCCAGCGGCGAAACCCCGAACAGCAGCAGGCTGGACCCGATCACGAGCGCCCACTGCCAGAGCGTATAGTCGGTTAACCCCGCCATCAGTTGACGTCCCACCACACGGGGACGTTGATGCTGTTGTCCGCGGTGGCCGCGGCGGCTGCCTGGTAGTTTTCAAAATTCAGGGCTTGCTCATCGGCCGGATACGGGAAGCGAAGGGGGTACAGGCCGTTATTCAGGCTGGCGGCCACCGGCCGCAGGGTCGGGAAGCCGGTGCGCCGCCACTCGTGCCAGCCCTCGTAGGCGTTGCCGATGGAGGCCAGCCACTTCTGGGTGATGATCTGCTCCAGGGCACGATCGGCATTCCAGGCGGCGGGCCCGGCGGTCAGGTAGTCGGCGGGCATCTCCGCGTCCCAGTACGCAAAGGCCTGCCGCACGCCGGTCGCGTAGAGCTCCCGGGCGTCGGCAGCGGGGAGGTAGCCCTTTAGTGCGGCCTCGGCCAGCAGCAGGTGGGTTTCCCAGGCAGTCAGGTAATTAAACTGTAGCGCCCCGGTATTCTCCCGCCAGATGTGTCCCGGACGGGCGTAGTCGTCGAGCACCAAGTCGCTCACGTCGGCCAGCCCATTGGCTACCCCCACGTAGTTGCTTCCATTTGCGGAAGGCCGGAAATGGACGCTTAGCCGGGGGTCGGCGTACTCCCTGTAGATTCCCTCGGCCGTACTCGACATCAGAAAGGCATTAAAAATCCCGATCCGCGCCGTCGCGAAGGCAAAGCTGTTCGGCGGCCCGGCGGCAAACTGAAAGGTCGCGTCCTGCTCCCCGCTACGGATAAAGTTGCCCTCGTTATACAGCGTCCGCAGTTCGCTGCTCACGTCCGCACGCGCCGATATGCGCAGGAGCGCCTTAATCCGCAGGCTATTGGCAAAGCGTATCCAGGCCGCCAGATCGCCGGTGAAAACGATATCGCCCCGCAGGGGGATGGCGCTGTCATAAGCGTCCATTACCGCCACCGCGTCCCGCAGGTTAGTGAGAATACCCCCGTCGGCCAGGTAAATATCCTCCTGTCTATCGTAGCTCGGCGTGACCACCCCCGATGTCCGCCCCCGCACGGCCTGGGCGTAGGGCACGTCCCCAAAAAGGTCGGTTAGGTTCATGGCCAGGTAGGCCTTCATGACCAGGGCGGGCCCCTCGTACACCGCCGCGGCGGGGACCCGTTCGGCTCTGCTCCAGGAGGGTCTCGTTGTCCCGCAGGCTGGTGTAAAGAATATCCCAGGGGTTCCCCCCCTCCTGCGGGCTGCCCAGTGCGTGCCGGTCAAAGAGATTAAAGTCCACCATCGCGAAGTGCTGGCTCAGCAGGTTCCCCGTCACGAAGCCCTCGTAGCTCATCTGGTTCCCGTACCCATACAGCACCTGCCGCAAGAGCAATTCACTCTGCACGCCCGACGGCGCATTCTCATTCGTGTTGATCTCCGCAAAATCCTTCGTGCAGCCCAGCAGCAGCAGCAGGAGGAGGAGGAGCAAGAAACGCATGTCTTTCATGTTACCCTATTTAGCCGCGTGCAAAGCCGCGCAACCCAACAATTCACCAACTCAACAACTCACCAACCCTCCCTAAAAAGTAACCCCCAAATTGACCCCAACACTCCGCGCGCTCGGGTAGGCCATGTCCTCCACCCCGGAGACGATGTTCTGCCCCTGAATGGCGAACTGCTCCGGATCGAAGTGGGGAATTTTCGACCAGGCATAGAGGTTACGCCCGATCAGGCTCAGCGATGCCCCCTGCAGGCCGCGCAGGAAGGTTCCGGCGAGCTGGTCGTGGTCGAGCCGGTAGGTCAGGCTGAGCTCCCGGAGTTTGAGGTAGCTGGCGTCGTAGAGGTTATTCTCCTCGTGGTTGCGGTCGTAGTAGCCGCGGTAGTAGCTCTCGGCGGAGATCGGCGTGGTGTTCGCTACGTAGATCGGTTCAGCCGCCGTTCCGGTGTTCTGCACGCCCGGAATGACGATCCCATCCTCCGGCCGAAAGGCGGTTTCTTCCAACTGCCCCGCAACGCCGGCCAGGCTCAGCGTGCGGCTGACGAGCTGCCCGCCCTCCCGCCAGTCGAGCAGCACGCCAAGTTCCAGATTGCGGTAGCGGAAGGTGTGTTGGTTGCCTACCATAAAGTCAGGGTTGGCGTTCCCTAGTTTACGCAGCGTATTGTCGGCGATCAGCCCGCCGTCGGCGTTGAGGATGAACTGTCCGTCTTCGGTCTTGCGGTGGCCCGTTCCCCAGAGATCACCGATCCGCCCGCCGGGCTCGACGATGAAGTACACGGTCTGATTCACGGAGTTATACACCCGGCTGTAGGAGAGCGTAAAGCGGTCCGTCCCCCGGGGCAAGTCCTCCACGATGGCCCGGCTGCTGCTGAAGTTGAAGCGGCTGGTCCAGCGGAAGTCCCGAGTGGTCACCGGCACCAGCGTAAGGATGGCCTCCACCCCCCGCGCACTCACGGTGCCCCCATTGACGATCTGCTGGCGGTAGCCCGAAGATAAAGGGATGGGCAGGCTCAGGATCTGGTTCTCCGTACGCTGGGTGAAGTAGGTGAGGTCGAGCCCGACGCGATAATCCAGCAGACGAATGTCGGCGCCGAACTCCGTAGTCGTGCTTTGCTCCGGCACCAGCTTAGGCTGGGCGAGCACGGACTGCTCACTAAAGGTCGGTTGCCCGCCGTAGGGGGTTTGCGCGACGAAAATGGAGCTGGTGCGAAAGGGGTCGGTATCGTTGCCGACCTGGGCCACGTTCGCCCGCAGCTGGAGATAGGTGATGAACTCCGGTAGGTCCACCGCCTGGCTGGCCACGAAGCTTACGCTGGCGGAGGGGTAGAAAAAGCCCGTATTGTCGGCCCTGGTCGGCGTGGCCAGGGCGCTCGACCAGTCGTTGCGGCCGGTCAGGTCGAGGAAGAGGTAGTCGCGAAACCCCAGCCGGGCCAGCCCGTACAGGCTGTTGATGCGCTTCCGTGCGGTCTGATCGCGGATGACCACCGGACTGGCCGCGTTGCTTAGGCGGAAGATGCCGGGCTGGGCCAGGGTGAGGGCGTTGCTCTGGGTGTTTTGCGCCCGCTGGTCGAGCCGGTTTCCGCCCGCCAGGAGGTTGAGCGTGAAGTCACCCAGGCGGGTCGTGTAGTCCAGCAGGAAGTCGGTGTTGATCTCCCGGAAGGACACGTCGTTCTCGGCGTAGCCTCCGTTTGGGAAGCGGTTGCTGCTGAAATTGCGCCGGAATTGCCGCTGCTCGTTGCTGTAGTCCATGCCCGAGCGAACCGTCAGGCTCAGCTTGTCCAGAATGGCGTAACGCAAGGAGAGGAAACCGAATAAGCGGTCGCGGTTAAAGCTGTTGCGGTTCTCGAACAGCGTAAAGTAGGGGTTGTCAAAGAAGTTGTAGTTGTAGCTAAACTGGTTACTGCCTTCGAGCCCGGCTTGCCAGTAGTCACGCAGCGAGGCGGTGTTGATCTGTCGACCGTACCAGGCCGTGAGCCCGTAGTTGATGTTCTCCGAGCCGTAACCGCCGGCGGGCCGGTTGTCGGAGCCGCCGTTCGTGTAGTTAACCGCGGCATCCACGCTGAGCTTGGCGGACGGCCGAAAGCCGAAGCGGCCGGCAAGCGTTTTACGCTCGAGATTTACGCCCGGGATGAAGCTCTCGCTGCGCAAATCGGTGGCCGACAGGCGAAAGTCCCCACTCTCCCCTCCCCCGCTGATGGCCAGGTTGTGGATGGCGGTGCTGCCCGTGCCGTAGAAGTCCGCGACGTTGTCGGGATGCGCCACGTAGGGCGTCGGCGTGATTGGAAGGTCGGCGTAGAGGGCCAGGTCCGCCGCCCGCACGCGCGCTCCGTTTGCCAGCGTGACGGGGCTGTCGAACTGCGGGATGAGGAGCCCGGCGTCCAGCCGCGGACCGTAGTTGTACGTGATGTCGTCCGCCGTACCGCCCCCCAGGCCATTGACGTATGCGAAGCGGCCGCCCTGCCCCTGCCCGTACTCGTTTTGAAAGCGGGGCAGCTGGAAGGGGCGGTCCAGCGTCACGCTGCTGTTGACGCTGATGCCGAGGCCGGGCTGCTTCCCCCCGCGCTTCGTGGTGATCACGATGACGCCGTTGGCCGCGCGGGTGCCGTAGAGGGCCGCCGCCGAGGCGCCCTTGAGTACGCTGACGGATTCCACGTCGGCGGGGTTGATGTCCATGGCCCCGTTGCCGAAGTCGATCTCCTGAAAGCCCGCCGCCGCCTCGTCCGTCAGGTTGATGATGGTGTTGTTGTTGATCGGCACGCCGTCCACCACGAAGAGCGGATTGTTGTTGGTAAAGCTCGTTTCCCCCCGAATCACGACCTGGCTGGTCGACCCCACACCCGTGGCCCCCGCCGTCACCCGCAGGCCCGCCACCTGCCCACTCAGGTTGTCCAGGAAGTTGACGGCCTGTACGTCGGTCAGCTGGGCGCTTTCCACCTGCTGCACGGAGTAGCCAAGTTCGCGGTTGTTGCGCTTTACCCCAAGCGCGGTGACCACTACCTCCGACAAGTCCAGTACGCCGACTAGCTCGATCACGATTAGTTCCGATGCCTGGGCTGCCGTCACTTCTACCAACCGGGGTACCCCGGTATAGCTCACGACCAGAGTAGTAGGCACCTCGTCGACCGTCAGGGTGAATGCTCCAACCCCGTCCGTCACCGTGCCGCGGGTGGGGTCCCGCTGATCAAATATTGTAGCTCCGATGAGCGCTTCCCCGTCCGCGCTAACCGTACCGGAAAGCGTCACCTGGGCGGTCACGACGAGGCTTAGGAGTAAACCACTCAATGTGGCCCACACGCGCATGCGTTGCATAAAATCAAACTTGTAGAGCGAAAGAGGAAGGCGGCGGCGGCGATCAGGCCGCCACGGGGGGCGCTCTTCCCCGCAGGCGGCGTACTCCCGGACCTACCGGCCGCAAGCGGGGCGTGCTCCAGGTAGGAATGCGGGAAGCAAAAAGCCAAGCCAGTCCCCCCAGGCGGGCACGCAGCTGGTGCCACTGCGCTACCAGGTCGGTGGCGCGGTTGATGTCCCGCAACCGACCCAGGGTGGTGACCGTCCCGAATAGATTCGTCAGATCCTCGCCCAGCCGTTCCGTTTGCCACGCCAGTCCGGCGAAGGCGGTGGCATCGAATTCCCGCCGTTGGAGGCCGATCAGCCAGGCGCCCCCGCGGTGATCCGCGCCGATGACCTGGCGTCCGTCAGCGAGGGCCGCGGCCGCGCGCCGCAGGTGGGCCGGCGTGAGGGTGGGACAATCGTTGCCCACCACGATCACCCGTTCAAACCCCTCCGTGAATACGCCGGTAATGGCGTGGGCCAGGCGTTGCCCGAAGGCCCGGCCGCATTGCCGGCGCTCGTCTACCTCGAAGGTGGGCAAACCCGCCCGCCGGACCGTCCGCCGGGTACGCCCGATCAGGGCGGCCGCGATGCGCTGGTCGCCATCCTGGCCCATTCCGTAGGCCTTCTCGGCCGCCTCCGCCCGGGCGGATCGGCTGAAAAACAGGATGGCGGTGGCTGGTATCACGGGTAGGAGAAAGTGAAAGGCTTCAAAGCCGAACGAAGCTACGGTACATTCCGCTGCCCGGATTTACGCAAGGAACTTTTGCAGTCCGGCTTCCCAACGGGCGTAGGCTTCGGTGAGGGCCGCCCGGTCCGCTTCCCGCGGCGAGATACGCTCCAGGATCTCCTGACGTCCGACGGCGGCAGCCAGGTCGGCGGACAGCCCGGCGGCGATGCCGGCCGCCCGGGCGGCTCCTACCGCCCCGTTGGTGTTGTGCACCTCGATGGTCGCTCCGGTAAGGCTGGCGATCGTACCGGCGAAGGTGCTGCTCTGGAACATATTGTCGTTGCCGACCCGAATGGTCGCGGAGGTCTACCCCGAGCTCCTGCATAATCCGCATGCCGTACACGAAGGCGAAGGCCACCCCCTCGATGCCCGCCCGCACCACGTGGGCCCGGGCGTGCCGGTTGAAGTCGAGCCCGAGCAGGTGGGCGCCCACCTCCTGGTTGTCGCAGCATTCGCTCGGGTCCGTTGCCGAAGGGCAGGAAGTGCAGTCCGTCGCTGCCGATGGGTACGGCGGCCGCCATCCGCTCCATCTGCCCGTAGTCGGTGCCCTCGGCGCAGACTTGCTGGCGGATCCAGCGGTGGGCGATGCCCGTTCCGTTGATGCACAGCAGTACGCCGATCCGGGTGTCCGCGCCGGTGTGGTTGACGTGGGCGAAGCTGTTGACCCGCTGGTCGGGGTCGTAGGCGAGCTTGTCCGTCACCCCGTACACTACCCCAACGTGCCCCCGGTGGCGGCGACCTCCCCGGGGGCCGTGACGTTCAGGCTCAGCGCGTTGTTGGGCTGGTCGCCGGCGCGGTAGCCGATGAGGGTGCCGGCGGTGAGTCCGGTTTCGGCAGCCGCCCGCGCACTGACCTTACCCTGCAGTCCGATGGCGGGGACGCGGGTGCAAAGTTTTTCCGCGTCGAACCCCATCTCGTCGATCACCAGGTCGGCAAGCTGGTCCCCCGTTTGAAATCCCAGAGTACCCCCTCGCTGAGGCCGGTGACGGTAGTGGTCGGCTCGCCACTCAGCCGCAGGGCGATGTAGTCTCCGGGGAGCATCGCGTGTGCGGCACGCGCGTAGAGTTGCGGCTCCTGCTCGGCCACCCACTTCAGTTTGGCGGCGGTGAAGTTGCCCGGACTGTTCAGGCAGTGGTCGAGACAGCGCGCGGGGCCGATGCCGTCGAAAGCGCGTCGGCCGGTAGCTACGGCACGGCCGTCGCACCAGATGATGGCGGGGCGCACCACCTCGTGCCGGGCGTCCACCAGCACCAGGCCGTGCATCTGGTAGCCGATGCCCACCGCCCTGACGTCCTTACTCTGCACCCGCGTTTCCGCCAGCAGCTGCCGGGTGGCTATCAATGACGTAGCGGTACCAAAGCTCGGGGTCCTGCTCGGCCCAGCCCGGCTCGGGGGCATCCATTCCCATCTCCTCGCGCGGCGCGTGTCACCCGGGCCAGGACCCGCCCCGGTAGAACCCTCGACGAGGGCCGCCTTGACTGATGAGGAGCCGATGTCGTAGCCGATGGTGTACATGATCCGAAATTGAACAGGTGAAGCCAAATAAGCGGTGCAAAATACGATTTAGCTTCCAGCCGTCCGGCCGGACGAGCGGACGTGGGGCAGATCGTGAGGGTGAAAAGTATGGTTGCCCCGCCGCGCGATCTTGTTCAAGATCTCGAGAAGCTGGAGGTAGCGGATGGTGTCGTCGGACTGCATCAACTTGGCCGCGTTCTTCGTGGTACGGGCCGCGGAGACGACCGAACGCGCGTTCTCGAGGTCGGACTCGGCACGGATCCTGGCCTCCAGTTTGCGGCTGAACAACTGCTGGATCGTCCGGGGGAAGGGGACGTCCCGCAACGGCTGCCGCCGCACCGCGATCCCGTAGCGGGCCGGCTCTTCGCGCAGCGTGGGCGATACCTTACTTAGCAAGGAGTCCTGAACGTCACTTAATTCCGCACTGGGTATGGCACCGATGGCTTTGCGCACCTGCACCTGGCGGAAGTAGTGTACGAGCGCGTCCGTCTCCAGGTAAAATGAAGACAACCAGATATAAGTGGGAATCGAACCCGGGTACCGGTGCCGCGATGGCCCGTTCCTCGCCAGTACCGAAGTGAACGGGGGGCGGTTAGTGGGTGCGCTTCCGGCGCCGCTTGCGCCAGGGCGGATCCTGTTTCCAGTCGCCGGCCATGATGCATCCGTAGGGATATATGCGGTCGACAATTTCCCCGAGACCGAATTCAGTCATCTGCCGCTGCACGGTAGTGGCATCCTTATAGGCACTGGGGAGCTCGGTGATGTCGGTGAAGCCGGAATAGAAGCGGACGTCAAGGCCCGCCGTCTCCCGCGCAAAAATCTCCTCATCGGGGGTGCCGGCAAGGCTGCGCTTATGGGCGCTGCGGGACATATTCCGGCCTGCTCCGTGCGGAGCGAAGCCCAGGTTGCTGTCAGTGGTTTCCCCGCGCACGACCAGGATGGGCTCGGCCATGTTCAGCGGGATCAAGCGTAATCCGTCGGCACTGTCCGGAACAAACTTTGGGTCTAGCGGCGTAGCGCCCTTGGCGTGGTAGAAGAGGTCTGCGTCGCGGAAAACAAAGTTGTGCTCATTCCAGATGCGCCCGGCCACCTCCGCTCCCGCGGCTTGCGCAATGCGGTCGTGGAGGGAACTGTGGTTGAGCTTGGTCCACTCACGTACCAGCTGCAGTGCTTCCCAGTAGGCTTCACCGATGGGCTCGTCGAAGGGAATCCAGGCGTTGACGGACATGGTCTTTGGCGAAAGATCCCGGCGAAAGCTCTCGGCCACCCGCAAGCCCTGCTTGTAGAGGTAAGCGCCGAGGCCGCGGGAGCCGTGGTGGGTTACCAGGACCGTCTCCCCGGTGCTTTCCAAGCGGCCAACGTACAGGAAGTGGTTGCCGTCGCCCTGGGTGCCGAGGTGGCTCAGTGCCAGCTGGCGGCTCTTTTCATTGTTGAGAAAGTGGTTCTCACGCATGGCTTTTTGCAGTTCGTCCGGGAGGTCGAAGCAGTCGTTCCGTCCGCCCCCGCCAAAGTGGGTGATGGCCTGGGCATGGTCGAGTAGCGTTTTCGGATCGAGGTCTCCGAGGCGCGTCATCATCACTGAGCAACAGACGTCGGCGCTGTGCATAGCGGGGTGGATCGCATTTTTCGTAACCACTACCCCACCGACGGGGATCTGTCCCTTGCCGCCGGTCGGACAGGCATCCGGCATCACTGCGCCGGTGACGACCGTAGGCGTTTTCATCACTACATCCATGGTCGAACACACGTCGCGCACGTTGGCTACCTCCAGTTCCGACTCCGCGCGGATGTTCTGAAAGTAGGGGCGGGAATTGGTGAAGGGATCGATCTCATTCGGCTGCACGCGGTCGAGGTACTCAGTGAGCTCTAGATCGCTTAGTGATTGCGCGTTAATAACTTCGAGGGCGTCCGCGAACCATTTTCCGGGCTTGTAGCCCATGCTGACGAGGTCTTTTCCGGTGATCATGTCGTGGTGGATTTGATTGATGCCACAAGGTTCCGGGGTAACCCCGCAATAGTTTTGCGTAGTTTCAATTTCGCAAAAAAAATCCGTGCCGAGTAACAAAAATGCCCTCATCCGCTACCGCACCATCGACCGCTGCCTGCAAAACCGGGCGCGGCGGTGGACGCTGGACGACCTCATGGCGGCCTGCTCCGATGCCCTGTATGAATTCGAGGGCAAGCACAGCGACGTCAGCCGGCGCACCCTGCAACTCGACCTCCAGCTGATGCGCGGCGACAAACTCGGCTACGAGGCCCCCATCGAGGTGCACGAACGGAAGTATTACCGCTACGCCGATCCGGCTTACACGATCACCGACGTACCGCTGACGGCGGGTGACCTCGACGTGCTCTCCGAATCCGTACAGATGTTAAGACAGTTCAAGGACTTCTCCCTGTTCACCGACCTGAACGGCATCATTCAGAAGCTGGAGGACAAGGTGCACCGGGCCGGCGGGCAAACGGCGGCGGTCATCCACCTGGACCGCAACGAGCGGCTTAAGGGACTGGAATTTCTGGACGCCCTTTACCAGGCCATTCGGCGGCGGCGCGTGCTGTGTGTCGACTACCGCTCCTTCCGGGCGCGGGCGGCCCAGGACCTGCTCCTGCATCCCTACATCCTCAAGGAGTTCAATAACCGCTGGTTCGTCGTGGGGCGGCGCCACGAGTCGCAGCAACTCCTGACTCTGGCCCTGGACCGGATCAAAGCCGTCTCCGAGCACCCCGCTTTAGCGTACCAGCAAACGGACTTCGACCCCGACACCTACTACCGGAATACCCACGGCGTGACGGTCCTGGACCAGCCCCCGATAGATATCACTCTCTGGGTGGCGGCCGACACCGCGCCCTACGTACTGACCAAGCCCTTTCACCACAGCCAGCGCACCCTCGAGGAACTGGCCGACGGAAGCGTCGTTGTCGCCTTCACGGTGCACCACAACTTCGAGGTGGAGCGGGCGATCCTGGGCTTCGGGCAGCACGTGCGGGTGCTGGGCCCGCGCCAGGTACGCCGCCGCATTCACAAGGCCCTGCGTACGGCGCTGGATCGCTACGGGGAAGACGACCCCCGCGGTGCGCAAGCGAACTAAAGCGCGAGCCGCGAGCTTGTACCAAGAAAGTCCTTTCTATGTCCGAAAACGCTCCTCCACTGATCATTCTCGTCGGCGCGACCGGCGCGCTCGGACAACTGATCGGCCAGGCGGTACTGGCGCGGGGGGGGCAGCTGCGGGCGCTGGTCCGGGTGGGAACCGACCCCGCCCGCACCCAGGTACTGCGGGCTGCCGGAGCGGAAATCCGCGAGGTAGACTTCGAGCGGGTCCGGACCATCAGCGAGGCCTGTCGGGGGGGTAGCTGCGTAGTCTCCGCGCTCTCCGGGCTCGAGGAGGTGATCATCGAGCTGCAGTGGCGCATACTCGAGGGGGCGGTGACCGCCTTCGTGCCGCGCTTCATCCCTTCCGACTACTCCCTCGACTTTACCCGCCTGCCCCGGGGCACCAACCGGAACCTGGATCTCCGCAAACGTTTCCACGGCATCCTCGACGAAATGCCCATCGCCGCCACCTCCATCTTCAACGGGATGTTTGCCGACCTGCTGAAGGGGCAGGCCCCGCTGGTCGTACAAAAGTTCCGCCGGATCGTGTACTGGGGGAGTGCCGACCAGGAACTGGACTTCACCTCCATGGCCGACACGGCCACCTACACGGCCGCCGCGGCGATGGACGAGCAGACGCCCCGCTACCTGCACATCGCCGGGGAGGTGCTGACCCCCCGGGGACTCCGGCAAGCGGCCAGTGCCGCCTTCGGGCAGGAGTACAAGTTGTTCCGGGCCGGCAGCGTCGGTACCCTCACCCGCATGATCGACATTACCCGCCTCGTATCGCCCCAGCCCAGGGAAGTATTCCCGCCCTGGCAGGGGATGCAGTACCTGCGCAACATGTTCAGCGGGCGGGGCAAACTGCACGGACTGGACAATGACCGCTACCCCGATATCCAGTGGACCGGGGTGGAAACGGTACTCAGGGAGGCAGCAGCCGGGGCGGCTGGTTAACGTATTGCTAAAGCGGTGAGGGAGGAGATTGAAGCTGGCGTAGTCAGCGTATCATTGGTCCACGCCGGTTGACGGCGGACATTTATCCCCAATCCCCTAGTCTATGCGCCCTATTTACCTCGGCCTGTTGCTGTTCTGTGTTGTTTCCGCCGCAAGTCTTTCGGCCCAGGAAACTGCCCGTACCCGTGAGCTCGGTCTCCGGCTGACCGGAACGGATGATTTCGGTTTTATCTACAAAAAGCGGCTGACCGACGACCGCTTCCGGCGCTACCGCTTCTTCTCCGGCCAGCTCGGGTTTACGAGCATTGACGGACGTAACGTCGGCAACTTAAACGTGGGCGCGGCGATCGGTAAGGAGCAGCGCACGCAAGTCGCCGACCGCCTCGATTTTATCCGGGGCTTCGAGCCCTTTTTGAGCCTCTCCGTACAGAGTACTGTCGATGTATTTCTGGCTTCGATCACGCCTGGCATAGGCTACGTGCTGGGATTCCAGTACAACTTTGCAGAACGGTTCTACCTCAGCATCGAGTCCATCCCGAGTGTGTCGCTCACCTACGGCAACGGAGACGTGCAACTCGTGTCCTTCAACGCGGGCTTTAACTCCAACGCCGTGGCCCTTACCGGTGCCTACCGTTTCTACCGGTAACCCCGCGAGCCAGCGCAACTTCGTTACGCCAATCGGGGTAATTCCAGGCCCGCCAGTCCCTGCCCCGGTGCTCCTCCCGCGCCCGCCGGGCTTTTTGGCGGATATCCCACGCAATGCTGGAGGGCAGTTTCCTGGCTTCGTCCTCCAGCAGGAAGAGGTTGCGTTCGTCCAGCTCGTCAATCAGGTATTCCCAATCCACCTGCGACCGCGCCTGGGTCAGGTTGACGCGGGTGATTACCCCCGGCCAGTTCACCGCTCCGAAGGCGATCAGGAAGAGCCACAGCGCCAGTCCGTTTGCCTGGAAAAGAAAGCTTAGGGAGAGCGTGTGGCGGACCTTCCGGTACAGAGTATACAGTCCCACCAAAATTAACAGCAGCACGAACGCGATCTGTACGCGGCCGTAGGCCAGTCCGTAGGCCGATACGTAGTGCCAGTTGCGCACCCCGACCGAGAGCGCCAGGAAGGCATTCTGGGCGAGCCAGAGGTAGGTGAGCCGGCGCAGTAGCCGGTTGCGGCGGTAGAAGTTGAGGTTGCCCCGGAAGTAGAAGAGCACCACCCCCATGGCCAGGAGGATACTGATAACCAGGCTGGTGGTACCGGCGTGCACGTACTGACTGAGCCTTTGTGGACTAAGCGCCGCGGTATCCAGCCAGACGAAACGCAGGTCGGTCAGGTTCGTGAGCCCGATCAGCCAGTTCAGCAACAGCAGGGTGAGGATGCCCCGGCGATATTCCCCCACCAGGGCAGTAAGCCGAAACCGCCGCCTCCGGGGTCTGCGCCGCCGGGGGAGCACGTCACCCAGCTTGTCCTCCTTGGTCCTGAAGTCGAGCTCGTTGCCCGCCAGAAATACGGAGAGCATCAGCAGTACCCCCAGCAGCGCGAGACCGACCGTGGGAAACAGCGAAAGCGCCTGCACGAATTCCGCGAGTCGGATACAGACGTCAAAAACCAGGGATAGAACGTGGTCCGAGCCTGTACCGTAGAGGATAAAAAAGGGTACCATAATGAGGAGCGGGAAGACTCCCTGCCGCAGCCATCGGGTGACCCGACGTCCCTGCTGGCTAGGCGCTGACCCCACACCTCTGCGATCGAGTGCGCGCAGCGGACCGGCAAAGAGAGAAAACACGCCCAGCAGCAGTCCGTACCACAGGTAGCGCAGCTCCCGCTCCTGCGCAAAGCCGATCAACAGCAACAGGCTGGCGGTATGCGCCAGCAGGCTGGTGGTGGAATGCACCACCGCGATGCTGACCGCGGCGGGGAGCAGCCCGGCCACCGCCCAGCGAAAGGAAGCCCGCTGGGCCAGCTCCGGCCGGACCCGCAGAAGGAGCAAGAGAAGGGCACCGTCAAAGAGGAAGACATTGATGCCCACCGCCCAATCATAAAACAGGTAAGGGAAGGCGGCTACGAGGAGCAGCATGGTGGGAAGCAGTTGAGATTTGGTTTTCATAAAGCACTTTGATTTTTTGAAGTTTTCTACTACGGGAAAGCCCAGCGTGTTCGGCAACGCGCGGCTAATTGTCCATGATCTTGAGAAAATCCTCCAGCTCCGCCAGGTGGCGCTCGAAGGCGGTACGGCCGGCGGGAGTGGCTCGGTAGCTGGTGCGGGGCTTATCGTCGATGAAGCGTTTCTCGACCTCGATCTGTCCGGCCTTGTCGAGGGCCTTGATGTGGCCGGCCAGGCTACCGTCGGTGAGTTTGAGGGCCTCGCGGAGGGTCACGAAGTCGACCCAGTCGTTGACCATCAGAATGCCCATCAATCCCAGGCGCATGCGGTGGCCGTAGAGCTTGCTCAGTCTGGCAACGGTGGATTTTACCTCGTCTACCTTGTTCATGCCGCGTCGTAATTGTAGTACATCCAGAGCCCGTAGACGATGTGAAACAGCCCGAATCCCAGCGCCCAAAAATGCAGCCCGTAGCCGATGAAGAACAAGGCGAGCAAGCCCAGCCCGATCTCCAGGTAACCCAGTACCCGCAGTTCCTCGCTCACGAAGTTACTCCCGTTCACCAGGGCCAGCCCGTAGAAAACCAGGGTGGTAGGACCGATGAATCCCCCCAGGGCGTGGTAGACCAGTGCCCCACAGAATACGCCCCCCACCGCGAGCGGCAGGGCGAGATTAAGCAGCAGCTTGTAGGTTTTGGGATCGTGCAGCCGGTGGCCCAGTTGCTCGACCCGGCGACGGGTAAAGAAGTATCCGCTCCCCACGGCCCCCGACGAGCACCAGCGCCGCGGTGAGGGCCAGGAAGGGTACCGGAGCAATACCCCAGGGATGGGTGGAGGTAAGCCGGATGGTTTCGGAAATGAAGACCAAGTCCTGCCCCCCGGCCCACTGGTAGGCTACCACGAGGGCCACCCCACAGAGTGCCGAGCAGCCCGCCCCCACCCCCGAAAGCCCGCTGAGGCCGATAAAGTAGCGGGAGCGCTCCATCAACTGCCGGATGTGCTTGAGGTCGGAAATTGGGGTCTGTACGGTGGCAGGCATTAAAGAACTTTATTTTGCAAAGCTAAGCCAGGCTGGCCAGTGGTGCAAGTGGTACCCGATCGAATGACTAAATATGCCAAACAATCTTTACCCCCCGGGCTTTATTACGCTGCACCCGCGCACCCCGCCATCATGCCTCACCCTTCCTTGGTTCCGTCCGCCTTGCCCACCGGCGCCGAAGCCCTCCTGGTGGCCCTCGCTACGCCCAGCCCCCAGGGCACCACCGGCATCCCCGTGCTGCTGTGGGGCCGCCCGGGGGTGGGTAAATCCAGTTTCATCGAGGGGCTGGCGACCCCGACACTCAAAGTAACTACCCTCATCGCCTCCATTCACGATCCGACCGACTTCAGCGGTCTGCCCGTGCTTCAGGAGGGGCGGGTACGCTACGCCGTCCCGGACTGGGTGCGGAGCTTTGCGGACTACCCGGTGGGCATCCTTTTTCTTGACGAGTTGAGCACGGCCCCGCCCGCGGTGCAGTCGGCGCTGCTGCGGGTAGTCTTCGAACGCAAGGTGGGCTTCGAGCCGCTGCCGGAAGGCGTACGCATCGTAGCCGCGGCCAATCCCCCCGACCTCATGGTCGGCGGCTGGGAGCTCTCCCCTCCCCTGCGCAACCGCTTCGTTCACCTACCGTGGGATATCCCGGAGGCGCTCTACCTCCGCTCCCTCACCCGGGGCTGGGAACAGGGCGTACTGCCAATCGTCGATCCCGAAGAACACCGCCACCGGCTTCCCGACTGGAAGCTCCGCATCGCCGGTTTCCTGCGCGTCCGACCCGACTCGCTGCACAGCAGCCCGGAGGAAAACGCCTACGGCTTTGCCAGCCCCCGCAGCTGGGACTTTGCCGCCGCCCTGCTCTGCTCCTGCGAGCTGCTGGGCTACCGCCTGGGGGACGCCTCCGGGGGGGCGCAGCGGGTCATCCTCGACCTCATGGCCGGCTGCCTCGGGGAAGCCACCGCCCTGCCCCTGGTGGAGTACCTCACCAGCTTGCGCCTGCCCGATCCCATGCAACTTCTGGACGGCAGCACCACGGTAGACGTGACGGAGCTCGACGACGCCGAGCTCTTCGTCGTCTTTTACGGGCTCAACGCCCGCCTCCTACGGGAACTGGAGGGGGATAGGCTGATCGGGTTTTCGCGCGTCTACCTGCAGCTGGCCCGGGAGGTATTTAGTGACGGGCGACGGGACATCATATTCGTCCCCCTCAAGGAACTCGCCCGCGCGGGCTGGCTGCCCAGACTGACCGCCGCCGCGCGCCGGGGAGGGGCAGCGGGTGGGGAGGTCATGGCACTCATTGCCGAAGTGTTCAGCGACGCGGCCTTCAATGAATTCGTGGATGTCCTCGCCTGAGTACGGTCCGGTCACCGAGCACGTCCGCTTCGCCCGGGCCTACGCGGCGGACCAACTGCCCTGGTTTGCCCCGGCCCTCTACCGCTGCCGCATCCACGTCACGCCCCGGGTAGACGTAGCCTCCATCGATCTCCACTACAACGTCTACTGGAATCCGCAGGTCGTCAGCAGCATCTGGCGTGCCCACGAGCGGCGCGGCGCCCTTTCCGAACTGGCCTTCCTGTGGGTACATGAGATCAGTCACCGCCTACGCCGCCACGGCGAGCGTGCGCGGGAACGGGGCATCCGGGAGGCGGCGGCGGCGCGCAGGTGGAACGTGGCCTGTGACTTCGAGATCAACGATGCCGACTGGGCGGGGCTGCGCATGCCGACCGCTTATCCGGGTATGTTGCCCCGGGACTTCGGGTTTCCGGCCGGGCAATTGGCCGAAACCTACCTGCGGCTGATGGACGCCGGCGGGGAGGCCTACGCCTTTCCCATCGACGAGGGCAGCGGCATCCACGGCCAGCCCCGCCCCTGGGAGAGCGGCGACCGGCAGCAGCTCTCACCGGTGGACGAAGAGATCATCCGCCGGGAGGTGGCCCGCCGGACCCGGGAGGCCGATGCGGGCCAGGTGTCCGAAGGGTGGCGGGAATGGGCGGGGCAGGTGCTGGGCAGCCGCGTCAACTGGCGGCAGCGCCTGGGTCACCGCCTCAGCGTGAGCCTGCAACGGGGCATCGGGAGCCGGACCGACTACAGTTTTGCCCGCCCCAACCGCCGCCAGTCGGTCTACTACCCGATCCTGCCCCCCAGCCTCGGTGGCGACCGCACGGCCCGCATCGCCATCGTGGTGGACACCTCCGGCTCCATGGAGCCCCCGGACCTGCAGGCGGCCCTTACGGAGGTCGCCGCGGTGGTACAACAGTTCGATTACCCGGTCACCCTCATCCCCTGCGACCAGCGGGCCTACGCGCCGGTGCAAGTGATCTCGGCGCGGCATGCCTTCACCGTGACCCACTTGCCCGGAGGCGGCGGCACGGACATCAGCGCCGGCATTCAGGCCGCCCTGCACCTGCGGCCCCGCCCCGACTCCGTGCTCGTGGTAACGGACGGAGAGACCCGCTACCCCACCGCCCCCTACGCCGTACCGGTGATCTTTGCCCTGCTGCAGGGGGCGGACGCCCCCACTCCCCTTCCGCCCAACCCCCCTTACGGCCCGGATCAGGTGGTACTTATCCGCACGAACACCCCCGCCTGAGCATGCCGCCCTACGCCCACGAACTTACTCTACCGACACCCTACGGGGAAGCCACTTACGGCGTGGAGGTCACCCCGATGGGGCGGGTCACGCTGACCAGCCTGCCGTTAGCGGGGCTGCCCGACAGCGTCTTCAAACTCACCTACGGCAACGATTGGGAGGCCGCCCGGACGTACTTCCAGGATTTAGGAGCCACCCTTCCGTACCGCATCGGAGGGTGTTTATTTTCTCCGGACCGCGTGCCCGAACTAGGCGGGCTGATGGATGGCTTCCACCAGTCTTTTCCGGAAGCGACACCCGGTACTGACTACGCTAGCTTCTGGCGGGCACATCAGGACTGGACCGCGCTGTTTGCCTTTGCGGAAAATCAACTTACGGCCGGCCTCGACCGCTTCCGCCAGCGGGGTACCCACCACGACCTGGGGGCGTTCGGTCCCTTCCTGCTGCCCTACCTGCAACTGCTTCTGCCCGTGGCCACGCACCGGACCACCGTCTTGCTCTACGCCGCGATCGGAGCGCTCGGTACCGAGCCGGCTCGCAACTACCTCCTGGCGGAACTGGAATCCGATGGCCGCCATCCCTTCACGACCAAGCTCTTAGGTGCCCTGACCGGCTTCTCGGATGCGGACACGGCCGCCCGGCTGTTTGCGGTGTACGCAGCGGATAAGTTCGATGCAGAAGGCATCGAAGCCCACCTCCGGACGGTCGGGCGTTTCGGGGCCGGGCGGGCGGGGAGCCACGTGGAAGACGTGCTGACCGATCACCCCGAGCAGGTGGATCGGGTGGTCTCCGCCCTACGTGACCTTGACTATGCGGACGCGCGCATCGCGGGCCTGGCGCGCCGGGCCTTCGACCGGCCCCAGGAGTACCGCGACCTGGACGGGCTGCTGCGTGCTACCAACCAGCTTGGCGCACCCGATTCCCGCATTGACCTGGCCGCCATGAACGCCCGGGTGGACGTGCCGGAGTTTTTAGAGCTTCCCCCGGTCAATTGGCCCCAACAATTGGAGGCGGGCTGGACGGAGCTTGTTCGGATCACGCCACCCGCCCGTGCCGGGGAAGTGATCGGTCATTACCTGCTCCGCCCGGAACCCCGCCTACAGCGCAACGCCCTGCTGCAGCTCAAGGTGCTGCTGGAGACTCACCCGCCGAACGCTCCGCTGGCTTCGGGGGTGGAGGAGCGCCTGCGACAGTTACTTGCTTCGCGTTTCGATAAGGTCTCCGTAGAGGTGCTCAACGTGCTCGGCCGCCGGGAGCTGCCCCTCCATGATCGGGCCGCTACCCTGGACGCCGTGCTGGGCGTGAGCATCGGTTCCCGCTACCGCTTCGTGGTGTTGACGGCCCTGCGCCGGATCGGGAACACGCCGGAGCTGAAGGCGCAAGCCCGGAACTACTTCGCGGAGCAGATCGGATCGGCGACCACGGAGGCCCGCCTCGAACAGATCGCCGGGCTGTTGCCGTTCGTGGAGAAGTACCTCGCAGACGTGGCCTCCCTGCGCGGGCAATTGGCCGCGCGGCGCACCGCCCGCTAACGCGCCGCGAAGGCCGTACTGCCCTCCAGCTCGGTAAACTGTACCGGCAGTACCCCCGAGCCGCCGTCCTCCGTGGTGTAGACGCCGTAAATGCTGTCCACGGCCTCCATCGTCAGTTTGTTGTGGGTCACGATGATGAACTGGCTGTCCTTACTGAACTTCTGGATGATGCGGTTGAACTTGCTGATGTTGGCGTCGTCCAGCGGGGCGTCCACCTCGTCGAAGATGCAGAAGGGGGCGGGTTTCAGCAAATAGAGCGCAAAGAGCAGCGCCGTGGCCGTCAGGGTCTTCTCCCCTCCCGACAACTGGCTGATGGTTTGCGGCCGCTTACCCTTGGGTTTCGCCACGATCTCGATGCCGGATTCGAGGGGGTCTTCCGGATCGAGCAGAATGAGGTCGCAGTTGTCGTCTTCGGTAAACAGGCTGCGAAAGACGCTGATGAAGTAGCCCCGGACCCGGTCGAAGGCATCCAGGAACTGCACGGTGGCCGTCTCCTCGATCTCCCGAATGGTATTGACCAGGGTTTCCTTGGCGGAGATGATGTCGTCGCGCTGGGCGGTGATCGTCTCGTGGCGGTCCTTCATTTCCTCGTAGGCCTCCACGGCCATGGGATTAATTTCTCCGTAATTCCCGATGCGGCTGCGCAGTCGTTCCACCCTGATTTCCAATTCGGTAACCGTACCCGTCCACTCTTCTACTTCCACCTCGGCGAGTTGGGTCAGGTCGAGGTTGAACTCGATACGCAGCCGCTCCTCCACGGAATGGATGCGAAACTTCACGTCGGTAAATTTTTCTTTCCGCTGGTTGACCGTCACCTGGGCGTCCTGCCGCAGGCGGTTCTCGCGCCGTAGGTCGTCCTCGTATCCGTTGATCGTGGTGCGGGCGTCGAAGTAGGCCTGTTCGGCCGCGCTGAGGGTGGCCTGATACGCTTTTTTGTCGGCGTACATCCGCTCCAGGTTACGCCCGAGGTCAACCTCCTGCGCGTCGAACTGCCGGGCCTCGCGCTCCAGTGCTGTGAGTTGCTCCCGGTTGGCCGTTTCCTGTTTGGCGATCTCCTCCCGGCGGTGCTGGCGGAAGGTCAGTTCGCGGTCCAGGGACTGCACCCGGTTCTGCTGCTGGATGTACAGGATATTTTCCTGGTTGAAGGTCGCGCTGGCGGTGGAGAGTTCCTCGCTCAGGCGGCGGTACTCCTCGTCCGTACCCGCAACACTGTCCCGCAGCGCATCGATACCGGCACGGAGCTCCTCCAGTTGTCCGTCGATGTCGTGGTTGAGGGTGTAGATGCCCTCGATGTCGGTGGCCAGTTTCCGGTTCTTCGCCTCGGTATCCGTGAAGTAGGTCAGAAAGCCTTCGACGCGGGCGCGCAGTCCCGCCCTTTTTTGCTGGAGGCGGTTGAGCGCCCGCTGCTTTTCCTGGATTTCCCGGTCGATGCGCTGCTGCCGCAGGGTGGTTACCCGGTCGCGTTCCTCACGCAGCGCGTGGTCGAGTGTGCCGGCCTGCCCCTCCGCCTCCCGGATCGACTTTTCGAGTACTTCCAGGTTTCGCTTGCGGCCGATCTTTTTTCCCTCGAACAGCCCCTGGGAGCCTCCGTGGAGGGAGAACGCGCCGCGGATGTAGCGACCGCCCCCGGACAGCAGGGTGAGCCCTTCGGCGGGGCGGGGGGGCAGCCCTTCTTCGTCGGTCACGAATACGCCCCGCAGCAGCCGGTCGGTCAGGGGACGGTAGCGGGCATCCACCGTCAGGACGTCAGCTGCCGGGCGGGCACCGGGCGGGGCCGCGGGTGCGGGGCCTTCCGGCGGAGCGATGTCTTCCAGCAGGAAGAAATTAGCCTTCCCCTTCTGCTTGTCGGCGAGTAGGCGGATGGCATTGCGGGCCTCGTCAACGGATTCGACGACGTAGTAATTCAGGTAGCTCTCCAGGTAATTTTCGATGGCCGCGCGGTAGTCGGGCGCTACGAGCAGGAGGTCGGAGAGCAGCTGGGGGTCGGCCGTCCACTGCTTGTTCCTGCTCAGGTAGCGGATCGACTCCGGGAATCCCTCCAGGCTGTCGATCATACTCTTGGTCAGTTTAAATTCGTTGCGGCGCGCGTCGAGCCCGCGGTTGATTCGGCTGAGTTCGGCCTGGAGGTGTTCCACCTTGACCTCCGCCTTTTCGAGTGCTTCGCGGCGTTCGGCCTCCTGCTGTTCCAGCACGTCGACTTCGGCGATTTTGGCGGCCTCCTCGGCTTCGAGTTCCCGCAATGCTTGCTGGAGGCTGTCGCGTTCCCCGCGGCGGTCGTCCATTTCCCCCGCGTTGCGCTCGATCTGGTACTTGAAGTTTTCGGCCTGGTTGCCGTTGATGGCCCGGCGCTTCTCGAGTTCGAAAATGCGGCGCTCTTCCTCCTGTTGCCGGCGCAGTCCGCTGTCGAGGCGCGTTTTCATGCCGGCGTGGCCGTGCTGGACGGTGGCCAGGGCCGCCTCGGCGACGTCGCGGGTGGCCCGACGGTCGACGAGCTGGTCGCCTTCCCCCCGCAGCTGCTCCTGCGTCCTTGATATCTGCTCGTTGTAATCGGCAAGCTGCTCGCCGGCCTTACGCAGGTCGTCGGTGAGTTGTTGGCGCTGGCGGGCGACGAAGCTGCGGCGTTGCTGCAGCATCTGCTGCTCGTTTTCGAGTCCCCGCAGTTCGCCCACCAGGGCATTGAGCTTGCGCTGCCGTTCGCCCAGGAGTTTTTCCTTGTCGATGTGCCTGCGGCGTTCTTCCTCCAGTTGGGTTTCCAAGGCCGTGATGCGAGTGTCGATGGCCCGGTAGGTGGCCTCCGCCTCCTGGATTTCCTGTTCGATCCGGATGTAGTCGATGCGCAATTTCTCCACGCGGATCCCCGTGAGCAAAAGACTGAGGTCGCGGTACTGTCCCTTGAGGTCGCGGTACTTGCGGGCTCGCTTCGCCTGCTTTTCCAGGGCGGTGAGCTGCAGGTCGATTTCGTGGAGGACGTCCTCGATGCGGGCCAGGTCGTCCTCGGTGTTTTTGAGCACCCGCAGGCTTTCCTTCTTGCGATTTTTGTACTTGCTGATGCCGGCGGCCTGTTCGAACATGCGGCGGCGGCTGTTGTCCTTGTCGGCCAGGATATCGTCGACCATCCCGAGGGCGATGATGGCGTAGGAGTTGGAGCCGATGCCGGTGTCGAGGAACAAGTTGCGGATGTCCTTGAGGCGGCACTGCACGCCGTTGAGCCGGTACTCCGAATCCCCACTCCGGTACAGCATGCGGGTGATCGTGACCATGCCGTATTCGGTCGGCAACAATGCTTTGTCATTTTCAAAGGTCAGGCTCACCGACGCCAGGTTGCCCGCTTTCTTTTTGCGGGTCCCGTTAAAGATCACGGAGGTCATCTTGTCCAGGCGCAGTTCCGAGCCCTTTTGCTCGCCCAGTACCCAGCGGATGGCATCTACGATGTTGCTTTTTCCCGAGCCGTTGGGCCCCACGATGCCGATCACGTCGGCGTCGAAGTTCACCACCGTCTGGCTGGCAAAACTCTTGAACCCCTTAATCTCCAGTTGCTTCAACCGCATCGGCGCGAAGGTAATTCATCGACCGGCAATCGCGTAGCGTCCACTTTAGTGGACCGGCTGCTTATCCTGGCTGTAGTTCTTGTCGAGCTGCATGTTTTGTAGGACAGGCAAAATGTACAGGCAGCGAGACGGCTAAAGCCGTCGCTACGCGTAGCGTCCACTTTAGTGGACCGGCTGCTTATCCTGGCTGTAGTTCTTGTCGGGCTGCATGTTTTGTAGCACAGGCAAAATGTACAGGCAGCGAGACGGCTGAAGCCGTCGCTACGCGTAGCGTCCACTTTAGTGGACCGGCTGCTTATCCTGGCTGTAGCTTTTGTCGGGCTGCATGCTCTGTAGGACAGGCAAAATGTACAGGCAGCGAGACGGCTAAAGCCGTCGCTACGCGTAGCGTCCACTTTAGTGGACCGGCTGCTTATCCTGGCTGTAGTTCTTGTCGAGCTGCATGTTTTGTAGCACAGGCAAAATGTACAGGCAGCGAGACGGCTGAAGCCGTCGCTACGCGTAGCGTCCACTTTAGTGGACCGGCTGCTTATCCTGGCTGTAGTTCTTGTCGGGCTGCATGTTTTGTAGGACAGGCAAAATGTACAGGCAGCGAGACGGCTGAAGCCGTCGCTACGCGTAGCGTCCACTTCAGTGGATCGGCTGCTTATCCTGATTGTAGTTCTTGTCGAGCTGCATGTTTTGTAGCACAGGCAAAATGTACAGGCAGCGAGACGGCTAAAGCCGTCGCTACGCGTAGCGTCCACTTCAGTGGACCGGCTGCTTATCCTGGCTGCAGTTCTTGTCGAGCTGCATGCGGTGGTACAGGCAGTACGCACGGGCAGCGAGACGGCTAACCTCCGGAGGAAGTAGCGAAGCTCACCCGTCGCTACTGGTGGCGGGTGCGTACGTAAAACTCCCGGTCCCGGACCCCGAAGGCCTTGACCAATAGGGGGCTCACCACCACGATCACGCGGCTGTCGTACACCTGCTCGGGAATGCGGGCCACGACGCGGGCGTAGAGAATCTTGCGGCTGCGGGGGTCCTCCAGCTCAATGAGGCTACCGATGGGGGCGGTGCGATGCAGGACCATCCATTCGTTGCGGTCTCCGTGATTAGTCCAGGCGGCCTTGCCGTTGGAAATCTGGAGGCGTTTGCCGATGGTACTCACCTCCCAGAGGTCGCGCATCGACCGGTTGCGCAGTACGTACGGATCCGCTACCTCCACCTGGGCGTCGGCTTGGATGCCGTCGAGCCGCAGGTAACCGATTTTTAGCACCTCTCCGGGAGCGAGCTTCTGGGGGTCTACGCCCGGATTCAGGCGGCGGATAAGTTGGTCGTCGGGCAGACCGAGGGTGCGTCGGGTAAGGCCGTAGACGGTTTCTCCGGGTCCCAGCCGGTAACGGACGGGGACGAACCACGCGATGCTGTCGGGGCTAAACGAAGGCTGGATGACCTGCCGGGGAATGGCTACCGTCACCTTCGTGCCGGCGGTGTAACCGGTACGCAGTTCCGGATTTAGGCGGTAGACGTCGTCCAGGCTTAAGCCGTAAAAACGTGCCGCGCCATAGAGGGTCTGCCGGGGAGCCAGGTAATGGTCGAAGAGCAAATGGCCGGAGGCCGGGTCGGCGTGGAGGATCACCGTATCGGACGGGAGCAGGAAGTACAGGCTGTCTCCCGTAGCCCCCAGGGACTGCGCCAGGAAGACTACAGCAACGAGCAGGGTAAGGAGGTACTGTTTCAAGATCAGGGCGTTCATAGTAGAACTGCGAAGGTACATGTCCTGCCGCATGCCTTCAGCAGGACAGCTTGCACTCCGGACCAGACCAACCAAACGGACCTTAGCTTGTTTCCAATAGGTACGCCCGGTCACCGGCCAAATATTGTTGGCACCTATCGGCGATTTGTCAGGTTTTTTTGGCAGTGCATCCCCGCTGGCACAATTCTTCCACTCAGGCGTTAACTTTAGGGCAAGCGCTTTCCGCACTCCACGAGACTGGCTTTGCACCGGCGCCCCCGCCCCCGCTTATTTTATCTACAACATCTATTGAATGAATCCTCCACAAAGGGAATTTAACCCCGAAATAAAACAGGCCATGGCCCGTGGCAAGCAGGAGGCCGAGAAGATGGGCCATACCTACGTGGGCCCCGAACACCTCCTCCTCGGCGTGCTGAGTATGGGCACCAGCCTGGCTACCCGGGTACTGCGCAACCTCGCCGTCGACATCGATGCGCTCACCGACACGCTCCGCGAAAACGTACAGCGCAACGGCGGACAGGCCAGCCGGCACTCCATCGCTAAACTCCCCCTCAACGACAAGGCCGACCGCGTACTGAAGGTGACCTTCCTGGAAGCGAAGGCCCTCAAGACCTCCCAGGTCAGTCCCGAACACCTGATCCTTTCCATTCTTCGTAACAAGGAACTGCCCGCGACCAAGATTCTGCGGCAGTTTGAGGTGGAGTACGAAATTTATAAAGCAGAACTCGATTACGTGAAAGACGAAAAAGATTTTACCGAAGACGAAACCCTACCGATGAACCAGGCCCCCGGGTCCGGTGAAGAGAACTTTGAGGACGACGATCAGGGCCGCGGCGGCCAGGGTCGGGGTGGCCGCGGACAGGGCAACTCCAAATCCCGCACCCCCGTGCTCGATAATTTCGGTCGCGACATTTCCGCCCTGGCGGAAGACGATCGCCTCGACCCCATTATCGGGCGGGAAACGGAAATCGAACGGGTTTCCCAGATCCTCAGCCGGCGTAAGAAGAACAACCCCATCCTGATCGGTGAGCCCGGCGTCGGCAAGACCGCCATCGTGGAGGGCCTGGCCCTGCGCATCCGCGACCGCAAGGTGAGTCGGACGCTCTTCGACAAGCGCATCGTAATGCTCGACCTGGCCGCCCTCGTGGCCGGCACTAAGTACCGCGGGCAGTTCGAGGAACGCATGAAGGCGATCATGACCGAGCTGGAGAAGAGCCGCGACGTAATCCTGTTCATCGACGAGATCCACACCATCGTCGGTGCCGGTGGTGCTACCGGTTCGCTCGACGCCAGCAACATCTTCAAGCCCGCCCTCGCCCGGGGTGAGCTTCAGTGCATCGGGGCCTCCACCCTGGACGAGTACCGCCAGCACAT
Source organism: Lewinellaceae bacterium (assembly GCA_963803525.1). Lineage (GTDB taxonomy): Bacteria > Bacteroidota > Bacteroidia > Chitinophagales > Saprospiraceae > Neolewinella. Next base: position 576,401 of record CAWDMV010000001.1, read on the forward strand.
TGAAAAGGATGGTGCCCTCGACCGGCGCTTCCAGAAGGTGTTGGTCAACCCCCCCAGCGCCGAGGAAGCCGTACACATCCTCAACAACATCAAGCCGAAGTACGAGGACTTCCACAACGTGAATTACTCCGACGACGCGATCGAGGCCTGCGTCAAGCTGAGCGACCGCTACATCACCGACCGCTTCCTGCCCGATAAGGCCATCGACGTGCTCGACGAGGTCGGTGCCCGCACCCACCTGAAGAACATCACGGTGCCCGCCCACATCGAGGAGGTAGAAGCCAAGATCGAAGAGGTCAAGGAGCAGAAGAACGCCGCCGTTAAGAACCAGCAGTACGAGCGTGCCGCAGACCTGCGCGACCAGGAAAGTAAGCTGCAGCGCAACCTCGAAGACGCCAAGAAGCAGTGGGAAGAAGAGGCTAAGACCAAGCGCTACCCCGTCAATGAGGAGGATATCGCCGAGGTGGTCAGCATGATGACCGGCATCCCCGTTCGTCGCGTGGCCCAGAACGAGAGCAAGAAGCTGGTCGGCATGGAAAGCGACCTGCAGGCCGTGATCATCGGTCAGGACAACGCCATCACCAAGGTCACCAAGGCCATTCAGCGCAACCGCGTGGGCCTGAAGGACCCCAGCAAGCCCATCGGGACCTTCATCTTCCTCGGCCCCACGGGAGTCGGCAAGACGGAGCTGGCCAAGGCCCTGGCGAAGTACATCTTCGACAGCGAGGAGAGCCTGATCCGCATCGACATGTCGGAGTACATGGAGAAATTCAGCGTCAGCCGCCTCATCGGCGCGCCTCCGGGCTACGTCGGCTACGAGGAGGGCGGACAGCTCACCGAAAAAGTGCGCCGCAAGCCCTACAGCGTGATCCTGCTCGACGAGATCGAAAAGGCCCACCCCGATGTGTACAACATCCTGCTGCAGGTCCTCGACGACGGGCAGCTGACGGACGGCATGGGACGTAAGGTGGACTTTAAGAACACCATGATCATCATGACCTCCAACATTGGGGTCCGGCAGCTGAAGGACTTCGGACAAGGCGTAGGCTTTGCCACCAAAGCCCGCACCGAAAACGCCGAAGAGAACAGCAAGTCGGTCATCAACAACGCCCTCAAGCGGACCTTCTCGCCCGAATTCCTTAACCGGATCGACGACGTGGTCATCTTCAACAGCCTGGGGCAGGAGGAGATCTTCCGCATCATCGACATCGCCCTGGCCGACCTGTACAAGCGCCTGACCGGGCTGGAGTTTAGCCTGGCGTTGGACGACGCGGCGAAGAAATTCGTCGCCGAGAAAGGATTCGATCCCCAGTTCGGTGCCCGACCCTTGCACCGCGCGATCCAGAAGTACATCGAGGATCCCCTGGCCGAATTCATCCTGAACAACAACCCCGAAAGCGGTACTTCCCTGCTGGCGAAACTCAACGAGGCGGGTGACGGCCTGGAGATCGCACAGAAGGAAGTGGTCGCTTCCGAGGAATAAGCGGTAAACAAGGGGGGGCGGCTACCCGGTTTCGGCCGGCCCGCCCGCCCCGCCCGATCTTTTTTGTTGGGGGAGGTCATTAAACTTCTCCCCTGCATTTACTTTTACATTTTATCACACAACACCAATCTATTGGCTAAGAGAAGAGGCGGCGGCCGCAATCGTTACGTACGCAGAGAAGAACCCACCCCCCAATTTCGCATCAACGACATGATTCGCGTACCCGAGGTACGCCTGGTCGGAGACAACCTGGAACAGATCTCGGAAGAGCTCGGCGTGACGGTGGAAAGCGGGGTATTTGATATACGGAAACTGAAGCAGTGGGGGCGCGACCTCGGCCTCGACCTCGTCGAGATCAGCCCGAACGCCAGTCCTCCGGTGGTCCGACTTACGGACTACAAGAAATTCCTCTACGAGAAGAAGCGTAAGGAAAAAGAGATCCGCAGCAAAGCGGTAAAAACCGTAATCAAGGAGGTTCGTTTCGGCCCCAATACCGACGACCACGACTTCGAATTCAAGGTTCGCCACGCGCGTGGCTTCCTCGAGGATGGTGCCAAGGTGAAGGCGTACGTACACTTTCGCGGACGTTCGATCGTCTTCAAGGACCGCGGTGAGCTGCTGCTCCTGCGCTTCATGAAGGATCTCGAAGACTTAGGGGCCGCCGAGGCGATGCCCAAGATGGAGGGCCGGCGAATGAACGTCATCATCAGCCCTAAAAAGGTGCAGAAGAAACCCAAACAGAAATCCAGCTCCGAGGAAGAAAAGGTCGATTAAGTCCTACTTCCTCCCCTACCCGGCACGCCCGCCCGAGCAATCAGGCGGGCGTGCTTTGCTTTCCCGTAACCCAGTTCACCCTGACCCGCCTTGGCCCAGATCAAAACTTCGGTATTCGCCTCCTCCCACGCCCGGGTCGCCCAGACGCCCCGCGACGGCAAGCCGGAGTTTGCCTTCATCGGGCGAAGTAACGTCGGCAAGAGCAGCCTCATCAACATGCTCGCCCAGCGCAAGGAACTGGCGCACACCAGTGGCAAACCGGGCAAAACCCAGCTGCTCAACTATTTTCTGATCAACAAGAGTTGGTACCTGACCGACCTGCCCGGCTACGGCTACGCGGTGCAGAGCAAAAAAACGCGTGGCAAGTGGGAGGACCGTACCGAGAAGTACTTCCTCGACCGGCAGACGCTCGTCTGTGCCTTCGTCCTGATCGACAGCAACGTGCCGCCGCAGATCATCGACCTGGAGTTCGTGAACTGGTTGGGGGAACACGGGGTACCCTTCGTGCTGGCCTTCACGAAAACCGACCGCAAGCAGTCGCGGGACGGCGGCAGCGTGGAAGACTTCAAGCGCGAACTGCTCAGGACGTGGGAGGAGCTCCCCCCGATCTTTCTGACGAGCGCGGCCAAGGAAATAGGCCGGGACGACATTCTCGAATTTATTGAGGCCACCCTTAAGGATTTACACTGGCCCTTCTATTCTCCGGAATAGCGGGTAAATTGACGATTGATGCGTGCACCGACCCAAGCCGAACCCACCACCCCCCCCGCTTCCGCCTTCGAGCGCGAGGGCGTACGCTACGCACACACCGCTCCGCGCATCGAGGACTGGGAGATCTACAAAATCAGCGAAGACCGGGAAGCCTTCGTCGAAGCCCTGGAGGCCTCCAGCCGGCAGCGCATACTGCAGGAGGCCGGCGATAATCTGCCCGACGTCCTCAGCAAGACCATCTTCAGCGAGCAGGAGCGAACCCGTACCGAGCCGTGGAAAGTGGACCCCCCCCAGGAGCGTTCCTACTGGAAACGCCTGGCCAAACTGCTCGCCACCCAGAGCCTCGACGAGGACGAACCGACGACGGCGGACGAGGCCGCCCGCAACATACTCCAGCGCATCGTGCACCGCTACTCCGAGGAGATCGTGGGCACCTTCAAGATTCCGACCTTCCGCTTCGCCCGCCGCTTTCTCACCTTCTTTTTCGGTCGCCTGCTGAATGCCGCCACCGGACGGACCTTCAAAAGCCTGTTCTCCAAAAAGATTTTGCTGCAGGAAAAGCTGCTGGTCCGGGGATACGTCGACCAGGTGCGGCAACTGAGCAAGCAGGGCACGGTGGTGATCGTGCCCACCCACTTTAGTAATCTCGACAGCATCCTCATCGGCTATGCCCTCGACCAGGTTGCGGGCCTGCCGGCCATGGCCTTCGGCGCCGGTCTGAACCTGTACAACACGGGGTACACCGCCTACTTCATGAACCGCCTGGGGGCCTACCGCGTGGATCGCCGCAAGCGCAACCCTATCTACATGACCACGCTGAAAATGATGAGCAAACTCATCATCCAGCGGGGCGTCCCGTCCCTGTTCTTCCCGGGCGGCACGCGCTCGCGCTCCGGCGCCCTCGAAACCCGCCTCAAAATGGGGTTGCTGGGTACGGTGGTGGAAGCCCAGCGGGCGCGCTACCAGCAGGGCCGGGACGACAAGGTGTTCATCGTTCCCGTCATTCTGAGCTATCCCTTCGTGCTGGAGGCCCAGTTCCTCATCGAGCAGCACCTGCGCCTGGAGGGACAGGACCGATACATCAAGGCGCAGGACAGCTTCCACTCGCTACGCAGCATCCTCAAGTTCGTGTGGGGGGTCTTCAGCAAGGGTAACGAAATCACGATCTCGCTCGGCCAGCCCCTCGACGTGGTGGGCAACCGCGTAGACGCGAACGGAAAAAGCTACAGCCTGAGCGGTCGTCACGTCAGTACCCGCGAGTACTTCCGCGACCAGCACGGGGCCATCAACAAGGACCTGCAGCGGGAGTCGGAGTACACCCGCCTGCTCGCCAACCGCATCGTGGAGCAATACCACTACGACGGCATCATCCTGGCGAGCCACCTGGTCAGCTATGCCGCCTTCGCCATGCTGGAGCGCACCTTCGTCAAGGACGACCTCTACGCCCTCCTCCGCCTGCCCGCCGAAGATTTTTTCTTCCGCAAGGATGCCCTCGTCAAGGTGATCGGTCAGTTGCGCGACCGCCTGTTGCAGCTGGAATCCGAGGGAAAAGCCAAAGTCGCCGCCGAATTGCGCTGCCCGGCCGACGAGATCATGGCCCACGGCATCGTCAGCATCGGAAATTACCACATCGACAAACCGCTGAAGTACGATTCCGCCGGACGCATCGTCAGCGACAACTTCTCCATGCTGTTCTACTACCACAACCGCCTGTCGACCTACCACCTCAAGGGCAAGGTCCGCTGGCCCCTGGAGATGATCGGCGACGAGCGGAAGGAATAAACTCAGTCCTCCAGCGAACGGTGGTGTACGCCCGCCGCGTAGGGCACGGTCAGCAGGTCAACGATCCGCCGGTAGGCGGTTTCGGAGGCCGCAAAGTCGGTGTGGCCCACGTCCAGCACCACCACTGGCGTCCCCTTAAGGGTATTGAAGTAACTCAGGTAGGCACGCTCTACCGATACCAGGTAGTCGTTCTGAATATTTCCCTCGTAGCTGCGACCCCGTCGGGCGATGTTTTGTTGTAGGGCTTCGATGGGTCGGCGGAGGTAGACGATCAGGTCCGGTTTCGGGAAGTTGGCGTCCATGGCCCGGAAGAGACGTCCGAACAGCTGAAATTCCTCCTCCGTCAGGCTGTTGCGGGCAAACAGCAGCGTCTTGATGAACAGATAATCGGCGATCGTGCCCTGGGTGAACAGTTCCCGGTTGGCCAGTTCGTGCTGCAGTTGCTTGTGGCGCTCGGCCATGAAGAACAGTTCGACGGGAAAGGCGTAGCGCTCGGGCTCCGCGTAGAACAGCGGAAGGAAGGGATTATCGTCAAAGGCCTCGAGGATGAGCCGGCGGTTGAACGCTTCGGAGAGCCGGGTAGACAGCGTCGTCTTGCCCGCACCGATGTTGCCCTCGATCACGAGGAAGGGAGGTAAACTCATACGTACTTTTGGAGAATGGCAAAACTAACGCTATCCCTGGGTTCTAACCTCGGCGATCGGGACCAGTATCTGCGGGAGGCCCGCCGGCTCCTGTCCAAGCGGCTCGGAGAAATCGTGTACGAAAGTGACTTGCTTCAAACCCCCCCCTGGGGCAAACTGGATCAGCCCGCTTTCCTTAACCAGGTGATCGTCCTCCACGCGCCCGACCGGAGCGCGGCCCAAACGGTCAACGCCTACCTCCATCATCTCCTCACGGTCACGCAAAGTATCGAAGCTGAATTGGGACGCGAGCGGAAGGAGCACTGGGGACCACGTACCGTGGACATTGACCTCATTTTCCTGGACGACATCATCTACGAAGACGAGCGCCTGAGCCTCCCCCACCCCTGGTGGCGCGAGCGGGACTTCGTGCATCGACTACTGCCCGCACCGGCTGGCTACTGATCAATGGCCACGCGGATATTCTCGATGCGGGACAGTTCCGGGAGTACGCCCTCCGCGAACCGCTGCTCGATGCCGTCGATCTCCCGGTCCGCTCCGTCCAGCCCGTAATTGACGTAATCCTGTACTAGCACCCCCTGTACCCGCCGCTTATTTATCGCCTCCCGGAAGCGGATACCGCCCTCCTCGGCCTCAAAGGTATAGGCGAGAAAATCCAGCTCGCCGGTTTCCTGAGCGAAGAAATATTGATAGACGTCGTCGTGATCCTCACCGCCCCCCTCGGCATCGAAGGTTACCTGTACCCGCTCGTACCTTCTGTCGGAAATAGTGGTCGGCGACAGCAGCTCCGTGTTGACCGCGGGATCGTACAGGCCATAGGGCAGCATGAAAAAGTACCGTACGGAATTCACGGATGCGGCATATGCAGTGCTGTCCTTGGGGCTCAGCGTTAGTAAGGTGTCGTTGCGCGTGCGACGCAAACCCGCGTTGGTGAGTTCGTCCACTAATTCATGACCGAGGGAGTCGACAAAAGTACGGGTATACCGAAAGCTTCCGTTTGCGCGCCGAATGGTGTAGTCACGGTCCCGAAAGGTGAAGCTGGCGTCTACTGCGTCAAACCCCTCCATCCCGTGTGCCGCGACTGCACGTTGGATGATTGCCACCGCCCCTGCTTCCTCCGCGGGCTCGGGCGGCGGCGCGCAGGTGCCGAGAAGGCCTAGTAAAAGCAGGGCCGGGGAGAACGCTCGAAAGTGCTGCATGGGAAATGGTTTACAATTCAGGTCTTGATGTGTTAGCAAGGGTATGAAAACGATCCTGCTTGCGGCACTCGGCGCGTGCCTACTCTGCACCTGTGGCCCCGCCCAAGATAAACCGGGAGCGCGTAGCGAGCGGGGGGATGTCCTCGCGGCGGAGCGTGTCTTCACCGGAGCCTATGAGAGCCTCGACGCGGCGGTCCTGGAGCGCATGCTGACCGACGACTTCACCGTGACCTACTCCGGCCAGGGTACCGAAAAAACCAAGGATCAGTGGCTTAACGAACTCGGGCAGCTTCGCGCCGTGTTTCCCCGCCTGCAAATCCACTCGGACAGTATAGAGGTAAGTCCGGCGGCTGCGGTGACCGTCGTTCGGGGCATCCGTATCTTTTCCTGGGCCGCGGATGGAGAGCAAGGCGAGTACCGAGAACGTTTCGTGCACCGGTGGAGGGACGAATCGGAGGGCTTGCGGCTCGCAGGTATGGAACTCGAGTAAGCTAGCCGCGATGATTGAGCTGTATCAACCCCATTTGGAGGAGTGGCGTAAGCTGCTCCGGCATCCGGCCACTTTTCGCCAGTGGATGATCGTTCCGGGAGCTCTGTCCCCCCTTCCGGTCCTCGACCAAAGTCGGTACCTGATCCAAAGTGACCCCCTTACGGTCCGCTATGCCCTACCCTTCCTCATCGTACTGCCGGAGGCCCAGGCCGTGGTCGGCAACATCGGGGGAAAGGGACTGCTCCCGGGAGAGGAAGATATCGAAATTGGCTACCACGTCACCGAAGCCTACCGGCGCCGGGGATTCGCTACCGAGGCGATCCGCCGCTTCGTGGAAATGGCCCGGGCGGACGAGTTGAGCCCCATCGCGCACGTTGAACCGGAGAATGAGGCTTCCCGTCGGGCCCTGATGAATAACGGGTTCCGCCTTTCCGAAACCTTCCGTTTTCCGGCCAGTCTGGAGTTGGAACGGTGGCGGTGGTCAGCGGATTAGCACTACCCCGCCCTTAAAGGCTTCGGGTTCTCCGCTGGCGTTAACGAAGCGAACATCCCATAAGTATCCCCCCGCCGGGCTGTTGGAGCCTTTGTAGGTCCCGTCCCAACTGCCGTCGAACTCATTGGTGGCGAATATTTGCTCGCCCCAGCGGTCCCAGATCCGCAGTTCGTAAGCCGTGGCTCCCTCCCATATGCCTTCCGGCAGCCAGCGGTCGTTCCGGCCATCGCCGTTCGGGGTGAAGGCGTTTGGGGCGGTGAAGGTGTTGGTCAGGTACATCCTCAAATCCTTGGTGATGCTGTCGCGGCAGCCACTGATATGGGAAACGATCTGCATGATCGTCAGGGTCGCGGTGTCCCGGAGGCGGTACTCAAAATCGGGACCGGGGGCAGCAAAAATTTCCACTCCTCCCGCGTCGGAAAGCTCATAGCGTTGGGTGTTGGAGCCGATACTGCGGTCCAGGACCCAGAAATCGGGAAAGATATTTGTCGGTTGTTCGGGGTTGAGGTCAAAGTTGGCCGTGGGGGAATCCCGAACGTCGATCAGCTCCCGGAAGGTGGTGTCCACGAAGCAGCCCAGTGGAGAGGTGATGCCCAGGTAGACATCGTAGCGCCCTACCTCGGGGTACTCATGCAGCGGATCCCGTTCATCGGACCGGGTGCCATCACCGAATTCCCAATCAAAAACGTAATCGTCGCTGATGGGGATGGAACGATTGATAAACTGGTTGGTAAAGGGCGCGCAGCCAAAGCCATCCAGGGGTTCGAGGAGGATCGTCCGGGGCGTGGGAAAGTAGCCGACCGTTTTGGTCGTTTCGGTGGCACAGCCGTTCTCATCGGTGATGCGCAGACTGGCCGGAAAATCCCCCGGCTTGAGGTAAGTATGTACGGGTTCGACCTGCGTGTCCAAAGTGGAGGCATCACCAAAGTCCCACGAATAACTTACGATCTCCTGCCCCCCCAAGGCCGTGGACAGATTGGTGAAGGCTACGGGCGCGGGCTCACAGACAATTTCCGTGGCCTCAAAATCCGCGACCAGTGCGGGGTAAACTCCCAGCAGGAAGACGGCCGTGTCCTTGCAGTTGTCGGCAAATGAAGTACGGTTCAGTAACATGATACCTTCGTACACGCCCACCTCGTTGATATTGGTGACCAGGTCTCGGGAATCACCCGTGATCAATTCGCCCCCGGGGCCCGTCAGTTCCCAGTCATAGCTCTGGATGGAGGACAGGCGGGTGCTCTCATTGATGATGAGGTTCTCTCCCAACCCACACTGGCGGATGAAGAAGCGGCCCTGGTCGTCGATCTCGGTTTCGAGAAGATCGGCCTTCACGGTCGATCCGCAGGCGGCCACGTTCAGTTGGAATTCCCGTTTGGTCTCACTGAGCAGGACGGGCACCGAATCCCGGCTCCATTCCTCGACGCAAATCCCGAGCACGTGGGTACCCGGAAAGATCGGCACCCCGGAAAGCAGGCCCGTAAAGGCATCGACGCTCAGGGTACTGCCGACGCCTAACTGGTCCCTGGAGTTGTATTTCGGAGACACCCAGTCAACGGATGCGTAAGGAAAGGGACTTTCTTCCAGGGGGACGATGTCGTCGAAGTAACTCAACGTTAGAAATCCGTTACGGCCGCCGTCGGTCCCTCCGCCGAGCTTGGGGTCACAGAATTTATACGCCAGACTATCGCCGTCGGTATCCGTAGCCCCCAGGTCGATCTGGAAGGCTTCGTTGATGCAAATCGCGATCGGCGGATCAATGTTAAACTTTGGGCTGCTGTTCAGCACCTGCTGCGCTTCGGGCGTGATTTGGATAAAGTAGGTAGAGCCGATCTGTCGCGGATTCTGCAGGTTCCGGATGCTCTCATTCCGGCAGCAACGTTGGTACACGAAGGTGTACGTTTCGGTCGAGACCGGCAGCTCCTGCACGAAGGAGTAGGTGCCGATCTCCTGGCAGATGGGCTCGGTGACTACGAGGCAGGGATTACCCAGATTGATGGGAACATCCTGGGGAGAGCCAACCAGGCGAATGTCCTTGGTACGGACGTAATACTGATTGCCGACGTAGATGCTGATGTTGCCGTCGGCACTGGGCGTATCGGTGGTCGCCCGGGGGTCACCGCCGTCAAACCAGGCGCCATCGCCGATGCAGTCGCGGTACATATTGATGGTGATGCGGTAGCGCAGCACGCCCGTGCTTGGGTCATTATTCCGGTAGCCTAAGAACTCGTAGCGGAATTCCCCGCCTACGATATGGTCCGCGAGCATTCGGCCGGGAAGGAGCAGCGCCGCCGTCAGAAGGGCTGCACACAGGCGGAAGCGGACAGAATGGAGCAAAGGGAAATTTTTAGGAGGAAAACAATCTCCGCGTGAAATTACAGTTTCCTTAGCTGAACGGAGGTTCGAGCGTCGGCACTGGCTTGTCGGTCAGCCGTCGCTACCCGGTTTAGTTTACGCACGCTCCTCGTGGAGGAACGTCATTATTCCTTCTTTCCTTTTTAGGTGGAAGGACACACCTTGCCTGAATGATTACACTAGATACTTCTCCCGACATGCACCATCGCCCCCCACCGCGGGGGACCGGCGCGCTTTCCATTCTGAAGAGCGGAGGACTGGTACTGTTGCCGACCGCCAATCTGTGGCAGGTGACCGCCGACGCCCGCCGATTACCTTCGGTCAAGCGGCTACTGGAAGTATGCCCTTCCTCGCGCATGAACGTGCCGGAACTGATCTTCCCCGACCGGGAAACGCTGCGGGAATGGTTCCCAAAGCTGCACCCCAAGATCGATACCTTGCTGAGTTACCACGGCCGCGCGCTTACCGTACTCATTCCGGCCACCGCCCGCGTGGCGGACTGCCTGGTTAATAGCCGCGATGAGGTCGCCGTACGGCTCGCCCTGGACTCCTTCTGCTACCGACTGTGCGAAGACCTGGAGTCGCCGCTGGCGGCCGTACTGGCCATGGGCGACGATGGCGCCGGCCTACCGACTCGCTTCGGGAAGATCCGCTCCGACGTGCTGCGGGAAGCCAGCTTTACCGTACAGCGCCGCCAGCGGGACGAGCTCGACACCCGCCCCGCGGTCCGCATTCGTATGGACGACGAGGACGAACTGGAGTTTTTGTAGCGCCCCGCCGTATCTTGGCCCGCCCCAGCCAAGTGCGCCCCTATGATCGACCAGCTCGAAGCCATTTTCCACCGTTTCAAGAACCTTGAAGAGCAACTCTCCGATCCGGAAATCATCACCGACCAGGTCCGCTTCACCAAGGTGAATAAGGAATACGGCAAGCTTAAGCCCATCGCCGATACCTACCTCGAATACCGCGAACTCGCCGAGAACCTGGCCAGTACCGAAGCCATGCGCAAGGACCCCGATCCGGAGATGCGCGAGATGGCCCAGCTCGAACTCGAAGAACTCCGGGAACGCAAGGCGCTCATGGACGAGCGCGTCAAGGTCATGCTCATCCCCAAGGACCCCGAGGACGAGCGGGACATCATCATGGAGATCCGCAGCGGGACCGGAGGCGACGAAGCGGCCATCTTTGCCGGCGACCTCTTCGATATGTATAAGCGTTACGTCGACACCCAGGGCTGGCGCGTCGAGGTGATCGACGAGAACGAAGGCACCGCCGGTGGCTACTCCAAGGTGGTCTTCGAGGTACACGGCGACGACGTGTACAGCAGCCTGAAGTTTGAATCCGGCGTACACCGCGTGCAAAGGGTGCCGAAGACCGAAAGCCAGGGCCGCGTCCACACGAGCGCGGCCACGGTAGCCGTACTGGCCAAGGTGGAGGAGGAAGACATCAACATCAACAAGGCCGACCTGAAAATCGACACCTTCCGGGCTTCCGGCGCGGGCGGACAACACGTGAACAAGACGGAATCCGCCATCCGCATCACCCACCTCCCGACCGGCATCGTCTCCGAAAGCCAGGACGGACGGAGTCAGCACAAGAATAAGGAGATCGCGATGGCCCAACTCTACCGCCGCATCAAGGATGCCGCGGACAGCGCCGCCGCCAGCGAGCTCGCCAATGCGCGAAAATCGCTGGTGGGCAGCGGCGACCGCAGCGAAAAGATCCGGACTTATAATTATCCGCAGAATCGCGTCACCGATCACCGCATCAACCTGACGCTCCACAATTTAGATAAGATCGTCGCCGGCAACCTGGAGCCCATCATCGAGGGCCTGCAGGTAGCCGAGAACGCGGAAAAAATGAAGGAAGGCATATGAATGGTTCCCCCTTACTTTCGCTCTGCCTCTTTCTCCTGCTCGGCTGTGGGCCGGTGGACGATCAATCTACTGAATCGTCTGCAAGGCAGGCGGTCACGACGTTCATCCTCGTCCGCCACGCCGAGAAAGCGGAGGGTGATAACCCCGACCTGACGGCGGAGGGGACGGCCCGGGCCAAGCGGCTACGGGATCGACTCGCCGACCGGGCGGTATCCCACGTCTACTCCACGGACACCAAGCGTACGCGGCAGACCGCTACGCCCACCGCCGAACTACGCGGCCTGGAGGTTAACCTTTACGATCCGGAGCGGCTCGATCAATTTGCCCGCAGGCTGCGGGACCGCCACGCCGGGGAAACCGTCCTCGTCGTCGGTCACAGCAATACCACCCCCGCCCTCGCGAATCTCCTGGCCGGTAGTGAAGCGTTATCGGCCTTCGACGAGAGCGACTACGGAAACTTACTCATCATTACCGTCCCCGCTTCCGGCACCCCCCGTATGGAGCAAAATCGCTACTGATCCGGTGGCCGTGGCCGATCTCTTCAGCGTACTTCTGGCGGTCCTGTTCCCGCTTCTGGCGAACGCGGCACAATCCCGTCGCTCCATCCCGGAGTGGTGCAGCTCGATCGTGCTGTGCTACGGCATCGGTATCCTGGTCAGCAACCTACGCCTGTGGTCCGTAGATGAGAGCCTGATGCAGGCCATCGCCGGTGGAAGTATGCTCATCGGCCTGCCCTTGTTGCTCTTCGCGGTCAAGCTCCGCGAAAGTTTTGGATACGCCCGCCGTATGCTGTTTTCCTTCTTTCTCTGCTGCCTGTCGGGGCTACTCTGCACCGCGGCGGCTGGCCTTTACTTCGCCGCGCGGATCCCGGATGGTTGGAAGATCTCCGGTATGCTGACCGGGCTGTACACCGGCGGTACGCCCAACGTGCAGGCCATCGGGATTGCCCTCGAGGCGCCGCCTGAATACCTCGTGCTCATCCAGGCGGCCGACATCATGCTGGGCGGAGCGTACTTGCTCGGGCTAGTGACCTTTCTGCCGGCCCTGTTTGCCCGCATTTATACGGTCACTCCCCAAGCCCCAGTCGGCGGGGTCGCGGGTGCCGAGCGCCCGGGACCCAACATCCTCCCGCTCCATAGGCTGGGTCAACTGGGGGCGGGCCTGCTCGTGACCCTGGGGGGCAGTCTGCTGTGCCGGGTTTTATCCGGAAGTTTCCTGGATCCTACGGTGCTGATACTCACCGTCACCTCGCTCAGCCTGGCCGTTACGCTGACGCCCCTGCGGCAGCGCATCGGCAACAGCTACCCCCTGGGCGAGTACTTCGTCCTGATTTTCTGTGTTTCCCTCGGTCTGATGGCGGATTTTCGGGCCCTGGCGGAGGAAGGGCTGCAGCTACTCTACTTCTCTGCGCTGGCCCTGGCATCCACTACCCTGCTCCACCTTCTGCTGGCGCGGCTCTTTCGCATCGATCGCGATACCGTGATCCTCAGCTACGTGGCGGCCGTCTACGGACCGGTATTCGTGGTGCAGGTAGCCGCCGCCCTGAAGAACCGCAGCCTGCTGGCGGCAGCTATCGCCGTCTCTTTACTTGGTTTTGGTGTTGGAAACTACCTCGGTATCGGCTTGGCCTACTTCCTTAGATTCCTTACTGCCGCTTAGGCGCTTGCGCGGAACCATGGTGAGACTGGTCTTGCCCCGGAAGATGTTGGAAAGTCGGTAGCGGGAATGGTTGAACTCGGTCAGGAACTGGTGAGACTCTTCGTAGAGGTCATCGCTCATCAGCAGGGCCAGCGGACGCAGACCCTCAATGTGAGTAAGCACGATGCGCAGCATGGCCAGCAGGGGGATGGCAATGATGATGCCGGCAATCCCCCAGAAAAAGCTACCGATGATGACCGCAATGATGGCGGCCAGCGCATTGATCTTAACGCTGCCGCCGAGCACCTTCGGGGTGATGAAGTTGCCCTCGATAAACTGCACGGTGATGTAGAGGACAATCACCATCAGCGGCTGCCAGAGGCTCTCCGTCGTCGCGATGGCAAACAGAAAGGGAAGCATTCCACCAATGACGGTCCCGATGTAGGGTATAATGCCGAGCACGGCCGCCAGAAAACCCCAGACCAGGTAGTATTCGATGCCGATGGCCAGCAAGCCTAAGCTGTTGAGCACGCCGAGGATAAGCATGACCAGACCCATTCCGCCCAGGTAATTCTTTGCTACCTGCTGGACTTCCGAGAGCGTCTGCATCCCCTCCTGCTGGTCGCCGTCGCTGAGTTGGCCAAGCACGAAATTCTTGACCGCCGTCCGGTACAGCAGAAAGAAGAAAGTATAGATCATTACCAGGGAAAAGTTCGCCAGGAGCACCCCGCTGGTAGAAAGTCCCGTGGACACGATGCCGAGGGGCTCATCGGATACGCTGGTGATGGCCTGGTCGATGTATACCTGCACCTCGGCACCGGACAGCCCGAAGGTGTGCCCGCCGTACTCCGCCCACTCGTACATGGTTTCCTGCAGGCCGGAGTATATATCGTCCGCTTCCGTAAGGATGGACTGTACCTGGTTGAAGAAGAATACGATCACCCCGATTACCAGAAGGCCGGCCGTAGAGAGCGTCAGCAGCACGGATACGATACGACTGCTGATGATGTCTTCAAATCCCTTACAAACCGGTTGGAGCATCAGGGCGAAGAAGATGCCGTAAGTGATGGGAATGAAAAAAGAGCTGCCTGCGTAGAGCGCGTAGAGCACGATACACAGGCAGATCAGAAAGTGAGCCACCGCCTGGAAATTGACGGTTCCGGAGGCCGGTCGCTTATTTAAGGAGAGCTTCGGCATCAGTCTTCCGGAGAGCCCCCACGTTTGTAGTACTGCATGAAGACGAAGCCGATGATGACGACGAAGACCAGCGTCTCCATGGCTACGAAAAAGCTATTCATCATCGCGTCACCGAAGGTAGTGTTATCGTTCATGAACTGCTCGAAGCCCCACTCGGGATTGAAGGCGGACAGGGATATATTCAGTACGGCGAGCACCACGGTAGCCCACGCTCCGATGCGAAACAGCAGTCCGATCTCCGCTTTGAATATCGAGTTGCTGTCATAGATCGCGTCTGCATACTCTTTCGTGGCGTACCATACGATCGGGATGATCAGCAGGTGTTTAGCGAAGCGCACGCTGATGGGTAAATCCCCGAAAAGGGCGTTGACCACCAGTAAGTAAATAGAAACCGCGAGACCGAGAATCACGCCGTACCTCATGCCCCGCTTGTTGACGTTGTAATTGAGCGCCTTCGGGGTATCGAGGTGTGGCGGGTTTTCGTGCGTGGTGGGGCTTACTTGAGCCATAAATAGCTGAGTTTAAATTTTATACTTTCCTTTAACCTACGTATTTCCGGCGGGATACCTGTAGGGTACGCAGCTCGTCTTCCAGTTCACGTACCCGCGTGGCCTTCTCCTCCGCGGTCTGCAGTTCGTCACCGACCTCCTCCCGGGTGTCCTCGATCTTGCGTCGTAGTTTTTCAATCTTATTTTCGTACTTCTCGATCTGCGAGCGGGCTTTCTCCGCGTCCTTTGAAGCGTCCTGCGAATCGTCGCGTACATCTTCCAGCGCATCGGTCACTTCCTCTACCCGTTTGTCGAAATACGCGGTGTAAAAGTACGTCCTAAATTCTTCGAGTACGGCCCGGCTGGCGGCATATCCCGTAGGGTATTTATTTCGATCTACCACGTCCGTCTCGGAAAAGGCCATGCTTACCGCCACCTGGCTACCGCGCTCATCGCCGTAGACATTCGTGTACAGGTCCAAATTTTTCTCACTCACGCCGGGTAGGTTGACCTGAGGGGCTAGGTAGGCGATAGAATTTCCGTCCTTGTCCTCGCGATCGATGTCGATAGCGTACCGCTCTTCCCAAAACTCTTGCCAGGGTTCGTATACCGCATCGACCGGCGCCTCCAAAGTTAGAATCAACGAAGGAAGGGTTTTCTTGTCGTATTCCGTATTGCCATCCTGAATATCGGCCGTACGCTGTGCAGCAAGGGGAAAAGAAATCAGGGTCACCAGTACGTAAAGGGGGTATTTCATTAATCTAGGATTGAGAGAGCGGATCGGTGCTCGGATGGTCGTAGGTGTCGTTGCGGTCCTGGGGAACCGTCTTGTAGCGGTCGGCTCGGTTGACCCAGACGAGGATCTCCTGATGCTGCTCGTGGAGCATCTCCTCGGCAAAGTCCAGTAGCTTATCGTTGGCGAGCGCGTGCTCGTAGATGTCGCTGATTCCCTCCTCGTTCTGGTGAGCCAGGGAGGTCAGCTCGCTGATGTTCTTGTTCTGCAGGGCGCGATTAAGCGACGCCTCCTGCTTCTTGAGTACGGTTTCCGAGGTGCGGGAAGGCGTATGCACGCCACCGGAGATGTCGGAGAGGATGCCGTTGATCTTGTTCAGCATCTTATCGTGGTAGCCGGCCAAAGTGGTGAAAAAATTGGCGGCGGTGTCTTCCTCCGACTGAATAGCCGAAGCAATGTCGCGGTAGTATCCGGAAGACTGCCGGTGGGCCATCGCGATTTCATTGAGAATGGCGTCCGTGCCCTCGGGACGAATTTCGTAGGGCGTTTTCATATCCGAGTTGTTGTCCATGGGCTTATGCTTTTTCGACTTCCGATTCTAGCTTTAATACCGAATCTCCATCCTCCTGTTTGATGTAAAGGGCTTTATTTCCACTTTCTCCCTTGCGGGTGATTTCGGAACCCTTGATGGTTTTGGTCACTTCTTCCGTGTAGGTTTCTTCCACCTTCCCGGTGGCTTCGCCGTTGCCCCACTTCCACTTGACCTTGCTTCCTTTTCTGATCATGATTAGCTTGCTGTTAACTGGATAAAAAAAGCCCGATGGAGAGGATATTGCACCTACCTCCACCGGGCCTTTATGCGTTACGATTTGACTTAGTCGAGGTCGCCTTCGGGATCGGTCGAACGCTCGATGTCCTTGAGGAGGCGGTCCGAGTCGTTCTTGAAGCTTTTCCAGCCTTCCTTGGCGTCGCCCTTGAAGTCTTTCCAGCCGGCTTCCATGTTGTTACCGACGCGGTTCATGCGGTCGTCCAGGTCAGTACGGTAGGCCTTCAGTTGGTCGTACTCTTGCTGCATTTCAGCCTTGGCTTCGTCGCTGGCATTTTCCATGTCGTTGTCGAGCTCGGTCATGCGGTTGTCGATGCTGGTGCGGGCGTCCCGGAAGTTGCGGTCCAGATCGTTGCTCTCCTCGCGGATCTCCGCGCCCATGTTAGCTACGGCGTTTTCCGTACCGGCTTCGATTTGATCAGCTGCATTGTCTGCTTCGCTGCCTTCGGCACAGCTGTAAAACATACCGCTCAGGCCAAGAAGGAGCGCGAAAGAAATAGTGCGAAATTTCATAGGTATAATACTTTTATTTAATATTTGCCGGAGTGCAGTTCTGTGGTTCACCCGTGCGGGTTGGTTGCACTCTCTACCTTAAAACAGGAGATCAGATGGGTTGTTCGTTCTGGTCGTGGGCCCCGTCCGGTGACTTTTTGTTAAAGTCGGGCATAACCTCCGAGAGCTTTTCTCCCCCCTTGATCCCAAAGTCCAGGGTGCGAATGGGGAACGGTATCATGATGTCGTTTTCGTCGTACACGCGCTTGATGGCCATGATGGCCTCGCTCTGGGCGGAGAGGTAATCGGCCTGTCCGGTCTTCCCCTGGTCGATCCAGAAACGAAGTGTGTAGTTGATGGAGCTATCCCCGAACTCGTTAAAAAAAAGCTGAACGTCCTTTCCCTTGTCGTGGGGCACCTGCTCCCGGATTGCGCCAATGGTGAGTTCGCGCACTTTATCCAGATCGTCTCCGTAACTGACGCCGCAGCTCAGATCCACCCGGCGCATCCGCAGGGTGTTGTAGTTCTTAATTGATTCCTGGGCCACCACCTTATTGGGAATGAGGACCTCCTGACCCTGCAGCGTATACAAAATGGTGTTGCGTAGCGTCACCTCCTGCACCTTCCCGAAAAATCCACCGACCTCAATCAGGTCACCGATGCGGAACAGCGACCGTACGGAAAGCATGATGCCGCTGAAGAGATTTAGGATGGGATCCTGAAAGGCGAGGCCGAGCGCCAGTCCGACGACCCCCGCACCCGCGAGCACGCTCTGGACGATTCCGGTGAGGTCCAGTACCGATAGGGTCAGAAAAAGGAAGGCAAGGACCAGCAGGGCCGTCAGGAAGGAGCTTAGCAGTCCGGCGACGGTAGCATCCCGTACCAACCGATGACTGATCTTGTTGAAGTACTTCTTGGCGAAGGTGGTAACGATGTAGCCGATGATGACGACGAAAATCGCCAGCACGATGTTAGGCAGGTGGCGCAGCGCGGAGGCCCACCAACTCCTCAGCTCGTCAAGAAGCGGCTGGAAATCCAGATCGAGGCCCAATAATTCAAATAGTAGCATAAGGTAATTTGGGTAATCCTTGGGTATAACTCCGCGCCCTAAACCGTGTTCAGGACAACGCGCGCCAGGCCGTGCGCAGTTCGGGGAGATCCACGGCTACTACCCCCGGACGGCTGATGACCTGGGCGCCGGCGAGGTTCGCCAGCCGGGCGGCGTCGGCCAACTCCATGCCCGCGGCCAGCGCGCAGCCCGCCACGCTAATCACGGTATCCCCCGCTCCACTGACATCGGCAATCCGTCGGGCATCGGTGGGATAAATGGTCCCCCGCCCGTCCTGGAAGGTGTAGATACCGTGCTCGGACAAGGTGATCATCACTCGGCGGCAGCCTAAGCGATCGACGATAATCTGGGCGGCGCGGTCAAGGCTGTCGCGGCGCGGCTCCAGGGGAAAGTCCACCTGCAGCTGGATTTCCCGCAAATTGGGTTTGAACAGATCCGCATGCCCGAAGGCCCAAAAATTAGCGTGTTTGGGGTCAACCGCGGTAGGTACACCCACGGCCTTTGCCATTTCCAGCACGCCGGAGATTAGCGTGGGCGTGAGTACCCCTTTATTGTAGTCCTGGAGAATGATCAGGTCGTAGGCTCCCGCGGCAATTTCCGAGCGCATGGCGGAAAGCAACGATTGGGTGACCGCGGCAGACAAGTCGTCCGTCGTCTCCTGATCCACGCGCAGCAGTTGCTGGCTCTGGGAAATGATACGGGTCTTGACGGTGGTTACGCGGGCGGCGTCCCGCAGCAGTAGGCGGTCGTTCATTCCCCGCTCGCGCAGGAGGCCTGACAGCTCGTCGGCGGCGGCATCGGTACCCACCGCACCCGCGATCTCCGTACGCGCACCCAGCGCTACCAGGTTCAGCGCTACGTTGGCGGCTCCGCCGAGGCGATCTTCCCGGCGCAGCATGCGCACGACGGGCACGGGGGCTTCCGGACTGATCCGATCCACGCGACCCGAGAGGTAACGATCGATCATCACGTCACCGACAACGAGGACGCGGAGGGCGGAGAAGTCCGGAAGCGGAGGCATAGGCCGAACTAGGCGAATATCTCGGTGCCGGCGAAGTGGAAGTTGCTTTCGATGGCGGCGTTCTCGTCGCTATCGCTGCCGTGCACCGCATTCTCCCCGATGCTGCTGGCGTACTTGGCGCGGATGGTGCCGGCCTCGGCCTCGGCTGGGTTCGTGGCACCGATCAGCTTACGAAAATCGGCTACGGCATTGTCCTTCTCCAGTACGGCGGCCACCATGGGGCCGCTGCTCATGAAGGATACCAATTCATCGTAGAAGGGGCGACCACGGTGGACGTCGTAGAATTCCCCGGCTTTTTCACTGCTCAGTTGGGTGTACTTGAGCGCGACGATGCGGAATCCCGCGGAGTTCATCTGCTCGAGAATCGCGCCGATGTGACCGTTTTTAACGGCGTCCGGCTTGATCATGGTGAAAGTTCGGTTGGTGGCCATGGCGGGTATAGATTTAGTTTGCGGCCGCAAAAGTAGGAAGTTTTGGCCACCCGACCATTTTTTCGGAACTTTGCCCGTCGTTCTGACCCCACGCGTATGCAATCCAAACTAGACCAGGCGCAACTGCTGCTGGACTCCCCCGGGAGATCGTCGTTATCAGTCACCGCAACCCGGACGGTGACGCGGTAGGTTCGAGCCTAGGACTGCAACACTACCTCATCGGGCAGGGACACGCCTGTACCGTTATCCTTCCCTCCGATTATCCGGAGTTCCTGGCTTTCCTGCCCGAGGTGGAATCCATCATCATTTACGACGATGACCTGGAGCGGGCCCGGGAGCGCATCAAGTCGGCCAATCTGTTCTTCCTGCTCGACTTCAACAGTTTCGACCGCATCGATAAGGTGGGGGAAGAATTCGCGGGCGACGAACGACCGCGGATCATGATCGACCACCACCTGTACCCCGAAGAGATTGCCCAGGTAACCTTCAGCAACCCGGGCCGCAGTTCCACCTGCGAGATGGTCTTTGAGTTCATTGAGGGATTAGGGCACCGCGAAGCGGTGACCAAGCGTATTTCCGATTGCCTCTACACGGGCATCCTTACCGACACCGGGGGATTCAAGTACAGTACCTCTCCGGACCTCTTCCGTACGGTGGCCAAGTTGCTCGAAGCGGGCACGGACGCCTACAAGATCGCCGATCACGTGTGGAACAATATGTCCGAAAAGCAGTTGCGCTTACTCGGCCACTGCCTGGCGAATCGAATGGAGCTCCTGCCGGAATACCGGACCGGCATCATTTACCTGACGAAGCAGGACTACGAGGACTTCAACATCCAGCGGGGCGATACCGAGGGGGTAGTCAACTACGTACTGCGCATGCCACAGCTGATGATTGCCGCCTTTATCCACGAGCAACCCACCATCGTAAAACTGAGTCTACGCTCGAAGGGCACTATGGACGTGCAGCAAATTTGCAAAGCCCTCTTTCGCGGCGGCGGACATCGCAACGCCGCCGGAGGAGCCAGTTTCGCCCCCCTGGGCACCACCATCAACCGCTTCAAGAAAAACCTGCCGAAATACGCGGAGGAGATCGAGGCGGCCTACTTAGAATTCAACAAGCAGTAATTTTATGAGTACCAAACTATTTCCCCTGCTCGCAGGACTCCTCCTCTTCGCCGCCTGCGCGGGAGATGGCCGCGACGGTGTGCAAACCACCGAGAACGGCACGCGCTACACCTACGTGGTCAGCAATACGGATGGACAGCTGGCCGAAGCCGGCGACTTCATCTACTTCGATGCCGTACTGAAGACCGAAGGGGACAGCATACTGGTGGATACCCGGGCCAACGGCGGGGAATCCCCCGTCATTCAGGCGCTCACCGATTCGATCATTGACCAGAATACGGGTCCCGTAGAAGATGTCCTCCGGAAAATTCGGGTGGGCGAACAGATCGTGATCCGCACCAATCTGGACAAGTTTCCTTCCAAGCCTCCCGGAATGGAGAACGACAGCGTGCTGCTGTACGACATCACCGTCAAGGAGATCATTCGCCAGGACGAGTTCAACGCCCGCCAGCAGGCCCTCGCCGAAGAAGCCCAGGTAAAAGCCGTAGCCATCCAGGGGCGCGAGGAAGAGCGTCTTGCCTTTACGCAGCAAGTCTACGAGGACTACAAGGCCGGTCGCCTGGACGACCAGCTCGAAACCGCGCCCAGTGGCGTGCGCTACATTGTCCACGAGTCGGGTGACGGACCCGATGCCGAGGCCGGTAAGGGCGTGGTCGTACAGTACATCGGCCGATTGACCAGCAACGGCGAGGTATTCGACCAAAGCTTCGAGCGCGGTATGGGTATTCCCTTCGCCCTCGGTACCGGTCGCGTCATTCCGGGCTGGGATGAGGGCATCGACCTTCTCCGCCAGGGCGACCGGGCCACCCTTGTTATCCCCTCCGAACTCGCCTACGGGGCACAGGGAACGCCAAACGGCAGCATCCCCCCCGATAGTGAGCTGATGTTCTACGTCGAGCTGGAAGAAGTACAGTGAGTAGGGGTAGGTTAGTTCGTTAGTAGGTTAGTTCGTTAGTTCGTTAGGCGCGTAGTTCTGATGCGTGCCTAAAGAACTAAAGAACTGACTACCTCACTAACTACTTCCCCGTAAACTTGGCGGCTCGTTTTTCCACGAATGCGGCGGCTCCTTCCCGGAAGTCCTCCGTTTTGGTGGTATCCCCAAAGGCTTTGGCTTCCGCGGCAAATCCCTCCTTCTTTGCGTAGAAGGCGTTGATCGCGCGGATACTTTCGCGGATCGCTACGGGTCCTTTCGTACCGATGAGGGTGAGGAGATCCACGGCTTTTCGTCTGGCCTCACCGGCCGGGAGAACGTAGTTGACTAGGCCGAGCCGTTCGGCCTCCCGGGCGTCGATCATACTGCCCGTCAGGATGAGTTCCAGGGCCTTTCCCTTTCCGATGTACTGATTCAGGCGCTGCGTGCCTCCGTAGCCCGGGATGATGCCCAGGTTCACCTCCGGCTGCCCAAATTTCGCGTTTTCGGTCGCGACGCGCAGGTGGCAGGCCATGGCCAACTCGCATCCCCCACCGAGGGCAAAGCCATTGACCAGGGCAATCACGGGCCGGTGAAAGTTTTCGATTTGGAAAAAGATTTCGTGTCCCCGGTGGGCCATCGCCTCTCCGTTGCCGTCGGCGGCCACGTCCAGGAATTCTTTAATGTCCGCTCCCGCCACGAAGGCTCGATCTCCGGCTCCCGTGAGGATCACCCCCTTGATGTCCTCGCGCTGCCCGTAGTCGGGTCCGAAGAACTGGTGGAGATCGCGCAGCGTAGCCTGATTTAGGGCGTTGAGGCTTTCGGGTCGGTTGAGGGTGAGGAAGACGATGCCGTCTGATTCCTCGACTTTTAGGTGTTGGTAGCTCATGGGGTCAATATAGCCCTGATTCTAATTTTCGACTTGCTCGCGCAGCTCCTGGAGGTAGTTGTTGAGGCGCTCCATCGGTTTTACGACCGCTACCCGGCCCGAGCGCACGAATTCAAAGAGCCCCACCCGCCGAAGCTCCGTCAGCAGGGCCTCGGTCTCGTACTCGTGACCGGTCTTCTCTATGACCACATATTCGGGCTCGATCAGCAGTACACGGGCATTGTGGCGGCGGATCATCATCTCTACCTCATTGCCGTTACTGAACACGTCGATGGGCACCTTGTAGAGGGCGATTTCCTGATAGACGATGTCCTCATCCTCGTAGTAGAAAGCCTTGAGCACGTCTACCTGCTTATCCAGCTGGGCGACGAGTTTGACGACCATCTCCTCGGTCACCTGCACGACGATGGTAAAGCGGTGAATCGATTCATCACTACTCGCACTCGTCGTGAGGCTGCTGATGTTCAGGTTTCGTCTGTTGAAGATACCGACTACCCGGGAGAGGAGGCCGGTTTGGTCCTCGGTGAATACGGTGATGGTGTAGGTTTTGGTCACGGTTGCTGGATTGGTATGTTGAGTTGGTGAGTTGTTGGGGTACGGGTAGGATAGGCGGGATGTGCGCAGTAGGCGGGATATGCGAGATAGGCGGGATAGTAATGCTTACTGGGGATGGGCGCGGGCATGTATGCAGAGGGAGTGGAGAAGGAATAGGGGTGTGGGATAGGGAGCGAAGCGAGCATTCCCCGCACCTCAACAACTCAACAACTCACCAACCCACAACCCCCATCCTATAAATCCTCCGGCCCTAAAATCACCTCACTTACCGCCTTGCCACTGGGGACCATCGGGAATACATTATCCTCCTTCACGGTGTGGCAGTGCAGAAGATAGGGGCCCTCGTGAGCGAGCATCTCGGCGATCGCGCCGGGTACGTCCTCCGGGTTCCGGATCGTGCGGCCGGGCACTCCAAAGCCCTTGGCGATGGTCACGAAATCGGGGTTCTGCAGTTCGACCGCGCTGTACCGCCGCCGGTGGAAAAGTTCCTGCCACTGGCGGACCATCCCGAGGAAGTTGTTGTCGAGCAGGACGATCTTGACCCCCACGTTCCACTGGGCGCAGAGGCCGAGCTCCTGTATCGTCATCTGGAAGCCCCCGTCGCCGATGAAGGCCACCACCTGGCGGGAGGGGTCGGCGTATTTCGCACCGAAAGCGGCCGGCAATCCGTAGCCCATCGTACCCGCTCCGCCGGAACTGACCCACTGGTCATGCCCCTTGTATTCGTAGTAGCGGGCTGCCATCATTTGGTGCTGTCCCACGTCGGTGGCGACGATGGCCTTCCCGTGGGTCTGAGTACTGACCTCGCGGATCACCTGCCCCATACGGATCTCCCCACCGGCCGTTGGTCGGATGGCTTCCTGAATGACGCGCTCCTCCTCCACCCCTGCGCAGGCGTCGAAGCGTGCTACCCACTCCGGATAAGCCTTATCTTCTACCAGGGGCAGGAGTAACTCCAGGACCTCCCGGGCATCCCCCAGCACCGGCGCGGCCGCCCGTACGTTCTTGTTCAGCTCGGCGGGGTCCACCTCGATGTGTACCACCTGGCTATTCGGCAGGTATTTACTCAGCAGACCCGTTACGCGATCGTCGAAGCGCATGCCGATGGCTACGATCACGTCGGCTTCATTCTGCAAAAGGTTAGGGCCGTAGTTGCCGTGCATGCCCAGCATGCCGGTGAAGAGGGGATGATCGTGTGAGATCGCCGAGAGCCCATGGCAAGTGACCCCCACCGGAATACCGGTTTTTTCCACGAATTGCCGAAATACCTCCTGAGCGTGGGCGATGTGGATGCCGTGTCCCCCCAGGATCATGGGTTGCCGGGCGCTGTTGATGAGCTGGGCGGCCGCCTTCAACTGCTGCTTCTTCGGTTTGTTGTGCGGCACGTAGCTGCGGATCGTCTGCTCCCGGGGATAAAAAAAGTCGACCATAGCCAGCTGGGCATCTTTCGTGATGTCGATGACGACGGGACCGGGGCGGCCGCTGTTAGCAATGAAGAAGGCCTTCTTGAGTACCCGCCCGATCTCCTCCGGCTTGGTGATCTGGTAGTTCCACTTGGTGACCGGGATGGTGCTGTTCACCACGTCTACCTCCTGGAAAGCATCACTGCCGAGGAGGAAGCCGGGTACCTGGCCGGTAATGGCCACGATGGGTAGGCTGTCCAGTTGCGCATCGCAGAGGCCGGTGATGAGGTTGGTCGCCCCGGGGCCGGAGGTAGCCATGCAGACCCCGGTCTGGCGCTTGATGCGGGCGTAGCCCTCGGCGGCGTGGATCGCCCCCTGCTCGTGACGGGGCAGGATGTGGGTGATTTGCCCTTCGAAGTCGATGAGCGCATCATACACCGGCATGATGGCGCCCCCGGGGTAACCGAAAATGGTATCTACCCCTTCGTTGACCAGGCACTGGAGGAGCGCATGCGCTCCGGACATTCGAACGGTGGCGGTCGGCTGATCGGTACCCGCGATTGGTTTCATGATGGCTTGGGACATAGTCTTTGGATTGAGGGCGCGCTAGCGGTCGGTGACGCAACCCAGGGAAGCGCTGCTGACGGAGTTCGCGTATTTCTTTAGGACACCAAACGTAGCCTTCAGGGGGGGAGCCTGCCAGTCCGCTCGGCGCGCTTGGATCACCTGCGGGTCGACCTCCAGGTTGAGGACGTTGTTGTCGGCGTCAATGTTGATGATGTCGCCCTCCTCGATTAGGGCCAGCGGGCCACCCACCTGGGCTTCGGGGCTGATGTGCCCCACCACGAAGCCGTGGGTTCCTCCACTGAAGCGACCGTCGGTAATCAGCGCGACCTCCTTACCGAGCCCCTGCCCCATGATCTCACTCGTCGGTTTTAGCATTTCGGGCATGCCCGGCCCGCCTTTGGGGCCGCAGTAACGGATGACGACTACGTCACCCGGACGGATTGCTTTATTGCGAATCGCCGTGTTGGCTTCCGGTTCGGAGTCGAAGACGCGCGCCGGGCCCATGAAGCGCGTGCCCTCCTTCCCCGTGATCTTGGCTACGCTGCCTTCCGGAGCCAGGTTACCGTAAAGGATCTGCAGGTGACCGGTGGGCTTGATGGGTTGGTCAAAGGGGCGGATAATCTGTTGTCCCTCCCGCAGGGACTCGGCCTCGATGAGGTTTTCGGCCAGGGTTTTGCCGGTAACGGTCATGCAATCGCCGTGCAGTAAGCCCCGTTTCAGTAATTCCTTCATGACCGCGGGAACCCCACCCACGTAGTACAGGTCTTCCATCACGTACTTCCCGCTCGGTTTGAGGTCCGCCAGAAAGGGCGTCCGGTCGCTGATGCGCTGAAAATCGTCAATGGTGATGTCCACCCCGGCGGTACGCGCCATCGCGACCAGGTGGAGTACGGCATTCGTGCTGCCGCCCAGGACGGTGATGGTGACTATCGCATTCTCGAAGGCCTCCTTGGTGAGGATATCGAGCGGTTTGATGTCGTGCTCGAGCAGGTGGAGGAGGTACTCCCCTACCCGGGCGGTATCGGCCTTTTTGTCCGGGTGATTAGCCGGAATGCTGCTGTTGTAGGGCAGCGCCAGTCCCATCGCCTCGATTGCCGTCGCCATGGTGTTGGCGGTGTACATGCCCCCACAGGCTCCCGCTCCGGGGCAGGCGTGCCGAATGACCTGCTGGAGGTGCTCTTCGGTCACCTGATTGGTGCGGAACTGCCCGAGCGCCTCGAAGGCGGACACGACGTCGAGCTTCTCCTCCTCGTAGCAGCCCGGACTGATGGTGCCGCCGTACACCAGGATGGCGGGGCGGTTTAGTCGGGCCAGGGCGATCATCGCACCGGGCATATTTTTATCGCAGCCGACTACGGTCACCAGGCTGTCGTACCACTGCGCGCCGGCTACGGTCTCGATGCTGTCGGCGATCACGTCGCGGCTGGGCAGGCTGTACTTCATGCCCTCGGTACCCATGCTGATGCCATCACTGACTCCGATCGTGTGGTAGATCAGCCCCAGGAGCTCGCCCTGCTCGTTCACGCCCGCCTTCACTTCTTCCGCCAAACCGTTGAGGTGCATGTTGCAGGGATTACCCTCCCAGCCCGTGGAGACAATACCTACCTGGGCTTTATCCATATCCGCATCGGTGAGCCCGATGGCGTAAAGCATGGCCCGGGCGGCGGGCTGCTCGGGATTGCTGGTGACGTGACGGCTGTATTTATTCAGGGGGGTAATCATGGGAGTCGGAACTAAAAGGCCACCTTCCGGGTAGGAAGGCGGCCATATTTATACAAATTACCGCAAGGAAGCCGGGAGCTTCAAATCGGTATTTCCAAGATCTACGATGCCCGGAGGGCTTGCCGAGGCGGGTCCGGGAATCAGTAGCGCTTCTCGTCGAAGCGGAAGGTGGCCTGTAGCCCTACCTGGTAGGTGAGTAAGTGCAGTTCTGAATTCGGTACTGGATTGTTCTGGTCATCGGTGAACTCGATATCCCAGACGTTGCCGGTCAGGTAGCGGACGGAAGCCATGGGGGTCAGCGTCACTAAATTACTCAACCCGAAATCCATTCCAAGGCCGGCCCCCAGGCTAAAACTGGTCCCGCGGCCGAAAGACGGGGCTACGCGATGCGAAGCCACCCCCGGCGACAATTGCAAAAAGAAACCCTTCTGTAACTGCGGCCCCTGCTTGCCGAAGGTGGGACAGTCGCAGTCCGTACCCAGGTCAAAGAGGTAGAGGTTTGTTTTGAACTGGAAGCCAAACTCGTTCGCGGCGTCGCTTCCACTACCACTCGCGTAATATACCGTCGGTTGAAATTCTATCCGGCGCTTAGGCAGCCGAAACCAGTAGTTCAGCGCTAACTCTCCCCCCACCTGGGAGTCCGAGCCATCGATGGCGGTTATCTCCTCCGAGGCCCGGTAATTGTTGAAGTTGACCAAGGAAGTCAGGCCTACCTGCGCATGGACGGAACCTAGGGTGACCACTACGGACAGGAGAAGAAGAATGCGACGCATGCAGCTGACTTTTATTGTGCGAATAACGGTGCTGGAGGGAGAAGTAGTGTCCGAACCCGGCGGTTGCCGCGGGCGACTTAACGTTTTCGTGTTAACCTTACTCCCGGAACATCGTTAACTTTGTTACACAACCCCCCGCCATTGTTAATCCCGCTGCTCTTTTCCGTACTGGCAATCTCCGCCGACACCCTGCCGCCGGATGGCCCCTACCTCTTCTACGAAGGGCCGGAGATCGTGGCCCGCTGGGTGGATACGGAAAACAGAACCAAGGGAGAGACGGTTTTCAACCCCACGGACCTAAGCGGTTTGCCTAAATTCGCCTCCTTCGATCCGAGCCTGGTCGATCTCCACCGCGAGTTTCCCAGGGAGACGGTCCTTCAGTACTCCGGGGTGAGTAAGGTCGTCGCCATCAGCGACATTCACGGACAGTTCGATACCGGCCGTGAGCTCCTCACCGCCAACGGGATCATCGACAAAGACCAGCACTGGATCTTCGGTGAGGGCCACCTGGTCATCGTGGGGGACATCTTCGACCGGGGGGATCAGGTGACCGAGTTGCTGTGGCTCATCCATAACCTCCAGATCGAGGCCGGTCGTGCCGGTGGCCGCGTCCATTTTTTGCTGGGCAACCACGAAGTGATGACGCTGGAGGGCGACGAGCGCTACCTCAACGAAAAATACCTCATCACGAGTGGCCTCACCGGCAAATTTTACCGCGACCTCTACGGCCCCGATACCTATCTGGGTCGGTGGTTGCGTAGCCTGCCCCTGGCGGTCAAGGTGAACGGGACGGTGTTTATTCACGGCGGCATCAGCCGCGACATGGCCCGACAGGTAGGCAGCCTGGAAACCCTCAATGCGCTCTACCACGATGGCCTCATGGACGTGAATGATCTCGACGATGCCGTTTCCAACAGCAGCCGGCTGGCGATGCTGCACGGTCGCGGCGGCCCGCTGTGGTACCGCGGATATTTCTCCAGAAAAAATTTTACCGAGCGGGACCTCGCTTACGTGCTCAGGCGTTTTGAGGCCGAACGCTTCGTGGTAGGCCACACCAGTTTCACCGCCGTGCAGGGATTCTTCGATAACCGCGTCATCGCGGTGGATTCTAGCATCAAGTTCGGAGGACTCGGCGAACTCCTGCTGATGGAAGATGGGGGGCTTTTCCGCCGGACCCTCACGGGAGAGTGTATCCCGCTGGAGGGGAATACCAAGAAATAGGCGCTCCATCCCGGGTAGTTACTCCCGAAAGGCGTACTCGATCACGTTAGCGCCCATTTGCAAAGCCGCGGCACGCAGTTCCGGCGGATCGTTATGGACGGATTCGTCCTCCCAACCGTCACCCAGATCGCTCGAAACGGTGTAGAAGCACACCATGCGGTCTTCCCAGTATATGCCGTAACCCCGGGCCGGCTCCCCGTCGTGCTCGTGGATCTTCGGCAGTCCGTCCCGGAAATCGTAAGTCTGGTGGTAAATGGGGTGATCGAAAGGCAGCTCGACGAAGGATACCTCGGGGAACACCCGCTCCATGGCCACCCGGATGTAGGGGTCCATGCCGTAGTTATCGTCGATGTGCAGGAAGCCGCCGCCGATCAGGTAGTTGCGCAAATTCTCTGCCTCTCCGGCCGAAAAGACGACGTTCCCGTGTCCGGTCATGTGCACCCAGGGGAAGTTGAACAGCTCAGCACTGCCCACCTCTACCGTACCGTAGTCTGGATTGAGATCCGTTCCCAGCGCTTGGTTGCAGAAGCGGGCCAGGTTAGGCAGGGCCGTGGGATTAGCGTACCAGTCCCCGCCCCCGCTGTACTTCAGCAGACCGAGTTGCAGTCGGGCGGCGGGCGCCGGTGCGGTGGAAGTAAGCAAGAAGGCCAAAGCGAAAAGCAGGAGCAGGGTGCGCATAAGGCAGTAACGCCCCGTCCCCCCGGAGGGATTACCTACCAGTTCAAAGATTCTATGGTATGTACGGCGGTTATGGCCGCGGTCTCGGTGCGTAGCCGGTGCGGCCCCAGACTCGCAAAGCGGTAGCCTGCCTCCCGGGCCCGGGAGGCTTCCGCGGGACTAAATCCCCCTTCGGGTCCGATGGCGATTACCGTATCGCGTTCCCGCACGGCCGCTTGGGCAAGCAGCGCGCGCTCCCCTTCCCCCAGGTAGGCCAGAAACTTATCCGCACCCGGCGTCTCCTGCACCACCTCCGAGAAGGACACGGCCGGATAGAGCACCGGCAAGAAGGCCCGGAGGCTCTGCTTCATCGCGGACTCGATGACCCGTTCCAGGCGGTCGTTGCGTAAACGCGTTCGCTCGGAATGCTCCGAGAAGAAGGGGTGGATGGCGTCGATCCCGATTTCGGTGGCCTTTTCGAGTATCCACTCAAATCGATCGATATTTTTCGTCGGCGCGATCAGCAGCGCGAGGCGGTGTGCGGCGCGGCGTTCCTCCCGCCGGACCTGGTCGACCTGGAGCAGACAGTCGCGTTTAGTAATTTCGGTGATGGTGGCGGTAAACCAGCCCCCGCGGCCGTCCACCAGATCGAGGCGATCACCCACCCGTTTGCGCAAAACCCGAGCGGCGTGCTGGGCCTCTACTTCCCGCAGGGGATGGATACCGGGTCGGATGTCGGGATCGTAAAAAAGCTGCAAGG
This sequence comes from Lewinellaceae bacterium, assembly GCA_963803525.1. GTDB lineage: Bacteria > Bacteroidota > Bacteroidia > Chitinophagales > Saprospiraceae > Neolewinella. The sequence goes on from CAWDMV010000001.1 coordinate 606,685, forward strand.
GGGTCCTAGTTGACGGCAACTACGCCCTTGATCTGGGGCAAACGGCTCTTGAGGGTTTGCTCTACCCCGGCCTTCATGGTCATGGCGGTCATGGAGCAGCCGTTGCAGGCACCGAGCCACTTGATCTGCACGATCTGTTCGTCGCTCACGTTGAGCACTTCAATGTTTCCGCCGTCGATGGCCAGGTGCGGACGTACCTCGTCGAGGGCTTCGTCTACCCGCCGTATCAGGTCCATCTTTTCATCCGGGGTCATGGGAAGGAACTTTGGTAACTAGAGGTATGCGTCTCGGGGATGCAATTGTTTTCGTGTTCTTGCCGCCAAGTCGGCCGGGGCACCTAGTGCAGCGTGTGCTGGTCGGCGTACCGCCAAGGTAATTCAATAATTATGGAACACCGGGTGGGGGTGCCTTAGTTGTCCGGCAGCAACAGCCGAAAACCCACCCCCCGCAGCGTCAAAATGCGCACGTCGGGCGCTTTCTCCAGTCGCTTACGCAGTTTACGGATGTAGACGTCGAGATTGCGGGAGTGGAAGAAGCCATCGTCCCCCCACAATTCCAACAGGAGCTCGCGGCGGTCGATCACGTCCCGGGCGCGGTGCAACAGCAGATAGCGGAGTAGCTCAGCCTCCCGGTGGCTGATGACCTGGTCGTCCAGCCGCAGCTTCCGGTAATCGAAGGTGAGGCGGCCAAGGGCAAACGCCTCGGGCGCGGACGCAGGTGGGGTGTCGGCGCTGGCCGACCGGCTGATCATCTCGTCCATGCGGACCAACAGTTCTTCCATGCTGAAGGGTTTGCGCACGTAGTCGTTCCCACCGGCGGCGAAGCCGGCTACGACGTCCTTGGCCCGTACCCGTGCGGTAAGGTAGAGGATAGGGAGGTCCGGAAAGCGCTTTCGGAGCCGGGCACCGATCGTGAAGCCGTCTTCCCCCGGGAGTTGCACGTCCAGTACGGCAATGGCGAATTCCCCGGCGCGGTCGAGGGCCTCCCGGCCTTCCTCTCCCGAGGTAAACCATTCGATGGCGTGCCCACGACTTTCCAGCGACTCCTTTACGATGCGGCCCAGCACCCGCTCGTCCTCCAAATACAGCACTCTCATACGCGCGGCAGAATGAAGCGCACCCACCCCCCGCTTTGCGCGTCTCCCCCGGCAACGATCGTCCCCCCGTGAGCCTGAATAATCTGCCGCACGAAGCTCAGTCCCAGCCCGTGCCCCTTGGTGCGGTGGCCGTGCTCGGGGCCGCGGAAGAAGCGTTCGAAGATCCGCTCCCGCAACGGGGGCGGGATGCCCGCTCCATTGTCCCGGACGGTGTACGACAGGCTGCCGTCCGCCCTCCGCGCCACGGTTACGCGGACTCCTGGCGGGTCGCCGCCATACTTGATGGCGTTCTCGAGCAAATTGTAGATGGCGTGGAAGAGGTAATGGCTGTCTCCGTATGCTTCCCCCGGCCCTTCCTCCAGCGTCAGGGCAGCAGGAGGCAGTGCGTAGCGTAACGCCAGACCGTGCCTGGCATCGCGGGTGACCGCTCCCAGGTCAGTGTCGGCATAGTGGAGCCGCTGGGCAAGCGATTCAAACTCCAGGCTGGCGATGGCCCGGTCCGCCATCCGGTCGAGCCGTCCGAGCTCGTCCCGACTCAACTGGAGGTAAGCTTCGCGTCGACCGGGTTGGGCGTCGGCATCAAAGCGGTCGATGGCCTCCAGTGCTACCCCGACCGTGGCAATGGGGGTCTTGAGCTCGTGGGCGACGTTGGCGATCAGGGCTTCCCGTTCCCGGAGTTGGCGGCGGTGCTCCTCCAGGCTACCGAAGGCGGAGTAAAAAGCAAAGCCGATGGCCGCCAGCAGGAGTACGGCGAAGACACCTTCGTACAGGACCCCTCCGGCCAAGGCCCCGCGGTAGTCGAGTATACCGATTACCGGTTTGTTGAATTTCAAGAAATCCTTCGCTTTCGGCTTTTCCTCCACCAGTAAGGCATCCGCTTTATTGGCGTCCGCCCGGGAGGCAAACTGGACCAGCGTGACGCCGTAGCGGTTGGCAAGCGTATCCAGGTAGGCCGACCCGACTTGCTCGGTGAAGTGCACGGTCCGATCGAAAGCCGGGAAGGAGGCCGATCCCGGCTTGGTGATGCGCACGCTAACTTGGCTTCCGGCGGCGGACGGCAACAAACCGAAGCGGGGTACCGAATCCCTTGGTGCACTCCTCTTTTTCAAATTGAAGTTGCGGGAGGAAGCGCGGTCTTCGTTTCCGCTGATGTCCTGCAGCAAGCGCACCTGCTCGACCAGCTGCTGTGTATGTGCTTCGCGAATATCCCCGCTGACGCGCTCCACCAGCAGGTCGCGCTCTTCCAGGTAGGCCGACCGCAGGAAATAGCCTAATAAGGCCAGCGTCAGTAAAAAGACGAGCGAAAAAGAGAGGGCGAGTCGCTGCATGGTCCTAAGGTAGGTGGTCGGCCGGGGGTTTGCGGCGAGCGTTAACGCTAATTAACCCACGTTATACTGGATTAACTCCCGGTTCGATTCCATACCCTCACCTTTGGCCCATACCAAGCAAGCAAGCTCCCGTGCCGTACCGATTCTACACCTTTTTGTTATTACTTGTTGTCCTCTCCGCCTCCCTGACCGCCCAGGTCCGGTACGGCCGGGTGACCTACACCTGCTCGGTCACCTCACGGATCATCGATGCCGAGGAAGAAAAAACATTACCCGGTGGTCTGGGCGAGCAGATTGCCAAAATGCAGGCGGCGGGGGCCTTCGATCAAACCTTTACGCTCACCTTTGCCCCCCAGGCCTACCTGTTCGAGCAGGAGGCGGCCGAGGATGTTACCCTCGAAAACGGCGATCGTACCATCATCATCGAGCGCAGCGGCAACGATCCGGAGCAGTGGTATACGGATCTGGAACGGCACACCTACACGAACAGTCAGCTGATTGCCGATCGCCAGTTTTTGGTTTCCGGCAAGCTCCCCGAATTGGCCTGGACCATCACGGACGAACTCACCCCACCGAACGAAGCCACGGGCGGCTTCGAGCTCCAGACCGCCACTACCGTAACGAGTCGGGGCGATAGCCTGGTCGCGGGTTTTACCAAGGCGATCCCCTACCCCTTTGGTCCGGAGAATTACGGGGGGCTGCCCGGGGCCATTCTACGACTCACCGTGTACACGGAGCGGGAGGTGACTAATTACCTCATTCAGTCGATCGAGATCCTACCCACCCCACCCGACCTACCCCTTCCCGTGAAGGGAAAAGTGGTGACGGAGACGGAATTTGTACGCTTACAGCAAAAAATTGCCGCCCGAAAGCGTTAAGCACTTGTTCGGGTTTTCCGAGCCTCACGAAAACGCCGCTATCTTGGGTCTAGTCGAGCCTCGAAAAGGGGAGGTGCACTTCGTGGCTGCTTCGCGGTGACGGGCTAAGTGACCCTTTTTGAGGCGAAGGACAGGCACAAAAGAGCAAGTTTGCGGCGGTGAGCGGAAGCCCAGGCAAGCGCTAAACGCCGGGAATTAACAGCTGGCCGGCAATCCAATGGAGCGTACCGCAGTATTTTACGGAAAATTATCCCAAACGTATGCGCCTCTGCCTGTCATTTTTGCTCTCGGCATTCCTCTGCACCTGCGTCTGCGCCCAGATAAGCAGCGGCACCATCGACTACCTCGAACACCGGGAATTCCCGCTCTGGGACGGCATGTCCATCGAGCAAAAGAAACGAATGGAGGAAATGAAGGCCAACGGCGCGTTCGACCGGACCGGACGCCTGGCCTTTGACGCCGACGCCTTCAGTTACGCCCAGCTGCCCCAGCCACCCAGCGAGGGCGGGCGCCGTGGCTACTGGGGGGGCAACACCGAGAATCCCGACGTCTACTACACCAGCATCGCCGATAGCACGGTGACCGACCAGCGCCGAATCATGGACCGCAGCTTCATCATGGAAGACAAGTGGCTGGTGCCCGCATGGGAAATTCCCGCCAACCAGCGACCCAATATGGCCTACACGCTACCCAGCAAACTAGCCTTCGCGACCAGCGTGGAGGGCGATACGCTGACGGCCTACTTCTCCGAGACAATCCCGCTCGGGATCGGTCCCCAGGGATACGGAGGGCTGCCCGGTGCCATCGTGTACCTGAAGGTGCAAAACGAAGGCCGGTACACCGAATACACCATGACCACGATGCAGCCCAACCCCGCGGAACTTACCCTGGCGCGGCCTACGGACGGGGATAAGATCACAAGGGAAAAATTTGAACAGGTCGCCGAAAAGCGCCGGGAAGTGATGGACCGCCGCCGCCGCGGCTGGGAACGCAGTAATTAAATCCCTATATGAAACACCTCATCTTCCTGTTGTTAGTGACCCTCTCGGGAACACTGTGCGCGCAAACCGCTGAGATCAGCGGGACGATCGTCGATTCCACCGGCACGAGCCTGCCCGGCGCGAATGCGTTGTTACTCCGGACCTCCGATACGCTCCTGACCTCCTTTGGCACCACCGACGACAAGGGGGTTTTCCTGATGCAGAAAGTCCCCGCCGGCGAGTACATCCTCCGGCTCTCCTTTCTGGGCTTTGAGCGGGCCGACCAAACCGTCACCGTCTCGGCCTCCGACCAGTACCTCGGCCTGGGGGTACTGCGGATGTACCCCGCGGGCTTCCTACTCGACGGCGTGGAAGTGACGGCCGACCGCATCCCCATACGCATGAAGGGCGATACGATGCTTTACGACGCGGAGGCCTTTGCGGTCGGCGAGAACGCTAAGGTGGAAGACCTGCTGCGGCGGCTACCCGGCATGAGCATCGACGCCAACGGACAGCTCACCTGGCGGGGCCGGCCCGTGCAGGAGGTGATGATCAACGGCAAACCCTTCTTCGCCGGTAACGCCAGCCTGATCACCCAGAACCTGGACGCCAAGGCCCTGAAGAACGTCGAAGTGTTTGACCAAAAATCCGACGCCGAGGAGATCACCGGCGTCGACGACGGGGAGGAGAACACGACGGTCAATCTCGAAATGAAGGAAGAATTCAAAGCCAAGGTCTTCGGCGAGTTGTACGGGGGCCTCGGGACGGCCGGCGGCGGGAACGCCGAGCGGTACGATGCGGGGCGGTAAGGTCTTTCGCATCAGCGACCTGACCCAGATCGGCGTACTCGGTACCATTAACAACGTCAACCGCGTCGGCTTCACCGGCGACGAGCTCAGTAACTTCAACCGCAGCTCCGGCCGGGGCGGCGGCTGGTGGGGCGGCAACAACGGTACCGGCCTGCCCTTCTACGACGGCGGTCAGACGCCCGGTCAAAACCGCAGTATCGCTACCGGCATCAACTTCGGGCGCAGCGTGGGCAAGAACGGGCAGCTCACCATGGACTACACCCTCTTCGACCGCCAGCAAACCCAGTCGCTCACCGAGCGTCAGGCCTTTACCCGGACCGGCCAGGAGCGCACCACCGAATCCTTCCAGACCGACCGGTCGGGCAACTACAGTCACCGCCTCGGCTTCGATTTCGAGCAGGAACTCGACTCCACCTCCCGGCTTTCCTTCGAGGGCTCGGGCTACCTCACGGGGAACAATACCAACGGCGCGGCCCGGACGATTATCGCTGACGAAAATGGAACAATCGAGGACTACCGGGTAGATGAAATTTCTGATGGTATGCGCCCCGGAGGCGACATCTCCGCCCGGTATAACCGCCGCGTGGGCGGACGGCAGGGCCGCACGTTCGGTGCCGACGTGAGCGCCGGGTACCAAGAAGATCAGACCGACTCCGAGGTCCTGGTCGATGGGCTCAACGAGAACCCCGACGAGCAACTCGCCATCGTGGGCAGCCTCGTCAACGGCCGGCAATTCCAGGACCGCCGCACCAATTCCTATAACTTCAGTGGCAACGGCCGCTACGTAGAACCGCTGTCCAAGAAATTCGGACTCGAATCCGAGCTGGGCTACAGCCTCGACAACGACGAGGGCAACTTCAACTTCCGCCTCGGGGAGGAGACCACCACCAACCTACTCACCCGCCAGTGGACGAGCGCCCAGGCCGGCACCGGTCTCGTTTTTCGCTACGGCGAGCGCAACAACATCCAGATCGGCGCTGACGTAGCGCGCACCCAGCTGGACGTATCGGGGGATACTACTCGCAGTTCCCGCTTCACCTACCTGCTGCCCAACTTCAGCTGGCGCCTCCGCGCCGGCAAAGGCAACTACAACCTGCGCTACAACACGAATGTCGAGGCCCCGAGCGTAGCACAGTTACAGACCATCGCCCAACCTACCCTCTCCGGTCGCGTGACCGTGGGCAATGTAGACCTCGACCCCGCCACCCGCCACAACCTGAGCAGTAACTTTTGGTACAACGACCAGTTCCGCGCCCTCAGCTTCCAGGCCTTCATCAGCTTTGGCTACACCGATAACGCCTTCGGCAACAGCCTGACCTTCACCCCCAATCAGCAGATCTACCAGACCGTCAACGTCAGCCACGCCTGGACCAACCAGGTCTATGCGGGCACTACCATCGGCATGGCCTTCATGAAGGGCGAGCTGCGCCTGAACGCCAACGGCGGCAGCTCGATCGGCCAGGGCTTCGTCGACGGCATCGCGCGCACCAACACCACCACCAACTACAGCGGTACGGCGGACCTCACGACCGAATTCAACGAGAAGTCGTTCCTCAAGGCAGGCTACACCTACTCCCGCAACGGCAACCGCTTCGACGACGAGGAAACCGAGGAGATCGTTACCATTACCCACGATATCACCACCCAGTTCGAGCTCGAGCTTAGCAAGGTCTGGCGCTTCGAGTCCCGCCTCCTCTACCGCTTCTTCGAGGCCACCGCCTTTGCCGCCGTCGACCCCATCCCCGACCTGCGGGCCAGTTTCGAGCTCCGCCCCTTCAAGACGAAGGGCCACTACTTCATCCTTTCCGGCGAAGACCTGCTCAATCAGAACACCGTCGTCACCCGCCAGGCCCAGGCCTTCGTCACCTCCGAGACGGTGAGCAACGGACTGGGGCGCTACCTGCTGGCTACCTTTCATTATCAGTTGTGAGGGTGAGTGGTGAGTTGGTGAATGAGTGATTGGTGAATGAGTGAATTGGTGAATGCGGGCACTCATTCACCAACTCACCAATAAAAAAACTCCCAACCCCTTGCCAAACCAAAAGCCCCATTCTATCTTTGCAGCGCTTTAGAAATGAAGCATGGCTGAGCAGCCAGCAGACGCGGATGTAGCTCAGTTGGTAGAGCGCAACCTTGCCAAGGTTGAGGTCGCCGGTTCGAACCTGGTCATCCGCTCCAACGCGACAAAGCCGCTTTTCTTCGGAAGAGCGGCTTTCGTCGTTTAGCGCCCGGGCTTCGCTACCTTTGGTGCCTCACCCACCCGCTCCGCTCATTCGTTTGCCCAGCCTCCCGGCCGCCCGTTCCGTATTGATCGCCTGCGGGCTGTTGCTGTGGGGCATCAACCTACTCTACGGCCGGCCGCTCTTCATCGACGAGGCCAACGTGGCGCGGAACCTGTACGACCGTGGCTTCGGCGAGCTCTTCCTGCCCCTGGCCTACGAGCAGTACGCCCCCCCGCTCTACCTGGTCCTGGCCAAGGCGCTGGGGGAAATCCTTGGGTACGGCGAGCTTCCCCTACGGTTACCGGCCTTCCTGGGTGGCCTGGTGGGCGTGTACGGGCTCGTGCGGGCGGGCGAGCATCTCCGTTTGGGATACTGGGGACTCTTGCCGCTGGCCCTGCTGTTTGTCAATCCCGTGGTGCTACGCTACGTCACGGAGGTGAAGCCCTACGGCCTCGACTTAGGCGTGGCGGCGGGATTGATCGCCCTGCACCTGCGCACGCGCGCTGTAAGGTTACGGAGTTGGACCGTCGTCGGCGTGCTGTCCCCCTGGCTCTCCCTGCCGTCCGTATTCGTGTTGGCGGCAATTGGATTGGATGGGCTCCGGAAGCGGCGGCGGTGGCTGTGGCCGATCGGGGCGTGGCTCTTGTCCTTTGGTTTGCTCTATGGTTTGGTGCTGCGCGCATCGGTGGGCAGCAGCTACCTGAATGCCTACCACGCCGCCTACTTCCTTCCCTGGCCGAGCAGTTGGGCGGCGCTTGCGCGGGTCGGCGATCTGGGGCAGGGCATCCTCCGCGCATCGGTGGGCTACACGGCGATCGGATTGCTGTGGGGCGGGGCCTTGCTGGTGATCGGCGCCTGGCAACTACGCGGCGAACACCGCTGGCTCCTGCTTCCCCTGTTGCTGGTCGTGGCGGCTTCGGCCCTGCGACAGTATAGCCTCCTCGATCGCCTGCTGTTGTTCGTGCTTCCCACGCTGTGGCTGATCCTGGCGGTGGCGGCACGGCAGATCTTCGAGTGGGTTCCCCGGGCCGGTAAGATCGGTTTCGCGGGCATCTGCTTGATCGTGCTCGGTGGGACCAACATCTACCTCAGCTACTTCCGGCCGGTGCGCTTTGGCGACGGGCGGCGATTGACGGAACGGTTAGCAGCGGCACCGGTGACCTACGTGCATCCGGAGGCCTACCCGGTGGTCGACTACTACTTGCGGATTCATCCGCGGCCGGTGCGGCCGGAAGGAAGCATGACCGTAGGGCTCCCGCTGGGGGTTACGCCCGCTGACTACCAGGTGCTCTTTGACGTCACTACGGAGGGGCGCATCGCGAATACCGCGCGACGAACGGCGGAGGAGGCGGCGGCGCGCGGGTGTAAAGTGAAGCGGGGAAAACTGTTCCGGGCGGAGGCGCTGCGGATCAGATGTCCCGCACGGAATTCCGGTCGGTGACGACCTCGACGAGCTCCCGCAGGAACTGGACCTGGCCGGGGCTCAGGCGGTTTTTAAGGGCATCCCGAATGGTGAGAAAGGTACCCGACTCCAATTCCTTGAGGCGTTCCTTGATCTCTCCGGCGTCTTCGTACAGCATCTGCTTGAGACTGGGGATTTCGGGCCAATCGCCTTCGACGGCAATGGCCTCCTCCCGATCGGCGGCGGGCTCGAGGGCGATGTGGTCGGGGTTATCCATTTGGAGGTCGCCCCCGGGGAGGCCCCACTCGTCGGACTGTTGCGTGAGAAACACCTCCAGGCCGCGCTCGCGGAAGCGATAAATGATGAGCCGGGCTCGTTTCCTTAGTCCCATGAATAAGATTTCAGTATACTAACTACCTAGGCAGGCACTTGTTGCGTAAATGTACAACGAAGGCCGGCCGCCGACCGTTAATCCGCTCAAACTACCGCGATGAAGTATTTCCTGTTTCTCCTATGGGCAAGCCCCCTTTTTCTCGCCGCCCAATCCGACCCCCAGGCCCTCCAGGGTGCCTGGTCCACCACCTTTGCCGGTAGCGACGGGGAGACGAACGAACTGAGCATGATCATCGCGGACGGCTACTTCGTGATGACCGCCTACAACGCCGCGACCAAAACCTTCATCGCCACGCTCGGCGGCAGCTATACGGCCGACGGCAAGACCTTCGACGTCACCTACGAGTTTGATTCCTCCAACCCGGACAAGGTCGGCAACGAATCCCCCATGGCCTACCAAATCGACGGCAGTCTCCTCGTGTTCAACAACGACAAGGTCTGGCAGCGGGTAGATGAGGGTACCGGGCCGCTCGCCGGCGCCTGGCAGATCACCGGCCGCAAGGACCAGGGGGAAATGAAACGCCGCGCACCCAGTGGGCCGCGGCGTACCATGAAGATTTTATCCGGCCAGCGTTTCCAGTGGATCGCCTACAATACGGAAACCGCTGAATTTCTGGGGACCGGTGGCGGCTCCTACACCTCCGATGACGACCTCTACATCGAGCGCATCGAGTTCTTCAGCCGCGATCCCGGGCGGGTCGGCAGTCAGCTGAGCTTTGACTACAAGATCCGCAACAATGAGTGGCACCACTCGGGTCTCAGCAGTAAGGGCGAGCCCATCTACGAGACCTGGGGGCACCGGGAGTAAGGCTTACCTCCGAACTACCAGCCGCTGGGGAACGGAAGAATTGCCGTCGCGCGAACGTAGGAAGTACAGACCGCTGACCAGCTTGCTGAGGTCGATGCCCGTGCGGGCCTGGTCGGCGGTGTAGTTGCCCATCACCTGACCGGTGGAGGAAAGCAGTTGTATCTCCCGCACCTCCTGGGGAACGGTCATGCGCACGAAATCCTTGGCGGGATTCGGGAAGGCGGACAGGGCAAGGACGGAAGCGGACCCGGGTACGAAGACCACGTTGGTGTAGTCGAAGGTGCCGGCGTAGTCCAGCTGCTTCACGCGGTAGTACACTCCTTCGGTCATCTGAGGCTGGCGGGCGAAGTAGTTGATTTCTCCCTCTCCCGGCTGGTACGAAATAGACGCCACGGTCGTAAACCCATTACCGCTATCGCGCTCGAGTTCGTAGCCAGCCACGTCTACCTGGTCGGTGACGGACCAGTTGAGCTGCACCTCGTTGCCGAAGGGGGCGTAGGTGAGGGGCTTGATCCAGGTGACTGGGAGAGCCTGCTGAACAGACACTTCCTGGCTTGCAAACCTAAAGCCGTCAGTAAATGCTGGACCGAGGGTAGTATAGACATTAAGCTGGAAGGTACCGATACCACCTAAGAAACGACCAGTAATGGTAAACGTCCCGGGGTTGACAAAAAAGAAGTTGTTGCTGCTACCATCGCTGTTGACAGTAACCCTCCCGACTTCGGTGTTGTCAGAATTGGTTATAATGAATTGAGCAATGGTACCTTCCCCTCCAGGTTCACCTTGAACAGCACTGGCAAAAAAGTTTGTCTCTTGATTGAGTTCGATTTCGACGCAACCAGAAATTTCATCGCTGACTCTGTAATTACCCGATAGTGACTCAACAAATTCAGTAACGAAAGTTGGATCAGCACAAGCCTGCCCAAAAACACCAGGCGAAAATAAAAACAGCATAAAGCTGGTTAAGAGTACAATTTTAGTCATGAGTGGGGAGTTATTGATGCGTTCATTAGTGTGAAAATCTCTCCTTTCGTTGAACGGAAAGAGGGGAGCTTGCGTGAATATAAGCCTAAGCGGGTATTTGATGTTTGTTTGCAAACAATAAATCACCAGTTTATGGTAGCCCCAGCAAGACTCGAACTTGCATTTTCGGTTTAGGAAACCAACGTTCTATCCCTTGAACTATGGGGCTCCGAGGCGTCACGGCCGCAAATATACCCTAAAGATCGGCTTGTGGAACGAAGTTTAGGGCTACACCGTTGATGCAGTAGCGCAGTCCGGTGGGCTGGGGGCCGTCGGGAAAGACGTGGCCCTGGTGGCCGCCGCAGCGGGCGCAGCTGACCTCCGTGCGGCGCATGCCGTAGGTGTTGTCGACGTCTTCCTTAATGTAGGCCGCGTTGATCGGCTCGTAGAAGCTGGGCCAGCCGGTGCCGGACTCGAACTTGGTCGTGCTGCTGAACAGCGGCAGGCCGCAGGCACGGCAGGCGAAGACGCCGGCGTGCTTTTCGTCGTTGAGCGGACTGCTGAAACTCCGTTCCGTACCTTCCTCACGGAGCACGTTGTACTCTTGCTTGGTCAATAATTCTTTCCAGTACGCACTGGTGGTATCGAAGGGCTCTACTTCGCCTTCCCGGGCCGGGGGATCGTAGCGGTAGTCGGGCATCGCGGGGGCCGCGCCGACGGGATTCTCCCCCGTGGTGGCCGTAGGGGTCGTGGTTTGGGAAGTCGAATTGCAGCCGAAGGCCAGCAGTAAGGTCAGAAAGAGTAAGTTGCGCATGCGGATCGGTTTGTGTCAGAACACGCGAAGTGGCCCCCTGGGTTCATCCTGGCACCCGCGTCCGCGCCCCCCGGTCGGGCTACCGGTAAGCGCTTGTTTGGGATTCCGCTCGCCGCCGCAGACTTGCTCTTTTGCGCCTACTCTTCGCCCCGAAAAGCGTCACTTAGCCCGTCACCGCGAAGCAGCCACGAAGGGCACCTCCCCTTCCCGAGGCTCGATTAGCCCCAAAATAGCGGCGTTTTCGTCAGGCTCGGAAAACCCAAACAAGCGCTAAACCCGGCCCCGGCCATTACCTTTACCCGCGTGCCCGCCGACTACGGGCGAATTTTCCTTCCTATACTAATTACTTACGCTATGGCCGAAACGATCAAAGACCTCCTGCGGGGGAATCAAGACTGGGTGAACCAGATGAATACGGACATTCCCGATCTGTTCGATCGGCTCTCCCAGGGGCAGAGTCCTAAATTTCTCTGGATCGGCTGCTCCGACAGCCGCGTACCGGCCACCCAGATCACGAACGCCGACCCGGGATCGATCTTCGTACAGCGCAACATCGCCAACGTGGTGGTGCATACCGACTCCAACCTGCTCAGCGTGGTCAACTACGCCGTCAAGGTGCTGCACGTGAAACACATCATCGTCTGCGGCCACTACGGCTGCGGGGGCGTCAAGGCCGCCATGAGTAACGAGAAGTTCGGCTTTCTGGACAACTGGCTGATGCACATCAAGGACGTCTACCGCGCCAACACCCAGGAGCTAGACGCCATTACGGATGAGAACGAACGCTTCGACCGGTACGTGGAACTGAACGTAAAGGAGCAGGTAGCTAACCTGGCGAAGATCTCCTTCATCCAGGAGGAATGGGACGCGGGGGAATACCCCTACATCCACGGATGGGTCTACAGCCTCAGCGACGGAAAGATCAAGGATCTGGGCTACAGCATGAACTCCAACGAAGATCTGGAGGACGTTTACCGGTACATGACGCGGTAGTGTTACCTTCGCAGCCCCAAACCAACTCAGATCATGAACAAAGATTTTTTGCGGGCGCTGGGCCTGCGGGAGGATAACGATGGCAGCAGCACCGGTACGAAGAGTGAGCATAATTCCGATCACCACCTGTCCAGCTACTCGCCGGTAGACGGCACCCTGATCGGCCGCGTCAGCGCGACCACTCCCGAACAGTACGAAGAGATCGTCGCCACCGCCCAGCGGGCCTTTACCCACTGGCGTACCGTTCCCGCCCCCCAGCGGGGAGAGATCGTGCGGCAGTACGGCGATGCCCTCCGGGCCAATAAGGACGCGCTGGGCCGCCTGGTCAGCTACGAGATGGGCAAGAGCCTGCAGGAAGGATGGGGCGAGGTGCAGGAGATGATCGACATCTGCGACTTCGCCGTAGGCCTCAGCCGTCAACTCTACGGACTCACCATGCACTCGGAACGGCCCCTGCACCGCATGTACGAGCAGTACCACCCCCTGGGCATCGTGGGCATCATCTCGGCCTTCAATTTCCCGGTCGCCGTATGGAGCTGGAACGCGATGATCGCGATCGTCTGCGGGGACGTCACCATCTGGAAACCCAGCGAGAAGACCCCCCTCTGCGGCGTCGCCTGCCAGAACATCTGGGCCAAGGTGGCCGCGGCCAACGACCTGCCCGAGGGCATCAGTAACCTCATCAACGGTGACTACACCGTCGGGGAGATGATGACCACCGACGTGCGTATCCCCCTGATCTCCGCCACCGGCTCCACGCGCATGGGTAAGATCGTGGCCCAGACGGTCGGCGCGCGGCTCGGTAAATCGCTGCTCGAACTCGGGGGTAACAACGCCATCATCATCACGGAATCCGCCGATATGGATCTCGTACTCACGGGGGCTCTGTTCGGAGCGGTGGGCACCTGCGGACAACGCTGTACCAGCACGCGCCGCCTGATCATTCACGAAAGTCGCTACGAGGAGGTGCGCGATAAACTCGCCGCCGCCTACGGCCAGCTGCGGATCGGCGACCCCCTCGACCAGGCCAACCACGTCGGTCCGCTCATCGACGAAGATTCCGTAGCGACCTACCTGGCGGCGCTGGAAGGTATTCGTAAGGAGGGCGGAAAGCTCGTCGTGGAGGGCGGCCGGATCGAGGGCCTTGGCTCATCCTGTTACGTCAAGCCCTGCATCGCCGAAGTCGCGCCCGACAGCACCATGGCCCGGCGGGAAACCTTCGCACCGATCCTTTACCTGATGAAGTACTCCACCCTGGAGGAGGCCATCGAGATCCAGAACAGCGTACCCCAGGGGCTATCCTCCGCCATCATGACCACGAACATGCGGGAAAGCGAACGCTTCCTGAGCGCGGCGGGCAGTGACTGCGGCATCGCCAACGTCAACATCGGCACCAGCGGAGCCGAGATCGGCGGAGCCTTCGGCGGGGAGAAGGAAACCGGCGGTGGCCGGGAGTCCGGTTCCGACAGCTGGAAGGCGTACATGCGGCGGCAGACGAATACGATCAATTACGGTACGGAGCTCCCGTTAGCGCAGGGGATTTCCTTTGATTTGTAAGGGGTCAGGGGGTCAAGGCACTCCACCCCTGCCCCCTTAACCCCCTGACTCCTTCCCCCCCCAACCCCTAACCCCCCACCCCCTTGAAATATCACTTAGTATCCGGCGGCTGTGGATTCGTCGGCCGCAACATGGTCAAACGACTTCACCGGACCACCCAGGATAAGATCATCTTCGTCGACAACCTTAGTGTCGGCACCCCACCCCATACCTGGCTCGATGCCAAGCGGGTGCGCAAGGACGGTCCGCTGGAGGTGTTCGGCGCAGATGAACGGCTGCTGTTCCTGCACCAGGACTTCCGGCAGTTCCTGCGCGATATCATCGACGAGCCGGACTACATCACCCGGCACTACGCCCCGGACTTCGAGCGCTTCAGCGACGTTTTTCACTTCGCGGCCATCGTCGGGGGCCGGTCGACCATCGAGGGCGACCCCATGAAGGTGGCCCTGGACCTCAGCATCGACGCCGAGTTCTTTTACTGGATCACCCGCCACCGTCCGGATCGCACCCTCTACCCCTCCAGTTCCGCCGCCTACCCCATCGACCTGCAGACGGAAGGCGACGCCATCGCCCTGGCCGAATCCGACATCAACTTCAAGAAGATGGGCGAGCCGGACATGACCTACGGCTGGTCGAAGCTCACCGGCGAGTTCCTGGCTAAGGTGGCGGCCGAGCACTACAACCTGCGCGTGACCTGCATCCGGCCCTTCTCCGGCTACGGCGAGGACCAGGACCGCTCCTACCCCATCCCGGCCATCGCCGCCCGCATCGCCCGGCGTGAGGACCCGGTCGAAGTCTGGGGCACCGGCAAGCAGGGCCGCGACTTCGTCCACATCGAGGACGTCCTGGACTGCATCCTCTTTGCCATGGAGCGGGTCACCGACGGCTCGGCCATCAACATCGGCCGGGGCGAGCTCCTCTCCTTCCTTGACATTATCCACACCATGTGCGACATCGAGGGGTACGCCCCCGAGATCAAGCAACTCCTCGACAAGCCCGTCGGGGTCTTCAGCCGCTACTCCAATATGGACAAGGTCCACGCCATGGGCTGGCGGGCGAGGATCTCGGTGCGGGAGGGCATGGGGCGGGTGCTGGCGGCGCAGAAGGGGGTTCGAGGAGAGAATTAGTGGAGGAGTGGAGGAGTGAATGAGTGAATTAGTGGAGGAGTGAATGAGTGAATTAGTGAATGAGTGAAGGACTGAATTTGTGAACAGTGAGACTCTATTAAATCATTAACATGGCCTGGGACTTTGAGGAACTGTACGTCGAATGGTTGCCTGATGCAGTGAGTGAGCAGACCGGGACGTTAAATGATCCCCAGCGGGCGTATGGTGCGGGAGAAAAGGCGGCATTCGCAAAGCAGATGCGTGACCGCACCAAGCGAGTGGCCGTTGAATTGATCAACTTTGTAGAGGCTACACCAGCATCCCCTGCGTTCAATGTGATCCGTTTTCAATTATTGAAGAGCGGTACTTCCACTGCCGCTAATTATCGCGCAGCCTGTCGGGCTCGGTCTCAGAAAGAGTTCTTTGCCAAGATGTCTATAGTAGTAGAGGAGGCGGACGAAACGGTATTCTGGCTGGAAAGCCTCAACGAAAGCAAACTTCAGGCGGACCGTTCGGAACTCAAACGGATCGGCACCGAATACTATGAACTTTTAAAGATCTTTGCTAAAGCGCGAAAAAGTGCGGGGCATTAGCCACCTCATTCAATCATCCACTCATTCACTCATTCACTCATTCACTCCCTCATCAATTCACCCCTTGAAAATCGTCTGCTTCGGCCCCGGCCCCAAATTCAAAGGCGGCATCTCCAACTACAACACCTCCCTGGCCCAGGCCCTGGACCGGCGCGGCGACTGTGAGGTGCACATCGTGAGCTGGACGCAGCAGTACCCGGCCATCATACCGCGGGAGTTCGTGGACAAGACCAGTAAGGTGGTTTTGCTGGAGGGGACGAAGGTGCAAGTACAGTACGTCACCAATTACAACAATCCGCTGACCTGGCGGGATACGTACCGGCGGATCGTGGCGCTCAGGCCCGACAAGGTCATTTTCCAGTGGGCCATCGCGATACAGGGACTGCCCCTGGGGTACATCGCCCGCCAGTTGGCCAAGCATCCCGGAATCGAGGTCATTTTCGACCTGCATTTCGTGGTCCAGAAGGAGAACAGCAGCCTGGATCGACGCTTCACGGCCTACGGTATCGCTCCGGCCGACACCTTCATTGCCCATGCCTACAAGACCGTGGAGGAACTGAAGGCGCTGTTCCCTTCCCGTCGCTTCACCGTCACCGAAACCGGGGCGCGGACGCGGGTGCCGGGGGAAACTACCGTGATCAAGCTCTACCACCCGATCTACGAGCTCTTCGCGCCGCGGGATGATTTTGACGTGGCGGCCTTCAAAGCCGAGCACGGCCTCCGGGAGCACGTATTTCTCTTCTTTGGCTTTATCCGGAAGTACAAGGGACTGCACAACGTCATCCGCGCCTTCGCCGAGGTGGCCGCCTCCCGCGACGACGTGAGCCTGATCATCTGCGGCGAATCCTTTTGGGATACCCTGAAGAACGATAAGCTCAGTACGAAAGTGAAGAACGCCCTCTTCGGTTTGGCCAAGCGGATCTTCCTACGCAAGTCCGACGACGAGCGGGCGTACCGTCCGCTTCAACTTCTCGATGAACTGGGCATTCGGGACCGGGTGATGGTGAAAAACGAATTCGTCGCTAACGAGGAAGTGCACCAGTACTTCCAGGCCAGCGACGCCGTGGTATTGTTCTACAGCTACGCCACCCCCTCCGGCGTGGAGAGCATCAGCTATAACTTCCAGTTGCCGGCCGTAGCCACCCGCGTGGGCCACTTTCCCGAGACCATCACCGACGGCTACAATGGCTACCTCGCCGAACCGGAGAATATCCACGATATGGCGCTTCAGCTTATCCGGATGGTTGAGTCTCCCATTCCCCGGGAGCACGTGCGGGAAACTACCCGGGAAATGAGTTGGGACAATTATGCCGCGGCAATTTGTGGTGAACCTGCGACCGCGTAGCGACGGGTGAGCTGCGCTGCTTCCTCCGCAGGTTAGCCGTCATGCTGTGTGCAAAGGTTGCCTAGAAGTAAATCAGCCGACTTCAGGTGAGCGGATGGTGATAGCAGCCGGTCCACTGAAGTGGACGCTACGCGAGCGCCGCGTAGCGACGGCTTTAGCCGTCACGCTGCCTGCAAAGGTTGCCTAGAAGTAGATCAGCCGACTTCGGGTGAGCGGGTATTACAAGCAGCCGGTCCACTGAAGTGGACGCTACGCGAGCGCCGCGTAGCGACGGCTTTAGCCGTCACGCTGCCTGCAAAGGTTGTTTAGAAGTAGATCAGCCGACTTCGGGTGAGCGGGTATTACAAGCAGCCGGTCCACTGAAGTGGACGCTACGCGAGCGCCGCGTAGCGACGGCTTTAGCCGTCACGCTGCCTGCAAAGGTTGCCTAGGAGTAGATCAGTCGACTTCGGGTGAGCGGGTATTACAAGCAGCCGGTTCACTGGAGTGGACGCTACGCGAGCGCAGCGTAGCGACGGCTTTAGCCGTCACGCTGCCTGCAAAGGTTGCCTAGAAGTAAATCAGCCGACTTCAGGTGAGCGGGTATTACAAGCAGCCGGTCCACTGAAGTGAACGCTACGCGAGCGCCGCGTAGCGACGGCTTTAGCCGTCACGCTGCCTGCAAAGGTTGCCTAGGAGTAGATCAGTCGACTTCAGGTGAGCGGATAGTTATAGCAGCCGGTCCACTGAAGTGGACGCTACGCGAGCGCCGCGTAGCGACGGCTTTAGCCGTCACGCTGCCTGCAAAGGTTGCCTAGAAGTAAATCAGCCGACTTCGGGTGAGCGGATAGTTATAGCAGCCGGTCCACTGAAGTGGACGCTACGCGAGCGACGGCTAGCGGCCATATTGCCGCTCCCCTTCCACGTAGGTAGCCAGCACTTGGGTGCCGAGGATCTCATCGTCGGCACAATCCAGTAAGTTGTGGGAGAGCAGGACAAAATCGGCCCGCATACCCGGCGTGAGCACTCCGCGTTCATCTTCTTGGAAAGCGGAGTAGGCGGCGGCCCCGGTGTAGCTGTGTAGCGCCTCTTCGCGGGTCATGGACTGCTCCGGAAAGAAGGTCGCCTTGCCGTCGGCGCGACGGCGGGTGACGGAGGCGTAGAAGGACTCGATCGGATTGACGTCCTCGACGGGAACGTCCGTCCCGTTGGTGACGACGGCGCCGGCATCGAGCAGGCTACGCCAGGGATAGGCGCCCAGGCGGGCGCGTTCGGTGCCCAGGCGGGTTTCGGCGAACAGGGCGTCGGAGGTACAATGAATGCCCTGCATGGCGGCGATGACCCCCAGCTCGGCGAAGCGCGGGATATCCGCCGTATCGAGGTGCTGGGAATGCTCGATGCGCCAGCGGCGGTCGTCGCTCGGCTTTACGTAGTTGGCCATCAGGTTCAGCGTCTCGTGGTTGGCACGGTCTCCGATGGCGTGCACGCAGAGCTGCATGCCGTTGGCAAGGGCGAGTTGCGCGATGCTGTCCACCGTGGCCATCTCGGTAGTGTTCTGACCGGTGAATCCAGGATTATCGAAGTAAGGCTCCAGCAACCACGCCCCGTAGCTGCCCAGGGCACCGTCCAGCTCGGACTTGATGGCCGAGCATTCAAAGCGGTCCCCGTAGTGCGGCAGGCCCTGCATATTGCCCTCCATCTCTTCGTAAGCATGGCGCAGCATGACCCACAGGTTCAGGCGCAGGCTATCAGCGGCGTCTAGTTCCTTATACCAGTCCACTTCCCGGAATTTGGTACCGGCGTCCTGGAAGCTGGTAATGCCGTGGCGCAGGCATTCCTCCTGGGCGGCGCGGATGCCGGCGAGCCACTCCTCCTTGCGCGACTCCGGGCTCATCGTCTGCACGTAATTTTGGTAAGCGTCGGTGATCAGGTCCATGGCCCGCTCTTCGAAGACGCCCGTGGGGTCGCCGACCCCGTCGCGCAGGATCCGGCCCCCGCGGGGGTCGGGCGTTTCCCGCGACACGCCGGCCAGCTCCATGGCTTTATCGTTGGCAAACAGCGCATGCCCGCTGGCGTGCCGTAGCACGACCGGGTGTTGTTGCGTCATCCGGCTCAGCTCGTCGTGGATTGGGTAGCCGCCGATGCTGTGGTCGTGGGGTTCGTCCCATTTCTCCTGGTGCCAACCCCGTCCGGTGATCCACTCGCCCTCCGGCGTGTCTTCGGCCCGCTCGGCCACCATGGCCACGATTTCGTCCCAGCTCCGGGAGCGCAGAAAATTAAGGTTGCGCAGGCTGCTCCCCAGGCCGCTGAAGTGGCCGTGCCCCTCGATGAAACCCGGCATCAGGAAGTTTCCCTCGGCGTCGATCCGCTCGGTCGTCTGGTCCATCGTCCATTCCGAAGTGTCGGTGCCCACCTCCAGCACGTTTCCATCCGCGCCAACCAACAGGGCGGTGGCCCCTTCGCGACCCTGACCGGTCCAGATCTCGGCATTGTATACGAGTAGTGCGGAGTGCACTTCCTGGGTACCGTCCGTCCCGTTGCAGGAAACCAGCACGGCGGACAGCAGCAGGAGCGTCGGAAATAGGATCAAGCGTCGAAGCATATACATAGGTAGGCGGAGTGTACTGGCAGGGAATAAGACCGAAGGTAAGCGCTTGTTTGGGATTCCGCTCACCGCCGTAAACTTGCTCTTTTGCGCCTACTCTTCGCCTCACAAAGCGTCACTTAGCCCGCTGGGCTCCCCTTCCCGAGGCTCGATCAGCCCCAAAATAGCGGCGTTTTCGTCAGGCTCGGAAAACCCAAACAAGCGCTAAACACCGTAGCCGCGTTGCTCCGTGTGCCCCCCTCGCACCCGCGTCCGCGCCCCCTCTAACCCCTTTATCCCCTGACTCCCTGACCCCCTCACCCCTTCCCCCCTTAAATTCCCCCAACTCCACTTACCTTGCCCCCAATGAATAAGAACGGAACTTTCATCGTCGAGGGCGGTCACCGACTCTCCGGCGACATCATCCCCCAGGGGGCCAAGAACGAAGCCCTGCAGATCCTGAGCGCTACGCTGTTGACCGCCGAGACGGTGCGCGTGGAAAACCTGCCCGACATCGAAGACGCCAACCGGATGATCGAGCTGATCGAGGGCCTGGGAGCGACGGTAAATCGCCTCGACCGGCAGACGGTAGAGATCACGGCCGCTAACATCGACCTGGACTACGTGCTCAGTGCCGACTACGTCCGCGACGCCCAGCGCATCCGCGGCTCGGTCATGCTCATCGCCCCCCTGCTCAACCGCTACGGCCGGGCCAGCCTGCCTAAGCCCGGTGGCGACAAGATCGGCCGCCGCCGGCTCGACACCCACCTACTGGGCCTCCAGGCCCTGGGTGCCACCTTCGACTACGACGACGAGCGCAAGATCTACGCCTTCGAGACCGACGGCCTTAAGGGCACCTTCCTCCACATGGAGGAAATCAGCGTCACCGGCACCGCTAACGTCCTCATGGCCGCCGTGCTCGCCGAGGGCGAAACGACGATCTACAACGCCGCCTGCGAACCCTACCTGCAGCAACTCGCCGGTATGCTCAACAGCATGGGTGCCCGGATCACCGGCATCGGTTCCAACCGCCTGCGCGTACAGGGCGTCAGCTCGCTGCACGGCTGTACCCACCGCATGCTGCCCGACATGATCGAGATCGGCAGCTTCATCGGCCTGGCGGCCATTACGCAGAGTGACATCACGATCAAGGACGTACGCCTGGACATGCTCGGCATCATCCCGCGGACCTTCGAGAAATTAGGTATACAGCTGGAGTGCCGGGGCGACGACATCCGCATTCCGCCGCAGGACCACTACGAGGTGCAGAACTTCCTGGACGGGGGCATCCTCACGATCTACGATGCCCCCTGGCCGGGCTTTACCCCCGACCTGATGAGTATTGCGCTGGTGACGGCGATCCAGGCCCGGGGGGCCGTCCTCTTTCACCAAAAGATGTTCGAAAGCCGGCTCTTTTTCGTGGATAAGCTGATCGACATGGGGGCCCAGATCATCCTCTGCGATCCCCACCGCGCCACGGTCATCGGCCTGGACCGCCGCACGCCCCTGCGGGGCATTCGCATGACGAGCCCCGACATCCGGGCCGGCGTCAGCCTGCTCATTGCCGCCCTCTCCGCGGAGGGAAAAAGCCGGATCGACAACATTTATCAGATCGACCGCGGTTACCAAAACATTGATACCCGCCTGCGCGCCATCGGTGCCCAAATTGTCCGGGAAGACTAAGCGCTTGTTTGGGATTCCGCTCGCCGCCGCAAACTTGCTCTTTTGTGCGTATTCTTCGCCTTGAAAAAGGTCACTTCGCCCACTAGGCTCCCCTTTTCAAAGCTCGCATAGACCCAAGATAGCGGCATTTTCGTCAGGCTCGGAAAACCCAAACAAGCGCTAAGCAGATGATCCTTTACAACATCACCAACAAGATCGAACACGGCATCCACGACGAGTGGGTGAGCTGGATGCAGCAGTCCTATATTCCCCACGTGATGGAGAGCGGTTACTTCGAGGAGTATAAGTTCTGCCGCCTGCTCGGGGTCGATGAATCCGATGGGATTACCTACGCCCTGCAGTTCACCGTTTCCTCCCGTCCGGCCTTCGACCTTTACCAGGAGAAGGCGGCCTATGCCCACCAGCAGATGCACGACCTGCGCTACCGGGGCAACTTCGTCACCTTCCGTTCCATTCTCGACGTCGTCGATCACGGCAGCTAGCCGATAGCCGAATTACTCGATGAGTCCGAGCAGGAGCCAGTCGGCCAGCAGTTGCCGGTTCTGCGGGCTGACGATCCGCTGCTGGTCGCTCGTGTTGGCGATATTGGCCAGTTCGATGTAGATACCGCTGGGCTTGGTTTCGCGCAGCATGTGCAGGTCGCGGGAGCTCACGGAGCCGGAGTAGCCACGCCCCGGCCGGTACTCGTCGTATTTGGCCCGCAGCGTACGGTGGATCCGTTCGGCCCGCCGCGCCCCGGTCTGGTCCCCCTCCGGGTAGTAGAGGAAGACGTCAATTTGCTGTCCGCGGTGGCGACTGTCCACGTGGATGGCGATCATCGTTTGGTCGGTGATCCCCTTCTCCAGATTTTCCTCGTAGAGCGCATTGATGATGTCGGAACGCTGAAACAGCCGCAGCTTCTGGTTTCGCGGCAGGGAAGCGCCTCCCCAGACCGTCTCGTCGCGGTCCGGCTTGAGATAAGTGTCGTCGCGAATGCCGTCGTTTTCGTCGCGGACGATCATGTAGGGGGTACCTCCGTGCTGCAGGATGCTGCGGCACAGGCGGAGGGAAACGTCGTAGGCGTACTCGTCTTCGGCCAGCAGGTGCCCGTCGCGCCGGCCGGTGGCCCCGGGATCCGGTCCGCCGTGACCGGACACGATGTAGAAGATGCGGCCCGCCAGGCTGCGGTCGAGCAAGGGCACCTCGGCGTGGTCCTTGCCGAAGATGGCGAAGGTGCGGTGGCCGACCGTGGTGATCTGTTCGGGAACCGCGATGGGGGCGCGTTCCTCCCGGCGATCTTTGAGTCGGTCGAGTTCCTCTTCGCTGCTGGCATTCTCCCCCAGGTTGACGATGGCCGGGGCAGCGCTACCGGTTCCGAAATCAGCGGAGCAGTGATCGACGTGGTAGGGGAGGTAGAGGACGCGATCCTTGCGGTAGTCTTCGTCGCGCAGGCGCTCGGTCAGCATCCACTCGTTGTACTCCTTGATGATCACGGCCCGGTCCCAGCTGTCATTACCGGTCGTGCTCCGAATACTCCGGTCGTCGTAACGAAACACTTCTACCGGCAACGCGTAAGATTTGCCCCGCAACAGCTCGCTGTTGGCCCGCAGTTGGTTGAGCCGGCGGAACTCGGTGATGTTGCAGGGGAAGTCCACCAGGGCGTATCGCCGCAGCAGGGAGTATATGCCGTCGCCCCGCTCCGCCACCACCGTCAGCTGCTCCGCGGGGAGCAACTGGGCCGACAGCACGAAGAGGCAGAAGAACAGGGAGGAAGGAAAAGTCATGCAGCAAGGTTTCGTGCGGGCGCAAGGGGGGAGCGGGCCCTTACCCGGGGCGAATATCGTGAAATTCGCGTCCTATCTTTGCCCCCGCGATGTCTACGCTCCGGCAAATTTATGAACTCCTTCGTTGGGAACTCAAACTTGAGTGGCGGGACAAGTACGCCCTGGGCAGCGTCTTTCTCTACGTGATCGCGACCGTGGTCATTGTGTACCTCGCCCTGCGCAACGGCATCGTCGCCGACACTTTCAACGCCCTGTACTGGGTCATCCTCTTCTTCGGGGCGACCATTGCGGCCGGGCGCAGCTTTCTACGCGAGGGCGGGCGGCGTCACCTCTACTACTATACCCTGGCCGAGCCGCTGGCCCTGCTCTTCAGCAAGCTGCTCTACAACCTCTTGGTGATCTGGCTCATCAGCGGACTCACTTTCCTCCTGCTTTCCCTCTTCGCACCCGCCGTCGGGCTGCAAAATCCCTTACTCTTCCTGGGTGCGGTCGGCCTGGGTGGATTCGGCCTGGCTGCGATCCTCACCTTCGTTTCGGCGCTCGCGGCGCGCGCGGGCGGGAACGGCACCCTGATGGCCATCCTGTCTTTTCCCTTGGTCATTCCGCTGCTGAAGTTGTTGGTGGACGCGGGTACGTACGCCTTCGGGGAGGGCATCAACGACGCCCTGCAGCCCCTGTACCTGACGCTGGCGGTTGATTTGCTGGCGGTGGCCGTCGCGGTGGTGCTCTTTCCTTTCGTTTGGCGGGACTAAGTCAGTATCCTGCGCGTTTACCTTCCCTACCCTAACCCCATTACATGTCACGTCTTTCCGTTTTCGATATTTACAAGGTGGGTGTCGGCCCCTCCTCTTCCCATACCCTCGGGCCGTGGCGGGCCGCCCAGGATTTCGTGGCTGGGCTGGCGGGGTCGCGGGTGCAAAGCCTCAGCGTGCAACTCTTCGGTAGCCTGTCCAAGACCGGCATTGGCCACGGCACGGACATCGCCGTCATGCTGGGGCTTCAATCCTACGATCCGGTGACGGTGCCCACCCGCGAGATCGGTCCGCTCATCGAAGCGGTCAAACGGGAGCAACGCCTGATCGTGCACGGCCATCCCGTTCCCTTCGACTACCTGCGCGATGTCGTATTTCAGCCGACTACCCATCCGGGGCACCCTAATACCCTCACCTTCACGGCCCTGACGGAGGCGGGAGAACTGCTGATCCAGACCTACTACTCCCTGGGTGGGGGATTTATCGAGAAGGTGGGTTGCCCGGTAGAGCAAACCCTGGACTATGGATTCGTGCACGACGTATCCTCCGGAAAGAAGATGATCGCGCTTTCCGGCAACTCCGGCAAGACGATCACGCGCCTGCTTTACGAGAACGAGCGGTGCATCTACACCAGTCAGGAGATCCACGACCGCGTCGAGAACCTGTTCCAGGTCATGCTCAACTGCGTGTACCGCGGCTGCCACACCGAGGGCGTGCTACCCGGTGGACTCGGCGTCCGCCGGCGGGCGGCCAGCCTCAACAAAAAGCTACTGGCCGGCAAGACTTACCCCGACCGCAAGAGCTGGCTGGAGGCCATCCGCCGCACCGCCCGCGATTTTTCCAACGTCAACCAGTGGATCAGTTGCTTCGCCCTGGCCGTGAACGAGGAGAACGCCGCCCTGGGGCGGGTGGTCACCTCCCCTACCAACGGAGCCTCCGGGGTGATTCCCGCCGTGCTGCTGTACCACTACCTTTTCGGCAACTTCGGGGAGGACGACCTGATGCGTTTCTTTCTGAGCAGCGGACAGATCGGTGCCCTGTTCAAGCAGGGAGCTACTATTTCGGCAGCCGTCGGGGGCTGTCAGGCGGAAGTCGGAGTAAGCTCCGCCATGGCCGCCGCCGGACTCACCGAAGTACTCGGCGGCAGTACGCGGCAGGTGCTCCAGGCCGCGGAGATCGCCATGGAGCACCATTTGGGTCTCACCTGCGATCCGATCGGCGGTCTCGTACAGATTCCCTGCATCGAGCGCAACGCCATGGGCGCCATGAAGGCCATCACCGCCTCTAACCTGGCACTGGCGGGCAATGCCAGCAATGCCGTGGTACACTTCGACGCGGTCGTGGCCACGATGTGGGAGACGGCCCAGTACATGCACTCCAAGTTCAAGGAAACCGCCGAGGGCGGACTGGCAGTCAACGTATCGGTGGCCCTGCCGGAATGTTAGTGCTTCAGGACCGAAATAAGCTGCAGTTTGACTTGCCATCGCGGCGCTGCACTTCCCCCCCAAAATCCACCGTAGCCACGGCTATGCTGAACTTTTATCCGCTCGTGCAGCACCACGCTGTCGGCGTCAAGCCAATGCTTAATTCAATCCTGAAGCACTAGCTTCTACCAGTCGCCGGCGAAAGCACGGTTAAAAATCTTTTCGTTTATCTGGTCCATCAGGTATGCGATCGCGTCGTCCTGAACGCTGGCCAGGCTCTCGGTGCCCTGGAATTCGTAGAAGTCGGAAAAATTACTCTTCCAGTTCTCCGCTTCGGGGTCGCGCAGGTTATTGTACTCGATGGCGACTACGATGGTCAGGCGGTTATTCTTAGCGAAGGCCCCCACCTCGCCGGCCGGACTGGCCCCTTCAGCCGACACGCGAAAGTCTACCAGCGTTCCCAGGATCTCGACGTCGGGCTCTTCGTCGGTGACGATCAGGCGGGCCTCATCGCGCACCTTGTCGCGCAGGGATTCGGTCATGTCCAGGAAGAGCGTGGGGGGAGCCGTGAGCGCGTTGTTCTTATAATTGGGAATGTATGCGCGCTCTACCTCCGCGGGGATGGAAATCCCACTGAAGGAGTAGCAAGCGGGCAGGAGGCAGGCGACGGCAAGGATCAGGAGGTAACGCATAGTGGACAAACGAAAAAATCCCTTCCGGCGTTGCCACCGGAAGGGATACAAACTTTTGGGATCATAATGTTTGTCAGGAAACTATGCGGCGCTGTTGAGCAGCTCGTCCATGTCACGGACCAGAATGCGGCCGCGGTTGAAGTAAATCAAGTTTTCCTTACGTAATTCGTTCAGTACGAGCGTCACCGTCTGTCGGCTGGTACAGGTGATGTTCGCGATGTCCTGATGGGTGAGGCTGTGTTTGAGCAGCATCTCGTAGCCAACGCGGCGACCGCGCTCGGTGACCACCTGGTGCAGGAATCCTACGATGCGGCTGCGGGCATCCTTGAAGATCAGGTCCTCGAGCTTATGCTCGGCGGCCATCATGCGCTGGCCGAAGAGGTTGAGGATTTGGCGGCTGAGGGTGGGATTACCAAAAACGATGCGCTGAAAATCCGCGACGCGAATGGTGTAGTAGTGAACCTCTTCCTTCAGCGACTGGGCGGTTTCGCCGCGGGTCGTCTCGCCGACCAGCGACAGCTCCCCAAAGATGGCATCGGGGTGAATGAGCTGCTTGATAACTTCCTTGCCCTCATTACTGTGGGTGCTGATCTTGATGGGGCCCCGGGCCAGCAGGTAGATGTGCTCACTGGGCTCGCCGGGCTGGTAGATCACGGAGTAGCGGGGCTTCTTCTTGAACTCCATGGTTTCGGCCAATCGCTTCTTCTCTTCCACGGTCAGCCCGTCGAAGAGGTCAAAATTTTCCAGTAAGGTGATTTTATCGGTAGTGTCCATACTATTTGGCGTTAGGGTGAAAGCGAAGACCATTTGGCCGGATGTCGGGATGACACGCTATTTGTCTCCCTCATCTGTCATCAAGACACCGAAGATCGCGCCGCCCCCTAAGCAGCATAGTGATTATTTTGAATTATTCTTTTGTCGCCAGGATGGCGCTATTCGTACCCCAAAAGTGCCGTCCGCTGCAGCGCAAGAATACTTAGGGCATCGGTAATGCGACCGTCCAGTGTCATGGCGATGGCTTCCTTCAGGGGCACTTTGCGCAGTTGCAATTCCTCCGTGTCCTCCGGGTCGGCGGCCTCCTGTCGCAGTCCCCGGGCAATGTAGGCCACTCCCCACTCGTCGGAAACCGAGTTACTGAGGTGAAATTCCATGATTTGCTGCCATTCCTCCCCCACCAGCCCGGTCTCTTCCCTGAGCTCCCGCTTAGCGGTTTCGAGCGGATCGGTACCGACCGGACACCCTCCCTCGGGAATCTCCCAGGAATACTGATCGAGCGCGTAGCGGTACTGCCCAACCAAGTAGGTACATCCCATTTCATCGATGGGTACGATACCGATCGCGTGATTTTTATAGCGTACCAGACCGTAGATTCCATCCTTACCGGCGGGATTCACCACCCGGTGATGTTCGATGCGTATCCAGGGGTTCTCGTAGGGGACGTGAGTTTCCTTAGTGATCCAGGGGTTCCGATCTGTAGCCATGCCGTAAAGGTAGACCAGCGGCGAATTACAGCCGGTCGTAGGAGGTCACCGTGAGGGCATCTTCTACTTCTCCGGTATGCTTAGTGCCAATAGGCTCCAACAGTAAAATCCAGGTTTCCTGTCCGTCCGCCGTCCGGGGCCGGTGTTGGGTGCGCTTCGGCACCACGCAAAGTTCGCCCGCGTGAAGGGTGACGGAAGGGGCGCCGTCAAAATCCAGCATCAGTGCACCCCGCACGACTAAAAACAACTCATCCTCTTCCGCATGATCGTGCCAGACAAATTCGCCGGACACCTTGGCCAGTTTCACCGCCTGCCCGTTCAGCTCGGCGATTACCTTCGGCGACCATTGATCGGTAAAGAGACCAAATTTCTGTTCCAGGTTAATGGGTTGCATAGCGGGAAGGGCTCAGACAATGTCGTGCTCTCGCTTGCGGTTGCGCCACCAGATGAAAGCTACGGCCCCGACCAGGACGTAGGGCATACCGAGCAAGTACAAAATACCCTGGTTCAGTCCCTGACCTTCGGTCCCCCCATTGGCCAGATTACTCTCCGCGGTGGCCCGACACATGGGGCACTGGGCCAGCAGGTCGCCTCCCGCAAGGAGAAGCGTGAGGAAGAAACAGCTTAGGAGCAGCTTTTTCATGGTTTTCCTTTAGGGATAGTAAGAACGTAACATCAGATAAACGACCGGACCGGTAATGGCTACGTAGAGCCAAAGCGGCCATACGTACCTTGCCATCCTGCGGTGTAGGGTCCATTTACCGACCAGGGCCCGTACCGTAGTTAACAAAATAAAGGGCAAAAGGATGCCGGCCAGGGTGATGTGGCTGATCAGAATAACCAGATACACCGGTCGGATGTCACTGACCTGGGCGCGTTCCGCCACACTGAGCATGCCGTCCTGGTTGCTATCCCCGAAGAGTACCTCGGGCGTGGTAAAGTGGTAGGCGACGTAGCACAGCAGGAAAACCACCGAGAGTCCCAGCGCGGTGGCGTTGGCGTTGCGGTGGGCGACGAAGTTGCGCTGCTTCACGAAGTACAGGGAGAACAACAGCGCTACCGCCGTCAGGGCGTTCAGCGTGGCGTTGACCGCCGGCAGAAAGCTCACGTTCCAATCGACGTTGAGGGTAACCTCCCGCATGATGTAGACCAGGATCAGCACGATCGCGGAAAAGGCGTACACCAGCGTTTTCAGCAGCGATTCCTTTTCGGGGTAAGTAGCCAGTTCGGGGTGAGGATCACGGACCATACTACAGTTCTTTACCGCGGTCGAGGATGATGTCCTGCTTGGCCGGCAGCGGGATGATGAGCGAGATCAGCTGGACCAAGCCGATGGTTTCCTCCCGCTGGGCCAGATCGTAGTGCTCTACAATAGTGAGGGAGCTGTCGACCAGGGCCACGATGGGCTGCAAACCGGGCGCATCGTAGCTCCCGAGGGGCAGCTGGAAATCTTGCGCCGTGCGGGAGAAGGCTGCTTCGTCGGCACGCAGGAAGGTTATCATCTCGTCCTGGGGCAGGTGGTAACGGTCCGTAAAGGCCCGCACGGTGGCCTCGGGATTCTCCCCAAGAATAATGGTGGTAAAGTAAAGGTTCGGACTGTCGTGGAACTGCTGGTATAGACTATCCAGCATGTGCCCGTAGATGTGGGTACCCTCTTCCTTGGTGGGGTCCAGCCAGCCGACCACACTCATAGCCCCCCGGAGGTCGGGAGGAAGCTGTCCCTCGATGGGAACGAGTCCGTACAAGTCCGGCATTTTCCCGAAGTCGCCCATCGACTCAATGGCCGTTCTACGGAAGTTGGCCCCATCGCGCAGGTAGATAAAGGAGACGAGCGGAAAGCCAATCAACATGAGGAGCAGGACGCTAATATTTAGCAAATGCTTCGGCTTAGCCATACGAAGTATTAGTAGTTGAGAATACAACGGTAATCCTTCGGGAAGGATTAGCCCGCCATCATTTATGACCTAAGGATGAAGGCGGGGCCACGGGTGCAATGAAAACAGCAAGGGCCCGGATACTACGCATACCCGGACCCCTTACGTGTTAAGCCTGATTAGCGGGCGTTACCCCACGAAGCGAATTGCCTCGGCTGAATTGAGCTGCCCTACCTCACCACCATCGGGTATTTTGAGTTCGTTCTTATAAATGATCTTCTCCCGCCCCTTGCGCCAGGCGTCACCCTCGTTGAAGAAGGCAATCAGGGCCCACAGCAACAGGAAAGTCGGGAGCAGCACACTCATTGCCAGCGACTTCACCTCATAGCCCATGTGCATGAACTCGTAGATGATAAAGTAGGCTTTGTAGAGGGAAAGGGCGATGATCAGCAGGGATGCGAAGTAGATGAGGATACGAATATTCTCGGCAAATTCCGCGGCTTTTACCAGGGAGAGGACTACCTCCACGACGGTCACCGCGGCCAGCAGGCCCAGTCCCTTCCAGACGCCCCTCTTTGATTCCTCGTAGCTAAGATGTTGAGCCATGTGTATTTTAATTACGACCCGATGAAGGTCTATGCTTTGATGTTATTGGATGTGCTCGCCGGTACTAAAGCAGGTAGAAAACCAGGAAGACGAAGACCCATACCAGGTCTACGAAGTGCCAGTACAGGCCGATCTTCTCTACCATCTCGTATCCGTTCATTCGGGCGGCGTATAAGCCACCTCCCGCATTGATCAGGATAATGAGCAGGAAGATGACGCCGGTGGCGACGTGAAAACCATGGAAGCCCGTGATGCCGAAGAAGAGCGCGCCAAAGGCGGCAGGTCCGAATTCCTGCACGCGCTCATAGGTTTGACCGTCCTCGTCCTGAACGATGTATTTGCGGTGGATGAAACGCTTCGCGGCCGGATCTACGGTGCCATCCGGCAATAGGCCATCCACGACATAGCCAGGGTACTCTCCGGGGGTGGTGGAATATGCGAAGTGCTCCTCTCCCTCGTGTTCCTCGGCATCCCCGTGCTCCTCACCGGCCACGTGCAGGAGGTAGGTTTCCCCCATGACCACTTCCTCGTCGGTCGGTTCGCCCGTTTCGGGATCGAGGTAATACCCGTCATCCGTATACGTGCCAAAGGGATTCGTGGTGACCGTCATGTTCTCCTTGCCGATGAGGTTGGTCCATTCCCAGGCCTGACAGCCCAGGAAGCCCGCACCACCGATGACCGTCAGTAGCATCCAGAACACCACCCCACGCTTGTTTTCGCGGGCACCCTCCTGGACGGCACGCACCATTGTGCCTGAACTGATGATGAGTAGGAAAGACATAAAGGTTACAAAGATCAAGGGCGCTTCTCCGTAGAAGGGCGGCCACTCGTGGATTCCGAAGGGAGCCGTGGCGAATACCTTGTCCGGCACCGGCCAGCTCGGGCTGCTAAAACGCAGTGCTCCGTAGGCAATCAGAAAGCCCGCGAAGGTAAAGGCATCGGACAGCAAAAAGTACCACATCATCAGCTTCCCGTAGGAAGTGCGAAACGGCTTACGGTCACCGCCGGCCCAGTCGCTGTTCAGCTCGGGTTTCTGGTCTTCGGCAATGATGATATCCGTATCTCTTTCTTCGGTCATGTCGGGAAGGTTAACGTGCAAAGGGTAAGGGAACTAGCGCTGCAGGCTGAGAAAAATAACCAGGTAGAGCCATAGGGCATCCACGAAGTGCCAGTAGATGATGGTAAGTTCCAGTCGAAGTTGCCGGGCGGGCGTTCTTCGCAGCCGGATGGCATAAGCCAGCACCAAGGAAACGGCCAGGGCAGCAATACCACCTACTACGTGTAGGGCATGCAGCCAGCTGATCGCATAGACGAAATCACCGGCGGGATTGATCTTCAGGGGCACTCCCTGCGCAGCCAATTCCTGCCATCCAAGATACTGGAGAATCAAAAAAGCAATACCCAGGACAAAGGTAGTCGTGAGCAAGGCTTTGTACGTTCCGGCGGCTTCTCGTTTGAAGGCGCGGTACGCGAAGTGCAAAGTTAGGCTACTCGCCAGGATGACCAAAGTGTTGACGTAGAAAATAGTGGGAATGGAGAATTCCAGCCAGTTGCCGGATGCCCGTCGCACGATGTACGCACTGGTCAGGGCTACGAACATCATGACCAGGGAGGCCAGGCCGACGTACATGACCATCTTGAGGGGATGGACCTTGTTGCGCCGGGTTGCCGCCTTGAGACGTTCGTCGTATGGAGTCGTCGATTCGATTGCTTGCATTAGAGTAGCATTTTACCCGCCCAGTAAACCGTGAAAGTCACGGGGAGATACGCGAAGGAGAAAAACATCATCGCCAGTGCGGTGCGTCGACTTGGAGCCCGATAGAAGCCGACGGCAAAATAAAGGAAGCAAATGCCCAGGAGCAGTACGATAGCCGCGGCGGTCAGACTGGTGAATCCAAGCAGGTAGGGCAGGAAACTTAGCGGAAGGAGGATCAGGGTCGCCACGATGGAGTCTCTGCCCAGCACCCGCGTATCCGCCTCGCCCGCTAGATCCGGAACCAAGCGAAAGCCCGCCTTGCGGTAATCGGCGAAGCCCAGGTAGCCTATCGCGTAGAAGTGCGGCAGTTGCCAGAAGAATTGGATCGTAAAGAGGGTCATACCCAAACCCGTTATCGAGCCCTCGGCCGCAGCGCAGCCAATGAGGGCGGGTAACGCTCCGGGGATCGCACCCACGAGAACGGCGATCGGTCCTACGCGCTTGAGCGGCGTATAGACGAATGCGTAGCTGATCAGGGAAACCATGCCCAGGAAAGCGGTCCAGGGGTTGAACAAGGCCAGGAAGGTAATACCGGCGATACTCGAGAAACCGGCTAATAACAGGGCGTTACTGCTGCTCAGACGACCATCGGCGAGCGGACGCAGGCGGGTGCGCTCCATTTCGCGGTCATAGTCTTTCTCCAGCACCTCATTGAGAATGTTGGCCGCCGCGGTGGTCAGAAATCCGCCGGCGGTCAGCACCAGTATCGCGTACCAGCTGAACCCTCCGCCCCCGAGGGCCACGAGGTAAGCGAGCACGGAGGAGAGTACGACAGTGGCGGATAGGCGAAACTTGACGAGGGCGCTTAAATCGCCGAGCGTCAGACTCTGCTCCGTTCCCCGTACCCGACTTGTGTCCGTTGCTTTCATGCTTAAATTAAATGACAACCCGTAGCTCGAGGCGGCAGGCCTGGAAACTACGGGTCGCCAATCATATTCCAATGGAATATGGGATAGAGTACTTAATGGTCTTGGGACTCCCCTTCCATGATCGGTTCGATCTGGGGAATGAAGTCAACACCATCTTTGCTGTAATCGTAGGCCCACCGCTGTACCGTAGGCAGCTTTCCGGGCCAGTTGCCGTGGCCGGTGTCGATCGGCGTAGTCCACTCCAGGGTGTTGGCTCCGTAGGGGTTGCGTACCGTGAGTTTGCGTCCGCGCCAGATGCTCCAGAAGAAGTTGATCACGAAGAGCAACTGGAATCCGAAAGTGATGATGGCGGCAATGGTGATGAACTTATTCATACCGTCGAAGTGGCCGAAGGTCTGGAAGGCATCGAAACTGTAGTAGCGACGGGGAACGCCGGCCATACCCAGGTAGTGCATCGGCCAGAACACGGCGTACGCACCGATCATGGTACCCCAGAAGTGGAGCTTGCCGAGCGTTTCGTTCATGAAGCGCCCGTACAGCTTGGGAAACCAGTGGTATACCCCGGCGTACATGCCGAAGAAAGCGGCTACCCCCATCACGATGTGGAAGTGGGCCACGACGAAGTAGGTATCGTGGAGCTGGATGTCCAGGGCGGAGTTACCGAGCCAGATGCCGGTCAGTCCTCCGGAAATGAACATCGACACGAAGCCGATCGCGAAAAGGCTTGCGGGGTTGAAGCGGATGTTACCCCCGTAAAGCGTCGCGATCCAGTTGAACACCTTGACCGCCGAGGGTACGGCAATAATGAGGGTGAAGATCACGAAGAAGTTAGCGATGAAGGGGTTGATGCCCGACATGAACATGTGGTGTGCCCAAACGATGAACGCGAGGAAGGCAATCGCCAGGATCGAGAACACCATGGCCTGGTAGCCGAAGATCGGCTTGCGGCTGTTTACCGAAAGCACTTCGGATACAATGCCGAAGGCGGGCAGGATAATGATGTACACCTCGGGGTGACCCAGGAACCAGAACAAGTGCTGGTAAAGGATCGGGCTACCCCCGACGTGGTCGAGCGCCGCGCCCCCGATGTAGATATCACTCAGGTAGAAGCTGGTTCCGAGCCCGCGGTCGAGCATCAGCAGGAAAAAGGCGGAGGTCAGCACGGGGAAGGACAGGAGGCCCAGCACGGCCGTGATGAACAGGGCCCAGATGGTCAGCGGCAGGCGCCACATGCTCATCCCCTTGGTACGCAGGTTGAGTACGGTGGTGATGTAGTTGATGCCGCCAAGCAGTACGGAGACGACGAAAAGTACGAGGGAAATCGTCCAGAGCGTCATACCGGCACCGGATCCGTCCATGGCCTGGGGCAGTGCGGAAAGCGGGGGGTAAGCGACCCAACCGCCGGCGAAGGGGCCGGTAGAAAGGAAGAGTGAGGCGAACATGATGGTACCGGAGGTGAAAAAGAACCAGTAGCTCAACATATTCAGCAACGGCGAGGCCATGTCCCTAGCACCGATCATCAGGGGAATCAGCAGGTTCGAGAAGGTTCCCGACAGACCGGCCGTCAATACGAAGAAGACCAGTATGGTACCGTGCATGGTGACCAGGGCATAATAGAAGTCGGCGACGAGGGTACCCACGCCGGCATCGTTCACGCTGATCCACTTACCTAATATGGGCTGCAGCCAAGCCAGACTTTCCTCGGGAAAGCCAAGTTGCATCCGAAAGACGAGCGACATGGCACCACCGATGATGGCCCACATCATTCCCGTGATCAGGAACTGCTTGGAGATCATCTTATGATCCTGGCTGAAAATATAGTGGCTGACGAAGTTCGACTGGTACTTGTCCCCGTGGTGGTGCTCGTGGAAGTGGTCGTCGTAGCCAAATTCCTCGATAAGCGCGTCATCGCGTCTTAGGGGGGCGGTAGTCAGGACTGCAGTTGCCATGGAATCTAGATTAATAACTGTTATGGGGATAGCTTACTTAGAGAGGTTGCCGGCGAATTGGGGCTCGCTGGGCCTCCCCTTTACAATGTAGAATTCGGTGCGGCGGTTGCGCTGTCGACCATCTTCCGTAACGTTAGTCACTACGGGGCGTTGGGCACCGTAGCCCCGGCTGTCGAGACGGCTGTTATCCACGCCAGCGGCGGAGATGTAATTTTTTACGGCTAGCGCGCGGTCGCGGCTAAGCTGCATATTGACGGTCTCCTCCCCCGTATTGTCGGTGTGTCCTAAGAGCATGGCGCTGACCTCCGGGTTATTCTTTAGAAAGTCGATTGCGTCGTTGAGTTGGTACTTACTGTCCGCGGTCAACTGATCCGAACCAGTCTCGAAGGTGACGTGCTCCAACTCGATGAGGTTATCGTCGTCGCTTGGCGTGGTCATCGCGGAGCCAAGCAGCTGATTGAATTCCGCGCGACGGGACTTCACTTCAGCCATGAACTCGGGATCGTCTTCCGTTCCCTTGATGTTTTCGAGGTAAAATGACTTCTGCTGACTGTACCAGATGTCAAAGTCTTCCTGTTCCATAATGTCGACCCGACGTGGCCATCGACCAGTGGCCTTTACCGCAGAGTTCGGCACAGGCCAACTCGAAGTTGCGGGTCTCCCACAGTTGGCGACCTTCGTCGTCTTCTGGGTCGATCGTTTGGTACTCCGCATACTCGGACAGGCCCTTCCGCCACTCCTTGGTGGTCTTGGTGGGCGTAAAGATGAAGTAGGTAGGGAAGCCCGGGCACGGCGTCCATCTTGACGCGAAACTGGGGCAGATAGAAGTCGTGGAGCACGTCCTTAGCCGTGATCCGGACGCGAACCTTTTGGTCTACGGGTAGGGTCACGTCGTTGACCAGGATATCGTCGTGGGTTTTGGGGTCGGTCCAGTCGAGACCGAGTGGGTTGGAGCCGTCGATGAGGCGGAAGTCTTTACGTCCGAGGAGTCCGTCGGGGCCGGGGTAGCGCAGTTGCCATGCGAACTGGTAACCAGTGGCTTCGATCTCCATGTAATTGTCGTCGGCGCCCACATCGCTCATGATGTCGTTCCAGGCATCCAGTCCACCCACTACCAGGAAGGTCATGACGATGGCGGGAATGCCCGTCCAGACCAGTTCCACGGTGTTGTTGTGGCTGATGTAAACGGCCTTGTGGCCCTTACGGGTACGAAACTTATAGGCGTAGTAGAACAGCGCGAAATTAGTGGCTAGGTAGGCGATGTAGGTGATCGCTAGGGTCCACTTCATCATGGTGTCGATCGACTCGCCGTGTACCGAGGCAGACCCCTGAGGGCCAAAGCCGAGGATCCAGTTCTTGTAGTAGTACGCCGATACGGTCGTGATCACCAACAGGGCGACCATGAACGCGAGTAGCCCCTTACCGGTCGAAGCTACCGCGGTGGCTTCTACCTCTTCCTTGCCCCGCAACTGTTTGGCCAGGTCGCGCACGCGGGAGATCTGCACGATGATGAGCAGAAGAAGCGCGATACAAAAAAAGACGATTAGGGTGGTCATACCTAGGAATTAACTGCGATGAATCCGGAAAACCCTACGGTTTGTTTCGGATACAAATTTAACGAACAGTGCCTAAAATCGTTAAACCTCGACACCTTATTTAGATTGAGTCCAGACAAAGGCCTCCACCTAGGTGTGATGGTGGATGCTTTCCTCCAGGTAGGGATCATTTTTAGGCTCCAGCCGCACCTTGGTCAACTGGCTGAGTACGAAGAATAAGAAGCCCCCGAGGAAGCCCAAAAAAGTACCGATTTCCAGCATACCCGGTAGGGTGTATCCGGATTTATAGCCTAACGTATGGCCTTCCTCGTCTTCGCCGCCAACGACTTCCAGGTGTCCGATCATTTCGGTCTCCTCGATATATTCTTCCTGGATATAGTGGTTGGGCTCGAAGACCGTCAGTTCTTCGCGGGTATTCCCCAGGACAAGGTCGAGGTCGTCGGCATCTTCTCCGACCTGGGGAGGACCACCCCGAAAATCAGTAGCCACGGGAATGTCGCTATCTACCGTTTCCGCACCCGCCTCCATCCGGGGATTGTCGGGGTCGGTGTACACCGGCAGACCGGCACTGTTGACGGTCATTCCTTCGGTAGCTTCATCGAGGACGGCGGCGTACTCGGCTTCGTCCGTGTGGACGGCGGCCTCCACGGCTTCGGATTCAATGTCGGCATGACCCGCGTCGTCATGGCCCATAACGGCATGGTCTTCGGCACCGCCGTGGTCCCCCTCGTGTCCACCCTCATGCTCGGCCAGCTCGATGATGGTCAGGCGAGCCCCCGGCTTGATCATGTTGAAGTAATCCAGCCAGTGGCCGAAGAACACGAAGGCGGCCGCGAAAAACAGGGTACCCATCTTGCGCTTGGTCTCGTTGCGCATAAGGATGAAGAAGGGCAGCCCCAAATTGATCACCAGGTTAGCCCAGAAAAGGACTGGGTAGTTGTCGATCCGCTCCCGGAAGTAGATGGTCTCTTCTCCCACGTTGGCGTACCAAATGAGCATATACTGGCTAAACCATAGGTAAGCCCAGAAGATCGAGATGGCGAAGAGGTACTTGCCGAGGTCGTGGAAGTGCTCCTCATTGACCGAGGTGTAGTAGCCGCGGCTCTTGAGGTAGATCAGCAGCATGATGGTCAGGGCCGTCATGGCCACGAAAAGCGAGGCGCTGGCGTACCAGGCGAACATGGTGGAATACCAGTGGCTGTCGATCGACATGACCCACTGCCAGATGAGGGCGGCACTGGTGTATCCGAAGATCGGCAGGAATATGGCGGAGTACTTTTTGTACCGCTTGTAGTGCTTGTACTCGTTGGTCACCACGTCGGCGTCCTCGGCGGCACTGATCTTGCGCAGGGTGCCGAGCATGAAGTACCAAATCCCTACGAAACCGATGGTTCCAAAGGTGAACCACCACTTGTTCAGGAAAGAAGACTTATTGGTCAGGATGGCATCTTCGGCCACGACGGCGTCGTCGTTCCAGTGGTAGAGGTGGTGGCTGTGTAACCACAGCCCGACGATGATCACTCCGAAAAGAAAGAGACTCGGCAACAGAAAAGCGGAGAAGGTCTCCCATACCCGCTTGAAGGTGACGAACCAGCCGGCGTAGGCCGTGGTGAAAGCGGTCAGGGCAAAGCCGGCGAAGGCCGCTATACCCGCGAAAAATACGGTGTTGTGCAGGAAGTTGGTCCAGAAGCGCATGTGGTGCGCTTCTCCGCCATCGGCAAAGTAGCTGAGCAGCAAGCAAAGAACGCCGACGCCTACCAGTGACAGGGTGGTGATTCTTGCGCGGGAAGAGAAGACAAAGTTCTCCATGAAGGTATACGGTTTTGGAACGACGAAGCGTCCCCTTAAGGGTGCGGTTGCTATTTCTTCTTGTTCAGGCTCGGCGCGGCATCGCTACCGGGCTCGGCGGCATCGCTTAGTTGCGTGTTCTCCGGCATCTGCTGCTCGTTAGCCTGTAGGGCGAGGGGGTCATAGTCGCCCAGCGGCGTACCTACGGCGGGATCGAAGGTGTTGACCGTCTCGCTGTATTCGGTGCTGGTTTCCTTCGCCTGTAGACTGCGGATGTAGTGGATCACCTGCCAGCGCTCCTCGTAGTTCATTTTGTCGGCATAGGCGCCCATGACGTTGTAGCCGTACATAATGGCGTGGTAGTAGCGTCCGTTAGAAGCCTCCAGAAATTCGGGGCGAAGGAAGCTGGCCGGAGCCGCGGGGTACTTCGCCTGGGGGTTCTGGTCGGTATCGTAAATGTACCCCAAACCGTTACCGGCCTCACCGTGACAGATGGCGCAGAAAATGTTATAGATGTTAGCGCCACGCACCATACCCTCCTCCGTGATCGGGAATGGATTGGTAGAGTTGTCGGCGATGGCCGCCTCCCGTCCTTCGGCCGTGTCCTCGTAGTAGTAAGGAACGTGCCCGTTCGTAGGAACGGAGATGGCGTTCGGATGGGTGTTGTCGACGATACTCCCGACCATGTCCTCCGCTTCGTCGAGGGTGGCGGGGGGCTGCATACCGGGCGAGTAAGCGCCGGCGTACCCACGGGGTACCGCCCCCTTGACGGTGTACTTAGGGTAGGCAAGCTCACCCAGCTTTACCGTGGAACGATCGTCCCAGGTGTTGTAGTAGTAGTAGTTATAGGCATTCGTCTCCAGGGCGGCGGAGTGTACCATGTCGGGCATGTACTCGCTACCGGTGGAGTCCTCGTCGGCCTGATTGCAGGACGTGACACCGGCTGCAAATGCAAGGGACAAAAAGAGGAAGCGCATTGGTTTCATGCTGGATAGTTTAGGAGCGGGGGGGCTTTAAGCCGGCACCGTTTTGCGGTGAATGGTCTCGACCCCGGTACGGGTAAAGTAGTCGCGTAGCTGATCGACGGCACTGGAGGATTGCCCCGTGACGTCAAAAGCGATACAAAACTTGTCATCAGTGATGCGATCGTGGAGCCGCCGGGGGGAAGCCCCGGGAGCCAGACCGTTGATGATGTAGAATACGGTCACCATTCCTACGGCGGCAAAGAGCACCGTCAGTTCGAAAGTGATGGGAATAAAGGCGGGCACGGACCAGTAAGGCTTTCCTCCGAAAATGATCGGCCAGTCGCGGGTGAATACCCAGGTCATGAAGCCGAAGCCAAAAAGGCAGCCGATCGAGCCGAAGACAAATCCGGCGATGTGCAGGCGGCTCTCCGCCAAGCCTAGCAGGGGATCGAGGCCGTGGACCGGAAAGGGGGTGTACACGTCGTCGATGTCGAGGTGGTCCTCATTGGCCGCGCGGACGGCGTCCAGCAGCTTTACCTCGTCGTCGTAGAGTCCAAAGAGAATGTCGCGTTCCCCGGCACGGATGTACTCCGCGTCCGTCAGCACGGCACCCGTGTTTCCGCCCTCCTGTTCAATTCTGATTGTAGCCATGGTATGGTCGCGTTGTGCGTTCTAGTCTAGGGGTTTGTCGTTCTCGCCGTCGATGTCTACGGTACCTCCGGCGGAGATGTCGTTGACGCCGTCGGGAACGATGATCGTGTTGGTGTGATTCACGGCCTGTCGGTTACCGTGGTGGGCGTGTGCTACGGCATTGGGGCCGATATACTGGTCGCCTGCCGTCTTGAGGATGTGCTTGATCTCGGCGATCGCCACTACGGGAGCCACGCGGGTAAAGATCAGGAACAGCGTAAAGAAAAGACCGATCGTACCGATGAAGATGCAGATCTCCACCCAGGTAGGAACGTAGTAGCTCCAGCTAGAGGGCAGGTAATCCCGCGCCAGGGTGGTAGCAATGATCACGAATCGCTCGAACCACATCCCGATGTTGATGAATATGGACATGAAAAAGGTCCAGAACAGGCTCGTGCGCAGGCGCTTGCTCCAGAAGATCTGGGGCGAGATCACGTTACAGAGCATCATACCGATGTAGCTCCAGTAGTAGGGACCGAGTACGCGGTTGAGGAAGGCGAATTGCTCGTAGATGTAGCCGGAGTACCACGCGATGAACAGCTCGGTCAGGTAGGCTACCCCGACAATGGACCCCGTAAGCAGGATCACTTTGTTCATCGACTCGATGTGCTCGATGGTGATGTAGTCCTCCAGGTGCAGCACCTTGCGCGCGATCAGCATCAGCGTGAGTACCATGGCGAAGCCCGAGAAGATGGCCCCCGCCACGAAGTAGGGGGGAAAGATCGTGGTGTGCCAGCCGGGGATCACCGAAGTAGCGAAGTCAAAGGATACGATGGTGTGCACCGAAAGCACCAGCGGCGTAGCCAGGCCGGCCAGGATAAGGGACAGGCTCTCCCACCGCTGCCAGTGCTTGGCGGAGCCGTTCCAGCCGAAACTGACGATGCTGTAAATCTTCTTGCGGAGACCGACCGCCCGGTCACGCACCGTAGCGAGGTCGGGGACCAGACCGGCGTACCAGAACAGCAGCGATACGGTGAAGTAGGTAGAGATGGCGAACACGTCCCAGAGCAGCGGGCTGTTGAAATTCACCCACAGCGGGCCCCGGGTATTGGGATAAGGGAAGATGAAGAACGCCAGCCACAGGCGGCCCATGTGGATGAGCGGAAACTGACCGGCACACATAACGGCGAAGATCGTCATGGCCTCCGCCGCCCGGTTCACGCCGGTCCGCCACTTCTGACGGAACAGGAGGAGGATGGCGGAGATCAGCGTACCGGCGTGACCGATACCTACCCACCAGACGAAGTTGGTGATGTCCCACCCCCAGTTGATGGTGCGGTTGAGGTTCCAGGAACCGATGCCGATCCAGATCGTCCACGCTACGCTGAAGGCGAACAGGCCGAGGCACATCACCGAAATGATGAAGGTGATGACCCAGGAAAGTGAGGGCGCCGTTTCCGTTGGCCGACAGATGTCCTCCGTGATCTGATGGTAGGTCTTGTGACCCGTGATCAGCGGCTGACGTACCGGTGCTATATGTCCACTCATAGAGATTTACAATTTTCGACTTACGTTGGGCGGGAAGAAAGGGGACGATCCTCCTGAAGTTAAAGCAAATCGGTTCTGTTGTTGTTGCGGGTGCTTTTTGTTAGTAAGACGCTCGGCTTAGGCCTCCAGGCTTTCGACCGGATTGTGTACCCGGGCGGCATAGAATACCGAAGACTGGGTGTTGACTTCTTCGAGTACCAGGTAGTTGAGCGGGTTGGTGAGCTTGCGGCTCACGTCGCCCTGCTTGTTGTTGCGGTCGCCGAAGGTGATCGCCCCGGTGGGACAGGCGGTCTGGCAGGCCGTACGTACGTCGGAATCGCGCAGGGCGCGCTTCTCGATCTTCGCGGTCAGCTTGCCGGATTGCAGGCGCTGGGTACAGAAGCTGCACTTTTCGATCACGCCGCGGCTGCGCACGGTCACGTCGGGGTTAAGCACCATCCGGGTGAGGTTATCCGCGCCGAAGGGCAGTCCTTCCTCGTTGATCTCGGGCTCGTTGCTGCTGAAGAGGTCGGCCGTGGTGAAGTCCAGCCAGTTGAAGCGACGCACCTTGTACGGACAGTTGTTGGCGCAGTAACGGGTTCCGATACAGCGGTTGTAGATCATCTGGTTGAGGCCCTCGTCGCTGTGCTGGCTCGCGTTTACCGGACAGACGTTCTCACACGGCGCGTTGTCGCAGTGCTGGCACATCATGGGCTGGTAGACGGCGCGGGGGTTTTCAACGTCGCCGTAGAAGTAGCGGTCGATCCGCAACCACTTCATTTCGTGGTGGCGCCAGACCTCGTACTTGCCGACGATCGGGACGTTATTTTCCGCGACGCAGGCGACTTCGCAGGCGGCACAGCCGATGCAGGCGGTGAGGTCCACGTGCATCGCCCACCAGTGTCCCTGGCTGTAGATGTCACGGGCGTACTCGTCGTAGGGATAGAGCGTCTGTTCGTTGAGGTGCTGCGCTTCGGCACGGCGCTCGGCGATTTCCTCGCGCAGTTCGGGAAGCTCGGCAAACGTGCCCTGGTAGATGATCGAACGATCGACCAAACCGCCCTGCATACCCTCGCCGAGTTCCATGACGGTTGCCTCGTCGACGTTGAAGGGGTCGAGGTATTCCTTTTGCTCCTCGGTAAGCGCTCCGGCAATGGTCTCCCGCTCCCCGGTCTTTTTGTTGTAGTAAAGCTTGCCTTCCTCGTTGTGGGTGGTCAGTCCCATGGTGTGGTGGTACTGGACGCTGGCAAATTCTTCCTCGGTATCTACCCGGTCGCTGATCTCCGCGGTCGTGGTGTAGTACTGCACGTAGCCCTCCCCGTCGGTAGTGAGCCAGGGGTAAACGTTCAGGCCGATCTCGTTGCCGAGGGCCCGCCCGGCGATGCCGGTAATGGTGCGTCCGTAGCCAATGGCCAGGCCGAAGGTCTCGGGCATTTGTCCGAATTGGCGCACGACGGTGATGACCTTCCCGTTGACTTCTACCTGG
Source organism: Lewinellaceae bacterium (assembly GCA_963803525.1). Classification (GTDB taxonomy): domain Bacteria; phylum Bacteroidota; class Bacteroidia; order Chitinophagales; family Saprospiraceae; genus Neolewinella. The sequence continues at coordinate 649,336 of CAWDMV010000001.1, forward strand.
TCGGCGATGCCCTTGTACTCGTTTTCGTTAAGCCCCTTGTAGGCGGAGTAGCGATTACCGCCCTCCCAGCTGACGGGAATCGTCAGGTAGTTGCCCCAAACCGTACGCGTAACCGGATCGGGCAACTCGAGCAGCCAGGGGTTATTGGCGTATACGCCGTTGCCGACGTTGACGGTCTCGAAGAAGGTTATTTCGTTTTCCCCGCTTCCGGCGGCGGCAATGCGGCGGCTGGCTCCGGCGGCGTCGAAGGTCAGAGCGGCCGCTGGGGGAGCAGTATCCGTGGGGGTGTCAGCGGTGTCCGCATCGGTCGGGACCGCGGGTGCGGTGTCGCCCCGGTAGCTGATACCGAAGTCCGTGATGTTCCCGGTGGCCGCAATGTTGAACACGCCATCGTGGAGGGCGCTGTCCCAGAAAGCCCGGAAGGACGAGAAACTGGACTGCTGACTGAAGGCGGTTTCCTGCCAGTTGCGCTTTACGTACTCCATGTAGGGCTGTTCGGCGTTGCCGTCATAGCGGTCCATTTCCCCGGCCCACACCAACAGGCTCTCCCCTTCCTGTCGCGTGCCGTAGCGATTGACGGCGGCAAAGATGGGAACGATGGTGGGCTGAATGAGGGAGTATACGCCCTGTACGGCTTCGGCGTCGCTCCAGCTTTCCAGGTAGTGGTGGGTGGGCGCGATGTATTCGCAGAGCTGGCTCGTTTCGGTGGGGACCGTGCTGGTGCTGATGGTCAGCATCCGGCGGAAGCCGGCGGAAATGGCGTCGCGGCCCCGGACGGCGTCGGAGGGCCTTCCGTCATTCTCCTCGACGGCGTCGGCTTGCTCGCTGCGCTCGTCTACGTCATCGGCGTCGATAAGACCCATGTTGCGGAAATCGGGGTCGTTAGCCCGCAGGGCGGCGGAGAACTTGCCGGCCCAGGCGTTGTCGAAGGCGGGGTTGGCGCCGTCGAGGACGATGAGGGCATCAACGCTGCCGGACTCCAGTTCGCCGACGAGGCGGGCCATGTCCTGATCGCTGCCCTGGCGCTGCAGGCTCCAGCGGTTGGTTTCGATGGTGCTGCCGTAGCTGCCCAGGGCGCGGTTGATGGCGATGATGAGTTGCTGTTCGGCCAGGCTGTTGCTGCCGCTGACGACCAGCGCGGCGCCCTTGGCGCGCTTCGAGTTCGGCGGCAAGGGCTTGAATCTTTGCACCGGCGGCACCGTCGAGCTGGGCCGCTCCCCCACCCCCGACGATGGCGTTATAGAGGGCCAGGATAGCCTGACCCTGCTGGCTGGGCTTGACCATGATGCGGTTATCGGCATTGGAGCCGGTAAGGCTCATGTGGCTCTCCACCTGGACGTGGCGCGACATGCGGTTGCCGTCCGAGCGACGGCCATTGGCGTACTGCCGGGCGTATTCCACCGGGGAGATCCAGGTACCGAGAAAATCACAGTTGAAGGCGACGATGACGTCCGCGTTGTCGAAACGGTAGTGGGGCACGGCGCGTACGCCGAAAGCCGATTCGTGGGCATCCAGTAGGGCGGAAGAAGAGATCGGATCGTACTGCACCAGCACGGTGTTGCCGGGCATCCGATTCTTAAAGTCGCGGATGGAAGCCTTGAGGGAGGGCGAAAGGACGGTATGGGAGAGGATACGGATTTGGCGCGCCGACCGCAGCCGGTCACTGATCTCCCCATCCAGTACGTCCCAGCTGGGATTATTGGCGTAGATGCGCTCCCGCAGCACCTTACCGCCGCGAATACGGCCCGGACCGTCGAAACGGCTGGTGTCGTACATGGTGAGTACGCTGGCCTGCGCCCGGGCGCTGGTGCCGCCCTCGGTAATCGGGCTCATGCTGTTGCCCTCGATCTTGATGGGGCGTCCCTCGCGGGTTTTCACCAGAACGGGCACGTAGTCTCCGCCCTGGACGAAGGTGGAGGCGAAGTAAGTAGCGACTCCGGGTACGATGGTGTCGGGCTTGGAGACGTAAGGGATGGCCTTGCGCACGGGGATGTCGCAGGAGGCGATCGTGGCGGCGGTCATGCCGAACCCGAGGTACTTCAGGAAATCACGACGGGTAGCCTCCAGGCGGGGGTTCTCCAGGTGATCCTGGGCGACTTCGCCGTCGGTGGCCGCCACGTAGGCGGGGCTGGCTTCGAGTTGGTCCGTTCCGATCCAGACCTGGTTGTTGACTTGCTTCTTCATTCAACTTTACTTAGAGCGGGCGGGGCCCGACTCGGGGGGATCCGCCGGGGCGGAAGTTTTTAATTATTTCTACTAGTAGTGGCAGCGCGCGCAGTTGAGTCCACCGACGTCCTCTACGGTTACCCCGTCGCGGACACCTTCCTTGATTTCTTCGTGGTAGCGCTCGTAGGATTTGTAGTAGTCGTTATCCTCAAACTGTACCTGCGTTTCGCGGTGACAGTTGATACACCAGCCCATGCTGAGGGGGCTGTACTGGTAGACGACCTCCATCTCCTCCACGGGGCCGTGGCAGTTCTGACACTTCAGCTTGCCTACGGTGACGTGCTGAGCGTGGTTGAAGTAGGCGTGATCGGGCAGGTTGTGGATACGGGTCCACTCGATGGGCCCGGGGATTCGCTCGTCACCGGTGTACTCATTGACCAGGGCGGTTTCGATACCGGCGAGCTGCTCTTCGACGAGCTCGTCCAGATCGTCGGCGTCCTCCAGACCTTCCGAGTAGTTCTTGTTCGCGATCCATTTCTTGTAGATCTCAAGGGCCTGCACGTTGGTCATCTGATCGTAGTTCTCGATGTAGGCGCCCTCGGAGGGGTCCCAACCGATAGAAGCGAAGATCTTCGTGATCTCGGCGGTACCGTACTGGCTGCCGTAGTTAATGGCCCGGTGGCAGTTCATACAGGTATTGACCGCGGGAATGACGGAGTGCTTGGAGCGGCGGGCCCCATCGTGGCAGTACTGGCATTCGATCTTATGGATACCGGCGTGCACTTCGTGGCTGAATTTGATGGGCTGCTCGGGCTGGTACTCCTGCTGGCGACCGAGATCGATGGCGTGATTGACCGTGGTGTAGCCGCCCAGCACGACGAGTACGAAGATCACGAAGGCGATCATGCCCCGGCTGGTCAGCACCTGCACCAGCGTGCGCCGGTTGGGGGCACCTCCCTCGGAGGTCGACACCATGTACTGCAGGTTGCTGGTGATGCGGGCGAGGATGAGGGAGAGCAGGAGCAGGGCTCCGCCGAGGATAATGAAGAGCCAGGTGTTATCCGTTTCCTCCCCGCCGTCGACGATCGCGGGTCCCACGGTGATGCCCCTGGGGTTGTAACGTGCCGTCGGCTACGCCACTGATGTAGGCCAGCAGGTGCTCGACGTCAGAGTCGGACAGGTTGGTGTAGTTCGACATCACCGTAGGCTTCCAGTCGTTCCAGACGGCCAGCGCGCGGGCGCTCTCGCCGGAGGCAATCAGTTTTTGCGACTGTTGCACCCAGCGGTACAGGTGCGCGCGGGGCTCACCGGCCCACCGGGCCTGTACGCCACCGAGGGCGGGACCGGTCATGTTGTCCTTCATGTTCGCCGCATGGCAAGAGCCACAGACGTTGGCCTTCCATAGCGCAGCACCCTGGCTAGGATCGCCCTGGCCGGCGGCAACCGCATCGGTGGCCACCGGATCACCGGCCGGAGCCTGAGCGTCCGTTACGGCCGTGGTGGAAGAAGTTGAGTCCTGAACGGGATTATCCTGGGCAAACGCTCCGCCCCCGGCCAGGGTGAGGAACAGGGCCAGCAGGAGGAACCTATAGAATTTGGTGTAATATGTCATTATATAGTTGACATTTAGGGGAATTGCGGCAAATGGAGGAGGATGCCTTACTTGCCGGTCGCGCAAAGATACTTTCGTGACATTTCTCTAACAAACTTGTAGCAAAAGCGGAGACTTATTTAGATTATATCTATACAAGTCGCTTACGCTCCCGCTAATCGTATTGCTCTGGCTCTCCGTTCGGTGCGTAACTTCTCGTTGTGATCGACACACCTACGACGGCTGCAATTGGGGGAATCTTCCTCTTAGGTTAACATTCAGTAGCACGATCGTTCACGCTAAGGGCGCGGGTGGTCAGCTTATTCACGTGAAAAGTCCGTACCCCACCATAAAACAAGGTCCGCACGTCGTTAGTCTGCACGTCCGTCGGATATTTAGAGCTGGTTTGGGTTTTCCGAGCCAGACCAGAAAGACGCTATTTTGGGTCTAATCGAGCCTTGAAAAGGGGAGACCAGCGGGCTAATTGACGCTTTTCGAGGTGAAGAGTAAGCGCGAAAGAGCAAGTTGGCGGCGGAGAGCGGAATCCCAAACAAGCTCTTACTACGGTGTCACTACGCACCCGATCTCCGGGGAGTCTCGGGATTGCCGTTGCACCCGCGGCCACGCCCTAGATCAGCGTAAGCAGGGCTTGCCAGTGGGCACGCGAACTAATTACAATTGCTACGTCCCACCGGGTCGAACTTTGGTCCGCCGCCGCGTTTGAAGGGCATGCAAATCAAGAATCAGCGCGCGGGCATGCGCTACAACGCCTTCGGAACGACCGGATGGCAGGTGTCGAAGCTGGCCCTGGGGACGATGACCTTCGGACAGCAGAACACCGAGGAGGAAGGACATCGCCAGCTCGACTACGCCCTGGAGCGCGGCATCAACCTGATCGATACCGCGGAGATGTACTCCGTGCCGCCCCGGCCGGAAACCCAGGGGAGCACCGAGCGCATTATCGGCACGTGGATCCGCTCGCGCAAAAACCGTGACGACTACTACCTGGCCTCAAAGATTGCCGGCCCGGCGGATATGGCCACCCATATCCGACCGAAGCTCGGCTTCGGTAAGGACCAGATCCGCGAGGCCATCGGGAAGAGCCTCGAGCGCCTACAGACCGATTACCTGGATCTCTACCAGCTGCACTGGCCGGAACGCGCGACCAACTTTTTCGGGAAGCGGGGCGTCACGGACTTGCACCCGTGGGAGGATAATTTTCTATCGGTGCTGCGGTCCATGCGCGAACTGATGGACGAGGGGCTTATCCGGGCCTGGGGCGTGAGTAACGAAACGCCCTGGGGATTGATGCGCGTCCTGTCGCTCGCCGACGCAAATGGGCTGCCCCGGCCGGTGAGTATTCAGAATCCGTACAGCCTGCTGGCCCGCGGATTCGAGGTGGGGTTGGCGGAGGTTTGTTTGCGGGAGGACATAGCCGGTTTCCCCTACTCTCCCCTGGCGATGGGTCGGCTTACGGGGAAGTACCTGCGCGGGGAGGACGACCCGGGGAGCCGCCTCAATCAGTTTCCCCACTACACCCGCTACAACGGTCCGAACAGCATCGCGGCTACCGAGGCCTACGCCGGGGTGGCCGAAGCCCACGGGCTCGAATTGCCGCAGATGGCCCTGGCCTTCGTTACCGACCGCCCCTTCCATCAGAGCAATATTATCGGGGCGACAACCCTTAATCAACTGCAACAGAACATCGACAGCGTCACGGTCACCCTGAATGACAAGGTATTGGCGGCGTTGGAGGAGGTTCAGTATCAATACCCTGATCCGGCCGTATAGCCGCTTCGTATTACCAATGCCCTTAATGGGTTAGCTTAGCACCCCACTTATTTCTACTTTATGCAATTACCCATTGAGCGCAAACCGTTGCGTATGTATGGTGACCCCAGTCGGGTGATCGGACGCTTTTTCTGGGCCGGCAAGGACCGGGCTTACCAACTGATCGACCGGGTGATCAGTCTTTCGGATTCGGAAACCCACGATGCACTGATGCGTACGCTGCGGGACTTTGCGCGCCGGCACCGGAATATGGTTGGCATTTGCCGCCGCCACCTCAACGCCGCCCTGGAGCGGGTGCCGGAGCAGCGCGAGAAAGTGATGCAGCTGAGTGAGGAAAAGCGCGCGCTGATCGGTGCGTACTTCACCCACGAATACAGTATCGAATCCGCAGCCTTTTTCAACCCTTCCGTCGTTCCGGCCCTGGACCAGACCGGTCTGCAGCGGGGTCAGATGCGCATCGTGATGAGTATGCGGGCCGTCGGCGAAGGACACACCTCCTCCATCGTTTTCCGCAACATCGTACTGGACGAGCACAACAACCCGCTGGCGGAGCCCACCAACCAGTTCGTCGGCCTGGCGGAACGCATCCACTACAGCCAGTACGCCAAGGATGCCTTCTACGAGCGGACCCACGGCCAGGAGGAGATCGACGAGGAGATCTACGACATGCTCATCAAGGAGCTACCGGATAATTTTAACCACCGGGAGTTGTACGAGCGGTACTGGCAACTCTGGAACCAGTATTCGGAGGACAGCGCGGAGCGCGATCAACTGAATCGCCTCATGACGGTCGCCGACCGCTACTACGAGCTGCACTTCAGCCTGGACACCGACATCAGCGAGCGGGTACTCTACCCCATGATCGACTTCGAGATGAAGGGCATGGAGGACGCCCGTTTTCTCCAGTTCGTTTACGAAGACGGCCGAAAGATCTACTACGGCACGTACACGGCCTACAATGGAAGTCAGATCCGGCCGATGATCATCGAAACGGAGGACTTTTACAGCTTCATTATTCGTCCGGTCTACGGAGATGCGGCGGTCAATAAGAACCACGCCATCTTTCCCCGAAAGATCAACGGCGCCTACTACGTGCTGTGCCGGATCGACGGCATCAACAACTACATCATCAAGAGCGACCGGCTCCAGGTGTGGGACGACGCGGTAAAGCTCAGCGAACCTAAATTCCCCTGGCAGCTCTATCAAGTCGGCAACTGCGGTGCGCCCCTGGAAACGGAAAAGGGCTGGCTGGTCATCACCCACGGGGTAGGACCGATGCGGAAGTACTGCCTCGGCGCGATGCTGCTCGATCTGAACGACCCCACGAAGGTCATCGGACAGTTGTCGGAGCCCCTCATCAGCCCCATGGACGACGAGCGGGAGGGCTACGTGCCGAACGTGGTGTACAGCTGTGGCAGCATCATTCACAACGGGGAGTTGTTCGTTCCCTACGGCATCTCCGACGAGGCTGCCCGCTTCGCTACCGTGAAGCTGGATACTTTGTTGGACGCGTTAACGAAGGGCAACTAACGCCGCCGCCGCCGCTGCAGGATGGTATTGTACACCTCGATGTAGCCTTCAACCATACGGTCGACGCTAAAGCGATCGCGGGCAATGCGGGCGATCTCTCCACGATTCAGGTGGTCGCAGGCGGGCACGAGTGAGATCGCTCCCTCGACGTCATCCGTGAGATAGCCGGTAGTACCGTGATCGATCAACTCGGGCATGGAACCGCGATCGAAGGCGATCACCGGGGTGCCGGTCATCATACTTTCCGCCACACTGAGTCCAAAGGGCTCCTCGAAGGAGATGGGATGGAGGAGGGCGGAGGCTCCGCCAAGGATACGGTCACGTTCCGCCGGACCTACGTTGCCGAGGTAGCGAATCTGTTCGTCGTCGATGTGGGGCTTCACCCGCTCCTCGTAGTAGGCCTGATCCTGGACGAGTCCCGCCATTACCAGCCGCCGGCCGGAGCCCTTCGCGATCTGTATGGCTTCGGCGGCTCCCTTTTCCGGATGGATACGGCCGAAATAGGCCAGGTAGCTCCCGGAATCCTCGCGGACCGTGAATTGAGACTCGTCGACGCCGTTATAAACCGTGGCGATGTAGTCGATGCGCTCGTCGCGGTTGGCATCACTGATGGACACGTAATCGGTACGGTCGTTGTAGCGCTCGTACACCGGTACGATTTCCTCGCTACTAAATCCGTGAATGGTGGTCACCATGGGAGTGTCCACCAGCGGAGCGTAGCCCAGGGGCATGAAATCAAATTGGTTGTGGATAAGGTCAAACGCTTTTGCTGCTCCCATGACTTGGCTGATATGTAGGTATTCCAGGACCTTGGGGTCCCTACCCGGGTGTTCGGCGTAGCCCGCCGCCGTCGTGGCTACCAGTTTTCCGGCGGTACGGCTCGTGGCCGTAGCAAACAGGGTGACGTCGATTCCTCGTTTCACCAATCCTTCGGTGAGGTGGCTCGTCACTTGCTCCCAGGGGCCGTAGGCTATGGGAGGCGTGGCCCAGGCGATCGGGGCCAGCATGGCGATCCTCACGCTTGTTCATTCGCTGCCGTGCTGGCAGCGGGGTTGGGCGCTCCGGCCACCTCCGGCAGGGCGAATCCATTCAGCAGGGCCTTCAGTGCGAGGTCACTGCTGCGTACCGACGCGTCTTTCGTTTTACCGCAGGTAGGGTGCTCTTCCTTAAATCTTTCCATCTCCACCCGGCTGACGAGGTAGGCGATCAAGCTTTCGGCACCCTGATTGCGATTCACCCCGGACTCCATCAGACCATCGTAGCATCCTCCGGTCTCGGGGTTGTACATGGGAGCCTTCATATCATTTTGACCGGTAAACCAGGCAAAGGCAATATTGACGTTCGCGCAGTGCGGCTGCAGGTCCTGATGCCGGCAGGCTTCACTGAAGAGCAGCACCTTGCACATGACGTCGATGGGTTGCTGATCGAATTTCGGGCGATTGTTGCGGAACACGAAGGGTTGCCGGCAGCCAATGGGACTGAGTACGCCGTCCATAATCGTCTGCTGGGCCAGGAAGTTGGTGGATTCGGTGGCCGCGCTGCGGATTTTTTCCTTGTTGAGGTGATTAAGCGCGCGGAAGAGGGCAAAGGGTAGAATGCCGTTGGAGTAGGTCAGGTAATTCTCGAACCAGTTCCATCCTTCTTCCCGACTATCGTCGTAGTGTTCGATCAGGCGCGAGCACATGCGATCGAGCAGGTTGAGCATCGCCTCGTCGGTGGGCTTGTAGTCGAGGTAGTAACTAAGGGAAAGCACCCCGTAGGCGATGGTCCGTGGACTGGACATGCCCTCCAAGTGGCCGATGGCCCGGATGAAGATTTCTTCCAGCAAGTCGCGTTGATCGGTCCGGGGAGGGTGGGCCAGGCAGTAGCTGACCCCCCAAAGTGCCCGACCGTAGCTGTCTTCCGATCCATGGCTTTCGGTAAATCGCCGGTCGTAAGTCATGAAGTTGCGGAAGGTACCGTCGAAGTTCTGTGCGTGCAGGATGTAGCTGATGTAAATATCCGACAGCCGTTGCAGCCTGGGCAGATCGCCCAATTTGCGCTCGATTAGCATGCCGGTCAACAGCAGGGCACGCCCGTTATCGTCCAGGCAGTAGCCTTCGTAGCGATTGGGGACTGCGTACTTACCGTGTTGCAGGATTCCACAATCATCGGTGAAGCGGAATAGGTGATCCAGCCTAAGTTCGGGAATATTCGTGCCGGGAAGGGAACGCGCCTGAAATGCGGCAAACGTCGCCCTGGCTTTGCCGAACACCCCTAAATACTGCTTACCGATGCGCGGCCAGAGTAAGGCTTTGCCGTACTCGGCGGCCCGGCGTCGCATATCACCGAGCTCCGTGTCGTCACCGAACAGCTGGAGGATCTGCTCCGCCAGCACCTGACTGTTGTGGAAGGGGAAGAGCTTGCCCCTACCCTCCTGCAGCAACTCCTTGGCGTGCCAGAAGGGGGTACTCACGATCGCGGCACCCGCGCCCACCGCATAGGCCAGCGTGCCACTGGTGATCTGTGCTTCATTGGGATAAGGAATGATGTAGATGTCGGCGGCACGCAGGCAGTCGAACAGCTCCTGTTCGGAAGCAAATTTGCTGATCATCCGTAGGTTGCTACCCACGCCCAGCTCCGTCGCGAGGTTTTTAAGGTAGTCGCGGTATTCCTCCCCGTTGTCCCGCACGACGTGCGGATGGGTTTTCCCCAACACCACGTATAGCGTATCGGGGTACTTGTCTACGATCGCGGGCAGCGCCTTGATGGAAGTTTCAATGCCCTTTCCACGGCCCAGTAAGCCGAAAGTGAAAAGCACGCGTCTGCCGGTCCACCCGAGTTGCTCCCGTAATTTTTTACGCGGGGCGGACTCAATGACGGGCACGCCGTGCTCCACCACGTTGATTTTGGCTTCCTCTACTAAGAACACCTCCGAAAGCAGGGTACGGGCCAACTGCGTCATAACCACGACCGCCTGGGCCCGTTCGGCAATACGGCCGAGCACGTCGCGCTGGCCGAAGCTCGGTTCCCGGAGTACCGTATGGAAGGTGACGATCAGGGGGATCCGCAGCTTATCGAGTAGGTGCATGACATAGACGCCGTCGTCACCACCGAAGATGCCGTACTCGTGTTGGAGGACCAGCAAATCAAAGTCCGTGTTGAGGTAGTCCGCCACGTCGCGGTAGTCGCCTACTTCCTGGGGGCGGATCTTTCGCGTAACCTCCACGGGATAGTCGTGGTCCTCGGCCGGATCTTCCATGGCAATAATCTCGGCATAGTCACTGATCTCGCTGGCCCTGAGGTTACTCAATATGGCGCGTGCGAGACTGTTGGTGAAGGTTCCGATACCACAGGCTTTGGGGGGGTAATTACCCAGGAAGGCGATTTTCATTTACGGCAGAGAAGGTTAGGCGCGGAGGTACGATCCTCCGCTTAATTCAACCCGACCCATCTGCCGAGGTTCAGTTCGAGCGATGCTCTAAGGTCCGTGCCGGGGCAGCGTATTTAATGTTACCAGGCGTCCGGGCCTTGTTTTGCTCGCTTCCTAAATAATAGAAGCAAACAAATAATATCAACTGTTCTTCCCTTCCAGCAGCTTGTCTGAAACGCGATGGGCTATCTTCGCGGTCCAGCAGACAAACAGCAGTACGACATGGCCAAAAAATTCAAGGGCGGTAAACCCAGCAACAACGACCTCAAGGACAGCCTCACTAAAATCGGGGGGAACAACGGCCTGAGCGCCCTCTTCCCGGGCCAACGCCTGGACAGAGCCAGCGAGGAAGAGACCATTAAGACCCTCAGCCGCAACTTCGCCATGCTGCCCATGGACATGATTTCCGCCAACCCCGATCAACCGCGGCAGGATTTTGAAAAGGAGCCGCTTCAAGAATTGGCCGACAGCATCCGGGTCCACGGCATCATCCAGCCGATGACCGTTCGTCACATGGGCGACGGTTCTTACCAAATCATCAGTGGAGAGCGCCGATTCCGCGCCAGTCAGCTCGCCGGTCTGCGGGAGGTACCCGCATTCATCCGCACGGCCAACGACCAGACGCTGCTGGAAATGGCCCTGATCGAGAACATCCAGCGGGAGGATCTCAATCCCATGGAAGTCGCCTATTCCTACCTCCGCCTGCAGGAAGAATTCGACCTGACGCAGGAGCAGCTCGCCTCCCGCGTAGGCAAGAAGCGCTCGACGATTACCAACTACCTGACGATCCTGAGCACCTCCAACCGGGTACGGCAGGCGATCAAGGACCGGAAGATCAGCATCGGGGCCGCCAAGACTTTCTCCGGGATCAAGGACATCGGGCAGCAGGAAACCTTTCTCGACGACATCCTCTCCCACCCCAACTGGTCGGTCCGGGATATCGAGCGGGAGAGTCGGGTATACAAAAACAAAAATAGAGTGGGCAAGGGGAGCCCCGCCGACAGCCAGGACGGCCGCCGGGTCGAGCAAGCCTTCGCCGAGTTTTTCGGTACCAAGAAGGTAAAGGTGCGCCTGGAAGGACCGGAAGGCCGGAGCGGCTCCATCACCCTACGCTTCGAGAGCCGGGAACAACTCGAGCAATTCTACAAATCAGTGGAATAACTACCCTACCGCCCGGCCACCGGGCAACTAATCCGCGCATTCATCCATCTAACCTAACAGTGAAAATCGGCCACCCGTTCCGCTACCTCTTCTTCGTCTTTGGTCTCTGCCTGGGGATCACCGCACCCGCGTACGCGCAAACCCCGGATACGAGCCTGGATACGATCCGGACGCTGCAGGAAATCAATCGCGGTCCCAAACGGGCGCTGCTCTGGTCCATCATTCCGGGTGGAGGACAGGTCTACAATAAGGCCTGGTGGAAGGTGCCCCTGGTTTACGGCGGATTGTTGGGCATCATTGCGGTGGCGGACTACAATCAGACCCAGTACTCCCGTTTGGTGACGGCCCTCGAAGCGCGGTGCCTGGGAGATGGCCTGATCGTAGTAGTCCCCTACGCGGAGTGCCAGTTTAAACCCAATGAGTTCACCGTCGAGCAGTATACCACGGAGTCCCTCGTATCCGCCCGCGACAACGTCAACCGGACGCGGCAGACCGCCTACTTCGGCATCATCGGGGTGTACATTCTACAGGCGGTGGAGGCCTTCACGGATGCCCACCTACGCGATTTTGACATCAGTGACGACCTGAGCATCAACCTGCGCCCCGTGCTCACCCCCGGCGGACTGCCCGGAGCGTCCGTGACCATTCCCATCGGGAGTGGCCGCGTTCGCCGGTTGGCGGAAGCCCGGGTCAGTGCGCTGACCCGCTGAGCAGCCGTGCCACTACGGCTTCGGGAAGGCCCGCGCGGGTAGACTGGCTCACCTGTACGCGGTGCAGGGGGGCGTCCGCCGCGCTGGCGTAGGCCGCCCAGACGTGGTAGTTGCCGAGCTGGTCCTTTTCGCAATAGACGCCCAGGGGCATGGAGCAGCCACCTTGCATCAGGTTCAGTACCGTACGTTCGACGTTGGTGCACTCCCCTACCACCGGGTGGTGCAGCAGCGAGAGTTTCTTCCGCATCGCGATGTCGGACTCCCGGGTCTGCATGGCCATGACGCCCTGCCCCGGCGCGGGTACGAACTCCCGGGGGGAGGGCCGGACCACCGTGAGGCCGGAGAGATCGAGCTCCAGACGCTCCAGGCCGGCCGCGGCCAGCACCACGGCATCGAGTTCGCCGGACAGGGCCTTTTTCATGCGGGTGGGGACGTTGCCCCGGATAGCTACGGGCAACAGACCGGGGTGCAAATCGTGGAGCAGCGCTTTTCGTCGGTTGCTGCTCGTCCCGATGGTGGCTCCCGCTCCGAGCTGAAAGGGCCGGCCCGGGACGGCGCGGTCGGCATGCACCAAAATGACGTCCTCGACCGAGGCCCGGTAGCTGAGGGCGGCCAGTACGAGTCCCTCCGGCTGGTTGGTCGGCAGATCCTTCAGGCTGTGCACGGCGCAGTCTACGCGGCCGTCGAGCAGGGCGTCCTCGATTTCCTTCGTAAAGAAACCCTTGCCTTCCAGTTTGTCGAAGCCCAGGTGCTGGATTTTATCCCCCTGGGTCTTGATGATCACCAGTTCGCTCTCGATCCCGTGCTCGCGCAGCTTTGCCTGTACGAAGTAGGCTTGCCAGAGGGCCAGGCGGGATCCGCGGGTGCCGATTTTCATGGTTAAATGTTGAAGTAGTGAATGGGGGGGTTGCTGAGTTGCGGGTGGGGGAGCCTATGCTTCTGAGACGGGGGCGAACTGCGAAGCGGTAAGCATTCGTAAACACTGACCACCCCACCAACTCAGCAACCCACCACCTAAAACTGAGCCAGCCGGGGCGCCCGCGGAAAAGGAATCACGTCCCGAATATTCCCCATGCCGGTGATGAACTGCACGATGCGCTCGAAGCCCAGGCCGAAGCCCGCGTGCGGACAGCCGCCGAAGGTGCGCAGCTGGAGGTACCAGGCGAGTTCGTCGGCGTGGACGCCCATTTCTTGCATACGCTGTCGGAGTTTGTCTTCCCGCTCCTCGCGCTGGCTGCCGCCGATGACCTCGCCGATGTAGGGGAAGAGCACGTCCATGGCCGCGACGGTCTTACCATCATCGTTCTGCCGCATGTAAAAGGCCTTGATGTCCTTGGGGTAGTCATGCACGATGACGGGCTTCTTAAAGTGACTTTCTACCAGCCAACGCTCGTGCTCGGCCTGCAGATCGGTACCCCACTCCAGGGGGAACTCGAACTTGCCCTTCTTGTACGGTTTGGACCGCAGCAGAATTTCGACCGCCTCGGTGTAAGTGACGCGGGCAAAATCGTTGTCCACCACGAAGCGCAGCATCTCCACCAGCCCCATGGGGCGGCGCTCGGTAGCCTTCATGTTTTTTTCCGCTTCGACGATGCGGGCATCCAGAAAGTCCAGGTCCCCGGCGTATTGCGTAAGGCAGAAATGGATGAGGTACTTGACAAAATCCTCGGCCAGGTCCATGTTGTTGTCGATGTCGGCGAAGGCGATCTCGGGCTCGATCATCCAGAACTCCGCCAGGTGACGGCTGGTGTTGCTGTTTTCGGCCCGGAAGGTGGGGCCGAAGGTGTAGACCTTACCCAGGGCCAGGGCACCGATCTCGGCCTGCAGCTGTCCGGAAACGGTGAGGTTGGTGGCCTTGCCGAAAAAGTCCTGGCTGTAGTCCACCTCCCCGGCTTCGGTCAGCGGCGGATGCTTCGGGTCGAGCACCGAAACGCGGAACATCTCCCCCGCCCCCTCGGCGTCGTTACCGGTGATGATCGGGGTGTGCAGGTAATAGTAGCCGCGATCGTGGAAGTACTTGCTGACCGCGTAGGCCACCCCGTGCCGCAACCGGAAGACCGAACTGAAGGTGTTAGTCCGCATCCGAAACTGCGCATTATCCCGCAAAAATTCCATGCTCTGTTTCTTGGGCTGTAGCGGATACTTACCCAGCTCATTCCCACCAAGAATTTCGAGGGACTCGGCGATCAGCTCCACGGCCTGCCCGCTCCCCTGGCTTTCCGCCAGCGTACCCGTCACGCTAACACAGGCGTGAAAGCCGATGCCGCGTACGGTATCCTCGTCAAATCGGTCGCTATCGACCACGACCTGGAGGGTCTCCGGGCCGGAGCCGTCGTTGAGCACCATGAAGCGGTTGCCCCGCCAGGCCCGCACCCAGCCCATGACGGTGACGGACGTCCCTACCGGGGGATCCTGCAGCAGGGTCTTGATCTCTTGACGGACAATCATCGGACTAAATTTTGGGCCGCGAAGGTAACACCTTTAGCCCGGCTGCCGCTGCCGCCCGTAGTCGCAGCGTTCCCGAATCGGGCAGCCGCCACACCGCGGCGCGCGAAAATGACATACCTGTTGCCCGTGCCGCATAAAGCCCTGGTGGGAGTCGTACACCCGCGGGCCGTCCCACGCCTCCGGCAAGAACGCCTGGAGTTGGGCGGCCGCCTTGTCCAGGCTCGCCTTCGGGGCCACCAGGCCGATGCGTTGGGCCACGCGCAAGTGGTGGGTATCCACCACGAGGGCCGGCATGCGGAGCCGGCTGAAGTTGAGCACGGTCGCGCTCGTCTTTGCGCCTACACCCGGGATGTCCTCCAGCCAGGTGCGCGCTTCGGCCACGGAGAGTTCCCCCAAAAACTCCAGGGACAGCTCTCCCCCCCGGCGCTCCCGGATCAGGTCGAGGGCGGCCTGGATGCGCGGCGCTTTCACCTCCGGGTAGGTCACGGCGGAGATGGCCGCCTGCACCCGTTCGGTGGGGGCGTCAATGACTTCCTCCCAGCCAGGCAGGGCCTCCACGAGCTGCCGGTAGGCCTGGCGGGTGATGGCATTCTTGGTGCGGTGGGAGAGCAAGGAACCGACCAGTTCGCTCAGCGGGTCGCGGCGGCTGAAGGGCGGGAAGGGCGCGCCGTAGTGGGCGCACAGGATTTCGTCGATCTCGAGGGCTCGTTGCGCTTCGGTCATGCTCCTACTATGTGGGTACCTTACCCCTAAGTTTTCTCAAGCCGCTCATTCCCGTGGATTACCTCTGGCTCTTTACTGCCTTCTTCGTCGTGGCGCTGCTGTATTCCTCGGCCGGTTTCGGTGGGGGCAGCAGCTACCTGGCTTTGCTGGCGCTCTCTGGTCTGCCTACCGGATCCATCCGCCCGCTGGCTCTGATCTGCAACCTGGCGGTGACCGGCGGGGGCAGCTACGCCTTTGGGCGGGCCCGCATCACCCCCTGGCGGCGGGCCCTGCCGCTGGTACTGGCAAGCATGCCCGCGGCATTCGCGGGGGGGCGGGTGGTCCTCCCCCGGGAGGACTACCTGTTGTTGCTCGGGCTACTGCTGCTGCTGGCGGCCGGCCTGATGCTCCGCCGGGCCCGGCCGGTAAGGGCGGTAGCGGCGGGGGGCTGGGCAGCGGGTGCGATGGCGACCGGAATCGGAGCCGCGGTCGGCTTCGTGTCGGGGGTGGTGGGCATCGGGGGCGGGATCTTCCTCTCCCCCATTCTCTTCCTCGGTCGCTGGGCGGGGGCCCGGCAGATCGCGGCGACCACCAGTCTGTTCATCGCCCTCAATTCGGTGGCCGGACTGGCCGGCCAACTCAGCGTGGGCATCCTCATCGATCTGCGGCTGGCCGCCGTCCTGCTGCTGGCGGTCGTCGCCGGCGGGCAACTCGGTACCCGCCTCACGCTCCACCGGTTCACTCCGGCCACCATTCAAAAAGTCGCCGCCCTCCTCATCCTTTTGGTGGGCACGAGGTTAGTATGGGCGAACTGGCCTTATTAACTGCGCTATGAACATCCTCTGCTTCGGCATCGCCCGGGAAATCGCCGGCGGCCCCGCGCTCCGCCTGGAGGGCGTGGCCGGCCAGTCGGTGGCTAACTTTCGCCAGGCCCTCCTACGGGCCTATCCCGCCTTCGGCGACCTGGCCGACTTCGCCGTAGCCCGCAACGAGGCCTACGCCACCGACGAGGAAATCATCGAGGACGGCGACGAGGTGGTCATCATCCCCCCCGTGTCCGGTGGCTGATCCTTCCCCCTACATCGACGTAGCCCTGAGCGGCGCCCCCCTGCAGCTTGACGCCTGCTCCGCCTTCGTCCAGCACCCCTCGTGTGGAGGCCTGTGCTTCTTCGTGGGTACCATCCGCGATCTGAATCTCGGGCAGACCGTCACCCACCTTCAATTCGATGCCTACGATGGCATGGCCATCAGGGAGATGCGCAAGATCGCCGAGGCCGCCCGCGAACGCTTTGGCCTGCACGCCGTGGCCCTCCACCACCGCAAGGGCGAACTGGCCATCGGCGCGGTAGCCGTCATTGTCGCCGTCAGCAGCGTGCACCGCAAGGCCGCCTTCGCCGGCTGCGAATTCGTGATCGACGAACTGAAAAGGACCGTCCCGATTTGGAAAAAAGAGTTCCGCGAAGACGGCAGCCACTGGCTAAACAGTCGGCCCTAGTTCTTTCCTTGCATACCGGTTGGCGGACGAGCCTCGTCCCTCGGTCTGCCGACGACCTTGAGTCCGCCCTTCAGACTGAATACCGCCAAGTCCGGCTGCGCTTTGCGCAGTTGGGCGGCAAGGACGAGGCTCAATTTTCCCGAATTGCAGTACAGCAGGTAGCGCCCTCCCGGGGCCATCAGTTCCCGGCACTGGCCAAAGGGATCGCGCTGCCGCAGGCGGGTTACTCCCTCCGGCAGCTCGGGCTCCCGATCCTCCGGGAGCATGCTGTAGACGCCGTCGAAGCCCGGGGGGACGAGGGTGGCCGCCGCAATTTCCAGGTCGGATCGGTCCGCCCCGGGGATGATCCAGGGAGCGGGCACATCCTGCGTATAGGTTTTAGTGAGCCGCATCCGGTGCTGGGTATTGTCCAGGGCATGATAGGTGAGCAGGCAGTCGACGGGGGGTGCCCCGATGCCCAGCAGGTAGCAGAGGGCGGCGTTGGCCTGTAGGAGGGCTACGATTCCCACGGCGGTGGGTAGCACCCCGGCCGTGGCGCAATCCGGCAGCGTGGGGTCCGGATCGGGAAAGAGATCGCGCAGGTGTATTCCCCCGGGCCGGTTTTCAAACAAGGCTACGTAGCCGGAAAACGCCTGAGCGGCGGCGTAAACCAGCGGGATGGACAGGTGCATACAGGCATCGCTAATCAGGTGCTTGGTCAGGGCATCGTCCGTGCAGTCCAGTACGAGCGTGGCGCCCGCGAGCAGCTGGCGGCAGTTGCGTGGGGTGAGGTGCTGTGCCAAGTGTATCCACCCGGATCTCCGGGTTGAGTTTTCTAAGGTGAGTAGCCAACTGTCGGGCCTTGCCGGCGGGCTCCGTGGCAGCGAAAAACACCTGCCGGTGCAGGTTGCTTGCTTCCGGGCGGTCGCCGTCTACCAGTCGCAGGTGACCGACTCCGGCCCCGGCCAGGTAGGCGGCGGCCGGACTGCCCAGCCCTCCGCAGCCCACCACGACCACGCGGGCTTCCGCCAGCTTCTGCTGCCCTTCCCGACCGACACCGGGCAGGATGGTTTGCCGGCTGTAGCGTTCCTCAGCCATGGTCGTAGTCGCTCTTTCCGCCCCGCTTCTGGACCAGGCGAAGGTGTTCGATGGTGATGGCCTGGGACATGGCCTTGCACATGTCGTAGATCGTCAGGGCGGCCACGCTCGCCCCGTGGAGGGCCTCCATTTCCACGCCGGTCTTGCCCTCCGTCTTTACCGTACACGAGACGTGGAGGGCCGCGTCGCCGTCCGCCCTGACCTCCACCGAGACGCCGTTGATGGCCAGGGGGTGGCACAGGGGAATGACCGACCAGGTCTGCTTGACCGCCATGGTGGCGGCGATGATGGCGGTCTGGGTGATGGACCCTTTTTTGGTGGAGAAACCGGATTCCCGCAGGTGGCCCATGATTTCCGGGCCGAGTACCACGCGGGCCTCCGCGGTGGCCGAGCGCTTAGTGACGGACTTGTCGCCAACGTCGACCATGGCCGGCCGGCCGTCGGCATCGAGGTGGGTGAAGGGCATAGGTTGGTGGTTATCCGCCGATACTGGTCATGCTGGCAAAGATACTCCCCCGTTGTTCCCGCTCCTGGGTCTCGTGGCCCGTGGCGTACTTGCCAAACACGAAGGCGCGGATCAATTCCTCCAGCTCCCCCCGACCGATGCCGGCGCGCAGCAGGGGCAGCAACTCCAAACCCTTGGTGGAATACAGGCAATTCAGCATCGTGCCCCGCGGCGTCACGCGCAGGCGGTCGCAGGTTCCGCAGAGGCTCCGGCTGTAGGCGGGGATGATCCCTACCCACCCGGCGTGCCCGGGCACCCGAAAACCGACGGAACTGCCCTTACCGGGCAGTTGCTCCAGCGTCGGGTAGCCCGCCTGGATGCGCTCCAGCATGTCAGCGTACGATAAAAACACCGCGTGGTTGCCGTCATCATCGTTGAAGGGCATCGCCTCGATGAAGCGCACGTCCACGGCGTGGTCGCGGGTGAAGGCCACGAAGTCCAACAGCTCATCGTCGTTCCGTCCCTTCATCACCACGACGTTGACCTTCACCGGGTAGCCGCGGGCGAGCAGTTCGTCAAGGGCTTGTTTGGTCCCCCCGAAATGATCGCGGCGGGTGATGGCCAGGAAGCGCTCGGGGCGTAGGGTATCCAGACTCAGGTTATAGTGGGTCAGGCCGGCCGCGGCCAGCTCGTCGAGGTACTGCGGCAGCAGGATGCCGTTGGTGGTCATGGCCAGGCGGGGGAAGAGCTTCCCCAGGCCGCGCACGAGCACCGGTAGGTTCCGACGCACGAGGGGCTCACCGCCGGTCAGTCGCACCTTGCTGACGCCCATGCCGGCCAGCACCTCACAGAGAAAGAGGATCTCGTCGTAGTCCAGCAGGGCGGATTTCGGCGCGAAGTCGATCCCCTCCGCGGGCATGCAGTACCGACAGCGCAGGTTGCAGCGATCGGTGACCGCCAGGCGCAGATAGGTGAGTTGACGGCCGTGTTGGTCGAGGAGCATACGAGAGGAAGACAAATTAGACCGACCGGAGTTGTTCCGAACCTGCGCTACCGCTCCGCCGCGGGCACCGGCCCGCTACAGCATTTTTTCCAGGCTGGCGATCTTGGCCTGCGCGTCCGCCTGCTTTTTGCGTTCCAATTCCACCACCGCCCCGGGCGCGTTGGCCACGAAGCGCTCGTTGCCCAGTTTCTTTTCGATGCCCCGCAGGAAGCCCCGCAGGCGGTTGAGCTCCTCCTCGGTTTTGGCGCGTTCGGCCTCCAGGTCTACCTCCCCGTTGAGGATAAGGTAAGCGGTATCGGTGCCGAACAGAAAGGGAAGCCCGTTGCCCGGTGCTTCGTCTACGAGGGTCACCGTGCTCAGTACGCCGGCCTTTTTGAGGAAGGACATGGCACCCGCGTCCCCGCCCAGCAGTTGCTCGGTGTGCGGAGCGCGGCGAATGGCCAATTGCAGGTCCTCCCCGTGGGAGATGCCGCGCTGATTGCGGATGTCGCGGATGGAGGCCACGGCATCCTGTAGTAGACTGAAGTCGCGCACTACGGCCTCGTCGCTGATGCCCGCTGGTGGCCACGTGCTCACGATGCAGTCCTCGCCCTCCGCGCGGGTACGCAATTGGTGCCAGACCTCTTCGGTGATGAAGGGCATGAAGGGGTGCAGCAGGATCATCAGGCGCTCGAAGGCGGAGATGGCCGCCGCCTTCGTTTCCGCGGCGAGCTTGCCGTCGGCGGGTTTAATGGCCTCCAGGTACCAGCTGCAGAAGTCGGACCAGATGAGGCGGTACAGCGTCACCATGGCCTCGCTGAGGCGGTACTCCGCCATCATGCGGTTCACGTCCGTGATGGTCGCGTTGAGTTTAGCCTCCAACCAGCGGGTGGCCAGGGCGGCGGCGGGGTCAGGCGCGGTGTCGATCACCTCGAAGCCCTGGATCAGCCGGTTGGCGTTGAAGATCTTGTTGCAGAATTTGCGGCCCTGTTCACAGAGCTGGCTCTCGTTGAGCACCCGGCCGTCCTGGATGGGGGCGTCGAATACGATGTCGTTTCCGGCCGCGGCGCTGGAGAGCATGCCGTAGCGCACCCCGTCGGCCCCGTACTTATCGAGCAGGGCCAGCGCATCCGGACTGTTACCCAGCGATTTCGACATCTTGCGGCGTTTCTCGTCGCGCACCATGCCGGTAAAGTAGACGTCGTTAAAGGGCTGGCGCCCGTGCTTGTCGACAAATTCCTTCCCGAGCAGGTCCGCGCTAAATTCGTAGCCGGCCATGATCATCCGGGCCACCCAGAAGAACATGATGTCCCAGCCGGTGACGAGGTCGTTGGTGGGATAGTAATAGGCCAGCTCCGTCTGGTCTTCCCCGAACCCGTCGAAGACCGACATCGGCCAGAGCCAGCTGGAGAACCAGGTGTCGAGCACGTCCTCGTCCTGCCGGAGGTCGCTGAGCTGGAGCCCGGGGTGATGCTGACGGGCTTCCCGCAAGGCCGCCTCCGCGGTCTCGGCGACGTACACTTCCTCCCCGTGGTACCAGGCCGGGATGCGCTGTCCCCACCACAATTGGCGGCTGACGCACCAGTCGCGGACGTTCTCCTCCCGCAGCCACGAGCCGTACATATTGGTCATGCTTTCCGGATGGAACTTCACCTCCCCCCGCTGCACGGCCGCCAGGGCGGTGGCGGCGGACTCCTCCATCCGCATGAACCACTGTAGGGTCAGGCGCGGCTCGACGACCGCGTCGGTGCGCTCGCTGCGGCCAATTTTGGCCCGATACTGCTCGATCTTGAGCAGGTCACCGCTTTCCTTCAGTCGTTTGATGACCTCCACGCGGGCATCGAAGCGGTCCATGCCGACGGCAATTTGGGCCAGTTCGTTCATCGTACCGTCGGCGTTGATGGTGTCGATGACCTCCAGACCGTACTTCTCGCCCAGGGCGTAGTCGTTGGGGTCGTGGGCGGGGGTGATCTTCAGGGCGCCGGTGCCAAATTCCCGGTCGACGTACTCGTCCGCGATGATGGGAACGATGCGGTTCACCAGGGGCACGATGACCTTGCGGCCCTGCAACTTCCGGTAGCGGGGGTCGTCGGGGTGCACGGCCAGGGCGGTGTCGCCCATGATCGTTTCGGGACGGCTGGTGGCTACCGTAAGGTAGGTATCGTCGGTGCCCTCCACGCGGTAGCGGACGTGGTACAGATTGCTGTTCTCGTCGGTGTGCATGACCTCCTCGTTGCTGAGCACCGTCTGGGCCACGGGGTCCCAGTTGGTCATGCGCAGGCCCCGGTAAAGCTTACCCTTCTTGTACAGGTCGACGAATACCTTAATGACCGCCTCGTACAGGCTGGGCTCCATCGTGAAGCGGGTGCGCGACCAGTCGCAGCTAGCCCCCAGCAACTGCAGTTGTTTGAGGATGATGCCGCCGTACTCTTCCTTCCAGGCAAAGGCGTGCTTGAGGAATTCCTCCCGGCCGATGTCCGATTTCTTGATCCCTTCCTCGCGCAGTTTTTGGACCACCTTAGCTTCGGTGGCGATGCTGGCGTGGTCGGTTCCCGGTACCCAGCAGGCATTCTTGCCGTCGAGGCGGGCCTTGCGGATCAGGATGTCCTGGATGGTGTTGTTGAGCATGTGGCCCATGTGCAGCACGCCGGTCACGTTGGGGGGCGGGATGACGATGGTGTAGGCCTCCCGCGCGTCGGGGACGCTGCGGAAGTAGTCCCTGTCCATCCAGTGGGCGTACCACTTTTTCTCTACCTGGTGGCTGTCGTAGGTTTGCTTGGCGGACATAAGTATCACTTTGGGCGGGCAAAGATACTGAACGGGGCGGGGCCGCGGGTGCCGGGTCCGTGGAAGCGGCCCTACTCCCCGGGAACCGGCTCGCTGAGCACCTGGGAGGCTGCGATGGCTTGCTTCAGGTCCTCCAGGATATCGCCCACATCCTCGATCCCCACGCTGAGGCGCACCAGCCCGTCGGTGATGTCGTTGGCCAGCCTGACATCCCGGGGAATGCCCCGGTGGCTCATCGTGGCGGGGTGCAGCACGAGGGTGTCGACGTCGCCCAGGGTGGGCGTGAGCGTGCAGAACTTCAGGGCATTCAGAAAGCGCATGCCGGCTTCCAGGCCGCCCGCTAATTCAAAACTGAGCATACCGCCCATGAGCTTCATTTGCTTGCGAATAATCGCGCCGGCGCAGTGCCCCACGATCCCCGGATAATTGACGCGCACCACCGCCGGATGCGCCTGCAGGTAGTCGGCAACCCGCGTGGCATTTTCCGTGTGTCGCTCCATACGCAGGGCCAGGGTCTTCAGCCCATTGAGTACCAACCACGCGTCCCAGGGGTTCCCGCTGCCCCCGTAAAGGCGGTAGATCGGCCGCATTTTTTCCAGGAGCTCGGGGTGGCGGCACACGATGGCCCCGGCCACCCCCGTACCGTGGCCATTGAGGTATTTCGTAGTGCTGTGGACCACCACGTCCGCCCCGAGCAAGAGCGGCTGCTGCGCGATCGGGGTAGCAAAGGTGTTGTCGACGACCAACAGGGCCCCATAGTGGTGCGCCAGATCGGCCAGGTAGGACAGATCGGTACACTTCAGCGTGGGATTGGAGGGGGACTCGACGTAAATGATTCCCAGGTCGGGGATGTCCGCCAGGCGGTCCTCCAGTTCTACGCTGTCGCGCAGGTTGGCAATGATGCGGGTGATGCCCTTTGTCTCTAGCGTATCGATCAGGCCCGCCGTTCCACCGTAGAGGTCGCCCTGCGTGAGAATGACCTGTCCGGCATCGCAGAGCGCAACCAGGGTGGTAGAGATCGCTGCCATGCCGCTGGCACAGAAGAGTCCGTAGCAGGTTTCTTCCAGGCCGTAGCCTTCCAGGTCGGCGATCTTTTGGGCCGCGGCGTCTACCGTCGGGTTGCCGAAGCGGCCGTAGATGTAGCCGGATTCGCGGCCGTCGAAAATATCCATCCCCTGCTCAATGGAGTCGAATACGAAACTGGAGGCCGCCACGAGGGGAACCTGGTGGGGAGCATTGTACTGGGCAAAGGCGGGGTCACGGACGGTGAGGCTGGATAGTTTCATCGTGGATTGATGGGAATTGGCCGCCCGAAAGCGGCAGGAACACGGGATAAGCAAAATCGTAAACCAAGGGGTGCATGCGCCTGCATTAAAGGTAGCTACCTGTTCCTAAAAAAGTGCGTGTTTGCCCACATTTAACAATATAACTTTCTGATAATCAACCAATTGTTATTTATATAATACGTAACCCCGCGCCAGGAAATTCTTCCGCTTTACGGCCCTCCCCCTTGCGCTACCTTTGCGCCATGCAAGACAATGATGAGGACGAGGAACTTTACGAGGTGCAGGAGATCGTGGTTGATCCCAAACAGTCGGCGGTCCGGATTGACAAATTCGTCACCGATAAGCTGCCGCGCGTAAGCCGCAACCGCGTGCAGAACGGCATCCGGTCGGGCAGCATCCGGGTCGACGGCGAGCAGGTCAAGCCCAACCACAAACTCTCGCCCGGGGAGCGCATCACCGTCGTGCTCCCCCGACACGGCGACCGGGAAGAAGGACTGCAGGCGGAAAATATCCCCCTCGATATCCGCTACGAGGACGAGGCGCTCCTCATCGTGCACAAGCCCCCCGGCATGGTCGTCCATCCCGGTGTCGGCAACCCCGACGGTACGCTCGTGAATGCCCTGGCCTACTACCTCCGGCACGACGATATCCCCGTGCTTCCCGGCAACGACAACGACCGGGTGGGGCTGGTCCACCGCATCGACAAGGATACTTCCGGACTACTCGTGATCGCCAAAACCGAGGCGGCCATGAGCAGCCTGGCCCGGCAGTTCTTCGACCACAGCATCGACCGCACCTACCAGGCCATCGTCTGGGGTGCCCCCGACCCCGCCGAGGGCACCATCGACCGCAACATTGGCCGGCACCCGCGTCTGCGCCAGAACTACACCGTGTTCGACGAGGAAGAGGAAGGACGCCACGCCATCACCCACTACCGGACGCTGGAAGACCTCTACTACGTCAGTCTCTGTGAACTCAAGTTGGAGACCGGCCGAACCCACCAGATCCGGGTGCACATGAAAAGTACGGGCAATCCGGTGTTTCAGGACGGCAAATACGGGGGAGACCGCATCGTGAAGGGTACGGTCTACAGCAAGTTCAAAACCTTCGTGGAGCACTGCTTTGCGCTCTGCCCCCGCCAGGCCCTGCACGCCAAAAGCATCGGATTCATCCACCCCACGACCAAGGCATACGTCCACTTTGACAGCGAACTGCCGGAGGATATGCAGTCCGCCCTGGACCGCTGGCGCAACTACGTGGGCCACCGGCGCTTCAATAACCTACTGGAGGAATGAGTGGGGCGGAACAGGAAACCCTGGACTGGGTCCGTGACTTCGTGGTCCGCCTTCAGCTCTGCCCCTTCGCCGCCCGCCCGCTGCGGGAGGGCCGGGTGACGGTCAGTAGCTGCCCGGCGCACGACCATGAGTCAGCTTTCTACTGGACCGGGGCTGAGGTGCAGCGCCTGCTGGATACGCCCGCTACCACCGTAGAAACAAGCTTATTGGTGTTTCCCGCTTCCCTGCATGACTTCGACACCTTCCTGGATTTCGTAGCGACCCTGGAAGCATTTCTGGAAGAGAGTGGGGCCGATCAGTTCGTGCAGTTGGCCCACTTTCATCCCGGGTACGTATTTGAGGGGGCGGAGGCGGACGACCCGGCCAACGCTACGAACCGGGCACCTTACCCGACGGTGCAGTTGCTGCGCACGGAGCAGATCGCCCGTGCGGTGGCTGCCTACGCGGACGTGGAGGAAATCCCGGCCCGCAACGCACAATTGCTGCGGACCGGGACACGGTTTAGCGCTTGATTGGGATTCCGCTCACCGCCGCAAACTTGCTCCTTTGCGCCTACTCTTCGCCCCGAAAAGCGTCACTTAGCCCGTCACCGCGAAGCAGCCACGAAGTGCACCTCCCCTTTCCGAGGCTCGATTAGCCTCAAAATAGCGGCGTTTTCGTCAGGCTCGGAAAACCCAAACAAGCGCTTAGCGCTTGATGAAGGGGCGGGTAAGCAGGCCGGAGGCTGAGGTCACCACCAGATTGTACACCCCGCTGGGCAAGTGGCCCACGTCGATCGCGTCGGCCAGCACCGTGGCGGACTTCTCGTAGCGGCGGTTACTCAGCTGGCGTCCGTTGACGTCCACTACCGCTACCTCCACCTCACCGATGAGCGCGGCATCCAAACGGAGGTGCAGCGTAGCCGTGGCCGGATTGGGGAAGACGGACAGTCTGGAGGTCACGTCCAGCGGGGTGCGCACCGGGGTGACGGCGTTGCTGCGGCAGTTCAGGGCAACCTTGCCGTAGCCGAACGGGGCACTCGCGCTGCGGGTCAGGGCGATCTTGTCCAGGGCGGTCCCGCTCTCCCGCAACCCTACGGAAATGGTGTGGGTTCCGGCGGACAGGTCGTAAGTGGTAGTATCGCCGGCAATGTTGACCTGACGCCATTCAAAGCCGTCGGTGGCCAGGATCGCTTCGCCTTCGCCGAGTTCGGTGGCGAAGACCGTCCAGGGTTGGTCGTCGATACGGACGTAAAATGAATTCTTGGAGTTGTCGGGAGCGTTGAGCCGCATCCAGAGGTAGTAGCTGCCCCCTTCGACCAGCTCGGCCTGGTAGGACAGCAGCACCTCGGGGGTGGCCGCGGTGGGCTCGGTGAATGTGCTGGGGCTCAGGGGCACCACGTAGCCGCCGTTGGAGGTGTTCACGTCCTTGACGTAATCCCAGCGCGCCCCGAGTTCGGCGCATTCGCCCTCGATCCATACTTCATTGGCGCAGCTATTCGGGAACTGGCTACAGCTGGTCTCGGGGTCGCAGTTGATGGAGAAGCCGCCCATATTTTCGCCCGGCTCGCGGCGGATGGAGGTGACGTAAATTTTGTCCAGGCGAGTGGCCGGCTCGCGGAAGGCGAAATCGATGGTCACCTCACCGGCGGCCATGAAAAAGGGGCTCTGCGCCACCTCCCTCCACGACCAGAGGCCCTGATTGCGCAGGCGGCTGTTCCAGTTGATCCAGTTGCCGCCGTTTACGCGTACCCAGTAGGAGTCTTGGTTCGGATTGTCGGAGTTGACCCGGGCCCAGAGGTGAAAGAAATCACCCTCCTGTACGTCCAGGGTGAAGGTGACCAGGTTAGCGGGCACGTCCTGCGGAGGGCTCTGTACGGAACTAAAGCCGGGTTTAATGACTACGTAGGTGCCGCCGGAAGCGAGGGTGTCTTCCATTACGTTCCAGTTCTCCCCGACGGTCGCGCACTCGGATTCCAACCACACCGCGTAGGGGAGTGTGGAGCCCAGTTCATCCTGGGCTTGCAGTACGGATAGGGTGGAAAGGCAGAAGTAAACGAATAGAACGAGGGTCCGGCCCGTGGGGCGGTGAAAATGGGTAAAAAGTGTCATAGGATAGTTTTAGATCGGGTCAAGCACTTAGGTATGCGCCCCGGCCTCACCTTATGTAGGCCCTAAAGCGGCGGCAATCCTGACTTAAAAGTTATCCGTCTTACCGCGCTTTCACCCCGATTGTTCCCATTTATCAGGAATCCCATCGCTAATTTCCGACGATCCGGTATCCACAAGACATATTCGCTTGGGAATCACCGTGTCTCGCGGGGTCAACCCGCTGCCGCCGCCGGGGTTATTTGGAGCATGACCTTAGCTGAACGCATCACTACCCTTCGCGACCTGGCCCACCACCTGACTAGCGGGGAAGACGACTTCCTGACGGCCCTGATGCTCCGCACGGAATTCAACAATGGGTGGTTCACTCAGGAGAACCAGTCCCGCGCGCTCCGGGCCGTGGTTGATCAGTTCCTCGACGAGGAGCTGCTCCGGTCGTGGTTGGGGCAGTATTCGATTTCCGCGGCACCCGCGTCCCCGCCCGCCCAAACGGTAGGATTGGTGCTGGCCGGCAACATCCCGCTCGTAGGCTTACACGACGTTCTGTCGGTGTATCTCGCCGGCCATCGCGCGCGGATCAAGCTCAGCAGCAAGGACCCCTACGTGCTCCCCTACCTGCTGCAGTTGCTGGCCCGCTTCGATGAACGCGCGGCCGACTACTTCGACGTGGTGGAGCATCTGCACCACTTCGACGCCATTATTGCTACCGGTTCCAACAACAGTGCCCGCTACTTCGAGGCCTACTTCGGGAAGTACCCGCACATCATCCGGCGCAACCGAAACGCCGTGGCCGTCCTGACGGGCGAGGAGAGTCCCGATGACCTGGAGCGGCTAGGTGACGATGTATTCTCCTACTTCGGACTGGGTTGCCGTAACGTGTCCAAGTTGTACGTGCCGGAGGGATACGACTTCACGCCCCTATTGGAGGCCTTCCACGAGTGGAAGGGCTACCAGAACCACGTAAAGTGGAAGAATAACTTCGATTACAACTTTGCCCTGCTGACGCTCAACAAGGAGCCCTTTTACCACAACGGGGCCATCATCCTGCGCGAATCACCCGCCATGGCCTCCCACATCGCCGGACTCTACTACGAACGGTACGATGAGCCGGCGGCGGTAACGCGGGTGCTGCGGGAGCGGGCCAGCGAACTGCAACTTATCGTGGCGCCGCCCCGGTCTGCTCGCCATAGACACCCTCGACTTCGGGCGGGCCCAGTGGCCCGCCCTGAGCGACTACGCGGACGGGGTCGACACCATGGCCTTTCTGAGCGCCTTGTAGTTTCCCACCACCCCGTCTAGCCCAGGAAGGGATAGCGGTGATCGACGGGCGGCACGAAGTTTTCCTTGATCAGGCGGGGACTGATCCAGCGGTGGAGGTTGAGCGCGCTACCGGCCTTATCGTTGGTACCGGAGGCCCGGGCCCCACCGAAGGGTTGCTGGCCGACGACGGCGCCGGTCGGCTTATCGTTGATGTAGAAGTTGCCGGCGGCATTGCGCAGCGCCTTCGAGGCCTGCTCGATCACGTGGCGATCGGTGGCGAAAACGGCACCGGTAAGCGCGTAGGGGGAGGTGGTATCGACGAGCTCGAGGGCGGCCTCCCATTCGGCGTCGGGGTAGACGTATACGGTGAGCACGGGGCCGAAGATCTCCTCCTCCATCGTCGTGGAATGGGGATCCGTGGTCAGCAGCACGGTAGGCTCGATGAAGTAGCCTTCCGACTTATCGTAGCCGCCCCCGCAGACGACTTCCACGGCCGCGTTCTCCCTGGCGCCGTCCAGGTAACCGGCAATGCGGTCGAAGGCCCGTTCATCGATGACGGCGTTGACGAAGTTGCGGAAGTCCTCCACGGTACCCATGTTCAGGGAAGCCGTCTTCTCGACGACGTGGTCCCGGATGGCCGACCACAGCGACTCGGGCACGTAAGCGCGGGAGGCGGCGGAGCACTTCTGCCCCTGAAACTCGAAGGCGCCACGCACCATGCCGACGGCCACCTGCTCGGGATCGGCGGAGGGGTGGGCGATGATGAAGTCCTTGCCGCCGGTCTCCCCGACGATCCGGGGATAGGTCTTGTAGTGGCCGATGTGGTTGCCGATTTCCTTCCAGAGCTCCTGGAAGACTTTGGTACTGCCGGTGAAGTGCAGGCCGGCGAAATCGGGGTGCTTGAAGACGATATCACCTACCACCGGACCATCGGTGTAGATCAGGTTGATGACCCCCTTTGGGAGACCGGCCGCCTCGAAGAGCTCCATGATGACTACGGCGGAGTAGATCTGGGTTTCGGCCGGCTTCCAGATCACGGTATTGCCGCAGAGCGCGGGTGCGGCGGGCAGGTTGGCCGCGATGCTGGTAAAGTTGAAGGGCGTGATGGCCAGGACGAAGCCCTCGAGTGCGCGGTACTCCAGGCGGTTCCAGGTGCCGGCGGGCGAATGGAGGGGCTGCTCGCGGTAGATTTCCTGGAGAAAATAAGCGTTAAACCGGAAGAAATCACACAGTTCGGCTACGGCGTCGATCTCGGCCTGGTAGGCGTTCTTACTCTGGCCCAGCATGGTGGCGGCGTTCATGCGGGCGCGGAAGGGGCCGGCCAGGAGGTCGGCGGCGCGCAGGAAGACGGCGGCGCGTTGCTGCCAGGGCAGGGCTTCCCAGGCGGGCTTGGCCGTGCGGGCGGCCTCGATGGCGCGGTGCACGTGGTCGGGGGTGCCCCGGAAAAAGTGACCGAGGGTAAAACTAGTTTCGTGGGGTGGGTGAACGGTCACTTTCTCTCCATCCAGCACGCGCTCGCCGTCGATGAATGCGGGTAGGGCGCGGGATTCGGCCTTCGCCGCCTGGAGGGCGGCCCGGAGTGCTTCGCGCTCCGGTGAACCGGGGGCGTAGGAATACACGGGCTCGTTCGCGGGGATGTTGAGGTGGAAAATAGCGTCGGACATACGGATGGTTGGTTAGGTCCGGCAAAGGTAGGAAAGCTACTTCTTGCGGGCGTTGGGGCTGCTCTCATCCCTTTCCAGCGCAATCTGGACAAAGCGCCGCTGCTTATCGCGCAGGCTTACGATCATCGTCCGCGACCGGTAGCCCGGCGCCGTGATCAGGAAACGGTACGTCCCCGGCGCGAGGAAACGGTAGAAGTCCCCCGTAGCCGTCTCGCTGTATACCGAGGACATCATTCCATCGTGCCCCGGAATGGTAATGTGGGCCCGCAGGGGACGGCCGGACACGCGGTCGGTGATGAGCCCGTGCACCCCGTAACGGGCCTCGTCGAGGTAGTTGTACAGGGCGGCCCGCAGCGACCGCCACAGGGTGGGCAGCTCGGCCGCCGGGAAGCGCTTGGCGTTGGTGATCTCCACGGTGGCCTCCCGGGTGCCGTGGAAGTAGTTCATGTAGTCCTGGCGGGAACCGGCGATGGGGTACCAGTCGTGGCCGTTGGTGGTGCCGTTGGCGCGGTCCTTGAAGTAGGTGCCATCGGGACTGTCGCGCTGGGCCAGCTGGGCGAACTCCCGGCTCACGCCGCGCCACCAGTCGGTGTCGGGGTGGCGGGTGCGGAAGGTGTCCCAGGGATAGTTGAAGAGCTCCGCCCCGCCGTGGAAGTTGATGGCCAGGTCGAAACCGTGGGTCTGGGCGGCCCGCATGAAGATGAGGGTCTCGGGCTGGTGGACGTTGCCGTCGGGGTAGCGGCCGTCGTCGGGGTCGGGATAGTTGCGGTTCAGGTCCACGCCGTTAGCATTGCCCCGGCGGGCGGCTTCGAGGCTGCCGTTGCCGGCCATGAAGGCCCCGTCGGGATTGGCCAGGGGGTTGATGTACAGCACGGCCTCTTCCAGCAGCCCGTGTTCGTCGTTATCGAGTAGCTCCTCGGCCAGCTTGAGGAGCACCCAGTAGCCCGCCAGCTCGTCGCCGTGCATGGTGGCCGTACACAGCACCTGCGGCCGCGCCCGCTGGCGCTGCACCCCCTCGGTCAGTTTGAGGGCCAGAATACGCCGGCCGGAAGGCAGCACGCCCCAGACCTCCACGCGGCACCGCTGCGGATGACGGCGGGCCAGGGCATAGAGGATGGTTTCGTAAAGTTCGTAGCTGGGGTAGGCGGCTTCGGGTACGAGGTGCGTCGCGTTGACGTCCGGGTACCGGGCCACGCGCAGGCCCGGCTGAGCGGCCAGCGGCACACGGGGCATCAAAAAGCCAATCAGCAATACCGGCAGCAAGCACTTCACGAGGTATAGGTACCGCAATACGGCCGAAAAAGTTTTCTTTGTACCACAAACCGCCGGTTATCCATCCCTCTACCCGCCTCCTCGTCCTGCTGTTCTGTGTGCTTAGCGGCGGATTCGGAGGGTACTTCCTGCACGTGACGCCGCCCTTCCAGGGCCCCGACGAACCCAACCACCTCTTTCGGGCCTACGCCATCAGTACCGGGGAGTGGGAGCCTGGGATCACCACCGATCGGCGCGGGGGCCAGGTACCCGATGCCCTGCTGGGTATGTACGACGCCTTCTCGCTCGTGCGCTGGAATACGGGCGTAAAAACTACCCGTGAACGGGTGGCCCGCTACGCCGAGCTGCCGGTGGATTACGGGCAGCGCATCTTCATGGATTACCCCAACACGGCCGTCTACCCCGCCCCGGTCTACGCGCCGGCCGCCGCGGGCCTGTGGGTGGCGCGTCAGCTGGAGCTAAGTGCCCTGCACACCCTTTACCTCGCCCGTGCGGGAGGCCTGCTGTTTTGGATGCTGTGCGGGGCCCTGGCCCTCTGGCTGATGCCGGTTGCACGTTGGCTGTTCTTCGCCCTCGCCCTCCTGCCGATGACGCTGTGGACCCACGCTACGGTCAGTGCCGATACGTTTACCAACAGCCTGGCCTTTCTGACCATCGCTTTCCTGCTGCGTAAGGCCCTCGGTGACGGGCGGTTCGGGACCCGGGATGCCGTATTTCTGGGCCTACTGACGATCGTGCTCACCTCGGCTAAATTGGTGTACTTCCCCCTCTTGCTGCTGGCGGTACTGATCCCGGCCGGGCGCTTTGCGGTGCCGGGGGGAAAGTGGGTGGTCGCCGCGGTTTGCGGGGTGCTGTTGGTGGTTACGATCAACTTCTGGACGGGTCGGTCGCAACGTACCTACCTGCCCAATGATGAATACCGGTGGGAGGTCCGCGACAGCGTGCACCTGCCGCGCAACGTCCATATGCTGGAGCACCGGGCGATGATCGTGAAGGCCCCCTACCGCCTGTTCCGGGCCACCCGCAACAGCCTGGAAGATGCCTTCCCGATGTACTCGCAGGGTTACATCGGGACCTTCGGATGGCTGGACGCCTACCTACCTGTATACGTGATTGTACTGGCCTACGGAATGCTGTGGTGCCTGGCGCTCTTCGACGGCAGGCCCCGACCCGCCTTGCCGACGGGCTACCGGTTGGCTTTACCGGTGGCGGCGGTACTGTGTTATATGCTCGTGATCCTCTCCCAGTTGTTAAGCTGGGAGCCCGTGGGGTCCCATACCGTGGGCACGATCCAGGGGAGGTACCTGGTGCCCCTGGCCCCGCTGCTCTTCCTGACGGTTTACCGGGTGCAGCCCCGGCGGTGGTGGGTACCGGTGCTGGCCCTGGCCGGGACCGGCTGGCTGCTGTGGGTAAGCGGGGCGCTGTTAGTTAGCCGCTATTACCTACCTTGAACCGCATACCCGCCCTCCGAATATGCAGCTTACTACCCTAGACTGGATCATCGTCTTCGCGTTCTTCGTCGTGACCCTCACCATCGGATTGTGGGCGAGTCGCGACTCGGGCAAATCGACCAGTGAGTTTTTCCTCTCCGGGCGCAACATGCCCTGGTGGCTGCTCGGCGTATCGATGGTAGCCACCACCTTTTCCGCCGATACGCCCAACCTGGTGACGGATATCGTCCGCAAGCAGGGAGTGGCCGGCAACTGGGCCTGGTGGGCTTTTCTGCTTACCGGGATGCTGACGGTCTTCGTCTACGCCCGCCTGTGGAGCCGCTCGGGGGTGATGACGGACCTGGAGTTTTACGAACTGCGCTACGGGGGCGCACCGGCCCGCTTCCTGCGGCAGTTCCGGGCCATCTACCTGGGGGTATTTTTCAACGTGATGATCATGGCGACCGTCTGCCTGGCGGGCATCAAGATCGCCGGGGTGCTGCTCGACATCGACCCCATCACCACGGTGGTGCTGGTGTCCGTCGTGACCGTGATCTATTCCGCGCTCGGGGGACTCAAGGGGGTGATCCTCACGGACTTCGTGCAGTTCATCTTCGCGATGGTGGGGGCCATCTGGGCGGCGTACGTGATCGTGAATTTACCGGAAGTGGGGGGACTGGAGGCCCTGCTTGCGCATCCCGAGGTCAGCACCCAACTCGACCTGATTCCCGACTTTACCGACCCCGCGATGTACGTGCCCTTGTTCGTGGTTCCTATTGCGGTACAGTGGTGGAGCGTGTGGTACCCCGGGGCGGAGCCCGGCGGCGGGGGCTACGTCGCCCAGCGAATGCTGGCGGCCAAGAGTGAGAACCACGCCGTGGGGGCCACGCTGCTCTTCAACGTTTTCCACTACGCGCTACGTCCCTGGCCCTGGATCCTCATCGCGCTCTGCTCCATCGTGATCTTTCCCGACCTCGACAGCATCGCCGCCGCCTTCCCGAACGTAGCCAGCAGCGTGATCAATGACGACCTGGCCTATCCCGCCATGCTGAGCCACCTGCCGGTGGGGCTGCTGGGACTGGTCATCGCCTCCCTCATCGCGGCACTCATGTCCACGCTGAGCACCCACCTCAACTGGGGGTCGAGCTACGTGGTACACGACTGGTACCACCGCTTCATCGATCCGGAAGCGTCGGAGGACCGGCTGGTGCTGATCGGCCGCCTCAGCACGGTGGGCCTGATGGTACTGGCCGCCGTCTTCGCCCTGGCCCTCACCAATGCCCTGCAGGCCTTCAACATCCTGCTGCAAATCGGCGCGGGTACGGGACTGATCTTCATCCTCCGCTGGTTCTGGTGGCGGATCAACGCCTACACCGAGATCGCGGGCATGTTCATTTCCTTTGCGGTGGCGCTGTTCCTGGAATTCGCCTGGTCGCCGCTGGGCCTGCCGGATCTACTCGACTACCAAAAGCTCATCATCGGCATCGGACTCACCACCGTGGGCTGGGTGGCCGTCACCTTCCTGACGCGCCCCACCGACATGGCTACCCTCCGGCACTTCTACGCCACCACCCGACCCGGTGGGCCCGGTTGGGACCCGGTGGTCGCTACCCTGCCCGAACGCATCGATGCCCGGGGCGAGGGACAGCTACCCCTGCGAATCCTGGCCATGCTGGTCGGAGCGGTGACGATCTACGCCCTGCTGTTCGCCACCGGCTTTTACCTTTACGCCAAGCTCGGCGGGGCCTTCATCGCCCTGGTGATCGCACTGGCCGGCGGAGCCGTTCTGCTAGCAATTTGGCGGCGACTGCACTAACTTGCCGGTCCTTTCGGCCGGTTGGCGGTTGTGCTTACCGTACAACAGGCCGATTTTCCCTTCGTTTACCTTACTCAATTCACTCTCATGCCTGGTATTCAGACCATCGAAACTGCCGTTTCCCCCCTTCACCACCAACTCACCGGCCACCCTATTTACGGACGCCTCAACTCCATGGCCGACATCCGGCTGTTTATGGAGCACCACATCTACGCGGTGTGGGACTTTATGTCGCTGCTCAAAGCCCTACAGAATCACCTGACTTGCACCACCCTGCCCTGGAAACCCAATGCGAATCCCCGGACCGCCCGCTTCATCAACGAGATCGTGCTCGGGGAGGAGACCGACGAAGACCGCAACGGCGTCGCCGCCAGCCACTTCGAGTTGTACCTGGAGGCCATGGAAGAGGTCGGCGCCAATACCCGACCGATCGGTGAGTTGCTCGACCGTATCCAGGGATTGGAGGACGTAGATGCCGCCCTGGCCGCCGTATCGCTGCCCGAGGGCGTGGCCCCCTTCCTGCGCTATACTTTCGACCTCGTACGGACCGGGGAGGCCCACAAGATCGCCGCCGCCTTCACCTTCGGCAGGGAGAACCTCATCCCCGACATGTTCATCGAGATCATCAATCAGTCTACGGAGGACAACAGTAAGTTTCCGCGGCTACTCTACTACCTGGAGCGGCACATCGAGGTCGACGGCGACGAACATGGCCCCCTGTCCGTGGCCATGGTAGAGGAACTCTGCGGGGGAGACGAACGAAAGTGGCGGGAAGCCGGTGAGGTCGCCCGCGAGGCCCTGGAATACCGGATCGGTCTCTGGGATGGGATCGTCAGTCACCTCGATGCCGCTCAGCCGGTAGCCTAATCACCGACCGCATCCGGGGGCAGCCCGCCAGTTGCCCCCGGACCACCGGTGGGCGCTACTGCTCGGCGGCCATGCGCAGGTAGACCCCGTTGCTCCACCCGAAGCCGTCCTGTACGGGGTACTCTCCCCCACCCGCTTCGAGGGTAATGTCCTCGACGTTGTACTTCTCGACCATCTTATCCACATTCTCGTACACGCGCTCGTTGTTGGCCATCCAACGCTGCCGGATGGTGGCGGCCAGCGCGGTTTCCCCGTAGTCCCGCAGGCCGGCGTAGGCCATCCACTGGAGGGGGGGCCAGCCGTTGGGCGCATCCCACTGTTGGCCCGTAGACGCCAGGCTGGTGCGCAAACCGCCGGGGGCCAGGAAGTCCGCCTCCAGGCGATCGGCTACGGCGGCGGCGTGCGCCTCGGTGGCCACTCCCACGAAAAGCGGGTACACCCCGGCTAGCGTGAGGTAACCGGTGTGCCCGCCCGTGGTGAAGTTGAGGTCCTCGTACCAGTTCGTGGCGGGATTCCAGAGGTAGGTTCGGATGGCGGCCTCGCGGCGCTCGGCGCGGCGGGCCCAGGCTTCCTTTTCCGGGATGAGCTCCGTGTACTCCGCGATCGTGCGCTCGAGTTTGTACAGCAGGCTGTTGAGGTCCGGAGGGATGATGTCGGTGGTAACGATCGAGCTGATGTTCTGCCCGTCGGCAAACCAGCGGGCGGAGTAATCCCACCCCGATTCGGCGCCGGAGCGCAGGTGCCGGGCCACGGTCTGGCTGTCGCGCCGGCTCTCCCGGATGGTCAGCACGTCCTCCCGGTAGCTTTCGGCCCGCGGGCGGTCGCCGGCGTCGTAGTAGCGGTTGAGGACGGTACTGTCGGCCAGCCAGACTACGTGGTTCACCGAGCGGTTATCGGGCCCGAGCTCGTCCTCCCCCTGCATCCAGAAGGCGTGCTCGGCCTGTAGTTCTTCCAGGAATTCGGTGTAAACCCTCTCCCCCTCGATGCCGGCCAGGACCTCGACCATCAGCGAGAAGAAAGGCGGCTGGGAGCGGGTCAGGTAGTAGGTGCGGTTGCCGTTGGGGATGAAGCCGACCTGGTCGATGAGGTAGGCGAAGTTCTCGACCATGTCCCGCACCAGCGCGTCCTGGCCGGCGGCGGCCAGGCCGAGGAGGGTGAAGTAACTGTCCCAGTAGTACACCTCGCGGAAGCGTCCGCCGGGGACCACGTAGTCCTCGGGCAGTACGATCAGGCTGCCCGCGCTGCCCTCGTCGCTGCCGGCCTGCCGGGTGAGGACCGGCCAGAGGGCGTTTACGTGGTCGGTGATGGACTTACTGCCGTCGCTCGTGAATCCGGTACTGGGATTGGCCGGGGGGTCGAAGTTCGCCGCCACGAAGTCCTTTAGGTCGAAGGTCTCCGCACCCACCTGGTCCTGGTAATCTGCCATAATGGCCGCGGCACTCCGTTTGGGGATCATGTCCACGAAGGTCTTGCCGTCGGCGAACACCTGTTCCATCTGCACTTGCTTAAACAGCTCACCGAACAGGACATCCGGGGGTTCTAACCGCTCCGGGTCGAGGGTGTCGGCCTGGACGCTGACGGTCCGGGGGCCGTCGATGGCCTCGGGATCGGGATCGGCGTTGCAGGCCAGTAACAGGAACAAGAAGGCCAGAGGATATAGGGAGCGCATAGGGGGGAGCTAAGCCCGAAAGCTACTAAAATTTAGTTCGCCCGCTATCTTCGCGCCATGACCGCCTATACCGCCGACTACCTCTACCCCATCGCGAAGCCCCCGATCCGCAACGGGGTGATCACCCTCGACGACGCTGGGCAAATCGTGGGGATCCTCGATCCGGCCTCCCCCGACTACACCGCACCGGCGACCGCGCCCCAGCGCCTGGAGGGCATGCTGATTCCTGGTTTCATCAACGCCCACTGTCACCTGGAATTGAGTCACTTACGCGGAGTGAGCAAAACCGGAAAAACGCTGCTGCCCTTTTTGGTAGACGTGGTCACCCTGCGGGAAGTGCCCCGGGAGCAAATTAAAGCCGCCATTATCGAGCAGGACCGCCTGATGTGGGAAGCCGGCATCCAGGCCGTGGGCGATATCTGCAATACCCTCGATACGGCGGAGGTGAAGCGCAACAGCCCGATCGTTTACTACAGCTTCGTGGAGCACTTCGACTTTCTGCAGGGGCACCGGGCGGAAGCCACCCGCGAGCAGTACGCGCCCGTGTACGCCGGACAGCCGGAACCCAAGAGTGCCGTCCCCCACGCGCCCTACACGGTGAGCGACGCCCTCTATCCCCTGATCAATGCCCGCAACACCGGCACCGAAACCATCAGCATCCACAACCAGGAAACCGCCGCGGAAGACGAGCTTTTCGAGCACGGCACCGGCCCCTTCCTCGAATTCTTCGCGGGCTTCGGCGTGACGCTCGATGACTTCGAGGCGCCGGGCACCCCCTCCCTCTACCACGCGCTCCGGCGGATGGACCCGACGAAGCGTACGCTCTTCGTCCACAACACCCTGACTACCCGGGCGGCCATCCAGGCGGCCGAGGAATGGGGAAAGAACGGCGTGTACTGGGCCACTTGCCCCAATGCCAATCTATACATCGAAAACCGGCTGCCCCGCTACGAGCGCTTTTTGGAGACCGGCGTCAAAGTCTGCATCGGTACCGACAGCCTCACGTCCAACTGGCAGCTCGACGTACTCGAGGAGCTCAGGACCATCAGCAGGTACCAGAGCACGGTCCCCTTTGACGATCTCCTGCGCTGGGCTACGCTCAACGGGGCCGAGGCGCTGCAACTCGACGACCGCCTGGGCAGCCTGGAAGTGGGCAAGCGGCCCGGTCTGCTGCTGCTGCAGGGATTGGAAGGCCACGCTCCCGAAACCTTCACCATCGGGGCGCGGACGCGGGTGCAACGCATACACTGAACAAGCCAACCTCCCCGCCCCGCCCCGTGTCTTTACCCCATGCTACGACTGATTTTATTTCTCTGCGGAACCAGCCTGACGGCCCAAACCGCTCAGCTCGACCGCACGCGGGTCACCGAACCGACCAAGAGCTGGGAGGAAGACCAGCGCTGGGAGCAGATCGACGACGTCGATGGGGGCTTCCGGATCGAAACTCCCGGGGCCTTCGAGCACAAGATCGACACGCTGGAGACTGCCGTCGGCGACCAGGTATTTCACACCTACTTCTTTAAGGTACCGGAGCTGCAACGGGCCGAGAACGTCATCTACGTCCTGAGCTACGTGGACTACCCGGAGGGCAGCCTGCGGCAGGACAGTACCGAGATGGTGACGGAATTTCTCACCTCGACCGAGGAGGCGGCCGCCGGGGCCCTGCGCGGGGAGGTGGTGTACTCCACGGAACGGCCGGTGGGCGACTTCCCCGGGCGTATTTGGCGCATCGATTATAAGGACGGCGAGGCAAGTGCCCGCACCCTGGCCTTCGTCGTGGGCCGGCGGTACTACGAGCTCAAAACCTTTTCCCTGGTCGCCGGACAGCGGCTAAGCGAAGCTTCCGATAAGTTTTTCCGGAGCTTTCGTTACCTCGGCGGGGGACCCGATTTGCGCTAGCTACGCGAACCGCGGTCGGGGCGGCACGTTGCAGGGCAAACAGCAGGAGATGAATGTAAAGCTTCGGGGCCAGACGGCCATCGTCACCGGTTCCAGCACCGGCCTGGGCCGGGCCTGCGCCCTGGGACTCGCGGAGGAAGGAATGAACGTCGTGGTCAACTACCACAGCAGCGAGGAAGAAGCGCGGGAGGTGGGACAAATGATCAGGGACAAGGGGGGCCAGGCGGTCGTCGTCCAGGCCGATGTATCAAAGGAGGAGGACGTCAAGCGACTCTTTCGCGCCTGCGGAGAGGCCTTCGGGCATCTTGACGTCGTGGTCTCCAACGCCGGTCTGCAGGCCGACGCCGCCTTCACCGACATGAGCCTGGAGCAGTGGCAGCAGGTGATCAACGTCGATCTGACGGGGCAGTTCCTGGTGTGCCGCGAGGCCGCCAAGGTATTTCGCGCGCAGGGGGTGCACGACCACCGCCGGTCCGCCGGGAACATCATTTGCATGAGCAGCGTACACGACCGCATCCCCTGGGCCGGCCACGTGAATTACGCCGCCGCCAAGGGGGGCGTCAGGATGATGATGGAAACCCTGGCCCAGGAGCTGGCCGTGGACAAGATTCGCGTAAACGCGATCTCCCCGGGTGCCATCCAGACGGAAATCAACTCCCAAGCCTGGGACACGGAAGAGGCCCTGGAAAAGCTACTCACGCTTATCCCCTACGGACGGATCGGGCAAGCGGAAGACATCGCTCAGCTCTGCATATTTTTGGCCAGCGACGTGAGCGACTACATCACCGGCACCACCATCTATATGGACGGCGGCATGACGCTGTACCCCGGCTTTCGCCACGGGGGATAGGCCATCACGAGCAGAAAGAAGGTGAAGAGCGCAACGCCTACGGAAGTCTCCAGCGTATTCTCTACGAGGCAGCTGATCAGGAAGATGGTCCAGGTACCGAAGCAGAGCGGGTCCCGCCAGCGGTCACCCCCGAAACCCAGGGCTAGGAAGCAGGCTACCGTAATCAGAAAGTCTACGGCTCCCCCGCCGGCCAGGGCGTTGACGAACTGGTTGTGGGGGCGCTTGGGTCCTTCGCCGGGGTACTGCTTGGCGTAGCGCGCGCCTACTTCCAGCCGCATATTACCTACCCCAACCCCCCAGACCGGCTGCTCCCGCCAGATCTCCAGTCC
Organism: Lewinellaceae bacterium; assembly: GCA_963803525.1. GTDB lineage: Bacteria > Bacteroidota > Bacteroidia > Chitinophagales > Saprospiraceae > Neolewinella. The sequence continues at coordinate 689,357 of CAWDMV010000001.1, forward strand.
CATACGGATGCTGGCCAGTCGTCCGGCGTCGGAGTAAAGGGCCCGATCGTCGCTCGTGTTGCGGTGCACTAGTTCGTAGCGCATATAATCCATTCGGGTACGGAAAGAGGGTATGATCAGGTAGGCAATGACAGGCAGGGCCACCAGGGCGATCAGGCTTCCGAGCAAAAGCCGGTAGTTGGTATGCTGGATCGCCGTCCAGATGACTACCACCCCGCAGCCGGCGTAGGCGGCAAGCAGTCCGGAGCGTACCGCAAGCAAGTGCAGGCCGAGCAGGAGAAAACAGCTCAAGCCCAACAGCATTCGGTCGCCAAAGCGGAACCACCCCTCCAGGCCGATCACCGCACCGATCGCCACCAGCAGGCTGAAGCGAATGTGATTATCACGGGGCACGGGTACCGGCTGTCCCCGCCCGATCAGGGCATTGATCTCCGCGAAGTGGAGGGCATAATTCACCAGTACGCCGGCCATCACGAGGCTCAGGAAAGCCAGTAGCAGTCGCCGAACCAGCAGCTGCCGCCGGGGGGTGCCCAGGTAGTTCCGATCCACCCCCGCCCAGGCGAAGGGCAGGAGCAACAGGGGAAGCTTAAGACGCAGTCGCTCCAGGTAGTAGGGCCAGTCCTCCGTCTGCCAGGCGGATAACAGCATGACCAGGTAGAGTCCGGCCAAGCCCCAAAAAAGGGAAGTTCGCAAAAAGGCGGGGGCGTGCCGCCGCCACACGGGATTGATGCCCCCCGGTCCGCCCAGCACCAGCACGAGGCACAGCAGGATAAGCCCGACGGACAGCACGACCGGAGAGAACACCAGGCCGACCACCACCCCGGCGGCCGCGGTGCCCACCAGGACCGATCGGATACGTTGCAGTCGGGGAAGATCCATGCCGCCAAGATACCCTCACTCCTCCCTTCGTTCTATCTTCGCCCCCCAAACCGCCCCGAGCCATGGACGTATTCGACCGCGTAAACCAGCTGATCTCCGAAATTCAAGCCGCCGAAGCCTCTACCCCGGAGGCCGTCGAACGCTTCCGCGTCACCTACCTGGGCAGCAAGAACGTGCTCAAGCCCCTGATGGGCGAGCTGCGCAACCTCCCGAATGAGCGGAAGCGGGAGTTTGGCCAGCTCGTGAACCGGGCCAAGGAAGTGGCCCAGGAAAAGTTCGAGGCCCTGCAGGAAGCCGCGGAGCGGATCACCACTCCAGCGGGCGGTACGCTGGACCTCGACCTCACCGCCCCCGCGGAGCCGCTGCCCCTCGGTAGCCGGCACCCGATCGCCCTGACCATGCGGCGCATCGTGTCCATCTTCGAGCGCATCGGCTTTGCCGTGGCCGAAGGCCCGGAGGTCGAGGACGACTGGCACAACTTCACGGCCATGAATACGCCGGAGGACCACCCCGCGCGCGACATGCAGGACACCTTCTACGTAGCCGCCGGCCTGCCCGCGGGACCGGATAACACCGCGATGCTGTTGCGCACGCATACCAGCTCGGTCCAGGCCCGCACGATGGAGGAGCAAGGCCCGCCGATCCGCATCATCGCACCCGGCCGGGTCTACCGCAACGAAACCATCAGCGCCCGCAGTCACGCCCAGTTTCACCAGGTAGAGGGGCTCTACGTTGCCGAGAAAGTCAGCTTTGCCGACATGAAGGCCACCCTCCTGCACTTTGCCCGGGAGATGTACGGCGAGCAGACCAAGATCCGCCTACGCCCCAGCTACTTCCCCTTCACCGAGCCCAGTGCCGAAATGGACATTTGGTGGGGACTGGAGACCGAGCACGATCACCGCATCACTAAGGGCACCGGTTGGCTCGAGATCCTCGGCTGCGGCATGGTGGACCCCCACGTCCTGACCAACTGCGGAATCGACCCGGAGCAGTATTCGGGCTACGCCTTCGGTATGGGCATCGAGCGGCAGGCGATGCTGCTGTACAACATCACGGACATTCGGCTGATGTTTGAGAATGACGTACGGTTTCTTCGGCAGTTTGCTAGCGTGCTTTAGGGGGCTCACCGCGGAGGTTTGCGGGTGGGGCTGATGTGGATTAACACAGATCTGGGCACGGATTATTTGTGTTGCTGATGCGGGGGTTCACCGCGGAGTTCATTGAACACACCCGTCTGTGGTGGTGCCTCTGCGAAACGCTGCGTAATCCGCGGTGCCCCTCCCCCTACTGCCTACTCGGGGGTGCAACCCATTAAACATAAATATCGAGAATGCTGATCGCCCCGAAGGTCAGACTAGCGATCCCATTCGTGGTGAAGAAGGCCAGGTTCACGCGGCTGAGATCACCCGGACGGACGACGGTGTGCTGGTAGGCCAGGAGACTCAGAAAGATCAGGCCGGCACCGAAGGTGAGGGGACCGAACTCGGGGTACCACCCGTGTTGCAGGACGAGCGCGTAGATCAACACGCAGGCGCACAGGAAATGCAGCAGCCGGCCGAGCCGGAGGGCGTTGCGGGTACCGAGGCGGACGGGAATGGAGTAAAGTTGTTCTTCCCGGTCGAAGTGCTCGTCCTGCAGGGCGTAGATGATGTCGAAGCCGGAGACCCACAAGAGTACGACAAGGCCGTAGAGCACCGGCAGAAGGGCCCACTGGGCGGTCACGGCCAGATAGGCGCCAATGGGGGCCAGCGCCAGGCCGAGCCCCAGCACGAAATGGCAGAGGTAGGTAAACCGCTTGGTGTAGCTGTAGCCCAAAATAACCAGCAGCGCTACGGGGGCCAGGGCCAGGCACAGGGGATTGAGGAACCAGGCGGTCAGCAGAAACAGGACGCAGTTGAGGGCCACGAACCAGAGGGCGGCCCGGGAGGAGATCGCGCCGGCGGGAATCTCCCGGACCGCGGTGCGCGGATTTTTCCCGTCGATGTTGCGGTCGAGCCAGCGGTTGAAGGCCATGGCCGCGGAGCGGGCAAAGACCATGGCCAGTACCACCAGCAGCAGCTTACGGTAGCTCAGCACGCCGTGGTCGAGTACCCCTAGGAAAAACCCCAGCAGCGCGAAGGGTAGGGCGAACACGGTATGGCTAAACTTGACGAGGGAAAGGAAATTATTTACCCGGCGCAGGGTAGACATAGGCGGTGGCGGACTGGTCCTGGCAGTAAAAGCGGGAGCGATGAAAAGGTTTTTCTACCCTTCACCAACGTCCCGCCCTGCCCCCGTCGTCTACCCGGGAAACGTATCCCATGAAATCCATCTATCTACTCTTGTTGCCGCTGCTTGCCCTCAGCTCCTGTCTGGAGGAAGAATGTCAGGACACGGTCGTGTTCCGCTCGTACGTCCCCGTCACCATCACGGCCAGCGAGTGGCGGACCGACGGCTTCACGCCCGCCGAAGCTACGACCCTCTGCGAGCCGAGTGGGTTCTACGTATACGGGGATTACCTCTTCGTGCTCGACCGTAACGAAGGACTGCACCTCATCGACAACCGCGACAACGCTAATCCCCGACCCGTAAGCTTCATTCCCATTCCCGGTGGACAGGGCCTGGCCGTACGTAACAACATCCTGTACGTCAACCAGTACATCGACCTGCTCGCCTTCGACCTCAGCACCCCGGAGGCTCCCCGCTTTTTGAGTCGAACCGAGGACGTCTTCGACCCCTTTTCCGTGTTTGCTGCGGGGCTCGACCAGGACGGCAGCTACATCGTCGGGTTTACGGAGGGTTCTGAAACGCGGGAACAGTCCTGCAACTCCCCCTACTACGGGCGCGGCTGGTACTATGAAGATCGGACCATCTTCGCCACGAACTTCTCCGCCATAAGTAACGCCGTACCAACCACCGGGCAGCCGGACGTGGTGGGCCAGGGGGGCAGCCTTGCCCGCTTCACCATTGCCAACGGCACGCTCTACGCCGTAGACGACAATACCCTGCGGACATTCTCTCTGGCCGATCCGGCCGCCCCCGCGTTCGAGGGGGTGAGCACCTTACCCTATGGCGTGGAGACTATTTTTCCCGCCGAAGGCCACCTCTACATCGGTTCCACTACGGGGATGCATATCTACGGCATAGACCAACCCCTGGCCCCCGAGTACCTCTCGACCTTTAGTCACGTTCGCAGCTGCGACCCCGTCGTGGTGCAGGGCGACCTGGCCTACGTCACCCTATGGGGCGGCAGCGACTGCGGCAACCAGGGGGACCAGCTGATGGTCATTGACGTGAGTGATCCCCGCAAGCCTACGCTCGTGCAGGAACGGGCCATGGATAAGAGTCACGGACTCGGGGTGGACGGAGATCTGCTCTTCCTCTGTTCCGGTACGGACGGGCTTAAGGTCTTTGCCCTGGAAGAGGATGGCCGGCTGGGCGACCAGATACAGCAGGCAACTGGATTCAACGCCAAGGACGTCATCGTGCTCGGAGCACAACGGCGCCTGATCGCCCTCGGATGGGAACAGGAGGGCATCGAGCAATACGATTATACGGAAGATGGAGCAGTAAGCTCGGTGAGTCACTTTTCGGTTTGTGAGTAACTTTCGTAAGAAATAAATCCTGACCATGAAGTTCCCCCTGCTCCTGCTTTGCGTTTTCCTTACCGCCGCCCGCCTGTCGGGTCAGGAAGGGCCGACCCCCGAAGCCGTGATCGAAGTAAAGCGGGGGGAAGTTTTACGCGGTAAGTTACTGGGCTACCGGTACGGGGCCACCATTAGTCTGCTGACGCCCGAAGGAGAGATGCTACAATTTCCCTGGCGCAAGGTTCGCGGCGTCACTTTCCGCTCGCCGGAGTATGCGGGAGCTCCCTCCCCCACCCCTCGGGCCACCGCCCCGGCCGCTCCGGTAGTCGCCCTGATCAATCCGCCCAGCCGCCGCTGGCGGCACGGCATCGTCACCTGGATCGGACTTGCCTCCAGCCCGGAGCCAGACTTCAACAACGGCAACTTCTTCCGTGGGCCGGAGGAGGAGGTGAGCATGGGGCTCGGCTACCAATTCACCCGCCAGTACCGCCAGCTGGCCTGGGGGGTGAGTCCCGCCTACGAGGTCATGAATGCCGCCCGGGGGGAACGGCTGGCTTCCCTGACCGGGCTGGTCGAGTACCGGTTGGGGAAGGGCAGGATACAGCCGGTCGCTCGCCTGCGGGCGGGGATCAGCCTACCCCTTGGTGCGACGGAGGTCGAGGTGACGTCCCGGCGGATGAGTCCGGTGTATCATCCTTCCGTAGGTATCCAATTGGCCCCCGTACCGGGGCGGTGGTCGACCCTGACCTTGGATCTAGGTTACCGCTTCACCTACTTGGAAACGACCACCATCAATCAGAACCTGGAAGTGGTGGAGCGAAAGGCCGAGTACCGCCGCCTGACCCTCACGCTCGGAACAAACTTTTGATCCTTGGCCGAAGACGACAGCGAACGAAGCCTGGTGGCGGCCTGCATGCGGGGAGATCGCCGGGCCCAGGAAACTTTCTACCGGAGGTATGCCCCCGCGGCGCTTAGCGTTTGCAGACGCTACGCTCCCGGCCGGGAAGAGGCCATGGTGCTGCTGAACGGCGGCATGATGAAAGTCTTCGAGAAGCTCGACCAGTTCCGCTGGGAGGGCAGTCTGGAAGGCTGGGTCAAGCGGCTGGTCTTCAACAGCACGATCGACCAGTTCCGCAAGGAACGCCGCCGGCCCACCCTCGAGATCGCCGACTGGGACCAGGCCACCGAAGACACCGCCACCCACCGGCTCTACGCGGACGATCTCTGCAAGCTGATCGACCTGCTCCCCGAAACCAGCAAGGAGGTTTTCTGGCTCTTCGCCGTGGAGGGCTACAGTCACGCCGAGATCGCCGGCAAGCTCCAGTTCAGCGAGGGCAACAGCCGCTGGCACCTCAATAAGGCCCGCCAACTCCTGCGCGAACGCCTGCAACATCAATCCTTAAAACACAGCCGCTATGCCGGATAAGAACCCCATAGACTGGACCCCCGACGAGGCCTTTTGGAACGAAGGCTGGACCGATATGGACCGGCGGCTCACCAGAAAAAACCGTCGCCCCGTGTTCCTCCTGCTGCTCCTGGGCTGCCTTGTGGCGGCGGGTACGCTGGTGTGGTACACGTCCACCGAGCCGCCGCTTACCGCTGATGCCGCTGGCCTCGTGCGTAGCGCCCCGGAGCAGACCACGTCGACAACCATTAGCCCCACGGAAAGCCGGGATGCTGATCCGGATCGTCCACGGGAACGTGCAGCCGCGTTACCCACCGCGCGGGACCCGGCTGATCTAGGTGGTGCGGAGCGCGCACGCTCCTATATGGTGTCTCGCCCGACCAGCTTTGCACCCGCGCCTGCCGACCCGCTGTCCCGCCCTCCCCGCTCACGGTCACCGGAAGCACGCGATAATCGGGTGACCGCGCAGCTGGAAAGCCGGCTGATGTACTTACCGCAGGGGGACTTGCTCCCCACCGTGCGGGTGGCCTCCCCGCCGGTTGATACGGTCTTGGAAGCGGCCACTTTCGTGGGTAGTCCAACCCCGTCCGCCTGGAGCCTGACGCTCGGCAGCAATGTGTACGGCGAAGATCCGCTGCCCGGAGGCTCGGTGGAGATCGGCTACCGCATGACGCGCGGAAAATGGTTCGTGCCCGTAGCGCTGCGCTACGACTACTCCCGGCGCAAAATGACGTTCGATAACGGAGTGACCCGGGAGCGTGCGCTGGCCGCGGTGAACGCCGGCGGGGGTTCGACCTTGAACCTGAGCTACGCTGACATCCGGTCTCCGGGCCCGGCAGATCAACTGGACCGCCTGACCACGCATACTTTGGAACTCCGGACGGGCATCGGGCGGCAGCTGACCGACCGGATCTCCCTTTCCGGTGGCCTGGGCGGCAATTACCTGCTGGCCGGGCGGGGACCGACCATCGTAGCCTACGCCGACGGCACCGACTACGTGATCCTCGTGGAGCAAAGAGCATTATTCTCCGCTTCCGGGCAGGCGGACCGGGCGGCGGCGGGGGATTTTCGATCCGTCGACACCCCGGTGAACCGCTGGGGAATGAACGGATGGTTGAACATCGACTACCGGGTAGCGGGTAAGTGGTCGGCCGGACTAGGGCTGACCCAACAGTTCACGGAAATCTACCGGGAGGAAATACTCAGCGGCGGGCGTACGCGGTTTGAAGTAAGGATTACCAAAGCCTGGTGAGGCTTCCGTGGCGACCGCTAAATAGGTATCTTCGCGGCCAATTGCGTAACAGCCCATGAAAAAAGATATCTCACCCCCCGAAGTGACTGACGTAGCCGTTGCCGTAGTACCCAGGAATGCCTCCGATGAGGAGCTGTGGGACATCTACCTGATCAACCTGGGCGACGAAGCCTTGGAGAATATTCTCATCACCAGTCAGGGCTACGGCAGCATCGACGGGGTGGACAAAACCACCACCGTACTGCGCCACTTTCACCAGCAACTGGCCCCCCGGGATGCCATCAGGATCGAGCCCATTCAGCCCTCCCTGTTCGGCATCAATAACGAGTACTGGGTCAGCTTCAACGCCAACGGCCACATGCTCGACAAGCGTTTCACCTTTACCGCCGGTACGATTTCCGAGGAGGCCGTCTCCGCGCTGCCCGTCCTGGATCGCCCGGGAGTCATTATGCAATGAGCCGGCCCGAATCCAAGCGCGTGACCCAGAGCTTTACGACGATGTCGGAGCTGGTCATGCCCAACGACACCAACCCCCAGGACAACCTCATGGGCGGCAATATGCTGCGGTGGATGGACATCTGCTGCGCCATCTGCGCCGGTAAGCACTGCGCCCGCCCGGTCGTGACCGCCAGCGTCGACAACGTGGCCTTCCAGAGCCCCATTAAGAACGGCGAGGTGATTACCCTCGAGGCCTCCGTAACCCGCGCCTTCAACACCAGCATCGAGGTGTACGTCGAGGTATTTGCCGCCACCATGCAGGGTACCCACCCACGCCGGACCCACCACGCCTTCTTTACCTTCGTGGCCCTGGACAAGAACAACGGCTCGCCGGTGATGGTGCCGGAACTGATCCCCCTCACCGAGATCGAGCAGCAACGCTTCGAGGGCGCTCAGCGGAGACGGGAATTGCGCCTCGTGCTGGCCGGTCGCCTGAAGCCGGAAAACGCCCCTCACCTCCAAGAACTCTTCGGCCGCAAGTGAACATCGTCACCTACAACGTCAATGGCATCCGCGCCGCCCTCCGCAAGGGCATCGCCGAATGGGCCGCCGCTACCAAGATCGACGTCCTGTGCCTGCAGGAGACCAAGGCCAGCCCCGAGCAGGTCGATATGTCGGAATTAGAAGCCGTCGGCTTCACCCACGGGGCCTGGCACAGCTCGACCGTCAAAAAGGGGTATTCGGGCGTACTGACCCTGAGCAAGGTGGCTCCCGACCTGGTGCAGGAAGGCTGTCAACTCGAGGTGTACGACTGCGAGGGCCGGGTAGTCCGTACCGATTTCGGGGACCTGACCATCCTCAACTGTTACTTTCCCAACGGTGGACAAGGGGATCACCGCCAGGACTATAAGTACCGTTTCCTGGATGACTTTCTGGCCTTCGTCCTCGAACTCCGCAAGACCCGCCCCAACCTCCTGGTCGTCGGTGACTACAACATCGCCCACCAGGAAATCGACCTCCACGCCCCCAAGCGGAACGAAAACACGACCGGCTTCCTACCGGACGAGCGCAAGTGGATGACCAAGTGGTTCGATCGGGCCGGCATGGTCGATACCTTCCGCCACCTCCACCCGGAACGCGTGGCCTACAGCTGGTGGAGCTACCGCGCCAACGCGCGGAACAACAATAAGGGGTGGCGCATTGACTACCAGAGCCTCAGCAGGGAGTGGACCGACCGCATCGTGCGGGTCGAGCACCTGCCCGACGCCCTCCACTCCGACCACTGCCCTATTCTTTTGGAACTAACCGACTAGCCCGTGCATCGCATCTTCCTCGACAACGCCGCTACTACTCCCCTCGATGCCGACGTCCTCCAGGCGATGACCGAGGTGATGCAGGAGTCCTACGGCAACCCCTCCAGCATCCACGCGGAGGGACGTAAGGCCCGCAGCCTGATCGAGACCGCGCGCAAGACCGTCGCCAGCGCCCTGAATTGCAGTATCGGGGAGATTTTCTTTACCTCCGGGGGCACCGAGGCCAATAATATGGCTTTAAAGAATGCCGTGCGCGACCTCGGCGTCACCCGCATCATCAGCTCCCCCCTCGAGCACCACTGCGTGCTTCACAGCCTGGATAGCATCAAGGCTACGGGTGCCGCACGGATCGAGGAAGTACGCATCGATGAACTGGGCCACGTCGATCTGAAAGACCTCAGGGAACGGCTGGCAAGTGGCGGAGAGAAGACCCTGGTCAGCCTAATGCACTCCAATAACGAGATCGGCAACCTGCTGCCGCTGGAAGAAGTCGCCCAGTTGTGCGCGGACGCGGGTGCCCTGTTTCACTGCGACACGGTACAGACCCTGGGCTACTTCCCCATCGATCTGGCGGCGACGCCCGTGAGTTTCCTTTCGGGATCGGCCCACAAGTTCTACGGTCCGAAGGGGGTGGGCTTCGTCTACATTAGCGGCAATAACATTATTAAGCCCTACCTCGACGGCGGTGCCCAGGAACGCAATATGCGCGGCGGGACGGAGAACATCTACGGCATCGTCGGCCTGGCCCACGCCCTGGACAAGGCGGTGCGGGAGCGCGACGAGCGCATGGACCACATGCGGGCGCTCAAGCGCTACTTTATCGACGAGCTCACGCGGCACGTACCCGGCGTGCGCTTCAACGGGGACCCGGAGCGCGGCCACCCGAAGGTGCTCTCGGTCAGCTTTGCCGCCTCCCCCAAGGGCGACCTGCTGCTCATGAACCTGGATATGTCCGGCATTTCCGCCAGTGGGGGCTCGGCCTGCTCCAGCGGCATCGACGTGGGCAGCCACGTGGTGGGGCACCTGCACCCGGATTCCCCCCGGCACACGATTCGCTTCTCCTTCAGCCACCACAACACCCGGGAGGAGGTGGATTACGTGGTCGCCAAGCTGGGTAACATGCTCTAGTGCTTCAGGATTGAACTAAGAGCTTGACGCCGACGGCGTGGTGCTGAACGAGCGGACAAAAGTTCCGCATAGCCGTAGCCACGGTGGATTTTGGGCGGGGAAGTGCAGCGCCGCGCTGGCCAATCAAGGTGCAGCTCATTTCGGTCCTGAAGCACTAATAGTTCCGCTTGCCGGGGAAGGGGGTATCTTCGCCGCTACATGACCCGCTACGAAACCGTCATCGGACTGGAGACCCACATCCAGCTCGCCACCGCCTCCAAGGCCTTCTGCGGCGACCGCAACGCCTTCGGGGCCGCGCCAAACCAACAGATCAGCGAGGTAAGCCTGGGCTACCCGGGCACCCTGCCGGCACTCAACGCGAAGCAGGTCGATTTCGCCGTCAAGCTCGGCCTGGCCCTCGGCTGCACCATCAGCCGCCGCAGCACCTTCGACCGCAAGAACTACTTCTACGCCGACCTGCCCAAGGGCTACCAGATCACCCAGGACGAGCACCCCATCTGCATCGGCGGGGTCCTGCCCATCCGGGTGGGCAATCGCCGGACCAGCATCCGCCTCCACCACATTCACTTGGAGGAGGATGCCGGCAAGTCCATCCACGCGGAGGGAGAGGACTTTAGCCGCGTCGACCTCAACCGGGCCGGTACCCCCCTACTGGAGGTCGTTACCGAGCCCGACCTGCGCAGCGCCGAGGAAGTGGACGCCTTCATGAGCGGCATGCGGCAGCTCGTGCGCTGGCTCGGCATCAGCGACGGCAATATGGAAGAGGGCAGCCTGCGCTGCGACGTCAACGTCAGCGTGCGTCCGCTCGGGCAAGCGCAGTTCGGTACCCGCTGCGAGATCAAGAACATGAACTCCATGCGCTTCGCGCGCCGTGCCATCGCCCACGAAACGGAGCGGCAAGTGGGTTTGCTCGAGGCCGGCGAAGTCGTAGTCCAGCAGACGCGGCAGTTCGATCCCCAATCCGGCACTACCTCGGCGCTGCGGAGCAAGGAGGACGCCCACGATTACCGCTACTTCCCGGACCCCGACCTGCCCCCCGTCGTGCTCAGCGAAACCTACATCGACACCATCCGCCAGCAGCTCGGCCTGCTGCCCTGGGCGGCCTACGATCACCTGATCGATCTGGGCGTGCAGGCGGACGATGCCAATCTGATCAGTGAGGAGATAGAGCGCTACCTTACTTTTGTAGACTACGCGAGCCACTCGCCCAACGTGACGGAGCTGTCGAAGTGGTGGGTCAACCGGGTCATCCCCTCCGGGCAATCCGCGGCACCCGCCCTCCGGCCCCAGGAGTTTGCCGCATTACAGCGACTGGTTGCTGACGGGCAGTTGAGTGCCGCCAACGCCGCCTCCCGCCTGCTGCCCGAACTGCTGGAGCGCCCCGGGGATCCGGCCGACCGCGCGCGCGCGTTGGGACTGATCCAAAACACGGACACGGATTTTCTGGGAACCGTCGCCCGGGAGGTTATCGCCGCCCATCCCGGTAAGGTCGCCGCTTACCGCAAGGGAAAGAAGGGCCTGCTCGGCTTCTTCATGGGCGAGGTCATGAAGCGTAGTAAGGGGAGCGCCGAACCTAAAAAGACGCAGGACCTCCTTCGTTCCCTACTTGATTAAACCCTGACCATGGCTGAGCCCTACGCCGAATACCTAGCTACCTGGCGCGACCGGGAAGCCGCCGCCCTGGCCGACTACACCCAGGGGAAGACCTCCTACGTGGAGGGCCTCGCCCCCCAGCGCGCGCTGGAATTTTCCGGTATCCAACTTGCCGGGATATTACGCGAGCGCCTCGGCACGGAAGATTTTCTGCGGGCGCTCGATCCCCAGCACCGCGTTCCCAGCCACCTGGTGGACCGCCCCGACGGGCAGTGGCTGAAGTCCTGCAACACCGTCGGCATCAACGTGCGCACCATCGGCAGTTTCTGGAACGTGGTGAAGTACGCCCTGACCCTGCCGGACCACATCCGGGGTATCCACCTGCTCCCGATCTGGGAACCCGGCGTGGTCGGCAGCCTCTACGGGACGGCCAGTTGGAACCTCAATGGGGAATTCCTGGACTACGAGGCGCTGCGCATGTTCCCGCAACTGCGTTCGCTCGAAAACCAGCTGAAGGCCGTCGTCAACTTACTCCACGCCATGGGCAAGGTGGTGGGCATGGACGTGATCCCCCACACCGACCGCTACAGCGAGATCGTGCTGGCTAATCCGTCCTACTTCGAGTGGCTGCGTCGCGATGACCTCACCATCACCGACCACCGGGAGCACCTGCACGAGGAGGCGGAGCAAGCCATTCTGGATTGGATACTGAAGAAAGACGCCTCGGTGCCCTTCGCGCGGGAGCTGTTCTTTTACCGACTGCCGGAGGAGGAGCGACTGGACCTCCTCTTCGGCCCCCCGGACGCCTACGATAGGCGCCAGGAACGTCGGGTGGAACTGGTGGATTACCTCTACCACCGCGGACTGGAACCCGTACCTGCCACCATGGCCCCCCCCTACCGCGGCCTGGAAGTCGACCCCGCTCCGGAGGCCCTGACCATCGACGAGGCGGGGCACCGCTGGCGCGACTACCGCATTACCGAGCCCCAGGGCATGAGCCGGGTGTTCGGTCCCCTCACCCGCTTCAAATTCTACGGGCGGAAGGACGATAACGCGCGGTGGGAAATTGACTTTTCCCGGCCGCGCACCGAAGTCTGGGATTACTTCACCCGCAAGTACGCCGAACAACGGGCGCGCTTCGGCTTCGACTTTATGCGGGGCGACATGTCACACGTACAGATGCGTCCCGAGGGCGTGCCCGAGTGGCCCGATGCGTACTACGATCCCTTGCGGGCGGTGAAACACCGGGTAGCGGCCGACTCCCCCCACTTCGCCTACTTCGCGGAGAGCTTCCTGGCCCCTCCGGGCGTGATGGGGTACGGAGATGAAGTACAGCACCTGATGGCGAGTGAAGCGGAAGTCACCTTGGGTAATCTGCAGAGCATGGTGGCGGGCAGCGGGGAGTTCATGGATGCGCTGGAGTCCTACCTGGAAATTGCCGAGGTGACCCCGGTGACGCCGGCTTTTTGCGTGATTACGGGAGATAAAGACGATCCCCGCTTCGATGCGTTTCACCACCAGGGGGAGGTCGCGCGGGTGTTTACGGGGCTGTTTCTCCATCAGCTCCCCCTCTACTTTTCCCTCGGCTTCGAGCAGCGCGACCGCCATTTCTCGCCGGCGGCTAACGAAGTGTACACCAAGCTTTACGTGTTCCGCGAGCGCAACGGTCCCAAGTCGGTGGACGGGCCGTGGCAGTGGGGCGGCAATTTCGCGTTGTTCTCCGCGCTGCAGGAGGTACACCGCTTTGCCGCCGGGACGCTCCCCCACCTGGGCGGGGCCACGGGTGCCGTGACCGTAACCGAAGCGGGGGTGGTCCACTGGGTACGGGCCGATACCTATGGGGACGGGGCCTACCTCTTTATCGTCAACTTCTCCTCGGAGGAGCGGGAGGCTTCGCTTGGGGTGCGAACGACCTTCCGACAAGCGGACCTCCTGTTTGCCTGGCCCGCGGCCGTACACCACCGCGTGACTACCCTGCCCCGAATCGAAACGGGCGTCGTCGGAAGCGGGAGTGTCCGGTGTTACCACTTACGTTAGCACCCGCGTCCGCGCCCTGAACCCTTTGTCTGAGCGCTGAGTTAGCTCAGAAACTTAATCTAGTGAAGTACTCCCGTGTCCGGCTCATCCTGGGCGACCAACTGAACGAACGCCATTCCTGGTACCAAAGCGTGGACCCGCAGACCGTCTACTGCATGTTCGAGACGCACTCCGAGGCCACCTACTGCGAGCACCACATCCAGAAAATCGCGGGCTTCTTCCTGGCGATGCGGGCCTTTGCCGGTCGCCTGCGGGAACTGGGCCACCAGGTGGTGTACCGGACGCTGGATGAGACCAGGGCAGCCGGCAAGGAAAGCATCACCGACAATGTGGTCGCGCTGCTGGAAGAAACCGGATCAGGAAGCTTCGAGTACCAGGCTCCGGACGAATGGCGACTGGATCAGGAGTTAAAAACGTTTGCGGAAAAAGTTGGCGGAGTAATGGTGGACTCCGAGCACTTTCTCTCCGGCCGGGAGGATCTGGCGGAATTATTCGCGGGCAAGAAGACCTACCTGATGGAGACCTTCTACCGGGAGATGCGCCGGCGCCACGACGTGCTCATGGATGCGAACGGGGAGCCCGCTACCGGGCAGTGGAACTACGACCAGCAGAACCGGGGCTCCCTGCCCGATGACATCGCCTTCCCCCCGGCCTCGGTCTTCCATCACGATGCTACGAAGATTGTAGCCCTGGTGCAACGGCATGATATTCAGACGATGGGGCGCATGCCGAATGGGCGCTTTACCTATCCCATCACCCGGGAGGAGAGCCTGGAGGCGCTCACCGACTTCTGCGAGAACCGCCTGCGCGACTTCGGCACTTACCAGGATGCGATGACGGAGGCCGACCCCCTACTCTACCACGCCAACCTGAGCTTCTCGATGAACCTCAAGCTTATCGCTCCTAAAGAGGTCATCGATGCGGCCATCGCGGCCTGGCAGAAAGATCCGGAAGACATATCGTTCAATCAACTGGAGGGCTTTGTCCGGCAGATCATCGGCTGGCGGGAGTACATGCGCGGCGTGTACTGGGCGCAGATGCCCGGATTTAAGGAAGTCAACAGCCTGGGCCACGAGCTGAGCCTGCCGAAGTGGTACTGGACCGGCAAGACTAAAATGAACTGCCTCAGCCACGCCGTGAACCAGAGCCTGGACCTGGCCTATGCCCACCACATTCAGCGGCTGATGATCACCGGCAACTTCGCCCTCGTGCTGGGTGCCCACCCCGACCACGTGGACGCCTGGTACCTGGGGGTCTACATCGACGCCATCGAATGGGTGCAGATCACCAACACCCGCGGCATGAGCCAGCGGGCCGACGGGGGCCTGATTGCCACCAAGCCGTACTGCAGCACGTCCAACTACATCAACAAGATGAGCGACTACTGCAAGAACTGCCACTACAACCACAAGAAAAAAATCGGGGAGAAGGCCTGCCCCTTCAACAGCCTGTACTGGGACTTTCTGGACCGCCACCGCGACCGCTTCGCCTCCAACTACCGGATGGGTTTCCTGTACGCGAACTGGGACAAGAAATCCGGGGACGACAAAGCGGCCATCCTGGAGCGGGCGGCGTGGGTGAAGGAGCACCGGGAGGAGCTGTAACCACATTTTTCCTACCTTCACGACCCACCAAAATTACCCCCCATGAACCTCCACGAATACCAGGGAAAATCCATCCTGACCAAATTCGGCGTCCCCATCCAGAACGGCTACGCGGCCGATACCGTCGAAGAAGCCCTGACTAAGTACGACCAACTGGCCCAGGAAAGCGGCAGCGGTTTTGCCGTCATCAAGGCCCAGATCCACGCCGGTGGACGCGGTAAGGGCGGCGGCGTGAAGCTGGCTAAAAATCGGGAGGAGGCCAAGGAGCACATCTCCACTATCCTCGGCATGCAGCTCAAAACCCCCCAAACCCCCGGCGGGATGGAGGGTGCCGGTAAGCAGGTGAATAAGATCCTGGTCGCCGAGGATGCCTACGCCCCCGACTTTGACGCCAACAAGGAATACTACGTGAGCATCCTCATGGACCGCGAACGGAAGCAGAACGTGATCATCCACTCCACCCAGGGCGGCATGGACATCGAGGCCGTCGCGGAGGAGACCCCCCATCTGGTGCACAAGACGTACATCGATCCCGAGCTGGGCATGCAGGGCTTCAACGCCCGGGAAGTCGCCTTTAACCTGGGACTGGAAGGCACCGCCTTCAAGAACATGACCAAGTTCATCACCAAGCTGTACCAGGCCTACCTGGGGGCCGACGCCAGCCTGATCGAGATCAACCCCACCCTGCACACCGGCGACGATCGGATCGTGGCCGTAGACTGTAAGTTCAGCGTAGACGACAATTCCCTCTACCGCCACAAGGACATCGCCGAGATGCGCGATACCACCGAGGAGGACGCCACCGAGGTCGAGGCCCAGAGTTACGGACTGAACTTCGTCAACCTCGACGGCAACGTGGGCTGCATGGTCAACGGCGCCGGACTGGCCATGGCGACCATGGACATCATCAAGCTCTCCGGTGGCGAGCCCGCCAACTTCCTCGACGTAGGGGGAACGGCCGACGCCGCCCGCGTGGAGCAGGCCTTTCGGATCATCCTGCGGGACGATAAGGTGGAGGCCATCCTGATCAACATCTTCGGCGGGATCGTCCGCTGCGACCGCGTAGCCCAGGGCGTCGTGGATGCCTACAAGAACATCGGGGACATTGAGGTGCCGATCATCGTGCGCCTACAGGGCACCAATGCCGACATCGCCAAGGAGCTGATCGACAACTCCGGACTGAACGTGCGCTCCGCCGTGTCCCTGCAGGATGCCGCCGAGGAGGTGCAGGCGGTCCTCGCTTAGCCCCCGCTATTCCGCTGGACGGCGAATGTTCACCCGCAGCTCCCTTACCCGCACCCCGAGAGCTTCGAGTTGCGGCGCATCGCTGCTTAATTCCTGATTCCCCCGCAACTGCCCGTCGAGTCCCTCGGCGGGCAGTTGTTCTGGGGCATAGGTCAAACGCACCTCCAGGCCCTCCAGCTTGCCGCCCCGCCAGTCCCTTACGGTGCCGCCGCCCTCCCAGCCGAAGCCGGAGAACAGAAAAGCCGTCTCATTGCGCGCGTTGAGTTCCCGCAGCGTCGTGCCTACGGTAATGCCGGAGGCGGCGGCCCAGGGGGAGCGGGGGTTACTGATCGTAACGTAGGCGGGCTGCCGGTCCTCCCCCAGGGTGATCTCCACTTCGTCGATGGTGCCCGGGAACAGCAGGTAACCGGGCAGGGTGTCCTCCTCCGCCGGACTGACTTCCCGACTCTTTAGGTTTTCCGATCCGTAGAGGTTCTCGATCTGCGCCATCGACATGCCAGGCCGAATACCCCCTACCCGCTCACCGGGCACAAGGAGGCGATCAGCCTGCACCAACTGCAGCTCATTGAGCGGCGGTGGATCAGCGGGTCGGAAGGGGGTGCGGGATTCGGTCTCCTCCCCACTTCCCATACACTGCAACAAGCACGCGGAAAGGAGCAGCAGGAAAAATGGTCGGTGCATGGCAATGATTAGCTTCTCCTAGAGGACTCCCCAGCACCCGATAAGGTTCACCCGATGCGGACCACCAAGTCATTGGATTCCACGAGGGTCTTTTCCTTCAACGGAAGCAGGGTAACTTCCCCATCCAGGGGGCTGGTAATGGTCGACTCCATCTTCATCGCCTCGATGACGAAGAGCGGATCACCGGCGTGGACCACGTCCCCGACTTTTACGAGAATCCGGCTCAAATTACCCTGTAGGGGGCTGCCGACCTCATTAGCCCCGCCGGCCTTCACGTGGGCGGCGACTTGGCTGTCGATATCGTTGTCGCGCACGGTGATGCTGCGCGTTTGTCCGTTCAGGCTGAAGAAGACGAGTCGGTTACCGAGTTCGTCGGCGTTCGTCATGTTGAGGTACTTGACCGCGATGCGCTTGCCGGCGCTCAGGCGCACGAGGATCTCCTCGTTCGGCTTCAGGCCGTAGAAAAAGGCGGAGGTGGGCAGGTTAGCTACCTGTCCGTATTCCCGCTGAAACTCCTTGTAGTCGGCAAAGACTTTGGGATAGAGCTGCTGACTCAGGAGATCCATCATGCTGGGCTCCTCTCCGAACCGTTCGCGGTAGGCCACGGCAACCTGCTCGAAGTCAATGGGTTCGAGGTGGGCATTAGGCCGATCGGTATAGGGTGCTTCGCCCTTCAGCACCTTGGCCTGGATCTCCTTGTCGAATCCGCCCTCGATCTGGCCGAGGTCGCCGCGCATAAGACTCTTGACGCTGTCGGGAAAGTCCAGCTTTTCGCCCCGCTGCCGGACGTCCTCGGCGGTCAGGTGGTTACTGGTCATGAACATCGCCATGTCGCCCACCACCTTGGAGGAGGGGGTGACTTTGACCAAATTGCCGAAAAGATCGTTGGCCGCGGTATAGTTCTTTCGGATCGTGCTGAACTCCTCCTCCAGTCCGAGTCCGCGGGCCTGGGGACGCAGGTTGGAGTACTGCCCGCCGGGGATCTCGGTATCGTAGATCGTCGCGGTACCGGCCCGGAGCTCCGTTTCGAAGGAATAGTAGTAATTGCGGACGCTCTCCCAGTAGTCGGCGAATTCGTTGAGTAGCGGTAGGTTGACGGGGTTTTCCCGCGGGTGGCCCTGCATCATCGCCACGATGCTGTTGTAGCCCGGTTGGGAGGTGAGGCCCGACAGGCTGTTGATGGCTACGTCGACGATATCTACCCCCGCGTTAATCGCCTCCAGGTAGGTAGCGCTCTGGATGCCGCTGGTATCGTGGGTATGGAGGTGAATGGGCAGACTGGTTTCCTCCCGCAGGGCGGTGATCAGCTCGCGGGCGGCCAGGGGTTTGAGCAGGCCGGCCATATCCTTGATCGCCAGCAGGTGGGCGCCGGCACTCTCCAGGCGCTTGGCGAGGTCGATGTAGTACGGCAGCGTAAACTTGGTCTTGGTAGGGTCGGTGAGGTCACCGGAGTAGCAAATACAGGCCTCGGCCAGGCTGTCGGTGTTTTCCCGGACCGTCCTGATCGAGACTTCCATGTTCTTGACCCAGTTGAGGGAGTCGAAGATGCGAAAGAGGTCGATTCCCCCGGCGTAGCCCTTCTCCTGCCCTTCATTGTCGTACAGCAGGGAGCCGCGGGCGGCCTCCTCAATGAACTTGACGATGAGGTTGTCGGGATAGGCTTTGTATCCGACCGCGTTGCTGCCCCGCAGAAGCATCTGAAAGATGGTGTTGGGAATGGCTGTACGGAGCTTACGCAGCCGCCGCCAGGGGTCTTCCTTGAGGAAGCGAAGCGCCACGTCGAAAGTGGCCCCGCCCCAGACCTCCATACTGAACAGGTCGCCGGGCTGGTTCTGGGCGTAGCTGCGCGATACATTCAGCATGTCGATCATGCGCATCCGGGTCGCCAGCAGGCTCTGGTGGGCGTCGCGGTAGGTGGTATCGGTGTACTGGATGCGCTTTTCCTGCTTCAGCCAGTCGACGAAGCCGTCGCGGCCCAGTTCGAGCAGGCGGTCGCGGCTGCCCTTCGGCACCTCCCCGTAGGGATCGAAGGCGGGCACCACCGGCTTGAGGAAGCCGCGCTTCTGGTCGATGGCCTTGACGTCGGGATTCGCATTGACGATGACGTCGGCCAGGTACCGTAACAGTCTGGTACCCCGGTCCTTAAAGTTGGGTAGCTCCATCAATTCCGGATGGTCGGGGATGAAGCGGACGGTGGCCCGGCCCTCCTGGAAATCTTCGTTTTCTAATAGGTTCAGCAGGAAGCCGATGTTGGTCTTGACGCCCCGGACCCGAAACTCCCGCAGCGCCCGGTGGAGCCGCTCGGCCGCGCCCTTGAGGGTACGCCCCGAACCGGTTACCTTCACCAGGAGGCTGTCGAAGTAGGGGGAAATGATGGCCCCGGGAAAGGCCGATCCGGCGTCGAGCCGGATGCCCATGCCGCTGGCCGAGCGGTAGGCAATGAGGGTGCCGTAATCGGGCTTGAAGTTGTTGCCGGGATCTTCCGTAGTCACCCGACACTGAATGGCAAAGCCGTTGGCCTGAATGTCCGCCTGGTCTTTGATGTAGATCGTAGGGTGATCGAGGCGGTACCCCATGGTGACCAGGAACTGCGTCCGCACCAGGTCGATGCCCGTGATCACCTCGGTAATGGTGTGCTCCACCTGAATACGGGGGTTCACCTCGATGAAGTAAATGGACTCATCCTGGTCCACCAGGAATTCCACCGTCCCGGCGCAGTAATAATTCACTGCCCGTCCGAGTTGGAGCGCGTATGCGTAGAGCTTGTCGCGGGTCTCCTGGGTCAGGTTAGCGGCGGGGGCCACTTCGACGACCTTCTGGAAGCGGCGCTGCACGGAGCAGTCCCGTTCGTAGAGGTGCACCAGCTTGCCGTGCCGGTCGCCGAGGAGCTGCACCTCGATGTGGCGGGGATTCTCGATAAACTTTTCCAGGAAGATCGTCCCGTTGCCGAAGGCCTTTTCCGCCTCGCTGCTCGCCTCCACGACCTCGGCGCGCAGTTGCTTTTCGTTGCGCACGACCCGCATTCCCCTGCCGCCACCGCCGGCGGCGGCCTTGATGATCACGGGATAACCGATCTCGGCGGCTTCGGAAACGGCTACTTCGGGATCCGAAATATCGCGGTCGCTATCCTGGATCAGGGGGACGCCTACCCGCCGGGCGAGTTCCTTGGCGGCCACCTTATCGCCGAGCTGGTCCATGCTGTCGGGTGAGGGGCCGACGAACTCGATGCCCGCCGCCAGGCAGGCCCGGGCGAAGTTCACGTTCTCGGAAAGAAAGCCGTAACCGGGGTGGATGGCATCGACGTTCTTCTCCTTGGCCAGTTTGATGATCGCATCGATGTCGATGTAGGGGCGCAGCGGCTCGTCGTCCGGACCGATCTGGTAACTCTCATCGGCCTTGTAGCGGTGAAGGCTGTAGCGGTCCTCGAAGGTGTAGATCGCCACGGTGCGCAGCTGCAGCTCACTGGCGGCGCGTAGAATACGAATGGCGATTTCGCCGCGGTTGGCGACGAGAATTTTTTTGAAGCGTCTCTTGTCGGTAGGGAGCATAGTGTAGGCGTTGGGGTGGTGGAAGATACACCGAGTGGGCAACAAGATATTATCGCCCGCCAATCGCGCACGCGCATTAGCGCTTGTTTGGGTTTTCCGAGCCTGATGAAAACGCCGCTATTCTGGGGCTATTCGAGCCTCATAAAAGGGGAAGCCTAGCGGGCTAAGTGACGCTTTTTGAGACGAAGAATAGGCGCAAAAGAGCAAGTGTGCGGCGGGGAGCGGAATCCCGAACAAGCGCTTATCCAGGCTTCCCGCAAAAAATCTTCCATGATTCTCCGGTCGCCGAAAATCACCCCCTCCCCGGGAAAGCGGCAGGCAGGTCAGGAACGCGTAAAATTGAGATACTTTTATTTAGACCTGGTAAAAATAGTCTCCCCTGGATTTGGCTAACACGCGCAGGGCGGTCTACATTTGCGCTTATTAAGACTCAGTACAGATAACACGATTCTCATGCGTACCTTCTTATTCGGCCTTGCACTACTTGGACTCTTCTCCGGCTGCCAGGACGACAGCACCAGCGAACCCGCCACCTTTGAGGTTCCGGCTACCTATACCTTCACCCGCGACGGGCAGAGCACCGTCAATTTCAGCGGACAAACCATACGCCTCGCCATGGCCGAGGAACTGGTCGACGCCCTGACGGAGCCAACTTCGACCGCCCTCCAGCTCAACAATATGTTCCGCAACGCCGGCCCCAACGGCGAGCCGGTTGCCCCCTTTAGCGATCCGGCGCTGAACGGCACCGACAAGTCACTGCGCGGCAAGGTGGCCGCCAGCGCCGACCTCTTCGGGGCCAACGCCAGCGGTGCCGGCGTGGTACGTACCGACTTCGACCAGTGGATCGACGCCCAGGTGACCACGGTCTTTCCGCGCTGGATGGAGCTGGCCGCACCGGGGGAGGCCGGCCAGATCGCCGTCGGCACCCGCACCTACTACGTAGACCCCCGCGGCGTAGAGCTCGATCAGGTCGTGGCCAAGTCTCTCATCGGGGCGCTGCTGCTCGATCAGTCCGTCAACAACTACCTCAGCCCAACCCTGCTGGACGCCGGCCGCAACCGGGAGGACAACGATGCGGGAACGCTGGTGCCCGGCACCAACTACACGACCATGGAGCACTACTGGGACGAAGCCTACGGCTACCTGGCGGGGCTGTCGGCCGATCCCGCCGCACCGCTGGCTACGCTAGGGACCACCGACCAGTTTTTGGCCGAGTACCTGGAGCGCGTAGAAGCAGACCCCGACTTCACCGGGATCGCCGACGAGATCTTCCGGGCCTACCTGCGCGGCCGGGCCGCCATCGTGGCCGGGGAATACGACGTGCGCGACGAACAGGCCGCGATCATTCAGGAACGCCTGAGCCTGGTCATCGCGATCCGGGCCGCCTTCTACCTGGAGCGCGGCGCCGCCGCCATCGAGAACGAGCCCGCCCGCGAGGCGTCTTTCCATGGCCTCAGCGAGGGATACGGCTTCGTGTACGCCCTCCAGTTCACCCGCGACCCCGCCACCGGTGCCCCCTACTTCTCGCGCGGTGAAAGTCAGGCGCTGCTCGACCAGATCGCCGACAATGACGAACTGGGCTTCTGGACCGTCGAACCGTCCGCCCTGCGGGATGCCGCCGCCACCATCGCCCGCCGGTTTGACTTTTCCTACGAGAACGCGACCAACTAAGCCCCCATGTACCGACTGCACCTACTCCTCTTGTCCCTGGTCCTGTTCGCCTCCTGCGGCAGTGAGGACGAACCCGGGGATGCCCCCGCCTCCTTCGACCGCCAAGCGATGCTGGTCCACTGGGCCGACGACCTGATCCTGCCGGCCTTCGCCGACTTTACGGCCGGGGCGGCGCTGCTCGACCAGTCCGCGGCGGACTATGCGGCCACCCCCGCTCCGGAGCAACTGGCCGCGCTGCGCAAGGACTTTGCCTCCGCCTACCTGACCTGGCAGCGACTGAGCCCCTTCATGACCGGCCCCGGCGAGCGCCTCCGCCTGCGGGAACAACTCAACATCTACCCCACGGATACCGCGCGCATCGCCGCTCAGGACCGCACCGACCTGGCCCTGCCCTCCAACGTCGACATCCAGGGCTTCCCGGCCCTGGACTACCTCCTCTACGGCACCGCGGACCCCGCCGCCTACGCGGGCAGTATCCGGCGCCTGACCGCCCGCATGCTGAGCCTGGCCTCCACGGCCGAGCGGGAATGGATCGACGGGTACCGCGACAGCTACGTGGCCGCCAGTGGCAATAGCGCGACGGCCTCGGTGGACCGGACCGTCAATGACTTCATCTTCTACTACGAACGCATCCTGCGCGCCGGCAAGGTGGGCATCCCGGCGGGCGTTTTCTCCGGCCAACCGCTGCCGGGGCTCGCGGAGGCCCCTTACCACGGGGAGCTGAGTAAGGCCCTATTCCTGGAAGCCCTCGCCGCCGCCACCCGCTTCTTCAGCGACGGCAACGGCCTGGCCGCCTACCTCGACGCCCTGGAGGTCTCCCGCGACGGCACCCTGCTGAGCACCCGGATCGCCCGGCAGTTCGCCGCAGCCCGCGACCGCGCCGAACCCCTGAATGCGGACTTCGCCACCCAGGTGGCCCGCGACAATGCGGAGATGCTCGCCCTGTACGACGCCCTCCAGGCCAACGTGATCCTCCTGAAGGTGGATATGCTGCAGGCCCTGGGCATCAACGTCGATTTCGTGGATGCGGACGGAGATTAGCGCGGCACCCCTGGTGGTCTTCCGGACCGGCTTCGGCCTGATGATGCTGCTGAGCATCGTCCGCTTCTGGGCAAACGGCTGGATCGACAAGCTCTACCTGCAGCCCGAGTTCTTTTTCTCCTATCGCTATTTCGAGTGGGTCAAACCCCTGGGTAACTGGACCTACGCCCTCTTCGCCCTGACGGGGCTGGCGGCGGCCTGCATCACGGTGGGCTACCGCTACCGCCTGGCCATGAGCGTCTTCTTCCTGAGCTTCACCTACATCGAGCTGATGGACAAGACGACCTACCTGAACCACTACTACTTCGTCAGCCTGCTTTCCTTTTTGTTGATCTGGGTGCCGATCCCGGCCGGCTTCCGCGCTGGTTTACGCAGTGCGGGCGGATGGATAAGTCCCTGGTACGCCCGGGCGATCATGCTCTTCGTGGCCGTGGTGTACTTCTACGCGGGGCTGGCCAAACTCAATTCCGACTGGCTGCTCCACGCCCAGCCGCTCGCGATCTGGTTGCCCGCCAACTACAGCATCCCGCTGCTTGGCGACCTTCTGCAGCAGCGCTGGGTCCACTTTGCCTTTGCCTGGGGCGGGGCGGCCTACGACCTGGCCATTCCCTTTCTGCTGCTCTGGCGGAGGACGCGGGTGCTGGGGTTCTTCCTGGTGGTGCTTTTTCACGTGCTCACGCGGGTACTCTTCCCGATTGGCATGTTCCCCTACATCATGATTGTCAGCGCGACGATTTTCTTCGGCGCCTCCACGCACGAGCGCCTGCTTCGTCCCCTGGCCCGGCTGGAATCGCGGGTGTTGGGGAAAGTCCGGGAGTCAAGAACGCGACGACCATCCGAGAAGCTTTCCTTCCTGATAATTGCCGCGGTACTCGTCTTCCACCTCGTCTTCCCCTTTCGGCACCTGGCTCGCCCGGGGGAGCTGTTCTGGACGGAGAACGGCTACCGCTTCTCGTGGCGGGTCATGCTCATGGAAAAGGCCGGGGTGGCCTCCTTCCGCGTCGAGGATCCGGAGACTGACCGACGGGTGGTCGTCGACAACCGCGAGTTCCTCACCGTGTTCCAGGAAAAGCAACTGGCCACCCAGCCCGACTTTCTCCTGGAGTATGCCCACTTTCTCGCGGAACACTTCCGGGCCCGCGGCTTCGAACGCCCACGGGTCTACGTCGACAGCTACGTGGCGCTGAACGGACGGTTGAGCCAGCGCTACGTGAATCCGGATACGGACCTGGCGGCAATCTCGCCCGACAGCCCGCCGGAAAGCTACTTGCTGCCGTTCAATGACTCGATCTATGGATTTTAGGCGCCACTTACTGCTCTGTACCCTGCTGCTGTCCGTCGGACTGTCCGCCCAGCGGTCCGTCAGCGTGACCGTAACGGATACGGCCGGCGTGGCCCTGCCCTTCGCCGAACTCTTCGTGGCGGAGACCGGGCGGGTGGCGGAGACCGACCCGCGCGGGCGGGCGAGTCTTCTGCTCCCCGATGACGGCCTCACCTATACCCTCACCGCTTTCGCCGCCGGCTATACCACCCGGCAGCTGACCCTGGGGGCGGGGCAATCGGCGGGCCTCCGCATCGTGTTGCGGCCCCTCAGCCGGGACCTCAGCGCGGTCACCGTCGTAGCCGAGGCCCGCCGCCGGGAGGCGCTGAGCCGGCTGCGGGCCGTAGAGGGGACGGCCATCTACGCCGGCAAGAAGACGGAAGTAGTGACCCTGGACGCCCTCACGGTGAACCTGGCCAGCAACCAGGCCCGGCAGATCTACGCCGAGATCGCGGGACTCAACATTTACGAAAACGACGACGCGGGCCTGCAACTCAGCATCGGGGGGCGGGGGCTCGACCCCAACCGATCGGCCAGCTTCAACACCCGACAAAATGGCTACGACATCAGTGCCGACGTGCTGGGCTATCCGGAGAGTTACTACACCCCACCCGCCGAAGCGCTGCGTAAAGTCGAGGTGATCCGCGGGGCGGCCAGCCTGCAGTACGGGACGCAGTTCGGGGGCCTGGTCAACTTCGTGTTCCGGGAGCCCAACCGCCAGCGGAAGGCCGAGCTCGTCAGCCGGCAGACGGCGGGCTCCTACGGGCTGCTTACCTCCTTCAACAGCCTGAGCGGGCAGGTGGGAAAGCTGGGCTACTACGGCTTCTACAACCACAAGCGGGGCGATGGCTTTCGTCCGAATTCCGGTTTCCGCTCCCACAACGCCTTCCTGCACCTCGACTATCAGTTGGCGCCGGCCACCCGCGTCAGCCTGGAGTACACCTACCTCAACTACCTGGCCCAGCAGGCCGGGGGGCTGACGGACGCGCAGTTCTACCGCGACCCCCTCACCAGCAACCGGGCGCGCAACTGGTTTGCCGTCGACTGGCAGCTGCTGAGCCTGCGCCTCGACCACGACTTCAGCGAGCGCACCGCCTTCAGCCTGAACCTATTCGGACTGGCAGCTAGCCGGGAAGCGGTGGGCTTTCGCAGCAACCGGGTCAGCCAGACGGACGATCCCACCGCCCCCCGCGACCTGCTCATCGGCCGGTTTCGTAACCAGGGGGCGGAAGCGCGATTGCTGCACCGCTACCAGATCGGCCAGCTGGATGCCGTCGCGCTGATTGGCACTAAAGTCTACCGCGCGGAGAACTCCGCCGTGCAGGGGCCCGGAACGGCGGAGGCCGGGGCTGATTTCACGCTGGCGACGGAGGCCTACCCCGCCTACCCCAATCAATCCTCCTTCGCCTTTCCCAACCGCAACGTAGCGGTGTTCGCGGAGCACATCCTCCAGTTTACTGACCGCTTCAGCGTCACCCCGGGAGCCCGCTTCGAGTACATCCGCACGGAGAGCCGCGGCACCTATGACCGCATTGACTTTGACCTGGCCGGCAATCCCATCCGGGAAGAGGAATTTTCCGACAACCGGGTCTTTTCTCGACAATTGCTGCTGTTGGGTGTCGGACTGAGTTTCCTCCACAGCGAGCGCTTCGAGCTTTTTGCCAACCTCAGCGAAAACTACCGCTCGGTCACCTTCAACGACATCCGGACGGTAAATCCCAGTTTCGTCGTGGACCCCTCGATCAGCGACGAAAGCGGGTTCACGGCAGATCTGGGCGTGCGGGGGACGGCCGGTGCCCTACGCTACAACCTGAATGGGTTTGTTATCCGCTACGGCGATCGCCTCGGCGAGGTCCTAGCGCCCGAGGTACAGCAGCGGGCTGACGGGACCGAGGTGGAAACGGGCCGGCTGGTCCGCCGCCGTGGGAACATCGGCGCCGCCCTGCTCTACGGCCTCGAATCCCTGCTGGAATGGGACGCGCTGCAGGGGGCCACGGCCCGTAAAGTGCCCTATTCCCTCACGGCCTACGCCAACACGAGCCTTACCGACTCGCGCTATACGCAGTCAGAGATCGCGGGGGTAGCCGGCAACGAAGTGGAGTTCATCCCTCGCCTAAACCTCCGGGCGGGCCTGCGCTTCGGGTGGGGGGATCTGCTGGGCTCGGTCCAGTACAGCTACCTCTCGCGGCAGTTCACCGACGCCAGCAACGCCGCCCAGGACCCGGCGGACAACCAGAGCGGCATCGTGGGCACCATCCCCGCCTACGGCGTGGCCGATCTCAGCCTGGCCTACCGCTGGAAGGCGCTGGTATTGGAGACGGGAGTCAATAATTTTACCGACCACCGTTACTTTACGCGTCGGGCAACCGGCTATCCCGGGCCGGGCATCATACCCAGCGCGCCGCGTAGCCTCTACCTTACCCTGGGCGTTACCCTTTAGCGCTTGTTTGGGATTCCGCTCACCGCCGCAAACT
The DNA here is from genome assembly GCA_963803525.1 of Lewinellaceae bacterium. Taxonomy (GTDB): domain Bacteria; phylum Bacteroidota; class Bacteroidia; order Chitinophagales; family Saprospiraceae; genus Neolewinella. Next base: position 716,553 of record CAWDMV010000001.1, read on the forward strand.
TGCTCTTTTGCGTCTATCTCTTCGTCAGGCTCGGAAAACCCAAACAAGCTCGTAGCTCGTCGACGGTAGTTTACTCCAGGATCGCGGTATCCTTTTCCTGGCTGAAATTGACGAGGATATTGTCCCCCAGGGTGGTAGACAACATCATGCCGCTGTAGGTCACGTAGATCGGCCAGCTCTTGTGCCGTCGGTCAACCAGTACGGCTACCTCGATCTTCTTAGGCAGAACCTGCTGTAGCGCGCCGAGGGCGTAGAATAGCGTGCGCCCGGTATTCGCGACGTCATCGACGAGCAGTACGGGCTTTCCGTCCAGCTCCCGTACATCGTGGTCGAGCCGCGCACCCGCCGTGAGGGGATGACGCGGGTCGATCGTCAGGTTCCACAGGTGAAGCGGGGAATCCGAAATGGTACGCAATTCCCGGGTGAGCCGACGGGCGAGCTCCATACCCCGGTTGTTGATGCCCAGGATATAGAGCTCGCTTTCTTCGGTGTTCCGTTCCAGGATCTCCATGGCCAGGCGGGTCACCTTCGCGTTGATCTGGGTATGGGTAAGCAGCTGCACGGCAAGTAGTTTTGGCCAGGACTATTCCTGGATCATCTGCAGCAATTTACGCACCTGGTCCACAATATTCACCTTGCGCTTCTCTCCGGTCTGCTTGCTCTGCGGACGCAGTTTGAAGCGGAACAAGTAAATGCTGCGGGGCCCGAGCAGAAAGTTGTCGTCGGCCACGTAGGTCTTGTCCTTCGGCATCTCACTCGTGTGGCTGTCGACCAGCAGCTCCCACTGGGTGAACTCCTTAACGCCGGGCAGGGTGAACTCCACGCCCTCCCAGTAGCCGTTCAGGATCAGCAGGAAAATGTCGTCCTTGATACGGCGCCCCCTTTCGTCGTACTCATCCATACCCTCGCCATTGAGGATCATACCGAGGCTGAGCTGGTTGCCGTCCGACCAGTTCTCATCGGTCATTTCGTGCCCGGTCGGGTTCAGCCACAGGATGTCCCCCAGGCTCTTATCGTGGATCTTGCGGCCGTTGAAGAAGCGGCGGCGGTGGAAAACCGGGTTATCGCGACGCAGTTCGATCAGGGCCCGGGTGAAGTTGTGCAGTGCCTGCTGCTCTTTGGTCCACTCCCAGTCGAACCAGCTGATTTCGTTGTCCTGGCAGTAGGCATTGTTGTTGCCCTCCTGGGTGCGTCCGTATTCATCCCCCATCGAGATCATGGGCACGCCCTGACTCAGGATTAGGGTGGCGAGCTGGTTGCGCTGCATGCGCAGCCGCAACTTATTGATCTCGGGATCGTCGGTGGGGCCCTCTACGCCGCAATTCCAACTGTGGTTGTGGCTCTCTCCGTCCTGGTTATTCTCCCCGTTAGCCTCGTTGTGCTTCTCGTTGTAGCTGTAGAGGTCCCGAAGGGTAAATCCATCGTGAGCCGTCACGAAGTTGATGCTGGCTGCCGGCCGCCGACCGCTCAATTCGTACAAGTCGCTGGAGCCGGTGAGCCGGTAGGCCAGGTCGGACACGCCACTGGCATCCCCCTTCCAGAACTCGCGGACGCTGTCGCGGTACTTGCCGTTCCATTCCGACCAGAGGACGGGGAAGGCACCCACCTGGTAGCCGCCCGGGCCTACGTCCCAGGGCTCGGCGATGAGTTTGACCTGACTGATGACCGGATCCTGGTGGATGGTATCGAGGAAGGTACTCAGCTTGCCGACCTCGTAAAGCCCCCGGGCCAGCGCACTGGCCAGGTCGAAGCGGAAGCCATCCACGTGCATCTCGATGACCCAGTACCGGAGGCTGTCCATGACCAATTGCAGCGAGCGGTTGTGGAGCATATTGACGGTGTTGCCCGTACCGGTGTAGTCCATGTAGAACTGCTTATCGTCTTCTACGAGCCGGTAGTAGGCCTGGTTATCGAGGCCCTTCATGCCGAGCATCGGCCCGTAGTGATTGCCCTCCGCGGTGTGGTTGTACACGACATCCAGGATCACCTCCAGGCCGGCGCGGTGCAGGCTCTTCACCATGTCCTTAAACTCCTTCACCTGCTCGCCGGCCTGACCGGAAGCGGCGTAGGCGGCGTGGGGGGCGAAGAAGCTCAGGCTGTTGTAGCCCCAGTAGTTACTCAGGCCCTTATCGACCAGGTGGCTGTCCTGCACGAAGTGGTGGATCGGCATCAGTTCGACCGCGGTTACGCCGAGGTCTTTGAGGTACGCGATGGTGGCGGGGTGCGCTAGTCCGGCGTAGGTCCCACGAAGTTCCTCGGGTACGTCCGGATTCATTTCCGTGAGTCCCTTCACGTGCATCTCGTAGATGACCGTTTCGTGCATGGGGGTTTCCAGTAGCTCGTCGCCCTCCCAGTCGTAGGCGGGGTCGATCACCACCCCTTTGGTCAGGAAGGGGGCGGAATCCTGTTCGTCCATGGTCAGGTAGCGCTCGGGACTCGGATCCTGAAGTGGGTAAGGGAAGACCGCGGGATTCCACTCGATCGTACCATCGATCGCCTTGGTGTACGGATCGATGAGTAGCTTGTTGGGGTTGAAGAGGTTGCCCGCCGCGGGGTTCCATTCCCCGTGGGCGCGGTAGCCGTAGCGCCAACCCGTTTCCAGCTTCGGGATGAAACAGTGCCAGACCTGGTCGGTCTGTTCCATCAACTGTATCCGGTAAGCTTCCTTATCGGGGCTTTCCTTGCGAAACAGGCATAGATCTATACGGCTCGCCCGTTCGCTGAATACGGCGAAGTTCACCCCCTTGGAGGTCCAGGTAGCTCCGAGAGGGTACGGGCGACCGGGCCATACTTCAATATCCGCGAATTTGCCGTAGGGCTTCTTCTGCTGCTGGTCGGTGATGAGTTGTTCTTGTGTCATATATAAATGTTACCTCCCGGCTTCCGGGCGATCAATTGGTCTCGTGCCGTTCTTGGGGTAACCCCGCGACACGTCATATGGTTATCAATAAGAACCGCCGGCGAGCATTACCAGGGTACAGCCGCTGACGACTTCAATGTCATTTTCGCGGGCCAGTTTCATCAGTTCGGCGTTTTCGGTGCCGGGATTGAAGATGATTCGCTTGGGCGCTACCCGCAGCAACCAGTCGTAGTAGTCGGGCTGGTGCTGGGGGCCGATGTACAGGGTGACGGTGTCGATCTCGGGAACGTCCGGTTTGCCGTGCAGGATCTCCTTTCCCTGCACCCTACCCTCCTTTATGCCCACGGGAACGATGTGGTGACCGAGATTGGTCAGGCGTTCCGCGGCCAGGTAAGCGTAACGGGATGCGTTCGGGGTGGCCCCGAGGATCAGGGTGGTTTTCATGGCTGGCTTTTGGGTATAAACCGGCGCTACGGGGGGAAGTGCGAATCATTGCCGCGCGGACTCCACCTGGGGCCAGGTATCCCCCACCAGACTGATGACGCCCACGCTAAGTAACTGGATCCCGATGGCCATCACCAGGAAGCCCATGATCCGACTCAGCGCGCTCAGTCCCGCCCGACCCAAGAGACGAAAGAGTAAGGGGGCGTAGAAAAGGACGGCAAAAATGACCATCGCCAGCACCGCCATCGCACCCACGATGACGGTGCTTTGGATCCAGTCCGGCTCCCCCGCCGATAGTCCGATCAGAAAGGAGATGCTGCCGGGTCCGGACAGCATCGGCATCGCCATCGGGGTAAAGCTGATGTCGTCCTTGGTCTGAGCCTCCTCCTCGATCGCGTGCGTCATGCGCCGGCGCTCGGACTTGTTATTCAGCAGGCCGTAGCCCGCATTGACGATGATGAGTCCCCCCGCGATCTTCAGGGCGTTCAGGCTGATGCCGAAGAAGCTGAGGATGAAGGTGCCCGCAAAGAAGAAAACGACGAGGATGGCGAAAGTATACACCGCCGTACGCAGGGCGGTCTGCGAGCGCTCCTTGGCCGAGTAGTCGTCGGTCAGGCTCAGGTACATTGGTACCGCCCCGAGCGGATTGGTCATGGTGAACACCGAGGCCAGGGTAGAGAAGAAGAAGCTGATCATGCCGCTGCAAACGTAGGGGGCCTTCCTTAGTTTGCAGCCCCGGACGCTACGAAAAAGCGGGCAAGATCCGTGGATTTTGCCCGCTCACGGGTTGACCGTTCGTTCATGGGTATGATGCTGCGACCACCGAATAGCGTTGGGCGGGACGCGCTCCGCACCTGCTCTCAGCCAAAATTAAGCGGCACCTGATTTTAGGTATTTGTCTGCTAGCCCCGCTGATGCAATTTAAAGCAGCTCGTAGATGCCGGCAATCCCCTGTCCGCCGCCAACGCAGGCGGTGACCATGCCGTACTTGAGGTTGCGCCGACGCATCTCGTGGAAGAGTTGGATGGACAGCTTCGCTCCCGTACAGCCGAGCGGATGTCCGAGGGCAATTGCGCCGCCGTTGACGTTGACGATCTCCGGGTCCAGACCAACCTCCTTGATGACGGCCAGCGCCTGGGTGGCGAAGGCTTCGTTGAGCTCCACCAGCTGGATGTCCTGCAGTTGCAGGCCGGCCTGCTTCAAGGCCTTGGGGATCGCTACGCAGGGACCGATGCCCATGTACAGCGGATCGACGCCGCCGACCGAACAGCTGACCAGGCGAGCCACGGGCTCCAGGCCGAGTTGCTTGACCATCTCGCCGCTCATGACGATGACGAAGGCCACCCCGTCGCTGGTCTGGCTGGAATTACCGGCCGTGACCACCCCACCGGCCTGAAACACGGCCCGCAGCTTGCCGAGGGCCTCCATGCTGGTACCGCGACGCACGCCCTCATCCACCGAAACGGTGTGGCTGGAGGTCTGCCGCTTGCCCTCCTTGACGAACACCTCTTCGATGGTGATGGGGACGATCTCGTCCTGGAACAAACCCTGATCGATGGCCGCCGCCGCCCGTTCGTGGCTGCGCACGGCGAATTGGTCGGCCTCCTCGCGGGTGACCTTGTACTTCTTGGCCACGGCCTCGGCGGTGATGCCCATGCTCACCACGTAGTCGGGCGTGGTGCTGGCGACTTCGTAGCTCGGGGCCAGCTTATATCCCGTCATGGGGATCTGGCTCATGCTCTCCGCGCCGCCGGCTACGTAGCACTCGCCCATACCGGCCTTCACCTTGGCGACGGCCATGGAGATGGTCTCGAGTCCACTGGCGCAGTAGCGGTTGACGGTAACGCCAGGGACGGGCTTACCGAGGGCGCGCAGGCTGATCTGGCGCCCGACCTGCAGGCCCTGCTCCCCTTCCGGGTTGGCGCAGCCCACCAACACGTCGTCGACGATGTGGGGGTCGATGTCGGGGTTCTGCTCGAACAGGTGCTGAATGACGCGGACGGCCAGGTCGTCGGACCGGAAGTTCTTGAATCCACCCCGCCCGGCTTTGGCGACGGCGCTGCGGTATCCGCTGACTATATATGCCTCTTTCATGATCGTTGTTTTTTTGGAGTTGGGGGATTAGTTGCGCAGGGGCTTATTGGTCTGCAGCATGTGCTGGATGCGGGCCAACGTCTTCTGTTCTCCGCAGAGACTGAGGAAGGCCTCGCGCTCGATGTCGAGCAGGTACTGCTCGCTGACCTGTTGGGTGCCCGTCAGGTCGCCGCCGCAGAGGACCCACGCGATCTTCTTGGCGATCTTGATGTCGTGCTCGCTGGCGAAGTGGCCGCGTTGCAGCTCATTGGCCGCGGCGTAGAGGGCGGCCAGGCCGCCGCGCCCGAGGACGGTGACGTCCTCGCGCTGCTGCGGCATCGTGTAGCCGTCATCGGCCAGATCGAGGGCCATGCGCTTAGCCTCGGCGATGTTGCGGTCCTTGTTAACGACGACTTTGTCCCGCCCCTTGATGAGGTAGCCGTAGGCGTAGGCTTCCGCGGCACTGGTCGATACGGAGGCCATGGCGATGGTCTTGAAGCGCTCGATGAGACTGGGGATCATGACGTCACCCGTAAAGAATCCGTCGCTGGTGCGCACGGCGAATTCCTTAGTGCCGGCGCCGGCGGGGATCACCCCGATGCCGGCCTCCACCAGCCCGATGTAGCTCTCCGCCGCCACGGCTCCGCCGTCACAGTGCATGAGACTTTCGCAGCCACCACCGAAGACGTAGCCCTGGGTAGCGGCGATGACCGGAATGGAGGAGTAGCGCAGGCGCATCACGCTCTGCTGGAATAAGTTGACGGCCATATTGAGCTCGTCGAATTCCTGCTGGTAGGCGAGCTGGGCGATCATCATGAGGTTGGCCCCCACGCTGAAATTGTCGGCGTTGTTACCCAGCACCATGCCACGCCAGCCCTCCTCTTCGAGTTTAGTGATCGCCTCCTGGTAGCCGCGCAGCACGCCCTCCCCAATGCTGTTGTAGGCGCTGGTAAATTCGAGACAGGCCACGCCGTCGCCAATGTCGTGCAGGGTGACCTCGCTGTTCTGATAGACCGGCTTGCGGTCGCGCAGACTGTCGAGGATGATAAACTGCTCCGTGCCGGGCTTGACCCGGTAGGACTTGGATTCGATGTCGTAATACTTGAGCTTACCGTCCTCCTGCTTGTAGAAGCTCCCGTGACCGGCGGCCTGCATGTCTTTGACCCACTGGGGGATGGTATTGCCGTCCTGCTCGGCGGCCTCGATCCCAGCCTGCAATCCGACGGCGTCCCAGTACTCGAAGGGGCCCATTTTCCAGGCGTAGCCGGCGCGCATGGCGTCGTCGATGCTGTAGATGTTATCACTGATCTCGGGGATGCGGTTGGCGGAGTAGGCGAATAAGCCCGCCAGGCTGCGGCGGATCAGTTGCCCCCCTGGTCGGCCTCCTGGAACAGCGCGGCAACGCGCCGTTTCGGATCGTCGATCTGCTTGCCGATCTTCAGGGTTTGCAGGTCCTCGCGCGCGCTGGCTTCGTATTCCAGGGTCCTGAGGTTGAGCCCCAGGATCTGGCGGTTGCCCTCCGCGTCCAGCACTTTCTTGTAGAATCCTTGTCCGGATTTATTCCCCAGGAAGTTCTTTTCGAGCAGGAACTCGTAGTAGCTCGGGATATTCATGACGGCCGCGGCCTCGTCGTTCGGGGCGTTGTCGCGGATGCCCGTCATGACGTGGGCGGCCGTATCGTGGCCCACCAGGTCGCCGAGCCGGAAGGTGCCGGTCTTGGGGCGACCGAGCAGGGGGCCGGTCAGTTTGTCCACGGTTTCTATGCGCAGACCGAGCTCGTCGGTCAGGGCGTATATTTTGGCCATGCTGTACACGCCGATGCGGTTGCCGATGAAGGCGGGGGTATCCTTGGCCATGACCGTAGTCTTACCGAGGTAGAGGTCGCCGTAGCGCATAAAGAAGTCCAGTACCTCGGGCTTGGTGTCCGGCCCGGGGATGATCTCGAACAGCCGCAAATAGCGGGCCGGATTGAAGAAGTGGGTGCCACAGAAGTGCTGGCGGAAATCTTCGCTCATGCCCTCCTGGATCTGGTGGATCGGAATGCCGGAGGTGTTGGTGGTCACCAAACTGCCCTTGCGCCGCACCTGGTCGACCTGGCCGAGCACTTTCCGCTTGATGTCCAGTCGCTCGACGACCACTTCGATGATCCAGTCGTAATCGCCGAGCTTCTCCATGTCGTCGGTGAAGTTGCCGACCGTAATGCGCTTGGCGTACTCCTGCTTATAGAGCGGGGCGGGCTTGGACTTGATGGCCGTCTGCAGGGCCTGGGTGGCCACGGAATTGCGTACGGCGGGATTGGTCTGGGTGGCCTCCATGTCGCGGGGCAGGATGTCGAGCATCAGCACGTCCAGTCCCACGTTCGCGAAGTGGCAGGCGATTCCGGAGCCCATTACTCCCGAGCCCAGGACGGCGACGCGGCGGATGTGACGATTGGTCATTTTTGTCATGGCATGATCTTTTAGCGAAAATTCGCTGGCTAAGGTAGATAAAAGCTCGGGGAGGTCCAAAGGTTGACCCGCTGTACGCCGCTGACTTTCCTATTTCGGTAGCGGCCGCAGCCGCGAAGTAATCTCGGCCACTTCCGCCTCCGTCAGGATTTGGTATTCGACGTCCTGATAAATCGGGAAGTACCGGGGGGGCAGCTCATCCGGAGGAATCTGGCGAAAGGGCGAGAAGAAATAGTACCCGCCCCCGTCGTCCTTGGCCACCTCACTATTCTTTACGGTGACCGGCCTGTCATCCCCTGCCAAAAGGGAGCGGAAGTAGGTTTCTACGGGCAGTCCCCAGGACATGCCGAAGTAAGGAGCCAGAGCCTGGGCGGGGATCACCAGGGCCTTTTCTTTGCCAAATTCTCTCACGGACGCATTCAGCACTTCCAGGTTCCGCAGTCGGGTATCGAAGTAGGTATAGCTGTCAGCGATGTAAGCCAGGCGGATCGAGAAAACCAGCAGGATCACGCCCGCCACGACCCGGCGATTCGACAGGAGGGGCAGAAAGTTTACTACGAATGGCGTGGCCAGGATGAGGGTCAGGGGCTGCCATTCGCTCTCGAAGTAAAATAGGTACTCCCGCCCGTAGCCACTCGTGAAGACCGAGCAAACCAGAACAAAGTACCCAACCGCCGCGCCGACCGCCGGGAGGAGTAGCCACCACTTGCGGGAGTACACCACGCCGAAGATTCCCGCCAGGACTACCGGCAGCAGTACCCAGTAATTGGTGCGTAGGTGGTAGATCAGCGTACCCGCGTGCTCGGACCGGAAGGCGGCCCATGCGCGCTTTGGATCGAAGCTGCCCAGCGCGCTCAGTTTCCCGCTGTCGTAGCCGGTATCCACGCTCATCCAGTAGCGCAGGCCGATCGCCGCCGCCAACAGCGCGGTATACAGCAGTACCCGCCCGGAAACTAATTCTCGCGCCGCGGTCGCATGCGCCAGGTGCAGGTAAACCCACAGGAAAGCGAGCGGTGCCGCCACCAACAAATGCGTGTTTGCCGCCAGAAACAACAGCGGAATCAGCAGGAGGTCGTCGTACCAGTACAGCACCTTATCGCGGCGGGAGAAGTAGCGGCCCAGAAAGAGTACCATCCAGGCCACGGCCTGGTGGATCTCGTTGTTCGGCCAGAAGTAGCCGTCACTGACCATCAGCGTCAGGTACAGGGTGAACAGGGTAACCAGACTATATTGCTTCCACACCCGCCCGACCACCAAAGCTACCACGAGGTAGAACACGTAGAAGCTGATCGAGTATAAGAACAGCAAACCACTGAGCGGCACCCCGATCCGGCTGCAAAGAAGGGGCACCAGGTGAGTGACGAAAGCCCCGTACCTGCGCTCCATGATGAAGAGCGAATCGGTAACGATCACCTCCAGGGTTATGAAGGCGGGGTCGACGAAGAGCATCCGCTGGAGATAGCAAATGCCCGAGCCCAGCAGCAGCACCACCAGGACGCCGACCGAAACGCGGTAGGCGGTGCGTTCGCTCACTCCCGTCGGATCATGGTTTGCCGAATGATGTAGCCCTTTTCCGCCTTTTCGTCCCAGGGGAGGTCCCGGCAGGGTCCGGTATCGCCGTCACAGCATACCCTACACTGGGTATGGCGGGCATCCAGGAAGCGCTCCACGAGCCCCAGCCCGGGCGCATAGCTTTCCCTCGCCGTGCGCAAGTCGATTAGGTTATCGATCGTCGCCTGTTCTACGACGACCAGACTGTCTACACGGAGTCCCGTGCTCAGGGTGGCCGAGCCCCCCACGGTCCGGTACGTGTACTGCCACCCGTTATAGACGTCCAAAAATTCGCCGCCGACGGGCACCGCGCGGCTTGCATCGAAGGCGGAATTGCCGTCCCAGCTGCTGCCTTCCCGAAACGGGACCACCAGTTTAATGAAGGTGAGGTTGTCCTCGCTGCGGCTGGCGGTACGTGCCGTGGTGCTGAGGGTGAAGGTCTGTTTAAAGGTATAGGGGGAGGCTTCGTCGGGTCGCTCCCAGCGCTCTCCGCGGTAGATCGTCTCCCCGTCGGGGCCCACGTAGCTTTCGATCAGGGTCTCGCGGGCCTCCACCGTGGCCGTGTCGTAGCGGATGCCCCCGATGGTGCCGGTCAGGACTATGCTGTCCACCCGGTAATAGGACGGGCGATTGAGTTCCAGTGGAAAGTAGCGCTCCAGCTCGGAGGTCACGGGGGAAGGGCGCATCACCTCCTCGTCGCAACCAGTAGTCGTCAGGACGAGCATCAGGGAGCACAAGCGAAAAAAGCGGGTAAGGGAATTGATCATGCGTGTGGCGGCTTGATTGGCCCGGCACCCGCGCGGCCCGCCCGGACCTCCGGCCTTGTCGGAGTCCCCGCCCCGCTTCAGGTAGGGGTAGGCGATCGCGCCGATGACGGCCAGTAGGATCACAACGCTGCAAATGAGCGAGATGGTACGTCCGAGGGCGAAGGTCGGGGGGGCGAAGGTCATTACGATCTCGTGCTGGCCCGCCGGTATCCGCAGCGCGCGCAGGGCGTAGTTCGCCCGAATCAGTTCCGCGGGGGCCCCGTCGATGGTAGCCGTCCACCCCAGATCGGGGCCGTACCAGATCTCCGAAAAGACCGCCAGTTGGTCCGTGGAAGATTGGAAAGTGTAGGCGAGGCGGTTGGGCGCGTAGGCAGTCAGCTCGATGCTTCCCCGCCCCGTCGGGTTCAGGGCGTCGAGCGCGGGTGCGAAGGAACGTTCCACGATGGCGGTGCGCCGCAAATCCCCAACCGTAGCCAGCGCTCCGTATTCGGCATCAGGGCCGTCGACCAGTTGGATGTCCTCTACCAGCCAGGCATTGCCGAAGGCGTCCGGGTTTCGTTGGGCCCGCAGCTCCCCGTTCTCCCCGGGGATGAGGAAGTACTTGGTGTTGAGCATATTGATGACGCGCGGGTCGCGTTCGCGTAGGTAGCCATCAATCAGGTCCTGGTAGCGGCGCAGCTTGGCCGCGGAGTAGCCGCCCAGGCTCTTGTGAAAGTAGCTCGTGAAGGCATCCTGGTCGAGTGCGCGGGAGAGGTTGAGCACGCGGTAGTTTGGGTCGGGGTCCTGCAGGATCTGTTGGTCCGCCGCGCTGGGCTGAACGGCATTCACCACCGCGCGCATGGGTTTAAAGTCATCGTGGGAGAGGTAACGGGCATTCACCCCGGCGAAGTCCGCGAGGCCAAGGACGCCGAGGGCTACGGCCGCCCAGGTCAGCGCGAACGTGCCCTTCCACAGCAGGTACAGACTGCCAAAGGTGAGCCCCACGAACAGGAGGCTGCGCATGGCATCGTCGAAGTAGACTTCCGCCCGGGTGGATTCGAGGGCGCCCACCAGCTGGCTCACGTCCCCCTGCCCACCGGTAAAGCGCGCGAGTTGGGCGGCGTCCTGCGCGCTCGAAAAGTCCAGGAGAAACCCGAGGACAAGCACGAGTAGCCCAAAACCGGCCGCCGCCATACCGGCCAGGCGCAATTGATTGCCGGCCCGCGTAGGATTTGTTTTCAGCGTACCCAGCCAGCGGTGAATGCCAAATATACCCAGGGCGGCCATCAGGAAGGTGACTACGCTGAGGGCGGAATTGGGTGTCCGGAAGTTACTCAGCAGGGGAAGATGATCGAACAGCAGGTGGTTGAAGCCCTCGGCGTTCTTCCCCAAGCTGAGCACGAAGATCAGGAGGGTGCCGCCGGCCAGCCACACGCGGGCGGTGGTGGAGGCCGTAAACAAACCGAAGAGGAAGAGCGCCCAGACGACCGCTCCGAGGTAGATCGGGCCCTCCGTGAAGGGCAGGCTGCCGTGGTACAGCGGGGCGCCAAAGGTGGCCGGCACCTGAAAACCCGCGCGGGTCATGGCCTTCCCGAAGTCGGACTGCCTGCTCACTTCCTGTCCGCTGCCCCCGCCCGCCGCCATGGGCGCGTAGGTAGCTAGCACATCCTTGAAGCCATTGCTCCAGGCCATGGCATACTCCCAGTCCAGGCCGCCCTCCCGGGCGGCATTGTCGGCCGCGGCGGCTGACCCGGAGAGGATCGCCCCACCCCGAATGGTCTGCGGCAGGTACTCCGAGGTAGTAAGCAGGTTACTCGCGCCCGCTCCGAGTGCCAGCAGGAGGCCGATGAGCAGCGCCGCTATGGCCTTGGCAAACACCGGCAGCGTCTTTTCCTGGTAGTGCCGGATGAGCTCGGCGGTCCCCAGGAACGGCAGGGTCAGCCCGAAGTAGTAGAGCATCTGTGGGTGGTTGCTCAAGATGGCCAGCCCCATACCCAGGGCGAACACGGCTCCCCCGACGAGGTAGCGCCGGCGGAAGGCCAGGAGCACCCCCGCCGCAACGAGGGGCAAGTACATGATGACGCCTACTTTGCTAACGTGGCCGGCCTCATAGAGCACGATGTTGTTCGTCGCTACCCCGGCCATGATCGCCCCGGCGACGGAGAGCCAGGGGCTGACCCCCAGAAAGATCATCATCAGGTAAAAGGTCAGCATACCACAGAAGACGTAGCCCGCCGGTCCCCCCATGAAGCCAAAGAAGGCCCGGTTAGCCCACTTCAACTGATTACCTTCCCGAACCGCCGAGATCTGATACGTGGGCATACCGCCAAACATGGTATTGGTCCAGTTGGTCCGCTCGCCCGTCTCCTCGCGAAATTCGGTGAATTCGCGGCTGGCCCCGCGGTACTGGACGATATCTCCCTGCTGCAATGCCTTGCCCTGGAAGTGGGGCAGGAAAAGCACCACCACCGTAACCAGGAATAGGAGGACGGCAATCAGGTGCGGGAGGAAGTTCTTCAAGTTCATGCGGCGGGATTAGAGGAAATCAACGTCGACGTCGTAAGGGTAGGTAATCAGGTAATTCATCGCCTCCTCAACGGGGTAGGCTTCAAAGACGATCCGGTAAAGCATCTCCGTGATGGGCACCCGCAAGCGCATGCTCCGGGCCAAATGGCGGGTGATCATGAGGGTGCGGACCCCCTCGGCAAGTTCCTGGCTGGTGGCCACTACTTCCTCCAGGCGCTCCCCGGAGCCGATGCGGTAGCCGAACATGTAATTACGGCTCTTTTTCGAGGTGGCCGTAGCAATGAGGTCACCGATGCCCGCCGTGCCGAAAAAGGCGCGCTTATCGCTACCCAATGCCTGACCGAAGTGGACCATTTCAACTAGCCCGCGGGTTATTAGCATCGCCTGAATGTTCTTGCCCAGGCCCACCCCCTTGAGGATACCGGAGCCCAGGGCGATCACGTTTTTCAGCACCCCGGCCAGTTCGGCGCCCAGCATGTCGTGGGTACCGAATACGTGCAGCTGTTTGGAGGCCAGGACCAACTGGGCGCGGTCGATCACCTCGTCAAACTTGCTGGCGATGACCGAGGCGGAGGGCTGGCCGTCGAGGAGTTCGCGGGCCAGGTTCGGCCCGGTCAGCGCCCCGACCCGCACGACCACGCTCTCCTCGCGGATGACGTCCGTCATGGTATGCACGTTCTTGCGCTCGATGCCCTTGCGGCGAATGTCGCCCTCCTCGATGCCGGTGATGTCCAGTCCCTTAGTGCCGTGTATGAGCACGTGATTCGGGCGCAGGTGGTCCGTAATGCTCCGCATCATATCGCGGAACGCGTTAGAGGGGACGATCGGAAAGATCAGCTGGCAGCGGTCGGCGACCTGACGGAAGTCGCTGACGATGGTCACGCGGTCGTGCAGTTTGACGCCGAAGCGAAACCGCTCGCGGTTCAGGCGGTCGGCCAGTTCGGCGTTGCGGCTGTACACGAACACCTCGGTGTTGAGGGCCAGCAGGTTGGCCATGGCCGTACCGAAAGTACCGGCCCCGATAACGCCGACGGGTTCCGCTTGGGGCATGCTAGAGGTTGAGGGACGAAGGTAAGCGCTTGTATGGGATTCCGCTCACCGCCGCAAACTTGCTTTTATGTGCCTGTTCTTCGTCTTAAAAAGCGTCACTTAGCCCACTAGGCTCCCCTTTTCGAGGCTCGAATAGACCCCAAAATAGCGGCGTTTTCGTCAGGCTCGGAAAACCCAAACGAGCTCTAAGCAGCAACCGATTAAGCGGAAGTCGGCGCCGTCGGGGTTTAGGATTATCGACGGCCGTCCGGCTATGCTGAACTCTTGTCCGCTCGTTCAGCACCACGCTGTCGGCGTCAAGCTATTGCTTAGCTCAATCCTGAAGCACTAATCCTCGTCGTCCCAGAGCATGTCCTCCTTGAAGGTATCGATGGTGCGTCGTTCCAGTTTGGTGGGCCGGCCGGTGCCCTTCTCGCGAAATTCGCCCTGGGTTTTCCCGACGAACCAGTCCTTGTACTTATTCATCTCTTCCTCGGTGGTGTGGTTCGTGTAGCAGGTCACGGCCAGGGGGGCCCCTACCCGCTTATTGAGCAGCTTGACGACCTCCAGGTCCAGGTTAAAGCCTTCCTTCTGCACCAGGAGGCGGTCGCCTACGGTCACGTTGCTGCTGGGCTTGACCGGATCGCCGTTGAGGCGCACCTTACCCTTTTTGATCACGTCGGCGGAAAGCGTCCGGCTCTTGAAGATGCGGACGGCCCACAGCCACTTGTCGATGCGCACTTTGTCCATTACTCCTCGATCTCGTACTCGATGTCCAGTTTACGGAGCGCCCGGTAGGCGGAACTGTTGTTGAAGGAAACCTCGATTTCGACGGGGCTGCCGGCCAGCATGATGTCGGTCAGTTCGGCCGCCAGGTTGGAATCCATATCGTCGGCAATGTCTTCGATGGTGCGGGAGATGGCGCGTTTGTCGGGCCGCATGGCGTCGCAGCGGAGCAGGGTTACTGTCATAAGGGCGGTAAGATACGGCAGCTTTGGAAAAATACAAAATGTTTGAAGTTGGGTTACGTGGGGAACGCCCGCTGCACCCGCTGACGAGCCGCCCTCCCGCGCCTACTGTATCTTCCCCGCAAATCCCGCCCCCATGCGCCGCCGCCGTTTCCTCACGACCGCCTCCCTACTTACCCTCGGCAGCCCGCTGGCCCACCTCCTGGCCTCCCCTTCTGCGCTGGCCACCGGTCAGGTAGCGATGATCCGGAATAAGGTAGGTTACTACACGGACCGGGGCGGTACGATCGGCTTTTATCTACCCACCACGGGCCGGGGAGGCGTGGTGGTCGACACCCAGTTTCCCGATCCCGCCCGCGCTTTTCTGCATACCGCCATGCGGGACAGCGAGCGCGTAGAACTCTTGATCAATACCCACCACCACGGCGATCACACCGGAGGGAACGGCATAGTGGCACCGCTAGCCGATCAGTACGTCACCCACCTACGGGCCAAAGAGAACCTGATGGCCAACGAATCCCAACGCACGGAGGGCGAGGCCCTGCCCCTGCCGACTACCACCTTTACGGAGGAATGGTCGCTGCGACTCTCCGACGGGGAGGAGCGGGTCACCGCCCGCCACTTCGGGCCCGCCCATACCGGGGGCGATGCCGTCATCCACTTCGAGCACGCGAACGTGGCCCACCTGGGGGACCTGCTCTTCAACCGGCGCTTCCCCTACATCGACCGGGAGGCGGGGGGCGAACTGACGAACTGGGCGCGCGTCATGCGTAAGGTGCGTAAACACTACGACAAGGACACCACCTACCTCTTCGGCCACGCGGCGGACAGCTATCCGGTGACCGGCACCCACGAAGACCTCAAATCCTTTGAAAACTACCTGTCGGCGCTCCACGATTACGTGCGTAAGGAGGCCAGGCGCGGTACCTCGCTTGAGGCCCTGAAAGCGAAGACCGTGACGATCCCGAAGGCCCCCGAATGGCGGTACGGGGAGCGTCTGCGCGACGTCAACCTGGAGGTGATGTGGTCGGAGATGCAGGACTGAGAATACATAGCGCTTGTTTGGGATTCCGCTCGCCGCCGCAAACTTGCTCTTTTGTGCCTATGCTTCGCCTTGAAAAAGATCACTTAGCCCGTCACCGCGAAGCAGCCACGAAGTGCACCTCCCCTTTTCAAAACTCGAATAGACCCAAAATAGCGGCGTTTTCGTCAGGCTCGGACAACTCGAACACGGGCTGAGCATCAGCACCGAACATTTTTACCGGCGCACCCCGTATTAATAGCATGCCCACCAATTGTCTCTACTGGCTCAAGCGAGACTTCCGCCTGGCCGACAACCCCGCCCTTACGGCCGCCCTGTCTACGTACGAGGCCGTAGCCCCCCTATTCATCCTGGAGCCCTCTGCCGTATCCGCCCCCGAGACCAGCGCGCTACACCTCCACGCGCAGTGCGATGCCTTTAATGACCTGGCCGCTACCATTAATCGTGGAGATGGTCAATTGGCCTTCGCGGCCGCGGAGGTCGTTCAGCTACTCGACAAACTACACGCGCTACAACCCATCACTCACTTGGTCAGCCATCAGGAAACCGGCGGCAACCGCACCTACCAACGGGATTTGGCGGTCGCGCACTGGTGCAGGGAACATGCCGTAGAATGGCAGGAATACCAGCAGACCGGCGTCTTCCGCGGCGGAGTGAACCGCGACAGCCGGCACCGGGACTGGAAAAAGTTTATGGAGCAGCCCGCGCTTCCGATCCCGGGTGATCTACATAAACTGAAAATTCCGGCTGCGTATGGCGAGGTGGTGGAGGTGTTTACGTCGCTGCCACGTGTACCGGAGCTTCCCCCGGCGACGGCACCCGCGTCCCCGCCCGAGGACATTTGGCTACCCGATCCGGCATACTTTGGCAACAGAACGCCGGGACCACTCCAGCCGCAACTGTTCGAGATGCCGCTGAGTGAAGCCCAGGAACGCTACGTGCAGCCCGTCTCGGAGACGGCCGCGAAACGCACGCTGTCCAGCTTCCTGGAAAAACGCGCCGTCAATTACAGCAAGGGCATGTCGTCGCCGAACCTGGCTTTCTACCACTGCAGTCGCCTGAGCGTACACTTTGCCTGGGGTACGCTATCGGTGCGCAGCGCTTACCAAGGTGTTACCGCGTACCTGCTCGCCCTCAAGGAACGGGGCACGCCGGAAGCAAAAACGATGGCCCGCAATCTGCGGGGTTTCCTGAGTCGCCTGCACTGGCACGACCACTTTACGCAGCGTTTGGAGACCGAAGTGGAAATGGAGCACCGGCCGCTCAATCCGAATTTTCACGACCTGGAGGTGGAGAACGACCCGGTGCTGCTGGAGGCGTGGTCGCAGGGCAGGACCGGCTTTCCCATGGTCGATGCCTGCATGCGCTGCATGGCCACGACGGGCTACATCAACTTCCGCATGCGGGCCATGCTGACCAGCACCGCGACCCACCTGCTGCACCTGGACTTCCGCAGCATCGACAAAGTGATGGCGCGCCACTACACGGACTACGAGCCGGGTATTCACCTGGCGCAACTCCAGATGCAGGCGGGCCTGGTGGGGATCAATACGCTGCGCACCTACAGCCCGGACAAGCAAATGCTCGACCACGATCCCGAGGCCGTGTTCGTGCACCGCTGGGTGCCGGAACTGCGGCCCTTCACGGCAAAGGAGATCGAGCAACGCGACCTCACCACCGGGATCGGTGATTATCCCCCGGCGGTCGTAGACCGGATAGCCCGCGCCAAGGCGTACAAAAAGAGGCTGGGCGACCTCAAGTTCCAGCCCGGCGGACGGGAGATCACCGAGGCGGTCTTTGCCAAGCACGGCAGCCGGCGGGGTCCGCGCAGGAAGCCAAAACCGAAGGCAACGGTAAACGAATAGGGCTTTTGCGTTAAAATGACGCAGAAGTAAGATCAGGGGGCAATGGATGGCCGGAGGCTTCCTATATTGTCGGCAGAATGACCACCCCCCCGCCCCCTAACCCGATCGTTTCCGAACACTTCCTGCTGCAGAGCGAAGCTGCCCGGGAGCTCTACCACGACTATGCGGCGGGCCTGCCCATCATCGACTACCACTGCCACCTGCCGCCCGCGCAAATCGCCACCGATCACCGCTTCGAGAACCTGACCGCCATCTGGCTGCGGGGGGACCACTATAAGTGGCGCGCCATGCGGGCCAACGGGATTCCGGAAGACGGCATCACGGGTTCGGCGGCCGATCGGGAAAAACACCGCCACTGGGCCGCCACCCTGCCGTACACCATGCGCAACCCGCTGTACCACTGGTCGCACCTGGAGCTGGATCGCTACTTCGGCGTCACGGAGCTATTGGTGCCCGACAACGCCGATCGCATCTACGACCGCTGCACCGAGCAACTGCAAGATGCGGACAACAGCGTACGCGGGCTCATCCGGCAAATGAACGTGCAGGTGATCTGTACCACGGACGATCCCACCGACAGCCTGGAGCATCACCGCAAGCTCAGCAACGATTCCGACTGGGGTACGCAGGTGTTTCCCAGCTTCCGTCCCGACAAGTCGATGGATATCCGCGCGGATGACTACAATCCGTACATCGATACGCTGGCCCAGGTAGTTGGTCGTGAGATCAATAGCTACGATGACCTATTGCAGGCCCTCATGAGCCGGATCGATTACTTCCACGCCCTAGGCTGCCGGGTTTCCGACCACGGCCTCGTTCAACTCTACGCCGTCGACTACAAGAGCGAGGATCTGGAAAAGACCTTTGCCTTCCGCCGCACGACCGGCAAGCAGGTTTCCCCCGAGGCGGCCCGCAAGTTTCAGACGGCCCTCCTGGTGGAGCTGGGTCGCCGCTACCACGCCCTGGGCTGGACGCAGCAGTTCCACCTGGGTGCCCTACGCAACAACAACAGCCGCATCGTGCGCCACCTGGGCGCGGACGCGGGTGTGGACAGCATTGGCGACTTCAGCCAGGCCCGGGGTATGGCGCACTTGTTCAACACCCTCGACGACACCGACCAGCTCGCCAAGACCGTCGTCTACAACCTTAACCCCGCCGACAACGAGGTCATGGCCACCATGGTGGGCAACTTCAACGACGGCAGCATTGCCGGGAAGATGCAGTACGGTTCGGCCTGGTGGTTCCTCGATCAGCTCGACGGGATGGAGAAGCAGATCAACACCCTATCGAATATGGGCCTGTTGAGCCGCTTCGTGGGCATGCTTACGGACAGCCGCTCCTTTCTTTCCTATCCCCGCCACGAATACTTCCGCCGCCTGCTGTGCAATATGTTCGGCCAGGACATCGAGCGCGGCCTGCTGCCGGACGATCGGCCCTTCATTGGGCAGCTCGTCCGGGATATCAGCTACAACAACGCAAAAAAATTCTTCAATTTCCCTTCATGAAAGTTGTCACCTTCGGCGAGATCATGCTTCGCCTTACTCCTCCCGGTCACCTGCGCTTCAGCCAGGCCTCCAGCTTCGATGTCGTTTACGGCGGCGGCGAGAGCAACGTGGCGGTCGCCCTGGCCAATTTCGGGATGGACGCCCACTTCGTCACCCGCCTGCCCGACAACGACATCGGCGAATGTGCCCTGATGGAGCTCCGGAAGCGCAACGTCCGCACCGACGGCATCGTCCGCGGGGGCGAGCGCCTCGGCATCTACTTCCTGGAAATGGGTGCCGTACAGCGCGGCAGCAAGGTGGTGTACGACCGCGCCTACTCGGGTATGGCGACCATTGAAAAAGGCATGGTGGACTGGGATACGGTCCTGAAGGACGCCGACTGGTTCCACTGGACCGGCATCACCCCCGCCCTCTCCCAGGGTGCCGCCGACGCCTGCCTGGAAGCGATTCAGGTAGCGAATCGCCTGGGCGTGCCGGTCTCTACCGACCTGAATTACCGCGCCAAGCTCTGGAAGTACGGCAAGGACCCCAAGGACGTAATGCCCGAGCTGGTCGAAGGCTGTGACGTCATCCTGGGCAACGAAGAAGATGCCGAGAAGCACTTCGGGCTCCACCCCGAGGAGGTGGACGTCACCGCCGGTGGAGAAATGGACGGGACCAAGTACCTGCCCGTCCTCAAGGAGCTCATGAACCGCTTCCCCCGTTGCAGAATGACCATTACCACCCTACGCGGATCCGTCAGCGCCAGTCACAATAGCTGGGCGGGGGTACTCTACGACGGTAAGAAATTGTACGAGACCAAAACTTACCAGATCACCGACATCGTCGATCGGGTCGGCGGCGGCGACAGCTTTATGTCGGCGCTGATCTATGGCCTGCTCACCTTCCAGGACGACAAGCAGCGCGCCCTGGACTTTGCCGTCGGTGCGTCCTGCCTCAAGCACACCATCTACGGCGACGCTAACCTGGTCACCGTAGAAGAAGTCACTAAACTCATCGAGGGGGACGGCTCCGGGCGCGTCGCCCGCTAATCTCCTACTCGATTGTACCTACTTTAGCATTCACATGGCTCTACACACTCGCCTTCAGACCCTTGCGGTCATTCACCAACAGGGCATCATGCCCCTGTTTTACCACGACGATGCCGAACTGGGCAAGGAGGTCCTGCGGGCCTGCTACGAAGCCGGTGGCCGCCTGATGGAGTTTACGAACCGGGGCGACTTCGCCCACGAGACCTTCCGGGAGCTCAACCTATTCGCCCGCCGGGAACTGCCCGAAATGGTCATGGGCGTGGGCTCCGTCAACGACGCACCCACCGCCGCGCTGTTTCTGCAACTGGGCGCCAGCTTCATCGTCTCCGCTTCGCTGCGGGAGGACGTCGCCCTGGTCTGCAACCGCCGCAAAGTGCCCTACCTCCCCGGCTGTGCCTCACTCTCGGAGATCGGACGTGCGGAGGAGCTCGGCTGCGAGATCGTCAAGTTGTTTCCCGGCAGCGTATACGGCCCGGAATTCATCAAGGCCGTGCGTGGTCCACAGCCCTGGACGAGCATTATGCCTACAGGCGGCGTCACTACCGAACTGGACAATTTGCAAGGCTGGTTCAGTGCCGGGGCGGTATGCGTCGGACTGGGCTCCCAATTAATCGGGAAATCGGTGCTCGTAGATCGTAACTTTCGCGAGCTTACCGAACATATGCGTGGGGCCCTGGCCACCGCCAAGCAGTTACGATCATGATAAATTCGCGGGGTCAATGTCCTTTAGCCTGTGCGCGGGCCATCAGCCTCGTCATCCTAGTCTTGCTGACCTCCTGCGGGGCGGACGAAAATACGGCGGTACTGCGGCTCGCCCACGGGTTGGACACCAGCCATCCCGTCCACCGGGGCATGGTGTTCATGGCCGAACGCCTGACGGAAAAATCGGCCGGGCAACTGACCATCTCCATCTATCCCAACCAGCAATTAGGCACGGAAAGGCAGTCCCTGGAACTCCTCCAGATCGGTAGCCTGTCCATGACTAAGGTTTCGGCCGCCGTGCTGGAGAATTTTTCCCCGGAGGCTACCGTGCTCTCCCTGCCCTATTTATTTCGCAGCCGGCAGCACGTATACGACTTTGAGGATAGCGAATTGGGAACGGAGATCCTCCAGAGCAGCACGCCCTTCCGGCTCCGCGGGCTGGTGTACTTCGACGCGGGCCAGCGCTCGTTCTACACCAAGGACCGTCCCGTACGGACCCCGGCTGACCTGCAGGGGCAGAAAATCCGCGTACAGCAGAGCGCCACGGCCATCGAAATGGTCCAGGTCCTGGGGGGCTCCCCCACCCCGATCTCCTACGGCGAACTCTACACCGCTCTGCAGCAGGGCGTAGTGGATGGGGCGGAGAATAATCCGCCGAGCTTCTACACCAGTCGCCACTATGAGGTGTGCAAGTACTACACGCTGGACGAACACACGGCCGTTCCGGACGTCCTCCTCATCGGTACCGAAGCCTGGAGCCGCCTGACGGAGGAGCAGCGGGGCTGGCTGCAGGAGGCCGCGGAGGAGGCCGTGGTCTACCAACGCGAACTGTGGCAGGAGGCGGAGCGGGAAGCGCTCGAGGCCGTAGCGGCCGCCGGCGTGGAGATCATCCGGCCGGATAAGGGTCCGTTCATCGAGCAGACGGCGTCCATCCTGGAAAACTACCGGGACCAGCCGATAATCTATTCGCTCATCGAACGCATCATCGCAATGGCTCCCGATGAAGGATAGAGTAGACCGCCTCCTGGGTGCCGTTCTGGTGGCTATGCTGGCCATCATGACCCTCGACGTCCTCTGGGGGGTCTTCACCCGCTACGTGATGTCGAATCAGGCCAGTTGGTCCGAGGAGCTGGCCCGCTTCCTCCTGATCTGGATCGGCATCCTGGGTGCCGCTTACGCCAGCGGACAGCGCATGCACCTGTCCATCGACCTGCTCGACAAGAAACCCGTACGGCTCATTGCCGCGCTGATCATCGCCTTCGCTTTTGGCGTGATGGTGGTCGGCGGAAGCCGTCTGGTCATGCTTACCGCCGACCTCGGACAGCGGTCCCCGGCCCTGGGCCTACCCATGGCCTTCATCTACGCCGTGGTCCCCATCAGCGGACTCCTCATTATTTTCTACCGTCTGCCCGACCTCAAAGCCAGCTGATGGAAGTCGCCATTCTCGTCCTTTCCTTCGTGATCCTCATCGGATTAGGCATGCCCATCGCCTGGTGCATTGGCATCAGCGCCACCATCACCATGCTCGTCAGCATACCCACCCTGCCGGCGCTGACTACGGTGGCCCAGCAGACCGCTACGGGGCTGGACAGCTTCGGGCTGCTCGCCATCCCCTTCTTTATCCTGGCGGGAGAGATCATGAACCGCGGCGGCATTGCCCGGCGCCTCATTGCCTTTGCCCGCTCCCTGGTCGGCAGCCTGCCCGGGGGCCTGGCCCACGTCAATATCATGGCAGCAATGCTCTTCGGTGCCATTGCCGGATCGGCGGCCGCGGCCGCCTCCGCGGTCGGCGGGACGGTCGGTAAGGCCATGGAAAAAGAAGGTTACAGCAAGGAGTTCTCCGCCGCCGTCAACATTACGTCGTCTACCACCGGCCTCATCATTCCGCCCAGTAACATCCTAATTGTCTACAGTCTGGCCAGCGGGGGGGTATCCATCGCGGCCCTCTTCCTGGCGGGATACATTCCCGGTCTGCTGGTCGGCCTGCTGCTGATGCTCGTGGCGGCCCTGATGGCCAGGCGCAAAGGCTATACCACCCGCGGCACCTTTTCCGTCCGGGAGGTGGGGCGCAGCTTCATCGCCGCCCTCCCGAGTCTGGCCCTGCTGGTCATCGTCATCGGCGGCATCGTCGGGGGCGTTTTCACCGCTACGGAGGCCTCGGCCGCCGCCGTGCTCTACTGCCTCGGGCTTTCCTTCGCCTATGGGGAGGTAACCCTTGCGCAGTTGCCCCGCATCTTCCTCAACGCGGTGGGCACCACCTCCATCGTGATGATCCTGATCGCCACGTCCATCTCCATGTCGTGGATCATGGCCTTCGAGAACATCCCCCAGGACATCACGAGTTTCCTCCTGGCCACCAGCGACAACCCCATCGTGATCATGATCATCATCAATCTGATCCTGCTCTTCGTCGGGGTGTTTATGGACATGACGCCGGCGGTGCTCATCTTCACGCCGATCTTCCTGCCCGTGGCCCTGCAGATCGGCATCGATCCGGTGCATTTCGGCATCATCATGATCCTCAACCTCTGTATCGGTCTGTGTACTCCCCCGGTCGGCTCGGTGCTCTTCATCGGCGTGGGCGTGGCGGGCACGACCATCCGCAAGGTAGTCCGCCCCCTCCTCCCCTTCTTTGCCGCCATGCTCCTGGCGCTGCTTGTCGTTACCCTTATACCGGAATTAAGTACCTGGCTGCCCGCGCAGTTCGGATTTTAGGCGCTGACGCGGGTGCCGGGTCCGTCCCGGGACCTCCCCCGAACCTTTACCCCCGGGCTTCACTTAGGTCAGGGAACCCACCGGTGCCTGTACAATGAGCGGCAACTCCCTTTCCTGGATCGTTCGCGGAACCACCCTGGCGGTCACCCTGCTGGTGCTGCTTTTGGCGCGGTCCGCTCCCCAATTGTCCACCACCGGACTCGCCGTGCTTCTCCTGGCCCTGGGCATTCCCCACGGGGCGGCCGATCACCTCGTGTTCCGCACTACCCGCTCCGGCGGGTCGGATCGCTACTACCTCGCCTTCACCGCGTACTACCTGCTGCTGATTTTTGGGTATGGCCTGCTGTGGTATTACTACCCGACCCTTGCCTTTCTGGTGTTCATCGGGATGAGCGTGTACCACTTCGGGCAGTCGTACGAGGGCGGCAGCCGCCGGGACACGGTGGTGTGGGGCGCCTTCGTACTCCTCTTTCCGATCTTCCTGCGCTACGCGCAGGCCGCACCCATCATCGGCCAAATGGTGGGAGGGCAGGTCGCGCTGCCCACCGGCGTTACGCTGGTGGTCTGCCTGCTGCTGTTCGGGCTGAACGTGGTTGTGCCGTTGTTCGATTACCGCACGGGGCGTCTGTCGCGCCGGGGACTCGGCCGCCGGTGGCTGGACGCGCTTCTGCTCACTTTTCTGTACCTGTCCACCGATCTGCTGCTGGGCTTTGCGGTCTTCTTTCTACTCTGGCATTCCCTGCCGGCCGCCCGTTCACAGTGGATCTACCTCAAGCAGCGCCAGCTCGCGCGAAGCCCGGTCGCCTACCTGCGCCAGCTGCTGCCGCTCACCGCGGGTGCCTTCCTCAGCCTGCTCCTGGTGTACCTGTACCTGACGGGGTACACGGACAGGACGGTGGACCTCGGACTTCTGTTCATCCTGGTATCCCTGATCACCCTGCCGCATGCCTTCCTGGTGGATCGCGTGTACCGTCGGCACTAAGCCTGCACCCGCGTCCCCGCCCCAGCTGTTCACCAGGGCATCGCCTGACCGTCCCGGAAGAAGCCCCCGGTGGGTCCGTCGTCCTCCAGCAGGGCGGCCCAGAGAATGCTGCGGGCACCTTCCGCTACGTCCCGGGGAGCATCCTGGCCCCCCATGTCCGTTCTCACCCAGCCGGGACACACCGCGTTAACGAGGATGCCGTCCGCCCGGGTATCGGCCGCCAGTTTTACGGTGAGCATGTTCAGGGCGGCCTTGGTGATGGCGTAGGCGGGCGTGCCGGGCCAGGAATCGACGAAGGAGCCGCTCGCGCTGGATACATTCACGATGCGCCCCCCACCGCCCTTGCGCAGCAGGGGATACAGGGCTTGACTGAGCCGCCAGGGGCCGAGGGTGTTGACCGCGAAGGCCTCCTCGACTATGCTGAAGTCGGCGTCGAGGGTAGACTGGTAGGTATCGTAGTGAATTCCGGCATTGTTGATCAGTACGTCGATGGTTTTAAACCGATCGCGCAGGAAGTCCGTCAGCTCCCCGATGCTCTGGCCGTCGGTGACGTCGAGTTGGTGGTACGCGACGTCCAGTCCCCGCGCGCGGTAGGACTCGGCGACCTCCGCTCCGCTTGCCGTCCGGCTGGTGAGCACTACCCGGTGACCGGCCCGCGCGAGTTGCCGTACGACCTCCTTGCCCAATCCGCGGTTAGCCCCCGTTACTACTGCAATTTTCATGGAGGCAAGGTAAGTGCTCCGAACAAAAGCCGACCGGCAACCGTAAGCAGCAGTAAACTCCCTTATGAAACGTACCGCAATCGCAGAATGGAAAGGATCCGGCAAGGAAGGATCCGGTGACCTCACCACCAAGAGTGGCGTTCTCGATCACACCCAGTATTCCTACCACAGCCGGTTTGAGAACGGGCAGGGTACCAACCCCGAAGAACTCATCGCCGCCGCCCACGCCGGCTGCTTTACGATGGCCCTGACCTTTAAGCTGGGGGAAGCCGGCTATACTCCGACCATGCTGCACACCGACTGTGCCGTGGACTTTCAAAACCAGACGATCGTGGAAAGCCACCTCACCGTCAAAGCGAAGGTCGACGGGATCGACAAGGAAGAGTTTGACAAAATCATCACCGATGCGAAGGAAAACTGTCCGATCTCTAAAGTACTCGATACCGACATCACCATGGAATACACGCTGAACTAAAAACAGCAGGTATTATTACGCATATAAGGCCCCCCGTCAAAGGCTGGCGGGGGGCTTTTACATGCCCCGACGGTTAAAATTGCGGGGCTTAAATAACAGTAAACGGTCGAAATAGACGGCACAACAATTAGTTGTACCCCTTTAGTTAAAGGTGGCCCCGTGGGTATATTGTTCGATATGGACCGGGGTAGCAGGAAGGCTCCGGACATACTACTCCACCACCGCGGACCGGGCCAGTGCCGTTTGAATAGTAGCCAGTTGCGGAAGCTCCCGTGACGGACCATAGCGACTCGCCAGATAGTGATCGTTAAAGGCGATCACGACCTCCCCCTCACCGCCATCGTAGATCAGCATCTTCCGGGGAAGATCGACCCCGATACTTCGCGCGTTCAGCAGCAGGGGCGTCCCGAGCGCGGCATTTCCGACCGGCACTACCCGGGTGGCCCGGAGGTTTCGGCCTACGGTTGTGGCGTTTTCGGCGTGATCGACTTGCGCCACCACGCTACTTTGGCCATTAGTACGGAGGGAAGCAAGGAGATTGGAATAAATAGAGTCCACATTACCCGCTTCGACGCGTGCAACATTAGGCCCAATCACGTCTGGCTCCTCCGCATTGCCGCGCGGGCGCTGATCATCGTCGTCCTGACAGGGGATGAGCACTCGTGGGAGGGAGAGTAGCGGTAGGAGTTAGATAGTCATGCGAAGCAAGCTTGCTACGTAGGGTTTACGTGCCGGGGGAGCGGGAGGTGCTCCCAAAAAAATGCGGGCAGTGGGATTGACCCCCCACTACCCGCTTCCAAAGCTAAAATGGTGTGAATTGCTAAGGCTGATGCGGATTAGGCACCAGCACTAACACAGATATAAAGACTAGTAATAACGCGTTTCGTTGACCCGTCTAATCGACATTGTCGTGCAGGAAACTGTTGTTGCGCCGCAGCGGACGCTCCTCGTCGTCCGAGATGTTCCAGCGGCTCATTTCGGTATGGTCGCTGGGCTTGAGGTTATCCAGTTGAATATTCCGACGGAGGTAGGCGGGCTGGTTTTCCAGCTCGTTGACCACTTTGGGATTACTCAGCTTGGGGAGTTCGCTACGCTGCCGGAGCGCGTCGCGGCGCTCCTGATCACGAAGCTCCATATCCCGGCGCTGGGCATCGCGGCGGGCATCCTCCTCTTCCTGCATGAAACTCTGGGTAAAGCTTCCGCTGTCGCGGCGGCGGGCCTTGAGGCGGGCCTTGGCCTCCTCCATGTCCTCGAATTCGAAGGTGCGGGAACCGGGGCGGTTGTAGCCGACGGGGTCGTTCTCTCCGGTGATGTCCTCCAGGCTGGCACGCTGTTGCTTCTCCTTGTCTTGCTCGTCGAGGTGCACGACCTGGCGCTCGGGGGCGGTGCTGCGGTTGGCGGCCTTCTTATCTCCAAAACCGGTAGCGATGACGGTGACGCTGATCTTATCACCGAGGGACTCGTCGAAGCAGTTGCCCCAGATGAGGTCGGTACCGTAGCCGGCTTCTTCCTGCACGAACTCCGTGATCTCGAAGATTTCGTCCATGGTGACCTCCCGGGTACCGCTGGTGATGTTCAGCAGGATGTGGTTGGCACCCCGGATGTCGTTGTCCTCCAGCAGCGGGCTGTGGAGGGCCTGGTCGACGGCTACGCGGGCCCGGTCGTCCCCGTCGGCGCTGGCGGTGCCCATGATGGCTACCCCGCTATCGCGCATGACGGTGTTGACGTCCTCGAAGTCCACGTTCACGTAACCGGCTACGGTGATGATCTCGGCGATGCCCTTGGCGGCCGTGGTGAGGATATTATCCGCCTTGGAGAAGGCGTCGCTCAGGTTGAGGTTGCCGTGGATCTGGCGGAGCTTGTCGTTGGAGACCACGATGAGGGTGTCCACGTTGTCCTTGAGTTCCTGGAGGCCGTCCATGCCGTTGTTGGCCCGCCGGCGCCCTTCGAAGGTGAAGGGCAGGGTGACGATGCCTACGGTGAGGATGTTCATCTCCCGCGCGGTGCGGGCGATGATGGGGGCGGCTCCGGTCCCCGTACCACCCCCCATTCCGGCGGTGATGAAGACCATGCGGCAGTTGTTGTTGAGATACTTCTTGATCTCCTCGATGCTCTCTTCGCAGGCGAGCTTGCCGACGTTGGGCTTAGAGCCGGCTCCGCGGCCCTCCGTCAGGTTGGGGCCGAGCTGCACCTTGGTGGGCACGGGGCTGAGCTCCATGGCCTGGTGGTCGGTGTTGCAAATGGCAAAGTCTACGCCGACGATGCCTTGTTCGTACATGTGGTTGACCGCGTTGCTGCCACCGCCGCCGACGCCGATTACTTTGATGATGGGAGATTCTCCCTGTGGGAAGTCGATAGTCATGATTGCTTGTATTATAGATCGGCCGAGACCGGGATTCTTCAGTTAAATTGGTTGAAACGAGTGGACTAAAAGTCCCGGTCTGGCTCGGCCTCAAACCACTCTTTGGTGCGCTTGAAGACGTTGTCGAACCAGCTGGGCCCGGCCGCCTCTTCCTTGATTTGCTCCTCGAGGTCGACCTCGGTGACGGGCTCTTCTTTCTTGACCGGGGTCACCTGTACGCGGCCGGCATCGATGTCCGCAAATCCCTGCAGCAGCAGGCCCACGCCGGTGGCGTAGATCGGACTGGTGAGTTTCTCGGTGTAGCCGTGGGCGAGGTGCTCGACGGGGGAACCGATGCGGGCACTGAGGCCCGTGTGCAGCATGGTGAGCTTGTCGAAGTCGCGCAGCAGGGCCCCGCCGCCGGTCAGCACGATGCCGCCGATCAGTTGGCTGCCATCGAACCCGGCACGGCGGATCTCCCACAGCACGTGGTCCAGGATCTCCTCGGCGCGGGCCTGGATGATCAGGCTCAGGTTCTTCTCGCTGATCTCCTTCGGTTCGCGGCCCCGCAGGCCCGGAATGACGATCACGCGGTTGTCGAATACCTCGCTGGCCAGGGCGCTGCCGTAGTTGACCTTGAGTTTTTCGGCGTGCTCCTCCATGACGGTGCAGCCGGCCTTGATGTCCTTCGTGATCACGTGGCCGCCGAAGGGGATCACGGCGGTGTGGCGGATGATGCCCTCCTGGAAGATGGTGATGTCGGTGGTGCCTCCCCCGATATCGACCAGGGCTACCCCGGCGAATTTTTCGTCGTCGTAGAGCACGGACGCCGAGCTGGCGATGGGTTCCAGGGTTACGTTAGCCATCCGTAGTCCGGCACGCTCGACGCAGCGGTTGATGTTGTTGCTTGCCGTGATCTGCCCGGTGATGATGTGAAAATTAGCCTCGAGCTTGGACCCGGACATGCCGATCGGATCGACTATGCCCTGCTCGTTATCCACGGTATATTCCTGGGGGATCACGTGCAAGATTTTATCGCCGGGGGGAAGCACGAGCTTGTGCATGTCCCCGACCAGTCGATCGATGTCCCGTTGTCCGATCTCGGAGTGGGAATTGTCGCGCATCACCATGCCGCGGTGCTGCAGGCTTTTGATGTGCTGTCCGGCAATGCCGACGTGGACGGTGTCGATGGTCTGCCCGCTGGCCTGCTCGGCCAGGCGGCGCGCCTCGGTGATGGCCCGGACGGTCTTTTCGATGTTGGAAACCACGCCACGCATGACGCCTTCCGACTCGACCTTACCGGTCCCGAGGATTTCTACCCGGCCGTGTTCATCGCGGCGGCCCACTAGCGCGCAGACCTTGGTAGTGCCGATATCTAGCGCGGCAATGGTTTGTAATTTGGTGGTATCAGTCATTATATCTTAAGGTTTGAAAAAGTGCGAAGAAAACGGCCAGGGTCATTGCCCGCTTTCTCAGGAATGTGTGGTTATACTTTTTTGGCTACCACCTGGTCGGCGTAGCGTAGGTCAAAGCTCCGGTACTTCCTCCAACCCTCGTACGGAAGTCCTTCGCGGTAAAATATTTTGAGTCGCTCGAGGCGAGCGGGCGTGAGTTCTTTGTCGTACCGGCCAAGGTAAATGACCTGATCGCCAATTTTCGGGGCAAGCACCAGTTCCCCATTGTCGGTGAGGCTGATTTGTTCCACCAGGGCGTTTAAAAAGGCGTCATTTCGCAGGTAGTGCCCCAGTTCCATCAGCTCGCCAAGCTGGTGCCCGGGGGTTTTGGCGTAGTCGTCCGACCAGGCTACCACCTTGCCCGTCACGACGGGTACGCGGACGGTGTAATTCGTGCTCAGCGGCAATTGTACCCCCTCCCGATCGAGGTAGTAGTTCTGGCCGTTGTCGGCAATCACGCGCAACAGGGGGATGCGCTGATTCACTTTGACGTGCAGGACCAGCCCGGCATCGACGTAGGCTTCGGCGTCCCCGACGAAGGCTTGTTCTTCCAGCACCTCTTCCACGCGCTCGACGTCGACGTCGGATAGCTTGAGTTGATCCAGGGGCTTGGTAAAGCTGGCACTCAGCAGGCTTAGCAGTTCTTCCGGCTCCACCAGGTTAGCATTTTCCGGCAGGGGAATTACTTGCGGCCGTACGCCCACAATGTGGGAGGCCTCGCGCTCGGTGATGGCGGAGATGGCCAGCACCCCCACCAGTACGGCAATACCGATCCATCCGTACAGACGGATCAGCACGAAGAGGCCGGCGAAGAAGCGCCCGATCATTCCGGATTTACTACTGGCCATGGTCATGAATTTTGCGGTGCTGGGCAACTACCCGGGGCACCAGGGTGTCGATGTCACCCGCCCCGAGCAACAGCAGCACTCCGTCGTTAAGTTCCGCGGTCACCTCCAGCATCTGGTTGTTGGTGAGTAAGCGCCGTCTTTCGTTTTTCATCAGGCCGTACACCAGCTGGCTGGTCACCCCTTCGATCGGCGCTTCCCGGGCCGGATAAATGGGAATAATGATGGCCTCGTCCAGCAGATCCAGGGCACGGGCGAAACCGGGCGCGAAGTCCTGGGTGCGGCTGAATAAATGGGGTTGAAATACCCCGCGAATAGTTTGGTCGGGGTACAATTCCCGGGCCGCGCGAATAGCTGCCTGCAGCTCCGTCGGGTGGTGGGCGTAGTCGTCGATGATCACCAGCCGGTCGGTTTTCAGTAGCGTCTCGAAGCGGCGGGCAATGCCGTTGAAGTTAGCCAGTCCCTCCCGCAAGTCGTCCTCCGCGCCCCCGGCCATGCGGGTCACGGCGCAGGCGGCAATGGCATTCTCCACGTTGTGGCGACCGGGCAGGGAAGTGCGCAGGTCAGGGATCAGGTGACCGTCCGGTTCGCGCAGGTCGAAGTGAAACGCACCCCGTTCGACGCGGATGTTCTGGGCGCAAAAGTCTCCCGTACCGATGCCGAAAGTCGTCACGAGCACGCCCTCCAGGTCGGTAAAGTGCTCGGCCACGTCGTAGCGGACGATGAGCTGTCCGCCCGGCTTGATTTGCCGGGCGTACGCGCGAAAGCCGGTCTCCAGCATCTTCTCGTGGCTACCATAGATGTCCAGGTGGTCCGGATCGGTAGACAGGACTACCGCGATTTCGGGGCTCAGGCGCAGGAAACTGCGGTCGTACTCATCGGCTTCCACGACGACCCAGTCGCTGTCGCCGTGCACGTAGTTGCCGTCAAAGTCGCGAGCAATTCCCCCCAGGAAGGCCGACGGATCCAGGCCGGCCGTGATCATCAGGTAGGTCGTAAAGGTGGTCGTCGTCGTCTTGCCGTGGGTGCCGGCGATGCCGATGCAGCGCATGTGGCGGCTGATCAGTCCGAGGACCTCGGAGCGCTTCATCACGGTATAGTCGCCGTCCATGACCCGCACCAATTCGGGGAAGTCTTGCGGGATCGCGGGTGTGTAGACCACCAGGAGGTCCGCGGCGGGCGGCGGGAGCGCTTTGACGCGAGCCTCGTAGTGGATCTCCATCCCCTCCTGCTCCAGTCGTTGGGTCAGCTCGGTACGCGTCTTATCGTAGCCACTGACCGGAATGTGGCGGTACTGAAAATAGCGCGCCACGGCCGACATGCCGATGCCGCCGATCCCGATGAAGTACACGCGCTTTACGTCAGACAGTTGCATGGGGCGTGGGACTTGGTTGGTTGGAGGGAAGGAGGCGCAGTACTTCCTCGGCAATACGGGTTACGGCCCCCGGTTTGGCCAGCTTGCGGGCATTCTGGCCGAGTTGCGCGCGGCGCTCCGGGGCGTCGAGCAGGGCGAAGACTTCGGCAACCAGTCGATCGGCGACCTCCGCATCAGCAACCAACACGGCCGCGTTTTCCTTGGTCAGGGCCTCGGCATTCTTCGTCTGGTGGTCCTCGGCCACCCAGGGAGAGGGTACGAGGATGGTGGGCTTGCCCAGGAACTCGATCTCGGCGATCGTAGTCGAACCGGCCCGACCGATCACGACGGTACTCCTAGCGTAGGCCTCGTCCATCTTGTCCAGGAAGGCCGAGAGGTGCACGTTGGGCAGGGCGGCCGTCGCGCTGCCCTCGTACTCGCCGAGGTAGTGCTTGCCGCACTGCCAGATCCACTGCACCTGCGGGCGCGCCCGGATAAGTTCCGTGCTGCGGGCCATGGCCTCGTTGAGCGATTTTGCCCCACCGGAGCCCCCCATGAGCAGCACGGTGGGCGGGGCTGCCGTGGCCCTGGCGGCCAGTTGGTTGGCGCGTTCGAGCAGCTGCTCCCGCACCGGGTTGCCGGTGATGACCAGCTTGTGTGCCGGGAAGAATTTCGCCATACCGGGGAAGGCTACGCAGACCTTATCGACGCGTCCCCCCAACCACTTATTCGCCAGTCCGGCAAAGGCGTTGGGCTCCTGGATGAGGGTAGGTATACTCATGCGGGCGGCGGCGTACAGCACCGGTGCCCCGGCGTAGCCCCCGGTGCCGACCACTACGTCGGGACGAAAGTCACGGATGATCGTCCGGCAACGAAACAGACTGCTCAGCACCTTGACCGGGAAGGCCAGGTTGTCCAGCGTAAGCCGACGCTGCAGCCCACTGATCCAGAGTCCTTCGATGCGGTAGCCGGCGGCGGGCACTTTTTCCATCTCCATACGCCCCCGGGCCCCTACGAATAGGAACTCGGCGTCCGGACACAGGCGCTTCAGCTCGTCGGCAATGGCAATGGCGGGGAAGATGTGTCCCCCGGTGCCGCCGCCGCTAATGATGAATCGGGCTTGTTTAGGTAGCATCGGCGGTCACGGCTTCTATGTACTTCGATACCGACATCAGGATGCCGAGTGAAATACAGGTGAACAGGGTACTCGTACCACCCATGCTGATGAGCGGGAGCGTGAGGCCGGTGACCGGCAGCAGGTCCAGATTGACGGCAATGTTGAGGAAAGCCTGCAGCAGGAGCGAAAGCCCGATGCCGAAGGCCACCATGGCCCCGAAGGCCTTACTGCTGCGGGTGACCAGTCGAATGACCCGGACGAAAAGCAGCAGGTAAATCCCGATGATCATGATACCCCCGATCGCTCCGTACTCCTCGACGATGATGCTGTAAATGAAGTCGGATTGCGCGCTGTACAGCGTGTGCCGCTGGGTGGAATTGCCCGGCCCTACCCCCACGATCCCGCCGTTGGCAATGGCGATCATGGCCCCGGTGATCTGGCGCCGGTCGTCTACCTTGGCGGCGGCGGGATTGAAGTAGGTTTCGATGCGCTTCTCCCAGGTCACCGCCCGGGGCACCAGGTGAGGGTACTTCGAGCCCACCATCACCAGGATGCTGAATACGCTGATGCCCAGCAGGATAAGCATCATGATGTACTGGATCGCTACCCGCCCCACGATCATCATCAGGATGCAGATCAAAAAGAGCATGATGGCCGAGGAAAGGTCACTCAGGGCGATGAGCAGGCAGATGCCGAGCACCGGCAGGATGATGGGCACGAAGGCCTCCTTGAAGTCCTTGATCACGTCCTGCTTCGAACCGATGGAGCGGGCCACGAAGATGATGAGGGCCAGTTTGGCGAAGTCGGAGGTCTGGAACGTCTGGTTAACGAAGGGAATGGTCAGCCACCGCCGCGCGCCGTTGATCTCCGTCCCGAATACCTGCGTCAGCAGCAGGAGCAGGATGGCCACCAGCAGCAGGCCCGGGGCCCAACGCGAGTATTTGGTGTAGGCCAGCAGGTGGCCGACGTAGATCACGACGAGTCCGAAGCCCAGGATCAGCCCGTGCTTGAGGAGGTAGCCCCCGACGGCACCGCCGGAATTGCGGTAGGCCAGGTTCGCTACGGCACTGTAGACGGCCACCATGGAGATGAGGGAAAGCA
Source organism: Lewinellaceae bacterium (assembly GCA_963803525.1). Classification (GTDB taxonomy): domain Bacteria; phylum Bacteroidota; class Bacteroidia; order Chitinophagales; family Saprospiraceae; genus Neolewinella. Next base: position 750,448 of record CAWDMV010000001.1, read on the forward strand.
GGACGATAATCGCCCACAGTACGCGGTCACCCCGCAGCTCGGTCGCTATGCGCGTCGAAATATTCATCCGGCGGTACGTTTAACGTGATCGCGGAACTGATCGCCGCGGTCCATGTAGTTCTTGAAGAGGTCGAAGCTGGCACAGGCCGGGCTCAGCAGCACGGTATCGCCGGTACCGGCATACTGCGCGGCCAGCTCCACGGCGGCCGGGGCGCTCCGGCATTCGACGATGCGGTCGATGATGCCGGCAAAGGCGGCCTTCAGTTTATCGTTGTCCGCCCCCAGGCAAACCAGGGTGTGCACGTGCCGGCCGGCGACCTCGTGTAGGGCGGTATAGTCGTTGCCCTTGTCGGTTCCCCCGGCGATCCACACGGTCGGACCGGTCAGGGATTCCAGGGCAAAAAAGGCGCTGTCTACGTTGGTCGCCTTACTGTCGTTGATCCAGGTGCGCCCGTCTTGGGTCGGGATGACCTCCATGCGGTGGGGAGCGGGGCGGAAGGTGCTGAGGCCCTCCTGTACCTGCTCCCATGCTACCCCAAGCAGCATGGCGATGCGGGCGGCGAACAGGGCATTCATGGCGTTGTGCCGCCCCTTCAGGGGGCTGTCGGCGAGGCGGAGGGTGTGCTCCCCGATCCGTAGGTCCGTTCCCCGGATTTCCTGGTCGGGATCAACGAGGATAAGCTGAGCGGAGGTAGCATTGCGGCGGAGCGCGGGTGCAATGGTCAGCGGATCGTCGAGCAACAGCAGGTGGTCGCCGGACCGCTGGTTACGCGTGATGCGCAACTTGCTGTCGGCATACTTGCTGAGGGAGTAGGCGTAGCGGTCGAGGTGGTCCGGGGTGATGTTCAGGATGGCGGCGATGTCCGGCCGAAAGTCTACGATGCCGTCGAGCTGGAAACTGGAGAGCTCGAGCACGTAGATGTCCCGTGCGGGATGGTCGAGCAGCAGGCGGGCCAGGCTGTCGCCCAGGTTTCCACCCGCCAGGGACTGCTTGCCCGCGGTTTCCAGCAGGTGCTGGGTGAGCATCGTCGTGGTGGTCTTACCGTTACTGCCCGTGATGCCCACGATGCGGGCGTCGGCGCTCACGTAGCGGGCGGCGAATTCGATCTCGGAGATCACGTGGGCCCCGGCTTCCCGCAAGCTGACGATGAGGGGGGCGGTATCGGGAATCCCCGGACTTTTGACCACTTCGGAGATGCCCTCTATACGGCTCGGGCTGTGACCGCCGACCTCGTAGGCGATGCCGGCCTCGTCCAACTCTTTCAGGTACCGGGGATTCCCCGGGCCGGCGTCGCTGACGAACACCTCGTACCCCGCGCGCTGCCCGAGGCGGGCGGCACTTGCTCCGGATTCACCGGCACCGAGGATAAGGAGTTGCCTGGACATGCTGACTTAGCGAATTTTGAGGGTGAGGATGGTCGCGACGGCGAGTAGGATACCGATGATCCAAAAGCGGATAACGATTTTGACTTCGGACATCCCCCCCTTCTGGTAGTGATGGTGGAGGGGCGACATGCGGAGGATGCGCCTACCCTCCCCGTACTTCTTGCGGGTGTACTTGAAGTAGCCTACCTGCGCCATTACCGAGAGGTTCTCGATGACGAAAATCCCGCAGAGAATGGGGATCAGGAGTTCCTTACGCAGCAGGATAGCCAGGGCGGCGATGATGCCCCCCAGCGCCAGGGAACCGGTATCGCCCATGAAGACGGCGGCCGGGAAGCTGTTGTGCCAGAGGAAGCCCAGGCAGGCGCCCAGCAGGCAGCCGCTGAAGACCACCAGCTCCTGGGAGCCGGGCAGGTGGAGGATGCCGAGGTAGTTGGCCGCAATGGCGTTACTCCCCACGTAGGCAAATACCGCCAGGGTGCCGGCGATGATGGCCGAGGTGCCGGTGGCCAGCCCGTCCAGCCCGTCGGTCAGATTGGCCGCGTTGGAGACGGCCGTGACGATGAAAACGATGAGGGGCACGAAGATGATCCAGGCCAGCTGGCGCCCGATACCGAAGATATTGGCGTAGGTGAGTACGCTCCCCTTGAGGAAGGGTACGTTGGTCAGGGTGGTCTGATAATCAGCCCGGGCGACCACGTCCCCGTTCTCCTGGGTGATCATGCGTACGTCGCCAATCCGCTGGTCGGCGGTGATGCCATCGGCTTCCGCCTGGCTCACGTTCATACGCACCACCACCTGCTCGCTGAAGAGCATGATGCAGGCGATGAGTAGTCCGAGCCCTACCTGACCCATGATCTTAAACCGGCCGGCCAGGCCGTCCTTGTTCTTACGTTTGATCTTCAGGTAGTCGTCGATAAAGCCGATTGCCCCCATCCAGACCGTCGCGACGAGCATGGTGAGCAGGTAAATGTTATTCAGCTTGGCGAAGAGCAGGCAGGGCAGCAGGACGGCCAGCAGAATGATGAGGCCGCCCATGGTGGGGGTGCCCCGCTTCTCGAGTTGCCCCTCCAGGCCGAGGTCGCGCACCGACTCGCCGATCTGCTGCCGACTCAGGTAACGGATGATCCGCCCCCCCGTGACGATGCTCAGCAGCAGCGACACGATGATCGCCACGCCCGTGCGCACGCTGAGGAAGTCGAGCAGGTTAGCGCCCGGGAAATCCCCGAAGGTGGCCTTCAGCCAGTCAAAGAGCTCAATCAGCACGGGCGAATTTCTTTAGGGCGTGAGCTAATTCCTTGCGGTCGTCGAAGGCGAGGCGCTCGCCCGCGATCTCCTGGTAGGTTTCGTGTCCCTTTCCGGCCACGAGTACCACCTCGAAGCCCAGGCGCACGGCGGTGCGGATGGCCTGCCGGCGGTCGGTGATGCGCAGGACCCGGGCGGCATCCGCCCCCCGTACCCCGGCCTCCATCTCGTCGAGGATCGCCTCCGGCGACTCGGAGCGGGGATTATCGCTGGTCAGAATGACCTGATCCGCCAAACCGGCCGCGATGCGCGCCATTTCCGGACGCTTGCTGCGGTCCCGGTCCCCGCCGGCCCCCACCACGCACACCAGGCGGTGACCGTCGGGCAGTAGGTTTCGCAGGGTTTCGAGTACGTTCTGGAGCGCATCGGGGGTGTGGGCGTAGTCGACCAGGGCCGTTATACGACCGTCGGGGTCGGTCACGTGCTCCAGACGACCGTCCGCCCCCGGGCTTGCGCTGAGGGCGACGAGCACCTCCTCTTCCTGCTGCTGGAGCAAGATGGCGGTACCGTAGGCGGCCAGCAGGTTATAGGCGTTAAAGCGACCGAGTAATTTGAAGAAAACCTCCGTCCCATTCATCTCCAGCTGCAGGCCCTGCGGCGTGTTGGCGATCAGCCGCGCGTGGAAGTCGACGTTGGAGCGCAGGCTGTAGCGGTAGGCGCGGGCTGCGGTGTTCTGCAGCATGACCGGCCCCCGCTTGTCGTCGACGTTGACCAGGGCGAAGGCTCCGGCGGGCAGTCCGTCGAAAAAGGCCTTCTTAACCCGTAAGTACTCGGCAAAGGTGCCGTGGTAGTCGAGGTGATCGTGGGTGATGTTGGTGAAGACCCCTCCCGCGAAGTGGACCCCCCGGATTCGCTGCTGGTGAATGGCGTGACTACTGACCTCCATGAAGACGTAGTCGACTCCACCGTCTCGCATGGCCGCCAGATTTTCCTGGATCGATAGCGCATCCGGGGTCGTATGCGTGGCCGGCCGGTGCTCGGTGCCGATGCGGATCTCTACGGTAGACAGCAGGCCCGCCCGGTAGCCGAGGGCCGTGAAGAGATTATGCAAGAGGGTGGTTACCGTAGTCTTTCCGTTGGTGCCGGTAACGCCGACGACCTGCATTCCCCGGCTGGGGGAAGCATACCAGGCGTCAGCCAGGAGCGCCAGGGCGGCGGCGGTATCGTCTACGAGGATCACGGGCACCCCGTCCGTTTCTTCTACGCGAGTCAGGTAAGCCCCCCGCTCGGCGACGATGGCCCCCGCACCCGCGGCCACCGCCCGCCGGATGTATTCGTGGCCATCTACCCGGGTGCCCCGTACCGCGACGAACAAGTACCCAGACTCCACGCGGCGGCTATCGAAGGCGATGCCCCGAATGATGCGCCCGGCCCCCTCAGCTCCGGGTACGGAACTGCCGGCTAGGCACTGAATGAGGTCGTGGAGTTGCATGGGCATCAGCGGAGTATGAGTTCGACGTCCTTGCCGCGGCGACCGTTGCCGTCGCTCTGCCAGCGCATGTTGACGACCCGTCCGACCCCGCGTGGGTGTACGGTATAGCCCTCGTTCTCGAGCACGTACACGGCGTCCCGCAGGCGCATGCCCCGCACGTTCGGGAAGCGTTGTCCGGCGGGCTGGATGGAGGTCAGCGCCACCTGCTCCTCGTTGGCATTGACCACGGCCAGTTCGCTTTCGGGGAGGGAGTCCACCTTGACGTTGACGTAATCCAGCACCGTGAGTAGTTCGGGTAAGAATCCGGCGTCGCGACTGGGCAGCTCGCCCGCGTAGAGCACGGGCCGCGGTCCTTGATTGAGGGGCTCGTGTACCTCGATCATGCTGTTGTAGATGTTGTCGGCGATCTCCCGGAAAATGGGGCCGGCCACCTCGCCGCCGTAATACGCGCCGTTGGTGGGGTCCTTGACCACGACGATGATGCTGTAGATCGGGTTTTCGGCCGGGAAGTAGCCGGCGAAGCTGGCCTGGTAGTTGTATTTGCGGTTGCGCTGGCCGTAATTCTGCTGGCTGGTCCCGGTTTTACCGGCGAAGCGGTACTGCTCGGTTTTTAAGCGCTTGGCCGTACCCCGGTCCACTACGCCCTCGAGCAGCGATTGCAGTTGTTCGATGGTTCCCGTACTGGCGATTTTCCGATCGATGACGGTGGGCCTAAATTCCTCGACCACGCGGCCGTTACGCCGGATGTCGGTCACCAGGTAGGGCTTCATCATGCGCCCGCCGTTGGCTACCGCATTGTAAAAGGTGAGCATCTGCAGCGGGGTTAGCCGGCTTTCGTAGCCGATGGCCATCCAGGCCCGGGAGATGCCCGAGAATTCCGCGCGGCTGGTGTCGTTGATGAAGGGGGCCCGCTCGCCCTCCAGCTCGATGCCGCTCTCGAGGTCCAGGTGGAAATCCTTCAGGCGCTCCGAAAATTCATTCTGTTTGTACAGGCTGTCCACCAGTTTGGCCATACCGACATTCGACGACTGCTCGAAGGCGTCGCGTACCGATATGATTCGCCATGCCCGGCTGGCGGTGCCGGAGTCTTCCATGGTGAGGTCGTAAAAATCCTTCGAGCCGTTCTCAATGTCGACTTCGCTGTCCAGATCGACGTAGCCGTCCTCCAGCAGGGCCATCATGGTGGCGAGCTTGAAGGTAGATCCGGGCTCATTGGCCCGGGAGATCGCGTAGTTGTACTGTTCGGCGTAGCGGTTGCGGGAGTTATTTACCGCCCCCAGGTTGGCCATGGCCCGGATGGCCCCGGTTTTGACGTCCATGACGATGGCCGCGCCCCATTCCGCCCGGTGCTTGCGGACGCCGTTCTCCAGGGCATTCTCGGCGATGTCCTGAATATTCACGTCCAGCGTGGTGTATACGTTATCGCCCGAGGTCGGCTCGACGATGGCTAGGTTATCGGTGGGCAGCCATACTCCGTTGCCCATGTTGAACATCTCCTGCTTGCCGCTTTGCCCCGCCAGTTGCTCGTCGAAGGCGCCCTCGAGGCCCACTTTGGAGCCTTCTTCCTTGCTGTATCCGATCGTGCGCCGGGCCAGCCAGCCGAAGGGCCGCTTACGGGCCGCGCGCTTATCCACGATGAGTCCACCGCCCATGCGCCCCTGGTTGAAGATCGGAAATTTGCGGATGCGCGAGAGCTCGCTGTAACTGACGCTTTCCTTGAGCTTAAAGTAGTGGTTGGCCGCCCCGTTCACGCTGTCGCGCATCATGAGCAGGCTGTCGCGCCAGACGCCGGGGGTTACCCCACTATCGATATGGCGGGAGAGCAGTACGGCCAGGCTGTCGATGTTGTCGTAGTAGTCGCGGGGACTGGCTACGTAGGGATCGAAGTGGAGGCTGAAGTAGGGGACCGAGGTCGCCAGCAGATTATCGTTGTGGCTGTAAATATTGCCGCGCTCGGCCTGCACCGTCACCACCCGAAAACGCTCCTCCCCCAACTCCTTGAATTCCGCCTGCCGCACCACGGCGATGTCTATCGTCCGGTAAACCAGCAGCGCGGCCACGGGTACAATGATCACCGCCAGGATGGCAAAGATGCGTACCAGTGCTTCGTCTTTGAAATTTAGGGCCACGGGAAGGAGATGGACGTTTTTGTGAATGAGTGAGGGGAGCCGCTGGCCTTACTTCGCCTGCGGAGCGTATATCTTTTTAGGCTTGCCCCGGTGCAGGCGGAGACCGGCGGGGCGCACCTGGTCGACGACCTCGCTGCGGAGTCCATTATACATGTTCTCACTCTGGAGCGACATATAGAGCCAGCGTTTCTCTTTGATGTCCGCCTCCAGTTCCTGGATGCGGCGGACGTTGTACTCGGCGTAGTGTGCATTGCCGATGTACAGTAGGGCCAACACTCCGATAAAGGAGATAAAGCCGAGGTTTTCCAGGATGAGCGAGGGCACAGAGATGGCCGTGGCCCGCTTGCGCTTTGCTGCCATGATTTTCACACCTTTTAGCTGCCACCCCGATAAGGGGGAGGCGAATAAATAATACGGACTCCAGGGAGCCACCGGTCGAACTTCCGGAGGTACCGTAGGGCACCTCCGGAAGTAGTCGGCCGCTGGCAATTGACTAAAGCCGCAGCCCCGCCCGTAGCTTAGCACTACGCGCACGGGAGTTTTGCTGAATTTCTTCAGCGGCCGGCACGACGGGCTTCTTCGTCAGGATTTGGTAGGGACGGTCAATTTTCCCGTAAAAATCCTTGGTGACGCTTCCTTCCGCGTTGCCGGTTTTGAGGTAGTTTTTGGTGATGCGATCCTCCAGTGAATGATAGCTGATGACGCTGAGACGGCCGTGTTGTGGTATCAGTAAGTCGGTGGCCTGGGCCAATAAATCAGTAAGTGCGCCTATCTCATCGTTCACCTCAATGCGAAGTGCCTGAAACACCTGCGCCAGGTAGCGCGGGCGTTGCCCCCGCACCCACGGATTGACCACCTGGAGTATGTCCTGGATGGTCGCGATGGGTGCTTGCTCCCGGGCCTCCGCGATCGCGAGGGCCAGGGATCGGGCGTTTCGTACTTCGCCGTATTCGCCCAGTACTTTCTGCAGATCCTCCGGACTGTAGTGGTTCACTACGTCGGCGGCGGTGCGGTCGGTGCCCGTTCCCATGCGCATGTCCAGTTCCGCGTCGAAGCGAAAGCTGAAACCGCGTTCGGCCTGGTCGAACTGGTGGCTGGAAACCCCCAGGTCGGCGAGCAGGCCGTCGATCCGGTCGACTCCGTAAAGTCTCAGGAAATTGCGCAGGTTGCGGAAGTTGGCGGCTACGAAGGTAAATCTGCTATCGTCCAGGGCGTTGGCCTCGGCTGCTTCATCCTGGTCAAATCCGAACAGCCGCAGGTCTTTCGACCCGGCCTGTTCGAGGATAAAGCGGCTGTGGCCGCCGCCCCCGAAGGTGGCATCAACGTAAACTCCCCCGGGGCGGAGGTCCAGATAACCGACGCTTTCGCCGGCCAGTACGGGGACGTGGTAGGCCATCTAAAGCGAGGCCTGCGTATCCGTACTCGAACCACCGAGTACTTCTTCCGCCAGTGCCGAGTAGTCTTCCAACTCCTCGTTCAGCAGCGCTTCGTATTCGGCTTCCGCCCAAATTTCAATGCGATCGTTCATGGCATTCAGCACTAGATTTTTCTCCGCCTTCGCCCAGGCCAGCAGCTGCTTGGGCAGCAGGAGCCGGTCGGCGGAATCGGGTACCACTTCGCTGGCGCCCCGGTAGAACAGTCGCGTGAACGCAAGATTCTTCCGGTTGAATTTATTGAGGTTATCCACTTCGGCCTTGATCTCGTCCCATACCGGTTTAGGGTAGAGGACCAAACAGTTATCGAAGCCACGGTTCACCACAAATTTCAGCGTGTCGCGGTCGCCCAGTCCCTTCAGCAAGCCACTGGGCAGTCGAACGCGGCCCTTGGAGTCAAGCGCCACGTAAAATTCGCCCAGCAAATCGTACTGTTGTGTCATAAAACGATCTACGGCGAGCACACTTGCTCACCGCTTGCGCTAAGGTAACACCTTGCCCCACAACTTACCACTTTACGACACTTTTTTTGCTCAATTCAGTCCGCCAAATTCGATATAGGTGTCACCACGCATTGTTATGCAAGCATACCGCTGCTACCCATGCCGATATTCGTTTTTCGCTTACAGCCCCGGTGTGCGTTTTATCCCCTTATCCCCCACTATTTGTAGATTTGGTGATTGATCAACGGACATGGGTGGTGGTAAAATGTGGGAGACCCCGACCGGATTCGGGCCATAAGATACCACTTACGTCGAAACAACTACCGTTTTCCCCTCCTGGCATGGACTCTCGTTTGCCGGGACGTACCTTGCAGCTCCGCCCCGCCGCGGCCTAAACCATCGCCCGTCCGGCTCGTTTTACTCCTACTATGCACGTCCTTATCTACCTTGGAATTACCCTCCTTACGGTCGCCGGAATGGAATTCGTGGCCTGGGCCGCCCATAAGTACCTGATGCACGGCCTGCTCTGGGTGTGGCACGAAGATCACCACCGTCCCCACCACGACAGGACCGGATTTTTCGAGAAAAACGACCTCTTTTTTCTGGTTTTTGCCCTCCCCAGCGCCGCCTGCTACATCGTCGGTCTCAACCTGGACGGATGGTTCTGGCTGACCTTCGTCGGCATCGGGATCAGCATCTACGGGGCTATCTACTTTCTCATTCACGACGTGTACATCCACCGCCGTTTCCCGTGGTTCAAGCAGCTCGACAGCTCCTACAGCCGGGGCATCCTGCGGGCCCACGGACACCACCACGCGGTGACCGAGAAAGACGGCGCGGAAAGCTTCGGTCTGCTGGTGGTGGCCAGGAAGTACTTCGGCAAGCGCAGCGAATGGGCCAAGGAGAAGACAAAGGCGTAATTTAGCGTCCTATGGAGGATCGCCTGCTGGATAAAATCGCCGAGCCCTTTAACCTCAATCTTCCGGAGTACGCATCCCTGGAGGAGATGATTCAGGGGATCCTGCCCGCCGTAGCCAAATTCGGGGAAGCGAGCTTCGCCGAGGAAGACAGTCCCCTCTACACCGTCAACTGGGTCAAGATGACCGACCGGCCCGGGGCCACGGCCGTGGAAATGTACGATTTTCAGGACTACGGCCGCGGAGAGATCCGGGTGGTGACCGACGGCGTGGTCAGCGCCATGGCCTACGAGGTGGAGGAGAACGGGAAACGGATCATCATCGGACAGAGCATCATGCGCGACAGCTTTCTCTACGAGCTGGCCTTCCTTGACGGTGACTTTCTCATCCTGAGCAAGCACGGCAACCCGGCCAACATCACCAACCGCTACCTGTTTTTCTGTCGCGAGGCCATCGGCACGCGCCTGACCTGGAACGAAGCCCTGGAGCGGCTGGTGGATAAGTACCGCAACAGCCAGTTCCCCATCGTGGCGGTCGGCCTGTGTATTGCCGCGATCATCGCCCTGATGCTTTACTTCATGTAGGCCGAATTAGAGCTTATTCGGGTTCTCCGAGCCTGACGAAAACGCCGCTATTTTGGGTCTAATCGAGCTTCAAAAAGGGGAGGTGCACTTCGTGGCTGCTTCGCGGTGGCGGGCTAAGTGACCTTTTTCGAGGCGAAGGATAGGCACAAAAGAGCAAGTTTGCGGCGGTGAACGGAATCCCAAACAAGCGCTTAGCCAAACAGCCCCACGGCCACCCGGTAGGTATTGGCGTGGGCCTCGATGATGGTGGCCAGCCGCTCGCTGTAGCCGCCGCCCATGGCCACGGCCACCGGAATCTGGCGGTCCAGACAGCACTGCAGCACGTACCGGTCGCGCTCCTTACATCCCTGAATGCTCATCGCCAGGCGTCCGAGCTTATCCGTTTCGAGCACGTCCACTCCACTGAGGTAGAAGACCAGGTCCGGCCGAATCCCGTCCAGCAATCCCGGCAGGTGCGCCCGCAGCGTATCCAGGTAGATGCGGTCACCGGTACCGTCGGGCAAGCCGATGTCCAGGTCGGACTTTTCCTTCCGCGTCGGATAGTTACGCGCGCCGTGCATGCTGAAGGTGAACACCCGGGGTTCGTTCCGAAAAATGCTGGCGGTCCCGTTTCCCTGGTGTACGTCGAGGTCCACGATCAACACCTGACTTACCTCCCCCGTCAGCAGGAGTTCGTTGGCGGCAATCGCGATGTCGTTAAAAATGCAGAAGCCCTCTCCCCGGTCGGCAAAGGAATGGTGGGTGCCGCCGGCCACGTTCAGGGCCACCCCATCCCGAAAGGCGTAGCGGGCGCAGTCGAGGGTACCCTGGGCGATGATACGGCCACGGGCAATCAGTTCCGGTCGTACGGGAAAACCGATGGCCCGGGCTTCCTTGCGGCTCAGGGTGTTGGAACGCAGTTTATCCCAGTATTCCGCGGAGTGGGTGCGCAGGATCGCCTCCTCACCTAAGGGGTCGGCGGTAAAGAAGGCCGCCTCCTGGATGGTACCCTCGTACAGCAACTGCTCGGGAAGCAGGGTGTACTTGTCCATGGGGAAGCGGTGCTTCGGGGGCAGTTGATACCGGTATACCGGACTGAAGGCAACCCGCACGTCCGCTAATTTACCCGTTGGTAGGCAAAATCGGTGTAGCGGAGGATATTGACGAACTTATTCTCGAAGCGATCGATAACGGCCTCCTCCAGGTCGGTCGCATCGGCCGGCACTACCGCTACGGGCGAGAAGCGGAAGCTGGTGTGCATCATGTCTTCCGGACTGTTCTCCAATTCAAACTGAAAGCGGGTGCCGTAACGGGCGACCATATTCAGAAAGTACTTGGTCACGTCGTAGCCGATGAAGGCCTCATCGCGGGGCAGGGTCGCGTAACGGTCGAAGAAATCCTTCCGAAACTCCCGCACTTCAGGGTCGAGCCGGTCTACGAAGACGCTGCTGCTGATGTGTACGTTGGTTCCCGCGATGAAGTCGGCGTTCAAGCGCTCGAAATCCGCCCACTGCGGGAGTCCATATATAGCTACGTTATCGCCGCGTTCGCTTACGGTGTTTTGGTAGGCCTGCCGGAGAAAGTTGGAGACGAAGGTTTCGTCTTCGTAGACCGGCACCATGAAGACCGTCCGGCGGCCCTGCAGGTACTGCGACAGGTCGGGCACTTCCCCGCTGATGATGAGTTCTTCCAGCGGCTGCCCCTGGTCATCCCCCGTCAGCAGTTTGTACTCGTCCTGAAAGTAGGCTAAGCGGCTCCGCTGTCCGGCGGGCGCGACGAGTACGATGCGGTCGCCCCCCTGGCTGCGGTAAGCGTGGCCGAGCAGGCTACGCAGGTGGGTCTCCAGGGTGGGGTTCACCTGGATGTAGTTCGTATTGGATTCGCTGATGCCGGTGGCGGCGCTGTACGGGGAGATGAGCACTTTCTCCTGCCCGCGGACGGCTTCGGCGATCTGGGTAACCTGTTCCTTGAGGTAGGGCCCGATAATCAGTTGGGAGCGCTCGTACGCGGGCGAGCCCAGAATACTGGTAACCTTTTGTGCGCTAGCCCGGGAATCCTGCACGCGCACGTCGAAGGCCGTAGCTCCTCGCTTCAGCTCCTCGAGCGCCATTTCGGCACCGCTGTAGAAGTGCAGCGCCCAGAGGGAGTTGGCATCCATGCTTTCCGCCTGATCGGGATTGCGGTCGGAGAGGAAGGGCAGGATGAAGTCCACCCCGTAGCCGGTGAGCAGGCGGGAGCCGTTGCGCCCCGTCCCGGTCTGGCGGACGGAGGGGAGCCCGGGCGCGGTGGGGGCTGCCGTCGGCGGGGGTACGTAGGCCTGGGTGCCGTCTTCGGTGATGGGCATGACGCCACCGGGGGAAGCGTCCGTCCACTGCACGGTGTCCATTGGTTCGGTGGGCGCGTTGACGTAGATGTACGTGCCGGTCTCGGCGTCGAAGACCCGGCGGCCCTGCACGGGGTCGAGGTTTTCGTCGTTCCTGCCGGGGCGGTTCGTGGTGGAGGGCCGGGTGGAATCCACCGGCCGAAAGAGCTCACAGGAGCTCGCAACCGTCGCCAGCAGCAGGGCCAGCAGACAGTAATACAGGGGGCTACTCCCACTCGATGGTTGCCGGCGGCTTGGTACTGATGTCATAAACGACGCGGTTGATTCCTTTTACATTATTGATGATCGAGCTGGAGACGGCGGCCAGGAACTCGTAGGGCAGGTGGCTCCATTCGGCGGTCATCCCATCGGTCGAGCTTACCGCCCTTAACGCGACGGCCTGCTCGTAGGTGCGTTCGTCGCCCATGACGCCCACCGACTGTACCGGCAGGAGGATGGTGCCCGCCTGCCACACTTGGTCGTAGAGGCCGTATTCCCGCATCTTGTCGATGTAGATCGCGTCGGCCTCCTGCAACAGCTGCACCTTGGCGGGCGTGATGTCCCCAAGAATGCGGATGGCCAGGCCCGGGCCGGGGAAGGGGTGGCGGCCGATCAGGTGAGCCGGCATACCGAGCTCGGTGCCCACGCGGCGCACTTCGTCCTTGAACAAATTGCGCAGCGGCTCCACGATGAGCAAGCCCATTTTTTCGGGCAGTCCGCCCACGTTGTGGTGACTCTTAATGGTGACGGAGGGCCCATGCACGCTGACGCTCTCGATGACGTCGGGGTAGATCGTGCCCTGCGCCAGGTACTTGATGTTGGTCAGCCTGTTCGCCTCGCGCTCGAACACCTCGATGAAGACGCGGCCGATGGCCTTGCGCTTAAGTTCCGGATCGGACACCCCGGCGAGCGCCGCGTAGAACTCCCGCTTGGCGTCAATGGCCGTGACGTTCAGTCCCATTCCCTCGTAGCTGCGCTCTACTTCCTCAAACTCGTCCTTCCGCAGCAGTCCGTTGTCGATAAAGAAGCAGAACAGCCGCTTGCCGATGGCGCGGTGCAGCAGCATGGCGGCTACGGAGCTGTCTACGCCCCCGCTAAGTCCCAGCAGGACGCGGTCTTCGGGGCCGATCTTATCCCGCAGCGCCTCGACGGTCTCTTCGATAAAGTGGGCCGGCGTCCAGTCGCCGGAGCAGCCCGCGATGTCGATCACGAAGTTCTGCAGCAGCTGTTTGCCGTCCAGGCTGTGGTACACCTCGGGGTGGAACTGGATGCAGTAAACCGGCTGCCCGAATTTGCCGTCGACACTACCGAAGGCGGCCACTTCCACGTCCGCGGTGGAGGCGAGGAGCTCAAAGCCCGGGGGAAGGTCCTGGATGGTATCGCCGTGCGACATCCACACCTGCGAACCCGCCCCAATGCCCGCAAGCAGGCCCGTCGAACGCTGTACCCGCCCCAAATTGGCCTTCCCGTACTCCCGCTTCAGGCTCCGACTGACCGTCCCGCCGTAGTAATCGGCGATGTACTGCGCGCCGTAGCAGATGCCCAGTACGGGGCGTTTACCGACGATTTGATCCAGTGCGGGGCGCAGGGCATTTTCGTCACGGACGCTGAAGGGGCTGCCGCTCAGGATCACCGCCTTGTAGCTGTCGTCGAGCTCGGGCACCTTGTTATAGGGTACGATCTCGCTGTAAACGTTGAGCTCCCGGATCCGCCGGGCGATCAGCTGAGTATACTGGCTGCCAAAGTCGAGGATGAGCACCTTTTCCGTCATGGCCGCAAATATAGGCACGAAGTAGGCACCTTGTATCCGGGGGCGGGGCCGCGGGTGCGGGGCAGTTCCCCGTGCCAAAACCGGGCTATTCGAGCTTGTTTGGGGTTCCGCTCACCGCCGCAAACTTGCTCTTTTGCGCCTGTTCTTCCTCTCAAAAAGCGTCACTTAGCCCGTCACCGCGAAGCAGCCACGAAGTGCACCTCCCCCTTTCGAAGCTCGAATAGACCCAAAATAGCGGCGTTTTCGTCAGGCTCGGAAAACCCAAACAAGCTCTTACATATTACACTGGCAGTTCTCGAGGCACTCGATGATGAGGCTCACGTCGCGTTCCTTGAGCGAATACATCACGGAGCGCCCGTCGCGCTTGGCGCTGAGGATCCCCTTCAATTTCATCGTTTGGAGGTGATGACTAACCAGCGACTGCTCCGATTCCAGCGCGTCGGTGATGCTGCTCACGCTGAGCCGGGGGTACTGTTCGAGCAGGTGCACGATGCCCAGCCGCAGGGGGTGGGCCACCGTCTTGAGAATAAAGGCGATCCGCTCCAGCTTATCGGCTTCCTGCGGATTGAGAACGGTGGGCTTAATGGGTTGCATACGGCAGCGGTGAATGGACCAAATGTACGATAAAGTCAGGGGGTCAGGGGATGCGCACGTGCCCCTTGACCCCTTAACTCCTTGACCTCATCGCCCCCAAACCCCTTCCCTCTAAATATCCATGCCCTCCAGCACCGCCATGACTTCGCGAACGTGGTCGGCGCTGTTATTCAGCAGGCCCATCTCTTCGTCGTTGAGCTTCAGCTCGATGACCTCCACGATGCCCTCCTTACCGAGTTTCACGGGTACGCCGAGGAAGAGGTCGGACATACCGTACTCGCCGTCGAGTTGCGCGCAGCAGGGGAAGATGCGGTTCTCGTCGCGGACGATACTGGCCACCATCTGGGCGGCGGCGGCACCGGGGGCGTACCAGGCGGAGGTACCCATCAGCTTGACGAGCTCTCCCCCACCCGATTTGGTGCGGTCGACGATGGCCTCCAGGTCTTCGTCGGAGATCATTTCGGTGACGGGGATGCCGCTGACCGTCGTGTAGCGGGGCAGCGGTACCATGGTGTCGCCGTGTCCGCCCAGCAGCATGGCCTGAATGTCCTTGGGGCTGACGTCGAGGGCGGTGGCCAGGAAGGCGCGGTAGCGGGCGGTATCCAGGATGCCGGCCATGCCGAAGACGCGGTTGCGGGGAAGCCCGCTGGCCTTGAAGGCCGCGTGGGTCATCACGTCGAGAGGATTGGACACCACGATGATGATGGGATTCTTGGAATGCTCCATGATCGATTTGGTGACCATGGTCACGATCTTGGCGTTGGTCGAGATCAGGTCGTCGCGGCTCATGCCCGGCTTGCGGGGAATACCGGCGGTGATGACCACGATGTCGCTGTCCGCCGTGTCGGCGTAGTTCTCGGTACCGGTCAGGCGGGTGCTGTAGCCGTCGATACTGGCCTGCTGCCAGGAATCAAGGGCCTTTCCGCGCGCCATATCGCCCTTGATGTCGAGTACTACGACCTCCCGTACGAGATCCTTATGTGCCAACACGTTGGCTACGGTGGCGCCGACATTTCCGGCGCCGACGACGGTTACTTTACTCATTGGTATACTGCTTGTGGTTTAGTGTTCTCGGATGATCAATCGTCCGAAAAGCTATAATTGTTGGTGTGAGAAGGGCGAAAGTAGCCAAATTTGCGCGGATGCTCGTTTATGCCGTCATTCAGACGGTTCAAGCAGCGGGCTTAAAGTATTTTTACCGTTCAACCCCTTAACCCGTTCCGATGATTGCACGGCTACTCCCCGCGTTGCTTCTCTTTGTACTATGCTTCTCCTCCTCGCTTACCGCCCAGTCCACCCTGGCGGAGCTCGGGTGCGGGACGACGGATCGCTCCCCCTGGCTGGATAAATACCAGGCCGGTAAAATCCCCCCCCGGGCCAAGTCCGCCGAGCTGCTCTACGTTCCCATTCAGCTCACGATCGTGGGCGATGACGACGGAGCCGGATACATCAACCCGACAAATCTCCTCAACAGCTTCGTCACTTTGAACGCGGATTTTGCCAAGCTGAACATCCAGTTCTACCTGGACCGCGACATCGAATACGTGAACAGTACGGTCTACTTCCAACACGAGTACGAGGATGGACGCGACCTGATCAGCAACTTCAGCCGTACCGGCGTATTCAATAATTTCGTAGTCGGCGATCCGGCCGGAAACTGTGGCTACTACAGTCCCTCGGAAGATGCCATCGTACTGGGCGTCAACTGCGTCAGCGGTAACGGCCGCACCTGGAGCCACGAGGTCGGTCACTACTTCGGTCTTCCCCACACCTTCTTCGGCTGGGAAAGCGTCGACGAGATCGAGGATGTAGAAGCCTTCGACAAGCCCGCCCCGGCTACCCTCACCTACGGCAGCCGCGTCATCGAGGTGGAACGGGTCGACGGCAGCAACTGCGAGGACGCCGCGGACGGTTTTTGCGACACGACGCCGGATTACCTCCCGGGTCGCTGGCAGTGCAACAACGCGGGCTTCTATCCCGACAGCCTGCTTGATCCCGACAGCACCCGCTTTGCCGTGCCGGCCGATAACATCATGTCCTACGCCAACGATGGCTGCGTGGAAAATTTTTCCGAAGAGCAGATCACCGCGATGACGACCAACCTGAGCGGCCGCATCGGCCTGATTAGCCCGGTCACGCCCAGTTTCGCGGCGGCGCGCGGGGAGGACCTGGATCTCATCAGCCCCGCCGATCGGACGGACGTGCCCTTCTCCGACGAGGTCAGGCTGGTCTGGAATGCCGTGGACAATGCGGATTTCTACATCGTTCAGCTCAACATCAGCCCGAATTTTGACGGCGGGGTCTTCAAGTCCTACATGATTACCGACACCAGCGTCGTGGTCAATGACATCCTCACCCCCAGCCGGCGCTATTACTGGCGCGTCCGCCCGGTCAACCGCTACGACGTCAGCGGCTCCTTCAGTGAATCGTTCGTCTTCCGTAACGGGGCCTTCACCACCTCCACCATCGACCCGGAGCTGGACGCGGCCATCCTGCTGTCCCCCAACCCCGTCTCCGGCGATCAGGCCATCCAGGTATCGGCCGCGCATACCGGCACCGAGCGCTTCTCCTACCAGCTTATCGATCCCGCGGGACGGGTGATCGCCCAGCGGCAGGACGTTCGCACGGTAGGCGGAAGCTTCCGCGAGCGCATTGAGACCACCGGCCTTCCCGCCGGCGTGTACTTTCTGCGCATGACCCTCGACGGACGCCTGGTCACCCGCCGCGTGGTCGTCACCCCCGGATAGGAAAGTTGAGCGGGGCACCCGGTGGAGGCTGCTAATCTTCCTTCAACGAAGGACGGTCATTTCGTCCACCAGGTGCCCCGCTCCACCTAACTTATCGATCAGGAAAAGTACGTAGCGAATATCCACCATGATGTTCCGGCAAATAGCGGGATCGTAGTGCACGTCCGACATCGTACTCTGCCAGGTGCGGTCGAAGTTCAGCCCGACCAACTGGCCGCGGCCATTCAGCGCCGGGCTGCCGCTATTCCCCCCGGTCGTGTGATTGGAGCCGAGAAGGCATACGGGCAGCCTGCCGTCCGCGGTGGCATACACCCCATAATCCCTGGCCGCGTACAGGTCCCGCAGTTTCCGCGGAACGTCGAATTCATAGTCGGCGGGGATGTATTTGTCCAGCACCCCGTCCAGGTAGGTCATGTAGGTAGTGGTATCTCCATTTAGGTCCGTGAACCCCTCAAACTTACCGTAGCTCACCCGCAGGGTGCCGTTCGCATCCGGATAGAAGCGACGCTCCGGGAAAAAGCGAAGGAGCGCCTCCATATACCGTCGCTGTAGTCCGTTGATGCGTGTCGCATATTCGTTGTAGGGGTTGGTGATGCGCGCCTCGCTAAATGCATTCAGCCCCCGTACGAAGCGGAAGGCCGGGTCGGAGCGGACCGCGTCCACGAAAGCTTCCGGATCGGATTCCAGCAATTGAATCAAAGTGTCGCCGCGGGCCAGTAGACTGCCCTCAAAAGTGGTACTAATCAAGCCGGCATATCCGCCCGCCTCCCGTAGTTGATCGGTCGCGGCGGGTGCCTGAAATTCGGCGGTGACCCCGGCGTAATATTCCCGCAGTAGCGCACGGGTGACCTCCAGGTCTACGTCGGGGCGGTAGCCCGCGTAGAAGGTTCGTAGGGTTGTAAGGAGGCCGGGTACTCCCTCACGGAAAGCTTCCATTCCGTTGTTCTCCACTAAGGCGGTCCGGGCATCGAGGATATTGGCAATCCGAAACAGGTCGATATTGTAGTTTAATTCGCCTACGTAAGCGCGGGCAATAGCTAGCGGCTCGCGGCTCGCGTAAAGCTGGTTTAGCGTCGGAAGCAGTTCCGCGTACCTGGCCCGCGCCGAGGGCTTCGCTTCCAGCCGCAGCGTAAACTCCCGTTCCAGGGCGGCACGTTGGGCTACGGCGTCCACGGCGGCCACCCCCTGGCTCTCGCCCCGCCACTTTTTCCAGGCGTTCGCTATCCGGGCCTGCTTCGAGGCGTAGTCGATCCGCACCTGTGGATCGGTACGCATGGCGCTGTCGATCACGGCCAGGCTTAGATCCCGCAGACCGATACGAATGGGGTTGATCACCCCGGTACGTTGCGCCATGGCCGTGGCGGGGAGGTACTGGTCCGTCGTACCGGGAAAACCAAAGATCAGGGAAAAGTCGCCCGGGGTGACGCCCGCAGTACTGACCTCCAGGTGATGGGCATCTGTCATCGGTACGTTGTCGGGACTATAGGCTGCCGGATCCCCGTTGGGGGCGGTGTAAATGCGGAACAGACTGAAGTCACCCGTGTGGCGGGGCCATTCCCAGTTATCGGTGTCCGCTCCAAACTTTCCGATGGAGGAGGGCGGCGCGCCCACCAGCCGGATGTCGGAGTAGGTTTTGGTGATGAATGCGTAATACTGGTTTCCTCCGTAAAAGGGCTTAATGAGGAGTTCCTCGAAGGCGTGTAAACTGAACGCGTCCCGCAAGCGGGCTGTATTTTCTTGGATTATCCGGCTGCGCTCCCGCTCGGACAGTCCGTCCGATACTCCCTCGAGTAGTTGCGCGCTTACGTCCTCTATTCGTTCGATGAAGGTGACGAAGAGTCCCGGGTTGGGGAGTTCCTCCGTGTCCTCCATCGCCCAGAAGCCCCGTTCGAGGTAGTTATTCTCCAGGGTGGAATGGTCCTGGATAGCGCCGTAGCCGCAGTGGTGGTTAGTGAGCACCAAGCCGCGCGAACTGATCACCTCACCGGTACAGAATCCGCCAAAGTGCACGATCGCATCCTTTAAGCTACTGTGGTTGATGCTGTAGATGTCCTCGGCGGTCATTTCCATACCCATGGCCCGCATCTCCTCCTCGTTGAGATTTTGGAGCAGCAGGGGCAGCCACATACCATCGCCCGCGCGGAGCGCGGGGGCAAATAAGCTAAATAGGGATAAGAATAAAATGCGGTGCATGGCAGACGTAGGATTGGTGAAGCGTTAGGAGAAGGCCGCAGTGATTTTTCGGTAGAGGGTACGCGCGTGGCCCTCCTCCGCCTCGTAGCTCCAGCCGGCGATGTGGGGGGTCAGGACCGTACGGTCACTATTTCTGAGGTACTGATAGGGTTGCGGCAGCTGGTCGGGGTTCAGGGCTACGAAGCTTTGCTCCTCGTATTCGTTGACGTCGAGTGCCGCACCCAGTACCTGGCCGGTTTCCATCGCCTGCACCAGGTCGTGGGTATTGACGACTTGCCCGCGCGCCGTGTTGATAAGGTAAAAAGGCTTGGAGAAGGCCTGAAACCAGTCCGCGTTCGCGTAGTGGTGGTTGCCTTCCAAAAAAACATGCAAGCTCACCACGTCCGCTTCCCGCTGCAGCGCTTCCAGGCTTACCTCCTCGGCGTAGTCGTCTCCGTAGTTGGTCCGGAAGCGGTCGTGAGTAATCACCCGGCACCCAAATCCGGACAGCCGCCGGGCGGTCATTTGCCCCATATTCCCGTAGCCGACTAGGCCGACGGTCAGGTACTGGAGCTCCGTTCCCGTATTCTCCCGGCGTACCCACCTGCCCTCCCGTACCTGCCGATCGGCACGCCCCAGGTGATTCAGCAGCATGAGGAGCATGCCGACGGTGTGTTCCGCCACGGTATGCTTACTCCCTTCCGGACTGTTAAATACCGTAATCCCCCGCTCCCGGGCGTAAGCCAGATCGATATGGTCGGTGCCTACGCCCCAGCGCGCCACGAACTTCAGGCGGGGGCCCGCGGCATCCAGTAGTTCGCGGTCCACATTAAAACGTGAGCGCAGCATGAGGCCGTCGAATTCAGGCAGCAGTGACAATACGTGGGCGCGGTCGCTGGTGCTGTGATCCACCACGGTATGGCCGTCGGCTTCCAGGGACTCACGCAGGAAGGGATGGGCATCGTGGTCTAAAAAGGCAATCTTCATGGGCCCAAGTTAGGCACCTCCCCGTCATTGCACCTGCGACCCCGCAGCGCCTTTCCCCTACCCCGTAGCGCGACCCACAAGCCTGGTAAAACGAAAGTCGCCCTAAAACGGCCAGTACCTCACCCGTCGAACGCGGGTAATGTAGAGCGTGTTTGACACATATTCCGCCGGGCCTCTACCCATTACGGATTGCTGCCGTGAACGGCTTACGTACGGCTAAACTGGTGCTACAGCGATGAGAAATTATCTACTACTCCTAGCGTTTCTGCTGGTGACCGGTCTTTCCGGGCAGGACGTGTACCTCATCACCGACTACGGAGCACGGGATGACAGTACCTCCCTATCCACGGCGGCCATACAGACCGCCCTCGATGCGGCCCACCAGGCCGGCGGCGGCACCGTGATCATTCCCCGGGGCAACTACTTGAGCGGTAGCCTACGCATGTATTCCCATACCACCCTGCACCTGCGCGCCGGCGCCCGCCTGCTCGCCAGCCGGGATAGTCTGGATTATGTTACGGACGAACCGATCTACAAAGCTTATACGGAAGCCCTCCCCGGCAAGGGCACGCCGGTTCTCCTGTACGCCAAGGGGGCTACCGACGTCAGCATCACGGGCCAGGGCACCATCGACGGCCGGGCCCGCCGCACCTACCTGTCCCTGAAGGAAACGGACGGTTTTATTCAGGAAGAAACCGACAATGCCCGGCGCAGCGGCGTGGAAATGATGATGTACTACAAAGTAGCCCCCTACGTATGCCTGGTATTTCTGGAGGAGTGTACCGATATCATGGTGAGCGGCGTGAGCCTGATCGAATCCACCGACTGGACGCTGCACTTCAAGTGGTGCGCCCGGGTGCGGGTAAGCGACCTGTACATACGATCCAGCTTCACTCAGGGCGTCAATGCCGACGGCATTGACATCGACGGCAGCCGCGACGTGGTCGTGACGAACTGCATCATCCATACCGGCGACGACGCCATCGTGCTTAAGTCGACCCGCACCGGCGACCGCTACGAGGATTGCGTGGGCATCACGGTGAGCAACTGCTCCCTCATCAGCACCTCCACCGCCCTGAAAATCGGCACGGAAACCTGGGGGGACTTCCGCCACATCACCTTTTCGAACTGCAGCATCCGGAATACGAACCGGGGAATGGGCATTATCGTCCGCGACGGCGGTACGGTAAGTGATGTGTTGTTTACCGACATCACGGTAGCCTGTAACCGCAAGCACTTTAACTGGTGGGGTAACGGCGACCCGTTCTGGCTGGTGGTGCGTAAGCGCAACCCCTCCTCGCGAGGTAGGCCGCATCGAGCGCATCGCCTTTCGCAACATCCGGGGCCGGGTGACAGGGTACGAGCCGCATCGAAGGCTTCGCGGGTGCGTACAAAGCATCCGTGATATCTACCTCAGCGATGTCCACCTGCTCATGGAAGCCGAGGATGCGCCGGACAAGCGCGCCAATAACGGCCTTGTGGTTCGCGACGCCAGCGGGGTAGAGCTGGACGACGTGCAGTATCCGTTACGACGAAGAGTCGGGTACCGAATCGGGCTGGAGTGCACCCTACTCCTTTCGTGACTGCACGGATATTCGGCTTACATCGCGTGCGGGCGGAACTGCCGCCCGGCGGGGGCGTGACCCAGCCGCTGGTTACCCAAAACAGCGGTAAAATCGGTGGAGACCCCGTCGAAGTGATTGAATAAGCGCTTGTTTGCGTTTCCCGAGCCAGACGAAAACACCCCTATTTCGCGGTGGTGAGCGGAAACCCAAACGAGCGCTCAATTATTCTACTGCTATACTGGCTCTAATCGACCGGCGGTTAATCGCCCAGATAGATCCGATGCACGCGAGCGCCGATACCCGTCAGGATCTCATACGGAATAGTCAGGGCGGCCTCGGCGAGAATTTCAACGGGGTGGTCGGGACCGAAGATCACGGCCTCGTCGCCCACCTGGATTTGCGGAATACCCGTCACGTCGATCATACACATGTCCATACAAATGGCCCCCACCGTCGGGGCCAGGTGGCCCTTGATGCGGACCGCGAAGCGACCCTCCCCCGCCAGGCGGGGAAGTCCGTCCGCGTAGCCAATGCTAAGTACCGCGATCCGGCTTCGTTCGTAGATTTTTCCCCGCCGACTGTAACCGATGGTTTCGCCGGCATTGCGTAGGGTGATGGAAGTGACGGTAGTCGTCAGGGTAAGTACGGGCCGTAGGTGTAATTTCATGCTTTCGTCCCCGATTCCGTAAAGTCCGATGCCCAAGCGAACCATGTCGTAGGCCGCCTCGGGAAAGCGGGAAATACCGTTTGTATTCAGTGCGTGTCGCAGTACCGGACTCCCCCCGGAGGCCTGAAAGTGGACGTACGCCCGCTCGAAGGCCAGCAGTTGTTCGTGGGTGAAGTCATCGTGGTAGCTATCGTCACTGGCCGCCAAGTGGGTAAACAGGGAGATAATTGCCTGGCCAAATTCTTCCTGGGAATGAATATTGAGCTTACGGAAGTCCTCGGCTACGAAGCCCAGTCTACCCATCCCGGTATCCAGTTCCAGGTGCATGGGTAGGTTCAGGCTATTGGCCAACCGCAACTGCTCCGGCTGGTGAACGACCGGTTCGAGATTGTAGGCCAACAGCTGGGGGTAGCTATGGGCCTCCGCGTTGAGGACCAGGATGGGAAGCGTGATTCCTCCTTCCCGTAGTTCCCTTCCCTCCGTCGGGTAGGCTACGGCCAGGTAGTCGACGCCTTCGTCCTGCAGCAACTGCGCGACCGGTAGTGCTCCGCTGCCGTAAGCCGATGCCTTAGCCATCACGATGATCCTGCACTCCGGGGGTAGCTGCTGCCGGTACTGCCGAAGGTTTTGCCGCATGGCGGTCAGGTTGACCGTCAGGGTGGTCCGGTGCAGTTGGCGACTGAGTAGATCGGCGATCTGGTCAAAATGCTCGTAGCTGGCCCCCTTTACCAGCACGGTCTGGCGATGGAAGGTCAGGGTGTGGATGTCTTTGATCAGCGCCTCGACGGAGGAGTAGTGGGTGGTGGTGCCTACGTTAACCCCTAATGCCGCATTGGCGGGGCCGACCAGAAGGAGCCGTTCCACCCGGCCACTGAATAAAGCCGTCAACTTGCCGCCCAGATTTGGTATTTCCTGGACCGTGCCCAATATGACGGTGATACTTACCGAAGGTATCCTGGCTTTCCGCAAAGGACAGGGCTGCGCCCAGGGCAGTAAAGTCGTTGCTGTAGCTGTCATTAATGACGGGACCACCATCGCGGCCCTCCCGCTGCTCCAAGCGATTCTTGAGCGGTACGAGGCGGCCGACTCCCGCCGTAAGGTTGCGCAACTCGATGTTCAGCAGGTGAGCTGCCGCGGCGGCCATCCGCGCGTTATCTAAGTACACGCCAGTGAGCGTAGGAAAAGCGAGGTCTTCCAGCTCAAGTTGGTGAATGCGCAGGCCCTGGTTTCCTTCACCAGACCAAGTAACTACCGGAGGAGGACGTTTCAGCTCGCCGATCAGCAGTTGGAGCTCCTCACTGTCCTGCGGAAACAACACCCAGTCGACCCCTTCGAAAAGCAACAATTTTTCGCGCTTCAGTTGCTCGGGAGATTCGTAATTACTCAGGTGGGCCGTACCGACGTGCGTCAGTATCCCACAGGTTGGCCGCAGCAAATCCCGCAGGGTCTCCATATCGCCCGCTTGGCTGATGCCTACCTCAAACACCCCGATCTGGTGACTGTCGTTGAGCTGCCATACGGAAAGCGGAAGGCCGATGAGTGAGTTGTAGGAACGGGGGGAGCCACAAACGACAAACTGTGCGGACAACAACTGCACCAACCAGTCTTTAACGATGGTTTTTCCGTTACTTCCGGTAATGGCCACTACCGGAATGTTGAATTGCCTCCGGTGAAAGGCGGCCAGTTGCCGGAGCAGCTGAGCCGGATCGTCTACTACGAACAGGGTGATCTGCGGGGTAGCGGGTGCCCTGGGCGTTTCCCGCTCGGCCTCACGTATGGCGGCGTGATAGTGCGCAATCCGACCGCGCGCCACCACGAAGGTGCGTACGCCCTGGCGGACAAGCGAAGCGATAAATTGGTGTCCGTCCCGGCGTTCGCCAACCAGCGCAAAAAAGAGGGATTTCTCCGGGTTGCCTACCAGCCTGCTGTCTACTACCAGTTCA
Organism: Lewinellaceae bacterium; assembly: GCA_963803525.1. Taxonomy (GTDB): domain Bacteria; phylum Bacteroidota; class Bacteroidia; order Chitinophagales; family Saprospiraceae; genus Neolewinella. The sequence continues at coordinate 774,861 of CAWDMV010000001.1, forward strand.
AACTCCCGGTAACTTTCGTAGACCTCGGCAACGGAGGGAGTTTCAATAGACTGATAGAATTCCACTGGATAAAGATCGTAAATTTGCCGGCATGCAGGTGCCTAAAATCAGAAAAGCCCTTGAAGGGTTCCCACTCTGGATGAAAAGTGACGAGGGTCGGGAGTTCCTCCCCCTCTGGGAAACTCAGCAAAACTGGCAGACCCACTTCCGGGTAGAAAGCAAGGATTTGGCCGCCAGCTACGATGCCGCCCTGGACAGTAAAACCAACCGCCGCCACTACCGCCGGGGCGGCTACGACCCGAAGGCCAGCATGCTTGCGATAATGGAATGGGAGGCAGATTTCGTGCGTGATGCCTTCCGCGACCTGTTTAGCGAAGACCGGGACTTAGAGGGCCGCGTCCAACGTTTCGTCTTTTACATCAACGAGCTCTTTAATCGCTACCGGGACGCCAAGCCGAAGGCACGTATTCCTACCCACTACCACGACGACGATTACAATATGGTTTCCCTGTACTTGAGCGGACAGTACCCCGCCCGGTATGCCCCCTACTCTACCCCACTACTGCAATCGGTATGTGAAAAGCTCGGAGCTAAGTCCGATCCCACCGGCGGCAGACTTCCCTCGCTACACGAAGCTGTTGCAAACCCTTCGCCCATTCTTAGCGGAGGAAGAGGGCGTCATGGAAACTTACCGGGAGAGCCTACGGGAAGTGGACTACCAGGATGAGTCGGCCCTACTGGTTTTCTGGTTTCTGAAGTATGTTGAAGGCAGACCGACCTAAGCGGCTACTCGCTGCAGCTGACGGATGACCTCCGTGTCCGCCGGCGGGGTAAAGAGCCCCTCCCCCATCCGATCGTCAGTCACTTCTAAGCGCATGGTATCGGCCAGCTCCCGGGCTAATTTGCCAAGTTGCAGGGAGTAAGGAATACTGTAGCCCTGGCCGGCGTAGTGATCCACAATACCGATGCGGATACACTCCAGGGCATCCTGACGGTAAAGCAACTCCCGGACGCGGTGGGATTTGGTGTAGGGCACTTTGCGGACATCCAGCTCCTCGCGCAGCCGTTCCATGGTGGTCTTGACTACGTTATCCACCCGGTACCGGTTCCAGTAGTCGGCCGAACCGGTCCGGCGCACGTAAGCCCGCAGGTGACGCTCCTCCGCGGCGATCTGGCAGCTAAAGCGGGTCATGGCCCTGGTCTGCTCCAGTAATTCGATGGTCTGTTCGGCGGTGAGTTGCACCCGGTCGGGGAAGATGGCTTCCTCCTTACTCAGCTTGGTCGCGATGGCCTGCTTGACCTTCGACTTGGTGGACAGTGCAACGAGGCGCGCCAACTCGAGGTTGAAGTAGTACTCGTGCACCACGTCGGTTTTCGTATTGGAGGAGCGGGCGTAATCCCGCAGGCCCTCGGGTGTGCGGATGCCGTCCGCGAATTGATACACGTCCTTGATCCACACCCGGACGTTGGCCTGGTAGTGATGATCGGCGAGCCCGAGCGCGCGGTGCAGTTCGGAGGCCTTGACGACCCGGGTTCCTTTCCTGCTGATGCGTATAGTGAGGTCCATGTGACACCTTCTGATGATGCACCAAATTTACTCCCTGTTGGAATACAAACCAAGTTTGAAACAAATTATTTGTAATTATTTTGCTGTTGATGCCCGTTTATGGCGAAATCATCAGGGACTTACGTCATGGTTGTAATCAAAATAAGCACACTATCTGCCTAGCACTTGGTGCAATCCTGGATTTATCCAACAATGTTCCCTGCACCCGTGGCCCCGCCGTCCACCCGCCGTATCTTTGCCTAAACTTCCCTAGGATGCAAACGCTGATCAAACTCGGGCTCCTGCTGCTCGTTGGAATTCTCGCCTACAATTACTTCCTCGGCACCCCCCAGGAAAGGGAGCAGAGCCAAAAGATCATCGGCAAGGCCAGGGAGTTGGGCAGTGAGGCCTGGAACCTGCTGCGGAGCGAGCGCGACAAACTCGACGCGGGCAAGTACGACGGTGCCCTCGATCGCCTGGAAACGCTGTACACCAAGCTGACCGAGCGGGCCGAAAAGCTGAGCGACTCCGAGGCACTGGAAGAACTGCGGCGCCTCCGGGCCCAACGCGATGCGCTGGACGAGCGACTGAGCCAGGAGCCGACTCCCTCGGAAAGCAGCCAGCGGGAATTGGAAGCGCTGACCTCCGACACGGAAGTGTTGATGCATGAAATGGAAACGAAAGGCCGGACGGCTGCCCCTTACTGACCCGCGCAAGATCATCCACATCGATATGGATGCCTTCTTTGCCAGCGTGGAGCAGCGGGACCACCCCGAACTGCGCGGCAAACCCATCGCGGTGGGCGGCAGCAAGCTGCGGGGAGTGGTGGCGGCGGCGAGCTACGAAGCGCGGGTGTTCGGCGTGCGCTCCGCCATGCCGAGCGTGACGGCTAAGCGGCTGTGTCCCGATCTGATCTTCGTGAAATCCAGCTTCGAGAAATACCGGGAGGTCTCCGACCAGATCCGGGAGATCTTTTACTCCTACACCGACCTGGTGGAGCCGCTAAGCCTGGACGAGGCCTACCTCGACGTGACCGAAACGAAGCGCGGCCCGGCCTCCGCCACCCTGATCGCGCAGGCCATTCGCGAGGAGATCTTTGCCGCCACGCAGCTGACCGCATCGGCGGGGGTGAGCTTCAATAAATTCCTGGCGAAGGTGGCCAGCGACATCAACAAGCCCAACGGCATGAAGGTCATCGAGCCCGAGGAGGCCCCGGCTTTTTTGTCCGCCTTGCCAATCGAGGACTTTCACGGCATCGGCAAGGTCACGGCCGCACGGATGCACAAAATGGGATTCCGGACCGGGGCGGACCTGCTGCCGCTGAGTGAGTTGGAAATGGCGCAGCGCTTCGGCAAGGTCGGGCGCCACTACTACCGCATCGTGCGGGCGCGTGATGACCGCCCCGTCAATCCAAACCGCAACCGTAAAAGCGTCGGGGCGGAGCGCACCTACAGCGACGACGTTACGACCCTAAGTGAAATGAAAGCTAAGACGGACTGGCTGGCGGAGAAGATCTTCGAGTACCTCGTGGAGCGCGACAATTTCGGCCGGACGGTCACCCTGAAGATGAAAAGTCCCGAGTTTGTCATCCATACCCGCAGCCGCAGTTTCAGCGGGGAGATCCGTAAGCTGAGCGACCTGAAGGAGATCGCGCACCAATTGCTGGAAGAAAACGTGGACGAGGTGCCCAGCGTACGCCTGCTCGGGCTGAGTATCAGTAACCTGGAGCGGGAGGGCGGGGAGGGGCTACAGCTGTTGTTGCCGTTTGAGGAAGAGTAGGTAGTTCGTTAGTATTTTAGTTCGTTAGTTCTTTAGGGCCTGCGCTACTGATGCGGGCCCTAAAGAAGTTACGAACTAGCACACTACCGCTCACCCGTTCATTTTTTGGAACATCATGATTCCCCAGTCCAGGCAGCCGTCTTCGGCGAGGCGGATGAAGTTGCGGTAGGTTTTGATGCGGTCCTGGACGAAGCGTTCGCTGCTTTGCTCGACGAGCTTTTCCTTATTGGCTTCTAGCGTGTACAGGACTTTCGTGTAGTGATTGACCAGCTGATCGGAGAGTTCGACGCTGTAGATTTGTTGCAGGAACCCGCGCTTGGCGTCGCTGCCGTACTGTTCCTCGGTGATGAGCTCTTCGAGGGGCAGCTTTTTGATGAGCTTTTCGGAGTCGGCATCGTCGCAGGTTTCGCTGCGCATCAGGGCGCTGATGATGAGGCGGCCCTCCGGCTTGAGGACGCGGTGGATGGCACGGAAGGTTTCCCGCTTCTTCGCGGTCAGACTGAAGGCGTCCTGGGCGATCACGAAGTCGAAAAAATCGGGGTCGTAGGGCATGTATTCCACGAATCCCTTGGCAACTTTCACTTTTTTGCTTAACTCGAGCTCTTCGATGCGCCGCTCGTTGTACTCGTTCTGCTTGTCGTCGTCGTTGAGGCACCAGACCTTGCACTTGCACTCATCGGCGATGAAGCGGGCGGCCCCTCCGAATCCGGACTGAATGACCAGGATCTTGGAGGCGCGCTTAATGCGGGGCAGGAGCTTGAGCATCCGCTCGGTCGTCTTGCGGTTCGCTTCGAAGAGGCTCAAGCTCTTGGGTCGGTAGATGCCGATGTGCAGATCGTCTCCCCCCCAGACATTGTGATAAATGTGCTGGCCTTTTTTCTCTTCCAGAAACAGGGGGTTGGGATTGGTAGACATACGTGCATTTTACCTGGGACAACACGGCCCCGACGCTTTTGTTCGCAATTTGCTTATTCCCGCCGCAGTTGATTTGCTTGACTAGTCGCGTTTGCTGAGTTCCTGCTGCCATCCCCTCACTTCCCCCAGCCGGAAGCGCACGGGAAAGCGGGTCGCTTGCTCCAGCTGCAGTTCCAGCCGGCAGAAGAATGCCAGGTAGGGTTTTGCCGCCGCGAAGTTGAAGGCGGTCGGCGGCCGCCGGTCATTGCCCGAAACACCTGCGGCGGGGACGCGGGTGCCGGGGAGTCCCCCCCACCCGGCAGCGAAGGCAGGGTGACGCAGTAGGCGTGGCGGGTCGACGCCCGTGGGGGGGAGTGCTGCGGGGAACGGCTCCGCACCCGCGACCGCGCCCACCCGCAACTGAGCGGCGCCGGTAAGGGCCGGCAGCAGGGCAAGGAGGAGCAGGAGCTGGCGCACTATTTTTTCTTGTTGTGCTTGTAATCGCGGAAGACGAAGTCGCCGAGCCCCTGGAGGCCGCTGTAGTAGGCCTTACCACCGTTGGTTTCCGTGAAGCTTTGGACGAACTGTACGAGGTAGGGGTCGCGGGCGATCATGAAGGTGGTGACCGGGATGTTGATCTTGCGCAGGCGGGCGGCGAGGTTGAGGGTGCGGTTGACGATGGTGCGGTCCAGGCCCATGCTGTTCTTGATGTAGCGTTTGCCGCGCTTGATGCAGGTGGGCTTGCCGTCGGTGATCATGAAGATCTGCTTATTGGGATTGCGGCGGCGGCGGAGGATGTCCATGGCGAGTTCGAGTCCGGCCACGGTATTGGTGTGGTAGGGGCCGACCTGGAGGTAGGGCAGGTCCTTGATCTCGACGGGCCAGGCGTCGTTGCCGAAAACGATGATGTCGAGGGTATCCTTGGGGAAGCGGGTGGTGATGTACTCGCTGAGGGCCATGGCGACCTTCTTGGCCGGCGTGATGCGGTCTTCGCCGTAGAGGATCATGGAGTGGCTGATATCGATCATCAGCACGGTGGACATCTGGGCCTGGTAGTGGGTTTCGTAGACCTCGAGGTCGTCGGTAGTGAGTTTGAACTCGTCGATGCCGTTGTTGATCTGGGCGTTGCGGAGGCTTTCGCTGACGGCCATCTTGTCGAGGGCGTCGCCGAATTCGAAGGGGCGGCGCTCGCTGGTGGTTTCGTCGCCACGGCCGCTGTAGCGGGTGCAGTGGTTGCCGCGCTTGGTCTTCTTGATGTCGCCGAAGATGTCCTTGAGCGCTTTCTGCCGGAGTTCGCCCTCCATTTTGGCGGTGGGCACGTAGCCGGGGCTGCCGGGGCCGTCGCCGGGTTCGATGTAATTTTTGTCGATGAGCTCCTGGATGAAGTCGCCGATGCTGTATTCGTCGTTGGTCAGCTCGTACTGGCGGTCGAGGTTGGTGAGCCACTGGAGGGCTTCACCGACGTTTCCGGAGGTATGCGTCAGCAGCTCCTGGAAGAGCTTGAGGAGCTTTTCGAAGGGGGTTTCGTCGTCCTGGCCGGCGATGTAGTTTGAGAATTTCCATCCGATCATGGTAGTGGAACAGGTGGGCTGGGGGATGGTTTTGCGACGGGAGGGGGTGGGGAGCCTGGGTGAGGGGTGGAGCGGTCCGACGGGTTAGCGGTTGGACGGGGTTACCCCGTCCAACCGCTAACCCGTCGGACGGGGTGCAGATTTAACCTCACTCCACCCATAGTAGAGTGGCACGTCTCACTTTGCGGCCATGTACAACGCCAACATCATCTATCACGTGTATAACCAAAGTATTAACTATGAACTCCTGTACAGGAACCATAACAACTACCGGTATTTTCTCCACAAGGTGCGCACGCATTTACTACCAAACGCCGACGTGTTCAGCTATTGCCTCATGCCGGATCACTTTCATCTACTCCTTAAGCCCACCGAGGCCGGGTGCGAACCAAGCCCCTCGGGGCGTTACCTACGCAACACGGAGCAGGGCCCCCAAGTGGTTTACCAGCAGAATTTGTCCCACGCCTTTAAAACCATCCTGAGCAGCTACTGCCAGGCGATCAATAAAGAGACCAGGCGCCGGGGATCGCTATTCAAGGCGAAGACCAAGGCCAAACCCGGCTACGAAGACTTTTATCCAGACTACGCGATGTTGGCGGGGGATGAGCCCTTCACGCTATTCATCCCCTACCTAACCACCTGCTTCCATTACATCCACGACAATCCGGTCAAAGCCAAATTAGTGGATTACCCCGAAGAATGGGCCTACTCTTCGGCTATGGACTACCTGGGCTACCGGGACAGCGGCATCTGTAACTTTGAATTGGCCCAACAGCTTCTAGGCATAAAGCGGCAACTGGGCTTCCGACACCGTCGGACGGGGTGACCCCGTCCGACGGGTAACGGTTGGACGGGGTCACCCCGTCCAACCGGTTAGCGGTCGGACGGGGCACCCGATTCAAGCAGTAAACTCACCAAGCCCGCCTCGCTCGGCTCCCCCGGCCACACGCACGCCACGCCCCGGCGCAGCAGTTCCTTCCCCGTACTCGGCCCGATCGCCAGCACCCGCGCGCCGACCAACAGTGGCCAATGGTCCAGGTAGGCCGCTACGTTCAGGGGACTGGTGAAGATGTACGTATCCGCTAGAATGGCGCCGGCCGGTGGCGCCGGCCGGTTGTCGTAGCATATGGTATCCACGACCTCCACCCGCTCAACAAGGGCGGTCTGTACGCTAAGTCGCGACTGCCGCGCCCGGGGAAAAAAAACGCGTTGCCCCTCCCCGACCGAGAGAAAGTCCTCGGCGGTTTTCTCCGGATGGCCGTTGCCGCAAAAATCGACCCGCCCCGTGCGCCGCAACACAACCGCCGCCGTACTTCCCCCAATGGCGGCTAGCCGGACATTCTCCGGCGGCGCGCCCGCAAACTCCACCGCTCGGGAACTGTAATAGAACCACCAATCCACCTGGGTAGGAGCTGTAAATCCGACCGGCGCGAAGGTGAGCAAGGATTGCGCAATGACCTCCTCCCCCCGCGCGGCGGCCCAGCGCCGAAGCGGACTATCCAGCCGAAGTTCGCGGGAAACAAAGAGCATTTGGCCTTATTCCGCTGAGGATTCCCCGTCCTCGCCCTCCAGTTCCCCCAGGAAAAAGACCTCCTGGGCCACCAACTTCCCCTTGTCGCTGTGGGCCAACAAGAACTCCACGGGGTCGCCCTCGAGGAGGTCCTCGAAACGGACGTTTTTGACGTTGGTGTGGTGGAAAAACAGATTATTCGGTGGGTAGGTAATGAAGCCATATCCCCCCTTCAGGCTGAAGATTTCGCTTTCCATCAGTTCGCCGATCTCGCCGTCGACGGGATCCTCCAGTACCACCGCGTCCTGCTTGTTTTCTTCGGTGACCGCGTCCTTCTTCTTGTCGTTCACGAACAGGCGATCCACCAGTTCTGCCTCGGCATCGGAAGCCGGATGGTCGATGATGGCCGACATAGCCAGGGGGTAGCTGGCCTCCCGCAGCAAGTCCTGGCTGCTCCGTGTCACCATGCCCCCTCCATTGTCGGTAGTGAACTCGAAGTCCCAGCCGATCACCATCACCCGGCTCCCGAGGGCGTTCAGTTTGCGCACCAGGGGGACGTAGTCTCCATCGCTGGCGATGAGTACCACCACGTCGAAGCGGCGAAGGACGGTCTGCTCGTAAGCTTCCAGGGCAAACCACACATCAATGCCTTTATCCTGCTTCCGCCCGTAATTAGCCCGCAGGGGGGCGTAGTGGGTCGTAACCCCACTGGACATCAAAATGTCGTCAAACACCCGGTCGTAGTACAGGGCGCTGCCACGCTGCTGGGCCGCCGTGGCGTTGAGCCGGCCCCGGAAGTAGTGGCTGTCGACGATCTTGGCCCGACTGGCGGGCACCCCCTCCGCCGCCGCGATCCGCGCCTCGATAAATTGATGCAGGCCCGTGATGCTGAGGCGGCGGCGCTGCGGGTGATCGTAGTTGTAGTAATTGCTGACGTGGAGGAAATAGTTTCCATCGTAGAACACGCCGATTTTCGTAAGGCTGGTAGACATAGAGATAGGGAGGGAAATAGAAACCGGTGGTGGATCAAGTACGGTCGGGCCAATATAGAAAAAGCCCCATCCACCGCTAAGTGGACGAGGCCTTTATCAGTGAGCCCCCAGGGGCTCGAACCCTGGACCCCCTCATTAAAAGTGAGGTGCTCTAGCCAGCTGAGCTAGGGGCTCTGGAGGATGCTCTATTGCTAAAGCGACGCAAAGGTAAGCACGACATTTCTACTTTTGCAAGTGTCGAAGCTAATTCTTTGCGTTTCTCCTTACTTCCGGATACCCAACTTGGCGATCAGCGAGCGGTACCCCTCGAGGTCCTTACGCTTAAGGTAGTTGAGCATCTTCCCCCGGCTACCCACCAGCGAAAGCAGGGCCTTACGGCTGCTGTGATCCTTGGGGTGCTCGCGGAGGTGATCCGACAGCGATTTGATGCGGTAAGTGAACAGCGCGATCTGTCCTTCGGTAGATCCGGTATTTTGGGCGGATCCGCCGTACTCGGTGAAGATTTCGTCCATCTTCTCCTGCGGGAGGTAAATTGGCATAGCTAAAGGCCTTTAGTAAATAGCCCGCCAGGCGGCCGGCTAATCAGTTAAAGCGAAGAATTTCGGGCCGCAAAGGTAGGGATTCTTTGTTTAGTAATCCTCCCTAGCGTAGGCTTTCTTATATTTCGCCTCACCACGTTAAATGTACCCTATGAAACACTTGTTTACCCTATTCCTTGCCTCCGTCCTTTGCACCAGCGTCCTCGCCCAAACCTACGTTAGCGTGACGAGACAAGACTCCCTGACGGCCGCTCAGGCCAGGGGGATGCTGCCCATCAGTTCCCAGTACGATGTCGTCAACTACAAAGTCCTGTACAACACTATTGATGCTTTAGGGGAACCGACGGTAGCCAGCGGACTGCTGTCGCTACCCCAGGACAAGAGCCTGTCGTTTCCGATGACGGTCTATATGCACGGTACCGTGACCGACCGGGAAGCGGTCCCCAGCCGCCTCGGGGTGGCCGAGCGCAGCATTTCTACGGCTTTCGCCTCGCTCGGTTATATTGCCGTTGCCCCCGACTACATTGGGCTCGGCGATAACGAGGGCTTCCACCCCTACGTCCATGCGGCGAGTGAGGCCAGCTCCGGCTACGATCTGATTCTGGCCGCCCAGCAGTGGATGCAGGAGCAGGATATCGCGTTCAACGATCAACTGTTTCTCACCGGCTACAGCCAGGGAGGACACGCCGTGCAGGCCCTTCACCGGGCCATCCAGGATACGTACGACGGTCCCGGGGATACCCTCACCGTGACGGCCGCCAGCCACCTGTCCGGCCCCTATAGCATCAGCGAGGTCATGCGGGAAGCCACCCTCGCCGCGGGCCAGCCTACCCTGCCCGGTTACATCGTCTACACCTACATTAGCTACGACAATGTGTACGGGCTGTATGACAGCCTGGGCAGCGCCTTCGTACAGCCTTATCTCGACGTCATCAAGCAGTACGACGCCGAGGAGATCGACGGGGGAGCCTTTAACCAGCAACTGTCGGCCCTACTCCTCGAAAATGAGGACCGCCTGATCGACATGTTCCAGGATTCTATTCGGGAACAGATCATAAACGACGACGATTCAAGCGCCACCATTCAGGCCCTGCGCGATAACGACACCTACGACTGGGCCCCCGAGGCCCCCACGCTGATCTTCTACTGTACCGCCGATGAGCAGGTGCCTTTTCAAAACGCCATCCTGGCCGACAGCGTGATGCGGCAAAACGGATCAATGAGCGTTACACTCCAGAACGGCGGTCCCTTTTCCCACACCAGCTGCGTTCCCTTCGCGCTGCTCACCACCCTGACCGTGTTTGACAATTTAGCGGTTCGCGAAGCCAGCACCGCCGTCGGACAGGTATTGCGCCTTCCAGAACTTACCATCAGCCCGAACCCGGTGAGCGCCGGGAGCGAGATCCGCCTGAACGGACTACCCAGTGGCCAGCTGCACTACACCCTGTACGACGTTTCCGGGCGCGCGCTTTCCCAGGGACCACTAGATGGCCAGGGGATAATTCAAACCCCTTCCACCCTGCGTGCCGGGCTGCACGTGCTTCGCCTCACGCTTCCGAACGGCAATTTTGCCGTGCGTAAGCTCATGCTCCGGTAGTCGGGGGTCACTTTACAATTATGAACATTCAAATCCGACAGGGCACGGCGGCGGATCTCCCCGCCGTGCACGGTCTCGTACGGGAGCTCGCCCGCTTCGAGCGGGCGGAAGACAGTTTCGTGGCCACCGTCGATGCGTACCGGGAAGACCTAAAAGCGGGCTTTTACGACGTGATCGTGGCCGAGGACGTGGCGGCCGGCAAGCTGGCGGGCATGGCGCTCTATAATTTTGCCTACAGCACCTGGAAGGGCCGCATGCTTTACCTGGAAGACTTCGTCGTCGATGCCACGTACCGGCGTCACGGCATTGGCCAACGGTTGTGGGACGTACTCAAGGAACGGGGGCGGGAACGCGGGTGCAAGCTGCTGAAGTGGCAGGTGCTCGACTGGAACGCGGATGCCATCGCCTTTTACGTCAAGCAGGACGCCGTGATCGAAAAGGAATGGTACAACGGTAAGCTGACGCTCTAGCGGACCAAGTCGGAAGTATCGATATACTAAGTCGACGCTATCGCGGTGGTAGCCGAGTCAAAGAGACCAAGCATAGCCCTAGCTACGTGCGGGATGCTTTGGTGAAGGGTAGCACCGCGAGCGCTAGGCTTGGGTGTATCAGGACTTCCGACTTGGTCCACTAGCCGGCGGTCAACTCTCGCGGCGTAGTAAGCCCTCCGTCAATTGCCGCAGGACGGCCTTCCAGTGCTCACTCCCACTCACGGCCTCCAGGTGGAGGTAGGCTTCCCGCTGAAATTCGTCCCGGAGTTCACCCACCAGCCGGGGGATCTCCCGCCGGCGCATGAGCTCCGTGACCCGGGCCACCTTCACGGCAGGATCGTCCGGCGAATGGCTGAACCAGTGCAGCAGTTCTTCCCGTTCCGTCGCATCGAGCCCTTCATAGGTCTTGATGTAGAGAAAGGTCTTCTTGTTTCGGATGATGTCGTTCCCGGTCAGTTTACCGGTTCGCGCCCCGTCACCGAAGGTGTCCAGCAGATCGTCGTGCAGTTGGAAGGCCAGTCCCGTCAGTCGCCCGAAGGCGTACAGGTGATCTGCGTCTTCGCGGCGCGCGCCCGCCGCTATTCCGCCCATTTCGAGGGCACCTCCCAGCAGGACGGCGGTCTTGAGTTCGATCATGCGCAGGTACTCCTCGATGGTGACGTCACTCCGCTGCTCGAATTCCACGTCGAACTGCTGCCCCTCGCAGACGCCCGTGGCCACCCGGTTGAACGTTCGGAGTAATTCGCCGGTCCGGGAAGCGTCCGGTACCCGGCCCAGGTGCTCGTAGGCCTTGATCAGCATGAGATCGCCACTGAGAATGGCGGTGTTGACATCCCATTTCTCGTGCACGGTGGGTTGCCCCCGCCGCAGGGGGCTGTCGTCCATGATGTCGTCGTGCAACAGGCTGAAGTTGTGGAAGGTCTCCACGGCCAGGGCTACCGGCATCCCGGCGGAGTACGCTTCATCGTCTCCACACATGCGGGCAGCCAGCAGGGCCAGCAAAGGACGTACCCGTTTTCCGCCCATAGCCAGGGTGTATTCAACGGGCCCGTAGAGGCCCCGCGGTTCGCGATCGGTGGCCGTCTCGATGAGGCGCGCGACAAAACGCTTACGCAGATCGTCCAACAAGGTGGTAGTGGTGGGGGGCATGCGGAAAGAAGGCTAAACGGCAGGCAAACATACAAAGAACCCGGTGCCCGCCGGATTCAACAAAAATGGGCGGCAAACCTTCTTATTGCGAAGACTTCTCTACGCCGGCCCATGCCGAATTTCTCCCCCATGTACGACCTCATTATTATCGGCGGCGGCCCATCCGGCATCAACGTGGCCATCAGCGCCAAGCGAGCGGGACTGCGCTACCTCATCCTGGAAAAAGGGGTGATTGCGAACAGCCTCTACCATTTCCCGGTCAACATGACCTTCTTCAGCACCTCCCTGAAGCTCGAAATCCAGGATACCCCCTTCATCAGCCACCTCGATAAGCCGACCCGCACCGAGGCCCTCGAATATTACCGCCGCCTGATCCAGCACTTCGACCTGCGCATTCATCTGTACGAACCGGTCCAGGCCATGACCCGGGGGGAGCAGGGCTACGAAGTAGAAACGGCGAAGGACCGCTACACCGCCCGCAACGTAGTCGTGGCGACCGGCTTCTACGACACGCCGCGCAAATTGAATATTCCCGGGGAAGACCTGCCGAAGGTCCGTCATTACTACGACGACCCCCACGCCTACATCGGCCAGGAAGTACTGGTGGTCGGCGCGGCCAATTCCGCCTGCGACGCGGCCCTCGAGTGCTACCGCAAGGGCGCCCACGTGACCATGGCCATCCGCGGCAACGAGATCTCCGGGCGCGTCAAGTACTGGATCAAGCCGGACATCGAAAATCGCATCAAGGAAGGCAGCATCAAGGTCTATTTCAACTCCACGACGGACGAGATCCGCCCGACGGAGGTGGTCATCGGTACGCCCGACGGGCAGGTGACCCTCCCGAACGACTTCGTGCTGGCCATGACCGGCTACCAACCCAACTACGCGTTATTCGAACGGCTGGGACTGCCCGTCGAGGCGGGCGACGCCTGCAAACCCGTCTTTGACCCCAACACCCTGGAGACCACGCTGCCCGGGGTGTACATGGCCGGTGTAGCCTGTGCGGGCCGGCAAACCAGCAAGTTATTCATCGAGAACACCCGCGATCACGGCGACATCATCGTCGACGGTATTCTCGCCCGTACCCCCGCCGTACATTGAGCCGCTCGGGCCAGTGCGGCCACCCTACCTAAACCAGCAGTATGTCAGTTAAAGCGTATGATGTCGTTATCGTCGGTGCCGGAGTTGCCGCCCAGGCGGTAGCCCTGAAGGCGGCCGAGGCCGGAAAAACCGTTGCCATGACCGAGGGGCGGGCGTACGGCGGCACCTGTCCCCTACGGGGCTGCGACCCCAAGCTGGTCCTGCACGCCGCCGCCGAGGCGATGTTTCACCTTGATCTGCTGCGCGGTAAGGCATTTACCTCTACCCCGGACTTCTCCTGGGCGGACCTGATGGCCTGGAAACGCAGTTTTACCGGAGCCCATTCCCGGGAAGAGTCGCAAGAAAATGGAGGAGCACGGTATTGTCGTTTACGATGCCTACGCCGCTTTCGAAGATGCCCACACCCTCCGCTTCGGCGATGATGTACGCGTGAAGGGTAAGCGCATCGTGCTCGCTACTGGGATGAAGCCCGCTCCCCTCGATATTCCCGGCAGCGGAGCTGCTGCTGACGAGTGATGAGTTCCTGGAAATGGAAGACCTGCCCGCGGAGATGATCATCGTCGGCGGAGGCTACATCGGTAGCGAAACGGCCCACATTTGCCACGCCTTCGGGTGCGCGATCACGATGATCGTTTCCGAGTCCGTGCCCCTCGACAAGTTCGACAAGGAGCTGGCTGGCCTGCTTATGGAAGCCGACCAGGCCCGCGGCATGAAATTTCACCTGGAAAGTCGGGCGGTAGCCGTCCGAAAGCAGGGCAAGCGGTACGAAGTCGATGTCGAGGACGAGTCCGGCAAGTGCACCACCCTGACGACCGATCGGGTGATTCACTGTGCGGGCCGCGTCCCTAATCTCGAAGCACTGCAACTCGACAAGGCGGGCATCAAGTACGATAAGCAGAAGGGCATTTCGGTCGACGCCTACCTGACCACCAACCTCGCCCACGTCCACGCCCTCGGCGACTGTACCGATAGGGGCCTGCCCCTCACCCCGGTGGCCAGCTACGACGCTAAGGTCCTTTCGCGGGCTCTTTTTGCGAGGGAAAAAGGAAAAAGTCGATTACTATCCCATTCCCACCGTGGCCTTCTGCCTGCCCGGCATCGCCTCCGTAGGGATGACGCCCGGGAGGCGGAGGAAAGCGAGCGGAACATCACCGTCAGGTATAAGGACCTGAGCGACTCCTTCCACGCCCGTCACCGCAACGCGCCGGTCTTCGCCTATAAAGTGCTGATCGACGAGGCGGCGGATCTTGTCGTGGGTGCCCACCTGGTCGGTCCCGGTGCCACGGAGATGATCAACTTGTTCTACCTGATCATCCGGCAGCGCATCCCGATCGCGGAACTCGACGAGCTTATTCTCGCCTACCCTACCGCCGGTCTCCACCATTCAGATCGATGCTTCGGCTACGTCTGGCATGAGCAACCCCGAGATCGCCCGTCATTTTCGCGAGCTGGCTAAGCTGATGGAACTACACGGCGATAATCCCTTTAAGATCCGCTCCTACACGAACGCCTACAACAAGCTCCGCAAGGATGACCGCGACCTGGCCGTACTCAGCGAAAAAGAGTTACGGGAGCTCGATGGAGTAGGTAAAGCCATTGCCGGGAAGATCCACGAGCTGACGACCACGGGCCACATGGAAACCCTGGAAAGGTTCCGGGCACGGACGCCGGAGGGCATCCGCGAAATGCTGAACATCAGCGGTTTCGGGCCGAAGAAGGTTAAGGCCGTGTGGGACGGCCTGGGAGTCACTACGGTCGGCCAGCTGCTCTACGCCATCAACGAAAATCGCCTGGTGGAGCTCAAGGGTTTCGGCCTCAAGACCCAGGAAAGCCTGCGCCAGAAGCTCGAGTTCCTGCAGCGGAGCCAGGGCCGCTTCCTCTACCGTACGCTCTCCGTCGCCGCTAGCGCCTTGCTGGCCCAATTGCGCGCCCTGCACCCGGACGCCCGCTTTGCGGAGACGGGCGCACTGCGTCGGTGCTGCCCTACCCTGTCGCGCATCGAGGTCCTCACGACCCTGGCACCCGCGCTCGCCGCCCGAATACCCGGTCTGGAGGTGGAGGAACAGGAGGAAGACCGCACGCGGGCGGAGGTCGACGAGCTGCCGGTCACCCTTCTACCACTGCACGCCGGAAAACTTTGGCAGTAAGCAGTTCCGCCACACGGGCAGCCAGGAATTTTTACGGGCCTTTGTCGATCGCTACCCGGGCGTGGATTTTACGGACCTGGCGGAAGAAGCGGAAGTTTTTGCGCGGGCGCGGGTGCAGGGGATCGCCCCCGAGCTCCGGGAGACCGACTGGGCGCTGGAGCTGGCCGCGGAGCACGAACTTACCCCACTTGATCGAGGCGGGTGATCATACGGGGCGTCGTCCACACCCACTCGACCTACAGCGACGGCATCCATACCCTGCGCGAAATGGCGGAGGCCGCCCGCGACCGGGGCTACGAGTACCTGGTGATGAGCGACCACTCCCAGGCGGCCTTCTACGCCAACGGCCTGAAGGAAGACCGGGTCCGGGAGCAGTGGCGGGAGATCGACGCGCTGAATGCGGAGCTGTCCCCCTTCCGTATCCTCAAGAGCATCGAGTGCGATATCCTGACCGACGGAAGCCTGGATTACGACGAGGAGTTACTGGCCGGATTCGACCTGGTGATCGCCTCGGTGCACAGCAACCTGAATATGGACGAGGAGCGGGCCACGGAACGGCTGCTGGCGGCCATCGCCAATCCGCGCACCAACATTCTCGGCCACCCCACGGGCCGCCTGCTGCTCAGCCGGGAGGGCTACCCCATCGACCACCGGCGGATCATCGACGCCTGCGCCGAGCACGGGGTGGCCATCGAACTGAACGCCAATCCCTACCGCCTGGACCTGGACTGGAGCTGGATCCCGTACGCCGTGGAGCGCGGGGTCCCGATCAGTATTAATCCGGACGCGCACAGCACGCGGGGGCATCGACGACATCCGGTACGGCGTGCTGGCTGCACGCAAGGGGGGACTGACCCGCGCCGCTTGTCTGAATACATCGAAGCAACAGGAATTTCTTAACAGACTTGGTCTTGCGAGCGTCTAAATTTACTCGGTGAGCTTCTCACGTTTCCGGATGTTTATATATTTGCGCGCCGGTCGTTGTTCGGACAATAATCACGCGGATTATCTCAGTCAGGCAGCGAAAATTGGGGCAAAGCAGTTTTCGTAAAAATGCTGGCTACTTGACCGCCGGATCAGAGTTGCCGATACGCGGACTGAAACGTACGGGGTTACCTTAACACCTTCTTTATATCACCACAATCTTTTTCAACAACAGACCATATGAAGTCATTTCAACTACTTGTTTGGGTGCTGCTCCTCGGGAGCTTCGGCGCCCTGCAGCTCAGAACGATCACCGGTACGGTGATCGACGATCAGCGGAGTTCCGCTGATCGGCGCCTCCATCCTGGCCGCCGGCACCACTACCGGTACCGTCACCGACCTGGACGGTAGCGTTTACGCTCTCCCTGCCTGCAACAGCTCAACAACTGGTCGTTTCCTACACCGGCTACACCACCGGAACGGTGCCCGTAACGCCGGCTCGACTTATTACGAAATCACGCTTTCACGAAAACGCGGCTACCCTCAACGAGGTCGTCGTAACCGGCTACGGTACCCAGTCGCGGCGGCGCCTGACTACCTCCATCGCTTCCGTGAGCTCGGAAGACCTGAACGGGGTACCCGTAACGGACTTCCAGAACCGCGCTGCAGGGACGCCTGCCCGGTGTGACCATCAGTGCCAACTCGGGAACACTGGGGGCACAGACCAGCATCCGGGTACGCGGTATTGGCTCGATCAACAGCGACGTGCAGCCCCTCTACGTCATTGATGGGGTTATCGTGGAGAGCAATGCGGAAGGTAGTCAGTTGGGTGGACCCGGCACGAGCCCCCTGTCGAACATCAACCCTAACGACATCGAGTCCATCGACGTACTGAAGGACGCCGCCAGTGCCGCCATTTACGGCTCACGGGGTTCTAATGGCGTCATCCTGATCACCACCAAATCGGGCAAGTACAACACGGCCGCCCGCGTGAGCATCAACCAGATCATCGGTACTTCGGAGCCCACCAACCAGTTCGACCTGATGAGCGGTCCCGAATTTGCCAACTACTGGAACCAGGCCCGCCTGGCCGGTGGAGACACCCTCGGTAGCCCCCAGCTGTACACCAACCCCGATGCCGAGCCCGATGCCAACTGGCTGGACCTCGTAACCCGTACTGGATCACTTGCCGAGACCAACGTTAGCGTCGCCGGTGGTACGTCCGAACTTAGCTACTTCCTCGGGGGTAACTACCGCGACGAAAAAGGCTGGACCGAAGGCACTGGCCTAAAGCGCTACACCTTCCGCCTGAACCTCGAGCAGCGTTTTGGCGACAAGTGGACCGTGGGCCTCAACCTCAATCCTTCCCGCACCGTCAACCAGCGGCAAAACGAAGACAACAACGTAGCCTCCCCCCAGACCTTTGCCGCCCTGTTTTTCCCCAACATCGATCCCTACGACGAGAACGGAGAAGTTCGAGGAGGCATTCTGCGGCACCGAGTACCGGCCGCGCCCGGTTTGCCGGTAGCCCCCTTATCAACTGGCAGGGCCAGGAGATCACGCTGACGACCAACCAGGTTCTGGCCAACGTCAACACCTCCTTCAAGCCCATCGAGAACCTGACCCTGGCTAGCCGTTTCGGTACCCAGTTCCTCTCCCTGGAAGATTTCCAGCGCTCCGGCGTCCTCACCACCGATGGCTTCGGTTCGGGAGGAACGGGCTTCTCCCAACAACAGGAGTTCCTGAATTACACCTGGAACACGACCGCTCTTACAACTTCGCCATTAACGCTTCTGAGTTCGAAGTGCTGGCGGGTATCGAACTACAGCGGAACACTTACAACGGCTTCTTCGTTGGAGGTAATACCTTTGCCGACGACCGCCTGGCTACCCTGAACTCAGCCGCGGAGATCACCGACGGCGGTGGATCACGCACCGAGTCTAATTTTGTAGGCTATTTCACTCGCATCGGCTACAGCCTGGATAATCGCCTGTTCATCAACGCTGTAGCGCGTCTGGATGGTTCCTCCCGCTTTGGTTCTGATAACTACTACGGCTTCTTCCCTGCCCTGTCGGCGGCCTACGATTTCTCCGAGCTCGTTAACACCCCTAGCGTCAGCCAGTTGAAATTGCGCTCCAGCTACGGTAAAACGGGCAACGCCGGTATCGGCAACTTCGCCAGCCGTGGTCTCGTGGCCTTCGGCAACGACTACAATGCCATTCCCGGATTTCTCCTCGATCAGATTGCAAACACCGAACTGACCTGGGAGTCTGCTACTACTTTCGATGTGGCCGTAGACTTTGGCCTATTCAACGACAAACTCAGCGGTAGCCTCGGGTACTACAACAAGGTGAGCTCGGATCTGCTGTTTGACGTCCCCCAGCCACTTACCGCCGGTATCAACGGTGGAGTGCTTACGGTAAACGCCGGTGAGATCGTCAACAAAGGTGTGGAATTTAGCCTGCGGTACAACGTAGTCACCCGGCCTGACTTCGGCCTGTCCTTTAACTTCAACGGAGCTACCGTTGACAACGAAGTCACGCAGCTGATCGACAACAACGGAGACGGCGAGCCCGACGATATTAACCTCGGTAACCAACTCATCCGTGAGGGAGAAGCCGCCGGTTCCTGGTTCCTGACCGAGTACGCGGGTGTAGATCCTGAAAACGGAGATGCACTCTTCGTCAATTCCGAAGGTGAGATCAGCAGCACCTACCAGCAAGGGGATGCCCGTAAGATCGTCGGTAACCCCCTGCCCGACTTCTCGGGTGGTTTTGGTGGTAACCTGTACTACAAAGGCGCGGACTTCACCTTCTTCTTCCAGGCTGCTCTCGGACACGAATTGTACCTGAGCGAAGGCCGCTTCTACGCCACCAACCTGTCTTCGGTGTACAACCAGTCGCGGGATCAGCTCAACAGCTGGCGCCCCGACAACCTCATCACCGACATTCCCGAAGCACGCCAGCGCGGCAACGGCAACCAGCACTCCACCCGCTACCTCTCCGACGCCGACTTCCTGCGTCTGCGTAACGTGCAGTTGGGCTACACCTTTTCCGATCTCAACGCCAGTGGCGCTTCCCTGCGCCTCTACGTAAGCGGTCAGAACCTGCTCACCTTCACCGACTTCGCCGGTCTCGACCCCGAAGCCAGCGGACAGGACGTCAACGGCCTGGCCAGCGGCTCGATCTTCTTCAGTCGGCCCCAGAGCCGCCTGTTTACCTTCGGCCTTAACCTCAACCTCTAGCTTTAAATTCAATTTGCTAATGCAAACTTCAAAAATAGTAGTACTGGCCGGCCTGATGGTTGGCTTTACCTCCGGGTGTACTGACTTCATCGAGCGACCTATTCCCGCTCAATCCCTTCCCTCGGATGCGGCCTTCTCGGACGTGCCCGGACTACAGACGGCCCTAATCGGGGCCTACGACGCGCTACAGAGTGCCGACTTCGGCGCTGCCGGACTGGCCATGAATTCCAGCATCCTTTCCGACAACGCCGAGTGGCGCGGATCCTTCCCTAGCTACCAGGAAATGTACGAACGGCAGCTAACGCCGTCCAACGCGGAAGTGGTAGGCTTGTGGAGGACTGCCTACTTGGCAATCAATCAAGCCAACTTGGTGATTCGCGGTGTCGAGGTCGTCGATGACCCCGCCCTGACCACCGAGGTAGCCGATCAGCTGCGTGGCGAGGCCCTGTTCATTCGTGGATTTTCTCACTTCGAATTGGTGCGCGCCTTTGCTGAGACCTTACGGGGCATCCAGCGCCTCCGATGCCGGTGTACCTATAGTCGTCAATGCTACCTCGACTAGTTCGGAGATCACCTTTCCCGCCCGCAACACGGTGCAGGAAGTATATGACGCTGTGATTTCTGACCTGACGACGGCGGCCAGCCTGCTGGGTCCCGATTACGACTATGGATTTGCCAGCGGCACCGCGGCTACGGCCGTTTTGGCAGAGGTCGCCTTCCAACAGCGGAACTACGAACGGGCCGCGGAGTTAGCTGAGGATGTAATCGAAACGCCTGGCTACGCCCTAACGGCAGCGCCCGAGGAACCTTTCTTCTCGGAGGAACCAGCGAGGAAATCTTCGCCGTGGTGAGTACCGTACAGGACAACCCCGGAGTGAACGGCTCGCTCGCCACCTTCCACAACATCAACGGCCGCGGTGGAGATATCATCGTGAACGAGGACCTCCAAAACAACGGTTACCTCGCTACGATCCCCGCAGAACAGATTGCCGCCGCCGATGGCGACTCGCTGGTCGACCTGCGCCTCGTGCGACTGACCGCCCCCAACGATGCCGGTTTCCTCAACGTGGAGAAGTACGACGACTTCGCTAACAATGCGGACGACAACGTACTTATTCGTCTCGCTACCTTCTACCTGATGCGGGCCGAGGCCCTCGCCCGTACGGAAGGCGTTAACGAAGAGAGTGTAGAACTCCTCAACGCCATCCGCAATCGTTCGCTACGTGTCGTAGCCGAAGATGGTAGCCTGGTCGATGCCGAGGAAGTTTTCAGCTACTCGACCGACGACTTCGATAACGCCGAGGAGCTCATCGACGCCATCATCCTGGAGCGCCGCGTGGAGCTGGCCTTCGAGGCTAACCGCCTGAACGACCTGAAGCGGCTGATGCGTGACGTACGTGGGGTTCCCTACGATGCCAACAGCCTCGTGTTTCCGATCCCCCAGCGGGACCTGGACGCGAACGACCAGTTGGTACAGAACCCCGGCTACTAGTGTTTCAGGATTGAACTAAGCAATAGCTTGACGCCGACAGCGTGGTGCTGAACGAGCGGACAAAAGTTCAGCATAGCCGTAGCTACGGTGGATTTTTGGCTGGGAAGTGCAGCGCCGCGCTGGCCGGTCAAGGGGCAGCTTATTTCGGTGCTGAAGCACTAGGTCTAGAAGATTTCAGCATTTGCGACAAACGCCCCGCTTCCCCCCGGAAGCGGGGCGTTTTCCATGGAAGCCCACCCTGTACCCGAAACAGCTCGCGGGCGGTGGCCTTCGATTTTCGTCGTAGGTTTACGCCGCCAATTGCCTTAGCCCATGATCACCGTTATTTCCGGCACCAACCGGCCCGAGAGCCGCACCCTGCTGTTCGCCCGTCACTTCGCCGCTCTGCTCCGGGAGCTCGGACAGGAGGTGGAGCTGCTCGATATGGCGGAGCTTCACCACGGCTACTTCGCCGGGGGGATGTACGATCCGCAGGACAACGATCCCCAGCTCGTGGAATGGCAGCGGCGTTACGTTGCCGCCGCCGGCAAGCTGGCCGTCTTCGTGCCGGAGTACAACGGCAGCTACCCGGGGGTGCTTAAACTGTTCCTCGATGGTATTTCGGTCATCGATTACGCCGGCAACTTCGCGGGTAAGCACGTAGCCCTCGTAGGTCTGGCTACGGGCCGGGCGGGTAATCTGCGGGGCATCGACCACCTGGCCGATGTCTTTGCCCACATGGGGGCCTGGGTACTGCCCAACCGCCTCCCCCTGTCGGCCATCGAGGCGCTGCTCACCGATGACGTCCTGACCGACGGGGAAACAATTAAGTCCCTTAAGAAGCAGGCCGAACAACTTATTGCCGCCTAGAATCGTAACCTAAACGGAACCCACCCATACATGGCAAAGAACTTACTAATCGTTGAGTCTCCCGCGAAGGCGAAGACCATAGAAAAGATTTTGGGAAAAGATTACACCGTGAAGTCCTCCTTCGGCCACATTCGTGACCTCGATAAGGGCGACGGGGCGGTCGACGTCGACCGCGACTTCGCCACCAAGTATGTGGTGTCGCCCGAAAAGCGTAAGGTGGTCAAGGACCTCAAGGCCGCAATGAGCAAGGCCGATACCGTGTGGCTCGCGACGGACGAAGACCGCGAGGGTGAGGCCATCAGTTGGCACCTCTGCGAAGTCTTGAAGCTGCCCGTCGATACCACCAAGCGGATCGTGTTCCGCGAGATTACGCCGCCCGCGATTAAGGCGGCCATTAACAACCCACGTACGGTAGACGTCAACCTGGTCAATGCCCAGCAGGCCCGCCGCGTGCTGGACCGCCTCGTGGGCTACGAACTCTCGGGCGTCCTCTGGAAGAAAGTCAAGTTCGGCCTGAGCGCCGGACGGGTACAGTCGGTGACCGTGAAGCTCGTCGTCGAGCGGGAGCGGGAGATCATGGGCTTCGAGGCCAGTCCCTTCTTCCGGGTCAACGCCATCTTTAGCGTGCGCAACGAGCAGGGCAAGGAGGTAGATCTGAAGGCCGAGAGCCCCGATCGCTTTGACGACCACGCCTCCGCCGAAGCTTTCCTGAAGCGCTGCATCGGGGCCGAGTTCAGCATCAGCGACATCGACGTCAAGCCCACCAAGCGGAAGCCGGCGCCCCCCTTCACCACCTCTACCCTACAGCAGGAAGCCAGCCGTAAACTCTACATGAACGTGGAGCGCACCATGCGCGTGGCCCAGCGTCTCTACGAAGCCGGTCTGATCACCTACATGCGTACCGACAGCATCAGCCTGTCCGAGACCGCCCTACAGGCCATCGAGGCCGAAGTAAGCAAGGAGTACGGCAAGCAGTACAGTAAGGTCCGCCGCTTCAAGAGCAAAAAGAAGGACGCCCAGGAAGCCCACGAGGCCATTCGCCCCAGCTACGTCGACCGCCACACCATCAAGCAGGGCGACCGCGACGAACAGCGGCTGTACGAACTCATCTGGAAGCGCACCGTCGCCAGCCAGATGGCCGATGCGGAATTGGAAAAGACCACCGTCAACATCGCCATCGACAAGGCCCCGGACGCCCGCCTGCGCGCCCAGGGGGAAGTGCTCAAGTTCGACGGCTTCCTCAAACTCTACATCGAGAGCAACGATGACGACGAGGAAGACGAAACCACCGAGGGCATCCTGCCCCCCCTGAGCCCCGGACAGATCCTTCCCCTCAGCGAGATGACCGCCATCCAGCGCTTCACCCGCCCGCCGGTCCGCTATACCGAAGCTTCTCTCGTGAAGAAACTGGAGGAACTCGGGATCGGCCGTCCATCTACGTACGCGCCCACGGTTTCTAAAATTATGGACCCCAAGCGGGGCTACGTCACCCGCGAAAACCGCGACGGAGAGGAGCGCCCGTACACCCTACTGACGCTACGGGACGGCACCATTAAAAAGGAAGAGAAGACGGAAATCACGGGTGCGGTGAAAAACCGCCTGTTCGCCAGTGATATCGGCATGGCCGTGAGCGACTTCCTCGACGAGCACTTCGAGGACGTGATGACCTACCAGTTCACCGCCGACATTGAGGACAAGTTCGATGAGGTCGCCGACGGGCACGTCACCTGGACCCAGATGCTCAATGACTTTTACCACCCCTTCCACGAAACGGTGGAAGAAACCACCGAAAGCGCCGACCGCGTTACCGGAGAGCGCATCATCGGAACCGACCCCGCTACGGGTAAGACGGTGCTGGTCCGGCTGAGTCGCAACGGCCCGGTCATCCAGCTGGGTGCCCCCGACGAGCTGGTGCCCGACGAAAAACCCCGCTACGCCAACCTGCCCGCCGGCCTCAGCATGGAGGAGATCGAGTTGGAGACCGCCCTACCCCTCTTCGACCTGCCGAAAGTCTTGGGGGAGATCGACGGTCAGGAAACCGCCGTCGGCATCGGCCGCTTTGGTCCCTACATCCGTTGGGGGGAAACCTTCGTGAGCCTCCCTAAGGGAGCGGACCCCCACTCTACTACGCTGAAGGACGCCAAGGCACTGGTTGCCGAGAAGAAAAAGGCCGATGAGCCGGTCATGTCCTATAAAGGACTTCCCGTCACCCAGGGGGCCGGCCGCTTCGGTCCCTTCCTGAAGTGGAACGGCATGTTCATCAACATCCCCAAGCGCTACAATCCCGACCAAGCTCAGCAAGGACGAAATGACCGAGCTCATCCAGACCAAGGAAGAGAAGGAAGCCAATCGCTACATTCAGCGCTTTGACGCCGAGAAGATCGACATCGAGCAGGGGCGCTGGGGCCCCTTCATTCGCTTCAAGAAGAAGTCCGTTGAAATTGCCCACCACGGACGGCAAGAAGATGACCCGCGAGGAGGCCGCCGAACTCCCCCTGGAGGAAGTGAAAAAGATCATCGAGGATCAGGTGCCCGGAGCCTTCAAAGCCAAGGCCACCAAGAAAAAGGCGGCACCCAAGAAGGCTACCGCCAAGAAAGCACCCGCTAAAAAGAAGGCCACGGCCAAAAAGAAGTAACATGGCAGACGACAGCAAGAAACAGGCCCAGGGGCAAAACCAGTTGAGCATCGACCTGCCGGAGGACATCGCCGAGGGTGTCTACTCCAACCTGGCGATCATCACCCACTCCAGCTCGGAGTTTGTCGTGGACTTCGTACGCATCGTGCCCAATGCCCCGAAGGCCAAGGTGAAGAGCCGGGTGATCCTGACCCCCGAGCACGCCAAGCGGCTATTGGCCGCCCTGGCCGACAACGTTCAGAAGTACGAGCGGCAGTTTGGCGTGATCAATCACAGCACCGGCGGCAACGGCCCGCAGTTTCCGCCCACGAGCTTTACGCCCACCGCCCAGGCGTAACGTAAATTGAAAAAACCGGCCCCATTGCTTTGCACTTTGGTCGCGGGTGGTATATTTGCAGCCGCTTACGAATTCCGGGTCGATTAGCTCAGTTGGTTTAGAGCGTTGCATTGACATTGCAGAGGTCACTGGTTCGAATCCAGTATCGACCACCTGAAAGAAGAGTTCGGGATGTGGCGCAGCCCGGTAGCGCACACGCCTGGGGGGCGTGGGGCCGCTGGTTCGAATCCAGTCATCCCGACCACGATAGAAGGTCAGCTTGCATCCGCAAGCTGGCCTTTTGTCTTTGAGTGGGTTTTCTTAGCCCTGCAACAGCCGTTTTTTAAGCTTCCGACCCTGGCCCCAGGAAGGAGGAAACCTCCCTCCACTATTTTTTGGCAGCCAGTCTACGGTCGATCAGCATTTCCCATAGCATACTGCCTACCAGCTGATTATAAACTATATATTCCGCCAAACAAGACGACATTGCCGGAACACGTGCATATACTTTGTCCTTGTTTCGCGTTAGTCCGTGTCCTTATCTTTGGTTCACCTGCTGCCGGAGCTGCCTGCTGCTTTGCCTTTTCCCTAGCTGACAGACCAATTCACACCATTTCACCACTGTCAACTATCAGCGCCATGATTGAAGACGAACTGTGCTAATCCTACAATTTGTATCGTAACTTCGGGGCGATATGAATGAGCACCTCAACCCCTCCGCGGTCAACCTCACGCCCGAAGACGGCGCCATGGAACGCGCCCTGCGCCCGGACAGCCTCAGCGAATTCAGCGGTCAACCCAAGATCGTCGAAAACCTGAAGATCTTTATTCAGGCCGCCGTACAACGCGGGGATTCCCTCGACCACGTCTTGCTGCACGGCCCTCCCGGACTGGGCAAGACGACCCTCAGTCACATCATCGCCAACGAGCTGGGGGCGGAACTCAAACTGACCAGCGGCCCCGTGCTCGAAAAGCCCGGCGACTTGGCCGGCCTGCTCACGAACCTGAACGAAGGCGACGTCCTCTTCATCGACGAGATTCACCGCCTGAATAACGTGGTGGAGGAATACCTCTATTCCGCCATGGAAGACTACCGCATCGATATTATGATCGACAGCGGCCCCAACGCCCGCTCGGTACAGATCAACCTAAACCCGTTCACCCTCGTGGGGGCGACCACGCGGATGGGCCTGCTGACCGCCCCGATGCGCGCGCGCTTCGGCATCAACTGCTTACTCGACTACTACGACGTCCAGACGCTGGTCAACATCATCAAACGCTCCTGTGAGATCATGGGCGTGCCCGTTACCGAACCCGGTGCCCAGGAGATTGCCCGCCGCAGCCGGGGCACGCCGCGCATCGCGAATGCCCTGCTGCGTCGGATTCGGGATTTTGCCCAGGTGAAGGGTACCGGGGTAATCGACCAGGAAATTGCCAATTACGGCCTGGCCGCGCTGAACGTGGATGAGGGCGGATTAGATGAGATGGACAACAAGATCCTCCACGCCATCGTGCATAAGTTCAAGGGCGGGCCCGTCGGCGTGTCCACCATCGCCACCGCAGTCGGGGAAGAAACCGGCACGATCGAAGAGGTGCACGAGCCCTTCCTCATCATGGAGGGCTACCTGATGCGTACGCCCCGCGGCCGGCAGGCCACGGAAAAGGCGTACCACCACATCGGTGCTACGCCTCCCGGAACGGTCAATACGCTCTTCGAATTTTAAATGCGTTTATTCCTCCTCGCTGAGGACCTGGGCCGTGGCCTTTACGGTGTCGACCACTTTTTGCACCTCGTGCTCCATGCTGTCTACGGCCGCATCGATCGTAGTCGTGGCCTGCTGCAACAGCGAGGGCGCTGGCGTACGCTGCTTTCGCGCAGGCGCGGCGGCCTTGGCCACCTCGTTGCTGCGCTTCCAGGCAATCTGGCTGAAGGTGGCGAAATTGGCCACGAGGTCGCTGGGGGCAGCCTCCCGAATCTGCTTGCGCTCCGCTTTGTGTTGCTTTTTTCCGGCCCGGATGGCGGCCGCCGCGGCGGCCAGCTTGGCCTCCTCCTCCGGAGTGACTACCCGCTTGCCCATTTCGGCGGCGATCTTGGCGCGGGCGGCCTCCTTGGCCTGGCGTTCGGCTTCCTTGCGCTGTTGCTTTTCGGCGCGCTTCTTATCCTTCTCGATGCGGCCTTCTAACATGGTTTTGGTCTTGACCATGTCCTCGAGCTTCTCGTTTTTGCTTTTGACCCGACTCTCGATCATGAGGATCTTAGCCTGCCGGATCTGGGCCTCGAGTTGTCCGTCGGTCCGCTCGATACGGCGACGCTCGAATTTAAGGTCTTCCTCGTCGCGTCCGATGCTCTTCTGCATGCGTTCCATCGCCTTGAGCAGGCCCTGGTAACGGGACTCATTTCTTCCCAGGGCAGCGGCCACCGCGGGGGCATCGGATTTACCCTGGCCGCGCTGCTCCTTTACGGACTTAAAGGCCGCGTCGATGCGTCCGTAAACTTCATCGCGGTCCTGCTTGGTGAATTTCACGCCGTGGAACTTGCGCTGCATTTCCCGCAGCTCCTGGAAAACCTTATTGAGGTGGGTGCCTTCGCCGATGCGCTTCTCGACGTCCTCTAGTAAGGCGGCGAACTTGGTCTTTTGCTTGGCCGATTCCTCCTCGTACTGGGCATTTACGGCCTGACGCAGCTCCTTCAATTTGGCGAAAATGGCATCGGAGCGCTTGCGCAGCTCGTTGCCTTGTTCGCGCATCAGGGTTTTGTCCTGCAGCTGGCCCTGCACCTTTTGCCAGAAGTTCTTGGCCTGGTTCCAAAGGTCGCTGCTATAGGCACCGGCCCGCTCGATCCGGTCTTCCATTTCCGCCAGCTCACTTCGGTAGGACTGGGCGAGTTTTTCGCTGAGCACGTTAAAGTGCCACTCGGTTTGGGCGCGCACGATCATGTCGGTTTGTTCGGCCTTCAGATCGTCGGGCAGCAGCGATTCGGTGACGCTCAGTTCGCGGGCAATGACCCGGTCGGATTCGGGCAGCTCGACCTCGTCGCCTTTCCGCCACTTATCCATGAAGGCGTTGTACACTTCATCGGTGACGACCTTCTCGGGGAAGGTTTCGATGCGCACGAGGTTATCGGTGACTTGCAGCTCGATCGTGATGAGCACGCGTTTTTCCTGGGCATCTCGCCCCCAGACGGCAATTCGGTTTCGCATAGCGATGGTCAGTGTTCTATCCAGGCGGTGGGGGCGGGCATCACCCGTCCTGCCGCGGTAGTTTAGTAGTATCAGAGCAGTAACGCCAAGATACAAATTGTGTTAAGCCTCGGCGGCGAGGCGGTTACCGATGAGTTGGTTGTCGATCAGGTATTCGGCGATCTGCACCGCATTGGTGGCCGCTCCCTTGCGGAGATTGTCGGCTACGATCCAGAGGTTGAGCCCATTGGCGATGCTTTCATCCCGACGGATACGGCCCACGAAAACCTCATCCTTATGCTTGCCCAGCAGTGGCATGGGGTAGACGTTATTTTTAGGATCGTCCTGGATTACGAGTCCGGGCACGGCACTCAGTAGTTCCCGTACCTTCTCTACGGTGAAGGGACGAGCAAACTCCACGTTCACGCTCTCGCTGTGGCCGCCGTCTACGGGAACGCGCACGGCGGTCGCGGTGATGGCAATACGGTCGTCGCCGAGGATCTTCCGCGTTTCGTGCACCAGCTTCATCTCCTCCTTGGTGTAATCGTTATCAAGAAATACGTCGCAGTGGGGGATGCAATTCTCAAAGATCGGATAGTGATAAGCCGGCTCCTCACTCTTACCACCGGCACGCTCGGTTTCGTACTGCCTGACGGCCTTTACGCCGGTGCCCGTGAAGGACTGGTAGGTAGAGATGACGAGGCGCTTGATTTGGAAGGCCTTGTGCAGGGGTGCCAGGGCCACTACCATTTGAATGGTCGAACAATTGGGATTGGCGATGATGAGGTCATCGGCGGTCAACTGGTCGGCGTTTACTTCGGGGACGACCAGTTTCTTATGCGGATCCATCCGCCAGGCACTGCTGTTGTCGATCACGACGGTGCCGACCTCCGCGAATTTCGGGGCCCATTCCAGGCTGGTGGACCCGCCGGCCGAGAAGATGGCCACGTCGCAGCGCGCGTCGACGGCGTCCTGCAGGGAAACTACGGTGTAATTTTTGCCCCGGTATTCCACCTGCTTACCCACGGAGCGTTCGGAAGCCACCGGCAGCAATTCGGTGAGGGGAAAGTCGTGCTCTTCCAGCACTTCGAACATCACGCCTCCGACCAGGCCGGTAGCGCCGACTACGGCAACTTTCATGGGTACTTCTCTTTTGGGGAAGCTAAAGGTAAGACTTCGGGCGGGGACGCGGGTGCGGGGCTTAAATCAGATTCCCCTCCCCCGGAAAGGCCACCTTCGGCTCGAAGGCCAGCGCCTCCTCGGTGGTCATGTACCCGTAAGCAATGATGATGACCACATCCCCCACCTGGCACCTGCGCGCCGCCGCCCCGTTGAGGCAGATCACGCCGGAACCTTCCTCCCCACGAATCGTGTAGGTCTCGATGCGCTCCCCGTTGTTGTTGTTGACGATCTGTACCTTTTCCCCCTCGAGGATGCCGGCCGCGTCGAGCAGCAGGCCGTCGATGGTGATGCTGCCGACGTAGTTGAGGTTGGCCTCGGTGACGGTAGCGCGGTGGATCTTTCCCTTAAATCGTTGAATCAGCATAATCGGTAAGGTGGTCGGGCAATTTACTTGGCCGGACTTAAAACGCCCGGGAATACAATGCGGTTGTCTATGAGGCGGATGTCCCCCACGCGGACGGCGGTGGCCACCGCGACCTCACCGGCCGGCTGCCCGTCCTGAAAGGGTAATAGGGTGTTGCCGTCTACGACCTCTACGTACTCGGGCTCCAGCAGGGGGATGCCCGCTAGTCCGCGCAGGGCCAGCTGCTCTAAATCCCGGGCCGGCCAGCCGGAGCGGAGTCCGGCGGCCACCACGGCCAGGTGCTGGTTGATCTTACCGGCGGCCACCCGCTGCTCCTGATTGAGGCGCCGGTTGCGGCTGCTTAGGGCCAGTCCGTCGGCTTCCCGCACGGTGGGCACTACGGCCACCTTCACGGGCAGGTCGAGCAGCTCGATCATGCGTTTGACGACGGCCACTTGCTGGTAGTCCTTCTGCCCCAGGTAGAGTACGTGAGGCTCGATAATGGATAGGAGCCGGCTAACTACCTGAATCACGCCGGCGAAGTGGCCGGGGCGTTGGCGGCCCTCCATGCGCTGAGCCAGCTGACCGAGATCCAGTTCGGCGGTTAGGCTCTCCGTGGTACCTGCGGGGTACACGTCGGCGACGGCGGGCAGGTAGAGGTAGTGGCAGCCGTAGGCCAGGAGCAGGCGGGCGTCCTCCTCCGGCGTTTTGGGGTAGGCCTCCAGGTCAGCCGACTCGTTGAATTGGGTGGGATTGACGAAAATGCTGGCCACGGTGACGTCGTGGGCCCGGGCACAGCGCTCGATGAGGGTAGCGTGGCCCAGGTGAAGCGCACCCATCGTGGGGACGAAGCCGAGGGAGCGCCCCCTGCGCCGCTCGGCGGAAAGGGCCTCGGCAAGTGCGGACGCGGTGGTGAAAGTTTGCACGTAGTTCGGGCGGTTGGCGAGGCTCGGCACCCTCGGGATTCACGCGGCGGCCGCCGGACGACCTCCGCTAAGAGCCGGCGAAGATAGGGGGTGTCCACAATATTTTGTAACTTTGCCGTCCTTGGGGCCGTGCGAGGGCT
The DNA here is from genome assembly GCA_963803525.1 of Lewinellaceae bacterium. GTDB lineage: Bacteria > Bacteroidota > Bacteroidia > Chitinophagales > Saprospiraceae > Neolewinella. The sequence continues at coordinate 805,408 of CAWDMV010000001.1, forward strand.
CCCGTACCGGGCTGCAATGGCGCTCGGGTTCGTCAATAACCTGAAACGCGATCATAAGATATGAGCAAAACTAAGGTGCTGATTGTTACCCAGGAAATGGACCCCTACACGGAGCTGACCGAGATAGCGACCACCGTGCGGGCCCTGGCCCCCTATCTCCAGAAAAATCAGATGGAAATCCGCGTGCTGATGCCGCGCTACGGAACCATCAACGAACGCCGCCACCGCCTGCACGAGGTTGTCCGCCTCTCCGGGATGAACATCATCGTGGACGACGATGACTACCCCCTCATCATTAAGGTTGCCTCCCTACCGGATAAGGGCGTGCGGATGCAAGTATACTTCCTCGACAACGAGGATTTCTTCAAGCGTAAGTTCGTGCACGTCGATAAGGCGGGCAATCCCTTCGACGACAACGCCGACCGGGCGGTGTTTTTCAGCAAGGGCGTCATCGAGACCGTCCGCAAGTTTGGCTGGCCGCCCGACATCATTCACGTTCACGGCTGGATGACCAGCCTTATCCCCTTCTACCTGCGTACCGCGTACAAAAACGAGCCGCTGTTCAAGAACAGCAAGATCGTGTACAGCCTCTATGAGAGCGGACCGGAAAAACACATCACCGACGACTTCGCCAGCAAGGCCAGTATCAACGCCCTGAGTGAGGAAGACCTGGCACCCTACCTCGAAGACGGTAAGCCGGCCCTCCACCGCGGAGCCATCAAGTACAGCGATGCCGTCATCCGCGGCAGCGTGGAACTCGACGACGCCGTCGCCACCGCCCTGGCCAATGCCGATATTCCCATCCTGAACGTACAGGGAGAGGACAGTCCCAAGGCATCCGTGGAATTCTACCGCGAACTCCTCGCCGCCGAGGTGGAGAAGTAACCAACCCCTGCCCCCCTACCGGCACTCTTTACCCCCCGACGAGTCCTTCCCTCCCCGAGGGGAAGGACTCGTTTACTTTACCTCTTGTCTCCAGATTCGACCAAATGAACTTAACGTATAGCGGATTTTTCCTGCTCGTGCTTACCCTGATGCTCGGCTGTGTCGATCCCATCACCGTAGGATCAGAACTACTGGACAGCGACCGGGCCGAGGTCGGCGAGATTCTGGATCTCCCCTTTACCACCCAGGTGGTCCGGGAGGACAGTCTCTTTATCTTTAGCGGGACCAACTTCCTCGACCCGTCGGCCTTCACGTTCGGCCAGATCGAGGACCCCAACTTTGGGCTTACCCGCCATAGCGTCTACCTCACGCCGCGTCTGCCCCGGACGGCGACCGGACTTACCGTCGTACCTCAGTTTGCCCAGCGGGCGGACGTGCGGATCGACTCCGTGGTGGTCCTCATACCCATCGACACGTCCCGCATGTTGTATGGTCCGGGACGCACTTTCCCCTACCGCGCCTTCGAGATTCAGTCCGCCGTGTCGTTTACGGAAGATTTCTACAGCAACCTTCAGTTGCCCACCACCACGACGAACCTTGGCTACGACGGCAGCTTCGGGGCGAGTATGGCTCCGATGGAGGTGCGCGATACCGCCATTCTGAGCCGCTCCTTTCAGCGGCCCCACGTGCGCATTCGTCTGAGCGAAAGTTTCGTGCAGCAGGCCAACGGCTACACGGCGGCGGACTTCGCGGCGGATTCCACCTTCCGGGATCGATTCGCGGGAATCTACGTGGAGCCGGACGGAAACAGTGATGCCCTGGTGACCCTGGCCCCCGTGGAGAGCTCCCGGGTGGACACGATTTATAACGGATTCAATTTCTACTACACCGATACCCTGGGCAGGCCGGCGGAGTACCGCGTTACGTTCTTACAGGCCCTGCCCAATTATTCGTACAGCTACGACGGTTCGCTGGTGGGCGAGCTCCTGACGGATGGGCAGGACAACAACCTGGCCGCGGTGGCCGGACAGGGGGGCCTGATGACGCGGATTGATTTCACCGACCTCGGTATCCTGCGCGATCGGGTGATCAACAGTGCCGTGCTGGAAATTCCCGTTGCACAGGTAGACGGCGTGGAATACACGGACTACCCGGTCCCGACCCGCGTAGAACTCTTCTACCGGGCCAGCAGCACCGGCCCCCTCTTGCTGATCGAGGATCGCGTGCGCCTGGCGAATGCAAATTCCACCAACCTCAATTTCTTCCTCCAGGGGCAGCTGGAAACGGTGGACGGCATACAGCTCTACTCGCCGGCCCTATCCTTGCACATGCAACGGATCGTGGATGAGGAGGTCGCCCCCCAGGTGTTCCTACGGGTGACGCCCCTCGATCGTTCGGAGATACGGGCGGCCCGGGTGTTGCTCAACGGGCCCCAGGCACCCGCGAACCCCGCCCGCATGCGCATCACCTTCACCAAACTGGACTAAGTAAGACAACTTACCCATTTTTATACCGTTAAGCAATAGGACCAAATTGGAAATAAATTTGGGCTTTTTTTGTGTGTATACATCTTAACCCATTACTCTAATTACCCGTTTATGTGTGGAATCGTAGGCTATATTGGCAATCGTCAGGCCGACGCGTTGATTATCAAGGGCCTGGAACGGCTGGAATACCGGGGCTACGACAGCGCCGGTATCGCCGTACTCAATGGCAAGATGTCGATCTGGAAGAAAAAGGGAAAGGTAGCAGCCCTGCGTAAAGAAATTGGCAAGAATGACACTACCGGAACCGTAGGTATCGGCCACACGCGCTGGGCTACCCACGGGGAGCCGAACGATAAGAATGCCCACCCCCATACGGGCGGGAACGGCCGGCTGGCCCTGGTGCACAACGGCATCATAGAAAACTACGCGGTGCTCAAGAACGCGCTGATCGCCGAGGGTCACACCTTTCATAGCGATACCGATACCGAAGTGCTGGTCCACCTGATCGAGGAGATCCAGAATGAGGGGAACCTGCCCTTAGAAGAGGCCGTTCGTCTCGCGCTGCAACGCGTGGAAGGAGCCTACGCCATCGCCGTGGTAGACAGCCGCAACCCCGATGTCCTGGTGGGTGCCCGTAAGGCCAGTCCGCTGGTCGTCGGTATCGGGGAGAACGAGTACTTTATTGGCTCTGACGCCTCCCCATTCCTCGACAGTACGCGGCGGGTGGTCTACCTCGACGATAATCAGATCGCTACGATCACCCTTAAGGACGGCCTGCAGATCCGGAACACGGAGAACGAATCCCAGCCGCCCTTCATCCAGACGCTCGACATGCAGATCGAGGCCTTGGAGAAGAACGGCTACGAGCATTTCATGCTCAAGGAGATCTACGAGCAGCCTACGACCATTTACGACGCCATGCGCGGGCGGGTGAGCAGCAAGGAGAACCGGGTGACCCTACGGGGTATGGAAGAATTTGCCAACCGTTTCGTCCGGGCCAACCGAATCATCATCGTCGCCTGCGGAACATCCTACCACTCCGGCCTGATCGGCGAGTACCTGATCGAGGACCTTGCGCGCATCCCCGTCGAAGTCGAGTACGCCAGCGAGTTCCGCTACCGCAACCCAATCCTGAACGAGCGCGATATCGTGATCGCCCTGAGCCAGAGTGGAGAAACCGCCGATACCCTGGCCGCCCTGGAGTTGGCCAAGAGCAAGGGGGCCATGATCTACGGCATCGTCAACGCCGTTGGCAGCAGCATCGCCCGACTGACCGATGCCGGCAGCTACATTCACGCCGGCCCCGAGATCGGCGTGGCCAGTACCAAGGCTTTCACCGGCCAGGTTACGGTACTGACCCTTCTGGCGCTGAGCCTGGCCAAGAAGCTCAGTACCATCAGCAACACCACCTTTCAAACCCTCATCACGGAGCTGGAGCGAATCCCGAAAAAGGTGGAGGAATGTCTTAAGGCAAACGATCACATCAAGTACATCGCCCGGGAGATCAAGCACCACCACAATGCCCTCTACCTGGGTCGAGGCTACAATTTCCCCGTTGCCCTGGAGGGAGCACTCAAACTAAAGGAGATCAGCTACGTTCACGCTGAAGGCTACCCGGCAGCGGAAATGAAGCACGGTCCGATCGCACTCATCGACGAGACGATGCCCGTCATCGTAACCGCCACCAACCGATCGGCTTACGAAAAGATCGTCAGCAACGTGCAGGAGGTGCTGGCCCGCAAGGGACTGGTGATCGCCATAGTAAACGAGGGGGAAACCGCCATCAGCGAGATCGCCCATCACGTGATCCACATCCCCGACACCGAGGAGCAACTCTCTCCCCTCCTTTCCGTGATTCCACTGCAGCTCCTCAGCTACCACATCGCGGTGGAGCTCGGGCGCAACGTCGACCAGCCCCGCAACTTGGCTAAATCGGTTACCGTAGAGTAGCCGGCCCGGCCCGCCACCACCGTCTAACGTACCTTGTGTACACAAATCGCAAACTGCATCCTCCATATGGAATGGGACATTGAATACAACACCAGCAACGCCGAGCTCATCTACAGTGAGTACGGACGCACGGTACAGGAATTGCTACAGAAAGCCAACGAGATCGAGGGCGATGACGACCGCCAGGCCTACGTGGAGCGCGTGCTGAAATTGATGTTGCAGATGCAGCCCAGCGTCAAGCAGCAGGAAAACTACGAGGAACGGCTGTGGAAGCACGCCTTCCGCATCGCGGGCGGGGAACTCAACGTTACAGTCCCCGAAGGGATCAACGCCACCCCACTACCCGAGGGCGTCACCCCCGAGCCCCTCCCTTACCCCGATAGCCACAAGCGGATGCTGCACTACGGCAAGAACGTGCTGGCATTGATCGAGGAGGGCAAGAAGATGGAGGACGGCCCCGAGCGCGACCTGCTGACTTACACGGCCGCCTACTACATGAAGGTCGCCCTCACCGACTGGCGGGACGGAAAATTCTACAATGAGGACATGATCCGCAAGGACCTCTACGAACTGAGTGACAAAGTGCTCGTGCTCCCCCCCGACGCCAAGATCGGCGAACCGAACTCCAATCAGCCCTCCCAGGACAATGGAAGTCGCCGCAAGAAGAAAAAGAAGAAGTCGTCCGGCGGCGGTGGCAACAGCCCGTCCCAGAACCGCAACGGCCGCAGCAGCTCCGGAAACCGGAGCGGCAGCCGCAACCGGCGCCGGCGGTAAGCCAACTTCCCCCCATGACCGCATAAAAAAGCCCCGGCACGTGATCCGTGCCGGGGCTTTTTAGTGGGCTTGATCTCGGAAGATCAGGCCATGCTGTTGACGTGGAGGGCCAGACCTGACTTCAGGTTGGACGCTTTGTTGGCGTGCCAGAGGTTCCGCTTGGCCAGGCGGTCGATCATACTGAACAGCTTAGGCAGTTGCTTTTCCGCCTCGGTGCGATCCTCGAGGTCACGGAGCTTGCGGATTGCCGTACGGGTAGATTTCTTGTAGTACCGGTTGTGAAGACGCTTTCTCTCATCCTGACGAATGCGCTTCTTAGCTGACTTATGGTGTGCCATCTTTTATATTTTAATTCGTTGTTTCACTCCGCCGGATGGATAGAGCTTAATCAGTCCGCAAAAGTACGACTTTATCCCAATCTTACCAACTGTATCCCAGTCGAAAATTTATGCTGCGGCCGGGGGCGTCCGCGAAGTAGCGCTGGCGATCCAGGTAATCGCGGTAGGCCTGATTCAGGACGTTTTCCGCTTCGAGCATCAGGGTGAGCTGCCGCTTGCCTATTGAGATATCGCGGCTGACGGACAGGTCAACAAGGGCGTAGCCGGGCGGCGCGGGCAGGAAATCCTGCGTCGGCACTACCCTGCCCTGTTGCATCACCCAGAGGGAAGTCAACCCGAGCTGGTAGTCAGCGGGCAGCGTGTAGGTGAGCCGGGTACGCCAGTTGGTGGGGGGCATGAACACCAGGCCGAGATCGTCCGTACGGTTCCGCCCGCGCAGCAGGGCCAGGCGACTGTCCACCTCCAGGGCTCCGACCTGCGCCAGCACGGTGAGTTTAGCCCCCAGCAGCGAGGCATCTACACCCCGGTAGCGGAACACCGGAAAGGCACCCCGGATCGTCAGGCGAAACTCCTCCTGGGGCTCCAGGTTGATGAAGTTGGCCACCCGCTGGGCGAACGCGCCGGCAATCACGGTGAGGTGGCCGCTGCCGCTGGTGTAGTGCAGGCCCAGGGAAAACTTCGTAGACCGCTCTTTGCTCAGGGTGGAATCCCCCTCCTCGATGCCGCTTACCCCCTGGTGGAGGCCCTGGCTGTAGAGTTCGTTGATCTGGGGGGCGCGCTCCCGGTAAGTGATTTCCACCTCGGCGGCGAGACGGCTCCCGATTTTGGTGCTGGCACCCGCGCTCCCGCCCAGGGCATCGTAAGTGTGGACGGTGGCGAGAATGCGTCGGGGCAAGTCCCGGCTGATCGTCAGGGCATTGAAGTACTGGCGATCGTAGCGCAGGCCGAAGTGGTAGCGTACCGGGGCCAGGTCACGGTGGTAGGTCGCATAGCCACCGAGGCGGCGGCCGTCGTAGTTCGGAATGAGGGGCATCACCCCGGTACCCGGTTGGTTGGTGTTGGTGACGGCTTCGAGCTGGATACCGGCCTCAAAAACCTGGTCGGGAGAAAGATCGTGGTGGTAAGCGCCCTCCACGAAATGGCTCAGCTGCAGGAGCTCCAGGGCCGCCCGGTCGTCGTCGCCGCGGCGGACGTCGAACTCCTTGCGGTTATCGACCTGGCCGCCGTAGCGGAGGCTGTACCGGACGTTGGGTCGCCACTGATAGTCCAGCTCCCCCTTAAGGAGGTGATGAGTCACCCGTTGGCGGGGGGAGCCAAGCGCGTAGCTAAAATCGGGCTGGGTAAAGAAGGGTTCGTCACGCCCGATGGCGTCCCGCAGGTCACTGAGGTTGCCGATGTGTGACCCGCGGAGTACGCCGATCTCGGCACTGAAGAGGCTATAATACAGGCGGGCGGTCAGCCGGGGGTTGAGGAATTTGGCCACCTGCACGGCGGCATTGCCCTCCCGGCGCCCGGTATTCGTCAGGTGATAGTCAGGAGCGCGCTGGTCGCCGGCCAGCTTCAGGGTACCGCTCAGGCGGTAGGCAACGAAGGCGGAATCGGTGAGGCGGGCGTTCAGGGTACTGCCCAGGCCATTGGAACGAAAACCGTAGGCCAGGCGGCGGTCCGCGACGGTACGCGGCGTCAGGGGGGCGGGTTCGACGAGCACGGTAGGCCCCAGGGTACTGCCGCCGTAGCGCAGCGCGTCTACGCCCTCCACCACCCGCACGTAGGCGGCCACCCAGGGGTCGATCTCGGGCGCGTGATCGTTTCCCCACTGCTGCCCCGCCTGCGCGATGCCGTTGTTCTGAATGCTGAGGCGGTTGCCGTACAGCCCGTCGTAGACCGGCTTTGCCGCCGCCGTACCGGTGCGCAGGCTGCTGATGCCGACGATCTGCTCGAGTACTTCCCCGATCTGGCGGTCGGACTGACGGTCCAGCGAGCGCTCGTAACCGACGCTGGCCCCCTCGGAGGTGACGGTCACCGTCTCGGTGTAGTTGTCGTGGTGGTGCAGGTATACGGTAAGCGAGGTGTCCGTCGCGTAGTCGAGGGTGATCTCCTGGGGGTCGCAGCCAATGTGGCTGAACCGCAGGGTCACGGGGCCCGGACAAAGCCCGCCAATAACGAAACGGCCGTCGACGTCGGCTTCCACGCCCCGGCCTTCGTTCACCAGGTAAACGGTAGCAAATCCGAGCACCTCTTCGTCGTGCTCGTCCATCATCACCCCCGCGACGGTGCCCGTACACGCTTCCTGCCCGGACAGGCCGCCGGACCACAGAAAAATAAGCAGGAGCGGCAGGCCCGGCAGCAGGTCGATGTTCATACGGATTAGTTCCCCACGGTCAGGGGGTAGCTGACTTCGATGTCAGTCTCCCCACCGGCGGCGGCGGGATCGGAAATGCTGACGCCCGTTGCCCCCTTATCGGGTTCGTGCCGCAAAATAATGCGCAAATTGCCACTGGAGGCCGTACCGGTGACCAACTCGGTGGTCAGGCCGACCGGGTCACCGTTGTCGTCGCTATCCGCATACGAAATCGCGACATCGAGCCCCGGGTCGCTAATGAAGAAAAACTGGTGCTCGTCGGCCTCCTCCAGGATTTCGGCCGTGATGTCGTCGGGATTCGCCGGGTCGGACAGGTTACGGGCCTGGATCACGCCGTCGTAGACGGTGGTCGCCTGCAGCTGACCACTCACGATGATGGTCGGGACCTGCCCGCCGTCGCCGTCGGGGTCGCTGAAGACCAGGCGCACCTCCGATCCGCCATTCGCGGGGGTGAGCGTATAAACGAATTCGGTGATGACCTCTTCCTCATTCTCAAGGACGGGATCGTCCGCTCCGTCACAGGACCAGAGCAGGCAGGTGAAGCACGAAAGGAAAAGAAATAATCGGTACATGACGGATTGGATTAAGGGTTCACGGCAAAGGTAGGGAAATAGCTTGCTAATGCAACAGGATCGCATTAACTTTATCGCATGCAACGCCGTACCACGTCCTCGACCACCGCCGTCCTCGAGCTGCTTCGTTCCGCCGGGGGTGCCCTGAGCCACGAGATGATTGAAGCTCGCCTGAGCGCCCCGATCAATCGCTCCACGGTCTACCGCATCCTCAACCGTTTCGTGGAGGACGGCCTGGTGCACCGGGTAGTGGCGGCCGACGGGCGGCAGTACTTCGCGCCTTGCAGGGGGTGCGCGCCGGAACGGCACGTACACGATCACCCGCACTTCCACTGCATCAGTTGCGAACGGGTGGAGTGCCTCTCCCAGGAAGTGGAGATCCGGCTGCCGCAGGGGTACCGCTCGGCGGAATTTAATGCGACCGTTTCCGGCTACTGCAGCGACTGCAACCCCCCAACGAAATAAGGCCTTTCCCGTCGGGCGGGAAAGGCCTTGTTATCTAGGCAGTGGGACGATCGCTTACTCCCTGGCGAGTTTGTCCATCACGGCACCCAGCTCCCGGATGATCTGTTCACCCCCCGGGTCCTGCACCAGGGCGGTCATGATGTAGTTGCGCTCCGGCCCCTGCACTAGGGCACAGTCGGCGTGGTAGACGCTCCAGGAGCCCGATTTGCGGTACACCTTGGCATCGGGAGCGACGCGGTCGAGGGTGTTGACGAATTTGTGGTGCAGTTCGGGGTCCACCAGGTAGTTCATCATCTTGGCGCTGCTTTTCTCGCTGACGAGTTGTCCGTTGGCCAGCAGGTAGAAGTAGCGGCAGATCTGGTCGGTGGTAGCTGCGTGGCTGATGCCCTTCATGGGATCGGGGTAGCGGCGTCCGCCGGCGGCGTAGCGCTTACCCACCCACAGTCCGCCACCGAAATTCGGGTCGTAAAGCATATGCTTCGGGTCCCGCATGGTGCGCTCGATGTGCTCGAAACCGACGCGGTCGATCATGCGGGTAGTGGCGGCATTGTTGGACTTAGCGATCATCAGCCGCATATCGGCCTTGATCTCCTGACTTTCCCGCAGCTCTCCGCGCTCCATGGCATCGTGGGCGGCGGCCAGTACGGCGATTTTGGGCAGGCTGGCGGCGTACATCATGTTCCGCCCGTTAAGGGTGGCAAAGCGGGGACGGTTTTCATCCGACATGTCTACGAGGCCGACCGAGAGTTGCTTGTTGCGGTAAAGCTTGGCCCAGGTGGGGTTGGCCAGAATGGCCGCCTTGAGTTCAGACTCGAGGGTTTTGTCTTGAAAGTCGCGCAGGCGGAACGCCGGGGCTTCCACCACGGTTTCTGCGGCAACGGGGGCCACGGGTGTGACTTTTTTTACGGGCTTCGTCTCCAGGTTAACCGGAACGAAAAATGCGGATGCCGTGGTAAATTCTCCATCCACGTAGTGGGCAATGTCGAATTCGGAGCTGCTCATGAACAGGGCGGCGACGGCCGAGAGCAAGAGAAAAAAAGACTTCTTTAGCATAATAAAAGGCGTACTCGTGGAGAGATACCGGCCTTTACCAAAGGCCAGGAAGAAAGCTAGAGTCTTGTGTTTGCTGGAAGGAATCGCGTCGAAAAGCCCCGCGACCGGGCTAAGGCGGTGTTCCCCGTCGTGGGGTCTGACTAAATACAATACAAAGATAACCATGGTTGCCCATTACGCAAGCATAAATGGGCCGTTTCCGGTGTTTAACAGAATCTTAACGGAAACGGGGGCAGCGCATTGTGCGTCCTTAACGATCTAATCTATCGGTCCTTAGTGTTCCGACGTAAGGTGAAAAGCGATCTCCGGGTGGCTGTCTTTGGCCATCTGCAGGGTCCAGGCGCTGTCGGCGAGGTACACGAGTCGGCCTTCCTTGTCCACGGCGATCTGTTGCCGCCGCCGCTCCCGAAAGGCCCGCAGGGCTCCTTCGTCGTCGCAGGTTACCCACAGGGCTTTATAAAGATTGATGGGCTCGTAGAGTACCGTGGCTCCGTATTCGTGCTCGAGCCGGTACTGGATCACGTCGAACTGCAGGGCCCCCACCGTACCGATGATCTGCGCGTTATCCACCTCCCGGGTAAAAAGTTGGGCGACGCCCTCGTCCATGAGCTGGTCGATCCCTTTGGCCAGTTGCTTCGACTTCAGGGGGTCGCCATTCATGACGCGACGGAATTGCTCCGGACTAAAGCTGGGGATTCCCTTGAAGTGTAGCTCCTCCCCTTCCGTCAGTGTATCGCCAATTTTAAAGTTGCCGGAATCGTACAGGCCGACCACGTCGCCCGCGTAGGCCTCGTCAATCACCTCCTTGCGGTCAGCCATAAAACTGGTGGGGTTGGCAAATTTAAGCTTGCGCCCCTGTCGCACGTGCAGGTAATTCGTATTGCGCTCGAAGGTACCCGAGCAGATCCGCAGGAAAGCAATGCGGTCGCGGTGCCGGGGATCCATGTTGGCGTGGATCTTGAATACGAAGCCCGCGAACTGATCCTCATCGGGCTTTACCTGACGCTCTTCCGTAGGCCGGGGCAGGGGTGCGGGTGCAATGCGGACGAAACAATCCAGCAGTTCCTTGACCCCGAAGTTATTTACCGCCGACCCAAAAAATACCGGACTCACGTCCCCCTTCAGGTACACGTCGCGGTCGAATTTGGGGTATACCCCACGGATCATCTCGATCTCTTCGCGCAGCTCATCCGCGGCATCGCCACCGATCAACTTGTCGAGTTCGGGATCCTCGAGGTCGGTAAACTCCATCGTTTCCTCGGGGCGTCCCTGCTTGTTATCCGGCCGGAACAGCACGATGCGTTCTTCATACAGGTTGTAGACGCCCTGAAACCGGTCGCCCATCCCGATCGGCCAGCTGAGGGGCACGGCCTTAAGCAGCAGTTTCTGCTCCACCTCGTCGAGCAGGTCGAAGGCCTCTTTACCCGGGCGGTCCATTTTATTGATGAATACGATGACGGGGGTCTTCCGCATCCTACATACTTCGACCAGTTTTTCCGTCTGCTCCTCTACCCCCTTAGCTACGTCGATGACCACGATCACGCTGTCGACCGCGGTGAGCGTACGGTAGGTATCCTCCGCGAAGTCCTTATGCCCCGGCGTGTCGAGGATGTTGATCTTCTTGTCCGCGTAATCGAAGGCCATCACGGAGGTGGCCACAGAGATGCCGCGCTGCCGTTCGATCTCCATGAAGTCGGAGGTCGTGCTTTTTTTGATCTTGTTGCTCTTCACGGCCCCCGCCTCCTGGATGGCGCCGCCGAAGAGGAGGAGCTTCTCGGTCAGGGTGGTCTTCCCGGCGTCGGGGTGAGCTACGATGCCGAAGGTGCGCCGGCGCGCAATTTCTGAAGTTTGCTTGGTCATATTTGAGCGCAAAGATATATCTTTGCCCGCCAAACGCCATCCTAGCTCAGTTGGTAGAGCAATTCATTCGTAATGAATAGGTCGTCGGTTCGAGTCCGATGGATGGCTCTGCGCCGCCCCTGCAACGGCCGCCAAAAAAAGAGGCTTTCTTCCGCGTGGAAGAAAGCCTCTTTCGGTTACGGTATCCAGGGAGCCTACTGGTTGCCCTTCTGCTGTTCGCCCGGGGTGATCCCCCCCTCCACTTGATTGCGGGGGTTGGTGGTCGAGGTAGAGAAGGCGGCTTCGTACTCATTATCCGTGTAGCGTGGCGTGACCAGGGTATCGCGCCGGGCGCGAATGGAGTCCGCGCGATCGGCGTAGTTTGTCGTGTTGGCCGTGATGCTGCCCTGGGCGGACTGCTCTTCGTAAGTCACTTTGCCGTCGTCGTTCGGATCTGGGTCGTTTGCGCTCGAGGAGTCGCCAATAGTGACACTGTCTTCCGCTCCAACTTCCGATTCGTCATTCGAACAGGAGGCTAAGCAAGTGGCCAGCAGGAGGGCAAAGAGGACGTGGCGTAGATTAGTCATGGGGGTCTGGTCTATATGGTAATTAGGAATTGGTGTCGACGCTGTAGCGGTAGATGGCACAAATGTCCGAGCCATCGGCGGGTAGGGCATCTTGGTCTACGTTGTACACGCGGGCGCCGGACTCGAAGGCCCGCACCGCGGCCAGGTTAAACAGCTCCGTCGCGTTTTTGTCCTCGTCCGTCATAATTTTAATGTCGTTGGTTTCGGTCCTGTATTCTCCGTAGGCGTAACGGGTGCGATTGAGCCAGAGCGCGGCAATCCGGCCGTTGATGGCGGCCGGGACAATATTCCTGAGCTCCATTCCGGCTTCGCCTTTGGCTAAGTTGTCACCGTAGAGTTTCTGATCGCGCTCCGCCTGCGCACCGAAGTACCCGGAGATTACGCTCCAGGCCTTCTCGTGTAGCATGCCCATACTCATCTCTTCCAGATTTCCGGACACGTGACCGTTCGTATACAAGTGAGCGTAGGCGTTGGCGCGTTCGTAAATCGGCATGAGTTCATCGACGCCTCCCAACAGGAGGGGTGCCCGATCATCGCAGAGGTAATCGCTGACGCCGGCATCTACGCGGTCGAAGTAGGCCTTGAGGTCCTCTACCTCGTCCCCGGTCTGACCGCCGCGACCGAAGTACACCTGATTAGAATTTCCGCGGCCGCCCTCGGCACCACCCGCACGCCCCAGGTTACCATCCTCGGTATCCTGCAGCAGCGCCGCATCCATGTTTTCCGGGACGAGCCCGGTGAGATCCACCTGACTGATGGTGAATTGCGTGGCGGTATACAGTTTAACCTCCCCCCGGCTGAGGGCCAGGACATGAAAGCGTTGGCTGTCACCCAGGACGGGAATAAGCGGCCGCAGATAAAATTCGGGGGCGACGTAGACCATCGGCTCGAAGTCTACCGGGCAGCTGTAGTATTCAAAGCGGTCGGCAGCGATAAAGAGGGCCAGGCCGTCGCTCTGATTCTGCCAGAACTCCTTGTTGTCTTCCAGACGGTGGGCTTCGGCCAGAAAATTATCGGCTGCCTCGGAGCTCAGGTCGTACCGAAAAGCAAGTTTATCGGCGGCCTTTTTCAGGGCGTTCTTCAGGCGTAGCTGATCTTCTTTCTGGTTACCCACCCGGTAGGTGGGGATATAAATACTTACGGCGTGATCCGGGGCGGCGGCGGCAAGGGTGTCAAATTGTGTACGGGTAATCATGAATAATATTTTAAAATAAAAAATGAACGCTAGCGGGTAGGTGCACCAGTAAGTCTAGTGCTTCGGGACTGAAATAAGCTGCACCTTGACTAACCATCGCGGCGCTGCACTTCCCAGCCAAAAATCCACCGTAGCTACGGCTATGCCGAACTTTTGTCCGCTCGTTCAGCCACCACGCTGTCGGCGTCAAGCTATTGCTTAGTTCAATCCTGAAGCACTAGGCACGTCGCCGGCCCTTTACTACTAGGAAGATCGCAACAGCTACAAAAATGGCGACGCATATAAGCACCAGCCCGTTGTCCGCCATGAAATTCTCACCGGGAGGGGTATCCACGGTAGAAGAACTGTAGGGGCTTTCATTCTCTGCCTGTGCCCGTAGACCTGCGGTCCCGAGAAAGATCAATGCGAGTAGAGAAAAAATACGCTGGGATAGGAAAGTCATAGTGCTAAGTTAGTCATGGAAAAGGCCGCGAACGGGCAATCCCGGACGCGGCCTTTAATTGTTTTATCGAGGGTGCCTAGGCGCGGTTGAACAGGCGGGAAATCAGGCTGATCACGAGCAGCGCCAGAAAGATGTAAAAGAGGATCTGTGCGATACCGGCGGCAGCGCCACCTATACCTCCGAATCCTAACAGACCGGCGACAAGAGCGATCACGAAAAAGATAAGGGCATAGCGTAACATAGTGGTTGTATTTAATTAGGGTGTAGCGAAAGCCAACTGACAATCAGTAGGTTGCCGTGTGCCTTCACTTTCTATAACCGAAGCCATAATTCGGATGTTCGGTCACCTAAACTTTTCTGCCTACCAACATCCTACCGCCAATCTCGTTTCTTGGCGTATGCCCCAGCCCGACCATATCATCGTCTATCAGCACGTGGAGAGCAACCACCTGAAGGAATGGTTTGCCGAAACCCTGGCCGCCTATCCCGAACTCCGGGGACGGCCGATCTACCTGCGTAAAATTCCTACGCGTTACAGCACGATGCGGGCACAACCGGTGATCAACTGGCAATTCTTCCGCCGAAAGTACCGCCACTACCGGGTAGACTTCAGCAGCCACCTGGAGGTCACCGAACACGTAAAGGTGCGGGAACTCCCCAGGGAGGTGGTCGTCGGCTGGTTTGCCCACGAACTGGGGCACGTGGTGGACTACCTCGATCGCCCATGGCGGGGAATGATTGCCTTCGGACTGGGCTACGCCCTGTGGTCTCGGTACATGCGGGAGGCCGAACGCCGCGCGGATTCCATTGCCGTCGATCACGGATTTGGTACCGAGGTACTGGCTACGAAGCGCTACCTGTTAGACCACGCCACCCTCCCCGCCCACTACAAGGCCCGCCTCCGGAAGTACTACCTCTCGGCCGACGAGCTACAGGCCCTGGTCTCCGCCTACGAAGAGCGGGGTGAAATGCCCGATATCGTACCCATTTAGCCTAACCCCCCCCCCTCCCATGTCCAACGCCCTCGACCAACGGCAGCAATACCAACACTGGCTCCTCAAGGCTCCCCTCGGGCTGCTCCTCACCGGCTTCGGAGCCGTACTCATCAGCGAGGCGGCGGGCAAAAAATTCGGTGGCGCGCCTACTGCCCGCTGGGTGGTCGCGGGCACCCTGGCCCTCACCGTTTTTAACAGTGGCCTCAGCGTGCTGGTCGATGCCGGTAAGCACCGCGCCCACTACGAGCGCCTGCGCGCCAACTCCCCCGTCCCACCCTCAAGCTCCGTCTCCTGAAATTTCTCTCCCTTATCGGCAAATTGCTGCTGGTCCTCCTGGCCCTGATCGTACTCTACCTCGCGCTGGCCGTCTTGCTCTCCCTCATTCCCACCCGAGTGGAGCCCCTGAGCCGTGGGCAAGACCGGGAGCTCTACGTATCGAGCAACGGGGTCCACACGGATTTCATCATCCCGGTGCGCCTGGTTTCAGAACGAATGCGCGAGCAACTGGGCTACCTGGCTGAGTATCCATACCTCGCTTTTGGGTGGGGGGACAAAGGCTTCTACCTCGATACGCCCACCTGGGCCGAGCTAAAGTTCAGCACGGCCATCCGGGCCATGCTGCTGCCCAGTCCCACCGCCGTGCACGTGACCGGCTACCGGGCCGTGGGCGCGGACTGGGCGAGGCTTCCCCTCACGCAATCCCAGGTAGACGTACTCAACGGCTACCTTGCCGAAACCTTCCTTAAGGATGCGGACGGAGGAATCATCCACATCGACAGCCCGGGTTACGGGGCGGACGACGAGTTCTACGAGGCACGGGGTTCCTACAACGCCATCTATACCTGTAACAATTGGGTAAATGACGGAATGAAGCGTATGGGGGTCCGCACGGCGCTCTGGTCGCCCTCCGAGTGGGGAATCATGCGCTGGCTTCCGCAGCAGGGAAGTGAGTAAGTCAGGCGGCTTGCTTAACTTTAGAGCCTTACCAGCCCACCCTGCCATGCGAGGAATACTACTCTGCTTTAGTCTCCTACTTTGCACCTGCGTCTCCGCCCAGGAGAAGTTGGTCTACCAGCAGCCCCCCGATAAGATCCTCGAACTGGTCGACGTGCCCCTCGCGCCAACCGTCCTGATGGATCACCGGCGGGAGAACATGCTGCTCCTCTACCGGAACGCCTACAAAACCATCGCCGAACTTTCCGAGACCGAGTTGCGCCTCGGTGGACTGCGCATCGATCCCGTCACCAACATCGGAAGCCGAACCAACTACTACAACGACCTACGGGTCAGGAAGGTGAGCGGAGCCATGGACAGCGATCGCTCCATCTCCGGATTGCCGGATGCGCCCCGCCTCGCCAACTTCACCTGGTCGCCCGATCAGGAGCTGGTGGCCTTTACCCACACGGCCGCCACCGGCGTGGAGGTATGGGTGGCCGACCTCGGAGCCGCAACCGCACGGCGCCTGACCGGAGCCCGGGTGAACGCGAATATGCGCGACGTCATCAACTGGTTCGAGGACGGCAAAAGCTTACTGATCAAGATGTTGCCGC
The DNA here is from genome assembly GCA_963803525.1 of Lewinellaceae bacterium. GTDB lineage: Bacteria > Bacteroidota > Bacteroidia > Chitinophagales > Saprospiraceae > Neolewinella. The sequence continues at coordinate 821,902 of CAWDMV010000001.1, forward strand.
CCGACCGCGAGCCGCTTATCGACGTGGCCACCGCCGTGCCCTCCGGTCCGACCATCTCGGTTGCCGACGGGAAGAAGGCGCAGAACCGCACCTACCAGGATCTGCTGAGCAACCCCAACGACGAGTTCAACTTCGAGCAACTGGCCCGCTCCGTCATCGCCCGGGTCGGCCTTGACGGTACGGTCAGTGATTTTCTGCCCGCGGCGATGTACAACGACATCGGCTTTAGCCCCGACGGCAACTACGTAATGGTGGAGACCCTCAGCCGTCCATTTTCCTATCTCGTCCCCTACAGCCGATTCCCCGCAACGACCACGGTCTACACCTCCGCCGGTGCGCGCGTGCAGGTGGTAAATGACCAGCCCCTGGTAGAAGACCTCCCCCAGGGCTTTATGGCCACCACCGATGGGCGCCGCGGCGTGCAGTGGCGCGGCGATAAACCATCTACCCTGATCTACGTGAAAGCCCTCGATGGCGGGGACCCCGCGGTCGAAGTTGACCACCGCGATGAACTCTTTGAACTGGAAGCCCCCTTCGCGGGAGACGGCCGTTCTTTAGTCAAGTTAATTAATCGCTACGCCGGCGTAGAGTGGGGGGATGAGCACACGGCCGTGGCCTACGACCGCTGGTGGGATACCCGCAACTCAAAAGTGTACGTCTTCGATCCGGCCCGGACGGACGGCACCCCGAAAGTGCTCTTCGACCGGAACTACCAGGACAGCTACAGTGACCCCGGCGACTTCGTCACCACCCGCAACGCCTACGGCAGCGAGGTGCTGGCCCTCGACGGGTCGCGTGCCTTCCTGATCGGGGAAGGCTTCACCGACCGCGGGCAATTCCCCTTCGTACGGGCCATGGATCTGGAAAGCGGCGACACCGAAGACCTGTACACCTCGACCTACACCGACCAGGTAGAAGACCTGATGGACTACGACCCGGAAACCCAGCGCCTGCTGGTGCGTATGGAGTCCGCCGTCGATTATCCCAATTATTACTTCCGCGACCTGGTGGGTGGAAAGACGGTACAGCTGACCGATTTCGACAACCCCTTCAAGAGCCTGCAGAACGTGCATAAAGAGGTCATCACCTACCGCCGCGACGACGGGCTCGAGCTGTCCGCCACCCTCTATCTCCCCGTAGGATACGACACCGTAGCCAAGGAGAAGATGCCGATGATCATGTGGGCCTACCCCCGCGAGTACAAGGATAAAGCCAGCGCCGCCCAGTCTACCAGCAACCCGAACCAATTCACCTACCCCTCCTACGGCTCGCCCGTTTATTGGGTAAACCGGGGCTACGTCGTACTCGACGATGCCGCCTTCCCCATCGTCGGTGAGGGCGCGGAGGAACCGAACGACTCTTTCCGCAAGCAATTGGTCGCCAACGCGAAGGCCGCCATCGACGCCGTGGATAATATGGGGTACATCGACCGCGACCGGGTAGCCGTAGGCGGTCACAGCTACGGCGCCTTCATGGTAGCCAACCTGCTCAGCCACAGCGATCTTTTTGCCGCCGGCATCGCCCGTAGCGGAGCCTACAACCGTACCCTGACGCCCTTCGGCTTCCAGAGCGAGCAGCGCAACTACTGGGAAGCGCCGGAAGTATACAACACCATGTCCCCCTTCATGCACGCCGAAAAGATGAAGACGCCCCTCCTGCTCGTGCACGGTGAAGCCGATAACAATTCCGGCACCTACCCCTTGCAGAGCGACCGCTACTTTAATGCCCTGAAGGGATTAGGTGCCACGGTCCGCCTGGTGATGCTACCCAAGGAAAGCCACGGGTACCGGGCCAAAGAGAGCATCCTGCACGTGCTGTGGGAGCAGGATCAGTGGCTGGAAGAGCACGTCAAAAACCGGGAGGTGATGCGTCGCTAGTTATTTAGTGGCCGAGCCAGCTTCTCCGCTTACGGAGCGCAGCGGCATCGGCCTCCTGCCGCAAGGATGATGTAAAATTCGGGCTGCTTTCCGCAAGGAAGCGGCCCGTTTTTTCGCGGCCTAACTGGGTGTAAGCGATGGTGTAGCTCTGTCCCATCTCCAACTCCCTGACTACCTCTTCCCACTCGGCCAGGGTGGTGATGGGACGGTCATCCAGGGCGGTGATGGCACTGCCCTGATCGATGCCAGCGGCGTAGAGGGGATTGTTTTCGTAGACCGTCCCGCTCACTACCAGGGTACTGTCGCGCTCCCGCAGCCGCAGGTTATAGAAGCCGACACTATCCGGGACGGCCTGCCGCAGTTCGACACCGTAGGGAGCGAGTAGCTCGGCAAAATCGGGAAGCGTACTGCCGTAGATGTGGTCGGCAAACCAATCGGCGGCCCAGGCGGAATCCTGAGCCACGGTCCCCAGCGCCAACTGAATATCGCGTACGTGGTAGGGAATTTCGGGCTTGCCGTACTGCTGCCACATGCGGCGCATCAGTTCATCCAGGGTGTGCCCGCGTTGCCGCAGCTCCAGGTCCAGGGCCAGCCCCAGCGTAGCCCCGTAGGCGTAATAACTGACGAAGGTATTGGCGTAGTTATCGGGGTCATTGGCGGTAGCCGCATCGACGAAGGGGGCCTGCTGGCTCATCTCCACCGGTGAGCGGTGGTTACGTCCCGGACTGTTGACCACGTAATTGAGCTGTCCGGCGATGCCTTCGGCGTAGTCTTCGGGGGAAAGGATGCCGGCGCGGGTCAGCTCCAGGTCGTCGTAGTAGCTCGTAAAGCCCTCGGCAAACCACAGCTCCCCGCTCATATTGACGTGGTCGAAGGAGAAGGGTTCGAGACTGGCGGGGCGGATGCGCTCGACGTTCCAGCCGTGAAAAAATTCGTGACTGACCGTGCCGATGAGGCGCCGTTCGTTGCCTTCGAGGCCGATGGGGGCGGAGCAGATGGTTGAATTTCGGTGTTCCATACCGTCGCCGCCGACCCACGGATTGTAAGCCAGAAGAAAGGTGTAGCGCCCGTAGTCGTAGGCGGGCAGCTCACCGTACACTTTTTGCTGGGCGTGCACCACGCTGTCTATCATCACCACGTAGGCGTCGAAGGCCGCGCGGCTGCCCTCGTGTAGCATCGCTACTTCGATGGTGTCCGTCCGGTTCCCGCTGGTCACCGGAAAGGCGGCGCGCATCATGTCGCCGACCAGGGTAGGCGAGTCGTAGAAGTAGTAATAGTTTGGGGCGGCGAAACGGCGCTGGCCCAGGTCGACGAGCTGGGTGGCGACTGCCCACTCCGGCCGTTGGTCCTGCGGCAGGGAGAGCATTACCGGGCGGTCGTTGAGTTGTTCCCCGTAGACAAAAGTGGCGGGCATATTGAGGTGCAACTTGCGGTCGTCGACACCCGAATAGGTGCCGTCGCCCCCGTTGGCGAAGAGCGTATAGCGGAAGGTGACCTGGCCGCCGTGACCGGTAACCGCCCAGGTGTAGGGATCTACGCGGTCTACCTGCACCGCACCCGCGTTCGCGCCCGTGGCATGCACATCGTACACGTTGCGGGCGAAGTCGTGCCGGGCGTAGCGGCCGGGGCTGGACTGGGGCATCTTCACGTAAAACACGCCCCCGGGAACCGCGGGAAACTCAACGGTGACCCCGAGCTCGTGTTGCTGGACGCGTGAGAGATCGAGGTGGTAAACGATCGTACCGGGGTGGTCGGCCACCCAGTCCAGCTGAGCGTGCAGCAAGCAGTGGGTACCGAGGAAGAGGAGAAGGAGCAGCAGCGGCATACGCATAGGCGGAAGGAGGGAGTTTCGTCCGCCAAGATAGCACATCACCCCAGCGCGGACAGGTCCCGGAGGAAGGGCCGGTAGCCCGCCGCCTGCAGACGAGGGATTTCGTGGCGGGCGGCCGCCGGCGTGGGGAACGCACCCACGACTACCTTGTAGAGGCGTTGCAGCCCGCTTCCGGAAGTCACTACGCGCGAGGGCAATCGAAGGCTTTGCTCCAGTTGACGGCTTAATCGAAGCGCATTTTCATAAGCACTCAGGGCGCTGACCTGCAAACCGTAACCGGTGCGGGCGGGGAGCGCGGGTGCGGTGGCTACCAGCGGGGAAGCCGGGCGGCTCCGGAGGCGGAGGGCCTCGGCCACCGCGCGGTCGGCGTCGACGCGGCCGTAGCCAAAGCGGGAGCTGTAACCGGTCGCATTGTAAGCGGACCGCTCCCCGATCTTTTCGGCGGTGCGCTCGAGAATATCCTTCACCTGGGGACTGGTGAGCGCCGGATTGGCCGAGAGTAGCAGGGCGCAGATACCCGCCACCAGGGGCGTGGCACTGGACGTTCCCCCGAAGTGTTTGTGGTAGGGTCCGCGGTCGCGGCCGTCGACGTAGAACCGCTTGGCGGGGGGCTGGGAGGTCATCCCGGCATCCCAACTCGCGCGCGCGGCCAGGACCGGCCAGCCGCCATCGCTGGGGGCCACTACGCTGAGTCCCGGGCCCGTATTGGAGTAGGCGGGATGCGTATCGTTGCTGGTGGAGGCTCCGACGGCGATCACCCCGGGTATATGGCAGTAGTAATTCAGGTGATCCTTTCCCTCGTTCCCGGCCGCGAACAGGACGATGCATCCCTTACCGCCGCGGCCCTCCGTGGTAGCCTTGCGGATGGCCCGCTCGTGGTAGGTACCCGGACGGAATTTCGCGTCGATCGTGCCCCAGGAACAGGAGATGATGTCGGCGCCCCGTTGCACGCAGTGGCTGAACATCCGTTCGGTCAGGTAGCTGGAGTAGGTCAGCCCGTGCAGCGGCATCAGTCGGGCCATGGGGGCCGCCCCGACGATGCCGCTGCCGTTAGCCGGGGCCAGCGCTACGCTGGCGCAGGGAGTGGCGTGGTCGCCGTAGGCTGCTCCGCGGGGCACCGTGGCGGCATTGGTCGATATGGTAAGCGGGGCCACGGCCTTACCGGCCAGATCGGGATGCTCGAGGTCGAATCCATTGTCGATCACCGCGATGATCACGGAGGCGGAACCGAGGTTCCCCAGCCGGTTCCAGGCGGCCCGGATGCGGGCGTCGGCCCCGGGCCGCAGCGGGAAGTCGGGTACTCCGGGTATGCTGCCGTTGTTGTCCAAGTACCACTCTTCGCGAAACAGGCCGTCGCGGGGTTCGGCAAAGTACTGATCGAGGGGCACGTCCAGGTCGGGCACCGCGGATTCCACCATGGCCAGGGCCTGCAGGTCGGCGGCTACCCGGAGGGGGTTGCGGCTCCGCTCCGTGACCGCAAGCAGGAGGGTGCCGTCGTCCCGTCGCTCCACCAGACGCAGGTGCAGGAGATCCAGCAGGGCCTGGGCTTCTTCCTCCCCCACCCCGGGGGCCAGGCGTAGGTAGAGCATGCCGGTGGGTACGACCGGCCGGTTGTCCTCCCCGGCAAAGTAGACGTGCGTCCCCACCGCCACTGCTTCTTCCCGGCGTACGGCGTCCAGGGCTTCGTCGATGTCCCCTTCTCCGTCGAGGGTGACGAGCTGAAAGCCCCCCACGTCCGGTAGTACGGACCTTGCCGCGGCGTCGGGAGTTTGATCGGTGGTCGTGCGCAGCCCGACGAGGGAATCGCTCTTTCGGAGGGACAGGGCACCGGAATCGGTCTGGACGGTGATGGGGCTCATACCCGTCAAGGTACGGCCCGGCTAATACACCCGCCGCGTGACAAAGGACCAAATTTTGGAGCCGCGGCAGCGTTGGGGAGGGAAATTCCGTTTAACTTACGGTAATTCTACGCCCGTTCGGTGCCAGCTCCTCCGGGAGGGCACGGAACTTAGTTTTACCCGCCAATTTTTTTATGGACTATACGATTTGCCTGGAGAACGATGAGGAACAGTTCGTGGCCGCTCTACGCCGGGGTGACCGCGAGGCCCAGCGCGTGCTTTACGAAACCTTTTACGCCCCCCTCATGGCTATCTGCCAGCGGTACACCGGCAATGAGGACGAGGCCATGGACCTGCTGCACGAGAGCTTCATCAAGATCTTCGGCAAGATCGGCCGCTACGAAAGCGGAACGGCCCTGCTGGCCTGGATGCGGCGCATTACGGTCAACACGGCCATCGACCACTACCGCCGGTCGGTACGTCGACGGACCGAGGACTTAGAACGCGCCTACCAGGTGAGCAGCGACGTGCCGGACATCATCTCCCAGTGCTCCGCCGAGGAGATTCTGGAAGCCGTCCAGCAGCTGCCGCCGACCTACCGGACGATCTTTAACCTCTACGTGATCGAAGGTTATAGCCATAAGGAAATTGCCGAGCAACTGAGTATTACTGATTCCACTTCACGATCCAATTTGGTCAAAGCAAGGGGTAAGCTGCAAAAGACGCTTACCGCCCCCGGCCGCTAGTAATGAAACCTAACCAGAACCACTTCGACGACCTGATCCGCCAGCGGATCAACGACCTGCCACCCGCCCCCCCGCGGGGTTGGGAGGGGCTGGAGCGCAGGCTCGATGTCCCCCACCCGACGGATGCCGCCCTGGCCGCCAAACTTGCCGCCCTCTCCCCGACCCCGCCCGCCGGCGCCTGGGAAGCCCTTTCCGAAAAACTGGCGGCCCGGGAGGAAGACAACGCCGCCGCCGTAGACCAGGCCGTCGCCGGCAGCCTCCACCAAGTCGCCCCAGCCCGGGTCTCCGGCTGGAGCCAGTTGGCCGCCCGGCTGGAACTTACCGGCAAGCGCCGGGAAATGGTCGCCTCCATCAAGATATCCGAGGCCGCCCTGCTGCTGAGTTTGATTCTCCTGTTCATTCGCTTCGGCACGCTGCCCTCAGAGTTTAAAAAACCGCAAGCTCAGTTGCTGACGGGCAGTGGTTTCCCCATTGCGGCCATCGCCCCGCCTGCTCACCACCACGATTTGGCGGCGGCGTCCCCGGTCGTGCCGCTCCCGGCCGCACGCGCTCCGATCACCCCGGTCCGCGCCCGCGCCCTCGCCCCGCTGCCCCGCGTCGAGTTTGCCCCGCCCCGGACGTCGGCCCCCACCCTACCCGCGCCCCGGCCCTCCCCTTTCCCGGTGCTGACCGAGCAGCTGCCCGGCCTCTCCTTCGGCGTGCAATCCGCCATGGGGCCGCCCCCCGCGCTCGGGCTGGTCGAAGCACTCGGCCCGAAGCCGATCCGCTACTACCTGAATCTCTTCGTTTCCCCGGTCGATCTCAACCAGATCATCACCCAGGAGAATCAGTTCGTCGGTATCCAGGCCGGATCGGACCTGACGACCGGCCACAGCTTCGGGACCCTGCTGGACATCAACCAGGGCGTCAACGGCATACAGATCGGCCTGGTGTACGGCTACCGGGCCTACGTTCCCGCCGAGATTCTCCGCCTCGAAAGTCGCCAGCCGATAAGTGGAGCGGAGGATCCCATCCGCTACGGTCGCCTGCGTTATCATACGGTCTCCGTGCCCCTCAATTACGAGCGGGAAGTATTTCGCAACGACAGGTGGCAGTTCTCCGGAGGGCTCGGGATGTCCATGAATATCATTTTGTCCTCCAAGTTCCGGCTCGATGGGATCTACACGACCGAAGACCTGGAGCGGCAGATCGCCCAGTACCGTCAGGTGCTACAGGATGAAGGGATCATCCCGGTCACGGGTCGCGCCTCCGGGACCCACGAGATTTTGCACCCGGAAGCGGGCTACCTGCAGGGTGGATCGCTGCTGGACAACAGCAGCCTCTACGTCAGCGGTAACTTCCGCGTCGAGCGTCTCCTCAACGACCGTTGGAGCCTCTACTTCTCCCCTACCGTTTCCCGCCTGCTTACCGTACGCCCGGGCGACGGCGGCAAGGGGCCACTCGAAGATCGCATTCACAACGCGATGCTGCGCTTCGGTACGCGGATCCGGCTGACCGACAAATAACCGATAAACCTACCTTAGCGCCATAACCTGCCGCTAAGAGCTTGTTTGGGATTCCGCTCGCCGCCGCAAACTTGCTTTTTTGTGCCTACTTTTCGCCTTGAAAAAGGTCACTTAGCCCGTCACCGCGAAGCAGCCACGAAGTGCACCTCCCCTTTTCGAGGCTCGCATAGACCCAAAATAGCAGCGTTTTCGTCAGGCTCGGAAAACCCAAACAAGCTCTAAGCCGGTAACGTCAACCCCGCTATGATCCGTACCGTACTCGCCACGGTGGCGCTGCTCTGCGCCCTGCCCACCACCGCCCAACGTGCCCCCTTGCCTACCTCGGACGAGGAAGCGCGCGCGTTAGCTGCTACCATCACCCCCACGGACCTGCGCCGCCACCTCACCGTACTCTCCGCCGATGACATGGAGGGCCGGGAGACCGGGCAGCCGGGACAGAAGCGCGCCGCCGCCTATTTACAGGCACAACTGGAAGCCCTGGACTTTCCCGCCATCGGCGACGACGGCTACTTTCAAACCATTAAGTTCAGCCGGCAGGGATGGGAAACCATCGGCATGACCCTAAACGGAGGGGAACTGCGCCACCTGTGGGAGTTTTACAGTTCCCCCAGCCAGAACAGCAGCCGGGACAGCGTACGCATTGAAGAAATCACCTTCCTGGGCTACGGTATCGACGATGACGGCTACAGCGACTACGAAGATCGTGACCTCAGCGGTAAGACCATCATGATCTTTGCCGGCGAGCCGCGCGGCCGCGACGGCCGCTTCCTCCTCACCGGTACGAAGGACCCCAGCGACTGGAGTCTGGACGACGGCCGCAAACTGCGGTTGGCGGCGGAACGCGGCGTGGAGACCGTAATCATCATCGACCCGGCTTTCAAGAATAACGTACAGGCGGTGCGAAAAGAAACCCTGGACGGCCGCCTGCGCATGACCGACCAGACGGAAGCCGAACGCCAGGAGGCCAACAGCGTCTACGTAAGCCCCGAACTGGCGAAAACCATCATGGGTAAGCAGTACAAAAAGGTCGTGAAAGCCCGCAAGCGCACGGAGAAGTCGGGGCGGGCCAGGGCGGTACGAATCCCTACGGACCTGGCCCTGGTACAGCGCAAGACCGTGACCGAACTAGTCGGGGAGAACGTGCTCGGCTACCTCGAGGGCTCCGACCCCGAACTGCGGGAGGAGGTGCTGGTCGTCAGCGCCCACTACGATCACATCGGTAAGCGGGGCGATGCCATATTCAACGGTGCCGACGACAACGGATCGGGTACCAGTACCGTGCTGGAGATCGCCGAGGCTTTCGTGAAGGCCCGGCAGGCCGGACAGGGCCCCCGCCGCAGCGTACTTTTCCTCTGGGTCAGCGGGGAAGAAAAGGGACTGCTCGGTTCGGAATACTACGCCAGCCATCCCGTATTTCCCCTGGAACAAACCATCGCCGACATCAACGTGGACATGGTCGGCCGGGTCGACGAGAAGCACGCCGCCAATCCCAACTACATCTACGTCATCGGCAGTGACCGCCTGAGCAGCGAACTCCACGCCATCAACGAGACGGTGAACAAGGACTTCACCCAACTCGAACTCGACTACACCTACAACCTCGAAAGCGACCCCAATCGCTACTACTACCGCAGCGACCACTACAATTTCGCCAAAAACGGCATCCCCAGCATCTTCTTCTTCAACGGCAGCCACGCCGACTACCACCGCGACACCGACACCATCGAAAAGATCAACTTCGAGAAGATGGCCCGCATCGGACAGTTGGTGTTCTACAACGCCTGGCAACTCGCCAACCAGGACAAGCGGATCGAGGTCGACGTAAAGTAGGCGCGCCTATAGCCCCAGGAGGGAGGTCCCCACGGTCTGCTCGTTGTAGTAAACGGAAGCCGCCACGAAGCCAAGCACGGCCAGGATGAGGCCGAAGAGAAAAACGTTGTAGCAAATGCGGAGGAAGGCATACTTCTTCGCCAACACCACCCCCAGGAAGTACAGGTCACGGGTCATGGACGAGTAGAGGAAATCCTCGTCATCGATCATCTCCTTGATCCCGTCCTGAAAATCCCCCAGGTCCATATTGTAAAAATTCCCGAAGAACAGCAGGTTGCTGCGGCGGGCCTTGATGTCCTCGATGCTGCTGTTGCCCGCGGTCACCTTGGGGCGGGTAGCCTGGATAGCAAAAAAGAGGGAGGCCAGGCACACGCCGACCAGGATGATGGTCGGGACCAGCAAGTGGGGGTTGGAATCGAGTTTTGGAAACAGGTTGGCCGCCGAAATGCTCAGGATGATGGCGTTGACCGACAACATGATGTTGGCCTTGTTGTCGGCGATGCTGCTGAGGTTGACGTGGGTGCGGTACGTCGTGCGGAACATCGTCTCGACCCCCCGACCGAGCTTGCCGTCGGACTTGCGCGCCTCGCCGCTCTTTTTCGGCTTTTTCTTCTGCTTCTTGGTTTGTTTCAGCTCCCGCAGGTTGTGGGGCGTCTGGTCGGGAAGGAGGGCCTGCTTGCGTTTGTATAACTGCTTGATGTGCTTAGCCTTGCGTTTCCCGAAGAGGTCGCGGGCGGCCTCGGTATGGAATTCGTGGGCGAGCATGAAGCCCAGTTCGAAGTCGATCCATTCCTGGTCGGACATGACCTGGTCCCGGGTCAGCGCGAACTCCTGGCGGACGCGGCCGCAGCGGTCCCAGTAGTTGTCGTCGCCCAGGTGACTCAGGTCGGCATCCGCGACGATCTCCTCCAGGAGATTCTGGGGTAGTTGGGGCATGCGGGTGGCCAGAATGGCTCCCCGGATCGCGGCAATCAGGTCATCGTCATCCACCTCCCGTTCCCGCAGGAATTGCTCGGCGTAGTCGGCACCACGCACCTCGTGGTGAAGAAAACCCTCCCGGTAGCCGATGTCGTGGAACCAGGCGGCCAGGCGGATGACGAGCAGTTCCCGTTCGGTCAGCTCGTAGTGGGTGGCCAGTTCCAGTGCCGCCTCCACTACCGCATAGGTATGCTGGAAATTGTGGTAGACGTAGTCCTTCCCGATCTTCTCGTCGATGAAGCGCTCTACGTAGGCCTCTACTTCTTCCAGCAGGCTCGCCGGTACGATCGTTGTTTGCATAGGAATACGTGGTGCTGCGGTTCTCCCCGGCTGTTCGGCAGGCGGGCGCGCGGGTGCGGGGGAACGGTTCCTCCTTACCGTTTGCGGCGATAAAGATAACTACCGGGTAATTTGCGCGTTTTCCCCTAAAGTACTGCCTTTACCATGAAGCTCGCCGCCTACCGTCGCTACTTTAGTCCCGCCCGTTTCTGGCGTAAGCTCGCCACCTTCGCCAGGACCGCCGGCACGAAAACCGTATACACCGCCCTGCTACTCTACTACGCCTACGAGCGGGAGGAGACCCCCTCCTGGGCCAAACGTACGGTGGTGGGTGCCCTCGGTTACTTACTTATGCCGCTGGACGCCGTGCCCGATCTCACGCCCATCCTGGGCTACACCGATGACATCGGCGTGCTGGGGGCCGGCCTGGTCATCGTGGCCGCCTACGTCAATAAAGACGTCCGCACCAAAGCACGCGCCAAACTGGCCGAGTGGATCCCCCAGCCGGACGAGCAGGACCTCAAGCAGGTAGAAAGGCACCTGTAGGTTCGGCTTTCCGGGACTTCCGCTGCATTCCCGCGCAACCCGCCATCCCTTACCTTTGTCTCCATCACAAACCTGCTCCTAATGTCCGGCACCAACAACCGCTTTGCCAACGCCCTGATGAAAGCCCTGGAAAAGAAGAACCTCGACGGCTTCGATTACCTGGAATTCAAACAGTCGGTGGGCCGGCTCACCGAGATCGGCATGGACCTGGACACGGCCATTAATTCTACCTTCATCACCGGTTCCTCCGTCGGACTGACTAAGGAAAAGCTCATCAAAACCGCAGGTTACTACACCGAAGTTCTCCAGGACGAAAAAGCGCAGTTTATGCGCAGCCTGGACAAGCACCTCGTCGACAACGTAGAGGGGAAGGCCAAGCAAACGGGCGAGCTCAAGAAGAAGATCGCCAACTGGCAGGCCAAGATGCAGCAGCTGCAGGAACAGATCGCCGCCGCCACCGCCCAGATCGAATCGGCCGACGCCCAGATCCACGCCGCCCGCGCCAAGGCCGAGGAAAACCAACGCGGCTTTGAAGACGCCCTGGAAATTATTACCTCTACCATCAACCAGGACGTGGCGGATATCCGCCGCGTCCTCGCCTAACTCAACCGCTCGCCATGCTGCCACCGGCCACCAACACCAAGTCGTTCTGGCAACGACCGGAAGGCGTTACGGGACTCATTTTCCTCGTCGCACTCCTGGCCGGACTGGGCTTCCTGTTCACCACCTTCGCGGGCGTCATCCTGCCCTTCCTCTCCACCACCATCGGCATCGTGGTGGCGGCCGTGGCGGTCCTGGCCCTGGTATTCGCCATCGCCGACCCGCGTACCCGCACCCTCTTCGGCTACCTCTACAAGAGCGCCATGCGCAAGGTGACGGGCCTGTTCGTCAACATCGACCCCATCGGTATCCTCAAGTCCTACGTGGAGGAGCTGGAGGGAAACCTACAGGAGATGCGCAAGCAGATCGGCAAGATCCGGGGCCAGATGCGTCACCTGAACACGCTGCTCGAAACCAATGAGGCGGAAGTCAAAAAGCAACTCAAACTAGCCGCCCTGGCCAAGGAAACCGGGAAGAACCAGCAAATGATCCTCAGCAGCCGCCGGGCCGCCCGCCTGCGCGAGAGCAACCAGAAGTACCAGGTGCTGCTGACCAAAATGGAGGTCCTCAACCGCGTGCTCAATCGCATGCACCAGAACAGCGAGGTGCTGCTGGAAGATACCCGCGACCAGGTCGACCTGCGCATCCAGGAGCGCAAGGCCATCCGGGCCAGCCACGGCGCGATGAGCTCGGCCATGAGCGTCATCAACGGCGATCCCGACCAACGGGCCATGTTCGATCAGGCCATGGAGGCCATCGCCAACGACGTCGCCACGAAGGTGGGGGAGATGGAGCGCATGATGGAGTTGAGTAACGACTTCATGGCCAGCGTGGACCTGCAGAACGGCGTTTTCGCCGACGAAGGACTCCGTATGCTCGAGGAGTGGGAACGCAAGAGTGAACTCCTCCTGAGCGAGGGGCACATTGAACTGGATCTCGACCAGGAACGTCCCGCCCGCGAGGAAAAGCTGGACCTCGATGACCTCACGCGCAGCCGCCCCGACCCCCAGGGCCGCACCGACGGTACCAGCTACGACCAGTTCTTCAACTCAGCTCCCCCCGCTCCTACCAGCCCGCCCCAAAGCGGTCCACCAGCACGTTATCGTAGGCATCCGCCTGGGAGAACAGGTTCTCGAAGCGCGGCAGCGCCGCGTCGACGGTCAGGTAGCGGTCGTAGATCAGCAGGGAGAGAATAATGTCGCGGCCGTGGGTGGAGAAGGTGAGCTGCCGCAACCGGGCGTTCTCCCGCAGGAGGTAGGCAAAGAGTTCCGCGGGGGCCGGATCGGGCAGCTTACAGAGGTAGGCATCCCCGGTCACCAGGCCGCTGTCCTCGTGGTAGGCCACCGCAATATTGGCGCTGCCCTCGCGGATGTTCCAGAGGTTGGGGCCCCGACGGGCGAGGCGGGGATCGTGCCCGCCGCCGGTGATGATCGCCTCGATGGTCGCGTTCACGCCCGTGGCCGGCGTATCTTCTACGCCGGACGGGAGCATGAGGACGGCACCACAGCCCGGGCAGTGGCCACTCGGGTTGGGCCCTTGCTCAAAGGTGACCTCCCGGCAATCGAAGCAGCGGGTAGCGGCGCTTCCCCCGCCCCGCATGAAGTCGGCCAGGATGGTGAAGAGGCGGCCGGCCGGCAAGCTTAGCGTAGCCCCCTGCGCGTCCGGGTTGTCCAGCATGTTGATGCCCAGCAGTCGGCCGTCGGGGGTAAAGAGGGGTCCGCCGCTCAGCGTCGCTTCCCCCCGCGCGTCGTGGACGAGGTAATCGGTCCCGTGGTAAGGATAGCTCCTCTCCAGCACCCGACCCGTGGATTCCCGCAACGGTTCTCCGAAGCACTGGCCCATGGCCACTACCGCATCCCCCACTTTGGGGAGGGAATCCACCAGTTCCAGCGCACGCAGCTCAACGGCGGTTTCGGGCGAGAGGAAGGCCAGATCGTGGTAAGAATCGAGGTAAACAACCGTGGCCAGCTGCTCACGGACGTCGCGGCTCCCGATGACCACGGAAGCGTTGTCGCGTACGACGTGCTCGTTGGTCACGACGAGTTTATACTGGGGCAGGTACACCCCCGTACCTACGCTGAAGGGGGTGGCGACCTGAAAGACGTAGCGGTTCATGGGGGCGCACTTTGGTACCGTGCAAGATACGCGTCGTTCACGCATCACTAAACCGTCAGGGGCTACGGCCAAATTCCCCATCTTTGCGGCGTGATTTCCCCCCGTGACCATTACACCGCTCTAGCGAAGGAGCAATTGGCCCTGGCCGACCGCCTGCGGGCACGGTACGAGCGCCTTTCCATCGTGCGGTTGGTGGCCTTTGTGATCCTGCTGGCCCTGCTCATTCTTAGCTGGTCCGCTTCTCCCTGGCTGGGCTTGGGGGTTACCGCAGTTGGCACCTTGCTCTTTGGGTACGGCGTTCGTTTTCACCAGCGCATCGGGCAGCGCGCGGCGCGGGCGCGGGTGCGGTGGGAACTCGCGGAAGCCGAACTGCTCGGTCTCCAGCACCAGTATGCCCAGTGGCCGGACGGCCGGCAATTCGCGGATCCGATGCACCCTTATGCGGTCGACCTCGACCTGTTCGGGCCGCACTCCCTGTACCAGTACCTCAACCGCACCGTGACGGCCCCGGGTGCCCAACGCCTGGCGGACGAGCTCCTCTACCCCGCCCCGCACGCAACGAGCGCGCACCGGCGAACGGCCGGCCGGGAATTGGCCCGTGATCCCGGGTGGTGCCTGTCGTTTCGCACTAGCGGTAGCGGGCTCCAGGATGACCCGGCGTACACCCGCCGCCTGCGGGAGTGGTTGCAGCGGCCCGCCGTGATTCAGGGAGCCTATCCCCGGTTGATGCGCTACGGGGCACCCCTACTGGCCGTCGCGGGTTTATGGTTCTCCTTCACCCAACAGCCCTGGCAGCTGGGACTGCTGTTCTTCCTTCCCGCTTTCCTGCTCCTGCGGCGCTACGGGGAGGTGGCGACCCGGGAGCACGCCTTTACGGCCCAGGCGGGTCGGATGCTCGCGGGCTACGGCCGCTTGCTGGAAATGCTGGAGGCCCGCGACCCGGGCAGCGTACCCGGTGCTTCCGTGGCGCTGCGTCGCCTGTCTTACGGCGTAAGTCAGCTAGACGTACGCTACAATCCTTTCGTTTTCTTGCTGGAGATTACCGGGATATGGAGCATCCAGTGGCTGGCGCACCTTGACGACTGGCGCGAGCGGCACCGGGAAGAACTGCCCCGGTGGCTGGAGGAACTCGCCGACACCGATGCCCGCGTCAGCTGGGCTACCTTGCGCTTTAACCATCCCGACTGGACCGAGCCCGAACTCACCGATGAACGGGTACTCGTAGCCGACGGCCTCGGTCACCCCCTCCTGCGGTCGGAAGTACGCGTTACCAATGATCTGAGCATGTCCACCGACGGCCACATCAGGCTAGTCACCGGCAGCAATATGGCGGGCAAGAGTACGTGGCTACGCACGGTCGGTATCAACCTCGTACTCGCCCGGGCCGGTGGCCCCGTGTGCGCCCGGCACCTGCGCACCGCCGCCCTGCAGGTGTGGACCTCCATGCGCACCCAGGACGACCTGAGCGAAAGCACCTCTAGTTTCTACGCGGAACTGAAGCGCCTGAAGGCCATCATCGAGGCGGTCAGCGACCCTGGACAACAGGTGTACTTCCTGCTCGACGAAATACTGAAGGGTACCAACAGCCGGGACCGGCACACGGGCTCCCGGGCACTCATCCGGCAGCTGATCCGCAGCCGGGGGGCCGGCATCATCGCCACCCACGACCTGGAACTGGCCGCCCTCGAAGCGGAATCCGACGCCAGCGGTGAGCGACGGGTAGAGAACTACGCCATGGAAGTACAGACTAAAAACGGGGAGCTGGTGTTTGATTACCAGCTGCACCGGGGGGTGAGCCACAGCTTTAATGCCACCGCCCTCATGGCGCGCATGGGGATCGAGATCGACCCCGCAGACGTAAAACTGACCCACGATTAACCCCCAACGCATGAGCAAAGGAAAAATACTAGTCACCGGAGGCACCGGATACATCGGCAGCCACACCGTAGTCGACCTCCTCAAGAACGGCTTCGACGTTGTCAGCGCCGACAATTACCACAACAGCAAGGCCAGCGTACTGGATGGCATCGAGGCGATCACCGGCGTGCGGGTGGTCAACCACGTCATTGATCTGGCCGATCAGGCAGCTACCGCTAAGCTCTTTGCCCACCAGCAGTTCGACGGGGCCATTCATTTCGCCGCGTACAAGGCCGTCGGCGAAAGCGTCAGCAACCCCCTGGTCTATTACCGCAACAACCTCAACAGCCTGATCAACATCATCGACGGCCTGCGGAAGCACGGCAACGGCAATCTGGTCTTCTCCTCCAGTTGCTCCGTCTACGGCAACGCCGATGAGCTGCCGGTCACCGAAACTACCCCCCGCAAGGAGGCGGAGAGTCCCTACGCCCGCACCAAGCAGATCGGGGAAGACATCCTCTACGACTACTGCGGCGCGCATCCAGAATTCTCGGCCATCCTGCTGCGCTACTTCAATCCCGCCGGCGCCCACCCCAGCGGAAAGATCGGAGAAGATGCCTCCACGCCGGCCAGCAACCTCGTCCCCGTGATTACCGAAGTGGGGGCCGGTAAGCGGGACGGGATGACCGTCTTTGGTACGGATTATGGCACCCGGGACGGCAGCTGCGTGCGGGACTACATCCACGTAGCCGATCTGGCCCACGCCCACACCCTGGCGCTGGAGTCCCTGCTGGGGCGAAAGCTTACCGAAAATCCCGCCCTGTTCAATTTGGGCATCGGCGAGGGCCTGACGGTGCTCGAGGTAATCAACGCCTTCGAAAAGGTGAGCGGAAAGAAGCTCAACTACGCCCTCGGGCCGCGACGGGCCGGTGACGTCGTCGCCGTGTACGCCGACCGTAGTAAGGCCACCCGGGATCTCGGCTGGAACCCCGCGTACGGTGTCGAAGAGATCATGCGGACGGCCTGGGCGTGGGAGGAGAAGCGCTAACGGCCAGTCTGCGCCTGCTCGGTACCGCGACCTCGCAGGGAGTCCCGGTCATCGGATGCGATTGTGCCACCTGCCAATCCACCGATCCCCGTGACCGGCGCTCCCGCACCAGCGCCCTGCTGTGCGTGGGGGAAGCCCGGCTGTGTATCGACGCCGGCCCGGACTTCCGGGCGCAGATGCTGCGGGAAGGCGTCCAACGCCTGGACGCCATCGTGCTGACCCACGAACACAACGACCATACCGCCGGACTGGATGACGTGCGGCCCTTCTGCTTCATGCAGCAGGTGGATATGCCGGTGTACTGCCTGCCGCGGGTTGCCCGCGAACTGAAGGAGCGCTTCGCCTATGCCTTTTCCGACTACCCCGGCGTGCCTAAGCTGGACGTACGGGAGGTGGAGTTCGGGCAACGTATCCCCTTTGCCGGACTGGAACTGGAGATGCTGCACGTAGCCCACGGCAAACTGCCGATCATAGGCCTACGTATCGGCGACCTGGCGTACCTCACGGACGTGAAGGTGCTGCCGGAAGCGACCCTCGAACGGCTGGGTGGGATAGAGACCCTGATCCTTTCCTGCCTCAATCACCGCGGCACCCACAGCCACCTTTCGGTGGAGGAGGCGCTGGCCTACGCCAAACGCATAGCGGCCCGGCAGACCGTGCTGATTCACCTAAGCCACCGGGTCGGACCCCACGCGGAGTTCGAGGCGGAACTACCCGCGGGGGTACGCGTAGGTTATGATGGCATGCGGCTGGAGCTTAAGGCGACGTTAAATCGATCCGTGGGAACGGCGCGCGGCTAGGTCAGATCGTTCCTTACGGTAAGCGCTTACCTTTGCCCGCCCATGTTTCACCGTCTCCTAATTCTCGTGCTCCTCTTTCCCCTTTCCCTGGGCGTTGCGCGTGCGCAGGTGCAGCAGCCGCCCGTCACCCGGGAGGTGGTGAGCATCGATCACGCCAACGAGTTGCGTATGCTGCAGCAGGGCGGGCGGCAGCGGCTGATCGGGGAGGTCGAACTCAGTCAGGACAGCATCTACATGTACTGCGACAGCGCCGAACTGGTCGGGGAGGTGCAACTGTACGCCTACGATCGGGTCGTCATCCAGCAGGGAGACAGCATTGCGGCTTTCTCCGAATACCTGGACTACAACGCCGAGACCCGGCTGGCCAAGCTCCGGCAGTCGGTGGTGCTCAAACGGGGAACCACGGAGCTCTTCACGGAAGAACTGGACTACAACCTGGCAACTAAACTGGCTACCTACCATACGGGGGGCCGGGTTACGAACGGTACGACGGAGTTGAGCAGTACGCACGGCTACTACTACGCCGATACCCGCAACGTCTATTTTCGCGACAGCGTGGTGGTCGTCGATGAGCGCTTCGAGATGCGGGCGGATACCCTCCGCTACGACCTGGCCAACGAGCGGGTGTACTTTTTAGGACCCACGGTCATTCGCAGCGACACCCACAATATTTACTGCGAGGGCGGTTACTACGACGTAGCCCGCGATGAAGCCGTTTTCCGCACGAACGCCCAGTACCGCAGCGGGGACCGCCTGGCCGCCGCGGACTCCATTCGCTACTTCGGGCAGCGGGAGCTGTACGTACTCGAGGGCAGCGCCTACGTAGCCGAGGGGCAGTTCCAACGGGCGACCGCCGACCGCATCAACTACTTTCGCGCCGAAGACCGCTACCAACTCGCCGGGAACGCCCGGGTGGTCGATTCGGTACAGACGGTCACCGGCGATTCCATTGACTACAACAGCCTGGATGATTCCTACGCCGTCGTGGGCGGAAGGCCACAGGTATCCAATCCTCCCATGATCCTGCAGGCTGACCGCATGTATTCGGACAAAGCCACGGGCCTGGGCATCGCCACCGGCAATATCCTCTGGCGGGACACCGCCGCTAACTTGCAGATCGAAGCCGCGCGGGCCGATTACCAGCAGGCCAACGGCTACCTCAAGGCTTACGGCGGACGAAGCGGCCGTGCCCTGCTCACTACCGTGCTGGACCAGGATACCATGTACATGGCAGCCGATACCCTGCTCTCCTACCAGTCGGAGGAGGTGGACGCCCGGGGCGACACCATTCGCTACCTGTCCGCCTATAAGGACGTACGCATCCTGAAGACCGACCTCCAGGCGGTGGCCGATTCCCTCGGCTTTAACACCGTGGACTCGGTGCTGACCCTATACCAAAATCCCATCCTCTGGCAGGACACGAGCCAACTCACCGCCGATACCATCGATCTGTACCTCAAGAACGACCAGCCGGATATGGTCCACCTACGGCGAAACGCCATGGTGATCACCTCGCCGGACCTGGTGTTCTACAACCAGGTGAAGGGCAAGGATATCGTCGCCCGCTTCGACAGCAGTCAACTCCGGGAGACGGAGGTGGTCGGCAATGCCGAAGCGATCTACTACGCTCAGGATGAAGCGGGGGCATACATCGGGGTCAACAAAACGGCCTGTAGTAAGATGATCTTGTACTTCGCGGCCGGCGGGGTAGAACGCATTAAATTCCTGAGTGCCCCGTCCGGCAAACTGGACCCGATGGGTACGGTGGATCACGCCTCCTTCCGCCTCGAGGGCTTTCGTTGGGAAACGAGCCGCAAACCCCAAACGCTGGAAGACCTCTTCCGGCCGCCCGTTCCGCGTTTCGAGCCGTTGCCGCTGCCGGAGGAAGCCACTTCCCTCCCCCTGCCGGTACCCGACGGGGAGTGATTACTTTTGCCGTATGCTTAGATGCCTCCTTCTTCAGCTTGTCCTGTTGGGCTCCGCTACCTTTGCTTTTAGTCAGGGTGAGATCGGCCTGGCCGAAGTCGAACGAGAGCTAGCGGACGGAGACTACGCCCACGCCGCCGACCTGCTGGATAGCCTGGAGACTCAGGGGGCGGTGAGTGCCAATTTCTACCTCACGCTCGGCAACGCCCGCTTCGAATCCGGACAGCCCGGGCGGGCTATTTTGGCCTATGAGCGGGGGCTGCGCCTACGCCCCGGTGACCGGGACCTCGCGAACAACCTGCGCTACGTGCAGCAGCAGACCGGCATCACCGTTACGCCCGTACCGGACTTTTTACTACTCCGCTGGTGGCGGTTGGCCGGTGCCGCTATCGGTACCGGATCGGCTTACGTGCTGAGCCTGCTCTTCTGGTGGCTGGCCGTGGCGGGGATCGCGTACTGGTACCTGCGTCGGGCGGTGATGGAGGAGAAGAGACGGTTCACCCTACTCCCGGCCGCCGCGGGGGCCTGGCTACTTGCCCTTACATTCTTCTTACTAGCGCAGAGCCGCTACGCTTACCTACACCAGGAGCAGGAGGCCGTACTGGTAGTCCCGGCGGCGACCTTGCGGGTATCCCCTACCCTGGCCGGGTCCGTGGAGGCGGAACTAGAGGAGGGGCACAAGGTGCGGATCATCGACGAGGTCAACGAGTACGTGAAGGTGCAACTGGAGGACGGGCGGCAGGGATACCTGCGGCGGGAAGAGATCGTGGTGATCTAGTGTTTCAGGATTGAACTAAGCAATAGCCTGACGCCGACAGCGTGGTGCTGAACGAGCGGATAAACGTTCAGCATAGCCGTAGCTACGGTGAATTTTTGGCTGGGAAGTGCAGCGCCGCGATGGCAAGTCATGGTGCAGCTTATTTCGGTCCTGAAGCACAAGTGGCCCGTCAATCCTGCATCTCCAGGTCACCGGTGACCGACCACCCACTAAAGCAAATCCTTCACGCTGACGTAAAGACCACCCAGAACGCCAACGAGGCTCATGACGATGGTTATCCAGGGATTCGTGCCGAAATAGCCGTCGGCCCAGATGCCAATAAATATACTCACGCCGATCATACCGATCAGCTGGGCGCCGATGCCCATGTACTTGGACCAGGCCCGTCCATCGTCCGCTGGTTTAGGCGGCGACATTCTTCGTGACTTCCTGTTTGGCAACGCGGGCCTCCTTCCTTTGCGGTGCGGGGGCTTCGGCTTCGTTGAGGGCACAAGTGATTTCGATTTCACTGCCGGAGCAGATGGTGGTCACGCCGGCGCGGAGGTTGCCGGATACCTGGGCGGTCTCCTTGACGATAAGCGCCTGGGCAACTTGCATGGTACCCCGAAATTTTCCTTCGACGAGGGCACTGTCGCTGGTGACATCACCAACCAGGGAACCGCTCGGGCCAATAATGAGTCGCGCCTTGCAGGTCAGGTTGCCCACCAGGCGGCCATCGATACGGATATCTCCGCTGGCTTCGATGTCACCGGTGATGACGGTATGCTGGTCGATCGTGGTAAGCCCGCCGCTCGCGGTAGCGGAAGTGGGGGAGGCCATCCCGGGAAGGGATTGCTTTTGTTTAGGTTTTGTTCCGAACATGAGAGAAATTTAAAATACCGTCTAATCCTTAAAACTGGGGACAATATACTCCCCTGCGCTGATTGCCGCAGATCTTGTACTGTAGGGATAGCTCGAAACCACCGTTTCCATCCGTAGCAACGCTCAGGTCACTGGTGTTGATGTCGTAGCTAAAACCGAGGGCGAAGCTCTCGTAATCGAAGCGGGTGCTGAGGATGAGCGCGTCGGTCAGGACGCTGCTGTCCAGGCGGTTGCTGATGCGCGTCCACAGGCCCAATTGAAAGGCCTGGGTGGAGGAGTTCCGCCCGCCGTCGAGGAGAAATTTAACGTTGGTTCCGGCATTCACCTGGAAGCTGGGTCCCTGACTCATAATGATCACGCCGGGCACGAGGCCGATGCGACTGTTGATCATAAATTCCCCGCCGGCGTGGGCGGTATAGCGGCTGTAGAGCAGATCCTCTCCTTCATTGGAGAAGCTCTGGTTAGCGCGGTTGAGGTGGTGAAAGGCACCGCCCAGGTAGAGACTGTTGTTTTCGTCGAATACCATAAACCACAGCAGTCCACCGGCCAGATCAGCGAAGAGGAATTGGTCACGGTCCAGGCCCGTCTCGCCACTCGGCGCATTGGGGTCGAAGCCGCCGTCTCCATCGTGCTGGGAACCCCAGCGGAGGGCGAGAAAGTCGAGGCTGCGTTGAGCGGCACCGAACTCGGCACCCGCCACGAGGTAGTTGCCGAACTTACGGCCGCCCCCTACTTTTTTGGAATAGCTGGCCGAAGCCTTCGCCGTGGTAGTGGCAAAACTGGCTTCGCCGGCGCGGTCGCCCCAGAAGGTACCCCCGATACCAAAGAAGTCATCCCGTCCGACCGCGATCCGCTGGTCGTAGCTCACGCTGTAGGTCTGGAAGGCGTTGCTGCCCAATACGGAGGCCCACTGGCTGCGGTAATTGATCGCGATGCGGCTGTTACAGTTCATCACCCCCGTCATCGCCGGATTCAGATTGAGGGGGGACATGTAGAACTGGGAGAAGTGGATATCCTGTGCCTGCAGACCTGCGGCACAAAACAGCGTGAAGAGGAGTGTATAAACTAACTTCATAATCGGGTAGAGCGGCGGTTTAAGCTAAATTGGGGACAAACGGGCGAATCCTAAACAACGGACAAAAGTGCGTATTACCAAGCGGGGATTCCCCGGATGTAGGGGTAACGCAGTCCGCAAGCGGTATAGTCTTTGACGAACAAAAAGACCGATCACGTGGGCGGGACCAGTGCGGAAATAAACACCTAAAAGCCCGTTGATGTCTTAGAGACCGCATACCAGTCGGTGCCTTTCCGCTTCCGTGAACCCCAGCTACACGATCCATGTCATCAATCTGACACGAGCCGGCCGCCGGCGCTTAACCGAAAATAAGACGAAAGTTTCATTGTAAATAACTTCGGGCCGGAAATGGTCGATATCCTCATCACCGTAGTCCTCGGACTCATCATGTTCTCCATCGGGCTCAGCTTGACGGGAGCGGATTTTGGCCGGCTCCTCAGCTCACCTAAGCCGCTTATTTTAGGATTGCTTTTGCAGTTGGTGGCCCTGCCCGCCCTGGCCTTTGGCGTCACTAACCTGTGGGGTCTGCCGTCCGCTTTTTCTATTGGCTTCTTAATCCTGGCCGCGTGCCCGGGCGGGCTTTCCAGCAACTTCATCTCCTTCCTATTGGGAGCCAATACAGCGCTAGCCGTAAGCCTGACGATTTGCAATTCGGCGCTGTCCATGCTTACCATTCCGTTCATCGTAAATCTGGCGCTGGACCGTTTCGTCACGTCCGCCGCACCCGCATACCTGCCCCTGTTGCCTACGGCGATCCGAATATTTCTCATTGTTCTCCTGCCGGTAATTAGCGGAATGGTCGTCCGGAAGTTGGCCCCCGGACCCGCCGCGGCGGTGCTGCCTCAGCTGCGCCTAGCCGCCCTGGGCTTACTGGCGCTCGTGTTCGTGATCAAGTTCCTGGCTCCGCCCACCCACGGGGGCAGTGCGCTCAGTCTGGCGGAGGTGAACGTGCTGCTGCCCGTGGCCCTGGTGATCAATGCGCTGGCCCTGGCCATGGGCTGGACCTTCGGCACGATTGCCCGTATGGGTACCGACAACCAACTTACGCTCGGCGTAGAAGTCGGTATCCAAAACACCAGCCTGGCCTTCCTGATCGCGGCTACCTTCCTGGGTAACGAACAGGCCCTGAAGCCGGCCCTGGTCTACGCGATGTTCACCTTCTTTACGGCGGTGGGATACGGCCTGCTACTGAAGCCCGGTAGGTGGAGGCAGCTGCTCCGCGAGCTCAACGGTCGGTAAACAGTTCGATGTACCCGCTAATGGGGCTCTCGCTGGGAAGGATACCCTCCAGGCGCCGCTCGAACACTTGGCCTTTGTAGAAATAAGTGCCCGAGGGAAGCGGATCGCCATTGAGGTTGGTACCGTCCCAGTCGATGGAGGGATTGGTGGTCTCAAAGACCAGTTGTCCCCAGCGGTTGAATATCCTGAGCTCCACGCTTTCCACGAAGCAGAGGGCCCGCGGCTGAAAGAGATCGTTGCGATCATCGCCATTGGGCGTGAACGCGTTGGGCAGCTCGTACAGCGGGCAGTTGGAGACGCACACCCGGTTGCTCGTCGCGCTTTCGTTTCCGTTGCCGTCAACGGCGGTGATCGTGTAGCAACCGACGATACCATCCGGCGGCGTATGGTTGAAGGTGAGTTCGTCCGCGCCCAGTTCCACTACCAATTGGGGCTCCGAGATACTATCGGGGGTGTAAAAGACCCGAAAAGTAAGCACGTCGTCGTCCCCGCACACCTCCACCGGGGGCGTCCAGCGGAGAATATTGAACAGGCTTTCCGTATCGGTACAATCTACCTGACGGTCACACACACTCTCGACGACCAGGACCGGCGCGCAGGGAGCAACGTTATCGAACGGCGTCAAGCAGAGTTCCTGGCTGCGGTTAAGCAGCGGGCTGGGGATCTCCTCGATGTTATAGCTCCCGACCGAGCGTATGTAGTAGCAGTACTCCCGGTCGTTCTCCAGTTCACCGTCCCGGAAAGTCAAGTCGGACACCGTAGCGATCAGGTCGTAGGTGGTGCCATCCGGTAGCCGGCGGTAGATTTCGTAAGCCGAGTTGGTCCAGGGAACGGTGGCTGACCAGGCGAGCTCGACGGCGCGATCGGTAGGTGTCCCCTCCAGGCGAACGGTACTGGCCGGCTGCGCCTCGCCGATGAGTTCCGCCGGACTGCCGGTGAACAGCTCGATACGGTAGGAATAGGCCAGCCCTTCCGTATCGAGGTTAAGGTCGGTATAGCAGGTATCTACGGGAGCGGCGAAGAAAGCGGTTTCGTAGGTGATGATGGGCTCGAAGGCCGCTGGATCGAGGGTTTGTCCGACGGCACGACTGAGGACGTAGCGGTAGGGACCGGGATTGGCCACGGTATCCAGCACCTCGGCGTTCGGAAGGATCCAGCAGACATCCACCTGCCCGGTGACGGAACTGGTGGTCACTACGTCTACTTTCGTCAGCAGGGGGATGTCCCGGGGCGATTGGACGCAGATCTCCTCGGAGGGGATCGACTCAATGGTCTCAAAAATGAGTCCCGTACTTACCGTTCGCCGGGCCATGATGGCCAGCACCCGGTAACAGTAGGTGCGACCCCGGGTCACGTCGGTATCCTCGAAGAAGTAGCGGCCGTCGGCGACGTCGCTGATTTCCGTGGTGGTCACCTGCACGTAGCCCCTTCCGCCAAGGCCCGTTTCGCAGGTGTCCGGCAGGAAGTCGTTGCTTCCCTCCCGCCGCCAGACGGTGAATCCCAAAAAGTCGGGTTCGGCGTTGTCCTCACAGGTGTAGGGCAGGTCCCAGCTCAGGGTGATCAGGTCTTCCTCCACCCGCGTTTGCAGTCCCTCGGGAGGCGGTGCGACCACCCGGATGGAAACGGTGCGGAGCGTGGCCAGGCCCGACGGGCGCGGCGGACCGTCGTCGAGGGCGCGGAGTACGACGAAGTACTCCTGATTGCTGATGTCGTTGCAGGAGGTTTGCCAGCGGAAGGTCTTGCGCACCGGATCGGGCAGCGGTCCGTCGGTGACGGGCGTGAAGGTGGCGGGGTTATCGGGCAGGTCGAACGGCCGGCCGCTGGCGCTTAGGGTCACCATTTGATCGGCGTCGGTGAGGGGGGCCGTGGCAATAACGTCGAACTCTACCAAGTCCCCGGCCACGACGCAAATTTCTTCGCGGGCGATATCGATGACGGGGGGGTCATTAAAACAGTCGTCCACGAAGACCTGCATGTCGCGCACCACGGTGTCCAGCGGGATGCCGTTCCGATAAGACTTGATCAGAAAGGCCAGGTTGTACTCGCCGGGTGCGGAGGGCGCGTCCCAGGTGATCTGTCCGGTGCGGGCGTCGATCTCGAGGCTGCCGGTTGAGCCGGAGACCATGTTCGGCAGCACGTAGTTAGGGATGGTAGCCCGTGGGGCGAAACTGGGGGTGGTGAATTCGAAGGCGAGGCTGTCCCCGTCGACGTCGAAGGCACCGGGGTTATGGGTCCAGACGGAGCCGATACAGGCGTTATCGATCGGGTCCTGACTCAGTTCCGGAGAGGAATTGCACCCATTCAGGATGGGGTTAACGAGTACGAAGGAGGTGAAAACACTGAAGGGGATATTGACCGAACCGGGAATGTTGCGCACCCCGCGTACCCGGTTCACGTCCTGGAAACTCAGTACGTAGCGACCGAAAGCCGAGTACCGGTGGCAGAGCGTGTACTCATTACGCTGGATACCCGGGGCAATGGGGGTGATGCTGGTCCGGCCAATCAGTTGGGTGGTTCCGTCTCCCCAGTTCAACTCGAGGCTGTCGCGGTCGACCTCGGTCTGGGCGGTTTCCGTGTAGGTGATGATGGTGGCACAGGCCGTCAGCTGGTCCGAGGCGTTGCCGCAGTCACCGGCCGCCCGTACGATGATCTCCCCCGCCCGGTTGTGGGTGGCCGAGGCCACGAGGGGAAACAAAACGAAGCAGGCTAGTAAAATTCGCAGTGGCATGGGCCGTGGGTTGTACGGGTGGCGGCGACGGGAGCCGGTACCGGAAGAAACGCATAAACCGCCAGATTGCTCTGCCCCTCCGGGGACCGAAGCCCGATTTGTCCGTTCCTGTCCTAACTAAGCAGCCCCTGCAGTTTCATGGCCAGGCCCATGTCGCCCTTAATCTTCACTTTACCGCTCATCATGGCCGTCATGGGATTGAGCTTGCCGCTGCGGAGCTGGCTGAGTACCTCCACGCTGGTGGTGACTACGGTGTCGGCTTCCTTGTCCTCATTGCTCACCTGGGCCTGGTCGCCGGTCATGTCGATAAAGATGGTGCCCTCGTCCAGTTGCAGCTTGATGCTTTTACCGAGCTTGGGGGCGGTGGAGGCGGCTTTCTTGACGCCGTCGTTGAGTTCCTGGAAGGTCATGGTCGAATATTTTCGGCAAGGTAGGGAATTGGAGTCAGGACGCGGCGCTCCGCGCCTTGGGGACCGCCTACCGGCGGGGGACCGCTTGCGCGGGGGACCGCCTACCGGCGGGGGACGGTCCCGCGCGTAAGCGGCGTGTGCTGATTCCTATTCTAATGAACGTGCGGGCCGCCGCCAGCGCGGCGGGAATACCCCCCGGTTCCTTCCCCCCGGCGGTCGCAAAGAAGGGTTGGCCTCCCCCACCCCCGCGGATGTGCCTGGCGAGGTCGCGGATCACGGCACCCGCGTTCAGCGCCCCTTCCCCGGTGCCGGCCAGGCCCTTGCTGATGGCCAGGGTGAGGAGGGCCTTGCCGTCGGAGGCGCTGGCCAGGAGGACGAAGGCGTTCTCGTGTTCGCCGGTGAGCTGAAAGGCCAGGTTCTTGATGGCGGCGGCGTCACTGAGCGGGACCTGCCGGGCGAGAAAGTTTACTTGATTGATGGTCTCGAAGGCGGCTTCGAGATCGCCCTTGAGGTTGTTCGCCTGCGCGGCCTGGAGTTTTTCCAGCTCCTTTTTGAGGCTGCGGTTTTCTTCCTGCAGGCTGCGAATACCGTCGGCGGGGCTGGGGTTGCCCTTCAGGGCGTCCTGTACGTCGCGCAGGGCAGCCAGGCGACCGCGCACGTACCACTCGGCCCGTTTCGCGGTCACCGCTTCGATACGCCGGATGCCGGCGGCCAGGGCGCTTTCGCTGGTGATCTTGAACAGGCCGAGCTCACCGGTGTGGGCCACGTGGGTACCGCCGCAGAGCTCGGAGCTGAAGTCGGGGTCGAAGGTGATGATGCGCACGGCCTCGCCGTACTTCTCGCCGAAGAGCATCATGGCCCCGGAGTTGCGGGCCTCGGCGATGGGCACTTCGCGGCGCTCGTCGAGGGGGATGTTCTGGCGGATCTTGGCGTTGACGAGCAGTTCGATGCGCTCGAGCTCGTCCTCGGTCGGCCGCTCGAAGTGGCTGAAGTCGAAGCGGAATTTACCGGACTGTACGTCCTGCCCTTTCTGTACGGCGTGGTCGCCCAGCACCTCCCGCAGGGCGGCGTGGAGCAGGTGGGCGGCGGTGTGGTTGCTGCTGGTGGCCTGCCGGGAGTCGGTGTCTACCTCGGAGTAGACCTCCGCCTGGGGCTCGGCCGGTAACTGGTTGACGATGTGCACGGTAAGGTCGTTCTCCTTGACGGTGTCGAGCACTTCCAGCTTCTCCTCCCCTACCCGGATAAGGCCCCGGTCGCCGGCCTGTCCGCCGCTCTCGCCGTAGAAGGGCGTGCGGTCGAGGACGAGCTGGTACTGCGGCTGGTCCTTCACCTGCACCGTGCGGTACTTCGTGATGCGGGCACCGGCATCGGAAAGCACGTCGTAGCCGATGAATACCGAGGGCTCGTCGGAGAGCACGTGCCAATCGCCGACCACCTTAGCGGCATCCTTGCGGCTGCGGGCCTTCTGCTCCTGGAGGGCGGCCTGGAAGCCCGTTTCGTCTACGCGTAGTCCCTGCTCCTCGGCCAGCAGGCGGGTGAGGTCGATGGGGAAGCCAAAGGTGTCGTAGAGTTCGAAGGCGTCCTGCCCGTCGATGGTACCGGCCGTGGAGTGGAGATGGGCAAAACGCGTGAGGCCCGTTTCCAGGGTCTGCAGAAAGGACTTCTCCTCGCTCTGGATAATGCGCGCGATCTGCTGCTGCTGGCGGGCGAGCTCGGGGAAGGCCTCGCCCATATCCCGGACCAGCACGTTCATCAGCTGGTAGATGAAGGGCTCCTTTTGATCCAGGAAGGAGTAGGCGTAGCGCACGGCCCGGCGCAGAATGCGGCGCACCACGTAGCCCGCTCCCCCACTGCCGGGAAGTTGTCCGTCGGCGATCGTAAAGGCCACGGCCCGCAGGTGGTCGGCCACCACCCGCATGGCCATGTCGGCCTTGGCGTCGGGGGCGTAGCTGCCGCCGTAGGTCTTGCCGGTCAGCCGTTCGATCTCGGCGATGATGGGGGTGAAGATATCGGTGTCGTAGGTAGCGGTCTTGCCCTGGAGTACCATCGTGAGGCGCTCGAAACCCATGCCGGTATCGACGTGGCGCTCGGGCAGGTTGACCAGGCTGCCGTCGGCCCTGCGGTTGTACTGGATGAAGACGTTGTTCCAGATCTCCACTACCCCGCTGCCGTCGACGTTGACGCCGTCGCGGCCGGGGGACTTGGCGCGCTCCTCCTCCGAGCGGGTGTCGACGTGGATCTCGGTGCAGGGGCCGCAGGGGCCGGTCTCCCCCATCTCCCAGAAGTTGTCCTTTTTGTTGCCGTAGAGGATGCGGTCTTGGGGCAGGACGCGGAGCCAGAAGTTCTTCGCCTCGTCGTCTACCGGGATGCCCTCGTCCGGGGCCCCCTCGAAGACCGTGGCGTAGAGGCGGTCGGGGTCGATGCCGAGGCGGTCGGTGAGCAGTTCCCAGCTCCAGGCGATGGCCTCGTCCTTGAAGTAGTCGCCGAAGCTCCAGTTGCCCAGCATTTCGAACATGGTGTGGTGGGTGCCGTCGCGGCCCACGTCGTCGAGGTCGTTGTGCTTGCCGCTCACGCGCATACACTTTTGGGTGTCGGCGACGCGGCGGTTAGTGGGCACCCGGTCGCCCAAAAAGTAGTCCTTGAACTGGTTCATGCCCGCGTTCGTGAAGAGCAAACTGGGGTCGTCTTTATTGACGATGGGGGCGGAGGGAACCACCTTGTGTCCTTTCTCGCGGAAGAAGTCTAGGAAGGCACGGCGGATCTCGGAGGCGGTCATGGCGTAGTTTTAAGGCGCGGGCAAAGATACTATGAGCGGCACTGCCCGACGTTAGAAGGGGCGGGAACGCGGGTGCGGGGAGCTTTGAAATGAGTTCTAAAAGACTCCGCGGGCCGCCGCTAAGTCCGCGATCTTTTTCCGACTTTTGCAAACTGAAAACCACGGGACCGTTCGTTCGGTCCACAATACTGGGGAATGCGCTTTCTAAATTTTTTTAAGCAGGAGCTCGCCGTTGATTTGGGCACTGCCAACACCCTCATCATGCAAAACGGGGAAGTCGTCATCGACGAGCCTTCCATTGTGGCCATCGACCGGAAGTCCGAGGAGACCATCGCCGTCGGACGCCGCGCCATGCAGATGCACGAGAAGACCCACGACAACATCATTACCGTCCGCCCCCTAAAGGATGGCGTTATTGCCGACTTCCGCGCCGCCGAGCAAATGATCAAGGGGCTCATCGACATGATCGGCCGACGCCGTCCCTTCTTTTCCCACCTCAAGATGGTAGTCTGCATTCCCTCCGGCATCACGGAAGTAGAAAAGCGCGCCGTATTCGAAAGCGCCGCCCGCGTCGATGCGAAAGAAACCTACCTGATCTACGAACCCATGGCCGCCGCCCTGGGCATCGGCCTGGACGTAGAGGAGCCCGTCGGCAACATGATCATCGACATCGGGGGAGGCACCACGGAAATCGCCGTGATCGCGCTTTCGGGCATCGTGAGCGATCAATCCATCCGCATCGCGGGTGACGAGCTCACCGAGAACATCGTCAATTACATGCGCAAGACCCACAACATCCTGATTGGCGAACGCACCGCGGAGCAGATCAAGATCCACGTCGGCAGCGCCCTACCCGAGCTCGACGACCCGCCGGCCGACTATTCCATCAACGGCCGGGACTTGCTCAACGGCATCCCCCGTCAGATCACCGTGACTTACCAGGAGATCGCCGGTGCCCTGGATGAGTCCATCGGACAGATTGAGGACGCCGTCATCCGTGCCCTGGAAACCATCCCCCCCGAGCTGGCCAGCGACATCTACTCGACCGGTCTTTACCTCACCGGAGGCGGCGCGCTGCTGCGCGGCCTCGACCGGCGGCTGAGTAAGAAGACCCAATTGCCCGTCCACGTAGCCGAAGATCCCCTACTGGCGGTCGTGCGCGGCACCAGCAAAGCACTGCAGGATACCACGCGGTACAAAGCGATCCTGGTGCCGGCAAGCAGCGTCAGCTAGGTGGGGCGGCTGCTGAGAATACTCCTCAACAGCAGTGGCTTATTCACCTTTGCCATACTCCAACTCCTATGCCTCTACCTGATCGTTAATCACAACGACGGCCAGCGCGCGATCTGGCTGGAGACGCAATCCGTCTACGGCAGCTACTTCACCGAGCAGCTCAACGCCAAGCTCTCCTTCCTGGAGGTTGCCAGGGAAAATGAAGTCCTCCGACGCGAAAACGCCGCCCTGCTGGCGCGCATTCCCGGATCGGCCTACTACACACCCGTGGATACCGTACCGGTAGAAGATTCGGCGTACCAGCAACGCTTCACCTACCTGGCCAGCCGGGTAGTGAACAAATCCCCCTACGGCCCCTACAATACGCTCATCATCGATCGGGGCTCCAACCTTCGGGTGGAACGGGGGCAGGGCGTACTGGCGGATGGCGGGCTACTCGGCATCGTCACCGCCGTCACCCCCCGCCACGCCCGGGTGATCAGCATCCTGCACCTCGATACCCGCATCAGCGCCGGCCTCGACAACGACGCTTTCGGCACCCTCCGGTGGGACGGCCGCGACCCCCGCCGCGTCACCCTCACCGATATGCCCGATTACGTTCCGGTCGCCCCGAACGATACGATCTACACGACGGGCTACTCCAACGTCTTTCCCACCGGCATGCCGATCGGAACGGTGGAATCCAGCACATCGTTACCGGGCACCGGCAGCCAGGACCTCACCATCCTCCTGCTTAACGACCCGCTGCTGGCCTCGAATGGCTACGTTGTACGGGACCTCTTTAAGGAGGAACTCGAGCACCTAAATTCAGTCCGATGAGCGGGGCGGGCTTCAACAGCGTCCTGCGCTTCGTATTGCTGGCAGTGGCCCAGATCTTCCTCTTCAACCAGGTCGCCTGGGGCTGGGGGGGCAAGGCTTACCTTTTCATATTCGTCTATCCGCTCTTCCTGGCCTTTCTCCCGCTGCGTACGCCGCGTCCCCTGGTAATTTTTCTGAGCTTCCTGCTGGGGCTGATTATCGATTTTTTTAGCGAAACCCTGGGGCTCCACGCCGGGGCCCTCACGTTTACGGCCTACTGCCGGCCCCTGATCCTTCAGCTGCTGCAGCCCCGCGACGGGTACAACATCAAGGCCGGTCCGACGGCCCACGACCAGGGCAAGGGGTGGATGCTGCGCTACCTCCTCCTGGTGCTGCTCTTCCACGTGCCGGCCTTCTTCCTGCTCCAGACCTTTTCCATCTTTTTCTTCTCCGAGATTGTTGTAAAATCCTTGCTGACCCTGCCCGCAAGCTTCTTGGTGCTGGCCATCCTGGTCGTCCTCTTCAACCCTAAAGCGTAACTTTCCGCATGCTCGCCGAAGCCCCCGACGTACGGACCATCAGTATCCGCGCCGTGATCGTCCTGGTCGCGGTCCTGCTCCTGGGCAAGGCCTTCCACCTGCAGGTGGTGAGCGACAACTGGCGGACCCGCGCCGACCGGGTCGGGAACAGCCAGATCGAACAGTACCCCGCCCGCGGCCTGATGACCGATCGCAACGGCAAGCTGCTGACCATCAACGAACCCATTTACCAGATCGAGCTGACTTACAATCAGTTTGCCAAGGCCACCGCGACCTTTGACACCGCCCGGTTCTGCCAGTTGCTGGGCATTACCCGGGACTACTTCGAGGGGGCCATCCCCGAACAATGGGGCGGGAAGTTCAGCCCCTCCAAGCCCTTCACCTTTCTGGCCAACGTTTCGCCGGCCGTGTACGCTACTTTTCAGGAAAACCTGTTTCAGTTTCCCGGCTTCTCGGCCACGTTACGCTCCTCCCGCAATTACCCCCACGCGGTAGCCGCCCACCTCCTGGGTTACCTGGGAGAGGTGAGCCAGCGTACCATCGACGCCGGGGAGGGGCGCTACGCCTCGGGCGATTACCACGGCATTTCCGGCCTGGAGTACAAGTATGAATCCCAGCTGCGTGGCGAGAAGGGCCGCCGCCTGGTGTACCGGGACCGCCTGGGGCGCGAGGCCGGAGAGGTACTCAACGGGGCGCTGGACGTAGATGCAACGGTCGGTACCGATTTGATCACCACCATCGACCTCGACCTGCAGGAATACGGCGAGGAACTCATGGTCAATAAGATCGGCAGCATCGTAGCCCTGGAGCCCTCCACGGGGGAAATCCTGACGATGATCTCGGCCCCGACCTACGACCCCCGTTCGCTACGGATCGGACGAGACCGGGGCCGGGCCTTCACCGAACTCCAGGAGGATACCCTACAGCCCCTCCTGAACCGGGCCATCAACGGGAAGTATCCCCCCGGCTCCCCCTTCAAAACCCTGGTCGCCCTGATCGCCATGCAAACCGGCACCCTCGTCCCCGATCGGGGCATCGCCTGTTACGGGGGCTTCACCAGCGGAGGCAGCGTGCTGCTCGGTTGTCACAACCACCCCTACTGCGCGACGGTGGAGGACGCCATCGCCCAGAGCTGTAACGCTTATTTCGTCACGGCCTGGCTGGAAAACATCAACCGCTACGGCAGCATATCACCGGAGCGGGGGCTCGATGAATTCAATGACTACCTCTACCAGTTCGGCCTGGGCAGTAAGCTGGGCATCGACTTTCCGGGAGAGATCGCCGGTAACGTACCCACCTCGGAATACTATACGAAGCGATTCGCCGAGGACCAGTTCTGGCGGGCCATCTGGATGCGGTCCCTGGCCATCGGACAGGGGGAATACGAACTCACCGCCCTGCAGACCGCCAACTTCGTGGCGGCCATCGCCAACCGCGGTCACTGGTACACTCCCCACCTCGTCAAGCAGGTGCAGGAGGGCAATGAGGGACGCGCCCGCGCCATCCCGCCCGAGCGCCACGACATTGCCATCGACCGCACGTACTTTGAAACCGTGGTGCGGGGGATGCGCAAAACGGTCACGGAAGGAACGGCCCGCGTCGCCCAGGTGCCCGACATCGAAATTTGTGGCAAGACCGGAACCATCCAGAATACCTACGGTGATCACTCCAGCTTCGTGGCCTTCGCGCCGGCGGACGATCCCAAGATCGCCATCATGGTATACGTGGAGAACGGGGGCTTTGGCGGCACCGTAGCCGCCCCCATCGCCTCGCTGATGATCGAGAAGTACCTCCACGGGGAAGTGGCCGATAAGCGCAAGTGGCTGGAAACCCGTATGCTGGAAAAGGACATGACCCGCCGCGGCGAGAGCACCATCCGCGTGAAGTGACCAGCCCCGCACCCGCGTCCCCGACAAAATTTTTGGGCGGACCGAACGTCTGTAGATAAGCTTACGTTGTAAGTGTACAAACCGGCTGGAATTCCGGCTTGTATACATATTACTATTTACCATAACAGGATCTACGTCCTAAATAACCATTGACATCCATGGATACCGTAAGCAACGACCAGACCAAAGGCCTTAACAAACTTATCACCACGCTCTACGACGGAGAGAACGGGTATAAGGAAGCCGCCGAAGAAGTAGACAGCGTTTCCCTGTCCACGAAGTTCCGCGAGCTCAGCCAGCAGCGGTACAATTTCGGTCACGAGATCAAGCCCTTCATCACCCAGATGGGTGGTGAGGTCAATAAGGGGGGAAGCGCGGGCGCGGCCCTGCACCGGGCGTGGATCGACATCAAGTCGGCCCTTTCGACCCAGGACGAGGCCGCCGTACTCAAAGAGTGCATCCGCGGGGATGAGAGCGCCATTGAAACTTACCGGGAGGTGCTGACGGACAATGCCTACTCCGCCGATGCCCGGCAGGTCATCGACCGTCAGATCCAGGTATTCGAGCGCACCGTCGCCGAACTGAAGCAGCTAGCCCGCACCTACGAAAATGCCTAAACGACCGTCTTAAACGACGATCCGACCCAGAAGACCAAGCCCTCCCCGTCCTTCCGACGGTGGGGGCTTCGTCATTTACTATCTTGCCCCGGCATCATCCCCGCACTCCCTTGAATGACAACGCCATTCTACTGATCCACTGTCCCGACCTCCCCGGTTTGGTGGCCCGGGTGACCGAATTCGTGCATAAGAACCGCGGCAATATCCTGAACCTCGACCAGCACGTCGACCGGATCGCGGGGCGGTTCTTTATGCGCATCGCGTGGGACCTGGAACACTTCGTGATCCCGCGGGAAAAGATCGGCGACTACTTCGACACCCTGCTGGCCAGGGCCCACGGCATGCAGTGGCAACTGCACTTCACCCGGCGGCGGCCGCGCATGGCGCTCTTCGTGAGCAAGGCCAGTCACTGCCTCTACGATCTGCTGCAGCGCCACGGGACCGGCGAGTTCGACTGCGAGATACCGGCCATCGTGAGCAACCACCGCCAGCTGGAATACATCGCCGATCGCTTCGCCATTCCCTTTCACTATTTGCCCATCGACCGGCGGACGAAGGCGGAGCAGGAAGCGGCGACCACTTCCCTGCTGGAAGAACTCGACACGGACTTCCTCGTACTGGCCCGGTACATGCAAATTCTTTCGGACGACTTCTGCCGACGCTGGGACCACCGCATCATCAACATCCACCACTCCTTCCTACCGGCCTTCAAGGGGGCACGCCCCTACCACAGCGCCTTCGAGCGGGGGGTGAAGCTGATCGGGGCCACCGCCCACTACGTGACGGCCGACCTGGACGAGGGGCCCATCATCGCCCAGGCCGTGGAACCCGTGAGCCACCACCACGACATCGAGGACCTGAAACGCATCGGCCGCGACGTCGAGAAGCGGGTACTGAGCCGGGCGGTCTACCTGCAGCTGCAGCACCAGATCCTGCCCTTCGGTAACCGGACCATCATCTTCAATTGATATGCTGCAAGCCACCAACATTCGAAAAAGCTACGGAGCGCTCGACGTCCTGCGCGGCGTGGACCTCAACATCAGTCCCGCCGAAGTCGTGAGCATCGTCGGTCGCAGCGGGGCCGGCAAGAGCACCCTCCTACACATTCTCGGCACCCTGGACCGCCCGGAGACCGGGCAATTGACCATCGGGGGGATGGACGTCTTCGCCATGTCAGACAAGCGGCTGGCGGCCTTTCGCAACGAGCGGATCGGCTTCGTATTTCAGTTCCACCACCTGCTGCCCGAGTTCACCGCCCTCGAGAACGTCTGCATTCCCGCCTACATCGGCAAGCGGGAGCGGCAGGAGACGGAGCGGCGGGGCCGGGAGCTGCTGAGTTACCTCGGACTGACCGACCGTGCCGACCACAAGCCCGCCCAGATGAGCGGGGGCGAGCAGCAGCGGGTGGCCGTGGCCCGCGCCCTGATCAACAAAC
Organism: Lewinellaceae bacterium; assembly: GCA_963803525.1. Taxonomy (GTDB): domain Bacteria; phylum Bacteroidota; class Bacteroidia; order Chitinophagales; family Saprospiraceae; genus Neolewinella. Next base: position 858,056 of record CAWDMV010000001.1, read on the forward strand.
CCGCGATCGTCTTCGCCGACGAGCCCAGCGGCAACCTGGATTCCTCGAACTCCCGGGAGCTCCACGAGTTGCTCTTCAGGCTGCGTGACGACTTCGGACAAAGCTTCATCATCGTGACCCACAACGAAGAACTGGCCGCGATGAGTGACCGCCGGCTGGAGATGGTCGACGGGATTCTTGCCTAGCATACCCACCATGGAAAAGAAAAGGGGAAAGGAAGACAATCAGCCGGTCTCCCCCGGCGAGGGGGGCATCAAGCTGTGGTTCCAGGAGTTTCTCGACCTGCGGGAAGGAAGCGACCGGGAGGGAGCCACGGAGACCATCGTCAGCGGGCGCCTCATGCGTGGCAGCAACGCCTGGATGCTGGTATGCTCGATCATGATCGCCAGCCTGGGGCTCAACCTGAACTCCGGGGCGGTGATCATCGGGGCCATGCTCATCTCCCCGCTGATGAACCCCATCCTGGGGGTCGGACTCGGGGTCGGGACCAACGACCGCGCCCTGCTGATCATCGCGCTGAAAAACTTCGGGGTCGCCATCGTGATCGCCCTGGTCTCGAGTTCCGTCTATTTTTTCTTCACCCCCCTGGACATCTTCACCCAGGAAATGCGCGCCCGGACCGAGCCTACGGTCCTCGACGGACTCATTGCCGTATTTGGCGGACTGGCGGGCATCATTTCCATAACGCGGGCCGAGAAGACCAACGCCATTCCGGGGGTGGCCATCGCCACGGCGCTGATGCCCCCGCTGTGCGTGGCGGGCTACGGCATCGTGGTGGGGCTGAAGACGGGCGGGGACTTCACCATCTTCTGGCGTTCGTTCTACCTGTTTTTTCTCAATTCCTTCTTCATCGCGGCGAGTGCCTACCTGATCATTCGCCTCCTGCGCTTTCCCTACCGGAAGTACATGAACAAGCAGGAGACGCAGCGCAGCCAGATCATCATCGGCGTGATCAGTGTACTCATGATCCTGCCCGGCTACTACATCCTGGCCGACGTACTGGACCGGCAGCGGGATACCAACGCGGTGGAAAAATTTACGGAAACCTTCTTCCCGGCCAGCCGCAGCTCCTCCATATTCGATCGCCGCAACCCCCTGAGGCCCATGCTGATCTTTCCAGTCACGGACCGGCAGGTGCCGACCGACAGCCTGCCGATCTATAGCCGGATGCTACAGGAGCCGCCTTACGGAGTAGACGGGGCCCGCGTAGTGGTCGACACCAGCTTTAGCCCCTCGGAGATTGCCGGCATTAAGGGCGAGTTGGCTACGCTGGACGACATCAACACCCGCCTGCAGCGCCTCGAACAGTCGGAGGTACAGACCATGCGCGAACAGCAACGGATCGTCGATGCGCTCGACGGCTACCGGATGGACAGCCTGGATTTCATCAACTTTTCCCGCCAGCTGATGCTCGCCTTTCCCCACGTGCAGGAGGTGAGCCTGGCGAAAGCCCAGACGGCCGCACGGTACGGCCCCGATGATGAGGTGCCCTACTCCCAGGACCTGCCCCTCGTTGCCGTTCGGGAAACGGCCGGGCGGGTTAGCGAAGCGGAAGTGCGGCGGATGCGGGACTACCTGAAGCTGCAACTCCAACTGGACACCCTGATTTTGGTGCGGCATATTCGTTAAGTTGTGCCGGCCCGGCAAACCTGGTCCGGCTCATTGAGGTTGAGCTTGGCATGGAGGATCAAGTCAAGGACCTGGGCACGGTATTTATCGGTGCGTGGAATTCATTCCTGGAGGCCATTCCCGGTCTGATTATCGCGCTGATCATCGTGATCGTCGGTATCATCGTCGCCCGGCAGATTGCTAAGTTCTTCGGCTCCAAGATCCTCTCGCGGATGGAGGATCCGCTCATGAGTCGCTTCCTGGTGACTTCCCTACGCCTCCTCATCACGACGGGTGCTATACTGCTGGCCCTACGGGCCGCCGGGCTGAGTGGAATTGCCGGGGCGCTCTTCGGGGCACTCGGGGCCAGCGCGGTGATTCTGGGCTTTGCCTTCCGCGACATCGGGGAAAACTTCATCTCGGGCATCATCCTGGCCTTCAACCGGCCCTTCAACGTCAACGACACCATTCGGGTCGTCGATCACTTCGGCAAGGTCAAGAGCCTGCAATTCCGCTACACCCACATCAAGACCTTCGACGGCAAGGACGTATACATTCCCAACTCGGACGTGCTCACCCAGCCGGTGCAGAACTACACCGCCGACGGCTTCATCCGTTACGACTTTATGGTGGGTATCGCGTACGAGGACGACATACAGGGAGCCAAGGACGTAATCCAGCAGGTGCTCGATACGAACGGACTCATCATTCGCGACGACGACCACGTCAACTTCGTCGCCGAGGACGAGCTGGCGGCCAGTACCGTGAACCTGCGGGTATTCTTCTGGGTGAATACCAAGGACTTTCGGGCCGGCGCCCTCCAGGTGCGGGGCGAGGTGATTCGCGACATCAAGAACGCCATCGACGCCAACCACTACAGCCTGCCCGCGGACATCACCGAGATCAAGCTGTACGGGAGCGAACGGGACATTCCGATCCGGGTGGAATTCGACAACACCCCTAACTCGGAGGCGGAAAACCTGCCCCCCTCGGAAAGGAAGAAGGCCAAATAAAGAGCGCCGCTCCCGAAGGTTCGGGCGCCGCGGAGGGTGTTAAACGTCCGCGCTGCGGCCTTCGGGGAAGGGAATGGTGAGTTCCTGTCCGGGGAAGATCTTGTTGGGATCGTCCAGGGTGTCGGTGTTGGCGGCGAAGATGTGCTTGTAGGCCATCACGTCCCCGTAATACTCCTTAGCGATCTTCGAGAGGCTATCGCCCTTCCGTACCGTGTGTTTGGCGTAGTAGGACTTGTTGTTGACTTTGATGTTGGCCTCGATGTCCTGGGGGTTCTCTCCGCCGACGCGCTTGATCTCGTCCCACATCAGGTCCTTCTGGCGCTGGGTTTCCACGGTGCCCCCCACGCGGAGTTTTCCGTCAGCTTCCTCTACGTAGCCGTTTTTGGTGTCGAACTCTTCGCCCATGTCGAGGACGCTGCGGTATTTGTGCTGTAAATTCATTTGCCATTAGGTTAGTGCATTTTGCCAACGGCGGCCCTAACTAGTTGTTCTCGAGGTCGACCGTTTTTTCCACCTCCCAGTTGGCGCGCAGCGCCTCGATCTCGAAGCGTTGCACGGCTTCCGGCTGCCGCCCGAAGCGCAGGTCACCGGCATCGTAGCGCTCGTTGCCGTTGCTGTCGTAGATCAATTCCATACGGTAGGTACCCGGCCGTAAACTGGTGTAGACGGCGCTATACTCAAAGCGGTCGTGAATGAAGCGCCGGGTACCGATGATGACGCTCCCCTGCTCATCGACCAGTCGCAAAATGTAGTCCACCGCGCCATTCAGGTTGATCAGGTTCAGGGTCAGGTTGCCGTATGCCTCCGTCGACTCTACGTTGACCAGGCGAATGATGGAGTCTGCGTTTTCCCTGCCGTACCAGTCGGTCACGGCACCCGGCAGTAACTCCAGGCGGTACGGGTCGGCCTGCTGCCAGCCGGATCGGATCCTTAATTGGGTAGGGTCCAGGGTATCGATCGCGTAGGAGAAGGGCACCGGTACGGGAAGGGTATCCCGGTAGAGCTGTACCCGGGCGGTGTCCAGCGTTTCTACCGGGCGGTTGAAGACGAGGGTAATCCCTTCCCCGGGGTTGACCTTGCCGCGCGTTCTGTCTACGGCCATCAGGGGGGTAAGCGTAGCGAGATCGGTGGGCTCCCCACTTATGATTACGGTATCGGAGAAGATGCTGTCCCGGCCAAACAGGATGGTATCCGCGGCCAACTCCCGGTAGTACAGGCGTAGGGTATCGTTGAAATCGCTCCGCAGGTACTCGCGCCCCGCGCGCAGGTCTACGTTCACCGCCGGCTGATTCAGGGCAAACTTCAACAGGCCGTAGGTTTCCACGTCGGTGTCGGTGACCCGGGCCGGGATGGGTACCGGCGAGACAAGTACCGTTCCGATGGCGTTTGCCCCGTCCCCGACCGTGATCAGACTGTCCCGGAAGCCCACCGCCGTAGGGGGGAATACCCCGGAGTAATCCGCGAAGAAGCCCCGGGCACTCGGGTTGCGTACGAGCCCCACGACGCGGTAGTCGCCTGGCTTGACGTTGCTCACCGTGAAGTTGCCCGCCTCGTCCGTAATGGCGAAGTAGGTAGGATTCTCGGTAAAGACGGCGGTATCCGCGAGGTTGCTGTAGAGCGTCACGGCCGCCCGTTCCAAGGGTTCTCCGGTGAAGGCGTCCGCAATAGTTCCGCTGACCGTAGCGGTGTCCAGCACCGCTCCCGTGGCAAAGACGAAGCGTAAGTTCTCGGTCGGATTACCCTCGTTGAGGTCCTTGATGGCCGCGCCGATGTTGACTACGTAAGTGACGTCGTCGCGCAGCGTCAGCCCGCGGAGGGACAAGACCAGGCTTTTGCGTTGCAGGCGGGGCTGATTGTCGCCGGTAAATTCCAGGGGCGGCGAGATGATGAGTTCCTGTTGCGGGTCCAGTTCTACCCACTCATCGAAGGTGAGGCGAATTTCCTCGGGTCGGAAGTTCGTCTGGAAGTTCGGGGTAGATTCTTCGGCCACCAGGACCGGGCCGATGGAATCGACCGGCCCGCCCCGGGGGGGCGTAGGCGTCGCGCAATGCTGCAGGCCGACGGACTGGGCGGCCAGGGCCACAAGGAAAACAAAGGCGGCGAGCAGCTTACGCATGCGGTAAAAACACTGGTTGGGGGATTGCTAGAGGGACACCCGAGCGCGGCGATAAGTTGCCGCCGGGCACCAGGATTCATGCATACGGGGCCGTCGGTCAGCGGTACCCGGCTATCTTCAGTAGGCCGGCTTCGGTGGATTCACGGCACCCGTGCGCTGCCGGCCGTATACGTATCGACCGCGGCCAGCACGGCGTAATACAGCGTGGATAGCAGGCAGACCGCCCGCCACGCGGGGCTGGGCTCCGGGTAGTACCAAACGTTCATGATCGCCGAGCCCAGGAAGGCCACCGTAGCGACCAGGGTCAGGCGCCACCACCGGCCACCCCGGCTCGGGTAGGCAAACAGGATGGGTACGAAGTGCAGCACGGCAAATACCATAACCCCGCCCACCACCACCGACGGGGGCAGGCCCGGCACCACGAAGAGCAGCACGTAAACCACCATGTTCCACAGCACGGGGAAGCCGACGAAGTGACGCCCATCGGCGCTCACCATACCGTCCATACCGTAGTAGATGGCCGCCGACAGCAGCATGGCGAAGCTGCAGAGCAAACGCGGCCAGTAGGCCAGTTCGGCGGCCTCGTAGAAGAAATAGGCCGGTAGAATGGCGTAGGAAAAGAAGTCGATGACGTAATCGATGGTCTTCCCGCTCACGTGGGGCAGCACCTCCCCCACCCGGGCCAGGCGGGCGAAGGTGCCGTCGATGCCGTCGATGATCAGGGCCACCAAAATCCAGAGCATCGCCAGCCGGTAGGCCCCCTCGGTCACCGCGAGCAAGCCCATGAAACCAGCCAGCAGCCCGGAGGCGGTAAATAGGTGTACGGACCAGGCGGCAAGCTTCTGCATGGGCCTCAAGATACCTTACGGGCGCGTCGGGCGGCCTTGCGTTCCCGTCGGGCGGCCCGCTTGGCTGCTTTCGCCTGTTCCTTTTCGTTCATCTGGTAGCCGATGAGGTGCAGGTCGCTCTTCTCGCGCAGGACGATGGCGGCGGCCACGGAAGTAACCAGGGGACCTAATATGGTACCAAACAGGGGCACCTTCAGCATCAAAAACAGGGGAAGACCGAGCCCGAGGCAGATACCGATATAGTGGCGGTAGAGGTGGCGAAGGCTCTGCCGGATGGTCAGGTCGAATTGCTCGTTGTAGTTGTCGGCGATGGCGTAGCCCAGGATGACCGATTGCACGGCCAGGCCGAACCACCAGCTCACGAAACCGGGCAGTATCCCCTCCCCGATCCCGATCAGCGTTTCCTGGAGCACCACGGCCATGGCCGATACCAGGATCATACGCTTCTGGGCCTGGAGAAAGGGTTTGAAGGTGTGGGCCTCCTCTACGTCCTTTTGCAGGATCACCAGCAGCGTACGCCGCATGAAGTGATAGATGACCACCTCGAGCAGCACCAGGATGACCCAGTTGAGGGCCCCGTCGGAGAGGCTGTCGTAAAAATCGGCAAAGAGCCGGTAGATCAGACTATCGCCACCAAAGGCCATGGTGTAGAGGGGGTCGTCGGCGTGATCCTGAAACCAATCCATCACCTCACTGATGGTCGCCAGTCCCAAAATGACCCCGACGATCACGAGGGCGCGGGCTACCCAGCCGTAGTCCCGCAGGCCCTGCCACAGTCGGTGGTTAAGCATGAACTGCCAGGCCCGCGGGAAGGTCAGTAAGGTATAGACGAACTCGTGCGTACCGTAGCGGAACCGGGTGAGGCGGTCGCGTTTCATCAGCTTCCGGTGGTGTTCCGGCAGCGGGCGAGCTCGTCGCGGAGCCGCTGGTTCTCGGCGCGGAGTTCCTGTACGTTCTCGAAGGTAGCGGGCCGATCGGCCGTTTCGGGGGCGTCGGCGGTCTCGGGCGGGGCCTCTTCGCGGGGGGGTGCGGCCCGGTCATCCATCCCGATCCATCCTTTGACCCGGCCTACGGGATCTTCCCCGTTGTAGTAGGCGGCGCCGAAGTACACGATGGGCAGGGCGATCAGCAGGAATAGCAAGAGTCGGCTGAAGCCGGTGAGTCTGGTTCTGGGCATGGGAAGCTAATTTCTCACAAGGTAAGGAGGGCGGGGCCGCGGGTGCAAAGGTAGTCTACCAAAGCCGGCGCCCGACCGACGAGAGCGGCCCGACCAACGTATATTGCGAGCCGCCACCAACCCCACCCGCCCTTGCCAACCGAAGCATTCATTTACGATGCGCTGCGCAGTCCCCGGGGCGCGCCGTCCATCCGGCCGACCTCTACGAGGTCAAGCCCATCGAGCTCCTGTCGCAGTGCCTGGTGGCCCTACAGCGGCGCAGCGGCCGCGCCGATCTTCCTACGGAAATCGATGATCTAGTGATCGGCTGCAACACGCCGGCGGGCGACCAGGGCTACAACATCGCCCGTGCCGCCCTGCTCTACGCCGGGTGGGGACGGGCCCGGGGCGGCCTGCAGATCAACCGCTTCAATACGAGTGGACTCGAAGCCATCAACCTGGCCGCCGCCCGGATTACGGCGGGCTACGGGGAAACCATCATTGCCGGGGGGATTGAGGTTATGTCACGGGTACCCACCTATCTGAACAGCGGGCCGATGATGAACGACCCGGCCACCGTCATCAACAGTCACTATATCCCCCAGGGAGTGGCGGCCGACCTCGTGGCCAGCACCCACGGTCTGCGGCGGGAAGACCTCGACGCTTTTGCCCTCAACAGCCACGCCAAGGCCGTGGCCGCCCAAACGGCGGGATACTTCGCCCCCAGCCTCGAAACCATTACGGACCAGAACGGCCTGCTCATCCTGGCCGAAGACCGCCTGCCGGACGCCGACCTGACCGCCGAGCGGCTCGCCCCCCTCACCCCCCGTTTCGCGGAGATGGGGCTGGCCGGTTTCAACGAGATGGCCCTGCACCGCTTCCCCCTGGTCGACCACATCGACCACCTCCACACCAGCGGGAACACCAGCGCGGCGGCCGACGGCTGTGCGCTCTGCCTGCTCGGCAACCGCACGGCGGGTGAACGCCTGGGGCTCCGGCCCCGGGCCCGCATCCGGGCGGTGGCGATGTCAGCCGTAGACGCTACCCTGCTGACCGGTGGCGTCAACGCCAGTGACCTGGTGCTGGTCCAGGCCGGCCTGCAACGCGAGGACATCGACCTGTGGGAGTTCAACGAGTCCTTCGCGGCCCCGACGATCCGCTTTCAGCAACAGCTGGACATTCCGGACGACCGCTTCAACGTGCTGGGTGGTGCCATTGCCCTGGGCGAGCCCCTCGGTGCCGTAGGCGGTATGATGCTGTGCCAGGTGCTCGATGAACTGGAGCGCCGCGACCTCACCTTCGGTAGCCTCACCATCGACGCCGGTGCCGGCCTGGCGGTGTCTACCATCATCGAACGACTATGATTTACTACCGCAAGGATACCGACAACATCGCGACCCTGATCCTCGATATGTCCGGGCGGTCGGGCAACCTGCTGAATCACGAGATCGTAGCGGCCTTCGCTCCGGTGATCGAGCACCTCAAGCAGGAAAAGGCCGCCGGAAAATTGAATGGGGTGATCATCACCTCCGCCAAAAAGGATTTTTTGGAGAGCGGAGACCTCGACTACCTCTACCGACTGGAAGCACCCGAGCGGGCCTTCGAGGCTTCCCAGCAGCTTAAGCGGTTCCTGCGGGACCTCGAAGTACCGGGCGTACCGGTAGCCGCCGCCATCAACGGGGACGCCCTGGGCACCGGCTTCGAGCTCACCCTGGCCTGCCACTACCGCATCGCCATCGCGGACTCCAAGATGCGCATGGGCCACCCCGAAGTCAAGATCGGACTCATCCCCAGCGGTGGGGCCATCATCCGCCTCATGTGGCTCCTCGGCATCGAGCGGGCCTATCCCCTGTTGCTGGAGGGCCGCCGCTATTCCCCCCAGGAAGCCCTGAAGGTGGGCATCATCGACGAACTGGCCGAAGACCGGGAGGAGATGATGTCCCGCGCCAAGCGCTGGTTGCTCGCTAACCACGACGTGCGGCGGACCTGGGACGACCCGGACGGCAGCATACCCGGCGGGACCGCCGCCGAGCCGAACCTGGGCCACCGTATCCGCCTGCTGACCGCCCGGCTATCGGCCCGAACCAACGACCTCTACCCCGCCAAACGCGCCATTATCGACTTGCTGGCCGAGGGCAGTAAACTGGACTTTGCCACCGCCTACCGGCTCGATAGCCGCTACTACGCGCGGGTAGCGACCAACCCGGTGACTAAAAATATGATCTCCACCTTCTGGTTCGACAAGCAGGCCGTCCGGGGCGGCGTGGGCCGGCCGAAGGGCTTCGGCAAGTTTCGCGCCCGTAAGGTGGGCATTATCGGGGCCGGACAGATGGGCTCGGGCATCGCCTTTTTGTGCCTGCGCAACGGCCTGGAGGTGATCCTGAAGGACGTCAGTCAGCCCATTGCCGATCGCGGAAAGGATTACGTGGGCGACAAGATCGACGAGTACATCGAGCGCGGCACCTTCCAGCCGGAGGAGCGGGCCCAGCTGCTGAAGCGCATCACCACGACCAACAACAGCGACCTCTTCAAGAACTGCGACATCGTGGTCGAGGCGGTATTTGAAAATAAATCGGTGAAGACGAAGGTGACGCGCGAGGCCGAAGAACACCTCGACGAGTACTCCATCTTCGCCACCAACACCCTGTCCATCCCCATCACGGAGCTCGGCAAGGAGAGCCTGCGGCCGGAAAACTACGTCGGTCTCCACTTCTTCTCCCCGGCGGAGAAGACCGCGGTCGTAGAGGTAGTGGCGGGGGCGGCTACCTCGGAAGAAACCGTGGCCCGGGCTTTTGATTTCGCCATCTCGATCCGCAAACTTCCCATCGTGGTAAAGGACAGCTGGGGTTTCTTTGCCGCCCGGGTACTCAATACCTACATCCTGGAGGGGGTAACCATGCTACGGGAGGGCTATCCGGCCGCCCTGATCGAAAACATGGGCCGCCAGGCCGGTATGAAGAGCGGTCCCCTGGCCCTGGCCGACGAACTCGGGCTGAAGCTGGTGATGCGGTACGAGCAACAGGCCGCCGAGCACTACGGCCAGCGCTACAAACAACATCCGGCGGTGCCCGCCCTGGACAAAGTACGCGAGGAGCTGGACCGGAGTGGCAGAGTCAAGCGGGCGGGATTCTACGATTACCAAGCAGACGGTACGGCGCGTCTGTGGCCGGGCCTCGCTGAACACTTTCCCGTCACGAAAGCGGACTACAACCGCCGGCGCATGAAGGACCGGTTCCTCTTTACCCAGGTCATCGAGGCGGGCTGGTGCCTACAGGAGGGCGTCATCAATCACGTGGAAGCCGCCAACCTGGCGAGCGTGTATGGTTGGGGATTCCCCGGCTACACCGGCGGCGTGATCCGCTACGTGTACAGCTACGGTCAGGAAGCCTTCGTCAAACGGTGCGGAGAACTGCAGGAGCGCTACGGCCAGCGGTTCACCGTACCCCGCTACCTGCGGGAAATCGACTTAGCTACCGTATTCCCGTAAGCCTGAAGGTTAATTTTTTAAATACAATAAAATCCACTACTTTGCGACGATAAATCATCCGCTTGGCGGACCCATCCGTTGTCAATAGCCATCCTTTATGGGATCAGCCGCGGATAATTTTATCTTATGTCAGCGAGCACTACACTCATCAGAAAAATCCTGGAAACCGTACCCATCCCGGGCTTCATTGCGCTGACGGATGGGTCGATTGCTTTTGCTAATCAGCTGATGCTGAAGGCTTCGGGTCAGCCCGATCTGGTGGAGATGGATCGGACGCTCTTCGGCCTGGGGGTGTTCCACAACGCCGCGGAATTGCGGGGTTTCCTCCAGAGTTTCAAGTACGGTGGAAGTACGCGCAAGTTGGTCTTGCCGGTAGGGCGCTTGCAGGATGTCGGTCAGCCCATCATCCTGTACGCCAGCCGGGTGGAATGGGAAGGGGCGGAGGCCCTCTGTGGCATCATCACCCGGAGCAAGCTAGCCGGGGACGGACTCAGCGGAGAATCGCACACCTCCCTGACCGATGTGTACCTGGATAAACTACAAATGTATACCCTGCGGCTATCTACGCAGGGAGCCATATTGCACATGAACGGAGCCCTTCGGCAGGAGCTGGGTTACCACGCGACGGATCGTCTGCCGGTACTGAGCTACATCGACGGAGAACATGACGCAAAAGGCGTAGACCATTACATCAGCCAGGCGCTCTCCCGCGGCCGTGCCGAGTACGAGACGATGTTCCAGCGGAAGGACGGTTCTCTCCTACCGGTCCTCGTTCACCTGACTCCCCTGAGGCGCGCGGATTATCCCGGCCAATTGGTCATGACCATTACCGACCTCACGCAGCAGCGTACCGACCAGCGGGAGCGACAGACGCTTGAGATCGAGAATGAGAAATTGCTCTCCCGTCTCGAAAAACGGAAGATCTACGCCAAGGAGCGTTGGGACAATCAAAGTGGCCAACACCGAATCATCACCGAGAACGCAGCCTACAAAAAGGTCCTACAGCAAATCAGCCAGGTGGCCGTCACCGACAGCACCGTACTGGTAACCGGGGAAACCGGAACGGGTAAGGAACTGATTGCCCGGGCCATCCACGCCCAGAGTATGCGTGCCGACCGACCACTGGTCATCCTCAACTGCGGTGCCCTACCCGCGGAACTCATCGAGAGCGAACTATTCGGGTACCGCAAGGGAGCATTTACCGGTGCCCGGGCCGACCACCTGGGTCGCTTTGAACTAGCGGACGAGGGAACCCTATTCCTCGACGAAATCGGAGAGATGCCGATGCTCCTGCAGACGCGTCTGCTGCGGGTACTGCAGGACGGCGAATTCACTCCTCTGGGCGCAAAGGAAAGCGTCCGTACCGACGTGCGGATCGTCGCAGCTACCAATCGTAATTTACGGGAGCGGGTCGCCGAGGGTACCTTCCGGGCCGACCTGTATTTCCGGTTGAACGTATTTCCCATTCACAGCATCCCACTGCGCGAGCGCCCCGACGACATTCCCGCTCTGGTGCGCCATTTCGTGAAAAAATACCACTACGGAGTGGGGCTCCCTCCCGAGGTACACGCGCAGGACCTGGTTAAACTTAAGGCTTACTCCTTCGACGGGAACATCCGGGAGTTAGAGAACATCATCCAGCGTTCCCTGATCGTGAGCAGTAGGGACAACTTCCGAATTATTCTGGAGGGACAGTCCGCAGGGATTTCAGCCGCACCCGGGGAAAAAACGGAGAAGTCTTCCGCCCCCCCCGTGCTAAATTTTGAGGAAGTACAGCGACGTCACATCATGTCCGTACTGGAAATGACGGAGGGTAAAGTAAGCGGCAAGGGGGGGGCCGCCGAGCTTCTTGGCCTAAATCCCCAAACCCTATTCAGCAAGATGCGTAAACTGAACGTAGACCGCCGTGGGAATGGCTAGTGCTTCAGGATTGAACTAAGCAATAGCTTGACGCCGACAGCGTGGTGCTGAACGAGCGGACAAAAGTTCAGCATAGCTGTAGCTACGGTGGATTTTTGGCTGGGATGTGCAGCGCCGCGATGGCCAGTCAAGGTGCAGCTTATTTCGGTCCTGAAGCACTAATTGTCCATGATCTCAAAACTGACGAATACTAGTTTATCGCCGGAGTAGACGGGGCGGTAAACGATATGGGTAGCTAGGTCATCCTCCTTCAACTCCTCGACTTTGAAGACCACCTCAACCATGTTGTCTCCGTTTTTTATGCGTTCTAAGGCTGCGCGGTAGCGAGCTACCCCGCTGTCGGTGAGAAACTCATCAAGCTTACGGCGCAAGAAGTGTTCCGGACCGCTAGGGAGGGGATTCATGTGATTGACGAGTACCAGTCTTTCCTCCATGTCGATGAGCCCAGCCCCCTGTTGCATCTTAGACAGTACCGACTGGTAGCGGCGAATGATCTTCGTGCTCAGTTCCCGTTCCTGCTCCACGGAGGTGATGTCATGGAGGATGATCATGGCTTCATCCACTGCCTCCGTCGCCGCTTTGATCTCGAACGACCGCGTGATGGGTATAATTTCTGCTTCTACCCGCTGCTCGGAGTCTCCCTCGAGATGCAACGACAGGGTAATGGTGCCCACTTCACGCCGATCGAATGAGGTACGCAGCACTTCGGAAAATCTCACTTTTTCCTCGCTCGTGGCAATAAGGTCGGTGAAGTACGTCCCAATTATCTCCTCGACGTTCCGTTCGGCCAGGGGTTGGTTGATCTCGTCGATCTTGCTGCTCTCCCGTACGATGGCGATCACCTCCCGGGTGTTGTTAAATATTGCTTCGTACTTCAGCGCGAGCTCGGTTAACCGCCGGCGGGTGCGGACCAGGTCATTGATGTCCACGAAGGTGATCACGACGCCCTCTACCCGTTCTTCTTCGGTGAGGTAAGGCAGCATGCGGAGCAGATAAATATTACCCTTCCGATCCTGGACCTCCTTGTCGTAGCAAATACTTCCCTCCAGCACCTCCTGACACATAGCTTCGATGTTCAGATCGTCGAAGGGAATGGCAAAAGTCGTGATGGGCCGCCCTATATCGGACGAATTTAGATCGAACTGTTGCCCCATTCCCGGAATGAACCGGCGGATTCGCAAGCGGCTGTCCACGAAGATGGTGCTGATCTGGGTGCTTTTCAGCAGGTTGTTGACGTCGTTGTTGATGTCGTTGAGTTCCTCGTTCTTACGCTGAAACTCGTTATTGACCGTATAGAGTTCCTCATTGACCGACTGCAGTTCCTCATTCGTACTCTGCATCTCCTCATTCGAGGCGAGCAACTCGCGGTTGCTCGACTGCAACTCCTCGTTAGTGGCTTCCAGTTCGTTGTACAGCTTTTGTCCCCGCTTTTCGGAACGCTGCAATTCAATTTCAAGCTCTCTGGTTTTGTCGAGCAGTCGCCGGTCCACGGAGTAGACCTCGGTATTGTCTCCCTCCTCGCCGGAATCATCCGCCTCGTTTTCCTTTACCGGAGAAAACTCCAGGATGGCGACGGGGTCCTCTATGCTCGCGAACTCGGTCAGGTTGAAGCGCACCCGATGGTAACGCGCCGGCTGTCCGCTCTCGGATACATTGATGCGTTCGAAGAGCCCGGAATTGCCCGTCGAGAACACCCGGTCCACCCCGGCAATCAGGAGTCCCTCCACTTCCTCGTTCACTACCGTGCGCAGGGACAGGTGGGCGTTAAAACGGGGAAGTCGCAGAATACCCTCAAAGTCTCCGTTCAGGTAAAGAATATCGTACTGCCGGTTGACGAAGAGCGTAGCCGGGGCAAATCGCTCGGATAAATAGCGAGAAAATTGGTCCATCGAGGTCGACGGGTGCTTAAATATCGGGCGCGACGACTCCGTCACCGGGGAGGGAAATGTCGAGTTTCCTTCGGTAACAATAGCAATTCTTTGGGCCACTGGCGTAACATTCTCAATAACCGGTTGGACTAACTTGCCCCCCAGGGTCTTGCCGCCCGCCCGCTTTTGGTACACCTTCCACCGACGGTCGATGGTAGTAAATGCGGACTGGAGAGTAGCGAGATTTTCGCTGGGACCGAGGAGCAGGTAGCCCGCCGGGTTGAGGCTGAAGTGAAAGTTGGCCAGGATTCGCTGCTGGGTGTCGCTGTTGATGTAAATTAAAAAATTTCGGCAAGAAAGCAGGTCGATCCGAATAAAGGGCGGATCTTCCAGGAGGTTCTGTACGGCAAATAAAATATTCTCCTTGAGCTCATTCCGTATTTTAAATCCTCCTGGTTGACGTATGAAGTACCGCTGCAGAAACTCACTAGGAACGTCCGCCACGATGGTATCGTCGTACTCGCCACGGGAGGCCAAGATGATGCTCTTACGGTCCACGTCAGACCCAAATATCTTGTAAGATCGCGTGACATTATTTTCCAGGAGGTAATCCTGCATCAACATCGCTACGGAGTACACTTCCTCGCCCGTAGAGCAGGAGGGAATCCAGATCCTTATTTCCCGATGCTCCGGTGAATCGGTAAACAGGCGGGGAATGATTTGGTCACGCAGCACCTTGAAGGCATCCTGATCCCGGAAGAATCGCGTAACGCCAATTAGAAAGCTTTGTCGCAGCACCTGTAATTCCTCTTCGTTATTCAGCACGAAGTTGATGTACTCGGCCAGGTCGGCGTACTGGGTGATGAGCATGCGCTTCTCGATCCGGCGGCGGATGGTGGCCTGGCGGTACCGGTGAAAATCGATGCGCGTGGTGCTCTTGATCCGGTCAAGGAGGTTGCGGAAGAGGTCCCTATGCGTAAGACTCGATAAATCTTCCACCTGATCCACCTGCTGCCCATCGTTACGCAGGATCATCGCCAGGCGGCTGGCGAGGCCGCCGGGGGGCAGCACGACATCGGCAATGTGCTGGCGCAGGGCCGCGTTGGGCATGCCGTTGAACTGGGCGGAATCAGGATTCTGGATCATGACGAGTCCACCCTTACCCTTAATTTCCTTTAGTCCACGGCTCCCATCGGTGCCCATGCCCGACAACACGATGCCGATGGCGCGTTCTTCCTGGGCCGTTGCCAGACTGAAGAAAAAATCGTCAATCGGCAGGTAAAGGGAGTTGCGCTCGCTTATCCGGGGGGACAGCTTCAGCATCTGACCCAGGCGGACGTCATACTCGGGAAGCTTAACGTAGACGTGGTTGGGCTCGGGGAGCGTATCCTTTTCCAGCGATAAAACGGGAAGTTGGGTGGAGCGCTGCAGGATGGTGCTCATGGAACTGGCGTGATTCATCGAGAGATGTTGCACGACCACGAAGGCGACGCCCAGATCGGAGGGCAACTCGGAGAAAAACGATTCTAAAGCCTGAAGACCGCCGGCAGATGCCCCGATTCCGACTATTCTAACGGCCATTTTACTAGGGTTCATAACAAAAATGAGCCCGCCTCAAAAAGAAGGCGGAGCTCATCTAAAAAGGGATATCAAATCTTTTGTTTAGCACATCGCTCGGCAATCATTAGTCCAGGTTAAAGTTACTCCAGATCCGCTTCCACTGATCCAGGTGGGTGCGGTCAACGCAGGTGTCGGAGATCATCATGGCACCCATCTTGACCTGATAGGAAATGACCTGGGGGAGAAGCGTTTCGTGTAAGGTTTCCAGTTCCTCCTGCAATTCGCCGTCGGCACGGGCCAGTTCACGACGGAAAAAAGCGAGTTTCTGCCGGGTGATGCGCCAGGTTTGCTGGAGTTCTGATTTGAGGGGAACGGGAAGGGGTAGTCCTTCTACCAGATCGACCACCTGTATGGATTGCAGGTTGAGCCGGTCAATGTAGGCAATAGTATTTCGCTCGAAAGAGAAGGAAACATCTTGGAGATTCGACATGAGTGCTAAGCAATAAGTGTACCTGTAACTTATCAAAGGGCGTGCCAGAATTTCAAGTAGTTGATGATCAGGTACTTTTGCATAAAACAAAAAAATATTAGCTGCAAAGCCTAAACATGTGCTCTATTTAATAACCGCCCTTTATTAAAAGAAACAGATTATTAAATATAATATCAAGCCCGTTGGGCACTTAGGCTCGGCATCCCTTCCTCGCCCGCTTCGGAGAGGTCGCTGTTCAAAATAGCCTGTTGGATCAGTACGGCTTGCTCCTGAATTTCGGCTGCCCGCTCCCGGTAGCGCCTGGCCTCTACCCCGTTACCGATGGCTTGCATCTGATCGCCCATGCGGTCGAGGAGAATGCGGCTTTCCTCCATGCCACGCATGACTTCCCACATGCTCTTTTCCACGTTATCGCGTACGCTGGCCAGCAGGGATTCGGCGGTATGGGCGTGGCCCGTATGGCAACGGAAGCGCACCAAACGGCCTTCCTCAAACTGCGTGAGCGCACCGTGGCATTCCGGGCAGGCGAGTGGCGACTGGTCGCCGTGCTCTAGAATTCCCATGTTTAAACCGTTTTTTCCTTTCGCGATATCGATCTCGATTTCCAGCAACTTTTCGTCGGTTATCCCCGCACCACGCCGGCTGGGGACGATCTCCTCCTGGCAGAGGGTCACCAACAGTTCACCAATTTTACGGGCGGGCAGCACGTGCTCCACCTCGGTATACTGCATCACCCCGTTGGGCATGTCGGGGAACATGGCTTCCTTCGGGTCCTGCACGATGGCCGTCCCCCCGAAGCGGTTGATCGTCCACATACCGGATGTCCCGTCGTTTAGGGCACCGCTGAGCACCACGCCGACCACGCGTTCCCGGTAGGCGTGCGCCGCGGAGCGAAACAGCGTATCGACCGCTGGCCGAAAACGATTCTCCCGGGGCCCTTTGGAGACGACCACCCGGCCCGGCTCCACCATGAGGTGGCGGTCCTCCCGGACCACGTAAATGGTCCCTGCCTGGATGGGCTCTCCGTCTACGGCTTTCCTTACCCGCAGCTTCGTGTATCCCTGGATGATGGTATCCAGGTTGCTTTTCGCGCAAGCGGGGATGTGCTGGACGATAAAGAGTGCAGCACGGAAGTCCGGTGGTAAGGCCTTGACGATGTCCAGAATAGCATCCAGCCCCCCGGCGGAAGCGCCGATGACTACAATGTTCCGGTAATTTGGGTGAAGGGTCGTCATGGGTGTAATAAGGTAAGAGCTTGTTTGGGGTTTCCGAGCCTGGCGAAAACGCCGCTATTTTGGGTCTATGCGAGCCTCGAAAAGGGGAGCCTAGCGGGCTAAGTGACCTTTTTCGGGGCGAAGAGTAGGCACGAAAGAGCAAGTTTGCGGCGGCGAGCGGAATCCCAAACAAGCTCTAAGCCTCTTTTAATTCGCTTCAACAAGGGTAAATATAGGTAAAATTGCGGAGCTCCCTTCGAGCTGACTTAATCCGGACGAACATTAGCCCCCTACCTTCCAGATGCGTATTCAGGAAATCACCTTCTTCCCCCTGCGGGTGCCGTTGCGCAAACCCTTCGTGATCTCACTGGGGCCACTCACCGCCGCTGAAAATCTCTTCGTCCGGATCCGCACGGCGGGCGGCTACGAGGGCTGGGGGGAGGCCAGCCCCTTTCCTACCATCCACGGGGAAACGCTGGACGGAGCCCTCGCCATTGGCAAGTGGCTGGCGCCCGTTCTGCTGGGCCAACGGGCTGACCGCGCACCCGCGTATACCGCCCGCTTGCACCGGGGCATTTACGGCAATTACGCCCTAAAATCCGCCTTCGACATGGCCCTCCACGACATCGCCGCCCAGGCCGCCGGTCTGCCCCTCTATCGTTACCTGGGCGGAACGCACGCCCGGACGCTGTATACGGACTACACCGTAAGCCTGGGGCCGGCCCCCCAGATGGCTGATGATGCCCGGATGACCCAGGCGGCCGGTTTTCCGGTGATCAAGGTAAAGTTGGGCGACGGAGCAGAAGGGGATATCGAGCGTATCGCGGCCATCACTTCGGCCGTGGGGCGGGACGTGCCCCTACGGATTGACGCGAACCAGGGCTGGAGCTTCGACGAGGCACTCACTGCCCTGCAGGGGATGGCGGGCTTCAACATCCAGCACTGCGAAGCCCCCATCGACCGGGCCGAGTGGACGCGGCTGCCGGAGCTGCGGAAACGAAGCCCCATACCCCTGATGGCCGACGAAAGTTGCTGGAACGAGGAGGACGCCCGCCGGCTCACCGCCATCGGGGCGGTAGACCGGATCAACATTAAACTAAGTAAATCCGGCGGACTGCACCGCGCCCAGAAGATCATCGCCACCACCGACCTGCCCCTGCAGGTCGGCGGTTTCCTGGAGTCGCGCCTCGGCTTCACGGCCGCCGCCCACCTGGCGCTCAGCAGTCCCCGGGTGGAGTTCTGTGACTTCGACACCCCACTGATGCAGCTGGAGGACCCGGTGGAGGGCGGACTCGTCTACGGCCCCGGGGGCGCCGTCACCCTCCCGGAAGCCGCGGGGCTGGGCGCCCGGCTGCGCCCGGAATATCAATTACCTTCGTGCCTCCAAACGACCATATCATGAATACCCGCCAGGAAAAAGACAGCATCGGCTACATCGACGTACCCGCGGACCGCTACTGGGGCGCTCAGACCCAGCGCAGCTTCACCAATTTCGAGATCGGGGGCCAGCAGATGCCGCATGAGATCATCCGTGCCTTCGCCGTGCTCAAGAAAGCCGCCGCCATCACCAATGCGGAACTGGGGGTGCTCGACCGCGAAAAATCCGACCTGATCGGCCGCGTGGCCGACGAGATCCTGGCCGGGGAGTTGGACGATGAGTTTCCCCTGGTGGTCTGGCAGACCGGTTCGGGCACCCAGTCCAATATGAACGTCAACGAGGTGATCGCCAACCGCGGCCACGTCGTGCAGGGGGGAAAGCTGGCCGACGACAAGAAGGTCCTGCACCCCAACGACGACGTCAACAAGAGCCAGTCGAGCAACGACACCTTCCCCACCGCCATGCACATCGCGGCCTACGCCATCCTGGTCGAGAATACCCTGCCCGGCGTGGAGCAACTGCGGGATACCCTAGAAAGCAAATCCGAAGAAATGCGGGACGTGGTCAAGATCGGCCGCACCCACTTCATGGACGCCACGCCGCTCACGTTGGGGCAGGAATTCAGCGGCTACGTCAGCCAGCTCGACCACGGCCTCCGGGCCGTCCGCAACACCCTCGATCACCTCTCCGAGCTCGCCCTGGGCGGCACCGCCGTGGGCACCGGGCTGAACACCCCCGAGGGCTACGCCGTCCAGGTCGCCGAGACGATCGCCGAGCTCACCGGCCACCCCTTCCGGACGGCCGACAACAAGTTTGAGGCCCTGGCCGCCCACGACGCCATCGTGGAGGCCCACGGCGCCCTCAAGACCCTGGCCGTCAGCCTGACCAAGATCGGCAACGACGTGCGCATGCTCTCCAGCGGGCCCCGCTCGGGCATCGGCGAGATCATCATTCCGGCCAACGAGCCGGGCAGCAGCATCATGCCGGGCAAGGTCAACCCTACCCAGAGCGAAGCCCTCACCATGGCCATGGCCCAGGTGGTCGGCAACGACGTGGCCATCAACATCGGCGGCATGACGGGCCACTTCGAGCTCAACGTCTTCAAGCCGATGATGATCTACAACTTCCTCATCAGCGCCCGCCTGATCGGGGATGCCTGCCGCAGCTTCGAGACCAACTGCGCCCGCGGCATCGAGCCCGACCATAAGCGGATCACCGAGCACCTCAACAACAGCCTGATGCTCGTCACCGCCCTCAACACCAGGATCGGCTACGACAAGGCCGCGACCATCGCCAAGAAAGCCTACGCCGACGACACCACGCTCAAGGCGGCGGCCTTGGAACTGGGCTACCTGACCGCGGACGAATTCGACGCCTGGGTGCAGCCCGAAGAGATGATCTAGCCGCCGCCCGACCACCCGACCGACCTATGTCTTTTTTCTATCCTTCCTTTCTGTACGCCCTGGGGCTGATCGCGATCCCGATCATCATCCACCTGTTCTACTTTCGCCGCTTCCGCAAGGTGTACTTCAGCAACGTGCGCTTTCTCCGGGAAGTGAAGGAAGAAACCAGTATGCGCAGCCGCCTGCGCAACCTGCTGGTGCTGCTGCTGCGCTGCCTGGCCGTAGCCGCCCTGGTCGTCGCCTTCGCCCAGCCCTTCCTGCCCGTAAGCGAGCGCGTGCCCGGCGGGCGCAAGGCGGTGAGCGTGTACGTGGACAACAGCTTCAGCATGGCCGCCGAGAGCGATCGGGCCCCCCTGCTGCAGTTGGCCCGCGACCGGGCGCGGGACATCGTGAATGCCTTCGGCCCGGAGGACCGCTTCCAGGTACTCGACAACGGCTTCAGTGGCCGCGGTCAGCGGCTGGTGGGTCAGGAAGCAGCCCTTACCGCGATAGACGCCATCACGGTACAACCGGAGAGCCGGCGCTTAACGCGGGTGCTGGGTCGCCAGGCCTCCGCGCTGAATACCGAGGATACCGAAAACCGACTGGTTTATCTGCTGTCCGACTTCCAGCGCAACATTACGGACCTGGCTTCGGCCCCGGACAGCAGCCTGCGGGTGAACCTCGTCCCGCTGACCGCCGTACGGGAGCGCAACGTCGCCATCGACTCGGCGTGGTTCGATGCACCCGTGCCCCTGCTCGACCAAAACAATTTGCTGATCGTGCGCGTGCGCAACTACGGCACCGAGGACGTGGATAACGTACGGCTGAGCTTAGGCTACGCGGGGCAAAGCAAGCCGGAGGGCACCCTGCGTATCCCGGCGGGCAGCTACGTGACCGATACCGTCTACCTGAACGTCTCTAGTGGCGGGGCGGGCACGGCCCAACTCAACATCACCGATTTCCCGGTGCAGTTCGACGACACCTACTACCTGGCCTTTCGCACCACCGACCGCGTGCGGGTACTGAACATCGACGCCGACGGCAGCGCCGACCGCAACCTCGCCGCGGCCCTTCGCCTGGGCGTATTCGACCCGACGATCGTGAGTGCCCAGGCCATTGATTACGGCAGCCTGTCCGGCTACCAACTGCTGGTCCTGACGGGGCTCTCTTCCGTGCCCAGCGGCCTGGCGGAGCAACTGCGGCAGTACGTAGCGGACGGAGGCAACCTCCTGGTCTTCCCGTCGGCGGACGCCGATCTTGACAGTTACAACGCCTTTCTGCAGTCCTTTCCGGCGGATGAACTACAGGAGTACCAGACGGTGGCGCGGGAAGTCAGCGGAGTAAACGACGGGGAGTTCATCTTCTCCGGCGTGTTCGAGAACCGCGGGGCCGCCCTGACCCTCCCCCTCACCCGGGGTAACTTCCCCCTCACCCGCTACGGCAGCCGCCAACAGGAGGCGCTACTGACCTACCGCGACGGCACGACCGCCCTGGCGAAGTACGCCGTCGGCGACGGCAACCTGTACCTGAGCGCCGCCCCGGTGGATCAGGAAACCAGCGACCTGACGCTCAACGCCGGCATCTTCATCCCCATGCTGTACAAGATGGGCATCAGCAGCGGGCGGCGGCGCCCCGTCTCCTACACGATTGGCCGCGACGAGGTGGTGGAGACCAGCCGGCGGCAGGCCAATGCGGACATCGTCTACAAGCTACGGGGCCCGGGCGGCGAGTTCATCCCCGAGCAGCGTACCCTGGGCAACCGCGTGGTGCTGGGCCTGAGCGGACAGGTGCCGGAGGCCGGCATTTACGACCTGCTCATCGACGGGGAGGCCGTGGAATCCTTCGCCTTCAACTACGATCGCGCCGAGTCCGACCTCACCTACACCTCCGTGGCCGAATTGGAGGCGCTGCCCAACGTCACGGTCCTGGACGCCGCCTCCCAGGCCTCCCTGACCGGCGACATCCGCGCGCGCAACGAGGGCCGGCCGCTGTGGCGGTATTTCATCTGGGCGACGCTGCTTTTTCTGCTGGCCGAGGCGCTGGTTCTCCGCTTCTGGAAGGTTTAGGGTCTGTTTGAAAAGTATACCTTTGCCGCTCTATGCTGCTTCGCTCCGTTACCATCACCGACCCCGCCAGCCCCCACGACGGCCGCACGCTCGACGTACGGGTCGAGGAAGGTAAGATCGCCGCCATCGCCGAAGCACTGGAGGCCCACGACGGGGAGGAACGCTTCGACACCCCCGGCGCCCGCCTCTCCCCCGGCTTCGTCGACATCGGCGCCTACCTCGGCGACCCCGGACACGAGGATCGGGAGGACATCGCCAGTTTGACCGCCTCCGCCGCGGCGGGCGGTTACGTTTCCGTCGCGGTCCTGCCCACGACCGATCCGGTGCGGCAGTCGGTGGCCGACCTGGCCTACCTCGCCGGTCACCGGGGCCGCGGACCGGTCGACCTCGCTGCCGCTGGTGGCCCTGAGTCGGGACACCGCGGGCAAAGACCTCACCGAGATGATGGACCTCCACGCCGCCGGTGCCCTCGCCTTTACGGACGGGCCGGGCCGGCCGGCCAACGGCAGCCTGCTGCGGCGGGGCCTGGAGTACGCGAAAGCCTTCGGCGGCATCCTGCTGAACACGCCGTACGATACCGAGCTGGCCGAAGACGGACAGATCCACGAGGGCGCGACCAGCGTACGACTTGGCCTGCGGGGCATCCCCGTCCTCTGCGAAACCGTCCCCCTGCACCGCGACCTCTCCGTCCTGGCCTACACCGGCGGCCGGCTGCTGCTGCACCTGCTGTCCTCCGCCGCCGGGCTGGCGATGGTTCGGGATTATCAAGCGGACGGAGAAGGATTAGTCGGGGCCACGGTCAGCGCCCACCACCTGACCTTCACGGATGAAGACCTCGACGGTTTCGACCCCAACTTCAAAATGCTGCCGCCGCTGCGGGGCCGCGATGACCGGGAAGCCCTGCGGGAGGGCGTCCTCGACGGCACGATCGAGGCCATCGTCAGCCACCACCGGGCGCGGCACGGGGAGGAAAAAGACCTGGAATTCACCTACTCCGCCTTCGGGGCGCTGGGGCTCGAAACCGCCCTGCGGCAGCTCCTGCCCTGGCTGGACACCGCCGATAAACTCGGACGGGGCATCGCGGCCCTGACTTCCGGCCCCCGCCGGCTGCTCGGGCTGCCCGCCACGGCGGATCGAGGTCGGCGCCGTGGCGGAACTCACCCTGTTCACCACCTCGGGCGGTGGAGCATTCACCCGCCGCGGAACTCCGGGGGAAGACCAGCAACAGCCCCCTACTCCACCGTCACCTGCCCGGGCGCATCCTCGGCACGATCAAGCACGACCGCCTATGGACATCAGCGTAGTCGTCCCCCTATTCAACGAGGAAGAATCCCTGCCGGAACTGACCGCCTGGATCCAGCGCGTGATGCGGGCCAACGACTTCTCGTATGAGGTCTGGCTCGTCGACGACGGCAGCACCGACGGCAGCTGGAAGGTGGTGCAGCGAGCTGGCCGCCGCCAACGACTGCCTCAAGGGCATCAAGTTCCAGCGCAACTACGGCAAGAGCCCCGCCCTCAACGTCGGCTTCCAGCACGCCCGGGGGGACGTCATCATCACCATGGACGCCGACCTCCAGGACAGCCCCGACGAGATCCCCGACCTCTACCGCATGATCAAGGAGGAGGGCTACGACGTGGTATCGGGTTGGAAAAAAGAACGGCAGGACCCCCTGGGCAAGACCCTGCCCTCCAAATTCTTCAACTTCGTGACGCGCAAGGTCAGCGGCATCGAGCTCCACGACTTCAACTGCGGCCTGAAGAGCTACCGGCGCCAGGTCATCAAGTCGATCGAGGTCTACGGCGACATGCACCGCCACATGCCCCTGCTGGCCAAGTGGGCGGGCTTCCGCAACATCGGCGAGAAGGTGGTCGCACACCGCCCCCGAAAGTACGGCTACTCCAAATTCGGGCTCTCGCGGCTGGTGACGGGCTTCCTGGACCTGCTCACGCTGATGTTCGTCGGCAAGTTCGGCAAGCGGCCCATGCACCTGTTCGGGACCATCGGCACGCTCATGTTCGTGATCGGATTCATCACCGCCCTGACGATGGGGCGTATCCAAGATCTACGCCCTGGCCAGCAACCAGCCCAAGACGCTCATCACCGACAACCCCTGGTTCTTCATCAGCCTGACCACGATGGTCCTGGGCACCATCCTCTTCGTGACGGGCTTTCTGGCGGAGCTGGTGTCCCGCAGCAATCCGGAACGCAACGCCTACCTGGTCGAATCCGTGCTCGATGCTTAAGGTTTACGACGACGACTACTTCATGCGGCAGGCGCTCGCCCAGGCCAAGCTGGCGGCCGCGATGGGGGAGATTCCCGTCGGTGCGGTGGTGGTCTCCAACAACCGCATCATCGCCCGGGGGCACAACGAGACCGAGCGGCTCAACGACGTTACGGCCCACGCCGAGATCATCGCCCTGACGGCCGCGGCCAATCACCTCGGCGATAAGTACCTCCTCGATTGTACGCTCTACGTCACCCTCGAGCCCTGCCCCATGTGCGCCGGCGCGCTGCACTGGGCGCAGACCGCCCGCATCGTTTACGGAGCCAGCGACGACAAGCGGGGCTTCATGCGCTTCGGGCGGGAACTGCTCCACCCCAAGACCAAGCTGGAGTTCGGCATCCTGCACGATGCCTGCGCGGACCTGATGACCACCTTCTTCAGCGGCGGCGTTAAACTTCGCTTAAACCGGGACCTTCCGCGCACCCGTGGCCCCGCCCCGGCCTTCCTTTAGCCCAAACTTACCGCATCGCCATGATCCGTATCCTTCCCGTGCTTACGCTCTTTATAGTTTGTCTCAGCTCCTGCGGGCCCCGCCTGAGTCCCTTCACCCAGCGGCTGTACGAAGATCAGGGCTGGCAGGAAGACGACCTGCGGCGCATTCAGTTTTACCTCTCCGAGGACGTGGTGCTGCACCGGGAGCTCCGCAACGACCGGACGACCATTCGTAACGGTACGGTGAAGGTGATCGACGGGCGGGAGGTCGAACAGGTGGTGTTTCGCCGCAACACCCCGGGCGTGTTCACCTTCAGCCCGAAGACCCAGCGCATGGCCATTTCCTTCGAGGCGGACAACGACAACTACCTGGTCTTCGGCCCCAATCCGAAAAACGGGGACCGCTACACCCTCCTGGCCGGCGACTGGACGCGCAATTCCGGCACCATCACCTACGCCGGACGGGAGTGGAAAGTATCCAGCGCGGATGCCTTTGCCAGCCTGCTCATCCCCCTGAAGCGACTCCGGGACGGCGACACCAGGGGGCGCGTGGTCGGCGGTCGCAAGATCTAAACCGGCCCCGGGGATCAGTCCTCCAGAAAGGTACGGGTGATGTTCTCGGCCTCGGCCAGGGCGGTCGGCAGGTGATCGTTGATGAGCACGTGGTCGAAGCGGTCGCGGTAGGTGAGTTCCTCGCCCGCCCGCTCGATCCGGACGCGCAGGCTTTCCGCGTCCTCCGTACTGCGATCGCGCAGGCGCTGAAACAATATCTCCTCCGACGGCGGGGCCACGAATACGGCGAGGCTGTCCTCGGGGTAACACGCCTTGATGTGGGTGGCCCCCTTCACCTCGATGTCGAAGGCGACGGCCCGCCCCCGGGCCCAGTTGCGCTGCAGTTCGGCGTGCAGGGTGCCGTAGAAGCGTCCGGGGTAGACTTCCTCGTACTCCACGAAGGCGCCCTCCGCTACCTTGTCCAGGAACTCCCGGTTACTCAGGAAGTGGTAGTCCACGCCGTCGACCTCCCCGGGCCGCGGCGGGCGGGTGGTGGCCGACACCGAGAAGGCCATCTGCTCGCCAAAGCGGGCCAGCAGGTGACGTACGATGGTCGTCTTGCCGGCGCCCGAGGGGGCGGTAAGGATCAGTAATTTTCCGTGGGGCACCTCAGGCGACATTGGCTAGCTGCTCTTTGATCATTTCCAGGCTCTCCTTCATGTTCACCACGATCTTCTGCAGGTCGGCCGAGTACGCCTTGGCCCCCAGGGTATTGATCTCGCGGCCCATTTCCTGGCTGATGAAGTTGAGTTTACGGCCCTTTACGTCGTCGTCGTTGTCCAGGATCTCCAGGAAGTAGGCGCAGTTTTGCTGCAGCCGGACCTTCTCCTCGTTGATGTCCATTTTTTCCAGGTAGAAGAGTACTTCCTGCTCGTAGCGATTCTGGTCGACGTTGGCGCGCCCGACGTAGTCCGCCAGGTGGCGTTCCATGCGGTCGCGCACGGTGGTGAGCCGTTGTTCAGCGTAGTCGTCCACTTGTCCGAGTCCGTCCAAGAATGGCGCGGACGCTGGTGCGGAGGTCTTCGGCAAGCGTATCCCCCTCCTGGCGGCGGTAGTCCTGAAATTTGGCCAGGCACTGCCGGGTGACTTCCAGGACGTTCTCCCAGTCTTCCTCGCCCAGCGCGGCCGCCCCGGTTTCGATGATCCCCGGCGTGCGGAGGAGCGCGGGGACCAGGCCGTCCAGCGTACTCTCCGGCAGGGAGGTCTTTAGATTGAAGTAGATGTTGGTGCTGAGACCGGCCAATAAGGGCAGGTCGACTTTGATCTTACCGGTACCGGCTTCGTCTACGATGTCGAGGTTCATCTCGACCTTGCCGCGCTTGATCTCGTCGAGGACGAATTTGCGCAACTCGAGCTCGTAAGCGTGCAGGCCGTGGGAGGTCCGCAGGCGCAGATCGGTCTGCTTGCTGTTCAATCCCCGGAGCTCGGCGTTGTATGTTTTCTCCTCCTGGCGGAGACTGGCCCGGCCGTAACCGGTCATGGATAAGAGCATGGGGATGGATTTATGCGGGAAGCGGCGAAGATAAGCGCTTGTTTGGGTTTTCCGAGCCTGACGAAAATGCCGCTATTTGGGGTCTATGCGAGCTTTGAAAAGGGGAGGTGCACTTCGTGGCTGCTTCGCGGTGACGGGCTAAGTGACCTTTTTCACGGCGAAGAACAGGCACAAAAGAGCAAGTTTGCCGCGGCGAGCGGAATCCTAAACAAACGCTAAGCTGCCGGTCACGGGCCGGGGGGCCGCCAGGGCGCTAATCGGCCGATCGGCCGCGTGACGGGGTGGGGCGGATCGGCGGATTTCCGTACATTTGGCGCGATCCTCCGGGCCCCTTAACTGGTTGATAGTAAAAGAAATAGTGAGGTGGATGGGAAATATTCCCCGGAAAAGTGGATATTTGCACCGCTTTTGAGCGCCCGTACGCGGAGACAAAACTTACAGAATGAGAAAAGCTGATTTAGTAGCCAATATTGCCGATAAAACGGGTATTGCCAAAGTGGATGTACTAGTGGCCCTCGAGAGCTTTTTCAAGGAGGTGAAGGGCAGCCTGTCGGAAGGGGAGAACGTCTATATCCGTGGATTCGGATCTTTCGTGGTGAAGAAGCGCGCCAAGAAGATCGGGCGGCACATTCAGGAGAACAAAGCCATCGAGATTCCCGAGCACTTCATCCCGGCCTTCAAGCCGGCCAAAATTTTCGTCGAACAGGTGAAGGACAAGGTGTCCGACCTGCCCGACGAGGACGAAAGCGACCTGGATTGATGCGCCAACCGCAGTGGATCGCCGCGGGTATCACCCTGCTGCTGGTGCTGGTCACCTACTGGGGGTGCCCGGTGCGCGCGCCGGAAATGGAGGAAGGCTTCCAGCGCGGCCCCCTGGCCACCACCGGCCTGCAGACGCTGATCCAGGAAGCACACGCCGCCCTGACTCCCGCCCAGCAGGCTACGCTGTCTACCCTGGAGGAACGGCTGGAAAGCCAGAATGAGGACAGCGCCCGGGTCGACCTGCTGCAGCAGTTGGCCGGAGCGTGGTATCAGGCCGGTCGGCCGGCCATCTCCGGCGCGTACGCGGCCCGGATCGCGGAGATCGAGAACAGCGAGGAAGCCTGGGGCATCACGGCCACCACCTTCAGCCTGTGCTTGCGGCAGGAGGGGATTGACGACAAGACCCGCAAGTTCTGCTCCGACCAGGCCGAACAGGCCTATCAGGCGGCCATCAGCCTCGACCCCACCAAGGTCGAAAACCGCATCAACCTGGCCCTCACCTACACGGACAATCCCCCCCAGGACAATCCCATGAAGGGTATCCTTATGTTGCGGGACCTCGAGCAACAGTATCCGGAGGAACCCCAGGTGTACATCACGCTCGCCCAACTGGCCATCAAGACCAACCAGCTGGACCGCGCCGCCGAACGCCTGAAAACGGCCGACGATCTGGCCCCGGGTAATCCGGACGTGGTGTGCCCCCTGGCGAAGGTGTACGAAAACCTGGGACGCAGCGGAGAAGCGGATATCTACGCACGCAAGTGCTCGGCCCTGTTGCAGTAGGTATATGGCGTTTTCTGCTTACCTTCGCCCCTTCCTTCCCGGTACGGAAGGACGATTCAAGAACTTATCCCGCTCGGGAGTTGTATTTACTCCTGAGTACTCTAATCATCACCCTTTTTTACTAATTTAAACGACAAAATATGCCGTGTGGAAAGAAGCGGAAGCGTCATAAGATCGCTACGCACAAACGGAAAAAGCGCCTGCGCAAGAACCGTCATAAGAAAAAGAACCGCTAGATACTAGCACCATACCTTCTGCGGCCGGGATATCTCTTAAGTATCCCGGCCGTGACCGGTTGGAGCGTTGTCCTATTTTAGCTGTTGCGCTATCCTTCGAGATTTTGCATCGACTGCCGGTTCTCCCGGCTTGATGCCGACCGTTCTTTACATCTACGGCCCACTTTCCGTGCCGCATTTCCGGCCCACCGCGCGCCGATGCAGCCGCCAAGAGACTTTCCGCCACTGCCCGTATACTCACGCGCGGCGGACAACCCCAGCCGAACCCTAGACGTAGTTCTCCTCTCGCTATTTTTAGCCCGACCGCCTAGGTAGTGCATTCGCCGCTCCGATCAGCGGTATGCCTCATTTACCGGATGCACCTCGCACCCTCCCGTCCAGTTTTGCTGGTGGGGGGAATTTGTGTATCTACCCAACCCTGTTGAACAGTGGAAAAAGAAATGATCGTCTCGAGTACGGGCAAAGAAGTAGAAGTAGCCCTGCTGGAAGACGGAAAACTGGTGGAAATCCACCGCCAGCGGTCGACCGACCAATTCACCGTCGGGGACGTATTCCTCGGCCGCGTGAAGCGGGTGACCGCCCCCCTCAATGCCGCCTTCGTCGATATCGGACATAAAAAGGACGCCTTCCTGCACTATACCGACCTCGGCCCGAAGGTCAAGACCCTACAGGCCTACGCCGACCTGGCCATAAAGGGGAAACTGCCCACCCACCAGCTCGACAAAGTGAAGTACGAGCCCGAGATCGTCAAGACGGGCAAGATCGACGAGGTATTCCAGAAGAAGCAAGTCGTCCTCACCCAAGTGCTTAAGGAGCCCATCAGCACCAAGGGCCCCC
Source organism: Lewinellaceae bacterium (assembly GCA_963803525.1). GTDB lineage: Bacteria > Bacteroidota > Bacteroidia > Chitinophagales > Saprospiraceae > Neolewinella. The sequence continues at coordinate 887,545 of CAWDMV010000001.1, forward strand.
GCCTCAGTTGCGAGATCACCATCCCAGGACGCTACCTGGTCATCACCCCCTTCAGCGAGACGGTGGCGGTTTCGAAGAAAATCAGTACGAGTGAGGAACGCAAGCGCCTGCAGTTGCTGGTGGAAAGTATCCGGCCGGCCAACTTCGGCGTGATCGTCCGCACCGCCGCCGAGGGCAAGGGCGTCGGCGAACTCCTCGACGAGATCAATCAGCTGGTGGAAAAGTGGAAAACCATCGTAGAGAGTGCGAAGGGCGCTACCCCACCCGCCAAACTCCTGAGTGAGGTCGACAAGACCACCGGACTGCTGCGCGATCTCCTTACCCCCGACTTCACCAACGTCGTGGTCGACAACAAGGAGCTCTTCGAGACCATCAAGGAGTACGTTAAGGACATTGCCAAGGACCGGCCCAACCTCGTGCAGTTCCACAAGGGCAGCAAGCCCATCTTCGATGCCCACGGCGTGACCAAGCAGATCAAGAGCAGTTTCGGCAAGACGGCCACCATGGCCAGCGGTGCCTACATCGTGATCGAGCACACCGAGGCGATGCACACCATCGACGTAAACAGCGGCAACAAGATGCCGAGCCAGAATCAGACGGAGGCCGTCCTCAAAATCAACCTCGAGGCCGCCGAGGAGATCGCCCGTCAGATGCGGCTACGCGACATCGGGGGCATCATCGTGATCGACTTCATCGACATGCGCGACGCCGAGCACCGCAAGAAGCTCGCCGCCACCATGCGCAACGCCATGAAGAACGACCGGGCCCAGCACACCGTCCTGCCGCTGAGCAAGTTCGGCCTCATGCAGATCACCCGCCAGCGCGTCCGCCCGGAGGTCAAGATCACCACGGCCGAAAAGTGCCCCACCTGCAACGGGACCGGCAAGGTCAACGCCACCATCCTCCTGACGGACGAGATCGAGCGCGACCTCAACTTCATCATGGAGGCCCGCCCCAAGGCCAAGCTGAAGCTGAAGGTGCACCCCTACATTTCCGCCTTCCTGAAGCGCGGCCTACCCAGCGCCCAGATGAAGTGGTACATGAAGCACTACCGCTGGCTGGATATCCAGTCCGACAACGACTTCCCCATCACCACCTTCAAGTTTTTCGATGGCAAGGACGATGAGATTAAGTTACAGAGTTAAGGAAGGAGTGGGTTGGTGAGTTGGTGCATGCGAACACCATTCACTAATTCACCAATTCACTCCTTCCTTACCGCAAGCGGTCGGCGCTACGCACCAGTTTTTCGTCCTTGGTAATGTAGCGGGCGGCCAGGAGGGCAAATACGATAGTGAGTACGGGGAGGGCCACGCCGAAGTCCGGTCCGGCCTGCTCGGCCGCCACGTCGTTTATCCACAGGAGGGCACCGTAGGCGGCGTAGGCCAGGGTAATGACGATGGCTATGTTGCACAGTACCTTCTGCAGCCGCCGGTTGCCGAACAGGAAGATGGCGATGAGGGCCAGCACGCCCGCGCCTACCGCTCCCCCGATCAGTAGCGGACTGTCGTATACCGTCAGTTGGGCATCGCTGAATACCGCGCTGCCGGTGACCGGGGCGGGCGTTTCGGCCACGTCGGCGGTAAAGAGGCCGAAGGAGCAGAGGGAAGCCAGGAAGAGGAAAATTGTCTGGATGCGCTGGATCATAGGTAGAGCGGCGTTTAGGCCGGCAAAGGTACGCAACGGGGCGGGCACCTCAACCGGTGACGGCTTACCTTTAGGACATGTTTATTCGCGTGCTCTCCGCCCTCCTGCTGCTGTCCGTTTCCGCCTGTATTCCCCCCGACGGGGAGGCCGATGCCGTCCCCCTGCGGATCGGGCCCGACGACCCCCTCGCGCGCCGAATGGCGGAGTGGCAGAACGACCGGCGGGAAGACAGCCTACTCGTGGCCCTGGGCAGCCCGGACGCCGCCGCCCGCTTCCTGGCGGCCCGCGCGCTGGGCAGCTTCCCGGCCCTCTCCCCCGCCGGCCGGGATTCCCTGGTGGGCCTGCTGGTCGACCCCGTGGCCGAGGTGCGCACCGAGGCTGCCTACGCCCTGGGGCAGACCGGCGACCCGGCAGTAGCCGACCGGCTGGCCGCCGCCTTCGACCAGTCCGCCGCCCTTCCCGATTTCAACGCCGCCCTGCTGGAAGCCGTGGGGAAAACGGGGGGTGCCCGCATGGCCGAACACCTGGCCACCATCACGACCTACACCCTGGACGACACCTTGCTCACGGCCGGCCGCGCCTGGGGCATGTACTACGCCGCCCTGCGCGGGGAGCGCAGCCCCGCCTCCGACGCGGTGATGGTCGACTGGGTACTCAGCTCCGAAACACCGGCGGCCATTCGCCATCCCGCCGCCCACTACCTGCACCGGATCGAGTTTCCCCTGGACTCCCTGGGAGAGCGGGGGCTGCGCCAGGCGCTGCGTACCACCGACGATCCCGTCGTGGCCATGGGGGTCATCCGAGCCCTGGGCCGCACGGGGAGCGCCGCGGCGCGCATCGCCCTGTTGCGGCGTATGGAAACCACGAAAGATTGGCGGGAGCGCGTCGAGGTGCTGCTCGCCTTTTCCGGTTTTGAATACGCTACCGTGCGCGAATCCGTCATCGAGGCCCTGCGCGATCCCCATCCGCTCGTGGCCCGCACCGCCGCGGACTTCTTCCTCACCAACGGCATCGAGGCCGACGCTCCCCTCTACCTCCAACTCGCCGGCGACCCCCTGCCCGATCACCTGGATCTCCAGCTCATCCGGGCCGCCAACCGCCACCTCTCCCCCTTCCTCGGCGACTACCGCGACCGCATCCGGACCACCCTCCAGCAGCAGTACGCCGGGCTGGAATCCCCCTACGCCCGGGCCGATGCCCTTCGCGCATTGGGGGAATTTTCCTGGATGTACCGTATCCTCTTCGGCTACTACCGGGATACCCAGGACCCCGTCGTGCGCACCGCTGCTGCCGAAACCCTGCAGGCCATCGGCCAGCGGCCGGATTTCGATGCATACTTCCGCGCCAGCAGCCGCCGCGTGCGCGCAGAATTGGCCGGTTTCTTTCGTCAAATGATCGAGGGAAGGGAGGAAGGGCCCGCCTACCACGCCGCTCAGGCACTGGCCGCCGATCCCGCCGCTTACCTTCCGTACTACGATGCATTAGACTGGATAGACACGTCCCTGGCCGGTTTCGAGCGGCCCCGTCAACTGGAAACCTACGCTGAGGTCTTCGCGGCCCGCAATGCCCTGCGGGGCCTTGCGGAAGAACTGCCCGACACGGAAGAAAGTCAGGCGCGCGCCATCGATTGGCGACTCCTGGAAACCGCCGGCGCGCGCGCCGTGACCGTGACCACCGACGCCGGGACGATCACCCTATCGCTCTGGCCAACCCAAGCCCCCGCTACGGTGAGCAGTTTTCTGGAACTCGTGGGGCGGGGTTATTATAACGGCAGGGTGTTTCACCGCGTCGTCCCCAACTTCGTAGCCCAGGGCGGCGGCCCGCGGGGGGACGGCTTCGGATCAGAAAACTTCATCGTCCGGACGGAAACGCCCGCGCTCCACTGGGACCGTCCCGGGCTCCTCGGCATGGCCAGCGCCGGCAAGGACACGGAGGGGGTGCAATTTTTCATCACCCACCGGGCCACGCCCCACCTGGACGGCAAGTACACCATCTTCGGGGAAGTGACCGCGGGGCAGGACGTGGTGGACCGCCTGCTGCCCGGCAGCCGCATCGAGCGCGTGGAACTGCGCTAGTCGAAGGAACTCAGCCCATGAACGACCTCAGCACCCGCGTCCGCGCCCTCGCCCAAGAACACGCCGCCACCAGCGTAAGCGACCGCCGCCACCTCCACGCCCACCCCGAACTGAGCTTCGAGGAGCACGCCACCGTGCGCTACGTCGCCGAGCAACTCGACGCCCTGGGCATTCCCCATCGCCGGGTGGCGGGGACCGGACTGATCGCCGAGATCCGGGGCGGGAGCGGCCCCACCGTTGCCCTGCGCGCCGACCTGGATGCGCTGCCCATCGAGGAGGCCAACGACGTGCCCTACCGCTCGGTGCACCCCGGCGTCATGCACGCCTGCGGCCACGACGTGCACACCGCCTCCCTGCTGGGGGCGGCGCGCATACTTCAGCCCCTGAGCAAGGAACTGGGGGGTAGCGTGCGCTTACTGTTTCAGCCGGGCGAGGAAAAACTGCCGGGCGGGGCCACCCTGATGATCCGCGATGGCGCGCTGCGGAATCCTACGCCCCAGGCGCTGTTCGGCCAGCACGTCCACCCTCCCCTGGCGGCGGGTAGCGTCGGCTTCCGGCCGGGTATTTACATGGCGAGCACGGATGAGCTTTACCTGACCGTGACGGGCCGCGGGGGCCACGGCGCCATGCCCCACCAGGGCGTAGACCCCATCGTGATCACGGCGCAAACGATCACCGCCCTGCAGCAGCTGGTGAGTCGGGAGACCGACCCTACCCTACCCGTGGTGCTCACCTTCGGCCGCATCGAGAGCGTCGGGGGCGCCACAAACGTCATCCCCAACGCCGTCAAGCTGGAGGGGACGCTGCGGACGCTCGACGAAGACTGGCGCCGGGAACTGCACCGCCGCCTGAAGCGCACGGCCGAGGGGATGGCCGCCGCCCTCGGGGGCTCCGCGGAACTCACCATAGCGCACGGTTACCCCTTCCTGAAGAACGACGAGACCCTGACCCACTGGGCACGGACCGAAGCGCGTGCGCTGTTGGGGGAAGACCGCGTCGTCGAACTGCCCATTCGGATGACGGGGGAAGATTTCGCCTTCTACACCCACCACCTGCCGGCCTGCTTCTACCGGCTGGGCGTAAAGGGCGACGGAGGCCACGTGGCCAGCCCGGTACATACCGACACCTTCGACGTCGATGAGGCCTGCCTGACGACCGGCGCTTCCCTGCTCGCTTGGTTCGCGCTGCGGCGGCTCAGCTGACCTTATCCTGCCAGTTCGGGATGAAGTACACGCCCTCGTCCGCCGTGACGAAGAGGTGGTCGCCCACGACGCAGAGGTTGACGGCGGTACGCTCCAGGGGGATCTTGCCGCGCAGCTCTCCCCGGGCATCGGCGACGTACACCCCGTCGCCCCCGCCCACGAGGAGGGCGTCGGGGGTGGTGAAACTGCCGTCGGGCACCCCCTTATCCACGGAGAACAGGTGCTTGCCCTCGCCGGTAATACGGCCGGTCTCCGCAGCGAACTCATAGCGGTGGACGGAGCAGCGGCGGTCCAATTCCACCCCGTCCGGGTGCGCACCGTCGTTGCTGGTGTCGGTAACGAAGAGAAAGCGCTCATCCGTGCTCAGGGCGATGCCGTGGGGCATTTCCAGGCCGCAGTCGAAGGCAAAGGGCTCGCCCGCCCGGGGCAGCACGTACAGGCGGGGTTCGAGCTCCGGAACCGGCCGAAAGCCCTGGCGGAATCCGTAATCGGGATCGCTGACGATGACGTGGCCGTGGTGGCTTTCGATGACCTTGTTCAGGCTGTTGAGGGGGGTGCCGCGGTAGGCTTCAAAAAGTACGTTCGTGGCTTGGTCCTCCAATCCGATTCGCACCAGCCGGCTTGGGGTTTTCTCGTCCCCCTGTTGGGCCAGGAGGAGGGCCTTCCCGTCCCGGCTCAGGCACAGGCTGTTGGCTACGTTGGTCTCCTCCATCCAGATTTGCGGCTCCAAACGTTCGAGTTGCGCTGCATCACTTCCCTGGGCGATGGCATTCAAGTCGACGTCGCTGAAGTCCAGGTACTGCAAGCTCACCCGGGGGGGCGCTTCCTTGCGGGTCGTGGTGAAGTAGAGGCGGCGCTGGGCGGCGACCCAGACACACCCCTCGTGGGCGTCGGCGGGAATAAAATAGCGGTCGTTCATGCTCCAAGAAGCGGCGCGGCGGCCCGGAGGTTCGGCAGCGGCGGGCGGCGGCGCGCGGGTGCGGGGTGGGCACATAGTATCTTCGCGCGATGCGTGCTAAGAAATCCTACGGCCAACACTTCCTCAACAACGAGCACTACGCCCGCCAGATCGCGGAGGCCCTGGTGCTCACCGGTCAGTACCGCGACGTGCTCGAAGTGGGCCCCGGCCAGGGCATGCTCACCAAGCACCTACTCGAGCGCCGCGACGAATTCCACCTGAAGGTGGCCGAGGCCGACCGCGATATGGTGGCCCACCTCCAGACCCACTACTCGGAACTGCGGGACGATATTCTGGAGGGCGACTTCCTGAAGGTGAATCTCCAGGACACCTTCGCCGGCCGGCCCTTCGGCCTGATCGGTAACTTCCCGTACAACATCTCCAGCCAGATCCTGATCAAGCTGCTCGATAACTACCGCTTGATTCCGGAGATGGTCGGCATGTTCCAAAAGGAAGTGGCCGACCGCGTGCTGAGTGGCGAGGGCAATAAGGTGTACGGCGTGATCGGCATCCTGGTACAGTCGCGCTACGTGCCCTCCCTCTCCCTGAACGTCAGCCGGGGCAACTTCTCGCCGCCGCCGCGGGTCGAGAGCGCGGTCATCCGGCTTGTCCGGCGGGACACGCCCCTGGTGGCCGACGAGCACTACAGCCTTTTCAAACACGTGGTGAAGTCTTCCTTCGGCCAGCGGCGTAAAATGCTGCGCAACAGCCTGAAGTCCATCTTCCCCGCCGGGGTACTGGCCGAGGAGGAAATCTTCCAGCGCCGGCCCGAGCAACTGAGCGTGGAGGAGCTCGTGGGGCTGACGGAGCGGGCGGCGGCCCTGCCAAAAAGCGACTGATCCTCAGCTGCTTATAAATTTTAGCGGAGGCGTTCGGGCTTCCTTCGGCGGGAACGGGGCACCGGATTGTGTCCTTTTTCGTGCGGTTTTGAAAGGAGATATTTGTGTAATAAGCGGCGGAACCCATTTCGCCGGACACTTGAACTGCCCATATATGCACTCCCTCATTACCCCCTACCTCGCCTACCTCCGCGATTGCCGTGCGGGACTGGCCGTCATGGTCCGCCTCGGTAGCCCGGAGTTCGCCGACTGCCGCTCCCTCGGCATCTGTGAGCTCTTCATCGACGATCACCTGCCCGCCGGGCCTTGCCGCTCCACCTGCGTCCCCGCCTACCTGCGCCTGGATGCGCCTACCGGACGGCTGCTGCTGCACTTCGAGGACCGCGCGATTACCCCCGAGGTGCGCCGGCGCCATTTCCCCCCCGGCGGCTTCACCCTGCTGCACCCCTACCGCCTGCCGCCCCGCCTAGCGGAGCACCTGCACCTGGAGTGCCGCCACTACCAGCTCGGGGCCGGGACTTATCCACTGCTCGATGACGGCACCTTCACGACCCTTTCGCTGCGCCTGACGCTGCGCGACCGGATCTCCCTCGGCCGGGCAGCCTGATCCACTTTTTTCATCCACCCCCTTCGTAGGGGCACAACACTACCGCTATGCAACCCGAAGCGCCCCGGCTCTTCCCCTTCCCGCTCGTGGAGGGCAACGTGGAAGGGCTCCACGCCCGCCACCACCGGCCCGGCACCACCATCTATCTCACCGTCGTGCTGGGCCTGCTGTGCGCCCTGGCCTGCCTGCCCCTCGTGGAGGTGGAGGTCAACAGCCAGAGCCGCGGCATCCTGCGGCCCACCCGCAAGCTGGCGCCGGTGAGCAGTCCGGTCGGCGGCACCGTCACCCTGGCCCGGCTGCGGGAGAACGCGGCCGTCTGCGCGGGCGACACCCTGCTCATCGTCAGCACCGCCGAACTGCGCACCGAGGCCGTCCACGTAACGGAACAACTGCGCGAACGCACCCGCCTGCTGGAGGACCTCGCCGCCCTCACGACCCCCGAAGCGGCCTTACCCGATTTGCGTACGGCCGTGTACCAGCGCGACTACCGCGACTACCGTCGCCGGGTGGATGAAGCCGGGGTAAAGCTGGCCCACGCCCGCCGCCACCTAGCGCGCCAGCAACAACTGATGGAGACCGGTGCCGTGGCCCGCATGGACCTGGAACAGGCCGCCTACGAAGTCGACCTGCTCGAAGGACAGGAGCGCCAACTCACCGAACAGCAAGCGCACCTGTGGACCCAGGAGCGGCAGCGCATCCGGCGGGAGCGGGCGGAACTGCGGCAGCGGCTGGCGCGGGTGCAGGAGCAATCCCGCCAACACGTCATCACCGCCCCCGTCGACGGCCACCTGACCCAGACCGACGGCCTGCAGCCGGGGGCCTACGTGGGGGCGGGGCAAGCCATCGCCCAAATCTCCCCGGACGGAGAATTGCGGGTGGAAGCCTACGTCAGTCCCGCCGACATCGGCCTGCTGCGCGTCGGCCTGCCGGTACGCCTGCAGCTCGACGCCTTCCACTACAACCAGTGGGGACTGGCCGAGGCCACCCTCAGTGAGATCGGCACCGACGTGACCGAGGTGGAGGGCAGCGCCGCCTTCCTGGTGACCTGCACCCTCCACGACCGCGAGCTGCGGCTGAAGAACGGCTACGTCGGCACCCTGCGCAAGGGCATGACGCTGACCGCCCACTTCTCCCTGGCCCGCCGCACCCTCTTCCAGTTGCTGCACGACAAGCTCGACGACTGGTTTAATCCCACCTTCCACTAGACCGCTATGAAAAAGACCATACGCCAACACGACATCACGGACTGCGGGGCGGCCTGCCTCGCCTCCATCGCCGCCCACTACAAACTGGGGCTGCCCATCGCTCGCATCCGCCAGCTGGCGAGCACCGACCAGAAGGGCACCAACCTGCTGGGCATGATCCAGGCCGCCGAGAAGCTGGGCTTCAGCTGCAAGGGCGTGCGCGCCGAGGAGGAGGCCCTCAAGACCGAGGCGGAGTTCCCGGCCGTGGCCCACGTCATCGTGAACAAGCGGCTGCACCACTTCGTCGTGGTGTACAAAGTGACGGACAAGTACGTGCAGGTCATGGACCCCGGCACCGGGAAAATGGAGAAGCGCGACTGGGCCCAGTGGCGGGAGGAATGGACGGGGGTGCTGTTGCTGATCGCGCCGAACGAAAGTTTTACCACGGGTAACCGGAAAGTGTCTACCTACGCCCGTTTCCGGGCCCTGCTGCAGCCCCACCGCAGTACGCTGCTGCAGGCGCTCTTCGGGGCGGTGGTGTACACCGTGCTGGGCCTAAGCACGTCGATCTACCTGCAGAAAATCACCGATTTCGTGTTAATCAACCGCAACACCCGGCTGCTGAATCTGCTGAGTCTGACGATGCTGACCCTACTGGTGGTCAGCATCTTCATCGGAGCGATGAAATCGGTAATGGTGCTGCGGTCGGGCCAACTCATCGACGCGCGGCTGATCCTGGGCTACTACCAGCACCTGCTGCGGCTGCCGCAACGCTTCTTCGATACCATGCGGACGGGAGAGATCATCTCCCGGATCGGCGACGCGGTGAAGATCCGGGCCTTCATCAACGACGTGGCGATTAACCTACTGGTCAACGTCTTCATCGTGCTGTTCTCCTTCGGGCTGATGTTCACGTACTACTGGAAATTGGCCCTGGTGCTGCTGATCGTGGTGCCGTGCTACGTAGCGATCTACTGGATCACCAACCGGCTCAACCGCCGCCGGGAACGGGAGCTGATGGAGCGTTCGGCGGAGCTGGAGAGTCAGTTGGTAGAGAGCGTCAGCGCCGTGCGGACGATTAAGCAACTGGGGCTCGAGGAGCACGCCAACCTGAAAACGGAAACGCGCTTCGTCAAACTGCTGCAGACCACCTACCGCTCGGGGATCAATTCGATCTTCTCCGGCAACGCCTCGGAGTTCGTCAGTCGGCTGTTCACGATCATTCTCCTGTGGGTGGGCAGCTATTACGTAATTGACGGGACCATCTCCCCCGGCGAGCTGCTGGGTTTCTATGCCCTCATCGGTTACTTCACGGGACCCGCCAAGGGACTGATTGGCATGAACAAGACCATCCAGAACGCCCTGATCGCGGCGGACCGCCTCTTCGAGATCATCGACCTGGAGGGAGAAGAGGCTCCTACGGAACTTATGGATCTGAAGCAAGACATGTTGGGCGATATCCGCTTCCGTGGCGTGTCGTTCAGCTACGGCTCGCGGAAGGAAGTTTTTACTGACTTTAACCTGACGGTGCCCACGGGGCAGATTACCGGTCTGGTAGGAGAAAGCGGCTCAGGGAAGTCGACCCTGGCGGCCCTCCTCCAGAAACTATACCCCTTAAGCAGCGGCAAGATCGTAGTTGGTGATGCGGATCTGACTTACGTCAGCAACAAAAGTTTACGGGCTCGGATCGGCGTAGTACCCCAGGAACTCAGTCTCTTCGCGGGCAACCTGATCGAGAACATCGCCGTCGGTGACTACGCCCCCGACATGCAGCGCATTCTCACCATATGCCGGGAACTGGGCCTGCTTTCCTTTATCGAGTCGCTGCCGGATGGGTTTGCTACCTACGTAGGAGAACACGGTACCAACCTGAGTGGCGGACAGCGGCAGCGATTGGCGATCGCGCGGGCCCTGTACCGCGATCCCGACATCCTGCTCCTCGACGAGGCCACCTCGGCCCTGGACTCCGCCAGCGAGCAATTTGTACAGGACACCATGCACCGTCTGCGCGCGGCGGGCAAGACGATCATCGTCATTGCCCACCGGCTCAGCACCGTTATGGACGCGGACAAGATCGTCGTCCTGGAGGGCGGAAAGCTCCTGCAGGAAGGCGCCCACGACGCGCTCTTGGCCGAGGAGGGGAAGTACCGGGAACTCTGGAACAAACAGTTTCCCAGCCGGGTGGTCCGACGACTGGCTGCCTAGTGCTTCAGGACCGAAATAAGCTGCCCCTTGACTTGCCAGCGCGGCGCTGCACTTCCCAGCCAAAAATCCACCGTAGCTACGGCTATGCCGAACTTTTGTCCGCTCGTTCGGCACCACGCCGTCGGCGTCAAGCTATTGCTTAGTTCAATCCTGAAGCACCAGACCATCACTGTAAATCATTTCATTATAACACTATACACCATGTCCATGAACAACCAATTCGAACGCTTCCGGCAGATGCACCGCCTCATTAAGTTTCGGCGGACGGGCACTCCGGATCATTTTGCTAATCACCTCGGAATTTCGAAGAGCTTACTCTACCGCCTGCTGGCCGAAATAAAGGAGATGGGGGGACCGGTGCACTTCTGCCACCAGCGGCAGAGCTACGCGTACTACGAAAGCGTAGAGCTTCAACTCGGCTTCGTACCGGCCGCTGCTGCCCGTCCGCCGGGGGCTCACCAGCCCCTGCAGGACGCGAAGCTGCGCGCTATACCTCCCCGGGGGGACGGTCACTATACCGCACAACGTTCTTAACCCCCCCCCGGCCATGCATCTTTACGCCTATCGACTTGCGCGGCAACCGAACGCGCTTGATCGTCGCCACCGCGCTACGGAATTTCAGGCCTTCGACCGGGATGCCGTAATTGGTACGCCCGACCATCCGCTGCCTCCCGACGACCGCAATGTCATGTGGATTACCTCGTGCAAGTATAAGGTAGAAATCGGCGAGAATTAACACCACTCCCCCCATAGTAGAGTGTGCTTTCTCACTTTTGTATTATCGAGTATTGGAGCAGAATGCTGCTTCTCCTGCGCAAGCAAAATAATTTAAGCGGAGGTGCAGATTTAACACTACTCCACCCATAGTAGAGTACGCTGGTTTAAACTTGCATTATCAAACGACGCGAAGCGTTACCGGCACTTTCAATCAAAACAACCACTACCATGAATACCTACGAAGACCATTCGCCTGCATTTGAAACCGACGACGAACTGTTCTCCCATCTCCCCCTCGACTGGAACGAGGAGCTCAGCCTGGAGGACTACCTGGAGCGGATACAGCGGCAAAGCGATTAATGGACCAGCCGGCTAATCCGGTTACATCCAAGGGTCGTCCTGTTGGCTCTGCGTGGCGTTAGCAAAATCCTATGTAGCTGCGGCTGCACACCGGGTTGGCTGCCTTGCTCAGAGTCAGCATGCTGGCACCTTAGTATAACGATACTTGCTGGCTGGTCCACTAGATCAATTTTTTCATCACCAATTAAATCATTTAATATGTCTATCGAACAACTTCAATCCATCAGCGGTGGCCTGGGGTGTGTGATCACTTGTCCATTTCCCATTCCGGGTAATCGCCTACCCCTGGTAGCGGACGCCCGGTGTCATGAACGGGAAGATTTGGTCGCCGCGGATTTGGATTTTACGATCTAATTTTTTTATCAATACATTTTTTCACCAATTATTATGCAAATTTTATGAAAAAGCTTAATAATCTCTGAGATTAGTACATCGATGGTGGAGTCTCCCGCTAATCCCATTAGCATACGCACTTTGACTGGCGCTGAATGGTCGGAGTAGCTATATTGGTTAATAGAAATAAACCCGGCTAAGAAGAAGTTAAAATAATTAAGGCAATACGTATAAACGAGCTATTCAGGCACTAATACTAGCAAACCCACGAGTATTGGCTTGTCAGATTACAGATGGATGGTCTTTTTACGCAAACCTTATGTAAGTATACTGACAAAATTATACTGACATTTATATTACACGAACGCTTTGATTACCAACATCTTAATTATATTATAAAAGTCAATTTAATATTGTCGGGAAACTTAAACTACTTTTTTATTAACATATTATCACTAATCTTAATCACATCATAAATTTTATTTAATTATGGAACCGATTCAAAGTTATGAGTTAGATCAGATTGACGGCGGTGTGCTTCCAGCCCTTGCTGTTTATGGATTGATCACCATGGGAGGCGTGGCGACTGGCTTGATGCTTGGATAATCTCGCCGAGAAAACATTTTTCTAATATTAAAATTACAATAAAATGAAAACTTTAAATCAAACGAAATTGATACCATTCACGGAGGTATTGTTCCTTGGATCGCTTGGGGTCTGAACGCTGGAGGAGTAGTTCTTGGCGCGTGGATTTACTCAGATAGTGACAGCTTCATCGAAGGATTCAATGACGGAGAAGGTAATAACTGTCAATAAACAAACTATGAAAACGCTACAAGCCCACGAGGTCTCGTTCAATTTTCGCAGGAGGGGATAAAGAATCCTGCACCTTCAAAAAGGTAAGAACCTATGTATTACGTAGGGTACGCCGTATCTTGGCTCTTCCCTGATTGGTTTTAACTTAGTGCCCTCTTGTGACTCCACAAGGGGGCACTTTTTCAAAAACAATATAATTATGCCATTAACTTAACCGGTTTGCTCTATTCAAGTACATATTTTTGTGGGAACTTTTCTCTTCAGTACAATATTGTATATAATGCATGGTTTGGCACCACAATTTTCAAGGGAATCACGACTCTTTGGAGATATTTTACTAAAAATTGATCCTAGGCCACTTACAGTACATCTTATTTTAGCAACATTGTACTGGACCGCAATTGATTATTTTTCTGTTTTTAAACAGGTTAGGGAAACGAAAATAATTTATGCCAATACCAGCAACGAGATTTCCTTAACTTATCTATTGATCAGAAGCATTTTAAAATGCTTAGCTATTTCAGTTTGGCCCCTTGTTGCATTTTACGCATTTACATCAAATGACCAAAAAATAATCTATGATCACATATTGAAGATCAAGCGAGTACAAATTTAAAGGTAATCCATTAACAAAACACATATCTATTAGGCGATTGTAAATTGTAGCTCGCGTGGCGTCAATTGAGCCTCCCATCGAGAAATAACGCTACTTGTGAAGCTATGACTACCTACAATATAAGGTTCAAGCACGCGGCTAAGCTATACGGCCTAAACCTAGGGCTGCTAATAATGGGTGGCATCTTCATCCACTACACGATCGGGGCGGGAAGTTATCCCGCCAGTCCGCTGGCTCAGCACTTACAGAATAGTGCATCATCCCTACTCTTCACGAGTTGTGTAATCGCTCCGCTGACGGAGGAGCTTGCCTTTCGCCTGCCGCTGCGGGGAGGACGGGGCAATTTATCATTGGGTATCGCTACGTTGGGGCTTTTAGTGCTTAGTCTCTTTACCTCCTTAGCGCTGCAATCTTGGCAGGCGCTGCTGACGGGACTGGGACTGCTGATCACCGCATACACCATTTTTGGGCGGTGGCGATACGTTTCCAGTAGCCTCGCGCGTATGGTCACCAAGTACCGTCTCCCGGCGATCGCCTTGGGCTCGCTTAGTGCTTCAGGATTGAACTAAGCAATAGCTTGAGGCCGACAGCGTGGTGCTGAACGAGCGGACAAAAGTTCAGCATAGCCGTAGCTACGGTGAATTTTTGGCGGGAAAGTGCAGCGCGGCGATGGCCAGTCAAGGGGCAGCTTATTTCGGTCCTGAAGCACTAGTGTTCGCCTACCTGCATTACCCAAGCGTGAACTTCTGGAACGCCCCCCGTTTGCTCCTCCTATTACTCCCGCAATTCACCAGCGGGGTCATCCTCTGCCTGGTACGGCTGCGCTGCGGGATCGGCTATTCCATTGACTTCCATGCCGTACACAATACGATAATCATGGTGCCTACTCTGCTCGTGCTGAAGGCCTGACATTTAATGTTCTCTTCTTAACGACGCGCTTTTTTCCTCACCCCCGGCCCCTCTCCGAAGGAGAGGGGAGACAGCTCCCGATCTGTACTGTGCGGTAGAAGTTGATGGCTTTGCGTAGAAATCGTTGACTACGGGTAGAAGTGATAGCCCAACCGCCGCCCAGCAGGTAGTGGCAGCGACGCCCTCCTTCCAAGAAAATCAAAGGAATCTACCGGCATACCTTAGAACAATCCGAAACAAGTAGAATCGATCCGGTCTGCCTCGCGCTGGGCATCTTCATCCCATTGCTTCCTACGCCCAGGTGTTCGTGGTGCTGGAGCGTGACCAAGGGCGCACCGACTAAACCTTCGCTGTCAGCACCCCGGCCGCCCACTCCGCGCTCCGTACGGCACCTTCCATGTAGCCGGGGAAACCGGGGGCCGTTTCGGTACCGGCCAGCAGGAGGTGACCTTCCCACCGCGGCTGGCGGTAGGCGGGGTGGCCCTGGTACTGGTGGGGCGGCAGCCCGGGGGCGTCGGGGCTTACGGTATGGATCTCAGCGCGCCACAGCGCCTCGGTGTAGGAGACGTAGTCGCCAAACCAAGCCCCGTAGCAGCGTACTAATTGGTCGACAATCAGTTTTTCGCGCTCCCGTGCGGGAAGGGCATGTAAGTCCGGATGCACGAAGCCTTGGAGGGCGTAGGTGGTGTCGTCGGCGTCGGAGTGATCGTAGAGCTCCGTGACCGGCCCGGTGTTGCTGAAGAAGGTGCCGCTGCCACCGTCTTCGCGCCAGTACGGACGGGCGTAGGTGAGGGCCACCTTGATCGAATGGCTCATCCAGGTGTCGGTGGACGCGGCGAGGCGGTACAAATCGTCCGGTAGCGGCGGATCCAGGGGTACCGAGCGGAAGAGCAGGTCGGGGGGTAGGGTGGAAACGACGCGAGCGGCGTGGTACTCCGCATTGGGCGCAGTGACCACTACCCCGCTCCCTTCCCGCCGCAGATTAGTTACTGGCGCCCCGGTGATGATCGTCCCCGCCGGCAGGTGCCCGGCCAGGGCGGTGATGAGGGCCGTGGAGCCGCCACGGATGCGGTAACTGGGCTCGGGATTCGGGGGAAGGCGTACCCTTTGGGCCGGGGCCCCGGCTTCCGCCTGCCAGTGGGCGTCCGGCCCCTGCCGCTGGGCAAATACCTCCAGGCCCAATACTTCCAGCAGTGCCCAGAGCGCCGCGTGCTTGCGGCCCAACCAGGTGGCGCCAAGCTCCAGGGGGGCGGTGTGGTCGGCGTAGACCGTACAAATACGTCCGCCGGGGCGGTCGCGGGCCTCGAGAATGCGCACCGCGAGGCCGGAGTCGCGCAGGCGGTAGGCCAGGGTGAGGCCGGTCAGGCCGGCGCCGAGGATAATCAGGTCGGGGGTGGGTTGGTCGGGCATCTGCGGGCATTGGGAGGGGCGGACACCGCACCCGCGGCCCCGCCCCTCCCCCAGCCAACGCCGGTACCTCCACTAAGGGTTGACCGGGGCTCAGTGCACCACCACCCGCCGCGTTTCGTGGCTGCCGTCGGCTAAGGTCAGCTTAACCAGGTAGAACCCGGCCGCCAGCGGTCCGTCCGAAACGGGGATGCGCGTGGTGCCGGGACCGGCAGTGAGGCCCGCGCTCCGGCTCACGCGCTGCCCGGCGGCGGAGTAGAGTTCTACGTCCAGGCCGGTAGAGCGGTCGAGCGTCAGGTCGACGCCGAAGGCGCCGGAGCTGGGATTGGGGAAGACCCCGATGGTCGCCCCCGGGATGCCGGCGGAGGTGAGGGCCGACGGGTTCTCGCTGGTCTGCAAGAAAAGTTCGATGCCCCCGATGCGCAGCGTCTGAGTGACGGCGTCGTATTCACCATCCAGGAGCGCGCGGGGAAAAGCGCTGTTGGCCGACATGAGGTAGACGTAGTCTAGTTCCGTTTCCACTTCGGGCTCGCCATAATTGCCCGTGGCGTTGGCGCGAAAGGTGCGGCGCTCGTAAGTAGAAATCCAGACCCCAACGGCTTCCGTCCCCCCGGCCCAGGTACCCAGTGTGCCGGCACCCGCGTATTCGATAATTTCCGTGAATATGATCGAGTCGAATTTACCCGTATAATCACTGGACTCACTGAGGTAAAACTCCGAGGTATCTGATTGCTCCCCGTATTTCAGTCCGAGCGGAAGGAAGAGATAGGGTTCGTCGTCAAGCTCCGCAGTGGATACCAGCTTACCGTCCTCCCGTTCGATAGTCTGGCGTCCGATGATATACATGCCGGCGGGCCGTACTTCCACAATAACATTATCCTCCTCCCCCTCGTAATCAGGGTCTAGTATACGCAGTCCAACGATGTTCGTGGGCAGCTCTCCGTCGAAGGCATCGCGCAGGGACTGGCTGACCTCGAAGTAGGTGTAGCTTTCCAGTAAATCAGTAGACACCTGGTTGGCCGGACCGGACCAGGGGCAGGGGGGGTCGAAACATTGGAGCTCCCGGTCGCCGAAGTCCGTAAAGTCGAAGTCCATGCTACGGCCCAGTGTCCAGGTCAGCGTGTCTTCCAGGGTGAAGGGGTAGTCGTGGTACACCTCCCCGAAGCGAATCGACGCGGCCGTGGTCACGGGCTGCGCAATCAAGGAGTTACCAAACATACAGGTAAGCGCGGACAGGGCCGCGCAGGTAAAGTTGCGTTGCATAATAAAGGATTGAAAAGCGTGATTGAATAAGTAGTGAACTATCCCACCAGCCCCAGCCCCCGGGCGTAGCCCAGCAGCTCGACGGTGCCCCGGACCCCCGCCTTGCGGAGGAGGTTCTTGCGGTGGGTGCAGACGGTGTTGTAACTGATGTAGAGCCGGCTGGCGATGTCTTCGCTGCGCAGGCCGTCGACGAGGAGGCGGAGGACCTCCAGTTCCCGCGGGGAGAAGCTGACGGCCGCCTCACAGGGGAAGAGCACGGTGTGGCGGGTTTCCTCCCCGCGGGCGGTCCGCTGCTTGACGTGGAGCAGGCAGGCGGTGGGCGCCTTCAGGGCGGTGATGTCAGCCGCGACGGTGAAGCCGGTTAACGGCTCCCCGGCGGCGTCGAGGGCGGAAAAGACGAGCTGGTGGCTGAGCTGGACCACCCGCCCGTCGGCGGCGTACATCCGACAGGTAAAGACGAAGGTCAGTTCCCCGCGCTGGGCCACGGGACAATTCCGAAGCTGCCGCAGGATCTCTCCGTGGATCTTACGCAGGCACTCCCGGTCCTCGGGGTGTACGCTGCCGAAGAAGCTGTCCATGCCGCCAAACTGCCAGGCCCCCCGGTCGTACCCCAGCAGCCGCTGGATGCCAGGACTGAGGTAGCGAAAGCGGCCCGTGCGGTAGTCGACGGAGTAGCACCAGGTACCGGAACGGGCCAGCAACTGCTCGAAGGCGGGATCGGGAGAGGGGGCGGAGGGAGGGGCGCAACAGGCTTCCATGGTGGGGCGGAATACGGCCTTCATCTGGCGGACGTCGTAGGGAGTGTGCATAGTGGAGCGGAGCTTAGCGGTAGGCGATATCCGTTTATCCGCTGCCCGGCGGGGACGTAACCCCGCAATCGGGCCCGACCCGAAAATTATTATTGCACCGCCGGGGGGGCCGGTTCCCGCTTGTCCCGGTCGCGGCGGGCAAAGGCCAGCCGGAGCCCGACGTAAACGTCAGCCGCCTGGCTCTCCTCCGAAAATACCTGCGACAGGATCGTGGCCGAACCCACCATCAGGGGCCCTAAGCGGACGCCCGCGCCCCAGCTGGTGCCCCCCTGCCCCCCGAAGGTGAGCGGCGCGTAGAGGCCCAACGCTTTGGTTTCCAGTCGCGGAGCCAGGGTCAGGGTCGAAGGGACGTGATTCGTCAGCCCGGTATTGGCCGGACGCAGGGAGTTGGTACTCAGGGCGCTGAGGTAAAGTCCGCCGGTGAGCCGCAGGTCCACCATGACGTGCAGGGCGGCCGGGAGCAAGAACTCGGCGGATCCTCCGGACTCCTGCCCGTCGTAGGTATCCTCCAGGAAGTATTCCAGGGACTCCCCCCCGTAGTCTTCGGTATTGAA
This sequence comes from Lewinellaceae bacterium, assembly GCA_963803525.1. Lineage (GTDB taxonomy): Bacteria > Bacteroidota > Bacteroidia > Chitinophagales > Saprospiraceae > Neolewinella. The sequence goes on from CAWDMV010000001.1 coordinate 906,043, forward strand.
GGTGGCGTTGGTGTTGTACGTTATTTGGGAGCTTTCGGCGTAGGCGATGGAGCCCAGGTCGACCACGGAGGCGGCTACCTTCAGCCGGTACTGTTTACGGCGCCGACCTTCCCGCACGTCGTCCGGTCGCCACTCGTAGACCAGGCCGGCATCGAAGCCCCAGCCGTTGTCCAGCGACTCGAGCAGCTCCCCCGCTTCGGCTTCGGAAAAATCGACCATCCCGGCGCGGCCGTAGGTGAACTGCCCCGCCGTACGGAGGCGTTCGGCGTTCGCGTCGTAGCTCCCGTCGATGCGCGGGCTGCTGGTGTACACGCCTCCGGCCCCGCGCAGGTACTTGACCGATAGTCCGCCCTTGAGCAGGCTCCGCTTCGTTTCCAGCAGCACGGTGCCCAGCACGACGGAAGCTTCCCCCCAGGCGTGCAGGGTGCTGTGGTGCTCGCCCTGGTCGAAGGCAAAGTCGTTCGTGCCGTCGAATCCGTCGGAAATGCCCTCGTAGAGGCGGCCGTTAAACCCGTCGATGTTGTACACGGAGCGCAGGCGGGTGACCAGCCCCAGGCCCGTCCGCTTCCCCAGGCCCAGGAAGAGGGAGGGGCCGATCGCGTCGGCGTTCACGTAGAGGGAATTGTCGTCGCGGGGGGTGCGGACCAGTCCGTCGTCCCAAGCCTCGCTGTCCAGGGGCAAACCCTTGCCGAGCGTGAAGTAGTCGTTGGCCGCTCCGCCGTTGATGGAGGCCAGGTGGAGCTCGAAGCCGTGGCGGGAGTCGGCCGCGTTGGCCGGGTTCAAAAGGAGACCGGGGATACCCGCATAGTTGTCCAGGGAGAGTCCCCGGAATGACTGGGCGGTGGCCCCGGCCCCGAAAGCACTAAACAGAAAAACGAGTAAGAGTTTGTGGGAGATCTGCATGGCGCGCAAGCATGGACGGTGAAGGAGGAAGCGGTGCAAAAGCGGGTACTCCACAAAATTATCCGCCCGTCCCGGCGCTCCGTATCACTACTCCTGGTGAATTGTTGCGCTTTTAGTAGGGAATGGGTACTATTGGCGGCCGTACCCGCTCCTCCACCCGCCCCCCGTTGCGGAGCACGACCGGCGGCATCTCCACGCCCGGCCCGGCGGCCACCCGCACGCCCCCCCAGCCGCGGGTGGGGCAAGCGTTGGTGAGCTGGCCACCGTCGATCACCAGCTGCCCGCCCGCCTCGACGATCACCGCGGTGCCGGGGGCCATCTCCACCACGCAGCGCAGTTCGAGTGTCGCGCCCGCCGCCACGACGAGGTCCCGGAAGTAAAGCTTGCGGCCCCCGCTCAGCACCCGCGTCCCCGCCCCGCTGAACACCCGGGGAGGGGCGGCGGGGCGCGGGGTGCAACGATCGAAGTCTACGTAAGCCCGCGGGTGGTTGAGCAGGTGATTCAGGAGTTGCTCCGTTTCGCAGACCGTCAGGCTGAGCTGGGTGCCGTAGCCCATCATCAACGCCCGCGGGGAGCCGCCGTAGCAGTTGGTCCCGGCCGTGCTGCCGGCATTGTTGGTCGTACAGACCCCGAAGCATTCCTCCTTAGGCTCCAGGTCGATGCCCGCGCAGGGATTGTCGCACTTGAAGCTGTGGTCCAGGCCCTGGGTGTGCCCGAACTCGTGGTTGATCAGCCGGGCCACCGTCCAGGTGTCCTGGGAGCCGGCCAGGTAGTCCTGCAGGCGGTTGTAGATCGTGATGCGGTTGCTGCCCACGCCGGTGATGGAGCCGTCTGGCGCCCTGCCCCGCCCGCGGTAGTCGGTCATCACGACGTTCATGGCCCCCTCGAGGGGAACGACCTTGTCGCGGTTCCCGTAGAAAAAACAACTGGCCAGGGGATCCTCCGGCCCGTTAACGAGCGCGAAGCGAAGACGGGTGTCCTGGGAGGGCGGAAAGTCCAGCACGGCCACGCGCATCCGGGTGTTCATTTCCCCGAGGACGTAATACAGGAAGCTGGCCGCCCGCAGTTTCTCCACGTTCGACTCGGGCGCGAAGTTACGGCCGTCGGGCAGGGCGACGAAGTGAAAAGCCAGCCGGACGGTCATGCCGGGCAAATGTTGCAGCTCGTCGATCCCGAGCCGGTAGGCGGCGCAGCTGTCGCGGGGTGAACCGGACTGGGCCGCCGCCGTTAGGCAGGTGCCGCAAAGCAGGGCCAACAGGATCCATTTCATGGTCCGGTAAGGTCCGACATTTTGCCGAAACCCCACACCCTCCGGCCCATGACCTTTGGCACTGCCCTGCTCGTTCTCATTCCCCTCCTGACCCTGGCGGCCCTGGTTTACTTCCTGGTCCGCTTCCTCCTCCGGCAGGGGCGGAAGCAGGGCCCGCAATAACTACTTCCCCCCGTCCATCAACCGCTGAAAGGTGTCCACGAACTGCCCGACGTGCAGCCCGTCCAGTAAGGCGTGGTGGCCGTGGATGGACACCGGCATGCCGAGCTTCCCGTCCCGCTCGGTCAGCTTCCCCACCGATATCTTGGTGCAGCTGTCCTCCCGGCCGTAGTGGCGGGCGTGGCTCAGGGCGGTAAAGTCGAGCCAGGGTGCGGCGCTGAAGTGGATCACGTCCTGGCCGGACACGCCGGGGTTCAGTCCGCTGCCCGCCCGGATGCGCGCGATCTCCGCCTCGGCACGCGTTCGGAAAGTTGCGAAGTCCGGATCATAGAGGATGTACGAAAAGTCAAAGGTGCCGTCCGGCCGCCCGATCGTGGCCGATACGTTGATCCGCTCGTACACCGCCACCCGCTCCCCCTCGATGCGGTAGCGGAAGGGCGCTACGGCGTTGACGGCCGTCAGGCAGTGGTGGAGGTAGTACAGAAAGAACGATTGCCCCTCCGCCTTACAGTGGGCGTAGGCGGCAGTCGCGTCGAGGCGTACCGTCAGGCCGAAGAAGGGCTCCGCGAAGCCGCGGAAGAAGTGGAAGTGGTCGCGGCGCGGCCAGGTCGCCAGGTCGAGGTACCTCACGGCAGGAAATTGAGCAATTCGGTAAGTTTTTCGGCCCGGTGGAAGCGCGGCGTGGTCCCGTCGACTTCCGCCTCCTCGTGCGTCCAGGTAGTGTGGTGGGGAACGTGCACGGCGTGGGCGCCCAGTTCGAGCACCGGCAGGACGTCCGACTTCACGGAGTTGCCCACCATCAGAAATGCCTCGGGGGCGCAGTCGAGGTGGGCGATCAGCCGGCGGTAGTTGGCCGGACGCTTGTCGCTCATCACCTCGATGTGGTGAAAGTAGCCGGCCAGTCCGGAGAGCTCCAGCTTGCGTTCCTGGTCGAGCAGGTCGCCCTTAGTGGCCAGCACGAGGCGGTAGCGGCCATGCACGCCGCGTAGGGTGTCCTCCACTCCGGGCAGAAGTTCCACGGGGTGTCCAAGCATCTCCCGGCCGATCTCCAGGGCCCGGGCGACGAGCGCGTAGTCCGCCCGCTGCTCACTGACCCGTCCGATGGTCTCCACCATACTCAGCGTGAAGGCCTTGATCCCGTAGCCGTAGAGTGGCAGGTTCTGCATCTCTACGGCAAACAATTCCCGTTCTACTTCCGCTTCCGGGAGGTAGTCGGCCAGTAGGGCGCAGAATTGTTGCTCCGCGGCGCGGAAATACGGTTCGTTGTTCCACAGGGTGTCGTCGGCGTCGAAGGCGATGACCTTGATCGAATTCATGCCGCCAAATTAGCACGGCGGGCGCGGACGCGGGTGCGGGGCGTATCTTGCCCCTCCCCCGGAATCCCCCACATGCGCCTTTTTCTCCTTTATTTTATTCTGCTCTCCCTCGGCGCGGTACTCCTGTCCCACTGCTCATCCGAGCCGACTCCGGAGCACCTCTTCGCCCGTCACTGCGGCTCCTGCCACTTAGCCCCCGCACCCGCGCTTCTGCCCCGGGCCATCTGGGAGGAAAGCGTGCTGCCCGAGATGGGTGCGCGTATGGGCATCCATTCCCCCGGCTATGATCGCGGTCAGCAAAGCTCCCCCGAGGAGTTCGCCCACGCCCGCGCCGGTGGGTTCTACCCCGAAGCCCCTACCGTCTCCGCCGAAGATTGGGAAGCGATCCGGCGGTACATCCTGGAGCGCGCGCCCGACGGCCTGGCCGCCCCCGCCCCGCTGGCCCTGGATTCCCTGCGCGGCTTCACGGCCCACCCCATCGACGTAGAGGGGCAGGCCGGATCCCTGGTCACCTACCTCGGTCGGGGACCGGACGGCCTGCTCGTGGGCGATGGCTACGGCAAGCTGACCCAGGTGGCGATCGCAGGTGCCCCTCCGAAGGAACTATACGCGGCCCGCGCGCCAATCACCCGGTACGCGGCGGGACCAGCGCCGCCCCTCCTGCTCGAGATCGGCACGATCTATCCTACCGAAGTCCGCAACGGCCGCCTGCTCCGGCTACGGGGAGATACCGCTCTCGTGATCGCCGACAGCCTGCACCGGCCGGTCCACTTTATGACCGGGGACCTGGACGGCGACGGCCTGGCGGAAATCGTGGTCTGTGAATACGGCCATTACACCGGGGCCCTCACCCTGCTGCGCCCCAACGGCAAGGGCGGCTACGACCACGAACGCCTCAGCGGTACGCCCGGCATGATTCGTGTCGTTGCCCGGGACCTCGACGGCGACGGACGCCAGGACCTCATTGCCCTCCACGCTCAGGGAGACGAGGGCATCGACGTGTTCTACCAGCTGCCCGACGGGGAGTTCCGGCGCGAGACCGTCCTGCGCTTCCCCCCCGTCTGGGGGACGAGCTGGTTCGACCTCGTGGACTTCGACGGCGACGGCGATCTCGACCTGCTTACCACTCACGGCGACAATGCCGACTACTCCATCGTACGCAAGCCCTACCACGGCGTGCGGGTGTACGCCAACGATGGTAAGCAAGGGTTCACGGAGATTTTCTTCCAGCCGCTGCCGGGAGCGACGCGGGTGGTCGGCCGGGATTTCGACGGCGACGGCGACACCGACCTGGCCGTGGCCTGCAACTTTGCCGACTTTGACGACCGCCCCGGGGCTGCCTTCGTCTACCTCGAACACCGGGGCGGGCCTGCCCCCCGCTTTACCGCCCAAACCACTCCGCTGGCCCTGGATGGCCGCTGGCTCATTATGGAGGCCGGGGATTACGACGGCGACGGCGACGTGGATCTCGCGCTGGGTTCGTTCACCCTGAGCTTTTCCCCCGTCCCGAGCGCCGTAGCACGGCGTTGGCGCAACGGCGGCACCGATGTACTCTACCTGGCAAACCAGCGGATACCCTAGTGCTTCAGGACCGAAATAAGCTGCACCTTGACTTGCCATCGCGGCGCTGCACTTTCCCGCCAAAAATCCACCGTAGCTACGGCTATGCTGAACTTTTGTCCCCTCGTTCAGCACCACGCTGTCGGCGTCAGGCTATTGCTTAGAACTTGTTTGGGTTTTCCGAACCTGACGAAAACGCCGCTATTTTGGGGCTATTCAAGCCACGAAAAGGGGAGCCTAGCGGGCTAAGTGACCTTTTTCGAGGCGAAGAATAGACGCAAAAGAGCAAGGTTGCGGCGGTGAGCGGAATCCCAAACAAGCTCTTAGTTCAATCCTGAAACACTAGTGGACCAAGTCGGCGTCCTATCTTAGTTCAAATCAGCCGACCATGCGCACCCTCATCTTCCTGCTCTGCCTCAGCGGACTTCCCCTCCTGGCCCAGGAGGCCCCGCCGCGGTACTCCCTCGGCCAGTGGTCTTACCACCAGGAACTCTTCGCCGGAGAAATGACCACCTTCGATTTCCTGCGGGCGGCGGGCGAGATGGACTTTGCCGGCGTAGAGCTCGTCAACCAGTTTTTCCCGGACCGGGTGGAGGACGCCGTCTACCTCGACTCCCTCAAGTTGATCGCGGAACGGGCCGGCGTACAACTTACCATGCTGCTGATCGACCGCGCCGGACAGCTGGCCGCCTCCGACCCCGTCGTGCGGGATGCCGCCGTAGCGGAACACCTCCGGTGGGCGGCCGCCGCCGCCCGGATCGGCGTACCCGACTTACGGATCAACGCCCACGGCGACGGCAGCCCCGCCGAGTTGATGGAGGCCGCCTTCGACGGCATCAGCCGACTGGCGATAGCGGCCCGCGAACTGGGCGTCCGCATCCTGATTGAAAATCACGGGGGCTACAGCAACGACGGCGCCTGGCTCGCCGAACTGCTCGGCCGACTGCAGGAATACGACGTGGGGGCCGTCGTCGATTTTGACAACTGGTGCATCGAACGCGACAACGGCGAGCTCTGGGGGGGCAACTGTACCCTGCGCTACGACCGCTACCAGGGTATGCAGGAACTCCTCCCCTACGCCGGGGGGATCAGCGTCAAGGCCTTCAATTTCGACGCAGAGGGCCAGGAAACGGACATCGATTTCGACGTGCTCTTTGATTTGATCCGGGGGGCCGGTTACCGCGGTTATTTAGGGATCGAGTACGAGGGCGACGCCCTGCCCGCCCGCGAGGGCATCCTGATGACCCGGGCCCTGGCGGAGCGCTCCTGGCATCGGCGGTCCGTCGTCACCCAGGACACCAAAACCCGCATCGACAGTACCCTGCGGGGATTCGTACATCGGGGGGACGTGGCCGGCGTCTCCGCCCTCATCTACGAGAAGGGAGAGGAGGTGTACTTCGGGGCCTTCGGCGACGCCGACCGGGAGGCGGGTACGCCCATGCGGCGCAACACCCTGGCCCAGATATACTCCATGACCAAGCCCATCACCGGCGTGGCCCTCATGCAACTCTACGAACGGGGCAAGTTCGACCTCGATGCCCCACTTTCCGAATACCTTCCCGAATTTGCTAACCTACGGGTATACCAGCCCGGCGGGGACGCGGGTGCCCTGAACACCGCCCCCCTGGATCGTCCCGTCACCGTGCGCGACCTGACCCGCCACACGGCAGGTTTCTACAACGGCGGCGGGCCCACCGACCTACAGCAAGCCTTCGCGGAAGCGGACGTGCGGAACCGCGACAACACCCTTACCACCCTGGCGGAAAAATTAGGGCAGCTCCCCTTGCTATTCCAGCCCGGTACCCAGTGGCATTACGGGCCGTCGGTAGATATCCAAGCGCTGCTGGTCGAGCGCCTGTCGGGCCAGCCCTTCGACGCCTACCTCCGGGAGCACGTCCTCGACCCCCTGGGGATGTCCGACACCCGCTACTACGTACCCGAAGAAGACCGCCAGCGCCTGTCGGGGGGGTATACCCGCACGGGCCCCGGCGCCCTCACCCAACGGGCGGATGCGGAGGCCCACGCCTTCAACATCAACCCCCAGACGCTGACGCCCGGCGGGTTCGGCCTGATCTCCACCCTCGACGATTACATGACCTTCGCGCGGATGCTGGTCAACGAGGGCACCCTCGACGGGGTTACCATCCTGCAACCCGCCACCGTGCGCCTCATGCGGACCAACCACCTACCGAACGAAGTCACCGAACGGCTCTGGCTGCCCACTAAGGGGCAGGTAGGATTCGGCATTGACTTTGCCGTGCGTCAGCGGCCACCCGCCTCGGCCGAAGAGCATCCGGGGACCGTCGGAGAGTTTTTTTGGGATGGTGCGGCGAGCACCCTGTTCTGGGTGGACCCGGCGAATGAATTGACGGCGGTCCTCTTCGTTCAGCTCTTCCCCTACGACCAGATCGGGCTGCACCACGACTTTCGGCGGGCCGTGTACGGCCCCTTTCGCCCGGTGGTCAGCAAGTAGTGGGGTTGTGGTCACCCGAACGATAGGGTCGGCAACCGGCTATTTAGCGTAGGCCACTTCCTTCACCGCGCGCACGATCTTTTCCGCGCTCGGCAGGAACTCCTCCACGAAAGCGGCGGCGTAGCCCAGGTTGACGTCGGCGCTGTTGACGCGAATGACGGGGGCGTCGAGGTAGTCGAAGGCCGACTTCTGGATCTCGTAGGCCACCTCGGCACTGATGCCGGCGAAGGGCCAGCTTTCGTCGATGACGACGCAGCGGTTGGTTTTCTTGACCGACTCGATGATTGTTTTTCGGTCGAGGGGGCGGATCGTGCGCAGGTCGATGACCTCGGCACTGATGCCCTCTTTTTCCAGCAACTCGGCGGCTTCCATGGTGGGCAGCATCATCTTGTTGTAGCTGACCAGGGTGACGTCGGTGCCCGCGCGGCGGACGGCGGCCTTGCCGATCTCCACGAGGTACTCGCCCTCGGGTACCTCTCCTTCGTAGCCGTAGAGCAGTTCCGATTCCATGAAACATACGGGATCCGGGTCGCGAATGGCGCTCTTCAGCAGGCCCTTCGCATCGGCGGGGTCGGTGCAGGAGATCACCTTCAGGCCGGGGGTATTGGCCATCCAGCTCTCGAAACTCTGGCTGTGCTGCTGCGCCAGTTGCCCGGCACTGCCGGAGGGGCCACGGAAAACGATCGGGCAGCTGTACTGTCCGGCCGACTGGCTCAGGGTTTTGGCGGCGTTGTTGATGATCTGGTCGAAGGCCAGGACGGCGAAGTTCCAGGTCATGAATTCCACGATGGGCTTGAGGCCGTTCATGGCCGCCCCGACGCCGATGCCGGCGAAGCCGAGCTCGGCAATGGGCGTGTCGATCACGCGCATGGGGCCGAACTCGTCCAGCATCCCTTTGCTCACTTTATAGGCCCCATTGTACTGGGCTACCTCCTCGCCGAGGAGGAATACACTCTCGTCGCGGCGCATTTCTTCGGTCATCGCTTCCCTAAGGGCGTCACGTAGGGCAATTTTTCTAGCCATGTTGGGTTGTACTTTGGGGGTCAAAAGTAACAAGCGTTCCCCTCAGATGCAAACTATGAAATCTACCAAGCGTACCACCCTCCTCCTGGCCGCCGCCACCGTGCTGCTGCTGCCCTCCTGCAACCGGGGCTTCGGTTGTCCCACCAACCTTTCCTTCGAAGACCTTGTTTCCCCGCTACTGACGCTGCTGTTCTAGCGGCGCCTTTGTTGCGGGGACGCGGGTGCGAGCATGGCCGGTCGTCCTCCATTTTTATGACGGACAACTTTACCCCATGAACTGGAACACCATCACCAGCGTACACGACGTCGAGGCCATCATCGAACGCAGCCACCAGGTGCCCTGCCTCATCCTCAAGCACAGCACCAGCTGCCCCATCAGCAGCATGGCTAAGAACCGCCTGGAGCGGCAGTGGGACGTAGACGACAGCGCCCTGGAGACCTATTATTTAGACCTCCTGCGGCACCGCGACGTGAGCGCCTACATCGCCCAGGAATTCGGCGTGCGCCACGAGTCCCCCCAGATTCTCCTCATCAAGGACGGAAAGAGCACCTACGACGCCAGTCACCTCGACATCCGCGTCGACGAGCTCCGGCAGACGGCTTAGGGTTTGCCGACGCCTGGCCTTTACCTCACCGAGGACGGCAGCCACAGCCTCCGGAGCGAGCGCTTCGGGGCGAGCTACCACAGCAGCCACGGCGCGATCCAGGAAAGCCGACACATCTTTCTCCGGGCGGGCGTCGACCACCTGCTCCCTACCCTTCCCGGTGCTACCCTCCGCATCCTGGAACTGGGTTTCGGCACCGGCCTCAATGCCCTGCTGGTCCGTACGTTAGCGGCCGCCCGCCCCGAGCTGAGCGTCTACTACCTCACGTTCGAGCAATATCCCCTTGCACCCGCGGTCGCCGCAGGACTTAATTATCCTAAATTGCTGGGGTGCCCACCGGCGGACCTTCGGGAACTGCACACCTGCGACTGGGGAGTTCGTCATGCCCTCACCGACAACTTCACCTTTTGCAAGCGGCGGGAAGATTTTCTGACCGCTAAACCGGAGGACAAGGCCTTCGATCTGATCTTTTACGACGCCTTCGCACCCGAGGACCAGCCCGAGCTGTGGACGGTCGAAGCCATGCAACAGTGCCGCGGATGCCTGCGGACGGGCGGTGCCCTGGTGACCTACTGCGCCAAGGGGCAGTTCAAACGAAACCTACGCGCGGCCGGCTTTCGGGTAGAGGCCCTACCGGGCCCCGTTGGTAAGCGGGAAATGACGCGGGGCATCGCCACCGGCGTTTAGCGAGACCTTCCGGGAGCCGGACTCCGGTTGCAGCGCTTCTTGTCCGGCCTGCGAATCTCCCGAGGCGCCGTGGGGACGGATCTGGTTGATTTTACCCAGTTTCCCGTAGAGCTCGACTGATTTTTGGTTGTAGGCCAGGGCGGCTTCTTCCGGGGTGGCGAACATACCGATGTGTACGCTGCGGCGGTTGACGGAGATGACGGCCCGGTAGCGGTTGTTTTCCTTATATACCCCGGTATAGCCGAGCTTACTGGAGGTACGCCGCTTACGACTCGCCACCGAGCGGCTGCGGTACTCCAGGTTGCTGAGGCGGCAGTCGAGCTTGTTCCCGTTCAGGCTGCCGACCAGGTTGCGCTCGCCCAAGCGGGTGTGGAGGAGATAGCGCTCGGCGATGAACTTGTGCAGGTAAATGGTTTCGGTACGGTAACCTTTCTTATTATCGCACTTAAAGGACTTCTGGAAAACCACGCAGCCCGAGGAGTGCATGCGCAGATTATTGAAAAAATCCAGCTTAGTCAGGTAACGATCTTCACTCAGTTCCTGAAAAACATGGAAGTCCAGCAGGGCCTCCTCCTCCGCGTTCTTGAGCAGGATGGAATAAGGTTGGGAAGCTGGGGTAAAGGGATTATTGCTCATAGTCATTGGGTGTGCTGCTGTGTTGTTTGCCCCGTTCACGTTTTCAACGTGATTTGTTAAATTTGGATTAAAAATATCCAATATTTCCAAAATTACGGGCTGTTTAGAATAATACGCCCCCAAATAAAGTAATAAAAATAGAATTTAGTGAAAAATATTGACATTCTTGCGCGGACCGCTCAGTTGGCCCGGTTGGCTGACTCCGGTGTCCAGGACAATCCCCGCGTTGGCGCGGTGCTCATTCACGACGGTCGGGTGATCGGCGAGGGCTATCACCAGCGGGCGGGGGAAGCCCACGCCGAGGTCAATTGCCTGGCTTCGGTGCGGGAGGAAGACCGGCCGCTGATTCCTGAGTCCACCCTTTTCATCAGCCTGGAGCCCTGTTGCATCAAGGGGCGTACCCCGGCTTGCACGGGACTCATCCTGAAGGAGCACATCCGTAAAGTGGTATTCGCCCAGCGGGACACGACGGACGAGGTATCGGGGCGCAGCGCCGCCATTCTGCGGGAGGCCGGCGTTCGGGTCAAGGAGTACCCCGACTTCGCCCCCACCCAGAGCACTAACGTTAATCGCCTCATCTACACGACGGAGCAGCGACCCTTTATCCTGCTGAAATTCGCCCGGTCCTCGGATGGCTTCCTGCGCCCCCGCGACCGCAGCAAGCCGTACTGGATCACGAATGACATCAGCCGCCGGCTGGTGCACCGCTGGCGTACCGAGACCAGCGCCATCATCGTCGGGGCCCGTACCATCATTGAAGACGAGCCCCGGCTCACCGCCCGTTTCTATCCCGGTCCCGATCCCCGGCCGGTCATTCTCGACCTGCGCGACCGGCTGACGGGCAAGGAAAAGATTTTTAGTGCCGGCGGCCCGCGTCCCCTCGTCTTTACCGGGCGGAAGCCCGCTAAGCTGAAGGCGGAGACGGTAGAAATTAAGGATAAGGAGCTCAGCAAGAAGTCCTTCAAGAAGATCATGCGCAAGCTCTACGAGCTCCGCTTCAACCACGTGACGGTGGAGGGCGGGGCGGCTACCCTGGCCGCCTTCATCGACTATGGCTACTGGGACGAGGCCCGGGTATTTACCGGCCCCGCCCGCTTCGGACACGGGCTATCCGCTCCGGAGGTTCCGGCTTCAGCCAAGCGCTTATCGACCGAATGCATCGGCACCGATACGCTGGAGATCTATTCCCGGATCGGGCTGGTAAACTAAGCCACCGTCAGCGCCCCGACCACTTCGGCGATGAGGTCACAGGCCTCCCGCAGCTCGGCCTCCGAGATCACCAGCGGCGGCGCAAACCGGATGATGTTGCCGTGGGTGGGTTTGGCCAGCAGTCCCCGATGGGCCAGGGCGAGACAGAGGTTCCAGGCGGCGTCTCCGTCGGGGGAGTCGTTGATGACTAGGGCATTCAGGAGGCCCTTTCCCCGCACCAGCGTGAGGGTCTCGGGGTACTGATCCACGAGTTCCTGCATGCGTTCCCGGAACAGGTGCCCCAGCTCGCGGGCATTCTGGGTGAGCTTTTCGTCGATCACCACCTGTAGGGCTTCGGTGGCGACCGCGCAGGCTACGGGATTGCCGCCAAAGGTGCTGCCGTGCTGTCCCGGTTTGATGACGTGCATGACGGCGTCGTCGGCCAGCACGGCCGATACCGGATAGGTTCCCCCACTCAGGGCCTTCCCCAGGATGAGCACGTCGGGCCGGGTGTACGTCTCCTGCCGTTCGCAGTGGCCGGCGCAGCTGCAGTCGCCGCAGACGCGCAGGAGGGCCCCCGTGCGACCGATGCCCGTCTGGATCTCGTCGGCTATGAACAGCACGTTACGCTCCCGGCAGGCGGCGGCGACCGCGGGTATGTAGTTGTCTTCCGGGACGAACACGCCGGCCTCCCCCTGAATGGGCTCGACCAGCACGCCCGCAATGGTGGCCGGGTCGTTAGCCAATTCGCTACGCAGGGCATCGATGTCTCCGTAGGGAACGCTTACGAAGCCGGGCGTGTAGGGACCGAAGTTTCCCCGGGCATTGGGATCGGAGCTGAAACTGATAATGGTCGTGGTGCGCCCGTGGAAGTTCTGTCCGCAGACGATGATCCGCGCCTGGTCTACCGGGATGCCCTTAACCTCATAGCCCCATTTGCGGCAGAGTTTTATTGCCGTCTCGACGGCTTCCGCCCCGGTATTCATGGGCAGCACCCTATCGAAGGAGAAATAGTCGGTGAGGTACTTTTCGTAGGGACCGAGCTGGTCGTTGTGGAAGGCGCGGCTGGTCAGGGTCAGGGTTTCGGCCTGGCGGGTCATGGCACCCACGATGCGGGGGTGACAGTGGCCCTGGTTCACGGCCGAATAGGCGCTGAGGAAATCGAAATACTGCTTCCCGTCGACGTCGTACAGGTAGACGCCACGCCCTTCGCGCAGCACCACCGGTAAGGGATGGTAGTTGTGGGCACCGTGGTGGTCTTCGAGGGTAATGTAATCCTGGCTGGTCATGGGCATGATTTGCCGGCAAAGGTAGCGCGTACTTACCATCCCCCGGCTCCCCCGCCACCTCCTCCGCCACCCGCGGACCCGCCCCCGCCCGATGCGCTCCCGGGAGGCGTCGAAGTAGCGGTCACCGCCGTAGAGAAATCCTTACTGAATACGGCGGGATGAAAGCTTCCTCGTCCCAGTACGTAGCCCGGCCGGTAGGAGTTGGCGGAAAGCAGCTCCCCGAAGTACTCCGACCACTTCGTGCTGATGCCCAGGGCGATGGCGTAGGGCAGCAGATCTTCGTAATGCTCGGGGCTCATCTTCGGGGCATTCAACAAGCGGGAGCGCTTCTTCTCCGAAAGACTTAGGTAGTCCTTCAGCGCGGCAATCTCGGCACGGAGTCGGACCTTTTCCGGACTGGGTCGGCGAATGAGCAAGGCGTACGCTAAAAGTCCCGCGGCGCAGATGACCACGAAGGCCACGAGTACCGGGAGCGCGTAGCCCGTAGTATCCGTGCGGAGAAGCAAGGCCCCCGGAACCAGACTAACGAATAGAATACCCACCAGGGGCAATACCCGTTTCCCGTTGCCGCCCTCGCCGCGAAAGGCGGTGAACTGCTCCTTGAGGGCGGCCTCGTGGGCGGTGGCGACTTTTTGAAACTGCTTATCGTAGCTGGCCTCGAGGATGACCTCGTCGTCGCTGGCGAACAGCTCCCGGAAAAGCACCTCCTGCTCGGGCGGAAGGGGCGCGAACTCCCCGAGAGATTTTCGGCGGCGTAGGTGATAGACCACCGTGGTGGAGAAAAACCCCTTTTTTTCCACGGGCTCGATGGTGAGCAGCCCCTTGCCGGCCAGGGCCATAATGGAAGCGGTAAAACAGGCCGTCGCGTCGCTGGCGAAGTCGGAGGTAAGGTAGCCAATCGCGGCCGGGGAATGGTCCGCCGGAGGGGTAAAGACCGGCCCGACTTGGGGAGCCGGGGGATCCACGCCGTGCTTGCGCCAACTGGTGTAGGCGTAGTAGAGGAAGGCTATCAGCCCGAGCAGCAAAAAGAAGACGGAGCCTTCCCGCTGCAGGAGGTTCAGGTCCGCCGGATCCTGCACCGCGGGCTGGGGCTCGGCAGGTACGAACCAGCCCGACGTAAAGCCGGCGGCCACGGTCATCACCCGTCCCTGGCCGAACGTGCCTACCCCGCTGAAGGTCAGCTGCCCGTCGGAGGGCGCGCTCATCGTACAGTTCTTTTCCGTGCTGCCGCTCCGCCCCGTATAGCAGGCGTACTGGACGGTGGCGAGCCCCGGGGGCAGGAGCACGGTGGCGGAAAGCGAGTCCACGGGTAAGCTGACCTTCGGGCCCAGCAGGTTCAGATTGAGCTCATCGACTTCACCTATTCGGTCTACTAATCCCTCCAGGCGGTAACGCAGGCGGTAGCGGTAAGTGCCGGTCTCCAGCATCACCTTGCGGCGACCGGCGTAGATGGTCAGCTCGCCGCCCGAGCGCTTGGTGTGGTAGTCCTCTTCGCGGCCGTCGCGCTCGACCGATAATACCTCCACCCCCCGGCCGAGGGGTAGGCTGCGGGTAATGCCGCGCTTCACCTCCCGGCCTTCCGCGGCGACGGTAATGGTCTCGGTGATTTCCAGGGAGCGGTCAGTCCGGGGAGCCACCTCCGTATGCCAGCTTAGGAAACGTTCCTGCGCCGCGACGGCGCAGGTGAGGAGTAACAGCAGGGAAAACAGAAAGCTACGCACGGGGGAATCGATTTTGCCCTAAAGTAAGGCCCGTGGGGGGGTAGGCAAATGCCATCGACCAATGCCCGTTTCCGCGCGACGGAGCCGGCCGACACCTTATCTTGTCCGCTATGAACTGGCTGATGCTCCTCCTACCGGCAATGGTGTTGCTGTTGCTGCTGCGGTGGCTACCGGGCCTGGTCATCCGTCCCCAGCGTCGCCAACTCAACCTGGACCCCGGGGACCTGGGATTCAAGTTCGAAGCCGTAACGCTAAAGGCCTTCGACCGGGCGGAACTGGCCGCCTTCTACGTGCCCGCTACCGTGCCCGCCCGGGGGAACCTCGTCCTCCTGCACGGCAAGGACAGCGCCAAGGAGCTCTACCTCGAATACCTGCCCCAGCTGGTGGGCCACGGCTACAACCTCCTGCTGTACGACGCCCGGGCACACGGCCGCAGCCAGGGCGAGTTCACCACCTTCGGCTACCGCGAGTGGCGCGATGCCGTCTCGGCGGCCACCTACCTGCGCTACCTCGGGGGAGACCTGCCTACGGGCGTCTTCGGCCACAGCCTGGGGGGGGCCGTGGCCCTGCAGGCCATGGCCCGGAGCCGGGCCATCGACTTCGGCATCGTCGAGAGCACCTTCACCCACCTGGGGGAGATCACCCACGCTTACTTCCGCCGCCGGCTCTCCCTGCCGGTACCCCGCTGGTTCAGCGACCTTATCCTCGACGAGGCCGACAAACTGGCGCAGTTCCACCACCGCTCGATCGAACCCCTCCGGGCCGCCCGGGACGTCACCCAACCTACCCTGATCATCCACGGCGAAGCCGACCAGGCCATCGACGTAGACCACGGCCGCCAGCTCTACGCCGCCCTCTCCAGCACCCTCAAAGAACTCTACATCGTACCGGGGGCGGGCCACGACAACCTGACCGAGGTCGGCGACGACGGCTACTGGTGGCGCCTGCGCGCCTTCCTGCAATCGGTCACCGAATGAAACGGGCTACCCGCCCGGACATCGAGCTTCTCGCCCGCCACAGCGACTGGCGGCAGGCGGACATCCGCCGGGCCCTCGAGCAAGAGGTCTACGCCGGTCCCGCCGATTGGCTCCGCTTCAGCCGCTACTTCCTGCTGGGGGCCGGGACCGCCTTCCTGCTGAGCGGCACCGTCTTCTTTTTCGCGTACAACTGGGCCGGACTTCACCGCTTCCTCAAGATTGGCCTGGTACTTACCTTACTGCTGGCTACCGGCCTGGGCGGCCTCTTCGCACCCGTACGGGAAAGCGTGCGCCGGGTGGCCCTCACGGCGGCCGTTGCCCTCATCGGCGTGCTGCTGGCGGTACTCGGACAGGTGTACCAGACGGGGGCCAACAGCTACGATTATTTCCTGGCGTGGACGCTATTCGCCCTTCCCTGGGTTGTTCTGCTGCCCTTCGCCCCCCTGTGGCTCCTCTTCGCGGTGCTCGTCAATGCTACCTTCTTCACCTACGGTCAGCAGGTGGGTATTGACCTGAGTTACGTGGCCACCGGCCTGTTGCTCTTCGCCCTCAACCTGCTCTGTTGGTGGATCACTTGGGCGTCGTTTCGCAAGCGCGCTGCCTTTCAGTGGGTACTCCAGCTGCTGGCGCTGTGGGCGGCCGTCATCGTCACGGTTAACCTCAGTTCCGGCACCTTCGAGGCGGCACCGGGGCAGCTGGCGCTGACGCTCGGGCTGGCGGCCCTTACGTACGCCGGCTGGGGGATCATTGCCTTCCGGGAGCGGTCGGTGTTCTACCTGGCCGTGGCGGGGGGAGCATCCTGGTGTCGCTGGTATTTCTGTTGCTGCGGGCGTCCGGCTCGCTGGCGGCTTACTTCCTTGCCGGGGTGTTACTCCTGGCCGGGGTAACGCTGCTCGCCAATACCCTTAACCGCCTCAACCACCGCTGGGATGGAGCCTGAGCTGATCGACCGGCTGCACCGGCAGGCCGCTACGCCCTTTGCGGTAAACGAGGAGGCCCTGGCTGCCGAGCGCGAACGGGGCGAGTTCACCGCAGCGAACCTTTCCGTAAAGATCCTGTCCGCGATCGGGGGCTTCTTCGCCAGCCTGATTTTCTTACTCACGCTGTGGCTCACGAACGTCATGGACGAACCGGTCGCCGCGGTCGGCCTCGGCGCGGTGCTTCTGCTCACGACCATCGCTCTCGGGCGGCACAAACGGGAGGCCTTTCTCGCCTCCATTACGATTTGCGGCTACCTGGTCGGGGTAGGGCTCACCCTGGTGGGCCTGCCCCCGGAGATTGCCGCCCCCCAGTTGGTGTATCCCGTACTGATGATTGCCGCCCTTACCCTGGTCTTTACCCGCAACTACTTTCTGGTGCTGCTGGCGGTCGTATCGCTGCCGGCGTGTTTGCTCTACCTCGAACTCACGCTACACGCCCTTGCTTACGTGTCCCTGGCCATCGGGCTCTGTGCCGCGGGCCTGGTGGTGCTCTCGTTTACCGAACACCGCTTCGTGGCCAACCCCCGCCTTCCGGCCGTACGGACGGGCCTGGCCGTGGGGCTGCTCGTCTCCCTGTTTTGGTACCGCTGGGGTCACTGGCTAGCCGACGAGCCCTACGAACGCTACGGCATCCTGCCCGTCAGTCTGGCACTGTTCGCCCTGGTGATCTGCATACTGTGGTACAGCCTACCCCGACGCTGGGCGATCCTATCCTGCGTAGCCCTGCTTCCCCTTACGCTGCTGCCCTTGCTGCTGGGTAGCTTTCTGCTGCTGCTGGTCAGCTTCCGGAGCCAACACTTTGCCGGGGTCGGGCTGGGGGTAGCCGGACTGCTGTACTTCACCGCGCAGTACTACTACGACTTACGCTGGAACCTGCTGGACAAGTCCCTCGTACTCCTGGCTTCCGGTGCCTCCTTACTGGCGCTCTATTACTTCCTCCAGCGCAAATTCCCCGACGGTGTCCCGGACTAAACGACTCCTCCTACTCGGCGTACTCCTTGGCGTGGTGGCCTATACGCTGGTCTACGTCAGCGGCAAGGAGCGCATCATTCGCGACGGGGAATTGGTCTTCCTGGCCCTGGTACCCGTCGACCCCCGTTCGCTGCTGCAGGGCGACTACATGGACCTGCGCTACGCCATCGGCCGGGCCGCCGGTACGGAAAATTTACCGCCAAGGGGCTACCTCGTATTTACCCTGGCGGCGGATAGCACCGGACATTTTGCCCGCATTCAGGAGGAAATCTCCCCGCTCGCCCCCTCCGAGCGCCTCATTCGGTTTAGGCGGCGGCGCACGGGTGCCCTGCGCAACGGGAGCCTGCACATCGGTTCCGAAAGCTACTTCTTCGAGGAGGGGCGGGAGGGGCGTTTCGCCGCAGCCCGGTACGGGGGACTCCGCATCGACGATGGAGGTAATGCCGTGCTCGTCGGGCTGTACGATGAACACCGGCGGCGGATCGCCGACTAGTGCTTCCGGATTGAACTAAGCAATAGCTTGACGCCGACAGCGTGGTGCTGAACGAGCGGACAAAAGTTCAGCATAGCCGTAGCTACGGTGGATTTTTGGCCGGGAAGTGCAGCGCCGCGATGGCAAGTCAAGGGGCAGCTTATTTCGGTACTGAAGCACTAGCCGGCCTCCTCCCCCCGCATGGCCGCCGAGGTCTCCGCGCCGAGGTAGCGGTCGATCAGGTGGTGCAGGCCATAGATCACCGGCGTAAGCCCCACCGCCATGATGAACTTGAAGAGGTACTGCACCGTGGCCACGGCCAGGATACGCGACCAGGGCCACGGCTCGGTGATGCCCCCGAACAGCTCCGGCCCCAGTTTGAAGGCGACGTAAAGCACTACGAAACTGTCGACGAGCTGACTGACCAGGGTAGACCCGGTCGCCCGGAGCCAGAGCTTGCCCTCTCCCGTACGTTGCCGGATGCGGTGGAAGACGAACACATCGGTCAGTTGCGCGATGAGGAAGGCCAGCAGCGAGCCTACGATGATGAAAAGCCCCTGCCCGAAAGTCGCCCGGAAGGCCGCCTGGTTGTCCGGCACCCCCGGCACCTGCGACCCCGCCACCCACCAGTCGGCCGGACTGAGCCAGATCGCGAAGAAGATCATCACGAAGGCGTAAGCGATGAGGCCCACGGTCAGGTAGCTGAGCAGGCGCACGCCCCGCTCCCCGTAGTACTCGTTCAGCAGGTCGGTGATCACGAAGACCACGGGCCAGAGCAGCACCCCGGCGGAGAATTGCAGCGCTCCGGATTCCCCGAATAAACCAAAATTCCAGGCGGGCAGCCCCAGGGTATCCTCCAGGGCGAAGATCTTCCCCCCGATCAGTTCGGCCACCAGGGCATTGGCCACGAAGAATCCGGCCAGGAACACGAACAGGCGGCTGGGACGGTGGGCCACCACGTCATGCGGGGCTCGGGAAAGGTGGGCGTGTGACAAAGCGAAAATTAATGGTCCGGGTAACTACCAACGCGGGCGGAGCGGTTTTCCGTCTCTCCGCTTATCTTGCCCCGTTCCTATGCGTCACCTACTCTTGTTTGCCTTCCTGCTCTCTTTGTCGGCGCTGCTGGCCCAGTCGGACCGGACTTTCTCCTCCTCGGTGGTCGGGCCTTCACCAGCGGACCCGGTGCCCCTTACCGACCTGACCCTGGTCCGCACCGCCCTGCCCTACCAACGCGACGCCCAGCTGAAGACCGTGATGCTATTCTACAATACCTTCCAGTGGAACCTGAACCGCCACCTACAACTGAGTACCGGGCTCGGCGGCCCCTTAGGGTTTATCTTCGGCCAACGCTACCGTACCTCCCTGAACGAGTGGGTGCACGTAGGCGTGAGTAACGAACTTATCGTCGTGCCCTGGATACTTTTTTTGGACGACCAGCTGCCCTACGCGGGCGACCTGACCACGATGCTGACGATCGGCGACGACCAGCAGTTTTTTCACCTCGGGGCCGGAATATTCTATGCGAACGGCAGCGAGTCCATTCCGAACTACCGCGTCGGTGCGGGTACCCGCCTCGGCGGAGAAACCCACCTCTACGGGGAGCTCGTCACTACCACCGACAGGTTCGGCACCGTCACGGTACTTCCCTCCCTCAACGTGAGCCTAGCGCGCCGCCGCCACCGCTGGTCCTTCGGCGTGTTCAGCGCGTACGTTCCCGACGGCTTCGGGGGGCTCCCGCCCCTCCCCTACCTGAGTTACTCGCTCCACTACTGATACCTTTGGCTTATGCGCGCACCAATCGGAACCGACGTGGCGGAAGCCACCCGTCGCCTCGCCGCCGGCCAGCTGGTGGCCCTGCCTACCGAGACGGTTTATGGCCTGGGCGGTAACGCCCTGGATCCCGCGGCGGTCAGCCGCATCTTCGCCGCCAAGAACCGACCGGCCTTCGATCCACTCATCCTCCATCAGGCGGACTCCGCCCGCATTCTCGCCTACGCCCGCAGCGTACCCGACGCGGCGCATGCCCTGGCCGCCGCGCTGTGGCCGGGGCCGCTCACCTTGGTTCTTCCCCGCGTAGACACGATTCCCGACCTGGTCACCGCCGGCCTGGATACGGTAGCCCTGCGGGTGCCGGCCCACCCCCTCATTCGCGAAGTCCTGAATCGGCTGCCCTTTCCCGTAGCGGCACCGAGTGCTAACCCCTTCGGTTTCGTCAGTCCGGTCACCGCCACCCACGTCGCCGAGCAACTCGGGGAGCGCATTGACTACATCCTGGACGGGGGGCCCTGCCGGGTGGGGCTCGAAAGTACCATCGTCGGCTTTCCCGGCGGACGGGCCACTATCCTGCGCAAGGGGGGAACGCCGGTGGAAATCATTGAGGAAATATTGGGGCGGGCCGTGGAAGTACGCACGCAGAGCAGCAGCCGGCCCGCGGCTCCGGGGATGCTGTTGAGCCATTATTCCCCCGGCATTCCGCTGCGGCTGGTACGGCATTTACCGGAGGCGGGGACACGGGTGCAGGCGGTCATCCGGTTTAGCGGCGGGGGGGAGGACCGGGGACCACACGACTACGACCTCTCCGCGGCCGGGGATATGACGGAGGCCGCCCGCAACCTCTTTACCGTGCTCCGCAGACTGGCCGGCGGCAATTACACGTCGGCGGTAGCGAGCCTGCTCCCCGAAACGGGACTCGGTCGGGCCATCAACGACCGGCTGCGGCGGGCGGCCCACTAAGGCTGCGCCCGAGCGCTTAACTTTCTACTGTTTGCCGCGTTTCGGGAAGTGCACTATTTCCAGCCCATGCGTTTCTTCCTTCCGTTGCTTCTCCTCGCCCTGCTGTTTACCGCCTGCGGTTCCGATCGGGAACCGGAAGCAGCGGATGCTATCGCCAGCCTGGAGGGCCGCTGGGAGTTAATGGAAGCACGGCGCGACAACGTCAAGACGCTGCTGCTGGATGGACTTTACTTTGTTTTCGGTCCCGGCGACACCTTTGAAACCAATCTACTAACGAATACGGCCCAGTATGGTACCTACCTCCGTGACGGCAGTGAGGTGGTCACCGAAGGCGTGGAGGTCCCGCTCACCTACGACATTACCCAACTGGAGGAGGGCTTGCTGCAATTGCGTTCGCGGTACGAGGGCTTCGTATTTGACTTTTTGCTCCGCCGCGCCGGGCCCGGGCCGGTGAAAGCCCCTACGGAAAACTAGCGCAAAAAGAAGTGCTGCAGGTCGCCCACCGTTTCAATCTGGGAGGCTTCCTCCTCGGTGAGGTAATATTCCAACTTGCTTTCCAGGCTGGCCACGAGCAATTCCACGTCCATGGTGTCGAGGAACAAATCTTCCCGCAGGCGGGTAAAGTCGTGGAGCCGGTTACCGGGAAGTCGGAGTTCCGTGCTCAGGCTCTGCATCAGGGAGGCGCTGCGGAGGGCGACGGTTTCGGCGGGGAAAGTAGTCATAAAGCGTTCATTTGGGCATACTCCGACTAGCGGAAGGGAATAGCGAATATTCGCTGGAAAGAACGACGGGGTGGAGGTAAGCGTTGCCTGAACGCTAAAATTTATTCTTGATCAAACCGTTTCAGGGGCTCAGGCATTCCCTACGGGCGACTCCAAGCGTGGGCCGCCGTCAACTTTCCCTTTTATGAGTGATTTTTCCGGGCTTGATCGACAAGCCCCCCGCCGCTGGAACACCGAGCCCTTCGGTGAGAACAGCTGGACCATGTTTAAAGTGATCAGCGAATTCGTGGAAGGCTTCGAGGTGATGAACCGCATCGGGCCTTGTGTCAGCATTTTCGGGTCAGCGCGTACTAAGCCCGACCACCAGTACTACAAAACGGCCACCGAGATCGGGCGGCTGCTCGTCCGCCAGGGTTACGGTATAATCACCGGCGGCGGACCGGGCATCATGGAAGCCGGAAACAAGGGAGCTCACGACAGCAAGGGGGCCAGCATCGGCCTCAACATCGACCTCCCCTTCGAGCAGAGCAGCAACGCCTACGTCGACCACGACAAGGACATCGATTTCCGCTACTTCTTCGTGCGTAAGGTCATGTTCGTGAAGTACGCCCAGGCCTTCGTGTGCTGCCCCGGCGGCTTCGGGACCATGGATGAGCTTTTTGAGGTCCTTACCCTCATCCAGACGAAGAAGATCTCCCCGGTTCCGGTGATCCTGGTGGGAACCGACTACTGGTCGGGGCTGCGGGACTGGATCTTTGAGACCATGGAAACCCGGGAGAAAACCATCAGCGTCGGGGATATCGACCTGCTTCCCATCGTGGACACCCCCGAGGAGGTCCTGGCGATCATTCAGGAATTTTACGACGAGAAGGGCGGTCGCCTGGAACCGAATTACAAGCTCTAAATTCCGAACGGGTCGACCGCTTCGCCCAGCATTTCCAGTTGCCTGACCTTTCGCATCCGGTCCCGGTGACCGAAAAGGTCGCGGGCGATGAGCGCCCGATCGCGGGAGTTGTCGATGTTCGCCCGCGCGTCTTCGAGCAGCGCCCGCACTTCCAAAATTAAGTCATGCTGGTAGGCGGGCCGGTCCCCCGCCATTTCCCGGAGGTTAAATAGCATCTGGAACAGCCGGCGGACCACCACCGGGTCTTCCTTGGAGTAACGGCGCATCTCCTGCATCACGACCGACAGCACGTCGGCGTAGCTGTGGCGGGAGATCCAAACTTCCCCCCCGTCGTCGGTCCGGTAGTAATTATGCAGGGGCACCTCCATCATCCGACCCAGGATTTCGGTCTGCCGATCGATGACCATAAGGGCGGTGCCCGGGTCGTTGATGCCGGGCGACATAGCCTTCAGGGCGATCTCGGTAAGTTGCTTGAGATTAGGCAGGTACCAGTCATCAAACTGGTCGGGGATGGGGGCAACCGCTACGAGAACTTCCCGAACCTGTTCGTCCGTTAGCCGAAACTCCGACTGCAGGATGGGCATACCGCGGGGGACGTACTGCCCCTTGCTCGTGCCGATGTAAAAGCGGGTACCGTATTCCCGGGCAAGCTGGGAGAGGCTCTTCATATCGACCGAACCGACGTAGCCGCCCAGGGGGGAGGGAATAAAGTGCCAGCCGGTCATGCCCTCCGGCGGTGACTTTTCGGCGTAACCCCGTTCCCCGAACTCCACCTCCTGATCCAGGCCGTCGAGCGAGTCCTGGGCGGACGCGTTCACGATGCTGTCCACCTGGATTTTCTTGGTGATCGCCGTGACGAAGTACACGAACAGGCAGAGGCAAACGATGCCCAGCACGGTACAGGTCAGGATGGAAAAGTTCGGGATCTGGAAATCGTCGCTGCTGCGGATGGAGAGCAGTACGGAAATCATGAGCACGATCGTCGCTAGATTCAGGCCCATTACAAACTGCAGGGCCCGGTCGCCGGTCAGCTTCGGCAGGAGGCGCGGACTGTAGCTGCTGGCCACCTGGTTGAGCAGGATCATGATCTGGGAGAAGGTGAATACCGTCAGGGTGATGAGGCCACCGATGAACATTCCCAGGATGGTGCGGGCCGTATCCTGGCTGGTGATCGCCAGGGCGGGAAAGACCTCCGATACCCAGGGGCTGATCCCGGTATGCGCCTCCAGCCAGAAGGAGACAAAACCGAGCAGGACAGCCAGCAGGATCATCGGTACCGGCAAAAAGGCTACGCTACGCACGGCTTGCTTACCGAAGGTGCGTAGGATGCGTATAAGTTTGTCCATAACTTTATTCTCTCAGCCCCCGCATTACCTGCGCTACGGCCGGGCAGACCAGGGTGTTGCGTAAGGTCAACGGGAGGATCTGAGCGATGTTCTTCCGGTCGGTGTGGGGATACTCACGGCACGCCCGCGGCCGCGCCGCATAAACCGAACAGTAGTTATCGGGGCCGAGAAAGGGGCAGGGGGCCACGTTAAGGACGTAGTCGCCCTCGTGATCCAGGTGCAAATGCCGTTCCACCAGTTCGGCGGGACGGATGTTGAGGTGACGCGCCAGGCGGTCGATATCGATATCCCGGAAGATCGGACTGGTGGTCTTACAGCAGTTGGCGCAGTCGAGGCAGTCGATGCGCGCAAACGCCCGATCGTGCTGGTCGTGGACCCGTTCGTCCAGGTCGCGGGGGATACGCTGCCGCAGCCGCGCCACTAACTTCTTGTTGGCCCGGTAGTCGCGCGCGGCCTGTTCCAGTTCTTTTTCTACGTCCATATCAAATGGCGATGGGGGCGCGGATGGCGGGCCAGGGATCGTAATCCCGCAGCGCGATGTCGTCAAAGGTGATCTCGAACATCCCCGGGGCCGCATCGGGAATGTGCACCGACGGCAGGGATCGCGGAGTGCGGCTTAGCTGTTCCCTCGCCTGGTCGAGGTGGTTGGCGTAGAGGTGGGCGTCGCCGAGGGTATGCACGAATTCCCCCGGTTCGAGTCCACATTCCCGGGCCACCAAGTGGGTCAGCAGGGCGTAAGAAGCGATGTTAAAGGGTACGCCCAGGAACACGTCGGCGGAGCGCTGGTATAACTGGCAGCTGAGGGTTCCTTCCGCTACGTAGAA
Source organism: Lewinellaceae bacterium (assembly GCA_963803525.1). Lineage (GTDB taxonomy): Bacteria > Bacteroidota > Bacteroidia > Chitinophagales > Saprospiraceae > Neolewinella. The sequence goes on from CAWDMV010000001.1 coordinate 930,803, forward strand.
CTGGAAGAGCGCGTGGCAGGGCGGTAGGCCCGCCTTCACCATCTCGGGAATGTCGGCGGGGTTCCAGGCGGTGACCAGGTGGCGGCGACTGTCGGGATTTCGCCGGATGCCCTCGACTACTTCCCGCAGTTGGTCTACGCCGTTGAAGTCGCGCCACTGCTTACCGTAGACGGGACCGAGTTCCCCCCAGCTGGCGGCGAAGGCCTCGTCCTCGCTGATCTGGCGGACGAAAGCCTGCAGGGCCGTCTTCCAGGCGGGGCCGTGCTTGGGAAGCGCTGCGGCCCGTCCGGTCGCTTCCAGGTAGTGCTGGAAGGGCCACTCGTTCCAGATCCGTACGCCATTCAGCACCAGGTAGCGAATGTTGGTATCGCCGCGGATGAACCAGAGGAGCTCATGAACGACGCTCTGCCAGTGTACGCGTTTGGTCGTCAGCAGGGGGAAGCCGGTGCGGAGAGGATACCGGGATTGATACCCGAATACCGAGCGGGTACCGGTGCCCGTACGATCATCCTTGACGACGCCATGGTCCAGGATGTGTTGCAGTAGGTCGTGGTAGGTTTTCATGGAAAGGGATTGCCACGGAACCCCCGCTTTACCGGCGGGTCCCTGCCTAAAACAGGGGGAAGGTAAAACTATAATCCCTCGCGGACACTTTACCTGCTGATTTATACGTGGCCACGCCTTTGCGTCAGCCAAAAAACCCCAAGCATGAAGGTGGAAGATTTTCAAGGAAAGACGGCCATAATTACCGGTGCGGCCGTTGGCATTGGATTCGGTATCGCCCGTCACCTCGTAGAGTTGGGGGCTACGGTAGTACTCAACGACGTAGACGAGGCCGCCACCCAGCGCGCGGTCGATGAGCTGAATGCGATGGGCCCGGGCACCGCCCATCCCTGTACGGGCGATGCCTCCAGCGTAGCGTTCATCCAGCACCTGGTGGACTACGCGGCCGGCCTTGCGGGCAGCCAACTGCAAATGGTGGTGGCCAATGCGGGGCTCACCGAATTCGGGGAATTTCTGACTTTCTCGGAGGCCAGCTTCAATAAAGTGGTGAACCTGAACCTCAAAGGCACCTTCTTCCTCGCGCAGGCGGTCGCCCGCAAGCTGCTGGCCCAGGAGTCGGGCGGGCGCATCCTGCTCATCGGCTCCAATGTAGGCGTTCGGGCCTACCACAATTTGGCGGCCTACGGGATGTCCAAAGCCGGCATTGCCATGCTGGCTCAGCAACTTACGCTGGACCTGGCCCCCCATGGCATTACCGTCAATTGCGTATCGCCGGGGGCTACGCTGACCGAGCGCACCGAGCAAGAAGAGCCAGACTACGCGGGTATATGGGCACGCCTGAATCCGGATGGTCGCGTCGGTATGCCGAGCGACATCGCCGCCACCGTGGCCTTCTTTCTTAGTCCCGGCGCCGCCCACATTACCGGACAACAGCTCACCGTCGACGGCGGGTGGACGGCTTACGCGCCCTCTCCCCACTTCGCGGATCGCCTGTTTTCCGAGATGAAAAAAGACCCGGTGTAGTCCACCATTTTCGTGCTTGCCGTGTTACACGGTTTGAACCAACCGGTAAACCCACCCTCCATGCTACGCATCACGCTCTACAGCCTTCTATTTTCCGGCTTCTGCCTCATTACCAGCTGCAACACCCCTCCCGCCTCCGGCACTACGGAAACGAGCGCAGAGCGCCCGACGACGACCACGCCAGCCGGCGCGGATACGGGTATGTCCACCTCCGGTCAGAACTATACGGTCACCACCATTGACACCACGATTAAAAGCCCCCGCAAGGAACTCAAGGGTACGGTCGACGGCGTACAGGTGACCATCAATTACGGCAGTCCCGCCGTAAACGAGCGGACGATCTACGGCGACCTCGTTCCCTACGGTAAGGTATGGCGCACGGGGGCCAATGAGGCGACCCGCATCACTTTCGCCCAGCCCGTGTTGGTCGGCACGGAAAAGGAGCCCCTCGCCGCCGGCACCTACAGCCTATTTACCCTCCCGACCGATAAGGACAACTGGACGGTGATCTTCAACAAGACCGCCGACCAGTGGGGAGCCTACGATTACGCCGAAGGTGATGACGTAGTACGCGTCGGTGGAATGGCCCAGGCCACCAGTGCCCCCGCCGAACGGATGGACTTCGCCCTGGACGGCGACAACATCGAACTGATGTGGGCCGACCTTAAAGTAAGCTTCCCCGTAACCGCCGCGGCGAAGTAATCCGCCCTACCCTACCGGCCGCCGCCGCCCCGGCTGCGGCCGAGCAGATCACGCCCCTCGTCAGGTTTTGGAACCTCGCGGGGGGCTTCTTCGTATTTATGGGTGAAGATTTGCTCTTCTTCCCGCCACACGCCATCCGCTCCCTGCTTCAGAAAGTGATAACTGCCGTCGGGCATCGCTACCGGGCCCTCCCCGTAGTTGCCCGGCACCATGATGAGGTTCTCAAACACGATGCCCCCCAGTTCCGGGTCGTGGCGCAGGGCCATGGAGGCCTCGGCTCCGTAGGTAAAGATCATTCGGGCGCGGTCGGCGAGGAGGAGTCCGGACTCCGTGTACGTCTCGAACACAGGTAGGCCAAAGACCGGCTTCCCGGCGGCGTCGAAGCGCAGGATGTCGAGCACCTTCCGGCGGCGGTACCCTTCGTAGCTATCGAACCCAAAAAGGAAATAGTAAGGCTTGCCCGCGTGCGTCCCGCCGTTTTCAATGTGGTAAACGGCATAGCCCAACCAATTGTCGGCGCCTACGATGGCGTTCTCCGGATTCTCGTACCAATCTTCGCTACGGTCCATTAAGGGCAGTAACTTCAGCGACTCGTCATTCAGCTGAATGGCGCCGTAGTGGCGGTATTCATCCCGCTCGACGTTGAGCTCCCAGGTAAAAATGCGGAAGCTGCGGTCCTCGGGATACTGGATGCTCACCCCGGGCAGGTCGGCGAAGGGATAGGAAAATGAGTTTGGTCGATCCAGGGCGACGACCAACTGTTTGATTAAATCCCGGCAGGCGGCGAAGCGGGCGGTCTCGCTGCTGTCGGAGTACACGGTGGTGACCAAGTCGGCCATACGCGTCTCCATTGCTGCCATGGCGGCCTCCTCTTTCGGGGCAAGTGGGCCTGCCTGGGCAGCTAGGCACGGGGAAAACAGCAGGAGGAAAAAGCAGGTCAGTGTGCGCATCGTCGGCGGTAGTGTGTCTTCTAAGACGCCCCAGCTATGGGGAAAGTATAGGGTTGCCCCCTACATTTGCAATATGATAACAGTCGACTTTAGTAACCGCACCGCGCTGGTCACCGGCAGTAGCCGGGGGGTGGGTCGGGCCACGGCTACTCTACTGGCCCGGGCCGGGGCGCGGGTCTGCGTGCACTACCGGGAGCGGAGCGAGGAGGCCAAGCAAGTGGTCACCAGCCTGCCCGGGGCTGGCCACGCCGTGCTGCAGGCGGACCTCTCCGACCCCAAAGCGGCCCGTAGGCTCGTAGATGGTGCCGTCACCAAGCTCGGCAAACTCGACATCCTGGTCAATAATGCCGGCGTGTTCACCCCCCACCCCGTGGACGGCAGCCTGCCCTTCGAGGAGTGGCTGGCGACCTTCCAACACACCCTGAACACCAATTTGGTCGGACCGGCCGCGGCGGCCTTCCAGGCCATTCAGTACATGCGTAAACAGGGCGGGGGCACCATCGTCAACATCGGCAGCCGCGGGGCCTACCGGGGCGAGGCCGGGCAGGTGGGCTACGGGGCGGCCAAGGCCGGTCTGCACAGCCTGAGCCAGTCGCTGGCCCGGGAAGTCGGTGGCGATAACATCACCGTACACGCCATCGCTCCGGGCTTCATCGAAACCGCCATGGCCCGCGCCCACCTGCAGGGGAAGGCCGGGGACGAGGTGCGCGCGCAGAGCCCGCTCAATCGCGTGGCTACGGTAGAGGAAGTGGCCCGCGCCGTACTTTACCTGGCCAGCCCGGAGGCCCGATTCACCACCGGCAGCGTCCTGGACCTGAACGGTGCCAGCTACCTACACTAAGCATGGAAAACAGCATCTACGAACTGGCGGAGCGCAGCATCTACCACTTTGCCGAGTGGGTAAAGTTGTGTGTCGAGCTCTGCGGGGTACTGGTGATCGCCTGGGGCGTGGCCATGGCGCTGTGGCTATACGCGAGCCGGATCTTTACGCGCAAGGTACAGGACTTCGTCGCCCTGCGGCTCACCCTGGCCCGCTACCTGATTGTCGCCCTGGAATTCCAGTTGGCCGCCGACATCATCAGTACCGCCATCGCGCCGGGTTGGGACCAGATCGGGAAGCTGGCCGCGATCGCTACCATCCGGACCGTGCTCAACTACTTCCTGGAAAAAGAGATCGATGCCGAAGTGGACGCGATGAAGAGCGGGGATAAAAAGACATTCGAGCAGCGCATGGAGGATGCCACTGACCCTCCCATCGACTAACCCTAGTGGACCAAGTAGGAAGTATCGATGTACTAAGTCGACGCGATCGCGGTGGTAGCCGAGTCCAAGCGGCCAAGCATAGCCGTAGCTACGTGCAGGTTTCTTTGGTGAAGGGGAGCACTGCGAGCGCTAGACTTGGGTATATCAGGACTTCCGGATTGGTCCACTAGCTTTCTTCGCACCAACCGAATAGGCTGCCGTCCACCGGTTCCTGTATGCTGACCTCCCATGCCCCGCCTTCGGCCCGCAGGGACCGGAAACGGGTGGCCGAGCGAGTCGTCAGGTAAGTGTACTGCTCCAGGGACGTGCCGGCCTGCCTCCCCGACTGGTACGTCCCCTGACGCACACTATCCGGGGAATACCGATCGTCGCCGTTGCGCAGGCTGGCGGGATGGGCGGCGGCCTCCGTGAAACCCAGGGCCGTCCGCTCCCCGGCGTCCAGCGGGCGCTCTTCGAAGTAGGCCCAGCGATCGCGGACCAACTCGGCGTAGAAGCGCCGGTAGGCCTTCGCCCCGGTGGCCGACAGGATGTGGGCGGAGGACCGGTGCGGGGTAGCCCACCCGATCTCCTGATTTGACACCAGCCGGTAGGCTTCTCCCCCCGACGCAGAAGGTCGTATCGGCCGGAAGACTATGGAAGCGGAAGGGGCCGGAGGAGGTCACCCTCCGCTGCGGGCGATCCATTGCACCCGCATCCCTGCCACTTTGGTGGGCCTCCGGGTTGAGACAAGGATGCATCTCGGCGGGCAACAACGCTTGAGCAGCAGGGCCAGGGCGTACCAGATCAGGAAGACACCGGCTAGTGCATGGAACGCGACCGGCCATCCCGCACCGGCAAGTAAGAACACGATGATGAGCCACTCCAGCCGAGCGCGAGAACAAGTAGGTAGTAGGCCGTTGACGCACGCCAGGCGTAGGTGATGCGCAGGCTACCGGCTAATTGCTCACGCTTGATCGGGGGTGCTTTCATGTCCGGGGAGCTCTGACGGGTAAAATTACGTTAGCTAACACCCCCTGAATTTACGGTAGATCACTCAGCTGGCGGGGAAGAGCCGACCGCCAGCTATCTTAGGGTCCGATATCTCCTTCCCGATCATGCGGTTTACGATCCTCCTGCTGTTTGTTCTCCCGTGTGTAAGCAACACCATACTTAGTGCCCAGTCCCGGAACTACGAGGGGCAGATCGCCGCTATCGAGCGCATGATCGAAGGTGGCCGCTTCGCCCTGGCGCGGACCCAAAGCGAAGCCCTGCGTGAAGAGGGGCGGCAGCAGCAACTCCCCGACCTGACGGCTTACGGGAACTACCTGCTGGGCCGGGCCCTGCTACTCGACCCGGCCTCCGGCACCACCGCCCGCGTGGCCGGCGTGCGCGCCCTCAGTGAAGCGGCCAGTCTGTTCACGGACAGTGGAATAACGGCTACCGTGGATTCGATCTCCGCTCACCTGCGGGAGATCGCGGAGACCCAGGGTGGGGACCTGGTAGACATTCCCTCCGTGAAACTCCTTCAACAAAGGATGAACTCCGGGCGAACGAGCGAGGAGGTCGCCGTGGACGAGTCCGCCCTGGGGGCTATTGTAGCGCTACAAACCAAAGAGATCGAAGCTCTGACCGACAGCCAGTTGCGCCAACTCGTCCGTATTCAGCAGCAGGACATTCGAATCGACTCCTTCGCCTTACAGGCCATGAGTGACAGCTTTCGCCTGATGCGCCAGAATATGTTGCTGGAGGAACAGCGCTCCCTGACCCGGGAGGAGCGGCAGCGCCGTAACTTCTTCATCGTATTAGCCCTCGGCGTACTGGTTGCCCTCGGCCTGCTTTACCTGCGTTACCGCTCGGGGCAGCGCTACCAGGACCTGTTGCGGCAGAAGAACGAGGTAATCAATGCCGAGCGGGAGCGGTCGGAGAAGCTGCTCCTGAACATTTTGCCGCCCATTGTGGCCGAGGAACTGAAAATTAGCGGCAAGGCCACCGCCCGCCGCTTCGGCAGTTGCTCCGTGCTGTTTACCGACTTCGTAGGTTTCAGCAGCATTGCAGCTTCCCGGGATCCGGAGGAATTGGTGCATCTCCTCGACGTCACCTTCCGCGCCTTTGACGCGATTACCGAGCGCCACGGGCTCGAAAAAATCAAAACGATCGGGGATGCCTACATGGCCGTCGGCGGCGTACCCGTGGCGGACCCCGACCACGCCGCGAAGACGGTACGGGCCGCCCTGGAGCTGCAAAGCTACCTGTCCAAACAGCAGGTATTTCGGGCGCGCATCGGCATTCACAGCGGACCGGTAGTGGCCGGCGTGGTCGGGCAAAAGAAATTCGCCTACGACATCTGGGGCGATACGGTCAATCAGGCGGCCCGCCTGGAGGCAGCCGGGTATGCCGGACAGGTAGTGGTCTCCCAAGCTACCTGCGATCTACTGGGTGGAGAGTTCGACTGCGTGCACGATGGCACCTTCGTCGCCAAGAATATCGGGGAAATGAGCCGCTACCTGGTGCGCGAGAGGCGGCTCACGAAGAATCCATCGTAGCCCTCCCGCTGCGGCAGGTAGCTGTGGTGATGCTCCAGTTCCCACCCCTGCCCGGCCTCCGAGGCGAGGAAGGCGTCGACCTGTCCGCCATTCTCGCGGGGCAATACACTGCAGGTGGCGTACACCAGCTTACCGCCCACCTTCACCATGCGGCTGTAGGTACTCAGGATTTCGGCCTGCTCCCGCACCAGCCGGTCGATGGTATCCGGGGTCAGCTTCCACTTCGCGTCCGGGTTGCGGCGCAGAACGCCGAGTCCCGAGCAGGGCACGTCCAGCAGCAGGCGGTCGGCCTTGGCGTGGAGCCGCTTAATGACCTTCGAGCTGGTAATGGGGCGGGCTTCCAGGTTGGTGACCCCGTTACGCCGGGCCCGGCGCTTAAGCTCGTCCAGTTTCCAGCCGTGAATGTCGAGGCTCAGTAGGCGTCCCTTATTTTCCATCAGGGCGGCCAGGTGGAGGCTCTTTCCCCCCGCGCCCGCGCAGGCATCGATGACGAGCTGACCGGGGGCGACCTCCAGGGCCGGGGCCGCCTGCTGACTGCTGTAATCCTGCACTTCAAAGAGGCCGTCGCGAAAGGCCTGGGTGCGAAAGAGGTTCTTGCGTTCGGTCACCCGCAGGGCGTCCTCCCCGATGGGCTCGACCCCGATCTCCTCGGCGGCCAGGGAGCGGATGACGAAGGCCGGATCGCTCTTCAGCCGGTTGACCCGCAGCACCACCGGCGCCTGCTCGTTGAGGGCGGCCAGGGTGGCGGTCCAGTCCTCCCCGAGCTGCTCCTCCCCTACCTCGTCGAGCCAGTCCGGAATACTCTCCCGCAGGGCGCGGGTGGAGCGGGCCTCCTCTAGTTGCGCCTGTAGGCCGGACCGGTCCAGGCCGGCAAACTCGCGCCACTCGGGCAGAACGTGCCCCGCGAGCAGGAGGTGAATTCCAATGAGCCGCCACCAGTCCGCCTTCGTGCGGGGCTCGGCCCCGGCCAGGTGGGCATACAGCCGGTAGTAGCGGACCACCCCGTAGGTCTGTTCGGCGATGAAGGCCCGGTCCTTGCTGCCCCGCCGCTTGTCGGCCTTGAGCACGCGGGCGATCTCACGGTCGGCGTAGGCCCCGTTCATAAAGATGTTGAGGAGGGCTTCGGCAACGGCGTCGACCTGGGCGGCGTAGAATTTCATGGCGCAAAGGTAAGCGCGTCGGCCGGGCTACCCCTCGTCGGCCGAGCGTTACGAAGTTTCGCTCGTCCGCCGCGGGGTGGAGAAGGTCTATCCCAAAGCTCGGCGATCCCAAAGCTCGGCGGACGAAGGAAGCTTACGCAATCTTCGGCCGACGAACTGGAGCCGACGAGCCAGGCTACTCGGCCGTACGCCCGCCGATCGTGTGACCGAACAGAATGGCGTTCATGAACAGGCGGTTACCGCCGTACCAGAAGCCCCGGAAGTTGGGGTTACTGGCAAAGGAGATCGTGCGTCCCCCCTGCGTTCCGCTGACGATGACGGCGGCCGATCCGGCGGCCGTCTCGGCAAACCCGCGCGGACTGTAGCCGCTCACGAGGGGCTGGGCGGCGTAGCGCAGGGGCGTGGCGTAGACGTTCTCGGCCGGTTCGTACAGGAGGGTGCCGGTGCGGAAGACCGGAATTTCCTCCCGCTCCATGCCGAAGAGCAGGGGGTGGCTCAGGTCGGCCTCGGCCATGAAGATCGACCCCCCGAGCACCCGGCCGCTGCCGTCGCGGTAGGCCTTTTCGTAGGGGCGCTGGGTGACGTTCGAGTCGGGGTCGGTCGTCTTGCGCTGCTTCAGCTCGGCCAGTCCGTTGGCGGCCGCCCAGGTGCCGGCGCGCTCCATGGTGATGAGGACCTTATCGCCGCCCATCCAGTCCTTGAGGGCCTCGGCCCCGGCTCCGTTTAGGCCGTTGTAGTTCCCGTCGACCATAATGATGGTGTTGTAGCGGCTGAGGTCGGCGCGGGCCACGTCATTGACCGACAGCTTCGTGATCGGAATGCCGAAGCGCTGGTCGAGCAGGTGCCAGGCCTCGCCCGCGTCCAGGCTGCTGACGCCGCCCTCGATGAGCAGGGCGATCTCGGGTTTGCGTAGGGTCTGGTAGGCGGCCCGCGAGCCGAACATCAGTCCCCCGGCGTCTACGGTACCGCTGCCGGCGGGGATAAAGTCGAGGTGGGTCATGTTTTCCACCTCGGTGATGACGGCGTGGAGCTCCTCGGCCGTCATGTCCTGACTCGCCACCGGCACCATCACCGTGCCCCGGCCGAAGCGGTTCGCTCCCCCGCCGATCGCGAAGGGCTGGTCGCTGACCTTCACCCGGACGCCGCGGTCGAGCAGGTGATAAATGGCCCGGGGGGAGTAGTAGTCGTTGGCGGGCAGCAGGTAGGCGTAGTCCGCAGTCGTATGATCCACCGGGCCCGCGGCGGCCTCGCGGGAGAAGTCCGTCCACTGCCGGCCCCGGGGGGCACCCCCCTTGACCTCCCGGTAGGGCAGGTTGAAGGCCATGGGCAGGGAGAAGGTGGACACGTCGTAGAAGAGGCTGTCCTCAAACTCCAGGATGGGTTCGAAGGCCGCCGTACTGAAGGGCGTTTTCGGCACGTAGTACTGCTCGTCGGCCCCGCTGCCGCTGTGCTGCACCGGCAGGGCGTGGCGGCTGAGGATGTTGGCCAGTTCCCGGGCGCGCCCGGGGTCGTTGTCGGCCTCGATGACGTAGCCGTCGCCGGTCACTCCGCCGAGGTTGAAGTCCCGCTGGTAGGTGAGCAGCTCATCGCGCAGTTCGCCGAAGGCCTGCAGGGTGCTCAGGGCGGTGGTGACCTGGTTGCGGATGGTGAAGGGGAAGGAAAGCAGCCCGTTTTCGGTTTCCTGCAGGTGACCGCGCGAGCTGGCCTGCTCGAAGAGGATGCCCACCGCGCCGTGGATGTCGGGATAGGTCGAGCCCTTGCCGTAGTAGAAGTCGTCGTACCCCTCCCCGCTGTAGTACAGCGAGCCGATCTCATCGAGGGCGGCGGCGTGGTAGGTGCCGATCTTCCGCGTCAGGTCCTGATTGATTTGGGGCGTGGAGGGGTGGACGCGCGTCGCCTCGCCGGGCATGAAGAAAAAGGTGGCGTCCTTGCCCATTTCGTGGTGGTCGGTCAGCACGTTGGGCCGCCACTGGTGAAAGGCCTCGATGCGGGCCCGGCTCTCGGGGTGCTGCACGGGCAGCCAGTCGCGGTTGAGGTCGAACCAGTAATGGTTGCTGCGGCCGCGGGGGTAGGCCTCCTTGTACTCCTCATCCGCCGGGTCGGCGGTCAGCTCCCGGTTCTTGTGGCTGTTGACCCAGCTGGCGAAGCGGTTGAGTCCGTCGGGGTTGTAGCTGGGGTCGAAGACCACGATGTTATTCTCCAGTACCTCAGCGACTTCGCTCAGCGGAGCGGCCGCCAGGTAGTAGGCCACCAGGGGGGCGGCGTTGGCTCCGCTGGGCTCGTTGCCGTGGATGCTGAAACCCTGGTAGAGCACGGCGGGCACCCGATCGATGTCGCCGGCGCGCAGCCCCCCGTCGGGGAGGTTCCAGTTGGTGTGCAGTTCGCGCAGCTCCTCCAGGCGCTGGTGATTCTCGGGAGTCGTGAAGATGAGGTTCAGCAAAGGCCGTTGCTCGTAGGTCTTGCCGATCTCCACTAGCGCAATTCGGTCGCTGCTGGCCGCTAACACCCGCATGTAGGCCTGCAGCAGGTCGTGGCTGATGTGCCAGTCGCCGATCTGCCAGCCCAGAAATTCCTCGGGCGTGGGGATGGCGGGATCGTACTCGAGCGCGGGCAGGTAGTAGGTCAGGGGCCGTTCTTCGTTCGCGTTCGCGGTCTGGGCGCGGACGCAGGTGCCACATAAGCACGTGAAAAGCAGGGTAAGCAGGGTCAGTCTGAGCAAGGTCCTCGGGATTTTATTGTTCGCGGAAATATACTGTGTTTCCCCCGGCCTGGTTGAGCGCGGTTGCTCCCCCAAACGATCGGGTGCAGTAGAACGAACGGGGATGTGCCTCCTTGCCCGGGCTGGTGATTCCCGGGGGTTCCTTGCACCCGCGCCCCGCCGCCCATTTGCTACCTTACACCCCCGAGCCAATTGATCAGACCATGTACGACCTCACCACCCTTGAATCCTTCTACCGGAAAGAAGCCGCCCACCCCGAAAAGCCCTTTCTGCACCAGCCCTTTGGCGAGCGGTGGGAGACCTACACCTGGGGGGAGGCCGGACAGATGGCCCGCAAGATCGCCGCCTACCTGCACGACCAGCAGCTGAAGCCGGGCAGTCACATCGGGCTCGTGTCCAAAAACTGCCGGGAGTGGATCATCGCCGACCTGGCCATCATGATGGCGGGCCACGTCAGCGTGCCCTTCTTTGCCACCCTGACCGGCGAGCAGATCGGCCAGGTCATCGAGCTCGGCGACGTCGACCTGCTGATGGTCGGAAAGACCGAGGTGTGGGACAATATGAGGACCGGCGTCCCCGAAGACCTGCCCGTCATCCGGTTTCCCCACTACGCCGGTAACTCCCGGGTGGACCGCGGCAAGGCCTGGGAAGAAATCCTGCAGGAGTTCCCACCCATGACCGGTCAACCCGTGCAGGACCGCAACGGCCTGTGGACCATCATCTTCACCTCCGGCACCACGGGTACGCCCAAGGGGGTCATGCTCGGCATCGAGACCCAGATCGCCCTGATGCGGGAGTTGTATCCCCGCAACCCGCTCGACGCGGACTACTCCGGCGACAACCGCTACTTTTCCTTCCTGCCCCTCAACCACGTGGCCGAGCGCGGAACCATCGAAACCATGTGCCTCACCCACGGCGGTGAGATCTTCTTTACCGAAAGCATCGAGCGCTTCGCGGCCAATTTGCAGGATGCGCGCCCGACTTTTTTCTTCGCCGTGCCCCGCATCTGGACGAAGCTGCGCCAGGGCGTACTCAAGAAATTGCCCCAGGAGAAGTTGGATACCTTGCTGAAAATCCCGGTAGTATCCTGGCTGATCAAACGAAAGATCAAGAAGGGGCTGGGACTGGATCAGTCGCGCTGTAACGTGAGCGGCGCGGCGCCCATCCCTCAGGAAACCAAGGACTGGTTCGCCGGCATCGGCATCCCCATTTCGGAGGCTTACGCGATGACCGAGAACGGGGCGGTCGGCCACATGATCTTTGCCCACCAGGATCGGCCCGGCTCCGTCGGCCAGACCCTCCCCGGCACCGAGTGCAAGCTCGACCTCGCTACGGGCGAGGTGCTGACCCGCGCGCCCTACACCATGCTCGGCTACTACAAAGACCCGGAAAAGACCGCCGAAACGATCGATGCCGAGGGCTGGCTGCACACCGGCGATCAGGGCCGCATCGACGAGGAGGGCTTCCTTTACCTCATCGGGCGGGTGAAGGACACCTTCAAGACGGCCAAGGCTAAATTCATCATCCCCAACGAGATCGAGGACAAATTCACCGGCAACACCGACATCGACCAGCTCTGCTTGCTCGGACTCGGCATGCCGCAGCCGCTCCTGCTGGTTTCCCCCTCCGAGACCGGCGAGGACAAGTCACGCGAAGCCCTGGCCGAAAGCCTGCGCAGCCAGCTGGAGGAGGTGAATGCCCAACTGGCCAGCTACAAAAAGGTGGCCGCCGTGGTGGTCGTAAAGGAGGCCTTCAGCATCGAGAACGACATGCTGACCCCTACCCTCAAGGTGAAGCGGCCGCAGGTCCACGGTACCTACAAGGACCGCATGCCGGACTGGATCGCGAGCACGGAGCGCGTGATCTTCGAGTAGCGACGGGTGAGCTGCGCGGCTGCCTCCGGAGCTTGGCCGTCCGGCTGCCTCCGGAGCTTGGCCGTCCGGCTATCTATCAGCAGAGTATGGTACCGCTAGCACGAGGCGCGCAGCAGAGCAGCCTGTCCACTGAAGTGGACGCTACGTGGGCGTTGCGGGGACGTCAGGTATAGCGGAACGGCTCGCCACCGTATAGGGGATCGCTAAAGATGGCAGGATCGATTCCGTCGCGGTCCTCCGGCTCGGAGGTGATCTCGACGAGGTTACCGGATGGGTCGCGGAGGTAGAGCTGCAGGGATTGGTTCGGCAGCTCCCGGATACGGCCCCAGGGGGCGACGTCGAGTACGTCGAGCGCCTGCATCCGGTAGAAGATGGCACTGAAATCGCGCACCCGTAGGCAGAAATGCCCCCGAAAGGAGGCGTCGGCGTCGGGCAGTTGCGCCAGGTGCAGCTCCTGGTGGTCGTTGACGATGAGGAAGGCGCCGGGGTAATCCAGGCCGGTAACCTGGCGCTCGGTGAACCCAAATTCCTGGACGTAAAATTCGCGTGCGGCTTCCAGGTCGGTGACCATCAGGGTGACGTGTTGGATACGGGTCATTCGTGGGCCGCTTGTGGCCGGGGAGTCGCCTCCGCACCGGCGTGCCCCGCCCCGAGTTCGGCGAGGGTATTGCGGCCAAGTTGGTACATATGGACTTCGTCCGGTCCGTCGGCCAGCCGGATGCTGCGCGCGTACACGTAGTAGTCGGCCAGCGGCAGATCGGCCGATACCCCCAGCCCCCCGTGCACCTGAATGGCGCGGTCGATGACGGCGCAGGCCATGCGCGGGCATACGATCTTGATCATGCCCACCAGCTCCTTCGCTTCCCGAATGCCCCGCCGGTCGATGCGGTCGGCCGCACTCAGGGTAAGGAGTCGCGCCTGTTCCAGCTCACAACGGCTCCGGGCCACCTCCTGCCGGATGCTGCTGAACTTGCCGAGTGGCCGACCGAAGGCCGTGCGCTCCCCGGCCCGGCGGCACATCAGCTCGAGCGACCGCTGGGCCGCGCCGATCAGCCGCATGCAGTGGTGGATGCGCCCCGGACCGAGCCGGCCCTGGGCGATCTCGAAGCCCCGTCCCTCCCCCAGCAACAGGTTGGTGGCGGGTACCCGCACGTCGGTCAGGGAAATCTCGGCGTGCCCGTGGGGGCTGTCGTAGCTCCCGAAGGTGGTCAGGGGGCGCTCCACCCGCACGCCGGGGGCATCCGCCGGCACGATGATCATGCTTTGCTGCCGGTGGCGGGGGGCCTCCGGATCGGTTTTGCCCAGCACGATGTAGAACTTGCAGTCGGGGTGCATGGCCCCGGTGCTCCACCACTTCCGGCCGTTGATGCGGTAATCGTCGCCGTCGCGGACGATCGACGTAGCGATGTTGGTCGCGTCGGAGGAGGCCACCCCGGGCTCGGTCATGAGGAAGGACGAGCGGATGCGTCCGGCCAACAGGGGCTGCAACCACTCCGCTTGCTGTGCTTCGGTTCCGTAGCGGGCCAGCACTTCCATATTGCCGGTATCGGGGGCACTGCAGTTAAACACCTCGCTGGACCACAGCACGCGGCCCATGATCTCGGCCAGGGGGGCGTACTCCAGGTTGGTGAGTCCCGGGCTGTGCTCCCCGTAATCCTCCGGCAGGAAGAGGTTCCAGAGGCCGGCGGCGCGCGCGAGGTCCTTGAGTTGCTCCATATCCGGGAAGACCTGCCAGGGGTGGGCCTCGGTGAAGGCGCGGTAGGCGGCCTCCCGGGGATAGATGTGCTCGGCCATGAAGGCCTCCAGGTGGCGGACGTTGTCGCGGGTGGTGTCGCTGTAGGCAAAGTTCATCGGGCGGGGGTTTGGTCGGTCAGTTTAGCAACGCCCAGACGGGCAAAAGATCGGGCGGCGGCACCGAATTTTTCCATACGCTCGTCCTTGGTCCCGCCGTCCACGTAGCGGCGGTAGAGCTGCTGGGCAATCACGGCGGTCTTGAAGCAGGCGAAGGCTTCGTACCAGGGCATGCGACCGAGGTCGAGGCCGGTATCCGCGGCGTAGCGTTGCTTCACGTAGGCCTTGTCGGGCCAGTTGCCGATCAGGAGGGGGATGGGCATCTCGGCCGCGTCGAGGCCCGGGTCGGGCCAGAAACTGAGGGTGCCGGCCAGATCGATCAGGGGATCGCCCAGGGTAGCCATATCCCAGTCGAAAACCGAGGTGACCGCGTCCGGCTCCCCCGGCTGAAACTGGCAGTTATCAAACTTCAGATCTCCGTGGACGATGGAGACCGCTTGGGGGGTAGGAACGTCTTTAGGCAGAGTGGAGGCGAGCTGTTCCATAGCGCGGTTGTCCTCGGTCCTGGCGAGGTTCCAGCGCTTGGTCCACCCCTTGAGCTGACGGACGGCAAAGCCTTCGGGCTGACCGAGTGCTTCCAGGCCGGCCTCGACGGTATCGACCCGGTGCAGGTCCGCGCTTACCCGGACAAGGGCGTCGGTGAGGCGCCGTTCCACGTCCGCGATGCCCTGAAAATCTTCCGGTAGGGTGTAGCGGACTACCGTGCCGTAGCGCCGTTCCATAAGCACGAAGTCCGCCCCGATCACCCCGGCGTCGGTACACAGGTGGAGGGCGCGGGGCGCGGGTGCAAAGTGATCCGGTAGCCGGGAGAGCACCTGGTATTCCCGACGCATGTCGTGGGCACCGGGCGCGATCCTGCCGAAGGGCGGACGGCGCAGGACCACCTCCCGTTCCCCGAAGGAGAGGGCGTAGGTTAGGTTGGCGTGTCCTCCGCGAAATTGGGTGACCTTGAGCGGGCCCTGTAGGTCCGGCCATACGCCGCGGAGGTAGGGGTCTAGGCGTTCGGTGGGCAATTCTTCTCCGGGACGGGTATTCATGGGGTTTGGGCTTGGGGCCAAGCTAAGGAATTGACGGCTCTCCCCGTAGCGACGGCTTCAGCCGTCATGCTGCCCGTGAGCAGGGTAAGCCGACGTGTGGGAGGTCCGCACATGGAAGAGCAGCAGGTCCACTGAAGTGGACGCTACGCGTAGCGACGGGTGAGCTGCGCTGCTTCCTCCGGGGGTTAGCCGTCATGCTGCTCGTGCACAGGGTAAGCCGACGTGTGGGAGGTCCGCACATGGAAGAGCAGCGGGTCCACTGAAGTGGACGCTACGCGTAGCGACGGGTGAGCTGCGCTGCTTCCTCCGGGGGTTAGCCGTCATGCTGCTCGTGAGCAGGGTAAGCCGACGTGTGGGAGGTCCGCACATGGAAGAGCAGCGGGTCCACTGAAGTGGACGCTACGCGGAGCGACGGGTGAGCTGCGCTGCTTCCTCCGGGGGTTAGCCGTCATGCTGCCCGTGCACAGGGTAAGCCGACGTGTAGGAGGTCCGCACATGGAAGAGCAGCAGGTCCACTGAAGTGGACGCTACGCGTAGCGACGGGTGAGCTGCGCTGCTTCCTCCGGGGGTTAGCCGTCGTGCTGCTCGTGAGCAGGGTAAGCCGACGTGTGGGAGGTCCGCACATGGAAGAGCAGCAGGTCCACTGAAGTGGACGCTACGCGGAGCGACGGGTGAGCTGCGCTGCTTCCTCCGGGGGTTAGCCGTCATGCTGCCCGTGAGCAGGGTAAGCCGACGTGTAGGAGGTCCGCACATGGAAGAGCAGCAGGTCCACTGAAGTGGACGCTACGCGTAGCGACGGGTGAGCTGCGCTGCTTCCTCCGGGGGTTAGCCGTCATGCTGCCCGTGAGCAGGGTAAGCCGACGTGTGGGACGTCCGCAAATGGAAGAGCAGCGGGTCCACTGAAGTGGACGCTACGCGTGGCGGCGGGTGAGCTGCGCTGCTTCCTCCGGAGGTTAGCCGTCATGCTGCCCGTGAGCAGGGTAAGCCGACGTGTGGGAGGTCCGCACATGGAAGAGCAGCGGGTCCACTGAAGTGGACGCTACGCGTATTTCTGCCCTAAGCATGTATATTAGCTACTTACCCGGCCTACAGCCCGCCAAACTCCCTCTTCTTGAAGCTACTTGCCCTGTTGCTCCCCGCTATTTTGCTGTACACCTGCGACCGCGCCACCGCCGACGGCCTTAGCAGCCCCAGACCGAACATCGTGTACATCCTGGCCGACGATCTGGGGTACGGCGACCTCAGCTGTTACGGCCAGACCCACTTTGAAACGCCCAACATCGACCGCCTGGCGGCCTCCGGCTTGCGCTTTACCCAGCATTACTCGGGGGCAACCGTGTGCGCACCCTCCCGCTCGGCGCTGCTGACCGGCTTGCATACGGGGCACACCTTCATTCGGGGCAATAGAGAGGTACAACCCGAAGGACAGTACCCCCTGGCGGACAGCATACTTACGATCGCCGAGCTGCTTGAGCAGGAGGGCTACCGGACGGGCGCTTTCGGGAAGTGGGGGCTCGGCCCCGTTACCTCCGAAGGGGCCCCGGATCAACAGGGCTTCGATCAGTTCTACGGCTACAACTGCCAGCGGCTGGCGCACAATTATTACCCACGTTACCTCTGGGACAATCAAAGCCAGGACACCCTGCACGGCAATGCCGGAGTGGGCACCGAGGCGTATGCCCCCGCCCTGATTCACGAACGGGCACTCGCTTTCCTGGATGACGCCGCGGACCAGTCCTTCTTCCTGTACTACCCGATGGTGATCCCCCACGCGGAACTGGCGGCCCCGGATAGTATGGTGACGCGCTTCGCCGAGCGCTACGGACCGGAAACGCCCTGGTCGGGCGTGGATACGGGCGCGGGATACAAGGAGGGCGCCTACGGCTCGGTGGCCCGGCCGCACGCCACCTTCGCGGCCATGGTCACCCTGCTGGACCGGCAGGTAGGGGAGATCGTCGACCGACTGGAAGCGCTCGGCCTTACGGAAAATACCCTCGTAATCTTCACCAGCGACAACGGGCCCCACCTGGAGGCCGGCGCGGACCCCGACTTCTTCGACAGCAATGGCCCCCTGCGCGGTTACAAGCGGGATCTGTACGAGGGCGGCATCCGCGTGCCGATGATCGCCGCCATGCCCGGCACGGTGCCGGTGGGAGAGACCGACCTGATCTCCGCCTTCTGGGACGTGCTGCCCACCCTGGCCGAACTCACCGGCGCACCTATACCGGAAGGCCTGGACGGCATTTCCATGCTGCCCACCCTGGAAGGCCGGCCGGAGGAACAGCCCACCCACGATCACCTCTACTGGGAATTCCACGAGCGCGGCGGCCGCGCGGCGGTTCGCGCGGGCAAGTGGAAGGGGGTACGTTACGACTTGGCGCGTAAGCCCGAAGGCCCGATCGAGCTCTATGACCTAGATACCGACATCGGAGAGACCAACAATCTGGCGGTGGAGTACCCGGAGATAGCTGCGCGGCTGGATTCCCTCATGACCCTCAGCCATACCGAGTCCACCGTATTCCCCCTGCCCTAAGGGTGCGACTCAGGCGAGTGAGCTCCGGTTAGCGTCGCCGGTGCCGTCGGTGTAGAGCCTGGTGAGCGGAGCCCGCCGATCGCGCGCCTCCGTGGGGTAGGTGTATCGTATTTTGCCCGAGAAAATTACACACGCTCCCATGGCAAAGCAAGCGCACCAACTCGCGGAACATTTCCGGGCCGTCTACTTCGGCGGCAACTGGACCGGCGTGAACCTCCGGGAGCACCTGGCCACCGTCAGCTGGCAACAGGCCATCACTCAGGTCGGCGACCTCCACACCATCGCTAGGCTCGTCTACCATCTCAATTACTACGTAGAGGGCGTACGGCAGGTCCTGGAGGGCGGCCCTCTGGACATCCGCGATAAGTACAGCTTCGAGCTGCCGGCCCTAAGCAAGCAGTCCGACTGGGACGAGCTGGTGGCCCGCACTTACGCCCAGGCCGAGGCGCTTGCCACCCGCATCGAGCAGCTGCCCGACGGGACGCTCGGGGAGTATTTCAACGACCCTAAGTACGGCACTTTCTACCGTAACCTGCGGGGCCTTACCGAGCACGCCCATTACCACTTAGGCCAGATCGTGCTGCTCAAGAGGATGCTTGCGGACAACGATCGGCCGGGATAGGGGGCGGGGACGCGGGTGTACGGGTGTCCGCCCTAACCTGGGGTAGCCCCGGGGTCTACCGCTCGTGGGGGAAGTGCGTTCCACCCGCGTCTCCGCAAACCCTTAGCTTGGCTGTATCTAATCAAGCTGCTATGAAGTTTTCCTTGGAGGGTAAGACCGCCATCGTCACCGGCGGCGGCAGTGGCATCGGGGCGGCCATCACCCGGGCGCTCACCGAGCAGCGCGCTACCGTCCACGTGCTGGAGTTGCGCGCCAGTGACGCCGATGCCCGCACCCACCGCTGCGACGTGACCGACCAGGCGGCGGTGCGCGGGGTGATTGACCGCATTGCGGGGCAGGGACCCATTGACATCCTGGTCAATAATGCCGGTATCGGCTTCGTCGGCAGGCTGGAGGATACCCGAGAGGAAGATTTGGACCGGCTCTACGCGGTCAACGTCAAGGGCGTCTACAACTGCGCGCTCGCCTGCCTGCCCCACCTGAAGCAGCGTGGCGGGGTGATCCTGAATATGGCCTCGATCGCCGCCACGGTAGGCATTGCCGAGCGCTTCGCGTACTCGATGACGAAGGGGGCCGTGCTGACCATGACCTACTCGATCGCCCGGGACTACCTCGCCGAAGGCATCCGCTGCAACAGTATTTCCCCGGCCCGGGTGCATACGCCTTTCGTCGACGCTTACTTGGCAAAGAACTACCCCGGCCGGGAGGCGGAAATGTTTGCTGCCCTGTCCGCCACCCAGCCCATCGGCCGGATGGGGCTGCCCGAGGAAGTGGCCCACCTGGCCGTTTACCTCTGCTCGGACGAGGCGGCCTTCATCACCGGCACGGACTTTCCCATCGACGGGGGCTTCATCAAGCTCAACGGCTGATTACCGCACGATCTCGATGCGCAGGAAATTATCCCGCCCCTCCAAACGACCGGCCTGAAGCTCTACCACCGATACCGGCAGGGTTAGCGTGATGACTTCCCCTACGGTCAGGAAGAGGTGATAAGTGGCCTCCGCGGCATCCCGGATGGTCAGCAGTCCCTTGTCCAGATCGAGCACGTAATCGCCCTCCAGGATAATGTGATCGTCGGAGAGCAACAGGAAGCGGCTGTCGTCGAGGAAGCTGGCGCTTAGGTGGCCTACGTCGCCCGGGTCCAGCAGGCTGCGCCGCGGCGTGGCGGCCGGATTGGTGGGAGAAGGCGGACTATCGGCGGGCGGCAGCAGCAGGTAGCTGCGGGAATACCCCTGGTTCACCCGCTGCACGAAAGTTTCCGGCGCGGCGTTGGGCACCACGCGGGGAATCCGGGAGAAGCGGACCGTCTCCGTGCCGAAGCGTGGGGGCAGCGTGCCGTCCCGCAGCACCCGCCCGCTAAAGTAGTCCGCCGTAATCGTGTCTACCACCACGGCGAGGGTACGGAGGTAACTGCCCCGGTCGCGGGAGGAAAGCAGGAGGAGAGGACGACCGTACTCCGTAATCCAGGCGTACTCCGTGTAAATGAACTCGGGAATGATGCGCTTGAATGCAGCGACGTGATTGACGAAGTCGAGCGCTTCGGGGCGGGCGTACTCCGGAAAACCCGTGAAGCGGGATTCGAAGCTGGCCCAGTAGTCGGCCTCACCCAGGCGGTAGGTGAAGGGCTGGGTGGTGAGGTAGTCTGGAACAACGACTGCTTTACTACCCGTCAATCCATGGAGTTGCTGGCTGCGGGCAAGGCTATCGGAGCGATCGGTGCGTTCGACGGTCGTATCCCGGTTCGTGAACAGATTGCGGAACCGCAGGGATTCCGGACCGAAGCTCACGACGTCTCCGTAAGCGGGTAAGCTGCCCGGGAGGGAACGCCCCACGTACAGGCCGTCGCCGGTGCGACCGGCAGCGCCGGTAGCGTCCGGACACGAGGATAAACAGAAGAGTACGGACAGCAGTCCGCAACACCCCAGGCAGTATCTGATCATGCACCCTCTAACGCGCCGACCGGGCAATCGGCCGTGCCCCACTACGCGATTCCAGCGAAGCGATTCCAAGATTACGGAAGTTTCGGAGAACACTTCAGTCATTTTTGTGTTTTAAAAGCACAAAACAACCCAATTGACATGAGACTTTTACTTCCCATAACCCTATTTCTTCTTTCCTTTTTGCTTTACAGTTGTGGCCCCCAGGTGGTCACCGCCCAGCCTACGGAAGCTGACCTCAGCAAGTACCAGACCTTTGCCTACCTGCCCAACACCGACGTGGACATGAACAACGCGAACATGAATAACGAAGAGGTCAATACGCGCATCATCGAAACCGTCAACCAGCAAATGAAAATGCAGGGCTACCGGCTCGACCGCTCGCAACCCGACCTGCTCGTCCTCATCAGCGTAAAGACCGATACCGAGGTCGAAGTGGAGCGTGACCCCGTGTACGCCACCTACCCCTACGGCAACTACGGCGTCAATACCGTCAGCCCCTACTACAATGACTACTACTACAACGACTTCTACAGCTACGGCGACGTGGTGGGGTACGACACCGATACCTACCAGTATCAGGAAGGTACCCTGATCATCAGTCTGGTCGACCGTAAAAGCCGCAATACCGTCTGGAAGGGCATGACCTCCGAGGCCATCTATAGCGGGTCCACTACCGACGAGGTGGTTACGCTCGTAGACGATATTTTCGACGAGTATCCCGTCAAGCGCCGGGCGAGATAAATCTGGCGAATCTTAGGTCAAAGGGGCTGCAGCGTGATCGCCGTGGCCCCTTTTGCATGCAGTGTGGGCCGTCGATTAGGTGCGGATCCTATTTACTCATTATCCGCAGGAGGCGGCCAGGAAAATTGTATAGACGGTTGCGTCCGACTACTCAGCGCTTGTTTATGTTTTCCGAGCCTAACGATAACGGCGCTATTTTGGGTCTATGCAAGCCTCGAAAAGTGGAGGTGCACTTCGTGGCTGCTTCGCGGTGACGGGCTAAGTGACCTTTTTCGGGGCGAAGAATAGACGCAAAAGACCAAGTTTGCGGCGGTGAGCGGAATCCCAAACAAGCGCTTAAGCCCGGTCCGACTTCCGTTGCTCCTCGATGCCCTTTACCCAGGCCGGCGGCAGGGGAGCCTTGGCCAGCTTTCCGTAGTCGTAGGGGACGATCACCTGTTCGCTTACGGCCGCCAGGCGGTCGTGGCGCTCGGAGAACACGGCCGTTTGCAGGATGAAACGGTCTTCCTGGATCTCCACGGTCCGGACGCCCACCACGGCGGTGTCGGGGTAGGTCATCGGGTAAGTGTACTTACAGTCCTGCCAGGCGAGGATGGCGCCCGTGCCACCGGGGGCAAAGGCGGTGTTGACCCCGATGGCTTCAAAGTAAAGGACCCGCGCCGTCTCCGCCCAGCGGAGGTACATCAGGTTATTGACGTGCTGGGCGCTGTCCATGTCGCCCCAGTGGACGGGAAAGCGGTGCAAGGTAGCAAAGTCGGAAAGCTGGATCACGTACAAAGATTTAGGGCGGTAAACTACAGCATCGCGGCGAGGGCCTCGGCTACCCGCCCTTCGTCGAGCCACTCCCGGGCCAGCTCGTGCAGGTGGACCGTCCCCCGGCGGCGGGCCCGCTGTACCTCGGGCCTACCACGTAGGCGCTCGACGGTGTCGGGTCCCGGCAGGGCGGGCAGGTTACCCAGTCGGCCGAGGTGATTTCCCGTGAGTACGGTGCTGTTACGGACCGGCTCGGGCAGGGCGTCCACCCCGATGCCGAGGCTACGCAGTGGTTTGGGGATCTCAAAGAGCGTGGCGGGAGTGACGTGGCAGTAGTCGTTACCGCCCATGCGGGCTACCAGGTCGAGCCGGCGGGTGTCCAGTTTGCCTTCGTCATCAAGAACGGATTCGGCGAGGTGGATGCGCACGACCCGGCAGATGACCAGGTTGCCGGCACCGCCCCCGTCGCCAAGTGCGACGACCTGATCCACCCGGCACTCGAAGGAAACGGGGGACTCCCCCACCCGGGGCGGCCGCACTTGCTCGCTGGCGACCGGAGTGAAGCCCCCCTTCACGAACTCATCCGTGCCGGCCGGGTACTCCGTGCTGGTGAGCGACATCTGCTCGACCATCGGGTGATTGACGATACTGATGACGACCTCCGGTACCTCCTGAATGTTATTCAGCGTATCCTTCGCGCTGCCGTCCCGGCCCCGCCGAATGGGCGAGAACACCAGGATGGGGGGCAGGGTGCTAAAGACGTTAAAGTAACTGAAGGGACTGAGATTTACCCGCCCCTGCCCATCTACCGTCGAGGCAAAGGCGATCGGGCGCGGGGCCACCGCGGTGGACAGGATTCCGTATAGTTCCGGGGTGCTGAGGTCATTGGGGTTCAGGGTCATATGCCGATTGGCTTGTAGCTATTTTATGCGGGTGGCAGCGCGGGCAGGACCTGGCCCCGGGCTACGCCGAATCCGACCCGCTCGTGCCCCTTGCCGGCAAATCCACGGAGTGTGAC
The DNA here is from genome assembly GCA_963803525.1 of Lewinellaceae bacterium. GTDB lineage: Bacteria > Bacteroidota > Bacteroidia > Chitinophagales > Saprospiraceae > Neolewinella. The sequence goes on from CAWDMV010000001.1 coordinate 954,015, forward strand.
GGTGTCCCCGTCGGCCAGAAAGTTCCCGGTTCTGCCGTTTTCCGTCAGCTCCAGCAGGGAGCCGCGGGAGCCTTTGTCGGGCCCCGAGATCGTACCGGAGGCCAGCAGGTCACCGACCCGCAGGTTGCAGCCGTTGCTGGTGTGGTGGGCCAGCTGCTGGGCCATGTTCCAGTAGAGGTAGCGGAAGTTGGAGCGGGACACGGCGCGGTCGTTGACGTGGACCTCGAGGTCGATGGCGTAGTTATTCGGTCCGTGCGTACGCAGGTAGGGCAGCACGGCGGGCTCCTGCACCGGCCCAACCACGCGGTAGGGCTGCAGGGCCGCCAGGGGCACGAGCCAGGGCGAGACGGTCGAAGCGAAGCTTTTGCCCAGGAAGGGGCCGAGCGGTACGTACTCCCAGCGCTGAATGTCGCGGGCCGACCAGTCGTTAAACAGCAGCAGGCCGAAGATGTAGTCCTCGGCCTGGCCTACCGGTACGGGGCTGCCGAGCTCGGTATCCTTACCGATGACGAAGGCCACCTCCAATTCAAAGTCCAGCCGTTCCGTAGGCCGCAACTCTGGATCTCCCCCACCGGCGGGCAGCACCTGACCGACCGGGCGCCGCACGGGGGTATCACTCACCACGATCGAGGAGGCCCGCCCGTGGTAGCCCACCGGCAGGTGCCTCCAGTTGGGCAGCAGGGCGTTCTCGGGGTCGCGGAACAGCTTGCCGACATTGGTGGCGTGCTCGATGCTGGAGTAGAAGTCGGTGTAGTCGCCGATACGCACCGGCAAATGCAGGGTCGCCGTATGGCGGGGACACAGGTGCCGCGGCCGTACCGGGGAGCCCTGCGCTTCCGTGAGCCAGCCCTGCACCTGCGTCCGCGCCCGTCCGGTTACCTCCTTCCCTAGGGCAATGAAATCGTTGAGGTAGGGCCGGTCAAGCACCTGTACGTCAAACGAAAAGACATTTTCCTTGGCTAAAGCGACCAAGTCGAGGATATCGTCTCCGACGGCGATGCCGGCCCGGGCTCCGTGCTCCGGCGTGGAGAAAATGCCGAAGGGCAGGTTGTTCAGGGTAAAATCAGATCCGGGGGGGATACGCAGGAACTCAAGCATGGGCGGTCCAGGACTTGAAGTACTCCCCGTCGTCGATTTTGGCCGCCTCGGCGGTGACCTGGAGGGGGCGGAAGGTGTCGATCATCACCGCGAGCTCCTCGGTGGACTTCTTGCCGATGCTGCCTTCGTAGGTGCCCGGGTGGGGACCGTGGGGAATACCGCCGGGGTGCAGCGTCAGGTAGCCGGGGCCGATGCCGGTGCGGCTCATGAAGTCGCCGTCGACGTAGTAGAGCACCTCGTCGGAGTCGATGTTGCTGTGGTTGTAGGGCGCGGGAATGGCCTGGGGGTGGTAGTCGTACATCCGGGGACAAAAGGAGCACACTACAAAGGACTTCGTCTCGAAGGTCTGGTGGACGGGCGGTGGCTGGTGCACGCGCCCGGTGATCGGCTCGAAATTGTGGATGGAAAAGCCGTAGGGGAAATTGTAGCCGTCCCAGCCCACCACGTCGAAGGGATGGTTGGCGTAGACCAGTTCGTGCAGCATCCCCTGCTTCTTGATCTTGAGGGTGTGGTCGCCCGGCGCGTCGTGGGTCTCGAGGTCGCGGGGCAGCTTGTAGTCGCGCTCGGTGAAGGGGGACTGCTCCAGCAACTGCCCGAAGTGGTTGCGGTAGCGCTTAGGGGTATAGATGGGGTCGGTGGACTCCACGTAGAAGATGCGGTTGTCCTCCGTGTCGAAGTCGATCTGGTAGATGATGCCCCGGGGGATCACAAGGTAGTCGCCGTACTCGAAGGGAATGTTACCGAGGAAGGTGCGCAGGGTACCCGTACCCCGGTGGATAAAGAGCAGCTCGTCGGCGTCGGCGTTCTTATAGAAGTAGTCGCGCAGGGACTTGCGCGGAGCGGCTACCCCCACCTGCACGTCGCTGTTCACCAGCAGGGGCTTGCGGGCCTCCAGGAAATCGTCTTCGGGGGCCACGTCAAAACCCAGGAGCTTACGGGAGGTGATGGTTTTGGCCTCGGCGATCCCGGGGGTCAGGTCGCGTTTGCCGACAATCTCCTTGACGCCGGTCGGGCGGTTGAGGTGGTACATCAGGGAAGACATGCCGTCGAAGCCCACCGTACCGAAGAGCTGTTCGTGGTACAGGGAGCCATCGGCCTGACGAAACTGGGTGTGCCGCTTAGGCGGCAACTGACCGAGGTGGTGGTAGATGGGCATGATCGATACTTTGTTGCTAAGACAAGGATAAAGGTACGGAGGTTGAGCGCGGCGGTGGGACGCGATGTGCTTGTTCAGCGCACCAAGTCCGCAATCGGCTGTTAGCTTAGTGCTTTAAGACCAAACTGCTACCCGACATGCCTGATTACACCGCCCTTCACGTGAACAAATCCGAAGGCCTGGCCACCGTAACCATCGACCACGGCAAGGTGAATGCCATCGACGCGGTGCTTTCCCGCGACCTCGAGTCCGCCTTCCTTGACCTGGGCGGCGACGGGAACGTGCGGGGCGTGGTGCTGGCCGGCCGGCCCAACTGCTTCTGCGCGGGGCTCAACGTGATGACCATGGCCAAAGCGGATGCGGCGGGCCTCCGGGAATTCTTTTCCACCTACCTCTCCGCCCTCCAGACGATGGTGCGCTTCGACAAGCCGCTGGTCGCGGCGATCACCGGCTTCGCGCCCGCGGGAGGGACCATCCTTGCCCTGACGGCCGACTACCGGGTGATGGCCCGGGGCAAGAAGCATACGATGGGTATGAATGAGTTCAACATGAGCCTACAGATCCCGAAAATGATGGGCGACATTTACGCCTATTACCGGGGAGAAGCCCCTGCCTGGAGCGACGTACAAGGGGCGAAGATGTACGACAGCGACGCCGCCCTGGAGGCCGGGCTGGTCCACGAAAGCGTCGAGCAGGATGCCGTACTGGAACGTGCCACCGCCCACTGCCGCCGCCTGATGGACGTCCACCCCATAGTATTTCAGCGCACGAAGCGCTACCTGCGCCGCGGTCTGCTCGCGGCCGTGGACCACGGGGTCGACGAGATGGTAGACACCATTGAGGAAGACTTTAACGACCCCGTCTTTCAAAAAATGATGAAGCTGTTCGTGGCCAGCTTACAGTGATTGCCCGCTCAGCGCTTGTTTGGGTTTTCCGAGCCTGACGAAAACGCCGCTATTTTGGGTCTTTTCGAGCCTCAAGAAAGGGGAGCCTAGCGGGCTAAGTGACGCTTTTTGAGGCGAAGACTAGGCGCAAAAGAGCAAGTTTGCGGCGGTGAGCGGAATCCCAAACAAGCGCTCATACTTTGGTGGTAGCAAACAGCCGCCGGAGCCGGTACTTCCCGCTGACGTGGGTGGCGGCGAGGAGCAAGCCCCCCATGATGGCGAGGTTCTTGACGAACAGCATGCTCTGCACGCGGAACTCCTCGGTGCCGCCGGGCTGCGTCCAGAAGTCGTGGACGATGAAGGTGACCGGCACCCAGTACAACAGCAGTAGGATCGCGCCCAGCCGCATGCGGTAGCCCAGCAAGATCATCAGCCCCCCGAAGAGTAGGAGGAGGATGGCCCCGTAGAGAAAGAATTCCTGTTTGTAGGTCAGCCCGTAGATCGTCATGGCCTGCAGGCTCAGCTGCTCGAAGGCGAAGTATTCGTAGGCCTCGAACAGGAAAATAAAGGACAGCAGGATACGCCCGAGGAGGTCAAAAATGTCTTTCATCCCCGTAAAGGTACGGGTGCGCCTGCGCTTCTTTCCCGGTTGTCGCTCGCACGCTTCGTTCAGGGATCGAAGAATTTTAGGAATGCGCGTGCAACCCTGGTGGCGCTAAATTCCTTATCTACCTCAGGCCCAACAATGCCGCCCCACCCTATGCGTCTTTTCCTTCTCACCCTTGCCCTGATCACGGTTTCGTTGCCCTCCACCGGCCCCGTGCTGCGGGCCCAGGGTGCCACTCCCGCCCCGGCATCAGCGATCGCCGATGCCGCATTCCAGGTCCCGACCGCCAACGACACCAGTCTGCTCTGGGAGATTACCGGCGACGGGGCCGAGCGGCCCAGCTACCTGTTCGGAACGATCCACCTCATTCCCCGGGAGGACTACTTTCTCGAGTCCTCGGTCGTCAGGGCGCTGAATGAGAGCGACGAGGTCCTCTTCGAGATCGACCCCCGCGAGATGCAGGACCCCACCGTTATGATGGGCCTGATGACCAAGATCACCATGCGGGGCGACACCAGCCTGGAGGACTTGCTCTCCCCCGAGCGCTACGACAGCGTGGCCGACTACTTCAATGCCTCCGGCTTGCCCATGTTTATGCTGCAGAAGATGAAGCCGATGTTCCTCTCCTCCATGGTGGGGCAGGACCTCTCGCAGGGCAACCCCTTCGGCGGCGGCGGCGAGGGTGGCATGAAGAGCTACGAATTCGAGCTCTCTGACATTGCCACTTCGGCGGACAAGCCCATCAGCGGACTGGAGACGATGGAATTTCAGCTCAGCCTTTTCGACAGCATTCCCTACGGCGTGCAGGCCGAGATGCTCTACCAGGCGGTCCGGGACGACCTCAACAACGAAATGGGGGGCACCGATAGCCAACTCGACCAAATGGTAGCCATGTACCGGCGTCGGGCCGTCGCCGAGATGTCCCAGCTCATCACCGACGAGAGTGCCGGTTTCGGCAACTTCGAGGAGCTCCTCGTAGTCCGTCGCAATGAAAAATGGGTACCCATCATCCGCGACCGCCTCACGACTACCCCCTCCCTCTACGCGGTGGGTGCCGGCCATCTCGGTGGGGAGCGCGGGGTGATCGCCCTGCTGCGCGCGGAAGGACTGAGGGTCGAGCCGGTATACTAATTGTCCATGATCGTACTGAAGATCGGCGGTGAGGTCATAAATAACCCGGCTACCCTGCACGAGGCACTGGATTACTTTGCTTCCCTGCTGGAGCCCGCGGTGCTCGTGCACGGGGGTGGACGACGGGCCAGCCAGGTCCTCACCGAAATGGGCCACCAGCCCGTCATGATCGACGGCCGGAGAATTACCGACCAGGCTACCCTGGAGATCGTTACCATGGTTTATGCCGGTCTGCTAAACAAGGACATCGTCGCCCAGCTACAGGCGCGCGGTTCCAACGCTATCGGACTCAGCGGGGCCGATGGCAATACGGTCGTAGCGGAAAAGCGGCCAATTACGACCATTGACTACGGGTTTGCGGGGGACGTCACCGCGGTAAACGCCCATCTGCTCGATGCCCTGCTGCGGCTGGGTTTGCGCCCCGTGCTCTGTCCGATCACCCACGATCGGCACGGACAGTTGCTCAATACCAATGCCGATACCATCGCGATGGAAACGGCCGTCGCCCTGGCCCGGCACCAGCACGGAGTCAGTCTTCGCTACTGCTTCGAGCTGCCCGGCGTGCTGCGTGATCCCCTGGACCACGCGTCGGCGATCGCCGAACTCGATCCCGACGGCTTTGCCGCCCTGAAAGCGGATGGCACCATTCGTGGAGGCATGATTCCCAAGCTTGACAACGCCTTCAGCGCGCTGGCCGCGGGGGCACGCGAGGTAATCATCGGGGACCTGGCCGCGCTGCGGGCGGGGGGCGGTACGCGCATCACGGCCGGGTAGGCGCTTCAGTGGTCCATCTTACCCATGCACTCCACGAGGGCTTCCCGCCAGTGACGGGGGGTGCCCACGTAGGCGGCGATCTTTTGGGTGTCCAACACGCTGTAGGAAGGCCGCTTGGCGGGCGTGGGGTACTGCGTGGTCGGAATGGGCCGCACTTTGCACGGGATGCCGGCAATCTCGAGCGTAGCCTTAGCCAGGTCATACCAGGAGCAGACGCCGCTGTTGCTGTAGTTGTAGATACCGGGTTTGGCCCCGGAAGTGACCAGTTGCATGGCGGCGGAAGCCAGGTCGGCGGCGTAGGTGGGCGAGCCGATCTGGTCGGCCACGATGGCCAGTTCGTCGCGCTCCCGGCCGAGCCGCAGCATGGTCCGCACGAAGTTGTGGCCGTATTCGGCGTATACCCAACTCGTACGGACTACGTAGGCCTCCGGATGGTGGCGGATGACCTCATTCTCTCCCTGCAGCTTAGTGCGGGCGTAGACGCTGTCGCCCTGCGTCCGGTCGGTTTCCACCAGGGGGCGGTTGTAGGCCGGTTCGTAAACGTAATCGGTACTGAAGTGCACGAAGCCCGTCCCCGCTTCGTAGCAGGCGGCCGCGAGGCGGCGCGCGCCATCTACGTTGATGCGCGCGACCTTATCCGCTTCCTGCTCGGCCCGATCTACCGCGGTATAGGCGGCGGCATTAAAGCACACGTCGGGCTGGGCCTCGGCGAAGGCTACGCGCAGATCCTCGGGTCGGGTGAGGTCGAGGCTGGAACGGCTGTAGGCAAAAATTCGCCAGTCCTGGGGCGCTCGCTTAGCGGCACCGATGAGTTTCTGGCCGAGTTGGCCCCCGGCACCGGTTATCATAATTCGTTTCATCGGCGGTAAAAGTAGGTAATTGTTCGGGCCGCCTCCTGCGGGGCTTTTCCTTGGCTTCGGGGCTTTAGTCCTACTTTTGCCAAAAGTCCCCCTCATGCGCATTATCGGCCGCCTACCCGATCCCCGGATGCAAATCACGGTTTTTGAGAACGACGGGCGCTTCCCCGTGCAGTTCGAGCTGGCGGGCATCACCCAGATTTACCGCTTCCGTAAGGGGGAGCGCCTCAGCAACATGGGCCACCTGCGGGAGTACGTCGACGAAAACTTCCGGACGGCCGTGTTGGCCCAGTTTGGGGAGATGCAGCGCGTGCAGGCCGCCGTGCTCGAGCGCATCACCCCCATGCCGGGCGCGGAAGACGGCCTGCCCCACATCATCTGACCAAGCAATCCACTCCATGCAAATTTCCGCCGCCGCCCTGGCCGCTATGATCGACGCCAGCGTCGAGGGTGACCCCACCGTGATCATCACGGGTCCCGCCCGCATCGAAGAAGCGGGGGTGGGCCAGATTACCTTTCTGGCCAATCCCGCCTACGAGCACCACCTCTACAGCACACACGCCACGGCCGTATTGGTCAGTCGGGAGTTCAAGCCGAAATCCCCCGTTTCCCCCACCCTGCTGCGGGTCGATAATGTGTACGAGACGGTGAGCGCGCTGCTGCAGGTGTACCAACAGGACGAAGCCACCAAAACGGTCCGGGAGGTCAGCCAGCACGCGGCCGTTGACCACACCGCCACCCTGGGCGAAAACGTCCGGATCGGCAAATTTTCGGTCATCAGCGGCGGGGCCTCCATCGACGACGGGACGGTCATCCTGGACCAGGTATTCATCGGGCCCAACGTACGCATCGGGAAGAATTGCACGCTTTATCCGGGAACGCGGGTGCTGCGGGACTGCACGGTCGGCGACAACTGCATCCTGCACGCCAATTGCGTCATCGGGGCCGACGGATTCGGCTTCCTGCCGGATGACCACGGGACATACCGTAAGGTACCCCAGGTGGGCAACGTCCTGCTTGAGGACGATGTCGAGATCGGCGCCGGGACCACCGTCGACCGGGCGACCATGGGCTCTACCCTGATTCGCCGGGGCGTGAAACTCGATAACCTGATCCAGATCGGCCACAACGTCGAGATTGGCGTAAACACCGTCATTGCGGCACAGGCAGGGGTCGCCGGGTCTACTAAGATCGGCGCGAACTGCCGCATCGGCGGACAAGTTGGCTTTGCCGGACACCTGACCATCGCGGACGGGACTGACATCCAGGCCCAGTCAGGCGTAGCCCGCCACATTCGCCAGCCCAATCAGGCGCTGGGTGGATCGCCCGCTTTCGGACATACCGACTGGCTCAAAAGCTCCCTCATTTTCGCCCGGCTGCCGGAACTCTATAAGCGGTTGGCCAAACTGGAAGTAAACGACAAAAAATGAAGATCTATACCCGTACCGGCGATACCGGAGAAACCAGTCTGTTCAGCGGCCGCCGCGTCCCCAAAACGAATGCCCGCGTGGAAGCCTACGGGACCGTGGATGAATTGAACGCTTGTCTGGGACTCCTGAGGGATCACCTCGCTCCGGTGGATGAGGTACGCACCCGCGTGCGCGACCATTTATTGCAACAGCAAAAACTGTTGTTCTCCCTGGGTGCCGCCCTGGCCGACGATCGGGAGGGACAGGCTTACCAGGTGCCGGGAACGGCGGCTTCCGACCTGGAAGCCCTGATGGATGAGATGGAAGCCGAGCTTCCCCGGATGACGCACTTTATCCTACCGGGAGGTAGCCCGGCGGTAAGCTTTGCCCACCTAGCGCGCACGGTCTGCCGGAGGGCCGAAAGGCGCACGGTAGAGGTAGCAGAGGCGGATGCAGCCGTGGTCGTTTACCTGAACCGGCTCAGTGACTATCTATTCGTACTCTCCCGCTACCTCGGGAAGCTGGAGGGAATTGAGGAGATCAAGTGGGAGTCCTAACCGCTCATGGAACTTTAGGGGATGAAGGCGAGGGCAACTCACCAGCTTGATCCTTAGTCCAGCCGTTTCCCCGCGGAGGAGGTGGGAACCGAAGTAAGCGTGCATAAACGGGGGTTATTCCCCCTTTGCGCATGCTGGACCCCCTCGGGGATTTGGAGCCTGTTTGGGATTCCGCTCACCGCCGCGAACTTGCTCTTTTGTGCCTATCCTTCGCCTCGAAAAAGGTCACTTAGCCCGCTAGGCTCCCCTTTTTGAAGCTCGATTAGACGCAAAATAGCGGCGTTCTCGTCACGCTCAAAAACCCAAACGAGCGCTTAGCAAAAGATCGGTATGTGAGCAATGAAGCTCCAAAAACGGTCGAATAATGGGACGGAGTACAGACGTTGATCGGGTCCAAACAAAGAAGCGATCGGGTGTTGCTGACCACGGGCGCGATTAGGCGACCGACTTCAAACAACACCGCATCCATAACAGGTAGGGAATAACCTACGCGGAAACGGAAAATTAAACTTGGCAAAGGCTTAGGTAAATCTACTGTCGATGTGCTGCGGTTAAGCAAAGAGGAAAAGCGGACGGGATCCGACACTCAGCCTAATGGCTAAGTCCTCCAGTAAACGCGCGGTAGATCATGTAAGTAAGCATGCCCAGGATAGAAAGCACCAGCAAAAAAATGAGGGCGACTGCGAAGTAGTCCATGGTTGTTCAATTGTAGTGTTAAGAATTGCAATAAAGATACAGGATTTCTGCCATAACACACAATAAACCGCGGACTTTAACGATAGCGCCCTTTCCAGTACCGTGGATCACGCTCTTTTCCTCGTGAGAAGGGACTTATCGGTCGACTCGGGGCATCCCGCTCATCGCTTTACGAAGCGGTAACGGAGACGCCTGGTCACCACGAAGTAGGTACCCGCCTGTAGATTACCCACATTGATCGTAGCACCGCTTCCCCCGGTACGCATAGAAGTCAGTGACGTCACCTCTCTCCCGTCGACCCCGAATACCAGGTATTCCCGGTCTAAACCGCCGTGGGTCCGGAGCTCGACAACTTCGTCGGCGGGGTTGGGGAAAAGCGATACGGCATTGGTAGCTAAATCCGCGACGCTCCGTACTGGGGATTGACTAAAACTGCCGTCGTAATCTACCTGGCGCAGCCGGTAATATAGCCGACCGGTCACGGGAGCGGTATCGACGTACTGGTAGGTTTGGGGCGTGGACGTGGTACCACTGCCAGCTACGCGTCCGATTTCTCGCCATTCCAGGCTGGGCGTAGCGCGCTCGATTGCGAAGTAATCGTTGTCAGTTTCGCTAAACGTTTCCCAGTGGATGGCGACCTGGTTGTCCGCCGTCCGCTCAACGTACAGGTCGACCAAGTCGACGGGTAGCGTGGCGTTAGTACTGGCCAAGGTGAAGCGCGTACCGTCCGACAGCGCGGTGACGGCGTCGAACTGGAATAGCCCGGGTGCGACCGCACGCGCACTCGTGATGGGGACCTCATCGCTAAATATGCCATCGTTGTCCGTATCCACCAGCAGTTGCACTTCCGGTGCGGTCAATCCCAATCCGCTCAGATCGAAGCGCAGGTCAACGGCCCCTACGTCTACGGCGCCCCCCGCGCTACTGACCTCGCTAAGTCTCCAGGTACGCCGGATACGGGATGCGTTAGGGAAAGGGACCTCCGCTGTATTTACTAGGGTAGCGGGGAAGCCATCGTGACCCCAGATTAGGTATTCATCGACATCGAGGTCCGTAGGATTTGCCACCTGCAGCAGGCCCGAACCCCGGGCCTGGGTGAGTCGATCAGTGGTGGAGACGCTGCCGATACCGGCGATGTCAAAGTCGTAGTTCCCATTCGCGGGGTCATCCTGGGTGTACAAATCATTGCTGACCAGCGGTATGTTGTATTTTCCAGACAGGTAGTTGTTGACCAGCAGTCGTTCGAGTGGACTGAGGGCGCGGTTGTAGTGGATGACCTCGGCGTAGTCGGCACCGAGGTACTGTGGATAATTGTCGTTCAACCCGCCGATGACCAGGTTGGCGGGGCTACTGGTGAGTTGTGTACTCCGCTCACCTTTTACGGAAATCACCTCACTACCGTCATATATCCGTGACCTGGTCGCCTGTGCTCTACTTCCATCAAAATCGAAACTGAGTAGATGATTGGTGTTGTCGGCGAAAGATTGCGTAGTACCAAAGCGGTCATTCTGTGTATTTACATCTAACCAGAGGGTTTGCCCACTGTGGAAGTACCAGGTGTACGCGTAGGTGCCATCGCGAATATTTTGGTCCACCCGCTTCCCCAAAATACCCCGGGGCGAATTATCAAGTGTCCGTGTGTTTAACACGGCGAAATAGGTAATGCCTGCGCTGCCGTCGAGTATATCGTCATCCTCGACGAGTAGCCGGTCTCCCTGGTTGGTGTTGGTCCTACCGTCCAGTCGCACAACTGGTAACCCGTTTAGGGAGGAGTTGGCTAGGTAAACTGGCTGACGTGCCGCGACCGTCTGATTAGCGTCATTGGTATTACCGGAGAGGTCAGGCCACCGGCTTACCAAATCTCCATCGGCTAACCCCAGCGCATCGGCCCGCAACCACAGGCCATTGTCGGTAGCGTTGCCTACCCCTCCCGGGCCTGATTGTCCCTGAAGCAGAGACAGGAATAAGAGGAGAGCAGTAACGAGCGTAAAAGCGCTACGGTACATAGGAAATGGTTTTAGTTAAGAGACAATAAGTGTCCCCAAGGGTAAAACGGATGATGATCTAAAGCCGTATATCCGGGGTACATATTTCCTCTATATTTGGTCCTGATTGCTCCCGGTAGTTCCGGATGGAATAAACCCGTCCGGCACTGCATCGCGGCGGTTCTACCCTACAACCAATCGACACGGGAGCCGTTTAACAGCTTTCCCCCACGACAACTAGCAATTTATGGCTCAGGCCAAGACTCTCGGTGAACTAAAGTCCACCGGCTACACCCCCCGCAGCGTCAAACAGGAACTGCGCGAAAATTTGATTCAGCGCCTCCGCAACAAGGCAGAGGTATTCCCCGGCATTATTGGCTTCGACGATACCGTGCTGCCCGACATCCAGCGGGCCATCCTGAGCCGACACAGTATCCTGTTGCTGGGGCTGCGGGGGCAGGCCAAGACCCGGATCGCCCGCCTGCTGGTCAATTTGCTGGACGAATACGTACCGGTCATTGCCGGTAGTGAGCTCAACGACGATCCCCTGGCGCCCATCAGCCGCTCGTCCGTCGACCTGATCGCGGAGATGGGCGACGATACCCCCATCACGTGGTGGCACCGCAGCGACCGCTACGTGGAAAAACTGGCTACCCCGGACGTGTCCGTGGCCGACCTCATTGGCGACGTCGATCCCATCAAGGCGGCCACCCTGAAGCTCACTTACGCCGACGAGCGGGTGATCCACTACGGTCTCGTGCCCCGGGCCCACCGCGGTATTTTCGTCATCAACGAGCTGCCCGACCTCCAGGCCCGCATCCAGGTATCGCTGTTCAACATCCTGCAGGAGGGGGACATCCAGATCCGGGGTTTCAAGCTGCGGCTCCCGCTCGACATTCAGTTTCTGTTCACGGCCAATCCAGAGGACTACACCAACCGGGGAAGCATCATCACCCCACTCAAGGACCGCATCGAGAGCCAGATCCTGACCCACTATCCTAAAACCGTGGAGATTGCCCGCAGCATTACCGCCCAGGAGGCCACCCTCACCGAGGAGCAGCTGAATATGGTCGAAGTCCCCGAGTTGCTGAACGTCATGCTCGAGCAGCTTTCGTTTTCGGCGCGGGAGAGCGAGTACATCGACGAGAAATCCGGGGTCTCCGCCCGCCTCAGCATTACGGCCCTCGAAAACCTGGTGTCGACGGCCGAACGTCGCGCGCTGCTCAATGGCGACACGAAGACGGTAGCCCGCGTCACCGACTTTTGGGGAGTGGTGCCCGCCATTACCGGTAAGGTGGAGCTCGTGTACGAAGGCGAACAGGAAGGCGCCTACGGGGTGGCCATGAAGCTGCTCGGCAAGTCCATCCGCTCGAGCTTCCTCTCCCTCTTCCCCGACCCGAGCGAGGTAGAGGCTAACGGACGCAGCGGCAGCGACCCCTACGGCATCATTCGGGCCTACTTCAGCGGGGGCCACGTCGTGGAGCTGCTCACCGACGGCAGCAACGCATCCTACAAGAAGGCCCTCGACCAAGTGGCCGGCCTGCGGAAGTTCGTGGAGTCCACCGTGGAGGAAAAGCTTTCTCCGGAGGCCACCTACCTCTATATGGAACTGGTGCTCCAGGGCCTGGCCGAAATGGAAGTATTGAACAAGGAAGCGCTCCACAACAGCCTTAACTTTCGTGACATTCTTGCCGATATGTTCGGTAGCGACGACCTGGATTTTAACTAAGCCACCGCCCAGTCCTTACCTTGGCGGCCCTAACGCTGAGCTATGCTGCTACTAGTAGGTGCCTACACCATCGATATGGGGGACCAAGCACCGGGGAAGGCGCGGGGCATCTCCGCCTACGACTTCATCCCCGGCGAGGGTCGCCTGGAGTTCCGGGGCTTCGTGCCTACCGTGAATCCGAGCTACCTATGGGTAGATAACGACCGCAAGATCGTCTACGCCGTACGCGAGTGCCCGGATCAAGACGGGCCCGGAGTGGTAGCCTTCCACCTCAGCCGGGGCAAGAAACGGGAAATTCGATTTACCCCGGTAAGCGACGTGCGCCTCCACGGCGACCACCCCTGCCACCTGGTCGGCGTGGAAGATACCCTGATCGTCAGCAGCTACACCAGCGGCACGGTCGACGTATTCCGTAAGGCCGCGGACGGGCAGGTGGGAGAAGTACTGCAACATTTTCAACTCCCCCGCGCGGGAAAGGACCAGTCCCCGCTAGCGCACTGCGCGCGGTTCGACGCCAAGCGCAACCGCGTTTACATCTGTGATCTGGGCGGCGATCGCCTCCGGGTGTTCGATCGCGGCGCAGACGGCACCCTGAGCCTGCTGCCCGATCTCGGGATCAACTTTCCGGACGGCGCGGGCCCGCGCCACCTGGCCCTCCACCCCGAGGGGGATTTTGCCGTGGTGGTGTGTGAGCTACGGGGGATGACCGCCCTGGTCGACCTGCGCGGCGAGCGGCCCCGGATCGTGGACCAAACCTATTACCTACCCGAGCGGGTGTCCGACCAGGCCAGCGGCGCGGCTATCCGAATGGACCGCGGGGGGAAGTACGTATACATCAGCGACCGCAGCTTTAGCGTGGTCACGGTCCTGCGGCTCGACCTCCGGGCGGGCAAACTCCTGCCGCGTGATACCTATCCCAGCGGGGGGGACCGGCCGCGGGACATCACCCTTTCCCGCGATGGCGCCTGGCTCCTGGCCGGGAATATGAAGGACCACTCGGTCGGTATCTTCCGGGTACAGAGCGGCGGCGCGCTCAAACTCTACAACGTCGTCAAAAAAATACCCAGCCCCACCTGTCTGAAGTGGATGGCCCTCTAATCAGGAGAGCCGTCGCATGCGCAGGGTCAGGGTGTAGCCGGCCCGGTCGTCGATGGTCAGTTCGGCCCGCAGGCGCTGCGAGCGCATTTTCATGTTGTCCTTGCCCTGCCCGGTCTTCGGGGTGAAGCGGCTGGTAGAGTAGACGGGTTCCTTGTCCTTCGTGCCTACCCCATTGTCACGGATGAACATCTCGAAGTTCTGGGCAAACTGCTCCAGCTCGATCTCCACGAAAGTGGCGTTACTGTGGCGGGCGATGTTGTTGATGGCTTCCTTGTAGATAAAGTAGAGGTCCTGGCGGACGTTGCCGGCGAGTTCCCGCTCCTGATTGAAGCCGGTGGCCTTGAAGTCGTAGCGGATGTCGAGGGGAAGCAATACCTCGTCGGCGTGCTCTTGCATGCGCTGCAGCAGGTTACCAATCGTATCCCGCCGGCTGTCGATACTCCAGATCACGTCGCTCATTTTGGACATGGCGTTCCGCCCGGCATCCCCCACCGTCCGCAGCCGGTTGCGGAGCTTCTCATCGTCGGTCTTTCCCTGCAGCAGTTCCGCCTGTAGCGTGATGCCCGCGAGCAATCCGCTCACCTCGTCGTGGATGTCGCTGCTGAGCTGGGTCCGGAGCTGCTCGTTGCGGAGCCGCTCGCGCAGTTTGGCCTGTAGAATGAAGAAGAAGAGCCCCGCGATCACCAGGGCGATCAGAAACTGGAACCAGGTCCGCTCGATGAGGTACTGCCGTACGCGGATGTTCAGGGTGAGCATCTGCTTGCCGTAGTTCCCGTTAGCGCCGGCACCCTGAACGAGCAGGCGGTACCGCCCCGAGGGCAGGTTGTTATAGCGGACGGTCCGTTCGTTGCGCAGTTCCCGCCATTCTTCGTTGAAACCCTCCAGTTTCACGCGAAACTGCGTCAGGCTGGGCCGCTGGCCCACCGGCAGGGCGAAGGAAACGGCGATGCTCTTCTCATTGGCCTTCACCTCCAGGTACTTGAGTTTGTCGAGGTTGCGGGTGATGGTGCGGTTCTCTCCGCGGCCGTAAACGATCACCTCGGTCAACATCACGTCGGAGCCGGCATTGTCGCTACTGAGGTCCTCGTCCCGGAAGACGGACAGCCCCTGGTCACCCCCGAAGAAGTAGCGGCCGCTGTTATCGCGGTGGAAGGCGAAGCGATTAAATTCATCGTTGACCAGTCCGTCTTCCTGGTAATAACGCCGGAAAGTGCCCTTCTGCAGGTCGTCGGGCAGGTGGACCAATCCATTGTGCGTAGAGAGCCAGTAGCCCCCGGTAGAATCGGGAAGAATACCCACGACCGTGTTGCTGCTGAGCCCGTCCTGCCGGCTGTAGCGTTTAACGGTTTCGTTGATCGGGTCGATGATCTCGAGTCCCGCGTCGGTACCGAGCCACCACTTGCCGGCCACGTCCTCGTAGATGCAGTTGATGGTGAAGGCGTTCATCTCCGGGGGTTGATCGCCGGCCTCGAAGCTGCTGTAAAAGGTGGACGCGCGGGTGAGGGGGTTAAAGGCCACCAGACCCCGGTTGCGGGTGCCCAGCAGCAGTTGCCCGTTACGGGATGGCAGAATGTAATTGATGCGCAGCCCCCGAATGTCCTCGTCGCTCTCCTGCTGGGCGCGCAGCTCGAGGAACTCCAGGCGGGCCGGCTCGAACTCCAAAAGCAATCCCACCTTACGCGGGTCGGAGGCACCGAGGTAGATGTTGCCCTTCGGTCCCACCGCCAGGCAGGTGAGGGGATATTCGGAGGGGTAGGTTCGTACGGTTTGCTGGGCCAGGTCGTAGCGAAGAGAACGCCCCCCTTACTCAGGCCAATGGGCTGGGCCACTCCCCAGACCGCGTTCCGGATGCGGTCGTAGATAAGTTGCCCCATCTCCCGCAGCACGATCTCCTCCCCTTCCGCGGAGCGGAGGGGGATCCGGGTCAGTTCGCTGCCGCCGCGGGCCATGGCGTGGAGTTGTCCGTCGGCTTCGGCGACGTAGACCGTCCCGTCGGCGTCTTCGGTGATACCGGTTACCCGGCGGCGGTAGAGATCCCGCGTCCCGCTGCTGGTCAGGTACGACTGGATCGACTTCACGTAGCGCTCCATCACCCCGAGGCCCTCCCGGAGACCCAGGTAGGTTGTTTCGTTGAAGTTTTTTGCCGCCGCGGTGGTCACCAGGCGGTTGACGGGCAGCTCCCGCTCGAATAAAGTCAGGGCGCCCGCCGTATCCACGAGGTAATATTCATCCGGATAACGGCGTCCGAGGATGTCTTCGGTCGCCATGAAGAGCAACTGCCCCAGTTTGTCCTTAAAGATCTTAGTGTAACGAAGCCCGGCATCGAGCCCCGGTACCGGCACGGGATCCCGGGTAGCCCCCGGTCGCCACCGGAAGAGGGGATAGCCGTCGCGAAAGCTCAGATAAACCAGCCCATCCGGCGCCTGGGCCATGGTGTAGAAACGACGCTGCCCGGAGGTACGGGGAAAGAATTCATCGAGCACTACGCCGGCCGCCGAGAGGTGGCGGAATCCGTGCTCTTCGTCGTAGAGCAGAAACTGCCCGTTGTCCAGCGGCAGCAGCTCGATGCGGGGCGCGAAGGTGAGCCAGCCGTCGTCCGGCTGGTTGAAGATGACCTGAAAGCCGGAGTCGGTGTACTCGTACAGCGTAGTCCCCTCCTGCCCGATGGTCACCACGAAGGTGCGGCCGTACTGGTCCGTCTCGATGGCCCGGGGATAGCCCGCTACGCCCGTACTGGGTACCATACGCACCTGCTCGACGGAGAAGTCACGGGGGTCGAAGCGGTCGAAGTAGCCGTAAAATTCGTTGAAGGTGATGATCAGCCGGCGATCGTTGTCGGAGCGGATGGACTCGATGCCCCCCCGGCTCAGCCGGGCGTCGGAGAGCGGCCCCTGCCCGAAGCTGAGGAAGCCGTGGCCGTCAAAGCGGTTGATCCCGTCCATGGTCGCGATCCACAGGTAGCCGTCGTCGCCAATGTGCAGGTCGTTGATCTCCCGCGTGGAAAGCCCATCGGTGACCGTGAAGTACTCGATACGCCCTACCTGCGCCGGCAGGGGCAGCAAAAAGCAGCAGAATACGGCGGTAAGGAAGAGTGGTTTCACGGCTGAGAGATCACACACAAGGTACGGGCTGGCTACCGGAAGTCGGATTACGCGCGCTAAAAGTTCCATACCGCCCCTACCCCATCCCCGGTAGCGCCGAACAGCAGCCGGTACGCCTCCTGCCGGCGGTGGGCGATCAGGAAGTTCACCAGGTCGAACACGAACAGAAAGCCTCCCTGCAGTATGACGCTGTTCCCGTAGCCCCGCAGCAGGTCGCGGTCCGCTCCGCTGCGGTTACTTCGTTCTCTGAGGTAGAGTCCGCCCAGGACGTAGCCGACATCCAAACCCGCATTGAAGAGCAAGATTTTCTGGAACTTGAGGTCTTCCCGCATACCGCCCCAGGCCCCCAGGGCGGAGGGATCTTCCCCCAGCGCGCTCCAGTAGCCGAAACCGGCGATCCCTAAATTTACGACGTTCCAGATGGCGTTCATTTCGTGGAAGCGCCGCGTTTCCCCCGTCGTATTACCGCGCAGGGCCAGGCCCACCCCGATGTTGCCGATCGCCCAACCGCCCAGGGCAAGCATGGCCTTCCGTTGGTGATCGATGCGCAGGCCGTTCAGCTCCGCTACACCCGCAACGGTCTGGGCGGTGACGCAGGTGCACAGGAACAGCCCGAGGAGCAGTAGAATACGATTTCGCATGGCGATTGACGTTTATGGGCAAACTCCGGGCGGCGCCATTGGTTCTCGGAGACTTCCCCTGCACCCGCGCGCGCGACCCCCTATGAGACAACGCCTTTCCGGCCACTACCAGACCATCGTCCCCAACCTCTTCACCCGGGTGGCCATCGATTACCGCCGCGAGCGGATCGACACCCCCGACGGCGACTTCCTCGACCTCGACTGGCTCGACCACCCCGACAGCCGCCGGCTGGTGATCCTCAGCCACGGACTGGAGGGCGACAGCGGCCGCTTCTACGTCGCCAGCGCGGCCCACTACTTCGCGCGGCACGGCTGGCACGCCCTGGCCTGGAACTGCCGCAGCTGCTCCGGGGCGATGAACCGCACCCGCAAGCTCTACTCCCACGGACAGAGTGAGGATCTCGAAACCGTGGTGGATCACGCCCTGGCGACCGGCCGCTACGACCGCGTCATCCTGATCGGCTACAGCATGGGCGGCAACCTCACCCTCAAGTACCTCGGAACGGCCGGGAGCAAGGTACCCACCCAGGTCACCCACGGCGTCGCTTTCTCGGCCCCCTGCTTTATTCAGCACAGCGTCGACAGCCTGGAGCGACCCGATAACTGGGTGTACAAGCGCAAGTTCTACCGCTCCCTGGCCGCCAAGATCCGGGCGAAGGAGGCGCAGTTTCCCGGGATCGTGGACGTGACGCAGCTGGACCGTATCGGGGTATGGCGCGACTTCGACCGGGCCTTCTCGGCCGTGATCGGGGGCTACAGTGACCTGGATGCGTACTACGCTTACCTGTCCTCGGGTCACTTCGTGGGCGAAACGACCGTGCCCGTGCTGATCGTCAATGCCCTGAACGACCCCATCGTCCCCGAGGCCTGCACCCCAGTGGCCCTCGGCCGCCGCCACCCGCTGATTACCGTGGAGCAGCCCCGGCGGGGCGGGCACGTGGGCTTCTCCCTGCGCGGCCAGGCGCACAACGCGATGGACGAGCGGGCCTTGGCGTTTGTGGGTGCGGACTAGTCCTGGCTCAACGGCCCGGCTCACCAGTTTTGCTGCTGGCGCAGCCTACGGTCCACCACGAAGGTCTCCCCGTTGCCGGAGGTAGTGACCAGCCGGGTGCCGTCCGGGTGCCACGCCAACCCCCAGAGGTAGCGGTCCCGGAGGGCATGCTTGTGCACCTTCCCCTCGCGCGACCACAGCCGGAGTCCGTCGCTGGCGGAGGCCAGCACCTCCCCGTCCGGGCTCCAGGCGAGCTTACGGTACTCCGCCCGGCTGGAGGAATCCTGCCACAGCAGCGTGCCGTCGGCGGTCCACATTTGCAAGAGCGGCGGAATGCCGTTTTCCACGTCTCCGTAGTCTCCGGTCACGTAGCTGTTTCCATCGGGATGCCAGGCCACGCTCAGTACGAGCACCGGCACGTCGCGCGAATTGCGGTAGCGGACGCTGTCGGTCGCCACGGTGTAGCGGGCAATTCCGGAGCCCACCGTCAGCAATTGCTGGCCGTCGGGGTGCCAGGCCAGGTCGACGATGGCCTTGGGGTCCACCTTCCGGCGGAGGAGCAGCGTGCCATCAGCGGCGTAGAGCAGCAGGTAGCCGTCGCCGTCGCCGACCGCCAGGGTACTGCCGTCGGGGCTCCAGGCCAGACCGCGGGCGCCGGCCGCCGTTAGGCTGTCGAGGTAGCGCTTGCGATTGCTTGCCGGATCGTAAATAAACGATCCTTCCTCGCCGGCCTGCAGGGCCACGGCCAACACATCCGCCGTGGGATGCCAGGCGAGGCGGGTGACGGTGTTATCTACGGGAAGGCTTGCGGCCAGGCGCTCCTCCTCCGGGGCGTAGATCCGCACGCTGGCTTGATTTCCTCCGGTCGCGATGCGTTGCTCCGGACCGCCCCAGGCGGCCGTCCAGAGAATGTCCTCGTTGGTGTAGGACTTCAGGGGCACGGCCCGGCAGCCGCAGCAGGCGTACCCCAGCAGGATGAGGAGAACGTATATCGGGTAGCTGAATCGCATGCTGCGCTATTGTGTGACCTCCGACGCGATCCGCACGAATACATTGGCCGAAATGGCTTCTACGGTCACCTCCCCGCTGACCGGGCGCTCGGACAGTCCCCCGGGATCTACCGTTTGCCCATCCACCACCTGTCGCCATTCGCCTTCGGGCAGGGTATGCTGCCGGCGGCTGGCGTGGCCGTTGAGCACGACGACCACGTCCGACCACTGGTCGCCCGGCGCGTCCTGGATGCGGTAGGCAATTAATTGCTGGTCGATCGGGTCCGCGAAGGTGAGGTGAGTGGCTACCGCCTCGGTACTCCCGAGGTGGAAGGCCGGGTGGGCCTTGCGCAGGGCGATCAGGTCGCGGACGTAGGCGAGGGTTTCCGGATGCCGCCGTATGCCGTCCCACTGAATGGCGTTGACCGCGTCGCCGCTGTTGTAGCTGTTCTCGTTGCCGCCCTTCGACCGCAGCAGCTCCGTACCGGCGTGCAGAAAGGGGATGCCCTGGGAGGTGAGCACGACCGCCAGGGCCAGCCGCTGCATACGCTCGCGGGCGGCGGCCCCGTCGCGGGGGTTGCTGATGGCCAGGCGGTCCCACAGCGTGTGGTTATCGTGGCAGCTGACGTAGTTGACGCACTGTCCCGGCTGCGGGGCCCAGGGGGCGTTGCTATAGTTAACGCTGTCGTAGGCAATCTGGGGATGACGGGTGGCCCCGACGATACCGAACCGGACCGATTCGGCGCGATTTTCGGCACCGCTCACGAATCCCCGCTCTTCCACGTCAAATACGCTGCCCTTCAGGGCGTCCCGTACGTCGTCGCTGAAGGCGGCCACGCGCCGGAGCTGGGGCGTGTTCTTCTTGAGGGCCAGGACGGAATCGCTCAGCGGGCTGTCGCCCGCCTTCCAGCCCTCGCCGTAGAGCAGAATGGTGGAGTCGATCCCGTGCAGCGACTCGCTGATCTCGTTCATCGTGGGAATGTCGTGAATGCCCATCAGGTCGAAGCGGAAGCCGTCGACGTGGTACTCGTCTACCCAGTATTCCAGCGACTCCCGGATGAACTTGCGCACCATGGGCCGCTCGCTGGCGATCTCGTTGCCGCAGGCGCTGGCGTTGCTGAACGATCCATCGGCCGCAAACCGGTAGAAGTAATCGGGGATAAGCAACTGAAAATTACTGTTCTCGGTGCGCCCGGTGTGGTTGTATACCACGTCCATGATTACCCGGATGCCGGCCCGGTGCAGGGCCTGGACCATTTGTTTAAACTCCCGGATCCGCACTTTACCATCGGCGGGATCGGTAGAGTAGCTGCCCTCGGGCACGTTGTAATTCTGGGGGTCGTAGCCCCAGTTGTACTGGGCGGAATCGGGCCTGCTTTCGTCTACGCTCATGAAGTCGAAGCTCGGCAGGAGGTGAACGTGGGTGACGCCGAGCTCCACGAGGTAGTCCAGTCCGGTGGTATCCCCCCGGGGCGTGGTCGTGCCCCGCTCGGTCAGGCCGAGAAACTTGCCCTTGTGTTCGATGCCGGAGCTGGGATCGATGCTGAAATCGCGCACGTGCAGCTCGTACAGCACCGCGTCGGTGGGGTGATCGAAGGGGGGGCTGCGGTCATCCGCCCAGCCCTCCGGGTCGGTTTCCAGTACATCGACCACTTGTCCCCGTAGGCCGTTAGTACCCACGGCAGTGGCGTAAATGTCGGTAGCCTCACCGAGCCAGCGGCCGTTCTGCTTGATCTCGAAGGTGTAGTACGTCCCGTCCAGGTCACCGTCGATCGTGACCGTCCAGGCCCCGTCCACTTCGTCCATGTCGGTGACGGAGTGGGCTTCGGTCCCCCGCTCATCGGTATCGTAGAGCCGCAGTCGGGCGTCCTGGGCGGCGGGGGACCAAAGTTTAAAGGTCGTGGACGCGGGTGCATAGCTTACCCCGAGGTCGCCGTAGGGGTAGACGGGATAGTCTTCCAGCGAGTCGTACTGGGGCCGGGGGTCGGAACAATTCACGAGTAGGATGCTTAGGCACGCAAGAAATACAATCTTGGGGAACATGGGAAAACGGGCTGGCGGGGGGTGAGTGCAGGGGCCGGGAAGATACCGCTTTTAGCGGGTCATGATGTCGTCCATTACCTCGCGGAAGCGGGCGTGTAAAATGGCACCCCGGTGGCCGGTACCCGCCAACTCGATGAGGGTCACCTTCCCCGGGGCCACGTCCCGGATCTCCTCCGCCATCGTATAGGGGATCAGCTCGTCGTTGCGGCCGTGCAGGACCGTGACCGGGCAGTTCGCCGCGGCGATGCGCTCCAGGGTGTTCATGGGGTACTTCAGGATGAAGTCGGGGACCGCCCAGAGCCACAGGTTCTTCATGCCGGTCAGGCTGGCGTAGGGCGCGACCAGCACGCAGTGTTGGGGTACATTATGTGCGGCCAGGTAACTCGCCATGCCGGTGCCCATGGAATAGCCGACCACCACCACGCGGTCCTCTCCGTAGCGCGCCGCCAGCGTATCGAAGACCAGTTGGGCATCCGCCAGCAGTTGTTCTTCGGATCCGATCGCCCCCCCGCTCTTCCCGTATCCCCGGTAGTCGAACAGGTGGAGGTCGTATTCCCCTTCGGTCAGGGCTTGCATCTGGTAGACGCTCCGGCGGTTGTTTCCTACGTTGCCGTGAAAGTAGAGGATGGCCCCCCGGGACTCCGGGCGCGTGAAGCTTACGAGGCTCAGGGCGACGCCGTCCGGGGCAGTCAGTACGGATTCCACGCCCTCCTCGAAGTGGTAGTCCGCCGGGAGGGTACGCGGGTGGAAGAGGAGGGCCTCCTGCCACACGAAGAGCACGCCACACAGCAGCAGGTAGGTGAACACCAGAAAACCCGCGATGCGCCAAAGCCACTTCATATCGATCGTCACGGGCTCGCTTATCCGCCCCAAGCTCTTCACGCGGCAAAGATATCCCTAGGCGAGCAGATCGTGGGCGACCTCGCCGTGTACGTCCGTAAGCCGGTAGCGCCGCCCCTGATGCTTGTATATCAGCCGCTCGTGGTCGACGCCGAGCAGATGGAGCATCGTCGCCTGCAGGTCGTGTACGTGGACGCCGTTCTCTACGATGTTGTAGCCGAAGTCATCCGTCTTACCGTACACGAGCCCCGGCTTGACCCCACCGCCGGCCATCCACATGGAGAAGCAGCGCGGGTGGTGATCGCGCCCGAAGTTGTCTTTGGTGAGGCGCCCCTGGCTGAAGCTGGTCCGCCCGAATTCCCCGCCCCACACCACGAGGGTATCCTCCAGTAGGCCACGCTGCTTCAGATCGGTCACCAGGGCGGCACTCGCCTGGTCGGAGCTGCGCGTCATCTCCTGGATGTCGCGCGGCAGGTTGCCGTGCTGGTCCCAGCCCATATGGTACAGCTGAATGAAGGGGACGTCGCGCTCGGCCAGCCGGCGCGCCAGCAGGCAATTGGCGGCAAAGGTGCCGGGCCGGCGGGCGTCCTGCCCGTACAGGTCGAACACGTGATCGGGTTCGTTGCTGAAGTCGGTCATCTCCGGTACGCTGGCCTGCATGCGGTAAGCCATCTCGTACTGGCTGATCTTGGAATCGATCTCCGCGTCCCCCCAGTGGGCCTGCTGTTCGCGGTCCAGGGCGGTCAGGACGTCGAGCTCGCTGCGACGCGCCTTCCGACTGATGCCGTCCGGATTATTCAGGTACAGGACCGGGTCCTTACCGCTGCGGAATAGGACGCCCTGGTGGTGGCTCGGCAGGAAACCACTCCCCCAGGACTGCATGTTGAGGCTCTGCACGTCCGGCCGGCCCTTGCTGAGCAGGACGACAAAGGCCGGCAGGTTCTCATTGGAACTTCCTAATCCGTAGCTCATCCACGAACCGAAACTGGGGCGACCGACTTGTTGTGACCCGGTCTGCATGAAAATGGTGGCCGGCTCGTGGTTAATGGCTTCGGTGTACACGGAGTTGATCATGCACAGGTCTCCGGCCACGCGCGCCGTGTGGGGCATGAGGCTGCTGAAGTACCCCCCCGTTCCGGCGTGGCGGGTGAACGGGAATGGAGAACCTACGAGGGGAAAACTAGACTGGGAGGCCAGCATGCCCGATAGCCGTTGGTTACCACGCACGCTGTCCGGAATCTCCTGGCCCCACCGTTCGTTGAGCAGGGGCTTGTAGTCGAAGGTCTCAAATTGAGAGGGCGCGCCACCCTGAAACAGGTAGATCACCCGCCGGGCCCGTGGCGCGTAGTGTAGGTTCTTCAGGACGCCGCCACCTGCGCCTACCGCCGGAGCGGCCGCACCGCCGGTGGGCAACAAAAGGCTACTGAGGGCGAGGCCACCCAGACCCCGGGTCGTAGTTTTGAGGAACTCCCGGCGGGTGGCCAGGTAGCGGGCGCGTTGCAGGTCGGTCATGCTCAGTTTTTGTAGTAGCCTTCGGAAGAATTCATAACGGTGTTGGCCACACGGGCCATCGCGGCAATCCGGGCGGGCCCCGCACTGAGGTCGGTTTCGTGGTAGCCCGTGTTGAGAAACTCCATGGTCGCCACGGGGTTGTCGGCAAAATAGTTGAGCTCGTGCTCGTAGAATTGCGTGATAACTTCGAGTTCATTAGCCGTAGGTGGACGGCCGATCAGGGACAAAAAGACCTGCTTGGCTGCTTCCACGTCGCTCCCACTCTTGGTCAGCATATTACGGGCGAGCACCCGACAGGCCTCGATGATCTGCGGATCGTTCAGCAGGACCAGCGCCTGCAGCGGCGTGTTAGAACGCGTGCGCCGCACCTGACACTCGCTGCGCAGGCTGGCATCGAAGACGAGCATGGCCGGTGAGGGCGCATTACGTTTCCAGAAGGTGTACAGACTTCGGCGGTAGATGCCTCCGGCCGTGTCAATCCGGTAGGCGGGAGAGAACGGGTGAGAATTCGTCTCTGTCCACAATCCTGCCGGCTGGTAGGGGAAGGTAGACGGCCCACCGACGCGGTCCTGAAGGAGTCCGCTTACCGCCAGGGCATTATCGCGTATCATCTCCGCGCTCCTCCGGTACCGGTGGCCCCGGGCCAGCAGGCGATTGTCCGGGTCGCGCTCCCGCAGTTCCGGCCGGATCACCGAAGACTGCCGGTAGGTCGCCGAGGTCACCATCATCCGGATCGACCGCTTCACGTCCCAACCATGCTCACGGAAGTCTACCGCCAGCCAGTCCAGCAGTTCCGGGTGACTGGGCAGGGCGCCCTGGTTTCCGAAATCCTCAACCGTCTCCACGATACCCCGGCCAAACATCATGTACCACAGCTGATTGATGGCCACCCGGCTGGTTAGGGGGTGGTCTGGGTGGGTTAGCCAGCGGCCAAGCCCGAGACGGTTCTTGGCAAGCCCCGTGGTCCAGGGCAGCATCGTTTCCGGCACGTCCGGGCTTACCTGCTTTCCGTGAGCGTCGTACATCCCCCGGTCCAGGATATAGGTTGGCCGCAACCGGGCATCGTCGCCCATCACCATGATCTCGCGCACGGTATCGATGGTCATTACCTCCCGGGCGCGTAGTTCCCGCAACTTCGCCCGCCGGGTACGCAGGGCCTTGTCGACGTGTAGGTAGTTGTACCCGGCCAGCTCTTCCGGATCGGTACCAACGGTAAACTCCCCCAGCGGATGAGCGTAGAGGTATCGGGCTACCAAGTCTCCGGCCTCTATGTCCAGGACACGCAGCTCATCGACCATACCCCCGTCAAAATCCTCGTCGTAATGACGGGTACCGATGACCAGCCCCTGGTAGGGCATGTACACGGTGGCGCGTGCATCCAGGTACGGGAGAGTGCTGCGTACCAGATGGTTACGGATTACCGTTGGCTGTATTTCCTGTCCATTTCGGTATACCCGCATCCCGGCGGCGTCGCTGCTGCCGTCGTAGCTCCAGACGTAGTGCACCCATTCGTTTTCCCGCAGCGGCTCGTCTACCCGCAGGTCGATGGACTGGAAGGGGTGGGCGTGGTTGAGCCGCAGGTGTACCCGGTTTGAGTCCACCATCACGTCCCAGCCCCGGTAGCCCTGGATGCGGTTATTGCCGTTATAAAGCACGTGCCCCTCCTCGTAGAACTTGGGGGCCTTGATCCAAAAACTGACCGTGAAGGGATCGCTGCGCTCAAAGCGGGAGCCCATCCCGTCGCTGACCAGACTCCCCCGCTCGAGTTGGAGGGCCCGTCCGACCTTGCCGGGTCCGGCTGCCAGCTGGTTATACTGCAGGCTGCGGCCGGGAGCTTCTTCACGAATGGTTTTCCCCTCGAAGCGGAGGTGGTTGACGGTATGCTGCCGTAGATAGGCTTCTACCTCCGTTTTCGTGGGCGGGGCCGCGGGTGCCGGGGAGGTGGCATACAGGGCTTGCTCCTCCGCCGCGATCAGCTCCAGGAGATAGTTTCTGATCCGCTCCGTCTCCGCATCGGGAAGGGGAGGGTCGGACCGGCATTCATGGCCAGGCTATCCGCCACCATTTGTCCGTTCTCCACTCCGTTGTAGCCGAAAATGCCGTCGCCCCGTTCGATGGTATTGTTGAAGAAGCTGTAGAGTTGATAGTAGTTCTCCTGGCTGAAGGGGTCGTACTTGTGGTCGTGGCAGCGCGCGCAGCCGACGGTCAGGCCCATGAAGGCCGTCCCTACCGTGTTCGCCCGGTCGGCAACGTACTCCACCCGGAATTCCTCGGGAATGATGCCGCCCTCGGAGTTTTGCTTGTGGTTGCGGTTGAAGCTGGTCGCTAAAACCTGGTCGCGATTCGGATGATCGAGCAGGTCTCCGCCGAGCTGCCACTCTACGAACTTGTCGTAGGCCAGGTTCTGATTATATGCCTTAATCACCCAGTCGCGGTAGGGCCACATAGCGTGGTGCAAGTCATCCAGGTACCCCTCGGAATCGGCAAAGCGGGCCACGTCCATCCAGTGGGTGGCCATGCGTTCCCCGTAGGTGTCACGTGACAGCAGGGTGTCGACCATCTGCTCGTACCAGTCCTCGGCGGGGGCGGCGGTCCACTGCCCGATCTCGGCCAGGGTGGGCGGCAGGCCGCTCAGGTCGAAGTAGGCCCGCCGGATGAGGTAAGACCGTTCGGCCTCGGGGGCGGGGGCGATGCCCTCCCGGTCCAGCCGCTGGGCGATGAAGCGGTCGATGGGGTTCTTCGCCCACCCCTCCCCTGCCGTGGGCAGCTCCGGGCGCTGGGGGGCGGTGAAGGCCCAGTGATCCTTATACTCCGCCCCCTGCTCCACCCACTTGGCCAGGATAGCGATCTCCTGGTCCGTCAGCGTCAGGTGCGACTCCGGGGGGGGCATGATCAGATCCGGATCGTCGGAGGTGATGCGGGTCACCAGTTCACTGCCCGAGAGACTACCGGGTCGGATGGCCACCCCGTTCCCGCTGGTCAGCGCGGCGTACGCACCGGCCTCGGTGTCCAGCCGTAGGCCGGCCTCCTGGTGGCGCGCGTCCGGCCCGTGGCAGGCGAAGCAGCGGTCGGAGAGGATCGGCTTGACGTCGAAGTTGTAGTCCACGACCTCCGGCAGTTCTGCGTAAGCTTCCGCCACGCCGTCCGTAAGGTCCGGGCCGCAGGAGGTCAGGATGAACAGGAGGACACCGCTGATACAGAGATAACGTAAGAATTGGTACACGATCGAGAGCTTGGCCGTCCCTAAATTACGCAAAGCAAATGGCTTATTCCTGCGCTAGCCGCTTGCTGTCCCCTAGCCCGGTATACGGACCACCTGAACGTTGGCGAAGTGCTCGCGAAGCGGCAACCCTAGCCATCGGCACGCGCTTTAGGTCCGGGCACCGTGGTACACGTGACGGGGAAACCGCCCAGCTCACCGTTCAGAAGCTAGCAGACAAGAACGGGTGTACTGGAATTTGCGGGTTAGCCCACTAGTTTTCGCTCCTATCTTTACTGCACGCCTACACCCAACCGATTTGTCCATGCGTACCGGTATTGCTCTGGCCCGGATCATCGCTTTCTTGCTTCCCCTCGCCGCACCCGCGCAGGCCGTGGACACTATCCGACTGGAGCTTCAGCGCGATACCCTCTGTATTGACCTGCCGGAACTAACCGCTCGGGAAACCGGCATCGCGTACCGCTGGGATACGGGAGATACCTCGCGCACCATTTCGGTGGCGAATGGGGGCTTCTACACCGCATCCATCCTCCTGGCCGACAGCAGTATAGTTATCGATCCGCGCGAAGTAATCCTGGTATCCGTACCCGCTCCCGTGCTTCCTATCCCGGACCTTCCCCCGCCCTACTGCGAAGGGCAATCGATCACCTACTCGGTCAGCCTGATGGGCTACGACAGCATCGAGTGGAACGACGGGCGCGGCAACGTAACCCCGGGCTTCGGCCCAAACAACAGCCGTGCGACCTTCACCTTCCGGGTCGGCGGCGGCGTGTCCTACATCGCCTACTACGGCCGCTGCCGGGAGACGCTGACCGTACTGCCGCCCCTGCCCTTTCTCGCCTCCGAGCTCGGAGAAAACTTCGTGGCGTCCCTGACCGGCGATCCGGCCGGGGTATGTGCGGGAGACTCGGTGACGCTGCGGGTAACCGGCCGACAGATCGACCGGATAGCGTGGGCGGACGGTAGCGTCGATTCCGTGCGTACCGTAGTCGCCGAACTGGACGCGGAACCGACCGTAACGGTATTTTCGGCCTGCGGCGACACGGCCACCGTACTGACGGCCGAGCTTACGGTAGCCGACTGCGACACGGCAACCTGCGAACTGGTCCTGCCCGACTTAATTACCCCGAACGGGGACGGCCGCAACGACCGCTTCCGTCCATTCACGGATTGCGAACTGGGTGGGTACAGCCTCACCATATTCAACCGCTGGGGGCAACGGGTCGCCGAACTCTCGGAGGCGGACGGCGGCTGGGACGGTCTCCACGGCGGCACCGCCCAGGAGGCGGATGCCTACCTCTACGTACTCGTTTACCGGATCTCCGGCGAGGCGCAACAACGCAGCGAGCGGGGGAGCTTTCACCTCCTGCGCTGAGGCGGGTAGCGCTATCTTTCCGCAAACATTTCCGTTTCATGCCTACCCGCCGTCGCTTCCTGTCCATTGCCGGCCTGCCGATCGTCTACGGTGCCCTCCTTCCGGCGGATATGGTTCCCCTCGGATTTTCTGCAGTCGACCCTACCCTACCCGGCAAGCACCCCGGCCTAACCCTCCTGAACGATCGGCCCGTCAACGCCGAAACGCCCCCCCACCTGCTCGACCAGGAGGTGACCAGCGCCGATCGCCTTTTCGTGCGCAACAACGGAGTCGTGCCCACCTCAATCATGAACTCCGAACCCCGCGACCCGGCCTCCTGGACGCTGACCATCGCGGGGGAAGCCATGGCGGAAGAAGTGACCTTCACATTAGCTGAGTTGCAGCAACGTTTTAAGCACCACACCTACCAACTAACCCTCGAGTGTGGCGGAAACGGTCGCAAGGAATTCAGCCCCCCGGCCAGCGGCAACCAGTGGGACAACGGTGCGGTCGGCTGTCCGCGCTGGACCGGCGTTCGTTTACGGGATGTACTGGAGGCGGCCGGATACGACCAGCGTAAGGCCGTCTACGTAGGCTATTACGGAAAAGACACCCACCTGAGCGGCGACCCCGACCAAATCACTATTTCCCGGGGCGTACCCATCGCCAAGGCCCTGGAAGACGAGAGCCTCATCGCCTGGGCGATCAACGGGGAGCCCCTGCCCCCGCTCAACGGGTATCCCCTGCGGCTCGTCTTCTCGGGCTATCCGGCGAGTTGCTCCGGCAAGTGGTTGTCGCGCGTCGTGGTGCGCGACCGGGTGCACGACGGGGAGAAGATGGGCGGCGCTTCCTACCGCGTGCCCTGCGAGCCAGTCGCCCCCGGCGCGGAGGTCGAGGACGAAGACATGTGCATCATCGAGGAGATGCCCGTCAAGTCGCTGATCACCTCCCCCAAGACCGGCGCGGTGCTCAACGCAAGTAAGACCCTGTCCATCGCGGGGCACGCCTGGTGCGGGTCCGGGCGGGTGGCTCGCATGGAGTACAGCATCGACTTCGGCAGCCACTGGGAGCGCTGCACCCTATCGGAGCCCGTCAACCGCTACGCCTGGCAGCACTTCACCGCCCGGGTGGCCTTCCCCCGGAAGGGCTACTACGAGGTGTGGGCGCGGGCCACCGACGAAGCCGGCAATGCCCAGCCCATGGTCCTGCCCGCCTGGAACCCCCGCGGCTACCTCAATAATGCCTGTCACCGCATTGCGGTCAAAATCGTTTAGCCGATGCGCAGCTTCCCCCGTTACCTCGCCACCTTAGTGGTACTGGCGCTGCTGGCGGCCGGGCTGGCGAATTGTGAGCAGGATTCGGCCGGGGGTGCTACCTCCGCACCCGCGTCCCCGCCTACCGGTGTTTTAGACGGCATCGATACCCTCACGGGGCTCATCGCGGAGGGGGATTACCTGCTCGTGAAGGGAAACTGCCTGGCCTGCCACGGCGCCAAACTCATCACCCAGAACCGGGCCAGTGCCGAAGGCTGGCGCGACATGATCCACTGGATGCAGGCCACCCAGGGCCTCCAGGACCTCGGCAAACTCGAGGCGCCGATCGTCGATTACCTGGCCACGTACTATGCGCCCGAGGCTACCGGCCGCCGCCCGCCGCTGGAGAAAATCGAATGGTACGAGCTGGAGAACTGATTTTGCCTGGGCGCCTATCTTGCTCCCATGAAGACAACCCAGCGGGGCCTGCTTGCCCTCTTACTCATGGCGGTGTGCTGTCCCGGCCTGGATGCCCAGAACGTACCGACGGAGGTGGTATATCCCGACACCCTCCACGCGCCTGACGACAGCCTCGAACTGTACTTCCCGCTTGGGGATGCCCGCGTAAGGGGCTCTCTTTTTAATCCGGACTTCGACGGTTGGGGGACTGACGGGGTGCCCCATCGCCGTGTGGAACTCCGGACGCTCCAAGACACCCTGTCCCTCACCTCGGTCAACGGCATCCTGCGGCAGCACATCAGGATACCGGTAATTGGTAAAATGGACACCGTACTGTATACTTTTCGGTTTAACGGAGCCAATCAGCCCTTTCCGAGGGAGTACCGGGACCGGCACACCGGTACCACGACCTTCGTAATTCCGGAAGCGTACGAACTGGCCAACGTGATTCTGTATATGAGTTCGCTAAGCGACAGCACGGGGAATCACCCTGCCGGGAACTACGCCAATGCCGTAGAAACTTACTTCGCCCCCTACAAACGACACGCCCTCATCAAACTACTCGACCGCTACGCGGCGGCGGATCACTTCGACCTGTACTACAGCTTTCGTGAGAATGCCTACGGCTATGGCTTTGATGAGCTGGAACAGCTGCAGGCCATACCCTACCACCACTTCGTCTGGCCAATCCAGCATTCATTGAGCGGGGAAGACGGTCTTGTCTTTAGCAACTTGCTCTACCTAGTGCAGGACTTCGCTAATCAATCCAACTTCCGCGCTTTTTACCGGCAGCATAGCGACTACTACCGCGAGCTGGAAGCCACTCAACAAGAACTCATGCCCGTGCAGGCCATGCGGCAGTGGCTAGAAGCTGAGTTTCCGGCGCGCATAAACCACTACGGTATTGTTTTTTCTCCGTTGATCGGGGGCTCCCACTCCACCCAAGGCTTCGCGCACAATCCCTATGACACCCTACCGGGCTTCACCGAAAGTATCATGTTTGTCAACGGCCCGGAGGACATTAACGCGAGTGGATATGGCCAGATGGAACGAGAGGCGCTGCACTCCGGGATCGTATTTACGGAAATCGACCACAATTACGTTAATCCGATCACCGGGCAGCACATGGAGCTAGTCAACCAAGCCATGAAGGAGTTGGCAGACTGGAACAGCCGAGCTGGAAGCGGGTATTATGACTCCGCTTTTGCTACTTTCAACGAGTACCTGACCCACGCGCTCTTCTGCCTGTACGTAAAGGAGACTTATCCTACCGAGGTCGCCGATTTGGTCATCGCGCGGCGGGAGGCCCTGATGGACCGACGGGACTTTCCGCGCTTCCGGGCCTTTAATCGCGCATTATTGGAACGGTTTGCCCGGGACAAGCGTACCCAGCCCCTCCACCAGAGCTATCCGGATATTATCGCTTTACTGGGGTCCGACTAGCGGTTGATGACGTTCTTAAATCGCGGCCGCTTAGGCGTCACGTCCCCCAGCCGTTCCTTCTTGGCGGCCTCGTACTGGCTGTAGTTGCCCTCGAAGAACTGGATCTTGCCCTCATCCTCGAAGCTCAGGATGTGGGTGGCCAGGCGGTCGATGAACCAGCGGTCGTGGCTGATGACCAGCACGCAACCGGCGAAACTGTCGAGGGCGTCCTCGAGGGCGCGCAGGGTGTTGATGTCGATGTCGTTGGTCGGTTCGTCGAGCAGCAGGACGTTGCCGCCCTCCCGCAGGGTCATGGCCAGTTGCAGGCGGTTGCGCTCTCCGCCGGAGAGGATCGCCTATCTTCTTCTGCTGGTCGGCCCCCGCAAAGTTGAAACGGCTGAGGTAGGCCCGCGCGTTGACCGCCGTGTTGCCTACCTCGATCATGTCGTGGCCCTGGCTGACGACGTCGTAGATGGTCTTGTTGCCATCCCGGAGCGCCGTATGGGCCTGGTCGACGTAACTGATCTCGACGGTTTCGCCGATGTTGATGTCGCCGGCGTCGGGCTCCTGTTCGTGCACGAGCAAGCGGAAGAAGGTCGATTTTCCTACGCCGTTCGGTCCGAGGATGCCGACAATGGCATTTTTGGGGATGGTGAAGGTGGCGTCGTCGAAGAGCACCCGGTCTCCGAATCCCTTTTTGAGGTGCTGTACCTCGATTACGACGTCCCCCAGGCGGGGTCCGGGCGGGATGTAGATCTCCAGGTTGCTTTTCGCGCTCCCTGCCCTCGTCGCCGGCCAGTTTGTCGTAGGCGTTGAGGCGGGCCTTGCCCTTGCTCTGCCGGGCCTTGGGGGCCATCTTGATCCACTCCAGTTCCCGCTTGAGGGTCTTCTGGCGCTTGCTTTCGGTCTTTTCTTCCTGGGCCAGGCGGTTGGACTTCTGCTCGAGCCAGCTGGAATAGTTGCCCTCCCAGGGGATGCCTTCGCCGCGGTCCAGTTCGAGGATCCAGCCGGCGACGTTGTCGAGGAAGTAGCGGTCGTGCGTCACGGCGATGACCGTGCCGGGGAAGCTCTGCAGGTACTGCTCCAGCCAGTCTACGGATTCGGCGTCGAGGTGGTTGGTCGGGCTCGTCGAGCAGGAGGATGTCGGGATTGCTGAGCAGCAGGCGGGCCAGGGCTACGCGTCGGCGCTCGCCGCCGGAGAGGACCTCTACCTTGGCGTCGTCGGGCGGACAGCGCAGCGCGTCCATGGCGGTGTTCAGGCGGTTGTCGAGTTCCCAGGCGTTGCGGTTCTCGAGTTCCTCCATGAGCTCGCCCTGCCGTTCGATGAGCTTGTTCATCGCGTCGTCGGTCATGGGCTCGCTGAACTTCAGGTTCACCGCGTCGTACTCCTTCATCAGGTCGACGGTTTCCTGTACACCTTCCTCGACCACCTCGCGGACGGTCTTGCCGGCGTCGAGTTCGGGCTCCTGCTCCAGGTAGCCGATGCGGTAATTGCCGTCGAAGACGACGTTCCCTTCGAAGTTTTTGTCCACCCCGGCGATGATCTTCAGCAGGGTAGACTTGCCCGAACCGTTGAGGCCGAGCACCCCGATTTTGGCTCCGTAGAAAAAGCTGAGCCAGATGTTGTTGAGTACTTTCTTGTTGGCTCCGGGAAAGGTCTTGGAGACCCGTTCCATGGAGAAGATGATCTTGTGGTCGGACATAGTGTGGGCGTATTAGGTTAGCCGCGGGGGGCGGGCATTAGTTTCCAGTTGCTGTTCTCTACGAGGGCTTCGAGGCGATCCAGGAAGCGTTGCAGGGCAGCGGGTGCATCGAAGTACACCGTAACGGTACGCCCGCCCGCTTCTTCATCCGGCAGCACCAGGCGGGTGTACTGCATGTCACTCGGGAACTCCTCGCTGACGGGGTACAGGGTGGCAAGCTCCATCCCGCGCAGGCTATCCAGGCGCATGCCCATTTCCCGCTGGTCGAGCGAGCTCAGCTCCGTGCGGTAGGTGCCCTTGCCCATCAGGCCGTTGCTGACGGTCAGGGTGGCCGTGCCGGAGGGGAGGTAGCTGAGGGTATACACGTCGCAGTCGCCGTAGCAGGACGACTTACTCAGCGTCACGACGGGCATTTCGGCGGGTGCCTCGGGGGCTTCCCTACCGGAGAGCGGTACGCTGCCTACGGCACCCTGATTTTCTATATTGGCCGTCTGGTTCGTGCGGGTGTCGGGCCGCACGACCCGCTTCCGGGGGGGGAGGGGAATGTTGTCCGGGTCAACGTCGACGCGGTCATCAGGATCCAGGGAGGCCCGCTTGTCGTCCACGACAACTCGATTTCGGGCAACGGGTGCCGGCGGAGTGACTACTGGCCTAGCCTGCTCCGCGGGGGCGGGGGCGGGCGGCATACTGGAGGCGACTCGTACCGGCTGGCGGGAACACGCCGCCAGCAACAAGCAGACGAACAGACTGGATAGGAATAGCTTCATAACGGTGGCATTAGCGTACAAAGGTAGTAAGCCGGCGACCGTTGGCGGAGTTGAATAAGGGAAGCTGATTATTCGGCGAAAAAGCCGACGGCCTCCCGGGTGGCCCGCTCCAGGTACTCCTCATTGGCGGGACGGTCCTGCATCGAGTACGGCGAACTCATCGACGAACTTCGTGTCGGTCACCCCACAGAAACCGAGGGTACCCTTTTCCACGCTGCTGAATAAATTTTCCATATCTACGTTCAGCTCGTCGTAGATCGCTTTGGGACTCCCGTAGGTAGCCGCCACGAAGGCCTTCTTATCCCGCAACATACCAACGCGACCTTGCTCCCCGAAATCCCAGGCAAAGCCCTTGGTGAAGGTGCGGTCGATCCACCCCTTCAGGATGGCGGGGCGCTCGTGCCACCAGATGGGGTAAATAAAGGCAAAACCGTCCGCCCAGGAGATATCCTCCTGCTCCTTGGCCACGTCGGCGGGTACTTCCCCTTTCTCCCAGGCCGAGAAGTCCTTGAAGCCGAGAATGGGGTCGAAGCCCATTTCGTAAAGATTCTTAAACCTGACCTTGTGACCTTCCTTTGTGAGGGCCACTTCAATGGATTTCGCGGTGGCGCCGTTCAGGCTTTCCGGGTTGGGGTGCGCGAGCACGAGGAGAACGTTAGACATGTGTAGGCAATTTTATTGTACCTACCCTAAATGGTTTTCTCGCTGAATTGTTGTGTTTCCCGCGCTATCCATGGCACCCGTGGCCGCGCCCGCCCCCCCCGTGCGGGTATATGCCCTACTTTTTCTTTCCCTGGCTGGCCTGGGCGCGCTGCTGCTCCTTCAGGGCATTCTGCAGGCGTTCGCTGAATCCTCCCTTTTTCTTAGGCTTGGCCTTATTGGCGTCGAGCTTAGCCCGCAGTTTGCTTTCGTCGATGATGAAGTTTTTCGTGATCACCGTCTGGGCGATGTTGAAGACGTTGCTGAAGAACAGATAACAGGTCAGTCCCGCCGCGAAGCTGTTGAAGAAGCCGAGGAACATCAGGGGCATGATGTACTGGAAATACTTCATCATGGGTTGGGCGCTGTAGTCCATGTGCCGGCTGTTGTAGTAGGCGTAGATCACGGTGGTCACCGCCCACAGCACGGCAAAGAGGCTCAGGTGGCCCTGCATGAAGGGGATCCACTCCGGCAGGCGCATGATGCTGTCGTAAGTGCTCAGGTCGTTGGCCCACAGGAAATTCTCCTGGCGGAAGGTGATCGAAGCCGGGAAGAAGCGGTAAAGCGCAAACCAGATCGGCATCTGCAGCACCATCGGCAGACAGCCCCCCAGGGGGCTCGCCCCGTACTCCTGGTACAGCTTCATGGTCTCCACCTGGGCGGCCTGGGAGTCGTCCTTGTGTTTGGCCTTCAGCTTTTCGATCTCGGGCTTGAGCACCTGCATCTTGGTGTTGCTGACCAGCATCTTGTAGGTCAGGGGGTACACCAGCATCTTCACCAGGAGGGTCAGGACCAGGATAGCGATGCCCATATTCCCGATGAAGCTCGACAGGAAGTTGAACAGCGGGCGGATGATCCAGCGGTTGATGGAGCCGAAAATGGAGGAGCCGAAGCTCACCACGTCGGAGAGGTCGTAGCCGATGGCGCGCAGCCGCTCGAATTCGTTGGGCCCGACGTAAAAGGACATGCCGAAGGTTTCCGAAGCGGAAGTCCCCACGGGCAGGTTAAGGTCGGAGACCAGCAGCTTAAGCTCGTCGGCGGGCAGGCGGTCGACGTCGGCTACGGTCGTCAGGACGGCGCTGGTAAAGCGGTCGTCGGCGATCAGGGCCGAGGTGAAGAACTGCTGGCTGCCGGCCACCCACTTGAGGGGCTCGTCGTCCAGCTCTTCGGTATCGTCACTGGTGCAGGAGCAGTAGTCGGTGCCCTCGTCAATGGGCTTGTAGTAGAGCGTGGAGTAGCTCGACTCGTACTGGCTATTTTTCTCGATCTTATCCAAATAGTTCTCCCAGTGCAGGCGCACGGTGCCGTTGGTATTGGCCATCGCGGCGTTGAGGCCCTCGAAGCGGATATCGTAGTCGATCAGGTAGGTGCCGTCCTCCAGGACGTAGCGCTGCTCGAAGTAACCACCGCCGTCCACAGCGGCGCGCAGGGTCAGGGTATTGCCCGACAGTTCGGGGGTGAAGTAGAGTTCGCTGGTGCGGACGCCTTCCCCGGCCACGCCGTTGACCGGAATGATGTATTCGAATTTGTTTTTCTCATCCTCGAGAAGTAGAAGAGGCAAGCGCACTTCCGAGTTGTCGTCCTGCTCTACGACCTTGGCGTACTGCTTGAGCTCCGCCTGCCGGATGCTGCCGCCTTTCGTGCTGAAGGTGAGCTTCATGAGGTCGTTTTCCAGGACCACATCCGCCGCCGTACCGGACGCCGAGGCGGCAAAGGCCCCGAAGCGGCTGCCGAAGCGGGCCGTGCGCGCGGAGTCGGACAGGACGGTCGGGTCGACGGCCTCCGCCACGGGCGTCAATTCGCTGGCCTCACGCAGCTCATTGTCCGTCAGGGCGGCGATCGAATCCTGGTAGCGCTGCTCCAGCTCGATCTCGGCGGCGCTCGGGGCGGCTACGTACTGCCAGGTGAGGAACAGCAGCATGATCAGGACGATGCCAATGATGGAAGTTCTGTCCATCTCCATAGCTTGTTGTTTTTCGGTTCGGCGGGCAACCCCCGGTGGGCGCGCCCGGTTCCATTTGGGGCCGCAAAGGTACGCAGCAAAGACTTATGAGCTTCTCACTAAACGATCAGCCCCACCCATCGCCCGACCAATCACTGGACGACGCCTATCGCCGCGCCCGGTACGACATCAACGGTTTTTCGCTGCGAATAGGTCAGCCCCACCCCGATTTTGACCGTTGGCTGTCCGAGCAAGGATACCTGACCTATCTCCTCCTGACCGCCCACAATCCGGCATCGCGCCTCCTCTCGCCTAAGGAGAACAAACACCGACAGCAGGCACTGCTTCAAACGGTATCACAGGAGGGCATGGCACACGTCACGGCCTCAGGGTCGGATCCTCACGGCACCTGGCCCCGGGAAGACGGTCTGTGCCTACTGGACGTTCCGACTTCCGCGTCTTACGCACTCGCCCGGGCCTACGGGCAACATGCAGTCGTGGAAGGCGAGACGAACGGTACGCCCCGCCTACGTTGGCTCCGCTAGCGCATGGATGGCCTGGATCAATCGCACCACCCGCCGGCCTTCCTCCGCCGTCGTAGCCACCGCTCCCCTACCCTGCAGCACCTCCACCACGTTATCGATCACCTGGTGGTGGTTGGCCGCCGATCCCTGGTAAGGACCGTAATTATTGGGTGCCGGACCGGGCGGGAGCGCGGGTGCAGCGAGTCCTTCCGCGTGACAGTAGCGCACCTCGTTCATGTACTGTCCGCCGAGTTTGACCGTCCCCCGACTGCCGATCACCGTGAAGGTCGACTCGAAGTTGCGATCCCACACCACGGTGCTGAAATTCAGGCTCCCCAGCCCCCCGCCGGGCAGGGTAAAGTGGACCATCCCCGTATCGGCAAAGGAATGCGTACGGGCGTGCCGTTGGTTGGCGAAGCTAGCCTGGGTAGGCCGCACGTCCCCCAGGGTCCAGCAGAGCAGATCGAGAAAGTGGGCAAACTGGGTGAAGAGGACGCCCCCGTCCAATTCCGCGTCTCCGTGCCAGGGGTGGGGGCGCCCGTCAGCCCGTAGGTAGTAGCGCTCGTCCCGGTTCCAAAAGCAGTCCAGGTGTACCTGCAGCACGTCGCCCAGGGCGCGCCGGTCCAGCACCTCCTTCAACCAGGCGGAAGCGGGGCTGTAGCGATTCTGCATCACGCCGAATACGTGGCGATCGTAGGTCCGGGAGGCCTTCAGCAGCCGGTCGCAGTCCTCCGTAGTCAGGGCAAGGGGTTTTTCGACGACCACGTGGCGACCGGCGGCCAGGCACTCCAGGGCCTGCGCCGCGTGCAGGCCGTTCGGGGTACAAATACAGGCCACCTCGAAGTCCACGCCCGCCAGCAGTTCCGCCGGTGTCCGGAAGTACGGCAGGGAGTCGGTCACGCCCGTGGGCCGGGACGCGGCCGTGGGAGACACCACGTCACATAGCCCCACCAGCTCCGCCCCCGGGTGGGCGGCAATGAGGGTGGCGTGGCGCCGGCCGATGTGGCCCAGCCCGATAACGGCAAAGCGAACAGTCAAGGAAAATAATTTTGACGGGCGAAGGTAGCGCCCCGGCGCGTTCCCGATAATTAGTGGACCAAGGCGGAAGTACTAAAGCACTAACGCTCGCAGTGCTGCCCTTCCCCAAAAGAAAGCTGCACGTAGCTACGGCTATGCTTGGTCGCTTTGACTCGGCTACCACCGCGATAGCATCGACTTGATATTAAACCTCTAAGCTCTCCGGGCTCACCGTGCCATCGAGCAGTACGTACCATTCCCCAAACTCGGGGCAGGCCGCACGGCCCGCCGGATCGAAGGTGAGGCGGTGGCCCGCCCGGCTGACGTAACCGATCTGTCGGGCGGGATTGCCTACGACCAGGGCGTGGGGGGCCACGTCGCGGATCACCACCGCCCCCGCCCCGATGAAGGCATGGGCGTGCAGGGTCACCCCGCACACGATGGTGGCGTTGGCGCCGATGCTTACGCCCCGCTCCACCCGGGTCTCGGCGTACTCCCCCCGCCGGTCGATGCCGGCCCGTGGATTGCGCACGTTGGTGAACACGACCGAGGGACCGACGAAGACCCCCTCCCCCAGCGTGACGCCGCCGTAGAGGCTGACGTTGTTCTGCACCTTGCACCCGCTGCCCAGCCTGACCCCGCTCGCTACGAAGACGTTCTGGCCGAGTTTACAGTCGGGACCCAGTTCGCAGCCGGGCATCAGGTGACAGAAGTGCCAGATGCTGCAGCCGGAGCCGATGCGGGCCCCGGAATCGATCACGGCCGTGGGGTGGGCGTAGTAGTCCATCAGAAAAAGATCAGTAAGCCGAGTCCGCCGACCAGCAAAGCCTTGACTTCCAGACTCAGCTTGCGGTAGTCCCCCTGTTGTTGGGCCCGCGTGAGTTGCAGCAAAATGATCAGGATGGCGACCAGTAAGAGGCCAATGCAGATCAGCATCCGCGGCTGCAGAAACGACGGCCAGCCGAGTACTACCGGGCTAAGGATGGCCGCGATGACCAGCACCCCCAGCAGCATGGCCACCCGTCGGCTGGTGGCCACGCCCAGCAGCACGGGCAGGGTGCGGCGCCCCTCCTGCCGGTCGCCGCGCAGGTCCTCCAGGTCCTTGATGAGCTCCCGCAACAGCGTCGCGACGAAGGCGAACACCATGAAGAGCATACACACCCGCACGGTATCGAGTCCGAGGGCGGGGTTGCGTTCGATGAGTCGGCCCAGGGCCCCGCGCTCGGCCAGGACCAGGACGCCGGGTACGCCGGCGCAGTACAGCGCCACCAGCAGGTTGCCGATGAAGGGCAAGCGCTTGAGGGTGATGCTGTACAGCGCGAGCACCCCGATCGCGACGGGAAAGAGGAACAGCAGTTGCCGCTCCCCGAGCCGCAGGGCCAGCAGGAGGGCAAAGAGGTAGCCCACGAATACCAGGGCCGCGAAGATCCACTGCACGTTGGCCCGCCCCAGCTTGAGCACCAGGTTCTTGCCGGGGTGGTTGATGGCGTCGATGCGCACGTCGCGCAGGTCGTTGATGAGGTAACCCGACGCCGTGATGGCCAGGGTCACCAGGCACACCTCGAAGAACTTCCACGGTCGGAGCACCCCCGTCAGCCCTTCCGTATCCAGCGCCGGCAGGATGATGCGGTAGTACACCAGCACCTGCGTCAGCGCCACCACCAGCAGGTTAGGGAGCCGCACCAGCCGAAAGAAGTCCAGAAAGGGGGGGGGAGACATACGCCGGGCCTACTTCTTGAGCAGCTCCCGACTGATGACGAGGCGCTGAATTTCCGAAGTCCCCTCGCCGATGGTACACAGTTTACAGTCGCGGTAGAACTTCTCGACGGGATAGTCTTTCGTGTAGCCGTAACCGCCGAAGATCTGCACCGCGTCGTCGGCCACCCGCACGGAGGTTTCGGAGGCGAACAGTTTGGCCATGGCCGATTCCCGGGTGACGGGCAGGCCGGCGTCCTTGAGGCGACCGGCGTTGCGGGTCAGGAGCTCGGCGGCTTCCACCTGGGTAGCCATATCGGAGAGCTTGAAGGCGATGGCCTGGAAGCGGCTGATCGACTTGCCGAACTGCTCGCGCTCCTGGCTGTAGGCCATGGCCGCGTTCAGGGCTCCCTTGGCGATGCCCAGGCTCAGCGCGGCGATGCTGATGCGGCCGCCGTCGAGGATCTTCATGCTCTGGATGAACCCCTCCCCGACCTCCCCGA
Source organism: Lewinellaceae bacterium (assembly GCA_963803525.1). Lineage (GTDB taxonomy): Bacteria > Bacteroidota > Bacteroidia > Chitinophagales > Saprospiraceae > Neolewinella. Next base: position 994,671 of record CAWDMV010000001.1, read on the forward strand.
GGATGCGGTCGGCGGGCAGGTAGCAGTTCTCGAAGATCAGTTCGGCCGTCTCGCTGGCGCGCATGCCCAGCTTGTTTTCCTTCTTGCCGCCGCGGAAGCCCGCGTCGCCCCGCTCGACGATGAAGGCCGTCATGCCGTGGCTGTCGAGCAGCTCTCCGGTGCGGGCGATCACGACGGCGATCTCGCCGCTGATGCCGTGGGTGATGAAGTTCTTGGCCCCGTTCAGGATATAGCCGCCGTCTTCCTGTTTCTCGGCCACGGTACGCATACGGCCGGCGTCGGAGCCAGTGTTGGGCTCGGTGAGTCCCCAGGCGCCAAGGTGCTCGCCCGAGGCCAGGCGGGGCAGGTACTTCTGCTTCTGGTCCTCACTGGCAAACATCAGGATGTGGTTGGTGCACAACGAGTTGTGGGCGGCCACGCTGAGTCCTATACTGCCACACACCTGGGCGATCTCGTCGATGATGGTGATGTAGGCATCGTAGCCGAGCCCCGTGCCGCCGTACTGCTCGGGCACGAGGACGCCCATGAAGCCCTGATCCCCCATCTCCCGGAACAACGCGCGGGGAAAGTGCTGGCGCTCGTCCCAGTCCATAACATGGGGAAGGATGTGGGCCCGGGCGAAATCAGCGGCGCTCTGCCGGATCATTTCCTGTTGCTCGTCGGTCGGCGCGGACGCAGGTGCGGTGGTAAATGCAGTCATCTGTGGTGGAGATTTGGTAAAGGGCTTACGCTTAAAATGTTAAAGTGGACAAAATGTTAGTAAAGTGGCGCCTACCCGTTCAAAAAGGCCGATTTGGTGGACATGCGGGGCGGCCATCCCGCGTACCGGGGAATAGTTGAGGTACCAACATTAATTCTAGGAACAGCTGGATACCAGATTTAGATTCTTAAGCGCTTAGCAAAGCTACGTAAAACCAATATTAATTCGGTTTTGCCGGTAGCAACTTAGCCCCCGCACTGCCGTTCCTCCACTGATCGGTATGCCCTTGAGCTCCGGCTGAATTCCTTTAGTATGACTCCATATTTCAATCTCATTTTTGCCCTCGTTCTGTCTTCCCTGTCCCTCGGCGCGCAGTCCTTCTTCGACGGGTTGGCCGCGGCGGAAACCGAGGGCGCGGTCGATCTGCTGCTCACCCTACCCGTCGACAGCATTGAGGCCCGTACGCGCAACGAGCAGCCGGGTTTTCTCACCTACAGCGACTCCGACGGGCAAGCGCGCACCTTCAGCGCGGACATTTCCCTGCGCGGCCGCTTTCGGCAATTGCGTTGCGACTCCCCGCCGCTGCGCCTCAACCTGAGCAAAAAAGAACTCAAGGTTGCCGGCCTGAAGACCTACGATAAGTACAAGCTGGTCACGTCCTGCTACGCCGACAGCACCGCCACTACCCTGCTCCTCAAGGAGTACCTGGCCTACCGCGCCTACGCCCTGCTGAGTCCCGAGGCCCACTTCCGCACGCAGCTGCTCCGCATCACCTACCGGGACGCGGCCGGCTTACGGCCGGACCGCAGCGATTACGCCTTCCTCATCGAGGAGACCGACGAGATGGCCGAGCGCTCCGGGGGCAAGGAACTCGACCAAGCCATCGGGCTGGATGCCGACCGCTACGACTCCCGCGCCGAGGCCACCCACGCCCTGTTTCAGTACCTGATCGGGAACGGCGACTGGAGCTTACCCCTCCAGCGGAACGTGAAGGTCGTGGCACGTCCGGACAGCATGCTCGTACCGGTGGGCTACGACTTCGACTTCAGTGGCTGGGTGGGCGCGCCCTACGCCTCCCCTACCCTGGATCACGGGCAGCGGAGCATCTACGAACGGGTCTACCTCGGCTACCACCAGAGCGACCGGACCCTGCGGCAGGTGAACCAGGAGTTCCGGACGAAGCGGCGGGATCTGATCGCCCTGATCAATGATTTCGACCTGATCCCGAAGAACCGACCGGACGGTACTGCTCCGCTTCGTGCAACGCTTCTACGACGACCTGGGCGAGATCAGCCGCAACACGACGACGCTCTTTTACAAGCAACTCCGCGGGCAGACGGCCGAGGTCATTCCCCCCGGCGCCCAGCCCCACTTTTACAACAGCGCGCGCCGCTGATTACCTTTGCCCGATGATCCCAGTCAGCCAACACCGATCCCGGGCCCAGGAGAGCCGGGCTGCCGTACAGCGCCTGTACATCGCGATGCGTCACCTGCTCATTCGCGGCAGCTATAAACCCGGGGGCATGAGCGGCAAGACCCTGATGGATAATCTGATGGTGCTGCGTCCGGAGATCTACGGGTCCATCACCGATACCGAGCGGGTCGAGCTGAATGGTTTACACTACGTATTCCAGCGTTTGCCACAGGGCATCGAATCGTGCCGTTTTATTCGGCTCATTACCCGGGAAGGCTACGAAAACAGCCACTTCGAGCCCATCGTACCCCCCAAGCGCCGCCGCAACGCCTACCGCATCGACACCCACGAGATGTACATCGAAATGACGCGCGGCCGCAGCGACATCTACGACATCCTCACCCACCTGACCTTCCTGTACGCCGAGGCCAACAAGATCTACCACAACAGCCTCGACAGCAAGGGCCGTCAGAAACGGGAGTGGAAGCTGCTGGCCGACATCGTGGAGCGCGAACGCCGGGGGGAAGAGATCAAGCTCGAAACCGCCTATACCTACCTGAGTACCCTGCTGGGCCGCACGTACGACGAGATCGTAGTGGCCTGCCGCCGCTTCGCCGAGGAAGATCAGGTGAGCTCGCTCTTCCAGGTCACCTACTGGCTCGGGCAACTGGCCAAGGGGGAGCTCGAAGAGGATGAGGACCGTGAGGTGTCCTTCTCCAGTAGTCTGCGCGAAAAGACCGGTCACCACTACTACGGGGAGCTCTGGGCGGTCGCCGTGAAGGAAGTGTTGCGGGAACGCGGGCTCATCGAGCGCCCCCTCCACATCATCAGCGCCAACCTGCACAGCACGATGAACGCCCTCTTCGCACCCGCGGCTACCGCCCAGAAGATGCGGGGCAACCGGACCGTCTACGACGTAGCCCGTTCGCTCTCGCAGCCGGAGGGGCGGCCCTTGCGCACCCTGGTCACCAAGTTCGCCATGAAGCAGGGAATGACCGAACTCATCGATACCAGCGGCAGCAACATCGGCGTCCAGATCTTCGATACGGCGGCCTTCGACCCCAAGGCGGTCAGCCCCGAACTCGGCTTCACCCCCGCGGATACGCCCGCGGACGCCCCCGTTATCCTGGTGATGGATTACGCCTTCGGGGAACAGGCCTACGAGAGTATGGATGAACTCCTGCGGCCCTACCACCCCCCCGGCGAGGATGGGGTGTACGAAATGAACGTGGCCAGCATCAACATCATGGGTAAGGCGGGTATTCTGGAGGGCATCAAGGGCGACCTGATGATCCCGGATGCTCACGTCTTCGAGGGCACGGCCGATAACTACCCCTTCGTTAATGACTTTACGTCCGAACAGTTCCGCGATCAGGGGCTGGGCGTGTACGCGGGTCCAATGGTTACGGTACTGGGTACGAGCCTACAGAACCGGCAAATCCTGGAGTATTTCCTGGACAGCAGCTGGCGGGCCGTGGGGCTCGAAATGGAGGGGGCCCACTACCAGAAGGCCATTCAGGCGGCCACCCACATCCGCAAGAACGTCGATCCGTCGCTCAAGCTGCGCTACGCCTACTACGCCAGCGATAATCCCCTGGTGACCGGCCATACGCTGGCCAGCGGCAGCCTTGGGGTCGACGGGGTAAAACCTACTTACCTCATTACGGTGGAAATCCTGAAAAGCATTTTCTCCGCCGCTTAATGCTTGTTTGGGGTTTCCGAGCCTGACGATAATGCCGCTATTTTAGGTCTATCCGAGCTTTGAAAAGGGGAGTCTGGCGGGCTAAGTGACCTTTTTCGGGGCGAAGCATAGGCACAAAAGAGCAAGTTTGGGGCGGCGAGCGGAAGTCCAGACAAGCGCTTAGTGGCGCGGTTAAGGGCATGGGGCCGCTGGCGGGAGTACCCAAACCCGGATCGCGGATTGTGGGTTAGACGGGTAAGTCAACCCCGAGCCCATGTTACGTTTTCTCCCCTTCCTGCTTTGCTGTCTGCCCCTCAGTCCCGTTTCCGCCCAGCAAAGCCCCCCGGCCGAGCCCGAGGACGTGCCGGTCTACCGGGTCCGCCAGCTCTACGAGGGCCTGGGGGGGCTGGCCCTGATGCTGGGCAGCACGGCGGGGATCGACCGCCTGCGCGATAAGGAAAGCATCGACGATGCCACCCTGCGGCGACTACAGGCTACGGAGACCGGCCGGCTGGACCGCTGGGGACTGGAACAGGACGCCCTGAAACGGTTCCGGGGGGAAGAGGCCAGCGACCGTGTATTCAACCTCTCCGTTCTGCTGCCCGCCACCCTCTTCGTGAGCCGCAAGTACCGGAAGGATTTCCTGGACATCACCGTACTCTACCTGGAAGCCCACGCGCTGTCGGCGGCGACCTACGCCTTCAGTCCGATCGGGCCCGGGTTCATCGATCGCTACCGGCCGGTGGTCTACTACGACGAATTGAGCTTTGACGAACGCCGGGCGGGCAACAACCGCAACGGCTTCTTCAGCGGCCACGTCAGTACGACGGCCGTCGGCACCTTTTTCTTTGCCAAGGTGCTCTCGGACTACAATCCGCAGTGGACGACCGGCCACCGGATCATCGCCTTCACCGCGGCGGCCCTCCCCCCCGCCTACGTGGGGGTACAGCGGGTGCGGGCCCTCAAGCACTTTCCTACCGACAGCGTAGTGGGCCTGGGCGTAGGGGCCTTTTTTGGCGTAATGGTGCCGCACGTCCATAAAGTATGGGCCCGCAATCACCGCAGCCGCCTGACGATCGGCGGCGGACACGCCGACGGTGCCGGAATGGCCGGTCTGACGCTGCACTTTTAGGGCCGGACCCCCAGGCGGATCGGGTTGGGACATGTCTGCGGGGCAAGCTATCTTGCCCACTACTCAACCCACCGTCATGCTCGACTTACTCGCCATCCACGATTCCGCTTCCGCCGACATTTCCTATCGGCACGTCGGCAGTACCGATATCACCCGCTACGAGAAGATGCACGTGGAGGTATTTAAGGATTCCGCCAAGGCCTCCATCGCGGTTGCCCACGAGATGGCGGAACTTATCCGGGCCAAGGCGGGGCGCGGCGAAAAGTGCGTACTGGGCCTGGCCACCGGCTCTTCCCCCATCCGCGTATACGCCGAACTGGTACGCATGCACCGGGAGGAAGGGCTGGACTTCTCCCACGTCATCACCTTCAACCTCGACGAATACTTCCAGTTGGAGCCGGGCAGCCGGCATTCTTACTGGTACTTCATGCACGAGCACCTGTTCAACCACGTGAACGTTCGGCCCAAGAACATCCACCTCCCCAAGGGAAATATCGAGTTGGAGGACGTCTACGACCACTGTATGGAATACGAGGCCATGATCGAGCAGGCCGGCGGACTGGACTTTCAGTTGCTGGGCATCGGCCGAACCGGCCACGTCGGCTTCAACGAACCCGGCTCCAACAGCCGCTCCCTCACCCGCCTGATCACCCTGGATCACCTGACGCGGGTGGACGCCGCGGGCGATTTTCAGGGCATCTACAATGTTCCTACCCGAGCGATCACGATGGGCATTCAGACCATCAACCAGGCCCGCCGGATCGTCCTGGTAGCCTGGGGACACAAAAAGGCCGAGATCATTCAGCGGACCATCGAGGGCGAGCGCACCTCGGAGATCCCCGCTACCTACCTGCAGGACCACCCCAACGTGACCGTGCTGCTCGACGAGGAGTCCAGTGCCGAGCTGCGCCGTTTCAATACGCCCTGGCTGGTCGGGCCCTGTGACTGGTCCGAGACCCTTCAGCGCAAGGCCATCATCTGGCTCAGCCGCCACGTTGACCGTCCCATTCTCAAACTCACGGAGCGGGATTACAACAGCAATGGGATGTCGGACCTGCTGGCCCTCCACGGTTCGGCCTACGAGCTCAATATCCGCATGTTCAACATCCTCCAGCGGACCATCACGGGTTGGCCCGGGGGCAAGCACGGCGTGGACGACTCCCAGCGTCCGGAACGCGCGGACCCCAAACGTAAGCGGGTGATCATCTTCAGTCCGCACCCGGATGACGACGTGATCTCCATGGGCGGCACTTTCGAACGCCTGGTCAATCAGGGCCACGAAGTACACGTCGCCTACCAAACGAGCGGCAACAACGCCGTGACCGACGCGGACGCCCTACGCTACGCGGAGTTTACCCGCAATCTCAACAATAGCTTCGGAGAGGGCAACGCCCGGCTCGACTTCATCATCCGGGAGCTTGCCTCCCCCGGTACCCAGACGCCAGGGGACTCCGTAGACATCCGTACCATCAAGGGGCTGATCCGCCGCGGGGAGGCCATCGCGGGGGCCCGTTACACGGGCCTCGCGGATGATCGGATTCACTTTCTGGATATGCCGTTTTACGAAACCGGTAAAAACATCAAGCATGCCCTCGGGGCGGAAGATATCCGCCTAGTGACCGATCTGATTCGCCAAGTCAAACCCCACCAGATCTTCGCCGCCGGTGACCTGGCCGACCCCCACGGTACGCATAAAGTGTGCCTGGACGCCATCTTCCGCGCCCTGGAAGGTCTCCAGGCGGATGCTCCCGAAGTAGTGGCGGATACCTGGCTGTGGCTGTACCGCGGTGCCTGGCAGGAATGGCCGATCCACGAGATCGAGATGGCCGTCCCCCTCAGCCCGGCCCAGGTGGAGGCGAAGCGCAATGCCATCTTCTTTCACCAGAGCCAGAAGGACGGCGCGATGTTCCAGGGGGAGGACCAGCGGGAGTTCTGGCAGCGGGCCGAGCAGCGCAACCGGGAGACCGCCCGGCTCTATAACCAACTGGGCCTTACGGAATACGAAGCTATGGAGGCGTTCAGACGCTGGAAATTTTAAGAAAGACCGACTATGCTGCCCCGCCGCTTACTACTCATGATCCCGTTGCTGCTTGGCGGTTTATCGCTGGTCGCCCAGGAGAACTGTGGCAACGGGATCGACGACGACGGGGACGGCCTCGTCGATTTGAACGACGCCACGGATTGTGCCTGTGGTTTTGCCTCCTCCATCCCCTCCCTGTTGCCGAACCCGTCACTGGAAGTGTTCGCTGCCGATCAGGCCGGTTGCGAATCGATCCAGCCGGGCGGTCTTCCCGACGCGCCGAACCAGGCCAACTGCCTGGTGGGCTGGCAGCGCGCCTCCATTGGTACGACCGATGCATGGAATGCCTTCACCCTGCCCGGAGCGCCCCCTTTCTTTCCGAGCCAGCTCCCCCAGCCGCTGCCGAGTGGTACCGGGGTTGCCGGCTTCTGGGTCGGGGTACGGGACGCCGAGGATACCGAATTTTTTAATGAGGACGGCAGTACCACCCGACAGTACCGGGAATACCTGGCCGCCTGCCTGGACGGAGGGCAACAGCTAGATGCCGGTAGCGACTACCGCCTCACCTTCTCCCTGGGATTTATGTTACCCCAGTCCTTTGAAAACCAACAGGGGGAGGGCGTCGATGTGGGTTCGCCCACGCCCATTGAGCTCAGTATCTATGGCATCCGCTCGTGCGACCAAATCTACTTCGGAGACTATTATAATTGTCCCGAACAGGCCGGTGCCGAGGGCTACGAACTGATCCGGTCGGTGCAGGTCAGTGGGACGGCCGGCGCCTGGACGTCCGTCGATTTGGATTTTACCGCCAGCGCGGACTACGCGGCTTTCGCCATCGGGGGATCGTGCGCGGATGACATCGGCCGGTCCGACGCGGAGTTCTTCCGGAATTACTATTTCATCGACGACGTTATACTTAATCGCCCCGAGGCTTTCGAGCAGCCCGTGGCGGGGCCGGTATCCGTAAGCGGGCAGACCATCTGTGCCGATGCCATCACCCTGACCGGGCAGACCACCACCGGGGCCACCTACCAGTGGTATAAGGATGGCGTCGCGTTGGTCGGGGAAAATGAGAACGTGCTGACCCTAACGCCCAGCCAGACGATCGACGGGGCCTACGTCCTGCGCATCACGACGGCGGGCGGCTGCGCCACCACCGAGGACGTGGTCATTCAGCGCCCGATCCTGGCCGATCTGGTGCCCGATTCCGTGGCCCTGTGCCCCCAGATCGATACACTTTTCCTACAACCTACCCGGGCCACCGGCGCTACGTTTACCTGGAGCGATGGCAGCACCCTGCCTTACTTTCCGCTTACCGAACCCGGGGATTACCGCGTTACCATCAGTACGGTTTGCGAACAACGCGTCGAAGCATTCACCGCCCTGGAAACGGAGAACATTACCGCCACCTTTCCCGTGGACCCGGCAATCTACTGCGTGGGCGACACGGTGGAGATTGCCGTCGCGTCCAACTACTATTACAACGGCGTGTTCTACACCACCCCGGATGATCAACTGATATTTTTCGACCCCACGGGCAGGACCGAAATCGTCGTTGGAGACTACGATACTTTAGTCGTCAGTGTTTTTCACACCTGTGGACTGTTCAGCGATACGCTCGTGCTCACGCCCGATACTGAATTTGCGGTGGCAGCCGCAGTAACCGACCTCAGCTGCGAGACTCCCGTAGGCAGTATTGAACTCACGGTCGACAACGCCGATCAGGTGGACTTTTCCTGGACCGACCCCCTGGGCAATCCAATCGGCGATTCCGCCCCCCGTCTGGAGGTGACCATTCCCGGGACTTACCGGGTAGAACTGCTGGATGGCGTGCGTTGCCCCGCCAGTTATAGTTACGAGGTGGTGTACACCGATTCCTTTCAGATTAACCTCACCTTTGACTCCCTTAACTGCGGCCTGGACGGCACGGCCAGCGTACTACCCTCCGGGGGGAGCGCACCGTACGTCGTGGAATGGTACCGCGATGATGCGGCTTCCCCCTTTACTTCGGACACCAACCAGGTCGATGCCCTGACGGCCGGCGACTACCGGGTCGTGGTAAGCGACGGTACCGGTTGCGAACGCACCGAAACTTTCGCGCTCGCCCAACCGGACACTTTGGAAATATCCGCTACGGCATCCTTTGCCGACTGTGCGGCGGAGGGCACGGGCGTTGTGACCGTATCGGTTTCGGGCGGCGTACCCCCCTACACCTTCCGCCTGAATGGGGACGACCCCTCAAGTACCAGCGTGTTCCCGGAACTGGCTGCCGGGACGTACACGGTAGAGGTAAGGGACGGCCGGGGCTGCGATCCGGTCACTACACAAGTGCAGGTGACCCCGCCCACCCTGTTCACCGTGGAGCTTCCGGACGAGGTGCTTATAAACCTCGGCGACAGCACTCTTCTGGAATTGCAGGTGCTGGGAATCCCCAGCGAACGCGGGCGGGCGGTATGGACGCCGTCGGACAGCCTGACTTATCCCTTCGGGGAGGGGTCCGTGACGGTGAGGGTAAGTCCGGCCCGAACCACCCGGTACCAGGCGACCTACACCTCCAACGAGGGCTGTAGCCAAACCGACGATATCCTGGTGATCGTTGACGAATCCCTTCGTGTCTATGTCCCCACCGCCTTCAGTCCGAACGGCGATGGAACCAACGACGAATTTCTGATCTACCCCGGCCCCTCGGTTCGCAGCCTACGCTCGGTGCGCGTTCACGACCGGTGGGGAGGCATGATGTATGAAGGGAGCGGAGAGGGACCCGGATGGGATGGCCGCCTGGGTGGCGAACCGCTCAACCCCGGGGTATACTTTTATTTGATTGAAGGAGAACTGGTGAACGGACGACCGTTTACCGCTTCCGGCTCCGTCAATCTGCTGCGCTAGCCCCGAGCAGTGGCTGATCAGGTCGTGAATATCCGCTCCACAAACTCCTTTCCTAGAGGAACTGATCTCATGATTCACGGGGTCCGCATCCTGCTGAAGGTGCGATTCTACGAAAGCTTCTTGCCCGAAGTATAATTTTCCGGGACTTTAATGAGTTCTTGGGTCAAGTTTTCTGCCGGCCATGGTATCCAATTTGGATCCGATCGCCGGGATTTAGTGTCTCTCATAGTAACGAAGTGTTGTCCCGAAACCTACCTGTCCTGCGCCAGCTCCTGGCGCTTGTCCTCCTCTTTACGTTTACCTCCCTCGCAGCCCAGGAAAACTGCGCCAACGGGATAGACGACGACGGCGACGGCCTGGTCGACCTCAATGACCGGGAAGACTGCAGTTGCGGGCTGCCTTCGGCGATACCCTCCTTACTGCCTAATCCATCTTTGGAGGAATTCGCGGCTGATGAGCCCGGTTGTAGCTCCCAACAACCCAACGGCCTACCGGACGGTACCAACCAAGCCAACTGCCTGGTGGGCTGGGAACGGATCTCCCTGGGTACCACGGACGCCTGGAACGCCTTCACCCTGCCCGGTTCCGCACCCACTTTTCCCGTCGAGCTTCCCCAACCGCTGCCCAGTGGAAGCAGCGTAGCGGGCTTTTGGGTGGGCATCAAGGACACGAAAGGCGTGCAGTTCGTCAATGGCGACGGCTCGGCTGTCCGTGGCTACCGCGAGTACCTGGCCACCTGCCTGGAGGAAGGACGGACCATTAAGCGCGGGGAGGATTACCGGCTGACCTTTTCCCTTGGTTTCATGGAGCCACAAACCATGGAGCTCAGCTATACCGACGGCATTGTATCCCTGCGCTCCCCGCCTACCATCGAATTGAGTATCTACGGGGTTAAGCGCTGCGACCAACTTAATTTCGGTTCCTTTTACGGTTGCCCGGAAGATTCCGGGGCGGAGGGCTACGAGTTAATTGGTAACCTAATGGTTTCCGGGACACCGGGGCAATGGTCGGCCGCTTCACTGGACTTTGTGTCCGCGGGTGACTATACCGCCTTTGCCATTGGGGGCTCCTGTGCGGAAGACATCAAACTCGCCGACGGCGGGCTGTACCGCAATTACTACTTCATCGACGACCTCATCCTCAATAAGCAGGAGGCATTCGAGCAGGCCGTGGCCGGCCCCGTCGCCGTGGCCGGGCAGTCCATGTGTGCCGATGAGATCGTGCTGAGCGGACAGCCGGTAGCCGGGGCTACCTACCAATGGTACCGAAACGGCGTAGCCATCGACGCGGCGACGGCGTATCTGCTGCCGCTGGCGGTGGGGGGGGATATCGACGGATTGTACGCCCTGCGTATTGCCACCCCCCGGGGCTGTGCCGTCACGGAACCCGTCCGTATCCAACGCCCGGTCATCCCCGATCAGTTCCCCGATTCCCTTGCACTCTGCGCGCCCGACCAAGCCATCACCCTTTACCCCGCCGGCGGCATCCCCTCGACCTACGCGTGGGGCGATGGTTCGACCGCCTCCTCCTTTACCGTCCAAAACCCGGGCACCTATTCGGTAACCATCACTTCGGCCTGCGTGGAGCGGGTGGAACAGATCGTCGCGACGTACGCCGATTCCACGCCTTACCGCTATGTACTGAATCCCGCCGCCCCCTGCGTGGGGGACACCGTAGAAATCTCGCTCCAAACCAACTATTACGCTCCCCTCACAATTTACATGTTGCCGAATGGAGCGCAGTACTTCGTAGAAGGAAAGGAGCCCATTCGGGTGGTGGCCGGGGAGACTAGCGAGGTGCGTGCGATACTGCTCACCTCCTGCGGGATGAAATCGGACGTTATTCCTGTTCCTGGCTTGATGCCCCACCAAGTTACCGCTGCCGTTACCGACCTGAACTGCCACGGCCCCGAGGGAAGCATCGTACTATCTCACGTGGAGGGAGACACGGCGACTGCCCGCTACGCCTGGACCGGACCGGACGGTAAGCCGCTGACGGCCGCCGCACCGGCCATTACGCCCCGAAGCCCCGGGCAATACCGGGTAGAAGTTTCGGGGGGCACGCGCTGTGCGGCAAGTTACAGCTACGAAATTACCGACAACGATAACTTTTCGCTACTCGTCAACGCGACCGACGTAGCCTGCGGTAATGACGCTACCGCTTTCGCGCTGGCTACGGGTGGCACCCCACCCTACGCGGTGACCTGGCTGAAAGAAGTCGACGCTCCCCCGGTCGCGCCGCGCGGCTCCGTAGCTTCGGGCCTGGACCGGGGTACCTTCATCGCGGAAGTATCCGACCAGCGGGGCTGCTCGACCGCCACTACCTTTACCGTCCACGGACCCGATCCACTGCGTATAGAAAAGGCGGAAACGGAAGTGATCGGTTGTCACGAAGCGGCTGCGGGCTCCCTCCACGTCACCGCAAGCGGCGGCACCTTCCCTTACCTCTACCGACTGGCGGACGGGGAAGCTGCTCAGGCCACTCGATCACTGACCGGCTTGGGGGAAGGCCTGCACACCGTGGTGGCGACGGACGACTTGGGTTGCGATTCGCCGCCGTTCGCCGTAGAAATTGACTTACCCGACGTATTCGAACTTGATGCCGGTAAAGACCGCCGAATCTCCCTGGGGGAAAGCACTACCCTCGATTTCCACCTTGCGGGTATTGACCCGGAGCAGGGGAAAATTTCGCTGACCCCGGGTTATGGGCTAAATACTACGTATGATCCATTCTTCGGATTTTCCGTGGAGTGCACGCCGACACGGACCACCGAGTATTTTGTAACCTTTACCTCGCTTGATCATTGTAGTCGCACCGACAGCATAACCGTAGTGGTAGACCCTACCGCCCACGTGTATGCGCCCACGGCCTTCAGTCCGAACCAGGATGGCCACAATGACCTGTTCACCTTGTACGGCAATCCCGTGGTAAAGGAGGTACTGGACCTCCAGGTATTTGATCGCTGGGGGGGGCTCGTATGGCAGAAGCCCGCGGGCGCACCGGGAGAGTGGGACGGCACCCGTTTCGGAGAGCCTCTCGGCACGGGTACTTACGTCTACCGGGGTTCCCTGCTGCTACGGGACGGGACGACCAGCGAGGTACGGGGCAGCGTCCTGCTCACTCAATAATTTTTGAAAAATCTGAGCGCTCTACGAACCTGAGGCGTGTTTATTGCGTAGTTGTGGATAGATATTGTGCCGAATATAGAATTTGTCCTATATTTGTGATGCTTACAACACTATTGAACTAAACACAACACAGTGACACTCGCCCAACGTGGCCTCTTTATGAGGTCGTTGGCGTTACTGCTGGCCTTCTTTTTTTTAGGCCTTGATGTATCCGCACAAGAAAACTGTTCCAACGGCATCGATGATGATGGAGATGGACTAGTTGACTTAAATGATATTTCAGATTGCAGCTGCGCCCTTTCCGCTTCCATCCCTTCCCTGCTTCCTAACCCTTCGCTGGAGAATTTCGACGGCAGTCAGCCCGGTTGTAATTCGGCCCAGCCCGGTGGTCTTCCCGATGGTACCAATCAGGCGAACTGCCTCACGGACTGGCAGCGCGTTTCCCTAGGCACTACCGATTCCTGGAATGCCTTCACCTTCACCGGCGCGGGCCCCTACTTTCCGGAGAAGTTACCCCTACCCCTCCCCAGTGGCACGGGAGTCGGCGGATTCTGGGTCGGGATCAAGGACGACGCAGACGCCTATTTTATCAATGGCGACGGTAGCCAGACGACCCGCTACCGGGAATACCTCGCGGCCGGACTCGTGGACAATCAACGCATGGAGGCCGGCCAGGCCTACCGGCTGACCTTCTCCCTCGGCTTTATGGAACGCCAGCTCGCCGTGGACGATTTCGAGGTGCTCGATATTCAGTCCCCCGCCCCCGTGGAACTCAGCATCTACGGCGTACGGAAACGCGAGCAACTCAACTTCGGGGACTTTTACGGCTGCCCCGAGGAAGCCCAGGCCGAAGGCTACGAACTGATTACGAACGTGACGGTGGACGGGACCCCGGGTGAGTGGACCTCTGCCCTCGTGAATTTCATTGCCGCCGGCAACTACGAAGGCTTCGCCATTGGAGGCTCCTGCGCGGCCGACCAGGGCCGGGCCAACGGCGACTTTTACCGCAATTATTACTTTATCGACAACCTCATCCTTAACACTCCCGAGACTTTCGCCCAGCTCGTTGCGGGCCCCGTGGCGGTAGATGGCCTGACGGTGTGTGACGAGCGCATCACGCTAAGCGGACAGAAAATAGCCGGCGCTACCTACCAATGGTTCCGTAACGGGGTAGCTATTTCGGGGGCTACTGACTCACATCCTTGCTCTGCAGGCGGGCGCTTCCGTCGATGGCCGTTACGTAATGCAGGTCAATACCTCCCTGGGTTGTGCCCTAACGGAAGAAGTCAATATCCAGCGTCCCATCATTACCGACCAGTTTCCCGACGACGTAGCGATCTGCAGCCCCGGCGATACCGTTGTCGTATCCCCCCGCCGGAACAGTGGTGCTACCTACCGCTGGAGCGACGGGTCCACGGGCAGGAGCCTGACGGTTACCGAGCCGGGTACCTATTCAGTAACCATCACCGAATCGTGTATCGAGCACACCGAAGAATTCGTAGCGGCCTACGACTCTCCCCTCGACTACCAACTCGAAATGTCGCCCGCCCGCCCCTGTGCCGGAGAAGTGGTCACCATCCGCGTAACCTCCAATTCCTACGCCCCCAAGTTTTTCTTCCGCTCCTTCCCCGACGAACGGATGCTTCCCTCCCAGAACGGTGAGGTACAGGTCGTCGCCGGAGAAATCGAGGCCGTGCTGGCCTTCGTCGGCAACAAGTGTGCACTCGTTATGGACACCATCTGGATCGATCCGGCCAAATCCTTTACCGTCGCTTCCGTTGAGGTAGAAGACATCGAGTGTCAGACGGGCACCGGTCGGATCTCCGTCACCTTGGACGATGCCGCCGAGGCTACCTTCCGGTGGATGGATGAGTTCGGCAACACCCTGGGAACGAACTCCCCCACCCTCGCGGTAGCCGCCGCCGGCTTCTATACGCTAACGGTTGCGGACGCGGACCACTGCGAAAAAACCGTAACCGCCGAAGTAGCCTACCTTTCCTCCTTCACCGCTGACTTCGCCGTCCGCCAGGGCAGTTGCGGCACCGGAGGAGAAATCTCCCTGTTGAAGTCGAGTGGCGAAACCCCGCTGATGATCGATTGGTATAAGAACGGTGCGCTTCAGTCCGAGCACGCCGATGCCACACTGCGTACCGATCTCCCCACCGGGAGCTATACCGCCATCATTACGGACGCCTCCGGCTGCAGTCTTGAGAAGCACTTTTCGGTTACAGGATCTACCCCCCTGGATCTAACGCCCACCCCGGGCTTTGTAAACTGTAATGACCCCAACAGCGGTACCGTGCGCCTGACCGCTACGGGAGGCAACGCCCCCTACCTCTATCGCATGGAAAGCTATCCAGTGCAGCAAAGTGCCGATTTTGGTAATCTCCGACCAGGGGTCTACCACTTTACCGTCGAGGACGCTAGCGGATGTACCCTGACCTCCGGACCCGTAAGCATCAAGGCGCCCACCCCCGCCGTGATCGATCTCGGGCAAGAATACACCATAAATCTGGGGGAAAGTACCGTGCTTGGCCTCCCGCACGATGAGCTTCTCTCCACCAGCGACGCCACGTATCAGTGGAGCAGCCCGGACGCCAGCCTGAGTTGTACCGACTGCGCCTCCCCCACGGTTATGCCTACCGCGACGACGGAGTACATGCTGACCTATACTAACGGAGACAACTGCAGCGCTACCGACCGAATCATAGTACGGGTAAGCCAAACTCCGCAGATCTACGTTCCTACGGCCTTCAGCCCTAACGGCGATAATCACAACGACCGCTTCCGGGTGTATGGAAGCCAGAGCATCGCCTCGGTCACCGATTTGCGGGTATTCGACCGCTGGGGAGAATTGGTTTGGGAACAGGACAGTGAGGAAGACGGCGGATGGGACGGCACCTTCCGCGGCGAGCCCATGGGCAACGGAGTGTTTGCCTACGTCGGTTCGGTATTACTAAACAACGGCGTCCGCGTAGCGATCAAAGGATCCGTAGCGATCGTCAAGTAGCTAGCGCGCCAGGAGCCCGGCACGTAAGCCCTCCAGTTCGGCCAGTCCGCGCATGCGGCCGTATAGGCTGTAGCCCGGATTGGTGCGCCGCTTTCGGTCATCGAAGAGCGTAAAGCCGTGGTCGGGACGGTAGGGGATACTTTCTTCGCGCTTGAGCAGTTCGCTCATCACGGCAGCCATATCTACGTCCCCCTGTAGGTGTCCGCTCTCGGTAAAGCTTTCGTGGCGGGCGCGGGTCACGTTCCGCAGGTGAATAAAATGGACCCGGTCGACAAATTCCCGCGCCATCGCCGGCAGGTCGTTGTCCGCCCGGCTACCCAGGGAGCCCGTGCACAGGCAGAGTCCGTTCGCCGGATCGTCCACCATACCGAGTACTTCCCGCAGGTCGTCGACCGTCGACACGATGCGGGGTAGTCCGACCACCGGCCACGGCGGGTCGTCGGGGTGGATGGTCAGTTTGATTCCTTCCGCAGCCGCCGTCGGGACGACCGCCTCGAGAAAGCGACGCAGATTGCCCCTCGCCTGCGCACGGTCGATGTGCAGGTACGGCCCAATCGCCTCCCGGAAGGTGGCCATGGTGAAACTTTCCTCTGACCCCGGCAGCCCCTTCAGCATATTTACGGTCACCTCCTCCCGCTCGGCCTCCGACATATTTTCGTAGTGGTCGGAAGCCAGCTCCACCAGTTCGGCCGGGTAATCGTCCGCGGCGTGCGGCCGGGCCAGCAGAAAAATATCAAAGACCAGGAGATCCAGTCCGTTCAGGGCTACGGTCGTCCCCCCCGGCACCGGCACCGCCAGGCGCGTACGCGTCCAGTCGAGTACCGGCATAAAATTATAACAGACGGTAGTGATGCCCTCCGCGGCCAGGTTGCGCAGACTCGCCTGGTAGTTGCTGAGCAGTTGCGGCGTCTCCGTGGAATTCTGCTTGATGCCCTCGTGGACCGGTACACTTTCCACGACAGACCACGTCATACCCCGAAGTTCCCGCTTCCGCTTGCCGATCTCTTCCCGGCTCCAAATGGCTCCGTTCTCCACGTGATGCAGGGCCGTAACTACTCCCCGGATGTCGAGAGCAGAAACTTCGTCGATCGTAATGGGGTCGGGCGGACCGTACCAGCGCCAGGTAGGATACATATGGGAGGATTTACAAATTACAATTTCCAAAGTACCATTTACAATTTGCCCCGCGACATCCACCGCACCCGCTCCGCCAATTCCTCACCCGCACCAGCGCCAACGAGCATCCCCGTCAAAGGGTAAAATGTGTGTGGTTAGGTTGTAATTAGAGCTTGTCTGGGATTCCGCTCGCCGCCGCAAAGCTCTTTTGTGCCTATTCTTTGCCCTGAAAAAGGTCACTTAGCCCGTCACCGCGAAGCAGCCACGAAGTGCACCTCCCCTTTTCGAGGCTCGTATAGACTCAAACTAGCGGCGTTTTCGTCAGGCTCGGAAAACCCAAACGAGCGCTTAGTAAACTCAAACCACCACCTCCTTCCCCGTAGCCGCACTTTCTATAATCGCCCGAATGACGGCGACATCGGCTTTCCCCATCGCTCCCGGAGCTATGGGCTCCGTGTCGTTCAGGATCGCTAGGGCGTCGTCGTCCATCTGTAGTGATTGCTGGTTGGGAACCGGGGGGCCGAGCACCTTCCCGTCACTCGTCTTTCCCTTCACGCCGTCATAGGGCTGCATGGGGTCCATTTCGTACCACCCGTTTTCGGCTTCCACGTGCAGCTCGTTATACTTTTCTACGACGCTGGTCTTCCCCTCCGCCGTCATGCCGTTCGGGTAACGCAGGACGTAGGTGGTGGTCAGGTCCACGCCATTGGGCCGGTCCTGTCGGCGCTGCTCGGCCCTGACCACGGCTAGGGGAGCCATCTGGGTACCGTAGCGCAGGCCGTTTACCGTATAGACGCCCATATCGTAGAGTGCCCCGCCGCCCATGTCGCGCTGTCCCCGCCAGTAATCCGCGGGCGGGGGGCTGCCGGCGTAGCCCGCGTAGGCACGGGCTGACGTGAGCGCACCGTAAGCCTTCTCCTGCGTAAGCTGAATCAGCTTCTGGGTATTCGGCTCGTGCAGCATCCGGTAACCGATACTCAATTGTACGTTCTGTTTTTTGCAGGCATCGATGATGTCCTGGCACTGCGCGGGCGTCATCGCCATCGGTTTCTCGCACCAGACGTGCTTGCCGGTAGCGGCCGCCCGCACGGCAAAATCCCGGTGGGTAGCCGTAGGGGTAATGATGTAGATCACGTCGATGTCCGGATTATTTGCGATCCCCTCCATCGTATCGTAGGTGTAGACGTCCGCGTCCTTGATTCCGTACTTCTGCTGCCACTCCGGCAGCTTTTCGGGGCTGCCGGTGATCAGGCCACGCAGCACGCAGTGCTGAGTAAGTTGCAGGGCGGGAGCAATCTGCCCGCTGGCGTAACTTCCCAAACCTAAGATCGCGACGCCAATTTTTCGGTCCTGACCAGCGGGCGCGGGCGCGGGTGCCGTGTTTTCGGCGGAAGCGGCGGCGTTGCTCCTGCCGCAGGCGATTAACCCGGGGGCCAGTAACAGGCCGGAAGCGGCGACGGCGGAACGGCGGAGAAAGCGGCGACGGGAGTCGGAAGAAGGGAGAAACCGGGGATCGATCATCGGATGGCGGAATGGGTGCGAAAAGCGAGGATCTCGCCTGTTCCTTATAAACCGAATCCGGGGAGGGAGTTCACCCGCGCCCCGCCGCTACCGCGCGCGCCGCTTAACCAAGAACACCAGGCCGAGGCAGACGGCGATCAGGCCCACATTAAGGAGCACGGGCAGCTCACCGCCGAATACCCCATACTTCAGGCCGAAGTAAGAAGCAAAGTAGATAGCCGTCATCAGGAGGAAAAGACCGAGGCTCGGCTTGTCGGGTTGGATGGGTTCCATACTAAAAAAGAGACCCGGGCTCAACTGCCCGGGTCCTTGTTATACGACTGTGTTGTCCACAGCGTCTCTCATGAAAAATAAACCTATTCTTACGGAGTCGGTCCAAGGGATGCACCGAATCATTGCGCTAAGGTAGCGCCATTTATCATTTTGGGAATAGCAATTAGTGCAACACTACACATATGCCGTTATCAAATATTAATAAAGAGTGTGTTCGTTAACTCCAAGTTAATAACAAAGACAGCATTGTTCCTACAATAGTTGGCTGTTTCATTGTAGTTTGCAAGAATTTAACATTTCCCAGATTTGGCAAATCAGAAAAAATACTGGCTTCTTATACCCGGCTTCGGTACTGTTCGATCTGCTTCCGGAGGTGCAAAAAGTACGGCCCGGCGTATTTACCCGCGTCGGCGTGGAGTGGGTTCCCGTACGCTACCAGGTTTTCAAACCAATGCTCCACCTCGTTGCACAGCCGGTCGTCCGTAGCTACGATGTAGTTCGGGTAGACCAAACTGGTAAAAACGAAAGTCGCCATCTTCGTTTGGATGAGTACGATGTTGTTGGTATTCGAAAGTTCGTTGTGGTACACCCGGAAGGACGGGCTGTTTTCTTGGGGGTCCTCTCCCATCGGGAACCGCTTCCCGCTCCGCGTCATGCGCTCCAGGTGATCTACAATCCGCAGCAATTCGTCAAACAGCTGTTCGATGTGCTCCCGCCGCCGGAGACGTCCGACCTGAACCATGTAGTTGATTTGCCGCAGGGTCACGTCCAGTAGGCCCACCGACCAGATCTCCCGCGTGGGGAGGCGGTAGTGATCCTGGATCATCTGATTGGCGGATACATAAATCTGATCGCTGATCAGGTCGGGCGTGAATTCGGCGTTCTTCCACTTGTCGATGTCCCAGGAGGTAATGCCGTGGGTGAAGGTCTTGAACTTGCACAGCAAGGGGGTAGACATCTCGTAGTACATCGGCAACTCGGGAGAGGCCAGATCGATACTTGCCCCCGACAGGCGCTTCAATTCCGCCACCTGTTTTTCCAGGTTAGCGAAGTGATCGAATTCCGTCTTGATCGGGTTGCGGGTGCTGGGGTACCGCAGTTTGGGGACTTCCCCCACCTCGGTTTCGGCCTCCAGCTTTAGGCGAAACGTCTCGGAGAGGAGCATCATCTCATCCGCCGTCAGGGCGGTATCCCCCCGCATCCGCCGGTAGACGGCGTCTCTTCCGACGTGGAGTACCCCGGAAACCTGCCGCACCATCTCACTCCGGGAAGAAAAGCGCTTAGCCAGGCGCCCGAGGAACACGTGCTGAAAGCTTTCGTTTGCTTGTTTTGTCATTTGGTTTGTTCTTAAGGGAGCTGCCCGCTAGCCGGTTCCGCGCAAGCGGAATGCGCACTCTTCAGCGTCGGTACAAACCTCCACCCATAGTGTCTGGAAATAACCAGGTCAATCAATCAGGAACGGACTCCCCCGCGCAACTGCGCTGGATCCGGTCACCGTGCTAGCCAAAAAACTATTGAATGTTGCTTAAATTTAGTTTTTAAAACAAATAAGTTGTTTTAACGGAGCTAGACGTGTTTCTTTGTTGTGGGATACCCTTAGTTACGTACAGTTTCGGAAACCGGTTTCGCCGGTCTGCCCCTATTTGTTGATCAGCTGGCTTTTGCTACCGTTTTAGTCTTTTAATACTCACGAAACATGTCCTCTGCGCTCCGAACGGGCGGGCGGAAGCGAACGGCTTCCCCCTACCCCATCTATCCCCTCCGCCCCCGCCCCACCGGGGCTCCGCACCCGCACTCCTGAGGCGTGCACCTCAACTGCCATACGTCCTTCAGCCTGCGGTACGGCGTACTTTCCCCCGCCGCCCTGGTGGAGAAAGCCGCCGCCTGGGGGGTGGACTGCCTGGCCCTGGCCGACAACAACAACACCAGCTGCGCCGTGGAATTCATTTCTCACTGTCGCCGCCACGGCATCAAGCCCATCCTCGGCATCACCTTCCGCCGCGACCAGCAGTGGCTCTACACGGGCCTGGCCCGCAACGCCGCGGGCTGGCACAACCTCTGCCGCTTCCTCAGCGAGCATTCCCTCGACGATAAGCCCCTGCCCCTCGTTCCCCCGCGGCTGGAGAATGTATGGATCGTCTACCCCCGCCTGTGCAAGCCCATCCGCGACTTCCGCGACAACGAGTTGCTCGGCATCCGCCCACAGCACGTCAATCGCCTGTTCAGCCACGAACTGCGCCACTACCAGGACAAGCTCATCGTACTGGCCCCGGTCGTGGCGGTCACCGAGGAGGACTACCAGCTCCACCGCACCCTGCGGGCCATCGACCGCAACACCGTCCACACCAAGCTCAGCCCCGCCGACCTGGCCAAGCGCGGCGACCGCCTGCTGCCGCCCGAGACCCTGCGGCAGTTCTACCGGGCCTACCCCGCCATCCTGCGGAACACCCAGCGCATCATCGACTCCTGTACGGCCGAGCTCGAAACCGGCCTGCAGATCAACCGCCAGAGCTTCACCGGCTCCAAGGAGGGCGACTACCACCTCCTCGAAAAGCTCGCCCTGGCCGGCGTCGCCCGCCGCTATCCCCCCGGCCCCCGCTTCCAGAAGGCCCGCCTGCGCACCGAACGGGAACTGGCCGTGATCAAGAAGCAGGATTTTTGCCCTTACTTCCTCATCACCTACGACATCGTCCGCTACGCCCGCTCGGCCGGCTACCAGCACGTCGGGCGGGGCTCGGGGGCCAACTCCATCGTTGCCTTTTGCATCGGCATCAGCGACGTCGACCCCCTGGAGCTCGACCTCTACTTCGAGCGCTTCATCAACCCCTTCCGCGCCAGCCCGCCCGATTTCGACATCGATTTCAGTTGGGACGAGCGCGACGATGTCACCGACTACATCTTCAAACGCTACGGCCGCGAATACACCGCGCTGCTGGCTACCTACTCCACCTTCCAGGGGCGGGCCGCCCTGCGCGAGGTCGCCAAAGTCTACGGCTTGCCCAAAGAAGAGATCGACCAGCTCGTCCGCGACCCTCACGGCCGTGCCGAGGCCGACCCCAAGGCCCACACCGTCCTCGACATTGCCCGTCGGCTCGTCGGCCTGCCTAACCACCTCAGCATTCACGCCGGGGGCGTACTCATTACCGAAAAACCCATCTACTACCACACCGCCCAGCGCCTGATGCCCAAGGGCTTCCCGGTGGCCCACTGCGACATGTACCACGCCGAAGACATGGGCCTGCACAAGTACGACGTGCTCAGTCAGCGCGGCCTCGGGCACCTGCGCTCCGCCGCCGAACTCGTACGCCGTAACCACGGCACGGCCGTCGACCTCCAGGACCTGCACACCATCAAGCAGGACCCCCGCGTACGCGCCATGCTGAAGAGCGGGCGGGCCCTGGGCTGCTTCTACATCGAGTCGCCCGCCATGCGCGGCCTGCTCACCAAACTGGGCTGCGACAACTACATCCACCTCGTGGCGGCCTCCAGCATCATCCGCCCCGGCGTGGCCAAGTCGGGCATGATGAAGGAGTACATCCGCCGCTACCACTTCCCCCACAGTTTCGACTACATCGACCCCGTGTTCGAGGAGCACCTCGGCGAGACCTTCGGCATCATGGTCTACCAGGAAGACGTGATGAAGATCGTCCACCACTTCGCCGGCCTGGACCTGGACGAGAGCGACGTCCTGCGCCGCATCATGTCGGGCAAAAAGCACAACGGCGACACCTTCGAGAAGCTCCGCCAGAAGTTTTTTGCGGGGGCGCGGGTGCGGGGCCATGCCGAGGACACCGCCCGGGAGGTCTGGCGCCAGGTGGAAAGCTTTTCCGGTTACTCCTTCTGCAAGGCCCATTCGGCCAGCTTCGCCGTGGAGAGTTTTCAGAGCCTGTACCTCAAGGCTTACTACCCCCTGGAGTTCATCGTGGGGGTGATCAACAATTTCGGTGGCTTCTACAGGACGGAGTTTTACCTGCACGAAGCCCGCATGGCCGGCGCCCGCATCCACGCCCCCTGCATCAACCGCAGCATCTACCTGACCGACCTGCGGGGCCGGGATCTTTACCTCGGCTTCATCCACCTGAAGGGCGTATCGGAGCAGCTCATCCACCGCACCGTGCTGTCCCGCCAGCAGGCGGGCGACTTCGAGGATCTCTCCGATTTCTGTACCCGCGTGGACGTGGAGAGCAGCCAGCTCGAACTGCTGATCCGCATCGGCGCCTTCCGCTTTACCGGCAAGCGCAAGTCGGAACTCCTCTGGGAAAAGAACGCCGTTTTCAACCCCCGCCTCCGCCGGGAGCCCTCCCTCGACCTCTTCCAGCGCGCGGACCCCGACCACGATTTCGCCCTCGACGAGACCCCCAACCACCGCCCCGGCCACCGCCTCACTTCCCGGCAGTTCGACCAGGCCTTCGATGAGCTGGAACTGCTGGGCTTTCCGCTGTGTTCCCCGTTTTTGCTG
Organism: Lewinellaceae bacterium; assembly: GCA_963803525.1. Taxonomy (GTDB): domain Bacteria; phylum Bacteroidota; class Bacteroidia; order Chitinophagales; family Saprospiraceae; genus Neolewinella. The sequence continues at coordinate 1,018,011 of CAWDMV010000001.1, forward strand.
GTGGATTGCTCCGGGGGTCGCATATCTTCCGGAGGCGACACATCGAATGACCCGCTTCCGCCCGATGAGGCCCCTTGCCCGAATTCCTGGGATATCGACCCTCCCCCCCTTCCATCCCCCGCTCCTTCCCCCCCTCACCCCTTATCCCCCATCCCCGAAAACGGCACTACTTCCCTGCGGGCTTACTTCGTTTGTGACAAAGTGGTCCCTACCGTCAAGGGGGAACGCATGAGCTTCGGTTGCTGGCTGACCGAGCAGGGGCAGTACTTCGACAGCGTACATTTTCCGGATGTTTACCACCGCTGTCCGTTGCGGGGCAACGGCGTGTACCGGCTCCGGGGGCGGGTCACCCGTGAATTCGATTTTCCCGTGCTCGAAGTCCGCGAACTGGAACGCCTGGGCTACGTGCGCGACCTCCGCTTTACTGACTAAGGTGTCCTCTTTGCACCCGCGTCCCCGGCCCGCCCCACTGGTAGGTAGCTCCGATACCCGTCATCCCGCCGATCCCCAGACTCAGGGCGATGTGCTGCCGCAGCCGGTACTCAAAGGTGAGTTGCGGTGCGGGTAGGACCCAGCTAAGAAAAGTACGGTTGCGGGTAGTGACCCGGCTCACAAAAATGCTTTCCCGGGGCTCGCCCCCCAGTAAAAACTGCTCCCGCCCGTAAGTATCGGCGACCATCCCCAGGCCCTGCAGCCCGATATTGATCCGGAAGCGGCGGCGGCGGTTGATGGTGTACTGCACCCCCAGGGTGAGCCACAGGGAAGCCCAGTTGAGGTCGTAAGCGGTGACGAGCAGGTATTCATCCGCCGCCAAATTATTTACGACGTCCCTTCCGGGGTCGTCAGCACCTCCGCCTTCGTGGGAGTACACTCCGCCCAGGCTGAAGCGGAACCCGGAAGAAAAGCGCCGGGCCACCTCGATGCCCGCCATGTAGATGCCTAACTGCCGATCGTAGATCGAGCCGTAGCTCCCCGCCCTGCTGGAATTGTACAGTTGCAGGGGGGGGCCGTCCGGTACGGTGAAAAAGCGGGCGGCCTGCCCGGAAGCCGGTGGCACACTGGTTAGGCGCTCGAACGATCCGTAACCACCGATCATCAGGGGCAGCACCCGCGCACTCACCTCCCAGTTTGGTGGATTGCGCGCGTAGTGAGGCACCCGCTCGAATCGGTTTTTGGGTCCTTTCGCCGCTAGCGCGTCCCCCGCGTACCGACGGGCCCGGGAAGGGTCCGCCGGCTGAACCGGTACCATGATGGGGTCCAATCCGGCGACCATGCGGCGCAGCAGGTAGTCCGCATCGGAGCGCAGGGAGCTTACGGATCGCGCAACGCCCGGCACAAGCTCAGCCACCGGCCGAACCGCTGGTCGCGGGACGGTCACGGTAGGCCGGGCGAACCCGCTCCCCAGTGCTCCGGGAGATTCGGCTGCGGGTTCCCGTTCACCGGCGGGGACCGCATAGCCGGTCACGGGCCGCGCACCCGGGGGTTCCGAACGGTGGTCGGCCGCGACGGGAGCCGGCGGGGCTACGGCATCCGGGGCGCTCACTACGTGATAGGCGGCGGACCGGCTGGGTACCTGGGGGATGGGGAAGGCAAACTGCTCCGGCAGCACGGGGTCGGAAACCGCCCACGCGATTCCCGCGAGGAGGAATACGAGGGCTGCTCCGCCACTGCTCCACCGGAACAGGATGGGAAGCGGTCTACGGCCTTCCTCCGTTGCCTGGGCGGCGGCCAGCCGGCCCTCCAGTTGCTCCCACGCGCCGGCGGGGGGAGTCTCCGCGGGCGGCGGGAACTGGGGGTAGCGCGAACGGAAGAAATGATCCAGCCTATTCATCGTGGTGCAGATTCAGGTTAAAGTAGGCACTGACCAGGGGGCGTAAGGCACGACGGGCCTTGAATAAATGCGAGCGGGAGGTACCCGCCGTGATGCCCAGTCGGTCCGCGATCTCGGGGTGCTGGTAGCCTTCGAAGACGTAGAGATTGAAGACCAGCCGGTAGGCCGGTGGCAGCGACTGCAGCAGGCGGATACAGTCTTCCCGTTCGAGCTGTTCGAGGGCCTGATTACTCACCGGATCGCCACAGTCCTTCGCGGGCTGGGCGGACGTACGTGCCTTATGGTAGCGCCGAAAGTGATCGATGCCGGCGTTGACGATGACGCGGTGAAAGTAGGCGGTGAAATTACCGTCAAAGGGCTGTCGGATCAGCGAGAGGAATAACTTCAAGAAGCTATCCTGTACGATCTCCTGCACTTCCTGCTCTCCGGCCCCGTAGGGCAGCGCCCGGGTCCGGGCAAAGCCGTACCATTCCCGGTACAGCCACTGCTGGGCCGCGGCATCGCGGCGGTGACAGGCGGCCAGGAGGGCATGGAGTACGGGGCAGCGGGAAGCGGGGGGCGACACCGACACTTCACCGGCTATTCCAGCGTGGTCTCGAAGCGTCCCCGCAGGGTATAGTCGTGGGCGGTGGTCCGGTCCGTTTCGAACGTACCCACTACCCGACCATCGGCGCTCCACTCCGTAATGGAAACCGTACCGCTCAGCTGGGTGGGGGTACCCTCGAGGTGCGGACAGCCGGGGCTACCGCCAAGCTCGAAGGTGGTGTAGGAAATAGTCACGCCCTGTTCGCGGGCCGAACAGCCGGCGGCTGATTTGTTGTCCGCCTTGGTACCGAGGCGGAGCGGTGCATCGGCCGGTCCGAAATCGCACCCACTCAGGGAAAGCTCGAGGGAGTGGAGGTGATCCGGGGTGCTGTGTGCGATATCGACACTGGCATTACTGCCATCGTACCAGTAATAGTTGCTGGAGAGCTGGGGGCGTGCGTTCATCAGCATCTTCTCCCCGTCGATCTCCAACTCGATAAAGTCGTGATTGGACGTAGCCAGCTCGTAAACCTCCTCCGTCTCACAGGAGGTAAGCAGGAAAGTGCACAGTAAGGGTAATAGGTAGCGCATAAGCAGGGGGTTTATACTAAGAGACGTACGGCGGCCGTCAGACCGTTGCCTCTCACCTAAATTAAGCCTCCCGCGGAATCAGCGCACTAAGAAACGCTACTATGCTTTCGTTGCTGCACTCCATCAGTATATCCGATGAGGACCCTGCCCGTATTCCCGGGACGTTTACCCTCCTCCCCCCTTTTATCCGTCAGCAACCTGAGCAATAGGCAACTACCGCCGTAGCACCACTCGCCCTACGTACCGCCGTTCCTCTACGGTCGCCGTTACCGTGTATACCCCCGCCGGGGCCGATCCCAAATCGAATTCCCGCTGCCCGGGCTGCCCGGTGAGCAGCACCCGTCCCAGGCCATCGTACACCCGGGTGATGCCTGGGCGCATTTGCTCGGGCAGACCCAGGCGGAAGGTACCGGTGGTGGGATTAGGAAGTAAAGCCAGGATAACGACCGGTTCATTAGGGGAGGCCACCGAGGTAGTCAAAGCGCGCGTGGCCCCGTCGAGCCACTCCATCCGTGCAGCGATCCATTCCCGTAGGTAGGCCAGCTCGGCCCCGTAGTCCGCTCCTACGAAGTTGTTCGGCCAAACGTACGTACCCAGCACCGGCCAGCGGTCGAAATTGCGTTGGGCGGCCCCGTCTTCCAGCAGGGCGGTCAGACTATCCAGGCTACCCACCAGACGGACATCGCTGAGTGGACCACCGTCCCCCCGCAGTTCCGCCCACCGCTCCCGCCATAGGTTTAGGAAGGCGGGGTCCTGCCGCATCCGCTCCCACCAGAAGGGAAGCAACCAGTTGTCGTCCGGGCACACTTCGTTAAAGTCGTAGGCCCAGCCTGTGGTACTACTCCCGGCGCAGTAGTCCGCGTTGCCGAAGGCAAGGTTGAAGTCCCACACCGGCCCCATGTGGAGCTTCCCTCCCTTACTGTCCTTTTCCTTATATAGCCAACTGCTGAGGCGATAGCCGTCGATGTTGCGGCTCACCTCGTTGACGATGAGAAAATCCACAAAACTCCGTAGATCTACCAGGGGCCGGTAACCGGCTACCGCGTCCGTAAAGGATTCTCCCGCCAGCCGGTCCTCGAAGGCGTGAATAAAGTCCGTGATGTACTGCCGCTGGGCGGGCGTGATGTCTTGCGGTTCGGGGTAATCGTAGAGGAGGCGTACTTCCCTGCCCCCGGACGGGGCCGAACCGTAGCGAGAGAGAAAATGCGTAGGCCGATTGCCGACTTCTCCGGTAAATTTATCCAACTTGATCAGGTAACCGCCGGTGAGTTGGTCGCCGGCATTGTCCTCGGGAGTGAGTCTGCTGACGTCCACGCGGTGCTTATCGCGCTTGATCTTTTCCGTCAGCAAGTACACGCCCCGGTAATCCCCGTTGACGACAAGTTCGACCAGGCGCGTACGGGGGGCATACTCCATGATCTGACCCGCCAGGTGGTAAGTCAGGGCATTGCGTACCAGGCTCTTGTCGCTGTAGGGCCCGTGCAGTACCCAGTCTTCCTCTTCCGGCATACCGAGCAGGGCTACGTCGAGGTCCTCCCCCTCCGCGTCCCGCGTTTCGAACCCGAATCCCTGCTTCGGGAACAGACTCTGGGAAGTGCTCCCGCGCAATTCTATTCCAATAAACCCATCGTAGCCCGTGGGAGCATCCGATGGTCGATTGAGCTGGCCGTCCGTACGGTCCACCACGGAGAGGCGGGCGGTGACTTTAGGATCGTCGACGATCGCCCTTCCCTCACTATCGATCAATAGCAGGGGCAGCCGGGAACCAAAGTCCGGCTGAGCGGCGGTGAACAGGGGAATAAGAAGTAGCCACCAAAAACGGAACATCATAAAGGGGGTTTGGATCCTAAAAGTAGGGAGGTAACCGCATGCCAGTTAGCGGCCAGTGTTTCAAGATTGAACTAAGAGCTTGTTTGGGTTTTCCGAGCCTGACGAAAACGCCGCTATTTTGAGTCTAATCCAGCCTCGAAAAGGGGAGCCTAGCGGGCTAAGTGACCTTTTTCGGGGCGAAGAGAAGGCGTAAAAGAGCAAGTTTGCGGTGGTGAGCGGAATCCCAAACAAGCTCTAAGCAATAGCTTGACGCCGACAGCGTGGTGCTGAACGAGCGGACAAAAGTTCAGCATAGCCGTAGCTGCGGTGGATTTTTGGCGGGGAAGTGCAGCGCCGCGCTGGCCAGTCAAGGGGCAGCTTATTTCGGTCCCGAAGCACTAGATTACGTTCCGCGGGGAATGAGCGTACTCGGGAACACCACTACGCTCTCGTTACCGTCCGCGCTGACGCTGGAGACGCCGAAGAAGAAGTTGTCGACTACAATATTCTCGAGGGTGTGATCGAGCTGGCCGGCGGGTACGAAGCGCTTGTGCTCCCACTGGGGGGCGGTGGTGAGCCGCCAGTGTACGTAGTACCCGGCGATGGGGGTTTCCGTTTCGGGCGCTTCCCAGCGCAGGCGGGTACTGGGCTCCACGGCTCCACCGATCATGACGAGGGGCGGCGGCGGGGGCGCGGCCGCCAGTCCGGCCAGGGTAATGGCGTTGACGCCGGTAAGCTTGGCGGCATAGGGGAAGTTGACGTGCGCGAGCTTGTCGCCGTATTCGATGCCGTCCTCCGTGCGAATGTCCTGGTGCTGCTGGGTGTAGTTCTCGTGGGTCTCCATGATGCGGACGCCGGGAAAGCCCGCATCGTTGAAGGGCCGGTGGTGGCCGCCGCGGCCGAAGCGGTCCAGGCGGTAGATCATCATCGGGTCCAGGTTGGTCGTGTACTGCCGGGTCTGGGCATCGATGTAGCGGGCCAGCTGGCGGCTCGGGCCGTCCACCTCGCCCCCGAAGAAGCGGCGGTAGATGTTCTTGCGCTCGTCCTTGACGTCATCCGGGTAGAAGGGCTCGGAGAAGATGCGGAAACTGGTGTTGTCGGTCACCCCGTCCACGCCCGTGATGTTGCCGATCATGTCGTTGTTGAGGGTGCCCGTGATGTTCCATCCCTTTTCCCTGGCCCAGTCGGCCATGCCCTTGCCGCCGAACAGCCCCTGCTCTTCGCCACTGAGGCCGACGTAGAGGATGGAGCCGGGAAACTGGTACTGGGTGAGGATACGGGCCGCTTCGAGCGCACCGGCCATGCCACTGGCGTTGTCGTTGGCGCCGGGACTGTCGCTGCTGCCGTCCAGGGCATCGCTGACGCGGCTGTCGATGTCGCCACTCATCATGATGAAGCGGTCGGGGTCGCGGGTGCCGCGCTGCACGGCGATGACGTTGACGACCCAGGTATCTTCCTTGATCCGGCTCTCGGGGTCACCGGCCACGAAATTGCGCTGGTACATCACCTCCAGACAGCCGCCGCAGGCCGCGCCGATGCGCTCGAACTCGGCAAAGATCCACCGGCGGGCGGCGCCGATGCCCCGGGTGGCGCTGGTCGTATCGCTCAGGGTGTGGCGGGTACCGAAGTTGACCAGGGTCGTGACGTCGGCTTCGATCCGGGCGGGGTCGGGTGCATCGGCAATGGCGTAGAGCCGGGGGTCCGCCGCGGGGGGCGGGGCTACGGGATCGGACTGGGCGGTGAGCAGGGAGGAAAGTGCCAGTAGGCAGAAAATCAGGAAAACGGGCTTCATTGGGTCGGTTTATTCCGTGTGATGGGTACAAAGTACGACCCAGGGCCAGACCTCCACGCTCGCGGTGCTTGCTACGCACCTGCGGCCCCGCCCGCTCCCCTACTCTTCCTCCGGCGTCGTGGGCTCGCGGCAGATGAGCGGGAGTACCGAATCGTACCAGTCAATGAGGGAAATCTCCTTAGCCAGGGTGAGGTCGCCGCAGGCTTCCACCAGGCGGTTGTTGTCCATCAGGGCCTGGCCGCGTAGAATGCGGAAACGCCCATCGCGGGGAAATGCCTGAATCACTTCTCCCATTTGCGCGAGTCCTTCTTCCAGGGTCGTACTGTCCCGGACGAGCACATCGGCTTGCCGCATGGTCCGCAGGGCTTGATTGTACTTGTCGACGATGTAGTTGCAGCCCGGGTCGGTGGGGGCAAAGTTGAAGGAGACGTCGTAGGCGCTGGCGACTTTACGTCCCTCATACTCGGCGGGTTGCCACTGGCCAAAAGATCCGGTAGCCACATCGATGGCCCTGGAGGTGAATGCTACGCCCAGGTCATTGTAGTCGATAATATCATTCACCTCCACGAGGCCGCTGGGCTGGATGATGAGCTGGATATCGAGTTGCCCGGTAGCGCAGCTGTCTTGCGGGATGTCGGGATAGGCGATCTGCTCGTCGAGGTAAGCTACCAGATCCCCGTTGAAAGTAGCCGCCCGCGTCAGCTCGGTGTAGACCGTATCCTGGCTGATGATCACGTAGGGCTTCGGCTCCTCGAGGCGGAAGCGGATGGGCAGCACCACCCGGAAGCGCACGGGCGTGGTATCGCGGAAAGCCGGCCGCCAGAGCACTTCGCGCTGCATCCCGATGACGCTGCGCAGGGCCGAAAGCCCGAGCCCGCCCCCCGGGTCACGCAGGATCTCCGGGCGGTTAACCAGTCCGTTGCGCTCCACGATGAAGGCCACGACGGCGGTACCGCTGATGCCCTGCTGCCGGGCTTCCGCGGGGTAGAGCGCGCGCTGGTAGATGTAATCGAGGAGGTAGCGCTGGGCACACTCCGATTTAGCGGCAGCCGTCGTGTCGTAACGCTCACACGGACTCGGAAAACGGGCGGCCTCGTCGGCAAAACTGTAGATGGTGGTGTCTCCCACCGCTACGGTAGTCGTGTCCTGGCCGATTGCCAATAGGGGAAGAAGCAAGAGTGCCAGCAGCAATTTCATGCGTTGTATTTAAAAGGTGAGCTCCAGGGAATCCCGCACGCGCAGCGCGTTGAATTCCAGGTTGGGGGCGATCGAGGAGGCCCGGTAGTCAAAACGTTTTGAAACAACCACCAGGTCGTAAGGAGAGTATAGGAAAATCATCGGCTGGTTGGCATAAATGATCTCCTGAAAGCGGTAGTAGAGGTCCTTGCGGACCGAGGAGTCCATTGTTGTCGAAATCTGCTGGACGAGACTGTCCGCCTCCGCATTCTGGAAATTTACGCGATTCGTGCCACTGGGGGGGACGGAGGTGGACGACCAAACCTGAGAAAAGTCGTCGGGTGTCGGTTCTCCGCCCTGTCCGTTAAAGGCCGCGGTGAACTTGCCGTCGTTCAGCCGCTTGATCAGCGCCCGGCCTTCCATGCGCGTTACTTCGATGTCAATCCCCACCCGCCGCGCCTCCTGGGCCATAGCCAGGGTGAAGGCCTCGCTGGTAGACGTGTTGAAGGACAGCAGCTGGAAGCTGAATTCTACGCGCTCTCCGTCAATCACCTTATCCAGGATCCCATTATCGTTCGTATCGGCCCAGCCCGCCTCCCGCAGCAGCGTGGCTGCCCGGCTCAGATCGAAGGGCACGGTGGGGAGCGCGGCGTTGTAGTAGGACTTGGACGGAAGTACGGGACCGACGATCCGCTGGGCCAGGCCGGGCAGTACCCGCGCGATGATCTCGTCGACGTTCACCGTATGGGCCAGTGCCCGCCGTGTTATCGAGTCCCGGAACAGGGGGTCCTCCTCGTTGAGCAGGATGGAAAAGTACTTAAAGCCGGGTACCGCCACAAAATCGTAGCGGCTACTAAGGTAGGTATCCCGTTGCAGTTGCTGAAAGACGTCGACCGGCAGATCGACGACGACATCCACGATCATATCGCGCAGGGCGTTGATGTTGGTCCCGGGATCGGAGATCACGAGGTAGGTCAGGGATTCGGGAATGGCCACCAACTGACCGTCCCCCTTGCCGCCCCAGTAATTGTCGCGGCGGCGCAGGACCAGTTTGGTGTCGGCCTCCCACGATTCCAGCGCGTAGGGACCGCTGCCTACGATGCGGGCGGTATCAAATCCCGTAACCGGATCGTTGAAGCGCGTGGCGAAACGCCGCAGCGCCTGGCTCCCCCGCTCCAGTTCCCGGGCGCTAGCCGCGTCGGTGAGTGCGGCAAGTGGAATAGCCCGCATCACCCCTTCCGGGTCGTAGGCGTACTCCGGATAAATGTATAGATCTGCTATGGCCTGGGCGGCCAGAATGTAAGGTCGCTTGGTAACCACCCGGAAAGCAAGGGGATTACGGGGATCGACGTGAATGTCCTCCACCATCTCGTAGTAAAGGCGGTAGGGTCCGGAGTCGACGAGGGGATTCATGACTACCTTCATACTGAAAACCACGTCGTCCGCCGTCACCGAACTGCCGTTGGGCCAACGCGCGGTGGAGTCGATGAGGTAGGAGTAAGACGGCGTACCATCGGCCTCCTGCTCAATCACGGGGGTAGTCGCGAGCAGGGGCACCAACTCATAGGTGAGGGGGTCCTGGCCGTTGAGGGTCTGAAAAATCTGCTCGTACACGTAACGGGATAAGCTCTGGGTGGAAAGCACGGGGTTGAGCCCGTCCGGTTCCGCCTTAATGCTGATGCGTACGTTCGACTGACGGGAAAAAGGGGGCTCGGCACCCTCCCCTTCCTCTGCCCCGGTACAGGAAAGAAGACCGCACAGGCAGGCGGTAAATGTCAACTGAAACATTTTCATGAGGCCGAGCATAATCAGACGGGTCCCACCCCGGGGTAAAGGTATCCATAATTCGGGTATGCCGAGGAGGTATGCCCGTGTAGCCTGCGGCGTCGGTACCGAGGGTCCCCGCCTTGCCCTGCCCTACTCCTCCACCGGGACCTTCCCGTTTTGAAGGGGCTTGGCACCATGCGTTGCGGGGGCTTCCCGTTTGACTAGCCCCGCGGGCAGGCTCATGCCGCTTTGGCGCAGAAAGTCGTCCAACTGTGGTACCATTCCGTAAAGGCCCTGCACGAAGTTGCTCACCCCCTGGCCGTTTCCGCTGTCGTAGACGACTACTTTGTCGATGTCGACGTCCTTAATGGCATCCGTCTGAATACGGGTCAGTTCGGCGAGCTTGTCGAGCATGAGGTAGTTGATGGCGCTCTGGGGGTCGCCCCCGGCGGCGCTCACCAGTTTCTGGAAGCCGTCGGCCTGCTTACGCAGCAATTCCTCCATACCCTGGGCTTCGGCCTGGTAGCGCAGCAGGACCGCATCGGCCTCCCCCCGGGCGATCTCCCGCAGGCGCTCGGCCTCGGCCTGGGCGGCGATGATGGCTTTCTGCTTCTCGATGTCGGCCACCACGACCTGCTCGGCCTCCATACGGGCCTTCTCGGTGGCCGCCCGGGCGATCTCGGCGCTCTGCTCGGCCTTGTAGGCTTCCTCGCGGGACTTCGCCTGGGCCACCTTCCGGGCGGCTTCGGCCCGCCGGCTGGCCTCGGCCATGGCTACGTCGCGGGCGGCGTTGCTCTCGGCAATTTTCACTTCGGAGGTGTTCTTCCCCTCGGTTGCCTCGGCACGGGCGGCGGCTTCGCCGATCTGGGCGGTACTCTCCGCCTCGGATACCTTGATGCGGCGTTCCCGCTGGGCCTCGGCCTCGCCGATCTCGGCCCGGCTGTTGGCGGCCGCGATCTGGATGCGCTGGGACTGCAGGGCGGCAGCCTCGCCGATCTCGGCGCGGCTGTTGGCGTCGGCGACCTTGGACCGCTGATCCTGCTGGGCCTCGGCCTCGCCGATGCTCCCGGTCCGCAGTTCGTTGGCTACCTTAATCTTGGCGTCGTTGATGGCCTTGGCGGCAGCTTCCTGGCCGAGGGCCTTGATGTAGCCCGACTCGTCCTGGATGTCCGTAACGTTAACGTTGATGAGCTCCAGGCCGATCTTGTGCAGCTCCTCCCCCACGTTGCGGTAGACGCTTTCCACGAATTTGTCGCGGTCGATGTTAAGCTCCTCGATGTCCATATTGGCGATCACCAGGCGCATCTGCCCCATAATGATGTCGTGGCTCAGGTTGCTGATGCTGGTCCGCTCCAGTGCCAGGAGGCGTTCGGCGGCGGCAAGCATGAGGTGAGGTTTATTGCTGATGCCTACGGTAAACTGCGCCGGGACGCTTACCCGGATATTCTGCTTGGACAGCGCATCCTGCAGGTTCACGTCGATCGACAGCGGCGTCAGGTCCAGGTAACGGTAGTCCTGAATGACCGGCCAGACGAAGGTGCCCCCACCGGCGTAACACTTAGCGGATGCCTCACTGCCGGTACGTCCGTATACCACCAGGATCTTGTCCGAAGGGCAACGTTTGTACCGACTCACCAGCCACAGCAGGAAGAGAAAGATGATGCCGACTACCGCGCCGACCAGGATTAGGGGTTCCATGTATAAATAAATTTGAGGTGGATGTAAGGCGGCGGGGCCGCGGGTGTAAGGATCATCGGGAGCTACGCTAGTCCGTAATAGCCGAGCTGACCAAGACCACGTTATCCGTGCTCAGGTCGTCCACTACGATGGGGGTACCTGTCGGCAGCTCATGGCCGTCAGTGCTGCGCGCTTTGAGTTCCCGCATGCCCCCCTTGACGTTGACTTTTACGATGCCCTCCCCGGCGGCCGGGATTCGCAGGTACACCTGACCCGGCTGATAGAGCGCGTCCCGGAAAGTCCAGTTTACGTTCTCTTCCTGGCCGAGCATCCAGTGGACCGCCCGGGTCATAACGTAGACGGCTACGGCACCCGCAGCTACGCCGGACAGGACGGCTATGATGGGTAGCGTACTCGTAGCCAACAGCATCTTCATAGTCCACGCCGCGACGGACAGAAAGGCAAGTCCCGCCTTCACGATGCCAACCCCACCGCCGGTCTCGGCACCCGTGTCCCCGTCGAAATCAAGGTCCACGTCGAGATCAAGTCCTCCAAGGATTCCCAGCAAGAGCAGTAGGACCAGCAGTCCACCACAAATCAGGGAAATATAAGTCAGGACAATAATCATCGGGAGACCAATTTAATACAACTATAACGTTTAAACTGCTTGTTAGCGTTGCAATTATTGTTCGGCCCCGGTCGATGCCAAGTGGTGTTCAGTCGATCATTGGGAGACTGACACCCTCGTCGGACCGCGCTTTCCCGGAAAAGCCACGCACCTTAGGAACGTTAGCACAAGCCAAGCTTATATGCCACCAACTTCCGCGATGCCTGACGGAGAAATAACAGCTTAGCACTTAGCGCTTGTTTGGGTTCTCCGAGCCTGACGAAAACGCCGCTATTTGGGGGCTAATCGAGCCTCGAAAGGGGGAGGTGCACTTCGTGGCTGCTTCGCGGTGATGGGCTAAGTGACGCTTTTCGAGGCGAAGGACAGGCACAAAAGAGCAAGTTTGCGGCGGTGAGTGGAATCCCAAACAAGCTCTAAAGTGCCTTAATCGAAAATGGATAAGCACGTATCCCGAATGCTGCGCTGATTATCAGTTCAGTACACGGCTCGAATCAATTCCTGCCCGACACCACGGACCACAATTACCGCTGGACAAAAATGCCCTGGGCGTGAGCGCTGGTTTGGATTGTCCGAGCCTGACGAAGATGCCGCTATTCTGGGTCTATTCGAGCCTCATGAAGGGGAACCTAGCGGGCTAAGTGACGCTTTTTGAGACGAAGAATAGGCGCAAAAGAGCAAGTTTGCGGCGGTGAGCGGAATCCTAAACAAGCGCTTAGTAACCTACTTCGGCCTCGCCTGGCCAGCTAGCCGAAGGCGAGGAAGAGGATGATTCCAAATACAAAAAGTACGGCTGCGGGCTGCAACGTAGCTGGTGAATTGTTTGTCATGGTTCGGGCGTGAGTACTGGATGCATAACAGCTTCCCTCTAAATTGGTTTTACACGATATTTGTTAAATAACGCGGTCGGCCAAGCAAAAATTGGAATAGAAGCCTCGATAAGTAGTTAAAATTTCATTCCCACGATACCGCGCTGAGTGCTGAACAAAAAAATGTGGCACCCAGCAAGTCGCTCGGTGCCACACCCGTAAGAAGCTCCCTGAGCGGACTCCCTATAGTTTAGCAACAATTCCCGCCAGATTAAACTGTCCCTGGATAGTGCGTGCGGCGGACTGCGCGTCGGCGGCAGTTCCGTACGTACCGGAATAGACCCGGTTGATCACCTCGCCGTTCGGCTTCGTCACCGAACGATAGTACACATCCTGGATACCTTGCTCCTGCAGTTCGCTTACGCGCCGCAGGGCGTAGGCCTCGTTGCTGTAGGCGGCCAGTTGGATGGCGTACTGCTGAGCGCCGGGCACGGGGGCCTCCGCCGGAGCGGGCGCCGAAGCACCCCGGGCGACCTGACGCTCGGGAACGGTAGGGGCCGGTGGGCTTACGCCTTCCTGATCGGTGGTAGCGGCTACTTCCCCGGCAGGCCGGGCAATCCGCGGATAGCGGTTGTAAGTGGCCGGAGCCGGATCGACTTCTCGATTGATGACCCCGGATTGGACGAGGGTCGAGGGGGCAGCAACTTCCGTGGGCCGCTTAGCGGAAGCAAGGGGGGCGGAGTACGTAACGGGGACGGGCGCATCCGCGACGGGCGGGGCGGGGTTCCAGTTGCTGAACCCGCTACGCTCCAGGCTGACCGGAGAGAGACTCTGAATACCCAACTGCTCGGCGGCAACCGCGCTGAGGGTGATGAGGCAGTCCGCGCACTCCTTACCCCGGTCGGTGACCCGCACGACCACCGTTTTTCCATTTTCCGTATTGGTCACCCGCAGGAGGGTACCCAGCGGAAGCGCGGCGTGGCTGCCGGTCATCTCCTGGCCGTCGTAGGTTTCTCCGTAGGCCGTCTTACTGCCCTGGGAATCGGAGGTGTACACTCCGGCCAAACCGGTTTGCCGCTCCTCCGTGCCGGCTAGTGAATTTTCCGGGGTCATCTGTACCTCCTTCGGATGAGCGGGGGGCGTCTTTTCCTTATTGTTCCACTCAAAGGTCTGCGCGCTGAGGGCGACCGCAGTGATCAGCAAGCTGAGTGTAAGTAGACCTTTCATAATAAACTAGATTGTGATCGGTGCCGGTAGCAAGCTGCACGTCGACCAAGTAAGAAGCTGGGGGGCAAATAACGTCCGAACGCGGGAGTTCATTGGATAACCACTGTACTATTGTCCCGGGCTGGGTAAACATAACGGGTGGAAACGAGATTTGCTCGCCGATTACCACAAATTGATTGAAATTTAACTTATTGCTCCGGTGCCGGGGCGTCGGTGCGCCATCGCCTTACTTCCCGCCAGGCGTAGGCTTCATCTTCCCACCGCAGCAATTCCGTCACGTTCGGCCCCTTGTAATTCAGGAACCAGGTCTCAATGATGCGCTTGGCGGCATCGTTGCCCAGCGAAAAATCCAGGAAGCTCCGCGCCCGGTAGACCTGGGCGCTTGGGTCCGCCGGTACGGCAATGATCTTGGTATCGATCTCGCCGCGATCACGCAGCAGCAGGGCGGCGATGGGATATACCCGCAGTTGGGTTCCGGTAGGCACGCTCTCCCCGATCACCAGCACATCCAGGGCATCGCCGTCGCCCCCGCGCTGCTTATCCATGAGGGTAGAGGGCACGAAGCCGTAGTTACCCGGATAGGGCAAAAAGTTGATGATGCGCTCAGCCCCGTCCGGGAGGGTATCGTTGCGGTACCCCGCCCCGGGGCGGTACTCGATCTTGTGGTTGGTGCCGGCGGGAATCTCCACCACCACGTTGAGCACGTCGCCGTCGATACTCGGTAGGCTGTAGGGGTCCGTTCCCGGTCCGTCGACCCCCGCATCACCCGCCTCTGCCCCTTCCTGCCCCGGGAAGTCGCAGGCCAGGAGGAGCAGAAGCAGCAGCAACAGAGAAAGGAGGTATCGCATAGCGTATGGTTTGGCGCGCCGGTCGTGCGCTTCGCAAGGTTGTTAAATTTACCCCGCGTATCTACGCCGAAACGGGAAAAAATGTCTGCCCCTACTGCTCGAAGTAACCCAGGGTACCCCCCACCCAGCTCTTCCCGGCGTTGTAGCGCACGCCGATCATTTCGCCCTTCGACAGCCGCACCAGGTTATTGACCAGAACCGGCCGGTCTTTTCCCTCCGGCCAGAGGTACATCATCCGCAGTTCTACCCGCGCGGGCTCGTCCGGCGTCTCCACGATCGGAGCGTAGGTGACCTTTTTCTGCAGAATGAAGTGCTCCGGCCGATCCAGTGCCTCCAGGTCGGCCACGGTCGGGTGGAGGTTGACGCCGAGGCCGGCGAAGCTGTAGAGGGGCTTGAGTACGTACCGCGTAAGGTCCTCCGGGTAGTGTTCCAGATCCGACACGAAGCGCGTTTCCGGCACGTACGGGCTCTGGATGAAGGGCAGGCTATACTTACTGATCAGGAAGAACCAGTTGGGGTGCCCCGCCCACTCTACCTCGGCTTCCTCGACCATGTTGAAGGTCCGCTTCAGGTCGGGGCGCGCATTGAGGTCATCGAAGATCACGCGGTTGTAGATGCGTTGCACCTGCGTGCGCGCGCCATCCTTATAGTAGTACAGTTTTCCGTCCGCCAGTTCGAGTTCGCTGATGCATACTTCGCTGATGCCCAACTCCGCCGAGGCGGCCACCAGATCGATGCGGGTGGTCTGCCCCTTGGGGTCTACTTCTAGTACGATTACATTAGCGGGGGCATGGTTACCGAGAATGGTCTGGCGCAGTAAATCCAGGTAATCAGCGGGCGAGGAACCGTCAAATCGGGCGGAAAAGCCCTCCGGGATGGTGAAGAACTGCCGGAAACTGCGGTCGAGCAGCGCCTGAAAGTGGTAGAGGGAGGGAAAGCCCTGGGCCTCCACCAACTGGGGCACGAGGGTGCCGGCCTCATCGCGGCAGATTCCGAAATCGAGCTGCAGGAACAGGGGATGTTCGTTCTGTCCCGGCACCCGCTCGCCCGGCGGAATGGCCGCGGCGGCCCGGTCGGCGTAGCCGGGGGCGGCAATCACGTCCAGCACGTCGTGGCAGGCCGCCATCACCCGCTCCTTGAATTCCCGGGGGAAGAAGACGGGCGTCTCGGCTACGTGGAATTTGGGGTCGTGATTGTACTGTCCGCCAAGCCACGCGAGCATGGCCCGGTAGGCTTCGTTGGTGAAGGTTTCGTTGTATTGTTGGCGTAAGGCGGGTATCATGGCTACCCTAACCCTCGGGGGCAAGACATGTTTGTCCCTTACTACGGCTTTAGGGCGGCGACGGGGTCCTGCTGGGCTACGGTACCCACTCCCCCGTCCCCGTCGAGGTCCTGGTGGAAGATCCGCTCCATCAACGCGAAGAGTTTCGGATGCTTGTGGGCAAAGGCGGCGGGCCGGTTGAAGAAATACTCCGCGGCGACAGCAAAGAATTCGGCCTTGTTGGTCGTGGCGTAGTTGTCGATGTCGGAGTTCCCGTGGGAGATGGCGGCCATTTCCGTCCGCATCATCTCCACCCAGGGGATCAGGTACTGGTGATCGAGGAAGTAGTCGGGGATGCCGTCGGTTTCTCCGTCGGCCTTGTCCAGCAGGTGGGTGAACTCATGGATGCCGGTATTGTCCCGGCCGGCATTGGCGAATCCCCGTCGCAAGGCCTGTTGGGACAGGAGGAGCTTGCCGTTCATGTAGCCGCCGCCCACCATGCCCGCGACGTCGCGGCCCTCCCCCTCGGTGGCAAAGGTCTGCCGGTTGAAGGTCGTGGCGTAGATCAGCACTTCCCGCAGCTTGGGGTACTGGTTCCACTGGTCGAATCCGAAGGTAGGAATCAGGCCACTAGCGGCGACCAGTACGCGGTCGAGTTCCGTAACCTCGGTGTCGATGCCCGTGATGGTGACCCGCTGAAAAAAGTAGCGCATCCGTTTCTGGAAACGCGTCTTGTCCCTGCGGGACAGCGTCTTGTAGAAGGTCACTTCACTGCGCAACAGGCGGCGCCACTGCTTACGAAATTCCGGCAGCGGTCCCATGGGTTCCTCCCGAAAGACGTAATACAACAGGCCGCCGGCGAGGGCCAACACCAGGAGGGCTACGAGTAAGTAAGAGGTCATGGGCAGATAAGCGTTAGGGCGGTCCCACGGGTGCGGGGGGTGGGACCAAGAAGTCTGACTAAATGCCGTCCAGCCGGTAAAATGTTCGGAAACATTTACGAAGCCGCCGTCCTGTCTATACTCCGCGCGGTCATCAGGGGTGAAAAGTTGACGCAGTTATTTTGTCGTCCGGGTAGGCGCAAAACGTAGGCGACACCATCGTGTCGACTACGTGGAGTGGACTAGGGCCCCACTCCTAAGTTGCAAGGCCGCCGGGGGGGGGGGAAAAGCGAGTCAAAAATCACTTAAGGTGGTCGCGCGGGGTATATCTTGCGGCATGAACGTGCTCGACCGCTTTCTGCGCTACGTCCGGGTGGATACGCAATCCGACCCCCGTTCCCCCACGCAACCGTCCACTGAAAAGCAGCGGGTGCTGGGGGAGCTGCTCACCCAGGAGCTCCTCGGCCTGGGCCTGGAGGACGCGGAACTCGACGCGCACGGCTACGTCTACGCCACCCTGCCGGCCACCCCGGGCATGGAGCACGCGCCCGTGGTTTGCTTTTGCGCCCACATGGATACCAGCCCCGACGCCAGCGGGACCGGCGTCAAGCCCATCGTGCACCGCAATTACCAGGGGCAGGACCTCGTGCTGCCGGACGATCCCCAGGTGATTATCCGGGCCAGCGCCTTCGAGGGGCTGGAGCACAACATCGGCCACGACATCGTGACGGCCAGCGGCACCACCCTGCTGGGGGCCGACAACAAGGCGGGCATCGCCGCCATCGTGGCCGCCGCCGAGCACCTGATGGCGCATCCCGAGATCCCCCACGGCCGCCTGCGCCTCCTCTTCACCCCTGACGAAGAGATCGGGCGCGGCGTCAATGCCGTGGATATGGAAAAACTGGGGGCCGACTTTGGCTACACCATCGACGGCGAGACCCGCGGCAGCATCGAGGACGAGACCTTTAGCGCCGACGGTGCGGTCATCTCCATCGCCGGGGCCAGCAGCCACCCGGGCTTCGCGAAGGGCAAACTGGAGAACGCCCTGAAGATCGCCGCGGATATTATTGCCGCCCTGCCGAAGGACCGGCTGAGTCCCGAGACCACCGAGAAGCGGGAGGGGTTCATTCATCCCGTGGAGATGAGCGGCAAAGCGGAAAGCGCGCGGATCGACCTCATCCTGCGCAGCTTCGATACCGGCAAACTAGCTAGCCACGCCCGGGTGCTTCAGGACATCATCGGGGAAGTGGCTCCCCGCTACCCCAACAGCTCCATCCAGCTCGAGATTACGGAGCAGTACCGCAACTTGAAGGAGGTCCTCCAACATCATCCCCAGGTTGTGCGTCTAGCGGAAGAAGCCACTGCGGCCGTGGGGCTTCCGCCACGCAAATCTTACATCCGGGGGGGTACGGACGGTTCCCGACTCAGCTTTATGGGTCTGCCCTGCCCTAACCTGTTTGCCGGCGAGCATGCCTTTCACTCCCACTACGAGTGGGCCAGCGTTTTTGAGATGCAGAAAGCGGCCGAGGTGATCGTGGAGATCAGTCGCCGGAATACGACCACCGCTCATCCTACCCCCGCATGATCTGGCGTACGCCCCCCACCCTCGAGGGCCTCAATGCCATGGGCCAGCATACGCTCGGCGATACCCTGGGTATGACCTTCGTCGAAATTGGTGACGACTATTTGGTAGCGGAGATGCCCGTGGATGCCCGCACGGTGCAACCCTTCCGGCTGCTGCACGGCGGGGCTTCGGTGGCCCTCGCAGAGACCCTCGGCAGCGTGGCCGGCTTCCTCTCCCTCCCCGATCCGACTACCCAGATCGTCGTAGGCGTAGACATTAATGCTTCCCACCTGCGCAGTGTGCCGGAGGGCGGGCGGGTAAGGGGCACCGTGCGCCCGGTCCGCGTAGGCAACACCGTACAGGTCTGGCAAATCGACATTGCGGACCAAAGGGGGCGGGCGGTATGCAGCTCCCGCATCACCTGTCAGGTGGTAAAACGCCGGGAATAGGCTATCGTATCCATATTTTTCCTTGGAAAATTTCGGCCGTGGGTGGTATCGCGTATAGCGGGGAAAATTAGGACAGCCGCGCGTAAAGCCTAGTATTGCACTATATAAGGCCGCAAAAAGCGCAGCAAATTCCGAATGTAAACCTCGGGGGCCGTACTACGTTGGCGTAACAAAGCGTCTCCGTGCCCCCAATGCTTTCAGATTCAGCGAATAAGCGTCTATTTTTACATTCAATACCATACCGCTGGGCATTTTAGCGGAAGTCGGCTTCCTTTCCCTGTGCACCGTTTTGGGGGCGTGCCCCCCGAATGGGTAGTGCCGGGAGCAGAAGCCGGCAGAGGCGGCTTGTCCAGCGTTATGATCTAACACCTACACTACTATGATTAAATCCAACTACGTCAAGTCTAAAAAGCAGTACAAGGTCAGCTTTGAGCTAAGCCAGGAGCGTGTCGGCGAGAACCGGGATGTTCGCGTTCTGGGCAACTTCAACGACTGGAACTGGGAAGACGGCATCCAACTCAAAGCGAGCAAAGGCAACTACACCGGTAATACCGAGCTCCCGGCCGGCCACTACCAGTTCCGCTACCTCGTCGACCAGCACCACTGGGCCAATGACGATCACGCCGAAGACTACGCCGACAGCGGACACGGGACGACCAACTGCTGCTTCTCCCTCGATCAGGTGACCGAAAACGAAGAAAAGAACGCCTCCGCCAAGAAGGCCCCAGCCAAGAAGTCTCCCGGCAAGAAGGCCGCCAGCAAGAAGTCGGACGGTATCGAAGCGGCCGACTCCGCACCCGCTACCAAGCCCGTCGTGATTCCCCGGGAGAAGGCTAAAGCCGCCAAGACCGATAAGGCCCCGACCGCCAAGAAAGCACCCGCCAAAAAGGCGCCGGCTAAGAAGGCGGCCAAGGTGAAGGGCGATGACCTGAAGAAGATCGAAGGTGTAGGCCCCAAGATCGCCGGGCTTCTCAACGAAGCCGGCATCAACACCTTTGCCGATCTCTCGAAGGCCTCGGAAAAGCAGCTGGCTGACGTGCTGCAGGAGGCCGGTGCCCGTTTCCGCCTGGCAAAATCCGACACCTGGGCCGAGCAGGCCAAGCTGGCCGCGGACGGCAAGATGGACGAGCTCAAGAAGATGCAGGATTCCCTCAAGGGCGGTCGCAAGTAAGCATTGCCCCCTACACTACTGCCCACCTGAAGTGGGCCGAACCCCCTTTCGCCCAGCGGAGGGGGGTTTTCCTTTTTTACCTGCTAACATCGCTCTGCCTTTCCCGTTAGCACCTTAAATTGCCTCCTATGCCAACAACTTCACCCGTGTCTAACTCCGTCATTGCTCACTCCCTCTTTACCGATTACGACATTAACCTCTTCCGTGCGGGGAAAAACTTCCGCATGTACGACAAGCTCGGCAGCCACGTCATCGAGCTGGATGGCAAACGGGGCACCTACTTTGCCGTCTGGGCCCCCAGTGCCAAGTCAGTCAGCGTCATCGGGGACTTCAACGCCTGGAACCGCGGCAGCCATCCCCTGAATGCGCGGTGGGACAGCAGCGGCATTTACGAAGGATTCATCGAAGGGCCGGAGAACGGTACGGTGTATAAATACGCGGTGGAGGCCCAGAACGGAGATCAGCTAGAAAAGGGTGACCCCTATGCCCGCCTCTGGGAGACCCCCCCGAAGACCGCCAGCGTTGTCTGGGATACGTTTTACGAATGGGAGGACGGCGACTGGATGAAGAACCGGTACCAGGTGAATGGCATCGACCGCCCCTACTCCGTCTACGAAGTACACCTCGGCAGCTGGAAGAAGACCGAACAGAACGAGAGCCTCTCCTACCGGGAACTGGCTACCGAACTGGTAGACTACGTGAAGCGGATGAACTACACCCACGTGGAGTTCCTGCCGGTCATGGAGCATCCCTACTTTCCGAGCTGGGGCTACCAGATCACCGGCTACTTCGCCCCGTCGAGCCGCTTTGGTGGACCCCAGGACTTTATGTACCTGGTCGACAAACTGCACGAGGCGGGCATCGGACTGATCCTCGACTGGGTACCCAGCCACTTCCCCAACGATGCCCACGGCCTGGCCCAGTTCGACGGCACCCACCTGTACGACCACGCCGATCCGCGCAAGGGTTTCCACCCCGACTGGAAGAGCGCCATTTTTAACTACGGCCGCAACGAGGTCCGGTCTTTTCTGATCTCCAACGCCCTTTTTTGGCTCGACCGCTACCACGTGGACGGCCTACGGGTCGACGCCGTGGCCTCCATGCTCTACCTGGACTACAGCCGCAAGCAGGGGGAATGGATCCCCAATCAGTACGGGGGCAACGAAAATCTGGAGGCGATTGATTTCCTCCGGGAGTTTAACGAAGCCGTGTACCGCGATTTTCCCGACACCATGACGATCGCCGAGGAATCGACGGCCTTCAGCGGGGTGAGCCGTCCGACTTACGTAGGCGGCCTGGGCTTCGGCCAGAAGTGGATGATGGGATGGATGCACGATACCCTCAAGTACTTCACCAACGACCCCGTCCACCGCAGCTACCACCACGGTGTACTGACCTTCTCTTTGATGTATGCCTTCAGCGAAAACTTCATGCTGCCCCTCAGCCACGACGAGGTAGTGCACGGCAAGGGACCGATCATCGACCGGATGCCCGGCGACGAGTGGCAACGCTTCGCCAATATGCGCCTCCTCTACGGCTACATGATGACCCACCCCGGCAATAAGCTAAATTTCATGGGCGGCGAATTCGGCCAGACCACCGAATGGAGCATCGAGCGGGGCATCGACTGGAGTCTCACGCAGTACAAGCCGCACGCTTCCCTGCAGCAATTCACGGCCGACCTTAACGGCATTTACCGGGATACCCCTGCCCTGTACGAGTACGCCTTCGACCCGAAGGGATTTGAATGGATCGACATCGGCGATCACCAAAACAGCGTGTTGAGTTACCTGCGTCGGGGCAAGGATGCGGAGGACGTGATCCTGGTCATCCACAACTTTACACCCGCGGTTCGCGCCCACTACCGGGTTGGTGTCCCCTTTCAGGGCAGCTACGCACCCGTCATCAACAGCGACGACGAGCAGTACAATGGGACCGGCAACTATACGCAGAAAGTGGTCACCTCAGTTCCGAGTGAGTGGAACGGCCGGGCCAATCACATCGAGCTGACGCTACCGCCGCTGGCGACCTTGTTGTACCGCTTTGAGCGCAAGGAAGGTGCTCAGCACAGGCCGGCTCAGGAAGCAGAGATTACTCAGGTGACCAAAGCGCCTAAGGAGGCCAAAACCAAGTCGGCAGCGAAGGCAAAAGCGCCAGCCAAGCCTAAGGCCACCGGGCAGTCTACCACCGCCAGGGTATCTTCCGAGAAATAGGGGTTTAGAACAGAATACAGACCGGGATGGGGGCCTGCGTACTCGTGACGTAGTCCAGCATCCCGGTCGTTTCGTTCCTGCGCAGGGTGGTGATATTCTTGGAGCGCTGGTTGGCTACCAACAGGAAGTCTTCCCTGGGAGAAAGCGCGAAATTGCGGGGCCAGTCGCCGGCTACCGGCTCGTATTCGAGTGGCGTCAGCCCGCCGGTAGCAGCATCGATGGCGTAGACGACGATACTATTGTGTCCCCGATTGGAGCCGTAGAGAAACTTACCATCCTTGCTTACATGAATGTCCGCGCAGGCATTTTGCCCCGTGTACCCGTCCGGGAGGGTAGACCAGCTATCTACTACGCTCAAGTCGCTGCCGTTGCGTAGGAGCTGGGTCACCGTGCTGTTCAATTCGTTGATGACGTAGATCCACTTCCCGCCGGGGTGCAGGGTGAGGTGCCGCGGACCCGCGCCCGCCTCCATTGCCACGGCCGGGGGACTTTGGGAAATCAGTTTACCGGCGGGCTTATCGATACGGTAGCGCCACACCTCATCCGTACCGAGGTCCACGGACAGCAGTTCGCGGTCGCGGTTAATGAAGTAGGAGGAGTGGGCGTGGGGCGTTTCTCCACCCCGCTCGCGGTGATCGGAAACGTCCAGGGGCTCCGAGAGGTGCAGGTCATTATTCAGCCGCAGGAGTTCGACGGTGCCACCCCCGTAGTTCGCTACGGCTACGTAGCCATCGGTGCTTACGTTGACGTGGCACGGGCCGCCGCCCCCACTGGGCTGGCTGTTGGTGTATACGAGCGAATCCCCGACTACGCGGAAGGCCGCCACGCTTCCGGTAGCGCTTTCTTCCACGGCGACCAGTGCCGTACGTTCGGCGTTATAGGCCAAAAAACTGGGGCTGGCGATCGCTACGACGCGGCCCCGGTTTTCCAGGGTGCCGTCGGTCCGTAAAGCAAAGCGGTAGATACCGGGCTCGTGGACACCGGGGTCGTTATAGGTTCCCAGCAGAAAGGGGGTGGTACTTGCGGCGGGCGGGGAGGGTGGCGCTTGCGGCGTAGCGCAGGTGCAAAGCAAGGACGCGAGAAACAGGAAGAGCAGAGGGCGCATAATATTGATGTATAGCCCGGAAGGTACGCCACGATGCCACAATGACAGACCTCCGAGGTCTGTCATTGTGGCACGTCACGACTCCCAGGATTTTGGGCTCCGTGGTCCAGGCGGAGCAGCGTGCGCCCCAGGGCGACGTCACACAGCCCGTCAGGGGCTTGGATCAGTCCAGCGTATTCATTGTACGAACTGTAGGGCCATTCACTGGGATGATCTACTAACTGGGCAGCTACCGGGTTGTTATGGACGTAGCGCAGCCCATAATGAAACGATTTGTAGTGATGCTTACACCGCGTGTGCTGCTGAAAACGGGAGCCGGTCAAATGCAACTTGGCATTGTATCCCTTGCTGAATCCCATCAGGGTACGCTGAACGGCATCGCTTAATTCTAAGGTGGGCATACACTTCATGACCTTATCGTCGAAGCGCAATGGCACTCGGATGGGGTGTAGGGGAGTCAACAGGAGGTGAAAGTGATTGGGCATGATGCAGTAGCCCAACAAACGGGCGGCACCCCGAAAAATAGTGGCGAGCTTACCCAAAAAATAACCATAATACCAGGCATTGACAAACAGCGTCTTGCGGTCGTTCGCCCGGTTGTAGAGGTGAAAGACCGGCGGACGTAGGAAATTGAGTTCGGAGGACATACGGGTTGTTTAAGCACGCAATTACCGGTGCCTCACTCTATTATGCGTGGAGTGGCGTTAATTTTTAAAATCCAGTTGCGTCATTTTGACAGACCTCCGAGGTCTGTCAAAATGGCTCAAAACCCGCCGCGCAACCCCAAAAACCAGTTCCGCCCCGGCGCCGGTTGGTAATACCGCCCCCCGAAGGCCGGATTCAGGTCGTTGCCGAAGCTCATGCGCGCGTCCAGCAGGTTGCTTCCCCCGGCAAAAATATCGAGCGTACCATCCCCCACCCGGCCCCGCCACCCGAGTACGCCGCGGACGAGATGATAGGCCTCGCCGTACACCGTATTCGCGTCGTTCAGCGGAATGGCATCGGTATAGTTTTCGCTGACTACCGAGTAAAAACCGGCGGGCAGCCTTACCCGCGCTTCCAGATTGGCGATGTGCGGCGCCGTACCCGGCAGGGGCTGCCCCGAGTAATCCTGCCCGCCCCGTTCGTACTCCCCGTAGTTAAAGCGGTGGTAGGTGTAACTGCCGTACAGATCCAGCCAGGAGGTAGCCGCGTAGTCCACGGAAAGCTCTACACCCCGCTGGTCGGTGCTCCCCGCATTGCGAAACAGGGTGGTGCCCCGCGCGTCGGAGAACGTACTGATGGCCTCGCTGAGCCGCAGGTAAAACAGGTTTGCCGCGTAGGTTAGCCTCCCGCGCGCCCCCTTTACCCCCAATTCGTAGTTGACGCCGCGCTCGGGCCGCAGGGTGGTGTTGATGCTCCCCTCATTGGTGCGGAATTCGTCGAGGGTCGGAGGACTGAATCCCGTTCCCACGCTCGCGTATACGCTGTACCCGCCGAAGTCGCGCAGGACAGAAACCCGGGGCCGGAGCACCGCCCCGATCTCGCTTTCGGTAATGCCGGTAGTACCGTCAAGGGCGTAGGTCCGGTCGACGCGGTAGCGCAGGTCGTTGAGGCTCAGGCCGGCCGACAACCGCCAGGCACCGAAATCCTGGCTCACCTGCCCGAAGAGGATGCGCTGGGTACTCAGGATCTCGTCGCTGAAGTTCAGCGCGGCGGGGCGGCCGCCGTCGTTGCCGAAGTTATTGGCCATCCGGTACTGCAGCTGCTGCTCCGCGCCGAAGGAGAACTTCATCACCGACCCACCCAGCGGCAGGGTGTAATCAAAGGCCGTCCGCCCGCCCAGGCCCAGATTGGTCTCCCGCTTGTAGTCGAAGTTGAAGGGGTGATCGAAGTAAAAGCCCGTCCCGTAGAGGGTGCTTTCGTTACTCCACCGCCCCTTACGCCAGGACTGGCTCAAGCCCAGCAACAAGTTATCGTAGTTGATGCGGGCATTAGCCTGCGCGCTGCCCGGTCGCGCCTGCCGGGGATTGTCGGCGTACTGCTCGGCATTCAGCCCGCCGGGCAGGTCGTAGCCCAGGCGGGTGTACAGGGCGTGGACCGACAACACGCGGTCACCCGAAGCGGACCAGCGACTGGAGAACTGGGCCGTCTGCCGGCTCAGGGAACTGTGGTCGCGGTAGCCGTCCGTCTGCTCGTGCGCCAGCCGCAGTTGGTAGCGGGTGCTTCCGTACGTGCGTTGCACCTGCGCACCCGCCCGCAGGAAGCCGTAGGAACCCGTGGAGACCTCCGCCCGTGCGCTGCCGGACAAACTATCGGTCGCCAGCAACAGCGTACCCGCCGTGCCCGCCCCGTAGAGACTGCCCGCGGGCCCACGCAGCAATTCCACCCGGTCGATGTTGCTCAGGTCGAGGAAATTGAGGTTGGTGTCGCCGCCCGGCTCGGTGAAGGGAATGCCGTTCCAGTAGACCTTGATGTTGCGCACGCCGAAGGGGGAGCGCAGCGTACTGCCCCGCACGCTGATCCGGTAGCTGCCCGGTGCCCGCTGCTCGAAACGTACGCCCGGCAGGCGGTTCAGCGCGGGCAACAGATCGGCGGTGGGAAACGCTTGCAGCTCCTCCCGGTCCAGGGTACTCACGCTGGCCGCCACCCGGTAGGCGGGCACCTCGTCGCGAAAGCCCGTCACGGTGGCGTCGGGCAACTGGTAGGTCGTATCGGTCTGGGCGGCCAAACCTCCGGAAAGGAGCACCAGTAGGGCGAGTGCGCGGAGCATAGGCGGGGTGTGTCTAGCAGATCAGCCGCGTTCGATGGGGCAGGTCATGCAGTGGCTGCCTCCCCTCCCCCGACTCAGTTCGGCGCTGGGTAGGGTAATGATCGTTTTGCTGAGGTGGTTGACCTCCCGATTATTTTCGCCCACCCCGGCCAGGAACTCTTCGGCGGGCAGTATGGTATAGCCGTGGCGCGCGAGCGCCTCCGCGGTGACGGGATTGCGGTCGTAGGTCAGGGCCACGCCCGGGGCTACGGCCACGAGGTTACACCCGTCGGTCCACTGTTCCCGTTCCTGGAAGGGGCTCTGGCCGTTACCGGCGGCGATGAAGTTGGCCGCGGGGTCGATCTCGCTCAGGATGCATTCGCGCAGGCTGGTGTAGGCGGTCGTCTGCCCCTCGCTGCGCCAGACCTCCACTCCGGCCTGCCGCCCGCCCTCGGCGATGATGGGTTCGTAGCAGACGTAGTCGTGGGCGTCGATCTGGGTGAAGATCGTGTCGAGGTGCATGAAGCTGCGCTCGGCGGGTACGCTGACCCGCACCACGTTCTTCACCACCCCGTTGCGGAACAGCCGATCGGCGAGTTTGCGGATGCTGTAGGTGTTGGAGCGCTCGCTGTCGCCGACGAGCAGGTAATCCCGATTCAGCAGCATCACGTCGCCGCCCTCGATGTAGACCTTTTCGCCGAGGCGGCTGGGGGGGAATTCGTCCACGTTATTGAGGTTGATCACCCGTCCGGAGGTCCAGAGTTCGGCAAACATCGGGTGGGCTACGATCAGCAGGCGGGTCAGGTAATTCTCCCGGCTGCGGGCCTGCTTAGCGGCCTTCGTGACGAGGACGTGGTCGTTGATCGTAACGGCGATGTCGCGGGTGAAAATGAAATTGGGGATCGGATCGAAGAGCACGTGATCGTCCTGCGGATCGAAGCCGGTGATGAGTACGTGGGCGAGCTGGTCGGGCGGTAATTCGGCCAGTTTGCCTGCATAGCTCGCGGGCAGTTCCTCCCAGGCGACGATCAGCCGCAGGCTCTCGGCCGTCACTTCGGGCGAGGCGACGATGGCCTCGGTGAGCAAGGTTCCGATCTCCAGCACGCCGTCTTGCCCCACGATCCTGCGCAGTACGGCGGTGAATACGTCGTGCTCCTCCTGCAGGCGGGGCAGGTAGACGATGTCGTCGAAGAGCAACTCCTCGGCGCGACGGGGCGTAATGGTGGCGGTACCGGCGTCGGGACGGTGGACGATCACGCGGCGGAGGGGGGCTATCTCGGAATTAACTTGAATGGGCATGCCCGCGAAGGTAAAGCAGCACGCGGGCGGCGGCGCGCGGGTGCGGCGGCAAATCCAAAAAAAAGCGAAAAAATTCGGCCCGTTCCGACGAAGCGGCGGAAATTAGCCGTTAGCCAATTTAGATTTACTACTTACCATTTACGCTATACCAAGTACCATTCCACCCCCAGGCCTCACGCTCCCGCAACCCGCACAGCGAGCGGATACCGGCGGCAGCACGTGCTAGTTGATTACCCGCAACGAGCGCAGCGAGCAGCTACCAGCGGCAGCAAATGGTACCTGGTAATTCGTCCTTCGTAAATGGTAATTTTACCGCCCCCCCGAGCAACGCTTACTATGAGATTCCTGACCGCGCTTTTCCTATTTACCGCATTCACCTCCCTGACGGCCTCCGGCACCTTTACCTGGTCGGCCGCGGAGATCAGCGACCAGGAGGCCTACATCGAGCGCTACAAACGCATCGCGATGCAGGAAATGGAACGCTCGGGCGTACCGGCCAGCATCAAGCTTGCGCAGGGTATTCTGGAGAGTGATTCCGGCCGCAGCTACCTGGCCCGCACCGCCAAGAACCATTTCGGCATCAAGTGCGGGTCGAACTGGAACGGCGGCAAGGTCTACCGGGAAGACGATGACTACGACGATCGCGGACAGCTCACCAAGAGCTGTTTTCGCCAGTACCGCAACGCCGATGCCAGTTTCGTGGCCCATTCGGAGTTTCTCCGCGACCCCCGTAAGTCCTTCCGCTACGGCTTTCTCTTCCGCCTATCACCTACGGATTATAAGGCCTGGGCCCGGGGACTGCGTAAGTCAGGTTACGCCACTAATCCCCGCTACCCCGAACTGTTGATCACCCTGGTCGAGCGCCACAAACTCGACCAGTACGACAGGCCCGGGGCCACTACGCCCGTCAACATAGAAGTGCCCCTGGAGGAGGCCATCACCGGAATCCTGGCCACCAACGACGTGAATTTCTTCGTAAGTGAGGCCCCCCTCAGCCTGCAGGACGTTGCCCGCCAGGTCGACCTAAGCGTTCGGCGGCTGTTGGAGTACAACGAGGGCCTGGTCTCCGAGAATCAGACGGTGGACGCCCGCCAGCGCATTTTCCTCCAGAAGAAGCGCCGGTCATACCGCGGCCCGGAACGCTACCACACCGTAGTGGCCGGGGAAGACTTGTACGACATTGCCCAGCGCTACGGCCTGCGCATCAAAAACCTGGCGCGGCGCAACCGCCTTGGGGAGCAGGCCGACCCCGCCACCGGGGAACAGATCAAATTGCGTGGCGGTAAGGTCCGCACCGCGCCCGCCCTCGAAGGAACGACCTCCGGGGCCCGCCCCACCCGACCGGTCACCCCTGCCGGCCCCGTCGCGCAGCCCGACGACGAGGGCTTCCTTGACATGGGCGAGGGCAGCCCGGTCACCACCCCCGACCCCCGCCCGGTAGTCAGCCCCGAACAACCCGTCATCAAGCCCCCCACCAACCTACCGGCCACCGATCCCAACCAGCCCAGGGCAGGCTACCACTCCGTGGTGGCGGGAGAAACCCTTTACGCCATCAGCCGCAAGTACGGGGTCAGCGTAGAGGAGCTCAAACGCCTCAATGCGCTGAACGGCAACACCATTTCGGTTGGTCAGCAACTGCGGATCCGGTAATTTGCGAGCATGCGCGTTCCCGTTCTGTTTTTGTTCTGCTTGCTTCCCCTCTTTTCCTTCGCCCAGCTCCTCGAGGAGGAAGGCCTTTACGGAGAGGATTGGGGCGGATATTTCTTCGGCCTGCGCGGCGGGTTGAGCCTGGGCAGCCAGGACTGGTCCGACATTGAGACCGAGCTTAATTTTGGCTTTCACGGTGACCTGTTCCTGGAAACCCTGCCCGTTAACAGCACCTTCAGTTTCTGGGGGCAACTCGGTTACCACCAGCGCGGCAGCCGCATCAGCCGTCGCCGGGTCTTCGACCTGCAGAACAACCCCTACCGCTTGCCGGCCGATAACTTTCTCTTCAACAACCTGTCACTGGGCATCGGCGGCAAGCAAGTGGTGGCCTATACCCACCTGGCCGATCTCTACTACCTCATCGGGGTCCGGGCGGAGTACACCCTGAGCACCAACCTGGGCGAGTACGACCGCCTCAGTACCAATCAGGGGGGTATCCAGTTTCGCCAGAACTACCCCATCGACGACTACGAATTCATCAATCGCCTGACCTACGGCGTCACCTTCGGGGGGGGAGCCAACTTCCTGCTGTCTGACGCCCTCAGCGGATTCGTGGAACTGGCCGCCCAGCCCGATCTCAGTTTCCAGTACAACCAGGGCGCAATCAACAACGTCCTCAACCCCGGTGGCCCCGGCAACACCACCATCGGCGAGCGGGCGATCCGCAATTTCTCCATCGAGCTTTCCGTAGGGATCCGCTTCCTGCGCAAGTGGACCTACGTCGACTGATGGACCCGAAAGCCTGGATCGGTGGCCTCACCAGCCTGTTCTTCCCGACGGTTTGCCTGAACTGTCAGTCAGCGCTCCCCCGCGCGGAAGAATTGCTCTGCCTGCGCTGCGCGGCCCGGCTACCCCTGAGCGACACCTGGCAGTACGCCGAGAACGCCGTCAGCGACCGGCTGGCCGGTCGCCTGCCCCTGATCTTCGCCGCCGCCGCGTACACCTTCCGCGACGACACCGTGTGCCAGCGGCTCATCCACGCCCTCAAGTACCACCACCGGCCGGACGTAGGCCGCAAACTCGGCGAGCGATTCGGGAAAGTCATTCGGGGAGTTCCAGCGCTTGATGATCTCAGCGGCATCGTGCCGGTCCCGATCCACGACCGCCGACGCCACGAGCGGGGATATAATCAGGCGGAGGCGATTGCCGACGGACTGGGCAGTGCGTTGGGAATCCCTACCCTGCCCGATGCGCTGCGTCGCCGCTCCTTCGCCGGCTCCCAGACCCGCAAGGACAAGCTGGAACGCCTGGAAAACGTGCGCCACTCTTTCGGTCCGGGCAAGGGTGATTTTACGGGCAGCCACCTCTTACTCGTAGATGACGTGCTGACCACGGGGGCTACCCTGGACTTTTGCGGCAACGTCCTGTTAGATACCCATCCAGGTGTCCGGCTCAGCGTAGTCACGCTGGCGCTGGCGGAGCGGTAAAGCGGTGCGTTCCTCTGCCGAAAGCCGGCGGATTTACATACCTTTGCGCATGGAAGAGAACAAAAGCTACCCCGACCGCTTCGGCAATGAAGGCCTGACCTTCGATGACG
Organism: Lewinellaceae bacterium; assembly: GCA_963803525.1. Taxonomy (GTDB): domain Bacteria; phylum Bacteroidota; class Bacteroidia; order Chitinophagales; family Saprospiraceae; genus Neolewinella. The sequence goes on from CAWDMV010000001.1 coordinate 1,048,606, forward strand.
TCCTGCTGCTGCCCGCCTATTCGGAGGTACTGCCGCGCGAAGTCGACCTCTCCAGCCAACTCACCCGCGGTCTCCGCCTCAACGCTCCCATCGTGTCCGCCGCCATGGATACCGTCACGGACGGACGCCTGGCCATTGCCATCGCCCGACAGGGCGGCATCGGAATCGTGCACAAAAATATGACGATCGCCCAGCAGGCCGAGCAGGTCCGCATGGTCAAGCGCTCCGAGTCGGGTATGATCGTCGACCCGGTGACCCTGCAACACCACGCCAGTGTAGCCGATGCGAAGAACCTGATGTCGAAGCACCGCATCGGAGGAATTCCGATCGTAGACGCCGACTTTAAACTGGTCGGCATCCTCACTAACCGCGACCTCCGCTTCGAAACCGCTTCCGACCGGCCGATCAGCGAGGTCATGACCACCGAAAACCTGGTCACCGCCCCGGTGGGCACCAACCTGGAACAAGCCAAGCAGATTCTGCAGGGCCATAAGATCGAAAAGCTCCCCGTCGTCAACGAGGAAAACACCCTGGTCGGACTCATCACCTACAAGGACATCCTGAAGGTACAGGACTACCCGAACGCCTGCAAGGACGGCTACGGTCGCCTCGTCGTCGGCGGAGCCATCGGGGTTACGGCTGACATGCTCCAGCGGGTGCAGGCACTGGTCGACGTGAACGTTGACGTCATCACCATCGATACCGCCCACGGCCACAGCCGCGGCGTGCTGGAGGCCGTTCGGCGCACCAAGGATGCCTTCCCGGACCTCCAGGTCATCGGCGGTAACGTCGCCACCGGAGCGGCCGCCAAAGCGCTCGCCGATGCGGGTGCGGACGGCGTAAAGGTGGGCGTCGGCCCCGGTTCCATCTGTACCACCCGTATCGTCGCGGGCGTAGGGGTGCCCCAGCTCTCGGCCATCGCCAACGCGGCGGCGGCCCTGGCGGGTACCGGCATCCCGGTGATCGGCGATGGCGGCATCCGTTACTCGGGCGACATCGTGAAGGCCCTGGCCGCCGGCGCTTCGACCATCATGGCCGGAAGCCTGTTCGCCGGAGTAGACGAGAGCCCGGGAGAGACCATCCTGTACGACGGCCGGAAGTTCAAGGTCTACCGCGGCATGGGATCGCTGGGGGCTATGAATAAGGGGAGCAAGGACCGCTACTTCCAGGACGTGGAGGACGACGTAAAGAAGCTGGTCCCCGAAGGCATCGAGGGCCGCATCCCCTACAAGGGCAGTCTGGCGGAGGTCGTCAATCAGTACCTCGGCGGCCTGCGGGCGGGTATGGGCTACTGTGGGGCGGCCACCATCAAGCACCTGCAACAGGCCGAATTCGTGCGGATCACCGGAGCGGGCATTCAGGAGAGCCACCCCCACAACATCATCATCACGAAGGAAGCGCCGAACTACAGCCGCCGGTAAGCCCCTGCCGGTCTATTGTGCCGGACGGCGGCTGCGGATGGCGGCGGTCAGCTCGACGGCCCGCGCCTCCAGATCGATACCGAGTACCTCCCGGTTTACGCGCAGCACTTTCTCGCGCTCCCCCACGGGCAGTCCCTGAAACCCCTCCAGCGCGCCCAGGATACCACCGGTAACGGCCGCCACGGTATCGTTATCACGGCCGTAATTGACGACAAATTCCATGGCTGGAGCAAACCGGTACCCCGAAAAGAGCAGGGCGGTCAGGTTAATAAGGTGGACCTCCCCGGCGTGAAAGGGGACGTCCTGTTTGGCTTGGTCCAGCAGCTCGTACGCCTTGGCCGTCCTCCCGAAGGTGAGGCTGTCGTAGGGATAGCCCTCAGGAATCCTAATCCCTTGTTTACGTACGTCCTCCAGGCTTACCCGGCCCGCCGCCCGTACGATGGCCCGGGCCTGCTTAAACTGTTGGTAGGCAATGCGACCGATCAGGCGGGAGCGGAAGAAGCCTTCCGGGTCCGTTTCGCGCATGACGTTCACGAAGGTTGCGGGGGTGGCCGCCGGGGAGAAGGCCGCCGCCGTCAGGGCGGCCGTGAGGCCGGTAATATCCCGGGCGTAGCCCAGATCGAAGAGGCCCAGCGTGTAGGCCGCCCGGTAGGCAGCCTCCGGTCGCCCCGGGAAGGCGGCCCCGATCACGGGGGCGTAAAGCATCCCGGCGCAGGACATCTCGCCGCCGTAGAAACGGCTAAGGGCGTTGCGGTAGGCTTCGAGATCACCGGCTGTATACGCCCGGGTAACGCGGGCCCATTCCTGCAGCCAGGTCACGCGCCGCATAGCCTCCTCCAGGGGTTCGGGCTTCAGGCCGTCAGTCGCCCGCAGCTCGCTCACGCTGGCCGCATAGCGTGCGGTGATGAAGGCACTAAAACGGTACGGACTTACTTCCAGGGGCGTACCCCCCCGGTGTCGCGCGTGTTCCCGCACCAGGAAATCTGCCGTGAGGTCCTTCCAGCGGGTGTCGTCGGTACCGGCTCCGGGGGGCAGGTTGTAGTTCCAGGGTCCTTCGGGGCTCGGCTCGCGCAGGACGAGCGTCAGGCTATCGACGTGTCCGTACTCATCGGAGATGTCCGTTTGGCGCCACATTTCCGTCGGCGCACCCATCGCGTCACCGATCGCGGAACCGACCAGGCTGCCCAGTACCTTGTCGTAGAGTACGCTGTCGGGCAAGCTCCCGTCCTGGTAGTCGTTTTCATCGAAGTCCCCTACTGGCGTTGGAAAAGTAGCCCGGGGAGTGGGCCCCTCCTGCTTCCCGCAGCTTGTCAGTAGCAGTAAACCACTGATAAGGGCAAGTGCCAGTAAGGCGTAGGCGATGATCCACATAGAGCCGAAGATACACCTCCGGGGGCGGCGTACGGAGCACGAAAAAGGCCCGCCGGATTACCGACGGGCCGCTTACATACACTCACCTTATTTATACGCTTAGATCTTATGCTGGCTTAACCCACCTTAGGCAAATTGTGTTCATTATTCTGATAATTTTTTATAATGATAATAATATTCACACTGCAATTACCGGATTGCCCGCCCGCTGACCTCCGATTATTCGGCCGGGTGGCGCGGAGCGCGGGTGCAATGATTACCTTCGCGCAGCCAAGCACATCCTATGAAACCCACCCGCTTCCACGTCCTGTTTTTCCTGCTGCCGCTGCTCTCCCTGGCCTGTAATCAGGACGACGACTGTCTGGACAGCAGCATCAGTCTGGACCAGTACATCGCCGACAACAACCTCACGGTCGAAGACTTTTCCCAACAAACGGGGGTCGAAGGACTGCGCTACCGCATCCTCACGGAGGGCAGCGCCGAAAAGCCAACGATCTCCAGCACCGTGGAGGTGAACTACGTGGGGTACACCACCGACCGCGATACCTTCGACCGTACGACCGGCACACCCGCCCGATTCCCGCTCGCCAACCTGATCCGCGGGTGGCAGCAGGGCATCCCGCTGATCGGATCCGGCGGAAGCATCGAACTCTTCGTCCCCTCGGTACTCGCCTACGGACCGAACGCAGCCGGAAGCCTCTGTGCCGATACCGACCTGATCTTCGAAATCGAACTGATCAGCTTCCAGTAAGTCCGCCGGTGCCCCGCCAGCTCCAGCACCACGAGATCGCCAATGTCCGGCGCACCTTTCCCATTACCCTGCTGTGCGCGGACTGGACGGATCCCCGCAACGTCGGCTCCGCCTTTCGTCTGGCGGACGCTGCGGGACTGGCCGAGCTCGTGCTGGCGGGCACCACCCCCACGCCCCCGCACCCGCGAATCAGTAGGACCGCCCGGTCTACGGTACGGACCGTACCCTTCCGCACGGCGGACGTCCCGCTGAACGTGGTGGAGGAATACCGCACCCGCGGCTACCGCATCGTCGCGCTTGAGATTACCTGCGACAGTCAGGCTATTTTTGATTATTTGCCCGAACCGGATCAGCCCATGCTGCTGATTGCCGGGACGGAGTCGTCCGGAGTAGCACCGGAGCTCCTTGCTCGCTGCGACCTTGCGCTGCACCTGCCCATGTACGGGCAAAATACCTCCATGAACGTGGCAGTAGCGCTGGGCGCGGCCGTCTACCTACTGCTCATGAAGCTTCAGTAGCTGCTGGATATCGTGGTCCTCCATAAGATCGGGATGCCAGTTAAAGAGCAGATCGTTTTCCTCGTAATAGTCGGAAAGGGCCTCGTTGAGTAAGGCCAGGGCCTGCTTGCGGCGGCCACAGATCATGAGGATAGCGACCCGCCCGTAAGCCAACGCGCCGTCCACGTAGCTCGCGGCGGCACCCTCCAGTATACGTAGGGCATCCATTTCCCGTCCGACCTCGACCAGGAACAAGGCGTAAGAGACGTAGGCGTCGCTGAATTGCTCGTCCATCTCCACGGCGCGCAGGAAGGCCTGCTCGGCCTCCAGGGGGGCGTTGGTCGCCGAACTGCACAGCGCCAGTCCCAGCCAGCAATCGGCGGTGTGATTGGGCAGCTCGACCGCCCGTCCGTAATTGTAGGCTGCAACACCCCACTTTTCCTGAGCCACGCAGCACTCGGCGATGTACTGGTAGATGTCGTACATCTCCGGGTCGATCTCGAGGGCACGGAAGTAGGATTTCTTGGCATTCACCATATCGTCCAGCATTTGGTAGCTGCGCCCGACGCGCATGCAGGTCTCGTAGCTCTCTTCGGCTTCGTCGGACTCGAAGTAAGCCTGGTACGCCGTAAGCGCGGGCTCGTACATCTCCAGATCAAAGAGTTTGTCGGCGAATTCCAGATCGTAGGAGCCGCGGCCGTCGTTGAGCGAACGGGCATTGCCGAAAGCTTCCAGGGCTTCCAGGTCGTTGCCGGTATCGTCGTACCACATTCCCAGGTAGAACCAGGTCAGGTCGTTAAAGGGATCGCGGTCGGTCTGCCGGCGCAGGGTAGTGCCGATCTCCTCGCGAAAGGGAAGGAGTTCGGGGGCGTTGAGCAGCTCATCGTAAGCGGGCTCCTGGTAGGGGTCCAGCCGGATGGCCTCACTGAAGGCCTCGAAGCTCTCGCGAAAACGACTTTCCTGCATACAGAGCAGTCCGTCGAAGAAAGCCAACAAACTGAGTTTCTCGTCCCCATCGACCACGTAGTAGAGCTGGTCGAGCGCCTGACGGGCTTCCTCCTGGTGTTCGAAGTGGACGTACACTTCCAGGCGCAGCATCATGACTTCCTCGTCGTTGGGGGCGTAGATGTTAAGTTGCTCGAGGGTGGCCATGGCTTCCTCTTCTTCCAGGTTGATCTTGTGGATCAACGCCTTCCACTTATAAAAGTCGGGCGTGTAGTTGTACTGGCTGATGGCCAGGTTGGCTACCTCCAGGGTTTGTTCGTACTCCTGTTTACCGAAGTAGTGTACCAATAACTCCTCGAATTCTTCCTCTGCGAGAAATAAGGTACCCCCGTCCTGAGCCGCTAATTCGTACCTGGCCACCAGGGCCATCAGCGCCTTCTCGCGCTGGTCGTTGCTCTTTCTATTCATACCGGTTCTCGCCCCCGGCTTAGCCACCTGGACCATTGGCTGGGGATCGTGCACAAAATACGAATTGCGCCTCGGAAAGTTGTGTTGGATTTGTCGCCCGCCGACGGACCGTAAGGGAACCCTTACCTTGGTGGCGTCGATACCAAGACCTATTTTTCGCCCGTTTGTCCCCGGGTGGATTTATCCCATTTTCACTGAGCCACTTAAGACATGACACGACTCTCCCTTCTCTTCCTCCTGGTGCCCTTTTGCGCGCTGCCCCTCACCGCCCAGGAATTGTACAACGTCCGCGTCGGTACCTTTCAGGACGTCAAGGCCGATGACTTTATCAATATTCGGGAACTGGGCTTCGTGTACGGGCTGGCGCGGGAGGGGCAGCTGACGGATGTGTACCTCGGCAACTACAGTTCGCGGGAGAAAGCCGAGTCGATTACGGCAACCCTCCAGGAGAGAGGTTTCCGCAATGCGGCCTCCTTCGCCCTACCCTCCGGGGCGGTAGACCCCCGACCGTACGTTCAGATTGCCCTGCGCGGCCGTAACCGTTCCCTCGACTGGCGGGCCCTGGAGCGGGCCGGGAAGCTGTACGTGGATGCCGCTGACGGCGTAACGAAAGTCGTCACCGGACCGTACGCCAGTGCCGAAGCAGCCAACGCCGCGCTGCCGGACATCCGTGCCCTGGGCTTTACCGATGCTTTCGTCAAATCGTTATCCCCCAAGACCCTCATTCCCGTAGGGGTCTTCGAGACCGGCATTAAGAAGCCCCTTATCCCCATCGAGTTGCGCCAGGTCGAACCCCCTACGGAACCAGCCGCCTTGCCCCCCCCCACCGTACCCCAGCCCGGCCCGACCGCTAAGCCGACAGCTCCGGTCGACGCTCCTCCGCCCGCAGCACCCGCGTCGGCCCCCGCACCCGCGACCCCGCCCCGGCAAACCGTAGACGCTGCCGCACCTCCCCCGGCCTCTGTTCCGGCTCCCCCGGCAGCTTCTGTCCCGCCGCCCGCCCTCCTGTCGGCGGAAATGGCCGGTATGCCCGCGATCGACGTGAAAACTAAACGCCACTCCGCCGCCGAGCTGCAGCGGGTACTCAAAGAAAAAGGCTTCTACGACGGCAGCATCGATGGGCTTTACGGCTCGGGTACGGAACTTGCCTACAAGACCGCCTGGGCCCGGCTGCCGGAACTGCGTAAGTACCGGCTCCTGGCGGCGGCCGACTACGCCCCCAGCGACGCCAAGGGCAACACGCCGCTATCGTGGCCCGAAATGGAGGTTCTCCAGACGATTGCCGACGACTTAGCCGCGGGACTCGATAATGTCGACCTGGCCTCCGAGCTGGAAAACCAGCGGGCCGCCCTCGTCAACGCGACCGAAACCCTCGGCACCCCGGTCAGCCGGGAAGCCCTGAACTGGGAAACCAGCCTGTGGGAGAGCCTGAACGCCTGGGCGGAGGAAGATCCGCTGCACGCCCGCATCCTCACGGCCCTGCGCATCAGCTACTACCAGTCGCAGGCGCGCCTGGAAGCCATGTACCAGCAGCGTGGGTTATCATCCATCGAAGCCCGTAACCTGGCTACGGCTACGCTGCGGAACCTCCTGTCCGCACCCCTGGAGCGTTTCGGATAGGCCGCGCGGCGTTATTCTTCCTCCATAGCGGAAACCATGCCCTGGTTCGCTTCCCGCTGCTCGATGATGAGCCCATAAAGCAGGTCTTTGAGCGCGGTGATGCCCTCTCCCGTTAGGGCAGACACGTAGAGGCTCAGCAGGTCGCCGGGGATTTCGGCCTTGCGCAGTTGCTTGAGCTCTTCGTCCACCATGTCGGCGCGCGTCAGGGCCAGCACCCGGGGTTTGTCGAGCAACTCCGGATTGTACTGACTGAGCTCGTGGAGCAGCGTCTGGTACTGCCCCCGGATGTCGTCGGCATCGGCGGGAATGCAGAACAGCAGCGTGGCGTTGCGCTCGATGTGGCGCAGGAAGCGGTGTCCGAGCCCGCGCCCCAGGTGGGCGTCCTCGATGATGCCGGGAATGTCGGCCATGGCGAAGGACTTGCCGTCGCGGTACTGCACCATACCGATGTTCGGCACGATGGTGGTAAACTCGTAGTTGGCGATCTCGGGCTTGGCGGCGGTCAGTACACTGAGCAGGGTGGACTTCCCTACATTGGGAAAGCCGACCAGGCCTACGTCGGCCAAGACTTTGAGCTCGAGGATGTACCAGCCTTCGCCGCCGTCTTCCCCGGGCTGGGCGTAGTCGGGGCTCTGGTTCGTAGAGGATTTGAAGTGGCTGTTGCCGAGGCCGCCGCGACCGCCGGCCATGAGGATGCGCTCCTCGTCGTGGTCGGTGATCTCGAAGAGATATTCCCCGGATTCGGCGTCGCGGGCAATGGTACCCAGCGGGACGTCGAGTACCACGTCGGAACCCGTGGATCCGGAGCGGTTGTTCTCCCCCCCCGCTGCCCGGGCTCGGCCTTGATGTGTTTCTTGTACTTGAACTGGAGGAGGGTCCAGAGATTCCGGTTGCCGCGCAGGATGATGTGCCCGCCGCGGCCGCCATCGCCGCCGTCGGGGCCGCCCTTGGGGATGCCCTTGGCGCGGTAGAAATGCTTGGAGCCCGCGCCGCCGCTTCCGGATTGCAGGTTAATCTTTACGTAATCGACGAAATTTGCTCTTGCCATAGGGGGGGGCCAACGGCAGTTGCCGCCGGACGGATGTTACTGCCGGACGGCGGCCTTCACGATGGCACCGATGTCCTCGGACACCTCCTGGATAGTACGGGTACCGTCGACCCGGTGGGCAAGTCCCAGATCGCTGTAAAAGTCAAAAACCGGCGTGGTGTAATTTATAAAATTTTCGTAGCGGGTACGAATTATATCTTCCCTGAGATCGTCCGCCCGTCCGCTGGTGGCGCCGCGTCCGATGATGCGGTGCACGATGGTGTCGGCATCCACGTCGAGCAGGATGAGGGCATCGATGCGCGCGCCCTTTTCCCTCATTAAGTCGTTGAGGGCAGCTGCCTGGGGATCGGTGCGGGGGAAACCGTCGAAGATGATTCCGGTGACGTCCGGGTGCTGCTCCACCCGTTTGCGCAGCATGGCGATGGTGACTTCGTCGGGCACGAGGTGCCCCTGGTCCATGTAAGCGCGGGCTTCCTGTCCCAGCGGGGTATTGCGACTCAGTTCCTCGCGGAACATGTCACCGGTACTGATGTGCAGAAAGTCGTGCCGACGGACCAGCAGACTGGCCTGAGTTCCTTTGCCCGATCCCGGAGGGCCAAAGAGGATCAAATTGTACATGGTGGAGTGCGTGAGTGGGCCGCAAATATAGGTAAATTGCCGGGGCGGCCCGGCCCCGTCCTGCGGCCCCCCCGGGTTTAGTCCCCGCGGAATTGTGCCAGCAGGGCGCGCAGGCTGGCGTAGAGGGGCTCGCCGCTGCTGAGTACGGCATCCACCGCGCGCCACTCGGCGATCTCGATGCCCTCCCCCGCTTCGGGTATGAGGTGGTGCTGGTCGGTCCGCATGTGGTACCAGTAGGTGGGTTTGAGGATGCGTTTGCCCTTCTTACTGCGGTAGGTATGATAGGTGACGGGGAGGGCGGAACCTAATTCGATCTGATCGAGTCCGGTCTCTTCCTCCACTTCCCGGACCGCGGCGGCGGGGCGATCTTCCCCCTCGTCGACCTTTCCCTTGGGCAAATCCCAGTAGCCGCGGCGGTAGATAAACAGCTGCTTTCCGGTCTCGGCATGGGAGACCACCCCGCCGGCGGCTTCCACCCATCTTGTAGTGGGAGCGAAAATCTTCCCACAACTGGTGTAAAGATTCCGCCACCAACTCAACGGAGAGCACCTTTTGGCTTCCCTTCTCGAGCGTGTCGGCGTAATTGAGTAGGCTCTTCCGCTTTCCGGAGTAGCGGGCGGTGAGGTGGGTTTCGGGAGCTTCGGCGGCGTAGGGACCCGGAGCGGCGGCCTCCCGCAGGTACAGGGGGCGGTCGTTAATATAGATTACGTACATTGGCGCGAAATTTACAACGCATGGACACTTCCAGGCAAATTGCCCGTCGCCTGCTTGAAGTCGGTGCCGTCAAATTACAACCCCGCAACCCATTCACCTGGGCGAGCGGGCTCCGTTCCCCCATATACTGCGATAACCGCGTCCTGCTTTCCTTCCCCGAGATCCGTTCGGAGGTCATCACCTCGTTGGCGGTAGCGGCCAGCGTGATACCGGCCGTACAGGGCATAGCGGGCGTGGCTACGGCGGGGATTCCCCACGGTGCCCTGCTGGCGGATCGCCTGGGACTTCCCTTCATCTACGTCCGCAGTTCGGCCAAGGACCACGGACGCCGCAACCAGATCGAGGGGCGGCTGCAGGCCGGTGCCCGCTACCTGGTCGTCGAGGACCTGATCTCAACCGGGGGCAGCAGCCTACGGGCCGTGGAGGTGCTGCGGGGCGCGGGCGGTGAGGTAGCCGGTACACTCGCGATTTTCACTTATCAGTTCCCCTCCGCCCAACGGGGCTTCGAGGGCGCCGGGGTCCCCCTGCTTACCGTCAGCAACTACGGAACGCTGCTCGAGGTGGCCACCGCGTCCGGACAGATCACCAAGGAGGAGGCCGACACCCTTACGAAGTGGCGTCAGGATCCCCGGGCGTGGAGCGAAGCCTTCCTGAAATAGGCGGCGGCACATTCCGCCCTTTTTCGTGTTCTGGCTTTACCCCGACTTAACCACTTGAACAACACTTACCTATGGCCATACTCAACGAAGCCACCAACACTTTCTTATTCCAATACCTCAACAACGCCTCGCCCACCGGCTTCGAAAGTAAGGGGCAGCAACTCTGGGTCGACTACATTCGTCCGTACGTCGACGAGATCGGTCTCGACGCCTACGGAACGGCCTACGGCGTGATCAATCCCGGCAAGGCGTACCGGGTGGTCATCGAGGGGCACGCCGACGAGATCAGCTGGTTCGTTCACTACATCACCGACAACGGCTACCTCTACGTGGTCCGCAACGGGGGCAGCGACCACCTTATCGCGCCCTCTAAACGGGTTGACATCCACGGCGACCACGGCATCGTGCGCGGGGTGTTCGGCTGGCCGGCCATCCACACCCGCCGGGGGGAAGACGCGAAGCTGCAACCCAAACTCGAAAACATCTTCATCGACATCGGGGCCCGGGACAAGGACGAGGTCCTCGCCATGGGCGTGCACGTCGGCAGCGTGATCACCTACCCCGACGAACTGGAGGTCATGAACGACCGCTACTACTGCGGCCGGGCGCTCGACAACCGGATGGGCGGATTTTGCATCGCCCAGGTGGCCCGGCTGCTCCGGGAGCGGAACATCGAACTCCCCTATTCCCTGTACATCGTCAATTCGGTACAGGAGGAGGTTGGGCTCCGGGGCGCGGAGATGATCGCCGAGCGGATCAAGCCGCAGGTCGCCATCGTCACCGACGTCACCCACGACACCACCACGCCGATGCTCGACAAGAAAAAGGTCGGGGACGTGCAGGCGGGCAAGGGACCCAGCGTCACCTACGCCCCGGCCGTGCACAACAAGCTGCTCCAGCTCATCATCGCCGCCGCCGGCGAGGAAGGAATTGACATCCAGCGGGAGGCCAGCAGTCGCGCTACGGGTACGGATACCGACGCCTTTGCCTATTCCAACGGCGGCGTCCCCTCGGCCCTGATCAGCCTGCCCCTCAAGTACATGCACACTACGGTGGAGATGGCCGCGATGAGCGACGTCGAGGGGGTCATCGAGCTGATCCTGGCCAGCCTGCAGCGCATCGAAGACGGCATGAGCTTCAACTACTTCGACGTGTAGAGCGAGGCATGCGCAATCCACTACTCCACTGGCTCTTCTACGGGCACTTCTGGATTGCGCTGGCGGCCATGGCCCTGAGCTGGCAATCCACCTACCTGAGTAGCGAGGATCCCCGGCTTCATGCTTCCCACTATTTCCTGTTCTTCGCTACCCTGGGGGTCTATACCCTTCACCGGCTGCTCAGTTACCGCCGGGCGGCCGGCCAACCCGACGGGCGGCGCTACCGGGTGGTCGCGCGCCACCCGCGGCTCTCGCTGGCGATCGGCACGGGGAGCCTGGTGGCCGCCGCCGGGCTGGCCTTGGTTTTTCCCCTCCGCTCCTTCTGGCCGGTGGTCTTCGCGCTGCCCTTTACCTGTTTCTACCTCATCCCGCTCTATCCCGGCGGCCCCCGGCTGCGCGATCTCCCCTACCTCAAGGTGGTATGGGTGGCCCTGGCGTGGACCTTTATGACCGACCTGTTTCCGGCCTTTTCGATCCACGCCCGTCCACCCGAGGTGTTCCTGCGCTTTGGCTTCATCCTGGCCATCGCCCTGCTCTTCGACGTGCGCGACATTTCGCTCGACCGCCGGCAGGGGACGCGTACCCTGGCCGGTACCCACCCACGCGCCAACCGCCGCCTCGCGCTCGGGCTGCTGGTGGCCTGCGCCCTGGTGTCCTTCGTTCGCTACCCCATGGTGCAGGGCGGCGGGCTCGGCCTGGCGTACCTCCTGGCCGCGGCGATCGGCTACGCCACGAGCCCGGAGCGCGGGGAGGACTACTACGCGGTGGCGGTAAACGGGGCCCTGCTACTGCCCCCGCTCGGCCTGCTGCTCCTCGGCTAGCGCACGCACCGCAATTAGGGCCGCGCCGTAGGCGCTGGCCTGGGGCGTACGGGCAATCTCCACCCGCCGCCCGGCTCGTTGGGCCAGGAGGGCCACCCAGGCGGCGGAGCGCGTAAATCCTCCGCTGGCGTAGATCACCTCCGCCGGGCAGGTGGCCGCCTCCACCTGACGCAGAATGGCGACAATGTTGTCGGTGACCCCCAGCAGTACGGCCCGCGCCAGGTCCGTGGGGGTGTGCCGGCTCTCCAGGTGGCGGAAGGAGGCCGTAGCCAGGGCATCCCACACGGGTGCCCGCTCCCCGAACAGGTAGGGCTCAAAGCGAAGGTTCGTGTCGGGCGCGGTCGCGGCGGCCTCGATCATCTCGCCGATGCTGCCGAAGTGGCCACGCAGCAGCTCGTAGGTCCACTCCACCACCTTGCCCCCGTTGTTGGTCGCCCCGCCGAGCACGGCGTAGTCCCCGAAGAGCAGGTAGTTAAAGAGTTGGTGCTGGGCGCCCGCCACGAGTCCCCGGTGGGTGACCCGCACGGCGCCGCTCGTACCGATGGTGAGGGAAACCTTCCCCGGTTCGAGCAGTCCGCTGCCCAGATTGGCCAGACAGCCGTCGGAGCCCCCCAGGAACAGGCGCAGCTTACCCACCCCCAGGCGGTCGGCCACCTCCGGGCGCCAGTGCAGTTCGGTGGCCGCGGGCCGCACCCCGGGCAGGGTGAGGGGCAGGGGGGTTCCGTTGCCGGCCAGCATCAGGGCCTCCGCGTCCCACTGCCGGGTGGCTAGGTTCAGCAGGCCGGTGGCGCTGGCCAGCTGCTCGTCCAGCAGCCGCCCGTCGGTCGACCAGCGGTTGACCAGGAAGGATTTTAGGTCGGACAGGTGAGTGGCCGCGGCCAGGTCGCCGGGCCGGTCGCGCGCCAGCCAGCGCAACTTGACCAGGGGGGCCATCGGGTGAACGGGCGTTCCCGTGCGGTGCAGCAGGCGCGAACGCAGGTGCGGGGGAAAGTCCTCCATAACCGCCTGTGCCCGAACGTCGGCCCAGGTCAGGATGGGCCCCAGGGGTTCTCCGTCCGCGTCGAGCAGGAGCACCCCGTGCATGGGGCAACTGATGCCCATGGCGAGGGGCGGCACGGGGAGGTCGGCCAGCACCTCCGCCAGCAAGCGCTCGGCCACCGCGATGATGGCGTAGACGTCCTGCACCGCCGCGCCGTCTTCGGGCTGCTGTAGGGCATAGTCGCCCGTGCGCTCCCGGATGAGGGTCCCCGCCGCCGTGAAGGCGCATACCTTGGCGGAGGTGGTGCCCAGGTCGAGTCCGAGGTAGTACTGGAGGGGGTCTGGCATCAGGCGAAGATAGGACCCCGCCCATTTGCGCCCGCTCCCGGGGTCGCGACAAGCATGGGATGGAAAAACTATCTTTATGGCCTGACCCAAATCTACTCGTCGTGAACCACCTTGCTCCCCTCGCTCTCTGCCTACTGCTCTGCACCTGCGTCTCCGCCCAGCGCGCCATTGAAGTAGCGGATATGCAGGCCTGGAACCAAATCCGCGAAGAACAGCTCAGCGCCGACGGCTCCCACGTGTTGTACACCCTGCGTCCGGACGTCGGGGACGCCGAGGCCGTAGTCTACAGCCTGGCCACCAAGCGCGAACGCCGCTTCCCCCGCCTGGAGGGCGCCTCCTTCTCCTACGACGGCAAGTACCTGGTGGGGACGCTCAAGCCCAGCCGGGATACCGTACTGGACTACAAGCGTAAGGAGAAGGACAAAGAGATCAAGGAGATGGACACCCTGCTGGTTTGGAATTTGGCCCAAGACCAGGTGCGCCGCTTCCCCAATGTGTACGAGGTGAAACTCAGCGCGCGCTCCTCGGACGTCTTTGCCTACACCACCCGGTCGGTACTGGCGGACAGCCTGCGCAAGGAGCTGGATAAAGACGCCAGACGCCTGGTCGTGCGGCGCTTCAGCAACCAGGACAGCTTCTACCTGGAGGGCGTAATGGACTACGTAGTCGCCCGCGACCGGCCCATCGTGGTGGCCCGGCGTACCGGCAAGGACAGCACCTGGAGCGACGGCATCCTGCGCATCGACCCCGCCCAGCTCGAGTGGCAGACGCTGAGCAGCGGGCCGGCCAACTTCTCGGGGCTCAACCTGAGCTACGACGGTGACCACGTAGCCTTTCTGAGCAGCGAAAAGGCCGGGGAGGCCACCCAGCCCCCCTTCCACCTGCACTACTGGTCGAGCGGAAGCGACTCGGCTTACATGGTCACGGGACGGGACATGGACTGGCTGCCCAAGGGCTACCGCATCAGCGACGACCGGCGGCCACAATTCAGCGAGGGGGGGGATTACCTTTTTTTCGGCACCACCCCCCGGCGGCCGGAGCTGGACAGCAACGCCCTGGCCAGCGAACGGGCGGACGTGGAAGTATGGACCTCGGAGGACCCCCTGCTCTACACCCAGCAGAACAACAGCCTCGAACAGGACCGCAAGTTCACCTACCTGGCCGTGTACCGACCGGGCGTCGACAAATTCATGCAGTTGGCCACGCCCGATTACCCGGAGAGCAGCCGCCCCGCCGAGGGGAAGGGCCACCACGTGATGCTCTACAACGAAACCCCCTACGCCAAGCAGACCATGTGGGAAGGGGGGCCGGCGGCGCGTGACGTAGTCATGGTGGATCTCCGGAGCGGCAAACGCACGCCCGTCCTGCAGGGCGAGGCGGGTCAGTTTGACTGGTCTCCCGAGGGGAAGTATGCCGTCTGGTACAACGCTTCCGACTCGGTGTACCGGGCCTACGACATCGCCCGCAACCAGGTGAATACGCTCACGACCAGCCGCCTGGGTACCTTCTACGACGAACGGAACGACCAGCCCAACAACCCCTACCCGTACGGCATAGCCGGCTGGCTGGAGGACGATGCGGCCATGCTCGTGTACGACCGCTACGACCTCTGGCGCATCGCCCCCGACCAGCCGGACCGGGCCGAACGCCTCACCAACGGCCGAGCCGAGGGGGTGAGCTACCGCGCCGTCGACCTGGACCCCGAGCGGGCGGCACTGGAGATGCCCCTACTGCTGACCAGCCAGCGCGACAGCGACTACTTCGGCGGCTACGCCCGGCTGGAGGACGGGAAGGACGTACGTCCCCTGGCAACCGGGCCGTATGTATTCCGCGATTTTCAGAAGGCCCGTCTGGCCGATCGCTACCTCTACACCCGCGAGAGCTACACGGAGTTTCCGGACCTGCGGGTGACCGGCAGCCTGGATCAGCCAGGGACCTTGATCTCACGGGCTAACCCCCAGCAGTCGGAATTTAACTGGGGTACGGCCGAAATCTTTACCTGGATCGACCACGAGGGGCGGGAGCTCCGCGGCCTGCTCATCAAACCGATTGACTTTGACAGCACCCGGCAGTATCCGCTGATGGTCAACTTCTACGAGCGCAGCAGCGAGGGCGTGTTCCGTCACCGCACCCCGGTGCCCGGGCGGTCCTCGATCAACTACCCGCACTACTCCAGCCGCGGCTACGTGATCTTCAATCCGGACGTCCTTTACCGCGAGGGCTACCCCGGAGAGAGCGCCTACAACTGCGTGATGAGTGGCATCAGCAGCTTACTGACGCGGGGCTATATCGATAAGGAGCGGATCGGACTGCAGGGACACAGTTGGGGCGGTTACCAGGCGGCCTACCTGGCCACGAAGACCGACCTCTTTGCGGCCATCGAATCCGGCGCGCCCGTGGTCAACATGTTCAGCGCCTACGGCGGCATCCGCTGGGGCAGCGGGCGGAGCCGGCAGTTCCAGTACGAGCACACCCAGAGCCGCATCGGGGGCACCCCCTGGGAATACCCGCTGCGCTACCTGGAAAACTCACCCCTCTTCACCACCGACAAGGTCAACACCCCCGTGCTCATCCTCCACAACGACGACGACGGGGCCGTGCCCTGGTACCAGGGTATCGAATGGTTCACCGCCCTGCGCCGCCTGGGCAAACCCGCCTGGTTCCTGAACTACCGGGGGGAACCCCACTGGCCGGTGAAGGCCCCCAACCGGGCGGACTTCCAGACCCGGATGAGTCAATTTTTCGACTACTACCTCCTGGGTGCCCCCCAACCCCTGTGGATGCAAAAAGGCGTGAGTCCGCTGGAACGCGGGATCGATCAGAACCTGGAACTGATGGGGGAATAGGGAATCAGTCGCGCAGCAGCCGCAGGCTCCGTAGTTCGAAGGCCTCGACGCTGCCGTCCGTCCGCTCCAGCAGGAGTCGCCCGTCCCGTTCTACCCCCCGTACGATTCCCCTGAATCGCTCCCCGGTGTCCAGCTGAAGATAGGGGGCGGGCTGTCCGAGCAGGTAGAGTTGGTTTCGGTAGAGCGCTTCCAGCGAGTCACTTGTGGGATAGGTAGCCGTATAAAAGTGGGCAAGCTTGGCAAAGAGGTGATCGCGCACGGTTTCCAGCAAAAATGGCTCCCCACAAAGCGTAGCCAGGGAAGTCGCGGTCGGGCGCAGCGCGGGTGGAAAGTCGGTCTCGTTCACATTCAGCCCGATGCCTACGACGGACCACTGGACCGTGCTGCCGCGCAGGCCATTTTGAATGAGGATACCGGCGATCTTCCGGTCGCCCACGTAAACGTCATTGGGCCATTTGATCCGCACGTCGTTCGCCATTTCGTGGCCCAGTAAGTGACGAACCGTAGTAGCGATGGCTAAAGAAGTAAAGCGACTGAGGGTAAACAGGGCATCGACTGCCAAATGGTCAGGGTAAAGCAGCAGACTGAACGTCAGGTTCTTGCCGGGGGTGGTGTGCCACCCGTTCGCTCCTTGCCCGCGGCCGGCCGTCTGCGCGTCGGTGAGGTAAACATCCCCCTCCCGCAGTCCCTGACCGGTGTTGACCGCTTCGATCAGCGCGGTGTTGGTGGAGGGCAGGCGGGCAAAATGGCGGGCAACTTTAGGAACCAGCAAATTGTTTGTTTTGTACCCATCCGGTAGGAACGGTTTTTGCTACCTTCATACTACCACTAAAGTCTCGATTTGAATACATCCTCCACATCAACGCGCGCCAAGGCCGTCTCTCCGGAGATGGAGCAACGGCTGGACGTCATCCTGGACAGCATCCGGGATATCAAAGGTAAAAACATTCTGCGCCTCGACCTGCGCAGGCTCGACGACCGCCCGGCGGAATTCTTCTTCATCTGCGAGGGCGAATCCACCACCCAGGTGCGGGCCATTGCCGAAAACGTGCAGCAGCGCATGAAGCACGAACTCGGCGAGTACACCAAGAACGTCATCGGCACCCGGCCAGCCAACTGGGTGTGCCTGGACTACTTCGACACGGTCATTCACGTGTTCTATCCGGAGACGCGCGCCTTCTACCGCATCGAGGATTTGTGGAGCGACGGCGTAGTGACCGAATTCGAGACCCTTTAGGGAAGCCCCCACCAAAATATGTACGGGCAGCCAACGAAAAGCTGGTCCGCACGTTAGCCATAAGATATGAGCACAAACAATCAGAACCCAACCCCCGAGGGATCCGGCGGTCCGAAATTCCAGAGTTACTGGATCTACGCGATCATGTCGGTCGTCCTGCTCGCCCTCGTCCTGACCAACTGGGGTACCGGTGCCTCGAGTGAGATTGACCTTAACCGGCTCAATTCCATGATCAAAGACGATGCCGTCGAGACGATCAAGCTCGTTAACGGTGACCGCGCCGAAGTCTACATTAAAGCCGATAAGAAATCGGAGACGCAGTATGAGGATGCCGCCCCCGAGGGCATGGCAGGTTCGCGCTACGATTACTTCCTGGAGGTGGCCGACCCGGCTTCCTTTAATGCGTTCGTGAACACCGCCTACGACGACCTGGGCGTCCCCTTCGGAGACCGCGTCCGCGTTGACGCCGAACGGCGCACGGACTACCTCGGCAATGCCCTGCAGTGGCTCCTGCCGCTCGCCGTGATCGCCTTCATCTGGATCATCCTTATGCGCCGTCTGGGCAGCAGTGGAGGGGGTCCCGGAGGCCAGATCTTTAATATCGGCAAGTCCAAGGCTACCCTGTTCGACCAGAACAGTAAAGTAAACATCACTTTCGCCGACGTAGCCGGACTGGACGAAGCCAAGGAAGAAGTCATGGAAGTCGTGGATTTCCTGAAGAACCCTAAGAAGTATACCGCCCTCGGTGGCAAGATCCCCAAGGGTGTTCTGCTCGTAGGCCCTCCCGGTACGGGTAAGACCCTACTGGCCAAGGCCGTTGCCGGTGAGGCCGGAGTGCCCTTCTTTACCATGTCCGGCTCTGACTTCGTCGAGATGTTCGTGGGCGTGGGTGCCTCCCGCGTCCGGGACCTCTTCAAGCAGGCCCGGGAGAAGGCTCCCTGCATCATCTTCATCGACGAGATCGACGCTATCGGTCGTGCCCGTGGCCGCGCCAACATGCAGGGCGGCAACGACGAACGGGAAAATACCCTCAACCAGCTACTGGTCGAAATGGATGGATTCAGCACCGACAAGGGGGTTATCCTGATGGCGGCGACCAACCGTCCCGACGTGCTCGACTCGGCCCTGCTCCGCCCCGGCCGCTTCGACCGGCAGATCGGCATCGACCGGCCTGACCTTAAGGGCCGGGAGGCCATCTTCAAAGTACACCTCAAGACGATTAAGGTCAATGAGACCGTCACGGCTGACGTGCTGGCGGAGATGACGCCGGGTTTCGCCGGTGCCGAGATCGCCAACATCTGTAACGAGGCCGCCCTCATCGCCGCCCGACGCAATCAGGACAGTATCGGCCTGGACGACTTCAATTACGCCCTGGACAAGGTCATCGGAGGACTAGAGAAGAAGAACAAACTCATCTCCCCCGACGAGAAGAAGATCATTGCCTACCACGAGGCCGGTCACGCGATCTGCGGCTGGTACCTCGAGCACGCCATGCCCCTCGTGAAGGTGACCATCGTGCCGCGCGGCGTGGCCGCCCTCGGCTACGCGCAGTACCTGCCTAAGGAGCAGTACATCACCCGCACCGAGCAGATGCTGGACATGATGTGCATGACCTTTGGTGGGCGGGCCGCCGAGGAAGTGGTCTTCGACAAGATCAGCACCGGAGCACAGAACGACCTCGATAAGGTGACCAAGATGGCCTACGATATGATCACCGTGTACGGAATGAACCGAAAGGTGGGCCAGGTCAGCTTCTACGGCATGAGCCGTGACGCCTACCAGCGTCCCTACTCCGACAGTACCTCCACCCTCATCGACGATCAGGTGCGGGAGTTGCTCGAAGGGCAGTACCAGCGAGCCAAGCAACTGCTTGAAGTAAAGCGTAAGGAAGTCAATCTGCTGGCCGAAGCGCTTCTCGAAAAAGAGGTGCTCAGCCGCAAAGACCTCGAGACCCTCATCGGTCCGCGCCCCGCCGACGCCGAGGAAGGCTACCAGGAATGGGCCGGCGTGATCGACAATTCCCACGACAGGGACAACAACGGCCTGATCACCCCCTAGCCGGGCGTCCGGCATCCCCGAAGAACGCTTTCGAATGGGCCCCGCAATGATCTTGCGGGGCCTTTTTACTGCCGCATGAGAATTCTGGTGATTGTGTATCTTCGCCCGGATCACTTTACACCCATCTTCTTCCCCGACCTTGTCCGATCACGCTCCTCCCGTTGACGCGCTGCTCCAGATGCACCAGGATGCCTTCGATCTAGTTACGGAGGGGGTGCTATGGGTTGATCTGAGCGGTCGTGTGCAATATGGAAACGAAGCCGCGGCCACGCTACTGGGGTATTCCCGTAATGCGCTGCTGCGGGCGAGCTACTTCGAGATCAATCCCCACTTCAGCATGCTGGGGTGGAAGAAGTTCTGGAACCGCCTACAGGAGCACGGCCAGGAGCGGCTCGACACCGAGTTCGTCAATCGCGACGGAAAGTTATTCAGCATCAGGGGACGCGTGGGTTTCGACATCTACAGCATGGACCCCGAGCTGTGCGTTGTCGTTTTCCAGGCTACGGAGGTCGGCAAGCGAGATGCCGACCTGCTCGAAGCCGTACAGCGCGACGGGAACATCGGCAGCTGGGAAGTTAACCTGACGACCGGGCGGGTCTACATCTCCACACAGATTCGTGATTGGATGGAGTTGCCCCAGGACCGGGAGTTCTACCCCACCTCCGAATTTTTAGAGCTGGTAAGTCAGCGGTTAATATCCGATGTGTTCGCCCCGGCGCGTCTTGCCTATAAGCAACTCAGAAAAAGTGCGAGCGAAACGGAAATCGTCCTGGAGCTAAAGCCTAACTCCACCGACAAGGGCACCCCACCGTTCAAATACCTCGTCCGCGCGCAGTCCGTAGAGAACGAGTTGGAGGTTTACAAGGTCTACGGGAGCCTACGTCCGGAGGGACAGAATACCAATTCCCCGCTACAGCGCCCCCTGGAGGAAAATCTGCTGCGTACCGCCCTCGACCGGCAACTGGACGCCGTTTACATCATCTCCTACGCGGACCGGAAGGTGACGTATGCCAACGACCGGGCTACGGAGATGACGGGCTTCACCAAAAAAGAGTTGATGGGCGTCCCGGCTCCGGAACTGGCCGCGTTCGAGGAGGCGGACTTTATTACCGGCCTCTTCGACCTGCTGCGGGAGCGCAAATACCTGGAGCGGCAAATGCTGGGGGCCCGCAAGAGCGGGGCGCATCAGCCCGTCACCGCCAGCTTTTACTACTACCTCTACGATGGCCAGGAATACATGATCGCCATCTCCCGCGACAGCAGCAAGGAAACGGCCTATTCCGAGAACCTCCAACTGTACGCTACTACCCTGGATGCGCTGAACGAATGGGTCATCTGGCTTAATTCGGCCAACGAGGTCGTGCTGCTCAACGACGCCGCCCGCCGCAAGCTGCGCCGCAAGACCAGTCGCGAACTGGAAGGGCTGCAGATCGAGGAACTGATGCCCGACCTGGAGATCCCTCCCCTCTCGGACATTCGCCAGGAGCAGATCGATGGTCGCTTCCGCGCCGCCACCGACTACATCCACACCAATACCAGCGGAGAAGACCGGACCCTACAGGTTCGCTTCGCCCAGGTGGCGGCGGGGTCCCATTTTTATTTATGCCTGATCTGCCGCGACGTAACGGTCCAGTACACCAATAAGCGAAGACTGCAAAAAACCAAGCGGCGGGTTGACGAACTAACCAAGCAGCTGCAGAGCGAGAACGAAACCCTGCGCGAACAGATCGAGCAGGTTAACACCAGCGGCCCGATCATCACCGTTTCGCGGAAGTACCAGCAAATTCTAGCCCAGATCGGCCAGGTAGCGGATACGGACGCTACGGTGCTGGTCACCGGGGAAACCGGAACGGGCAAGGAGCTCCTGGCGCAGTCCATTCATAAATTTAGTTCCCGCAGCCGCAAGCCCCTGGTCAGCGTCAACTGCGCCGCCCTCCCGGAAAACCTGATCGAAAGCGAGCTCTTCGGCCACGAGCGTGGTTCCTTTACCGGGGCCTTCGCCCAGAAGAAGGGCAAGTTTGAGCTTGCCGATACGGGGACGATCTTCCTCGACGAGATCGGGGAACTCCCGCTGGATATGCAATCAAAGCTGTTGCGGGTGCTGCAGGAAGGAGAAATACAGCGCATCGGCTCCGTGGAATCGATCCACGTTGACGTACGCGTCGTCGCGGCCACCAACCGCGACCTGGAGCACATGATCCACCAGGGTACCTTCCGCGAAGACCTGTTCTACCGCCTCAACGTTTTCCCGATCCATAACCTGCCGCTGCGGGAGCGACCGGAGGACATCCCCGTCCTCGTCAAGCACTTTGCCAGGGTGTATTCCGACCGCATGGGCCGCAACATCACCCACATCAACCCCAAGGACCTTAAACAACTGGTAGAGTATGAGTTTCCGGGTAACGTGCGGGAACTCATCAATTTAGTCGAGCGGGCCGTGATTACCTCCCAGGGCGACACCCTGAACCTCAACGCCAGCCTGCGCGTCCTGCGCCGCTCCGAGCGGACGGACGAGAGCCAATCCTTCCGGGGGGAAAGGATCGTCCCCTTCGAGATCATGCAGAAGCAGTACATCATCGAGGCGCTGAAGCGTACCGGGGGCAAGGTCACCGGGCCGGGGGGGGCCGCCGAGCTACTCGACCTGAACGGCAGGACGCTCATGTCAAAGATGAATAAGCTGGGAATCGACCGGAATAAGTTTACCGGCTAACTGGTAGACCGTGGGGATCCGGATCGAGTGCCACGAGCCGCCAACCGGCCAGGGCGGCGGTTCGGTCCTGGGAGGCCTCCACGAAGCGGGGGTCCCGCGACAGCCGGATAAAATGATCGCGCGAAGGGTACTCGACGATCATCATGCGGTCCCACCTCTCCGCTGCCGGCCCGACCACCGGGGTCAGCACGGCACCCGCGTATACGACCCGCCCGCCCAGATCCCGGAGCAGGGGTGCTACGCGCTCCGCATAGCGTGCATACCTTATTTTACCGCTTAGGCTTGTTTGGGTTTTCCGAGCCTGACGAAAACGCCGCTATTTTGGGGCTATTCGAGCCTCAAAAAGGAGAGCCTAGCGGGCTAAGGGACGATTTTCGAGGCGAAGCAGTAAGCGCAAAAGAGCAAGTTTGCGACGGTGAGCGGAATCCCAAACAAGCGCTAAGCCCCTCCTCCCCGGTGGCGTCGTGAAAACGCAGCAGGTTAAGCATGTGCGGGGGCCGGTCGGCGGGCAGGGCCATCACGGCCTGCAGCTGGCGGGCGTCGGGTATCAGCTAAGGCATAAGGGGATAACTTGCGGTAAACCTAGCGAAGCAGGATGCCATGAAGTTACAACTGGAAACCCCCACCCTGCTGCTCTTCGAGAGCGCGCTCTTCCGGACGGTCTCGACGCTGATCGTCGGGGCGGACCACCTGCTGCTTGCCGACCCCACCTGGCTGCCCGGGGAAGTGGAAAGCATTGCCGACCGCGTATCTACCCTGGCTGCTGGTCGCGAGCTGTTCGTGTTGTTTACGCACGCTGATTACGACCACATCATCGGCTACGGCAGGTTCCCCGACGCACGCACCATAGCCTCCCGCGCCTTCGCGGAGAATCCATCCCCGGAAGAACCCCTGCAACAGATCCGCGCCTTTGACGATGCATACTACATCACCCGCGACTACCCCCTCGCCTACCCCACCATCACCTGGCCGATCGCGGGGGACGGCATAACCCGGCAACTGGGATCGGAGGAATACGTCTTCTACCAGGCGCCCGGCCACAATCCGGACGGACTGATCACTTTCAATGTCGCTAAAGGCATACTGATCGTAGGCGATTACCTCAGCAACATCGAATTCCCCTACGTCTACGACTCGGTGGCCCGCTACCGCGAGACGCTGGCCAAACTCGAAGGTATCGTCCGCGGCGGGCGGGTGCGGATGCTGGTCACCGGCCACGGCGATCACACCGGCGACCCCACGGAGATGCTGCGGCGCATTGCGGATTCGCACGCCTACCTCGACGCGCTAGAACAGAGCGTACGGGAGGACACGCCCTTCGATCTGGACGAGCTCTTTCGGCGTTACGCCTTTCCGGGCATCATGGCCAAGTTTCACGCGGGCAACGTGGCGACGTTCCGGCGGGAATTATCTTGCCCGTGATGAAAGACCCCGCACCCGCGTTTCCCGCCCTGCTGCACTACGAGGTGGCCCACCGGATCCTGAAGGGGTACATGGACTACTACTACCGCTTCAAGCTCATTACCAAGCGGGCGCGCCTGCGCTTCGAGGCGCGGGACTGGCACGGCACCCAGGCCGACGCCCGCAGCCGCATCGTGCTCTACCGGGACGAGGTGCGGCGTACCACCCGCCGGCTGCAGGACCTTACCCAACATCAACCCGGCGACAAGCCCTTCTGGGCCCGAGTACGCGATGCTTTTACCGAGGAGATCGCCCACTTTGATACCCGCAACATTGCCGAGACCTTCTTCAACTCCGTGTACCGCCACGCCTACGGCATCGGGGCCGACCGGGAGGTGATGTTCGTGGAACGGACCGGCAGCTACCGGGAATACCACGGCCTGTCGACCATTTCCCACGACTTCCAGCTCGGCGACGACCCCCTGGCCGGCGTGGTCGAGCGGGTGCTCGAGTGCTTCCCCTTCGACGTAAACTGGGACGACCGGGCAGCGCGACGTAGGGCTCGTGGCCGACCGCTGGGAGGCCCACCTCAACGGTCACGGGGGGCGTGCACCCGGACGACCGGCTGGAAATTCTGCGCTCGCTGTTTTACCGGAACAAAACGGCCTACATCGTGGGACGGTTCCTGAGTCGCGGCCGGGTTTCCCCCTTCGTGCTGCCGCTGCTCCACCCCGTCGGGCGGGGCGTCCTGATCGATGCGCTGCTGCTGGAGTCCGACCAGGTCGTCTCCATTTTCAGCTACCACCGCTCCTACTTCCTGGCCGACATTACGGTGCCGAGTGACATGGTGGACTTCGTGCACAGCTTCATGCCCAGCAAACGGATCAGCGAGCTCTACAACGCCATCGGCTTCGAGAAGCACGGCAAGACGGTATTTTACCGGGAACTGCTGCGCCACTTCGCGGACGCGGCCCGACCCGCCCGCGCACGGAGCGGTTCGTCAGCGCCCCCGGCATCGCGGGCATGGTGATGTACGTCTTCACCACGCCCCCGGCTCAACATGGTGTTCAAGGTGATCCGCGATAAATTCGCGCCGCCCAAGGAGGTGAGCGCTGAGTCCGTCAAGGAGAAGTACGACCTCGTCAAGCTCCACGACCGGGTGGGGCGCATGGCCGACAGCTACCTCTTCGAGAAACTCTCCCTGCCGCTCGACCGCTTCAGCGACGAGTGCCTGACCGCCCTGCGCGAGACGGCCCCCACGAAGGTGACCGTCACGGCCGACGCCGTTCTCATCTCCCACGTCTACGTCGAGAAGAAGATGACGCCGCTCAACCTCTTCCTCCAGACCGCCAGCGAGGCCATGGCCCAGAAGGCCCTGCGCGACTACGGCCGGGCGATCAAGCAGCTCGCCGCCGCCAACATCTTTCCCGGGGACCTGCTGCTGAAGAACTTCGGCGTAACCCGGGTCAATCGCGTCGTGTTTTACGATTACGACGAGATCGAGCTTGTCACCGATTGCAACTTCCGCCATATCCCCGAAGCCCGCACGCCCGAACAGGAAATGGCCAGCCAGCCCTGGTACTACGTGGGGCCCCGCGACGTCTTCCCCGAGGAGTTTCCGGGCTTCCTGATGCGGGCCGGCCCGAACCTGGACGTACCTGCGCCGGCAGCACGGCGAGATCTTCGACGCGGACTTCTGGAACGACGTCAAGCGACGCCTGCTGGCGGGAGAGATCATGGACGTCTTCCCCTACCGTACGGGGTGCCGGTTCCTGCAGTGACCCGGGTAATGATCAGTGCTTCAGGATTGAACTAAGCAATAGCTTGACGCCGACAGCGTGGTGCTGAACGAGCGGACGAACGTTCAGCATAGCCGTAGCTACGGTGGATTTTTGGCGGGGAAGTGCAGCGCCGCGCTGGCAAGTCAAGGGGCAGCTTATTTCGGTCCTGAAGCACTAGCGGGAAGTGCTTCGGCTCAGGCGCCAGCGCGTGCGCAGGGTGGTCGTCTCGCCGTAGCCCAGCTTGCGGTAATCGCCCTGGAGCTCTAATTCGGTAAATCCGGCGACCGGGTCGAAGTAGATTTCCAGCGGCGCTTGGTTGGGCGCTACCCGGTAGAAATCCTGGACCACGGTATGTTTCTCCAATACTAGGTCGTTGAGGTAATAGCGGACGGGCACGCTATTCAGCTGAGCATACACCTTGTTTTCCTTGCTATGCCGGTCATCGAGGTAGATGGTCCGGTTGGTGTCGCGCGACTCCACGGTCTTACCCGGGGCACTCAGGCGCACGGAGTCCGCTACGAATTCCACCCGCCCGGCGTAGGGCAGGCGGGTCACTTCCCAGGCGGCCAGGCTCCGGATCGTGTCGCTCTCGTTGGTCAGCCAGTACGTGAGGCCGACGTCGGAGTCCGGCCCGAGCCGGTAGCGCTTCTGCATGACCAGCCCGGTGCTGTCCCGCTCGGAGATGAGCAAAATGGAGTGTTCCTCCAGCTTCTGTACGGTATACGCGCCGTGGTCGATGGCCGCGGGGGGTGGCCGCCCCCAGTCTTGTTGTGGGCTCGGCCAGGCTACGCTGCCGAACGTATGCCACTGCTGTCGCGGAGCGTGCTTAACACTTCCTGCCCGCCGTAGGTAAGGCTGGTGATCCGACCACCGTAGGACGCATCGACCGTCAGGGTAATGGAATCGCGGGTAAGCACGAATGGACCCGGGGCGGGGCTTGCCTCCTGGGCGGTATCGCAGGTGCAGAGGAAACACAGGCAGCACAGCCCGAAAAAGAGGGGAAAGCGATTAGTCCACCGGATCATCGTTGGCGTCTACTTGTTGGAGGAAATTGTAAATGATGTTGAGGTTGCGCACCTGATGGAAGGGTACGACCAGGAAATCGCCCGGAAGGTCGTAATTCGGCAACTGAGGCGCGGTATCCGGGCCGGGTTCGGGGTGATCGGGCGTTCGTCGGCGGATGGCGCTACTGATGAAGATCTGGTCGATGGTCTGGTCGCGGTTGAGGCTGTAATTTTCCAGCACGCCGGAGTACAGCACCGGCTGCCCCCCGTTGCCTTCGACGAGCAGATCGACCCAGATGAAGTTCAGGCGCTGCCGCATGGGCGGTGGCAGGACGTAGCCGGTGAAGTAGCGGTCCATCG
>CAWDMV010000002.1:0-800110 GCA_963803525.1 Lewinellaceae bacterium
AATCCTGAGCGGCAGCAACGAAGGAGGTGAGGAGGGCCGCGACGAGCAGCCCCAGGGAGGGGTAAAATTTGTTCATGGAGTGTGTTGTTCTAAAGCAAGGCATTATGCCCGCTTTAAATTAGTGTCTTAAAAGAAAGGTAGGAATACCCTTGTATTGCTACAATGGATCCTAATCTTGAGTAAAGCCTAAAAAAATGAAAAGGGGTGTTGTGTTGTTCAAAAGTGGTCTCAAAGTCATGTAGCCTGGCACCCGAAAAGGGGTACCCGAAATAGCCGGTACATATTGCATACCGAAGCGCAGTTGGGGATTAACCAACCATCAATAAGGGCCCGGAGAGGGCCGGTGGGAAGGGGGAATCTCAAGTGTGTTTAGTTCAGGTCTCAAAATCCAGACAAATCCTTTAGCCAAGGATCCCCAGGGTGGGGCGGTTGTCTGATAACAAAAGTTATACAAAGATAAATCGAAGCCGCTATAAAGCGCTTGTGTCTAAATCTACGGCAAAGATAACGCCCTGGATTGACATATGCACGCTTTTTAAAAAAAAGTAGGTACAATTGATGTTATCCCTTTTCCGGAGGGGTCACCCGGAGGTGGAGGTCCCGGAGTTGCTGCGCGTCGATGGTGGCCGGTGCGTCGATCATGACGTCCCGCCCCTGGTTGTTCTTGGGGAAGGCGATGAAGTCGCGGATGGAGCTTCGGCCGTTCATGACGGCGCACAGGCGGTCGAAACCGAAGGCGATGCCGGCGTGGGGGGGCGCGCCGTACTCGAAGGCCCCCATCAGGAAGCCGAACTGTTCCTCCGCGTCTTCGGGCGTAAAGCCCAGCAGCTCGAAGTTCTTTTCCTGCAGGCCGCGGTCGTAGATCCGCACGGACCCGCCGCCGATCTCGGCCCCGTTGATGACCAGGTCGTAGGCGTCGGCCCTGAGGGACTTCATGGTCTCGTGGTCGCCGGTCAGCATCCGCTCCACCTCCTCGCGCTTGGGACTGGTGAAGGGGTGGTGCATGGCGTGGAAGCGGCTACTCTCTTCGTCCCACTCCAGCAACGGAAAGTCGACCACCCAGAGCGGCTTGAAGGTGTTTTCCGGGATCATCCCGTAAGTGGCGGCCACGTGTAGGCGCAGGGTGCCGAGTTGCTTCCGCGTGGCCTCCTCTTCGCCGGAGAGCAGCAGCAGCAGATCGCCCTTCCCCGCACCCGCGGCCTCCGCCCAGCCGGCCAGGGCCGCCTGGTCGAAGAACTTGTCGACGCTGGACTTGTAGCTGCCGTCTTTGTTGCACTTGACGTACACGAGTCCCTTGGCCCCAACCTGCGGGCGCTTGACCCAGTCGGTGAGGCCGTCGAGTTGCTTACGCGTCAGATCCGCCTGGCCGGGTACGCGGATGCCCACGACGAGCTCCGCGGCGTCGAATACCTGGAAGCCCCGTCCCCGGGCAAGCTCGTTGAGTTCAATCAGTTCCATGCCGAAGCGCAGGTCGGGCTTGTCGGAGCCGTAGCGGCGCAGGGCCTCGTCGTAGGGCATACGGGGGAAGTCCCCGAGGTCGATGCCCTTGAGTTCCTGGAACACGTGGCGGGTGAGCCCCTCGAAGGTGTGCAGCACGTCCTCCTGGGTCACGAAGGCCATCTCGCAGTCGATCTGGGTGAACTCCGGCTGGCGGTCGGCGCGGAGGTCCTCGTCGCGGAAGCACTTGACGAGCTGGAAGTAGCGGTCGTAGCCGGCCACCATCAGCAGCTGCTTGAAGGTCTGGGGGCTCTGCGGCAGGGCGTAGAACTGGCCCGCGTTCAGGCGGCTGGGCACCACGAAATCGCGGGCCCCCTCGGGGGTGCTCTTGATGAGGTTGGGGGTTTCTACCTCGACGAAGTCCTGCCCGCCCAGGTAAGCGCGTACGGCCAGGGCCAGCTTGCTGCGGAAGAGGAGGTTTTGCTGTAGGGGCCCCCGCCGCAGATCGAGGTAGCGGTAACGCATGCGCAGGTCGTCGCCACCGTCGCTTTCGTCCTCAATGGTGAAGGGGGGCGTTTTAGATTTATTGAGTACGGTGAGCTCGCGGGCCAGGATCTCCACCTCGCCGGTGGGGCGGTTAGGATTCTTATTGGTGCGTTCGCGCACGTCCCCCCGGACCTGGACTACCCATTCCCGGCCCAGCTTCCGGGCCCGCTCGGCCAGGGCCGCGTCGTCGTCGCTGTCGAAGACCACCTGGGTGATGCCGTAGCGGTCGCGCAGGTCCACGAAGGTCAGTCCGCCAAAGTCGCGGCCGGCCTGTACCCATCCGCTGAGGGTGACCGGGGTACCGGCGTCGGAAAGGCGGAGTTGACCGCAGGTGTGGGTGCGAAACATGGGGGGCTGAATTTGGGGCACGAAGGTAGCAAGGAATACGGTTTCCATGGCGGCGGGCGGGGGGGGGGCGACCCGTCAGTCCGCGGCATTGCGCCGGTACACGATGAAGTCCTGGTCCGGGCCGAAGCGGTCGTACTCCGTGAAGTGCTCCAGCAGCCGGTGGGTCAGGGCGTTGTCCAGTTGGCGGTCGCGCGTGCGGCCGTAGAGGTAGGTGAGGCGGGGATTGTCGATGAGCCGTTGGGCGACGTGGTCCAGGTCGATCTGGAAGGCCGCCAGGTGGTGGTCGTAGTAGAGCAGGCTGGCGTGGACGTAGGGGGTGGGGGAGGGGCGGTCGAGCAGGTGGTACGCGATCTGGGGGGCATTCATTCCGAACACCTCCTCCCCGGGCAGCAGCCTTTCCCGGAAGTAGGCGGCTACCTCGCGGCCCTTGTCGCGCTTTTGTCCGTAGTAGATCGCCTGGGTCACGCCCAGCAGCAGGGCTAGCCCGCCGACCGTGGGGATCACCCAGCGCCGCCGCCAGACCTCCCGGTACGCATAGCCGGCGCAGGCACCTACCCAGAGGGCCAGTACCGGGTGCAGCTGGATCTGGTAGTGGCCGAAGCGCTTGCCCGTGAGCACGATCG
Source organism: Lewinellaceae bacterium (assembly GCA_963803525.1). Lineage (GTDB taxonomy): Bacteria > Bacteroidota > Bacteroidia > Chitinophagales > Saprospiraceae > Neolewinella. The sequence continues at coordinate 2,955 of CAWDMV010000002.1, forward strand.
CGGCGGTGACCAGCAGGAATTGCAGGAGCAGGAAGACGTTCCAACGGCGCAGTTCCGCAGGGAAACTTCGCCGCACCAGCGCACCGCCGCCCAGCAGGACCAGGGGGGCGTAACGCAGCAGGTAATTGGCCGCGAACTCGAGGCGCGGGTACCAGGCCAGTTCCGCGGGATAGGCCCCCGCCACCGTGAAGGTGTAGAAGTAAAAGGCGTCCAGCAGGCCGAGCTGGGCGTAGTAGGCCACCACCCCCGCCACCGGCAGCGCAAAGCCGGCCACCAGGGCGGCACCCGCGGCGAGCAGGCGGGGGAAGTCGTGCCGGCGTCCGTAATACCACACCCCGAAGAGGCCGACCGCCAGGGCCTCGGCCGCTACGAAGGGTTTGATGACGCAGCCCAGGCCGAGCAGGAGTCCGGCCACGGGCCAGTGCCAGAAGGGGTCCGCGCGCCGCCCGCCGGTGCGGGGAGCCACGGCCAGGGCGACGGCCGCGATGGTGCCCAGGTTAAAGAAAAGCTCCGTATTCGGGGAGTTGCCGTAGTCGGTAAACACGCTGCACATCAGGCAGTAGGCCACCCCCGCAATGTCGCCCGGCACCCGCCGGTGGGTCGCCCGCCAGTTGGCCAGGCTGAGTCCCCAGGCCCCCAGGCCGACCACCAGGGCGGCCGCCAGGCGCAGCAGGGGAATGCTGCCGCCGGTCAGTTTGATCAGGGCCGCGTAGATCCAGAAGATGCCGATGGGCTTGATGTCGATCACGTCGCGCAGGTACACCTCCCCCCGCAGCAGCGCGTCGGCGATCACGATGTAGGTGCTCTCGTCGTGGTCGATCACGGACAAAGAGAAGGTCCCCCAGCGCAGCAGCACGGCCAGCCCGCAAAAGGCGAACAAACGGAGCCAGGTGGCGGAAGGGCGGGGAGCGCGGGACAAGCGGAGGGCAGGGAAGCGGGTGCGGAGTCCGTCGGGACGCATCGAAGGCCTTATGCGGCGTACATAAGCGAGCGCCCGCAAAAGTAGTCAACCGGGTGTGGACGGGCCCGCATTTACTCCGGCCCGAGCCTGCCCAACAGCACGTCTTCCTCGCGCAGGTAGATTTCCGTGAAGCGTTCCAGCGGGAATGTCCCGTTCTCCGTGCGGAGGACGAGGGCGACGGGGGAGGCCCCGGCGTGGTCCTCGTAGATGTCGTAATGGCGGTTGAGGGAGCCGGGGAGGGTGTAGGAAATGCCGCTGTCGAAGGCCCGCCGGTCGCCGGTGACGATGAGGCGGTAGCGGTCGAGGGCCAGGCTGTCCATGAGGCGGTCGATGGCCGCGGCCTGTTGCAGGGGGACGCGGTCGCGGCGGTCCACCGTCCCGTAGAGGGAAAGGGCGTAGAGCGTGCTTACGAGCAGGCCGGTACCCGCGATCCCGACCAGTGCCCAGGCCGCCCGCCGCCGGCTCATGAAGTACTGCCGCACGACCGCCACCCGGGGGGCGAGCAGCAGCCCCAGTCCGAGGCAGAGGAAGGGCAGGGAGGGCAGCTGGTAGTAAGCCGCCAGTTTAGGGGACACCGCCAGCGGCAGCAGGGCCGCCGCGCCGATGGTCAGCAGGGCCCGGGCCGGGCCGGGTGCCGGGTGCGCCTCCCCCCGCACCGCGCGTACGCCCGGCAAGAGCAGGCAGAGCACGATGGCCGGGACGTTGCTCTTGACCAGTCCGATCAGCAGCGACCAGCGGCTCCCGGCCACGTTCTCGATCGTATCGCCCCGCAGACTGGCCAGCACCTGGTGGTCGACGTAGCGCACGAAGAAGTCGAGGGCCGCGGGCTGGGCGAGGACGAGGAGTCCGGCGCACCCGGCCAGCGCCAGCGGGGGCAGCAGCAGGTCCGCCGTGCGCCACCGCCGCTCCGCGAGCCAGCCGTAGAGTAGGGGGACGGCCAGGGGAAACAGCCCCACCGGCCCCTTGGCCAGAAAAGCCAGGAAGGCCCCCGCCCCGCAGACCAGGGCCGCCACGACGGGGGAGCGCTCGCGCAGGCGCAGGAAGACGTAGACCGTAGCGAGGGCCACGGCGGTCAGGCCGCACTCCAGCAGGGTATTCGGGTAGCGGAGTTGCACCTCCTGGCCGAGCACGAACAGCAGCAGCGGAAAGAAGAACAGTCCACGCCACCGCGGCGGGGCCAGCTGCCGCCAGATCCCCCACTGCAGCAGCAGGGTGAGGGCGAAGACGGTGAAGTTGTACAGGTCCTCGGTGTACGGGTGGTTGCCGAACAGCCGGAAGAAGCCGGATTCGAGCAGCGGCAGCCCGGCCGGGTGGCCGTAGAAGACGGGGCCGCCGGCGTCGACCAGCGGGGCCCAGAGGGTGCCGACCCCCGCGGCCAGGTTCTTGGCGATGTTGGTGTAGACGAGTCCGTCGATGAACATGCCGTCGCGCAGGATGGGGCCCACGATGAGGGCCAGGGCCAGGCTGAGGGGCACGGCCAGCAGGGCGTGCGGAACGAGGCGGAAGGGCAGGGGAGGGCGCAGGCGGCCGGGCGTTGGTGAGCCGCAAAAGTAGCGCTCCCCGGGGTAGCCTGCATGCGGGTTGCGGCCGGGTGTAATACCTTCGCCGCCATGATCCCACCCATCTCCCGCCGGTCGGCCCTCCTCCTGCTGCTGGGGGCCGCCCTGCTCTACGCCTTCTTGCGGCTGGGGGCCGAACCCTTCTACGTGGGCGACGAGTCGCGCGGCGGCGTCAACGCCCTGGAAATGCTGGCCAACGGGGACTGGGTCAACCTCCACTATCTCGGCGCGCCGGACGAGGTGCGGGGCAAGCCGCCCTTCCTTATCTGGTGCATCTCGGGCAGCATGGCGCTCTTCGGGCAGAACGCCTTCGCCCTGCGCTTCCCCTCGGCGGTGGCCATTACCCTGTTTTTTTACGTGCTGTTTCAGCTCATCACCCTTTACCGCAGTCCCGGCTTCGCCCTGGCCACCGGACTGGTGTTGCTGTCGGTCAACGGCATCGCCGGCTGGCACGTGGGGCGCACGGGGGATTTCGACGCCCTGCTCCTGCTCTTCCTGACCTCCGGACTGCTCTTTCTCCTGCGCTACCTCGACTTCGGGTACCGGCGGGACATGCTCGGCGCGGGCTTTTGCTGGGGCTTCGCCTTCCTCACCAAGGGGCTGGCCATGGGCGCGCTCGTACCCGGGCTATTGCTGTACCTGGTGCTCACCAAGCGACTGGGCCAGGTGCTGCGCGACCGGCACTTCTGGGCGGGCGTGGGCGTCTTTCTCCTCTTCCCGCTTTTCTGGTACACGGTCATCCAGCGGTACGGGGCCACTTGGGAGGATCCCGTCTACACCGGCCGCAACGCCTTCGAGCGGCTGGTCGTCCACGACATCTGGGAGCGCTTCACCCAGAACGACTTCGAGGGGCGCAGCACCACCTCCCGGCCGGGGTACTTCCTCTACAGCCTCGACAAGATGTTCAACCTCTGGAGCATCGCCTTTTTCGCCTTCCTGGGCTACGGGCTTTACCGGGCGGTCCGGATGGGCCACGGCGCGCTCGACTGGTTGCGGGCGCGTCGCCTGCTTTTGCTTTCCCTGTGCCTGTGGTTTCCCTACGCGGTCATTTTGTCGTTTACGCCCCAGGCCCTGCGGCAGTACATCGTGCCGGTACTCCCCTACGTCGGCATCGCGACCGTCTGGGGCTTCGACTACTTTAGCGGGCGGTACCCGCGGGTGCAGTGGCTGTTCGCCGGACTCCTGGCCTTCACCCTGTTGCGCCACCTCTACGAGATCAACACCCCCCGGCAAGCCCCCCCCATCACGGCCCACCTGCCGGCCGTGGCGCGGGCCGAGCGCATCTATATGGAGCCCAACGCCCTGGCCAACGACGACCTCTTCTACGTCTACCTGACCAACCAGGCGGCCCTCCACTTCGACAGTACCACCACCACGGGCCGATTTGACCTAGTGGTGCTGCGCAAGGACAGTCCGCGGGCCCGCCTGTTCCCCGAGCGGGATACGCTGCTGGTGACGGAGTCGGCGGTGGTGTTGCGGTGAGGGGGGCAGATTAAGTCCTTTAATGGAGAAAGCCAAGGACCACCCAATCGCGTGACCTCTGGCTGGCCTCGCGTTGCGTATAATCAACGGAATATGGTAGTTTTACGTCAACTGCTGCACAGGTGCAGGGGGGGGCAAATTTGCTGAGCCGTTGCGCTTTACCAGCGGAAATCGCTTGGTTTTACGCCATAATTGCGCGCCCAGGGCGATATTACACGCAATGCGTGAACGGATTTGTTTGGGCGCAAGTGCCATTAAAGGCAACTGCCTTAGCGCGAGTGATTTTTGTGGGGCCGGGGTAGTGTTATACGGCGCGAGCAAAGCAAGTACAACCGATCCGTAGCACAAACGGCAGAGCAGCGGCAGTCCTCCAAACTCAGACTCAAGAAAGCAGAAACTTTTACGTGTAAAAGATGTATATTTACACGTAAAGGTAAATTTCATGGACAGGAAACTAACACTTAGCCTAAACTCCACGGTGATCGACAGAGCCAAGAGCTATGCCCGGGATCACGACATGAGTCTATCCAGAATGATCGAGCAGTACTTGGCTTCATTGACAAAGACTGCTGCGGAGGACGAACCCGAAAAATTTACCCCCCTGGTCGATCGACTATTAGGGGTGGTTGATCTACCGGAGGGTGATGGTTATAAATCTGGCTACAGTGATTATCTGCTAGAGAAGTACCAATGACCCGCCTGTTTGTAGACACCAATATCATACTTGATTTGCTGGCGAAGCGCAAGGAATTTCAGGCAGCAGCCAAGCTCTTTGTGCTAGCGGATAAGGGTGAGGTCAAACTGTTTGTTTCGGCGCTAACCTTTGCAAATGCCAATTACATTCTGTCCCAGCAGCAGGACCGAGTAGGGGCAGTCAAAGTTCTGCGGGACCTAGAATTACTGGTCAGTATCGTTGATCTGAGTGGAAAGGTGGTAAAGCTGGCCCTGAATGATGAGAACTTCAGCGACTTTGAGGACGGGTTGCAGTATTACTCTGCCATCGATAATGATATGGAAATCATCATCACACGGAACCAGAAGGACTTCAAGCACTCACAGCTCCCAATTCTATCGGCAGACGAGTATTTGAAATCGCTTGCATGATGGCGCGACCAAAATAAGGGCGTTGTTGCATGAATCGCTGGGGCCATTCCCTTAAATTTGGTATAGTTGGAAGGTGGCCTGGCCTACTTATCTTTGGTTTACGACAACTCAAGAGTCAGCAAAACCAGCCCAGGTCAAAGATAAACACTCTAGCCCAGACCGATTCAGCAGAAGCAAAAGCTAAGGTCCGCTACCGGCTCCAGAACTGGGCCGAGTATAATCTAGCCTTAGAAAAACGAGGTAGCATCACCGTCTACTTTTCCGATGAGGTCATTCAGGATTGGTACACAGCCCCGGCAGCCGACCCTAGCCGCGGTGGACAGCAAGTCTATTCCGATACCTGTGTCGAGACCATCATGATGTTCAAGACCGTTTTCCGGCAGGGCTACCGTCAAGTACGAGGCTTTACCCTCAGTATTTTGCAACTCATGGGACTTTGCGAACTACGGGTGCCAAGCTACCCTCAAGTCAACCGTCGCTTTCGAGCACTGCCGATTGCTCCCTTTGCCATCCCCCCCGCTAGTGGTCCACTGACCCTGGTGATTGATGCGACGGGAGTCAAAGTCTACGGCGACGGGGAATGAAAGGTACGCCAACACGGCATCTCTAAACGACGTACCTGGCGAAAACTACACCTGGGGGCCGATGAGTAGGGTGGCTTCATTCACTGCCATACCACTACGCTGGCTTCGGTACCTGACTCGGCCGAACTTACTCCCCTACTGGATCAAGTGCAGCAGCAATCACCGGAGGTAGACATAACAGCCGTATGCCTGGATGGAGCCTATGACACTCAGGAGTGCATCGATGAACTCCTACGACGTAAAATAGATCCCAAGCCCCCCCCTTCACCGCCTCCGATAAAACACTAACCCTCCCGTACTCCCCGCATCCGCCACGAAGCCCGTCAGCAACTCCTCCATCAGCGGCGATTCAAGCTCGGGATCGCCCGCCTTGCGGACCAGCAGCTGCACCGTCGGGTCGGCGATGACCCGACGGGCCTCCGCCCGGGGGTCGATGCGGAAGGCCGCCTGGTGCAGGGGGTCGGTCAGCAAGGAAAAGTGGACGTAGGGGACCGGTACCGGACGGTCCAGCAGGTGGTAGGCGATCTGGAAGCCGCTGAGGGAAAAGAAGGTCTGGCCGGGGTCCAGCTGGGCACCGATGGTGGCCGCATACCGGCGGGGCTCGTCGGTCTTGTGGTGGTAGTAGACGTAGTGGCCGCCGCCGATGCCGAGGGCCACCACCCCCACGGCCCACGGCACCCAGCGCCGTCGAAAGCCCGCCGGCCACGCCACCCCCGCGCAACTGCCGACGAAGAGGGCTACCACCGGGTGCAACTGGATCTGGTAGTGGCCGAAGGGCTTGCCGGTCAGCAGCACCGCCCCCGTCACGAGTACCCCCTGGAGCAGCAGGTAGCCCAACCAGGCGCCCGGCACGCTTCGGGATTTGCCCCGCACCCGCGCGACGCCGCCCAGCAGCAGCAGGGGAGCGTAGCGCAGGCAGTAGTCGCCCAGGTACTTCAGGCGGCTTCCCCACGGCAGGTCCACGGCGTAGGCCGCGGCGACCTCCACGCTGTAGAAGTAGAGGGCGGCGAGGAGTCCCCGGGCCGCGAAGTAGGCCACCACCCCCGCCACCGGCAGCAGGAAACCGCCCACGAGCAGCAGGCCCCGCCCGACCATCCGCCGCCAGTCGTGCCGGTAGTACCACACCAGGTACAGCCCGATGGCCAGGGCCTCGGCGGCGGCGAAGGGCTTGATCACGAAGGCCACCCCCAGCAGCAGGCCGGCGGGAAACCACCGCTTACGGTCCGCCGCGGCCGTCAGGGCCACCGCGCCGATCGTGAACAAGTTGAAGTAGATCTCCGTGTTCGGCGACATCCCGTAAAAGGTGTACACGCTGCACATGAGGATGTACCCGACGCCGGCCACGTAGCCCGCCGTAGGGCTCCGGGTAGCCCGCGCCGCCGTCAGGAAGAGCAGGTACCCGCCCAGCCCCACCACCAGGGCCGCCGCCAGCCGGAGCAGGGGGATGCTGCCGGCGGTCAGCTTGACGAGCCCGGCGTACACCCAGAAGATGCCGATCGGCTTGGTATCGATGACGTCGCGCAGGTAGGTTTCCCCGCGCAGCAGCTCGTCGGCCACCACGATGTAGGTGCTCTCGTCGTGATTGATCACCGAAATGAAGAAGCTGCCCCAGCGCAGCACCACGGCCAGGGCCAGGAAGACAAACAGGGGCGTGACGAGGGAGCGGTGCATGGAAGGAACGTGGGGGGAAGCGCCGGGCGGCGGGGCGCGGGTGCGGGGGAAGTCCCGTACGCGCCGGGGTAAAAGTAGCTTCCGCCGGGTTACTCCTCTCCACTAGCCGGTATAGACGGGGCGACACCCAGCCGGACGGCTTGCCGGCCGCCGCCATTTCTTACCCCCCCGTAATTCAGCCTTATGTCCTTCTTTACCCCGCTCCCCGCCCGCCTGGTCGGGCTGTTGCTGTTCCTCCTCCTCACCGCCGTCGCCCGGTCGCAGGACTGCACGCCCGCCGATCGGGTGTCCCCGGTCTTTCCCGCGGGCGAACGCACGGGCCGTGCCCTGTTGCCCGCCGGCGTACTGCAGGCCGGTACCCCGCTGGAGGAGGACTACTACGGCGAGCACCTGGCACTTTCCGGCAGGCTGGCCCTCACCACCAGCGACCGCTACGACGAAGCCAGCGAGGAGTACACCCCGATCGTCCACTTCCTCGAACGGACCCCGAAAGGCTGGGAGGAAACCTTTACCCTCCCGAACCCGGACTACAGCTTCGACGACCCCTTCGCGCTGAGCGGCGACTACGCCTTCATCACCGCCCCGGACTACGAAGACCCACGGGACGGCGGGCGGGTAGCGGGCCGCGTCCTGGTTTACCGGCACACCGGCCCCGGTACCTGGGAGCAGACCCAGCTCCTGGAGGGGCGCGACTCGAGCCTGGGGCCCGTCGACGAGCACTTCGGGCAGTACATCCAGGCCTCCGGTAATTTCGTGGCCATCCACTACGGGGGGACCACCGCGTCCAGCAACACCCCCCGGAGTATCGTCCGCATCTTCGAGCTGCGCGACGGGCGCTGGCAGTTCCACAGCAACTTCAATGGCTTCGACACGCCCTACTCCAAGATCGAGTACGACTGGGGAGTCGGGGCCCACCTGGCCTTTGACGGGACGCGGCTGATCGTCGACATCGACTGGGGGGAGCAGTACGCCGGGGGGAACTACCAATCCGGGCGCGTCTACTTCGAGTACGACGAGGAGACCGGGAAGTGGGAAGACCGCTTCGTCTTCGAGCAGGGGGACGCCTTTGCCGCTCCCCCGAATAACTACGAATTCGCCTATGAGCTGGCGCTGGAGGAAGACGTAGCCGTCTTCGAGATCACCCGCTACGTGGTGGACCCCGGCGACAACCGGGTAGCCGAGGGCCAGGGAGAGGCCGCTTTCGTCTACGAGCGGCAGGCCAACGGAAGCTGGAGCAAAACGGGGGAGATCGCTCCCGAAGGGGGCTATCCGGTCGGGCAGATCCGCCTGCAGGACGGGCTATTGCTGGTAGACGGCTATAATCGCGACGGCGACGAGGAGCAGTCGAACGTGGGGCTGTACGCCTTCGAACGGGACGGGAACGGCGCGTGGGAGCAGGTCGCCAGCGTGGAACTGGATTCCCTCCCGCAAGCGCAGTCGGGCTGTACGGATTGCTACCCCAACTTCTCCGAATTCGCCATCAGCGGGCGTACGCTGATCTTCGGCTACGCACGCTACGACGACGGCGACGAAACCGAGCTGCCCGGTACCGTTTACCTCTACGATCTGGCGGACACCTACACCCTCCCCGCCACCACCGCTTCCCGTTGCGGGGGCCTCCTCCCCGAGCCCGAGGTAACCGACGATTGCGCCGATGGCCTGACCCTCACCGTCGATCCCCCCACATTCACCACCAGCGGACCGGTGGACGTCACCTGGACGGCCCGCGACGCGGCCGGTAACCGGTCGGACGCTCTCCAGCCGGTGACCGTTTCGGCAGTGGCGGCTACATTACCCCTGCGGGCGGAATTCGGGGACGGCTTCGCGACCGACTGCTGGACCGCCGATCCCGCCTGGTCCATCGGCGACGATGCCTACCGGCTCGTACCGGGAGATAAGGAGACCGACGCAAACGCCCTGATCCTTCCCGGCGTGAACCTCACGGCGGGCCAGGCCTACACCCTCGCCTTCGCTTACCGCGGCACGGGCGGCGGGCGGCTCACCCTCGGGGTGGGGGAGGAGGTCCTGTTCGACGATCGGTCCGCCGAACCCACCTACCAGGGGGTAGAGCTGCTGTTCACGCCCACGGAGACCGGCCCTTACGCCTTCCGCTTTTCGTCCCCCCGCGGGGAGGGCGGCGCGGGGCTGCTGCTCGACTACGTCTACGTAGCGGCCTACGTTCCGCCGGCCGGTGACGGTGCCGCTACCCTGGCCGGCCTGGCCGACGGCAACTGCCTCGATCTCCGCGTACCGGGGGTAGCCGGCACGGGCTGGTCGCGCATCCTCACCGCCGACGGCCAGCTCGTGGCCGAGATCAACGCCAACGGCAATGCCCTGGGCGACGTAGCCGTGGGCATGACCGACTACGCGGGTGCCCCCACCGCCCCCTTCACCCGGAAGCCCCAGCTGGGGCGCTACTACAGCCTGACGCCGGAAAACGGCCGTGGCCCCTACCCGGTGAACGGCGGGGTACGGGTACGCCTCTACCTCACCGGTACGGAACTGGACCAACTGGGCGCGGCCGCGGGTGCAACGCTGAGCCGGGACGGCCTGGTCGTGACGCACTACGCCGGGCCCAACGACGATTGCGACCTCCTCAACAGCACGGGCGGCGACTTGACGATCATCCAGCCCGACCGGGCGGGCGACTACGGCGGCTCGGCAAACTACGTCGAGTTTACCACCCCCTCCTTCTCCGAGTTCGGCCTCACCTACGCGCAGGCCGTCAGCGTACCGGCCGGATTTTCGGAGCCGGTGCCCGACCTGGCCGCCTTTCCCGTTCCAGCCACCGATTGGCTGACCGTGCGGCTGCGGCAGCCGGTAGCGGGGAGGGTGGACTTCCGGTTGACGGACGTGCTCGGCCGGACGGGTGGTCCCGCTCCTACGACCTGGCCGGGGGCGAGCAGCGGGTGGGGCTGTCCGTCGCCCCGCTGCCCGCCGGCACTTACCAGCTGCTGGTGACGGCCGGGGACCGGGCGGGCACGCTGCGGGTAGTCCGGCGGTAGGAGCGGGCGGCTTACCTTCGCCGTATGTACAAGCGCCTTGTGATCAAGGTGGGCACCAACGTGCTCACCCGCCCCGACGGGCGGCTCGACATAACGAACATCAGCGCCCTGGTCGACCAGGTCGCCGCCCTCAAGCAGTCGGGGGTCGAGCTGGTGCTGGTCTCCTCGGGGGCCGTGGGGGCGGGGCGCGAGCTGCTGCCCGGCCGCGACGATCACGAGGCCGTGGCCCGGCGGCAGGTGTACTCCGCCATCGGGCAGGTGCGGCTCATGGAGCTGTACCGCCAGCTCTTCGCGGGCCATGGGCTGCTGTGCGCCCAGGTGCTGGCCACCAAGGGCGACTTCCGCGACGACCTCCACTACGGGAACATGCTCAACTGCTTCCGGGCCCTGCTGCTCGACGAGATCGTGCCGGTGGTGAACGAGAACGACGTGGTGGCCGTCACCGAGCTGATGTTTACCGACAACGACGAGCTGGCCGGCCTCGTAGCGCGCATGCTCGGCGCCGAGGCCCTGGTGATCCTGAGCAGCGTGGAGGGCCTCTACGACGGTCCGCCCGATGACCCCGACAGCCGCCTCGTCCGACGGGTGGACCCCCTGGACGAGGGCGTGAACGCCTTCGTGCAGGCCCGCAAAACCAGCGGCGGGCGGGGCGGCATGGCGACTAAACTGCGCATCGCCTCCGAAACCGCCCGCCACGGCATCCCCGTACTCATCGGCAACGGACGCCGACCGGGCATTCTGGCCAACTTCGGTCCCGGGGAATGGCCGGGCACCACAATAGCCGATGCGCCCGATCAGTTCTAAATCCCTGAGCTCCCTACCGCCTATGCGCCCCCTTCTCTGCCTCGGCCTCCTGCTGACCCTGTTTACCGCCTGCGACGTAGACCGCGACTTCGTCACCGGCGATGCCGTCGAACTGCGGCTCGGTACGGACACCCTCCGCTTCGATACCGTCTTCACCTCCCGCGGCAGCGCCACCCGTACCTTCAAGGTCTTCAACGATGCCAACGACCCGGTCAGGATCGACCGGATCAGCGTGGCCGGCCGCACGGGCGTCCACTTTACCTTCAACGTCGACGGAACGATGGGGCCGGAGGCACGGGATGTGGTGATCTGGGCCAGGGACAGCATCTTCGTCTTCGTGGAGGCGGAGGTGGACCCGACCTCCCCGGAGGACGTCAGCCCCTTCATCGCGGAGGACGCGCTCGTCTTCGAAACCGGCAACGTGCAGGCATCGGTGGTCCTGGAGGCCTTCGGGCAGAACGCCAACTACATCAACGGCTTTAATCGGGGCGGCTTCTTCGCGCCCATCTGTGCGGACGGCACCTTTACCCTGCCGACCGACCTGCCCACGGTGATCTACGGCTCCATGTTTATCGACAGCTGCCTCGTGCGGGCGCTGGCCGGGACGCGCATCTACTTCCACGGAGGCATACAGCGCAACGACGGGCTGCCCGGCAACGGCATCTTCAACGACGGCTTCATCTACACCCTGGAGAACGGCAGTCTGCACCTGCTCGGTAGCCGGGAGGAGCCGGTCGTCCTGGCTACCGACCGACTCGAGGAAAACTTCGAGGAAAGCCGGGGCAGCTACCGGGGCCTCATCTTCGGCCCCCAGAGCATCGATAACCGGGTGGAATTCACGCACATCAACAACGCCATCGTCGGCATTACCGCCGATAGCCTGGCGGAAGTGACCATCGAGAGCAGCATCATCGCCAACACGGCGGGCCCGGCGATCTCTACCTACCAGTCCTTCGTCACCGCCCGCAACAGCCTGTTCCACTCCAATTTTGGCAACACCGTGCAGGCGGTGAAGGGGGGCACCCTGGTCTTCGACCACTGCACCCTGGCCAACTACGGCACCACGGACGTGGCCCTCGCCCTGGCCAACGTGGCCGAGTGTGAGGAAGGCGCGGCCCTGTGCGCCGCGGCCCTCGACGCCCGTATCCGCAACTCTATCGTAGGCGGCTCCGACGGCAGCGAGTTGCTGCTCATCGACGGCTTCGAGGGGGGGGAGCCCGACTTGTTCCGGGTCAGTATTGAAAACTCCGTGGTGCGGACGGACGCGGATTTCCTGACCGAACAGGGCGCCCGCTACGCGGATTTCTACGGCACCCGCTGCACGGGCTGCTACAATTTGCAACCGAGGGACGAACTCTTTGAATCCGTCAGCCAGGACGACTACCGACCCGACAGCCTCAGCGTGGCCCGCCGGCTGGGGGTCTTTCTGCCCGGCTTACCGCTGGACCTGGAGGGCAACCCCCGTGCGACCGACCGGCCCGATGCCGGAGCGCTCGAGTGGCAGCCGGGGCAGTAGCCCGCCGGCCGCCCCAAACCTATCTCCATCACACGGCGTTACACCACGAAATCCCAGCCACCCCCCTACATGGTCATTGATAAGTTTTTGTACAACCTAGGCCGGTACGTGAATCTACTCCGGTCTACCCTGACCCGGCCGGAGAAGTTTGCCATGTACTACAAGGAAACGATGCGCCAGATGGACGCCATCGGGGTGGGATCGGTCTTCATCGTGCTGCTCATTTCGGTCTTTATCGGCATGGTGACGGCGGTGCAGTTCGCCGATCAGTTGGGGGACAGTTTTGTCCCCTCCTACTACATCGGCTACATCGTGCGCGACATCACCATCATCGAGATGGCGCCGACCATCACCTGCCTGGTCCTGGCCGGCAAGGTGGGCTCCAACATGGCGGCCGAGATCGGGGGGATGCGGCAGAAGGAACACATCGACGCCATGGAGATCATGGGCGTCAACACCGCGGCTTACCTCATCCTGCCGAAGATCATCGCGGCCGTCGTCGTCATCCCCATGCTGGTGGCCATTTCGGCCTTCGTGAGCATCATCGGCGGCTACATCAGTACGGTGGTGCCCGGTACCCTCTCCCACACCGAGTACGTGCTGGGGCTGCGGTCCTTCTTCGTTCCCCGCTACGTGTTCATGATGTTCGTCAAGGCGGCGGTCTTCGCCTTCTTGCTCACCTCCATCAGCTGCTACATGGGCTACTACGCCCGGGGCGGCAGCATCGAGCTCGGGCAGGCCAGTACGAATGCCGTGGTGATGAGCAGCGTATTCATCCTGGTCTTCGACTTCCTTATCGCCCTCGTCCTTACCTAAGCCGCCCCCAGTCATGATCCGTACGGTAGACATCATCAAGTCATTCGGGGAGAATGACGTACTCAAGGGCATCAGCACGGAGTTCTACGCCGGCCGCCCCAACCTCATCATCGGCAGTTCCGGGGCGGGCAAAACCGTACTGCTCAAGCTGCTGGTCGGGCTCTTCCGGCCTACGAGCGGAAAGGTGTTCTACGACGATACCGACCTCTTCGCCATTGCCGACGAGGACCTGCGGGAAGTACGCATGAAGGTGGGCATGCTCTTCCAGGGCAACGCCCTGTTCGACTCCATGACGGTGGGGGAAAATATCCGTTTTCCCATGGATATGTTTACCAAAAAGTCCAGCGCGGAAAAGGAAAAGCGGGTCAACGAATGCCTCGAAATGGTCAATATGGAGGGCATTAACGACCGTTTCCCCTCCGAGGTGTCCGGGGGCATGCAAAAGCGCGTCGGCATCGCCCGGGCCATGGTGCTGGAGCCGAAGTACCTCTTCTGCGACGAGCCCAACTCCGGCCTGGACCCCAAAACGTCCATCCTGATCGACGAGCTCATCAGCGAACTCACCCACCACAACCAGATCACCACCGTGATCAACACCCACGACATGAACTCCGTCATGGGCATCGGCGAGAACATCGTCCTGCTCAAGGACGGCAACCTCGTCTGGCAGGGCGACAAGACCCAGGTCCTCGAGAGCGACAAGGACGTGCTCCAGGATTTCATCTTCGCCAGCCCCTTCCTCCAGCGCCTGCGGGAAGATGCACTCAAGCAGCGGCACGCGAACGATTAGAGCTGGTTTGGGATTCCGATCGCCGCCGCAAACTTGCTCTAAGTGGCACGCAACCTCCGTGCATCCCGCCGTGTCCCCGTGGTTTTCTTCCCCTTACATCCCCGTACAGGTTCGCCAAACCAGCCCCCCGGTCACGGACGAAAGCGCACCCACCGCGCCCGGAGGTCACCAACCGGTAGTAACTTAGCGGGAACCCAAACTCACCGACCATGCGCCAGCTCCTCCGCCTCACGCTCCTATTTTGCCTCGGCCTGGCCGCCTACGCCTGCCAGGAGGCCTCCGCCGCCGAATCTTCCGCCCAGTCTCCGGAAGCACGGGCCGACGAGGCGCCGGAATACGCCCTGGTCATCCACGGCGGGGCGGGCACCATCCTGAAGGAGAACATGACCGACGAGCGCGCCGCGGGCATCACCGCCGCCATGAACGCCGCGATGGATGCCGGGGAAAAGGTGCTCCGGGAAGGCGGCAGCGCCGCCGACGCGGTGGAGGCCACGATCTGGGTCATGGAGGACAGCCCCTACTTCAACTCCGGTAAGGGCGCCGTATTCACCAACGCCGGCATCAACGAGCTCGACGCCAGCTTCATGAACGGCGCCGACCAGAACGCCGGGGCCGTCGGCGGCGTCACCAACCTCAAGCACCCGATCAGCGCCGCCCGGGCCGTCATGGAGAAATCCGAGCACGTCCTGCTGACCGGCAAGGGCGCCGAGGCCTTCGCCGCCGAGCAGGGACTGGAAGTCGTCGACCCCGCCTACTTCTTCACCCAGGAACGCTACGATGCCCTCCAGCGCGCCCTAAAGGGCGAGCGGGTGGAGCAGGAAAAGATCGACGTCGACAAGAAGCACGGCACCGTCGGCTGCGTCGCCCTCGACAAGCAGGGCAACCTGGCGGCCGGCACCAGCACGGGGGGCATGACCAACAAGCGTTACAACCGCCTCGGCGATAGTCCCCTCATCGGCGCCGGCACCTACGCCGACAACGCCACCTGCGGCGTCAGCTGTACCGGTTGGGGGGAGTACTTCATCCGCTACGCCGTCGCCTACGACGTACACGCCCGCATGGCCTACGCCGGCTCCACCCTCCGGGAGGCCACCGATGCGGTCATCCACCAGACGCTCGTGGAAAAAGGCGGTACCGGCGGCCTCATCGCCCTCGATGCGCAGGGCAACGTCGCCATGCCCTTCAATACGCCGGGCATGTACCGCGGCTACCTGAAGGCGGGCGGCGCGCGGGAGATCAGCTTTTATGAAGAGTAGCTGGAGCTTTTGCTGGCCCTTGATTTACCAATTACGAAATACCATTTACCAAGTACCATTGGCTGCCGCTGTCGTCTGCTCGCTGCGCGCGTGACAGCATCAGCCGTCGGGCAAAATGGTGAATGGTACTTCGTAAATGGTAATTGGTAAATCTAAACTTCCAAAAACATCTCCCCCAAAGCCACCCGCACCTTCGCGTGGTGCCGGGTAGCGTCTGCGTCCGCGCGGTAGCCGATGGGGGCAATGACGGTGGCCGTCAGCCCCCGCTCCTCGAGGCCGAGGAGGCGGTCGTAGGCGCCGGCGTCAAAGCCCTCCATGGGGCAGGCGTCCAGCCGCAGTTCGGCGGCGGCGGCCAGGAGGGTGCCGAGACCGATGTAGGCCTGCCGCTTGTTCCACTGCTCGGTCGCTTCCGCGGACTGACCGGCTACGGCGCCCTTCATGTAGTCGCCGAATCCGTTGAGCTGCTCACGGGGAGTGTGACGGATCTCCGCCATCCGGTCCAGGAAGGTGTCGATGTGCGCGGGGGGCATGGCCTTCATCGCGGCGAATACGAACACGTGGGAACTCTCGGTCAGTTGCGCCTGGTCGTAGCTGGCGGCGCGCAGTTGCTGCTTCATGGCCGGATCGCTGACGATGACTACCCGGTAAGGCTGCAAGCCAAAACTGCTCGCCGATAGATTGACGGCCTCCTTCAGGGTCCGTAGGTCTTCCGCGGAGACGGTCCGGCCTGCGGCAAAACGTTTGGTGGCGTAGCGCCACTTTAGGGATTCGATCAGGTTCATGGGTTCATCGTTGTACCTACACTAATTTGTGAAAGGGCCAAAAGTTTAGCGCTTGTTTGGGTTTTCCGAGCCTGACGAAAACGCCGCTATTTTTGGGTCTATTCGAGCCTCATAAGGGGGAGGTGCACTTCGTGGCTGCTTCGCGGTGACGGGCTAAGTGATGCTTTTTGAGACGAAGAATAGGCGCAAAAGAGCAAGTTTGCGGCGGTGAGCGGAATCCCAAACAAGCGCTTAGCGGCGGCGCGCGAAGTGCGGGGTAATCCCCGGTGCAGGCGGGGCCGGTACGGGAAAAGGGTAGAAACGGTAATTTTCGAGCCGGCGATTGTAAATTCCGTTTACGCGACTTACTTTTGCGACCGCTTCGGCGCGCACCCCTGCCCAGGTGGTGAAATTGGTAGACACGCCAGCTTGAGGGGCTGGTGTCCATTGCGGACGTGCAGGTTCAAGTCCTGTTCTGGGCACTTTCAAAAACGGCTCTTTCGCTTCGGCGGGAGGGCCGTTTTTAGTTGCCGCGTGCCCGTCCTACCTTTGTGGGATGATCCTCACCGCACTCTCCCGGGCCCGTAGCGAGGGCCGCAAGTTGCTGGCCGTACTCGTGGATCCCGACAAGGCCAGCCGCAGCAACCTGGATGCGCTGGCCACCTACGCCAACGCGGGCCTGATCGATTACTTTTTCTGGGGGGGCAGCCTCGTCAACCAGCCCCAATCCTCGTATTACCTGCGCTTGCTCAAGGCGCTGACCTCCGTGCCCGTCCTGCTGTTTCCCGGCTCCGTCTACCAACTCGACGAGGCGGCGGACGGCCTGCTGCTCCTCTCCCTGATCTCGGGCCGGAATCCGGAGTTACTCATCGGCCACCACGTCACCGTAGCGGGCCGCATCAAGCAGCTGGGCCTGGCGGTCGTGCCCACCGGCTACATCCTGATCGACGGGGGAAAGCCCACCTCGGTTTCCTACATGAGTGGTACCACGCCCATCCCGGCCGACAAGCCCGCCATCGCCGCCGCTACCGCCCTGGCCGGGGAGCAACTCGGCCTGCGCCTGATCTACCTCGACGCCGGCAGCGGGGCGCTCACGCCGGTCGACGCCCGCACCATCCGCGCCGTACGGAGTGAGGTGACCCTCCCCATCATCGTCGGCGGCGGCATCCGTACGCCCGAACGCGCCCGCCAGGCCCTCCACGCGGGGGCCGACCTGATCGTAGTCGGCAACGGCCTGGAACTGAACCCGGGCTGGCTACCCGAACTCGCCGGAGTAATCCGCCAGGGGGTACAAGTGGGGTGAGGGGGCGTATCCCAAACAAGCGCTCAGCGCGCTCGGTGGCTCCGGTAGTCACCTTTAATCGTCATAATCGGTATGTCCCCGGGAAATTCACGGCACCCGCGGCCGCGTCCGTATCCGCTTTACGTCACCCCCTGAGCGAAGCGGACCCGCAGCCGGCGCAACCGGGCCGTATGCCCAATACGGAAACCTGCTTTCGCGGAGGAGTGGCGGACCAAGCACACGCAGGAGCAAAGCGTGGACCCACAGCTCGTGGCATGTTTTTGCCGGCTCGAAATGTCATACAGCCGCTTTACATACTAAAAGTGACGATCTGGCTAAACCAATCTATGCGCAGGGGGATAAGAACGTAGCCGTGGGTGACGAACGCCCCGGCATAAACCAACCCATTATGCGTACATATCTACCTTTTTTACTTACCCTTTGCCTGGCCCTCTGCGGCGGGCGGGTGATGGCCCAGGACCAGACGGTCGTCGAAATCATCGTGAACAGCGAGGCCCACGACACCCTGGAGAGCGCGGTCATCGCCGCCGGACTGGCCGACGACCTCAGCGGAGATGGCCCCTTCACCGTATTCGCCCCCACCGACGACGCCTTCGCCATGCTGCCCGACGGGGTCCTGGAATCCCTGCTGATGGAGGAGAACCGTGACGACCTCGTATCCATTCTTTCCTACCACGTCGTGCCCGCCTCCGGCCCCTCAAGCGGCCTGACCGACGGCATGTTTCTGCCGACCCTCGTGGAGGGAGACAGCCTCTACATCCGCACCGTCGGGGGTAACGTCACCGTCAATGGCGTAATGGTGACCATGGCCGACATCGTGGCCAGCAACGGCATCGTCCACGTGATCGACGCCGTGCTGATGCAGCCCGCCGAAACCGTAGTCGCGGTAGTCGTGAACAGCGCTGACCATACCACCCTGGAAACCGCGGTCGTGGCCGCCGGACTGGTCGATGCGCTCTCCGGAGCAGGGCCCTTCACTTTGTTCGCCCCCACCGATGCGGCCTTCGACGCCGTAGACGCGGCAACGCTCAATGCCCTGCTCGCCGATCCGATGGGCGACCTGACGACCGTCCTGCAGTACCACGTGGTGCCCGGTAGCTTCTACTCGGCCGACCTGACGGACGGCATGATGCTGACCACCCTCCAGGGGGAAATGCTGGAAGTAACCATCGTGAACGACACCGTAAAGGTCGACGGCGTAACCATTATGATGGCCGACATCCTGGCCGATAACGGCGTGGTCCACTCCATCGGCGGCGTCCTGCTGCCGGAGGCCATCACGAGTACCCGCAACGAGCCGGCCTTCGCGCAGGACGTCCTGCTGGCCCCCAACCCGGCCAACGACCTGCTGACCGTACGGCTGCCCCTAAGCATCCTCAACGACGCCACCCTGACCCTGCGCGACCTGACGGGTCGCACCATTCAGACCCTGCGGGCCGCCAACGAACGCGAGTACCTGCAGGTGGGTAACCTGGCCACCGGCACCTACTTGCTGGAGATCCGTTCTGGCGCGGAGGCCATTCAGCGCAAGGTGATGGTGCAGCGGTAGGGCCGTTGACTGAACTCCCGCGAAGAGCCGCTCCTGACCATTGGTTGGGAGCGGCTCTTTTGTTGGGCGAGGGGTCGGAGACCGCTCTGCACTAGCGCTTAACGTAAAACTCGGAATCCTCCCGCCACCCGGGCCAGGCCTCGCCGTTAGCGAGGTCGAGGCCGACCCGGAAAAGGAGCTCGCCGTCCTGCACCGCGCCACCCAGGGGCCAGGCCCCGGAGGTGTACTCATCGGCGGGCTGGTGGTAGCGCTCGGCGACGAACTTATCCAGTTCGGCCCGGGCGTAGGCCTTGCCGCGGGTACGGTGCTCGTAGCCGCCCGCGGCGTAAAGGACGGGCACGCCCCGCTTGGCGAAGCTGAACTGGTCGGAGCGGAAGAAGTAGCCCTTTTCGGGTTCCGGATCGCCCTGGGTGTAGCGGTCCTGGGCGCTGGCGGCCGCCGTGGCGAGCGCGTCCATCTCGCTGTGGCCCATGCCGGTGATCGTCAGGTCGGCCGCCTCGCCGGAAAAGTTGATGCCGTCGATGTTGATGTTGGCTACCGTTTGGCCGAGGGGGTAGATGGGGTTCGCGACGTAGTAGGCGCTGCCGAAGAGTCCCTGCTCCTCCGCCGTGACGAAGAGGAAGACCACCGAGCGGGCCGGCGGCTCGGGCAGCTTGGTGTAGGCCTCGGCGATGGCCAGCAGCTGGGCCGTACCGCTGGCGTTGTCGAGCGCCCCGTTGTAGATGCTGTCGCCGTTCATGACGGCCCCGGTGCCGATGTGGTCCCAGTGGGAGGTGTACACGATGTACTCATCGGGCCGCTCCCCGCCCGGCAGACGGGCGATGATGTTGTAGCTCTCGTCGAAGCGCAGGTCGTTGCGCACGCGGGTGGTCAGCTCGGTGTTCAGCGGGATGGCCGTGAAGTCGGGGCTCGCCGCGGCCGCGAACCATTTCACGTCCTCGACGCCCGATTTGGTAAACAGCTCCCGGGCGGCGGCGAGGGTGATCCAGCCGGCCACGTCTAGCTTGGGCTGTCCGTCGTCGAGCAGGCTGAGGCGGCTGCCCGTCCAGCTGCTCTGCACCACGAACCAGGGGTAGCCCGCCGCGCCCGGCTCGTGGATGATCAGGCAGCCCGCCGCCCCCTGCCGGGCGGCCTCCTCGAATTTGTAGCTCCAGCGCCCGTAGTAGGTCATCGCGCGGCCCTTGAACTGGGTGCTGTCTTCGAGGTAGTAACCGGGGTCGTTGACGAGCACCACCACGGTCTTGCCCCGCACGTCCAGGCCCTCGTAGTCGTCCCAGCCGTACTCCGGGGCGACGATGCCGAAGCCCGCGAAGACCAGCTCGGAATCCTCCACGCCGGTACTCGCCTCCCCCCGCTCGCTGTAGGTCACGTAATCCTTGCGGAAGGTCCAGTCCACCCGCCCGCCGGGCATGTCCAGGCTGATTTGCGCGTCCGGGTGCCCCGTAATCTCCACCATCGGCACTTCCTGGCGGTAGCTGTCGCCGTTGCCGGGCGCGAGGCCGAGGGCCCGCAGTTCTTTTTCCAGGTAGTCCAGGGTCAGGGTTTCGCCCGCGGTGAAGGGCATCCTCCCACCGTAGCGGTCGCTGGCCAGTTCGGCGATGTGGCGGTCGATCGTCGTCGAGTCAATGGGCGGGGCCGCCGGTGCGGTGGAAGCCGGGGAAGCGGTGTCGCTCCGGCAGCCCGTCAGGGCGAGCAAGAGTAAAAAGAGCAACGACGAGTGGTAGGAAGTCATACGAGGGGAGTTGACGGAGTTCGGACAACAAGTAATCTTCCATCTCCCGATGAGGTCACGGGGGGATAACTTGTGGGCCCAAAGTAGTCCGCCCCACCTTGAAGCTCGATTTTTCCTTCCGTAGCCTGCTCCTGTTTGCCGGCCTCCTGTGCGCCTGCCCCGCGCCCGGACAGTACTACTCCCTGGCCGAGGGCTACCGCCTGGCCGACAGCCTCTACGCCAACGCCCTGCTCTCCCCGGCCGGGAGGGACCGGCTGAAAACGGATATGCAGGAGGGGAACCTTTCCATCTACGGCCCCGCCCGCTCCGACCTTCCCGACTACGTGGATACCGTCTCGGCGGGCCAGCTGCTGGGCTATCTGTACGTGGCCTACCAGTCCGCCTACGCGTACCGCCAGGGCACTGCGGCCCGCCTGGAAGTCCTGCAGGAATGGGGAATCACCGACCCCCAAGCGCTCCCGGAGCAGCAGCAGCTGGAGCTGGCCGCGGCGGTCCGGGCAAGGATCGCGGCCCTTCCCGGCCGGGCCACCGAAGCGGCCGCCGCGGCCGCCCGGCCGCCGGGAGAGGCGCCTCCCCGCCGCCCGAGTTTGGTGATGTACGGCCTTGCCAACGTACATGCCGACGACCTCATCCCCGTAGACCGCAGCAGTTTCGGCTACACGGTAGCGTCCACCTTACGGGTGATCGCCCGCCTGGGCCTGATCTCCGACGATGCCCTGCGGCAGAAACTGGAAGCCATTGCGCAATTCGGCCCGGTGGCGGACTACGCCCCGCTCGAGGAGTTGGCCAAAGCCACCGGCGCACGGGAGCTTACCCGGCTGCGCATACGCGACCGAGCGGAAGCCATCCGCTACCTCACCCGTGCAGGCCTACTGGAGGATGCGGTCGCCCGGACCAGGCTAGCGGATACAAATTTTCTGCGGTCGGAAAATCGACAGGATCTTTACGACCAGGTTCAGCCCCAATTCTTCCTCTCCCTCCAGTCTCCTCCGACCCTAAGGGCATTCTTCGAGCAAATGACGGAGCAGCTCTGTGCCCACGATTCGCGCTTCTGCGGCATCCGCGTGGAGGCAAACCCCGATCCGGCCTACGAACGGGCAGCGGGCGGGGAGAACCGCCACTTCAACCTGGTGGGCAGCAAGGACGCGGGGGTGTTCTACACGGGGGCGGACCTGTTCCTTCCCCCCGTGGAATCCCCGCTTTCCGACTGGGGCGGTACCTACCTGCTCGACCAGCTGACCGCCCCCTACAACGCCCTGCTCCGCCGGGATAATGCCGACTACCGCCTCTACCTGCTGCCTCCCTTCGGTCAGGACGCGGCGGATACCCTGCTCCTGCGGGCTTTCCCCCTCACGTCCGCGCAGGCCCGCGCCCTGTCGGTGCCGGTCGTCGCCGAAGTAGCTGGCGGATTGCAGGGGCCGGACGCCCAAAGCTTCCTTTCGCCGGCCGAGGTGGTGGACATCCTGGATTCGCTGACGGCCTTGGGTTTCTTCCGCTCACTCCCTCCCGCACAAGGCGGTGCCGGGAGGTCCTGTGCCGAGGCGCAGGCGCGGGATGGGATCGGCGATGTGCTCCGGTGTTTCCCCGACCTCTACCTGCCGGCCTCCCGCATGGCCACTGCGGCGGAAGCTCTGGCGGGTTCCGATCCCCTAAGCGCGCTTCCCGGAGCGTACTACCTCCTCTATCCCCCATCGTCCGCCGGCGAGCCGATCTACCTGAAGCTGGAAGACCGGGTGGCCGCCTTCTTGCAGCCCCTGGCTCCCGGGAGTTGGCTAAGGATGCGCTGAGTGCATTACCGTACCGCCCCCGGAGTAGCGGTAGCGGAGGTTGGTATGCCCCGCCACCTCGGTGGTGCCCGCGTGTAGGAAGCCAAGTTTATTCAGTAGCCGCTGGCTGCGGACGTTATCCAGGCGGGTGATGGCCAGCAGCTCCGGCAGGGCCCGCACGGCCTCCGAGGACAGCAGGACCCGGGAAGCTTCCTCGGCGTACCCCTGTCCCTGTCCGGCGGCCAGAAAGGCGAAGCCGAAGTCGGGCGCGTCGAGCTCCGGCCGGTGGTAAACGCCGACGAGGCCGAGCGCGGCATCGGTTTCCCGCAGCGTTACGACGTAGCTGCCGTGGCCGGGGATGGCGTAGGCGGGCAGCATGTGGTCCTCAAGGTAGGTCACGGCTGCCTCCGGGGTGTACACGTGGCGGTCGCCGATGAAGTGCAGCCAGCCGGGGCTGTTGAGTAATTCCACCAGGAAGGCGGCATCTCCGGTGTCGGCCCGGCGCAGCAGCAGGCGGGGGGTGGTTAGGGTCATACGGCGGGGGATGGCCGCTCGGGGAGCAGGCAGTAACTTGGGAAACTAATTTAAGGAACACGTGATGAAGTCCATTTGCATGTTGGTGGGTCTACTGTGGCTGCTTCCGGGGAAGGGCAGCGGACTGTCGGCCCAGCAGTTCTCGATTCCGGAGGCGGAGGCCATCGCGGAATTCCTGTACCTGGACAACGTGCTGTCGGAATTCGGTAAGGAAGAGCTCAAGTTTCGGGCGCGGGAAGGGCAGCTGCGGCTGACCACGGAGGCCCACCTGGCCGGCCTGGGAGAGGAAGGCCAGGTATCGGCCGCCCAGATTTTACGGTTCCTGCACGAAGGCTACGAAGCGGCCCACCTGCACCGGCAGGGCATGGACATCTACATCGATCTGCTGCTGGAGGCGGGCATAACGTCTTCAAATGCCCTAGACAGCCTTGGGCGGATCGCCCTGGACGCGGCCGTGCGGGAGCGCCTGCAACAGCGCCCCGGCTACCACACCGAGCAGCGGTTGGCCCTGGAGCACGCCCGGGATTCCCTTCCACTCCGGGAGGACTACGGGATGGGCTGGTCCAGGCACGCCACATACCTGGAAGATCGCGCCATCCCGGAATCGCGCAGCGCCCTCGGCTACGACGCACGGGCCACCCTGCATAGCCTTCACACCCTGCGGCTCATCGACGATGCCACTTACGACCACCACCTGCTGGACCTGCGCCAAAACGGCGGGCTACCGGACCACCGCCTCCTCCAGCAGCTGGCTACGGCCGCCAACGACCGGGACACCCGGAACTGGCGCACGGCACAGCGCTCCCTGGCTCTAGAGTGGTTAGCGGAGCGACAGCTGCTGGCCCCCGGTTCGGTGGCCCGGTTCGGTCAGGACTCCAGCTTTCTGGGCGCGACGGAAGAGTACGGGCTGTACGCTCTTTTCCGCGATCTCGTGACGATCCCACTCCGTACCCCAACGGACGTGGCCGACCTCTCCCGTCAGCTCCAAACGGCGCTCTGTGCCTTCGATACCGTCTTTTGTTCCTTGTCGGTGCAGGTAGTGACGCTTCCTACCGCCGCGGACCAGCTGGAGGACACCCGGTATCGGGTGGTGGGCACCTACCGGGGCCGGGAGATCAGCCGGTCGGGCGACTGGCCCCTGCCGGGTGAGGACCGAGACTTGCTCTCCTGGGTCGGGAGCTACCCCCTCGACCCGTTCATGTCCCCCTACAACAGCCTTCTCGACTCCCTAAATGCGGCGTACCGGCTCTACTACGCTTTCCCCGCGGAGCACGATGGCCTGCAGCGGAGGGACTTGTTGGTATTGCCCTTGGGTTCCCGGGGCGCACGGGCCATCGCTCAACCAATCGTGCGGCGGGCGCAGGGTGCCATGGCGGGGCCCGATCCCGCCGGATTCCTTAGCCCGGAGGAGGCGGCTAGCTGGTTGGATTCCCTGGACACACGTGGGTTCTTTGCCCCGCTTTCCGGGGAGGACCGCGCCGCAGGGCGTGCGTGCGTGCGGGAGGGGGTAGCGGGGCCGGTGGGTTTCTTTTCCTGCTTCCCTACGCTCACGGAACCGCAGCGGGAGGGGCTGTTCTTCGATACCGTGAAGAGTCTTGACCCGCTACCAGAATTAGCCGGCGACTACTACTTTACGTTTCCTCCCGGTGTTGACGGCGGCGGCCTGTACCTCCGCCTGGAAGACGCACCGGCTGCCTACCTAAGTAAACAGCTGGGGACTGGCCTGCGGAAATTGTAGCCATCTGCGGGAAGCTCCCTGCACCCGCGGCCGCGCCGGCTTTAGCGCTTCTCGAAGGGCATCTCTACGGGGCCCCGGAAGGAGACGTCCGTGAACTCCAGCTGCATGCGAGCCTGCTTGTCGGGGCCACCGTCGACGAGGACGTTGCGGGTGCGGGGGAAGGGTGGGCCGGCCCCGTCGAGGGTGCCGTAGTCGCCGTTGGTGACGGTCAGCATGCGGTCCTGGCCGAGCTCCCGCAGCTCCATGGAGAGGGGCCGGTAGGTGAGCGGGTCGATGCGGTAGTCGGTGGCGAACTCCCGGCTGGTGCCCGTGAGGCGGATGGCGTTGTCGGCGCGGTCTACGGCCAGGTCGTCGGTCAGGAAGACGGCGTTGCCGAAGAAGATCTCCTGCAGCAGGTCGAAGCGGGCGGGCACCTTGTACTTCTCCTCGACGTAGCTGAGCGGCTCGGCGATGTACTCGTTCTCGAGGCGGTTGTAGAGGAAAAAGGAATCGGGGCGGATGAGGGCGCGGGCCCCCTCGAAGCCGAACTTCTTGACGCTGATCCAGATGGCCTCGTCGCGGTGGAGGCGCACAAAGGCGGTGCCGCCGATGTTGAGGCTGCTGCTTTCGAGGTCGACCCGGGCCTTGGCGTCCATCCACTCGGCCGTACTGCGGTTGTCGGTGACGGCCCGCAGGACCTGGGCGACGCGCAGTTTACCGCCCGCCGCGGTGCCGGTGTCCGTAGCGGGACCGGCCAGTTTACGGTTGCAGTTGGCCAGCAGGAACACGGCCAGGAGGGCGAAGAGGGATAGGCGCATGGGCAGGGATTAGCTTTTAAGCTCGGAGATTTTGCGGGGCAGGGTGGGGGACTTGCTCCCGGCGGCCCGGGCCCGGGCGTAGAGGTCGGCGGCGGCGGCCTTATCTCCTACGGTGCTCCGGGCATCGCCCATCAGTTCGAGCAGAAGCGCGTTGGTGTTCAGCGGTTGATCGAGGGCCAGCAGGGCGGCGGCGTTGGGGGCACGCTGCTGGTCGAGGTAGACCGCCAGGGGCCCGGCCGCGCCGCCGGGGAGCAGGGTGTGATTGATCTTCGCGGCGGCGGTGGGATCGGCGAGTTGGGCTACGGCGGTCACGATCTCGCGCAGGGCGGCGGCGGATTCAGGACTGCCGCTCACCATCAAGCGGGCCTGCTGCAGCAGGTTATCGGCCTCCACGAAATCCCCGCGGAAGGCCTCGCCCAGGGCGTAGTGGACGTAGACCGCGGGGCGGTTGGGGAAGATGTCGAGCGCCTCCTCGGCGTAGGTGCGCAGTTCGACGATCTGGTTGCCGAGGTAGAGCGTGGCGAGCAGTTGTTCCCAGACGGGGTAGACGGTGTCGTCCAGTGCCAGGGTAGCGCGGTAGGCGTCGGCGGCTTCGGCCAGGCGGCCGGAGTGGTAGTAGAGATCTCCCTCGATGGCGGCGGCCTTGGCCGCGTCGGGGTGAACGCGTCGCAGCTCGGCGGTGAGGGCCAGGAGGCGGTCGGCCAGGGCCCGGTCGTTGGTGGAGGCTACCTGCTGGATCAGGGGGAGGAGGCGGCCGATCTTGAGGTCGAGGTCGACGTCGGTGCGGCCGAGGAGAGCCAGGAGCTCCGTGTCGTCCGTGGTGCTGCCGTCGTTACGGGGGGCGGCGTCCTGGAGGGCCAGTTGGGCGCGGACATCGTCGGGTTGGAGTTGGAGGATCTCTTCGTAGGTCCGTTTGGCCTTGCCGTCGTCGCCCTGGCTGGCGTAGTAGCCGGCCAGCAGGTGGCGGTAGCTGAGGTCGGCGGGGAAGGCTTCCACCAGGTTGACCAGTTCCCGTTCCGCGCGCTTTCGGTCGCCGGTACCGAGGTAGAGCGCGTGCTTGCGGCGGGCGAGTTCGGCGTTGACGCCGATGCGGGCCTCGAGGTCTTCGTAGGTCTTGACGGCACCCTTGATGTCCTGGTCGCGCACCTGGAAGGCGGCCCGTTCCAGGTAATGCTCGGCCCGGGAGGGCTGCTGGCGGATCAGGGTGGCGAACAGCTCGGCCCCCTCGGCGTAGCGGCCGGCGGCCTGGTAGAGCTCGGCCAGGAAGGCGGCGTAGACCTCGTTGGGCGCACCGGCGTAGGCGGTTTGCAGGGCCTCGATGGCTTCGGTGGTGTTGCCCGCCGCGTACTCCAGGCGCGCGAGCTCGAAGAGCACCGCATCGTCGCCGGGGCGCTCCAGCAGCAGGGCCCGGAACTTCGCGATGGCCTCCACCGTCTTGCCCAGCAAGGCTTCCTGCTTGGCTTCGATGAAGCGCGTCTCCAGTTTGATCTCCCGCTCGCTCACCGCCCCCGGCTGCGCCGACAGACCGCACACAACACAGAGCAGAAAAAACAGGAAAGGGGTACGCATGGGAAGTGGACGGTAGGCTTGGTAGTACTAACGTTTCTAATGCGTAGTTCGTTAGTCTGTTAGTTCGTTAGACGCGCGCCTCAGCAACGCGTGTCTAACGAACTAACGATTCAAACTTCTAACAAACTATTCCACGACCGCAATCTTCATCATGTTCATCCGGCCGCGCTTCTCCAGGGGCATGCTGCCGGTGTTGACGATCATGTCACCGGCCTGGACGTGGCCCTTTTCTTTCAGGATCTGGTTGATGTCTTCGGCGGTCTGGTCGGTGCTCTCGAAACCGTCGTAGAAGTAGCCGCGGACGCCCCAGCAGAGGTTGAGGGTATTGAGCATGTCGGGCAGGTCGCTAAAAATGTAGATTTTCGAGGTGGGGCGGAAGCTGGACAGCTTGAAGGCCGTGTAGCCGGTGCGCGTCAGGCCGGTGATGGCACGGGCCCCGACGTTCTGGGCGGACCAGGCGGCGGAGGAGCAGACCACGTCGCTGACGAAGGTGCCGCTCTTCGCGTTGGACTTCGGGCGGCGTATGCCGATCTCGTAGATCTTTTCGGCCTCTTCGATGATGTTGTTCATCCACTTTACCACGAGGGCGGGGTGGTTGCCTACGCTGGTCTCTCCGCTGAGCATCACGGCGTCGGTGCCGTCGAGCACGGCATTGGCCACGTCGGTGACCTCGGCGCGGGTGGGGCCGGGATTGGTGATCATCGAGTCCATCATCTGGGTGGCGACGATGACGGGGCGGGCCCGCTGGATGCACTTGCGGATGATCTCCTTCTGGATGATGGGCAGGCGCTCCATGGGCATCTCGATGCCGAGGTCGCCACGGGCTACCATGATGGCGTTGGAGTGCTTGATGATCTTGTCGATGTTCTCGATGGCCTCGGGCTTCTCGATCTTGGAGATGATCTTGGCCTGGTGGCCGGCGCGGTCGATGTGCTGGCGCAGCTCTTTGCAATCCTGGGCCTGGCGCACGAAGCTCAGGGCGATCCAGTTGATCTCGGGGATGGTGAGGATGTACGCGAGGTCCTCCAGGTCCTTTTCGGTGAGGCTCGGCAGGCTGATCTTAGTGTTGGGCAGGTTGACGCCCTTGTTGGACTTCAGGGTGCCGGGGTAGAGCGCTTTGAGCTTGACGGTGTCGCGACCGTTGGTGTCGACCACTTCGAAGACGAGGGTGCCGTCATCGACGAGGACGCGTTCCCCGACGGTGACGTCCTGGGCGAATTGGGGGTAGCTCATGTAGACGCGCTCGGCGTTGCCTACGCACTCTTCATTCACGAAGGTGACGACGTCGCCGGCTTCGAGGACCAGTCCTTCGCCCTCCATTTTTCCCACCCGCAGCTTGGGTCCCTGCAGGTCGGCCAGGATGCTGACGTGGGTGCCGTGCTCCTTATTGAGGCTGACGACGTGATCGACGACCTGCTTGTGATCCGCGTGGCTGCCGTGACTGAAATTGAGGCGAAAAACGTCTACCCCGGCCTCCATGAGCGCGAGCAGCCCTTCGCGAGAATTGCAGGCGGGGCCTACGGTAGCAACGATCTTGGTATTCTGGTGGTCGGTCATGGGATATACTTGGAGGTGCTAGTTAGTGTATAATCTACAATAATCCATAAAGTTAAGGATAAGTCCACTAGCGTCAACCGCCGCCCCAAGACCACGCCGCCTTCGTGGGCCGGATTTGCGGCGCTGCCCGCTAGAACGCCTCGATCTTGAGCGAGCGGCCGGCGTGGCTCCGGAGCAGGGTGTCGTAGAGGAGCGTCATGGCACCCGCGTCCGCGCCCGCCGGGCTCTCCGCGCGAAAGAGGGGGAAAACGCGGTTGTGACTGTAGGCATTGAAGGAGACGGCCAGCAACGTACCGTCGCGCGTTTGCACGCCGGAGGCGTTGCCCCAGCTGCGGTGGAGCACCTGGTACATGATGCGCTGCATGGCGTGGAATTTCCACTCGTTGTCGCCCCCCGCCCCGTGTACTTGCAGCCAGAAATCGGCGAAGGCTTCGGGTTTGAGCACGGGGACCGGCAGCAGGTCGGCGGCCTCGGCCCGGGCCAGGCGGGTGTAGTAGTCGGGGGGGAAATCGTCGGTGATCTCTTCGTAGGGCCGATTGAGGAACAGGGCGCTGCCTACGGCCTGGGTGACGGTGAAGCGGCCGGGGTCCTGGGGCACCGAGGCGGGCTCGACGGTGAGGCCGCCGCCGCGAAAGTCCTCGGGAATGGCGTCCCAGAAGGCCTGGATGCGCTTGGGGCTGAGGGGCTTGACGCTGTAGACGGCCAGGTCGGGCACGAGCCTGGGCTGGGTCAGCTGGGTACGGCCGAGCCAGTTGGCGGTCCGGGGCAGCGGCATGGCGGAGACGTAGTTGTCGCCCTCCACGAGCAGGTCCCACTCCTTGGCGGTGGCGTTGAGGTACCAGTTGTAGCCATAGAGACTGCCGTTGACGGCAAAGTGGACGCAGCTGTTGTAGAGTTGCTTGTCGATCTCGTCCTGGGGTATGAAGCGGATATCCATGCCACTAAAACGCGCCGGGGCGAAAAGGTTAGCGCTTGTGTGGGTTTTCCGAGCCTGACGAAGGCGCCGCTATTTTGGGGCTGATCGAGCCTCATAACGGGGAGCCTAGCGGGCTAAGTGACGCTTTTTGAGACGAAGAGTAGGCGCAAAAGAGAAGTTTGCGGCGGTGAGCGAAATCCCAAAC
The DNA here is from genome assembly GCA_963803525.1 of Lewinellaceae bacterium. Classification (GTDB taxonomy): domain Bacteria; phylum Bacteroidota; class Bacteroidia; order Chitinophagales; family Saprospiraceae; genus Neolewinella. The sequence continues at coordinate 32,930 of CAWDMV010000002.1, forward strand.
AAGCGCTTAAGGGAAAGCGCGGCCGCCTTGTCCCGAAAAACGTTTCCCGGCCCCCGATTATCGGGGTGCCGGGAAACCAACTAGGCGCGTCGTTCAGGGTAAAGTGCACGCGCATCCCACCACAATATGCAGCGGGGAATGGGGGATCAATACCTCTTTATACCGCCAAGCGGCGCTGCGTTACACCCCTCGGATATATTTCACCGGGAAGCGTAGACGCGCCGCACGAATTCCCCGATCTGCGCCGGCTCCAGCCAGCGGGTGACGATCACCAGGTCGCGCTCCGCGTCGATGACGATGAAGTTGCCCCCGAAACCGGCGGCGTAGTAAACGTGGCCGGGTTCGCGGCGGAAGCCTTCCAGGGTGGCCTGCCGCAGGTCGCGGGCGCCGGTATACTCGTGGTCGAGGGCGAACTGGACGGCGGAGTCGAGGGCGGGCTAGGTGAAGCCGAGTTCGGTGGCCGGGCGCTATTCCCAGTCGGTCGGGGTGGGGTAGTACTGGGCGCGGACGCCGGTGCAGAGGAACAGCAGAAGGAGAGCAAAGAGGGTAGGCTTCATGGGCTAAAGTACGCGGCTGGGACTGACCGGACACGCGCAGGACCTGCGGACACTGCGAGGTCCTTAACCCGCGTTGGGAAATTGTAGGACCCCGTAGTGTGGCGGAAGCCACCTACGGGTGTCCGGTCGAAGATGGGCAGGACACTCGCAGGACCTGCGGACACTGCGAGGTCCTTTCCCGCGGCCGGGTAAATATCCAAACAATCGTAGCTTTTTCACGTAAACGCTGCACCTGCGGCCCCGCATTCTTCACTTTCCACAAAAATATGTGGATAACACCCCTAGTTTTCCACATTGTGGATAAGGTTGTTAACAGTGTGGATAAATCAAATTAACACTTCAATGTGTTGATTTACAGTAAGTTAACAAATGTTATCCACACACTGTGGATAAATAGGGCGAAAATTCACCCAACCGGCCGCCTATCTTGGCACTTATACGGGGGAAACCAACAAATTGAGGGTTGTCCCCCGGAGCTCCGGCTTGCTGATACCACTTAGGCTGAGGCGGCTTCTCTCACGGGTTGCCGCCTTAGTTAACTGACCAACCACACCACTGTACGGTTCGACCGCTTTTCTTTTCCGGCACCGGGAAGGGAAACGGCCCTCCGACGCTTCCTTCTAACCCTCGCAGCCCATTGCTGCCGCATTGTAAACCGTCCATCATGACCGCCAATTTAGAACCCATCCTGGTAGAAAACCCGAATCGCTTCGTCCTCTTCCCGATCGTCCACGACGACATTTGGAAGTACTACAAAGACAACGAAGCCTGCTTCTGGACGGCCGAGGAGATCGACCTCAGCGCCGACCTCAACGACTGGAACAACAAGCTCAGCGACAACGAGCGCTACTTCATCAAGCACGTCCTGGCCTTCTTCGCCGCCAGCGACGGCATCGTGAACGAGAACCTGGCCGAGAACTTCGTGGCCGAGGTGCAGTACACGGAAGCCAAGTTTTTCTACGGCTTCCAGATCATGATGGAGAACATCCACTCCGAAACCTACAGCCTGCTGATCGACACCTACATCAGCGACGCGGCCGAGAAAGACCACTTATTTAACGCCATCGAGACGATGCCCTGCGTGCAGAAGAAGGCCGAATGGGCCCTGCGCTGGATCGATAACGGCAGCTTTGCCGAGCGCATCGTGGCCTTCGCCGCCGTGGAGGGCATCTTCTTCTCGGGCAGCTTTTGCTCTATTTTCTGGCTCAAGAAGCGGGGCCTGATGCCCGGCCTTACCTTCAGCAACGAGCTGATCAGCCGCGACGAGGGCATGCACTGCGACTTCGCCTGCCTGCTCTATAACGACCACATCGTCAATAAGCTCGCCCCGGGCGTCGTCACCGGCATCATCAAGGATGCCGTGGAGATTGAAAAGGAATTCGTGAGCGACTCCCTGCCCGTCAACCTGATCGGCATGAACTCGGACATGATGTGCCAGTACATCGAATACGTCGCCGACCGCCTGCTCGTCGAGCTCGGCCAGGAGAAGGTCTGGAAGGTAGAAAATCCCTTCCCCTGGATGGACATGATCAACCTGCAGGGCAAGACCAACTTCTTCGAAAAGCGGGTAGGCGAGTACCAGAAGGCCGGCGTGACCTCGGAGCGGGACAAGCAGGTGTTTTCGTTGGATGAGGACTTTTAGATCCTTTACCCCCGGTTAATCCCTCACCCCCGGCCCGGCTGCCCTCACCCCCGGCCCCTCTCCGAAGGAGAGGGGTGACGCTGCCGCACGGTACAGAATTGCCGTAGCACTTTATTCAAATCTAACCCACACCGAATCACTTCCCCCCTCTCCCTTGCGGCTTTTGGGGTTAGGGGCCCCAAAAGATTAGCAGGGGCCGGGGGTGAGGGAAAAACTATCAAAACATGCAAGTAATAAAACGTTCCGGCGCCCGAGAAGACGTCTCCTTCGACAAGATCACCGCCCGCATAAAAAAACTATGCTACGGCCTCGACGAATCCTTCGTCGACCACATCGACGTCAGCAAGAAGGTCATTCAGGGGCTATACGACGGCGTGACCACCGTCGAGCTCGATAACCTCGCCGCGGAGACTTCCGCCTCGATGTCGACCGTCCACCCCGACTACGCCCAGCTGGCCGCGCGCATCGCGATTTCTAACCTCCACAAGGAGACCGACAAGTCGTTCAGCGCCACCATGGAGGGCCTGTTCAACTACGTCGACCCCAAGAACGGCAAGCCCGCCGCCCTGATCGGGGAGGACACCATGCAGGTGATCCGCGACAACCGCAGCAAGCTCGACGCCGCCATCATCTACGACCGCGACTTCGAGTTCGACTACTTCGGTTACAAGACCCTCGAGCGCAGCTACCTCATGCGCCGCGACGGTGCCGTCGTGGAACGCCCCCAGCACATGCTCATGCGCGTGGCCGTCGGCATCCACCAGGACGACATCGACGCCGCCATCGAGACCTACCAGCTGATGAGCGAGAAGTGGTTCATCCACGCTACGCCGACCCTGTTCAACTCGGGCACGCCCAAGCCGCAGATGAGCTCCTGCTTCCTGCTGAGTATGACCGACGACTCGATTGAAGGGATTTTCGAAACCCTGCGCCGCTGCGCCCGCATCAGCCAGTCCGCCGGCGGCATCGGCCTCAGCATCCACAACATCCGCGCTACGGGCAGCTACATCAAGGGCACCGGCGGCACCTCCAACGGCATCGTGCCGATGCTCAAGGTGTTCAACGACACGGCCCGCTACGTGGACCAGGGCGGGGGCAAGCGCAAGGGCGCCTTCGCCGTCTACCTGGAGCCCTGGCACGCCGACATCTTCGAGTTTTTGGACCTCAAGAAGAACCACGGCAAGGAGGAGATGCGCGCCCGCGACCTCTTCTACGCCCTGTGGATGAACGACCTCTTCATGCAGCGCGTAAAGGACGGCGCCGACTGGAGCCTCTTCGATCCGGGCGAGTGCGCCGGCCTCTTCGACGTTCACTCCGGGGAGTTCGAGGCGCTGTACCACAAGTACGAGTCGGAAGGCCGCGCCACCCGCACGGTGAAGGCCCAGGACCTGTGGTTCGCCATCCTCGACAGCCAGATCGAGACCGGTACCCCCTACATCCTCTATAAGGATGCCGCCAACAAGAAGAGCAACCAGCAGAACCTCGGTACCATCCGCAGCTCCAACCTCTGTACCGAGATCATGGAGTACACCAGCGCGGACGAAGTTGCGGTGTGTAACCTCGCCAGCCTGGCCCTGCCCAAGTACGTCAAGGAAGACGGCAGCGGCTACGACCTCGACAAGCTCGTGCAGATCACCCGCGTGGTGACCCGCAACCTCAACAAGGTGATCGACCGGAACTACTACCCGATCGAGCAGGCCCGCAACTCCAACATGCGCCACCGTCCCATCGGCCTCGGCGTACAGGGACTGGCCGACGCCTTCATCATGCTTCGGATGCCCTTCGACAGCGAAGAAGCGCGCCAACTGAACCAGGACATCTTTGAGGCAATCTACTTCGCCGCCTGCACCGAGTCGATCGCCCTGGCGAAGAAGCACGGCCACTACGAGAGCTACCCCGGCAGCCCCGCCAGCCAGGGCCAGCTGCAGTTTGATATGTGGGGCGTGACCCCCTCCGAGCGTTGGGACTGGGCAGGCCTCAAGGCCGACCTCGCCCAGTACGGCATGCGCAACAGCCTGCTCGTAGCACCGATGCCTACGGCTTCGACCAGCCAGATCCTCGGCAACAACGAGTGCTTCGAGCCCTACAGCTCCAACATGTACACCCGCCGGACGCTTTCCGGGGAGTTCGTGGTCATCAACCAGCACCTGCTCAAGGACCTTATCGGCCTCGGCCTCTGGGACAACCAGATGCGCAACCGCCTCATGCAGAGCAACGGCTCCATCCAGGACTTCGAGGACATCCCCCAGCACCTCCGCGACCTCTACAAGACGGTCTGGGAGATCAGCCAGAAGATCGTCATCGACATGGCCGCCGACCGCGGGGCCTTCGTCTGCCAGAGCCAGTCGATGAACCTCTTCGTCGAGAACGTCAATTTCGGCAAGCTCTCCAGCATGCACTTCTACGCCTGGCAGAAGGGCCTCAAGACGGGCATGTACTACCTGCGCACCAAGGCCGCCCGCGACGCCATCAAGTTTACGGTCGACAAGGACCAGCTGGTGAAGCAGGGCGAGGAGGGGGACGGACAGGTGAAGCAGGGGAGTCGCTCCGTAGCGTCGGCTTCAGCCGACACGCTGTCTGTACCAAAAGTTGCAACTAGCAAGGCGGCTAAAGCCGGCGCTACAAGTACCAAAGGCTTCGAGGAGATCAGCGCGGCGCAGACGGCCGAGGTCGCCAAGACGTGTAGCCTGGATGACCCGGACTGTATTGCCTGCTCGGCGTAAATCTCAACAAAGTCGTCCGCCGAGGCTTGCGTTAGCTTCCCTCGTCGGCCGACTGAACGCTTGCCCTCCTCAAGAAATTTGGGGAGGGCAATTTTTTGGGCTAGCGAAATCGAAGAAGTTAGACCAACGCATCTCGTTGAGCCGTTCCGCACACATACCGACGGGATCAAAGCTCCAACCAGATGAAGGCAGCAGGTCGCTAAAACTCAAAACCCGGAAACTGCGCCCCCGAAACGCTCCACCCCACTTCCTCCTCCAGGGTAAGCTGCACGAGCCCCTCGCCGTGGTACGTTTCCTGACGACCGCCCCGGTGCGTGACCCGGTACTCCACGCCAAAGAAGCACACCTCCTGGTTGGGGACGCCCGTCGGGGGCGCTTCGGGCATGTCGAGCAGGGTGAAGGCCAGGGGCTCGATGCCGGTGAACTGCGCGCGCCAGTCGCGGACGTGACGCAGGGCCCGCTCCCGGTCCACCATACGCGGGCCGAGGCGCACCTTGGCGGCCAGTAAACCCGCGTCGAAGGACTCCTCCAGGTCGAACAGCGACAGCAGGAAGGCCTCCGCCGTGAGTTCGAGGGGATCGTCGTAGGCCAGTAGCACTTCGGCCACCGGGATGAGACACCGCTGCCCGGCGGCCGGCGGCACCACCGCGTAGGGCAGGACCAGGTCGTGTAGGTAGGCGTACACATCGGGGGGCGGCATCCCCTCCGGGTGCTCGACCAGGAGGCCCGCTTTTTCCAGGGCCACGGTCAGCCGGGCGGTTTCCCGGCTGGCGATTTCGTCGGTGGTCGCTTCCTCCGGGGGAACCAGTCGCAGCTCGCCGAGCAGGCTGCCCACGCTTACGGTTTCCCCCGCCCGTTGCCGCTCCTCGATTGCGCGGATGCTGGCCTGAAACTGTTCCAGGAGCTCCGGCGGCGTTTCGTCACTCACCCAGCTCTGGCCCCCCGTCTCGGCGTCGAAGAGGGCCGTTTTCAGTTGCTTGTCGTAAGCCTCCGCTTCGGGGGGCGGGGCCGTGCGGGCCTCCATATCGAGGTAAAATACCCGGCTGAACGGCGCGTTAGTAGCTACCGTGGCCGGGCGCCGCTCCCGTCCGCCGCCCGGGTCCAGGTCCAGCAGCCCGTAGAAATCGAGGAACCGACTGAGCAGGCGACTCTGCAATACGGCATCGGGATACTGGGGCACGTCCTCCACCAGCCGGGGGAAGGCCCGCCACATGCGCTCGCGGTAGGCGCTTACCGGCCGGGTTTTCTTCCCCAGCAGTTGCAGCAGGTAGAGGAGGTAGGGGAACAGGAACTGCAGTTCCCCGCCGGCCGCGAACCCATCCGCATAGGCCAGGTTGAACTTTCGGGCGTGGGTGGTGAAGACGGCCAGAAAGTACTCCCGGGGGGCAAGCTTGCGCGCGTCCCGCCCCTTTTTGGTCAGGCTCAGCTTGCCGTTGCGCTTTTTGGTCCAACCCAGCATGTACAGCAGGTGCTTGATCACCCGCAGGGCTAGGTAGTCGTCCTCGCCGCGAATCGTGAAGGAGCCCCCTTCGACGAAGCTATCGGACAGTCGCTGGGTGGCGTAATACGCTTTGACGAGCTTACCCGGCAGGTTGCCCTTCGGCGTCAGTTTGATCTCCCGGGCGTCCAGCTCCCCCACCAGCCGGCGCAGGAGGTGGAGCAGCGGCATCGCTTCCAGGTCGTCTTCGGTGAGCTCACCCACCTTGACCGGACTGCCGGGCCCGAGTAAGTCCCACAGCAGGCCGTGGAGCAGCCGGGGACTGAGGCCCTCGAATTCTTCGCGGGGAACATCGTTAATTTGGTGGAAGTTATGTGGTTGCGGCATCAGGTCGTCGTTGCCCGCTAATTTAGGGCGCGGCCGCCGGTGCAACGAAATTACCCAGCATAAATCACGCCCGGGAACACCGCCGCACCCGTGGCCCCGCCAGAACCTACGGGGTAAAAAGACCCCCTGTCCGATGAACAAGTACGTATTCGTTTTCCTCCTCTGCGGCCTATCCCGACTGGCAGTCGCCCAGGAGGCGCCGGAGGATACCACGGCCCACCAACTCTCCGTGGGCCTGTACGTAGATGCATATTACGCCGCTTACAGCGGGAGCCCGGCCGCCCCCTACGCCGAGTACGTCACCGTCGGGGCCCGCGATAACAGCCTGGGGCTCAACGTGGCCCAGTTCAGCCTGCACTACACGCAAGCGCGGCTGCGGGGCAACTTTACTTTTCACTCGGGGGATATTGCCGGGGCAAGCTGGTCGGCGGACTTCCCCTACGTACAGGAAGCCAACGTGGGCCTGCGCCTCGGCGGCGACTGGTGGCTGGATGCCGGTTTTTTCCGTACCCACATCGGCACGGAAAGCTTCCTGCCGAAGAACAACCTGCTGAGCTCGACGGCCTACGTGACCTACAACGAGCCCTTCTACCAGGCGGGGGCCCGGCTCAGCTACGCGCCCGCCGGCACGAAGTGGCACGTCGAGGCCTGGCTGCTGAACGGCTACAACAGTTTCGTAGACAACAACGGCGCGAAGTCCGTCGGGATGCTGATCAGCTACGCGCCCACCGAGGCCACCTCCCTGACCTACACCAACCTGCTGGGCAACGAGGCGGAACCGCAGGCGAATACCAATCTGTTCCGAGTCTACCAAAACGCCTACTGGAATCAGCAGTGGGGCGATCATTTTTCCAGCATCCTGGGCTTCGATTTAGGAATACAGTCTAATAGCCGCCTGGCAGGAGCGGAGCAGTCGGCCCTCCTCTACGCCGGACTGCTCACCCTCCGCTACCAGTTTGATCCATCCTGGAGCGTGACGACCCGCGGCGAGGTATTCCACGACGAGAACGGCTTCATCAGCGGCGTCCTTCCCGTGCGCGGTGGCGGCCTGGCCGGGGCCGACCTCACGGCCCTCACCCTGGGCACCGAGTACCGCCCCTCCCCGAATGCCTACCTGCGGGCCGAAGCGCGTTACGCCCGTACCCCGGAGGATGTACAGCTCTTTGCCGACGACCGGACCTTCACCGACCGCCGCTGGGAATTGCTCTTCACCTTCGGTTTTGACCTGAACCACGGTTTTGCGTTGTAGCCGCTTACTCATTGGAAACCTGCCCCCCCCAAAAAAGGATTGATAATTTTGTTTTGGAGATGTAGAGAAGTGCGTATTTTCGATGTCCTTTACCCCGAAACTACTGCATGACGCACACCTACTTTCCGGGCCGGTTTGTCCGTGCCGCTCTTTTTACTCGCCACGCTGCTCTGCGGCACCTCCGCCGGGCACGCCCGGATGATCGACCCCTCCTTCGCCCCCCTAGAGGACCAAGTCGGAAGTCCTGATACACCCAAGTCTAGCGCTCGCAGTGCTCCCCTGCACCAAAGAAACTTGCACGTAGCTGCGGCTATGCTCGGTTCCTTTGACTCGGCTACCACCGCGACAGCGTCGACTTATTGTATCGATACTTCCAACTTGGTCCATTGGTCAGCTCGGCCGGTACCGGCCGGGGACTGGCCGTACAGCCGGACGGAAAATTGCTGGCTTCCAGTTCCTTTGCCGGCGCGAGCGCGGTAGCGGCCGAACGGCTGGTCCGCCTGCTGCCCGGAGGCGGGTTGGACCCCGGCTTTGCGGTGGACGCCGGACTGCGGGGTGACGTGGAACGGGTCGCCATACGGCCCGCCGCCCGGCATAAGCGTGGAAAATTGATTACGCTTACCCCCTAATTCTTCATTCCTCATTTCAACTCCATGAAGCAGCTATCCGCATTAGTTGTATGCCTCCTTCTCCTCGTGACCGCCTCCGCTCAGAGCGTGGTCCTTGCCGAGGGAACCTTTTCCGACGTCGTCTACGTCCCCGCGCGGGATGTGGTCTACGCCCTGCGCCCCAACGGCGCCACGGACGGGAACACCCTCTGTCGGGTCGACCCCGTGTCCGGGCGGGTACTCGACAGTTTTTTCATCGGCAGCGACCCCCGGGTCCTGGCGGCCACCACGTCCGGCAACTACCTCTACGTCGGGTTCGGCGGCGAGAGCAAGGCGCGCCGCTTTAACCTGGCTACCCAGTCCGTCGACCTGGAATTCGGCCTCGGCGGGGAGGACGACTGGTCGGGTCCCTTCTTCGTCGAGGAGATCCTGCCCGTGCGCGGCAGCGACGACCTGGTGGCGATCTCCCGCCGCAACGGTTGCTGCTCGCCCCGCCACGAAGGCGTAGCCCTCTACGACAAGGGGGAACTGCTTCCCGAGGCCACCGCCGATCACACGGGCTCGAATACCATCGCCTACACCGACCGGGACGGCGTGCTCATCGGGTATAACAACGAAACCACCGACTTCCAGCTGCGGCGGATGGAGATCACCGATCAGGGCCTTATCGTCTCCAATACTTATCCCATGTTCGACGGCTTCGGGGTGCGGATCGAATACGGCGACGGCAGCATCTACGCGACCAACGGACAGGTAGCCGCACTGAGCGACGGGCGTCCCGACCTACGGGGCCAGGTGGACCTAGCGGCGCTCGAATCCTACCGCGCGGCGGCCATCGAAGTCGTTCCCGCCGCCAATCGCGTGTACTACCTGGGTGGCAGCGGCGACGACCGGCTCATCCTCCTCAGCGTCGATCAAACGACCCTGACCCCGGTGGCGGACTATTCCATAGGCGTACCCCGCAACGGCGACTACAATACGGGGGCGCAAACCCTCATCGCCCTCGGGCAGGCGGATGCCCTGGCCTTCGTGACCACGACCGGCACCCTGGGCTTCGTCACCCTCTGCACGTCCGCCGTCACGGAGGTACCCCCGGCCTACACCGGCCCCGACTACATTTGCAGCGGAGCGGCATCGCTCCGCCTCGTGGTGCCGGCCGGCGCGCGGTCGGACGGCCGGGGCGTGGTTTGGTCCGATGGCCAGCGGGGCGATACGGTCTACGTAAGCCTGCCCGGCGAGTACAGCTACCGCATCACCGACGAGGGGGGGTGCCCGGGACCCGCCTCGCCTACCTTTATCGTAGGGTATGACTACTACGGTACGTACGCGCCCGGCATTGCGACCCCGCTATCCACCACCCTGTGTGCCGGGGGCAGCATCCTGCTGTCCGCCGAAACCTACTCCGACAACCCGATCGTCTGGAACACCGGGGATACTACCGACCAGCTGACGGTGACCGAAGGGGGCACCTATGCCGCCTACGCCCTGTCGGAAGAAAGCGGCTGCCCCTCCGAACTTTCGGAAGCGGTGACCATCACGATTAGCTCGGAGTCCGCGCCACCCGCCCCGGTGGTGGTTCAGGGCAGCGCGATCGACACTTGCAGCAACGCCGCCTTGCTGCTCTCCGTCGTCCGGGACGCCGAGCGCTACTACTGGGTGGCCGAAAATCATTGGTTCGGCCAGGTGGAAGGCTCCAGCGTCACCGTCTATCCGGACTTCGATAACACCTTCCGCTACTCCGTCGTGGCGATGGGTTTCGACGGCTGCCTGAGCCCCGCGACCACCGGTACGGTGGACTTCCGGCCCACGCCGGAGATGCCCTACGTGCAGTACAATGCCGTCACCAATACCCTGGCCTCCTCGGCCAGCGGCCAGCACCGCTGGTACTACCAGGGCGAACTGGAGGCGGAAACGAGCAGCCGTTTTTACACTCCCCAGTACAATGGCTTTTACACCGCCCGCGTGGTGGGAGACGGATGCGCCTCGCCGGAAAGCTTCCTCATCAGCGTCACCGCCGCCACGACCGCGACGGCGGATGAGGAAGCCAGCCGCCGGATCAGCATCTTTCCCAACCCGACCCGCGACCGCCTTTTCGTCACCTTCGATCCCTCCCTGCTCGGCGACCTGTCCCCCAGCGGCGTACACTACCAACTCTACGGCACCGACGGAAAGCAGGTAAGCAGGGGCGTCGTGGACCCCGGCCTGGCCAACGCGCCCATCTCGGTGGCGGGACTCGCGGGTGGGGTGTATATCCTGACCTTCACCAGCGACCAGCGGGCAATCCTGCGTAAGCGGGTGACCGTACTGTAGGCGAAACCCTTACCTAGGGGCCTTGCTCCTGCACCCTTGCCGCCCGCTTCGCCGCCCGGGCGGCTTTGCGGCGCGGCCCGCTCCGCGGCCCGCAGCTCCCGCAGCTCCTCCAGCCGGCCGCGCTCGCGGTAGAACTTGCGGCGGCCGAGGCGGAACTTCATTTTCGGCTCCCCGTCCTTGCCGGCTTCCTGAACGAGGTAGATCTTCCAGCCGGCCAGGGCGTATCCGGTGGGCGGGGGGGGGTCGGTCATGACCCCCCGACCGATGTTGCGCAGGGGAATGGAGACCAGCAGGTCCGGGCCGGCGGTGAGGTCCACCACTCCCTGTACGAAGGCGTGGATGCCGGTGGACTGCACCTCCGTCTGCGTGATGGTCAACAGGCCGCTGTCGAGGACGACGTAGGCCTGCAGGGGAGCGAAACGGAGCACGTCGAAGCGCTTTTTCATGAAGGCCTTCTTCCCGATGCGTTGCAGGGTGGCCCACTGCCCGAGCTCGGCGTCGGTGAGCAGGAAGTCCAGGGTCCCGGACGTACGGGCCGGGACGGGCGCGTACACCTCCTCGTCGAACTCCCCAGTTACCGAGCCGGACATGGTCAGCCTACCGGCCAGTTTGCCGAATTTGGTGGAAACGGGCAGGCCCATGTTCTCCAGCTCGCCAATGAGTTTTTCCAGGACGAGGGTGTCCGTCATCCAGTGGAGGGTGAAGGCCGACTGCGGCTTGTCGTCGAGGTCGTAGGTGGCGTCGAAGCGCACCAGCCCCTCCCCCAGGGTGAAGCCGGACTCCTCGAGCACGAAGCGGGTGGAATCCTCTAGGTGGACCCCGGAAAAGAGGCGGACCAGGGGGGTGCGCTCGCTGGTCCAGAGGGTATCGATGCGCAGGCTCACATCGGGGCGGAAGTTGCGGAATACCCCGCCGGTGGTCGACAGCAGCAGTTGGAGGTCGAAGTTCTTATCGGTTCCGGCCGTGTCCCGTTCGGGGCTCGTGAAGTCGCTAAAGTCGCTGGCCCGCAGGGAGGCGGCCGTGAGGTCGGCGCGCACGCGGAAGTCCTGCCCGGAGGTGGGGTCGAGGAAGGAGGCGAAGCCCGAGAGTTCGCCGCGTAGGTCCACCGGCGTGCGGTCCGCCCCGGCGAGGAGGCGCATCGTGTAGTCCCCGGCCCCCTGCCGCACGTCCACGCGGAATGCCTCGACGGGCAGGGAGACGTCTCCTGGCAGGTAGGTCACGCGGCTGCTGTCGATGCGCAGGTGCAGCTCCCCCTTGTCTACCAGCTCCTCGACGTTGGTGGGGTTGCCGTCGACGGTGAAGTCGATGGTGAAGCGCCCGGTCCCGAAGAAGAAGTCTTCGGCCCCGAAGAGCTGGTTGACGATCCGGGGGTCGCCCCCGAGGTGGAAGCGGGTAGCCAGGCCGGCCGGGCTCGGCGTATAGTCCAGGAGGCCGGAAAAGAGGTGGTTGCGCCCGTCGTTGAATTCCAGGTGGCCCGTATTGAAGCCCGGCTGGATGCCGGCCGCGTCGTCGATGCGCCCCGCGTGGCGAAAGTCGATGCTCAGGTCCTCGGGCAGCGAGTCGAGCCCGACGGGCAGCTGCACGCCGAAGTATTCCAGGGCGGGCCACAGGCGGTTCAGGTCGAGGTGGTCGGCCGAGACGTCGACGCGGAAGGGCGTTTCCTCCCGCCCCGCCAGGTCGAGGCCGGCCCCGAAGGCCAGGTCGCTGCCGGCCCAGTTGAAGGCGGTGCGCTCGAGGATGAGACTGTCGCGGTCAAAGTGCAGCCCGGTGGAGAAGTCCGTCAGGGTAAACACGTCGTAGTAGGCCACCGTATCGAAGCGGGCGTCCACGCTGGGGTGAAAGGTACGCTGTAGGCCCAGCAGGGCCGCTTTCATCGCCGCGGCCGTCGCCGCGGTGGATGCTTCCGGCCGGGCGTCGGCCTCCTCCGCGCCCGGGAAGTAGCCGTCCTGGCCGAAGAAGGAGAGGAAGTCGGTCCAGTCGATGCGCGGCGCCAGCAGGGTCACGTCCGCCCGCAGGTCTCCGCCCGGCACGTCGACCAGCAGCGGGGTGAGGTTGTTGATGCGCCCCAGCAGCTCGAGCGACAGGCCGGTGGGCAGGGGGCTGCTCTGGATGCGGAACTGCACGTCCTCGTCCTGCTTGCGCACGCTGATGGCGTCGAGGGGGAAGCGCACGCCGGCCGGGCGGTACACGACGTCGACTCCGGAGAAGCGCATCGTGCCGTTGCTGGTCGAGGCGATCTCCTCGAAGGACAGCAGGGAGGCGTCCACGGCGGTCTCGAGCTCGAAGCGGCCGCGGTCGAAAAAGAAATTCTCGTTGTCGAGGTAGTCGCTCACCGCCCCGGCCGGACCGCTGAGGCGCAGGGGCCCCACCAGCCGCGCGTCCTTTCCGAAGGCGGCCACCACGGCGTGCGGGCTCTGCAGGTAGGCCCCCAGGTAGTAGGCCCCCAGGCTGTCGAGGGTGACGCGCACGTTGGACTTGTCGTTCGGGATGCCCCCCTCTTCGGGCGTCAGGCGGTTGACGATGGTCCCCCGGGCGGTCACCCGACCGAAGGGATACTGCTTGACCCGCACGTCCTGCCCGTCGAGGCGGAACTGTAGGATGACCTCCGGGTTCTCCCCCCGCTGGAAGTTGCTCCGGATATCGGCCTGCACGGGGAAGCGGCCGGACACGTCGAAGCGGGAAATTTTTTCCTGCAGGTCGGCCGGCAGCAGGGCCCGCGCCCCGGCGTAGTCGACCGCGTCGTTGGCGAAGGTGAGGTGGTTGAGCTCCCCCTTCGTGCGGCTGAAGCGGGCCGCCACGCGGTAGGGCGCGCCGGCGATTTTTAGCTCGGTGGGGGCTACGCGCAGGGAGTCGTCCGTCACCTGCAGCTCCAGGGTACCGCTGAGGGGCGCGTCGGTCAGGTAGGCCCCCTTTTCGGTATTGAAGGCCAGTCCGCCGATCCGGGCGTTAAGGGTGGAGTACACGTGCAGGATGCCGTCCGCCGTGGTAATGCCACTCGCCTGCAGGTGATTGACGTGCAGGCGCAGGTCCTTTCTACGGGCGGGCTTGATGTAGGTGACGGCCACGTCGGTCAGGTCGAGGTCCAGGCCGTTCCAGTCGAAGCGGGGCGGCACGAAGGAGGAGGTCGTATCGGTCGAGGGGGCCGCGGAGCGGGGGGCGAAGAGGTGACCGGCGTTGCTGCGACCGGTGGAGTCGCTTTCGAGGTGAAAGCTGGCGTGGCGCAGGTCGATGCGCTGCAGCTGGATGGTGTCCAGCAAGCCGGCCAGGGAGACGCGGGCGGTAAAGGAGCCGGCCGTGAGCAGGGGCGGGAAGGAGGCGCCCGGGGTGGTATCCCGCACCACGAGGCTGTCGAGGGTAAAGGTGGCCAGCGGCCAGCTCTCCCAGGCGGTGACGTCGACCGCTCGGAAGGCCACGTCCAGTCCGTACGCCCGCGCCGCCCGATTCACCAGCTCGTGGCGGTGCTTGCTCAGGTAGGCAGCTCCGCCGATGGTCAGGGCGGCGAGCAGCAGCATTCCTACGCCCGCGACGATCAGTATCCAGCGCAGCAATTTTTTTCCCATGGCGACAGCCTTACTCCAACCGCATTCGGTGGGCAAGGGTTCGGGGGCGGGGCCGCGGGTGCCGGAGTTACCCCCCCCTAAGTAGCGGAATAGGTCGAATCTAAGGACGGCCAGGCTACGAATTACCCGCGCACGGGCTTTCCCGGGAGCGGGGAAAAAAGCTTACCTTTCTTGGGTTACTTTATGCGTTTAGGAAGATCAACCGGAGAGCACTATGGACGGAGAGGAGTTGCTGAACGCGCTGCGCACGCAGGGCGAAGCGGTATTACACGAGCTTTATCTGCGGCACCGCACGCCCTGTACCCATTTTCTGCTGGGTAGGATCATCTCCCATAAGGAGGTCAACCGGGAAGAACTGGCGGTGGAGCTGTATACCGAATCCCTCATCATCCTGGTCGAAAACGTTCGCTCCGGAAAACTTACCGAACTCTACGCCAGTCCGGAGACTTACCTAAACGCCGTAGCGCGCAATCTTTACTTAAAATCGTTGCGTAGGAAGCGGGAGGAATACCGGGAACCAGCAAATTTACCGGCCCCCTTGGTAGACGCCACCGAACACGTTGATCCGGGGGAGGTCCGTAAGGAACTCTACCGGAATATGAATAAGCTGGGAGGACGTTGCCGCCAACTTCTGGTCCACTTTTATTTTCTAGGCCTGGACTGGGACTCCACCGCGGATGTCCTGGGCTACAAAAACGCCGACTCGGCGAAAAACAACAAGGCCAAGTGCATGAAACGCCTGCGTAGTCTGTATGGCGTGACCAAACCTAGTAAGTAAGCCATGATCCCACCACGACCGTTAAGCCCCGAGCTCCTCTCCGAGCTCGAAGCTTACTATGCCGGCAGGCTATCCGACGAGGCCGTCCGCCACCTGCGCTCCCGCATTGTGGGGGATGCGGACCTGGCCGCGGCGGTGGAGCAGTGGGAAGCCGTGCTCCGCCACGGCCTGCTCACCCCCGCCCCCGAGGCGCTCGCCGAGCGCCGCCGCCTGCGCGTTTCCCTGGCCGGACTGGAAGCGAAACAGCCCCGCCTGCGCGCCGCCCGCCCGGCCCGCTCGCCCTACCGTTGGTGGGGGCTGGCCGCCGCCGTACTGCTGGTCGTCCTGGCCGCCTGGTGGCTGCTCGACCGGCGGGATGCGGCCACGCTGCTGGCCTACGAGTACTTCACGTGGGAACCCCGGGAGGAAGCCCTGCTCGGTCCGGAAGCGGACGACGCGGACCCGCTGCTGGCCTACGACCGGGAGGAATTCACTACGGCCTGGCCCCTGCTCGTCCGCGACATCGGCGTCGGTAGGCTCGACAGCGTCAACCTGCTCTACGCCGGCGTGGCCGCCCTCGGGGCCGGGGAGCCCCGGGAGGCGAAAGCCCTGCTGAGCACCCTGATCGACCTGGATCGCTATCCCTACGAAAGGCCCGCCGCCCACTATCACCTCGCCCTGGCCGAGCTGCAACTGGGCCGCGTGAACGCCGCCCGCGCACAGCTGCGCCTGGTGACCGGTGATCCCGAACGCGAGGCCCGCGCGCGACAATTGCTGCAGGAACTCGAGGGACTGGAAGGCGGGGAGGAGTGAGCCAACACGCGCTGCTTAGAGAGCTTGTCTGGGTTTTCCGAGCCCGACGAAAACGCCGCTATTTTGGGTCTATTCGAGCTTTGAAAAGGGGAGGTGCACTTCGTGGCTGCTTCGCGGTGACGGGCTAAGTGACCTTTTTTAAGGCAAAGAATAGGCGCAAAAGAGCAAGTTTGCGGCGGCGAGCGGAATCCCGAACAAGCTCTTACTTTTGGCGGGATATCCTAAGCCCTCCCTCCGTGATCTATCGCTTGCTGATCCCCCTGTTGCTGCTTGCTTTGCCGGCCTGCCAGTCCGATCCCCCGCCCCCGCCGGCAGTGGAGGAGGCCCCGCCCCCCGGTCCCCTGGTACTGGAAGCGTACACGTATACCGATTCCACGGCCCTGACGGAGTACGGCCCCTATTTCACCTTTCACCTGGATGGCCTGCGCGCTACGGGGGGCGATCCCACCCTGCGCCGGCTCATCAACGATACCCTCGCAACGCGGCTGCTGTACCGGTCCCTGCCCGCCGACTCCAGCGTGATCGAGGCCCTGCCCGGCTACCTGGCGCGGGAGTTTGCCGACTACCGGGCCCAGGAGGTCGATCCGGAGTTTCTGCAGGAAGCGCCCCGTGCCTACGCCCGGGAGATCGACCAGCGGGTGGAGGTGCTGCACCAGACCGACAGCCTGCTCGTGCTGGCGCTCCGCTACTACGAGTACGCGGGTGGAGCCCACGGGATGTCCTCCACCAGCCTGTTCAACTTTACGGCCTTCCCGCCCCGCTACCTGGGTGCCGGGGAGGTGTTCAAAGCCGGCAGCGACAACCGCCTGCGTGAACTGCTGACCGCCCGGGCGAAGGCGGAGGAGGCGATGCTCTACGTAGATACCGTACCGGTGACCGATAATTTCGCCCTGCTGCCCGATAGCCTGGAGTTCCTGTACGCACCCTACGCCATCGGTCCTTACGCCGCCGGAGAGATCGCCCTCCGGCTGCCCTACGACAGCCTCGCCGACCTGCTGCGTCCGGAGGTGCCGCCGCTGATCCGCCCGCGGCGCTAGTCCACTAGATACTGACGGCTAGCGGGTAGCCGTTTCCCTTCCGCCGCCAGGCGCGTTCGGAAACTTTGCACTCCGCGCTCCGCCGCCCCGTATAAGGACTACCTTTGCGGCTTATTTACTCCTATCCCACAAAAGACACGCCATATGGGCCACGAAGCATACGATAAACTCTGGAAACTCATCGGACTCCGCTACAAGAGTCACCCCTGGCACGGCATCGGCATTGGCACCCGCGCGCCCCGCGTCGTGAGTACCTTCATCGAGGTCATCCCCTCGGACACGGTGAAGTACGAGGTGGACAAGAAATCCGGCTACCTGATGATCGACCGGCCGCAGAAGTTTTCCAACATCGTGCCGGCCCTGTACGGCTTCATCCCCCAGACCTACTGTAAGGAAGCGGTGGCGGCCTTGTGCATGGAGAAGACCGGCCGGGAGGGCATTGTCGGCGACGACGACCCCCTGGACATCTGCGTGCTCACCGAACGGGAGGTCACCCACGGGAACATCATCGTGAAGGCCAAGCCCATCGGGGGCTTCCGCATGCTCGACGGCGGCGAGGCCGACGACAAGATCATCGCCGTGCTGGAAAACGACGAGGTGTACGGCAACTGGGACGACGTGAACGACCTGCCCGAATCGATCCTGAACCGCCTGCGCCACTACTTCCTTACCTACAAGCAGATGCCGGGCAGGACGCCCAAGTGCGAAATCACCCACACCTACGGCTGCGCCGAGGCCCAGGAAGTGATCCGCCGCAGCCAGGAGGACTACGCCACCGCCTACGGCAACCTGGAGGATATGATGAGCGCCACCATGATGGAGGCCCTCACCTTCGGGCAGCGGGCCCGCGGCGTGCTCGACAGTTTGTAAAAATCAGTTCCCGCCACCAACGCGGGGGGAAGGAAGAACGTCTTACCCGACAAACCTTCCAACATCCCCCCATGATCAGGTACTGCCTGTTGCTGCTTTTTCCGCTGCTCTCCTCCTCCTGTGGGGAGGACGAGGATTGTATCACGCCGCCCTGCGGCCCCGACATCGAGATCGTAGCGGAGCCCCAGCTCCCGTTCTCGGATTCCTTTAGCCTGCTGGACGCCCGGGTGGACGGCCTCTGCCTCAGCGTGGAGGTCGGGGCCAGCGGCTGCAGCAGCGAGGGGTGGAGCATGCGCCTCCTGACCGACGGCAACGTGCTCCTAAGCCTGCCCACCCAATCCGGCGCCCGCCTCGTGTTCGACGATGGCGTAGAGGATTTCACCTGCCAGGCGTTCTGGACCGAGACCTTCACCTTCGACCTGACGCCCTACCTCGGTGGTGCGCAGCCCACCTATTTTTCTATCGCCGGGACCGAAACGGTCTTCGAGATCCGGTAATTCCAGTACCCATTAGCATTTTACGGCCGGCAGCTCCCATGGGGCTGCCGGTGCTTTTCAGGGCCGCCCCCGCCGCCCGCCCCAGCCCGGGGGAAGTTTGAGCTTGCCGGGCGCGCCGGGTCGGACGCGGCGCAGGGCGGGGTCTTCCGCCGCCTCCAGGGGCGTGGCGGAGAAGCGGCGGCGCTCGTCCGTCAGCAGGTCGCGCAGCACGAGCCGTTCCTCCGTCAGGGTATCGATGGCGTAAACCAGGTAAAAGTCCTGTTCCCGCCGGTAGCGGGCGGGGATGCGTGACTTACCGAGGTAGTAATCTACCGACAGGGTGAGCTCCTCGTGGTCGGGGTCGATGGCGTAGCGGCCCATGAGGTAGCGGATTTTCTGGTCGGGCCCGTAGTCCTGCTGGAAGGTGCCGTCGGGGGTCAGCAGCAGGCGGTAGGGGGTGGCGTCCTCGGCCCAGTGTGCCGCGCGCAGCAGGGAATCGGTCTGGGCGGTCAGTGCCGCGAGGGGGAGGAACAGCAGGAAAAGGAGCGGTAGGGGCATGTGCGGCGGGCTGGTACTCCCTAGACGTAAGCGGGAGCGTGGAAGATCGTGGGCTAACGTAATCTTAACGGAATTTTTAGGCACCGAAATGGTCGGCGCACGAGCCAAACTGCGTAAGCCCCGGCCGACGACCGGCCCAAACATCCGGACCCGGGCTTCCGTTGCGCTAGTGTACACTTTCCGTTAGTTAACCCACCCATGGCCTTCCCAAAAACTACCCTCCTTCTCCTCCTCCTCTCCTTTTTATTTACCGCCTGCGATCCGGAGGATGCTACCGACCTGACGAACCAGGAGGTGAACCTGCGGGGTGCCTTCTCGGATGTGCTGCCCCTACCCAATGGATTCGCACCCGAGGGGATCGTAGCCGGCGACGGCAATACGTACTACGTGGGGTCCCTGGCCGACGGCTCCATCTATAGGGGAGACTTCAAGACCGGCGCCGGGGAGGTCTTCTACACCCCGCCGAGCGGAGGGGTAGCGGTCGGTCTGGCCTACGACCAGGCGACGAAGTACCTCTACGTATCCGGCGGGCCGACGGGCGGGGCTTACGTACTCGATACCCGCAGCGGCCGGGAAGTCGCCCGCTTTGACTTTGAGGGCGGCTTCGTCAACGACGCGATCGTGACCAAGGACGCCGTCTACTTCACCGAATCCTTTACTTCCCCCCGTCTCTACGTGGTGGAACTCGGCAACAACGGTAAGCCTAACGGCACGACGCGCTTTCTCGTGCTCAGCGGCGACTTCCAGTTCGAGGCCGGCAGCTTCAACGCGAACGGCATCGAAGCGACTGCCGACGGCAAAGACCTGATCGTGGTCAACAGCACCTTCGGTACCCTCTACCGGGTAGACCCCGTGGCCGGGCAGGCCGACGAGATCGACCTCGGCGGGGCAAGCGTAGAGAACGGGGACGGCCTGCTGCTCTCCGGCAACACCCTCTACGTAGTACAGAACCGCAACAACCAGATCGCGGAGATCGCCCTGGACCCCGACCTGCTGTCCGGCCGCATCACCGACATCATCACCGATAGCGACTTTCGGGTGCCGACGACCGTCACCCGGAAGGGGTCGACGCTCTATACGGTCAATGCGCGCTTCGGTACCCCGCCGGGCCCCGACGTAGACTACGAGGTGGTCGCCGTACGGCGATAGCATTTTTGTGGGGGAGAAGCATTAAATTTACCTATGTTAACCAAATGGCCTAGCTACCCGTTATTCCATTGCACCCGCGTCCGCGCCTCCCGCTGGGGGGTGGCGGCCGTCGTTTATCGTCCATAACTCAGCGTACCATGCACCTCACCGCCGCGGAAAGCGAGGAATTTGCCGATCTAAACGCGCGATTGCGGGGCTTCGCCGGGGGGACGGCCGTGTATGGAGACGCCGAATTGATCGAGACTTTCCTTTCCAGCGAGGCCGGGCGGGCGCTGAGCGAGAAACAGCAACGGCGGGTGCGCAACTTCGGTACCGTCCGTAAGGGACGCTTCTACCTGGTGAAACAGTACAAGAAGTATGCGGTGCTGATGGACGACTACAAGCTTTACGGCGTGGTGAGTTCGGGCGATTTTCCGGAGTCGCCCCTCCACGGAGAGCTGCCGGCGCTGGTCGACGCCCTCTTACTGCCCTTCGGCAACAAGATCGTGGTAGCCGACATCACGGCCGCCGAGCGGCGGGAAGTGACCCCCAGCCGGAGTGACATTGAATACGAATTTAAACAGATCAAAGACGTGCGCGGAATCACAGAGACCCTAGATCCCCTGGCGGAAGAAAAGCAAGTCAGCCCCGCGGCCCAGCGCGCCGAGAAGGAAATGCGGCAGTACCTCAAATCGTCCGCTACCCGCGATCAGCACGCGGCGGACATCGACAAGATCCTGACCAAATTCCCGGAGCTGCACGACGTGTACATGCAGATGCACTCCAAGCTCAACGCGCGGGCCATCAAGAAGGACCTGAAGGCCAACGGCATTCGGGAACGGCACTTCGCGGTTTATAATAACTCCGTCGTGGCCGTGGCCCCGTCCCGCGGCGAACTGCTCGACCAGCTGAGCGACCTCAGCTTCGACGGTAAAATGGGGCAGTGCGCGCTGTTTAGGCTGTAGCAAATACCGCGTATCAATCTGCTTATTTTGGATACCCGTCTGGGGTCAGCTAGTTTAGTGTCGTAGCAACACTATGTACACGTTAAACAGCCTATGCAAACACAAGCAAAAGTCCTCGTTGTCGAAGGCAAGACCAAACTGGCGGATCAGGTCGTAGCCCAACTCAAGCGCCTGGGATATGAATGCATAATCGTCCTGTCTAATGGCGAAGACGTTATTAATCACTGCAAGGTCACCCCTCCCGATTTGCTCGTTATGGGTACCAAGCTGGAGGGAATGATGGGCGTTCAGGCCACCGTGAGTATCCTCCGCCAGGACCGGGATATTCCCCTGGTTTACCTTACGGAACAAGAGGATCAGGAGGGGGCACGTATTCCCCGGCAGGGCAGCGTGTCGGACACGGCCCGGGCGATAGCCCATGCCTATGGCGTGGGTTCCACCGCCCGGGATTTCGAGCCGCCGCAGGATTTCATTCTCCACGACCGTATCCTGCTGCGTCACCAGGAGCAGATGCTGAGCCTTCCCATCCAGGATATGGAGTTCGTGGTCGCGCGGCGCAGCTATTCCGGCATCTGCGTAGGGGGGCAGGAATACCTGATTTCGATCGCCGTTCCCCTCGTGGAGCACCAACTGGCGCGCCACGGTTTCCTGCGGGTACACGCGCGTTACCTGGTCAACCTACGCCAGATAGAAGAGGTCGGGTACGATCGCCTGTACTTCCGTACCGGGACGATTCCGGTTGGACGGAGGTACCGTAAGTCGGTGCAACGGCAGGTACGAAACCTGCAGCTGGAGCAACGCGGCGTAGAGTAAGGATAGGCGGGGCGCAATTCAGAGGGCGCGGACGCGGGTGCGGCACAACTCCTTGGAGGGGCGGCAGTACCCCTATAGTCCCCTGCGGTGTAGCGGCTACCCCGATCTTTTTAGACGCACCGCTCGCTTTCCGACCATGTACCGTATTGTTTGGCTGCCGCCGAGCCGACAGGCCCCTAAGGACGGTCGCCTTCCCCCACCTCCCCCTCCCAAGCTCCACCTTCCCTGAACAACGCCCCCCCCCCGCCCCGGGACTTACGCCGCACCCGCGCCCCCGCCAAAACATCCCCCGCCTCCACCTGTTTTAAAGGCCCGTCCCGTCAAGTCATCCCCCCCGCTGAATGAATCACTTTACCCAACGGCTCTCCGCTGCGCGCGCGCGCATCCGCCGCTGGCGCGAGGCACGGCCGAAGACCTTCTACGCCGTAGCCGGCTCGTTGAGTCTGGCCGTGCTGGCCGTGGTCGGGGTGGGGACCCTGCTCCTGCTCGTCGGCCAGGGCGCTTTCGGACACATGCCCAGCAAGCAGGAGCTGCTCGACTACCGCAACGACATCGGCAGCGAGGCCTTCGACGTGACCGGGGCACCCCTGGGGCGATTCTACCGGCAAGATCGCGAGGAAACCGCCTACGCCGACCTGCCGCCCCACCTCGTGGAGGCCCTGGTGGCCACCGAAGACAGCCGCTTCTATACCCACGGCGGCGTGGACTGGGAGGCCTACGGGCGGGTGTTCTACCGGACGCTCCTGCTCGGAGAGGAAGACCAGGGCGGCGGCTCGACCCTCAGCCAGCAACTCGTAAAAAACGCTTACGGGCGGCCGGCGCTCGGATATGGGCCCCGGGTAGACCTGCTGTTGCACAAGCTGCGCGAGGGCATCCTGGCCCGGCGTCTTGAGGCCGTGATGCCGAAGGAGGAGGTCATGGAGCGCTACCTGAATACCGTCAGCTTCCCCGGCAACACCTACGGTATCGCCGCCGCCGCCCGCCGCTACTTCCAGAAGGAACCCGCCGAGCTCACCACCCGGCAGGCCGCCAGCCTGGTCGCCTCCCTCAAGGGCACCACCAGCTACGATCCCCGCCGCTTCCCCGAGCGCAATGCTACACGCACCGACCTGGTGCTCGGACTCATGGGCCGGGCCGGCTACCTCACCCCCGAGGAAGTGGCCGCGGCCCGCGCCGATGCCCTGTGTATGGTGTACTACCGCGAGCCCGCCTGGGCCACCCAGGCTCCTTACTTTACGGAGCTCGTCAAGCAGGAAACCGCCGCCCTGCTGGCCGGGGTGCCCCACCCCCAGGGCCGCCCCTACAACCTCTACACCGATAACCTGCGCATCTATACGACCCTCGACCTCCGCTACCAGGAACACGCCGAACGGGCGGTGGTGCGGCAGATGAACAACCTGCAGCGCGACTTCGAGCGCCACCTCGGCCGGCGCGATCCCTGGGAAACGGAAGCCTCCCTGCAGGGCGCCATCCGCAACAGCGACCGCTGGCGCACCGGTCGGGCCGCCGGTCTCGACAGCCTGGTGCTCATGGATTCCTTCCAGATCAAGCGGCCCATGGAACTGCCCGTGCCTAACGACGAGCCGCTGGTGGGGGAGTTCAGTCCCCTCGACAGCGTGCAGCACTCCCTGTCCTACCTCCGCGCCGGCTTCCTGGTCCTCGACCACACCGACGGGGCCGTGCGCGCCTGGGTGGGTGGGGCCGACTTCAACTTCAGCCGTTACGACCACGTCACGAGCCGTCGGCAGACGGGCTCCACCTTCAAGCCCTTCGTCTTCGCCACCGCCCTGCGGCAGGGTTTCGACCCCTGCTACCGCATCAGCAACGCCCTGCGCACCTACGCCGACGAGGACGGGCCCTGGACCCCCCACAACTCCGACTGGAACCACGGGGGCACCTACAGCATGCACGGGGCACTGACCCACTCGGTTAACGTAGCCGCGGTGAAACTGATCATGGAGACCACTCCCCAGCCAGTGGCGGACCTGGCCGCCCGGATGGGCATTCGGGGGGAAATTCCTCCCATCCCGAGCATCGCCCTGGGGACCGTCGAGAGTACACTCCGGGACATGGTCGGGGCCTACGGTACCTTCCCCAACGGCGGCCGCCACGCCGAGCCCTACCTGATCACCCGCATCGAGACCGCCGACGGGAAGGTGATCTATGCGCACGACGATCAGCCCCAGACCGTGCTGACCCCCGACCAGGCGGCCACCATGGTGCAGCTGCTGCGCAACGTCGTGGACCGCGGTACGGCCAGCCGCCTGCGCTGGGAATACGGCGTCCTGCGCCCCTCCATCGGCAAGACCGGCACCACCCAGAACATGGCCGACGGCTGGTTCGTCGGC
Source organism: Lewinellaceae bacterium (assembly GCA_963803525.1). Classification (GTDB taxonomy): domain Bacteria; phylum Bacteroidota; class Bacteroidia; order Chitinophagales; family Saprospiraceae; genus Neolewinella. The sequence goes on from CAWDMV010000002.1 coordinate 57,169, forward strand.
AGCACTCCGAGCGCTGACCGGCGGGGCCTGGGTGGGCGGCGAGAACCCCGGGGTGCGCTTCCGTTCGGGCAACATGGGCAACGGCGCCCGCTCGGCCCTGCCCATCTGGGCCTACTTCCTGCAGAACATGGAAGCCGATACGGCCACCTCATCAGCGTTGGGCGAAGATTTTCCCGCGCTCTCCGATGAGCTGCGGCGGAGTTTTTCCTGCTCCGAATTCATCCCGCCGGTGGAAGCAGTGGAGGAATTAGCGGACCCGGCAGCCGCTGAAGTCCCGGTACTGCCCGTGAATAACCTGCTGCCGGTGACCAACGACCAGGAGTAGGGGAGGGCGGGTGCGCGGGTGTGAGGTAGGTATACGGGAAAAAAATGTCCGCTTCCGTTTGATTTAGCTAGTGCGTCGCTTATTTTGGGTGAGTTATTGGCAGTTGCGCTCCGCTTTTCTAATCACTCCGTATATGAAACTCACCTACCCCCGCCGGCTCCTCCTGCCGGTCCTCCTCCTGTTTAGCCTCTGCGGCTGGGCCCAACAACTCGTCACCGGCACCGTCACGGGGGATGGAGGCGAAGCCCTCATCGGGGTGAGTGTCGTCATCGAAGGCACCGGTACCGGTACGGTTACCGACCTGGACGGCAACTATTCCCTCACGACTCAGCAGGGCAACACCCTGATCTTCAGCTACACGGGCTACGGTACGATAAGCCGCGAGGTCAACCCCGGCGAGACCGTCATCGACGTAGAGTTACAGGCGGGTGCCCAACTAGACGAGGTGGTCGTGACCGCCCTGGGCATCAGTCGCGAGCGCAAGGCCCTGGGCTACGCCGTAGAAGAAGTACAGAGCGATCAGATCGTGCGCGCCCAGCAGAACAACCTGGTCAACGCCCTGCAGGGACAGGTGGCCGGCGTACAGATCAGCAGCAACGGGGGCGGACCGGGCCAGGCCTCGCGCATCATCATCCGGGGCATCACTTCCCTGGACCCGAACGCCAACAACGAGCCGCTGTTCGTGATCGACGGTATCCCCGTAAGCAACGAAACGCTTACCGTGGGGGGTGGTGACTCGCGCAACGTGAGTAACCGGATCGCGGACGTCAATCCGCAAGACATCGCTTCGATGACGGTGCTGAAGGGCGGTCCGGCTACGGCACTGTACGGACTGCGGGCGGCCAACGGGGCCATCATCATCACGACCAAGCAGGGAAAGGCGGGACGGCTAAGTGTCGATTTTAGCTCTACCTACGGCACCGAAGAGGTCAACAAGTTTCCGGAAACGCAGCGCACCTACACGCAGGGCTTCGGGGGCGTGTACGATGCCAACAGCTTCTGGCCCACCTGGGGCCCCACCGTAGAGGAGGCCCGGGCGATCGACCCCGACCACCCGGCCACGATCTTCAACAACTTCGAGAATGCCTTTCAGCGCGGCGATCAGTGGCGCAACACCCTGAGCGTATCGGGGGGCAACGAGAAGGCGACTTTCCGGACTTCCATTTCCCGGCTCGATCACCAGGGCGTGTTACCGTTCAGCACCTACGAAAACACCAGCTTCCGGATCAACGCCAACTACGTAGCCAGCGAGAAATTCAACTTTGGCGGCGGGGTCAATTACATCCGCAGCGGGGGTAATCGCGTCAACGCCGACCGCTTCAACGAGCGCCTGGTGTACTGGGCCCCACAGTCCGACGTCAATAATTACCTCCGCGAGGACGGTAGCATGATCGGCTATCGCAACGGCGGTACGATTGGCAACAACCCGGTCTACGGCGAGGCCACCAACCAGTTTATCGACGACGTGGACCGCTACATCGGCAACCTGAACTTCAGCTACTCGCCGATCCCCGAACTGCGCTTCAACTATACGATCGGGCTGGACCAGTACACCGACTTCCGCCACAACTACGGGCAGGGGGCCGTCTTTCCGGGTGCGCCGAATTTCGAGGACAACAACGCCAACGGCCTGAGCGGCTTCAACAACGAGACGCGTATCCGGCGCCGGGATGTGACCTCTAACATCAACGCGGTATTTACCAAGGAGGTGAGCTCCGATCTAAGCCTACGGGTACTGGCCGGCTTCGATGCCTTCGATTCGAGCCTGGACCGGGTGTTTACCGGCGGGCAGGGGCTGGATATCTACGATTTCTTTAGCCTCAACAACGTTTCCCTGGTACAGACCAGTAGCGAACAGATTGACCGTCGACTACTGGGACTCTACGGCGACCTGTCGCTCTCCTACCGCGACGCGATCTACTTCACGCTTACGGGGCGCAACGACTGGTCGAGTACGCTGCCGGTGGCGAACCGCTCCTTCTTCTATCCCTCGGTAAGTCTCGGCGTGCTACTGGGTGAGCTGACCGAGCTGCCCGACTTCGTGAGCTTCGCCAAACTGCGCACCTCCTATGCGGGTATCGGCAAGGATACCGAGCCTTATCGGACCAACGTAGTGTACGGTAATACGACGGGCTTTCCCGTAGATGGCGTAACTGGGTGGACGCGCGACAACCAGCAGGGCGCCCCCGACCTGGTACCGGAGCGGACCAACACCTTCGAGATCGGTGCCGACCTGCGCTTCCTGCAGAACCGACTGGCGGTGGACATTACCTACTACAATGCCAAGAGCGTAGACCAGATCATCCCCGTGCCGGTATCAAACGCTACCGGCTTTACCACCTTCGTGCTTAATGCGGGCTCAATGCGTAACCAAGGCCTCGAGGTGTTGCTGAAGGGCAGTCCGGTGGTAGCGACCGACCTCCGCTGGGACGTCAACCTCAACTTCACGCGCAACCGCAACGAGGTGCTGGAGATCTTCGAGGGCGTGGAGGACATTTTTATCGGCAGCTCCTTTGGCTATGCCGGCTCTTCGGCTAGTATCCGGCTGATCGAGGGGCAGCCTTACGGTAACATCTACGGGCGTAGCTACGTCCGCGCCGGGGCCGATGCTGATGACCTCTTCCTGGACCGCGACGCCCCCTTGCTGATTGGCGAAGATGGTTTTCCGGTCATCGAGACCACCCAGAAAATCCTCGGCAATACCCAGCCCGACTGGTTCGGGGCGCTGACCAATACGATCAGCTACAAGGGGCTGGAATTTTCCTTCCAGTTCGATACCCGGCAGGGCGTACAGAAATACAACCAGCAGGGCAATTTCTTTAGCGCCTTCGGCCTCGCCCCCTACACGCTGAACCGTAACGAAACCATCGTTTTCGAGGGCGTCAAGGCAAATGGTCAGCCCAACACGACACCGGTCTTTTTGGGGCAGGGCGTGGGTCCGGACGGAGAGGACTACGGTGCCGGCTACTACCGCAACCGCTACCGGGGGTCGACGGAGAACTTCGTCGAGGAGGCAGACTGGTTCCGGCTGCGTAACGTAAGTCTGAGCTACCGCCTGCCGAGTACCCTACTGGAAAGCGTATTCGTGCGTACCGCCGGCATCACGCTGACGGGCAATAACCTCTGGCTACGAACGCCCTTTAGCGGCTACGACCCCGAGGGCAACCGGGGCAATGGTAACGGTGATGATGGCTTCGGCGGCTTTACCTACCCCGGGGTGCGCACCTTTTTCGTGACCCTCAACCTTGGCTTCTAAGCAACCCCGAACATGAAAAACGTACTACAACTTCTCCTTTCGGGACTGCTCATTCTCGCCACCGGTTGCGGGGCTGACTACCTCAACGTCAATGACAACCCCAACGTGGCGACCCGGCCGCCACTCGACGGTCTGCTGGCCACCACGTCCCTGGAAACCGCGCTTAACCAGCAGTCGGTCAGTGGTGACTTTGCCGCTTTCTACGTACAGTATCTGGCCAGTCCCAACGGAGCCAATACCATCGATACCTACCTGGAGTTCGCACCCGACGGCACCTGGTTCAACCTCTACGATACGATGACCGACCTCTACGACCTTATCCGCTTCGGAGAAGAGGACGGCTTCGATCGCCACGTCGCCATCGCTAAGGTCCTGATGGCCATCAACCTCGGACTGGTGGTCGACAACTGGGGAGATGCGCCCTACAGTGACGCCTTCACCGGAGAGATCCTGCAGCCCACCTACGACAGCGCCGAAGAACTCTACGCCACCATTTTCCGCCTACTCGACGAGGCGGAGGCGGAACTGTCCGCCGCCGAAGATGCCCCTGCCGTACGCGGTGGTAGCGATTTCATATATGACGGTGATCTGGATGCCTGGGGCAGGGCGGTTTCGAGTCTGCGCGCCCGCTACCTCAATCACCTTAGCGAAACCGGGAGCTACGACCCCGCCGCGGTGCTCGCCGCCGTCGACGCTGGGTTGCAGGACAACTCCCAGGATATCGACGTCCGCACCTTTCAGGTACAAAACCCCTGGGCCCAGGTAGCCGATAATAACGCTAACTTGCTATTGGGGGGGTGGCTTTCGGAGCAGTTCATAGATGCCCTCAACGGTACTACCTTCGACGTGATGGACCCCCGCCTGCCACTACTCACCAATTTTAATACGGATAGCCTATACGTAGGGACGGTTAACGGAGAGGGCCGCCGGGGAGACGGTACCGAGGTCAGCGAATCCTACCTGGTCACGGAAGGAGCCCTGTCGAGCCCCGATAGCCCCCTCGACATCCTGACCTTTGCCGAGCTTAAGTTCATCGAGGCGGAGGCCGCCCTGGCAACCGGCAACCAGTCGCGTACCGACCGGGCCTTCCGGGAGGGTGTGATCGCCAGCATGACCGAAATCGGGGTAGACAGCATAACCGCCACCGGCTATCTCACCGAAGCCTACGGTACGGATGCCATTGACCGGGACGACATCTTCCGCGAGAAGTACGTCGCCCTTTTTCTCAGTCCGGAAACCTACGTCGATGCCCGCCGCTACGACTTCGCTTACGAAGACTTCACGCTCGCTACCAACGCGGCCATCAACCAGGTACCCGTGCGGGTACTTTACCCCGCCAGTGAGACCGACCGTAACCTGGGTAACGTACCCCTACAGCCGATTACCGAACCTATTTTCTGGGATCAGTAGGCAGGGCAGGAGGGCGCGGCCGCGGGTGCAAGGTTTAGGGGTGGAGCACCAACAACTGACTCTTCGAACTTCCCTGACTATCCCTGATACGTACCAGATAGGTGCCGGCGCGTAGCTCCTGCGTCGAAAGGGCGGTGAGCCGTGTCGAGCTCAATACGTTCCGACCGCCAATATCGTATAGGTCGACCCTGGCTGCGGTATTGTCGCTGTTCGTCGCCTGGATACTCACGGTACTACCGGTGGGAGCCGGGTTAGGATATATGGTGAAGCCTGATGTCAACGCGCCGGCCCGGCTTACCGAAGCTATTGGAGAGAAGGTCAGCGCACCATCGTAGTCGGTGGTGACGATCCGGTAATGACTGACCCCCGGTAGTGGGGTAGCGTCGGTGTAAGAATAGTATTGCCGGTAACCCTTAGCGTCTCCCGCGGCGGAGAGGGTAGCGATGGGGGTGAAGTCGGCACCCACGGCACGTGCCCGTTCGAGGGTGAAGTAATCGGTATCCACCTCGTCATCGGTCTGCCAATCGAGCAGCACGGAGCCACCCATATCGGTCGCCGTAAAGGAGACAAAGGAGAGGGGTAGGGCGTTGGCGCTAACGGTGGTGGCTTCACTGAAGCCTCCGCCGAAGCCCCCCTGAAATTGGGCGCCGAGAGCTAGGGGGAATAGTAGAAATAAGAGTAGACGTATAGGCATAAGTAGATAGTTAGTCGCGTACACCGCGCATTTGGTAGTAATTCAGCCGGGCGTCCTCATCGGTGGAGAATTCGTGATTATCGCTTGTGTCGGTGTTAGGGCTGTTGCCAACGAGGCTGCGGTCGGCCGTCATCATGTAGGTGACGTCTCCGCTGAACCAGCCCCCGCGGTGCCCGATGGCGATGCCCGTCGGCCACCCTTCGTTCTGGTTACCGGCACTGTCGAGGGTACCGTCGCCGTGGTTACCGGTGTAGTTTACAGCCGCACTATTCGCGACGGTGATCACCCCTTCGGCTACGTTGCCCGAAAGCTCCATGACGCCGTAGTAGCTGGCTCCCGAACGCACGCGGGTTGACGGAGATGAGGAGCCCGCAAAGGCCCCGGTGCGAAACGGCCCGGGTACGCCGGATGGATGCACTGCCGCCTGGGAGGCGGTATTAGAACCAATGACGTTAGCGTTGTCGGTTTCCCCACCGTAGACGGCGTTGCCCGCCGAGTTACTCAGGGTGCCGCTGGTAACGGTTTCGTTGTCGGTACCGGTATTGGCTAATTGGTAGCGCGCTCCCTGTTTAATGCTAGTATTACCCCAGGCGAACCAACCGGGGCTAGGGGTACTGGGCCCCTTGCTGGCTTTCTCAAACTCCATCTCGGTCATGGGCCTCAGGGCGGCCCAGTCGAGGAAGGCCAGGCCGTCGTTGCGCGATACGAAGCTGATGGGCACGCTGGGGAGGCTGGTCGTGGCGGGGGTGTCCGTGGTGTAGGCGACACCGTTGCGGTCCACTACGGCATCTGAATTTTTACCCGTACTGGATGTGATATCCCGGTTGGCCTTCTGGGTGTTAGCGAGGGTGTTGAAGAAGGCAACCCACAGGGCTTGCGAAACCTCGTACTTCATACTGTAGAAGGCGTTGTAGCCCTCCGGATAGGTGGCGGGTATGCTGCCGGAAACGATAGTGGTACCATTGGCCCGTAGGTTGCCGCTACTACTACCGGAGGTAATTGCGCCATCGTTGGTGACGAGGTACCCGCCACTGCCGGTGCTGAAGCCCCGCGTTTCGTTGTCAGACCCACTTATTTTATTATTACCGAGCATAAAGCTACCCTGGGGTACGTATACCATTTCTATGGCATACACCCGTAGCTCCACCTCGTCGGTGTCGGTGAAATCGGTAGGTGAGGTCCACTGAAGTTCGATGCCGGGGAAATCGATATCCCCGGTACCGTTGCTGTTGCGGTATATCATGACCCCTACACCGTCTTTGATATCGATCGTGGCAGTTGAGGGCTTATTGATCACTGAGCTGATGCTGGCGTGGAGCCACGGGCCACCATTGAGCCGATACTTCGCGAAGCTCCAGACGGCATCCCAATTATTGGGGGCGCTGCTGGTGCGCCAGGAGTTCTCCCAGGCCACATCGAAGGAAATGATCGCGCTACCGGCCGCCGGGCTTGCGATGAGTACTGACGTATTACTTACTACGACATTATTTGCGAAGAGGGACTGGGCCAACAAAAAGAAGATAAAGGGTAGAGATTGCTTCATTTGGCGAGATTATGATAGTTGCCGACCCGCCCGCGCGTGGAGGATTAGCTCAACCTAGAAATTGGGGAGTGGCCTTAGTCGGCCACGGCCGTCCCGAACTGAAAAATCAGCACCCGGGCGGGAGTTGGTAGTTTTTGAGAGAACACAATGATTGAGGCATAATGCCCAATCGTTGAATTGCTGTGGTAACGGGCACAATGCGGGAGACATTGTGTGCCTGACCAAAAACCAATGCACCCGCGTCCCCGCCCTAATTTGTCGTATCTTGGTAGGATAAGCATAGCAACATGGCAAGTTTCACTCTCTCCGTAAACGGACAATCCCGGACCCTGGAAGCCGAACCCGACACGCCCCTGCTGTGGGCCCTGCGCGACGAACTCGGCCTCGTGGGCACCAAATACGGCTGCGGCATCGGGGCCTGCGGGGCCTGTACCGTGCACGTCGACGGGGCGGCCATGCGCTCCTGCTCCCTGCCCCTGAGCCGCCTCGACGGGGAGGCCATCACGACCATCGAGGGACTGAGCGAACACGGCGACCACCCCGTGCAACTCGCCTGGCTCGAGCACGACGTGCCCCAGTGCGGCTACTGCCAGGCCGGCCAGATGATGAGCGCCGCCTCCCTGCTGAACGGCAGTCCGAACCCGGACGACGCCGAGATCAGCGCCTCCATGAACGGCAACATCTGCCGCTGCGGAACCTACACCCGAATCCACGCCGCCGTGAAGACCGCCGCCAAAAATCTAAGCTAAGATGTCAGACCTGAACACCCGCCGCTCCTTTCTGAAGGTCTCCGCCGCTACCGGGGGCGGACTCCTCCTTGGACTCAGCTGGCTCTCCTCCTGCGAACGGTCCGAAGCCCGGGCCGCCGGAGAACCCGAACTGGTGATGCCGGAAAACTGGGTGCCCGTCACCGCCTACCTGAAGGTGGGTGACAACGGCGTGGTGACCATCATGTCGCCCAACCCCGAGATCGGCCAGAACGTCAAGACCTCGATGCCCATGCTCGTCGCCGAGGAACTGGACGTCGACTGGAAGAACGTCGTCGTCGAACAGGCCGGACTGGATACCGATAACTTCCAACGGCAGCTCGCCGGGGGTAGCCAGTCGATCCGCGCCAGCTGGGAGCCCCTGCGCAAGGCCGGCGCCACCGCCCGGGCCCTCCTCCTCGCCGCCGCCGCCCAGCAGTGGGGCGTGGACGTGAGTGAGCTGACCACCGCCAACGGCGTCATCTCCTACGGTGACAAGACCCTCGGCTACGGGGAAGTCGCCTCGCTGGCCGCCACCCTTACGCCCCCCGAGGAGGTGACCCTCAAGGATCCCGCCGACTTTAAGATCATCGGCCACGGCAAAAAGAACGTGGATGCGAAAAAGATCGTCACGGGGCAGCCGCTCTTCGGCCTCGATGTCCAGCGCGAGGGCATGAAGTACGCCGCCATCGTCCACCCGCCGGCCTTCGGCCTTCAGCTGAAGTCGGTAGACGACAGCGCCGCCCGGGCCATGCCCGGGATCACCGACGTAGTGACCATCGACGCCGCCCCGGAAGGCGTGGAGCTGCAGTGGTCGGACGTCAACGCCTTCCCCAAACTCGTTGCCGTAGTGGGCAACAACACCTGGAGCGTACTTAAGGCCAAACAAGCCCTGAAGATTGAGTGGGAGCAAACCAGCGCCCCGGAATCCTCCGCCGAACAGCGCAGGGCCCTGGTGCAGCAGTTGGACAACGGCAAAACCGAAGAAGCCCGCCGCGACGGCGATCCGGAAGCCGCTTTCGCCCGCGCCGCCACCATCGTAGAGCGCAGCTACTCGGCCCCCTTCCTGCCCCACAACACGATGGAGCCGATGAACTTCTTCGCCGACGTGACCGCCGATAAGGCCGAGCTGGTCGGGCCGATCCAGACCCCCGAGTTTCTGCGCAAAACCGTCAGTGCCCTGCTGGATATGCCCGAGGACCAGATCAGCATCATGATGACCCGCATGGGCGGCGGCTTCGGCCGGCGGCTCTACGGCAACTTCGGGGTGGAGGCCGCCCTGATTAGCAAAGCCGCCGGCGTGCCCGTCAAGCTGGTCTACACCCGCGAGGACGACATGACCCAGGGCACCTACCGACCCGAGTACCTGGTGCGCTACCGCGCCGGCCTCGACGAGAACGGGAAGCTCATCGCCTTTCACGTACGTGGTACGGGCGCGAACGAGAGTCCCGTTTTCGCCAATCGCTTCCCCGCCGGCACGGTCGACAACTACCTGGTCGAAAACATCGTCACCGAGACCAACGTCTCCACGGGCGCCTGGCGGGCCCCCCGGTCCAACTTTATCGCGGGGGCCGAGCAGGCCTTCCTGGACGAGGTAGCCGAAGCGGCCGGCAAGGACCCCATCGCCTTCCGCCTGGAACTCTTCGAGCGCGCCAAGACCGATCCCGTCGGGGAGGAAAACGACTACGACGCCGTCCGCTACGCGGGCGTGCTGGAACACGTCCGGGACAAGTCCGGCTGGAACACCAACGACGACAAGCGCGGGGTAGCGGCTTACTACTGCCACAACTCCTACGTCGCCCAGGTGCTCGAACTGGAAATGCAGGGCAATGAGCCCCGGGTGACCGAGGTACACTGCGCGGTCGACTGCGGCATCGTGGTGAATCCCGAAGGCGCGCGCAACCAGATCGAGGGCGGCATCATCGACGGGGTAGGGCACGCGCTCTACGGGGCCATCACCTTCACCGACGGTAAGCCCGACCAGCAGAACTACGATACCTACCGCCTGATCCGCCACCAGGAAGCCCCCCGCCTGATCCACACCCACTTCGTAGACAACGGCATCGCGCCGACCGGCCTCGGCGAGCCCTCCCTGCCGCCCGTCATCGGGGCCCTGGCCAATGCGCTGTACCGGGCCACCGGCACGCGGGTGTACGACCAGCCTTTTGCGGCTCCCCAGGACCTGCCGGGATAAGCTTTCCTCCCCTGTAGGAACAAAAAACCCCGGTGCGGCCACTGCCACACCGGGGTTCTTTCATCGCGGTAGTCCGGTAAAGCTAGCGCTTCACCAGTTTCGTGCTGACGGTGTAGCCTTCGGCATCCCGTACGTGGATCAGGTAGACGCCGGCGGCAAGGTCCCTCACGTCAAGGGTCGTCCGTCCGTTATCGGCGACGATCCGCTGTCGGAGGAGGCGGCCGGTGAGGTCGCGCAGCTCGACGCGGATGTCGGCATCGACCGTTGCCTCGGATAGGGTGCCGGCGGCCCTGAGTAAGGCCGGGGAGTTCAGCTCCCAGGTGACGGTCACTTCGGACGCGTTGGTCGGGTTGGGGTAGACGCCCAGTTCCACGCCGTTGCCGCTGAGGCGGAACTCGCGGAAGCTGGAACCACTGGCCCAGTCCGAGACCGTCGAGCCGCCACATTCAGAACGCACGCGCCAGGTGTAGCTGGTGCTCTTGCTGAGGCCGCTAAGGCTGGCGCTGGTACCGGCGATGGTGCCGGAAGCGTAGAGGCTGCTGCCTACGTACACCTCTACCAGGTAGCTCTGGGCACCGCTGGCGGCGTTCCAGGAAAGCGTGACTTCCCGTCCTCCCTTACCGGTACGGGCGGAGAGACCGGTCGGCACGGCGCAGGTGGAGGGTGGGGGGGCACAGTCGCCGAAGTTGGCGCAGTCGGGGTCGGCGCAGTCGGTGAGGCCGTCACCGTCGTCGTCGATGCCGTTGTCACAGATCTCGGTCGGGGTGGGGGTGGGCGGCGTGCCGCTGCAGGTGGAGGAGATGAGTTCCGGGCGCGCGGCGGACACGGCGGCCCACATGCGGTCTTTCTGGCCGCTGGTGAATAGGTTCATGCAGCCGTCGTCGGAGTAGTCCATGTAGTTTTGGAACATGTCGGGGAAGTCCTGCTCTCCGCTGTTGCGGCGCGGGGTACAGCTGTTGGGGCCGGGGTAGGTGCAGGCGCCGCCGGTGTAGTTGGGTCCGCCGGCGGAGGGGGTGTCGCTCACGAAATCGTCGACGCTGCAGCCGCCGTCGCCCCAGATGTGCCGCAGGTTGAGCCAGTGGCCGACCTCGTGGGTGGCGGTGCGGCCGAGGTTGAAGGGTGCCGTGGCGGTGCCGGTGGTGCCGACGTAGCGGTAGTCGAGTACGACGCCATCGGTAGCGGCGGGGCCCCCGGGAAACTGGGCGTAGCCCAGGATGTTGTTCCCGACCAAGCAGATCCAGATGTTAAGGGCCTGGGTCGGCGTGACGGCGTTGGAACCGCCGGTGGCGGACGACTTCACCGCATCGTTCGTGCCGAAGCTGGTGCGGGTGGTGGATTTGCGGATCACCTGCGTGAGGCAAAACTCAATCTCGGAGTCCGCCGCTACGGGCCGGAAGTCGGAGGGCGTGTTGCTGCGGTCGGCGTTCTGGCGGCGGAAATCCTCATTGAGGACGGCGATCTGGCTGTTGATCTGGGCGTCGGAGATGTTCTCCGTATTGGTGCGGTACACGACGTGTACGATGACGGGAATAGTCAGGATCCCGCCCGAGAGGGCCTTTTCCTTCATGGGGTTATACTCCTCGGTGAAGCGCTCGAGGCGCTCTAGTTGGAGTTCGCGGAGGGGATTTTGCTGGATCTGCTGCTGCAGGTAATCCATGGAGCCGCAATTGCGCTGAGCCGAGGCAAAACCGGAAACGGCCAGTAAGGCCATAAAGAGTAGAAGTCTGAACTGCATAGGAATGGGTTGAGTTAGGAGGTGTTTAATTCAGGCGGGGCAAGGTAGCACGGAAAATTGCTAAAACAACGATGTACCGACATACTATTGCCCCTTTGGGGGCTGCGGCAGGTGTATTGCGGGATACTTACTCCGACCGAAGAATCTTATATGGACGTGGCAGCCGACCGGCTACCGGAGCAGAACGAATTACATTTACCCTCCCCAAATGACCTTAACATGAACGCCAATCACCACGCCCATACCCGCTACAGCGACGGGATCGGAGAACCGGAAGACTACATCCGCGCCGCCCTTGCCACTAACTTTACGTCCTACGGGTTCAGCGACCATGCACCCATTCCAAGGGGCGATCGGGGCTCCATGAAAATGGCGGAATTGCCTGCGTACGTGCGGGAAACGGAGCGGCTCCGCGCCGCATACGCAGGTCAGCTCAAGGTCTTCCGCAGCCTGGAGGTCGATTATATTCCCGACGTGATTAATGTAGCTAGTCCCCACATTCAGGCGGCTGATCTGGATTATACGGTCGGGGCCGTCCACTACGTCGACTACCTGGAGGACGGCCGGCCGTGGAGCTTCCAGCAACGCAATCCCACCTTCGAGCGGGGCATCGACACCATCTTCGGCGGCGACGCCCGCCGCATGGTGGAGCGCTACTACGCCCTCGTGCGGGAAATGATCGAACGTCATCCGCCGGACATTTTAGCCCACCTCGACCGCATCAAGCGCCGCAACGGCGAGGGGCGTTATTGGGACGAAGAAGCAGACTGGTACGTCAAAACAGTGGAGGAAACCCTCGACGCCGTGCAGGCGGCCGGGCTGATCATGGAAGTCAACACCCGCGGCATCTACCTCGGCGAGACCACCGCTACCTTCCCCAGCCAGTGGATCGTCCGGCGGGCGCACGAACGGGGCATTCGGCTGCAGGTGAACTCCGACGCGCACGCCCCCCACCACATCGACGGGGCCTTCGAGCAGGCCTTCGGGATGCTGCGGCAGCTGGGAGTAAAGGAGGTCTGGACCTATGACGGAGAGCGATTCGCGCCCGGCCCCTACTGATCGCTGACGGCCACCCCGACCATCGAGTCGGCAGTCCCGTAGTACAGAAACCACCGGTCCTTGAAGTACACCAGGCCCTCGATGAAGGTCGTGCCGGAGGCGTACTGCCCGGTCAGCTCGTGCGGCAGGCTGGGCTGGATGAAGGGGCGGTCCATCCGCTGCAGCAACTGCGTCGGGTCTTCGGCGCTAAAGAGCGCCTGCCCCCCGGAGTAGGCCCCCGGGCCGGCCTCCATATACCGCAGGGAGTCCGTCAGTTCGTTCTGCCCGTTGTACAGGACGAGGATGCCGTCTTCGGTGAGGAGGGCGGGCGGCCCCGGCTCGCTCAACCGGCTGTCGAAGTAGCCCGGCCGTACGGGGAGGGGGTCCAGGAGGGTGGAATCGGGGTTGAGGACGGGCGTCCAGTCCAGGAGATCGTCGCTGTAGGCCAGGCCCACGACGGCGTCGCCCCAGTACATCCAGTACTTGCCGTTGATGGGGGTGGCAATGAGGTGACCGCGCGCGTCCAGCTGGCAGACTACGGAGCCGGACTTCGACCAAGTGTCGTGGAATTTTCCGCCGTAGGCATCCTGAAACACGGGCCCGTGCTTGGTCCAGTCCGTCAGGTTGGCGGAGGTGGCCGAGCAGAGCCGGGCCGCCTGCTGGTTGTAGGCGGTGTAGAGCATGAGGTAGCGGCCGTCGGGCAGCTCCACCACGCGGGGATCTTCACACCCGCCCGGGTCCTCGAATTCCCGGTTGTTGTCGGGGCCGGGATAGAGCACGGGGCTGGGGCGGCGAACAAAATCTATGCCGTCGGCGCTCGCCGCCAGCCCGATCCGGCTGGTGCGACGCCCCAGGGTGGCCCGTGGGTTGTCTTCGGCGCGGAAGAACAGGTACACGCTGTCGCCCCGTACGACGGCCCCGGGATTGAACACGTCGGCCCGTTGCCAGCGCACGGAACTACCCGTGAGGGGGTCGTCGAATACGTAGCTGCTGTCGGCCCGTAGAATGGGGTTTTCGGCGGGCTTCGTAAATCCCGTCAGCCAGGGCGTGGACGTCCGCGGGGGTGCCGGCTTCGTCTCGGGCGCGGTCCGGCATCCGACGAGGCCAAGGAGCAGAATAAGGAGGGCAAGCGGCGGAGCAGGGCGCATAGGCGTTTTATTGGGAAATACATTAACAAATGTATAGGCAAACATGGGATCGACGTGTTCCGTAATAATAGCTCGCGACAAGTTTACGGACGGGGCAACTACCTGCTTGGCCCGATCTCCGAACGTGATCCATCGTTAGCGGTAAGCTTTGCCCATGAATAGAAGTGATTTCCTTTGCCTGTTCGGGTCGGTCCTGCTCTTGTCGCTGGCTTCGGCTACCGCACGGGCGCAAGCCTGCGGCACCGTCGCCTCCGTCATCGGAACGGAAAGTACCCTGCGGTTCGCTACCGTGGGGAGCAGCGACGCCCAGTTCGACCTGTTCTACCTGACCGGGTCTCCCCTCACCACCCCGATTGCGGGCTCCTTGGCGACCTCGGATCCCGGCAGCGCCTTTAGCTACCGGGTAGCCGAGCCGGGAACGAGCTGCTCCGCGGTAGCTGCCTCCGCCCCCTATCCCTACGATGCCTACGTGATCGCCCCGGATAGAAGCGGACCGGTACGTTTCCGGCAGGACGCCTCCGAGCTCAGCCGCAGTCTGACCTCCATCACCCTGTTCCAAGGCAACTTCGTACCCGCCGAAAACAACTGCCCCCGGGTGATCGCCTCCACCTTTACGCCGGTCATTAACTTGCCCGGCTTCGTAGCCGACCTCGTGGCGGGGGAAACCTACGTCCTGGTCGTGCTGCCCGGGGAGGACGACGCCGTGATCCACCGCCCGTTCTTACCAGGTATTCGTGGAAAACCCGGCAGCGGACGAGACGCCACCCCCCACGCTGTACGCCGCCACGCCCCTCGCACCCGGCTACGCCTATACCTACCTGGCCGTCGACGCGGCCGATACCGTGCGGGCCGCCAGTCCGGTGAGTGACTTCCGTACGCTGCCGGTCGGTGACTACACCCTGCGGGGCATCAACTACGACGGGGCCACCCTGGACGAAACCACTTTTGTAGGCCAAGCCCTAAGCGACCTGCCGGGCGACAACCCCGAAGCCCCCGCCTGCCTGCTGCTCAGTGGGGGAGCCCCCCTGGCCGTGACCCTGGTGGAGGACGTGGCGACCCCCGTGGACTGGCTCAGCTTCCGGGCCGAAAGCAGGCCCACGGGCACCCACCTGATCTGGGAAGTAGCCTCCGAAACGGACAACGACTACTTCCGCGTGGAGCGCTCCCCGGACGGAACCCGGTGGACGGACATCGGCGAAGTGGCCGGCAACGGCACGACCCAGGCGTACGCCCGCTTCACCTATACCGACACCACCCTGGGCGGGGGGACCAATTTCTACCAACTGGTTCAGGTCGATTTCGACGGCACCGAGCACCGTTCTACCGTCGTACGCGCAGGGGGGGAGCCGGCCGCCGAATTGCAGACCTTCCCCAACCCCTTCACCGATCAGCTGACGGTACGTGCGCCCGACACTCGCCCCGCGGAGGAATTACTGCGCGTATACGATATCCAGGGGAACGAGGTGAGCGAATCACTGAACGTAGAGATGGAGGGCCGGGATGCCCGCCTGATCACGGCCGGATTGCCCGCGGGGATCTACCTGGTGCGGTGGGGAGGACTGGAAGTCCGGGTGCTCAGGCAGTAGTTAAGAAACCCCTAATGTTAACTCTATGTAAAGTCAGGGTAAACTAAGCGTTACGGTAGGGCGTTGTATTCCTTCACGCCAGCTAACCCTCACCCATGACGTACTACAAAGAAGAACAGCGCTTCCGCAATCCCGGCCTCCTGGCCCTCCTCGCTCTGATGAGCCTCCTGGTGCTTTACCGGCTGGGCTTGTCCCTGACGCAGGGCGCTGATCTGCGCGTGCTCGCCATCACGGGGGCCATTGCGGCGGTCGTGGCGGCGGCCTGGCTGGTGGTGTACCGCTCGCGGCTGCGCATCAAGGTGAACGACAAGTGCCTCAAACTAAAACTGAAGGGGCTGATCGGCGGGCGCCTCAAGTTGTCTACTTGCGATATGGTCGAGTGTACCTTCGTGGACGTGGCCCCCTCCGCGCGCTGGTCGGGCGTGCTGGCGCATCCCGCTTCCGATTTTAACTGCATCGATTTTGGCGGCCGCAAGGGACTCTGCGTGGTGATGCGCGACGGCCAGTCCTACTTCATTGGCTCGGACGATCTGTTCGCGCGACGCGCTGATATACCGCTTCCAGCACCCGCTCGCGCCAATTAAAGGGCCGCAGGTCGCTCAGGCCTAGTACGGAGACGGCCGTGTCCATCGCTTCTTCGTAGGTGGCCTCAAAGCAGAAATCCCGGGCGGCGGCGCGCAGGTGCCGGGCCGGTACCAGCCCGATGAGCTCCGAACCCGTCACCCGGACGCCCATGCCCTCCGCCAGGCTTACGGCGGTGAGGTAGACGCGGGACAGGTTCACCCGCTCCGCGTCCACGACGTTGCAGCTGACCTGGCACCGCCCGTACTCGTCGATGTACCAGCCGATGGCTCGGAGTCCGGGGAAGAGTCCGGGCCTGCCCCCACTACCGCTGCCGCGTAGTTTGCCCGCGAGGATTTTGGCCTGCGGCAGGGTAGCCTCCGGGGCGAGGTTGATGTTCCAGGCGATGAGGAAGGGCCGCGCGCCCAGGATCGTAACGCCCAGGGTGGGGTGGGGGAGCGCCGGACCGAAATCCGGCTGCCAGGCGGGATCGCTCAACTTCTCCCCGAGGCCCTCGTACTCTCCGCGCCGCACCTCGGCGAGCTTAGCCCGGAGGGGAGTGCGCGCACTGTCGGCGTAGAGAAAGACCGGCAGATCGAAGCGCTCGGCCAGCCGCTTGCCTAGCACCTGCGTCCCCGCCACGACTTCTTCCCTCGTCATTCCGGAAATGGGAACAAGGGGCAGACGTCTACCGCGCCGCTACGGGGATGGGTACCCCGGTGCTGCCGCATATCGACGTGCTCGGCGACCGCCGCGTAGAGCCGAAAGGCCGCCTCAAACACCGCCGCGGGCGGCCCGGCGAAGGTGAAGACCGTGCGGTGGGCGCCGTGGCCCGTGTCCTGGTGGAGCAGGTAGCAGTCCCGTACTTCCGTGATGGCCCGGGCCATGGCCTCCAGGGCGGGGGCGTGGCGGCCCTCGCTGACGTTGGCGACGCATTCCAGGAGGGGGTTGGACTCGGGCATGGGATTAATCGGTACTAAATGCTGTGGCGGTGGTCTTTCAAGCCTTAGAGCTTGTTTGGGTTTTCCGAGCCTGACGAAAGCGCCGCTATTTTGGGTCTGTTCGAGCCTCGAAAAGGGGAGGTGCACTTCGTGGCTGCTTCGCGGTGACGGGCTAAGTGACGCTTTTTGAGACGAAGAATAGGCACAAAAGAGCAAGTTTGCGGCGGTGAGCGGAATCCCAAACAAGCTCTAAATTTTCGGGTAGTCTGCGGCCTCCCGGCCCTTCGTGCAGTAGTGGCCCCTCCTGCCCCTGCCCCCCTCCTCCCTCCGCCTACGTGGAGGAGGGGGACCGGAGAGCGGGTACGCGGATACCAGGGCTTGCACCCCTAGTCGCGCGAGGCAAACCCCTTCGGGATTGGGCGCGGGATGACCCCGTACCTCATGAGGCGCTACCGGACTTGCTTGCATCTTGCGTGCAGCTTTCCTGCCAAAATCTACCGGCACCTTTTCAAATTTTTAAACGTTGGCGGACCACTGCGGCGTTTAGCAAAGAAAAACAATGTTGCGTTACCTGTTACCGCTGCTGCTGCTCGGCCTAATAGCGTGTGGGCCCGAGGCCCCGGAGGAACCCGCCCCTCCTGCCTCGGGCGACCCGGGCATCGACCAGCTGAACCGCCAGATCGCGGCCACCCCCGGCCAGGCGGACCTGTACGCCCAGCGGGCCTCGCTGTACTACGACCTGCAGAACTACGACAACGCCATCGCCGACCTAAATGCCGCCCTGAGCCTGGACAGTACGCAGCTCGACTATCACTACAAGCTGTCGGACGTCTACCTCGACTACTACCGCAGCCGCCTGGCCCTCCGCACCCTGGAGCGGGCCGCCGCCCTGGATCCCGACCGCCTGGAAACCCGGCTCCGGCTGGCCGAGACCCAGCTCATCCTCAAGCAGTACGACGACGCCATCGGCTCCCTCAACGAGGCGGTGCGATTGGATGCCCGCAATCCGGAAGCCTACTACCTGCTCAGCCAGGTCTTCGCCGAGACCGGCGACACCACCCGCGCCATCAAGTCCGCCGAGGAGGCCACCCAGATCAGTCCCGACATGATCGATGCCTACCTGCTGCTCGGCGAGCTCCACGCCGAGCAGGGCAACCCCCGCGCCCTGGAGTACTTTAATGCCGCCGTGGACATCGACCCCGACGACGTGATTTCCATCCACGCCCGGGCCGACTACTACCGCGACCGGGGCGACCTGGACCGGGCCATCCGCGAGTACCGGCGGGCCAGCACCATCGACCGGCAGTACGTGGCCGGTAACTTTAACGCCGGGCTGCTGCTGATGGAAACCGACAGCGTCGCCCAGGCCTACAACGAGTTCAACATCACCATCAAGAACGACCCCATCCACATCCGGGCCTTCTTCTACCGGGGCTACGCCAGCGAACTGCTGGGCGACCTGGACGCGGCGCGGCGCGACTACCAGACGGCCCTGCGGATGGCCCCCGACTTTACGCTGGCCCAGGACGGCCTGGCGCGCCTGAACGGATAAACCCGGCTACGGCGGCGGCGCAAGGATCGGCATCGTCGTAGGTCCAGCGGCCGGCATCCAGGTGACCGCCCCCCGGCAGGGTCAGGAGCTGCAGGTCGGCATCGGTGTGCTCCAGGGCCGCGCGAAAGCGGAGGGCGTGGTGGTAATCGACCATGCCGTCGGCCGTACCGTGCAGCAGCAGCCAGCGCACCTGGGCGGCGGCGGCGGTCAGCCGGTCGAGGGGGTTCTGCGCGGGGAAGCGGGAGAAGAGTCGGCGGGGGCGGAGCAGCGACAAATCCAGCGGCGCGGCACAGAGCAGGGCGCGGTCGGGGCCGGCGGGCCAGCCGGCGGCGGTCCACCAGTCGGGGTGCAGGGCCAGCAGGGCGGCCAGGTGCCCCCCGGCGCTGATGCCGCCGACCTGGGGAACGGAGAGCGGCCGGCCGGTCTCGCGGGCGAAGTCGGCCACGGTAGTCAGTACGCCGCGGCAATCTCCGGCGATGGCCGACAGCCCCACCCGCGGCGGGCGGCGGTAGCTGGGCAGCACGACGCGGAAGCCCTGCGCCAGCCAGGGCCGGGCGGCCGGGGAGAAGGATTCGGGGGTGCCGAAGGTCCAGGCCCCGCCGTGGAGGTAGAAGGCCCAGGGCAGGGGCTCCTCCGGCCGGCCGCCGGCGGGTTCCAGCAGCAGGGCGTACTGCCGGGGGAAGGGCCGTAGATGAGTCTGGTACTACGGGCCGTCATGCGCCGTCGTGCCCGGGCGCTGCCGCGCCAGTAGGCGGGCAGCCCGAGGAGGTCCCGCAGTGATCTATTTAATTGGTGGAGCATTTACTTCGGGGAGGGTGCGGGCGCCTACGCTAGGCGCTTCTTTCTACCTTTATGCTAAACCTTCGACGCGTGAGAATATTCGTAACCCTGGTGGCTATTTTTGGTTTTGCCGCTGCCGCCCACGCCCAGGCCCCCGCCCGCCCCACCTCCGGGGAGCTCCACGCGGCGATCCAGAAGCTCAACGTCCTGGGCTCCGCCCTCTACGTAGCGGCCCACCCCGACGACGAGAACACCCGCATGATCGCCTACCTGGCCAACGTCGAACGGGTAGAAACGGCCTACCTCAGCCTCACCCGCGGCGACGGCGGGCAGAACCTCATCGCCCCCGACATCAGCGAACTCCTCGGCCTCACCCGCACCCAGGAGCTGCTGGCCGCGCGCCGCGTCGACGGGGGCCGGCAATTCTTCAGTCGGGCCAACGACTTCGGCTTCTCGAAGCACCCCGACGAAACCTTCACCATCTGGGACAAGCAGCAGGTGCTCGCCGATGCCGTCTGGGTCATTCGGCAGTGGCGGCCGGACGTGATGATCCTGCGCTTCGATCCCCGCGCCCCCGGCTCCACCCACGGCCACCACACCGCCTCGGCCCTTATCGGCATGGAGGCCTTCGACCTGGCCGGCGATCCCGCGGCCTTTCCCGAGCAACTGGCCTACGTCGAGCCCTGGCAGCCCCGGCGGCTGTACTGGAACGCCTACAGCTGGGGCGACACCCGGCTGCCCGAACACACCGACTCCACCAAGCTCATCCGCGTCGACATCAATACTTACCTGCCCAAGCTCGGGGAGAGCATCGCCGAGATCGCCGCCCGCAGCCGCAGCCAGCACAAGAGCCAGGGCTTCGGCAGCGCCGGCAGCCGCGACCGCACCACCGAGCAACTCGAACTCCTCAAGGGCGACGACCGGGATGCGGACGAAAAACCCTTCGCCGGCATCGACCTCAGCTGGGACCGGGTGGAGGGCGGCGCGGCCCTGACCGCCCAGTTGCGGGAGATCGCGGATAACTTTAATTTCGATGACCCCGCCGCCTCCGTGCCCGCCCTCGTGGCGGCGTACCGCAGCATGCGCGCCCTGCCGGACTCCTACTGGAAGAACAAGAAACTCACCGAACTGCAGCAAGTGATCACCGGCGCCCTGGGCCTGTACGTGGAAGCGGCGGTAGACGCCCCCTTCGCCACGCCCGGCGATACCGTCACGGCCATCGTCGAAGTAGCGAACCGCAGCGCGCTCGACGTAAGCGTGCAGCACATCGGTCTGCACGGCCCCGCCAGCCCCTGGGCCGCCTATCCCCCCGGTGAGGCCACCCCCCTTCCCGTCAACGCTCCGCTGCGGGACACCCTGACGTACGTCGTGCCGGCCGACCAGGCCGACAGCGGTCCCTACTGGCTGGCCGAAACGTGGAAACTGGGGATGTACACCGTGGCGGACCAGCAGCTGCGCGGGCGTCCGGAATCCGAAGACCCCGTCACGGCCTTCCTCCTCCTGCGGGTGGCCGGGGAAGTCGTGGTCACGGAGGTGCCCGTCCGCTACCACTACACCGATCCGGTGGCCGGGGAGCAGTTTCAGCCCTTCGAGGTATTGCCGCCGGCCTTCGTGGAGGTCGGGGAAACGAGCTTTTTGTTCACCTCCGACGAGGCCCGCTCGGTCGCCGTGAAGGTCACCTCCGCCGTCGACAGCCTGCAGGCCAGCCTGAGCCTGGAGGTGCCGGACGGCTGGCGGGTGAGCCCCGCGGTACAGGAGGTCACCGTGGAGCGGCGGGGGCAGGAGCGCTTCTACGTCTTTCAACTGACGCCCTCCGCCACCCAGTCGCAGGGACGCATTACGCCCCGGCTGCGGGCGGACGGGGCTACCTACACCCGCCGGCTCGTGCGCATCGAGCACCCCCACATCCCCACGCAGCTGGCCACCCTCGACGGGGGAGCGGCCGTGGCGCGCGTGGCCCTAGAAACCGCCGGCCGCACCGTAGGCTACCTGCCCGGCGCCGGCGACGCCATCCCCGAAGCCCTGCAGGCCATGGGCATGGACGTGACGGTGCTTCACGACGCGGAAGCTTCCGTAGGCAACCTCAACCAGTACGACGCCATCGTCGTCGGCATACGCGCCTACAACACCCTGGACCGGATGCCCGTCTACCAGCCCCGTTTGCTCGACTACGTCCGCAATGGCGGCACCCTCATCGTCCAGTACAACACCAACCGGGGACTGGAGATCCCCGAGGAAGAACTCGGGCCCTACCCCCTGGAACTGAGCCGCGACCGGGTCACGGTCGAGGAGGCGCCGGTCAAATTACTGGCCCCCGACCACCCCGTGCTGAACTACCCCAATAAGATCACGGCCGCCGACTTCGAGGGCTGGGTGCAGGAGCGTGGGCTCTACTTCCCCAACAAGTGGGCGCCCGAGTACACGGCCATCCTCGGCAGCCAGGACCCGGGGGAGGACGCGCACGACGGCGGACTGCTCGTGGCCGAGTACGGCGCGGGCCACTTCGTGTACACCGGCTACAGCTTTTTCCGCGAGCTGCCCGCGGGCGTCCCCGGCGCCTACCGCCTGTTCGCTAACCTCATCGCCCTCGGAAACGAGGACGTCAAAAACTAAGCATTCATGCACCTCGGCTTCGTCTCCGCCATCCTCCCCGAACTCAGCCTGGAAGACGTCCTGCGCACCGCCGCCGAGATCGGCTACGACTGCGTGGAGGTCATGTGCTGGCCCCCCGGTAAGGCCGAGCGGCGCTACGCCGGCGTCACCCACGTCGACATTTCCACGCTGGATGAGGTGGAGATCGAACGCATCCGGGAGCTGCAGGAGCGCTACGGGGTGTTCATTTCGGCCCTGGGCTACTACCCCAATCCACTCGGCGGGGACGCGGGTGCCGCGCAAGTCGCCATCGATCACCTGTACGCCCTGCTCGAAGCGGCCGTGGCCCTGGGGATCGGCACCGTCACCACCTTCGTGGGGCGGGACAAGGACCGCACCGTCGCGGAGCAGTGGCCGGACTTCCTGGCCGTCTGGCAGCCCCTGGTTGCCCGCGCCGGGGAGCTCGGCGTTCGCATCGGCATCGAGAACTGCCCGATGCGCTTCACCGCCGACGAGTGGCCGGGCGGTAACAACCTGGCCGTGAACCCAGCCACCTGGGAACGGATGTGGGCGGACATCCCGAGCGCATCCTGGGGACTGAACTACGACCCCAGTCACCTGGTGCTCATGCAGATGGACTACACCCGGCCCTTCCGCGACTACCCCGACCGGATGGTCCACGTCCACGCCAAGGACCTGCGCATCGACCGCGACCGGCTGGACCGCCACGGCGTCTTCGCTCACCCCGCCCTGTGGCATACGCCTAAGCTGCCCGGGCTGGGGGACGTGCACTGGGGCCGCTTCTTCAGCCACCTGACGGATGCGGGCTACACCGGTCCGGTCTGCGTCGAGGTGGAGGATCGGGCCTTTGAGGGGGCCCCGCACCTGCGCCGCCGCGCCCTGCGGAAAAGCCATGATTACCTACGGCAGTTTATTTGAGGGGGGGAGGGATGATGCCATGCATCCAAACATGGGGCTTGTTCGGTAGGTTAGCCCTTAGTAAGCAGCGAACAACACTATGACATCTACCGACGTAATTCTCCACTGGTCCTACGTGGCCGTGATGGCGCTCAGCGCCGTGGCCATTCTTTCGATGGCCCGCAAGCCCAAGGGCGTTCCCCAGTACAAGTACCTGATCCACGCCTTCGTGGTGATTTGGTCGGGGCTGGCCTATTCCGCCATCGCCCTGGGGCAGGGAACGATTGAGATTGGCGGCGAGACCGTCTACTTCGCCCGCTACCTCGACTGGGTAGTGAGTACGCCCCTGCTGCTGCTGTCGCTGGTGCTCACGGGCAAGTACACCCTCAAACTGGAGGGGGCCATCACGGCCGGCCTGCTGGGCTCCCAGGTCATCATGATCCTCACCGGCCTGATCGCCGACCTGTCGCCGGCCGAGAACCGCTGGTTCTGGTACATCGCCGGCTGCATGGCCCTGCTCGTGGTCTACCGCCTGATGTGGAAGGAGCTCTACGAGAAGGCTAAGATCCAGGGGCCGGAACTGACCGCCGCCTACAAGGGATCGGCCGTCTTTTTGAGCGTACAGTGGCTGCTCTACCCCCTGGTGTGGGCCCTCGGCTCCCCCGGACTCGCCATCTTCGATCCCCTGCTGACCTCGGTGCTGTTCATCGTGCTGCCCATCGTCTCTAAGGCGGGTTTTGCATTTTACAACCTGAGCAAGCTGCGTGGGCTGCCCGATCATTTGCACCAGGGGGCGGCTAATCCCCGCACGGTCGAGCAAGTGCAGGAGGAGGGAATGCGTAGCCCGGTGCTGGCATAGGAGAGGATGAAGCCCGTGGCTCGCTGGTGCGTGTGGGAGGGTTCACCACGGAGGCCCCTGCGGGGCTACGCGGAGGGTTTCACGGAGGTGCACGGAGCCCCCGTACAATGCTGCCTCCGGCAGCGCAAGTACAATGCTGCCTCCGGCAGCGCTAGCAAAATGCAGCCTCCGGCTGCGCTGGTACGCGAAAGAATCCACCACCGAGCCCCCCGGTACGCTGCTGCCTCCGGCAGCGGCAGAGGCCTTACCTTTAGCGTAAGCTGAACTCTTTTCCTTGATCCCGGTAAACCTACCTCCTTTTTCCGCGTGGGCGGACGCCTTACCCCGCTGCCGCATGCGCTTCCTGGTGGCTGTCTTCCTGCTGGTTTTCCTCCGCGCGCTACCGGCGCAACATAGCGGGGGCGATGTTGCCAAGGAATACAACCAGTACGTCACCGCTGCGGAGGATGCCCTACTCCGGCACATCCCCTACACCGCGCTCGAGTACTACCAAAAAGCCTTTGGCGTACGCGCCGAACCGTTTAACAACGACCTGTACAATGCGGCCCTGGCCGCCCGCGCCGCCCACCGCCCGGCGCTGCTGCGTGATTACCTCCTGCAACTCGCCCGCCAGGGCACCCCGCTGAGGTTTTTCGACCGGCAGCAGCGGTGGCTGGACCATCCCGCGCTTAATTGGCTAACATTAAGGGGCGAACTGCTCAGAGAAATTACCCGGCACCAGCAGTCCTTTAACGAGGGCCTGGCGGACTGCTTCGAGCGGGTGGCGTACCGCGACCAGGTCATCCGCACCGCCAACCCGCCCGGCGACGTTCGCCTGATCCAGGATTCGCTGAATATACTGGGGCTCCTGGACTGCATTGATTACTACGGCTTTCCCGCCCAACGGCAGCTGCGGCTCGCTACGCCGATGGATGTTCGCTACCCCTACTACGTCCCCCTGCTCCACGAATTGCAGCAGGTGAATCTGACGGGCTACGACCGCTTCGGTTTACTGCCCCTGCTCGACTCCCTGGCCGGCCACGGAATGATCGAACCCCAGATCTACATCGGCCTCATCAGTACCCAGCACCACCGCATCACCGATTCCGGCGGCTACGGCACCACCAGCGTGATCGCCCTGCACGACGGCACCAACGACCTCTACCGCATCGTGTACCCCTTCGCCACGGTGCAACGGTACGAGGCCAACCGGGAGCGCCTGGGCATTCGCTCCTTCCGCAAGCACACGGCGCTGCTCATCGATTACTTCAGCGGCCGGCTCGGGGAGGACTTCCCCTACAGCATCCCCCGCCACGAGCTGCTCGTCACCTACCCCGTCGAGATCACCGACGTACTCACCCTGGAAGCGGTGGGCCGGGCACCCGCTACGCGCTAGTGGATGCTCCCTTTGACCAGGCTGATGATTGGGAGCGTTCACCACGGAGGCCCGCACGTCAGTACAACGCTGCCTCCGGCAGCGCTAGCAAAATGCAGCCTCCGGCTGCGCTGGTGCGGGGGCATGAATCACCACGGAGGCCCCCACGTCAGTACAACTCTGCCTCCGGCAGCGCTAGCAAAATGCAGCCTCCGGCTGCGCTGGTGCGGGGGCATGAATCACCACGGAGGCCCGCACGTCAGTACAATGCTGCCTCCGGCAGCGCTGGTAAAATGCAGCCTCCGGCTGCGCTGGTACGCGAACGAGTCCACTACGGAAACCCTGGTGTAATACGGCCTCGTCCAATAACTATCCGGCCGCAGCAGTATGAAGCTTTCGACTACGCCACGACCACGTCATTCCAGTAGTGAAAACCAGGGAGGACTCCCTAAAATCCCCATCTACGATAATAATCGTACCAAAGCTTGCGCGCCTACGATTCTTCCCGTACTTTAGCTACGAGAAAAATCGTAACTGCCATGCAATCCCCCCCTACCGCCTCCGAACTGGCGATCCTGCAGCTCCTCTGGGACCGCGGCCCGCTTACCGTCCGCCAGGTCCATGATACGCTTGCCGCGGAGAAAGAAGTCGGCTACACCACGACCCTGAAGACCATGCAGGTCATGCTCGAGCGCGACTTCCTGCGCCGGGAGGCCCAGGGCAGGGGACACCTTTACTTCGCCGCCATCGCCCGGGGCGATACCCAGGATAAGCTCCTCGACACCTTTCTCCAGCGCGCCTTCGGGGGCTCGGTGAAGGGACTGGTCATGCGCGCCCTGGGTAACCACAAGGCTTCCCGCGCCGACATCGACGAGCTGAAGGACCTTATCGACCGCCTCGAAAATGAAGAACAATGATCGAACGCCTCCTTTCCCCCCACCTCGTCGATGCCCTCGGCTGGACGCTGCTGCATACCCTCTGGCAGGGCGCCCTGTTTGCCGTGCTGCTCGGCCTGGTCCTGATCGCCCTGCGCACCTACAGCGCCCAGGCCCGCTACCTGGTGGCGGTGGGCTTTCTGGCGGCATTTTTCGTGACCGCCGGCCTGACGTTCGCCCAACTGTATACGGGCGCACCGCCGCAAACCGTCCAATCCCGTAATGGCGAAGGGAACCCCATCCATTCAACCGCAGCGGAAGCTCCGGCCGCCTCCGTACCCAGCATTACCAACCCAGCCGATACGGCGCGCCCCGCCGCCACCGGGAGTCTGCTCACCCGGGCCCGTGATTACTTCGACCGCCACCTGCCGCTGCTCGTCACGCTCTGGTTGCTGGGCGTGCTGGTCTTGCAACTGCGCTTTCTCGGCCAGTTGGTGTACGTGCAACGCTTAAAGAGCTACGCCACGGAGCACTTTCCCCCGGCATGGACCGCCCCGCTGCGCGAACTGGAGGCCAAACTCGGACTGCGACGCCCCGTACGTTACCTGACCTCCCACCGGGTCACGGGCCCCTTCACCGCCGGGTGGCTCCGTCCGGTCGTGTTGGTTCCCCGACGCCTGCTCGAGGAGCTGCGGGAGAGCCAACTCATCGCCATCCTGGCCCACGAACTGGCCCACGTCAAGCGCTACGACTTTGCGGTCAACGTGCTGCAAACCTTGCTCGGCACCTTCTTTTTCTACCACCCCGGGGTGTGGTGGATGTCGGCCCGCATCCACGACGAGCGCGAGCACTGCTGCGACGACCTCGCCGTGGCCGCTACGGGGGAGCGCATCGACTACGCCCGCACGCTGGTGCAGCTGCAGGAGCAGGCACTGGTCACGCCCAAACTCGCCATGGCCTACGGCGGGGGCGGGTTCGGCCACCGGGTGCGCCGGCTGCTGACCAACTACCTCGGCACGGCTTCCTTCGGGGAGGGCGTCGTGACGACACTGATCCTGGGGGCTACGCTCTCCCTGGCCATGGCCGCCGCCGGCAACGACGTTCACCTGGCCGGTGGCCATGCACCCGCGTCCCCGCCGCATCCGATGCATCCCTTGCATCCGCCTACCGAGGTGTATGATGGGGTCGATGGCATTGATTTTAAGCTGGACGAGGATCATCACTACAACCTGAATATGAGCGATGTAAAGCAACTCGTGGAGAACGAAAGCCACGATCGGCAAGGCGTTGCCTTCCACCTGCTCATGCAGGCCATCTACGAAGGGGAGATCGAGACGGTCGAGTACCTACTGGAGCAGGTGAAGGACCTCAACCAGACCGATGAACACGACTTCACGCCGCTCATGGCCGCCGCCTCGGAGGACGAACTGGCCATCGCCCAATTACTCCTCGACCGGGGTGCCGAGGTCAATTACCTGAACCGGCAGGGCTGGACGGCGCTGACGGAAGCGGCCGACGAGGGTTCCCTTTCCGTTGCCCGCCTGCTCCTCGAAGCGGGGGCCGATGTAAACTTGCGGGGCGATAAGGCCCGCGACACCCCGCTGTCCATCGCGGCCTCGGAGGGCCATATCGAGATGATCCGCCTGCTGGTTGCCAAGGGGGCCGACCTAAGGCAACGCATGGACCATCCGCCGCTACACCAGAGCCGCAAACGAAGGGGCAAGTCGAGGTCGTCCGGCTCCTGCTCGACTACGGCGTCGATATCGATCAGCGGGACGAACGGGGCCGTACGGCGCTCATGCACGCCGCCGCGGAGGACCAATCCGGAGTGGTGCGCATGCTCCTGGCCGCGGGTGCCGACCGGGAAGCGGTGGACGAGGAAGGCTACTCGGCCCTGCTCTACGCCGCCGAGGAGGGGGCCACCTCCAGCCTGCAGGAATTGACCGACGGTATGGAAGCGGCCGCCTTACGGCACTTACGATCCAGCCCCGAGATTCTGCTGGGCCCGGCACGGGAGGGCAACCTCTTGACGGTGCAGGCCATGCTCGAAACGGGCATCGACATCGACATCCCCGACGGAGACGGGAACACGGCCCTATCGCTGGCCGCGCGGGAAGGCCACCTGGACGTCGTACGCTTCTTACTCGGGCGGGGCGCGCGGGTGCAGGGCGCATCGGGAGGGCAGTGCTCGCCGGCTTACCTGGCCGCCCGCGAAGATCATCCCGAAGTCGTGCGCCTGCTGGTCGGTAACGGCGCCTCCTTGGAGGACGGGTGTAATTACCGGGAGGTCAACATGGACGATGGGGCAGCTACCGTGCACCTCTACGCCGGTGCCACTCCGCTTATCGCCGCGATTGAAGAAAATAGTCCCGCCACGGTCCGCGAACTCCTGGAGCTGGGGGCCGACCCGAACTCCACCTCCGCAAAATCAGCCTACGTGTTAGCTGGAATACATGACTGGTCTGCGGTAAACGGGCTCACCGAAACGGAACTGGAATCCAGGGGCAAGCAACGCTACGCCACCACCGAATGGCGGCCCCTCCTCGAGGCGGTGGAAACGGGGGAGGCCGGGCTGGTCCGCCTACTCCTCGCAGCGGGAGCGGACAAAAACCACCGGACGCCGGAGGGGCTGACGGCGGTGCGCCTGGCCGAAGACCTCGGTCACGCGGACATCGCCGCCCTGCTGCGCGAATGACCTCACATCGGTAGCCGTCGGACGCTCGTCGAGCGTCGGAGGGGTGCGCTGACCAATTAATAATGACAACCCTGATTATCCTGGGGTTGCTGGTACTGTCCGGCAGCCTCTTAGCTACCGCTTTTTCCGCACCGCGACCTTCCGCCCCACCTTCCGCCAGGAAGACTACTTCCAGTGGACGGGCTGGCGCTACGGCCTGAGCGTCGCCTACCGCTTCGAGCGGGGCGCGGAGAGTGCCGAGCGGCGCGGGCGCGGGCGGATTCGGTAGGGGGGCGCGGACGCGGGGGCGGTGGGAAGTACAGCTGCTCTATCTTCGGGGTAAAAGCTGGCGGGTACGGACGGCGGGTAAGCACAAGTTTTGGTGTATTTAACCTGTGGTTCTCCATCCCCTAAACTCAAACCATAAGGTGCCGACAAAAACCGATATCCGCAGTCGAGATAGGGGTAGGGGGCAAACGCGCCACGCGTTCCGACTTTTCCTGGTGATCGCGCTGTGGTGCGTCGCTATTTCGGTAAAATCTCAGGAAGAAGTAGCGGCAGATCCACCAGCCTTTGCGAAGCTCCTTAGCCAATACGAACGTGCCGAGCAAGAAATCGGCAACTACTTCGCGGCTAGCAACGGCAAGCTGCACTACCTCGCTATCGGCCGGGAAAGCGATAGGTGCATCCTGTGGCTACACGGTACCTTTGGGGATGCCTATGATTTTCTCTCGTTTGCCCATAAATTTAGGGAGAAAGGGTATCGGAGCATCGCGGTGGATTATTACGGACACGGCCAAACCGTGCTGTACCAGGATAGCGTTTCGATCTACCACCTGGCCGATGATCTCCAGGAATTGCTGGTACACGAAGGCATCAACAGCTGTTGGGTCGTTGGCGTATCCCGCGGCGGTATGATCGCGACGGCGCTGTACGACGAATACCCGGAGCTCGTGCGCGGCCTGGCGCTGATTGACGGAGGAAGCGTTCCCTGGACGAAGAACGTACAGGAGCTTCCGGAAGCCGTAGCCCGCGCGCGAATCGGCCCCTTCCCCGTACCTCCGGATACCCTATTCGAGTCCCGGGAGGCGGCCTTCCATCACTTCAACTACTTCGGCGAACCGGATGCCTGGAAGACGCTGAATCGGTTACAGCGGATCGCAGTAGGCGACCACGTGCGGTGGTCTTCACACTACGGATTGCGGCAGTGGCTGTGGGAGCGCTCGCTCGATCAACTCATGGATGGGGCCTATCGACCTTACACCATACCCCTATTCGCGGCGAGCAACCTACTGGTCGATCCGAAAATAGTCTACCGAAATCTAGCCGTTCCGCTCCTACTCATCGACCCCGTGAAGGAGGGGGACTGGCTCATGGATTTCGAGTCGGCGAATCGGGAACTAGCGCAGTTGCATCCAGCGTTGATCGTGCACCGAGTTTATCCGGATACGTACCATAACGTGCTATTCGATAAACCCGAGAGACTGTACGAGGACCTTAGGGCTTTCTTCGGGAAGATAGAGTAAGCGCGAAAGGGGCAAGCGAAGCCGTACCCCCCAGTGCTTCAGGACCGAAATAAGCTGCCCCTTGACTGGCCATCGCGGCGCTGCACTTCCCCGCCAAACATCCACCGTAGCTACGGCTATGCGGAACGTTTGTCCGCTCGTTCAGCACCACGCCGTCGGCGTCAGGCTGTTGCTTAGTTCAATCCTGAAGCACTCGGCTTCCCTTTACGAGGCTCGATTAGCCCCAAAATAGCGGCGTTTTCGTCAGGCTCGGAAAACCCAAACAAGCGCTTACATTTGCGGCCTCCTTCACCGCACCCGCGTCCGCGCCCCGCTTCGCCGGGAGTACCAAACCCGCTACCCCATGGCCCGCCGCCCCAAATCCCGCTACCCCGCGCGCATCGACCACGTCACGATCACGGGCCTGGCCGACAAGGGCTTCTGCGTGGGGAAGACGCCGGAGGGCATGACCGTTTTCGTCGAGGAGGTGGCCCCCGGAGACGTCGTGGACGTGCGCCCCTTCCGCAAGAAGAAAAAGGTGCTCTTTGCCGCTCCCCTACGGTTCCACGAACGCTCGGCCGAGCGGGTGGAGCCCTTCTGCCAGCACTTCGGCGTGTGCGGGGGCTGCAAGTGGCAACACTTCGCCTACGCCGGACAGCTGCGGGAGAAGGAGCGCATGGTCCACGATGCCTTCGCCCGCATCGGTAAGGTGGCCGTCGGGGAGTGGCAGCCCATCCTCGGGAGCGAGGACATCCAGTACTACCGCAACAAGCTCGAATTCGGCTGCGCCAACCGCCGCTGGCTGACCACCGAGGAGGTAGGCACCGATATTTCCAACGAAGAGGCCGTCATCGGTTTTCATAAGGGCGGGGCCTACGACAAGCTGATCCAGATCGAGCACTGCCACCTGCAGCACGGGCCCAGCAACGCACTGCGCAACGGACTGCGGGCCCTGGCCGTCGAGCTGGGCGTTCCCTTTTTCGACATGCGGGAGCGCCACGGCCTGCTGCGGCAGCTGATGGTGCGCACCACCACCCTGGGCGAGTGCATGCTGGTGGTGGCCTTCTACCACGACGATCGGGAGGAGATCGCGCGCTTCCTGGACGCGGCCCTGGCGCGCTTCGGGGAGCAGATCACCAGCCTGTTCTACTGCATCAACCCGAAGATCAACGAGTATATGATGGACCTGGAGATGGTCCGCTACGCCGGCCCCGATTACGTCACCGAGCGCCTCGGCCACGTTCGCTTCCGCATCGGGCCGAAATCCTTCTTCCAGACCAATACCGCCCAGGCCGAACGGCTCTACGCCATTACCCGCGAGCTGGCGGGGCTGACCGGCACGGAGAACGTCTACGACCTCTACACCGGCATCGGGTCGATCGCCCTCTACGTGGCGGACCGCTGTAGGAAGGTCGTCGGCATCGAGGAGATCGCCGCGGCCATCGACGACGCCCACGTCAACGCCGAACTGAACGGGGTGACCAACGCCACCTTCTACGCCGGCGACGTGCGCCACATCCTCACCGACGCCTTCGCCGCCGAACACGGGCGGCCGGACGTACTCATCACCGATCCGCCGCGGGCGGGCATGCACCCCAAGGTGGTCGACATGCTGCTCGAACTGGCGCCGCCCGTCATCGTGTACGTGAGTTGCAATCCGGCCACCCAGGCCCGCGACCTGGCCCTGCTCGACGAAAAGTACGTAGTGGAGGTGGCCCGCCCCGTCGATATGTTTCCCCACACCAGCCACGTGGAAAACGTAGTACGGCTGACTTTGCGTAACTTGTAGGACGAAAACGCCTACGACCGCCTGTCCGACAACTTCTTACACGCCCCTTCCGTACCCGTTTCGCAACATGCCCGCCACTATTTTTAAGCCAATCGTTGAAGAACTGGTGGGAGCCGGTTTACGGCGGGAAACCGCGGAGCGCTTCATTGCCGGTCTGAACCGCCGCGGTTACGCGGCCAAGGAGTTGTTCTTCTCCCAGGGCGACGAGCGGCCCCGTATGGCCTTCGTCCTATCCGGCTACGTACGCCTGTACACGACCGACCAGGAGGGCGAGCTGTCCGTCCGCCTCATTGCCGGACCGGGGGATATCATCGCCTGCGTTGTTTCCGCGATGTACGCGTCGCCGGCCTTCTACTCGGCGGAGTGCATCACCGACTGTCAGCTGATGCTCATCGACCCCTTGCTCCAGTCCGAGATCCGCAAGGAGGTCCGTTTTCGTTTGCTGATGCAGGAAATCATCATCCGTCGCCTCCTCGAGATGATGCAGGAAAAGGCGGCCATGCTGCCCCTCAAAGCTACGGACCGGTACCTTTATTTTATGGAACGGTACCCGGCGTTCCTGAAGCACGTTCCGGCCGCGACGATCGCTAATTACATCGGCGTGCGCCCGCAATCCCTCAGCAGAATCCGGCAAACGCTTCGGGAAGGAAAAAAAATACCGACTTTTTAACCGATGTGAATTGGTGGCGATTGCTAAAAAGCGACCTTAGGGGTAGAATTTATAGGCTACAATTGACACTTTGAACAAAACTCGGTTTTCGTGATAGCGCCCTTTGCCTTCCGGGAAGGGCGCTTTTCGTTAGTCAAAGTTCACGTAGCCGGTTTCCCCCCGCCGGGTCCTTACCCGGTGATAGCTGCCGGTGGTAGCGAGTTCCTCGATGCCCTCGCCTCCCTCCAGTTCCCGAATCACGTTTTCGCCCCGCTCCGGGGCTACCCGCAAGTAGTGCCGTCCCCGCTCCGGCACCCGGCTTATCGAACCCGGCACGGCGGCCGGGGCCGGTGGCTCGGCGTCGGGATCCCGCAGGTAGGGTAGGGGATCGCGCGCGCCCCCGGCGTAGATGCCGAAGTGCAGGTGGGGCGGGGTCGTGCGGGCGTTGCCGGTGTTACCCACCAGTCCGATGGTATCTCCGCGGGCGACGTACTGTCCGGCGGTGACCAGTTGGCTATCGAGGTGGGCGTAGTAGTAGCTCAGCCCGCGTTCGCCGTCGCGCAGCCAGACGGTTTTGCCGCCCAGCCCGCCGCTCCTTACGCGGGAGATCCGCCCGTCCGTCGTGGCCAGCAAGGGAGTGCCGCGGGGGGCGAATATATCGTTGCCCTCGTGGCTGCGCCGCCCCCCTTCGCGGCTGGCCCCCCAGAAGCTCCTGATGTCGCCGGCATCGGCACCGGCTACGGGGAACAGCAGGGCCGGGGCACTGCGAAAGGTAATGGCATAGGGCCCCGCGGCGTAGGGCGCGGATTGCGCCACCAGCAGCAGCGCCGCTTCCTCCGCCTGCCGATTTTCGTAGGAAAGGGAGGTCGCGGACGTATCCCAGGTGGCCACGAGTTCCTGCGCGCCCTGACCGTCCAACCGGTAGAGTTCTCCGAATAGGGCAGCCGGAACCTTCGGGTCCGCCGCTACCCGCAGGAGGCGACCCGGGGGCAGCGAGATACGCCAGGCCAGCGCCGAGGCGGGCAGGGCGGTGTCGGAGCCGACGATTTCCAGGTGCGGCAGGCCGATGGTCAGGGTATCCTGCCGGGCCGCCAGGTAGGCGGAGTCCCAGCGCGCCAGCGTCGCCGCGTCGTAGGGCTTGCTCCACGCGTAGCGCTCGCGCGGCGTTGCCCGACCGAAGGTCTTCTCGACCCACTGCTCCAGCCCCGTGCGCAGGTTCGTGCACCCGCCTCCGAGGTAAATTCCCGCTACCAGCAGGGGCAACAACAGGCGCCAGTAAGACCGCGTGGTGTGTTTCAGGGGCATGGTCGATAAAACAAGCGGAGCCGGATTTGGATCACCGTCCCGCGTCAGCGTAGCTCCTCTTGCCGCCCCAGTTCCGCTTCCGCGCCGTACATCACGCTTACGCCGAGCCGTTCCAGCAGCCTGCGGTAGGCGGCCGCCGCTTCCCGGGCCAACTGCGCGTCCGGGTACGTTTTACCCGTATAGATCGCCACCCAGCCGGGGCGGGAGGCCTCCCGCAGGCAATCCGTAGCCAGGGTGGTCTGACCGCGCATCCCGGCCGCGGCGAGTCGGGCCAGGCGCACTTCGGCCGCGTCGGCGGCTACGATGGCGTCCACCACCACGAAGCGCGGGGCATTGCGCGTTCCCCCCACGGGACAATCCGCCGGCGCGGCCGCGGGTGCCCGGTCTTCCCCGAAGGGCGCCGTGCTTCCCCCGACCCGGGTTGCGGGCGGCGTACGAAAGCGCGGATCGGAAAAGGGGTCGGGGATGACCGGTCCGTAGCGCTTTTCGTAGACCAGCAGCACGAGCAGGCCGGTGATGGCCAGCAGGACGGCGATGTTGAGGAAACGCCGCCGGTTCTGCCGGCGCTCGGGGGGCGTGGGGCCGTAGTCCGGGCGGCGCTCGATCGCTTCGAGGATCTCCTTCCGCTTGCCGTAGCTATTGAGGTAGTCGTTGAAGGTGTGGCGGGGCCGGGGGATGCGCCGCAGTTGCAGCCTTCCCCGTTCGTCCACTACGATCAGGCCGACGCCATTCTTTTGACACTGCTTTTCCAGCGTGCGGAGCTCGGCCGGCTTCACGAAGGTGTCGGTGCCGACGGCGACCCAGCTCTCGTTGGCCGGGTAACGCCCCAGCTGCTGGATGGCGGAGATCGAGCGCGTGAAGCTCAGCTGCAGGCGCGTGACCAGGGAGGTGATCAGCGCCGCGCCCAGGAGGAAGAGCCCGATCAGGGCCACGGTGTTGAGGGCATTGAAGTACCATTCGTAGCCCAGGAGAGCGGAAAGGAGGCCGATCAATCCGATGCTGGCCAGGCGACCGGTCCAGGCGGCCTTCGTCCGGTCGGTCTTCAGCTTGAGCTGATGGATGGTCGTTCGGCTCTTGGCCTCCACCACCACGACGTAGGGCCGCCCCTTCGCCCGCATGAAGGCCAGCAGTACGTCGGCGCGCTTCAGCTTGGTGTACACCTCGGTGCTCACGAAGGCGGCCTTGCGCTTGTAGTACAGCCCGTTCAGGCGGTCGGCGACCGCGTGCTGTATAAACCGTTCCGTCATTGCCCCTCCCATCGGCCGCAAAGATAACTTTAAATAAAATGTAGCATAATTTGGGCAAAACTAACATTCTACCTATACTTGTAGCGGATGAAGCGCGCTGCTAACCGCAGCCCATGTTAATTAAGAGTTACGCCAGCGCCGTGCAGGGCGTCGACGCCCGTTCCATCATCGTCGAGGTCAACGCCGGGGGCACGGTGCCCGACAACAAGCCCTGGTACAACGTGATCGGCCTGCCCGACAGTGCCATCCGCGAGGGCTCCTACCGCGTAGAAACCGCCATCAAGAACAGCGGCTACCGGAACATCCGGGTCCGCACCGTTATCAACCTGGCACCCGCCGACGTACGCAAGGAGGGGGCGGCCTACGACCTGCCCATCGCCGTCGCTTACCTGCAGGCGACCCGGCAGATCCACGCGCCCCCCGCCGAGGAGTTCATGATCATGGGCGAACTCGCCCTCGGCGGCGAGCTACGCCCCATCAAGGGGGCCCTGCCCATGGCCATTAAAGCCCGACAGCTCGGTTACCGGGGCATGCTCCTGCCCCACGAGAACGCCCGGGAGGCCGCCATCGTGGACGGCATCGAGGTGTACGGCGTGGAGACCCTCCGGCAAGCTGCCGAGTTCCTCAGCGGTAAATTTGCGGTTACCCCCACCCAGGTCGATACCCGGGCCGAATTTTTCCGCGAACGGATGGCCTACGAGGTGGATTTCCGCGACGTCCGCGGCCAGGAAAACATCAAGCGCTCACTCACCATCTCCGCCGCCGGCGGGCACAACGTGATCCTCATCGGTCCACCGGGAGCGGGCAAGACCATGCTCGCCCGCCGCCTGCCGACCATCCTGCCGCCCCTGAGCCTGCGGGAGGCCCTGGAGACCACCAAGATCCACTCCGTGGCCGGTACCCTGCCGGAAGCCGCCGCCCTGATCACCACCCGTCCCTTCCGGGCTCCCCACCACACGATCAGCGACGTGGCCCTCGTGGGCGGCGGCAGTTTCCCTACGCCGGGGGAGATCAGCCTGTCCCACAACGGCGTGCTCTTCCTGGACGAATTGCCGGAGTTCAAGCGCAGCGCCCTGGAGGTGATGCGCCAACCCATGGAGGAGCGCCGCATCGTCATTAGCCGCGCCCGGCTGACGGTGGAGTTCCCGTCGAGCTTTATGCTGATCGCGAGCATGAACCCCTGCCCCTGCGGCTATTTCAATCACCCCGAAAAAGAGTGCGTCTGCGCGCCGGGCATCGTCAAGCGCTACCTCAACCGCATCAGTGGCCCGCTCCTCGACCGGATCGACCTGCACGTGGAGGTGACCCCGGTCTCGCTGGATAAACTCACGGCCCGCCCGATCCCCTCGGGGGAGGGCAGCGCCGACATTGCCCGGCGGGTGCAGGACGCCCGCAATCTACAGGAGCAGCGCCTCGGGGAGCACAAGGGCATCTACTGCAACGCCCAGATGCCGAGCCGGCTCGTCCGCCAGTACTGTCGGCTCGACGGGGCGGGCAACAAACTCCTGAAGACCGCTATGGAGAAGCTGCAGTTAAGCGCCCGCGCCTACGACCGCATCCTGAAGGTCGCACGGACGGTGGCCGACCTGGAGGGAGCAACCGACATCGCACCCACCCACCTCGCGGAGGCGATCAATTTTCGCACCCTCGACCGGGGCAGTTGGGGAGAGAAATACTGACGCGGTGGTTACCGGCTGGCGCGCAGCTTGAGGATCTTGACCTCCACGCGCTGATTGCGCTGGTTGCAGCTTTCACTATCCTCGACGCAAACGGGGCGGGTCTTTCCGTAGCCGCGGGGCAGCAATTGGGAGGATCCGATTTGCAGCCCGGTGAGGTAGTCGATTACGGCAATGGCGCGTTCCTGGCTGATGCGATTGGCGTAGACGGCTCCCGCCTGGTAGCTGGCGTGACCGCCGATCTCGACAATAACGTCGGTGTTTTGCCGTAAAAAATCGGCAATTTCGGCGAGGGCTTCCTGGCTCTCCCACTCGATCTCCGCGCTGTTGGCCTTGAACGTGATGTCGTCGATCTCGAACACCTGTCCGATCCGGAGTTCCCCCCGGGTCTTACCGAGTTCCACCACCGGGGCGCTGGGCTTCGTTGGGGCCTGGGGCTTGCGCACGCCGGTCTGGGGCCGGGCCCGGGGGACGGCGGCCGTGGAGGGCGAAGTGGGGGAGGCCTCCCGACCTACAATTACCGGTTCCTCGGCCTGGCGGGGGGCGGGTCGGTCAAGGTCCTCGTCACAAGCGACGGGCTGCAGGGGCTGGGTGTTGTCCAGGAGGATGTTGCCGTTGTAGGGGAAGAGAATGGGTTGCTTGTAGAAAGCTTCCAGCATGATGTAGGTGTAGTCCTGCTTGGGGCGGAGCTTGATGCGGAACTCCTGCCACTCCCAGTTGGCGACCAGGGGACTGACGCCGATGATCTCCCCGACGTCGCAGACACTGAAGCCGCCACGCACGTTCAGCTTGATGGGGGTCACGTAGTTCTCGTTGCTGTCCGTCAGCCGGCTCCGCGAGAGGTACAGCTCGGAGCGGGCGAGTTGGATACGGAGCTCGTAGCACTGACCGGCCCGCATGGGGGCACTGATGCGCTGGCTTACCCGCTCGTAAGTATCGTTATCGCGGGTGACCATGCCGAGGTAGGTCCGGCCGTGCTGGGCGGGCTTGACGACCTTGAACTCCCGCAGGGGGTCGGGTTGGATATCGACGGCCGATTCACCGGGGAAGCCGCAGTCGGTCCATCCCCGGGGGGCGGCACCTACGCGCGGGACATTGTCCTCGAAAGATGGATTCGTGAGGAGAATGACTCCTTCATCCTGGGCGCCCAGGCTTAAACCGAGCAGTAGAAGTAGCGGCAGATAGAAGTAGTGCATCTCGTTTCAGTTCAATCGACCTCCTGCACCCCCGGGCGGAAGGAGGATCGTCGTCCATAGTCCGTGTGTAACGCGAACGGGAACAAATTGGTGCAAATAAAATGTTACCCTCCCGTGCGAAAGTTTGATTACTCCCTGAATTATAAGCAACTGGACCTCCGCCGGCAGCCCGAGCTCTACGCCGTCGGCCGCGGCGAGCAGGGGGTCCTGCTGGTCGAGCCGTACAAGTCGGAAATTCTGCCCCACTGGCGCTTTCGTACTCCCGAGATCGCTACCGCTTCGTCCGAGGTAATCTACGCGATGTTCCTGGAATACCTGGGTCAGGAAGACTTCGTGGGGGCCGATATGGCCCGCAAATTCCTGCAGATGGGTTATACCCGCTCGCGCCGCTACGCCAACTACCGGGGCGGAAAAAAGTACGACGGGCCGGTGCCCGACGACAAGAAGGGACAGAGCGGTGCCCACGGCCGCGACCAGCTCGAGCGGCAGGAGGAAGATCCAGAGAAGGCGGAGTCGGCCCGCATCTTCCAGGCGAAGTGGGAGGAGGCCAAGGTCCACCCCGACTACGTCCGGCAGAAGGAGGAGTTTCAGGAGCGCTACGGCTAGCTCAGCTCCTCCTTGGCCAGTCGCTCGATCATGCGCACGCAGCCCTCGAGCTGCTCTACGGCTACGAATTCGTTGGCCCGGTGGGCCTGGGCGATGTCGCCCGGTCCGCAAATCACGCTCGGAAAGCCGGCCCGCGAAAACTGCCCGGCCTCGGCGGCGTAGGCCACGGTGCCGGTGGTGGAGTGGCCGGAGATCCGCTTGATGAGGTCGACGATGGCGGCATCTTCCGCCGTATCCAGTGGGGGGACCGGCGGGTGCAAGGGTAGGTGGGTGATGCGGTAATCGGCGTAGCGCTTGCGGCCCTCCGTTTCCCGCTGCCGGCAGTAGGCCTGGAAGTCCGCGAAGAGCCGGTCGGCATCGTCCATCGGGATGGTGCGGTAGTCCCAGTCGAAGCGGCATGCGTTGGCGATGATGTTGAAAGCCGAGCCGCCCTCGATTTTACCGACGTGAATGCTGGTGTGGTTTGGTGTAAAGCGATCATCGGTGCGGCCGGCGGCGATGAGGGCATCCATCTTATCCTCCAGCCAGACGATGAGGCGAGCGGCTTCGTGCACCGCATCTACCTCTTCCTTGATGCGGCTGCTGTGTCCCTGGCTGCCCTGCACCACCGTCGTGTACACCATGATCCCCTTCTGGCCTACCATGGGCCGTAGCATGGTGGGTTCGCCGATGATGGCCCCGAGCGGACGTTCGGCGTAGTGGTCTCGGATAGCCCCGGCGATGACGTCTCCGGCCCGGCAGCCGATCTCTTCGTCGTAGCTGAAGGCGAAGTAGACGGGCTTTTTTAGCTCCGTAGCCTGCAATACGGGCACCGAAGCCAGGCAGCAGGCCAGGAAACCCTTCATGTCGCAGCTGCCCCGGGCGAAGAGCTTGCCGTCCTTCTTTACCAGTTCAAAGGGATCGGTGTCCCAGGGCTGTCCGACGGTAGGCACCACGTCCATGTGCCCGCTCAGGATGATCCCGCCGTCGACGGCCGGTCCGATGCGGCAGTGCAGGCAGGCCTTGTCCCCGGACGTGTTGGGCACGAGGGTGTAGTCCACCCCGTGCTGGGCCAGGTACTGCTCGATCCAGTGCAGGACGGGCAGGTTACTTTCTCCTCCGAGACCGGGGAAGGAAACGAGGTGAGCGAGGATTTCGGCGGCGGTCATACGTCAGGGGCTTGGGGCGGTATGTGAACGGGCCGGGTGCGGAAGGGTTGGCGCGTTCGGGGGCAACTTCACACCTGCGCTCCGCCGCCCGGGAGAGGAGTCGCCGCGGAGGCGGAAGGGGGGGAGACCGATTGCGGCCTATATTAGTGACCTTCTCGGGATTTCCGCGTCCCAACCACCCACCCACAAGCTGTAACACTATGCGCGCGTTTGCCTTTACCCTTACTTTTTTGTCCTTGCTCGTGTTCGCCGGTGCCCGGCTGACGGCCCAGGTGACCAGCCAGCAGCAAATGATGAGCCGCGGCAACCACCCTTCCCTGGTGCTCGAGCTGCCCAGTGCCCGGGCCAAGCTGGTCGACGACCTCTGGCAGGATTGGCTCAAGGATACCTACAAAGTGAAGACCAGCAAGACCAAAAAGGTGAGGACCGGTGAGCTTTCTTCCCTCAATTTCAGCCTGCCCGGCGTCAGTGCCGGCGGGAAAGTAGATATGTACAGCACCGTCAAGGACGTGGGCGACGGCAGTGATCTGCTGGTGTGGATCGCCACTCCGCGCGGCTACGTTAATCCCGACCTCGACGCCAGTCAGTACCTCGAGGCCGAGAAGATGCTGATGAACTTTGCCCTGGAGGTGAGCCGCGCGCAGATCGCCGAGGACGTGGACGCGCAGGAAGCCAAGCTGAAGGACCTGGAACGGGACATCGACCGCCTGCGCAAGGACAAGGAGCGGGCGGAGCGCGACATCGTCGACTCCAAGAAGCGCATCGCCGAGCTCGAAGCCGGCATTCAGCAAAACATCACCGACCAGGAGATCAAGCAGCGGGAAATCGAGGCCCAGATCGAGGTCGTGGAGGTCACCAAGCGCCGGCTGAAGGAATTTTAGTAGGCTATCCTCCGGTTGGCTGACACCCGACTGATGCGCGCTTAGCGCTTGTTTGGGATTCCGCTCACCGCTCCCAGAACACTCCCTCCCGTCGGGCCGTTAGAGCGGGAAACCCCCGATCCATGGCCCGTCCGCTAACCGAAGCGCCGCACATCTCCGGCCGCGTCCCCACCGAGCAGGAGCAACCGGCGATTATCTCCCAGGCGGACGCTCCGGCCATCGACACCTTTTCCGGTAGCGGGCGGTCGGCGCGGGACTGGAAGCCGAAGCACATCTACTTTACGGCGGATGCCTACCGCGAGGAACACGGACGCCGCATCGCCGCGCGGCTGGAATCCTTAGGGCTCACTTACGAGGTGCAGTCCGCCAACCGCCTTCCGAAGCTGGGCGGATCGACCGTCCGGGAAACCTACCGGAAGGCCAAGAACACCCTGGCCATCGTGAACGCTCCGCCGAGCGCCCTGCGTCTGACGCCGATTCCGCCCTCGGCCGACTGGCAGTTTCACCTGGCGAAGGGCTGCCCGGCCCACTGCCAGTACTGCTACCTGGCGGGCAGCCTGCCCGGGGCGCCGGTCACGCGCGCCTACGCCAACCTGGAGGCCATCCTGGAAAACAATGCGGCCTACATCGATCCCCACCAAGCGGTGACCACCTTCGAGGCGAGCTGCTACACCGATCCCCTGGGCGTAGAGCACCTCACCGGCTCCCTCAGCCGCGCTATCGAATGGTTCGGCGGGCAGCCGGGTGCCCGCCTGCGCTGGGTCACGAAGTACGATAGGGTGGAGCCCCTCCTTGACCTCACCCACGATGCCCGCACCCGCTGCCGCATCAGCCTGAACGCGGACTGGGTGACCCGCCGCCTGGAGGGAGGCACCGCTGATCTCGGCGCCCGGCTGGTAGCCATGCGTAAACTGGCCCAGGCGGGCTATCCGGTCGGGGCGGTGCTGGCCCCCCTGATGCCCTTTCCGGGCTGGCAGGAAGCTTATGGCGAGATGCTGGTCCGCCTCCGTCGCGCCCTCGACTTTCCCGTGGACCTGACCTTCGAGCTCATCACCCACCGCTTCACCCCGGGCTCGAAGGAGATCCTGCTCGACTGGTACCCCAACACGTCCCTCGATTTCGACGAGGAGAAGCGGTCGAAGAAGCGGAACAAGTTCGGCAGCCACAAATTCGTTTACCCCAGGGAGCAGATGCTGGAGTTGAAGGAGTGGTTTTCCGAGCGGTGTGCCAAGCAGTTTCCGGAGGCGGAAGTGCTGTACTTTACCTGACCCACGCTTTCCGTGGCGTTGACCTCGGCGGTGACGTGACCTCCGGATACCTGGTCTAGCGTCTCCTCCCGGGTACCCCGTCCAACGGGTATCCGTTGGACGGGGTACCCCCGTCCAACCGCTTAAGCCGTCCAACCGGGTCCGGACCCCAGCACCCCCCGCGCATGCTCACTCACCTCCAAGCCCGCCCAGGCCGCCGTGCCGCTATACACCTCCTTCCCCGCGGTAGTGACCAGCCGCACGTCCAACTCCGCGCGCAGGCTCTCGTTGATCTTGCCGGTCATGGCCCCCGCGATCGGACTGGCCAGGTGCCCCCCGGCACCGGATGGCCGGTCAGGGTCAGCACGTGGCGGCGATCGGTGAAGGTGAGGGTGACCGCCTCGGAAGTCTGGGGGAAGTGCACCCGCACCCGCGCGCCCGTCCAGGTGGTGAAGGTGTACAGCTCGCCCGCCAGCAGCAGGGTACAGAGAAAGCCGGTAAAGCTCGCGCCCATCCACGGGATGCTGGCCACGCTGGCCATCAGGCTGGCCGGCCCGTCGGTCGCGCTGAGGTGATTGCTCTGCCCCCAGATCCAGGCGTCGGGGAAACCGCTGCCCCAGTCTTTTTCCGTGTAGCCCACGCCCCCGGCCGCGTCGTAAAGCTTGCCGTCAACCCGGATGGAGCCCCGCGTACGGTGGTGGAAGCTCACCAGCCCGTGGTAGCACTGCATCCGCGGCACGAAGCCGTACCAGCCCATCACCCCCGGTGCCAGGGGGCGGGCGGGCCAGGGGGTGACGTCTTCGAAGGACAGCGCCAGTTGTAGGTCCGGCAGGTCGATCCGGAGGGACTTAGCCGTAAATTGGTGGGGACCGAGCGTAAGCGAAAAGTGATCCTCCGCCGGCCGAAAGTCCGCAGTCGGGTATTCGTGGTAGGCGGAGGTGGCCGCCACGCCGTTGAGCACCTGCAAAAACGCATGGCCCCGCCCCCCCGTGTCGTAGCTGATGCCCGGGATGAAGGCGTAGGCCAGCTCGTGCTCGGGTACCACCACCTTGAAGTACCACCCCTCGAAGTAGTGCCGCGTGCGGCCCCACCCCTGGAAGCGGGGCGGGTCGAAAGTGGCGCGGCGGCGGCGAAGGAAGTCAGTCATGGCAAACGATCGTATGGCTGAGGCAACAGTACTGGAGTAATAAGGGTCGAAATAGCCGTCCAAGCACCGGTAACAAAGCCGATGCTGCGTATATTAAAGGACAAACCACCCACTATGTTACGTACCCTTACCCTGCTTTTCCTGAGCTGTTTTGCCTTTACCCTCCGGGCCCAGTGCCCGGCCCCCGACCTTACCCAGGTTTCGGAGTATCAGCGGGCCGCCACCGTCTTCGTCAGTCAGATCGACACGACCGCCGACAGCCTGCAAATTTTCCTGGGGGACCAGTTCTTTCTGGACATCCAGGACGACTACGATACCGTGTACACCTTCACGGAAGACCTGCAGCGGCGCGCCTTGACGCTTTACGATCTGGAGCCCGCTACCCGCTACCGGGTCATCGCGCGTTCGTTTTGCGGCGGGGAAGCCAGCGCTTCCAGCGGGCGCGGGGAACTATTTACCACCGATTCCATCGGCCCGCCCGTCAATAATACGCCCGGTCGGTTTCGCATCCTGGCCGGTGCCGCCCAGCAGTGCGTCTACTTCCCGGCCACTACCCGCGACGCCACGGGGCCGGACGTGGAGGGCGGGGCCTGCAGCGGGGTCGACGACGATGACGTCTGGTTCAATCTGAAGCAGTTCTACAACAGCTACCGGGTCAACTTCCGCCCGATTGCCGGCACCGACCAGGACATTGTCGTCGAGGTCTACGACGGGAGCCTGCAGTTCGTCGCCTGCGTGGATGCCGGTGCGGACGGCGCAGCAGAGTCCTACGACGTACTCGACCTGGAGGAGGCTGAGGAGGTATTCTTCCGCGTGTTCACCAAGGGCAACGAAGGCTACGCCGATTTTGAGTACTGCAACTTCCGCATTCCCGACCTGGAGGTAGCCACGGGAACCGGCTGCATCGACGCGCCCCCCGTGACCTTTGACGGCAGCGGAAGTGCGGGCGATTTCGTAGATATTTTGGACGCCAACGGCGCGGTAGTGGTCAGCCTCGAAAACACCCAGCCACTCGGGGAAGTGAACGTCAGTTTCTACGGACACGACGGTGCCCTGCGCACGACCGACTCCACCCAGGCCCGCTACGCCAGCCGCAACATCAGCATCGTACCCACTACGCAGCCGGCCGGGCCGGTCGTCGTTCGCCTGTACCTGAGTAAGGACGAGGTCAATCAGCTCATCGCGGCGGGGGCCATCACCACCGTAGGGGAACTCGACGTGACCAAGGTGCCCGCCGCGGTATGCTCGGTGGATTACCCCGGCGGCGGCGAACCGGTGACCTTACGGGGGCAGGCGGGGCCCTACGGGGAGGGCTACTACGTCGATATCGAGGTCACCTCCTTCAGT
The DNA here is from genome assembly GCA_963803525.1 of Lewinellaceae bacterium. Taxonomy (GTDB): domain Bacteria; phylum Bacteroidota; class Bacteroidia; order Chitinophagales; family Saprospiraceae; genus Neolewinella. The sequence continues at coordinate 101,693 of CAWDMV010000002.1, forward strand.
GAATTCTTCGTCCACCCGGCCGCCGAGTCGCTGTCGGGTACGACGGGTACGTCCCTGGTGGACGCCCGCTCGGCCGGTTGGCAGCTGGCCCCCGTGCCCGTGACGGATCGGCTCTGGCTGACGGTGCCCGACCCCCTGCGAGCGTCGCCGATCACGGTGGAGGTGCTTGACGTAAGTGGGCGGCGGTTGCAGCAGGTTCAGCTGCCCGCGGGGGCGCGCCATGCACTAAATACGGTCGACTGGCCACGGGGCATCTACGTGCTGCGGCTGCGTGCGCGCGGGGGCGAGTACGTCGCGCGGGTGGTCAAGTAGTTACCTTAACACCCGCGTTCCCGCATCGGTATCCGGTGGGCGGGGACGCGGGTGCCGGGAAGGAAATGCAGCGCTTTTCACGTTTCCTTAACGTGGGTACGGTGTGCAATGCGGTTCCCGGAGACATCTACCCGCTACAATTGCCTACTTATGCCCCATCGCCTGCTCTGCCTCCTCGCCTTCTTCACCGGTAGCTTAATGGCCCAGAACTTCGCCGACCAGTACTTGCGCCTCGACGCCCTCGCCAACGAAGGCAAGTACCAGAGCGCACTCAAGCTGGCGGGGCAGCTCTACGCCACGGCCGGGAAAAACGGCAACGAAGACCAGCTGGTCAAAGCCCTCGACTACCGCGCCACCTTCACCCGCAAGCTGGAGGAAGACGGCGAACGGGCCGCCCTGCGCCTGCTGGAGGGGGAGCTGGCGGACCGGGAAAACCTGCCCGTCTTCGCGCCGCTGGTGCATTTAATGATCGGGGAGTATTACTACAGCTACGCCGAGCAGAACGCCTACCGCCTCCAGCAACTCACCGAAGTGGCCGGCGCGGCACCGACCGATTCCCTGCCACTGGCCGAATATTCCCTGCCGCAGTTGCTCGCGCGGAGTGAGCAGCACGTCTACCGCGCCCTGGAGCTGGCCCGCGACAATCGGACGCCGCTGTCCGACTTGCCCGCCCTCGTCAGCGGCGGCGAGGCCCGCATGGAGGAACTGCCCACCCTCTACGACCTCCTGATCGACCGGGCGATGAACGTCCTCGGCAGTTCCCTGGGGTCGGTGACCGACGACCGGCCCGCCGATACCGAGGCGCTGCTGCTGCCCGCCGTCGACTTCTGCGCCCTGGAACTTCCCCTTACCTACGCTATGGACAAGGGCACCCCCCGCAAACTCCAGCTGTACCAGCAGTGGATCGGCTATCACCTCGACGCGGGCGGCCCGGCCCTGCTCTACGCCGACCTGGAACGCATGCGCTTCGTCCACCGCCTCGGCGCGCCCGACACGGCCTACCGGAAGGCCCTGGAGCGGATGTACACCGATTACGCCGGAGTGCCCCAGCGCGACCGCATCCTCGTCGAGATGGCCCGCCTGCTCGACCGCAATGACGACCAACTCGGTACCCGCCCGCGCGTACGGGCCCTGGAACTGCTGGACCGGGTAGGGGAGGAAGACGAGGTGGCCCGGGTGGAGGCCGCGGAGCTGCGCGCCTCCATCACCGCACCCTTCCTGCAGGGACAGGTGCACAGCTTTTACCCGCGCAGGCAACACCTGCTGGTCGGGCTGGATTACCGCAACGTCGAGCGCGTCTTTTACCGGGTGTATACCTACGATCCCGCGACGGCGGACCGGGACTCCTACCGCAGCGACGAGCGCCTCGCTGCCGCCCTGCGGGGCAAGCTGGCCGCCAGCGGCAGCCAGCGCCTGGCCGCCAACGACGACTACAGCGGCCATACCACCGAGCTCGACCTGAACCCCCTGCCCGCCGGGGGGTACCGGGTGGTGATCGCCACCGACGACCGCTTCGGCGCAGCGACGAGTAGCTTCTCGATCGTCAGCTTTCAGGTGACCGACCTGACCGTGATGAAACTGCGCGGCGAGGACGGCCCCTTCATGCAGGTGGCCGACCGCAGCAGCGGTGCCGCGCGCCCGGACGTGCGCGTGGCGATTCGGGAGCAAAACCGGGGCGAGGACTACCGCCAGGTCGCCACGCGTACCACCGATGCCCAAGGCACCTTTACCCTGCCTTCCGCCGGCAACTACCGGAATTACCAGCTCATCCTGACCGACGCCGCGAGCGGCGACCGCCTGGTCACCGAGCAGTACGACTACCGGGCCACCTACGGGGAAGACCGGCCGCAAACCTCCACCACGCTGCTGACCGATCGCTTCCTCTACCGGCCCGGGCAGACCGTGCACGTGTATGGCCTGCGCTACCGTACGGACGAAAACCGGCTGCCGGCCATCCTGCCCAACAGTGCGGCCACCGTCATTCTGCGGGATGCCAACTCCCAGGAAGTCACCCGCCAGGAGGCCACCGCCGATGCCTACGGACGCTTTAGCCTGGACTTCGAGCTGCCCGCGGGTGGCCTGACCGGGGCCTTCAGCCTTTCCGCGGAGGGCGGGCGCGCCTACTTCCGCGTCGAGGAATACAAGCGGCCCCGCTTCGAAGCCACCCTGGAGGCACCGGAAGCGGCGGCCCCCGGGGAGCGCATCACGATCACGGGGGAGGCGATGACTTACGCCGGTCCCGCCGTGGCGGAGGCCGGGGTGAGCTACCGCATTTACGTAGAGGAGGTCCGCTGGGCCTACGGTTACTTCGGCCGCCGCGGCGGCGGCGGCGGCGGGGAGCGGGAGCTCCTGGCGAGTGGGACTACCACGACCGGCGCAGCGGGGAGCTTCTCCTTCGACTTCACCCCTCCGGCGAATCTAAGCGGCGGCGGCTACCGCGGCTACCGCTTCGTGGTGGAGGCTGACGTATCGGATCAGACCGGCGAGACCCACGCGGCGACTACCACCTTCGGGCTGCGCGGTGCGCGGCCGGCCGTGGCCGTTACCCCGAATCAGGAGACCCTCGACCGGGGCGATAGTCTCGGTATTTGGGTCATTAGCGACGTACAGGACACCAGCCTGGAACTGAGCGTCCGCATTCTCCCCGTCACCAAGCTTAACGCCGCGCTGCTGGACCGGCCGTGGGCGGTGCCGGACCGGCCCGTCATCAACCCGGCCGCCTTTGCCCGGAACTTTCCCAACCTGGCCTACGCCCCCGTGCCCGAACTGGCGGCCTGGCCGGCTGCCGGAGCCGCGGTGTACACTTCGGGGCTTACCCTCAGCGGGGGCGAGGCATCGCTGACCCTGCCCGCTGACTTCCCCGTCGGCCACTACCGCATCGAGTGGAGCTACGCCGACGGCACGGCCGGGGAGCCTGCGACCTTCAGCGTCTACGACTCCGAGACCGCCGAGCTGCCCGCGGGCGTGCTCTATCGGCTGGACCGGGATGCGGGTAGCCTGCGCGTGGGCGAGCCAACTGGATTTACGCTCCTTTCGGCCGTCGATTTACCCCTGGTGTTTGCCCGGTGGGCGAGCCGGCGCGGCACCGACTTCATCCGCGCGGGGGGTGGTCGTAAGCTGCGCATCCCCTACACCCCTACCGAGGCGGACCGGGGGGGAGTGGTCGTTGATCTGGCCTTCGTCCACTTCAACCGGATCTTCGCCGAGCAGCGCCGCCTGGAGCTGCCCTGGGAGAACAAGGAACTGGAAGTTACCTACGCCACCTTCCGCGACAAGCTGCGGCCCGGCGCGCCCGAACAGTGGACGCTGACCCTCCGGACCCAGGATGACGCCCCGGCCGCCGCCGCGGCCCTCGCCACGATGTATGACGCCAGCCTCGATCAGCTCTTTCCGGGGCAGGACTGGGCCTTCGGACCCTACCCCGACTTCTACGGCGGGGAGGCCCTGGTCGACGGCAGCTCCTTCGGGTCGGACTACGGGCGGTTTTACAGTCCGGCTGCTCCGCGCAATGCCGGTGATACCATTCCCCAATTGCCCGTACTGGAGCTTACCGGTGGGGCTGGCGGGAACTACGGCCGGGGCATGCAGCTGAAGGTCAGGGGAGCATCCGCTATGCGCAGTTCGGCCGTTCAGGAGGAAGCGGTGGAAATGCAAGATGCCTCCTCAGCCGGAAATTTTGCTCCGCCGCCGCCCCCCACACCCACGGCCCCCGGGCAAACGCCGGAGCAGGCGCCCGTTCAGCTCCGTACCAACCTGCAGGAAACCGCCTTCTGGCTGCCGGAGCTCACCGCGGGTCCCGACGGCAGTTTACGGGTGAGTTTTACGAGTCCCGAGGCGCTGACGGCCTGGCGCTTCCGGCTCTTCGCCCACGATAAAGCCCTGAACTACGTCCTCTCCGAGCGCGAGATCGTCACCCAGAAGGAGCTGATGGTGCTGCCTAACGTCCCCCGCTTCCTTCGTGAGGGCGACGCCATCGAGCTCACTACCCGCGTATCCAATATGACCGACGCTTCAATGGACGTCGAGGTGAGTCTCGAACTCTTCGACCCCAGCAGCAACGCGCCGGTTACGGGTTTTGGCGGGGACGCGGGTGCCAGGGCTACCCGCCAGGTGCAGGGGTTGCAGGCTAATGGTTCCGCGACCGTCCGCTTCCCCCTGAGCGTGCCCGAGGGCGCTTCGCTGAGCGGGCCGCTGGGCTACCGGGTCATTGCCCGCAGCGCCACGTTCAGCGACGGTGAGGAGAACGTCGTGCCCGTCCTCACCGACCGCACCCTCATCACCGTGAGCCAGCCCTTCTACCTGAAGCGGCGGCAGTCGAAAACGGTCACCCTTCCCGGCCTGGTGAACGCTTCGAGTGCCAGCCTGACCCACGTGAGCTACACCTTCGAGGCGACCACCAATCCGGCCTGGCTGGCCCTCAAGGCGCTGCCCTACCTGATGGAATACCCCTACGACTGCACCGAGCAACTGGCCAACCGCTACTTTGCCAATCAGCTGGCCTACGCGACGGTATCCGGTAAGCCGGTGCTGGAGCAAGTGTTCCGGAAGTGGCAGGCCGACAGCACCGCCCTGCTCAGCGAGCTCGAGCAGCGGCAGGACTTAAAAAATGCCTTGCTGACCGAGACCCCCTGGGTGCGCGAGGCACAGTCGGAAACCGCCCAGCGGGCCCGCCTTGCGGATCTTTTCCAGCTCAAGCGCTTGGCCGAGGAGCAGCAGGCCGCCCTCGATAAGCTCGCCGCCCGCCAGGAGAACGACGGTTCGTACAGCTGGTTCCCCGGGGGGAGGGCCAACCGCTACATGACGCAGTACGTGGTCGAGACCCTGGCCCGGATGCGGGAACTGCGGGTCGTCGGTACCGACCAGGAGGCCACGGTGGAGCGCATCACCACGGCCGCCATCCGCTACCTCGACAGCCAGCTGGCCGAAGACTACGCCCGGCTGTTTGCTACTACGAAGGACTCGGTGAAGCTCCGGCGGGCGTACCGGCCCTCCGCCCTGCAGGTCCACTACCTCTACGCCCGGGCGATGAGCGGGGCGGCGGCCGCGCGCGACACCGAAGCCGTGAAATTTTTCCGCGAGCGGGCCTTCGCCACCTGGACGGAATACGGCCTGTACGAGCAGGCCCTGATCGCGCTCACGGCCAAAGCCGGTGGGGACGGACTAGCCTCCACCATTCTCGAGAGCCTCCGCGAGCGCGCCCTCCACGCCGACGAATTTGGCATGTACTGGAAGTACGCACCGGGCTACCGCTGGAACAACCTGCCCATCGAGACCCACACCCGCATCCTGGAGGCCTTCCGGAGCATCGACCCCCGGCAGAACGAGCTCGACGAGCTGCGCCTCTGGCTGCTGACCAACAAGCGGACCAACCACTGGCCCACCACGAAAGCTACCGCCGCGGCCGTGTACGCCATCCTGAATGCGGGCGAAACGTACGTGGCGGAAGAGAATGCCCGTCCGCTCGCAGCCAGCTGGTCGGGTGCGCTGGGGGAGGAACTCGGCACCCGCGTCCGCGCCGCTCAGGAAACACCGGAAGCCGGCACCGGGGAGTTTAGCGTACGGGTGGCGGGGCCGCAGGTGAACAGCACATTGGGCACGGTAAAGGTGAGAAACCGGAGCAACGACCTCGTTTGGGGCGGCGTCTACTGGCAGTACACCGAGCTCGCCGAACGGGTGCAGGCCAGCAGTGACGGACCCCTGCAACTGGAGCGCCAGCTCTACAAAAAGGTGGGCGATCGACTCCTCGGGATCACCGAGAACGACCCGCTCCGCCCCGGCGACCGCGTGACCGTCCGCCTGACCCTGCGCAGCGACCGCGACCTCGACTACGTGCACCTCAAGGACCGCCGCGCCGCCGCCTTCGAACCCGTGGATGCCCTGTCGACCTACCGCTACCAGAACGGCCTGGGCTACTACTTCGCGCCCGGCGATCTGGCCACGAACTTCTTCTTCGACGAGTTGCCCAAGGGGACTTATACGCTCGAATACGACCTCTTCACGACTTACGCGGGGACCTTCAGCCATGGCCTGGGGCGGGTGCAGTGTATGTATGCGCCGGAATTCGGAGGGAATACGGCTGGGGGGAGGGTGTTAGTTCGTTAGATCTTTAGACGCGTGGGGCGGATGCGGGATTGGTGAATGAGTGAGTTGGTGAGTGGCGCGGGGCATTAGCAACGTATGCCTAAAGAACTAACGAACTAAAAAACTGCCTAAAGGCGTAGCCGCTCAATCCGCTCGGCCAGCACATCCCGGTAGCTCTTGCCCACGGGGAGGGTCGTGATTTTGCCTTTTTCCTTCACTTCGACCATATTTCCCTGGAGGGCTTCGATGCGGTTGAGGTTGACGATGTAGCTGCGGTGGATGCGCTGGAAGTCGGCCGTGGGGAGGCGGTCATCGAGGGACTTCATGGTCTGGAGGGTGATGACGCGGTCGTTGGGGAGGCGGATGATGACGTAGTCCTTGAGGCCTTCGATGTAGACGATTTCGTCGAGGTTGACGCGGACGAGCTTTTTGTCGGCCTTGACGAAGAAGTAGCCGGGGCCGCCGTCCTGTACGGGGAGGGCCTTGGCCTTTCTGCTTGAGTTCGGCTTGCTCGACGGCGCGGTTGCAGGCCTGGAGGAAGCGGTCCATGCTGATGGGCTTGACGAGGTAGTCGAGGGCGTTGAGCTCGAAGCCGTCGAGGGCGTAGTTGGGGTAGGCCGTCGTGAAGATGGTGACGGGGGGGTCGGTGAGGCCGCGCAGGAAGTCGGTGCCGGTGAGCTGGGGCATGTTGATGTCGAGGAACATGAGGTCGACGTCTTCCTTTTTCAGCACGTCGTTGGCCTCGAAGGCGTTGTCGCACTTGGCGATGAGCTCGATCTCGGGGATGCGCTCGAGGTAGGTTTCCAGGATGTCCTGGGCTAAGGGTTCGTCGTCGACGATGATGGCGTTGATCATGGGAATTTACGATTTACGATATATGACTTAAGATGTACGATTTGTGGGGATGCTCGCTGCGCTCGTGGGGGGGGGGCTATAATTCCAAGTTAAGTCGTACGGCGTAGGTGGCGGGGGTTTCGGTGACGTCGAGTTCGTAGCGGTCGGGGTAGAGGAGTTCGAGGCGGCGGCGGACGTTGACCAGGCCGATGCCGCCGCTGGGCCGGGCGCTGTCGGGGGAGCGGGGGAGGACGTTGCCCTTGCTGTTTTCGAGGACAAAACTGACGGCCCGCGTTTCCACCTCCAGCCGCGCGTGTACGAAACCCCCACGGATGGCGGCGTTGATGCCGTGCTTGAAACTGTTTTCGAGAAAGGGGATGAGCAGCAAGGGGGCGATCTGCTGGTCGACGACGTGCCCTGCACGTCGAGGGTGATGTCGATGCCCTCACGCTGGCGCAGCCGTTCCAGGTCGAGGTAGTTCTGGAGGTAGTTGATCTCCTTGCGCAGGGGCACCTTCGGCTCGTTGCATTCGTAGAGCATGTAGCGCATCATCTCGGAGAGCTTGATGACGATGTCGGGGGCCTTGTCGGACTTCTTCAGCGTGAGGGCGTACAGGCTGTTGAGGGTATTGAAGAGAAAGTGGGGGTTGATCTGTGACTTGAGGAAGCGCAGTTCCGACTGCATGGTCTCGTTTTCGACCTCCTGCTTCTTGCGGTTCTCGGCGATCCAGTCGGTCATGATCTTGCCCATCGAGCTGATGCCGCCGATGAGAAAGTTGCCGAGGAAGTAGGCTTCCATATTGTTGAGCAGGTCCACTTGGATGGTTTCGCGGTAGGAGAAGAGGAAGTATTTGATGACCAGCTCCATGGGGGTGAATACGACGGAGAGTCCGATGAGGCCGGCGAGATACAGCAGGAAGCGACCGGGCTTGAGGTAGGCGGGAAAGAGGAAGAGCAGGTTCGTGTAGACCACCACGGCGAAGACCAGTATGGTGATCAACTCGTTGATTAGGACAAGCCCGATGCTGTACTCGCCGGCCTGCAACTGCAGGATGACCAGAATGCCCGAAAAACGCCAACCAGCCGATCCCGTGGTAAAAGGGGCGGCGCATCAGAGTACTGCCCAGGCGGTCGCTGAAGGTACTGAGGGGCGTGCCGGGCGATTCTCGGGTAACTACGGACATGAGGAGTAAGGTAAGGCGGCGGTAAGGTAGGGGGCGGCGGTTTTCTACTAAGGGCGGGGTGGGGGGGATGAAGGGGGGGGTGGGGTAGTTCTTTAGTTCGTGAGGGGCGGTCGTTGGAGGGGGTTAGGACCTTAGTGCGTTAGTTCTTTGGGCGGGTAGAGCTGAGGCGGGAGGGGGTATTCAACTGACGGGCGGGTGTAGGGGTTAGGGGGGGTATGGACATCGTGATCATCTCCGTCGTAGCGGCTTATATCATCTTTCGGATCGGAAGGGAGGTCGTGGGTAGCTTTCGCCATCCGGAAGATGAGGAATTGCTGGATTTCTGGAATGGGGTAACCAGGGCGGAGGACCCAGCGGCACAGCGGCAGATCAGTGAGCACCTGGCCAGCTGCGAGCAGTGCCGCGATCGCCTGGATGAGTTGCGCAAACGACCGGGGGGGCCGGGGGCGCATTCCCCGCTGATCACCCGGCGGTACTAAGCGCTTGTTTGGGTTTTCCGAGCCTGATGGAAACGCCGCTATTTTGGGTCTAATCGAGCTTCCGAAAGGGGAGGTGCACTTCGTGGCTGCTTCGCGGTGACGGGTTGAGTGACCTTTTCCGAGGCGAAGAATAGACCCAAAAGAGCAAGTTTGCGGCGGTGAGTGGAATCCCAAACAAGCTCTAAACATTGCGGGGGCGCGGGACGGTTAGGGAGGTATGACTACACAACGCTTCCACGACGAAACCATCGACCAGTATTCCTACATCATCAGCGAGCAGGGTGAAGCCATTGTGGTGGACCCGAGCCGGCGCGTAAGCCCCTACCTCGAGTACCTGGAGGAACATAAACTGCGCGCCGTAGCCATCGTAATGACCCACCGGCCGGGTGCCTTTGCCAGCGGCTGGGCGGAGCTGCGGCGGCTCACCGGAGCGACTATAGTAGGTGCGGCCAAGTACAAATTTCACGGAGAGGGGCTGTACACCCAGGCCGGTCGGGCCACCATGATCGAGTTTGGCGGGGGATGCCACATCATGACCCAGCTGACGCCCGGCTACACGCCCGACAGCATCACGGCCCTGGCGATGGACGCCGGGGGCGAGACGGACGGGATCTTCTGTGGAGCGATGCTGCTGCACCAGGGTACGGCCTACCCCCTGCCGCGACCCGGCGATAAGAACCCGCTCCACAACGAGCGCACGTACGCTAAGGAAATGTATGAGAGCATCCAGGGCATCATCAAGGGACTACCGCCGAAGGCCACGGTGTACGCCAGTTTCGGGGAAGACGCTCACTTCAGCAAGATGGACGACGCCACCCACGAGCGGTTTAACCTGACTGAGGCCCAGGACGACAGCCCGGTATTCGAGCAGAAAAACGCGGATCAGTTTGCCGACTGGCTGCTCGAAGATTATCCCTTCGTGCCCGCCTACGTGGCCGGCTGCCTGCAGGGGAATGAGGAAGGGTACCCCGACTGGAGTGCCGCCATGGCGCCCTTCGGCAGCCTGCTCGATGAGGAACACCGCGATGAACTTGCCCCGACCCAGCCGGTCGTACCGAGTAAAGGAGGAAGCGTTATCCTCACTCCCGAAGATGCCGCCGCCGCTACCCGGGCCGGTTCCCCCGCACCCGCGTACGCGCCCAGTGCCCTGCCCCTGGGAGAGGACGTGTGGATCGTGGACACGCGCCCCGCCGCTGACTTTCGCGCCGGACACCCGCGCAAGGCCGTCAATATTCAGGCGGACGGACCCTTCGCTCTGTGGTTAGGTTCGATTCTAAAACCGGGGGAACGGTTTCACGTCGTGGTGGATGACTCCGAGATGGCCTATCCGGTCGCCCAGAGTATTGCGAAAATCGGTTACGATCGGGAGGTGACCGGGGTGAGTCGCTGGGATAGCGGACTGGACCAACTCATGGAGGAACGCCTGGACCTCGAGGACTTTAAAGAGCACCACATCGGAAGGTACACGATCGTCGACGTGCGCCCCCCGAATGCCGCGATCGAGGATACGCGCTTCTACGGTGCGCTCAACGTGCCGGTGTGGACGCTGCGCGACCGCTGGAAGGAAATCCCCCAGGACCGGCCGATCGTCGTGCACTGTGGCGGGGGCTACCAGTCCGCCATCGGAGCGAGTCTGCTGCGTCGGTTCTTGGGTAATAAGGTCAAAGTGTATGACCTGGGCGAGCAGATCAAGGAATTCAAGGGGGCCAAGTAAGCCAAGAAAGGGCCAATCGTTTAGTCCTGGTGGCTGAGCATCGGGTAGGTGAGGTAGCCTTCCGGGCCGGGGGTATAAAACGTATCCGAATTGGGGATGTTGAGTTCGGCGCTTTGCTTGAAGCGTTCCACGAGATCGGGGTTGGCGATGAAGGGCCGTCCGAAGGCGACCAGTTCGCCCTTCCCGGCGGCAATGTCCCGGTCCGCGTGCTGGGCGTTGTAGCCGCCGGAGAGGATGATGGTGCCCCCGAAGGCCGCGCGGATCTGCTGCTTGATGGACTGGGGGACGTGGGGGGTGCCCATGGACTCGTGATCGACGATGTGGAGGTAGACCAGGCCGATTTCCTTCATGGTCTTGGCGAGCTGTACGTAGGTTTCGTCGATGGTGTCGTAGGTGCCCATCTCGCCGAAGTAGCCGTAGGGAGAGATGCGCATACCGACGCGGTCCGGACCGATGGCGGCAACGGTAGCCTCGGCGGCGTCGCGGAGGAAGCGGATGCGGTTGGCGATGGAGCCGCCGAACTGATCGTCGCGCTTGTTGGTGATGGGGGAGAGAAACTGCTCCATCAGGTAACCGTTGGCGGCGTGGAGTTCGACGCCGTCGAAGCCGGCGTCCATGGCCACCTTACTGCTCATGGCGTGCTCCTTCACGGCGAATACGATATCGTCGAGGTTCATTTCCTCGGCCAGGGGGATGTCGAGCTCGCCCTTGCCGTCGACGTACATCTTCGTTTCCGTCATGGGCACCGCACTGGGGGCCAGCACCCGGCCGCCGGCGGGGAGGTTGTCGGGGTGGGCGACGCGGCCGCAGTGCATGAGTTGTAGAAATATCTTTCCGCCGTTTGCGTGGACGGCGTCCGTCACCAGCTTCCAGCCCTCCATCTGCTCGATCGAGAAATTACCGGGGATGCGGGGATAGCCCAGGCCGTTGAAGCTGGGGGAGGTGCCTTCGGTGATGATGAGTCCGGCCCCGGCGCGGTTGCCGTAGTACTGGGCCATCATGGAATTGGGCACGTTGCCCTCCGCGCGGCTGCGGGTGAGGGGTGCCATAACGACGCGGTTTTTCAGTTCGGTCTTGCCCAGGGTGTAGGGGGAGAGGAGGTGGTCTAACATCTTGCTGGTTTGCTAGGGTAACCCGGGGGGGCTGGGGGAAGTTCTGGTGGGGGAAGGGGTCAAGGGGAGTTAAGCTTTGCGTTCGACCTGGAGTTCTTGGTAGCCGCTTTGGGGGTCTGCTTTTCGGAGGAAGCGGTGGGTGGGGCTTTCGCCGATGACGATCTCCGCGGTGGTGTAGATGGGGTTGCCGTCGAGGAGGTGGCCGCCGGTGGTGTGGCCGTGTTCGTCCGCTACGCTGAGGTGGAGGTGGCTGCCGTGGATGCTGACCGTGCCGACCAGGCTGACGATCTCGAAGTGGCCCCGGCCGCCCGCCCCGGCGTCTTGGTTGGCGAAGCGGAGGTGGTATTCGGTGAGGCTGCCGACGCAGGTGACGATCCAGCCGGCCTCGATGCGGTGCGCTTCGACGTAGGCCTGGATGCCTTCGCGCAGGTCATCGCCGGGGCGAAGGCGGAAGGGGTGGATGCGGGTGGGCTGGTGGGTAGGCATGTCGTAAAATTACGCCGCCTTGCCCTGGCGCAGGAAGAAGACGGGGCTGATAACTAGGATGACCGCGACAGAAAAAGCCAGTCCGCCGATCGTACCCACCGCCAGTGCGTACCAGAATACTTCGTTGCGGCCACCGAGGAGGAAGGGGAACAGTCCGGCCGCCGTACTCACCACGGTGAGCAGTATGGGCGTGAGCTTGCGACGGACGGCCTCCGCGTAGAGCCTTGCACCCGCGTCCCCGCCCGCTGCTGCTATTCGCTTAAGGTAATTGTATTCATTGACGATGAGGATGAGTCCGTTGACGGCCAGGCCCGCTACCAACAAAAAACTGGTGTATCCGCCCTGGTCAAGGCGAACGTCGAAGTAATACAGGGAAAGAAAGATACCGATACACGATACCGGTATCAACATCACGATCGCGAAGGCCTGGGTTAGCGACTCGAATAGTAAAGCACAGATAAAAAATATCAGCACTACCGCCAGCCCCATCAGGGAGCTGAGTTCCTTGGCCTGTTGGTCGGAGGAGTAACTGCCGCGATCTACCGTAAAGCCCAACGGCAACTCGGCGCGCAGGGTATCCAGGCAGGCCTCCAGGTGACGTTCGCCGAAGCGTGGACTGCCTAAATAATCAAAGGCCACCCGCCGCAGGTACTGCTGGTCGATCTTGTGCAGGGCCGTGGGGGCGTCGCGCTTGGTCAGGCTCGCCACCGCGGTGAAGGCCAGCGACGCCGAGTCGACCGGTACCGACCAGTTTTCCAGCCGCCAGCGGTCGTAAGTGTCGGGCTGTTGGGTACCGATTGCTACGGCTTCTCCCCCCCGCAGATAAAGATCCGGTCGGTCGTTGTGGTCGAACCACTGTAGGGCGGTCCGGAGGTCTTCAAGATTGAGCCCGCGCCGCGCCAGTTCCTGCTGCCGGATATCGAGCAGGTACTCCGCCCGCTCCCGCTCCCACCAGTTGATGTTGGCGTCGACATCGACTTCCTGTACGCGGGGGTGGCGTAGAAGCAATTCGGAGAGGCGTGCGCTGTACCGGTCCAGCCCGGCCTGGTTGTAGCCACGTAACTCTGCATTGAAACCCTTCTGTCCGCTCTGACTATCGTTACTGAAGCCCTGCCCGACCCCGTAAATACCCCACTTTACGCCGCCGAAATTGGTAGCTAATACGGTAAGATTATTTTTGAGGATATAGGGAAATACGCTGCGGCCGCCGTTGGGAAAGCTTATTTCGATGCTGCCGTACTGCCCGCTGTAGACCCGGGTGGTGTAGCGTTCGATATCGTCCTTAAACCCATCCAGGTAATTTTCTACCAATACGATCAACTCGTTGAGTTGTTCCAGCGTAGCGCCGTCGGGCAGGGCGGCCTGTACGTATAGTTTAGTTTCCGTGGCCTCCTGGTAGCCGCTGCCCTCGTAGACGTAATAGCTGAATAGCCGGAAACTACCCCCCAGGTATTTATTGACCGTCGGCCGCAGCACGTCGCGGTAGTAATTGGAGCCGACGGTATCGTTGTAGACCTTCCAACCCTCCACACGGTTCGGGAGCCACCAGAGTGGAAGCCCGAAGGCCAGCAGCGTCAGCAGCAGGGCGGTCTTACGGAAGCGGACCAGCAAGGAAATCAAGCCTACGTAGCCTCGCTGTATCCGGCCGGGAGTAGTTTCAGCGGCCTGTTTTGACGCGCGCCTTCCCTCCAGGGCCGGTACGAGTACGAGGGCGACCAGCACCGAGGTACCCAGATTGATCGTCATTACCCGGGCCAGTTCGTAGAGTTGTACACGCAGCTCGGCCGAAAGGAAAAAGATCACGCTCAGGCTGGCGAGGGTGGTTAACGTAGCGCCGGCGATGGCGGCCCCCACCCGGCTTCCGTCGGGCCTGCGCAGGGCATCAAGCATGATGATGACGTTATCGATCATGATCCCGAAGCTCACCGCGATGCCGGCAAAGGCGTATAGGTTCAGCTCTACGCCGAGGAGCCAGTAGCCAAGAAAGGCCAGTCCGAGATTGACAAACAGCGCGAATCCCACCACCCCCAGCCGCCGGAAACTGCGGTAGGCCAGCAGCACGAACAGCAACAGAATACCCATGCTCAGGACCGTCCGTTGCCGCGTTTTCGTCAGCTCATCGCGCAGGTATTCGGTCGCGTCGTCTTCCAGGATCAGGCGGTAGCCCACGGGCAGGGCGTCAATCAGGGCGGGGACGCGGGTGCGCAGTTCATCGGAAAGGGCGAGCTGATTGGCATCCGCCGTCGGGTAGGCCAGTAGCCGAACACTGTTCTCGCCGTCGATGCGGTAGTAAGAGGTCGCCGGAATGGGTACGCGCACGACGTCAGCCAGGTCGCCGAGGGAGTACATACGGCCACGGGGGTCGGCAATGGTGACCTTTAGCCAATCGTCGCGGGTCAGGGTGGCGGGGTCGCCGGGCTCGTCCGCCCGGTAGGCGTACAGCACCTCTTGTTGGTTAGCTATAAAGCCTAGTCCCTGCCGGTCGAAGTGTTCGGCCAGCCGGCTACGTACTTCTTCGCGCGTGATGCCTACCGCGGCGAGCCGGCGCGGATCGAGGCGGATGCGCCAGTGCAGGCGGTTGGCACCGGTGACTTCGATGCGGGCCAGTCCGCGCTGCAGGCTGAGCTGGGGGGCGAGCTGTTCGCTAGCGAAACGGTAGAGTTCGGTGGGGTCGGCGGGCCCGCTGAGGGCGTAGGTAAGCACCGGCGTTTCCAGGGTACGGTCGTCGTTGGTGGAGGCGTAGGAGAGGGTGGGGTAATTGACCCCGGCGGGCAGGCTGCCGTAGACCCTTCTGAGTTGGCTGGCGACGTTGAAGCGTACGAAGTCCTCATTGACCTGCTCCTCTACTTCGAGATTGATGTAGCCGTTGCCGTCCTTACTCACCGAGCGGATCTCCCCCACGTTGCGCACCAGCGCGAGGGCCGCTTCGAGGGGGGCGGTGACCTGCTGCTCTAGCGCCTGGGGGGTGGCCCCGGGCCAGGCGTAGTCGACGCGCAGGGTGGCCGTGGCTGGGCCGGGCTGCCAGCGGATGGTGAGGCGGGGCAGGAGGAGGTAGCCGAGGAGGGCCAGGGCACTCTATTAGATCAGTTTCTAAGTTTGAGGTAGACGGTGATCGGGTTCGGCTGATCAGTAGGTCTGGAATGAGCCTGATGGACCTTAGTCTGGAC
Organism: Lewinellaceae bacterium; assembly: GCA_963803525.1. Taxonomy (GTDB): domain Bacteria; phylum Bacteroidota; class Bacteroidia; order Chitinophagales; family Saprospiraceae; genus Neolewinella. The sequence continues at coordinate 117,061 of CAWDMV010000002.1, forward strand.
GCCGGCGTCGGTCAGGCGGTCCGCCACGAAATGTACGCAATGGACTTGAAAACGCTTCCCAACGGAAACGTACTCCTTTATGCGGGCCGGGATGTTACGATCAATAGCGGTCAGATTGCAGAGATAGATTTGTCGGGAAAAATCGTCAATCAATATTTTACCCATTGTGATGACCGAAACTACCTCAATTTCTTCACCAAAAGTAGTTTCGCACAAGATGGAAACGAACTCTTATTTCTACAACATTACGATCCTTTTATCTATTACTTGGGTGCGGATGAGTTCTCTCCAAAATTTCGCGTCGATTTTGGAAGCGCAAATGTTCCAGACGAGTATTTTGAAAAGCCGTACGCGGACATAGCGGAGTTCTCGATACCCCTCTTCGAATCCGATTTCGCGCACGGTGCCGGTAACTTGATGGTTAATTCAGACTACTTGACCTTTAATTACCTCAAAGGTAGAGATCAGAGGCTAGCAATCTACGATAAAGAAACTGGGAAAGTCAGTGCTGTGACGTCGGTTGCTCATTCACTGTTGGCCGGTGCGCCAATAGGTAATCTGAAGGAGTACGGCATTCATGCGGTTTCTAATACAGGATACTTCTTATGGTTATTCGACGAACGACCAATATTGGAGGAGAACAAGCGCAAGATATTGTCGCAATCGGCACTTAAATTGACAGAAGGTCAAATCGATCAGTACCTCAAGGACTGGGAACGTGATTTCCGGTATGTGGTTGTCTTGACCCGTTAGTGCGCGTTGTCAGATATAAGACTTCAGGTGTTTCAGATCGGATTAACCAAATTGGGGGGGCAAGCGCGTCAGTGATTACCGGTGGTCCTTGAGTACGGTTGTCATTCGTGAAGGTGTAGGAGAGGGTAGGGTAGTTAACCCCGGCGGGCAGGCTGCCGTAGACCCTTCTGAGTTGGCTGGCAACGTTGAAGCGGACGAAGTCCTCATCGACCTGCTCCTCCACTTCGAGGTTGATGTAGCCGCTCCCGTCTTCGCTCACCGAGCGGATCTCCCCCACGTTGCGCACCAGGGCGAGGGCCGCTTCGAGGGGGGCGGTGACCTGCTGCTCCAGCGCCTGGGGGGTGGCCCCGGGCCAGGCGTAGTCGACGCGCAGGGTGGCCGTGGCTGGGCCGGGCTGCCAGCGGATGGTGAGGCGGGGCAGCAGCAGGTAGCCGAGGAGGGCGAGGGCGGTGAGGGCGAGGATAGTGGGGAAGGGCTTCACGGGGGGGACAAGGTCGGGAGATTGTGCTTATCGAAGTTTGACAAAAATGGACGAAAAACTACTCGAGTAGATGCCCAGTTTAAAACCACTTGATTTAAAAGGAAGATGATTGTACTTTAGTCCTCTTATGTGGCCCCTCCCAGTCACAATCAATTGGAGGCCCAGTACCTGATTGGGTCAATGAAGGTGTAACAAGTTCTATGATGGATATATCATATAGGCTTTATGCATGTAGTAAGTGGATAATCACTACCCTTTGTCTGGCGGCAGCCATGACTTTCTCTACGGGAAGTTACGGTTGTGGATTTGTAAGTATCACGAAGTACTGTCGTGACGCTAATGGAGGGGGTGCAAATATACCGGGAACGGTGTGCCGTGGAGTTGAGTCAGGCGGTAAAAGCACCTGTACCGCCTGCGGCTGTGGCGGTAGTCCGTGCTTACCCTTGACGGCTGCCAACCTCAACTGTGGTGGTCCAATAGAGTAAATTACAAGGGTTTGTTGTGGCAAGCAACACACCCTTAGTTAATTATTGATTCATGGGTAAATTTTATGTTTATGCATTTGTCTGGCTAATCAGCATTTATTCTTGTAGCAAACACACAGAGTCAGATAGCCCTGTGGTCTTTTTGGTCGATAATTATGATACGCAACCCATCAGCGACGCAAGCGAATATTTTGATTTGCGTACCATTGACCTTTCGGACTCAGTGTACAGAGCCATTGGCGGGGAACTCGGGGATGTGTTTGTTGATGATTCTCTTCAAATCGTTATATTTGTTGACTATGAGTTGGGGTTCGTTTCGGCACTATCCTACGCTGGCGAGCTAAGGTGGCAACTCAAGCCGGATGGTGTTTCTCCACATACTTACCGTCAGGTTTCCTTAGCCGATTATGATGCGGCTAGTCACCAACTACAACTTTATGATAACGCCAGCCGAAAAATATATTATTATTCAGGCAATGGGGTGTTTCATCATGAAACAGCTAATCATGTTGATTTTCTCGACGTAGCCTACACCCAAGATTCAGCGTTGATTTACTATACTGATGGCTTTGCTAACTATCACGTTACGAATGATTCCGTAGGTTATCGACTGATTATCGAACACGCAGATGGTCGTCTGAGTAAGGTGCAAGCATCAGAGGAACGTACAAGCGGTTTCTTCGATGATAAGAATGAATTCAACACGTACGGGCAACGAATTTTTTTGCAGCGACAGTTTACGGATACCATCTTTGAGGTCATCGGCGACGAGATGGAGCTTTTCTCTTTGATTAAGTTTGTACGGGGGAATCGTACTCAGGCAATCTTAGATGACGTGGGTCGCGAAGATCCATATGGTGACATTTGGGTAGAGGAAGCCCCATATTTTATTCAAGCGATCCCCGCTAACGATTTATGTTACGGCCTCTATCGGACGGGCCTCTACAATCACCTTTTCATTACCGATGCCACCCCGGAGGCAGCTGTAAATAGTACGTTGCTCCAAATACACGAAGTGTTGGTACCAACCCCACAACGTTACTGGGACGGATACTATTCCGGTATGGTTTCCGAAGCGGAATATAATTTCTTGCAAGATGAGTACAAGCGAGGAAAAAATCTTGACGAGTCGGTATTCGCGAAGTTGATCGAACTACAAAACCAGGTGGCCGATAGCGGAGGAGCGGTGCTTTACCTATTAAAAATTAGGGACATACCAAAGTAGTAGCACTTTCTTTACGGTCAATCTAGACCAAAGATCAACCAGCACCGCGAGTGCGCTCCGAAACCATTTGTGGAATCGACTGATAAACTTGTGAAGTAGATATAGAAGAAGTAGTTTAGAGGTAAAGATTTAAAAAATCTACTTGATTTTGAGCCACCTAATTCCCTCTAGCAAGCATCCCACACCCATGTCCACCATCCCCTTCAAGACCCGCAGTCAGCTGGCCGCGGAGTGGGGCATCCACACCCGTACCGTGGCCCGCACCCTCAAACTATACGCCCCCAGCCTGCGCAAGGGTCAACGCCTTGCCCCCGCCTACCAGAAGCTGTTCTACAACCATTACGGGTGGCCCGTAGGGGTAGATAAGCAGCTCTATAGCAGTGTCGATCTTCCCCCCCCTATCACAATCCTGATTGAAGGATGCGCCAGACCGCTCTAATCTCCTGTACTCTCAGTCTGCTACTCACCCTGTGGAGTTGCGGTGAAGACACCTCGTTGTCATCGGAGATTGACCCAGCCCAATCAAAAGTAGCGGCTCCCACCCAATCCACCACCCCGGCCGTTACCCTGGCTACCGCCATCACCGGCCAGCTTCCCGTCCGCCGCCAAACCAACGGCAAACTCCGCGCCCGCCGGGAAGTGCAGATCAATAGCCAGACCAGCGGTATCCTGACCCATGCACCCACCGAAGGGGCTTACTACAAGGCCGGCGCCACCCTGGCGGCTACCGACACCCGCCCCCTCGAACTCGCCCGCGACCGGGCCCGCGCGCTCCGCGAGGAGGCCGCCTTCGCCGAGCGCGATCTGCTACTCCGCCTAACTATCAACCTGCCCCCCGGTGATACCTCCGTAACGCAATTGGCCAAGGACAACCTGCTCATTCAGTCCGGACTCCCCACCGCCGAGGTTGCTCTCGCCGAAGCCGAATACCTGCTCGCCCAGGCGGTACAGACCGCCCCCTTCGCCGGCGGCGTCGCCGACGTAAAGGTGCAGGCCGGCCGCCTTGTTAGCGTAGGGGAGGAGATCTGCACCCTCATTGACCCGACCAGTCTGGAGGCGGAGTTTACCTTGATCGAGCAGGAGCTTGCTACCCTGGGCAAAAACCAACGCATCTACATTAGTCCCATCGCCCAGCCCGACCTGCGCATCTCCGCTACCCTCGACATCATCAATCCCCGGGTAGACGAAGGCGGGCTGCTGCGGGTACGCGCCCGGCTCGGCAAGACCGGCGGTGCCCGTCTCTATCCCGGTATGAATGTCACCGTGACCCTGGAAGGAAGTTCGGCCCCCGCCGTGCTAGTGCCTAAACAAGCCGTGGTTACCCGCTCAGGGCGCTCGTTGGTGTTCACCTATGATGCCGCCAGTGAAAGTGCCCAGTGGCAGTACGTCACCGTCGTCTACGAAAACGACGAGCAGGTCGCCCTCTCCGAAGGGGTCGAGCCCGGCCAGCAGGTCATCGTCACCGGCAACCTTAATTTAGACCATGATTCGCGGGTGCGGGTGGCGGTTAAGTAAGGAGAAACTTGCCCACAAGCGACATCGTTAATAACGTAAAGAACACCATGGACTGGACTAACTTCATTACCAGCGACAAAGACGTACTGGCGGGAAAGCCAAGGATCAAGGGTACCCGACTCTCTGTTGAACTGATCGTCGGTCGCCTGACCGATGGATGGTCGGAAGTGGAGGTATTGGAGAATTATCCTTCACTGACCCAAAAGTCTTTACAGGCCGCTCAAGACTATAATAATAGATAAACTTAGTTGCATTACTATATGTGAACGTCCGCCACCCTCACACCCGGGCTTGCATCCAAGGACCCTATCCCGGATGACGCGTCCGTAGGAGAGGGGAGACGTCTTGGGCTTTCATATACATTAGTGTAAAGCTTACAAGATTTATTGGACGGTATGATCTACCGGTGCAAAACCAGATAAACCTATCCTAACCAACCTCCTCCACCGCCCCGTAGCCGTCCTCCTCACCTTCCTGGCGGTGATCGTACTGGGCGTACTGGCCGCTGGCCGGCTTCCTATCGGACTGCTGCCGGAAGTCGGTATCCCCCGCCTCAGCGTACAGGTCAGCTACCCCAACGCGGCGGCCCGTACGGTGGAGAACAGCGTCGTCGCGCCGCTCCGTAATACCCTCCTCCAGGTCAACGGACTCAGCGACATCCGCAGCCGCAGTCGCGACGAATCCGCCGTTCTTTACCTCGATTTCCCCTTCGGTACCAACCCCGACCTGGCCTTCATCGAGGTCAACGAGAAGATCGACCTGGCCATGAACCAGCTGCCGCGCGACGTCGACCGGCCCCGCGTACTGGCCACCGACGTCAGCGACATCCCCGTCGTACAACTTAGCGTGACGCTGACCGACACCGCCGCCACCCCCGCCCAACTGCTCGAACTCAGCGAGCTGGGCCGCAACGTCCTGCGCCGCCGCCTGGAACAACTACCCGAGATTGCCTTTGCCGACATGAGCGGACAGCGGGAGCCCCGCCTCAGCATTCGCCCTAACCGGCCCGCCCTCCGCGCCCTGGGCATCACCGAATCGGACCTCGGCAGCCTTCTCCGCGACGCGAACCTCGACCTCGGCAGCCTTCTACTACGCGACGGCTTTTACGAATACGCCGTCCGCTTCACCGGTGAGCTGCGCACCGCCGCCGATCTTGAAGCCCTGTACTTCAATGTCGGCGGCCGCACCCTTCGACTCGGCGACCTGGCCACCGTCACCTACGAAGCGGAGCCGCCCCGGGGCTACTTCTACGCCGACGGGCTGCCGGGGCTCTCCTTCACCCTCCGCAAACGCGCCGCCGCCCGCCTCTTTGCCCTACAGGATAACCTTGACCTCCTCCTCACCGACCTGCGTGCCCAGTATCCCGGGCTCCGGTTTACGCTGGCTAATGACCAGACGGCCGTCCTGCGCGCCAGTATCGGCAACCTTTCCGGGGGCCTACTTTACGGGGCCGGGGCCGCCGTCCTGATCCTCTTTCTCTTCTTCCGCGGCTGGCAGCGGCCCTTGCTGATCGCCCTGGCCGTACCGATAGCCCTGCTGCTCGCTACCCTCGGATTTTACCTGACGGGCCTTACCATCAACGTCGTTTCCCTTGCTGGCCTCATCCTCGGCGTCGGGCTCATGATCGACAACAGCATCATCATCCTCGACAACATCGATCAAGCGGGCGGGGACGTCCCGATAGCTATCGGGACAAAGCAAATCGCGGAGGCAACCGATGAGGTCATCCGCCCCCTGCTGTCCTCCGCCCTGACGACCGTAGCCGTGTTCCTTCCCCTAGTGCTGCTTAGCGGGGTTGCCGGGGCCTTGTTTCGCGATCAGGCCATTGCGGTGTCCCTGGCGTTGCTGGCGTCGCTATTGGTCGCCTACTTCCTGCTACCGCAGCTGACTTGGTTGCTGCGGAGCAAGCGTGTAGGGGAGAAGGAAGGGAAGGCGGATGCAGATGTCAAGACACAAACGACAAAGGGCACTTTCTGGCGCTACTTCGACGGTGGGGTAACTGCCTTCGTAGGCCGACCCTGGCTTAGCTTACCGTTAGTGTTTCTTTGGTTGGCCGGTGGTTGGTTACTACTGCGCGCTTCTCCGACAACTGGGTTCCCGGACTTATCGCGGCCCGACTACCACTTGATCGTAGACTGGAACGAACCGCTGTCCCTCGACCTGCACCGCACCCGCGTCCGCGCCCTTACCCAGCGTTGGCGAGATATGTTTGGCGGACATACGGCGGCCTACGTGGGCGAACAACGCTTTCTGCTCGTCGAAGACCAACAGGCCACCAACGCGGCCGAGCTCCAGTTTTACCTGCCGTCCCCACCTGCTAACCCTGGCTTTGCCGATGGTTTTCTCGACGATTTGCGTGAGGAATACCCTACCGCGGCGATTGCCTTTCGACCGCTACCCAACCTCTTCGACCGCATCTTTCTGAATACCGACCCCTACCTGGAGTTGCGCCTGCGCGAGAATGCCAGCCGGGAAACGCCCGCCTGGGAACGGGTGCTGCCCATCATCGACCGACTCATCGAAGCCGGCTACGCCCCCGAGGCCCCCGGTCGCGCGGAGGGGATCGCGCTGCGCCTCGACTACCGGCAGTTGCAGATCAACCGGGTCGACCCCGCGCGCCTGCAGAATAGGCTGCTTACCCTGTTCAGCGAAAATGAGGTCACCCGTCTGCGGGCCAACGACCGCGCCCTGCCCGTACTGCTGACCAACGAAGACGCCCTAACCAGCGAACGCCTGCTGGCCGCGACCGTAGAGAACCGCGACGGCAACGAGATCCCGCTACGCTACCTGCTGACCCTGGACCGCCAGCCCGCCTACCGCGTCCTGACCGCCGACCGGGCCGGGGAGTACCTAGGGCTTGCCTTCCCCGAACGCACGGTCGACCCGGATACGCTCGCGTTGCTGGCCAGTCTCCCCGGACTAAGCCAACAATTAAGCGGCCGCTACTTTAGCGACCAAGGGAGGGTGGGGGAGCTCGGTGGGGTGTTGTTGGTGAGTCTGCTACTGCTCTACCTGATTCTAGCCGCCCAGTTCGAGGGATTGCTGCTGCCGCTGGTCGTGCTGCTGGTCGTACCCGTGAGCCTGGTCGGCTCCTTACTCGCATTGTGGATCAGCGGAGAGAGCCTCAACCTGCTGAGCCTCATCGGTATGGTGGTCACCGGAGGCATTGTCGTCAACGACGCCATTATCAAAGTCGATATGATCGAGCGGGCGCGTCGGGCGGGGATGGACTTGCTCTCCGCCATCCACGAAGCCGGGCGGCGGCGCCTCCGGGCGATTGTCATGACGTCGTTGACGACCATTTTCGCGCTGGTGCCGGTGCTGTTTACCAGCGGGCTCGGCGCGGAGTTGCAGCGGCCGCTGGCGATCGCGGTGCTGGGGGGGCTGGTGGTGGGTACGGTGGGTAGTCTTTACGTGGTGCCGTTGTTGTATCGGTTATTGGTGCGAGAGCCTCAGGTCTTTTCCGATAACTAGGTCAAATTCACGGATCGCAATCCGCCAATCAGATCAAATTTTAGAATTTGGAATTGAAACTCGGCAGACGACATTGCAGCTCGTCAGCCGACTAATCACAACGCAATCGGTGCCCCCAACAACCGATCCGGTATCCCAAACCCATCCACCAGCGCGCCCACCTCCGGCCGCAACTCCGCGCACAGCGTATCGACCAGCTTCCGGATTGCCTTGCTCTTCTGTCCGCTGATGTAGTCGCTCTCGAGGTACCAGCCGCGGTGGGATTCGATGGTGTGCAGGGCGTAGAGCAGGATCGTTTTTTCGAGCAACTCGGCCACGGGGCCCTCGGAAGCCTTCAGCCCGTCCACCCGCTCTAGGCTCGCATCGACCATCAGTTGCTCGACGTAGGCTTCGGCCGCCTCGATCATGTGGGTCTGGCACAGCAGGCCCGCCTGGTAGCTGCTCATACCCGACTTGATGTAGGCCCGTAGCCGCTGCCCCAGGGTGCTCACCAGCCGCCGCGTGCGGAAGTGGAAGGCGGCCACGTAAAAGCCACGGCTCTCCAGGTGCTCGCGGTCGGTTTGCCGCACGACGTAGGGGTTCTGCTCGGTGACGATGGTGCTCACCCGCCGGCCCACGAACTTCAGGACCGCGATGTTGCCGTCTTCCCGAAACGATTTATTGAACTCGGTCAGCAGGCTCTTCGCCAGCAGCTGCATGAGTACGGTATTGTCGCCCTCGAAGGTGGTGAAAATGTCGGTGTCCCCCTTCAGGTCGGCAAAGCGGTTTTCGGCCAGGTAGCCCTTACCGCCCGTGGCCTCCCGGCACTCCTGGATGGCGGCCGTGGTGAACCAGGTGGCGTAGGCCTTCATGCCCGCGGCCATGGCCTCGATCTCCCGCATTTGGTCCTCGCTGCGGTGGACGTAGCGCTCCAGCAGGTGGTCGAGCCCGAATTGCACGGCGTAGGCCTTGGCCACCAGCGGGATCAGCCGGCGCTGCTGGTTGGGGTAATCCATGATGATGGTCTCCGTGCGCATCGACTCCGCCGGAAATTGCCGCCGCCGCAGCCCGTAGCGCACCGCGATCGTGAGGGCGGACTTCGCGGCGCTCAGGCCGGCGCGCGGCACGAAGACGCGGCCCCCCACCAGCGTGCCGAGCATGGTGAAAAAGCGGCGGGTCGGGCTCTCGATCGGACTGGTGTACGTCCCCTCCTCCGTGATGCCACCGTACTTGTCGAGCAGGTTGTCCACCGGCACCCGCACCTGATCGAACCAGAGCCGGCCGTTATCCACGCCGTTCAGGCCCATTTTGTAGCCGTTGTCCTCGACCCGGATGCCGGGCAGGGTCAGTCCTTCCTTCCCCCGGATCGGTACCACCACCGCATGTACGCCGTGACTCTCGCCGTTCACGATCAGCTGGCAGAACACCGCCGCCATATGTGCGTGCATGGCATTGCCGATGTACTCCTTGCCGGCCCCCACGCTGGGCGAGTGGACAATCAGCTCCCGGTGCTCGTGGTCGTAGACGGCCGTGGTTTCCAGTCCGCGCACGTTGCTGCCGTGACCGGTCTCCGTCATGGCAAAGCAGCCGGGCAACTCCAGGGTGCCCGTCTGCTGCAGCCAGCGGTCGTGGTGACGCTCGGTGCCCAGGTTGTATACCGCCCCGCCCCAGAGGCCGAACTGCACGCCGAACTTGATCGTCAGGCTGAGGTCGTGGTAGGCGATGGTTTCGAAGGCCGCCGCGTATTCCGCCATGCTGTCTTCACCGCCGTAGGCTTTGGGGTAGGAGAGGGCGCCGATGCCCTCCCGGGCCAGTTCCTTGCACCAGCGCATGACCTGATCGCGCTGGTCCTCCTTGATGCGGAGGATAGAACGTTCGAAGGAGGGGCGCAGTAGGATCTCCTTTACCCGATTGATGGTCTCCGTGTGTTTTCCGTCCAGGATAGCCTGCAGGGCGGCGGGGTCTACGCTGGCTTCCGTGATTGCCTCGATCAATTGTTCGCGCTCGTCGAAGCGGGGGAAGAGGGAGCGGTAGGTGTCCTCCTCTACGGTTCCCAGTCCGGCCTCGATGTCCCGCAGTGGGGCGACTTGCCCGGCCCAGTACTCCCGGCGGCCGTCGGGGTCGTCTTCCGCGGACAGGCCGAGCCAGGCCCCGAGTTCGGCGAGGCTGGCGGTGCGGTCGGCGGGGAGCGAATCCGCCGCCTGCCGCCCGCTGCTGCGCCACTGCTGGTAGCGTTCGCGGCTGGGCGGGTTCACGGGGTCGCTCCACTCGGCCAGCACTTTGCGGTCCGCTTTGCTTAAAAAGGGCAGCTTGCCGGCATCCCGTCGCAGCGACTCGATCTCCGGCACGCTGAGGTGGCGGTCGGTCCAGGCCGCGTACAAAAACGGGAGCATTGCCTGTATGCCGGGGGAAGTGGAGGTATTGTTCTGGAGGTCGGCGCCCATACGTGCTGAATATTTCGAAGCTAACGCCTGGGGGAAGCCCAGGGTTGGTGTGCGTTTGGCGGGCCCGCGGGTGCCACGACTACCCCGTCCGACCGCTTAAGCCGTTGGACGGGGTCACCCCGTCCAACGGATTTTGCATGGACGGGGTCACCCCGTCCAACGGGTCGGCCCTCGATCGTCGCCGCCGGAAACAGTGTTCCACCAGGCGCGGTGTACATTGGGCTAAAGTCTCGATCATGCGTACCCTCCTCCTCCTGCTATTGTTGTGTTCCACCTGCGTCCGCGCCCAGTGGACGATCACCGCGACCGACATCGACCCCACGAATTATTACGGCGTCACCGTAGCCAACGGCATGGTCGGCCTGGTGAGCAGTCCCCAACCCATGCAGGTCAGCGACGTGGTGCTCAACGGGGTGTACGACGACTACCAGCGCGGCGGCGTCTCCAACATCCTCAAGACCTTCAACCACATGAACATGGCCCTCAACGTCAACGGCCGGCGCATCGGGGCGGGGGACATGACCGACTTCACCCAGTCGCTCGATATGCAGCACGCCGAGCTGGTGACCACCTTCCGCGTCGGCGACTCGCTCACCGTGCGCCACACCCTGCTGTCGCTGCGCCACCTGCCCTTCACGGCCCTGGCCCGCGTGGAGATCACCGCCGACCGGCCCACCACCATCACCGGCTACTCCATCATCGAGGCCCCCGACCACCTGCGCGACGTGCGGCAGAACTACGCGGAGGTCGACCAGCCCCACGTCCTCCTCGGCGTGCTCAGCAGCGTCGCCGAAAGCCCCACCGGCGCCCACCGGGTAGCGGCCGCGACCAGCTTCGTGCTGCCCGAGCACAAGGAAGACGAGCCCAACATCATCCACGAGAACTGGGATTTCAATATGCACCTGGCCAAGTTTCACCGGCCCCTGGCCGCCGGGGAGACCTACACCTTCGGGGTCGTGGGTAGTGCCATCGCCAGCCAGCACAGTGCCGACCCCCTGAGTGAAGCGCAGCGCCTGACCATCTTCGCTAAGCTGGAAGGCCTGGACCGCCTCGTGGCCCGGCACCGCGCCGCCTGGGCCGAGCTCTGGCAATCCGACATCCAAATCGAGGGCAACCCGCGCGACCAGGTCGCCGTGCGCTCCGCCCTTTACCACCTCTACAGCTTCGCGCGGGCGGGACAAGCCTACAGCCTCTCGCCGATGGGCCTGTCCGGACTGGGCTACAACGGCCACGTCTTCTGGGATACCGAGATCTGGATGTACCCCGGCCTGCTGGCCCTGCAGCCCGCTATGGCCCGCTCCATCATGCAGTACCGCTACGACCGCCTGCCCGCCGCCCGCATGAATGCCTTCATGCACGGCTACGCCGGGGCCATGTTCCCCTGGGAGAGCGCCGACGACGGCTCCGAGGATACCCCCGTGTGGGCACTCACCGGGCCGTTCCAGCACCACATCACCGGCGACGTGGCCTGGGCGATGTGGCGCTACTACCAGGTCACCGGAGATACGGCCTGGCTGCGCAGTACCGGCTACCCGGTAATGGAGGAGGCCGCCGACTTCTTCGTCAGCCGCGTCGATCGGGAGGGGCCGGGCCGCTACAGCATCAACAACGTCATCGGAGCCAACGAGTGGGAGGAAAACATCGACAACAACGCCTACACCAACGGCATGGCCATCACGGCCCTCCGGTACGCGGGCGACGCCGCGCGGGTGCTGGGTATGGAGCCCGATCCGGAGTGGGCCGAGGTGGCGGCTAACATCCCCCTCCTGAAGTTTCCCGACGGTACGACCCGGGAAAACGCCACCTACGTCGATACCATCATTAAGCAGGCGGACGTCAACCTGCTGGCCTGGCCGATGGACATTATTCGCGAACCCGCCCAGATCCGCAAGGACCTGGCCTTCTACGAGCCGAAGTTGGCCAAGGACGGTCCGGCCATGGGTAACGCCATCCTCTCCCTCCTCTACACCCGCCTCGGGGACCTCGACAAGGCCTACGCGCTGTTCGAAAAAAGCTACCAGCCCAACGAGGTGCCGCCCTTCGGCGTACTGGCCGAGACGGCCGGGGGCACCAACCCCTACTTCGCCACCGGGGCCGGGGGCATGCTGCAGGCCGTCCTGTTCGGCTTCGGGGGGCTCGATTTCACGGACGCGGGCATCGTGCAGGGGCAGGGCCGGCTGCCCGCGGCCTGGACGTCGTTGACGATTACGGGGGTGGGGCCGGAGCGGGTGACGTTCACTGTGCGGGGGAAGTAGGCGTCTTCCGTTCCTGCGATCGATTCGTAATACCTACCGACCTACCGCCGCCGGGCCGCCAGGGGCTGTTTCGCTCTGGGCGCGTGCGCGGGTGCGGCAGGACGGTCCGCCAGGCTTTGCAGCAGCGCGTCTTCGGCTTCCTCCGGGCCGTAGCTGTCGGCCGGGATCAGCAGTTTGCCCAGGTTGAATAGGGGTTGGATGAGGTAATAGAGGGCCAGTAGGGCAGCGAGCAGGCCCAGCGTTACGCTGAGGAGGGTGGTTGCCAGGGTCGTGGGCGCGGCGGTGGTCCCCCACCACCAGAGGGCGGCCGGGACGAACAGTCCGTAGACCAAAAAGAGCAGCTGCTTGCCGTAGCTCAGCAGCCGGCTTCCGACGGTCAGGTAATTCTCCGTGGGGTCCGCGGGGTCAAAGAACACCTCGTAGCTCCGGTGCTTCGCCAGCTCCCGGAGGAACAGGTCGGCTTCGGAGGCGTTTAGCCGCTCCAGTCCGGGAGCCAGACGGGTGCCGGCGTAGCGCTTGCCCTGGGCGTAAAAGGTGTAGGGCTGCTCCAGTTCGGCGTGGTAGAAGGTGGTGTTGCCTTCCCCGTTCACCGAGGCGGCGCGCAGGGCATCCGTTTCCCCGTCCAATCGGCCGGTCGCCCGCGGCCAGGTAAGCGTGCGCTGCCGACGCATCTCCTGCATTACTCGCCGGATAAAGCGCAGCAGGGACAGGCAAAAGATTAGTAGGGCCAGCAGTTGCAGGACCATCAGCGCCAGTGTTGTTCCCGCTGCGCCAGCTCGTCCGCGGACTTGCTGCTGGCCTGCAGGCGGGCGGTGAGGAGGTGGAGGCGGCCGGCGGGCTCGCGGGTGTAGATGGCCTCGAATTCCTGGTCTACGGCCCCGCTCAGGAGTTCGGCCAGCCGGTCGGCGTCGGCGCGGTTGCCCAGGGCGGCGGGCACCCCGAGGTAGTATTCGCCGCGCGTCCAATCGTCGGGGAGTTGCAGCCGCAGGAGGTAGCGGGGATTGTCCACCGGCGACATCAGCTCCCCCAGCGCCCCGGCAAAGAGCTGGTTGTCGTGGTGCTCGGCGTCGGAGAGGTAGAGGTACTGCTCGTCGGCCGCCTCCTCCAGCCTCAGCTGGGCCGGGGTGGCGGCGTGAAAGTGCTGTCCGCCGCTCAGCGTTTCCGCCAGGGCCCTGCCGTAGGCCAGCAAGCGGGTGCGGGTATCGGCCAGCAGGGTATGGCGCCGCGCCGCCGCGGCCCGCTGCACTTCCGGCTGCAGCAGGGTGACCAACGCCAGTCCGCCGAAATACGTCGCCCAGAATACCAGCGGGGCCCACCCGCTTACTGCCAGCAGCGACAGGGAGAATAGCAGCGGATACACTACATGCGGACTCAGGCGCAGCTCGTTCCCGAAGGCCGGATGCCGGTCGGCCCGCTCCAGCAGCGGCAGGGCCTCACGGCGCAGGCGGAGCATCCGCGGCAGGAAGTAGGCCGCACCCGCCAGGGCCACGATCGCCGCGCCAGCGAGCAGGAAAACGGTCGGGAGCAGCAGCAGTCCACCCACCAAGCCCACCAGCAGCGCGCCCAGATTAGCCACCTGCAGGTGCACCAGCCGCATCCGGTAGCGGGCCTCCACGTGGCGGTCGACCGATTCGCGGTAGTGCAGGGTGAGGGGGTCCTGCCGTTCGTAGTAGCGCTCGGCGGGCGGGCGGATCGCCTCCACCAATTGCCGTCCCGAGCCGAGGGCTTCGCGCCAACGCGCGGCCAGGTTTGCGCGGGACGTCGCCTGGGCCACCGTTACTTCCCGGAGTTGTTCCATCGAGTCGGCGTCGGTCGTGGAAAAGCGCACTCCGCCAGGCGCGGCCACGGGTGCGGTGAAGCCCACGTCGAAGCGTTCCAGGCCGTTCTGAATCGCGGGTCTGCCGACCAGCCTCGGACCCGCGAACCCGCGAAACCTCCTCCGCATGCGCTCCACCTCCGGGCCGCCGTTGCGTACGTCGGGGTGCACGACCACGGGGTGCCAGATGTTGGCCGTCTTGTCGGGCTGCCCCGCCACGGTGCGGATGGCCCGCCCCCGCATCTGGTTGCTGAGCACGAAACTGCCGACTCGGTTGGCCAGCACGAGGCTGTTGACCACCGGCGCGTCCCAGCCCTCGCCGAGCAGCGACTTCGTGCCCACGATGAGCTGAATGTGGCCCTCGGTGAAGAGCTGGGTGACCCAGGCTACGATCGACTTCCCCGCCCCGGCCGGTGCATCGACGATCAGGTAATTCGCCCCCGGGTAAAGCGGCCGGAAGGAAATCACCGTGGTGGCCGGTAGTTCGGTGTAGGCCAGCTCCAGGAAGCGCGCGCGGGCGGCGGCGGGCAGGACGAGCAGGGAGCCGGAGAGCAAGCAGAGGTGATCGTGGTAGGGCGTACCTGCTTCCCGGCGGAGGGCCTCGAAGACGGGTGCCGTACCCACCTTGAGCAGCGGCTGGCGGTCGTGCTCCGTGGTGGGCAGGAACTCCTCGTGGATGTTGTCGGTGAGGATGACCATGCGCAGCTCGTCGAGCAGCGATTCGCTCTCCAGCTGGGCGATGCGGACGAGGGCCGCGAGCTGCGCCGTGGGGCTCTCCAGCCGGTCGGCGGTCAGGCCGGTGGCGGGCGGCAGGGCCCGATCGAGCTGCAGTTTGCCCCGCTGCCAGGCACCCAGGCCGGAGAGCGCGCGGCGGAAGGGTTGCAGCAGCGGCTTGGCGTAATCGCAGGCGAAGTATTCGTCGTGGCGCAGGGCCCGCTCCAAGAAGACCTTCAGCCAGTAATCATCGAGGGGCGGAGCCAGCGTGGCCTCCCCGTGAAGGATGCCGAGGGCGGCGGCGGGCGGCACGCTGCCCTGGGCACGCAGCATACTCAGCAGGGCGGTGAAGTACTCGGGGTGCTCGAAGATATCGGTGTAGTGGGCTTCCGGGTCCTGCAGCCAGGGGTGAGCGCGCAGCAGGTAGGCGAGGGCGGAGCGGGTGGTGGCCAACTCCAATAAGGCGGTCTTCCCCGCCTGCCAGTTGGTGACCAAGCTGGACTCCCCGGGTGGCGGCAGGATGGGGTAGAGGTAGTCCTGGTGCGGACACAGGTCCCCACTGGCCACCAGCTCGGGGATGCTGATCTCCTCGTCGATTTCCCCGCAGAAGCCGTAGTAGCGCCGCCACTCCACGCCGCTGACGTCGTAGGGCGGGGTAGCGGTGAGGGCCACCAGGTCGGGAGCGTACCGCGCGTAGAGGGCATTCAGCACCCGCCACCATTCCCGGCGCAGGTGGTGGCATTCGTCGACGATGAGGGTTTGCACCCAGTCCAGGCCTTCGGTCCCCTGCTTCTCGTGGTAGGCGTAAAGGGCCTGATAGGTGGCGATGGTAACCGTGCCCGGGGCGTAGAGGTCGGTCGAGATCATCGCCGGGTCGCCGCCGAAATCCCGCACCAGCCGCTCCCCCCACTGCTCCCGAATGATCAGGTTGGGGGCCAGGATAAGCGTCCGGCGGCCGATGCGGCGCATGATCTCCAGCCCCAGTACGGTCTTGCCGGCCCCCGGGGGCGCTACGACGTGGATCTTGCCGTCCGCGCGGTAGCGATCGAGGCGGTCCAGGATGCGGGCCTGGTAGGCGCGCCACGGAAAGCGGAAAGTAAGTTTCCCCGGGTTCATGGGGGGAAGATACCGCCAAGGGAGAGGGGCCTAAAGGGAGGACGTTTTGGTGGAGCGATCAACTGCTCACCACTTGCTTACTGACCATATGCAGCATATCCATGCCTCTGAGGAGTGCCCGACCGTACTGTGAAGTAGCCGTCGTGAGGTCCAGCCTTCCCCGACCGACGATCTTGCCAATGGCCATCTGCCGGGCGGCGACAATCGGTGCATCCGCGGGATCGTAGAAGTTGGGCTCGAGCACGTACCGACGCAGCTTGTCTGCCTCCGGGGTACAGAAGACCTTGCCGTACTGGAGGTTCTCCGCCTTCATGTCGTGGTAGGACTTGAGAAAGTCCGTCAGCCAGCGCTCAATGTCACTGAACTCCGGTCGCAGGGTGTGCATGCGAATCAGGTTGCGCTGTTGCATCAGGTGTAACAACTCCGCCACTTGGGCCGGGCTCACCTCCGTCACCGGCTCGGTCAGGCTCACTTGGCGGGCGTGGGGCCGGGCATTCTGGAGCTGCTTGAAGAGGTAGGTGTCGCGGTACACCCCGGCCTCGGGATCGGTCTCCTGGGGACTCAGTATAGCCTCCATTTCCCGGGCGACGAGGTGACCGGCCGCCAGGGCGAACTGCGTGAAGCCGCGGTCCTGCCCCCGCTCGGCCCGCCAGAGCTGGCGCGATTCGTTTAAGACGGCAGTTAGCCCCGCCTCGTCCACCGACCAGGCGCGGCCAAGGTGGACGAGTTCCCGGTTGACGGTCAGGGCCTGACGGACGGATTTCGGCAGTTCGCTCAGCTCCACCAGCCGCAGCAGGTCTTCGGTCGCTAGGAAGGGGGCCAGGGCCGCGGGGCCACTCAGCTTATGAACAAAGAGCCGACTTACGTGCGGCAGACCGGCGTGGGCACCCAGGCTGCTGACGCCGAGGCCGAGTACGAACGACGTTTTCAAAAAACCTCTGCGGGTGGGGGTACTAGACATCATGGCTGGTGCTTGGTGGGTTACTCTCCTTGCTGCTGTTTGGCTTGCTCGACGTAGTATTCCAGACTTTGCCTATGTGCCTGAAATTGCCGGGTATCTTTCTTGGCCTGCTCCAAATCAATGTGGCCCTCTAGGTACTGGCTGCAGGCGTACATAAAGTCGTGGCCCAACTTCAAACTCTGGGCGTAGAGGCTCTGCTGCTCGGTGCCTTTCAGTGCGTTTTCCACGCTTACCAGGGCGGGCTCCCCCTCCTGCACGGCGCGGGCCAGCCGAATGATCGGGTCGTGGTCATCGTAGAAGTTGGGATCGATGAGGTACTGCCGCGTCCGCGCCGGCCGGGGAGCCTGATAGGCCTCCGTGTAGCGGTCGATCTCGACGTAAAACCGCTGCCGCTCCTCGTTCAACGTCGCCCACTGCTTTTCCCAGTCGTCGACCGTAGCGGGTAAGAACGTCTTGATGGCGGCCAGTCGGTCGGCAAACTGCATGGCCAGCGCACTCTCCAGTTCCGCCACCGGCAGGAAGGCCGCGGCCGGGTGGTCGCTCAACGCGTGCGAGAGGGTAGCGGGGTGGAAAGGCGGCTCCGCTCCCTCACCGAATACCCGCTGAAAGGTAGCCGCGTCGTGGTAGATGCTAGCGTGAGCCGGACCGGGGTAACCCCGGGTGAAGTAGGCCAGATCCGTAATTCGATACACCGGCTTGAAGGTGCGGTCGCCCGCCAAGTGACCCATCCAGCCGATCACGTAGGCGAGCTGTTCCCGTTGGGAAGCGTCGCCCCGCCATTGCTCCTTCCAGTGCGTAAGCAACGGCAGAATGAAGGTATCTCCCGAGCGAGTGCAACTCCCCAAGCGAAATGCCTCGGGGTAGGCGGCCACGGCACGCTGAATGCGTTCACTAAAGTCCTCGCGCTGGCTAACTACGCGGAGGCTATCCTCGGCAACGGCAATGTGGGTGATGTGCTCTGACACGGGGTAACGGGTTTAGCCGAGAAGATAAGGTAATTCCGGCGGGGCCGCAGGTGCAATGCATACTCAGTGAAATCGGTGGACGGTCAAGAATAAGGACCATCCGCCACCCGGTGCCACCGCCCAGCCATTCAGCCAGACCGGCCCGAAGGTCATCGCAAACCACGGTTTCCGGGAGGGGATGGTGGGTGCTAGGCCGTTGCAGGAGCGGGTAATGTTCGCTTTGCCGTTCCGGGGGGCGGGCGGCATGGGGGAGGTTCTTCGTTGCGGTAAAGATGGTACAAAGCAATTGCAGGACAATTATTGGACATTAAGAATATTGATGCTTTTGGCCGGGTGGTCATGGAATACCCGTGCGGCCGAAAGTCGTATCGTGCGGGGTCCCGATAGCTACTGAAAGAAAGCCCTTTGTACTTTGTGGAATGCCTCACTTCCGTTTCTCCTTCCCCTGGTTCGACCGCAGGGCCTTCCCCGTACTCGCCGGCGTGGTCGTCGGACTGTATTTGCTCGAAGAGGTGCTCGTGCTGCGCGAGCAACACCAGTCGAAAATAAAGCGCACCGTGATCAATACCGCGGTGGCCGCCACGGGTTTCGCGGTGGTGCGCGCCGCCCTGCTGCCCGCCATGGTGTACGCCGGGGAATGGTCGGAACGCCGGCGCTTCGGCCTGACCAACTGGCTCGGCCTGCCGCCCTGGGCGAAGTACGCCGCCGGTTTCCTGCTGCTGGATTACACCAACTACTTCTGGCACGTATGCACCCACCGCCTGCCCTTCCTGTACCGGATGCACCAGGTGCACCATTCGGATATGGACATGGACGTCACCACCGGCTTCCGCTTCCATTTCGGAGAGCAGGTCTTCTCCATTCTGTACCGCGGCGGCATGATCCTATTGATCGGGGCACCCGCCCGGCTCGTGCTCGGCTACGAGGCGGTCTTCGAAGGCTGTACGGCCTTCCACCACAGCAACCTGCGCCTGCCTATCCGGCTCGAACGTCTGCTGGACAAGGTGATGATCACGCCGCGCGCCCACGGCATCCACCACAGCATCGTGGAGGAGGAATTTAACGCCAACTTCGGGGTGATCTTCCCCTGCTGGGATATGCTGCAGGGCACCCGCCGCACCGACGTACCCCAGGACCGGGTGACCATCGGCATCCCCGCCTGGCGCGATCCCGAAGAACTGACCATCGCCCGCCTCCACGAGATGCCCTTCGCGCCCACGCGGCCGTGGCGGTTGCCGGACGGGACGGTACCGGGGGAAGGGGGTTAAGGAGTCAAAGGGGAAGGGGTAAGGGGTCAAGGCCTTCTCTCCTCAGTTTACTGCACCTGCGGCCCCGCCCCCCTGTTGTACCTACAACGCCCGCCCTAACCCCCTAACCCCTAACCCCTAACCTTCACTTGAACCGCCTAGCCCACCAAACCTCCCCCTACCTCCTCCAGCACGCCCACAATCCCGTCGATTGGTACCCCTGGGGAGATGAGGCCCTCGAGCGCGCCCGCCGCGAGGACAAGCCCATCCTGGTCAGCATCGGCTACTCGACCTGCCACTGGTGCCACGTGATGGAACGCGAGAGCTTTGAAGTAGAGGCCACCGCGGCGGTGATGAACGAGCACTTTGTCTGCATCAAGGTCGACCGGGAGGAGCGGCCCGACGTGGACCAGGTGTACATGGACGCCTGCCAGGCCATCAGCGGGGGCGGGGGCTGGCCGCTCAACGCCTTTCTGCTGCCCGACGCGCGGCCCTTTTACGCCGGGACGTACTACCCGCCGGAGCGGAAGTACGACCGGCCCGGCTGGACGGAACTGCTCCAGTACATCGCGCAGAGCTTCCGGGAGGACCGCCCCGCCCTCGAGGCCCAGGCCGCACAACTCGTCGATACCCTCGGCAAGGGGGCCGACCGCCTGCTGGGCATCGCCCGTAAGTCGGACTCCTCCGCCGCCATGCTGGAGAACCTGCGCAAGACCTACGATGCGGCCCGTGGGGGGTTTGGCGGGGCACCCAAGTTTCCCCAGAGCCAGTCGCTGGAGCTGCTGCTGGCCCACGGCCTGCTGAGCGGGAACAACCAGGACATCTACCGGGCCGGCCATGCCCTGCGCGCCATGCTCGACGGCGGCATCTACGATCAGCTCGGCGGGGGCTTCAGTCGCTATACCGTGGACGCGAACTGGCGGGTACCCCACTTCGAGAAGATGCTCTACGACAACGCCCTGCTGCTGCGCCTGCTCGGCAAGCTGCAGCTCGTGACCCCCGACGACCGCTACCTCGAAGCCATCAGCGAAACCACCGACTGGCTCACGCGGGAAATGGCCCTGCCCGCCGGTGGCTACCGCGCCGCCCTGGACGCCGATAGCGAGGGCGTGGAGGGCAAGTACTACGTCTGGCAGTACCATGAGCTGGAAGAGGTACTCGAGGCGGACCTGGTGGAGCAAGTGGCCGACTTCTACGGCATCACGCGGCAGGGCAACTGGGAGGAGGAACGTACCAATATCCCCTACCGCCCGGTGGCCCATTCCCGGGTCACGCCGGCCGTAGCGGAGGCCCGCCGCCTGCTGGCCGAGGTGCGTAAGCTGCGCGTGCCGCCGGGGGCGGACGATAAGCTCATCCTGCAGTGGAACGCCCTATTGGTTTCCGGCTGGGCGTGGTGCTACCGGGCCACCGGCAACGATCACTACCTGACGCTGGCCACCCACCTGTACGCTAGCCTGAGGGCACAACTCTTCCACGACGGGCAGTGGTACCGCAACCGCACCGCCGGCCAACTGGGTGCCCCGGCTTTCCTCGACGACTACGCCGCACTGGCGACCGCGGCCCTGGACCTGTCCGAGGTCACCTTCGAGCTGAACTACGCCCTGCGCGACGCCCGCGGCCTGGTCGACCACGTGCTGGCCACCTTCTCCGATGCCGGGGACGGCATGTTCTACCTGCGCGCCCCCGGCGACAGCGAACTGCCCGTGGCCACCAAGGATTTCTACGACAACGCCCTGCCCAGCGGCAACTCCCAAATGGCCCACAACCTGTACCGCCTGGGCCGCCTGACGGGGGAAGCCGCCTACACCCGGCGGGCGGAGACCATGATCGCCGCGCTGGCCGGGGCCATCGAGCGCTACCCCGGGAGTTTCGCGGGCTGGGGCCTGACGGCGCTGCTGCTCGGCACCCCCGAACGGGAGCTGGTCATCACCGGCCCCGGGGCGCGGGAGGCGGCCCGGAAATTCTTGTCGGACTACCGACCCGGCCTGTTGATCCTGGCGTCCGAAGCCGACCGTCCCGACGTTCCCTTATTGATGAATCGTTACCTTTCGGAACTTCGCTACTTTGTGTGCGAGAACCGGAGCTGCCAATTGCCGGTTGAAACCATGGAAGCGGCCCTTCACCTGCTGAACTGATCGTTGATGTCCCAAAAACTACTGTACGTTGCCTTTTTGCTGCTCCTGGGCGGGACCGCGGGTGCGCAGCAATTCGCGCAGTACAGCCTCTACTGGCTCGACCCCGTGCAGTTCAACCCCGCCTACGCCGGCCTCGATAACAGCCTCAGCATCACCGCCACCTACCGCGCGCAGTGGACCGGCCTCGACGGGCAACCCAGCGGACAGACCCTCAGCGCCCACCTGCCCGTCTACTTCCTCAGCAGCGGTTTCGGGGTGGAGGCGGAGCGGGACGTCATCGGCGCCCGCCAGCTCAACCGCTTCGGCGTGAGCTGGAACTACCAGCTCGTCCGCCCCTCGGCCGTGTGGTCCGCCGGCATCAGCGCCCGCTACCTGCAGATGGGCATCAACGGCGGGGAGCTTCGTACGCCCGGCGGCATCTACTCCGAGCCCGGTAACGTCAACCACCAGGACGATCTCCTGCCCATCGGCAACGAGGGGGCCGGCACCTTCACCCTGACCGCCGGCATCTACTACCAGGCCGAGCGGGTGGAGGGTGGCTTGTCCGTGCGCAACCTGAATGAGGGCGTGCTCTCCTTTCCGGGCCTGGACTACGCCCTCGGGCGGCAGTACCATGCCTACCTGCGCGCGCGCTTTGATCTCCTGCGCTCCTGGGAGGTCGACCCCCTGCTGTTTGCCGTGAGCGACGGGACCCAGCACCAGCTCAGCGTGGGGGCCATCGCCCGCTACAACGGCAACGTGTTCGGGGGAGCCGCCTACCGGGGTTACAATAATCAGACCTCCGATGCCATTGTCATCATGGCCGGCATAAACCTCAGCGAAAAGATTTCCGTGGCCTACGCGTACGACCTCACGCTGTCCGATCTGCGCACCGTACAGGACGGCAGCCACGAGCTCACGCTAAAGTATAACTTGCAGCAGCGCATCGGGGCCGGTATCCCGCCGCCCCTGATTTTTAACCCGCGGACCAAGCAATGACGAATTTGGTCGCCTGCCCGCAGATTGGATGCGCCAGACTGTTAAACTTTGTCCGGCAAACCAACCCACGATACTAACTATCTTTTTATCTACGTTTCTTCGATAACTCCCCCCTCCTAAGAAAACTCCGAGGACAATTCCGGTTCCGCGCATGAAAAACTTTGTACACACCCTGTTGGCCCTTTCCGTGATGGCCCTGACTTTTTTTAGCTGCGGCGGCAGTCGGGAGACCGGCGAACTCGTCGGCTCCGCTAATCGGCCCACCTGGAAGGGCGTCCAGCCCTACGGTATGGTCTACGTCCCGGCCGGTACCGTCCACATCGGTAACAGCGACCAGGACATCACCGGTACCTTCATCCAGCGGCCGAAGGCCGTGACGATCAACGGTTTCTTCATGGACGATACCGAAATCTCGAACAACGAGTACCGCCAGTTTCTGGACTGGGTGCGCGACTCCATCGCCCACGTCATCCTGGGCGACGTCGACGAGAACGGCAACATCGACTGGGAGATCCCCCTCGACTATACCGATGAAACCCTCTCCGAACTGTACCTGGAGGAATATTACGCCGGTAAGAAGCAGGTAAACACCAACCTCTACGAATACTCCTACAGTGAGGTCGACTGGACCGAAGCCTCCCTGGCCCGCCCCCGGGGCGTAGACGGGCAGGGCATCACCGACTACATCTCCGAGAAGACCGTGAACGTCTACCCCGACACCCTCGTGTGGGTCCGTGATTTCGCCTACGCCTACAACGAGCCCATGGCCCGGGTGTACTTCAGCCACCCCGCCTACGACAACTACCCCGTGGTCGGTATCGACTGGCACATGGCCCGCGCCTTCAGCTTCTGGCGCACGACGCTGTGGAACCAGTACAATCAGGAAACCCTCATCGAGGACTTCCGCCTGCCCACCGAATACGAATTCGAGTACGCCGCCCGTGGAGGTAAGGAGAACGCGCCCTATCCCTGGGGTGGCCCGTACGTCCGCAACAGCAAGGGCTGTCTGCTGGCCAACTTCAAGCCCGGCCGCGGTAACTACGCCGATGACGGCGGTTCCTACACCGTTCCGGTCGACGCCTACTACCCCAACGATTACGGCCTGTACAACATGGCCGGCAACGTAGCCGAGTGGACCATCACCTCCTTCCAGGAGAACGCCACCAGCTTCGTTCACGACTTCAACCCCGACATCCGCTACAACGCCAAGGACGACGATCCCATCTCCTACAAGCGCAAGGTGATCCGCGGTGGGAGCTGGAAGGACATCAGCTTCTACCTCCAGAACGGTACCCGTACCTTTGAGTACCAGGACACCACCAAGTCCTACGTCGGCTTCCGCAACGTGATGTCCTTCACCGGTCGCTCCATCAACGACTTCTAGTACAGCTTAGGCTGCCTACCTTGACGGCCGCTCCGCATACCGCGGGGCGGCCGTTCCGTTTTAGCATGAATCCCACCCAGCTCGCCACGACGATTAAGCAGACTGCCTACGCGTTGGGCTTCGGCCACGTAGGCATCGCGCGGGCCGAGCGCATGGAGCCGGAGGAACGTCGCCTGGAGGAGTGGCTCAATGCCGGCCACCAGGGCAGCATGCGGTGGATGGAAAATCACTTCGACAAGCGGGTGGACCCCACCAAGCTGGTGCCGGGCGCCCGCTCGGTCGTGTCCCTACTATATAACTACTTCCCGGAAGACGAGACGCCCAGCCAGGAAGCCCCTAAGCTGGCCCGCTACGCCTACGGAGAAGATTACCACCGCGTCGTACGCGGTAAGCTCCGGGAGTTGGTCGACCGCTTGGAAGAAAGCCTGGGCCGGCCCGTCGAGGGGCGCGTTTTCGTCGACAGCGCGCCGGTACTGGAGCGGGACTGGGCGGCGCGCGCGGGTGCGGGGTGGGTCGGCAAGAACACCCTCCTGATCCAGCCCAAGGCCGGCAGCTATTTCTTCCTGGCCGAACTCATCTCCGACCTGGCGCCGGCCGTGGATAATGCGATCCGGGATCACTGCGGCACCTGCACCCGCTGCATCGAGGCCTGCCCCACGGAGGCGATCAGTCCGGGGGGCTACGTGGTGGACGGCAGCAAATGCATCAGCTACCTCACCATCGAGCTGCGGGAGGCCATTCCGGCGGAGTTCGCCGGGCGCATGGAGGGTTGGGCCTTCGGCTGTGACATCTGCCAGGAGGTTTGCCCCTGGAACCGCTTCAGCCGCCCGCACGCGGAGCCCGCCTTCCTGCCCCATCAAGACCTTCCCGGCATGGGAGCACGGGAGTGGACGGAAATGACCGAGGAGGTCTTCCGCCGGGTTTTTCAGCACTCGGCCGTTAAGCGCACCAAATTCAGCGGGCTGCGGCGGAACATCGATTTTCTTGGCCAGGAGCCGGATACCCCCTAGGAGCTTGTTTGGGTTTTCCGAGCCTGACGAAAACGCCGCTAATTTGGGTCTATGCGAGCCTCAAAAAGGGGAGCCTAGCGGGCTAAGTGACAGTATTTGAGACGAAGAATAGGCGCAAAAGAGCAAGTTTGCGGCGGTGAGCGGAATCCCAAACAAGCTCTAATGTTCCTCGGCGGGCTGTACCTGTTTCTGGGGCCGCAGGGCGAAGGGCAGCATGATGAACATACCGGCCATGATGGCCATGTCGGCAACGTTGAAGATGCCCGTCTGCAGGCCGAAGGCCTTGAGGTGCAGCATATCCACGACGTGGCCGTAGAGCAGGCGATCGACGATGTTGCTGAGTCCGCCACCGACGATGAGCGCCAGCGCCACGACCTGCCAGGCGTTGAGGAGCTTTTCCCGGAAGATGTAGAAGAGCAGGGCGATCAGCAGCAGGGCGGGGAAGAGGTTGAGCAGGATCGGGCGCCAGAAGTCGTTGAGGCCCGAACCGATGCTGAGAAAAGCCCCCGTATTGTGCACGTGGGTAAGCCGCAGAAGCTGGCCGAAGTAAAACTGGTCGGGCTCCCCCTGGAGATGCACCGTCGCCAGGTACTTCGTCCACTGGTCCAGGCCTACCGATACGAGCACCACCAGCAGCACGATCAGCAGGCGTGATTTAAAAGTCTTCATTGGGGCAAAGTTAGTCAGGATTTCCGCCAAGTACCTCCTCCAGCTTCCGTTCCAGCTCCGCGCCCCGGAGGTTGCGGGCCAGGATGTTGCCGTCGCGGTCGAGCAGGACGGTCTGGGGGATGCTGGTCACGCCGTACAGCTGCCCGTAGGCGCTCTTCCATCCCTGCAGGTCCGAGACGTGCAGCCAGTCGAGTTTATCGGCGGCGACGGCCTGCTCCCAGCGTTCGCGCCGGTCGTCAAGGCTGATGCCCAGAATTTCGAAGCCCGCCTCCTTAAAGCGGTGGTAGAGCCGCACCACGTTGGGGTTCTCCCGGCGGCAGGGCGCGCACCAGCTGGCCCAGAAGTCGAGCAGCACGACCTTGCCGCGCAGGCTCTCCAGGCTGAGTTCCGTCCCCTCCAGGGTGGGCGCGGTAAAGAGGGGGGCCGGAGCACCAATGGTGAAACTCCTCAAGCTGGCGGTCTGCCGGCGCAGGGCGTCCATCTGGGTGGGATAGGCCTCGGCGTATTCGGTGAGCAGGCTGTCGGCAACCGCCGCCGCCGCCGGGTGCTTGGCCTGCAGGAGGGCGGCCAGGGCGCCGCTGCGGGCCAGGAAACGGGCGCGGCCGGTAGCGGGCCAGCGGCGGGTCTCGCGCAGCAGAAGGTCGGCCAGACTGGCGCTGGGGATCGGCTTCAGCAGGTTGGAGGTGTAGCTGCGGGCCGCCTCGTAGGTCCAGGAGAGATCATCGAAACCAGGGTCGCTGAAGTCGACCAACTGGAAGTAAGCCTTTACGTAATGATCGAAGGCGCTGGAGTATTGAGTTGCGTCGGCGGAGTAGTAGCTCAGGTAGGTGTTCAGGCTGGCGATCCGGCCGAGCAGGGGGTAGCGCGCGCGCAGGCTGTCGACCAGCGCCCGCTTTTCTTCATCCAGTTCGGCCATGGCCGCGCGGCCCTCCTCGTTAACGCGTTCGTTCTGGACGACCTCGATGTCCTGGACCAGGGTCGTGTGCAGGGCGGTCTGCTCCTCGAAGGTTTGCTTCAGGCGGGCGTAGCTTGCATTGATCGGGCTTCCGGTAATCGTAGCTTCCCGCAGCTTTCCGCAGCGCCCGGTGACGGTCAGGCCCGCCTCCCCGCCGACGATCAGGGGTAGGGCATCATTGGCGTTTGGCCCCAGGTAGCGGAAGGCCGGCTCCTCCGGGAACGAGGGGAGTACGTAGCTGCCGTCTTCCCGCTTTTCCAACTCCCGTTCCACCGCGAAACCGAAGCCGGTGAAGGTATAGAGGCGCAGGGGTTGGCTGCACCCCTCCACCCGGGCGGTGAGGATAGCCTCCGATTGGGCCGAGAGTCCGGAGACCAGAAGAAGCAGGAGCAGGGAAGAAAATAGCCGGATCATCCCGCGAATTTACGGAATCCCCCCGCACCCGTGGCCCCGCCCGCGCCCGTTCGACGGGAAAACGGCCCCGTACGACGAAAATAGGGGTTCGGAAGGGTCCACCGTCCAACCGGGGGCACCCGTGGGCTGTTCCCCTGGTATGGTATCTTTTCGCTCTCCCTTTGAACGTTCCCCCGTCAGTACCGCCATCGGTATCGTCGTGGCGCTGGTCGTCCTGTACGTCCTCTTTTCCATCGTGGGATGGATCATCGCCCTGATGTACCGGCTCGCCCCGCTGGTACTGATCGCCGCCCTGATCATCGACTACCGCGTCGTGACCGGCTACCTAAAGGGTATCCAGAAGCTGTTTAAGCGCAACTGGATCTACGGCCTGGCGGCCTCGGCCCTGACGGTGATCTTCTACCCCTTCGTCTTCCTGTATTTCCTGGGCATGGCGCTCTTCAAGAAAAAGGTGAAGGAGGCCCGCCGGGAAGCCGACGTGCGCCAGAACGGCAAGTGGGTTGATTACGAGGAACTGCCCGAGCGGACCATGGATATCGACGCCGACTACGAGGTGCTGCCCCCGCCCCCCGAGCCCAGGACCCCCCGCCGCGACGAACCGGGCTACGACGAGTACTTCAAGTAAGTTTTGGGGTGGCTAGCGGCGCTTCCCGCCCTCCTCGCTATGCTGTACGTAGGCTGGCAGTGGCGTAACTACCGCAACTGGCGCCGCGCGGCGGCTGAGTTTCCGCTCCCAACCGAGCCACTCCCTACCGTAGCGGTGATCGTACCGTTTCGCAACGAGGCGGTGCACCTGCCGCAGTTGGTGGCTGACTTACTGGCCCAGGACTATCCCCGGGAACTGCTCGAGATTTTACTCATCGACGACCATTCTACCGACCACCCTTTCCTTCCTCAGGGGGGCGGCGGTGCGCGGGTGCTGCGGCTGCAGGACTTCCCCGTGGCAGCCGACACAGTGGCCCACAAGAAGGCCGCCCTGGCCCTGGGCATCGCCCACACCGAGGCAGCCGTGATCATTACTACGGATGCCGACTGCCGGTGGCCCGCCGGGGGCATTCGGCACCTGGCCCATCGTTTTGCCGAAGGGGCCGACGTCGTGCTGGGCCCGGTGTTCATCGCCCCCGTCACGGGCCTCTGTGCTGCCCTGCAAGCCCTGGATTTAGCGGGTTACCAACTATTTACGGCAGCTACCGTGGCCGCGGGTACGCCGGCGCTCGCGAACGGCGCGCACTTTGCTTTCCGAAAAGCGGCCTTCCTCGCGGTAGGGGGCTACGCCGGGGTGGATCACCTGCCGTCGGGCGACGACGTACTGCTGCTGCATAAATTCGCCGCCCGACCGGATTTGCGTATCGCTTACGCCGCGGACCGGGCCGGTCTGGTGACCACCGCCCCCGTAGCCGGCTGGGCCGCCTTCTGGCAGCAGCGCCTGCGGTGGGCCGGTAAGGCGGGTAATTACGCCAGTCCGGCCCTGAGCCTGGCGCAGGTACTGGCCTTTGTCACCTCCGCGGGTATTCTCGGGGGCTTGCTGCTCGGGCTGATTATCCAGGAATTTTTCCGGGCCGCGCTGGTGGCCTGGAGCCTGAAGGCCGTCGTAGATGCCGTGCTGTTGGCTTCCGTGTGCCGGCACTACGGGCGGGGCGAGCTGATGCGCTGGTTCGTGCCGGTGCAACTGGTTTATCCCTTTTACCTCGTGGGCATCGGCACGGCCGCCCTGCTGGGCTTCCGGACGGAGTGGAAGGGGAGACCGGCTTAGAGGCGGGCGGCGGGGGCTACGGAGTGGTCCGCAAATTCCCCGAGGGCGTACTTAAAGGTGGCCGTCACGCCGATCATGGCGGCGTTGTCGGTGCAGTATTCCGGGCGGGGCACGAAGGTGGTCCAGCCGCGGCGGGTGCCTTCCTCCTGTAGGCGCTGCCGCAGTTCCCGATTCGCCGAGACCCCGCCGGCGAGGGCAATTTGGGTTAGGCCGGTTTGCTCCGCGGCCGCGACCAGCTTGTTCAGCAGGGTGGTGACGATGGCGTCCTGGATGGCGGCGCAGATGTCGTGGAGGTGGGTGCGGACGTAATCCGGATCGCCCTTTACCTCCCGTTGCAGGCGGTAGAGGATGCTGGTCTTGAGTCCGCTAAAGCTGAAGTCAAGTCCTCCGGGGTCGGGCTGGGCGAAGTCGAGCACCGGGCTGCCCAGGGCGGCGAGGCGGTCGAGCTCGGGGCCGGCGGGGTAGGGGAGGCCCAGCAGCTTGCCGGACTTGTCGAAAGCTTCCCCCGCCGCATCGTCGACCGTGCGCCCGATGATCTCCTGCTCGAGGGGGGAGCGGACCACCACCAGCTGGGTGTGCCCCCCGGAGACGGTGAGGCAGAGGAAGGGGAAATCTGGTTTAGGATCTTCGGCAAAGTGGGCCAGGACGTGGGCCTGCAGGTGGTCGACCTCGATGAGCGGCAGGTCGCGGGCCAGGGCGAAGGCCTTGGCGAAGCTGACGCCGACCATCAGGGAGCCGATGAGGCCGGGGCCGCGGGTGAAGGCTACGGCATCGATGTCCGCGGCGGTCACGCCCGCCCGACGTAGGGCGACCTCGACCGTGGGGACGATGTTGCGCTGGTGTGCTCGACTGGCAAATTCCGGTACCACCCCCCCGTACTCGACGTGAATGGCCTGGGTGGCGGTGACGTTACTGCGTACGCCGCCGTCGCGCACGACGGCGGCGGAAGTATCGTCGCAACTCGATTCAATGGCTAGGATGGTGGGCATGGCGGTTAGTTTAGAGCTTATTCGGGCTTTCCGAGCCAGACGAAAATGCCGCTATTTTGGGTCTATTCGAGCCTTGAAAAGGGGGAGGTACACTTCGTGGCTGCTTCGCGGTGACGGGCTAACTGCCCTCTTTTGAGTCGAAGCGTAAGCGCAAAAGAACAAGTTTGCGGTGATGAGCGGAATCCCAAACAAGCTTTTAGCTTGTCAAACGGTAAGCGGACAAGGAAAGGGACGGACGGGAACGCCAAACCCGCGACCGGCCGCATCCTAACGGAGTAACCCGAACGAACGAGGGCAGCCGGGATAAACGTATATTTATCCCGGCCCTTTTCGGGCTCCACCGAAAATGTTTTATACTTGCACAAATTAACTGCTCACGATGCGTAAAATATTCAGTCTGGCTTTTCTGGTACTGGCCTTCTTTCTGGCCTTTCTGCTTTACCGGAGTATCGAAGAACCCATCACGTTCGCCGACGAGCGCGCCCTGCGGGAAGACGCGGTGTCCGACAAACTGAAAATTATCCGCACCACCCAGGAGATGTACCGCGACATCACCGGCATGTTTGCCCCCAGCTTCGACACCCTGAAGCAGGTGCTGACCGAAGGGCGCTTTACCGAAGTCCGTATTATTGGAGACCCCGATGATCCCAACTTCGATCCCAGCACCGCCTACGACACCATGTATACCCCGGCCATCGACAGCGTCCGGGCCCTGGGCATCGATCTGGATAAACTGGAGTACGTCCCCTACACCGACAATAAGGTATTTGACATCGCCGCGGATACCATCGATTACCAGTCCACCAAGGTGCCGGTCGTCCAGGTGGGGATCGCGCGCAAGGAATTCATGGACCGCTTCGCCGACGAGCGTTTCAAGCGCTACGACCAGCGCTACGACCCCAACGCCCCCCTCAAATTCGGCGACCTGAGCAAGCCCAGCCTGGCCGGGAATTGGGAGTAAGCAACTACGATATTACCGCCGCGGCCCTTCACCTGGAGCAGCCGCAAGATTACGAACTGTCCATCCTTACGGGGGTGGACAGTTTTGCGTATATCATCCGCGATCGGACGGCCAACCGCCTGCTCGCCTACCGGTCCTATGCCTTCGACGCCGCGCAGCGGGCTGACTGGCCCGCTACCCTGGGGCAGCTCGTGGCGGCCGACGAGCGACTCCGCACGGCGGACTTCGGCCGTACCGTAGTGGCCTGGGATACGCCGACGATGGTGCTCGTCCCCCGCCCGCTGTTCACCGAGGGCCACCCCGCGACTTACCTGGAGCAGCTGACGGTGATCGGTCTCGACGACGAGGTGCGCCACGAACGGCTGCAGGAGATCGGCAGCGAGCTGATCTTCGCCGCCCGCCGGGCCCACCTGGATGCCGTGGAGGAGCACTTCGGCGGCGGGCGCCCGCAGCACTTTACGGGGGGGCTGCTGACGGCCTGGGCGGCCCGCTCCCGGCGCCTGGGGCAGTCGTCGGTTTCCTGTGCCGTGCGCGGGCCGCGCCTGTTCGTCGCCGGCCACCGCAACGGAATCCTGGAGTACTACAACGCCTTTTCCTTCGCGAGCCCGCAGGATGCGGTGTACTACCTGTTGCTGGCCTACGAGCAGTGCGGATTCTCCCCGGCCCGCGTTCCGCTCTACCTCTGCGGGGAAGTGACGGCCGCGGGGGAGGTCTACCACCAGTTCTACCAGTACGTGGAGGACCTGCGCTTCAGCGTGTACGCCACTCCACCCGCGGCCCCGCCGGAGTTTGACGGACTGCCGCCCCACCTGTACTTCGACCTGCTTTGTCTGCGGTAACCGCCCTTCCAAACCCTCCCTCATGCGCATCATTTCCGGAAAATTCAAGGGGCGTCGCTTCTCGCCCCCCGCCGACAACTGGCCTACCCGCCCGACCACTGACTACGCCAAGGAGGGGCTGTTTAACCTGCTGAATAACCGCCTGTACTTCGAGGATCTGCGGGTGCTGGACCTGTTCGGAGGCACGGGCAGCCACGACTACGAGTTCATCAGCCGGGGCTGCTGCGACGTGACCTACGTCGACAAGCACCCGCCGGCGGTGGCCTTCGTCAAGAAAACGATCGCTACCCTGGGCGTGGAGGACTGTATCGAGGTCTGGCGCATGGACGTCTTCAAGTACCTGGAACGGCCGGTGACCAAGCCCTTCGATTACATCTTCGCCGGGCCGCCGTACCCGCTGCCGAATATTCCCGACTTGCCGGACCTGGTCTTTGGCGCGGGCCTGCTCGCTCCGGGGGGACTCTTCGTGCTGGAGCACAATCCCCACCACGATTTCAGCGGCGACCCCCGCTGTACGGAGGTGCGCAGCTACGGCAAAACGATCTTCAGTTTCTTTCAGACGGCGGGCGAAGAGGAGTAGTGATGCCCGTCCGGCGTCCAAAGTCTTACAGTAGCGGAGGATGGCATGCGCAGCGGGCTTTCCGGAACGTTCAAGCTGGAAATCGCGTCCTGATGTTCCGTCACTGCTTGCTATTACTGCTTCTGTTTCCCTTGTTGCTCTCCGCGCAGACCCTGGAGCGCAGCTTTGGCCTGGAGTTGACGCCCCAGTCCAGCCAGCGCCGTATTTCCGGGACGAATAACGTCACCTTCGCGCAACTGGAGGAGATCGACAGCCTGGAATTTGGCACCTTCGGCTTTGGCATCGGGGCGATCTACGAATCGCGCGTCGACCGCATCGGCTTTAGTACCGGAGTGCGCTATACTAACGTCGGGTACGGCACCCTCGAACAGCCGCAGCCGGGAGCACCGGGGGCGTCCTACAGCGATCGGGTGACGGCGCACTACCTGTCGGTGCCCCTCGAGCTGAACTTCTACCAGGACGTGACCGAGCAAGACCGCGTGCTGTTCATGCTCGGTGCCGGCTTGCAGTACCACCTGGGGACGCGGACGGAGCGGACGACCTTTGCCGGAGGGGAAGAAACGGCGTCCGGCCGGCTGGAGGAGGACCTCTCCTACCGCCCGCTGCTGGCCTCCTTCACGACGGGTATCGGCTACGACCGGAAGCTGTCGAGCGACTGGGCCATTCGCTTTCAGCCGACCTTCCAATTCTTCCTCAATGGCAACCTCCGGCCCGAGGAGGGCACCCGGGCGAACCGCAACTTCTACCAGGTGGGCCTGCGGGTGGTGGTGCGCCGCCTCTTTATCTAGTGCCGGCCGCGAACGTGGGGGGATAAGCCGGCGTTTCCGAAAGGAATCTTCCTCCTTACCCACTTCCCCAAACCTTATGGCCTTCTACGGACACGTGATCAAAGCCCTGATCCAAACCAAGCACTCCCTACTGCCCCACGAGCCTACCGATCCGGAGGCCGCGCAGGAGGCCCAGCTTCGCGACCTGCTGGAGACCGCGAAGGATACGGCCTTCGGCAAGTACTACAACTTCGCCCGGATCCTGGAAGCGGAGGACATCCGGCAGACGTACCGGGAGGAGGTGCCCGTCTTCGACTACCACGAGATGAACGAGGAGTGGTGGAAAAAGCAGCGGCACGACCCGGACATTACCTGGCCCGGGCGGCCCGGCTTCTTTGCCCTCAGCAGCGGCACGACCGGTAAGAAGAGCAAGCGCATTCCCGTGACCGACGAGATGCTCGAGTGCACCCAGCGGGTGGGCCGCGCCCAGGCCGAGTGCCTGGCTAACTTCGATTTGCCCCCCGAACTCTTCGAGAAGGACATCTTCATGCTCACGAGTTCCGCCAGCCTCACCGAGAAGGACGGCTGGAAGGAGGGCGAGATCAGCGGCATCAACGTGAGTAACATGCCGGAATTCATGGAGGGGGTGTACAAGCCGGGACTGGAGATCGCGCAGATTGCCGACTGGGACGAGCGGGTGCAGCGCATTGCCGAGGAAGCGCCCAAGTGGGACGTGGGTGCCCTGGCCGGCATTCCTTCCTGGATGGTGATGTTGCTGCGCAAGATCATCGAGGTTAATAACTTAAAGAATATCCACGAGATCTGGCCCAACCTCTCGATCTTCACGACCGGTGGGGTGGCCTTTGAGCCGTACCGCCAGATCTTCGAGTCGCTACTCGACCACCCGATCACCATTATGGATACCTACCTGGCCAGCGAGGGCTTCTTCGCCTTCAACGCCCGGCCGGGTACCATGGCGATGGAACTGGCACTCGACCACGGGATGTACTTCGAGTTCATCCCCCACGACGAACGGGGCTTCGACGCGGCGGGTACGCTGCTGGAGGAGCCGGAGGTGCTCGACTTCCGGCAGGTGGAGGAGAACGTCGACTACGCCCTGCTGGTCTCTACCCCCGCCGGGGCCTGGCGCTACATGATCGGCGACACCATCAAGTTTACCGATAAGGCAAGGATGGAGATCGTCATCACCGGCCGCACGAAGTACTTCCTGAACGTGGTGGGCAGTCAGCTAAGCGAGGAAAAATTGAACAAGGCCATCGCCCACCTCAATGAGGAAACGGGCGCTACGGTCAAGGAATTTACCGTAGGCGCGATCAAGCGGGAGGAAGACGGGGAGTACGTCCACCAGTGGGTGCTCGGCCTTGCCGAGGGGGAGCTGGACGGCGAGCGGGCCAGGGAAGTGCTCGACGCCCACCTCAAGGAGGCCAACAAGAACTACAAAGTCGCGCGCCAGAAGGCCCTGAAAGACATCCGCGTTCGCGTGGAGACGGCCGATCGCCTCTACAGCTTCCTAGAGCAGACGAAGAAGAAGGGCGGGCAAATCAAGTTCCCCAAGGTGATGCCGGAGGAGAAGCTGCGGGAGCTGCTGGATTTTCTCAAATAAGGGCAGAATAGCGCTTACCCGTTGGACGGGGTCACCCCGTCCAACGGGTAAGCGGTCGGACGGGGTGACCCCGTCCGACGGGTAGGCGGTCCGACGGCCGCTAGAGCAAGCCCAAAATCAGGTACAGGCCCGCGGCAATCCCCCCCGCCACGCCGGCGTAGGGCAACTGCGTCTTTACGTGGTCGATGTGGTCGGTCGCCGAGGCGAGGCTGGAGAGGATGGTCGTGTCCGAGATCGGCGAGCAGTGATCCCCGAAGACGCCCCCGCCCAGTACGGCGGCAATGGCCATGAGCACGTTGGCGTCCATCTCCCGGGCCATGGGCACGGCGATCGGGATCATGATGGCGAAGGTGCCCCAGCTCGTCCCCGTACTGAAGGCAATGAAGCAGGTGACCACGAAACACCAGGAAGGGAATCAAGCCCGGCGACAGCCACCCCCGCGCCAGTTCGGAGACGTAAATGCCGGTCTCCAGCTTCTTACACAGGGCCCCGATGGCGAAGGCCAGCAGCATCAGCAGCGCGAGGGGAATCAGTCCGGCGATGCCCTTGAGCACCAGGTCCACCGACTCCCGGAAACCGAAGATGCCCTGAATTTTGTAGACCACCATGGATACGAGGATGGAGATCGTCACCGCCGTCAGCACCGCGGTAGATCCGCTGCCACTGCCGGTGGCTTGAAAGAGCATGGCACCCGCGCCCGCGCCCTCCCCCAGCAGCGAACGGGCGTCCGCCCAACCCGTGTAGGCGAGCATGAAGGGCATGCAAATGACCATCACTACAATGGGAACGATCATGTTGGTGGCCCGCAGGGGGACGTCCTCCTTGGCCTCGATGCTCGGTCAGCGACTCGTCGACCACCGGGGTGGCCCCGTCGTTGAGGAACTTGCCGGAGCGCGCCCGCCGCTCGGCCTGCTTCATGGGGCCCCAGTCGCGGCCGCTCAGCACCACCGCCGGCACCAGCAGCAGGGCGGCAAAGGCGTAGAAGTTGTAGCCCATGGCCCGCAGCATCGTGCCGAAGGGGTTTTCAAAACCCTCCAAGGCCAGCAGGGTCATGATGAAGGCGCCCCAGCCGTTGAAGGGGATCAGGATGGAGCTCGGGGCCGAGGAAGAGTCGGCGATGTAGGCCAGTTTCTCCCGGCTGATGCCCATTTTGTCGAAGATCGGGCGGTACAGGGTGCCCACCGTCAGTACGCTGATGCTCGATTCCACGAAGATCACCGTGCCGGTGATCCAGGCCAGCAACTGCACGAGGGTGCGGCTGGAGCCGTCCCTGCGCTGCTCGTACTTCAACAAACGGCGGTCGATGGCCTGCGATGAAGCCGGCCACCCCGCCGCTGCGCTGCATGAACACGATCAGCGCGCCCACTAGCGCGCAAAACATGATGGTCCGGGTGTTGCCCGCGTCGGCAAAGACGTCCACCAGCCCCTGTAGGGTATCCAGAAAGCCCATCCAGGGGTCGCCGCCCGCCAGGATCACGTAGCCCAGGAAGATGCCTACGATCAGGGAGATGAACACCTGCCGCGTAAGGATGGCCAGCACGATGGCGATGACGGGGGGGAGCAGCGTAAGGAAGCCTAGTTGTTCAGCCATGGGACGTCGGTAAGCCGGGGGAAGTGGGGTGAAAGGGCCAAGGTAGGGCATTGCCACGGCTCGCTTGTCCACCGCCCCGCCTAAACATTAGGCCGGTAGCGGGCTTATGCAGGTAAGCAAACGAACCTACCCATGGCCAAGACCGTCAAGACCATCGACCACAACCTCATTCGGGCCTTCGCCGACGCCCGCAACGGCTCCCCCGCCCTCGTGGACCAAGTGGAGGACGGCTACAACAGCCAGCCCCTGCGTATCCATTTCGATGCAATGGACAATGAGGACGACTTCGACCTCAAACCCGTCAGCTGGGAGGTCTTCTTCACCCAGATGCAGAACCGCGAACTCGCCCTGGCCTACGAGGAAGACGGCGACGATCCCTACTTCTATGAGTTCGTGCCCGCCAACGCCTAAGCCCCCATGAAAACTGTACTCATCGGCGGCGGCAGCGGATTCGTGGGCATGCACCTCTCGCGGCGCCTACGCAGCGACGGCTACGCGGTGCGCCACCTCAGCCGCTCGGCCCGGCCGGAAGCCGAATTCCCCACTTACGTCTGGGACGTGAAAGCCGCGACCATTGACGATGCAGCCTTCGACGGCGTCGACTACGTGATCAACCTGGCCGGTGCCGGCATCGCCGACGAGCGGTGGACCGACAAGCGCAAGGAGGTCATCATCCGCAGCCGCACCGGATCGACCCAGCTGCTGGCCGCCACCCTCCAGCGCCTCAACCACACGCCCACCCTCTACCTCTCCGCCAGCGCCATTGGCTACTACGGGGACCGCGGGGAGGAGTGGCTCACGGAGGAGTCTACCCCCGGCGAGGGCTTTCTGAGCATCTCCTGCATCCAGTGGGAGGCTTCCGTCAAGGCGATCACCGATCTGGGCATTCCCACCTTCATTAACCGCACGGGCGTCGTACTCCACCCCGAGGAGGGGGCCCTGGAGAAGATGCTGATCCCGCTGAAGTTCTGGACCTCCACCTACTTCGGGGACGGCAAGCAGTACTTCAGCTGGATTCACATCGAGGATCTGATCGGTACCTATGCCTACGCCCTGGAGCACCGGCTGGAGGGCATTTACAACGGTACCGCCCCGAACCCCGTGCGCAGCAAGGCCTTTGCCGCCGCCCTCGGACCGGCCGCCGGTAAGAACGCCCTGGTGTTGCCCGCCCCGGCCCCGGCCCTGGAAGTCGCGATGGGGGAGATGAGCCATACCGTCCTGGACAGCGCCCGCGTATCGGCGGCCAAGATCGAGTCGGCCGGCTACCGCTTCGCCTACCCGGAACTCAGCCAGGCCCTCGAACAGCTGCTGGGGTGATCTTTACCTACGACGGTACGTTTTCCGGACTGCTGTCCGCCATCTTCGAGCGCTTCCGCCGCAAGGTGGAGGTCGTCGACATCGTGGCCGAAGATCGCTTTCAGCAGCAACTCTTCGCCGAGGCCATCCCCGTAGCAACGGACGAGGGCCACGCCACCCGGATCCTCAGAAGCCTCCGGGAACGCAGCGGCAACGCCGGGGCCACCCGCCTGCTGCGCCACGCCTTTCTGACCGAGCAGCCGGAGGTAGAGCGTCTCATTCTGCACTTCGTCGAACGGCAGGTGGCCGTGTACGGTATCGACGTGAGCCAGGATGCCGCCGATGAGCGCATCCGCCGCCTCCTGCGCCTTAAGCAGCAGATGGGCCGGGAGGTCCACCGCATGCACGCCTTCGTGCGCTTCCAGCTGACGCCCGACGGCATGTACGTCGCCCTCGTCAATCCCGATTTCAACTGCCTGCCCCTCATCGGCGACCACTTCGCCGCCCGCTACCCGGCCATGGAGTGGCTCATTTACGACACTACCCGGCACTACGGCCTGCACTGGGACAGCACCCGCAAGGTGGCCGAGTTCATCACCCTGGATTCCGCCCAGGACGGCAAGCTCCGCAGCCTCTCCGCCGAGATGCTGGACGTAGCGGAAAACGACTACGCGGAACTCTGGCAGACCTACTTCCGGGCCGTCGATATCCCGGAGCGGAAAAACCTCAAGCTCCACCTCCAGCACGTCCCGAAACGTTACTGGAAGTACCTCACCGAAAAGATTTAATCATAAAGCGGTCGCACGAATTGTGCCCCGTGGACCCCAGGGGACCGTCCAACGGGGTGAAGCCGTACTTCGCGTAAACCCCGGCCGCCGTGGTCATGGCGGTGACGGTTTCCAGATACATGCGGGTATAGCCGTCGCGGCGTGCGCCCGCCAGGCAGGCCTCCAGGATCAATTTCCCCCCGCCCTTCCCCCGCGCTTCGGGCAGCAGGTACATTTTGCGGAGTTCGCAGGTGCCGGGGTCTCCCCCGAGGAGCGGACCATAGCCTCCCACGCCTACGACCGTCTCGTCCAGGGCCGCCTCCGTCAGTACGAAGAAGGCGGAACGGGGCTGGGTGTAGGCGGCGTACATATCCTCCAGCTCCGGATCGTTGATGGAGTACCCTTCCCCGACGCAGTTGAACTCGGGCATCACCGTGCGGATGACGCGTGCCGCGGCTTCGTTGTCGGCGGTCTGAATTGGGCGTAGGGTAAGCATAATCAGTAAGATTCGTCGAGCTGGTAGATGGCGGGCAGGTGACGACCCAGCCCATCGTAGTCGAGGCCGTACCCCACCACGAATTTAACCGGGATCGAGAAACCGATGAGGTCGATGGGTACGCTGACCCGCTGGGCCTCGGGCTTGTGCAGCAGGGTCACCAGGGTGATCGAACGGGGTTGCAGGGCGCGCAGGACGGGGAGGAAGGCCTGCATGGTCAGGCCACTGTCGACGATGTCCTCGATCAGCACTACGTCTTTGTCTCGTACCAGTTCCTGCTCGGGTGGGAGCAGTAGCTTCACTTGTCCCCCGGATTCCGTGCCGGAATAGCTGCTCGTGCGCACGAAGCCTACTTCCCCTTCCAGCCCACTGGCCCGGACCAGGTCGGCGGCGAAGACGAAGGCCCCCTTGAGCATCACCAGGAAGCTGGGCTGACCGTCAGCTAGTCGCTCGTACAGGTCCGCCCCGAGTTCCGCCACCCGATGCTGAATCTCCGCTTGGGTGAGGAAGGGACGGAAGTACAGTTCGTGAAGGTGTACGCGGTCGGGGGAATGATCCATGAAGGGGGCGTTCGGGGGTGGAGAAGCGCAACAAACTTAGCCGGTGTTTTACGATGCCGAAGCTAAACGGAAAGATAGCGTCACGGCCAGACGCTGAGATCCCTGCATATATAGCAAATCCAATTTTGGAAGAAAATTAGTGACACTGGATTTTCCGGCAAACTATGTTCGGTCTTGGCCACATAGGAAGACTAAGGTTCTGTTCGGATAAACGAGTATCGCAAAATTCTACGGAGCGGCCATTTTTTATTTGCCATTTACGTCGACTTTACCCGGAAACTTCTACGATCCGGAAGATAGACGGAATTATGCAGGGGCACTCAATTTTCGGGATGGTTATGAACTTTTATACAATAAGTCTCTATATTTGATTCAACGGAATGCAAAACCTGCTTTCCCGATCCGATTTATTTGGTTTTATTTGGTTAGGGCTGAGGTGGTGCTGTGGTGGCACTGCCTCTTTTTATTTGGGCGCTACCAACTCACCCGGATGTCCGCGTCGAGGTCATCGCCAAAGCGGTTGACCTGCATCGTCTGCAAGCGGTAGCCGGAGGCGGGCCGGTAGGTGAGGGTGTGTGCTCCCTGCGACAGCACGGTGCCGGTCTTACGGCTCACCTCGACGTCCGTCGGTATGCCCCCCTCCCGGGTGACCGTCAGCACCCGCGTCTGCATCGTGGTGTCGGTGGCGGTGTAGACGGTGACCGTGGCGGCCCCTTCGCGGCGGGTATCCACCCGGTACTTGTCCAGCCAGGCGGGCTTGTTGATGTCGGCCTCCCGGAGGACGCGGAGATCGGTAGCGAAGTTGATGTCGGTCAGGCGCTTCGTTTCGGAGGTCCCGTTCAGGACGATGGTCTTTTCCACCGTGGGGCGCAGGCGTTGCAGGCTGTCTACCTGGGCGTCGATGTAGCCCGACAGGTCGAAGAAGGGTTCCTGCTCCATTTCCTGGCGGAGCTCGTCGGCGTAGCAAGCGGTCAGCAGCAACAGCGGGATCAGTAGACGTGGCATAGGCGGGCGGGGTAACTTTACGCTACCTAACGCACAGCTCCTTGAATAGTGGTACGAAAAACGGACTTGCCCTCGGCGGCCTGCTGCTGGTCTGCCTGATCTGGAGCATCGGGCTGGGACGGCTGGACCTCTTCGACTGGGATGAGATCAACTTCGCCGAGATCGCCCGCGAGCTGTACCACGGCGGGAAGCTGCTGCAGCCCACCATCAACTACCTGCCCTTCCACGAGAAGCCGCCGCTGTTTGCCTGGATGCAGTGGGGGAGCTACCACTTCTTCGGCGTGGGCGCCTTCGCGGCCCGCTTTCCGAATATTCTCTGTGGCGCCGCTACCCTGGCGCTGCTCGGCTGGTATGGGCGTCGGCAAGGAGTAGGATGGTGGTGGGCCGCCTTTTACGCGGGTAGCCTGCTGCCGTCCCTGTACTTCCGTTCGGGCATCATCGACCCCTGGTTTAACCTGTTTATTCTCTGCGCGCTGCTGCCGCTGTTCCGGCCGGGCCACGTCCCGCTAGCCCTACGTGTACTGGCCGGCGCGTGCCTGGGGCTGGCCCTCCTGACGAAGGGACCGGTGGCGGCCCTCGTGGTCGGGCTGGTGGTGGGCTACCTGTTGCTCGTTGACCGCGGTAAGCGCTTCGGCACTTACTTGACCGTAGGCCTGCTGGCCCTGCTGCCGGCGGCGGTCTGGCTCTTGCTGTTGTGGCAGGAAGACGGCGGCTATTTCTTCCGTGCCTTCATCGATTACCAGTGGCGGCTGCTGATCCGGGAGGACGCCGGCCACGGAGGCTTTCCCGGCTATCACGTGGTGGTGCTGTTGTTGGGGTGCTTTCCGGCCTCGGGGTATGCCCTACCGGCCCTCTTTGGGAGGCGTCGCTTTTTCTCGCCAGCCGATCGGGGGTTACGGGTCCTGTTCTGGGTCGTGCTGATCCTGTTCTCGATCGTGAATACCAAGATCGTCCACTACTCCAGCCTTTGCTACTTCCCCCTGACCTGGTTTGCCGCCCGCTGGGTGGCTGCCTCCGGGTCGGAAGCGGTCTTTCCCCGCCGCGTGCGGGCCGGCCTGCGGAGTGTATGGGGCCTGTACCTGCTGGCCACCCTACTGGCGGCGCTGGCCGGCTGGACGATGGAACGCTGGCTGCCCTACATCCGGGATGTCGAACTGCTTTCCCGCCTGCAAATGCCGGTCGACTGGCCATGGTACGCCGTACTCCCGGCGCTGACCGTGGGCGGGGTGCTGGCTGCGGATCTTCGGGCAAATCTTCGCATCCCGCGCGCCGCCGCCCTGCATCTGGCGGGCATGTTTGTGTTTTGCGCGATCAGCCTACCCATTTTCCTGCCGCGCGTACAGGCCTATACCCAGGGGGCGGCGGTCGAATTTTACCGCGCGCGGGCCGGCAAGGGCGACTACCTGGGTACGGTTCGCTACAAGTCTTACGCCCCCCTTTTCTACGGGGAGGTACCCCCGGACTTGGGCGGGCGCACGCGGCAGAAATTGCTGTACGGAGCCCGGGATCGCGACCTCTACTTTTCCTGTCCGCTCCGGCTCACCGAGCGGGCGCGGGAAGACGTACCCGCGGCGGAACTG
This sequence comes from Lewinellaceae bacterium, assembly GCA_963803525.1. GTDB lineage: Bacteria > Bacteroidota > Bacteroidia > Chitinophagales > Saprospiraceae > Neolewinella. Next base: position 158,844 of record CAWDMV010000002.1, read on the forward strand.
CTGTACCAACGGGGCGGCTTCTCCTTCTTCCGCCTGGCCGCCAACGGCTAGTGCTTCCGGACCGAAATACGCTGCACCCCTGACTGGCCAGCGCGGCGCTGCACTTCCCCGCCAAAATCCACCGTAGCTACGGCTATGCTGAACGTTTGTTCGCTCGTTCAGCACCACGCGGTCGGCGTCAGGCTATTGCTAAGTTCAATCCTGAAGCACTAGCGGGCCGGCAGGGCGAAGGCCACGTAGCGATCGCCCGAGGGCGTGCCGAGTTTGCCCCCCCCACAGGCGACCACCACGTACTGGGTGCCCGCCACGGAGTAGACCGCCGGAGTGGCGTAGCCCGCGGCGGGCAGGTCGGCCTCCCAGAGTAATTTTCCGTCGCGGCTGCGGAAGGCCCGGATCTTTTCGTCCAGGGTGGCGGCGATAAAGACCACGCCGCCGGCCGTGGCTACGGGGCCGCCGTAGTTCTCCGCGCCGGTGTTGCGGATCCCGCGGGCCACCAGGTCCGGATATTCGCCCAGGGGGACTTGCCAGCGGATGCTCCCCGCGTCGAGGTCGAGGGCGGTGAGCGTGCCCCAGGGAGGGGTGACGATGGGGTGACCGTCGCTCGTCCGCAGCCGCTTGTAGCCGTCCATGATGTAGGGATAGGGCCAGCTGCCCTTGCCGCCGGCTTCCTGTTTGTCTCCCCCTGCGGCCTTACCCTCGATTTCCGCTACCGAGGCGTCGGCCGGCAGGGAGAGTAACCATTCGGTAATGTCCGCGACCTGTTGCTCCTCCAGCCAGTTGAAGGCGGGCATTGCTCCCTGGCCCTTCAGGATGGTCCGCGATATCCGGGGTCCGTCGAGGCGGGGAGCCAGCCCCAGCAGGCTCGGACTGTCGAAGGCCCCGCCCCCCTTCAGGTCGCTGCCGTGGCAGGCCTGGCAGGCGATGGCGTAGGCCGAGCGCCCCGGGTGCCCTTCGGCGACGGCCGCCACGGGGTTCATCTTGAGCACGCAGGCCATTTCCTGGGCGTTCACGAAAAACAGCCGGTCGCTGGGCGAGTAGGCCGCCCCGCCCCATCCCGCCCCGCCATCGAAGCCCGGGAAAATAATGGTGCCCTCCTCGCTGGGGGGGATGAACGGACCGCCGTACCGGCTACGGGCCAGCACCTCCCGGGCCTCCCGGTTCATGACGCTGTCGAAGGGATAGAGGTCGTCTTCCCGGAGTTCCTGTCGGGTGAAGGCCGGGGGCAGTACCGGGATGGGTTGGGTGGGGCTGCTCACTTCTCCGACCAGATCGGAGGCGGGGACGGGGCGTTCCTCGACGGGGAAGAGCGGCTCGCCGGTGTCGCGGTCGAGGAGGAAGAGGTAGCCGCCCTTGGTCGCCTGGGCCAGGGCGTCAATCGGTTGTCCGTCGTGTTCCACGGTCAGGAGTACGGGGGGGGAGGAGTGGTCGCGGTCCCACAGATCGTGGTGTACCGTTTGGTAGTGCCACACGCGTTCGCCGGTACGGGCGTCGAGGGCCAGAATGCAGTTGGCGTAGGTGTTGTCGCCCGGTCGGTTGCCGCCGTAGAAATCGTAGGAGGCCGAGCCGGTCGGGACGTACACGTGGCCCCGCGCCGCATCCAGGCTCATGCCGGCCCAGGCGTTGGCCCCGCCGATGGCCCCCGGGGGCAGGGTCTCGAAGATCCACCGCAGCTCCCCCGTATGCAGGTCGAAGGCCCGGATGTGCCCCGGTGCGGCGCCCAGGCTCTCACTCACCCGTGCCCCCAGGATGATGAGGTCTTCGAAGATGATCCCGGGGCTGGTGCTGATGACGAACTGCTCCTGAGCGGACGCGCCCAGTCCGGTGTGCAGGTCCAGACGCCCGCCTTCCCCAAAGCTCTCCACCCGCGTGCCCGCCCCGGCATCGATGGCGTAGAGGTAGGGGCCGGCGGGGTAGTAGATGCGTTCTTGCCGGCCGTCGGTCCAGTAGCTGAGGCCCCGGTTGGTACCCATGCCGTAGAGTTCCTCGTTGAACACCGCCGGGTCGAACCGCCAGATCTCCTCTCCGGTCGCCGCGTTCAGCGCAAAGGCCTTGAGCTGCGGATTGGTGCCGTAGAGGACGCCGTCGATCACCAGCGGGTTGCACTGGATTTGCCCCCGGCCGAGGGTGTCGCGGTCGCCGCTGGCGTAGGACCAGGCCACGCGCAGTTCATCCACGTTGGCCGTATCGATCTGTTGCAGGCTGCTGTACTGGCTGGTAGCGGCGTCGCCCAGGTAGTGCCCCCAGTTGTCCGCCGCCGTAGGGGGCGGGGCCGCGGGTGCCGGGGAACATCCCCAGGCCAGTACGAGCGGGGCAAACGGGAGGTAGCGCATCATACCCACAATATCGCACTTCCGGGGGAAGCTGGCCGCTGCCCCTCCACCGTACCGCAACTTGCCGTCGCGGCGCGACGTTAATTCCACCAAACCTAAGGTATGAAAGCCAGCACCGAAGCCAACTTCGCCACCCAGTGTATCCACGGAGGACTCGAGCCCGACCCCCAGACGGGTGCCGTGATGACCCCGATCTACCAGACGTCCACCTACGCCCAGTCCGCCCCCGGCGAGCACCAGGGCTTCGAGTACGCCCGCACCGGCAACCCCACCCGGACGGCCCTGCAAAATAACCTGGCCGCCATCGAGAAGGGCAAGTTCGGCGTGTGCTTCAGCAGCGGACTGGCCGCGATGGATACCGTCATCCGCCTCTTCGAGCCCGGAGACGAGATCCTGGCCAGCGACGACCTCTACGGCGGCAGCTACCGCCTGCTGACCGCCGTGCTCGGCACCTTCGGCATCAAAAGCCGCTTCGTCGACATGCGCGACGCGGAGGCCATGGCCCGGGAGATCCGTCCGGAAACCAAGCTCCTCTGGATCGAAACGCCCACCAACCCGATGCTCAACATCGTGGACATCGCCGCCCTCACTTCCCTGGCCAAAGCGCGCGGTATCCTCACCTGCGTGGACAACACCTTCGCCAGCCCCTACCTCCAGCAGCCCCTCGAGCTGGGGGCCGACCTGGTGCTTCACAGCGCCACGAAGTACCTGGGGGGCCACAGCGACGTCGTCATGGGTGCCGTCGTGACCCGCAACGAAGAGCTGGCCAAGCGGCTCTACTACCTGCAAAATGCGGTGGGCGCGGTGCCCGGTCCCCAGGACTGCTTCCTCGTGCTCCGCGGCATCAAGACCCTGCACCTGCGCGTCCAGCGGGCCTGCGAGAACGCCCGCCGCATCGTCGAGGTGCTGCAGAACAATGACTTGGTGGCTCACGTCTACTACCCCGGCCTGGCGGATCATCCCCGCCACGAAATTGCCGCCAGGCAGATGCGTGATTTCGGTGCTATGGTCAGTTTTGATCTGAAGGAAAACACCCAGGAGGCCGCTACCCAGGTCATGAAGAACACCCACTACTTCACCCTCGCCGAGAGCCTGGGGGGGGTGGAGAGCCTCATCGGTCACCCCGCCTCGATGACCCACGCCAGCATCCCCCGGGAGCAGCGGCTCCGCGTCGGCCTCACCGACAGCCTCATTCGCCTCAGCGTAGGCGTGGAGGACGCCGAGGACCTGGTGAAGGACCTGGAAACCGCCCTAGCGGCCGCCGTCGCGGTAGCCTGAGTCGGGGTCGCCGAGGTACTTTTTGAGTCGCCACATCGCTTCCCGCAGGGCAAGGGGAGAGACGCCGCTGTACACGATCCGTAGCCAGCCGACTTCCGGTTGGCCCAGTCCACCGGGTGCCGTAAGGAGCAAACCGGTTGCCGCAAAGAGGTCCGACCAGAACTCTTCCGCTTCTTCCGGTGTCGGGTCGAACAGGAAGCGGGAAAAGTCCGCCCACACGAACAGGCTCCCCCGGGCGTGGCGGTAGGTCACGAGCAACTCGTCCAGCGTATCGGTGACCACGCGGTAGGCTTCCGTGAGCAAGCGCTGGTTGGCTAGCTGGAATTGGGTGACCCAGGCGTCGTCGTGGAGTAACTCGCTCAGCGACCACTGCGCCAGGTTGCTGATCTGGTGGGGGGCGTTGTAGTTCGTATAGGCCGAACGCAGATCCGCGTTGCGGGTGTAGAGCAGCCCGGCGCGGATACCCGACAGCCCGAAGTCCTTGCTGAAGGAATACCACCAGTGTAGGTAAGGGCTATCGCGTCGTTCCAGCAGGGGCAGGAAGGACGCGTAGGGGGCCTGGTTGACGACCTCCGGGGAGTCGCGACTAAACTGGCTCAGGGCGTATATCTCGTTGACGATCAGGTGCACCTCATGGTCGATGCACCAATCTGCAAACGCTTTGAGCTGCTCGGCGGCGTAAATCGCGCCGGTCGGATTGTCCGGTTGGGTCAGTACGAGCATCCGAAATTTCCCCCGCAATGCTTCGTAGGCGGCGTCCAGTTCCGCGACGGAAAGGGGGTGGTATTCCCGGCCGAAGTCGGCGGCGTAGTGGGTGATGTCGTAGCGCTCCAGACCCGCTTTACTGTTGATGTCCGGCCGGTAGGCCTGGTAGGCCGGCGCGGGAAAAACGGCCACATCGCCGGGATCACCGAGGGCCATGGCGGTCACCTCGATCACGGCCGTGGCACCCGCGCTCGCGCAAAAATGGTCCGGATCGAGCTTCGCTCCGGCGATGTGGGTGCCGACGAAGTGGGCCACCGCGGCGCGGAAGTCGGGGTGGCCGGCAAGGGGGGCGTAGGCGGGCAGCCAGTCGGGCCACTCCCGGGTGGAGAAGATGGCGTGGAGCTTGTCGCGCATGGCCTCCCACTGTAGGAGGTTTTCGGCGATGCACAGGGTGATGGCCCCGTCCTGGTTATCGGGGCCGTAGGGGTTTTCCATGGCCCGCTCGAAGAGAGCGAAATCCGGGCGCAGGGGCTCGCCGGCTTTTTGGTTTCCCCGGGCGGATAGTGTCATGCGGTAGCGTTGTGGGGCAAAGGTCGCAAAATCGGCGCCGGCGTACTAAATTTCAAAGTCGAGCGCCCGCCGCAGGACGCCCGCGTCGCGCTGTTCGACCAGGCGGCGGTAGGTGGCCTCGTTGAAGCGGTACAGGGTCGCGGGCCGGTGGGCCACCTTCTCCTGGCGGCCGGCTTCCTCCAGGATGCCCGTCTTCAAAATGCGGGTACGGAAGTTGCGCTTATTGAATTCCGGTACGCCGAGCACGGTTTCGTACAGCGCCTGCAGCTCGGCCAGGGTGAAGGCTTGCGGGAGCAACTCGAAGCCGATGGGTTCGTAGCGGACCTTGGCCCGCAGCCGGGCGGTGGCCCGCGCGATGATCGCGGCGTGGTCGAAGGCCAGTTCCGGCAGGGCGTGCAGGGCAAACCAGTCGGCCTCGGTCGCATCGGAGGCCGCTACGGCCGGGTGGTCGCTCAGGTTCACCAGGGCGAAGTAGGCCACGCTGATGACCCGCCCGCGCGGGTCGCGGTCCGGCGCGCCGTAGGTATACAGCTGCTCGACGAACAGGTCCCTGACGCCGGTTTCCTCCTCCAGTTCGCGCAGGGCACTGGTTTCCAGGTCTTCGTCCATGTCCACGAAGCCGCCGGGCAGCGCCCACTGTCCCTTGAAGGGCTCACCGCCGCGCTGCACCAGCAGCAGCCTCAGGTCGGGCCCGCCGTCGTAGCCGAACACGACGACGTCCACGGTGACGGAGGGGCGGGGGTAGGGGTAGGTGGGCATTAGGATTTACAATTTACCAGTTACGATATACCATTTACAATTGGCGACTCCGCTCGTCCCGATAGCTATCGGGACTCGTTTAGCGCTGCAGGAGAGCTTCCTTTTCGGCGAGCAGTTCGGGGCTAGGGCCGTAGTAGAAGGTGTTCCAATCGAGGGCGTTCCACTGGGTCCAGTTTTGGAGGGCGTGGTCGCGGGTGCAGGGGAGGTCGCAGGGGGAGTAGACCAGGGTGCCCCTATCGAATACCGGGACGAGGAGTTCCCGGGGTTCGCCGTGGAGGAGGTGGGGGGCTCCGGAGGCGTCGATCAGGGTGGGGGAGGGGGCACCGGCCAGCGTGTTGTAGCGTTGGCTGGCCACGGGTAGGCCATCCCGGTAGTAGCGCCGTATGGCTAGACGGCCGGGGTCGCTGGATTTGGCGGCGGTTTCCGAGGCCTTGACGCGCGGTTGCCACCGTCCGTGCGCATCCTGAATGGCCGCGAGCTTGTAGACGCCCCCGAGGGCCGGCTGGTCGTGGCTGGTGACGAGGCGGGTGCCGATGCCCCAGACGTTGATGCGGGCACCGGCGGCCTTAAGCTCGCCGATGGCGTACTCGTCGAGGCGGTCGCTGGCCACGATGGCGGCATCGGAGAAGCCGGCCGCGTCGAGCAACTGCCGGGCCGCGATCGAGAGCGCGGTAAGGTCGCCGCTGTCGAGGCGGATGCCGTTCATTTCGTGGCCGCGCTCGCGCAACTCCCGGCCCACGGTGATGGCGTTGCGGACGCCCTCCAGGCTGTCGTAGGTGTCGACCAGGAAAATGCAGTTGGCGGGCAGGGCGTCGGCGTAGGCCTCGAAGGCGGTCAGCTCATCGGGGAAGACCATCACCCAACTGTGGGCGTGGGTGCCCCTTACCGGAATGCCGTAGTACCTACCAGCCCAGACGTTGCTCGTGCCGTCGCAGCCGCCGAGGTAGGCGGCGCGGGAGGCGGTGAGTCCGCCGTCGATGCCCTGGGCCCGGCGGAGGCCAAACTCGAGCACTGGGTCGTCGCCCGCCGCGGCCTTGATCCGGGCGGCCTTGGTAGCGATGAGGGTGGAGAAATTCATTACCGTCAACAGGGCGGTCTCGAGAAGCTGAACCTGCAGCAGGGGCCCCTCGATCCGCAGCAGCGGCTCGTGGGGCAGTACGATCTCCCCCTCCGGTACCGCATCGACCGTGGCCGTGAATTTCATGCGCTGCAGGTAGTTCAGGAAGGGCTCACGGAACAGCGGGCTGCCATCCGCACTCTTCAGCCCGCCGAGGTATTGAATATCGTCTACCCCAAACTGGTAGCCCCGGATCAGGTCGATGGCCAGTGGGAGCCCGGCCGCGAGGGCGAAGTGGCCGTCGAAGGGGGCCGTCCGGTAAAAGAGGTGAAACACGGCCGGTCGCTCGTGGATGCCCGCGTGGTAGTAGCCGGCCGCCATGGTGAGCTGGTAGAGGTCGGTGAGCAGGCCGAAATCCGGACGGTAGACTTGGGGGAGGTGGGAGTGAGCCATGGCTTAGCTTAAATATTAAGCTAAGGTAGGCCGTCCGCCCATCTTGTACAAGTTTCGGGTGCGACGGGGTACTTCCGGCTTCCCGATTTCCGTCAGATACCGTATCTTTTGGATGTTTTTCGATCCTTGCGATGTTTCGTTTGGAACGGACGGTTACTCAGGACGACAATTTTTTGCCATGCCTCAACGCTCCGCCCAGCCCCGTGCGCTACCTTATTACCTAGCTTGTTTAAGTGCGGTGAGTGCACTTATTATTGCCTGGCTGCCCTGGCCGCCCCAGGATAAATTACTCCAGGTGGTTGCCGTTGCGGGACTTGTCATCGCTGCTGGATTATTGCTCTGGTGGAACCAGCGTAAATCCCCCCGAGAACTGTGGCTACAGACCCTTACCCATCTTTTTCTGCTGGGCGGAGTTATTTTGCTACCGCTGGAAGACGTACCCGACTGGCTGCACGGATGGTTGCTCGGCAGCTCCCTCACCTGCTTGGCTCTCTATGGCTACTGCTTATGGCGAAAGCGGTCCGAACGTACGGTAGCGTCCCCGCCCTCCGGCGATTACTGATTCTATTTCTCAGGCCATTACTAACGGTAGGCCTGCGGCCACGTCCGGCAGTACGAAGTCCATCCACAATAAGGGGGAAGGGTCCAGCTGATAGGTAAAGTCGATGGCCTCCAGCGGATCTTCCTCCGTCGGGTAGTCGCCGATGATGCGGGGGACAGTCAGTCCGCTCTCGTAGTCGGTCAGTCCGTAACCGCCATATACGTCCACGGAGGTCCGAATAGCCAGCTGGCCGAAGGGTACGCCGTTAGCGGCCGGGATTGCCAGTCGGGTAGTGGGAAAATCTGAGTTTTCAGTATCCCGGCGGTAAGCGGCGAGGCTCGCGCGGTCTACGGTGAAGATGGTGCCCAGTTCAACGGCCACGGCCTGATCACGGGTATCTTCCAGTACGCCGAGCATCAGGGTGATGCGTTCGGGCAGCATGAGTACCTCGGGGGGGAGCTGGGACATGAGGTTGAGCGCGATCGGCACCTGCATCTCATCGATGAGGCAGTACTGCATGGTCTCGGTGAGCATAATGTCGACGGGCAGTGCGCTATCGATCCGGAAGGTCGAAGCGTCGGTCTGAATGACCTCAATGATGTAGTCTTCCAGCTCCAGTTCCGCAAACAGCCGTTGGACGGCCCGAAAACTGGCATTGGTAATTTCCAGGCAGGTAAACTGTAGTTGCTCGGGCGTAAAGCGCGTCATGAGGGGCAACGCCAGGGTAGCGAAGGGGCCGGTACCCGCGTAAAATACATGAACGGGGCCACCCTTTCGGGCCAGCACGTCTTTCACCGCCCGGTGCAGGCCGCTGACGAAGCGCTGGGTGCGCACGCGGTCGTCTACGCAGAGTGCCGCCCAGGTAGCGCCGATGGCTACGCCGGTGCCGGTATCGAAGTGGTCGATGCTCTCTTCGCCGCCGAGATCGATGCCGGAGGCAGTCAGCAGCAGGTCGCGGTAAAGATCAATGGTGTCGGCCAGCAGGTCGGGCCCGGTGGCGTCATCCAGCAGCACGTCCGCGATGGACGTGAGGGTGGCAAGTCTGGTCATTCAATCCGATTGGCGAACGACCAACGTGGAGGTAGCGCTTGCCACAAAGGTAACGAAGATTCCCATCGCGGGTACTCATTCCGGGTGCTTACCCCGTTGGACGGCCCCACCCCGTCCAACGCTAATCCGTTGGACGGGGTGGGGCCGTCCAACGGGGTTGGGCTACGGATAAAGCAGGTATCGCTCCCGCAAACGCCGGTACGCGGCCAGCTCCTCCGCCCAGCTGGCGCGGATCTCCGCCTCCGATTTACCCGCCTCGATCAGCGTGCGCAGCCGGTCGCTGCCCGCCAGCAGGTCGAAGAAGTCCGGGCGGGTGAAGAAGGGGACGCCCCGGGCGGTCAGCGCGCGGTAGGTGGTGAGGAGGGGCGCCAGGTCGAGCTGCGTAGCCCGGAAGGTAGCCGCCGGCTGCCGGCTCAAATCGTAGCCGTAGCATAGCTCCCCGTTGAGTTTGGGATCGGCGGCCCCCGGCCCGGGGCGGGGCGTAAAGCTGTCCGGTGCCCCGATCAGTTGCGGGTGACCATACAACTGAAACTGCCGATCGGTACCCCGGCCCACGCTCAGCGCCGTGCCCTCGAAGAAGCACAGGCTGGGGTAGAGGTAGATGCTCCGCTGGTTCGGCAGGTTCGGCGAGGGGGCCACGGGCAGTTCGTATGCGGCCTCGTGGGTGTAGCCCGGGCAGGCAATCACCTCCAGCTCACACATTAGTCCCTCACCCAGCCAGCCCTCGCCGTTGACCATGCGGGCGTACTCCCCCACCGTGAGGCCATGGGCGACGGGAATGGGGTCGAGCCCCACGAAGCTCTCGTAGCCCGGCCGGCGGATGGGTCCGTCGATGAGCTGTCCGTTTGGATTAGGCCGGTCAAGGACCACTACTTTCTTGCCGTAGCGCGCGGCCGATTCCATCACGTAGTGGAGGGTGGAGATGTAGGTGTAAAAGCGGGCACCCACGTCCTGAATGTCGAAAACGATGACGTCGAGGTCCGCCAGGTCCTCCCGGCTGGGCTTTTTGTTGCTGCCGTAAAGCGACTTGATCGGCAGTCCGGTGCGGGTATCGGTGCCGTCGGTGATTGTCGCGCCGGCGTCGGCCTCCCCGCGAAAACCGTGTTCCGGGGCGAAGATCCGCCGCACGTCCATGCCCAGGGCCAGGAGGGTATCGACCAGGTGGGTAGGCCCCGGCCCCACGGTGGATGTCTGGTTCACGACCAAGCCCAGCCTTTTCCCGGTCAGCTGCGGCAGGTAGGAAGCGGGGTGGAAGGCGGCGGGGAACGCGGGTCCAAGGGAGTCGGTAAGGGCAGTGTATTCCCGGCTTTCGACCACCGAAAAGGGGGGCTCCTCCCCGCTTTGCGCGGCACCCGTGGCCCCGCCCGACTTAAAACAATTTGCGTTAAGCGTTAAGGAAAAACAAATTAATAAATATACCTTGGCCATCCGAGTGCAGTGTAAGACCGCCGTAAACGACGGAATGGAGCTATGAGTAAGAGAGAATACGCGATCGTGGACATCGAGACGACGGGCGGCCGCGCCTCCCGCGCGCGAATCACCGAGATCGGGATCGTGATCTTCGACGGGGAAAAGGTAACGGAAACCTACGAGACGCTGCTCGACCCCGAGTGCTACATCCCCGCCGGTATCGTGGAGTTAACGGGCATCACCCAGGAGATGGTGAGTGGGCAGCCGAAATTTTACGAAATCGCTAAGCGGGTCGTGGAGCTGACCGAGAACCGCATCTTCGTAGCCCACAACGCCAAGTTCGACTACGGTTTCATCCGGGAAGAATTTGGCCGCCTTGGCTACACCTTCTCCCGCCGTAAGCTCTGTACCGTGCGGCTGGCCCGCAAGTGCTTCCCCGGACTCAAGAGCTACAGCCTCGGTAACCTCATCAAGCACTTCGGCCTGCACGTCGACGCCCGCCACCGGGCCCTGGCCGACGCCCGGGCGACCACCGAGCTCCTCGAGCGCTGCCTGGCCGGCGAGGACTGTGCCGCCGAGGCCACCCGCCTCATCAACCACGGCATCAAGGAAACCCGCCTGCCCAAGCAGATCAAGCTGGAACAGATCCTCGAGCTGCCCGAGGAAACCGGCGTTTACTACTTCCACGACGCGAACGGCGAGGTCGTCTACGTCGGCAAAAGCACCAACATCCGCAAACGGATCGCCCAGCACTTCAACGACCACACGACCAAGGGCAGCCGCATCGCCGAAAAGGTGGCCGACATCAGCTACGAGATCACCGGCAGTGAGCTGGTGGCCCTCCTCCTCGAAAGCGAAGAGATCAAGCGCCTCCAGCCGCGCATCAACCGGGCGCAGCGGGGCAACCACTTCAGTCACGCCATCCACAGCTACCTCAACGAGCGCGGCTTCCGCTGCTTCGACGTGGTCCGCAACACCGCCCAGGCGCGCAAGGAGCTGGACATCATCAGCGAGTACCCCTCCATCACCCGGGCCAAGGGCCGCCTCAATTTCGTGCGCAAGCACCTGGAGCTCTGTAGCGCCTTCACCAACATTTATCCCAGCAAGTCCGCCTGCTTTCACTTTCACCTCAAGCAGTGCCGCGGCGGCTGCGCCGGTCAGGAAGACCCCGACGTCTACAACCTGCGCGCCGAGGAGGCCCGCCTCCACCTCCGTTCCGTCTTCGACGACGACTTCCTGCTCTTCGACGCCGGGCGCACCCACGACGAGGCCTCTGTCATCCTCGTCTCCGAGGGCAAGTACCAGGGTTTCGGCTTCATCGATAAGGAACAGAGCCACGACATCCACACGGCCATCGACAGCGTCAAGCGCTCCGTCACCTATCCGGATACCGCCAGGATCATTCAGCGGTACGTCAGCGAAAAGGGGGGGAAGATGGTGAGTTTGCAGACGGGGAAGGTGGTGAGGTAGAGCGCCCTGCCCGCAGCAGTGCTTTTTAGTTCGTTAGTTCTTTAGACGCGTAGGACTGATGGAGTAGGTAGTTCTTTGGTTCGTTAGATCTTTAGACCCGTGTGACCAAGGCCGTAGGGCTGATGCGGGGGAGTGGCTGAAGACTTGATCGAAGGATAAATTTAGGCCGCGTCAGCTACGCAACCGCCCCCGAAGTGCAGCACTGGCCATACAGGACCCCGCCCACGGGCTTTAAACCCTTCCCACGCACCCCTGAAGAACTAACCAACTAAAGATCTACCCCCCGCTTAGAAAAAGGAATCCCCAGCATCGTACGAATGCCCTGGTGGTGCTGCTCCTCCATGTGGGTGTCGACACCGTAGATCTGCTGGTCCCGGTCGAGCTCGGAGTAGGTGCCGAAGAGCCGGTCCCAGAAGCTGAAGATGTTGCCGTAGTTGCTGTCGGTGTAGGGCAGGACGTAGTGGTGATGGACGCGGTGCATGTCGGGGGTGACGAAGACGGTGCGCAGGGGACGGTCGAGCCAGTCGGGCAGGCTGATGTTGGCGTGGTTGAACTGGCTCAGGACGACGCTCATGCTCTGGTACAGGAATACGAGCCAGATCGGCGCCCCCAGCAGCACCACGGCCGCGGTCGTGAAGGCGAAACGGATGATGCTCTCCCCCGGATGGTGGCGGTTGGCGGTGGTGGTATCCACGTGCTGGTCGGTGTGGTGGATGAGGTGAAAGCGCCAGAAGAGCGGGATGCGGTGCTCGCTCCAGTGCGCGAAGTAAGCCCCGAGCAGGTCGAGCAGCGGAAGGCCGACGAGGACCATGGCCCAGAGCGGCAGGTGGAGCCACTGCAGCAGCCCGAATTCGTGGGAAACCGCCCACCGGCTGCCCATCACTAAAATGAAGGCGAGCAGAAAATTGACCAAGATGGTCGTAAAGGTGAAGAAGAAATTGATGCCCGCGTGCCGCCACTTTTTATACTCCAGCGTGAAGAGGGGTACGGCGCTTTCCAGCAGCCAGAAGATGGTCAGGCCACCCACCAGAATGAGGGTGCGGTGACTACTCGGGATGGTTTCGAAGTAGGTGACGAGAGCTTCCATCCCCGAAAGTTACGGCCTTTATCGCGGTTTCCGGGGTACTTTGCTGACCCAAGACTCCATAACGTGAAGCGAATATTCCTCAGCGAGCGCGCCATGCTGGCCGCGGTTATCCTCAATGCCGTAGTCATCATCGCCCTTTACTTTCCGAGCCTGGGCGACCACCCCTGGTTGCTCGGCCTCGATCACGCCTTCATCCTCTTCTTCCTGGTCGAAGTCGTGGTTAAGCTCTCCGTGCTCAAGCCTAAGGCCTACTTCGCCAGCGCCTGGAACCGCTTCGATTTTTTCATCGTCATCGGTAGCCTGCCGGTCTTGTTCCTGGCCTTTTTCGACCTGCCCGATACCACCCTGCTGGTGCTGCTGCGGCTCTTCCGGCTCGTGCGGCTGGTCCGCTTCCTGCGCTTCGTGCCCAACATCGAGCAGGTGGTCAGTGGACTGGGGCGGGCGCTGAAGTCCTCCGTCCTCGTGCTGGCCGGCCTGGTGTTCCTCAACCTGTTGGTCGCGATGGTGACCTGCCACTTCTACGCGGCGGCGGCCCCCCAGTACTTTGGCAATCCGCTGGTGAGTATCTACAGCATCTTCCAGATGTTCACCCTGGAGGGTTGGAACGAGATACCGGCGGCCATCACCGATCAGAGCGACAGCCCGGTGGCCGTAGGCATGACCCGCTTCTACTTTTCGATGGTGGTGGTGCTTGGCGGCATTTTCGGGATCGGCCTGGCCAATGCCGTCTTCGTCGACGAGATGACCATGGACAACAACCAGGCCCTGGAACGGAAGGTCGACGCCCTCACCGATGAAATCCGGGCACTGCGCCGGGAATTGAGCCGCTAAGCGCTTGTTTGGGTTTTCCGAGCCTGATGAAAACGCCGCTATTTTGGGTCTAATCGAGCTTCGGAAAGGGGAGGTGCACTTCGTGGCTGCTTCGCGGTAGCGGGCTAAGTGACCTTTTTCGAGGCAAAGAATAGACGCAAAAGAGCAAGTTTGCGGCGGTGAGCGGAAGCCCAAACAAGCTCTAACGCCTGACCAACAAACGGCGGGTGGTCAGGATACGTCCCCGCTCATTCGTCAGGCTGTAGAGGTAGGTGCCGCGTGGCAAGCCGGTCAGGTCGAGGGGTACCTGCGTGCGGTCCCCGACGGGAGTAAACTGAGTAGCGGAGATTTGCCGGCCCAGTACGTTGATCAGGCGCAGGGTGTAGGTGCCGGGGTCCAGGCCGCTCACCGCGAAGGTGGTCTGTCCGAAGGCCGGATTGGGGTAGACGTCCACCCGGGCCTGGAAGAATTGCGGCCCCCGGGTGGAGTTAATCGAATCTCCCCGGATGAAGTTCATCGAAACGGGCCTGTCCGACGCATCCACCGTGACGATGGCCACGGCCTCCTTTTCCGTATTGGTCCAGTAATAGTAGGTCACGATGGGTTCCTCCTGTCCGAAGAAGTCGTCAAGATCGGGCACCTGGGGCCGGATCAGTCCGGTGATGTCGAGGTAGCCGAGGATGCCGGTCCGCGCCTCGATGATGGTGTTGGTGGTTTCCGTGCGCTTCTCCCGCAGCACCTCGTAGGTCTGGCCGTTCAGGGTGAGGGTACCGTAAGCGTCGACTACATCATTCCGGTTGCTGGTGGAGGTGATGCGGAGCGTGTCGAGTTGGCCCAGGGCCGCCCCGTAGGTGGCGAATGCCTCGTCGGGAATCTCGTCCCGCGGGATGCGGATCACGTTTTGGGTCAACGACGCGAACTCATCCCCGTACATCAGGGGTGCCCGGCGTTCGGCGCGACCGGGGGCCACCGGCGCCCGGAAGGCGAAGTCGCTCAGGACGTCGAGGGTGCCGCCGAGGCCGATGAGTGAATAAGCGGTATCGCTCAGGGCGTAGTACCCCCGGGTCGTGCCGTCGAGGGCCACCGTCACGTCCGCCTCGGGAAAGAGGGTATCGGTAACCGCCTCGACGATGCGGACGAAGGAGGAGGCCGCCGCCTGGGTGCCGAAGTTCCAGTCGCGGCCGGGGCCGGGCGTAAGCTGATCGACGGTGAAGGTGCTGTCGGCCCGGCTGTAGGCCAGGGTGTCTCCGGCGGCGGGGAAGTAAGCCGAACCGAGCGTAAGCTGGGCGGAGATTCCACTGGTCAGGAGCAACAGGGCAATCAGGGTAAGGGGCTTCACCATAGGGGCCGGGGATTAAACATAGGCCCCTAAGGTAGTGGCTACCCCCGGCAATTCCCGTCGGACGGCCGCATTTAACGCGGACTTAATCCTTCTATCCCCGGATCGGCGCCAACCAGCGGTCGGCCGTGACCGGGTCCCACCCCTTGCGGCGGGCATAGTCGCGTTCCTGATCGGGCTGAATGCCCCGCACCGTGAAGTAGCTGGACTCCGGATGACTGTAGTACCAGCCGCTTACGCTGGAGGTGGGGTACATCGCGAAACTCTCCGTCAGGGTAATGCCGGTGGCCTTTTCCGCGTCGAGCAGTTCCCACAGCTTCGCCTTCTCGGTGTGTTCCGGGCAGGCCGGGTAGCCCGGGGCCGGACGGATGCCGCGGTACTTCTCCCCGATCAGGTCTTCGTTTTCCAGCCCTTCGTCGGGTGCGTAGCCCCAGAATTCGCGGCGGGTGCGCAGGTGCAGGGCCTCGGCGAAGGCCTCCGCGAGCCGGTCCGCCAGGGCCTTGAGCATGATGGCGCTGTAATCATCGTGGGCCGCCTCGAAGCGTTCCACGTGTTCCTCGATGCCGATCCCGGCCGTGACGGCGAAGGCACCGAGGTAATCTTGCTTGCCGCTGGCGGCGGGGGCCACGTAGTCGGTAAGCGACAGGTTGGGCCGCCCGGCGGCCTTCTTGCTCTGCTGCCGCAGTTGGTACAGTTCGACCGGGTGTTCCCCCTGCACATGGATAGTATCGGTGCTTACGTCCGCCCGGGCCGGGAAGAAGCCCAGCACGGCCCGGGCCTCCAGCCACTTTTCCTCGACAATCCGCGTAAGCATCTCCCGTGCCTCCCGGTAGAGCTCGCTGGCCTGTTCGCCGACCACTTCGTCGGTCAGGATGTCCGGGAACTTGCCGGCCAGCCCCCAGCTGCTGAAGAAGGGCGTCCAGTCGATGTAGGCCACCAGCTCCTCCAGCGGATAGTGCTCCAGGGTGCGGGTGCCCAGGAAGGTCGGCGCCGGTGGGGTGTAGTGCTCCCAGTCCAGGCGCAAGCCGTTCTCCCGCGCCTTCGCGATCGGCAGGAATTTTTTGTTCGACTGCTGTCCGGCCCGGTGCACCCGCACCCGCTCGTATTCGGCGGTAATGCTCTGGCGGTACGCTTCGCGGGCGTCCTCCTCGGAGTTGAGCAATTCGCTGACCACGGTGACCGCCCGGCTGGCGTCGAGGACGTGCACGGTCGGCCCGCTGTAGGCCGGCTCCACCTTGATGGCCGTGTGTGTTTTGCTGGTCGTGGCCCCGCCGATGAGCAGGGGCGTTTTCATGCCCCGGCGCTCCATCTCCGCGGCCACGTTCACCATCTCATCGAGGGAGGGGGTGATGAGGCCCGATAGCCCGATCACGTCCACCTGCAGGCGGGCGGCCTCGTCCAGGATCCGGTCGGCGGGCACCATCACGCCCAGGTCGTGAATCTCGTAGTTGTTGCACGCCAGCACCACCCCGACGATGTTCTTGCCGATGTCGTGGACGTCGCCCTTCACGGTGGCTAGTAGGATGGAGCCTTTGAAGTGGGAGGTTTCCCTCACCCCCAGCCCCTCTTCACCCCCAGCCCCTCTCCGGAGGAGAGGGGGGGCACTACCGTAGTGTCGGTACCTGCGTAGTAAACTTCGGCAGGAAATTTGTGTGGCCTGGTTTCTGCCTCACTGATGGCCTCTTTGATACTTAAGAGCACGCGGGAGACATCAGATAAGACTTCTTCGTTCGAGAAGCGTAGGGTCCGGTAGCCAACGCGGCGGAACTTCTCATCCCTCTGGGTGTCACTCCACAGCATTTCTGGTGTCTGATGATAACCCCCGTCGACTTCGACGATCAGCCGCTTCTCAGTGCAGATAAAATCAGGGATGCTGTATCCCATGGGTTTTTGTCTGACAAACTTAGTACCCGCCAAACCGCGATCCCTCAGCTTTTCCCACAGCAGCTTTTCGGCTTTCGTAGCATTTTTTCTCATCGCCTTAGCAAAACCCAGGATGATTCCATAGTGATCAGCAGGTACCCTCCAGTAATCCCGAGTAATCTCCCCCCTCTCCTCCGGAGAGGGGCCGGGGGTGAGGGATACAGGGCCGGGGGTAAGGGATACGGGGCCGGCCGTGAGGGCCTCCCGCTCCGCCTCAATAAAGGGCTGCAAGTACGCCACGGCCTGCTTCATCACCCGGGCGCTCTTAACCACCTGGGGCAGGAACATCTTGCCCGCGCCGAAGAGGTCGCCGACCACGTTCATGCCGTCCATGAGGGGGCCCTCGATGACGTGGAGGGGGCGGGGGTACTGCTGGCGGGCCTCCTCGGTGTCTTCGGTGATGTATTCGGTGATGCCCCGGACGAGGCTGTGGCGCAGGCGCTCCTGCACGGTGCTCTCGCGCCAGCCCAGGTCGCGCTGGACGGTGCGGCCGCCGACTTCCCGCAGGCCCTCGGCAAACTCCATGAGGCGGTCGGTGGCGTCCTGCCGGCGGTTGAGGATGACGTCCTCGACCCGCTCGAGCAGCTTGCGGTCGATGTCCTCGTACACCTCGATAAGGCCCGCGTTGACGATGCCCATATCCATGCCCGCCCGGATGGCGTGGTAGAGAAAGGCGGAGTGCATGGCCTCGCGCACCACGTCGTTGCCGCGGAAGGAGAAGCTCACGTTCGACACCCCGCCGCTGATCTTCGCCCCCGGGCAGCGCTGCTTGATCTGCCGCGTGGCCTCGATGAAGTCGACGCCGTAGTTGTTGTGCTCCTCGATGCCCGTGGCCACCGCGAAGATATTGGGGTCGAAGATGATGTCCTGGGGGTCGAAGTGGGCCACCTCCGTCAGCAGCTTATAGGCCCGCACGCAGATGCTGACCTTGCGCGCGACGGAGTCGGCCTGCCCCCGCTCGTCGAAGGCCATGACCACGGCCGAGGCCCCGTACCGCCGCACCAGCCGCGCCTGCCGCAGAAACTCCGCCTCGCCCTCCTTCATGCTGATGGAGTTGACGATGCACTTGCCCTGCACGCAGCGCAGGCCGGCCTCGATAACCTCCCACTTCGAGGAGTCGATCATCACGGGCAACTTGGCGATATCGGGCTCGGCCATCAGGAGGTTCAGGTAGGTCTGCATCGCTTCCTTGCTGTCGAGCAGGCCCTCGTCCATATTCACGTCGATCACCTGGGCGCCGCCCTCCACCTGGTCGCGGGCCACGTCGAGGGCGGTAGGGTAGTCGCCCGATTTGATCAGGCGGGCGAATTTGCGGGAGCCGGTGACGTTGGTGCGCTCACCGACGTTGACGAAGTTGGTCTCCCGGCGGATCTCCAACGGCTCCAGGCCGCTCAGGCGGGTATTGGTGGAAGCCGTGGGAATGGGGCGGGGACGCAGGTGCCGTACGGCGTCCGCCATGGCCGCGATGTGGGCCGGGGTGGTGCCGCAGCAACCGCCGATCATGTTGACGAGCCCGCTGTCCGCGAAGTCGCGGATGTAGCCGCGCATCTCCTCGGCCCCCTGGTCGTACTCGCCCATTTCGTTGGGCAATCCGGCATTGGGGTAGGCGTGGACGTAGCACTCCGCGATCGTCGACAGTGCGGCCAGGTGGGTGCGCATCTCCCGGGCCCCGAGGGCGCAGTTGAGGCCGATGCAGAGCGGCTTGGCGTGGGCGACGGAGATGTAGAAGGCCTCCACGGTCTGCCCCGAGAGCGTCCGCCCGCTGGCGTCGGTGATGGTACCCGAGAGGATGACCGGCAAGTCGATGCCGCGGGCGTCGCGCACTTCCTCCAGGGCGAAGATGGCCGCCTTGGCATTGAGGGTGTCGAAGATGGTCTCGATGAGGATGCAATCGGCCCCCCCGTCCACCAGCCCTTCGATCTGAGTGCGGTAGGCCGCGGCGAGCTGGCCGAAGGTGATGGCCCGGTAGCCGGGGTCGTTGACGTCCGGACTGATGCTCAGCGTCCGGTTCGTCGGGCCGATCGCGCCGGCCACGTAGCGGGGCTTTTCGGGGGTGGAGTAGGCGTCGGCCGCCCGGCGGGCCACCTGGGCGGCGGCCTTGTTGAGCTCATAGACGATGCCCTGGGTGCCGTAGTCCTCCTGGGCGATCACGGTGCCGCTGAAGGTGTTGGTCTCGATCAGGTCGGCCCCGGCCTCCAGGTACTGCCGGTGGATCTCCTCGATGACGTCCGGGCGGGTCAGCACCAGCAGGTCGTGGTTGCCCCGCAGGTCGCTGGGGTGGTCCTCGAAGTAGCCGTGGCGGTAGTCGGCTTCGGTGAGGCCGTAGCCCTGGATCAGGCTGCCCATCGCGCCGTCCAGGACCAGGATGCGTTCGGCGAAGAGCTGGGACAGGGCGGGGCGGTTCATGGGGCGGGATTGAAGGGGCGAAGGTACTAAGATTGGGAAGGTAAACCGCTGGGCGGGGGGAGCATTAAGCGTTCGGTATTTTGTATTTTGGCCCAAAAGATTAAGTATGTCGCTTTCCCCACTGTTTTCCCTCCTCCTGATTTTGGTGCTCTTCGTCGGAGGCTGCGCACTTGGTAAAGAACGGCCCACCGATACTGATTCTACTGATTTGGAGGCCAGCGAGGAAGAACTGCCGATCACCGAGACCTACTGGAAGCTCGTCAAGCTGAACGGACAGGCCGTGGTGACGATGCAAGGGCGGTTGGGCGAGATCTTTATGCTGCTTAAAGAAGAAGAGAATCGCCTCACCGGTTTTGTGGGATGCAGTACTATGCGCGGCTTTTACGAACTGGAGGAAGACAACCGCCTCCGCTTCCGGCAGGTAGCGCTCAACGATCCGCTATGCCTAAGGAGCAACTTCGCGGGCACCCTGATCGACGTGCTGAACCAGGCCGACACTTACATCACCGGTGGCAATACCCTGACCCTTCACTTTGGCCGTCGCGGTCCCCTGGCTGTTTTCCACGCGGTTTCCCGCTAGGCCGGCACCCGCGTCCCCGCCCCAGTACGGGGTGAACGAACTCACCTTCTCGACGTAGTGGGGGGCAGGCCGCGGGGACGATGCTCCGCGCCGGCAAGCTACCTTCGACCCATGCCCATCTCCCTCAGCAATCGCGCCTACTTCAACGACGCCTTCTTCATCGTCACCGGCGTGGCCCTGGCCGCCCTGGGCCTGAAGGGATTTTTGTTGCCTGCTCACTTCATCGACGGTGGGGTCACCGGCATCTGCCTGCTGCTGACCGAGGCCCTGGGCTGGCCGCTGGCCTTCCTGCTGGTAGTGGTCAATATCCCCTTCCTGTTCCTGGCGCGGGTGGTGATCGGTAAGATGTTCGCCCTCAAAACCGTGCTGGCCATCGCCCTGCTGGCCTTGGCGGTGTGGCTCATCCACTTTCCCACCCTTACGGAAGACCGGCTCCTCGTGGCGGTCTTCGGGGGCTTTTTTCTGGGTACGGGGATCGGGCTTTCGATGCGGGGGGGCAGCGTGCTCGACGGCACGGAGATCCTGGCCATCTTCCTGAGCCGAAAGCTGGGCGCCAAGGTGAGCGACTGGGTGATCCTGATCAACCTGGTCATCTTCGGCGCGGCGACCCTCCTGCTGTCGCTGGAACAGGCGCTGTACTCCCTACTGACCTACCTCGTGGCCTCCAAGGCCCTGGATTTTATCATCGACGGCATCGAGGAGTACACCGGGGTAACCATCATCAGCGTACACCATGAGGCCATCCGCAGAATGCTCATTGAGGAGATCGGGACGGGCGTCACCGTCTATAAAGGGGCGGGGGGATTCGGGTTTCACGACACCCTGGTGGAGCAGGATATTCTCTATACCGTCATCACCCGGCTGGAGATCCGCAAGCTCACCCAGGCCATCCAGGAGATCGACCCCCAGGCCTTCATCACCATGACCAGCATCAACGATGTACGGGGAGGGATGGTGCGCAAACGCGTGGTGTAAGGCTCATTCCACCCGCACCCCCCGCGTGCTGAACGACAGTCCCTGCTGCCCGTAGGTGGAAATGTACACCCCCTCGAAGAGGGGCTCCTGGACGCCCCGGGCCACGCTCCACTCGAAGTAAAAGTTATCCCCCGTCCCGCCGGTGCGGTCGGTCATGTCGATGATGAGGGAGACGGTTTCCATCGGGCCTAGGTAGATGGGGTCCTTGAAGTAGTCGCGTACCAACTGCCCCTGGGTATCGTAGTAGGCGGCCCGACGGATGTACACGGTGTCCCGCGGGTTAATGTTGCGGATACTGATCGTGCCCGTCAGGTCAAAGACCCGGTGCTCGGATTCCGTGTATATCTGTGAGTAACTCGACAGGTAGGTGGCCCCCCGAACCACACTGCTGTCGCGGGGCAGGCTATCGGCACGACGGGCCGCCCAGTCGTTGGGATCGAGGGAGCTCACGGTCGTTTCTTCCGGCGTGCAGGCAGCGGCGAAGAAGACGAATAGCAGATAAATCAGGGAACGGCTCATACGGGCAAGATACTTCCCGGCGGTGGAGTGGGGGAGGAGGCGCCGCTGGTGACGGATAAGGTCGAATGCTCCTATTCCTCTTCCGTGTCCTCCACCGTAGTGATATCCCGGTGGACGGCGATCGCCGCATTCAGCTCGAAGCCAATAATGAGGATCAGCGCGTTGAGCTGCAACCACAGCATAACGATAATGATGGTAGCGATGGAGCCGTAGAACTTCGCGTAGGTATCGTAGCGGTTAAAGCCATCGATGTAGTAGCTGAAGGCGACGGAGGTGGCCAGCGAGAGCAGGGTAGCCAGCGTGACGCCGGGGCTGACGTAGCTGAACCGCTTGATCGTGGCCGCCCCGTAGCGGTAGACCGTACCGATGATGATGTAATAAAGCGCCAGCATGGTGGTCCAACGCAGCAGGTTGATCAAAAAGACGGCAAAGCTGCCGAGTCCCGCCCAGGCGTTGACCCACCCGATGACTTTATCTCCCAGAATGACCAGCACTACGCTGGCTACGATGAAGATGCCGATGAGGAAGGTCAGGCCCGTGGCTACCATGCGCTTACGTAGGAAACCGCGGCGGCGGAAGACCTTGACGTAGCTCTTCTCGAAGGCCTGCATGAGGGCGATCATGCCGTTGGTCGAAAAGAAGATGGCCAGGATGAAACCGAAGCTAAGCAGGCCGATCTTCGGGGAGTTGGTGATCTCCTGCACGAAGCCAAACACCACGTCGCCGGCCTGACCGGGCATGACGCGCTTGATCTCCTCGTAAAGCGTCATGTTGAAATTGCTGACCTCCGGGAACCAAAGCGTGAGGATGTCCAGCACGAAGGGCGTCAGGGTGAAGAGCGTCAGGATACTCGGAAACAGCGAGAGGAAAATGCTGAAGGCCACGCTGTTGGCGCGGGTGAATAGATCGTCGCGGGTAGCTTCCTTGATCACAAAGATGATGACGTCGTAGATGGGCACGCCCTTGAATCCGATGAAGCTGTTCTCCTTCATGTACTTCGTCAAACCGATCACCCACGGGTGCTCGGTGAAGTACCGCTGGAAGGCGCCTATGTTGAATTTCTTCACCTTTTAAAAGTACGGACGAATAATCTGCAGCAGGTATTCCGGCGCGGATACGGCGTGCTCGGTCTCCATATCGACAAAGCAGAGCTTGACCGATCCGCCGTTCACCAGCTTGCCCGCCTCGTTGTGGATCTGGAAGTGAAAGGTGATGGTCCGCGCCGGTACGTGCCGCAGGGTGGTGGTGATGGTGAGTACCTCATCGTAGCGGGCCGGCCGGACGAAGCGCTGGTTCAGGCTCATCACGGGCATCATGACGCCCTCCTCATTTTCCAGCTTCGCGTAGCTGCGGCCCAGTTCCCGCAGCATCTCCACCCGCCCGATCTCGTAGAGCACGGCGTAGTGCCCGTGGTAGAGGTAACCCATCTGGTCGGTCTCGGCGTAGCGAACGCGGTGGGTGGTCTGAGTAGTAATCATGGGCGGTGGTACGCGGGCGGGAGCAAATGTAGCCCTTTTGCCTCCGCTCGCGGTCCGCATCTTGCCGCCCGTCGAATTGCCGGCGCGTCGGTTTGGGTCCCCGCCTTATTTTTTCGACCTTTAGCGCTTGTTCGGGATTCCGCTCGCCGCCGTAAGCTTGCTCTCTTGCGCCTACCCTTCGCCCCGAAAAAGCGTCACTTAGCCCGTCACCGCGAAGCAGCCACGAAGTGCACCTCTCCTTTTCGAGGCTCGGAAAACCCAAACAAGCGCTTAGCGAAATCAATCCGCCCCGCCCGCGTACATGAAAATGAAGAACAAAACCACCGCCGGTATCTTTGCCCTGGTCTTTGGCGGGCTCGGTATACACCGCTTTTACCTGGGCCAGCCCGGCAAGGGCCTGCTGTACCTGCTCTTTGTCTGGACCTTCATTCCCACCATCATCGCGATGATCGACGGCATCGTTTTCCTCACCCAGGACGAGGATAAATTCGACCGCAAGTACAATCCCGAGGGCTGGACCCGCCGCCAAAATCAGCCCCAGGGCGCTTATCAGCAAAACTATAACCCGCCCCCCCCGCCGCCCCGCCAGGCCCAGGCCCCCGAGCCCGCCCGCGGACCGAAAAAGGACCCCTTTCAGCTCAGCGCCGACCAGAAGTACGCCGACTATGATTTTGATGGCGCTATCCTGGACTACCGCCGCTCCCTCAACGTCGACCCCCGGCAGGCGGACGTGCACTTCAAGCTGGCCTGCCTGCATTCCATTCACGAAAATACCGATACGGCCATCTACCACCTCAGTCAGGCGCTGGAGCACGGCTACTACGACTTCGACGAGATCGAAAAGCACGACCACCTGGCCTTCCTGCGCTCGACCCCCGACTACGTAGCCTTTAAGGCAAATGGCTACCGCGTCCCCGCCGCCCAGCCACCCCCCGAGGCCGAAGTAGCGGACCCCGAACGCCCCGGTGCCCCCCCCGAGACCCTCGAGCTGACCGACGACCTCATCACTCAGATCGAGCGGCTCGCTAAGCTGAAGGAGGAAGGTATCCTCTCCGAGGCGGCTTTCCTGCGCGAGAAGGAAAAAATCCTACGTACCTAGTGGACCAAGTCGGAAGTCCTGTTACACCCAAGTCTAGCGCTCGCGGGGCTCCCCTTCACCAAAGAAACCTGCACGTAGCTACGGCTATACTTGGTCTCTTTGACCCGGCTACCACCGCGATAGCGTCGCCTAGTATAGCGATACTTCCAACTTAGTCCACAAGCCGGTTCCCGACCTCCGGTCGGGCCTGAATTCCCCCTCGCGACCGGAGGTCACGAGCCAACCCCCCCCGACCGGAGGTCGGAAACCGCTATGGCCACCGAACCCGTTTTACTGCTGGCGATCCTCTGCCTAAGCGTCGTGGCCTCCGAGTACCTGGCCCGCCATACCTTCCTGCGCCACCTGGGGACGGCGCTGGTGGTGATCGTTTTCGTCGCGGTACTCGCCAATCTGGGGCTGATTCCTTCCGCTTCCCGGGGCTCGGTGGTCTATACGGGGGTCTTCCGGTATTTGGCTCCACTCTCCATCTTTTATCTTCTGCTGGACGTCAATCTGGCCAGTATCCGCCGGGCCGGGGCGCCGATGCTGCTGCTGTTCGTACTGGGCAGCGCGGGTACGGCGCTGGGGGTGTTCGCGGGCATGTACGTCATCGACGGGGCGGCCCACTTCGGCGCCTTATATCCGGCCATCAGTGGCATGTTCACGGGCACCTACACCGGCGGCAGCGTCAACTACAACGCTATCGCCATCCACTACGACTTCATGGAGGAGGGCGTGCTCTACGCGGGCATGACGGCGGTCGACAACATCATCACCGCCCTCTGGATGATCGTCACCCTGGCCGTACCGCTGGCCTTTCGGCGGGGACGCAAGGTGCGGGGAAAACTTGGCGTCGAGGTAAAGGACGTGGAACGGGAAACGGAATCCGTCAGCGTCCTCTCCCTGGGTATCCTACTCGGGATCGGCTTGCTGGCACTGGCCGCCTCGGACTACCTCACCGAATGGTTTGCCGCGGCGGGCCTGGCGGTCCCCTCCATCCTCGTGCTGACCACGCTCGCCCTGCTGCTGGCGCAGGTGCCGGCCCTACACCGGCTGGCGGGCGGACAGGTGATCGGCCTGTTTTTCGTTTACCTCTTCCTGGCCGTCATCGGGGCCTTTTGTGAGCTGGCCGCCCTCGGGGAAATTGGCGACCTGGCGTGGCGGTTGCTCGTGCTGGTTACCATCATCGTGCTGGTCCATGGTACCCTGGTCTTCGGGGTAGCCTACCTGACCAAGATGGATATGGACGTGGCCGCCATTGCCTCCCAGGCCAACATCGGCGGCTCCTCCTCCGCCCTGGCCCTGGCCAAGGGCCTGGACCGCATGGACTTGTACCTGCCGGGCATCCTGGTCGGGGCGCTGGGGAATGGCCTGGGCACCTACCTGGGCTTTTTGGTGGCGGGGCTGGTTTAAGAATTGTTTATCGATTCATAGTATAGTGAAAGCTGCTGAGTGCAGTTCGATTAGAGCTTGTGTGGGTTTTCCGAGCCAGACGAAAACGCCGCCATTTTGGGGCTATCCGAGCCTCGGAAAGGGGAGGTGCACTTCGTGGCTGCTTCGCGGTGACGGGCTAAGTGACGCTTTTTCGGGGCGAAGAGTAGGCGCAAAAGAGCAAGTTTGCGGCGGTGAGCGGAATCCCGAACAAGCTCTTAGCTGACTACCGAAGATTATGTGGCAGTTTTACCACGGATCGCCTGCGGCGCACGGAGGCCGCTTCGCTAAGGCACGGAAGTACACGGATTTCCCAAGGAGCTGGTGCCGTGGGCAAGCCAGCCCGGCATTGGTAGCGGGCCTGGTACGGTATGGTTTCCGATCGCGCTACAGTGCACCAGTTCGATGAGTTGACCATCGGCGGCAGAATGGCAGTTTACCTCGGATCGCCTGCGGCGCGCACGGAGGTCGCTTTGCTAAGGCACGGAGGTAAACGGATTGCCCAAAGGGCTGATGCCGTGGGCAAACCAGCCCGGCCTTAGCACCGGGGACAAGTACAAGGTGGTCTCCGACCCCACTAAAGCAAGGTCCACGCCTTAGCCAGCAGTAGCAGCCCGATGCCGATCGGAATCACGTACGTAAACTCCAGGCGCATCCGCTTACGCTGCACCTGCGTCACCGCCCGCCCGCCGTATCCGAGTTCGTCAAAGAAGGCCGGCAGGCCCCACACCCGCAGCAGGAACCAGCACAGCAGCAGTTCGCCGACCAGCAGGAAGATGCTGCCGAACCACTCCAGCAGGAAGTTAAAGTAGCCCATGCCGGGGTCTCCCATGCCGCCGAAATCGGTGAGCCAGCCCGGACCGTCCGTAGAGCAAGAGATCACCACCGGCACCGCCAGCAGGAACACCAGTAAGCCCACCACCGGCCCGCCCCGGCTGCGCCGCCAGCCGTAGCGCTCGGTCAGCGTGCGCAGCAGGGGTTCGAAGAGGGACACCGCGGAGGTGAGAATGGCCACCCCGAGTAGGAGAAAGAACAGCAGGCCCACCCCGCGGCCGGCCTCGCCGTAGGTCCGGAAGATTTCCACCAGGTTGATGAAGACGAGGGGCGGGCCGCCGTAAATGTCTCCCTGCACGCCGCCCAGTAGCGGAACGACCAGCAGGGCGCCGAGAATAGCCACCACGGTATCCAGGTGCACGATCTGGGGTGCGCTGCGGAGCACGTCGGTGTCCCGGTCGGCGTGGGCCGCGAAGGTCATCATGGATACCGCGCCGAGTCCCAGACTGAAAAAGGCCTGTCCGAGGGCGTGCAGTACGCCCAGCTCGCCGTTGGGGGTAGGCACCAGCAGGGCGCGCCAGTCGAACTTCAGGAGGTTCCCGTAGTCCACGGCGGCGGGGCGCAGGATGGGAAGGGAGACGATAAGAAAAACCAACAGCAGACCCAACAGCGGCATGGCGAACTTACTCAGCCGTTCGATACCCGCGTACAGTTCCCGGGAACAGACGAAGGCCACCAGGGCGGTGAATACCCCGGTAAAGAGCAGCGCCCGTGGGATGGTGCCGATGGTTGCCCCGAAGGCCGGTCCGGCGGGCGTGGAAGACAAGGCCGTATAATTGGTGAGGTACTGCCAGACGTAATCGAGGGTCCAGCCCGCCAGCACCAGGTAAAAGGAGGCCACCAGGATGGAGGTCAGGATGCCAAGCCAGGCCACCCCCTGCCAGTTGCGGGAGGCTCCGGGCAGTGCGAAGGCCTCGGTTGCATCCGTCCCGCGGCGCTTGCCCATGGCGTTCTCCAGTACCATCAGGGGGATGCCCATGAGCAGGGTAAAGGCGACGAAGGCCAGAATGTAGGCGCTGCCCCCGAAGTAGTGTACCCGGTAGGGAAAGATGACCAGGTTAGCCACCCCGATGGCCGCACCGGCGGAGGCAAGGACGTGGCCGAGGCGGGAAAATCTTGCGGACATGGGGCGGAAGATAGGCTAGCCCACGCTTGCGGGGACCGGCAGCTTGCGGGAACCCACCGTAAGCAGACTCAGCGCCACCAGTCCACACACAGCCATCATACCAACCATGGGCAGTGCGCTGTCTCCCTGGAAAATCCCCACCAGCGCCGAGGCCAGGGCGCCGACGGCCATTTGCAGCGAACCCATCAGGGCGGAGGCACTCCCGGCCGTATGCCGCATGGTATCCAGGGAAAGGGCCGAGGCGTTGGGAAAGATAAAGCCGAGGCAGAACAGGTAGGCGAAGATGAGCCCGGTGGTCAGGTACAGCCCGGTAAAGCCCAGTGCGATATCCGCCACGAGCAGGGCGGCTACGATGCACTGCCCGGTGACCGCTAGACGAACGATGCGTTCGCTCGAGCGGCTGCGCAGAACGCGGTGGTTGAGCTGGGTGGCCAGGATGAGCCCCGCGGCGATCACGGCAAAGACGAGGCCGTACTGACTTTCGTTCAGTCCGAACAGTTCCAGGTAAAGGTGGGGGGAGCCACTGATGTAGGCGTAGAGCCCGGCCGAGGAGAAGGCCCCCGTCAGGGCGTAAACGAGGAAGTGGCGGTCCGTCAGGATCGACAGGTAATTGGCGAGGATGGCCCGCGGGCGCAGGGAGTACTGGGGATTGGCGCGCTCGTAGCCCGACAGCAGTAGGTAGCCACCCGTCAGGATGAGCAGCGACATGCCCGCCAGAATGCCGAAGATGTAGCGCCAGCCAAAGGCGGTGGAAACAAAGCCCCCGAGGGTCGGAGCGATGATGGGCGAGATCGCGATCACCATCATGAGCAGCGAAAAGACCTTGGCCATCTCCTTGGTGTCGAATAGGTCCCGTACGATGGCCCGGGAGGCGACCAGTCCCCCGCAGGCACCTAGGGCCTGGAGGAAGCGAAAGAAGATCAGTTCCTCCACCGAGTCCGCGAAACCGCAGGCCAGGGAGCTGAGGGCGTAGACCAACAAGCCGATGTACATCGGCCGCTTGCGGCCGAAGCGCTCGAGCAGGGGGCCGTAGACAAGCTGCCCGAGGGCCAGCCCCACGAAGAAGCTCGACAGCGACAGGGCCACGCGGCTGATTTCCGTATCCAGCTCCCGGGCGATGCCGCCGAAGGCGGGCAGGTACATGTCGATCGAGAGCGGGCCGATCGTGGTCAGCGACCCCAGTACGAGGATGAGTAGGCCGCGTTGGCTCTTGGGATCTTTCACCGGATTAGCTTTTGGGGAGGGGGCATAAAGGAGTAGGCACCTTAGCCGGCCTTCACCCGGGGCGCTACTTCCTGCCCAATGAGGGCAATGGCGTCGAGCCGCTGCTGGTGACTGAGTTCGGCGCTGTCCATCTGGAAGGTCAGGCGGTCGATGCCGCCGAGCGCCCTGGAGTGGCGCAGGATCTTGTCCGCTACTTCCTCCGGGCCCCCGACCAGGAGGGCACCGAGGGGACCGCGCTGGGCGTCGAAGTGCGGACGGCTCTGGGGCGACCAGCCGCGCTCCCGGCCGATCTTATTCATGGTGCGGGTGTGACCGGGATAGAAGTGCTCCACGGCCCGCTCGGTCGTCTCCGCTACGTAGCCGAGGGAGTGCAGGCCCACCTTCATGCCCGAGGGGTCGTGGCCGGACTTGTCGAAGGCTTCCCGGTAGAGATCGACGAGGGGGCGGAAGCGGTGGGTCTCCCCGCCGATGACGGCCACCATCAGGGGCATCCCCAGGGTGCCCGCGCGGACGAAGGAGGCCGGCGTGCCACCCACGCCCAGCCAGATCGGGAAGGGATCCCGGGACGGGCGGGGATACACCGGTTGATCGTCGAGGGCGGGACGGAAGCGGCCCGACCAGGTCACCCGCTTGTGGTCACGGATAGTGAGTAAAAGGTCCAGCTTCTCGGTGAACAGCTCATCGTAGTGTTGAAGATCGTAGCCGAACAGCGGAAAGGCATCGATGAAGGACCCCCGTCCGACGGTCATTTCCGTCCGCCCCCGGAAATCAGGTCTAGGGTAGCAAAGGCCTGGAATACGCGCACGGGGTCGGCCGCGCTGAGCACCGTCACCGCGCTGGTCAGCTTGATGCGCGCGGTGCGGGCGGCCGCGGCGGCAAGGATGGTGACGGGGGAGGAATCGAAATAGTCGGGCCGGTGGTGCTCCCCCATCCCGAAGACGTCAATGCCCATGCGATCGGCGTACGCGATGCGGGCGAGCAGGTCACGCATGGACTGCTCCGCCCCGATGGCATCCCCGGTGGCGGGGTCGAGTACCGCGGAGCCAAAACTGTCGAATCCGATTTCCATCGCGCTAAATTTCTTGTACCAACCCCTAAAGGCACGGAGGGTTTCCCCGAAAATGCGGAAAGCCCGCAACGCGGGGCGTGGCGGGCTTTCCGTAGGTAGTGTGGGGATGTCTACTCCTCTTCTCCGGTGGCCTGGGCTTCGGGAGCGGGTGCAACGCGGCGGCGGCAACGGGAGCAGCGGTAGCGGCTTCCGGGGTGTTGCTGCTGCTGCCTCCGCGGCGGCGACGGCTGCGGCGGGTCTTGCCTCCCGACTTATCGGCGTTCTTGTTGTATACTTCGTTGAAGTCGACCAGTTCGATCATGGCCATCTCGGCACCGTCTCCGAGGCGGAAGCCGGTCTTGATGACGCGCAGGTACCCCCCGGGGCGGTCGGCTACCTTATCGGCGATGGTGCTGAAGAGCTCCTCGACCGCGACCTTGTCCTGCAAGTAGCTGAAGGCGACCCGCCGGTTGTGGGTGTCGTTGGCCTTCGACTTCGTGATCAGGGGCTCGGCGAACACCCGCAGCGCCTTGGCCTTGGCCAGGGTGGTGTTGATGCGCTTGTGCGTGATGAGGGCAATGGTCAGGTTGCGAAGCAACGCTTTGCGGTGGGCGGTCTTGCGACCTAAATGATTAACTTTCTTACCGTGACGCATGTCAGCAATGATTGTGGGCAACACTCACCTTTCGCTCGTTGCAGATCGGGCCTCTGCGAGGGAAGGGGTAATTTGCCGCGCTTGTTTTGAAAAAACTACATCGTTTCCGATGACCCGGGGTGTTAGTATGTTAGTATTTTAGTTCGCTAGTTCGTTAGACCTGCGGGGCTAATGCCCTGCGCGTCTAAAGAACTAACGTTCTAACGATCTACCTCCTCCTACTCTTCGTCCAGTTTGTACTTGGAAAGGTCCATGCCGAAGGTGAGGCCTTTCTCGACGAGCAGTTCTTCGATCTCCACGAGGGATTTTTTTCCGAAGTTGCGGAACTTAAGGAGCTCGTGGGTATCGTAGCGGACCAGTTCGCCGAGGCTGTTGATCTTGGCGGCCTTGAGGCAGTTGTAGGCGCGTACGGAGAGGTCGAGGTCTTCAAGACTGGTCTTGAGCAGCTTGCGCATGTGCAGGATGTGCTCGTCGACGATGGTTTCCTCGCGGGCACCGGTGCTCTGGAACTCGATGGGCTCGTCGGTGATCAGCATCAGGTGCTGGATCAGGATGCGGGCGGCTTCCCGTACGGCATCCTCGGGGTGAATGGTGCCGTCGGTCTTGACCTCGAGGACCAGGTTCTCGTAGTCGGTACGCTGACCTACGCGGGTGGACTCCACGCGGTAGGCGACGTTCTTGATGGGGGTATAGATCGCATCCACGGGGATCACGCCGATGGAAGCATTCTTGGGCAGGTTATCGTCCGCGGGGATGTAGCCGTAGCCCTTGGTGATGGTCAGTTCGACCTCGAGGTTGACGAAGGGCTCCATGGTGCAGAGCAGCAGCTCGGGGTTCATCACCTTGAACATGTTGGTATGCTCGTCGATGTCGGCCGCGGTGAATTGCTCCTTGCCGCTGATGGTGAGGTAGATCTTCTCCTCCTCCATGTCGGGATTCTCGATCACCTGCTTCAGGCGGACCTGCTTGATGTTGAGGATGATCTCGACTACGTCCTCCACTACGCCGCGGATGGTGCCGAACTCGTGGTCGACGCCGGCGATCCGGATGGCGGAAATGGCGTAGCCTTCGAGGCTGCTGAGAAGCACCCGGCGCAGGGAGTTACCGATGGTCTGACCGAATCCCGGCTCCAGGGGCTTAAATTCGAAGTTGCCGTGGAACTCGTCCGACTTATGCATCGTGATCTTGTCCGGCTTCTGGAAATTTAGGATACTGCTCATATGTTAGGTATTGACTTAGAGGGTATGATGGCCGCGAATTGACCGGGACAACAACACCAAGGCTATAAAATTAGGTTGCCCCAACCGGCAGGCAGCCGAATCAGGGCGAAGGGTAGGGGTGGCGGCACGTCCGGTGGTGGACACGCGACCACCCCTGTCCTGTTTACTTCGAGTAGAGCTCGACGATCAACTGGGTGTTGATCTTTTCGGGGATGTTCTCCCGCTCGGGGTAGGCCAGGAAGGTGCCTTCCATCTTCTCCGAGTTGAAGGTGAGCCAGCCGTGGTTGCGCACGTCGCTCTTGCCGTTCATCGTATCCCGGATCACCTCGAGGCCCTGCGACTTTCCGCGTACGGAAACCACGTCGCCGGGACGAATCTGGGTGGAGGGAATGTTGTTAAGGCGGCCGTTGACCATGATGTGCCGGTGGGAAACCAGCTGACGGGCGGCGCGGCGGGTGGGGGCCAGGCCGAGACGGAACACGATGTTGTCCAGGCGGGCCTCCAGGAATTGCAGCAACAACTCACCGGTCACGCCCCGCGAAGCGGCGGCCTTCTCGAAGAGGTTGCGGAACTGCCGTTCGAGTACGCCGTAAGTGTACTTGGCTTTCTGCTTCTCCGTCAGCTGAAGCTTGTAGTCGGAGGGCTGGCGGCGGCGGGCGCGGGTGTTGCCGTGCTGGCCGGGCTTGTATTTTTTACGCTCGAAGGCGCGGCTGTAGCCGAATATGGGTTCGCCGAGGGCGCGGGCTTTTTTGGCCTTTGGACCAGTATATCTAGCCATAGTGACGGGACGTCTTTAGTTGTTGCTGAATAATCTCCTCCGGGTCAAGAGATAGAATGGTGTCTTAACCCCCTAGCTAGGAGGTAAGCCCGGACAAAAGCAAATCGTGCTTAGACGCGACGACGCTTGGGGGGACGACAGCCGTTGTGGGGCATCGGCGTTACGTCCTTGATTTTTGCTACGCGGATGCCGGCACCGTCGATGGCGCGGATCGCGGCCTCGCGGCCACTGCCGGGGCCCTTCACGTACACCTCCACCACGCGAAGACCGGCTTCGTAGGCTACGCGGGCGGCGTTGCCGGAAGCGACCTGGGCGGCATAGGGGGTGCTTTTCTTGCTGCCGCGGAATTTCTCCTTACCGGCGCTGCCCCAGCTGATGACGTCACCCTGCTTGTTGGTGATCGAGATGATGATGTTGTTGAACGTGGCCTGGATGTATACCAATCCTTCGTTGTCAACCTTTACTTTGCGCTTCTTTACTACGCGGCCGGCTGCCTGTCTCTTCGCCATTACTTAGTCGCTTTTTTCTTGTTCGCTACGGTCTTACGCTTGCCCTTACGGGTACGCGCGTTGGTCTGGGTACGCTGGCCGCGCAGGGGGAGGCCCTTCCGGTGGCGCAGGCCGCGGTAGCAGCCGATGTCCATAAGACGCTTGATGTTCGTGCTGACCTCGGTACGCAGGTCACCCTCGACCTTGTATTCGTTGGTGATCAGGTTGGAGATCGTACGGATGTCGTCGTCGCTCCAGTCCTGCACCTTGGTGTTGTGGTCTACGCCGGCCCGGTCCAGGATCTCGCCGGCACGGGTGTCGCCCACGCCGAAGACGTAGGTCAAACTAATGATGCCGCGCTTGTTACGCGGCAGATCAACTCCTGCAATTCTTGCCATAGTAACTCTAGCTTAGCTTATCCCTGACGTTGCTTGAACTTGGGGGTCTTCTTATTGATGATGTAAACTTTGCCCTTGCGACGGACGATCTTGCAATCGGCCGAGCGCTTCTTGACGGAGGGTCTGACTTTCATAGTAATTTGATTTATGACCAGCGGCAGCGCGGCAGCCTATTTGTAACGGTAGGTAATGCGTCCCCGACTCAGATCGTAGGGGCTCATTTCGACCGCTACCTTATCTCCGGGCAGAATCTTGATGTAGTGCATCCTCATCTTTCCGGAGATCGTCGCCTTGATTTCGTGGTCGTTTTCGAGCCGTACCCGGAACATGGCGTTCGAGAGGGCTTCTTCGATCACGCCATCCTGCTTGATCAGGTCTTTTTTAGACATGTTTTGAATTTCGGAGGGCAAAGGTAAGATTCTTTTCTTATCCGCCCAAATGCTTTGTGAAGTAGTTTTCACTAAGCAAAGGCGCGGGCCCCCGAATTGGTTGAATATCAGGCGCGTTTAGGCCAGCACGAGTGGTTGGTAGCGGGCCACCAGCTCTTCGTCCAGGTTCTCCACGAACTTCAGGTTGGGATTGTTGCGCACCGCTTCCTCGATGGGGCGGTGGTCACTCATCAGATCCGCCGGCGCACCATCCGCCGTAATGGCGATCGAGTGCTCGTAGTGGGCGGCGGGACGGCCGTCGACGGTAATGATGGTCCAGCCGTCCTCCCGGCTCACCACGGCGCGCTTGCCGAGGGTAATCATCGGCTCGATGGCGATGATGAGGCCGGCCTTCAGGACCGGGCCGCGGCCCCGCTTCCCGAAGTTGGGCACGTCGGGGGCCTCGTGGAGGCTGCGGCCGAGGCCGTGGCCGACCAGTTCGCGCACGGCGCCGTAGCCGCATTCCCGCTCGGTGTAGTACTGGACGGCGTGGCTGATGTCGCCGACGCGGTTGCCGGCGCGGGCCGCATCGATGCCCAGGTAGAGGCTGTGCTTGGTGCGGCGGCAGAGTTCCATGACGGGCTCGGCCACGTCCCCTACGCAGAAGGTGTAGGCGGCATCGCCGTAGAAGTCATTGACGATCGTCCCGCAGTCGATGGAGAGGATGTCGCCTTCCTCGAATATCTGGTCGACGTCCGGCAGGCCGTGCACGACCTCCTCGTTCCGGGAAACGAGCAGGGTGGATGGACAACCGTACAGGCCTTTAAAACCGGGTACGGCACCGTGGTCGCGGATGTACTCCTCGGCAAAGGTGTCGATCTCCTTGCCCGTGAGTCCGGGCCGGAGCAGTTTACCGACCTCGGTCAGCGTCTGGCACACCAGCAGGCAGGCGGTCCGGCTGCGCTCGATTTCCTCTGGCGTCTTGTAGATCATTTTTCGGCCCTTTCTACCCATAACGTGCTCGTTTCAGTGGTACCTAACGCGGAGGGCTTGCTGTGGTTGAATCCCCCGCACCTGCGCCCCCGCAGCCGTCATGCATTTTGTACCTTCGCGGCCATGGCTAAAGTCGTGGCAATTGCGAACCAAAAGGGTGGGGTAGGGAAGACGACCACCACCATCAATCTGGGGGCCTCGCTGGCGATCCTGGAGCGCAAGGTGCTCATCGTCGACGCCGATCCCCAGGCCAATGCCACCAGCGGAGTGGGTATCCCCGCCGAGGAACTGGAGCACAGCATTTACGACGTGCTGGTCAACGGCCTCAACGTGCAGGAGGTGGTCTACGAAACCGAAACCCCCAACCTGCACATCGTGCCCTCCGGCATCAACCTGGTGGGGGCGGAGGTCGAACTGATCAACCGCTTTCGGCGGGAGGACGTGATGAAGAACAGCGTCATCGAACCGCTGCGTAGCCAGTACGACTATATCCTGATCGACTGCCTGCCGAGTCTCGGACTGCTCACCATCAACGCGCTGACGGCGGCCGATTCGGTGATCGTGCCGGTACAGTGCGAGTACTTCGCGCTGGAGGGCTTGTCGAAATTGCGGAATACCATCACGCTCGTGCAACAGCAACTCAACCCGCGCCTGGAACTGGAGGGGATTTTACTGAGCATGTACGACCAGCGGCTGCGGCTCGCTAATATGGTGGTGGACCAGGTGCGTAAGAGCTACGGCGAGCAGGCCTTCGAGACCATCATCCACCGCAACGCGCGCATCAGCGAGGCACCTAATATGCACATGCCCGTGGTGATGATCAACGCGGGAAGTCGCGGTGCCACGAATTTTTTGAACCTCGCCGAAGAATTTTTATTGAAGAACGGCGAACGCATCACCCGGTGAGTAGAAAAAAACGCCGCAAGGCCACCCCCCCGCCCGTAATGGATACGACGGCCTCGCCGCCCCGCTCCAGCCGCTGGCGTTTTTTCCTGTGGATCACGGCCTTCTTTTTCTTTGCCGCCCTGGTGATTCGCCTGGACGTCATCACCGCCTGGCCCGGGGCCGAAGGCTACGCGCTGGCTAACGCGGTGGGGTCCACCTGGGGCAGCTACTTACCCGCCGCACTCAACCACGCCCTGCTGCCGCTCGGTCTGGCCCTCGATCCGGAGACCGACGCGATCTTCCTCTTTCCCCGCCTCGTTTCGGTGGTCTCCCTGCTGCTGACCGCGTTCTTCACTTACCGCTGGACCAAACAACTCTTCGGCCGTGCGGTCGCGGAGCTCACGCTACTCTGCTGCGCGGCCTCGCTGTTCCTGCCCTTCTTCGGTAAGGTGGCCACGGCAGATACGCTGGCCCTGCTGGGGCACTCCGGCATGTTCTGGTGCGTGATGCTCTACGGCCTGGCCAAGGACAGCCGCAAGATGCTGCCCTTCGGGATGTTCGCGATCCTGGCCTCGATCGCCGCGCCGGTGTCTACGTTGCTGCTCGGACTGATGCTCGTCATTCTCGCCGTCTTCCAGCGCACCGACTACAACTGGCAGGTGCCGGCGGGTATCGCCGTGCTCGTTTCCTGCATCGTGTTGCTCGTACAGGGGCCACAGGGTGCCAACACTTACTGGTACTACGGGCAGGAGGACAGCCGCGTGCTCGACCTGCTCTACTACGGTTTGCTGGGTATGCTGCCCCTCTCCGGCTGGCTCATCGCGGGACTCCGCGACCTGATTTTCAAAGCCCAGAAATTCGAGCAGTTTTCGCTCATCATCGCCATGGCCCTGGTGGGTACTTTGCTCGCGCAATCGCTGCTCTTCATGCTGCTCTTGTCGCTGCTGGCCGGCAAGCAGATGCAGTTGTTCTTTGACGAGCCCAATTACCCCTGGAAGGATTACGTCAAGTCGGCCTTCGTGCTGCACCTCATCGGGGCCTTCGTCGCCACCTTTCTCGTCATGGCGGGCGGGGGCATTGCCTTTCCGGGGGCGGGCTTCCGGGCGGCGCTGGGCATGGCGGGGGCCTACTGGATCTTCAGCCTGCTGGCTACCCTGGGCGTCTTTGGTGAGCGCCGGCAGTTTGCCATCGGTGGCTCGGTGCTGGCCGGGGTGCTGACGGTCATGTTCTTTTGGGTGCAGGTCTATCCCTACCTGGAGGCCGAGCGTTCCTGGCCCGGGCGCTTGTTGGAACAGTCCAGCGTTACGCCCACTACCCTGGTGCCCCCCGACGAGGCCGACGAGAGTGAACTGAGCTCGGCCCTGCCCTACTTCGTGCGGGCCGGCTGGACGATCGATCCCGCGGGAGAGTACCGGCTCTATCGCTTTCCCGTCAACGATTCCACGGCAGCGGGCGGCGGCGCGCGGGTGCAGGGGCGGATGATCGCGCGGCGCAGTGGGTTCGGCCTGCAGCGGAAGTGATCAATCCGGAGTAGCTTGTCGGTCCAAACTCCTCGCCTTATGACCAAAGAACGCATCGGCCTCATCCTTATCGGCCTCGTCGGCTTTGCCCTCCTCGGCAGCGGCATGATGAAATTCACCCTGCCCCAGGAGATGGTCGACGGCATGGGGAAGGGTCCGTTGTTGACGCTGGCGGTGGTCGAGCTGCTCATCGTGGCCGCCCTGATCATCCCGCGTACCCGCTTGCTGGGCGTGATCCTGGCGGCCAGCTACATCGGGGGCATCATCGCGTTCAGCTGGCTGGTGGAGAAAGAGGCGCCCGTGATCGGCCTGGTGCTCAATACCCTGCTGTACGTGGGGGCGGCGCTGTACCGTCCGCAACTGACGTGGGGGGGCGGGGTGCCGCCGACCGCGTGAGGGGTAGTACATTGCCGGTAATAACCGATCATACATGAATACCGCACGCATCTGGACCTGGGCCATCACCGTTGCCCTGGGGGGATTTCTCTTCGGCTTCGACACGGCCGTCATCAGCGGCGCGGAGAAGGCCATTCAGGCGGAATTTGGCCTCAGCGACCTGGCCATCGGGCAGATCGTGGCCATGGCCCTTTACGGCACCATCATCGGGGCGATCTTCGGCGGCGTACCGGCGGACAAGTACGGACGCAAGGCTACCCTGATCGCCATCGCTATCCTTTACCTGATCTCCGCGGCGGGCTCGGCGCTGGCGGCCGATCCATTACAGCTAAATATTTTTCGCTTCCTCGGGGGCCTGGGCGTAGGGGCCAGCTCGGTCGTTGCTCCCCTCTACATTACGGAGGTGGCGCCGGCGCGGGTGCGGGGGCAGTTGGTGGCCGCCTTCCAGCTTAATCTGGTGATCGGTATCCTGCTGGCCTACCTGAGTAACTACCTCATCGTGGGCTTGGCCGACGCGGTAGATTGGCGGCTGATGCTCGGCGTGGAGGTCATACCGGCCGTGCTTTTCCTGGTCCTGCTTTACTTCGTGCCCCGGAGCCCCCGCTGGCTGGTCACTAAAGGCGGCTTCCGGGAGGAGGCCCTGTCGGTACTGGAGCGCATCGACCCGTCCACCGCCCGGCACGAACTGGCCCAGATCGAGCAATCCAACACGACGCGGGAAACGGTGGCCTTGAGTACCTTCTTCAGCGGCAAGTACAACCGGCCGATCCTGTACGCCGTGCTCTTCGGCTTTTTCAACCAGGTATCCGGCATCAACGCCGTGATCTACTACGCCCCCCGCATCTTCGAGGCGGCTAAGCTCGGCACGGAGAGCGCCCTGCTGTCCTCGGTGGGCATTGGGGTGGTTAACGTGGTCTTTACCTTCATCGGCATGTACCTGATCGACCGCAGCGGGCGCCGGCGCCTCATGTACATCGGCACCTTCGGCTACCTGATCTCGCTTTCCGCCGTGTCGTGGGCCTTTTTTACCGGCAACCTGGAGGGGCTGATCGTACCCATCTGGCTCTTCGTTTTCATCGCCAGTCACGCCATCGGGCAGGGGGCGGTGATCTGGGTATTCATCAGCGAGATCTTCGGCAACGAGGTGCGCGGACTCGGCGCTTCCCTGGGCAGCACCACCCACTGGGTCTTCGCGGCCCTGATCGGCGGTAATTTCCCCTTCCTGGCCAGCACCTTCGGCGAGGGACCCATCTTCGCGCTCTTCGCCCTATTCATGGTCGGTCAGCTCGCTTTCGTCCACTTCCTGATGCCAGAGACCAAGGGCGTGGAGTTGGAGGCATTGCAGAAGGAATTGGTTCGGCAGGATGTTAGTTCGTTAGATCGTTAGATCGTTAGATCTTTAGTTCGTTAGGCACGCGTTGCTGACGCTCCCCCCCCGGGACTGACGGACAAACCTGTCTACCCGGGCCGCGTCCGTCCAGCTCTTCTAAAGAACTAACGAACTACCCCCCGCATCAGCCCCACACGTCTAAAGAACTAAAATACTACCCCCTACACCCCACTCCACTTCTCCCCGCTCTGCGCATTCTTCACCACGACCTCCACGAAGCGCATGCCCCGAAGCCCGTCCTTCACCGTAGGAAAATCCAGTTCGATGGCGGTCGGCTCGCGGCCTTCCATCCGGGCGCGGACGGTGGCGGCGAAGTTTTTGTAAATGTTGGCGAAGGCCTCCAGGTAGCCCTCGGGGTGGCCGGGGGGCGGTACCCGCTGGGCGGCCACGGCGGCGGGATCGAGCTGGCCGACGCCGGTGCGGTAGTGGATGGCGGGTTGCTCGTGACGCTTGTAGATCAGCGTATTGGGTTCCTGCTGGTGCCATTCGAGTCCGCCGGTCTCTCCCCAGACGCGGATGTTGAGCCCGTTCTCCTCGCCGACGGCAATTTGGGAACAGTGCAGCACCCCCTTGGCCCCTTGCTCGAAGTGCAGCAGGATGTTGGCGTCATCGTCCAGGCGGCGGCCCTCCACGTAGGAGGTGAGGTCGGCGCACACTTCGGTGATCTTCAGTCCGGTGACGTACTCGGCCAGGTTCTCGGCGTGGGTGCCGATGTCGCCCATGGCGCCGCCCAACCCGGATTTCTCGGGGTCGGAGCGCCAGCTGGCCTGCTTGTTGTCGCCGTCCTCCTTCTTGTCGGCCAGCCAGCCCTGGGGGTACTCCACGACGATCTTGCGCACCTTACCCAGCTTTCCGTCGCGGACCATCGCTTTGGCCTGCTTGACCATGGGATAGCCGGTATAATTGTGGGTCAGGGCGAAGGTGAGCCCCGTTTTCTCTACCAGGTCGACCAGGTGGTGCGCTTCGTCCACGCTGAAGGCAAGCGGCTTGTCGCAAACGACGTGGAAACCGTGCTCCAGCGCCATCTTAGCCGGGCCGAAGTGCACGTGGTTAGGAGTGACGATGGAAACGAAGTCCATGCGCTCCCCCTCGGGCAGTGTCTTTTCCTTGGTGATCATCTCCTCGTAGGAGCCGTACACCCGGTCGGCCGGCAGGTAGAAGTCCTGGCCGGACAGGCGGGAGCGCTCCGGATTGGAACTAAAGGCCCCGCAGACCAGCTCGATCTGCTGATCGATGGCCGCCGCAATACGGTGTACCCCGCCGATGAAGGCGCCACGGCCGCCGCCGACCATTCCCATTCTTAGTTTTCTGCCGACTTGTTGCATGATCTTTTCTTTGTCGGCAAGTATAGGAAAAAGTAGCGGGCCTCGATCTGTGTTAGAGCTTGTTTGACCTAAGGCGGGACCGCACCGGGTTGTACGGCGATGAAGCATGTGTAGGGCCAGGCAGCAGGACGACTGAAGTCGTCGCTACGAAAAGCCCCGTCCGACGCGGGGTCGAACGGGGCTTCTTCCTGAACCGGTAGGTGGCTGTGGGAGGGCAGCGGCCTAGGTCGTGGTCACGGGCTGGTCGGCTTCCGCCTTCACCTCCTTGGCGTCCTTATCCTCGGAGAGGTCGTAGACGATCGGGCTGGCGATGAAGATGGACGAGTAGGTACCGACCACGATACCGACCAGCAGGGCAAAGGCGAAGCCCTTGATGCTGGCCCCCCCGAAGAGGAAGAGCACCAGTACGACCAGGATGGTCGTGAAGGAGGTCATCACCGTCCGGCTGATCGTGCTGTTGATGGCATCGTTGATCAGCGAGCGGTTGTCGCGCTTGGTGTAGCTGTTGAGGTACTCCCGGATGCGGTCGAAGACCACCACCGTATCGTTGATCGAGTAGCCGATCACGGTCAGGATAGCGGCGATGAAGGCCTGGTCGACCTCCATGTTGAAGCCGATCCACCCCCAGCAGGCCGCGAAGACGCCCATCACGATGATGGTGTCGTGGAAGAGCGCCGCCACGGCACCCGCCGAGTAGCGCTTGCCCTTGAAGCGGAACAGGAGGTAGAGGAAGATGCCGAGCAGGGCCACGATGCCCGCCTCCAGGGCCGAGCGCTTGATGTCGTCGGCGATCGTCGGGCCCACCTTGCTGACGCTGGTGATGTGGGTGCCGCCGGTGAATTCGGGATTGCTAAACTGCTCCAGGGTCACGGAGTTATCTCCGGTGGCGGCCGTTACGCCCTCGTAGAGCGCGGCCAGTACGATGTCCTGGGGCTCCTGGCCGTCGATCTGGTCGGTCCGGTCGATCAGGTACTTGGTGACGATGTTGTAGGTGTTGTCGCTGTCGACCGACTTAATGGTGGGCGTGGCCTGGAAGGGGCCCTCCAGGTTGCTGCGCAGCTCCTGGGCGGACACCTCCTGGTCGAGTACGACCGTGTAGCTGTACCCCCCGGAGAAATCCACGCCGAGGTCGAAGCCACGCACGAAGATGGCCATCAGGGACGCCACCACCAACACGCCACTGATCGCGTAAGCCACCTTGCGGAAGCCCAGCCAGT
Organism: Lewinellaceae bacterium; assembly: GCA_963803525.1. GTDB lineage: Bacteria > Bacteroidota > Bacteroidia > Chitinophagales > Saprospiraceae > Neolewinella. The sequence continues at coordinate 199,958 of CAWDMV010000002.1, forward strand.
TGACGTTGACGTTAGCAAAGAGATTTTCGCTGGCCCCCGTCCAGAAGGTCATGGTACCCTTCTTGCCGATCCAGTAGTCGACCATGAGGCGACCCACCAGTACGGCGGTAAAGACCGAGGCAATAACCCCCACGATCAGCACGACGGCGAAGCCCTTGATGGGGCCAAGACCGAAGTAAGCCAGCACGCCAGCCACCAGGATGGTCGTCACGTTGGCGTCGATGATGGTCGAGTACGAGTTGCTAAAACCATCCTGCACCGCATTGGGTACCGTCTTGCCCACGCGCAGTTCCTCGCGGATCCGCTCGTAGATGATGACGTTGGCGTCGACGGCCATACCGATGGTCAGCAGGATGCCGGCAATGCCCGGTAGGGTCAGTACGGTACCGAGGCTGGCCAGGGCACCGAAGATGAAGACCAGGTTGAGCAGCAGCGCCACGATCGCCACGATGCCCGCGCCCCCGTAGTAGAAGAGCATGAAGGCGAGCACGAGACCGAAACCGATCAGCAGCGCGGTGACGGAGCTGTTGATGTTAGCTTCCCCGAGGGAAGGCCCTACGATGCTCTCCTGGATGATTTGCGTACGGGCGGGTAGGCGGCCCACCTGCAGGATATTCGCGAGGTCGGTAGCCTCCTGTACGGTGAAGTCGCCGGTGATGCTGGTGCTGCCGCCGGTGATGGCGCCGTTCACGCGGGGGGCGGAGACGACCGTACTGTCCAGTACGATGGCCACCTGGCGGTTGCCGGCATTGGCGGCCTCCGTGGTCATGCGGGCCCAGATGCGGCCGCCCTCGGAGTTCATGCTGAGGTTAACGGCCACCTGGCCGTTGGGCTCGGGGCCGGAGCCGGCGCGGGTGACGTACTCGCCCGTCAGGGGCGCCTCGCCGCTGCGCGGCAGGGCGAGCTGGTACAGCTGGTAGAGGTTGCCGGGGGTGCCGGCGTCATCGAGGGCCAGGGGCGTAGACGACCAGCGGAAGGACGCGTTACGCGGCAGCAGGCGCACGACCTCGGGGTCGCTGAGGTAAGCCATCACCTGCTCCCGGTTACCGGCCTCGGCGATGCCGAGTACGGCGGGGCCGAAGCTGCCGTTGTTAGGGGTCAGGAGGCTGAAGAGCGGACCGGCGGTCTGCCGGGGCACCTCGCGCTCCGTGATGGCGGCGATGCTGTCGGTGAGGTTGCCGAGTTCGTCCTGGGCGTAGGTAGTGTCCTGGATCGTCTCCGTGAGGGAGAACTCCGAGCTGTCGCGCCCGGCGGCCAGGGCCTGGCGGCGCTCGAGGAGCTGGTCGGCCTGGACCAGTCCGTTCACGCTGGCCTGGTCGATGTTGAGCACGTCGTAGAATTCCAGGTTAGCGGCCGCCTGCAGGAAGGTGCGGGCGCGCTCGGGGTTCTCTACGCCGGGGAGCTCGACCAGGATGAGGTCGCGCTCGGCGTCGAGGCTGACGTTGGGCTGCACCACGCCCAGCTGGTCGATGCGCTTGCGCAGCATGACGTAGGTGAGGTTGACCGTCTCGTCGGCCTTCTCGCGCAGGATGCGCTCGACCTCGGCGTTGGAGGTGTTGATCCCGATCTGATCGCGCAGGGCGTCGTTGCGGGAAAAAATAGAGTTGAGCTGCTGATCGCCGGCCTTTTCTCTCCACGCGTTGGCGAAGAGGGTGATGAAATCGTCGTCGGCGGACTGCTGCGCTTGGGAGGCTGCGGAAATGGCTTCTTCAAATGTGGGGTCCTTGGTATTGCGGGCCATGGACCGGAGAAATTCTCGGAGGTCCACCTGTAGGACGACGGACATGCCGCCCTTCAGGTCCAGACCGAGCGCGAGCTGCTGGGCCTTGAGGTCCTGGTAGGTGTACGATTTGATGAGCGGAAGCCGAAAGACCTCCTGGTCGGAAATGCTGTCCAAAAAGGACGCGCGAGCAATGCGGTAAGCTTCCCCTGAGTCATCTCCCGTGAGGTTCTGCGCGTAGTTGTCCGCTTCGTTCTCCACCGCGTTGGTGGGAATGACGAAGAGGTACTGCGCAACCGTCACGAGGATCATGACCACAAGGAAAAACTTGATCAGTCCCTTGCCTTGCATAGATAAAAATTTAAGTTCCGGCGGAGCCGCCGTCGGAATCGGGCGGACCACCACGTTGAAGAAGGATGGTTAAAAAAGACACTGCGACCGGGGCCTCCCAGACCCGGCTGCGCAGAGGGCCGCAAATATACGCCTCGCCCGAGGATAATCAGGTTCACCCCCATGCCCCACTTCTTTCCGTTTTGAATGCCGTAAGACAATCCCGCTCCGCAAGGTGACTTCCTCACCCCCCCTGCGTCTACAGCGGGATAGCCTTTTTCGCGATCACGATTGACACCTACCAACACTGTATGACCACACGCGTAGTTATCCCGCCCGCGCTGTTTTTCGCCTTCTTTTTGCTCCCCGCGTCCTTCCTGTTCAGCCAGTCGCCCCTCGACGTGGGCGTGCACTTTTCGCCCCAGCTCCGCTACATCAGTTCCTCCCCCGTGGGCGAGGAGCCTACGACCGGGGCGTTCACCCGGGGTAAGGACGGCCTTTCCCTCGGCGGCGGCGGTGGGGTCTTCCTCGAGTTCGAGGTCACGCCCTACCTCTTCGTACGGGGCGGCGTTGATTTTAGCTACAAGCGCAACGGCTACGCCGTCGAAAAAGTGATGCCGGAAGCCGATTCGGTCGTCCGGGGCAGTAACCAGATCGTCTTTACGAGTATCGAAATACCGATGGCGCTCATTTACCGCTTTGACTATCTGCCCAACGGCAACAGCTTTCTGGTGGGCGCCGGTACCACGCTGAAGCGCTTCAACGGGAATACCCGCGCCTACAACTCCTTCGCCGGACGCAGAAATCTCGAGAGCAAGATCACTTTCCCCGCCCAGTCTTTTACGGTGTTCGGTGGCTACGAGACCTACCTCAACGACCTGCTGGTACTCGGTATCGAGCCCTACTTAGCCTACGTACCGGCCCGTTTCGCGTTTGAGACGGCTACGACGGCCCGGGTGCAAATGGAGGCAGGTGTCTCGGTGCGCTTACGGCTCGACAACTGAGACCAGTCCGTCCGCCCAGTCCTGCCACTGGATCTTTCCCAGCCCGACCTTACCCAGTACGGCAACGGCTTCGTTCCGCACCCGGTCCAACACGGAGCCCTCGCTGACGTTAGGCACTTCGTTTCGCCCGTGTACTTCGGCCAACAGGCAGTTCTGCACCCGGCGCAGGACCACGGTATTGCTCGCCTCGGTTTGGTAAAAGTGGGCGGCCGGCCCCTCCGCCTCTCCCGGTTTAGGGCAGGGTGCCAGGGTCATGTACACGCAGGGCACGGGTTCGTCGTATTCCCCCAACTCGCGAATGCGTACCCAGTCGTAGCCACCGCCCCGCGGACTTCCCGGCCCCGGCAGGTCGATCCGTACGGTATCCCCGGGGCGGGGGCGGCGGTCTACCGGGCGGCCCGCCGCGTCGCAGTGCAGGAAGTCGGTGTGGATGCTGTCGTTGAGCGTGCGCCACCGGTTGATCGCGTAGAATCGTTCGCTTGCCTGCGCGAAGGCCGCCGTAGCCTCCCCGTCGAGACAGCGCATGCTGACGGTATCGTGGTGGCTGCCTTGCCGGCGTGGGGGTAATTGTAGGATTGGCATAATAGTACGTTGTGCGGCGGCGCGCGGAGTGCAATGAAGTCCCGCACCCCCTCGGAAAGGGTGCAAGAAAGCGACTGCTATGCTAATATAAACACGCTAGCGCTGCGGGCGGGTACGCGCAAGCCATCCGCAATGCGTTGCGCCGGGCCCTTGATCGGGGTAGCCGTACTGGTGCCGCCGATGAGTTCCCGGTACCGCTCCGGGTCGAGCAGCAGCTCCTCGTCCGATTTGTTTAGCACGACCATGATGCGCTCGCGGTCGTCGTAGCGGCCGTATACGTAGACTCCATCCTGTGGGCCGTAGTGCACCGTCCGGCCGGTAGCGATGACGGGGTGTTGCTTGCGCCAGTTCAGGAGGGTACGCAAGTGCGCCTGTACGTCGCGCTGCTCGGCACGAAGTCCGGCTCCGGTGAAGGCATTCACGGCATCTTCCGCCCACCCGCCGGGCATATCGGAACGGATAACGGCGTGGTTGCCGGGCGCTTCGTCGTTATCGAGGACTACTTCCGTGCCGTAGTAGAATTGGGGGATTCCCCGCACGGTAGCGAGGAAGGTCAGCGCCATTTTGATCAGGTCGACGTCCCCGCCTAACTGAGTGGCGAGTCGGTCCATGTCGTGGTTTTCCCCGAAAACCAACAGGTCGTGGGGCGCGGCGTACTGGAAATCGTTGGCCAGTGCTTCGTACAGGCGGATCAGGCCGCGGTCCCACGACTCCTCCTCCCGCAGTGCGGGGGCCAGGGCTACTTGCAGGGGGAAGTCCATGACGTTGGGCAGGCAGGACGCGTAGCCGTTGGTATTCACCTTGCCCCGTTGCCAGTAGGCCACGATGGCGGGGTTACCCGACCACTCCTCACCGACGATCGAGAAGTTGGGGTACTCCTCCATGATTCGGCAGGACCAGTCGGTCAGAAACGCCGGGTCGGGGTAGGGGTAGGTATCCTGGCGCACCCCTCCGAGCCCCAGGGTTTCGATCCACCAGAGGCTGTTCTGGATCAGGTAGGTGGCCAGAAAGGGGTTGCGCTGGTTGAGGTCGGGCATCGTGGGGACGAACCACCCCGCGGTGAGGAGCTCGGCATCGACCCGGGCGGCGTAGGGGTCCTGGTGGGTAGTGCGTAGATGAGTCGTCATGACGGCCGAGTCCCGGTGGTTCAGCCAGTCGTCGAAGGGGAGGTCAGTCATCCACCAGTGACCCGAGCCGATGTGGTTCACGACCTGGTCCTGGATCAGCTTGATGCCCCGTGACCGGGCGCTGTCGGCCAGGGCCCGGTACTCGCCCAGCGTGCCGAAGCGGGGATCTACGGCGTAATAGTCCGTGATGGCGTAGCCGTGGTAGGAGTAGCTCTCCATATCATTCGCCAGCACCGGACTGGGCCAGATGGCGGTGAAGCCCATCCCCTCCAGGTAGTCGAGGTGATCGGTGATCCCCCGCAGGTCCCCGCCGTGGCGTTCGGCGCCCTGGCTGCGGTCGACCGTCCGTTGCCGTAGGGATTCGTCGACGTCGTTCGTGGGATCGCCGTTCGCGAAGCGGTCCGGGGTGATCAGGTAAATAGCATCCGCGGCGGTGAAGCCGGCGTAGGATTCCGCCGCCCGGCTGCGAGCTACCATCGGATACGGATAGGTATGAACCACCTGCCCCCCACGACGGAAAGAAAGGGTAACGGTATCCGTCCCGGCCTCAGGGGCGAGGATGAGATTGGCAAAGAGGTAATTCGGGCTGTCGCCGGCCCGGGTGCCCACCAGCGTGACGCCCGCACCGCTCACGGTCAATTCCAGGGCACCCGCGTCCGCGCCGTGAATGAGTAATTGCAGACTGCCGTCGCGCATTCCCCACCACCAGTTCGGCGGTTCGATGCGGAGCGCCTGGCCGCACAGGCCGGTCAGCAACATCGACAGGAAGAGGGTAAGCGAAGTACGGGAGTGCATGCGTGAGGATCGACGGTGAACACCAAAGATAATCCGATCCCGAGCCCGAGCCCGCACCGCGCTAGTCCGCTAGTCCGGTAGTCCGGTAGTCCAAATAAGCCAGGGAAGGAAAATCACTTCGGGGTTCCAAATATCTTATGCTACATTGGTTGGCACATCGATTGACCTATGAGAACCTGCTCTATTTTTGCTCTCCTCCTCGTGCTAACCGCTTGCAGCCGGCCGACTACGGCCCTCTTCAACGGGCGGAACCTCGACGGCTGGACCGCCCACGGGACCGAACGCTGGTACGTGGAGGACGGCGAGATCATCTGCGAGAGCGGCCCCGATGCCGCCTACGGCTACCTGTCCACCGACAAGAACTACGACGATTTCGAGCTGACGCTGGACTTTAAGCAGGAAGCGGACGGCAACAGCGGCGTCTTCATCCGCTCCACCGTGGAGGGCACCAAGGTCAGTGGCTGGCAGGTGGAGGTGGCCCCGCCCGGTCACGATACCGGCGGCATTTATGAATCCTACGGGCGCGGCTGGCTCATCAAGCCCGACCCCGCCAAGGATGCCTACCTCAAAATGGGCGACTGGAACACCATGAAGATCCGCGTCGTCGACGATCAGGTCACTACCTGGCTTAACGGTCAGGAGATGGTGCAGCTGGAAGACGAGAAGATCGGCGACGGCAAGGGAGGCATCGCCCTCCAGATCCACGACGGCGGCGGCATCAAGGTGCACTGGCGGAACATCCAGCTTCAGGAACTTTAGGCGATATGAAACATCTTGCGCACTGCCTGCTCGTTTTTCTCACCCTGCCGTTGCTGACGGGCTGTACCGCCAAGCGTGGCTCCGACACGGGAGCCGTCACCGGGCCCTGGGAGACCACCAGAAACGAAACCGAGCCCATCGCCCGCCACGAGGCCGCCTTCGTGCAGGTGGACAGGTACTATTACCTGCTCGGGGGGCGGGGCATTCGTCCGGTGTCCATCTACGATAGCCGGACTAATTTATGGACGGAAGGCAGCAAGCCCCCCGTAGAGATCCACCACTTTCAGCCGGTGGTCTACAACGAAGAGATCTACCTACTCGGGGCAATGACCGGAGGCTACCCCGGTGAAACGCCCTTACCCAACGTCTACATATACAGCCCGGCCCGGGACGCCTGGCGGGTAGGCGACGAGATTCCCGAAGACCGCCGCCGGGGTGGGGCGGGGGCGGTCCTGCACGATGGGCTGATCTATCTCGTCTGCGGCATACGCGACGGCCACCGCGGCGATCACAAGAATTGGCTGGACACCTATAATCCCGCCACCGGCGCGTGGACGCAACTGCCCGACGCGCCGCGGTCCCGCGATCACTTCCACGCGGCCTTCGCCAATGGAAAGCTTTACGCCCTGGCGGGCCGGACGACGGTGGCGGCTACGAATCCCTTTGAGAATACCATCGGGGAAGTCGACGTCTACGATCCGGTCGGCCGCTCCTGGTCCACGCTGCCCAACCCGATCCCCACCCAGCGAGCCGGCACCACGGCCATCACCCTGGGCAACCGCATCCTGGTCGTCGGTGGGGAGTCCGATTCCCAGGTAGCCGCCCACGCCGAAGTGGAAGCCCTGAACGTGCGGACGCGGAGGTGGACGAGTCTGCCCCCGCTCAACCAGGGTCGCCACGGGACGGGCATCGTCAACGACCGGGGCTCCCTCATCATGGCCAGCGGCTGCGGCCAGCGCGGGGGCGAGCCGGAGCTCACCGATATGATCCGCGCGGAAGTGAAGTAAGCCTCACAGGGCCACCGGAATTAGGTGCCACAAGCCCGCCGCCAGCAGCGCGCCAATGCTAGGGCCCGCAATGGGGATCCAGGCGTAGCCCCAGTTGCTATCCCCCTTGTTGGGGAAGGGCAGGAGCGTGTGGGCGATGCGCGGACCGAGGTCGCGCGCCGGATTGATCGCGTAGCCCGTCGGTCCGCCCAGGGACAGGCCGATGCCCAGGACCACCAGGGCTACCGGCAGCGCGTCCAGGGCGCCGAGGCTCCCCGGGTCCTCCCCGAATTTCGGGCCGGTGATGTACAGCACCGCGAAGACCAATACGAAGGTGCCGATGGCCTCCGTCATTAGGTTGGATGCAGTATTGGGAATAGCCGGATCGGTGCTGCAGGTGGCCAGCACCAGGCCGGGGTCGGGGGTGGCTTTGTAGTGGTCGCGGTAAGTCAGCAGTACCAGCCCCTGCCCCAGGAAAGCGCCGATGACCTGGGCGAGGAAGTACACGGGAACGAGTCCCCACGCAAACTTGCCCGCCAGGGCCAGGCCCAGGGTGACCGCCGGGTTGAGGTGGGCCCCGCTGATGGGCGCCGTGATGAAGACGGCCGTGAAGACCGCGATGGCCCAGGCGAAGGTGATGGAGATGAGCCCGCCGTCGTGCCCCTTGGTTTTGTGGAGCAGCACGTTGGCCACCACGCCGTTGCCGAGGAGGATGAGGATGGCGGTGCCGATGAGCTCACCGATAAAAGGAACCATGGAAGTAAGTTGAGTGCACGATCAGGACGAGGTCCTTACCACGAACATACTAAACAACCGAACCACTAGCGCACCACCGTACTGATCCCGAGCTGATTCACCCCCCCGCCAAGGTGGTAGGTGCCCCGCCCGTAGGCCAGCGTGAAGCGCCGCGTCTTCCAGGCGAAGCCGAAACTGTAGCCCGCGCCGGAGCGGAAGTCGGACAGCCGCAGCTCCCGCCGCAGGCCGTGGTTGTAGCCGCCCCGCACGCGGACGTTACGCTGCTTGCCGAGCATGAGCTCCCCGTTGATTACGAAGTGGCGGGCCAGGTTGTCGAGAAACACGGCACCCGCGCCGCGTCCGCCCGTTTCCTCCTCGCCGAGCAGGTTGATGGTGAAGCTGTCCTCGAGGTTGGGGTCGTCGTAGAGTACGTTCCAGCGGTCGAGGTAGCGGTACACCACGGAGAAGCGAAAGGGCAGGTACTTGAGTTCGCGGCTGATGCCGACCTGCAGTTCGAAGGGCATGGGCTCCCGCATACCGTCGTCGGCGTAGTGGGTGAGCTGGCGGCCGAAGTTGCGTGCCACCAGGGAGATCTGAAAGCGCCCCGTGGTATCCTGGTAGTGCACCCCGGCGTCGAAGCCCAGGCCCAGGCTGCCGTAGCCCGCCAGTTGGGAGGCGATCACTTTCATATTCAGGCCCACCGAGAGCCGGTCCTCGATCTGCCGGGCCGCCCCGATCGTGAGGGCGTAGTCGGCCGCGCTGAAGGTGCCGAGGTCCTGACCAGTGGCATCGCGGCGCACCAGGTCGTTACCGTAACCGACGTACTGGAGGCCGGCCTGGAAGGTCATGTCCAGGTCCTCGCGGTGGCGGGCGTAGGCCAGGTAGCTGTTGTTGATGCCGGCGGGCAGAAAGGCGTGGCTGAGGGCGAGTTGGCCGTGCATCTCTTGGTTGAGCAGGCTGGGATTGCGGGCCGCCAGGGTCACGTCGTCGTCCATCAGGGAGATCTGGTGGCCGCCCAGGGCCGCGACGGTGGCCGAGTTGGGCAGGTTCAGGAACTCGTAGGCGGAGATGCCCCCGATCTGCGCCGCGGCGGAGAGGGAGGTAAACAGGAGGACGGTCAGGAAGCGCAGTCGCATGGGCCACAAGGTACGTAAGCCTGACACCCCGGGGCGGCTAGTTCTTGGCCTTAACGCCTTCGGGGCGCGTCATGTCGGGCGGACTACCCGGCGGGGTGCCCCCCTCGCGGTCGGCGCGCCACTGGGTCGTGCAGACGCCGGCCTGGCATTCGCGCACGGCCTCCAGGGCACCGGATGCGTCGTAGACGAAGAGGGTGCCTTCCTCCTTGCCGTTGAGGTAGGTGCCGGCGGCGCTGGCGTTTCCGTTCTCGTGCCACTCCCGGAAGGGCCCGTTCTCCTTATTGTCGCTGAAGGTCACCACCTCGCGGACTTTGCCGTCGGGCCAGTAGCGGGTCCAGACGTTCGCCATGGCCCCATCGACGTATTCGCCGCGCAGTCGCAGCCGGCCCAGGGAGTCGTAGGTAATGTATTCTCCCGCAAACTGGCCGGCCCGGTAGTGCTCCACCAGTTCGGGCTTGCCGTCGGGGTAGTAGGCCGTGCGCATGCCGTCGAGTTTTCCGGTCACGTAGGTCTCTTCACTCACCAGCCGGTTCTGGGGGTCGTAGCGGCGGCTCAGGCCCTCCCGCTCACCGGTTTCGGGGGAGACCTGGTATTCCGTGCGGTAGCCCAGGGCATCCGTTTCCTCTCTGGTCTCGAGGGCGGGGCCGCAGGTGCAAAGCAGCAGGGGAAGGAGCAGGGCGGACAGGATGCGCATGGGCAGCGAAGAGCATTGGTTCACCGATGGAATACGGGCGTTGGCGTGCATGTTCAACCAAACGCGGGGCATCTTCCTTCTCGTATCGACTCCCCAACCCTTTCCGCCATGCGTCTGCTCAGCTTCCTCTCGGTTCTATTGCTCTGCACCTGCGGCCCCGCAGAGCCGGAATCTCGGGAGCCCGTCCGCGACGCGGAGCAAAAAAGCGCCATCGAAGCACGCCTCATCACCGAGCTGAGCCCCTCCGACGACCTGGCCGGCCGCCAGCGCAACGCCATCATTAACCGGGCCATCGATCGCAACTACGACGTCTACGCCGCCCCCGAGGGCTACTTCTACGAAATCCTCGACCCCGGCCAGTTCAACGACCTCGTGGAGGGCGACCTCCTGAGCGTCCACTACGTCGGCAATTTCCTCGACGGCACCGAATTCGATAACAGTCACCGCCGCGGCAGCCCGCTAGCGTTTCGCCTGGGCGACCTCATCCCCGCCTGGAACATCGCCCTGCAGCGCGTGAAGCCCGGCGCCCGCCTCCGCCTCCTCACCCCCAGTGCCCTCGCCTACGGCCCCGAAGGCCTCGTCGCCCCGAATGGCGATACCCTCGTGCCGGCCGATACGCCGCTGGAGTTTTTGCTGGAGGAAATCTCTTTGCGGGAGGAGTGACGAGGAGTGAATGAGTGAATGTTGGAAGGAGTGAATGAGTGAATGGGCCCGTGCCACTCACTCACTCACTCATTCACTCACTCACTCACTCATTCACCAATTCACCATTCACCAATTCACTGATTCACCGAGTCCACCCCCACCCGCGTCACCCGCTGCTCCGGTAATTGGTAGCTGATGTTGAAATCGTCGAGGACGGCGTCGAGGATGCGGTCGTCGCCGATTTCGTACTTACGGGTGAGGTGGTGGCCGTAGAAGCCGCCGAGGGTGGCCCAGTAGCGGGCGGTGAGGCCGCCGCGAAGGTCCTTGATGAGGTCGTAGACGGGCACGTCGATCTCGCGCTCGATCATGGCGATGAGGACCTTGCCCTGGGTTTTGGACATCTTCTTGAGGGGTTCCTCGAATTTCTCTTCCAGCTCGTTCTGCAGGCGCTTGATGTAGCGGCGGCGGTCGCGCTTACTCATGTTCTGGGTCATGTACTCCGTCTCGCGGAAGATGCGGATGGCGTCGACGGCGTAGGGGTAGGCGCGCTGGGCGTAGATGCGGTAGCGGCGGTAGAGCTTGTACTCGTCCTCGTTGGCGAAAAATTCGGGGGAGCTGACCGAGATGTCGCCGAGTTGGGCGATGATGATGGTGTCGCCGCAGTCGTCGAGGGCGTAGGGGTAGTACTTTCCGTCGACCTTGGTGTACCCCGTCTGGGCCACGGCCAGGGAGGAGGCGATTAAACAGAGGCCCAGGAGAAAATGACGCATGTGCTTGGGGGATGTTCCGTAAAGTAAATGCTTAGCGGCGGACTTTTGATGTGTGCAAGGGTCCGGGTTCTTGGCGGGGAGCGGATTTTTACACGATTGCCTACTCGAACACTTCGACCGATGCTTCCATCGATTTGGCGAAACGGTTGAGGTCCACGTCGGTAAGCGTACTTCCAAAATACCCAACGAGCCGCTCGGTGGGCATATTGCCGGTGAGTTCGTCGCGGGCCATCGGGCAGCCTCCGAATCCGCGGATGGCCCCGTCGAAGCGCCGGCAACCGGCCTCGGCCGCCGCCACGACCTTTTCCTCCCAGGTGGTGGGGGTGGTGTGCAGGTGGGCACCGATCTCGAGGGCGGGGTAGCGGGGGATGAGTTCGGCGAACAAGTAGCTGATGCTGGCCGGTGAGCTTACCCCGATGGTGTCGGAGAGCTGAAAGATGCGGATGTCCAGTTGGGCCAGGCGGGCCAGCCACTGCTCCACGACCTCTACGTTCCAGGGGTCGCCGTAGGGATTGCCGAAGCCCATGCTCAGGTACACCACCATCTCCTTGCCCGCCCGCACGGTGAGCTCCTGGATCTGCTTGACCCGCTCGACGCTGTCGGACAGCGTCGCGTTGGTGTTGCGCAACTGGAAGGTCTCGCTGACGCTGAAGGGGTAGCCCAGGTAGTCGATCTGGGGGTAGGCCAGGGCGGCCTCGGCCCCGCGGCGGTTGGCTACGATGGCCAGGAGCTTCGTACTGGTGGCGCTCAGGTCGAGGGATTCCACCACCCGGGCCGTGTCGCGCATCTGCGGAATGGCCTTCGGGGAAACGAAGCTGCCGAAGTCCAGGGTGTCGAAGCCGCAGCCCAGCAGCTGCTGGAGGTAGTCGATCTTCACCGCCGTGGGGATGAAGTCGTGGCGACCCTGCATGGCATCGCGCGGACATTCGATGAGCTTGACTTTTGACACCGCGGTTAACTTTGTGGGGTAATATCACCCCGGTTGCGACAACACCCGTCCCCCGTCGGTAGTTTCGTTCCAAAGCCGCTCCCCATGCTCAAGCACGCCACCACCCTTACCGTCATCGGTTTCCTGCTCCTCTTCTTCGGGCTGGTTTCCGTGCTGCTCAATTTCGTGGGGGTCGATATCTTCTTCATGTCCTGGCTGTACGAGTTCAACGTCGCGCTGTCCTTTGCCGTCCGCCTGCTGATGATCGTCGGGGGCATCGTGATGATCTACGTGGGGCAGGTCGACTGGTCGCGGGAGGAGATCTGATCACCAGTAAAAACTAGCCGAGAGGCTAGGTAGGATGGGCAGTTGATTGACCCGCTCGTTGCTGACCCGGTTGACGTAAAAGATGTTTTCCCGCTTGTACGCGTTGGTGACGCTGGCCGTCACTTCCAGCCGGGCGTAGGTAGAGAAGGTGAAGGTGCGCCGCAGGCTCAGGTCCAGGCGGTGGAAGTCGCTGAGCCGCCCGCCGTTGCGCTCGGGGCTTAGCAGCACGGAGAGATCGCCGTTGCCCGTCAGGATGTTACTGAGGACGGGATTTGCACTCAGCTTGGGATCCTCCACGAAGCCCAGGGTCTGGGTGAAGGGGAAGGCCGAGCCGAAATTAAAGCGAAAGCCCGCCTCCCACTGCCGGTCGTTGCCGAAGGCGTAGGTGCCGTAGGCGTTGATGTTGTGGCGGCGGTCGAAGCTGGTGGGGTACTCCTGCAGCCCATCGTCGCGCGTCACGAAGCCCAGGCTGTAGTTGCCGGCCAGCATTAGGCCGCCGACGCGGTACTCGGCACTGATGTCGCCGCCGTAGGCGGTGCCCTCGATGGTCACGAAGTCGGGGTCGGTGGCCAGTTGTTTGTTGCGGTTCAGCTCGATCAGGCGGGTGAAGCCCTTGTAGTAGCCCTCCACGTTAAAGGTCAGGCGATCGCTGGCGTCGACCTCCACGCCCACGATGCCGTGCACGGCCTTCTGCAGGTTGTCGGAGGCGGCCGTGGTGCGGTCGGTGGCGAAGAGCGTGCCCTCCGGCCCGACCAGGAAGCCGGTAAAGAAGTTGACGATGTCGAGGTCGTTCTGGGTAGCGATCAGGTTCTGGCTGTACCATCCGCCGGCGGCCTTGAAGCGCAGGCGGTCGGTGGCGTTGTACTTGAGGCCCAGGCGGGGCTCGACGGAGAGGGTGTTGAGCGAGGCGTAGTACTGCAGGCGCAAGCCCGGCTCGACGATCAGCTTACCCAGCGTCCGCTTGTACTTAGCAAACCCGTTCAGCTCCGACGTGAAATCCTCCTGGCTGAAGGTGACGTTGAGCGGATTGACGAAGGTGAAGTTGGTGTTCAGGCCGTTGAACTCGAAGCCGTAGGCGATCTCCTGCCGGGCGCCGTAGTAGGTGAAGTTCAGCTGGGCGGTGTAGTTGGCGATCGCGCTGCTGCGCGGGCCGCGGTCGCCCTCGTCCAGGGTCACGGCGTACTGGGAGGCGCTGATGACGCCGTCGATCACGACGTTGCTGCTCGGGGGCACGAGGGTAAAGCTGCCGCCGCCGCCGGCGTTGGTCCAGTCGAGGGCCGCCAGACCGGGCACCGCGAAGTCGTCGGTAAAGTTGAAGCCGAAGAGGTTGAGCTGGGAGCCGTTGCCGCCCACGAAACTGACCTTGCCGTAGATATCCTGGTAGTTGTAGGGGAGGGCGGTGGCCGTCGCCGTGGAGTCATCGGTGTTGAAGAAGTTCTCCTGCACCGCGTAGTCGTAGAGGGTAGGACTCGTTTCCGGCAACAGGCTGCGCTTCGCGGTAAGGAGGAAGGAGACGCTGCCGCCCTTATCGCCGAGTTTTTTGATGGGCCCCTCAACCAGCGCCTTAGCCTGAAAGGGGCTGGCCGAGACCAGCCCGCCGAAGCGCTTCTTGTTGCCCTCCCGCGTCCGGATGTCCACGATGGCCGAGATGCGGCCCCCGTGCTCGGCGTTGAAGCCGCCGGTGAGCACTTCGGCACTGCGGATCGCCTCGGTCTCGAAGACGGAAAACAGGCCGATGCTGTGGAAGGGATTGTAGATGGTCATGCCGTCGAGCAGCAGCTTATTCTGTACGGGGCTGCCGCCGCGGATGTAGAGCTGGCCGCCCTGGTCGCCACTGCTCACTACGCCGGGCAGCACGGTGAGGTACTGCGCCAGGTCGGGCTCCCCGCCGGTGCTGGGCAGGCTGAGGATGTCGGCGCTGGTCACGGTGATGCGGGAAACGGCCACCTCGTCCCGGGCCCGCTCCCGGGCGGCGCTCACGTCGACGGTAGCCAGGCTGACGCCCGCGGAGGGCAGCGACAGCCGCAGGTACTCTATTTCGTTGCTGAGGGCCAGGTTCACGTCGGCGGCTACGCTGTCGAAGCCTACGTAGGTCGCCACCACGCGGTAATCGCCCGGCGTCAGGGAAGCGAAACTGAAGAAGCCGTCGACGTCGGTGTTCTCCCCCTGCACCAGCGTCCCCGCCCCGTCCAGCAGGCGTACGGTTCCGAAGGCAATGGGGGCTCCGTCCTCCTCCCCAAACACGTTGCCGCGGATGATGCCGCTTTGGGCGCTAACGCAGGTGTAAAGTAAGAGGGCAAGGCAAAGAAGGGCGGCTTTCATAGGGGCTAAGGCGGGCAAATTAAAATTTGGACGGTGAAATTTTAAATTGCTACTTCAGCACGCCTACCCCTTCGCGTTGCAGCAGGGCTTCCTCGCCGGTGCAGTCGATGATGGTGCTGGCCCCGTTGCCGCCGAGCCCGCCGTCGATCACGGCGTCGACGCGCTTGCCGTACACCTCGTTGATCTCGTGGGGGTCGGTGTAGTACTCCTTGACCGCATCGGTGTGCTTCACGCTGGCCGTGAGGATGGGCCGGCCGAGACCGCGGACCAGGGCGTCGACGATGGGGTTGTCGATAATGCGCACCCCGATGGTCTCCTTGCGGTTCTTGAGCACCTTGGGGGTGCGGTTGTTGGACTTCAGGATGAAGGTGAAGGGGCCGGGCAGGTTGTGCTTCATGACCCGGAAGATGTCGTTGTTGATCGTGGCGGAGTACTCGGTGACCTGGCTGATGTCCTGACAGATGAAGCTGAACATTGCCTTTTGGGGGTCGATGCCGCGGATCTGGGCTACCCGTTCCACCGCGTTCTTGTTGGTGATGTCGCAGCCGATGCCGTAGACGGTATCGGTGGGGTAGATGATGACGCCGCCCTCTTCGAGGATATCGATCATTTGCTTGATGAGGCGGGGCTGGGGGTTGTCGGGATTTATGGAGATCAACATAGGCTGGGTTTTGGTCGGCAATATAGGTAGTTAGCTGCGTTGTATGGCCCGTACCGGATCCAGACTCGCCGCCCGCCGCGCCGGGTAGGTGCCAAACACGATACCCGTGATCAGCGCAACCAGGGTAACGACGAACAGGGTCTGCCCGCTGAACACCGCGGCAAACTCGATCTCCAGCAGGTAGCCGATCACGGCCGCCGACAGCAGGGCCATCAGCAAACCGAGCAGCAGACCGAAAAAACTGCCCATCGCCGAGATTGCCACGCTCTCCGCAAGGAACTGGGTGATGATGCGCTTGCGGTTCGCGCCAACAGCCTTGCGCACGCCGATCTCGGCCGTGCGCTCGGTGATAGACATCAACAACACATTCATCACGCCCACGCCGCCGACCACGACCGCGATGCCGATGAGAAAGCCCATCACCAGCCGGAAGACCGAAAAGCCCAGCTCTAATTTCTGGACCAAATCGAGACTGGCCTGCACCCGCACGGGGTCCTCCACCTCCGGAAAACGGTCGGCGAACCAGGACTCGATAAACTCCCTGCCCGGCCGGACATCCTCGATCCGGTCGAAGTTCACCATCGCGGCCGTGTTCGCGGGTGGCCCCCCGGCGTCGGCGGAGATGACGGACAGCGGCAGGATGGCCTGCAGCGCGTTATCGGCTTCCTTCGCTACGGTGATACCGACGACTTCGTAGGTGTGCTCGCCCATGGTAAGCGAGCGGCCCAGGGCGGCGGCTACGTCCTCCCCGCGCACGATCCGGCGGGCCAGATTATAATTGATGGTGGTCACGGTACGGGCGTCGTCCTGATCTCCGAGCTCCAGGAAACGGCCGTGGGCGAGTTCGGGCACCTCCCCGGCGAGGGGCAGCGAGATCGCGAGGTACTGTACGCCGAGTCTCTCGGCGGTGTCCGGGTGCCGCACAATGGTGGTCTGACTGGCGTACAATTGTACCCGGGCGGGGTGGGGCAGGGCGGCGCGCAGGCTATCGGCTACCGTGGGCAGTAAGTGGATCGGGTTTTCAATGGCCACGTTCACGCCATCTATGCGCCGTGACCGGGTCGGCAGTACCATCACCGATTCCAATGAGCTGTTGGCCGCAATGCCGTCGCGAGCCACCTTTTCCAGCCCGTCGATCAGGGCCAGCATGGTGACCAGCGCCCCGACCCCGATGATGATGCCGAGGACGGACAGGAACGTCTGGAAGAAATTAGCACGGAGATTACGCAGGGTCTCGGAAAAGGCGGTGCGTAGGGCAGACAGCATAGGGTAGGACTTAGGTTGGTCAATGTCCTAAGTCGGTACCGACCCACCAAAAGTTTTCGACAAAGCGGCGGTATATCAACCCCGTTCGCCCCCCCCGCGTATATCCACCATGGCAAAGTATAGTATCGATTTACAGGCGGGCAAGGTGAAGGAAGACGAGGCCGTCTCCTCCCGGGGGGAAACCATCGTCGGCATCGACCTGGGCACCACCAACAGCCTGGTGGCCCACGTGCGCGACGGCCACGCGGTGGCCGTGGCCGGCCCGGACGGCAAGAGCGTCCTGGTGCCGAGCATCGTCCACTTCCGTGGCGATGGGGAAGTCGTCGTCGGCGAAGCCGCCCGCGAACACCTGACCACCGACCCCGAGCGCACGATCTATTCCGTAAAGCGCCTGCTGGGCAAGAGCTACGGCGACCTCAGCGCGGTGAAGGACCGCTTCGGCTACCGCATCATCGACGAAGACGAGGACCGCCTGGTGAAGGTGGCCGTTCCCGGTGCCGACGGCCGCGACCGCTACTACAGCCCCATCGAGTTGTCGGCCCGGATCCTGCAGTCCCTCAAGGCCCGCATCGAGGCGGAATTGGGCACCGCCGTTAGCCGCGCCGTGATCACGGTGCCGGCTTACTTCAACGACTCCCAGCGGCAGGCGACCCGCGACGCCGGCAAGCTGGCGGGCCTGGACGTGCTCCGCATCGTCAATGAGCCCACGGCCAGCAGCCTGGCCTACGGCATCGGGCTGTCGGACGACGACGAGGGCCGCACCATCGCCGTGTACGACCTCGGCGGCGGCACCTTCGACGTGTCGCTGCTGCGCATCGAGCAGGGCATCTTCGAGGTGCTGGCTACCAACGGCGACACCTTCCTGGGCGGTGACGACTTCGACCAGGCCCTCGTCGATCGGTGGATGCGGCGGCACGCGGATCTCCTCGTGGACTCCCCCGAAACGCGCGGCGGCATCCGCCTCCTGGCCGAACGGGCCAAGAAAGCCCTCTCCAGCGGGGATAGCTTCTCCGCCGATTTTGCCGGCGTGCGGCTCACGCTTAGCCGGGCGGAGGCGGAAGCGGAGTTCGCTCCCTTGGTCGAACGCACGCTGCACTCCTGCGTCCGCGCCCTCGATGACGCGAAACTGCGCCGGGAAGACATCAATCACGTCATCATGGTCGGGGGCAGCACCCGCATCCCCCTGGTCAGGGAAAAAGTCAGCACGTTCTTCGGCAAACAGGTCAACGACTCCCTCGATCCCGATCAGGTCGTAGCCCTCGGAGCGGCCATCCAGGCCGACGTGCTGGCCGGAAACCAGCAGGACGTTTTACTGCTCGACATCACGCCCCTGAGCCTGGGCATCGAAACGGTGGGAGGACTCATGGATCCCATCATTCCCCGCAACTCCAAGGTGCCCACCAAGGTCGGGCGCAAGTACACCACCAGCGTGGACGGGCAGGTCAAACTGAAGGTGGCCGTCTACCAGGGGGAACGCGACATGGTGGCCGACAACCGCAAGCTGGGCGAGTTCGTCCTGTCCGGGATTCCGCCCATGCCGGCGGGCATCCCCCAGATCGAGATCCACTTCTACCTCGACGCCGACGGCATCCTGCGGGTGAAGGCCACCGAGCACCGGAGCGGCACGGAGCAGAGCGTGACGATTAAGTCGCAGTACGGCATCAGCGAGGAGGAAATGGCCCTGATGCTCATCGACAGCCTCACCCACGCCGAGTCGGACATGGCCGCCCGCAGCCTGGCCGAAGCCCGTACCGAGGCCAACAACGTGCTGCTGAGCGCGCGTAAATTCATTACCCAGAACGCGGGCTGGCTCACCGACGGGCAGGTCAGCGAGATCCGTCACTTCGTCAGCCGGCTCGAGGAGAGCGTGGCGGGGCGGGATAAGGACCTCATCAACGACCGGCTGGAAGAACTCAATACCTTCACTACGCCGCTGGCCCACGAGGCGCTCGACCGGAACGTGGCCGCGGCCATGAAGGGCCGGGACCTGGAGTGATCACCACTGCGTGTGCCGAAGGCGCGTGACCAGGCTCCGCAGTTCGTCCATCAGCTCCCGCGTGCTCGCCGGCTCGACCGGCCGGTCTTCCTTTAGCTGAGTGGTGACGTCGAGCAGGAGTTCCCTTACCCGGTCGGCGTCGAGCAGGTGCAGACTGGTCTTAAGCTTATGCTTGAGGTCGCCGACGGTCCGGCCATCGTTGGCGGCAATGGCCTGCGAAAGCTGCGTGGCCGCCGTATCGAGTTCACGTTCCAGGATGTGGGCGAAAGCGGACAACTCTTCGGTATCGTGGTCGAAAGCTTCGCGCAGTTGGGGAAAGGCTGTGGGAGTCAATTCTGGAGCTTGGGGTGAGGACACGGGAAGATAACGTAACAGGATGGAATGCAATTCCCGCGGTTCAAAGGGTTTAAGCAAAAAATCGTCGATTTCGCATTCCTGCATCCGCTGACTGATGGAGAGGCTCGAGGAGGCGGAAAAGGCAATAATGGGGATCCGTGACCGGATGCCCGGCAGTTGACGGATGCAACGGGCCGCCGTATAGCCATCCATCACGGGCATCTGCATGTCCATCAGGATCACGTCGTAGTCCTCCCGCTCGAGCCGGCGCAGGGCCTCGGCACCGTCGGTGGCCAGGTCGCACGGCAGCTGCCACTGCTGAAAGTAGCGGGTCACCAGGTAAGCATTGGTTTCGTTGTCCTCGACCAGCAACACCCGGCCCCGGGTGATCTCGGATAGGGCCGCGGGGGTGGGGGCCGCCTGCGGAGTGGAGACGGGCAAACGAAGCACGAAGGAGAAGCGGGAGCCCTTGCCTTCCTCGCTGCTGACCTCCATGTGGCTGTCGAGCTTGTCGAGGATGCGGTTGCAGATGGACAGCCCGAGACCCGAGCCCCCGTAGCGGGAGTGGATGTCGCGGCTCGCCTGGGTAAAGGGGACGAAGAGTTGGTCCAGCATGTGCGCGGGAATGCCGATGCCGGTATCGCTCACCGCTACCTCGAAGGTGACCGCCCCGGCGGTCAGCTCCTGCACCTCCACGGCCACGCTAACCTCTCCGGAGGCGGTAAACTTGACGGCGTTGCCGATCAAATTGGTCAGCAGCTGGGTGAGGAGGGTGGAGTCACCGATGAGCAGCGGGGGGAGGTGGTCGGAAACGCGGGTGTTAAGGGTCACGCCCGGACGCAGATTACCGTGTCGGAAGCTGCCCGCAACGCCGTGAACGACCTGGCGGAGGTCGAAGGAATGGCGGGCTACGGTAAGTTTCCCGAGGCCGTCCTTGCTGATCACCAGGATGTTCTTGAAGAGCTGCAGCAAGTGCTTGGCCGACTGAGAGAGAATGGTCTGGTACTCGCGCTGGTGCTCGTTTAGGCCCGTCTCGTCGAGCAGACCGGCCATGCCGATGATGGCGTTGAGCGGCGTCAGCACCTCGTGGCTGATGGTGGAGAGGAAGTAAGACTTCGCCCGGTCGGAGGACTCGGCCCGCTTTTTGGCGTCCAGCAACTCCGATTCGTAGCGTTGCCGGTGGGCGTAGTTCACGACGACTACGCTGTTGAACAGAAAGTGGTTCTCCGCGTCCCGGTGCTGCGTAGCGGAGAGCAGAACGGGGATGCGGTGGCCACCTTTGCCCAGCAGGGTGAGGTTGATCTCCTCTACGGTACCGCGGACGTTCAGGTGGGGAAAAAAGTGCGTCTCGAAGTAGATCCTGGAACCGCGGCTGATCAGGTCGCTGAGCTTGGTGCCGGGCGGCGGGTCGTCGGGGCCGTAGCCCATCCACCCGCGAAAGGTCTGGTTGACGCGGAGCAGCTTACCGTCGAGGGCGGTGAAGAGGTAGCCGCAGGGTGCCGCTTCGAAAAAATCGAGGGCTTGTTCATCGATCCGTTGGGTAATGAGTTGATTCCGTAGCGGTTCAAAATCATTCATGAACGGGGGTATCCAGGAATTGGGTGATGGCGGCGATGGTTTCCTCCGGAGCGCTCAGGTGGGGGCAATGGCCCGTGGCGGTCAGGTAATGAATGGTGCCGTAACGCAGCTCGCGGGCCGTGTAGCGGCCGATCTCCGTGCTGGCGATGAAGTCTTCGGCGCACTGCAGCACCAGGGTGGGGATCAGGTGGTCACGCAGGTCGGCCCGGTTGTCGGACAGGAAGGTGATCCGGGCGAAGTGGAGCGCCACGCCGGGGTCCATGCGGCAAAAGGACGCCTCCAGCTCGGAGACCAGCTCGGGTCGTTCGGGATTAGCCATAATGAGGGGCGTGATGGCGGCCGACCAGTCCCGGAAATTCTGCTCGACGCTGAGCAGCAATTCGTCGATATCTTCCCGGCTGAAGCCACCGGGGTAATCGTCTTCGTTGAGGTAGTGGGGGGAGGGGGCGATCATGACCATCCGGGCGAAGCGCCGTGGCTGCCGCCGCGCGGCCAGTACGCCGATCATGGCACTGACGGAGTGGCCGACGAAGATGACCTCCCGCAAATCGAGGTGTTCGATGATGTCGAGGACGTCACTGGCGTAGCCCTCCAGGCTGGCGTAATACGCGGGGTCGAAGGTCCGCGTAGCTCCCCCCGCGCCGACGTAATCGAAAGTAATGACCCGGTAATTTTGCTCGAAGGCGGGGGCGACGAAGCGCCACATATCCTGGTCGCAGCCGAAGCCGTGAGCGAATAGCAGATTAGGACCGTCGGTGTTGCCGCGGATCTGAACGTTGTGCGCCGTAATGGCCGAGGGGTTTCCCAAGGGCGGGGTAATTAACAGGAAATTGATCGTCCCCCCACTGCCGGCCGGCCGGGGGAGGGCACAAGGTACGCCAATACTGGGAAGAAAAGCCGTAAACCTTCGGGGCGGCGGCGTGTCTTAACACCTCACGTAAGTCTGAGCCCATGGCCCTCAAAATTGGCGACAAAGCCCCCCTGTTTCAACTCTACAGCGACACGCAACGGCAGGTCAGCCTGGCGGACTACAACGGTAAGCACCTGGTGCTGCTTTTCTTCCCCCTGGCCTTCACCGGTACCTGTACCGAAGAGCTCTGTACGATGCGCGACGCCCTGTCCGAATACCAGGACCTGGATACGGATGTCGTGGCCATCAGCGTAGACAGCGTATTCACCCTGGAAAAATTCAAAGCGGCGGAGGGCCTGAACTTCCCCCTGCTCAGCGACTTCAACAAGGAAGTGAGTCGCCAGTACGGTGCCCTGTACGATACCTTCGTGCTGGGGATGGAAGGCGTCAGCAAGCGGGCGGCCTTCGTCATTGATCCGGAGGGGATCGTCCGTTACGTCGAGGTATTGTCCTCCGCCGGCGACCAGCCCGATTATTCGGCCATTAAGGAAACTTTGGCCGGCCTGCAGTAGTTTTTTTCTTACATCAGCCCGAGAGATATGAGCATATTCGCATCCGGACAGGAGGATGTCTTACTGGAAGAAGACATCGACGTAAGTATCGGTGAACCCGCCGACCTGATCGTGTTCAACGACGATCACAATACCTTCGACTGGGTAATGCAGAGCTTTATCGACGTCCTCGGCCACTCCTCCGAACAGTCCGAACAGCTTGCCCTGATGATTCACCTCAAGGGCAAGGCTACCGTTAAGTCCGCCGCCTTCAACGAACTGCGCCCCAAGAAGGATGCCCTTTGCGATCGCGGCCTGAGCGCCGTGATCGAAGGGAAAGGCAACTAAATGCCCCTGTACCGCCTGGATCCCCGGTTTCCCGAACTGTTTCCCGATCCCCTGCGGTCTAATGGCGAAGGACCCGCCTGTTTTGGGGGAGACCTGAGTCCCGAACGCCTCTTCAACGCCTACCGCCTGGGGTACTTCCCCTGGTTTGCCGAGGGGGAACCCATCCTGTGGTGGCACCCCGATCCCCGCTTCGTGCTATTCCCCGACGACCTGAAGGTCAGCAAGAGTATGCGACCCTACTTCAACCAGGAGAAGTACCGGGTGAGCTACGATACCTGTTTTCGCCAGGTCATGGAGGAATGCCGGGCACTCTACCGTCCGGGACAGTGGGGCAGCTGGATCACCGACGACCTCATTGGGGGCTACGTAGGCCTGCATGAGTTGGGGATCGCCCACAGCGTCGAGGTCTTCGAGGGGGAGACGCTGGTCGGGGGACTGTACGGCCTGGCGCTCGGCAAGGTCTTCTTCGGGGAGAGCATGTTTTTTAAGCGGCCCAACGCCAGCAAATTCGGCTTCATCACCCTCGTCCGCCGCCTGCGCGATCGCGGCTACCGGATGATCGACTGCCAGCAGGAAACCAAGCACCTGAAGAGTCTGGGGGGCACGGCGATCTCCCGTAAAGCATTCATCGAGCGGCTCGCTCCCGCTATCGGGGAAGCTTCGGAGCGGGGGAAGTGGACCTGAGCATTATATTTTTGTTCCCTGGTGCTGTTATAGGGCCAGCCCCTAGACTTCCCTGTATGACTTCCCACTTCTGGCTCACCAGCACCTCTCCTAAGCAGGACCCCGACGCCCCCGATGACCGGCTCTACGTGCGGCAGTTCGGCACCGGCAGGGCGGTCCTGGTGGCCCTGCACGGCTTTGGGCGCAGCGGCGGACGGATGGAGCGCCTCGGGCTGAGTCTGGGCGAACAGTTTACTACCCTGGCCCCCGACCTGCCGTACCACGGAAAGTCGGAGTGGTACAGTGACCGCTACACCACCGCGGACTTCACGGCCCTGCTGCAGCAGTTGCTGGACCGCTTTCCGGAACGCCCGGTGTTCCTGCTCGGCCACAGCCTGGGCGGGCGCTACCTCAGCGCCTGCCTGGACGGGCTCCGCCACGCCGGGCTGCAGGACCTGGCCCTGGTGGCGCCCGACGGGGCCGGCGGGCGCTACACCAACTGGATCGATGCGCTGCCGGCCACCCTGATCAAACCGCTGGCCCGTATGTCCGAACGGCCGCGCGCCATCCTGCGGCTGTCCGAATGGCTCGGTAAACGGGGCATCATCAACCGCTACTCGGCCGAATACCTCAAGTACAACCTGAACGACCGGCCCTTCCGCCGGCGCCTGGCGGGTACGTTGCGCAGCGTACTTACCTTCCCCCCGCGCCCCGCCGCCTTCGAACGCGCCCTCAAGGACCGCCACATGCACTGCACGGTATTCGTGGGGGATAAGGACCCCCTGTTGCACCACGACCGCCTCAGCAGTATGTACGAACCGCTGCCCTCCGTGAGCCTGCATCATTACGCCGGCAGCCACTGGCTCCCCGAGCGACTTCTGGCGGAATATTATCGGAAAAACCTGGTGTCCGTCATACCTTAGCTGCGTGTCCTCACTTTCATACCCCAACGTGGGAACGGTCCTGGACCGGACTACCCGCCTGCTCAAACAGCACTACCTGCGCGCCTTCAAGGAGGAAGGGATCGACATCAGCACCGAGCAGTGGGTGCTGCTGGACCGCCTGTATACGGAGGGGGACGCCAGCCAGACCGACCTGGCCAACGGCACGTTCAAGGATGCCCCGACGGTCAGCCGGATCATCGACAAACTGGCGCGTAAAAAGCTGGTCGAACGCCGCCGCTTCCCCAACGACCGCCGGCGCTACCTGGTGGCCATCACGGAGTCCGGCCGCCACGTTCATGCCCGCATCACCCCCTACGTGAAGGACCTGCGCCGGCAGACCTGGGCGGGGCTGAGCGAGGAGGACTACGCCCGCTTGCAGGAGATCCTGCGGCACATCCGCGCGAACTTCGAGGAAGAGTAGGGTATGGAGTTCCTGACCCAACACGTCGAGGCGCTGATCTTTGCCGCCCCCCGGCCCGTCTCCCTGACCGAACTGCGGGGGGTGCTGGGCGAAGCCTTCGGGATAGACTTCCCCGACGCGGTGGTCCTGGAGGCGCTCACCGAACTGCGGACGCGCTACGATCACGCCCGGCACAGTTTCGAGATCGTAGAGATCGCCGGGGGCTACCGCTTCATGAGCAAGGGGGCCTACCACCAGACCATCGGCGTGCACCTGCGGCAGCAAAGCACGAAGAAACTGAGCCGTTCGGCCCTGGAGACCCTGAGCATCATCGCGTACCGGCAGCCGGTGACGCGGTCCGAACTGGAAAAGATCCGGGGCGTGAGTTGCGACTACGCCATTCAGAAACTATTGGAAAAGGAGCTTGTTACGATTACCGGCCGGGCCGATACGGTGGGCAAACCCCTGCTGTACGGCGTGACCGATCGATTCCTAGACTACTTCGGCATCAAGTCGCTGGCCGACCTGCCCCAGCCCAGGGACTTTAAGCTTCCCGAAAGCTCCATCGGTACGCCCGATGCGATCATGGTGGACGCCGACGACCGGGCCGAAGATTAATCCCTATCCCCATGGTTAACAAAGTTGCCGCCGCCGGACTCCTCACGCTCAAGCTGGAAGACTACTGGCCTACCCACGCCATGGTGCCCTTCGACCTGAAGGACTACCTCTTCATGGAGCTCATCCTGAAGGAAAAGGACTTCCGGACAGCGATCAAGGCTCACGATTTCGGTCAGTATCAGGACAAAGTACTCCTGGTTTACTGCTCCGCGGACGCCATTATCCCGGCCTGGGCCTACATGCTGGTAGCCGCTGCCGCCTCCCCCTACGCCGCTGACATTTACCAGGGGACGGAGCCGGAGTACCTGCGCGACCACTACCGGCGGGTCGTCCGTCAGCTGGACCCCGCCACCTTTGCCGGT
The DNA here is from genome assembly GCA_963803525.1 of Lewinellaceae bacterium. GTDB lineage: Bacteria > Bacteroidota > Bacteroidia > Chitinophagales > Saprospiraceae > Neolewinella. The sequence continues at coordinate 225,391 of CAWDMV010000002.1, forward strand.
CAGCGGGTGGTCGTCAAGGGCTGTGGGGACCGCGACTTGCCCCCGGCCGCCTACCTGGAGATCACCGCCAAGCTGCGCCCCGTGGCCCGCTCGATCATGTTCGGGGAGCCCTGCAGCACGGTTCCGGTGTATAAGCAGGCCCTCGTCAGGAAGTAACGGCAGTTGCCTATCTTGGGCCGTAAACCTTGCCCATGCGATCGAGTCCCTACCTGCTTGCGTTTTTGTTTTTTTGTTGCTCGCTGACCGTAGGCGCCCAGGATATTCACTATACCCTGCACGACTACAATCCCCTCTGGCTCAATCCGGCGCAAACGGGTGCCTTCAACGGCTCCGTGCGCGTAGGGGGCATCTACCGCGGGCAGTGGTATACCCTCAACGGCATCAATACGCCGAGTGCCTACGTCGACGCGCCCGTGGTACGGGGCCTGCGGAAGTACGACTGGATCGGGGTGGGCGCTAACCTGATCAGCGACAAGGCGGGCGCGGGCGGTGATCTGTCGCTGCAGTCCACTTACTTCGGCTTCAGTGCCGCCTATCACCTGGCCCTCGACGACCAGCGCCGCAACGTGGTCACCCTCGGGGCCCAGTACGGGAGCACTTCCTATAGTCTCGACATCGGCCCGGGCAGCCTCGTCCAGCAACTCACGATCGATCCGAGCCTCGGTGGCGGCGGACAGATGCAGGGGGAACTGCGGCCCAGCAACACGAATGAGGGGGACGACGGGGAGAGTTATAACGACATCAACGCCGGCATCATGCTGCGCTCCGTACTCGATCCGGCCAAGGGCAATCTCCTGGAAGTCGGGCTCTCCGCCCTGCACCTCAACGGGCCCAACCGCAACACCCTTATTCCCACGAACCAGGACACGATGGGAATGGATACCATCATCGGGGCCCGGGCCGGGGACGATGCCCGCCGCCGCCGCGCCACCCTCCACGGGCACGCGCGCCTCGACCTGGCCGTGAGTGACAACTGGCGCTTTCAACCCTCCCTCTTCGTACAAAGCTCCGCTTCCGTGACTTCCGCCTCGCTTCAGGCGTGGGGTAGCCGGGCCCTCAAACCCGACGTTAACCTGCGCCTGGGATTGGGCTACCGGACGGGCGACGCCGCGCAGGTGCTGGTGGGACTCGACTGGGAGCAGCTGCGGGCGGCCCTGAGCTACGACATCAGCCTGAGCCAGTCGCGCGAAGTGACCAACTACCAGGGGGGCTTCGAGCTCTCGGCCCAGTACATCATCAACATCTACAAGAAGCCGACGGTCGTACCCACGATGTTGTGCCCGAAAATTTAGCGTCCCGGCACCGGATTTGCCCGGTGCGTGCGTTCTCTTTCCTCATTCATCCTCGCTCCTTCATGCTACGGACCCTAACGGATACACCACGGGACATTAAGTCGCTGCTCCTCGCCGCGTCGCTGCTCCTGCTCGCCTTACCGGCGATCGCCCAGCCGCTGGCCGGCAGTTCCAACCGCGAGCAACTACTGGCCGCCGCCGACTCCGCGCGGGTGACGTACAACTGGACCATCGCCCTGGAGAACTATAAGCAACTCCACGACGATACCAAGGAAGACGAACTCCTGCCCCTCATGGCGCAGATGAACTACCAACTGCGCGACGTAGCCGCCGGTATCCGCGGGTACACCCAGGCCTTCCGCCGCGCCGAACCCACCGATACCACCAACAATATCCACCGCTTTTACTTCGGGCGCCTGCTCAAGATGGACGAGCAGTACGACGAGGCCCGCACCTACCTGGAAGCCTTCCGCAACATGAACCAGGACACGGTGCTGGATTATTTGGCGAAAATGGAACTGGAGGGTATCCGCCTGTACCGCGACGCCCCCCGGGAGACCGGCGAGGTGGAACTGGAATTCCTCGACCGGACGATCAATACCGTGTGGAGCGAATACTCGCCGGTCCTGTCCCCGGACGGGCAGACGCTATACTACGCCACCGTGAAGGCCAGCTCGGCCGTCGACCTGTCGGATGCGAATAACGAGGAGAGCTTTCTCCGTATTTACCAGTCCGCCCGCGACGAGGAGGGGGAGTGGCAACGGCCGGAGGAACTGGGCCGGGAGGTCAACCGCCCCGGCGTGCATTCGGCCAATCCCAGCGTGAGCGCCGACGGCCGCCGGCTGTACTACAACCGCCTGCTGATGAACAGCAATAAGATCGCCGAGGCAAAGATCTACCTCAGCGACGTCGACGACAACGGCTGGAAGAGTGGCAATCCCGTCTCCGGCATCAACAGCGACGACTACCTGGCCCTCCAGCCCGCTACGGGCGAGCTGTTTGGCCGCGAAGTACTCTTCTTCGTGAGTGACATGCCCGGCGGTTTCGGCGGCTACGACATTTACTACGCCACCTACGAGGGCGACGGCCGCTACTCGACCCCCGTCAACCTCGGGGAGCGCATCAATACGGTCGGCGACGACGAGACGCCCTTTTACTTCGACGGTACGCTCTACTTCAGCACCGACGGACGACCTACTATGGGCGGCACCGACCTTTTCTACTCCGCCTGGAACGGCAGTGAATGGAGTGCTCCCCTCAACATGGGCACCGGCTTCAACAGCAGCGTAGACGACCGCAGCCTCAGCGTGTACGGCAACGGCCTCATCGGTTTCATGACCAGCAACCGGCCGGGCGAGGGCCGCTCCGTCAAGAGCAAGACTTGCTGCGACGACATCTACGGCTTCGAGATCGCCAGCCTGTACGCCAATTTAGTGGTCGGCCTGTTTAGTGAGGCCCGCCAGCCGCTAACCAACGGAACCATCGAGCTGCAGCCCATCTCCAACGGCCGACCCATCGGCGCCGGGACGCAGAAATCGCGCGACGACGGCAACCGCTTCGACTTCGGGCTAAACCTGGAAACCGAGTACAGCGTTATCGCCCGCCACGAAGGCTATTACCCCGATACGATCGAGCTGAGCACCTTCGGCCTGGAGGAAAGCAAGAGCTTCGAGCAGGTGTTCTTCCTGAAGCCCATCCCGGTCGACCCCTCCACCATCCCGGTCTACGACACCATCGAGATCGAGGAGTCCATCGCCCTGGAGAATATTCTCTACGACCTGGATAAGTCCAACATCCGTCCCGATGCGGAAGGAGACCTGCGCGTACTGGCCGCCCTCATGGAGGAGTACCCCGACCTGGTCATCGAGCTGGGCTCCCACACCGACTTTCGGGGGGACGACCGCTACAACCTCGGGCTCAGTAAGCGCCGGGCCGACGCCGCCCGCCGGTGGCTGATCGCCAACGGCGGTATCGCGGCCAACCGCATCAAATTTCAGGGATACGGGGAAACCGTACCGACCGTCATTTCCCCCCGCCTGGCCGAACGCACCGCCATCTTCCAGGCCGGAGACACCCTTTCCGTGGCCTACATCAACGCCCTGCCCGACGACCAGGAACGCGAGATCGCCCACCAGCTCAACCGCCGCACCGAGTTCAAGGTGCTGGAAGGACCGACGACCATCATCATCCGCCGCGACATCATCGAACGGGCCATCGAGGGGCCCGACCGGAATTCCGAGCCCCGCTCCTCCCTGTCGCCGGCCGATTCCATCCACCCGATGAGCACCCTGCACGGGAAGTCGGCGGAGGAGATCAGCGGACTGCCCGTACTGCAATTTGATAAGCGTACGCTGGATCTCGGCGCGGTTGAACAGGGGAAGCAGGAAAGCTTCACCTACTCCTTCACCAACGTCGGCCAGGTGCCCGCCCAGATCATGCTCATCCAGGCCTGTGAGTGCACCACGGTCAGCCACGACAACAGCAAAATCTACGCGCCGGGGGAGGGCGGCACCCTGGAAGTCGTCTTCGACAGCAGCAGCAAGACGGAGGCCGAGACCATCGGCATCGACATCTTCCTGGAGCAGAGCGACGCCAACGGCCGACCGGTCATCGAACTGGTCGAGTACCGCTTCGCGATCGCGGAGTAGCGGCCTGCTTACAAGCCGGCCCGGGCGGAGATCTCCAGCATCCGGTCGATGCTCTTCACCCCCCGTTCGATGACCCACTCGGGCAGGGTGATCTCGGGCATCTCGTACTTCATGCAGAGGTAGAGCTTCTCCATCGTGTTCCGCTTCATGTGGGGGCACTCGTTGCACGCACAGGTGTTGTTGGGCGGGGCGGGGTAGAAGACCTTATCGGGGGCGGCCAGCTCCATCTGGTGGATGATGCCGGGCTCGGTGGCGACGATGAATTCATTGTAGGCGCTGTCGCGGGTGAAGCGCAGCAGGCTGGAGGTGGAGCCCACGTGGTCGGCCATGTCCAGGATGTGGGCTTCGCACTCGGGGTGGGCGATGAAGGCGGCCTGCGGGTGCGCCATCTTCAGTTTGGTGATCTTCTCGTGGCTGAAGATCTCGTGCACCATGCAGCTGCCGTTCCAGAGCACCATGTCGCGTCCGGTTTCCTTGATGAGCCAGCGGCCCAGGTTGACGTCCGGCGCGAAGATGATGGGCTGATCGACCGGGATGGAGTCGATCACGTGGCGGGCGTTCGTGCTGGTACAGCAAATATCGGTGAGGGTCTTGAGCTCGGCCGTGCAGTTGATGTAGCTGACTACGACGTGGTCGGGGTATTTCTCCTTGAACTTGGCGAAGACGGGGGCGGGGCAGGAATCCGCCAGGCTGCAGCCGGCCTTCAGGTCGGGCAGCAGCACTTTTTTCTGGGGGCTGAGCATCTTGGCCGTTTCGGCCATGAAGTGCACGCCGGCAAAAACGATGATGTCCGCATCCGTCGAGGCGGCCTGCTGGCTGAGCCCCAGGCTGTCGCCGATGTAGTCCGCGATGTCCTGAATTTCGGACTCTTGGTAGTAGTGGGCCAGGATCACGGCATTGCGCTCCTGCTTGAGGCGGTTGATCTCGGCGGCGAGGTCCAGGGTGGGATCGACGTCGAGGTCGAGGTAGCCGCGGCGCTTCAGGTTCCGGGTAGCAAGATCGATTTCGGCGGACATGGATGGGGCTTTGGTAAGGAAACGCGAATATAACGGCGGCGGGTTCGATAAGTTGCTTAGTTTGAAAGTTAAACTAAGTGTCCGGATCTTGCCCCGCCTGCTGGTGGAACTTCCTTGCACGCCGCGCGCCGCCGCCCGAATGTGCTACATTAGCCGGAACCAAACGCAAGCACCATCGACACCTTCAATTGGGCCATTCTCGGCCTGGGCAAGATCGCCCGTAAATTCGCGGAGGACCTCGGCCGTATCGAAGACGCCCGCCTCGTAGCCGTGGGGTCGCGCTCCCTGGAACGCGCCCGGGCCTTCGCGGCCGATTACGAAGCGGCATACGCGGCCGGCAGCTACGAAGGGATATTCGACGGGCCGCGGGTCGATGCCGTGTACATCGCTACGCCCCACACCGGGCACTTCCCACTGGCGATGCTGTGCCTGAAGCGCGGCATCCCGGTACTGTGCGAAAAGCCCCTGGGGCTGAACTACGCCGAGGTGGAGCAACTGGTCGGGGCCGCGCGCGCCCGGGGCACTTACCTCATGGAAGCCCTCTGGTCGCGCTTCCTCCCGGCCGTATTGGAGCTGAAGCAACGCGTCGACGCGGGAGAAATCGGTGAGCTGCAGGGCCTGCGGGCGGACTTCGGCTTCCGGGGGCGGCGGCAGGAAGATTTTAGCCGCGACCGCCTGTTCAATCCGGCCCTCGGGGGCGGTGCCCTGCTCGATATCGGCATCTATCCCATCTGGCTGGCCCAGTTCCTATTCGGTGCCCCGGAGGAGATCCACGCCGTCGCCCGACTAAGCGACCAAGGAGCCGACGTGGATACCCAGGTCACCCTCCGGTACGCCGGTGGGAAGCTGGCCCACTGCTATTCCACCCTCCTGGCCGAGACGCGCTCCGACGCGCTGCTGATCGGTAGTGCGGCCGAACTGCACATCCACCGCCGCTTCCACGAGCCCCGGGGCTTCAGCCTCCTGCGCGGTCGGGACGAGCCCCCCGAGAACCACTACCACGCCTTCGAGGGCAACGGCTACCAGTTCGAGGCCCTGGCCGTGATGGAGGACGTACGGGCCGGCCGGAAAGAGTCGGAACGCTGGTCGCTCGACGACAGCCTCCTGCTGCACCGGACCCTGACCGAAGCGCGGAAACAGATCGGCGTGCGCTACCCCAACGAATAGGAAACGACCCGGGCCGACCAGCGTACATTTGCGCGCATGCAAGAAGGCCCCGCCCTGCGCGACTACCTTACCCTACTGGGCCTTGCCCTGATCTGGGGGACCAGCTACGTGCTCATCAAGCGCGGCCTCGAGGTCTTCGCGCCCCACGAGGTAGGCCTGTTGCGGCTGGGTATTTCGGCCGTCACCCTGGCTCCCCTCGCCGTCGTGCACCTGCGGCGGGTGCGCGTCACGCAGTTGCCGCTCCTGGTGGTGGTGGGGCTTACGGGCACCGCGCTGCCGACCTTCCTCTACCCAGTGGCCCAGACCCACCTGAGCAGCAGCCTGGCGGGGATGCTGAGCGGACTGACCCCCCTGTGTACCTTCCTGGTGGCCTGGTTGGTCTTTCGCGTCCGGCCGGCCGTGCAGCAGGCCGCGGGCATCGTGCTGGGGCTGATCGGGGCGGGGGTGCTGGCCTACGTGGCCCCGACGGAGCAGGGGGAGAGCAGCCAGTTGGCCTACGCCGGGCTGGTGCTGCTGGCCTGCCTCTGCTACGGCTTTTCCTCCAACCTGGTGGGCAATAACTTCCGGGAGCTGTCGTCGCTGACCATCACGGTGGTGAGCTTCTTTCTGGTGGGTGCCCCGGCCCTGGTGTGGACTTTCGCCTTTAGCGATATCGTACACACGGCGGTAGCGGCGGGGGTCGCGGGTGCCTGGGCGGTGGCTTACGTGACCGTCCTGGCCGTCGGGAGTACCGTACTGGCCACCATGGTTTTCTATCGCCTGGTGCAGCGCTCGGGGGCGGTGTTCGCGAGTACCGTCAGCTACCTCATTCCGGTCGTGGCCCTGGGCTGGGGCCTGCTGGACGGCGAGGCCTTCGGCTGGCTGCAGGTGCCGGCGATCGGACTGGTCCTGCTCGGCGTGTTTCTGAGTAAGCGTAAGTGACGGGACAAACTAAGTTCGGTAAGTTTGCGTACTTAGCGTTTGCTCCTTACCCTGCGTTGGGTAACTGCCCAAGTGTATAGTGAATGAGGTTACTTGCCATCTTCGTGCTGCTGGCCCTTCCGCTGCTTGTCCGGGCGGCACCGGGGGATACGCTCGTCGTGGAAGAAGTACTGTTGCTGGGCCACCGCAAGACCCGTCCCCGGGTAGTGTTTCGCGAAATGACCATCGCAACGGGCGATCGCATCGCCACCGACGCCTTCGCCGAGGAGGTCGGCCGCAGCTACAACAACCTGATGAACACGGGGCTGTTCGTCTCGGCGGAACTGACCTTCGACAGCACCCAGCTGCGCAAGGGGGGGCGCGTGACCCTCATCGTGAATCTGCGCGAAACCTGGTACATTTACCCCGTGCCCGTCTTCGAGCTGGCCGACCGCAACTTCAACGTCTGGTGGACCGAGGAGAACCGCTCCCTGGACCGCGTCAACGTCGGCGGTAAACTCACTTACTACAACTTTACCGGGCAGCGCGACCGGCTGAAGCTCGGCTTCACTACCGGCTACACCCGATCGCTGGAGGCGAGCTACGGCTTTCCTTACCTCAACAAGGCCGGCTCGATCGGCCTCGACGTCAGTTTCGGGTACTCACGCCGCCGCGAGCAGAATTACCTGACCCGCAACAACCGCCAGGAATTCCACTCCGACCCCAGTACCTTCGTGTACCGGCGCTCGGGAATGGACGTCAGCCTCACTTACCGCAGGAAGATCTACGTCTCCCACACGTTTGACCTGGGCTGGCAGCAGTCGGACGTAGCCGATACGATCGGACGCATCCTCAATCCGGACTTCTACGGCGGCGGGCGTACCGGGCAAAAATTTTTCCGGGTGGCGTATAACTTCCGCAACGACCGGCGGGACGTGCGCAATTACCCCTGGAGCGGTAAGTTTCTGAACGCCGGCATCGCCAAGGAGGGCCTCGGCATCTACGGGGAGCGCGACGGGCTGGTCATCTACGGAGACTACCGCCGTTACGTGCCCTTCGGTAAGCATTACGCGCTGAACTACGCCCTGGCCGGTAAGTACAGCGTGATCCGGACCCGTCAGCCCTTCCTGGAGAACCGCGCCATCGGCTTCGGGAATAACGGGCTCATCGGCTACCAGTTTTACGTGGTAGACGGTCTGGATATGTTGATCTGGCGCTTAGGGGTAAGACGGGAACTGTACAAAACGAAGCTTGACCTGGGCAAACTGGCCTTTATCGAAGCGTTTCGGTACATCCCCGTGCGGGCCCTGGTGTCGGTACAGTTCAATCAGGGGATTGCGAATGCGCCCTTCGTGGACAGTTCTAATGCCCTGAACAACATCCTCCTTACGGGAATGGGCGCGGGGATCGACCTGATCCTCTACTACGATATGGTGGCCGGCGTACAGTACAATGTAAACCACCTCGGGGAGGACGGCATCTACCTTAACCTGAACCTAAGCTTCTAGGGAGTGGATAAGGCAGAATTACTCCATCGACTGGCGCGGGTAGAGGCGATTGCCGCCGGCTCCCGGCTGGGCCGGATGCGCCGCCGCCCGCTGGGTTACCCGACCGCTATGTTCTTTAGGGAGATCGTGTACCGTTACCGGAAGCGGGAGCGGGCGATCAGCTGCCCGACTTTCTTCGCCGATTCGATGCAGCTGCTCCTGCCCTCGGGGATGGACATTTACCTCACCGGCGGAAAGGCCCACCCCTCCGAAACGCGGCTGGCGCGCTTCCTGATCGACCGCCTGCAGCCGGGGGATACCTTTCTCGACATCGGGGGGCATTACGGCTATTTTTCGCTCCTGGCCTCCACCCTGGTCGGAGGGCGGGGCAGGGTAGTGGCCTTCGAGGCGGCCCCCGCCACCTTTCGCGTGCTGCAGCGGAATGCCGGGGCGACCGTTAACCTGACCGCTTACCACCGCGCCGTCTCGGACGATACCGAGCCGCTGCGGTTCTACGAGTTTCCGAACCTGTACGCGGAGTACAATACCCTGGACGTCGAGCAGTTCCGGGAGGAGCCGTGGTATGCCGCCAATCCGCCGCGGGAGGTGCGCGTCCCGGCGGTGCGCCTGGACGATTTTCTGCCGGAGGCCGGCCTCCGCCCCGACCTCATCAAGATCGACGTGGAGGGCGCCGAAGACCGCGTGCTGGCCGGTGCCCGCGGCTACCTCGCGCAATACAGCCCCCTCATTGCCATGGAGTACCTGAGTGCCGACCGGGGCAATGCCGCACACCTGCGGGCGGAGGCGCAGCTGCGGCAACTGGGATACGTCCCGCACCGGATCGAGGCCACCGGCGAACTCCGGGCGGTAGCGGACGCCGCGGCCTACCTCCGGGTGCAGGGACTGGAATCGGATAACCTGGTATTCGTGCGGCCATCACCACCGAACACGTGAGGATCGCGGTAAATACCCGGTTTTTCATTCCGGGGACATTAGAGGGAGTCGGTTACTTCACCCGGGAGATATGCCGGCGGTTGCCGGAGCTGCTGCCGGAAGCGGAATTCCTGTATTGCTTCGACCGGTCCTTCGACCCCTCCCTGGTAGCTCATCCCCGGATCACGGGGCGGGCCCTCTTTCCCCCGGCGCGGGACCCCCTGCTGTGGCGGGCGTGGTTTGACTATGCCCTGCCCCGGGCGCTGCGGCAGTGGGGGGCGGACGTACTGCTTAGTCCCGACGGATACTGCAGCCTGCGCACCGCCGTCCCCCAAGTATTGGTTACCCACGACCTGGCCTACCTGCATTATCCCGGTCAGGTGCCCCGTCGGGTGCAGCGTTATTACGAGAAAAACGTGCCCCGCTTTCTCGCACGGGCCGAGCGGATCGTCACCGTATCGGAATTCGTACGGCAGGATATTCACCAAAATTACGGGACGGACCTCGACAAGATCAGCGTGGCCGCGAATGGCGTACAAGCCGATTTTAGGCCGCTTAGCCCGGCCGAGGTAGAAGTGACCAGGAGAGAATACGCGGAAGGACGTCCCTATTTTTTCTACCTGGGCTCCGTTCACCCCCGCAAGAACATTGCCCGACTGATCCGGGCGTACGGCCAATTCAGGAAGCGGGGGCCGGCCCTTCCCCTCCTGCTGGGCGGACGGCTCGCCTGGCAGAGCGGGGAGATCATGGCCGCGTACCGGGACAGTGCCTACCACGAGGATATTCATTTTCTGGGATATCTACCGCAGGAGCAGGTAGTCCGTATACTGGGCGGAGCGCGGGCGCTGGTATACCCCAGCCTGAGCGAAGGATTCGGGGTACCCCTACTGGAAGCCATGCACGCTGAGGTGCCGATCATTGCCAGCCACGCCAGCAGTCTGCCGGAAGTAGGGGGAAAGGCCGTGCTGTACGTGGATCCCGAGCGGGAAGAATCCCTGGCCGAGGGTATGCTGCGCCTGATCCACGAGCCCGGTCTGGCCGAAAACCTGGTGCGGGAGGGGCGGCGGCAGCGGAAGCGCTTTAGCTGGGACGGCGCCGCGCAGGTGGTGGCTGCGGCCCTGCGGGAGGCGGTGCCGGCCTAATATTTCGTAACCTTGTAATCGGTAGAACCGGATAAGAGCTTGTTTGGGATTCCGCTCACCGCCGTAAACTTGCTCTTTTGCGCCTACTCTTCGCCTCGAAAAGCGTCACTTAGCCCGCTAGGCTCCCCTTCCCGAGGCTCGCTTAGCCCCACAATAGCGGCTTCCGTCAGGCTCGGAAAACCCAAACAAGCTCTAATTTCGTGTCGAATGCAGGTAGTAATATATAGTCAGGTATATAAGGATACGGACCGGGAACCGGTACAGGAACTCTTCGACGTACTGGCCGCGGAAAATTTCTCTACTTACGTACACGGTCCCTACCTGGAGCAAATACGTCCGCACATCCACTTTTCCCGCGATGTAGGTATATTCGAGAGCCACCTCGATTTTCGTATCAAGAAATTTGATATGTTAATTAGTCTCGGGGGGGATGGGACGATCCTCAGCGCGATACTCACCGTTAAGGATTACCGCATACCGATACTGGGAATCAACCTGGGTAGGCTAGGATTCCTGGCGCGGGTAGAAAAAGCAAAACTGCGGGACGCCATGCGCCTGCTGGCGCGCGGGCGCTTCGAGACCGAAACCCGCAATATGCTTTATCTGGAGAGTAACCTGCCCATATTCGGGGATACTCCCTACGCCCTCAACGACTTTACGGTGTTGAAGCGAGATACCTCCTCCATGATCACGATCCATACCTACATTAACGGAGCCTACCTTAATAGTTATTGGGCGGACGGTATCATCGTGGCCACCCCCACCGGAAGTACGGGGTACAGCCTGAGTTGCGGCGGCCCGATTATATTTCCCGGCAGCGGCAACTTCGTAGTGACCCCGGTGGCGCCCCATAATTTAAACGTGCGTCCTATCGTGATTAGCGACGATGCGGTGATCAGTTTCCAGATTGAGGGGCGGGCGGATAATTTCCTGTCTACGCTCGACAGCCGCTTTGAAACGGTTACGGCAGCGCACGAGCTCGCGGTACGTAAAAACGACTTTGGAATAGCGCTGGTCAAGTTACCGGATATCACGTTCATCGATACGCTGCGCGGTAAACTTAATTGGGGAGAAGATCGACGGAATCATTGAAAATTTAATATCCGAAAAAAAAGTTCTATGTTCGTCAACATTATGCGGGCAGCTACCTTATATACAATCTAATAACCCGCGTATTAGAAATTTCAGTTTACGCGGGCTGATCGGGTATGTTTCGCCCTTGCCGGCCGCTACCGGTGGCTATTCTTAATGCTTGAATTGTGCAACTGCCTTACTCGATGGCTACCTTAATTAAAATCTAGAGCTTGTTTAAGATCCCGCTCACCGCCGCAAACTTGCTATTTTGCGCTTACTCTTCGCCCCGAAAAAGGTCACTTAGCCCGCTAGGCTTCCCTATTCGAGGCTCGATTAGACCCAAAACAGCGGCCTTTTCGTCAGGCTCGAAAACCCCAAACAAACTCTTACTGGTTTAATCCTTAATTATGCATTAGCTGAGCCGAGCTTCCGTTTTTTGAAGTCGGTGCTCCGCTGATGTTTCACTCAATCCATATCAAATGGCAAATTTTAAGAAAGAATTAAAGGCGATTGCGGCACGCTTCGATGCCGCGCAGGAGGCGTTCGTGGAAGGCTCCCAACGGCACGATAAGAGCCAGAAGAAGCTCAAGTCCGCCAAGGCAAAGATCAAGAGCCTAAAGCAAAAGGTCGCTAGCCTGGAGCAAGAGCTTAAGGTCGCCCAGTCTTCGGCCGCAGCTTCCGCCAAGCAGGAAAAAACCAGCAAGCCCACCAAGTCCAACAAAAACGGCTCGAAGTCAAAGTCTACGGGTGCCCGCCGCGGCCGTCCCGCTAAAGCGGCAAGCAGCGAAACCACGGTATCCGCCGAGGACATGGCGCAGGCCGTATCCGACGCTCCCGAAAGCGTCAGCGAAGCGGCGGCGGAAACTACTCGGCCGAGGCTAAGCCCCGCCGCGCCCGCCCCCGCAAGACCACCGGTCAGGCCAAGGCTACCCGCAAATCCTCCGGCACCGCAACGAAATCGACCACCGGTCGTCGGGGACGTCCCTCCACGAAGGGGCCCGCTAGCGTACTCACCCAAATTCCGGGTGTCGGCGCCACTATGGCCGCCCGCTTTGAGGAGGCCGGTGTCACCACCGTCGACCAGTTTGCCGCACTGAACGATGACGATATGAAGGAGGTGCTGATGAAGTGTGGCCCCCGTTACCGCAGTGCCGACGGTGCTCGCATGGAAAGCTACCGCGAGGCCGCCCGTGGGGTGACCGCCGAATAGCTACAATTAGGTACTCACTAAAAAAACCGCCGTCCCGTGAGGGGCGGCGGTTTTTTTTGGTTAGTACGTAGCGCGCTTAGAGCTTGTTTGGGATTTCACTCACCGCCGTAAACTTGCTCTTCTGCGCCTACTCTTCGCCTCGAAAAAGGGCACTTAGCCCGCTAGGCTCCCCTTTTCGAGGCTTGATTAGACTCCAAATAGCGGCGTTTTCGTCAGGCTCGGAAAACCCAAACAAGCTCTTACTTTGCGGCCTGGTAACGCTTATTTACTTCTTCCCAGTTGATCACGTCGAAGAAGGCCGCTACGTAATCGGGGCGGCGGTTCTGGTAATTGAGGTAATAGGCATGCTCCCATACGTCGAGGCCGAGAATGGGGGTGCCCTTCACCTCCGCCACGTCCATGAGGGGGTTGTCCTGATTGGGGGTGGAGGTGACGGCCAGGTCGCCGCCCTCCTTCACGATGAGCCACGCCCAACCCGAGCCGAAGCGGCTGCCGGCGGCACTGGAGAATTCGTCCTTAAAGGCATCGTAGCTGCCAAATGCCCGATCAATGGCCTGGGCGAGTTCACCGCTTGGATTTCCGCCGCCGTCCGGGCTCATGACCGTCCAAAAGAGGCTGTGGTTGTAAAATCCGCCGCCGTTGTTGCGTACGGCCGCGCCGGCGGAGCTCACGTTGGCGAGGATGTCCTCAATCTTTTTATCCGCCATCGGGGTGCCTTCGACGGCCGCGTTGAGTTTAGTGGTGTATCCGTTGTGGTGCTTGCCGTGGTGGATCTCCATGGTGCGTGCGTCCATGTTGGGTTCAAGCGCATCGAACGCATAGGGGAGATCGGGAAGGGTAAACATAGGGTAGTAATTAAAAGGTGATATGATGTGCAGACACCGAAAGGTCGCTGCCTCACTACAACGTTAGTAAATAGCCAGGGTTGACTACTGGGAGCTTGTTTGGGTTTTCCGAGCCTGACGAAAACGTCGCTATTGCGGGTCTATTCGAGCCTCGAAAAGAGGAGGCGCACTTCGTGGCTGCTTCGCGGTGACGGGCTACATGACGCTTTCTGAGGCGAAGAAAAGGCGCAGAAGAGCAAGTTTGCGGCGGTGAGCGGAATCCCAAACGAGCGCTTAAATATACAGGACAAGCAATATGCCCCGTTTTTACACCGCAGGTAGTCCGCAAAGCAGGCAAGGGACTGCGGGCAGCTAGTGACCAGCGATCAAATGGCGCGGCACCCGGACTTGCCAGCGCGGCACGGTCGTTCGCTCCGCGGCGGGCTTCCCCCGGTGGTTCAGCACCCCCTGCCGGTGTCAGGCTATGGCGAAATTCAATCGCTAACCCCTGGAGAGTAATTGTACTTTTGGGCCATGACCTCCGGAAGCCACAAATTCATCTGTATCCACGGCCACTTTTACCAACCGCCCCGTGAGAATGCCTGGTTGGAGACGATCGAGATTCAGGACAGTGCAGCGCCCTTCCACGATTGGAACGAGCGCATCAATGAGGAGTGTTACGCCCCCAACGCTACCGCCCGGGTGCTCAACGACGACCAGCACATCCAGGAGATATCCAACAACTACTCCAGGATCAGCTGGAATATGGGACCCACCCTGCTCTCGTGGCTCGAAGAACACGATCCCAGCACCTACCGCCGCGTACGGGAGGCCGACGAGAAGTCCCGCGCTCAATTCAGTGGCCACGGTTCCGCGGTCGCCCAGAGCTACAACCACATCATCATGCCCCTGGCCAACGCCCGCGATCAGCAAACGCAGATCCGCTGGGGGATCGCCGATTTCCGTTATCGCTTCAATCGGGACCCGGAGGGCATGTGGCTGGCGGAAACCGCGGTCGATACCGCCTGCCTGGAAGCTTTGGTGGACAACGGGATCAAGTACACCATTCTAGCCCCGCGGCAGTGTCAGGCCGTTCGGGAAGACGGTTCCGGCAGCTGGCGGGAGGTACACGGCGGAGTGGATTCCCGGCGGGTCTACCGGTGCATCCTGCCCAGCGGGCGCAGTATTGCCCTCTTTTTCTATGATGGCGACGTCGCCAAAGCGGTGGCCTTCGAAGGCTTACTGAATGACGGCCGGTACCTGGCGGATAAATTGATGCACAGCCTCGACGGCGACGACCGGGTGCAGCTTGCCCACATCGCCACGGACGGGGAGAGCTACGGCCACCACCACAAAAAGGGGGAAATGGCGCTGGCCGCCTGCCTGGATGTCTTGGAGCAGAACCCGCACTACCGCCTGACGAACTACGGGGAGTTCCTGGAACTGCACCCCCCGACCTGGGAGGCCCGAATCCACGAGAACAGTTCGTGGTCCTGCGTTCACGGCGTGGAGCGTTGGCGCAGCGACTGCGGGTGCGAAACGGGCGGCGGCCCGGGCTGGCACCAGCGCTGGCGTGCCCCCCTACGGCAGGCCCTGGACGTAGTACGCGACCGCCTGATCGAAGTATTCGAGACCGAGGGGAGTAAACTCTTTACCTCACCCTGGGAGGCGCGGGACGCCTACATCGGGCTGGTACTGGATCGCTCGGCCGGGCGCGCCGAGGCTTTCCTCTCGGAATGGTCTAAACTAGAGGAGATCAGTCCGGCACGGAAAACGCGGATGCTGCGGCTGCTGGAAATGCAGCGGCACGCCATGCTGATGTACACCAGTTGCGCCTGGTTCTTCAACGAAGTGACCGGGATTGAAACCCTGCAGGTGTTGCAGTACGCTAACCGGGCGCTGCACCTCTGTGAGGTACTCACCGGCAATAATTACCACGTCGAATTCCAGGAAGCACTGGAACTCATCGAGAGCAACGTGATGCCCAACGCCGCCGTAGCCTACCGCGACCAAGTGGTACCGGCCCGCGTGGGGCTCCTGCGCGTGGGCATGCACTTCGCCGCTTCCAGCCTGTTCGAGGAGGACCTCGCTGCGCTCAAACTCTTTAACTACCGCAGTCAGACCCGCCGCCTGCAGCAGTTTCGTGCCGGGGCCTTCCGCCTCTCGCTCGGGCAGATGAATATCTTCTCTAACATCACCAACAGCCACGCCCAATTCAGCTTTGCCGTCCTCTATCTCGGACAGCAGGCCATGATCGGGGAGATTGGTGCCAATATGACACCGGAAACCTTTGACGCACTACTGCCCCGCCTGGAGCGGGAGTTTCGGGTCGGCCACGTCAGCGAGGTCATCAACCTGATGAAGGATAATTTCGGGGGGGCGAGCTTCTCCATCTGGCACCTGTTCCGGGACGAAAAACAGAAGATTCTGCTGGAGATGACCGACCGGACGCTGGAGCTGGCCGCCGCCAGTTTCTCCAACGTCTACTACGACAATTACCAGTTGATGAGTTCCATGCGGGCCAACGATATGTCCCTACCGGATAGCTACCTCGCGGCGATCGATTTCACCATCCGCCGGCGCCTGATCGACTTACTAACGGCGGAGGGCGGTCCGGACCGTGCGCGCCTCAGTCGCCTCGTGGCCGATCACCTGCACTGGAGTCACCGCTGGAAGGAAACGGCCAAACTGGAGAACGCCGCCGAAAACCGGGTGCGCAAACTGGTCGACCGCGCCTTTGAACAGCCCGATCTGTGGCAGTGGATCCTCGATCTCGTCCAATCGCTCCGGGCACTGGACCTCACCCCCAACTTCTACCGCGCCCAGAACATTTACCTGGAACGCTGGGAGTCCAAATTCGCTGACTCGCTCAGCCCCCCGCAACTACGGGCCGGCCTGGCCGTGGCCCGGGAACTGGAATTGCAAGTCGGGTTCGAAGCCGATCCCGAAGCCGATACCCAAGCCGCTCATTGATCTCCAGCCCCTTTCAAAACCCCACCCCCGTCTATGCTTCCCTTACCCAATGACCTGGTATTCTTTGACCTCGAAGCTACCGGGCTCAACCTGACGCGCGACCGTATCGTCCAGATCGCGCTCATCAAGCTCTTCGCCGATGGCCGCGACAACGAAGAACTGGAACTGAAGATCAATCCCACCATTCCCATTCCCGCGGAAGTGACGGCCATCCACGGCCTTACCGATGCGGACGTACGGGATGCTCCGACCTTCCAGGATGTCGCCCAGCAATTAATCACCTTCATCGGAGATTCCGACCTGGCCGGATACAACTCTAATCGCTACGATGTCCCCCTACTGCAGGAGGAGTTCTACCGCGCGGGCATCTTCTTCGATACCGGCAGCCGCCGCCTGATCGACGCCCAGCATATTTTCTACCAGATGGAACCGCGCACCCTGGGTGCGGCCCTCCGTTTCTACGCCGGCAAGGAAATGGAAAACGCCCACGACGCGCTGGCGGACGTGCGGGCTACGGTCGATGTCTTTCGTGGACAAATCGATCGCTACGCGGGAGCGGATTTTGAAAAAGAGGACGGGACGGTGATCCAACCCTTTACCGACATCGACGCGGTCGCCGCCTTCTGCCAGGACGACCGCTACCTGGACGCCACCCGCCGCCTTAAGCGGGGACCGGACGGTACGCCCCTCTTCAATTTCGGCAAACACGCCGGTAAGCCCGTAGCCGAGGTCTTCGCCAAGGAGCCCAGTTACCTGCGCTGGATACTGGAAAAGGACTTCACTACGGAAGTGAAGTCCCTGGTCAGGGCCATTGACGAGGCCCGAAAAAAGTAAGCGCTTGTTTGGGTTTACCGAGCCTGACGAAAATGCCGCTATTTTGGGTCTATTCGAGCTTTGAAAAGGGGAGCCTAGCGGGCTAAGTGACCTTTTTCAAGGCGAGGAATAGGCACAAAAGAGCAAGTTTGCGGCGGCGAGCGGAATCCCAAACAAGCGCTAAGCGCTACTCTTTGGCAAAACCGGTGTCGTCGCCGTAGCCGCCCCGGCTCTGGTCGACGTTCTTCAGGTCATCGTCGTCCTGATCCGGAAAGTCTTTCTTAGGCTCCTTGTCGGTCTTTTTGTCCTTGTCGTCGGCGAGGAGCGGAGACTGGGTCTTAGCGTCAAAGAGCTGATAACGGGCGGACGGCTTGTTAAAACGCATGGTCGTGGTGTTTGTCCTTCAACCTGCATCGCCGGGGCTGGGTTCGGTGCCGGGGGAGGACGTTGCACCTGCGTCCCCGCCCCGAACGGTCCGATGTATAGGGTGGGCCCAGTAGGATTTGAACCTACGACCAACGGATTATGAGTCCGCGGCTCTAACCACTGAGCTATGGGCCCGAAAGCGCGCAAAGATAGTTTTTTAGCCGTACAGCTCCAAAATAACCTGTTCCTCGGTGTAGCCCATGCGTAGGATGCGCTCGCGGGCCTCGTCGACCATCTGACTCCAGCCGCAGAGGTAAAAGCGGACGTCCGGCCGCACCGTGGCGTAGTCCCGTTCGTACACCTGGTGGACGTAGCCGCTGAGGACCTCAAAGGGCGCTTCCTGGGAGGGCAGCTCCCGGCTTAGGGTCACGGTGTAGGTAAAGTTGGGGAATACCGCGGCTAATTCTTCCAGCTCTTTGCGGTACAGCAGATCGGCCGGGGTGCGGCACCCGAAGATCAGGTGAAACTGGCGGCTTTCCTGGCCCAGGCGCTGCCGCAGCATGGAACGGAAGGGCGCGATGCCGGTACCCGTGCAGATCATCACCACGTCGTAATCGAGCGCCCGCTCGGGTAGGGTAAAGACGCCGCCGGGCTCTTTGGACATGACCTTCGTGCCCACCTCCGTTTCGTCGAAGAGATAGGCCGTCCCCTTCCCCCCGGGCAGCTGCACGATGCAGAGTTCCGCCTCATTGGTTTGATTGGGGGCGGAGGCGATGGAGTAGCTGCGCCATCCGTCACGCCGCCTTTCGCTGATCGGCAGTTCCAGGGTCAGGAACTGCCCGGGCCGAAACTCCAGTACTTCCCGGTCATGAAAAGCCAGCCAGAAACTGCGTACGCTGGGACTGCGCTGTTCGATCCGGCTGATCACCGCTTCTTTCCATTTACTCATCGCTCAGAGGGACATTGCTTCGTACGGGATAACCGTGCCGAAGCCCCTACCGTTGAAGTAAGCCGTCACCTTTTCCGCGGGGAGCGCGCTCAGGGCCCAGGCGAAGTCGCCCCCCCAGGCTCCCAGGCTCTTCACCACGCCATCAAAATCGGGGAACAGCCGCTCCTGTACCGGTGTGAGCCCAAGGACTTCGGCCACCAGCGCTTCGTGGGCGCGCAGGGTCCGGGCGGCGGCGCGCAGGTGCGGGGCAACCAGCACTTCCCGGGTCAGCGCACTGGCCCGTTTCACCAGCTCCGGGGCTACGGCCGCGGCCCGGTAGGCGGCGATGCCCTCCCGGCTGTCCTGTTTTTTATTTAGGTAGACAAAGTACGTCTGCCGCAACCAGGCGGGGGACCAATCGACGGGCGTGACCTCGGGATGAGGGGTAGCCTTTCGGTAAAGTAGCGGGCCCGTGGCGGCGGCGCAGGCCAAATCATACCCGCTGCCCCCGAAGGAGAGCTGAAGGAGTTCGTAGGGGTTTACCCGCAGCAGCTCCCCCAGGAAGTGGACCAGTGTAGAACTGCTGCCCAGGCCCCAGGCGGGATCGAACTCGAGGACGGTGCTGACGTGGCGGTCCCGGAGTATGTCGGTGCTTCCCGGCCGGAGCTGCTCGGCGGCGTAGAAGAGTTGTTCGAGGCGGCCCTTCACGGGGTGATGATCGAAGGGGGTGGAGGACCATGCCTCCTGGCTCAGGTACAGCTCGCTGGCCGTCGGGCTGCCGGGGTGGCTCATGCTCCATTGAAGGTCGTAGGGTTGGTCACCCCGGAGCGGCGCGAGGGTGAAGCGCTGGCCGGCCCGGGTGGGTACGGCCAGGGCCAGGGCCCCGTCGAGGACGAAATACTCAGCGGTGAGCAGCAGCTTGCCGTGGCCGTAGAAATTCTGGGAATGCAGCATAGGAGGCGGGAAATGAAAAAAGGCCACCCTACCGGAGTAGGATGGCCTGGTAAGGTCGGAAAAGAAGGGGACGCTTAGTCCTCGTCTTCGTTCTCGTTGCTGAGCTGCTCGCGCAGTTGCTCGAAGGCGCTGAGGTCTCCGAGGGTGGAGCGCTCGTTGCTGGCGTTGGTCTGCTTGACGGCCTTGCGGGTGGTGTCGCGTTCTTCGCGGCGTTCCCGGACAACGGTATCCTTGGCCTCGCGGCGGATGTCGTTGACGTAGCGGCTGTGGCTGACCATGAGCTTCTTCTGGTCGCGGTCGAATTCGATGACCTTTACGGTCAGGGTCTCGTCCACCTCGGCGATGCTGCCGTCTTCCTTGCGCATCAGTTTGATGGGCGCGTAGGCTTCCAGGCCGTAGGGCATCTGTACGATGGCGCCGCGGTCATCCTTACGCAGGACGGTGGCCTCGTGGTAGCTGCCTTCGGGGAAGACCGACTCGAAGCTGTCCCAGGGGTTCTCCTCGAGCTGCTTGTGTCCGAGTGACATCTTGCGGTTGTGCTCGTCTACTTCCAGTACGGTAACGTCGATGTCGTCGCCCACCTTCACGAACTCGCTGGGGTGGCCGAAGCGCTTGGTCCAGCTCAGGTCGCTGATGTGGATCATGCCGCCGATGCCGTCGTTGAGCTCCACGAATACACCGTAGGGCGTGAGGTTCTTGACCTTACCGTTGTGGCGGGAGCCGACGGCGAAGTTCTGGTTGATGGTGTCCCAGGGATCCTGCTGCAGTTGCTTGATCGAGAGCGACATCTTGCGGTCGTCGCGGTCGATGGTCACCACCTTGGCGTTGCGGGTCTCCCCGACGGTGAAGTACT
The DNA here is from genome assembly GCA_963803525.1 of Lewinellaceae bacterium. Classification (GTDB taxonomy): domain Bacteria; phylum Bacteroidota; class Bacteroidia; order Chitinophagales; family Saprospiraceae; genus Neolewinella. Next base: position 245,971 of record CAWDMV010000002.1, read on the forward strand.
CCCGGGCGTTGATGGGCTGGTTGCTCCAGGTCACCTCGCTGACGTGCACGAGTCCTTCCACACCGGGCTGGATCTCGAGGAATGCACCGTAGTCTTCGATGTTGACTACGCGGCCCTCGACGGTACTGCCTTCGGTAATGGTCTCGTCGAGCACCTCCCAGGGGTGGGGCTGCAGCTGCTTGAGGCCGAGGCTGATCCGCTTCTTGTTCTCGTCGAAGTCCAGGACGGCCACGTTGACCTTCTGGTTGAGTTCGAGGACGTCGCTCGGGTGGTTGATGCGTCCCCAGCTGATGTCGGTGATGTAGAGGAGTCCGTCGACGCCACCCAGGTCGAGGAAGGCCCCGAAGTCGGTGATGTTCTTGACGATACCCTCCAGTACCTGACCGCGCTCGAGGCTGGCGATGATGGCTTCGCGCTGCTCGGCCAGGTCGGATTCGATGAGGGCCTTGTGGGAAACCACGGCGTTCTTGATGGTCTCGTTGATCTTGACGACCTTGAATTCCATCGTCTTTCCGACGTAGGCATCGTAATCGATGATCGGCTTGATGTCGATCTGCGATCCGGGCAGGAAGGTCTCCAGTCCGCCGCAGTCGGCGATGAGGCCGCCCTTGGTCTTGCTGATCACCTTACCGTTGATGACGGTACCGTTGGCGTAGGAGTCGCGGATGCGGTCCCAGGCGCGCAGCAGCTTGGCCTTGCGGCGGCTGAGTACGAGCTGGCCCCGGTCGTCTTCCTGCTGCTCGACGTAGACTTCTACGGTCGTGCCGACCTCGATGTCCTGGTCGCGGAATTCGGAGAGGGGGAGCAGTCCGTCGCTCTTGTAGTTGAGGTCGAGGATGACGTCGCCGTCGATGATGGCCGACACCTTGGCCGACATGATCTCGGCTTCCTGGATGTTGGTCATCGAGGCTTCGTACTCCTTTTCCATGGCCTCGCGCTCCGCCTGGTTGTAGCGGTTGTCGATCTTGGCGATGGCATCCCAGGCGAAGGCGTCGTGGGCGGCGCCGGTGGCACCGCTCTGGTCGGCCTCGTCGATCTCCACGGCTTCCTCCTTGACTTCTTCGGTCAGGGCAACGGCTACTTTGCTCGATTCCTTGCGGATCACCTTGGCGGTGCTTTCCTTGTTTTCCTCCTCCTCCTCGTCGAGGCTGTTCTCGGCGTCCTCGGTAGCCAGGGCGATATCGGACGCGGTGGCTTCGGGGCCGGGCTTGATCACGGACTGGGTCTCGGTGATGGCGGGCGTCACTTCCTCATCGGTGGCGGGAGTGGCTTCGGCGGAAGGGGTGGGGGTGGTCTCCGGAGTAATGGACTCGGTGGAGGTAGGCTCGGTCCCGTCTACTTGCGGGTCCTTATCGTCGTCTACTTGCATAGCGAGATGGGTTTAAAATGGTTAAACAGTTGGGCCGCTTCGGGGGCGGCTTTTCCCCGGTTCCCGGTCGAGGGCTTCGGCAGGGGGGCGCAAAGATACGGTTTATACTAATTCGGGGGTAGGGCTATCGCTCCACCACCCATTAAAAAAACCGCGAAGGGCAAGGCCCGACGCGGTTTTAGGGAGGTTGGGAGCGGATTCGAACCGCCGTACAAGGTTTTGCAGACCTTTGCCTAGCCACTCGGCCACCCAACCTTAGGGGGGCAAAAGTAGGTCGTACCCGGGGGTAGCGCCAAACTTTGCTCCGGCTTTATTTTATTGGATAAGATTCACCACACCGCTGCGCTGGACCGGGGCGCGATCCAGGACGGTGTACGCCAGTACGTAAACGTAGCTCCCCGTGGGGGCCGTCCGGTCGTTCAGCCGGCCGTCCCAGCCCACGTCGGGATCCGCGGAGCGGAAAACGAGGCCCCCCCAGCGGTCGTAGACCGCAAGCTGGTAGTCGACGATCCCCAGGGTACCGTTGAAGCGGGGCAGGAATACGGTGTTCTCCTCCCGCGTGGCCGTGGGGCTGAAGGCGTTGGGCACGTATACCTCCACGTTCGGTACCGTACAGGCGGGGAGGGAGTAAAAGAGGTAGGTCTCGTCGGAACCCGCCGGCTGAAAGGCGATAACCACCCGGTAGCAGCGCTGCTCACCCGCTGCGGCCTCCTGATCGGTGTACTCCAGGGCGGCGGCGTCCGTAGTGGTGTAGAGTGCGACGGAGGTGTCCGCCTCCAGGCGCTCCAGGGTATAGGTGGTGGTGCCCGCCAGCCCGTTCTCCAGCGGGTTCCAGTCGAGGCGTACCGAGCCCCCGCCCTCGGTCTGCGCGGCGAGGAACACGGGCGTGACGTAGTTGGTCGTCCCCTGCCGTCCGCAGGAGTCCGTCAATACAAAGCGCAGGCGGGTGCCCGGGCCCACCAGCCCCGGTATGTCCGGCGTCACGGTTTCGGTGCTGGACAATAGGTTTTCCCCCAGCACGCCCTCCAGCAGGCCGGCACCTTCAGGCTCCAGATCGGAGACGTACGTAGTGGGGGGCGGGTCGGGGTAGGCGTAACGAAAGCGCAGCGCCCCTCCGGGCTGCACGTCGACTCCGTACAACTCGAAGTCGCGGATCGGTTGGCTGGTAGTCAGGGTCTTACAGAATATTGAAGATCGTATGGTTTGCGTGCTCTCCAGGATGCTCGTCTGTAGGTAAAAGCACAGGGTTTCGCCCGAGTTCCCCCCCGAATACCCCAGTTCAAACTCGGAGACCAGGGAGTACTCCGCCGCGGTGAAGGGCCCCCCGTCAACGGATACGAACAGCTCAGCCGGACCGGAAGCGGTACCGAGAACGTAATTGGACTCATTGCCAATCGTGGACAACACGACATCGGAATCGCAACCTTCGCCGCCCCGGCCGACAAGTTGGTTGGCCGAAGCGATTCGGCTCAGGGGGCTGTCGTTTCCGCACGAATCCAGCGCTACGACCTGGTACTGCCGGGTGGTGAGTTCGTCGGCGGGTACGTCGGTGACGCGAAACGTGGTAGAATCAACGAGCCCGATGGGCACAATTCCGAAAGGCGTAACCTCCACGATGGCGTAATCCGTTACTTCCGGTGACTCGGAGCGATCCCAAGCGATAAGCAGATCCCCATCCACTACGCTGACGAACCGCAACAGGGGAAGCTGGGGGATTAGATTATCGAGGGTATCGCTCACCTGTGGTGGGGTCCCGGGGCAGTCTACCAGATACTCCAGATAATAGAAATTACGAACGCCACTGGGGTTGGGGTCGCGGTATTCCGTGGCCGTAAGGTCCTGCAGGGTATCGAGCAGGGTGTAGGGCCCGTCTTCCTCCGAGGAGCGGTAAATGGCGGTGGCCACGTATGGACCGCAGGTTACCGGACGGTTCTCCCAAACCAGAGTCTCGGCCCCGGACTCCGTACGCGTGCACCTAAATCTCGGGCCGCTGTCCTGGGCATAAAGCCCGGACACGACGAAAAGTAACAACAGTAGGGCCGCAAGCGGGCGCAACGGGCCGTGATTCATAGTGCAGTAATAACGGACATACGGGCCGGTAGTTACAAATCTTCCTCGTCGGGCTTCGTCGTGCGCAATTCAATTGGGTGCTGAAAGCGCAGTTCCAGTGCCCGCCGGATCCGCTCCCGCCGGTATTCACCGCGCCGAAAGTCGTTCTTTACCGCCTGCTTGTCGTTTCGTACCGTATAGTCGTCGAGCGGCCCCGCGATCGTGTAGTAGAGGTTCCACAGGCCGTTGCGGGCTGGCAGCACCTCCAGTCCGTCGTCGTGGCGGCTGATCTTGTTGGTGATGACCTGCCCGGCGTTCACCTTCACGTAGTAATCCAGGTACTGCTCGAAGCTGTGGCTGCCGCTCAGGGTCAGGTTCATGGCGCTGCTCTGGATGTACATGGCCGGAATGTACAGGGTGCCCTCCGTGATCTCGAAGAAATTGGCCAGGCGGGTGAAGCGCACCCGCTCCAGGTCGCCCGACTTCAGGGCGAAGGCGAAGTTTTCCAGCAGCGCAAAGTCGTGCAGCTCGCCGTCGAGGATCTCCACGCTGGCCAGTACGCCCAGCCGGTCGTAATCCACCGCGCCGAGGGAGTCGTAGGGGATGTCCAGCAGCAGGCGGGCGTTCATGCGCCCCTCCAGGTTATCCGCGGTCAGCACCTCCTGATCGAAATTGTCGGACTGGTAAAAGAACTCCCGCGCGTCGACCCCCTCCGCACTCACCCGGGCCTCGATCAGACTGGGCTGCTGCAGGTAGCTGGTGGCCTCCAGGCGGAACTGCCCGTCCATCGCCGCGCTCACCCCCCGTACGTCCAGCCGGCCGGGCCGAAATTCCAGCTCCCCCCGAAACTCCTCGCCGTGCAGCTTATCCCAACTCCAGGTGTCGAGGATCACGGCAAAGCGACCGCTCAGAAAGTCGGTCAGCGGGGCGCGGGGCGCGGGTGCGGTGACCGATCCCGTGTCGGCGGGCGCGGAGAGCGAAAGCACTTCCCGCAAATTCAGGCGATCACCCGACAGCGTCGCCTCGAATTGCAGGGCGGCGTCCTGGCTGTTCAGGCTGTCGGCAAAGAGCACGGGGATGAGGTTGGTGGCCGCTCCGGTGAAGCGAATGTCCGTCTCGTCCAGTTGCATCCGGAAGTCCTCCAAGCGGAGGCGGTTGTCGCTCAGGCTAAGCTGCCCCGTGGGGAAGCGGACCAGCTGCTCCCCGACGGTCACCTCTCCGTCCTCCACGGCCAAGGTGCCGGTACTGGCCACGCGGCCCATCCGCCGGGGCACGCTCATGTCGGCGTAGCGGCCCCGGAGCGAGAGGTCCCGGAAGCGCAGCAGCCCCGCCGCATCCGTCAGCCGGTCACTGCCGAGCAAGGCCGTAAGGGTGGCCAGGGGCAGGCTGCCGTCGGCGCGAAAGGTGATGATGGGGTCGGTGAGGTCCTCCAGCCGCAACTGCAGGTCGAAAGGTTCCCCGTCGAAGTTGCCACTGAGTTGCTCGATGGCGAAGGTCTGTACCCCGCCGCGCGGCCCGTCGAGGTAGGCAAAGGTGGCCCGCAGGTTGAGGTCGCGGGCGGTGACGTCCATCCGCGGACTGCCGAGCCGCCCGTCGGTGAAGTCGAGCCGCCCGTCGATGCGGGGGTAGGTGGTGCCGGTCCAGGCACCGTTCACGTCGGCGGAAAGCGAGAGGCTGCCCCGGGTTTCCAGTTCGGCGAGGGGGGCGGCGTAGGCGGGTGGGACCAAGCGGAACACATCCTGTAGGCTACCGGAGTTGCTGCGGAGGGTCAGTGCGGCAGTAAGCCCGTCGTCGGTGGGGGAGAGGGTGCCGGTGGCCTCCAGGACCAGTTCGCCGGCTTCCAGGCGGAGGGGGGCAAAGGTGTAGCTGCCCGCCGCGTTGCTGACCGTAGCGGTCGATTCCAGCGTGATGGACTGCCGGTCTAGGTAGCGGTAGCCGTCCTGGTCCACGTAGTCGATGCGGAGGTCCGCCTCGGTTTCGAGCACGTACGCCCGGGTGCCGAAGTCTCCACTGAAGGTGGCCTCCTCGACGGTCAGCAGGGCATCGGTTTTGAGGCGGGCGTCCTGGTACACGAGCACGATGTTGTGCAGGCGGGCCCGTTCTGCGGCGAACTCCACGTTCGTGGCACCCGCGTCCGCGCCCGCATCGCCTACGGAGGTGTAGCCGGCGAGTTGGTAGTTGGTGTTGCCGTCGCGGTCGGTGAAGAGCTGAAGCTTACCGTCCTCCAGACGGATGCCGGTGATGCGGATCTTTCCGAACAGGCTGCCCAGGTCGAGCAGACAGGCTACCCGTTCGGCGGCCAGGAGCTCGCTGCCGTCGCTGCCCGCCACGGTCACCCCCCGCAGGTCGGCCGAGAGGTAGGGAAAGGCGCGCAGCAAGCTCAGCTTGTACCGCTCGACGACGATCTCGGTCCGCAGCCGACCGTTCAGCGCGCGGACGACCCGGCGGGCGATGGGATCGCCGAGCAGCTCCACGGCCACGAAGGGGAGGAGCAGCAGCAACAGCAGGGTGAGGCCGGTATATCCGAGGAAGCGCATGTGGCCGGCAAGGTACGCCCCGCTTACCGTTCGAGCCCGGGCACCTGGGCCAGGACGTGGCGCAATTTCTCGTAACTGGGCGCGCTGAGGGGGACCAGGGGGACGCGCAGGTAATTACCGCAGAGTCCGAGCAGGGAAACGGCCGCCTTGATCCCCACGGGGTTACCCTCGCAGTAGAGCAGGGGGTGGACGTCGAGCAGGTCGAAGTTGAGGGTACGGGCCTCATCGATCCGGTTGTCGAGCGCGGCCCGGACCATGCGGCTGAAGTGGGTGGGCAGGGCGTTGGCCATGACGCTGATGGCCCCGTGGCCGCCCACCGCGATCATCGCCGTGGTGAGGGGGTCGTCGCCCGACAGCACCCCGAAGTGGGCGGGGCGGTGGCGCAGGATTTCGGTGGCCTGACCCAGGATACCGCTGGCCTCCTTGACGGCGGCGAAGCGCTCGCTGCCTTCGGCCAGGCGGAGGATGGTTTCGGGTAGGACGTTGCTGCTCGTGCGGCCGGGCACGTTGTAGATGATGAGGGGCAGCGGGGCCACCTCCGCCAGGCGCATGAAGTGCTGGTAGATCCCCTCCTGCGGCGGTTTGCTGTAGGCGGGGCTGCTGGACATGATGCCCGCCACGCCGTCGAAGTTGTAGTCGCGCAGGGCCCCAACGAGCCGTTCCGTATAGTTGCCGCCGAAGAAGCCGGCCACGATGGGTACCCGACCATCGACGTGGCGGATGGTAAAATCGAGGATCTGCCGGCACTCCTGGCTGCTGAGCGTGATGGCCTCCCCGGTGGTGCCGAGGCTGACCACGTAGTCGACCCCGCCGTCGATGACGTAGTCGATGATGCGACCGAGGGCGGGATAATCAACGGATTTATCCGCGGCAAAGGGGGTGATCAGGGCAACGCCGGTACCGCCGAATTTGGGGTGAGTATGATTCATGCCCTAATCCGCGTGCGTGACCTGGCCGATGGCGGCGTACTTGGCGATGCGGTCGTCGATCATCTGCTCCACGGATTTTTCCTGGATGACGGCGATGGCCTTCTTCAGTTGCCGCTTGAGCAATTTGGCCATCTCCTCGGGGGCGTTGTGGGCGCCGCCCTGGGGTTCCTTAATGATCTCATCGACGATCCCGAAGCCCTTCATGTCCTCGGCGGTGAGCTTGAGGGCCTCGGCGGCCTGCTCCTTGTAGTCCCAGCTGCGCCAGAGGATGCTGCTGCAGCTTTCGGGGGAGATGACGGAGTACCAGGTGTTCTCGAGCATCATGACGTGGTCGCCCAGGCCGATACCGATGGCCCCGCCGCTGGCGCCCTCGCCGATCACCGCGCAGACGATGGGCACGCGCAGCTGTGCCATCTCGAACAGGTTGCGGGCGATGGCCTCGGCCTGTCCGCGCTCCTCCGCCTCGATGCCGGGGTAGGCCCCGGGGGTATCGATCAGGCACACCACCGGGAAGCCGAAGCGCTCGGCCAGTTTCATCAGGCGGAGGGCCTTGCGGTAGCCCTCGGGATTGGCCATGCCGAAATTGCGGTACTGCCGCATCTTGGTGTTGACCCCCTTCTGGTGGCCGATGATGACGACGGTCTGCCCGTCCATGTTGCCGATGCCGCCCACGATGGCCTTATCGTCGCCGAAGTGGCGGTCGCCGTGCAGCTCCACGAACTTGCGGCACATCTGCTCGACGTAGTAGAGGGTGTAGGGGCGCTCGGGGTGGCGACTGAGCTGCACCCGCTGCCAGCCGTTGAGGTTGGTGTAAATGTCGCGGCGGGTCTGCTTGATGCGCCCCTCCAGCTCTTCGATGGTGGCCTGCATGTCCACGATGCCGTCATCACCTACTTCCCGGACCTTTTCCAGTTGCTCGTACAGCTTCTCCAGGGGCTTTTCAAATTCCAGGAATACCATAATCATTGATTTAAAACGCGTCCGCCGAGCCCTACGTAGGTTGGCTCGTCGGCCGCGTGGTCGTCCACCTGTTCTCGTTGGCCGAGTGGTTGTCCATCTGTTCTCGGCGGACGAGTGGTTGTCCATCTGCCCTCGGCGGACGAGCGAAGCTGGCGCAACGCTCGGCCGACGAGGGGCTAGCGCAGTTGCACCTTGGCCGAGCCCAGCATGCCCACGTCGGTGTAGATCTCGGCCCGGTAGAAGCCCTCGGCCAGCTTGTCGTCCAGCTCGTGGGTAAAGCTGATGCGCTGGTTGCGCTCGAGGTTGACGTCGCGGCCCTCCAGGGCGATGATGTCCTTTTCGGCCCCGTTGACGAGCGACTTGGCCCGGACGGGGTTTTCGCTGATCACGGGGGTGGCCGAGGCGTCGGTCAGCACCAGGAAGATGGGGCGCACGCCGAGGTACTCGGCGGGGACGTCGGTCAGGTCGAAGCTCACCGAGATGCGGCGGGCGCGGCTGGCGTTGGCGGTATTGGCGCCGTTCTTGCGCAGGAGGTCCACCTGAATGGCCGAAGCCTTGAAGGCACCCAGCGTGAGGCGGTCGATGTCGGCCTCCATGCTCTCGTTCATGCGGCTGAGGTTGTCGACCTGCTTGGTGGCGTTGTAGGCTTCGGTCTTGGCCGTGCTCAGGTCGCGCGTCAGGGCTACGTTGCGGGAACGCAGGTCCTTGTTTTCCTCCGTCAGTTCCACGATGCTGGTTTCGAGCATGGAGCGGACGTTCATCAGGTCCTCGATCTGGACGCGCATTTTATAGGCGACGTCGTTGTCGTTCTTTCGGGATTTCTGGGCCACCCGCATGTCGTAGAGGGCACGTTTGGCGGTTTCCTGTGCTTCGGTCAGCTCGCCCTGGAGCTGGGCGTTCTCGCCGCTGACTTCGGTGAAGGCGCGGTCCAGGCTATCTACCGAGCGTTGCAGCTTATCCCGCAGTAGGGTGAGCTGCTCGGCCTCGTCCGACTTTTCGGTGTAGCTGGCTTCCAGTTTGCTCTTGGTGGAAACGCCCCACACCAGCGCCCCGACGAACAGCAGGGCGAGGAAGATGGCGATGATCGTGAGCGTACGTTTATTCATGGCGCGGTAAGCGTAGTTGAAGCGGCGAATTTACGACCAAAATATTTTGCAATCTCGGAGCCCGCTCAGATCCAACGGCGCCAGCGGAACCAGCCGAGCATTCCCCCGATGAGGGAGAGCATCACCCCCCACAGCACGAAGTAGCCGTATTTAGTGCGTAATTCGGGCATATTCTCCCAGTTCATGCCGTATACCCCCACGAGGAAACTCAGCGGAATGAATATGGTGGAAACGATGGTCAGCGTCTGCATCACGTTGTTCATCCGGAAGCTGATCTCACTGACGTACAGGTCGTAGAGGCCGTTAGTGACGTCGCGGTAGGTCTCCACCAGGTCGGTGATCTGGATGACGTGATCGCGCAGATCCCGCACGTACACCTGGGTGTCGGCCGAGATCAGCGTGCTCTCACTATCGCTAAAGCGGTTCATCAGCTCGCGTAGGGGGCTGATGCTCTTGCGCAGGGTGAGTAGGGCCAGCCGGAGGTCGTGGATTTTGGACTTGGTGGCCACGTCCGGTGCCCGCATGATGGTCTCTTCCAGCTTGTCCAGTTCCTCCTCGATCTGGTCGATGACGGTGAAGTATTTGTCCACCACGTTGTCCACCAGGGCATAGACCAGGTAGTCCGCCCCCCGGGTACGGATGCGGCCGGTCGCGGTTTCCAGTCGCTTGCGCACGCTCTTAAAGAGGTCGCCCTCGTCCTCCTGAAAGGTCAGTACGGTCCCCTCGCAGAGGTAAATGGAGACCTGCTCGGTGCTGAGCTCTAATTGCTGGCTGTTGAAGGCGAAGGCCTTGATGACCACCAGTAAGCCGTCGCCGTGCACCTCGATCTTGGGCCGCTGCTGCACGTCCACCACGTCCTCCAGCGCCAGGGGGTGCATGCCGTACCGGTTGCCCAGTTTCGCCACGAGCTCTACGTGGTGCAGCCCCCGCATGTCGTACCAGAGGGTCGCCCGTTCCGTACGGGACTCCGGCAGCTGGTCGAGGGCGGTCTGCACGTCGAAGAAATCACCGTGGTACTGCGTGAGGTGAATGTGGACCCGTTCGGTCTGCCGCTGGCCGGTATACACCATGGTACCGGGCGGGGCACCGGCCTTTTTGCGGTTGGTCAGCGCGCGTTCGTCGGCGGAGCGCAGGAGGTTTACAATTCTCATGGCAGCGTATGGCGGTAGCAGCGCCCGGCCGGGGGGTTCCGGGGGCACCATTTCGTGCCCCTAAAGTAGCGAATGGACGGATGGGCCCAAAGTCCGCCGCTTTCACTTACCTTTCTCCCCTAAGTCCACCATCATGCAACGCAGAAAATTCCTCTACTCCACCGCCCTACTGGGGGCCGGTTTACTCACTGGATGCCGTACCCCTACTCCGGACGCCGAAGCTGCGGGCGCGGCGGCGGCGGCGGGCGCGGGTGCGGAGTGGTTCGACATCAGCCTGGCCCAGTGGAGCCTGCACCGCGCCTTCTTTTCCGGGGAGCTGGACCCCATCGATTTCGCCGGCATCACCCGCAACACCTACGGCCTGGGCGGCGTCGAGTACGTCAACGTGTTCTTCAAGGACAAGGCGCGGGACCAGGCCTACCTGGGCCGCCTGAAGCAACGGGCCGACGACCACGACGTACGCTCCCTGCTGATCATGGTGGACGGAGAGGGGAACCTCGGGGACTCCGACGCTACGGCCCGCAAGGCTGCGGTGGAAAACCACCACGCCTGGGTCGATGCGGCCCACTACCTGGGCTGCCACAGCATCCGCGTGAACGCCGCCGGGCAGGGAAGCCGGGAGGAGCTGGCCGCCGCCGCCGCCGACGGACTGGCACAGCTCGCCGAATACGCCGCCCAGGACGGGCTCAACGTACTCGTGGAGAACCACGGGGGCTACAGCAGCGACGGTGGCTGGCTGGCCGGCGTAATCGCGGCTACCGGAATGGAAAATTGTGGCACCCTGCCGGACTTCGGCAATTTCTGCATCGAACGCACGGCGGACGGGTGTGCCGAAGCTTACGACCCCTACCGCGGCGTGCGGGAGATGATGCCCTACGCGAAGGCCGTTTCCGCCAAGACGTTCGACTTCACCGCGGAGGGGGAAGAGGCAGACATCGACTACCGCAGGATGCTCGGGCTCGTGAAGGCCGCCAACTACCGGGGGTGGTTAGGCATCGAGTACGAAGGCAATACCCTGACGGAGGACGCCGGCATCCGCGCCACCATCGACCTGCTGCGCAAGGTGGGCCCCACGGTATAAGCACGAGCCCCCCGGCGCAGGGCGCACGGGGGGCTTCATTCGTTCACTTCGGCCGGAACGGCCGCTCCTTCCTATTTCTTTGGCATATCCTGTTGGCCGAGCCAGCCGGTATCGAAGTTTCCGGTTCGGAAGTCTTCCTGCCGCAGCAGCCACTGGTGGAAGGGGACCGTCGTTTTGATGCCCTCTACGATAAACTCGTCCAGGGCGCGCTCCATCTTGGTGATGGCCTCGGCCCGGGTGGGTGCGCGCACGATCAGTTTGGCGATCATGCTGTCGTAGTAGGGGCCTACGGTATAACCGGCGTAGACGTGGGTATCTACGCGCACCCCGTGTCCCTTGGAGCTGTGGAAACTGGTGATCTTACCCGGGCTGGGACGAAAGTCGTGCCAGGGATCCTCGGCGTTGATGCGGCACTCGATGACGTGCCCCTTGGGGAAGTAGTTCTTGCCCGAGAGCGGCTCGCCGTAGGCTACCTTGATCTGCTCTTTAATGAGGTCGTGGTCGATGGACTCCTCCGTCACCGGGTGTTCTACCTGGATGCGGGTGTTCATCTCCATAAAGTAGAAATTGCGGTCGGCGTCCACCAGGAACTCCACCGTCCCTACGCCCTCGTAGCCGATGGCTTCTCCGGCCTGGATGGCGGCTTCGCCCATCCGTTGGCGCAGATCGTCGGTCATGAAGGGGCTGGGGCACTCCTCGAGTAGCTTTTGGTGACGGCGCTGCACCGAGCAGTCGCGCTCGCTGAGGTGGATGACCTTGCCGTACTGGTCGCCGATCACCTGGATCTCGATGTGGCGGGGCTTGACGATGTATTTCTCCATGTAGATGCCGTCGTTTCCGAAACTGGCCTTCGCTTCGGTACGGGCGCTGTTCCAGAGGTTGACGAAGTCTTCCTTCCGCTTGACGATGCGCATGCCCTTACCGCCGCCGCCGGCGGTGGCCTTGATCATGACGGGGTAGCCCATGGTTTCGGCCCGTTCCATACCGTCTTCGGCGCTCTTCAGGAGGGTGCCGTCGCCGGGCACGACGGGGACGCCCGCCCGGATCATGGTATCCTTGGCGGTGATCTTGTCGCCCATCGTCCGGATGTGCTCGGGGCGGGGGCCGATGAACTTGATGCCGTAATCCTGGCAGATCTCGGCGAAGTCGGCATTTTCACTCAGGAAGCCGTAGCCGGGGTGCACGGCGTCGGCGTTGGTGATCTCTACGGCCGCCATGATGCGTGGGATGCTCAGGTAGCTCTCCGCGGAGGCGGGCGGACCGATACAGACGGCCTCGTCGGCAAAGCGCACGTGGAGGCTTTCCCGGTCGGCGGTGGAGTAGATCGCCACGGTCTTGATGCCCATTTCCCGGCAGGTGCGGATAATGCGCAGGGCAATTTCGCCGCGGTTGGCGATCAGTATTTTCTTGAATTTATCAGCCATGGGTAGGTCTAGGACGGGTCAACCAGAAATAGCGGCTGATCGTACTCAATGGGTTGAGCGTCTTCGACCAGTACCTTGACAATTTTGCCGGCCACTTCCGTCTCGATTTCATTAAACAGTTTCATCGCCTCCACGATACACACCGTATCGCCCTTAGCGACCCGGTCTCCCACCTTGATGTAGGGGGGCTTATCGGGGGAGGCGGAGCGGTAGAAGGTGCCGATCATGGGCGATTTCACTTCTACCAGCTTGCTCGCTGCGGCCTTTTCTGGAGCGGGGGCTGCGGCGCCGGCACCGTTTCCGGATGTTGCGGGAGCGGGGGCGGCGGCGGCGGCTGGATTGCCGTAAGCGGGTGGCAGGGGGGCAGCCGGTACGCTGATGATCGACGGGGCCGGTGGAGCGGCACTGCCGGACTGGGCGGTGTAGGATTTTCCGCGAATGTGTACGGCGAGCTGGTCGTCCTTGTACTTGAACTCGGAGATTTCGGTCTTGGCAACCAGCTTGATAAGCTCCTGAATGTCTTTAAGCGTCATGCGTTGGGCGTGGTTTAAACGCGGCTCACGTAGGAGCCGCTACGGGTGTCAATCTTGATCTTGTCTCCGGAATTCACGAAGAGGGGAACCCGTACTTCGGTCCCGGTTTCGATGGTAGCCGGTTTGAGGGTATTGGTGGCGGTATCTCCCTTCATACCCGGTTCGGTGTAGGTGACCTCCATCTCCACGTACTGGGGGAGGTCGACGGTCAGGGGCGTGTTATCCTCGGTGTTGTAGAGCACTTCGATGGTATCGCCCTCGCGGATAAAACCGGGGTTATCGATCATAACCTCCTGAATGCGGGCCTGTTCGTAGGATTCCGTATTCATGAAGTGATAGCCCATCTCATCCTTGTAGAGGTACTGCATCTTGTGGCGCTCGACCCGTACCTCGTCCACCTTGTGGCCGGAAGGGAAGGTCTCGCTCAGGACGCGACCGGTCGAGAGGCTCTTGATCTTAGTCCGGACAAAGGCCGCGCCCTTGCCCGGTTTGACGTGCTGAAACTCTATGACGCTGTAGATGTCGTGATTGTGGCGGAAGGTGAATCCGTTCTTTATATCGGAGGTAGAGGCCATGGGCGGATGGTTTGCGGCTGCCCCGAGGTAGGGAAGGCGGGCAGGATCTGGTTGGAGAGCGCGAAGATATACTATCTGGTCTTTATTCTTTATTTCCTTCCAGCAGGGCGTGGTCGGCGAAGCTGTAGTAGCGGTGCCCGGCGACGATCAAGTGGTCCAGTACGTGCAGGTCCAGACTACGGGCGGCGCGGCAGAGCTTAGTGGTCAGCCGGACGTCGGCCGCACTGGGCTGCACCTGACCACTGGGGTGATTATGGGCCAATACCAGCGAGGTGGCCGAGCCGTGTTGCAGCGCCGCACGAAAGATGTGCTTGGCGTCCGCCACGGTACCGGTGGTGCCCCCGCGACTGATCAGGTGGGTGCCCAGCAATTGGTTAGCCCGGTTAAGGCACAGCAGGTAGAACTCTTCGTGGTTGAGGTCGCCCAGTAGGGGCCGCAGGTGGCGGAAGCAGCTTTCGCTGTTGTCCAGCTGCGGCTTGCGGTGGGGGAGGGTAGCTTCCCGTCGCCGGCCCAGTTCGAGAGCGGCAATCAGCTGCATGGCCTTTACCCGACCCACGCCGCCGATGCGGACCAAATCTTGCACCTGCAGCCGTGCCAGCGCGTGGAGGTCGTGATCTACGGAGCGAAGGACGCGGTGGGAAAGTTCGAGCACCGAGCAGCCCCGGGTACCGCTGCGAATCAGAATGGCGAGCAGTTCGGCATCGGTCAGGGAGCGCGGGCCGTGGCGCAGCAGCTTTTCGCGGGGTTGGTCAGCGGGGGCCAGGTCGCCCATGCGCAGGGCGGGAAGTAATCGGGTCATGGACCGGGAGAATGCCCGGCGGGAAGAAGGTCCAAATTCGCAACGTGCCGACTAAGGTAAGGCCCCGCCGGCGGTTCGCCTATTTTTCCAGTTCCGAATACAGCCTTCCGCGGCTATAAGCGTCCAGCACCCGCCGCACGGTGGTGGTCAGGTTGGGGGGCAGGTTGTCGTAGGGGTGCCACTCGACGTTCTCGAACTTCTTACGCTCCTTACTTTCGGGTTCGCCCTCGTAGTGGTGGGCGCGGAAGTACAGGACGATCCGGTGGGCCTTCTTGTAACGCTTGTGCAGCACGTGGACCAGCGTCAGGTCGGCGGGCGTCAGCTCGATCCCCGCCTCTTCGTAGCTCTCCCGGATCAGGGTTTCCACCGCATACTCCTTCGACTCGATCGTGCCGCCGATCAGGCTGTAATTCCCGCCGTTGGGCTTGGTCTGTTTGAGGAGTAGGATCCGCCCCCGGTCTTCCAGGATCAGGCGGGCCTTGAGGGATACTTTAAATTTGGCCATGGGGCGGGTGTAAGGGACGTATGAGGGGAGTGCGGCCCGCGTGCAACCTTCGCGGCTGCGCTTGCGGCCCGCAATATAGCGAGCCAACCAGCGGTGCGGTGACCGTGTTTAGCCATAAGCCTTAACTTTGCCGGCCCCGGTTCACCAACTCTCCTTCCCTTTATGCGCCACGACAGTGTTTTACAAGCCATCGGCAATACGCCATTGATTCGTCTCGACCGCATCTGTGGAAGCCGTATTTCCGCTACGGTGTACGGCAAGATGGAGTCAATGAACCCGGGCCACTCCGCTAAGGACCGGGCCGCACTGTACATGATCGAGCAGGCCGAGCGCAAGGGACGTATTCAGCCCGGAGCTACCCTGATCGAGGCTACGAGCGGGAACACCGGCTTTAGCATTGCCATGATCGCCGCCATCAAGGGCTATAAGTGCATTCTTACCCTGACGGATAAGGCGGGCCCCGAGAAACAGGCCTTGCTGAAGGCCCTGGGCGCCAAGATCGTGCTGTGCCCCAAGGACGCCGCACCCGAAGATCCCGAGTCTTACTACAGCCGGGCCGAGGAGCTGGCCGACACCATCCCCAACAGTTTCTACCTACGCCAGAACTGGAATCTGGACAACAGCGGGGCCCACTACCACAGTACCGGTCCCGAGATCTGGAACGATACCGAGGGCAAGGTCACTCACTACGTATGCTGTGCCGGTACGGGGGGTACGCTGTCGGGCACCGCCCGCTACCTGAAGGAGCGGAATCCCGACGTCACCATCGTGGGTGTGGATGCCTACGGCTCGGTGCTCAAAAAATACTGGCAGACCGGGGTGTTCGACCCCGATGAGATCTTCAGCTGGAAGGTGGAGGGCTTGGGTAAAACCATCATCCCCGATAACGTGGCCTTCGACCTCATTGACGAATTTATCAAGGTAGGGGACCGGGCCGCCGCCCTGCGCGTGCGGGAGCTGGCCCAGCGGGAGGGCCTCCTGCTGGGGTACAGCAGCGGCGCGGCCCTGGAGGCGGTCTTTTCCATGCGAAAGCAACTCGGCCCGGACGACGTCGTCGTTGTCTTGTTTCCCGACCACGGGAGTAAGTACCTGGGCAAGATTTTCAACGACGAGTGGATGCAGGAGCAGGGTTACCTTAAACCAAACGGGGAACCGGCCACTTATAGTGTCAAGCATCTCCAGCGCATGTACCGTGTGTATAAGCGCATGTATGGCCGGAAGATCAAACAACGATTCAACCTAGTGTAGCTCCGCTCCCCGCAGCCGAGGCTCCACTTCGCTAATTCATTCCGATGAAAGCCCGCACCCAAAAATTCAAGTCGAACGCCGACATCTCCCCGCCGCTGTTTGAGAATAAAGTTCTCAACCGGTTGAGTCAGACGCACATTGCTACCCCGATCGTCATCTTTTTCGTTTACGCCATCGGCCTGCTCTGGTACACGCTGTCCCGGACCAACATTCCGGGCTATGCCGTAACGCTCGTGTTCTTTACCGGTGTGCTGGGATTCACCTTTATGGAGTACGCCGTGCACCGGTGGGTGTACCACCCGCCCCACGGCGCTTCCGCGGTTTACAAAAAGGCTACCTACAAGATGCACGGGATGCACCACGATTACCCTAAAGACAAGAAGCGACTGGCGATGCCGCCCCTGCTGGCCATCTTTTTAGCGACCAGTTTGCTGTTTCTTTTCGAACTCGTGCTCGGACAGTATTCCTTCTCCTACCTGGCCGGCTTCGTGGTGGGCTACGCCCTTTACCTGATGGTGCACTACACGGTGCACATCTATGCTCCGCCCCGCAACTTCCTGCGGGCCCTGTGGGTCAATCACTCCATCCACCACTACAGCGAGGACGAGGTTCTCTTCGGCGTATCCCAACCGTTGTGGGATTATGTCTTCGGCACCGTTCCCCGTTCGGTAAGGGATAAGCGGATGGCCCGGGAAATCCACCGCTAGGCTTGGCGGGGCCCTACATCGAAGACGTACACGAGGTGGTTCGGTTGATCCCACCCGGTCGGGTAACTACCTACGGATCGATCGCCGATTTTCTCACGCTGGGGAGCGCCCGCATGGTGGGCTGGGCCCTGTTTCAGGGCGTCGGTGCCGCGGACCTGCCGGCCCACCGCGTCGTCAATCGGCGGGGAGAACTGAGTGGCCGCCACCGGTTCAATCCTCCGCAGCTGATGCGGGAGCTCCTCGAGGCCGAGGGCGTGGCAGTGGAAGGGGATACGGTGGTTGATTTTGCTACCCGCTACTGGTCACCGAATGAATTGCTGCCCCTATGACCGAATTGCTTCTGGAAACCGCCACCGATACCTGTTCCGTAGCGGTGGCCCGTGACGGGCAGCTGCTCGCCGAGGTACAGGCCGATGCCCCCCACCGGCACGCCAGTCACCTGACCCGCTACATCCGGCAAGCGATCGGGGAGGCGGGCGTGACGCTCGCCGCCCTGGATACCGTAGTGCTGAGCGACGGCCCCGGGTCCTATACCAGCCTGCGGGTCGGCGCGGCTACGGCCAAGGGACTCTGTGCGGCACTGCCGGGCCTGGTCCTGGAGGTGGTGCCGACGCTCACCGCCCTGGCCCTGGCGTGCGCCGCCCCGGGGGTGGATTACCGCTTCGCGACGATCGATTCCCGCCGGGGGGAGGTATTCGGGCAGGTCTTTTCCGGGACGACGGGGGAGGCCGTTACCGAAGTGATGAACGTACGGCTCACCGAAGCGACCTGGCGGGGTCACTTGCTGGGCGGGGCCGGCCTGGGGCACATTTGCGTTTGCGGCCCCGGCCAGCACCGCGTACGGGAAGTGCTCGACGGCGACAATGCCTTTTCCTTCGGAGGGCCCACGGTGGCCGCCGCCCGTTACCTCCTGGCACCCGTGCGCCGCCACCCGGCCGTGGCTGCCTACGAGCCCTTCTATTTGAATCCCCCCTTCGTGACGCAGTCCAAGAAAAAGCCGCTGCTATGAAGCAGCGCCGGTACCTACTGGAGTTGGCCTACCGCGGAACGGACTACTCGGGGTGGCAGCGCCAGCCCAATGCCCGCTCGGTGGAGGAAACCATCGATTCGGCCCTTAGCCTGATGCTCGGCGAACCGATCAAACTGGTGGGCTGCGGGCGAACGGACGCCGGCGTACACGCCTCGGAGTACGCCGCCCACTTCGACTTTAGCGGGGAGTTGCCCCCCCGGCTGCTCGTACGACTCAACCGCTACCTGCCGGAAGACATTGCCCTGCGTAAGCTCTGGGAGGTTCCCGGGGAGGTACACGCCCGCTTCAGTCCCACCGGGCGTGCCTACCTGTACCGCCTGAGCCTCCTGAAGGACCCCTTTCGGACCGACACGGTGGCCTGGTTGCCGGCGATGAGTGCCCTCGATTACGGCAAAATGGAGGCGGCGGCCACGCTCTTGATGGACTACGGCGCCTTTGCGCCCTTCTGCAAGACCAACTCGGATGCCTTTACGATGAAGTGCACGCTGACGGAGAGCCGCTGGGTATTCGGGGAGGAGGAACTTCGCTACCACGTCTCGGCCAACCGCTTTCTCCGGGGTATGGTGCGGCTGATCGTGGGGATGTGTCTGCAAGTGGGCAGCGGCAGACTTGAGCTGACGGAAGTGCGCAATGCGCTGGAGAAGCAGCAGCCGTTGCCGCGGCCGCTGAGCGTACCGGCCGCCGGGCTTTACCTTCGGCAAGTCAATCTGCCCCGGACGGCGGAGTGGCGCGCGGTAGTAGAGTAGGTAGGGGGCCCTATATTTGCCAATATTTAATGTTCCCTTGACGTTACCCCGGCGCCTCAGCGCTATTTTTGCATTTGGCGTCTGCCACTGCTTCTAACACCCATATATGCTCAATTTTATACTTAGCTTTCTGATCTCCTTTGCTTTAGTGTTCTCGATCATGCCCCACGTGATCCGCATTGCCATTGAGAAAAAGCTGGTAGCTCACCCGGAGGCCCGCAGCAGCCACGAGACCATTACGCCCTGTCTGGGGGGCATCCCGATCTTTCTCGGCATTCTCTTCTGTTCCCTGCTGCTGACTCCCATGGGGCAGTGGGATGGGCTGCAGTATATCCTCAGTGCGCTCGTCATTGTTTTCATGGTCGGCACGAAGGACGACATCAAGGAGATGTCGGCGGGCACGAAGCTGGGTGGGCTGATCATCGCTATCGCCATACTGGTGACCCGGGGAGAAATTCGTCTGGAGCAACTCTACAACTTGTTCTATTCATCTTCCGAGCTTCCGTACTGGCTCTCGATCACGTTCAGTGTGTTTACCCTGTTGGTCATCACCAATGCCTTCAACCTCATTGACGGAATCGACGGTCTGGCCGGCACCCTCGGGATCATTGCGATGCTCAGTTTCGGCACCTGGTTCTTCGTCGTGGGAATGGCCCACCTGGGCGTCCTGGCCCTGGCTACGGCGGGCGGGCTCCTGGCATTCCTCTACTACAATATGTCCAAGACCGAGAAGACCTTCATGGGGGACACCGGGGCCTTGGTCATCGGAATTCTGCTGGGGGTCATGACGATAGAATTTATCGGCGTTAATTCCACGGCCGCTATTCCGGCGCTGTACCACTTTTCCAATCCGATCAGCGTAGCCGTTGGCATCCTGATCATCCCACTGTTCGATACCATTCGGGTCTTCATTACCCGCGCGCTCAACGGGGTGAGCCCCATGAAGCCCGACCGGCGGCACATCCACCACCTCCTGATCGACTCCAATTTGAGTCACGTGCAGGCGACCTTCGTCCTGGGCCTGGTCAACCTGTGCTTCATCAGCCTGGCCCTGTTCCTCGATCCCCTGCTTGATCTCCACCTGATCCTCCTCATCGAGATCGGCCTGGCCGTGGGCCTCACCTACATCCTCCACCGGCACGCCATCACGATGCGGCGAGGCAAGGCCGCAGAAGGAGTCCGGCAGACCGCGTGACCTGGTGGTGGGTCTTTCCTCGGTGGGGGGCTGGGCGCGCTGTCCCGCTACGGCCTGGCCCTCCTCCTTCCCCCCCAAGCCCTCACCGCGGGGCACTTTCCCTGGGCGACCCTGCTGGCTAACCTCGCGGCCTGCCTGCTGCTGGGCATCGGATTGTCGCTGGTCGGGCGGGAACAATTGCCCAAAGCCGCGCAATTGTTGCTGCTGACGGGCTTTTGCGGGGGGTTCTCGACCTTTTCCACTTTCGCGGCGGAACTGCTGCAGTTGCTACAACACGGACACGTCCCTGTAGCCTTAGCCTACCTGACGGTCAGCGTCGTTTCCGGTGTTCTTGCCCTGGCCGCGGTACTCTACTTGCAGGGGGAGCTGGGGTAAATAGTAATTCCCCATCGTGATGATCACGGCGGTGCTGATGAAAAAGAGGGAGCCGATCTTATCGGTTTCCAGCACGTCGTTGATGAGGGAAAATGCGCCGACAATGACGATCGATAGGAGGGCCGCCATCACGGCCGCGCGAGCGGAGGGATCGCGTTGCCGGTGGTAGAGACGTTCCCCGAACAGCAGGGTGCCGCAGAAGAAGAGGAGCAGGATCAGCAGGCCCACGTAACCCTGTTCCACCAGGGTCATCAGGTAATAATTGTGTATTCCGCTGCCCTCGGGGTTGTCGCTGACGTAAGTCCTGAAGTTGTTGTTGGTGTAAGCCGGGTAGAGCTCTACGAAATTGCCCGGACCAAAACCCGTCACGGGCCGGTAGGGGACCATGTTCCCTCCCGCTACCCAGCGGTAAAAGCGTTCCATGGTGGAGATGTCCTCCAGGTTGTAAGTGGCCGAAATCAGATCGTCAAATTCCTTGTGGGCGATTGTTGTATCGAAGTTGGGCGCGTAATCGAGGTAATTGTTCTGGTAGGTGAAGTAGCCCGCCACGCCGGCCCCCGCCAGCAGCGCCGCCAACAGGGCGGGGCGTATCCACCGCCAACGGATCAGGAAATAGGCCGCCGCGGCCAGGCCGAGCGCGACGTAACCCGCGCGGGTGAAAGAAAAGCCGATGGCCAGCAGCCAGATCGCCCCCACGCCGTAGAGCAGCCACCGGTAGGGGCGTCCCTCCCGCCGGCGCTCCACGAGGAGGAAAGCCACCCACGGCGCGAAGGTGGTCAGGCAACCGGCGTAGCTCACGTGGTTGCGCATGAAGGGGTGAAGGGTGCGGAACTGATCGGCGAAACTGAACTGGTAGGTGGCGTGGCGCAGCAACGACTGCACCGCCACGAACAACAGGGGCCAGAACACGCAGTGTACGAATATCCTGACCCGGGCCGGGGTCTGCAGCAGGAGCAAGGGCAGCAAAAAGAACGCGCCCACGTACCAAAATTTGGCCAGGGAAAATTTGAGGCTGATGAGCCGGATCTCCCCGAAAGCGCTGGCCACCACGATCCAGGTGACGTGCAAATAAAGCAGCAGGGCAATCGGGTGGAGAAACAGCCGGCGATCGTACCGCGGCCAGTGGCGCAGCGCATGTACGACCAGCAGCCCCGTCAGCCCGATGGCCAGGGGCTCGGTGGGCAGGTCCGTGCCAAATCCCCCCGGCAAGGTGACCTCCGCCCCCAGTGGGATACAGATCAACAGGAGCCAGAACAGGGGCCGGAAGTCCACGACGGACTGGCCGACCACCCACAGCAGCACCGGGAAGCCCCCGATCCAGTACGCTCCGCTCGCGATGGCCGCCCCGAGGCAGAGCAGCACTAGGGCAGCGTAGCCAGCGTATAGGCGCAGGGACAAACTCACCGGGTGATACTTCCCCAGTCGAACCGCCGGCCGTTTTCCAGCAGGAGCACCCCGACAAGGGCAAAAATGAAGGTGACTACGGTGGCGATGGAAACGATCAGCCACCGGATGGGAGAGCTCTTGACGAGGGGTACCTTAGTTTCCTCGATTACCTCCAGGGTCCGGCGGTCGCCCGACAGGATGGCCTGGTACTGCTTGAGCCGGTTACGGTTGTCGTTCAGGACGTTATTGGCCACGGTACGCTCTTCTTCCATATTCTCTATTTGCCCGATACTGGAGTTCAGGCGGTCGAGCTGGGCGTCCAGGGAGAGGCGCGTACGTTGCAGGCCGACCAGGTCAACCGAAAGCTTGGCGATGCTGTCGCGGCCGCCTAGCTCGCGGTAGGCTTCCAGTCGGGCCTCCGTAGTGGCCAGTTGCTGGTCCAGCTCGCTGGAAGCGGTGGCCAGCGCCTCGCTCTGGGCCTCGGTATTGTAGATGCCGTACTCCTTACGCACCCCGGAGAGGCGTTGGTTTAATTCGGTCAGCCGGGCCTCGCTCCGCCGCATATCGACCTCGAGACCACTAGCGTTGCGGGAGTGGGTGGCCCGGATCAGGGACAGGTTCAGGGCATCGATCTTCTCCCGGGCCGCCCGGGCCATACTGGCGGCGCGGCTTGGATCACGGTCCTGGATGCTTAGTTCCAGGATGTCGCGCGGAGAGCGCTCTACTTCAAAGAGGCGCTGAAACTCCTGCCGGACGTACACCGGTCCCTTGACGGTGGTGCTGTCGATGTCGTACACGGAGTACAGGTTAAAGGAGTCGACCATGAACTCGATCAACTCGTTGCTCTCGGCGATGCTCAGCATGCGGTCGATGTCGTCGCCGGTCCCGTAAAACTGCACCCGCGTGCCATTATTGCCAAAGGTGCTTTCGATGGAAATCTGCTCGGGACTGATCGCCACGAAAGACGTGTAGCCCGTGAAATAGGCGGGCAGCAGCAACGAGATCACCACGGCCAGCAGGGCACCCGCCAGGGTAGTGACCACGATGGGCCGCCGCCATCGCCAGAGGGTGCGCAGGACGCCCAACAAGTGGGTGGGCGGGGGAGGAGTCTGTAGCATACGCGGGCAGTGGATGGGGCGCGCAAAGGTAAGCAATACGCCGGGCGGGCACGCGGGTGCGGGGATAGTCCCGGCAATCGGACGCAAACCCAGATCAAGCATACGCCCGCGGAAAGATTGGTGGTCCCCGGTACACCTTCCGGGCGAATGGGTCTGCTCCTCACGAGTTTCCGTATATTGGTAAATAAGCCGCAGCATAGTTGGTAGTTAGGGCCTTATTCAATATCATTGGCGGCACATCCAGCCTTACGGGATAGTTGCCCGCTTTATACTCGCTAACAACCACACGATGAAACCCTACCAACTACTTACGGTAGTAAGCCTGTTCTTACTCCTCTTTGCGCCTTCGGCGCTGTTTGCCCAGTATCCCGTGTCGGGCACGGTCACCGACCCCACCGGTGAGCCGCTAATTGGGGTCTCTATCTTAGTCGTTGGTACGACGACGGGCACGGTCACGGACTTCGACGGTCGCTTTAGCCTCGACATCCCTACCGATCCCGCCTCGCTGCGCCTAAGCTACACGGGTTTTGCGTCCCAGGTAGTGGAGGTGACCCGCGACATCGCTCCCCTGCGGATCGAGCTGGGGGAAGACGTGGCCAACCTCGAACAGGTGGTGGTTACCGGCTTGGCTTCCACCATCAAACGCTCAAACCTGGCCAACGCCGTTTCCGTCGTCAGCGGCGAAGAATTGACCGGCGTCACCAGCCAGCAAACCGTGGACGGGGCGCTCTACGGCAAACTGACGGGGGTCAACATCACCCAGACCAGCGGGGCACCCGGCGGAGGTTACGCCGTCCGCTTGCGGGGCATCTCCTCGCTCTCGGGCAACAACCAACCGCTGTTCATCGTCGACGGCGTCTACATCTCCAACGTAGAAATTCCGAGTGGCTCCCGTTTCGCCTCCGGGGCCAATGCCGCCAACGAGGAGGGCTCGTCTAACCGCGTGGCCGACCTGAACCCCGACGACATCGAAAGCATCGAAGTGCTCAAGGGGGCCTCCGCCGCGGCGATCTACGGCACCCGGGCCAACGCGGGCGTCGTAATCATTACGACGAAAAAGGGGACCGCCGGCCGGACCAAAGTAACCTTCAACCAGGATCTTGGCTTCAACACCATCATCCGCAAGGTGGGCCGGCGCAGCTTCACCCCCCAGCAGGTCGAGGACGAGTTCGGCGGCGCAAACCCCGACCAGCAGGCGGCCGGCCGCCAGGCGCGCGCCGCCTACGAGGCCGCCGTAGCCCGGGGCGAACTATTCGATTACGAGGATATCCTCTACGGCGAGCAGGGCTTCATCAGCGACAGTAGACTCAAAGTCAGCGGGGGCAACGACAAGACCAATTTTTTCATCAGCGGCAGCTGGCGCGACGAGGACGGCATCATCAAGAATACCGGCTATGAGCGCTTCACCGCCCGCCTCAACGTCACCCACGCCATCAGCGATCGGCTCAAGATCCAGTCCAATACAAATTACGTTCGCTCCCAGGCTTCCCGCTCCTTCAGCGGCAACGAGAACGAGGGCGGCCTGTCTTACGGCTACACCCTGGCCTTCACCCGCGACTGGGTGAACCTCTTTCCGGACGAGAACGGCGTTTACCCCGACAATCCAAACTTCTCCGGTAACCCCCTGCAGACCCGCGACCAAACCCGCAACGAGGAAAACATCGACCGCGTGCTGGAGGGCGTAAACATCAATTACCGTATTCTGGAGACGAATAATCAGGCCCTGCGGCTGGTGCTCAACGGCGGACTGGACTTTATCCTCGGCAAGACCTTCGTCTACGTGCCCGAAACCTTCCAGTCGCAACGTAACCAGCAGAACGGCTTCCTGGCCGAGGGCAAAAATGACATCTTCAACTACAACTACAGCGCCATCGGCGTGCACGATTACTACACCCCCGGGGGAACCAACTTCACCACCCAGGCCGGTATCACTTATTTAAACCAGTCGGCTGATAACCTGCTGGCCCAGAGTACTCAACTCATTCCGGTGCAGACCAACCTCTCCCAGGGGGGGGCTCAGGCTATTTTCCAGAGCCTTTCCAACGTCGAGGAATTCGGCTACCTCGTCCAGGAGGAAGTGAACGTCAACGATAAGGTGATCATGACGGCCGGCGTCCGCTTCGATAAGTCTTCGCTCAACGGAGACCCCAACAAGTTCTTCGCCTTCCCCCGCGCCTCGGTCGCGCTCAACGTGAGCCAGTTCGACTTTTGGCGGGAAGGTGGCCCGGTCGATCAGCTGAAGCTGCGCATCGCCTACGGGCAGACCGGTAACAGCGCCAGCTTCGGCCGGCTGTTCACCTCGCTCAATAACAACACCATCGATGGGCGGTCCGGACTGACCGTCGTGGGCAGCCAGGGCCGGGAAGACCTGGAGCCCGAAACCAGCTCCGAACTGGAATTTGGTACGGACTTCGGCTTGTTTGACAACAAGGTGAATGTTACGGCGACCTACTACATCCGCGACGTCAACAACCTTCTGTACGACCGCTCTATCCCTACGTCCACCGGGTTCACGTCCGAGATCCGCAATGACCTCGACCTGCGTAACCGGGGCTTCGAACTCCAGTTGGGACTCGTGCCGATTCAAACCCCGGACTTCCAGTACCGCACCACCCTCAATTTCTGGCTCAACCGCAGTGAGATCACCCGCCTAGGCGTAGAAGACGGCAGCGAAGGCGAAGACATCCCGAGTTTCGTCCCCCCGGGGGTAGGCTTTGGTCTCGGGCTGGGTACCTTCTACCTCAACGAGGGATCTCCTATCACCGGCCTCTGGACCAATGTCGGCGGTGTACCCACCCTGACCGGGGATACGGAGCCTACCTTCCAATTCGGTTGGTCCAATAACCTGACCTTATTCGAAAACCTGGACGTCAGCTTCTTATTCCACTGGCGGCAGGGCAGCGACGTGCTCAACTTAACCCGCCTCCTCACCGATTTGGGGAACACCACTCCCCGTGAATACGATAACCTTACCAGCCTGATTGAGGATGGGTCCTACTTCCGGTTGCGGGAGGCGGGCATCAGTTACCGAATCCCGGTCGAAAGCACATTCATTCAGGGACTGCGCGTCGGCGTGTCTGGTCGGAACATTTTCACGATCACCGACTACAGCAGCTACGACCCGGAAACCTCGGTGAAGGGAGGCAGTGGACTCTCCACTAACCTGGAGGTAGCTCCTTTTCCTAGCAGCAGGCAGTTCTACCTCAACCTCGGCTTCGACTTCTAGCTCCCACTCCCTCCTATCCTACCACCGTCAGGCGGTCCGCCGCCACCAATCTTTCTGCATGAAAACCCACCTCTTCTTCCTCTGTCTCCTTCTATTTGCTGCCAGTTCCTGTGAGATTGAAGAACAGTTCGATCCGGATGGTCCCAGCATCGCCAGTGTCTTAAATAACGCTACCCCGGCCGAGCTGAATCTACTGGCTACGGGTATCGAGGCTACAATGCGGAACGGTTACGCCAGCTACGTCACGGCCAGCGGAACCATTGCCCGGGAACTCTACATTTTTGATGCTGACCCCCGGAACACCACCGATTTGCTGGGCAAGGAAAATCTAACCCTGGATGCCAATACCTTTTACATCACCGGGCCCTTTGCTTCACGTTATCAGGTAGTGAAAACCGCAAATATTCTTTTGGAAGCGGTCGATAACACAAGTCTGGTCAGTGAGGCGGAAAAACAGGGGTACCGCGCCTTTGCGAACACCATCAAGGCCTACATGCTGAGCCAGGTCCTGGATATGCTAGGCAGCAACGGTATCCGGCTTGATGTCAGTGATCCGGAGAACCTGGGCCCCTTCGTCAGTGAGGAAGCAAGCTACGATGCGATACTCAGCCTGCTCGATCAGGCCAACAGCACCCTGAATGGTGCGGCCTTTTCCTTTACCCTTTCCTCCGGGTTCGAGGGTTTTGATACACCCGAGACGTTCGGGGCCTTTAACCGGGCCATCGCCGCCCGCGTAGCGGTGCACGCCGCCCGCTACCAGCAGGCCCTCGACTACGTCAATGCGAGCTTTCTCGATCTGGAGGGAGACCTACAGACCGGTCCCGAGCACGTGTACAGCACCAGTGCCGGTGACCTCCTCAACCCGCTCTACAAGGCACCGGGGCAAAGCGGGGATCAGATCGTCGTGCACCCCCGCATCATCACCGGCGCGACCGCCGGTGACCAGCGGCTGAGCAAATTCCGGGAACGTCTGCAAACGGACGGGCAGGACGGCCTGAACGGACAATTTGAAACAGCCCTCTATGCCTCGGCGACCTCCCCGATCGACATCATTCGCAATGAGGAACTCGTGCTGATCTACGCCGAGGCCAACATCAATCTCGGTGATCTCGAGGAAGCGGTCCGTGCCCTCAACATCGTGCGCACCGCCGCGGGCATCGGAGAATACGAAGGGGAAGTAACGCGGGACGCCCTGATCGACGAGCTCCTCTACCAGCGGTGTTACAGCCTTTGGGGGGAGGGCCACCGGATGTGGGACCTGCGTCGCTACGACCGCCTCAATGCGACCTTCCTGCCGATCGACCGCACGGGCGATGATGTATTTACCCAGTTCCCCATCCCGCTTTCCGAAGGGGTCTGATTCTCCTTTGCTCCCCACCGGGCACTAAAAATCCCCGTTAGCAGGCCTGCTAACGGGGATTTTTGCTTCGGGACGTAGGGGCAGGAAGCCGCGCCTACAGCGCGATCTCCTTTTCCTCGATCATCTTGCGCATGTTGATGAGGGCGTAGCGCATCCGGCCGAGGGCCGTATTGATGCTGACGCGGGTGAGCTTGGCGATTTCCTTGAAGCTCATGTCGGCGTAGTGGCGGAGGATCACGACCTCACGCTGCTCGGGGGGAGGGCATCGACCAGCTTGCGGACCTTATCGTGGGTCTGGCTGCGGATCATGCCGTCTTCGGCGTTGTCTTCGTCCGACTGGAGAACGTCGAAGATGTTAAAGGTTTCGGTTTGGCCGACCTGGGGACGACGCTTGTTGCGGCGGAAGGAATCGACGCACATATTGTACGAGATCCGCATGGCCCACTGGAGGAACTTGCCTTCGTGGTTGTATTTGCCCCGACGGAGCGTATCGATAATCTTGATGAACACTTCCTGGAAGATATCTTCCGCTTTACTGTGGTCCTTCGTGAAAAGGTAGATGGAGGTGTAAATCTTTTGTTGGTGGCGGCCGAGCAATTCTTCGAATGCGCGATCGTTACCAAGCAGGTAGAGGTTGATCAGTTCCTGATCGGTGTGAGACTTGACGTCCATAACTAACGATGTTTCAATTTGGGATTATTCCCGAAGCGGGAGCCGGCGCTACTGCCAGTTATCAGTTAGTGTAGACGTATAGACTAATAGAAAAGACTTTGATGAGAAATGAGAATCTAAAAAAGCTAAGCGGGGGTGCAGCCCCTTTGTGCAATCAAATATAAGCTACGGGCTTCCACCTACGCAACTTTTCTTCCGCTACGAAAGCACATTTAACCCCAATTTAACAAAAAAATTAGAATATTATTTTGAAAAATCTACTCAGGATAGCACTTGTTCGGCTGAAATTAAAATAGCAAAATTTTAATTGGAATTGTGCCCGGTGGTGGCCATCTGGATTTTCTACACAATACGGGCCGCCCATGGGGTTATTGTACACCCCATTGCAATAAATCTACCCTTAATCTACCCGTTCCATTCATTTCCTAGCACCCCGTGATCGGGGCAACCACCGCCGCGCGGTAGCAGCTTCTCAGCGGAAGCGGAACGGGAAGAGAGCGGGGCGAGACAGCCAAATGGGTGAGGCATAAACACATTTAACAATAAAATATATGTTAAGGTGCTGATACATAAAATGTGTAGTATGTATAAGATCGTGTACGTCAATAGGTTATTCCCTTAGATTGTCCGTTCATATGATCATTCTATCCTGATTGGGCTCGACCGAAAGGGAACCGGCCGGGTACCTTAGGTCTATGAGTACCGTCACCCTCCCCCTGAACCACCTGGACCCCGCCAACCGCGCGGACATCCAGGAGCTCTCCGATCGCATCTATGCTTACCAGCACGGTAGGGAAGAGGAGGACCGCTTCAAGCACTTCCGCCTGACGCGCGGCGTCTACGGGCAGCGGCAATTCGGGGTGCACATGTTTCGGACCAAGATTCCGTACGGACACCTCACCCCCGAGCAACTGGTAGTCCTGGCGGACATCTCCGAGAAATACACCAACGGCCGGCTGCACCTCACCACCCGGCAGAACGTGCAGCTGCATTACGTCAAACTGAACGACAGCCCCGCCATCTGGCAGGAACTCGTCGAAGCCGGCATGACGGCCCGGGAGGCGTGCGGGAATACCGTAAGGAACCTAACGGCTAGCCCCCTGGCCGGCATCGACCCGGAGGAGCCCTTCGACGTCACTCCCTACGTCCACGCGAGTTTCGAGTACTTTTTGCGCAAGCCCGTCTGTCAGGAGATGGGCCGCAAGATCAAGCCGGCCTTTTCCAGTAGCGAACGCGACAGCGCCCTGACCTACTTTCACGACTTCGGCTTCATTCCCCGCCTGCGGGACGGGCAGCCCGGTTTTAAGGTCGTGGTCGGCGGGGGGCTCGGTGCGGTGGCCATCGTTGCCCGAACGGCCTTCGAGTTTCTGCCCGCCGATCAGATTATTCCCTTTCAGGAGGCGGCCCTACGCGTCTTTGATCGCTACGGCGAGCGCGAAAAACGCATGAAAGCGCGCATGAAGTTCCTGATCAAAGATTTAGGCTTCGACCGCTTCATGGCACTGGTCCACGAGGAGTGGGCGGCCCTGGCGCACCGCAGCTACCCGGTCGATCCGACCCTGGTGCCCCCGCTGGGAGCAGTGCCCGCCGATGACTTTGCACCCGTGGACCCCGCCCACCCTGCTATGTACGCCGCGTGGCTGGAGACCAACGTGATGCCACAAAAGCAGGACGGCTACCGCGCCGTGGCGATCCGCATTCCGCTCGGGAATCTGGAAGCGGAGCAGGCCCGGCTCCTGGCCGAGACCATTAAGCGGTACGCCAGCGACGACATCCGCCTGACCGTACAGCAGGGCATGCTGCTGCGCTACGTGCCGCCCACCGCGCTGCCGCACCTCTTTAATGCGCTGTACGCCCTCGATCTCGGCCTGCCCGGCCACGATACCACCGCCGACATCACGGCCTGCCCGGGCACCGATACCTGCGCGCTCGGCGTCACCAACTCCACCGGGCTCGCCCAGGTACTGGAAGCCCTGGTACGCGACGAGTATCCCGAAATGGTGAGCGAAAACGACGTTCGCATCAAGATCAGCGGCTGCATGAACGCCTGCGGACAGCACATGGCGGCCAACATCGGTTTCCACGGGTCCAGTATCCGGGTGGAGGGGAAGATCGCCCCGGCCATGCAGGTAGTAGTCGGCGGTGGTATCGTACCCGACGGCCGGGGCTTCATTGCCGAAAAGATCATCAAGGTGCCTACCCGGCGCGTGCCCGACGGTCGTGCGCCTACTCTTTGCCGACTATAAAAACGAAGCTAAGGAGGGGGAATACTACAACGATTACGCGACCCGTCAGGGCAAGCGCTACTTCTACCAACTGCTGAAGCCCCTCGGGGACACCGCTACCATCACGGACGAAGAGTTCCACGACTGGGGGCAGGACGAGGACTACCGACAGGAGATCGGGGTGGGCGAGTGCGCGGGGGTCAGCCTGGACGTGGTTGGCGCTATATTGAATGACGCGAGTAATAAAATCTTTGCCGCTAACCGCAGCCTCCAGGGCGATGCCCCGGCCGATGCCGGTTACCACGCCTACACCGCCATGCTTACCGCCGCGAAGGCCCTGCTGCTCGTCGAGGACGTCAAGTGCAACACCCACGTTAAGATCCTCGACGACTTCGAGACCCACTACGGGGAGCGCTTCCCGGAGTGCAGCCCGTTTGCGGACTACGTACTGCGCATCAAAAAGTCGCTCCCCACGACCGACTTCGTGACCCTATACATCGCCGAGGCCACCGCTTTCGTCCGTAGGGCGATCGCGACCCGCGAGCGGCAGTTAGACAAGACGGTAGTCAGTGCCTACTACAAAGCCTAATCCCCATGCCCAGCTCCTCTCCCCACCGCCGCACCGCTTCCCCGCCGCCCCGCCTCACCCTGGTGGGGGCCGGCCCCGGTGATCCCGACCTCATCACCCGCAGAGGGCTGCGCGCCCTCGCCTCGGCGGACGTCGTACTCTACGACGCACTGAGTACGGAGGCACTCCTGGACGAAACCCCCGCCCACTGCCAGCGCATCTTCGTGGGCAAGCGTGCCGGATGTCACTATAAAAAGCAGGACGAGATCAATGCCCTGATCGTATCCTGTGCCTTTGAGTACGGCCACGTCGTCCGCCTGAAGGGTGGAGACCCCTTCGTGTTCGGCCGCGGGCAGGAAGAAAAAGCATACGCGGAGGCCCACGGTATTCCGGTCAGCGTCGTGCCCGGCATCAGCAGTTGCATCGGCCTGCCGGAGTTGCAGGGAGTGGCACCGACCAGCCGGGGCTACGCCGACAGCTTCTGGGTGCTGACCGCCCACACCCGCGACGGGGGGCTCAGCGAAGACCTCTTCCGGGCCGCCCGGTCCGAAGCTACGGTCATCATCCTGATGGGGCTCGGGCGACTGGACCAGATCTGCGCCCTCTGGGATGCGGAGGGGCGCGGTGACCTGCCGGCCATGGTGATCCAGAACGGCAGCCTCCCCAACGAGCGCTGCTGGGTCGGTACGGTAAATACCCTGGCCGACCCCGTCCGCCGGGAGCGCGACCGGGGACCGGGCCTCATCGTCCTCGGCGAGACCGTCCGCCAGCATAAGAACTTTGCCAAGCACCATTTACCAACCATCATGTCCCATGGCCCGCAGTCCCTACGTGAGCCCATTCTCCCCGCCCAATTGTAAGCGCTTGTTCGGGATTCCGCTCTTCGCCGTAGGCCTGCTCTTTTGCGGCTATTCTTCGCCCCGAAAAGCGTCATATAGCCCGTCACCGCGAAGCAGCCACGAAGTGCACCTTCCCTGCTCGAGGCTCGAATAGACCCAAAATACCGGCGCTTTCGTCAGGCTCGGAAAACCCAAGCAAGCGCGAACTTGTAAATTGTCTTTTGTAAATGGTACAACCCAACCCCCTCTACCCCGCCTTTTTCCGCCTCGACCGCCTGGAATTGCTCGTGGTCGGCGCCGGCCAGGTGGGAGAAGAAAAGCTCGGCTTCATCCTCAAGAGCAGTCCCAACGCGCGCGTCACGGTAGTAGCCCCCCGGATGGGTGCCGAGTTGCGCCAGCTGCTGGACGACTACGCCCGTAAGGCGGCCACGGTAGCGGGAACGCGGGTGCAAGGGAACGGAGAAGCGCCCGCCGGACAGTGGCGCACCGCGGCGGGAGGCAGCATCACCTGGTACGGCCGGGAGTTCCGGAGGGCGGACGTGCGGGCGGCGGATCTGATCATCGCCGCCACGAACTTTCGCGACGTCAATCACGCGGTCTGGGAGGCCGCCAAGGCCGAGCGCCGGCTGACCAATATCGCGGATACGCCCGCCCTCTGCGATTTTTACCTGGGCAGCATCGTGACCCGCGGCCCGCTGAAGGTGGCCATCAGCACCAACGGCCAAAGCCCCACCTTTGCCAAACGCTTCCGGCAGTGGCTGGAAGCCGAGCTACCCGAAGGGGATACGACCGAGCTGCTCGACGGGCTGAAGGGCTTCCGGGACCGCCTGACGGGCGACTTCCAATCCAAGGTGCGCGAACTGAATGCGCTGACCAGTGGTTTACTTGCCTCCGCCCAGGCGGGTCGCCGCTGTCCGGCCGGCGGTTGTTTACTTGCCTCCGCCGCCGCGCCACCCGCCCTCCCCAAAGAAGCCGACGAAAACCATGTTGATTTATGAGCTTACCCCATTCCGAGACGGCGGTCACCTTCGATCTGGCCGCGCTAAACGAGGAGTTTGCCGCCCTGGACTTCCAGGAGCGGATCACCCGGCTTTATCGGTACTTCCCCGTGGAGCAGGTGCTCTTCACGTCCAGCTTCGGCACCAAGTCGGTCGTCATGCTTACCCTGGTAAGTCGGGCCAATGCCGATCAGAAGGTCCACATCCTGAATACCGGCTACCACTTCCCCGAAACCCTGGCCTACCGGAATACCCTGGCCGCATCTCACCGGCCTGGAGACGGTAGAGATCCTACCCGATCCCGAACGCCACGCCCTGAGCCGGGAGCATCGCATGTGGGACAGCCAGCCCGGTCGCTGCTGCCACTATAATAAGGTCATGCCCCTCCAGGGCGTGAAGGCCGGCCACCGGGTGTGGATGTCGGGCGTACACAGCTACCAGACGATGAACCGGGCGGCCATGGAAATCTTTGAAGCGGTCGATGGCCTCATTCACTTTCATCCGCTCATCGACATCGAGGAGGGGGAATTTCTCTACCTGCTCGAAAAAGACCGCTTGCCCCGTCACCCCCTCGAGGCGCTGGGCTACGGCTCCATCGGCTGCACCCACTGCACCCGCCCCGGGCAGGGACGCGCGGGCCGCTGGGCGGGAACGGACAAGGAGGAGTGCGGACTGCATTCGTCGCATGGTCGTTGAGTCGTTGAATGGCGGGGATGCTCGCTTCGCTCGTCCCGGGGTCACTTTTCACCCGCGGCCCCGCCCACCAGTGACAGGCCTGCGACACAGGTAACACCCATGACGCCCGCCCCTCAACGCCCCGACAATTCAACAACCAATTTAACTGAACCCTCCCCCTCAATCAACCATTTATAGCCCATGATCCAAACAGACATCCTCATCATCGGGGCCGGCCCCGTCGGCTTGTTTACCGTTTTCGAAGCCGGACTCCTCAAACTGCGCTGCCACCTCGTCGATAGCCTCGGGCCAGCCCGGAGGACAACTCACGGAGATCTACCCCAAAAAGCCGATCTACGACATTCCCGGCTTCCCCAGCGTGCTGGCCGGCGAACTGGTCGATAATCTCCTCGAGCAGATCAAGCCCTTTAATCCCGGGCTTCACCCTCGGGGAGCGGGCCGAAAAACTAGAAAAAGTCGGGGAAAAAATGTACCGCCTGACCACCAGCCGCGGCACGACCATCGAGGCGCCGGTCATCTGCATCGCCGGCGGACTGGGCTGTTTCGAGCCGCGCAAACCGCCGATCCCCGACATCGAGACGCTACGAGGACAGTGGGGTAGCCTACGTCATTCGTGACCCGGAAGTGTACCGCGATAAACGCGTGCTGCTGGCCGGCGGCGGCGACTCGGCCCTCGACTGGACCATCTTCCTGGCCGAGGTCGCGGCCGAAGTCACGCTCGTCCACCGCCGCGAGAGCTTCCGCGGTGCCCTCGACAGCGTGGAAAAAGTAACCGAACTCGCCAAGGCCGGCACGCATCAACCTGGTCACCAACGCCCAGGCGGTAGGCATCGTCGGTGACCGCAGAGTGGAAGGCGTTACCGTCAAGCATAAGTCGGGTGCGGAAGACGAATATCGCCGTAGACAGTTTTATTCCCCTCTTCGGCCTCTCGCCGAAACTCGGCCCCATCTCCGACTGGAACCTCACCATCGATAAAAATGCTATCGAAGTCGATACCCGCGACTACAGCACCGGCGTGCCCGGCATCTACGCCATCGGCGACATCAATACCTACCCCGGTAAGCTGAAACTGATCCTCTGTGGTTTTCACGAAGGCACGCTGGCCGTGCAGTCCGCCTTTCAGCTACATCTACCCCGATAAGAAACTCAGCTTCAAGTACACTACCGTGAACGGGGTCGGAGGGACTCCCGAAGGAGGAAGCCGCTTCCGTTAGTGCGTAAAAAAAGCGGCCGCTTCTCCCGTCGACGGATCCTAATTGACGGTGATCTCGCGGCCTACGCTGACGTTGTGGTGGACGAAGGACAGAATATCGCGGTTCAGCCGCTCCCGGTGGGTGTAGAAAAGCCCGTGGGGAGCGTTGTCATACTTGTGGTAGATCGCCTGGGGCACCAATTGGTGGGTAGCGTCTCCCCCTACCTTGATGGGGACGATCTTGTCGTCCTCCCCGTGAACGATGAGGGTGGGAATGGTGAATTTCTCGAGGTCCCGACGAAAATCCGTCTTCGCGAAGGCCGAAACGTAGTCGATACCCGCCCGGGATGATCCGCGCAGTGCCATGCCCTGGGTCCAACCCAGGAAGGCATCGCTGACGGGGTGGCTCAGCAGGCCGATGCCGTAGAACTGCTTGGCCCAGGTGGCGAAGAAGTCGGCCCGGTCCTTACGCATGCCGTCGATCATTCCCTGGAACACGCTCCACTCCACGCCCTCGTGGCCGTCGGTATCGAGCATGTAGGGGGTAACGGAGCTGACGAGCACGGCAGCCGAGAGGCGGTCTTCGCCGTACTTGCCGATGTAGCGGGCTACTTCGCCGCCGCCCATGCTGAATCCCACGACGGTCACGTCCTGGAGGTCCAGTTCCGTAAGTACGGCGTGAAGGTCGTCGGCCAGGGTGTCGTAGTTGTAGCTGTCTCCGACCTTGGACGAGTGCCCGAAGCCCCGCCGGTCATAAGCAATGCAGCGTAGCCCCTCACGGCTTAGCGGTTCCATCTGGTACTCGAACATATCGCCGCTCAGCGGCCAGCCGTGAATAAAGACTACGGGTTTTCCGCTGCCGTATTCCTGGTAGCGCAGTTTGACTTCCTGTCCTGATGCTTGGTCGGTGGTGGTGATAAATCGCATGTTGTTCGTGTTGGGTTTACGTAGATGAGCGTGACGTTGACGCTCTTATCTATGTGTCTACACGGATCCGTTGTTCGGAATGATCGCCCACAAATGCGGCTGGTGGCGTTCAGCGACGTCGGGCGATCGATAATCCGTCCCGTAGCGGCAAGACGGCTACCGTAAAGCGAGGATCCCCGTGCAGCATACAATTGTAGTGATGCAGGGACGCAGCGTCCGCATCCCGGGACTTGCGTCCGGCCTTTCCGTCCCAGAGCACGTTGTCGGCCAGCAGGAGGCCCCCGGGCCGGAGTCGGTCCGCTAGTAGCGTGAGATAGTCCGGGTAGCCACGCTTGTCGGCGTCCAGGAAGATCAGATCGTAGGGCCCCGCCAGCTCCGGGAGCACCTCGGCCGCCTGCCCCACGTGGAGGTTGATCCGGTCCGCGTAGGGGGAAGCGTGAAAATGGTGCCGCGCCAACCAGGCCACTTCGGCATCGCCCTCGATGGTATCGATCGTTCCCGCCGGGGCGAGGCCTTCCGCCAGGCAGAGGGTGGCGTAGCCGGTGAAGGTGCCGATCTCGAGGACGCGTTCGGGCCGGTGGATGGCGGACAGCATCGCGAGCAGCCGGCCCTGCAACCGCCCACTCATCTGCTGGGGCGCCAAGGTCCGGAGGTAGGTTTGTCGCTCTACCCGGTCGAGATACGTCGGGCACGGGGCCACTGACGGAAGTGGCATAATCCGCCCGCGCGTCCGGCTGGTCCCGCTCTGAATCTACCAGGCATCGGCATCGTTTAGCGGGGCACTCCGGAACGCGGCCTTGGTGCGGGCCCGGGCGCACTGCCGCTCGTACAGCAGGCGGGCA
Organism: Lewinellaceae bacterium; assembly: GCA_963803525.1. Taxonomy (GTDB): domain Bacteria; phylum Bacteroidota; class Bacteroidia; order Chitinophagales; family Saprospiraceae; genus Neolewinella. Next base: position 282,340 of record CAWDMV010000002.1, read on the forward strand.
AGGGACTCGTGCGGGGCCGCGGGTGCAGCGGGATGCAGGGCGCGGGCGACGGCAGTTTCGTCGAGGTCCAGGGTATAGCAGAGACTCATCAGGTATTCCATCCGGTGACGCATGAGATCGGCCACGCGCCGGGCCAGCCAGTCCAGCAGTTCCGCTTCGGTGAGCGGCTGTTGGGGGAGGTCAAAGTCCTGGCGCAGCAGGTCGGCGGTAGCGGGATCGACGCGCATGGTATAAAAATAGGGAGGGCTGCCTCCCCGGGGGAAGGCAGCCCTCGCTGAATAATACGTTACTAAAGTTACTTCAACTCCAGCTCCGTGGTTCCCACGAGGAAGCCTTTGTTGTACAATTCGATGCTGTAGGTACCCTCCGCGAATTCGGTGCCGGGCACGTTCCACTCCGCGCAGTGGTTGGCGGCGTCCCCCTGGAAATCAAAGGGTACGTTCTTAGTGAAGGGTATTTGCTCTCCGGCGTCCGTGGTCAGTACACCACTGCCTTCGGCCTCGATGCTCATCGTTTCTCCCGTAGGATTGATGATGCGCATCTGAAAGGTCTCTTCTCCGGCGCGGGCAACGGCGTTATCCAGGCTGTTGAAGCACACGTAGAGGCGTTCTACGTTTTTTGCATTGGTACGTCCTACCCAGCGTCCGCTGTTGCGCATTTTCTGGCCCTCGGCCGTAACGTTGTTGGCCTTGATCACGCTGGCTACGTTCACCTTGCGGCTGAGTTCATTGTTCTTGTTGGCCAGTTGCTCGCGCTCGCTGACGAGCACGGCGCGCTCGCTGTTGAGTTGCTGGTTGGTTTGCTGGCTGACCTGCAGGTCGTTGCTCAGCAGGTCGCGTTCGCTGGAGATGCGATCCCGGTCTTCGGCGAGTGCGGCGTTGGTGGCGCGCAACTCCTCGAGTTCGGCCAGGTATCCGGTGACCTGCGTTTTCAGGGCCGCCAGTTCGGTGCGGGCCGAGGCGAGGTTACGGGAATCGCGGGTCAGGCTGGTGATCTTTTCGTTCTGCAGGCGGAGTTCCTCCTTCTGCTGGTCGATCATGGCGTTGAGCTCTTCGTTGCTGCCGCGCATTTCCTCCAGTTCAGCGAGGGATTCGTAGTACTGCTTTTCGGCCTGGGCCTTGAACTGCTCCATCTCGACCAGGTCGGTGGAGATCTTAGCGTTGTCCGTACCCCGGTTCATGAAGCCGATGCCCAGCGCGATGAGGGCGATCAGCAATACGCCGATGATGCCCGCCAGGAGGGGCGTCCGGTTCTTCTGCGGACGGGGAGTAGGGGTGAACTGGGGATCGGGGGTGGGATTACTCTGAATAGTAGCCATAAAGTGTTGGTTTGATGATGAGCGTAGGACCGGCACGGTGCAACTACCGGGGGCCGCTCGAATAGGTGCCCGCTTGTTCGTCAGGCAGCTTACTAAACGCCTTAGCCGGATTAAGTATTACGAATAAACGTTAAAGTTTACGATCCCACCTTAAGCCCGCACCTACTCCAGGCACACGACCAGGCTCCGGGGGCCGTGCGCGCCGATCACGAGACTCTGCTCGATGTCCGCCGTTTTACTGGGCCCGGCGATGAATACCCCGAAGCCCGTCGCCGCGATATCGAGGTGTCGGTAGGCCTCGTACATGGTTCCCACCAGGGCGGCGCGGCGCAGTACCAGGATCAGGTGTTGGGTGATGAAGGGCAGCACGCGGTGCACCGCCTCCGTCTCGCTGACCCACAGGGCCCCGTTCTCCGCCACCCCGAGCTGGGCCCGTAGTACCGCTAAGTCGACCCCGGCGAGTTGTAGGGGATCTTTCACGGCGGCGGGGTCGAGGTTGCCGGGTACATCCGGAAGCGTAGACACGATGGTCGTGCCCGCAAACCCACTCACGTAGCTACTTAGCTGGTCCCACTCCACGAAGGTGGTCTTGCTGGCCGCCAGCGTTGCGCGAAACCGGGCTTCCCATTGCACCGGCGCGCCCGCCGCCGCGGCGTGCATGTCGGGGGGGAGCTGGGGGAGTTCGCGGGGGCCGGGTTTGTTCTCCCGGATCGCCCGGAGGATGGCTGCTTTGCCGCTCACGTGCTTTCGTTGTGGGTGCGGGCGTACCATTCCTTAAAACTTTCCGCCGGGACCTCCGGGAGTTCCCGCTTGGTACCCCAGGCATTAAACCGGTTATAGACCACCGCGCGGGGCAGCATTTTTAGGACAATCCGGGCGGCCTTGCCTACGAAGTTGTAGAGTCCGTTCCGACGCAGCACGGCTCCGGCGCCAAGTAAGGGGATGCGCTTCGTGGATGCCAGGTGCCCCTCCTCGCTGACCATCTGCCGCCACTTGTAGAGTTGTTCGTGGATGTCGATCTTGACCGGGCAGACGTCGGAGCAGCTGCCGCAGAGGGTGGAGGCGAAGGCCAGGTCGCCGTGCTGCTTCAGGTCGACGCCCGGCGATAGGATACTGCCGATCGGACCGGGGATGGTGTGGTCGTAGCTGTGCCCCCCGCTGCGGCGATAGACGGGGCAGGTGTTCATGCAGGCCCCGCACCGGATGCACTTGAGGCTGTTGCGGAAGTCTTCCCGCCCGAGCTGCTTCGTGCGGCCGTTGTCGACGATCACGACGTGCATCTCGCCGCCGGCCTTGGCCCGGTGGTAGTGGCTGGTGTAGATGGTGACCGGCTGGCCCGTGGCGCTGCGGGCCAGCAGGCGGGTAAAGACGCCGAGGTGTTCGGCCCGGGGAATGACCTTTTCGATGCCCATGCAGTGAATCTGGACCGGGGCGAGGTGCACCCCCATGTCGGCGTTGCCCTCATTGGTGCAGACGACGATGCCCCCGGTTTCGGCTACGGCGAAGTTCACCCCGGTGATGGCGGCCCGGGCGGCCAGAAACTTTTCCCGGAGGTGCTGGCGGGCGGCTTCGGTCAGGTACCGGGGGTCGCTGGCGCCCGCGTCCGTACCCAGCTGCTCGTGGAAGAGTTGGCCGATCTCCTCCTTCTTTAGGTGGATGGCCGGCATGACGATGTGGCTCGGGGGTTCCCGGCGGAGCTGTAGGATACGTTCCCCGAGGTCGGTGTCGATCACCTCGACGCCCCGTTCTTCCAGGTACGCGTTGAGGTGGCACTCCTCGGTGAGCATCGACTTAGATTTAACGATGCGGTCGATCCGGTGACGCGTCAGGATGGAATAAACGATCGCGTTATGTTCCTCGGCGTCCCTGGCCCAGTGGACGATCACGCCGTTGGCGGTCGCCTTGGCTTCCAATTCCTCGAGGTAGGTATCGAGATTGCTGAGGACGTTATCCTTGATGTCGGAGCCCAGTTGGCGCAGCGACTCCCAATCGGGAATGCCCTGCACGATGGCGTCCCGCTTGGAACGGACGTGCCAGAGGGATTCGTCGTGCCAGTCGGTGCGGGCCTCGTCCAGCAAAAAATCGGCGGCGCGTTCGGCGTGGGTCATGCCAGTAATATCGGCATTCTTCCACTGCCAACCGTCCGGTGGTGTGCTGCCTGACGCCCCGGCCGCAAACGACGCAGCCCGGCCCTTCGCGGGGAAGGGACGGGCTGGGACGAATACCGCGCGGGGCGCGGTGGGACTTAGACGCGGCGCTCCTTGATGCGGGCCTTCTTACCTACGCGGTCGCGGAGGTAGAACAGGCGGCTGCGGCGCACCTTACCGTTCTTGACGATGGTGATGGCGTCGATGGCGGGGGAGGAGATCGGGAAGATCCGCTCTACGCCGATGCTGTTGGAAATCTTGCGGACGGTGAAGGTCTTGGTGAGTCCTTCGCCCTTGATCTGAATCACATCGCCACGAAACTGCTGAATCCGCGACTTCTCGCCCTCCGTGATGAGGTAGTCGACCACCACGGTGTCACCGGCGCGAAATTTGGGGAATTCTTTCTGTTTGCTGACCTGTTCGTGTACGAAGGAAATGGCGTCCATGGCTTCTGTAATTTTTACCGCGGCTTGCGGCCCGCAAAGGTAACGTTAATTCTAACAAACCACAAACCGCTGCTCCGCACTTTTCCGGCCTACCGGGTCATTTCTGGTGCAGTGGGCCCGAAAGTAACTCATTTGGTGGCGATTGACGAAATTTCGGCAAATGTTAAGGTGGGGCAAGGTGCTTACCGGCACCGCTAAGTTATGCGTTCCCTATTTTAACGTCGCCTTATTGACCCGGCCGCTACTTCTACGTCTTACTAACGCGACCGGTCGCCCTCCCAGCCCAGCGGAAGGACGACCGGTCGCTACCCAAACCGAACCCCCATGAACTCCCTCTTCCTCGCCCTCGTGCTCGTGCTCACTCCCCTGGCGGGAAGCGGCGCGCTCCAGGCCCAGACCATCGGTGACATCACCAAGGCCCTCGGTAGTGGCAACACGGCAGCCCTGGCCGGCATGATGGATAGCGAAGTGGAGCTCAGCCTGCTTGGCGACGAGGACCTTTACTCCCGCGATCAGGCGCGCCAAAAGCTACAGACCTTCTTCTCCGCTAACGCCCCCTCCGGCTTCAGCCAGGTGCACCAGGGCTCCTCGAAATCCGACAACGCCGAATACTGCATCGGCAACCTGACCACCAGCACCGGCGTCTACCGACTCTACATCTACGTCGTCAAGAAGGGCGACAAAATGGTGCTCCAGGAACTACGTTTCGACCGCGAGTAGGGCCGCCCGGGCAATCCGTTCCACATCCTGATCCCGCATACAGCGGAAGTGGCCCCGGGGGCAGTTTGCGTACCCAATCTTTGAGCAGGGCCGGCAGTCTAATCCCTTCACTTCGGCCATGACCTGGGCCTGCCCGTCCGGCAGGTAGGGGTACATACCCAGGGCGGGTACGGTGTTTCCCCACACGCTTACGATGGGTTTGCGGTAAGCCGCCGCCACGTGCATCAGGCCCGTATCGTGGGTGATGACCACCGCGGCCTGCCGGACGAGGTCCGCCGATCCGTTCAGGGAATACGTGCCACAGGCGTTCTCGATGTGCGATCCCGTAGCCGCGATGCGTCCGCCCAGTTCCGCCTCGGCCGGCCCGCCCAGCAAAACGACGGGGTGGGGGAGGGCCGCGCAGAGGCGCACGAGCTGCGCCTCCTCCAGCCGCTTGGTCGCGTGGGCCGCCCCGATGACGAGGGCTACGAAGGGGGCACCTTCGGGGCGGCGCACCCCCTCCCCCGCGCCCACGAAGTAGTCCAGCCCCCGGCCGTCGTTGCCCACTCCGAGGAAAGCCACCGTATCGAGGTAGCGGTCCACGATGTGGCGGTCGGGCATCCGGTCGACCCGGAAGCGGGTGAGCAGGAACTTGCGGAAGTTGAGCTTGTCGAAGGTGCGGGTGCGCGGCGGGCGCAGCCCACGCCGCAGATTGCCGAGGGCCAGGCGCTGTTTGAGTTCCAGCGTGCGCAGGTTGCCGTGCAGGTCGATGAGGTGGGTGAAGCCCTGGGCGGTGAGGTCCGGGGCGATCTCGGCGATGTTCTTCCGTATGGTCCAGAGCCGATCTACGTAGGGATTGTGCCGCAGGATAGCCGCGAAGCTGGCCTTCGTCAGAAAGTGTACCTCCGCGCCGGTCTGCTGCTTGACGCCGCGGATGACCGGCGTGGTGAGCACGATGTCGCCGATTGAGGAAAAGCGGACGATTAGGACTTTCATGGGCTGCTTGCCGGCCGTAAACTCCGGCCCATGCGTGAAGCTACGCAACCCCCGCCGGACGTGCCGGCCCCGGGAGCCCCTCCCCCCCCGGCGTAGGGCACAAGAAAGCGATACCGGTACATGTTAAACTCCTATCTTTGTGGCGCATCAGGCGGGTGGTGATTTTTATTGAAGATTCACGGATCGCCATGTTGGGATACGCGCGCCCTTCGCCTGCGGCGTTTACCCACTCACCCCATTCACCCGTATTCGGGTAGACCCATGAAGCTGAATTATATTGACTCCATACGGGGCGTGGCAATTCTAATGGTCATCCTGGTACATGCAGCCCAGAGCGTACCCGGCCTGAGCCCGCTGACCTCGCTGCTGGCGGATTACGGTCAGATGGGGGTTCAGCTGTTTTTCGTCGCCTCCGCGTATACACTGTGCCTGTCTGCCACCAAGCGGCGGGGAGAAAGCAGGGGCTGGCTGAAGTACGCGATCAGGCGCTATTTCCGGATCGCGCCGCTCTATTACCTTGGTATCCTCATCTACTTCGGCCGGGCACTGATTGAAGCGGCGAACGGCATTGTCGGCAGGACCCTCCTGGAGGATTATTCCCTAGCCAACGTGGCGGCTAACGTCCTCCTGGTTCACGGCTTTTACCCACCAGCCAACAACACCGTCGTGCCGGGAGGATGGTCCATCGGCACCGAAGTGGCCTTTTACGCTATTTTCCCAACAATTTTTTACCTGGCGTCGCGGGTGGAGATCGGTAAGCACTTCAGCCGGATCGTAGCCTGGATACTTGGGGGACGTTGCTGTCCCAGATCGCCGTCGCCAGCCTGGTGATGCTGGGCCGGGGACCCGTCAACAACAGTTTTGTCTACTACAACCTGATCACTCAACTGCCGGTATTCCTGGTTGGGATGGCCTACTTTTTCTTCCAGCCCGCCCGGAAACTCACGTACGCGTGGACCCTGGATGGCCTGGCGTTCATCGCGCTGACCATGCTGGCGCTCGTGCTCTGGGAGCTGGGAGGGTATGCGTTTTCCCTGCTTCCCTTCGTTTCGTCGTTGTCCTTCGTGTTCCTTATGGAGCTGTTCAGAAAACTTCCGGCCCTGAATTACGGGCTGCTCAGCAGCATCGGGCAGGCCTCCTATTCCATGTATCTACTACACTTTCTGTTCGCCCACACGGTCGCCGCGGCCGTGGTCCCCTCGCTGAGTGCCTTCCTGGCACCCGGTCCCTTACTCCTACTCATTTACGTGACCTCCGTAGCGGCATCCTACGGGCTGGCTAAATTGTCCGAACGCTACGTAGAAAGGGGCTTCATCCAATCGGGACACGATACCGTAAAGCGGGTCGACCGGAAAACAATCGCCGGTTAGCCCCTTCGCTGGCCCCCACGAGGGCAGTTTTACGTGAGCTCCGGCGAAAACCGGTCAGTGGGCTACCCCCAGGGCCTCGCGTAATTCCGGATCGATATGGGTCACGTGCAGGGTATGCATTGCCTCCAGACTGACCTTTTCCATTTCCGGCAGGCTAGCCAACACCTTCACTCCGGATAATTGCTGAATGATCCGCGCCGATTCCGGGTTATCGCCGCCGCTGAATACGATGCCTGCGCACCGCATCCCGCGTCCCCGCAACACCTCCAGGCTCAGCAGGGTATGGTTGATGCTGCCGAGGTAGTGTCGCGACACCAGGATGACCGGCAGGTTCAAATGGGCGGCCAGGTCGATCATGCAGTCCCGTTCGTTGAGGGGCACGAGGAGTCCGCCCGCGCCCTCGACCAGCAGGGGGCGTCCCTGGGTGTCGGGCAGGGTGAAGTCGGTCAGGGCGATGTCCAGCCCGTCGACCCGGGCGGCGTAGTGCGGGCTGGCCGGGGTATGCAGCCGGTAGCGCTCGGGGTGGTAGCGATCGGCGGGCATGCCGGTCCAGGACTGTACGCGGTCGCGGTCCCCGAAATCCAGGTCACCGGCCTGCACGGGCTTCCAGTAGTCGGCGTCGAGGGCTAACTGCAGAAAGGCGCTGCTGACGGTCTTGCCGACCTCCGTACCGATGCCGCTGACGAAAAATGCTTTGCTGCTCACGCTACGGCCTCTTTGGTTTCTTCCCGGATCATATTCACCAGCGCGTTGATCCAGCGGGGGTCGTCGTTGAGGCTGGGTACGAGGTCGATGTGGTCGCCGCCCCACTCCTCGAACTCCTCCTGGTATTCGACGCCGATCTCGATGGTGGTTTCCAGGCAGTCGGCCACGAAGGCCGGACTGAAGCAGAGGATCCGCTTGGCTCCCTTTTCCTTGGCGAGGTGCTCCAGGGTGTCGATGGTGTAGGGCTTGGCCCAGTCGTCGAAGCCGAGGCGGCTCTGGAAACTGGTCGTGTAGCGGTCGGGGGCGAGGCCCAGTTCGGCGGCGATGGCGCGGGTGGTGGCGTGGCACTGCGCGCTGTAGCAGAACTGGTTGACGCGGCTGATGGTGCCACAGCAGTTTTCCCTGACGTAGCAGTGCTTGCAGTCGTCGGCCTTCTTGAGCTGGCGCTGGGGCAGGCCGTGGTAGCTGAAGAGGATGTGGTCGTAGCGGGAGAGGTCGCCGAGGTCGCGGGCATTGTCGGCAAAGACCTTGATCAGGTCGGGCTGCTCGTAGTAGCTGTTGACCAGCTTCACGTCGGGGATGGTCTGCTGTCGGGAGAGCAGCCGCATCACCTCCTGGTGCACGGAGCCCGTCGTGGCGCTGGCGTACTGGGGAAACAGCGGGAAGACGAGGATGCTCGACACCTGCTGGGCCAGCAGTTCGTTGAGCGCCGACTCGATGCTGGGATTCTGGTAGCGCATGGCCAGGCGCAGCACGTAGTCGTCGCCGAGGGCCGCGGCCACTTTACTGGCGACGATCTCGCCGTAGTACTTGAGGGGGCTGCCGTTTTCCGTCCACAGCTCCTGGTAGAGCTTGGTGGAGCCGCCCGGCTTAAAGGGGTTGACGATACCCGAGCGGATCGGGGCGATGATGCCGCGTACGAGCAGTTGCTGGGCCACGCCGGGCAGGTTGTCGATGACCCGCGGGTCGGTCAGGAACTCCCCCAGGTAGCGGTTGACCGCCTTCGGGGTGGGGGCATCCGGCGTACCGAGATTGACGAGCAGGACGCCCTGTTTTCCGTAGTGCGACTGAAGCGGCATAGATGAGGGGGGATTAAACTGATGTAGTGAATTAACCCGGTAGCCGCGATTGGGTTTATCTACAGACAAGCACCGTCCAATGACCGTTTCCCCCGCTACCCGCAACTGGCGCTACGCCCTGCTCGCCGTCTTCATCCTCGTCCCGATCGCCAACTACATCCCGGTCGTTCTCGACGCCAACCAGGACCGCTTCTCCGACGGCCTGCAGACCCGGGTCGACGCGGCGGGCTATGGCTTTAGCATCTGGGGGGTGATCTTCACGGGGATGATCGTCTTTGCCGCCCTGCAGCTGCGGGTAGACCGGGAGTCGGCCGCCCAGCGCCGCGCCTACCGGTTTCTGGTGGCGGCGGGCTTGGCCAGCATCGCCTTCGTGCCGATCAGCCTGGGGGACAACCAGTTGCTCGTCTTCGTTGACCTCCTTTGGCACCTGCTGGCCCTCATTGGGGCGAACCTGTCGCTGCGGGCGCACGTCCGGGAAGTGGGGGACCCCGCCTACGGCTGGAGCTACTTCGCCCCCTCCCTTTACCTGGGTTGGATCAGCGCGGCCACCGTCATCTCCACGGCCCTGGCGCTCCGACAAGTCGGCATCGATTTTCCGCCGCAGGCCGCTATCTACATCGCCACCGCCCTCGTCGGGGTACTGGTTGCCCTGGGTGCCTACCTGGGTCTGCGGCGCGATGGCTTCTATGCCCTCACGGTGGCCTGGGCCCTGGTGGCGGTGGCCGTAAAGCAGCAGGACGCCCCGCTGATCTTCTGGGCGGGGATCGCGGGTGCGGCGGGACTCCTCGTGCTGGCGGGCTACGGTTTGCTGGCGCGGCGCGAATTTTTCTACGCGTCCGGGAGGTAATAAGCCGTGGCCGTAGCCGTTGGTGCCTTATGATTTATCGCATCCTCCCGCTAATTACGCTCTGCGCGCTGCTCTCCGGCTGCTGCAAGGAGGAGTACCGGTTCGCCGGTGATATTGCCGTCAGTTTGGTAGAAAACACCAGCGCGCTCATCAGTACGGGCCTGGTAGCGGATACTTTACGCGGCCCCTTCCGGTACGCGGCCCGATTGGGCTACGATCAGTTCTCGGAGGGGCCGACCTTCCGTCCCGCCCAGGTCTTGCTGGCCTTTAGTTGTGACGAAACCTACGACCGGATACTGGACCGGGCGTCGGTCCGGGTGACCCTCGATCGCGGCATTACCTTTGATGATCTGCCCCTGCCTGCGGGTACCGATCTGGTGGAATTGCTGGCGGGTATACCTGACTTGGATACGGACGGAACTGTATTTAGCCAGGACGTGGAACTCAGGGTCGGCACCTCCTTTCTCGAGCGGGCCGCTATCCCCCCCGGCCGTTACACCTTCACCTTCGAGGGACAGCTGGACGACGGGACGCCGGTGGCCCAGGCTACGGCGGTGTACCTGGACCTCTGACCCAAGTCCGCGGGGCGGGGGCGTAGCAATCGGCGGACGGGCCGCTCCGCCGTACTATTGTAGCGCTGCATTTCCGTACGTATGGTTCAATCTACCGTAGCTAAGCTCCTGCTGTCTCCGATCTCGCTCCTGTACGGGGCCGGGGTGGGCTTCCGCAACTGGGCGTACCGGCGGGGCATCCTGCGGGGCATCAGCTTTTCGGTACCGGTGATCAGCGTGGGCAACCTCTCGGTGGGCGGGGCGGGGAAGACGCCGCACATCGAATACCTCATCCGCCTGCTCGACCCCTACCTGAACCTCGCCACCCTCAGCCGGGGCTACCGGCGCAAAACGCGGGGCTTTCTGGTCGTGCGGCCGGATCACACGGTGGAAGACGTGGGCGACGAGCCCTTGCAGTACGTACGTAAATTCCCGGAGGTGATGGTGACTGTGGCCGAGGAGCGCGCCTTCGCCATTCCGGAGATCGTGGGGCGGCAGCCGGACACCCAGCTCGTGCTGCTCGACGATGCCTTCCAGCACCGCGCCGTGAAGCCGGGCCTCAACATCCTACTCACCGAATGGGCACGCCCCTTCACCCGCGACCACCTGCTGCCCAGCGGCCGCTTGCGGGAGTGGCGCAGTGGCTACGAAAGGGCTGACGTGATCATCGTAAGCAAGTGCCCCGACCCCCTCGACCGCGCCGCCGCCGACGCCCTCGTCCAGGAAATCGATCCGCTGCCGCACCAACGCGTGTTCTTTAGCTACTACGCCTACGCGGCCCCCTACTACCTCCTGGACCACCGCTACCGCCTGCGCATGGAGGAAGGAATCTCGGTGCTCTTAATCTCCGCGATTGCTAACACGGAGTACTTGCTTTCGCACCTGCGCACCGCCGCAAGCAGCGTGCGCAGTCTGGACTACGCCGACCACCACTACTTCACGGGCAGCGACCTGGCCAACCTGAGGCAACGCTTTGCAGAGATGCCGGGCACCCACCGCGCGATCGTGACCACCGAAAAGGACGCCACCCGGCTGGAGCCGCACCGGGCGTTCATCGCCGAATCAAAGCTGCCGGTCTTCGTGCTTCCCGTCGAGGTGCGCTTCCACTTCGGCGAGGGGGAGGCCTTCAACGGGCTGGTGCGCGACTACCTCCTCGATTTTCGGGCGTGAGCGGGTGCGGTAGAATGCCTACTTTGCAGCCGTCTTTCTTTCCTGCCTATGTCTAAGCCCTTTTTCTGGGTCCTCCATTTCATGAGCCGCTGGATGCTGCGCATATTCTATCCCTCGATGGAGACGGAAGGGGTGCACTACGCCAACCATCCCGGTCCGACGCTGCTGTGCGGCAATCACCCGAATACCCTGGCCGACCCCCTGATGGCCGGCATCCACCTCGACTACCAGACCTACTTCCTGGCCAACGCCGGCCTGTGGATGAACCCCGTGACCGCCTTCATCATCGACCCCTTCTGCATCCCCGTGGCGCGCCCGAAAGACAAGGAGGCCGGGGCGGATAAGGGCAGCAAGGAGGAAGTATTCAACCGCACCTTTAACGCCCTGGAGACGGGCAAAATCATGTACATCGCCCCGGAGGCCTACTCGGAACTGGAGCGGAAACTGCGCAAGATCAAGGCCGGTGCCGCCAGCCTGGCCCTCGAGGGGGAGGCGCGCAACGGCTGGCAACTCGGCGTGACATTGCAGCCCGTCGGCGTGAACTACGAGAGCCCGACCACCGCCTTCAGCCGCGCCTTCGTGCGCTACGGCGAGCCCATCGTGGCCGCCGAGTGGCGGGAGGCCTACGAGAAGAGCCCGATGCGTGCCGTGCGCGGGCTCACCAACTTGCTCGGCGAGCGGATGGAGGGACTGCTCATCCAAACCAGGGATAAGGCCGAGGAGCGGTGCCTGCGCCGCATCGAGCGCAGCGTGCAGAGCGACCATCCCCTCACCGTATCGGCCCACCATTACCGTACCCAGCGCCTCCTGGCCTGGCTGCGGGAGCTCGAGCCCGAGGAGCGGGAGGCCCGCTGCGCCATCGCCACCGAATACGATACCCTGCTGCGGGAGACCGGACAGCAGGACCTGGAATTCAGCCACAACCCCCACCGCGCCTATTCCGCCGGCCTCTTTCTGGGGCTGCCGCTTTTCCTCTACGGCCTGCTCAACCACCTGCCCTGGCTGCTGGCCATGAACGCCATCTGGAAGGCGCTTGGCATTGATCGTGGCTATAAGGCTACCGTACAGACGCTGGGGTCGTGGGTCGTACTGCCCGTACTTTACTTGTTGCAGACGCTGCTCTTCAACTGGGTGTATCCGGAGGGGATGGGGTGGGTCTACCTGATCAGCCTGCCGGTATCCGGCTTGTTTGCCCTGCGGTACTGGGTGACCTACCGGGCATTCTGGGCCGGCCGCTTTAGCGGGAGGGGGGAACACGACACCCGCCTCCGGGCATTACGTTCGCAACTGTTGTCCGGACTCCCCAATCGGGAAGCCTCGGCCACCGCGGTGGCCGCTACCCGCACCTCCTAACTATGGATCTACTTTTACAGATTGGCATCTTCGTGGCCGCTATTGCCGCCCTGCTGTGGTCGAGTGACCGCTTCGTCGAATCGGCCGAGCGCATCGGCCTGTCGCTGGGCATCAGTCCCTTCATCATCGGGGTGACCATCGTCGCCTTCGGTACCTCCCTGCCGGAGCTGTCGACCAGCATCGTGTCGGTTTTGCAGGGCAGCAGTCAGATCGTGGTGGGCAACGTGGTGGGCTCTAACATCACCAACATCGCCCTGGTGCTGGGCCTGACCGCCGTGGTGGTCAAAAACATCGACCTCGACTACAACCTCTGGCACATCGACATCCCCTTCCTGTGGGGAAGCGCCTTCCTGCTGTATTTCGCGTTGATGGACTTCAAGCTGTCGTTATTCGAGTGTTTTTTGTTCCTGGGGGGGATCGTGATCTTTTTGGCCTACAGCTTCAAGGACCAGGATAAACCGGATAAAGTGGATCGTCCGAGCGCCAGTACAAAGGACTACGTGTTCCTGCTCGTGGGGGGGGCAGTAGTAAGCCTGTCGGCGACCTTCGTCATTCAGGCCATTACGGGCATCAGCCAGATCCTCAACATTGCGCCCACCGTCATTGCCCTGTCGGCGGTGGCCGTAGGGACGAGCCTGCCGGAGGTGGCCGTTAGCCTGGCCGCGGCCCGTAAGGGGAAGGCCTCCATTGCCGTGGGCAATGCCATCGGCTCCAACATCTTCAACACCTTCATCGTCATGGCGATCCCGCGGTTTTTCGGGCCGCTGATCATACCGCCCGAGATCATCACGACTTACCTGCCCCTGATGGTCGTGATGACCATCCTGCTCGGAGTGATGAGCAACAACCGCAAGATCACCCGCTGGGAGGGCTACGTTTTACTCTTGTTTTACGCTTGGTACTTCTCCGCGATAATCCAGGACGCCGCTTAGGTGTTAATTAGGCATACCTACGGCCAATAGCTATTTCTACCCCCACGTGACAGAATCGTTTTTCTGATAAATTATCTTTGTGGCCGTCTCGAACCTATCCATGCTGCAGCACTTCCACATTCTTACCCTGACTCACCGCAATGCCAAACTTAAGGAGGTCGGCGAGTTGGTTACCGCCTTCGAGGGCGGAGCGGGATTGCGGGAGAACCTGACCCGGCTACGCGACCGGGGCCTGGTACACGAGGTGTACTACGCCTCCACCTGCAACCGGGTGCTGTTGCTGTTTACTACCGAGCACAAGGTCGACGACGAATTCAAGGCCAGCCTGCTGGAATCGCCCACGCCCGTCCTGGGCCGGCTCAAGTACCTCAATGGCCTGCGGGCCATCAAGCACCTCTACGAGGTGGCGGGGTCGATCGACTCCCTGGTCGTCGGCGAGCGGCAGATCCTCGGCCAACTGCGCGAAAGCCAGGAGCGCTGCCGCGAATGGGGCCTGCTCGGCGACGACCTGCGCATCATCTGTAACCAGGCCGTACTGGCCGCCAAGGACATCTACGCCAATACCCGCATCGGGGAGAAGTCGGTATCCGTGGTGTCCCTGTCCATGCAGCAGTTGCAGCGCCATGCCCCCAGCCGCAAGGCCCGGATCCTGATCGTCGGAGCCGGGCAGACCAACCTGCTGGTCACTAAGTTCTTACTGAAGCAGGGCTACTCCCACGTTACGGTGGCCAACCGCACCCTGGAGCGCGCCCAGCAACTGGTCAGTGGCTTCGAGCACGGCCGGGCCATCGAGCTCAACGACCTGGATGGCTACAAGGGGGGATTCGACGTCCTCTTCGTGTGTACCGCCGCCTCCCAGGCCGTCATTACCCCCGAGCTGTTCAATTTCTTGCTGGCCGGCGAGTCCGCTACCGGCAAGATCGTCGTCGACCTGGGCGTACCGGCCGACGTTTCCGAGACCACCGTAGCCCGCTACGACTTTACCTACATCGCCATCGAGCACCTGCGTGTCCTGGCCGAGGAGAACATGAGCTTCCGGCACCGGGAGGTCGACCTGGCCCACGCCATCATCAACCGCCACCTGGAGGAAACCGAAACCCTCTACCAGACCCGCCTCATCGAGCGGGCCATGTCCGAGGTGCCCGGACAGATCAAGGCCATCCGCCATAACGCCGTAAACAAGGTCTTTCGTAAGGAGATCGAAGACCTCGATCCCGAAGCCCGCGAACTGATGGATCGCATGCTGCTGTACATGGAAAAGCGCTGCATCGGTATCCCCATGAAGGCGGCCCGGGAGGCCGTCCTCTCCCAGCGCTAACTTGCGCGACCTAGGCCAACTGCCGGTTCTCCTCGAACTGCCGCCGGATCACTTCCTGCACCGAAACGCCCTCGATCTTCGACTCGAGCCAGCTCGGAATATCCAGGTAGGTAAAGGGGCGGGACTCGTAGGGGCGTCTAGCTACTTCGTCCAAACGCTCCTTTAGTTTGGTGAACTCATCGCGTAGGTCTTCCTCACGGATCCGCGGGATGCGTCGCAGGAAGCGGAAGATGATCTGCTGGGTCTCCTGCAGGTGCTCGACCTTGGAGAGGAAGCGGTAAACGCTCTTTACCTGGTACTCCACCAATTGCACGTTGCCCATCTCGAAGTGACAGATCAGGCTCAGGATGCGGGCGTAGGCCTGGATATCCGAGCGGTAATTAGGGCTCCGCTGGTTGATGATGAGGTTGAGGTAGTCGATGGCCGTGTCGTTATCCCCACTGCCGAAGTACAGGCAGGCGATGCGGTAGAAGAACACCATGTGGCGATGGTCGTCCCAGTTGTACCGGTTGTCTTCGATGACCTCCATGATCTGGGGAACGAGGCCCAGGCCCTGGGTGAAGGTGCCCTCCATGTAGTGGCGGCGGATCTGGTGGTCGAACTGGTAGAGGTGGTAGAGCCCCGCGACGTTAACGTTGTTGGTAAGGTCGAACTGGTGGGGGAAGAGGTCGAGGCGGTGCAGTTCGGCGATGAATTTGTCGTACTGCCACATGTTGAACAGGTTGGCCAGGTGGTTGTGCATCCCCTTCAGGTAGAGGGGGGCATTGGCCTCGATCATCTTGGGGTGTTCGCGGAAAAGGTCGACCCAGCGCTGAGTGTGGCGGTAGCACAGGGGGAATTCCTGCCGCATCAGGTGCAGCCAGTAGTAGCTCTGGCAGTAATAGACCTTGCCCCAGAAGTCCAGTATGTCGAATTCAGCCCGGGGCAGGTTCTCGCGAAAAAAGGCGAGCAGGGCATCGGATTCCTCCTCACTGCTGACCAGGCCGTCCTTCAGGTAGCGGCCGTAGAGGCGCAGGGAAAGGTTGGAGTAGCTATTGGAGTCGGCGATCTTGGTCGTGAGGGCTTCGCACTCGATGCTGAGCTCCTCGGCGCGGCCGGCGATGCTGCGGGTGATGTACTGCCCCTCGATCAGCTTCTCAAACTGGGCGGTTTCCAGGGCAATAGTGTGGGATTCTACTTCCAAGGCCCGCTTCTTGGTCTTATCGAGCACGTCGAGCGACTGCCGGTAGAGCCCCTTGTTGTACAGGATCCGGGCGTAGTCGAGGTTTTCCCGCAGGGTGATCTCGTCGTCCTTGTTGCGGTTGAGCAGCCGGAGGCTGGTGAGCAGCTGCTTGTAGAGATGGGCCTTGAGGTTGCTGAGCTGCGACTTTTTTATACCTTCGATCCGCTTAAGCAGGTAGGCTTCGTCGTACTCCCCGGTTCGTTCGAGGATGTCGAAGAGCTGGAGAAAGAGGATATCCGCCTCCGCCTGCTGATTGCGCTTCACGAACAGGCGGAAATGACGCTTTTCGGCGCGGTTGAGCGAGGCTACCAGTTTGAGTAAGTCGTCGGTCTTCTGCTTAGGCATTGTATAAACTGTTTCAGTAATAACTTGAACGCCAAAGTGTTGCACAACAATCCCTGCGGCACTTTTGTAACATTACGGTAGATTGTAGACGGAGCCGCCCAAACTGCTATGGGCGGGGAGGCGTTATTACTGCCTTAAAGATATAAGAAGCCCGCTTACCGGCCCGACCAAGTATGAATACCAAGCAAGTACAGATTTTCGACACCACGCTGCGCGACGGCGAGCAAGTACCCGGCTGCAAGCTCGACACCCGGCAAAAGATCGTGATCGCCCGCCAGCTGGAGCTGCTCGGCGTGGACGTCATCGAGGCCGGCTTTCCGGTGTCGAGCCCCGGCGATTTCAACTCGGTCCAGGAGATTTCCCGTACCGTCAAGGACGTGGTCGTCTGCGGTCTCACCCGGGCCGTCATGAAAGATATCGACGTGGCCGCCGAGGCGCTGAAGTCCGCCAGACACCCCCGGATTCATACCGGCATCGGCGTCAGCGACAGCCACATGCAGTACAAGCTCCGCACCACCCCCGATAAGATCGTCGAGCGCGCCGTGGCCGCCGTAAAACACGCCAAATCCTACGTGGAAGACGTGGAGTTCTACGCCGAAGACGCCGGCCGCGCCGACAACGTTTTTCTCGCGCGCGTCATTCAGGCGGTCGTGGACGCGGGTGCAACGGTCCTCAACATTCCCGACACCACCGGCTACTGCCTGCCCCAGGAATACGGGGCCAAGATCGCCTACCTGCGCGATAACGTCCGGGGCATCCACAAGTGCATCCTAAGTACCCACTGCCACAATGACCTCGGCCTGGCTACCGCTAATTCCATTGCTGGAATACAGAACGGAGCCCGCCAGATCGAGTGTACCATCAACGGCATCGGCGAACGCGCCGGCAACACCGCCCTGGAGGAGGTCGTGATGATCATGCGGCAACACGCCGACCTGGGATTGTATACCAACGTCAACTCCAAGCTCCTCCTCGAAACCAGCCACCTGGTCAGCGAAAGTATGGGCATGCTGGTGCAGCCGAATAAGGCGATCGTGGGCGACAACGCCTTCGCGCACAGCTCCGGTATTCACCAGGATGGCGTCATCAAGCGTCGCGACACCTACGAGATCATCGATCCGGCGGAGGTCGGCGTGGACCAGTCCAAGATCGTCCTCACCGCACGCAGCGGCCGCGCCGCCCTGGCCTACCGCTTCAAACTGCTCGGCTACAACCTGACCAAGGTGCAGCTCGACGAAGCTTACCAGGAATTTCTCGTCATTGCCGACCAGAAAAAGGAAGTGGAAGACACCGACCTGGAAGGGATGATGAAGGGAGTGGCCGCCTAGCGGCAGTCCCACCAGTTTTATACGGGGAACTCGGAGGTGGGCTAAGTGCCAACTCTGCCTGGTCTTGCCGCTCGGTCGTGCCCCGCTAACTACTCACTCTCGGAATACGGTAGGCGGATCAGCCCCTTCTGCGAAAACTCAGTTTAGCAAGGTCGCGATTCTTATGCATCACCTTATCCATTCGTTTGGAGAGGGGGAGTAAGGCCTCCTGCAGACCGAGGGAGAATGGAGTAAGGGGTTGTCCCTCTTCACGTTCCTTCGGGTTGAGCACTTTACGGATCGTGCCCGCCATGAGGTAGCTGGCGTGGATATTGATGAACTCGGTACCGACAAGGTCGAAGCCTTCTGCCTTAAACAGGTCTCCGTAGTAGCCCACGGGCCTACCGAGGCAGAGCTCATCTCCCGCAATGGGATCGTCGATCCGCTCGAAAATATAAATTTCCCGTTTGGCGACGCGGGCGATTTCCTTGATGAGGGGCTTGAGCATTTTTTCGTCGGTATTGTGCTGGAGGACCGTGGCGGTGAATATCAGGTCTACCGACTTGTCCGGGAAAGGAAGCTGGGTGCCGTCGATCTTCGTGAGTTCTACCTCTTCCGGTAAAATAGAACGAGCCAGGGCGCCCATCTCACTGGAAATGTCGACGCCCATCAGCTTACGGGGTGGGGGAGTGGAACCGAGAATGAACTTGAGGTTACCCCCGGGGCCGTGGCCTATTTCCATGACGGATTTTCCTCCGAAATCGACCGTTGTCAGCATCTCCAGGAAGCGTTCCCGCTTGTAGCGGTAATAGGGCTCATCGTCACCCGCGATCACGTTGGCGTCGCCGCGGTCGTGGATGCGCTTGGCAACGGTAGACCAGTAGGGTTCGGGGTGGTAGTCTTCTGAGCTTGCCATGGTACCGGTGTTTTTTGTCCCAAATGCAAGGAAGTACACGAACAGCCCAAACCCCGCCACCCACTACGCTGCCTCCGGATCCGGGTCCACCGGTAGGTCGCCGGCGGTCGGGAAACGTACATTGCTCCAATTCTGACTTCCCCGGCACCCGCGGCCCCGCCCCGGCCATGCTATCTTTGCGGCCCAAATAAAGCCATCATGCCCACCCTATTCGATAAAGTATGGGATGCCCACGTCGTCACCTCCGTACCCGGGGGCAACCAGGTGCTCTACATTGACAAGCACCTGATCCACGAAGTTACCAGCCCCCAGGCCTTTAATGGCCTGCGCCAGCGCGGCATTCCGCTGTTTCGCCGGGATCGGATCGTGGCCACGGCCGACCATAACGTGCCGACCAAGGACCAGGATAAGCCCATCACCGAGCCCCTCAGCCGCAAGCAGGTCGAAATGCTCACCAGCAACTGCGCGGAGTTTGGCGTGGAGCTCTACGGCCTGGGCCATCCCTACCAGGGTATCGTACACGTGATCGGGCCCGAACTGGGCATCACCCGTCCGGGCATCACGATGGTTTGCGGCGACAGCCACACGAGCACCCACGGGGCCTTCGGCGCGATCGCCTTCGGCATCGGCACTAGCCAGGTCGAACAGGTGATGGCCACCCAGTGCGTACTGCTCGGCAAGCCCAGGAAAATGCGCATCAGCGTGGAAGGCGAGCTGCAGTCCGGCGTGACCGCCAAGGACCTCATCCTCTACGTCATCGCCCAGCTCGGCACGGGCGGGGGCACCGGTCACTTCGTGGAGTACGCCGGCAGCGCCATCCGCAACCTGAGCATGGAGGGCCGCATGACGATCTGCAACATGAGCATCGAGATGGGCGCCCGTGGCGGTTTGATTGCGCCCGACCAGACGACCTTCGACTACCTGGAGGGGCGGGAATTCAGTCCGAAAGGGCACGAGTGGGACGCCGCCGTCGAGTTCTGGAAGACCCTGCCGACCGACGCGGACGCCGAATTCGACACCGAATACACCTACCGGGCGGAGGACATCCCCCCAATGATCACCTACGGCACCAATCCGGGCATGGGCATGGGCGTGACCGATCGAATCCCGATGGCCAGCGCGCTGCACGGCGAGGCCAGCATGCTAAAGGCCATGACCTACATGGACCTCGAGATCGGCCAGCCCATGCAGGACATGCCCATCGACTACGTTTTCATCGGTTCCTGCACCAACAGCCGCATCGAAGACCTTCGCCTCGCCGCCGGACTGGTGGCAGGGAAGCAGGTGCACGAGAAGATCACCGCGATCGTCGTGCCCGGCTCGCAGCAGGTTTCCCGCCAGGCCATCGCCGAGGGGCTGGACCAAGTGTTCGAGGCCGCCGGCTTCGAGTTTCGCGGCGCGGGCTGCTCGGCCTGCCTGGGCATGAACGAGGACAAGGTGCCTCCCGGCCGCTACTGCGTCTCCACGTCCAACCGCAACTTCGAGGGGCGGCAGGGGCCGGGCGCGCGCACGATTTTGGCCAGCCCGCTTACGGCGGCGGCGGCGGCGATTTATGGCCGTATTGTCGATGTAAGAGAAGTGGAAGATTTACGAATTACCAATTACTAAGTACCAATTACCATTTGTACCAGCCGTTGAAATTTAAAAACAATTTGTTGTTTAGTTCGGGCCGTCCTATCTTGTTACTTCACTTAGAAAGAGATGAGATGAATCCCGATGAACTCGAAATGAGGCTGGTTCACTTTGGCGTGCGTTGCACTATGTTGTGCCGGGCTTTGCCCACCGAAAAGTATTATGATGCCCGACACGTTGCCGACCGGTTGTTACGCGCCAGTACCCATGCCGGATTTCATTATCCGGAGGCCCGGTCGGCAGAATCCAGAAGAGACTTCCTACATAAAATCAAGGTGCTGCTTAAGGAGCTTCGGGAATCCCGTGCAGAACTTCGGTATATATATCATATGAACTACCTGGAAGCTTCACGGATCGAGCCTCTTCTCGACGAGGCTTCTCAACTGGTAGCCATCTTCATTGCTACCACCAAAAAACTGACCCAGCAAATCGAGCAAGCCGCCTAGCCATCGATCAAATCTGACCCTCCCCGAATCTTCCGGAATGACGACGGGTGGCGAAGCAAATGGTAGTTGGTAAATGGTACTTCGTAAATCGTAAATCCCATGCACCCCTTCAAAACACTCACCACCACCGCCGTCCCCCTGCCCATCGAGGACGTGGACACCGATCAGATCATCCCCGCCCGCTTCCTGAAGGCGACGACCCGGGAAGGGTTCGGGGAGAACCTCTTCCGCGACTGGCGCTACGACAAGCTCAACCACCCCAAGGAGGACTTCGTGCTCAATAACCCGACCTACGCCGGGGAGCTCCTGGTGGCCGGCGCCAACTTCGGGTGCGGCTCCAGCCGGGAACACGCGGCCTGGGCGATCCAGGATTTTGGCTTCCGGGTGGTGGTATCGAGCTACTTTGCGGACATCTTCAAGGGCAACGCGCTCAACAATGGCCTGCTGCCGGTAACCATCACGCCCGCAGCCCTGGACGAGGTTTTCCGTACCCTTGAGGCGAATCCGGTGGCCCGCTTCACGGTGGACCTGGAGCAGCAGACCTTCACCAACGAAGAGACCGGCACGGTGACCGGCTTCGACATCGACGAATACAAAAAGACCTGCCTGATCAACGGCTACGACGACATTGATTTCCTGCTCAGTCAGCGGGAAAAGATCGAAGCCTTTGAAATCCAGCGGGTCGAACACTAGAATACCTGAAGTGAGTAATTTTAATATTGCCGTCCTGGACGGAGACGGGATCGGACCCGAAGTCATCGCCGAAGCCATCAAGGTGCTGGACGTGGTAGCCGATAAGTTCGACCACACCTTTGCCTACACCTACGCCCCCGTGGGTGCCGTGGCCATCGACCAGACCGGCGACCCCCTGCCCGACGATACCCTCGCACTGTGTAAACGCAGCGATGCCTTGCTCTTTGGCGCGATCGGGCATCCCCGCTTCGACAACGACCCCTCCGCCAAGGTGCGCCCCGAACAAGGGCTGTTAAAGCTCCGCAAGGAACTCGGGCTCTTCGCCAACCTGCGGCCCGTGGCGGGCTATGCCGAGCTGGTGGACCTGAGTCCGCTGCGACCAGAACGCATCAAAGGTGTAGATATGCTGATCGTGCGGGAGCTGACCGGAGGCATTTACTTTGGAGAAAAGGGGCGTAAGGATGACGGCAATACCGCCTACGATACCTGCACCTACACCCGCATGGAGATCGAGCGCATCGTCAAAATGGGCTTCCACGAGGCCCGGGCTCGGCGCGGTAAGTTGACCCTGGTCGACAAGGCCAACGTCATGGAGACCAGCCGGCTGTGGCGCGAGATCACCCGCGAGCTGGCTGCCGAGAATGCCGATGTGGAGCTAAATTTTATGTTCGTGGACAATGCCGCCATGCAGCTGATCCTGAACCCGGCCCAGTTTGACGTCATCGTTACCAGCAACATGTTCGGGGATATTCTTTCGGACGCGTCCAGCGTACTGGCGGGGTCCCTCGGCCTGCTGCCCTCGAGCAGTGTCGGGGCAACCGTCGGCATGTTCGAGCCCATCCACGGCTCCTGGCCGGAGGGGGCCGGACAGGACCGCGCCAACCCCATCGCCGCTATCCTCTCCGCCGCTATGCTGCTGGATCACCTGGACCTCCGCGATGAGGCTACGGCTATCCGGAGCGCCGTAAACGCTACCCTGAGTGAGGGCGTCGGCACCGAGGACCTGCGGCCCGCACGTCAAGTCGGAACGAAGGAGTTTGGCGACCGTATCGCCGGTGCTATTTAATTGGGCGTGTAGTAGAAGGGCCGGTGGACTTCGGACGTAAGAGCTTGTTTGGGATTCCGCTCGCCGCCGCAAACTTGCTCTTTTGTGCCTATTCTTCGCTTTGAAAAAGGTCACTTAGCCCGTCACCGCGAAGCAGCCACGAAGTGCACCTCCCCTTTTCAAAGCTCGAATAGACCCAAAACAGCGGCATTTTCGTCAGGCTCGGAAAACCCAAACAAGCTCTAAGTTTGGTGTGGGTAATCGAATCCCGACCGTTCACGGTGAGCTGCCGCCCGGTGAGCTGATGTAGGCCCGACGCGAGGCTGTCTAGTGTTTCAGGATTGAACTAAGCAATAGCTTGACGCCGACAGCGTGGTGCTGAACGAGCGGACAAAAGTTCAGCATACTAAGTCTAGGCTACCGTAAGACCGTATAGCTACGGTGGATTTTTGGCTGGGAAGTGCAGCGCCGCGCTGGCAAGTCAAGGTGCAGCTTATTTCGGTCCTGAAGCACAAGGGGGATGATGTAAGCGAAGCAAGAACCTATCAGCAGGCCGCCCGCCAGGGTAGTCTGCGGCTCACTGCCCGAAAGGACGTCGAGGGTGTCGGATACCCAATCAAAAACGCTTCCGCCCCGCCGTCCATGCCCGCCAGCGTGAAACCCGTCACCAGCAGTTCCAGTTGCCAACTTTCGCGCTGAAGGTTCTCCGGCCGGTCCCCTTCTCCTAGTCTTCCCGACATCGCGCTGAATATACACCGGGGCGCAGGCTACCAAAAATCGTCGCTCCTCGGCGGGTTTTACCCGGGGAGCGTGCGCTGGGTTCAGCCCTCTTCCAGGATTAGCCGCAGGTGCCCGAGGTGATGATCGCCGTGCCAGGCATAGGTGGCGGCCAGGGTGTCGAGGTGGTAGGTAATCCCACTAGCCGGGTGGTAGGCGGTACGTGCCCACTGAGCGGGCGTACACTGGGCCAGCAGTACCGCCCACCGCAGGTGCAGCCCCCGGAGAATGTCGAGGCTGGCCTGAACGGGCACGGCCTGCACGTCGGGCAGGGCCGTCCAGGCGTTCTCGTCGTACGGTACGAGGGTGGGGTGGTCCTCGATCAAGGTCATTTTGTGGCGGCGGTAGGCGTGGAAGTGGCTATCGGCCAGGTGATGGATCACCTCTTGGGCCGTCCAGCCGCCGGGGCGGTAGGAAGCATCCAGGAGGCCGTTTTGGCGCAGGCGGTCGGTCAGGCGCTCCAGTTCCGCGGGAAGGGCGCCGATGCGCTTGGTGGCTTCAAGCCCTACGGCGGGATTTCCGGTATCCGGCATGCGAAACCGGCCTATGGGGTAGCTGAGGGCTTCGAGCTGGTCCATCAAAGCGTTGACTGTACGAGGGTAGAAATGAGTGGGTGAGCTAGTTGACGTCCGCCGTGCGGATGACCTGGACGACCTCTTCCATGAGATCCCGCTTTTTCCGGCCGGGCGCATAGACGAAGCCATCGACGAAGACCAGTTCGTTGTTCTTGGCGTCGTTGAGCAGGTAGGAGACGAAGGGACCGGCCAGGAAGTCGTTCTCGATCTCCCAGATGCCCCGGCCCTCGATCGCGAAGGCGCCGTTGAGCTCCGTAGCTTCCGTGAAGAGCGGCAGGTCGGTGTCGTTGATCTGCATGTAAGTGTTCTCGGTGGTGGAGCTGACGTACTCCTTACCCAGGCGGTTGCGGATCTGCTTCAGGCCCTCCTTGGTCAGTTGTCCCTGGTTCTCATACGGCACCTTGGTGAGCATGATATTCAGGCTGGCCCCCTGCACTTCCTTGCGCAGCCAGATGACCTCATCGGTATCCAGGGGAACGCGCACGTAGCCCCCCGGTACGTCGATGTTGGCTCCGGCCACTTCCCGGATGGTGTCGCCGAGGCGGCGGTTGGTTCCTTCAAAGTAGGTGGTGACCCGCATGCGCTCATCTTCCCCCTCCTGGATGCGCTTGACCACCCCGGGATACACCGTGCTCAGGCCGGTGAGCAATTCGTCGTGGTTCTTGCCGAGGATGTACACCAGCTGCTGCCCGGTGGCCCACTTGTTCTTGGCAACCGCGGTGCCAAAGCCTTCGGTGCGTACTTGCTGAATCTTCTGGTCGCTCAGGTCGTTGAGCACCATCTGGGTGGTGGGACTGTCGGTATCGCTCAGGTCCGCCAGCACGACGTAGTTGCGCAGCTGGCCCCAGGTGGGCTCGGCCACCACGCGGCCCGGTTCGATGAAGCGGACGTCGAAGATGGGCTCCGGCTGGGGAAGCAGGATGTAGGGAGCCTCGAAGAAATAAGCGACGGAATCGCCCACGCCCGCCATCCAGGCGCTGCTGTCTGCGATGACCACCAGGCTGTTGATCTGACCGAAGGCGGACGGGGTGGGCTGCAGCTTACGCTGAACGTCCTCGGAGCAGGAGGGGAGGCCGTAGCAACAGGCTAGGCAAAAAGTTAAAAACAGGGTGCGGTACGCGGACATGGATGGTGCGGTTCTGGTCAATGGAACAGATGACTTTCCGCGGGGTTTTGGTGGGTCAAAGTTCGAGATCGTTGATGGCCTGCCAGACCAGTCCGGATTCGTAGCCGCGCTTAAACATATAGTCCGCCAGTTTTCGCCGCCGGAGGTAGGGGTGCTGTCCGGCGGTCTCGATCGCGTTGCGTCGCTCGAGCTCCCGGCAAAGGGTATCAAAGTAGTCCGCCTCGTCGATCTCGGTCATGGCTTTGCGGATGCAGTACGCACTGATCTGGCGCTGTTTGAGCTCCTGGGTGATGCGGTAACGCCCCCAGCGCTTCATCTTGAACTTGCCCCGGGCGTACGAGCGGGCGAAGCGCTCCTCGTCTAAGTACTTATCCTTGATCAGTTCGACGATCACCTCCTCGGCCGGGTCGCCGTAGTACCCCAGTTCGTGCAATTTTTCCCGGGCTTCCTTGTGGCAGCGGTCCTGGTAGGCGCAGTAATGCTGCAGCGCCTCGAGCGCCTGCTCGGCGGTGTACACGACCTTTTTTTCGGGAGAAAACACGCTTAAGATGACAGGATTTGTTGTAAAAGTACGACATTTTGGAATAGCGGAATGTGTCGGTAGAGGCGCGCTGCGCTCGTGGTAGAAGGCTTCTACCACCCCCGGCCTCTACGGCCCCCGGCCTCTACTTAAAGTATTTAAGCCTCCGCACCTCCTCCCCCGTCAAATACCGATAAAAACCCCGGGGAAGATTCTTTTTGGTCAGCCCCGCGAGGTAGGTACGGTCGAGCTTTTCGACGGTGTAGCCGAGGTGCTCGAAGGCGCGACGGACGATGCGGTTGCGGCCGCTGTGAATCTGCAGGGTGACGGTCAGGGGGTCGCCCTCCTTCGCGTAGCGGGCCCAGTCGGGGAGGAAGGGGCCGTCGTCGAGGTCGTAGCCGACCTGCATTTGGGCGAGGTCGGTGAGGGAGAAGGGCTTGTCGAGGGTCGCCTCGTAGATCTTGGACGTCTCGAAGCGGGGGTGGGTCAGGCGGGTGGTGACGTCGCCGTCGTTGGTGATGAGGAGCAAGCCGGTGGTGTCGCGATCGAGGCGGCCGACGGGGAAGAGGCGGACGCCCTTCAGGCCGGGCTCGTCGAGGAGGTCCATCACGGTGGTGCGGTCGTGCTCGTCGTCGGTAGTGGTGATGACGTTGCGGGGCTTGTTAAGCAGCAAATAAAAGAAGCGCTCGGTGGGGGCTACGACCTGGCCGTCGTACTCCACCACGTCGCCCTCCACAATTTGGTAGGCCGGATTATCCAGCACCGCGCCGTTGACCTTCACCTTGCCCGCCTTCACCATATCCCCGGCCGTGCGGCGGCTGGCCACGCCGGAGTGGGCAATGTACTTGTTGAGCCGCATGCCGATCAGCTCGGCGGGCTCCCGGTCCATGCCCGGGGGATTGGCGGAGTTGCGCGCCTGGGAGCGTTGAAAGCGGCGGGGTGGTTTCATGGTCGGCGACGGATTAGGGGACGCAAAAGGAAGAGCCGCAAGGTACGTTACCCGGTTGCCACGCTTCCCCGGCACCCGCGACCGCGCCCCGCCGCGAACCAGTATGCCACACCCGTCGTTGTCCAGGCATGTTCCACACCATGAATACCTCCCAGGACCTCGACGCGGCGATCGCCGCCTCCCAGGACCAGCCCATCGTCATCTTCAAGCACAGCAACAGCTGTCCCTTCAGCGCGCGCGCCCAGGAGCAGATCTCCAATGCGAAGCATGACATAGAGGTCTACGGCCTCGTCATTCAGTACGCTAAACCGCTTTCCAGCGAAGTGGCGGAGCGGCTCGACGTCGAACACGCCAGCCCCCAGGCCATCCTCGTGCACCACGGGAAAGCCATCGATAAATTCTGGCGGTCGGAGATTCAGGAAGACACCCTGAAGGAACGGGTGAGCAAACTGCAGGGCCAGGCGTAGTGATCGCCGCCTCCGAACTCATCCTGCGTCCGAACGGAGCGCTGTATCACCTGGGCCTGCTGCCCGGGCAGGTAGCCGACACCGTCATCACCGTCGGGGATCCCGAGCGGGTAGCCCAGGTGAGCCGACGCTTCGATTCGGTGGAGCTACGGGTGGAGGCCCGGGAATTCGTCACCCATACCGGTACGCTCCGCGGCAAGCGGCTAACGGTCATCAGTACCGGCATTGGTACCGATAACGTCGACATCGTCCTGAATGAGCTCGACGCCCTGTTCAACATCGACCTGGCTGCCCGGGAGGTAAAGGAACGCCTGACCGTACTCACCTTCCTCCGGCTGGGGACCAGCGGGGCGTTGCAGGCCGACCTGCCGCTGGATAGTTTCCTGCTCTCCGAAGCCGCACTGGCCCTGGACGGACTGCTGCCCTTTTACCTACACGAAGATGAGCCGGATGAGCTCACGGAAGCGTTTACCGCCCACCTCGCGGACCGGGGTGTCCGCCTGCCCGTTTCTCCCTTGCTTGTACGCCCCAACTTGCCCGCACTAGACTGGGGCAGTATCCCCGGCCTGGCCCGCGGCATCACCCTCACGGCCGCCGGCTTTTACGCGCCCCAGGGACGGAGCCTGCGGCTGCCCTCCCGCCTGAATGCCGGACTGCTGAGCGCCCTTCGCCAGTTCCGGAGTGGGGCTTCGTTGCGCGTGACCAACATCGAGATGGAAACCGCCGGCATCTACGGCCTGGCGAGTGCCCTGGGTCACCGCTCCGCCTCCCTTTCGGTGCTGCTCGCCAACCGGGAGCAGGGGACCTTCAGTAAGCGACCGGCTGCCGCGGTCGATAGCTTGATCGATCGGGGCTTATTCCTCCTGACCGGGTGAGGTGTCGCTGATCTGGTCGATAAAAAGTTCCGTTAGCTGTTTCTTTTCCCGGTACATGGGGCGGAAGCGGACGTTCCAGTCCATCTCCTCATAGGTATAGCTGTTGGTCACGTGCACCTGCTGGGCAAAGGTATGGTCGTACGCCTCGATGGCTACCAGCAACTCGGAGTAGCGTTCGCGGTAGTCCGCTTCCGTCCAGCCGTGAATCGGGCTGTCTTCGGTAATCGGGTGGACGATCGTCCAGTTGAGGGGGAAAAGGGGGACGTAATCGCGCTCTAATTGGAGGGGGTGGAAACGGCGGTTCATCCCCTCCCCGCCGTCTTCTAGCCAGGTGAGTACGATACTGGCCTGTACGTTGATCAGGTTGGTGTCGCGCTTGTTGGCGATCCGGAACTGGAGGCTCCGCTGCCCGTCCTGCAGGGGAGCGATGATGGCCTTGTCGGAAAATACCACCATGCGGGTAGGGCGGGAGAAGCGCGCGAAAAAGAGCCCCGTGACCAGGGCCAGGGCGATCCAGCCGAACAGGGCCAGCAGCGCGGCCAGTGCATTGGTCGCCACCGAGTCCGGGGCAATACTGCCGTAGCCTACGGTCGTAAAGGTTTGTACGCTGAAGTAAAAGCAGCCCAAAAATTTGTCGAAGGGGCTCCAGCCGTCGATGCCCGAGAGTTGATCCGGGCCGATGAGGTAGAAGCCGACGGCGAACAGCAGGTTGCACAGCAAGTAGACCACAAGGGAGAGCATAATGAAGCGCGGCCAGCTCATCTCCACCAGGTGCTTGTAGGGGGCGAAGAAGCTGCGGCCCCGGCGTACCACGTTGAAACTGCCATCCACGTTGATTAGCCGCGTGCCCGGCTGGCGGGCCACCTTATCCCCCAGACCAAAATCCCCGCCCTGTGAGGGATCGCCCGCCCGGTAGGCGGCGGACAACTGGTTGCGCGGATCACCTGGTCTCATGCCCGACAAGTTACGGTGCCGGCGGGCGGGGCCACGGGTGGAAAGGGAGTGGAAGAAAACTTGATAAACGATGGAAACTTTAGAACTAATGAAAGTTTCCTTCGTTATTGGTGGCGTGACGCAGACCAAAGAAAAACAGCAGTTGATCGAGAAGGCCCACCGGCTCTTCAAGCGCATCGGCATCCGCAGTGTGAGCATGGACGACATTGCCCGCGAAGTCGGTATCTCGAAGAAGACGCTTTACCAGCTCATCGAGAACAAGGAAGAACTGGTACACCTCGTGCTGGAGAGCGACACCTGCAAGGATATCGAGATGCTCCAGCGCCACCAGCGGGAGTCTGCCGACGCCATTGACGAATTCCTACGAAACAGCCGCTACTTCATCCGGCAAATGCGGGAAATTTCCCCCACCGCCATGCACGACCTGCGGAAATACTACCCCGAGATCTTTCATACCCAGGTAAAGGCTCACCAGGGGGAGTTCCACCGGGGGGTGGCGGCCAACATCGAGCGCGGGATGGAAGAGGGGCTGTACCGCGACGACATCGACGCCGAGATCATCGCCAACCTGTACGTCGGTATGACCATGATGGTCATCGACCGGGGGGTATTCCCGGCGCAGGACCGCTCGCTCTCCGATATTCTGCGGCAGCAGAGCACGTACCACTTCAATGGCATCGTCAATCAATTCGGTCGCGACCGCCTCGACCACTACCTCAAACAAGAAGACCTCTCCTAAGCCCCAGCATATGCGACTCCTCCTCTTCACTCTCAGTTGTTTGCTGCTCAGCACCGTATCGGCGCAGGAGACTGCCGTCCCGGCCAGGTATTCCCTGGAAGACGCGGTGAACTACGCCGCCCTGAACTCCAACACCATCCGCAACGCCCGGGTCGATATCCTGGACGCGGAGCAAAACGTACGCGAACAGCTGAGCACCGGCCTGCCGCAGTTTAACGCTTCGCTGGACTTCCTGCACTACCTGAAGGTCCCGGTGCTGCCGCTGCCCGAAGCCTTCGCGATGGGTGATCCGAACGCGCCCACGTCCATCGCGTTCCAGCTCAAAAACAGCTTTACCGGTGGGGTAAGCATGAGTGCGATGCTCTTCGACGGTTCCTTCTTCGTGGGCCTGCGGGCCGCGCGGGCCAGCAGCAGCTACTTCAATTTGCAACTAGAGGATGCCCAGCGGCGGTTGCGCAGTCAGGTGACGCAGAGCTACTTCCCCGTTCTGCTGCTGTCGACCAACGTGCAAATCCTGGACAATAACATTGCCAACCTGCAGCGGCTACTGGACGAAACCCGGGCGCAGTACGAGGCCGGCTTCGTGGAACAACTCGACGTGGATCGGTTGAATCTGAGCCTGAGAAACTTGCAGTCCAATCGCGCGAACGTGGAGCAGCAGCAGGAGAACGCCCTGCGCGCACTCAAATTCACCCTTAACTACCCCGAGGAGCAGGAACTACAGGTAGCCGACGACCTGGATCAACTGCAACTCGAAGTCGAGGAGGCCGCCCTGACCGCCGATATCCCCTATCAGCAACGCAGCGAGCTGCGGCTGCTGGACGAGACCCTCGTCCTGCAGGACCTCAACATCGAACTGCAGCGGGCGGCCTACCTGCCTAAACTGACCGCATCGGCTGCCGCCCAGTATCAGTACCAGGGGAATAACCTGAGCGATGGTTTCTGGGCCCCCACGGTGTTGGTGGGCCTATCGGCCTTCGTACCCATTTACGATTTCGGGGGACGCAGCTCCCGCCTGCAGCGCGCCCGCCTGGCGAAGGAAAAGGTAGTCAATCAGCGGGACGACGTGGTCCGCAGCATCGCCCTCGAAGTGCTCAACGCCCGGGGCACCTTCCGTACCGCCAGCGACCGCCTGCAGGTCAACCGGGAAAACCTGGACCTGGCCCAGCGCATCTACGACGTAACCCAGATCAAGTACACCGAGGGGGTCGGGAGCAGCATCGAGACCGTGCAGGCCGAGCAGCAGCTCTACGAATCCCAGGCCAACTACCTCAGTGCCCTGTACGACGCCCTGGTCGCTAAAGAAGAACTCTACCTCGCCCTCGGCCGCTAGTCCGTTCGTTTTACCTGATTTAAATTGTATCTCCATGACCCGCATTATCCCCCTGCTCGGCCTTGCCCTCGTTCTTTGCACCTGCGGCAGCGCCCCGGATGCAGCGGACAACCCACAAACGTCGGAGGAAATCCAGGCCGCCCTGAAGGAGCGCCGTGATGAGCTCCGGGAGTTGACCCAACAGGTTGAGGACCTGGAAGAAAGGCTGATCGCGATCGATCCCAGTTTCGCCCCCAACGCTACCCTGGTGGCCTACGAGACCATCGCGGCGACCAGCTTCACCAACTTCGCCGAGGTACAGGCAACCGTGCGGGCCTCCGAAACGGCCATGGCTACCCCGGAGATCCCCGGCCGTATCCTGCGGATGAACTTCGAGGAGGGCGATCCCATCCGCAAGGGACAACTGGTGGCCACTCTAGATGTGGAGGGCACCGAAACCCAACGCGCCGAACTGGAAACCGCCGCTACGCTGGCCGAGACGGTGTACGAGCGGCAGAAAACGCTGTGGGACCAAAATATCGGCTCCGAAATCCAGTACCTACAGGCCAAGAATAACTACGACCGCATCCAGCAGCAACTGAAATCGATCGACGTGCAGGCCAACAAGCGCAACGTGTACGCCCCCCTCAGCGGTACGGTAGACCAGGTGATGCTGCGCACCGGAGAAGCCGCCCTGCCCGGGGCGCCGATCCTGTCGATCATCAGCACCGACGACCTGGATATCATAGCCGATGCCCCGGAAGACTTGCTCAGCAAGGTGAAGGTGCGGCAGAACGTGCACGTGCGGGTACCGGCGCTCAAGCTGGAGTTTGACGCCCCGATCAGCCGGATCGGGCGCACGGTAGACCCCGCCAACCGCACCTTCGAGGTCGAGATCGACGTCCCCCGCCAGTACATGCGTCAACTGAAGGCCAACCTCCTGGCCGAGGTCGAGGTACTGGATTACGAAGCGGAGAACGTCCTGACCGTGAGCCAGGACAACATTCAACAGGAGATCGACGGGCGGCGCTTCGTCTTCGCCGCCGTCGACGAAGAGGGTATGGTCCGCGCCCAGAAGGCCTACGTATCGGTGGGGAGCAGCTACGACAATAAAGCGGTCATTGAAGGGGGCGTCGAAGCCGGCGACCGCATCATCACTTCCGGTGCCCGTGGCCTGACCGACGGCCAGCGCATTTCCTTAAGTCAGAACCCCATCCAATAGCTTACCGATGAAGGAGAATAAACGGACATTCAGTCTCACTAACCTGGCGGTAGACAACGCGACCAGCGTATTCCTGCTGACCATCATGATCTTCATTTTCGGCCTCTATGCCTACGATCAGGTGCCCAAGGAGCAGTTTCCGGAAGTAAAGTTCCCGCAGGTGTTCGTCAATACGCCCTACTTCGGTAACTCCGCCGCCGATATCGAGAGCCTCGTGACGCGGCCCCTGGAGAAAGAGCTGCAGGGCGTGGACGGCCTCAAGAACCTGACGTCGACGAGTATTCAGGACTTCTCGGTCATTACCGTGGAATTCAACGCGGATGAGGACATCGACGAGGCGACCCGGCGGGTAAAGGATGCCATCGACCTGGCCAAGCCCGAGTTGCCCTCCGACCTGGACACCGATCCCACCGTGCTGGAGATCAGCGCCTCCGACTTTCCCATCGTCACCGTCAACATGAGTGGGGACTTCCCCCCGGACGACCTGCGGCGCTACGCCGAGCTGATGGAGGACGAGCTGGAGGACATCGACGGAGTCAACGACGTACAGCTCAAGGGCGTACAGGAGCGGGAGATCGAGATCGCCGTGGACGTGCGGAAGCTGGAGAGCCTGCAACTTAGCTTTCAGGACATCGAAAATGCGGTAGGCGGCGAAAACCTGACGCTCTCGGGAGGCGAGATCGTGAACAACCAGGTGCGCCGCGCCATCCGGGTGGTAGGGGAATACGACGACGCCGAGGAGTTAGCCAATACCGTAATCAAGAACGAGAAGCAGCGCTTGGTGTATTTGCGTGACGTGGCTACGGTCAACTTCGGCTACGCCGACCCGGTGAGCATCGCCCGGGCCAACGGGCTGCCGGTAGTGAGTCTGGACGTCATCAAAAAATCGGGGGAGAACCTCCTGTCTACCTCCGATGAGATTCAGGAGACCGTAGCCCGGGTGCGCGCCAGCCTGCCCGCCGAACTGGACATTACCTTTTTCAACGACCAGTCCGACAACACCCGCGATCAAGTCGATAACCTGGAGAACAGCATCATTTCCGGGGTTATCCTGGTGGTGGTGGTCCTGTTGTTCTTCCTGGGCCTGCGCAATGCGCTATTCGTGGGCATTGCCATTCCGCTGTCGATGCTGATGGGTATCCTCTGGATCTGGCTTTCGGGCGTGACGCTCAACATCGTGGTACTGTTCGCCCTCATCCTGGCCCTGGGCCTGCTGGTGGATAATGGCATCGTAATCGTGGAAAACGTCTTCCGGTACATGCAGAACGGAGAACGCTCCGATGATGCGGCGAAGTACGGCGCCGGCGAGGTGGCCTGGCCGATCATCGCCTCTACGGCCACTACGCTGGCGGCCTTCAGTCCGCTGGCCGTATGGCCCGGGATCGTCGGTGAGTTTATGAAGTACTTCCCGATTACCCTGATTCTGGTACTGGTCTCTTCCTTGATTGTCGCCCTGGTCATCAACCCGGTGCTGGCCAAGACCTTCATGAAAGTGGACGAAAAGGCTACTTCGGCACGCCAGCGCAAACGGCGGGTACGGAGCACGCTCCTCACGGCGGGTGGCCTGATGGTGGTGGGGATTATCGGTTGGCTCACCGGCCTCCAGTGGTTGGGTAACCTGATGTTGATCGCCACGCTCATCACCTTAGTGTACTTCTTTGCCCTGCGCCCGCTTTCTTTCGTGTTCCAGGAGCGGTTCCTGCCGTGGTTGGAGAACAAGTACCGGGGGGTGATCAGTGG
Source organism: Lewinellaceae bacterium (assembly GCA_963803525.1). Classification (GTDB taxonomy): domain Bacteria; phylum Bacteroidota; class Bacteroidia; order Chitinophagales; family Saprospiraceae; genus Neolewinella. The sequence continues at coordinate 316,133 of CAWDMV010000002.1, forward strand.
TTCCTTACGCTGGGGCAGGTCGATCATGGTGGGCATGGTGGTCCTTTTCTTCGGTGCCATTGCCTTGTCCGTTTGGAAGCCACCGGCCATTGAATTCTTTCCGAGTGCCGACCCCCTTTACGTCAACGCCTTCGTGGAGCTCCCCCTGGGGTCCGACATCGAGGCCACCAACGAAGTGGCCCGGCAGTTAGAAACCCGACTACTGGCACAGCTGGAACCCTACGAGGATATCGTAGAGTCCGTATTAACCCAGATCGGGGAGAATACCTCCGACCCCAACACGCCCCCCGAACCGGGGGTGACCCCCAACAAGGCCCGGATCACGGTGAGCTTCGTCCCCTTCCGCGAGCGGAATGGCGTGAACACTACCCAGGTGATGGAGGAGATCCGGGAGACGGTACAGGGTATTCCCGGCGCTAAGGTCACGGTCGACAAAAACGCCGACGGCCCCCCAACGGGCAAGGCAATCAACCTGGAGATTTCCGGGGAGGATCTCGATAAGCTCATCCCGCTCGGAAACGACGTCATCAGCTACATCAACGCCCAGGGCATCCCCGGCATTGAGGAACTTACCGCGGACGTAAAACTCGGGAAGCCCGAACTGCTGGTCAACGTCGACCGGGAAGCGGCACGGCGCTACGGGCTGTCGACCTTCCAGATCGCCAGCGCGCTACGTACGTCGGTCTACGGCAAGGAGATCAGTAAGTATAAGTTGGGGGAGGACGAGTACCCCATCTTTTTGCGCCTCAACGAGCGCGACCGCAACCGGGTGGACCGGCTGCTGGACCAGCGCATCACCTTCCGCGATCCGGCCACGGGCAGGATTACCCAGGTACCGATATCTACGGTGGCCAAGGTGGAATACACGACTACCTACAGCAGCATCAAGCGCAAGGACCTGGACCGGGTGATCACCATCAGTTCAAACGTACTGGATGGGTACAACGGCAACGCCGTGGTGCCGCAGATCGCCGCGGCGCTGGAAAGCTATGATTTTCCCCAGGGCTTCAACTACGAGTTCACCGGAGAGCAGCAGCAGCAACAGGAGGACGTCGGCTTTCTGCTGGGGGCCTTCGTCTTTGCGCTCTTCCTGATCTTCATCATCATCGTGGCGCAGTTCAACAGCATCAGTTCGCCCTTCATCATCCTCACCTCGGTGGTCTTATCTACGATTGGCGTACTGCTGGGCTACTTCTTCTTCGGAGGTACGTTCTCGGTCGTTTTCACCGGGGTAGGTATTATATCCCTGGCGGGGGTGGTGGTGAACAACGCCATCGTACTGATCGACTACACGACCCTGCTCATGCGGGACAAGGTGGAGGAACGCGGGGTGGAAAAGATCTCCGACCTGGAACTGTCCGACATCCGGCAGACCATCATCGAGGGCGGCGCGACCCGTCTGCGGCCGGTGCTCCTGACCGCGATCACTACGGTATTGGGGCTCATCCCCCTGGCCATCGGCTTCAACTTCGACTTCTTTAGTTTCATCGCTACCTGGGACGGAAAGTACTTCCTGGGAGGCGACAACACCGCCATCTGGGGTCCCATGGCGCTTACGGTCATCTACGGCCTGATCTTCGCCACTTTCCTTACCCTGGTCGTGGTGCCGGTCATGCTCTGGTTGCTCTACAAGACCCGCCGCGGTATCCGCAGGGTGATCGCCCGGTACGGCAGCGACGAAGAGACCGTCTTGGAGCCCCTCGAAGTGGAAACCACCTGATCCGTACCCCGCATGCGCATACTTGCTATTGACTACGGCCGCAAGAAGTGCGGGGTTGCGGTTACGGACCCCCTGCAACTCATCGCCACCGGATTGACCACGGTACCCACGGGTAAGCTATTCGACTGGTTGGCCGACTACATGACACGAGAGGAGGTCAGCGATCTGGTGGTGGGCGAGTCCAGCGATCTGGGCGGTCAGGACAATCCGATACAGAACGAGATCGTTGGCTTCGAGCGAAAGTTTCGCAAGCAGTACCCGGCCGTCACCCTGCACCGGCAGGATGAGTTCAACACGAGCCGCCGCGCCCGGGAGAGTATGCTGCGGATGGGCATGGGGAAAAAGCAACGCCGCGAAAAGACCCAGGTCGACCGCATCGCCGCCGCCCTTATCCTGCAAGATTTCATGGAAGAGCGGCGGTAACCATGTACGCCCTCGTATGTTAGTGTAGCGCAAATCAACGCAAATGATTTTACCGATTTATGCCTACGGTCAGCCCGTACTCAAGCAGGTGGCTAAGTCCATCACGCCCGACTACCCGGATTTGGCCCGACTGATCGCCGACATGTGGGAGACGATGGAAGAAGCCAACGGGGTGGGCCTGGCCGCGCCCCAGATCGGGAAGAGCATCCGCCTGTTCGTCATCGACAGCACCCCCATGCAAGCGGAAGGTCAGGAACACGAGGGCGTTCGCCAGGTATTCATCAACGCCGAGATCCTGGAAGAAGCCGGCGACGACTGGAGCTACGGCGAAGGCTGTCTCAGCATCCCCGACATCACCGGCGACGTCGAGCGCCCCGAAGCGGTTACCCTCCGCTACCAGGACGAACACTTCGCTACCCACACCCAGACCTTCACCGGAATGAATGCCCGCGTGATTCAGCACGAATACGACCACATCGAAGGCATTTTGTTCACCGAAATGCTCAAACCCCTCAAGCGCCGCCTCGTTAAGCGCAAGCTAGAAAAGATCCGCAAGGGGGACATTGAGCTTAAGTACCGGATGAAGTTCGTGCGGTAGAGGCCTGCGGCGGTAGAGACCTGCGGCGGTAGAGGCCTGCGGCGGTAGAGGCGGCTTTGCTCTACCGGGCGTTAGCCCCTCTACCGGGCGTTAGCCCCTTCACTTCCGCCCAAAATCAGCCGGAATCTCCCCCCACACCTCCGTTTTCCACTTATACACCGGGTTGGTGACGCGGTTGACCTGGAGCCAGGCCTCGGCTCGCGCGATCATTTCGTAGAGCTCGGCGGTCTTGGCATTGCGGACGAGGGTGGTTTTACACTTTCCTTTTTTGATCCAGCCCATGGCGATCTTGGAGTCGGTATAGATGGGCAGGTCGGGCTGCTCCTGTTTCTGTAGGAAGGCGAGGGCGTGTACCAGGGCGAGAAACTCTCCGATATTGTTGGTACCCAGGGGGAAGGCCTTGTGGAAGAGTTGCTTTTTGCCCGCAGTGGTCACGCCCTGGTATTCCATCCGGCCGGGGTTGCCCGAACAGGCCGCGTCTACGCTGATGCTGGTGCCGATGATGCGGTCGGTGGAGGGGACGGCGGCGCGGCGGGCACGCGGGTGGGAGGAGGATCCCGGGGAGGTACCCGCGGTGGGGGAGAGGGCCTGCTTCAGATAGGTGCCAAAGCCCTTCTGGAAGGCGGCTTCCGCCTGGGCGCGGTCGGGGAAGGATTTATACTTCGCACCTTTGTAGGCCTCCACCTGTTGCTTGGCCGAAGCCCAGTCGGTGTAAATGCCGGGAACGTGGCCCATCCAAACGACGTAGAATTTCATTTTCGCCATAGCCGCGAAGGTAGGCAGCCCGGGCATTGCCCCCGGTACACCCCCGCTGAATGTTCATCGATACCCACACCCACCTCTACAGCACCAAGTTCTCGGAAGACCGCCCGGCCGTACTCCAGCGGGCGCGGGAGGCGGGCGTAGACTTATCAATTCTACCAGCCATTGACCGCAGTACCCACGCGGCCATGTTGGAACTGGAGCGGACGCACCCGAACGCGTGCCTGGCGATGATCGGCCTCCACCCCGTTAGCGTCAAAGAAGATTTTGAGGAAGAACTGGCGGTGGTTGAGGCTTACTTGACACAGCGCCGCTGGGTAGCTATCGGAGAGATCGGTATGGACCTATACTGGGAAAAGAAATACCGTCGGCAACAAGAAACCGCCTTTCTACGCCAGTGTGCGTGGGCGGTGGACTACAAGCTGCCCATCAGCATTCACGCCCGGGAAGCTATCGACGAGCTGCTGGAGCTGCTGGAAGGCATTAATGACCCTAAGCTGCGCGGTGTATTTCATTGTTTTACGGGGGATCTTGCTCAAGCCCAACGCGCGCTGGACTTAGGGTTTTACCTGGGAATAGGGGGCGTGGCAACCTTTAAAAACGGCGGGCTGGAGGAGGTGATCCGTCAAACGGACCACGAGCGAATCGTTTTAGAGACCGACGCACCCTATCTTGCACCCACTCCGTACCGGGGGAAGCGGAACGAAACGGCGTATATTCCCCTGATCGCAAAAAGAATTGCTGATCTTTGGGGAGTAAGCCCCGAAAAAGTCGGTACGGTTACTTCCGCGAACGCGCGGCAACTGTTTGAACTTGACCGTTTTGTGACTTTGAAGACTAGCTGAACAGTAGAAGCTTACGCTAAGATGCGCCTGCTTATTTCACGGGAGCCGGATAAAAATTTTGTTTTGTTGATCGTTTTTACAATTTTTGCGTCAGTTCCTACGAATGCGTAGGAGACAACAACGGCCGGACGCTTCACGGAGCAAGGGCACCAAAACGTATGGAAGTAGTGCTCGAGTGGTTGCAGCGATACGCCTGGAACCCCGAGGAGGAACGATGATCCGCGCAGCTCAAGCGCAGATACGGTACCCCCCCTCACTTGCCTACTCTACTAGTGTTTCAGTATTGAACTAAGCAATAGCTTGACGCCGACGGCGTGGTGGTGAACGAGCGGACAAAAGTTCAGCATAGCCGTAGCTACGGTGGATCTTTGGCTGGGAAGTGCAGCGCCGCGATGGCAAGTCAAGGTGCAGCTTAATTTTGGTCCTGAAGCACTAAACGTCCATCAATGGATGGTCGTCCGTCTTATGAACTTATTGGAGAAGTGCTCGAGTGGTTGAAGAGGTACGCCTGGAAAGCGTATATACGGTAACCCCGTATCGAGGGTTCGAATCCCTCTTTCTCCGCAGTACCATCCACCAAATGGTGGTTGGACATCATCTTATTATTACGCAAACAACTTCGTTAAACCTTAACTACGGCTATGCGACATCTATTCAAATCACTGGCGGTTTTCTCGCTGGTAGCCTTTTCCGCAGCGGACCTGGCAGCTCAAGAATCTGAAGGCTTTCAGGTTTTGAAGAAAAACTTCATCGACGGTGACTGGCGGTTCATGGCGATCGTACTGATCTGTCTGATCCTGGGGCTGGCCTTCTGCATCGAGCGGATCATCACCCTGAACCTGGCTTCCACCAACACCGATAAGTTGCTCTCCCGCATCGGAGAACGCCTCGAAGCCGGTGACGTAGAAGGTGCCAAAGAAGTAGCTAAGTCTACCCCTGGCCCCACCGCCAGCGTACTGTACGAAGGTTTGCGGCACAGTGCCGAGGGACCCGATGCCGTAGAAAAGGCCATCGTCAGCTACGGTTCCGTACAGATGGGCCTGCTCGAACGCGGCCTGGTTTGGATCGCCCTCTTCATTGCCATTGCCCCCATGCTCGGATTTATGGGTACGGTAATCGGTATGATCCAGGCCTTCAACCGCATTGAGACGGTAGGTGACCTGAGCCCCGCGGTTGTAGCCGGTGGTATCAAGGTGGCCCTGCTGACCACCGTATTCGGTCTGGTCGTGGCGATTATCCTGCAGATCCTGTACAACTACATCGTCAACAAGATCGACGGTATCGTGAATCGTATGGAGGATGCCACCATCGCCCTGGTCGATATCATGGCGACCAACAATACCTTCACCCGCCCACGGCTTTAATCGGTCGCTCAGAAAATCCAATCAAACATGTATTCATTTTTGAACAAATACGGCCAGGCCATGGCCTTCGGGATTGGAGTGCTGATCACCGTTATCTTCCTTGCCGCGATCTTCTCGGCCGATTCGTCGACGCTCGATTTGCTCCTGCAGAACGATAAGACGCCCGAGGCCTACGAAACCAGCATCTTTGACTTCGGCATCTGGATCTCCCTGGCGCTTACCGTCCTGGCCTTCGTGGTCGCGGTGATCTTCGGAGTCGCCCAGATGGCCAGCAACCCCAAGGGGTCGCTCAAGGGAATTGCCGGACTGGTAGCCCTGGTGGTCATCATGTTCGTTGCCTACTCGATGGCCAGCGGCGAAGCCAACGATCCCGAGATCGTTAACGCGATCAACAAATTTGAAACCTCCCAGGAAGCCACCATCACTTCCGGAAACCTCAAGTTTATCAGCGGATCGATCGTCACCGCCCTCATCATGATGGGACTCGCTTTCCTGACACTGATCGTGTTCGGTATTCGCGGTATCTTCAAGTAACCCACCAAATTTACTACGACCATGGCTAAGACCAAAACAAGGGACCGAATGAACAACGAGATCAACGCAGGCTCGATGGCGGACATCGCCTTCCTGCTGCTGATCTTCTTCCTGGTCACCACCACCATTGCCGAAGACAAGGGTATCCTGGTAAAATTGCCGCCCTGGTCGGATGAGGAGCCGGACATCACCAAGCTGAAGGAGCGTAACGTTTTCTCGGTACTCGTCAATGCCCAAAACCAGTTGCTCGTACGGGAGGAACCGGCCCGCATCGGCGAACTACGTGAGCGCGCTAAGGAGTTCATCACGAACCCCGCCAAGCGGCCCGATCTCGCGGAAGGCCCTAAGAACGCCATCATCTCCCTCAAGAACGACCGGGGTACCGACTACGATACCTACCTGGCCGTCTACAATGAGCTGAAGGGTGCTTATGACGACCTCTGGGACGAGCTTTCCCAGCGCCGCTACGGACAGCCCTACACTGAGGAAATGCCCTTCGCGCAGCGGAAAGCCATCCGGGACGAGATCCCCATGGTACTCTCCGAGGCCGAGCCGACCAATTTTGGTGAGGAGCAGTAAAGTTTAACGCAATCAAAGGGGTAGGTCAGTTGATGTCCTACCCCTTCTTTCACCCTCCGTACACCAACTACCCGGCAGGCAGCATCTCTCCTCCAACGCATCAAAACCATAACAGCTACTATGTCAAAGTTCAAGAAAAAGCGCGGTAAGTCATCTCCCGCGATCTCCACGGCCTCCCTGCCCGATATCATTTTCATGTTGCTCTTCTTCTTCATGATGGTAACGGTACTTCGTGACTCTGACCTCAAGCTCTCCGTTAACACGCCGGAAGCTACCCAGCTAACTAAGCTTGATGAGAAATCTCTCGTCAATTACATCTACGTAGGACGCCCTACGCAACAGTACCAAAGCGTGTACGGTACTTCTCCCCGCATCCAGTTGGGCGATAAGATCTCTACGGTCGACGATATCCCCCTTTTCCTCGAGCAGCACAAGGTGAAGCTCCCGGAAGCTAAGCGCTCCCGCATCACCTCCTCGCTTCGGGTAGATGGCGAGGTGACCATGGGTATCGTACAGGACGTCAAGACCAAGCTCCGGAAGAGTAACCAGCTCAAGATCAACTACTCCGCCGGTAAGCGTACGGATGCACTGGATTAAGCCCGGCCAATACCCGCTCAGGAGTCCCGGCTCCTGTGGAATGCCGCTCTCTCTACCCGAGTAAGCGGCATTCTCATTTTATGGAAGCGAGTATACCCGCGCTGCTATGCCCCACTTAGTATGAATCGGAGAATGGACGGTAGTTGCCCGTCAGGTGCCCGGCCCACTGCCGTGATGAAGAGCTGGCCCTGCCTGGTATGTGGAACCCCCCTGCACCTGCGCCCCCGCCCGTAGATAGATAGCAAAGTAAGCACTACGAATAAAGCGAACGGCCCACCTCAGCTAACTGAGGTGGGCCGTTCACGGTTCCCGGGGTATGGGGGGGCGCGATGTTTAACGCGCCGAGCCCGGGGTAGACATGGCTTTGGGGCTCAGCACGGCCTTATCCGCCGGTACCTGCACCTGCCGGTTACGCATGTAGAAGTACAGCCCGGTAAACAGCAGGATGAGAATACCGGGGAACCACAGCATATTGGATAAGGTAACCTGCCCGGCAATGATGTCGGCCTCTCCACCGGTCGCGCCGGCGCTTTCGGCGGCTACCTTGGCCTTATCCAGCCAGCCTCCGATGATGGGGTTCCAGATCACCATGGCAAACATACCGGCCCCGCCCACCAGCGACATGCCGAGCGCACCCGTCTGTGGGATGTACTCCCCGACGAATCCGATCATGGTCGGCCAGAAATAGCAGACGCCGAGGGCAAAAACGATGGCCGCGACGTACACCATATCACCAGTCAGGGTGCTGAGCAGGTAGATGCCCAGGGTGGTCAGGACCGCGGAGATGAGCAGTACGCCCGTGGGATTGAAATTGTGGACGATGGGGCCGGCAAAGAAGCGTCCGACGGCCATGAGCCCGGTAACGAGGGCCAGGACGATCATGGGACTCGCCCCGCTGGCGCCGAGAATCTTCTCCACCCACTGGGTAGTTCCGAATTCAGAGGTGGCCGTCAGGGTCATGCAGACCACCATGAAGAGGAAGAGGGGAGTGATGAGGCTGCGGATGTTCTCCCCCGTGTCCCGGCTGATGGAGGTAGACTTGGGAAACTGCTGGCCGAGAATAAGCAGCAGATAGATGACAGTAGGGACGAACATGGTCGCGATCAGCAACTGCCAGCCCAGGGCGTCGCCGAAGAAACGGGCAATCAGGGAGCCGATCACGATGCCGCCGGGGAACCAGACGTGAAACTTGTTCAGCATCTCGGTCTTCTTATCGGGGTACATCTCCGCCACCATGGGGTTGCAGGCGGCTTCCACGCTGCCGTTGGCCAGGCCGATGAAGAAAGTGGAGATCATCAGGCCCCAGAAACCACTGAGCGGGCCGATGTCCCCGGCGAAGATGGTCAGCCCGAGGCCCAGCACGTGACAGACGAAGGCCACGAGTAGCATGTTTCGCGGGCCTACCTGATTGTAGAGTAAGCCGCCTACGAGCATGGCGATGGGGAAGCCCAGAAAGGCCATACTGTTCACCCAGCCGAGCTGTACGTCAGTCAGGGCGAAGGTCTCGCCGAGCTCCGTGAGTAGTCCCGCCCGGATGGCGAAGGTCATCGAGGTGACGATCAGGGAAACGCAGGCCGCCAGAAAGAGGCGGTCCCGGTTGGCGGGTACCCCGGCGGCAAGGCCGGCTGGCGGGTTGGAATCTAGGATGATACTCATGAAAGGGAGAGTTTTTGTGTGGTCGGTTTACTTTGCGTCCAGTTCGCGGATGCGGATGTTGCGGAACCAAACGGGGTCCCCGTGGTCCTGCAGGGCGATCTTTCCGGAGGTGGATTTGCCGAAGTCGCCCATGTCCTTGAATTTAGAGTCGGCGATCATGGCCTCCCAGGGCTCCCCCTCGGCGGTGTAGCTGACGACCTTTTCACCGTTCTGCCACTGCTCGACGTAGCCGTCCTTGACGACTAGGCGGATGCTGTTCCACTCCCCGGCCGGTTTGACGTTCTCGGGCTCCCCCGTGATCATATCGTAAAGGTCACCCGCCCGGTGGGTAACGATCTCAGCGTCGGGGTGGCAGCTGTTGTCGAGGATCTGCATTTCGGGGCCGGTCTGCCAGGGGTAGTCATTGGCGTCGGATTCGACGATGTTGTAGATGATGCCGCTGTTGCCGCACTCACCGATCTTCCAGTCCAGTTCCAGTTCGTAGTTGTCGTAGCTCTCGTCCGTGACCAGGTCACCCCCGCCCTCGACGCCGTGGTCGCCCTTGTTGCTGGTGTCGAGGTAGAGGACGCCCTCCCCGTCGACCTTCCAGGCGGAGCCGGGGGCCTCTTCGCCGTAGCGGTGCCAGGCATCGAGGCTGCCGTTGGCCAGGAGGTCAGTCCACTCGCCGTCGCCCTCGATAATTACGTCTTCCTCGGTGGTCATCTGTTCTTCGGGGGTGGCCATATTATCGGCGCGGGTCGCGTCGTTCCCACAGCCCCAGAGGAGCACCGGCACGGCAAGTAGGTGGAGGATTCGCATTTGCATAGATCGTTGATTTTGCTCCGGTAAGGTAGAAAGCTACGAATAAACGGGAAAACCTAAAATGCGCCGTCTCCCTTAACGCGTGAGCACCAGGCGGTAGGCGCCGTCCAGTTCCGCCGCGGAGCGTTCCGCGCGGTAGTGTTCGGTGATGTACTCCCGGCCGGCACGACCGAGCCGTTCCCGTAGGGTACGGTCTTCCACCAGACGGACGATCGCGTCAACCAGGGCATCTTCGTCACGGGGGGGGATGATCAGTGCCGTTTCGCCGTCGATGCCGAGCCCCCGGTTGCCCCCGATGTCGGTCATGATGGTGGGCCGTCCCAGGAACATACTTTCCAGCAGCACCTTGCTCAGCCCCTCCCCCTTGACGCTCGGCAGCAGGCTGACGTCGGCCCCCGCCAGCAGGGATAGGACGTCTTCCCGGAAGCCGGTGAAGGTGAAGTCTTCCGCGTCGTGGTAAGGGCTGTCGGCCAGGTCTACCCGCAGCGCCGTGGTTTCCAGGCCGCGCCCCACGAAGAGAAAATGGAGGGGCAGTTCGGCGGGCATTCGGCGTATCGCGGTGCCCAGGTAGTCCATCCCCTTCATCCGGCGCGCGTTGGCCACGATGATGACGATCCGTTTATCGCGCGGTATGTCAAAGGTGGCGTGGAGGTCGGCCGGGCTCACGGCATCGTACCACTGTGGATCGTGTCCTTTACCCACCACCACGGTTTTGCGGTCATCAAAGAAGGGCAGCTTGTCAAAGCTCTCCTTCACGGCGGCGCTGACGCAGGTGATGAGGTCTACCCGGGGATGGAGGTGCTGGAAGTAGGCCGAGGGGTCCCACCAGTGGATGTTGCCGGTGTAGCCCCGGTAGGTGAGCACCTTGCCCGGCCACCCCTTCGCGGCGCGGACGCCGGCGGCAATGGCCTTATTGTTGAATAGATGAAGGAGCTGGTAGTCGCCGGCCTTTAGTTCCGCCCGGATCCCGTCGCGATCGGCTTGGCCAAATTTAGACTCCGGGTGCCAATCGATGATGCGGATGCCGGCGGCCTCCAGCTCCGGTAGGTAGTTAGCCCCTTCCCGGTGGGTCATGATCGTGATCTGGTACCCGTAGTTAGTAGCCAGCTCCACGAACCAACGACCCTCGGGGCGGACGGCGTTCAGGCTGTCCCGGTAATCGGAGACGACGAGTAAATTGAAAATGTCCAATTCTAAATTTTAAATTTAAAGAAGGCTTTCCCCGTTGGCGTCGGTGGTCAGTACGTCGCTGAAGTAGTCGAAGAAGGGCCGCAACCCGAGCAGCACTTCCTCCGCGCGGTCGATGAAGTCGGGGGCGAGCACCTCGGCTTCGGTAAAGTCGCGGCCCGCGTAAAATTGCTTGTAGCGGAGCAGGTCGATGTTGGGGTGATCGCGGGGGTAGCCGGCCGGCGCGGTCTTAAGCTGGTCACCGCGGAGGTGACCGAAGAGCCGTTGGAAGGACTCCGCGCCCAGGATCGCCCGCAGTTCACCCGCGTCCGCGCCCAACTCCTCGCGGATGCGCTTGAGATCATCGCGCTCGATGCCGTAGAAGCCGCCGCCCACCATGTTCTCCCCCGGAGACAGGGCAAAGTAATAGCCGCCCCGCCGCTGCCGCCCGTCGCGCGTGAAGCCGCCGGCCAGGTTAGTTTTGTAGGGGAGCTTGTTCTTACTGAAGCGGACGTCGCGGTAGATGCGAAACAAGGCCTTGCGGCCATTCTCCGTGCTGATTACGTCCGCCCGGCGCAGGCGCCGCAGCAGCTCGTCGGCGAAATCCGCGACATTGTCCCGCGCCGCCTCGTAGGTCGCCCGGTGCTCCTCAAACCACCCGCGGTCGTTATTCGCGGCAAGCGCGCGCAGGAAGTCGTAGGTCGATGCGTGTATCCGGGCCATGCCACAAAGATAGAACAGCCCGGGAAGGCACCCCTAAAGAACTAAAGCTCTGACCAACTAAAGGACTACCCCCTCCCTACCTTTACCCCATGAATTCTTTCCGCCGCCTCCTGGGCTACATGGGCAACTACCGGGGCCTGGTGGCCGTAGCCATCGTGTGTAACGTGCTTACGGCCGTTTTCACCGTGGTGTCGATCCCGATCTTTCAGCCCTTCTTCAATATTTTGTTCGAGCAGACCGAGGCGGTACGGGTCGCCCCCGAGCGCCTGTCTTCCTTCGCCGAATTGGAGCAGTACGGCGCCTATCACGTCACCCGGTGGATCGACGAGCTGGGCCGCGAGACCGCCCTGCTGTACGTCTGCGGACTGATCCTGGCCTCCTTTCTCCTCAAGAACCTGTTTCGCTACCTGGCCCTCTTCTTCATGGCCCCGGTGCGCAACGGCATCATCCGCGACCTGCGCAACGAACTCTACGCCCACCTGCTGCGGCTGCCGCTGGGCTACTTCACCGAAGCGCGTAAGGGCAACCTGCTGAGCCGCATAACCGGCGACGTGCAGGAGGTGGAAAGCAGCATCCTCAACGTACTCGAGGCGATCTTCCGCGAACCCTTCATCATCCTCGGGGCCCTCGGCTTCATGCTCGTGGTGAGCCCCTCGCTGACGCTGTTCGTGTTCGGATTGATGGTCTTCACCGGCGTCGTCATCGGCGGCATCGGCAAGCGCCTGAAGCGCAGCAGCGGGGAAGTACAGGAAACCCTGGGCGACATCGTCAGCCGCACCGAGGAAAGCCTGGGCGGACTGCGCATCATCAAATCCTTCGGCGGGGAGGCCTACCAGGGCGCGCGATTCGCCGAACTCAACGACACCTACCGCGGCCGGCTGACTAAGCTCCTGTGGCGGCGCGATCTCTCGAGTCCGCTCACCGAATTTTTGGGCATTGCCACCGTGGCGGTCTTGCTGCTCTACGGTTCGCGGCAGGTCTTCGGGGGCAGCCTGGAGGCCGGCACCTTCATTGCCTTCATCTTCGCCTTCTACATGGTCATCGACCCGGCCAAGAATTTTTCCAAGGCCTGGTACAACATACAGAAGGGCCTGGGCGCCCTCGAGCGGGTAGAGCAGGTACTGGCCGAAGCGCCGGAGGTAGACGAGCGGGGCGGGGCCGCGGGTGCGGGGGAAGTGGGAACGGTCGACGCATCCACAGGTGTCGTGTTCGACCACGTCGATTTCGCGTACGGGGGCTCTACCGCAAGGGTCCTGCAGGACATCAGTTTCCGCCTGCCGCGGGGGAAGATCCTGGCCCTAGTCGGCAGCAGCGGGGGAGGGAAGAGCACCATCGCCGACCTGCTGCCGCGCTTCTACGACCCCACCGCCGGCTCCATTACGCTGGACGGGCGGGAGCTGCGCGACTATTCCCTGAAAACCCTCCGGGAGAAATTCGGCATCGTCAGCCAGGAGGCCATCCTGTTCAACGACAGCATTTATAACAACATCGTCTTCGGCATGAGCGGCGTGACCCCCGAAGCCGTGGAGGCCGCCGCCCGGGTCGCCAACGCCCACGACTTTATCGTGGCCGCCCCCGACGGCTACGCCACCAACATCGGCGACCGCGGCGGCAAGCTCAGCGGCGGACAGCGCCAACGCATCACCATCGCCCGCGCCGTTCTCCGCAATCCGGAGATCCTGATTCTGGACGAGGCTACCTCGGCCCTCGACAGCGAATCCGAACGTCTGGTGCAGGAAGCACTGCAGCGGCTGCTGAGTGGCCGTACCGCCCTGGTGATCGCCCACCGACTATCCACCATTCAGCATGCGGACGAGATACTCGTCCTCGACCGCGGCCGCATCATCGAACGGGGTACCCATGGGGAACTGCTGGAACTGGGAGGCGCATACCGGAAGTTGGTGGAATTACAGGAGGTGTAGTTTCTTTGGGAGGAAACTTTTGGGCTATGAGTTTCGTTAAAAGGAAACTATGGCTATAGCATCAATAGATACGACCACCCTCACCGAGCGGCTCAATGCCGCGATCTCGGAGGAGGTCCGGGCTTACCTGCAACGCGAGCAAATTACCCAAACCGAACTGGCCCGGCGACTGGGCATCAGCAAAGGGTACGCATCGAAGCTGCTCAACAGCCCTTCGGACACCAAACTCTCTACCATTGCCAGTCTGGCCGCCGCCATCGGCAAGGAACCGATGCTGGTGTTCACGGACGGACGGCGGGATGCTTACCGTTACCCCGAGCAGTCGCCGGCCTTACTGAACGAGCCGGACCGTCCCGCCGGTAAGCGAATCACCGACAAGGTGAACTGGAAGGAGCTGCAGCACCTCCCCGTACTGGCGCAGGCGACCGCCATGAAGGCGGACATCGACGGCCGCCGTCCCTTCAGCCGCAACATGGAAGAGCACGTGCTGCAGCAGACCCTGCGCATCTGGAACTACAACTCCAACGCCATCGAGGGGAATAAACTGACCTACGGGGAAACACTGACCCTGCTGCTCTACGGCATCACCGCTAAGGGCAAACCCCTCAAGGACCACCTCGACATCATCGGCCACCGCGACGCGGTCGACGTGATGCTTAATATGGTAAAGGGCCCCCGCCCCCTCCGGCAGACGGACGTACGCCAGCTCCACCAGATCATGCTGAAGGAGGATTACCCCCAGCGGGCCATTACTCCCGACGGACGGGAAGTCTTCCGGACCATCCACGTAGGCGTATACAAGCGGGAGCCGAATCACGTCCGTACGTCCTCTGGAAGGATGCATTACTTCGCCGAGCCCAACGCAGTACCCGGTCTGATGCGTGATTTGCTCGATTGGTACGAAACGGTAGAACAACAGGATGACCTACATCCTCTACTCAGGGCAGCGGTGCTTCATCACGAATTTGTCGCCATTCACCCCTTCGACGACGGAAACGGGCGTATCGGTAGGATGGTCATGAACTTCGCCTTGATGCGGGCGGGCTACCCGGTTACCATCATTCCCGTAAATGACCGGTTGGACTACTACAAGTCGCTGGAACAGGCGGATGGTGGCGACTACCAGCCGCTGGTCCGGTTTATCGGTGACCGGCTCATCGAGGCGCTCGACGTTCAACTCGCCACCGCCCGCGGCGAAGACATCGGCGGCTCGAAGTGGGATACGCCGGATGATGACCCGCGGTAAAGAGATAGAGAAACTCGGCTTAAGGGGTGGCGAGTTCCTCCAGTGCCGCTTCCGCCCGCCCGAAGTCCGAAACTCGCCATCACCGCCGCCAGCTTTTCACTGATGCGCGCATTGCCTAAATTCCCGAGGCTGCCCAGGTGGGTGTGCTGCAGGTCGGTCGGGGGCAGGAAGGTGCCGGCCTCGATGTCCTTCCCGACCTGCAGGTAGGCATCGCGGAAGGGCACGCCGTCCAGGACGAGTTGATTGACGGCCTCCACGCTGTAGAGGTAAGCATACTTAGGGTCGGAGGGCAGTGCCTGGGCGTGGACGCGGGTGCGGGGCAGGGCATAGAGCGCAATGGCCAGTCCATCCTCCAGCTGGTCCAGCGCGGGGAAGATGGCCTCCTTGAGCAGCTGGTAGTCGCGGTGGTAGCCACTGGGCAGGTTACCGACGAGCTGGCTCATCTGGGCGGGGAGGGTCTGCAGGAGGTTGCAGCGCCCGCGGAGGAGCTCAAAGACGTCCGGATTCTTTTTGTGGGGCATGATGCTGGAGCCGGTGGTCAGGTCGTCGGGCAGTTGCAGGAAGCCGAAGTTCTGGCTGCTGTAGAGGCAGACGTCCATGGCCAGCTTGCCGACGGTCTGGGCGAGGCCGGCGATGGCGAAGGCCACCGTGAGCTCGGACTTCCCGCGGCCCATCTGGGCGGCTACCACGTTCACGACCGGCTCCCGGAAGCCGAGGAGGGCGGTGGTGCGGTCGCGGTCGAGCGGGAAGCTGGAGCCGTAGCCGGCCGCCGACCCCAGGGGATTTTGATCGACCACGTCATAGGCCGCCTTCCAGAGCCGCAGGTCGTCGATGAGGGCTTCGCCGTAGGCCCCGAACCAGAGGCCGAAGCTGCTCACCATGGCGATCTGCAGGTGGGTGTAGCCGGGGAGGAGCTTGTCGTGGTGCTGTTCGCTGAGGGACTGTAGGGTGCGGCTCAGCTCGGCGGTTTGCCCGACGATGGCCTGAATGCGGTGGCGGAAGTAAAGCCGAAGATCTACAAGCACCTGATCGTTGCGGCTGCGGCCCGAGTGAATCTTTTTGCCATCGTCGCCGAGGGCGCGGGTGAGGAGGAGCTCGACCTGGCTGTGCACGTCCTCGACGCCGGCTTCGATAGTGAAGTCCCCGGCCGCCGCGGAATGGTACAACTCCCGGAGTTTTTCTTTGCACCTGCGCGCCGCCGCCGGATCGATGAGGTGCACTTCCTCGAGCATGGTGACGTGGGCGATGGAGCCGAGGATGTCGAAGGGGGCCAGCTCGAGGTCGAGCTCGCGGTCGCGGCCGACGGTGAAGTCGGCGATGCGTTGGTCGAGGGGGTAGTCTTTTTGCCAGAGTTTGTTCGCCATGGGGTAAAGATGGGCAAAAGGCATTAAGCGCTTGTTTGGGACTTCGGTCACCGCCGCGTATTTGCTCTTTTGCGCTTATTCTTCGCCCCAAAAGCGTCACTTTGCCCGCCACCGCGAAGCAGCCACGAAGTGCACCTCGCCTTTATGAGGCTCGAATAGACCCCAAAATAGCGGCGCTTTCGTCAGGCTCGGAAATCCCAAACAAGCGCTAACGGTTGCTGTAGCGGTACCCCTTGCGCATGAGGTCGATCGCCTCGGGGGAAAGCTCGCCGGGGCCGTGGAGGCGGATGGAGTGGCGGTACTTGTTCTTGCCCATGCTGTCCAGGGCCGAGCGATGGAGGAGGGGGCTGTTGATGATCTCGTCGGTGAAGAAACTCAGCTCCAGCAGCTTCGTCATGGGGCGGACGACCAGCCACGCCCGCTTGTTGGTGAACATGATGGCGTGGCGGGCGGGGGTGATGAGGTTGGGCTCCCAGTCGGCCGTAGCGACCAGCACGTCATCGAAGGCCAGGACGACGTTATCCGGCTTGCCCGCAAAGATCTCGTCGATGGTTTTTTCGCTGCAGATGTGCTGCTGTCCGGGGCGGCGGAAGGGGCGTTGGCATTTCGGGCAGGTCCACATACCCGCCACAACGGTGGGTCAGGAGAGCAGGTTCAGGTCGAAGGTGAAACCGGGGAGGACCTCCTCCCCGGTGATCGTACGATCGAGCGGACTGACGAGTTCGACGGAGTGGTCGGCGCGGTACACCCAGAGGCGGTCGTTGTCCACGTCGGCCAGCCAGGCGAGTCGAACGCCGTTGGCGATCCAGGTGTCGCGCATTTTAGTTTCGGCTTCGCGCAATGAATCGGAATCGGATAGCACCTCTATGATGAAAATGGGAACTGCGGGAATGAATTTAATTAACTCTTCCGCTGACAATGTACTTAGCTGAGCGTCGGACAGGTAGGCTGCGTCAGGAGACCGAACCGACCCATCGGGAAGCCTAAAACCGGTACTCGAACTGTATGCCTTTCCACCCCGCGCACGTGCGTATAGCGTGAGGTCTGCGTTAAATTCGTTTTCGCGGTTACCGCTGGCACCTCCTACCGGACTCATGATCTTAATTCTTCCATCGGGTTCAAGTTCTGCCTGTAAATCCGGTTGCTCGCGGCAAAGCGCCTCGAAGTCTTCCGCGGTAATCCGTTCGGAGGAATAGAAAGGAGACAAGCCAAGCGGGAAGGGGGGGAAATACACGGCAGTCGATTGTACTATCCAAGATAACGGATTATTTAATACCAACTATTCAATACCAGACCATCACCTCCTCCAGCCCCTTCCGCTCGATCACCGGCACGGTAGCTCCCTCCGCCGGCAGGCCGACCGGCAGCAACAGGTAGGGGCGCTCGTTGGCCGGCCGGTCGAGCACGCGCTGGAGGAAGTTCATCGGGCTGGGGGTGTGAGTGACCGTCACCAGTCCGGCCCGGTGGATGGCCGCGATCAGGAAGCCGCAGGCAATGCCGACGGACTCGTTGACGTAGTAGTTCTTGTGTCTTTCCCCGGCGGCGTCGAGGTCGTAGGCCTTCTTGAAGACGACGATGAGGTAAGGGGCCGTAGTCAGGAAGGGCTTCCGCCAGTCGGTGCCGAATTTTTTGAGATCGGCGAGCCAGTCCTCCGACATGCGGCCGTGGTAGTTCTCAAATTCCTCTTGCTCGGCGGCCGCGCGGATCCGGCATTTTACCTCCCGGTCTTCCACCACGCAGAAGGTCCAGGGCTGTTTGTGCGCCCCGCTGGGGGCGGTGGAGGCGGTGCGGATGATGTTTTCGATGACCTCCCGGGGGACGGGGGCAGGGGCAAAATCGCGCACGGTCCGGCGACTACGGAGCAGGTGGTAGGTCCTGGCGGCCGCCGCTTGCCTCTCCTGCGTGGTGAGGGGGGTAAATTGGAGCGGTTGCTGGTCGGGCATATGCTGCTGGGTGATCGGGGCGGGGACTCAAGGGTGAGGAGAGTCCCAAAAGTAATGGGGCGGAGTACGTCCGGGCAATTCATACTGGCTTAATTTGGGCTAAACATTTCCTGGCGTTCTTTGCGTGCAATGCACTTGGTCACCACCCGAACGGAGCTTCCCCACCCGCTGCCTACGCTGGGCCGCGACTTGTCTTTTTCCAAGGGTGCCTACGTGTACCGTCCGGCGGACCGCATGGAGTCGGTGTTTATCCTCACTAGCGGCGCGGTCAAGATCGGTGGCTACGGCCCCGAGGGCCGGGAAGTTATTTACGATACGGCCGGGCCGGGTGACTTCTTCGGCAACCTCAAGTACCTCAATACCCCCGACGGCTTTCAGGAGTTCGTGCGTACCCTATCCCCGATCACCGTGCGGTCCTTTGATCTGCGGCAGTTTAAGCGGCTGCTGACCAGCCATCCGGAGGTACACGAGTGGTTTGCCCGGCTGATGGTGCGGCGCTGGGCCCGGTCGGAGGCGCGGCTGTTTCGGATCGGTGCACTCACCGGAAGTACGACCAACAGCCTCGCGGTATCCCCCGACGGGAGCATACTATACGCGGCCAACGCCGACAACAACAGCCTGGCCGTATTCGACATCCGGGAGGCCGGGCACTCCGAGTCGGAAGGCTTCGTGCCGACCGGCTGGTATCCCACCGTGGTGCGGGTAGCGGGGAGGAATTGCTGGTCGTCAACGCCAAGGGGCTGGGTTCCTACGCCAATCCCGATGGTCCCAACCCATACACCTCCCGAACCGCGGAGACGGAGTACATCGCGCGCATGTTCACCGGTACGCTGGGTATCCAGGCGGTACCCGACGGAGAGCGGCTGCGGGAACTCACGGAGCTGGTCTACGCCAACACGCCCTACACGAAAGAAAAGCAGCAGTTGGCCGCGGGGGAGGACGGTGGCCCCATCCCGCGCCGGGTGGGGGACCCCAGTCCGCTCAAGTATGTCTTCTACATCATCAAGGAGAACCGGACTTACGACCAGGTGCTGGGCGATCTGGAGCAGGGCAACGGCGATGCCGGCCTGTGCCTTTTCCCCGACTCGATCACGCCTAACCACCACGCACTGGCGACCGAATTTGTCCTGCTCGACAACTATTACGTCGACGCCGAGGTAAGCGCCGACGGCCACAACTGGAGTACGGCCGCCTACGCCACCGACTATACCGAAAAGACCTGGCCGGTAAGCTACGGTCGCCGCGGGGGCACCTACGATTACGAGGGGTCGCGCGAAATCAGTTACCCCAAGCAGGGCTACATCTGGGATTACTGCCGCCGCGCCGGCATCAGCTACCGCACCTACGGGGAATTCGCCAACCTCAACCACACCTACCTGGAGAGCCTGCGGGGGCACATGGCCCCGGACTTCCCCGGTTATAACCTGAGGATTCGTGATACGCTGCGCTACGCCCGCTGGCAGGCGGACTTCGATTCCCTGCTGGCCATCGACGCGGTACCCCGCTTTAACACCATCCGCTTCGGCAACGACCATACCGCCGGGGCGCGCATCGGGAACCCGACCCCGGCGGCCATGGTCGCCGACAACGACCTGGCCATCGGCCTGTTCGTGGAGCACCTGTCGCAAAGTCCGATCTGGCAAGAGTCCGTGGTCTTCATCACCGAAGATGACGCCCAGAACGGCCCCGACCACGTTGACGCCCACCGCTCGCTAATGCTGGTGGCGAGCCCCTACACCCGGCGAGGCCACGTAGCGTCGACCATGTACTCCACGGCGGGGGGGCTGCGTACGATGGAACTCATTCTGGGCTTGCCTCCGATGAGCCAGTACGACGCCGCCGCGACGCCCCTTTTCGCCTGCTTTCAGGCGGAGGCCGATACCCGGCCCTACCGCGCGCGCCCGGCGAGGGTTGACCTGGATGAATTGAACGTTGCCCAGAACGAGTTGTCCGAGCTTTCCCGGCGGATCAACCTGGAACGCGAGGATGCGGTACCGGACGAGCTCTTCACCATGATTATCTGGAAGACGATGCGGGGGCTAGATGCCGAAGTGCCAGCCCCACGGCGCGGCGCCTTTATCCGGACCGGAGAGGAGGAGGAGGAGGAGGACGGCGACGACTGAGTGAATCAGCCGGTCGGGTAGTAGAGAATAATGGGCCGATGGTAGATTGCCCGTCGATTCTCGCAACCTGCGGCCGGTTCATCCGTCCTCCTGACATCACTAGATGATGACACTCCAGCTATGAAACTTCTGCCCCTGCTGCTTTGCCTGTTTTCCGTCACCCTCGCCGCTCAGGGCTACCCCGGTGCCGGTGGCCCCCCCGCCATCAAGGGCGTCATCAAGGGAACGGTGGTAGACGCCCAGACCGGCGGCCCCGTCGAGTACGCCACCGTCGTGTTGCTGTCCGCCGACGCCAGCAAGCAGATCAATGGTACCCTGACCGAACCCGACGGCAGTTTCCGAATAGCGGACGTGCCCGTCGGAGATTACCAGATCAAGGCCACCTTCATCGGGTACGCCGAGCAACTGGTAGCGGACGTCCAAACCACGAAGAAAAGTCCTGACCTGGAGCTCGCCCCCATCTCCCTCGGAGCCGACGCGGTGATGCTCGACGGCGTTGAGGTAACCGCCGAGGCCGCCCTGGTGGAGAACCGCATCGATAAACTGGTCTACAATGCCGAAAAGGATGCCACCAACAACGGGGGCGACGCCACCGACCTCCTCCGTAAAGTTCCGCTGTTGAGTGTGGACCTGGAAGGCAACGTAAGCCTGCGGGGTTCTTCTAATCTGCGCATCCTGATCAATGGCCGTCCGTCTACCATCTTCGCCAATAATGTGGCCGATGCCCTGAAAAGCATCCCCTCCGATCAGATCAAGAGCGTGGAGGTCGTCACGACGCCCAGCGCCCGCTACGACGGCGAGGGCAGCGGCGGCATCATCAACATCATCACCAAGAAGCAGGAGGCCCAGGGTTTTACCGGAACGGCCAACACCAGCATTGGCAACCTACAGAATAATGCCGGCCTGAACATCAACAGCCTGCTCGGCCGCTTTGGCATCAACGGCGGCCTCAATGGTTTCTGGAGCTGGAAACGGGATGCCGACTTCAACTTTCTGCGTACTGACTTTGGCCCGACCGGAGAAACGGAGCGCCTCCTGACGCAACGGGGTGTCAACTCCACGAACTTCTTCGGGGCCAACGGGAACCTGGGCGCTTTCTACGATTTTAATGCCTACAACAGTATCAATCTAAGCGGACGCTACAACCGATTTGCCCGAGGCGGGGACGGCACGACCACCGGCCGGCTCGATAACCTCAGCGAAGATCCCATCACCTTCTCCCGCTTCAACGACAACAGAAACGCGAACAGCGGCTTCGACGGAACCCTGGATTACCGCAAGACCTTCCCCAACCAACCCGACCGGGAGTTCATCTTTGCCCTCCAGCTCAGTGGCCAGAACAGCAACACCGACAACATCGTCGACCAGCGGGGTGACCTGCCCGTCTATCAGCGCGACCTCATCAATACCAACGACGGGCTCAACCTGGAGTACACCGGTCAGCTTGACTACGTCCACCCCGTCAACGAGAAATTTAAGGTGGAGACCGGGGTCAAGTCGGTCCTGCGTCGCATCGACAGCGACTACCGGACCCAGGTCAGGGACACCGACGAGGCCACCTTCCGCGACGACCCTACCCTGACGGACCTCTTCTTCTACGACCAGGACGTCTACGCCGGCTACCTGAGCGTCAACTGGAACTTGACCGACAATTGGGGCCTCGTTGCCGGTGCCCGCTACGAGAACACCCAGATCGGCGGCGAATTCCGCAGCGAGAAACCCACCTTCGAGAATTCCTACAATAACCTCCTGCCGAGCATCATCCTCAACCGCAAGCTCAACCAGTTCAGCAACCTCAAGGCCAGCTACAACCAGCGCATCCAGCGGCCCAGCCTGTTCTTCATCAATCCCTTCACGGCCATCGCCGATCCCAACAGTATCCAGATCGGCAATCCTTACCTCGAACCCGAGATCGTCACCCAGTACGAACTGGCCTACAACACCTACGTCAAGGGCATCGTCCTAAACGGCGCGGTCTACATCCGCGACACCCGGGACCTGATCGAGAGCTTCCTGCAGGTAGACTCGACCGGCGTGGCCAGTACCACGACCTTCCTCAACATCGGCAGCAGCATGACCTACGGGGCTAACCTGTTCACTTCCTTCAAGCTTTTCAAAAAGCTCGAACTCCGCGGCAGTTTTAACTATGGCCGCTACAACGGAACCGGCCTAGTAGGGGAGCAGACGCTCACCCGCTCGGCCAACGTGATCAGCGGCAACGCCGGCGGCAGCTACAAATTCACCGACAAACTCCGGGCCGACTTCTTCGCCTTCGGGCGGGGCGTGCAGCAAACGCTCCAGGGCAGCACCCCGGCCTTCAGCATCTACGGCGTGGGCCTCAACTACGAGCTCAGCGACCGCACCACCTTCGGCCTGCGCATCATTTCCCCCTTCAACGAGAACCTGGTCTTTGCCACCGACCTCCGCGGCCGGGACTTCGAGCAGGTCAGCTCCCTGGCGATTCCCTTCCGCAGTTTCGGCCTCAACTTCAGCCACAAATTCGGACAGATCGACTTCAAGGCCCAGAACCGCCGCAGCCGCGTCAACAACAACGACCAGAAGGAAGGGGAGGGGAATCAGCAGTTTTGATTTACGAATTATGATTTACGAATTACGATTTGGCTGCCGCCAGGGATGCTCGCTTCGCTCGTTTTGGGAGAAGCATACACTACGCTCGCCAGCGGCGTGCGGCAGCCCATTGTAAATGGCAATGGGTAAATACTAATACGCCGCCGACCCCCGCTTTTCAAAGGCGGGCCGCTTCGGCTGGAGCGCAGGCTGCTCCTTCATTTGCTGCAGGATGACCTCGATGGCCTTTTCCAGCTGGGGGTCGCGGCCGGCCATGACGTCGGCGGGGTACTGCTCGACGGCGATGTCGGGGGCGACGCCCTCGTTTTCGACGCGGTAGCCGTTTTCATCCCAGAAGGCGACGTTCGGCGCGGTGACCGAGCCGCCGTCGAGGAACTCCGGGAATCCGAGGACGCCGACGAGGCCGCCCCAGGTGCGCTTGCCGATCATGGTGCCGAGCTGGTTCTGCCGCCAGAGGTAGGGGAACAAATCGCCGCCCGAGCCCGCCGTCTCGTCGATCAAAAGCACTTTAGGGCCCTGGATGGAGGCGACCGGCGCGTGCTGGTCCTGTCCGTAGCGGTAGGTCCAGCTGTTCTGATAGGGGCGCATGAGCAGCTCGATGTAGTAGTCGGCGATCTGTCCGCCGCCGTTGAAGCGCTCGTCGACGATGATGGCCTGCTTGTCTACCTGCGGGAAGAAGTAGCGCTTGAAGTACTCGAAGCCCCCGCCGCCGGTATTGGGGACGTAGACGTAGGCGACCTTGCCGTCCGTGGCCTCGTGCACTTTCCTCAGGTTGCCCTCTACCCAGTCGCGGTTGCGCAGGTCGTACTCCGTTTCCACCGGGGTGACCTGCACGGTACGCGAGTTGCTGCCGTCGGCGTTCGGGCCTACCGTGAGCTCCACCAGCCGACCCGCGGTACGCTCGAAGAGCCGGTAAAGGTTGTCCTCCGCGCTCAGCTCCTGCCCGTCCACCGCAAGCAGGTATTCGCCTTCCCGGACGTTGACGCCGGGCTCGCTGAGGGGCGCGGCCAGGTCCTGATTCCAGTTGAGCCCGCCGTAAATCTTCTTGAAGCGGTAGCGACCGTTGGCCACCGCGTAGTCCGCCCCCAGGAGTCCGCCGGGGATGCTTTCCACTTCATGGAGCGGAGTCCCCCGGCTGCCGAAGCGGTGGTGGCCCACGCCCAGTTCGCTGCCCATCCACTCCATGACGCGGTAGAGGTCGGGGGCGGACTTCACCTCGGGCAGGAAGACGGCATACTTCTGCTTCATGGCTTCCCAGTCCACGCCGTGCATGTTGGGGTCGTAGAAATAGTCGCGGTTGACCCGCCAGGCCTCGTTGAAGATGTTCTTCCACTCTTCGGTGGGGACGACCTTTACGGCCAGTTCGTAGTCGTCGGGTGATCTAAGGTCTTCCAGGGTCGGGTTGTCCAGGGGCGTCACCCCCCACCTGCCGAACGCGCCCACGAACAGCTTTTCGCCCTTGGTCGTCACCTCGAACCAGTCGGCGGGGATCAGTTCCTTGCTTTCCCGTTCCTCCAGGGAGTAGTGGTGCAGGGTGGAGCCGGCATCCGTGGCCGAGAGGAACAGGAGCTCCCCCTCGGCCGGCGCGGCCAGGTTGGAGTAATTCCCGTTGGGCAGGGGCAGGTGCACGATACGGGTTTCCAGTCCGTCGAAGTCGATCGTGACCCGGGCGGGGGCATCCTCCTCCTCGGTCGTGGTATCGGGGGTGGCCGCTTGCTGTCCCTCCTTATTCGCGCGCTCCTTGTCCAGGGCCTCCGCGAACTGCTCCTCGTCGGTGGGTTCGCTGTCGTTGCGGTGGAAGAAGGGCGAGGTCAGGTCGCTTTGCAGCGTGATGAGGTAGAGGCCGTTGGTGGCCCGCATGTCGTTACTCGACTGCTGGAACCAGTTCACCACGGGCCCGGCGTCGGTCGAGGCGGCCAGGTAGAGGTACTTCCCGGAGGGGTCGAAGGTGGGCTCCGTGACGTTGGCCAGCGGATCGGTGACGGGGGTGGATTCCCCGGAAGCTAAATGGTAGACGTAGGCGCGCTCAAAATTGGTGGCGGTGATCTTGGAGTAGGCCAGCCACCGGCTATCGGCCGACCAGGAGCCGAAGAGGTCGCGGTAGTCGCCGGGGTAGTAAAGCACGTCCTGATCAACCTTGGTCACCTCCCCACTGCGCACGTCTGCCACGTAGAAATTACGGCCGTTGTCCACGAAGGCCAGGTGCTCGCCGTCGGGCGACCAGTGGAGGTGGGCGTAAAAGCCGGTTCCCGGCAGCGGGATCGCGCGGGCTTCCTTGGCGGCGGTCGGGCGCAGGTGCAGGGCGTATTCCCCGGAGGCGTCCGAGAAGTAGGCGATCGTCTTGCCGTCGGGCGACCAGGCGGGGTGGGTTTCGTGCACTCCGGGCGTTTGGCTCAGGTTTTCTACGTCGCCGTTCTCGGTGGGGGCGGTGAGGATCTCGCCCCGGAAGTCGAACACCAGCCGGGTACCGGTGGGGGAGGCGCCGGCGGTGCGCACGTGGTCGCCGCCGGTCACGTAGCGGGGGCGTACGTCGAGGATGTCGGCGTTGACGGCAATGTCCTGGCGCGTTGTTTTTTTGGTGGCGGGGTCGTAGACGTGCAGGTAGCCCGCCTGCTCGAAGATGATCCCGCCCTCCCCGGCGCTCAGGGCGACGACGGGGAAGTCCTTAAAGTTCGTAAGCTGCTCCACGGCCTGGGTGGCGGGGTCGTAGACGTAGAGGTTGTATTCCTTATTCCGGTCGCTGCGGAAGTACACCTTACCGGCGTGCCACTGGGGGAAGTTGTCGTTGCTGCCGCTGGCGGGCTTGGGGATCTCCACGACGGAGTTATCGGCCGTGTCGAAGATCCAAATGCGGGAAACGGTGCCGCCCCGGTAATTTTTCCACATGGAGGAGCGGTCGCCAAGGGGGGTGTAGGCGATGTACTTCCCATCGGCGGAGTAGTCGGCCTGGAAGGCCGTCGGGATGTTGAGGGGGGTGTCGTTGCCGCCGTCGAGCCCGATGGTAAACAGCTGGTTGAAGCGGTTGGTGAAGGTGCCGCGCCGGGAGGTGAACAGGACGCGCTGCCCGTCCGGCGTGAAGGCCTGCACCTCGTCGGGGTAGGGGTGCCAGGTCAGCCGCCTGGGGATGCCCCCGGCGGTGGGCACGGTATAGACATCCACGTTGCCGTCGTACTCGCCGGTGAAGGCGATGGTCTGGCCGTCCGGACTGAACACGGGGTGGGTCTCCTGCCCCTCATCGATGGTCAGCCGGCGCACGTTCGCGCCGTCGCGGTCGGCCACCCAGAGGTCCCCGGCGTAGGCGAAGGCGATGTGGTCGGCGCTCAGGGCCGGGTCGGCCAGCAGGCGGGTGGGGGACTGGGCGTTTAGGGTGGTGGCTAGGCTTGCGAGTAGCAGGTAAAGGAGGTGGCGGACCATGCGGGCGGGGATTTGGGAGAAAAGTACGTAAATCCGCCGTGGAGGCCTGCGCTGCCGGAGGCAGCATTTTGCTTTCGTCCCGATAGCTATCGGGAGAGACCGCATTGTACTGCACCCGCGGCCCCGCCCAACCTTGTACCGCTTAAGTGGTTTTGGGAACTATGACGATCGACGACCACGCCATTGTAACCATGACCTACGAAGTCCGTGACGGCGGCCCCTCGGGCACCCTGCTGGAACGGATGGACGTGAATTACCCCTTTAAGTTCATGTTCGGCACCGGCCGCATGCTCCCCGCCTGGGAACGCCGGATCTTCGGCCTGAAGAGCGGCATGGGCTTCAGCTTCGTGCTCTCCCCCGATGACGCGTACGGGCAGCGCGACGACGAGCACATCCTGCACGCGCCCATCCGCATTTTTTACAACGAGCGGGAGCAGATCGAGCCCGGCCTGCTGGAGCAGGGGCAGTTCGTCACCCTCACCGACTCCGGCGGCAAGGACGTCAACGCTAAGGTGATCGAATGGAACGAGGAAACCGTAACCCTCGACGCCAACCACGCCCTGGCCGGCAAGACGCTGTTCTTCTCCGGCGCCATTCTCGACGTGCGCGAGGCCAGCGTCGACGAGCTTATCCGCAAGCAGTACATCGAGGAAGGCGGCGTACGCAGGTAGAAATTTTAAATTTCATATTTAAGATTTCTTATTGGCGTAAGCCGCAAAGAACTCCGGTACCGTCTCGATCCCCTTGTAGAAATTCCACAGCCCGAAGTGCTCGTTGGGCGAGTGCAGGCCGTCGGTGTCGAAGCCGAAGCCCATCAGGATGGTGTCTACGCCCAGCACGTCCTTGAACTGGCGAACGATGGGGATGGAGCCGCCCTCGTACATCGGCACGGGCTCCTTGCCGAAGGCGGCTTTGACGGCATCGGCCGCGGCGCGGTATTCGGGCGTGTCGGTGGGCGTCACGTAAGGTTGGCCGCCGTGGTGGGGGTGCACCTCGACCTTTACGCTGGCGGGGGCAATGGATTTAAAGTGGTCGGTGAAGAGCCGGGTGATCTTTTGGTAATCCTGATTGGAAACCAGCCGCATGCTGATCTTGGCGTTGGCCACGGCCGGGATGACCGTCTTCGACCCCTCACCCGTAAAGCCGCCCCAGATGCCGTTGACGTCCAGGGTGGGCAGGATGCCGGTGCGCTCGTAGGTGGTGTAGCCGGTCTCGCCCTCCAGGCCGAAAACGCCGGGGCTGTCCATGTACTCCTGCTCGTCGAAGGGGGCGTCGCGCATCAGCTGGCGGTCCTTTTCGCTGGGAAACTCCACGTCGTCGTAGAAGCCGGGGATGGTGACGTGCTTGTCCGCGTCCTTCAGGCTGGCGATCATCTCGCAGAGCACGTTGATGGGGTTGGCCACCGCGCCGCCGAAGAGCCCGGAGTGCATGTCGGCCCGCGCGCTGCGCACCCTGACGTCGAGGTAAGTCAGGCCCCGCAGGCCCACGGTGATGCTGGGGGCGTCCTTGCTCAGCATGCTGGTATCGGAGACCAGGATCACGTCGGACGCCAGCATGTCCTTGTACTGGGTGATGAAGGGGACGAGGTTGGGACTGCCGATCTCTTCCTCTCCCTCGATCATGAATTTGACGTTGCAGGGCAGGTTGCCGGTCTGGATCATGGCCTCGACCGCCTTGACGTGAATGAACATTTGCCCCTTGTCGTCGGTCGCTCCGCGGGCGAACAGGGCGCCATCGGGGTGGTGGGCGGTCTGCTTGACGGTGGGCTCGAAGGGCGGCGTTTCCCATTCGTCGAGCGGATCGGCGGGCTGCACGTCGTAGTGGCCGTAGATCAGCACCGTGGGCAGGTCGTCGCTCACGTGGCGTTCGGCGTAGACGATCGGGTGGCCGTCGGTGGGGTAGAGTTTGGCGCGTTCGAGGCCGGCCCGCACGAGGTATTCCTGCACCTGCACGGCACAGTGGTGGGTATCCTTATCGTGCTCGGCCGCCGTGCTGACGCTGGGGATGCGGATCAGGGTCTTGAGCTCTTCGAGGAAGCGGTCGCGGTGTTGGTCGATGTATTGGTGGGTGGTCATTCGGTAGGTTTGGTGGGGTAACGCGGGGGCGGGCCCGCAGGTGCAAAGAACGTACAAAGCGGTCTCTCCCGATCGCGATCGGGACGAAAGCAAAAGGCTGCCTCCGGCAGCGAACACCCCCACGCGCCCTTACGGTTCTACGGAAAACCCATCCGCCATGAATATCCGCCGCTTCCTCCCCGTTCTTCCCCTCCTCCTCACCCTCCTCACCGCCTGTGGAGAAAACGTCAGTGCCGGAGAGGCGATCGCCGGGGGCATCGGAATCTGGGCGATCGGTAGTATCCTGCTGCTGATCATCGTGGTGCTGGCCGTGATCGACCTGCTCAAGAAGCCTTATCCAATAGAGAAGAAGCTGATCTGGGGGGCAATCATCCTGTTCATTCCGTACCTCGGCGCTATCCTATACTTCATCATCGGCCGCAACGGGAAGGAGGTATTCTAGGGCTCGTCGTCGGCCGTCCCGTCAGGGCGTCCGCCGACGAGGGACTTTACTAGCTACAAATACATATCCAGCAGCTCCGTAAGCCGTTCTTCCGAAATCCCCCGCTCCAGCGCGCCGCCGTACGCAAACGAAATCTTGCCCGTTTCCTCCGACACGATGAAGCAGGCCACGTCGATCTTTTCGGTCACCCCCACGGCCGCCCGGTGGCGCAGGCCGACCGCGGCGGGCAGGTCGCTGTTCTCCGACACGGGCAGGATGGCACTGGCCTTGATGATGCGGCGCCCCGAGATGAGCACCGCCCCGTCGTGCAGGGGGCTTTCCTTGTGAAAGATGCTTACCAGCAGCCCGTAGCTGATGTCGGCGTGCAGTTCCGTGCCCCCGGTGATCACGGTGCTGGGGTCGGCTTCCTGGGTGCAGACGATGAGCGCCCCGGTCCGCTGCCGGGCGAGCCGCAGGAAGGCCCGCAGGACAACGGCGGTCTGGGGGGCTTTCTCCCGGTCGAACTCCTCGCGGCCCAGCAGGCGGTTCCAGAAGCTGTCGCGCTGCTTGATGGTTCCGCTGCCGAGCAGCAGCAGGAAGCGGCGTACCTCGGGCTGAAAGATGATGATCAGGCTGATGAAGCCGACCTGGATGAACTGGTTGAGGATGTTGCTCAGCAGGTCCATGCCCAGGGCCGTGAAGGCCTGGTAGCTGAAGAACAGGGCCACGATCCCCACGAAAATGTTGAGCGCGATGCTCCCCTTCAGCAGGCGGTACAGCCAATAGATCAGGTAGCCGACGATGAGCACATCGAAGATGTCCCAGATACCGACGGACAGAAAGCCGATCTCAAAGAGGAGGGTGGGGGCCATGCGCTACCGGCTATTCGACAACCTCCGCGGCGGCGTCGGCGGCGTTGAGCCGCTCCAGCACCATGGCCGTGATGTCGTAGGCGTCGTTGGTGATGAGCACGGCGGAGTTTTGTCCCTGGTTCAGGATGTAGTCGTAGTGGTTTTCCTCCTGGATCTGTTCCAGCACCTCCTTGACCCGCAGGGAGAAGCGCTGCTGGATCTCGAGCTGGTTTTGCTGGATGCTCTGGATGGCCAGCTGTTGCTGCTGCATGATCTCCTGCTCCTTCTGGGCCAGGCGTTGCTGCTCGGCCTGCATCTTGTTGGGGGCCAGCAGACCCTGCTGCGCCTGCTTCTGCAGCTTCTGGACCTCCCGCTGGAAGGCGGTCACCCGATTCTGGTGGTTCTTTTCGGCCTCGTTGTAGTTGGTTTCCAGCCGGCTGAGTTCCTCCGCCACGGCGGTGTAGCCCGCCTGGAGGCTGTCCACCTTCACGAACACGATGTTCAGGCCGGTGCCGCTGTCGGTGGCCGGTGCCGGAGTCTGGGCGGTGGACGCCGGAGATTCCGCCGGGCGGTCGCAGCCAAAAAAGGAAAGGCCCAGCAGAACTAAAGCGGTGCGCGTGAGTATTGTAGCGAAGTTGGTCATCAGTACACGTTGATTTCCCGCAAAAGTACACCTTCGTTATGGGACGTGACCGCTTCCTCATCCTGCTGGCCTTTTCGATGACCTATTTCGTCTGGGGATCCACCTACCTGGCCAACTACTGGGCCATCGGTTCCATCCCGGTTTTCGGCATGGGGGGCACGCGCTTTCTGGCGGCCGGCCTGGTTATGTACGCCTATACCTTATTGCGGGGCGATCTTCAGCTCCCAAAGCGCAGGTACGTCATCAACTCCGGCATCATCGGAGTACTTTTTCTCAGCGTGGGCACGGGTGCCATGGTCTGGGCCCAGCAGTACATCCCCACCTCCACGACCTCCCTCATCGTTGCCTTCGAGCCGCTGGTGGTCATGCTGATGATGTGGGGCCTGCTCTCCCGGCGCCCGCCGCGCAAGGCCTTTATCGGCACCTTCGTGGGCATCTGCGGCATGGCGCTGCTGATCACTCAGCCGGTGGTGCTGGGGGGCGTCGATGCCTGGAAGGGGCTTACCGCCATCATCTGCGGAATGCTGTGCTGGGGTGCCGGCATGCTGCTGCGGCAACGCCTCGACCTCGGCCCCAACCGGGTGCGCGGCACGGCCATGCAGATGATCATCGGCGGCCTGTTCATGCTGGCCTTCAGCCTGCTCATCGACGAGTGGGCGGGCTGGTCGATCGAACAGGTGACCCGCCGGTCCGCTTACTCCTGGGTATACCTCGTGGTCTTCGGCTCCATCGCCGCCTTTTCCGCCTTCAACTACCTGCTCAGCAAAGTAAGTGCCGACAAGGTGTCCACGAATACCTACGTCAATCCGGTCGTTGCCGTCCTGCTCGGGGGACTCTTCAACGAGGAGATCATCACCGGCCAGTCGCTGCTCGCGGGCGCCGTCCTGCTGGCCGGGGTCTACTTCATCAACACCGCCGACGGGACGCCGGAACCCCTGCCCGTGCAGGCGGCGGGCGCCGACGACGGGACCCCGTCCAACGGGTAAGCCGTTGGACGGGGTCCCCTTAGCCCATGCGGGCCTCGTAATCCGCGTAGGAGTAGGAGCGATGCTGCAGGACCTCCCCGTCCGCACCCACCAGCACGATGTCGGGGTGGGGCACCCCGTTGAACATGGTGGATTTGACGGTGGTGTAGTGGGCCATATCCTCGAAGATCAGCGTATCGCCCGCCCGCAGGGGCTGGGCAAAGTAGTAGGTGTCGAGGTAGTCGCCGGCAAGACAACTCATTCCCCCCAGCCGGTAGGGATAGGCATAGCCGGGGTCGTTCTTCCGCGCTGGCCCCCCGCAGCACCGGGCGGTAGGGCATCTCCAGGGTGTCCGGCATGTGGCAGGTGAAGCTGACGTCCAGCATCGCCGTGGCCGATCCGTAGTTGTTTACCACGTCCAGCACGGTGCAGCTGAGGTAAGCGGTCCGCCACACGTGGGCACTGCCCGGCTCCAGGATGAGCTCGAGGTGGGGGTAGCGCTTGCGTAGGTTGGTTAGCGTGCTAATCAATAGCGGGATGTCGTAGCCCTCCCGGGTCATCAGGTGGCCGCCCCCCAGGTTGAGCCACTGTACCTGCTCGAGGTAGTGCCCGAACTGCGCCTTGGTCCGCTCGATCAGCTCGGCGGTGGCCGCCGCGTCGCTTTCGCAAAGGGTGTGTACGTGCAGCCCCTGGAGCCCTTTCGGCGGCTTAGTGGGGAGGTTAGGCAGGGTCTCCCCGAGCCGGCCGAATTTGTTGGCGGGATTGTAGAGGTCCGTCTCCACCGGGCTGTACTGCGGATTGACGCGCAGGCCCACGCTGGTACCCAGTCGTTCCCAGACGGGACGGTAGCGTTCCAGTTCGGTGAGGCTATTGAAGGTCAGGTGACCGGCCAGGCCGGCCAGCTCCTCAAATTCCGCCGGACGGTATACGGGGGCATAGACGTGCGGACGCCGGCCGAAATGGCGGTGTATCAGGGTGGCCTCGTTCATACTGCTCGCCGTAGCCCCCGGCAGGTACTCGGCAATCAGGGGAAAGGCGGGCCAGTAAGCGAAGGCCTTCAGCGCCAGGATGATGTGTACGCCGCTGGCCGAAGCCACATCAGCAACCAACTCCAGGTTACGGCGCAACTTGTCTGCTTCGATGACGAAGGCGGGGGAGGGAAGGGACATGCTGTAAAGTTAATTAGAAGGCCTCGCGCCGGGGAGCCACGTTCCACCGGACGCCCGCGCTGATCAGGCGGGTCTCCAGGTCCCGGCTGTCGAGATCCGAGTTCTTGCTGCGCGAAAAGTAATCGGCCTCGAACCAGAGGTTCGGGCGTACCTCGTAGCCTCCGCGCAGATGGATGATGGTGTTGGTGTAGCGGATTCCCTGCCCGATCTCGTTGCCGTAAACCAGGCTACGGAGGTCGCTGGACTGATTCAGGTTCTCGCCCACCACGGTGCCCTCGTCCCCTTCTCCCTGTTCGATGAGATAGGCCCGACCACTCAGGTTCAGGCGGGGAAGCGGGCGGTAGTCAAAGCCGATCAGGTTCTCCTTAAAATTCGCCCCCAGGGGGTGGGCCAGGGGCATGGCAAAGTGCGTGTAGCTGCTGGGTCCTTTGTGCGTGTAAATGTAGGGACGGGCCAGGTTGCGCTCCGCGACCAGGTCGAGCTGATCGATGCCAAAGGCATCTACGTGGCGGAGTCCGATCTGGTAGGCCCACTTATTGGCCCACCACCCGCGTCGCTCGACGAAGAGCTCGCTGTACACGAATTCATCGAGAATAAACTGTCCGTAAACTTCGGTCCGGAAGGGTAAGCGGTAAGCGGCAGTCAGGCCAATGACGACGTTGTCGGGACTTCCCACGCTCCCCTCTACCGTCCGGTACAGGATAATGGGATTCAGATAAGCCAACTCGAAGCCGTTATCCCGGCTAAATACCACCGCCTCGAAGAGGCCGACGGAAAGGCGCTGACCGATATTGATGGAGAGGTGGTGAGCGGCCAGCCATTTTTTGGGGAACAACTGATTCCCACCCGGTGGATTGCCCGGTCCGGCCGTCAACTCCGCAAAGAGGTTGCGGTAGTGGAACTTCCAGATGCGGGTGTTGATCTCCAGGAAGGGGTAGTTGTTGCTGAAGTCACTCAGGAACAAGCTCCGTTCGCCGTTCCCGATGAAGTGCTGTCCGTACCCCAAACGTACGCCGATGTGGCGGGTCAGGTCGGCGGAGAGGTAGCCCGCCCCGTTCAGGTAATCGAAGCCGCGGCTACTGCCGAGGAAGTCCAGGTTCAAATCATCCTTTAACAGTCCCGCTCCGGGAATCGACCTTACCCGCTGGTAGTACGCGTTGAGGTAATTCTGAACCCCGATTTGGTGTTCCATGATCTCCAAATGCAGAAACACCCGGTCATCGATGCCGGCCCGGAGCCGTACCCCACGCTGATTGAAGAAGTAGGCATCCCCACTGTTTTCCCCCCGTCCGTACCGGAGATTGAGTACGGGGTTGACCCGCAGGTAAAAGTCCTTCCGGTTGTAAGCCAGCAGGTGGGCCGGCGTCTCGTAGAAGGTGTTGAAAATCGGCCGCCGGGACCGGCGGTACAGGGGAGATTCCTCACTCGCGGTCGCAAAGTCGTTGCCGATGTAGAAGGGGGCCCGGTCGGCATCGTCCGTCTCCGCGAAGGTGGGTAGGCTGAGCCACTCGTTGTTGGTGTCAAAAAACCGCTGCAAGCGGTAGTTGTCCACGCGCGACATCCCCTCTCCGTAGCAGCGCCCCGTAGGTCTTAGCCAAGCGGACCAGGTCCCCCCGGCTCGCCGGACGCAGGTTCAGATCGGATGCCGGTGCCGTGAAGCCCGCGTAGCCATAGCGTATGTATAGGCGGCGCAGCAGCGCGTACCCGTCTTCGTTGACGGGCAGGGGGGCACCCTGGGCAGGCAGCAGGTGCAGGGTAAGGCAACAGAGTAGAAAGCAGGCTAGACGGAGCACATGGGAAAGTTGCGGTATGGTAAGTTGCCCAACCGGGGCGGACGCACGGCCGGCGAACGAGGCTCTAAGCGTGCAGGGTTTGCTGGCGGGCGGACAGCACGGCCTCGGATTCCTCCCGCTCGGGATCGGGCACGCAGCAGTCCACGGGGCACACCGCCGCGCACTGCGGCTCTTCGTGAAAGCCCACGCACTCCGTGCACTTATCGGGTACGATGTAGTAGAACTCGTCGCTGACGGGCTCCTGGTCCTGATCGGGAGCTATTGTTTCGCCGGTCTCTATGGTGTAGGGGGCGCTGATGGTCGTACCGTCGGAAATCGTCCACTCTACCCCGCCTTCGTAGATGGCGTTGTTGGGGCATTCCGGTTCGCAGGCTCCGCAGTTGATGCAGTCGTCGGTAATCATGATGGCCATGAAGGAGTAGGTTTTGGGAGGGGCAAAAGTACGGTTACTTTCACCCCCAGTGTAGGTTTGCCCCGTCAAATCGCCGGAAACCGGGGGAAGCGGGGAGGGTACTTCCCTAACAATGCGGGACCAAATTTGCATTAAAGGCAAAAAAAGATAACATTGATCGCCCGGGGGACGTATTATGCCTTTAGCCTTGGTGCATGCTTAGTCCCCCACGGCAAAAATACCCTACAATCCAGCTACCGGATAATCGAATGGAAAGATATAGTGATGAAGAACTCGAGGAGTTCAAAGTGATCATAAAGGAAAACTACCAGCAGGCCAAGAAGGAGCTGCAAATGCTGCGCGACCAGGTCAGCGAATTCTCGGAGAATATCTCGGAGGGCTTCGGAGCCGACTATACGCAGGACAGCAGTTCCGTCAGCCAGCTGGAACTGCTCAACGAACAGGTACTGCGCAAACGCGACCAGGTCCAGGACCTGCAGAACGCCATGCTGCGCATCAAAAACAAGGTATACGGCGTCTGCAGCGTCACCAACAAACTGATCGACCGCAAGCGCCTGGAGGCCGTGCCCACCACCACCAAGAGCCTGGAGGGCATGAAGCTGCAGGCCAGCGGCGTAATGGACGTCACCGCCCAGGACCTGGCCCGCATGGCCAGCGAGCGCAAGGAAGGGCCCAATAAGATTATCTCCAAGATCAAAAAACCGCCCCCGCCCAAGGCCAAGCCCGTCAAGAAAAAGCGCAGCCGCCGCCGCAAGGCCGAGGAAGACGAGGACGACGACCTGATCTGATCCCCATGGCCCTCCTATTACCCGTCCGCGGCATACACCCGGTCATCGGCGAAGCCTGCTACCTGGCCGAAAACGCCACCGTGGTCGGTGAGGTCGTCATGGGCAATTCCTGCAGCGTCTGGTTCACCGCCGTCGTCCGGGGAGACGTCAACCGCATCACCATCGGCGACCGGGTCAATATCCAGGACGGTGCCTGCATCCACTGCACCTACCAGCGCGCGGCGACTACCATCGGCAACGACGTAAGCATCGGTCACCGGGCCATCGTACACGGCTGCACGATCCACGACAGCGTCCTGATCGGTATGGGAGCTATCGTCATGGACGACGCGGTCGTCGAGAGCAACGTGATCATCGGCGCCGGCGCGGTGGTCCCCGCCGGCATGCGCTGCACGGCCAATTCCGTATACGCCGGCATTCCCGCGAAGAAGATCAAGGACCTCGCCCCCGCCCAGCGGCAGGACACCATCGAACGCATCGCCGCGGCCTACCTCCTGTACGCCTCGTGGTTTCAGGAGTAGGGCGCGCCGCCCGGCTCAGGTAGTTTCGACCGCCGCCATCAGCACGTAGCCGGGGTATTCCCGGTACTCCAGGTGAAAACTCAGCACCCGCTGTTCCAGCCGGATGCTTCCGTGCGCGCTGCCGCTCCCCGGGGTGTAATCGCTGAGGTCCACCACGAGTTGCGCGCGGAAGTCCAGTTGCCGCCGCCCGTAGGCCTTATACAGGGCTTCCTTGGCCGCCCAGAGGAGGTGGAGCTGGACGAGGGCGTACCGGTCGTCCAGCCGGGCGTTTTCTTCGGGGCCCACAAAGCGGGGGGCCAGCATGCGGATGCGCGGGACGATGCGCTGGACGTCGATGCCGCAGGTGCGGGGGTGGGCAATGGCGGCGGAGTACCCGACCGTGTGGCTGATGGAAACATAAAACAGCGAATCCTCGAGGTGGGGCTTGCCGTCATCATCTTTGACGAGTTCCGCCCGCTCCTTTCGGCCGCTCATGGTATGGAGCAGCAGGCGGGCGGCGAGGAACTCCCGACGGCGTGCCGCTCCCCGAATGCGGTCGAGCTGTTGTTTCTCTTGCGCGTGGAGGTGTATCCGCTGGCGCAGCACGGCCTCGCTCTCCGTAATGTGCCAGAGGCCCCATTCGCCGGGGGGGAGGATGGGCTCGTGAAAAAGAATGGGCAAGGGGTGGTAATTCTACAGGCGCACCGCGTTGATCCGGGTGTCGATGTAATAATACAGGCCCGCGGCTACGATCCCCAAACAAATCAGGGAAGCCAGCAGCTGAAGCGTAGGGGTGAAAAAGGGAAGGGAAAAGCCGATGAGCCAACCGAGTAAAATGAGAAAGATGTATTTCATGAGGTGGGGTGACGATCAGCGCCAAGGTATAGTTCCCTCCTAAAACTCTAACAGCTAACAACTTGTTCGCGTAGCCTGTGCTCATCCGTACCCAAGTCCGCTCCGGTCACCGCGCCGCCATTTACGCCCTGGAGCCCGCGGCCGAGGGGTTCTACTCCGCCGCAGCCGACGGATTTCTAGTGCACTGGCACCGGGACGATGTAGACTTCGGACGGGTAGTCGCGACCGTCGAGGGCGGAAAATTTCTGGCGCTTGCTGCTGTCCCCGGGGGGCTGATGGCCGGCAGCCTCGACGGGGGCGTCCACTGGCTCTACCCAGAGAACTTGGAGAAGAACCGCCACCTCGCCCACCACCGGCTTGGTACTTTTTCGTTGCTCACGGTGGGGGACGAGGCCTACAGCGGCGGCGGCGACGGCGTCCTTACCCGCTGGTCCATCCCACAGGCCCGCAGCCTGGAGAGCCTGCCCCTTTCCTCCAACTCCCTGCGCCGGATCGCCTACGACCCCGTGCACGATCGCCTCGCGGTGGGCTCCAGCGAGGGCGCGATCTACCTGCTCGACCGGGCCACCTTCGCCGTGATTGGTCGCGCACCCGCGCACCCGCCCTCCGTATTCGCCCTGGCCTTTTCCCCGGACGGTGCCCACCTGTTTGCCGGAGGACGCGATGCCGGACTCTCCCGCTGGCGCGCGCACGCAGGGGGCCTGGAGCTCGAACGGGAAGTCACCGCCCACCTCATGACCCTCAACGCCATCGCCATCCACCCGCGGGGAGACTACCTGGCCACCGCCAGCCGGGACAAGACCGTCAAGCTCTGGAGCACCGCCGATCTGCGCCTCCTCAAAGTCGTCGAAGTGGTGCGCGACCGCGGGCACGTCAATTCCGTCAACACCCTCTGCTGGCTCGATGCCCACACCCTGATCACCGCCGGCGACGACCGACGGATTCTGGAGTGGTCTTTTGAGAAGGAGTGAATGGGTGAATGGGTGAATGAGTGAGTTGGTGAATGAGGGCACACATTCACTAATTCACTCCTTCACCATTTCACTCATTGCACATACTCCTCGATCGGCGGACAAGTACAGACGAAGTTCCGGTCCCCATAACCGTCATCGACGCGCCCGACGCTGGGCCAGAATTTGAAGCCCTGGCGGAGGTAAGGCAGGGGGTAGGCGGCCTGACTGCGGGAGTAGGCGTGCGTCCACGCATCGGCGGTCACTTCGGCGAGGGTGTGGGGGGCGTTGTGGAGGACGTTGTCTTCGGCATCGCCGCGGGCCACGGCGTCGGCCTCTTCGCGGATGGCCAGGAGGGCGTCGCAGAAGCGGTCGAGCTCGTCCTTGCTTTCGCTCTCGGTGGGCTCGATCATGACGGTACCGGCCACGGGCCAGCTCAGGGTGGGGGCGTGGAAACCGTAGTCGATCAGGCGCTTGGCGAGGTCGCCGGCGCTCATCACGGACTTGAAGGGGCGCAGGTCCAGGATGAGCTCGTGGGCGCTGCGGCCGTGCTCGCCGGTGAAGAGGACGGCGTACTGGTCTTCCACCCGGGCCTTGATGTAGTTGGCGTTGAGGATGGCGTACTCGCTGGCCTCCCGCAGTCCGCGGGCCCCGAGGAGCTTGATGTAGGCGTAGCTGATGAGCAGGATGCTGGCGCTG
This sequence comes from Lewinellaceae bacterium, assembly GCA_963803525.1. GTDB lineage: Bacteria > Bacteroidota > Bacteroidia > Chitinophagales > Saprospiraceae > Neolewinella. The sequence continues at coordinate 354,624 of CAWDMV010000002.1, forward strand.
CCCCAGGGGGCGGAGGCGACGGCGGAGGTGCCCTTTTGTCCGCCGGTTTTCTGCAGTGGGTGGCCGGGTAGGAAGGGCGCGAGCTGCTCGTTGCAGCAGATGGGCCCCATGCCGGGTCCGCCGCCGCCGTGGGGGATGGCGAAGGTCTTGTGCAAGTTGAGGTGGCAGACGTCGGCACCGATCAGGCCGGGGCTCGTCAGGCCCACCTGGGCATTCATGTTGGCCCCGTCCATATAGACCATCCCGCCGTGCTCGTGCACCAGGGCGCACATCTCCACCACGCCGGTTTCGAATACGCCGTAGGTGCTGGGGTAGGTGATCATCAGGGCGGCCAGTTGGTCGCTGTGCTGCTCGGCCTTGGCGCGCAGGTCGTCCATATCGACGTTGCCGGCCTCGTCGCTCTTGACGACCACGACCCGCATCCCGGCCATAACGGCGCTGGCGGGATTGGTGCCGTGGGCCGACTCGGGGATCAGGGCCACGTCGCGGTGCCCCTCGCTCCGGTTGAGGTGGTAGGCGCGGATGATCATCAGTCCGGCATACTCGCCGCTGGCCCCGCTGTTGGGTTGCAGGCTGCAGGCGGTAAAGCCGGTGATCTCGGCCAGGTCGTGCTCCAGCTCGCGGAAGAGCTCCTGGTAACCCTGCGCCTGTTCGATCGGCACGAAGGGATGGATATCGGCAAACTCGGGCCAGCTGACCGGGATCAGCTCCGTCGCGGCGTTTAGTTTCATGGTACAGGAGCCCAGGGGGATCATGCTGTGCATGAGGCTCAGGTCCTTATTTTCCAGCCGCTTGAGGTAGCGCATCATTTCTGTTTCCGTGCGGTAGCTGGTGAAGTTCGGGTGGGTCAAAAAGGCACTCGTGCGGCGGAGCGCGGGTGGGATGTGGGTGTCAATCCCCTGTACGCCGCCGTCTTCGGTCAGTTCCGCCCCACCGTAGTGCAGCTTCGCCTCGAAGACGCGGCAGATGGCCTGGAGGTCGGTGGTGGCCACGGTCTCATCGAAGCTCACGCGTACGCCGCCCGTCTCGGGGTAGAAAAAGTTGTAGCCTTCGGTCTGCGAACGCTGGCGGATGCCGGCGACTTTCTCCGGAGAGGCCTCGATGTGGAGGGTATCGAAATACCGATCGCTGGAGAGGGTGTAGCCGGCTGCCTGGAGCGTGTCGGCCAGCAGGACGGTAAAGTGGTGGGTACGCCTGGCGATGGCGGTGAGGCCCTCCGCCCCGTGGTAGCAGGCGTACATGGCGGCCATATTGGCCAGCAGGGCCTGGGCGGTGCAGATGTTGGAGGTGGCCTTTTCGCGGCGAATGTGTTGCTCGCGGGTCTGCAGGGCCATACGCAGGGCCATGCTGCCGTGGCGGTCCTGGCTCACGCCGATGATTCGTCCGGGAATGAGGCGCTTGAAGGTATCCTGTACGGCAAAGAAGGCGGCGTGCGGCCCGCCGAAGCCCATGGGTACGCCAAAGCGCTGGGTGTTGCCGACCACCGCGTCGGCGCCCCACTCGCCGGGGGGCACCAGCAGGGTGAGGGCCAGCAGGTCGGCGGCGACGGTAACGGTGATGTTGGCGGCGCGGGCGCGCTCGGTGACTTCCCGATAGTCCTCGATCCGACCGTCGGCACCGGGGTACTGGAGGAGAATGCCGAAAACGCGGTCGCCGTCCAGTTCGAAATCCGCTACCGGGCGCACGTCGATCTCGATGTCGAGGGGCTCGGCGCGGGTGCGCAGGACGGCCAGGGTCTGGGGCAGCACCTGGTCGGAGACGAGGAACACCTTGGCCGGGTCGGACTTAGCGCGTTTGTTCTTGTGGCCGTAGAACATGGTCATGGCCTCGGCCGCCGCGGTGCCCTCATCGAGCAGGCTGGCGTTGGCGACGGGCATGCCGGTCAGGTCGCTGACCATCGTCTGGAAGTTCAGCAGCGATTCCAGGCGGCCCTGGGCGATCTCGGCCTGGTAGGGGGTGTACTGGGTGTACCAGCCCGGGTTGCAGAAGAGGTTGCGCGAAATGACGCTGGGCGTGATGGTGCCGTAGTAGCCCATGCCCACGAAGCTGCGAAAGACCTTATTGCGGCCCGCGATGCCCTTCAGGTGCTGGAGGTAGTAGTACTCACTGACCGCGGAATCGACCCGGAGCGCCTCCCGGCTGCGGATGTTTTCCGGGACGGTCTGGTCGATCAGCTCGTCCAGGGAAGCCACGCCGATGGTGGCGAGCATGGCCGCGGTCTCCTCGGGCGACGGGCCGATATGGCGGTGACGGAATTGGTCGAAACGGGGGGTTAGGGCCTGCATGTACTGGGCATTTTGGGGGTGGCAAAGGTAAGGAATGGGCGGGCGCTTTGGTTGCGGTTTTTGTTGGCTTTCCGTGCCTCAGCGGATTGCCTTACCCATTCTTCGGAGCCTGCACCAGCACCCTGCCGCATGGAGCCCCGCTAATGGCTGGACTGGATAAATCGCCGCGATAATCGTACGCGTTTCGCTGATCATGAGGCGGGTAGACTACTCTGCGGCAGTGGCGTTATTGAATTAGTCGTCCGCCGGGTGATCAAATTTCACTACCAGTACAGCTCTACCTTTTAGGTTATGGCCCGGTGGAAAACTTGTACTTTCTACGCGGTGCGTTGCTATCCAAACACTGTAATATTCTCACGCAAAACTTAGCGACAATAGCTACCGCGGGGGGGCAGGAGTAAACTGCGCCCCTGCTAGGCTCCCTTTTCGGAGCTCGATGAGACGCAAAATCATGGCGTTTTCGTTAGGCTCAAACAATCCACATAAGCTCTTACAACTTATGCGGACCAGGAGAGCCCGCCGATGCCTTATTCCATTGCGATGCTAAGAGGTCGGACATATTTATCGTGCCATTTCCTTCTGGTGGATCGTGTAGTTCACCGAGGCGAAAAACGCAGACAACACCTACGGATGCGCTCCGGGTTGGCTGCCTTGCTCAGCACCAACACGCCGGCACCTGTTTATAACGACATTTACCGGCTGGTCCACTGGGTCATGAATTGCGGACTGCGACACGCTGCTTAACCCCAAAGATGCCACGGACCATCGATTGAGGAAAGGACCTTTCTGAACAAAACCGTTGACACTTGGTAGGTCGTGGTAGGATTCTCCGCATCCGGTGGGGTGTTCGTTGAGGACCGTCCTTCTCGCTAGCGAGGAATAGGGTAAGGACGATAGGAAAATAAAAACAGAAACGCGTAGTTCAAACAAGTTAAACCCTGTCCGCCGGGCAGAACTTTATTAACGTAAACTTTAAGGTTCTGTACCTGCTTGCGTAGCACCCAGGCCCCGCTGTCCGGTTTTCATTTACTGGCTTACTACTATCCGCTGCACGCGGACCCGTCCGTCGATCTCGACCACCCCGAAATAGGTGCCCCTGCCTAACGATTCGACCGCTACGTTTACTTGCCCCCGGGTACCCGCCGGGATGAGTTGGCGGTACACTGATTTTCCTTGTGGATCGAAGAGTTGAAAGATACCGCGGGTGGGGAGGGCGTCCGGTAGTTCGATGGTGAAATTACCCCGGTTAGGATTGGGGAATATGGTGAGGGGGAGGGTAATGGGGGTGCTCAGGCTGTTCGTGAGATCGCTAAAGGTGAAGGTGCGGCAGGAAGAGCAGCTTTCCTTTCCGTCCGTACGGACTGCGCTGATGCAGAAATCGTATTTCTCGCCATCGACCAAGCCCATGGTATCCGGCTTAAAACTGACGTCGACATAATGCGCCGGCGTATCTAGGGGGTAAGTGAAGGATATAGCGGTGCCACTCGGCTGGGAGTACCTATAGACCAGGTTATCGAGTAGAAAATCGGGGTCCGCACGTACGACGGTGGCGCGCTGGTAGGTTTGCCCCCAGATCCCGTCGTCGGCCAGGAGGCGGGCGTAGAGGGAATGGAAGCCGGGGTCCAGCCCGTCTACGCTTACGGGAAAGGTAAAGGTAGCCGTATCGCCGGATGCAGCCACCGGGTTGGCCTCCCCAAAGCCGGGGTCCTCATCCCAAAACCATTCAAGGTGGGCGAGTTCAGTAGCGGTGTCCCGGCGCAGTACGGCGAAGAGCCGATCGTAGGTATGGGACCAGGCACCGGCTTCGTCGATCACGCGGACGTGGAAGGAATGGAGGCCGGGAGTGGGTAGGGCAGACTTGGGAATAGAAAGGGTTATTTCCTCTCCTTCATACGAGAAGGGGGTGGCGTTTCCGAAATCCGGATCCTCGCCGATGAACCATTCCCCCGCCACTACCGGGGATTGAGCGGACAGGCACAGCGGAAGCATCCCCGCGATGCAGAGTAGTAGTTTTATCATCGCTAGCTTTAGTTGCCCGACTTGGCGCGGATGGTGACGTTGAAGGGGCGGGAGGGGCCAGTGGTGGCGGGTACCTCGAGGTAGAGCACTACGGGAACATCGGGCGTGCCCGAGAGTATGTAGGGGGAGGGGCCTCCGAAGGGGCCGCGGTCGGTGCCGTCGTGGGCGTTGTCGATTGCGGTGGTGGCGTCTTCCCGAAGTTGATACTGGCCATCGGTGGTGCCCTCGTCAGTACCAATGAACAGGTCGCTGGGGGAGGCCTGATTGTTGCCGTTATCGGTGCCGAATTGGCCGCTGGAGGCGGTATTATGTGTGATCGTTCCGGTACCGGTAGTACTTACGGAAAACTGGGCTACGTCATCCGAAGCATAGATATTACTCTGAATATTGCCGTCGAACGACTCCAAGAGAAAACCGTCTCCCTGAATTAGGTTGTGGGAAACGTTGCCCCCCGAATTTTGAGGAAGTGCTAAACCTGTGCTTATGATATTATTAGTTAAAACCGCGTGTGAAAAAACATTTGAGAAATGGTAGGTTATTGCAAAGGCTCGATTACTATCAATAAAATTTTCAGCAATAGCTATTCTTGTTACACCAACAGAAATCTGAATAATGTCTGATATATAGTTTTGTGCAATGATATTATCGTTGGAATATACGTACACTTGGTCCATCGTCAGTCCGCGCACTTCAGTCATCGCAGAACCGGAATCGTAGTTGTTACTTACGGTTATCTGTAAAGAAATCCATTGCAGCGTAGCCGGAAGGCTTGCCATTGAGCATTCGTTCTCGGTAGTGAAATACCCAGGGCCTAAAATGATTAATGACGGTTTGGTTACCGCGAACCTTCCGTAGGAAGTTGCCGAGCCCTCGACGTGAATAGTATCTCCAGCGGAGGCGGCATCATGTGCATCGGCTAAATTGCTGTAGTCCGCCGAGCTACCAGGGGTATTATTAACCCTCAAAATTTTAGCCGGCAATGACAAAGAAAGAATCAGCGCTAGGCCGACTAATAGGGTCTGTTTCATGTGTGTTGTTCGTTTGTGTGAATAAAGATAGTGTGACACGTATAATTGGGCAAGGAAATGCTTAATAAATTTTTCGATATACCTGATTTAATAGTTAGCACGCTCAAGGGGTCTATCCGGTGAACACCATAGCCTGAGCCACTTCTGCATTCATGACCTTGACGTTGTGCATCCAGCCATACATGGCTACGTACTGATGTGAATAATGCTTACTCACTCCCCGGAACGTACGCAGGTAGTTGCGCAGTCCCGTCCAGAAGCCCTCGATCGTATTGGTGTGCACCTCCCGGATCCCATCACCGTCGTCGTCGCGCGCCCATTCGTAGCGCCCGTGACAGACCGTTGCGTGGTGGCAGCCCAGTTGCCCCAGGTTCCAGTAAGCCAGGTGCTCATCCGTATAGCAAGTGGCCTCCGCTTCCGGCTCCTCCGGCCCTAGTCGCCGCTGTTGCGGCAGCTGCTGCTGTACCTCCACTTTGGTGGTGCGCTGCAGGACATGCAGGCGCACCTGGCCCGACTGGCGGCCGATCGTTCCCAGGATCCCGGGCCGGTCATTAGCGAAGTTACCGGCCCCCTTTTTTTTATTCGCCCGCCGGCGGGGCGGGTCGTCTGGATCGGGGTGGGGGAGGCCTTTCTCCCCCGCATTCTGGTAGCATTCGTCGGTTTCGGTAACCGCATCGGTCAAAGCCATCCGGGGTCGATTGTCGAACGCATTATCTTGCACCTGGTGCCGCAGCTCGAGTAGATGCTTACGGTCCATGCCCAGCTCCAGGGCCAGACTGCGCGTGGACTGTCCTTTAACAAACCCACGTAGGATCATCAGGATCTTCGAGCACTTCATCGTGGTGCCGCTAAAGGCCGTTCCACTGAACAGATGAAACACGTGCCGGCAGTCCCGGCAGCGGTATTTATCGATCTCATCGCGGTAGGCGGAGTGCCGGTAGTAGTTTGCTCCACCGCACTTGGCACACTTCAGCTCACCCCCGTGTAGCTTGTCCAACAGCTCGGTGTAACTCTTTTTCTCGTCTAGTAAATCGTGTATGGGCCACTGCATCCCAAGCAAACAGTCCCCAAAGGAACCCGTTGATCTAGGAGGCCCCTTGAGCAAACGGTAAAAATCGGCTAGTTTCACCGGCAACCTAAAATTCACCAGTGTAGATACCCCTTATGGAGCACACTGCCATACTACCCCTTTCCCAAACACGTGCTCGTCATGCAGAATTCCATTCCCTTTACCTGATCGATCGGGGCAAACTGCGCAGCGAGGACTCCGAGGCAAGTGCCCTTTCCGGCACTATTTTATTTGTACCGAAGGGTTACCACGTCCACCCCCAAATTTTAGGTTGGGTAGGCAATTCCGTTACATTCAGCCCCCTGTTTGTGGAGAAGACTATGGCGGAAACGACGGGGAGGGTATTCTCAGAACAATTGTCACGGGCGCTACCGTGTAGGTATTCCGGTGGGTGTAATTCAGATTGTCGCGCTGCCTATGCCGCTGTACCATACTGATCAATTATAATTTTTTCCATCCTGTTTGCTTTGTTACTGCAGTACATGGAGCGGATGTTCAGTACCGGCTGAGCACCCTGATTCCAGCGCTGGCCCTTGAGTTTACAGCGCTGCTGAACTACGCTGGAGACGGCAGATTCAATGAAACCACTACCGATAAGATAGCCCTTATCCCGGTATTCTTTATACCTCATCCGCGATGCGTTGTTGGTCAGGTAGGTCAGCAGATCGGTGGCCGCCTTGACCACACTTGCCCGGGGATGGGTCAAGTACATCTTGATCTCCCGCATGATGTCCTTACTCTGTCCCTGGCGGAGTTGTTCCTTCCAGCCCGCGAGCTTCTCTTTGCGCTTCGCTTCTTGCGGGAGTAGTAAAGTGCCGAACTCGCAGAGGTGCTCGTAGGCGTGGTAAAAGTCCAAAATGTGCTCCGCATCCGGAAAAGCTTCGCTCACCCAGTTGCGCATCCAGGTCGCTCCATCGGTGATGATGATCAGGGGGGCGGTGGGGTACTGCTGCCGCTGCGCCTTAAGCAACTTGCCGAAGTGATCCATAAAACTAGAACAGTGACCTTCCCGTACTAAGTATTCTGAGTTGAGCACCCGGTTGCGCTGGTCTGCCTGCTCATCGTCTAGTTGACCACTCACCACCTGTGATCCCCGAAAAACGCGTCCTATTTTTACTTCCTGGTAGCCCCCATCATAGAGTAACATTCCTCCGTCGAACATGCCGTACAGTCTTTCTTCCGCCGGCATTACGGGCTTCAACTCGGGACCTGCTTGCAATTCATCGTGGCTCAGCGGCTTGGTTAACTCCTCCTCCACCCTCGATAGGCGACCGAAGTGTTCCTCCAGGCGGCGGGCCTGGGCCGGGTTAGTAAGATCGCTTCCCAGGGTGGCGTTGAGCAAGTCAACCGCCTTTGCGGGTACGACCTGTGCGCAGTAGCGTAAGTAGTGACTCTGTAATAAAGGGGAGATGGCCATGCCGTGAGCACTGCCTGCTCCCCAACTTTGTGCCTTCGCAATGCTCACTTTGCCAAAGGTGGAGACGACGGTTTTTTTTTACGGCGGTTGTTCGTCTGCCCCCCAAGTTGTTCGTTGATCACTCCCCGGGCAAGTTCGTCCATCAACTCCCGCAGACCGCGTTCGTAGTCCAGCATATTGGGTTGATCGGTCAGGGCGTTGATGCGCGCGTACTTATCTTTGGCCAGGGCCATAAATTTATCTTCGGACAGCATAATTAAGCGTTTTCTCAGGAAATATACGGATTTACCCCGACGCGACAATCTGAATTACACCCGCCCGACCTGTTCACCTTTAATTTCAACGGCAACGTTGGTAAATTCTATATTGACTATACCCAGCAAAAAGTATATACGATTCCGGCTCAAGATATAAAGTTCACCTATACCTCCACCGTGACGAATGGTGAGGTTACGTTTACCGCTACCACCCCCGATGGGATCATCTACACGTTCGCCGCTGCGGAGACAACGACGCTCGATCCAATCGTTTCTACGGCTGCGTACCAGTCAAGTTACCGATCGAGCTGGTATCTGTCTAAAATTGAATCACCGGATCGGCTATATTCGATCAACCTTAACTACACTAGCGAAAGCTACCGGTACTCGATGCCGGCCTCCTGTCAGTACACCAAGTCACACTGCAGTAACGGATTTAGTGGTGGAGCGACTACGTGCGGCGGTGTGGTTCATCCCATGAACAGCAGTACTTTCGTAAACTACTCCACCATCTCGGGGGCCCGTTTATCGAGTATCACCACCTCTACGGCGACCACTACCATAAACTTCGACCCCACAACCAATAGCCGCAGTGATGTGGAACAGACCACCACGAATACATCAACTATGGCCTACCCGTTGGGCGCGGTTCGCATCACGGCCGGTAGTGACGTCTTCTGTAAGAAGTGGGTCTTGACCACGGGCTACTTTTTGGACGATTCCCGCAGTACTTATTCCGAAGGCAAGCGCCTCCAACTGAAGTCCATCCACGAGGTAGGTTGTTCCGATGTCACCACAAAAACGGAGCCATACGTGTTTACCTACCTCGGCGGCTCCACCATGCCCCATCGGTTAAGTAAGGCGATTGATCATTGGGGATACTACAACGCAAAAACGGGTAATACGGGAAAGCTTAACGTGCCTGCCCAGACGCCCTGCAGCATCTACGGCACCACGCCAATCGGTAATAGCAATCGGGACGCCACTACGGACTCCGGGATCGGGACGCTCAAGACGATCACTTACCCCACCAAGGGGATGGAATTCTTTAGTTACGAGCCGCATACCTACTACGGTAGTTCCGTAAATCCTACTACCTACTCACCATTTCATACCAGCATTGCCGAACTTCCGGCCAGCTGTCAAGATGAGAGCACCAGAGACTACGCAACTTGTTGTCCCTACGATTTTGAAGAGTCTGCCAACAAAACCGTTTCCTTACCGATAACGGTGGCACAGGCTTCCGGAGGAAAATTGGTTCTTACCCTACAACCAGCTAACCCCTCCTGGTGTAGTGGCCCAACCAATAACCACTCCGTCTTTATTGTGGTCAAAAACGCGGCGGGGACCGAGTTGCTAAACACCAGCCTGAATACCACCCCCACTCAGGGAACGAAGACGCTCACCAAGACGTTTGACGAACTTGGAATCACGCAGGCCGGTACCTACACTTTCCAATTCCGAAACAATGGACGCACGTACTCCAAACTGCAATTGTTCTCGGAAAATAGTACGAGTGGAACGAATACACTGGTGGGAGGAGTTCGAATCAAAAAGATCACCCGCAGTACCGACCAAACCGAAACCAGCGACGATATCATCCGCACGTTTGAGTATCTGAAGGCGGGAACTACCGCTGAATCCAGCGGAGTTTTAAACGGGCTTCCACGCTACTCGACGTGTGGCGCGGTAACTGCGTACGATGCACGAGCGCCCCACTATGGCGTGTCGGGAATAAGTCTGTTCTGGGTACGCGATATCGGAGTTGTTCCCCTGGGTGACGTGGACGGCCGGCACATCACCTACGGCCGGGTGCTTGAGTACTACGGAGAGGGCAGCAGCAAAAGCGTAAACGGGCGGACCGAATACACCTTCGATACGGAGGTGTCCGCCGGTTACCTCTACACAAAGCCCCCCCAGGCTACGGTTGATAATGGAGCGTTGTTGACCAAGAAGTTATTCAACTCCGCGGGTACCGAGGTACAGAATCAGGCAGTCGCTTACAAGGACCAGGCTTATACGACCTACAATGCCAACTTGCGGGTCTACAGCAGCAGTTCGTTACCGGCTGCCTGTAGCGGAACGGCAATTATTGTCCCTTACTTTACTACCTACCGCCCCCGCACCAAATCCCTACTCACCGAGTCAGTAACGGAGAAAACGGACAACGTGACGACCACGAAGACGTACACTTACGATGCCACCCTGCGGCACCGGTCACCCGTCACCCTTAGTATCACTAACAGTGACGGAAAAGTCACGGTAGATTCCTTTAAGTACGCGCACGAGTCGACGTTTCTTCCCGGCACGACGAAACAGGCCATGCTTACCCGCAACATGGTCGGCATCGCCGTTGAGCAAACGACTACCGTAGCGGGAGTGACCGTAGACGGCAGCCGATCCTTGTATAACATATTCGATCCGTCAACGGGCCTGGTTACCACTGCGGAGAGTGGATTCCCACGGCTCTCCAAGTTGTACCGTTACGAGATGACCTGGAACAACGCAGGTTCTCCCGTTACTGGTGTTTGGGAACCCAAAGGCACCATCAACGCTTACCACGGCAGCAGCGAGACCGCGGCAACTGGAAGGGGATATCCTAGCAGTATACCGCTACGAACTGGCCGGCGGAGACCTATACTTGGGAGAACGGACTCATCAAAGAGAGAAAATTCAACGCGTATGTTTGGAAGTACGTGTACTTTACCAAAACCCGGCTGGTAAAGGCTATCACGGACATCGACGGTCAGTCAACCAATTTTGACTACGATCCACTAATGCGCCTGAAGTCGGCAAGCTCAAGGGGCGGAAATGTAGTGGTCAGCTACAGCTACTTCTACAAAACTACCGCTACTAACCGGAGCTACGTCAAGGAGGCTACCAAGTACACCTCCATGAGTAGTAGTGGCAGTGCCCTGACGGAGCGCACTTTCTACCGCTACCTCGATGGTCTAGGCAGGCTGGAGCAAACGGTTGATTACAAGCACTCTCCCACGGGCAAAGATGTGGTCACCGCCCTGACTTACGACAGCCAGGGCAGAGCAGTCAGGAGCTATAATCCCTTCCAGTCTAGCTTGGCTACGGGTGCCTACACTACCGTTCCAGAAGACTATCCGCACACACTCACCGGCTACGAAAGTTCACCCCTAAATCGAGTAACTTCCCAAACCCCACCCAGCTGGCACACAACCACCCTCAGCTACGGGACCAACACTACTGACGATGCCGTGTTTAGGGAAGGAACCACCACCAAGTATGCGGCCGGCACGCTGTACCGCCTGGACGTTAAGGATCCCATGAATAATCATACGGTCACCTTTACGGACAAAAAAGGAAGGGTAGTACTCTTGCGGCGTACTTCTTCGTCTTCCCTGTACGTGGGAGCGGATACCTACCAACTGTACGACGGTAAGGATCGTATCACTACGGTGATTCCTCCCGGCGCCACCCTGACGAGCGGTAATCTGATCTTTAGCTACATCTACGATGCGGCGGATAATCTACTCACTAAAAAAATACCCGATGCTTCCGCAGTTTCTTATCGCTACAATTCGCGTGATCAAGCGGTGCTGATGCAGGATGGTAATTTGGCCGCCGACAGCAGGTGGATCGCCAGCATTTATGATGACTACGGGCGAATCAAAACTACGGGTTACTTCACCGGTACCGTTCCGGCAATTGGGCTTCCCAGTACCATATCCATTACTTCCGACAATGAACTGACCAAGAATTACTACGACGGCGAAGACGACGACAATGGTACCCCCGATGTATCACTCACCACGTATCCCCAGTACCGGGGCAGGGTCCGTAAGTCGTTTGCGCGAGTACTGGATGGATCAGTGAAGCAGCCCTGGATTCATTCCACCAGCTCCTACGATACGCACGGCCGACTGACGAACTCGGTAGGAAACAACTACCAGTACAACCTCCCGACTTCCGGCATAAATAGTGAAAGCAATACGTACACCTACGACTGGGCGGACAATTTGCTTACCCAGACGCGCGTCCACCGACCCTCCAGTAGCGTCATCCGGACGGTTGCTTTCCGTAATACCTACGATGCCGCCGGTCGTCGCTCCAATTATTACGCAACGATCGATGCCGGTACCGAGCAAAAGTTGGCTAACTATACCTATGATGAGCAGGACCTAATGAGGAAGCGTAACCTGGGCGGCACGAGCAGCACTTATCTCCAGAGTCTTGACTATACCTACAATGACCAAGGGTGGCTAGTTAACATAAATGGCTACAATTTAGGAGGGGGGAGTAGTGTAGGCATCAAAGCCAGCCCTGCTGCTCCAGTAGCTCCCACGCCCAGTGCCGGGGCTACGGTTGAAAGTAATGACTTGTTTTACCTGGCGCTGAAGTACGACGTGCTGGAACCGAGCTTTCCGGCCACTGCCCGCAAGGACGGGAATATCGCTCAGGTGATCTGGCGCACCAGAGGTCGGGAACGGCAGGCCTACGCCGCAGAATACGATTACCTTAGTCGGATGACTACGGCGAGCTATTATGACCTGACGGATGCTAACGTCAGAACCGAAGACCAAAAGTTTAAGGAGCAGGTGACATATGCAGACCTGCGGGGCAACATCGCCAGCATCAAGCGTAACGGTATGTACCCCAGTGGGGCAACCTGGGTAGTCGGAGCGATTGATGATCTGACCTTTGCTTATCCCACTACCTCCGGTAAGACAACCAGCAATCGCCTCACCACCGTCAGCGATGCCGTCACTACTGCCGGCAAAAACTTTGGGTTTAAACCCGGGACCGGTGCTGGTTATGACTATGATGCTAATGGTAACCTCATCCTCGATACCTACAAAGGGATTACGGATATAGCTTACAACTACCTCAACCTGCCAAGTAAGTCTACGCTCGGTAGCAAAACCATTACTTTGGTTTATGACGCAACGGGTAGAAAACTTAAGACAACAACGGCAGGGGGTACCTCTGCAGAGAACTACGTGCAGTGGTACGCCGATGAACTGGAGTATCGTGGAACATCACTGGAAGCGATCTATCACGAAGAAGGACGTGTAACCCCCAAAACGAGCACGACTTGGCAGTACGAATATTCGATCCGTGACCACCTAGGTAACACACGCCTTACGTTTGCGGACATCAGCGGCACTGGTAAGATCGAAGTGACTAACAACGCTGCCACCAACGAGGTGCTGCAGGAGAACCATTACACTCCCTTTGGGTTGGAGATGGATTACACCTGGATGGGCAGTACAACCACATCTAGCAAATATAGGTACAATAGTATTGAACGCAATGAAGACTTTGGGTTGAAGATAGACATGGCAGACTACCGGTCCTACGATCCAGCCATCGGGCGGTGGTTGCAGGTGGATCCGCTGGCCGAGGAAGCGCCAGATTTAAATCCGTACCGCTTTGGCTTTAACAATCCTATTGGATATAGTGATCCGCTGGGACTATTTGAGACTGAAGCTGCCGCAAAAGAGTATGCTAAAAATAATGATATTAAGTTAGGCTTTTTTGCTAGAGTATTTAGTGGAAATAAGATTAGCGAGAATTCTGACGGATCGTTTGGAATTACACAAGGCGCTGGTGGAAACATGTCAACCAGCACACAAGATTTAGGCGGTGAGCTAGGAGTGGTGACAGGCGTAGTCGTAAAACCTAATGATATTATGAACATATCCGATGATGGAGGAGGAGAGAATAACTCGTTCTTTCAGACTCAGATGGGGTCGTTTCGCGACGGAAGCCCCAGAATGGTCGACCGGCCGGTATTGTTGCCTCTTGGTGGTGTGGGAAGTCAGGCCGCAAGTAGTGTAACCAGACTTGGTACTACAAAGGTAGGTTTTGGTGCGCTTCGAAGAGCTGTAGAGGAAGCTTACAAAAGGCTTAATGTTGAAAGCCTACCTAAATTTAAAAATGGAAAGTTTGGGAGTCCGCAAAGAGGTGATGCTAGAAGAGGCATTAGATACGACAAAGAAGGTCACCCCAATAGTACAAACCCTAACGAAGCAGGACCTCACATAAACTGGTGGGATTATACCACCGGAAAAAGGTCAAGTGGGGGACAAAGTGATGCAGTACCAATAAAAAATTAGAAGTCATGAAAGATTTTAAAGTCGCAATTGCTCTTGAGGAACGTCCAAACAACCCACTGAATTATACAACTCTGAATACTGTAGACTCAGAATCTATACTCTTAGATATAATTCGTTTAGGAAAGATATCCCAGCAATCTGAGGGTTTGTTTTTTGTAGATCTAGCTACTTGTTTGGCGAAGGAACGAAAGTACGAAGATATAGTTACAGCAGAATTTTTAAAGTCGTTGATTTATGATGAACAATACTCACTTGATCGCCTATGCTATGTCTTGTGGGATGTTGACCAGCCAATTGATCAATTTGAGGTGATGAATTTATTAAGAGACTGGGAGTATATATGGTATTCTGCTAGTGATGAAGCTCTAGCTATATATCTTCCAATGTCAGAGAGGTTGATCCTTGTTACTGATAGTGGTGTAGTTAAAACCAATTTCTAAGTGTTCTCAGTTTTCTACCGCGCGCTATAATCCCTCGGGTTCTCCAAATCACAAAGCCAAGTAAATAGTGAAAAGTTAGGCGGCGTTTTGATAGTGCTTGATGGGTTAAAGTGCTGTTTTGGAGGTGCTCAAAATAGTGGACAGCAGCTTCGCTGGCTGCTTGGCTAGTTAATTCGTTGTGTTTTCTTTTCGTAGGCTTGTCGTACCGTTAGGCCCCGCAGGGTAGTGTGTATCCGGTTCGTGTTGTACCATCCTTCAATGTAGTCGAAGATCATGCACCAGGCCTGCTGACGACTAGTGAACTCGTGTAGGTTGATGCATTCGGTCTTGATCGTTTTGAAGAAGGACTCCGCCACGGCGTTGTCCCAACAGTTACCCCGGCGCTACATGCTCTGGGTTGCCCCCACGGAGGCTAACTCCTCCCGGAAGCTACCGCAGCTGTACTGGGAGCCGCGGTCGGAATGGAAGATCAACTCCTCCTGCGGTTTGCGCTTGGCTACCGCCTGCTGGAGGGCGGCCACCGTCGTGGACTCCGCCGTCATCTCATCACTGATTACCCAGCTGACGATTTCCCGATCCGCCAGGTCCAGCACCATCGTCAGGTAGTGCCACTGGCGATCGATCTCGAAGTAGGTGATGTCGCTGACCCACTTGGTGGCGGGCCAGTCCGCTTCGAAGTTGCGCCCTAGAATATTAGCCGCTACGGGCAGATCATGGACCGAGTCCGTCGTGCTTATCCAGCGTTTCTTACGCTTGGGGCTCAAGCCTTTACGTCGCATACGCCGACCGACGGTAGCCCGGGAGATGCGGATGCCCTGCTTCGTCAGATCATGCCAGATCCGGGGACTACCGTACGTTCGGCGGCTGGTCTCGAAGGAGTCTTCGATCAGCCCGTCCAGGTCGATGCCCGGTCGTTCCACGTTTTTTAGCCGCGGGTTCCACCGATAATACCCGCTGCGGCTGACACCCAGAACCTGACACATCTTCTCAACGGGAAATTCCAGTCGGTGATCCATTATGAAGGAGTAGATTTCCCGTCGCTCTTGGAGAAGATGCCGATGGCTTTTTTAGGATGTCCCGTTCGAGTTCGGCTTCGCGTAACTGTTTTTTCAGGCGGGCAATCTGACGCTCCTCGTCGGTCATTGCCTTAATCCGCTGACCGGATGGCTCTACCTTGTGTTCCAAGCGGAACTCTTGTCGCCAGTGGGTTAAGGTAGTGGCCGAGATACCGAACTTATCGGCGATCTGAGTGACCATCGCATCCGGTTCGAAGCTTTGTTTGACCAGTTCCAGGCGCTCCTCCCGGGTGAATCGTTTGCGTAGTTTGGACATGATGTCGGGTTGAAGATTTGAAAGATACCAAACCTGCCAGGCCGAAGTCACTGTCTATTTACTTGAGTACCTCCAGTATTACAAAATTTAGAAGATGCTTCGCTTGAAGTTAATATCAAAGTGATCCCAGGGTTTCACTATATGATTGTATCGTTCACCTCTACAGATTCCAAGGGAAGGGCACTGATAACTGGAGATATTAGCCCGGTATTTGAAGGAGACATTTCCTTAATCGGCTAAAATATTATGCCAACAATACGCCAGCATCAAGCCTCTTTCATCGGCCTACGCCTTGCGTCCACTTTAGGTGTAGCTCAAGAATTTTGGTTACACTTCCTGTAGAAGTACAACCTAGATAAATCACCTACATCACTGTATATCAGATAGTTAATGTCAACGTAGTCCGGCTATTCTGTTTTTAGGTTACGTTTTCCTGCGCAGACCGCGGTTTCTGTAACCTCCCGGCTGTGCTTTAAGTGCATGGCAAAACCGAGACGTAAGAGCGCCACCGCCCGCCCTGCAGTGGACCCAGGCCAACACCCCTTATCAAGGGGCCTGATGGCCGACCGCGGCTACAACACCACCCTGTTGATTGGTGCCTGCATTGGCTTGTGTTTTGCCCCCCCATCTGCATTCTTTTCCAGGCCTCAACTAAGACTTGGCCTAAAAGTTCCGGTGACCGCCGCAGACCGCGGCGCAGCTAGAACGCTTCTCGCCACGAGCTAGGAATTTAACTTAGCGGGTGGTCTAAAGTTGTCGAGGTATTATATTGTGAAACACTGCCTCAAAATTTGACTGTCATTTACTAAGCCGAAAGTTAGTCATTCAGTTTATTTTATGTACATGGGATGGTCTTCTTTCTCAGTTATAATCCACACGGGAGTGTCGTAACAATCAAGAAAACGTTGATAACACCCCTTTCTTATCTGCACACTCTGGCCTTCAACTCTTGTATATTCTGTACCATCACTAATGCTTCCTACAGACTGTTCTTTCCAGCAAGAGAATGTAATTACTGCCTCCCCACTACTGTTTACTGCATGGAGTGGCTTGAACGGCTCGAAGACAAGAGTGAGTTCAAGTTGTTTCAAGATATAAGGAGAAACAAACAGTAAATCAAGTGACTCTAACAAATCGAAAATTTCAGTTTTTGATATAGGACGTTCGATTGAATTTCCCTCGTTGGTATCTAATCCTCTTTGTGTCACTGGAGTACTTGAATACAGAAGATCACCATCTTCTGGTTTATTTTCTCCATTCCAGTGAATCATCGTTAAGCAATGTATCTGGTTCTCATTTTTTTCGTTTTTGGTAATATGTTGCTGTTTTGTTGCCAGTATCACCCAATCTTCGTCAGATGCTGTCGCTACAGCTTTTCTGGTTGTACCGCAACTAGGAAGAGCAGTAATATCTTCAACCCAAGACTGCTTAGGGACCTGAGAACTAAGCATTACGCATAGTTCATTTATAAGAATATGGAAGTATTTGAAGTAGTGGGGCGGATCAAACTCAGCGACGTTCCATAGGTCCTCGTAGAAATGCTGATTGGCAATCGAATACATAGCATCAGCATTTGGAACTAACAACGAGACTAGTTTCTCTGTAGGGATAGAGTAGTGTTCAGCATACTCCTTCTGTATCTGCTCTCTTTTTCTGCGAAACGCATGGGTAACTCCATTCAAGGAAAGACCACGAACTCTATTTAATAACCTATACTTTGGATTGTAGCTACGTAGAAAGCTTTGGTCTAACCCGTCGGTAGGGTATGCGATAACTTGAGGAGGAGAAGGAATATCAAGCTTCCTATCGAAAAACTCGTAGACAATCCAGTCTTCAAGGAAATACCCAGTCGGGTATGATGCAACAAGAGCTCCTAAGAGCGATTCAGGAAGTTCTTCTTTGTTGAAATTCTCAATAATTACTTGGAGTAAGTAAGCTCTATGTATAGGCAGTACGTGCTCTTTATGCTTGAATATCCAAGTCAATGGCTTGAGTAGCGAGTATGGGTGTGTTTGTGATAAATACTTGATTCCAAAAATCACGCTTTGTGTCTTGAGCGTTGTTAAAGTCTTCAATCTAGAAAGTAAGAGGGCAGCAACTAATTCATCATGATCGAAACCCTCAAGATCGTCGTACAAACTTGTGTCTTCACGGGCTTTTATTACATCAGGAAGACGGTCTGTTTGGAACTGTTTGATGAGGTCTAATAAAGGACGTACTAGCTCCTCAACAACTCCAACCTCAGAGAGCGATTTGATGAGGTAGTTACCGAAGTTTATGGCGTACAAATGCCCATCAATATAGGTGCAGGTAAGATCTTGAAGGTATAGAAGTGTTTTCTCTGGAGCGTGTGAATATGCCTTTTTGAAGTAGTCGGTGTGTTTCAATCCTTGAAACCAGCCATCGGTGAAAAAGACGAATATGCATACGCATACGTACAGCCAACCGTCAGTACCTTCTTCAAAAACCTCCTCAAGCCACCAGTCCTTTTCACTATCACGTTCCGTACTATGTTTCTTAGCCAGTGCACGAATTATCTCCTTCTTTCTTTGATCAGAAACTCCATGAAGTAGCTGTTGTATACGGATCAACTGTTCTTCCCCATATTCGTACTTCTCAATATATTCTAACACTTCTTCACTATCATCAACAGGCAACGAGAGTTCTGTTTTCTCTTTAGGAGGGTAGGATGTTTCTGGTCTACACGATTGTACTGAGATCTTGGAAGCAATATCTCTACCAAACTCTTTTTCAAAACGGCTAACGGTATCGGGTGAACATTTATCGTATCTATCCACACCAGTAATCTCAGGTAGTGTGCTTACCCAATTGCGATACGCACTCAATAGTATAGGATCAACCTCATCAATATTGTCCAGTGCAAGGTTCAAGATTTTCGCGCTAGAGGCTATAGGTAGCGTCCTTGTAAGTAGAAACCAAGAGGTAGCGTTCAGGATATGACTATGATTCTTGAAGAAGGTCGTAAAGTTGAGTTTCCTGGTGGTGGTTAGCTGCAGGAGAACCAAGCGTCTCAGAGGCTAAAAACTGTAATGCTTCCATTGGAAACACCTGTATGAATTCTCCAAACCATTCAATGGGGTAGGAGTGAGTCCCTTTTCCGTCAGTATGTGTTACTACTGTCATTGATAGCTCATAGACATCAAAAAACCAGTCAGGAGTAAGCGTTCTATACTGTTTCTGATACGGAACCCCAGAGTAGAGGACTTGACTCAGACTACGATCCTTTCTATATCCATAAGCTAGCATATACTGAACTCCCTGTTCAAATATCTGCTTAGCTTCATCTATACTCCCTATCCTTGCAAGGAATTCAGAACGATTGAATGAAAAGTAGTAGATCGGAATATACTCTCCTAGAAGCAAGTGGATCATGATGCTCCTCGTATGCTTTTAAGGCAATCTCTGGTTTTGCATAGTCTATCGCTATTTCTAGGTAGGTTTCTGTTCTCAACGGACCGCTAATCATTCCCATCCCTTGAGTTGTAGTGTCGATGACTCTATATAGGAACGCAAGACACCTATCAGTTGAATCCTGACTTTTACACAGATCAAGTCCTTGTCTAAAGCTCGATTGGATAAACGACGTTTGTTTATATAAGTCCATCACACGAGGTCTTCCTTTGAAAGGATCGAGGTCACGAACGAGCATGCTGAATGCTTGCTCAACGTCTTCCTCAGTTCTTTCACTATTTTGATGTAATACGGCACATTGCAACATAAAAATTACCCAATTGAAAAACCAATTGATCTCACGCAGTTTGGTATACACCTGCTCAATACAAGCTTCGTCACCTTGTTTGTGACAACGAATGATTCCTTCACGTAGTGAGACAAGTAGTTCCTGCCAGTTGTCAGCCGAATCAAAATACTCGATCCCTAGAATTTTGTCGACTATAGCAACAGGATCAGTTTTTGAAGTCGTTTGCTGCTGTATAAAGCCTTCATACGATGGCACGTTTGAAACCCATGCATCATCAAATGTATGAGTCCATCTTTCAAACACATTTAGAAGTGTACTATGATAATCTTTGTAGCCTTCACTATCCTTCGTTGTACTAAAAAAGTAATCTAACTTGTTATAACTCCCCATATGTAGATGTTGAACGACTGCAAACTTCCAGTCCTCAAAAATTATGGATTCTCCTTTTGGAAGGATGTCCCAAGGAATAGAACCAACTCCCTGAAATGCCTGGTCTATCAACAGTTCCTTAATCTCGTTTCTAGAGGCCACCTGCTCATTGTCATACACAAGCATAGAGTATAACTCATCATCACCATAGACTGCTTGAATAGCTTTAAGGTAGTCTATATAACCCTGATGATGCTCTAGTTCTTTGAGGATAGAAGCAAATTCATTTAAAATAATAGCTTTCTCAAAAGTACCATGTGTAACTAAGCTCTGAGATAGGAGTCCAACA
This sequence comes from Lewinellaceae bacterium, assembly GCA_963803525.1. Taxonomy (GTDB): domain Bacteria; phylum Bacteroidota; class Bacteroidia; order Chitinophagales; family Saprospiraceae; genus Neolewinella. Next base: position 374,999 of record CAWDMV010000002.1, read on the forward strand.
TTTGTGTTAACTGCGTTATAAGGCTGACGACCGATAAACGACCGTTTTAGGAACTCTTGGTCAATGAATGCTGCAATTGAATGAAAGTCTTCAACCTCCGCGTAAAGCTTCAAAAGATGCCCAAACGCCTTTCGGTGATTGAAAAACGGTTTTTTCTCTAGCCAATGGATTAAGGGGTAATAGATCACTTGATCGATGTCCATGCCCTGTTCCTGGAGCCTTTCTATGATGAAGCGTTTGAAACTTTCATGGTAGATCGTAAATCCATTGTGGGTAACGTAGTATTTCAATACCGGACGTAGTGAAGCTACCTGTGCATCAATAATGTTTCCGTAGGGAATTATCTCTTTCAGATTGGGAATAGAAAGTGAGAAGGCTGAGCCACAAAGAGCATACGGAACCCCTCTGTTTTCTAGCTCTTGGTAGAGATATTCATAGTAAGGAACTAAGTTAAACCCATACCTTGGTAGTTCGTCAACCCAAGAGAAATCTTTGTCATTCACATGGTTCTCAGCTTCATCTACAAGGTATTTCGTGTAAAGAGCGTTTCCCGTGCTCTTTGTAGTAAGTATTGACGAAAGTGATACACTATCGTACGAAACGTCTTCAACGTTCTGCTTTTTCAGCATGCGCTCAGTGAACGCTAATGTGGTTGCTGGGAGCGGTATAGTCGTAAACGTACCCAATGTTTGTAGCTGTTCTATAGGTTGAGAAACTACAAGGAGATGTACATTACTATTTGAGCAATCAAGATGTGAGAGTGCCTGTAGGATCGCAGTCTCATCTTCAGTTAACCCACTTTTGTTTTTCTGATACACTCTCCAGATATGATCAATACCATCAACAATTAGAAGCGTTGGCTTCTTTATATGCTTAAGTAAGCGATTGAGTTCTGCTAGATTAGAGCCGTACCTCAGTTTCTTATAACCGCGTAGATCTTCGTCTGTATCCATAAGTTGTTGGATAAGACTTCCAAACATTGCGTTAACTGTAATCCTATCGCGCTGACCGCTATCATTGAGTTGCGTATAGCAGTAGTGCTTTACAATAACAGGATCATCATTCTGTTTCTTTTTATAGTAGCGTTCTAAATTTGCTATGAACCATGATTTTCCCGCTCCAGGTTCTGCGGTAACTACTACCTGAGAGTGGGTTTCCAGTGCCTCAAGAACAGTGTGTGTCCGTTCGGGGTGTCAACTAAGGCTGTGTAGTCAACTGGAAAATCTTGCTCTATAGCTCCATTCGTAAGAACAATGCCAGCCTGTTTTGCTATCTCAATAACCGAAACAGTAGCTTTTTGGTCTGTGCTCCTATACTCTCTTGCGATGTTACACAGCTTGTGAGCTACATGGTCTACGTGTAATGATTGGTTAGGATACACACCAACGCCAATCGCTCTGATACTCGCGAAAAGCTTTTCTTCAATCCCTGATGTAGTAGAACGTAAAAGAGAGCTTTTAGGGTACCCAACTTCTATTACGAGTTGGTCAAGAAACTCTCCAAACTCATTCCGGTCGATATCATAGCTTTTTTTCCTCAGTCTTTTCCAAGAAAATAGGACTCCGGTTTCAGAATTCCAAAGCTTATCTAAAGCTAATTTATAACATTTCGTTTGAGGGAACCATGCTTTTACAGCATCATCTTCATATAAAAGGGTAGCAAGCTCATCTTCTTGTTTGGGAAGATTCCATGCTAGACACAACCTGAAAGTGTTGGCAGGAGAACGTTGAGCTTTCCAGGAGTGAAAGAGTGTATCAAGTGCAAGATCAGCAGGACTAGAAGAAGAGAGGTCACCTTTAGTGAGGATGTGCTTATTCAGTGAGTTGCTATATTTGACCTGTAAGCTCATGAAACCTTCGTCGGTTTCTATTCCGATGTCATCAAACTTATCTGGCGTGCCTCTGGGTGTCTTTTTTTGATCAAAGAGGAATTTTGTACTGTCTTTACCGCTAGCTAAAGCATCAGCAATGAGGTACGCAGAGAGAATATCTTGATAGAAATATCCTTGATGGGTTGCTTCTAATGACATAGGGCTCAGGGAGTAGACTCTGTAAAATTACACAGGCTGTTTGAAAAACGTTCATCTTCCTATTGAGAGCTAAAGGTTAGCCTCACTAATTTCCTTTGCCAGCTCCTTATCGGAGATGTTTACATATTGGAGCATCACTAAAGGAGCAGCGGTTCTCAGTTTAGATTTTCAATACGCGTAAGCCACACATTTCCAGCATCTTACGCCACACATCGTCCATGCCGGCCAGGACTGTGGTCAGGATTACCGAGCGCTGAACCTCCCACAACTTGATGCGCGTACGTAGCTTTTTCAACACCCGGCCAAAGGATCTGTAGGCTTCCCCATTGCCGCTACCATGGAATTAGTAGAGTTAGGTTTTAACTTTACTTCACCCTTAATAAGCGCGCCATGCGTAAGAGCAGATTCAATAAAACCCAGCAACAGGCGATCCTGGCCCAGCACGATGCCGGCACCAGCGTAGCCGAGCTGAGTCGTGAGCATCAGATCAGTCCGGCCACTTTCTACAAATGGAAAAAAGGCCACGAAGAGGACGGTCAACAGGAGGAACGCCGTCTGGCCGAACTCGAACGGGAGAACGCCCGCCTCAAGAAGATGTACGCCGAGTTGAGTATGGACCACGAGATTCTTCAGGAAGGCTACTCGATGCTAAAAAAGTGGCAGGCCCAGGACGTCAAGAGCAAATGATCGATGAAATCAGACAGCAGGATGCAAAGAAGAGCATCCGTCAATGTTGTCGCGTCCTGGGCTTTCGTCGTCAAACTTATCAAAGCAGGAAGCGGGGGCACCGGCCCGACGTGGAAGACGATAGGCTGGCGACCGTTTTACGGCAGGCCTGTAAAGATTACCCCTACTGGGGCTTCTGGAAGATTTTCCACTTCCTGCGGCGCCAGCCCGAGCACACCTTTAATCACAAGCGGATGTACCGTATTTGGAAACGAGAGGACTTAAATTTACGTCGGCCTCCAAAGCGCAAACGTATCCACCGGAAGTACCAGGAGTTACTAGCGCCTGACGGGATTAATGAGGGCTGGGCGATGGACTTCGTCAGTGACTGGGTGGTGGGTCCGGGCCAAAAGTCAGTTCGAGTGATCAATATCATGGACGAAGGGTCGCGCCGCGCGCTGTGGACCGAGGCACACTCCAGCATTTCCTCACGTAAGCTGATCGGGGTACTGGATAAGGTGGTGGAGGTCCGGGGAGTGCCCAGCTACATTCGCTGCGATAACGGTCCCGAGTTCATCAGCCATCAGCTTAAGCAGTGGGCGGCAGACCAGCAGATTGAACTTCGCTTTATCCAACCCGGCAAGCCAACTCAGAACGGCCTGATCGAACGACTGAACAAGACCTTAAGAACCGAATGTTTAGATTTGACGTGGTTCACTACCATGGAAGAGCTCAACGAGGAGATCCAGAACTGGTCGCAGACTTACAATCTGGACCGCCCCCACCAAAGCTTAGGCCACTGTACCCCAGCAGAACACGAAATTGAACATCAGAAATTCTACTATTCACCGGTAGCGGCATAGGGGAAGCCTACAGATCGATTGCAGCATTCCAGGATTTGGTCTGCCGTAAAGGCCAGCATCATCAGGTAGGCAAAGTTGGTCGCCAAGTTTTCTTTACCGTGACCGTAATTATGACCGTAGTTGTATTCCTGATTATTTAGCGTATTGAACACTTCATTTTCGATCTTCCACCGACTGCGACCCATTTCCAGTACGGCCATCAGATTGCTGTCGTGCAATTCAATATTAGTGAGATAACTGAAGATAACTTCCTTACCAGAGGTTTCCTTGACCCGGCAGTATAGGACGTTGACGCGCACCCCCTCGTTTGACTTGTTCAGGGCCACATCGTTGACAAAACCTAACTCATAGCTACCCCGCTTGCGTCGCTTCGTTTTCCAGCGTACTTTGCCCCCGGCGTTGAGCTCGTCAAACTGCTCAAAAAGGTATTTTGACCCTGACTCCTTGGCGTTGATGATGTACTTCCAAGTCGGGCTGGACTCGGTAATCAAGTTCACGATGGGTGCACAAGCATAAAGGGCATCGAGTACGTAAACCATTGATCGATGACCGTTTACAGTAGCCTGACGTTCAAAGAACCGCTTAGCTGCATTGTGTTCGCAGTCATTTTTTGTCTCACCGTCTTGCTTAAGAATCGGCTCATTATCCACGACGAAGACTGGACGGCGTTTGGGACACACCAGCGCGCCGCTCAACATCGCATGTGAATAGGATACCACCGTGCCGTTTTTGTGCTGACGCTTCAGGCAGTAAGGACACTTCACCTTATGGGAACATTGGTGCTGAACGCCATCCACGCTAACCACGTAATGATCGTTCCAGTAGCGATAGGAGGGGGCCACTTGTTGACCTTCTAGAAAGGGCAGCACCCGGTGAAAACCTTCATTCAAATGTTGAGCGGTTAAGCGGTCCAGGATATCGCGTAAGCCATTATCGGAAGGAATACGATCAATACCGTAGACCGATTGGAGATTCTGTTTTTCGACCGGTAGTTTGGGCCGAAAGCCAAATAGAGAGGGGGCCTTGAGATGAAAAACAGCGTAACCGCTTTTAAGGGCATCCATGGCCGTGTGGGAGGTGTTCTTGCGCCGTGAATCGCTGCTTGCGCAGTGCTCCAGGGCGGGCAGAACAAGTTGCTCGTAGACCTGGGCTGGGCAGATTTGATTGCTTTTGGAGGTAGGTGGCATCCGCGAAAGGTAGCTAATACCTACCTTTCAGGCGCCTGGCAGGCTAAACTGAGAACTGCTGAACTAGAAGTGCTGTCAGGTCGGAAATTAACTCTACCGCTGGAGCAACTTATAGTTCCTCAGTTGCTGCTGCGCAGAGATCAGGAGCCGCGCAGGGTGCTGCTGCTGGTGCTGCTGTGTCAACCTCAACGAACAAGACCACTCAAACTCTCTATCAACGATTTACAAGCTAGTGGAATGAAGACTGATAAACCAATTACCACAAGCATATGGGCGGTACTTATAGTGTCTGCTTTCTCAATAGTAGTCGTCGCATTTTTTGGGTCTCAAATTGTTCAGTATCACAAAAGTGAAATTACCCAAGGGCAGGTAGTTTCCATCGATTACCCCAAAGTTATTGTTTCATATGATGATCGAATCAATGGGCAGCGAAACGGTATCTTCTTGGGCGACAGTAGAACAGTCGGTCGCCTTAATATTGGCGACACAGTGGAGATACGCTACGTAGCGGGTAGCGTATTTTACATGTGGGCAGAATCTATAGAAGGAGCAAACAAAAATCTGCTCTATTCATTAATCGTATTCTTCGCTATTTATGCAGCTTGGAGAGTTTATCGAAGATATATGAATGAAAAGGAGTAGACGGGGAAAGTACAACTACCGAGTTTATAAACTACCGTGGCTACTCCGTGCCGCCCAATGAAAAGGCCAACGCAGTGGCGGCGCTCTTTGCGCTGCCGTTGACGGTGGCCGGCTATTGGGCGTCAGTTTAACTTCGCCCTTTAGCCAGAGAGCGAAGCTCAAGGGCGGAAAAGCGTCTTTCAAACAGGGAATCAGCAGCCATTACGCCTCGAAATTCGTACTCAAAAGCGAAGTGTGAAGTCCAAAATATTGTTGTATGTTGCGGGCAGATACAACAATACATGGCGTCCAGCATCAACATTGGCGAGAAAGCGATCGGTATCGACAAGAAAAGTGGCTTTGTCTGCCTCACCGACATGGCCCGCAGTCAGGATGCCAATCAACCCAACCGACTCATCGAGCGATGGATGCGGACCTCGGCGAGCATCCAGTTCTTCCAGGCGTGGGAACTCCGTAACTGCTCGGATTCTAAACCCCCTGATTTCGGGGGGTTTAAAAATCGCGCCGGCGAAAACACCTTTACGCTCAGTGTGCAGGATCTCGTTGACGCCGGCGCGACTGGCATCTACGCACGTCGGGGTCGCTACGGGGGAACCTTCGCGCACATCGACTGGAGTATCCACTTTGCTAACTGGCTGAGCCCGGAATTCTATGTCCTCACCATCGAAGCCTTCCGGAAGTGGAACGACTTGGTCGCCGGTCGGGAGCACCTGCAGCTGCGCTTCGCCCGGGAACTGGCCGCGAAGAGCTACGGCTTGATTACACAGGCAAATCAGGACCGGGCCATTCCATCGCCCCCTCCGGCCATGACCGATGTCACCATCTCCGGCGATCGCACTACCCTGATCGAGCGTAAGCTTTCGCAGATGCACGCCGACATCATCAACCTGGCGATGTGGAAGATGACGGCCAAGGAGTTTCGCATCAAGGTCGATCCGCCCCCCGATCGACCTTACCATGCGTGACTTTGCCACGGCTCCGGAACTGGAAACAATCTCCGCCCTGCAGATCATGCTCCGACAGCTGCAGGAGCAACAGTACAGCAACAGCGAAATGCTGGATTACCTCACCATCAAGGCTCCGGAGATCCCGGCTCACTACTGCAAATCCGAGGAGAAGCAATCATCCTGGACCTTGCCCGGGACAAGCGGGGTTGGTGACGATCGACACTTTTCTAACGGAAGGGCTTCCCGAGCCCACCACATCCTTATATATAGCTCCCATCATGGAAGACGTAACCGCCCTCGCCAAACAAGTCGCCCGCCTGCTCCGCAAGTCCGGTCTGGAGACCTACGACCAGACCAAGCACGTTTTCGGGCAGTCCGTAAGGAACTGGATCTGTCGCCCCCTAAGCGGCGCGGCCGCAACACGGTCAAGCGCCTGAGCGTCGAGCACCTGCGGGCCTTCCTGAAGGCAGCCGGGCGGGAGGAGCCCAAGGTGAGCCTGATGATGCAGACGCTCTACGAGTCGGCCGTCCGGGTGAATGAGTTCACCAGTCTGGAAGCCCGGGACTTCCTGTACGACCAGCGGCGGCTCGTCGTGCGGGCCGGTAAGGGCGATAAGCGCCGCGAGGTGATCATCAGCTCGGAACTGGCCGGCATGCTACGGCTGCACCTGGGCGACCGGAAGTCCGGGGCGTTGTTCCGCAGCCGCCAGGGGAAGGCCTACTCGGATCGCCGCATCCAGCAGCTGGTCGACCAGGTGGCTACCGCGGCGGGGATCGAAAAACGGGTGACACCCCATACGCTCCGGAACACCCGGGCGACGCTGCTCACGGAAGCCGGCATGACGCGGGAGGAGCTGGGGCCGCTGCTCGGCCACGAGCAGTCGAATGCGACGGACATCTACGTCCGGACCGCCCAGGAGCTGACGGTGGAGGCCTTTGACCGGGCGCACCGGGGGGTGGGGGAGCGGGTGTGAAGGGTTGGCATAGTCGACTACCGCTATCCTAGGAACGGGCCGAAGCAGCTACCTTTCGCTTCTTCGGGCTCACGTGTCCAGGCATCCATCACGTTGGTCGAAGCCACCTTATACTGATCTACCTATCCGCCATGAAAACTCCCCAGCGCATCGGCCTGGTGCTCGGTCCCGTCCTGTTTGCACTCACCCTGTTGTTCTACCGGCCGGCGGGGATGAGTACGGAGGCCAACGCCATCCTGGCCGCTACGCTCTGGATCGCGACGTGGTGGATCACCGAGGCCATTCCTATCGCGGCCACTTCCCTGCTCCCGATCGTGCTGTTCCCGCTGACCGGGGCCCTGGGGCTAAGTGACACGACCGCCTCCTATGGCCACCAGTATATATTTCTTTACATCGGTGGATTCATTCTCGCCATTGCCATCGAGCGCTGGGACCTGCACCGGCGGCTGGCGCTGAACATCATCTACCTGATCGGCTCCAACGTACGGAGCATCCTGCTGGGCTTCATGACCGCGACGGCCTTCCTATCCATGTGGATCTCCAATACGGCCGCTTCGGTGATGATGCTGCCCATCGGCATCGCCATTATCAAGCAGCTGCGGGATAACCCCAACACGATTGAAGACGAAAACCGGATTTTCGGAAGGTTGCTCATGCTGGGCATCGCCTACGGCGCCTCCATTGGGGGCATCGCGACCCTGATTGGTACGCCCCCGAATTTAGTGCTGGCCGGGATCGTTCAGGAAGTGTACGGCATCGAGATCACCTTCGCGCAGTGGATCGTGTTCGGTCTTCCGATCTCGGTGCTGCTCCTGCTGATCTGCTGGAAATACCTGACCGGTTTTACCACCACTTTCGAGCAACAGTCCTTCCCCGGTGGGCGGCAGGAGATTCGCCGGCAACTGGATAAACTGGGCAAGATCGGCTACGAGGAGAAGACGGTCCTGGTCGTCTTCGGCCTGACGGCCCTGTGCTGGATCACCCGTTCGTTTTTCCTGGAGCGGTTCATCCCCGGCATCGACGATACGATCATTGCCGTAGCCGCGGGACTGCTGTTATTTATTTTGCCGGCGGGGCGCGGGAGCGGGCGGGCGACCGTGAACTGGGACGAGGCCGTACAGTTGCCCTGGGGTATCCTGTTGCTGTTCGGCGGCGGACTGGCCATCGCCCAGGGATTCAAGACGACGGGACTGGCGGAATGGATGGCCGGGCAGCTGATTGCCCTGGAGGGCATTCCCCTGTTACTGCTGCTGCTGGCGCTGGTGGCGGCGGTCAACTTCCTCACCGAGATCACCTCTAACCTGGCGACCACCGCCATGCTGCTGCCGGTGCTGGCCTCCCTGGCCCTGACCGTTAACGTTCATCCGTACGTCCTCATGGTGGGGGCTACCGTGGCGGCCTCCTGTGCCTTCATGCTGCCCGTAGCTACGCCTCCCAACGCGGTGGTATTTGGTTCCGGTTACCTCACCATCCCCGATATGGTCCGCACGGGGCTGTTCATGAACGTGGTGTCCATCGTGCTGGTCACGCTACTGGTTTACTTCGTGCTTCCCTACTTGTGGGGTTTCGATCCGACGGTCTTTCCGGCGGAATGGACGACCACGGCACCCGCGTCCGCGCCCCAATGAACAAAAAGTGGGGCAAATGGCATTTAACCACCAAACCCAGCCCCACGATGAAGAGCGAAGTAACTACCGTAGAAGAATTATTGGAGACCACCACGCCCCCCGGCGCCCGACAAGCGGATCCCAAGCGCGTCCGCAAAGCCATCGTAACGGGCGGCGACACTGGCATTGGCCGCTACACCGCCCTGGCCCTGGCCCGCGATAACTGCGACGTGGCCTTCACCTACGCGCACCATCCGGAGGACGCCGAAATAACCGCGGAGGCCGTGCGCCGCCTCGGGCGGAAAGCCTACGTACACCACATGAATCTCGATATGCCCGAGAACGCCATCCCCGCCGTAGACGCGATGGTGAAGGACCTGGGCGGACTGGATATTTTCGTGAATAATGCCGGTCAGATGACCATGCACGCCTTTCCCCAACTGGAGCTGTCGGACATGGACCACCTCTTCCGGGTCAATACCTTCGGGGCGGTGCTGGCCGTACAGCGTGGCGTCCGCTACATGCTGGGCATGGACCCCGACGGCAACCACAGCTCGCTCGACGACATCGCCACCATGGCGCGCAAGGTGCTGACCGGTAAGGTGAGTAGCCCCCGGAAGACGCCCGGTCGGGTCATCATCATTACCAGCGTGCACGAGCACATCGCCAGTCCGGTCGATACCGTGTACACCATGACCAAACACGCCCTCGGGGGCTTCATCAAGTGCGCGGCCTTCGCGCTGGCCGACACCAACATCACCGTGACGGGCGTGCGGCCGGGAGAGATCAGTACACCGATGAACGATGCCCACCCCGAAGATTCAATGGATACCAAGCGGAAGTACATTCCCGTACGGCGGCCCGGCCACCCGAGCGAGATCGCGAGTATGGTGCGCTACCTGGCCAGCGACGAGAGCTCATTCATCAGCGGCGTGAGCTACGACGTGGGGGGTGGCCTCAGCATCGGGGAGCCGATGGCGAGTGAGGGGTATCAAAAAGCCGTCTAGAGAAGGACGCTAGCTCGTGGGGGTCGTCCCGCCGGAGGAGTTGCCGTCCGGGGAATTGCCGCCCGCGCCCCCTTTTCCGCGGCGGCGACCGAATTTCTTCCGGGCTTGCCCGTTGCTTCCCTCCGTCCGGGTATCGGCCCGCGGTGCCTCCCCAGCGGAAGAGGAACCGTCGCGGCTGCCGCGGCCCCGGCCCTTGTTGTTGTTGCCGCTACGGCCACGGCCGCGGCCGCCACTGCTTTTGCCGCCGCCGCCCCGGCGGTCACCGCCACGGCCGCCCTCGTCGCCGCGGGCGTGCTTGGCGTCGGCCAGCTCGTCGGGCAGGGGAATGCGGCGGACTTCCTTCTCCACGAGCTCCTCGATGCGCTTGAAGCGTTGGCGGTCCTCCTTACTGATGAGGGTGATGGCCTCTCCCTCGGCGGAGGCCCGGGCGGTACGGCCGATGCGGTGCACGTAGTCCTCGGCGTCGCCCGGGACGTCGAAGTTGATCACCAGGTCGATCCCATCGATGTGGATGCCCCGGCTCAGTACGTCGGTGGCGATGACGATGGGGATCTTTCCGGAGCGGAAATCGCCCAGGCGGTCCTCCCGCTCCTGCTGTTCGAGGTCGGAAGACACGCTTTCGGCCTTGTGCCCCTTGCGCTGGAGACGGCGGGTGAGGTCGCGCACCGTCTTCTTGCGGCCGCAGAAGATGAGAATGCGTTCGAGGTCCTTTTTGTCCTTAAGGATGTGTTCGATAAGGCTGATCTTGGCCCAGTCGGCTACGTCGAAGGCCTTCTGGTCGATCTTTTCCGCCGGCTTCGAGATGGCGATGCTGATCTCGACGGGGTTCTTGAGGATCTCGCGCGAGAACTTGCGGATCTTATTCGGCATCGTGGCGGAGTAGAAGAGGATCTGCAGCTTGTCCTTGGGCAGCAGGTCGATGATCTTCAGCATGTCGTTGACGAAGCCCATGTCCAGCATCCGGTCGGCCTCGTCCAGGACGAGGTGGCGGACCCCGCTCAGGTCGGCGTAACCCAGGTCGAGGTGGGCGATCAGGCGACCGGGGGTGGCCACCACCAGGGGGGCGCCGGTCTTGAGGGCAGTCTTCTCCCGCTCCATGCTGTGGCCGTCGCGCCCGCCGTAAATGGCGATCGAAGAGGCCGGCGTATAGAAACTGAAGCCTTCCAGCTGGCGGTCGACCTGCATGGCCAGCTCGCGGGTGGGCTCCAGGATGATGGTGTTGACCTTGGAGACCGGGTTGCGGGTCAGCTTATCGAGGATGGGCAGCAGAAAGGCGGCGGTCTTGCCGGTGCCGGTCTGGGCGACGGCGAGCACGTCGCGACCCTCGAGCGAGGGGGGAATGGCCCGGGCCTGGATGGGCGTACACTGGTCGAAGCCCATATCGTCGAGGGCATCCAGCAGTTCGTCTACCAGGCCGAGTTCATCAAAATAGACTACTTCCACTTCTTCGGGAGGGGTGGGGTCGGGGGTGTTATCCATTGGGGCTTGTCTGTACGCAAGCCAATTATCTCCGGCCCACGCATTTATGAGGCGGCAAAGATATGGATTTATTTACCGACGGTTCCCGCGACCGGTTGACCTGCGCCCTTAGGACTCGGGTACCCGCCAGTCGTAATAAATTCTACTGTTGGGTGGCACGCTTTTGACGATCCAGGTATTGCCTCCTATGATGGAGCCCGCACCGATCGTGGTGTCTCCACCGAGTATGGTGGCCCCGGCGTAGATCACCACCCGGTCTTCGATGGTGGGGTGGCGCTTGGTCCGCGCCATTTCCTTCTTTACGCTGAGGGCACCGAGGGTTACCCCCTGGTACATCTTGACGTCATTGCCAATCTCGACGGTCTCCCCGATCACCACCCCCGATCCGTGGTCGATGCAGCAGCGGTGACCGATGCGCGCGCCGGGGTGAATCTCGATGCCCGTGTTGCCGTGGGCGATTTCACTGAGCATCCGCGCTAGTAAGGGAACGCCCAGGCGGTACCAACGGTGCGCGATGCGGTAGACGGCCAAGGCGTAAAACCCGGGATAGGTGGTAATCACTTCTACCCGGCTGAGGGCGGCGGGATCGCCCGCGAGAATGGCTTCCGCGTCCGCCAGCGAAGATTCATGGATTCCGGGCAACTCCTCCTCGAACCGTTCCCGGAGCGTGTCCGCGGGCAGGGCAAGCAGATCGCTTAGGCCGTCGAGGATGGTGTAGAGCTTGAAGTCGTTGGTGCGGTAGTGTTCCCTAAAGCTGCGCTCGCTGGTGAAGCGTACCGGACTCAGTTCCGGGAATAGGAACTGCAGCAGGCCATCCAGCCATTCCTCAATGAGCAGCGGGGAGGGGAGTTTGTGTACGCTGTGGTGCTCCCGGTAGAGCCGTTGCAGGAAACCTTCATCCATTCGCCAAAGGTAAGCGGACGAACCACGCAAAAAAAGGGCCGGCTATAGGCCGGCCCCCTGGATAGGTTAGATCAGGTGAGCGTGTTTAACTACTCCCACCGGTCAAAATTACTGGTGTATAAAGTCTGGAAAGACCAACTAAAGGTTAAATTAGTTTTTGTTACTCCAATAAACCATGTAAATACACGTGATTGTAGTGTCTCGTCTCTAATAAAAAAAACCTGTTGTTCAATAGTGCTAAAAAAGGGTGTTGCTCACTAGTATTATAAAAAATTTTATGCCGTGTCATGTCAAAACGAAATAAAGTCGTTGTCGTCTCTAATAAATAAAGCCTAATAAAAAATAAGGCAGGGTTGTCCTAGTGCTGAATAATTGTCTCAATAAAAACTCTCATCTCTCAGTATAGTCAAGTGGTCCGTGGTCATCCTAAATGGATCGGGTCCGGACCGATATTTTGCTGGAATTGTTGGGGGCCGGAGCCGGGCTTACACCCGGTTTCCGATCATTCCCTTCATCTTCTGGCGGGCCAGGAAAATGCGGCTCTTCACGGTGCCGATGGGGATGTTCAGGTGGGCAGCGATCTCTTTGTATTCATAACCCCGGTAGAACATAAGAAAGGGTACGCTGTAGATTTCTCCAATGGTGCTCATCATGCGATTGAGTTCCTTGAGACGCATGTCGTGCTCTCCCTGGTTGGGGATGGCGCTGGTGTTCTCGAGGGCAAAGGTGAAGGTCTCGATGGGCTGGTTTACGTGCTTCCGGCTTTTCTCCTTCCGGTAGCGATTGATGTAGGTGTTGCGCATGATGGTGGATACCCAGCTTTTGAAGTTAGTGCCCATCGTGAACTTGTCCCGGTGGCGGTAAGCACGCATGCTCGTTTCCTGCATGAGGTCCTGGGCGTCCTGGTGGTTGCGGGTCAGTCGGAGTGCGAAGGAGAAAAGCAAGTTTTCGAGCTTGTTGATTTCCTGAGTAAATTCTTGATTGGTCATAATGTGTGGTACTGTTATTTCGATGCGTGCCGTTGAGCCACGTAAGCTGCCAACACTATATCAAAGGGTATGCCAAAAACGTAAATCGCTGTAGTTCAAGTGATTAAGTTTAGGCGTTTGCCAGGCGGCAGGATTAAATTCCGCAGTATGATTAAATACAGTCACGTTTTGGGTTTCTTGTTAACACGCCTACGTTCGGGTAGGGTACATCTGGGGGAATGGGACACAAAAAAAGCCCGGAGACAAGGTCTCCGGGCTCCTTTAGAGCTTGTTTGGGTTTTCCGAGCCTGACGAAAACGCCGCTATTTTGGGTCTATTCATGCCTCAATAAGGAGAGCCTAGCGGGCTAAGTGACGCTTTTTGAGGCGAAGAATAGGCGCAATAGAGCAGGTTTGCGGCGGTGAGCGAAATCCCAAACAAGCGCTAAAATGGGTCTGGGGGGCATTTAGGGCATCTGCACCCCATCCGCCAGAAAGCGCAGTTCCCGCTTGGGCTCGGTGATCGCGGCAATCTCCTCGGGGGAGTTGCCCGCGTCTTCCGCGAAGTGCTTCAGCTCGTCGACGGGAGTGATCTGATAAAAGGCCATGCCGTGGATAATGACCTCCCGACCCGAAATATCTTTCGGTACGAAGAAGCCGTAGTCCGCAAACTGCACCATCATCTCCTGGCCACCCCCGGCATCCAGCGTCATCCAGCAGCCCTTGGCCTGGCATACTTCGTTCACGGTACCCCGCAGGGTGACCCGCACGGAGTCGCTCAGCGCTTCGGTGGTATAGTCAGAGGTTAGGGACGAGGCGGGTAGCGCGTCGTCCGCGCTAAAGACGGCGCCGTAAGTTTCGATATCGACCGGCGTAGTGCGCGGGGCACAACCGAAGGTGATGACGGCAAGCAGGAGCAGAGAAAGCGTGTAGTGCATGGGGAGATGAATTACTGGTACGCGACCAGATCGGTGATGTAGCTGCCGCCGTAGCCGGCATCCTTGAGTGTTTCCTGAAGGACTACGGCATCCTCCCGGGTTTTAAAACTTTCCCGGCTTTCTACCACCCAAACTTGCTCGCACGGGCGGTAGCGAGCTACCAGGGTCGGGTGAAAGGGATACTCGGAGGGATCGGTGTACCGAAGTATGGCCACCTGGACTTTGTACTCCTTGGTAGGGGTAGTAGCGAACTTGGGCAGGGAGGGGGCCGAGTCGCCACCGGGCGATCCGTAAGTGGCCGGAGCCTCTTCGCAGTAAGTTGGTTTAGGAGCGGCGTCCTGGGCTACGAGTGGCGAAGCAGCCAGGGCCAGGATGAGTATGGGAAGCAGGCGCATAGGATGATGGTATATTAGTATAGCGGGAAAGGGTAAATCAGAAAACGGGAGTAAGGCTCACTTAGAGCTTGTTTGGGATTCCGCTCGCCGCCGCAAACTTGCTCTTTTGTGCCTATTCTTCGCCTTGAAAAAGGTCACTTAGCCCGCTAGGCTCCCCTTTTCAAAACTCAAATAAACCCAAAATAGCGGGATTTTCGTCAGGCTCGGAAAACCCAAACAAGCTCTTAGTGTGGCTGGTACAACGTTTGGCCCTGCCCCTAAGGTTCGCTCTACCGCAACCGTACGATCACTTCCACCCGCCGCTTCTGCTGTCGGTCGTCCGGCCCCGCGACTTCCCCCCGGCCCTCTTGCCGAATTTTCTCCGACGGCACACCCAATTCCTGTAGGTAGACACTCACCGCTTCCGCGCGGGCCGTACTGAGTCGAAGGTTGAATGCGCTACCGCCCACCTCGTCCGTGTAGCCCAGTACGGTTACGCTCCGGATGCTGCCCGGCCCCGTCGCGGCCATGAATTTGCGCAGCGCTTCCCGGGTTTGGGCCGAGAGGGTGGACTGCTCGAATGCAAAGAGCACGCGCACCTTTTCCGTCCGCTCCCGCCGGGCTACCGGTTCTGGGGGCGGCGCGGGCGCGGGTGGTGGGGTGCGCGCCTGCCGGGTAGCCAGCTGGAGGTCGATGCGGTAGGTGCTCCGATTATCCCACGCGGGGATGGCGAAACTGCGCCGGTAGGGTAGGTATGCCGCGTGGTCCACCGTCAGCGGGAGGGCGGCATCCGGGGGCGCGCAGATGAAGAAGCGTCCGGCGTAGTTGGTCCGGAAGACGCTGCCACCCGCCACGGCTACCTCCTGGTCGGGAATGGGCGTCCCGCTAAGGCTATCGGTCACGTAGCCGGATACGTAGGTGACGTCCTTTCCGGTCAGTTTTTCACTGAGGGTAAATCCATATATATCCAGTCCGCCCTCCCCGCCCTGCCGGTCGCTGGCGAAAAATCCCTGCTTACCGTCGGCGGAGAGATGAAATCCGAGTTCCCGGTTCGGGCTGTTGATGGGCGGTCCAATATTCACCGCCGGGCTCCAGCGCTTCCACTGCGCGTCCCAGCGGCTGAAGAAGATGTCCTGGTCGCCCAGGCCCTGGTGCCCCATGCTGGAGAAGTAGAGGGTCTCCCCGTCGTTGCTCAGAAAGGGAGCCTCCTCGTCCGCCGGGGTGTTGACGCCATCCCCGAGGTTTACCGGATCGGACCAGCTGCCGTCGGCGAGCCGTTCGCTGCGGTACAGGTCGCTGCCGCCAATGCCTCCCGGCCGGGTACTGGCGAAGAAAAGTTGGCGACCGTCGCAGCTGATGGCCGCCTGGCTGTCCCAGGTCGACGAATTGAGGTAGGCGGGCAGTCGCTCGACGTCCCGGATCTTCCCCCCGGCGAGGATACCCGCGTGAATGTCGCAGCCCCCGCCCTCCGCGTTTTCGTAGCAGAGGGTGAAGTAGATGGTCTCCCCATCGCGGACCAGGGTACACATGCCCTCGGGTTGCCCGGTATTGAAGTTGCTGAAGCGCGTCGTACGGTAATCAGCGGCAGGTCCGCGCCGCTCCCCCTCGAGGAGGTCCTCGTCGCCGTCGGCCCCCTGCCGGGTATAGAGTAGGCCGTTGAGGTCGTTGGTAAAAAAGGGGAAGTAGTCGTTCTGTTCCGAGTTGATCGGCCGGCCCAGGTTGTAGAGCCCGGAGGCGTTCACGTAGTTGCTGCTGTCGGCGGAGATGCGCGCCGACAGGATGCGCTGCTCCAGCTTGTGCGCCACGACCTCCTGCTCGGCGGGGTACTCCTGCTCCCCCATAAGTCCGTAGTTGCCCACGTCTTCTTCCTGCAGCTCGCGAAACTTCAAAAAGTACGGCAGGGCCAGTTGGGGCTGCCCGCTGCGGAGGTAGACGTCGCCGGTGTGGTAGTACAGCAGGCGGGAGAAGTGGGGCGCGCGCCGCAGGACGCTCCGGTAGGCCTCCAGGGCGCAGCGGTAGTCGTCCTGTAGGTCGCAGGCAACCCCCAGCATGCGCAGCCCGGGGATAAACGTAGAGTCGAAGCGGACGGATTTGCGGAGCGACCGGGCGGCGCGGGCGGCCTTGCCCTCCAGAAGGTGCTGTACCCCTTCGTCGAAGGCCGCGACGGCCCGGGCCCGGGCGGGGCTTCCCTGGGCAAAAGTTGCCGTGGCAACGAACAAGAGCCCGGCGATGGCTATTACATGGATGGTCCGCATACCCCGCTTCCGTGAGGACCGTTTACAAAGCTTGGGCTCCGTCCGGAGACGGAGCCACAAGTACAAAGAGTGCATTAGTAAACTATCACCGCTAATGTATGCGTTTTTTTGCATTCTCGCCCCGTCCGCCCTCCCCGGATGAACGGGGCGATCGCTTGTTTACGCCCCTTACACCTGCGCTCGTCCGCTTCTTCCGATATGTGGGAAGGAATGAAGGTCGCGGGTGGCCCGTCGGCCAAAATCCACCCGTCCCGGACCGGCTGCCTAATTTAGCGGGATGAAAAATTTCCTCCTTTTATTTCTTGGGCTCTACTTGTCGGCCTGTACCACCCCGCCCGCGGAAACCACCGCTCCACGGGCGGCGCCCGAGGCCGGACGGGCCGTGTTTGCCGGGGGGCTGAACGATTACTGGTACCAGGGTACCGCGGAGATCGCCACCTACAGCCTGCAACAGGCCCGCTACGGAGAGCTTCGGCAGGGGGAAGCCGTGCTCATCCAGGTTTCCGAGGACTTCCTCACGGATCGGCAGGTAAAAAACGACGCCTACGAAAATCCCAACAGCGTAGGCGTGCTGAAAACCAACCTGTTCCGGCGCTTCACCACCGGCATTTACGACTACTCCCTGATGACTTCCGTCTTTACGCCGGTACAAACCGATGCCCAACCCCGAACGCTGAAGGTCACGACGAGCGCCCAGGACTGGTGCGGCCAGAGCTACACCCAGCTCAACTACCGGGGGGGCAATGCCTGGGATATGGAACTGCGCAGCTACTTCGAGCGCGAAGGGGACCAGTCCACCTCCCTGCCGGCGGATTTCGTGGAGGACGAGGTCTTCAACCGCATCCGCACGGGCGGGGACTTGCCTACGGGTTCCTTTGACGTGATCCCCAATACCGGCTACCTGCTCATGACGCACCAGCCCTACCGCGCCGCGGCGGCGGAGGCCTCCCTGGAAGAAATGTCGGACAGCCTGCGCCGCTACGTGATTCACTATCCTTCCCTGGAGCGGCGGTTCGCGGTAACCTTCGGGACCGCCCCGCCCCACCTCATTGAGGGCTGGACGGATACCTACCCCAGCCGGGACACGGTGCTGACGACCACCGCTACCCTGCGGGCCCGCCGACAGGAGCCCTACTGGCAACTCAACGCCAATGCCGATGGGCCGCTGCGCGCCAAATTGGGCTTAAAGTAGCACAAACGTGCCGCCGTCGGGTTGTCCACCTTACAATGTTCCGGCTACATGTATCGTATCCTTTCGCCCCTGTTTCTCCTATTCGCCTTACTGCTTTCCGCCTTCCTGCCGGCGCAGGGGCTCACCGTTCGGCCCTACGATCCCGGCAACGGAGTAAACGCGACCCTGCTGGGCCTCGGGGGCGCGCTGACGGTGACTTCCGTAATGCTCGACCGCCGGGTGAGTCCCCTGACCGAGGAGGACGTGGCGGTGCTGGAGATCGACCGGGTGCCGGCCATCGACCGCTTCTCCCTGCGGCACATCTCTCTGGGAGCGGATGAGGTGACCGACAAGCTGCTGCTGGCGAGTTTCGCCAGTCCGTTCTTCCTGCTGCTCGACCGGCCCGGCCGCGACAACTTCGATGATTTAGCCATGGTCGTCTTCCAGGGGGCCATGATCAACGCCGGCCTGATCAATCTGACAAAAGTGCTGGTGCGGCGGCCCCGGCCCTATACCTACAACGCTGATGCGCCCCTGGACACGAAGCTCCAGAAATCCAGCCGCTACTCCTTCTTTAGCGGGCACAGCGCCACCACGGCCTACTTCAGCATCACGACCGCTAAGCTGTACAACGACCTGTATCCCGGCAGCAGGGCCACGCCCTACGTCTGGCTCGGGGCTGCGCTGTTGCCGGCCGCGGTGAGTTACGGCCGCATGCGCGCCGGGCGCCACTTTTTTACCGACGTGCTGGTCGGGACCGCCGTCGGCACGATAATTGCAATCGTCGTACCGACCCTCCACCGCAACCCGGAGGGCAACTAGTAGCGCATTATGGCCCAATTCATCGATTACTACCAGACCCTCGGCGTGGACAAATCCGCCGACGACAAGCAACTCAAAAAGGCTTTCCGCAAGCTCGCGCGGAAGTACCACCCCGACGTAGCCCCGGACGATCCCCAGGCCGAACGAAAATTCAAGGAGATCAACGAGGCCCATGCCGTGCTCTCCGACCCCGACAAGCGCAAGAAGTACGACCAGTACGGCAAGGATTGGGAGCACGCCGAGGCTTTCGAGCAGGCCCGCCAACAACGCGGGGGCGGGGGCGGCGGCAATCCCTTCGGCGGCCAGTATACCTACGCCGGTGGAGCGGAGGGGGCGGACTTTTCCGACTTCTTCAGCACCATGTTTGGCGGGGGCGCGGGTGCGGGGTACGGCGGACAGGGCCGCGCCTTCCGCGGGCGGGACGTCGAGGCCTCCCTGACCGTCGGGATGCAGGATATCCTGGAGGACAACAAGCAGGTTCTCACCGTCGGCGGCAAGCAACTCCGCGTGACCATCCCGGCCGGCGTCGAAGACGGGCAGACCCTGCGGCTGCGCGGACAGGGCAACCCCGGGGCCGGCGGCGGGCCGGCCGGGGATCTCTACATCACCTTCCGCGTGACCACCCCCGGCGATTACCGGCGGGAGGGGGCCGACCTGTACAAGACCCAGGAGGTCGACCTCTATACCATGCTGCTCGGCGGTAAGGTGACCGTACAGACGCCGACCGGAGCCGTAAATCTTCCCGTAGCGGAGAACACGTCCAACGAAAAACGGGTACGACTGAAGGGCAAGGGACTGCCCAAGTACAAGCAGGGAGGTAACGGCGACCTCTACCTCGACCTCAAGGTCAAGCTCCCCGAGCAGCTGAGCCCCACCGAACGGGAAGCCTTCACGAAACTGGCCGGCCGGTAACCGGCACCAACCGCAAGCATCATGTCCGGAGTAGCCTACATTACCATCCAGCAATTTTGCAGCTTTCACCGCTGCGAGACCGTCGTGATCGAGGAGTTCATCGATCACGGCATCTGCGAGGTGTCGCCTAACCAGGAGATCATCCTTATCCCGGAAACCCAGGTGCCGCGCATCGAGCGTGCCCTACGGCTGCGCAACGAGCTGGGCGTCAATTCCGCCGGCATCGACATTATCCTCCGCCTGCTGGAGCGGATCGAGGGGCACCGCTGGCAGACCGTCGACGACCACGCCGCCTTCGAAACGACCCCGTCCAACGGGTAAGCCGTTGGACGGGGTCAAAAAAAACCTACCCGCCACGGCTTGTAGCGGGTAGGGATAAGCGTCAGGTGCGGCCCGTTGAGTTCCGGCCGCAGGAATAAAATCCCGAAGTGGTAGGTGTCCACCGATGCCGTGACGCGGGGCCGTTGCTTCAGCTCATTCCAGGCTTTTTCCATGCCCGCCGACCAGTGGATATCGGCGATTACCAACACACTTTCCTCCGTACACCCTTCGAGCATGCGATCCACGTAGGCCAGGGTGGGAGCGTAGCGGTGGTCGCCGTCCAGGAAGAAGAGCAGGCGTCCGGCCGCCGCCTTCGGGTGGTGCGCCAGCCACTCCGCGAAGGTGTCCACCGCCGGGCGCAGGGCGGGGGAGGCGCCGGCGCGCCGGAACGTTTCCCGGGCCAGGGCGGCGACCTCCGGATTGCCCTCGACCGTAAACAGGGGGGTGCGCGTATCGGCCCCGTGGAGGTAAAGGGTGGAGATGCCGGCGTTGGTGCCGAACTCGATGATGCGGGTGGGCCGGACCCAGAGGGCCAGCCGGAAGAGGAGCTCGCCCGCCCGGCGAGGGATGGCATTGCCGGCCACCAGACTGCCGGCGGAGCGGTAGGAGCGGGTGGTGGTGCGGCTGGGGGCCCCCAGTGATTGAAGCTGGACCGTCTCCCGGCGACCACGCCAGTACCGCCGGAGTTGCCCGACCAGGTCGAACACGTGGTAGTGACGGTCGTCGTGGTACACCTCCCGCACGAAGCGGCTCAGGAAGGGGGAGTGCACGTCGTAGCGGGTGCGGGCACCCAGGTACCAGCGAAGGGCGGAAGTAAAGCGGAACCACCAGTAAGAGAAGTGCGGCACGTAGGGGCGGGGAGCGGCGGGGAAGCGAATGGGGCCAAAGATAGTACGTGGTTCCCCGGCCGGTTACCCGGGGGGAAACCCCGCACGTCCCGAACCCGTTACCTTGATAAATCAGCGCTTATGTCCCGCGGCTTCGTCAAAGAATCAGACCAGGAAGAATTACCCGTCATCCCCCCCCGCTCACCCCTCCCGGCCGGAGAGACCAATTACGTGACCCCCGCCGGCCTGCGGGCCCTGGAAGCCGAACGCGACCAACTGGAAGCCGACAAGAACAGCGTTCCGGCTGACAACGAGGACGAGCGTCGTCGCGCGCTGACCGTACTCGACGGAAAACTGGCCCTCCTGCAGCAACGCATCGTCTCGGCGCGCGTCCTGCCGCCCGAAGATCAGCCCCAGGAGGAGGTGCGCTTCGGGGCCCACGTCAGGATCAAGCAGTTAGGCGCCGGCGGCCGGGTGCAGGAATTCCAGATCGTAGGGGTCGACGAGGCCAACGTGAAGGCCAAGAAGATCAGCTTTACGGCCCCCATCGCGCGGGCCATCACGGGGCTGTACGCCGGGGAAGTGGCCGACTTCCACCTGGGTAAAGAAGTGCGCAAGCTGAAAGTGCTGGAGATACGCTACGAGTAGTTGGGTGATGCGCCTGGAGCAAGACCCGGCACCTGCGTCCCCGCCGTATCTTTGGTGCTTAAGCTTCTCCTATGCGGTACGTAATCGGACTCCTATTTTTCACTCTACTGGCCTGCGGGCCCGACGCGCCGGAAACCCTCGCTACCGATGGGGCCAGTGCCGGAGCGTTCGACCAGCTGCTGGCTGACTACCAGGAGGAGCGACTGCAACTGGACCCCCTGCAGGCTACCTTCCTGGGCGATAATCGCTACAACGACCGCCTGCCGAACAGCCTTTCTCAGGAATATAGGGCCGAAAGCCGCGGCTTCTATCAGGATATGCTGGCCCGCCTGCGCCGCACCGACCGCGGCAGCCTCGACGCCACCCGCCGGGTGAGCTACGACGTGCTTGCGTGGGAATTGAACATGGCCCTGCAGGCCGCCGAATTTCACCCGGAACTGCTGCCCCTGGATCAGTTCGCCAGCGCCCACCTGATGATCGGACAACTGGCCAGCGGACAGGGCGCCCAACCCTTCGTGACGGTGGAAGACTACGAAAACTGGCTGCTGCGGGTGGAAGACTTCGCGGTGATGATGGACACGGCCAGGGCGAACATGCAACGCGGTGCCGCCGCGGGCTACGTCCTGCCGCGCCCCCTGGCCGAAAAACTGCTGCCCCAACTGGAGGGACTCGCCGCCGAGCCCGTGGAGAAACATCTGTTCTACGGACCCGTCGGGAACATGGGAGACGACATTGGCGACGAAGACCGCAGGCGTCTGGAAGCCGCGTACAAATCGATGGTCGGCCAGCGGATCATCCCCCTTTTCACCGACCTGAGCGCCTACGTCCGCGATCAGTACCTGCCCCTGACGCGCAGCAGCAGCGGCATCGACGCCATCCCCAACGGGGAGGCTTACTACGACTACCTCATCAAGCTCTATACGACCACCGACATGACGGCCGACGAAATCCACGAGCTGGGGCTCAGCGAGGTAGCCCGGCTGCGCGGGGAAATGGAAGGGGTGAAGGCCGAAGTAGGCTTCGACGGCGAGTTGCAGGACTTTTTCGACTACGTGCGCACCAAGCCCGAGCTGATGCCCTTCCGGGACCCCGCGGAGGTGGTGGCCAACTTCGAGTCGATCTACGACCGCATGAAACCGCAACTGAAGACGCTCTTCAACCGGGTGCCGAAAACCCCCTTCGAGGTGCGGCGCACGGAAGCCTTCCGGGAGGCCAGTGCTTCGGCCGAGTACAATCCCGGGAGCCTGGACGGCACCCGGCCCGGCATTTTTTACGTGCCCATCCCGCAGGTGGAGGAATACAACGTTTTCAGCGACGAAGACCTCTTCCTGCACGAGGCCATCCCCGGTCACCACTACCAGGTCAGCCTGACGCAGGAGAATGAGGACCTGCCCGCCTTCCGCCGCAACCTCTGGTACAGCGCTTACGGGGAGGGCTGGGCCCTCTACTCCGAAAGCCTGGGCGAGGAGCTGGGACTCTACACCGACCCCTACCAGTACTTCGGTATGCTGAGCGCGGAGATGCACCGGGCCATCCGACTGGTAGTCGATACCGGCATCCACAGCAAGGGCTGGAGTCGGGAACGGGCCATTCAGTACAGCCTCGACAACGAGGCCGAGGGGGAGGCCAGTATCATCGCCGAGATCGAGCGCTACATGGCTATCCCCGGACAGGCGCTGAGCTATAAGGTGGGTCAGCTGAAGATCCGGGAGTTGCGCGCCCGGGCGGAGGACCAACTGGGCGACGACTTCGAGATCAAGGCTTTCCACGACCTCGTCCTGGAGGGCGGCTGCCTGCCCCTGGCGGTGCTGGAGCAGCAGGTAGACGAATGGATCGCCGCCGCTAAGTAGCTCAGTTCAGCCTGACCGGCTCGCCGTAGCCCAACTCCCGCATGCGGGGGAGCTGGGTCGCGGCGTCGCCCACGATCAGCCAGATCATCTCATTGGCTTGCAGGTAGTTCTTGGCGAGCTCCTGGATGCGGTCGCGGGTCATGGCACGTACGGTGGCGTCCCGTTCCCGGAGGTAGTCGGGCTGCCAGCCGTAGGCACTCAGGTTTTCGAGGATGTTCAGCTTGGCTCCGGCGGTCTCGAAGGCCCGGGCATTGGCCCGCGTAAGGAAGCTGCGGGTGGTTTCCAGGTCCTGGTCGGTGAAGGTAGTGGCGTAGTCCTCCAGGATCTGCTTGATCGACTGGGTGGCCTCCAGGGTCACGTTGCTGCGCACGCCGGTGCCGATCTGGAATTCGCCGGTATCGGCCGTCCCCGAGAAGGTCGAGCGGATGCCGTAGGTGTAGCCCTTGCCTTCGCGTAATTCCTGCGTCAGGCGGGAGGCGAAGCCGCCGCCGCCCAGGATGTAGTTCATGACGGTGGCCGGGTAGTAATCCGCATCCGTAGCGGCCGGGGCCGGGCTCCCAATTCGCAGGACCGACTGTTTGGCACCGGGGACGTCGTAGAAGTAGACCCGGGCGCGATCTACCTGCGGCACGGCTGGACTGGCGGGGGCGGGGACGTCCCTGGCCTTCCAGCGGTCGGTCAGGTCGGTCAGGGGGGCGAGGGCGGCCGATTGGTCCAGGGCGCCGACGAGATGGAGGCTACTGACGGAGGGGGAGAGGAAGCGCGCGTAGTAGGTCTGCAGGTCTGCCATAGTGATGGCGGCTACGGAGGCCTCGGTGCCCCGGAGGTTGCGGCTGCGAATATCGTCGCTGGCGTAGAGCAGTTTATTCCACGCGTTGCCGGCGATGGCGTTGGGGTCGGCGGATTCCTCGCGGAGGCGACTCAGGGTCTCCCGGCGCAGGGTTTCGAGCTCGGCGGCATCCCAGCGGGGCTCCAAAAGAATCTCGGTGAGTAACTCCATCGTCGCCGGGTAGTTGCGGGCCAGGGTGGTGCCGGAAATGGTGATGTCCTCGGTTCCGGCCCGTACGTTGATGCTGGCGCCGAGCAGTTTGATGGCGTTCTCCAGTTCGGCGGTGGTCTTGGTGGCGGTGCCCTTCGTCAGCAGTTCGGCCAGTAAATGGGCCACTCCGGGCTGATCGAGGGAGTCGCGGAGCTGGCCGCCCCGGATCACCAGGGTGAAGTTGACCAGCGGCACCTCGTCATTGGCGATGCCGTAGGCGGTCAGTCCGTTGGCGAGCTCCTGCTCCCAGATTTCGGGGGTGATGCTGGTGGCAGCATTCCCGAAGGCGGGCTCCGCCGAGCGGTCGAAGGTCGAGGGGGTGGGGGTGTACTCGGCGGAGACGGACGGGTCGAAGGTGTCCTCCGCGCCGGTCTCGATCTTTTCCTCCACCACTTCGGCCCGGCTGCTGTTGGCCAGGGCGAGACCGGCCTGCCCCCGGGGCACGAAGCTGGTCGCCACGTAGGGTTTGTCCTTGATGTACTGGTCGTACACCCGGCGCACGTCGGCGGCGGTCACCTGCAGGATGTTCCGGATGTCCTGCTCCACGAAGCCGGGGTCGCCGGCAAAAATATTGTACTGGGCCAGTTGGAAGCCCTTGCCGAGCACGCTCGACAGGCCGCTGTAGAAGTTCGTTTCCTGGCCGGCCTGGATGCGCTGCAGGTCCGCCTCCGGAATGCCCGTGGCTTCGAAGCGGGCGAAGGCCTCCTCCACGGCCAGGAGCACCGAATCCAGGGGCTTGTCGGCGAAGGCGCGCACCTGCAGGCGGGCATCCCCCGCGAGTTCGGAGTTGTAACCGCCGAAGCGCACGTCGGGTGCCAGCTGCCGCTCCTCCACGATGACTTGGTTGAGCGGTGCCTCCTTCCCTTCGGAGAGGTACTGCGTCAGCACGTGCGAGGGCGTAGGCGTCGGGGGTGTACTGGGGCACGGTCGGCCACACCAGCGTGAGTTGGGGCAGCCGGGCGAAGTTGTCTTCGTGGAATACGCGCACGCTCTGTTGCAGATCGGCCGGTTGGGGACTTAGGGGTTCGATGGCCGGTCCGGCGGGAATCTCCGCGAAGTACTTTTCCACCAGCGTCCGCGCCCGGGCGGGGTCGAAGTTGCCGCTGATCACGAGGGTCACGTTATTGGGCACGTACCAGCGGCGGAAAAATTCCTTGACGTCGGCGAGGGTGGCGTTCTGCAGGTCTTCCAGGGAGCCGATCACCTGCCAGCTGTAGGGGTGGCCGGCGGGATAGAGGTTGCGGTCGATCACGTAGTCGTCGTGGCCGTAGGGGCGGTTGTCGACCCCCTGCCGCTTCTCGTTCTTGACTACCTGCTTCTCCTTGGCCAGCACCGGCTCGGTGACCGTGTTGATAAAGCAGCCCAGCTTGTCGGCCTCGGCCCAGATCATCTTTTCCAGCGCGTCGCTCGGGACCGTCTGAAAGTAGTTGGTGCGGTCGCGGCTCGTGGATCCGTTGGCCCCGGACCCGCCGATGCGGGCGCTCATCTTGTCGAGGCCGCCCTTGCCGAGGTTTTCCGATTCCAGGAAGAGCAGGTGCTCGAAGAGGTGGGCAAAGCCCGTGCGCCCCTCCTTTTCCCGCGCCGAGCCGACGTGGGCGGTCAGGGCCACGGCCACCACCGGGTCGGAGGTGTCGACGTGCAGCACCACCTCCAGGCCGTTGTCGAGGCTGAATTTGGTGAAGGGGACGGAAAACGCGCCATCATCCGGCACCTGTGCGAAACCGGGCAGCGTAAGGAAAGTAAGCGCAATCAGGGTCAGGAGGGTTCTCATAGAATGAAGTTGGGGGCGGGAAACTACCGCTTTGTTTCCTGGGCTGCGGGGGGCACGAGCAGGGCGGGCAGGTCCAGCTCGCGGTAGGTGGCGTTGAAGGCGGCCACGTCCTCGGCGATGAGGCGGTCCAGGACTCGACGGTAATCCTGCCATTCGCCCCGTAATTCCCGGAGCCGCTCCTGCGCCCCGCGGGTGACCACCGGTACGGGGCCGTCGACCCGCCCCTTCAGGTTCATGAGCTCCGTAGCCAGGCGGTTGGGAAAGTTGACGACGTCCTGAAAGGTCTTTTGCCGGGGTTGGATCAGGTTTTCTTCCCACGCCGTGATGTGCTTGACGATGTCCTCCCCCTGCGCCACCAGGGCGTCGGTGCCGGACACTTCCTTCAGGTTGCCGTTCAGGGCCTTCACTTGGTCGCGGACCTGGCGCATCCGGGTGACGGATTGCAGCAGGTCGCGCGTCGCGTCCTCCGCTTCCCGGGTCAGTTGCGCCTGGGCGGTGTACTCAGCGGCGGTGGCGTCGAGCTGGGGATCAGCCAGCACTTCCGCCGTCGTCCGCACGGTGTCGGTCGGGGTGGTCAGCCGCAGGGTGTAGGTGCCGGGGGCCACGAGGCCGCCGCGGTAGTCGCCGAGCACGAAGATGCCGTCGACGGCGGGTAGGGTGGCGCGGCGCAGGTCCCAGTTGAAGCGGTTGAGCCCCGCCCCGGCGGGTAGGGCGGTAGCGGGGGGCGGTCCGCCGGGCCAGGACTTCGCTTTCTCGGGCTGGCTACTGTAGCTGCGGATGAGTTGCCCACCGGCGTCGAGGACCTCGAGGGTGACGGCGGCGCTGTCCGGTTGCTCGGGCAGGTAGTAATCCAGGATGACCCCGCTGGCTACATTTTGTCCCTCGCCCTCCTCGGGGCCGCCCCCCGAGCCGAGGGTGTAGCGGTAGGTCGGTTTGGGCGTAAACAGGGAAACGCTTTCGGGCAGCTCGCCGGCGGTCTGCTGAAGGGCGCTCAGGTCGTCGAGGATCCAGAAGGCGCGACCGGAGGTGGCTACGATCAGGTCGTTGTCCTGGACGATCAGGTCGAGGATGGGCGCGTCGGGCAAGTTAAAGCGGGGCTTCTCCCAGCTGGCACCGCCGTCAAAGGACAGGTAAAGGCCGCGCTCGCTGCCGGCGTAGAGTAAGTCCGGCCGCTTGGGGTCTTCGCGGATGACCCGGACAAACTCCTCCTCGCCGAAGCCCCGGTCGATCCGCGTCCAGGAGGTGCCGTAGTCGGTGGTCTTGTATGCTTCGGGGGTGAAATCGTCGAATTTGTAGTTGGTCACGGCCAGGTAGGCGGTGCCGGGGGTGGTGGGCGATACTTCCATGGCGTTCACCTGGTGTTCGCCCATGCCGGCGGGGGTGATCTCCTGCCAGGCACCGCCCTCGTCGCGGGTCAGCCACACGCGGCCGTCGTCGGTGCCCACCCAGAGCTCCCCGGCCTGGTGGGGGCTGGCCACGATGTAGGTTATGGTGCCGTAGATCTCGCCCCCCGCGCCCTCGATGGTGAAGGGGCCGCCGCCGTCGACGAGTTTACTGGGGTCGTTGCGGGTGAGATCGGGACTGATTTCCGTCCAGCTCCGGCCCCGGTCGGTCGTCTTCAGCACCTTATTGCCCCCGTGGTAGATCACGCTGGGGTCCTGCCGCCGGGCCACGATGGGCGCGTTCCAGTTGAAGCGGTACTTCATCCGGGCGGGGGGCGTAGCGAGGCCGGCCACGGGGGTGGCCATCACGTCGACCTCGGTGCCGGTGGCGTTGTCGTAGACCGAAATGTTTCCCTGGTAGCTGCCGCCCATCACGTAGCGGGGGTCTTTGGGGTCGAAGGCCAGGAAGGCGCTCTCTCCGCCGGCAGTCGGGTGCCAGTCGGTCACGCCGATACCGCCGTTGCGGGTGCGGCTGACGATGTCGACGGCGGTGTTGTCCTGCTGTCCGCCGTAAATGCGGTAGGGCACCTGCTCATCGGTAATGACGCGGTAGAACTGGGCCGTGGCCTGGTTGTCCTGGCTGCTCCAGCTCCTGCCGCCGTTAAAGGTGATGGCCGCGCCGCCGTCGTTGCCGAGGATCATGTTGTCGGCGTTGTCGGGATTGATCCACAGGTCGTGCTGGTCGCCGTGGTTCACGGAGATCGGGGAGAAGCTCGCCCCGCCGTCGATGGAGCGGAGCACCGGCGCATTGAGCACGTAGACGGTATTGGGGTTCACGGGGTCGGCAAAGAGCTCGATGTAGTACCAGGCGCGGGCTACGGTAACGCGGTCCTTGTTCGTCTGCTTCCAGGTCTGGCCGCCGTCGTCGCTGCGGTACACCCCGCCCGTTTCGCCGGCGGCTTCGAGGTTGGCGTATACGCGCTCGGGCTGGGCCGGGCTCACGGAGACGGCCACCTTGCCGAGGGTATCGGGCAGTCCCTCGGTGAGCTTGTCCCAGGTCTTGCCGCCGTCGGTCGTTTTGAAGAGTCCGCTGCCGGGGCCGCCGCTGCGGACGGTCCAGGGGTAGCGGCGGTGGTCCCACATGCCCGCGTAGAGGGTGCGCGGATTGGTGGGGTCGATGCTCAGGTCGGCCGCCCCGGTGGTGGCGTCGACGTAGAAGATCCTGTCCCAGGTGTCGCCCCCATCGGTACTCTCGTAGACGCCGCGCACGTCGCTGTCGCCGTGGACGGCCCCCTGCACCGCCACGTACACGTGGTCGGCATCGGTGGGATGCACGATGATCTCCGCGATGTGGCGGCTGGCCTCGAGGCCGAGGTGCCGCCAGCTGGTGCCGCCGTCGGTGCTGCGGTAGACGCCGTCGCCGGCCGAGGTCATCACCCCGCGTACGGCGTGCTCGCCGGTGCCGGCGTAGAGCACGTTGGGGTCGCTCGGGGCTACCGCGAGGGCACCGATGGAGCCGGTATTGAGCTGCCCGTCGCTGATGTTTCGCCAGCTCATGCCCGCGTCGTCGGAGCGGAAGATGCCGCCGCCCACGCCGCCGAAGTAGTAGCGCAGGGGGTGGCCGGGCACGCCCGTCACGGCATTTGATCGTCCGCCCCGGAAGGGACCGATGTTGCGGAACTCCAGGCTTTTAAAGCGATCGCTGCGGCTCGTATCGGCCGCGCCCTGGGCCCCTAGCTGGGAGCAAGTGAAAGTAAGCAAGCAGAGGAGCGGGAGGAGGAGGAGAGTGCGCGCGTTCATCGGGTCAATTTGCTACCAATATAAGCAGCGCATCCGGGCGGCGGCGCGCGGGTGTGAGGGGAAGTCCTGAAGCACTAGCGATTGGCCGCTTTGATCCAGGCGTTGAGTTCCCGGTAGTCGAGTTGCCCGTTGACCTCCTTTAGGTAGTCGTGGATCTGCACCGTCTTCTTCGCCCGGGATTCGGGGCGCTTCAGCTTATCGATCTGGTAGAGCAGGTTGCGCTGGTGGCCGGGAGAGAGGGTGTGGAACACCATTCGAGCCTCCGGGTCCATTTCCCAGAGTTCCGCCGCCTCTGCGGGCAGGGGCATACCGTAATCACTGTCGTCGGGGGTGATCGTGAGCCTTACTTCCTTCCCGATCTCCAGGTCGAAGCGTTTGCGCACTTCCTGGCTGATGATGATGAAGTAATCGCCCCGCCCGTCGGCCATCAAGCCGCTGTGGATATTTCCTATATCGTCGATGCGGCAGATGATGCGGTTACCATTATGCTTTCTGGCCAGCAAGTCCGCCACCGCCGCGCCGGGAATGAGGAAGACGGTGGCATACACACCGGCGTAGGGGGTGTCTTCGGCGGCGCTGGTGAGGGGGGCGATGAGGGTGGGCATGGGATAAATGTACCCCGTCCGACCGCTAAGCCGTTGGACGGGGTCACCCCGTCCAACGGCTTAGCGGTCGGACGGGGTCAATCGGGGCAGGCCGCTTACCTTGCAGCGAGACGGCTGAAGCCGTCGCTACCCGCATGAAACGCGACTTCAAGAAATACCTGGATCACCTCGACGAGGCTGAGCTGCGCGAGGAACTGGAAACGCTTTACCGGCGCTTCGCCGTGCTGCGCGAATACTACCGCATGGAACTGGGCGACCCCAAGGTGCTGCTCGATAAGTACAAGCGGGAGATGCGCAAGTCCTTCTTCCCGAGCCGCGGCAGGGGCAAGCGGGGGCGCAGCGCCTCCCGTAAGATCATTAAGGCCTTCGCCGAGATCTCCGTGCGGCCCAAGGACTTAGTCGAACTCCACTTCTACCGGGCCGAACTCATGACGGAGTACATCGGCGCCCTGCGTATCGACAGCGACCCCTTCCACGACAGCACCGTCAAGGCCTACGAGGAGGCCTGCGCGCTGGCCGAGCGGGAGGTACTCCTGGAGTACTACGCGGAGGGCGCCCGCAGGCTGGCCGAATTCTTCGAGCAACAGCGCCGCCTGGGGCACTACAGCCTCTGGCCCGCTACCCGTCGGTACTGGGGAGGGTGACGGCGGTTTGCCCCGCCTGGTAGGCGCCCGGACTGCTGCCGTAATACTCCCCGAAGGCCCGCGTGAAGTAGCTCACGCTGTTGAAGCCGCAGCGGAAGGCCACGTCGCGGATGCTGCGGCGGCTGTCCTGCAGCAGGCTGGCGGCCAGCTTCAGGCGCTCGGTGTTGATGAACTCCACCGGCGAGTAGCCCATCTCGTTCTTGAAGGCCCGGTAGAAGCCCGATTCGCTCATGCACGCCAGTCGGCTGAGCTGGCTGACCGTCAGCTTTTCGCTCAGGTGGCTGCGCACGTAGGTGATGACGTGGTCGATGGGATTGCTCGTCGCGCGGGCTTCCGCCCCCCGCAGGTGGTGGTGGCTACGACTCCGCCTCCATGACGCGGATCAGCAACTCGCGCAGCAGCAGGTTGACGAAGATGTCCTTGGAGGGGTGGCCCTCGGCGCAGAGGAAGACCAGCCGTTGCAGCAACTGGGTGATGGCCGGCTGCTGGGCAAAGTGGAAATTGGCGGTGGTCGCCGACCACTCGGAGCCGTCTTCCCGCGGGCGGCGTTCGTTCATGAGCTGGAGGACGCGGGCGACCTCCGACTCGTCGATCTCCAGGGCCAGGCACTTGGTGGGCTGCTTCTTAGTGGCCTCGGGGAAGTCGATCACCATGCGCTCGCCGGCGGGCAGGAGGATGGACTCCCCGGGAAGAAAGGCGAAGCCCGGCCGCTCCCGCAGGTGCATGATCTTGCGGCCGCGGATCATGCTGGCCAGCACCGGCCGGTCGAACTGCAGGGCGACGGCGGAAACCGTCTCGTGGGTTTCGAAGAGGTTCAGTTCTACCGCCTCCAGGCTGTAGGTGGTGCGGTTCTCGACGAGGGTCTGCAGGGAGGTGGTGCGAAGGAGATCGGTTTGCAGCATATCGTCTAGGAGCTTGTTTGGGTTTTCCGAGCCTGACGAAGACGCCGCTATTTTGGGGCTAATCGAGCCTCGGGAAGGGGAGCCTAGCGGGCTAAGTGACGCTTTTCGAGGCGAAGAGTAGGCACAAAAGAGAAAATTTACGGCGGTGAGCGGAATCCCAAACTAGCTCTAAGCTACAATAGGAATCCTGTATTCCGGTAATCAAGACCTAATATTATGGGGCTCATACTGGGAAAGGCAAAGGATTATAGAATTTTGCAAGGGCAATGGAGGATTGTGCAAGCGGGGGAAGATGTACCGTACTAGCTTGGTCAACCAAACGGGCACCGCCTTCTTGTGCCGATCCCGCGCACCCGCGCCGTGCCGCCGTATTTAACCATTTAAGTCAACCGATCATGAGCACCACCGCCACCAATACCGCCGACACCCTGGCAAAACCCAAATTCAAGGACCAGTACGAAAACTACATCGGTGGAGAGTGGGTCGCCCCCACCAACGGGGAATACTTCGACAACGTCTCGCCCGTGGACGGACAGAGCTTCACCCGCATCCCCCGCTCGACGAAGGAGGACGTGGACAAGGCCGTGGCCGCCGCCCGCAAAGCCGCCGCCCACTGGAACAACACCTCGGCTACCGAGCGCAGCAACCTCCTGCTCAAGATCGCCAACGTGATGGAGGAAAACCTGGAGGTGCTGGCGCGCTCCGAAACCTGGGACAACGGCAAGCCCCTGCGCGAAACCCGGGCCGCCGACATGCCGCTGGCCATCGACCACTTCCGCTACTTTGCCGGCGTGATCCGCGCCGAAGAGGGTGGGGTGGCCGAACTCAACAGCGACACCGTATCCATGAACGTCTGGGAGCCCCTGGGCGTGGTCGGTCAGATCATCCCCTGGAACTTCCCCATCCTCATGGCCGCCTGGAAGCTGGCCCCCGCCCTGGCCGCCGGCAACTGCGTCGTGCTCAAGCCCGCCGAGCAGACCCCCGTCGGCATCCTGCTGCTGATGGAACTGATCGACGGCATCCTGCCCGCCGGCGTGCTTAACGTCATTAACGGATTCGGCGTCGAGGCCGGTAAGCCGCTGGCCAGCCACCCCGACATCAACAAGATCGCCTTCACCGGCGAGACCACGACCGGGCAGCTGATCATGCAGTACGCCAGTAAAAACATCATCCCGGTTACCCTGGAGCTCGGTGGCAAGAGCCCCAACGTGTTCATGGAATCCGTCATGGAGGCCGACGATGCTTTCTTCGACAAGTGCCTCGAAGGCGCCACCATGTTCGCGCTCAACCAGGGCGAGGTGTGTACCTGTCCGAGCCGGGTGCTGGTGCAGGAGTCGATCTACGACAAGTTCATGGAGCGCTTCATCGAGCGGGTGGAAGCCATCAAGATGGGCCATCCCCTCGACCCCACCACGATGATGGGCGCCCAGGCCAGCAACGACCAGTACGAGAAGATCCTCAAGTACATCAAGATCGGTAAGGAAGAGGGCTGTAAGGTGCTCACCGGCGGCGAGTCGGCCTACGTCGACGGACTCGGCGAGGGCTACTACATTCAGCCCACCGTGCTGGAGGGAAACAACAAGATGCGGGTGTTCCAGGAGGAGATCTTCGGCCCCGTGGTGTGCGTGACCACCTTCAAGGACGAGGCCGAGGCCATTGAGATCGCCAACGATACGCTTTACGGGCTCGGGGCCGGGGTGTGGACGCGCGATGCCCACCAGCTTTACCGCATCCCACGGGCCATTAAGGCCGGCCGGGTGTGGGTCAACTGCTACCACGATTACCCCGCCCACGCGCCCTTCGGTGGCTACAAGAAATCCGGCATCGGTCGCGAGAACCACAAGATGATGCTGGACCATTACCGCCAGACGAAGAACATGCTGATCAACTACAGCAAGGAGAAGCTGGGCTTCTTCTAAACCCAAATGAGCGCCTAATCCGGAAACATACCGAGTTTTGTTTAGTGTGTTGGCCGGCCGGTATCTTGTACCGGCCGGCCTTTTTAATCTTCCCTCATGCCCAAAGTAGCCATCACCGACCGCGCCCGCGAGGTCATCGATACCCTGCGGGAGACCCACGGTCCCCTCATCTTCCACCAGAGCGGCGGCTGCTGCGACGGCTCCTCCCCCATGTGCTTCCCGGAAGGGGAACTCTATCTGGACGACGACAACGACGTTCTCCTCGGGGAGGTGCACGGTTGCCCCTTCTATATGTCCAGTTTTCAGTACGAATACTGGCAGCATACCCACCTGACCCTTGACGTAGTGAAGGGCCGGGGGGCCAGTTTTTCCGCCGAGATTCCCTTAGGTCTGCGCTTCGTCGTCGATTCCCGCCTGCTCACGGAAGCCGACGCCTGAAGCATACGTTCCCCGTTCCCTCCGTGGTGAACTAATCCCCTACCTCCTTCAGCTCTACCCGACTGCCCCGTACGAAAGCGTGGTACCGGGGCCCGTAAGCCATGCCCAGGTACGCGGCCGAAAGCCGGAAGGGCTCGTAGAAGCCCGCATTGACGGACCGTTCGCCGGAGCAGGAAAGGACGCCAAACTCCTTGCCCCGCAGCCGCCGGCCCAGGTCCTTGTGGAAGGTCAGCAGGTCGGTGAAGCGATCCAAAAAGTGTTTCATGGTGCCGCTCATGCTGTACCAGTAGACCGGGCTGGCCAGGATCATGCGGTCGTAAATGATCACCCGCTTGGCGAGCGACAGGAAGTCGTCGTCTGCCGGATACGAATTGCTGTAATCGTAGGGCGAAACGGTGAAGTCCAGCAGGTCGATAACCTTGCCGTTGGTCTCCTCCTGCAGCAGCTGCACGGCCTGGGCGGTGTGGCCGTCGGCCCGGGCACTGCCCTGGATAATGAGTGTGGATGGCATACTACGCTTCGGTCTGGGGTAGGCGGGTCAGGTTCAGGCTCACCCGGTGACCGCCGGGCAGTTCGGTGCTTGCCTCGGCGTCCAGGACCACGACGAGTTCGAGGGTGTCGGCGAGGGTTTCTTCCATCACGTAGGCGCGGTGCTCCTCCACGGCGGCGCGTACCGCTTCCGGGCCGCCGAGGCGCACGTCGATGCGGTCGGTGACTTCCAGCCCGCTGTCCTTACGCAGGTTCTGGATGCGGCTGACGAGCTCGCGGGCCAGCCCTTCCCGGGCCAGTTCGTCGGTCACGTGCACGTCCAGCGCCACGGTAAGCTCGCCGTCGGTGGCCACCTTCCAGCCGGGGATGTCTTCGGTCAGCACGTCTACTTCGTCGGTAGTGATCTCCACGGGGGTCCCGTCCAGGTCGACGGCGAAGCGGCCGTCGCGTTCCAGCTGGTTGATGTCGTCGGCGCTCATGGCCTGGATGGCCCGGGCGGCCGCCTTCATCTGCTTGCCGAGCCGCTTACCGAGCACCTTGAAGTTGGCCTTCACCGTCTTGTGCAGGAAGTCGTCGTCGGTCAGGAACTCGACGTGTCTGACGTTGGTCTCCGCCCGAATGATGGGGATGACGGCCTCGATCCGACGGCGGAACTCCGCGTCCAGGGCCGGTAGCAGGATCTTCTGCAGGGGCTGCCGCACGCGCAGTTTCTCGCGCTTGCGCAGGCTCAGCACCAGGGAGGAGATGCGTTGGGCGTAGGCCATGCGCTGCTCGAGGTCCGCATCCATACGGGCGGGGTCCGCGGGTGCAAGGAGGGTCAGGTGGACGCTGGGCTGGGGCGTTGTCGGGTTATTGGGTTGTTGGGTGGTTGGCGGGACGGTTCCGGCTGGTGCCGTTCCGGTAAGGTTTTTGTAGAGCCAGTCGGCAAAGAAGGGGGCGACCGGCGACATGAGCTGGCTGGTGCGCAGCAGGCAGGTGTGCAGGGTCTGGTAGGCGGCGCGCTTGTCGGTGGTCATCTCCCCGCGCCAGAACCGGCGGCGACTCTGGCGGACGTACCAGTTGCTGAGCTCATCGTTAACGAAGCCGTCGATCGCCCGGATGGCCGGAGTGGCATCGTAGGCGGTGAAGCGTGCTTCCACCTCAGCGGTCAGCGTGTTCAGCCGGCTGAGCACCCAGCGGTCGATCTCGGCCAGCTCCTCCGTGTCGACTGGGGTGTCGGCGGTCGCATCGTAGTCGTCGATGTTGGCGTAGAGCGCGAAGAAGCCGTAGGTATTAAACAGGGTGCCGAAGAAGCGGCGCTGTACTTCCTTAATGCCCTCCAGATCAAATTTGAGGTTATCCCAGGGGTCGCTGTTGCCGATCATGTACCAGCGCGTCGCGTCCGCCCCGAAGGTGTCGATGGTCGTGAAGGGGTCGACGGCATTGCCGAGCCGCTTAGACATTTTCTTGCCGTCTTTATCCAGCACCAGTCCGTTGGACACCACGTTCTTGTAGGCCACCGAGTCGAAGACCATCGTGGCGATGGCGTGCAGGGTGTAGAACCAGCCGCGGGTTTGGTCTACGCCCTCGGCAATGAAGTCGGCGGGGAAGGACCGCTGAAATTGCTCTTGGTGTTCGAAGGGGTAATGGAATTGGGCGGTAGGCATACTCCCCGAATCAAACCACACATCGATCAGGTCAAGCTCCCGCCGCAGCTCCTTGCCGTTCTGCCACAGGACGACCTCGTCGATGTAGGGGCGGTGCAGGTCCTGGGGGACTTCCTGGTCCAGTCCGAGTTTCTCATTGGCGGTGCGGACGAGGGCCTCCAGCTCGGCGATGGAGCCGATGCATACCTGCTCCGTGCCACAGGTACTGCGCCAGATGGGCAGGGGGATGCCCCAGTAGCGGCTGCGACTGAGGTTCCAGTCCTGGAGGTTCTCCAGCCACTTGCCGAAGCGGCCCTCCCCGGTGCTGGCGGGTTGCCAGTTGATGGTGTCGTTAAGTTGCTGCATGCGCTCCTTGACCGCGCTGGCCTTGATGAACCAGCTGTCGAGGGGGTAGTAGAGTACGGGCTTGTCCGTCCGCCAGCAGTGGGGGTAGCTGTGGTTGTACTTGGCCACGTTGAAGGCCAGCCCGCGCTTTTTCAGGTGCACGGCGATGTCGACGTTGACGTCCACGTAGCCCTCCTCATTTTTGTAATCCTTCACGTAGCGGCCGGCAAATTCCCCCGCATCCTCCGTAAATCTGCCGGTCTTATCGACCAGGGTGAGCGAGCCGATGCCGTTGGCCTTCCCCACCTGCATATCGTCCGCGCCGAAACTGGGGGCCGTATGCACGATGCCGGTACCCGCCTCGGTGGTCACGAAGTCGCCGGAGATCACGCGAAAGGCGTCCCCGTCCGTCGGCACCGCCCCGGGCAGGAGTTGCTCGTAGCGCAGGCCCACCAGTTCGCTGCCCTTGAAGGAAGCAGACTGTCCCTCTACG
The DNA here is from genome assembly GCA_963803525.1 of Lewinellaceae bacterium. GTDB lineage: Bacteria > Bacteroidota > Bacteroidia > Chitinophagales > Saprospiraceae > Neolewinella. Next base: position 411,839 of record CAWDMV010000002.1, read on the forward strand.
GGTGGCTGGTTGTTGCCGCCGAACCACTTCTCCACCAGCGCCTCCGCCAGCACTACCTCAATCGGCGTACCGGTGTAGGGATTGGTCGTTTGCACCCGCACGTAGTCGATGTCCGGACCGACGGTGAGCGCGGTGTTGCTGGGCAGCGTCCATGGTGTCGTCGTCCATGCGATTAGATATGTGGGTGGGGTAACTGGTCCTGTAACAAACCTACCCCTCCCTTCACCAGTCAATTTGAACATCGCCACGACCGTGGTATCCGTCACGTCCTGGTACGCCCCGGGCATATTGAGCTCGTGGGAACTGAGGCCGGTACCGGCGGCGGGGCTGTAGGGCTGGATGGTGTAGCCTTTGTAGATCAGGCCCTTATCGTAGATTTGCCTGAGGAGCCACCACACGGATTCGATGTACTCCCGCTCGTAGGTGATGTAGGGGTTTTCGAGGTCGACCCAGTAACCCATCTTGCGGGTGATGTCGTCCCAAACGTCTTTATAGCGCATGACGGTCTCGCGGCAGGCGCGGTTGTAGTCGTCCACGCTGATCTTGACCCCGATATCTTCCTTGGTGATGCCGAGTTCGGACTCCACTTTCAGTTCGATCGGCAGGCCGTGGGTGTCCCAGCCGCCCTTGCGTTCGACGCGCCGGCCCTTGAGGGTATGGAAACGGCAGAACGTATCCTTGATCGTGCGGGCCATCACGTGGTGGATGCCGGGCTGTCCGTTGGCACTCGGGGGACCCTCGTAAAACACGAAGGGATTATCCGCCGGGCGTTCCTCGACGCTGCGGCGGAAGATCTCCCGCTCCTCCCAGAAGGCGAGGATCTCGCGGTCGATGGCGGGCAGGTCGAGGTGGTTGAATTCGCTATACATAGATCGGACACTTAAGGGGGCGCAAAAATAAAAAGCTCCGGCGGGGCGGGTCCGTCGGAGCTTTCAGTCGATTCAGTACAACCACGATCCTACGGGCACCAGAGGTGGCCGCTAATTATGCCGTCGGTAATGAAGTAGGCTGTCATGGGAGCAAAGGTAACGATTTGGCGGTCAGCTTGGTTGCCATCCCGTATTTAGGACCCGCGTCCGCACGAATTGCGCGGTAACGAAAAAAAAGTTGCGGTATTCCCTTGTGGGCATTAAATTTAATCTACCTTAACAGACATAAAGCGCGGTAGAAAATCCTGCCGTCTTTTGCAAGTTTTAGTTTTCATTTGGTTTTTTGGGGTTATTGGGAGGCAACTCGTTGCCTCTTTTTTATGCCCGCTGCCCCCGGTACGGTAAGGAGTAAGCAGCTGGCGGGCGGGGAGAAGTTTTGCAGGTGCGGTGAAACTATATTTTGTACCGATCGTTACTGAAATAAATTGTAACAAACGTTACATAATTAGTTAACCCCTTAATTACTGCATTATGACAGATTTGCGTGGAAAAATAGCGGTCGTGACCGGCGGCAACTCAGGCATCGGCTACGCCACGGCGGAACGGCTCAAGGCCGACGGCGCCCGGGTGATCATCACGGGACGCTCGCAAGCGCGTGTAGACGAGGCCGCCGCCGCACTCGGCGTCGAAGGATTAGTGGCCGATGTCAGTTCGGTACCCGCCCTCGGTGAGCTGGCCGAGCAGGTCAATGCCCTGGTGGGCGGCATCGACATCCTGTTCGTCAACGCCGGCGTTTTCGAGCCCGCCCCCCTGGGCAGCATCTCCGAGGAGATGTTCGACCGGCAGATGGGCATCAACTTCAAAGGAGCGGTATTCACCCTGGAAAAATTCCTTCCCTTCCTCAACGACGGCGCCTCCGTCATCAACCTAAGCTCCATCAATGCCTACACCGGCATGACCAATACGGCCATCTACGCGGCTTCCAAGGCCGCCATGAACTCCTTCACCCGGACCGCCGCCACGGAGTTGGCCCCCCGGAAGATTCGCGTAAATGCCGTCAACCCGGGTCCGATAAGCACCCCCATATTCGGCAAGACCGGCATGTCGGCGACGGACCTGAACGGCTTTGCGGGGGCCATGCAGAACCGCATCCCCCTAAAGCGCTTCGGCGAACCCGCTGAGGTGGGCCACCTGGTATCCTTCCTGGCCTCCGACAAGGCTTCCTTTATCACCGGAGGCGAGTATAACATCGACGGGGGGATGAACGTCAATCCGCTGCTGACCTAGTGTTTCAGGATCGAACTAAGCGATAGCCTGACGCCGACAGCGTGGTGGTGAACGAGCGGACAAAAGTTCAGCATAGTCGTAGCTACGGTGGGTTTTTGGCAGGGAAGTGCAGCGCCGCGAGGGCCAGTCAAGGGGCAGCTTAGTTCGGTCCTGAAGCACTAGTCCCTCCGTCACCCTCACGGGCACGGTAGCCCCGGCACTATCTTTACGGTAGTGACCGGGGCATTCCGGCTTCCGTCGCAGTTACCCCGCCATGGCCCGCACGAAGGAATTTGATGAGGATGAGGTGCTGGACAAAGCCCGCGACCTGTTCTGGGAACGGGGCTACACGGCCACCTCCATCCAAGAGCTCGAAACCGGCTTGGGGATAAGCCGCAGCAGCCTGTACCGCTTCTTCGGGGGCAAGCGGGAATTGTACGACCGCACGCTGGCGCGTTATCAGGAAGAGAATTTGCAGTTGCTCCGACGCCAACTGGGGCAGTCCAAGGACCTCAGGACCGACCTCACCGAGCTGCTGCGCGGGGTAGCCCGCCAGCACCATCCCGATTGCGCCACCGGGGCCAGGGGGTGCTACATCGTAAATGCCACCACCGAAATGGCAAATGCCTGCTCACGGGCCCTCGAATTTCTGGCCGACAACCGCGAACGCTTCGTGAGGATCGTGACGGAAGTATTTCACCAGGCCCAGGACCGGGGCGAGCTGGATCCCGCGGGTGACCCGCGCGCGCTGGCCAACTACCTGTTCGTATGCTACAACGGACTGCAGGTCGTCGTGCAGACCCGCGTCGATCGGGAGGAGCTGGCCGCCGCGGTGACCCTCACCGTCGATGCCCTGCCCTGGATTACACCCGATTAGCCCAGCTTGGCCTTCACTTCCAGCGCGGCGGCCGCCGCGCGGATGTCCGCGTAGCTGTAAGCCCCGTCAAAGTGCTCGTACACGGGCTTCAGGCCCTCGCCGGTATAGTTCGCCAGGTAGTCGGTCAGCACGGCCAGCGTTTCCTGCGGCACCACCGCACCGGCCGCCAGTTCTCCCGCTTTGATCCAGTGCACCAGGTGCCCGTGGATGGTGCCCGTCGTGAGTTCACGCCGGGCGGCGATCTCCTCGATCGACTGTCCGCCCCGGAAGGCGGCCAGGGTCTGCTCGCGACTCGACGCCCTGGGCCGCGGATCCGGCGCTTCGCGGAAGTCCGCCACGGTGCGCAGGATCTCCTCCCCGTAGTGCTCGAAGGTGCGTGCGCCCAGCCCCGCCAGGGCCAGCAACTCCGTCCGGTTGGTCGGCCGCGCTTCCGCCAGCTCGAGGAGTACCCGGTTGTGCAGGACGCGGTAGGCCGGCACACCGTCCCGCTCCGCCCGCACCTTTCGCCAGGCGGCCAACCGATCGTAGAGGGTGGAGGGGATGGATTCCGGGGGGGCAGCGGCATGGACTCCCCCTTTGGCGGCCCGCTGCTCGAACTCCAGCGCGGCGTCCGCCCGGGCCCGCACGTACTTCTCGGGCCGAAAGCCCCCGGCCAGCGACTCGAAGGCCCGCAGTTTCGTCAGCAGGTCCAGCCCGGCCTCCTTTAAGCGACCGGACACGGTGTCGTACACCTTGCGGTTGTCGGACATAAAGGACAGCTTGCCCAGTTCCGCATACACCTCCCGGAGGCGGGGCAGGAGGTAATCCCCCGCTTTGCGAAGGCGCGCGGCGAGTTCCGGGTGCTCGGCGGGTAGCGTCTCGGCCCGGGCGTACCGGTTGATCTGCAGGGCGAAGCCGCGGCACGGCTGGGCCACTTCCCGATCGAGTTGCTTGCGAATGGTCCGGATCTCGGTCAGGGCTTCCCCCTGGATCGCCGACTCGTGCTCGAACAGCGACCGCTCCAGCCGGGCCAGCCGGCCGTCGGTGGGCATAAAGTCGAAGAGCTCCTGCAGGCAATTCAACTGGTACACCCGCCGGTCCTCCCGGAGGTCCGCGGCGGTCGGGGCCTGCTCCTCGGCGCGGGCGGAATAAGCACTGACGACCCGGTCGGTCCGCACGCTGCCGTCGCCGATGCGGCTGCGGAGCACGATGCCGGCAAAGGTCTTGCAGCGGCTGAGCGCCACGTACACCTGTCCGTGGGCGAAGGCATCGGCCGCGTCGATGATCACCCGGTCGAAGGTGAGTCCCTGACTCTTGTGAATGGTGATCGCCCAGGCCAGCCGGAGGGGATGCTGGGCGTAGCGGCCGATTATTTCGTCGGTGACCTCCTTGCTCTTTTTGTCGAGTTCATACTTGCGGTTTTCCCACTCCACGGGCTCCACCGTGATGGCCTCCGCTTCGTGCGGGCATTCCACCACGATGCGCTCCCCGTGAATGGCCGTTATGCGTCCGATCTTGCCGTTGAAGTAGCGGTGCTCGCTGGTGTCGTTCTTGTTGAACATCACCTGGGCCCCAACGCGGAACTTTTGCTCCGGGTCGTTGGGGTACATCGATTCCGGGAAGTTGCCCGTCACCTTGGCCTTGAAGGTGTGGAGGGGCGTTTCCAGGGTGGCGAGCTGCCGGGCGTTGATGGCGTTGGCCGTTCGGTTGTGGGAGGTGAGCGTGATGTAGTCCTCCCCCGGGGGCGGGGTGAAGTCGGGGCCCAGGTAGCGGGAGTTGAGGTGGGCCAGGCTGCGGGCGTCAAGCCGATCATTACGCACCTGATTGAGCAGGTCGATGAAGTCGGCATCCGACTGCCGGTAAATGTGGCGCAGCTGGATCGTTCGTACCCCGGCATCGACCAGTTCCCGGCTGCCAAAGAAGTAGGGGGTGGAGTAGTGCATGCGCAGCTGATCCCAGTCCGCGTCGCGCACCACCGGCGGCAGCTGGTGCAAATCGCCGATCATCAGCAGCTGCACGCCCCCGAAGGGTAGGGCGTTTCCCCGGTACTTGCGCAAGACGGCCCCCAGGGCGTCGAGCACGTCGGCCCGTACCATGCTGATCTCGTCGATCACCAGCAGATCCAGGCTGCGAAGTACCTCTGCTTTCTTGCCACTCAGGCGGTGCTTGCGCAGCTCCCCGTCCAGCCGGTCGGGCGTCAGTACCCCGAAGGGCAGCTGAAACTGGCTGTGGATCGTCACGCCCTTCGCATTGATGGCGGCCACGCCCGTCGGGGCCACCACGACCTTGCGTTTCGGGATCTCGTCGCGCACCCGGTGCAGAAAGGTGGTCTTGCCGGTCCCCGCCTTCCCGGTCAGGAAAACGTGACGGTCGGTTTCGCTGATGAATCGGTAGGCGAGCTCGAGCTCCGGATTAGTAGCCATGGGGGCGGTATTGCGTTCGGTCCGCAAGTACGGGCGGCGGAGCGCGGGTGCGGCGTCCGTAAACGTATATATTCGAGTATATGCGTTTACAAACGAATATATGTAATTAATTAGCTGAACATCAATGATTTAACTGATGTCCTGGCTGCTAAATTACGGCGGTGATCGGCAAACTAGTGGACCGGGTTGGAATTATCGGCTAAGCGCTTGCTTGGGTTTTCCGAGCCTGACGAAAACGCCGCTATGTTGGGGCCAACCGAGCTTCGGAAAGGGCAGGTGCACTTCGTGGCTGCTTCGCGGTAGCGGGCTAAGTGACCTTTTTCCAGGCGAAGGATAGGCACAAAAGAGCAAGGTTGCGGCGGTGAGCGGAATCCCAAACAAGCTCTGAGTAGTCGGACACCATTAGCTATATAATTTCCCTCGCCGCCTCTTGCGGCTCTCCTTCGTTGAAAAGCCTCGCCGACACTCAGGTGTTGTCTGCGTTTTTCGCCTCGGTGAGCCACCCGATTCACCAGATGGAAAATGGCACGATAACTATGTCCGACTACTTAAGTCGACGCTATCGCGGTGGTAGCCGAGTCCAAGAGGCTAAGCATAGCCGTAGCTACGTGCAGGTTTCTTCGGTGAAGGGGAGCACTGCGAGCGCCAGACTTGGGTGTATCGGGACTTCTGACTTGGTCCACTAGGGGTGGGCACCGCGGATGTTGGGCTCGTAGGTGATCGGGACGTTCACCGAGTTGGCGATGAAGCACCGCCGGCCGGCTTCGGCGTGGAGGTCCCGGGCGCGTTGCACCTGCGTCCCCGCCAATTGGATGCGGGGTTTCAGAACGACCGAGGTGAAGCGGCCGCCCCCTTCTCCGGATTCCTCCATGGTGCCCTCGGCGAAGTCCTCGTATTCCAGTACGACCAGGTCGTGCACGGCCGCCAGGTGAAGGTACCAGAGCATGTGGCAGCTGGAGAGGCTGGCCACGAAGAGTTCCTCGGGGTTGAGGCGCGTACCGTCTCCCCGAAACAGTGGATCGCTGGAGGCCTCGATCGTCTGCGCCTTGTCCGCTACACCGATGACGTGGTCGCGGGAATACGCCCGGTAATCCAGGGTGCCGCTGCCGCGGTTGCCGGTCCAGCGATTGGTGACGTGGTAGGTATGGGTACGATTCACCAATTGAGCTTGAAGGAGTAAATTTTGCGGTAGCCGAGGGGCTTTTCGATGGCGGCGTGCAGCAGGCTGCCGTCGGGCGACAGCGAGGTGACGGGAGGTACCAAGATAGTCCGGTCCAGCTTATAGGACAGCAGGCGACGGCGGGAAATTTCGTTTTCGGGGGAGACCCGGAAGAGAACGGACTCCATGGACGGGATCGAGGTAAGGTTCTTGAGCGGCTCCGCGGTGAGGGGAGCATTGTCGGCATGCTGGTTGAAGATGACGAATAGGTCATTATCCACCTGGTGCACCCCGGCCTGTTCCTGGATCGACGCGCCGGGTGCCCACTCGATGGAGCGGTAGAGGTTCCTCACCCACGCACAGTTACCCGCGCCGTCGAAGCGCAGGATCGAGCGGGTGCCGTAGCGGACGGCGGGGGAGCCCGGCGTTTCGCCCGACCGGAAGTAGCCCCCCGTCAGGTAGCCCCCGCCGTCGGGGGTGGGCAGGAAGCGCATGTTGCCTAGGTAGTCGAGCAGCTTGCTGCCGTCGGCCCGGGCGTCCGTACCGGCGAGGGCCAGCCCGTGTCCGGTGGCGTCGCGGGCAATGGGTACCCGCGCGGTGAAGTGGTGGGTGAGGTCGTCGGGATCGAACTTCATTAGGAACATACCGGTGGCTCCCTGGCGGGAGGCGGTCAGGTATTTCCCGAAAACAAAGAGGTCACCGGTCTCTCCCTGCTGGTAATCCAGCGCGGGGACGACTTCCACGGCTCCGTCCACGGCCAGGCGGGTACACGCGATGCCGGATTCGGAAACCACGACGAGGTAAGTGTCCCCGGTGTTCAGCACCCGGATCAGGGTGGCCACCCGACCGTCGTTGCGGACCATCGCGTCGAGGACGTCCAGGCGGTCGTGACCAGCTATGGAATCAATCTCCCGGCGCCAGACCACCCGGTGCAGGCTGTCGAAGAGCGTGGTGCGGATGGGCGCGGGGCGGGCGGCCTCGCGGGGCATGTCCTGTAGTAGGGTCGCGAGTTGGCCGGTACGGGTGTTGGTACGGAAGTGGGCCCCGGCCACCTGCCCGCGGGCGTCGGTAGCTACGGAGCCGATCTCCACGGCCGACTCGAGCAACTTGAAGTCCGCGGCCCGGTAGGCGGTAGCCGTGTACTGCACGCGGCCCATTACGCGGTTGGGCCGGCGGTGGTAGACGTTGACGCGCTCGCCCAGCTGGTTGACGGTGAAGTACGTCTGAATACCCCCCGCGGCAGTGAGGTCGACGGGGAGGATCTGGCTATCCCCGAGGTCCTGGGATACGCGGGCCAGCAGTGGCCGGTAGCAGTACGTGAGGTCGGGGCAGCGTTCCCGCAACAGGTATTTGTAGAGGATTTGGTGGCTGTCCGCGTGCAGGATAGTCATGGGTGCGTAGCCCCTTTCGATATCCCTGGGCAGTAAGGAGGCGCTGGCGGTGTACGGGGCTACGGGTGCCGCCGTCTCCTGCCCGGGGAGCAGGGAAACGCTCGTCAGGAGCAGGGCACAACAGAGCAGGCGAATCATGATCTAAACAGCTTGAACCCCGCCGGGTGGGGCGTTAAACACGTAGGGACTACTGCTTGAACGGGAAATTTGGCCGCTTAATGTGTCTACATCGGCCGGTGGAAGCAACTTTAGGCCCGCGCGGCTACTTTTACCCTCAGCATGATCCAAGGAACCGTCACCAAATCTACCGGCAGCTGGTACAACGTATTGCTCGACGAGCCCACCCCGGAGGGCGATCGGGAGCTGCGCTGCCGCGTAGCCGGCAAGTTCCGCCTCGACGACCTCAACCTCACCAACCCCATCGCCGTGGGCGACCGGGTGAGCGTCGAGGTCGACACCCTCAATGACGCCGAGACCGGGGCCATCCGCGGCATCGAGGACCGCCGCAACTACGTCGTCCGCCAGAGTCCCCGCCGCAAGCACGACCTGCACCTCATCGCCAGCAACGTCGACCAGGCCGTGCTTATCACCACCATCGTCGATCCCGGGGTGAAACTCGGCTTCATCGACCGCTTCCTGCTCATGACCGAGCCCTTCGGCATCCCGACGGTGATCGTCGTCAACAAGGCGGACATATACGACGAAGAAGAAATGGAAACCTACCAAGTGATCCATGACCTCTACTCCGACATCGGATACACCGTTTTGCTCGTCAGCGCGGTCAGCGGCCAGGGCATCGAGGAGCTCCGCCGCCTCATGCGGGGTAAGCGAAACCTGCTCAGCGGACAGAGCGGGGTGGGCAAGTCCACCCTCGTCAACGCCATCGAACCCGGCCTGGACCTGCGTACCGGCGAACTCTCCGACTACACGGGCAAGGGGCAGCACACGACCACCTTCGCCGAGCTCTTTCAGCTCTCCTTCGGCGGCGAGCTCATCGACACCCCCGGCATTAAGACGCTGGGCTTTAACTACCTCAAGCCCCAGGACGTCGCCCACAATTTCCGCGAGATCTTCGCCCTGAGCGAGGCCTGCCGCTTCGGCGGCTCCTGCCTGCACCGCAACGAACCCGGCTGCGCGGTGAAGGAGTCCGTGGAGGAAGGCGACGACCGCGTCACCGACCTGCGCTACTACTCCTACCTCGGCGTGCTGGAAGAGATCGAAGGCCAGAACTACTGGGAGCGGCGTAAAGTGTAGCGGCTTACCTTTGGCGGGTGCGCCTGACCCCCCGAACCACCATCCTGCTCGGTTTCCTGCTCAGCCTGCTGCTCAGTGCGGGCCTGCACCGCACCATCTTTCCCCTCGAAATTCAGGGCCTGCACAACTGGCGGCAGTCGCAGACCATGTGGAACGTGTACAACTTCGTGCACCAGGACAACAACATCCTCAACCCCCGCGTCAGCCACCTCAACAGCCCCGACGGCAACCTGATGCGCTACGAGTTTCCGCTCATGCAGTGGGGCATCGCCCAGGTGGCCCGGGCGACCGGCGACGAGGTACTGGTGGCCCGGATCGTGGTCTGGCTCATCGGCGCGGCTGGCCTGGCGGGCTTTTACTTGCTCCTGCGGACCATGGCTTTTTCCCGGGGACTCTCGCTGGTCGGGACGCACCTGCTGCAATTCAGCCCGGTCTTCTACTTCTACACCGTCAACGTACTGCCCGACCTGCTGGCCCTCGCGGCGGGCATCTGGTACCTCTACTTCAGCTTCGCCTACTTCCGCGACCGCCGGACCGGCCAGCTCTTCGCCGCGGCCGCCTTTCTCTCCCTGGCGACCCTGGCCAAACTGCCCTTCGCCCTCTTCGGTATCGTGGCGGTGGTCTACTTCTTCCGCCAGGTAGTTGCCCGGGGGCGGGTGCAATGGAACGTCCTGGGCTTCGCCGCGGTGCACCTCCTGCTGTTCGTCCCGGCCGCCGCCTGGTACGCCTGGGTCATGCCCGGCTGGACCGGCAACCCGGTGATCTACGGCATCTTCGCCAGCCAGAACAGCTGGTCGGATAACCTGTGGATCTTCCGCCACTACCGGGATCAGTACGTACCCTACGACCTGCTGTCCCCCGCCGTGTGGGCCTTTGTGGTGGTCGGTATCGGGTGGCCGGCCCGGCGGGCGGGCGCGCCGACCTACCGGGTGTACGTATGGGCGCTGGCGCTGTTCAGCCTGCTCTACGTGGCCCTGCAGTGGAACACCATCACCGTCGTGCACGACTACTACTTGTTTCCCCTGATGCCGTGGATCTACATCGTCGTGACGGCGGGGGCGGCCCGCCTGTTTTACCTGGTACGGGGGTGGGGGTGGAGCAGGGCGGCCTACCTCCCCCTGCTCGCGGCCGTGATCGCCGCGCCCGGGTATGCTTACCACCTGCGGCAAGCGGGCTACACCGCCGCGGTCAGCTTTCGCTATGACGAACTCGGGGACGTGATCACCCACCAGGAGGAGTTACGACGGGCGGTACCCGATGACGCTAGGGCGATTGTCCTCAACGACCACTCCTACCACATCTTTACCTGGCTGATCCGCAAACAGGGCTTCGTATTTGACAACGACAGCGTGGAGCCCCTGTGGATCAAGGACATGATCGATAATTACGGCGCTACCTACATGTACTCCACCTCCCGCAAGGTGGACGAAAATCCGGAAGCCGCCCCCTACCTCGATAGCCTGATCCTGCGCCGGGGTGGGGTGCACGTTTACCGCCTGGTCGCTCCGGAATAGCGGGCGCTCAGTCATCCATCCGCATGCGGCGGCCGACCAGTTTTACCACGAAAAAGAGCACGATCAGCCCCGCTGCCATCAGCGACAGGCAGATGGTCCAGCCGCCACCCAGCACGGTGGAGAGAAAGCCGCAGAGCAAAGCCACCGCCCCGACCGTCAGGGCGTAGGGCAGCTGGGTACGCACGTGGTCGATGTGGTTGCAGTCGGAGGCCAGGCTAGACAGAATGGTGGTATCCGAGATGGGGGAGCAGTGGTCCCCCAGTACGCTGGCGGCCAGGACGGTGCTGATGACGTTGTAGAGGAGGCCGGCGGCGTCGGGCTCGTCCCAGCCGGAGATCATGGCCACCGTCCAGGTCAGCGGGATCGCGATGGGGTAGAGAATGGCCATCGTGCTCCAGCTCGAGCCGGTGGAAAAACTGATCAGCGCGGACAGGACGAAAATGACCGGCTGAATAAAGTAAGGGTTCAGGGCATCCCCCAGTAACTCGACCAGGAAGGTCGCCGTGTGCAACTGCTCGGTGGTCAGCGCCAGGGCCCAGGCCAGGGTGAGGATCATCACGGCCGAGAACATGGCCTTGAAGCCCGCGGTCAGGGAGCCGATGGTCTGCTCGATGGTCATAATGCGCTGGGCCACCGTCAGCACCAGCGCCACGACCACGCCGCTCATGCTCGCCCACAGCAGGGCTACGTAGCTGTCGGCCGCTCCGATGGTCAATCCGAGCTTCCCGAAAAACCCGCCGTCGAGGGCGCTCCACACGGTGCCCCAGTCGTTCGTGTTCATCGGCACGTCCAGGTCGCCGGCCAGGCTGGTCAGCCCGGTGTCCACTAAGCCGACAATAGTCATCACCACCACGGTCAGTACCGGAATGGCGGCGTTGCGCGCCCGCAGGGGGGCTCCTTTGACCGGCTCCAGGTCTTCCTGTTCGCTGACGGCCGCCTCGTCCGCGCTGATGGCTTTGACCTGTCCGGTGGTCCGGGCGCGGGTCTCGGCGGCGAGCATGGGACCGTAATCCCGCCGCTGGTAGATGAGAAAGAGGATGAAGGCCAGGGTCAGGACGGGATAGTAGCTGTACTTGAGCGACTCGATGAATACGGCGTAGGGCGTGGTGTTCGCGAAGTGTTCGACCTGGGCGATCCCGTCGCCGATGTACCCCAGTTCGGCACCGATCCAGGTAGTGATGAAGGCCACGGACGCCACGGGGGCGGCGGTGGAATCTACGATATAGGCGAGCTTTTCCCGGCTGATGCGGAAGCGGTCCGTCACCGAGCGCATGGTGTTGCCCACGATGAGGGTGTTGGCGTAGTCGTCGAAGAAGATGGCTACGCCCAGGAGCCAGGTCACGAACTGCCCGCGGCGCGGATTGGTGGCGTACTTGGTCATGCGCTGCACGACGCCGGCCATGCCCCCGTTGCGGCTGATGATGGCCACCATGCCGCCGATCATCAGGCTAAAGACCAGTACCGAGAGGTGGCCGGGATCGTTGAGGGAGTTGATGATGTACGTATCGATGGTCGTCAGCAACGCCTTGATGACCCCGAGGAAAAACTCGAAGCGCAGCCCCCCCGCAATAAAGGCCCCCACCCAGATGCCCGCAAACAGGGAGATGATCACCTCCTTGAAGATCAGCGCGAGTCCGATGGCGATGAGTGGAGGGAAGATGGACAACCACAGGGGGATCCGGCGCAGCCGGTTCGGCAATTGGTCGGGACTGAGGTGATAAAGCTCCGTCTGCCCGCCCGCCTGCACGAGCTGTACACCGGGCTCCACCACGAGCAACAGGCCTTCCGCGATCGGGGTGGGGGTGATCGCTTCGCCGTTGACCGTGAAGGTGGTTTGCGCGGGGGCACCCCGCACCAGCAGGCCCCGTTCGTGGGATACGACGTCGTCCAGTTGAGCAAAGAGGCCGCCACCCGCCAGCAGCAGGAGGCACAGGAATAAAAGGCGGGTACGAAGGGGCATAGTGAGCGCTTGGCCCGGGTAATATACGTAGGGAATCCGGGCCGTCGCCGGCCGCCCGGCCCGGAATGTGTGGTGCCGGACAAGCGGCCATGCCCCGTACCCGTACCTTGCCGTATCCTCTCCGCCATGCGTCTACTTCCCCGCCTCGCCCTCCTCTTTTTGCTCGCCGGCCCCCGGGTCGCGGCGCAGTTTTCCCTGCAGCCCGCTTACCCCGGCGTGACGGGCGCCGACGGTCAGCCCCTCCCCCTCGCCTGGCTCGGGGGCCTTAATGCCCCCCAGTTCAGCGCCAGCGATCTGGACGACGACGGCCTGGATGACTTGCTCATCTTCGACCGGGCCGGGGACGTTGCCCTGGCCCTCCGCGGAGACGGCGGCGGCAACTACCGCCCGGCTCCGGAACTGACCGCCGGCTTCCCCGCCGACCTCAACGCCTGGGTGCTGCTGCGCGACTACGACGGTGACGGCAATGACGACCTGTTCACCTATTCCGCGCGCTACGACGGCTTCCGTATTTTTCGCGGACGGCGCTCCGCCGCCGGCCTGCTCACCTTTGCCGATGCGCCCACCTATCCCGGCCTGCGCTATCCCCTCGAGAACGGCACCACGACCCCAATCTTCATCACCAACGTGGACTACCCCAACTTCGACGACCTCGACGGCGACGGGGATCTCGACCTGCTCACCTTCAGCGTGGGCGGCGGCTTCGTAGAGTACTACAAGAACCAGAGCGTGGAACGCGGCTTCGGTACCGACACCCTTCTCTACACCCTGGAAAGCAATTGCTGGGGCGGGTTCTTTGAGAGTGGCCTGACGCCGGCCCTCGACCTCGCACCGGCCCCGGGAGACTGCGTAAGCTTCCTAAAGGGCACCGACCCGGTGGAGGTCCGCCACGCCGGCTCTACCGTCCTGACGCTGGACGTGAACGGCAATGGACTGAAGGACATCCTGCTGGGCGACATCTCCTTCACCTCCGTCGTGGCCGGCTTCAACACCGGGACCCGCGAACAGGCCTACATCAGCTCCCAGGATGCCAACTGGCCCTCGGCGGACGCACCCGTGGACATCCCCTTCTTTCCGGCGACCTTCTACTTCGACGTCGACCAGGATGGCGTACGTGATCTCGTTGCCTCCCCCAACCAGACCCTGAACGCGGCCGACATCGAGGTCGCCTGGTACTACCGCAACGTCGGCACCGAGTCGGCTCCGGATTTCACCTTCCAGGACGATCAGCTCTTCGTGCGCCAAAGTATCGACTACGGCAGCGGGGCCCGACCGGCGGTGGTGGACGTTGACGCCGACGGGCGTCCCGACCTGGTGATCGGCAACAGCGAAGAGTACAGCGACGCTACCGTAATCAACAGCCGCCTGCGCCTCTTCCGCAACGTGACGCCCGCCGGTGGGGCGCCGGCCTTCGCCTTCGCGGACGACGACTTCCTCGACCTCCAACAGTTCCAGACCACCACCTCCGCCTTCGCGCCCACCTTCGGCGACCTCGATGGCGACGGGGACACCGACGCCGTGGTCGGTGAGCGCGGTGGGCAGCTGATCTATTTGGAAAATATTGCCGGACCGGGACAGCCGCTGGCCTTCGCCAATCCGGTCTTCGGCTATATGGACATCGACGTGATCCAGTTCTCCAAACCCGCCATTGCCGACCTGGACCGCGACGGCCGGAACGACCTGATCATCGGGGGCTTCGACGGGCGCATCCGTTACTTTCGAAACCTGGGCACCCTGGGAAGCCCGAATTTTAATCCCGATCCCACCGCGGCGGGCAATATCCTCCAGCTCGGTGACATCAACACCAACGTACCCGGCTCCTCCACCGGCTACCCGGCCCCGGTCGTGCTTGATTATCCGGACCGCTTCCTCCTGCTCACCGGCAACCGGGCGGGTACCGTGGAGGCCTACGAATTTACCGACCACGCCACGTCCTTCACGCTGCTCGCCGATACCGTGGCGGGCCTGGACGTCGGCGGCTTTTCCGATCCGGCCCCCGGCGACTTCGACGGCGACGGAATACTGGAGCTGGTCATCGGTAATCAACGGGGCGGGGTCACCTTCTTCAACACCGACCTTCCCGTAGACCAGACCACGGCATTGTCGAGCGTTCGGGCACCGGCCTTCGATTTCGTCCTGACCCCCAATCCGGCACGGGAGGTCGTACACCTCTCGGGCCTGCCGGGCACGCGGGTGCAGGGGGTACGCGTGATGAGTAGTCTGGGCCAGCTCGTGCGCACCCTGACCGCGGGTGGCCTCGAAGCGGTCTCCCTCCCGCTCGCCGGCCTGCCGGCCGGTCTGTACTTGGTGTCGGTGGATACGCCGGCGGGCAGCGCGGTGCGGCGGGTGGTGGTGCGCTAGTGACGCGTTGTCAGGCACGCCGGCACAACAAAAAGGCCCGCTCCGAGGGGAGCGAGCCGGGTATACACTCAAAACGTCAAACCTTAGAACTTGTTTGGGTTTTCCGAGCCCGACGAAAACGCCGCTATTCTGGGTCTGGTCGAGCCTCAAAAAGGGGAGGTGCACTTCGTGGCTGCTTCGCGGTGGCCGGCTAAGTGGCGTTATTTGGGGCGAGGAACAGGCGCAAAAGAGCAAGTTTGCGGCGGTGAGCGGAATCCCAAACAAGGTCTTAATTCTTAATCGCCTAAGCATCGTAGCGGTCGAGCCCCAGGGATTCGATCGTACGGATCAGCTTATCGGCGTACTGGGGGTCGGTGGCATAGCCGGCCTTGCTGAGTCCGCGCGCCCAGCCGCGGTAATCGTTGCGCTTTAGTTTGAACAGGCCCCGGTAGCGCTCTTTTTTCAGCAGCTTGGCGTGGGCCCGGTAGCTTTCCTCCGGATTTTGGAAGTTGAGGAAGAAGTCCTTGTGGTGATCGTCGCTGTGGTTGCTGCAGTGGCCCTTGCTGCAGCTTTTGCTGAAGCACTTCAAGCCGAAGTGATTGTTGTTGCGGGTCGCCAGGGTACTCTCTCCGATACCGCTTTCCAGCAGCCCCTGCGCGAGGGTGATGCTGGCGGGAATCCCGTCGGACTTCATCTGCGCCAGGGCGATGTGCTGGTACTGCTTGACGTAATCCAGCTGCCTGAGCTGGCGGGCGGTCCAGTCGCGCTTGGCGGGGCGGTAGGAAGCCAGGCTCCCGAGACCACCGGCGTCCGATTGGTCGAAAACGGAACGCTCCGCGCCGAAGAGGTCGCCGCCGTTGATGCTCACCGAGAAGGACAACTCGTTGCGGGTAGCTACGACGGCCAGGATCAGGAGGAAGGATACCTTGGTCCAGGGACTTGTCAGCTGACCGTGCAGCCGCCGGTACAGCGTCTCCAAATAAAGGCGCCAGCCGGCGGGAATGGGTAGGTGGATCATGGTCGTCGCTTGTGGCTGCAAGGTAGGCGCCCGTGTTGGTTTTTCAAACTATTTAAAACAAAAAGTTTAATAATTGATCCGCCACGTCACGCCTGCTTTAACGCTTTCTTAGTGACCGCCCGGTCGGGGCACCTGTATCTTTGCCCTACATATACTTTCGTAGAAACTATCCCGCTATGCCCCGTCTGTTGCTCTTTCTCCTGTTGTCCTTGTCTTCCCTGGTCTCCCTCTCCGCCCAGAAGTACGGACACCTGAATTTCGCGAATCTACTTTCGGAAACACCCGGTACCCAAGCGGCCGAGGCGGAGCTGTCCGCTTACAACGACGAGTTGGTAGCCACCGGCAAGCAAATGGTGGAGGACTTCCAGACCCGCGTTCGGGAAGTCGAGGCCCAGGTCCAGGATCTGCCCCCCGTGCGTGTGGAGGAACTGCGGGTAGAACTGACCGGGGAACGCGAAAAGATCGGCCGCTACGAGCAGCAGGTGGGGGTGGACCTGGAGCGAAAAAGACAGGAACTGCTCGGTCCCCTCATCGAGGAGGTCCGTGCGGCCGTGGACGCGGTAGCGAAGGAATACGGGTACTCCCTGGTTTTCGATACCTCGCAGTTCAACTCGGTCCTGTTTGCCGAGGACAGCGACGACATCATGCCGCTCGTGAAGGCTAAGCTCGGCCTCTAAACCGCTTGTAGAAGCGCCGGGGCGAGCGGTCCAGCAGCTGGATGACGTCCTCCGTAAACACGTAGCCCAGCAGGGTACCCTTCCGGTAGACGGCGGCCCCGTACACGTCGGCGGCCACGATCCGCTCGGTAAGTTCCAGCAGATCGTCGCCGGCCCGGGCGGTGATGTATTCCGCCTCGTAGTAGTGAGCGACCCGGCCGTCCCGATCGGCCTCCCGCAGCAGTACCTCCCGCTCCACGAAGCCGCTCAGCATATTCCAGTTGTCGTGCACGGGCAGCACCTTCGTGTCGGTTTTGGCGAAGACGGCCCGGGCCCGGAAGACCCGGTCGTTGGTGTATATCCGCTCGGGAAAAGGCGGACGGAGCACGTCCTCCAGGGTCGCCCGGGTCAGTCGCCGCCGCTGCCAGCCCCGGTTGAGCTCCATGCCGGAAAAAGAGACGATGAACAGCGCGCTCAGCCCCAGCAGGGGATCTTCGAGCCGGAAGGCCAGCACGATCAGGGCGGTGCCCACTAGGATGCCGAGCAGGGTCGTAACCACGGTGGCCCGCCGCTCCCCTACGGTAGGCTTGAGGAGGGCCCGGAGAATGCGGCCACCGTCGAGGGGGTAGGCGGGCAGGAGGTTGCCCACCGCCAGCAGGGCATTGACGCCCAGGGTGATGCCGAGCACCTGCTCCGTCAGGGTGGGCACGACGATGAGGTTGCCGAAGGGATTGAGGTAGTAACGGATGAGGTAGCCCCCGCCCGGCTGGGCGAGCAGCAGCGGCAGGGCCAGGAGGGCCACCAGCACGTTGGCGAAGGGACCGGCCCCGTAGATCAGCAGCTCATCCAGCGTCCGCTTGGGTTCTTCCGGAATCAGGGCGCCGCCGCCCAGGGGGAATAGGATGATTTTTTCCGCCCGCACCCCCCGCCATTTAGCCGTCAGGGCATGGCCGAGTTCGTGGACGAGCACGAACAGAAAGAGCAGGGCCGTGATCCCGGACCACCACCGCACCTGCGTCCACCGCACCCCTAAACCGCTTTCGTAGGCGTAGATCAGAATGGCCACCGGGACGAAGAGAAACGACCAGTGCAGTTCCGTAGGAACGCCGAAGATGCGGCCGATGCGCCAGGAACGGAACACGCGGGGAAGTTTAGGAGGGGGTGTACGAGCGGTTGATGCGGGGCAGCAGGAGCAGGGCCACCAAGCCGATCAACACGTTGCAGCCGATATTGATGGAGAAAAAAGAGATATTCGCCCAACTGAAGGCGTCGTCGCCCGCTACGCCGTACAAACCCAGCGCGCTCTGGGCCAGGTAGTGGTAGCTGCCCATGCCGCCCGGACTCGGGATCACGATGCCCCAGCCCCCCGAGACGAAGGTGGTCAGGGCCGCTTCCGGACCGAGCTCGGCCGTGGGGGCATACGCCAGGAAGACAAAAAACGTCATGAGGTAATACATCAGCCAGATGTTGAGGCTGTGGAGGACGAACAGCCAGGGCTTCTCGACCGTGGTGATGGTGCGCAGTCCCTCGGCGAAGCCCCGCAGGATGCCGATCACCTTCCCCCCCGCCTGCGTAGCCGCCAGGCGCCGGCGTTGAGACCAGGCCAGGGCCAGGGCGGCCAGGAAGGCGATACCTGCGCTGGCGGCGTACCACTCCAGCCCGGCCAGTTTTTCGCCGAGGGCCGCGTTCTCCCCGAGCCAGGCCCAGATGCGGTCGTGGGCGATCACCAGGGCCAGCCCGCTGATCGAGAGCAGCATGATGACGTCCAGCGTACGCCCCACCACCACCGTGCCGATGACGCGCTCGACCTTGATGTTCTCGTAGCGCGCCATGGCGGCCGGCCGCACGATCTCCCCGAAGCGCGGGAAGCCCAGGTTGGCGAAGTAGCCCAGGTTGATGGTCAGGAAGGCGTTGATCAGCCGCGGCCGCTTGCCCAGGGTGCGCAGCAGCATGTTCCAGCGGATGGACCGGCTCAGGTTGCTCACGCAGAAGGCCAACAGCGTCAGGAAGAGCCAGAAGTAGTTGGCCTCCCGGAAATCGGTGAGCACCTTGTCGATGAGGCTGCACTCGTCGCCGGGTACGCCGCGCAGGGCACAGTCGGCGGCGTAGGCGGTCTGCTGGCTGCGGTACACGAGGTACAGGATGCCGAAGCCCAGGCCGACGAAGACGAGAAACTTGAGTACGTTGAGGAGCGATTTCGGCATGGGCGCGAAGATAGCCCCGCCCTAAGGATGTACATAAGGCGGCCGGTACGGACGCTCCAGCAGCAGCTCGAATCCCGGCGTAATGGCCCGTGCTTCCGGGTCGTACCGCAGGGGCCGGCCGGCCGCCAGCGCCATATTTCCCAGAATACAGGCGGCCGAGGAGAGGTAGCCCTCCCCGATGTCCGCTACCGGGCGGGTATTATTTTTGATCGCCGCCAGAAAGTCCCGCAGGTGCGCGCGGGTCGCCGGGGCGGCGTGCAGTTCGATGCCTTCCTCGGTCAGGTCCTCCGGATATTCCGCGCGCTCGTAGGTCGCCTCCACCCGCACCGTCTCGCCCTTGCGGGGAGTGAAATCGTATTTATAGGGATCGGCGCTCAGGGTGCCCTGGTCCCCGTAGAGCGTCATCGCCCACGGGAAGTCCGGCTGCACGGCTTTGCCCCAACTGCGGTGCTGCCAGATAAGGTTCATGTCCGGGTAGGCGAAGACCACCTGCTGGGTGTCGGTAGTGGTGGCGTCGGCGGCCGTCTGCACGTAGATACCCCCGTGGCTGCTCACCTCCAGCGGCCAGCCGAGGTCCAGCATCCAGCGCGTCATATCGAACATGTGCACGCACATATCCCCGACGATGCCGTTGCCGTACGCCTGCAGGGAGCGCCAGCGCCGGTGCGGTAGCCCCCGGTAGGGGAGGAGCGGAGCGGGGCCCGTCCAGGCGGCGTAGTCGAAGAAGTCCGGCACCGGCCGGGTTTCCCGCACGGCGGTATCGCGCATGGGGTAGTAGCAGCACAGCTCGACGTGGCCGATCGTACCCAGCCGTCCGCTGTCGACAAGTTCCCGCTTGGCTGCTACGAGGTGGGGCGTGCTGCGGCGCTGCAGGCCCACCTGCACGACGCGTCCGTGCTTTCTAGCCGCATCGAGGACGGCCTCGCACTCGCGAATGTCCACGCCCACGGGTTTTTGCAAATACACGTGGGCCCCCGCCTCGATCGCCGCGATGGCCGGCAGGGCGTGCCAGTGGTCGGGGGTGCCGATGAGTACGATCTCCGGCCTCGTTTCGGCCAGCAGGGTAGGGTAGTCCGCGTACAGTTTGGGGTTCGCCCCGGCTTGTCGCTTCCCCAACAGGGCGGCGGCCCCTTCCAACATGTGCCGGTCGACATCGCACAGGCCCACCACCTCCACTTCGGCGACTTGCAGCAGCCGCCATAGGTCGCTCTTCCCGTACCAGCCGCAACCGATCAGGGCCACGCGGTAGGGGGCGGCGGCGCGCGGGTGCGGCGGAAGCTGCCCCGGGTACACGAGGGGAAAACCGGCCAGGAGGGCGGGCGTGGTCTGGAGGAAGGTTCTGCGGTCCATGTCGGGTAGCTGGCGGCCGGGGCGATTTTATCCCCGCCGGGCGGCTAATATAACGGTTCGCTCCGGGTGCCGCTACCGGGCGTAGCGCGTGTCGAGCCAGGTCACGATCCGTTGCATTACGTCGGGGTCCAGCGTGGTTTCGATCTCGCCGTACTCCCCGGGCAGGCCCGTTTCGCTGGCTTGAAAGAGGTGGTTCAGGCCGGGTAGGGGGACGAGGGTGACGTCCGCGTTACCTCCCCGCCGCAGGGCCGCGCCGATGGCCTCCAGATTGGCTTCGCCCGCCACCTGCACGTCGTTGAGGCCGTTCATGGCCAGTACCGGCACGGTGACCTTTTCCAGGAAGTCCGCCGGACGAAAGGAGAGGAAGTAGCGCATCCAGGGCGTAGCCACCAACTGCCGGTAGGGGGCCGTGAAGGCCGTCGTGTCGACCATGCTGCCGCGAATGGACGCGGGCAGCTCGGGGATGGCGGCGAAGATGGCTTCCCGCAGTCCGCGCGCAAACGCCAGGGAGTCTTGGTTGGGGTTGTTCTTGGTGTAGGCAAAGGTGGCCCGCAGTACGGGCTCGTCGGGACTGGTCGCGCCCATGATCCGCCGCCGCTGGTCGAGCATCAGGCTATCCAGCCCCACCCCCGGGCCGGCCAGGAGGATGATAAAGCTGACCTCGCTGCTGGCCATGGCCACGAGAGGCGCGATCATGCCCCCCTCACTGTGGCCGAGGATGCCCAGCGGAATTTCCTTGAACTCGGGACGGCTGCGCAAATAGCCCACCGCCGCGGCCGCGTCCTCGCCAAAGTCTCCGGTAGTGGCCGCGGAAAAGTCTCCGGTACTTTCGCTCACGCCGCGGTCGTCGTAGCGCAGCACGGCGTAGCCCCGGCGGGTCAGGTAGTCGCTCAGCACGAGAAAGGGCCGGTGGTCGATGGGTGGCGGCAGGTGCTCGTCGCGGTCCTGGGGGCCGGAGCCCGATACCAGCAGCAGCACCGCCCGGGGCGCTGCCGATTCCGGGACGGTCAGCTCGCCCGCCAGCAGCACCCCGTCCGTGCCGCCGGGAAAGGTGACGGCTTCGCGCACGTAGGGAAAGCTGGTGGGTTCCTGGGGCCGCGTACGGGGCTGGGCGACGGTGCGGACACTGCCGTAGCCGGTCGGCTTTTCCCGGGTAAACACCAGGGTGGTCGCAAACCCCGCCTGCTGAAAGGTGCCTTCGATCCGGGCCTCCGCGTGGCCCCCCCGGAAGACGATGCCGAGGGCGGAAATGGAGAAGTGGAGGCTGTCCGGGGTCAGATTCACCTCGGTGAGGGGCATCAGCGACTGGTCCTGGGAGGGGCTCTCCAGCTCCCCGCTCCAGATGTCGCCGGATTGTTCCAGGCTCAGGTGCAGGGGGATGGTTTGGGGGCCCGCGGTGAGCAGGGCGTACCAGTCGCCCGCTACCTGGCCCACCGCCGCCGACCCGTACAGCAGTACGGCGAGCAGTAAGATGTACTTGTTCATGTGTCGTCTTATCCCCTCAATATAAGGGCTCAACGACTCACCGAGTCGCGGGGCGCGGCCAGCACCCGGGTGTCGTAAGTGCCGATGCCCCGTGCCTTGAGCCATTCCTGGTGGGCCGCGAGCCGCCGCTTAAAGTCTTCCCACTCCCGGCGGTCCTGGGGGGTCCAGCCGACTTCGGCCAGCGCCAGCAGGCGGGGAAAGGTCAGGTAGTCGATGTCTTCCAGGGTGCGGACGGTTTCGCTCCACAGCGGGGCCTCGATGCCCAGGATGTCGCCGTCGCTCAGGCCGGGGGCCGTGGCGGCGGGGTCCCAGAGGTAGGCCGAATCGACCTCGACGTAGGCCGCCCAGTGCAGGCCGATGCGGGAGGTGGAGTCGTACTGCATGTCCAGGTAGGTACGCGTGGCGGGACTTACCAGCACGGGGTTGCCCGCCTCCTTCGCCTTCAGGGCGTAGTCGGGGTGGGCCCAGAATTGCACCACGGTGCCGGGTGTCAGGCTGGCGGTGGCCACCTCGTCCCAGCCGACGGGCGTCTTGCCGTTGCGTCTGACAATGCCCTGCACCTCATTGACGAATTTTACGTAGTCCTCGTGCTCGGTCGCGTCGCTCTCGTCGCCGCCCAGGTGGAAGTACTCGCCGGGGGTCAGCGCCCCGATCTGGCGCACCACTTCGTCGATGAAGAGGTAGACGGAGTCCTGGTCCGTATCGAAGGAGCTGAAGCCCACCCGGGTGCCGGTGTAGGGCTCGGTGGTCTTGCCGTCGGCGTTGAGGAAGGGGTAGGCCGAAAGCGCGGCGTTGGTGTGGCCGGGCATGTCGATTTCGGGCACGATGGTGATGCCGCGGCGGGCGGCGTAGTCCACCAGTTCGGTGTACTGCGCCTGGGTGTAGAAGCCGCCGGGGGTGCCGTCTACCTCGGTGGCCGCGCCGATCTCGGTGAGTTTGGGGTAGCCCTCGATCTCGATGCGCCAGCCCTGGTCGTCGCTCAGGTGCAGGTGCAGGAAGTTGATTTTGTAGGCGGCGATGCGGTCGATCACCTGCTTGACGACGTCCACCTCGAAGAAGTGGCGGGCCACGTCGAGCATGTAACCCCGGTAGGCAAAGCGGGGCTCATCGGCGATCACGCCCTCCGAGATGTACACGGGTTCCCCCTTGGCACCGGCCCGGGCCCCGGAGAAGTGAAGCACTTGTTCGAGGGTCTTTACGGCGTTCAGCATGCCCTCATGTTCGGCGGCACTGATCTGGATGTTACCGTCACTAAATTCCAGCCGGTAGGCGCCCGCCGGCATGTCTTCGGCGAGGTTGTAGTCCAGGGGCAGCACCAGTCCCGGCATGCGATCGGTCAGGTAGCGCTGGGCGTCGCCGATCACGGCATTGCCGCTTGGGATGATCTTTCCCCCGTAGGTCTCGTAGTAGGCCGCCACGTCGCCGTCGCTGATGGAGGCGGGCAGGGGCAGCAGCGGCAGTTCGGAAAGCTTCGGCACTTCGGCCGGCACGTTGTCTTCCGGGGCGGGGCCGCAGGTGTAAAGGAGAAGGGCAAGAAGACAGAGGAGGGATAATCGCATAACGAACAAGTAGGCACCGCGAATATAGTACAACTCAGTCCGTAGGGAAGGGCGAAAGTATGCTGTCCGGATCAAACCCGTACGGTTCTTCAAATGAAAGATTATCCCTGATCTGGAGCCAGCAAACTTTTTTTGGACAAGTCAGCATCATTCCGTATTATGATGAGCGAATATCTAATGACCCGCTGTTTGGAGTTGTTATAACATATGAGACCAAATAGTAATACCTCTTCTGTTATGCTTAACAATCTACTCATCCCCCCCCCCCGGATTCCGCTTCGGTGGATACATTTAGGGCTTCAGCAGCGATTGCTATTCCTTTTGTTTGCTACGGTTCTTAGCCTTCCGGCCTACTCACAGTACAGTTGTGGTATGACCAGTACGTATGCTAAGAATTTCACCCCCGGTACCAACTACAGTAGCTGTGACGTAGACGTTGCGGAACTACCAGTCAAACAGGTCAGAATCATTCTTCACGTTTTTCAAAAAAATGACGGTAGTGGAAACATTCCAAATAATAACGACGGCCTAAGTTATCTATACCTGCTATGGTCTCAAGCGTCCGATAAGTTCCGAAACCTGCAGGTCATGACCTCGCCAACTCCCTCACCGTACATACCAGATTCAAAGATAGAACTCAGGGAAGTTGGGATCCACTTCTGGCAGAACACTACGATGTGGGCCAAGGGGAATAATACATCCTCGAATGGCAATACACTTCATCAGTTTGTAATGGGACAAAACGTAGCCTACAAGTCTAACGCTATCCATATTTTCATACCAGGCAACTATTCAACGGCAACGGATGGACTGGGCGTTGAAGGGATCGCAAGCGGGATAGGCGATAAAGACTGGTCGTTATTAGAAGATGTGTATAATAATTATTCCGTGGACGGAAACTTTTGGTTTCAAGCTTCGAATTTAGCCCATGAGATAGGACATAATCTCGGATTATATCACACATTCCAAAATGATCGATGCGACGACACTCCTCTAACGCCATATCAAGCTTGGGGGTACGATAATAACATGATGACCTACAATCGGGCGAACCTCGCGCTCACGGCTGATCAAATCACCCGCTGTCACTTATCCCTGCAGCACGATTCGTACGTACTGCATTCGGGTGCTCAGGCGAGCGCGCTCTCGGGAACGGTTACTAGCAATTTCGTGACCAAAAACTTGGGTTATACCAACGAGGTAGGGGCATCAACGGCTACGGTCAGCATCAATACTTCGTCGGCGGACGAGGTAGAATGGACTCAGATCGGAGGAAGTGGTTCGTTCAGTTCTTCTAGCAACGGTCTCTCCTTATCCTTGTCTGGACTGACTGACATCACATTCGACGTTGAGTGGACTAATAATTGTATTGAATTTAGCAATGCTTACGTATTCTATCGGGGGTACAGTTACGCGGCGGGGCCAAATCCTTCTTCAGGGGTAGTCACGGTTAAGGAATCCGGAGGTACCTATGGGTCATCTTCCGATGCTAGTGGACCAGCCGGCAAGTCCTGTTACATCCAAGGTTTGTCCTGTTGGCACTGCGCGGCGTTAGCAAAATCCTCATGCAGCTATGGCTGCACTCCGGTTTTGCTGCCTTGCTCAGAGCCAGCACGCCGGCACCTTAATATAACGATACTTACCGGCTGGTCCACTAGTAGGGCCGAATCTCGGGGTATTCAGCGGATCTCAGTATATGACTATAACAATCAACCAGTGGGATCGTATAAATTCAGTGGAAGCTCAGAGGCTAGAATAGACATCTCCAAGGCTCCCGCTGGAATTGTCTATTTAGTTATAGAAGGATCACCCAAGAAACCCGTCACGCTCAAAATGGTCAAGCGATGAATATGCGCCTTACTTCCAGAGGGTGTGGCTGCTTTTTAAAGATGCTCTTATGCTTTATATGTATAGCTTCACCCATTCTATTACCCGCCCAGTCCGTCAACTGGACCGCCCCCGGTAACAGCTGGACCTACTCCGGCCTTGGCTGGGTGGACAGCAATCGACCGCATGAGCTTTACGTAGACCGCGATACCCTAATCGACGGTCTGGCCGCGACCATACTAGAGCAGCGACGTGATGAATATTACGCCGCTTACCAGTTTGAGGCCTTTTCTTCCGACGCTATCATTGTTCGTCAGGAGGGAGATCGGTTTTACCAGTACCTAGATACGGGATTCCAACTACTTTACGATTTTGGTTTATCGGCAGGGGATACTATATCTATTTACGTACCCATCGCATTACGAAATCAAAATCCGGACATTACCCATGCACTGTATCGGGTAGATAGCGTAGGGATGACAACTGTAGATAACCGGGAATTAAAGGGGCAATTCTGGAGGGTGATCAGTTCGCCGAGCTTTAACGATGGCTCCCTGTCTGAAGGATGGCGCTATGAACTGTTGGGAACGGTAGACGGTTACTTGCTTCCCTACGGTGGGTTTTTTTGTGATGGTAACTGCCCCCGCTTCCTCCGTTGCTTCTCCTCCCCGGGCGGCGACGGCGGGGCGAGCCTCACCTACGAAGACCCCAACTTCCCCTTCCCCTGTGATACCGTGATCAGTTCGCTCCGTGAGCCGGATATCAGTCATCTGGTCCGGATCGGTCCGAACCCCCTACGGGCTGGGCATAGCCTGAACGTTCGTCTCGATGCCACCCTCGCAGCGGATGAAGCGCGCGTCATGCTCATCGACGCCGCCGGTCGGCAGATCGCGTCCCGGATCACGCATCGGAGTAATGGTCTTTCCCTCCGACTGCCTACCCATGCCCAGGCCGGCCTTTACATTCTCGTACTGCAATTGCCCGCGGGCCGCGCCACCCTCCGCCTGGTTGTCCTACCACCGGGTTAGTCCGTCGGCCAGCCGGGTTTAGCTACCTTTACACCGATATCGGGGTGCTGTCCACTACGGACGGCTGAGATTATACCCTTTGTACCTAACAAGGAACCTGCCCGGGTAATGCCGGGAAGGGAAAAACCACCGACGCATGACGCGTTTCTACTACAGTGCCCTACTGGTGCTGACTACTTCCATCCTGTACGCTCAAGCCGAACGGGACTCCATCGACCAAGTCTATTCCTTCGACAAGGACATCACCGTCACCGCCACGGCCGCCCGGCGGGAGACGCCCGTGACCTACGTCGAGCTCACCCGGAAGGACATCGCCGTCCAGAACGTCGGCCAGGACGCCCCCTACCTCCTGCAGTGGACGCCCTCGGTAGTCGTCAACTCCGACGCGGGCACCGGCATCGGCTACACCGGCATCTGGATCCGGGGCAGCGACCCCACCCGCACCAACATCACCATCAACGGCATCCCCTACAATGACTCCGAGAGCCAGGGCGTCTACTGGGTGAACCTGCCCGACTTCAGCAGCTCGGCCGACCAGATTCAGATCCAGCGCGGGGTGGGCACGAGCACCAACGGCGCCGGGGCCTTCGGGGCGAGCATCAACTTCACCACCGCCCGCGGCAGCGTCAATCCCGGACTGCACCTCGACGGCGGCTTCGGCAGCTTCGGTACCCGCCGGGGCGTGGTCGAGTACCGGGGCACGACCGAGGGCGGGCTCAGCGTGGCGGCCCGCTACAGCAAGATCCACTCCGACGGCTACGTCGACCGGGCCACCGCCGACCTCGACGGCTACTACGCGGCCGTATCCAAGCAGTTTAAGGGGTCGATCCTGAGCTTCGTCGCCTTCGGGGGCCACGAGGTCACCTACCAGAGCTGGAACGGGGTGACCCAGGAGGAGATCGACGCCTTCGGCCGCACCTACAATTCCGTCGGCACCGAAAAGGAGGGGGAGCCCTACGACAAGGAGGTCGACAACTACCGCCAGAACCACTACCAGCTGCACTACAACCGCAGCCTTTCCGATCGCCTGGACCTCACCGTGAGCGGGCATTACACCCGCGGCCGCGGCTACTACGAGCAGTATAAGGCAGACCAGGATTTGACCGACTACGGCATCACGGCCGATACCAGCAGCAGCGACCTCATTCGCCGGCGCTGGCTCGACAACCACTTCTACGGCACCGTCTACAGCCTGCGCTACCAGCACAAGCGCTGGGACGTCACCTTCGGCGGGGCGGCCAACGAATACCTGGGGGGCCACTTCGGCGAGGTGATCTGGGCCCGCTACGCCGGCGACTCCGAGATCCGCGACCGCTACTACGACAACGACGCCACCAAGCGCGACTTTAATAACTACCTGCGCGCTAACTACGCCCTGACCGACCGCGTCAGTCTCTACGCCGACGCCCAGGTGCGCCACGTAAACTACGCCTTCCTCGGCCTGGCGGAGTCGCCGGAGCGGGGGCCGGACGAGGGCCTCGGCCTGGTGCGGCAGTCGGCCAGTCATACCTTCTTCAATCCCAAGGCCGGCCTGGTCTACCTGCCCGACCCCGGCACCCGCGCCTACGCCTCCTTCGGCGTGGCCCAACGGGAGCCCAACCGCAATGACTTCGTGGATAACCCGGTGGCCAGCCGGCCCGTGCCGGAAAAGCTGTTCAATACCGAGATCGGCTTCAGTCGCAGCTTGCGGCGGGCCAACTTCGGGGTGAACGTGTACCACATGTACTACCGGGACCAGCTGGTGCTGACCGGCGCCCTCAACGACGTGGGGGGCTACGTGCGCCAGAACGTATCCGAGAGCTACCGCCTGGGCGTGGAATTCCAGGGGGGGCTGCAGCTGGCCGACCACCTCACCCTCGGGGGGAACCTGACCCTCAGCCGCAACCGGGTAGGGGAGTTCACCGAAGTGCTGGACGACTACGATGCCAACTTCAACTACGTCGGCCAGGTCGAGGTCATCCGTGAAGACACGCCGCTGAGCTTTAGCCCCGACCTTACCGGGGTGCTGGAGCTGGCCTATGACCGCACGCTCAAGCGCCACACCGTCGGGGCCGCCCTGCAGAACAAGTACGTGGGCGACCGCTACGTCGACAACAGCGGCGCGGAAGACAGCAAGCTCGGCGGCTTTTATTACACCGACCTGCGGCTGTCCTACGCGTTCGACCAAAGATTCCGCCTCACCTTCCTGCTGCGCAACCTGACCGACCAGCTCTACAGCAGCAACGGCTGGAGCTACCGCTACCAGCTCGACGGGGACCCCGCCACGACCCGGGGGATGTACCCCCAGGCCGGGCGCAATTTTATGCTGAGCTTTGGGATCGATCTGTAAAAAAAGGGGTGGGCACATTTATTGTGTAGCAACCTTTTTCAACCCCTTCCATTTTCTAGGCCTATATTAGGCGAACGGGTAGTAATACGGCGGCTGGTCGCCCGCTCACCTCCTGCTTTTTCCCCGCGGCCATCCCCATAACACCACACGCTTTTGATCATCCAGTAGCTTGTCCCATCCCGGGAGCGCCGGTTCGCCCGTGCCCCACCCGGATGGAGCGGCCTACGTATTCACTTTCTAATGCTATGCGAAGACCACTAATACTGCTGCCGCTGGCGGCCGGGTTTTCCTGTGCCCTGATGGCCCAGACCCTCTCCCCCCAAGTCGTGGCCAACGGCGGTGGCTACGAACGAACCACGGCGCTGACCCTGGAGTGGACCCTGGGGCAACTGGCCACCGAGTCGGTGGAGCTCCCCGGCGGACTGCTGACCCAGGGTTTTCACCAACCCAGCTTGCTGGTGGTACCGTGGCCCGCCCGGGCGGATGCCCAGTCCGTGACCAGGATTGCCGTATTCCCGAACCCCAGCGTGAACGAACTCAACGTCCGCGCCGAGGGGGAGGGGAGTGAGCGGTACACCGTACTCCAGTTGCTGGATATGGGTGGCCGACTGATCACGGAGCGATCGGGCGTCGACCTGCTCCGGGGGTACCGCCTCGACATTGCCCACCTGCCCGCGGGGACCTACCACCTGCGCCTCTCCGAGACCGAGGGCGAACTGCCACAATCCTTCACCGTGATCAAAATCAACTAAACATGAGATTCCTTACTTCCTTACTTCTTACCCTGGTCACGTCCACGCTCCTCCTGGCCCAGGGCATACCGATGGGGATGCAGTACCAGGCCGTGGCCCGCGATCTTTCCGCCCAGGTGATGCCGAACGCCCAGGTGGAACTCCAGGTCAACCTGCTCGAAGCCGGACAGGCGGACCAGGTCGTCTACTCCGAAACCCACGCCGTGCGCACCAATCGCCTGGGGCTTTTCTCCCTGACCATCGGGCAGGGGCAATCGCTGCTGGGGGACTTCGCCGCGGTGCCCTGGAGCAAGCGCGAGATCTGGATGGAAATCAAGATCCGCGACGCGGGCGGCGACTTCGTTACCGTCAGCAACAGCAAGATGCTATCCGTACCCTACGCTTTTCACGCGGCCACGGCCGGGGAGGTGGTCAGCCCGGATCTCCTGGGTGCCAAGGCCAAGAACGGTGTTCCGGCTCAGGTATGGTCGTTGTTCGGAAACCGGAAGTCAGATCCCGCCAAGGACAAGCTCGGCACTACCGACTGCGCCGACCTGGTGATCGTGACCGACGACGCCGAGCGCATCCGCATCCTGTGCACCGGCGAGGTGCAGATCGATTCCGACCTGGACGTCGGTAACGACCTCACCGTGCAGCAGAACGTGGAGGTCAACATTGCCGGTGGCAATACGGTCGTCCACGGAGACCTTTCGGTCATCAAGGGCAGTACGACCAACCTTTCCGGCCCCCTGAACGTGGACGGCCCGGCCGACCTGAACAATACCCTGAGCGTGGAAGGCCCATCGGTGCTGAACAACACGCTGACGGTGGCCGGGGTCACGAACCTCAACGGCGTACTCAACGTCAACAACAACAGCACCACCAACCTCACCGGGGCGTTGAACGTGACGGGCGTCACGAAGCTGGGCAGTTCCTTCACCGTCAACAACAACAGCGTTTCCCTGCTGAGCGGTCCGCTGACCGTCAACGGGCCCAGTCTGATCAACAACACCCTGGAGGTGGGCAGCTGCATCACCTCCGGGGCCACCGGCGAGGCGCGCTTCCGCTTCTGTCCGGACATCGTCAGCGGGGCCGAGGGGAGTTTTTCGAATTATCCGCTGCAAGTGTCCGGCGCGGCCCAGGGCATGGCCATTCGGGTGAACAACTGGGCGCCGATCAACAACTTCGTGGCCTTTTTCGCCGACGGCCAGATGCGGGGCCGCATCGAGGGCAATCGGGGCTTTCTGGTCC
This sequence comes from Lewinellaceae bacterium, assembly GCA_963803525.1. Taxonomy (GTDB): domain Bacteria; phylum Bacteroidota; class Bacteroidia; order Chitinophagales; family Saprospiraceae; genus Neolewinella. The sequence continues at coordinate 442,309 of CAWDMV010000002.1, forward strand.
AGCAGTTCCAGGATACCTCGAAGGATTTGCTGGAGTACAATCCGGATGAAGCGGCCGGCAGGACGGAGACCGCCGGCAGTGACACCATCGTCTACGATAAATCGAACGAGGCGCGGCAGGCCGGGGAAGACGACGTGCCCGACAGGCCGATCCCGCTCGGGACGCAGGTGAACACCAAGGAGGTGGTCGACCTGGTCATCATATCCGTTAAATTCATCGTTTCCGTCATCAAGGTGGCGACCAGTTTCGCCAGCATTCCCTTCGACCCGGTCGATATCTTCGAGGGCGCCCTGGATGCGGTACTCGCCGGAGTGGACCTGGGGGTCTTCATCGGATTTTCCATCGCCAACGTGGGGGTGGCCTACCAATCGGGGAGTGGCGATTACGCCGAATGGCTTAAAAAGTACGATGCGGAGGAGGAACTGCAGTACGGCGAGGTGGTCGGAATGATCGGCGGCGTGGTTTCCAAGTCCTTCACCGAGGCGGATAAGTTCATGGTGGTCTCCGCCGCGCCCGCCGTGGTCGGGGCGATGCCCCCCACCGCCGCGGAGGAGGCCCTGTATGAGAAGATCGCCTTCATCGGCCAGGTACCCGTAAAGGTGCAGGGCGTGGTGGAGATCGGGGATTACCTGCTGCCCTCCGGCAAGGAAGACGGCCTGGCCATCGCCGTGGCGAAGGGCAATATGGCGGCCCTCGATTATACCCGCATCATCGGCGTGGCCTGGCAGGCCTCCGACCCCCGGAAGCGCGGCGAAGCCTACCAGATGATCACCTGCGCCGTCGGCATCAACCAGAACGATATGGCCGCGATGATCGAGCAAATGCAAACGGTGATGAACGGCATGCAGGAAGCGATTGCCCGGCTGGACCCCGCCTACGAGGTCCACGCTTTCAACACCAACGGGACGACGCCGGCCCGGCAGCAGCCCTACACCGTCAGTCCCACGAGCCGGGACGCGGTAGCCGGTTACTTTCAGGACAAGCAGTACGAAAGCCGGGAGGAACTCGGAGAGCTCGTCGTGCAGGCCCTGGAGGAGCAGGCGGACCTGGACATGTCCAAGTACCCGGTCGTGCAGCGGATGCTGTTGGACCCCGCATACGCCCAGCAGGCCCAGGCCCACTACACGGAACTGCTGAGTACGTACACCGACTGGCTCGCGGAATTAGAGGCCAGCGGGAAGGGGAACTAAGATCCCGCCCCCGATGAAAGCAAGCGGCCCTCCGGCAACGGGGGGCCGCTTCTGTTTTCCCCCTTTTCTAACGCTTTCTTAAGCATAGCGGCGTTACTTAGGGTGTTGTAGCAATGTAAAACGAACGACCCGTGAAAAACTTCCTGCTCTCCTTCCTCATCGTGCTGGCCGCCTTCGCCGCCGGCCGCTACTTCTTCCCGGCCTCGGGGGCGGCCGCTCCCGAACTGGTGCACGTGCGGGCACCCACCACCGCGCCCCATCGCGGGGCGGCCGCGGAGCTGGCCCCGGCCTTCGACCCGGCGGCCGGCACCTATACCCCCGAGGAGGAGCGGACCATCCGGCTCTTCGAGGAGGCCTCGCCCGCCGTGTGCTTCATCACCACCAAGGCCATGCGCCGCTCGTTCTGGAGCTACGGAGAGGTCGAGAGCGGCTCGGGCTCGGGCTTCACCTGGGACCGGCAGGGGCACATCATCACCAATTTCCACGTCATCAATGGCGCGAACACCAGCTCCATCGCCGTGACGCTGAGCAACGGCAAGACCTACAACGCGCGGGTCGTGGGCTTTGAGAAGGAGAAGGACATTGCCGTACTCAAGATCGACGCCCCGGCCGCCGACCTTCACCCCATCCGGGTGGGCAGCAGCCAGGATATCCGCGTCGGACAGGCCGTGTACGCCATCGGCAATCCCTTTGGCCTCGATCAGACCCTCACCACCGGCATCGTCTCCGCCCTGGACCGCGAGATCCGCAGCCAGGCCGGCGTACCCATCAAGGGGGCCATCCAGACCGACGCGGCCATCAACCCCGGCAACTCGGGCGGGCCGCTGCTCGACAGCGGCGGGCAACTCATCGGCGTGAATACCTCCATTTATAGTCCCTCGGGTGCCTCGGCCGGGATCGGCTTTTCCATCCCGGTAGACGTGGTGCGCTACGTCGTCAACGACGTCATCCGCTACGGGGAGGTACGCCGGGCAGTGCTCGGGGCCGATCTGCGGCAGTACCGCGGGGTGCAGGGACTCGTAGTGCAGGCGGTCGAAGCGGGAAGCTCGGCCGACCGGGCCGGCCTGCGCGGACTCACCCCCGGCAACCGCGGCTACCTGCTCGGTGACGTGGTGGTCGGCATCAACGGCAACCCCATCACCAGCAACTCCGACCTCTACCTCGAACTGGAGAAGTATCAGCCCGGAGAAGTGATCGAGCTGAACCTGGTCCGGGAAGAGCGCAAGACCAGGCTGCCGCTCCGCCTGGCGAGCTCGGTAGATTAGAGCTTGTTTTGGTTTTCCGAGCCTGACGAAAACGCCGCTATTTTGGGTCTAATCGAGCTTCGGAAAGGGGAGGTGCACTTCGTGGCTGCTTCGCGGTAGCGGGCTAAGTGACCTTTTTCGGGGCGAAGAGTAAGCGCAAAAGAGCAACTTTGCGGCGGTGAGCGGAATCCCAAACAAGCTCTGAGTACCAACGAAAGCGGGAGCGACCGGGCACCCGGCCCGATCGCTCCCGCTGACGAAGTGGTGGTATCGATGGGTGCTTACCGGACGGCCACCTTAGTGGCGCTATGCTGCCCATTGGTTTCCACCACGTGGACGATGTACAGGCCGGTGGGCAGGCCCTGGGTGCTGATGAGCCCGCCGGTGGCCTCGAGCACGCCCGAGCTTAGCGTCTGGCCACTGAGGCCGATGAGGCGGTAGATGCTGCCCGCGGCAAAGTCCACCACGCGGTAGCTGGCCCCGGCTACCTGTTCCAGCTGGGTGAGCTTTTGCTTGCCCGCTAGCAGGACGGTCAGTTCCTCCGTGTAGCGCGCGGTGCCGTCTTGTTCCACCAGCTTCAGGCGGTAGGTATTGCTGCCCGCGGCCGCGCCCTGGTCGTTATAGACGTAGTTGCGATTGCCGTTGCTATTGCCTCCGGAGACCTTCACGGTCCCGATGGTGCGGAAGTTACCCGCGGCGTCCAGACGTTCTACGGCGATATACTGCGCGGTGATGCCGGGAGTGGTCTTCCACTGCAGTTTCACCTTGTTCTTAAAGGGCGTAGCGGTGAAATCGGTGATATCTTCGGTAAGGGCCGGGCCGAGGTCCAGACCGACCAGGATGGGGTCGTGGTCGCTGAAGCGGTAGAAGTCGGGGGCGTAGAGGTCGGCACCGAGTCCTTCGGTATTGTAGTCCAGCACGACGGGTTCGGCGGAGTTGACGCCCCAGGTGGCGGCGCCGGTGAGCTTGTCGGCCAGGCTGTTGCTGGCCAGGGCGTAGTCGAGGCTGCCCCACTGTCCCTGAAAGCCGTAGGAGGCCGCGCCGCCCCCGCAGGGGAAGCTGTTGGGGTCGGAGACGGCCACCTTGGTGTTGAAGTAGCCGGCGGCCAGAATGGTCTGGATGGGGTCTTCCATCCGGTAGGCGTTGAGGTCACCGATCAGCAGCACGTCCTCCTCGGCTACGCCGGTGGGATTGGTCGCCAGCCATTCGGTCACGGCCCGGGCGGCCGCGTCGCGCACGGTATTGCAGTTGCCGGAGCCGTCGCCGGTATTGTCGTTGCACCCGCTGCCCTTGCTCTTGAAGTGGTTGACGCAGACGGTCAGTTCCTGTCCGAAGTTCTTGCTCCTAGGGTCGATGACGCGGAAGGTCTGCGCCAGGGGGACGCGGTTAGTGCCGGGGCCTACGAAGATTTCCTCCGGGGTGGCCAGGGCGGCGGCGGTGCCGCTTTCCTCCACGCGGTCGGCCTTATACATCAGGGCGACCATGATCGCGTCGTCACCGGTGTTGGGCGAGATGACGTAGGTGTAGTTGGTGCCGCACTGCGCATTGATGGCATCTACCAGATTTTGCAGGGCGACGTAGTCGTTGTTCTCGATCTCGATAAGCCCGACGATGTCGGCGCTCAGTTCACACAGGGCATTCACGATCTTGGCCTGCTGCCGCTCGAATTCCAGTTCGTTGTCGGCTCCGCGGCCGGCGCGGCCGAGGGTGGTGAAGTAGTTCAGCACGTTGGCACTGACCACGGTGACCTCCCCGCCTACGGTGGGGGCGGCGGTCGGCCGGTCATTACCGCCGAAAGTGACCTCCGAGGTAGGGGTGGGCTGCACGCGGTAGGCGTTGAAGCCGTACCCGAGGACACCAGTGAGGTTCTCGATGGTCTGTCCGGCCCGCAGGGTATTGGTGGCGCTGAGCAGCGATCCGTCGGGCAGCAGGATCGGCGCGGCATTGGTACCGTTGCGGCCGTCGTCGATGCGAATGACGTCCAGTTCCTGTGCGGCGGTGTAGGCAATCAGGCCCGCGACGCTCGGTTCGTTGCACTCGGTGAACTGGATCAGGCGCTCGTCGGAAGTCACGCTTACCTCACCGAAGCGGGCCAGGTTGAAGTTGTCGGTGACGACCAGGCCGGTGGGGGCCACGCGCATGCCCTCGAGGCTCTCCAGGTAAGCCGCCGACCGGGGAAGCGAGAAGCTAATGGCTTCGGGGAGGGGGAAGCCGGAGCTTACCACGGTAACCGAAGTAGCGGAGATTTGCGTCTGCTCACCAAATTCACTGACTTCACCCGTTACCGAGACCAGGTCGCCCAGGCTCACCTCCGCGGGGGAGAAAACGAAAAGGCCTTCGGAAGTGGTCGAGTCCCGGTCGCTGTCGTCCGCTTCCTCCTGTACGTAAAAGCCGCGCAGGCCCTCGCCGTTGCCGCCGGGGAAGTCACCGATCACAATGGCCTCGACGGTCAGGGTGGCGCCGACGAGGGGGCTAACGTCCCCATCCCCCTGTACCGTGCTGATGAGCACCGTGCCGAAGAGGTCCTCATCGATGATGCTGATGCTCGCGCCACCGCCGATCGCGAAACGCGTTTCGGACACGCTGGTGATCGTCAGGTCAATGGTCTCGTCGCCCTCGATCAGTTGGTCGTCGATGACGTTCAGTACGATGGCCGTGGAGATCTCTCCCGGGGCTATGGTCACGCTGCCGCCATTCGCGTCCACGTAGTCCGTGCCTTCGGTGGCGGTGCCGCCGAAGGCGTAGGTGACGGTTACCGGGGTGCCCGCGATCTCACTGAGCAGGATGGAAAATCCACCCTTGGTGGCGGGCTCCGCAAGGTCCGCTTCCCCGGTGGCCGTTACGCTGGGACCGACCGGGCCACGCAGGTAGGTGCCGAAGGGGGTGGCCTCGCCGATCTCCTCGAGGCTCAGTCCATCGAGCAGGTCGTTTCCGCCCGTCCACTCGCTCCGTTCGAAGGCGGGGGTGGGGCCCGTGTTGTCGTTGCGGTAGAGGTAGCCGTCCTGGTAGGCGTTGCTGTCGTCCCCGCGGCTGCCGCCGGTCGCGTCGATCACGGCCTCGCCCAGGCTCAGCACGAATTGGTCGTTGCCGTTACCGCTCACGTTGCCGCTCGACAGGGGATCGGCAAAGTCGCCGGCCGTACCGAAGGCGGCCGTGAAGGCCTCGACGTTGGCGGAACTGCTGTTGATGACGTACACGAAGCGGTCGGTGTAGGTACCGGTCAGGGGGATGTTTCCGGGTGACGTGCCCCCGTTGGCAAAGCGGGTGAGGGTGTAGTCTTCCAGGTTGACGGTGCCGTCGACGTAGAGCTCGATCGCCTTGGGCAGTCCACCGCTAGCGGTGCCGTCCACGATACCGGTGATGAGCACCCGCTGCGAAAGCAGGGGGAAAGCGCAGCCGAGCAGCGCCGAAAGGAGTAAAAGTGTCCGCATTATCGGGAGTTGTAGGTAGTTAGGGAGGACGGAACCCGTCCGCCGCGCGAAGGTACCACCAGCACCCACCCCTTATGTTAACCCCAGATAAAGTTTCCAGCCCGTGGAAACGCCTAGTCGCGCACCCGATTTTTCCGGCAGCCCGTTCGGTGGGGACGGAGCGCGCAGGCCTACCGCACGGTATAGGGCATCCGCTTGCTGGCGTTGCGCATCAGGGCCTCGACGAGGTCCTCCGGCGCGTTGAAGACGCTGCCGCTGGCCTGCCAGTCGTAGTTCCAGACCATCCCCTCCCGGGCGTCGTGGATGTCCATATTGACGGTGGTCTGGTTGGTATTTCCCCAGGCACCGACGAGGAGGCCCAGGGCGATGGCCGCCCCCTGGCTCATGGGCTTACTGGTGTTGAAGCGGGTGGTGATGACGGCGTCCACGCCGAGAATTTCCGCCAGTTCGGCGGGGGTCATGCTGCGGTCGTCGATGGAGTAACCGGCCTTGGTGAGCTTGGCATTGGTGGTCTCGGGGTCCATGATCTCCAGGCGGCGGATCTTGCCCTGGGTCTTGCGGCGCAGCATCCAGCTGTACATTTCCCGCTGGAAGGTGTACGTGTCTTCGCGGGCGGCGTCGGCCAGCATCTGCGGATCATCCTTGGGCCGTCCCTTGATCGCTACGGTAGGGGGGATAATGGCAATGATTTGGTGGCTGCCGGTAGTGGACGCCATGTTCGGGGCCTCGTAGACCTTGGGTCCGCAGGCGGTGAGGAGAAAAAACAGGCCGAAGCAGAGCAGGGTAAATGCACGGTTCATAAGCAACAAAAGGTGAGTGATGGATAAGCGCTCGTTTGGGTTTTCCGAGCCTGATGAAAACGCCGCTATTTTCAGCCTAATCGAGCTTCGGAAAGGCGAGCATAGCGGGCTAAGTGACCTTTTTCGGAGTGAAGAGTAGGCGCAAAAGAGCAAGCTTTCGGCGGTGAGCGGAATCCCAAACAAGCGCTAAGTTAAATTTACGAGCGCCAATAAGCGCGGACGTGGTGATGTACGCTAGAAAAAACTGAAGGTAGTCCATTTTATTGCCTCAATTCCCGTTCCAGCGCCTCGCGGTCTACGCGGTACAGTACGGGGCCGCCCTTCACGCCGCTGCGCTTTTCCGGGGTTTCCACCAGGAACTTGTGGGTCAGTAATTTGCGCCGAAAATTCCGCCGGTCCAGTTCCTCCCCCAAAATCTCCTGGTAGAGCAATTGGGCCTCGGAGAGCGTAAATTTTTCCGGCAACAGGTCGAAGGCCAGGGGGCGGGTACGCAGGTGCAGGGTAAGTCGCGCGTACGCATCGGCCAGGAGGCGGTCGTGGTCGAAGCCGAGGGGCGGCAGGTCGGTGATGGCGTGCCAGCTGGCCTCCCGGACGTAGTGCCGGGCCACCGGCCGGTGCAGCTCGGGCCGGACGAGGGCGTAGTAACTGGTCGTGACCACGCGGCGTACCGGGTGGCGGTGCGGGTCGCTGTAGGTAGCTACCTGCCGCAGGTAGAGATCCTTCACGCCCACCAGTTCCAGCAGCGTACGCCGGGCGGTGGTCTCGAGGTCTTCCTCCGGGCCCATGGCCCCGCCGGGCAGCACCCACGAGCCCGCGAAGGGTTCCACCGCGCGCTGCACGAGCAGCACGCGCAGCTCCCCGGCCGCGAAGCCGAAAACCACGCAGTCTACCGTATGGGCGGCCGCGGCGCTCTGGGCGGTGACGCGCATGGCTAGCGGCCGGCGGGAATGCGGGCCAGGATAGCCCGCGAGCGGTCGGGATTATCCTGCAACGCCCGGGTGTTGTCGGTGCGGATGTAGCCCGGCGCGATGGCCTTCACCTGCACGCCCTTACCCGCCCATTCGTTAGACAGGGCCACCGTAAGCTGCCCGATGGCCCCCTTGGAGGCCGCATAGCCCGGTACCGTGATGCCCCCCTGGAAGGTGAACAGGGAGGCCGTGAAGAGGATCTTGCCGCTGCCCCGGGCGATCATGCCGCGCCCGTACTCCCGCGCGAGCAGGAAGGGGGCGGTCTGATTGGCGGCGGGATTGCGAAGGATCGTACCGGCGTTGTTCACCAGGATGTCCGGCGTACCGTGGTCCGCCTTAACGGATGCTACGAAGGCCAGGAGCGCGGGGCGGTCCCCAAGATCGCACTGGTAGCCCGTGAACCTCCTCCCCAGCGCGGCGACGGCCCGTTCGATGGCCGAACCCGGCTGCCAGGAGGCGAATACCCCGATGATGTCGGCCCCGGCCTCGGCCATAGCGTAGCCGATGCCGCGCTTGCAGCCGGTGACGAGGGCGGTCTTGCCCCTAAGGTCGAAGGCGGTCATGCGGCCGAAAACCCCTCCCCGCGCCGGGAAGTCGTCGGGCAGTTGCCGTGTTCGGGATGTGCGCCGCAGCGAATTTCCATGCCGTGCTATTGTGTGTCAAATGTACACGGAAAATCATTGCACCCGCGTTCGCGCCTATGCCCGCGGCCAGAAACGCAGGGGGTCTACGGCACGACGGCGCTTACCCAGCAGCACTTCAAAGTGCAGGTGAGGGGTGGTGGCCTGGGCGTTGCCCGTATTGCCTACGGTGCCGAGGGAGTCGCCAGCCCGTACGGTGGTGCCTTCCGCCACGGACCAGTCGTCGAGGTGGGCGTAATAAAAGCGCCGGCCGCGGGCGTCGCGCAGGTACAGCTGCCGGCCGCCGCTGCCGCCGTCCCGGATGCCTTCCACGACGCCGTCGGTTACGGCCACTACCGGGGTGCCCCTGGGGGCCTCGATGTCAATGCCCTGGTGCAGACGGCTGCTGCCCCGCTGGTCGCCAAAGACGCTGATTACGGCCCCCGGCCCGAAGCCACGGACCGGAAAGCGAAGCTCATCCGCCCGGGACCCTACCGGTTCGGCCGGCAGGGTGTCGCGTACCTCCATCGGGATAGCCTCCCAGCCGTGGCATTCCCGGGAAGCTTCCGGCTCCGGGGCGCATTTGGTATCCTCCCCGATCGGGGCAGGGGGCAACGGCCGGCGGGCACTGCTTGCCACCAGTGCGGCCACCAGCAGGGCCGCGAAAAGTAGTAGGAGTTGGTTCACGGTAGGGAGTTTGGGGTGCTCGGTAAGTGCCACGGGACCGAAGTGCGACCGCGCAAAGCCAAACCTACGGCCATTTTCCCATAGCTGGTACCCCGCCCGGGGACGGCCCCCGCCACCTTAACAGTACGGTAAGGAATTCGCCCGGCGTACCGCTCTTCCGTCCCTCCCGGGCGGTGACGTACTTTTGCCGCCGCTACCTTCCCGCCCATGCCCCACCTGCTGACCTCCGCCCTTCCGTACGCCAACGGCCCGCTGCACCTCGGCCACCTCGCCGGGGCTTACCTGCCCGCCGACATCTACGCCCGCTACCTGCGGCTGCTGGGCAAGGACGTGCTGTGGGTCTGCGGCAGCGACGAGCACGGGGCCGCCATCACGCTGCGGGCGAAAAAGGAAGGCATCGACCCGAAGGACATCATCGATAAGTACCATGCCCTCAACAAGGCGAGTTTCTCGGCCCTCGGCATCAGCTTCGATTACTACCACCGCACTAGCACCCCGCTGCACCACGAGACGAGCCAGGAGTTCTTCCGTACCCTCGATCGGAAAGGCGGGGAGTTCATCACCCGCACCACCGAGCAACTCTACGATCCGGAGTTCCAGCAATTCCTCGCCGACCGCTACGTGAAGGGCACCTGTCCAAACTGCGGATACGACGGCGCCTACGGCGACCAGTGCGAGAACTGCGGGAAGGACCTGAGCCCGGCCGAACTCATTAAGCCGGTATCTACGCTGAGCGGCGCCCAGCCGGAGCTGCGGGAAACCACCCACTGGTACTTCGACCTGGCTAAACACGAGCAATTCCTCCGCACCTGGATCCAGGAGGGCACCGTGGATGGGGTAAAAGTCCACGACCCGGCCACCTGGAAAAAGCACGTCATCGGCCAGTGCATGAGCTGGCTTAACGAAGGACTGCAGCCCCGCGCCATCACCCGCGACCTCGACTGGGGCATCAGCGTGCCCCGGGATGACGCGGCCGGCAAGGTGCTCTACGTCTGGTTCGACGCCCCCATCGGCTACATCAGCAGCACCAAGCAGTGGTGCCTCGACAACGGCCGCGACTGGAAGGACTACTGGCAAAATCCCGCCACCGAGCTGACGCACTTCATCGGCAAGGACAACATCGTCTTCCACTGCCTCATTTTCCCGGCCATGCTGCGCGCCCACGGCGCATTCGTGCTGCCCAAAAACGTGCCCGCCAACCAGTTTCTCAACTTCGAGGGCGATAAGTTTTCAAAGTCCCGCGGCTGGGGCATCGAGCTCCACGAGTACATCGAGGAGTTCGCCGGCTTTCCCAACGGCGAGGACGCCCTGCGCTGGGCCCTCATCCGCAACCTGCCCGAGCAGTCCGACGCCGACTTCACCTGGGACGGCTTCACCGAATACTACGACAAGGACCTGGCCGACAAGCTGGGCAACTTCTTCAACCGCGTCACCGTCCTCACCCACAAGTACTTTGGTGGAAGGATTCCCTCTCCGATGGAGAGAACCGGGGAAAGGACCGTTGCGGGGACGCCGGTGCAGCGCCAACTCCAGGACAGCATGACCACCCTGGCCGCTCACATCGAAGCCTTCCGCTTCAGGGATGCCGCGACCACCTTCGTGGAGCTGGCCACCTACGGCAACACCTACCTGCAGGACGTCGCCCCCTGGACGCTGGCTAAGGCGGACCCCGAAGACCCCCGCATCGCGGAGGTGATGTACGATTGTTGCCAGATCGCCGCGGCCCTGGCCCTGCTGGCCCACCCCTTCGTGCCCCTGGTGAGCGCCAGGCTGCGCACCGTCCTGAGGCAGGAGATCGTCGCTAACGGCGACTGGGCCGTGGCCCGGGACCGGCTCGCCGCCGGGAAACCACTGCTCGAACCCGGTCACTACATCGGCCAGGCGGGCGTCCTCTTCCCCAAGATCGTGGACCGCAAGGACGATACCCTCCTGAAGATCATCCAGGGGCAGCGGGATAAGGTAAAGGGGATGTCCGCTCATCCCGCGACCGAGCTGGGGGGGGCTAAAATTATCGTGGAAAAACCCTCGGCCGACGAACGAAGCCTCCCGCAACGTTCGGCGGACGAGGGGAAGCCCGAGATCACCTTCGACGACTTCACGAAGCTGGACCTGCGCACGGCCACCATCCTGACGGCCGAGCCGGTCAAGAAATCCAACAAACTGCTGCACCTCACGATCGATCTCGGGCGGGGCGAGCAGCGCAGCGTGGTCAGTGGCATCGCCAGGCACTTCGACCCGGCGGACTTGCCCGGTCGGCAGGTGGTGGTCGTCACCAACCTGCCCCCCCGCAAGATGGCCGGCGTGCTGAGCGAGGCGATGATATTGATGGCGGAAAACGCGGAGGGGAAGCTCGGATTCATCTCCGCCGCTACCGGCTTCGGCGCGGGGTGGACGGTCCGGTGATGGTTCGTGGCCTCTGGCCGCGCCTGTCTGGTTCGTGGTTCAGCCCGGCCGGAGGCCGGGAACTATTTATACCCAGCGCAAATCCAGCGTACGCCCAAACTCCTTTTTCGGAGCGACCCGCTTGATCTCGATGGCGGGCGGTGGCATGTAGTCCGCCTCGACGTAGCGGGTGGTGGGGGCCACGCCCGCCTGCCCGACGATCTGCTCGACCTGCTTGACGCTGTGATTATTTTCCCAAAAGCGGTTGACGCGGCGGCTTTCCGCCTCCAGGCTGTTGACGGGGAAGGTATCGTAGCTCCGTCCGCCGGGGTGGGTCACGTGGTAAGTGCAGCCGCCGACGCTGCGCGCGTTGTAGGTGTCGTAGATATCGAAGACCAGGGGCACGTCCGGCTTAATGGTCGGGTGCAGGGCCGAGGGCGGGTTCCAGGCTTTGTAGCGCACGCCGGCCACGTATTCGCCCTCCGTGCCGGTGGGGGACAGGGGCAGTTCGGTACGGTTGCACAGGATGATGAAGCGGTCGGAATTGAGGTTGGTCAGGCGCACCTGCAGGCGTTCGACCGAAGAGTCGACGTAGCGGGCGGTGCCGGAGCTGCCCGAGTTCTTCCCCCAGTACGTGCCAGGGCTCGATGGCCGCGCGCAGTTCGAGCTGCATTGCCCCCTGGCGAATGCTGCCGAGGGCGGGGAAGCGGAACTCGAAGAAGGGTTCCAGCCACTCCAGTTTAAAGTCGAAGCCGGCTTCGCTTAGGTAATCGCACACCTCCCGCATATCCTCCCGCACGTAGTGGTGCAGCAGGAACTTATCGTGCAGGGCCGTGCCCCAGCGGATCAGCGGCCGGCGGTAGGGCTTGGCCCAGAAGGCCGCCGTGAGGGCCCGGATGAGCAGCAACTGGGCCAGGCACATCTCCTCGTGGGGCGGCATGTCGAAGCCGCGCATCTCCAGGATGCCCAGGCGGCCGGTGGAGCTGTCGGGGCTGTAGAGCTTGTCGATGCAGAACTCCGCCCGGTGGGTATTGCCGGTCACGTCGATCAGCAGGTTGCGGAACAGGCGGTCGACCAGCCAGGGCGTGGGCTCCGGGTGGCGGTCCAGCTGGTGAAAGGCGATCTCCAGCTCGTAGAGCATATCGGGCCGCCCCTCGTCCACCCGCGGGGCCTGACTGGTGGGGCCGATGAAGGCCGAGCTGAAGAGGTAGCTCAGGCCCGGGTGGTTCTGCCAGAAGTTGACGAAACTGCGCAGCAGGTCGGGCCGCCGCAGCAGCGGACTCTCCGCCGGGGAGGTGCCGCCGAGGGTGATGTGGTTGCCGCCGCCCGTGCCGGTGTGCTTGCCGTCGAGCATGAACTTGTTGGTGCCCAGGCGGCTCTCCTTGGCCAGCTCGAAGAGCTTACCGTAGTTGTAGACGATCTCCCGCCAGTTGCCGGCGGGCTGGGCGTTGACCTCCACGACCCCGGGATCGGGCGTGACCACGAGCTTCGTCAGGCGGGCGTCGCCGGGGGGTTGGTAGCCCTCGATGATGACGGGCAGGTCTTGCGCTTCGGCCACCGATTCGATGGTTGCGAGCAGGGCTACGAAGCTCTCCCCGCTTTCCAGGGGCGGCAGGAAGACGAAGAGCTTGCCCGCCCGCACCTCCAGGCAGAGGGCGGTGCGAATGGTGTCCATGCGGTAGTCCGGCTCGAAGTCCTTGTCGGGCGCGGCGGTGACCGGGCTGCGGGGCCGGTCGGGGGCCAGGCCCATCGGCGTTTCGCCGTAGTCCGGCAGGTCGGGCAGCTGCTCCTGCGGGCTGGCCGGGAGCTCCACCGGCCGCTGGGCGGCGACCTGGTGGGGCAGTCGGTCGAGGGGCAGGCGCATGCCCATGCCGGAGTTGCCGGGCAGCAGGAAAATGTGCTCGCGCTTCATTTCCCAATTACAGCTTTCCCACTTCCCGGCATTGTGGTCGAAGGCGAGGGGGAGGACGTAGCCCTTCGGCTTGTCCAGCCCTACCTCCAGTAGTTCGTTCAGCGTTTTGCGCTCGAGTTTGTCGGCGGGGTCGACGCGCCGGGGGTCGATGTTGACCGGCAGGTTGCCCGTCTCCCAGAGGAAGTAGAAAGTGTCCTCGAAGGCGGGCTGGCAGCGTTCGGCGGGCAGGCCCAGCGCCTCGGCCAGGGCCCGCCCGAAGGCCTCGGCCCGCTCCACGGTCGCGCCCTGTTCTTCATTGGGGTCGGCCAGCAGGGCCGCGTTTTTCCAGAGCGGCCGGCCGTCCTTGCGCCAGTAGATGGCGTACTGCCAGCGCGGAATGGGTTCGCCGGGGTACCACTTGCCCTGCCCCTGGTGAATGAAGCCCGCGGGGGCGAAGGTGGCCTTCAGCTTTTCGGCCAGGGTAAAGGCCAGCCGCCGCTTGTCCTTGCCGTCGGCGCCCTCGTTCCACTGGTCGGATTCCATGTCGTGGTCCGACACGAAGGTGGGCTCCCCGCCCATGGTGAGGCGTACGTCCCCCTCCTGCAGGGCCTCCTCCACCCGGTCACCCAGCTGGAGTAACTCCTGGAACTGGGCCTCCGAGTAGGGCTTGGTGACCCGGGGCGTTTCCCGCACCCGTTCCACTTCATTGGCGAATTCAAAGCTGACCTCGGCGGGCTCGCTGAAGCCACTCAGCGGCGCGGCGCTGGCCGGGTCGGGCGTGGCGGCCAGGGGAATGTGGCCCTCCCCGGCGAAGAGTCCGCTGGTAGCGTCCAGCCCCACCCACCCGGCGCCCGGCAGGTAGACCTCGGCCCAGGCGTGGAGATCGGTAAAGTCCCGTTCCGGTCCGTTCGGGCCATCGAGCACCAACTCGTCCGACGTCAGCTGCACCAGGTAGCCCGACACGAAGCGGGCGGCCAGGCCGAAGTGGCGCAGGAGCTGGACCAGCAGCCAGGCGGAATCGCGGCAGGAGCCGTTGCGGCGGCTGAGCGTGGTGTAGCAGCTCTGGACGCCGGGTTCCATCCGCACGTTGTAGTGGATGTCTTCGGCCAGTCGCTGATTGAGGCGGACGAGCCAGGGCACGGTGGTTTCCCGGCCGCTCGGGTCGGGGCCGGCGGTGCTGATCCACTCATCGAGCAGGGGGTCCGATTCCGTGATCTCCAGGTAGGGGGCCAGTTCCTTTTGCAGCTGGGAATCGTAGACGAAGGGGACGGTTTCGGCGTAGTCTTCCAGGAAGAAGTCGAAGGGGTTAAAGGTCACCAGGTCGGCGATGACCTCCACGTCGATGGTCAGGGAGGCGGTCCGCTCGGGGAAGACGACCCGGGCCAGGAAGTTGCCGAAGGGGTCCTGCTGCCAGTTGATGAAGTGATTCTCGGGGCTCACCTTCAGGGAGTAGGCCTGGATGGGCGTACGGGCGTGGGGCGCGGGCCGCAGGCGGATCACCTGGGGCGAGAGCTGGACCGGGCGGTCGTAGATGTATTTCGTGTGGTGGCGAAGGGCTACGCGGGTGGGCATGGGGTCAGGCGATTTTTGGGGTGCGACGGTCGGTACGACCGGATCGGGACGAATGGGAACGAACCGGTGGCCGCCGGTCGGTGGGGAAGGTCCAGGCCTAAGGGAAAGGTATAATTAATAAGGGCGATGTTTGTACTTTGGAGAAAATTACGCCCCGGAAACCAGAGAATTGCATCCTTATGAGTGAGCCAACTGGCCTGTTTGCGGGCTATCACGTGCCGGAGGGAACGCTCGACGAGGCCTTCTCTTCCTTTGGTTACGCGTATTCCGGCTATCCGGCGATCCGCGAGGTCTTCGACACCCTCCACGCCGGCGATTTCCAGCGCCTCAACGAAAGCGCCAAACTCTCCTTCCTCAACCAGGGCATCACCTACGCCGTCTACTCCGAAGAGGGCGGCGGCAAGGAAAAAATCTTCCCCTTCGACCTCTTCCCCCGCATCATCGACGCCGAGGAGTGGAACAAGCTGGAAGAGGGCCTGCGGCAGCGCAACACGGCCCTCAATATGTTCCTGCGGGACGTCTACGGCGACCGCGCCATCCTGAAGGAAAAGGTCGTTCCCGAAGCCCTGGTACGCAGCAGCAACCATTACGTCGAGGGCATGGAAAAGTTCGTGCCGATCGGGGGCATCTACACCCACGTCTGCGGCACCGACCTGGTGCGCCACACCGACGGCAATTTTTACGTACTCGAGGATAACCTGCGCAGCCCCTCCGGCGTCAGCTACGTGCTCTCCAACCGGGAGGCCATGCGCCGCACGCTCTACGGCATGTTCCGCCACGTACCGGTCGAGGCCGTCAACGAGTACCCCGCCATGCTGCTCAAGACCCTGCACTCCGTGGCCCCGCCCCGCGATTCGGGTCCGCGCTGCGTGGTGCTCACCCCCGGGCCCTTCAACTCCGCCTACTACGAGCACAGCCTGCTCGCGCGCCTGATGGACTGCGACCTCGTCGAAGGCCCCGACCTGTACGTGGACGACGACACGGTCTACCTCAAAACCATCAGTGGCCGCCAACGGGTCGACGTGATCTACCGGCGCATCGACGACGGTTTCCTGGACCCGGAGGTCTTTAATCCCGCCAGTATGCTCGGCGTGCCCGGCCTGATGCGGGCCTACGCCGCGGGGCGGGTCACGATCGTCAACGCGCCCGGCACCGGTATTGCCGACGATAAGGCGATCTGTGCCTACGTGCCCGACATGATCCGCTTCTACCTCCAGCAGGAGCCCATCATCAGTAACGTACCCACCTACATCTGCGGCCGTCCGGAAGACCTGAAGTACACCCTCGAGCACCTGCCCGAGCTGGTCGTCAAGCCCGTCGATATGTCCGGCGGCTACGGCGTCATGATCTGCGATTCCCTGTCCAAGGCGGAGCTGACCGAGCTGGCGGACAAGATCAAGGCCGACCCCCGCAACTTCATCGCCCAGCCCAAGATCATGCTGAGCACCCACTCCACCTACATCGAGGAGGGAAACCGCTTCGCCCCCCGCCACATCGACCTGCGCACCTTCACCCTGCTCGGCGCCGATAAGACGCGCGTACTGAAGGGCGGACTCACCCGCGTGGCGCTCCGCGAGGGCAGCCTGATCGTCAACTCCAGCCAGGGCGGGGGCTCTAAGGATACCTGGGTTATCTGTTAAATTTAAAATTGGCCATTTAAAATTTTAAATTTTATGCTAGCCCGCATCGCCTCCACCCTCTACTGGACCGGCCGCTACATCGAGCGCTCCGAACACCTGGCCCGCTACCTGCGGGTGCAGTATTTTTCCATGCTGGATGCGCCGATGAGCCAGAGCAAGGACTTCATCCTGCGCTCCATCCTCAATATGTACGGCATCCCGGTCGAGGAGGACGAGGTGCTGGTGGAGGCCGAGGTGCTGCGCCGGGTGGGCATGGACTATGCCGTGCCGACCAGCATCCGCTCGACCGTCAAATCGGCCCGCGAAAATGCCGGCAGCGTACGGCACATCATTTCCACCGAGCTGTGGGAGGCCATCAACTCCTTTTACGTGTACAGCGATCACACCGACGTCGAGGACTTCGCCGTACGGGGGCTGTACGACTACACCTTCGAGGTGGGCCGGCAGTGCGCCATCGTGCGCTCCCGCATCCACGATACGCTGCTGCACGACCAGTCGTGGCTCTTCGTCAAACTGGGCATCCACCTCGAGCGGGTGGCCCAGGTGATCCGCATCATCAACAGCAAACTGAACGACGGCGACGTGATCTCCGACAGCGGCGGGCCCAACGAGAACAAGGTGCTGAAGCTTTACCAGCAGACCATCCTCCTGAAGGTGGTCGAGGGCTTTGACATGCACCGCCGCGCCTACCAGCGCCGGCAGACGCGCCGCACGACCCTCGAGTTTCTGATCGGCAACCCGGAGTTCTCCCGCTCCCTCACCTACAACCTGGAACGGGTGGTCGGGCTCCTGTCGCGCCTCCACGGGCAGCCCGACGTGCAGGACCCCCTGCAGTTCGGGGCGGGCAAGCTGTACGCCTACTTCCGCTACCTCGACTACGACGCCATCAGCGACAATCCCATCGAGATCCTGAACGATGCGCTGACCGAAGTATATGCTTTGCACGACGGCATCGAACGTCGGTACTTTAATCCGGTTAGTACCACGCCACCCACGCAATCGCAATCGCAGCAACAGCGCTAATAAATCCCGTTCTTCATGACCTACTGTCTGGGCATCCGCGTCAAAAAGGGCCTGGTCGCCATCGCCGACACCCGCATCACCTCCGGCTCCGAGACCACCTCCGCCAAGAAAATCTCCATCCACAAGCAGGGGAAGAACAACATCTTCCTGATGACCAGCGGCCTGCGCTCCGTGCGCGACAAGGCCGTCACCTACTTCGAGGAAGTGCTGGAGAACGAGAGCAGCCACTTCGACAAAATGTACAAGGCGGTCAACGCCTTCGGCGAGCAACTCCGGCGGGTAGCCGACGAGGACAAGGCCAGTCTGGCCGCCTCCGGGCTCTCCTTCAACCTGTTCACGATCGTAGGCGGGCAGCTGGAAAACGACAAGGACCACAAGCTCTACCTCCTCTACCCGGAGGGCAACTGGATCGAGATCGGCGAGGCTACCCCCTTCACCATCATCGGCAACTCCGGCTACGGTAAGCCCATCCTCAACCGCACCCTGACCTACGAATCGCCGCTGAACTTCGCGATCAAGTGTGGCTTTCTGAGCTTCGACAGCACCCGCGTCAGCGCCAACGACGTCGGCTATCCCATCGACATGGTGATCTACCACAAGGACACCGGCTTCATGCACGAGACCCGTTTTGACGAGAAGGATACCGGTCACCTCGCCAATTTGTGGGGCAGCCGCCTGCGGGAGGTGATCAAGGAAATCCCCGACGACTGGATCGACGACCTCGTCACCCGGGTCGAGAAGCAGGGTAAAGACAACAAGGTGCGGCAGATCCAGGTAGCCCAGCAACAACAGTAGTCCCCCCCCCCGACGATGCCGTTCCAGTTGATCAAATCCCGGGAAATCACCCTACTCCTGGCCGGTGTCGGATTAATAGCCGCCGCCATTTGGGTCGACTACCGCGATACCGAGCCCGTGTTCTCGCCCTACCGGGAGGGCTACACCGGCAAGGAGATCAACCCCCTGGACCGCCTCGGCTTCACCACCCGCAACGACCGCGCCGGACAGCTCGCCGACGCCGGGCTCTACGGGGGACCGGCCCTGCCCCTGCTGCTTTCCCTGCACCCGCGTACCCGCCCTCACTATCCGACCATCTTATTGCTGTGGCTGGAGACCATGCTGTTCACCTTCGCGCTGTCGAGCCTGATTAAGAATGTCGTCAGCCGGCCGCGCCCCTACGTGTACCACGCCGACTGGCAGCTCGAGCGCAGCCTGACGCGCAAGGACCGGGCGGCCTTCCTGTCCGGTCACGCCGCCAACGCCACGGCCGGGGCCGTGCTGTTCGCTGCCCTGCTGGAAGCCTACGCGACCCGCCTGGCCCCCTACGGCCGGGGACTGGCAAGCCTGGTGGCCGGGGGCACGGCCTACCTCCGCGTACGCGCGGGTAAACACTGGGTCACGGACGCCGCGGCGGGGGTCCTGCTGGGCGGCGGGGTCGCGGGTGCAATGGTCCGAATCCACCGGCGGTAAGGAGAACCATCCCTATTCTCAGCCGTTTAGTTAGCGAATTTTCGCTCTTATTGCGCTTAAACGATCCGCATGAAATTACTTGTTTGCGTCAGCAAGACGCCCGAAACCACGACTAAGATTCAACTCACCGCCGACGGCAACGACATCGACACCGCCGGGGTGCAGTACATTATGAACCCCTACGACGAGTGGTACGCCCTGGTGCGGGCCCTGGAGTTGCAGGAAGCCGCCGGCGGCACGGTGACCGTCCTGAACGTCGGGCCGGCCGACAACGACTCCGTTATCCGCAAGGGCCTGGCCGTCGGTGCCGACGACGCCGTGCGCATCGACGTGAGCGAAGAAAAGGACAGCCTCTACACCGCCCGGCAGATTGCCGAGTACGCCAAGGGAGAGGGCTACGACCTCATCTTCTTCGGCAAGGAAACCATCTCCTACAACGGCTCGGAGGTAGGAGCGATGGTCGCCGAATTCCTGGACCTGCCCTACATCGGCGAAGCCAGCCATATGGAAATTAACGGCACTACCGCCACCGTCACCCGCGACATCGAGGGCGGCGAAGAAGTCATCGAGCTGGACACGCCCTTTGCCCTCAGTGCCGCCAAGGGCCTGGCCGAGCAGCGCATCCCGAACATGCGCGGCATCATGATGGCCAAGCGCAAGCCGCTCAACGTCGTCGCGCCCGTCGACTATCCCGATACCACCCGCGTAGCCTCCTACGAGAAGCCCGAGGAAAAGGGAAGCGTCAGGCTCATCGACCCGGAGAATATGGACGAGCTGGTCCGCCTGCTGCACGAGGAAGCGAAGGTGATTTAGGCTGTTAGTTCGTTAGGCCCGCACGGCATCAGCCCATACGGGTCTAAAGAACTAACGAACTAACTCCCCCCTTCCCAATCATTATCGAAAATCTATAAAGTCAACAATCATGGTACTCGTATTCGCTGAGGCAACCAACGGAGAATTTAAGAAAATGGCCCACGAGGTCGTCGTTTACGGAAAGCGGACGGCCGACGTGCTGGGCGCGGAATGTCACGCGCTGGTGATGGGGGATGCGCCGGGCGCGGAAGACCTGGGTCGCTTTGGCGCCGCGCAGGTACACCGGGTCAGTAGCCCCCACCTGGCGTCCTTCGACGCGGCGGTGTACACCCAGGCGATCGCCGATGCCGCTAAGCAATTAGGGGCGACGGTGCTCGTCCTTTCCCACAACAGCACCGGGAAGAACCTGATCGGTCGGTTGGCTGCCCGCCTGGAAGCTGGCTCGGTCGCCGGAGCCAATGCCGTTCCGCTGATGAAAGACGGCTACTTCACGGTGCGTAAACCCGTGTTCTCCGGTAAGGCGTTTGCGGACGTGCAGTTGCTGACCGACGTGAAGATCATCAGCCTGGCCGGCAACTCCATTCCCGTGGTGGAGCTCGGACAGGCGGCTACCGTAGAGGAGCTGCCCCTTGAGCTTCCCGCCCCCCGTACCAAGGTGGTCAAGCACCAGGTGGCTACCGGTACGGTGCCCCTGCCCGAAGCCGAACTCGTCGTCAGCGGTGGCCGCGGGTTGAAGGGACCGGAAAATTGGGCCGTGATCGAAGACCTGGCCGAGGCCCTGGGCGCCACCACCGCCTGCAGCCGTCCGGTAGCCGACAGCGACTGGCGCCCCCACCACGAGCACGTCGGACAGACCGGCGTAGCCATTCGACCTAACCTCTACATCGCCGCCGGCATCAGCGGGGCGATCCAGCACCTGGCCGGGGTCAACAACTCCAAGACCATCGTCGTGATCAATAAGGACGCGGACGCCCCCTTCTTCAAGGCGGCGGATTATGGCGTGGTCGGCGATCTCTTCGACATCCTGCCCCGGCTCACCGAAGCGGTCAAGAAGTACAAGGGGCAGTAGCCCCGTCGTCGGCCGAGGCTTGCGCAGCTTGGCTCGTCCGCCGACGGGCCCCCCTGGGCCGGCGAGTGAATCTGCCCCCCCCTCGGCCGACGAGCGAAGCTGGCGCAACGCTCGGCGGACGAGGATCTACCTGCGCCGCCGAATCCCCAACGCCCCGAGCAGTCCCCGCGTCAGTTCGCGGGCCACGGTACGGCCGATCTGCCGGGTGGTGGTGTTGGACATTACCTTTTCAAACAGCGACTTTTCGCCACGCCGGCGGGAGGTCGTTGTTTTTTCGGCTTTTGCGCGCTGCTGCTCGATCTCGGCCTTATGGGTGGCGGCCTCGGCACGGGCCAGTTTCTCGTTCAGCATTTCGTAGGCGCTGTCGCGGTCGATCGTCTCGTTGTACTTGCGGACGAGGGGGGATTCGTCAACGAGTTCCCGGATCTCCCCCTTGGTGAGGACGTCCATCCGGCTTTCGGGCGCGCGCAGTAGCGTGCGAACGAGCGGGGTGGGGCGCCCCTTGCGGTCGAGCGCCGTGACGAAGGCTTCCCCCGTGCCGAGCTCGGTCAGGGTCTGGTCGATGGCGTAAAAAGCGCTGAGGGGATAATTCTCGCTGGCCAGTTTGATCGCCCTACGGTCCTTGGCGGTGAAGGCGCGCAGCGCGTGCTGCACCTTGAGGCCCAGTTGGCCGAGGATGTCGGCGGGAATGTCGGCGGGGTTCTGGGTGACGAAGACGATGCCAATCCCCTTAGAGCGGATCAGTTTGATGATGGCTTCCAGCTGGTCGAGCAGGGCATCCGTCGCCTCCTCGAAGATGAGGTGGGCCTCGTCGATAAAGACCACGAGTTTCGGCCGGTCCAGATCGCCCTCCTCGGGGAAGGTGGCGTAGACCTCGGCCAGCAATTGCAGCATGAAGGTGGAAAAGAGCTTGGGCCGGTCCTGTACGTCGGTGAGCCGCACGATGGACACGATGCCCCGGCCCCGCTCGTCGAGGCGGGTCAGGTCTTCCACCTCGAAGCTGCGCTCCCCGAAGAATTTCTCGGCTCCCTGTCCCTCCAGTTCCACGATCCGGCGCATAATGGCCCCTACCGAGGCGGTGGAGATGCGGCCGTATTCCCGTTGCGCCTCCTCCTTGCCTTCATGGGTCAGGTACTGCATGACCTTGCGCAGGTCCTTCAGGTCGAGCAGGGGCAGCCCCTGGTCTTCGGCGTACTTGAAGACGACGGCCATGATGCCCGACTGGGTGTCGTTGAGGTCGAGCATTTTGGAGAAGAGCACGGGGCCGAATTCCAGCACGGTCGCCCGCAGTCGGGCTCCGGGCTCGTCGCTGAGGGTCAGTAGTTCGACGGGGCTGCCACCGGCGGAAAAGGGGAGGCCGATGGCGGCGTGGCGCTCGTCGATCTTCGGGTGGCCGCCACTGGCGACGGCGATGCCGCTGAGGTCGCCCTTGATGTCCATCAGCAGACTGGGTACGCCCTCCCGACTGAGCTGCTCGGCGATGATCTGTAGCGTTTTCGTCTTCCCGGTACCCGTAGCGCCGGCGATGAGGCCGTGACGGTTGAGGGTGCCGAGCGGCAGGCGCACCAGGGTGCCGGTCTGGGTATCCTCGCCGAGCATGGCCCCGCCGAGAATGAGGGCCGGTCCGTCGAAGGCGTAGCCCTCCTCCATCACTTGCTTAAATGCGGCTGTGTCTGCCATCGGGGGTTATTTTGTTTTGTTCCACTGGTCGACCCGGCGGTCGAATTTTTGCTTGCTGAAGGGCCAGAAGTCGGGATTGCTCTCCCGCTCCAGGCGGTCCTCCAGTTCCTGCGGCATGAGTTCCGCGAA
Source organism: Lewinellaceae bacterium (assembly GCA_963803525.1). Classification (GTDB taxonomy): domain Bacteria; phylum Bacteroidota; class Bacteroidia; order Chitinophagales; family Saprospiraceae; genus Neolewinella. Next base: position 464,915 of record CAWDMV010000002.1, read on the forward strand.
GAAGTCGATGCCCGTAGCCGCTTCGACCCGATCGATGCTGACGACGTAGCTCGTGAGCGGCTGAAAACTGATCTCGTTGGGGATGAGAAAGCCAATGCCCTTCTGCTGGGGCTCGTCGAGGTCGAGTAAAACCTTGTAGAATTCCTTCGGGACGGCCACCCCGTTCTGACCGATCCGGCCTTTTTCGCCGCGGGGGATGACCGGGCCGGTCACGACGTAGAGCCGCTCGTTCTTGCGGGCCCAGTCGCGGGTAAGCTCCTCGAGCTCGCGCCAGATGCCGCCGTTGAACTGGCGGGCCTGGGGGCTGATGTTGGACAGGTAGAAGGTAAGGTCGGCCAGTTCCGCATCCCAGGCGAAATCCGCGAAGGGGGCCAGGTGGCCCCGGTCGTAGCCGCTGCCCCGGTAGTCCTTCAGCCCGGCGGATTCTCCCCTGATGAGCGGGTCCGAGCGAAAATTATCGTCGCGCTTCGTCCATTCCCGGTCGAGGTGTTCCCGGGTGAGGATGTAGGCGACCCACTCGGCCTGCTCCCAGTCCTCGTCGTACGAGAGCACGAATCCCCCGTGGTCGATCACCTGTCCGCGCGTACCCGCCGGGAGAAAATAATCCTCCCCGGCGTAGTCGATCCCGGGGGTTCCCGGCACCTGCGACCCCGCATTCCACTGCACGAAAGCCCAGATCAGGGCGAGGAGGATGAGGGCGAACAGGGTGACCTTGACGAGGGTGGCGGCCGGGGCCGCCGTGCCCTTCGAAGCGTGATTCCTGCGCAGTTTGGCCATGGCCCGAAGGTAGGAATAAGCTACATCAACCAGTGGCCGTAGAACCTGCCCTGGCTGTATTCGAGGGCGGGGGCGGGCAGCTTGACGAAATCGAGAATGCCCAGGGCCAGCCGCACCCAGCGCTTGCGGGTGGGGATGCGGCTGAAGTAGATGTCGGGGCTCAGGAAAAACTGCCGGCGGCGGTCGGCCGTGCGGTAGCCGAAACCTACCCCGTCTTCGCGCCAGGTATTGGAGTAGGCACCGTACACGTTCTCCGCGCCGTAACCCACCGCCAGATTAAGCCACTGGGGCAGGCGGCTGTTCCGGCTGAAGGAGGCCGGGTTGACGGACAGCCAGATGGTCTGGGCATTGTAATCCTTAATGTAGCGTTCGAAGAAATTCTCGCCAAAGCGCTGCCGGACGACGTAGCCGAGGTTGCCCTCCCCATTCCGGTTGAACACGGGCACGTCGGGAATGGGCCGCAGGTCGCTGGACACCTTCAAGAGTATCCGTTGCTCCTGCCAGAGTATATCCTGTACGGTAAAGGCCAGGCTGCCGGTCAGGTTGGCGGCCATATCGGTCAGGCTGAACCCCCACTGGGTAGAAAATCCGTCCATGACCTCGATGGTGCCCTGCAGCAGGTTAGCGACGCCCAGGGCGGCGTAGCGGGCGGCGGGACGCTTCACCCCGGCCCACCGGAAGCCCGCAAAGGCGCTGCGACTGAAGAGGTAGGCGGTAAAAACGTGACCGGCCTTGTCCATCTGCTCCCACTCGGGCCAGTCGTTGAAGGTGCGGAAGCTGCCCTGCGGATAGTCTTTGTACCAGATGGAGTACAGCCCTATGCCGGAGGCGGCGTAGGCCGCCGTGCCGATGCCGACGGAGGTGTAGAAGCGTGATTTGCTGAACTCCCCGGCGGGGGTGAGCCAGTTGTCTTGCGCCACCCCGGCCAGGGGGTCACGCTGGGTATAATCGAAACGGTAGCGCAGCCCCGACTGCGCCTGCAGGGCGGTGAGGGCAGACACGAGGAAGAAGAGGAAAAACAGGTAAGGCCGGGCTGGCTTCATAACGGAGATTGGGACGATAACGATGATTCCGCCGGTTTAGCGTTTACGAAGCGGCAAGGTACGGGGGGAGCGGGGACGGGCATTAAACTCCGGCGCGGTAATTTGCGGCTCTCCGCCACCAACTCATCCCGCCATGGCTCACCTCGTTGCTCCTTCCCTGCTTGCCGCAGACTTTCTGCACCTCGACCGCGCCGTCGACCTGGTCAACTCCAGCGCGGCGGACTGGTTTCACCTCGACGTGATGGACGGCCGCTTCGTGCCGAACATCTCCTTCGGCCAATTTATCGTCGAACAAATCGCGGCGAAGGCGGAAAAATACGTGGACGTGCACCTGATGATCGAGGACCCGGGGCGCTACGTGGACTCCTTCGTCCGCGCCGGTGCCGACGGCGTCACGGTCCACGCCGAGGCCTGCACCCACCTGCACCGGGTCGTACAGCAGATCAAGGAAGCCGGCGGGCGCGCGGGGGTGGCGCTCAATCCCCATACCCCGATCGGCTGCCTGGAGCACCTCATTGAAGACCTGGACCTGGTGCTGATCATGACCGTGAACCCGGGCTTCGGGGGGCAAAAGTTTATCTACCAGAGCATTCCCAAGATCCAGCAAGTGGCGGACCTCATCACCGTGCACAACTCCCGGGCCATGATCGAGGTGGACGGGGGCATTGGTCTTCAGAATGCGCAAAAGGTACTGGAGGCGGGCGCACGGGTGCTGGTGGCGGGCAGCGCGGTCTTCGGGGCGGACGACCCGGCCGCCTATATCCGACAACTGAAGGAGATCGATCCCAACCCCCTGGCCTTCGTGTAGGCCGGGCGACCAGGAAAAGATTCGTTCATAAAGCGTTGCCGGAATTCCCGCCTTACCCGGGGGGGGGTGCTATCTTTGTGCCCTTATTCACCGTATGGCAGATAATATCCATCCCATTTACGACCGATTGGTCCAGCGTACGGAGCGGGAAACCGCCAACGGACACCGGGCCGGCGTCGTGTGGCTTACGGGCCTTTCGGGCAGTGGCAAGAGCACCATCGCCGCGGCGGTCGAGCGCAAACTCTTCGAGCGGGGCGTCTTTGCCCAGGTACTGGACGGCGACAACGTGCGTAACGGCCTCAACGGCAATCTGGGGTTCAGCCTCGAAGACCGGGTGGAAAATACCCGCCGGGTGGCCGAAGTCGCCAAGCTGTTTGCCCAGGCCGGGGCTATCGTCCTGTGCTCCTTCGTCAGCCCCACCCGCGCGATCCGCGCGGCGGTATCGGACATCGTCGGTGCCGACGACTTTCTGGAGGTCTTCGTGAATACGCCGCTCGCGGTCTGTGAAGACCGGGACGTCAAGGGGCTCTACGCCAAAGCCCGTGCCGGTCAGATCAAAGACTTTACGGGTATCGACAGTCCCTACGAGGCGCCCGTCCATCCGTTCCTGGATCTCCAAACCGCCCACCTTACCGTAGAGGAGGCCGCGCAAACGCTCATCGACGCACTGTCCGGGCGCCTACATCTGTCTGCTTAACCGCTATAATTCACTCCCCGTCATGTCCGCCAATTACCAGCTCAACCACCTCCGGGAGCTCGAGTCCGAAAGTATTTTCGTGCTCCGGGAAGTTGCCGCCCAGTTTGAGAATCCCGTCCTGCTCTTTAGTGGGGGAAAAGATTCCATCCTGATGGTCCACCTGGCCGTCAAAGCTTTCCACCCCGCGAAGATCCCCTTCACGCTGCTGCACGTGGATACGGGCCACAATTTTCAGGAGACGATCGACTACCGCGACGAGCTGGTCGAGCGCATCGGCGCCAAGCTGATCGTCGGTTCCGTTCAGGAGGCGATCGACAACGGCATGGTCCGGGAAGAATCCGGCTACAACGCTACGCGCAACTTCCTGCAGACGGCCGTCCTGCTCGACGCCCTGGAAAAAGGCAAATACGACGCCGCCCTGGGCGGCGGTCGCCGCGACGAGGAGAAGGCGCGGGCCAAGGAACGCTTCTTCAGCCACCGCGATGAATTCGGCCAGTGGGACCCCAAGAACCAGCGGCCCGAGCTCTGGAACCTCTTTAACGGGCGCAAGCAGTACGGCGAGCACTTCCGGGTGTTCCCCATCTCCAACTGGACGGAGCTCGACGTCTGGCAGTACCTCGCCCTGGAGCAAGTAGCGCTGCCCAGCCTCTACTTCGCCCACGAGCGTAAGGTATTCAAGCGCGACGGCATGCTGCTCGCCGACTCCGAAGTGCTGCCCCGCCGCCCGGAGGAGACCCTCGAGACCCGCATGGTCCGCTGCCGCACCATCGGCGACATCACCACCACCGGCGTCTGGGCGTCCAACGCCACGACCCTCGAGGACATCATCGCCGAAGTCAGCATCGCCCGGCAGACCGAGCGCGGCGGCCGCGCCGACGATAAGCGCTCCGAAACGGCCATGGAGGATCGTAAGAAACAAGGGTATTTTTAGCGGGTAGCTTGCTGCGCTTACCGCCCGCCAGATGGCCTGCAGGCCGGGATAGACCCGCCGGCAGAGCCGCAAAATTGTAACTTGTAAATTGTAATTTGTACATGGTAAATTCCTTAGAGCACACCGAACTCCTCCGCTTCACCACCGCCGGCTCCGTCGACGACGGCAAGTCGACCCTGATCGGACGCTTGTTGTATGACTCCAAGTCCATCTTTGAGGACCAGTACGAAGCTATTTCCCAGACCAGCGCCAAGCGCGGGGAACTCGGCGTGAACCTGGCGCTGCTGACGGATGGCCTCAAGGCCGAGCGCGAGCAGGGGATTACCATCGACGTGGCCTACCGCTACTTCGCCACGCCGAAGCGGAAATTCATTATTGCCGACACCCCGGGGCACACCCAGTACACCCGCAATATGGTGACGGGTGCCTCCACGGCCAACGTCGCCCTGATCCTGGTGGATGCCCGCCACGGCGTCGTGGAGCAGACCCGCCGCCACGCCTTCATCGCCTCCCTGCTGCAGATCCCCCACCTGATCGTGTGCATCAACAAGATGGACCTCGTGGACTTCAGTGAAGAGACCTACGATAAGATCAAGGAGGATTTCAGCGCCTTCAGCCACCGCCTGGACGTAAAGGACGTCGACTTCATCCCCATGTCCGCCCTGCTCGGCGATAACGTCGTGGACAAGAGCAAGAACATGGACTGGTACGGCGGCGCGACCCTGCTGTACTCCCTGGAGAACGTACACATCGGCAGCGACAACAACTTCATCGACTGCCGGCTGCCCGTGCAGACCGTCATCCGCCCCTACAGCGACGATTACCACGACTACCGGGGCTACGCCGGACGCATCGCCGGCGGCGTCTTCAAGAAGGGCGATAAAGTGACCGTGCTGCCCAGTGGCTTCACCTCGACCATCGCCAAGATCGACACCTTCGATGGCGAACTCGAGGAGGCCTTCCCCCCGATGTCCGTCACCCTGCTGCTGGAGGACGACATCGACATCAGCCGCGGCAACATGATCGTGCGCGAAAACAATCAGCCGGACGTGACCCAGGACGTCGAAGCCATGCTCTGCTGGTTCAACGAACGGCCGCTGCAAGCCCGGGGCAAGTACGCCATCATGCACACCACCCAGGAAGCCCGCTGCGTCATCAAGGATGTCCGTTACCGCCTGGACATCAACACCCTCCACCGGGACGAAGAGAACAAGGAGGTGAAGATGAACGACATTTGCCGCGTGCAGCTGCGTACCACCACGCCGCTCTTCACGGATGCCTACCGTCAGAACCGCATCACCGGCTCCATCATCCTCGTCGACGAGCAGACCAACGAAACCGTCGCCGCCGGCATGATCATCTAAGTACCGCTTATGCGCATCCTGCTGGCTACCGCGCTGACCCTGCTGCTCCTTGGTTGCTACGAGGACAGTACCGGCTGCCTGGATCCCGACGCCGCGAACTACGATCTGCTCGCCGATCTGGCCTGCCCGGATTGCTGTACGTTTCCCGAGCTCTCCGTGCGCGTCACGCCCGTCTGGAACGACACGGCCCTGGTCGCGGGGCAAACGTACGTGGACGAGGCCGGCAACGAATTTCAGTTCGTCAATCTGCGCTACTACCTGGGCGATATTCGCCTCGAGGAAGCCGGCAGCGACCTGCCCGACCCCCTACGACCCGTCGATCTGCGTCAGCGCCTCAGCGGGGACTCCGCCGTCACGCTCAACGGGAACTACCTGCTGGCCTCGCTCAACGGCACCACCACTACGGTGGGGACCATCGTCGACTCCGGAGACGGGCTGACGGGGCTGTCCCTGACCTACGGCCTGGCCGACCGCTACCGCGACGTCATCCCCTCCAGTGCCCCCGCGGGCGATGCGCTGCGCACCCAGGCCGGTCTACTGAACTTCAACGACGGGCGGGGCTACGTACGCGCTAAGTTCGAGTACACCCGCGGCCCCGGCACCGATACCCTGACGCGGGTGAGCTACGGGAGTCAGCCCTACACCCTCGGGTTCGGCCAGCCCATTGCGGCCCGTAACGGCTTCGACGTGCGCGTTGATCTCCGCGCCAGACTGGACGTGCTCATCGGGGGCATGGACCTGGCACGCGACTCCGCGACCGTGGCCGACCAGCTGGGCCGGAACGCCGACTTCCTGGAGGTTACCGGCCTCACGCTGTAGGATCTAGCTGTCGCCCCGCTATCTTGCGGCATGTCGCTGCCGATTCGTTTGCTCCTGCTGTGCCTCTTGTTGGTGGCCCTCACCCGCTGCGTGGAGCCGACCGAGCCGATGTTCCAGCTCGAGCAGCCGTTTTACCTGGTCGAGGGGCGGATCGCCGACCAGCCGGGTCGGAGCGTGCTTTCGGTGCGCGCTTCCCAATTTCGGGAGTTGTCCCTCCAGTTCGAGCGCGTGACCGACGCCACCGTGACGGCCATTTCCGGGGCGGGGACGCGGGTGCCGTGGCAGCACGACCCGGAGCGCCCCGGCACCTATCTGCCGCCGGCGGAATTCAGCGCCTCCGCGGGTCAGGAGTGGTTCGTGCGTATCGACTTTGCTGACGGTACCGTAGCGGAGTCTAGCCCCGAAATCGTACCACCCGCCACTCAGCTCGACGGGCTGGACATCGTGCTCGATCCGGAGGGCATCTTCGACGATGACCGCAACCGCTTCCTGCCGGCCTTTCGCGTGCTGGTGGATGCGACCGATGAGGGTTCCCGCACGGACTTCTACCAGTGGGATTTTCGGTACTGGGAAAGCAGCATCGTCTGCGCGACCTGCTTCCAGGGGGTATACCGGAACGGCGTGTGCCTTCCCTTCAGCATTCCCAGCGGCAACCGCTACGATTACCTCTGCCTCGACGTGGACTCCTGCTACCAGGTCAAGCCGGGGGGCGCGCTCGACCTGGCCAACGACCTCGGTTTTTCCGGCGGCCGGATCGGTGGGCGGGAGATCGGACAGATCGAGTTCCGGGACTACGGCGGACTGCTCGTCGAAGCCATCCAGTACGGCCTGACCGAAGAGGCTTACGACTACGGGAGGGTCACCGCGGACCTGGTCAACGGGGGATCGGGCCTCAACGCCACCATTCCCGCCGCGCTGACCGGCAACCTGCGCAACGTATCCGGCACCGATACCGATATTCTCGGCTACGTAAGTGCCGTCTCGGTCGACACCCTGCGGCGATTCATTTTTCGCGACGAATCCCTGGGCCGTCCCTCCACGACCGCCGAGGAACGCCGGTTCCGCCCCGAACCCGCGTCCCCGTTCTCCTCGCCCCCCCAGGCCCCCTGCGCCGGCAACGGCCGCAGCCCCCTAAAACCTGCGGGATGGCCAGATTAAGCTGTACACTTATTCTTTGCCTGCTCGCGGTCGGTTCGGCCGCGGCCCAGCAGATGAAACTGAGGCTTACCGTAGTGGACCTCCTGACGGATCGGCCCATCGCGTACGCCGCCGTACAGCTCAGCCCCGGCAACACCGGGGGGACGTCCGATCGGAACGGCCGGGTCACCTTGCGGACGGCGGCGGGGGACTACGCCCTACGGGCCAGCATTACGGGTTATGCGCCGTTCCAGGATTCCATCCGCCTGGATCAGGACCTGGAGGCCGTGCTCCGGCTCGAACCCACGGCCGAGCAGCTGACGACCGTCACGGTGACCGAGAGCACGCAGCGGGATGCCCTGACCCGTCCGGCCATGGGCGTCGAGCGCCTCACCACCGAAGACCTGGAGAGCATACCGACCGTGCTCGGCGAGCGCGACGTACTCAAATCCCTACAGCTTACCGCGGGGGTGAGCTCGGCCGGCGAGGCGAGCAACGGGGTGAGCGTGCGGGGGGGCACCATCGATCAGAACCTGCTGCTTTACGACGGGGCGCCCGTCTTCACGCCGACGCACTTGTTCGGGCTCTTCTCGGTCTTTACGCCCGACGCGGTGGGGACGGCGGATCTTTACCGGGGAAACATTCCGGCCCGCTACGGCGGTCGGGTAGCCTCGGTGCTCGACGTACGCTCACGCAGTCCCAATACCGAACGAACGGTGATCAGCGGGGGAGTTGGCTTCGTATCCAGTCACTTATCGGTGGAGACGCCGCTCGACCGGGAGAAGCGGATCGGTCTATTGCTGGCGGTCCGCGGGGGCATACAGGACTACGCCTTCCCGCTGGTGGCCCGGCTCGAACGGACCCGGAGCCGGTTTGCCGACGGGACGCTTAAACTGCGGTACCGGGCGGGGGAGCGGGACTTCCTTACCCTGACTTCCTTTTACAGTACCGACTTTAACCAGCTGGACCTGGTCTCCCAGTCCGCCGCCCTGCCGGCCACCGTCAACCAGTACGCTTACCGGACGCTCAATGGCGGTATCGAGCACTTTCACCTCTTTCGGGAGGCCCTTTCCCTGACCTCCGAGCTGCACCGGGCCAGCTACCGGGCCGGCCTGCGCTTTCCCCAGGAGGACGGGGGACGGATCGACTTCCTGTCGGGCATCGACTACACGACCCTGAAGTCCGGCCTTACCTACCGTACGGACAAGCACCGGGCCACCGGGGGATGGCAGGCCGATCACTACACCCTCCGCCCCGGTGAGCTCGACCCCGGCGCGGTGGACGATATCCTCTCCGTTGATCTCGATAAGGAACGCGCCCTGGAACTGGTAGCCTACGTGCAGGACGAATGGACCGTCAACAATCGCCTGACGGTGAGCGGCGGCCTCCGCTACGTCAACTACCGCCAGCTGGGGCCGGGGGAGATCAGGAGCTACGAAGCCGGCCCGCCGCGCGCTTCCACCCGTCTGGAGACCCGGCTGGCCGAAAGCGGGGAGACCATCGTTACCTACGGCGGGCTCGAACCCCGGCTCGGCGTCAACTATTCCCTAAACGATCACCTCAGCCTGAAAGCCTCCTACGCCCGTACCCGACAGTACCTCCAGAACATCTACAACGCGACCTCGCCCCTGCCGACCAGCCGCTATAAGGTCAGCGACGTCAACGTGGTGCCCCAGACCGCCAATCTCTTCTCGGCGGGCCTCTCCGGGCGGACCACGGATGGAGCGTACTACTTTCAACTGGAAACCTACTACCGCCGGATCGACGACCTGCTCGAGTACCGGCCGGGGGCGGATTTCTTCCTGAACCCCGCCGTGGAGACCGACCTGCTGCGGGGGGAGGGGAGGGGGTACGGCGTGGAGTTGACCGCCCGCCGGGAGACCGGGCGCGTGACCGGCGAGGTCAATTACACCTATTCCCGCAGTGAGAACCTGGTCGTGGGCGACTCACCGGCCTTCGAGGTGAACCGGGGGGCGTGGTACCCCGGCTACTTCGACCAGCCCCATGCCCTGACCGCACGTATGGTCATCGACGAGGGCAAAACCCACGAACTGGGCTTCAATTTCGTGGTGCAGAGCAACCGGCCCTATACCGCCCCGAACGGCTTCGTGACGGTGGGCGCGGTGCCCGTCCCCCTATTCCTGGAGCGCAACAACGACCGCCTGCCCGTCTACCACCGCCTCGACTTCAGCTGGACCATCCAGAACTTCCGGCGCACCCGGCGGCGCTGGACCGGGGAGTGGGTCTTCACCGTCTACAACGTGTACGGGCGCGACAACGCCTACAACATCTTTTTCCAGGCCCGCGACCGCAACACCCCACCCCTGGGCATCTTTTCCAAGAGCCCCTTTGCCGCCTACCGGCTGTCGATCTTCGGGGCACCGATCTTCTCGCTGAGCTATAACTTTAAGTTCGTGCCCTGAGGGCCCGCCCTGCACCCGCGGCCCCGCCCAATGCCTAGTGCTTCAGGGACCGAAATAAGCTGCCCCTTGACTGGCCATCGCGGCGCTGCACTTCCCCGCCAAAGATCCAACGTAGCTCCGGCTATGCTGAACTTTTCGTCCGCTCGTTCACCACCACGCTGTCGGCGTCAAGTTATTGCTTAATTCAATCCTGAAGCACTACTCCCTTATGCAAGTTTCCCTCGATATTTCCCTGTACCCCCTCACGCCCGACTACGAGGCGCCGATCATCGCTTTCATCAAACATCTGGGCGAGCAAGCGGGCATCACCGTGGCTACGAACCCCCTCTCTACCCAGCTGACCGGCGACTACGAGCACGTGATGCAGGCCCTCACCGAAGCCATGCGGCCGACGCTCGCCGGAGATGCTACCTGCTCGTTCGTGATCAAGCTCCTCAACGTAGCCATCGAGCCCACGGGAGACCTTCAATTTTAAGCTGGAAACGGCAAAATTTTAAACTCAGTACTTCGCCGTGATCCACTTGCCCATGTCCTTGAGGGTGGATTTTTTGCCGTAGTTGAGGATGCCGATGCGGTAGATGCGCGAGGCCATCCAGACCATGAGGGTAGCGAAGAGGAAGACGGAGAGCAGACTGGCCAGTACCTGCCACAGCGGGGGATCGAAGGCCAGGCGGGCCGGCATCACGATGGGGGCGAAGAGCGGGAAGATCGACGACCAGACCGCCAGGCTGCTGTTGGGGTTCTGGATGGCGGCCATCATGATGTAGAAGGCCAGGATGACCGGGATGGTGATGGGAATGGTCAGGGACTGGCTTTCGCCCATGTCGTCGCCCATGGCCGACCCCACGGCGGCGAACAGCGCGGCGTACATGAAGTAGCCCCCCAGGAAGTACAGGATGAAGCAGGGCAGGATGATCCACCAGTTGAGGTCGGCCAGGCCGGCGGTGATCTTTTCGACCATGGACTGCATCTCCTCGGGGTCCAGATCGGGGGAATTGGGCATCTGGGCGGGGTCGGCGTCGAGGCCGAAGAAGATGCCCACCAGGAAGAGCAGGGCGGGGATCATGATCATCCACGTCAGTACCTGGGTGAGGCCGAGGGCGCCCACGCCGATGATCTTGCCGAGCAGCAGGGTGAAGGGGCGCACCGAGGAGATGACGACCTCGACGATGCGGTTGGTTTTCTCTTCCATGACCGAGCGCATCACCATCATGCCGTAGACGAACACCGAGATGTACATCAGGAAGCCCATGACCGTGCCGATGCCCGCCCCCACGGCGCTGGCCATGCTGCGGTCGTCGGATTCGCCCTCCGTAGTGGTGAGGCCGCGCACCCGGATGGATACGTCGCTGTCGAGGCTGGCCAGGGTGGTGCGGTCGATCTCCAGCGCGTCGATCTTGTAGCGGCGTACGGCCTCCTCGATGCGGTCCTTGATGCGGGCCTGGGATTCGATGCCCATGGTTTCGTCGCTGAACAGCTCCACGCGGAAGTTGCGGCTCCTGGGGTTGGAGATTTCCGGGACGACCAGGATGCCCGCGAATCCTTCGTCTTCGCCGATCGCGTGCTTCAGCTCGTCCAGGGGCGTATCGACGAAGTTGAAGTAGAGGCCGTTCTCGTCGGGCAGCACGCCGTTGAAGAGTCCGCCCTCGTCGATGACGGCAATGCGCTTCACGTCGTCGTTGCCGTAGCTGAAGACCGCGTTGGCCACCACGACGAACAGCGCCAGCCCAACGGGCGTCAGGAGGGTGGCCAGGATGAAGGAACGGCGGCGGACGCGGGTGATGAATTCACGCTTGATGACTAGCCAGAGGTTGTTCATAGTTCGTTAGAGCGCTTTGCCCGCGGCAAAGCTGTTAGTTCGTTAGTGGCCGGAGCTGACGCGCTTGATGAAGATCTCGTTGAGGCTGGGGAGGAGCTCCTGGAAGCCCTGGATGCGGACGCCCATATTCAGCAGGCTGCGCAGGAGGTCGTTGCCGTCTTCGCCGGGCTGGAGTTGGATGTCGACGGTGGAGACGGTGGGGTTGATGAGCGTAAAGCGTTCGCCGACGGCCGCGGGCAGCTGGTCGTGAAACTGGAGGCGGTAGCGGTTTTCGACGAACTCGCGGCGGATGTCGCGCACCTTGCCCTGGAGGATGTTGCGGCCCTGGTGGATGAGGACGATGAACTCGCAGAGTTCTTCCACCTGTTCCATGCGGTGGGTGCTGAAGATGACGGCCGTGCCGTTGGCGTGCAGGCGGAGGATCTCGGTGCGCATCCGGGTGGCGTTGACGGGGTCGAGGCCGCTGAAGGGCTCGTCGAGGATCAGCAGCTTGGGATCGTGCAGGACGGTGGCGATGAACTGCACCTGCTGCTGCATGCCCTTGCTGAGCTCCTCGACCTTCTTTTTCCACTGGGGCCCGAGCTCGAATTTATCGAGCCACTCCCGCGCCTGGCTTTCGGCCTGTCGCTTGCTGAGGCCCTTGAGCTGGCCGAGGTAGAGCAGTTGCTCCCCGACGTACATCTGCTTGTACAATCCCCGTTCCTCGGGCAGGTAGCCGATCTGGGTGGGGTGGTAGCCGCTGAGGGGGCTGCCCTGGAAGCGGATCTCGCCGCGGTCCGGTTCCGTGATCGTGGTGATCATGCGGATCAGGCTGGTCTTGCCGGCCCCGTTCGGACCGAGCAGGCCCAGGATGGCGTCGGGGGGCATGGAGAAGGACACGTCGTCGACGGCCACCTTCGTGCCGTAGGCTTTGCTGACGTTGCGGACTTCAATAACCGGAGCGGTCAGGGTGGGTGCGGGGGGTGACATATGCATAAGCTAAAGTAGGCGGCAATAATACCGATGGATAGTCCCGAAGGCCACAAGATAAAGACGAACGGGGTCTCCGGACGGACGTATACTTGCCGCGTGTCCGCCACTCCCTACTTTGTCGTTAATCCGCTGGCCGCTAACGGGCGCGCCGCCCGCTGGTGGCGCTACGCCCTGCCGGTGCTGCGCAAGGAATGGCCGGACCTGAAATACGCCAGGACCGACGCGCTCCACTCACTAGACCGCTGCGTGGCCGAGGCGGCGGCGGCCGGTGCGCGGCTCCTGGTCGGCGTCGGGGGGGACGGTACCCACCACGACATTGTCAACGCGCTCGTGAACCAGCAGCTCCTCGACCTTATCACTTACGCCCCCCTGCCCCTGGGCACCGGCAACGACTGGTGCCGTACGCTGGAGGTGCCCCGCCACCTCCTGCGGTGGATCGGGGTGTTCCGGCGCGACCGGGTAATCGACCACCGCATCGGCAAGCTCACCTACGGGCCGGAGGGCAGCGTCCGCCATTTCATCAACGTGGCCGGCCTGGCGTACGACGCCCACGTAGTCCGGCGCTCGGAGACGCTCGGACAGAAGCACCGCCTGCTTTATCCCGCCCTCACGGTAGCCTACCTGGGCACGTTCACTCCGCCCGCCCTGGAACTCCGCTACGGGGATCAAGTCGTTTCCGATCGCTTCCACACCATCAATTTCGGCATCGGGCGCTACAACGGCGGGGGTATGCGGCTCGTCCCCCAGGCCAACCCCACGGCGGATACCCTGGCCCTCACCTACGCCACCGCCCTGCCCCTCACGCGCATCCTGGCCAATGGCTGGCGCTTCTTTACGCCCACCATCGGGAGGGTGGAGGGCGTGACGACCACCCACGCTACGGCGGTTACGGTCACCGGGGTCACCGGACTGGAGGCCGACGGGGAATACCTCGGTACGGGGCCCGTGCGGGCGGAACTCATCGGGCAGCGGCTGCGGGTGCGGTGTGGACTCCCGGAATAGCTACCTATTCCAGATCTACGCGCGCGCGGTGGTAGGCGGCGCGGAGCTCCCGGCCGGACTCGGGGTGGCGGCCCACCACCGACGAGGGCTTCGAGTTGCTGCAGCGTGGTTTCCCTATCGAAGACGACGGGGCTGTCCTGGATGAGGGCTACGGGGAGAATCGTGGGCGAAGGGTAGGCAAGCCCTCAGCGGTAGACGGAGTCGAGCTGGGCGCTCAGGTAGTCGTACGCCGCACCTGCCTGCCGGACAAAATTATCCCACCGCGCCTCCACCATAATATTTCCGGAGTAGCCCTCCCGGTGTAGGGCCTCAAAGTAAGAAGTGAAATCATCCCCGTGCACCCCGGGGGGCGTACGGCCCTCCCTTTCCGCCAGTTCGCAGTACACCGCGTACTTGCCCACTCCCGCTAAGTCACTGGCCGGCTGACCGTCTACCAGCATATGGTAGAGGTCCACGCAGAGGCGAAAATTGGGGTGGTCCACCGCCCGCACGATGGCGAGGGCTTCGGGTACGCTGTTGATGAAATTGCATTCCGTGCGGTTGAGGTTTTCGAGGACGAGCGTGATGCCGTAGCGCCCGGCCACCTCGGCTACCCGCCGGCCCAGGTAGATAAACTGGGCCGTGGCCCGGACGCGGTCGAACCCCTCCGGTACCCGACGGGAGCCGCCGCTGCCCCAGGTGATGATCCGAAGCCCCGCGCGCTGCGCGCGCGACAGGACCGTATCGACGTAGGCCAGTACCGCCGCTTCCCGTACGGCGGGCCCGACCACCTTCAGGTCGGACGGAATAAAAATATTGCAACCGTACAGCGGTAGGGGGAGGGGAGCAAGGACGGTCAGCAGGCTGTCGAACTGCCGGTCACTGACGTTGCGGGGCGAAAGTATCCTGGGAGTAGACTCCAGCATCCAGGCAAATCCCGCCGCGCGGGCCGTACCGGCGTGCTCGAAGTCGATCACTACCCCGATTTCGGGCAGGAGGGCGGGGGCGGCCTGGGCACGGAGTGTGCACAGGGGAAGAAGAAGGATCAACAGCAGGGGGAGTAGGACGCTCATTCTCCCTAAAGTAAGCTTATTTTAGGGGGGCGACAAGCTGCCCGTCCGTGGATGCTTGCGCATACTTTCGCCAGTGGAAGGGGCCCGGGGATTTTCCGGTAGCCGTACGGAGAATCCACGCGGCTACACAATACTTTGCGCGCGTGCATCGTGTATAGTTCGATGTTGCGTTTAGGCCCGTAGCGCGGCCCTTGCCGCCCGGGGTAGTTTTCTCTCGTGAAAAGTAGTGTAAGGTGAATCCGTTCAAAATATTTATCGTCGAAGACGACCCCTTTTACGGGAGGTTGCTGAAGCACCACCTCAGCATGAATCCCGACTACGAGGTCGATCTCTGCACGACCGGGAAGGCGTGTCTGGAACAGCTTTACCGCAAACCCGACGTGATCTCGGTCGACTACGGGCTTCCCGATATGACGGGCGACGTCCTGCTCCGCAAGATCCACGAGGTCGACAGCACGGTGCCGGTAGTCGTCATCAGTGGACAGGAGGACATCGGTACGGCCGTCGACCTGCTGAAGAAGGGGGCCCGCGACTACATCATCAAGGACGAGAACACCAAGAACCAGCTCTGGAAGTCGATCATCCACATCCGGGAGCACAGCGACCTCAAGCAGGAGGTCGAAAACCTGAAGGAGCAGCTGGAGGAGAAATTCAGCTTCGACTCCGTCATCGGCAAGAGCAAGGCCATGCAACAGGTCTACGCCATGCTGCGCAAGGCCGCCAAGTCCAACATCAACGTCAGCATCACCGGCGAGACCGGGACCGGCAAGGAGGTCATTGCCAAGGCCATCCACTTCAACAGCGACCGCAAGAAGCAGCCCTTCATGGCGGTCAATATGGCCGCCATCCCGGAGAGCCTACTGGAAAGCGAGCTGTTCGGCCACGAAAAGGGGGCCTTCACCGGAGCCGTCGGGCGGAAGATCGGTAAGTTCGAGGCGGCGAAGGAGGGCACCCTGTTTTTAGACGAAATCGCGGAGATGGACCTGGCCCTACAGAGTAAGATCCTGCGCGCCATCCAGGAACGGGAATTTTGTCGGGTCGGCAGTACCGAAACGGTCAAGTTCAGGGCCCGCCTGCTGACGGCTACCCACCGGGACCTGGAGGCCTGCGTGCGCGAAGGCAAATTCCGGGAAGATCTGTACTACCGCATTCTCGGCCTTCCCATCGCACTGCCGCCCCTGCGGGAGCGGGACGAGGACGTGGTGCTGCTCGCCGATTTCTTCCTCCGGCAGTACGCCGCCGAGAACAAGGAAAAGCCGCTTAATCTCAATATGAGCGCGAAGGAGAAGCTCCTCAAGTACCACTTCCCCGGCAACGTCCGGGAGCTCAAGGCCATCATCGACCTGGCCTGCGTCATGACCAACACCCGGGGCATCAGCGCCGAGGATATTCGCTTCTCCGGGCTCAACGGACCTTCCGTGATCGACTACGGCAACAAGACCCTGAAGGAATACAACCTGGAGATTCTCCAACACTACCTGGACAAGTACGGCCACAACGTGGTCCAGATTGCCGAAAAGCTGGAAGTAGGGAAGTCCACCATCTACAATATGCTCAAGAGCGGCGCCCTCACCACTAAGTCGTAGTCATCATCCACCGACGACCAGGAGCGGGATACGCCGTGGGCCGAGGTATAAGATTCGGGTACATGTACCATAAGTTGCTCCGCAAGCAAATCGAAAAGCACCTGCCGGCTGCCGCTATACACCAGGAGGGCATGCAGGCCTTTCTCAACAGCATCAATGATTCCTACGGGTCCTTCGACCGCGATCGGGAACTGATGGACCATGCCTTCAGCGTCAGTGAGACGGAGATTGAAGAGGTGAATCATGAGCTGCACACCCTGGCCGACCAGCGCCAACGCACCCTGAAGGAACTCAACGAGACCGTCCGCAGCCTGCGGGTAGGCCCATCCCCGGGCGGGCAGCAGGAAAACCTGGTCGCCCTGTCCGAAAGGATCAAGCATCAGGTACGGCTCAACCGCGTCACCGAAGACCAGCTCAGCATCAACGTCAACCTGTTCAAGACCCTGCTCGGCAACCTGCGCTCCGGCTTCCTGGTGGAGAACGAGCACCGCGAGATCCTCTTCACCAACCAGCTCTTCTGTGACTACTTCCGCATACCCGCCGACCCCGAGCAGCTGATCGGTATGGACTGCACCGAAAGCGCCCAGCAGGCTAAGCGCATGTTCGTCGAGCCCGAAAAATTCGTGTTGGGGGCCGAAAAGCTGCTGCGGGAGCGAAAGCCCGTGTATAACGAGCGCCTAAAAACGGTGGACGGCCGCGTCTTCGAGCGCGATTATATCCCCATCTTCGTGGAGGAGTCGTACCGCGGCCACTTCTGGAAGTACACCGACATCACCAACGAGGTGCTGTACCGGCAGATCCTCCGCGAGAGCGAGGAGCGGAACCGGATGGTCATGAACTCCTCCCTGGACGCCATCGTCATTGCCGATAACAACGGTGCCATTCGCTACTGGAACCCC
Source organism: Lewinellaceae bacterium (assembly GCA_963803525.1). Classification (GTDB taxonomy): domain Bacteria; phylum Bacteroidota; class Bacteroidia; order Chitinophagales; family Saprospiraceae; genus Neolewinella. The sequence continues at coordinate 482,244 of CAWDMV010000002.1, forward strand.
CGCGCGGAACACCTCTTCGGCTGGTCGCTGGACGAGGCGGACGGCCTGCCCCTGGAAACGCTCTTTGCCCGCGCCCCCGGCCCCGGTGACGCCCCCGGGGGAGGCGAGAAGTACTTCCAGCACGGCATCACCGAAGTGCTTAACGAAATGCAGGAAGTAACCGCCGTCACCAAGCGACGCGGTCACTTTCCCGTCGAGTTGATCGTAGTGACCTACGAGCAGAACGGTAAAACGTTTTACTGCGGCTTCATCAAGGACATCTCTTCCCGGAAGAAGGCGGAGAACCTGCTCAAGGCGCAGGAAAAGAAGTACCGCAACATCATCGACAACATGAACCTCGGCCTGGTCGAGGTAGACGTCAATCACCACATTCTCTTTGTCAATCAACGCTTTTGCGACCTCTCCGGGTACACCCCCGAAGAAGTGCTGGGACGTCAGTCCAGGGATCTGCTGATCGTGGAGAACCGGGAGTTCATCGAGCAGCGGCAGCGGGACCTGGACGCCCTCGAACCCTTCAAAAGCTACGAGATTTCCGTGCGGGACCGCCGGGGCGAGCGCAAGTGGTGGTTTCTCTCGGCCGCGCCCAACTACAACGACCAGGGGGTACTCCTGGGGTCGGTGTACATCATCCTGGACATCACCAGCCAGAAGGACCTGGAGGTGGACCTGGCGATCTCCAAGACGAAGGCCGAGGAGGCTTCGGTCGCCAAGGAAGCCTTCCTGGCCAACATGAGCCACGAGATCCGTACGCCCCTCAATGCCATCATCGGCATGATCCGCGAGTTGTCCCGCGAGCAACTGTCCACCCAGCAAAAAACCTACCTCAGCCACACCGACACCGCCGCGCGCCACCTGCTGTCCATCATCAACAGCATCCTGGACATCTCCAAGATCGAGGCCGGGGAACTGGAGCTGGACGATCACGATTTCAGCCTCGAGGCGGTGGTCGGTAACCTGCGCAGCATCCTGTTCATCAAAGCGGCCAAGCAGGGGCTGGACCTATCCTGCAACCTGAGCCCCGACCTCTGGCCGGCCCACCGCGGCGATAGCGCCCGTATCCGCCAGATCCTGATCAACCTGCTCGGGAATGCCATTAAGTTTACCATGGAGGGGGCCGTGCGCCTGGACATCAACGTCCTCTCGGAGGACGTGGACAGCCAGCTCATCCGCATCGAAATTTTGGACACGGGTGTCGGGATGGATCCCGGCTACCTCGACCAGTTGTTCTCCAAGTTCAGCCAGGAGGAACGCTCCACCTCCCGGCGCTTCGGCGGTACGGGACTCGGTATGTCGATCACCAAGGAAATCGTGACGCTCATGGACGGCAGCATCGAGGTGCAGAGCCGGAAGGGAAAGGGGACCAAATTCACCATCGAAATGCGGCTCCAGCGCGGCGACCTGCAGGCCCTCACGGTGCCGACCACCAACAGCGCTCACCTACTGGCGGGAACCCGCGTACTCCTCGTGGAGGATAACGTGATGAATCGTTTCATCGCCACGAAGTGCCTGTCGCACTTCGGCTGTACGGTGGAAGAAGCCGAGAACGGGCGGATAGCCCTCGAGCGGCTCTCCGACCAGCGCTACGATCTGATACTCATGGACATCCAGATGCCCGTACTGGACGGGCTGGAGACGACCAAGATCATTCGGATGGAACTGCAGTTGGAGGTGCCCATCATTGCGGTCACGGCCAACGCCTTCAAGAAGGACATCGACCTGTACCTCAGCATCGGAATGAACGACTACGTAACCAAGCCCTTCGACGAGCAGGTGCTGCTGCAGACCCTCCTGAAACAGCTGTACGGGGAGAAGCCCGGTCCGTCCGCCGCACCCGCATCCCTGCTCGATAATACGTACGACCTGACCGAACTGCGTACCCTCAGTCGGGGCGATGAGGACTTCGTGACCACTATGGTGGAGGTGTTCGTGGAGCAGACCTTTCCCGCCCTGGAGGAAATTACGTCCGCCCTGGCGGACCAGGACTACGCGACCGTGGCCAAAACGGCCCACCGCATCAAGCCGAGTATCGAAAGCATGGGCATCCGTCAGTTGGACGGGGTGGCCAAGGACATCGAGGGGCGGGCAAAGGCACTACCGGTGGAGCACGAGTCGCTCGGCCAACGGGTAGACCTGTTGGTGCGTATCCTCACCGAGGTGGTACGCAAGATCCAGTACGACTACGCGCTGAATTGATACCCGCTGGGGGGCGAAACGCGCACGTGAAACTTGGCCAGAAGGACACTAAAGGGAGTGAAGCCTGCTTGTAGTACCTGTAGGCCTAGCGCATAAGAACGCCGTTCATGGACCCTTAAGCGCAAGTTTGCGGCGGCGAGCGCAATCCCAGACAAGCGCTTACTCGAAGCCCAGTTTCTCCAGTCCCGCGTGGCTGATCACGATCGCTTCCATGGGCGTTTGGTCGAAGGTCTGGTCCTGCTCCACGAAGTAGTATTCCATGCCCGACTGCTCCCGGGCGGCCAGGATGCGGGCAAAGTCGATCGAGCCGGTGCCCACGGGGGCGAAGCGCCCCTGGCTGTCCATGTCCTTCACGTGCCAGGCCTTGAAGCGACCGGGGTACTTGGCGAAGTAGGCCAGGGGGTCGGCGTCGGCCTTGGTGACCCAGAAGAGGTCCATCTGGAAGTTCAGGTGATCGGGCTTGCTGTGCTCGATGAAGTACTCGATGGGTACGACGCCGTCGGCATTCGCCTTAAACTCGAAGTCGTGGTTGTGGTAGAGCGCCTGCATGCCCTGGGCGTGGGCCTTGGCGGCGATCTCGTTGATGATCTCGGAGTTTTCGGCCAGGGTGCCCTGCATGCCCATGGTGCGGGTAGCGGGGTCGACGGTGAAGCGGCCCTCGGGCGGCACGGGCATCACGATGTACTTAAAGCCGGCTTCCTTGGCCGCGGCGATCTGCTCGTCGGCGTCCGCCCGGCTCATGCCCTGGTGGCTGCTCACGGGCTCCAGGCCGACCTCGGCGAGCAGCTCCCTGAACGCGGTGGGCGTCATGCCGTAATACTTGCCGTCCGCGTAGCCGGCCGCTTCCACGTAGGCGTAGCCCTTGTCGGCCACTTCCTGCAGGACGGCGCGGGGGTTCGACCCGAGGGTGTCGCGCAGGGTATAGAGGGCGAGTCCGCCGAAGGGGTCGGCGGCCGTGTCGTCGGCCGTGGATTCCGCCGCGTTCCGACCGGTTTCCGTGGCCGTGGCGGGTGTTCCACAGGCGGTGAGGGTAAAGAGCAGCAGTAGGAGGAGCCCGGGAATCAGGTGACGCAGCATGGGGGGAAATTTTGGTCAAGGATACCGCAAAGCCGGTTGCTCCCCAAGCATTGGCCCGGCTAAATCGCAGAAAGGCGGAAAAGAAGGGGGCGGGCGGCGGGGACGCGGGTGCGGTCAGCGTGGCAGGGCGTGCGCAAGAAAACGCCGGGCCGCGCGGTCATTGCCCAGTACGTGTACGCGCTTATCCTTCCGGACCCGCAGCAGCCGAGGAGGAGGATGCGTTGCATGGTGGACCGCAATATAGGGAGGGAGATGCGGGGCCGGGACTCAGTGGATCGATTCGATCACTGTAGGCTTCCCGTGGAAGGTAATGACTTCCCCGGCTGATTTGTGCAGCAGCCGCTCGCCGATGGGGGAATCGACGGAGATGCAGTAGTAAATCTGCGCGTCTAGTTTGACCTTTCCCAGTCCGATGGCCACGTAATAGGTCCCCCGGTCGGTGATGATTAGTGCTTCAGGACCGAAATAAGCTGCCCCTTGACTGGCCATCGCGGCGCTGCACTTCCCCGCCAAAAATCCACCGTAGCTACGGCTATGCTGAACTTTTGTCCGCTCGTTCAGCACCACGCTGTCGGCGTCAAGCTATTAATTAGTTCAATCCTGAAGCACCAGGCTTCCCCGCTCGACCCGCTGAAACGCTTTCGCGGGGTCGATCCGGGCCAGCTCCTCCCGAAGCTGGAGGGCCAGGGCGAGTTGGTGGTGACTCTTCGCCTCCTCGAGGTGCAGCATGGACCGGCCGGTCTCGTACTTATCGCCCACGCTGCTCTTTGTTTCGCTCGTGCGGGAGGCGTCGATTCCGCGGAGGATGTCCCGTAGGGTATGGATGCGCTTCTCGACGTCCGCCCGGCAGGCCCGGTGCAGTTGCTCCTTGATTCGGTGGGGGTTTTCCATGGGGACGTTGGGTGGTGGCTGCCGGGGGGGACTTGCGAAGGGAGAAAACAGTAGCTTGGCATCCGCGTTCATCAAGCAACGTGCCCCCTTTCGGGCTTGGTATTCCGCAAAAAAAGACTGGCCAATGAACTACCTAATTATCGCCCTGCAACTCATCGTCGGACTCAGCATCCTCAACGTCTGGCTGGTACAAGCCCAGAAGAACACGCGCTGGCGGGGCGGTGACGCGACCACCATTACGGAGGAGTTTCGGGAGTACGGGCTGCCGGCCTGGTCGGTCTACGTGGTGGGCTTCATCAAGGTGGTCCTGGCGCTGCTGCTGCTCGCGGCCATTTGGCTGCCGTCCCTGCGCTTTCCCGCGGCGATCGGCCTGGCCTTCATGCTGGCCGGCTCGGTGGTGATGCACCTGAAGATCGGCGACCCACTGATCAAGTCCTTCCCGGCCGGCCTGTTTTTGGTGATGTGCCTGGTGATCGCCTTTGTACCGTGAGTACTCGCCGGCCCCCTCCTCCTTACAAGCTGCTTCCGTGGTAGAGGCTGAGGTAGAGGTTCAGTAGGGCGTAGAAGAGGGCGGGGGTGGTTTGCAGGAAACTATCTCCTATTTGCTTGCGAACGAACACGCCCACGGACATCATGAGGAACAGCCCGACCGCGGCGGCGGTGACCAGCCACGGCGCGGTCCAGAAACTCAGGGTCAGGGCAAGGCCGGCCAGGAACTGTAGGGCCCCCGTCAGCTTGCGTTGCTTACCGTAGCCGTAGCGATTGAATTCCTTCACCATATAGGAAGAAAGCCAGCAACTCGCCCCGAAAAAAAGAAAGGAGATCCCGGAGAAGAGGGTAGCCAGGGTAGGGAAGTCCATAGAGAAACGGGATTGCGGAGGGCCTGCCGTTAAGCACGGCGTTCTTGGCCCCCCGGTTTAATACTAAATATGAACGCAATGTTTACCCTACACGAAGCCGGTATCGGCAAGCGCCAACGCATCCTGGGCTACGTCCTTTCCCTGCTGCCTTCCCTGGCGGTCTTCGGCTCGGGGGTGGCCAAATTTTTCCCCGGCCACGAGATCCACGCCCTCCTGGCCGAGCTGGGCCTGGGCGGACAGGCCGTCGTGATCGGCCTCACCGAGATCGGCTGCGTCGTGCTGTACTGGATCCCCCGCACCACCAACGTGGGCTTCTTTCTGTTTTGCTCCTACATCGGGGCCATCCTCGTGGGGGAGCTGGTGCTGGGGCAGGTGCCCCTGCCGGCCCTGGCGATCGGGAGTATGGTGTACGCGGGGACCTACTTGCGGCGGCCGGGGTGGTTTTGGGGGTAGGATAGGGTATGCCCTGGTGCTGGAAGGTGCCCGTCCGGGAAATCACATTATATAGTTACATTTAGCCATACTGGTGCATCCCACCGCACCCGCTTCCCTGCCGGATTGGGGAGCTTAACGGATTACTACCACTTCCAACGTGGCCGACCGGTTGCGGCCCGTTCACACTTAACTACTATCCAATGATTCGAATTTTACTCCTCTTTGCCGCTTGCGTAGCCAGCCTGCACCTCTCCGCCCAGGACATGGTCAGCATCACCTTTAACGTAGGCACTTCCGGCATCGCCGGCACGGTCAACACCATCCAACTCGCCGGGGGCAGTAGCTTCGGCGCACCCGGGGATAACCCCCTGAGCGACGACGACGGCGACGGCATCTACTCCATCACCGTCGAGCGGGAGGTGGGCTTCAGTGACTTCTACACCTTCACCAACGGCCCGTGCATCGACTACTCCTGCAAGGAGAATATTGCCGACCAGGCCTGCGCCAACCCGAACAACTTCAACGACCGTTTCCTGCCCGCCGTGACTCAGGATACCATCATCAACACCTGCTTTGGCGAGTGTACCGCCGACAACAACTGTTCGCCGCCCGCCGATATGTTCGAGGTGACCTTCCAGCTCGACCTGCGCGGCTTCGACCAGGAATTTACCACCCCCGGCGTCGTCGGTAATTTCAACAACTTCAACGGGGAAGCAAACCCCATGACGGACACCGACGGGGACAGCATCTGGATGGCCACCCTGACCCTGCCGGCCGGCCCGATCGACTACAAGTACCAGCTGGACAACTACACCATTCAGGAGACCCTTACGGCCGACCAGGAGTGTGTATTCGCCTTCGGGGACGCGGGGCAATTCGTCAACCGGGTCGACACGATCACCGCGGACGTCGTCTTCGACCCCGTCTGTCTCAACTCCTGCGAGCCGTGCCGCGCCATCGTCGAGGAGATGGTCAGCATCACCTTCAACGTGGGCACCGCGTCGATCGTCGGGGCGGTCAACACCATTCAAATCGCCGGGGGCAGCAGCTTCGGTGCCCCCGGGGATAACCCCCTGAGCGACGACGACGGCGACGGGGTGTACACCATTACCGTAATGCGGCCGGTCGGTTTCAGTGGCTTTTACGCCTTCACGAACGGGCCCTGCACCGATTTTTCCTGTAAGGAAAACATTGCCGGCCAGGACTGCGCCCGCCCCGATAATTTCAACGACCGTTTCCTGGCCGCCGTCACGCAGGATACCGTAGTCAACACCTGTTTCGGCCTCTGTTCCGACGACCTGGTGTGCGTCCCGCCCCAGACGGCCACGGTGACCTTCCAGGTCGACCTCAGTGAGGTGGAGCAGGACTTCACGACCCCCGGCGTCGTCGGTACCTTCAATGGCTTCAGTGCCGACGCCAACCCCATGACGGACGCGGACGGCGACAGCATCTGGACGGCCACCATCGAGATCCCCCTGGGCCCGATCCAGTTCAAGTTCCAGGCGGACAACTACGCCCTCGACGAAAGCCTTTCGCCGGACCAGGCCTGCGCCATGGACTTCGGCGGTTTCGTCAACCGGGTCGACACCATCGTCGGGGATACCGTGCTGCCCGCCGTTTGCTTCGCCTCCTGCGAAGCCTGCAGTCCGGTGAGCACCAACGACCCCTCCATTTACGGCATCTCCTTCCAGCTGCGGCCCACGCTGGTGAGCGATCAACTGATGGTCGACCTCCGCCAACCGACGGCCCTCGTCAGTACCCTCCAGGTCTTCTCCATGGGGGGCCAGCTCATCGAGACGCGGACGGTCCGCGGCCCACTGGTCGACGCCCTCGACGTGGCGCACCTGGCCAGTGGCGCCTACTTCCTCCGCCTGAGCCACCGGGATGCCGTTGCGGTGCGCCGCTTCGTCAAACGGTAGTTTGATCTACCCGGACGCGGCAAATCATGGGTCGCGCCGGTACTGGAATCGGCCCCCCGCGCTTGCGGGGGGCCGATTTTTTATGGGTCGGGGGGCCAGCGTGGGCTACCGGGGTGGAGTGCGCCGCAAAAGGGATCAGTGAAATAGGAGAATGTCCGGGTGCCCCTGTGGTTGTTCGGCTTGCCGTAGTAGGGCGGGGCGGGGACGCGGGTGCAAGGTGCATGGGGCGGGCATGGGGTGCCGGAAGTTGACCGAATTCCTTTTTTTGAGCACAAATTATAGATCTTGAATCCCACGACAAATGCGGTGCGCCTGCTCCTTAAGTTGCTGGCGTCTCCGCATCAGATGCGGCGGAGCGACTTGGTCACGTTCCTCGGGGTGCGGAAACTGGATACCGTTACCGGATATATGAAGAATCTGCGGGCCGCGGGTATTGGTATTGAGCGCGACAAACACGACTACCTCTACGTGGTTGCCCGGCGGGGGTTTCGGGAGCTCGATTATCTGGCTCCCCTGTCGGAGAAGGACAAGACGCGCATCAAAAGCTTGCTCAGTAGTCAGCTCTCCACGGCGGAAGCTACCCAGCTGTACAACAAAATAGAATCGCTGTACGACTTCCAGCAGTTGGGCCTCGAGGCCCTCCGCGCGCCGGAGCTCGAGAAGATCAACGACATCGAGCAGGCGTGTCGGGAAAAGCGACGCATCCTGCTGGTGGGCTACCGCAGCCGTTCGGGCAACGACGTGCGCGACCGCAAGGTGGAAGCCTTTGCCGTAGAACCCGATCGGGGGATGATCCGGGCGTTTGACGTGGCTGCGGAGAAACGCAATACCCGTTTTTTCCTGCTCTCCCGCATGGACCGGGTGACCATCCTCGACGAGCCCTGGATGTGCGAGCGGGAGCATAATTATCGCTGGAAGCCGACGCCTTCAACATCGTGAACGATCGAAGAGAACCGGTGCACTTCACCCTGCGCGTCAGCGCTTACAACGACCTCATTGAGCGCCATCCGCCGGCGCGGCAGTACATCCGTCCCGGAAAGGAGCAGAATACCTACGACTTCCAGGGAAAAGTGAATGCGGAGTACATCGGTCTGCTGGGTTTTTTGCTGGCCAATTGGCCGCACGTCGAGGTGCACGGTTCGGCCAGCCTCCTGCGGCGGCTCAGGGAGGAAACCGCTATGGTGTGGCGAAAGTGGGGCGGGGAAGTTGGGGGGGCACCCTGATTTTTGGGGTGGGGTAGTCCGTAGGTTTGCATTAATCAAAAGATCAGATGAAAATACAATTCAAAAGAACCGGTAACGTCTACTTAAACGCCGGCATAGTCGGTATCGCGGTGACGCTTCAGAACTATGAACTTTGGAGGACTCAGATGCAACCTGCCCCGGCTGCCTTGGATTTTGAGGAGGGCCGCGATTGGGGTTTTGGAGACAATGCCCTTTGGATCGAGACCAGCGATCCAATCGGCGTCCTCAACCGACTGTATACAGTAATGGGGCATCGGTACTATGACAGTAGCACCAAGGATGCACTCGATAAAATGACCAATTACTGGTACGAGCCGGAAACGGATGGTTTCCACCCTTTTCCTAAAAAGAAAACGTATGGCTTCGGTGCGCTGCTGACCAACGAATGCCGGCCGGCAAAACCCCAAACGAGGAAAATACCGTACGGCGTAAAGCAATCAAGGAAGATGACGAATTCGGCCAGTTGCTCCTGCGGCGCTACGAGGAGCACTTCGAAAAAGAAGGGCTGAAATTAGGGCAACAGCTTTACGTCAATGAGCCCTACGCCAAGATTACCCGTCTTAAACTGACGGAAGCCGACCTGGCTTCCGGAGCGCAGGTTTGCCCCCTTACCGGAGAGGGGTTCAGGCGACTGCAATCCGCCGATTGTGTCGAGTCCTACCACCGCTGGCCTCACAAATTTCCTGTCACAACTGAGCCGTAAGGGTGACAAGATTGGTTGGAAAGCCATGTACGCGGTACGGTTCGCGCCGGTACTTGCTCTGTACCGCTACGCCGGTGGTTTGGATACGCTTTACTGCTACTTCTACGACCATCCAGATCTGGGCACGATGTATAACATCTACCTCAGCGTCTACGATGAACTATATCTTTCTGAGCCGGCAAAGCAGGAGGTAAATCACCTGAACAACATAAAGCTCCAACCCCTGGGGCTGGGTGGCAAGAAGGGTGCGGAACTGTCCGGAAAGGACTTTGTCCACCCGAACGAAGTGCTGTTTCAGCTGGATCTACACCTTTAGCGGCGCCTTGTACGACGTGCGAACGGATGCGTCCGGCTTCCTCATTCGGCCCCAGGACGATCAGCAGATCAATCTGTACCTGCTGCGCGCCGACAAGTTTTCCGGCACCATGCGGCCCAATACCTTCACCGTTTTCAATCACTTTGCTTACGTACGCCGCTACATAGCTGTAGCCAAGAAGGAGGGCATAGATTGGGGGCAGGTACTGGCCAGTCTGCGGATTCATCTGCCGGGGGAAGAACGGGACGGGCAAAGGAACGGCTTCCCCGGGAGGCCGTGCTGAGCCGTCTCATGACGGGGAAATCCTTTTTGGTAAGAACTGAAGGCCATTTACCTCGGCGCCTTCATTACGCTACTCTCGCAGGAGAGCCCTGGCTTTAAACGCTCGGGATCAACTGGCAAAACTTATACAATTCAATGAATTCGGACCAATGAATCAACACCCTGAAGCGGAGCAGCGCCTCCGCGAACTCGCCTACAAACTCGGCACCCAGGTCGGTATGGCCATCATGGATTCCGGTGAATCCGGTACCTCACCGCGCGATGTGGCTAAATCGGGCCGCAAGTACATCATCGACCTCGATAAAAGCCGGACGTACGATGACTTTCTTGAAGCCATCAAACGGATCCAGTTGCGCTACGCAACGCTCCGTCAGCAAGGAGCTACTTCTGGAGCGGCTCGACGACACGAATTTCCGCACGGCCAAACTACTAGCCACCATCGGCGCACTCAACGTGCTCAATAGTCACCTTTCCACCCGAAAGGATTCCTCCACCAATAACGCTTAATTCATGGCCCAGCCCAACAGTATTACGATCACCTTCCTGGCGAAGGTATCCTTTGCCTCCCTCAACGGTGCCGACAAGGATGTAGACAACATCAACCCCATTAGACAAGATTACGCTGGCCAACGGGCAGCAACTTCCCTGACATGAGTGCCCAGGCACTACGGCGTGCGCTGCGTGACCGATTGCAGGAAATGGGCGAGCCCATCAGCAAGGTTACGAGGGGGAGAATAAGGCCCCCTCTACCACCCAAAGTGACCCCGCAAATTTCATCGACGATGACCTGTTCGGTTACATGGACGCCAAGGGCGGGAAGACAACGGACCTCTCCCATCCGCGTAGATGCCCTTATTGCGCTCAATCCTTACCAGGGAGACCTGGACTTCGGAACCAATTATCAATCCCGGGACCAGGGGGGCGATCCCAACATCTTTGAGTCGGAGATTCATTCCGGGATATACCGGGGCACCATCCTAATCGAGCTGGACCGAGTCGGACAGGGGCGGGTTGCTGATGGCAAAACCTTCGACGAGGACAGCTTTATCGAAAACGATATGAAGGCTCAACGCGTCCAGAAACTCATCGACGCCATCCAGTCACTCTGGAGCAGCGGTCGGCAAACGCGTTTTCTGTCCGATATCTCGCCAAAGTTCGTAGCGGCTGCGTACATGAACGCCAAGAACCCCATTTTTCTAGAGGCGGTAGATTACCGGGGCGGCCAGGTCAACTTGGAAGCACTACAGACAATAGTGTCCGACTACGGGGACTTTATTGAAGATCACGTCTTTGCGGTACAGGTAGGTACCCTGGGAGAGCAGGAGGGAGCCAAAGATCTCAAACAAGGTTTTGACGCTATCAAAAGCTGGGTAAACAGTTACTACGGCGTATGAGCTACCTGATTGTTCCCCTCTCTTCCCGAACCGCCAGTTTCCGCGACCCCGAGTTCCAGAACTTCCACCGGAGTCTGCCCCTTCCGCCGCCCGCCACCTGCATCGGGCTGGCGGGGGCGGCTCTGGGACTGGCTCCCGCCGCCGCGCAGGAGTATTTTACCGAGGGGGAGTGGGAACTAGGTATCGCGGGCCGCTCCCGCGGACTGGCGACTGACCTTTGGAAGTACAATGATTTCAAGGCGGGTAGTATTCTCATCCGGGAAATTCTTTACGGCAACCGCTTCGCCATCGTCTACGGGCACGCGGTTCTGCAAAAGCTAGAGGAGCTAAGGCAGGCCTTCCACCGGCCCCGCTTTGCCCTTAGCTGCGGCCCCAGTGACTCGCTCGCCACCCTTGATGTAGCAGGAATGCGGATCCTGACCTCGGCGGCGGAAGCCACCGAATTGGTAGACTGCTACGCCAACGGTGACATCGTTGCCCAAACCCTCAGTTCCGCCACGACGGGCGGCACCGCGGCCTTTAGTATCCGCACCACCTCTACCCCGATCGCACAGGATCTACCCGTCCGCTTCGACTACGACAAGAACGACGTGCGCATGCTGCGGGAGCGCCGCCTACTTTCCTACGTTCGCTATCCCACGCGCCTGCCGCACCCCGTTGCCGGCGTTCAACACACCTTCCCTGATGACTCTCGTCCCTCCTTCATTCCCGTCTTCCCCCTCTGATCCTCCGGCAAGTGCCGCGGAGCACCTGTGGGCTAAGTTTCAGGACCGACCCGGTGACGGAAAACAGGAAAGCATTCCCTTCCACACGGATGGTGTACTGGCCGTCTATGATCGACTGCGGCTTCGCTTCGAACCCCTGCTGAACGAGGGAGAGTCGTTTTGGCGTGACCTCTACGTGGCGTTGCTATTCCACGACGCGGGTAAGTTCGTGCTGAATTTTCAGGACGAAAACCGCAAGCGGGCCAATGGCAAATCACCCGATTGGGAGCGTTATCTCCGCCACGAGTTTGTTTCGTGTCTCCTTTTGGTGGCGGACTACGAGCGGCTGGTCGCAAGTAGGCCCGATGCCATCTTCGCCGTAGCCAGTCACCATAAACCGCTTACCAAAGACCTGTTCAAGGAGGGGAAGACTGCCGTCGATAACAAACAACTGGACTACCGCGATTCGGATCTCACTATCATTGAGAATTGGTTACGGGATCGGTTAGGCAAGGTGGAATTACCTTACGAGTTATCTCCCGCCGTACGGGAATCACTAATGGATGCCCGCGGGGGAACACTGGAGGACTGCCGACGGCTACTCTTTGGTAAACTGTACGGTGACATACGGGACCGCAAGGGAATGTTGGGACGATACAAGGGACTGGATAGTACGACAAAGCGGCTGACTTTCGCCCGCTTCCTCGGGCTGCTTCATGCCTGTGACTGGGCCGGTAGCGGTCGCCGGATGCCCCCCCCGCCCCTTGACTATTCGGAACGGGATATGCGCAGGTACATGGAAACCAAGATTCCCGGATTTAAGAACTGGCGCGCTTTTCAGCAGCGAAGTGCCGAGGAGCACGGGCACGTCCTGGCCATTGCGCCTACCGGAAGCGGAAAGACGGAGGCGGCCCTGCTCTGGGCCGCTAACCGTCCGGTCGGGGGAGGATTATTTACTGCTTACCCACCAAGGTTACGTCCAACGCCATCTTTCGGCGGCTTGAGACGGTCTTTGCCGGAAGCAACGCGGAACCTACGGTGGCCGTGGTCCATTCCGGCGCAAAATTTTACCGCCTGATCGAGGACGGCGACGAATACGAGGAGCAACAGTACCTCACCGAAAAGTCCTTTGGCCGGGAAGTCACCGTCTGTACCGTCGATCAGCTTCTGACCATGGGCTTCAATCTGGGACACTGGCAGATGAAAACCCTCTACGCCACGGGAGCCGCGGTGATCATTGACGAGATTCACCTATACGAGCCCTACACGCTGGGGCTAATCATTAGCACGATGGAGTACCTGAGCCAGCACTGCGATACCCGCTTTTATGTAATGACCGCTACGCTACCCGATAAGCTCAAAGAACTTTTAGTCACTACCCTGGGTGATTCAACCGCAATCATCGCGGATGCGGAGAAGCAGCAGGATGCCCGAAATTCCTGGGAATACCACGACTTGCTGCTGGAACAGCCGGAGCTGGGCGACCGTATCGAACGGGACATTCGAGCCGGCAAAAAGGTTCTGGTAGTTCGTAACACGGTGGACGACTGCGTGGCTACCTACAATCGCCTCCGGAACAATGCCACCAACCCCGATCGGTCGATGTGCCTACATTCCCGTTTTACTTCCCTGGACCGTATTGCAAAGGAAAAGCGGGTCGTCGAGCTCGGTAACGAATCCTTCCTGCTGGTATCCACCCAAGTAGTTGAGGTGTCGCTGGACATTGACTTTGATGTTCTATACACCGAGAACGCACCGATCGACGCGCTCATCCAGCGGGCGGGGCGGGTAAACCGTAAGGGAAAAAAAGACGGTACCAAGGTAATCGTGTTCCGGGCCAGTGAAAACAGTCGCCGCATGTACGGTAAGGAGATCGACGACATACTCGACCGAACGGCCGGACAGCTGCGTGCCCGGCAGGGAGAGCGGATCGTGGAAAACAATATGGTCGCAATGGTAAACAAGGTGTACAGCGATTACGACGTTACCACTACTGAACCGTATGCGAAGGGTAGGGCAGCCTATGCGGATTTACAGAACAACCTGTCGTACATCTTCGACAACGATCAGCTCAACGAAGATGCGGCAACACGGGAAGGTATCGATTCGGTGAGTGTTATTCCGCACTGCTTCAAGAACGCTCTAGAAGGTAAGAAACTAGCTAAAAAGGTTCAGTACCAAGTGAGCATCCGGCGGGATCAACTCACCCGACTGCCCCCACTACAATCCGATGACGACTACGACTTTATCAAGTACGTAGACACTCCCTACTCAGGAGAAATCGGGCTGTACATCCCCACCTGGGATGAATTCAACAAAGACCGCGGCACTACCCAAACCACCTGCGCATGACCCCCCGCCAAACCACCCTCCGCTTCCCCGACCTCCGCCTGCCCCCCCACGAAGGGCACCGCCTACGCGGCTACTTCGGTACGGCGTTCAGGGAGCACAGCCCGTTGCTGCACAATCACCTGGAGGATGGCAGCCTCCGGAATGGCTACCCGCTCACGCAGTACAAGATGATCGACCGAGTGCCCACGATTCTCGGGTTTAATGAGGCGGCAGATGTGCTCATTAAGATCTTTGCCGACATCGAGGAGATTTGTATTGCCGATCAGGTGCTCGATGCGCGGGCCAAGGAACTGAGCCACGACCAAATTGAACCCGCCTTCCTGTCGGACACGCTAGTAAGTTACTACCTCGATTCACCCTATCGGGGCCTTAGCCAGGAGCAGTACCAGCAATGGCGCGACCTGACGACCGATGAGGATCGCTTTCATTTCGTACAGCGGGCGTTGGTCGGTCACCTGCTGATGGTTTTCAAGGGACTGGGGGTATGGCTGGAAGATCACCAACGGATTGTTGCTTATCCCCACTTCCGTACCACCCTCGTGCGAATGAAGGGCCAAAAGATGACCGCCTTTACCGGCGAGTTTGTGACCAATGTAGCCTTACCCGACCTGATCGGTATAGGAAAAGGGACCAGTAGGGGGTTCGGGGTCATTCGCCGCCAATTGGGACGCATTGCACCCGCGACCCCGCCAAAAGTCAAAATGCCACACCATGCAGACCAAAGCCGGTAGCTTACAACTCTACGTAACCTCTTACGGTGCTTACCTACACGTGAAGGATGCGTTATTTGAGTTACGCATCAAGGAGGAGAGCGGAGCAACGCGCAAACTGCACTACGCGGCCCGCAAGGTGAAGTCAATCATCTTTACTGTAGCCGGAGCGCTGAGTACGGAATCGGTAAAGCTGGCCCTGGAAAATAACGTCGATATTCTTTTCGCGGAAAGCGATGGGCAACCCCTGGGGCGCGTCTGGCACTCTCGGCTCGGCAGTACGACCCGTATCCGCAAGCAACAGCTGAAGGCTAGCGTGCAGCCGGTCGCCTTACGGTATACCGTCGACTGGCTGACCCGGAAACTAGAGCAGCAGGCTACCATACTCACTACCCTGCGCAAGCACCGCAAACGGCAGGCCAGCCTACTGGACGAACGTCGCGAACGGATCACCGCATTGGCCGAAAGCATGAAGGCGCTGGTGGACCCACAGCGGTCGATCGATGAAGTGGCGGACGTGCTTCGCGGATTAGAGGGCACGGCGGGGCGGCTTTACTTTCAAACGCTCAGTGCTACACTACCGCCTAATTACGCGTTCGCCGGGCGCAGTTTCCGGCCGGCCGCCGACCCCTTCAATGCATTTCTCAACTATGCCTACGGCATACTGTACGGGCGGGTGGAAAAGGCGCTAATGATTGCCGGTCTCGATCCCTTCGTCGGTTTTCTGCACCGCGATGACTACAATCAGAAAAGTATGGTGTTCGACTTTATTGAGCCCTACCGGGTGCACGCTGACTATACCGTATTTCGCTTATTCAGCGGCAAATTCGTGAACCAAGAGCACTACCGTGAGCTAACCAATGGCGTGGGACTCACCAAGGAAGGTAAGGAGTTACTCATCGGCCGCTTCACCAAATACCTGGACGAAGACAAAATACGCCACCGGGGGCGTAACCTCACGCGTGCTCACGCCCTACAGCTCGAAGCCCACCGTTTCGCCAATAACCTTTTGGGAGAGGAGCTCATCGACCTATCTATTCAAATTACCTGATACAGCTACGGGGCGGGGCCGCAGGTGCAACGAAAATCAAACAGCAAGACTATGCTACGGTGGATAATGTACGATATCAGGGATGATCGCGCGCGTACTAAAGTGGCTAAGGCGTGTAAGCGGGCTGGGCTCTACCGGGTGCAATTGTCCGTATTTCTCGGCAGCCTTTCGCCTACGGAGTTTGACGAGCTGCGGCTGGAGATCGAGGATCACGTCGAGCCCGATCAGGATAAGGTGTACCTATTCACCATGTCTAAGCGAGAGATGAAACGAACCGTGCTCCTGGGGCAGGCCTTTGATCGTAAACTGGTGACGGACGAGGTCCGGGCCCTATTCGTCTGAGCTATGGTGAGTCTGACCCCAAGTCATTTGATCGAGCACCGGTACTGTCCGCGGTATACCTATTTCGAGCACGTGCTACGTATTCCACAGAACGAGCAGAAATACGGCAAGGTTATGCGAGGCCGTACGATTCACGACCAGCGGCTGGTGCGTAACAAGGGGTACTTGCGCCGCCGCCTCGAAGTCGTTGACCGGGTGGATGACTGCTACTTAACGATTCCGGGTCTGCGTGGAATTATTGATGAGGTACTGGAATTCAGGGATGAGAGCTTCGCTCCACTGGATTACAAGTTTGCCGTGTGGAAAGACAAGGTGCACGACACCTACCGCCTACAGTTGACTTGCTATGCCATGCTGGTGGAGGCTAATTTTCCCGGTCCGGTGCGGATGGGTTACCTGGTATACGTACGCAGTAAGGCCAAAGTGGTTCCCGTCGACATAGGGCAAAAGGAACGGGACGAGGCCCATCGCTTGATGGACGACTGTCAGGAAGTGATTGAGGAAAATAGGTTCCCTAAAGGCACCAAGAACAAGCGGCAGTGTGTAACTTGTACCTACCGCAATGTCTGCGTAAGCTGACTGCGCCCGAATTTATTACGCTGATGGTCCAAACCGCCGCCAAATCGCTGATTATTAACCGTTTGCCAATGCGGAGCGGGTGGCTAGATAGGACTTTTCACTGGCTCTTTGACCGGCTTCATTGGCAAAATAGGCGCGCGCTTAGCTGCGCTATCTCTTTGATATGCTTATGTTTGGGTCGGTGGACGACTTCTCTTCCTACTTCCGGGATAACTCGGATTGAAACATTCCTAGTGGTCCCGTAGGGCCGAACAGGACCTTGACTTCTCTTCCTACTTCCGGGATAACTCGGATTGAAACAAACACTTACCACCGATCCGGCTAGTCCCTTCACCTCTTCTCTTCCTACTTCCGGGATAACTCGGATTGAAACACAACTTGAAAGTCTACGCTAGAAACATGCAATACGGCTTCTCTTCCTACTTCCGGGATAACTCGGATTGAAACCTTCTCCGGCATCTCGTCGGTGACGCAGGGGACGACCTTCATCTTCTCTTCCTACTTCCGGGATAACTCGGATTGAAACAACCGGCTGGTTTACGAAGGCATATTGCGACGAACTCTTCTCTTCCTACTTCCGGGATAACTCGGATTGAAACAGCCTACCCGGAAGATGGCTGGAGATGGATCGCGCCTTCTCTTCCTACTTCCGGGATAACTCGGATTGAAACTCGTGAGTTGACCACGGCGATTCAGAGCGAGAAATTCTTCTCTTCCTACTTCCGGGATAACTCGGATTGAAACTTCTACAGGGCGATTGGTTCAACGAAGGCGCCTAACTTCTCTTCCTACTTCCGGGATAACTCGGATTGAAACAGGAGTTGACCACGCGTGATCCTGAGCCCGACCGGGCTTCTCTTCCTACTTCCGGGATAACTCGGATTGAAACATTGCACGGCCGAACCGGGTGGACCCGCACGGGTGCGCTTCTCTTCCTACTTCCGGGATAACTCGGATTGAAACAGCGGTTCCAGCGCATGGTGCTCGCTGCACCCACTCGACCTTCTCTTCCTACTTCCGGGATAACTCGGATTGAAACTTCACCCGTGATCCGGCTCGCCGGTGCCCGAGAGGCTTCTCTTCCTACTTCCGGGATAACTCGGATTGAAACCCGAGGCATACACGTTTAGTTCTGGTTCATCCCATCGGAACTTCTCTTCCTACTTCCGGGATAACTCGGATTGAAACCTCCCTCCGTGACCGCTACCCCGGTGTGGGTGGTGCTTCTCTTCCTACTTCCGGGATAACTCGGATTGAAACACGGAGTGCAGTTCAGGCCCGAAATTGTCGCAAGGGTCGCTTCTCTTCCTACTTCCGGGATAACTCGGATTGAAACACGGATTTTAACGCCGGCTTCACGTACACGTTTCTTCTCTTCCTACTTCCGGGATAACTCGGATTGAAACCCGACGGCGTCGGATTTTCTAGCCCCGTAGGTAGTCTTCTCTTCCTACTTCCGGGATAACTCGGATTGAAACAAGTCTGCTTCGCAGGTACCCAGGTAGCTCCACATCTTCTCTTCCTACTTCCGGGATAACTCGGATTGAAACAGCTGACGACGGCGTGGGCGTCGAGGACCTTCTCTTCCTACTTCCGGGATAACTCGGATTGAAACAGCTCAGGGAAGCGTCTTCGGCTGATTCGGTTTCTGCTTCTCTTCCTACTTCCGGGATAACTCGGATTGAAACGACCTATCGGACCTGTTGCTCCTCAGCACCGGCAGGCCTTCTCTTCCTACTTCCGGGATAACCCGGATTGAAACAAGAACTAGCGACCGCGATTAGAGCTCGCCAGGAAACTTCTCTTCCTACTTCCGGGATAACTCGGATTGAAACAGTCGCTTTATCTCGGCGAGCTTTCTTCCTTCTGCCTTCTCTTCCTACTTCCGGGATAACTCGGATTGAAACACGACCTCCAGGACCAAACCGCTCGAAGCTCTTTAGCTTCTCTTCCTACTTCCGGGATAACTCGGATTGAAACCGTTGCGCGGCGCGGAGGCCCTACCGGACCTACGGCTTCTCTTCCTACTTCCGGGATAACTCGGATTGAAACCCCTATGCGGATCCTTTTAACCCTACTCATGGCCCACTTCTCTTCCTACTTCCGGGATAACTCGGATTGAAACCGCTATATCCTCGCGCACCGCCATAGTCAATCCCCTTCTCTTCCTACTTCCGGGATAACTCGGATTGAAACATAGCCACCGTATTCATTGCGGTACATTAAGAACGTCCTTCTCTTCCTACTTCCGGGATAACTCGGATTGAAACGATGGCTGTGTCCGGGTGCGCTAAGCTAAAACGCACACTTCTCTTCCTACTTCCGGGATAACTCGGATTGAAACTAGAATGACCTGGCCGTACTGCATTGGGATTCCTGCCTTCTCTTCCTACTTCCGGGATAACTCGGATTGAAACAGCGGTGAGATCAAGGAATGGTAGCGTAGTCCCGGTCTTCTCTTCCTACTTCCGGGATAACTCGGATTGAAACCGACAAGCTAGCTATATCGCATCATATTGGCGATCCTTCTCTTCCTACTTCCGGGATAACTCGGATTGAAACACAACTTATCTTATGAGTCACCCCTACCGAAATGACTACTTCTCTTCCTACTTCCGGGATAACTCGGATTGAAACAATTTTCCACAGTATCCACCGACGCCGCCGTTCGGCTTCTCTTCCTACTTCCGGGATAACTCGGATTGAAACCCAAACCTGTCGGAACTCCGGCTACCCTTTACATGGTCTTCTCTTCCTACTTCCGGGATAACTCGGATTGAAACAATTTTCCACAGTATCCACCTACGCCGCCATTCGGCTTCTCTTCCTACTTCCGGGATAACTCGGATTGAAACCATATACCTCATATCGCCCATAGGATCATTGTGTTCTTCTCTTCCTACTTCCGGGATAACTCGGATTGAAACGCGCATTCGCGCTCTTTCCGCGATCGCCGCTTAACTGCTTCTCTTCCTACTTCCGGGATAACTCGGATTGAAACTTCCCTGGAACGTGACCGCATCGAGGGCTTCCGCGTCTTCTCTTCCTACTTCCGGGATAACTCGGATTGAAACATCACGGATACGCAGGTCACCCCGCTTGTTTTTCTTTCTTCTCTTCCTACTTCCGGGATAACTCGGATTGAAACTCCCCCGCGCAGGTTCACCGTTCCGCCTCGTCCGCGTGCTTCTCTTCCTACTTCCGGGATAACTCGGATTGAAACAATCAGGCCGGTTGGCCGTCGGCCGGACATCGAGCGAACTTCTCTTCCTACTTCCGGGATAACTCGGATTGAAACAATTTCCTCGGTTTGGGTGCGGCTGGCGGTCGCTCTTCTCTTCCTACTTCCGGGATAACTCGGATTGAAACATATTAGCACCGTCACCTTCTAGCGCGCTGACCAAGCGCTTCTCTTCCTACTTCCGGGATAACTCGGATTGAAACCGTGCTGCCAGATGCCGGGAGTGCCGACCAGGGCGCCTTCTCTTCCTACTTCCGGGATAACTCGGATTGAAACCACAAATATAACACAGGTGATATAAAGTAGTTCACCTCTTCTCTTCCTACTTCCGGGATAACTCGGATTGAAACGCATTCCTGCGGCGCGCAGCCGCGCGATCTCCGCTTCTTCTCTTCCTACTTCCGGGATAACTCGGATTGAAACCCGAGGGGCCGGGCGTGCTCCAGGCGGCGGACCACCCTTCTCTTCCTACTTCCGGGATAACTCGGATTGAAACTTAAATAGGATTAGTGTAACTGGAAAGCCTCCAATTCTTCTCTTCCTACTTCCGGGATAACTCGGATTGAAACAAATTCAAGCATCATGGCCAGCACTGGCGTCATCAACGGTACCAACTTCTCTTCCTACTTCCGGGATAACTCGGATTGAAACTTCGGAAATACCGACACCGCCTTGGGGGTCGTATCCACTTCTCTTCCTACTTCCGGGATAACTCGGATTGAAACCGGCCAGGTCGCCTTGCTGTACTTTCGCTTCGACGGCCTTCTCTTCCTACTTCCGGGATAACTCGGATTGAAACTTCATTCCGCGGCCCGGAACCTAACCTCCGGGCCGCCTTCTCTTCCTACTTCCGGGATAACTCGGATTGAAACAAAGCAGGGTCCACGTAGGGAGGTAGTGGCCCATATCTTCTCTTCCTACTTCCGGGATAACTCGGATTGAAACGCGATGCTATATACTGCGCTTCGGTACCCGTGTTTCTTCTCTTCCTACTTCCGGGATAACTCGGATTGAAATTGGTTGTGTAAGACGTGATGCCCGCGCTGAACGGCGTCTTCTCTTCCTACTTCCGGGATAACTCGGATTGAAACCTACGCCGTCTGGGGAGCCTCCTGTGTTTCCACCATTCTTCTCTTCCTACTTCCGGGATAACTCGGATTGAAACACCTGGACGTGATTATCGTGATCGCCTGCCAGCTCCGTCTTCTCTTCCTACTTCCGGGATAACTCGGATTGAAACAAATCTCCTTCGTGGAGAATACCGTATTTGGCCTTCTTCTCTTCCTACTTCCGGGATAACTCGGATTGAAACGCATCAAGGCGTAGATAGGCGCTATAATCGTAGGCTACTTCTCTTCCTACTTCCGGGATAACTCGGATTGAAACCTCGCATCCGACGCCGCCCCAATTGACGTGGCGCGGCCTTCTCTTCCTACTTCCGGGATAACTCGGATTGAAACGAGCACTCTAAGGCCGCGTTTACGTCCGCAGGCAACACTTCTCTTCCTACTTCCGGGATAACTCGGATTGAAACCCTAATGCATAGCTGACCCTACGCCCTGCCTACGGTCTTCTCTTCCTACTTCCGGGATAACTCGGATTGAAACTTCGCGTAGGTGAGCGAGTAGCTATGCGCACGGGCAATCTTCTCTTCCTACTTCCGGGATAACTCGGATTGAAACTCGGTCCCGCTGCTCCATACAGCAACGTGCAAGTCTTCTTCTCTTCCTACTTCCGGGATAACTCGGATTGAAACCACAGGGACCGGCTCAGGACGTGCCGCTTGTTCACCCTTCTCTTCCTACTTCCGGGATAACTCGGATTGAAACGAGTAAGTGACGTCCAGCGTCTCAACCTCATCAATGCTTCTCTTCCTACTTCCGGGATAACTCGGATTGAAACAAAGGAGCCGCCCTTGCTTGGGCGGCTCTACAAAAACTTCTCTTCCTACTTCCGGGATAACTCGGATTGAAACCCGCGTCGGCTCCCGCCGTTCCGGTAGGCTGTGCCGCTTCTCTTCCTACTTCCGGGATAACTCGGATTGAAACCCCAGCTCACATCGGCGATGTGGCGCGAAAGCTTTCTTCTCTTCCTACTTCCGGGATAACTCGGATTGAAACTCATGCGCTCCCCTTCGTCATCATGAAACTATCCCCCCTTCTCTTCCTACTTCCGGGATAACTCGGATTGAAACCTTTTTGTCTCTCATTTTATAAAACCCAACATAATCTTCTCTTCCTACTTCCGGGATAACTCGGATTGAAACAGGACCTGGTTCGGGAAGAGGCGCGGTACCGCAACCTTCTCTTCCTACTTCCGGGATAACTCGGATTGAAACATCATCGGGGATGTTGTGGAAGTCGTAGCAGACGCGAACTTCTCTTCCTACTTCCGGGATAACTCGGATTGAAACCGCCCTTCGGTGACGACCTCCCACGTTTCCAGCTTCTCTTCCTACTTCCGGGATAACTCGGATTGAAACACCGGATACTAGCCCCATTACAATGGGGTGCGCTCGACTTCTCTTCCTACTTCCGGGATAACTCGGATTGAAACTTCACCACGATAGCGGTTGCCGTAGCCCGTATATTGCTTCTCTTCCTACTTCCGGGATAACTCGGATTGAAACACGGACGGTACAGGAGTGGTGAGTAGGGGTCATGGGCCTTCTCTTCCTACTTCCGGGATAACTCGGATTGAAACCTAAAATGGCGGTCCGCTTGGATTTTGGCCGCTTGCTCTTCTCTTCCTACTTCCGGGATAACTCGGATTGAAACATTGGTCGATGCGCTTGTGTAGCCGCCACAGGTCCGCTTCTCTTCCTACTTCCGGGATAACTCGGATTGAAACATCTGCTCATTCTTGGTGGGAGATCAGGCCCGCTTCCTTCTCTTCCTACTTCCGGGATAACTCGGATTGAAACTCGATAGCCCGATCCCCTACGGCCTGGTGAACGTTCCGCTTCTCTTCCTACTTCCGGGATAACTCGGATTGAAACATCGAGAGGGACGAACTTAGCAACATTCCCGCCGGTGCTTCTCTTCCTACTTCCGGGATAACTCGGATTGAAACAAAATGTCCGCAGAGCCTCATTGAGATCGCCCACTGCGCCTTCTCTTCCTACTTCCGGGATAACTCGGATTGAAACATATTGGTCTGAAAAGTGTCTTTGCGGGCATTCTTCTTCTCTTCCTACTTCCGGGATAACTCGGATTGAAACCGGGTGATATAGAAGTAGAGGGCGGCGACGAGGCCACTTCTCTTCCTACTTCCGGGATAACTCGGATTGAAACAGTCTACTACCTATGTCGCTACGTCGGAGGCCCGCCTATCTTCTCTTCCTACTTCCGGGATAACTCGGATTGAAACTCAGTTCAAGGCGGTTAAAGCGGTCGCCAATCTTCACTTCTCTTCCTACTTCCGGGATAACTCGGATTGAAACCGGTAGTCTACGAAATGGTCTGGGACAAAGGCAACCACTTCTCTTCCTACTTCCGGGATAACTCGGATTGAAACGAATAATCTCGGTTGCCCTGAAAAGCCAAAGGGGAGCTTCTCTTCCTACTTCCGGGATAACTCGGATTGAAACGCGCAACCGACACCCGCCTCCACCACGGCCTCCTTGAGATTCTTCTCTTCCTACTTCCGGGATAACTCGGATTGAAACAAAAGTATTGCCGTTCTTTGTACTAAGCAGGGCGGCCTTCTCTTCCTACTTCCGGGATAACTCGGATTGAAACATGTCGGCCGGAGTGAGGCGATTGGCATTCCAAGGGCTTCTCTTCCTACTTCCGGGATAACTCGGATTGAAACCGGAGCTGGCAGAGCAGTTTGATGTTACCGAATGCTCTTCTCTTCCTACTTCCGGGATAACTCGGATTGAAACAATATAAGGGTTTCTGGTCAAACAGGAGCGGTATTTTCTTCTCTTCCTACTTCCGGGATAACTCGGATTGAAACGGCAATCATTCGCGAAGACACCCGCAGTTACTACGCCCTTCTCTTCCTACTTCCGGGATAACTCGGATTGAAACGCCTCTCCCGACTGGCAAAGGCCCTCAATGGCGTAGGCTTCTCTTCCTACTTCCGGGATAACTCGGATTGAAACTCAGCATACCGCTTGTCCGTTGCGTAGCCTCGCTTCTTCTCTTCCTACTTCCGGGATAACTCGGATTGAAACACCAAAGCCGCATTGCAAAGATTATTCTCCCAACCGCTTCTCTTCCTACTTCCGGGATAACTCGGATTGAAACCCACGCTTGCGGGCCTGCCCTTTCCAATAGGAATCTTCTCTTCCTACTTCCGGGATAACTCGGATTGAAACCCCGGATGTAGGATTGGGTGCAATCGCACTACTTCTCTTCCTACTTCCGGGATAACTCGGATTGAAACAAGCGCAGGCAGCGATTTGGTTTCCCGGCTCCGCACCTTCTCTTCCTACTTCCGGGATAACTCGGATTGAAACGCCATAATGCGAGTGCCGGCGCAGGCTTGACGCTGGCTTCTCTTCCTACTTCCGGGATAACTCGGATTGAAACACAGGACGCCGGGGACGTTCTCCCAAAGCAGCCAGCCTTCTCTTCCTACTTCCGGGATAACTCGGATTGAAACAAGTCAATCACGATACCACGTACCTGCAGTGGCAAAGCTTCTCTTCCTACTTCCGGGATAACTCGGATTGAAACGAGGAAGGTGGCGACAGCGAGACGGAGTAGTTCGACTTCTCTTCCTACTTCCGGGATAACTCGGATTGAAACAAGCTACCCGACGTGCGTAGCATGATCGGAGGCCCCGCCTTTCTTCCTACTTCCGGGATAACTCGGATTGAAACCGTCGGAGGGAGCAAGAGTGAAAGGATAGCCACGGACTTCTCTTCTACTTCCGGGATAACTCGGATTGAAACATGGCCCCCTACGCGGATACGTAGGGGGCTGTTTTCTTCTCTTCCTACTTCCGGGATAACTCGAATTGAAACAGGATCGCGTAGCGACCCATGGGAAGGGAACCGGCCTTCTCTTCCTACTTCCGGGATAACTCGGATTGAAACTATCTATATGCAAAGCAATACCCCCCTACCCACCCGCTTCTCTTCCTACTTCCGGGATAACTCGGATTGAAACTGGACCTCTTCCAGGTGCTTGGCATTGCCTATTTGGACTTCTCTTCCTACTTCCGGGATAACTCGGATTGAAACTGGGTGCAATATAGGAAAGATTATATAATCCACTCCACTTCTCTTCCTACTTCCGGGATAACTCGGATTGAAACAGGATCGCGTAGCGACCCATGGGAAGGGAACCGGCGGCTTTTCTTCCTACTTCCGGGATAACTCGGATTGAAACCCTACCGGCTGGCTGCTCCCTTTTCATTTGTGGCATCCTTCTCTTCCTACTTCCGGGATAACTCGGATTGAAACATACAACGGGGTGGGACACCATGTAAAGGGTAGCCGGACTTCTCTTCCTACTTCCGGGATAACTCGGATTGAAACGCTACCCGACCATCAGCAACGGCGCAAGCGAAAGCCCTTCTCTTCCTACTTCCGGGATAACTCGGATTGAAACAAAGGAGCCGCCCGTGTTGGGCGGCTCTACAAAAACGCTTCTCTTCCTACTTCCGGGATAACTCGGATTGAAACTCCCTCCGCCCTGCGCTGCGGTTCGTTAGCATCCACCTTCTCTTCCTACTTCCGGGATAACTCGGATTGAAACGCCCCAGACGCTCCTGCACGATAATAGCGTACTTCATTCTTCTCTTCCTACTTCCGGGATAACTCGGATTGAAACAGGTCGATGGAAGTATTCTGGAAAACGCAGTAGCTCTTCTCTTCCTACTTCCGGGATAACTCGGATTGAAACAAACCGAAACAGAAAAGGTAGGAGAAAACATTGCCGCCTTCTCTTCCTACTTCCGGGATAACTCGGATTGAAACATGTCTGTATCGGTACGCAGGCCCTTGAGATCGGCCCCTTCTCTTCCTACTTCCGGGATAACTCGGATTGAAACACGTCCCGCCTAACGTCGAGCTGGTGGCCGCCAAGTTCTTCTCTTCTTACTTCCGGGATAACTCGGATTGAAACCCAATGCGCAGCAGATCCCCGCCAATGTCCGCATCTCTTCTCTTCCTACTTCCGGGATAACTCGGATTGAAACCTCAATACCGCGGTCAACGCCAACCCCTTTGTGCGCTCTTCTCTTCCTACTTCCGGGATAACTCGGATTGAAACTCCCCTCACCCCGCCTGCCCGACGGACAAATGCCCCCTCTTCTCTTCCTACTTCCGGGATAACTCGGATTGAAACAACAGGTTGACGGCCTTACCCTCGGCGGTCTCTTCCCTTCTCTTCCTACTTCCGGGATAACTCGGATTGAAACACCCACATTACTTCGATGCCCGCCCGTTCGCCGTCCTTCTCTTCCTACTTCCGGGATAACTCGGATTGAAACCCTTAACAAGGAGCGCGAGCCTGACGCCTTCGTCACCCTTCTCTTCCTACTTCCGGGATAACTCGAATTGAAACCAGGTCTCCTGGAAAGGCACGAATTACCAGGGATAGGCTTCTCTTCCTACTTCCGGGATAATTTGGATTGAGGCAATGCATATGATTCGGTACAACCGAATGGAAGGCTTCTCCCCTGCCCAGCCACTTGTACTTTCCGCCAAACGTCGCCAGGGCAAACGCATCAAACGCGTAGCTTTGGCAGCATGATCATGACCTTCGCCCCCTGTTTGCCTCCATCGCTGACCCCCGCGTAACTGGCCGGTGCAAGCATCAACTTTCCAACATTCTCTTCATTGCCCTGTGCACGCTCCTGGCTAACGGGGAGGATTTTGAGGATATGGTAGCCTTTGCGGAAACCCGCCTGGATTGGCTACGGACGAAAATACCGTTAGCTAACGGCATTCCCTCTCACGACACCTTCAATCGTGTCTTTCAACTGCTTGACCCCGAACAGCTTAAATTGGGACTTAAGCAAGACGCCAGCCGATTACTCGAGCATCTGGACGGTCAACTCGTCGTACTCGATGGTAAGAAACAAAGAGGGGTTGATCCGCGTAGCCTTGGTAATGACGACTTATTCATCCTCAATGCCTTTGTGAGCGATCACGAGCTCTGCATCGGCCAGACTACGGTGATGGACAAGAGCAACGAGATCACGACCATCCCCACGCTGCTCAACGAGCTCAACCTTCGGGGAGCCACGGTGAGTATCGACGCCATCGGGTGTCAAAAAGCGGTGGCCGAGCAGATCGTCCGTGGTGGGGCGGACTATATCCTGGCGCTCAAGGCGAACCAGGCCGACCTGCTGGAGGAAGTTAGCGAGGCCTTCACGTATGCCGGCCTGCGGCAAGGGGATGAGCAGTGGGACTACGACCACGGGCGCTACGAACAACGGCACGGGGAAGATCCTAGCCGCCCGGGGGGATACCTGAGCCCCCGGATGGCCCAGGCATGGCCCTCCATCCGGACGCTAATCAGGCTCCGCGCTCGACGTACGGTAGACGGCGTAACGAGCACGGCAACAAGGTTTTACATCTCCAGTCACGCCGACAAATCCGCCCGGGACTTAGCTCAGGCAATCCACTCGCATTGGAGCATCGAAAACAAACTCTACTGGCACCTGGATGTCACCTTTTCGGAAGATGCTAGCCGGGCCAGAAAGGGCAACGTTGCAGCAAACATGAGCGTCCTACGCAAGCTGGCTCTGCAGCGGGTTAAACGGGACGATGCCAAACTGAGTCAAAAAAAACGCCGCTTTCGGGCTTCCATGAGCACTGCCTACCTTCAGCGCTTACTGGAAATCTAATTTGATGCGTTTTCCCTGACCCATCAGATATACAATCAGAATGGGGCAAGGGTAACCACCGCCAGAAGACACCCAATCAAGGCTTCCCCCCCTACCCACAACACCGCTTATACTTCCGCCCGCTCCCGCACGGACACGGCTCGTTCCGCCCCACCTTGCGCCCGGCGCGGCGCACGGGGGGCGGCGGACTTTCAAGGGCCAGTTCGTCCAGGAGCGCTGTGGCCTCCGCCTGGAGGAGGGGAAGGGTGTCTTCGTGCAACTGCGCGCGCAGCGCCGCCGGGAAGTCAGTAAAGGAGAACATGGCCCCGTATTCGGTATCGACGTCGAGCAAGCCCATGCGGGTCACGATCAGGCCCTTGAGGAGCTGCGAAAACTCGTCGGTCGGCCCCCCCAGGCGGACCAGCCGGTCCACGCGCAGCAGCACGGCGGTGACGTCCCGCTGGATGCTCTCGTAGCGCCCGGCCACCTGCTCGTGCACCAGGAAGGTCTCGACGTGGTACGTGCCGTCTTCGCGCTCCGCGGCGTGATCCAGCAGGCGGTGCGGTCGGGGGAGCCGTTCCATTTCCCGCACGAATTCCCGGGGGTCCCGCAGCGCGTCCAGGTAGTGGAACAGGTGGTGGGGGCCGCGGTCCTTTAGCCCCCGCAGTTGCTTGACGCACTCCCGGTACTTCGCCCGGTCGCCCACGGTGTCCGCCAGGAGGGCCAGGCCGCGCAGCAACAGCGCACTCTCGGGATAATCCCGGGCGATCTCTCCGTACCGGCGCAGCAGTAGGTTGGGGCCCTGCAGGTCTGCGGGCAGTACGGCAACCATGCGCTCCAGGAGGTCGTCCGGCTCCAATTCCGTCTCTTCCGTAGTAAGCGGGATGCCGTGTGCCCGGGCGAGCCATTCCAGGTCGTAGGGGGGCTCATCGTCCCGGTCGTCGGGGAAGTCCTCATCGCCGTCGATCCAGGCGGTCCCGTACTCCATCAGTAGTTCCGGGTCGGCGCTATCGGCAAAGGTCAGGAAGCGGTGGCGGCGGGCGGGGCTCAGGGTGGCGGCGCGCCGTTCGATCGCTTCGGCAATCGCGTTGCCCTCGGGCACTTGCTCGGCCCACTCCAGGGTGCGGGAGACCCAGGAGGCCTGCTCCCCGACGATTTCCTGGTACCCGGTAAGCATAATATTAACGGAGGGCGCCAGGTAGAGGAGACCGAAAGCCGGCGTGGACGTAGACAAGCGTAACCAGTGGCGGACGTGCGGGTGGGCCGGGTCTAAGGGGAGGTGCAGGTGGTTCCCGTTTGGGAATGACAAATCCACCGCAATCGCCACCTTGCCCGCCCCATCCCGGTAGGAGTTCAATTCGAAGTCGGGCTCGAACGATTCGGGCTTGCCGGCGTCGCAAAATTCCGTCGTCGAACGGCTCAGCTTGATCAGGAAGGTCGGAAAGTACTGGCCGTCCAACTCGGCGGTGACCACGAAGCAGTGATCCTCCGGTAGGGCGACCAGGTACTTCATGGCCTCCTCGGAAAGGAACGCGCTTTCGCCCCTGTCGAGGGCGGCGGATATGTCGGCAAGGGTTAGCGTGGACATGGGCATTCGTCTCTCAAGGCAAAATTAAAGTTTTACTACGCCAGCCGCACCAGCTCCCCAATCTCCCGGTTCGACATCCGCCCGATGCTCCGTTCGCCCTCCACCACGCTCAAATCGGCCACCTCGCGCTTGCTCTGGATCAGCCGGTCGATCTTTTCCTCGAAGGTGCGCTCGGTCACCAACCGGTGCACGAAGACGGTCCGCTGCTGCCCGATGCGGTAGGCGCGGTCGGTGGCCTGGGCCTCGACGGCCGGGTTCCACCACAGGTCGTAGTGGATGACGTGGTTGGCCGCCGTCAGGTTCAGGCCGGTCCCGCCGGCCTTGATGGATACGAGCAGCAGCGGACAGTCGCCGTCCGTCTGAAAACGCTCGACCATGGCGTCGCGGGCCTTGGTGGAGCTGCCCCCGTGCAGGAAGGGGGTGTCCAGCCCGAAGGCGTCGCGGATCATGCCCCGCAGCAGTTCGCCCATTGCGCGGTACTGGGTGAAGATGATGGCCTTGTCGCCGTTCTCCAGGATGCTCGTCAGCCGCTCCCGCAGCAGCAAGCCCTTGCCGCTCTGGGCGAAGGTGGCCGTGCCCTGTTTCAGGAACTGCACGGGGTGATTGCAGCACTGCTTGAGGGCGGTGATGAGCTTGAGGATGAGCCCCTGCCGCCCGATCCCGTTTTCGGCCTCCTCCACCATCCGCATGTTCTCCCGCAGGATGCTTTCGTAGAGGGCCGTCTGCTCGGGCGTGAGGCTGCAGTGCTCGGTCTGCACCACCTTGTCCGGCAGGTCGCCGATGATGCTTTTATCGGTCTTCAGTCGGCGCAGCACGAAGGGACTGGTCAGTCTCCGAAACCGCTCGGCCGCCCGCCGGTCGTGCTCGCCCTGGATCGGCCGCCCGTAGTGTTCGTTGAAGTGCTTGCGCGAGCCGAGAAATTTGGGCAGGGCGAAGTCCAGCAGGCTCCAGTAATCCAGCAGCCGGTTCTCCACCGGCGTACCGCTCATGGCGATGCGTACCGGGGCGGGGAGCTTCTTCACGGCCCGCGTCTGCTTGGCGGCGGGGTTCTTGATGTTCTGGGCCTCGTCGATCACCAGCACGCGCCAGGGGAGTTTGGCCAGCGTC
Organism: Lewinellaceae bacterium; assembly: GCA_963803525.1. Taxonomy (GTDB): domain Bacteria; phylum Bacteroidota; class Bacteroidia; order Chitinophagales; family Saprospiraceae; genus Neolewinella. The sequence continues at coordinate 513,020 of CAWDMV010000002.1, forward strand.
TTCTCTTCGGTGCGCGCCACGCCGTAGGTGGTCAGCAGCACCTCGAATTCCTCCGGCGCGGGCAGCGTCCGCTGGCTTCCGTGGTAGACCCGGGCGCGCAGGGCGGGGGCGAAGCGTTCGATCTCCCGCAGCCAGTTGCCGAGCAGGCTGGTGGGCACGATCACGATCGCTTTTTGGGTGTCCAGCAGGCCCTCCTCGGCGTACTTCAGCAGCAGGGTGATGACCTGCAGCGTCTTGCCCAGGCCCATGTCGTCGGCCAGGATGGAGCCGAAGCCCAGGGCGGCGTTCAGGTGCAGCCAGTCGTAGCCGCGTTGCTGGTAGGGGCGCAGGGTGGCCCGCAGGTCGCGCGGCAGTGGGGCGGGGACGCGGGTGCGCAGCTTCTCCACCAAGGCGCGCAGCTCCGCACCCATCCGCACCGGGCCCCCTTCGTACTCTTCGGTGAACAGGGCCTCCAGGCGCTCGTGGGGCTGGAGCGCGGGGCCGCCCGCGTCGAGTTGCTTGAGCAGCCGGGCCACCTCGCCCTCGTCGAGCATAACGTAGCTCTCCCGAAACTTCACCAGCCCGGTCGATTCCCCCAGCAGTTGCCGGAATTCCGCCTCCGATACGGCCTGCCCGCCCAGCGCCGCCTGCCAGCTGAAGCTCAGGATGTTGTCGAGCGAGATGATGCCGGAGAGCTCGAAGGCTTCCGTGCCCGGTTTTGTCTGCACGTGGAGCCCCAGGGCGGGCCGCAGCAATTTGCGCAGGGCCGCCGGCAGCAGCACCCGGATGCCCAGGGCCTCCATGCTGGGCAGCACCGCGGTGAGCACCGGCGTGAAGCCGTCCACCGAAAAGTGCATGGCCACCTTGCCGCTGCCGGCCACGTAGGCGGTCAGTTCCGGGAAGTGGCCGGCCAGGAAGGCCAGGGTCTTGATAACGCGCAGGCGTTCGGCCGGCGCGATCGTCTCCGCCAGCCAGTCGGCCAGGGGCAGGGGGAGGCGCTCCTGCCGGTCCTCGCGGTCGGTGATGAGTACCTCCACCCGCAGGCCGTCGGCTTCCTCCTCGATCTGGAAAATAATGCCGTAGCGCCGCTCGGCCAGGTAGAGCTGACTCAGCCACCGCCCGATCGCCGCCGGGAAGCCCTCCGTGCCCAGCAGGTCGAAGCGCTGCCGCCCGTCCAGCAGGAAGAGCCGCCGCGCCGGCGCGTCCTCCGTGAGTTTTCCCGTGGCCTCCCGCACGAGCATGCCCATCAGGGCGGAGAGCAGTTGCTCGCCCTCCCGCCGCGACCGGAACTCCTGGAACTCCTCCCGCTCGTCCACGTAGTAGAGCAGGGTAGGGGCCACCAGCCGGTAGCACTGCTCCAGGGTGGCGGTGAGGGCCGGATCGGAGCCCGACGGCACGTACTGCAGCAGGTATTCCCCCGGGCCGGCCACGAGCAGGCGGGGTACGTGGGATTTACGTTGCACCAGCGTCCGCGCCAACTGAAAGTACAGCAAGAGGCTGCGGGCTTCCTTCGGGAGCAGGTGACGGTCGAGCTGTTCGAGCTGCTGCAACCACTCGAGCAGGGCGTCCGGGCGGCGGATGTCCAGCAGGGGCTCGTCCTCCTCGTCGAAGGAAGCGAGGTTGGCGAAGCGGAGGTCGCGGTCCAGGTGGAGCTCGAGTTGCCCGCCCGGGGGCAGCAGCTCGGTGGCGGGGGGCAGCGCCGCGTCGTCCCGCTTCCAGAGCCGTTCGGCGTAGCGGGCCGCGGTCGTATAGCGCTTATCCAGGAAGGCCCGCAAGTCGCCGCCCCCGTCGAAGGCCGGCCGGTCCGGCAGGCGGCTCACCGCCCGCCAGCCGGTATCGGTGATGGTTGCAAAGTCAATGCCGCGGTACACGTCCTCCGCCCACGCGAAGGCCGGGGTGCCGGCCACGGGCTGCAGGAGGTCGGCGAGCTGAGTAACCGCGTCCTCCTCCTCCTCCGCTTCCGTTTCCGCGGGGGGCGTTAACTCGGCCTTGAGGTCCAGGCCCCGCAGTCCGAACAGGTAGAAGGGGTCGGCGTCGATGGCGCCGGCCATGACGTAGAACAGGGCGGCCATGTGCTTGCAGGGCTCGGCGTAGTCGGGGCAGGAGCAGTCGGCCCCCAGCTCCGCGAAGGTGCGGGGAAAGATGGTCAGGTCCCGGGCGCGGAGCACCTCCATCAGCTCCTCGGGCAGGGTGCCGGTGAGCAGCTGCCCGAGCAGGGCGGGGTTGGCCCGGATGGCTTCGACCACCCCCCGGGCCTGTGCGGGGGTCCAGGGCGTCCAGTTGACCGTCACCCGGTAGGGGCGGGGCATGCTTCCCTGCACCGCGGCGTGCAGTTCGCCGGGCCGGGGCTGCTCCAGCTTCTCTACCAGTCCCTTGTTGGCGTAGGTCTTCCCGCGGCCGAGGCGGCCGGAGTAGTCCATGCGTTCCAGCGCCGCCAGGAACTCCTTGCCCCACCAGCTGGTGCCGTACTGGCGGCGGTAACTCCCGGCCTTGGCGCGGGGGGCGGGGCGCTTACTCCAGCCCCAGTGATTGTCTCGTGGCATGCGGACGAAAATACGCACTATCGGGCGCGCGGCCGGAATCTCCCGCCCACGACGTAGTTTACCCCACCAGCGGTTCCCTAGTTACTTACCGCTCCACGGCCAGTTCGCCCGCCATGCTAAAGCAGTCACTCCCCCTCCCGTTTGCCCTCCTGCTCCTCTACGTGATGACCGGTTGCGCGGCACGCCCCGCGGAGCAGGAGGCACCGCAACGGCCCAACGTCCTCCTGATCTGCGTCGACGACCTGCGCCCGGAACTCGGGAGCTTCGGGGCCGACTACATCAGCTCCCCCCACATCGACGGGCTGGCCGAAAGCGGCGTTTCCTTCTTCCGGCATTTCGTGAACGCGCCGAGTTGCGGCCCCTCCCGCTATACGCTGCTGACCGGCCGCTACGGGCCCGCTACCAACAACGCCCTCTTCCTGCGCGCGGATACGCTCCGGCAGGGGAGCCAGGACGTGCCCCCCAGTATGCCGGAGTGGTTCCGCACCCAGGGCTACACGACCGTTTCCGTGGGCAAGGTCTCCCACCACCCGGGCGGCCGGGGCGGGGCGGACTGGAACGACGGCACCCGCGTTGAACTGCCGGACGCCTGGGACCGCCACCTCATGCCCGTCGCCGAATGGGAACACCCGCGGGGCGCGATGCACGGCCTGGCGCACGGAGAAATACGGGGGGACGCCAGCCAAATGGACGTGTTCCAGGCGGCAGCCGGAGACGATACGATCTACCCCGACGGCGCAATCGCCCGTGCGGCGGTAGCGCAACTCAGCGAGCTGGCTTCCCGGGCGGATACGCCCTTCTTCCTGGCGGTGGGGATCCTCAAGCCCCACCTGCCCTTCGGCGCCCCCGCAGCTTACTACGATCGCTACGCGGGAATAGCTTTGCCCCCCATTGCCCACCCGGATAAACCCCCGGGGCGAACCACCTGGCACCCCTCCGCGGAGTTTAACCAGTACCGGCGGTGGGGCCGGGACCCGAACGAAGACGCCGCCTTCGCCGACGAGGTGCGCCGGCACTACGCCGCCTGCGTAAGCTACGCGGATGCCCAGGTGGGTAAGCTCCTGGCGGAGCTGAAGCGCACCGGGGCGGATAAAAACACCATCGTCGTGCTCTGGGGCGATCACGGCTGGCACCTGGGGGAACACGCGATCTGGGGGAAGCACAGCTTATTCGAGGAGTCCTTGCACTCCCCGCTCCTCATTCGCTATCCCGGTATGGGATCAAATCACCGCACCGACGCCATCGTGGAGACGCTGGATATATTTCCTACACTCTGCGACCTGGCCGGGCTGGACCCGCCGAACTTTACGCAAGGGGTGTCCTTGACCGGCCTGCTGGAAAATCCCGCTGCCCCGGGCCACCCCGCCGTCGCCTACACGGCAAGTGCCACGAGCCTGCGGACGTCCACCCACCGCCTGACGCGGCACCACGACGGCTTCGTGGAACTCTACGACCTGACGACGCCGGCCGGGGAAACCCGCAACGTGGCGGCGGAACAGCCGGAGGTAGTGGATGCGCTGACGGCGATCCTCAAACGGAAATACTGAGCCGACTACCACCTAACGGCCGCGTAGCGACGACTTTAGTCGTCCCGCTGCTTGCGGAACTTGTAGCGGGACGGCTTCAGCCGTCCCGCTACGAAGAGGTCACGCACTCCGCCTGCAGGCGCTTGAGCACCCGTTCGAGGGTATCGGTAAAGCGGCCTACGGTGGAGGACAGCCGGGGCTCGTCGATGACCTCGCCGCTGGCACTGCGTTCGATCTCCCGGACCACGTTGCGGAGCTGCAGGATCCCCATCTTTTCGATGCTGGGATGGATGCGGTGGGCGGCCCGGGCCAGGGCACCGTAGTCGCGCCCGGCCATGGCCCGCCGGATCTCCTGGAGGGTCGAGGGCGTGTGCCGCACGAACACGTCGACCATGTGGTGGACAAACCCCTCGTCTCCCTGGCTGAGGGCCTCCAGCTGACTGAGGTCGTAGGTATCGATGAGTTGACCGGCGAGCAGGGGGCGGCCCCGCAGGTGCAGGGCGAGGGTATCGTAGAGCAGGTTCTCCTCGAAGGGTTTGGTGACGTAGTCGTTCATCCCGATGGAGAGGTACCCGTCGATGTCCTGCTTAAAGGCATTGGCCGTCACGGCAATGATGGGGAGGTCCAGGTGGAGTTCCCCGCGGATAATCTTCGTGGTTTCCACCCCGTCGAGTTCGGGCATCTGGATGTCCATCAGGATGAGGTCGTAGTCCCGTTCCTGCAGTCGCTCGAGCGCTTCCCGGCCGTTGCAGGCCTCGTCTACGGTGCAGCCGAAGTGCGACAGGCACTTGGTGGCGATAAAGCGGTTCATCACGTTGTCCTCCACCAGCAACAGGTGGGCCCCCTCGAGGGCGCGGTCGTCGGCCCCGGAGGTCGAGTGGTTGACCAGTCCGCTCACCTGGCCCCGGGGCATCCGAACCTCGATGACGAACTTGGTGCCCACGCCCTGCTCGCTGCTGACGGAGATGGTGCCGCCCATCAGTTTTATGATCTCTTTGGTGATGGACATGCCCAGGCCCGTTCCGCCAAAACGGTTGGCCGTCGATTGATCGGCCTGGCTGAATTTGGCAAATATGCGCTCCAGGTACTCGGTTTCCATGCCAATCCCACTATCGATTACGCTGATGCGCAGCAGTTGCCCGTCGGCCGTTTCATCGGCTACCTTCATGTGCAGGCGTACCTGGCCGGAGTCGGTAAACTTGATGGCGTTGTCCACCAGGTTGATCAGGATCTGACGCAGGCGCACGCTGTCGCCCCGAAAGGCGGGCCACAGTTCGGGGTCGACCGCACAGCTGAAGTTCAGGTGCTTGGAGGCCGCCTTGACGTGCATGATGCTGTGAATGTTGGCCGCCAGGGCTTCCATACTGAAGTCGTGCTGGTCGAGTTGCAGCGCCCCGGCCTCGATCTTCGAGATGTCGAGTATGCTGTTGACGATGGAGAGCAGGTGACGGGCCGCGGAGTCGGTCTGGTGGAGGTAGGTCTGTTGGTCGGGAGTCAATTTTTCCCGGCCCAGCTCCCGGATCATCCCGATAATGGCGTTGAGCGGGGTACGGATCTCGTGGCTCATGTTGGCCAGGAAAGCTTCCTTGGCCACCGAGGCCTCTTCCGCCTGGGTCTTGGCGAGGGCCAGCTCGTGCTCCATGTTTTTCTGGTCGGTGATGTCCAGGACGATACCGACCCGGCCGACGTTCTCCCCCCGGTCGTCGTAGTTGAGCGCCCCCGACACCAGCCACCACCGCTGCTCGCCCGCCTTGTTGTGCACGGCCAGCTCGAACTGGTGCGCGTTATGCTGCTCCGGGCCCGCTAATTTACCCTGCACTACCTCCATGTCCGGACAGTCCGGGAAGAAATCGTGAATGGACCGCCCCACCACCTCCGCGGCCGCGTAGCCGGAGAGGTCGTAAAAACTCTGGTTCGCACCCAGGACGGTATCCTGCGGCGATACCTGTATTAGGCCCAGGTTCATGTGGGTGATGATGTTGCGGTATTTCTGCTCCTGGGCCCGCAGGCGGTTCTCCGCGTCCTTGCGGTAAGAAATATCGCGGACGAACTTGCAGTGGAAGGTTTTACCGTGTTGCTGGTAGGGGACCACGATCAGTTCCACCGGGCACGGCTTGCCGGCCTTGTTGATGGTGGAAAGCTCCAGCACCCGGGTACGCTCGGTGCTCAGTTTGCCCCGGGGGTAGTCGACGGGTTGCTGGTTCAGGAGGTCACTGACCTCCCGGGGGTGCAGTAACTCGTCGACGCGCTTGCCCGCCGCCTCTTCCGCCGTCCAGCCGAAAAGCTCCTGCGCCCGCGCGTTCCAGTGGCAGATGGCCCGGGTCTCGTCGGTGATGATCACGGCGTCCAGGGAAGCCTGCATGACCAGGCGGTTGCGCGCTTCGCTCTCGGCCAGTCGTTGCCGGTCGCGCACCTGCTTGGTCACGTCCTTGAACTCCCAGAAGTTGCCCTGGTGGACGCCCTCCACGATGATGGGCAGGTAGTTCCACTGGAGTACGCTGCCGTCGGCCATCTCTACGGTCGCGTCCACCACGGGCTCCTTGGCCTCCAGTACCTCCATGAGGTGCCGAAGAAAACGCTTGGGGTCGCGCAATACCCCCTGCTTCAGGTTAGAATACGCCCAGGTGTCCGCCCCCAGGTACTCCTCCGGCCGCTGCTCCAGTTGGAAAAGGGAGCAGAAGCGTTGGTTGATGAAGAAGACCTTACGCTCGAGGGTCTCGATCACAATGCCTACGTCCAGGCTGGCCAGGGGGGTGCGGAAAAAGAAGCTGCTGCGGCTCAGCCGCTGCCCGCTGAGTTGTGCTATGCGATCCTGGCACTGCTGAAAATCCCGCCCGATCCGGTCGGTCTGCTCCTCGTAGGCCCGGTACTGATCACCCACGCTCGCGAGCAGGGCCCGTACCTCCGGATGCCCGGCTACCTCGGGAGAAAGGTGGGTGGAAATCTGCTTGTGGAGTATGGTTTGGTACATAGGCACGGACCCAAAAGGGCGGTTGCGACTGCTGCAAGCCCGAAGGCTCGGCCGACTGGGTTACGAAAAGCACTCCGAAGACACCCCTAGTGCTTCCGGACCGAAATAAGCTGCACCTTGACTGGCCATCGCGGCGCTGCACTTCCCGGCCAAAAATCCACCGTAGCTACGGCTATGCTGAACTTTTGTCCGCTCGTTCAGCACCACGCTGTCGGCGTCAAGCTATTGCTTAGTTCAATCCTGAAACACTAGCTCGGCCGCGGGTGCCGCGAGGAGCCGGGGTATAAGTAGGGGAGAACTCACTTTCGTTGAACATCTTCCTGTGAATACATCGACAAGAAGCTATTCTCTAAAAGGAAAAGACGCCCAAAAATTGTGCGGTGAACGAACTAATCCCCTAGCAAATTTTACTCCGGTGAGCGGAATCCCAAACAAGCTCTTAGTCCATGCCCGTCCGCAACCGCGGGAATAGGGGGTGAGTGCGGGTGCGCGGGTGCCGGGGAGGCACTATCGGGGGTGACCGGACAATTTCCCGGCTGCCGCGGCGGTTTATCGAAAGTATACCCGCCACCTCCCCGGGCAGTTGGCGTATCCGGGTTCTTACCCGCGCATACGCTCCGGTCGCTCCGTCTTGTCGTCTCCCGAAAATCCCGCTTGCCATGCAGCAGCTCCTATTCCCCGTACTATTTTTCGTCACGCTGCCCCTGTGGGCACAGACCGGTCCCGGCGGGGTGGGGACGGACGACGGGGCGGGTACCCTCGTCCTCTGGCTCGATGCCAACCGCGTCAGCGCGACCGACGGCGCCCCGGTGGCGGGCTGGGACGATGCCTCGGGGTGGGCCCACCACTTCACGGCGGGCCCCGGGGCCCGCTGGAGCGCCAACCGCGTCAACGGCCAGGCCGCCTTCAGCTTCAACGGCAGCTCGCATCACTTCGAGCGGGCATATACGGCCGGGCTCAACCCGGAGGACTACACGATCTTCCTTGCATCCCGCGTAACCGCCTCGTCGATCACCAAAACGGCCATCGCCAGCCGCAACGTCGTGTCCGGCAGCGGCGCGAAGACTACGGGCTACGCCCTGGAGGCCACCGCCAACAAAAACGACTGGAGTTTTCTGACGGGGAAGGCCAACGGAGCCAACTTCCAATCCCTGACGACCGCCGCCTCCCCCGGCAGCTGGGCCGGCCAGACCATCAGGTTTCAGGGTAGCAGCAACACCAAACAACTTTACGTGAGCCGCCAGACGATCGCTCAGTCCTCCGGCAGCGCCACCACTAACCCGGTGCGGCCTACCCGCATCGGCGCCGGACGCACCGAGACCACCGCGGGTGACTTCTTCCAGGGCGACATCGCCGAGGTGATCGTCTTCGGAGCAGCCCTCAACACCACCCAGCGCGTGCTGGTGAAGAATTACCTGGCGGCGAAGTACGGTTACGAAGTCAACGCCGACGACTACTACCGCCAGGACGCCGCGGCCGGCGGGAACTACGACCACGACGTAGCCGGCATCGGCCGCACCTCGGCGGCTGACCTGCACACCGAGTCGCGGGGGACCGGCAGCGTCCGCATCAACGATCCCACGGGCCTCGACGATGGCGAATTCTTGTTCTGGGGGCACGACAACGCCGCCCGGGCAATTACCCAATTCACGGACATCCCCGCGAACACCGACGGCCGTATGGCCCGGGTCTGGCGGGTCAGCGAATCGAGCAACGACGGGGCCACGGGTGCCGATGTCGGCGCCGTAGACCTTACCGTAGACCTCGGCGGCGTGACGGGCTATACCGCCGGCACCCTGCGCCTGCTGGTGACCGATGCCACCACGGCCACCTTTGCCGGCGCCACCGTCGTCGGAGGGGCAACCGACCTCGGAAATGGCCTTTACCGCTTCAGCGGCGTGACGGCCCTCGTCAACGGGAGCCGCTTCACCTTCGCCACGACCAATACCGAAGCGTCGAACGGCCCCGGCGGTGTCGGCGTCTGTAACACCACCTCTTCCCTCCACCTGTGGTTAGACGCCGGCCAACTCAGCCAGGAAGACAATGCCGCCGTGACCACCTGGGCCGACCGCTCGGGCAAGAACAAGCAGTTCACCCGCGGAACCGGCGCCGTACTGCGGCACGCTTCCGTCAACGGGCGGGCAGCCCTGAGCTTCAACGGCAGCAGCCACTACTTTGAACGGCCGTTCGATGCCGAGCTCAACACGGCCGCCTACACGCTTTTCTCCGCCGCCCGGGTGACGCCCTCGGCCACCTACAAGACCGTCTTTTCCAGCGGGGACGGCGGCCCCGTGCCCTCCTATGGCTACACCCTAACGTCCCGTAGCGATTCCGACGCCTGGTCGTTCCGCACCGGCTGGAGCATGGGCCACTGGCAGGGCAGCGAGGGGGCGTCTACCGCCGGTACCTGGGCGGGACAGGTCGTCGAATACCAGAGCGGGACGGACGGTAAACGCCTGTACGTGAACGGGCAGGGGAGTACCGCCGCCGTCGGAGAGATGCCGCTCAATACCGTCGAAGCTACCCTCATCGGGGCGGGTACGGAGGATGGAGCGGTCGACCACTACTTCGCCGGCGAGCTCGGGGAAGTGATCTACTACGGCGAAGCCCTCAACACCACCCGGCGTATTCTGGTCAGCAATTTTCTCGCCGCCAAATACGGCTATGCCCTGCTCGAAAATGACCTTTACCGCCAGGACGATGCCGGCAACGGAAACTACGACTACGACGTGGCCGGCATCGGCCGCGTCAGTTCCACGAACCTGCACGACGACGCCCGGGGCAGCGGCCGGCTCCGCGTGCGTAATCCCCGGGACCTGGGCGACGATGAGTTCCTGCTCTGGGGCCACGACGACCGGGCGGCTACCTTCAGCGAGACCTCCGATGTGCCGCCCGACGTCGCCGCCCGCTTTGCCCGGGTCTGGCGCATCAGCGAGGTGAACGCAACGGGTAGCAGCCCCGTCGACGTGGGGGCCGTGGACATGCGCTGGGACCTGGCCGACCTCACTGCTGTAAATGCCGACGACCTGCGGCTGCTCGTGGACACCGACGGCGACGGGACGTTCAACGAGGCGGCCAGCGCGGGTGCCGTGGCCCTGGGCGACGGCCTGTTCCAGTTTACCGGCATTACCCGGCTGGCTGACGGGACGCGCTTCACCCTGGCCACGGTAAACGCCGACCAGCGTGCGCTGTCGGTGGAGGTCCTTTCCTTCGACGCGCGGGTAACGCCCGAAGCGGCCGTTCGCCTGGACTGGCGGACCGGTACCCGCAGCGATGTCGACTACTTCACGATTGAGAAATCCCACGACGCCGTGCACTGGAGTCCGGTCGATCGCGTGCCGGGGGGCGCGGTATCCACCCGAATACCAGGCTATACCACCACGGACCCCCGGCCGTACCGCGGCAGGTCTTACTACCGCCTCGTGCAGACGGACCTCAGCGGTTCCCGCCAGTTCTCGGGCATCCGGACGGTACGGATCGCCGGTCTCCCCACCGCCGCCCTGACCGCCTACCCCAATCCGACCGCCCGGTATTTAAGCCTGGAAGGGGACCCGGAGGAGCTCGGTGTGCTGCGCCTGTTCAACGCCCTCGGGCAGGAAGTAACCCATCAGGTTTCCCACCGGCCGTCCGGTAGCGGAAGCACCGTGCTGGATATGGCCGCACTTCCCGGGGGCATCTATTTGGTCCGGGGAAGGACAACCGCCATTCAAGTGGTCAAGCGGTAGGACCGCCTCACCAGCGATAAATAAGCTGTCCGCCGATCTCGGTCCGCCGACGCGCGTCGGTCGCCTCGAGTCCGCTGCCGAAGGTGCTGCCGTCGAAGGAGCGGGTCTGGGCGATGCGGGCTTCGAGGGTGAGGCCGCGCAGGGCCTTGTAACGCAAAAGGAGGTAGCTACGCGCGCCCTGCCCGAAGTAGGGCAGCACGAAGGCGTTGTAGGTAAGGCCGTTCTCGTACTCATAGAAGCGCACGTCATACCCGTCGGTCGCGAATACGGCCACGCGCGCGGAGAAACTGAGCGCGGCGAGCGGGCGGTAGTGCAGGTCCTGCAGAAGGAGCCCCCCGCGCTGAAGGCCCCGGCGTTGGTCGTCCGTGTAGCCGAGGTCGATGCGGCTGCGCCACTCCAGGGCCGGCGTGAGGTGGTAACCGGCGTGCAGGCGGGCCTGGAAGCGGGTGCGGTCGCCGACGGCGTCGAGGCGGGCGTCCTCCGTTGCCGGTAGGCCGTAGCCCTTGGTCTCCCCCCGTAGTTCTACGTAGGCATCCAGTTTCCGTTTCACGGCGTACGTGATGCGCAGGCGGTATTCGTGGCCGCTGCTCGGCGCGTCGATCGTGAAGCGGAGCCAGGGGTGCTGCCAGATGTCGTAGTACGCGTTGATGCGCCAGCGGGGAGCGGGGCGCAGTTCCAGGCCCAGGTAAATGCCCGCTTCGTTGCGCCCCCCGGAGGCTTCCCCGAAGGGCTGGGCGCTGAGGGCCTGATAATCACGGTCGTACTTCCGGTACACTACGGCCAGGTCGGCGTAGCGGTCGAGGCCGAGTTGCAGCCCGTGCAGCATGGCTTTCCCCCCGGACGACATGGCACCCGCGACCTCGCCAAAGAAGGAGAAGTTGCGGTAGCGGTAGCGGTAGTCCAGGCTGACGTTCTGGAGGTCGGTCCCGCGAAAATAGAAGCGATTGTAGGGTGCCGGACGGGGTTGTAGCGGCAGGCTCAGGTGCTCGCCCAGAAAGTGCAAACCCAATTCCAGGTGACGCAGGGGACGGTACTGCAGGCTTCCCCCGTAACTCGACTGGGCGATGGCGTTGCGGTCGGCCACCTCGTTCGCGGTACGGTGAAGTCCACTGAGGCCCAGCGAGCTTACGCTGAGGGAGTCCGCGCTTACGTTGGCCGTACGGCGTTTGCGACTGCCGAAGACGGTCAGTTCGAGGTGATCGCCGAAGGCCAGGGTGGTGCCCGCCCCGCGCATGAAGCTGAACTCGCTCACGCTCGCGTAGGGCCGCAAAGTGGGGGCACGGCGCGCTACGCTGGTGGTCAGGCTGCTCTTCCCGAAACCAAAACCGGTGAAGAGAATCAAGCCTTGCCCAAAGCTGACGGTAAAGTCCCCGAGGGCCACGGCGCGGACCCGGCGGTTGAGCTTCCGCAGGAAGAAGTGGGCGCTGTAGAAATCGAAACCCCGCCGGCGGTTGGCCCCCCGGAAGAAGGGCTCCCCGGGATCCTTTTCCGCCACCACCCCGAGACTGAGTTGACTGCCGTAGCGCTGCCGGTACCTGAAGTAGCGCCGGGTGGGGTCTCCCGCGTACGCCGGGTCGGGGTCCCCGTAGCCCCGGGCGGGTTCCAGGCGCGCGGTCGTGCGCACGAATACCTCGCGGGTTCCTTCCTTCAGGAGCGTCCCGAGGGGTACGCTGATGTCGTCCAGGCCGCCGCCCACCCGCACGTAGGGCAGCAGGCGGCGGATGGTCTCCAGGTCCAGTCCGGGCACCGCCTGCAATTCGTACACGCTCAGCAAGCCATCCATCCGCTCCCGGTAGGCGAGCAGCCGGTCGACCTGCACGGGGGAGAGCAACAGCAGTTCCGTCAGCTCATCCGCCGTGGCGCGGTTAAGGTCGAGGGGATGCCGCTCGTAGGTCTCCAGGCGGGCGAATACGTCGTCGAAGTTGAAGGTGCCGCCGTCCTCCGCTTCCTGGGCGATGACGTCTTCGATGACCTGCTCGGTGGGGGTTTGCGCGACTACGATTAAGGGATGCACTACGAATAGCAGGGACAGTAGACACGGCGCTCCGCGCCTACGGACCGCTGCCGAAGAGGACAATAGACACGGCGCTCCGCGCCTACGGACCGCTAAAGCGGGGGAATCAGGACTGCTTTTCACGCGCGAAATACATTGCCACAACCCCTGAACCCAATCCTGTAGTTCATCCCATCTCCGGTGATGCGTTCTACATCTCCCGCGCAGCGGTCCGGCGCGCAGCGCCGTGTCCTGCGTCCCCCGCGCAGCGGTCTCCCGGCGCGGTCCCCGCGCAGCGGTCCCCCGCGCAGCGGTCCCCCGCGCAGCGGTCCGGCGCGCAGCGCCGCTCCCTCCGTCCCCTTCACCATCCCGCGTCGATGTTCGCCACGATCCCCTCGATCAGGGTGGTGCGCGCCTCCACGCTCGCCCAGCCCACGTGGGGGGTCAGCAAGAGGCGGTGGGGATACTGGATGCCGAGGTAAGGGTGGTCGGCGGGCAGCGGCTCCTGGGTGAAGACGTCGACGGCGGCACCGGCCAGGAGGCCCGCGTCGAGGGCGCGCACCAGGGCGTCTTCCTCCACGATGCCGCCGCGCGCCATATTGACGAGGTAGGCGGAGGACTTCATTTTCCGCAGTTCCGCGTAGCCCAGCAGGCCGTCGGTTTCTTCCGTGAGGGCGCAGTGGATGCTCACCACGTCGCAGCTCGCGAGGAATTCGTCGAGGGAGGCCAGGCGGGGGTAGGGGACGTCGTGGTCATTGCCCCGCACGCTGTAGTACACCACTTCGGCGCCGTAGGCCGTAGCCAGTCCCGCCACCCGCCGCCCGATGGTCCCCATGCCGAGGATGCCGAAGCGGGCGCCGCGGAGCTCGTAGAAGGGCTGCCGCCAGAGGGCAAAGTCCTTGGCCTTGCTGTACTCCCCCGCGTAGACCGCCTGGTTGAGGTAGACCAGGTCCATGGCCACCGCGAAGAGGGCGGTCAGGGTGAGCTGGGCTACGGAATCCGTGCTGTAGCCGGCCACGTTGCGCACGGGAATGCCGCGCGCTTCGGTGGCCTCCCGGTCGACGTTGTTCATGCCGGTGGCGGCGATGCAGACGAGCTTGAGTTCGGGGAGCTGCGCGAGGAGGTCCGCACTCAAGTGGCACTTATTGACGATCACCACCTGGGCCCCGGCGGCCCGCTCCACTAGCTGATCCTGGGAGGAGCGGGGGTAGGAGATGAATTCGCCCAGATCACTAAATCGGGAAAAGGCGGGAAGGTCGCTCAGGGTAGCGGCGTCGAGAAAAACAATGCGGGGGGCGGCGGCCATAGGGGGGGTCTTAGGTCCGTTAATTTATAACGGCCCGGGTAAACAAACCAATCACCTCCCCGGCTTTAGTCGGTATGCGTCACTTCTTCCCGGTTTTCCTCCTGTTCGCATTCCAGCTTTCCTTTTCCCTTTCGGCCCAGGAAGCGGAGGTTTCCGGTTACGTGCTGGACACGGAGGGGGACACGCTGATCGGGGCCTCCGTGCGCGTCATCGGCTCGGTGATCGGTGACGTCAGCGACCTGGAAGGGCGTTACCGCATTGCCGTTCCCCCGGGCCGCATCCGCCTCCAGGCCACCTACATCGGCTACGAAAACTTCGATACCGTGCTGCAGATCTCGCGCACCGACCGCGAGATCGAGGTGAACCTCGTCATGGGACAAACCTACGTCACCACCGGCGAGGTGATCGTCTACGGTCGGCGGGCCTCCGGGCAGGCCCAGGCCCTGCGGGTGCAGCAGTCGGCCATCGCGGCCCAGACCATCATCCACGCCGAATTATTCAACAAGTACCCCGACATCACCCTGGCCGAGACCGTACAACGCATGCCCGGCGTAACCATCACCCGCAACCGGGGGGAGGGGGAGCTGGTGCAGGTGCGGGGGCTGCCCGAGCAGTACACCGCCATCTCCCTCAACGGCCAGCGCCTGCCGGTGGTGCAGCCCGAGGCCGACCGGGCGGGGAGCCTGGACATCATCCAGTCGAACCTGGTCGACGAGGTCCGCGTGATCAAGACCCGCAGTGCCGACATGGACGCCGACGCCATTGGGGGAACGGTGGACTTCCGCATCCGCCAGCCCGAGCGGCGCTTCGAGGTGCTGCTGCAGGGCGGGGTCGGCAACAACTTCGGCTTCGACCAGATCCCCGGGCAGTCTTCCGGCATTAGCCAGGCCGCGGCCGTGCTGAACTCCGAGCTTGCCGACGAGTCGGTGTACGGACTACTGGCGGGCAGCTATTTCCGCCACGCCCGCGGCAACCGCATGCAGCGCTACGACTACGGGGAGAACGGGGTGACGGGGACGCAGGTGAGCAGGGTGCGCCCCATCGACACCGACCGCGCCACCACCAAGCGGGGGGTTGTCGGCGCCATCGAGTTGCGTCCCAGCATCTACAACCGGCTGCGCCTGAGCTACAACTTCAGTGCCAGCGACGACGACGTGACCACCCGCGAGGCCAACTTCAACCGCGACAGCGGCCCCCCCGAGGAGCGCATCACCAGCCGCTGGCGGGAGGAGCGCCGCCTGAATATGGTCGCCCTGGAAGTAGAGAACAACTTTAAAAGTCTGACGCTCGACTACGCCCTCAGTTTCGCCACCACCGGCGAGCGGTTAAAGGATCGCCAGCGTGCCTTTCATGCGCTCACCTTCGGTAATCCCACGGACATCAGCGACGAGGAGTTCCTGCAGCAGGTAGCCACGGATACCCGCTTTCCCGGCCAACAACTTCCCCGCACCGCTACCGAACAGCACGGGCTGGACCTCGACGAGGACATCGCCATCGGAGGATTCAACCTCACGCAGTACGTCAACGACAGCCGCACCAGCTTCGTCCGGGCCGGTGGCCGCTACCGCATTAAGGAACGGACCTACCGGGAGTACTTCTACCGCAGTGCCACCTCCCCGGCACCCGCGATCCCCGGCGGATCATTTTCCGATCTGGAGAACGAGCCCCTCATCGAGCCGGCTCCCGATCTCGACGCCGGCCCCAACTACTACGCCTCGGAAAAGATCGCGGCGGCTTACCTGATGTACGTAGCGAACTGGACGGCCAAGTTTAGCTCCTCCGTGGGCCTGCGCTACGAGTACACCGATCTGGATTACACCCTGCTCCGCGACGGGGCAAGCGACAGTACCTCCTACAACGACCTCTTTCCCAGCCTGAACCTGACCTACCGCATCCGCCGGGACCGGCAGCTCCGCTTTGCGTACTACGAGGCCCTGGCGCGGGTCCCGTACGCGACGGTGGTGCCTACGGACCGCTTCAGCGAGCGCCGGCAGGCCCGCCTGGACGTATATTCCATCGCCGCCACCGACGTTGCCCCGACCTACAGCCGCAATTTCGACCTCACGTACGAGCGCTACGGCCGCAACGACGGCCTCATCAGCATCAGCGCCTACGCCAAGTTCCTGCAGGACCCTACGGTCCGCACCGCCGAGTTTGCCTTCGTCAATGGCCAGCCCTCCCTGGGTTACTCGATCATGAACACCCCCGATGCCCGCCTTTTAGGATTGGAGCTCGGCTTTTACCAGAGTCTGGATTTCGTCAGTACCTCCCTGCGCTACCTCAACCTGAACGGGAACGTGAACCTGAACAACTACCGGATTTCGGGTCAGCATGCGGACGGGTCCACCCTCGCCCAGGCCCCGCGCCGCTCGGCCAACCTCAGCCTGATCTACAGCGATCCCCGTTACCGCCTCAACCTCGTCCTGGCCGGCAACTACCGCAGCTCCACGCTAGACCTGCTCCAAGATGGGGAAGCCGTCTGGATCAACTCCGTCATCAGCCTCGACATTGCCGCCGACTACGAGCTGTTTAAAGACATCAGCCTCTACCTCCGCCTCAACAACGCCACCGACCACCGCGCCGAGCGCTGGATCGGCAAGCCCGACGAGGACGGTGCCCTGCTGGCCTCCACTACGCAGTACGGCATCTGGGGGGTGCTGGGCCTGCGCTGGCGGCCGGGGCGGTAAGGGAAGGATTTACCAATTACGAAGTACCAATTACAAAGTACCATTTGCGTGGATGCTCGCCCCGATAGCTATCGGGACTCGTGCGCGAAAAGCTCTGCGCAACTCCGCGTACTCTGCGGTGAATCCCCACGAGCGTAGCGAGCATCCCCGCTAGGACGAGCGTAGCGAGCATAGCCGCAAATTGTAAATGGTACATTGTAAATTGGAATTTGTAAATCCTTTCAGGTAAGTTTGCCCAAAGCCACCACGCACATGAAGTTCTCCGTTTCCAGTTCCGATCTGCAGAAGAAATTACAGCTTGCCGGGGGCGCCATCGCGTCGAATCCGGTGCTGCCGATCCTGGAAGATTTTCTGTTTACCATCACGGGCAAGACCCTGCAGATCGCCGCGACCGACCTGGAAACGAGCGTGGTCACCAGCCTGGAGGTGAACGCCGATGGAGACGGGGAGGTCGCCGTGCCCGCCCGCATCCTCATCGATACGCTTAAGGCCCTGCCGCAGCAGCCCATCACCTTCGACGTGAACGAGGACAACTACGGCATCTCCATCACCTCCGCCTACGGCAAGTACAAGCTGGCCGGGGAGCCCGGGGGCGACTACCCCAACATCCCCACGCCCAGCGAGGCGGACGAAATCAGCGTCACGGCCATGCGCCTGCTCGAAGGCATCAATAAGACCATCTTCGCCACCTCCACCGACGAGCTGCGCCCCGCCATGACGGGCGTCTTGTTCCAGGTAGACTTCTCGAAGCTCGTCATGGTCGCCACCGACGCCCACAAGCTCGTGAAGTACAGCCTCAGTGACCTGAGCGGCGAGATCACCAGCAGCTTCATCATTCCCAAGAAGGCGCTCAACCTGCTCAAGGGCGCCCTGCCGCACTCCGACGTGGCCGTCAGCATCAGTTTCGACAAGGCCAACGCCTTTTTTGAGTACGGCGATACCAAGATGGCCTGCCGCCTGATCGACGCCCGCTACCCCGACTACAACGCCGTTATCCCGGTCGACAACCCCAACGTGCTGCTGGTCAACCGCTCCGATTTCCAGAACAGCCTGAAGCGGATCGTCATCTACGCCAACAAGACCACCAACCAGGTCATCCTCAATATTGCCGACGGCAGCCTCACGGTCAGCGCCCAGGACCTCGACTTCAGCAACGAGGCCACCGAACAGCTCAGCTGCTCCTACCAGGGCACCCCGCTGCAGATCGGCTTCAACGCCAAATTCCTCGTCGAGATGCTCGGCGTCCTGGAGGGCGAGGAGGTCCGCCTCGAGATGTCCACGGCCACCCGCGCCGGTATTCTCCTCCCCACCGAACAGGAGGGCGGACAGGATATTATGATGCTGGTGATGCCGGTGATGTTGAGTAATTAGTCAGTGGGTTGTTGAGTTGGTGGGTTGTTGAGTGGCGGGTGGGGTAGGCGGGGCTGAGGTGTTGGTTGTTGAGTTACGCGCATACACACCCCACCGTGTAGTTCACCTAAAAGCCACGGTCGAGTGTTGTTGCTGCGAAATAGCGTTTTGTAGCTTGCTGCCCTACCGAGAATACAGTCCCCAGGCAATTGGGCAGCCGCTACTGTAATCAGCACCGCCTACCCCGCCCGCCATTCACTAATTCAACAACTCACTAACTCACTAATTAAACAACCCCCCCCATCCGCAACCGACACGCCCCCCCCGTCTTTCCACCCCGCGTCCCCGCCCTGCCGCCCGCCCGCGAGTGGACCCTGGGGAACGGCCTGCGCGTCGTGGCCGTACACGTCGAGCAGGCGCCCATCCTCATCACGGAGATGATCTGGCGCGCCGGCCGGCCGTTCGAGGGGCAGCGCCTGGTGGCCGGGGCCACGAATGCCCTACTGACCGAGGGGAGTGGGAGCTACACCGCCGCTGACCTGGAGCAATTGTTCGAGCAATACGGCACCTCGCTGGAGACGCCCGACGACAATGACGTCGCCTGTCTGTCGCTGGCCACGATCGTCAAGCACGCCGACCGCCTGCTGCCCGTCATGGCCGAGGTCACCGCCACGCCGACCTTCTCCCCCCGCGCCCTGAAGCGCTACCTCAAGCGGAGCAAGCAACAACTGCGGGAAGACCTGGAGGACCCCGACACCCTGGCCTACCGCATGCTGTCGGAAGCCACCTTCGGGTTGGATAACCCCTACGGCTACGGCGGCGACAAAGCTGATTTCGACGCCCTCACCGTGGCGGCGCTCCGCGCCCACTACGACCGCTGCTACGGCGCGGCCAACGCCACCCTGCGCGTCGTCGGCCAGCTCAGTCCCGGCGTGGAACAACTGCTCGACAAGACCTTCGGCCAGCTGCCCGCGGGGAGCCGTGCCGCCGACCCCAGCTACGCGGTTGGGGAGCAGCCCCCGGGACTGCTGCAAGTCCACCGCCCCCGCGCCCAGCAGACCATGATCCGCCGGGGCCGCCGGGGCTTCCGCATTACCGACCCCGATTATGCCGGACTTTGCGTACTGGAGACCATCCTCGGGGGCTACTACGGCAGCCGGCTCATGCGCAACATCCGGGAGGAGAAGGGCTACACCTACGGCATCGACTCCGACCTCGATACCTACCGCTTCGACGGCACCTTCGGCATCTCGGCCGACGTGGCCAACGAGAACGTCGTCGAAGTGCGCCGCGAGATACTCCGTGAAATGGAGAAGCTCCGCCAGGACCTCGTCCCGCCCCAGGAACTCGACATGGTGCGTGCCTACCTCCTCGGCGGTCTGGTCATGGACCTCGACGGCCCCCTCGCCGTCAGCAGCCGCTACCGCTCGGCCATCATCAAGGAGTACGACGCCGTCGGTCACCTGGCCCGCCTCGACGAGACCATCCGTACCATCACCGCGGAGGAGATCCGGGAGCTGGCCCAACGCTATTTGCGACCGGAACTGGATTGGGAGGTCATCGTAGGCGGGGCGGGGCCGCAGGTGCAATAGTAGGCGGGCAGGGCGTTGGATGAAGAGGGGCTAATGGAAGCAGCAAACTGAAACTACCGGTATACTGACCAACCGTTAAGATCGTTATGGGAGTAATCTAATGTTTCAGGACCGAAATAAGCTGCCCCTTGACTGGCCATCGCGGCGCTGCACTTCCCCGCCAAAAATCCACCGTAGCTATACGGTCTTACGGGTAGGGCCCCGTAAGACTTAGTATGCTGAACTTTTGTCCGCTCGTTCAGCACCACGCTGTCGGCGTCAAGCTATTGCTTAGTTCAATCCTGAAACATTAGTAAGGTCGCACTACTGCCGTAAATCGACGCTAACACGGGGTTCAAGTCGATAGTGATGAGCGATGTACGCAGTAAACTCACTACTGTACATGCCGTATGGGAGGCGTCTCCCCTCTCCTCCGGAGAGGGGCCGGGGGTGAGGAAAACACCGACAATGTAAAGCAGGATATACAGTGAATGCGTCGGCAAAGCATCACTGAAGAATGGACTACCAGTGGAAGTAATTTCGATCCTCTAATACAGTAAGAGCTTGTTTGGGTTGTCCGAGCCTGACGAAAACGCCGCTAATTTGGGTCTATTCGAGCCTCGAAAAGGGGAGGTGCACTTCGTGGCTGCTTCGCGGTGGCGGGCTAAGTGACGTTTTTTGAGACGAAGAATAGGCGCAAAAGAGCAAGTTTGCGGCGGTGAGCGGCATCCCAAACAAGCGCTAAGTGATCAAACACTAATTTCAACGAAATGAAGGCATGTGCGCGCGTAATCACCCTCCTCCTCACCATAATACTCACCACTACGGCCTGCGTTCAAACGTTAGAGATTGACATTCCTCAAACGGGTGCCAGCCAGCCCGTACTCTCCGGCGTACTGGAAGTGAACGATAGCCTGCTTGACGTTCTCCGCATTGTAGCGTCCACGTCCACTTCAAGTGCGCGCGGTCCCATCCCCGCCGTTTTTTCCGTAGCGTTCTTCCAAGACGGCGATCGGGTGGGAGAGGGAACCGTGGACAGCGCCGGCTATATTACCGTGCCGCCTCACTACCCCCACCCGGGCAGTTCGTATGAAATCATCGTTCGGCTACTGGACGGTGGTACCCTGCAGTGCCAGGGTATAGCACCCGTTGAAACGGATATATCTAATATCGACTGGATACGGGACGGTACCCAGAATCGCCACGGTGATCAACTATCAACTTTCAGAATAACCATTAGCGATGCTATTGAAGTAGCAAATTATTACGAGATGGTATTTCCTGGGATAAGTAATAGCTTTGCCAATGATTCGCTATACCTCGCAGGATTTCGGTATGTACTCGCTAATCCTAACCCGGTGATGGCTAATGAAGGAGACCAGGACTTCGTGCCCCACAGTCTATTTTTTTCGGATGAGTTGTTCGACGGGGAGACGTTTGTCTTTTCACAAACTTTCGACCTGTCCGATACCGGGGGCAGCTTCGGTACCCAGGGTCATTACGGAATCACCGAGCCGGGCAGTTACCTGCTTTTCCGCTCTACTGACAGGGCATACTACGACTACCTCAAAAGCTGGACCCGCCACCGCTATACCCAGAATTTGGTAGAAGGCTATCTCGTGAATGGGATCACCTTCGAGCGCCTGCAGGACTTGATGTTCGCCCCCCAGGCCGCGCCCCTGATTTCTAACGTGACCGGTGGCCTGGGTGTCGTCGGGGCCGTGTACACCCAAGTAGTCCAAATCCAGTGAAGTGTTATTTTCTGCTGCTGGTTTCCTGGGTAGCCTGCGGTTACCTGTCCGCGCAGTCCACGACCATATCCGGTACCGTAAGCGATGCCGGTAGCCAGGAAAGGCTGATCGGTGCCTACGTGATCGACCCGGCAAGTAACGAACGGTCGGTCACCGACGCCGAGGGCCGCTTCTCCATTACGCTCGAACGGACGGACAGCGCTACCCTAACCCTGTCGTACCTGGGCTACGAAACCCTACACCAGTGGATCCCCGCATCCCGGGATACCTTCCTGCAACTGAAGCTACGGCCGAACTCCAGCACCATCGTTACCGTAGAGGTGAAAGCCCGCCGCAACTACCTCGTGCCACGCACGGAGGGCTCCGTGGCCCGGCTTTCCGCCGAAACTATCAAGAAGCTGCCCCGGCTGTTTGGCGAATCCGACCCCCTGCGGGCGCTTCAGCTCCTGCCCGGGGTGCAAAACGGGGCCGAGGGCTCGAGCGCGCTCTACGTGCGGGGCGGGTCACCGGACCAAAACCTGATCCTAGTCGATAACATCCCCCTCTACTCTCCGACCCACCTGGGAGGCTTCTTCTCCATCATCGACCCCGAGGGGATCAACGCGATCAGCCTCTATAAGGGGGGCTTCCCGGCTCGCTACTCGGGGCGGCTGTCGTCCATCGTGGACATCCGACTGAAGCGCGGTAGCCCGGATAAGTGGTCACGTACCTTTTCCTTCGGCCTCCTGTCCACCAAACTAGCCCTTTCCGGCCCCCTCGTCAAGGACCGCCTCACGGTAGCCGCCGCCGTTCGCCGCTCTAACCTCGACCTTCCCGTCCAACTGGCCCGCCCGTTCCGGCGCGACGCTCCCTTTCACGCCGGCTTTTTCTTTTACGACGCCACGATCAAGGCCGTTTACCGCCTACCCGGGGGCGACGAGCTGACGTTGAGTGCCTACGGAGGTAGCGACAAGCTCTTCCTCGATCAGAACTCGGTCACGACCGAGTCCGTCCGTCCCCAGGTCACCCAGAATGGTTCGCTCAGCACCCAGTGGGGCAATCAGGCCATCGGACTGCAGTGGAACCGCACGGTCTCCCCCCGCCTAAGCGCGAACTACGCCCTGGCCTACACCCAGTACCGCTACCGCGACATCTTCGAGGCAGCGATCACTACGGAAGACCCCGCCCGGTCCGACCTGAACATCGATAACTACCTCGGCTCCGGGATCCAGGACTGGTCGCTCCGGCTGCACCACGAGCTCCGCACACGCCACGCTTACCGCTTTGGGTTCACGGCTAACCTGCCTGCCTACCGCCAACCCCTCATCAAGCTGCGGCGGATGGAGAACGGGCGGGAAGAAGTCCGGGAGACGGGCGGACGGGAACTGACCACCTTCCAAGCCGGGGGCTTCCTCGAGTTCGAACCCACGCTGAACGGCCCCTGGGAGGTAAATGTGGGCGCGTACGCAGGTGCCTACCTGGTGGGAGGCCGCATACTCCCCACCCTGCAACCGCGGCTGTCGGTCAGCTACCCGGTGAACGACCGCTACACCGCCTTCGTCCACTACGCCCGGATGGTGCAACCCCTCCACCTGCTGTCCAATTCCGGGACCGGCCCCCCCACCGACCTCTGGCTCCCGGCTACGGCGCGCGTGCGTCCCGGCCGCTCCGAGCAGTTCAGCCTGGGTGGGCGCTACGACCGGGGGCGCTGGCTGGTGGAGGCCGAAACCTTCTACAAGCGGCTCTCCCGGCAGATCGACTTCCGGGACGGCGCTTCCTTCTTCGCCGGCGGGGGCGACTGGCAGGACAGAGTCAGCACCGGCGGCCGGGGCAACGTGATCGGCACGGAACTACTGGTCAAGTACACCGCGCCGCAGCTCCAGGCCTGGGCCGCGTACACCCTTTCCCGCAATACGCGTCGCTTCGACGATCTGAACGCCGGCAGGACGTTCCCCTACCGCTTCGACCGCCCGCACATGATCTCGCTGGTGGGGATGTGGCAACCGAAGCAAAAATTTAACGCCAGTATCAGCTGGACGGTGGAAAGCGGCAACGCCATCACCCTGCCGAGTGCCAGCTACGAGGTGGAAGCACTGGATCGGATAAAGGATCCCGATGCACGAATCCCCCCCATCCGCTTCGGTCCCCAGACGGCCTACCTATACGCCTCCCGCAACAACGCCCGGCTGCCTACCTACCACCGGCTGGACGTCAACGTGGATTTCATCAAGTACGTCACCAAAAAGGGCAAGGAACGCAAGCGGACCACCTCCCTCGGCCTGTACAATGCTTACAACCGCCTTAACCCCTACTTCGTCTTCTACGACCAGGCACCGGACGGCGGCCAGCAGTTGCAGTCACTGACCCTCTTCCCGGTAGTACCGTACATCAGCATCACGTCTACCTACTAGCCCCTCCACCCGCGTCCCCGCCCCCACATCAGCAACGCCTCCCCCAGCGGCAGCCCCTAAAGAACTAACGAACTAAAGAACGAACTACCACCCCTCACTCACCCCACTCTCCCCGTACCCGATCCGTTGCGCCACCGCCCGCAGGGTATCCCCGCTGTCGAGGTCAAAGGCGATCGGCCCGGTGTAGACCCGCCAGCCCTCCACGTCCGCATCCGCCGGGAGGATACGGTAGGCGATCTGGGCCCCGGGCGTCTTGCTCTCCAGTACGAAACGGCCGAGGCTGTCGCGGCGCAACTGCGGACGGCCCGTGACCGGCAACTCCGTCCGCCCCGTTCCAGAAGCGCTGCACCATCTCCACCTCCGGCTCGCTGCCCAGATCGCCGACACGGGCCAGCCACTCGTCCATGGCACCACGCAGCTCCTCCAGTTTCTCCTGGTATTCCGGTTGGCCGGCCAGGTTCCGCAGTTCGTAGGGGTCACTGTAGGTGTCGAAAAGCTCCTCCGGGTCCTTGGTCTTGCGGAACCACTGCGCCTGGGCGTCCGTCAGCTGCCCCGCATCGCGCAGCCGCAGCAGCTCCTGCATGGAGGCCATCTGCTCGCGGTACACCACCGGCAGGTAGTAGGGCCGCTCGGGGTAGTAGTTGCGCAGGTACTTGAAGCGGTGGTCGCGGGTCGCGCGGATGCGGTCGTAGATCTCGTCGAGCCGGTCGGCGGCACCAAAGACGTATTCCCGCTGCGGCTGCTGGTACGCCCCGAGCTTGGCTTGCCCCTGGAGGTAGTCCGCCGGCTCGATGCCCGCCAGGCTGTGCACCGTGGGCGCGAAGTCCACGAAGCTGAACAGCGTGGAGTCCACCTCCCCCGCCCGCCGGCCGTCGGGCCAGGCCACGATCAGGGGCACCCGCATCCCACTGTCGTAGAGCAGGCGCTTCTGGCGGGGCAGCGGACCGCCGTGGTCGCTGTAGAAGAATACGATGGTGGAGTCCATCAGCCCGTCGGCCTCCAGTTGATCGAGCAGGAAGCCCACCTGCCGGTCCAGGATGCGGATATTGTCGTACACCCGCCGCACGTCCTGCCGCGTCCGTTCGGTATCGGCCAGGTAGGGGGGTAGGGGAGGCTGTACGTCCTCGGGGAGCTGGATTTTCGCCCGCCCATCCTCCGTATGCGCGATGGCTCCCCAACGCACGAGGTCCGAGTCCGGCTTCTCGAAGCCCTCGCGGAAGCGCAGCGTTCGGGTATTCGTTCCCCATACCTGGCTTTCGTGGGTGATTTCTAAATTGAAGACGGAGAAGAAGGGTTGGCCCGCCGGCCGGTGCCGGTAGTGCGCCCGGGGGCCCTGCTCGTCCCAGGCCGTTTTCGGCGCCTGAAACTGGTAGTCCGTCTTCTCGTTGTTGGTCGTGAAGTAGCCGTGCTCGCGCAGCACCTGCGATAGCATCTTCACCTCCGGCGGCGGCAGGGCCCCGTAGGCGCCCGGCAGGCCGATGGACTGCAGCCGTTCCGCGTTGCCCTGCGTGCGCATGTGGTGGCCGCCGGTGCTGATGGGGTACATCCCCGTGGCGATCGCATGGCGGCTCGGCGCGCACACCCCGGCCACGCTGAAGGTATTCGGAAAGCGTACCCCCCGGGCCGCCAGCCGGCTCAGGTTAGGGGTCTGGATGGTCGAATCCCCGAAGGCGGCGATGAGCGGACTCATATCCTCACACACGATCCAGAGGATGTTGGGGCGGGCGGCGGCTTGCCCATCGGATGCCCGCGCACTGTCTTCTTCCGCACATGCGGTCAGCAGGAACAGGGCGGGGACACCGGTGAATAGTAAATGGCGGAAGGACACGGCGGAGGACTTGTTTACCGGGAAGTTACGCCGACGCGCCGTACCCCGGTGCACGCTAAGCGCTTGTTTGGGATTCCGCTCACCGCCGTAAACTTGCTCTTTTGCGTCTATTCTTCGCCTCGAAAAGCGTCACTTATCCCGTCACGGCGAAGCAGCCACGAAGTGCACCTCCCCTTATCGAGGATCGAACAGACCCAAAATAGCGGCGTTTTCGTCAGGCTCGGAAAACCCAAACAAGCGCTGAGCGAACACGGGACGCACTTACGGGGATGAGCCCCGCACCCGCGTGCCCGCCGACGTTCCGGGGGTAGTTTTATGGCATAGCCCGTCCGGTTTTTTGGAAACATTGCTGCGTCAACGGGTATACGTGGCAAGTAGTGGATGGGGGGATTGGTCGTCTGGACGCCGGGTGGACTTGTAATGTATTGCCTTAGCGGGCTACCTTGCGGATACATTTTCGGTGACTATTATTTTTAGGCTATCACCCGGGTCTGATTTTGGGCTCGGTGGTTTTGCAATCCGTTATTACGGGCCACTCGTCCGGCAGTCTCGTTTTACGCCCTCACTAACCATTCATTTTGTCTTCCCTTCGTTTTGCACGCTGCCTGCTTTCGTTCCTGGTGTTGCTGTTGCTTCCCCTGGCGGCGCGTGCCCAGTATTCGCCGACCCACCTGCGGGAAGAAGTAGACCGGGCGGATCGGCTGGTCGCCTCGACGGAGAACAAGAAGGCGCTTAAGCTCGCCGATTCCCTGACCGCGGTACTCCAGACCGCCGGGAAAATGGATAGCCCCCTGGGGCTGGACCTCCTGCTGGTCACCGCGACCGCCCACGGCAACAGCAACCGCGACTCTACGGCCATGGCCATGCTGCTGCACCTCCGAGCCGAGAGCCGGCGGCAGGAACGGTGGTCGACCTACGCCTCCAGTGACCTGGTCCTCGCCCAGCTGTACCAAAAGATGAAGCGGAGGGGCAGTGCGGACCGGGCCATAGCAGAGGCCAAGCGTTCCATCGACGCGTACGGGCTGGACTCGCTCTACCCCGTGTACGCCCTGCGGAAGGCCTACTGGCACCGCTCTTTTTCCAAAGACCGGGATTCGGCCATCCACTACGCCAACGAGGTGATGCGCACCGCTCCCCTATACGCGGATTCCGTCACGCTGGCCAGCGGTTACATGGTAATGGGCTACCTAACGGACATCTACCCCGACCAGTCCATCGCCTACTTCCAGCGCGGCATAGCCCTGTGTCGCCAACTCGGCGACCACGTGGGGGTCAGCTACATGTTCGGCGGACTGGCCACCCGAATGATCGCGCAGCAGCGGTACCGACGGGCCCTGACTTATAACGATTCCAGTGTGGTGGCCGCTCAACGGGCGCTTCTGGGGGGGCAGGAGAGCAGTACGGCCATCGCCGATGCGCTCCAGGGCCGCGGGGAGATCTTTTACAGCCTGGGGCGGCTGGACTCCGCCTATCATTATATGCATGAGGGGCACGACCTGGAAATCGATGAACTGAAGAAGCTTCAGCACCAGAAGGCACTGGAGGTGGATGCCCGCTATGACGATCAGGTCAAGGCGGCCCGCATCGCCGAGCAGGCGCGGCAGCTCCGCGACGAGGAACGCCGGAACTGGCTGCTTTCCCTCGTCGTCGCCCTCGGCCTGATGCTCGGACTCGTGCTCACCTTCACCACCGTGCGCTTCGGGAAGCTTAGCCGAGCAAACCGGGAACAGGCCGAAGAATTGGAAAAGGTGAATGCCGCCAAGTCGCATTTCTTCGCCAACGTAAGTCACGAGTTACGTACCCCGCTTACCCTGATCCAAGGACCCATCCACTCCGTACAGAAAGATGACAACCTAACCGAAAGGCAGCACCGGCTCCTGGAATTGGCCATCGGCAGCGGCGAACAACTGCAGGGGCTCGTCGATCAGATCCTGGAGTTGGAGAAGCTGGAGGCGGGACTGCCGGTATCGAGCCCCACTCCCACGCCGCTACTCCAATACTTCCGGCAAAGCGTGGAAGACTTCTCTACCATGGCGCAGCAGAAGAACTTGGCCTACCACCGGGAGGTATCCATCCCCTCCACATTGGTTGCCTCACTGGACCGGGAGAAATGCCGCATCATCGTAGCCAACCTGCTCGCCAACGCCTTCAAGTTCACCCCCGGTGGCGGGGAGGTGTCGGTACGGATCACCTACGGGGACGCCCGTCTGCAGCTGGAGGTAAGGGACAATGGACCGGGGATCCACCCCGACGACTTCCCCAACGTGTTTAACCGCTTCTACCAGACCAGGCGCACGGACCTCCCCGCCCAGGGCGGCACCGGCATCGGCCTGGCCCTGTGTAAGGAGTACGTCAATCTCTTCGGCGGGACAATCCGCGTGGATAGCCGCGCCGGGCAAAGGGGCCGCTTTTTTC
This sequence comes from Lewinellaceae bacterium, assembly GCA_963803525.1. Lineage (GTDB taxonomy): Bacteria > Bacteroidota > Bacteroidia > Chitinophagales > Saprospiraceae > Neolewinella. The sequence goes on from CAWDMV010000002.1 coordinate 541,055, forward strand.
GTGAGCCTTCCGCTGGAGGCCGTGCCCGCCCCCCCGCCCGCCCCCCTGCCCGTAGCCGCGCCTCGCACCTCGCCCAAGCAAGGTGATGGACGGGGACAAGCCGTGCATACTGGTGGTCGAAGATCATACCGACCTGCTGGAATACCTGCAATTTATTTTATCCGGTCATTACCGGGTGGAGACGGCCCACAACGGGGAGCAGGCCCTCGCTCGACTGAACCAACTGCCCGACTGCCGCCTGGTGTTGTCTGATCTCATGATGCCGGTCATGGACGGCTACGCCTTGCTCGAACGGCTGAAGGGCAGCGAGGCCACCCGCCATCTGCCGGTCATTATGCTGACCGCCCGGGGGGACAATGGCTACCGCCTCCGCGCGCTGCGTATCGGCGTGGACGACTACCTCACCAAGCCCTTCGAGGAAGAGGAACTGCGCCGGAGTATCGCCCGGCTGTTGCAAAATCAGCAGGTGCGCGCCGAAACCGAAGCCGAGCTCGAGCAGGCCGACGCGTCCGTCACGGCCCTCACCGAAGTGGACCGCGCGTGGCTGGAACGCTTCGAGGCCTACGTTACCGCCCAGATTTCGAATTCCTCCCTGACCGTGCCGGATCTGGCGATGGAATTTACCATGAGCGACTCCACGCTGCTTGCGGCAGGTCAAGCGCCTGACCGGATTGACGACTAACCAGTACGTGCAGGATGTCCGCCTGAGCGCAGCGCGCAGGCACCTGGACGCGGGTAGTTACGCATCGATTGCCGCCCTGGCTGCCGCGGTGGGCTACCGCGATGCGCGTTCCTTCAGCCGGGCTTTTCGCAACCGCTTCGATAAGTTGCCCTCGGAATACGCCGACGCGGATGCGGACACCCGCTAAATTTTTTCGGCACGGGACTCACGCGAGGGAGTACCCGGAGATTATAGTACTGAAACCAGTAAGCTGCCTCCGTGCCCGAACCTCCCGTTGACCTCTCTTCCCTCATTCCGGCCTGCCGCCGGGGGGAGCTGCGGGCCCAGGAAGCATTCTACCGGCGCTCCTTTCCCCGGCTGCTGCCCATCTGCCTGCGCTACTCAGGGAGCCGGGAGGAAGCGGTTCAGGTACTGAACGCCGCCATGCTGGTGGTTTTCCAATCGCTGGATCGCTACGAGGAAACCGGCCATCTGGACGGCTGGCTGGCCACGATCACCCGGCGGACGGTGCTTACCCACATCCGCGACGAGTCGCGGGCGCAGCGCCGCTTTCTGGATAGAGCCTTCGTCTGGCCCGCCACGGTACCCAACGACGCCCTCGACCGATTGGCCGTGGAGGACATCCTCCAGCTGCTCCACCGCCTGCCGGATCACCTGCGGGTGGTATTCAGCCTGGTGGTCTTCGACGGCCATACCCACGCGGAGGTTGCTGATGAACTGGAGATCGCCGAAACGGCCAGTCGGTGGCGGCTGCGCAAGGCGCGGCAGCTCCTGCAACGGACCTACTTAGCTACTCACCAGACCAAAGATGCCGGCAAATGAATGAGCACGAGACACACTGGCGCCAGGCACTGAATGCGTACACCCCCGCCGCTACGGATGCGGACTGGCTGGCGATGCGGGCACAGTTGCCAGGCGGTAAACCGTCCCCGCGAAAGCCCTTTCGGTGGTGGCTGGTCTTACTGCTGTTGCTGTTGGTGGCGGCGGGGACGCAGGTGCAGTGGAAGAATACCAACCTTCCACCGGCAAGCGGGCCTGCGCCCGCTCTGGTCTCTCCCGATCCCGTTCGCCCGGAAGAGCCGGTCCGACCGATCTCCGTCCTCCCTCGCCTTCCGACCGCTCCCCCGCGGCAGCTGGTAGCGTCAGCTATTCCTTTCGATACGATGGCCCAGGTCATACCCGCTGCCCCCGTGGTCGCGCGCCCAAGCGAGCGGCTTCGCCGCGTGGATCTCTTGCCGGTGCTCCGGCCCCGACCGGTCCGCTACCGCCCGTTGGCCCGGCTGGAGGCGATTGGAAAGTCGCTGATCGTCGTACCGCCGCCCCCCCGCGTCCGCTACCTCGAGAACGGATTATACCCACCTATTAAAACCACCAGATCACACTAGACCATGCGCTGGACCTTACCCCTGTTTTTCTTACTAAGCCTGACCGGTGGGCGTCTGCTCGCCCAGCTACCGGACAGCCTTAATCCCTCCCGGCTGAGCTACGGGATGAACCTGTACGTGCCGGCCCGAATCGCCTACAGCTACGGGGTTTCCTTTGACGTAGAGGCGCGCGTACACCGGCGATTCAGCTGGCTTGCGACCCTCGGGCGCAGCAGCGAGGATGATACCTATGGCTTTAGCGGCGGCGTCCCCGTAGATACTACCCTGGCCGGACGGCCCGGTGATTTTCCCCGCACCCGCGGCCCCGGCAGTATCCAGGAACAGTTTGTGCGCTACTATGCGGGAGCGGGCGGCCAGGTGAACTTTCGCATTGGATCGGGCGACTTGAGTCTGGGGGCGCTGCTGACGCTGGGGATCAACAGCCTCCAACAAACGCTAGCGTTCGGGGACCAGCAACTGCAAGAGCTGCCCGGACCGGACGGGACCCTGACCCCGGGGCCACCCCGCGGGCTGTTCGGTACCGCGACGATCCACTACCGCTCGGTCGTTCAGCCGGGTGCGCGCCTGCAACTGCACTATACCCGCTGGATCAGCCCTACCCTGGCCCTCCGTGGCGGAATCGCCGGCAACTTGTGGGGCACCGACCGGCGAACCTCGTTCGGGGCAGGTGAGCGGTTAAAATACGAGGTACGGGACGTGCAGTACCAACCGGGCTTTGACCCCGCCCGGGACAACTATCCTTTACCGGCACCAGAATATATCCCTACACCGCGGCCGGAGCAGCTCCGGTTGCACCTGCACTGGAATCTCGGAATCGTGTACAAACCCGCTAAGCCATGAGTAAGCTGCTCCTCTTATTCCTTTTCTTATTCACTACGGGACTGTCCGCCCAGGTGACGCTCGGACCGACCGTTTATGCCGGTCCCGCCTGGATTGCGGATGAATCGGGCGACGGTCAGGGAACCGCCCACGGCTTCGGGCTACAGCTGGGCTACGACACGGGTAAGCCGTGGGGCCGGCTGCTGCTCGAGCTATCCCGGACGGACTTCGGGGGCTTCGCCGCATCGCGCAGTTTCTCTCAGGTGGTGGCCGCGGCGGAGCCGGGCGCTCCCTCTACTATCGTATCGCTCCGCACTGTTATTCCCCGCTGGCGGGCCTACCGGGTGATGGTGGCCGGGGAGTGGCCACTCAAGCCGATCTCGCCTAAATTACGCGTGGGCGGCGGACTGGGTGCCTTACGGTTGGTGGATGAGGACAGACGCTTGGGAGACATAGCCGAACAAACGCTGGAGGGCCAGGAGGTGCCTCGCCAATTCCTGGAAACCTTTTTAGTACGCGACGGCATCATCGAGCGGGTCGACCCACGTACGATTTCGACGGAGGGGCTACCGCCCGTGCTGCGCCGTACCCGCCTGGCTTATAACCTGCGGCTTAGCTACGACCTGAGCGACGACGTAAGCGTCTCCCTACAGTGGGAATCTACTCTTGGCGCCATCGGTCGGGCGTACGGGCCCGGTGGGGAAGAGACGATGGTCGGGCGACTGGACCAGCTGCGGGTGAGCGTGGTCGGGCACGTTTTCGGGTGGTAGGCCAGCACGTAGTCCGGCATTTATAGGTGTCAGGCCGATACCGGATACCGGTTAATTGCATATGGCTGGACCAGCGTCTCCGCCGATAGGCCGAGCTGCTGACTCAGGGCATGGACCATCTGCACGGTTAGCCTTCTTCGCTTATTTAAAATCTCGGAAACGCGGCTTGGGGAGCCGATGGCGTCGGTCAGGTCGGAATTTTTTAGTCCCTTCTCCTCCATACGGATGCGGATCGCTTCGACCGGGTCTGGTGTCTCGATCGGAAATGCCGCCGCTTCGTAACGTTCGATCAACATAACCAGTACGTCCATCTCATCGCTTTCCGGAGTACCTGCGGGAGCCTGGAAGATTTCCGCCACACGGGTTAGCGCTAGGTCGTAATCGGCTTCCGTCTTGATTGGCTTGGTACCCATATTTGATCGATTAGTAGGTTGAAGCATCTATATTGTCGTACTCGGCATGAGTGCCGATAAACTTCACGAAAATGATTTGCTTGGGATAATTAATCCAGGTTACCAGACGAAAGTCGTTTCCCTTTATGTTAAACACGGCTCGGTCATTAGGGAGAATACTGGCGTGCGCGTAGGTCGCCTTGACATCGTGTGGCGTAGCCCAGTCCGTTTTCTCAGCTACATCGAACCAAGTTTTGAGCGGGACCTCAGCCGATGCGTGCTTCTCCCAAAATTCCCGAAGCGTTCGCTTAGCAATCACTCTCACAACGTCCAAGATAGTGCGAAGTTCCCAATTTGGGAAATTTAACCTTCTTGTCATCATGGTGGAAGAACGTCGTCTGGCGCTTACCCCTTGTTTCGCAAATCGTCGATAAAGCGCGTCAGCTCCATCTCGTCGTACACGAGCACCTCGCGGGGTTTGGAGCCCTGGGCCGGCCCGACGATGCCGAGCTGCTCCATCTGGTCCATGATGCGGCCGGCGCGGTTGTAGCCCAGTTTGAGGCGGCGCTGGATCATGGAGGTGGACCCGTGCTGCTGCTGGATGATCAGGCGGCTGGCATCCTCGAACATGTCGTCGAGGTCGGCGTAGCTGAGGGCGCCGGAACCCGCCATTTCCTCGTCGGTGTTGTACTCGGGCAGGAGGTAGGGCTCGACGTAACCCCGCTGGTTGCCGATGAAGTTGATGACCTCCTCCACCTCGGGGGTGTCCACGAAGGCCCCCTGCAGGCGCACCACGTCGCCGCCGTTGCTGAGGAGCATGTCGCCCCGGCCGATGAGCTGGTCGGCACCGCCGGAGTCGAGGATGGTGCGGGAGTCGACCTTGGCGGTCACCTTGTAGGCAATCCGGGCCGGGAAGTTGGCCTTGATGACGCCGGTGATGATGTTCACCGAGGGCCGCTGGGTGGCGATCACCAGGTGGATGCCCACGGCCCGGGACAACTGCGCCAGGCGCGCGATGGGCATTTCCACTTCCTTGCCGGCCGTCATGATGAGGTCGGCAAATTCGTCGATGATGAGCACGATGAAGGGCAAAAACTTGTGGCCCTTCTCGGGATTCAGCCGCCGGGCCACGAACTTCTCGTTGTACTCCTTGATGTTGCGCGCCGCCGCCTTTTTGAGCAGGTCGTAGCGCTGATCCATCTCGATGCACAGCGAGTTGAGGATGTGGATGACTTTGGTGGTCTCCGTCGTGATGGGCTCGGTCTGTCCGGGCAGGAAGGCCAGGAAGTGGCTCTCGAGCTTGGCGTAGGGGAAGAGTTCCACCTTTTTGGGGTCGATCATGACCAGCTTGACCTGGCTCGGGTGCTTCTTGTAGAGCAGCGACATGATGATCGAGTTGATGCCGACCGACTTGCCCTGCCCGGTCGCGCCGGCCACCAGCAGGTGGGGCATCTTGGCCAGGTCGGCGATCAGCACCTCGTTCTTGATGGTCTTGCCGAGGGCCAGGGGGAGGTCCATCTTGGCGGTGCGGAATTTCTCGCTCTCCAGCACCTCCCGCATGCTTACCATCTGGGGGTTCTTGTTCGGTACCTCGATACCGATGGTGCCGCGGCCCGGGATCGGCGCGATGATGCGGATACCGAGGGCGGCCAGCGACAGGGCGATGTCGTCCTCCAGGTTCTTGATCTTGGAGATGCGCACGCCGGGGGCGGGTACGATCTCGTAGAGCGTCACCGTCGGCCCGATGGTGGCGCGGATCTTGGTGATCTCGATCTTGTAGTTGAGCAGCGTCTCGATGATCTGGTCCTTATTCGCCTCGAGCTCGGCGCGGTCCACCTCCTGTTTCTGGTCGTCGAATGCGACCAAGAGCTGCAGGTGGGGCGACTCGTAGCTGGGCAGGTCCAGGGTGGGGTCGTAGGGCTCGGAGTGGTCCGCGTTCTCCTCGGTCACGGACAGGCTGGTGTCAATGCCGTTGTCGCCGTCGGCCACGATGAGGTTATCGTTGCCTACCGACAGGGGGTCGTGACTCACCAGCGTCAGGTCACCTACGGCATCCATCGGCATTTCCATTTGCTCGCCCCGGACTTGCTCCAGTCCCTGTTCGGACAGGGTGCGCGGGGAGTCGATCTCGAAGCTGCTGCCGTCGCCGGGCGCCAGGGAAGCGGTGGGGGAGGAAGCAGGTCGCCGCGTGGGCAGCAGGGGGTCCGACGTTTCCCGGGCTTGCGGGAACGCGGGTGCGGAGGAGGGACGTGCCGGACGGGGCTTTCCCCGGAAGCGGAACATCTCCGAGAAGTGGTCGACCACGTCGTGGCGAATCTGGGTGGGCGAGCCGTTAAAGTCGATGCGCGCCTCGAAGATCAGGTAGAGCCCCAGCAACAACAACAGCAAAAGGATGACGCCGAAGCCACCGAAAACCCCGCTCAGGTGGGAGACGAGGTAGTCGCCCACGCCCCCGCCCAGCGGAAAGTCGGTGAAGCTGCCGAAGATGAAGCTGAGCAACACCGACATGCCGATGGTAAACAGCATCAGCTTGACGAACAGGTTGGTCATCGGCTTCAGCGGCGCGCGCCGGAGGCGGTTCAGCCCGAGCCGCCCCAGGAAGTAGACCAGGATGAAACTCGGCAGCCCGAAGCAGAAATAAATGAAAAAATTGGAGAGGAAGGCGCCGAGGCGTCCCAGCCAGTTGTCCACCGAAGCCGCATCCTCACTCAGCAGTTTCCAGCTGAAACGGAGCACGCGGTCCTGGTCGATCTTCCAGGTGAAGAGGTAGGAGACGAAGGCGATGGTCAGGTAAACGGCAATGAACATCAGCAGCAAACCGAAGAGTTTCGGAATGCGCTCGTCGCTCAGTCCCATCCGGAGACCGAGTTGTCCGCTCTTTTTCTTTGCTTTGGCCATACAGTAAGTGGCTTGGGGGCCGGGCGGCGAAAGTACGATAAAAGGGGGGAACGCCGGGCTCTAGGCCGAACGTTGTTTCAACACCCGCTACCACGAAAAGGGTGACCAGCGGAGGAATAGTCCAGTATGCTGGCCAACTAATATTAGTTAAATCAAAATGTGTTTGGCCAGACGCTACGCCTCTCCAATGCCCATATTTTCACACGAAATTTCTTCCATGCGCTACCTGAGCCTCTTGGTTCTCTGTCTTCCTTCCCTGCTCTTCGGGCAGGCGAATAAGGTTCACGCCCTGGATGTCTCCGGGGAGCAGATCGATCTCTCCGGGCTCACCTTCCGCGTCGACCAGGTAAGCGACCAGACCGGCGTACCGGATGGTCGTTTCGGTACGGTATACACCGGCATGCTCAACAACCAACGCGATCTGCTCGTACAGGATGGCCTGGAAATGAATCTGGCTGCCGCCCTCGTGCGCAATACCAGCGATCGGGAGCTTCCCCCGGCCACCCTCCAGGTCCGCTACCTGCGCATCGACGAAGAGATCACCATGAGCAGTGAGCGCCGCCGCCTGCAACTCGAAGCTGCGCTGGAAATGACCGACGCCGGCGGGCAAGTCCGGGCGTACGGCCCATTACAGGTGTCCCGCGTGGAGGGCGGCTTAGATGTAACCGCCGGACACGCCCGGGCGCTGGCGGAGTCGCTGTCCGAATTGCTCCACGAACTAGACCAGCTCGTCCGCGCAGGACGATTTAGCGATGGGGAGCAGCTCACGTCCACCGCACCCGCTGACCTGCCCGATGGCGCTTTCTATTCCGTCGCTGACTACCGCGCCGGTCGGGTGGACACTTCCGTACGGCTTGCACTGGATTGGCGCGAAGAAATCCGGCAGACGGACGCGGGTACCTTCTACGAGGCCGGCTTCACGCGCCCGGAAAACCTGTCGCGCCGGGACCTGCGCGAACACTGGGGCTACCACTACGAAGGGACGACTTACCTCTACCTCCAGCGCAAGTACTACAGCCTGCGGACGGACGCGGCAGGACAAATTCTCGTGGCCATTCCCGGTGGTATCGTCGATACGGAGGCCCGGACAAAGCAGGCGGCCCTGGGTGGCCTGCTCTTCGGCGCCGTTGGGGGAGCGATTGCCGGATCGGTGGGTAGCCGGAGCCGGGATGATGTCTACACCCTGGACCTGATGTCTGGTGCCCTCGGAGCGGTGGACGGCGCCCAGGGGATGGCCAGTGAAACGGGGGACTACGCCAATCGTATTCTGGTGCACCACATCTCCCCGGCCGGCGGCCCCGACCTGTTGGTACGTTTTGACAACGGCGACTACCTGCTCGTGCCGGGGGCGTACACCGTCCTGGAGGCTGGGGGCCCCCTGGAACTGTCCGCACCGACGATGAACAGTAAGCCACTCAGCAAAACCATCTGGATCACCGAGGGCGAACCGGCACTTTATACGGTTGCCATCAGCGCGAAAGGCAAGGTGGAACTTACCCGGGGCAGTACGCAACGCGCCGTCGAAACCATTCGGCAAGTAGTCAGGATGACTGAGCCGGTCGGCGCTCGCCGGGACGATCAGCTACCGAGATGACGGACAAATTGCTGGTCGCCTGCGCTTCGGCCGCCGGTCACCGCCCCCCTACTGTGATAGCGTCGGCTTAGTGTATCGATACTTCCAACTTGGTCTACCGGAACGATCGGTCCGCTGTTGGAAACGGAGCTTGACCGCGGGGGGATAGACGTCACCCGCGGACACGCCGCAGCCCTTTCGGAGGCCGTCGGCCGGCTTTTGGACCGTTTCACCCTCGCGCTGGAGGAGGAAGGCCCGGTAGTACGTTCCGGGGCCACGTGTGTACGGGAATCCGATTTAGCGCTTGTTTGGGTTTTCCGAGCCTGACGAAAACGCCTGCTATTTTGGGTCTATGCGCGCCTCAAAAGGGGAGGTGCACTTCGAGGCTGCTTCGCGGTGACGGGCTAAGTGACCTTTTTCGGGGCGAAGGAGTAGGCACGAAAGAGCAAGTTTGCGGCGGCGAGTGGAATTCCAAACACGCACTTATCCCACCGTCCGAATGGCGCTTACCACACTGATGTCGATTACCGATCCGGACAATGGAGCCCTTTCGCCCCACGAATGATTCACGCACCGGCCCGGACTGGCCTCAGGTTACCGTGGCTTAGGAGTAAAGTAGCAGATATGGAGGGGTGGATCAGTACGCCCCACCATTCGACGTCTACGGATGCGAGGAGTCAGCGCGCGCGCGGGATGCTGCCCGCGCCGGGTACGGAAGCGGCCATTACTGACCGCGGTAGAACGCTATGGGGTAGGACGCAGATCGTGGACAGCCCGTTTTGTACGTGTTTGTCCGGGATTACCCTCTCCTGAAATGAACCTCGGACCGTACTGAGCCTAATGCTCTTTCCCTGCTGCTGCACGCCCAGCAGCTCCGCCCACCTGTTGGACCTGGATGACCATCCCGTGGTCCAGCACGGCGGGGAGCGCCCCGTTTTATATCGGGTATCGGTCGTCGATTCCGGAGGGGTACGCGTGAGAAGGGCTAGCCTGCTGAGCGCGCAACGCTTCCGCGCGGACATCGAGGCGGGGAGCGTAGAACCGGCGCGTTAAGCCGGCCGGCGGCTACGACGCCCCCGCCCCCGCTTACCGCCGCTAGGCGCGCTCGGGGGCTTTTCGCGGTACTGCCGGCTGGGGACGAGCGGCTTAGGGTAGGTAGCGCCGATGCGCAGGCCGTGGGCCGACTGCTCGGCGTCGCTCATCTCTTCGGGCCGGTGGATAAATTCTTCCGGTAATTCGCTGAGTTCGGGGCACCACAGTTTGACGTACTCCCCCCGGGGGTCGTAACGCTCCGCCTGGCTGAGAATGTTGAAGTAGCGGTTCTCGCGCGGGTCGCTGCCAACGCCGGCCACGTAGTTCCAGTTGCACCAGTTGCTGGTGACGTCGTAGTCGATAAGCTCGTGCTCAAAGTATTCGGCACCCAGGCGCCAGTCGACCTTCAGGTCCTTGACCAGGTAGCTGGCCGTATTTTGCCGCCCGCGGTTGCTCATGAAGCCGGTACGGGCGATCTCGCGCATATTGGCGTCGATGAAGGGGGTGCCGGTCTGTCCGTCGATCCACCGCTGCAGCAGTCCGGCATCGCGGCTCCACGCGGGGTGGTCTTCGTCCTTGAACCCGTTCTTATGGAAGATGCGGTCGCCGTGCTTCTTGCCCATGAGGCGGAAGAAGTCGCGCCACAGCAACTCGAAAATCATCCAGTAGGTACTTTCGTTGGCGCCGTTCTTAGCTTCGTAGGCCTTGACCTCCGCGTAGATGCGTTTGGGGCTCAGGCAACCCTGCGCCAGCCAGGCGGAGAATTTGCTGCTGTAGTCGCTGCCGATCAGGCCGTTGCGGGTTTCCTTGTAGGTGGAGATGGCCTGGCTGTCGAAGAGGTAATAGGCCAGCCGATCCAGTCCGGCGGTCTCTCCGCCCTTCCAGGTGATGGCCGCGCGTTCGTCCTCCACCGGCGGGGCAATACCGAAATCGGCGAGCTCAGGCAGCTCGCCGGGCTCGATACCGGCGTCGGCCACCATGGGAAGGCGGGCGGGCGTTGGTAGGGGCGGACGGACCGGCGTGAGGCGCTCGGTCTCCTTGCGGAACTGGGTGAAGACATCCGGTGTCTGCGTAATGGGGAAGGGCAGGTCGGAGGTGTAATAGAGCAGCTTGCCGCGCGAGTAGTATACTTCCCGGCCGATGGCCCAGAGGTTCTGCTCCACGGCGTTCTGTACGGACAGTTCCTCGGAAGTGCGCTCCCGGTTGCAGAATACCCAACTACCACGGCACTGCTTGGAGAGTTCCGGCAGCACGTCTTCCGGGTGGCCGACGCGGACGATGAGGTCGGCACCCCGCTCCCGCAGGTTGTGCCGCAGGTCTGCCACGCTCTCCAGGATAAACCGGGCCCGGTGGCCGCCAATCTTGGGTAAGCCCGTAAGGGGTAGGCTGCCCCGCCATTCGCGGGGGTCGAAAATGTACACCGGCAGGACCTCGTCGCCGTGCTTCATCGCGTCCACCAGCGCCTCGTTGTCGTGCAAGCGCAAATCCCTTCTAAACCATACTATCGCCGCTTGCTTGCCCATCTTCCCGTGTTTTATACCTACCAGATTAACCCGGCCGGTAACGTATGGTTGTGGGCCCCGGGGCGCTTTTGCACCCATATGACATTGCCCGTTCGCGCTTGCGGAGCACCTCGCTTCCCTGATCCTCGCCCCTCCACGCGGCACCCGCGTACGCGCCCCGCACACGGCAGAAACTATGGATCAGGGGACGGACCAGCGCGGGTGCCGGGTAGTTCCTGGAACCCCGTGGGGATGCCGTGACGTCAGGGTGGTCCGGACCGACCGCTACCCTTGATGGAGCGTACCACGGTTATCCCCGATCGCCCTCCTGGGCGGAAAGTTCTACTTCCTTGCCGGGATCGGCGGCTACGGCACGGTCCTGGGGGCTCATTTCAATCCGCGTCTTCGGCAGGTGCTCCGCGTAGTGGTCCTGGATCCACGCGATGAGGTGCTCGCGGATGGCGCAGCGGAGGTTGAACACCTGACCGGAGTCGCCTCCACTGGCAATGATGCGGACGGTGATCACCTCGGCGTTGTTGTCGGTGACGGCGACGCCAAAAACCTGCTTGTCCCAGAGTTCCTGCGTCTCAACGAAGCGCTGGGCCTCCTCCCGGAGCTTGGCGACCGGGAAGGTGTAGTCGACGTACATAAAGACGCTGCCGATGAGTTGAGTGGTACTGCGGGTCCAGTTCTGGAAGGTGTCGTCAATGAACTTGTTGAGGGGGATGATGAGCCGGCGCTGGTCCCAGATCTTTAGGGTCACGTAGGTTAGGGTGATTTCCTCTACGCGTCCGAATTCCCCGTCCACGATCAGGGCGTCGTCGATGCGGATGGGTTGGGTGAAGGCGATTTGGAAACCGGCCAGCAGGTTGGCAATGGATTTCTGGGCGGCGAAACCGATGATGATGCCGCCGACCCCCGCGGAGGTAAGCAGGCCGGTGCCGATGCTGCGGACGGCGTCGAATTGCAGGAGGATGAAGGCGACGGTCACGATGAAGATGACGATGCCCACGATGCGTTGGATGTACTGGAGCTGGGTAAGGATCTTGCGTTCCTGAAAGTTGTTCGCCGAGTCGATGCTGTACCGGTGGCGTACGGTGTCGGCGGCTACGTTGACGATCCGGACGAGCAGGAGGGCACCGAATACGTAGAGTATTGTCCGCACCACCCGGATGCCCCACCGGAGGTACCAGGGCGCGTCGGTGATGTCCGGGTAGACGCTGGACTCCAGTTGCAGCCAGAGGATGAGCGTCAGCATAAAGGAGAGGAACCAGTAGAAGGAGTTCTGGGTCTCTTTGGCGATGGCCTCTACGGTATAGCTATCGGTGCGCCGGGCCGTGCGCCGCAGGATCGCGTAAAGGATCAGCGTGACGAGGGCGGCGAGCAGGAGAGCCACTCCCAGGCGGATGACCATGCGGATGATGACCGGGGTGGCGTTGACGATGTCGTAAAGGTCGTTCATGGGCTTGGGGCTGAGTCAAAATCCGGTAACGGCTCCCGGCGCAAGGGGTTCGCTATTCGGTTTCCCGCTCGGGCAGGACGTGGAGGTGCACGAGCTCGATGCGGGTATTGCTCACCTCCAGCATCCGGAAATTAAAGCCTTCGAGCTCCAGCTCTTCGTCCTGATCGGGCACCCGCTCGGCGGTGGTGACGATAAATCCGGACAGGGTCTGGTAATCGCCCTCCGGCAGTTGTAGGGCGTACTTCTCGTTGAGGTAATTGATCTCCAGCCGCCCGCTGAATTTATAGTAGCCGTTGCCCTCGTCGATCTCGATGTAGTCGTCCTCGTCGTACTCGTCCTCGATCTCCCCGAAGATCTCCTCCAGCAGGTCTTCCATCGTGACCAGCCCGGCGATCCCTCCGTACTCGTCGACCACGCAGGCGATACTGAGTTGCTCCTTGACGGAGCGGTCCAGCAGGTCGGCCACCCGGCCCACTTCCGGGACGAAGGTGAGTTCCAGGATGCACTGCCGGATCGTATCGGGAAATTCCAGGAGTTGCTGGTGGTGAACGTAACCGAGGACGTTGTCCATATCGCCGTCGACGATGATGAGGCGGCTGAGGTGGGTATCGATGAATTTCTGTTCGAGCTCCTCGATGGTGGCCGAGACGTCAATGCTTTCGATTTCGGTCCGCGGCACCATGCAGTCGCGCAGGCGGACGTCGGCCAGGTTAAGGGCGTTGCCGAAGAGTTTGGTGTCGATGGCGGCTTCCTGCTCTTCGGAGGTCTGGCTGCGGTTGACGAAATTTTCGAGGTCCAGGCGGGTGAGGACCGTATCCAGTTCCTCGCTGGGCCGCTGAAAGAAAAGCCGCAGCAGCCAGTTGCTCGTGGTGGTCATGATGACGCTTGGCAGCCAGAGCAGCGCCTGCAGGGCCCGCAGGGGGAGCGCCCAGAAGTACAGCGCGTTGTCGGAGTACATCCGAAAGATCGTCTTCGGGACGTACTCCCCAAAAATAAGCACGATGATCGTGATCAGCAGGGTATTCAGCAGCAGCACGAAGATCTCGGTCTCGATCCCGAAGAAAGAATTGACCACGTAGGTCAGGGGCACCGTGACGAGCGAGGTGAAGGCCACCAGGGCAATGTTATTGCCGACGAGCATGGTGCTCAGGAACTCCGCCGGCCGCTCGAACCAGCGCGTGAGGATGCGGCTGCGGGTGTTGTTGCGCTTCTTTTTCAGCTCTACGCGCAGCTTGTTAGCGGATACGTAGGCGATCTCCGAGCCGCTGAAGAGGGCCGAAAGCAGCAGGCAGGCAACGATGGCGATGGCCAGGCTCATAAAGTAGTGCGCTTATCCACCGAAGTCAATCTCCGTGTTGTCGCCAATGTTCAGGCTGTGGCGCATTCCCCCGATGCTCGCATCATTCCCAACGACCGACTTACGAAGCACGATGTCGTAAATGCGCGCGTAATCACCGATGATGGAGTCGGACACGATGGCGTTCTCCATCTTGGTGTTAGCGCCGACGGTCACGTGGGGGCCTACAATGGAGTTGCTGATGTCGCAGTCGGCCCCGATGTGCACCGGGTGGATAATGATGGCATTGTCGTAGGGTGGGGGATCGTCGGTGGCGAAGCCCGGGCGGTCGAGGAAAATGGCGTTGGTCTGTAAGAGCACCTCGCGGCGGCCGCAGTCGAACCAGTTGTCTACGCGGATCGTGCGCAGCTCCACTCCCCACTCGAGCATGCGGGCCAGGGCGTCGGTGAGGGGATATTCCCCGATGCTGCGGATCCGGTGTTCCAGGTTGTGGGCGCAGGCCTCGATAAATTGGTGTACTTCCCGGATCTTGTAGCACCCCACCATCGCGAGGTTGGATTTAGGGATGAGGGGCTTTTCGATCAGGCCGCGGATGTTGCCCTCCCGGTCTTCTTCCACCACTCCGAACTGCCGGGGATCTTCGACGGTCTTTACGCCCAGGCAGCTGAATTCCGATCGAACGAACGCACTCAGGTCGGCATCGATGATGGCATCGCCGAAGAAGATGATGATCTCGCCGGCATCCGCGTAATGGTCACGGGCCAGCCAGATCGCGTGGGCCGAGCCCATCCGTTCTTCCTGGAGCACGAACACGGTGTTGAGCTGTGGGTACACCCGCTCGATGTACTCGCGGATCTTTTCCCCCAGGTAGCCGATGATGAAGACAAAGTCCGTCACCCCCAACGCAATGAGCTGGTCCACGATAAAGCTGATGATCGGCTTGCCCGCCACCGGGATGAGCGGCTTGGGCTGGGTGTACGTCAGGGGCCGCAGACGCATGCCCGCCCCGGCTACGGGGATGATGGCTTTCATGCGGTGAAGGTAGGAAAATTAGACGCGGCTTGCTGCGCTCGCCGCTGGTAGAGACGCGCTGCGCTCGCGGTAGGCGGTAGAAAGGCCATTGCCCTGGAATAGTCAATAAATTTCACCTGGCTACCGGCGATAGCCCTCTACCGGCGATAGCCCTCTAAATCTCCCCCTTAAGCTTCTTATGCACCACCTCCATCTTTGAATTCACCTGCAGCTTGCGGTAAATGTTCTTGATGTGGTCGCGGACGGTCTCGATGCTGATGTCGAGGCGCTCGCCGATCTCGCGGTAGGAGAGGTTGTCGACCAGGCCCTGGACGATGTCGAGCTGACGGGTGGTGAGCTGATCGGCGGTGGAGACGCTGTTCTTCTTGCGCTGCTGGTTGTGGAAGGCCACGACCTGGCGGGCGATGCTGGGGCTCATGTAGCTGCCGCCGCGGTTGACGGTATGGACCGCGTCGCGGATGATGCTGGGGTTGACGCGGCGCTTGGAGATGTAGCCCACGGCACCGGCCTGCAGCGCCCGAAAGATATTGTCGCTCTCGTCGCTGTTGGTGAGCATGATGATGTCCATCTCCGGCCAGTTTTCCAGCAGGCGGGGGATGCCGGCAATGCCGTTCATGCCCGGGAGCATGATGTCGAGCAGCAGGGTGTTGAGGGGACTGCTGGAGGGCACCCGGCTCAGGAAACCCTCTACGCTGGTGGCGGCGTGCACGACGGTGACGTCGCGGTTGCCCTCGAAGCATTCTTCCACGCTGGCGAGCATGATGGGCTCGTCTTCAATAATTCCTAAATGTATCATGGTAGTCTATTTCTCATGGAGGAGGTCGTCCGTCCGCTTGTTCCGATAAGTTACCGCTCCGCGATAGACCAACAGACAGAACAGCAGGACACCGATGCCAAGATAAACATAACTAAGCGCACCGACCTTACCGTACACGGCCGTAAAGACGATGGTCACCAAAAAAAAAGTCGGGACTTCATTCCAGAGCCGCAATTTCCAGGCGGATAGTGGCCGTTCCCCGTGCTGCATGGGCAGCATGATTCGCTTTTTCGTGTACAGCTGGTAGGCGACCATGCCCACCACCAGGGTGAGCTTCACCGCCAGCCAGCCGGGCGTGCCGCTGACGAAGTAGCCCGGGTTCAGCGCGACCATTACCAGGCCGCCGGCCCAGGTGATCATCATGGCGGGATTGGTGATGATCTTATACACCCGCGTTTCCATCCCCGCATACTCTTCCCGGAGGATTTCCGCCCGCAAATCACTGTCCGGCAGTCCGGCGGCGGCCACCCGGTCCGTTTCGGCGTGATTCACCAGCAGCCGCCCGAGGAAGAACAGGCCGGCGAACCAACTGATGAAGCCGACCACGTGCAGGGCCTTGGCGAATAGAATGAAGTTCATGCGGGCTAACTTATGGGGCGCGGACGGCGGGCTGCGGGCGGATGATCGCATGCCGAAAGCAAAACGGCGCTTTGGGGACGAACAAGCCAGTCCCCGAATCGTTTTCCCGCCGCGCACCGCACCCGCGCTTCCCGCCCCGCCGCCCCTCCACGTACGGACCGCCAATTGATGGAGCACGGGTGCTGGCGAGGCCCGTATTTAAGTCGTACATTTGCGGCGCATATCTTCGACCCATTACACCTCTTACTTATGAAATTCGACCAACTCTGCGGCAGGCTGTTTATTGTCCTGCTTCTCCTCGCCCTCATTTATGCCTAGTGCTTCAGGACCGAAATAAGCTGCACTTTGACTGGCCATCGCGGCGCTGCACTTCCCCGCCAAGAATCCACCGTAGCTACGGCTATGCTGAACTTTTGTCCGCTCGTTCAGCACCACGCTGTCAGCGTGAAGTTATTGCTTAGTTCGATCCTGAAGCAGTAGTGGGCCCTGCCGCCTGAGCAATCGTCTGCCCGCGCGGTAACTTGCCCCCATGTCGAGCCCCCCTAAGCTTTCCATCGTGATTCCGGCCTACAATGAGGCCCGGACTATCCATCATATTCTCGACCGCATCCGTCAGGTCGTACTGGTGGGGGGGATCACCCGGGAGATCATAATTGTTAACGACTGCTCTACCGATAGCACGGACGAAGCTATCCGGCGCTACCGCCAGGCCCATCCGTCCTGCGCGATTGAGTATCTGTCGCACCCCGTTAACCGGGGGAAGGGGGCGGCCCTGCATACCGGGATCGCCGCGGCTACCGGAGACTACCTCATCATACAGGACGCCGATCTGGAGTACGATCCCCGCGAATACAACGAACTGCTGCAGCCCATGCTGGATGGCTTTGCCGACGTAGTTTACGGCAGCCGCTTTCAGGGGAGCAAGCCCCACCGCATCCTGTTCTTTTGGCACACGATCGGCAACAAATTCCTCACCACGCTGAGTAACGCCTTCAATAACCTGAACCTGACGGACATGGAGACGTGCTACAAGCTCTTCCGGACCGAACAGATTCAATCGCTCGACTTGCGGGAACAACGCTTCGGCTTCGAGCCGGAAGTCACCGCTAAGATCAGTCGCCTCCCCCGCGTGCGCATCTACGAGGTCGGCATCAGCTACTACGGACGGACGTACGAGGAAGGGAAAAAGATCGGGTGGCGCGATGGGGTGCGGGCGATTTACTGTATCGTGAAGTATGGGTGGGGGTAGTTGGTGGGTTGGTGAGTTGTTGGGTTGTTGAGTTGTTGAATTTTTGAGTTGTTGGATTGGTGATCACACTCAAGCCCCTCGCTTGGCTCGGGTGGGTGCGTCAGGTACGCAGCCGAGCTAACAGCTTCTTTGGGATTCCGCCCACCGCCATAAACTTGCTATTTTGCGCCTATTCTTCGCCTCAAAAAGAGTCGCTTAGCCCGTCACCGCGAAGCAGCCACGAAGTGCACCTCCCTTTTTGAGGTTCGAACAGACCCAAAATAGCGGCGTTTTCGTCAGGCTCGGAAAACCCAAACAAGCTGTTACTACTCCACTTCAAACAACGAATCTTCCAGTTGGCCGTTCGTAGTGACCTCCGTAGCCTTCATTTCGATGGGGAAGGGGGCCATGCCCTCCAGTGTGACCATGTGGGGGAAGAGGATACCGTCGGTGGGTTGGTAGTCGGCGTACTTCTGGGTGACGGTCATGGGGCCTTGCTGACGCACCGTTTGTAGCTTGAGCAGGGTGGAGGCGTCGTAGTACTCGCGGACTAATCCGGCGGGGGTTTCAATGGCCAGAACGATGGCCTGCTGGCCACTGACCATTTCCGATCCCTCTACGGTGATCTTGTCGAGCATGTCGAGGTAATTCCCTTCCTGGAAGATGACTGCCTGCTGGCCCATGGCCTCGACGGCTTCGGCGGGAAGGTCCATCTTCTGGCCCTGCTGGGCCATCATGGCCTTCCCCTGGTTGTAGCGCTGATCGGCCATGACCATGCCCATCATTTTCATTTGGGTGCTCATGCGGCCGTCGTTGGTGGTGTAGACTTCCTGCTCGATGGTCTGGCCCTGCACGTTGCCCTCCATCTTGATGGCTACGTTCGTGACGGCCATGGCCGCTTCCTTACCGCCGATCGCGTCGAAGTATCCGTTCAGGACTTGTTCGGGGGTCACGTCGACGGGTGCCTCAACCGCCTGCATGTCGACGGGCACGCCGTTGACGTCGTAGTAATTCACCTGTCCGGAGGTCGCGAACTGGGCGAGCTTCTCGGCGACGGCCTTGTCGCCCACTACGATGAGATTGATATTCTGGGGGGTGATGAGGTCGCTGGCCACTTCGGAAACGTCGTTGAGGCTGCTGTTCTGCACCACTTTCAGGTAGTCGGGGTAGAAGTCGCGGTCGAGTCCGTAACGGACCGTATTGAGGGCATAACTGGCAATGCGCTGGGGGCTTTCCAGGGCACGGCCGAAGGAGCCGGCGATCTGCATCTTGGCGTTGTTGAGCTCTTTCTCGGTGATGGGCGCTTCGGCCATCCGCTTGAGTTCGTACAAGAACTCCGTTACGGCCGAGTCGGTCACTTCGTTGCGGACGTTGGCGTAGGCGCGAAAATTGCCGACCAGCGGATCGTCGCCCGTGCTGGAGTAGGCACCGTAGGTGTAGCCCTTGTCTTCCCGCAGGTTGGCAAACAGGCGGCCGTTAAAGCCACTGCCCAGGGCGATGTTCATGAGGTTCGCGCGGATGGACTCCTTGGTTCCGGGCTGCAACTCGATGGGTTCGCTGAACACGATATTCGACTGTACGGAACCGGTGCGCGGGACGAAGTTGACCGTCACGCCCTCGGGGGGCTGGGGGGTAGGGAAGGTCGGCACCGCCACTTCCTTGCGCGCCCAGTCGCTGAAGTGCTCGGTGGCCAGGGCGCGGGCCTCCTCCGGGGTCAGGTCGCCCACCATGACGAGGTAGCTGCGGTTAGGCACGAAGTAGGTGTCGTAGACGGACTTCACCACGTCCAGGTTGATGTTTTCCAGCGTTTGCTCGGTCATCATCTCTCCGTAGGGATGATTGAGTCCGTAGGTCACGGCCTGGGTGACGCGGCTGGCAATGGCGTCGGGCGTGGTCACCTGCTGCGCCAGTCCGGCCTTCGTGTCCTCCTTCACTTTGTTGAATTCAGCTTCCGGGAACTCGGCTTTGAGCACGACGTCGGCCATAAGCTTGATCACGTCCTCCTTATACTTACTGATGGTCGAGGCGTAGGCACCCGATCCGCTGGTGCTGAGGGAGGCACCGATGAAGTCTACGGCTTCGTCGATCTCCTCCTTACTCATTTCGGAGGTGGCCCGGCGCAGCATGCTGCCGAGCATCTGCTGGGCACCCGCGTACTCGCCCTCCAGGTGGGGCGGCACGTCCACGAAGAGCTGGTAGCTCACGCGGGGGAGCTTGTGGTTCTCTACGAGTACGACCTGCAGGCCGTTGTCCAGGGTAAAGTCGTTAAAGTCGCCTAACTGAATTTCCGGGGCGGGCCCGGGCTCGGGGCACTCCGGCGGAAATCGTCGTTGACGGCCGTACTGATGGGCGCGGGCGCGCTATCCAAGGGGGTATTTCCGGGCGCGGTCGCGGGTGCGGTGGTCGTGGCGGAAGGGGTGGTGGTCCTCGGCGTTCCACAGGCTACGAGCAAAAGCAGCAGCAGGGAGGCCAGGCTAAGGGGTAAACGTTTCATCTTAGATTTTTTCAGGGTGAGGGACTATCGGCTGGTGGGCTGGGGAAGCCAGTAGAGGACGATGCGGTTGTCGTTGGAGTAATACTCCTTGGCCACCCGACGGATGTCCTCCTTGGTCACCGCGAGGTAGCGTTGGGTCTCGGTGTTGATCAGGTTGGCATCGCCGAGGAACATCTCGTTGTCCGCCAGGCTCTCGGCAATTCCGGCCATGCTGCCGTAGCCGGAGATCGCATCCACCTCAATTTGATTACGCAACTTTTCGAATTCCCGGTCCGAGATCAGCTCGGTCTGCAGCCGTTGCACTTCCGCGTCGAAGGCGGCCTCCACGGGACGCAGGTCCGTAGTGCCGGGGCGGGTGATCGCGAAGGCAATGGCGAGTCCGGGATCCTGGCTGGAGGCCGGGAAGCTGCCGGCCTGCACGGCCAGTTCCTTCTCGTCGACGAGGGCCTTGTTGAGGCGGCTGCTCTGTCCCTGGCTCAGGACCTGGTTCATCATGCTGATGGCGTAATAGTCGGAATCGGTCCGGGCTACCGTGCGGTAACCCATGATGAGGGCCGGCAGGGGTACGTTGTCGTAGACGGTGTCGCGCACCTCGCCGCCCAGGGGCTGCTCCACGATATCGATGCGGGGCACTTCCGGGCCGCGGGGGATGTCAGCAAAATACTTTTCGATGAGGGCCTTGGTTTCGGGGATATCCAGGTCGCCGGCGATGCTCAGAATGGCGTTATTGGGGACGTAGTACGTCTGGTAAAACCGCTGGAAATCGGCTTCTTCGGCGTTGTTCAGGTCTTCCATGTAGCCGATGTTGGGATCCTTGTAGGGGTGCTCCCTGAAGGCCCGCTTGTACAGCTCCATGGTCAGCGTGCCGTAGGGCCGGTTGTCGTAGCTCTGGCGCCGTTCTTCCTTGACGACCTCCCGCTGCGTTTCTACGCCTATGGTCTGCACTTTGGCGTGGAGCAGGCGTTCGCTCTCGATCCACAGGCCCAGGGCCAGTTGGTTGCTGGGCAGGAGCTCGTAGTAATAGGTGCGGTCGTTGCTGGTATTGGCGTTGAGCGCGCCGCCGGCCGACTGTACGTAATCGTCGATCTCCCCGCGGCCGATGTTTTCACTGCCCTCGAACAGGAGGTGCTCGAAGAAGTGGGCGAAGCCAGTGCGGCCCTCGAAGCTGTCTTTTCCCCCCACCTCGTACATGATGGATACGGCCACGATGGGCGTGGTATTATCCTGGTGCAGAATGACCTTCAGGCCGTTGTCCAGGGTATATTTTTCAAAGTCAATGGAGGCGGTCTGCGCGAGCGTGAGCGAAGACAGACCAAGCAATAGGAACGGCAGTAATAGCTGCCGGGATAGGGTGAACATATGGCTACTTTTTTCTGGTAAACGGGCAAACCCCGTTTACGTTTGCAGCCAATAGTATTTTAGAGGGCCCCGACGTCTTTGCGGCGACGCTCCAGTTCCTGCTGAATGATGCAGCGCAGGCGTTTCCCCCGGTCGTGACAAGTGAACCGTCCCCGTACGTAGGCCGTGGCAAAAATGAGGACGATAGCCAGGAAAGCCAGCGCCGCCAACGTACCGTACACTACCGGGTGCCAGCCCAGCAGCCCCGCCGCGCAGGCCGTGAAGAGCATGGCCGGAATGCACACGCCCAGGCGGAAGATCGTCCGGCGCAGCTCTCCCAGGCGCATGGACTCGATCCGCAGCCGCCGCAGCAGGTGATGGAGTTCGTGGGTAGCGTACGCGCTCGCTCCCCCCGTGAGGATGAGGAGAAAATCATCGTTGCCCGCCCGTTCAAGGCGGTTAATCTGTCGCTTCCAGAAACGATTGCGCATGGTAGGGCTAAAATTATGGCCTATTGGGCGGGCCACAAAGCACCCGGATGGAATTTATACCCACTATTGCCCCCCAATCGGGGAAAGGCGGGGCATAAAGCCATTATTTTCAAACAAGGGTTGTAAATCCTAAAACAATTTGTAATATTTGCCAACCCACTTCCCGTAACAAGCAGAGAAAAAATGGACGCAGCACTGGCCCGGACGGCCCTGAAAAAGTACTTTGGCTACGACGACTTCCGTCCACTGCAGCTCTCCATCATCGAGCACGTCTACGCCGGTCACGACGGCATCGTCCTCATGCCCACCGGCGGCGGGAAGTCGATGTGTTTCCAGATCCCCGCCGTTACGATGAACGGCACGGTGGTCGTGGTCAGCCCATTGATCTCCCTGATGAAGGACCAGGTCGACGGTCTGCGGGCCGTCGGTATCCGCGCCGCCTTTCTTAACAGCAGCCAGCGCGGCACGGAGAGCCACGCCGTGGAGCAGGCCTACGAGAACGGGGAGCTGCACCTGCTCTACGTCAGTCCCGAAAAGCTACTTTCCCCCGGCTTTTTCTCCTTCCTGCGGCGGCGACGGGTCTGCCTCTTTGCCATCGATGAGGCGCACTGCATTTCGGCCTGGGGGCACGATTTCCGGCCCGAATATACCAGGCTCCAGCAGCTCAAGACGGCTTTTCCCGACGTGCCCATCCTGGCGCTCACCGCAACCGCGGACCGTTTGACGCGCCGCGACATGGCCGAGCAACTGGGTATTCCCCAGGGGAAGCAATTTATTTCCTCCTTCAACCGACCCAACCTCAGCCTGGAGGTCCGTCCCGGGCAGAAACGACGCGAACAAATCATCCGTTTCGTGCGCGAACGCCCCCAGCAGGCCGGCATCGTGTACTGCCTGAGCCGCAAACAAACCGAGCAACTGGCCGAGAAACTGCGGGAGTCGGGCTACAATGCCGAGGCCTATCACGCCGGGCTCAGCCCCGACCGCCGCGCCCGGGTGCAGTCGGACTTTATTAACGACAAGACGCTAATCGTCTGCGCCACCATCGCCTTTGGCATGGGCATCGATAAGAGCAACGTACGCTGGGTCATCCACTACACCATGCCGAAGAACCTGGAGAACTATTACCAGGAGATCGGTCGCGCCGGTCGCGACGGCAGTAAGTCGGATACGCTCCTGTTCTACTCCTACAACGACTATACGACCCTCAAGGACATGATCTCCGGGGGCGGCAACGCCGAGATCCAGCTGGCCAAGCTCGACCGGATGAAGGAGTACGCCGAGAGCCTGGCCTGTCGGCGACGCATCCTGCTGAATTACTTTAGTGAAGACCACAGCCAGGACTGCGGCAACTGCGACGTATGTGCCAATCCCCCTAAGCGCTTCGACGGAACGGTCATCGCCCAGAAGGCGTTGAGTGCCGTGGCGCGCCTCAAGGAGTCCGTCGGTATCGGGATGGCCATCGACGTCCTGCGCGGTTCCGCCCGTC
Organism: Lewinellaceae bacterium; assembly: GCA_963803525.1. Classification (GTDB taxonomy): domain Bacteria; phylum Bacteroidota; class Bacteroidia; order Chitinophagales; family Saprospiraceae; genus Neolewinella. Next base: position 564,332 of record CAWDMV010000002.1, read on the forward strand.
AGGACGTGCGCCGCAACGGCTACGACCAAATTCGGACGTACGGGGCCGGTCGCGATATGTCGACCTACGACTGGAACCAGTACTTCGGCCAGCTCATCAGCCTCGGGTACCTGTACGTGGCCCACGAGGATTACAACAAATTGCGGCTGACCTCCGGTGCGCGGCGCGTACTCTTCGACGGCGAGCGGGTGGAGTTGGTCCAGTTCTCCATCATCAAAGACCGGCAAAAGCAGGAGGCTTCCAAAACGGCCAAGCGGGCCGCCGCCCCGCGCAGCCGCGGCTCCTTGTTTGAGGCACTCCGGGAGGTTCGCCGTACCCTCGCCCGGGAAGCGGCCATCCCGCCTTACCTCATCTTTTCCGACAAGACCCTGGAAGAGATGGCCGCCGCCGCCCCGACCACGGAGCTCGCGCTGTCCCGCATCAGTGGGGTAGGGGAGGTTAAACTCGGTCGCTTCGGTGCCCACTTCATCCAGGCGATCAAGGCATACGAAGCGGAACCGGATGCCCCGGCACCGCCTGCGGCAGCCCAGGCAAAGCGCGAAGACAACTCGCCCGCCCACCTGCTGAGCTACCGGGCCTACATGTGCGGGGCATCGGTGCGTGACATCGCCCGGCAGCGCGGCGTCAAGCCAGCGACCGTCTACGGCCACCTCGCCCAGGCGTATGCCGAAGGACAGGACCTCGAGATTACCGACCTGCTGCCCGGACAGACCATCGATTGGGTTGACGAGGCGCAATTCGCCGTGCCCGACGAGGCCGGACGAAAGGCCGTGCTGGCGTACATTGCCGAACACTTCCAGGAAGGGGTGGTGAAGCAACACCACCTGGACCTGGTCGATGCCTACCGCAGCCGTCACCCCGTAAGTACCGCCCCATGAGTTCGTCCCCGGAATACCTGTTCGTCTACGGCACGTTGCGCAGCGACATCCCCTCCAGCATGAGCAAATTCCTGCGCCGCCGCGCCCGTCTGGTCGGTAAGACCACGGCTTCCGGCCGCCTCTACGATTTGGGAGGGTACCCCGGCTTCGTGAGCGGCGGCGGGACGGTGACCGGAGAGCTCTACCGCCTCAACGACGGCCAGGCCGAGGAGACCTGGCAATTGCTGGACGCCTACGAAAGCGTCTCGGGATCCTCCGCCGATGAGTATAAGCGCATAACGATCGACGTGCAGGTGGCCGCGGGTGGGAAATTCCGGGCTCAAACCTATGCCCTGCGCCAGGCTAATTCCGGCAAACCGGAGATCCCCGGTGGCGATTACCCACCCTTTTACCGCGGCAACCCGGCCCACCGCAAATTCACGGGTAACGACTGATGCGAATTCTTCACACGGCAGACTGGCACCTGGGGCATCGATTGTACGGATTCGATCGGGCGAAGGAACATGGACTGGCACTGGACTGGCTGCTGGAAATCATTCGCGCGCGGGAGGTCGAGGTGCTTATCGTGGCCGGTGACGTCTTCGATAGCATGAACCCCTCCAACGCCGCCCGGAACCTGTACTATGATTTCCTGGGGCGTCTGCAGCAAACCTCCTGCCGTACGGCCATCATCGTGGGGGGCAACCACGACAGTCCAACCCTACTCGACGCCCCGGCCGCCGTGCTCCGCCACCTCAACGTTCACCTGGTCGGCGGCGCGCGGGATGCGATCGAGGATCAGGTCATTCCCGTCTACCGCAGGACCGACGATGCGGAGCCCTCCCTTATCGTGGCGGCCGTGCCCTACCTCCGCGACCGCGATCTGAAGTACAGCGTCGTCGGTGAGACGGCCACCGCTAAAGTAGAGCGGCTACGGGGGGCCATCCGTACCCACTACGCCGATATCGCCGAGGCGGCGGATCGGTGTCGGGCGGGACGGGCCATTCCACTAGTCGGTACCGGGCACCTCTTCGCCGCCGGTGCGACGGATGCGGAGGATAAGGTGACCAATATCTACCTGGCGGATCGCAACAACATGGGCGCCGCAGAATTTGATTCCCGCTTCGATTACGTCGCGCTCGGGCATATTCATCGCGCGCAGCGTGTCGGAGAGCTCGACCACGTCCGCTACTCGGGCAGCCTCATTCCCCTCACCTTCGGGGAGGCCCGCGGCGTACAATCGGTTTGTTTGGTTGAGTGCATCGGCCCGGGCGGCGGGGTGTGTACCGAAAAGGTAAGCGTACCCATCCGCCGCCGCCTGCACAGTCTACGGGGAAGCGCCCGGGAAGTCAAGCGAGCCCTGGAAAAGCTAAGCGTCGCACAGCGGGGCGAAGGAGCGGAACCCCTCGCCCCCTGGGTAGAGGTACGCGTAGAAACGGATCACCCCCTGCCCCTGCTGCGCCAGGAACTGGAGGCCCTGGTGGCCCCGGCGCCCGAGGAGGACGACACCGATCTGGTCCGACTTCCGCGCTTACTGCGCATCACGACCATTCGTACGGATCGGGCCTCCGTGGGGGAGGTACCGGAGCTCACCCGCCACCTGCACGAGCTCGACCCCGAGGACGTGTTCTACCGGCTGTGCAACGGCGGCGGGGAAGCGCGCTCGGAGTACGAGGAGTTGCTCGACTCCTTTCGGGAGCTGCGCGGCTGGATGACGGAAAACGCGGCGGAATGAAGATCCTGCGCATCGGCATTTTTAACCTGAATTCCCTGGTGGGGCACCAGGAGATCGACTTTCGCCGGGAGCCCCTGCGGTCGGCCGGACTCTACGCCATCGTCGGGCCCACCGGAGCCGGGAAGTCCACTATTCTGGATGCGATCACGCTTGCGCTGTACGGAAAGACCGAGCGGGACAACACCGGGTCGGAAGTCATGAGTCACGGTACGGGCGAGTGCTTCGCGGAAGTGGAGTACGAAACGCGCACCGGTACCTACCTGAGCCGTTGGGAGCGGCGGCGCTCGCGCCAGAAACCGGACGGTAATCTTCAGACGGCCCAACGGCAGCTCAGCCGGTGGAACCCGGAAGCGGAGGAATACCAACCCCTCGACGCCGATCTGCTGGCCGAAGTGAATGAACGCACCGTTGAGGTGATCGGTCTGGACTACGACCGTTTCGTCCGCTCGGTCATGCTTACCCAGGGACAGTTCGCCCGCTTCCTGCATTCTTCCCTGCGCGAACGGGCGGACGTTCTGGAAAAAATTACGGGCACCGAGATCTATAGCCAGATCAGTGAGGCGGCATTTAACCGCCACAAGCAAGCCCGGGTACACTACGATCAGCTCCGGGACCGCCAGGGGCACTCTGATCCCTTACCCGAAGCGGACCGGGCGCAACTCGAGGCCGAACTCGTCGCGGTGAAGGAACGCGTCCTGCACCTGCGGCCCCGCCAGCAAAGCATACGTGAAACCCTAGCCCGCTTGGATCAGCAGGACGCTCTGCTGGAGCGCCAACATCACTTACGTCTGCAGGAGGAGGTGCTACGGAAATCGGCGGAAAAACTCTTCCCGGTACGGGAGGCACTTCGCGAGAGTCTCCGGCTGAGTCCACTGCGGGAGCCTCTCCTTCGTCGGCAGTCTCTGCACCAGGAGGTAGAAAAGGAAGAGCAAGAGCTCCGGCGCCTGCTCACCCGCCAGACGTTCGTGGAGGCCCGGGTGGCCGAGGAGCGGCAAGCGGCCCGGGGAGCTGAGGAAGCGCAGTCCGCGTTCGCCACCGCCAAACCGGATAAGCTCGAGGCCCTGCGGAAGGCCACGGAACTGGAAAACTCCCTGACCGTGCTCGGTCGCGAAGCCGATCAGCGGGCGCTCCGGCTGGCTGAGCTGGCTAAGAACCGGAAAGAGATCGGAGAACGGTTATCCGCAGTCAGCACGGAGCGGGACCTGCTGGTTGCACAACTTGGAACGGAGGACGCTACTACCATCGGTCGCCAATTGGAGGTAACGGAAGCCCGCCTGGAGGAACTACAGCGGGAACAGCCGCGGGTGGCGGCCTGGGCGGAGCGGTGGGGGCTCGAAGAACAAAAGGAAAGAATAACGAGGGAAGTAGCGGAGATTTCCATTCGTCGGGAGGTCGCCGCTGCTCAATTGGCGCAACTCCAGCAGGACGCGACCCGGGACGAGCAAACGGTCGAGAGCCGCCGCCGGATTCTGCATCAGGTCGAACAGAGTAAGGGACTGGAGCCGCTGCGGGCGCAAACACGGCCGGGACAAGCCTGTGCCCTCTGCGGCTCGCTTCACCATCCTGCGCTGGAGCATCACCAGCCGGTTACGGACAACGATATTTTAGTGGCCAGCCAAGATTTAGACTCGGCCCGGAGCAAGTTCGAAAGTACCCGGGAAGCGGTGACGGCGGCGGCGGACACCCTGCAAACGCTCACCACTCAGCTAGCCGTTCGGAGGGGGGCCGGGGAGCGCGTGCAGGAGCAATTGAAACAAATAAAGGTATCCGGACCGGTTCCCCCCTCGCCCGCCGTGGCCCGGGAATCCCTCGCCCAGATGGAGCAAGAGCGGGCCGCCTGTGCGGAAACTTGCGGGGAGCTACGTCGCAAACGGAGCCGGGCGGAAGCCCTGCTGGCCCTCCAGCCCCGGGTGGCCGCGCTCCGTCACGAGCTGGACGTCTACGAACGCCAGGCTACCCAACTGCAACGGGACGGGATGAGCGGGGAGGAGGAAGTTGCCCGGCTTGCCGCACGCAAGCAATCCCTGATTGGACAAAGCTCCAGTCAGGATTACCGCAACGACCTGGAGCGCATGGAAGCCCGCGTGCGGGAAGCCTGGTCGCTGGCGCACCAGGCTGTGGAGCGGGGGCAGGGCGAACTCCACCTGGCCCTGGAGTTGGTGACCTCCACGCAAAAGCGATTGGACGACCTACGGGGGAAGGAGCAGGCCGCGCAGGCGGTGATAACCGATCTGTTGGCACGATTCGCCCTCCCGTCGGCCACCGTAGCGGCCGCCGCCCTGCTGGATCCCGCTACCGAGGAGCAATACCGTGAGCGTCTACGGAGCCTGGAGGTCGACCAGGAGGCGCAGCAGCGGGCGGCCACGGAGGTCGCCAGCGAACTGGCCTCGGTAAAATCCGCCCTGGCTAAGCAATCAGCGCGTACCGAACTCGACGACGAACTACATGATTTGATCAGGGAGACCAGTATGGCGGACCAGCAGCGGGGCGGCATTGAAAAGGAAATCCAGCAGGATGAGCAGCGCCGATCCGTCCACGCCCTTCTCCTCGAGGAGATGAAAAAAGCGGAGCGGGAGCTTCAGCGCTGGGCCCGCCTCAACGACCTCATCGGGCAGCAGTCCGGGGTGAAGTTTAGCCGCTTCGCGCAGACGCTTACTCTACAAAGGCTGGTGGAAGTGGGAAACCGTCATCTTCTCCACATCAGCGAGCGCTACCGAATGCGCCACAAGGTCGCCGCGGAACTGGGCAAAGAGACGCTGGAACTGGAGATCATCGACACCTACCAGAACGACAACCGACGGCCCATGTCCACCCTCAGTGGAGGCGAGACCTTCCTGGTCAGTCTGGCCCTGGCCCTCGGGCTGTCGGAACTGGCCAGCGGGCGGACGAACATTCAGTCGCTCTTCATTGATGAGGGCTTCGGCACGCTGGACGAGCGGGTACTGGATCAGGCCGTCTCCGCGCTGGAACAACTCGAGCATCAGGGAAAGACCATCGGGCTGATCTCTCACGTGCGGGAACTAAGGGAACGCATACACTGTCAGATTCAGCTCTCGGCCCGGGGCAACGGACGCAGTCAGCTGGAAGTCACCGTAGGTTGATCGTGGCGATGGAGCCACCCGACCACTTCCCGCCGGAACACCTCCGGCGCCTCGGCAAAGGCCACGTGTCCCACCCCCGGCAGGGACACAAGGCGTGCGCCCGGCATGCGGCGGGCACAGGCCCGCTGGTGGGCGTAGGGGATGATCGGGTCCCGCTCCCCCGCAAGGAAGAGGGTAGGGGTGCGCATGCCGTCTATCTCATCCATGAGGTCCATCTCCAACAGGTAGCGGAAGAGTGCCCGTTGGCCCGCCACGGAGTGTTGGCGGACGTCCGGGAAGATGTTCCGCAACGTCGGGTCCAAATCGGGATAGCGCAGGAGTTGTCGCCACCGGCGGGCGTAGAAGAGGGTCGCCAGCTTGAGAAAGAACACGTGGCGCTTGAGCACCCACCAGCTGAAATGGAATAGGGCGCGGCGCAATAGTTCCCCCCTCGACAAAAACTGCAACATGGCCTCCAGCCCCCGGGCCCGGCCGGTCATAAATCCTCCGATACTAACGACCGAGGCTACCCGACCGGGGTGCTTGGCCGCATAGTTCAGGGCGGCAAAGGCTCCCAGGGAATAGCCTACCAGGTGAAAGCGCCCGGTTGGGATGAGGCGATCTACGGAAAGTGCCACGAGATCGCTCAGTACCTTTTCGTCGAGTGAATCCGCGCTGGCTAAGCCGGAATAGCTACTGGGGTGGTGAAAAGGAAGGCTTAGGGAGTGCCACGTACGGTGGGCGCTCACCTCGGGATACATGGCCGTTTCCCAGAAGCGTACGCTGGCCGTCAACCCATGAATCCACACTACGGGCAGGCGGTCGGGCGCGGGTGCGAGGTAGGTCAAAGCGGCCAGGTGGTGCCCCGCGTGATCGGTGAAGGAAAGTATAGCCTCGGACATGCGGGATTTGTCGAACGAAAGTGGCCAAAGGTCGTTAATCCAGAGCAGCCAGCCTACATGAGGCAGGGGGTTGCAAGGTAGGTCGCGCCTGACTTGCCTTCTTTACATCACCAAAACCAAGTACCCATGCAGGTTATCATTAATAAATCTTCCGAGCTTTCCGAGGCCACCATTGCCGTCATTAACGAGAAGGTGAACAAGCTCGAAACCTATTACGACCGCATCGAGCGGGCGGAAGTATTCGTCAAGGAGGACGATGGCAGCGCCACCAACGGCCACACCGTAGAAATTCGCCTGGCCATTCCCGGCAACGACCTTTTTGCCACCCACACCGACGAGAGCATCGAACGCGCCACCGCGGAAGTAACGGAGGCCCTGCGTCGTCAGATCAAAAAGTACAAGGAGAAGCATGCTTCCCACCAGTTATAGTCCGGTAAGGAACGCTGTGAGAAAGGCCCGTCCGGTTATCGGTCGGGCCTTTTTCGTTAATATTGCCGCAAAGCCGCTCTCCCATGGATACTGCCCTGCGCGCAACCAATTTCACCTTCGACCCCCCGGCGCGCTTGTACCGTGGCAAGGTCCGCGACGTCTATTGGCGGGACAGCAAATTGCTCATGGTCGCGAGTGACCGCATCAGCTCCTTCGACCACGTGCTGCCCCGGCCGATCCCGCACAAGGGGCAGATCCTGAATCAGATCGCCGCCCACTTCCTGGAGTCTACCCGCGACATCTGCCCCAACTGGCTGGAGAGCAATCCCGACCCCAACGTAGCGACCGGCAAGGCCTGCGCTCCCATTCCCATAGAAATGGTCATCCGGGGCTACCTCGTCGGCCACGGCTGGCGCGAATATTCCGCGGGCCGACGCACGCTCTGCGGAGTCACCCTGCCGGAGGGGATGCGCGAAGCCGATGCCTTTCCCGAGCCCATCATCACCCCCGCCACGAAGGCCGAGGAGGGCCACGACGAAGACATCAGCCGGGAGGACATCCTGGCCCGCGCTATCGTACCCGAAGCGGTGTACCAGCAACTCGAAGACTATACTCGTCGCCTGTTTGCCCGCGGTACGGCCATGGCCGCGGAACGGGGCCTTATGCTGGTAGATACCAAGTACGAATTCGGGCTGCTGGACGGAGAAGTCTACCTCATCGACGAGATCCATACCCCCGACTCCAGCCGCTACTTTTACGCCGATGGCTACGCCGAACGGCAGCAGGCCGGGGAACACCAGAAGCAACTGAGCAAGGAATTCGTCCGGGAGTGGCTCATGGCCAACGATTTCCGCGGCCTCTCGGGCCAACAAATGCCGGCCATGCCCGATGACTTTGTAAACAGGGTTACCCAACGCTATACCGAGCTCTACGAGCGCATCACTGGCAAGACCTTCATCCCCGCGGATACCACCGACATCGAAGCCCGGATCGTAGCTAACCTATCCGATACCAGCTGGCAAGTAAATGGACGAGACATCGGATGAGGCCTACGGCAGCCATTCGATGAGCGCCCCTTAACCCCCTTCCATCCCTAACCCCCTAACCCCTTCCCTCCCTTGAAACTGATTTGCATCGGCCGCAACTACGCCGCCCACGCCGCTGAGCTGGGCAATGCCCGTCCCGACGAGCCCCTCGTGTTCATGAAGCCGGGATCCGCCATTCTGGCGAACCACAAGCCCTTTTACTACCCGGACTTCAGCCAAGACATCCACTACGAACTGGAACTGATAGTTAAGATCGCCAAGAACGGCCGCCACGTGCAGCCGCCCTTCGCCATGGACTACGTGGAGAGCATCGGCCTCGGGCTCGACCTGACTGCCCGCGACCTCCAGCAGCAGTGCAAAGCGAAAGGACATCCCTGGGAGATCGCTAAGGCCTTCGACCACTCCGCGCCGCTCTCCGCCGAGTTCCTGGCACCCGCGGACTTCGCCCACTTCGACGACATCGAGTTCAGCCTCGAAAAGAACGGGGAAGAGGTGCAACACGGGTTCAGCCGCAACATGCTCTTTCCTATCCCGGAACTGATCTGCTACGTCAGCAAATTCTTCCGCCTCCAGAAGGGGGACCTGCTCTTCACCGGCACGCCGGAGGGCGTAGGACCCCTGGCCGTCGGGGATGAACTGGTCGGGTCGATCTGGACGAAGGCGGGCAAACGAGAATTGTTGCGGACGGGGGTGCGGTAGGATTGGTGAGTTTTTGAGTTGGTGGGTTGGTGGGTTGCGGACGGTTCGCCTGCCTCTCGCTGCGCTCGGGTGGGACCGCTGCATACCCGAGCGCAGCGAGGGGCAGGCATCCTGCGCGCCATTCAACAACTCAATAAACCACCAATTCCCCAATTCACCGACTGCGAAAGAACTAAGCCGCCCCCCACAGCGTTTACCCCTAGAAGGTCAGCAATCTACCCAAGGCTGAGCTCCAACGGGGGCGTACCGGAATCGACAGGGAAGTAAGCTTTGCAGTAAGCATGCCGGAGCATGATTGGTTACTCCGTAAAAAATAACGATTATACCTTTAGTTGGCACTCCCAGCTATGCTATGGCAGCCTAGTCTCAGACTAACTGCCTAAATGTGCCGTGTGGTTGACGCCTGATACACACCGCGCCGCATATCATCACCCCCTCGGGCTGGCCCGCGACCCTGATCTGAGTCGTGAGCGAGATTAAGGATCTAAGGCGCCGATTGAGTGGGTTACCATACTTACCCGGCGCTCGAAAATTCGATTGGTAAATAAGCATGTAGAAAGTTGCCTTGCGCTTTCGCTGGACGCGAGTTCGAATCTCGCCGCCTCCACTTTGTAGACGCCCTGCGGGCGGTTTAGCCGGCCGCTGGCCGGTAGGCGCCTGCAGCGGTAGAAAAGCCCCGACATCCGTGAGGATGCCGGGGCTTTTTCGTTGGGGGTGTGGGGGTTGTTACCGGACCATCACCTGGCGTACCGCGGAGCTGCCGCCGTCGGTCACCCGCAGGAAGTAGGGGCCGGCCGGCAGGCCGCTGACGGATGCGTCCAGCGTCTGGGGACCGGCCGGGAGATCGCCCGCAAACAGCTGCCGCACGGAGCGGCCCGTCACGTCAAACAGGCTAACCGTGACGCGGGAGGCCTGCTCCAGCGTAAAGGCGGTAGTCAGCCGATCTGAAGTCGGGTTAGGGTGTACGGTGAAGGCCAGGCGGGCTACGGCGGCCTCGTTGGTGCCGGTGGTCAGGCGCCCGCCGCCCCGCTCGATGGACTGGGAGAGGTAGAGGCGGTATTCCCCCGGGGCCAGTTCGATGCCGGCCGTAGGGTCGCTGATGGTCACGGTTTCTCCGCTGAAGTAGTCGTACCAAGTGCCGGCGGCGGGTACCACCCCGGTGGCGGTAGCGGGAGTCACGCCAAAGTTGCCGAATACGGCGGCCTGCCCGTCGGAACTACTCATCTGCGCGTATTTGACCGCTCCGGTAAACTGGGAGGCCGTGACGTCGCCGTGAAAGAAATCGTAGTTGTTCCGGAGGTACAGCAGGTCGGAGATGGTATTGTACACCTCCTGGCGGTCGGGTTGGTCGCGGTACTCCCAGACGATGGGCTTGGGTGCCGTGCGGCAGCCCTCGTCTACGGTGCCGTCGGGACAGTAATTGATGGGGTAATCGTAACCAAGCTCTCCGAACTGCCAGAGCATCTTGGGGCCGGGCAGGGTGTAGAACAGGGCACTGGCCAGCTCGACGCGATCGAGGGCGGTGGGCAGGTTCGTGACGTCGTAGGTGCCGCTGCTGTTGCCAAATTGTAGGTTCTTCCACACCATCCGCTCCTCATCGTGGCTTTCCATGTAGGCGACCAGGCTGCGCTGCTCGAAGCCGCGGTTTTCCGCCAGGACCGCACGAATGTTGGAGTTCGGTAGGTAGCCCATGGCGGCCTCCAGGTAGGCGTCGTGGGGATTGAAACCCGACCAGAAGTACATGCCGTTGCCGTATTGCGCCAGCTCGTTCTCTTCCCGGCTGTCCCCGAGGTGCTCCATGATCATGTAGGCATCCTCGTCTACCGACCAGACCAAGTCCGCGTAGTCCTTGATGATGGCGATGCGGGAAGCGTCGTAGCGGTTCCAGCTGCCTACGTCGTTGCTCTGCGTCTGCGTAAAGCCCTTGCTGAGGTCAAAGCGAAAGCCGTCCACGTGGTATTCCTCCAGCCAGTAGGCCAGGGTCACCTTGACTAATTCCCGGGTCAGCGGACTCTCGTGATTCAGGTCGTAGCCCACGTTGAAGGGGTGGCGGGCCTGCACGTTCGCGTAGGGATTGTCCGCCCCGGGCTCGAACGACTGGGCACCGGGCCACATACGAATGAGCGGGCTTTCTCCGAAGGCGTGGTTGTAGACGACGTCGAGGACCACCGCGATATCGCGGGCGTGGGCGGCATCCACGAAGGTTTTGAGATCCTCGGGGCTGCCGTAATACTTATCGAGCGCCATGTGAAAACTCGGGTTGTACCCCCAGCTGATGTTGCCTTCGAATTCATTCACGGGCAGGAGTTCGATGGTATTGATGCCCAGCCGGTCGAGGTAGTCGAGGGTGTCCGTCAGGGATTGGTAGCTGTGGTCGGCGAGGAAGTCGCGGATCAGCAGTTCGTAGACTACCATCTTTTCGGGGTCCGGTCGATCAAAGTCATCGGATGCCCAGTCGAAATCAGGGGCGTCCAGTTGCAGCCAGCTCACGATTCCGTCGGCCTGCCCCGTAGGGTAAGGAGGAATGCCGGCGAAGGTCGCGGGTGCAATGAAGGGATCATCGTCGGGGTCGAGCACCAGGGTGCTGAAGGGGTCGGCGTAGCGTCCCTGTCCGTCTACCGCGTACTGATAGAGAAAGTCTTCCGCCGGGAGGTCCGCCGCCGGAATCTGCAGCCAGAAGGTCGTATCATCGGGGGTACGCGTCATCCGGGAGGCGGCCACGGGTGACCAGTCATTAAAATTTCCTACGACGAACACGTCGGACTTCCCCGGTGCCCGCAGCACGAGCAGCAAGCCGCCGTCTTCGGTGCGGGTGGCCCCGGGCCGGGCTTCCACCGGGACTTCCGCCACGACGGGCTCACCGGTAATGTAGGTGACGGTAGCCGTGGCCGTCGCTCCCCGGTATTCGGATCGGATGGTGTAGGTAGTCACTTCGCCCGCGGGAAGGGTGACGGACTGCGTAATCGTAGTGCCATCCTGGCTGGCCACCTCCGTGGTACCGTCGATGATGGACAGGGAAGACGCCACGTAGGAAGTCGCGGAGATCTCGACTACCTCCCCCGGGGAAGCAGGGAGTACCGAGCTTGCCGGTGTAAGTAAATCAACCACGAGTTCGCCGCGGATGGTGAAGGAATCCCGCACCACCTGGTCGCCACTGGTCGCTACGGCCAGGAGGGTATGCTCCCCGGGGTCCGTGAGGCGCACTTCGTAATTCAATTCCATGCCGGTGACGGAGATCAGCAGGCTGTCGTTATCGAAGAGTTGGATGGTCGCCTCGCTGGTGGCACCCACGGTTACCGGTAGGGGTTTCCCGAGGGCGTAGGTAGTCGCGCCGGGGTTGCCGACCAGATTGACGGATAGGGCGTCGCCCGAGTTGACGTCCACGTAAATGTCCTGTCCTCCGGTAGCCTTTCCCTCCCGGTCACCGGTAGCATCGCGAAAAACCATGGCCACCTGGCGGATCTCCGTTCCTTCGGGTACGTTGAAGTACTCGCGTATGGAGGGGCCGAAGGTGTAGGTGTACTTATTGGGTTGACCGGCAACGGGAGTAAGCTTCCACTCCTCGACGGCTTCTCCCCAGCGGGTCGGGACAAATAGCCAGTTGCTTGGAGAAGTGCTGGCCGGCGTAATGACGCCGGTGTGAATGTAGATATCGCAGCCACAGTCTTGTAGTCCCGCGGTGCCCTGACTGGCGTCGTAAGTAATGGTCACGGGCTGCCCCGCTACCGGTGCAGCGGGATCGGTAGTTATTATCTGGGCCTGCAGGGCGCCGAGACACAGCATGAGAAAAAGGAGTAGGGTGTGTTGCATGTCGAGGATTTAGGGTGGTAAAGATAGAATAAGAAAGCCCCCCATGACCGAAGTCATGGGGGGCTTTCACGTAAGGTAGGTTACAATCCCGCGCCGGGCCGGGGCAAGACGCCGGGAGAGAAACTACTGACTATTCGTAATCTTTGTCGCCGCTGCGGTCGTAACCGCCACCACGATTTCCACGGTCGTAGCGCGAGCCACTGTCGCCGCCGCGCTCGTAGCCGCCGCCTCCGCCGCCGCCACTGTAGCCGCCACGGTCATAGCCGCCGCCTCCGCCGCCGCCGCGTCCGCCACGGTCATAGCCGCCGCCGCCTCCGCCGCCGCCGCGTCCGCCACGGTCGTAACCGCCGCCTCCGCCACCGCGTCCGCCACGGTCATAGCCGCCGCCGCCTCCGCCGCCGCCACGGTAGCCTCCGCCACCGCCGCCGCCACGGTAGCCGCCGCCACCGCCGCCGCCGCCACGGTAGCCACCGCCACCGCCGCCGCCGTAGCCGCCACCGCCGCCTCCACCACCGCCTTTGCGGTCGTTTTCTTTGACGACAATAGTGCGACCATCGAGGTCGGTCTGATCAAGCGCTTCTATGGCAGCCTGCGCTTCGTCGTCGCTCGGCATCTCTACGAAACCAAAACCACGGGAACGACCGGTCTCCCGGTCAAGGATGATTTTTACCGACTCAACTTCGCCGTAGGCGCTGAAGGTGTTACGAAGGGTGTCCTCGTCGGTATCCCAGCTGAGCCGGGCAACAAATAAATTCATAATGAAAGGAAAAATGATTAAAACAAATGGTAATGTTGAAGGCAGGGAGCTAAAGCAGAGAAATTCAAGTCTTAGGTACGAAAGCCAACTTCAAAACCGTGAAATACTACGCTATCTGTAACAACGCAGGGCGGAAATGTTCCGTGTGCCCCCAAAAATAACCCCCCCGCCCATGCAAAACCTAACTTTCTTTGCAATTCTTTTGCTTTGCTGCGCCGCCTGCCGTCCGGAAGATGCAACCGGACGGTCGGTTGACGACCTGGACGGGTGGATATCCGAAGTCCGTCACACCTTCGCGCCCGACCGCCGTACCGACCGCGTAGAAGTCACCGTAGCGCAACGGGGGGACACCACCTACCTCACCGGCTACACCACCCGCCCCGAAGCCTACGCCCGCTTACGCGCGCTCGCGGATAGCCTACCCGGCACCGCCGTTAATCTGCGCTTGCTGCCCCGTGCGGACCTGTCCGCCCCCTACGGCCTCATTCGCGTTTCCGTAGCCAACATGCGTACCGAGCCGGGCCACTCCAGCGAGCTCACCTCCCAGGCGCTGCTGGGTACGCCGGTCGATCTGCTGGACCTGGAGGACGGTTGGTACCTGGTCCGTACGCCCGACCGCTATATCGCCTGGCTGGAGCAAGGGGCCCTGACGCCGGTGACCCGCGCGGAAATCGAGGCCTGGTTCGCGGGAGATCTTCGCACCTGCGTTCCCGCCCAGGCTACGGTGACCCATACGCCAGGGGGAGCGCGCATCCTGTCAGAATTAGTTGCCGGCGATCTGCTGCAGGCTACCGGCCAGCAGCGGGGGGACTACGTGGAAGTGCGGCTCCCGGACAACCGCGGGGGGTGGGTAGCCAGGGAGGCGCTAGTCCCCTATGCTGATTTGGCTTACCCCGCGGGCCTCCAAGTAGACGCGCTCCTGGCTACGGCCTACGCCCAGGAAGGGCGGCCCTACCTGTGGGGAGGAACCAGCCCGAAGGCGATGGACTGTAGCGGATTCACCAAGACGGCTTATTACCTCAACGGCTACGTAATTCCACGGGACGCCAGCCAGCAAGTGCACGCCGGTAAGGAAATACCCCTCGACGGGGAGTTCAGTCAACTACAGCGTGGCGACCTGCTCTTTTTCGGCAACCTCCGGGAAGACGGGAGCGAACGGATCACCCACGTAGGATTTTACCTCGGTGCGGGACGCTTCCTGCACGCCGGGGCGGATAATGATTTTATCACCGAAAATTCGCTGGTAGCGGGCGACGCCGATTTTGCCGAGCACCGCCTAAAGAGTCTCCTGCGGGCGCGTCGGCTGCGGGAGGGAGATGTGGGAGTGGTGCCGGTGGCGGAGGCCTTCAGGGCGCTCTACACCAGGTCCTCGTCGCGGTAGGGGCGGCGCGCGTCCATTTCCCGCAGCTCCAGCCGTTCTTCCAGGTCGGGGAGGGGCGTGCCGCGCTCGGATTCCCGCGGGTGAACATCCTCGGGGTCGGCTAAGGGGCCGTAGAGGCTCAGGGCCTGCATGGTGATGCCGATACCCCAGCCGAGGATGGGCCAGATGGCCCACAGGATACCTACGTAGGTGATCAGGTTGAGCAACAGAAAAAATCCGCACATCACCAGGTAGGTCCGCAGGTGCCGACGAAAGTCGATCTGCTTCTCCCGGAGGGTTTTTTGTTCGTAGGCGCGGCTTTTCTTACTCATGGGGCTGCTTATTCGAGGTGGGCGATCACGGTCTTGTTGCCCTTCACTTTTTGTCCGATCTCCACGTTAAGCCGGGTGCCGATGGGGAGGAAGACATCCACGCGGCTGCCAAATTTAATAAAGCCGAAATCTTCGCCCTGCACCACCTGCTGGCCGACCTCCAGGTAGTTTTTGATCCGCTTAGCCAGCGCTCCGGCGATCTGCCGCATCAGGATTTCGGTTTCCCCGGTATCGATCACGACGGTCGTGCGCTCGTTCTCGGTGCTGCTCTTAGGATGCCAGGCGACCAGGTACTTGCCGGGATGGTACTTGTTGTACTTGACCAGTCCGCTGACCGGGTTGCGGTTCACGTGCACGTTGACCGGTGACATAAAAATACTCACCTGCAGGCGCTTGGCCTTGAAGTATTCGTGCTCGTAAGCCTCCTCGATCACCACCACCTTACCGTCCGCGGGGGCATAGACCAGGTGGTCGGCCTCCTCGGGGACCATCCGCGTCGGGTTGCGGAAAAACTGTAGGATCGTCACGAAAAACAGTCCGGCGGCAACGGCCACCACGGGAAGCTGGGCCGGCGCTTTCCAGTTCACCAACAGCACGATCAGCACGAGGCCTACAAACAGGAGAGCTAACATCCGGCGCCCCTCCGGATGGATTTTCATGGGTTTGCGCAAATCTGGGTGGTTTAGAAACGAGTAAGATCGACAAATCTAAGGAGATAACGTAAGGGACGGCTTATTCGTTCTTGGCGTGGACCACGAAGGGGCTAATAGCCGATGGAAGCACGAAGCGCCACCAGCTCCGTACCCGTGTCCACTACCCGGGTAAGCATCCCTTCCAGGTTGGCGGTTTGGGTAAAGGCATTAGTGAGGGTACAACGCAGGTAGGTTTCCCCGTGGATGCGGGTCAGGACGACGTACTGCGGCCCCTTCGTATGGAGATCGGCGCGGATCATTTCATTGAGCGCGTTGCGTGCCTCGCCCCGCAAGGTGGGATGCACGAAACGGAAACAGACGATATTGACGTCGGGTACCATAAACAGTTCCAGCTCCGGGCGGCGGCGTACCAGGTCCGCCAGTTCCCGGCCCAGTTGGCCTACGCGAACTACGTAGTCCCGGAAGACGTCCGGACCAAATTCGCTCAGTAGCGTGAAGACGCGCAGTCCCAGCATACGCTTGGTGCACTCGAAACTGCGGCGGGCGATGTTCGACCAATCCTCCTCCCCCTCGTGGGCCGTCAGCAGGTACTCGGCCCGTTGCCGGAAGGTGCGGTAGGCATCGCTGCCGTCGCGGAAGAAAAGTCCCGTGGTAATGGCCGGGGCCATCAGCATCTTATGGAAATCCATCGTCACGCTATCGGCCCGTTCCAGTCCGGCGGTGAGGTGTTGCCGGTCGGGGTCCAGGCGCACGGCCGCCCCGTGGGCGCCGTCGATGTGCAGCCACAGGCCGTGGCGGGTGGCGGCGGCGGCCAGGGCTTCGAGGTGGTCGTAGGTGCCCGTGGCGGTGGTGCAGGCGCTGCCCACCAGGGCGATCGGGGTCAGGCCCCGGTTGCGGGCATCCTGCAGCACCTCGTCGATGAGTTCCGTGCGCATCCGGAGTTCGGCGTCGGCCGGTACGTGGACGATCCCCTCGGCCCCCCAACCCATGATGCGGACCGCCCGGTCGATGCAGTAGTGCGCCTGCTCGTTGACCAGGATGCAGGGGCGGACCCGCCCGTTACCGGTTTGCCAGGGGTCGCCGGTGGGCCACTGGCGGGCCCGGGCGGCCAGGAGGGCCGTCAGGTTAGCCAGGGTACCCCCGCTGGTGAGAAAGCCCCCGGCCGTGGGCGCCAGGCGGAGGAGCTCGGCAAACCTCTCTATGACCAGCACCTCCATGGCCACCCCGGGCCGGCCCATCTCGAAGATGGCCATGCCGGTGTTGAGCAGGCTGGAGACGACGTCGCTCAGGGCGGCCAGGGGCGCGGGGGGCACCACCTGGTGGCCCATGTAGTCGGGGTGGTGCAGGTGCACGCTGCGCGCGATCACCCGGGCGAACACCGTAGCGGCGTCGCTGCCGTCGTCGAGCAGTTCGCGGAACTCCGCCACGCTCTCTTCCGGACTGGCGTAGGGATTGGCGGGCAGCGCGTCTACCCCCTCCAGGTAGTCGGCCAATTGATCGATCAGGGCGTGCCCCTGCTGGCGGAAGGCGGCGGGGGAGTAGGCCCGCCGGAGGAGATCGGTCATGAGTGCAAGGGGATGGAAACAGATTGACCACAGCGCTGCGGGGAGGCTGTGGTCAATCGGTCGGGTACATAATGTAGGAAATGCTTAGATGCCCATCTCCTGACGGCCGGCGTCGAGGATCTTGCGGGTCTCGGCGGCGTCGGCTCCCTGGGCGTAGACGCGCAGGACGGGCTCGGTGCCGCTGGGGCGCACCATGAGCCAGCGGTCTTCCCCGTCGAGGTAGAACTTGGTGCCGTCGACGTGCTTCACCTCGGTGACGGTGTAGGGGCCGATTGTTTTGAAGGGATCGTTCTCGGCCTGCTTGACGATCTCCCACTTGCGGTCGTTCTCGACGTGGACGTCGTCGCGGTCGCAGTTGAAGCTGCCCACCTTGGCGTAGACGTCCTGGATGAGGTCGTTGAGCGATTTGCCGCTTTTAGCCATGTACTCGGCGATCATGAGCCCGATCCAGATGCCGTCACGCTCGGGGATGTGGCCGGAAACGGCCAGGCCACCCGATTCTTCGCCGCCCACGATGACGTCGCGTTCGGCCATGATCTCGGCGATGTACTTGAAGCCGATCTTGGTCACCTCGTACTCCAGTCCGTACTGCTCGGCCAGTTGCTTGAGCTTATCGGTCACGGAAAAGGTCAGGATCACCTCGCCGTTCTTGATGCCCTTGTACTCGTACTGGTACATGAGCAGGAGCAGCAGGATGTGGTGGCTGTCCACGAAGTCGCCGTTCTCGTCGTACAGGCCGATGCGGTCCGCGTCGCCGTCGTTGGCGATGCCGAGCGAAAGCTTGGGGTCGTTCTTGATGGTATCGGCCAGCTCCTGCAGGTTGCGGCCGATGGGCTCGGGGGCCTGGCCCATGAAGCTGGGATTGTAGGTACAGTGCAGGTGGGTGGCTTCGGGCAGGAGTTTTACCATGGCCGACTGTCCGGCGCCGTACATGGCGTCGTAGGCGATGCCGAAGTCGGCGTTGCGGATCAGGTCCATGTCGAAGTTGGCGTTGACGTGGTCGAGGTAGATCCGCTCGAAGTCGTGCTCCTCGATCAGCCCCTGCTCGCGCAGCGCGTCCATCTCGGGCAGGTCGGTGGGCACGGCGTCGGGGATGAGGGCCTCCACGGCCGAAACGTCGTCGGGCACACTGGGGCCACCGAGCCTGGACTTCAGTTTATAGCCGTTGTAGTCGGGCGGGTTGTGGCTGGCGGTGATGACGACGCCGAGATCGGCACCGGTCTTGACGACGCCGAGGCTGACCATGGGGGTGGAGATGAAATCCGGGGCCAGCAGGCAGGTGATGCCGTGCTTGCCGAGTACGCGGGCGGTGGTTTCGGTAAAGAGCTTACCGCCAAAGCGGCAGTCGTAACCGATGACCACCCGGCTGCCGCCCTGCTGCTTGAGCCACAGGGCGGTGCCCTCGGCCACGCGCTTCACGTTGTCGACGGTGTACTCCTGGGCAATGATGGCGCGCCAGCCGTCGGTGCCGAATTTGATCTTAATCGGGTCCATGGACTATTCAAGTTTAGTGGGTGCTAAAGGTGGCGAATATAGCTGGTATCCAATAATACCCGCCCCCACGGCCGGCCGAAAGGGCGGGGCAGGCTACCTTTACCCCGTGGAATTTCTGACCGCCGTGCTGCTCGGCCTGGCTGCGGCCGCCGGTGCTACCATCTTCCCCGGAATGCTGAACATGAGCAGCGTCAGCGTCAGCCTGCGGGCCGGCCGCCGGGCGGGTTACGTGTTCGCCGCGGGCATGGCCACGGCCTTTACCGCCCAGGCCGCCCTGGCCGTCTTTTTCGCCCGGTACTTCACCACCCACCCCAGCATCCTGTTGTTCATGAAGCAGTGGGCGGTCCTCGTCTTCCTGGTGCTGGCGGCCTTCTTTCTCCTCAAGGGCATACGGGGCCGCGCCGGCGCCGCTTCCACGGGTATCCAACCCTACCCCGGCAGCCCCTTCGTGCGTGGAGTCATGCTGGCCTTGATGAACCTGCTCACGGTCCCCTATTTCTTCGCGCTCTGCGGGTGGCTGCTTTCCGATCACTATATGCAGGGCGACTTAGGCAGTCGGCTCGGCTTCACGGGGGGCGCGGGCGCGGGTGCCTGGTTCGTTTTCGGGGCGTACGCCCGCCTGGCCAACTGGTTCAACCGCCGGGCGCACTTCCTGACCCGCAACATCAATTTCCTGCTTGGGGCCATCTTGGTCGTCCTGGCGGTAGTGCAGGGGTGGCGGACCTATCTCTGAACGCGCTTCCTGAAATACTTTCCATCCCACCGCAACACCGGCGGCGCCAAGCGACTTCAATGGAGTATGGTACGCATCCCTTCCCCATCGTCCAACCCGTCGCCCGCCGTCCTGGAGGGCAGTAGCCTGGAGCACCTGCCGGCTCGCATGCGGGAATGGGCCGCCGAAACCTTCGCCCATGGGGGCTTCCCCCACCGGGAATTCGCCGCCCTGCGGGAAGCCGGCGGCCTGACTCCGCACCTGTGTGCCCGCCCGACCCCAGTGCTGCTGCGGCAACTGCGCACTATCGGCCGGGGTAACCTCTCGGTCGGCCGCATCTACGAGGGCCACGTGAACGCCCTGCACCTCATCGGTCTATACGGAAGCCCCGCCCAGCGCGAGCGCTGGTACGCCGAGGCCGAGGCCGGCCACCTGTTCGGCGTCTGGAATACGCAAATGAACGACGGCGTCCGCTTCCACCCCCAAGCCGACGGAAATTACCGGATCGCGGGCAGTAAGAGTTTCTGCAGCGGCTCGGTCCACGTGACCCGCCCGCTCGTGACCGGCGCCCTGCACGGCAAGGACGGCAAGGACCTCGGCTGGCAAATGGCCGTACTGCCCCTCGACCGCCTCTCCCCGCAGGTAGACGAGCAGTTCTGGACGCCCGCCGGCATGCGCAACAGCGTCAGTCATAAGCTGGACTTCACGGGCCTGCGCCTGGAGCAAAACGATCTGCTCGGGCAGCTCGACGATTACGTCCGGGAGCCCGCCTTCAGCGGCGGGGCGATCCGCTTCGCGGCGGTGCAGCTGGGCGGCGCGGAGGCGGTGCTGGAAGCGACCCGGGACGCGCTACGCCGTGCGGGCCGTACGGAGGATCCCTACCAGCGCAGCCGGGTGGCGCAAATGGTGATGCAGGTCGAAACCGGTCGCCTCTGGCTGGAACGGGCGGGCAGACTAACCGACGCCGGGCAGGATACCGCGGTGATCATCGACTACGCTAACCGGGTCCGCACCGTCGTGGCCGAGGCCTGCGAGTGCTGCCTGGACCTCGCCCGGCGGAGCGTAGGCGCAGGCGGACTCCTGCACCCGCACCCCATCGCCCGCCTACACGCCGACCTGAGCATGTACCTCCGCCAGCCCGGTCCCGACGCCGTCCTGGAATCCGTAGGAAAAAACTACCTCGATGGACACACGGACTGACGCGGAGCGCGTCCGGGAGCGCAAGCGGGCGCTCCGCGAAGACGCCCCCCTCCATCCCCGCGGTGACCTGCTGGCCTGGCAAGTCACGGTGGTGTTTTCGCCCCATCCCGATGACGAGAGCCTGGGCTGCGGCGGACTCATCGCTACGCTCCGCGACTTGGAGCGGGAGGTACACGTGGTCTTCGTGACCGACGGGGGCATGTCGCACCCCAACTCCGCCCGTTACCCCCGGGCCGCCCGTGCCGCGCTCCGGGAAGGAGAAGCAAGGGCCGCCTGCCGCGTGCTGGGGGTGCCGGATACCCACGTACACTTTCTGGGCCTGCCGGACGGGGCGGTACCGACCGAGGGGATGCCCGAGTTCAGGGACAGCGTGGCAACGATCGTCGGGCAGCTCTCCGCCTGGCACGCCGCGACCGTGGTGGTGCCCTTCCGCCGCGACCTCCATCCCGACCACCGCTTGGTGTGGGCCATCTGCCGCGCCGCCGTGGATGCCTACCGCCACGATATCCGCTGGGTGGAATACCCCGTGTGGATGTGGGAGGCCACCGACCCCGACGATCTGCCCCGGGAGGACGAGCTGATTGCCTGGCGACTCGAGGTCGCCAACCAACTTCCCCGCAAGGAAGCCGCCATTCGGGCGCACGCCTCCCAAGTCGGTGGGGTAATCGATGACGACCCGACGGGGTTCCGGCTAGCGGAGCCTATGCTGGAGCACTTCCGGCAACCGTTCGAGGTATTTTTTGAGGAAACAGCAAAGCGTCATTCCAGCTTGTCGGGCGCGTACTTCGAGGCGGTGTACCGGAAAAGTGAGGACCCCTGGCAATTCGAAACCAGTCCGTACGAAAGCAAGAAGTACGCGGCCACGGTGGCTGCCCTCCCCGAAACGCACTATCCCCGCGCCCTGGAAATCGGTTGCTCCATCGGCGTGCTGACCGCGCAACTGGCGCCCTACTGCGGCCAACTGATTGCCGTGGATACCAGTGCGGTCGCGCTCCAGCGGGCTCGCCAACGGCTCGAAGCGAACAGGGGGGTCGTGTTTCGCCAACTTTCCATTCCCCAGGATTTTCCCGAGGGACATTTTGACCTGGTCGTACTTTCCGAGGTCGGGTACTACTGGGGGTACGCGGATCTCGCGCTGGCCGTAGCGAAGATTCGTGCGGCGCTGCTGGGAGGGGGCACATTGGTCCTCGTGCACTATACCCCCTACGTGCCGGACTATCCCCTGACCGGCGATGAAGTACACGAGGCCTTTGCCGAATCGCTCACCCGGGACTTCTACCGGGTCAGGAGTGAGCGTGCGGAGCGCTACCGACTGGACGTCTGGAAGCATCACCACCCCGCGCAGCGCGCGTAAACCGCCGTAAATCGCGGATGGCCTGGTCGAAGGGGGCATCAGAAAATCCGTGGGTCCGCTCCAGGAGTTGGCGGAACTCCTGATAAAGGGTGCCAAAATTTGGGGCCGCAATTACCCGCCGTTCCATTTCATCCGGAGGGATCTCCAGGTATTCGGCCAGGGAGCGCAGGGCGGGCGTACCGGCTGCACTGCCGACGGCAAAGGCCCGGCGCAGCGCCACTTTCCACTTGAAGAGTTGGATGCAGTGTTGCAGTCCGAAAACGACGGGCTTACGCCCCTCTGCATCCATTTTAGTCCACTCCTCGAGCGCGTGACTGAACGCCTGTCCCTGCACGCGGTCGCTGCTCCGGTCGGAGGTGTACACCTTCACGGCGGGATCGTGAACGAAATGGATGTCCACCCGTTCGAGCGCCCAGCCAAGCGCGACGTCCTCAATGGCGCGGAGGGCGGGCATGCCCCCACACTTACGGTAGGCGTCGACCCGCACCGCCATGCTGGGTCCGTACTGCTGAAAGTGGCGCGGCCAGGGGTCGTCGGGGCACGGGTCGATCATGGATTCCAGGCGGGCCTGCAGCATGCGGTAAGTGACGTCCTGAAGGTAGATCTTCCGGTAGCCGGTACGCCCCCCTCGGGGTACGATGATGCGCCCGCCCACGGCCAGGGCACCCCGGTCGAAGGCCCGCAGCGTAGCGCATACCCAGTGGCGGTCCACCAGGGTATCGGCGTCGGTCGTGCAGATGATCCCCTCCGTGGGTAAGCGGGCGGCGGCGGCCTCCATCATCAGGCGGCGCGCGGTACCGACGTGGGCGACTTCGGAAGCGAGTTGCCGCTCTACGACGTGTAGCCGAAAATCAGGATGGTCGTGGCCGAAAGCCCGGGCTACCTCCGCGGTAGCGTCCGTACAGTTGTTGGCCAGTAGAATGACTTCATAAATAGTTCGGTCCAGGGGCTGTCCGGTATCGTCGACCTGGGCGTAAAGGGCCTCCAGGGTAGCGGTGATGTAGGCGGCCTCGTCCTTAGCGGGCACCGTGACGCTCAGGCGGCAGGCGGGTGCGCGGGGGCGGAGCTGCAGGGGACGTACCCCACTAGACACGGGAGGCTGCATAATAGAGACGGGCTTTCTTAGCAAACCGGGGGGAGGGCACCAGATGTTTGGTCCACTAGTCAGCCTCCTCCGGGCGTAGGGGTGCGGGTACCCGCTGGACCTCCGGCTCCAGCTGCACGCCGAATTTCCGGAGGACCGTTTTCTGCACGTGCTGACTGAACTGCACCACGTCACTGCCCCGGGCCCCGCCGCGGTTGACGAGGACCAGGGCCTGCCCGGCGTAGGAACCCACCCGCTCGGTGCCGGTACCCCGTAGTCCCGCCCGGTCGATCAACCAGCCGGCGGGAAGCTTAACCGCAGCATCATCGATGGGGTAGGCGGGGAGGTCGGGATAGATTTCGAGTAGCGAGGTATAGCGGTCACGAGCTACTACCGGATTCTTGAAGAAGCTGCCGCTGTTGCCGTAAAAGAACCAGTCGGGCAGTTTGCTGCGGCGAATGTGGGTCACGGCCCGGGCGACGTCGTGGGCCGTAGGGTTTTCGATTCCGGCGCGTGCGAGCTCTCCGGTGATCGCCCCGTATCCCAGCTTCAGGGGACGTCGTTCACTGAGGTCGAAGTCCACCGCCGTGATCAGGAAACGGCCCGGCTCGCGCTTAAATCGACTATCGCGGTAGCCGAAAGCGCAGTCTTCGGGAGCAAGGACCACCGCGCCCTTCCCGTATTCCCAGGCGTGCACGGCGGTGACGAACTCGGCTACTTCCGCGCCATATGCCCCGATGTTCTGTACCGGGGAGGCGCCCACCGTACCGGGGATAAGGATCAGGTTCTCGAGGCCGGGAAATCCAAGCTCCAGCGTGTACCGCACGAACTGATTCCAGTCGGTGCCGGCCAGTACCCGAAAGCGTCCCTTCCCGTCGCTGCGTTCGATGCCGCTAAGCAGGACGTGTACCGTCAGCCCGGGAACCTCTTCGAGTAAGAGCAGGTTGCTGCCACCGCCGAGAACGAGAGCGGGCGCCGCCTTGAGTTCCGCACAGGCTAGCTGCGCCACGTCGGTCAGGGGCAGGTAGCGCTCGGCCTGGGAGGGAAGACCGAAGGTGTTGAAGGCTTGCAGTGGAACGGCTTCCCGGATCATTCCGCGAGATCGAATTGCAGGCGGGCCAGGGCCGAGTAGGCACCCCGGCTGCGGGTGCTGAGCTCGGCGTGGGTGCCGGACTCCACGATGGCTCCGTTCTCGATCACGTAGATGCGGTCGACATCGCGGATGGTCGCCAGGCGGTGGGCGATGATGATGCTGGTACGCCCCTTCATCAGGTTATCCAGCGCCTCCTGTACGACCCGCTCGCTCTCGGCGTCGAGGCTGCTCGTGGCCTCGTCGAGCAACAGCACCTTTGGATCCTTCAGGATCGCCCTGGCGATGGCCACCCGCTGCCGCTGGCCGCCACTGAGCTGGATGCCCCGGTCACCTACGATGGTATCCATCCCCTCCGGGAAACTGTCGATAAAATCGAGGGCGTTGGCCTGATGGGCCGCCTCCCGGATCTGATTCTCCGTTGCCGCGAGCTTCCCGTACGCGATGTTCTCCCGGATGGTCCCACCAAACAGCAGTACTTCTTGGGGGACCAAGGCCAATTGATCCCGGTAAGGCTCCAGCTCAAACCGATCGATCGGCTGGCCGTCGATGGTGATCTCTCCCTGGGTGACGGGGTAGAAGCGCAGGAGCAGTTTAACGATGGTCGACTTGCCACTGCCGCTGGCACCGACGAGGGCGACCTTTTCTCCGGGGGCCACCACCAGGTCGATCCCCTTCAGCACCTTGATGTCGGGACGGGTAGGATAGGAGAAGGCGACGTTGCGGTATTGAATGGCGCCGGTGAGGGGAAGCGCGGCCTGCAGCACCTGCGTCCGCGCCACTTCCGCGGTTTTTTCTTCCGCTGCTTCCGTTTCCTCCACTTCCGATTCCTCGCTTTCGAGAATGTCCACCACGCGATCCGAGGCCCCGAGGGCACCCACGATCTCGCCGTAGAAATTTCCGAGGCTGGCGATGGACCCTCCAATGATGGCCGTGAATACGATGAAGGAGAACAAATCGCCTACCGGCAGCTCGCCGGCCTGCACCTGCAGGATCGCCCGGTAAATGATGAAGAACAGGGCGCCGAACATGACCGTTACGATGAAGGCGGAAAAGAGGCCGCGGGCGTTCGCCGTCTTAATGGAAATGGCCACGGATTCATCCACACTCCTGGCGTAGCGCGCCAACTCGAAGTCTTCGTTCGTGTACGCCTTGACGGTCGAAATGCTCTGTAAAGTTTCTTCTACGATAACATTGGACTGGGCGAGCTTCTCCTGCCGCGCTTTGGTCATCTTGCGCACGTACTTGCCAAAAAACATGGCCACGATGACGACCAGGGGAAAGACCAGCAAGCTGACGAGGGCGAGCCGGAACATGGTGAAGAGGATAAAAACCGTGGCCCCCAGGAGAATAATGATCTGCCGGATGAACTCCGTGAGCGTCAGGCTGAACAAACTTTGCAGCTGGGTGATGTCGTTCGTTATGCGGCTCGTCAGTTCCCCGACGCGGCTGCGCTCGAAAAAGGGAATGTTGAGGTGCAGCAGTTTCGCGAAAAGGTCCTTGCGCAAACTCGCCATGGCGCGCTCACTCACGACGGTCTGGATGCGCACCCGGTAGTAGCTGAGGGGGGCCTGAACGACCAGTAGGGCCGCGAGCAACAAGAAAACCTGGTCTACGGTAAGTCCGTACTTCCCCTCCCCGTTGTAGATATTCAGGGCCTCCCCCGGGAGCTGCAACACCACCAGGAAGACCAGCGAACTGAGGGTGAGGATAACGAAACTCAGCAGGAACAACCAGCGGTACAGCAGCACGTAGTCGAAAATGCGCATGGACCGTTGCAAGCGATCTTTGGTAATGCGCGGCTTCGCGTCGGTGGGGGAAGAGGGGTTGGCGTCCATGACTCACAAAGGAACCGCTTTGGACGGTAAAAGGTCATCCGCTAAACTTTTTTTGAACTTAATATGAAAAAGCCGGGTAGTAGTGGGTGACGTCTATCGCTTGTTAGTATACCCTTTAGCTATTTAACGTCCTTCGTCTTCCCACTTGCACGACCAATACCTTCCGCGCCCGTGGGCACCCGGCTGCGGGGGCTTATCACAATTTACCGGCCGCAAAACGAGTTGGTATTGTAGCCCAGATTGGAACCCACTTAATCCCCGCCCAATGAAACGATATACCCCGATCAGCCTGTGCGCTGCTTTGCTGTTGCTGCTGAGTCCGGCCCTTTCCGGCCAACAGTACTTCGAGCTGGGCATACAGGGCGGCGATATGGCCTACAACGGCGACTTGAGCGAGCCGGGTATCGGCTTTCTGAAGGATTTTAACACTTTCGGCGGATTTTACCTGCGGTACCGCCCGATATCGCGAATCGGTCTGCGCCTCAACGGCGTGTTCGGTAACATCGCCGCGGAGGAGGAGCGTGATTTCCGGGTGGGACCGGGTACTAGCGTGACCGTGGAACGAAGTTTCCGCACCAAGGTACAGGAGATCAGCGTAGCCGCTGAGTTTGACCTCTTCTACCTTGGAGATCCGGACGACCGCTTCGTGGCCCCCTACATAATGGCGGGCATCGGCCGTACCAGCTTCAATCCCCAGGCGCAGCGCGACGGCATCTACTACGACTTGCAACCGCTGCGCACGGAGGCCCAGGGCACCCCGGGCGGATACTACGCCCCGGCACCCTACGCGCTGTCCATCACCACCCTCCACCTGGGGGGGGGCATACGGGCGAAGCTCAGCGAGCGCTTCGTACTGGGCGGTGAGGTAAGCGGCCGCATTACCGGCACCGATTACCTGGATGACGTTTCGGGATTGCGGGTTAACTACCAGGACGTGGTCAACAATCCCGCCGGCTCCCCCAATCCTACCCTGAGCGGGTTCTTCTCTAACCCCGCCGTGGATATCGCGGAAGCCCAGGAAGGCCTTGCGTACACCCGGGGCGGGGCCGCGGATGACTTCTATTTTCTCATCAACCTGACGCTAGGCATCCGCCTCGGCGGCGGCGGGGGTGGTGGAAACGGCTGTTATTCCTTCTAAGCGATTTCCGGGTGCGGGCGGCCAAACCTTGGTCTCGAAGCTTGGGTTAGGGGATTGGTAATTCTGCCAGACCCAATTCCTATCGTTATGAACATCCGTTCGCTTACCCTTACCCTGATAATGGTTTTGCTTGCCTTCGGCAGCGTAACGGCGGCGGTCGGAATACCCCCCGTCAACGCCCCGGCTACTCCGGCCGCTACCGAGGCCGCCGCCCTGGAGGCTGCCCGTGCCTACCGCGAGTCGCTGAAGGAGCTGTCCGGTAAGGAACGCCGTACCCTCAGGCGTCAGCAAATGAAGGAGGCGAAGGCGGCCCTGTCCGCCCACCAGGATCCGGATACCGGGGACGTTTTTCTGATTCTCCTGGCCATCTTTTTGCCTCCGGTCGCCGTGCTGGTCTACGAAGGGGAACTGAATAACCGCTTCTGGATTGCCCTGCTCCTGACGCTCTTGCTCCTTCTTCCGGGCATCATCTATGCGCTGCTCGTCATTACCGGGAATATCTAATCGATGATGGCCACGGCGGCCCGCCCGGCGGCTCCACCGGCTCCCAGCGTTTGGCGCAGGCGTGCCAGCTCGCTCAGCTGCCGCTCCCGCTCCGGGCCGCTCAGGAGGGGTTGGAGCGCCGAGGCTAAGTCCCGGGCGTTGAAGGCGTCCTGAATCAATTCCGGGACGACGGGGCCGTCCATGACCAGGTTGACCAGCGAGATGTACTTTATGCGGTTGGCCACCAGCCGCCGCGCCAGCCAGTAATTCAGGGCGTTGCCCCGGTAGCACACTACCTGTGGTACGCCGAACAGGGCCGTTTCCAGCGTGGCCGTTCCACTGGTGACCATTGCAGCCCGCGCCCCCGCCAGCACCGCGTACGTTCGGCCGCTGACCAGGCGGACAGTAGGGGGGCAATCCAGTTTTTCCAGGAGCCGGGTGTAGAACCGCTCGTCCTGTCCGGGCGCCCCGGCAATCACGTACTCCTGCTCCGGCAGCCGGGCGGCGGCCGCCAGCATCACCGAAAGGCTGCGGGTGATCTCCTGCTTGCGGGAGCCGGGCAGGATGGCGACGTAGGTGCCCTCCCGCTGGGGTACTTCCTCCACCACGTCGAGCAGCGGGTGGCCCACGAAGGTGGCCTCCACCCCGTACTTCGCGTAGAAAGCCTCCTCGAAGGGGAGGATGACGAGCATGCGGTCCACGTTGCGCTTTACCTGGTAGACGCGGCTGGTGTGCCAGGCCCAGATCTGTGGACTGATGTAGTAGCTGATGTCGTAGCCCGCCCCGCGTGCCCACTTAGCGATGCGCAGGTTAAAGCCCGGGTAGTCGATGAGCACCAGGCGGTCGGGTTGGAAGGCGGCAATGTCCGCTTCGCACGCCCGGAAGTTGGCGCGGATGGTGCGCAGGTTCATGATCACTTCCACGAAGCCCATGAAGGCCAGGTCGCGGTAATGCTTGACGACTTCCGCCCCGGCTTCCCGCATCAGGTCACCGCCCCACGCCCGGATGACGGCCGAGGGATCGCGTTCCCGCAGGGCGGTAACGAGGCGGGCACCGTGCAGGTCTCCGGAGGCTTCGCCGGCGATTAGGTAGTAGCGCAAGGGGGGAAGGGGTGAAGGGGCGCGCGGACGCGGGTGCGGGGAAAGTTACAAAGATAGCCAGGCGGCTTTGGATGGACGTGCCGTTACTTCGCGGGAAATCCCCGCCCGATGCCCGTGACCTGGACCTACTACGCCTTTGATGACTTGGGGGTGCACCTGCTGTACGAAATCATGGCCCTACGGCAGGAAGTGTTCGTGGTGGAGCAGACCTGCTGGTACCTCGATGCGGACGGGCGGGACCAGGCGGCGCTGCACTTGGTGGGTACGCAGGATGGACGGGTCGTGGCCTACACCCGCATCCTCGACCGGGGCATTTCTTATCCGGACCATGCCAGCATCGGACGGGTGGTGACCGCTCCCGCGGTACGGGGGCAGGGGTTGGGCCGGCCGCTGATGCGGGAGTCCCTGCGGGTACTCTACGCCGTGTACGGGGAGCAGGCGGTCAAGATCGGTGCGCAGGCCCACCTCCAGGGATTTTATGGGAGCCTGGGCTACGAGGGGGTGGGGGAGGTGTACGACGAGGATGGGATACCGCACCGGAGTATGGTGCTGCGTCTGGGAGGGATGGCGGGATTGAGGTAGGGAGGGAATGCACCTTTTTCTACCCTGGACCGTTCTCAAGCAGCTTACCCGACACCGTACGACCATGCAGCCCCTAGCCGAACGAATGCGCCCCACCTCCCTCGATAATTACGTGGGCCAGACCCACCTGGTCGGTCGGGGAGCCGTGTTGCGGCGGGCCATCGAGACGGGGCGGCTGCCGAGCTTTATCCTGTGGGGACCTCCGGGCGTCGGCAAGACCACCCTGGCCCGCATCGTGGCCGCCCAGCTGGAAGTGCCGTTTTACATGCTCTCGGCGATCAACAGCGGGGTAAAGGACGTACGTGATACCATCGACAAGGCCAAGCGGGGCAAGTTCTTTGAGTCGGCCTCGCCCATTCTCTTCATCGACGAGATCCACCGGTTTAGCAAATCGCAGCAGGACAGTCTGCTCGGAGCCGTGGAGGCCGGCACGGTCACCCTGATCGGGGCCACGACGGAAAATCCCAGCTTCGAGGTAATCCCGGCCCTGCTGAGCCGCGCCCAGGTGTACGTGCTGCAGCCCCTCGGTCGGGAGGAACTGGTGGGGATGGTCGACCGCGCCCTGGCCGAAGACGACTACCTCAGCAAGATGGACGTCGAGGTACAGGATTACGACGCCCTGATCCGCTTCTCCGGCGGGGATGGCCGGCGGCTCTACAACGTGCTGGAACTCGTGACCCACGAGGCCGCCGACGGGAGCCGGGTGGTCCTCGATGCCGACTACATCACCTCCCGGGTGCAGGAAAACATGACCCGCTACGACAAGACGGGCGAGCAGCACTACGACATCGCCTCGGCCATGATCAAGAGCATCCGCGGCAGCGACCCCAACGGTGCCGTGTACTGGCTGGCCCGAATGATCGAAGGGGGGGAGGACCTGAAGTTCATCGCCCGCCGGCTGGTCATTTCAGCTTCGGAAGACATCGGACTGGCTAATCCCAATGCGCTACTGATGGCCACGACCGCCTTCCAGTCCGCCCAGCTGATCGGTTATCCGGAGGCCCGCATCATTCTGAGCCAGGCGGCCATCTACCTCGCGACGAGCCCGAAGTCCAACAGCAGTTACCAGGCCATCGGCGCGGCCCAGCAGGCGGTACGCAAGACCGGTACCCTGCCGGTTCCCCTGCACCTGCGCAACGCGCCCACGAAACTGATGAAGCAACTGGATTACGGCAAGAACTACAACTATAGCCACGACAATCCCGGCAACTTCAGCGCCCAGGAGTACCTGCCCGAAGAGTTATCCGGTACGGCCTTCTTCCGTCCCCAGGAGAATAATCCCACGGAGAAGTCCATCGGCGAGCGCATCAAACGGTGGTGGGGGAGTAAGTATGCTTCCTAATCTCTGCGCTCACCCACTTCGAGCTCGATCAGGTAGTGAAGGTAGTGCTTGAGCAGATCGGGGGCCGTGTAGAGCAGGTCGTGCTCCTTGCCGCCGACCATGTGGTGGACGAGCGACGGCGCATGGGTGAGCCGGTCGCAGGCGTAATAGGCATTGCGGGGATAGATGAGCCAGTCGTCGGTGCCGTGCAGGATCACCACGTCGGCGTCGATGTTGTCCCATTCGTCGGCCATATCGCGGAGCTCGGCTTCGTGGGCTAGTTTCTCGTGGTTGGCGGAATGCAGGCCGCTGGGGAGGAGCCACGACAGCGTCCAGTGGGAAGTCGGGTGGGTGATCCAGAAGGTGTACTCTTCCGTGGGGGCCATGCTGGCGGATTGCAGCAGCAGGCCGTCGACGAGGTCGGGGTGGTCCATGGCGAGCCGTGCGCTCACGGTGCCGCCGTAGCTGCTGCCGTGCACGATGACGGGCTGCCCGGGGAAATGACGGCTGCGAATGACCGCCGCTACGTTATCCGCCTGTTCCTGTACGGAAGTCATCGGGCGACCGAGGCCGCTGCCCCCGTACCCGGGTCGGTCGATGGCTAAGATATTAGCTGCCTGACGCAGGGAGCTGTCACGCATAATGCTCAACCACCAGGCCGATGAAGAGGGCGCCCCATGGATAAATACCAGCAGCGGCTTGGTGGGATCGTGTCCGATCTGGAGGTAACGCAGGCGCCGGGTCGTCCCTTGCTGATAGCCGATCTCAGCGTCCAGGCGCGCACTCTGCATCGTCGCGCTGAGCTGGTGGTCGTCCATCTGGATCCGCACGTAGGGCTCCAGTCGATAAGCCGCGTACACCAGGAACAGGCAGGCCGCAAGCAGAAAATACAGCCTTTTCTTTCTCGGCTAACATGGGGTGGGCGGGTCTGCTAAGTATACGGTATCCGACCCCTCCCGGTTGTCGCCTTCTCGCCGTTGGTCGTCTGACCGGAATCGCGTAATTTTGCGGGCACCACGCTCCGTTAGCTCAGTTGGATAGAGCAGGAATCTTCTAAATTTCAGGTCAAAGGTTCGAATCCTTTACGGGGCACTTGTTAGTTCGTTAGTCTCTTAGTTCTTTAGGGGCCCGCATCCGTAGCGCAGGCGCCTAAAGCTCTAACGAACTATAGCACTACCCCTCCTTCCACCGATTGTCCAGTTCGTCCACGGCGGTGAATAGAGAGGCGAAGTCGTCGATCGCGAAGTAGAGCATTTGCACTTTGTCGATGACGAAGGTTTGGGCCATCACCGCGTCCAGGTCGAAGGCTTTGATGACTACCCCGTTGTCCGCGTAGATGTGCTTGGTCTCCTGGGGGCTGCTGCAGATCCCGGCGCCGTACACCTTGAGCTGTCCTTCCTGGCGAATGACGCCGAACTCGATGGTAAACCAGTAGAGGCGTTGGAGCTGGGTGATCTTCTCTTCGTCCTTCGCGTATTTCACGCCTAAGGCTCCCAGCTTCTGCGCGAAATCGGCGTAGTCCTGATTGAGGTAGAGGGGGATGTGGCCGAAGATGTCGTGAAACATATCGGGCTCCTCGAGGTAGTCCAGCTGCTTTTCCGAGCGCAGCCAGGTGCTGGAGCAGAAGCGGCGGCGGGAGAGGAGGGAGAAGAACTCATCCACCGGCAGGAATCCGCGCACCACCTCGATCGACCAGCCGTGGGCCGACCGCAGGGCCCGGCTCAGGTCGCTGAAGCGCGGCGGGTGATCGGGCGAGAGAATGGGGTAGAGTTCCCGTAGGCAGTGCAGGTATTCCGCGCAGGCCACCGGTTTGAGGGCTTCCTGCTGCCGCTGGGTGAGCAGCCGCCAGATCCGGTAATCGGTCGGGGTGTAGGCATCGTAGTCCTGGGTGAGGGGGGTAAGGGTGGGGGCGGGGGACGTGTTCATGGTCGGCTTGTTTTGTTAGGGCAAAGGTTGTTGTGGCAATAGTAAAGATATGGGTTTGGTTCGGTAGTGTAGGAGTGAAAGAGTGAATAGGCGAAACGCGCTACTAGATAGGGCGGCAGCAAGCACTTGTTTGGGTTTTGAGAGCCCGACGAAAAATTTGCGGCGGCGAGCGGAATCCCAAACAAGCTTTAAATAGTTAGCGCTTTGGGGCGGTGCCGCAGGTGTAGTGAAATACACGTGGCGGCCAAGCAAGCATTATGCTATTAACCCAGTTCCCCCTGGGTGACGCGGGTGGGGGATTGGCGGAAGCTGACGACGAGTTTGTACTGGGGGCCGATGTTGCTGATGAGCGGGCCGAACATGGTGTCCATCAAGTTGCGGGCCTGTTCCTTGGCGCGGTCCATGACGTCGCTCTCGAGGGCGTCCTCGCGGAAGCGTTCGCGCAGGGCATTGACGCCTTCGTTGATGTTGGCCCCTTCGACCTCCCGCAGCCAGCCGATGTCAAGTTTCTCGACCTTCGGCAGCACCTCATGGCTGAGGATGACGGGTTCGGGCAGGGTGATGTTGACGGTCTTTTGCTGCTCGTCGAGCTGCAGGTCGAAGTAGTCCGAGAGCCGGAACCCGACCTTGAGGATGGAAAGCGCGGTGATCTCCACGTCCGTTTCCGACACGTTCATGCCCCAAATGGTGGTTTGCAGGTTTTTGTTGATGCCCTTCTTGTCGCGGATCTCGATGGTCGCCAGCTCCCCGATCACCGTCTCGACCTTCTCCTGAAAGAGTCCCTTGCTGCGGCTGAAGTCCTCGATCGCCGCCCGCTCCGCCATGCGCGCGACCAGGGGCCGGAGGGCTTCGCCCATCGCGATGGAGCAGGGGTTCTGTACGTCGGCCCCCTTGGCCAGGATGTTCCCGTTGCGGGTGCGGATCACGGCGGCCAGCACCTTGTTGAGCATGAAGCAGGTGTAGTTGCTGGCTACCTCCTCGAAGATCTGGGTCACCTTTTGTCCGCCCTCGTCGTACCAGGTTTCGTAGACGGCCGCGCTGGTGTCCCGCAAGCGCATGAAGTCGTTATAGTACAATTCGGTCAACTGCGGGTGCTGGCGCTCGTATTCCTGCATGACCTCCTGCTGGAGGCTATCGCTCAGGCCCAGCCGGTTGCTGACGTGCCGCAAAATGTCGACGTTGATGTCGTGGACCAGGTCGTCGAACTCTCGCCGGTACCGCTTCGGGTTGCGCAGGATGGCCAGGGCGGTCTCGGGGTCGATGTTAAACTGAAAGTCGGCCGGCCGGTACTGCAGCTCGTATTCCTGGGGCCCGGCCAGGAAGCTGCCCGGCGTATTCTTCAACGCCTTATAGCCGAGTACGCCCAGGATGCCCAAAATGGCAACCACGATGATTACCTGCGTCGTACCGATCCCCTTGCGGGTGGGGGCGGGACCGTTCTGGTAGGGCTGGGGCATGGGGAGGAGGGCTTGGGCTATTGCAAACGGCTGGCTGGGGCCCAATGTTGGTGGGAAGGAGTAAAGTGGTGGCCACACGAGCGCCAGCGAGCAGGTAACGGGGACGGGTCCCACTACCCACCGGGCCGAGCAGCGCCACCAATTTGATAGGGTAAATGGTAAATTCCCTACCCCCCCATCACCCGCGCCTCCTCCAGCAGCTGGTACAGTTTCACCACTTCCCCGGCCTCGCGCACGTCGTGGACCCGCAGCACGGACGCTCCCTGCTGCAAAGCGAACAAATGGAGGGCGGTAGTAGCGGCCAGGCTCGCCTCCGGGGTGGTCTTGAGGGGCTTGTAGATCATGCCCTTGCGGCTGATGCCGGCCAGTACGGGGACGCCGAGGTAGCGGAAGGTGTGCAGGTTCTTGAGGAGCTCGTAGTTCTGTTTCTGGGATTTGCCGAAGCCGAAGCCCGGGTCTACGATGACGTCCTTGACGCCGAGACTGCGGAGGTGAACGATGCGTTCGGCGAGGAAGTCCCAGACGTGGGTGACGACCTGGTCTCCGTAGCCCTTCGTATGCTCCTGCATGGTAGCCGGCGTCGCATTGGGCATGTGCATGAGCACGTACGGCACGTTGAGGGCCGCGACGGCAGGCAGCAGCTCGGCGTCGAAGCGGCCGGCGCTGATGTCGTTGATCATGCCGGCACCGGCGTCCACGGCGGCGCGGGCGGTGGCGGCGTAGACCGTATCGCAGCTGATCACCACGCCGGGGGTGGCGGCCCGAACGGCCTCGATGACGGGCAGGACGCGGTCCATCTCCTCCTGGGCGCTGACCATTTCGGCGCCGGGGCGGGACGACATCCCCCCGATATCGATCACTCCGGCGCCCGCCGCTTCCATGGCACCCGCGGCCCCGCCCGCTGCCTCAGCGTTGATCCGGCTGCCGGCATGAAAGCTGTCCGGCGTGGCGTTCAGAATGCCCATGATGAGGGGGCGTTCCAGGGTGAGCAGCCGACCGTTGCAGTTGAGGGAGAAGGGGTGGAAGGGCACGATTGGCGCAAGTTATGCACGAATTCCCACAAGTATGCCCGACTTTTGCCGTCCGATGCCGTACACCGAACAGCAGATCCGCGGCCTGGCCATCAACTTCCTCCGCTTCCACTACAAATTGCGGCCGCGCTACCTCGGTGGGGGCACCCGCGTCGTCGATAGACCCCACTACTACCAGGGCGTGCTGATCGACGCGCGCCTGGCCTACCAACAGCCCGACCAGACCTTCTTCACGGCCACCATCGAGGCCACCAGCGTCGATCGTCGCGCGGAGATCCTTTACCAGGTCAATACCTGGCGCATCACCATCCACGCCATCGTCCTATCGCTCGTGCTCTTCGCCTTATTCGCCTGGGCGGGGCCGCAGGTGTGGGGGACCAACCTCTGGAAGCTGTACGGCAGCCCGCGCGTGTACCTCGTCCTGCTGAGTACCTTCCTGGCGCTGGTGGGCGCCCTGGGTGCCCTGCTGAGCCGGGCGCGCCGGTACCGCTACATCTACGCCGTCGACCAGTTCAAGCACTTCTACGCCGATGCCCAGTGGGTGGCCTACGACGTGGCCATCTTCGCGGAGGGGGGCTGGCGCACCCGGCGGCGCTACCGTGAGCTCGAGCGCCAGTGCGTCAAGTACGGCTTCGGCATGCTGGCCGTGGAGGCCGACCAGGTGGTGCGCAACGTCATCAGTCCCAGCCAGGTCGACCAGTTCGGGGGGCTGCGCAGTCACCTGCCCCGCTGGCTGGCCCGCGGCGAGGTCACCAAGCCCCGTTTCCGGCAGGGAGAGTTGCCCCCCGCCGAACTGGCCGACCCCCTGGCCCTCGAGTCCCCGCCGGAACGCGCGCTCGTCCCCGCCCGTCCGGGCCGCCCTAAAACCTTCACCCAGCCCCGCCGGCGCGTTAGCCTGCTCCGGGCCCGACTGCGGCGCGCGTACCGCGGTTTTTATCCCAGCACCCTAAGGCGCAAACCCGGTTACTTTAAGCTCGGTTGGTGGGTCTTCGTGGTGGGC
This sequence comes from Lewinellaceae bacterium, assembly GCA_963803525.1. Classification (GTDB taxonomy): domain Bacteria; phylum Bacteroidota; class Bacteroidia; order Chitinophagales; family Saprospiraceae; genus Neolewinella. The sequence continues at coordinate 600,367 of CAWDMV010000002.1, forward strand.
CCGCCCGCGCTCGGTCTGCTGGTGTTTGGCCTCTACCGCCAGGCCAGCTACGACCCCTACGCCCGGGAGGGCCGGAAGTATGCCGGGCCCGATCTGACCATCCTGGAGTCGCCGGCCAACCCGCCGCCGCCGCTGGAGATCGAGACCGGGGAATACCAGCGAACTTCCGACACGGGGACGGTCGCCGAAGCCCCCCGGGTCGGCCTGCCCCCCGACGCCCTGGTCACCGAAGGCCGCGTGGAGGACCTCAACCTGCTGCGCCGCTATACCATTGATACGGCCGGCCGGGTGGTCATCGACTACGACTGCGTGCCGCTCTACCAACTTCGTGATCCGGTCTTCCTGCTGCTCTTCGGGCGCTACGATGCCTTCGAGAGCGCCCGGCAGTGGGCCCTGGAGCTCAACCGCCTGTACGGCTCGGCGGTTACCGTAGCGCTGGGCGACTGCGTCGAACCCGCTTCCGAAGGCTACCTGCTCTACCTCGGGGCACCGACTACGGAGGAGGGGGAGGCTAATTTCCTGGCCCGCTCCTTCATCGGGCAGTCCGGTCTGGAGGTGGAGATTATTGAGATCAAGTAACGGTCGTTGCGCTGCAAATTCACCGCACAGGGCGCCGAGTTACGCGGAGTTTTATTCCGTATAATCTGTGCCCATCCGTGCCCTAATCCGTTTAAATCCGTGTTTAAATTAAGCTGCGATAGCCCCCCAACCATATGGACATAAAAGACAACATCCTCCAAACCATCGGCAACACCCCCATGGTACAACTCCACAAGGTGGTCAGCGGCCTGCCCTGCCGCGTGCTGATGAAGGTGGAGACCTTCAATCCCGGCCACTCCATCAAGGACCGGATGGCCCTCAAGATGGTCGAGGACGCCGAGGCCGACGGCCGCCTCCAGCCCGGCGGCACCATCATCGAGTGCACCTCCGGCAATACCGGTATGGGCCTCGCCCTGGCCGGCTGCGTGAAGGGCTACCGCTGCATCTTCACCACCAGCGACAAACAGAGTAAGGAAAAACTCGACATCCTGCGCGCCATGGGCGCCGAAGTGATCGTCTGTCCGACCAACGTCGCGGCCGACGATCCCCGCAGCTATTATTCCGTGGCGGAGCGCCTGAGCCAGGAGATCCCCAACAGCTTCTGGTTCAATCAGTACGACAACCTCAGCAACCGCAAGGCCCACTACGAAAGCACCGGCCCGGAGATCTGGAAGCAGACCGACGGCCAGCTCACCCACCTCGTCGTGGGCGTCGGCACGGGCGGCACCATCAGCGGTACCGGGCTCTACCTCAAGGAACAAAACCCCGATGTCCAGGTGTGGGGCATCGACACCTACGGCTCCGTCTTCAAGAAGTACAAGGAAACGGGGGAGTTTGACGAGAAAGAAATCTACCCCTACATCACCGAGGGCATCGGCGAGGACATCCTGCCCAAGAACGTCGACTTCGACGTCATCGACCGCTTCGAGAAGGTGACCGACAAGGACGGGGCCGTCATGGCCCGGCGCCTGGCCCGGGAGGAAGGCCTGCTGCTCGGCTATTCCGCCGGCAGCGCGGTCGCCGGCCTGCTGCAACTGCGGGACGAGCTGAAACCCGATGACCTGGTCGTAGTGGTCATCCACGACCACGGCAGCCGCTACATCGGCAAGATCTACAACGACGACTGGATGCGCGACCGGGGCTTCCTCGACACCGAACTGAAGGTGCGCGACCTCATCAACAACAAGAAGGAGGCCTCCTTTACCGGCATCTCCCGCGACGACAGCGTCCGCGCCGCCCTGAAGGCCATGAAGGAGCACGAATTCAGCCAGATGCCCGTACTGGACGGCGAAACGGTCGTGGGGGCCATCTCCGAGACGGACGTCCTCAACTTTCTCCTGCAGAACCCCCTGGAGCACGCCGAGCGGCCCGTCCGGGAAATTATGCGCAAGCCCTTCCCGGAAGTGTCGACCGACCTCACCCTGAGCGAGCTCGGCCGCCACATCACCAAGGAGAACCCCGCCGTAGTCGCCACCGACCGCAGCGGCCGCAAGCACCTGATCGCCCAGTACGATATCCTGCAGGCGATTTAGGAGAACGCCCTACTCCGCGTAGCGCTCGAAGGTCACCTCCCCGCTGTCCAGGTTCAGGGCGGTGAGGTAGCCGTAGCCGGCGCCGGGCATGGCGCATCCGGAGTCGAGACAGACCAGTTGGGTCTTGCGCATGGTGTCTACGCTTTCGCGAACGGTGGCGACCGGGGCCGGGGTGTGGCCGTACACCAGGATGCGGTCGCCGAGCCAGGTGCGGTTAACTTCGTCTTCCCAGTGGCGGGCCCAGAGCATACTCTCGCGGTCGGCCAGCGGATCGTCGGCGTTAAAGTTGAGGCCGGCGTGGACCAGCAGGTAGCCCGGCGTTTCGTGGTAGTGGGGCATGGCGTCGATCCAGGTCGCAATGGCGTCCCGCTCTTCCCGGGCGGGCAGGTAGTCGTAGGCTTCCCCCTTGCCGGACAGGGCGTCCAGCAGCAGTTGTTCGTGGTTGCCGCGCAGGCAGGTGACCAGGTAGCCCTCGTGGACGATCCGCCAGATGATGGACAGCACCCCGTAGCTGTCGGGCCCCCGGTCGATGTAGTCGCCCAGGAGGAACAATTCGTCCGTCTTTTGCAGGCGCAGCCGGGTCAGCAGCCGGCCGAAGGTTTGGGCGCAGCCGTGGATGTCGGTGATTGCGTAGCGGGCCATGGCTAGAGGTACACCCAGGCCTGCCGTTGGTTGCTCTCCAGGATGGCGTCGCAGAGCACCAGCTCCTGGTGGCCTTCGGGGAAGGAGGCGTAGAGTGCCTCGCCGGCCGCGGTATTGCCCAGCACGGCATCGTAGAAGGAGCGGAAGCACTGCTTGAAGGTATCGGGAAAGCCCTCGTTGTGGCCGCCCGGATAGTCGATGAAGCGGGAGGCGGTAGGGCCCATGATGCCGGGGTCCTTCAGCAGCAGCTGGCTGGCTTCCCCGCGTTTGCCGATGTGCAGTTCGTTGGGCCGCTCGCTGTTCCACTCGTAGGCGGCCGCCTGGGTGGCGATGTCGTACTTCAGCTGGTTCTTGTGACCGGCGGCTACCTGACTCACGAAGAGCTGGCCGCGCGCCCCGCCCCTAAACTTGAAGAGGATGCTGGCGCAGTCGTCGGTGGTCACCTCGATGGTTTCGGTGGCCTGCTCCTTCTCCGCGTCCTTGGTGAAGGAGGCGATCTCCCCGACGGGCCGCTTGCGCTGGGGGTGCACGGTGGTCAGGTCGGCCAGGATGGCTTCCACTTCCAAGCCGGTGACGAAGTGCACCAGGTCCAGCCAGTGGGTACCGATGTCGGAGACGGCCCGTAGCGCGCCGCCCTGGTCGGCCAGCACCCGCCAGTTGTAGTCGGTGTCGTAGAGGAGCCAGTCCTGTTGGTAGCTGCCGGTCACCGAGAAGATGCGGGCGTCGGCGGCGGCCAGGCGGTCGCGGACCTCCAGGTTCATGGGGTAGAAGCGCAGGTTGTAGTTGACGGCGGCGGTCAGGCCGCTCTCCTGGGCCAGTGCCACGAGCTCGGCGCCCTGTTCAGCGGTCATCGCCAGGGGCTTTTCGCACATCACGTGCTTGCCGGCGGCCAGGGCCTGCTTGACCATGGGGTAGTGGAGCACGTTGGGCACGGCCAGGTGTACGGCGTCGATCTCCTCATCGGCCAGCAACTCCTCAAAGCTGGCGTAGGCGTGTTCGAGGTTCAGCTGCTTGCAGGCCGCGGTGGATTCCGCGAGGTCCTTACCCAGCATGCCCTTGACGCGGATGCCCAGGCGGCGGATGCCTTCGACGTGAACGGGTCCGATAAATCCTGCGCCGGCGACGGCCACGGTGAGGGTACTGTACATGCTTGGTAGAGTTGGTGTGTATGTGAAGGCCGCAATATAGCACAGGCAGCTAATGGGGCGGCGGCGCGCGGGTGCAACGCATCTACCGGCGGCCGGCAACTTATCTTCTTCCCCTTCCGGCCCTTAGCGCTTGTTTGGGTTTTCCGAGCCTGACGAAAACGCCGCTATTTTGGGGTCTATTCGAGTCTCGAAAAGGGGAGGTGCACTTCGTGGCTGCTTCGCGGTGACGGGCTAAGTGACGCTTTTTGAGACGAAGAATAGGCGCAAAAGAGCAAGTTTGCGGCGGTGAGCGGAATCCCAAACAAGCTCTTAACTGGGGTTTCATCTTCCTTAGGCTGTTTACCCTCCCGGCCTGCTACCGGCTTACCGGGCGGCCCCGGTGGCCCCGCTGATGTTCTGGGCGCACTTCGTCGCCCCCGGGCGGCTGCGGGGGGGCGGGGGCGTGGCCCGGGTAGTTCCTGGCACCTGCGTCCCCGCCAAACGGGAAGCCGACGAAACACGCGTACGGGGCGGGGCGTTATCCACCTTTATCCCCCACTGAAACCCCGCCCCCGCATGGCCAGTCCCGCCACCCCGGAAGTTACCAATGCCCTTGCCCACCCCGAGATCGAAAAGGTCGAGCTCAAGTACCTGACGATCAAGGAGTACAAGCGCCTGCGGGCCATCATGGAGGAGGCCTACGCGGTGCTGCCCGACGCCGCCTGGGCCCGGGAGGAGATCCAGGAACTGATCAAGGTCTTCCCCGAGGGGCAGATCGCCGTCCACATCAACGGCCAGCTGGCGGGCTGCGCCCTGTCAATCATCGTCGACTACACCAAATTTAAGGATAACCACACCTACGAGGAGATCACCGGCAGGTACACCTTTGACACCCATACGGCCGACGGCAATATCCTGTACGGGGTGGACGTATTCGTCGATCCTAACTTTCGCGGCCTCCGCCTCGGCCGGCGGATGTACGATTACCGCAAGGAGCTCTGCGAGGAGTGGAACCTGGAGGGCATCATGTTCGGCGGGCGGCTACCGAAGTACCACGAGTACGCCGACATCCTTACCCCGAAGCAGTACATCGACAAGGTCAAATCGAAGGACATCCACGACCCCGTCCTGAACTTCCAGTTCGCCAACGATTTTAGCGTCAAGCGTATCCTGAAGGGCTATTTGGAGGGCGACCACGAGAGTCGGGAATACGCCGCCCTGCTGCAGTGGAATAACGTCCTGTACACCGCCCCCACCCGCAAGGTGAGCACCGACAAGAGCGTGGTGCGCCTCGGCCTCGTGCAGTGGCAGATGCGGCCCTACAATACGGTAGACGAGCTGCTCGAACAGGCGGAGTACTTCGTCGACGCCCTGGCCGCCTACCGCTCGGATTTCGCCCTCTTCCCCGAGTTCTTCAACGCGCCCCTGATGGCGGCCTACAACGACCTGGCCGAGCCGGTCGCCATCCGCAAGCTGGCCGAGTTCACCGAGCCGCTGGTCAAGAAGTTCAGCGAGTTCAGCATCAGCTACAACATCAACATCATCACCGGCTCGATGCCGTCGGTGGAAAACGGTAAGCTCTACAACGTGGGCTTCCTCTGTAAGCGCGACGGCTCGGTGGAGAAGTTTTATAAGCTGCACGTCACCCCCGACGAGGCCAAGGTGTGGGGCATGACCGGCGGCCGCAAGCTCAAGGCCTTCGACACCGACTGCGGCAAGGTCGGCGTGCTGATCTGTTACGACGTCGAGTTTCCCGAACTGCCCCGCCTGCTGGCCGAGCAGGACGTCGACATCCTCTTCGTGCCCTTCCTCACCGATACCCAGAACGGTTACAGCCGCGTGCGCCACTGCGCCCAGGCCCGCGCCATCGAGAACGAATGCTACGTCGCCATCGCCGGCTCCGTGGGCAACCTGCCCAAGGTGCACAACATGGACATCCAGTACGCCCAGTCGATGGTCTTCACCCCCTGCGACTTCGCCTTCCCCAGCAACGGCGTGAAGGCGGAGGCGACGCCCAATACGGAGATGATCCTGGTGGCCGACGTCGACCTCGACCTGCTCAAGGAATTGCACGTCCACGGCAGCGTCCATAACCTGCGGGATCGGCGCACGGACGTGTATTCGCTGACGCTGAAGTAAGGCGCACCCGCGCTTGGCGGCCGGTTAGACGCCATCGACCCGGTGCATTACCCCTGCAGCATCCGCAGGATCTCGTCCACTTCCAGGGTGGCGGCCTTGCCCGTACCGGCAAGGATGCGGTCGGCCAGGTCGCGCTTGTCGGCGTGGAGGGCCACCACCTTTTCCTCGATGGTCCCCTCGGTGACGAAGCGGTAGACGGTGACGGGGCGTTGCTGACCGATGCGGTGGGCGCGATCGCTGGCCTGGTCCTCCACGGCGGGGTTCCACCAGGGATCGAGGTGGAGCACGTAGTCGGCGGCCGTGAGGTTAAGCCCGGTCCCCCCGGCCTTGAGGCTGATCAGGAACAAGTCGCCCTCCCCGGCCTGGAAGGCGTCTACGCTCAGGCTGCGTTTCTTGCCCGGCGTACTGCCATCGAGGTACTGGTAGGGGATGTCCGCCTGCTTCACCCACTGCTCCACGATTCTGAGGTGGCGGACGAACTGGCTAAAGATGAGTGCCTTGTGGCCGTTTTCCAGGATCTCCCGTACGGTCGCGGCGACCAGGTCGAGTTTGGCGCTGCGGAGCTTGCTTCCGGGGCGCACCAACTTGGGATGGCAGGCGGCCTGGCGGAGTTTGGTGAGCTGGGAGAGCACTACGAAGCGCTTTTTTTCCGGGGGGGCGAGGTCGATCTCTTCCAGGGCCTTGCGGCGGATGGCCTCGTAGAGCGCCGCCTCGTCCGCATCCGGGGTGACGGACAGGACGATCTCCGTCTTGGCGGGCAGCTCCCGCAGTACCTCGTCCTTCCGTCGGCGCAGGATGAAGGGCTGCACGAGTTGCCGGAGCTGGTCGCCCCGGCGGGTATCGTGGTCGCGGGAGATCGGAAGGCCGTACTTCTCGTTGAAACTCGTTTTGCCGCCGAGGAGACCGGGATTCAGGAAACGGAACAGGCTCCAGAGTTCCCCCAGGTGGTTTTCGATCGGCGTACCGGTGGTCGCGAGCTTGAATTTCCCCCGCAGGTCGCCGACGGCCCGCGCCCGCCGGGTGGCGGCATTTTTGATGGCCTGGGCCTCATCGAGCACGATGGTGCCGTACTCCATCTCCTGGAGCTCCTCGCTTACGTAGGGCAACAGGCCGTAGCTCACCAGCAACAGGTCGGAATTCCCCAGCCCACTGATAAGTGCCCGGTCGGCGGCACGGGCCAGCAGGACCGGGCGCAGGCCGGGCGTAAAGCGCTCGCATTCCGCCCGCCAGTTGCGGATGACCGAGGCCGGGGCCAGCACCAGTCCGGGACCCTCGTCCGCGCGGCTGGCCAGCAGCGCCAGGGCCTGGACCGTTTTCCCCAGGCCCATGTCGTCCGCCAGGCAGGCCCCGACGCCCCAGGCGGCCAGGCGCATCAGCCAGTCGTAGCCCTCGCGCTGGTAGGGGCGCAACTCCGCCCGAAACTGCTCGGGGAGTTCCGGTTTAAGGGTGCGCGCCCGCTCGATGCGGGTCAGGGACTCCTGCCATTCGGCCGCGTACTCCACGTCCTCCAGTCCTTCCGTGAGCTCGGCGAAGGGGCTGACGGCCAGGGCGGGCAGCTGGAGTTGCCCGCCGCGATCGTGCAGCAGGCCCTCCATACGCATGATGCGGTCGCGCAGGGCATCGGTCAGGGCGATGAACTCGCCCTCCCCGAGGCTGATGAACTCCCCCTCGGACTGCCGGGCTTGTTCGATCAACAACTTCAGGTCGAGCACCCGCCCTTCGTCGAGGGCTACGCTGCCGGTGACCTCGAACCAGTCTTTCTTCGCCCCGACGCTCAGCTGCAGGGCGTCGAGGTCGGGTGCGCCTCCCAGGCGCAATTGCTGCCCGCGGGGGTATTCGATGCCGATGCGGTCCTCGGCCACCAGCCGGCGCAGTTCTAACAGGGCCCGCAGGGCGGTGAGCTGGTCGTCAAGTAGCCATTCGAAGTCCTGTCGATCCGTGGCCATCAGCGTCGGGCAGTCAGCGATCACCGCCTGGGCGGCCCGCAGCTCGCCGGCCAGGTCGCGCTCCAGTACCTTCCGCCCGTCCTCGTCGGCCACGATACTGCGGCTCAGCCCCTGCCCCGGTTTAAAGTAGACGGGCTGGTCGCCGACCGGTTTTGCCAGCATTTCCAGGCGGTAGCCGTCGCCCAGGGGCAGCAGGTGGGCACTGCTGCGGGTCCCCCCCGCCAGCACGGGCAGGTCGGTGTCGATGAGGTCGGTGTCGGAATGGATGGTCACCCGGTTGCGCAGGCCCTCCAGGCTGCGGTCGAGCCGCGACCGCTCGGCGGCCGGCAGTTGCACGCCGAAATCCAGCGATTTACTCAGCTCCAGCTGCTTATCGTCCAGTTGGTACACGGCGTAGCGGGTGGGTGTGATCTTGCTCCACTGGTAATTGCCGGGGCCACAGTAGGGCGGGTCGAAACGCAGGTCGAGGTACTCCCCCCGATCGGCGACCGAGAGGCTGGGGGTGGCCCGCTGCACCTCGCAGGGGATCAATTTCTTCTCATCAATGAACAGGCAGGGGTGGCCGGCGAGCTCGTAGAGCATCCGCCCGAAGTCCAGGGTCAGGAAGTCCGCCCGAAAGTAACCGTCCGGGAAAATCGCGCGCCCGTCGGGATAGCGTAGCGCACTGCTGGTCGCTATATCCTGCAGGCTGCGGTATTTTCGGCGGCCGGGCGCGTAGAGCTCATCCCAGTTCAGTTTTCTACCCCGGCTGTAGCCCGACTTTCCGAGCTTCTGTTCCTTGGGCATCACGTTGCGCCCGGCTACGTCAATGATCCAGGCGGTGCGGAACGGGGACTCCTTAACCGCTTCCGGGGTCCCGGCGGCTTTCTCCTGGCTACCCAACCCTTCCATGCGCCGTAGGGTACGCTCCCAGGCCGGCACGACCGGCTGAAGTTCGAGCAGGTAACGAAAACCGAATTGCCGACCGATGCCTTCCGCCTCCTTGCGCCAGAAGGCCGCGCTGTCGTGCAGTGGAATTAGGGTGGCCAGGGCCTGGCAGATCTCTCCCTTGACCCACGGTAGGTGATCCAGCCGGCCCGCCTCCAGGAGTTCGATCAGCACCAGGAGCGTTTCGTTGGCTGGCGGAGTGGCGGTCCAGCAGGCCACCCACAGCACGAGCACCCAGTCGAGGGGATTCAGGGTCCTGGCTTGCGTTAAGCTGCGTTCCAATTTATCGGCGGAGGCGGACCCGTTAGCGGACCATTCCCTCCAGAAGGAGATCGCCTGCATCCCCACCGGACTGAAAGAGACCTTTACCCGATCGAGGACGCGCCCGACCTCCCTGCGGTCGGTTTCTCCGGCACGGAGGGCGGCCAGGATCGCCACCGCGTCGCTTAGATCCATCCGATCCTCGATCACCCGGAGGCGCTCGGCCAGCAAACCGGGCTCGGGCGTTTCCCCCCGCACGAGCTGGGCGAGTAAGTCCAGGTCGAAGTGTTTGCCAGACACCGGCGGATCGCTGACGACGCGGTGCAGCAGGTACACGCCACCCGCCTCCGCGCTGCGGTATTCCTCGACTTCCAGGAAATCCTCCCGCCGGTATATGTCCAAGAGGCACTCCGCGGTAGCCCCGCGCAGTTGTTCCCACCTCCCGGCGCAGCTCTCGCAAAAAGCTACCTTGAGGTGGATGTCGCGCCACGCCCAGAAGTCAATCTCGGAAATCGACAGGACCTCGTTTAGCATCCTCGGGTCCTGGACGTGGTAGTAGAAGGCAGATTCTCGGCTGCTGCGAAATTCCGCTTGGTGGCGTAGGTAGGCCTGGCCATCATTAGCCAGTATGCTCAGGATAGTTCCGGTAATGTTGTCGGCTTGCTGGAAATACCTGCCACGTACCGGGGTCAGTCGTAGGCCGGCCAAACGGGTGGCCGCCAGTTGCTGCAGGGTCTGGTTTTCCCGCGTAGCACGCAGGCCCAGGCCACGTGCCCAGTCCTGTTGACTCAGGCTGTACTTGCCGGTGTTACGTTTGAGGCCGGTATAAATATCCACGTCCACCATAATCCGGTCGACTTCCGCCAGCGAAAAGGCCCGGTTCCGATCGGTTTTAAGTCCCGCATCACGCAGCAGGTCGCGTATTTGGTAGCTCGTAACCAGGGTGCCCACCACCAGGAAGGCATCGAGACAGGCTGCGGCAGCGCCCTGCATCTCCTTTACGTGTTGGTCATCAAAGTTTGTTGGGGTCGCCATAGAAGTAGCAAGGATAAGTAAGTTCTGGGAGAGGGCGGTGGTGGGCGGCTTACACCAGGGGCGTACCTCCCACCCGCGTCAGCGCCCGAAACCGCTCCTGCACGCGCTCCAGTACCGACTCCGAATGCTTATTCACGATCTCCCGCCCGTCGATCGCGCGCACCCGCGTCAGCTCGCCCATGGTGCCGGTCGTGAAGACCTCATCCGCCACGTAGAACTCGCTGGTGGACAGGCGGGCCTCCCCGCAGGGAATGCCGTGGTCGCGGCAAAGTTGCAGGACGGTCGCCCGGGTGATGCCCGGCAGGCAGTAGTCGGCCCAGGGGGTACGCACCTCGCCGCGGCGGATGAGGAAGACATTGACGCCGTTGGCCTCGGAGACGAAGCCGTCCTTGTCCAGCATCAGGCCCGCGTCGGCCCCCGCCTGGTTGGCCTCGATCTTGGCCAAGATGTTGTTGATCAGGTTGTTGTGGTGGATCTTGGAGTCGACGCTCATCGGACTGTTGCGGCGCACGGAGCTGGTCGCCAGCGTGATGGACTCCGGGTAGACGGGCGGCTTGTGCTCCGCCAGTACGATCAGGGTGCAGCCCGCCTGATTGAGCCGGGGGTCCATACCGGAGGTGATCTTTTCGCCGCGGGTGAGGGTGAGGCGGATGTGGACGTCGTCGCGCATCTGGTTGGCGGTGAGCGTCCGGCGGAGCGCCTCGATCACTTCCTCGCGGGTGGGCACGCCCTGAAAGCACAGGGCGTGGGCCGAGTCGAACAGGCGGTCGAGGTGAGCCTCCAGCGAGAACACCCGGCCGCCGTAGACCCGCAGACCTTCCCACACGGCGTCGCCACCCTGCACGCTGCTGTCGAAGACGCTGATCCTGGCCGCGTCCCGGTGGTAGAGCCGGCCGTCGATGTACACCTGGAGGTCGTTGTTGGCCGGATTAAATCCCTGAAGCATAAGGAAAGGAGCTAGATGGCGTGGCGCAACAGGCGCGCGTAAAGGGGTGAACAAGCCTCCGCAATATCCGACAGGGCGGGGGAGAGGACCGACTCTTTTTCGCGGTAGGGCCGAAAACCCGTACTTCCGTGCACCCCGCCGTACCAGTGCGTGGCCCAGCTGCCGTCGTAGGGCTTGGGGCCGGCCGGCCAGTGCAGCATACCGGGGTCGTAGGGGAGGTCCAGCCGGGCGCAGAGCCGGGAGAGCACGCCGGCGGGATCTTGGAGTAGCCGTCGGGCATCCACCACGGGGGCGGGCACGCCGGTGCGGTGGAGCCAATCGAAGAGCCGGGCCTGTTGCGGCAGACCGATGTCTTCCGCCGTAATCCCTTCGACGACCTGGCTGAAGGAGTGCAGGATTTCCCGCGGATCGCGAATCAGCAGCACGTTGGTCATGCGGTCCAACCACGCCAGCGGAAGGCCGGCGAGGTGGTGGGTCATCTGCTTGAAGACGACGACGGGCCTGCCGTAATCGGCCGAGAGCAGGGAGGCTATAACCCGTTCCCCGTCGTGCTCCTGGGAGTCCAGGACAGCCTGACGGCCGGGGTGCTCGGCCTCGGTGGGCTGGTGCAGCAGGTAGTGGGCGTACAGCGGCTCATCCACGACCGTGGTATCGGTACGCTGGGCGAAAGCATACATCAGCGCGGTACTAATATTGCGGGGGGATGACCACAGATTGATCCGCTGCTGGGTTACCATAGCATGGCAAAGAAGAAGGAAAAGAGCGGCAAGAAGAAAAAGTGCTGCGAAAAATATTTGAAAAAAGGGAAATACTGTAAGCGGTGTCCCCTGGCTCCGGAACGGTAACCCCCCGGTCGGGACCGGTCGTTGGTGACTACTGACGGGGACCGGAGATCGCCCCCCGACGCGTGTCGGTGCTGTTACCACGCCGATAGCTGCATTAAATTGAGGGCTTATTCCTGTGTTCCTGGCTGCATTTAGCGGCCACGCAGCGTCTCTCAGTTTTTAGGATGCCCCCGGTCGTGGAACGACCGGGGGCATGTTTTTAGCGGCGGAAGGGGTCGGAAAGGCTGCGGTTTTCCGCGACCGAGTGGTCGGTGGTTAGCTCCAGGAAGGCAATTAAATCTGCCTTATCCTGTTCGCTGAAGTCCATCGTGCGGACCGTGCCCAGCCCGTCGGTCAGGCGGGTATCCAGGTTGCGGTGAGCCTGGATGCCCTCACTGTAGTGATCGACGACCTCGCGCAGGGTAGCAAAGCGACCGTCGTGCATGTAGGGGGCCGTCAACGCCACGTTGCGCAGGAAGGGCACCTTAAAAACGCCGTCGAACAGCTCACCCGCCAGCGCTCCGACGCCCTGGTCGCGGTATTGGAGGTCCAGGCCATTGTTCGCGGTGGCGACTACGGGCTGGGTGAAATCAGAACCGTGGCACTGCGCGCAGTTCATCTGGAAGAGGTCCATGCCGTGGAGCTCGGACTCCGTGAAGTCCTGCTCCAAATCTACCCGTCCCATCATCGTTGCGTTCATTAACTCGTCGAAGCGGGTATCCATGGCGGTAATGGTGGCGCAGAATTTTTCCAGCGCGAGCGTGATCCGGTCGCCGGTCAGCTCCGTGGTGCCGTAAGCCTTGCGGGAAAGAATCCGGTAAATTTCTTCCTGGCGCAGTTCCTCGGCCAGTTCGTGGAGGTCGCGGCCCATCTCTACCTCATCCTGGATGGTGATGGTGCTCTGTTCCTTGATGGTGGGCGCCCGCTCGTCCCAGAAGAAGGCGACGCTGCCGCTCTGAAAGCTGTTGCCGTCGGTGGACGTTTCCCCGTAGCCGCTAATGTCTGGTTGGAAACTAGGCACGGAGGCCAGCGCGATGCTGTTGCGGGCGGTGAAGCCACCCTTGATGCCGTGGCTGAAGGCCAGGTCGTCCCCGAAGGCCAGCTCCTGCTTGTGGCAGGTGGCGCAGCTCGTCTCCCCGGTCGCGGAGAGTCGGGTGTCGTAGAAAAGCACGCGACCCAATAGGGCTTTGGTCAGGTCGGCGGGATCTTGCTTCATTTCTTGGGGGAGTCCGACGCTCAGGGAGAGGTGGTCGGGCAGGGTGACCATCCCGGTGAAGGTCTCGTCGCCGATCGTCAGTTCCTGCTGGAGTACGGCGCGCTCTGCCGTAGTAAAGGGGGTGATCTGATCGGGAAAAGCGTCGAGATCCAGCTTATCCTCTACACAGGAAGTCAGCGCGAGGGAGAGGAGTAGGAAGGGCGTGAGCAGGCGGTACATTAGGGGGGTAACTTGGTAAGTGGAAGGTAAGCAACGCGGTCCTTCTTTACAATAGGGTGACACGTCCGAGCGGCTTAAAGCGAGCATTCGCGGGCGCGGGTGCCGGCAATTAACCCAACTTTAACGCGGGGGTGCTCCAGAACCAAAGCCGTCCCTTGCACATTATCCCAGGCATGTACTCATCCCTCCGCGCCGCCGCCGAAGACCTGGAGCGCACCGGCCAGCTCCTGCGCATTACCGAAGAGGTCGATCCCGACCTGGAAATGGCCGAAATCCACCGCCAGGTCTTCGCCGATCGTGGTCCCGCCCTGCTCTTCGAACGGGTCAAGGGCAGCCCCTTTCAGGCCCTCTCCAACCTCTACGGTACCTACGCCCGCACCGAATTCCTGTTCCGCAAGACCCTGCCGAAGGTCAAGAAGGTCGTCGAGCTAAAGGCCGACCCCGCCAACTTCGCGAAGAATCCGCTGCGCTACGCGGGTAGTCCCTTCACGGCGCTCTCCGCCCTCCCGCGCCGGCACCTGCGCCCCGCCGTCCAGTACGCCAAAACGACCATCGATCAGCTGCCCCTGATCAAATCGTGGCCCATGGACGGGGGGGCCTTCGTGACCCTCCCGCAGGTGTGCACCCTGCCGCCCGGGAGCCGCAAGGTCATGCAGACCAACATCGGCATGTACCGGATCCAGCTCAACGGCAATGACTACCGCACGAACGAGGAGATCGGTCTGCACTACCAACTGCACCGCGGCATCGGCGTACACCACACCGAGTACAACAAGACCGATGCGCCCTTCCGCTGCTCCATCTTCGTGGGGGGGCCGCCGAGCCACGCTTTCTGCGCCATCATGCCGCTGCCCGAGGGGCTCAGCGAGATGACCTTCGCGGGGATGCTGGCCGGGCGGCGCTTCGGCTACGCGTGGGACGGCGATCACCTGCTTTCGGCCGACGCGGATTTCGTCATCACCGGCACCATCCGCAAGGGGGAAAAGAAGCCCGAGGGGCCCTTCGGCGATCACCTGGGCTACTACTCCCTGCAGCACGACTTTCCGGTCATGGACGTCGAGGCCGTCTGGCACCGTAAGGACCCCCTCTGGCACTTCACGGTGGTAGGCCGCCCGCCGGCGGAGGATTCCAGTTTCGGCTACCTGATCCATAAGATCGTCAAGGACCTCACCCCCGGCGAGTTCCCCGGTATCCGGCAGATCAATGCCGTCGACGAGGCCGGCGTCCACCCCCTGCTGCTGGCCGTGGGTTCGGAGCGCTACATGCCCTTCCGCGAGCGGGTGCCGGAGGAGATCATCACCCAGGCCAACCGCATCCTGGGCAGCGGGCAGACCAGCCTGGCCAAGTTCCTGCTCATCGCCGCCGAGGAAGACGATCCCAGCCTCGACGCCGACGACCAGCCGGCCTTCTTTCGGCACTTACTGGAACGCTTCGACCCCACCCGCGACCTCCACTTCCAGACGCGTACCACCATCGATACCCTCGATTACTCCGGCTCCGGCTGGAACGCGGGCTCCAAACTGATCTGGGCCTGCCGGGGCGAGAAACGCCGCGAGCTGGGGACGGTCGTGCCTACCGACCTGGAGCTCCCCGAGGATTATAGCGATATGAAGGTGGTCAATCCGGGCATTCTGGCCATAAGGGCACCTGCATTCACGGAGAAAACGGGCTACCAGGACGTGACGCACTTCACGACCGCCCTGGCCCCTTCCCCCCCTGATGTCCTGACCCCCTTTCCCCTGATCGTCCTCTGCGACGACAGCGACTTCCTGGCCGCCGATTTTTCGAACTTTATCTGGGCCACCTTCACCCGCGCTAACCCGAGCCACGACGTCCACGGCATCGACGCCTTCATCGAGCACAAACACTGGGGGTGCCGCGGTCCCGTAGTGATCGACGCCCGGGTGAAGCCCTGGCACGCTCCGGGGCTCGTGGAAAACCCGGAAGTGCAGGAACGGGTAAGCCGGAAGCTGGCCGACTGGACGGCGGCGGCTAATCCCGAGCATAAAGCCTAAGTTGCCGGCATGATCGACTATACCGAAGCCCTGCGCCTGGTGCTGGACCAAGCCTTCGACTGGGGGACGGAGACCGTGCCGCTACACCGCGCGACCGGCCGCATCCTCCGCCAGGACATTACGGCCGACCGCGACCAGCCGCCCTTCGACCGCGTGGCCATGGATGGGATCGCCCTTGATTTTACCGCCTACGCGGGCGGTCGTCGGGCTTTCCCGGTATCCCACCTGGCACCCGCGGGTACCGCCCCCCGTGCCGTACGGGATGCCGAGCACTGCGTGGAAGTGATGACGGGTGCGCCCCTGCCCCCCGGTACGACCACCGTCATTCGTTATGAGGACTTGCGGCGGGAGGGAACGTGGTTCGTCGTGCCGGAGGGGGTGGAAGACGGGCGGAGTATTCACCGGCGGGGAAGCGATGCGAAAGCCGGGGAGTTGCTGCTGTCCGGGGTCCGGCGTATCGGGGCGGCGGAGATGGCCGTGCTGGCCACCTACGGGTATGCCGGGGTGCGGGTGGCTCGGTGGCCCCGGGTGGCGATCGCGTCTACCGGAGATGAGGTCGTACCCGTAGGCGACCGCCCGGCGGACCACCAGATCCGCAGCTCCAACGTGCACCAACTGGCGGCGCTGTTTCGGGCGGTAGGCATCGAGCCGACGCTCGGGCACCTGGCCGACGCTCCGGAAGCCGGTCGCGCCCGGCTGGCTGAACTGATTGACGGGCACGATCTGCTGCTCCTGAGCGGGGGGGTCTCGAAGGGAAAGCTCGACCACGTGCCCGAATGGCTGCGCGCAGCCGGCATTGCGCGGCTGTTCCACGGGGTGGCCCAACGCCCGGGCAAACCGCTCTGGGTAGGCCGCAACCCCCATACTATGGTCTTTGCCCTGCCCGGAAACCCGGTGTCCAGTCTGGTGGGTACCCTGGCGTACGTGGGGCCCTTCCTCCGACGGGCACTCGGACTGCAGGTGGCACCAGAGCGGGCTAAACTGGCCGAGGCGGTGACCTTTCTGCCCGACCTGACTGTGTTCAAAAGCGTACGCCTGGATCGCTCGGCGGGTGAGCAGCGGGCCGTGGCCCTATCCGGGGGGGGCAGTGGCGACTTAGTCTCTTTACTGGGGGGTACCGGCTTTCTGTGCCTGCCCCGGGGAAGGAATAACTACGCGGTGGACGAACTATTCCACTACCTCCCGACTTACTTGTTATAACGCCAATCCGTATGCACCAAAAACATCCCCCCCTCACCCGGCCCGCCCTGGGTCGGTACGCCCGTACGGAGTTCGCGCTGGTGGGATCGACGTGTGCCCGGATGGAGGCGCTGATGACCTCGTGGTCCGCGGCCCTGGAGCCCGCCTTCCGCTGCCTGCTGGTGACTGGCGAGCACGACGATCCCGTCGTGCCCCTTTACCAGTGTTTCGACCGCAAGCGCTTTACCGCGCATTCCGCCCCCTGGACGGAATTTGACGATAAGCTGTTGGGGCAAGTCTATGACCTGGCCTTCGTCAACGGAAACCACTATCCGGCCCGGCAACAGATCGTCTTCGTCGACGAAGCCAAGGCGGGTACCCTGGAACGCCGGCGCGAGCAGCTGACCGACATATTCGCCGTCGTGCGCGTGAGTGGTCCCTTTCCCGACTGGCTGCGGGAAGTGTGCGACCGGCAGCGGTTTCCCCCCTTCATGACCACCCCGAGCTTGTTGGACGGTCTCGTGGAGCGCATCGCCGAGTCTGCCGAATCCCGACGCCCGACCTTGCGGGCCCTGATCCTGGCCGGGGGAGAGAGCAGCCGGATGGGCCGCGACAAAGCAAACCTGATCTACCGGGAAGGAAAGACCGAAGTGGAGCGCCTCGGGGAGCTCTGTAACGACCTGGGCATCTCCCCCAGCGTGTCCGTGCGGGAACCGAGCGAGCGTACCCCCCATGCTTACCCGATCATCCTGGACCGCTTTGTGAACCTCGGGCCGACCGGGGCCATCTGCTCGGCCTTTCTCAAGGACCCGGACGCGGCCTGGCTGGTACTGGCCTGTGACCTGCCCTTACTGGATAGGGATACGGTGAGGCGGCTGGTGGAGGCCCGGCAGTATGAAAAAGTGGCGACCGCCGTACGGGGCGGTGGGCAGAGGTGGCCGGAACCCCTCGTAGCGATCTACGAGCCGCGGGCCTATCCGCGTCTGTTGCAGTTCCTGGGATTGGGCTATGGTTGTCCGCGTAAGCTGCTCATCAACAGCGACGTGGCGGTGGTGGAGTTGGCGGACGCAAGGGCCATCACGAATGCCAATACCCCCGAGGAGCGGCAGGAGGTGCTGAGGCACCTGACGTAATCGGACCGCCCCTTGGCCACGGGGCCGTATTCCTTGCGGTCGTTACGAAACATTTACCCCGCCCGGGGCAGTTATAGCAAGCGTATCCCAAAATTCCGCCTCCCCGCCTTGGCCACCCACATCATTCATCCCCTCCGGCATATCGCTCCGGACGAGCTTGATCAGTTTCTGGCCCGGGGGTGGAGACCTACGGGGCAATCGATTTACACCTCCGATTACCTGCGCACGGACGACGATGAGCTGCACGGCTGCCTGCAGATACGCATGCCGCTGCACGACTTCAACTTCAAAAAGCGGCACCGGAAGCTCCTGCGGCAGAACGGCCGCCGCTTCCGGGTGGAATACGAAGAAGCAGGCTTTCCCGACGCGGAGATCCTGCGGGTAAACCGGCTGTACATGGCCGGCCACCCCGAGAAGACCCGGGAGGACCTGGAGTATAACGTCGTGAACGAGGACGGACGTAAGGTGCTGAACACCCGCTTGGTGCGCGTTTACGACGGGGATCGACTCGTGGCCTTCAGCTACTTCGACCTCGGGCAGCGCGTCGTCTACACCAAGGCGGGCATCTACGACCCGGCCTACGCCAATTTTAGCCTGGGCATCTATACCATGGTGCTGGAAGTGGAACTCGCCCTGAGCCTGGGGTGCGCCTACTACTATCCGGGCTACTATTCTCCCACCTTTCCGGCCTTCGACTATAAGCTGCAGCTGGGGCCGATGGAGTACCGGGAGATCTCCACCGGCGCGTGGCTGCCCCACCACCGGGACGACCCCCGCCGGCCGGCCGACCCCCTGGCCCTCAACCGCCGGAAGCTGCTGGATGCCCAGCGCATCTTCTCCGCGGCCGGCCTCCGCACCGACTTCCGGGAATACCCCTCCTTCACCGGCCGCTTCCGCCCGACCCGGCAGGGCGAAAACCAAATGCTCGACGCCCCCCTGTTGCTGCTCGTAGGCCGCCCGCTGCCGATGGAGTTCTACTACGTCCTGACCTACGACAACGAGGGGCAGGTGTTCCGCTACGACGTGGTGCGTACGGCCAACCTGTACGACATGCGGGTCAAGTTGCTGAGTACGCAGGGTACCCCCCGCTTCACTACGCCCGTAGTGGTACACCACCGGCTGCTCGAAACCTACAACCTGGCCACCGTACTGCAGAAGGCGATGGAGCGGGGCGGCGGCAAGTGATCAGACCGAGACGAAGATCAGGAAGAGCCCTACGAGGAGCGCCAGCACGATGCCGGCGATGATGAGGAAGACCCGCGGAGAATTCTTGGCGGACGGGCTAGGGCGCTTGCGCTTTTTACGGGCGGTGGGCATGGGGGAGACTGTTGAGCGATGTTCACTCAAGTTAGGCCGCACGGCACAAACGGGAAAACCGTGGCTACCGACTACCTTTGCCCGTCACCAGAACAAACAGCGCATCATGAGCAACCAACTTCTCGCCGGCAAACGCGGCGTCATCTTCGGAGCCCTCGACAACCAAAGCATCGCCTGGCAGGTCGCCGAGGTCTGCGCGGAACTGGGCGCTAAATTCACCCTGACCAACGCTCCGGTGGCCCTGCGCTTCGGCACCCTCAACGAACTGGGCGAGCAGCTCGGCGCCGAGATCATCCCCGCCGACGCGACCAGCATCGAGGACCTGGAGCACCTCTTCCAAAAGTCAGAGGAAATCCTGGGCGGTAAACTCGACTTCGTGCTGCACGCCATCGGGATGTCGCTCAACGTGCGCAAGGGCAAGATCTACACCGACCTGAAGCACGACTGGATGCTCAAAACCTTCGACATCAGCGCCATCAGTTTCCACAAGATGTGCCAGGTGCTGTACAAGGGCGACCACATGGCCGACTGGGGCAGTATCCTGGGACTGAGCTACATTGCCGCCCAGCGGACCTTCCCGGACTACAGTGAAATGGCTGAATCCAAGGCCCTGCTCGAGAGCTTCGCGCGCAGCTTCGGCTACCACTTCGGCGAAAAGAACCACGTGCGGGTGAACACCATCAGCCAGTCGCCCACCATGACCACCGCCGGCAAGGGGGTCAAGGGCTTCGATGAGTTTTTCGGCTACGCGGACACCATGTCGCCCCTGGGCAATGCCTCCTCCCGCGCCTGCGGCGAGTACTGCGCGACGCTCTTCAGCGACTACACCCGTTACGTGACCATGCAGAACCTCTACCACGACGGCGGCTTCTCCCAGATGGGCATGAATCCCAAGCTCGTGCGGGACGGGGAATAAACCAAGCTCCGCCCCACCGGCGTTAATTCCGTCTATGCTCAACCTCCGGTGCTTCCTCTGCCTGTTCGGTCTACTGCTCTGCACCGGCGTCCGCGCCCAGGTGCTGGACCCGAGCGACCGGGGCAGACTCGACCCGGAGGACCCCGACTACGACGAGTCCACCGCCGATCGTGCCTCCCCGCAGCGCCAGCGTGACGTGGCCCCCGACACCTTCGGCATCTACCTCTATCAGGTCGATAATCCGAACCGGGAGCGGAAATTCGAGGATAGCCTCCTGAACGGTTTTCAGGTTTTCGAACCGGACCGGCTGGTGGACTTCGACTACGCCACCCTGGGGCAAATCGGTTCGGCGGCCTACCCCCTGCGCTATACCCCCGTACACCGCAAGGGGCTGGAAGTGGGGCTCAGGCAATTTGACCTCTACCGTACGGACGGGACGGACCTGGACTTCTACCGCCTGCAGCGCCCCTTCACCTACCTGCGCTACCTCAGGGGCAGCGAGCAGAACGACGGACGGCTCACCGCCCGCTTTAGTCGCAACTTCGCCGACGGGGTGAACCTGCTGCTGGATTACGACCGCATCTTCCAGACGGGCAACCAGGACCAGTACCCTTCCTCCGTCATCCGCCACACGGAGGTGGCTACGGGCCTGGCCGTACGGCCGCCCGGCAGTCGCTACAGCGGCTACTTCAGCTACGTGGCCAGCACCTTCGAGAGCCGGCAGAACGGCGGCATTGCCAACTTTCGCGAGGGGGCCGGCCTGGAGATCAACAACCTGGAGAACCTGATCCCCTTTCTGGAGGAGGCCTACCTCCGCTACAGCTACCGCCAGGCGATGGCCACCCAGTACCTGCAATTCGGGGCCGCCCCGGATACCCTTACCGGGCGGGAACGACGGGCCTTTACCCTCAAGCACCAGCTGAAATTCGACGACCGGGCCTACCGCCTGAGTAATCTGCGGGCGGGATCGGATACGAGTTTCTACGCCCGGTACCCCTTGCTGGACCTCGATGATCGGGGCGTGCGCAGCCGCATCACCCACAACATCATCAGTAATGAACTGGGCATTTCCACCTTTCGGCGGGCCCAGTCGGCCAGCCGGGAGACCGTGCAGCGGGACGTGCTGGAGCTGGGGGTGACGCACCAACTCCACCGGATCGGGCGCGAAACGGGGGACAGTACCGCCAACATCGTGCTGGCCACCGCGCGGATCGGCCTACGCCCCAGCGACCGGCTGCAGCTGCTGGTCGACGGCCAGCTCAACCTGATCGGCCAGATCGGGGACTACCGGGTCACCGCCACGGGGGAGCTGGACCTGGGGCGTGGCGGTAAGCTCGAACTAAGCGCCCTCAATCAACTGTACTCCCCGGACTTGGTACAGCGGGCCTACCTGCTGAACGGCGGTGCCCTCTACGACACCGACTTCGCCAAGACGCTGGAGTCGCGCGTCGAGGGGGCCTACACCCTGCCCTTCGTGGGGATCCGGGCGGGTCTTGCGTACAGCCTGCTGACCAACTACATCTACTTCGATACCGAAGGCCTGCCCCGGCAGAGCAGCGGGGCGAACAGCATCCTACAATTAACCGCCCAGCGCAATTTCCGCCTGGGTACCTACTGTATTGATAACCGCGTCCTGCTGCAGCGGGCGGACCAGTCCGTCTTTCGCCTGCCCGAACTGTACGGCGAGCATAGCCTGTACTACGCGGGCAAGTGGTTCGGGGTGCTGAACGTCAACCTGGGCTTCGACGTCCGCTACGCCTCCGGGTTCCAGCCCTACTACTACAATCCCCTGCTGCAGCAATTTCAATTGCAGGACCGGCAGACGACGGAGTTCAACGTGCAGATCGACCCCTTCTTCAGCCTGCGGGTGACTAAGTTTCGCTTCTTCGTCCGCTTTATCCACGCGGAGACGCTCTGGTCGGACCGGCTCTTCTACCTCACGGCGGAACACCCGTATCCGGATGCGGCATTGCGGCTGGGGGCCAGCTGGCGCTTGCTGGATTAGGATGGGTCTAAAACAAGACACCCGGAGGTCGGCTTGGGCCGACACTCCGGAGTCTTGGTAAACGTTCTAAGAACTTGATAAGGACCTCGAAGTGTCGCAGACCTTCGAGTGTCCGTCCGGAACCTAGAACTTCCGGATATTCTGCGGAGACACAAACTCATTCATCTCGTCTACGTTGGTGACGCGCATGTTGGGCCCGTCCCACAGTAAGCGGGTGCGGCCGCGGACTTCGTACTCGTCTTCCAGACCACCGGCTTTGGGGAAGCGGTAGTCGAAGCCGCGCACGGCCAGGTTGCCCATGAGGATGGTTTCGGTGAGGGGGCCGGCCTTGCCGAGGTGGCTGCTGGGCTGGTAGCCTTCCTTGATGCCGTTGACCCAATCCATCTCGTGGGAAGTTTCTACCCGGGGCAGGGTCTCGGGTACGTTGAGGCCCTCCATGCGGGTGGAGGGGAGGAGGCGGGGGTTGCCGCCGTAGGTATCGGCCATCAACTTACCCTTGGTACCGACCATGATGATGCCGCCGTCGCGGCTGCCCATCTGCTCGTCAACGCCCAGCTCTTCTGGCCGGCCGGGGAGAATACCGCCGTCGGTCCAGATCAGCTCTACGGGAGGTTTATTGCCGCGGGCGGGGAACTTCACGTGGATCTTGGAGGCGGGGGGCGCGGTGCCGGGGTTGTAATCGGCGTTCCAATCTTGGGAAAAGACCTGCACCACGCTCGCCTCGGCGCTCACGGGGTAGCCGAGGTCGAGGATGTAGAAGGGGGTGTCGATGATGTGGCAGCCCATGTCGCCGAGGGCGCCGGTGCCGAAGTCCCAGTACCCGCGCCAGGAGAAGGGGTGGTAGGCCTGGTTGTGGGGCCGCATCTCGGCGATGCCGAGCCAGAGGTTCCAGTCGAAGTCGGCGGGAATGGGATCGACGGTGGTGGGCACTTTACCGCCCTGGGGCCAGATGGGCCGGTTGGTGAACGCGTAGACCGTGTTGACGTCGCCGATGAGGCCCGCCTCCACCATCTCCTGGGTCTTGCGGATGCCCTCGCCGCTGGCGCCCTGGTTGCCCATCTGGGTGACGAGCTGGGGTTTGGACTTGGCCATTTCCGTCAGCGCGCGCACTTCGCTGATCGTGCGGGCCAGGGGCTTCTCGATGTAGAGGTGCTTGTTCAGGTCCATGGCGGCCAGGCCGGCCGTGGCGTGCATGTGGTCGGGGGTGGTGACGACGACGGCGTCGATGTCCTTGCCGTACTTGTCGAGCATGACGCGGAAGTCGCGGTCGTAGGTGGCCTCGGGGAAGCGTTCGCGGGACTCCCTGGCGCGGGAATCGTCGACGTCACACAGGGCGACGATGTTCTCGCTCATGAGGCCCTTGAGGGTGCCGTTGGCCTTACCTCCGGCACCGATAGCGGCGATGTTGAGGGTGTCGCTGGGGGCTTTATAGCCCTTGCCGCCGAGCACGTGGCGGGGGACGATGGTGAAGGCCGCCGCGGCGGTAGCGGCGGTGCGCAGGAAGCGGCGGCGGGTAGGAATGGATTGTTTGGGCATGATCGCTGGAAGCTGATGAAACGGTTAATTGCACAAAATACGATTTACCAACGATCGGGCGGGTGGGCGCTCACCAACGGAACCGAGCCGGCGAACCTTATCCGCCGGCATCCGATTTAAGCCTACATGGATCCAACCACCAAGATCAATATTCCGGAAACCACCCTCGAGCGGGTCGTCATCGTAGGCGGCGGCTTCGGCGGCCTGCAACTGGCCCGAAAGCTGGCTAAGTCCGACTTTCAGGTCGTGCTCATCGACCGCAACAACTACCATCAGTTTCAGCCCCTGTTCTACCAGGTGGCGATGTCGGGACTCGAGCCCAGCAGCATCGTTTTCCCCTTCCGGAAGCTCTTCCAGGGGCGCAAGAATATGTTCATCCGCATGGCCGAGGTGACCCACGTCGATCCGGTCGCCAAGCGACTGCAAACTCCACTTGGCCACTGCAACTACGACCACCTCATCGTCGCCACGGGTGCCGATACCAATTATTACGGCAATGAGGAATTGGAGCGCCGTACCCTGCCCATGAAGTCGGTCGCCGAGGCCCTTTACCTGCGCAACTCCATCCTCGACGACTACGAGGACGCCCTGACCACCCCCGGTTACGCCGAACGCCAGGAGCTGGTGGACATCGTCATCGTAGGCGGCGGGGCCACGGGTGTAGAGCTGGCCGGCTCCCTGGCGGAAATGAAGACCCACGTGCTGCCCAAGGACTACCCCGAGCTGGACGTTCAGGAAGAGTTTGATATCTACCTTATCCAGTCCAGCGACGTGATCCTCAAGGGCATGAGTGCCGAAAGCAGCACCAAGGCCCTGCGCTACCTCCAGGAGCTGGGCGTCAAGGTGGTCCTCAACAGCCGCGTCACCGCCTTCGACGGCAAGCTGGTCACCCTCGATACCGGCACCACCATCCCCGCCCAAAAAGTGATCTGGGCGGCGGGCATCAAGGGGCAGCCCATCCCCGGCCTCCCGGAAGAGTCCATCACCTACGGCAACCGCCTGGCGGTCGACCGCTTCAACCGGGTAGCGGGCACCGACGCGATCTACGCCATCGGCGACGTGGCCTACATGGAGGAACCCGATTTCCCCAAGGGTCACCCCCAGGTGGCCCAGGTCGCCATCCAGATGGGCGAGCACCTCGCGAATAACCTGCGGCACCGCCATCTCCGCCACGAGGACTGGTCGCCTTTCCACTACCACGACAAGGGCAGCATGGCGACCATCGGCCGCGGCCGCGCCGTCGTCGACCTCCCTAAGCCCGAGTTTCACTTCGGCGGCGTGCTGGCCTGGCTGGTGTGGTTGCTGGTTCACCTGTTTGCCATCCTCGGCACCCGCAATAAGGTCTTTGTCTTCCTAAACTGGCTGTACAACTACATCAACTACAACCAAAGTCTACGCCTCATCATTCGCCCGAAGGTGGGGCCGGATCGCGCGGCGGGGTGATGAATTTGAAATTTGGCATTTACAATTTTAAGTTCCCCCTAATCCAACCACGCCACCGCCCGCTTCCGCTCCACGGTGGAGAAGGCGGCAAGCTCCAGGCCGGGGGTGAGCAGGTCGCTGAGTTTGACGGAGGTCTTGAGCCACGACTGGTCGCCGATGATGGCGATGCGGTCGAGGTCCTTGTAGAGCTTAAGGCCGTTCTTGAGGTCTTCCCAGAGGGTGCGGGCGTTGATGCCCTCGGTGCTGACGACCTCGAGCAGCAGGCGGGCCTTGCCGTGGTGACGCACTTTTTGTTCGACGAGGAGATTGAGGCGGTCGTAGTCGGCGGGGTAGAGCTTGCCGACGATCGCGATGCCGAGGAGGCGGTCGTTGCCGAGGTCGATCTCCTTGATGGAGGTGGAGGTGGTGTGCTGCTGCTCCGCCGTTTGGGTGTCCTGCTTGAGCCACTGGTGGGCCTTCTCCCCCTCGCTCAGCGGGAAGGTCTTCACCTCCATGCGGGGCGTGAGCCAGTCGATGCCGCCGCTAAGGGCGGAGAGCCAGGCGTGGTCGGTCAGGATGGCGTACTTCTCGATCTTATCCCAGAGGTCCTTTTTGGCCTTGAGGGTATTCCAGAAGGACTGGTAGCTGGGGAAGCCCCCGACGTTCTTGATGTTGCCGAGCAGGCGCAGGCGGCCGTGGGTATAGACCTTGGCCTCCACGGCCATGAGCAGCTTGCGCATGCCTTCTTCGTCCACTTCGCCGTCGAGGGTGAAACCGAGCATATTGTCCTGGGAGAGGGGAAAAACCGAGATCATGGCGTGCTTTACTGGGAGTAACTCCCCGGGCCCCCCAATTGATTACCGGAGCCTGCACCTTTTCGACCAAGCGACCGGGCCGTGCGACCACCACCGCGCAACTTCCCCTCCGTCCGGGGGTTAGCTGGCATGCGAATCGCCCTCATCGCCCACCTCGCCTTTCCGATCTCCGAGCCCTTTCACGGGGGCATGGAATCCCAGACGCACCTCCTGGCTCGGCAGCTGGTGCAGGGAGGGCACCAAGTGACGCTCTTCGCCGCCGCCGGGTCGGACCCCGCCCTGAATTGTTACTCCCCGCAGATGCCCCCCACGCTGGAATGGACCCGGCGCGAGGCGGCGGCCTACGCGGAAATCCTGGAGGTGATCCGGCGGGGCGACTTTGACGTCGTGCACAACAACAGCCTCCACCCCCTGCCGCTGCTGGAAGCGCATACCCTGGGGTGCCCGGTGGTGACCACCTTCCACAGTCCGCCCTTCCCGGAGCTATTACGTGGCGTACAGGCGGCCCGCCCGCGATCCGCTAACCTCTTCGTGGCCGTCAGTCATTTCCTGGCCGGGGCGTGGGCCGACCACCTGCCCGCCTGCCGGGTGGTACACAACAGCATCGCGGTGGAACGCTGGGTGGCTAGTGAGGCAGCCGTGGCGGAAACGGCGATCTGGGTTGGCCGGATCTGTCCGGAGAAGGGGACGGCTCCCGCCATCCGGGCCGCCAGGATGGCGGGTTTTACGCTGGAGGTGGCGGGGCCCGTCTACGACAGTGTGTACTTCGCCGAGCAAGTGGAACCGCTGTTGGGGGCGGACGTATGCTACCTGGGCCACCTCGATCACGCCGGGATCAACGCCCGGGCCGCCGGGGCCGCCGTGGGGCTGTTCACCTCGACCTGGGAGGAACCCTTCGGCCTGGTCCTCCCGGAATTGCTGGCCTGCGGGACGCCCGTCGCCGGATTTGCGGGCGGGGCGACGGGGGAGATCCTGGACAATTCCTGTGGCCTACTGGTGCCCAAGGGGGACGAAGCCGCCCTGGCCGCCGCCCTGCACCAAGCCGCCGCCCTGAGCCGGAAGGCGTGTCGCCGGCGCGCGGAAACGGCCTTCAGCGGCGAGCGGATGGCCGCGGAATACGTGACACTCTACCGGGAACCGCGGCAGCACTAGCCGGTTTCGGGAGTTACCCGGGCTGATTACCTTTGCACCCGCGACCCCGCCCTTGCGTGGTACGGTGTTTGTAGGTAATTGCCCGAACCCCCCCAGAGAGCCGACTTAAGATTAGAACAGATGGATGACCGAGGATTTGATGATGACCAGGACATGATGCCCTTTCTCGCGATCGAGGACGGGGAAGAGGAACTGGTGAATGCCGATACTCCGAGCCCGATCCCGCTGCTGGCGCTGAAGAACGCGGTGCTGTTCCCCACCATCGTCACGCCCATCAACATCGGCCGCGACCGGTCCATCAGCGCCATTAACAAGGCCATGGACACCAACCGCCTCATCGCCGTTTTCGCCCAGCGCGACCTCAACATGGAGGAACCGGAGGTGGCGGACCTCTACGAGGTAGGTACCCTGGCGCGTATCCTGAAGATGCTGCGGATGCCCGACGGCAGCCTGACGGCCGTCCTGCGGGGCGGGCAACGGGTGCGCCGGACCTCGGTCACCGCCGAGACGCCCTATATGTCCGGCACCATCGAGCCCCTCAGCTACGAGGCGGCGGGGGAGGAGATGACCTTCGAGGCCACCATCGACAGCATCCGCGATATGGCGGTCAAGGCCGTAGAGCTGAGCCCCAACATCCCCACGGAGGCCCGGGTCATGCTCGACAACATCGACCGGCCCAGCCAACTGCTCAACTTCATCGCCAGCAACCTCAACGGCGACATGCAGACCAAGCAGGCCCTGCTGGAACTCAACGCCCTGTCCACCAAGGCCGAGCGCATCCTGACCGAGCTGCAGCGCGAACTGCGCATCCTCGAGCTGCGCGACCAGATCGAAAACAAGACCCGCGGCGACATCGAGCAGCAGCAGCGGCAGTACTTCCTCAACCAGCAGATCAAGGCCATTCAGGACGAGCTCGGGGAGAATCCCAACGACCAGCAAATCCAGGAACTGGAAACGCGGGCCAAGGAGAAGCAGTGGCCCGAAGAAGTCGACAAGGCCTTCCACCGCGAGCTGGTGCGGCTGAAACGGATGAACCCCCAGGTGGCGGAGTTCAGCGTGCAGCTGTCCTACCTGGAGATGCTCCTCGACCTCCCCTGGCGGGAGTACACGGACGACAACTTCGACCTCAAATCGGTCGCCAAGGTGCTCGACGAGGACCACTACGGCCTGGAAAAGGTGAAGGATCGCATCCTGGGCCACCTCGCCGTACTGAAGCTCAAGGGTGATATGAACGCGCCCATCCTGCTGCTGCTCGGCCCTCCCGGGGTGGGCAAGACCAGTCTCGGTAAGAGCATCGCCCACGCCCTGGGCCGCAAGTTCGTGCGCATCAGCCTGGGCGGGCTGCACGACGAAAGCGAGATCCGCGGGCACCGCAAGACCTACATCGGAGCCATGCCCGGCCGCATCGTGCAGTCGCTGCGCAAGGTGGGCTCGGCCAACCCGGTCTTCATCCTCGACGAGATCGACAAGATCGGACAGAGCCACCGCGGCGACCCCTCCTCGGCCCTGCTGGAGGTGCTCGACCCGGAGCAGAACACGACCTTCCACGACAACTACCTCGACCTGGACGTCGACCTCAGCAAGGTGCTCTTTATCGCCACGGCCAACAGCCTGCAGCAGCGTGCAGCCGGCCCTGCGCGACCGGATGGAGATCATCCGCCTCAGCGGCTACTCCACGGAGGAAAAGCTCGAGATCGCCCGCCGCCACCTCCTGCCCAAGCAGCGCGCGGCCCACGGGCTGAAGGCCAGGCAGGTGAAAGTCCCGGTGGCCACCCTGCGCGCCCTGATCGAGGGCTACACCCGCGAGAGCGGCGTCCGCTCCCTGGACCGGCAGATCGCCGGCCTGATGCGCCATGCCGCCAAGGCGGTGGCCATGGAGGGCGCCGAGCAAGTCAGCATCAGCAAGGATCAACTCGACGCGGTGCTGGGCCCCGTCGTCTTCGAGCGCGAACCCTACCGGGTGGGGGAGCAATCCGGCATCGCGATCGGCCTGGCGTGGACGCAGGTGGGGGGGGAGATCCTCTTCGTGGAGGCCAGCCTGAGTCCGGGCAAGGGCGGGCTGCAGCAGACGGGTAATCTCGGCACCGTAATGAAGGAGAGTGCTACGACGGCCCGCTCCTACCTGCGGGCGAAGGCTGAAACCATCGGCATCGACCCGGAAGCGTTCAAGAGTCAGGATCTGCACATCCACGTACCGGAGGGGGCCACCCCGAAGGACGGGCCCAGCGCGGGCATCACGATGCTCACCGCCATGGCCAGCGTGTACACGGGCCGCGCCGTGCGCCCCTACCTGGCGATGTCGGGCGAGATCACGTTGCGCGGGCGGGTACTGCCCGTCGGGGGCATCAAGGAAAAACTGCTCGCCGCCCGTCGGGCCGGCATGCGGGAAGTGCTACTGAGCCAGGCCAACGAGCGCCACGTGCGGGACATCGAGGCCCGCTACCTCAAGGGCATGCAGGTGCGCTACGTGAAGACGATGCTGGAGGTGCTGGAGATCGCCCTGGAGTAGGGGGCGGGCAGATTCGGGGAGGGCCGTGCATCCCGAAAGCGTTAATTTGCGTTAAACCACAGACCGGCCCCGGGGCATTTCGGGGCCAATCCAACCGAACCCCCCCCTTTTGCGTCCTTAGTTTGACTACGTCCGACCACCATATGAAGCACCTCTTCCTCCTTCTACTCTTTCTGGGCCTCGGGGCCACCGCCCGCGCCCAGCTGGTCGACCAGTACGGCGAGCCCCTGGTGCAGTTCTCCGGTATGGTGCTCGATGGAACCACCAGCCAACTGCAGCCCGTTCCTTACGCGACCGTCCTAATCCAGGGCGACGGCCGGGGGACCTACGCCAATCTCGAGGGCTTCTTCAGTATCGTGGCCCATAAGGGGGATACCATCCTGTTCAGCGCCCTGGGTTACGACGACGTGACCTTCGTGATCGACCCCGACCTGGAGGACGACAAGTACAGCCTGGTGCAGCTCATGACCTACAACGCGATCGACCTGCCCGAAGCCGTGGTCTTCCCCTGGCCCAGTCGCGACCACTTCAAACTGGAATTCCTGGCCATGGACGTGACCCCCGAGCTGCAGACCCGCGCCTCCGAGAATCTCTCCGCCGACAAGCTCGAACGCCTTCAGCAGTCCGTGCCCCGCTCCGGCGCCGAGAACAGTAGTTTCTACCTGCGGCAGCAGGCGCGGCAGACTTATTACCTCGGGCAGCGGCCGCCCATGAATATCTTTAGTCCGATCGCCTGGAAGCAATTCTTCGACGGCTGGAAACGGGGCGACTTCAAGAAGAAGGACGACTAGCTCAGGCTGGGCAACCCATTTCCGCGGCAACGTGTTAGCTCCCCATGGCATTAGGCAGACGGGGCGGTCCCCCACCCGCGGAGGAGCCCAGGAGCTGGCGCGATCAGCTCGCGGCCCTGCGCAACCTTCCCCCTTTCTTTAAGCTGATCTGGAAGACGAGTCCGTCGCTGACCCTCACCAACGTGGTGCTGCGAATCCTGCAGTCGGCCCTGCCGACGGCCAAGCTGTACGTCGGCAAGCTCATCATCGACGAGGTGCTGCTCATCCTGGACCAGGCCGGCGACACCACCTACCTCTGGAAGCTGGTCGCGCTGGAACTGCTGCTCTTCCTCGCCTCCGACCTGCTTAGCCGGGCCATCAACCTGGTCGACAGCCTGCTCGGCGACCTCTACACCAACCAGACGAGCGTGGACCTGATGCGCCACGCCGCCACGCTGGACCTGTACCACTTCGAGGACTCCGAGTTCTACGATAAGATGGAACGGGCCCGGCGGCAGACCACGAGTCGGTCCTCCCTGATCTCCCAGTTGCTGGCGCAGTTTCAGAGCACGGTGACGCTCGTATTCCTGGGCGTGAGCGTGGCGGCCTTTAATCCCTGGCTAATCCTACTGCTGCTCGTGGCGGTGATCCCGAGCTTCATCCAGGAGAACTACTTCAACCAGCAAGTCTACAGCCTCACGCGCAGCTGGACGCCCGAGCGGCGGGAGCTTGACTACCTGCGCTACATCGGGGCCAGCGACACCACGGCCAAGGAGGTCAAGATCTTCGGCCTGGCCGACTTCATCACCGACCGCTTCCAGGTGCTGTCGATGAAGTACTACTACGCCAACCGCAAGCTCTCGATCCGACGCGCGAGTTGGGGGGCCTTCTTCAGTGCCATCAGCGCCTTCACCTACTACGGAGCCTACGTGCTCATCATCTTCCAGACCATCAACGGCGTCATCACGGTCGGCTCGCTCACCTTCCTCTCGGGGGCCTTCCGCCAGATGCAGCAGGGCCTGCAGACGGTGCTCTCGCGCTTCTCCACCATCGGGGAGAGCGCGCTTTACCTACAGGACCTGTTCGACTTCTTCGCCATCCGGCCGGTCATCGCCGATACCCAGCAGGCCATTCCCTTTCCCGGGCAGATACGCATCGGCTGGGAATTTCAGCACGTCAGCTTCGCCTACCCCAATACGGATAAGTACGCGATCCGCGACCTGTCCTTCAAACTCCCGGTGGGCCAAAAAGTCGCCCTGGTCGGCGAGAACGGGGCCGGCAAGACCACGCTCGTCAAGCTGCTCGCCCGGCTGTACGAACCCACCTCTGGCCGCATTCTGCTTGACGGCCGCGACCTGCGCGACTACGAGCTCGGCTCCCTGCGCAACAACGTCGGGGTGATCTTCCAGGACTTCTTCCGCTACCAGCTCACCGCCCGCGAGAACATCGCCGTGGGCCGCATCGAGCAGCTCGGCAACCAGCCCCGCATCGTGGACAGCTCCGATAAGTCCCTGGCCTCCGAGGTCGTCAGCACCCTGGCCGACGGCTACGATCAATTGTTAGGGCGGCGGTTCGCGGGTGCCGTGGACCTCTCCGGCGGCCAGTGGCAAAAGATCGCCCTGGCCCGCGCCTACATGCGCGACGCCCAGTTGCTCATCCTCGACGAGCCCACCAGCGCCCTCGACGCCCGCGCGGAGTACGAGGTCTTCCAGCGCTTCACCGCCCTCATCGAAGGCAAGACGGCCGTGCTGATCAGCCACCGCTTTTCCACCGTGCGCATGGCCGACCACATCCTTTTCCTCGAGTACGGCGGATTGGTCGAGGAGGGGAGCCACGAGGAGCTCATCGCACTGGAGGGGCGGTATGCGGAGTTGTTTAACCTTCAGGCGGCAGGGTATAAGTAGAGGGCTGAGGCCGGTAGACGCTCCCGTTGGTCGCTGGGGTAGACGATCGCTGCGCGATCCAAATCGGGTGCCCTTGCCGCACAAGCGGGCGCGCAGCGACCGACAAATGCCCCACCCTATAGAACTAAAGAACTAACAGACTAAAGAACCACCAACCTACCCCCGCTTCTTATCAATCTGAAACGCCGCAGAGATCAGGCTCAAGTGGGAAAACGCCTGCGGGAAATTTCCCAGCTGTTCGCCGTGCAGGCCGATCTCCTCGCTCATCAGGCCTAAGTGGTTGGCGTAGCCCAGCATTTTTTCGAAGACGACGGTGGCCTTGTCGACGTGGCCGATGCGGGCCAGGCACTCGACGTACCAGAAGGAGCAGATCGCGAAGGCCCCCTCGTCGCCCTCGAGGCCGTCGGTGGCGCCGTCGTCGGTGCGGTAGCGGAAGATGAGGACGTCGGCGGAGAGGCGCTCCTCGATGGCGGCGAAGGTTTTCAGCCAACGGGGTTCCTGGCTGGAGACGAAGCGTAGGAGGGGCATCAGCAGGGCGCTGGCGTCGAGGGTGTCGCTGCCCTTAAACTGTACGTAGGCCTGGTGCTCCTCACTCCAGAAGTCGTGAAAAATCTCGTTGTAGATCTCGTCGCGGACCGTGCGCCACTCGCCCATGGGGCAGGGGAGGCTCCGGTCTTCGGCGATCTTCATGGCGCGGTCGAGGGCGACCCAGCAGCAGACGGCGGAGTGGAGGAAGCGCTGCTTGCCGCTGCGCACCTCCCAGATGCCGTGGTCCTTATCGCGCCAGTGCTCGACGACGTACTCAACGAGCTTGCGGATCGATTGCCAGAACTGATTGGTGATGCTGCCACCGGCCTTGTTGTACAAGTAGATCGTGTCGATGAGCTCGCCGTAGATGTCGAGTTGCTTTTGGTCGTGGGCGCCGTTGCCGATGCGGACGGGCTGGCTGCCGCGGTAGCCCTCGAGGTGGTCGAGCTCCTTTTCCGTGAGCTTGGTCTCTCCGTCGACGGCGTACATGAGCTGCAGGTGGTCCATGCACTTGTCGCGGATCCAGTCCATGAAGTGCTCGGCTTCCTCGGTGTAGCCGAGACGGAGGAAGGCGTACATCGTGAAGGCGGAGTCCCGGATCCAGGTGTAGCGGTAGTCCCAGTTGCGGCTGCCGCCCATCTTCTCGGGCAGGCCGAAGGTGGCCGCGGCGATGGTGCTGCCGAAGCGGGCCGAGGTGAGCAGTTTCAGGGTGAGCACCGAGCGCAGTACGGCCTCCTTCCAGAAACCGTCGTAGGTGCAGATGGCCGACCACTCGGTCCAGTACTTGCGGCAGGCCTTGAAGGTCTCCATCCAGTCCTGGTCGAAGTCGGCGCCCTCATTGAGGGTGAGGATGAAGTCCAGGTCGTCGCCCCGGCGCAGGTCGACCACGGCTTCCAGGCCCCGGTCGGTGATGGTGAAGTCGACTTCGGTGAGCAGCAGCATGGTGGGTTGCTCGCCCCGGGGGTCGTGCAGCAGGTAGCCCCTGCCGTCGGGATTCTTCTCGGCGCGGCAGCCCGCCTTGCCGTAGCCGAAGCGGGGGTGTACGTTGATGCGCACCCGGTGGTGGCCGTAGACGCCCTTGAGCCGGCGGAAGATGGCAAAGTCCCGCTCGGCGGCCACGATGGGCATGAAGTCGGTGAGCTCGGCGATGCCCTGCTCGCTCAGGAAGCGGGTGATGAGGATGTTGGTGCCCGGCAGGTAAAGCTGCTTGTTCTGAGTGCCTTCGGCGAGGCAGGTGAGGCTGAAAAATCCCCCCACGTCGGCGTCGAGCAGCCGTCCGAATACGGTGGGCGAATCGAAGCGCGGCAGGCACAGGAAGTCGATGCTGCCCGTCACGCTCACGAGGGCCGTCGTGTGCAGGTTGCCGATGATGCCGTGCTCGGCGATGGGCAGGTAGCGGTCGGGGTAGCCCAGGGTCTGGTCACTGGCGCGGGTGGAAGTGGAAGCGGTCATTAGGTCTCCGAACGGAGAAAGCCGGGATCGGTTTGCTCGCGTCCGGCATTCCGGCGGGGACGCGGGTGCGGGGCGGTTCCCGGGGGCACGGGTCCCACTCGATTTCCCGGGAAAATCCCTTGCACCTCGCGCGCCGCCGCTACCTTGTTGGCATGAAAGCTTTGTTGCTACTTCCCGTATGTCTGCTGCTGGCCTGCTGCGGACGCCCGACGCCCGCCCCGGACACCGCCGCACCCGCGACCTCCGGCAACCCGATCTTCGAAGGCTGGTATGCCGACCCCGAAGTGGTGCGCTTCGGCCAGGAGTACTGGATCTACCCGACCTATTCGGCGGCCTTCGGGGAGCAGGTCTTCCTCGACGCCTTTTCCTCGACCGACCTGGTACACTGGGAGAAGCATCCCCGCATACTGGACACCTCCAGCGTCACGTGGGTGCGGCAGGCCCTCTGGGCCCCGTCGGCGATTGAGAAGGACGGGCGCTACTACCTCTTCTTCGGGGGCAATGACGTGCAACGGCCCTCCCGCACCTGCTGCTACGACCCCGACAACGACATCAACCACTACGGCGGCATCGGCGTGGCGGTGGCCGACGCGCCCGGCGGCCCCTTCACCGACCACCTCGGTAAGCCGCTGATCGACACCTTTTACCACGACGCCCAGCCCATCGATCAGTTCGTCTTTCGCGACGACGACGGGACCGACTATATGTACTACGGCGGCTGGGGCAAGTGCAACGTAGGCAAGCTGAATGCCGACTACACCGGCTTCCTGCCCTGGGCGGACGGGGAGCTCTTTCACGACGTGACCCCGGAAGACTACGTGGAGGGGCCCTTCCTGTTCCAGCGCGGGGGCACCTACTACTTCATGTGGTCGGAGGGCGGCTGGACGAACGATACCTACCGCGTGGCCTACGCGATGGCGGATAGTCCCACCGGCCCCTTCGAGCGCATCGGCACGATCCTGTCGTCCGACCCCGAGATCGCCACCGGAGCGGGCCACCACTCCGTCGTGCGGGTGCCGGAGACCGACGACTGGTACATCGTCTACCACCGCCGGCCGATCCCCAATGCGGGCCGCGACCACCGCGTGACCTGCATTGATCGGATGTACTTCAATGCAGACGGGACGATCCGGCCGGTGGTGATGACGGTGGAGGGGGTGGTAAGGAGAGGGGAGACATCTGCCGGTCAAAAGTAGAGGGAAGAGTGATGGTGCCGTGAAGAGGAGAGCGCTAATCCCGCCGGGTAAACGGCTACATGGAATATTAACCGCAAGTCGATGGAAGTGCCGATGCTTCTTTACCACCACGTCGTGCCGGATGCGAGCCGGAGTGATCTGCGCCCCTTCATCATTGACGAGGCGGACTTCCGCTGGCAGCTGCAGGTGCTGGAGGAAGTGGGCCTGCAGCCGGTCACCCTGCGGGAGTTGGTGGCGACCGGGGACAGCCGCAACAAGGTGGTGCTGACCTTTGACGACTGTCCGCGCAACCTGCTCGACCACGCCCTGCCGTGGCTGGAGGAACGGCGGTGGAAGGCGGTGTTCTTCGCGCCCTGCGCCTACCTGGGGGACTACAACGCCTGGAACGTCCGCAAGGGCAAAACCCGCACGGAACTGATGACCGAGGCCGAGCTGCGGCAGCTGCATGCCTTGGGTCACGAGATTGGCGCGCACTCCATGACCCACCCCCACCTCGATATGTGCTCGTCCGCGGAGGCCGCCTATGAGGTCACCGCCAGCAAGCAGCACCTGGAGCGGGTGCTGGGTGATCCGGTCACGTCCTTTGCTTATCCCTACGGCGACCTACCCGCTGACTACCGTGAGCTGATGTCCGGCGCCGGCTACCGCTGTGCCGTGGCCATGGAGTCCGACGCCCCGACGATCGCCAGCGACCCCTACCGCATTGCCCGTACGGTGGTGGAGACGGGGGAGACGCGGGCTGGGTTTCGGGGGAAGGTGATGGTGGGGGATGGGTGAGGGGCACCCGAGTGCACGTTGATCACTTCGGATACGTGCCTTGACTCCCGCTGCGTGCACAATCCCACACAAGCTCTAAGCGTCATACACATCCGCTCCGGACGCTACCCGCCCGATTACGGGACTCGCCGCACCAAACCGACGCAAAGCCTATGAGCGAATCAGCGTAAAGCCCATACCTACTTATCCGTGCGGCATAGCCATGCCGGGGTGAAATATAAGCGGCGCCGGTGGAGCGCGACCCGAAGCCCGTCAGGGCCTTTGTGGGCACCAAGCCTCACTTAAACACCACGTGATGCACCTCCATCTCACTATTGATAAAAAAGTCGAGCGGAATTTCCGCAGCGGCATAATCCCCAAAGTCCGGGTCGCTAATGTCGTACGCCGGATCATGGACGATCACCTTCGTTTCCGTACTGCCGGTCTCGCGTTGCATACTCGAAATCACCTTGACGTGTAGGTAATCTACGGTCCCGGTTCCCTCTGCATCATAGGTGATTTCATTTCCGGCAACCCACAGGGGGCCCTCCGCCTCGCGCATAAGCGCCTCCATATCCTGTGGGCTTGGATTGCTCACCTTGCGGTACTTCATGCCGTTGCTCCTGGCGAACTTTCTGATGTTTGCTTCCTCTTTATCCAGACCCCCGTTTTCGCCTACCTTGGCATCCCCTGGCCCGATTTCCGTCGGGCTTCCCGTAGCCATGCCGCCCGCCGCCGCCCAGCAGGACATCGGGGAGCGCTGCTTGATGTGCTTCACGGGGTGATGGATGCAAATTGCCATTCCCGCGCAGGGACCCGGATCGTCCTCCTCCGGGGGCTCGTTAGACTGGAGCAGCCGCTGCGACCCCGTGTTGGCCGGTACCGCCACTCCGCCCGATCCGTCGTATTCCCTGGTCTGCCACCAGTTGCGGCCCGGGCTGCGATCGAGGGAGCCGCTGGCCGCGCCAGGCAGCTGACCCGTCGGCACGTATACCTGTACGCGGGTGCGGCGGTAGCCGGACGGGAAGTAGCGCACGTAGTAACCGCTCGGATGCCGCGACCAGCGGCCGCGGGCAATGTCGGGCCGATCGACCGTTGCCGCACCGGTAAGAACGGCCAGGCGCTCCAGCTCCTGGTAGCTGGCACTGGCGCTGTACAGCTTATGGCGCAGAGAGCGCTCCGCTTCCAACACCCGCTGGGCGGGCGCGGGGAGTTGCTGAATGGCCCTTCGGAAAGCCCGCTCCGGGATCAGCCCCAGGGCTCCGCCATTTAGCTGGGCGAGTTGCTGCGGGCTCAGCAGCCGGACCGAAACCGCCTTCAGCTTCGGCGACAATTGGGAAAATTTAGCCTTAGCGATCACCGCCCACAGCAATCGTTGTACGTCCTGCTGGGCAATTTCGGGATGCTCCGCCGATGCGCGTACAATCGCCTGCACGACCTCCGCCTGCTTGCCGGCCAGGGGGGCGTACAGGTGGCCGTCCCCGCTGCTCGGACCGTGGGTACCCGCCTTCAGGCAGTAGCTGCGGCACGTCAATTCATAGAAACCCGGCGTGAGCACGTACCCCCCGGCCGCACTCCTCGGCATCACCTTCATCGGAATGTACAGGCGGTCGGTACCGAAGGTGTCGCTCAACGCCAGGTTGGGCTCCGCCGCCGCGAAATTCGTAGATATCGCATCGGTACTGAGCTGTTCCCGGACGGCTGACAGGTTCAACCCATCCAGGGCATCCGAAACCACCGGGATCGACACGCTACCGCACCCCAGCAACATTAGTACAGTGCCGGTAAACAGCAATCGGAATACACGGGGCATGGCAAAAACATTAGGGTGAGATAGTGAGCACATCGCCTGCGGCACAACGCGTTGCGGGGAAAGCGGGCAGGCAAGCGGGTGCAGGGAAGCATTCATGCAAACCAAGCCCGGCCGTGCTCACTAAAGATAGGCGGTATACGCTAAGTGATGGCGGGGGATAAACATCCGTTACGTGAATGGGCTAAATTCAGTCCTGGCGCGCCAGCGACCGACAGCGGAATTAATCCGTGTTGATCCGTAAAATGGAGCCGATCTGTGGCAAGCAACTAGGTGGACGGAGGGGTACGCGAAGGTGCCGGTGCCGTGAGAGCGGGCTTCGCTCTCGTCCATATGGGCAATAATTAGGCAAGCCAAGTCGAACGGGGAAATGGACTGAGCTGCCCCACCGTGGCGTATGATTCGCGGTAACTTGATGGATAAACCCATCGAAAAAGTCCGGCCTTTCGTAGATTAGATACGAAAAGCGGGGAGATAAGACCTTGTTTGGGATTCCGCTCGCCGCCGCAAACTTGCTCTTTTGTGCCTACTCTTCGCCCCGAAAAAGGTCACTTAGCCCGTCACCGCGAAGCAGCCACGAAGTGCACCTCCCCTTTTCGAGGCTCGAGTAGACCCAAAATAGCGGCGCTTTCGTCAGGCTCGGAAAACCCAAACAAGCTCTAAAACCGATTATGCCGCGTGAGGATCGATGGTAGAACGGATTAGCCGGAAAGCCAGGAGATTTTAGCCGTACAAGACCGTACTCAGCCGCTGGGGCGGAAGCATAATAAAGACCGCATCGCATGACTCATCATGATATTTACGAACAGGCCGCCAAAAAAGTAAAAGCGAAGAAAGGCTTCGTCTATCACCTCGTGGCTTACGTTCTCACGCTGGCCCTGCTTTACGTCATCATGTACTTTGAAAACGACGGGGAGCTGCTTCCGGTGCTTATCGTAGGCCTGAGTTGGGGGATTGGGTTAGCCGCCCATTACTTTCATGCGTTCGGAACGGAGAACCTGGAACTGTTCGGGGTCAACTCCGACTGGGAAGAGGAAGAATTAGAAAAAGAACTGGATCGCCTGGTACGGAAACGAGAACTGCGGGAACAGATCGATAGGGAAACCGACTTGCTGGACGAACTGGAACGGCTGCAATCAAAGGAGAAGACGAAGCAGCCGCTGAGGAATAATGACTTTCTCTAGTAGACCAAGTCGGAAGTCCTGTTCCACCCAAGTCTAGCACTCGCAGTACTACCCTTCACTAAAGGAACCTGCACGTATACCCCCGCGGCCACCTTAAGCGCTTGTTATGGGATTCCGCTCACCGCCGCAAAGCTCTTTTGTGCCTTTTATTTGCCTTGAAAAAGGTCACTTAGCCCGCTGGGCTCCCCTTTTCAAAGCTCGAATAGACCCAAAATAGCGGCATTTTCGTCGGGCTCGGAAAACCCAGACAAGCGCTTAGTGTCACCAGGGAATAGCCCAATGAGAAAGCAGACCACCCGGATCCTCCGAATAGTACTCATCGTTGCCAGTATAGGCGCGTTGGCCTTCGTGCCCTGGATTTTGGTGAAGGCCTGGATCTCGCCCCTTCCGGATACCGTGCAAGCGCAGGTAACGGAAGCCGTTGCGCTAGGATTAGATGGCGTGATCGTCTACGTAGATGCCGCCGGCGCTCCCCCCGCCCAGTATGCCGCGGGCTGGCACGACCGGGACGACAAAACACCCGCGTCCCCGCAAGCTTTGTTTAAAATTGCCAGCATCAGTAAAATGTACGTCGCGGTGGCCGTCGCGAAACTGGTGAGTGACGGACGGCTGTCGCTGGATAAGACGCTCGCGGACTACCTCCCCGAACTGGCGGGTAGCATTCAGCACGCGGACAGGATCACCCTGCGCACCTTGGTGCAACACCGCAGTGGCATCCCCAATTATACCGACACCCCCGGCTACTGGGAAGCTCCGCCACCGACCGATAATCGGCAAAGCCTCGCCCTGGTCTTACATCAGGTTGCTGACTTCGCCCCCGACGAAAAGTACGGCTACTCCAATACCAACTACGTGCTGATCGGCGAAATACTAGACCATACACTGGGTTACAGCCACCACCGGTACATCAAGCAAGAGATTTTGGTGCCGCTTGCCCTGCACCATACGTACAGCCTGCTCAGCGAGGTGGAAGCGGAAAAAGTCATGAGTGGCTATGCCGTAGGCTACCCCGGGGATCTGAAGGGAAATGATTTTATCAGCCCCGCGGGTTCGATGGTCGCTACCGCAGCGGACGTGGGAGTCTTCCTGAGGGCCTTAAACGACGGCACCTTGCTGACCGATCGGGAGCAGGCCATTTATGGGTCTATCTACGAGTACGGACATACAGGACTACTGCCAGGATACTCCAGTATTGCTCGCTATCATAGGGATATCGATGCGGTCGTTATCCAGTTTGTCAGTACGAGTGGCGGGTATTCGTGGAACTTGTCGGAGATCGTTTATAATCGCACCGTCAAGATCGTGAGGGAGAGCTAGAAATTGAGTGCCATGGCCGTTTGTCAGTTTAGCGCGGCCTTATCTACACTCAGCTGAAGCTTTCAGCTCCACTCGGTAGTTTTGTCGGTCCCTCCATCCACCGCCAATCCGTCAGACCTGGTTTGGGATTCCGCTCACCGTCGCAAACTTGCTCTTTTGCGCCTATTCTTCGCCCCGAAAAGCGTCACTTAGCCCGCCAGGCTCCCCTTTTTGAGGCTCGAACAGACCTAAAGCAGCGGCGTTTTCGTCACCCTCGGAAAACCTAAACAAGCGCTAAATCAATGACCCTACCCGCTAAGCAAGCTCTCTTCCAAGCGTTAACTTCATTCTGGGCTATTCGGCCTTATTCTAGTGATCTGACCCCGTATCCGCCGAGGCGCGGGAGTATCCGAACGGTCGCGTTACTGGGCCTGCTGTGGTATGGCTTAGCGGCTTGCGACAACGGCGAATCGCCGGGCCGGCCCGATGCACTCACTCCGCGCTAGATATCGTGGTAGAGGAGGCCGTTCCAGTAGACCATAAGGTCCCCATGACCCTCAGCTACCCCGACGACGGGGAAACCCTTACCCATTCCGGGCGCGTAGAACGGCGGGGGGGCTTCTCGATCTCCTTTCCCAAGCATTCGTACGAAATCGACCTCAAGGAGGACGTATCCCCGGGGGGGCTGCCCGCGGACGACGACTGGATCCTGAACGCGAACTACATCGACAAGACCTTCCTGCGCCACGTGGTATCGTACGAACTGTTCGCGGAGATGCGCGCGGAGAACGAGGCGCCGCAATGCCGCTACGTGGAGGTGGCTTTGAACGGGCAGTACCAGGGACTGTACGTGCTGATGGAAAAGCTGGACCGGTCCACCCTGGGGTTGGATAAGTCCGACCCCGCGGCGGTGATCTTCAAGGAACCCCAGGTATTCCGCGAGACCTACGGGGAGGTGAGCGATGGGGACTCCACGAGCATATACCACCAAACCTACCCGAAGGTCAAAGACGACGACAAGTCCGCATTTATTGAGAACCTCCGATCGCTGATCCTGCGGGGGCCGGAGGCTACGTTTCGGCGGGACATCGAAGCCGCCTTCGACCTGGAAAACCTGATCGATTGGCACCTGCTCCTCCTGGTGACCAACAACGGCGACGGCATCCTCAAGAATTTCTACCTGTACAAAGCGGATGCGGATACGCCGGTGCGGATCGCCCCCTGGGACTACGACCACAGCTTCGGTCGCGACGGCGATAACGAACTGAACCTGGACGAGCGGCCGCTGCGAATGGAACGCTCGATCCTGTTTGCTCGTCTGCTGCTGGCGGATTGGTACACCGAGCGGTTGAAGCACCGTTGGGAGGAGCTCAATGCCTCCGGTCTCCTCAGTGAAGCCGGATTAAAGGAACGCGTCCTGGCTAAAAGCGAGCTGATCCGCGGGGCCGCGGAAAAAAACTTCACCGTCTGGCCATTGGACGGTCCGTGGTATTACGACGCCAACGGCTACGACGCGGAGATGGACATCATGCTGCACTTTATAACGCTCAGGCACCGGAGACTGCGCGGCTACTTCGCCGGGCGCTAAGCCTAAGGAGTATTGGTCACTCCCGCAGCGGCACGGTCTCCCGGGTGCGCCGCATCGGCGGCTAGCGCCAGGGCACCGTGTACGACGACCGCTTCCCCGAGGGCCGCGGGCAGCAGCTCATAGGAGCCAGCGAGCGGGGGGAATACGTAGCTCCGGACCTGCTCGCGCAGCGGCGCGAAAAAGTGGGTTTCCCCAATCAGGGACACGCCCCCACCCAGCACCACGCGGTCGGCCGCCGTCAGCGTAATGGTTTGGGCGATGGCCCAGCCGAGGGTTTGGATCGCCTGGTCCAGCGTCGCTCGGGCAATGGCATTGCCGTCGGCTGCCGCCTCGGCCACTAGCTGGGCGGTGAGCTGCTCCGGCGCGTGATTACAGCGCCGCAGTAAATCCTGCCGCACTTCCGGCGGAGACGCAGCTGCTGCCAGGCGCTGGCGGGTGGTGAGGGCGATGCCCGGTCCCGCCGCGAGTGCTTCGACCGTTTGGGCCGGCGTGATGGCCCGGGTGCCCGGCCGGAGGTGGCCGATCTCCGCTACGGCCGGCCGGTTGCGACCGTGCAGTTGTCCGTCGATGATCAGTCCGCCCCCGATCCCCGTGCCGATAGTGACGTAAAGCACGGTATGGCCCCCGCGCCCGGCCCCATAGCGCGCTTCGGCCAGGGCGGCGCAGTCGCAGTCGTTACCCACCACTGCGGGAATACCCAATAAGTCGGCGCACCAGGCGGCCAGGGGCCGGCCCTCCCACCCGGCGATCTGGTGGCTCTTGGTGACGCGTCCGGTCACCGCATCTACGGGCCCGCCAAAACCTATACCCATCCCCGCAAGGGAATAACGCGTGGCCAATTGGGGAGCGACTTCCGCGATCTGCTGCAGGATGCCGTCCGCCCCGGCAGCCCGGTCGACCTCACGGCGTACAAGGACGGTAAACTGCGCGCTGCCGTCGCCCGCGCCAACGCCGATCTGCAGCTTCGTGCCGCCAATCTCAATACCTAGATACAGGGGCTTGTTCATGCCGGCTGGGCGTAGCGATCGACCCGGTTGATGCGGGCGAAGACGTCGTTCAGCACCCAGTGAAACACGCAGAGGTGCAGGCTTTCCACCATGCCCATATCGTGGAGGTCCAGGTGCAGTCCGTCCTGCTGCATCTCCCGCAGCCGCCCGCCGTCGAAGCCGCTCAGCCCGAAGGTGGTCAGCCCGTGGCGGTTGGCCCAGTCGACGGCGTTGAGTACGTTGGCGCTGTTGCCCGATCCGCTGATGGCGATGACGAGGTCGCCGGCGCTGCCGTAGTTCATCAGCTGCTGCACGAAGACCTGGTCGTAGGCCAGGTCGTTCCCGAGGGCCGTGATCCAGCCCGTATTGTCGGTCAGACTCATGACCCGGAGTCGCTTTTTGCTTTCGTCCCGGAGGTCTTCTTCCCGCAGGGTGCTCTTGCCCAGGTCCTCGGCCAGGTGACTGGCGGTGGTGCCCGA
The DNA here is from genome assembly GCA_963803525.1 of Lewinellaceae bacterium. Taxonomy (GTDB): domain Bacteria; phylum Bacteroidota; class Bacteroidia; order Chitinophagales; family Saprospiraceae; genus Neolewinella. The sequence continues at coordinate 643,669 of CAWDMV010000002.1, forward strand.
ACCACCGTTGCCGAGAATGAACACGAACCGCTTGTTCTCCCAGGCTTGGTAAATCAGGTCCGCCCAGCGCTCCAGGCTCTTCCGATCGACCCGCGCCACTTCCTGATTGAGCCGTTGTAGGTACGCGTTACTGTCTAGGGTTGTGCCGAGCATAGGAGATAATTCTTAAAGATAGCCGAATCTGACTGCTTACAGGGTTGCCGAAAAGTGGAGCGTCATAAAGGTACTACGCCCCGGCGCTTCCGCCGCTGCAGGCGGCTAAGTAGCAGACAGGAAGGGGATGAGGATTTCATAGGGAGGGCGATTCAACGGGCTGGTGCTTCAGGACCGAAGTAAGCTGCCCCTTGACTGGCCATCGCGGCGCTGCACTTCCCAGCCAAACATCCACCGTAGCTACGGCTATGCTGAAATTTTGTCCGCTCGTTCAGCACCACGCTGTCGGCGTCAAACTATTGCTTAGTTCAATCCTGAAGCACTAGGCGGTTTTCGTGCGGAACCAGGCCAGGACGATTCCGGCCAGGGCGAGGACGGCCACGAGGGCTATGCCGAGGGGCGGGACCGCGGCCTTCGCCGTTTCTCCGGCGCGCAGGGCGTAGTTGCCAAAGGCCAGGGTAGCCGTGTGCCGGTTGTCGGCGTTGAGCTCGAACTGCTGTTTTTCGCTGCCCGTCTTCAGGACGACCAGGGTGCTCTTGTTGTGATGAATGTCGGTAAACGCGGTGTTGGTCACTTCGATCTCGGTCACCTCCTCGGGTACGCCGGAGAGGGCGAAGGCGACCTGCGTTTCGTGCCCCAGCTGCACCCGGAGGGGCGTCAGCTGGGCTAGTGCTCCGCCGTTGAAGCGGACCGCTACGGTCTTTTCCAGGTGGTCCGTGACCAGCTCCTCGAAGGCCTCCGGCGTGGGGTAGGCGTCCTTCCCGTAGTGGGTCTGGACTTCGTACTGAAAGGCAGTCAGGGCGGTGACGACGTGGAGTTCCCAGCTGCCGTCGGCGCGCTCGACGAGTAGAGTGGACGAGATCTCGCCCTGGTGGGCAAGGAGGGGGAGGGTGCCCAGGAGGGCGAGGGTGAAGAGGAGGGCTTTCATTAGCGGGCGTATGCGCCGTTGAGGCAGTTGATAAAATTGTTGCTGCCGGCGGCGTCCACGTGGTAGTGGTAGCCCCGGGTGTCGTCGTAGTGGCCGCGGCAGTCGTCGAGGTCGGTGGCTTCGGCACCGCTGGTGTCCAGGCGGGCGTAGAGGCCGTGGCCGTCGAGGGCGTAGCCGATCATGGGCGCGTGGCCGTCGGCCTGGGCGATCTCGGTGCTCACCCCGGTGGCGGCGTGGTAGTGGTAGCCGGCGTTGAGGTTGATGTGGCCGCCCGCATCGTCGAAGGGGGCCAGGGTGTAGGCACCGAGGATGGCATCGGTGGGGGCCGGGCCGTCGAAGCGGATGCCGTTGAAGGCCATCCCGCGGGTCATGAGGCCGCCGCCGGGACCACCGCCGAAGGAGTTGCCGCTGGTGATGCGGACGGGCGTGACGGGGATCAGGTAGGTCTGCGTCAGGTCACCGAGATAGGAGGGCAGGCACTCCACGCAGAAGTTTTTGTACTCCGCCCCGACGTTGGGGTTGGCGGCATTGGCGCAGTCTTCCCGGGTTTCGGTGACGTAGATGTTGCCGTCCGCGTCGTACATGCGCCAGGTGTCGTCGTTGTAGAAGGTGGCCAGGTTCTCGATGAAGGCCCCGTCCACATCGTAGACCTCACCGTTCTCGAGCCAGATGCCGCCCGCCTCGGCCCCGTCGGTGATCGTTTCCGGGCACCAGGGGCCCATCTGGTGGTCGGAAGGGTCGGAGGCCGCCACGATCTGGTAGCACTCACCGCTGCTGCCGTCGGAGAGCGTACACGGCACCCGCGTTACCGCCTCCGCCAGACTGGCTTCCAAAAAGAGGGTAGGGTCTACGTCGACGACCACCGCATCCGCGTCGAGGGTCAGGGCTACGTCGTCGTCTTCGCCGCAGGCGGCGCACATGCCCACGAGCAGCACGACACCGAGGGCAGTCAGGAGGGGATAGTTCGTTTTCATACCCCTTGGACTGGGGGCGGCGCGCAATCCTTCGCGTGGGGTCACATTTTTTTGCGGGGGCATATTTTCACCGCTGAGTACGCGGAGTTTCGCGGAGGCCCGTAGCACCTAAACTCCGCGCAACGCTGCGGTTGATTCCCCCCACCTCCTAGGGAAGAAGACCACCGAAATTCACTCCGGCCGCTCCGGCGCCAAAAAGATCTGCTCCAGTACCACGTCCACGAAATCGGCGAACTGCGGCTCCTGCTCGGGTCGCAGCAGGGCCTTCACCTCCAAAAAATGTTGGTAGGTGCTGGTGATCTTTTCCCGCTCGATGTCCTGCACGGCGGGCGGCGGTGGTCCCGGCCGTGCGGCGCTGGGGGTGGTGAGTTGGCGGAAGTAAGCCTCCAGCAACTCCCGCTGTCGGGCGTTGAGGGCTTGCATCTCGGACTGGTGGGCCCGGGCGAAGGTCATGAACCGGTCGCGCTGCTCGTTGTCGAGGTGCAATGACCGTACGGCCTGCTGGGGGGTGAGGCCGGCGCGCGCGGGTGCCAGGGCAATGACGGCCAGCAGGACTAAATTGAGCAGGAGTAAGCCCAGGGTGGCGAACTGATAGACTTTAAGTTGGGTCATTACTGGTAGGTGTAGTTAGAGACCAGGGCGTAGGTCTGGTCCGGAGTGACCGAGAGGGCAGCGTAGTACAGCAGCGCGGCCACGTTCAGCAGCAGCAGGAGCACGGCGGCGACCGCCAGGGCCCGCCCCTGCCACAGGGGGACGACTACGGCTTCCGGCCGGGCGATGCGGGCCTCGATGCCGGCGAAGAGGTCGCGGCCGGGCGCACTGCGGGGGAGCCGGCCGAGGCCCTGCAGCAGCTGTTCGAAATCGTCGGGTGGGGGAGTGGGCATGCTGCGTTATTTGGAGGTGGGGAAGTGAGGGTATTCGGATTGTAAGGTGGTGCGGAGACTTTGCTTGGCGCGCATGAGGAGTCCCTCGACGGCCTTCAGGCTGAGCTGCATCACGTCGGCGACCTGCTGGCGGGGCAGCTCCTCTACGTAGCTGAGCACGAAGGCCGTCTTCTGGCGATCGGGCAGCCGGTAGATGGCGGCGAAGAGGGCGCGGTTCGTCTCCCGTTCCTCCAGTTTGGCCGCCGGGTGGTGGAAGTCGGGCGGATCGTCCCGCGGCGTGAGCACGCCCAGGAACCCCCGCCGCCGCTTGCGCTTCTGTAGGGCCGTCAGGGAGGTATTCACCGTAATGCGGTACAGCCAGGTCGTTACCTGACTGGCGGACTTAAACGCCGCCGCGCCCCGCCAGGCCCGGGCGAACACGTCCTGGGTCACCTCCTCCGCGTCGGCTTCCACCTGTAGGTAGCTCAGCGCGGTGCCGTACACGCGGGCCACGTGGCGGTCGTACAGGACGCGCAGGGCCGCGGCATCGCCGGCGGCAATGTCGACAATCAGTTGCTCGTCGGTGGGTATGACCATACACGTCCTGGTTCGTGAGTTGGACAGCTGAAAGCTACGACTCGTTTGCCAGGCAGTCATCCCCGTGCTCGTCGGCCGAGGCTTGCGGAGCTTGGCTCGTCCGCCGAACACAGGGCTTGATTAGGTAGAAATGGCTGCTGCATGATCTTAGACGGGCTGGTATTCAATCATAAAGACTACGCGAACAGCAAATACCTTCGCCCAAGGCTAACTTTTTTTGCCCGCTGCCCCTGCGTTTCCGCCCGAGCAAAAAAAAGTTAGAAAGCTCCAAAGGAAGTACGGGATGTCCGAGTCTAAGGGGAAAACCAAATCACCATGATGTCTACACTAAAGTTATTCGCCTTTGGCACCCTCACCTGTCTTGCCCTCGGCTGCTCGGCCCAGCGCACGAGCACGGACGACCAAGGCCGGTCCGGCGCCCAAGGCGGGGGCGCCCCGAGCTTCAACGAACTGCTCCAGGAAATGGACGCCAATAAGGACGGACGACTGGCGCGTGCCGAGGTCAGCGGTCCCCTGAAACAGGACTTTGCGAAGATCGACACCAATAGCGACGGCTTCATTTCCCAGGCGGAACTGGAGCAGGCCCCCCGGCCCCAACGGCCGCAGGGCGGCGGCGGTCCGGGACAAGGCCCCCGGCAGCGCTAATGCGGCTCCTCCCAGTCCTCACCGTCCTGCTCGTCCTCGCGCTGCCCCTGGCGGCGCACGACGGCGCCTTCATTCACTTAGCCCGCTAGGCTCCCCTTTTCAAGGCTCGAATAGACCCCAACGGGCGGCGTTTTCGTCATAGTACCTCTAAGCACTGGATCGGCCAGGCCGGATCACCACTGCCGCGGTACTTTCCATCATACGTATGGGGCAGCCTATCCTTGGGGTAAGGGTTGTAGCTTCACGCGCCCCCAACCACCCACCGTGCAAGCGATAGCCACCTACCTGCAGAATATGGGCATCCACGTCTCTCCCGAGCTCCACCAACAGCTTGCCGGATTTAAATCGCGCGTACTGGCCAGGGGAGACTTCTTCGTCAGGGAAGGGCAAATAGCCCGGTCCGTGGCCTTCATTCTCCGGGGGAAAGTGCGGCACTATTATACCATCGATGGGAAAGAGTTTACTCGCTGGGTGTCGCTGCCCGGAAATTTCACGGCGGCCTTCACAAGCTTCGTTCAGCAGACCCCGAGCAAGGTTAACCTGGTGTGCGTGGAGGAAGTCGAATTACTATGGATGAGTCGCGAGGACTTTTACGGCACCCTGCTCACCTACGAGGCGATCAAGCAATTCTGGATGCGGTGTCTGGAAGGGGAGATGGTGAAATACGAAGATCGGGTGACGCAGCTACTGACCGCCGACAGCACGACGCGCTACCTGAACTTTATGGCCACTTATCCGGCTCACGCCCAGCAGGTTCCCTTAAAGTACATCGCCTCAATGCTGGGGATCGAACCCAGGCACTTGAGCCGCGTGCGAAAAAACCTGGCCCACCGCTGAGAAATGGACATATGTCCTCTTCTCCGCCTGATACTCCACCTAGTTTTGTGCGTGCCAGTCAATCCCGACTTACAGGACCTTCACGCGGGCGTACGCTCCCGCGACAGCAATCACTACCCCGTATGCAAGCCCGTACCCTAGCTATCCACGGTGAAAACATCTCCTATCTCGACGCCGGGCACGGGGATGTCACGCTCCTGTTTCTCCACGGAGCTTTCATTTTCAAGGAATACTGGACCGCCCAGATCGCGCATTTCGCTAAAAGCCACCGCGTAGTGGCCGTCGATTTGGCGGGGCACGGTGCCTCCACCCACCAGCGTACTGACCTGACGATCAGCGACTACGGCAGCGACGTCACCGGCCTTATCCGGGAGCTCGGCCTCCGTAACGTCATCCTGATCGGGCATTCCTTTGGCGCGGACGTTATGCTCGAAGCGGTGACCCACGACGCGGCGAACATCATCGGCCTGCTTGAGCTGGACCACCTGAAAAACGTAGGCTCCGCACCGCCGCCGGCATTCATCGAGCAGTTGATCGCGGGCTTCAGGGCGGACTTCGCGGCCACCTGCGCCCAGTTCGCCCGCGGGGCGCTAGTGAGCGACGCTACCGATCCGGCCCTGGTCGATCGGCTGCTTGCGGACTACACGAAAATGAACCAGGAGGTGGGTATCTCGCTGTTCCAACGCACCCTGGACTACCCTAGCCGGGAAGTAGCGCTCCTTGAGGGGTTGTCGCAGAAACTTTATTCGATCCACGTAAACTACGCGCCGACTAACGCGGAAGCGCTGCGGCAGTGCCTGGGGGGAAACTACTCGCTGCGCACGATAGACGGAACCTGCCATTATCCCATGCTGGAGCACCCTGGACTGCTCAATCTGGTGCTTGAGGAGGTAGTGGCCGAGATTCGGGCTGTTTGACTACTACGCTACCTCGGTGACGGCGGCACCTGCGGTCCCATCCGCCCGCATTAGGATTTTCGGCCCAAAATAGGCAGTTTTGGGCAACGATCCACCCATGAAGAACCCCCAAAACTTTAGCCAACTCGCGGCCACCCAGACGGAGCAACTGCCCGTCCCCCGCCACCAACTGCACCACTGGACCCACTTCGCCGGCCTGTACGCCGCCGAGCACGTGGCTGCTACCGAGTTCGTGATCGGGGCGACCTTTGTTGCCCTGGGGGCGAGTACGATGGACATCATCGTAGGCCTCTTGATCGGCAACGTGCTGGCGGTGCTGAGCTGGACCCTGATCACTGCCCCGATCGCCGTGGATACTCGTTTGAGCCTGTACACCTACCTGAAAAAGATCGCGGGTAACCGGATGTCGAAGCTCTACGACTGGGCCAACGTGGTCATCTTCACCGTCATTTCGGCGGCCATGGTGACGGTGTCGGCCACGGCCGTGCGCTTCGCCTTCGATATTCCGGCCCAGCTGGACTGGTACCCCACCAACCTGTGGTTCGTGCTCATCGTCGTGCTGGTGGGCCTCTTCGCGGTCTTCGTGGCGATCTACGGCTTTAACGCGGTGTCGGAATTTTCGGGGATCTGCGCGCCGTGGCTGTTCGTCATGTTCACCAGCGGGGCGCTGGTGCTGCTGCCGGCGTTGACGCTGAGCGTGATCGGCCAGACCCTGCCGGGCAGCTGGGCGGAGCTCATCGAGATCGGCAACCAGTCCATCTGGACGGGCGTCAACAGCGACGGGCAGCCGGGGATCGGCCTGGCGGAGGTGATCGGCTTCGGCTGGGCGGCCAACACCATCACCCACTTCGGGCTGATCGACATGGCCCTGCTGCGCTTCGCGAAGAAGAAATCTTACGGACTGGCCACCAGCACCGGCATGCTCTTCGGCCACTACGTGGCCTGGATCTCGGCGGGCATCATGGGGGCCGGGGCGGCCGTCATCCTGGGGCAGTCGATCGTGGAGCTGGACCCGGGTGACGTGGCTTACTACGCCCTGGGTTGGTCGGGCTTCGTGATCGTGATCGTGGCGGGCTGGACCACGGCCATCACCAATCTGTACCGGGCCGGGCTGGCGGCCCAGGGCGTCTTCTCGCAGTACTCCCGCCGCAATACCACCCTGGCGGTCGGGGCGGCCATGGTGGTGATCGCCTGCTTCCCCTTCGTTTTCTCCCAGATCCTGCCGCTGCTGACGTACGCGGGCCTGCTGGTGGTGCCCGTCGGTGCCATCGTGTTTGCGGAGCACCAGATTTTCCCCCGGATCGGCTACACGCGGTACTGGGCGAAGTACCAGGATTATGCCCACAGCCTGCCGGCGGTCGCCTCGTGGGGGCTGGGACTGCTCTTTGGTTTCGGCCTGAATTACCTCGACGTGATGTCCTTCTATTACCTGTTCATCCCAACCTGGGTCTTCACCATTGCCGTCTACACCCTGCTGGCGGGCCGCTACGGCGCGAAGCAAACCTACCCCGAAGCCGCCGCCCGCGAAGTAGCGTATGATGCCCTGGTCGATGCCTTTCACCTCCAACAAGCCGGGGAAGAACCCATCGTCTACGTGGATCATTCCACCTTCTCCAAGCTCCTGACCGGTATCGGCTACCTCGCCCTGGCCGTGACCCTGGTGCTGGCCGCCATCGTCCTATTCGGCAGCGCCGACGAGTCCGCCTACCTTGCCAACCGGGAAACCTTTTACCGCTACGGTTTCGTTTGCACCATCGTCTACTACGTCACGGCCTACTGGGCGATGCAGCGGGGGAAACACGCTGGGCGTGAAGCGGCTTAAATTTTCTTCCCTAAGCTTACAACTCTGGAACGCTCCCCTCTCCTTCGGAGAGGGGTTGGGGGAGAGGACAAACACCATACCACATGAATCTAACCCAAAATAACCTTCCCCAACTCCCCCCGCCGTCCCCATCCCCACCTACGACCGCCAGCGGCTGAAGTCCGGTATCGTCCACGTCGGGGTAGGGGGCTTCCACCGCTCCCACCAGGCCTACTACGTCCACCAACTGCTGGAAGCCCGGGGGACGCTGGAGTGGGGCATCACCGGCGTCGGCCTGCGGGAGGCGGACCGCCCGATGCACGACATCATGCAGCGCCAGGACTGCCTCTACACCCTGGTGACCCAGTACCCCGACGGCACGGCCCGGAGCGAAGTCATCGGCTCCATCCACGACTACCTGCTGGCGGTCGATGACCCCGAAGCCGTGATCGACCGCATGGCGCACCCCGATACCAAAATCGTTTCCCTGACCATCACGGAGGGCGGGTACAACCTCAATTCCTCGACGGGGGAGTTCAACCTCGGTAATCCAGACGTACGGCACGAACTGACGCACCCCGACGACCCCCGTACCATCTTCGGCTACCTGACGGCCGCCCTGCGGAAGCGCCGGGCGGAGGGGCGGCCGGCCTTCACCGTGCTGTCCTGCGACAACATCCAGCACAACGGGTCGGTCACCCGCAGGATGCTCCTCACCTTCGCCGGGGCAGCAGGATGCGGAGCTCGCCGACTGGATCGCCCGGGAAGTGACCTTCCCCAACTGCATGGTCGATCGCATCACCCCCGCGACCACCGCCGAAGTCACTCAGTACCTACAGCGGGAATACGGCCTGGAGGATGAGTGGTGCGTCGTCTGCGAGCCCTACATCCAGTGGGTGATCGAGGACCGGTTCGCCAACGGCCGGCCCCCGCTGGAGCGCCTCGGGGTGCAGTTCGTTCCCGACGTCACGCCCTACGAGAAAATGAAGATCCGGCTACTCAACGCCGGCCACTCCGTGCTGGGCATTCCGGGGGCCCTCCACGGCCACCCGACCATCGACGCCTGTATGGGCGACCCGGTGTTCGCGCGCTTCATGCGGCAATTCATGGACCGGGAAGTCACGCCCATCCTCGACCCGGTGGCGGGCATCGACCTTGGGGCGTACAAGGACAGCCTGGAGGCCCGCTTTGCCAATCCCAACATCAAGGACGGCGTCAGCCGCATCTGCCAGGAAAGCTCCGCCAAGCTGCCCAAATTCCTGATCCCCACCATCCGGGAAAACCTGGAGCGCGGGGGCGACATAAGCCTGGGCACCTTTATCCTGGCGGCCTGGTGCTCCTACTCCGACCGGGAGGTGAACGAGCGGGGGCAGGCGCTGACGATCATCGACGAGCAGCGCGGGCAACTCCACCAAGCGGCGGCGGAAACGGAGAACGATCCCACCGCATTTCTACGGCAGCCGGAACTCTTTGGCGACCTAGCGGACAATGAACGCTTCGTAGCGGAGTACACCGGGGCGGTGCAGGCGGTGTACCGGAAAGGAAACATCCGGGAGCTGATGCAAGTCTTGCTGGAAGACCGCTAGCGTTTGCCGCAGTCTACGTCGATCGCAGGGTCGTCTGCCGGTCGAAGTTGACCGTCAATTGCGTGACGTCGGGCCGGGCGTAGTGGCCAGCGCGGGCCAGGGGCATCCAATTTTCCCAGCAGTTGAGTCCACCCACGGTGAAGGGCCCGGGCGAGTGGGCGTGCAGTTCTTTATTTACCGGGCGGTCCCAGTCGGCACCCTCGGTATAGGCCAGCCAGAAGGTTTCTAACAACTCAAGGGGGGGCGCGGCCACGGGTGCAGGGGCTGTTCCGGGAATACTTCGCACCCGCGGCCCCGCCCGCGGATTAATTTGCAACTCCCCCGAAGGATATAGCCTTCCGGCAGGTCTAAGGACCAAACGGAACGTATGAAATACCTATTTCTCCTCCTCCTCTACGTGAGCCTGAGTACTTGTCGGGACGACGGCACCGAAGATTTCAGCGAACTGCCCGCGGGCAACGTCGACATCACCGCGGTCGTGCAGGCCAACTTCCGCAATGGCTACACCGACGGGGTGAGCGTGCAGGCCGACGGCGATAACGTATCCATCCGCAGCACCGGGCTGCCCGACCACAAGAGTCCCTACTGGGGCGAAGGCCACGAACTGTACGAGGACTTCCCCGGCACGAATCACGCCAACATGAATACGACGATGACCGGCTTCAACTACGTGATGACCATCCCCGCCCGCCCCGCCGAGGCCGCCACCAAGGAGCAGACGGCTCTGGGCCCGGTCGGTATGGCCCTCAACGGCGTACCGATCTACAACGACTACGAGGGTGGGGGAGTACTCTCCGAAAACGCCTGGGGTACCTTCGATGCCGCCGGTGCCCACCCCGGGCCGCGGGAAGACTACCACTACCACTGCGAGGGGGAATACCTCACCACGGACGATGCCCGGCTCATCGGCTTTCTCCGCGACGGCTTCCCCATCTACGGTCGCCGGGATATGGACGGTGCCTACCCCAGCGACCTGGACGTCAACGGCGGCCACATCGGCACTACCGCCGACTTTGACGAAGCCGTGTACCACTACCACGTCAGCAACGAGGTGTACTCCAACTCGGGGCTGTACGTGATCAAGTCCGGTGCCTACCACGGCACGAAGGGCACGTTTACGCAGTAGTCCCGGAGAGGGGAGCGCGCATGAATTTTTCACAAACAGCCAAGCATGAACAACCTAAGCATTCAGCTCCTCGCCTGCCTGCTCCTACTGGTATGCGGTGTTGTCGTGAAGTCCGACTCAAAGTCCCCTACCCCGGCGTCGGAAGCCTTGACCGTCGATACCCTAGCCTTCACCAATCCCCTCCTCACCTACGAGAACGGCACCTACCGCTACGGTGAGTTGCCCTTCTCCGGGGTGGTGCACCGGGTCCTGAAGGGATTCGCCATCGAAAGTTACACCACCGTGCGCGACGGTCGCCCCCACGGGGCTTACCGCAGCTTCTACGCCAGCGGTAAGCCCTACGAAGTGCGCACTTACCAGGAGGGCTTGTCCACCGGTACCCACACCGGCTACTGGGAGGACAGCGGGCGCAAAAAATTCGAGTACACCTACCACGACGAGCAAAAGGAGGGCCCCCAGCGGACCTGGTACGCCAACGGCGATCCGGCCGAGGCCTACACCTACCACAACGATCGCCTGGACGGCCTGCAGCAGGCCTGGCGCGAGAACGGTAGCCTCTACCGGAATTTCATCGTCAAGAATGGCATCCGCTACGGCCTGCAAAAGTCCAAAACCTGCTATGAGGTCAGCGACGGGCGGCTGGTGGTGCAGGCGGACAAACCGGAAACCGAAAAACCTAAATTGCCATGAGACAACTACGTGCATTCATCCCGCGCTTACTCACCCTGGCTGGTCTGCTCATCGGCATAAGCGGTTGCCAGTCCGGAGCGGAACCGGCGGCCCTCCTCCCCCAGCTGCCGTACTACTCCGAAGCCACCTACACGCCCCAGTGGTTCGACGGGGAGGCGGTGCCCGATACCTTCCACCAGATCCCGGCTTTCTCCCTCACCAACCAGTTGGGCGATCCGGTAACCGAGGCCACGGTGGCCGGGAAGGTCTTCGTCGTGGATTTCTTCTTTACCGCCTGCCCGGGTATTTGTCCGCGGATGACGGACAACATGAGCCTGGTGCAGCAAGCCTTTGCCGACGACGATGGCGTCCTGCTCCTCTCCCACTCCGTAACGCCGGAGTACGACAGCGTGGCCGTGCTCCAGCGGTACGCCGAGGATAAGGGGGTGATCGACGGCAAGTGGCACCTGCTGACCGGCGACCGGGACGACATCTACCACCTGGGCCGGAACGCGTACTTTGTAGAGGAGGACCTGGGCCTGGAGAAGGCGTCCGTACGACTTTATCCACACGGAAAATTTCGTGCTGGTCGACCAGCACCGCCACATCCGGGGCATCTACAACGGACTCGATCCGGCGGCGATCGACCAGCTCATCACGGACGTGCGGACCCTGAGCGCGGCGGGAGTCACGTCTGCGCCTGATTCCCCCATAGCCTCCTCCGTCCGATGACGCCCTTCGAATACATCCTGCCGCTGGTCTCCGTGATCGTCGGTCTGGCCATCGCCGACCTGGCGGTGAGCTTGAACCGCCTGTTGCGGGCACGCCGGCGCGTGACCTGGGACTGGCTCACCCTCCTATCCGCCTTCGCGGCGCTGCTGAGCGTCCTGGATATGTGGTGGATGTTCTACGGCGTACAGGATTCCACCTTTTACTACACTCTGACGGGCTTTCTCCCGCTGGCCGTCCAGTTGATCCTCCTGTTCCTCATCAACGCCGCCGCCCTGCCCGACGACGTGCCGGCCGAGGGGATCAACCTCAAGCAGTTTTACGCGGGCAACAGCGGCTATCTCTGGGGGCTGTTTACCGTGTACTTTTTCTCCATCTACGCAACCCGGGCCGTCACCCTGTGGATTGAGCAGGGCAACTTAGTTGATATGCTCAGTCATACGTTCGGCAACCTGGCTATGCTAGCCCTCGTCGGTAGTTTGATGGCGGTGAAGCGCCGGTGGTTCCACGGACTGGTGCTGGTGACCTTTTTGGGGGTCTACTTCGTCCGCTGGTCGTTGCGGAGTCTGGGGTAGGGGCTGCTGGGGGGCGCGATACCCACCTCCAGCCACATCCATCAGTCGTCGAGTCGGGCAAAACGTATACCGACCCTGGCGAGGTTCTCGTCGTAGGCGAAGAGCTGGCAAAAGTCTCCCAGGCGGTCCAGGACGTGGGCCAGGGCCAGCAGGGGGTCCAGACTAGTTTTGTCCTGCTGCTCGAAGCGCTTGAGAATCCCCAGGCTCACCCCCGCTGCGACGCGCGAGCTCGGCCTGCGCCCAGCCCCGGGCTTTGCGTAGGGCCACCAGGCGCTCAGCCACCGACCGGGCGGCCACTTCGTTGGGAAGGGGCCGCCTAGCATACATGGCCACTATTTTAGCTTTCATTACACCTGCGTCCCCGCAGCTTACTGCTCCATCAGCGCCCGCAGCTCCTGGTCCCAGTGGGTGTCGTTGGCGAAGAGGGGATTTTGCCGGTCCGCCTCCAGGAGCTTTTCCTGCTCGGCGATCTCCTCGCGTACGCGGAAGACGTAGGCCTCCTCGTCGCGGGGTTCCTCGGCCAGGCGGCGCAGGCTTTGCTCGTCGAGCTGCACGAACTGCTGGGCGTGGCGGTACAGGGTGTACTTGCGCAGGCCGAAGCGGTGCAGGGCATCACTGGCCAGCTTTACGGAGGTATCCAGCGTCTCGCGGTACACGTTTTCTACTCCGACGTTCAGTAAATCATAGGCGTCGTAGCGATTTTTGGTGCGGACCATGACCTCCAGCTCCGGGTAGTGCTTGCGGACCTTTTTCACTAACGCCAGGGTGGTATCCGAGCTGCCGACGGCGCTGATCAGCAGGTCGGCCTCGGCGATGCCGGCGGATTCCAGCAGGTCCAGCCGCGTCGCGTCGCCGTAGAAGACCTGGAAGCCCATGCGGCGCAGCAGGTCCACCCGGTTGGCGTCGTAATCCAGGATCGTCGCCTCCACCCCGTGGGCCCGCAGGAAGCGACCGACCGTACTGCCGAAGTGGCCGAAGCCGACGAGGATGACCTTGTGTTTGGCCGTGATCGCGTCGGTGGGCCGGTCTTCCGTTTCCCGGACGGCCACGCGGGGCAGCAGCAGGCGCTCGTTGACCAGGCCCAGGATCGGCGTGAGCGTCATGGAGACGGCGGTGACGACGAGCATCACGTCCAACTGCTCCTGACTGAGGATGTCGAGCTGGAAGGCAAAGGACAGGAGTACGAAGGCAAATTCCCCGATCTGGGCCAGCCCGACGGTGAGCAGCAGGCGGTCGTCCATCCGCAGCCCGAAGGCGGCGGCCACCGCGAAGAGGACGATCGCCTTGACGACGATGACCGCCGCCACCGTAAGCCCGATCAGCCCGGGGGCGTTGGCGATCACGATGAAGTTCACCGACGCCCCCACCGCCATGAAGAACAGCCCGAGCAGCAGTTCCTTGAAGGGCTCCAGCGTACTTTCCAGCTCGTGGCGGAACTCGCTGTTGGCCAGCACGACCCCGCCCAGAAAAGCCCCCAGGGCGGGGCTCAGGCCCACCAGTTCCATCAAGAAGGAGATGCCCGCCACGATGAGCAGGGCGGCGGCGGTGAGCAGCTCGCGCATGTTCCAGGTAGCCACCCAGCGCAGGGCCGGCACGATCACGAAGCGGCCCGCGGCGACCACCGCGGCCACCGACCCGATGATGGCCAGGCCGCGCAGCCAGGTAGGCAGTCCGGCGAGTAGGTCCACGGTGGCGGCGTGGTCGTCCGTCGGCGTAGCCCCACCCGACCGACAGCAGGGGCAGGACCCCGAGCATGAAGATGACGACGATGTCCTGAAAGAGCAGGATCGAGAAGCCGGCCGACCCGTAGGTCGTATCCAGTTGCCCCTTTTCCTTGATGCTCTGCAGGGCGATGGCGGTGGACGACAGGGCCACGGCCATCGCCACGGTCAGGCTCACCCGCCAGGCGTAGCCGAGGGTGGCGAAGAGCAGGAAACCGAGCAGCATGGTGCCGAGCACCTGGGCACCGCCCATGCCGACCACGGTCTTGCGCATCCGCCAGAAACGGGCGGGATCGATCTCCAGTCCGATGAGGAAGAGCATCATCACGACGCCAAACTCGGCGAAGTGCAGGATCTCGTCGCCCTCCTCGCCGATGAAGCCGAGCACGTAGGGACCGATCAGGATGCCGGCCAGCAGGTAGCCTAGTACGGAGCTGAGGCCCAGGCGCTTGGCCAGCGGTACGCAGACGATGGCGGCGGCCAGGAAGGCGATCGTCTGGAAGAGGATGCTGCCGGTCATGTCAGGGGGGTGTTGGCCGTGGCGGGGATATCGTCCTGGAAGACGCAGTCCTCGACGTCGGCGGTAGAGCCGCTTTCCCGCAGGCTGCCGAGGATACGCTGGTACTCGACGGCGTGCTGCTTTCGCTGCTCGTCGGTAAGCTTGTGGGTGCCCGTCACGGCGTAGGGGGGCAGGTAGCGCATGCCGCACAGCCGGGCGGTCTGCTCGAAGGGCCGCAGGAAGGTGTTGATGGAGTAGTTGTTGCGTCCCATACTGCAGTACACCTCGCTGCCGCCGCCGGTGGTGATGACCTGCAGGCACACCTTGCCGGCCAGGGCGTTGCCGTGCGGCCCGTAGGCCCAGTCGTACTCCAATACGACGTCGATCCACTGCTTCAGCAGCGGCGGGCAGCTGTACCAGTAGAAGGGGTGGTGCCAGACGATCACGTCGTGGGCTTCCAGCAACCGCTGTTCGTGGGCCACGTCGATGTTGAATTCCGGGTAGCGTTCGTAGAGGTCGTGGAAGGTCACGCCCGGCAGGTCCGCCACGCCCTCCAGTAGGGCCAGGTTAGTCCGCGACTGTTCGTAGCGGGGGTGGGCGAAGAGGAGGAGTATGTTGTTCATGCGGGGGACAGTTAGGGCGCAAGTAACTTGACCCGGGTAGGTATTACGCACTACACCGGTCGGTGGCACGCCGTAGGAAGATAGGTAAGCCCGGGAAACCCACGGGGCCGGGAGTAGTTTCGCTGCGTCCGCTCACGTCGCTCCCGGCCCACTCGCTCGGGGTACCTACGACCTGCCGGGTCGAGGGGTGTTAGGGTAGCCATTGCGCCAGGGCCACCGTACCCGCCAGGGGATGGTCCTAAAGGGTTTCCCGCTCCTTCGGTATGTATTGCCTAGCATACGTTCCCGCTTAGGTGGCCGGCTCGGTGAAAATTTCCAGTTGGCGGTCGATGAGGTTGAGGATCCAGTATTCGGGTATACCGGCGCGGGCGTAGATGTCAAGTTTTGCCCCGCGGTCGCGCGCGCGTGGCCTCGGCCACCTCGATGAGCAGGTGGATGTCCGCGGGCTAGGGGTGGTGGTGGAGGTAATGGAGCGCCTGTCGTCTGGCGTTACGTAGTCGGGCTCGGGTTCGGAACCTCCGGCGATGGTGATCGGCTGTTCCTGGCTGCACGGGTATTTAGAGCTTATTTGGGTTTCCGCTCACCGCCGCAAACTTGCTCTTTTGCGCCTACTCTTCGCCTTGAAAAAGGTTACTTAGCCCGCTAGTGCTTCAGGACCGAAATAAGCTGCCCCTTGACTGGCCATCGCGGCGCTGCACTTCCCCGCCAAAAATTCACCGTAGCTACGGCTATGCTGAACTTTTGTCCGCTCGTTCAGCACCAAGCTGTCGACGTCATCTACGCGTAGCGACGACTTCAGTCGTCCCGCTGCCTGTCCGCATGGTGACCTTACCGCTAGGCATTTTGCAGCTGCTGGCGGTTGCCTCCGGGCTATCTATTTGGCCCCCCCAATGGCGCGGCGGGGGGACTTAAGTAGGTGGCGCAATCACCAGGGGTTGCACCCCTGGTTGTGCCAGGAGAACTCCTACGGGGTCCGGTAAAGCATCACTCCAACAAATAATGAAGACGCACCAGTAATCTTGCTGCTGCTGCTGCTGCTGCCGACACTTCTCGTTAATCACTTCACGTCTTCCCTGCGGTGCAGTACCTTACCTCGCCCATCAGTACCACCGATATGCCCACTTTCCGTTACCGAAACTTCCTGCTGGCTCTAGGCACCTGTCTGTTTGCCGGGCCGCTCGTCGCCCAGGATAGCCTCCGCACCGCTTCAAACCGGCTCGATCAGGCGAAGCAGATGATGTCCGAGCGGGCCAACCTGAACCAGGACCTTATTTACGGCGGCGGATTCAGCGTGACCAACCCGGAGCTCGACGTGGAAATTGACGAAAGCAAACTCTACCTCGACCCCGAGTTTCGGGCCTGTGAGATCACCCTGGTCGGCGGACTGACCCAAACGCTGCCGGCCCGCATTCAACTTTTCAACCAACTGGTAGAGGTGATTGCGAACGGCAAGGAGATGCAGATCGACGGTAAGTCGCTGCAGTCCGTGACTACGCAGGACGGGCGACAGTTTGTCGCTTACCGCCGACCGGTCGTGGTGAATGACCCGCTGCCCCTGCTGGAACTGCTCGCTACCCGGGGGGATATGAAACTTTACGGCTACCGGCGGCTCGAGCTGCGGGATCCCGCCCAACAGCGATCCTCCTACGATGCGGGTACCTACAAGAAGCGCATGTACCGGGAAGATCTGGTCTACCTGTTTTCCCCCCGGCAACAAACGGAGATCAGGAAGCTCAAGGACCTGATCGAGTCGCTGACCTACGAGGATCAGGTGGTTGCGCGCCGCTACGCCAAGAAGGAACGGCTCCGCAATCGGGAGGAAGATTATGTGCAGCTGCTGAACTCCCTTCACTGAAGCGGAGGGTGAGAAGAGGATGGGCTGTACGGACAGTTCCCCCAGTGACCTCGTTCGAGACTTAGTGTGACGTGCTGCCGGGCGCCAGGGCTTCCGCAATGCGTCGAGTGATGGTAAGATGAGAAGCTGACCCAGCCTTTCGCTCCACTAGGGGCCAAACGTAGGTCAGCCCAAGCGTCGATATGCGGGTCATATACTTGAGTAAATCAAGGCGAGGCTTCGCCAGGCGATTCCCTAAGCTGAACCGCTCTTTACTTACTTACCGTGGTTTTTACTGCGGTCTCTTAAAGGGGGAAAAGTGCCCGGCGCGTGCCCCCGTAATCCTTATCGCGCCCGTGCAAACGGGTGATCCGCAGAGCACAGGAGACTACATACATTAAAAATGGGGCCACGTCGTTACGACGTGGCCCCATGAGGAAGCGGTAGAATTCGCTCAGGTGGTTACAGTTTCACGAACGGTTTGACGAGTTGGCGATCGCCCTCGATGACTCGCAGGCGGTAAACTCCGGCGGGCAAATCGGCCACTCGCAAGTTCTGTTGGAGTTCATCCGTAGCCTTGTCGAGTCGCAGTGTACTTAGGGTACGTCCCGTAGCGTCGGTAATCAGCACATCGACGGAACCCTGGAAATCGCTCAGCAACAGGAAGTTGAGCTGGTCAGCCACCGGGTTGGGGAACAGTTCCAATTCGGGAACAGGCGCGGGGGATACCTGCTCTACAACATCCATCCTACCTAGCTCGAGACTGGCAACTGCGGAACAGTTGGTAGCGGCCAAACCTTCACCGGTGGGGGTTGTGGGGCTGGTGCTCAGCAGCACCTTATCCAGCACCGTGCCCGGCTCGCGATTCGCCACCGTGATGGTGTGGTTCCCGGCCGAAAGCTGGAAACTGCGGTCCATTCCATCATCATTCGCTTTACGCCACTCGAGACCGGTGGTCCGGAGGGAGGCACCGCCGACTTCTTTCCACATCTTTAGCCAGGGGCCCTGGTCGACGCGTACCCACAGGGAGTTGCGCTGCTCGTCGGGGGCATTGAGGCGAAGGAATAGATGATAGGTAGCGGCTTGGGCGATGGAAACTGCGAAGCTGACCTCCTGATCGGGTTCGTTGACGGGGGGAGCAGCCGTGCGCCGCATGCCCGAGAAGACTACCTGGACGTTGTTAGATGCCTGGGCGTTGAGCATAGGAACCCAGCCGCCACCTACGGTAGCGCACTCCGCTTCGAGCCAGTAGTCGTCGGTAACGGGAGTGTCGCAAGCGTCGCCGATGCCGTCGCCGTCACTGTCGTCCAAGTTGTCGGAGAAGATAGACGGACAGTTGTCTAACTGGTTAGCTACGTAGTCAGCGGGCTGGGTGCACTCCTCTACGAAGTCATTGGGATCGCCGTACCCGTCGCCATCGAAGTCAGCGTACCAGCGGGGTAGCTTCTGGTCAGGATTTGGTACGGTCGGACAGTTGTCGATATCGTCGGCAACGTTGTCGCCGTCGCTGTCAGGGGGAGTAGTTCCGCCACAGTTCGTCGCGGGCTCTCCTGCACCGGTCGGTGTAGTGCCGGTCAGGTTCAGGTGGAGCTTATCAAGCCTCGTGCCCGCCTCCCGGTAGGCGAAGTCGATGGTATTCGTACCTGCGTTGAGGGAGCTTAGGCCGTTAGGGTACTTGTTCCACTGGAAACCCGTCCCAATTTTAAGGCCGGACCACCAGCGGTACCACGGACCGCCGTTGATGCGGACCCAGTAGGAATCATTAGCAGTGGTTGGTGCCGCAATGCGGGCGAAGAGTTGGTAGAAACCTGCCTGCGCGTTCTGCACGGTAAAGCGAACTTGGTTTGCCGGAATGTCGGCGGGCGGAGCAGATTTGCTCTCCTCACCAATGCGAACGACGTACGCGCCGTTTGCGGCGTTGACATCGCTGCGGGTGGTCCAGCTCTGGCCCACGGCGGCGCACTCCGCCTCCAGCCAGAAGCTGGTCGCGGTTTCCGTGGGGGGTGCCGTGGCGGTAATGCTGACTACATCGGTAG
This sequence comes from Lewinellaceae bacterium, assembly GCA_963803525.1. GTDB lineage: Bacteria > Bacteroidota > Bacteroidia > Chitinophagales > Saprospiraceae > Neolewinella. Next base: position 662,782 of record CAWDMV010000002.1, read on the forward strand.
CTATAGCTCCAGCATTGTCCGTGACCGTAAGCGTCACGGTATAAGTGCCGGTAGTGAAGGTAGCCGTCGGGCTGGCACCGACCGCAGAACCCCCGTTCCAGGCCCAGGCGTAGCTGACGATCGTGCCATCGGGGTCGAATGAGCCCGTGCTGCTGAACTGAACGCTAAGGGGAGAAGTGCCCGAGGTGGGATTGGCGTTGGCCTTAGCAACCGGTAATTGGTTGGCCGGTGTCGTCCCACAGTTGGAAGCCATACTACCCATACCATCGGGCCGGGTACCTCCTTTAGCTACATAAATCTTGTCCAGCAGGGTACCACCTTCGCGGAAGGCAAAGTCGATGGTATTATTCCCGGTGGTGAGCATAGGCTGCCCTCCAGGGTACGTGTTCCAGACCAGCGCGTCACCAGTAGTACGGGTCATGCCGCCGGACCACTTGTACCAGCTGCCGTCGTTAATCCGCACCCAGTAGGAATCGCTATTGCCCGAGGGGGCACCGATGCGGGCGAAGAGCCGGTAAGCACCGGCCTCAGCGTTGGGTACCGTAAACCGTACGCGATTGGCGGGCAGGTCGGCGGGAGGAGTGCTGCTGGCGCTGCCCGGCTGGGGGAACACCACATAGCTGCCATTAGAGGCACCGGTGCTAGATACGCTCTTCCAGGCACTTCCTACGGTTGCGCATTCCGCTTCTAACCAGAAGGCCGTAGCAAGCGTACCGCAGGACAGTCCTTCGTCCATCTGGCCGTTGCAGTCGTTGTCGAGGCCGTCGCAGAGCTCGGGCGCGCCGGGGTAGACGGTGTTGTTGGTGTCGTCGCAGTCGCCGGCCCGGGCTACGAAGCCGTTGGGGGCGGTACAGCCCGTGAAGGTTTCGGTCTCGTCTCCGTAGCCGTCGCCGTCGGCGTCGGCGTAGAAAGTGGTGGCCGCACCGATGGCCGCGTCGGTATCGTCGCAGTCGGAGGCGTTAATGACGTAGCCGTCGGGTACGGCGCAGTCCTCCCGGGAGGTATTGGGGTCACCCAGTCCGTCGCCGTCGGCGTCGGCGTAAAAGGTGGTGGTGGGTACGTCGTCGTCGGCCTGGCCATTGCAGTCGTTGTCGAGGCCGTCGCAGAGCTCGGGCGCGCCGGGGTAGACGGTGTTGTTGGCGTCGTCGCAGTCGCCGGCCCGGGCTACGAAGCCGTTGGGAGCGGTACAGCCCGTGAAGGTTTCGGTCTCGTCTCCGTAGCCGTCGCCGTCGGCGTCGGCGTAGAAGGTGGTGGCCGCACCGATGGCCGCGTCGGTATCGTCGCAGTCGGAGGCGTTAATGACGTAGCCGTCGGGTACGGCGCAGTCCTCCCGGGAGGTATTGGGGTCACCCAGCCGTCGCCGTCGGCGTCGGCGTAGAAGGTGGTGGTGGGTACGTTGTCGTCGGCCTGGCCGTTGCAGTCGTTGTCGAGACCGTCGCAGAGTTCGGGCGCGCCGGGGTAGACGGTATTGTTCGCATCGTCGCAGTCGCCGGCCCGGGCTACGAAGCCGTTGGGGGCGGTACAGCCCGTGAAGGTTTCGGTCTCGTCTCCGTAGCCGTCGCCGTCGGCGTCGGCGTAGAAGGTGGTGGCCGCACCGATGGCCGCGTCGGTATCGTCGCAGTCGGAGGCGTTAATGACGTAGCCGTCGGGTACGGCGCAGTCCTCCCGGGAGGTATTGGGGTCACCCAGTCCGTCGCCGTCGGCGTCGGCGTAAAAGGTGGTGGTGGGTACGTTGTCGTCGGCCTGGCCGTTGCAGTCGTTGTCGAGACCGTCGCAGAGCTCGGGCGCGCCGGGGTAGACGGTGTTGTTCGCATCGTCGCAGTCGCCGGCCCGGGCTACGAAGCCGTTGGGGGCGGTACAGCCCGTGAAGGTTTCGGTCTCGTCTCCGTAGCCGTCGCCGTCGGCGTCGGCGTAGAAGGTGGTGGCCGCACCGATGGCCGCGTCGGTATCGTCGCAGTCGGAGGCGTTAATGACGTAGCCGTCGGGTACGGCGCAGTCCTCCCGGGAGGTATTGGGGTCACCCAGTCCGTCGCCGTCGGCGTCGGCGTAGAAGGTGGTGGTGGGTACGTTGTCGTCGGCCTGGCCGTTGCAGTCGTTGTCGAGGCCGTCGCAGAGCTCGGGCGCGCCGGGGTAGACGGTGTTGTTCGCATCGTCGCAGTCGCCGGCCCGGGCTACGAAGCCGTTGGGGGCGGTACAGCCCGTGAAGGTTTCGGTCTCGTCTCCGTAGCCGTCGCCGTCGGCGTCGGCGTAGAAGGTGGTGGCCGCACCGATGGCCGCGTCGGTATCGTCGCAGTCGGAGGCGTTAATGACGTAGCCGTCGGGTACGGCGCAGTCCTCCCGGGAGGTATTGGGGTCACCCAGTCCGTCGCCATCGGCGTCGGCGTAGAAGGTGGTGGTGGGTACGTCGTCGTCGGCCTGGCCATTGCAGTCGTTGTCGAGGCCGTCGCAGAGTTCGGGCGCGCCGGGGTAGACGGTGTTGTTCGCATCGTCGCAGTCGCCGGCCCGGGCTACGAAGCCGTTGGGGGCGGTACAGCCCGTGAAGGTTTCGGTCTCGTCTCCGTAGCCGTCGCCGTCGGCGTCGGCGTAGAAGGTGGTGGCCGCACCGATGGCCGCGTCGGTATCGTCGCAGTCGGAGGCATTAATGACGTAGCCGTCGGGTACGGCGCAGTCCTCCCGGGAGGTATTGGGGTCACCCAGTCCGTCGCCATCGGCGTCGGCGTAGAAGGTGGTGGTGGGTACGTCGTCGTCGGCCTGGCCGTTGCAGTCGTTGTCGAGACCGTCGCAGAGTTCGGGCGCGCCGGGGTAGACGGTGTTGTTCGCATCGTCGCAGTCGCCGGCCCGGGCTACGAAGCCGTTGGGGGCGGTACAGCCCGTGAAGGTTTCGGTCTCGTCTCCGTAGCCGTCGGCGTCGGCGTCGGCGTAGAAGGTGGTGGCCGCACCGATGGCCGCGTCGGTATCGTCGCAGTCGGAGGCGTTAATGACGTAGCCGTCGGGTACGGCGCAGTCCTCCCGGGAGGTATTGGGGTCACCCAGTCCGTCGCCATCGGCGTCGGCGTAGAAGGTGGTGGTGGGTACGTCGTCGTCGGCCTGGCCGTTGCAGTCGTTGTCGAGACCGTCGCAGAGCTCGGGGGCGCCGGGGTAGACGGTGTTGTCGGTGTCGTCGCAGTCGCCGGCATTTAGTACATAGTTGGGAATGGGGGAGCACAACTTAGTGATTGTGTTAGCGTCTCCGAAACCGTCCTGATCACGATCGGCGTAGTAGGTTTCAAGCGGGGGTGATGGCACCACCGTCACCTTATCGGTGAGCGCACAACCGTACGTAGTCGTAGTTAGCGTGTACTCACCGGCTGCACCAACGGTGGGATTCTGCTCCTCGGAGGTATAACCGCCGGGGCCGGTCCAGCTATAAGTGCCGGTAGAGGTCTGGCCACTGAGGGTCACGTTCCCGGTGTAACAATCCAGTTGTTTTGTCGCACCGTCCGCGTTGGCATTGATCGTGCACTCGATATCCGGTGGACCGATGGAAACCGTAACTCCCCTGGCATCCTGCAGGACGTCATAACCCGCACTGGCCAGGATGGCGGGAAAATCCCCGGTCCTCACAAAGCTGATGGTCGCATCTCCTTGCGCGATGGCCTGAAATTCGATGGACGCCAGTGGAAAACTGCCGCTGGGGAATCCCGAAAAGAGGCCTACGTCATAGATCAGCCTTCCCTGCGTGTTGTCGATGTCCGCAGGTACGATCGCGAAAAAACCGGACTGGGGAGACACACCAACCACTTGGACCAAGGCGGGGTCGAAGGCCAGGCTGATACTGGCGGCGTCAATCTTGTCGGGACTTCCCACTACTTCCACCGTCAGGGTGATATTCGCGGGTACGGGATCCGTAACCTCGGGGTTAGCCGGCGTAATGATCAGATCCTGCGCCAACAGCCCCGGTAAATGAAGGAGTAGGAAGAAGCCCAGACAGAGCAGTCTTCCCGTGAGGGAAGCAAACCTCCTGCTTCGAGGATGGGAATAAAAATGTGTCATAGTGTATAAGTTGATATTCGTTTTAGAAGGGACGCCTGAGCTTGTACCGCCCAAGGCGGGTCGTCGAAAAGGCTATGGAGTAAGCCCGCTGGGCACTTCCCCAAACCGGTTGAAGTTGCCCACCATCAGGGAGAAGTCCAGCGTGTTTACCCGGCCCGTTCCGTTGAGGTTGGCACTGGGGTTGTAGCCCGCATCGCCTGCCTGCAAATTGTAGGAATTGACGAGGGTGGAGTGGTCCAGGACATTCACCCGATTGTCGTTGTTGACATCGCCGGTCATCAGTTCGCCGGCATCGTGGCTATCGCCGCTGCCCGTGATGGTGATCACGTCGACCACCTGCAGGCAGTTGGGATACTTCAGGGCCAGCTCGTACGTACCGGGGGCAATGCCGTCGACGGTGATCTCTCCGGAGGCATCGGCCGTGCCGACCAAGTCATAGACTGGCGTGGTACCGCCTACCGCGTATAACTTGACGGTGTAGTCGCCGCTGTATTCACTCATTCCCTGCCGGGTCACCGCGATGGTCAGATCGGGAACGGCAGCGCTCGGATCGTAAAGCAAAGTGATTACGTTGGAGGTGCTACTGACCACCTGATCTACGGCATAGGGACCGTCGGAGGTCACGGCAACGATCTGGTTGAGACCACCATCGGGTGTCGCGTCTCCGCTCGGCGTAGCTAGGAGGGTTACCGGGATATCAATGGTGCCGCCGGTTCCGATGATTGCTGTATACAGGGCCTTACCGGACATGGCCTCGTTCGCATAGTAAGTGGCATCCGACACACCGAAGGGGGGATTACCGGAAGCGATGTAGAGGCGCGAATCCATGACCAATAGGGACACGTGGTCCCCGGGCGTACCCGATACCGTGATGGTCTGGTTCGGATCGCTAACGGTAGCCGGAGTAGGACTAAGGCCAACGACCGACAGGGCCGGGGCCGCGGGTGCCGGGGTCGTGACCAGCGCCTGGCTTCCTCCGAGGCTACCATCTTCGTAGAGACTGCTCACGAGCGTGGAGCCGTCACTGAGGGTAACCGTTAGCGTAGCGCCAATCAATTCGTAACCCGACACGGCACCGGCGTTCCCGGCACCCGGTACTCCCTGAATGCTGTTGGGGTCGAGGTCTACCGAAAAGGAGAAGGACTCTCCGGGGTCGAAATCGCTAAATGTGGTGGTCAGGACATCAAAGCCACCGTTGCGGGGAGCGGAGAATAAGGTCGCGCACGGATCAGCGGGAGCCACCAGGCCAACGGCCGTTGCGGTACCCCCGGGATTAAAGCACTGGGCCGTGGCGTCGCCTCCCGTGCCGGTAGGATCAAAAACCATATCCGGTAGGATGCCCGTAGAGAGGTCAAAGGTCACCCCCGTCACTTGCAGGTTGCCTGAGGACTGGTTCGTAATCTGAAATTTGTCACTCCCCCCAAAAGTAGAAGCGTTGAGCCCAGCACCCGGCAGCACCTCAATCAGTACGTTTGGATCGCCGAACGCGGCGTTGACCTTCAGGCGCCATACCTCGGACGTGTTGGACGTCCCGACCCCACAGAGGCCGTCGTCACTCCTCGTCTTGACGGCCACCAGGTGGTAAATTTCTCCGCTGGCGTTGTCCGTCAGGGCTACGGGTATCTCTACACTGCCGGTGGGGCCAACCAGGGCATCCAGTTCTTGAACGACCTGGGCTTTATTAGCCTCAAAGGGTCCGGGGGTGATGCCGGGACCAAGATCCTCGATCGAGCTTTCTAAAATCAGTAAGGAAACTGCATCTCCCGGAGTGCCGCTGATCTGCACGGTTTGCGCGTCGCCATTCACGGTAGCGTCTACGAAACCCGGCACAACCGTGGCACCCGTAGCACCCTTCACCGTGAGTACCGGCGCGGCGTTCTGACTGCCCGGATACAGGTAATTTTCGGACCCGCCCACGCTATTGGGCTGTTTACGGTAGAGTTCGCCGGTGGCGGTCGTGACGGTCTGTCCGTCCGAAAATTCGACGGTGACGGTGGTGCCCGTTAGCTCCAGGCCGGATATGGCACCCGCGTTGCCCGCAGCGCTGAAGCCTTCAATGCTGGTGGGGTCGATATCGATGGCTAGGTTGACGGACTCGCCCGGTTCAAAGTCATCGAAGGCGGCATTCAGTACGTAATAGCCGCCGTTGCCGATTTCCGTCTCCCCCGCAAAGGGTGTAGTACAGTCCGGGTCGCTGCCCGATCCTCCGTTGCCGGGTACGGTCAGGCCTACGTTACCGTCACCCCCCGACTGGCTGACTACGGTCAGGCACTTCGCCGTAGCGTCCCCCGCGGATCCTACGGGGTCGAACACCATGTTGGGGTAAATGGCGGTACTCAGGTCAAAGCGCACCGAAGTGATGCGTAGGTTTCCCTGGGAGTTGTTGGAGATGATTAATCCTCCGGAGAAGGTGCTTGCTGTGAGCAAGTTGTTGCTATTGGGGTCGATGGCCACGTAGGCGCAGGCCTGACCGGGCAGGTTCACGGTGACCGTGCGGGTCACTTCCGCCGCCGGGTTGCTGGCCGCATCTTGTACGTTATAGGTGACCACGTAGGTGCCGGCTACTTGGGTGTCTACCACGTCGCCACCCACCACGATGGATGCGGTCAGGTCGCCGTCCACATTATCGGAGGCAGTCGCACCGGGATCGGTATAGGAGTCACCGACCGTCAGGTTCAGGGGATTGTCGCCAACCAGGGCGATCACCGGTGGTGTGTTATCTACCACTTCGGACAGGCCGCAGATCTGGATTCCCTTCAGGGCTGGGTTTTCGATCCCGTGGATGAATTCGATGTCGAGTACGCCGTCGTCAACCGTAAGGGTGACGGACCGGGTAAAGGCCCCTTTCGGACCCGCGATGGCAAAGGGATCGATATCGTCGAAAGCGGGATAGACAATTCCCTCAATTTCCACATCAAAGACCCGCTTATTGGGTGCATCGATGCTCCCGAAGAGTTCCGCAAATAACAGGGTCACCTGGACCTCCGTGCCGGGCACGACGGGGAATTCCCACTTCATTTCGGGGGCGGGGCCGACGTCGTAGCGCTCCGTATTGAAAATGCTGGCCGGGGCCGAGGAGGGCACGGTGGGGTCCGTCATGATAATCGACCCGGAATGGGCGCTACCACTGGTACCGCTATAGGTACTGCCTCCCGAAGAATTGGCGGCCAGGTAAGGCGAGTTCCCCGCGGTACCGAATCCTCCGGTATCCCCGCTCCAGCCCAAGGGCGTAGCATCGGCCGAAGGTTGGGCCGGGCCGCCGACGTTGACGCGGTACAGGGTGTTCTCGCAGGGGTCGGGCAGTTCCACCGTACCGTTCAAGTCAACCGTAAAGGTGAGCACGTCCTGGACGAAGCTGGATGGATCGTTCGGATCGGAGAGGAATTCCTCGTGAAACTGATTGGCCACGCGTACCACTACGGTATTAGTACCGGAGGTGATGCCATCAAGCTCGGTCAAGTCCCAGAAGGTCTGTCCGACCTGAGCGGCCGTGGATATCCGGGCGTCGTAATCGATGTTGCCGAGGTCCGCAGGGTTGACGAAAAGGTGGAAGTGTTCCTGCAACCCGTACAGGACATCGGTGGCCGACCACTGTACCCGGACGTCGGTGGAGGTGAGCGTGGTATTCTCTGCGGGTGCGGTGAAACTCACCTGGGGGGCGGAAACCGAGACGGTGACGGCATCGGAATCGCTGAGGTCGCCACTATCCGTAACGGTGGCGGTGATCGTCTGGCTGCCCGGCGTAACGAGTTGGCCGGTGATGCTTGCACCGGTGCCATTTACTGGATCAGTGGAAAACTGGATGTCGGTGGAAGTCCACTGGAGCCCGGCAGCGAGATCGCCTTCTTCCGCATCGGTCACCGTACCCGTCAGGGCGATGGAGGTTCCCCGGGTTACGGTGGAGCCGTCGATCGGGGTGCCGATCGCAACGGTGGGTGCCGTGTTGGCCTGAGGAATTACGTTCACCACGCGAATCACTTCGGTGGCTGCATTGTTGGCGGCATCGCTCACGTTGTACGTTACGTTGTAGGAACCAAGCGTATTTACGTCTACCGTGGAGGCATCGATCACGATGTTTGCTGAGATGTTGCCATCCGTGTCGTCAGAGGCTGTCGCGTTAAATTCGGTGTAGGCATCACCTACGGCCACTGCTAAAGGATTGTCGCCAAGGAGGACGATTACGGGCGGGGTGTTGTCGACGGGCGTAATCAGGGTAAAGGCAAATTCATCAGAATTGCATCCACCGTTGAAATCGAGTCTGATCTTCTGTAAGCCCGCATTGGCAAAGGTGACCTCCGCGAAATAATCGTTGTAAGTCTGCCATCCGGTATTGGGAATATCTACGGATCCGACTGCGCTAAAGCCACCATTGTCTTCGGACAAAGTCACCGTGGTAATCCCGGCGTTTCCTTTGGCTCCGCTAAATCGCCATTCATAGTCACCGGCTGCGGGAATATTGACCCAGTACTCGACAAAGTCCCCATTATCGATATACCCGATATTTTTAGCGGCATTATCTTCTATGGCGACTGTAAACCCTGCTCCCGGCGCTGAACTGCCATACCAGGGAATAGGACTGCTGAAGGTTCGAGATAAGATGGTTCCCGGAATTTGTTGGGCCACGTCAATGGTAAATGATCGGGTAACCTCCGGGTTGATACCATCGTTGGCGATAACGACGGCATAATACGAGCGACCCTCCCCAGCAGAAGGGGTCCAGTCGAGGGTATAGCTTCCGTTGCCGTTATCTGTAAAAGCGTATCCAGCAATGGCGGTGGTGGGCATGAAAGGGTTGGTTCCGCCCCCGCTTTTGTCGAAGATTTGTAGGGTTGCGGCGGGCAAATTATCATCGGTCACCAGAATATCTACCGAGATTGCATCGCCTTCATTTACGGCCACATCCGCGATTGCGCCGATGGTCGGAGGATCATTGGCACCCGGTGCGGCAATTTCTAACGTATATTCTCGAGTAATCGGGGCACTCGTGCCATCCGAAATAATTGCGTTGATGGTATAGGTCCCAACCGTGGCAACATCAGGGGTTCCTATGATCTTCAAATTGACGAGGTCAAGCGTGAGACCTGTGGGAAGAGAAGGGCTCAGCGAGATAGTGAGGTCATCATTTTCCGGATCGGAGATGCCCAGATCAATATCTGCTGGCATCAGCGCTTCGGCATCCAAAACAGCAAAGGACGTGGATGGCATCAAATTTGCCGTCGCTACCCGTGTAACGCAGAGGCCAGAAAGTTTTCCATTATCCACCGAGGCCGGTCCGATTTGTACACTAAGCTCTCCATCAGTGACCTGCACAAAGTAGGTACGGGTGATCGCTGTTTGATTCGAGCTCAGTCCATCCTTAACTGGGTCAACAAGATCGTATTCATCGAGAATCAAATCTCCTTCGAGGAACACGTCAAAGATGCGCCCACCGGAGGAGGGGTGAAAAACCTCGGCAAAGTAAAGGTCAACCGCATAGAACCCATTCGCTACGGGAACGTCATAGGTGAAAGCGGGATCATTACCTGTAAAGCCTGATTTGCCACCATATATTTCTTCTTGAAACAAGAGAAGCTCAGCCGGACTATTTGTTCCCGCAATAGCACCATTGTATCCCGCATACTTTTTACCGTTGGTCCGCGTGGGATGCCCACCCACGGAGTTGTTATCTCCTTCGAAATTCCGTCCAAAAGCTTCGAGACCACCGGAACCGGAAGCGATACAGAGCTGAAAAGGCGCAGGATCGTTGGCCGTGACGTTTACCGCCAAGGAGGAGGTGGTAGCTCCATCGTCATCGGTCGCTACAGCGGTCAGCATATGGGCACCCGCCGATATATTGAGCAGGGTCACGGAATAGGGCGCCTCGTTGTCCACCCCCAGCGCGGTGCTTCCGTCAAAGAAAGCGACACTACTCACCGAACCGTCGGCATCATTAGCCGTAGCCGAAATGACGACATCATCGCCCTGCTCAAAGATTGCTGCCTCAGCGGGGGAAGTAATACTTACCGTCGGTGGCGTGTTGATTGCGGGCTCGTTGATGGTAATCGCAGCCCCCGTCGTACTTCCCAAAACGGACAAACCATTCCTTACCATCTCGGTGACGCGGTAGGGTGGACCGACATCGCTGGAAAAGGTGATCGATGTGGAACCCGCCGCAATAGCCGTCAAGTTGATGATCAGGTAGTCGAAGCTGCCGGTAACGGAGCCACCGCCCAGTAAGCCACTTGCCGCGTCGATCTTCCCCGTGACATCAAAAGTCTTGGGATTCACGATCACTGTCGGAAACTCGCCGGTTGCAGTGTAGTCGACCGTATTGACGGTTACGAAGGCCGGATCGAAGTTCAGGTAGGCTTCCATCCCGTCAACTTCCTGGGTGCCCGCCACCACCCGTAAGATGACCGTCAGATCGTCTCCTACGGTTACCGTAGAGTTAGCAGGCGACAAGATCAGATCGGCTTGTGCCCGGACCGACCAAGCGGACAGCAACAAAAGCAGCATCAGGCTGATCCTGGAGTAATAATTCACTGAAAGACAGGCGCGCTTCATGATGTGTAGTGTGAGGTTCATAAGTATAGGTATTGTTGCCAGGGACTGATTCTTTGAAGAGTACCGGGACAGGATTGCTGCCAATCCCATCCCGGTGATTTAAGTACTACTGACCGCCGGATAGCGGGTCTCCACTCTGTCCGTAATTGGAAGCTAGGAGGGAGAAGTCCTGAATATTGGTCACGCCGTCGCCGTTCATGTCCGATGGCTGTCCGGACTGCCCGAAGGTGTTGGCCAGGAGTGAAAAGTCCTGGATGCTGACCGTGTTATCCCCATTGAGGTTACCGGCCCTCAGCTCGGGGAACGTGGCGGTCTCGCCGGTAGTGGTTAGCGTCAGTTCCTGCACCCGTTGCAGGTACCCGGTTCGTTTGATCAGGACTTTATACACGCCGGGGGTAAAACCGGAGACCGTCATCTGGCCGCCCGCGTTGGCCGTCGGGGTGAAGGTGTAGCGGGGTGTGGTGGGGTCGTTCGTGGCGTACAACTCGACGGTATGCATTCCGCTGTAATCGGTTCGCCCCTGGCTGGTCGCGGTAAGGGTTACGCTGGCCGAAGACTGTTGGTCGAGCACCTCCCAGGTAAAGGCTACGGCAGTGCTGAGGGCCGGCGCGCAGCCGTCGGTCACCGTCACGATGACATTGTAAGGACTACCCTCGGCCGCGCCGGCGATAGTACCGGTTCTGCGGTTGGATTCAGGGAGGCTCAGGTTGGTTTGGTCACCGTTGTAATTCGCGCTCGACAGGACCATCCGATCGATGACGTGGGAAGAGGAGCGGGCCGATACCAGGATATTGTAAACGCCGGGGGCGTCAAAGCGGGCGTAGATCTGGTGGGCATCGTTGTCGCTGGTATTCGTGCTCCAGCTCCAGTTGTTGGCCCCGCTGGAATAGATTTTAAACCAGCCTCCCGCACCGGCGCCCGCGGGAGCGGATCCGGTGCAGTCATTTTCGGCGGAGTTGAGTCCCTTAGGACAGACGGTACTGCCTGACTTCTGGCCGTAGAACGCGTCGGCCTCGATCTTAAGCCAGGTGTCGTTGTGCTCCGTCGTGTTCGTTCCGTTGCCTACCTGGTTGCGCCACTGGAAGCGATAGACTCCCGGGGTGGTGATCTCAACCGGGTAGGTCAACAAGCCATTTCCCGGGTTGCTGAGCGATTGCCCTCCCTGCCAGACGATGAAATCGTTGCCGGTGGCGCCGCTCGGGCTATTGACGTCGGGAGAGAAGGTGGTGCTATAATCGGACGCATCCTTCCATGCCCCGGGCAGCGCCTCGACGGATTCCATCTCGATCACGACGAGGCCGCCGCTCTCGATAAAGGCACCGGCGGGTCCACCCGTGGAGCCGGCATCCAGGGTCCCGGAAATGAGACCGGTAGTGGCATCGATGGCGAGGCCGGGGGGAAGTCCGGAGGCGGCGTAGGTTAAGCCGCTGCAGGCACCATCATCCGTAGCGATGATCGGTAGCGTGACGTTTTCACCCTCCACGCCGAACTGATTCCCGGGATTGGTAACCACGGGCGGGTCGTTGGCCGGGAACGTACCGGCACGGATGATCTCAATGGCTTTGAGGCTAGGATTCTGCGTATCCAGGAGGAAATCAATATCCAGATTGCCGTCGGTGACGGTTACGGAAATGGTTTCGACGCCGGCCGTATTCCAGCCGTAAGCCACCATCTGATCGAAGCTTGTGAGTACGGGATTACCTTCTACCAGTACATCGAAAACGCGGGTGCCGGGCGTCTGTGCCCCGGTCCAAATCTCGGCAAAGAGGAGGTGGACCGTATAGTCTCCGTTCTCTACCGGGAAGTCCCACTGCATATTGTCGGGATTGGGTATCGTACTGTACCGCTCGGTGGCAAACAGTTCGTCAGGGTAGCCCGTGTTGTTGGTGCCCGTGAAGCTGGCGCCGAACGTAATATCCTGCGCCGGCGGGGTCACGTTATAGTAGGGTGAAGGCGTACCCGTGACCGCGGAACCATTAGCGAACGAGGTAGCCTGGTCGGCCGACCAATCCGTAGGATCGGCATCGCTGGCAGCGGTGAGCGGCCCGCCCGCATTAATCCGGTACAGGACGGTTCCGGGGGCCACCACGGCACTGTTCAGCGTGACCGTGGCGGTGCTGGCGTTGCCGTACTCGATTTCCAGCGTAGCCGTTTCTCCACTTGTGGTGCCGTTATAGGCTACCGAAAGGTTCAGACTGGCACCGGGCTCGAGCAGGGCGAAGTCGATGGGGGTATCCAGGGAGAAGGAGGCCGCATGCTGGCCGGAGATTGTTACGCCGGTGATGATGATGCCGGTATTGCCCCCGGTGGCACTCAGGTTGATATCGGACGGACCGTTGGCACCTACGTCTACACTGGCCGGGGCCTGGAGCTGACTGGCGGTGAGCGGGGCTCCGCTCGGGTTATCGGTGCCGAAGAACTCCATGTTCTTCATCTTTCCACCGCCGCCCTGGGTGTTGGAACCGGCCGTCACGTGGATGCCGTTTCCAGAAACAATCGCCTGGGTGCCGTGCCGCTCGGTCAGCAGATCGGCCTTGGTCGACCAGGTGCCCGTAGCGGGATTGAAGGCTTCGGTCATTTTTACGGCGTCGCCCACGGTGTTGCCTTGCAAGTCTTCTCCGATCTCCCCGCCGATGACGTAGATTTCGTTGTTGAAGGAGGCCACCGAAGCGGCAGCCCGGGGCGTCGGCAGGTCGGGGGCCGTCGACCAGGTACCCGTGGTAAAGTCATAGACGTCCACTTCGGCGATCAGCGGCGCGAAGGTGCCGCCCAGACCGCCGGAAAGACGGCCACCCGCTACGTAGAGCTTGTTGCCCATCACCGCCGCATGGAAGTGGTCGCGGGGGCGAGGTGCGTCCGGCAGGGCCGTCCATACCCCCGTGGCCGGATCGAACTCATCGAACCAGGAAATAAAGCCTCCGTTGTGTCCGATGGTGTTTCCGGCAATGATGTAGAATTTGCCATTATGGACCACCAGGCCCGCCGACCCTCTTTTGCGGCCGGTGGGGATTTCCGGCCCCTGAATCCATTCGTCCGTGGCGGGATTGTAGGCCCACACGTGATCGGCGGGTGCCTCATTGGGGAAACCGTTGGTTTTAAAGGCCCCGATCACCCAGATCAAGCCCTGGTATTCCAGCGCCTGGAAGTGATTGAATTCCGCAGGCGCGGAGTTGGCGATCTGGCTCCAGGTTTTCCCCTGGTAGTCGTAAACGTCCAGCGTGGTGGAGTTTTCCCGGCCGCCGAAGAGGTAAAATTTATCGCCGGCCTGGACGAAAGAGCATTCGTGACGGGCCGTATAGTTTTCATCATCGGTCTGCTCGTTCCAGGTGGCGTTAGGCACGGGACCACTAACCGTCCAATTGAAGGACGCGTTGACCGCGGAGCTGCCGGGCTTGCTCACCGTAACTACCGAGCTGTAGACGCTTCCCGCGCCGGCACCGACTTCGATAGTACCGAAGATCAGACCGGTCGTGGGCTCGATCTGGATGCCCGCCGGCAGGCCGGTAGCGCTGAACGAGAAGTTCGCATTAGCGTCCCCACCGGAAGCTGCCACCGTTAGGTTAATGAGATCGCCCTCCTGGTGGCTTTGATTCGGGATCGGAGCGACCGCGATGGGCGGCGCAAGACTCCCGCCGGCAGAAAGAATCTCGATGCCGTTGATCAGGGGATTTTCCGTTACGTGCTCGAACAGAATATTTAGTATTCCGTCGGTTAGGGTGACCGGGTACTCGAGCATCCCCGCATTCTGGTGCCCGAAGGTGGCCACGAGGTCCAGGTCGTTCTGGACCAGCTGACCTTCTATGGAAATATCGAAGACGCGCTGGCCGACCGCGGACGTGCCGGCGAAGCCGTTAGCCATGTACAGGCGCACGTAATAATTGCCGGCGGGCAGGTCAAAGGTCCACTCCATTTCCGGAGCGGGTTCAGGATCATAGCGCTCCTTGGCAAAGAGCTCCTGCGGCACGTAGCCGGGTAGCGAGGCGTGACGGCCCGTCGCATTTTGGGTGGAGAACGTTCCGGTGTTTACCCCAAAGGTCAGGCCCCCGAAATTGCCGGTGAAGGCGCCAGCTTGACTGGCACCTACCCATTCCGGGTGGGGCGCATCGGTAGCGGCCAGGGTGGCCCCGTTGGCCCGGACGCGCAGGATGGGGACCGGTTCGTCCGTGACGGTAACGGTGAAGGTCTGTTCTACGAATAGACCGCCGTTGTCGGTAGCCCGTACCGTAAGTTCCGCTACTTCGGGCGTGGCCGGGAAGGCGAGCGTCAGGGTGCTGCCGCTGATGGCAGCGCCGACGGAGGCGTTCGTATTGGCTGCGAGGGCGTAAGTCAGGTTGGCGGTGCCGTTGTCATCGTCAAAGTAATCGTCTAGCTCTATCGTCTGGTCCGCGGCGTTTACCAGGGCATCAATATTCGGTAGACTGGCCGTGGCGAAGGGTTGCGTGCTGCGTACGTGCAGGTAGTCCCAGGTACCCTCTACTTCCTTACCGACAGCATTGGACGTACCGATCAGTCCTACGGCGAGGGGCGTACCGCTTTGTTGAATGGCCGCCAGCAGGCTACCCTGGGCGGTGAGGGTACTTAGCGTCTGGACGCTTCCGCCGTCCACGCTGTACTGCAGGGTGACGCTTCCACTGGAGGCATCGACCTGAAAGAACATCACGATGTCCTGCCCAGCCGTTACTCCTACACTGACCGGAGCCTGGGGTATGTCGTCGATCTCCTGGACCGCTTGCAGGCTACCACCGGCGGTCAGTACAAACTTGAGGTAGTTGCTCTGGGTGCCGTCTCCGATAAACAAGCCCAGTTCGCCGCCCGCGGGGGCCGATTCTCCGTAAAGTTGGAGCGGCGCGGTAAAGTTAATCAGGCGCCCCTCGACGGTGAAGGTGCCGACGTTCTGATCTACGTTCACTCCGTACTGGAAGCCCTTTTCCTGGGTGTTCGTAGTTCCCAGGGCGGTGCCGGCGGTCATCTGCATGGTCATGGCACCCACCGCGCCCCCAAGAATATCGTTGGGATTAGGGTCGGTTGAGCTGTCCCGGCGGTCCAGCCAATTTAACCAGTTTGGATTCGCGGCGCCGTTATTCATCAGGCCGGTAAAGCCCAGGCCTAGGTAGCCCTTCAACTCCTGATTGTCGGAGTAGAGGTCGTTAAGAACCGGTAGGTTGAAAGCGTCGCTGCCCCCGTCGTCGGGGTTGCCCAGCTGAAAAGGGTCGTTGGCATCGGCGATGTTGTCGTTGTCGTCGTCCGGATCGTTGAGGTCGGAAACCAGGTTGCCCCCGGCGGATTTATCAAAATCATCGGGTTGGTTGCCCCCGTTGCAGATGACCTCCTCTACCGTCTGATTACCGGACTTGTTGTCAATTTCGTCCTGATTGGTGTAGCCGTCGCTGTCGTTATCTCCCGTTGCGGAGTAGGCGGGCTCTTCGGGCAGAACGCATTCGACGTAGTCCTGGGGTTCTAGGACCTTGATGGTGCTGTTAAAAGTAGCTACCCAGACACTGCCGGGGAAGGGGTCGTTGTCGCCGTTACAGGTGATCCCGAGGGCATTTCCTCCTAAATTGGAGATGAAGGAGGGAGTCAGTTTCTCCAGGCTGCCGTCGGCCTTGAGTTGCACGCGGCGCAGGACGCCCCCATTTTTTCCCGCCAGGAGGTCACCCTTCATGGCCCCCTCGAAGTTGGAGGCCGTGTACTCGTCGATACCGTTGGTGTTGGTGCCCCAGGTGGTGATGAGCACGTCGTCGGGGCCGTCGGGATTGTCAATGCCCGGTCCCCGCCAGTCGCCCTCCCGGGGATCTGCAAGCGAGGCGGGGACGGGGGGCCAGTTGGCGGGCAGCCCGATATTCGGATCAGTGGTGTAGCCTGCGCCGCGGGAACCGTCGGGATCGTAGATCAGGGTACGGAAAACGGAGTTCTCGTTAGCGTTTGCCGTAGGATTGGTAAACAGCCCCGCCCCAACCGGATTAGCGCGCACGGGCGTCGGGTGCCCCCCGTAGAAGCTCCCCAGTACGTAATTCTGAATGTTGTCCGTGATCAGGGTAAGGTGGTCGGCATTGTTTACCTGCTCGCCACCTACCGTGGTGGAGCTGCCGGGCTCCGAGGATATGTAGTCGTTCGTGACCGTACCGTCATTGCCTTCATTGACGGGGAGGCCGCCCCAACCTCCGTTGGCGCCGTTGTCGGTGCAGTACACTTTGCCGTCCGTGGTAACCACCAGATCGTACGAATTGCGGTAGCCACCCGAAAAGATCTGCACGGGGCCCCCGACGACGATCATCGCCTGATTGAGGCCGTCGTTGCCGCCCCAGGGATCCCCCACATCTACGCCCGTATAGCCCGTAGCGTCCGGATCAATAATTCCGTTGACGTTCGGTCGGGTGGGGTCATCCAAGGTCGGGAGGTCGTAGATGTACTGGCGGCCGGAGGAGGCATCCGTCTGCACGGGCATGCCCTCCAGTTGCGTCAGGTTTACTGATAAGATGGCGGCCGACAGGGCGTACTCCGTGGTCCAGGCGAAGTTGTCGGAGGGGGAACCCGCGTTGGTGTGGCCGCCGGAGCAGACAATTAAGTAGTCGGTTCCTGCTATGGTTACGAACTCCAGCCCATTGGTGGCGTGATTTTCCTCGGAGCGCGCAAGGCCACGCACGATGTCTACTACGTCCCAACTGCTGCCGTTCCAGCTCAGGCGGGTGATCACGCCGGAGTTGGTGTCGAGATCTTTATCGCCACTAGGGCCGCCCACGCGCGAGTCGCTCGAAGTGACGTACACCACCGGCTTATCACTGGTGCCGGTGACGGTCAATCCGGTAGCCTCCCGGCTGTTGCCGCTGTGGGAGCTGCCGTCGTCGTCATGGTTCGGTATGCTCTTTACATTCAGTAGCTCCTCGGAGGAGGTGACCACGTAATCGTCCGGCCCGTTTCGCTGAATAGTGAAGACGTCTATCGTACCGTCAATACCCACCACGTAGAGTCTGTCATCGGGACCAAACATTAGGGAGGTGCCCTGAGCAACCCCGCCATTGCCGTTAAATTGCAAGTCGCTCTCCCCGAAACTTTGTCCGCGCAGACCGAGCGTGGTCAGAAATAGGCAAATGACTAAAATCGCTTTGGTCACCACTAATGGTCGGTTAATACCCCAGCAAGTTGATATTGGTAAGCGTGTATGCATAGTGTTTAATGTGTTGTTCGTAGTCATACCTAAAGTATATATGTAGTATATCATGGCTGTAAAGGGCACACCCCGGGCAGGAACGTGGCCTGGCAAATTGCGACGAATTACTAGCGTTGCGACAAAGCGCGATGGTTTCCGGCGGGTTACGACGGATCACATATAATTTCGTAGGATTAGGTGGAGCACAGCGAAGCGGGTAAGACTACGCGGGGCAAGGCAAATCACCTCAAATTACGACCCATGGGGACGAATTACGAGTAATTGCCGGTACGATGGCTTGGTATAGGGAGGGTGTGTGTGTTCTATAGCGTGAGTAAGGTATGGTGAGAGATACCCATGTAAATACGTGGGTCAAACTACACAACTAATCTGACAGTACAAAGCACTAAAGTCCAAATCATAGTAAAAAAAATGTGGTGTGCTGGTTGTACGGGCATTCATAGCAAATATTGCTTGTATAGTTGGTGACCGTGCCTATTCAGCACCGCCCAAGCGCGGGGAGGCAGGGTCGGGACCGAGGGAGGTGAGGCAAAATAAAAAGGTCCGCATACGATAGTATGCAGACCTTTTTGCTCATTCGCCGAAGGCATTGCGGCGGGCAAAATTGCCCTAAATGTTCGATGATGAGTAGGGGGGCGGAAGGATGCCCGTACGTGAATAGCATTGGGATTAAAAGACTAAAATGGGGCACGCTTTGGCCCTTTTCGTACCGTAAAAATAGGCACGAAGCCAGGTCCATGCCCCCCATCCCCGTGGGGTGTTCGACAATAAAGTTCGTTTGACTAAACTGGAGAATCGTTTTAGTGCTTCAGGACCGAAATAAGCTGCACCTTGACTGGCCATCGCGGCGCTGCACTTCCCCGCCAAAAATCCACCGTAAGTAGTCGGACACAATTATCTATACAATTACCCTCGCCACCTCCTGCGGCTCTCCTTCGTTGAAAAGCCTCGCCAACACTCAGGTGTTGTCTGCGTTTTTCGCCTCGGTGAGCCACCCGATTCACCAGATGGAAATGGTACGATAAATATGTCCGACTACTTAGCTCCGGCTATGCTGAACTTTTGTCCGCTCGTTCAGCACCACGCCGTCGGCGTCAAGCTATTGCCTAGTTCAATCCTGAACCACTAGCGGTTCGACCTGGACGTGATCAGCCAGCGAAGCCTGAACGATACCTACCTTATGGCCTGGAACAGCATAAGAGCTTGTTTGGGATCCCGCCCGCCGCCGCAAACTTGCTCTTTTGTGTCTACGCTTCGCCTCGAAAAAGGTCACTTACCCACTAGGCTCCCCTATTCAAAGCTCGAACAGGCCCAAAATAGCGGCGTGTTCGTCAGGCTCGGAAAACCCGAACAAGCGCTAAAATCTTAACCCACCATACCCATGAGTACCACCAAAACCATCAACCTCAAAAGCCGTCCCACCGGAACGCCGACCCGGGAAAATTTCGCGTTCACCCAAACGGAGGTAGCGCCCCTGCAGGACGGACAGCTGTTGCTGCGCACCACCTACGTATCGGTAGACCCCTACCTGCGCGGCCGCATGAGCGACGCCAAGTCCTACATCGAACCCTTCCAGGTCGGCCAACCGATCGTGTCCGGCGTCATCGCGGAGGTGGTGGAATCGAAGAGCGAGAAGTTTCGGCCGGGCGATTACGTATCCGGCTCCCTGCAGTGGAAAGAAACCCAGGTCGCCGAGGCTCGGGGCCTGCTGAAGGTCGATCCGGAGCAGGCCCCCCTGTCCGCCTACCTGGGCGTCCTGGGCATGACCGGGCTTACGGCCTACCTCGGCCTTACGGAGATCGGTAAGCCCAAAGCGGGGGAAACACTGGTGGTGTCCGGCGCGGCCGGCGCCGTCGGCAGCGTGGTCGGGCAGATCGGTAAGATCCTCGGACTTCGGGTGGTCGGCATCGCCGGCACCGATGAGAAAGTGGAGCTGCTGCAATCCGACTTCGGTTTTGACGCCGGCATCAACTACAATACGACGAAGAATATGCCCAAGGCAATCGCCGAGGCGTGCCCGGACGGCGTTGACGTCTACTTCGACAACGTAGGCGGCCCGATCTCCGACGCGGTGCTGTTCAACATCAATAAATTCAGCCGCACGGTCGTCTGCGGCGCGATCTCCGTATACAACGAGACGAAGCTCCCCATGAGCGTCAGCGTGCAGCCCTTTCTCGTGCGCAACAGCGCGTTGATGCAGGGCTTCATCATCTTCGACCTGGCCGACAAATTCCCCGCCGGCACCCGGCAATTGGCCCACTGGCTCCAGGAGGGGAAACTGACCCACACCGAGACGGTCCGCGAGGGATTCGATCACATTCCCCAGGCCTTCCTCGACCTCTTCGACGGGAAGAATACGGGGAAGATGGTGGTGAGGATTTAAGATTTAGCTTAGAGCTCTTAGCAAATTTCGAAATTTGCCCTACCTCAGGATGCTGCTCGGTAAGGTGCCCGGCGGGAATCTTCCCTGCACCCGCGCGCCGCCGCCCTGGCGAGCATTTATAACGTTTTCTTAAGTGCGGGAGGCCAACGGAGCTTAGGGGGAAGGCCGTCTGCGGAGTGTTTTGTGGGGTGACCGTCTCTCCCCAATAACTACCCGCTAAATGAAAACGCTCTATCCCCTCAGCCTGCTGCTGCTTGCCCTGCCCGTGCTGCTGCCCGCCCAGGGCTTCGATGCCTTCGGACAGAACAAGCCGCGCTACGAAAATTTCGACTACGACGTCTACGAGTCGCCCCACTTCGAGCTGTACACCTACGTCAAAAACGAGGAGTGGCTGCACGCCTTTCTCAATGACGCCGAGGAGTGGAACCGGGTGCACCAGCTGGTGCTGAAGGATACCATCGACTTCAGGAACCCGCTGATCATCTACGCGGACCACGCCGACTTCCAGCAGACCAACGCCATCGGCGGGACGATCGGGGTGGGTACCGGGGGCGTGACCGAAGCCTTCAAGAACCGCGTGATCCTGCCCGTCGCCATGACCAACGCTCAGACCCACCACGTGCTGGGGCACGAACTCGTGCACGCCTTTCAGTACGACATGATCATCCGCGGCGACAGCACCCGCCTGCAGGACCTCCAGAAAATCCCCCTGTGGATGGTCGAGGGCCTCGCCGAGTACCTCAGCATCGGCTCGGTCGACCCCTTTACCGCCATGTGGATGCGCGACGCCGTGCTGAACGACGACGTGCCCGGCCTACCGGACCTCAGCAGCGGCAGGTACTTCCCCTACCGCTACGGGCAGGCCTTTTGGTCCTTCGTGACCGGCCTGAAGGGCGACGACATCATCAATCCCTATTTCCGGGCCACGGCCAAGTTCGGCCTCGAGCGGGCTACGCAACTGGTGCTCGGTTACGAGTTCAAGGCCTTCAGCCAGCTCTGGGAGGATGCCCTGCGCAAGACCTACGGGGCGCAAATCGCGGGTGCAACGAAGGACCGCCTCGTCGGCAAGGAACTGGTGGGCCCCGACAAGAACGGTGGCCGCCTCAACGTCGCCCCGGAGATCAGTCCGAACGGCAAGTATATGATCTACCTGTCCGAAAAGGACCTCTTCCGCATCGACCTCTTCCTGGCCGACGCCCGCACCGGCGAGCAGATTCGCAAGATCCGGACGTCCACGCTGAAGGGCCACGTCGACGACCTCAGCTACATCGAGAACAGCGGGACGTGGAGCCCCGACAGCAAGCAGTTCGCCTACACCGCCGTAAGCAAGGGACAGAATATCCTCATCATCGCCGACGTCGAGCGGGGGCGGGCGGAGCGCGAGATCCGTCCCGTGGAGGTGCCGGCCTTCAGCTTCCCGGCCTGGTCGCCGGACGGGAAGACCATCGTCGTATCCGGCCTGGTAGAGGGGCAGACCGATCTCTACGCCATCGACGTGCGCAGCGGCCGGGTGACTCAACTGACCAACGACGTCTACAGCGAGATTCACCCCAGCTGGTCGGCCGACGGCGCTACGATCTACTTCAGTACCGACGCCCGCGGCATTCAGCTCCGGGAGCGGCCCCACGGCGCCCTGCGCTTCAACCTGGCGGCCCTGGACGTGGAGAGCCGCACGAGCCGGGAGATCGAGGTCTTCCCCGGGGCGGATAACCTCAACCCCGTCGAGGGAGCCGACGGCAAGCTCTACTTCCTGAGCAACCGCGACGGCTTCCGCAACATCTACCGCTTCGACCCGGCTACCGACTCCACGGCGCGCATGACCGACCTGCTCACCGGCGTGTCGGGCATCACCCACTACGCCCCGGCCATGAGCATCGACCGGCGCAACAACCGCTTGGTATACACCTACTTCAACCAGAAGGGCTACCGCATCTTCGGCACGCCCGTGGCGAATATGGAAGCGGTGGCGGTCGATCGGGACTCCGTCGACCTGAGTCCGGCCACCCTGCTGCGCCTCAACCGGCGGGCGACCCTGGTGGTCGATCAGCTGCTCACGGATATGGAGAAGCAGGACGTGATCGCTTCCAGCGACATCGTGCGCCGGCCCTACCGGCCCAAGTTCAAGCTCGACTACGCCAGCGGCGGCGCGGGGGCCGGCGTGGGTACCAATCAGGTCTTCGGTACCACGGCCGGGCTGGCGGGAGGCGTCCAGCTGCTGTTTGGTGACATGCTCGGCAACAACCAGCTGATGGCCGGGCTGTCTCTCAACGGAGAGGTCACCGACTTCGGCGGCAGCGTGGCCTGGATCAACCGCAAGACGCGGGTCAACTACGGCTTCAGCCTCAGTCGCACTCCCTTCCGCAACTTCGGTTTGCTGGAGCCCTTCCAGGATTCGATCCAGGTGGGGGAGGGGCAGTACGCCGAGCTCATCAACGCCCCCTACCTCATTCAGCGGCTGTACCAGAACCAGGCGGGGGCCTTTGCCTCCCTGCCCTTCACTACGAACCTGCGTCTGGAGGGCAGCCTGAGCTTCAGCCTCTACAACAGCCGCGTGGATGAGTACGCCCGCTACTACCATCCCCTGACCGGCCTGCCCGTGCAGGCCAACGTGCAGCCGGAGCGCCGCCGCGACCTGGAGAGCGAGAGCTTTAAGCTCATCAACGGCGGGGTGGCCCTGGTGGGCGACAATGCCAGCTTCGGCCTGACCGCCCCGATCCGCGGCCACCGCTTCCGGCTCGGCGCGGACCAGTACGCGGGCGCGTTCAACTTCACGGCGGTCAACGCCGACTTCCGCCGCTACGTGTGGCTGGGCAAGGGTGCCCTGGCCTTCCGGGCCCTGCACTACGGGCGCTACGGACGACAGGGCAACGACCTGTTTCCCCTCTACGTTGGCAGCCCCTGGTACCTACGTGGCCTCAACGCGAACAACGCCGTCAGCAGCCTGGACGCCGGGGGGCGGACCATCGAGGAGCTCATCGGCAGTAAGCTGGTGGTGGGCAACGTCGAGCTCCGTATTCCGTTTACCGGGCCCGAGCAGCTGGCGCTGATCAAGTCCAAGTTCTTGCTCAGCGACCTCAACTTCTTCCTCGACGGCGGCTTTGCCTTCTCGGACGTCGGGCAGTTTGATGGCCCTACGTATACGCTGGATAAGGACGGGGAGATCCTCATCAACCCGATCACGAATGCGCCCTACCTCGTCAGCCCCGGCGTTCGCCCCATCTTCACGGCCGGGGTGAGCGCGCGGGTGAACGTCTTCGGGCAGTTCGTGGTGGAGCCCTTTCTGGCCCGGCCGCTGATCAGGGAGGCGAGTTGGTCGTTTGGCCTGAATTTGTTGCCGGGGTGGTAGGCGGGGAAACTGTTTGGGTGGGTTACGTTGAGTGATTCGCTTAGGGCGGTATATATTACGGGGGAGGGCATACGTTACCCTAAAACCAACACCCGCCGTCTTCCACGGCCGCATCCGGCCCGCCGGTGACGAGCGCGTAGTCTTGCGGGACGAGTTCCACCTCTCACCCGACGGCACGCTGCCCGTCGACGAATCAACTAGTCAAACCAAGCACCCATGAGATCCTTACTGCTTACCGTACTCCTCTGCTGCCTCTGCCTGAGCACCTACGGGCAGGACCTGCTGGAGAAAAACAAATGGTCGCGCGAGCGGGCCGAACGGTGGTACGCCGAGCACGACTGGCTGGTCGGGGCCAACTTCAATCCCAGCACGGCCATCAACCAACTCGAGATGTGGCAGGAGGCCACCTTCGACCCCCAGACCATCGACCGGGAACTGGCCTACGCCGAGAGTATCGGCTTCAACGTGATGCGGGTCTACCTCCACAGCCTGGCGTACCGGGCCGATCCCGCCGGCTTCAAGCGGCGGCTGGACACCTACCTGGGCATCGCCGACCGGCACGGCATATCGACCATGTTCGTCATTTTCGATGACGTCTGGAACAAGGAGCCAAAGATCGGTACCCAGCCCGAGCCGCTGCCCGGTACCCACAATTCCGGCTGGGTGCAGGACCCCGGTGACCCCGCCAGCCGGGAGGAAGCCAACTTCCCCGCCCTCGGTGTCTACGTCAAGGACCTGCTGACCACCTTCGGCCAGGACGACCGCATCCTCATGTGGGATCTCTACAACGAGCCGGGGAACACCGGCAAACTCACCACCTCCTTCCCCCTGCTGAGACAAGTATTCGAGTGGGCCCGGGAGGTCAATCCCAGCCAGCCCCTCACGGTGGGCCTGTGGGCCTGGGACTATCAGGAGCTCAACGCCTTCCAGGCCCAGAACTCGGACATCCTGACCTACCACCAGTACGAGGGGCCGGACAAGCACCAGCTCATCATCAACCTCCTCCGGACCCACGGCCGGCCCATGATCTGCACCGAGTACATGGCCCGGACCAACAACAGCCGCTTCGCCAACATCCTGCCCCTGCTGAAGAAAGAAAACATCGGCGCAATCAACTGGGGACTGGTCGCCGGCAAATCGAACACCATCTACGCCTGGAATACCCCCATCGAGGACGGCAGCGAGCCCACCGAGTGGTTTCACGACGTCTTCCGCCCGGACGGCACGCCCTACCGCCAGGACGAGACGGACCTGATCCGCAAGCTCACCGACCGGGAATGAGCTACCGCACCTGCGTCCCCGCCCTGCTTGTTTTTCTGCTGGTCAGCGGGTGCAATGCCCCCAACGACGACGGCTACCTGCCCGCCCACCGCATCAACGGCGAGGCCATGGGCAGCTACTACCGGGTGACCTACCTCGGGGAGCCCCTGCCCGGCCTGCAGGCGCGCATCGACAGCCTGCTGGACGCCTACAACCTGGAACTCTCCCCCTGGGTGGAGGAGAGCACCATCAATGCCTTCAACCGCAGCGATACGGGCGTGAGCCTGGCCCCGACCCTCCACTTTTTGCCTAACCTGGAGCTGGCCGCCCGGGTAGTGGAGGAAACCGGCGGCACCTACGATCCGACCGTGGCGCCCCTGGTGAAGTTCTGGGGATTCGGGGGCGCGGAGCACCGTACGTCGGGAGTGGTAGATACGACGGAACTGGATAGCGTGCGGGCGCAGGTGGGCTTTTCCATGATCCGCTTCGACGATGGCTTTTTGCATAAGATGAAGCCCGGCGTCCAGCTGGACCTCAACGCCAGCGCTAAGGGCTACGGGGTGGACCTGATCTCGGCTATGCTCACCGCCTACGGCCGCCCCAATCACCTCATCGACGTCGGTGGAGAGATGCGCGCCGGGGGCACCAAGAACGGCAAACCCTGGACGGTCGGTATCCGCCTGCCCGACGAGGACGCTACCCGGGTGGCCGCCGCGGGGACGCTGCCGCTGGAGCAGGGGAGGGCCATCGCCACCAGCGGCAACTACCTCAACTTTTATTCGGTGGACGGCGAGACGTACAGCCACACCATCAATCCGCTCACCGGGCTAGTCGAGCGCAACCGCCTGCTTAGCGCCAGCG
Source organism: Lewinellaceae bacterium (assembly GCA_963803525.1). Lineage (GTDB taxonomy): Bacteria > Bacteroidota > Bacteroidia > Chitinophagales > Saprospiraceae > Neolewinella. Next base: position 688,375 of record CAWDMV010000002.1, read on the forward strand.
TCCTGGCCGACGACTGCGCTACGGCCGATGCCTACGCCACGGCCTGCATGGTGCTCGGGCCGGAGGCGGCGCTCCGACTCATCGAGGGCAAAGCCCGGCTCGACGGCTACTTCCTCGTACGGGGCGCCAATGACTCACTCGAGATCGTGGTGAGCAGTGGGCTGCGGGAGGTGGTGGAGTAGCGGTGCGCGATTGTCGGTCGCGGTGAACGACCCGACCGGAGGTCGGAAGCCAGTTAGACGGGCCGCAGCCAGCCGTGGGTGTCCGCGACCTTGCCGACCCGGAGGCCATCGATGTGCTGCTTGAGCATGGGCCCGATCTTGCGGTCCTCGACGGGGGGCAGGGTCATCAGCTTATCGCCGTACTGCAGTTCCGAAACGTGACTGACCACGGCGGCCGTGCCGGCCCCGAAGATCTCTTGGAGGGTACCGGCATCCGAGGCTGCGGCGACCTCGTCGATCGTGATGATGCGCTCGGAAACGGGGATGTTCTTGTCCCGGAGAATTTGCATGAACAGCTTGCGGGTGATGCCCTTAAGGATGGCGCCGTCAGTGGCTGGCGTGACGACCTCTCCGTCGATGACGAAGAAGACGTTCATGGTACCTACCTCCTGGATTTGCTGCTTATCCGGACCACCCATCCAGAGCACCTGATCGAAGCCGCGCTGATTAGCCTCCCGCACTGCCTTCAGGCTCCCCGCGTAATTGCCGGCCGCCTTGGCCTCTCCGGTTCCTCCGGGCACGGCACGTACGTAGTGCTCCTCGACCAGCAGGCGGACGGGCTTGGCGTAGTAGGGCCCGACGGGAGCGGTAAAGATGCAGAAGCGGTAGCTGTCGCTGGGCCGCACGCCGATGAACTCATCCGTGGCGTAGATATAGGGCCGCAGGTAGAGGGCGCTGCCCTCCGTGGGGGGGATCCAGTCTTTATCGAGGGCCACCAACTGGCCAACGGCCTCGACGAAGCGGTCCTCGGGAAATTCAGCCATCATCATGCGGCGGGCGCTGGCGTTGAGGCGACGGGCGTGCTCCTCGGGGCACAGCAACATGGGGGTGCCGTCTTCGTGCTTGCTGGCCTTCATACCCTCGAAAATGGCCTGTCCGTAGTGCAACACCATGCTGGCGGGATGCATGGTGAAGTGGCCGAAGGGGACGATGCGGTCGTCGGTCCACGCGCCGTCGCGGTAGTCGCTGATGAACATATGGTCGCTGAAGACCTTGCCGAAGGGCAGGTTGGAAAAGTCGACGGTAGCGAGTCGGCTCTGCTGCACGCGCTCGGTGCGGATGGGCGTAGTGGTGGTCATAGTTTGGGGCATTTCAGGGGGCTAAAGATAGGGTAGTGTAGCGGGATATTCGTACGCGCGCCGGCCCCCGCGTACCCCCGCCCCGGGGAGGCATTTCCACCCGTGCGCGATACCTTTGCCGCATGTTACCCTTCGACCTCATCGGGCAACCGGACACCGACCGGGCCCTGGACCAATTGGGCCCCCTGCGCGACCTCGATCTGCTCGTCCTGTACCACGGAGCGCTCGAGCGCCGGGCCTTTCTCGGCCGCATCCTGGCCGCCGCCGGCTATACGGCGCCCGGTAGGCAATTGCACCTCCTGGAATGGCCGGCCGCGGAACCCCTCGACCTGACCGGCCTGGTCCGCCGCCTGGGCACCCGCCGCGTGATCCTGTTCGGCTACGAGCCGGCCCGGCTGGGTTTGCATTTCGAGGTAGCCAACTACTTCCCCCTTACGGTGGGTGCCACCACCTACCTGCTGGCCGACAGCCTCGACTTCATCGAGCAGACCAAGGAGGCCGGCGATCACCGTGCCGCCGGTGCCCTCTGGACGGCCGTCAAGCAATCGTTTATGCGTTAATCGCGTACATTCGATACCGTATCCCCTAATCCCTAACCCGCGCATGACCAAAGGAAACATCGACCTCGGCCTCCTCATCCTCCGTCTCTGGTTCGGCTTCGAAATGGCCATCGCCCACGGCCTGGGGAAGATCATCAAAGTCCTCAGCGGCAACTTCGAGTTCGGGGACCCCATCGGCATCGGTACCGCCCCCAGCCTGGTGCTGGCCGGCTCCGCGGAGTTCTTCGGCGGCATCCTGATCGCCATCGGTTTTTTCACGCGCATCGCCGCCCTTCCCTACCTCTTCACGATGCTGGTGGCCATCTTTCTCGTCCACCTCGGCGACGGCTGGGGCAAGATCGCCGTGCCCGCCCACTACGCCATTGCCGCCATCGTCATTTTGGTCGCCGGCCCCGGGCGGTATTCGTTGGACCATCGGTTGTTTGTGGATAAGAGTAGGTAGAGGCGCGCTGCGCGCGCGGTAGAGGGCTACGCCGCTAGAACTGCCTCTACCGACGAAGTCCTCTTACCGCGTTAGCCTCTACTTACCAAAGACATAACTCCCATCCACCGCCTTGCGAATGTACTCGCCCCACGTCAGGTTGTCGCGGCCGGGTTGCTGGGCCTGTGCCCGTTCAATGGCGTAGTTGGCGGCGTTCTCGATGACCCACTCGAAGTTCTCCTCGCCGACGCTGAACTTATCGGCATCGGGGGCGGGGTTGCAGAAATCAATGGCGTAGGGGACGCCGTCGCGGATGGCGAACTCCACGGTGTTGAAGTCGTAGCCGAGCCAGTTGTTGAGCTTCAGGACGTAGTCCGTGATGGTATTGAGCAGTTCCTGGCTGACGTCGTGGTGCACCCGGTAGCGGTCGAGGAATTCGTTGCGGGGCTCGTAGTGCATGATCTTCACGTACTTACGCCCGATGCAGTAGCAGCGGAAGTAGCTGGTAAAGTCGATGGCCTCCTGCAGCATCATGACGAGCTGGCCGGTCTCTTTATGCGCCTTCCAGAGTTCGTCGGCATTGTCGAGTTTATAGACGCTCTTCCAGCCGCCGCCGGCGTGGGGTTTCATAAAGGCGGGCCAGCCGATGTAGTTGAACATGCTCTGCCAGTCAAGGGGGTAGGCCATGTTAGTGAAGCTCTTGTCGCTGGTGTCGGTGGGCAGCTCGGCGCTGGGCAGCAGGACGGTCTTCGGGACGGGCACCCCGGCGGGGCCTACGCTCAGCACGTTATTGAAAAACTTCTCGTCGGCACTCCACCAGAAGGGGTTGTTGATCACGGCCGTGCCGGTGGCGGCGGCATTCTTCAGCATCGCGCGGTAGAAGGGGACGTCCTGGCTGATGCGGTCGATGATGACGGCGTAGCCCGGGTTAAGGCCCTGTCCGACCTTATCGATCTTGACCGGCTCGGCGCGAATGCCGTCGACGTTCTTATCGTTGATGCGCTGGATGACTGCGGGGGGAAAGGAGCGCTCCTGTCCGTATAGAATGCCGATCTTTTTCATGTAGGAGAGTGGTTTAGTTGATGCTAAGGTAAATCTCCGGTGAATGTTTAGCGGTCCTTATTCGCCCCGGCTCCCTACGAGCAGGGACAGGCTGGCTGCGTTCGCGCTCACGGTTCCGCTGGGGTAGACCGTGCGGGGCTGACGGTACACCGTATCGTGCACAACCACCATGCTGGGCGGGGCCGCGGGTGCAAAGAAGGTATCCCGCCGAATCCGGGTGCGGTAGACGACCTGGGCTACCGTATCGTGGAGGGTGGTATAGACCGTGTCCCTTTGTACTATCGGCGCGGCGGTCGCGGTCACGTACTCGACGTGAGGTGCGCGTGTCAGCAACAGGGCCGTCAGGGTGATGGCGAGCAGCCAACCGGCGGCGGCGGCCATCCAGGGTAGAGCACGTGGTCGGCGCCGTCTTTCCGCCAATCTACGCCGGTAGGCCTCCTGCAGTAGTGGAGGTAGCCCGGGCTTATCCGTCAGGCGCTGTGCGTATTCCCGACGGGCGGCGTAGTCCGAAGCGGTAATTTCCGCCCGCACGTCTCCGGGAAGCTCGGCGTAGGTATGCGTCAGTAGGTATTCGAGGTAGGTCATGGCGTTGGTCGGTCGTCGGGGGTGCCGAGGGGTTGCAGAAGGTGGGCAAGGCGCTTGAGCCCGTAATGAATTCTACTCTTGATGGTGCCGGGGGCGCAGTGCATGAGTCCGGCAATGCTGTTTATATCCATACCGTGCCGAAATCGGAGCAGCAGGGGCTGCCGTTGGTGGTCGGGCAGTTGATCGATGGCGGCCTGCAGGGTGGTGGAATCTACGGGGGGTGGGATTTCTCCATCCTGCTGCCGGTGGAAAACGGCTTCCCGTCCGCTTCTGCGCTGTTCGCCCCGGACTTGATTGCGAAGCAGGTTTTTCGCAATGGTAAAGAGCAGCTTATCCAACTTGTCCGGTCCCGTGTGCGGTTGCCGGAAGGCCTTGCTGCCCAGCAACTGTACGAAGACCTGCTGTACCAGATCGTCGGCACTCACGTTGCCGTTCAGGCTACGGACGAAGTACGCCCGCAATGCACCCGCATACCTGCCGTACAATTCGGTAAACGCCTGTTCCTGCCCTTCCGCCGCCGCGATCAGTAATGCTCTGTCGGTCACTGCTGGCATTATTCTACGTATTCCATGACCAGCCGGAAGCCCGTGGTGGGGCTGGGCAAGGTGCGCTCCGTGATCACGCCATTCTTTAGCGCCTCGGGCCCGTCGAGCCAGCTGCCGCCCATGGTTTGTCCGTCCACATCGGTCATTTCCGCGGCGTTACCGGCCATATTGTAGAGTCCGTAATTATTGGGATAATAGTGATACACGGGGGTGGTCACGTAGGCACCGTCGAGTTTGCAGCCGGGATCGGATTTTTGCTTGCGTGACTTCCCGCGCGTCACTCCCGCAAAATCACCCGCCGGATAGCTGTCGTCGATCAGCGCCACGTTTAGGTTGCCCAGGATACAACCTTTCGCATTGTAGTAGTAGGGCCCGCCCCAGGGGTAGGGCGCATGCTCTCGGCCCCCACGGGCGGCCAGCTCGAATTCCTGAGCGGTGGGTAGGCGGAAGCGAACTTCCCGCGTGTCCTTTCGCTTGGGATGCTGATTGTAGGCCTGGGTGAGCCAGATGGCGTACAACTCCGCGGCGCGATGGCTGATATTCAGTATGGGGTGATTCGCGTCTTCCGGTCGTCCGTTACGGTATACCTGCGCGTCGTCGAGATTGGTGATGGAGTTGGGGAGCAAGGTTTTCCAGTCCATTGGCTCAATCGCCGCGGTATCCAAATAGTCGAACTTTCGCTGCCGCAACAGGTCCTGCAGGAATAGCGCATACTCCGCGTTGGTCGTCTCGGTTTCTTGCATACCGACCTCCATCAATTCCGTACGCTCGTGGTATTTAGTGCGGATACCCACGTCCCCATTGCGGTAGCGCGCCAGTAGGTACTTAACGTCTACTCCCGCCTCCTGACTAGCCAGTTGGGGCGTATCCCCGGCCGACTCCCCGAGCAATGCGGCTACCCGCTTGGTCAGTTGATTGCGGTGGGCGATGGTGTGGATGAGTTCATGCAGATCGGGTTCCGCTGAGTCACCCGCTTGGTTCTGTTTCAGCAATTCGATCAGGGGAATGAGGTAGTTTGGCGATAACTCCAGTGCGGCCTGGGTTGCGGGACTACTGCCGAGGGGATTACGGAGAATGTCCAGTCGCCAGACTTCCCGGTAGAGGCGGCGGGTGGTGCTGAGGGTTTCCACCGGGGTATCGGACACCCGGAATACGAGACCGAGGGCGTACATATCCGATTGGGGGATACCCAATTCGCCGAGCTGGTCGCCGGCCGTGCTGGCAATGTGGAGGGGGCGATTGGCGGTGCGCAGTTGTTGCAGTCGCGCCGCGGCGTTCGCGGCGGGTTCTCCTTCCACGCCCACTGTGCGGAGTACGTGCCGGGCATAGTCCGGGTAATGGCTGAACTGGTTGTAATTGACGAGCAGCACGTCAGCACGTACCCCGTGTACCCACTGGAGGATCCACGCGGGGTAGGTATCCGCATCCCCGAAGGTGAGCAACAGGCCTCCGGGGGCTACGCTATGTAGCATATTATAGCTGTAATCCATGAGGCCGGTAGGGTGGGGGTTCAGCCGGTCGAGTTGCCGGCTGGTCCGGGCGGCTAGGGTGGAGTCCCCCCGGAGCACGGCGAAACCAAGCATGGACGCCTGCACGTAGGGCTCTTCGGGCTTGATGGCGTAGGCGGCTTTCAGGTAGCGGTAACGCTCCTGGCCCACGGTGTGGACGTAGCGCATGTAATTGAGCGCGAAGCTGTCGGAGGAGAGGCGGGCGGCCGCTCGGTTTACGACCTGATCGATTTCGTATATCCCGTCAGCGAATCGGTTGGCGTAGCGCGCCGCGAGAAAATATTCGAGGTGGTCGGCTTCGGTGGCGCAATCGCTCTGGGCCACCGCTTGCCAGCGGAGGGCCTGCTCGGCGTAATAGGCCGCCGGGTAGGTGCCGTGGGCGACGTCGATAAAGGGGGCAGGGCGGTCGCCGGCTGATAGTGCCGAATCGAGGATAAGGAGAAGCAGGAGCGTGATCAAAGTGGTCTTATTTACGGACAGTAAACCGCCGATCGGCAAACGTTCAATCCGCCCTCACCCCGTTGGACGGCCTCCCCCCGTCCGACCGTTTCCCGTTGGACGGCCTCCCCCCGTCCGACCGTTTCCCGTTGGACGGCCTCCCCCCGTCCAACCGTTTCCCGTTGGACGGGGTCCCCCCGTCCGACCGCTTCCCGTTGGACGGCCTCCCCCGTCCGACCGCTTCCCGTTGGACGGCCTCCCCCCGTCCAACTGCTTCCCGTTGGACGGGGTCCCCCCGTCCGACCGTTTCCCGTTGGACGGCCTCCCCCCGTCCGACCGTTTCCCGTTGGACGGCCTCCCCCCGTCCGACCGCTTCCCGTTGGACGGGGTCCCCCCGTCCGACGGGTTTTGCGGAAATTTCAGCCTATTCGATAACCAACTGCCAACTCCATGCCCCGACCGTTCCTGCCCCTCGCTGCCTGCCTACCGCTCTGCCCCTGCGTCCGCGCCCAGCACGATTTTCAGTTGTCCCGGCCGGACGTGCAGTACCTCTACACAAATCAGAACTTCGTGAGTAAAACCTACCAGAGCGCTACCTGATTTTATGGAATCCAGGTCGATGCCATGGGTTGCCAGGAGTGGTACGGCTCCCTCCAGGAGGGGCTGGACAGCCTGGCGCGGGACTGCGTGCACCGGGTGCCGTCCCCCTTCGGCTACTCGATTTGCCAGACGGCGGACAGCACGGTCATGGAATTTGGCGACGAAGACCGACGGGTGCTCTAACAGGGGGCCGCGGTGGGAACGCGCTACATCGTCCGCGACAGCGCCGGCCTACTCACGATCGGGGAGGTGCTCGGTCAGCTGCTCGGAAACGGTACGGCCACGGTACTGGGGTACCCCGACGAGCGCAAGGCGGTCGGCTTTTTCTCCGAGGCAGGTGATCTGGGCCGGGCTGGTGGAGGGCATGCGGTTCTACCAGCCCGGCCCAGCTCACCGCCGTGGATACCCTGGCTGCCGATACCGTCGCGTACACTCCGCGGGCGGATGCGCTCATCTATCGCTCTGCGAGCCGGAGCTTGGACGAGGGTCGCGATTCCGTTCTGGTACGCGACTCAGTATACCGCCTCACCTACACGCTTCCCCCCCACGGCCCTGACGGATTTCCAGCCCGGTGCCCGGGTAGCGGTCGATCCGGGCACCGGAAGCACCACCTACGAACGCCTGGTCAAGCTGTACCACGAAAAGTGCCACCTGCTTGGATATCCGCTTCAGCACGGAAGTGATTTTCGACGGAGACGATGCCTGTGGTCAGGATGCCTCACGGTTGGACGGCGGGCCGGGGGCACCCTACACGACCAGGGTGCCGGTGCGCCTGGGCTCCCTCGATTTCCTGGGGGGCGTGTACTACAACACCTTGCATTACGCACGGACGGCCGGTGAAGCGTGCGGAAATTCCATCGATCTGAGCGACATCATCACTGGTACCCACGACTTCTCCGATGAGTTAGCTGCAGCCATTTAGGTGTACCCAAATCCAACTAGAGATCGACTCACCGTCCAATTGCCCCCAGCTCCGCAGCCTTACCGCCTGGAAGTATATTTCTTGATTGGGCACCGGTTGCGGATAATCGAGGACGTACGAGACGGGGCCAACCTGGGGGTGCAGGACCTACCGGCGGGAAGCTACTTGCTGCAGGTGCTACAAGGCGGAAGACCGGTAGGGCGGAAACCCTTTACGGTACGCTAATTAGGCTTAACCCCTAAAAGTCCCCGTCATCCCCACCGCCATCCCCACGGCGGCCGCCTTCCTTACGCTGACCGAGCTGATTCAGGCTGTACTGAAAACCGATGTAGGCAATACGGCTCTCCCGCTGAAATTCGCTGCGGGTGACGATGCCGCCCGTCTCGGTCGTAAAGCGGTAGCGGCGCTGGTTGAATACGTCGGTGACGCGCAGGGTGATGCTGCCCTTGTCCTTGAGGATGTCCTTGCGGAAGCCGATGTCCAGGCTCTGGATCGACTCGATCCGCCCCTGTGGCCGTACGCCCGGCGAGCGGTAGAAGTAGGTGAACTGGGCGTTGACGTCCCACGGCAGGCGGTAGCTGCCCTGCACGTTGCCGCTGAAGAGGTAGCCGTTCTGGTCGATGTTCTCGTCCTCGTTGTTGCCCACGATCTCGGAGCGGTAGCCGTTGCCGCTGATGGTCAAATCGAGCTTGTCGGTCGGGCGGTAGGTGGTGATCAGTTCGACGCCGTAGTCGCGCCCCCGGTCGAGGTTGGCGCGGGTGCTGAGCGATACCCCGCCGTCCTGGATCCGGGTGATGCGGCTGATGATGTCGTTGAGCTGGCGGTAGTAGATGCCGCCCGTAAAGGTGCCCTTGCCGTACTCCTGCTGGAGGTTCAGCTCGAAGCTGTTGATGAGTTCGGGCAGCAGGAAGGGGTTGCCCGCCCGCAGGTTGAAGGGGTCGCCGCGGTCGACGAAGGGGTTGAGCTGCCAGGCCCGGGGCCGCTCGATCCGCCGGCTGTAGCTGGCCTGCAGGGTCGTGTTGTCGTCGAAGGCGTAGCCCACGAAGATGCTGGGGTAGACCTTGAAGTAGTCGTTCTCAAAGGACTCTACGTCGGGTTCGAGCAGTCGGCTGGTGGTATAGGCCTGTTCGGCGCGCAGGCCGGCGTTGAAGGTGATCTTGTCGATGGTGCCCCCGAAGGTGGCGTAGAGGGCGTGCACGTCCTCGTCGTAGGCGAAGAGGTTGCTCAGGCTATCGACGGTCAGGAAGTCACCCCCCCGGAAGAGCTGGAAGGCCGCGTCTTCCTCCAGTCGCTGGATGGTGCTCCGCCAGCCGGTGGTGAGCTTGAAGTCGCCCACCAGCTGCTCGTAGTCGATCTGGCCCAAAAACTGGTTGCGGGCCTCTAGGGCGGGGGAGCGCTGCAGATCGGTGCTCAGCGGAGCGCCGAAGGCGTCGAAGATGATCTCGTCGTAATTCTCAATTTCCTCCTCGTCGTTACCGCTGTACTGGAGCTGCAGGCCCAGCCGGCGGCCCTCTTTGGCAAAGGTCTGGGTGTAGTTGGCCTGTACCTCGTAGTCGGTCTCGGTACCGGGCTCGGTCTCGGTACGCTGCTGCACGCGGTCGAGGGCGCCCTCGCTGTCGAAAAAGTTGGTGGTGCGCAGGTTGTTGTTGTCGCCGCTCTCGAGCTGCAGGTTGCCCTGGAGGCCGATGGTGGCGCGTTTGGTCAGGCTGTATTCGGTGCCGAGTTTGAAGAGTTGGCTTTCCCGTATGCGGTCGCCGTTGAAGTTGAAAAAGCGGCTGAAGGTCGAATCCCCCAGGCTTCCTTCCTGCTCGCGGAAGCCCCGGAAGAAGCGTTCGTCGTAGCGCCCCGCCACTCCGGCGAAGGAGTTGAACTTGCCCTTGCGCCAGTTGAGGTCGACGTTGCCGTCGTACTTGTTGTTCGTCCCGGCGTTCAGGTTCACCGAGACGTTGAAGCCGTCGTCCTGCTGTTTTTTCAGCACGATGTTGATGATGCCCGCCGTCCCCTCGGGATCGAAGGCGGCTCCGGGGTTCGTGATCACCTCCACCCGCTCGATGCTGGCCGAGGGCAGCGACTTGAGGTAGGTGGCCGGGTCGGTGCCCACCAGTCCGCTCGGTCGGCCGTTGATCAAAAAGCGCACCCCCTCGCTGCCGCGCAGGCTGACGTTGCCCTCCAGGTCGACGGTGATGCCCGGGATCTGCCGCAGCAGGTCTTCGGCCGAACCGCCGCTGGCCGCCACGCTTTTACCTACGTTAAAGGACTTCCGGTCGAGGCCCAGTTCCATGATCGCGCGTTCGGCCGTCACGACCACCTCGTCGAGGTCCGTGGCCCCGCCCGTCTCCAGGGTGATGTTGCCGACCCGCAGGAAACGCTCGTTGTTGTTGAGCTCCAGCATCATTTCTTCGCCCTCGTAACCGATGAAGGTCACCTCCAGCCGGTAGTCGCCGTAGGGCAGGTCGGTGATCGTAAACTTGCCGTCGATATCACTGGTCGTACCGCTCACGAGCTCCCCACTCGCTACGGTGTACACGGCAATGTTGGCAAACCCCACGGGTTCGGCGCTGCCCGCCTCCTGCAGCTGGCCTCCTATTCCGCCGGTGTTCGGTTTTAGCGCGGGTGTGGTCGCGTCCGTCTGGGCGCGGACGCAGGTGCAAAGCAAAATCAGTAAAGTGGTGTAAAACAGTCTCATAGCTTACGGGTCGGGGATATGTGGTGCAACGCAAGTCGCGGTACAGCGTTCAGCAAGCGGAGGGCATAGGGGGTGGGTATTCTACGGTTCCCCCATTTCGCTAGACGATCCGGGCACTTCGGAAGCAGGGTAGGGAAACGAACCCCACTCCCGCCGCCGGGTTTATGCCCGTATGCCCGCAACCGTTCCCTCTCCCCTGACCGCCGTTCTGAACGACCCCGGCGGCTACCTGCAGGGGACCGACCTCCGGATCACCCTCCCCCTCACCCGCGTCCTGCTCAACGAGGTGCTATCGGCGCGCCCGGCCAGTACGCCGGTACGGGAATTATACCTGGACCCCGAGGAAAACAACCGCTTTCGCGTCCACCTGGCCGCCAACGCTCCCGTCCTCGGTACCGTCTCCCGCCGCATCACCCTGGTGCCGGGGCCGGCCGTTACCTTCCCCGACCAGCCGTGGCTGACCTTCCACATCGTCGATGGCCTGAAGTTTCTCGACAAACCGCTGATCAACCTACTGCAGGGACAGGTGGAAGCCCGCCTGCCCCGCGGCATAGACATCAACAGCAAGTTTATCCGGATCCACCTGCCCGCCCTGCTGACCCACCTCGGCTACCAACAACTCGTGCCGCTCATCCACCGCTTAGGCATCACCAGCGAAGCCAACCGCCTCCTGCTCGACCTCCACCTCCGCGCCCCTGACCCCCTAATCCCCTAACCATGCACCCCGTACTCCAACACCTCCTCGACACCGACTTTGCCGACCTCCAGGGCAGCCGGATCTCCGGCCAGCTGGCCCTCACCGACGAGCTCGTCAACCTGGGCCTCCACGATCTCGTGGCCAAACTGACCCAGCCGGCGGCCACTTCCTCCGCACCCGCGCCCGCGCCCCCGGTAAAGGCCGCCGGTGCCGCCCTGCCCGATCCAAAGCTGCTGCTGCAAAAAGTAACGATCGAGCACCTGCAGTACCGTACGGAAGCCGGCCGTACCATCCTGGAGATTAAAGCCGGGGTGTAGGTTCACATAAACTTGCACCATCCATTCACAGTCGCTACCTTTGCGCTCCAAATCTAAAAATATGATCGGTAAATGCTAATTATCAACGTACGTGAGGGCGAGAACATCGACCGGGCTCTCAAGCGCTACAAGCGCAAATCCATCAACACCCGCGTGATCCGTGAACTCCGCAACCGGCGGGAGTTTACCAAGCCCAGCGTGAAGCGGCGTAAAGAGAAATTAAAGGCGGAATACCGTCTGGAGAAATACGGCGAGCGCTAGCGCACGTCCATAGGAAGGCCCCGGCCTTCCCCCTGCGAACGGCTTTTGGAGATCACTACTCCGGGAGCCGTTTGTCTGTTTCCGTACAACCCTCCGCAGCCTCTTCCGTTACCTCCGCTATGACCGTCAACCGCGATACCGACCTCCGCACCCGCACCGAAGCCCTGCTTGACGCCCTGACCGAGGGCCTCTACGAGCGCGATCACGCGATGGGCCTGGCCCTGCTGACGGCCGTTGCCGGAGAAAGTATCTTTCTGCTGGGCCCCCCGGGCGTCGGTAAGAGCCTGATCGCCCGGCGTCTCAAGTACGCTTTCCGCGACGGCGTGAGCTTCGAGTACCTGATGTCGAAGTTCTCCACCCCCGATGAGGTCTTCGGGCCGATCTCCATCAAGAAGCTCCGCGACGAGGACAAGTACGAGCGCCTCACCGAACGCTACCTGCCCGGGGCCAACATCGTGTTTCTGGACGAGATCTGGAAAGCCGGCCCCGCCATCCAGAACGCCCTGCTCACCATTCTCAACGAGAAGATCTACCGCAACGGGGAGGAAGACCTGAAGGTCAACATCCGCGGCATCATTACGGCCAGCAACGAGCTGCCGGCGCGCAGCGCCAACCTGGCCCCGATCTGGGACCGCTTTCTCGTCCGCCTCGAGCTCGGCAAGATCAGCCAGTACCAGAACTTCGTGAAGATGGTCGTCGATACCCAGGACGTCTACGAAGACAACATCGCCGACGCCACCAAGCTGGCGGAGGAGGAGCTGGACCGCTGGTCGGAGCAAATCGACGCCGTCGACGTGCCCGCCGAGGTCCTCAACACCCTGCAACTGCTCCTCTACAGGATCGAGCAGTACAACGAGCAACCTAACCACGCGGCCACCCAAATTCAGATTTACGACCGCCGCTGGAAAAAGGCCGTCCGCCTGCTGCGCACCTCCGCCTTCCTGCACGGCCGCGCGGGGGTGAACCTCATGGATTGCTTCCTGCTCGAGCACTGCCTCTGGAACGGGCCCGAGCAGCGGGAGGTCATCCGTGAAATGGTGGTCGACGCCGTCCGCAAACACGGCTATTCGGTGGCCGTCAACCTCTCGGCCCTGAAAAAGGAGGTCCGGGAGTTCGAGGAGGACGTCCGCGAGGAAACCCGCATCAAGCACGTTAAAGAGGAGGAGCAGCTGCTGCCGGTACAGGAGAGCTACTACGAGATGGAAAAGGACCTCAGCCAGTTCCGCGGCGTGCTGGTGACCATCGAGCAGTTCCGGGGCCTCAGCGACCGCGAGCTCAGCAGCGTCAATTTCTACGACGAGGAGCAGAACCTGGTCAACCGCATCCGCGCCCGCAAGGGGCCCCGCGAGAACACCATCGAGGTCAATTTCAACGGCACGGACACCGTCTTTCGCCTTAAGACCCACCTGGTCGAGCGCCACGAGATCATCCGCAAGCAAGCCCACCGCGTCCTCCGCGATTTCTGGGACGCGCGCACCGAGCGCCTGCGCGGCTACCTCGACCAGCAGCTCACTTCCCTCGACGCCCAGGGCCCGGCCGAGCTCCAGGACCTCCACGATCACCTCTTCGTCGACGCCAAGTTTGCCGAGGTCGTCACCGCCAACCTGACCGAAGTGCGCGAAGCCATGGCCGGCCTGCTGCTGCGGCTGGAGAAGTTGCAGTTTGAGTACGGCAATGAGTGAGTTGGTGAATGCGGCAGGGCGGAAGACCTCGGATGTGTGCGGTGCAGGTATATTGGCACTAATTCACTCATCCACCAATTCAACAATCCACCCGTGACCGTAGCCCTTTTCATTCCCTGCTACGTCGACCAGTTCTACCCCCGGGCGGGCGTGGCCACGCTCCAGTTGCTCGAAAAGATGGGGTGTACGGTGGTGTATCCGCGGGAGCAGACGTGTTGCGGGCAGCCCCTGGCCAACAGCGGCATGGAGGCGGAAGCCCGGCCGATCTATACCCACTTCATTGAGACCTTTCGGGAGTTCGATTACGTAGTGTGTCCCTCCGGCAGCTGCGTATACCACGTGACCCACCACTACGACACGCTCGAACAGACGGACGACGTGCGAAGGGTACGCGAACGTACCTTCGAGCTGGCCGACTTCCTGGTCAACGTCATTGGCGTGCAGTCGTTGGATGCGAAGTTCAGCGGGCGGGTGGGGATCCACAACAGCTGCCACGGGTTGCGGGGACTGCGCCTCGGCTCCGGTTCCGAGCGGGTGGGGACCGCCTTCAGCTACTACCGCTACCTGCTGGACCTGGTCGAGGGCGTGGAACTCGTTGCCCTGGATCGGGCGGATGAGTGTTGCGGCTTCGGGGGCACCTTCAGCGTTAATCAGCCCGAGCTTTCCACCAAGATGGGCAAGGACCGCCTCGCCGACCACCTGCGCCACGACGCCCAGGTCATTACGAGCGGAGATATGTCCTGCCTCATGCACCTGGAGGGGCTCATCCGCCGCGACGGCCTGCCGCTGCGGGTCATGCACGTGGCCGAGATCCTGAACGGCGGAGTGGACGGGTAGGCCGATCGGGCGCGGACGCGGGTGCCGGGCTCGCTTACAATTTTACCACGAACCCCAGGTTAAGGCGACCGCTGCGCCCGATGAACGCTCCGCCGAGCACGTAGGCCCCCCCGGCCACGAGGCCCACCCAGGGCAGGAGGGGGACGTACACCGTGCCGCCCACCCGCCGCCAGCTGCTGCCGCTGCCGGCCGTGGCGGTCTGAACGGCGGGGCCGGCCTCCAGGGCGGTGACGAATTCCAGCCAGCCCTCCACGTACACGTGGCGGGTGCCGTAGCCGGTGCGCAACAGCAGGGGCCAGGAGGAGCGGCTGTCGGGCGCGAACTGAAAATCGATGCCCGACAGGGCGCTCAGGAAAAAGCCGCTGTCGAACTGGTACTGGTAGACGAGCCGCCCCTGAAAGACCGTAGCCTTTTGCCCCAGCGCGGCCACTCCCGTGGTTTCGTAGTTGCCCACCGGGAAGCTCAGGCCGACGGCGGTGAATATCCGTTGGGCACCCTGTTTTCCGCGGCGATCGGCGTTCATGTACTTGATCCAGAGGGAGGCGTCCTGCAGGCTGCCGGGCCGTTCGTTGGTCCGCAGGTAGGGCAGGGTGGCTACGAGGGCGGTCTGCTCGTTCAGGCCCGCCTCGACGAAGAGACTGTAGCTGGTGGTGGTGACCTCGCGGTCCTCCAGGGCCCCGTCGGCGCCGAAGTAGCGGCTGTACCGCTCGATGCTGTAGGCCGGTGCTATGGCGATCTCTCCCCTGGGGGTCGGGAAGCCGCTGATGGGCCCCTGGGCCAGCAGGCCGGGGCAGCTTCCCGCGGCCAGCACGACCGCCAGCAGAAGCCGGCGCGGCCGGTCGGTGGGATTCATTCTCATAGTGGTAACCTATCTTTAGCGGCTCAATCTAAACTCCCTTGAGCGACAGCTTAGTCATTATTCCCACCTACAACGAACGCGAGAACATTACGCGCATGGTGAATGCAGTCTTTGGCCTGTCGCAGCCCTTTCACCTCCTGGTCGTCGACGACGGATCGCCGGACGGCACCGGCGCGGTGGTCCGGGAATTACAGGAAAGGTACACCGACCGCCTGCACCTGCTCGAGCGCTCCGGAAAGCTGGGTTTAGGCACCGCCTACCTCGATGGCTTTCGCTGGGGACTGCAGCGCGCGGAGAACTACCAGTACTTCTTCGAGATGGACGCCGACTTCAGTCACGACCCGGCGGACCTCATCCGCCTGCGGGCCGCCTGCCACGACGGTCCCGCCGACGTAGCCGTCGGCAGCCGTTACACCCGCGGCGGCAGCGTGGAGAACTGGCCGCTGGACCGGATCATTCTCTCCTACGGTGCCAGCCTGTATACCCGCATGATCACCTGGATGCCCATCAAGGATCCTACCGCCGGTTTTATGTGCTACAGCCGGCCCGTGCTGGAGGCCATGAACTTCGATAAGATCCGCTTCATCGGCTACGCCTTCCAGATCGAGATGAAGTACACCGCCCGTAAGCTCGGCTTTAAGCTCGTGGAGGTGCCCATCACCTTCGTCGATCGGGTAGCGGGGAAGAGCAAAATGCACAAGTCTATCATCCGGGAGGCGGTGCTCGGGGTGCTCAGCCTGCGCTTTCGTTAACTCCCCGGCCGCCGGGCCACCGGCCGCCGCTGCAACAGACTCACCCAGTCGCCCTCCCCGGGCGGCACCAATTCTATTCGTCCGTCTTCGGCGCGGACCAATTCGCCGTAGTCCTGGAGTTCGCCGCCCTCGCGGGGATTGTACCAGCGCACCGTGTACTCCCCCTCGGTACCACTAAGGTCGAGGGTGGCGGGCTGCCCGAAGGGGGAGTAGACGACGTACACTTCCCCCTCCTTCGCAAAGCAGAAGTGCTCGTCAAGTTCCGTGAGTTCGTTACGGGCCTCCATTTCATGGAAGGGGAGGTGGTCGGTGAAGAACTGGCGGGCGTGGGCGGACCAGCGGTAGGCCCGGTCGCGGCCGCGCCAGTCTTCGAGATTGAGGTCGTTGTGCGGACTCTTCGCCCCGAAGTACCACTCCACACCCGCGCCCCCGGCCAGGAGATTGCCCCAGAGCGTAAGGGCACGCAGGCTGTCCTGGTTGTTGGGCACGGCGTCGTCCGGGTCTACGCCCCGCCACCAGGGCCCCACCTCGTCTACCGTCATGATCCAGGGGGCACCCGCTTCGGCGGAGCGGCTGATCCAACGGCGGGTGGCGGCGTTAGCGGAGTAGGGGTCACCGAGTTGCAGGGACAGGCCGCTCAGGTCCGCGTTGCCCAAAAGAGGTTCATAGATCTGTCGTACCGCTTCCTCTCCGGGGTGGGTGTGCAGCACGACGTAATTGCGGTAGGGGTCGTTGGCGGCAAACCAGGCGATGACGTCCCGCTGCTGCCGCGTATCCTGCCAGCTGGTGGACCAGTCGTTGGGTCCGTTCTCTTCCCCCAGGTTCCAGGTGACGGCGCGGTGGTGCCCGAAGCGGGCCACGAGCTCGCGGAAGTAGAGCTGACGCAGGGGGCCGGTATCGCCTCCGTCGAGCAGGGTTTCGTTCTCCGTCTCGTTCAGGACGAAGTGCAGCATCATGCCGAGGCTGTCGGCGTGGTCGAACACGAGCTCCCACTGATCGAGCTTGCTGACGTCGAAGCGGTCGAAGGTGTCGTGGCTGAGGTAGGGCCAGACGTCCTTGCCGTCGCCGTTGATGTTCAGGGTGAGGAAGTAGATGCTGTTCACGCCGGCCCCGGCGAGATAGTCCAGCCCGCCCAGGATCCCCGTGCCTTTCCCCCCCCGCCAGGTCGTGCCCTTGCCCCCGTAATCGGATACGTGCGGAGCGTAGGTGTGCAGGCCCTCCGTCGTACTCTCGTTCTCCCGGAAGTCGTTGCTGTGGCGGTAGGTGCCGTCGAAGTCCGCGTAGGCGAGTAGGTTCTCCGGGCTGTCCACGCCGGTCTTCAGGAAGTAGTCACCGGACTCCGCCCAGCGCAGGTAGCGGGGGTGGGCCCGCAGCAGCCGCCCCCGTTCACCGGTCGTGGCCGCCCCTACGAAGAAGGCGCCTTCGTACTTGTCTATGCGTTTGTCGCCCGCGTACAGCGCGCCCGCGTAGGTCCATTCTCCCTCCAGATTAGGGCGGAAGCGCACCTGCCAGACGTTACCGGAGTCGGCACCGGTCTGGGCGGCATTGCCGTCGGCGGCGTAGAAGCCGGGGACCGTCAGGCTGTAATCTTCGTTCCGGAAGGTGACGTCCAGGCGGTAGGTGGTAAACGGGTTGATCGGGTCCGTTTCGCTCGTTTCGGGGCCGGGAAAGGACAGCGTCATTTTATCCCATTTGTCCACGTCCGCCAGGGTGTACACCAGGGGCGTCCGGCAGGAGGTCAGAGCGAAAAACACAAGGAGGGGAGCAAGTAGATGACGCACACGCGGGACTTTACGGGGGATAGGCCCCGGTAAGCTAGGGGCGGCTGTCTGCCTGGGACGGGGCGGTAGCTGGAGCTGCGGACGGTTTTTCGTACTGTTCCATCCAGCGGTACATCTCCCAGAGCATGTGTAAGATACTTTCCTCGGCCGCATACCCGTGATCTTCGTGGGGGAGTAGACACAGGCGGGCCGTTTTGCCCAGATTGTCGAGGGCGGCAAACATGCGCTTGGACTGCACCGGGTACGTTCCGCTGTTGCTGTCGTCCTCCCCGTGAATGAGCAGGAGGGGGCTGTTGATCTTGTCGGCGTGGACGAAGGGTGAGAGTCGGAAGTAGGTTTCGGGCACCTGCCAGAAGGTCCGCTCCTCGGCCTGAAAGCCGAAGGGCGTCAGCGTCCGGTTGAAGGCGCCGCTGCGGGCGATGCCCCCCGCAAACAGATCGGTATGGGCGAGCAGGTGGGCGGTCATGAAGGCACCGTAGCTGTGTCCGCCCACGAAAATACGGTCGGGGTCGGCCACGCCCGTATCGACCAGCTTTTTCACGGCCGCCGTGGCGTTCATCCGCACCTGCTCGACAAAGGTTTCGTTGGGTTCCTCGTCGCCTTCCCCCACGATGGGCATCGCGAAGTCGTCGAAGATCGCGTAGCCCGCCGCCAGGAAGGGGAGGGGGGAGAGCGGACTGATGCGCCGGAACTGGTAATCGCTGCTCGTGACCTGCCCGGCCTTGTCCGCGTCTTTATACTCCTGGGGGTAGGCCCACATCAGCATGGGCAGGGGCGGATCGATGCCGGGCCGAAAGCCCTGGGGCGTGTGCAGTTCTCCGCTCAGCGCGACGCCGTCCTCCCGCGCGTAGCTCACCAGTTCGTACTGCGTGTGCTGCATTTGGGGGTAGGGGTGGGGGAAGTCGGTCACCCGCGTTTCCGCGCCGGTCAGGAGGTGGCGCAGGAAAAAATTGGGGCGCTCGTCCCCCTTTTCCCGTGCGAGCAGGAAGTAATCGGGGTCCTTGTCGAGAAAGAAGAGGGGCCGCTCGAAGTAAGGCGGCGTGGATTCCCACAGCCGCTCGCGCGCGTGGGTGGTCAGGTCAAACCCGTCGATGAAGGGCTGGGGACCGTCGGGGCTGTGGCCGTTGCCCACCATGACGAGCGTTTGCCCCCCGTCGCGGGTCAGCAGGACGCTGTGGTCGCTGGGCAGGGAGACCGTCACGACGTTGCCGGGATCGTTGTAGTTATCCTCCCAGTTGTGGTCGAAGAGAGTTTCCGGCTCCCGGCTCGGGTCGTCGGGATACCAGCGGCGGGTGACCTGTCGGCGGGTGGCCCACTCCCAGTCGACTAAGATGGCCAGGTCGCCGCGGCCCCAGCGCAGGGCACCGAAGCGCAGCGGCATTTTGATGCTCTTGCGGGCTTCGCCGGTGAAGGGGGCCTCGAGGTAGTAGAGTTGCTCCCGGTAGTCGGCCTCGGCCCGGGGGTCACCCCCGTCGAGGGCCTCCGTCCAGTAGAGCTGGGCGGGGTGGTCGCTCCGCCAGCTGAAGCGCCGGGGCTGGGTGATGACGGCCCCGAAGGCCGGCGGCAAGTGCTCGACGGTCGGGCGCCGGGCGAGTTCCCGGATGAGGTTACCGGCCTTGTCGAGCAGCAGTACGCGGTCGGCGAACTTGTCGTAGGGTACGTTGAAACTAAAGGGCTCCAGCACGTAGGTGATGACGAAGTACTCCCGGTTGGGGGAGTCGCCCAGGCCCGCGATGATGCCCGGTTCCCCCCAGGGGCTTTCCCGTCCGCTGGCCAGGTCGTGGAGGTAAAGCTGGCCCGTGGCGTAGTAGCGGAAGAGGGCCACGTCGTAGGCGTTCTCCAGCAGGTTGGTGTAGGTGCGGTTGGCCCCTTCCTTGCCCGAGGAGTCCTGCACGGTTGGGCCCGTCACGGCTTGCGTGCGCTCCGGCTTGCGGGCCCCGGCGATGCGCCGCTTGATCAGGAAGCGGTCGTTGTCGATGAAGTCGTAGGGTACGCCCCCCAGGCTGTTGTTGATGTCGTTGCCGCCCACGGGGGTGCAGTTCAGGCGCTTACGACCGGCCGTCCAGAGCTGCAGGCCGGTCGGCGTCACCAGGCAGAAGGCGATGCTTAGCCCGTCCGGCGACCAGCTGAAGTAGCGGTAGTTGCCGTTTTCCGGCAGGCCGTCAAACGACCGTTCTTCCCCGGTGGGGAGGTGGTGCAGGCGCGGGTTGTAGAAGCCGCGGGTGCCGTAGGGCGTCCAGCTGTCGGGATTGATCTGCCGGCCGGCCAGCTTCAGCCGCGGGTGGCGCAGCTCCTGCGATGCCGGGGTACATGGGCCGGTCGGCGATGATGATGTAGTCGGGGTCGGGCCCGAAGAGCATGAGCGGATCCGGCTTCAGGTTGACCAGATCGGCAATGGCTTCGGGGGGGCGTTGGTACGTCATGTAAGGACTATGGGGTAGGGGAGGACGCGCCCCTTAATCTTCTTCGTCGTAGCTCGCGTCCTGGGTGTCGATGACCATATTGGTGATCGTGTAATCGCTGAACTTCTCGAAGTGGTTAAAGGCCAGGTTGCTGGGCCAGTTGCTGTCGTCTTCCACCCATTCGGCCAGCAGGTTTTCCAGGATGGGCATGAAATTCTTCTCCAACCACTCCTCGGCCTCTTCCATCTGATCGAAATCGGGCAGGAGGTAGACGGTGGTGAGGTCGGAGGTATCCTCAAAATCGATGTCTTCCTCAATGGAGGCGTCTTCGCGGATGGCCCACCGCAGGAGCGCCTCGCTGGGGGTGACGATGAGGGCGTAGCGGTTGATGTCGTAGAGTTCCATAAGTGTTGATTGTAGTGGTGTGAACGCAATGTACCCCGGGATAGGTTTAGATGTCCCGCCGCCCTTCGGCCGCGTTACTCCTTGCAGGCGGGGTTGATCCCGAGCACGTAATTGTCGACCACCATGATTCGGGGGGCGGCCTCCGCACCCGCGAACCCGCTGATGGCTGCGTCCCTTAATTCGGCCGCCGCGTAGTCGGTCAGTTGGGTGGCCAGGGGCAGGTAACTCCAGTGCCACCGCTCCTCGTTGTAGCCCGTGGGTCGTTCCGCTCCCTTGGCGGTGTAGGGCTGGCAAAAGCCGTATTCCGGACCGTGGGCGGTGAGCCAGTCGTGTATCCGCTTCCCCTCCCCGGCGTCGAAGTAGCCGTTGTTGAGGGCGTTCAGGTCTACGTCCGTGCCCCAGTGGTGGCGGCTCGTACCGGGCATGCTCGAGTACCGCAGGATGGCCAGCGCGCGCTCGGCGGGGTCGGGGTAGACTTCATCCGCCTTCTCGGTGCCCTCCAGCAGGCGTTCGCCGCGCCACTTGGCTTCCCAGATTTGCTTTTGCCGCGCGAAATTGCGGGTAGCCGATACGATGATCAGTTTGACCCCATCCCGCAGGGCGGCCGCGTGCATGCGTTCGAAGGCCGCGTAGGTATCCCGGTGCAGCAGGTAGGGGTCGCCGTCGGTGTACTTCGCGGCTACCTTCAGGAAGTCCGGGTGCGCGGCCGGGTCGAACTTGCCCGTCAGGTAGGTGTAGCTCGGGATGGCTGGGATGCTGTCCGAAATCGCCGCTTGGGGCGGGGCCGCGGGTGCCGGGGGCGGGGCAAGTGGGGCTTCGGGCGCTGGAGGCGGCGCCGCCCCCGCTTCCGGCTGCGCCGTGCAGCTCAGGAATCCGGCGAGGAGGAGCAGGGAGAGATACTTCATAATTTGATGGGTTCAGGGTACTCCCAAAGGTATTGAAAGCCGGTACAACGCGGTTTCTCCCGGTAGGCATCGGAACGCAGTTGGATGCCGCTTCCGGTCGTGCTGGGGGCAACCGGGGGAGACGATGAGCTTGAGGAAGACGACAATGACCGCGAGGGGCGGACACGTCCCCTCCGGGCCCGGTAGCGCACGCCCCCATCACCGTGCCACGATCGCCGATAGTTTCATCAGGAAGTACACCTCAAAGCCGGTGTATACCAGGTAGAGCCAGAAAAAGGGCACGACGAACAGCTTGCTCGCCGGCTCGCCCAGGATGACGTAGCCTACGACCAGCATGCCGCAGAGCAGCATCTTGACCATGGTGGCCCCCATGAACACGTTGCTGAACAGGTGCTTGTTCGCGGCACCCGCGCTCCGCCGCCCGAGGAAGAAGATGACCACCGTGATGAGCAGAAACAGCACCAGCGTGACGATGGAAAAGGGCAGGGCGTAACCGATCGGTAACAGGGCGTGACACGCGGCGACCCCCACGGCGGCCACCGCGGTGACGGCGGCCAGCAGGAGGAGAAAACGGGAGGTGAGCATGGGGCAAAAGTACGACGCAGCGGGGGGAGCAGCCCTGCCGCCAACCCGTGCGTGCCCGGTCCCTAAAGGCCGGCGCTTTACCTTCGCCGCATGCCCGAACCCCTGCAGCTCTCCAAGGAATTTGACTACGCCCTGCAGCGGATGGAAGCCGGGGCCGACCTCTTCATTACGGGCCGGGCGGGGACCGGCAAATCCACCCTCCTGCAGATTTTCAAGCGCACGACCCGCAAGAACGTCGTGGTGCTGGCCCCTACCGGCGTGGCGGCCCTCAACGTGGGCGGACAGACCATCCACAGCTTCTTCAACTTCCCGCCGCGGCTGTTGCAGTCGAAGGACATCCGGCCCAACCGCCGCTACAAGCGCGTGTTCATGAACCTCGAGGTGTTGGTCATCGACGAGATCAGCATGGTCCGCGCCGACGTCATGGAAGCCATCGACTACGGGCTGCGCCTCAACCGCGACAGCAGCGAACCCTTCGGGGGGGTGCAGCTGATCCTCTTCGGCGACCTCTTCCAGCTGCCGCCGGTGGTCAGCAGCGAGACCGAGCGGGAATTCTTCAGCCACCGCTACGCCAGCGCCTACTTTTTCAGCGCCGACTGCCTGGACTACATCGACCTCGAGATGATCGAGCTCCACCAGGTGTACCGCCAGGACAGCCGCCACTTCCTCCGCCTGCTCGAAAGCATCCGCAACGCCACCATCGACCGCGACGAGCTGGAAGACCTCAACCGGCGCCACATTCCCGACTTCGAGGCCGAGGAGGGCATGAACTACCTCACCCTGGCCGCCCGCAACGCCACCGTGACCAAGATCAACGCCACGAAACTGGCCCAGCTGACCACCCCCGAGCACCTCTACCTCGCGGAGGTGAAGGGCAACTTCCCCGAAAAGCTCTTCCCCGTGCCCGCCGCCCTCAAAGTGAAGGTCGGCAGTCAGGTCATGACGCTACGCAACGACACCGAACGCCGCTTCGTCAACGGCACCATCGGTACGGTGGTGGAGTGCAAACCGAAGTCCGTCCGGCTGGAGATTGTGGAGAACGGCAAGCCCGTGGAGGTGGAGGTCGAGTACGACGAGTGGGACATCATCCGCTACACCGCCGATGGCCCCGACATCCGCAAGATCGGCACCGAAACGCTAGGCACTTACCGCCAGCTCCCCGTGCGCCTGGCCTGGGCCGTGACCATTCATAAGTCGCAGGGCAAGACCTTCGACCGCATCATCGTCGACCTGGGCAGCTCCGGCGCCTTCGCCCACGGACAAACCTACGTGGCCCTCAGCCGCTGCCGGACGCTGGACGGGATCGTGCTGCGGCAGCCCCTGGGCCTGCGGGACGTACTGGTGGACCCGGAGGTGGTGCAGTTTTATGAAGGAAAGCGGTAGACGGGCTCGCGCTTGCGGTAGACGGGCTGGCGGCCTTGGGGGAGAGGCTTGCGGTGCGCGCTTGTGGTAGACGTATGCGTTTCCGGACGGGAAGCCCACACCATTGCAGAGTCAAAAGTATTACAGGGGAAAGCAGCGTAAATGACTTTCACTTGCCTTAACTCAGCTCCTCTACAGATTTTTGCTGCGACATAATCCGGGGCGATACCACCTTTATCCTGTTTTCTCGGTAGAGGAACGATCCTCCACGTTGATTGATATCCTTAGAAATATTGAATGAAGAAAGCTGGCGAAGTCATTTTGTGAGTTCTGACCTATTTATTTATTTTGGTATGCTTACTCACAATTCCCACACTATGAATAAAGTAAACTTGATTTTTTGGGTAATGATGCTGTGCTGTCTTGGCTGCTCGGAGAACACCATTGCCGAATTCGTAACGGAATCCGACGGAGGGGTAACTGCAAGCGTCGACGGTCGAACCTTCGAGTCCGATGAGAGCTATGCCGTCTTCAAGCGGGCCGAAGATCCCAACGGATTGTCCACCCTTGAGATCGGGGGCGCTATCGGCATAGTTCCCTCCACAGACGAAACGATCACGATCTCCTTTCTCTACCGTGGTGATGAGCTTCCGGAGGTAGGTGCCTACACTTACAATCCATTGACCGACTGCTTCACAACCGACGATGTTTGCCTACTTGGCACCTACGTGCAGTACGACGATGAGGACGTATCAAACGTCGAGGTCATCTATACAATTTACGAAGAGTACGCCGAATCTACCGTCAACGTTATAGTTGAGGCGTATTACGATGGTGAAAATGGACCGGCGATGCGGGGTACCTTTTCCATGGTTCTGTTTGAGGACGATCAGGGTGGACGCCTGACTATTACCGAGGGAGAGTTTGACGTAAGAATCGGCGAAATTTAACCCTTGACGCAGTAAGCAAACAGCAGGTTCATAGGTGCTCAACGAAGCGTAATATCGGGATTTTCATGCCTGCCCTGGGCCCGCGGGACGTGCTGGTGGACCCGGAGGTGGTACAGTGTTACGAAGGGAAGCGGTAGGGCGCTGCGCTTGCGATAGACGGGCTAGCGGCCTGGGTTAGAGGAGGGATTGGTAAAGGGCGTGGTTTTCGGCGTCGAAACAGACGAAATAGATGTCGGTGAGGGTGTTTGGGGCGTGGGCGCGTACGGCAGCTACGGCGACTTCGGCGGCACGGGCTTTAGGGTAATGATAGATACCGGTGCTGATGTTGGGAAAGGCGACGGAGGTGGCGCCTTGCTCTTCGGCGAGCCTGAGGCTGTTTTGATAACAGTTTCGTAGGAGCTCGGCCTCACCGGCGGTGCCGTCCTGCCAGACGGGGCCGACGGTGTGGACGACCCACCGGGCGGGGAGTTGGCCGGCGGTGGTGAGGACCGCCTCGCCCGTGCGGCAGCTTCCCTGGCGGGCGCGGATGGCCCGGCAAGCTTCCAGGATGGCCGGGCCGCCGGCGCGGTGGATGGCCCCGTCTACCCCGCCGCCGCCAAGGAGGGAGGAGTTGGCGGCGTTGACGATGACGTCGACCTTGACGGTAGTGATGTCGGCGCGGAGGAGGTGGAGTTGCATGGGGGCTGGAATTAGATACTACAACTAAGGCATGTCAGCTGGTAGTTGCACCGCTATCCGGTTATTTTGTCGCTGCGCGGCCGCACGTTCGTCACTTGGATAAATGACGGGGTGGCTTCTGCGGCGGAATAAGCCTTACACCCGCGGCCGCGCCCGGAGCAGCCGACCAACGCCCCCCGAAACTCGACCACTTCCTAAACCCCGCCCCCGCCCGCGGTTGTTTGATTACTTTACGGTTTACAAGTCCTTGCACATATGTTCATCCTCCTCGGTATTGCTATCCTGCTCGTAGTCGCCCTGCTCTATATGTTCAGCCAGTGGAACCAGCACCGTATGCCCTCCAGGAAGGCGCGGACGCGGGTGCTGCGCGAGATCCGGGAAGACATGGACACCTGGAGCGCCGACCTGGTCAAAATGAACAAGGAAGAACTGGACCTCTTCAGCCTCACCCAGGACAAGCAGGTGCTCAAGACCGGCACCGGCACCACGGCCAAGGGCACCTTCACCACCATCTTCCAGGAGCCGGTCGTGAGCTACAGCTACCGTCGCTATCTCGGCAAGCAAGTCAACGAACTCCTCTACGCCCGCACCGCCGACCACGACTTCGTCTACTGGACCGAGAACGGCAAGACCCGCCTCGAAATCGACAATCAGCCCGTTGGCACCATCACCGGCAGCACCCTGGTTGGCGAACGGACCGGCAAGGAGCTCGCCCGCATCGCCACCGAGAGCCAGGACAACTACCTCCCCGTCAGCGTCGGCAACCGCGAGGTCGGCGCCCTGACCCGCAGTGCCGGCAACACCGACGACCCCCTGAGCCAGCGCGCCTTCGAGTTCATCCCCGACGACCTCAACGACAAGGAAGAACAGTTGCTGATGTCGCTGGCAATGCGGGAGTTGGTGGGGAGGTCCTTACCCTCCACCCAATAAAATGCTGACGGGATGAAGTCCCCCGCCCCCCTCCAAGATCGCTGGCTGTTCTACTACGTGTATCCCGTAGTCGCATCGGCGGTGGTGCACATTGGAAACGAGAATTCCCTGGCTTATTTGCTTCGGATACCGAGCTACTATTCCGATGTGCTGCTGGCGTTCGCACTTACTTATGGCGTGGGGTATTTTTATCACCGGTATTACCGTGTTCATCCGACCCGTCCCGTGCGCAGCAGCGAACACCTCCGGCACTGGGGTGCGGTGATGCTGCTGCCCGTCGCCGCGGTGATTGGGCTGGAGCTGCTGTACGTGACGCTGTTGTTGGATATTCCTCTCCGGGAGCTCTCCGTGTTTTACCTAGAACTGCCCCTAGTGATCCTTTTCTGCGTCCTGATCAACTTGATTTATGCCGGAGTGATCCTTCCCCGCGAAGAGATAAAGGCGGCGGAGAGCGCGGCAATTCTTCCGGGGGGATTTGTCGTCCACGTCGGTGCGCGCTCGATCCGCGTGCCGGTAGAAGACATCGCCTTTTTTGAGGTGGTGGAGAAGATGACCTTTCTGGTGACCGCTGGCGGACAACGTCACCTCATCGATCAGCCGTTGCGGGAGGTCCAGGCATCAACGGACCCCCGGCAATTCTTCGGGCTCAACCGTCAGGTCGTGGCTAACCGGCGGGCCATCGCCGGCTACGTACGTACCGACACCCGCAAGCTTGCCGTCGACCTGGAGCCCGCCCCGGAAGCCACCCCCACGGTCTCTAAAGTCAAAGCCGGAGCATTTCTGCGGTGGCTGGAGGAAAAGGAACTGGTGTAGAAGGTCCGCTTGGGGTTGGATTACGTCCGCTTCGGTCAGGCAACTGAGGATTTTGGCGGGTTGTAGCGGAGGGAGCCGCTAGGTTTGCACCATCAATCATTCAACCTGCACTCCGATGTTCGCCCCCTTCCGTCAGGCCTGGGTATTCGCCAGCCTACTTATCATTCCGCTGGGCAGTTTTGCCCAAGCCGACCTCCCCGTCACGGTTTCTATCTATAACGAATCGACCAGCATGCCCTTCACCACTTGGTGGTCGGATCCCGTACATCCGGGGGTGGAGGTGGGTACGGCCTTTTACGGCACCTCCGATCGGGCCCTACAGGTGTACCCGGCCATCAGGCTCGGTTACTTCCTACACCGGCCACTGTTTCAGGCGGTCCACGTGAACGTGGAATTAGGCGTTGACTACCGCCACGGCTCCGGCCTAACGCTCCACACCAAACTGGGGGCCGGCTACCTCCTGACCTTCGCGACGCGCACGGAGTACGTGCCCCAGGGGGGGCAACTGGTCGCCCAACGGGATCGGGGTAACCACCGCGTCGTGCCCTCCCTGACGCTGGGGTTAGGGTATCGATTAAAGCCCCGTGATCCGCGCTCGACGGAGATTTTCCTCCTGCACCAGACCTGGCTAGAGTACCCCTACGCCGGCGACTTCATCCCCCTCATGAGTCACACCAACCTCCACCTGGGGGCAACTTTCTTCCCCTTCACAAGCACGCAATAATGCTACGAATTCTCTACTTCGCCCTCGTCTGCACTTCCCTAATGCAGTGCGACCGGGACGAACCCAAACCCATCAATTTTTACGCTTGCCCCACGGAACTACCGACTGATCCTGACCATCCCCTCGCGGGAAGGCTGCAAGGCTACCTCGACGAGACGGTCGCGGCGGGCCTTCCGGGCATGATGCTAACGGTGCACGATCCGGTGGCGGGGCGCTGGTCGGGTGCGGCGGGGAAAGCGGAGTTGATTGGGCAGGTTCCCTTACAGCCGTGTCAGCTCACCCGGGTAGGTAGCACCGTCAAGACCTTTACGGCCGTGGCGCTCTTGCAATTATGGGAGCAGGGCCGGGTAGACCTCGATGCGCCCATCACCCAATACCTATCCGCGGAAGTACTAGCCGACCTGGCCAACGCCGACCGGGCTACCGTCCGGCAACTCCTCCAGCATTCCGGCGGCATAAATAACTACATCCGCAGCGCCCGCTTCCAAACCGCCTCCCTCAACGACCTCCAGCGGGTGTGGCAACCGAAAGACCTGCTGGGGTACGCCCGGGGGGAAGATGCCGATTTCCCGGTCGGCAGCGACGTTAGCTATTCTAATACGGGCTACATTCTACTCGGCATGATCATCGAGACCATCACCGGAGAGCCCTTCTACCGGTACTTCGAGCGGGAGATTTTCCTCCCCCACGGTCTGACGTACACCCGCTTCGCGGCGGAGGATCCCGTACCCGACGGCATCATTCGCGGCTACATCGACCTGTACGATAACGGACAATTGATCGACGCGACGCACTACAGCGGATGGGACTATTTCACGGCGGATGGCGGACTGCTCTCTAACACCCACGACTTAAACCGTTTTATGGAGTTGCTCTTCACCGGAAAGATTTTGGGTTCCGAGGCCCTTTTACAGCTGACTGATTTCCGGTATCCGTCGACCGAGGAGCCCGAACTGTTCCGTACCGGCTACGGTCTGGGGATCTTTCAGGTCGATACGGAGTTTGGCCCGGCCTACCTCCACAGCGGGGATGCGATCGGATACTTCGCCACGATGGTCCACTTCCCGGAGCAGGGGGTGACCGTATCCTGGGCCGCGAACGGTAACTACGGTACCCTGGACGAGCTGACCCAAACTAAGGAAGTCATGGAGCGGGTTTTTCGTTTGCTGTTAGAGTGAGGATGAGTAGCTAATGGTTAGCGATCAAATTGCGCGGCACCCTGACTTGCCAGGGCGGCACTGCACGTCCCAGGCGAAAACCTTGCTTAGCTAGGGCTAAGCGCGGCCTTCCCCTACTCGTTCAGCACCAACCTGCTGGCGTCAAGCTATTGCGAAATTCAATCGCCAACCACTAGGTGGCTGGATGTATCAGCCACAAAAAAAGGGCCGTCACCCAAAAGCAACGACCCTCCCTGGAATCTAAATCAGCTCAGATTCTTGGCTTACATGTTCGCAATGATCTCGTCGCCGAATTCGCTGCACTTGAGCAGGGTAGCCCCGTCCATTTGCCGCTCGAAGTCGTAGGTGACGCGCTTCTTGGAGATGGCGCCTTCGATGCCCTTGATGATGAGGTCGGCGGCTTCGGGCCAGCCCATGTAGCGGAACATCATCTCGCCGGAGAGGATGACGGAGCTGGGGTTGACCTTATCCTGGCCGGCGTACTTGGGCGCCGTGCCGTGGGTCGCCTCGAAGATGGAGATGCCGGTGGTGTAGTTGATGTTGGCGCCGGGGGCGATGCCGATTCCGCCCACCTGGGCGGCGAGGGCGTCGGAGATGTAGTCCCCGTTGAGGTTGAGGGTGGCAATGACGCTGTATTCCTTGGGGCGCAGGATGATTTGCTGGAGCATGGCGTCGGCGATGACGTCCTTGATGGTGATCTTGCGGCCGTCGTCGGTGGTGAGCACGTGCCACGGCCCGCCGTCGAGCTCGTCGGCGCCGAAGTCCTGGGCGGCGGTTTCGTAGCCCCAGTCGCGGAAGGCCCCCTCCGTGTACTTCATGATGTTGCCCTTGTGTACGAGGGTCACCGAGTCTTTGTTATTATCGATGGCGTACTGAATGGCGGCCTTCACGAGGCGGTTGGTGCCCTCCTGGCTGACGGGCTTGATGCCGATGCCGGTGGTCTCCGGGAAACGCACCTTAGCGTACTTATCGGGGTAGTTTTCCTTTAGCCAGGCGAGGAATTTCTTGTTCTCCTCGGTGCCTTCGGCAAACTCGATGCCGGCGTAGATGTCCTCGGTGTTCTCCCGGAAGATGATCATGTCGACATCCTGGGGGTTCTTTACGGGGCTGGGGACGCCAGTGAAGTACTGCACGGGGCGGACGCAGGCGTAAAGGTCGAGCTTCTGCCGTAGGGCTACGTTCAGCGAGCGGATGCCGCCGCCGACGGGGGTGGTCAGGGGGCCCTTGATGGAGACGAGGTACTCCTCGATGGCGTCGAGGGTGGCCTGGGGCAGCCATTCGCCGGTCTGGTCCATGGCCTTCTGGCCGGCCAGGACTTCCTTCCAGACGATGCTTTTTTCGCCGTTATAAGCTTTTTCTACGGCAGCTTCCAGTACGCGGCTGGCGGCGGCCCAGATATCGGGACCGATGCCATCGCCCTCGATGAAGGGAAGGATGGGGTCGTTGGGAACGCTGAGTTTGCCGTTGGCGATAGTAATCTTAGATCCGCTCATGTGGGGGGTTCTTTTTTGGTGTGGGTGACGCCTGGTTAGGGCCAGGCCGGCAAAAATAAGTTTTTTTCCCTAACCCGGCCGCCGCCGGCGACTTTCCTGGCGGACGGCGCGCGGGTGCGGAGAAGCATAAACGGGCACTAAGTTGGCCGCCCGTCCTCCTTCGACCACACATTACCGGGCTCTCGTTCGTTACCACACCAACCCACCCTCCCGAACCCACGCCCATGTCGATCTTTCGCGTAGCCGCCTGGCTCGTTTCTATCGGACTCATTCTCACCCTGATCGTGGTCGGCAAGAGCTACCTGGTACCCATCTTCGTC
Source organism: Lewinellaceae bacterium (assembly GCA_963803525.1). Lineage (GTDB taxonomy): Bacteria > Bacteroidota > Bacteroidia > Chitinophagales > Saprospiraceae > Neolewinella. Next base: position 718,933 of record CAWDMV010000002.1, read on the forward strand.
GCCCTGGTCCTCTGGTATTTGGTGAATGCGCTCAACGATCAGTTCCGCCACCTGCCGATGGTAGGCACTAAGCTCCCGAATGCGGTCACCCTGCTGATGTCACTGTTCTTTATCGGGCTCACCCTGTACACCATTTCCGACATGATCGTAAACACGGTCAACGGTTTCGTGCAGGAAAGCGAGGTCTACCTGCCGAAGATTGAAGAGCAGATCGCCCGGGTGTACGAACGCTTCCACGTCGACCGCACGCCGCCCACCCTGGCGGACCTGAAGCTGGGGCAGCAGTTGCTGGGTAATTTCGCGCTCGTCTTTGCCGAAGTGACCAGCGCCGCCAAGGGGGTAGCCCTGGTGTTGCTGTACGTGCTTTTCTTCCTGGTCGAGCAGGGCAGCTTTCCCCGTAAGATGCGGGCCCTGGGCCTGCACGCCCGCGGCGGCACCCGCTTCACGTACGTCATGGCGGAAATTAACGCGGCCATGCGCACCTACCTGGGGGTGAAGACCATCACCAGCATCGCTACCGGAGTGCTCTGCTTTGTCGTGTTTGAAGTGATCGGACTGGACTACGCGTTGTTCTGGGCCTTCCTCATCTTCCTGTTCAATTTCGTGCCCACCATCGGGTCCATCACCGCCACGGTCCTGCCCGCCCTGCTGGCCCTGGTGCAGTTCGATACGCTCACGCCCTTCCTGATCGTAGTCATCGGGGTCACAATCATCCAGATCCTGGTGGGAAACATTATCGAGCCCCGCCTCATGGGCAGCACCCTCAACATCAGTCCGCTCGTCGTCGTGCTCTCGCTCATCCTCTGGTCCATGCTCTGGGGCATCGTCGGTATGCTCCTCAGCGTGCCCATCACGGTGGCCATCATCATCATCTGCGCCCAGTTTCCGTCTACACGGCCCATCGCCATTTTGCTGAGCCGGAACGGGGACGTGAATACCGACAAACTCCGTCGCCCCGGTCGGACCAAGCAACAACGGGAACAAAGTGTGCCCGTGGATCAGGAAATCTAGTCCAGCTCCTCCTGCAAGACGATGTCCGAGAGGGCCGAAGAGCGCATCCCGCTCACCAGTCCCTTCCAGTAGGCGTTGAAGAAGCTTTTGTGGGGGTCGTGCTCGTGGTACATTTTGCCCGGGCGGAAGTCTTCGCCCTCCACGTTTTCTTCCTTGACGACCACGCCCGATAGGAGGTTCTTGATCCAGGCCCCACTGCCCACCACCTTCAGGTCGAGCTGGCGGTAATACAGGTGCATGTCCCCGGTCATCACCCCGTCTGCAAATAGCCCGTCGTAACGCATTCGGTCGATCTGGCCCGTCTCAATGATCGCGCCGGCGGCCACTTCCATGAGGGGATTGACGCGGCTGAGGTCGTAGGCACCCAGTTCGCCGCGCACGGCGAAGTTGCGGCCGCTGGGGTCGCGGGCAAGCACGAACACGGCGCGCATGGGCGTGGTGCCCTCGAAGGTCGCGTCGTAGCTGGCGTATACGGAATCGGTTGTGCTGACCTTGGTATCGAGCCCCGTCAGCCACACCGTACCTTCGTTCAAGTGGATGGTCTTGGGCTCCCGCAACGAATCCACCACCCCGTAGGTGATGTCGGTAGCCGAGCAGCGGGCAGCGCGTACTACGATGCGGGGACCGATTGCTCGCAGGGCCTCGAGCGGCATCTGCTTGCGGCGCTGGGAGATCTCCATGGACAGGTTCTCCACCACCCGCACGCGAAAGGCAGCGGCGGAAAGGGAATCCATTCGCAGTACCTCGCCGCTTAAAAGCTCCTGATGATCGATGCCCTGCACCCGAATGCCGTCGAAACCGAAGTCGAGCCACGATTTGGCGATCTCCCGGCGAAACAGCTCATTCGGGGTGTAGCGGTTCACCCGGCGCAGGCTGTCAACCGTCAGTACGCCGGGGCGACTCCGGTAGGCGATGCGGTGGTAGTGATGGTCCACGGGTTTTTCGTCCCCAACGGTCCGTACGCGCCGGATGCGGACGTTCACCGGTCCGAGGGCAGCGGGGCGGATCGGTGTGCGCAGGCCGTACTGGTCGAGGTAAACGCCCTCGGCTACTATGTCCTCCTTACCGTCAGCGCCGCGCCGCCTTACCTCCGCGTTCTCGACCTGCGACCGGTCGATTTGAAGCCCCTCCCGCAGACTAAGCTCGTCGAGCTGGACCCGGGGTACCGCGATCGCGTAGCTGCCCCCGTCGCCGGTTGCGATGCGCAGGTCGAGTGCGTCCAGTTCCGCCCTGCCGGCCGTTAGTGGTTTTCCGGCTAAGAAAGCCGCCCGGTCTATACCGCCGAGGTGCAGCGCGCCGAGGCGGCCACTCACCGGAGAGCCGGTGAAGGTCAGTTCTTCCACCCGAAGGTTTTGTTCCGCGCTGGCGTAGCGGAGCGCATCCCCGCTGACCGATTGAGACCCCGTATGGAGCCGGAATTCAGGAATTTCCAGGGTGGTGGCCCCCGTTTCCCCGGGGCGCAAGGGAAAATGGAGGCCCCCCTGCCGGATCACCGCCCCCTGGGCCGTGAGACGCAGGTTGCCGGGGTCGGAGAAAGTGATCTCCCTTCCCTCTACCTCCAGGTCGTCAAGCGCCAGACTATCGTGGTAGCGGATGCCGCCAACCTGTATCCTTCCATCAAATGTTGCCGTACCAAAATCTCCGCTCACGGTTAGATCGGCATCGAGCAGGCTCAGCTTACCGACCCGGAGGCCGGCAAAGGGGCCGGCGGAGGACGACCCGCCCGTGTTCCCCTGCACCCGCGCCCTGCCGCCCAAACCCGCCACCCGGATGCTGTCGATGGTGATTTCGTCTCGCAAATCCTCGGCGTTCAATCCGCTGACGGTCAGTGCCTGCATATCCACGGCCACGGAGGTATCGCGGGTGATGGACACCTTATTGATGCGGACGGACGCGGTGGTAGTATCGTACGCAATGTCCTTCGTATTTACGAACAGATCGTTGCCCTGGTCCCGGAAGCTGCTGGAGTCCGCGGCAAGCTCAAGGCCGTGTAGGGTAGTGGGCCGCAGGGGCAGGTGCAGGGAACGTAGACGAAGGCGGAGGTTGGCCACTCGAGCCATCTGCCGTTTGGGTGCGTCTTGTACGACCAGAAAGGTACGGTCGAGCGCTACCTGCGCGATCGAGAGCCGAAGGGGGGCGGAGTCGCCGCGCCGGGGGGAAGCGGGGGCACGGCGGGTCAGAGAGGCATCGAGCCCGGTGAGCGAAAGGGAATTTATCTCGATCGGGTCGCGACGCAACAAGCTGAGCAAATTCACCCCACGAACTTCGAGCGACCGGAGGCGGCCCGCCGCGGCGAAGGACTCCCGCCGCTGATCAAAGGAAATTCGATCGGCCGTGAAGTGGATGGGGAAAAAGCCGTAGGAAAAAGAACTTACGGTCAGGGAATTATCTCCTTCATTCGCCTGGGTAATGGCCCGGTCTAGGCGGTGACCGACGTACCAATGGGCGCCGACAGAGAGGGCAACGGGCAGTAGGAGCAGCAGGTACCACCAGTGAAAGCGGGGCTTACCGTCGGCCATGAGGCGAGGCTTGGGTGGGAAATCCGTTCATGGCCACTAAAAGGCGAACGCCTAGCGATTGTTTGGCGCCGCGTAGGCGGACCGACAACACAAATTGTTTGATAATATTTCCGGTATTTCGTATGTTTGCCGGGTAATAACGTGAGTTCATGGCAGAAGCAACCTACACCGAAGACAACATCCGTTCCCTAGACTGGAAGGAGCACATCCGCATGCGCCCGGGCATGTACATCGGGAAGTTGGGGGACGGCTCCAGCCCGGACGATGGCATCTATATTCTGCTCAAGGAAGTCATCGACAACTCCATCGACGAGTACGTCATGGGGCACGGCCGGCAGATCGACGTGGTGATCGAAGATGGCACGGTGAAGGTGCGCGACTACGGTAGGGGCATCCCCCTCGGTAAGGTGGTCGATGTCGTCAGCAAGATCAATACGGGAGGTAAGTACGACAGCAAGGCCTTCAAGAAGGCCGTTGGGCTCAACGGGGTGGGACTGAAGGCCACCAATGCCCTCTCCGAGGACTTCCGGGTGTACGCCGTACGCGAAGGCAAGCTCAAGCAGGCCGACTTCTCGGAGGGTAACCTCATCAACGACCGCAAGCCCAGCACCACCAAGGAGCAGGACGGCACCTTCGTAAGCTTCGTGCCCGACGGCAACATCTTCAAAAAGTACCGCTTCCGCAGCGACTTCGTAGAGAACCAGCTCTGGAACTACGCCTACCTCAACGCCGGGCTGAAAATTAACTTCAACGGCAAGACGCTGGTGTCGAAGAACGGCCTGCGCGACCTGCTCGAGCGCAAGACCAACGTCGAGCAAGTCCGCTATGACATCATCCACCTGAAGGGAGACGACATCGAGGTGGCCCTCACCCACGGCAACGCTTACGGGGAGAATTACTTCAGTTTCGTCAATGGGCAGTTCACCACCCAGGGCGGTACCCACCTCTCCGCCTTTCGCCAGGCCCTGGTGGAGACGGTGCAAAAGCACTACAACAAGAACTACGACCGCAAGGACATCCTGGCCAGCGTCATCGCCGCCATCGCGATCAAGGTGGAGGAGCCGGTCTTCGAGTCGCAGACCAAAACCAAGCTCGGCAGTACCGACATGGGGCCGAAGGGACCGACCGTCCAGACCTTCCTGAAGAACTTCCTGATGGAGCAGCTGGACAATTTCCTCCACAAGAACCCCACGATCGCCCAGTCCCTCGAGAAGCGCATCAAGCAATCGGAGCGCGAACGCAAGGAGATCGCCGGCATCAAAAAACTGGCCAACCAGCGCGCCAAGAAGGCCAACCTGCACAACAAGAAGCTGCGCGACTGTCGCGCCCACTTTGGCGACATCAAGACCAAAGACGAAGAGACCCGCCTGGGCACGACCATCTTCATCACCGAGGGCGACTCGGCCAGCGGCTCCATCACCGTGGCGCGTGACGTACAGACGCAGGCGGTATTCTCCCTGCGGGGCAAGCCCCTCAACTGCTTCGGGCTGACGAAGAAGGTCGTGTACGAAAACGAGGAGTTCAACCTCCTGCAGCACGCCCTCAACATCGAGGACGACATCGACGAGATCCGCTACAACCGCGTCGTCATCGCCACCGACGCGGACGTGGACGGCATGCACATCCGCCTGCTCCTACTCACCTTCTTCCTCCAGTTCTTTCCGGACATGGTCACGAAGGGCCACTTGTACATCCTGGAAACCCCGCTCTTCCGGGTGCGCGACAAGCAGAAGACTTACTACTGCTACAGCGAGCAGGAAAAGCAGGAGGCCATCGAGAAACTGCGCGGCAAGGCCGAGATCACCCGCTTTAAGGGATTGGGGGAGATCAGCCCCGGGGAGTTCAAAGACTTCATCGGCGAGGACATCCGCCTGGAGCCCGTCGTCATGGCCGACAACACCAACATCGACGACCTGCTCAGCTACTATATGGGCAAGAATACGCCCACCCGGCAAAACTTCATCATCGACAATTTGCGGGTGGAACGGGATGAGGAGGCGCCTGCGGCCTAGATCACCCGTGGCGATCTGGGCCGCAGGCGGTAGACGAGCGGGAGAGGCGCGCGCTGCGCGCTTGCGGTAGATGGCATGGCTGGGATTATCATCCATCTTGCCCAGTGAAGCGTCTACTTTCTACCGCGCGAAGCGCTCTACCGGCGTCAGCCCTCTACCGCGAGCGCAGGGAGCTCTAATCCAGCGATAGCGTCTACTACCACAGATTGTATCTTGACCGGAAATACGGATTTTGCAAAGTCAAGTGAGATGGATGTGAGTCGATTAATCAACAAAGTAGCCGAACCCCTGATGAGTCGCCTGTTTCCCGTGCGGTGGAAGGAGTATAACGAACTGGCGTACTGGAAGGAGCGGAAAGCAGAGGAGGGCGAACTGTCGAACGACCATTACCGGGAGTTCTATACCGATCACTTCGGCCTCGACGCGGACTTCTACGCGGGGAAAGTGATCATGGACATCGGCTGCGGGCCACGGGGGAGCCTGACCTGGGCAACGACCGCTAAGCGCCGTATCGGTCTCGACCCCTTGGCGGAGGAATACCTCAAACTGGGGGCGGACCGTCACGACATGGAATACATCGCTTCCGGTTCCGAGCACATGCCCCTGGAAGATGGTGCTTGCGACGTCATCTTCTCTTTCAATTCCCTCGATCACGTAGAAAACGTGGAGGCGTCGCTCGCGGAAGTGAAACGCTGCGTGAAAGGAGGGGGGATGTTCCTCCTCCTGGTGGAAGTGAACCATCAACCTACCGCCTGTGAGCCGCATACGCTGACGCCCGCCGGCCTTGTCGACGCCCTGACACCGGAGTTTGCCGTTTCGGAGGTGCAGATTTACCGGGAGACGGCCGCGGGCATGTACCAGTCGATCCGCCAGAAGAACACGATACCCAACCCCATGCAGTACTCCGGCGAAGGGTATTTCTCCGCCAAGTTCACCCGTCAGGGCTAGAGCGGTCGGCTACTCCAACAACAGCACCAGCACCGGCACCTCGGGATGCAGGATCATCTGCTTGGTGTTGCTGTGGTGAAACAGCCGTTCCCAGAACCCCCGGCGTTGGGTCACCATGACGGCGAGTTTGACGGGGTTGGCGCGGAGGTAATCGACTAAACCCGACTGTACGGAATCCGCGGTGACCTCGACAATCTCGAAGGCGAACTCGGGGTCGGGATTGTTGAACAGGGGGGCAAAGAGCTTTTCCCGCTCCCGGCGGTGTTCGCTGTCGTCATCGTTCACGTGGACGAAGTGAATGCGCGCCCGGAAGAGTTCATTAAAGTCCATCAGCTTCAGCACGGCCCGCCGGCTCAGCGACAGGCTGTTGCTTGCGTAAAGAATGTGACGGTACTCCTCGAAGCGCGCCTGATGGGGGACCAGGAGGACGGGGCACTCGCTTCGCTGCACCACATCGGAGGCGATGCTGCCGAAGACCTCTTCGAGTAAATCCGATTCCCCCGTGGCACCGAGGACGATGAGGTCGAAGCCCTTGCTTTCCGCTACGATCTTGTCGGTGGGGAAGCCCAACACGAGTTCGCTGCGGCGGCGGATGCCGGTGGGGGTGGGAATATCCTTGAGAAATTCCCGTAGGGCGACCTCGCGGGCATCCATGAGTTCGCCCACGGGCGCGATGGCGGCGGTATCCCCCGTGACGGTCTGCGGGGTGAACACGTGGATTACCCGGATTTCGCGGGCACCGATGGAATCGGCCATCGCCTCGGCATAACGCAGGGCCGAGGCCGAGCCTTTGCTGAAATCGACGGGGACGAGAATGCGCTGGATCATGTTTGGACAGGAATTGGCGTGAAGATACATCGCGCGGCCCTGGTTTGGGGGGCTTGACCTTTATAGCGGCTGGGGTGTTGTAAGCCAGAGCTATAGATATTTCGCATGAGCTTTTCCTGTACCGACAGCCTGCGGCCACCCTCCCGGGAGTCTGCCCGCGCCGTGTCGGTCCGTAACCTGAGCGACTGGCAACTGACCGAAGGCTACCCGCCCGGGACCAGGAGTTCCCCCGCCTTCTGGCTGCGCCCCGCCACGCTTCGGTTCTTATCGGACAGTCCGCAGGGGCTGGACACCGGGGTCGTCCTGCTCCACCACACCCCTACGGGACGGGAAGTCGTGCTCACCACCCAGACCTTCTACTTCCGTGCCGGACGCCAGGTGAGTGCTTCGGCGAAGGGGGAGACGTCCCGCTGGGATGTACGGCGTCGCCTGCTGGCCCGCTTCTCGATCAAGACCCTGGTGCTCGGTCAGCTGCTGACCTCGGGGGACGTGGCCCAGGAGGGGATTTCCCGCCTCACCGCGGCCGAGCTGGCCAGCTTGCTGCCCGCCGTGGCGGAAACCCTGCTGCACCACCGGCGCGGGTACGCCGCGGTGCTGCTGAAGGACCTGTTTGCGGACGATCATCCCGCCGTGGACCGCCTCGCGGCGCGGGGCTTCGCGCGCCTGCCCGCCGATCCGGTCATGCGGATGGACCTGCGGCCGTGGACCACCCTAGAAGATTATTTGGACAGCCTCAGCAGTAAGTACCGCGTCCGCTACCGGCGGGCCCGCGGCTACGGTCAGGGCATCCGGCAGCGGCGGCTGAATCGGGATGACGCGGGACTCGTGCCGCGGCTTTTTTCCTGCTACACCGAGACTAGCAGCGGCGCGGACTTCAACGTGACCGCCCTGACGCCCGCCTACTTTCGCTGGCTGCTCGAGGTGGGGGAGGTCGTCGGTTACTTTACGGAGAGCGGGGAACTGGTGGGCTTCACTACGGCAATTGCGAACGGACGGATGTACCAGGCACACTATTTGGGCCTGCGCGACGCGTACAAGCGCTCGCACCACCTCTATCATAATATGCTTTTCGACTTGCTCGAGGCGGGCCTGGGGGGAGGGTACGATACCCTGGATTTCGGCCGGACGGCCCTGGAGATCAAAAGCTCCCTGGGCGCTGCCCCCTTACGCTACGCCAATTTACTGCGGCTGCGTAACACCGCCCTGAACGGCCTGGTCCCCCGCTTCGTGACCGCGGTTTTCGCCGCGCCGGAATGGCAGCCGCGTCAGCCTTTCCGGGAACATTAGGTTAGGGTTAATTTATTGTCACGAATCGCTCCGGCAACCAACCCCTAGACATTTCAGGAGGTTCTTCTGTGCAGGAACGATGGCCTGATTTTAGATTCCTAAAAACTTGCCGTTCAGACAATTTTACCGTATTTTTCTCGTCGAAGAAACGAGTTGACCCAGCCAAACACACCCAACAAAATGAGCACCAGAAAACAGTTGAAGTATAAGTACCTCAAGACAAAGATCGCGCTCAGCCAAACCATTCAACAGTTATTGGAGATCAACCGAAAACGGCGCTTTTTTAAGGAAGACCCGGCACGGGAAGATCAACTGAACGAGGAGCTTCGCGTGCTCAACGCCACCGCGGAGATCCAGGCGCGTAGCATGAAGAGCTATAAGCAAAGCATCCAGGCGCTGGAACGTGCCTGATTAACAAGCTCTAAGACTTACCGTCCAGGTTAAATTCTATTTAAAGCCCACTCCGATACGGGCACCCCTCACCGTTGGAGCCGAACTTCCGGGAAACTAAGTTTTCCTACCGTGAAGTACGCCCGTTTGTTATCTCTTCTTTTATTGACCACGCTATCCGCCTGCAGCATCGAACAACGCATCGAGCGCCGCGAGGACCGGCTGTTGGGGACCTGGCAGATCGACCGCGCCGTATTCAAGGGAGACAACGCGCTGTTCAATGATAACGTCACCGACGATTTTCGGGGCGACCGGGTGATCTTCTTCGACGATTACTCGCTGCTCTACGAGACGGGCGACGGACAGCTCTTTGATGGCTTCTGGTCCATCAACTACGTACGTGACCCCTCGGATAACGGAACCTTCACCTTCGATGCCGACTTCTTTGACGGCCGGGGACGGGTGGCCTTCCAGTGGCTCGGATCCATTGTACGACTCAACGACAACAGCTTCGATGTCGAGGTGTGGGAGCGGGGCGGCGTGTTACGACTCAGGTGGGACCGCCGGTGAGCGCCGGTCAACGTAGAGGATCTGTCCGGCTACGAAAATATTCTGCAGGAGGATGTACAGCATAGGCCCCAGTACCACCAGGGGGTTGACGTACTCCAGTGCAATCCAAATGGACAGCATGGTATTTTTTCGGCCCAGGGCGAGGCTCCCCTCGATGGCGTGCCCGTTAGGCGCCCACCGGCTACCGAGGAAGAAATTAAACAACATCAAAAAACCGATGCAAACCGCCGTAAGCCCGACGAAAGTCCACGGCATCGCGGTTTCGTGCCGTACGTAGTACGACAGACTGCCGGAGGCCACGGTGATGTTGCTGAGAAACAAGGCGAAGGTGTAGGGCCCTACGCGCCGGAGTCCACTTAGGAGCCGGCCGCCGATTCGGCGCACGAACTGGCCCAGCACCAGCGGCCCCGCCACGGTACTCCCGATGGTCCATACCAGGGTGCCCAGCTCCCGTATCGACAATTCTACCGCCAGTAGGCGAGGCAGCAGCAGAGGGACGGTCACCGCGAACACGGCGTGGGTAATCAGAATCGCGCCCACCATATAGCCCGCCCGCCGCCGCATGAGCTCGGCCAGTACGGGCGTGATGATCGCGGTTGGCGCCAGTCCCATCAGCAACAAGGTGAGCGCGAGATCTTCCCCGAATAGTCCCCCCAGGAAGTAAACGGTCAGCCCGATGACCGGCAGCAGGAGCGCGATGTAGACCTGCTGTCGGGCGAAGATGCTGCGGTCGATCCGTACGTTGAGGAACGAAAAGAACAGCAGGGTCATCAGAAAAGGCCGCAGGGTGAAGGTGTAGGCGTCTAGTTGGGGGAGCAGCAGGCCGAGGCCCAGGGCAATCAGGATAAGGATGGATTTAGCCATTCCAAGAAGCAATGAACCACCGGGGGGAAAGTTGTCCCACCGATACTTACGGCCAAAAGTTGCCGGACTCGGGGCCGGGCGGCTACCTTTGCGGCATGACGCGTCCCTCTACCATTCTCTCCGGCATTCAGCCCACCGGCAAGCTCCACTTCGGTCGCTATTTCGGCGCCGTGGAAAACTGGAAACGGCTGCAGGAGGAGTATGACTGCCTTTACATTGTCGTCAACTACCACGCGATGACGATGCCGTTCACCGCTAAGAAACTGGTAGAAAATACCTGGGAGCTGTGCTTTAATCTCCTGGCCTGCGGTATTCGCCCCGAAAACCTGTTTATTCAAAGCCTGGTCCCCGAGCACACCGAGCTGGGCTGGATCCTCAATTGCTTCACGAGCTACGGGCAGCTTACCCGCATGACCCAGTTCAAGGATAAGGGTGCTCAGAGCGAGGATTTCGTGAGCGCCGGCCTGTTCACGTATCCCGCCCTCCAGGCCGCGGATATTTTGATCTATAAGGCCGGGCTGGTCCCCGTCGGCAAGGATCAGGAACAGCATTTGGAACTTACCCGCGACATCGCCCAGCGCTTCAACCATTTCGTGGGCAAGGAGTATTTCCCGGTGCCGGAGGGGCTCTACACGGCTATCCCCAAGGTCATGAGTACCGCCGACCCGCTCCGTAAAATGAGCGCTAGCCTGGGGGATAAACACAGTATCGACGTCTTCGCCGAGGAGTCGCGCATCCGCAAACAGATTCGCTCCGCCGTCACCGACACGGGAGGGGAGGGCGCGGACGCGGGTGCCATGTCCCCCGGAGTCGCCAACCTCTTCGGTCTTCTCCAGGCTTCCGGCCGGACCGAGGCGCATGCGTCCCTTCTCCAGGACTACGAGAACGGCGCCCTCCGCTACGCTGACCTTAAAGAATCCGTAGCCGATGGACTGGTGGGGGTTGCCCAGGACATTCAGGAGCGCCTCCGGGAACTCAAAAGCGATCGTCGTGCCGTCAAGGACCAAATCAAGCAGAGCAGTGCCGACATCCGCAAGCGCGCGCAGGGGACGGTGCGGGAGGTGAAGGAACTTTGTGGGTTGGTTTTTTAGTTCTTTAGTTCGTTAGGGCACATGTTGCTGACGCCCCGTGTTGCTGACGCCCCGGATGGTAGTGCTTTAGATCGTTAGTTCTTTAGGGCCCGACTCACCGATGCCCCCCGCCGCTGGTGCTGTATACTGTGGATAGTACGTAGAGAATCGTTCTTCTCCACTAGGATAACGATTGGCATACCAAGCTGGTAAGAACTAACGAACTAAACCACCACCTCCAGCAAAAAACAGCCCCCAAGCCCCACCAGACTGACGATCGTCTCCATGACCGTCCAGCTGCGGAGAGTTTGGGTGACGGACAGGCCGAAGTATTCTTTGAAAAGCCAGAAGCCCGTGTCGTTGACGTGGCTGCACGTAAGGCTCCCGGCACCGGTTGCGAGCACGAGGAGTTCCGGGGCGGTCGTGCCGGCGGCAGCTAGGGGCAGTACGATACCGGCCGCGGTGATGGCCGCTACCGTAGCGGAGCCGAGCGTGATGCGCAGGGCCGCCGCGATAAGCCACGCAATGAGGATGGGCGAGGCGTCAAACCCTTCGAGAGCAGACACGATGTAGTTACTGGTGCCGCTGTCCACGAGCACCTGCTTGAAGGCCCCACCGCCCGCGATGATCAGCAGGACGGCGGCCATGGGGGCCAGCTGGCGACCCACGCGCGCCATCAGATCGGGGAGCGACTGCCCGGTTTGCCCGCCCAGCACGACCATCGCCAGGATCACGCCGACCAGCAGGGCCACCGTTGCGTCGCCGGCCAGGAGAAGGACGGGAGCGTCGGAAAGACTAGCATCCAACGACTTGCCCACCGCCACGCCCGCCAGTAGGAAAACGGGAAAGAGCGCACAAAACACGCTGCTCACGAAACCCGGCAAGCGGGCGGGAAGCTCGATGTCGTCAAGCGTAGCCGCACCCAGGGTCTGTGGCATATGCCGGAGGGTACGGGCGAAGAGTGGCCCGGCGACGATGACGGCGGGAACGGCCAGAATTAGGCCGTAGAGTAGCGTTTTACCCAGGTCCGCCCCGTACGTGTCGGCAATCAGGACGGGGGCGGGGTGGGGGGGCAGGAAGCCGTGGGTCACCGATAGGGAGGCCACCGCGGCCACGGCAATCATCACCAGGGGCAGGCCGGTTTTCTGGGCGGTAGCGAAAATGATCGGCGCCATCATGACGAAACCGACGGAGTAAAACAGGGGGATACCAATCAGGAACCCGACCAGGCACAGGCCCCAAACCACCGCCGTACCCCGCTGCTGGCCCACCAGTTTATCGGTGATCACCTGCGCCGCCCCCGTTTCCGCGATCACGCCACCAAGGGCCGCGCCAAGCCCCAGGATCAGCGCGAGTCCCCCCAACGTGCCGCCGACGCCGGAGGTCACGGAGGTCAGGGTAGCTTCCGCGCTCATGCCCAGCCCGAGCCCGGCCGCCACGGCCACCAGCACCAGGGCGATGAAAGGGTGCCACCTGAATAGAACGATCAGGAGCAGTAGGGCCAGGACGGCCAGCGAGGTGATGAGGATCGGCATGGCCGTCAAGATAGCAGAACGCGGCGCTAAACTGCCCGGGGCGGTCTATTCCTCGGTTGAAGCAGTAGCGCTACCGCTCAGTCGTTGAAGAAGCCGAGTAAAATCAGTCCGGTAGACCGGGCCTTCTGAACGGAGAGCCGCAAGCGGTAAATGCCGGCGTCGCGGCCACTCACCTCAATCATGGGATAGGGATCCTGAGCGCGGTCGCTCCGGATGATCCGGTAGCTATCGTCGGCTAAGAATAGATTCATATCCTGAATTTCCGGGCTGCCCGCAGCCGCCACTGAGAGGCGATTATCCGGGGAGAGGCGTACCTTTTCTACGGTAGCTCCCTCCCCTTCCGCTAACAGGTACCCGAGCAGGCACCAGGTGTTGTCGTCCGCCTGGAATCTCGTGGCTCCCCCCGCCGCCCGCACCGCACCCGCGGCCGCGCCGAACTGCCGGCTGACGTTCCGGTAGGTAAGGCTGGAAAGGGGCTCGCCGAACGTGCTGAGGATACCCAACGCCACCATGGCGGAATCCCGGCTGTCATCCACTAAGTGCAACTGCAGGGTATAGGCCCCCGCCTCCTCCGCCGTAAATTCTACGATGGGGGTTTGGTCATCTTCCGTATCCGACAAAATTTCTTCCCCCCCGGCGGCGCGGAGCAGCAGATCGACGTCCCGCACGCCGTGCTCGGCCGAAGCGATGAAGGTATAGGTCCGCCCCGGGAGGAGGTGGATCTCCAGGGAGGCCGTCTCCCCGGTCGCCAGCTGAGTCGCGGCCAGGCAGAGGCCGGGATGCCAGCCCGCGTTCGTGACGGCTACTAATAAGTTGCCCTTGGTATACAGCCCATCGAGGGTGCGCGTCAACCGATCGGCGGGCCCCCAGGACTGGGAAAACGCGCTAAGTGGGCCGAGCAGCAGCAGTAAGAGGGGCAACAAGCGAAGCAGCAGGGCAGCGGTCCGTATACCCGCTCCGGCGTGGGCGGCGGCGTACTGTTGTTGGGCTTTCTGACTCTCCCCGTATTGAAGTGGGTCGCGCAGGTCCGTAAGCCGAGCGGTCAGCTCGCCGGCGGAGCCTACGCTAAAGGCTCCCCCCCGTGCCATGGCCTCCCGGGCCTCGGGAAATTTGGCGTGTTTCGGGCCGAACAAGACGGGCAAGCCGTAGCTCATGGGTTCCAGGGTGTTGTGCAGTCCGCTGCCGAAGGCACCACCCACGTAAGCCAGGCGTGCGTAGCGGTAGGCGCGGCTCAGGATGCCGATCGTATCGAGGATCAGCACTCGGCTTTCGCCCTCCGGGCCGCTGTAGCGCTCCGCGGTAAAGAGGGTTTGCCACCGGGCTAGCGCTTTTTCCTGGAGCTGGTGGGGGGCCAGGACCAGTCGCCACTCCGGGGGCAGGGAAGGCCAGGCTCCGGCGAGGAGCCGCACGTCGGGCTCCCAGACCGAGCCGGCGATGAGGGTAGGGTGACCCGCCGTAAAGGCGGTCAGACGGGCGTCCGTAAAGGGGGCGGCCGCCAGGGCTAGGGTGCGGTCGATGCGGGGATCGCCGGTCACGGTGACGCGGTGTACACCGATGTTTTTAAGGAGCGTCCGGTCGCCCTCGGTCTGCACCATCAGGTGGGTGAAGCGCCCCAGCATGCTCCGCCAGAAGGCTCCGTAAGGCTGAAAGAAGGGCTGTCCTGACCGAAAACTGCCCGCGATCAAGAAGGTCGGTACCCCGGCCGTATGCAGCGCGGCCAGGTGGTAGTGCCAGAACTCGTACTTGACGAATACGGCGAAACGTGGCCGCAGGAGGGCCATCCAGGTGCGGGCGGCCTGGGGGGTGTCCGGTGGAAGGTAGGCGACGACCTCCGCCAGGCCGGTGTCCCGGCAGCGTTCGTAGCCGCTGGGGCTGAAAAAAGTCACCACGAAGGCTAGGTCGGGTCTGGCCTGGCGCAGGGCGGTGAGTACGGGACGGCCCTGTTCGAACTCGCCGAGGCTGGCCGCATGCAGCCAGGCCACCGGCCGTCCCGTCGCGTGCAGGGCCTCGATGGCGGGACGGACATTCATCTCGCGCCCGGCTACCCACTTCGTGGCCCGGGGGTGGCCGAGGCGGGCGGCGGCACGAATGCCGAGGTGGTAGGCTCCGGTAGCGGTGCGGTAAAGCCACTCCACCTTAGTAAAAGATTTCTCGCCCCTCCCCCAGGTAGATGGGAACGATGAGGCCGGCACGCAGGCCCAGCACGATGTCCGTACGTCCACCGTCCTCCGGCGGGGCGGCCGTGGCCAGGTCGTAGCCGCGCAGGTTCCGGGTAAAGCCGGCCGTCACCTCTCCCCCGAGGAAGAAGTTAAGGCGTCGGTCCAGCGCCAGTCCCTGATACCCGATGAATTGGTAGAGGGCCGGCCCCCCGGCGAGCCGGTCGTAGCCGGGCTGGTAAGTCTTGTCCACCTGGGGCACGAACTGTACCGGATCCTGCTGGAAGCGGATGCGGCTGTAAAAGTAGCCTAGCCCCGTAGCCAGATGGACCCCCGCCCGCTGATTTTTCCCGATGCGTAGGGTGTAGCCCACCCGGGGACCGACAAATAGCTGCCGCTGCCGCAGCTGGACCTCCGCGGGCTCCCGCTGGTTACCAATGATGGAGCCGGTATTTATCCGAATTCCCGCCAGCACGTCTTCACGTACCTCCCGGCCAAAGCCGTACTGGGCCATGACGCCGAATTGCCAGTTGGAATTGACCGGCATGAAGTCCACGCCACCCCCGAGGGCAAAACCGCTGCCGAACCGGTCGCCGAGATCGCCGGCCGATGCGAAGGGGCCGTAGCCCAGGCGCACCAGCACGGCCCGGTCGAGGTTTTTGACGCCGGCAAGTCCCTGGGCACCGGCGAAAGCGGACAAGAACAAGCCGAGTAGGAAAGACAGGAGTAGCCGCATCAACCCAGTAGTTTTTCCCGCTGCTTGCGGTATTCCTGCTGGGTCAGCACGCCGGCGTAGTGGAGCTCCCGCAGGCGGTCCATTTGCTCGAGCAGGTCGGGGTCGGAAGCGCGCGACCGGGAAGCCTTGCCGAGGGGGGGCGTGGCGAAATCTTCCAGTACGTCGTTCGTAGTTTCCGACGGGGCGGAGGACTCGGTCAGCCGCAGCAGGTTGAGTTGCCGATAATTGTTAGCGCGGAAGGTAGCGTAGGCTCCGGTCTGACGCAGGTGGACCAGGGCCGGGTGCTCCTCGATCCGCTCGGGCTTAGGCAGTCGGTAAGTGACGGACAGTTCGAGTTGGCGCAGGGCGTCTGGATAGTTTTCGAGCAGGGCGTAGCAGCAGGCCAGATTGAAGTGAACGGCCGGGTCGGTGGGCGCCGCATCGCGGGCCTCCAGAAAGGCTTCCAGGGCGAGGTCGAAATCGCCGGAGCGGTAATACTTCACGCCTTCGGCCTTCAGTGCGGGTAAGCGGGCCGGCCCCGCGGGGGAATAGGAGGTGGAGGGCCGGGAGCTGGTCCCGCCGGCCGGCGCGTAGCCCTGACTGACCAGGGCCTCCGGGTCGTACTTGGCGGCCCATTTCTCGTAGGGGGTGGCCCAGAAAACGATAGCGGTGATCAGCGGCGCCAGGACAAATCCGACCAGGATGAAGGGAAGGGGCATCTCCGGACCGTTTTCGGCCAGCGCCGCGATGATCCCGAAAAAACCGACGAACTGGGCTACCCCCCGCCACGCCTGCCCCAGATAGAAGCGGTGAACGCCGAAAACGCCAAGGAAAAAGGCGAAGAATCCCGCGAGGTCTTTGTTTAACATGGGCTGACCGAAAGAAGCTGTGGTTGAGACCGCAAGGTAAGGGTCCCTCCAGGATGCGAACGCCAATTGACCGACAACGGTTGGAAGGCCCCGGACGAATGCTACAGGCGCCGCCGTTTTCGGCTGCTGTTGAGGTTGAACTCGGTCACGATGACCGGTAGGTCGCGGTAGCGGTAGCCCCGGCTGCCGATCTTGCGGGACAGTTCCGGGAAGGCGTCGCGGAAGAACTCCCGCAGGTTGCGCTTGTAGCCGTTGCGGGGGACGGCCAGGAATTTGCCCTGGGCGTACTCGATGTAGTATTCCGGTGGCGGATCGGTAAACAGGCGGAGCATACTGTCGTCTACCCACCGGCCCCCGCCGCGCGGCAGGCGGAACAGGCTGATGGAACGGCCACGCACCTCCTCCTGCAGGAAGTACCACATACCCTCGTGGCGCCGGCTCACGAAGCGCATCGCCTCTCCATTATAATTGAAGCCGAAGCCGCTCACGAGAAAGGGGTGGATCTGGTATTCGTCCCCGAAGTCGTTGGTGAAGGTGATGAGGTTTCCCCCGGGAGCGTACTGCAGCACGTTTAGGTAGCCGGTGAGCTGTATCCCGTCTTTGGTGAGCAGGAAGCCCCGGTAGGATTCGGCGAAGGAGAGCGTGGAACACAAGAGGAAAAAGAGCAGGTAGCCGTGCCGCATAGTCGTCGGGATTAATAATCCTAAAATACCGCTTCCTCCGCTTTCCGTGTTCTTCACGATCAAAAAAAAGTCGGCTATTGGCCAAGAAGGGGGGCTACGGCGGCCGTCACATCCGGTAGCGTGCGGAAATTCCGGCGGTATACGTAGCGCAGCTCGTTGCGGTACACGAAGGTAGTCGGCAGCGCGCCATCCCAGTGCGCGTCCAGTTCCCGCATCCAGCTCCGTCGTTCGTCGGTCAGCACTACGGTAGGGAGGTCGATGGCGCGACCGGCCAGGTAAGCGGGGATGCGGTCGATGGCCGCGGCTTCGGTATCCAGACTCACCAGGATCACCCGCAGGGGATCATCCGCACGCGCGTCCTGAAGCTGTTGCAGCAGGGGCAGTTCCTCGAGGCACGGCTTGCACCAGGTTGCCCAGAAGTTGATGAGGTAGGTCGTGTCGTTCCGCTGGGCGAAGAGGGGCCGCACTTCGGCAAAATCCGCGTACACGGGGGGCGGGCCCGCGGGTGCCAGGAGGGTAGCCACGGCGGGTGCGGCGGCCGTCGGGGCGGGCTCCCCACATCCGGTGAGCAGCAAATAGCCGAGTAGGGAGAGGAGGGGCAGCGTACGCATCAGACGGACTTCCCGGCGGGGGAAAACGGCCAGTAAGCGGGCAGGGGAGCGGTGGCCTCGGTGCGTTCGCCGGTCTTGGGGTCGGGAAAGCGCAGCCGGCGGGCGTGCAGCGCGATGACGTGGTCCCGCAGCGGGCGAAGGGAACCGTAGGCGTGGTCACCGACGATGGGCGCACCGGCCGCCGCCAGCTGACAACGGATTTGGTGGAAGCGGCCGGTCAGTAAAGTGATCTCGTAGCGGAACCGCCCGCCCTCCTGGCCTAGCAATTGGTAACGGAGTCGCGCTTCCTGAGCCCCGGCCACCGGACGGGTGCTGGCAAAGGCCCTCTTGCGCGTCGGCTCCCGGCCCAGGTAGTGGAGGAGTTCGCCGGATTCTACGGGCAGGGGCTTGTCGGTGACCGCCCAGTAGGTCTTGTCGGTCTGCCGGTCGGCGAAGGCGGCATTGAGGGCCACGAGGGTCGATTTGTTGCGGGCCAGCAGTAGGGCCCCGCTGACGGGACGGTCGAGGCGGTGCACGATGCCCACGAAGGCGGGCTTTTTGCCTCCCGGGCGCTTCCACTGCACCTGCGCCCGCGCCTCTACGGTGTCGTACTGGAAGTGGCGCTCGGTGGCGATACCGGCGGGCTTGTTGATCACGACCCATCCGGGGCCTTCGGCGATGACTTCGAGCATGATTGCGGGCGGTTGAGGGAGCGGCAAAGGTAGTTACTTATTCCGCCTCCCCCTGCCCCAGGTAGTACGCCCCGCCGGTCACCCACTCGCCCGCTTCGGTAGTGGAGAAAGCGACGAAGTCCCCCACGTCCGTTGCGTCCGCGAGGGCGGTCTTCGCGTACTCCCCGCCCGTCTTGCGAAATCCGTAGTACTGCTGTCCCTCCTTGACCACGGCGTCCAGCGGCAGCCCGGTGAGCAGGCGTTGCCCCGCGGCGATGCTGGCGGTGACGAAGAGCCCGGGTACGATGCCCTCCGCCAGGGGCCGAACGAAGTGGCAGTGGATGCCCAGCGTAGCCGTTTCGCTATCGACCATGGGGTTGATCTTCTCCACGGTGGCGTGACCGGAAGTCTCGTTGAAGGGGAGCTGGAAGGTGACTTCCTGTCCGAGCCGGACGGCCGCCACCTCACGGGAGGGGACCCGCAGCTCGAGGTGGATGTGCTCGGTGCCGGCCAGCCGCATCAGTTCGTCGGTGGGCCGTACCATGCGGCCTTCGTTGGTCAGCACCTCGTGGACGTAGCCGTTGGCGCTGGCGTAGATACCTACCGAGGATTGAAAGTTGCCTGCTTCTTCCAGACGCTTCACGTCTATCCCGTACTGGGTGAGTTCGCTGCGCAGGCCGCCGTAGGTAGCCTGCAGGAGTTCCACCGTGGATCTGCTGGACTGCAGGGCGGCGGCGGTGGTCGCATCGCTGGAGGCCAGGATGTTCTGGCGGTCGAGTTCCGCCCGGGCGGCGGTGAGGCGGGCACGGGTTTCGAGCAGTTCCCGCTGTCGCTCGATCAGTTGGGGATTGGTAACCCGCATCAGCAGCGTGCCCCGCTTCACGAAGTCGCCGTTGATGAAGTGGAGGCCGGAGACCTGCCCCTCGATGCGGCTGTGCACGGACATCAGCTCGTCCGGGGGGAGCTCTACCGTACCCGTGCAGCGAATCACGTGGCTTACGGTCCGTACCTCGAGCGGACCGGTGGTCACCCGGGCATCGACCGCCACCGGTAGAACGGCTACGTCCACCGCCGTTTCGTCCTCTCTGGTGGAATTGCCGCAGCCGAGCAGTAGCGAGAACAGCAGGATCAGAAGAATATTCGAGTAGTTCATCGGGCTTAATTAAGGCGGTTGGTGAGGTAGCGCAGTTCGACGGCCAGCTCCTGGTACTGGCGCAGTTGCTCGAGGCGTTCCCGGCGGTCGGTCAGCAGGCTTTCCGACAGTTGGCTGAAGGTGAGAAAGTCGATGGCCCCCTGGATAAACTGCAGGCGGGCGATGGTCAGGATGCGGTCGCGGGAAGCCCCGGCTTCCAGGTCGTTGTCGGCAATGGACCGGCGCAGTGCTTCGACCGAGGTGGGCAGTACGGCGAGGCGGGTTTCGCGGGCCTGCTGGCGGGCGTCCAGGCTGTTCTGGAGTTGCTCCCGTTGCAACTGGAACTGCTCCTCGCGCACCCGCACGCCGCGGCGGTCGAGCGGTATGCCCACGCCGATGCTTACGCCCTGGAAGAGCCACTCGCTCTCGATGCTCTGCGCAAAGTAGCCGGCGGCCAGGCGGGGCTGGCGCCCGAGTACGCGGTTGACCTCCGATTCCTGATCCAGCCGCAGCAGTTGGGCTTCCACCACCCGCGCGTAGGGGAAGCTGTCGCTGCCAGGAGCCGCCCCAAATTGTACTGGGGGTAACTCAGGAGGGCGGGGCCGCAGGTCCAGCGAATCCGGCAGCCGCGCAATGGTCCGCACGGCCGTTTCCGCGACGGTCCGTTCGGCCAACCGCACCGCACGCTGACGGTCCAGGACGCGCACTTTCTGGCGGAACAACTCTTCATCGATGACCCCGAGGGTGCCGGCTTCCCGCCGGACGAGTAACTGGGGTTCGAGCTCGCGGTACAGGAGCAGGACCGTGTCCGTCAGGGCCAGGTGGGCCGCGGCGTAGGTCCAGGCCGCGTAGGCTTTGCCCAGCGCGTAGCCGAGCTCGTTCAGCCGGACGGCCTGGGTGGCCTCGATCTCGGCCACGCGGGCGTCGATGAGGGCGGTTTGGGGAGCGCGGTTAAACAAGGAATTGAGGTTCTGCTGCACGGCGAACTGGTGGTCGAAGTCGCCGGCGTTGATCTGGCCGCCCTGGTAGAAGACCTCCAGGGCCGACCAGGCGCCGACCGTGCGGCGGTTGAGCCCCTCCGCCTCGCCGCTCAGCCGCAGGTTGGCCAGCTCGGGATCGTTAGCCACCGCGGTGCCGTAGAGGTCCGAGAAGGTGTCGGTGCCCTGGGCCAACGCGCGATCGCCGGGCAGCAGCGTCAGCAGCACGAGCAGCAGGGCACCCGCGCCCGCGCCGCTCCGCCGTTCGTAGGACTTCTGGTTCACCAGGTAGTAGAGGGCCGGCAGCACCACGAGCGTGAGCAGGGTAGAGGAGACGAGTCCGCCGATCACCACCGTGGCCAGGGGCCGCTGCACTTCCGCGCCGCTGCCGGTGGACAGCGCCATGGGCAGGAAGCCGAAGGCCGCCACGGCCGCCGTCATGAGCACGGGGCGCAGGCGGGTGGTAGCGGCCTCCGAAATGACGTCCCGGAGGGAGTGGCTGCTCTGCTCCGCCAACTGGCGGACGGCGCTGATGAGTACGATGCCGTTGAGCACCGCAATGCCGAAAAGCGCGATGAAGCCGATGCCCGAGGAGATGCTGAAGGGCATCCCCCGCAACAGCAGGGCCGCCACGCCGCCGATGGCCGACAGGGGCACCGCCACGAAGATGACCAGGGCGTCGCGCACGGACGAAAAGGCCAGGTAGAGCAGCAGCAGAATTAGACCCAGGGCAATGGGCACCGCGATCAGCAGCCGCTGGCGGGCGCTCTGGAGGTTCTCGAACTGCCCGCCGTAGTAGAAGTCGTAGCCCGGGGGCAGCTCCAGCCCGGAGGCCAGGGTGGTTTCGATCTCACCCACGAGGCTGGCCACGTCGCGGTTGCGCACGTTCACCCCGATGTTAATAAAGCGGCGGGCCTGCTCGCGGGAGATCAGCATGGGGCGCTCGGTTTCCACCACCGTGGCGATCTCGCTGAGGGGGATGAGCTGGCCGTTGGCCGCCGGGAGACTCAGGCGACTAAGGTCCAGTTCATTGCGGTAGCGATCGGCCAGCCGGACCACCAGGTCGAACTTGCGCTCCTCCTCGTAGATGCTGCCCACCCGCTCCCCGGCGTAGGCCGCCCGCACGAGCTGGTTGGCATCCGCCACGTTGATGCCGTACTGGGCCATGCGGTCGCGGTCGTAGTGTACGTTGAGCTGCTGTAGGCCGGCGGTTTGGTCGACCTTGACGTCGCCGGCGCCCTCGACCTCGCGGATCAGGTCGGCGGCCCGCTCGGCCCGCTCCTTCAGGACGGCCGGGTCTTCTCCGAACAATTTAACCGAAATATCGGATTTGGAACCCGTCATCAACTCGTTAAACCTGAGCTGAATAGGTTGGGTGAACTCAAAACTAGCCCAGGTAATCGGGGCCAGTACCTCCTTCATGTGGGTGATGAGGTCTTCGCGGTTGTCGGCCGTCGTCCATTCGTCCTTGTCCTTCAGCAGGATCATCACATCGGCGTCCTCGATGGCCATGGGGTCGGTGGGCACTTCGGCCGTGCCGATCTTGGCCACCACGTGGGTCACCTCGGGGAAGTGGTCGAGCAGCAGCCGTTCGGCCATCAGGGAGGTAGCGATGCTCTCCTGTAACGAACTGCCCGGACGGATGGACTGCTGCATAGCGATATCGCCCTCCTCGAGTGTAGGAATGAACTCTCCCCCCATCCGGCTAAAGGCAAACACCGACAGCAGCAGGGCGCCCACCGCCACGCCCAGGGTGAGCAGGGGGCGGCGGAGGCTACCCAGAATAATCGGGTGGTATCCGCGCTGTAGGACCCCCACCAGTCGGGCGGCAAAGCCCGTCTCCGGCTTGATCTTGCGGGAGAGGAAGAGGGAGGCCATCACCGGCACGTAGGTGACCGACAGCAGGAGCGAACCGAGGATCGCCAGGCTCACCACCTGGGCCATCGGGCGGAAGGTCTTGCCCTCCACGCCCTCCAGGGTCAGGATGGGCAGAAAGACCACCAGGATGATCAGCACCCCGAAGGCCGCCGAGCGGTAAATCTGGGCGGTCGACTGGCGGACCACGCCGTCCATCTCCGGCCGCGTCAGCTCCCGGCCGACGTAGCCGACCGCCAGCACGTGCAGCAAGCCCTCCATGATGATGACCGCCCCGTCGATCACGATGCCGAAGTCGATGGCCCCCAGCGACATCAGGTTGGCCGAAATGCCGAAGTAGCGCATCAGGATCAGGGCAAAGAGCATCGACAAGGGGATGACGCTGGCCACGATCAGGCCCGCCCGCAGGTTGCCCAGCAGCAGCAGCAGGACGAAGACGACAATCAGCCCCCCCTCAATGAGGTTGTTTTTGACCGTGTCGATGGTGCGGCCGATCAGCGCCGAGCGGTCGAGGTAGGGATATATGTCCACCCCCTCGGGCAGGGCGGTGCGCACCTTCTTCATGCGCTCCTTCACGTTGGCCAGCACCTCGGAGGTATTAGCCCCCTTGAGCATCAGGGTAATACCGCCGACGACCTCCCCCTTTCCATCCATCGTCATGGCGCCGTAGCGTTTGGCGCTGCCGGTAGTTACGGTAGCTACGTCGCGGACCCGCAGGGGCTGCCCATTCACTTGTCCGAGCGCGATGCCGGCGATCTCTTCCTCGGTCTCCACGCGGCCCTCCGTGCGGATGTAATAGGAGTAGCTGCCGCGTTCCAGGTAGCTGCCCCCGCTGTTAGCGTTGTTCGCTTCGAGGGAGTGGATGACGTGGTCCAGGCCGATGCCGTAGTTGCGTAGCCGGTCGGGGTCGATGGCCACTTCGTACTGCTTCAGGTAGCCCCCGAAACTGCTGACTTCGACGACGCCCCGGGTTCCGTTGAGCTGCCGCTTGATGATCCAGTCCTGGATGGTCCGCAGTGCCGTGGCGTCGTATTCGTGGGCGTAGGCGGGATCGACGGTGAGCACGTACTGGTAGATCTCGCCGAGGCCGGTCGTAATGGGCATCAGGGAGGTCTCGACCCCGGGCGGGACGTCCCCCCCGGCCGTCAGCAGCTGCTCCTGCACGTATTGCCGCGCCCGCAGGATCTCCACGCTTTCCTCGAAGACGATGGTGATGACCGACAGCCCGTAGCGGGAGATGGAACGGACCTCCACGACGTCGGGGATGTTGGTCATGGCCGCCTCCAGCGGGTAGGTAACGAGTTGCTCGACCTCTTCGGGTGCGTAAGTGGGGGCCACGCTCACGATCTGCACCTGGTTATTGGTGATGTCGGGCACGGCGTCGAGCGGGATATGGGAGGCCGAGTAGATACCGGCAATACTGAGGGCCACTACCCCCAGGATGACGATCAGTTTGTTCTCCAGCGAGAACCGGATGATGGCTTCAAACATAGTAAACGGGCTTAGGGGAGGCGAGCTCCCAAACAGAGATGCCGGTCACGGTACGCGCGAGCCGGGAAAAAAGCTAAGCCAGGGTAGGAGGGCCGCGTAGGGGTAGGGTGCGGGGATAGAAGTCATCCGGGGGCCACTCGGGCCAACTGTAGGCGGATACGCGCAGCATACCCCGGGCCATAGGTACCGCCGAAGGCCACCCGGGAAGCAAGCGTGGGGCGGCGGTTACCGCGGGTGCCGCGGGGACTTCCAGTTGCGGGCGGTCGACCGACAGGTGCTCCAGATGCCCCTGCCCCATATCGGTTCCGATAACGTCACGCAGCAGGCCGAGCCAGGGACCCTGACCCGGTACCAGCAGCTCGCCGCGCTCGATCCGTACGTCGCCGGCGTGCTGCATCCGGTGTACGTGGGGCACGAAGGTGTGCAGGCACAGCAAAAAGCCGGCCAGCAGCACGAAGCAGCGATGAGAGATGCGCGATTCCATGTTCCGCCCCAAGTTAAGCCCTCTGCCCGCCCCTGGTTCAATCCGGCTGCCGATTGGCGGCTATCCGGAATGCATCTAATTATCCCGCTTACCGCTCACCTCAAATGGTAAACCACTGCACTATGCATTGCTTGGTCATCGGGGCCACCGGCCCCGCCAGCACCAACTTTACCGGAGTGGACCCAGCGGGGAGAGCACGTCCCTTCCGGGGCCGGTATGGGTGGTGGCAGCCTCCGGTTGCGCTGCGCCGGCTCGTGGACACGGCGATGGCGGCACCTGTAAGGGGGGGGGCTACCAGTTTTTTAGTCCCAGCAACTTCTCGCCCAGCTCCGTCAGTCGGGCGCGCGCATAGCGCGTGCGCTCGTAGTCGCGCGGGTCCCCGGGGAAGGCGTAGCCCTCGGGAGCTTCCCGTTCTTTCCACGATTTGACCCGCCACGCACGCAGGCCCTCGTCGTCTTCCTGGGCCGGCATCATGGAGATGTACTGGGCGATCCTCACCTGGTCCTGCGAGTGGTTCGGGCGGATACCGTGGGCTAAGGCGCTGTTAAAAATGAGCAGGTCGCCGGCTTCGAGGGGAACTTTCACGAGCTGGTCTTCCAGGCCGCTGGTGTCGGGCTTGAAGCGGTCGCGGTCCGCCGGCTGGGAGAGTTTCCAGCTGTCGTAGTTGCGGTACAACCAGGGGATGCACTGAAAACCGCCCGTGTTAGGGTCGGTCTGGTCCGCCAGGGCGAGGACCCCCTGTACGTTTTGGGGCTTGGTTTCCGGGTCGTAATCCCAGTGGATAAAGCCCTTGTACGTGTACCCGGGGCGGATGGGGAAGTTGAGGTTGGCCCGATCGATGGTCACCCAGAGTTTTTCGGTGCCCCAGATGTCCACGAAGGCGTCGTAGACGCGGCGTACCTGCCGGTTATCCCAGAGCGCTTGGGTATTGTAGACCTCCACCATCCCGGTACCCGCCAGTTCTTTCATTTTCATCTCGGCGCGCGGGGCCGTATACCAGGTATTCGGGTCGTTCGGAGCCTTGTCCTCAAACTCCCAAAGGAAGTCGGCCGTCCGCTGGGCCTGCTCCCGGGAGACGGCCCGTTTGATCACCACGTAGCCGTTTTCCTTCCAAAAGTTCCACTGCTCCCCGGTGAGTACGCGGAGGCTGGCGGGGGAGGCCGTCTCCCGGAGTCTGACCGCGCTGCTTTTGGCCGTCGACGGATTGCCGGGAATTTCTTGGTGTGGATTGTCATGCAGACGGTCGGTAGCGGTCGTTTTCATGCCGGCGCGTGGGTTTTAGGTGTAATATAACAAACCTGCGTCCATTCTCCGGGCCTTGCCTGCAGCGCCGGCACTGGTCTACTTCAGGTGGCGGTCCTCGACGTAGCGCTTTACTTCCTTGCGGTAGGTATCGCTGATTGGAATTGCCGCGGCCCCGATCTTCACCTCGTCACGGGAGATTTCCTCGATCCAGTCCAGTCCCACGATGTAAGAGTGGTGGGTGCGCAGGAAGCGTTCGGAGGGCAGCACTTCTACCAACTTACGCAGGCTCTGCAGGGTCGTGATCTTCCGTTGGGGGGTGTGAATACGCACGTAGTCCTTAAGTCCCTCGATGTACTGGATGTCGGTCAGGTTGACGCGTACGGACTTCGTGCCGTCCTTGACGAACAGGTAGTCGTTCGCCGAATCGGGGGCGGCGGGCGCGGGTGCCGGGGAGGGTTCCGGGGAGGTGCCACCGGCCTGCTGCCGCAGCTTGTCTGCGCACACCAAAAAGCGCTCGAAGGTGATGGGCTTGAGGAGGTAGTCGGTCACGTCGAGTTCGTAACCCTCGATGGCGTAGTCGGAATAGGCGGTGGTCAGGACTACGAGGGGCTTCTTCTTGAGGATGCGCAGGAGGCTGGTCCCGGTAAGCTCGGGCATCTGTACGTCCAGGAACAGCACGTCGGGCGGCGGCGCCGTCTGCAGCCGTTGCAGGGCCTGTACGGGACTGCCCAGCGAGCCATCCAGCATCAGGGCGGGGGTACGGGCGATGTACTGCTCGAGGAGTGCGCGGGCCAGGGGCTCGTCGTCGACGACCAGGCAACTAAGCGGGGCGGCGGTCATGCGAGCTGGAGCTGGAGGTCCACGTGGTAGCGGTCCTCGGATTCGTCGGTGTGCAGGGCGTAGCGGTCGGGGTAACTGAGTTCCAAGCGCCGGCGGACGTTCTGTAGGCCGATGCCGGACTTCTCGGACAATGTTTTGCTGCCGGCCGCCAGTTTACTGTTCGTGACCCGGTAATGACAGCTGCCGGCTTCTACGTCGAGTCGTACGGTGATATAGACGTCTTCCGCCGCCCCGCTTACTCCGTGCTTGAAGGCATTCTCCAGAAAGGTGATGAGGATGAGCGGCGCGATACGTACCCCCTCGATCTGTCCCTCTACCTCGAAGGTGATGGGTACCCGGTCGTCGAGGCGCAGCCGCTCTAAACTGAGGTAGTTTTCGATGTAGTCGATCTCCTTCCTCAGGGGCACCAGCGGGTGGTTGCTGTCGTAGAGCATGTAGCGCATCATGCCGCTGAGCTTGGCGATCACCTCGGGGGTGCGGCTGCTCTGGTTGACGGCCAGGTAGTATAGGTTATTCAGCGTATTGAAGAGGAAGTGGGGATTGATCTGCGCCTTGAGGAACTGCAGCTCACTGGTCAGTTGCTGATTTTCCAGCTCCTTGCGCCGGGCTTCCAGCTCGAAGTAGTCCTCCACGAATTTGAGCAGGCCTACGCAGACCACCGCGAAGAAGCCACTCGTCACCACGTTTATGGTGAAGCGGGGGGAATAGATCCAGTCGGCGTCCGGCATGTAGTAATGCAGGATGAACTGCTTACCCCGCAGAAATAAGAAGCTAAATGCGACAAACAAACTGCCAAACGTCAGTAAATAATGCCCGACTTGCTGCTTCCGGATCAGCCGGGGCAGAAAGTAGAAGTAGTTCAGGTAGCTGATTCCCAGCAGCGCCAGAATGTGAAAGCTGCCGTCGGAGTATATACGCTCCCAGTTTGGCTCCCCGTCCCGGGAAAAGCCGATCGTGTAGAAGAACAGCGAGGCATACACCGCCCAGAAGGCAAAGTGTAGGATAAATTTTTTGTGGCGCTGAAAAAAGGAAGCCATAGCTCAGAGGAAGGTAGCGATCAGCTAAAGTAACCCTTAAGCTGCGGCTTCCGGCACGGTATCGGTGCACCTACGGACTTACTCGGCCATTGCCCCATTAGCGTCTACCATCCGTGATTCCTGCAGACTCCGCCAAAGCGTTCCAACCCACGGCGTCAAGCGCCGGACGCCGATCGATTACGCTAACCGAACGCGCGGCCTACCCCTGGTCGCGGCAACCTATGTGCTAACACGTAATTAAAATTATCGACGGGATAAAATTTAGGTGTAGCTACTTTATTTTGGCGGGGACGAAATAATCAAAATAATATGTCAACTATATATTTGCTATCACTATATTGTCCAGGGCTAGTGTTTCAGGATTGAACTAAGCAATAGCTTAACGCCGACAGCGTGGTGCTGAACGAGTGGACAAATGTTCAGCATAGCGTAGCTACGGTAGATTTTTGACTGGGAAGTGCAGCGCCGCGATGGCAAGTCAAGGTGCAGCTTATTTCGGTCCTAAGGCACTAGGTTCCTTACTCGACTTACTTCCTCACTAAAGCTTAATCTGACATGCGATTCTATCTCCTGCTCCTGCTGCTCAGCGGGGCTACGGTTCTGTGGTCCGGGGTACCGCCCGGCATCTACGCCGCGCCGCCCATCCAAATAACCGGTACGATCAACGGAATCGACGGTGAGCCGCTGGTCGGCGCTACGGTCCAGGAAAAGGGCACGACTTCCGGTACGGTCACCGACTTTGACGGCACTTTTTCCCTGAACGTCATCGGGGAAAACCCGGTGCTGGTCATCTCCTATACGGGCTACCGGACCCAGGAACTCCCCGTCGGCAGCCAGACCACCTTCGAGATCGTGCTGGAAGAAGACGCCGCCACGCTCAACGAGGTAGTCGTGGTAGGGTACGGCATCCAACGGAAACGGGATGTGACGGCTTCCATCTCCAGCCTCGAGTCGGAGCAGATCACCGAGATCGCGGTATCGAGCGGCGTAGCCGCCATGCAGGGACAGGTAGCCGGGGTGGACATTACTACGGCCGGTAACCGGCCCGGGTCGAGTCCGAACATCCGCATCCGCGGCCGCCGATCGCTGACCGCCTCCAACGTGCCCCTCTACGTCATCGATGGCATCCCCCAGGTGCTGGGCACGGGAGCGCTGCAGGACATCAACCCCCAGGACATCGAGTCCATGGAAATCCTGAAGGACGCCGCGGGTACCGCCGTCTACGGCAGTCGGGGCGCCAACGGCGTTGTATTGGTAACCACCAAGCGGGGCACCAATGGCCCCACGCTGGTCAGCTACGATGGCTACTACGGGGTCACCTCCGCCCTCCGGACCCTGGACATGATGGACGGTGCCCAGTTTACCGGCCTGAAGCGGGAGAGCCGTCGGATCGGCTACGACGGCGCCATCCCCGCCGACGAGGAGGTCTTCCTCGACCCTACGGAATTGGAAAGCATCGCCCAGGGGCGCTCCACGAACTTTCAGGACCTCATTCTTCAGAATGGCAACCGTATGAACCACCAACTCAGCGTCCGGGGCGGCTCGGAAGGCACTCAATTTGCCCTTTCCCTGGGCTACTTCGATGAGGAGGGGATCGTGCCGGGTATGGATTATAGCCGCTACAGCGCGCGGATCAACCTGGACCAGAAGATCGGTTCCATCTTTCAGACCGGTATCTCCTTCGTGGCCTCCCAGTCGCTCCAGAACTTCGGCAGCGACGCGGCGCTGTTCCAGGCCCTCCAACAAAACCCCCTGGGCGTACCCTATAATGAGGACGGCAGCGTACGTTTTTTACCCACCAACGACGGATTAGCCACCAACCCCCTCGCGGAGCTCGTGCCCGGCGCCTACCTGGACGAACGCCGGGTAACGCGCATCTTCGCCCCCCTTTACCTCAAGGCGCAACTGGCCCCGGGGCTCAACTTCACCTCCAACTTCGGTCCGGACATCCGCTACTACCGGGGCGGTAATTTTCGTGGCAGCCTGACCAACGCCAACCGGCAGGGCCCCGCCAGCGCGGGCATCGACAACAACGTCGACTTCGGCTACACCTGGGAGAACCTGCTGAACTACAATAAGGACTTCGGCGCGGACCATCGCCTGGGCATCACCGGCCTACAGTCCATCCAGG
The DNA here is from genome assembly GCA_963803525.1 of Lewinellaceae bacterium. Taxonomy (GTDB): domain Bacteria; phylum Bacteroidota; class Bacteroidia; order Chitinophagales; family Saprospiraceae; genus Neolewinella. The sequence goes on from CAWDMV010000002.1 coordinate 748,863, forward strand.
GCTATCGCCTGGAAACTCACCACAGCGACGTGACCAATCTTCCGTACGAAGAGCAGCTGTTCTACAACCTGCGTACCGCGGAGGTCAAAGGCGACATCCGATCTTACCTCAGCGAATGGCAACTGGCTTCCTTTATGGGACGGGTGAACTACTCCTTCAAGGACAAGTACCTCTTCCAGGCCAGCCTCCGGGCCGATGGCTCCAGTCGTCTGGCGGAGGACAACAGTTGGTACTACTTCCCCGGCGTATCGGTGGGCTGGCGCATCGGCGCGGAACCCTTCCTGGCCGGTGCCCCCTGGATCAACGACCTCAAACTGCGGGCCAGTTACGGAGAGGTGGGCAATACGGCCATCGACCCCTACAGCACCCAGGGCGGCCTGGACCGTACCCCTTACGCCTTCGGGAATACGCCTGCCTTTGGCTTTGCCCTCGGGGCCATCCCGAACCCCGAACTCGGCTGGGAAGTATCGAAGACCACCAATATCGGACTCGACTTCGACTTGCTGAACGGACGTTTCAATGGCTCCATCGAGTACTTCCGTACCAACACCGAAAACCTGTTGTTGGACCGTAACCTGCCGCCCACGTCCGGATATAACAGCGTACTGCAGAATGTCGGAAGTACCCGTACCACGGGAGCCGAGCTGAGCGTGGGCGCCGCCCTGCTCGACAACCGCGACGGCCTGACCTGGGCCGTGAGTTTCAACGTGTCTACCTACGACGAGGAAATCATCTCGCTGGCGCTGCGCGACGAAGCCGGTAACCCCATCGATGACGTCGGCAACGGCTGGTTCATCGGGGAGGCCATCAGTTCCTTCTATGACTACCGCAAAATCGGTATATACCAAATGGACGAAGTGGAACTGGCGCGGACGGCGGAGAATAAAGTGCCGGGAGAGATCAAGCTGGAGGACATCGACGGCGATGGTCTCATCACCGACGCGGACCGGGTAATCGTCGGCAGCGACGTGCCCGACTACTTCGGGGGCATTACCAACCGGTTCGGCTACAAGGGTTTTGACCTGACGGTGTTCTTCCTGTACCGGCAGGGCTATACCATCTTCAGCGACTACAACGTAGGCTTCAACACGCTCTTCGGGCGCTACAACAACCTCGATGTAGACTACTGGACCGTCAACAACCCCACCAACGAGAGCCCCCGGCCCAACGAAAATCAGGAGCGGCCCCGCAACGCCTCCACGATGGGCTATGCCGACGGCAGCTTCTTAAAGCTGCGGAACGTACAGCTCGGCTACAACTTACCCGAGCGCTTGACGAGTCGCTTCGGCCTGAGTCAGTTGCGGGTCTATGCTTCCGGTCAGAACCTCTGGTTTGCTTCCAAATTCGACACCTACGATCCGGAGACGCAGGACATCGTCCCCGCCTCCAAAATCTTCCTGGCTGGCCTGAAGGTCACCCTCTAAAACCCAATCGTTATGACAATGCCAACTAGCTACCGCTACCTATTTCTGGCCGTCCTGGGGCTTTCCGTATTCGGCTGCAATGAGTTTCTGAAGGAGGAGCTGGTCTCCGACGTGTCGGCCGCTACCTACTACCCGACGCCCGCCGGACTGGAGGACGCCGTTAAGGCTACCTACTCCTTCAATAAGAATTTTTACGGGGTGGAGCAGGGCTTCTCCATGACCGTCTTCGGTACCGACACCTACACCAACGGGTCGGATGGCGGATTTAAGGGCCTCAACTCCTACGACGGGCAGCTGAATCCGACCGACGGCTTCGTCACGGGTACCTGGAGCAACCTCTACCGGGGAATCAACCAGGCCAATGCCGTCATCAACCGTTCGGCCGACATCCAGGGGGTAACCGAGGAGCGCAAGAACCTCCGCATCGCCGAGGTCCGCTTCCTCCGGGCGATGTACTACTTCGACGTGGTGCGCATCTACGGGGATGCCCACCTCACCCTGGAGGAGACCATTGGGGTGGAGGTGGAGGCCAACTACACCCCGGCCTCGGAAATATACCTGCAGGCGATCATCCCCGACCTGGAATTCGCCATCGCCAACCTCCCCGATGATCAGGCCGATTACGGAAGGGCTACCAAGCCCGCCGCTCAGTTCCTGCTCGGCAAGGTTCTGCTGCGCAGGAGTTATACCACCTATGCCGCCGGCGACGATGCCGCGCGCGCGGAAACGCTCTTCACCAGCGTGATCGGCGATTACAACTTTCAGTTGCTGGACAACTACGCCGACCTCTGGGACATCGACAACGAGCGCAACAGCGAAGTCGTTTGGGCCATTCAAAACAATAAGGGACAGGTAGACGAGATTATCGATGGACAGGGCAACCGGGGCCACCTGTACTTCCTGCCGGAGTACGATGTCCTGCCCGGTATGCGGCGTACCACCGATAACGGGCGGCCGTGGAAGCGATTCCGCCCCACGCCCTTCACCTTCGAGCTGTGGGACCGATCGGTCGACGTGCGTTACGATGCCTCCTTTAAGTCCGTTTTCTTCTCCAACAACGCCAGCAACGTACCTACCTACACGGCGGAAGAGGCCGCGGCCGGTTACGGTACCGAGGGGGAGCCCAAATTCGGGGTCGGCGATACGGCCCTGTACATTCCCGGTCCCCAACTCGAAGATGCCTGGCCGCAGGAACGACAGGCGGCTACCCGCTACCTGGTCCTGACGAGTGACGAGTTTACCGAGCGCGTATACCCGGCCCTGTCTAAATGGTTCGACCCCACGCGTCCGAATGCCCAACACGTACAGGGGCAGCGCGACATTCCCCTGATGCGTCTGGGCGATGCCTATCTGCTTCGCGCGGAGGCTCGCCTAATGCAGGGCGACGCCGAGGGCGCTGCGGAGGACATCAACACCGTGCGGGTCCGCAGTGCGGTGGAAGGGCAGGAAGAGGCGATCCGAATCACCGCGGCCGACGTCAACCTCGATTACCTCCTGGACGAGCGTGCCCGGGAGCTCGTCGGTGAGGGCCACCGCTGGTTCGACCTGACCCGTACGCAAAAGTTGGTGGAACGCGTCCGGAAGCATAATCCACAGGCCGCACCGAATATCCAGCCCTACCATACGGTACGCCCGATCCCCCAGCAGCAGATCGACCGGACCTTGGGCGGGTACCCCCAGAATGAAGGGTACACCGCGTAGGCGTGGACGATGAGTCACGGGGGATGGCCGCGGCCGCCTCCTGACTCATCGCGCCGCCAGGAATTTGTCGATCGCCTCCCGCGTAGGGGCCGAAGGTTGGGCACCCAGCCGGGTCACGGAAAGGGCCGCCGCCGCACTGGCGAATCGGAGGCATTCCGCGGAGGACTTCCCCTCCAGGTAGGCCACCCCGAAGGCTCCACAAAAGACGTCGCCTGCCGCCGTGGTGTCCACCGCCTCGACCTCGAAGGCGGGTACGTGAAGTTGTTCTTTGGCAGAGGTGAGCAGGCACCCACCTTTGCCAAGGGTGATGATGACGGTCGTAGCGCCGCGGTCCAGGAGTACCTGGGCCGCGGATTCCGCCTCTTCGCGACTACTTACGGACTGGCCGGCCAGAAAGCCGGCTTCGACCTCATTGACGACCAGGATGGCGACCCCCGAGAGGTAGCGGAGGTCGAAGTCCCGGGCGGGGGCGAAGTTCCACAGGAGGGGGATGCCGCGCTGCTCCGCCAGACGAATGGTATGGGCGATCGTCTCGGCGGGGATCTCGTACTGCAACAGCAGCAGGCCCGCCCGTTCGATCAGGGGCAGGGCTTCGTCGATGCGTGCGGGGGAGAGGGCGTAATTCGTGCCGGGAGCCACGGACAGGTAGTTCGCGCCCTCGCTGCCGATCATGACCAGGGCGTGACCGCTGTTCCGTCCTTCTTCCCGAAAGACGTAGGTAGTGTCGATGCCGTCATCACGGAAGTTTTGCACCATCTGCGGCGTATAGGCGTCCGTACCCACGCAGTTAACGAAGGCCACCTGACCCCCGGCCCGGGCTGCCGCTACGGCTTGGTTAGCCCCCTTGCCCCCGTACACCTGCAGGAATTCGGCATCGGTAACGGTTTCGCCCCGTACGGGGAGGCGGTCCATCTTCATGATCAGGTCGACGTTGGAACTGCCGACTACGACAATCTTGGGCATGGGACTTAGTTGAGACGGGCCAGCACGATGAGTACCAGGCCGATGATGAACAGGATGAACATGGCCGCGAGTAGTTTATTCGTGCCCGCCGGGGCCGGGGCAAACTCCTTCCAAACAAACACCCCCCAGGCCGCCGAGATCATGGTAGCCCCCTGCCCGAGCCCGTAGGAAATGGCAAAGCCGGCCTGTTCCGAGGCCAGTAGATTTAGCGACATGGCCACGCACCAAATGAAACCTCCCAGCAACCCGATCAGGTGCAGCTTCGGGGTGCCCCGTTGGAAGTAATCACGGAAGGTCACGCGGGTGCCCACCAGCGGGCGGTACATGAACCAGCTGTTGAACCCGAAATTGGAAAGCAAGATCCCGATCGTAAAGACGAACATGGCCGAGTAGGGGGTGAGAAAACCCGGCTCCGGTTGGGCGAAGTCCTTGATCATGGAAGCCGCCACGAAGCGGTAAAAGAATCCCATCAACACGCCGGAGAGAATAGAGATGATGATCCCCTTGCGCATGTTGCCCCCCTTGCTGTCCGGCAGCCGCCCGTAGGCCACGGCATCGATCAGGATGGCCGCTACCACCAGTGCCAGGCCGAGGAACAGCATATAGGGGTTGCCGAGCGGATCGGCGACGTAGTTCACCACGACGCCAATGACCAGGGCCAGGCCCACCGCGATGGGAAAGGCCACCGCCATACCCGCAATCGCCGTGGCCGCCACGATCAGGAGATTAGAGAGGTTGAAGATCACCCCGCCCACCAGCGCCAGACCGATGGACGACGGATCGGCCTGCGCTAAATCCGGCAGGAAGGCCCGCCCCTCCGCGCCGGCACTGCCCATGGTGAGTCCCAACAGCAGGGTAGTCAGTACGAGCCCGAAGGTGTAGTCCCAATAATACAGGGGGAAACCCCAGCGCTCCGGCGTCATCTTGAGGGTGTTGGCCCAGGAACCCCAGCCCAACATGGTGATGATACAGAACACGACGGCCAGCCCGTACGATTCGACGATGAACATTAGTCAGGGGGTTAGTAGCCGCTCTCGGCCGTTGCGGGCGCGGGGCCCAATAGGTTTTCCAGTCCACTGACCCCGATGCGGCTGACGCCCAGTTCGCGGGCGGCCTGAATCTTTTCCAAGGTGCGCATGGCCCCCGAGGCCTTCACCCGGACGTCGGGTCCGACACTCTCGACCATCAGCCGGAGGTTTTCCAGGGTGGCCCCGACGTAGCCGTAGTGCCCGTCGGCGTCCTTCGAAAAGCCGAAGCCGGTGGACGTCTTCACGAAGTCGGCTCCCGCGTCGGTACAGATCCGGCAGAGTCGGCGGATGGATGCTTGCTCCGTAACGTAATCGGTTTCAAAGATCACCTTGACGAGCGCCCCCCCGGCGTGCGCCGCGCGGGTGACCGCCGCGATCTCGGTAGCCGCATAGGCCCAGTCGCCCTCCAGCACCCGGGCGATGTTGATCACCATGTCGATCTCCGTGGCCCCGTTACGGCAGGCCTCGGTGGTCTCGAATACTTTGGTGGCGATGGTCGAATTCCCTGCCGGAAACCCAATGACACAACCGACCCGGACCGGGCTGTCCACCAGCAAGCGCCGGGCGGTGGCCACCATGTAGGGTTTCACGCAGACGCTGGCTACGCGGTAGCGGTCGGCCAGCGCGCATTCCTTGGCCAGGTCGGCATCGGTGTGGGTAGGGTGCAGAATGGAGTGGTCGAGCATGGCGGCCGCCTCCCGTCGAGATTCTGAGGACATAAGTATAAGGGTGAGTGGGTAAATTAAAGGTAGAGCAAGCCGGTAAGCCACCCGGCACTGTGGGGGATCCAGTCCTCATCCGTGAAGGAATAGGGACCATCGGTCGCCGCCGTCGGAAAGACGTCGTGCCTGAACTGTTCCCCGACCGAGAACCCGTTGCAGACGACGCCCTTGGTGTTGAACCAGGTACCCGCGTAGTTATTCCCGATCCGGCAGATCATGCTTCGGGGCAGGGCCACGCCGTCGGGGATCTCCTCGTCGTAGATCACGCTGCCGATCAGGCTGTCCTTGGTGACCCCCGCGTTCAGGCCGGCTATCCACTGGAGGTTACCGACGGCGATGGCGCGCAATTCGGGTAGGCCGAGCAGCCGCTCCAGCCGCAGCGCCAGTGCGGCCGTGTAGCCGTAGATCGAGTTGCTGCCGTGCATGGGCCCGGCGAAGTAGATGAGCCCTTCTTCCCCAAACACCCCGTTGGGGATAATCAGGAAAGGACTTTGCCGGCAGGCCGGGATCAGAAAGCCCTCGGCAAAGTGGGTCAGGGTAGACCGCCACTGGCTGGCATCGGCGTGTTCGGGATGCAGATCGAGCAGCTCCAGGAGCGGGACCAGGTAATGGGGATACAAGCCTCCGGCATCGACGCCGTACACTCCGCCGTAGATGCTGTGCACCCAGGACTTCTCGCTGTGGGGCGCGGAATCAAATTCCTTGAAGTGGCCGTAGTAACCCTGCTCGGGAGCTTCGGCGGTGAACTGCCGGTTCATGATGCGTCGCGCAAAACTCAGGCACCGTGCACCGGCCGCCTCGTCGCCGGTCTTCCACAGCTCCAGGGCCCCCCAACAGAGAAAGACCAGGTCGCGCGTCGGATATTCGTCGTCCGGAATGTAGGCATCGTCCGGCAGGCCCCGCTGTAGACGAACGAGTCCGTGGTCGCCGAGGGGGTGGGCGGTGTGAATGAGCCAGTCGTAGGTCAGGCGGGCAGCCTGCAGGTAATTGGCGCGCCGCTCGGAGTAAGTCGCTTCGGGGAGGGCCGCCACCGCCCGCAGCAGGGCCACCACCGCCTTGGCGGCGTCGTTGGGCAGGATCTCCCGCTCGTGGCCGAGCACGTCGTGGGACATCGCCCCCGCCGGGAAGCCCAGCTCCCGGGCCTTCTCCTGGGTGAGGACGAGGTAGTCGGACCCCACGGTAATCTGCTTGTACAGCCGCTCGCGGAAAGCCTCGGACAGTCCGCGGTCGTCGGCGTGTAGGACCAGATCGGTCAGGCAGATGATCATGGCACTCTGGGCGGGGCTTTCTACCCAAAGCGTGCCGGCATCCATCCAACCGGAGCCCACCTTAGTAAAGTGCAGGCGACGCTCGAGCATATCCACGGAGGAATATTCGTAGGTACTTCTCCAGAGGATGTTCTCGGCGACGCGGAGGCCCGGTGCGGCAAAGAGCACTTCGGAACCATCGCGCACCGCTACCGTCCATTCGCCGGCCTCGGTAATGTCCGTGAACTCGGCGACCCACCAGTGGCTGTTCCACTTAGCGCCCCAGTAGGTGCAGGGCGTTTGGTGTACGTCACCTCCTTCGGGAAGACGCAGGTGGCACGTCACGGAGTCGGGGAGCAAATCCCGATCCGGCAGGCGCAGCACCACCCGCACCGCTTCCCCGAGGTCGTAGCCCACCTGAGAGAACAGGAGGCCGGTAACGGCACCTTCTACGTCCTGCCAAATCTCGGGGAGGGTAAAGTGGCGGTAAGACGCGGGTGCGGTGGGACGACCACCAGCCGCGGCGGGCAACTGGGTACCCAACATGCCACCGGAGAGTAATCCGAAGCGGCGCAGAAAGGCCCTTCGGCTATTTTGAGTGAACATAGGAGGATTTTGAAGCGGGACGCCAGCGTAAAATATGCTTTAGCGCTCAATCAACCCCCAAGGGGGTCAAGTTCTACACCCGAGGCTGACCACAACTTGCAATTTTCCCCGAATCCTCGCTGCATCCTGCGTCCCCGCCCGCCTACGCTACCCGGTAGGTGATGCCCAGGCGCTCGATCGCGTTGATGAAGTCCGTGTCGGCGTCGACCAGGCGATCGCGGCTGTACATCTTGAGCGTGAGGTCTTCTTCGGGGTCGTAGAAGACCATGCGCAGTTTCTGTCGCCCCTGGTACTGCGGCAGAGTTCGTCGAGACTGACGACCAGTTCGCGGGTCAGGTCGGCCAGGGGGAGTTTGAGGATGATGGCTTCGGTCATTTCACGGCCTATGCCTTCCAGGAGTTTTACTTCGCTCACGCTGATTTCTACGTCCTCGCTGTTCCACTTCTGCCGGTAGTTGGCCTTGACGAAGACCGCCTTGCCCTGGTTGAGTACGTGTTTGTACTTCTCGTAGTCCTCCCCGAAGAGCTTGAACTCGATCGTCTCGTCGAAGTCGCTGAGTTCGAAGATGCCCCACCCGTTGCCGTTCTTGCTCACCATGTGGCGGGCGCCGCTGATCATGCCGGCCAGCCGCATGGTGATCTTACCGTACTTGGCGGGGTCCAGCTCAGCCGAGGGAGCAAGTGATGTAGTTGTCGATCTCGAGCTTGTAGCCGTCGAGGGGGTGGCCGCTGACGTAGACGCCGGTGACTTCCTTCTCGCGCATGAGTTTTTCGGGCAGGTTCCACTCCCGGGCTTCGGGGGGGCTCGGCTCATCGGGCAGCACCTCATCCTGGATGGCCCCGAAGAGGGAGGAGGCCGCCGAGGCCAGCTGGCTCTGGTAGGCGTTGGCGTACTTCGTGACGTGCTCGAGGTAACTGTCGTACTTCTCGCTCGGGCGCGAAGTACTGCGCCCGGTGCACCTCGTCGAAGCAGTCGAAGGCCCCGGCATCCACGAGGGCTTCGAGCACCCGCTTGTTGACCGTGCCCGGCTCGACGCGCTGCATGCAGGTGGAAGACGGATTCGAAGGGCTCTTCTTCCCTGCGGGCCCGCAGGATCTCCTCGACCGGGCCTTCGCCGACCCCCTTCAGGGCCGTCATGCCGATGCGGATGGCACCGTGCTTGTTGACCGCGAATTCGGCCTGGCTCTCGTTGATGTCGGGGCCGCAGCACCTCCACGTCCATGCGCTTGCACTCCTTGAGGAAGAAGGTCAGTTTGGTCTGGTCGGTGCGGTTGTGCGTCAGCACGGAGGCCATGTATTCGGCCGGGTAGTGGGCCTTGAGGTAGGCCGTCTGGTAGGCCACGAGGGCATAGCAGGTGGAGTGCGACTTGTTGAAGGCGTAGGAGGCGAAGGCTTCCCAGTCTTTCCAGATTTTACCCAGTTTATCCTCGGGGTGGCCGTTGGCCTTGCCGCCTTCGATGAAGGTGGGGTACATCTTGTCGAGTACCGCCTTTTGCTTCTTACCCATGGCCTTGCGCAGCACGTCGGCCTGCCCCTTGGAGAAGCCGGCGATGGACTGCGACGAGCAGCATGATCTGCTCCTGATACACGTAGATACCGAAGGTTTCCTTCAGGTACTGTTCTTCCGCCGTCGAGGGTGTAGACGATCGGGCTTGCGGCCGTGCTTGCGCTCGATGAACTCGGGGATGTACTCGAGCGGGCCGGGCCGGTACAGGGCGTTCATGGCGATCAAGTCGTCGAAGGTCGTCGGCTTGAGGTTCTTCATGTGCTTCTGCATCCCCCCGGACTCGTACTGGAAGATGCCGTTGGTTTCCCCGCGCTGGAAGAGGTCGTAGGTCTTGCTCGTCGTCGAGCGGGATGGTCATCGATGTCGATGTCGACGCCGTGGTTCTCCTTGATCATCACGAGGGCATCCTTGATGATGCTCAGGGTTTTCAGGCCCAGGAAGTCCATCTTCAGCAGGCCGGCCGTCTTCGGCGACGGAGTTGTCGAACTGGCTGATGTACATGCCCGTGTCCTTGTCGGCCGTGACGGGCACGTGCTCGGTCACCGGGGTAGGGGTAATGACCACGCCGCAGGCGTGGACGCCGGTGTTGCGGATACTTCCTTCGAGCTTGCCGGCCGGTGCGGATCATCTCGCCGATCTGGTCGTTCTGGTCGGCCAGTTCGCGGAAGCGCGTAGGCTTTCTCGGTGTCGTCGCCGTTGAGCTGGCCCTTCAGTTTGGGGTGGATGTCTTCGGCGGCGAGCACGTCGCGCAGGGTAGCTCCGAGCTGGGCGGGGAAGGACTTGGCTACTTTGTCGACCTCGCTGAGGGGTACGTCCATGACCCGGCCGACGTCGCGCAGCGAGGAGCGGGCCGCCATGGTGCCGTAGGTGATGATCTGGGCCACCTGTTGCTGTCCGTACTTGTCGATGACGTAGTCGATCACCTTCTGGCGGCCGACGTCGTCGAAGTCGATGTCGATGTCGGGCATCGAGACCCGCTCCGGATTGAGGAAGCGCTCGAAGAGCAGGTCGTACTTGATGGGGTCGATGTTGGTGATCCCCGTGCAGTAGGCGACCGCCGAGCCCGCCGCCGATCCCCGGCCCGGGCCTACGCTGACGCCCATCTTGCGGGCGGCGTCGGTAAAGTCCTGGACGATGAGGAAGTAGCCCGGGTAGCCCGAGGCCTTGATGACGTCGAGTTCGAAGTCGAGCCGCTCGGTGACTACGGCGCTGAGCTCCCCGTAGCGCTTCTTAGCGCCCTCGTAGGTGAGGTGGCGGAGGTAGTCGTCCTGGGTGGCGAAGCCGGCCGGCATGGGGAAGTTGGGCAGCAGGACGTCGCTGGTCAGCTTCAGGTGCTCGATCTTGTCGTGGATCTCCATGGTGTTGTCCAGGCTCTCCGGCACGTCCTTGAAGAGCTGGGCCATTTCCCGTTGCGACTTGAAGTAGAAGTCGGAGCTCGGAAATTTGAAGCGGGTGGTGTCCTCCATCAGGCTGCCCGTATTGACGCACAGCAGGATGTCGTGGGGCAGGTAATCCTCCTCCTCGACGTAGTGACTGTCGTTGGTGCAGATCACCTTCACGTCGTGCTTGCGGGCGAGGCGCAGCAGCTTCTGGTTGATGTCTTCCTGGCTGATGCCGAGGTTAGTCGATGTTGTCCAGGCCCCGGTGGCGCTGCAACTCGATGTAGTAGTCGTCGCCGAAAATTTCGAGCCACCACTTCAGGGCGGTTTCGGCCTCCTCGTCCTTACCCTGCATGAGCAACTGCGGGATCTCCGCGCCGATGCAGCAACTGCTGGCGATCACCCCCTCGCTGTACTTGGCGATCAGAGACTTATCGATGCGGGGATACTTGCCGTACAGTCCCTCGATGTAGCCGATGCTGCAGAGCTTAGCCAGGTTGAGGTAGCCCTGCTTGTTCTTGGCCAGCATCAGCTGGTGATAGCGGTTGTCCTTTTCCCCCCGGGCCCGGCTGAAGGCCTTTTTGTGACGGTCTTCGACGAGGTAGAATTCGCAGCCGATCATCGGCTTGAGGCTGCGCTTGTCCGCCTCCGCGACGAACTTGAAGGCCCCGAACATATTGCCGTGGTCGGTCAGCGCGACCCCCTTCTGTCCGTCCGCTACCGCCTTATCCATCATCACCCCGATCTCGGAAGCGCCGTCGAGCAGGGAATACTGGGTGTGGCAGTGCAGGTGGCAAAATTCGGGCATCGTCGGGGGGATTTCGGCTCCGGCAAGGTACCTAGAAAACGGGTTTTTCAAACAAAAAGTTATCCACAGTTGGGGGAGGGGGGTAGTCCTTTAGACGGGTAGGGCTGATGCAGGGGGTTAGTTCTTTAGAACGTTAGTTCTTTAGGCGCGTAGGACTGATGCAGGGGGCACTTCATTTGCATCTAAAGAACTACTATACCTGGCGTCAGTACCGTGTGCATCTAAAGAACTAACGAACTAACCACCTCCACACTCCGGCGGGGACGCAGGTGCAATGAAGGGGCCCGGTTACAGCTCCTGAGTCACAACCCTATTTCTAACTTATCTTGTCTCCCATGAAACTAATCCGTTTTCAGCTCCCGGCGTCCAGTCCCAGGCCCGGGGTGCAGCGTTCCGACGGCAGCCGCATTGATGTGTCTGGTTTTGGAGAAGACTACAATGAGTACTTCTTCGCGAGTGGGGGTGTCGAGCGCTTATCCGCTTGGTTACGCGATCACGAGAACACCTGCCCGGTGGTGGGCCAAGACGTCCGCCTCGCCGCCCCCTGTGCGCGCCCTTCCAAGCTTATCTGCGTCGGGATGAATTACGCCGCCCACGCCGCCGAAACCGGGGCCGCCGCGCCCACCGAGCCGGTCATTTTTATGAAGGCGACCACGGCCATCACGGGGCCTTACGATCCCATTATACTCCCGGAGGGCAGCACCAAGACCGATTGGGAGGTGGAGCTCGCCGTCGTGATGGGTAAGCGGGCCAGCTACGTCAGCGAGGCGGAGGCGATGGACTACGTAGCCGGCTACGTCCTGCACAACGACGTCAGCGAACGGGCCTTCCAAATGGAGCGCGGCGGACAGTGGGTGAAGGGAAAGAGTGCCGACACCTTCGCTCCCCTCGGTCCCTGGATCGCGACGGCCGACGAGGTATCCGATCCCCACGGCTTGCGTCTCTGGCTAAAGGTGAACGGCGAGATGGTGCAGCATAGCACGACGGCCGATTTTATCTTCGACCTCCCGCAGTGCATCAGCTACATCAGCCGCTTCATGACCCTACTGCCCGGCGACGTCATCAGTACCGGTACCCCCAGCGGCGTGGGCCTCGGCATGAAACCCCCGCGCTACCTTAAGCCCGGCGATGTCGTCGAACTCGGCATCGACGGACTCGGCACCTCCCGCCAGGAGGTCATTGCACGTCAAAAATCCTAGAAGTATGGAAAAGACCCGCATTACCCATCCCCAGCGCAAGGAGGACTTCGTCACCGGCGCTTATTCCGACGCGGTGATTGTCGGCGACCTGATGTTCGTGAGCGGACAAACGCCTACGGACTTTGCTACTTCCCAGGTCGTGCTCGGCACCATCGAGGAGGAAACCCGGCGGACCCTGGATAACATCAAAGCTATTCTGGAACGGGGCGGGGCCACGATGGACAATGTCGTGAAGGTTACCGTCCACCTCGCCGACAGCGATGACTTTCAGCGCTTCAATGCGGAGTACGCCACCTTCTTTTCCGGGGTGCGGCCGGCGCGAACAACGGTACAATCGGGCCTCAAGCACGGCATTAAGATTGAAATCGACGTCATTGCCAAACTCGACCGCGCATGACCGTCGGGCTGGATGCGCGCTACCGGCTGGACGCACTCGATCGGGTAGATTCGCCGGCGCTGCTGGTCTTTCCGGAGGTGATCGGCGAGAACATCGACCGGGCCATCGCCATGGCCGATACGCCAGACGGCCACTGCCTGCGGCCCCACGTCAAGACCGTCAAGTGCCGCGAAATCGTCCGGATGGCAATGGCGCGGGGCATTGATCGCTTTAAGTGCAGTACCGTCAGTGAGGGAGAAATGCTCGGTAGCGTGGGCGCCCGGGAGGTATTGTTGAGCTACCAACTTTCCGCGGTCAAGGCCCAGCGGTGGCGTCAACTCCGGGAATTGTACCCCGCCACGGAATTCGCCAGCCTGGTGGATAACGAGACGACCGCCCGGATGCTGGCGGACCTCTTTGCCCTACACCCCCTTCCCGTCTACGTGGATGTGAACGTAGGTATGGACCGTACCGGCATTGCACCCGCAGCCGTGCCCTCCCTGCTCCCGTATATTGGTGCTCTAGAGGGAATCCGGGTGCGGGGGCTGCACGTGTACGATGGCCACCTGCACGATCCCGACCCGGAAGTGCGGCGAGGCTATACATCCAAGGTGTACGCCGCGGTCGATGCGCTGCGAAAGGAGCTCGCCCCGGCCTTCGGGGAACTGGAGTTGGTGATGGGTGGCTCCGCGAGCTTTCCCTACTATATTGGTAAGCCCAACACGACGGTCAGTCCGGGTACCTTCTACCTCTGGGACGCGGGTTATGCCCGCAACATTCCGGAACTGCCCTTCGAGCCGGCCGCGCTCATCCTGACCCGTATCATCTCAATCGTTGATGCCTGTACGATTTGCCTGGACGTGGGTTCCAAGGCCGTAGCCGCCGATCCGCCGCAGCCCCGCGTGGTGTTCCCGGGGATTGCGGACTACACCATTCGGCTGCAATCGGAGGAGCACCTGGTCCTCACGGTGCCGGACAGCGGCGTGTACCGCGTCGGGCAGGCGTTTTACGCCGTTCCCTGGCACGTTTGTCCTACGGTTACCCTTTACGATGAACTGCTGCCCGTGGTGAACGGCGAGGTGGGGGAAGCCTGGCAGGTGGTGGCCCGCAGCCGCAAAATTACCGTGTGACGTGATCCTTGACGCCCACCTCGACCTGGCAACGAATGCGATGGCGTACAATCGCGACCTGAGGCAGCCGGTACACGCCATTCGGGAACGGGAACGGGCGATGGGCTGGACGGATCATCCCGACCGGGGACGGGGTACGGTGGCTTTGCCAGACCTGCGTCGGGGTGGGGTAGGGATTGTTTTTGCCACCATGATCGCCCGGGTGCAGCCGCTGGGTAGCCGCCCCGCCAACCTACGCCTACCGGGGTGGCACTCGCCCGCCCAGGCCTGGGCCGATGCCCAGCGGCAACTGGCCTGGTACCGGCAAATGGAGGCGCAGGGGGAGATGGTGCAGTTGACGGACCAGGTAGGGCTGGCCGACCACCTGAAAAACTGGGAGCACGCAACCGACCACGCGCGTCTTCCGGTGGGCTACGTGCTGGCGCTGGAGGGGGCGGATTCCATCGTTACTCTTGACCATCTGCACCGATTCTACGCGCAGGGGTTGCGGGTTATTGGTCCGGCCCACTTTGGTCCGGGGCGGTATGCACCGGGGACGGGCTCCGATGGTGGGGGGCTCACCCCGGCCGGTCGTGACCTGCTACGAGAAATCGACGGGTTGGGGATAGTGCTCGACCTTACCCACCTGACGGATGTGGGATTTTTCGAAGCCCTGGACTTGTTCCGGGGACCGGTGATCGCTAGTCACCAGAACTGTAGGGCGCTCGTGCCGGGGGAAAGGCAGTTTAGCGACGACCAGATCCGGGCGGTCATCGAGCGGGGTGGAGTGCTGGGGGGTGCCCTCGACGCGTGGATGTTGCACCCGACCTACGAGCGGGGCCGCTACTCCTCCCGTGAGCTGAATATCGGCCTGGAGCGTATCGTCGATCACTACGACCACATCTGTCAGTTGGCCGGTAACGCCGACCATATCGGTATCGGCAGCGATTTGGACGGTCTTTTTGGAACTGAGCAGTCGCCTTATGATCTGGATACCGTGGCTGATCTCCGTAAGCTGGGTCCGATGCTCAAGCGGCGAGGCTATACGCATGGGGATCGCGAGCGGGTGTTCTCTGGAAACTGGCTCCGGATACTGCGGGCGTGCTGACCCCGTCCGACCGTTTACCCGTCGGACGGGGTCACCCCGTCCGACCGCTTACCCGTTGGACGGGGTCACCCCGTCCAACGGCTTAATCCGTCCAACCGTACCTTCGCCCGCCCATGAAATTGCCCATCCTCTTCCAGGACGATCACCTCATCGTCGTCGACAAGCCCGCCGACGTGCTCTCCGTCCCCGACCGCCACGACCCCGATCTGCCCAACCTGAAGCATATGCTCGCCGCGCGCTACGGCAGCATCATGCCCGTGCACCGCCTCGACCGGCCCACCACCGGGGTGCTGGTCTTCGCCCGCACCCCGGAGGCTCACCGTGGACTCAGCATGCAGTTCGAGGCCCGCGAAGTGGAAAAGGTCTACCTTGCCCTGGTCGACGGCACGCCCGACCCGGAGGAGGGAACCATCGACGAGCCCATCGCCCCCCATCCCTCGAAGGTCGGCCAGATGATGGTCACCAACCGCAATGGGAAGTTCGCCCGGACCGACTACAAGGTCATGGAAGTCCTCGGCAAATTCAGCCTCGTCGGGGTGCAGATCTTTACCGGCCGTACCCACCAGATCCGTGTGCACTTGGCGTACATCGGCCATCCGCTCCTGGTCGATCCCTTCTACGGTAAGCGCACCGAATTCATGCTCTCGGAGGTCAAGGGGCGGCGCTACAACAAGGGCAAGCACGAAGTCGAGCGGCCGCTCCTCTCCCGCGTCCCCCTCCACGCGTCCCGCCTCGGCTTTGTGCATCCGATTACCCAGGAGTGGATGCACTACGAAGTGGAATTGCCTAAGGACATGCGAGCCATGGTCAAGCAGCTGGCTAAACTCGGGTGAGCGGTGCGGGGGCAGCCAGCAATTGCTCAGCCAGCGTCCTGCCCCAGGGTGTCGCGCACCCGCCGCGGTAGCTTAGCCACCACCAGGGCATAGCTGTGATCGATGAGTTCGCGCACCAGGGCGTCCGGCAGCTCACCCGTCTCCACGTGCAGGGTATTCCAGTGGCGGCTGTTCATGTGCCAGCCCGCGACGATGGCCGGGTGGCGATCGCGTAATTCCACCGCCCGGTCGGGGTCGCACTTGAGGTTGATCCGGAAGTCCTCCTCCTCCAATCCCGTGAGGGCGAACATCTTGCCGGCGACCTTCATCACCAAGGTATTCGGCCCGAAGGGCAGCGTTTCTTCCACGGCATACTTGGCCAGGCAGTAGTCGCGAAAATCGTCGAGGTTCATGAATGAAATTAGGCTAATACGCGCTAAATTAAGCAATTAAAGTAGGTACAATAAGGTGATTGGCTACCTTTGTGGAATATTGATTTCGTGTTCACCTGACCCATATGAAAACCTGGATTATTGAGCTCCTCGCGGTGTTGCTTTGCACCAGCGCCTCCGCACAGCATACCCTAAGCGGTACAACGAACGACAGTGACGGCAACCCCGTGTCCTTTGCAAACGTGGCCCTGTACCGGTCCGCGGATTCCTCCCTCGTCAAGGTCGAGCTCACCGACGATGCCGGCGGCTTCACGCTGTCCAACCTGATTGGCGGTACCTACGCACTGGTCGTGACCTACCTGGGGGCTGCCGATCTCCGCCTGGACGATTTTCACCTCGAGGCCGACCTGGACCTCGGCATCCTCGAACTGGCCCCGGCGGGCATCGACCTGCAGGGGGCCACCGTGACCGCAACCCGCGCCCTGGTGGAGGTGAAGACGGACCGTACCGTGTTCAACGTCCAGGGCACCATCAACGCTACGGGAAACAACGGGCTCGAACTGCTCCGGATGACCCCCGGCGTAGACGTCGACAACAACGAAAACATCCTGGTACTCAGCCGCTCCGGCGTCCTGGTCTACGTGGATGGCCGCCGCCTCCCCCTGTCGGGCGTAGACCTCAGCAATTACCTGCGCAACCTCACCGCCGAACAGATCGACCGCATCGAGGTCATCACCAGCCCCGGGGCCCGCTACGAAGCGGAGGGCAACGCGGGCATCCTGGACATCCGCCTGAAGAAGGCGGAGGACGAGGGGGCCAACGGGTCCGTTGCCGCCACCGGCAGCCAGGGGCGCTACGCCCGCTATACCCTCAACGGCAACGGAAATTACCGCAGCCGCTCCCTCAACGCCTTCGCCAACGTCAGCTATAATGCCTACGAGACCTTCACCCGTACCCTCGGCGATAGTCGGCAGAACGAATTTCGGCTGATCGACTACCTCTACAGCAAGCCGCAATCGTACACTCCGGCCTTCCGGGCGGGCGTCGACTACTTCCTCAGCAAGAAATCCACCCTCGGCATCCTCTACACCGGCCAGTACGAAGACAACCGGCGCGACGTGGTCAACAGCACCGAGATCTACCAGCTCGGGACCTTCGGGGGGCGCCCCGATAGCATACTCCTCGGCGGGGTGGACGGCAGGGGCCAGCACAACCAGTCCACCCTGAACCTCAACTACTCCCTGGCCATCGGTAAGGGACAAGCGCTCAACGTCGACCTCAACCAGGGACGCTTCCGCAACGACGACGTCCTGGATCAGCCCAACCGCTTTGTCACTCCTGACGGACAACTCCTCTCGGTGCAGGATAATTATTTCGATACCCCCCGCGACATCGA
This sequence comes from Lewinellaceae bacterium, assembly GCA_963803525.1. GTDB lineage: Bacteria > Bacteroidota > Bacteroidia > Chitinophagales > Saprospiraceae > Neolewinella. The sequence goes on from CAWDMV010000002.1 coordinate 766,640, forward strand.
CATCTACACCGCCAAACTGGACTACGACTTCCCCCTGGGCAAGGGGGCGGCAAGCGCGGGTGCCAAGTTCTCCAGCGTCCGCACCGAAAATACCTTCCTGTTCTACGCCGGCCTGTCGGAAAATCCTACGCTGATCCCGAGCAACAGCAACCGCTTCACTTACGACGAGAAGGTCTACGCGGGCTACATCAGCTACGGCGCCAGCCTCAGTGAAAAGGTAAGCTACAGCGGGGGGCTACGCGTGGAGGCCACCGATGCTTTGGGCGAGCTCACGGCCCTCGATCCCAGCCAGGCCGAACCGGACGTCAGCTTCAACTACGTATCCTTTTTTCCCAATGCCGCACTGTCTTACGCCGTAGCCGAGGGGCACACCCTGAATTTCAGCTACGGACGCCGCATCAACCGGCCGGACTACAACGTGCTGAACCCCTTCCGCGTCCAGCTCAACAAACTGAGTTACGAGCGGGGCAACCCCCGCCTGCGCCCGGAGATCGTCAATAATTTTGAGGTCGGCTACACCCTCGCGGGGCGCTACAACTTCAAACTGGGCTACAGCCGCACCGCCGATCAGATCACCACCCTCTACAGCCCCGACACGATCGATACGCGCGCGGCGTTCATGACCTACGCCAACCTGGCGGAACAACAAATCTTTTCCCTGAACGCCAGCGGCCCGGTGCAAATCACCGACTGGTGGCGGCTGTACATGAACGCCTCGGCCAGCTACATCAACAACCAGGCCGATTACGGCGAAGAGGGAATGGTCGATCTGCAGGTTTTCAACTACCGGCTGATCACCCAGCAGACCTTCACCCTCCCGTGGAAACTCACCGGTGAGATCACCGGCTATTATTTCGGTCCCGGTGTGGCCGGGGCAACCCTCGTGTACCAAGACTTCGGCATGCTCGGGGTGGGGCTGCAGCGCGGTTTTTTGAACAATCAGCTCAGCGTGAAACTCAGCGGGAGCGACCTGCTGCTCACCAACCTGTTCAACGGTACGAGCGACTTCAATGGCCTGGTGACCACCCTGGACGTACTGCGCGACAGCCGCCGGGTGGCCCTCAGCCTGAGCTACGACTTCGGCAACCAGAAGGTCCGCAGCCGCCGCCGGCAGACGGGCCTCGACGAGGAAGCCGGCCGCGTCAAGTAAGACGAGTATTTTTCCCTGCTTAAAACAACAGCTCCTTCACCACGGCGGCGTAGCCGCGACTGGCCCGGATGAGTTCACCGTTGGCCAAAACCAGGTCGTATCCGTGGCCCTCCCGGTAGATCTCGTTGATGGCGGACCGGTTGATGATGGTCGAACGGTGGACGCGTAAAAACTGCGCCGGGTCGAGCCGCACCTCACTCTCCTTGAGGCTATACTGGCTGAGGAAGGTGCGCTCGGCCGTAATAATGGTCGAGTAATCACCCTCCGCACGAATACACAGGATCTCCGCGACGGGTAGGGCTACGTATTTGTGGCCGCGGGGTACCATGATGCGGTCGGGGTAGCGGGTAGTATCGTCGCGGAGCTGTTGCGCCAGGCGGGCCACGTGCTCCTGCGGCTGCGGCTGCGGACTGCGCAGGGCGATGCGGTCGATGGCGCGCGCGAAGCGGGACCGGGAATAGGGCTTTAGGAGGTAGTCGACGGCGTGTAGCTCGAAGGCTTCGAAGGCGTACTGATCGTAGGCCGTGGTAAAGATGATCATGGGGAGCTCCTCGAGGCGCGCAAGCACTTCCAGGCCCGTAAGCCCCGGCATCTGGACGTCCAGAAAGATGGTTTCGGGCTGGTGCTCGGCGATGAGGCGCAGGGCGTCCACGCCATTGGCCGCTTCCCCCACGACGATCAGGTCGGGATAATCACTCAGGTATTCGAGCAACAACTGACGGGCGGGCGCTTCGTCGTCGATCACTAGCACTTTGCGGAGCATACGTAAGGGGTATAGAGAACGAACAGGAAGTGCCCCGCCCCGGCTGACTTACAATCGTCAGGGCGGTGTGGTACAGGAGAGACAGGCGGCGCCGGGTGGTGCGGATGCCATAGCCGTAGGTTACGGCATCGGACAGGAAGCCAGCTCCGTCGTCGGTGATCTCCACCCTTAGCCGGGCGGCTTCCTCCCGGACGTCGATGCAAATGCTGCCCCCGGACACCAGCGGCAACAGGCCGTGGCGCACCGCGTTTTCCACCAGCGGCTGGAGCAGCAAGGGGGGGAGCATGGCCTGATGAAGCTCCGGTGAGTCGACCCGAATCGTGTAGGATAGGCGTTCACCGAAGCGGGCTTGCTCCAGGGCAAGGTAGTCCGTCACGAAGCGCAGTTCGGAGGCGAGGGGGAGCTGATCCGACCGATTGGCCTGGAGTTGGTAGCGAAAGAGATCGCTGAGCTGGGCGATCAGGTCGCGGGTATGTTCCTGGCCGGGGCCGGTGGAGGCGCTGATCGTATTGAAGGCATTATAGAGGAAGTGAGGATTGAGCTGGGCTTTGAGGGCGGTGAGCTCACTGGCCAGGGCTAGGCGTTCGCTCTCGGCCCGCGCGGCCTCCTTAGCCCGTATATCCTGGTAGTAGTGCCAGGCGTGAAAGATGCCAAATTGCAGCACGTAAAACAGGGCGGGAATGTACACGTCCCACCATTCCCCGGGCCCCTGGAGGTGACCGCCGCCGAAGTACGTGTCGACGAGCCAGTAGTAGGAAAGCTGCCAGCCCTTTACCCACACCGGAAGAAAAATGAGATTCAGTAACACCCGGTAAGCCAATGGCCAGTGGCGCAGCGTACGGAATGTAAGGTACCAAATGGGTAGGGTGTAGAGGGCTTTGAGCGTGTAATCCAGGTAAGCGATCCGCCAGTTCAGGTAGTCAAAGAGCCCCGTCGGTGCCCCGTACCCCTGCGGATAAGAAAGGCGCAGGACGACCATGTAGAATAGGGCAAATACGAGGTATAAGCCGGTAACCAGTAAAACTTCCCGCCATGGCCAGTTGCGGCGCTCATGCATGATACAATGATAAGGACTTCCGCCGGGTCCCCTTATGCCCCCCCGATAGCCGGCCATTTACGGGGGGTGAGCAACCATTGGAGGCGTGGTTCGTCCCTGGTGTATGCGCTCATCCATCGTTTTTGGCCATCCATCGAAAGTAACGAGAGGAGAGTGCTTGGATCTCCTAAGTTTGTGGCAATCAGTAAATTGAACATAACCTCATACGATGAAAACCTGGCTTACCCTTCTCCTCTTTTTATTTCTTGGCACCTGCGTCCGCGCCCAGTTTACCGTGAAGGGGCAGGTGCAGGATGCCGACGGCGCGCCCGTGGCCTTTGCCAACGTCGCGCTGTATCTGCGCAGTGACTCGACCCTCGTGAAGGTAGAGACGACCGACGATGCCGGTCTGTTCCGCCTGCAAGAGGTGGCCGCCGCGACCTACGACCTGTCCGTGACCTATCTCGGCGCCCCGGAACTGCGCCGCCCGGCCCTAGAGGTGACCTCCGACGCCGACCTGGGCGTGCTGGCCATGGCCCCCGCGGCGGTGGAGCTGGCCGAAGCAACGGTCACCGCCCGCCGCGCACTCGTGGAAGTGAAGCCCGACCGCACCGTCTTCAACGTGGAGGGGACGATCAATGCCGTGGGCAACAATGGCCTGGACCTGCTACGTAAAGCTCCCGGCGTGACGGTCGATAACAACGATAACATCAGCGTACTGAGCCGCTCCGGCGTGCTGCTGTACGTCGACGGGCGCCGGCTGCCCCTCCAGGGGCAGGACCTGAGCAACTACCTGCAAAACCTGACCGCCGAACAGATCGACCGCATCGACATCATCACCAACCCGGGGGCCAAGTACGAAGCGGAGGGCAACGCGGGCATCATCGACATCCGCCTCAAACGACCGGACGACCAGGGCGCCAATGGATCGCTGAGCACCAACGCCAGCCAGGGCCGCTACTTCCGGGGCGGCGTCGATGCCACCGGCAACTACCGCAACCGCTGGGTCAACGTGTACGGGAGTCTGGGCTACAACAGCATCGAAAACTTCAACGAGATGATTTTCGATAATTACCAGAACGGATTGCTGCTCGACGAGGACAACTTCGGGCGCTACAGCGGGCGGACGGCCAACTACCGGGTGGGGGCGGATTTTCGTATTGGCGAAAAACACACCATTGGCGTGCTCGTGGGCGGCCGCTACAACGATGGAAACAATCTGGGCAACAACGAAACGGACGTGTTCAACCTCGGCGCAGGTACCCCCCGGTATGACTCCACGCTTATCGCCCGAAACGTGATGGACAGCGACCGCGGCCAGAATACGGCCAACCTCAACTACCGCTACGTGATCGCCGAAGGCCGTAGTCTTAACGTCGACCTGGATTACGGACGCTTCCGCAACGACCAGTTCGTGGACCAGCCCAACCGGTACTTCGATGCCGAGGGCCGGTCCCTGAGCAGTTTTCTGAATTACTTCGAGACGCCGACGGACATCGACATCTACACCGCGAAGGCAGATTACGAGCAACCCCTGGCCGGCGGGGTGCTGAGCGCGGGTACCCGCTTTAGCCGGGTACGTACCTTCAACACCTTCCTCTTTTTCAACTACGAGGCGGACGCCCTCGCCGACCGGACACTCGACGTGCGGCAAAGCAACCAATTCGACTACTCCGAGGATGTCTACGCCGGCTACCTGAGCTACGCTGGCCAACTGAGCGAACGCTGGAAATTTACCGCCGGCTTACGCACCGAAATCACCGACGCGACCGGGGAGTTGACGCCCTTCGACGTGAATCTGGAGGAGCCTCCCGTGGAGCTGAATTACGTCAGCTTCTTCCCGAATGCGGGCATTACCTACGCCCTCAACGCCCAGAAGGGCAACACCGTGAACCTGGCCTACGGGCGCCGCATCAACCGGCCGGACTATAACGTCCTGAATCCCTTTCGCCAGCAACTCAGTCAGTTGAGCTACGAACGCGGTAATCCCTCCCTGCTTCCCGAGATCGTCGATAACCTCGAGCTGGGCTACACCCACGCCTACCGCTACAACCTGAAGGTGGCCTACAGCAGCACGGCTAACCAGATCACCCGCCTGATCGGCCCCGACCCGGTCGACCCCCGCGCCGGCTTCATCAGCTGGGACAACCTGGCCACCCAGACGGTGTGGTCGGCCAACCTGAGTGCCCCCGTGCAGGTGACCGAGAAGTATAACCTCTACGCCAACCTCTCGGCCAGCTACACCGACAATCAGGCCCGGTACGACGACGGCGGGGTGGTGGACGTGCAGGTCTTCAGCTACGGCGGCTTCATTCAGAACACGGTCAATCTGCCCTGGGGCCTGACGGCCGAGGTCGGCGGCTACTTCAGCGGGCCGGGCGTATGGGGTGGGGTCTTCCGCTACGAGGCGTTGGGGGCGCTCAACGTGGGGCTCCAGCGCAAGTTCTTGAACGAGCAACTGAACGTCAAGCTCAGTGGCAATGACCTTTTCTTCACCTCCGGGTGGCGGGGTGCGAGCGAGTTCAACGGCCTGCGCAGCGTGGGCCAGGGCAACTGGGACAGCCGGCGGGTGGGCCTCAGCCTGAGCTACTCCTTCGGCAACCAGAAAGTGAAGAGCCGCAAACGGGAAACCGGCCTGGAGAGCGAGGCCGGGCGGGTGGGGGAATAGTGCCATCCTGACAGACCTCGGAGGTCTGTCAGGATGGCAGATGCCCGTTGTGTTACCTTTAGCGCTCAATCACGTAATTATGGTATCGATCATCATGGGTTCGGACTCCGACCTGCCCATCATGCGGGAGGCGGCCGAGGTGCTCACCAGCTTTGGTATTGCGGTTGAGGTAACCGTCGTTTCCGCCCACCGCACGCCCGACCGGCTTTTTGAATACGCCAAGGGGGCGGCGGGGCGCGGGGTGCAAGTGATCATCGCGGGAGCGGGAGGGGCCGCCCACCTGCCGGGTATGGTCGCCAGTCTGTGTCCACTGCCGGTCATCGGGGTGCCCATCAAGAGCCGCAACAGCATCGACGGGTGGGACTCCGTGCTGTCGATCCTGCAAATGCCGGGGGGAATCCCGGTGGCCACCGTAGCCCTCGACGGGGCGAAGAACGCCGGCCTGCTAGCGGCCCGGATTCTGGGGGCGACCGACCTGGACGTGCGGCAACGGGTCACCGATTACCAAGAAAGTCTGCGGCAAGCTGTTGAGGAAAAGTACACCCGCCTGGAGCGCGACGGCTGGGAGTGAGGGCGGAATAGCGCGCGCGGGCACCTTGTCGTAACTTCGGCCGTTCTAACCGCCTTACCGCTCCAAAGTATCCAGCATGTCAACCTTGGAAATGAAAGCCGACAATTTCATCGAGGAAATCATTATCGAAGACCTCGCATCCGGCAAGCACGACGGCCGCATCCATACCCGCTTCCCCCCCGAGCCCAACGGCTACCTCCACATCGGGCACGCCAAAGCGATCGTGATCAATTTTGAAACCGCCCGGAAGTTCGGGGGCAGTACGAACCTGCGGATGGACGATACCAACCCCAGTACCGAGGAAACCCTTTTCGTCGATAACATCCAGCACGACATCCGCTGGCTGGGCTACGCATGGGAAGGGGAAACCCGCTACGCCTCGGACTACTTCGAGGAACTCTACCGCTTTGCGCTGAAGCTGATCGATAAGGGACTGGCCTACGTAGACGACTCCTCGGCCGCCGAGATCGAGGCTCAAAAGGGCGATATCGGCGTGCCCGGTACCAACAGCCCCTTCCGCGAGCGCAGCCCCGAAGCGAACCGCGATTTGTTCGAGCGCATGAAAGCCGGGGAGTTTGCCGACGGCAGCAAGGTGCTGCGCGCTAAAATCGACATGGCCCACCCCAACCTCCTGCTGCGCGACCCCGTACTGTACCGCATCAAGCACGAGGCCCACCACCGGACGGGCGACGCCTGGTGCATCTACCCGCTCTACGACTTCGCCCACGGGGAGAGTGATTCCCTCGAGGAGATCACGCACTCGCTGTGCAGCCTGGAGTTCCGCCACCACCGCGATCTGTACAACTGGCTGATCGAAGCCCTGGAGATTTTTCCCAGCCGGCAGATCGAGTTTGCCCGGATGAACGTCGACTACTTCATCACCTCCAAACGCAAGCTTAAGCTGCTGATCGAGGAAGGGGTGGTGAGCGGCTGGGACGATCCCCGCATGAGTACCCTGGCCGGCCTGCGCCGCAAGGGCTACCCCGCCGAGGCGATCCGCAACTTCTGCATCGACACCGGCGTCACCCGCCGGGAAAATCAGCAAAGCCTCGATCTGCTCGAATTCAAGGTGCGCGAAGTGATGAACCGGGATGCCGACCGCTACATGGCCGTGCTCGATCCGGTCAAACTGGTCATCACGAACTACCCCGAAGGCCAAACCGAACGGCTGGAGACCGAAAATAACCCGGAAGACGCGAGCCGCGGCACGCGGCAGTTGCCCTTTAGCCGGGAACTCTACGTGGAGCGCGACGACTACCGCAAGGAACCCCAGAACCGGAAATACTACCGCCTGGCCCCGGAGAAGGACGTGCGCCTGAAGAGTGCCTACATCATTCACTGCGTAGGCCACGCGGAAGACGCCGACGGCAAGGTCACCCAGATCAACTGTACCTACTACCCGGACTCCAAATCGGGCGAAGACAGCAGTGGGGTCAAGGCCAAGGGCACCCTGCACTGGGTCAACGCCGCTACGGCGATCGACCTCGAAGTTCGCCTGTACCAGCCCCTGTTTACCGATCCCACCCCGATGGATCACGTGGACCGCGACTTCATGGAGTTCATTAATCCCGACAGCCTGACCGTCGTCACCGCTAAGGGTGAGCCCGCACTGGCCGGGGCACGGGTGGGGGAGAGCTTCCAGTTTTTGCGGCAGGGCTACTTTACCGTCGACCCCGACTCGACGCCTGAGAAACCGGTGATGAACTTAACGGTGGGGCTGAAGTCTGGATTTAAAGGTTAGCCGCCCGCTTTCTTCGTGTTCCGGTAGCCCATGTTCAGGAGAAGGTCGACGACCCGATCGCGCTGATCGCCCTGGACGATGATCTCGCCGTCCTTGACCGAGCCGCCTACGCCGCAGCTGACCTTGAGCGACTTACCGAGGGCCTGCAGCGCCTCCTCGGAACCGGTGAAGCCGCTGACGAGGGTGGCCGCCTTGCCGCGCCGGTACTTGCGATCCACCCGGACGCGCAGGGGGGCGGACTCGGCACCCGCGTCCGCGCCCTCTCCTTCCGCCGTGTCCGGGGAGACGTCGGGGCCGGGGGGAAGATCGCCCATCCCCGCCAGGGCGGCGAAGGGGTTGTCGGCATCGGGAGCCGCTTTCGGGGAGTAATTTTTCCTGGCCATGCGCCTAAGTTGATTTTCTGACCGTGGGCGGAGCAATGGTGAGTTTCCCGGCATCTACGGCCGCGGCAACCTCCGGTTTGTAGCCGAACACCAGGCCGAGGTAAGCCGAGCGCGATACGCGGAACCACCACACGAAGAGGACGCCAAAGATACCGATAAGGGCCGCAAAGGAGGCCAACATGGACCACCCCAGCACCCAGTGCAGCAACATCACGACGCCCAGGCAAAAGAAGCCCGAGCCGATGTAGGAGATGAACATCGCCCCGTAGTAAAAACCGGGCTCCGGAAAGTAATTCTGTCCGCAGGCGGGGCAGTGACTGAACTGAGCAAAGGGCTGACGGAACGAAAACGACCCCGTGGGAAAGAGGTCGCCCCGATGGCAGGTCGGACATTTGAGGGCAAAAATGCTGTAGGCTTTACTCGCCATAGGGCTTGGTTTTTGGGGATAAGCGGGTGATTGGTGGGGAAAACATCTCTCCATGTCTAAAGTTAGAGCTTGTTTGGGATTCCGCTCACCGCCGGAAACATGGCTTTTTTGCGCCTACTCTTCGCCTCGAAAAGCGTCACTTAGCCCGTCACCGCGAAGCAGCCACGAAGTGCACCTCCCCTTCCCGAGGCTCGATTAGCCCCAAAATAGCGGCGTTTTCGTCAGGCTCGGAAAACCCAAACAAGCGCTTAGAAACCGGGACTAGCGATCGGTAAAGCCTAACTTTTTGGGTAATCCGCGGCATCTTTTACGGTCTGGCGGCATCTAAAAGCCTCGCCAAGGCTACGGCGGTGACTGCGTTTTTTATTTAGCCGGCCAACAAAATTCACCAGGACCCCACCTAAATTTTAAACGTTGACGGGCTACCAGGAACCCGCTGCCCGCAATCGGTCGAAACTTAGTGGCTGCTAATCCATTAAAAGCGGCTTACCCACCAAAGTTTTATATATTAGGACTCGAAACCCACCCGTTCATCGGGAATTGTTCGTGCAGAAGTTACATGTCTTGAAAAGGTAAGTTGGAATGCGTCAGTTAAAAATCAGCAATAAGATCACCAGCCGCGAGAGCATCGCCCTGGAAAAGTACCTGACGGATATCGGGAAGATAGACTTGTTGACGCCGGAAGACGAAGCCGAGCTGGCCGCACGCATACGCAACGGGGACGAGCTCGCGCTCGAGCGACTCACCAAAGCTAACCTGCGCTTCGTCGTTTCGGTAGCGAAACAGTACCAGAATCAGGGCCTTAGCCTGTCGGACCTCATCAACGAGGGCAACGTCGGCCTCATCAAGGCCGCCCGCCGGTTCGACGAGACCCGCGGATTCAAATTTATCTCCTACGCCGTCTGGTGGATCCGCCAGAGCATCATGCAGGCCATTGTCGAGTACAGCCGGTTGGTCCGCATGCCCAACAACAAGGCGGCCGGCTACACTAAGGTGACCCAGGCCATCGCCAGTTTCCAGCAGGAGCACGAGCGCGAACCGGAACCCGATGAGTTGGCCGAGGTCCTGCAAATATCCGTAGCCGACGTGGAGCGCGCGATGCGCGGCCGCATGCGCCACCTCTCCTTCGACGCCCCCGTGGCCGGCGACGATTCCGACATTACGATGCTGGATACGCTCTCTAATGATGAGGGTTCCAATCCCGATCTCAAAGTGATGGGCGAATCCCTGAGCAAGGAGGTCGTCGCGAATCTGAACCTGCTAGCCCCCCGCGAACGGGCCGTACTGGCCGCTTACTTCGGCCTCGACGGCGAAGAGCAACTCAACCTGGAGGAAATCGGCGACCGCTTCGACCTCACCCGCGAGCGCGTCCGGCAGATTAAGGAACGAGCCATTCGTCGCCTACGGCGTAGCCGGAATAAGAATCTCTTGCGGAGCTACTTGGGGTAAGGGGGGGGGATGGATTTACCATGTACGAAGTACCATGTACCATTTACCATTGGGCTGCCGCTGGGGTAGGGGCGAAAGCGCGGGCGGGCACCTGGGGTTAAATCCACTTTACGAAGCTTCAAATACCGCTGCGGTAGGCGGGAAGGAATCCGTGGGAGCTACTCGTCGTGCTTCACGACGCGGAAGCCCAGGCCGGTGATGGCGGGGAGGGGGTCTTCGCGGGAGTACTGCGTGACGACCAGGCGGTACTCGCCGGTGTCCGTAAAGCGGGTGCCTTCCTGAAGGGCGATATCGGTGCTACATTCCGTGCTGCTGCAGTCGCCGTACCAGTCCCCAAAGTTATTGGCGAGTTGGAGGGAGAGGGGCTGTTGTAAAACCTGACCGTCAGGGAGTTGAGTAGTCAGGCGCACGTAGAAGTTCTGGAAGGCAAACTCCGGGGTGTGGCCGATGCTTAGGACCAGGTCGTACACTTGACTGGTATCGCTAATGGTGTAGGCATAACTGACGCTGTCGGCGTAGGCCCAGCCCTGCGGCCCCAGGTCCGTCTGCTCCTCAAATACCACTTCCGGCCCGCCACAGCCTACGAGGAATAGACTGATGGGTAACATTAAAAAGACCTGCCACTCCCGCAAGTTCACGAAAAGTATTCCTTCATCCGCTCGAAGAAGCCCTTGTCGCCCTTCTCCAATTTCGGGTCGAAATTCTCCATGCCGCGCATGCGTTCCAGCAGGTCGGTTTCTTCGCGGCTCAGCTTCTTGGGCGTCCAGATATTGACGTGGATGAGTTGATCGCCGCGCCCGTGGCTCTGCAGGGCGGGGAGCCCCTTGCCGCGCAGGCGGAAGATCTTGCCGGACTGGGTGCCCGCGGGGACTTTGATCTTCACCCGACCGGCGATGGTCGGCACTTCGACCGAGGTACCCAGGGCGGCGTCGGCGAAGTTGAGGTAAAGGTCGTAGATCAGCTTTTGGCCGTCGCGCTGGAGTTCGTCGTGGGGCTTTTCCTGGATGTTGATGAGCAGATCGCCGGGAGGGCCTCCGCGGCGACCGGCATTGCCCTTACCGCGCATGCTGAGTTGCATGCCTTCCTCGACGCCGGCGGGGATGTTGACCTCGATGGTGTCTTCCCCGTACACGCGACCGTCGCCTTTACAGTTATTGCAGATCGCCTTGATCTGGGTGCCGGTACCGGAACAGGTCGGACAGGTCGTCGTCGTGGCCATCTGGCCGATGAAGGTGGAGCGGACCTGACGGACCACGCCGGCGCCGCCACAGGTTTTGCAGGTTTCGACGCTGGTCTCGTCCTTGGCACCACTGCCGTCGCAGACCTCACACTCCCGCTGCCGTTTGACCTTGATCCGTTTGGTGACGCCCTCGGCGATCTCCTCCAGGGTCAGCGGCACCTTGATCCGCAGATTGGAGCCACGCTCCCCCCGGGGCTGCCGCCGGGCACCGCCACCGCCGCCGCCGCCAAAGAAAGAGCCGAAGGCCCCACCGCCGTCGCCGAACATATCACCGAACTGGGACATGATGTCCTCCATGGTCATGCCGCCGCCGGGCCCGCCGCCGAATCCCCCCTGTCCGTTCACCCCGGCGTGGCCGAAGCGGTCGTAGCGGGCGCGCTTATCGCTGTCGTTGAGTACGTCGTAGGCCTCCGCGGCTTCCTTGAATTTATCCTCGGCCGCCGCGTTGTCGGGGTTGCGGTCGGGGTGGTACTTCATGGCCAGTTTGCGGTAGGCCTTGCGTAGGGTGTCGGAGTCGGCGTCTTTGGGCACACCGAGGACCTCGTAATAGTCTCTTGCCATTGGGGGGCTGCTTATAAATTTTGGAGGGCCACCTGGGGCTATCTCCCCACCACGACCTTGGCGTGGCGAATAATGCGGTCATTGAGGGTGTACCCGCGCTCGACGGTGTCCACGACCCGGCCCTTCATTTCGGGATTGGGGATTTCCGTCACGGCTTCAAACAGATCGGAATTAAAGGGCTCACCGGTGCTCTCCATTGGCTTGAGGCCCTGGGAGGCCAGGGCCTGCATCATCTTTTTGTGGACCAAACCGATGCCGTTGTTCCAGATCTCGGCCGTGGCTTCATCGCTGGTGGCGAGCTGCGCGGCCCGGTCGAAATCGTCGAGGACGGGCAGCAGGGCCTTCATGGTTTTGTTGCTGGCCGTGTCCATCTCCTTCTTTCGTTCGCGCAGGGTGCGGCGCTTGAAGTTGTCGAACTCGGCGTAGAGCCGCAGGTAGCGGTCTTCTTTCTCCTGCAAACGCTGCTGGAGTTCTTTCATGTCCACGCTGTCCGGCAGCTCCTGTTGCAGGTCTTCATCGGATTTCAGGTCCTGCTCCAGCACCTGCTCTTCGGGAGCGGCGTCGCTGTGGTCCAGCATCTCGTCGTCCACAATGGGTTGGTCGGGGTTCTTCTTACTCATCTTAAAAAATCGTTTAAGCACAGGTACTGTTGGCAAACTTGGGGCCAGGGGGCGGATGCGGAAACTTTGTCAGGTGGGCAGGGTCGATGACTGCCATCAGAGCCGCAGGCGGAAGCCCTCCTGCTGCAGCTGCCGGTAGCGCTCCTCGTCGAAGCGGTACAGCCGGGCCGGCCGGTGGGCGACGCCTTCCTGCATGCGCTTGAGGTCGACGAGCAGGTCCATGGAGAGGATCTTTTTGCGGAAGTTGCGCTTCTCCAGCTGGGTTTCCCAAATGGCCTCGTAGAGGTGCTGCAGGTCGGTCAGGGTGAACTCCGGGGGAAGCAGCTCGAAGCCCACCGGCCGGGTCCGGACGCTGCGCTTGAGGTGCTCGAAGGCGGAATGCACGATGTCGTCGTGGTCGAATGCCAGTCCCTCCACGGAGTGCAGGTCGTGCCACTGCACGTCCCGCGAAAGGGCGCCATCCGCGTGGGGCTGGAAGTTGGCGATCTTGACCAGGCTGTAGTAGGCCACCGTGATCACGCGGCCGTGGGGGTGGCGCCCGGGCGTGCCGAAAGTGCAGAGCTGTTCGAGGTAAACGTTCTCCAGCCCGGTGGTCTCGCGCAGGACGCGCTGGGCCGCCTCGTCGAGGTCTTCATCCTGGCGGACGAAGTAGCCGGGGAGGGCCCAGTAATCTTCGTAAGGTTCTTCGCTGCGGCAGATCAACAGAATCTTGAGCGCCCCCTCGTCAAAGCCGAATATCACGTTGTCTACCGTGAAGGCGGATTTAAAGTAGAAGTCGAACCGTTTTTCCGGATGCACGAAAATCAATTTTGCCAAAGATAGCCCGGCCGGGGGTGGAGCCTGCCGGCCGGTGGCGTAATTTAATCGAAAAAGGGCGTCCATCCGTCCACTTCTCCGGCACCCGCGACCGCGCCTTTCCTATATTTGGGCTATTCATTCCCGCGGTGCGTCCCACCGTTTAAAACTTCAACCAAATGAATCGCATCCTTCCCATTTTGCTACTCTTGATCTCCAGCGGGCTCTTTGCTCAGGCTGCCGCCCCTAGTGCCGCGGAGATCGCCAAAGCCTACATCGAAAACACCGGTGGCGAGGAAGCCTGGCTCGCCGTCAAGGCCACCCGCATGGAAGGCAAGGCCAATATGCAGGGTATGGAATTCCCGATGACGCTGGTCGCCGCCGAAGGCGACAAGATGCGACTCGACATCGATATCCAGGGCAACGAGCTCGTCCAGGCCTACGACGGCGAGACCGCATGGATGCTCTTCCCCATGCAGGGCATCACCGAGCCGAAGGTGATGACCGAGGAAGAATCCGCCGACTTTGCCGACACCCCCTTCCTGACCGAATTCATCCAGTCAGCGGAGCGCGGCTATACGCTTGAATCGGTTGAGGGAAAGGAAATCGAAGGCACCCCCACCTACGGCGTGCGGGTCACCAACGCCGAGGGCTACGACCGCACCTACTACTTCGAAACCGAAAATATGGTCCCCATCATGATGGAGAGCGTTTCCAAGGGCGGCCCCATGAAGGGCATGCCCGCGGAGACTTTCCTCAGCGATTACCAGGAGGTAGAGGGCCTCATGGTGCCCATGTTCTTCGAGCAGAAAGTCAACGGACAGACCGTCATGAAGATGACCTTCACCGGCATGGACATCGACCCGGAGATCCCGGCCGACTTCTTTTCCATGAAGCAGTAGGCTTCCCACCCCTCACACATCAGGGCGGGGCCGCAGGTGCACGGGGGAGACCCGGTTGCCGCGGCCCCGCTGTCGTTTACTCCCTCACTTTACCCGTATGCGCACGTTTACCTTTTCCGTACTATTTTTCCTTGCGACGCTTCCGGCCCTCCTTGCCCAGGCGGATTTTGAAACGACCACCGCGCTCTTCGGCGACCTGCGGGCCCGCCTGATCGGCCCGGCGACCATGAGCGGGCGCGTCACCTGCCTGGCCGTCGACCCGACGGATGAAACCACCGTTTACGTCGGCTCCGCGGGCGGCGGTATCTGGAAAACCACGAATGCCGGGGCAACGCTTGACCCCGTATTCGACGACCACACCCAGAGCATCGGCGCCATCGCCGTGGCCCCCTCCGACCCCCAGACGGTCTACGTGGGCACGGGAGAGCCCTGGCCCCGCAACAGCGTCAGCATCGGCGAGGGCATGTACCGCTCGACCGACGGCGGCCGGCGCTGGGAGGCGATCGGCCTGCCCGCGAGCGAGCGCATCGCGGCGATCGTCGTACATCCGCAAGACCCCCAGACCGTCTTCGTGGCAGCCCTGGGGCCCCTCTGGAGTGACGGCGAAGAACGCGGGGTCTACCGCTCCACCGACGGCGGCGCAAACTGGGAGCGGGTCCTCTACATCGATGCCTCGACCGGCGCGGCGGACCTGAGCCTCGACCCCAACGATCCGGACGTCCTCTTCGCCTCCATGTGGAGCCACCGGCGGACCCCCTACTCCTTCGATTCCGGCTTCGGGGGAACCTCCGGACTCTACCGCTCCACCGACGGCGGCAGCACCTGGAGCCCCCTGACCGAGGGACTGCCCGCGGAAAAACTCGGCCGCATCGGCGTCGCAGTGGCCCCGGGAAACGGACAGGTGATCTACGCCAGCGTCGAAACCGGCACCAAGGAAACCAAGGGCATGTACCGCAGCGACGACGGGGGCGACCGGTGGGAACTGGTGGATCGCGGCTTTAACAACCAGGTCCGGCCGTTCTACTTCGCCGCCCTGTCGGTGGATCCGTCCAACGACAGCATCGTGGTCAAGAACGGCCTCAGCGGCATGATCAGCGAGGACCGCGGCAAGACCTGGCGGGACTTCGACCCCTACGTGCACTCCGACGCCCACGCCATCTGGATCGACCCGCGGGATGGCCGTCACCTACTGGTGGGTACCGACGGGGGCGTCTACGAGAGCCGCGACCGTGGACGCACCTTCAAAATGTGGCAGAACCTGCCCCTGAGTCAGTTCTATCACGTGGGGGTGGACGATGCCACGCCCTACCGCGTGTACGGGGGGCTGCAGGACAACGGAAGTTGGTTCGGACCCAGCAGTAAGCCCGGCGGCATTACCAATGCGGACTGGGTGAAAACCTACGGCGGCGACGGCTTCTACAGTTTTCGCCATCCGACCAAGGCGCATATCATCTTTAGTGAGTACCAGGGGGGCAACCTGGTCCGCTACGACGAGCGCACCGGCCGGGCCAAGCGCATCGCTCCCTACCGTACGGCCGCCGACGATCCGCTGCGCTTCAACTGGAATGCCCCCGTACACGTCAGCGCCGACGGAGAGCGCCTGTATTTCGCCTCCCAGTACCTGTTCCGCTCGGAGGACGACGGCGACAGCTGGCAGCGCATCAGCCCCGACCTGACCACCAACGACACCGCCTTCCAGCAACAACAACTGAGCGGCGGCCTGACCATCGACAACTCCGGCGCGGAAGCCTACACCACCATCTACGCCATTGCGGAAAGCCCGGTGGACGGGCAAACGGTCTGGGTGGGTACCGACGACGGGAACCTCCAACTGACCCGCGACGGTGGTGCACACTGGGAACTGCCTCAGCACCGACATTCCGGGCCTGCCCGCGAACAGTTGGGTGACCTTCGTGGAACCCAGCCCGCACGCCGCGGCCACGGCCTTCGTAACCTTTGATAATCACCGCCGGGGGGATATGGACACTTACCTGTATCGGACCGATGATGCGGGTCAGTCCTGGACGCGGCTCCAAGACGACGACCTGGAAGGCTACGCCCTCTCGGTGCGGCAGGACCTGGTCAATCCGGACCTCCTCTTCCTCGGCACCGAGTTCGGCTTGTTCATCAGCCTCGACCGCGGGCGGAGCTGGGCCCCCTTCCGGAATAACCTGCCCCGGGTGGGCATCCGCGACATGGTGATCCAGCCCGACGCGTCCGACCTGGTCATGGCCACCCACGGACGCGGCATCGCCATCCTCGACGACGTGGAGGCGCTACGCCAACTCAGCCCCGCCCTGACCCGGGAGCCCATTACCTTCCTGCGCACCCCGGTCACCTACTTCACCGACGACACCGATGCGGGGGAGGGGCGCTTTGCCGGGAGCGGGAATTTCGTAGGGCCTAACCCCAGCCGGGCCGCGCGCATCATGTACTACGCGGCCAAGCGACATACCTTCGGTAAGATGTACGTGGAGATCTACCGCGACGGCGAGCTCATCCGCACCCTACAGGCGGGAAAGAGTGCCGGCCTGAACCTGGTTTCCCTGCCGATCACGACCCCCAAACCGAAATCGCCACCCAGTGACAACCGGGCCGCCAGCTTTGGGACGATCAGTGGTCCGAACCTGCCGGCGGGTACCTACCAGGTGAAACTCATCAAGGGAAAGGAGAGCTACCAAACCTCCTTCACCCTCGCTGCCCACCCCGACAGCCCCTACGACGACGCCGCACGCGCCGCGCAGAATACCCTGTTGCAGAAACTCTTTACGGATACGGAGGCCCTGGCCTGGCAGTACCAGGTGCTCAAGGAGGTAGAGGCCCAGGCTGATTCCCTCGAGGCCGGGGAGCTCGTCGAGGCAGCCCGCCTCGAGCAAGCGCGGCTGGTCTTCATTGGCGGCGACCACTACATCAACGAAGGCGAACGCCTGGGGGAAGAAGTAAGTAACCTGTATGCGAGCGTCTTCGCGTATCCCGGCCGCCCGGCGCGGAGCCAGGTCGACGAGGCTACGCGGCTTCACGGGGAGGTAGTGGCCGCCCGCGCCCGACTGGACGAGCTGCTGAAACGGGTAGAATCCTTCAACGGCGACCGCGCAGCGGAGGAGAATATCAGCTGGACGAATAAGGAAGATTTTTTGGCCGCCGAAGAATAGCGACGGGCTAAACCTATGCGCCCACCGCTGCGCTTAGGGGATATGCATACCACCGATCATCCCATCCTGACCGAACAACAGCGCGCTATTCCCCAACTACGCTGGGTAGATAGCTTCAGCCGCGTGCTGGACACCAAGTTTCGTATTCCAGGCACGGATATGCGCTTCGGCCTCGATTTCATCCTGGGCCTGGTGCCGGGCGCGGGCGATATTCTTTCCCTGGGACTATCCGGCACCCTGGTGGCTACCATGGCACGCCACGGGGCCAGTCCGCTGTTGGTGGCCCGCATGCTGGTGAACGTCGTGCTGGATGCTTTCGTCGGGGCAATACCCATCCTGGGCAACATCTTCGACCTGGTGTACAAGGCCAACTACCGCAACGCCGAACTCATGCGGGAATACTACGAGGAGGGAAAGCATCAGGGCAGCGTGTGGCCGGTGGTGCTGGCGGTGATCGGCGTGATCGTGCTGCTGATGTTCCTGCTGGTCTTCTTTACGATCAAGGTCTTCGAACTTATTCTCGGCCTGTTCTGATCCCCTCGACGAGCGATTCCCCGCGCTCTACCAGTTGCTCCAGATCGAGGTGGGTGTTGTCGAGTAGGATGGCATCTTCGGCCTGCCGCAGGGGGCTGTCTTCGCGGCTGCTGTCGATGTGGTCGCGCTCCTCGAGGTTGGTGGCCACTTCGGCCCGGTCGACCTGCCGGCCCGCGGCTCGCAGTTCGCAGAGGCGGCGCTCGGTCCGGGTATCCAGATCGGCTACCACGAAGAGCTTGAGGTCCGCGTTGGGGAAGACCACGGTGCCGATATCGCGGCCGTCGAGGATGACGCCGCCGTCGGCCCCCATTTGACGCTGTTGTTCGACCAGGGCGCGGCGTACCTGGGAGAGGGCGGATACGGGGGACACCTGGCGGCTGACCGCCAGTCCACGGATCTCCTCTTCGACGTCTTCCCCATTTAATAGTACGTGGTTGTCAGCGGGCCGGAAACTGATCGTGAGGGCGTTCATGGCACCCGCGACCGCGGCGCTGTCTGCTAAATCTACGTCGTTGCGCTGCAGAAAGAGGGTGACCGCCCGGTACATGGCCCCGGTGTCGATGTAGCTATAGCCCAGCCGCTTGGCGAGGGCGCGGGCCAGGGTTGACTTCCCGCAGGCGGAGTAGCCGTCAATGGCGATGGTGAGTGGTTTGTCGGACACGGAGACAGAAATTTTAGGACACGAGGGGGGGGGCGGCTGAAGCACTAGCTATAATACGGAGAAAGCCGGCAACCGTGGGGCGGCCGGCTTTCTTTAGGAAATCGGAATAGGGCAGGCCGTGAGGGGATCGCGCCGGGCGGGCTAGTATTCGTCCTCGTTGAAGAGGAAGTCGTCTTTGCGGGGGTAGTCGGGCCAGACGTCGTCGATGCCTTCGTAGGTGTCGCCCTCGTCTTCCATGGCCTGAAGGTTTTCGATGACTTCGAGGGGGCTGCCGGAGCGAACGGCGAAATCGATCAGCTCATCGCGGGTGGCGGGCCAGGGGGCGTCCTCAAGGTGAGAGGCGAGTTCAAGCGTCCAGTACATACTTAGGGGTATTTGAATAGCTAGAAAGCCGTCAGGTAACGATTTGTTGTCACCGGTTCGGGCGGCAAATGTAGTTATTCGCGCCGACTCCGCGTCAAGTACGGAGGAGGACTACCCAGTGCGCTGATTTTGAGCTAATTGTAGGTGCCGATGACGGTGAAGCTTTTATCCTCGTAGCCGGGCGGAACCTGCCCGATGCGGCTGCTGTTGCGGGGACCGGTGGGGTCGCAGAAGATGTAGCGCTGCCCTTTGTAGTTAAAACTATCGCCCGGCAGGAGGTCGCTGCCCACGGCTACGGTGAGGTGGTCGTCGTAGGCAATGACGGCCATCGGCAGTTGCAGCAGGTCACGGACCAGCGCGAAGAAAAGGGCCGAGCGATCTTCGCAATCGGAATAGCTGTAGCCGAAGAGTTCTTCCGGCACCATCGGCTTAGAACGGCCGAAGTACTCAACGTCCTCCTTGTAGGCAAAGGCCGAGCGGGTGAAGCTGGCCAGGAGCTCCAGCTGTTGCTGGGTGTCCATGCCCTTCATGTAGGCGGAGAGCTGGGGCAGGAGGCTACGGGAGAGGGTGGGGGACAGCGGCGTTTCCAGGTAGCAGTACTCGTGGATGAAGGGGTAGTCGGCCATGATGTCGACCATCGTCTTGTCGAAGTCGACGCTGATGCGCTGTTCGATGCCGTGGTAGGTGAAGGCCAGGTCCTTTTTGACGGGCTGCTCGGCCAGTTGCGGCCAGGTGTGGAGCTGAAAGCCGAAGGATTTGCCGCGGGGGTTGGGGTGATCGTTGAAGATGTAGAGCCGCTGCCGCCCCTTGCAGTCGCCGGTCAGGCAGCTGATGTTGGCGTAGGCGCGCCCGTCGGATTCGATGATGGGTACCTCGAAGAGCTCCTCCTTTGTATAGACGTTCACGAAGAGGTCATCGCCGCGAAAGGTGAGGCGCGCATCGAAGCCGGCATCGATGAGCAGCTTGTAGAGCGTAATGCGCTGGGCAGAGGGGGAGGCCCCGCGGTAGATGCTGTTCAGGGTATTCGACGCCAGGCGGAAGAAGAGGTAGTCGTTCAGCAGGTATTTTCCCTTGGCATCGAGCAGGTGGTTCAGCAGCACCTGGGTGGGCTTGCGCTGCAACTGATTATAGATGCCGCGAATGGAGCCGTTGGTGAGGGCGCCGGGCTCGGCGACGAGCATGCCGGGGTCGTAGGTCACGGCTACCGGCTGGGCGTAAAAGGGGAGCGAAAACCGTTGGTAGTTAGCGGGATTGCCCAGATTCGTGAGGTTCGTATTCGCAAAGCACAGTACGCAGAGAAGCAGTGCGACCAGCCGAGCGAGAACAATTTTCATGGGGTTACTTTTCGGGACAATTTAATCCGGCAGCCGGTGTGAACACCCGCTCGCTCATGTACGTAATATACGTTTGCCGCCATCGAAAAGTATAGCTGTCCTAGGGGAATTAGGAATAATTTAAGGTTCCCGCGGGTGGCCGCGAAATTAAACCCGGCAGCGCACCCTGCCTACTGCCCGAGGGCCTCACTGGCCATCTCCCACTTTTCCATCACGCCCTCCAGCTCCTCCTGCTTTTCCTTGAGGGTGGCGGTGGTCCTGTCCACGCGCTGGGTGTCGTCGTAAAACGTGGGGTCGGACATCTTCAGGTGGATCTTCTCGATGTCCTGTTCCAGCCGCTCGATCTTGCGTTCGGCATTGGCGATGTCCTTTTGTAGCCGCCGCTGCTCTTCCTGACTGAGGGCGGCGCGCGCGGGTGCCCGGGTCGCTACCGAAGCCGACCCGTTGCCGTTCAGTCGGGCTCCGTCGTTGTTGCTCACGCTGATCTTCGGCTTCTCCAGTTCCACGCTGCGCATGTCGTTGAGTTGGCGCTTCTCGAGGAAGGTGTTGACGTCGCCGAGGTGTTCGTAGAGCAGGTGGTCGCGGAACTCGATGGTGCGGTCGGTGAGCCCGGCGAGGAATTCCCGGTCGTGACTCACGACGAGGAGGGTGCCGTCGTAGTCCATCAGGGCCGACTTCAGCATGTCCTTACTCGCCATGTCGAGGTGGTTGGTCGGTTCGTCGAGTACCAGCAGGTTGAAGGGCCGCAGCAGCATGCAGGCCAGGGCCAGGCGGGCGCGCTCCCACCGGAAAGGACCATTACCTTCTTATCCTGATCCTCTCCCGGAAAGAGGAAGGCCCCGAGCACGCTGCGTAGGCGGGTACGCATTTCGGGCGGACTGGCCTCCTCCATCGTTTCCAAGCAGGGTCTTGCTGCCGTCGAGGGCATCGCTCTGGTTCTGGGCGTAGTAGCCGACGCTGACGTTGTGGCCCAGTTCGATTTCCCCGTCGGTGGCCGGGGTTTTGCCGATCAGGATTTTGGCGAGGGTGGTTTTGCCCTGTCCGTTCTGCCCGACGAAGGCGACGCGGTCGCCCCGGTCCACCTTCAGGTCGACGCCCCGCAGGACGTTCAGCTTACCGAAGGTCTTGGTCACTCTATCCGCCTTTAGCGTGATGGCGCCGGAGCGGGGCGCGGGCGGGAAGCGGAGGTTCATCACCGCGGTGTTGGTCTCGTCGAGCTCGATGCGCTCGATCTTGTCGAGCTGCTTTTGCATCGACTGGGCCATTTTGGTCTTGGTGGCCTTGGCCATGAAGCGGCTGATGGTGCGCTCCTTATCGGCGATCACCTTCTGCTGGTTGAGGTAGGCGGCTTCGGCCTTTTCCCGGCGCTCGGCCTGGAGTTCGACGTATTTGCTGTAGCCGGCCTTATAGTCGTACACCTTACCCAGCTCGATCTCCAGCGTGCGGTCGGTGACGTTGTCCAGGAACTGCCGGTCGTGACTGATGGTCACCACGGCGCCGGAGTAGGAGGCCAGCCAGTTCTCGAGCCAGATGATCGACTCGATGTCGAGGTGGTTCGTCGGCTCGTCCAGCAGCAGGTAATCGGGCCGCTGCAGGAGCATCTTGGCCAGCTCGATGCGCATCTGCCAGCCGCCGGAAAATTCGGTGGTCTGCCGGTGGAAGTCGCCGTTCTTAAAGCCCAGGCCCTTGAGTACCCGCTCGGCCTCGGCCTCCATGGTGATGCCGCCAATCAGGGCGAAGCGCTCGGTCAGGTGGGTGAACTCGGTGAGCAGGTCGGAGTAAGAATCGGAGGTGTAGTCGGTACGCACCTCCATTTCCCGGTTGATCTCCTCGAGGCGGTCCTCCATCTCGGTGATGTGGGCAAAGGCCGTCAGGGTTTCCTCCATGACGGTGTTGCCGGTCGGCATATCCATCTCCTGGTGCAGGAAACCGAGGGTGGAGCCGCTCTCGCGCTGGATCTTCCCCTCGTCGGGCGTGACGTCACCGGCGATGATCTTCAGCATCGTGGATTTCCCCGCTCCGTTGCGGCCGACGAGGCCGAGTTTGTCGCGGGTCCCGATCGTGAAGGTGACGCGATCGAAGAGGATACGGTCGCCGTACTGTTGGTAGATGCCGGTGGCGGTAAGCATAAAGGTTGAGACTTGATCGGTAGACGCTGCGCAAAAGATGCTTCGCGGTAGAGAACTACGCCGGTAGACGCTGCGCTGTGGACTCCCAGCGGAGCGTAACCGCCAAAATTTTAAGCAGGCGCAAAGGTACGAATTGTCGGGGAGCTACGGATCACAATCACCATTCGGACACAAGGCACAGCATCGTGAATTCATTTGTGAAGCCGTCTGTAAACGCATTTACACGCAAGTACACGTCTAATTCACGAATCCGTTGGAGGGGCGGGAATAGTTTTGCCACTCACCAAACATCAGTCACCGTGTCACATGCTGGATTTCGTACTTGGGCGGCCTATCAAAAAGCGTTCGGTTTGTCTAAACACATCTACCGCGCTTCGGCCAATTTTCCGTCAATAGAGCGGAGCCTGGTCGACCAAATCCGCAGGTCCTCGCGTTCGGTTTGTGCCAAGCTGGCAGAAGTTTACGGGGTGCGTGCTTACCCCAAACACTACCGTTCCAAACTGGCCATCGCCGTCAGCGAGAACTACGAAACACAAGTCTGGCTGGATTTTGCCCTGGATGCGAAATACATAACCCCTGAGGTGTACCAATCCATGTGCGCGCTAGCCGAAGAAGTGGGTAAACTACTAACGTACATGCAAGCGGATCATCCCCGCTTCGCCACCTGGAAAGTGCTCTACCGGCGCAAGCCCTCTACCGGCGCAAGCCCTCTACCGCGCAGCCTCTATCCCCCCTTCTCTCTAAGCAACCCCTCCTGCACCACACTAGCTACCAATCCACCCGAAGCATCAAAGATATTGCCCCGCGTAAAGCCCCGCGCCCCGCTGGCACTCGGACTGTCGATACTATACAGCAGCCACTCATCGACGCGAAAGGGCCGGTGAAACCACATGGCGTGATCGAGGCTGGCCATTTGCAGGTTGCGGTAATCGGTGGCCCGGCCGTGGGGGAGCAGGGCGGTGGTGAGCAGGTTGTAGTCGCTGGTGTAGGCCAGGACGAGGGCCTGTAGGCGGCGGTCGTCGGGCATGGTGCCCTTGGTGCGCAGCCAGACGTTCCGCGCCGGTGCGTATTTCTCGTGGGCGAAGGGATTGAGGAACTCTACCGGCCGGAATTCCAGCGGACGCTCGATGCTGAGCATGCGGCGAATATTTTCGGGCAGCTGGTCGCCGAACTGTTTGGCCATGCCCTCGTAGCTGACGAGCTCCTCCGGCGGGAGGACCTCGGGCATGGTCGTCTGGTGGTCGAAGCCCTGCTGGTCGAGCTGGAAGCTGGCCGTCAGGTGGAAGATCGCGTGCCCGTTCTGGATGGCCTTAACGGCGCGGGTGGTGAAGCTGCCGCCGTCGCGGATGCGGTCCACCTCAAAAACAATGGGAACGTCCAAATCGCCCGGAAGTACGAAGTAACCGTGGAGGCTGTGCACGTGGCGGTCGTCGGGAATGGTGCGCATCGCCGCCGCCAGCGCCTGGGCGAGTACCTGCCCGCCAAACACCCGCGCGCTGCCGACCGTGCGGCTTTCTCCACGAAAGAGATTGTGTTCGAGGCGCTCGAGGTCGAGAAGGCTGAGAAGTTCGGAGATCTGCTTCATGGTGCAAACCTACCGCCCGAAGATGACTTATCGGTCGTGCGGGGCACGCTTTGGGAATCCGCCCCGCACCCGCGTGGCCCGCCCCCGAGCCGCTTCATCTTTAGGCAGGCCTGGATTGTTAGTCAGACAACTATCTTTACCGCAAACCCATTGATCATGCCCCAACACCACCACCCCCCCGTTTACATCATCTCCGCCGTCCGTACGCCCATCGGCTCCTTCGGTGGGGTGCTCTCCTCCCTGTCTGCGACGCAGCTCGGCAGTGCCGCCATCCGGGGCGCGCTCGAAAAGGCCGGCATCCCCGCCGACCGGGTGCAGGAGGTGTTCATGGGCAACGTGGTGAGTGCCAACCTCGGACAAGCCCCCGCCCGCCAGGCCGCCCTGGGGGCCGGTATCCCCAATACGGTGCCCTGTACCACGGTCAATAAGGTCTGCAGCAGCGGCATGAAGAGCGTCATGTTCGGTGCCCAGACGATCATGTTGGGCCACAGCGACGTGGTCGTAGCCGGCGGCATGGAGAGCATGTCCAATATCCCCTACTACGTGGCCGACGCCCGCTGGGGTGCCAAGTTCGGCGACCGTAAGCTCATCGACGGCCTGACCAAGGACGGCCTCACCGACGCCTACGACCAGAACGCGATGGGTACCTGCGCTGATGCCACCGCCAAGAAGTACGGCTTCACCCGCGAGGAGCAGGACGAGTATGCCACCAAATCTTACAAGCGTAGCGCCGAGTCCACCACCAACGGCACTTTTGGTCGGGAGATCGTTCCGGTCAGCGTGCCCCAGCGCCGCGGCGATGACGTGGTCGTCTCCGAAGACGAAGAATACAAGAACGTCAAGTTCGAGAAGATGGCCAGCCTGCGCCCCGCCTTCGGTAAGGATGGCACCGTGACCGCCGCCAACGCCAGTACCATCAACGACGGGGCCGCCGCCCTCGTCCTGGTCAGCCAGCAAGTCGTCGACGAACTGGGCCTGAAGCCCCTCGCCAAGCTCATCTCTTTCGCCGACGCCGCCCACGAGCCACAGTGGTTCACTACCGCCCCCACCAAGGCCGCCCCCCTGGCCGCCGCGCGCGCCGGCCTCACGATGGAGGACATGGACTACCTGGAAGTCAACGAGGCCTTTTCCGTCGTCCCCATGGCCTTCGCCAGGGAACTCGGCCTGAAGGGCGACAACATGAACGTCAACGGCGGCGGCGTCTCCCTCGGTCACCCGCTCGGAACCTCCGGGGCGCGCATCCTCGTCACGCTCATTAATACCCTACACTCCCGCGGTGGGAAGTACGGCCTGGCTACGCTGTGTAACGGGGGTGGGGGGGCTTCTGCGGTGGTGGTGGAGGCTTTGTAGTTCACCACAGAGGGAGCGGAGGGCTTCACGGAGGTTTCACAGAGAAATTATCAACACAATTTGTTTTAATTACTGTCAGGTTTTACTTTGCTTGTTCACTTAGAGATAAGCAATGAAGGAGTTAAATGACTTGACCTACGCCGTACGCGGGGCAGGATTTAAGGTGCACACCGCGCTTGGTCCAGGCTTACTGGAATCCACTTACGAGAAATGTTTAGCCATTGAGCTCCGGCATCAGGGGCTCAGCGTGCAACGGCAGTGCATGCTTCCACTAATCTATCGTAACACGATTATTGAGAATGCCTACCGTATCGATCTTTTAGTTGAAGGTAAACTTATCATTGAACTCAAGTCAGTCTCTGAGCTCACGCCCATTGATACCGCTCAATTGTTGACTTACATGAAATTAGCAAACGTGCAGCTCGGTCTTCTGATGAACTTCAATGTCACCCACCTGCGTGATGGGATCAGACGACTCATCCGCTAGCCTCCGTGCTACCTCCGTGAAGCCCTCCCTTACCTCTGTGGTGAACCTCCCCCCTCAGCCGCCGGCAACTCCCCCAAAACACCAGGATCATAGTCAAAGCTGTTCTCCGGCACCAAGCCCTGCACCCCATCGAAGTGGCGGTAAATGAAATCGAAGTCCGCCGTGACGTCGCCGGTAGGGTAGAAGGGCTCGGAAAATTCAATGACCCCATTCCCGAAGTCGAACTTGGCGAAGACCATCGGTACGTTCGCCGCCCGGGCGATCCAGTAGAAGCCCGTCTTGAAGCGGTCGACCTTCTGGCGGGTGCCCTCCATGGCGATGCAGAGGTAAAATTCCTCCCGCGCGGCAAAGATCTTGGCGACCGCCTGGGTGAAGTTGGTCCGCTTCTCCCGCACGACGGGCACGCCGCCCAGCCACTGCATGACGGCCCCCATCGGCCCCTTGAACAGGGTGGATTTAGCGGCGAACTGAATGTACCTGCCCACCACGGCCCGGGAGTAGACGCCGTAGGGGAAGTCGCGGTTGCTGGTGTGGGGCCCGGTCGGCACCACGCACTTGTTGGGCCAGTTGCCGTGGTTGTGGTCCACGACCCGCATCCCATTCAGGCGTAACATCATACGGGCCAACCAGGCGGGCATCATAGAAGTAGGGTTAAACAGCTTCAAAAAAGCCGGTGGAGCGATTCTTTCGTACGCCGTCCCAGCTGAAGTAGCGGCCGTTCATCACGATGTACACGCCCGGGGGGAGCGACTGCACGAAGGCCAGCGCACTGCCCAAGTTAAAAAATCCATCCGAAGAACTGCCAAAGGCATACGGAATCATGGCCCCGGTGATCACGATCGTCTTATCACGGATATCCTCATTGGCGAGGTAGTGGGCCGTTTCTCCCATGGTGTCCGTCCCGTGGGTGATCAGGATCTGGTCGGTATCGGCGTTGCGGCAGTTGTTGGCGATGTTGGCCCGGTCCTGATCGGTGATCTCCAGGCTGTCCACCATCATCAGCGTCCGGATATTGGTATCCAGCGTCGAGCGCCCTACCTCCAGCATCTTGGGCAGGCTGCTATCCTTAAAGTAAAGTCGGCCAGTTACGAAATCGTACTCTTTGTCGAAGGTGCCGCCGGTTACGAAGATCTGGATCAAGGAGTAGAGGGCTATGCCAGTAGAGCCTCGCTGCGCTCGTGGTAGAAGCTCCCCGCGTTCGCCGGTAGCGGCTACGCCGGTAGCGGTTCACCCGTGCGCCGGGAGGCTCCAGGCCATTTTACGTGGATTGGGGCGGCAAAGGTAGCCGAACTTGTCAAATGAATAGGCCATCACTATTCTCTACCGCGCGCAACGCAAGCCTCTACCGCGACCGCAGGGAGCCTCTACCACTCGCGAAGCGAGCGTCTACTACGTCTTCCGCTTCTTCTTCTTAGCCGCCGGAAACAGAATATTATTCAGGATCAGCCGGTAGCCCGGGCTCTTCGGGTGCAGGCTCAGGTCCGTCTCCGGATCGTTGACGAGGTGGCGGTAGTCGGCGGGGTCGTGGCCGCCGTAGAAGGTGAAAAAACCCTCGCCGTACTGGCCGTGCAGGTAGCGGGCCTCCCGGGCGGGCTTGTTTTCACCGAGGACCAGCACGTCACTCTTAATGTGGGCGTTGGTGAAGGCCGTCGTCTGCCCCATGAAGCCCTTGACGGTGCGGACGTGATTCTGGGTGAGCATCGTCGGCACGGGGTCCCACTTGGCACTGAAATCGAAGAGCGTGAAGTAGTCCTGTTCCTCGGTAACGGGGCGGGGGTTGTGGTCGATGTCGCTGAACTCGTATTCGAGGGGATTGCGCTCCAGCTGAAAATTCTCGAAGGCGAAGGTCTTGCTGTAGTCGAGCTTCGACTGGGCGTTGGGGTCGATGCCGTCGCCGTCGTAGTATCTGGGCGCAGATGTCGGTGCCGTCGGCGGCCAGGGCAATGTCGTAGCTGTCGGTGGCCGAGCACATGGCAAACATGAATCCGCCGCCGCCCACGTACTCCTTGACTTTCTTGACCACCCCGAGTTTAAGCTGGCTCACTTTGGCGTAGCCGTTCTTCGCGGCGAGTTCCTCCTGGTAGGCGACCTGCCGGCGGTACCAGGGCGCGGTGTGGAAGCTGCGGTAGAAGCGGCCGAACTGCCCGGTAAAGTCCTCGTGGTGCAGGTGCAGCCAGTCGTACTCGGCCAGCTTATCCTCCAGTACCTCATTGTCGTAGACGGTTTCGTAGGGGATTTCGGCGTAGGTCAGCACCAGCGTCACCGCATCGTCCCAGGGCTGTACCTCGGTGCCCTCGCGGAAGTTGTAGTCGGGCGTGTAGACGGCAATTTTTGGAGCCTTCTCCAGCTTCATCGCGTCCATGTTCTTCTCCGGATCGGCGATTTCGGCCAGGATGCCGTTGAAGCGGCTGTCGGGAATCACCTCGTACTTCACGCCCCGCGTCAGGCACT
Source organism: Lewinellaceae bacterium (assembly GCA_963803525.1). GTDB lineage: Bacteria > Bacteroidota > Bacteroidia > Chitinophagales > Saprospiraceae > Neolewinella. Next base: position 794,992 of record CAWDMV010000002.1, read on the forward strand.
CCCGCTCGAAGGCCCGGCTGTGCTGGAAGGCAAAGCTGCCGCCCCGGTAGTTCAGCAGCCACCAGGCCTCGATGTTGTTGTTGAGCACCCAGAAGGTGATGCCGTAGGCCTTCAGGTGATCGGTCTGGGTATCGTCCATCGGAATGAGGATGGTCGAGGCGCGGGCGCAGACGGACAGGCAAACAATCAGCAGGAGGAGAGATAGGGTACGGAGCATCGGGCGGGCTTGTATGCGGTAAACGAGCCGGGGGCGCCAGGTGTTGCGGGGTCACGGGTGCCGCGCACAAGCCCCAGCGGCTCACGTTCGGTATACATGACCCAAAAATTTACCGTACACCCCGTCTCCTCCGAATCCCTGCAGCAACTGCCCGGCGACTGGACCACGGAAGACTACCGCAAACTGCTCGATCTGACCGACTACGGCGACGCGTCCGACCTGTCGGACAAAGAAGTACAGGAAATGGCCTTTATGTCCATTGCCGACCTGCCTAAGCACGAGGCCGCCGAATTACTGATCAACTACGTGTTCCCCCAGGGCGCGCTCACCCCCGGACAAATCCAGAACTCCAGCCACGAGATGGACACCGAGCGGCTCTGGGAGGAATACCCCGAACCCAGGCACCACCGCAATTTTTTCCGGGTGGGAAGCCTGCTCTACGCCGCCTACAATGGTGGCCACCCCAAGCCCGACGGGCGGAAGCTCGTCCTGCAAGTAGGGGCGAAGACGGAGGACGGGGCAAATCTGCTCACGCGGCCCGACCCGGCCCTGTTACTCCGCCTGCTGGCCCCGGCCATGGACGGCCATGCCCTCCTGCACCGCCTGTACGAGGAAGAGCTTGCGGGTGGGAAATTTGCCGCCGCACCCTTCATTTTATACGCGGTGGAGACGGCACCCCGGGAGGGAAAAGTAATCGAGGTGAGCATGCTCAGTACCGATTACTGGTTGGAGGATTTTAACCCCGCCGGCGATTACGAGGCGGAGGTGCCCGTTTAGCCCCGACAGGCAAGCCGTGCTTCCTGCTTACTTTAGCGGCATGATCTGGAGCGACAAAAAGATACTGAGCGCCATGGAGCGCGGAGAAATCGTCATCACCCCCTTCGACCGCGCCAACCTGGGCACCAACAGCTACGACGTCCACCTCGGCCCCCACCTGGCCCGCTATAAAGATCACATCCTGGACGCCCGCAAGCACAACGAGATCGAGGAGATGGAGATCGGCGAGGAGGGCTTCGTGCTGCACCCTAATACGCTGTACCTGGGCGTCACCCTGGAGTACACCGAGACCCACAGCAGCGTCCCCTTCCTGGAGGGCAAGAGCAGCGTCGGCCGGCTCGGCATCGACATCCACGCTACCGCCGGAAAGGGCGACGTGGGCTTCTGCAACCACTGGACGCTGGAAATCAGCTGCACCCACCCCGTGCGCGTCTACGCCGGCATGCCCATCGGACAACTCATCTACTTCGCCGTGGAGGGCGACATCGAAAATTACTACAATAAGAAGCCGAACGCCAAGTACAACACCGTCAGCGACCGCCCCATGGAGTCGATGATGTGGAAGAACAGCTTTTAGAACTCGTCCGCCGAGCGTTGCGCAGCTTCGCTCGTCGGACGAGGGAGGTGAGAACAAGACTCCCCCATGACCACCCAGGAACTCATGACGAACTGCCAAGCCCGTCTCGGCCCGACGCTGGGGGAGGGGGAGGCGGCTTCGGTCACCCGACTGGTCCTGGAAGACCTTTTCACCTACCGTAAGGGCGATACGGACCGCCAGCTCACGGACGAAGAAATCGACCTGGCAGACGAGGTCGTCGCACGACTCCTAGCCGGAGAACCGGTGCAGTACGTGACCGGCATCGCCGACTTCTACGGCCTGCAGCTGCGGGTTAGCCCCGCCGTGCTGATTCCGCGCCCGGAGACGGAGGAATTGGTCGAGTGGATCCTGGAGGATCATCCCGCCGGGTTTTTCCTTCGGGTGGCCGATCTGGGCACCGGATCGGGCTGCATCCCCCTCGCCCTGAAAGCTAAGCGGCCGGAGTGGGCCTGCAGCGGCTGGGACGTCAGCAAGGAGGCCCTTCAGGTGGCGGAATGGAACAGCGATCGCCTGGCCCTGCACGTAGACTTCGCAATCCTTGACTTGCTGGCCGATGCGGTGGAGCTGGAGCAAGCCGCTTACGATATAGTGATTTCCAATCCCCCCTACATCCCCCCTTCGGAGCAGGCGATTATGGGCGCTTCCACCGTAGGCTTTGAGCCGGCGCTAGCCCTGTATACGCCGGAGGATGATCCCCTCCTTTTTTATCGCCGGATCAGTGGGGTAGGGCAGTCCGCCCTAGTCGCCGGTGGCCGTGTATACCTAGAGGTTAGCGAGTTTAACAGCGAGCAAGTCGTCGACCTGTTGGAACGGGATGGATACGCGGAGGTCGTCCGCAGGCGCGACCTCCAGGGCAAGTGGCGCATGGTGCGCGCTACTCGGCCGTCACCAACCCCAGCTCGGTAAGCAGGCTGAGGGGCCGCAAGTGATACCCATCGAATTCGGCCATCAGGGCCAGGGGCCGGCCCCCGCTCACCGCGAGTAGACGGTAGGTGCCGGTGTAGTCGGCGGGGACGGGGTAAGCACGACCGGCGGAGTCCACCAACAGTAGTTCCGCTCCCTGCTTAACCGGCCGGACCGCGTGGAGGTAAACCGGATACTGGAACAGCCAGGGATTGACGGCCAGGGCCCGTCGGTAGTTCTCCTGCATATCCGCGAAGGTTTCGTAGCCTTTGAGTCCGTCGTAGGGCCGTCCGCCGGGCCGCGGACCGGGAAAGATGGCCCGTTGCGCATAGCTGCCGGGGTAGTAGTAGACCGTTCCCTCGAAGGCGGCCGACAGGGGCCACGACTGTTCGAAGGGCATCTCCCCGAAGGCGAAGTCGAGCAGCAGGGCAAAGCGGCGCGTCCGCTCGCCGCGCAGCCACACCCTTCGGTACCGCAGCCGCTCTTCCTCCCCCGCGACGGTACCCAGTACCAGCCAGTGGTCGGACGTGCCGGGGCGGGCGAGCAGTTGTTCGCGTTTGGTGTTGATGCCGGCCACCTGGAGGAGCTCGCCGCGCCGGTCCTCGGACAGTTCGTCCCGCTTACGCCAGGCCCGCACGAAGAGGTACATGTCCCCGAGGGTGCGGGCGATCTCCGCTTCGGAGCCCTCCGCCCCGAGGCTGGCCAGGCGGCGCAGGCGGCCGGCGGGGCCGGGTAGCTTAGCATCCGTGAGGCGGGCGGCGGCGGTGAGCCAGGTTTCCCTGCCCTGGCCCAGGGTATCGGCGATGCCCCGCCGCGCTACGTCGATGAGGCGCAACTCCAGTTCGTCCACGCCCGTGGTCATGAGTTCGAGGCGGGCGGTCAGCCGCTCGTCGGCCTTGGTGAGGTCGCGGGTCGCCGGCGGGGTCCGTTCGGCCTGGTGCTGGACCGTGCGCACCCACTCCGGTGGCTGACCTACGGTGTAGCGGTCCGGATTGTTCTTGAGCAGCAGCACCAGGGCCAGTCCGTGCGCGCAGGGGCGGGCGCGGGCGCGGCAGCTGCAGTTGAATTTGGCTTCCAGGAGGTGGACGGCGGAGCGGATCGGCCGCTTACCGCCGACGTCGAACTCGCCCCACAGCCACTGTCCGTCGCCGCCCAGCAGCGTCCACCGCCGGCTATAGAACAGCCGGCGGCCGCTTTCGAGCGTCTTGGGGTCGGGGGCTAGCTGGAGGAGGCGGTCGGGCATGGATAGGGAAACTCCGGGCGGGGGCCGGGCGTTCAATTAACGGAATTTTGGGGCTTTCCCCCTTATCTTCCCTCAAACCACGCGCCATGCAAGCTTTCCAGTCGGAGGAATTTCGTCGGATGTCGCCCGAAGCTAAACGGGCCGCCCTGAAGTCGGCGATTGCCGCCCAGGATCCGGAGAGTGGCTTCTCCCGCAACTTCGAGTACGCCGGTAAGCGCTACCGCACCCTGCCCGTCCACCGCCTGGAGGTGGAGCGCGACGATAAATCAGGGCCCGCGGCGGAAGCATGAGTTTTGCCTTCGGTGCCCTACTCATCATTCTCCTGCTGCTGCCGGGCATCGTGTTTCGCTACGCCTACATCCGCAGCAACAGCCTGCGGCGCAGCCTCGACTTCAGCCTCCTCAGCGAGGCCATCATCATGATCGTGGTTTCCCTGCTGCTGCACGCCCTGGGCATGGCCGTGGCGCGTGCCCTGGGGTTCGACCCCGATCTGCGCCTGCTCTACCTGCTCGGTACGGGAGGTGCCCTCTCCGCGGATGATTTTACCACCGTGGCCGCCGGCTACGGATCCTTCGTGCTCTACGTCCTGCTCCTCTGCGGCCTGGCCGGCCTGCTGGGTTTCGGCCTGCAGCGGTTTGTGTTGCGCCGGGGCTACGATCAGCAGTATAAGGGGCTGCGGGTGCTCAACGACTGGGACCGCTACTTCACCGGCTACGTCCTGCCACCGCCCATGCGGCAGCGCCTGAACTTCATCTGGGTCGATCTGCTCGTCGAAGGCAACGGGGGGCAGCCGGTGCTGTACTCCGGCGTGCTGGAAAATTACAGCCTCAACCGCGACCAGACCATCGACCAGATCTTCATCAGTAGCGCCATCCGCCGACGAACGCCCGATCACCCCGAACCCGGCCCGGATACCGCGCCTCAGTTGCCGAATTACGACCTTCCGGGCGATTTCCTGGTCGTGCCCTTCCATCAGGTGCGCAACCTCAACATCATTTACAATTTCCTCCAACAAGTAGACGCCAACGATGATCCGGTGGACTAATCGCTTTCCCCTCTTTTTCGGGCTGTGCTGCCTGTGTTTCCTCTGCACCTGCGATCCCGCCCGGGAGGCAAGCCCCGCCCCGGGTCCATTCGTGCTTACCCGCGATTCCATTACCCTGACGGTCGATGCGGCCTACGGCGGTCGGATCACCAGCCTTACCTACGGCGGGCAGGAAGTGTTAAGCACGCTCCGCGACAGCAGTGGCTATACGTTCGGCAGCGTAGCCTGGCCGAGCCCGCAACAAGACTGGGGGTGGCCACCCCCCGCGGCCATCGACCACGGCGCGTATACCGTACAGAAGCTGGAGGAGCAATACGACGGTTGAAGTAGGTTACA
>CAWDMV010000003.1:0-312500 GCA_963803525.1 Lewinellaceae bacterium
GCGACTGCGTCATTGATCGCGTCAACAATAGCAACGTCTACTCCCCCGCCTGCAGCATCCCCCAGGACATTTGCAGCCTCACGCTGAATGGCAATTTCGGCCAAATCAACCTCCTGGAATTTACCGACCTGCGGGGCGTAACCGTCACCTTTAACGGCACATCCGAACCCCACTTCCTGGCGTCCGCCCTGTCCAATGAGGGAACAACATTTATCTTCAAAAAGAAGACCGTCGAACTCAAGATTGTCGACGAGGACGGCGTCACGATACTAGCGAGCTACACCAGCGCTAACCAGGGCAAAGGCCAGAAGAATACTATGCGGTACTACAACGAGGAACTGGAAGCGTGTGCGGGTACGTGTACGCTGTTGGGGCCGTCGACGATCGATCAAGGCGCTTTGGCCATGCCGATCACCCTCACCGAGTGGACCACGACGGTAGAGAACGCTTACGTAAACCTTCGGTGGCACACGGCGGACGAGCGCGATAATGACTACTTCCGCGTCTCCCGCAGTACCGACGGCCAGCATTTCGTAGAAATCGGCCGGGTGCTCGGCATGGGTACCACCGACGAGGGAACGAACTATACCTACCGCGACCTCACCCCAAGCCCGGGCATCAGCTACTACCGCCTCGAGCAGTACGACTTTGACGGCACCTATACCGATCTGGGGATCCAGACCGCCCGTATGGGAGGAGCCATGGCGGCGGCCTTCTCGGTGAGCCCCAACCCCGTACTCGCCGGCGCCCTACTGGGCGTACACACGGCTATTCAGCAAGTAGTGGAAACCCAGGCCCAACTGATCGGCCCCAACGGGCGGCTGCTCGGTGTATACGAGGTCAGCAACGGCAGCCTTCAGTTACCAGAATTGCGTGCCGGCGTCTATACCCTCAAAATTGGGGAAACCACGTCGCGCTTCGTGGTCCTGCCTTAGAGCTTGTTTGGGATTCCGCTCACCGCCGCAAATTTGCTCTTTTGCGTCTATTCTTCGTCAGGCTCGGAAAACCCAAACCAGCTCTTAACTCCTGTCCCCAGACCGGACGAGAAAAGCTTATTATCTACCATATATGACGTTCACGGCGCTCCGGTATCTACCGGGGCGCCGTATTTCGTCTTAGCGGGTCCGACTGACCAGGCGGTAGACGGCCCGGAAGCGGTCGTCTTGCTGGCCATCCCGGTCCTGATCTACGGTACCCGTGAGTTCCAGCCGATCTCCCTCCAGCCGGTGCAGGTAGGTGTAGGTGATGTTGGGCTCGATGATCAGCAGGCTATCGCCCTGCTCCCGCCAGAGGCCGTTGACAACGTGGGCGACCTCCCCGGTACGGAGCTGGTGGGTGCGGCGCAGCTTGCCGTCGGGGGTAAAGAGGGTACTCGGGGGCTTGACGCCGTAGGTCCGGCCCCAGTCGGCCTCTTCGATATGCTCGACGTAAGCGGTATCTCCACCCAGGTAGGTGGCGTAGTCTACCCGATAGCTAACGGTCTCCCACGTGCCGAGGAGGTCTTCGCTAAGCCGGCCGGCACCGGCCGCTAGGGGATCGGCGGACGTGTCGTTCTCACCGCATCGGACAAAAAAAACACTCAGCACGAGCAGGACGGGTAGGTAGCATACTTTCATAGTCCGGCGAATATCCGAAATAATCGCCTCCCCGACTTAGAGCTTGTTCGGATTCCGCGCAGCGCGGTCAGCCGCGAAAAGCAACCGTCTGCCCTACCGGACGTCCCGGTGAGGGGGAGAGCAGGCCCTGACCGTACACGGTTGCCTTAAACGCGACGGATTCGGGCCAAACAACCGCAGGTCAGACTTACGGCCTTACCGACTGGATCGGTACGACCTTCCCCTTTGCGGAGGGCATACCCTTACCTTTGCCGAGTGCTGCCGACCCGATCTCACCTTAGCCCTACCTATCTCCTGCTGGCTTGGTTGCTCGTGAATCTGATCCAGGCCGCCGCCACCCCCCTCGACCCCGACGAAACCTACTACTGGATGTACGCCGGACAGCTCGACTGGGGGTACTTCGACCACCCGCCGGCCGTCGCCGTACTGATCAAACTGGGCAGGGAATGGCTTCCCGGGGCCCTGGGCCTGCGCTTCGGTCACGTGCTGGCGGGCACGGCTACGGTCGCGGCACTCTACCACTTACTGGACCGCCCCCGGGGCAAGGAATTAATGCTCGCGGCCGGGCTCATTGCCGCCCAACCCATGCTCCAGGTGTACGGGTTTATCGCGACCCCCGACGCGCCCTTGCTCCTCTTCACCGCCCTTTACCTGCTCGTCTACCGACGGTTCCTCCGCGCGCCCTCGCTTCCCCTCGGCCTGCTCTGGGGACTGACCATGGCCGGTCTCCTCTACAGCAAATACCACGGGGTGATGCTGATCTTTTTTTCGGTCCTACCGAACCTGGGCTTTCTCCTGCGGCAACCCGGGGCCTGGCTGGCGGCCGGCAGCGGAGCGGTGCTCTTCGCGCCCCACCTCTACTGGCAGTACCTGCACGATTTCCCCTCCTTCCGCTACCACCTCAGTGGGCGGGACGACCCCTACCGCTTCTCCTTCACCCTGCAGTACCTGGTGAATCAATTGCTGATCTTCAGTCCGCTGCTGGTCGTCCACTACGTACTGGCCTTTCGCCACGATCGCGCCCGGGACCCCTTCGAGCGGGCCTGCCGCTGGCTGGTGGCCGGCTTTTTACTCTTCTTCCTGTACACCACCACTAAGGGCGGCACCGAGGCGCAGTGGACGGCCCTGTTGAGTATACCCCTCAGCTATATCCTGTACCACGCCGCCCTACGCTTTCCCGCCTGGCAACCCACCCTCCGTAAACTCGCCTGGACCACGGCGGCCCTGCTGCTGCTCGCCCGCATTGCCCTACTACTTCCCCGCGACTGGCTGCCCTTCGAAAAGCCCTTCGACCACGCCCCCTGGGTACACCGCCTGGCTAGTCTAGCGGGGGACCGACCGGTTATCGTCGAAAACAGCTACCGCCTGGCCTCCCTCTACGAATTTTACAGCGGGGGGAAGCCCGCCTGGACCTTCACCGACGTAGAGTACCGCCCCAGCCAGTACGACCTCTGGCCCGACGACACGGCCTTCCACAACGGAACGGTCCTGTTACTGGGCCAGGCCGACTGGAAGACGGAGGACGCCCGCGCCTTCGCTACCCAGAAGCGCAACATGCTCCTTAAAGAGGTGCCGGATTTCCAGGTCGCCAAGGACGTCCGGCTCTTCCCCACCGGGCCGCTCCCTACGCAAGTGCGGGCCGGGGACCGGGTGGACATCACCCTGGCGGCCGCGAGTCTGCGGTCGGTCGACCTGCGGGCGGCCCTTCCCCTGGATCTGTTCGCGATCCTGCAGTACCCCGGCGGCGAGCAGGTGTACTGGCGGCTCACGCCCCTCCAACGTTCACGCCTTTCCGGGGGCGGCGGCGCGCGGGTGCTGTACGAAGGCCCCTTATCCATTCCTCCGACGGCCCCGGAAGGGGAAGTTGACCTGGAGTTTGGGCTGGGCTACCGGGGCATGCCGCCGCTGCGGGGGCAGAGCGCGTCTTGGCGGTGGACCGTTCTGCCCCCCGGCGAATAGCGGATGGAGGATAAATACCGGGCCCCGCCTGTATCGTTCCCCCTGGGCTGCGCGTTACCTTTGGGGTATACCTCCTCTTCCTTCGCTGTCTTCCAGCCCGTACTAACCGGATTCTCCATGCTGCGCACGCTCACTACGCTTTGCTTTCTATTCATTTGCCTGTCCCTCGGTGCACAAATGCAAACGGAGACGGGCACGCGTTTCGGTAATGAGTGGATCACGGTCGGGAAATCTTACCTGAAGCTTCAGGTTGCCGAAGACGGGATGTACCGCATCGACGCGGCTACCCTGCAGGCCGCCGGACTGCCCGTTGGCGCCGCCGCCGCCGGGCAGCTGGCCCTCCACCACCAGGGGAAGGTGGTGGCCGTGGAATTGAGCGCGGAGGGGCTCTCCTTTTACGGACAACGCGCGCGCGGCGAGCTCGACGGCTACTTATTCGCCGAGGGTCCCGACCAGCGGCTAAATCCGCGCTACGGCATGTACACCGACACCGCGGCCTACTACCTGGAGCTGGCACCGGCGGGAGCGGCTTCCCCCGTCTACCAAGCCGGATCCAATGGTAATAACGGAGGAACTCCTACTACCACGGTTTACCGAACGGCGGAAAGCGTGTTCGCGGACCATCAGAGTAAGTACTACAGCCGCACCGCGGGAAGTACCATCATTTTCTCCCACTACGAACTCGCGGAGGGCTTCGGCTCGCGTTCGCGGAACGACTTACTTTCCAGCAACGGCAGTACGAGCACCACGGTCGACCTGCCCCTGCCCGGCGCCACGGGAGGGGAGGCCACCCTGGACCTGCGGTTCGGTCTGGCCTTCGGTAGTACTCATCGGCAGAAAATTCGGGTAGCCGGGCAGCAGGTGGGCGAAGTAAGCACGACCGGCTGGAGCGTCGCCGACTATCGCTACCCCTTTACGAACGGCGGACAGCGGGCCACGATAGAAATTATCGGGGAGGCCGGCCCGCAGGATAAGGCTAATCTGGCGTCCATCCGCATCAGTTACCCGGCCGAATTCGCGCTTACCGACGAGCAATTACCTTTCCGACTGCCCGCAGGTGGGGAAGTGAGCCTATCCGCCGCGGCCCTGCCCGCCGGCGCCCGGCTCTACGACCTCACCCACGACCGGGTACACGTGCCGACGGGCGGAGCCTTCCACCTGCCGGCTTCCTCCGTGGAGCGGTCCCTGGTGCTCGTCGGTACGTTCCTGGCACCCGCGGCTACCGCCCCCGTGGTGCTGCGGGACCTGCTGCCCGGGGCGAATGCGAACTACCTGCTCCTGAGCAGCCGGCGACTGGCCGGTCCGGACCTGGAGGCCCTGGCGGCCTACCGCCGCTCCTCCGCCGGCGGCGGATACCGCGTCCACCTGACCTACGTGGAGGACCTGTACGATGCCTTCGGGTACGGACTCGATCGCCATCCCCAGGCGCTGCGGAACTACCTCGCCGCGGCGATCGCCCGGGCACCGGAGCTGGAGTACCTGTTCATCGTGGGCAAGGGACGCGAGTACCCGGATCTTCGCACCCGCGCGGATCTGGAGGAGGCCTGGGCGACCTTCTTCGTACCGAGTTTCGGGCTGCCCGCTTCGGACAACCTCCTCACGGCCCCGCCCGGGCAGGTAACGCCCCGCCTGGCGACCGGTCGCCTGGCCGCCATCACCCCGGAAGAGGTGGCCATCTACGCCCGCAAACTGAAGGAAGTAGAACAACAAATCGCCCAGTCAGAGCAGACCATCGAGGAGGTGGACTGGATGAAGCAAGCCCTCTTCCTCGGGGGGGGAGGTGTTGCGGGGGAACAGGAGTCTATTCGCTATAACCTCGGCACGATGGAGCAGATCTTCGAGCAAAGCAAGATGGGCGGGAACGTGACCAGCGTGTTCAAGACCAGTACGGATGCCATTGAAACCACCCGCCAGGAAACCATCTTCGACCGCATCAACCGGGGGGTCTCCGTACTGACCTTCTACGGTCACTCCAGCAGCCAGGGTTTCGACTTCAATATTGACAATCCCGCTAATTATAAGAACAAGAGCAAGTATCCCTTCATGATCAGCCTGGGCTGCTACAGCGGTGATGCCTTCACGGAGGCGCGGAGCATCAGCGAACGCTTCATTTTCCTTCCCGAGGGGGGGGCGATCACCTTCGCCGCGTCGAAGGGGCTGGGCTTCATCAGCGCGCTGGGTGCCTACGGCAGGGGGCTCTTCCGGCACCTTTCCGGGGACCGGTACGGAGAGGGGGTCGGCCGGGCCATTCAGGCCACCGTTGCCGACTACGCCAATACTTCCAATTATACCATCGGTATCCTGCTGGAGCAATTTTCCCTCAGTGGGGACCCGGCCTTTCGAATGCACCCCCGGCCGGGTCCGGACCTGGTAATCGACCCGACGTCGGTTTCCGTCGCCCCGGCGGCCGTGCCGGCTCAGGACCCGACCTTTTCCCTCTCCCTGCGGCTGCTCAATCTCGGCACTAAAGCAGCGGGAGTCCCGGATTCCACCCAGCTGGCCATCGCCCAGCGCTTACCCTCCGGTGAAGTACGGCAGTTGGGAAAATATGCCATCGAGGTGCCTTACTACGCTACGGACGTGACCCTATCCATCCCCAACGTAGGCTTCGAAGCCGTCGGACTGAACCGGATTCTCCTCCAGGTAGACCCGGACAATGAAGTCACGGAGCTGCCGGCTCCGGGAGCGGAGGCCAACAACCAGCTCAGGGTAGGCAATCAGGAGGGCGTGCCGCTGATCGTGGTGGCCAACACGGCCAAAGCGGCCTTCCCCCCTCCCTTCGCCGTGGTGGGGCCGGGGCTCGAGCTCATCGCCGGCACCTCGGATCCCCTGGCCCCGGAACGGAAGTACCGGCTGCAAATGAGTCTCACCTCCACCTTTTCCGCCTTGCTCACGGACGAGCTCATCAGCAGTCCCGGCGGGGTCATCCGCTACCGACCTACCGTGGGCTTTCAGGACAGCACGACTTACTACTGGCGCATCAGCCCGGACAGTAGCGGCGTGGCGGGAACGGGCATGATCTGGAGCGAAAGCAACTTTACTTACCTCGGCGGTCAGTCCCCCGAGGAGGTTGATTTCGCCCTACAGCACGCCGGGCAGTTCCTGACCGGGACGACGGACAAGATCACCATCACGGAATCTTCGCCGGCCTGGGGATACGAAAAGAATTCTACCGACATTCAGATCAGGAACGCGGTATACGGGGATCCCGCGCAAACGGCCCTGATCTGGAACGGAACGGGCTTCCGCTCTCCGTGGCCCTGGAGGATCCGCGCGGGCATCCAGGTGATGGTCGTCGACAGCATCAATAACAGCCTCTGGATGAAGGGGGGAAGCGGGGAGTACAACTCCTTTCCGTCCAGTGAGGTAACGCCCTGGAGCTTCGATACCCGTACCGATGCCGGACGCGAGGGGCTGGTCCAATTTCTCAAGGAAGGCATCCCCTCGGGCAAGTACGTCTTCGTATGGAGCGTACAACGGGGTGCCGATATCGAATACCACAGCGAGGCGTGGCTGCAGGACTCCCTCCGGACGGGGGCGTCTATTTACAGCGCGCTGGAATCAGAAGGGGCGGAAGCCGTCCGCCTGCTGATGGAACTGGGCTCGGTTCCCTACACCTTCGCCTACCAGAAGGGAGTCGGTTCCCTGGCGGAGGCGGTCGCCAGCAGTCAGGAAGGCGCTACGGAGGTGCTATTCACCATTAACGAGAACCGGCGGGAGGGAACCTACACGTCCGACCGGATTGGCCCCGCGCTGGAGTGGACGGACCTGCGCATCGCTTTTCGTGGAGAACAGGTCGGTGCTTCCGACAGCTGCTACTTCCGCCTGTACGGAGAAGACGAGTCTGGAACGCGCACCTTACTCACCGAAGACCACCTGGACGTGAGGAGCACCCTGAATTTCACCTATGACCTGCGCGCCTACGCCGCCGATACGTATCCGTTCCTGGTAACTTCCTTCGAGTTGTTCGATCCGGTCGACCGTACGATCGCCACCATCCGGGAGGTGTACGTAGATTACCAGCGGCCCGGCGACGTGGCCGTGAGCCCCGCCGTCGCCTACGGTTCGCCCGACAGCCTGGAACAGGGCCAACTGGGCCGCTTCGAGATCGGCTACGAGAACCTCACCCCTACGGCGATGGACAGCCTCCTGGTCGAACTGGTGGTCATCGACGCCCGCAACCAAGTGACGACCCTGCGGGAGCGACAGCCCCCGGTGACCGCCGGAGGTTCCGGGGTCGCGACCTTTACCCTCCCTACGCAGGATGTCGATTCCGGTCTCCGCCTTCAGCTCACGTTGAATCCGGACGATGACCAGCCGGAAGTCGTGCGCTTCAACAACTTCCTGACCAGCGACATCGGCGTGTCCGTCGACCGGATCGCCCCGGATCTGAAGGTCTACTACGACGGGCGGCGCATCCGGGATGGTGAACTCGTTAGCGGTAAGCCGGAGATCCTGGTCCAGCTCCGGGACGAAAGCGCTTACCGGCGGCTGGACGATACCGGCGCTTACGAGGTCCAGCTCGTTCACCCCGACGGGACCAATGAAAGCATCCGGCTGTCCGATAGTCGCGTCGACTTTATCCCCGCGCCCGCCGATGGAGACAACCTGGCCGAGATCTACTTCCGCCCGGAACTGCTGCAGGACGGCGAATACAGCCTGGTCGTACGGGCCAGTGACCGCAGCAGCAACGCCGCCGGCCGCCTGGAGTACCGCCAGGCCTTCGAAGTGATCAACCAGCAACTGATCACCAACGTACTCACCTACCCGAACCCCTTCACGACCCAGACCAGCTTCGTCTACACCCTGACGGGCAGTGCCCCGCCGGAAACCTTTCGCATCCAGATCATGACCGTCAGCGGCCGCGTAGTGCGCGACATCGACCTGCTGGCCTACGAGAACATCAGCGTGGGGACCCACCAGACGGACTTCAAGTGGGACGGCACCGACGAATACGGCGACCTGCTGGCCAACGGCGTTTACCTGTACCGCATCATCACCTCCGACGGACAGGGGCAGGCCCTGGAAGCCTACGACAACGGGACCGACCAGTACTTCCGCAACGGACTGGGGAAGGTGGTCATCCTGCGCTAAGGCAGTGGCAACGCGGCCCTAACCTATCGATCATGTCGCGCCAGTGGTACCTCATCTTAGCCGTGTGCGGCAGCATCTTCCTGTTCAACTACGTACTGCCGAGCGACCTGAACAACTGGGCTACCTCATTGAACTTCTCCCTCGATCCGCTGCTCCACGATGCCGTCATGCAGGCGGAAACGGAGTGGAAGCACCAGAATTCGGAGTTCGGGCGCCGGCCCTTCATGATCAACGTGATGCGCTACGGTACGCGCTGGACGGGCTGGCCCTCGCCGCTGGTGTTCACCCTCGTCCAGTTCCTGGGCCTGTTGCTCACCCTATGGACCCTGCACCGGCTCACGGTACGCGTCTGGCCCGACTGGCTTCACCCCCCGCTCGGCGTGCTGCCGTTCCTACTAGTATTTCCCAGCATCTTCCTGTTCACCGCACGCGCCCATACCTACGACGACCTGTACCAGTACGCCTTACTGCTGGGGGTCCTCTACGGAGCGGTGGACCGGCGGCCCCTGCTGGCGATCGCCTGCGCGGGGGCCGCCTGTATCGTGCGGGAGACCAGCGTACTCTTCCTGCCGATCCTGGCCTACCTGCTCGGGCAGCGGGCCGGCTGGCCGGCGTGGAAGGCGGTGGCCGCGGCCGGTCTCGCCGGGGGCGCGGCCGCCCTGTTCGTCTGGTGGTACGTGCCGGCGGAGCTTGCCGAGAAAACGACCCTGCTACAGCCGGGGACAACGCCTGTCCGCCTGGAGAGCAACTTCGCGGACTACGCTAGAACCAGCGAAACGCTGGTTCTGACCCTGGTCATTTTAGTGCCCTTCCTCGGCGTCGCCTACCGCTACCGGGACGAAATTCACCGGCAGCCGCTGCCCCGGGAGCTGGCGTATGCGGCACTCTACCTCTGCCTCATCAATACGGCGGCCGTCTACGTGGCCGCCCTGGCGCGGGAGGCGCGCCTGCTCGTGCTGCCGCTCCTGCCGCTGCTGCCGGTGGTGGCCCCCTTTCTGGTGCGGGCGTGCCGGCGGGGAGCCCTGCGGTGGCGGGAGTATTCCGGCCTGGCCTGGGTGGTGGCGCTGGCCGTGGCCCTGGGCGTTACCCTTGCTTACCGGCCTTCCGTGGGGGGCACCGGCTACTTCTACCGGGCGTACGTGTTCTGCTGGGTGGCGGCGTGGGCGCTCGTTCTCTTCCGCATGTTCTTCCCGGCGAGGGGCGGTAGGGCCGTCGGGACCCCCTAATCCCCTACCCGCCGCAGCCGCAGCTCCTTCACCCACAGTCCCGTCTCCGCGCCCACCTGGGTTGCCGTTCCGATAGTCAGCCGCGTGGCACCCGCCGGCACCCGCAGCCGCCCGAGGGAATGCTCCGCCCACGCCCGGGGGTACACCTCCTTGCGCGGTACCCGGTCCGCCACGGGCAGTTGCCGGGTCAGGGCAACCGGGAGGTCCGCCGTCAGACCAGCCTCCCCGCCCGCGGAAACGCGGATGGCCTGACTTCCCGGCGCATCCAGGTGATAACGCAGGGTAAGCTCGTACGTGGCGTCCTCCTCCGAGACCACCGGCCAGTAGGCCCCCGCTACCCCCACGTCTACGAAGAAGTCGTTCGCCCACCCGTAAACATCGCTGAAGCGGGCACTGCCCAGCGGCTCCCCCTCGTGGGCCAGCAGGCGGATCTCCCCCGGCCCGCCGGTGAGGGTGACGGGCGGAGCGACCCGGTCCGGCCGACCGATCGACGCGGCAAAGCGCCGGTACTGATCGGCCATCCCCTCACCCACCTCGGAAAGCGAGCGGTATACATCGCGTGTCTGTCCCGGGTCTTCGCTCAGGTCGTAGAGTTCGTGTCGGCTGCTGTCGCGGGCCACGTAGAGGTAGCGGGCATCGCGCATACTGCCCGGATAGCCGGTGTAGGGGTAGCCCTGCCCGAAGGTGTACACGAAGCGGTCGGACAGGCTCCCCCCCTCCAGCAGGGGCCGCAGGCTCACCCCGTCGAGGCCGTCGGGTACCGGCTGCCCGGTGAGGTCGAGCAGGGTGGGCAGCAGGTCGACGTGGGCGGCCGGCACGGAGATCACGCGCCCGTTTGCGGGGTGCTCTCCGGGGAGCCGGATGCCGAAGGGGACGCGCACCCCACCCTCGTCCACCTGCCCCTTGGTTCCCCGCAGCCCCATGCGGTAGCGGTCGCCGTTGGGGCCGTTGTCGGTCGAAAAGACGACAATGGTGTTGGCCAGCTTGCCCGATGCTTCCAGTCGTTCGAGCAACTGCCCGATGCGGTCGTCGATCGACTCCACCATCGCGTAGATGCCGGTATTGTAGTCCGTGAGCCCCCGTGGCTTCACCGCCCGCCAGTAGGGGTCGGCTACCTGCACGGGGGTGTGCGGGGCCTGGTAAGTGAGCAGGCAAAAGAAGGGCCGGGTGGCGGTCTCCATAAAGTGGGCCGCCGAGTCGGTCAGGACCTGGGTGAGGTCGCCCCGAAAGGGTACCGCCTCGTCCCGCTCGTTCCGTAGTTCCCCCGAGAAATAGTCATTGAAGTGGCCCAGGGTAAAGCCGAGAAACGCGTCGAAGCCCTGTCCGCCGGGATGGTAGGGAAAGGTGGCCCCGTTATGCCATTTGCCGTAGAGCCCGGTCCGGTAGCCGGCCCCTTGCAGGTACTCGGGTAGGGTGACCACGGCGTCAGCCATCGTTTCCTGGCGGCGGGTGACGAACACCGCCCCGGTCCGTGGGGGGTGCAAGCCGCTGAGAAAGCCGGCCCGCGTGGGTGCGCAGACGGGACTCACGTAAAAGCGGCTGAAGCGCGCGCCGCTCCGCAGCAGGGCATCCATGTGGGGGGTGCGGATGCTGTCGTTGCCGTGCAGGGAAAGGTCGCCGATGCCCTGATCGTCGGTCAGGATGAACAGGATGTTGGGTGGGGAAGCTTCGGGCGGCAGCGTTGCGGGGGCGGGGCCGCAGGTGCAGAGTAAAGCAGGCAACAGAAAGGCGATCGGCAGGCGCATGGGCGAAGGACTTAAGAGCTTGTTTGGGTTTTCCGAGCCAGACGAAAACGCCGCTATTTTGGGGCTATTCGAGCCCTGAAAAGGGAAGGTGCACTTCGTGGCTGCTTCGCGGTGACGGGCTAAGTGACGCTTTTCGAGACGAAGAGTAAGCGCAAAAGAGCAAGTTTACGGCGGTGAGCGGAATCCCAAACAAGCGCTTGAAACCTTAATGTACACCTTACGGGTTTCATAGCCGATGGCCTTCCCTACCTGTCCCATAGCCGTGCGGTACGTACTCGCGCTCCTCCTGATGGCGGTGGCCTGGCTGCCGAGCACCGCGCAGCCCCTGCTCGATACCCTGGCCAGTCGGGTCTGCACGTGTATGGAGAACGAGCCGGAGATCATCTATCCCCGCCTGCAGGCCGCGCGCTGCGTCAATGAGGTCGCCAGCCGGTACGCCCCCCAGATCCGGCGGGGCCTCTCCCTCGCCATGGAGCTGCCCGAAGGCCGCCGCCGCCTGACCGAGCTGCTCATCGACCCCCTCACGAGCAGCCTGCCCCCTACTGCAGGAACTGGCCCCGGGCAAGCGGGAAGCGGAGTTGAACTACAGCGACTTCCCCCTCTACCGCGCCGCCAGCACGAGACGGGGGCAGAAACACCCGCCGCCCGACCCGCCGGCAACCACGCTTCGGGCAGGAGAAGAGGTGTTTCGAGTGGCGGGTACGGTAGCGGCGGTGGGGGAGGGCAAACTGCTCGAACTCCGGCTGGAATCCGGGGAGATCCTGACCCTACTGCTCCGCTCGCGCCCATTGCGCCGCTTACGGCTCTTCGTTGGACAGCCCCTCCGGGTCACCTATACCTACGATTGGCGGAGCAGTGCGGAACGCGCCACGCCGGTAGTCCTCGCGCTGGAGTAAGGGCGACTATTTTACTTTCAGTAGAAACTGAAAGTTGTGTGGGGTGTTGTATTTGCGACTCCAATCCGACCGTCTATGCACGCCCCCTCCCTCGATACCGTACTCCGCGATTCCCAGCTTACCCCGCACCTGCGCGCCGCCGCCCGGAAGGTGAAGGCGGGAGAACGGATCACGCCGGCGGAGGGCCTGATGCTGTACGAAGAAGCCCCCCTGGGTTACCTGGGTGCCCTGGCGAATTTTATCCGCGAACGCAAGCACGGGGACCGTACCTACTTCAACCGCAACTTCCACGTAGAGCCGACCAACGTGTGCCTCTACACCTGCACCTTCTGCAGCTACAGCCGCCGCATGAAGAAGCGGGAGGACGGCTGGGAGTACACCATGGACGAGATCCTGGACATCGTCAAGAAGTACGACGGGCAGCCCGTCACCGAGGTCCACATCGTCGGGGGGGTGCTGCCGCAGTACGACGTGCCCTTCTACACCGAACTCTTCCGCGCCATCAAGGCCCACCGGCCCGACCTGCACGTGAAGGCGCTCACGCCCGTCGAGTACCACTACATCTTCAAGAAGGCTAAAATCAGCTACGAGGAGGGCATGCGCCTGATGAAGGCAGCAGGTCTGGACAGCATGCCGGGGGGCGGCGCGGAAATCTTCGCCCCCGAGATCCGCGACCAGATCGCCGGCGGCAAGTGCAGCGGGGAGCAGTGGCTGCGCATCCACGAGATCTGGCACGAGCTGGGCATGCGCTCCAACGCCACCATGCTCTACGGCCACATCGAGGAGTACCGCCACCGCGTCGACCACCTGGAGCAGCTGCGGCAACTGCAGGACAAGACCGGCGGCTTCCAGACCTACATCCCCCTCAAGTTTCGCAACGAGAACAACGAGCTGAGTCACCTGCCGGAAAGCACCGTGGTGGAGGACCTGCGCAACTACGCCATCGGCCGCATCTACCTCGACAACTTCGACCACGTGAAGGCCTACTGGCCTATGATCGGCCGCACCACGGCCCAGCTCAGCCTCGCCTTCGGCGTCGACGACCTGGACGGCACGATCGACGACACGACCCGCATCTACTCCATGGCCGGCGCCGAGCAGCACCCCGCCATGAGTACCGAGGACCTGGTCAAGATGATCCGCGCCGTCGGCCGTCGCCCCATCGAGCGGGATACGCTCTACGGCGTCATCGAAGACTTTACCGACGTGGAGTTCGTGGGGGACAAGGAGTACCGGGGGTATACGGCTTTGCCGGTGGTTTAGAATTGTTGCGTTGTCGGGCTGTTGCGTTATTGTGTTATGGGAGGCGTGACAGGTGTGACGCGTGTCGACGTGCACAGCAGCAGCGACGCGCAGTACAGATTGACGATGAGCGCAGCGAAGAGCATTCAAGTTGATGCGCAAGCAACCCAACAACCCAACAACTAAAATGAAAACCATCCACCTAGTCCGCCACGGCCAGACCGACTACAACCTCCGCGGGATCGTGCAGGGAAGCGGCGTGGACGCCAGCCTCAACCCTACGGGGAAGACGCAGGCCACGCACTTTTACCGCCATTACCGGGACGCGGGCTTCGAGGTCGTGCTGACGAGTGCCCTGAAGCGCACCTGGGAGACGGTGGAGGGCTTCATCGACGATGGCCTCCCGTGGGAGCAGCACGCGGACATCAACGAGATTTCCTGGGGCAGCCACGAGGGCAAACTCGGGACCCCGGACAGCATGGCGGAGTACAGTCGCGTCAAGAACGAGTGGGCCGCCGGGCAGCTCGACGGACGCATCGGCGGCGGGGAGAGTGCCCGCGAGCTCGGCGCGCGCCTGGAGCGGTTCATCGATCACCTGGGGGAACGCCCGGAAGAAAAAATCCTCATCTGCAGCCACGGCCGGGCCATGTGCGCGTTAGTTACCCTGATGATGGGCCGCCCGGTAAGCATGATGAACGAACTGACCCACCACAACCTTGGGCTGTGGGTGGGCGAACTACAGCCGAGCGGACTGTACAAATTCAGCCTGCGGAACGACCGCGGCCACATCCCCGGTCCCCTAACCCTCGGCTCATGGTAGCTCCTCCCCTCCTCCCCCGCCTCGTCGCCGTCAGTTACCTGAACACCAAGCCGCTGCTGTACGGCCTGCTGCGCAGTCCGCTCAGCGACCGCCTGCGCATGGACCTGGCCATCCCCAGCGAGTGCGCGCGCCGCCTCGCCGAGGGCGAAGCCGAGATCGGTCTGGTGCCGGTCGCCATCCTGCCCGAGCTCGCGCACTACCAGATCATCAGCGACTACTGCATCGGGGCCGACGGGGAGGTCGCCACGGTGTGTGTGTACGGCGACGTGCCGCTGGAGCAGATGACGCACATCTACCTCGACCACCACAGCCGCACCTCCGTCATGCTCACCCGCCTGCTGCTGGAGGAGTACTGGCGGCACGAGGTGACCTTCCTCGATGCCGAGGACGGCTACATCGACCACATCAACGGTCCGGTCGGGGGGTTGGTCATCGGCGACCGCACCATTGGCCTGCATAAGCGCTTCCGCTACGTGTACGATCTGGGGGCCGCCTGGAAGGCCCACACCGGTCTGCCCTTCGTCTTCGCCGCCTGGGTCACTACCCAGAAGCTCTCCCCGGCCTTCATCGACGAGTTCAACGCGGCCCTGAAGGAGGGGCTCGACCACCTGCCGCAGCTCAAGCTCCTGCTGCCCTCCCCCCACCCCGATTTTAAGCTGGAGGACTACTTCACCCGCCACATCGACTACGCCCTCGATGCGGGCAAGCGGGAGGCACTGGAGCGGTTTTTGAAGTACGTAGCGGCGACTTCCGTCGCCTCGCTGGCCTGACGACAGCCCGTAAGGCTACACGCTAGAGCCCGCTGGCAATACTCCTCTGCCAGCTTATTTGGGTTCCTCTTCCCCCCCAGCCTTCTCTAGCTCCAGTTTACGCTGTTCAAGCTGGCGCAGGGCTTCCTGTAGTTGCCTCTGTTGCCGGTTGATCTGATCGAGCTCCTCCTGCTCGGTGAGTTGTAGGTTTTGCAGGTACTTTAGAGTATCCTGTTGATCGATAAGACTACGTCCCCGGAGTTGAAGCATCGCGGAGTCCAGCTCCATCTCGTCAAAGCGAAACATTTTTGCCTTATTCAATGCATTCAGGGCAATGCCCCGGAGGGAGTCGCTATCGATGTACAGCATCCTGGCCTCCTCGACTACTTCCATAATAGAATCCATATTGATCGATTCGAGGGCTTCTTGGGCGATCCGGCTCACCTCCTGCACGTCGAGCACGGCTTCATTCAGACCTGCCACTCCGTAAACGATGGTGGTATCGACTTCGTAGGTCACGGGGTTCGTGCTCAGGATCGTATCCGGTACGATCAGTCTGCGGTCCGTACGCATCCCTAATAATTGTTCCGCCCTTCGTTCGTGCCGCGGAAAGTCGGCTTCCGGCACTTGCTTACCGTTGAGCTCCAATTCCTTGATTTTGCCATTCTCGACGCGCAGGCGGGTGGTTTCTCCATTGGATATCTTAGTCACTTCGTGGGTGCCCGGCGGCAGGGTATCAACCGGGGCGGCGAGCGCGGGTGCGGGGTTCTCCACGGCGGGCAAGACCACGTCGGGCGCTTTGTCGGGGGCGTAGGCGGCGGTACCGACGAGGGTCAGGACGGCAAGAATGGGCAACAGGAATAAGCGGCTCTTCATGGTGTATTTATTTTCTTGGTGGTGCACAAAGCGGTGGACGCGCGCCAGCAGCCCGCCGCCGTCGGTGAGGGACAGGGCGGTGGCCACGGGTTTGCGGGATTGCTCACTGAAGTACAGCAGGGCGCGGGCGTAGGGCAAGCGTCCCGGTCCGTAGCGCAGCACGAGGTCGTCGCAGCAGTGCTCCCGCTCCTCGCGGATGCGCGCGCCGATCCAGTGCACCGCCGGGTGATAGTAGAACAGGACCTCGATCAGGCACTGCAGGAGATGAAACACGGGGTCGGCGCGGCGCAGGTGGGCCAGTTCGTGGAGAATCACCGTCTCGGCCTCTTCGGTCGTGAGTTGATTGACCAGGGCGACCGGGAAGAGCAGCATCGGCTTGAGGTGGCCGATCAGCATGGGACCCGTAATGCGGTCGGTCAGTCCGATCCGCAGCGTGCCCCGGTAGCCGATGCGGTCGGCGAGGGCAGCGACGTGCCGGTGCAGGGCAGGGAAGGCTCCGTAGTCATGGAAGCCCCGCGCGCTGCATTTGAGCCGGCGGATACCCGCGTGGGCCACTAGTAAGCGACCGCCGCCCAGCGATGAGCCCGGCAGCCCAGCAAATTACGAGCAGGACCAGCCAGAATTCAGCGGTGGTCCACAGGGAAGTCGGGGCCTGCGTGAGGAAAAGCCCGGCATCCTGCGCGCCGCCGCCCGCCGTGTGCCCGGCAGCTACCTCCGCCAAGGGGGGATCGTAGTAATAACCAAAGGTGAATCCGGAGGCCGCCGCCTGCAACAGCAGCGTACCGAACGCAAGGCGATACCGGCCCGTGGCCCGCAGCGGGGTGTAGCGGGAGACCGCCCAGAGTAGTCCGGCCAGAAGCGTAGCCTGCCAGAGCGAGTGCAGGATGGTCATACCGGTAGCCTGCAGCAGGGCGGAAGTGAAGAGGGGCTCAAACATGGCGGTTGTCGTTTTCCAGCTTTTCGATGAGTTGTTTGATCTCGGCCAGGTCGGCAGCCGAAGCATCGCCGTCGCCGAGCGCCCGCAGGACCAGCTCCGTGCGGGAGCCGCCAAACGTAGCCTGGACGAAGCGGCTGAGCAGACTCTCCTGCGTACCCTTGCGGGCCACCGCGGCGGTGTAGACGTGACTGCGGCTGCTGACGTCGCGGGTGACCAGCCCCTTCTCCGCCATCAATTGCATGATTTTCAGCGTGGTCGTATAGCCGATGGGCCTGTCGCTGGTCTCATTGAGCCGATCGTTGACCTCGCGGACGGTCAGGGGCCCGGCCGCCCAGAGGACGCCGAGGATGGAAAGCTCGCTTTCGGTGGGGGGGGTAGTCATCTACGAATGGTTTCGTACAAAGGTATACGAAAGGGTTCGTAGTTGCAAGTTTTTAGGGGTGGGTTTTTGGGTTGTTGGGTTGTTGAATGGCACGAGGGGCTGACGCTGCTACCGCCTCGTTGGGCGAGCTCTGCGGAGCGGAGCACTGCTTGTTCCCTGGAGCTAAGAGGGTAAGGGCCTTGTGTGCCTATTCACGAATTCACGAATTCACTAATTCACTCCTTCAGTCCTTCACCCCTTCACCCCCTTCCCCCTTCCCCCGGCGAAGGCCTAAGCCTTAGCTAGCGTGATGCCGAAGGTGGAGCCCAGGCCCGGGGTACTGCGTACATTGATGGTCTGCTGGTGGGCCTCCATGATGTGCTTGACGATGGACAGGCCGAGGCCGCTTCCCCCCTTCTGGCGGCTGCGGCTCTTGTCGACGCGGTAGAAGCGGTCGAAGACGTGGGGCAGGTGTTTTTCGGGGATGCCGATGCCGTTGTCGGCGACCTCACAGAGGATGTAGCTTTCCATGTCGTAGAAGCCGATGCGGGTGGCGCCGCCCGAGTTGCCGTACTTGACGGAGTTGGTGACCAGGTTGATGAGTACCTGCCGGATACTCTCGCGGTCCGCGGAGACCATGAAGCCGGCATCGGCGCCCTGTTTTAGGCTGAGCGTGACACCGGACTGCCGGCTCTTGAGGTCGAGCTCCTCGATGACTTCCTGGGCCAGCTCCCGAATGTTGAAGGGCTCGGGGTCGAACATGAGGTCGCCACTCTCGAGGCGGCCGATGGCGCTGAGGTCTTCCACGATGGTCTGCAGGCGCTCGACGTTCTTGGCGGCCTTTTTGATGAAGGAGCGGGTGATTTTTATGTCGTCGTAGCCGTGATCCAGGAGGGTGTGGAGGTAGCCCTGAATGTTGAAGATGGGCGTTTTCAGCTCGTGGCTGATGTCGCCCACGTAGCGGCGGCGGTACTCGGCGAAGCGCTCGTACTGGTCGATCTGCTCCTGCTGGTTCTCGGCCCATTCGGCCACCTCCTGCTCGACCTCGTCGATGATGGGCTGATCGGGGTCGATGCCCTCCCGCTTGACGTCGGAACTGACCTTCTGGCTGTGGATGGTCTTGTAGATCAGCTTGATCTTGCGGTAGATGTAGCGGTCGAGGGTGGTTAGTACGATGGAGTAGCTGATCAGGAAGGTGGCCGGCCCGCAGAGCAGCACCAGCCACCAGCTGAAGGTCACCGTCGGAATGGCCAGCACCAGCAGCAGCGCGCCCTCGGTCGCCAGGGCGATGAAGAGGGCGGTGCGGATGGAGATCTCGCGGGGGGTGCTGTTTTTGAGCATGCTCCGGCGTATTAGGTTGCGCGGTCAGAGACCGCATTTTGCTTTCGCGGTCGGAGACCGCATTTTGCTTTCGCGGTCGGAGACCGCATTGTACCGGGGCTAAAACTCGAATTTATAGCCGATGCCCTTGATGGTCTTAATGTAGTGGTCGCCGAGTTTTTCCCGCAGCTTGCGGATGTGGACGTCGATGGTGCGGTTGCCCACGATGACGTCGGTGCCCCATACCTTGTTGAAGATCTCTTCCCGGCTGAAGACCTTGCCGGGCTTGGAGGCCAGCAGGGTGAGCAGGTCGAACTCCTTTTTGGCGAGTTCGATGCGTTCTTCGCCGCGGCGAACGACGATCTGCTCGAGGTCGATCTCCAAATCGCCGATGACGATGGAATTGCTCTGCTCCTCATCTTCCTGCCGGACGTTGCGCCGCAACAGGGCCTTGACGCGACTGATCAGTACCCGCGGCCGAATGGGCTTGGTGATGTAGTCGTCGCCCCCGGTGTCCAGGGCGGCGATCTGGCTAGTAGTCCTCCTCGCGGGCGGTGAGGAAGGTGATGACCGTATTGTCGAAGTCGGCATCGGCCCGGAGCTGGCGGCAGACCTCGACGCCGTCCATAACGGGCATCATTATATCGAGGACGATCAGGTCGGACGAAACTTCCGGGCGAGCTGGAGCCCTTCCTCCCCGTTGCCGGCGGTGGCGACTTCGAATCCCTCCTTGCGCAGGTTAAACTCGAGGATCTCCAGAATATCCGGTTCGTCGTCTACCAGAAGTATCTTCGCCGGGGTAACAGTCATGCGCTAGGGATTGAATGGGTGCAAAAGTAGTCCCCACGTATGGCTTACACCTTAACTGACCGTTAAGTGCAGGTAAAGCCACCCCACAAACTAGTCCCGTGAAAAACGTCTACTTCGTCCGCCACGCCAAGAGCAGTTGGGCCGACATGAACCAGAAAGACCACGACCGGCCGCTCAATGGCCGCGGAAAACGGGATGCCCCCCGCATGGCGGCCCTCCTGGCCAAGCAAAAACTGAAGGTAGACGGGCTCCTCGTGTCCAGCGCCAAGCGCACCCAGCAGACCGCCCAGGCCTTCGCCGAAGCCCTGGGGATCGGCAAGGACCAGATCATCAAGGAGAAGAAACTCTACCACGCCGGCCCCAAGACGATCCAGGCCTGCCTCCAGGAGTTGCCCGACAGTTGGGATACCGTCCTGGTCTTCGGCCACAACCCCGGCTACACCGAGGTCGCCAACCTGCTGATGCATGACGACTACATCGGCAACGTCCCCACCTGCGGCATTGTCGGCAGCACGTCCGACACCAAAAAATGGTCGAAGTGGAAACTGGCCGAAGCCAAGCGGACCGCCTTCCTGACCCCAAAGGACACGAAGTGATCCGGGTCGTATCCTTATTTATTCTCTGCCTCCTGGGGCAACGCTGCGCACGGGTAGACCCCGGTCCGCCCCCCGTAGACGCCGACAAAATGGCCCAGGTCGTCGCCGATCTCAACCTGGCCCAGGCGCTGGCCAGCGAGGTGCCGATACTGGTCCGGGATTCCATCCAGGCCCTATACTACGACTCCGTGCTCGCCGATTACGGCTACACCCGCGCCGAGTTTGACAGCCTGATGTGGATCGTTCGGCAGGAGCCGGTGTGGATCGATAGTATCTTTTCCCGGGCGGGGGCGATTGTGGCGCGGGGGATGATTGAGGAGTAGAGGGCGGTGCCGGTAGAGAGCTTTGCCGGTAGAGGAATGTACGTGGAGGATTAAAGCCAGTTCTACCGCGAGCCCAGCGCAGCCTCTACCCCACCGCCTCTACCGCTCGCGCAGCGCGCTTATCTTTACCCCAATGAGCAAATTCGTAGTATCCGCCCGCAAGTACCGCCCCGTGCGCTTTGATGAAGTGGTGGGCCAGCAGCACGTGTCGCAGACCCTGAAGAATGCCCTGCAGACCGATCACCTGGCGCACGCCTTTCTGTTTTGCGGACCGCGGGGCGTAGGCAAGACCACCTCGGCGCGCATCCTGGGGAAGGTGCTGAACTGCCAGGACCGGACGGCCGACTTCGAGCCCTGTAACGTGTGCAACAGCTGCGTGGCGTTCAACAACAACGCGAGCCTCAACATTATGGAGCTGGACGCGGCGAGCAACAACTCCGTCGACCACATCCGGGCGCTGACCGAGCAGGTGCGCTTCCAGCCGCAGCAGGGGGAGTACAAGGTGTTCATCATCGACGAGGTGCACATGCTGTCGCAGCAGGCCTTTAATGCTTTCTTAAAGACGCTCGAGGAGCCGCCGCCGTACGCGATCTTCATCCTGGCGACTACGGAGAAGCATAAGATCATTCCGACCATCCTGTCGCGCTGCCAGATCTTCGACTTCAAGCGGATCCAGCCCAACGACATCATCGGGCACCTGCAGGGCATCTGCGCCCGGGAGGGCATCACCGCCGACCCCGACGCCCTGCACGTCATCGCCCAGAAGGCCGACGGGGCCCTGCGCGACGCGCTGTCGATCTTCGACCGCATCGTGAGCTTCAGCGGCGACACGATCACTTACGACGCCGTGATCGAGAACCTCAACGTGCTCGACTACGACTACTTCTTCCGGGCGGTCGACTACGTGCTGACGGAGGACCGGGCCGGCATGATGCTGCTCTTCGACGAGGTGCTGCGCCGCGGCTTCGACGAAGACCTCTTCCTCAACGGCCTGGCCGCCCACGTGCGCGACCTGCTCGTGTGTAAGGACCCCGCCACCCTCAAGCTCCTCGAAGTCGGCGAGCGCCTGCGCGCCCGCTACCACCAGCAGGCCGCCACCGCCCCGCCCGACCTGCTGCTGACCGTGCTGGACCTCGCCAACGACTGCGACCTCCACTTCAAGCTGGCGCGCAACAAGCGGCTGCACGTGGAAATGAGCCTGCTGCGCATGGTCACCATCCGCCGGGCCTTCCGCAACGAACCCGTGGTGCTGGCTCCCGCAGCCGCTTCCCCCGCACCCGCGACCCCGCCCGTCGTGGAAACGGTGCCCGTCATGGAACCCCTGGCCGAAAATATCCACCCCCTACCCGAGCCCGAGCCCGACCAGGACTGCGCGCCGGAACCGAAGCCCGCCAGCCCCACCGCCTTCGCCAGCATCGACCTCGACGCCCTGTACCAGGAGGCGGAGGAGGAACTGGAGTCCACCCCCTCCCCCGAGGAGCTGCCCGAGCTCGACGACGAGCACCTGCGCCGGGCCTGGGAAGCCTTTCTGCTGGAGAATAAGGGGACAACCCTAGCCATTTTCCTCAAGCAGGCACTGCCCCAGGTGCGGGGCGAGGACGAGATCGTAGTGCGCGTCGGCTCCGCCCGGGCCATCGCCTCGCTGCGCGACGACGACACCCTGATCGGTCACCTGCGCCGGACCTTCGAGCGGCCGAACCTCGTCATGATCCTCGAGCACGACGAAAGCCTCAAGCCCATACAGACGACCGTTAAGAAGCGGCTGACCGCCAAGGACAAGTACCTGGCCATGCGTGAAAAGAACCCCGCGCTGGACGAGCTGCGGCGGCGCTTCGACCTGCGGCCCGAGGAATAGGCGGACTACGCCGGAAAGGGGTAGTTTTGGACCATGGAGAACACCCTTGCCTGGCTTCGGGAGCAGTCCGCCACCCGCGTAAAGGTCGCCGTGACCGACCTCGACGGCATTCTGCGGGCCAAGTACCTGTCTACCCAAAAAGTAACCGCCGCCCTGGAGGAAGGCTTTGGCTTCTGCAACGTGGTATTTGGCTGGGACTGCCAGGATGCGGTGTATACCAAGCACGTTGCCGATCCCGCCTTCGCCGATGCTCACGCCCGGCTGATCCCCGAAAGCCGCCGTACCCTGCCCTGGGAAAACGGCACGCCCCTGCTGCTGGCCGACTTTCGTGACGACGGGGGGCCGGCGGGGGTGGCCTGTCCGCGCTCCCTGCTGCTGCGGGTGGTGGAAAAGGCGCGGCAGATGGGCTTTACGGCCCGCTTCGGTCCGGAGTACGAGTGGTTTGCTTACCGGGAGAGTCCGGCCAGCCTGGCCGCGAAGGACTACCGCTCCCCCACCCCGCTTTCGCCCGGCATGTTTGGCTACTCGGGCCTGCGCACGGGGCAGCGGGCCGGGCTGATGGAGGAGCTCTTCGACCAGCTGTCCGCCTTCGGGGTGGAGCTGGAGGGGCTGCACACGGAGACCGGTCCCGGCGTCCTTGAGGCCGCCATTACCTACTGCGATGCCGTGGAGGCCGCCGACCGGGCCGTGCTCTTCAAGCAGGGCGTGAAGGAGATCAGCTACCGCCACGGGCTGGTGGCCAGCTTCATGGCCAAGCCTTCCGCCCAATTGCCCGGCTGCGGGGGCCACTTGCACCAGTCGCTCTGGCGCGACGAGGGGAACGCCTTCCACGATCCGGCCGGCCGCCACGGGATGAGCGCCACCTTCGAGCACTACCTGGCCGGGCAATTGCAACTGCTGCCGGCACTGATGCCGCTCTTCGCGCCCAACGTCAACAGTTACAAGCGTTACGTGCCCGGCTCCTGGGCCGCTACCCGCGCCAACTGGGGCGTCGACAACCGCACGGTGGCCCTGCGCGTGATCCCGGGCTCCCCGACCTCCACCCGCCTGGAGACCCGCGTCCCCGGTGCCGACGCCAATCCTTACCTCGCCGTGGCCGCCGCCCTGGCCGCGGGCCTGTACGGCATCGAGCGGCAGCTTCCCCTGGAGGACGCCCCCGTCGCGGGCAGTGCCTACGCCCAGCAGATCGGCCTCCCCCTCCCCAACAACCTGGGCGCGGCCACGGGTGCGATGAACGCTTCCGAAGAAGTCGCCGCCCTGCTGGGCCGTCCCTTTACCGAGCATTTCGTGCGCACCCGCGCGTGGGAGTGGGAACAATCGTTGGCCGCCGTCACGGATTGGGAATTGCGGCGCTACCTTGAGCTCGCCTGATGACCCCCGACTATGCCCCCACCGCCGCTCATGACCAATTACCAGACCATCCTGCGCTACGCCTGGCGGGCCTACGACCACACCCGCGAGATCCGCTCCATCGAGGACATCAGCGCCCAGGTATCGACCAACCACGTCTTCAAGCTCATTATGGAGGACGGCAACGTGCTCATCGCCAAGGTGACCTACTTCGGTTCCTTCGAGGGCTTCGCCGAGGACCACACCATCATCAACGTGCTGGCCAACAACCTGCCGGTGCGCTACGCCAACTTTTTGAGCCGCGGGCTGATGAAGGGCAACCAGCTCTTCTTTCACCGCCACATCGACGCGGAGCAGGATGCGTGGATCATCTTTTACCGGCCGATCCAGATCCAGGAGAATCCGCCCCGCCGCCTCACCGAGGAGCAGGTGCAGCAAATGGGCCGGGAGATGGCGTACTTCCACCGCGACTGCACCCTGGTCACCAACACCCTACCGCGCAGCGATCGCGACATGACCGCCGACGTCAATGCCCTGCTTACCTCGGCGAAGACGGACTACCCCGAGCACTTCGATCTTATCGAAAAGCACTGCCGGCTATTTTTGGAAAACACCTTCAAGATCAACGTTTACGGCTTCCAGAAAATCCCGGTCTTCGTGGACTGGAACATCGGCAACTTCAGCGTGGACCGCACCGGGCGGCTGGCGAGTCGCTGGGACTACGACTGGTTCCGGGTCTCGACGCGGGTGGCCGACTTTTACTTTCTCAGCCGGGTGGTCAGCGAAGTGGGCGACAAGACCGCCTTTACCTACGAGGTGGACCGCCTGCTGGAGGACCGCTTCATACTGTTTCTCCAATCCTACCACGAGGTCTTCCCGCTTTCGCGGCAGGAGGTGCTGTTCATTAAGGAGGCTTACCGCTTCTTCCTACTCCACTACGTTTTGCGTCTGGGCCGCTACTTTTTCCGGCCGTCCTTCGCGGAGAAACTGGCCTACGATGCCCTGCACGTGCACCTGCCTACGCTGGACGAAAAATTTAGCGTTGAACCCCTCCTTGCCGCCCTGAAACTCTAAGTACATGAACATCAGCGTATTCGCCGAAGTCGCCGCCGATTTTCCCGTCATCTTTTTCGACAGTTACGGCGTGCTGCGCAACCACCGCGGCACCATTCCCGGGGCAATGGAGACCGTAAGGCGCCTGCGCGCGGCCGGCAAGCACATCCGGGTGCTGACGAACAACGCGGCCCGGAGCCCCGAGGTGGCGGCCTCCCGGCTGGAGGACTACGGACTGAGCGGGATTTGCGCCGCGGAGATCATCACCAGCGGGGCCACCACCCGCCACTTTCTCGAACAGAAGGTGAAGCACGGCAAGGTGGCCTACCTGGGCACCCCGGCTTCGGCGGCCTACATCATCGGGGCGGGCTTGGAGGCCATCCCCATCTCGGAGGTCGACCTCAACCGGCTGGAGGAGATCCGCGCCGTGGCCTTCCTCGACGACGAGGGCTACGACATGAACGTGGACATCAACCGCCTGATCAATATTCTGCGCACGTGCAAGATTCCGGTCGTGGTGGCCAACACGGACCTGCTCTACCCCACCACCAGCAACGAGGTGGCCCTGGCCACCGGCAGCATTGCCCGGCTGGCGGAGTACGTGCTGGGCCGCAAGTTCGTGAAGTTCGGCAAGCCGGCCTCGCAGATGTTCCAGATGGGCCTCGACAGCGTGGCGGCGCACATGCCCGACGTACAGCCCGCCGACATCCTCATGGTGGGCGACACCCTGCACACGGACATCCTGGGCGGCAACACCTACGGGATGGCCACGGCCCTGGTGCTGAGTGGCAATACCCGCCCCGAGAGCGCGGAGACGGAGATTGCCGCTTCCGGCATTATCCCCGATTTTTTGTGTACCTCCATTGGCGAATAAAAACCGACCTATATGCCCGACCATACCGAAGAAGACCGCCTGTTCATCCGCCTGATCCGCAGCCAGATGGGGGAAGACTGGGCGGTGGCCAAGCCGTACATCCTTTCCCGCCTACCCGAGGGTACCGACCCCGGTCTACTGGGCAAATACGTCGATGACCGCGCCGAGCCCGGTATCCACCTCAACGCTTGGGGCGTGGAGCCGCTCTTTTACGCCCACCGAAATTCCAGGCGACTGCTGGAGTTTTACCAGATCCGGGGGCTGAAATAGCGCCATAATGACAGACCTCCGAGGTCTGTCAAAACGTCATGCATCCACCGCGCCCGCCAGCATCATCGTCAGCAACTCCTCGGCCGCGGCGGCGATGTTAGTACCCGGCCCGAAGATGCCCACGACGCCCGCCTCCCGGAGGTAGGGGTAGTCGGCGGGAGGGATGACGCCACCCACGACCACGCGGATATCGGCGGCATCCTGCTCAGCCAGGGCAGCAAGAACCTCCGGCACCAGCGTTTTGTGGCCGGCCGCCAGCGAGCTGATGCCCAACAGGTGAACGTCGTTCTCCACGGCCTGACGCGCGGCCTCGGCGGGGGTCTGGAAGAGGGGGCCTACGTCGACGTCGAAGCCCAGGTCGGCAAAGCCGGAGGCGATCACCTTGGCGCCGCGGTCGTGGCCGTCCTGCCCGAGCTTGGCAATGAGGATGCGCGGCCGACGGCCCTCCTGGGTGAGGAACCGGTCGGAGAGTTTCCGCACGGCCTGCAGGCGGTCGGCGTTGGAATGCCCGCCGTAGACCCCGCTGATCAGCTGGCTGGTGGCCCGGTAACGACCGAAGACGTTCTCCAGCGCACTGCTGATCTCGCCCAGCGTGGCACCCGCGCGCGCCGCCGCAACGGCTGCCGCCAGCAAGTTTTCCGTGCCCCGGGCGGCGTCCTCTAGCGCTTGTAGTGTCCGTTGTACATCGGACTCCGAGCGCTTGGCCTTAGTAGTGGCGATCTGCTCGAGTTGTTCCCGGCGGACGCGGGCGTTGTCCACTTCCAGCAGGTCGAAGTCAGCCCCCTCGCTTGTCTGGAAAACGTTGACGCCCACGATCTGCTCCCGCCCGGAGTCGATGGCGGCCTGCTTGCGGGCGGCGGCTTCTTCGATGCGCAGTTTGGGCAGACCGGTCTCGAGGGCGCGCACCATGCCACCGGCGGCCTCGACTTCCTCCATCAGCTGCCGCGCGTCGTGGATCAGCCGCTGGGTCTCGGCCTCCAAGTAGTAGCTGCCGCCCCAGGGGTCGACGGCCTGGGTGATGTCCGTCTCATGTTGCAGGTAGAGCTGGGTGTCGCGGGCAATCTTGGCACTGTAGTCGGTGGGTAGGGCGATGGCTTCGTCCAGGGCATTGGTGTGCAGACTCTGGGTGCCGCCCAACACGGCCGCCAGGGCCTCGATGGCGGTGCGGGCCACGTTGTTGTAAGGGTCTTGCTCGGTGAGGCTGTAACCGCTGGTCTGGCAGTGGGTGCGCAGCATGGAGCTCTTCGGATTTTTGGGCTGGAAATCGGCCATCAGCTCCGCCCACAGCAGGCGGCCGGCCCGCAGTTTGGCGATTTCGGTAAAGTGCTTCATGCCGATGCCCCAGAAAAAACGAGCCGGGGCGCGAAGTCGTCGATGTCGAGGCCCGCCTCCACCCCGGCCCGGACGTACGCCACTCCGTCCGCCAGGGTGTAGGCCAGCTCCACGTCGGCCGGCGCGCCGGCCTCGTGCATGTGGTAGCCGCTGATGCTGATGCTGTTGAAGCGGGGCATGTGGGCGGCCGTGTAGGCGAAGATGTCGGAGACGATCCGCATGCTCGGGCCGGGGGGTAGATGTACGTATTGCGCACCATGAACTCCTTGAGGATGTCGTTCTGGATGGTGCCGCTCAGCCGGGCGGGATCGACGCCCTGTCGCTCGGCCGCCACGAGGTAGAAGGCCATGACGGGCAGGACGGCGCCGTTCATGGTCATGCTGACCGACATCTTATCCAGGGGAATCTGGTCGAACAGGCGTTCCATGTCCTCCACCGTGTCGATGGCTACGCCCGCCTTGCCGACGTCGCCGCGCACCCGCTCGTGGTCGCTGTCGTAGCCCCGGTGGGTGGCCAGGTCGAAGGCCACGGAGAGTCCGTTCTGCCCGGCTGCCAGGTTGCGGCGGTAGAAGGCGTTGGATTCGGCCGCCGTGCTGAAACCGGCGTACTGCCGGATGGTCCAGGGCCGGCCGGTGTACATGCTGGCGTACGGGCCGCGCAGGTAGGGGGGGTAGCCAGCAACGGAGGTCAGCGGCGGCGGTACTGCTTCCGCGGCGGGCTTGCGGGCGAGGGAATGATCGGCGTGTGCGGAAAAAGGAGTACGTGGCATAGGTCAGGGATCCGGGGCAAAATACATAAATCGGAAGGTGTGAACACACTTCGCTTCATCCGCCTTTAATGGATTAAACCCTAAAAGCCTTGGCCAGAGAGAACATATTCAAGCGCGCACTGTCCTTCGCAAAGGAACTGTTCGGCAATTACGGCCAGGACGACGCCTTCACCCTGGGAGCCGCGCTGGCCTACTACACCGTCTTTAGCTTCGCCCCCCTGCTGGTGGTCGCCATCGCCGTGGCCAGCTACTTCGTTGGCGAGGAAGCCGTCACCGGTCGCTTGTACGGAGAGCTGGACGGTCTCCTTGGTCCCGAAGCCGCCAATACGCTGCAGGACATTGTTAGCAACGCCTACTCGACGGGCGATAGCCTGTGGGCTACGGTCCTGAGCGTCGCCACCCTGGTTTTCACGGCGACCACGGTGTTCGCTACGCTCAAAACCAGCCTCAACCGCATTTGGGGCCTCGAGGCCCGGCCGGCGAATAATATAATTGGTTTTCTATTCGTGCGGCTGCTCAGTTTCAGTTTCGTGATTGGTCTCGGGTTCATGCTCATGATCACCCTGGTGGTCAACGCGCTCATCATTGGGTTTATGGACAAGCTGGCGTCCTACGTGCCTTCACTGGGAGCGGTGGTCCTGGGTATTACCAGTTGGGTGATTTCGACGGCCGTCACGGCGGTGATTTTCGCTCTGTTGTTCCGCTTCCTCCCCGACGCCAAAGCGCGCTGGAAGGACATCTGGGCCGGTGCCATCTTCACCGCCCTGCTGTTCGGGCTGGGCCGCTGGCTCATCGGACTGTACATCGGCAATTCCGACTTCGGCAATACCTACGGGGCCGCCGGCGCGCTGGTCACCCTCATGATCTGGACGTACTACAACAGCCAGATCCTCTTCCTTGGGGCCGAGTTCACCTACGTGTGGGCCGAGCGCCGGGGCTTCCCCATTCGTCCCGACAAGCATGCCGTACGGGTCGTCAAGCAGGTGCGCAAGGTGGACGGGGTTAAGGTGTAGGCGGGATCGCGGGTGCAAGAGAGCGCCCGGGCGAATGGCTTGCAGAAAATCAAGAATATAGATTTTATTCCTACCTTGATTTCCGACACTTGAGATTTATTGCAATAATTCCCGTTTTGCGACCAGTTCGCCACGGTTCAAGCGCTATTCGCCCTCCCCCATTGAACAACACCCCCATACAGGTTAGTAAGACGTATTTACCCGGCCGGGAGGAATATGCTGAATTATTGACTTCCATATGGGAGAGCAATTGGGTTACCAACAACGGGCCCCTTCTGCGCCAACTTGAGGCCCGCCTTACCCAGCGGTTCGCGGCAACCACCGAGTTGCTCAGACGGTACGGTGGCCCTCCAGCTGGCTATCCGGGCCCTGGGAATCAGCGGATCGGCCATCACCACTCCTTTTCCTACGTCGCCACCACGAATGCGCTGTTGTGGGAAGGAATTGACCCAATCTTCGTAGACGTCGAATCCACCTGGATGACTTTGGATCCCACACTGGTTGAGGCAGCTATGCGCCCGGATACGACGGCGATCCTGGCCACTCACGTGTACGGTTACCCTTGTGACCACGCCGCGCTGGCCGAAATTGCTGATCGTCACGGGCTACTCTTACTCTACGATGCCGCCCACGCCTTTGACGTATCAGTCGCGGGCCAGAGCATTCTAAGCTGGGGTGATGCTTCGACCATGAGCTTTCACGCGACGAAGGTGTTCCATACCATCGAGGGCGGGGCCGTAGTCACGGAAAATGACGCCTTTTCCCGCCAGCTTGACCTCTTGCGCAGTTTTGGTCACGCCGGGCGTGATTATTTCACCCTGGGTATAAACGGGAAGAACAGCGAGTTGCACTGTGGCATCGGACTGCTGAACCTCCCGCGGCTCCCGGCCAATTGCGATGCCCGCGCCCGCATCAGTAACACCTACCACCGGCTACTGGCCGGGCTTCCCGTCCGCACCCTCGATCCCAACGATTACCCCGGTCTCAAGTACAACTACGCCTACTTTCCGGTATTCTTCCGGGATCTCGAGACGCGCGAACGGATCACTCTACTGCTCAACGCCGAAGAAGTGTATCCCCGCCGGTACTTTGAGCCCTCGCTAAACGAACTGCCCTTCCTGGCTAAGGAATTGCAGGCTTCATGTCCAGTCTCGGAACACGCTTCCCGAACCGCTCTCTGCCTACCCCTGTATCCCGACCTGGCCCAGAAAGACGTGCGCCGTATCTGTGCCATCATAACTCAAGCGTTCGAAGAATGAGGGTAACGGCAGTCATGCAGCCCTACTTGTTCCCGTACATCGGGTATTTTCAGCTCGTGGCCGCCGCGGATGAATTCATCTTTTACGATGACGTCCAGTACATCAACGAAGGGTGGATCAACCGCAACCGACTGCCGGAGGATGGTTTACCGTTCCGGTAGCCGCTGCTTCCCACTCCACCCCCATCCGGGAGCGGCGGGTAGCCACCCTACCCTACGCCCGCTTCCGGCGCAAATGGCTCAAGCGCTTTGCCCAGTCTTACGGGGCGGCACCCTACTATTCCACAGTCCACGACCTGGTACAGGCCGCTCTCCCCCCCGAACCCTCTTTCATTAGCCAAATAGCCGAGCGCAGCGTTCGCGATACGGCAGCTTACCTGGGCCTTACGCCTGCCTTTGCGCGTTCGGGCGAGCTTACCTACGACCGTGACCGTCCCCGTCAGGACAAACTGCTAAGCCTCTTGAGCGCGCGGAATGCCAAAATCTACGTGAACCCGGTGGGTGGCCGGGACCTTTACCAAGCCGAGGACTTCGCCAAGCGGAACATCTCTCTCCGGTTTTTAACTTCCGAGCTGGATTACACGAAAGAAGAGCCGGGACATGGCTATTCCATCCTTCACCTACTGGCCCACCATGCACCCGAAGATTGCCGTCACTGGTTGAGCCGCTACACGATCACTACACCCCTCACCCATGAATCCCCTGATCACCACCCCGCAGCGGGTCGTCCTTTTCGGCGAATCCCAGCTGGCGAGCCTGGCATATTTTTACCTGACCCACGATAGCCCGCACGAGGTCGTGGCCTTCACGGTAGACGCTGATTACCGCAATGCCGATACGTACGAAGGACTCCCCCTGGTGGACTTTGAAACCATTACCGAGCAATTCCCACCCGACGACCACGTCATGTTTCTCCCCATTTCCTTCAAACGCATGAGCCACCTCCGCCGTAGTAAACTGGAGGCGGCCAAGGAGAAGGGCTACTCCATCATCAGCTACGTGAGCAGTAAGGCGACCACCTGGCCGGGACTGGACGTAGGGGAAAACTGCTTCATCTTCGAGGACAACACCATCCAGCCCTTCGTCAAGATCGGCAACAACTGCGTACTGTGGAGCGGCAACCACATCGGTCACCACACGACCATCGGCAATCACGTATTCATCACCTCCCAGGTAGTGATCAGTGGCGCCTGCACAATTCACGACCATGCCTTCTTCGGGGTGAATGCCACGGTACGCGACGAGACGATCGTCGGAGAGGCTACCCTAGTGGGCATGGGTGCCCTGATCACCCGCGACACCGAGCCCTACTCTATTCACCTGGGGGCGAAGGGTAAGGTCGCCCCGGGAAAGAGCATCAGTCTCGACAGCATCTCCCACAAAAGCGGCGGCGATGGGCTGGCAAAAACTGGGCAAAATCTTCGAAAGTACCGGCCAGCATCCGTGGATGATCAGCCACGCCTGTACGCCTACCGCGCTCTACCTCCCCGAGAGCGACCGGATCCGTATTTACTTCGCACCCCGTAACGTACGCGGCCAGTCTATCCCGACCTACCTCGAAGTAGCCGCTGCCGACCCGACCGCGGCCCACTACCTCCACGACCGCCCCATCCTGGACCTCGGGGACCGCGGAACCTTCGACGACGGCGGCATCATGCCCTGCAGCCTCGTCCGGGCCACCAACGGCAGCCTTTACCTCTACTACGTTGGCTGGAACCCCTCCGGCTCCGTGCCTTACCGCAACGCCATCGGCCTGGCCGTCAGCCGCGACGGCGGGGTCACCTTCGAGCGCCCCTTCCCCGGGGCCGTAGTGGACCGCAACCGCAGCGAACCCTTCTTCACCGCCAGTCCCTGTGCCCTCCGTGAAGGGGAGACCTGGCACCTCTGGTACGCCAGCAGCACCGGATTTCTTGAGACGGACGGCCGCGTCGATCCACTCTACGTACTGAAATACGCCCGCTCAACCGACGGCATCCGGTGGACCCGGGAAAACCGTACCCTCCTTGCACCCGCGTCCCCGCACGAATGTACCGCCCGCCCCACCGTGGTGAAGGACGGGAATACCTATAAAATGTGGTACTGCTACCGCGATGGATCCGACTTCCGCGACGGTGCCGGGGCTTACCGCATTGGTTATGCCGAAAGCACCGACGCCGTCGTCTGGCAGCGATTCGACGACAAGGCCGGTATCGACTACTCGCCCTCCGGGTGGGACTCCACCATGCAGACTTACCCCAGTACCGTGAATACACCCCACGGACGCTACCTATTTTACAACGGCAACGGCTTCGGCCGCACCGGTATCGGCTGCGCCCGGTGGCAAGACCAACCCTAATCTATGCACCCACGCATCATCGACTACGACGCCTCGCGGTTCGACTTTCGCGCACTCATCGAATCCTACGCCGGAACCGACGCACTGGAAGACCTGAAAGCCCAGCTCACGAACGACCCCGCCTCCGGCAATTCCCTGTACAAAAACATGGAGCAATCGCCGGTTTTTAAATCCATCTACGCGGGACTGGACTCGCCCACCGGCCGGGAATTCTATCAACTTTACGCGCAATTCGTGCGCGAGGTTATCCGGCCGCGCTACGACGGTCCGATCTACTACCAGACGCGGCCCAGTCACCGGGTCCTTTTTGCCGACGTGCCCGGGGAAAGTCGCTTTCACCGCGACGCCGACTACGGCCATGACCCAGCGGAGGTGAACTACTGGGTACCCCAGACACCGGCCTACGACACCAATACCTTCTGGATTGAAAGCGAAGCCGGCAAGGCGGACTACCGCCCCGTGGAACTCGGTACCGGACAGTTTGTAGAATTTCCCGGGGCCACCCTCTCCCACGGAGCAAAAAATAACACCACTGGCAAGAGCCGGGTGTCCTTCGATTTCCGGGTGATCCCGGCCGACCGGGCCCCGGAACGGTACCGCGATCCCGCCACCGCCGGGCCGGGTGACGAAAGCAACCCCGTGCGGGCCAACGCCCTTAAATTTACCTACTGTGAGTAGTCCCCCAGCCGTAAGTGTGAGCGTCATCACCTACAACCAGCGAGAACTGATCGGCCGGGCACTGGACAGCGTATTGATGCAGCAGACCGACTTTGACCTAGAGATCATCGTAGGCGACGACTGCTCCAGCGACGGTACCCGGGAGGTCCTGCGCGATTATGCCCGCCGGTTTCCGGACAAAATCCACCTCATCCTTCACCCCCGGCGCTACGGTGGTGAAGTACCCGGACGCACCAATAATACTACCAACCTGCTCAATTGTCGGGGGCGATATACTGCCATGCTGGACGGAGATGATTTCTGGACGGACCCCCACAAGCTTCAGCGTCAGTATGATCTGCTGGAGTCTCGCCCTGAGGTGGTCATGTGCCTCCACGACGCCCGCATGGAGTATCACGCCATGCCGGAGGAGGACGACTACATTACCCGCGTATCCGAAAAGGTAGGGGGCACGGCTACCGGAACGTACGACCACGCCGACCTCGCCTCCCGTCGGGTCATTGCTCCGCACATCGGCTCCCTGATGTTCCGCACCGCCTGCCGGGGGCAGTTTCCGGACTGGTTCTACGAGATCGTCGCCGCGGACTACGCTCTACTTCTGCTGCTGAGCAAACACGGGGCGGTCTACTACGACAGCCGTCCAGACGCAGCCTACTACATTACTCCCAAGAGTTTCCAGCACGTATTCCGCAAAAATGTAGCCTTTCTCTACCAGCAACTGGCAGACATCGATACCTACCTGCGCCACTTTCCCGCCACCTACCATAACTGGCAGCGCACGCGCGGCAAGGCCGTGATCCACTGGCACCTCTTTCAGCACCACCGCAGCGAGCGGAACGCCGGCAGGGCCCTGGAACATTTGTTCCGCATGTACCGTCACGACCCGGCCTTCGGTGCCCGGATGCTGATCAACCCCTACCGTAAGTTTCGCAACTACCGGCGCCGGCGCGTTGCCAGCCGTGCAAGTAGATCCGCCGAAAACTCAGCGGCGATGCGCTCGTAGTTGTACTTCTCAAGAATGAACTCCTGGCCGCGCCGCGCGATGGCCGCCCGCTCCTGCGGGTGCGCGAGATAATAGTCCACCTGCCGCAGGCAATCGTCGGCATCGGTATAGGTCGCAAATATTCCCTCCGGGAACACTTCCCGAAGTTGGGGGCCGCACGGGTGAGGAGGAAGCCCCCCACGCCCATGACCTCAAACATGCGCTGATTGAAGCCGATGCCGTTGGCGGTATCCACATAATCATTGAGGCAAATGTCGGCGTCGTAGTAGGTCTGGTACATCTCCAGGCCGCTCGTCACCCCGCGGAAGCCCCGCTCGAGCCCCGGGAAATCGGCCAGCTCCCGGCCGTCGCCCCCGTAGGCCCACCAGTAGCCCCACCAAGTGAATTTAGTGCGGGCCGCGATACGTTCGAAGAATTCGGTACGGGCCAGGAAATTTTCCGTACCCAGGCCGCCGACGAATACTACCCCGGGACTCGGCCGGCCCTGCTGCAGGCGGTCAACGATCCGCGGGTCGAATCCCTGGTCGTTGAGGATGGTTTCCGTACCGTGGAGCTCGAAAAAATGCTGAAAATCAGGTTGATCCGTGTAAATCAGGTCGAAGTCATTGGGGTGCCAGAGCTTCGGTAGCCGGGCGCTGAGGCGGGCAACTAACAGGGCGTCCTGGCGAAAGGGCTGCCAGAAAGCGGACGGCTGCGGCTGGGAGCGCACGAAGATGACGTCGGGCCGCCGGGCGCGCAGGTAGGCCCGGGCCACGTAGTCGCGGAAAAATGTACGCCGCCCCCTGAACCGGCGAAGGGCACGGCCGGTGAGTTCAAGGGCGCGGGCCTTCGGTTTACCGAAGAGGTGCTCGGCAACTTTACGGGTGAATACTTCGTCGAGAAAGAAGTACTCCTCGGCGGCCCACTCCCCGCTCCGATTGAGGTAATAGGTATAGAAATCCGAGTAATTGGAGGCCAGGTCGATCAGCCACTGCCGATACTCTTCGAGCGACATGTCGGCAATGCGCGGCTCGGCCGTCTGCTTGGCGTGCAGGTAGGCAGAGGGGTGGATCACGTCGAATTTAACCAAGTGGTTCATCCGGCAAAGAACTGTTGAACGTGGGCAGCAACGTAATCCAGTTGTGCGTCGGTAAGTTCGGCGTACATGGGTAAGCTCAGGGCCGTCTCACTCAGGTCGACCGCCACGGGAAAGTCCTCCGCCCGCAGTCCGTACTCCGCGTAGCAGGCCTGGAGCGGCAGCGGGTTGGGATAGTGGACGGTAGTGGCGATCCCCTGCTTTTCCAGGTAGAAGGCCAGGGCGTCGCGGCGGGGGTACGCACCACGAAGAGGTGGTAGCCGTGGTGTGCCGGCCCGACGGTTTCGGGAAGTTGCAGGTCCAGTCCGGCGAGGCGAGCGCGGTAGCGGTCGGCGAGGCGGTTCTTGCGGCGATCCAGTCGGTAAGGCGGGGGAGCTTGACGCGCAGTACGGCGGCCTGAAGGGCATCCATCCGGCTGTTCCGCCCGTGGTAGGCGTGGTAGTGCCGCCGGCCCGGCATTCCGTGGTTGGCCAGGGCGCGGACGCGGGTGCAGAGGTCTTCCGCGCCGCAACCGACCA
The DNA here is from genome assembly GCA_963803525.1 of Lewinellaceae bacterium. Classification (GTDB taxonomy): domain Bacteria; phylum Bacteroidota; class Bacteroidia; order Chitinophagales; family Saprospiraceae; genus Neolewinella. The sequence continues at coordinate 35,954 of CAWDMV010000003.1, forward strand.
GTCCGGCATCCCCGTAGGTGCCGAGGCTCTTGGACGGGAAAAAGCTATAGGTCGCGGCGTCTCCTACCGTTCCTACGTGCTGTCCTTCCCAGCGGGCCCCGTGGGCCTGGGCGCAGTCTTCGATCAGGCGCAAGTCATGGTGGTCGGCAATGGCGCGCAGTTGCGTCATTTGGGCCGGGTGGCCGTAGAGGTGGACGGCAATGATGGCCCGGGTAGCGGGCGTGATTGCCGCTTCCACGCGGGTGGGGTCGATACGGTCGGTCCGGGGATCGATATCGACGAAGACGGGCCGGGCCCCGCGGGTAACCACGACCTCACTAGTGCTGATCCAGCTCATGGCCGGCACGATTACCTCATCATCGGCTCCGATTCCCCAGGCATCGAGCACTAGTTCCAGGGCGTCGGTACCATTTCCGCAGGGCACGGTCCAGGGGTGTCCCGTGAAGGCGCCGAACTCTTCAGCGAAGGCGCTTACCTCCGGTCCGCCGATAAAGCCGGCGGAGGAGATCACCTCGGCAATCCGGTCGTCGACCTCCGGACGGAGGGTGGCGTACTGGGCGTGCAGGTCGATCAGGGGGATGTTCATTGGGGGAGTAATTTATCATTGATGCGAAAGGTACTTAGCCCGGCACCACCGATCCAGAGGGTACGCCCGTCGCCGCAGACCACCTCCAGCAGGCCGTCGCGTCGGCCGACCACGGTGGTGGCTACCGACCCCACGAAGCGCCGGTCGCCCCGCTCGGCGCGCAGTAGCGAGGTGGATTCCCGTGCGGGCAGGTGGGCGGGGTGGGCATCGTCGCGCAGCGCATGGATTTTGCGGTAGACACGGTCGCGGTCCGACCAATCGGTCAGGGCGCTATCGGAGGGGTAACGACGGGTAACGTAGGTCGCCCGATCAGGATCATCGGGCGCTCCCAGGGTGGGGGGCATACTGATCGAGGAAGGTCGGGAAGCCGTGTTCTAAAAGAAGCATCAGGGCTTCGCGGAGTTCCTGGGCCGACCAGCCGTCGGTGACGGGGAGCATGGCCTGCCAGCGCAGGGCGTCCGCATCGTAGTCGTCGTCGATGTCATGGATGCTGAGGCCAAACTCCGGCTCCCCATTGATGAGGGCCCACTGCAGGGGATGACGCTCCCGGTAGGCGGGCAGGGGGGCCAGGTGCACATTCACGGCCCGGTAGCGGTGGTGGAGTTGACGGTAGCGGAAGTTAGCGAAGCAGTTGACCAGGAGATCGAACTCGTGCTCCGCCAATTGCTTTAGGGCAGTAGCCTCGTCGGGCACCGCTTCCCGTTGTAGGCCGAGGTAGACCACCTGGTGGGCGGTTCCGGCCAGGGAGGCGGCCAGGCGGCGGGGACCGTCATTGTTTCCGAGCAGGGCGATTCTCATGCGAAGTAGCGGTACAGGGATTCGCTAATGGGGGCTACCGTCTTCCGGTCCGCGTCCAGCTCGACAAGGGCGGCAGTCAGGCCGGAGACGGCTGACCTGAACCGCTCGCCGGACGTGGGGTCATAACCGGTAGGGTAATAGGTCAGGTAAGTGAGCGGAAATTCCGCCGCTCCGGTACCGGCCTTAAAGCGCCGCAGCCCCGCATAGCTCTCCGAGGAACCGCTCAGACCCAGGTCCAGAAAGTCGGCCTCGCCCGCGTCCACGGCTCCGGTGAGGTGATCGAACAGCAGGTTATTGGGCCGGTCGTCGAGGAGATCCAGATCGGAGGTGCCGAACTTGGAGAACCAGCCGTTCCCGGAGCGCAGGATTACCAGAGTAGCGGCGTGGTCGTTGTTTTTGGTGTATGCCTCCAGGTAAAATCCGTTACCCGGTCTCCACGAAGTGGCGGTGTACGGCGTGGAAGAAAGAGGGCGGCTGCGGGATGCCGCCGAACTTGCGGAGGCGCTGACGGTGGTAGAGCTCCTGGAAGCGTTCCAGTGCCTCCGGGCCGGTACTGCGTTGCACCCGCGAACCCGCCCGCACGGCCTGCCTGACCCCTCTTCTGAAGCTACTGGCAGCACCGGTTCCAGGAAAATAGCGGTGATATACGGCGCGCTTGGTGACGGAAAAATCCGCAGGAGGCCTCCTCGGCGGCCAGGCGCGATTTAAGGGTGATGGGGTGATTGCCACATTCCCGCAATTCCCGGAGAAGCGCGGTGCAGGTTGCGGGAGTATCGATGGGCAAGTAATCGGAAAACGGCAGCGCGGAGATGCGACGGCCGGCGGGATCATCCAGGAGGCAGTACGGTATCCCTACGGCACGGCGGAGGTCAAAGCCGTAGGTTGCTGTGAGCACGGCGGCCCAGGCAGCACTGCTGAATAGCTCGTTCATGCTCCGCCGTAAATACGTTCGATGGCCCGGATGGTTTTGAGCCCCTCCGTCCCCTCGACGACGCCTTCCCGCCGCTGGACGAGCTGGCCGATGAGGTCGTGAATCAGTTTGTCGTGGTTGCTGCTGCTGCCCTGGTAGGTGCCGTACTCGTTGGGGCGGTCATCCATTTCCTGGCCGGTGGGCTCGGGTACGTCCGCGACGTTCCAGTGCTCGATCTCGTTGAGGTACTTGCCACCGATTTTAATAATGCCCCGCTCGGCGATGATGGTGATGCTGCCCTCGTAATTCTGCTCGTAGGCGCAGGTTGTCCACAGCAGGGAGCCCACTACGCCGCTTTCAAAGCGGAGGGCACTGGCGCCGACATCCTCGATCTGGATGCGGTGGTTCAGGGTGTCCATGATGGTGCGGGCCTGGACGATCTCCCCGAACCACCACACCATCAGGTCAAGGAAGTGGCTGACCTGGGTCTGCAGGGCGCCCCCTTCGAGGTGACGGTTTCCACGCCAGGGAGACTGCTCGTAATACGCGTCGTTGCGGTTCCAGATTACGTTACACTGGACCATAAGGGGCGTCCGAGTTGCCCCTGGTCCAGGGCCTGCTTAGTCAGCAGGATGGTCGGTTGTAGCGGTTCTGCTTGACGACGTAGAGCTTTACGCCGTTTTCCGCCGCCGCCGAGATCATACGTTCGCTTTCGATACTGGTCAGCGCCATGGGCTTTTCTACCAGCACGTCCTTACCGGCGTAGGCGGCCTGTATACTCATGATGGAATGAAGTCCGTGCGGCGTGCAGATGGCCACGACGCGAGCGGAGGTATCGCGGAGCATTTTCTCGTAATCCGTATAGGCCTGAGCGTCGGGATAAGCGCCCCGGCAGGCCGCCAGTTTTTCCTGATCGACGTCGCAAAAAGCTACTAATTCGGCACCGGGATCGGCGTCAATGACGGCCAGATGGCGCTTGCCGATATGGCCACAGCCGACGACGGCGAAACGAACGGGGACGGGGGGGCGGGGAGCGGAGGGCGTATTCAAGGTTCCCAAATGTAGGCAAAAGGTCGGCCGAAGGGTTACCTTTACTCACCAAAACCCTGCTGATGCCCGATTCTCCTACCCGACTAATTGCCCCCACGAGTGGCTGGCAGCTGATCGATGTTCGGGCACTGTGGGAATACCGCGACCTGTTGTACTTTCTGTCGGTGCGTGGAATTAAGGTGAAATACGCTCAATCGATCCTGGGCGTCGGCTGGGCGGTAGCCAATCCACTGATGCAGGCGGTGCTCTTCACCGTAATCTTCGGCAACTTGGCAAAACTCGGCTCGGACGGCAGCCCGTACATTCTTTTCAGCTACACGGCCATGGTGGGCTGGACGTACTTTAGCAGTATTCTAACCGATTCGACTACCTCGCTGATCAACAACCGCGACATGATCGGGAAGGTATACTTCCCGCGCCTGATGCTGCCGCTGGCCGCCGTATTTGGCAAGTTGCTGGATTTCGCGGTCGCCTTTCTGGTACTGATCGGCCTGCTCATCTACTACGGGCAGGCGCCGCAGATTGAGATCCTGGCCCTGCCACTACTGCTGCTCATCCTAATTCTGACCGGCCTCGGGGCGGGTACTCTTCCTCTCCGCCCTGGCCGTCAAGTACCGGGACGTGCAGTACGCGATGACGTTCATGGTGCGGCTACTGATGTATACGGCCCCCGTGGTCTACTCCGTCAACCTGATCCCGGAGGGCTGGCGCGTGGTATACGCCCTCAACCCGATGGTGGGCGTGATCGAGGGAATGCGGGCCATCTTTTTGGGCACGCGATCCTTCCCCTGGGACTGGGTAGCGACCGGCGGAGTGACCTCCGTCCTTTTCTTCATCTTTGGCTGCTTCTACTTCCGCCGCGTCGAGCGCCACTTCGCCGATCTCGCCTAATCTTCACTCCATGATCCAAGTAGAAAATTTAGGTAAAACGTACCGGCTCGGCGTAAGAACACGGGAGGATACCCTGGTGGGTAGCCTCAAGTACACGCTTACGTACCCAATACGCAACTACCGGGAGCTGCGGCGGCGGAAGGACTTTTCCGGAGGGGCGGAAGACGATTCTGTCCTGTGGGCACTGCGGGACCTAATTACTCCGTTGGGGAGGGCGAGGTACTGGGCATCATCGGCCACAACGGAGCGGGCAAGAGCTCGCTGCTGAAGATACTCAGCCGCATCACCGAACCCACGACCGGGCGGGTAGTCCTAAGCGGACGGGTGTCGAGCCTGCTGGAAGTCGGCACGGGCTTTCACGCCGACCTGACCGGTCGTGACAACGTATTCATGAACGGCACCATCCTGGGGATGTCCAGGCGGGAAGTCAAGGAAAAATTTGATGAGATCGTCGAATTTAGCGGGGTGGCTACCCACATCGATACTGCGGTGAAGTTTTACTCCAGTGGTATGAAGGTGCGCCTCGCTTTTGGCGTAGCGGCTCACCTCGACCCCGAGATCCTCATCATCGACGAGGTACTGGCCGTCGGCGACCTGGCCTTCCAGCAAAAGTGCCTCGCTAAGATGGACCGCGTGAGCACAGCGGGCGTACCGTGCTGTTTGTCAGCCACAACATGGGCGCCATCGAGGGCTTGTGCGGGCGGTGCCTGCTACTCGAGCACGGGCGGAAAATTTTCGATGGCTCCGTTCCCGAGGCCATTGCCAAGTACCGCGATTCTACCCTGACCCGGGCCGGCGCCGTGAGCCTGGCCGACCGTACGGACCGCTACGGCGACGGGGCACTGCGCTTCCGAACCATTCTGTTCAACGGCGGGGGTCCGGTGGTCACGGGAGAGCCGCTTACAATTGAACTCACCTTGGAGGCGGAACGCGATCTGCCCTCCTATCAATTTACCCTGCGGTTCTGCCGGAACTACCGGGAAGCCGTCATCATGGTCGACAGCAAGAGCCAGGGGAGCTCCCCGTCTGCCAAAGCGGGATTGAACACCCTACGTATCGATCTGCCTACCTGTCCACTGATGCCCAACCAGTACCTGATCGAGCTGTGGGCCAATTTCTCCAATGCCACGGTCGACGGCATGTTTGACGCCGCCAGCCTCACGGTGCAGGAGGGCGACCCCTACGGGACCGGCACCATGGTCTACGCCCCGCAGAATGGGCTGGTGGTGGCTCCGCGGGCGGTTTGGTCCACTACAGCCACCCTCGCGCAGTAGCAAATACTTCTTCCCGACTCACGCCCCCCTCCCGCACGCTGCGGGCGCCCTGCCGCTTGGAGATCTTTTCGCCCCCCTCGGTGAGTAGCGGGTGGTGAACGAAACGGATGCGTTCCTCCAGCTTCGGATAGCCGAGCGCGTCCGAGATCATGGCCTGGGCCGCCGTACTTGCCCGCAGGTCCTCCCCCCGCGCGCAGGCCGTAATCCCGTAGTGAAAATCATCGACCGTGCAGGCCAGTTGGTAACTCGGCCGGCCGTCCTTTTTTCGCACGGCAAACCAGGGCATCGCTTCGTGTAGGGCGGTACCGCGGGTGTCCAGTCGCCACGCCACGCCGGGCCAATCCAGACCTACCTGCCGATCCAGACAACCGTGGGCGTGCCCCCCTTCCGCGAGCTCCTTCCGCGAGCAGGGACAGGCGAAGACCGTTCCCGGGGCATCTTCCCGCAGTTGATCTAGCGCGACTCTATAGAGCGGTATGCGGTGTTGCTGCGACCAGCTCGCCTCAAAATCCGCCGCATTCTTAGGTCCTATAGTCGGATGAATCCCCAGCCAATCGAGTACGTCAAACACATCCTGCAGGTACTCCGGTCGGAAGCGGGCGCGATCCAGGTCGTCGATGCGCAGGAGCAAGGGACCTCCCGTTGCCAGCAGGGCATTGGTTGCGAAGTTGGCCGCGTTTCCGAGGTGCAGGTAGCCGGAGGGGGTGGGGGCGATGCGCGTCATGTGGCAAAGTTATGGTAGCTGGCTTCCGGGCTACCCGCTACCCGGCGAGCGCCCTCCGGGCCGAGCTACCCAGAAACCTAAGGTCGAGCGCCCTCCGGGCCGAGCTACCCACCATATTAACCCTCCCCAAAATGCCGCTGACTGAGTGAATGCTCACCACCCGCAGTAATGGGTCGGCCCAGAGGGCCTCGACCTGTTAAGACCCTATTGTGAGCCGATGCAAGTTCACTCCATAAAGTGGGAGGCATACCGGGGATTCAAATATATGCCGGGCCACTCGAGCCAACTTTCCACCAATCCTGCCTTTACGGGGTTGTTCAGCACGTACCACATTGCAGTTAGCCAGGCTCCCTGGCGTACGGTACGGTCAAAATACTTGGGGGCCCAGAAGGAAGTGCCGCTTCGGTTAAGCTCCTGATTACATAACCTGGCGGTGAAGGTTTTGTGGCGGTCCATCAGTGCGCCGGTGTCCAGCAGTGGTTCTTCCGGAGGATTGCTGACAATCACGTGCACATGGTTCGACATGACACATACCGCATGCACGACCAGCTCCCCCCGGTCCTGCAAAAATTTCCAGGAATCGATGATGATCTTCCGCAGGGGGGGCTGGTCAAGGAACATCGGTCCGGAAGCAGGCTGGTGCGGTACGCGCTCTACCTCCGCTTCGTAACGGCGGTTGATGGCTGCCATTTCCTGGGTGTATGCCTCGTGGTGTAGCCCGGTGGGGAGTTCCTGTAACCTTTGCTCCAAGTCAGCCCGGGACTTGGCCCGGGAAAGGGCCAATTTCCGTTTTACCGCCGCCGGGATGCTCCCGTGTAAGCGGTAGTTGATGTGCACGGGAGCAATTCCTACGGGGAAGTGGACTATGTTCTGCTTGGGCGGCATGGAAGAGGCTTGATTTGAACGGTGGAGAAGTGCGGGGATAGCTAAGTTAAGGGGTTTTGCTTTTCTTGTATGTAGCTCGGCACGGAGGGCGCTCGACCTTTTGGGGGGGTGGAAGAACTATGTAGCTCGGCCCGGAGGGCGCTCGACCTTTTTGGGGGGTGGAAGAACTAAGGCAGTCGCGATCTGCGTTTCTCGGGATACTTACCGCTACCAACCACTATGATGCTCAAAACGAAGCTTACCCTGCTCCTCGTCACCCTTCTCTGCACCTGCGTACGCGCCCAACAGCCCTACGGGACCGCCAAGAGCGCCGAGACGCTGCAGGGACTGAGCGACCTGGCCGCCATCGACCAGCAAATGTTCTATATCCCCGGGATCGGCAGCCCGGCGCGGGAGGACCTGCTGCGGCAAAACATCAAGAACTACATGATGCCCATCCGCCAGGTGCCGCAGACCGGCATGGAGTGGGCCTACGCCCTGGCCGACTGCCTGGAGTACTACGTGAACCTGAACAGCAACTTTAAGGATAACCTGAGCCCGGACTACATCGTCATGAGCCTGTCTAACGCCGGACAGCGGCCCAACCTCGTGGACGGCTTCGGGCTGCTCATCAACTCCGGTACCGTGTCGGCGGCCATCGTGCCCTACAACAGCAGCACGATCCCTAACTCGGTGTACAGCGTGGCCCGCTTCGGCATCACCAACTTCGGCTACCTCTTCCGGGAGGAGACGCGGGGGCGCAACCGCATCTTCGAGGTGCGCAAAGCCCTGAGCCGGGGCAATCCCGTGCTGGTGGAGCTGGCCACCGACGCCTCCTTTACCCGCCTGACCACCAACGACTACGCCCCCACCGCACCGGCCACCGAGACCCACTTCCTCACCGTGATCGGCTACGACGGCGAGGACGAAACCTTCGAGTTGCGCAGCTCCCTCGGCCGCACCTGGGGCAACGGCGGCTACGTCACCATGACCTACGACGACTTCGGCAAGCTGGCCAAGACGGGCTACGTGCTCATTCCTAAGGAGTGAGTTCCTAGTTCACGGGGGTTGGCTTAGCGCTTGTTTAGGATTCCGCTCGCCGCCGCAAACTTGCTCTTTTGTGCCTATTCTTCGCCTCGATAAAGGTCGCTTAGCCCGCTAGGCTCCCCTTTTCGAGACTCGATTAGCCCCAAAATAGCGGCGTTTTCATCAGGCTCGGAAAACCCAAACAAGCTCTAATTTTACGGGATGAAGTGCTGTTTTACCGTGCTCCTCTGCCTGCTAGCCGTGGCGGCCACCGCCCAGTCGACCCTCCACGTCACCGACGCGGAGGGGGCACCGCTGGTGGGGGCAACCGTACTGCGCCTGCCCGCCACGCCGGTCGGCATAACCGATGAGGCGGGCGATCTGCTTTTGCCGGACGTTGCCCCTACGGATACCCTTCAGATCACCTACCTCGGCTTCCGTCCGGCACAGCTGGCGGGGACGCAGGTGCGGGGGGAACGCACGGTGCTGCAACTCACCGAACAGTACGGCGGCCTCCTGCTCGATGCCGCCACCGTGATCGGCCGCCGCGATGAGCTCGCCGCCGCCCTCCCCTACCAGATCCAGACGGTCGATGCCGAGGCCATGGCGCAGGTACAGAGCCTCACGACCGCCGACGCCCTGGCCGCGCTGAGCGGGGTGTACGTGCAGAGATCGCAGCTCGGGGCGGGCAGTCCGGTGCTGCGGGGCTTCGAGGCCAACCGGGTGCTGCTGGTCGTCGACGGGGTACGCATGAACAACGCCATTTACCGCAACGGCCACCTGCAGAACGCCATCACGGTCGACCCCAACGCCCTGGAACGGATCGAGCTGATCTACGGCGCCGGGGCCCTCGCCTACGGCAGCGACGCCCTGGGGGGCGTGGTGCACTTCCGCACGCGGCGGCCGGAGTGGCGGCCCGACGGCGGACTGGGGGGCTACCTCCGGGGCAACTTCGGCACCGCCGCCGCCGCGGTGAACCTGGCGGGCGGGTTCGACTACGGCGGCCCCCGCTGGGCCGGAACGACGAGCTACTCCCTCACCCGCTTCGGCGACCTGCGGGCGGGCGGCAACCGGCCGGACAACTACGGCGACTTCGGCCTGCGCCCCAATTACGTGGTCGGCGACGAAATCGTGCCCAACGACCATCCCCAGCGGCAGGTCGGTAGCGGCTACGAACAGTATAACCTGCTGCAGAAGTTCCGCTTCCGCCTCGACGAGGGGCTGGAGCTCAACGCCAACTTCCAGTACTCCACGACCGGCGATATCCCCCGCTACGATGCCCTCACCGAAGTGGGCAACGGCCGACTGCGCTGGGCACGCTGGGACTACGGGCCGCAAACCCGCGTCCTCGGCAGCCTGCGCCTCGACGACCGCCGGGCCACCACCCTCTACGACCTGGCCAGCTACCTGCTGTCTTACCAGTTCGTGGAGGAAGACCGCCTACAGCGCCGTTTGGGCGACCCCGTCACCGAGCAAAGCCTCATCGACGTGGGCGCGGCCAACCTCCAGGTCGACTACGCCAAGCAACTTGCGCCCGCCACCCACCTGCGCTACGGTGCCGACCTGCGCCACGACCGGGTGGACACGCAGTCTTCGCCCCGGGGCACCCCCACCCGCTATCCGAGCCGGGGCAGCGGACTGGCCGGCGGGGGGCTCTACCTCGACCTGAGTCGGGCGTTTACCAACCACTGGGAACTGCGCGGCGGGCTGCGGTACAGCTACCAGCGCCTCCACGCCACCTTCGGGGCCGACGATGCCATCGAGTGGCCGGCCCCCTACCTCGACGGCATCGTCAGTCACTCCGACGCCCTGACCGGCGCGCTGGGGATTCAGCACCGCAGCGGCGGCAATAAAATCCGGGTGCTCTACGCCCAGGGCTTTCGGGCGCCCAACGTGGACGACTTCGCCAAGTTCCGGGAGCAGAGCGGACGCATCCAGGTGCCGCAGCCGGACCTCGGTCCCGAGCGCTCCAACACCCTCGAGGCCGCCTTCTCGCGGCTGGAGGGGCCGCTGCGCGTGGAGGTCACCGCCTACGCGACCCTACTGGAAGACGCCATCATCCGCCGCGACGGCGCCCTGCCCGACGGCAGCCCCTCCTTCATCAGCCGCGGGGATACCCTGTTCGTCGACGTCAACGTAAATGCGGAAAAGGCCTGGATCTACGGCTTCGACGTGGCCGGCGCCTGGGCGATTGCCCCCGACTGGGAGCTCCGCGCGGAGGGCCACTGGCTGCGCGGCCGCCGCCACCAACGGGCGCCCGACGGCCTGCAGCTCACCCTGCCCCAGGATCACATCCCCCCCGCCTACGGCCGCGCCGGCCTCCACTACACCAACGACCGCTGGGACGCCCGGCTGCGGCTGGACTGGCAGCTCCGTAAGCAACTGGAAGATTACGCCGTGCATACCATCAGCGGCACCCGGGCCACCGGCTACACCTTCGATCTCACGGGCAGCGCCGACAACCCCGAACTCACTCCCTACGGCCTCGGCACCCCCGGCTGGTGGACGATCAATGTCTACCTCGCCTACCGGGTATCCGACCAAGTCTCCTTCCAGCTCAAGGGGGAGAACCTGCTCGATCGTTTCTACCAGCCCTTCGCCAGTGGGATTGCCGCGGCGGGGATCGATTTGGGGATGGGGGCCCGGTGGTCGTTTTAGAGCTTGTTTGGGATTCCGCTCACCGCCGTAAACTTGCTCTTTTGCGCCTACTCTTCGCCTCGAAAAGCGTCGCTTAGCCCGCTAGGCTCCCCTTTTCGAGGCTCGAATAGACCTAAAACAGCGGCGCTTTCGTCAGGTTCGGAAAACCCAAACAAGCTCTTAATAGCTGTGCTCGTCAAGGCGCACCTTGCCCCAGAAGGTCTTGTAGACGAAGGCCGTGTACCCGATCGCTAACGGCCCGCCGATGGCCACGAAGATGAGCATGATGCCGAGCGACTTATTGGAGGCCACCCCGTTGTAGACCGTGATGCTGTTGCCCGCCCCGCTGCTGTCGAGCAGGATCACCGGATAGAGCTCCATGGCCGCCGTGATGAGCAGCAGGCCCACCGTGATGGCGCTGAAGATGAAGGCGAGTAGGTAACGCCGCTTACTCACCAGCCGGGGAATATTGGCGATGGCGAGAATGGCCAGGATCGGCACGGTCAGCAGCAGGGGATTGGCCTTGAGCCCGTCGGACAGGTGGGGAATGTAGAGTAGGACGTATACCGTCAGGATCACGAACAGCAGCACGAAGGCGATGATGGACTTACGCAGCAGGAGGTTGACCTTGGTGAAGAGCCGGCCCTCCGTCTTCATGGTCAGGTAGATCGCCCCGTGCATCATGAACAGGGCCAGGGCCGTGAAGCCGACCAGGATCGCGAAGGGGTTGAGGAAACTGAGCCAGTTGCCGGTGAACTCCATATTATCGTCGAGCGGCATACCGAGCAGGACGTTGCCCAGTACGATGCCGAGGGCGAAGGCCAGGATGGTGCTCGATACGCTGTAGGCCACGTCCCACATGTTGCGCCACCACTGCATCGGCTCCTTGCTGCGGAACTCGATGCTGATGGCCCGAAAGATGAGGGCGAACAGAAAGAGCATCAGCGGGATATACATGGCCGAGAACAGCGAAGCGTAGACCACCGGGAAGCCCGCGAAGAGGGTGCCGCCCCCGATGACGAGCCAGACCTCGTTGCCGTCCCACACCGGCCCGACGGCATTCAGGGCGATGCGCCGGCTCTCCTCCTTGCGGAAGAAGAGGTGCCAGGCCCCGGCCCCCAGGTCGAACCCATCGAGGATGCCGTAGCCGGTAAATACGGCCCCGACCACCAGGAACCAGAGCGTGGGATAGTCGAGCCCGGCGATGCTGGAGTAGCCCGTCTCCGCGTCGGTTCCGCAGGCGGTCAGCAGTAGGCTCAGCGTAAAAAGTAAGGGCAGTCTCATGGGCGAAAACATTATGAGGCGGGACGGGAGAAACGGCGGCAGCCAAATGGTAAATGGTATATCGTAATTGGTAATTGGTAAATTCAGATCTGCCCTCCCGCCACCCGGGCGATGTCTTCCTGCAGCGGGCGGTCGTCCGTATCGGATTCGTCGTAGGGGCCCTTCTTGATTTTCTTGTTGAGCAGGTAGATGAACAGGGCCAGGAGCAGCATATAGATCAGCGTGAAGCCGATCAGCGAGAACAGCACGTGGTTGGCCGTCACGGTATTCGACAGCGCGTCGGAGGTGCGCAGCAGTCCGTACACCACCCAGGGCTGCCGGCCCATTTCGGCGGTGTACCAACCGAACTGGTTAGCCACCTGCGGCAGGACCACCGCCCAGACGAATATCCACAGCAACCAACGTTGCTCAAAGAGCGTGCCCCGCCACCAAAAAAAGCAGGCCGCCAGGGTGAGTCCGATCAGGGCCATGCCGATCGCCACCATGATGTGGTAGAACTGGAAGATGGCATTGATGCGCTCCGGCCGGTCCTCCTCGGCAAAGGCCCGTAGGCCGGTGACTTGTGTCTCGAAGTCCTGCTCGAGCATGAAACCCAGTCCGCCGGGCACTCCCAGGCCGGTGGTGGTTTCCGTATCCTCGTCCACCCAACCCAGTACGTACAGATCGGCCGGCCCGGAAGCTTCCCAGTGGCCCTCCATGGCCGCGAGTTTCGCGGGCTGGTGTTCGCCCACCATATCGGCATTGCGGTGCCCGGTGAAGAGCTGGCTCAGGCTAAATACGGTCGCCACCGCCAGCGCGATTTTGAAAGCCTTGCGGGAAAGGTCGACGTAGCGGCCCCGGATCAGGTAGTACGCATGGACGCTCAGCACCAGGAAGGCACCGGCCAGGAAGGCCCCGATCCAGACGTGACTCAGGCGGTCCATGCTGCTGGGGTTGAAGACCATGGCCCAGAAGTCCACGATCTCGGCCCGCGCGTCCAGGCCTTCGCCCACGATGTGGTAGCCGGCCGGGGTTTGCATCCAGCTGTTGGCCACGGTGATCCAGATCGCCGAGAACATCGAGCCCAGGAATACCCCCACGGTGGCGATGAAGTGCACCTTCGGGCTCACCCGGTTCCAGCCGAAGAGCAGGACGCCGAGGAAACCGGATTCGAGGGCGAAGGCGAAAATCCCCTCCGCCGCCAGGGCGCTGCCGAAGATGTCGCCGACGTAGCGGGAGTAAGTCGCCCAGTTGGTGCCGAACTCAAATTCCATCACGATGCCCGTGGCCACGCCGATGCCGAAGGTGAGGGCGAAGATCTTGGTCCAAAAGCGGCACATCGTCTCGTACACCTTGTTGCCGGTCTTCAGGTAGAGCCCCTCCATGACCACCATCAGTAAGCCCAGCCCGATACTCAGCGGGGGGTAGATGTAGTGGAAAGCAATCGTGAAGGCGAACTGCAGGCGGGCGAGGATCTCGACGTCCATGGAAACGGGTTTACCCCAAAGTTAGAGAATAAGTCACCAGCCCCGGACGGACCGGTTCACTTTAGAATGGCTAAAAATTAGGTATTCTGGTGAACTACATCGGTGTACGCCGGACCGTACGCACCCAATTAATCGGTCGGAAGGGGGGGGGGTGAGCCGGCGGACTGTGAATTTGCCGCTCAACGGCCGGGTCCCGTGCCCGCCCGTCCATCCCCTGGCACCCGCGCCCGCGCCCCTACCGCATCCCGCATCTGCCCGTCGGGTCATACCTTACGATCCATGCCGACCGATAAGCACCGCCCCGCCACCGCCTACTGGCGGGAGAACCTCCGCTACCTGACCGTCCTGCTCACCATTTGGTTCCTGGTCTCTTACGGGGCGGGCATCCTGTTCAAGGAAGCGCTCGACGGGGTCCGCCTGGGGGGCTTTAAACTGGGCTTCTGGTTTGCGCAGCAGGGCTCCATTTACGTGTTCGTGATCCTGATCTTCGTGTACGTATGGCTGATGAACCGACTCGACAAGCGGTACGGATACGATGCGTAGTCCGCGCCGCGCCCAATTTCAGCAGTTTAACCCCCCCTGATGGACGTTCAAACCTGGACCTACGTACTCGTCGGCCTCACCTTTACCCTGTACATCGGCATCGCCATCTGGTCGCGCGCCGGCTCCACCAACGAGTTTTACGTGGCCGGCGGGGGCGTCTCTCCCCTGGCCAACGGCATGGCCACGGCGGCCGACTGGATGAGCGCCGCCTCCTTCCTCTCCATGGCGGGCATCATCGCCTTTTCCGGCTACGACGGCTCGGTCTACCTGATGGGCTGGACCGGTGGCTACGTGCTGCTCGCCCTGCTGCTGGCCCCCTACCTGCGCAAGTTCGGGAAGTTTACCGTGCCCGACTTCATCGGGGACCGCTACTACTCCAGGACCGCGCGGCTGGTGGCCGTGTTCTGTGCCCTGCTGGTGTCGTTTACCTACGTGGCCGGGCAGATGCGGGGGGTAGGCCTGGTCTTTTCCCGCTTCCTGGAGGTGGACATCGACACGGGGGTGATCATCGGCATGGTCATCGTCCTGTTCTACGCGGTGCTCGGTGGCATGAAGGGCATCACCTACACCCAGGTGGCCCAGTACTGCGTGCTCATCTTTGCCTTCATGGTGCCGGCCATCTTCATCTCCCTGCAGATGACGGGCAACCCCATTCCCCAACTCGGCATGGGCAGCACGCTGGCCGATGGTTCCGGTACCTTCCTGCTCGACAAACTCGACGGACTGAGTACCCAACTCGGCTTTGCCGCCTACACGGACGGCTCCAAATCGGTCACCGACGTGTTTGCCATCACCCTGGCGCTGATGGCGGGTACGGCCGGCCTGCCGCACGTGATCGTCCGCTTCTTTACCGTCAAGCGGGTGCGGGACGCCCGCAAGAGCGCGGGGTACGCCCTGCTCCTGATCGCCATCCTGTACACGGCCGCCCCCGCCGTAGCCGTGTTCGCCAAGACCAACCTGATCGACAGCGTAGTGGGCAAGACCTACGGGGAACAGCCGGCGTGGCTGAAGAACTACGAGAACATCGGCCTCATCGCCTGGACGGACAAGAACGAGGACGGCCGCGTGCAGTACGGCCCCGGCAATGCCTTCGTGGGCAGTCCCGTCTACGCGGGAGAAGCCAGGACCGGGGCGGGGGCGCGGGTGCTAAGCAATCCCGACCCGAGCAATGCGAACGAGCTGTACGTCGATCGCGACATCATGGTGCTGGCCAACCCGGAGATCGCCAACCTGCCGGCCTGGGTGATCGCCCTGGTGGCCGCCGGGGCGCTCGCCGCGGCGCTTTCTACCGCCGCGGGTTTGTTGCTGGTGATCTCCTCCTCGGTGTCCCACGACCTGATCAAGAAGGTCGTCAACCCCGGCATCAGCGAGCGGGGGGAACTGATCGCCGCCCGCCTCAGCGCCACGGTGGCCGTATGCATCGCGGGTTACTTCGGCATCCACCCTCCCGGCTTCGTGGCGGCGGTGGTGGCCCTGGCCTTCGGGCTGGCGGCGGCCTCCTTCTTCCCGGCCATCATCCTGGGCATTTTTTACAAGCGGATGAACAAGGAGGGCGCCATCAGCGGCATGGTCGTCGGTACCGTGACGATGCTCCTGTACATGATGAAGTACAAGCTCGGCTGGTTCGACGCCACGCTGCCCGGCCCGGAGGAATGGTGGTTCGGCATCTCTCCCGAAGGCTTCGGCACGGTCGCCATGCTCATTAACTTCGCCGTGAGCCTCACCGTCTGCCGCCTCACCGCTCCCCCACCCCCGGCGGTGCAGGAGATCGTCGAGCACATCCGCATCCCGAGCGGCGCCGGCGAGGCTACCGGGCATTGAGGACGTTTTTATTCCTCACCCCCGACCCCTGCCGTTCACCTGGGGCCCCCTCCCCAGGCACCGCAAAGGAGAGGCGAGGACGTAGTCGACAACAACCAGAGATAGTATCTTCCTCCCCCCCACCCTTCACCCCTTCACCCCCTCACCCCTTGAACCATGAGCAACTACCACATCAAGCACCTGGAAGAATACTGGCAGGTCTACCGCCGGTCGGTCCGCAACCCGGAAAACTTCTGGGAGGAGATCGCCGAGGAGCACTTTCTCTGGCGCCGGCGCTGGGACGAGGTGCTGAGCTGGGACTTCACCAAGCCCGAAGTCAAGTGGTTTGCCGGGGCCAAGCTGAACATCACGGAAAACTGCCTGGACCGCCACCTGGCCACCCGCGCCGATAAGACGGCTATCCTCTTCGAGCCCAACAGTCCCGACGAGCCCGCCCAGCACATCACCTACCGGCAGCTGCACGAGCGCGTCTGCCGCCTGGCCAACGTCCTGGCCGACCTCGGGGTGGAACGGGGAGACCGCGTGTGCATCTACCTGCCCATGGTGCCCGAACTGGCCGTCTCCCTGCTGGCCTGCGCCCGGCTGGGGGCCGTGCACTCCGTGGTCTTCGCCGGCTTCAGCGCCACGGCCCTGGCCACGCGGATCAACGACTGCGACTGCAAGCTCATCATCTGCTCCGACGGCTCCTACCGGGGGGCGAAGACCATCGACCTGAAGGGCATCGTCGACGCGGCCCTGGAGCAGTGCCCCGGCGTGAAGACCTCCCTCGTCGTCAGGCGCACCGGTGCCGAGGTCACCATGCGGGAGGGCCGCGACCAGTGGCTCCAACCCCTGCTCGACGCCGCCGCCCCCACCCGCGACGCGACGGTCGTGGATGCCGAGGATCCCCTCTTTATCCTCTACACCTCCGGTTCGACGGGCAAGCCGAAGGGCATGGTGCACACCACGGCCGGGTACATGGTCTATACCGCCTACACCTTTAAGAATGCCTTTCAGTACCGGGAGAACGACGTCTACTGGTGCACCGCCGACATCGGCTGGATCACCGGCCACAGCTACATCGTCTACGGACCGCTGGCCAACGGCGCCACGACCGTCATGTTCGAGGGCGTCCCCTCCTACCCCGACTACGGGCGCTTCTGGGAGATCGTCGAGAAGCATAAGGTCACCCAGTTCTACACCGCCCCCACCGCCATCCGGGCCCTGGCCAAGGAAAACCTCGACTTCGTGGAGAGCCACGACCTCAGCAGCCTCAAGGTGCTCGGTACGGTCGGCGAGCCGATCAACGAGGAGGCCTGGCACTGGTACAACGACCACGTCGGCAAGAAGAACAGCCCCATCATCGATACCTGGTGGCAGACCGAGACCGGCGGCATTATGATCAGCCCGATCCCCTACTCCACCCCCACCATCCCCACCTTCGCCACCCTGCCCATGCCGGGCATCCAGCCCGTGCTGATGGACGAGCACGGCCAGGAGATCAAGGGCAACAGCGTGGAGGGCCGGCTGGCCATTAAGTTCCCCTGGCCCAGCATCGCCCGGACGATCTACGGCAACCACGAACGCTACCGCGACACCTACTTTTCCGCCTACCCCAATATGTACTTTACGGGCGACGGGGCCCTGCGCGATACGGTCGGCTACTACCGCATCACCGGGCGGGTGGACGACGTCATCATCGTCAGCGGCCACAACCTCGGCACCGCCCCCATCGAGGATGCCATCAACGAGCACCCCGCCGTGGCCGAAAGCGCCATCGTCGGCTTCCCCCACGACATCAAGGGGAACGCCCTGTACGGCTACGTCACCCTGAAGGAAACGGGGGGGAGCCGCGACCAGGCCAACCTCCGCAAGGAGATCAACCAGCTGATCACCGACCGGATCGGCCCCATCGCCAAGCTCGACGTCATTCAGTTCACCGAGGGCCTGCCGAAGACCCGCAGCGGAAAGATCATGCGCCGCATCCTGCGCAAGATCGCAAGCAAGGACACCTCGAACCTGGGCGACATCAGTACCCTGCTCAATCCCGAGGTGGTGCAGGTGATCATGGACGAGTCGCTGGCCTAGTGGGCCGACGTTTCCCCCGCCAGTTGCCGGAGAAAATCGCGGAACTCCCGCGTGTCGTAGCTCGCCATACCCGCGTGCGCGACCACTACCCGTCCCGTGGGATCCAGGACGAAGGTGCTCGGTAATACGTTGGCCGTCAGGGCCGGGGGCAGACCTCCCTGTAGGTGATAGACAGGAAAATCGTAACCAGCCTTCGTGATGAGTTGCTGCCCGGGGCCGAAGTTTGCTTCGACGTTCAGCAGTACGAAGGCGAAGCGGTCGTCCTGCCGAAAATCGGCGTAGAGGGCCGCGATGCCCGGCAGTTCGGCCCGACAGGGCGGGCACCAGGAGGCCCAGAGGTTTATGAAGACGACCTTGCCGGCCAGTTCCCGGGCATCAACCATCTCGCCGTTTGGGCGCTGCATTTGGAAGTCGAGACCTCCGCCCGCTCCAGTCAGCAGATTGTTGGAGGCGGTATCTCCCCCAACGGGCGGCAGCTCGGGCCGGAGCAGCCCGGTGGCCAGCACGCCCCGCTGGAGGGAGCTGATGACCGGGACGTGCAGCCCCGTGAAGTAAAGCCCACCAACGACCAGCGCGGGCAGGACGTAGGAGGTCCAGTAATTGGTTCGGGTACGCACGAAATCGGGCCGTGCCTAGCGGGCGCAGGTATTCATACCGAATAAACGGTAGAGGGGACACCTACCAACTAAACTGGTGAGCAGAAAGATGGCCCCCAGAACTAGGAGGAGGATGCCCAGCGTGCCCGTTACGGTGCCGGTGAAGTAGAGCGCGATGAAAACGACGGCCAGTAGCGGACGAATCGTCCGGTCGGCCTTTCCCATATTGATGGTCATACTGTCTGATTTGGAAGAGTTACTTAAAGTCGTTCACCGCCTCACTCAGGTCAAACACCTGCATGTTCGGCAGTGTGGCCGCCAGGATGCTGGAGCCCGCCGCCGAGCGGTAGCCCCCCGCGCAGTGCACGACGATGGGCTTATCGGTGGGGACTTCGTCGGCGCGGCCGGCCAGCTCCGGCAGGGGGATGTTGATGGCCGAGGGAAAAAACTTACCGTCGGCTACCTCGCTGGCGTTGCGGATATCCACGATGGTGTAGTCCTGAGGAGCCTCCCGAAAGGCGGCCAGGTCGATCGCTTCCATGGATACCCCGGCCGAGGTCTCCCGCTGGGGGATGGCGGCCTTGATGAAGGCTTCGTAGCCAATCTTGGCGGCCTTGGCGATCACGGTATCGAGGGCGGCGGGGTCGGCGGCGATCAGGTAGTAGGGCCTCTCCGGCGCGACCAGGGAACCCAGCCAGGTTTCGAATTTCGCGCCGTCCTGGATGTTGATGGCTCCGGGCAGGTGGCCGAGCTTAAAGGTGGCCTCGTCGCGGGTGTCCACGACTACGGTAGCCTGGTCGGAAGGATGGAATTCGTACCCCTTGCGCTCCACTCGCCGCAGGCTGTCGTCCAGCGCGGCGGCCCCCCGCTTGTTCACCTCCACGTCGAAGGGGAAGTACTGGGGGATGAAGGGCTGATCGGCGAGCAACCAGTCCACGAACTCATCTTCCGACATCTCCCGTAGGGCGGGATTCTCGCGGAGTTCCTTCCCGATGGTGCTGCTGCGTTCGTCGCTCAGTCCCTTGCCGCACAGGCTGCCGGCCCCGTGGGCGGGGTACACTTCCACCGAAGCATCGAGGGGCATCAGCTTATCGCGCAGGCTGTGGTACATGGAGCGGGCCAGCGCTTCCTTCTTGCTGTCGGCCGCGCCGCCGGATTCGCGCAGGTCGGGCCGCCCGACGTCCCCGACAAACAGGGTATCGCCACTAAACAGGGCCAGCTGCTTGCCCGCCGCGTCGGCCAGCAGGATGGAAATACTATCCGGAGAGTGACCTGGGGTATCCAGGGCGGTCAGCGTATGGTCGCCCAGAGAGAAAGTAGCGCCCCCGTCGAAGGCCCGGTGGGGGTAGGCGGCACCGACCTTACCGCTCACCAGGATGGGCGCGCCGGTGGTCTCGTGCATTTCCAGGTGGGCGGAGACGAAATCGGCGTGGGGGTGGGTTTCGATGATGGCCTGTAGTTCCGCACCTACTTCCTTCAGGTAGTCGTAGTAGGGCTGCGGGTCGCGCGCGGGGTCGATCACGACGGCGGCGTCGTCTACGGTAACGATGTACGAGGCATGGGCGAGCCCGTCGTCAAAGAATTGCTGGATGTTCATCAGGAGATACTTTTATGTTTAGTGGGGTTCTTTACACCCGCCGCGTTAGCAGTTTACTCTGCCCGTTTTGCGCGAACGCAGGTGTGAAGCGGGGATTCGATATCCAATTCGGGCATGCGATCAAGGCGGCGAGCCGGGTCACGGTGGCGGCTTAGACTAGCCGTACCGCTTCCGTGAAGCAAAGGTATCGGTCGCGCGGCTAGGGGTCGGTGATGTACATCACGCCCAGCCCCTCCCGCAGGCCCTAATTTTGCCGACCAAAGGAACACCACATGACCGAAAAAGACCTGGGCCTCACCGATCGCCTCGCCCTCGACCGTACGCACCTGGCGAACCAGCGGACGCTGCTGGCCTTCACGCGCACGGGCATGTATCTCTGTTTTACCGGCATTGGCATCTTTAACCTGATCAAGAATCCCGATCTCTTCTGGCTGGGCTGGGTGGCCATCGGACTGGGCAGCGTAGCGGCCGTCATCGGCCTGGTCAATTACCTGCGTATGAAGGGGAAAATCAGCCGACTATACCAATAGGCAGCAGCCGGATCTGGTTGCGGCCGAGCTCGATCATGCCCTGATGCTCTAGTGTCTTGAGCAGGCGGGAGACGGCTTCCCGGCTGACGTGCAGGTCGTCGGCAATCTGCTGGTGGGTGGTCTGGATCGTACGGTCGCCGCGGACCTCGGCCCTCCGGCGGACGTAGTCGGCCAGGCGGACGTCCAGCTGATTAAAGGCTACCTGGTCGATGGTCTGAATCAACTCCCGCATGCGCTCGTCGTAGGCCCGCATCACGAAGTTCTTCCAGCTCTTGTAGCGCATCATCCAGTCGTCCAGCCGCTGCTGGGGCAGCGCCAGGATGGAGGTATCCTCTTCGGCCACCGCGCGGATCTGGCTTTTCTTGTCGGAGACGCAGCACGAGAAGGTCATGGTGCAGCTCTCCCCACGCGTCAGGTAGTACAGAAAGAGCTCGGTCCCGTCGTCGGCCAGGCGGCTGATCTTGATGGTGCCCTTCAGGATCAGGGGCAGCATACGCACGTAGCCACCGTAGTCGAGAATGACCTCTCCCGCCTTAAAATAGTGAATCCGGCCCTGGTCGGCCATCACCTGGTGCAGCCCGGGCTCGACGAAATCCGGAAAATATGCCTGCACTTCCTCGGTAGATAACTGCGTTTTCATGGGAGCGGGTTTCTCCGTACTAACGGATGAATTCATGCACGGGTTGTCATAAATCCCCTTCCCCGGCGGGGCCGGAAGAACCTACCGCTCTACGGCTTCCCCACCCAGCAGGACCAATTCCACCCGGCGCAGGGTGCTGATGTCTTCAGTCGGATTCCCGTCGACTACGAGGAGATCGGCGAGCAGTCCCGGCCGGATGCTCCCGACCCGGTCCGCGATCCCGAAGGCCTCCGCGTTAACGGAAGTAGCCGAGCGCAGGACGTCCAGGGGCGTCATGCCGTAATCGACCATCATCTCCAGCTCCCGGACATTGTCGCCGTGGGGGAAGACGCCGACGTCCCCACCCGCTACGATCGTCACGCCCGCGTCGAGGGCCTCGGCGAAGGACCGGCGTTTTTGGACGATCCGGGCGGGCTCGGGCTCCGTGCCCTTGTTCCACCCCCGGTACTGGCTGATGGCATCGCCGGCGGCCAGGGTCGGGCAGAGGGCCACCCCCCGCTCGGCCATGAGGGCAAAGACCTCGGGGGTGCCGTCGTCGCCGTGCTCGATGGTACGCACCCCGGCCTCCGTAGCGCGCCGCATGCCCTCGGGGGTGGCGGCGTGGGCCACCACCTGGCGGCCACTGCTGGCCGCGAGCTCGACGATCAGTTCCAGTTCCGACTGGGTAAAGGTGGGCCGGGCCTCCCCCTTGGGTCCCCAGCGGTAGTCGGCGTACACCTTGATCAGGTCTACCCCGTGGCCGATCTGGTCGCGCACCACCCGCGTGATGCCGTCCACGCCGTCGGCCTCTTCCGCCCCCAGGGGTACGGTGACCTGCTCGTGGAAGCCCTTCGGCCCGTAACTGCCGGTAGCCACGATGGCCCGGCCGGCTACCAGTAGTCGGGGGCCGGGAATGACCCCCTTCCCGATGGCCTGCTTCAGGCCGACGTCTACGTAGCCCGCCCCTTCGGACCCCAGGTCGCGCAGGGTAGTGAATCCCGCCCGCAGCGTCTTCCCGGCGTGGATACCCCCACGGATAGCCCGCTCGGCGTGGGATTCGCGCAGGACCTGGTCGTCCCAGTCCGCCTCATCGTAGGGGTGCAGCAACAGGTGACCGTGGCCCTCGATGAGGCCCGGCAGGAGGGTGCCGTCCGGAAAGTCCAGCACCGCGCAGCCGGCCGGCACGGTGAACGAAGCGGCGGTACCGACGGCGGCAATCGTATCTCCCTGCACCAGCACCGCGCGGCCTTCCTGCATAGCGCTTCCATCAAACAGGTAGCGCGGCGTGATCAGGCTGCAGTCGGTAGATTGGGCAGGTAGTCGTTCGCCAACCATAGAAAGTAGTAGGACAAAAAGCGGGAGAAGATAGGAGCGCATGGGGGCAAGATAAAGCGCCCGGGGTGTGGCGACCCCGTTGGACGGGGTGACCCCGTCCAACGGATAAGCGGTCGGACGGGGTGACCCCGTCCGACGGGTAGGCGGTCGGACGGACAGGCGAGGCAGGCGCTTGGTCACCAATTCACCATGCCCGGGGCGGCGGCGCGCCAGGTGCGACGGGGCACCAAAATTCGTCAGGGGAAATAACCGTCACTATTCATAATGACGGAAATCGTTACCTTCCAAAGGCCCTGTGCGCCACTATCTTAGCGGATTCATCTACTCACGTTTCTCACCGCGTCACGGCCTTCGCCCTGCGCTACTGTTCATTCATGCGGATTTACCCCTTCCGGCTTTCCTGGTGCCCCCTGTTCCTGGGGATGATGATGCTTGCCCTCTCCGCAACGGGACGCGGGCAGGTATCAAACCAGGGAAAAAAGGAATTCGCCAACGTGTGGACGGCGGTGGAGCCGCTGCTCGGCGATCCCGCGAGTGTCCGTCCCTATACGTTCATCGATAAAAGGGTGCGGGAGGTCTGTCACGGGGAGTCCTCCTGCCGTTATGCGGTGTACGACAAACTGGTCGGCCGCCTGGAGGAGATCTTCCACCTGCCGGCGGCGGTCTACGCGGCCGAGCAGCGGCTTAACCTCGCCCGCTTTTTGAGCGCGGGAAACGACCTGAGCAAGGACTATGCAGACCTCTACCGCTTTCACCACGCCTTAGGGAACTACGAAATTGCGGTAATCAATCTAGAAAATGCTATTGCTGCCGCCCGGCGAGCGGGAAACAGCCGCTCCCTGAACTACCTTATGCTCTATAAGCTGGAGGACAATTTGGAGTACCTGAAAACCGATGTGGCCTTCTCCGCCCTGGATTCCTTCAGCTATTCCGACCGGCTACTGGCCGACACCCCGACCCTACTACTGGCCCACCAGCGTATGATCTCGATTGCCGCAGAGCACGGCCATCCCACCAAAGTTGCCGCCCATTTGGAGATGCTGGAAACACTGCTCGCAGCCCAGCTCCCCCACCCACCAGACTTGGTTCACCACATGGTAATGGCCTACGGGCGGGGCCACCTCGCCGGCATAGCCGGACACCAGGACTCCGCCATCGCCCACTACCAAAACGCCCGGCAATTCGCTCACCAAATTCCGGATAACTGGTGGGAAATCAAACTTTTGAACAGACTGGCCTGTCAGGAAAGCTTAATGGGTCAGGAAGACCGGGCCTGGGCCTACCTCGACACCGCCATCACCCAGGCCACTTCCCTTGGCTTAGTAGAGATGCTCGCTAAAGCCTATGAAACGGCCGCCGCCTTGGCCGAACGGCAACAGGACTACCGGGGTGCCCTCCAGTACCAGAAACTATACCAGGAGGAAGTGGCCGAAACCCACCAACGGGCCGCAGGCTTTAGTACCCGCAACTATTACCTCCGCCAGGAGAAAGAGGCCCTGGAAACCGCCCGGGATACCCAGCAGGCCCAACTCCGGATACAAGAGGTCTACTCCCGTACCCTCCTGGTGTCGGTCGTCGTCATCAGTGCACTCGCCATGGGCCTCATTTTAGCCTACCGTAACCAACGACGGCGCGGGCAGGAACTGGTGCAGCGCAACGCCCTGATCAGCAAGCAGGCCAAACAACTGGAGGAGCTGGACCAGGTCAAGAACACCTTTTTCGCCAACGTCAGTCACGAACTGCGCACGCCGCTCACCCTGATCGTTGGGCCCCTGAGTACCCTACAGCGCGACCCCACCCTAAAGGGCCGGCAGCGACAACTCCTGGACCTGATCAGCAGCAGCGGCCGCCGCCTGGAAACCCTGGTCACCGACCTCCTGCGTCTGAGTGAGCTCGAACGGGATCAAACCGAACTGCGCCTGGAGTCCACCGAGCTTCCGCCCTTCTTCCAGGAACCCTTTGATCAGTTTACCGCCCTGGCCACGACGCGGCAGCTGCACTTCCTTCCGGAGATCGACCTAGCGGAAGGTACGCGGGGTGAGATCGACCGGGAGAAATGCCGCCGGATCATTTTCAACCTGCTGTCCAACGCCTTCCGCCACACCCCCTCCGGAGGCGTGATCCGCGCCCGCGTAAGCCTCGCAGCAGGGCGGCTGGGGCTGACCATAGAGGACAGCGGCAGCGGTATCCACCCCGATGACCTGCCGTACATCTTTGATCGCTACTGGCAGTCCAGCCGCACGGAGAAGACGGCGGGTGGCGGCCTGGGCATCGGGTTGTCGCTTTGCCAGCACTACGTGCGCATGTTCGGCGGCGAGATCGAGGTAGACAGTACCCCCGGCAAGGGTACCTCCTTCCGGGTGAACTTCCCCCTCCAGGTCCGGGAGGCGGTGAGTACCCCCTCCCCCACCGTGCTTCCCGATCCTACCCCCGATTCGTCGATTCCCGTCATCCTGATCGCCGAGGACAATACGGACGTGGGGGCCTACCTGCGCATGATCCTGAGCGATACGTACACCGTCATCATCAAGCAAAATGGACGGGAGGCCCTCGACTACCTGCGGTCGGCCCCCGGCCGGGTCGACCTGCTCCTGACGGATCTAATGATGCCGGTGATGGATGGCTTCGCCCTGCTGGAAGCCATTAAGAGTGACCCCGCGCTGGGCGACATCCCCGTGGTGGTCGTGACCGCCCGCTCGGGGGAAGCCGACAAGCACCGGGTGTTGCGCCTGGGCATTGATGACTACCTGGTCAAGCCCTTTTCCCAGGCCGAACTGCAGGCGCGCATCCGGGACCGCCTGAAAAACCGCCGGGTACGGGTCACCCAACCCCAACTAGAGGAGGAGGCCGTGCACGACGAACGGGATGCGGCCTGGCTAAAGGAGTTCGAAGCCTACGTATCCGCCCACTGCGGTGATCCCTCCCTTAGCGTACTGCACCTGTCGCGGGAGTTCGCGATGAGTGAATCCACCCTCCTCCGGAGGCTGAAGTCCCTGATCGGACTCACCCCCCAAAAGTACGTGCAGGAAGTACGCCTCGAACGCGCCCGCCGCCGATTGGAGCGCCGGGACTACGATACCCTGGAGCAACTCGCGCAGGAGCGTAGGCTACCGCAGCGCCCGCAATCTCTCCCGCAGTTTTCTACGACGCTACGGCCGGACCCCGAGCAGTTATCTGCCGGATTAAATTCCGTCAGCCGCCGCCTTTGCCGGATTTTGCCGCCTCAATCCGGCCATTTAGCCGGATCGCGGCACCAACATGCCGGATTTAGCAAGTAATCATCGGCCATCTTTGTGACAGAGTTATGCTGGCAGGGTGGCAATATTTTCTCCGGCCTCCCGACAGCCGCGCAACAGGACCGGGGCATCTACAGGCGGTTATTCGCCATTGACATATACACACCTCCCTTTACTGCTATGCTTTTTTAGGCTACTATTCATACACTATGAGAACACATATACACCCGCTTTTCTGATTTTTATGTCGACACCCCGGGGACGAGCGGGTAGCTTGCTACCCCTCCCCCGGGCTCGACAATTTTGCCTGTTTCCCCTTCCTTTCCTATTCCAGTAAAGCACCCCAGTCGGAAGGGCGGCGCGTGGCTACCTAAGACCGTCCACGCGGACCATCACCCAATAAACCCACCGCAAAACCTGCCTGGCCGCAGGACATCTCCTATGTTTTCGGATTGAGTACTCTTCGCAGCAGGCTACCCCCGGTAGCCTGCTGCTTTCGTTTGGTCGCGGTAGTCCAGCGGCGGCTAGCGGCGGGTTATGGAGGTGCCAATTTCCGTCATACCGGGCTGGGTGAAGGATGCTGCCGGTTCGTTAGCGAAGGCGGCTTCTTCCGGGATGTACTTCACCCCGCCCCCGTGGTAAGGCGGCGGTGAACGCGGTGGGAATATCCGCCACGCCGGCCTCGGTCGGGCCCGCAAGGCTAAGTAGAAGGAGCAGCGTTTTAGTAAGGGTCCTTTAGCAGGGGCGGGTTCGCGGGTGCTAACGGTAAGCTCCGCCTGAGATTCCCGGACTTCCGGGCGTCACTTAGCGCTTGTTTGGGATTCCGCTCACCGCCCTAAGTTTGCTCTTTTGCGTCTATTCTTTGCCGCGAAAAGCGTCACTTAGCCCGTCACCGCGAAGCAGCCACGAAGTGTACCTCCCCTTTTCGAGGATCGAATAGACCCAAAATAGCGTCGCTTTCGTCAGGCTCGGGAAGACCCAAACAAGCGCTTATCTTGCCCCATGCTCCAGTCCCCCAAGCTCCGCATCGCCCTCCTCGGGCTCGGCGACATCGCCCGGAAGGCCTACCTGCCCATCCTGGGGCATCACCCCGCCGTGGAGCCCCTCCTCTGCACCCGCGACCCCGCCGTCCTCCAGCAACTCGCCCGCCGGTACCGGATCGAGGCCACCTGCTCCGACGTGCAAGAAGGGATCGCCCAACGCCCCGACGCCGCCATGGTGCACAGCGCCACCGAGAGCCACGCCGCCCTCCTGCTACCCCTGCTGGAGGCCGGTATCCCCGTCTTCGTGGACAAACCCCTCAGCGATCAGCCGGCGAACAGCGAACGTATGCTCGCCCTGGCGGAAGAAAAGCAACTGCCCCTCTTCGTAGGCTTCAACCGCCGCTACGCCCCCCTGATCCGCACCCTGCGGGATGCGCCGGAGCCCACCCACATCAGCTGGTGGAAGCACCGCGTGGACCTACCCGGCGACCCACGCACCTTCCTCTTCGACGACTTCATCCACGTGCTGGACGGACTGCGCTACCTGGCCCCCGGCCCCGTCGATAATTTGCGGGTACACCACCGGATGCGTGACGGGCAACTCAACGCCGTCCACGTGCAGTGGGAGCGGGGCGATACCCTCCTCACCGGCAGCATGAACCGGGTGAGCGGCCGGACCGAGGAAACCATCCACTACTTTACCGCGGGCAATAAGTGGACGGTCAGGGAACTGGACAGCGGCACCCACTACCACGATGGGAAGCGGACCGACCTGGGTTTCGGCAACTGGACGCCGACCCTGGAAAAACGCGGCTTCGTAGCGATGATCGAAGACTGGCTCGCGGCCGTCCGCCGCGGCACCCACGATGCGGCGTATACCGAGGATATTCGCCAGACGCACCGGCTGTGCGCGGAGATCTTAGCGCGCTGCGGGGGCTGACCCCTTAGTGACCGGCCCGTCCCTTACCCGCCAGCCGGAAGCGGGCGTGCCGGATGGCCTTGCGGTCGTAGGTATACACCACGTGGATGGAGGCGTCCGCCGCCTGAATGATGGCGGGGTAGCTGTACTCCCCCTCCGGGTGGCGCTCGAGGTCGACGAGCGGCACCCAGGTGAGCCCATCGTCGGAGTACTCCACGTCGAGCAGGTTGCGGCCGTTCCACCAATCCTCCCCCCGGGGCAGGGGATTGTTGACGAGCAGAAAACCGCCGGCGGCGAGGCTTGCGGCGTCGACCCCGGAATTGGAGTTGGCCACCTGAATGCTGTCGGCCGCGCTCCAGCTGCGGCCGTTGTCGTAGGACCAGCTGCTGATCAGGCGGTCGTGCTTGCTGCGGCACAGCAACTGCAGGGTGTCCACCCCGTGCCATAGGAAGGTGGGCTGGATGATCTCGAACGCCTGGGGGTTGGGCACCTCGACCCGCTCCCACGTGCCGGTGCCTTCCCGGTAGCGTTCGAGGTGGACGCGCCAGGCATCGGTTTCGGGGTCCTCCGTGCTGCTGCCGCAGAGCAGGATGCCGGGGGCGGTTTCGATGGGCTTGTTGCGGATCGGACCGAGAAAGCCGGCGGGCAGGTAGCTTGGAGCGCTCCAGGTGGCTCCGTCGTCGTCGGAGGTGAGCATGGCCCCGAACCACGTCCGGGGGTTCTGGCCGACTTTGTAGAACAGGTACAGCCGCTCCGCCCGGCTACGGAAGAGGACCGGGTTCCAGCAGGGCAGGGTATCACCATTGGTGACCAGCGGCGCAACCACTTGCCGGGGGCGGGACCAGTCCTCCCCCACCCGCTCGGCCGCGTAGATGCCGACGTCCTTGGCTCCCTCGTGGGTTCCTCCGAACCAGGCGGTCAGGAAGTGCCCCGGCTGCAGCTCCACGATGGTGGCGGCGTGGCAGCTGGGCGTGACCGGCTCGTCGAAAACGTCGGTTTTGACCAAGTCGACGACCCGCACCGGTTGGGCGCCGAGGGCGGAAGCGAGCATAAGCAGCAGGAGAAGGGTGCGGTAGGGCATGGCCGTAGGGCGAGTCATAGGGGGAAGCTGCTCATTCTCCCGCCACCGGCGAGATCATAATGTGGGCGCGGTGGGTGCCCGGGTCCATGATCCAGGGGTGGTTGGGGGCAATGGGGGCTTCCGGCAGGCCGGTGGAGGCCGCCGTGGCGAAGGGCACGTAGACGACGTAGCGGTAGCTAGCCCCGGGAACGGTGCCCGTGGCGGGGTCGTAGCGCGCCTCCGGGCCGGAGTAGACGTGCAGGGTGGAGCCGGCATCGCCCATGGTAAGCTGGCCGGATTTGGCCTCGTCCTCGCGGATGGTAAAGATGTCCTGGGCGCTCCTCCCCTCCCCCTTGAGGGCGCGGCCGCGGGCCATAAAGGGCTCCAATGACTGGTGGTAGCAGGCCGCGCTGAAGCCGTCCTTGTTGGGGTCGTCGGCCAGGCAGATGAACTCGTTGGTGCCCTCCCGCAGGGTGACGAACTCACCGGCCATGTTGTAGCCAATGACCTTACTGCCGGCCCGGCTGGCCTCGGGGGCGGCCAGGACGGCGGTGGCGACGAGGTCGTCGTCGGTACGTATAGCACTCAGGTCAGCCGCGGGCACGGGTGCCGGGTCGGCCATTTCCGTAGGCTTACTTTCCGGCGGATCGGCCGGGCCACAGGAGACCAGGAGGGTGGCGAAGAGGAGGGAGGTGAGGAGCGGTTTCATAGGTGGAACGGGTGTTGTTGTGGCCCAGTAAAGTAGCGATTCTAATGGACAACGCCCGTGCTGCTGGTGCCTCCCCGGCCGGGTGGACTGACAAAAATCACGTGAGCAAATGACCTACATCACGGCAGCGGCTGGCCGGGGGCAGGACCTTTGGACGCAAATCCTCCCCTCCCGTGACGCTTTTTCAGAAATACGACCGTCCCGTACCGCGCTACACCAGCTACCCGACGGTACCCCACTGGCAAGCCGAGGCCCCGACCCAGCTGCAGTGGATCACCTCCCTCAACCGCCGCCTGGGCGAGAACCGCGATTTGGGCCTGTACGTCCACCTGCCCTTCTGCGAGCAGCTCTGCACCTACTGCGGCTGCAACAAGCGCATCACCAAGAACCACGCCGTCGAGCACCCCTACGTCGACGCCCTGCTGGCCGAGCTTTCGCTTTACCGGAAGGCCCTGCACCTGCGGCCCCGCCTGACGGAACTGCACCTGGGCGGGGGTACGCCCACCTTCATGAGTCCGGAGGAGCTGGCGCGGCTGGTTGACGGGATCCTGGAGCGGGTGGAGGTCGCCGAAACGGTCAGTTTCAGCTTCGAGGCCCACCCGAACAGCACCACGGTAGAACACCTGCGGGTGCTGCGGGAGCGGGGCTTCGACCGGATCAGCATCGGGGTACAGGACTTCAGTCCCCACGTCATGCAGCTCATCAACCGGCGGCAAACGGCGGAAGACGTCGAGCGCACCACCCGCCAGGCGCGGGCGCTCGGCTACCGCATTAACTACGACCTGATCTACGGGCTACCGGGACAGGGCCCGGAGGACGTTGCCCACACCATGGCCCGCGTGCGGGAACTGCGGCCCGACCGCATTGCCTACTACGGCTATGCCCACGTGCCCTGGTTCAGTCCCGGGCAGCGCGCCTACTCCGAGGCCGACGTGCCCCGGGGGCAGGACCGCTGGGACCTCTACGCCCACGGCCGCGCCCTCCTGGAAGCCGACGGCTACGCGGACATCGGCCTGGACCACTTCGCCCTGCCCGCCGACGAGCTCGCCGTGGCCCACCGCACGGGGGGCCTCCACCGCAACTTCATGGGCTACACCACCAGCCGCGCCGCCGTCACCCTGGCCCTCGGCTGCTCGGCCATCGGCGACTGCTGGGACACCTACGTGCAGAACGAGAAGCGGGTCGAGGAGTACCAACGCATCGTGCTGGAGGAGGGCCGCCTGCCCATCGTCAAGGGGCACCGCCTCTCCGAGAGCGAGCAGACCGTGCGCCGCCACATCCTCAATCTGATGTGCCAGGGCCGTACCCAGTGGCGCCCGGGCCACCTGCGCTGTCCGGCCCTCCTGCGGGCGGCCGAGCAGTGGAGCACCCTGGCCGCCGACGGCCTGGTGCGCCGTTCGCCCTACGCCGTGGAGGTGACCCCCGCGGGGCGGCCCTTCCTGCGCAACATCTGCCTGCCGCTCGACGACCACTACTGGGCGCGGGAGGCCGGCGGGAACACCTTCAGCAAGGCCGTGTGATGGTAGCCGCCCCTCCTACACGAGCCTGCGCCCACTGCGGGGACCCCTGTCCCGACGTGCCCTACACCAGTGAGGAGCAGACGTTTTGCTGCAGCGGATGCCAGACGGTCTACGCCCTCATCACCGCCTCCGGGCTGAGCGATTTCTACACCCTCGACGCGGCGGCGGGCAGCAGCCAGCGGCGGGTGGGCGCGGGCGACTACGGCTGGCTGGACGTCGACGCCCTGGCCCGGGGCTACGCCAGTTACCGCGACGAGAGCCGCTGGCGGGTGCTGTTGGAACTGCCCGCGATCCACTGCATCTCCTGCGTCTGGCTGCTGGAGCGGCTGCCGCGGCTGCTGCCCGGCGTGCGCGCCTGCGTGGTGGACATCACGCGGCGGACGGCCACGATCGACTTCGATCCCCGCCTGATCGGCCTGCGGGAGGTGGCCGAGGGGCTGGCGCGCATCGGCTACCCCCCGGTGCTGCGCAGTCAGCCGGCCGGTCCGCAGGCGGTGCGGCAGCGGGGCCTCCTCTACCGCATCGGCGTGGCCGGCTTCTGCTTCGGCAACATCATGCTGCTAAGTTTCCCCGAATACCTGGGACTGGGCGCGGACGCGGGTGCCACGTTCCTCGGCCGCAACGTGGGCTACCTCCTGTTGCTGCTGAGCCTGCCGGTCTTGCTCTACGCGGCCCGTGATTTCTTCCACGGAGCCTACCGCGGGCTGCGGGCGGGGCGGCTGACGATCGACTTTCCCGTGGTGCTCGGCATCGTGGCCCTCTTCAGCCGCTCGGTCTACGAGATCGGTAGCGGCAGCGGGGCGGGCTACCTGGACAGCCTCGCCGGCCTCATCTTCTTCCTGCTCATCGGGCGCTGGTTTCAGACCTACACCTTTGCCCGCCTACGCTTCGACCGCGACTACCACGATTACTTTCCCGTGGGGGCTTACCGCAGGGGGGAGGACGGGCAGCTGCAGCCCGTGGCCGTGAGCACCCTGGTGCCCGGGGATCGGATACTCGTCAAGCCGGGCCAGCTCATCCCCGCCGACGGCACCCTGGAGGCGGACGCGGGCGGGGGCATCGACTACAGCTTCGTCACCGGGGAAGCCGACGCCCGCCCGGCCGCCGCCGGGGCCGAGGTATTCGCCGGCGGCCGGGCCACGGGCACGGCACTGCCCATCGTCGTCGGGGTGCCCGCGGCCGAAAGCTACCTGCTGCAACTCTGGCGGGGCGGGGCAGGCGGCGACACGGAGCCCGTGGCCCCCTCCGACCGGCTCGTGCGCTCCTTCACCCTCGGCATCGTGGGGGTGGCCGCCGGGACGCTGGCCTACTGGTACCCCACCGAGCCCGCCCTGGCCTACCGGGCGGCGACGGCCGTGTTGATCATCGCCTGCCCCTGCGCCCTGGCCCTGGCCGCCCCCTTCGCCTACGGCACCCTGCAGCGGCTACTCGGCCGGGTCGGTTGCTACCTGCGCAGCGCCGCCGTCATCGACCGCCTCGGGGAGGTGGACGCCTTCGCCTTCGACAAGACCGGCACCCTGATCGGCCGGGACGAGGAGGCCGTCCTTACCCCCGGCGGTGCGGAGACCCCCGCCCACCTAGCCGTCTGCCTGGCCATGGCCGGGCAGTCCGTCCACCCCCGCAGCCGGGCCATTGCCGACCAGCTGCGCGCAAGGGGTGTCGGCCCCGCCCCCGGGGCGGGGCCGGTCACGGAAATTCCCGGCGCCGGCCTGCAGCTGGCCGACGGGGAGCACACCTACCGCATCGGCAGTGCGGCCTTCTGCGGGCTGGCCGGTGCCGGCAGCGACCGCACGTACGCGACGCTCGACGGGCGGGAACTCTGCTCCCTGGGGCCGGCCCCCCACCGGTTCCGCGCGGGCGTGACCGACCTGCTGCGCCGCCTGCCCCGGTGGGGGCCGGTGTACCTCATCTCCGGGGATGCGCCGCCCCGGCAGCCGATATGGCGGGATCACCTACGGCCCGACCGCATCTACTTTCGGATGACGCCCTTCGGTAAACAAGAATTCATCGCTCAACTAGCTTCAGACGGCCGGCGGGTGCTCATGGTGGGCGACGGGCTCAACGACGCCGGGGCGCTGCGCACGGCCCACGTGGGCATGGCGGTGAGCGAACAGGACAGCAACTTCAGTCCGGCCTGCGACGGCATCCTCGCGGCGGAGCGCCTGGGGCAGCTGCCGGCCGTCCTGCGGGCGGCCCGCGGCATCCGCTGGGTACTGGGGGCGAGCTACGGCTTCGCCCTGCTCTACAACCTGGTGGGGCTGACCTACGCGGTGACGGGCACGCTCAGTCCGGTCGTCGCGGCCATCCTGATGCCGCTGAGTTCGGTCACCGTCGTGGCTCTGGCGAGCGGCGGGAGCTGGCTGCTTTACCGGCGTGCGCTAGATCAATCGCCAGACTGATGTATGTCATTCCTTCCGGCCCGAAAGGGGCGGACCTTGCACCCACTAACTCACTATCACCTTGTTGATCATCGCCTTACTCGTCTTCGTCAGCCTGCTCATCGCGGGCGGCTTTCTGCTGGCCTTCTTCTGGGCCGTCGGTACCGGACAGTACGACGATGAGGTCACTCCTTCCCTCAGAATCCTTTTCGATGATTCCTCCCCCCAATCCGACGACGACGTCGAACCCTAGCGTTCCCCCCGCGAGCGGGCTTGAGCGGTTCGCCTACGACAACAAGATCGTCCAGCAGTTTGCCTACGCTACCACCTTCTGGGGCCTGATCGGCATGAGCGTAGGCCTGCTGGCGGCCCTGCAGATGATCTTTCCCGCTCTGAACTTTAGTGCCGAGACCACCTTCGGCCGCATTCGGCCGCTGCACACCAATGCCGCCATCTTCGCCTTCGTCGGCAACGGCATTTACATGGGCGTGTACTACAGCCTGCAGCGGCTGCTGAAGACGCGGATGTACTCCGACGTGCTGAGCAAGGTCCACTTCTACGGCTGGCAGGCCATCATCCTGGCCGCGGCCATCACCCTGCCCCTGGGCCTGACCACCAGCAAGGAGTACGCCGAGCTGGAGTGGCCCATCGACATCGGCATCGCGCTGGTCTGGATCGTCTTCGGCATCAACATGTTCGGCACCATCATGAAGCGCCGCGAGCGCCACCTTTACGTGGCCATCTGGTTCTACATCGCCACCTGGGTGACGGTCACCGTGCTCCACCTCGGCAACAGCATGGAGCTGCCGGTGAGCCTCTGGAAGAGCTATCCCGTCTTCGCCGGCGTGCAGGACGCGCTCATCCAGTGGTGGTACGGCCACAACGCCGTGGCCTTCTTCCTCACCACGCCCTACCTGGGCCTGATGTACTACTTCCTGCCCAAGGCGGCCAACCGACCGGTCTTCAGCTACCGCCTGTCGATCATTCACTTCTGGGCCCTGATCTTCATTTACATCTGGGCCGGGCCCCACCACCTCCTCTACACGAGCCTGCCCGACTGGGCGCAGAGCCTCGGGATGGTCTTCAGCATCATGCTCATCGCCCCGAGCTGGGGCGGCATGCTCAACGGTCTGCTGACCCTGCGCGGAGCCTGGGACAAGGTGCGCGAGGACCCCGTCCTGAAGATGATGGTGGTTGCCGTGACCGCCTACGGCATGGCTACGCTGGAAGGCCCCCTGCTGTCCATTAAGAGCGTGAACGCCATCAGCCACTATACGGACTGGACGGTCGCCCACGTCCACGTCGGCACCCTGGGCTGGAACGGCATGCTCACCTTCGGGGTACTCTACTACATCGTGCCCCGCATCTTCGGCACGAAGTTGTACAGTCGCCGCCTGGCCAACGTCCATTTCTGGATCGCCACCCTCGGGCGTGGTCTTCTACGCCGTACCCCTCTACTGGGCGGGGTGGACGCAGAGTGCCATGTGGAAGCAGTTCCTGCCCGAGGGCATCCTGCAGTACGGCAACTTCCTCGAGACGGTCGACGCCATCCTGCCGATGTACGCCATCCGTGCCTTCGGGGGGGCCATTTACCTCTCCGGCGTGATCCTGATGATCTACAACCTGATCCGCACCGCCCGCCAGGGCAAGCTCATTGCCAACGAGGGGGCCGCCGCGCCGCCGCTGTCGGCCAGTCCGGCCGGCCATAAGGGCGAGTACTGGCACCGCTGGATCGAGCGCCGCCCCGTACAACTGCTCGTCGGCTCCACCGTCGTGGTGCTGATCGGCGGGCTGCCTCGAGATCTTCCCCATGGTGATGGTGGAGAGCAACGTGCCCAAAATCGCCTCCGTGCTGCCCTACACCCCCCTGGAACTGGAGGGCCGCGACCTCTACATCCGCGAGGGCTGCAACAACTGCCACAGCCAGATGATCCGCCCCTTCCGCTCGGAGACGGCCCGCTACGGGCAGTACTCGATGTCCGGGGAGTTCATCTACGACCGGCCCCACCTGTGGGGGAGTAAGCGGACCGGTCCCGACCTGCACCGCGTCGGCGAGAAGTACCTCCACAGCTGGCACTACCGCCACATGGAGGACCCGCAGAGCACCAGTCCCGGCAGCATCATGCCCCCCTACGCCTGGCTGCTGGAAAACACCCTGGACGTGAGCCAGCTGCCCGCCAAGATCCGCACCCTGCAGACCCTGGGCACCCCCTACCCCGCGGGCTACGCCGAGTATGCCCTGGAGGACCTCCGCGAGCAGGCCCAGGACATCGCCGATGACCTGCGCGAGAGTGGCGTGGAAGACGACCGGCTCGAAGAGAAGGAGATCGTTGCCATCATCGCCTTCCTGCAGCGCCTCGGCACCGACATCAAACCCGAACCACAGGTCAACCTCAAGAAATAGTCCGCAATCATGGCCAAATACCTCCTACAGGACGCCGGCGTCAACTGGCTGGCGATCCTGGCCCTGCTCACCTTCGTCATCATCTTCGTGCTCGCCCTCGTGCTGGTCTTCGGCCGCCGGGCGGAGAGCTTCTCCGAAGTAGCGCGACAGCCGCTGGATGACGCCACCCTCCCCACCGAAGAACTGCCCCAATCATGATTACGCTTGCCTTTGCCACTCCCTTCGGCCGCTTCTCGGAAATGGAATTCTTCGCCTTCTCCGTCCTGGTCTTCGTGTTCTTCCTGGGCTGCTGGTCGCTGCTCGATCTTTCCTTCAAGCTCATGGCCCTGCAGCGCGACCGCCTGCTGGCCAAGCACCACCCCGAACTGCTCGTTCAACAAGCCGCCCCGGTAGCGCCCCCCCGCGTCTCCCGCTGGTCCCTGCTGCGGGAGCGGCTGACCGATGCGGTACCCATCGCCCAGGAGCAGGTCATCTTACTGGACCATGACTACGACGGGGTTCACGAGCTCGACAACAACCTGCCGCCCTGGTGGAAGGGGCTCTTCTACGTGACCATCGCCTTCGCGCCGGTGTACCTCTACTTCAACCAGTTCAGCGATTACGCCCAGACGGTCGATCAGGAGTATACCACCGAGATGACGCTGGCCGAGGCTAAGGTGGCCGCCTACCTGCGCACCCAGGACAACGTGCTCGACGAGAGCAACGTCCCCCTGCTGGCCGAAAGCGATGCCCTGGGCCGCGGCGAGACCATCTTCACCGCCAAGTGCGCCCCCTGCCACGGCAAGGCCGCCGAGGGCGGCATCGGCCCCAACCTCACCGACGCTTACTGGCTGCACGGCGGCTCGATCACCGACGTCTACCGGACCATCAAGAATGGCGTGCCGGAGAAGGGCATGATCCCCTGGAAGAACGAACTGCGCCCCCGCGACATGCAGGAAGTGGCCTCCTTCATCCTCAGCCTGCAGGGTACCGACCCGGCCAACGGCAAGGAGCCGCAGGGAGACCTTTACGCTACCGAGAACAGTAAATAATCCATGCACAACGAGCATACGGGTACGGACTTTCGCGACACCATCGGCACGGTCGACGCGGCCGGCAAGCGGCGCTGGGTCTACCCCAAGCGGCCCGCCGGGCGGTACTACCGGGGCCGGACCTCCCTGAGCTACCTGCTGCTGCTCGTGCTCTTCGGCCTGCCCTGGCTGCGGGTCGGTGGCGAGCCGCTCTTTCTCTTCGACGTACTCTCGCGCCACTTCATTCTCTTCGGGCTGGCCTTTACGCCCCAGGACTTCCACCTCTTCGCGCTGTTCATGATCACGGGCATCGTGTTCGTCATCCTGTTCACGGCGGTCTTCGGGCGGCTGTTCTGCGGCTGGGTGTGCCCCCAGACGATCTTCATGGAGATGGTCTTCCGCAAGATCGAATACTGGATCGAGGGCGACGCCAATGCCCAGAAGCGGCTCGCTAAGTCCGACTGGACCCGCGACAAGGTGCGCAAGAAGGTGTTCAAGCACGGCCTCTTCCTGCTGGTGGCCGCCGCCATCGCCCACACCTTCCTGGCTTACGTCATCGGTACCGACCGGCTGTTGGAGACGGTCCGCCAGTCCCCCCTCGAAGCCCCGGGCGGCTTCCTGGCCATCGTGGTGTTCATTGGGGTGTTCTACGCCGTATTCGCCTACCTGCGCGAGCAGGTGTGCATCGCGATCTGCCCCTACGGCCGCCTGCAGGGGGTGATGCTCGACCACGACAGCATCAACGTCATCTACGACTACGAACGCGGGGAGCCCCGCGGCAAACTCAGCAAGGGCAAGCCCAAGCGCACCGCCTGCGACAGCTGCGCCGCCTGCCGGGAAAGCGGATCGGCCTGCGGCGACCGCATGCTGGAGAACATGGAGGCCCTGCTCACCGCACCCGCGCCCCCGCCCAAAGGCGACTGCATCGACTGCACCCTCTGCGTACAGGTTTGCCCCACCGGCATCGACATCCGCGACGGCATCCAGATGGAATGCATCAACTGTACGGCCTGCATCGACGCCTGCGACGCGGTGATGGATAAGATCGACCGGCCGCGGGGCCTCATCCGCTACGACAGCGAAAGTGGCGTCAGCCGCCGCCAGCGGCACCTGTGGACGCCCCGCGTGATGGCCTATTCGGGCGCTCCTGCTGGCCCTCATTGCCCTCAACGTCTTCCTGCTCGGCGGGCGGACGAGCCTGGACGTGATCCTCCTGCGCGCGCCCGGCCACCTCTACCAGACCGAGGCCGACGGCAGCATTACCAACCTCTACACCTACCAGGTCGTCAACAAGACCAGCCAGGCACTGCCGCTGGAGTTTACGCCGGCGGCGGGCAGTGCGGCGCGGGTCGACTTCGTGGGTTCCGCCCCCGTAGCGCAGCCCGGACGGGTCACCGAGGGGGCCCTGTTCATCCGCTGGTCGGGCGATGATTATCCCGACGAGGTGACGCTCACGATCAGCTCCGCGCGCGGGCAACAGCGGCTCACCACCTCCTTTCTTCACCCCTAAAATTATCCACTCATGGCACTGCACTGGGGTCACGGCATCGCAATCTTCTACAGCTTCTTCGTCTGCACGGTCGTCATCGTGCTCGTCAAGAGCACCGGCTTCGACAACAGCCTGGTGACCGAGCAGTACTACGCCCGCGACATCAACTACCAGCAGGAATTCGACCGGCGCAGCAACAGCCAGCAACTCGGCGAGGCGGGGCCGCGGGTGGACTGCACGGCGGGCGTCTGCCGGCTGAGCTTCCTCCCGGAGATGGCCCCGGACGTCAGCGGCAGCCTGCTCCTCTACCGGGCCAGCAGCCAGCGCTTCGACCGCACGCTGGCCCTGAAGCTCGACACCGCCGGTGGTATGGACCTCCCCCTGACCGGCCTGCCGCCGGGCCGCTACCAGGCCATCCTGGAGTGGTCGGCCGGCGGCACCCGCTACTACGACGAACTGGACATGTACCACTAACTCCCCCCCCATGCTCCCCGAACTCCTTGCCGCCTTCACCCTAGGGCTCTTCGGCAGCCTCCACTGCGTGGGGATGTGCGGACCCCTCATGCTGGCCGCCACCGGCGGCGGGCGGTGGCACGGGGTACTCACCTACCAGGCGGGGCGCATCCTGGTGTACGTGCTGCTGGGCGGGCTGCTGGGTACGCTGGGACTGGGCGCGGCGCTCTGGCACGCCCAGGGCTACTTCTCGCTGGTCTGCGGACTGGCCCTCGTGATGATCGCCGTGCTGGGAGGGCAACCCGAGCGGTGGCTGCTGCGGCTGCCGGTCTACGGCCGCTTTCAGTTCCGGCTGCGGGGCTGGGTGTCGGGCCTGCTCGCGCGCCGGGGCGGCCTGGGGCGCTTCGGGCTGGGCTGTTGCAACGGACTGCTGCCCTGCGGACTGGTCTACCTGGCCGTCGTCGCGGCCGCCAACGCCGGCACGCCCCTGGCGGGCGCGGCGGTGATGGCCAGTTTTGGGCTGGGGACTTTGCCGCTGCTGTTGGTTACCCTACTTACGGGGCAGCGCCTGCTGGCCGGGGGGAGCCGCCTGCTGGCCAGGTGGTCGCCCGTGCTGGTGGCGCTCAGCGGCCTGCTGCTGCTCTGGCGGGGCTGGCACAGCGTGCTGCCGGTGGATTTTCGGGTGTACCAGGACCTGGCCTTTCCGCCGATGTGTCACTGATTTTATGAATCCAGCTTGGGACTACGCGGCGGTTTCCGATGGAACCTGGCTTCGCCCCCAGCGGGTTGAGAGGTCGTCCCCTCCGGGGCCGGTAGGACCGTATCACGGCCCCGGAGGGGACGTCGTGGGAGCGGGGCGGCAGGGGAGCCGCGATAGCGCCGACCTTGTCCCCCGCGATTGTTCTTCCCACGATTTACAACCTCGACAACGAACTACTTAGCGTAAGAATCCAGCTTGGGACTGCGCGGCGGTTTCCGATGGAACCTGGCTTCGCCCCCAGCGGGTTGAGGGGTCGTCCCCTCCGGGGCCGGTAGGACCGTATTTCGGCCCCGGAGGGGACGTCTGTGGGAGCGGGGCGGCAGGGGAGCCGCGATAGCGCCGACCTTGTCCCCCGCGATTGTTCTTCCCGCGATTTACAACCTGGACGACGAACTACTTAGCGTAAGAATCCAGCTTGGGACTGCGCGGCGGTTTCCGATGGAACCTGGCTTCGCCCCAAGCGGGTGGAGAGGTCGTCCCCTCCGGGGCCGGTAGGACCGTATCATGGCCCCGGAGGGGACGTCTGTGGGAGCGGGGCGGCAGGGGAGCCGCGATAGCGCCGACCTTGTCCCCCGCGATTGTTCTTCCCGCGATTTACAACCTGGACGACGGAATACTTAGCGTAAGATTCCAGCTTGGGACTACGCGGCGGTTTCCGATGGAAACCTGGCTTCGCCCCAAGCGGGTTGAGGGGTCGTCCCCTCCGGGGCCGGTAGGACCGTATCACGGCCCCGGGGGGGACGTCTGTGGGAGCGGGGGGAATACCGGGGAGGGAAGATTCACCGCGGAGTACGGAGAGTTTCGGGGAGGGAGGGGGGGACTTATCTTTGAATCGAGATTTACTATACCAGGGATCCATCACCGCGAGGGACGACGCGAAGCTGTGCCTCCGCATTTCTCTGCCTCGCTGTCTTTGGGACGTCCCCTTTCGAGCCGCTAACCGCTGACCTCGCCGGCCTTCTACCGGGTACACCGCTCCTACCTGGTCAACCTGCGGAAGGAGGCGGGTTTGGGGGTACTAAGCACCTGCGTCCCCGCCCAATGCACTGCCTGCGGGAGAGGCCAGCTGCCGGCCGGACGGGCCCGGAGATACGGAGCGGCGACAACTTAGTGGCTACCTATGGGTTATGTTTCATCAGAAGATGAGGGTAAGGTTTGCGGCGGTTTCCCAGCCCGGTTTGCCATCAAATTTCTGCGCGATACGCCGGGCCGATACGGAGTGCACTCCTGCGCTCCCCCAACCCCGGTGCCGGCGAAGCGTATTTCCACACGTAAGTAACTACCATGGCAGAGAGTTTCAATAAAAAAGAGCGCAACAAGAAGCGGCAGAAGAAAAAGCGCGATAAGCAGTACGACCGCGAGCAGAAAAAACTAAGCAACACCAAGCCCCCCGAATTCATGTACGTGGGCCTCGATGGCAACCTGACCACCCAGCCGCCCGACCCGGCCCTGCGCAAGAAGGTGAGCCTGGAGGACATCGACATCAGCACCCCCCGCTCGGAAAAATCCGGCGAGAACAAGTTCGTCAAGGAGGGCGTCGTGAAGTTCTTCGACACCGAGAAGGGCTACGGCTTCATCACCGAGAACGAGCGGCAGGAGAGCTTCTTCGTGCACGTCGACAGCCTCGACATGCCCATCCGCGACGGCGACCGCGTGAGCTTCGAGACCGGCAAGGGCCCCAAGGGCCCGATCGCCGTGTCGGTGCGGGTGCTCTAGCGTGCCCCAGTCCGGAAAAACAGGAAAGGCCCGTCAACATGGTTGACGGGCCTTTCGCATTGCAGAGGGACTTGATGTCCTATTCCGCCATCGATACGTTGACGGCGTTGAAGCCCTTCTGACTTTCTTCCACCTCGTAGGTGACCTTGTCGCCTTCGTTGATGGAGCCGACGTTGAGGTCGTTGGCGTGGACGAAGACGTCCTTGCTTCCGTCGTCGGGGGTGATGAAGCCAAAGCCTTTGCTCTGGTTGAAAAACTTA
The DNA here is from genome assembly GCA_963803525.1 of Lewinellaceae bacterium. Classification (GTDB taxonomy): domain Bacteria; phylum Bacteroidota; class Bacteroidia; order Chitinophagales; family Saprospiraceae; genus Neolewinella. Next base: position 77,469 of record CAWDMV010000003.1, read on the forward strand.
ACGGTTCCGCTGCTCATAGTAGAGTACTTTTCGGGATAACACGGCGAGCTAATACCTTACTAGCTCCGCCAACCCACAAAATACGGTTTTATAATTTGGTAATCCGCAAAATATTTATTTGTGAGCTTGGAGATTTTTTGTCGAACATTTTGGACCAAGTCTATTAAGTATGGTGCGGCGGGGCGCGGGTGTCCGTTTGTTTGGCGAGTGCGTCGCTCCCCCTCCCGAATGGATGGCATTTGGGCAGTTGGGTGATGTGGAGGATGGGTGATCGGATCGCTTTGGGGTGGCTGCTTGGGGTGGGATTTCGTGCTACCCTGCTGCTCATGAACTTTCTTTTCTCACGCCCGGCCCCTTTCGCTGCGCGGCTTCCTCCGGAGGTCCGTAGGAGAGGGGGGAGGTCATATGGCCTGGTTAACCTAGTGTAAGCATGCTCTTATCCCGCCACCCGCCGTAGCTGATTCATGCCCAGGCGGTATCCCACGCCAATGAAGGCATATATGCCATTGGCCTGATCGTAGCGGTAACGGCGCATGCGCAGGCCGCCGTATAGGTTGAGGCCATGGTAGATTCCGGTAGTTTCTTTATCCGTTGCACTCACCGTCGTCCCGTATTGGCCAAATTTGAGGTTGTAGTTCAGGTGAAGGCCGAGATGAAGCCCTTCATATTCGACAAAGCCATCGTCATTCGGCGCATCGACCTTTGATGCCACGAATATGCTCCCTATGCCTACTTCCCCACGGAGCGCCAGGTCCCGCTGCTTGGTCTTGCGTAAAGTATACTCTACCAGGGGACCGATGTATGTACCGCCGGCACCGTCAATTGTCCGGTTGGGGTAGGGATCGATGGAAAACAGCTTATCCTTCGCGTTAAACTCAACGCCGAGCATTCCGCCGAATCCCCAACGGTTTTTCAGGTGGAAAGCAAAATACATATCCATCCCGCCGCCCGGCTTGAGGTAGTCGCCTATTTTACCCCAGTGATTATTGGCGTGAAGGCCTAATTCCAGAAACGCGGAGAGTGGGGCTAGCTGGTATCGGTCTGACTCTAGCAGCTCCCGGTCAACGGTGGTCGGCGGGTAGTAGATCGTTGTGCCCCCCCTGGCCTGCGACAGGCTGAGGTCAGGAAAGGGTACGGAAAGGTAGTAAGCGCTTTCGATCCGCGACCCGTTGCGGGTAGCCGGAGCAAAGTAGGTAAACCGAGAGGTGACCTCCACCAGGCTATCGATGATGGCGGAATTTTCCGTCCCCCGCACGGCCCGGAGAAAGGGTTCCCCGATATCATCGATCAGGAAGGCCAGCTCCAGTTGCCGGCCCCGCAGTTCACTCCACTGCGCCTCGGACCACTTAATAGCGTAGTAGCGCAGGCCGATGTCCGCCATGCTCATTCGCGGTTCCGGCCCCACGAAGGAGGTATCCTGCGCCCGTATATAGGCTAGGCTAGCAATTATTAGAAAGAGAACTAGTGCCAACTTACGGGACCAGGCCACGCTTATTTCCATACTCAAAAGTACCACTCACCGGTAACCACGCCGGTTGGCTGGCTTTTCATAGCGACGCGGTCTACCGACGACAGTCGTCCCCCGGTAATTTTACTGATGAATGGAGAGGATGAAGTTCACAGGGATGTGGTCGGTCGGCTGGGGGGATGCACCACCCAATTTTGAAACAAATCCTAGTGGATCTCGCCATCGTACACCATCATGTAATATCCGTCCGACGCTGAACCTGCAATCCACGAAAGGACGTCCCGATCCACTACGAATGCCTTCTCACGCGGATTGTCCTACAGCAGGGGGCGCGACATCGAATAGGCGCATTACCTTAATCACCCTAAGTATCTCCTACTGTCACCCCCCCCCATGCGCCTCCTCCCCCTACTCTACCTCCTCCTCCTCCTCACCACCACCGGCACCGCCCTGGCCCAAACTGACTCTATCTACCCCGAAGACGTGCCGCAGCTGGTCTCCGTCTGGCACCGGGTGGCGGACCACAGTGCCGCGCTGCGGTCGGTGGAGGCGTGTGAGTTTAGTCCGGACGGGAAGCTGGTCGTGTCCGGCGCGAAGTTTGGCTACGGGGTGATGCTCTGGCGGGTGGCCGACGGAGCCCTGCTGTGGGAGAATGCCCACGCGAGCGAGGTGGAGTGCGTGGTCTTCAGTCCGGACGGACGACGCATCGCCACCGGCGGCGAGGATTTTTATATGCGGATTTGGGATACGGAAACCGGGGCCCGAACTCTACGGCCACGAGTTTACGGACGCGGGCCTCGACGGCATCACCTGGAGTCCGGACGGCCGCTTCATCGTGGCCGGCGACGAGGCGGGCAACGCGATCTTCTTCGACGCCACCACCTACCGGGAGGTGAAGCGCCTGAACTGCGGATCGACCATCAATTCCCTGAAATTTACCGCCGACTCCAAACGGCTCGCGGTAGGGGGCAACATCCAGACGCCCGACCCCGACGGTCCGGGAGGCAATCGCTACGACGGCTTCGCCAAGGTGATCGACGTGAGTACCCTGGCAATCATTACGGATGTCGGTACGCTAGCCGGCAGCATCAAAAGCGTACGCTGGAGCCCGGACGAAACGATGCTCGCCACCGGCGGCTTCGACAATAAGGCCCGCCTCTTTGACGCCGGGTCCGGCCGGCTGCTCCAAACCTTCGAGAACCCCCTAAAAATCGAGGCGGTCGCCTTTTCCCCCGACGGGCACTTCCTGCTCACCGGCGGGCACGACCAGGCCATCAACTTCTACCGGATTGCGGACGGAGAGTTGGTCCTGCGGCAACCCTCCGCCCGGGTGGAGTACCTCGACTTCTCCAGGGACGGCCGCTTGCTGATCGTGGGCTGCGAAGATTCCGGCCTGCTGAGTTGCTACCTCCTGCTCAGTAACACCCAGACGCGGGGGAATTACCAGCAGATCGCGGATGAGCAGTTGAATAACCGGGATTTGAAAAATTGAAGCCCGGTCGGCACGGCCTAACCTGCTACTTTACGGGGCGGTGCCGCGCCAGATAGTCCGGGTCGATCACTACGCCCAGTCCCGGACCGCTAGGCACCGCCAGCCGTCCGTGCTCTACCCGGAGCGAGGCGGTGGGGCACTCGAAGGGCAGCTCCCGGGTGTTTTCCTTGAATTCGTGGTAGGGTCCGGCGTTGGGCAGGGCGGCCACGAAGTGCATCATGTAGAGGAAGCCCAGACCGGACCCGCTGATGTGGGGAACGCATTGCTTCCCGCGCTCCGCCGCCATTCTGGCTACGCGCATGCTCCGGATCATGCCCCCGAAGTAGAAGAGGTCGGGCTGCACGTACTCGAGCACGTCCGCCGCGATCAGGTCGCGAAAGTTGTACATGCTTCCCTCCTGCTCGCCGCCGGCGAGGGGCACGTCGACGGCCTCCTGCACCAGTCTCAACTCGCTGTAGCGATCGAAGGCGATGGGCTCTTCAAAGAAGGCATAATCGTAGGTTCCCATCAGTCGGCCGATCGGTATGGCATCCTGGACGTCGTATCCACTATTCGCGTCCGCGTACAGGGTCATCTCCGGACCGAAGGCCGCGCGGACCGTACGGATGAGGGTCTCGGAGCGCCCCGCGGGCCGGTCCACGTCGTGCATGCGGCCGCCCACTTTGAACTTGACCGCCCGGGCACCCGTGCGCGCGACCGTTTCCCGGATGCGCTCCAGGCTTTCCTCGGCGCTCTTCCCCCGGTTGTCGTTGGCCTGGTAAACGGCAATACCGGAATGGTGGGTACGGGACGACAGCAACTGATGGATCGGGACGTGGGCCACTTTACCCAGTAGATCCAGGATCGCGAACTCCACCGTGGCCACCGGAACCCAGAGGGCCAGACTCTGTAATTTGTAGTTGCTCCGGTAGGTGTACACGCCGTCCACGAGGGCATCTAGGTCCCGGGCATCCTTACCGACAAAGAAAGGATCAACCCGTTCCGTGGCAATGGGATACAGGTACACCATCTGGTAGTTGTTGGATACGCTCAGCCCCTCGGCCCCGTCCGCCGTTCGAACGCGACAAATAAAGTTATCCGCATGCCGTAAGAGCTCTACGGACTCCAACACGATGGGATCGGGGAACAATTCCCGCCGCAGTACGGGTCGGTCCCGGGCCGCATCCAGGCGGGCGTAGTCGAACCGGAGTGCTTTTTCGTCGGCAGCGGGGAGCCGCGATTTACAGGAAGCCGCGAGCAACAGGGGCGCGGCGGATACAAAGTGACGACGTTTCATAGGAATTGGATGGGCGGCTTGACGAAGTGTGCAGGTCATGCAACACAGATAGGATACTAATTAAAACCGCAGAGTCCGCGGAGTTGAGTAACACTGATGCGCTGCGTCAGCAACCCCTCCGCGCAACTCCGCGTACGCTGCGGTCACCCCCCCCCACACATGAGCGAAGCGACCAAAACCTCCGTGCAACCTCCGTGAAAACTTCCCCTACCTCCGTAGTGAACTAAACTTTAATCAACTAAACTCCAAAACCCCATCCTTCACCCGACCGTAGCGCGTCATCAGCGCATCGAGCAGGTAATTCTGGTACACGCGCCAGGGGCGGCGCGAGCCCTGACTGGGCAGCAGGTGGGCCGAGCGCTGGATGTAGCCGGCCGTGAAGTCGAGGAAGGGCCGGCGCTCGACGTCGTCTTCGGGATTGGGCACGAAGGTCGTGTATCCGTGCGCATCCATGTGCCGGAGCAGCTTGCAGAAGTAGGCGGCGGTAAGGTCGGTCTTGAGGGTCCAGGAGGCGTTGGTGTAGCCGAAGGCGAGGGCCAGGTTGGGCACGCCGCTGACGAGGGTGCCTTTATAGATCATCGATTCGGTAGGCGCGAACGGGGTACCGTCGAGGGACAGGGTGGCCCCACCGAGGATCTTGAGCTTCAGGCCGGTGGCCACGACGATGAGGTCCGCCGCCAGCTCCTTCCCGGATATCAGGCGGAGGCCGTCCGGGGTAAAGCGGTCGATGTGGTCGGTAACCATAGTGGCCCGCTTATCGCGCAGTACGTGGAACAGGTCGCCGTCGGGCACGAGGCACAGCCGCTGGTCCCAGGGCTTGTAGGCCGGACTGAAGTGCTCCTCCACGTCGACTCCGGGGCCGACCTCCCGGGCGATTCCGTTCATCAGTACCCGGCGCATCCGATTGGGGAAGAGCCGCGAGAGTCCGTACAGGGTCATGCCCAGCGTCAGGTTGGCCCAGCGCGTGATGCGGTAGGCCCAGCGGCCGGGGAGGCGGTCCTTGAGCACCTCGTAGATGCGGTTGCGGTTGGGCAGCGTCATCACGTAGGTGGGTGAGCGCTGCAGCATGGTCACGTGGGCGGCCCGCTCGGCCAGGGTGGGCACCAGCGTTACGGCCGTGGCCCCGCTGCCGATGACGATGGCGCGCTGGCCGGTGTAGTCCAGGTCCTCGGGCCAGAACTGGGGGTGGACGATCGTCCCGCCAAAGTCTTCTTCCCCCGTAAAGGTGGGCCGGTGCGCCTCCTCGTAGTCGTAGTAGCCGGTACAGAGGTAGAGGAAGCGGGCGCGCAGGTGCTGGGTTTCTCCGTCCCGGTCGACGCTCACCGTCCAGTGGCGATCGGCGGTCGACCAGTCCGCGGCGATCACCTTGTGCCGGTAGCGAATGTGGCGGTCGATCCCGTTTTCCTCCGCCGTTTCCCGCAGGTAGGTCAGGATATCCGCGCCGCCCGACAGGGATTGCGGGTTCTTCCACGGCCGGAAGTTGTAGCCAAAGGTGAACATGTCGGAATCGGAGCGGATGCCGGGGTAGCGGAAGAGGTCCCAGGTACCGCCCAGGGCCTCCCGGGCTTCGAGGATGGCGTAGGTCTTGTCCGGGTGCTGTTCGCCGAGGCGGTAGGCGGTGCCGATGCCGGAGAGGCCGGCGCCGACGATGAGTACGTCTAGTGGGGGGGTGGGCATGATGGTTGCTTGCGGGGTCGGATTAAAGGTACAGCGTGGAGGTGATGCCGCTGCGGGGGTGGGAGTTCACGACGATGGGAGGTAGATTAGGGTCGCTGCGCGACGGGGAATCACCGCGGAGTACGCGGAGTTCGGAGAGGTGTTTCTGTTGCGCCTCGCTTTTCATTGCCCCCGGTGGTTAACCTTGGGAATGCGTGCTACCAAATCGTTAATTTAGTGGCATGAGCACCCACGAAAAAGCTTCTACGGTTTGTCCACGCGACCGCGACCACTGGCGGGAGTGGCTACTGGCGCACCACGCGGAGCACGAGAACGTGTGGCTGGTGTACCACAAGAAGTCCTCCCCCACCCCGAACCTGACCTGGAGTGAAGCGGTGGACGAGGCCCTCTGCTTCGGCTGGATCGACAGCCGCGCCGCAGCCCATCGACGCGGACCGCTACCGGCAGTTCTTCAGCCGCCGGAAACCGAAGAGCGGCTGGTCGGCGGTCAATAAGCAAAAGGTAGCGGGACCTCATCGCCGCAGGGAAGATGATGCCGGCCGGCCACGCCAGCATCGGGCTGACTAAAGAAAACGGTGCCTGGACCCTGCTCGACGACGTGGAGGCCCTCGTCATCCCCGACGACCTGGCTGAGGCTTTCGCGCAGGACCCGGAGGCGGAGCTGCGCTTTCAGGAACTGAGCCGTTCGGCCAAGCGCCTGGCCCTGCACGGCCTGCTGATGGCCAAGCGGCCGGCTACGCGGGCGAAGCGGATCGCGGCGATCTGCGCTCCGTGATATGGCCTTTACCGCTAAGCGCGTTCAGCCTATGCCTTTACCACCTCGACCCGGCAGTCCTGCAGCGCGGCGCCTCCCCCGACGTCCGACAGGCGGTCATTGGTCATCGCGTTGGAGGTAGCGTTGCCCTTGACCAGGGAGGGCCAGAAGCCATGGGGCATGACGGTGACGCCGGGCCGCACGCGGTTGCTGAGGTTGGCCAGGAGGATCACCGTGCCGTACTGGTTGTGTACCTTCACTTCGTCGCCGTCCGCAATATCCCTCCGCTGCGCATCCTCCCGACTCAGGTCGAGGGTGGGACGTCCTTGCGCCTTCCGCAGGTGCCCCACGTTGCCGTGGGAGGAGTTGTGGAAGCCCTTGGTGGCCTTGATGGTGAGCAGCTGCAGCGGGTAGCTGGCAGCATCTTCGTAGGCGACCGCTTTGTACGCCGGCAGGGCCTGTCCGGAAGCTTCCAGCGCGGCCGTGTAGAACTCACACTTGCCCGACTCGGTACCGAAATCGCCGGCCGTATGGGGCAGGAAGGGGTCGGGAATCCTGAGCCGCGCCCAGCCGTGTTCCTTCAGGTAGTCGAAGGTGATGCCCTCCATGTAGGGGTGATCGGTCGCGAAGAGCGACTGGGCCAGTTCGAGATCGGTTTCGTCAAAGCAATCATCCGTGAAGCCCATCTCCCTGGCGAGCAGGCGGAAGAATTCGGTATTGGGCTTGGCCTCCCCCAGCGGCGCGATGGCCGGCTGGTTGAGGTTTACGTATACGTGGCCCCAGGAGCCGGCCACGTCCCAGTGTTCCAGCTGGCTCGTGGCCGGAAAAATGTAGTCGGCGTACCTGGCGGTGTCGGTCATGAAGTGCTCCACGACCACCGTGAACAGGTCGCTGCGCTGCAGCCCCTCGCGGATCAGGTTCTGGTTCGGAATGGTGACGACCGGATTCGCGTTGAAGACGAAGAGGGTCTTGATGGCCGGATTGAGGTCCGGATCGCTCAGTACGCGACCCAGCTGGACCATATTGATGCTCCGCGTCTCCCGCTCGGCCAGGGTGGTGTATAGATTGAGGCGGTCGTAGTTCAGGGCCTGCCCGAACATCTCGTAGGTGAAGTGCAGCAGTCCACCCCCGCGTTCCCGCCACGCCCCCGTCAGGGACGGCAGCATACCCACGGCCCGGAAGGCGTCCCCACCGTTGTAGTTGTGCTCCATCCCCACCAGGAAACGGATGAGAGAAGGCCTGGCCGCCGCGTAAGTCCGTGCCAGCTCCACTACCGTACTTTCCTCCAGACCGCAGATCTCCGCTACGGTAGCCGGGTCGTAGTCCTGGACGTGGGCCTTCAGGGCCGGGTAGCCGGTGGTATAGTTTTCGATGTAATCCGTATCGGTCAGTCCCTCCTTGATGAGGACGTGCATCATGCCCAGGGCGAAGGCGACGTCCGTTCCCGGCATCAGCTGGATGTGCTGATCCGCCTCCAGGGCGGTGGCGGACTTAAACGGGTCGACGACGATGATCTTTGCGCCCCGCGCGCGCGCCTCAAGTACGAGGGGCCACAGGTGGACATTGGATTTCTTGGTATTGGTGCCCCACAGGATGATGTAACGGCTGTGCACGATATCTTCGGGGAGTATACCCGTCGTCTGGCCGTTGGTCAGCATATTCCCCGTAATGGCGGGAGCGCCGCAGATGGTTTCCTGCAACTTGCAGGCCCCGAGCTTAGCGAAAAACCGGTTGCTCATGGCGTTCTGCTGGATGATTCCCGGGTCCCCATATAGCCGAAGGGAAGGACGGATTCTCCGCCGTGCTCGGCCACCGAAGATTTCACTTTCGCGGCGACCTCCCGCATGGCCTGCTCCCAGCTGATCCGCTCGAACTTCCCTTCCCCCTTCTCACCGGTCCGTTTCAGGGGGGTGAGGATACGATCCGGGTTGAAGGTAACATCCTGGGGGAAGGTCTCCATCTTATTGCACAGCTTCCCGTTCGTGAACGGGTTCTCCTTGTTTCCCCCGAATTCCTTTACCTCCCCGTCCTCCACCGTCACGTCCCAGCTGCACGAGTCCGGACAATCGTGGTAGCACACCCCGTGGTACGTCTTCACCGCGGACGGATTATAAACGGGCAGGGCCACGAAGGAGGCCGGTACGAAGGGCGCCAAGTGCACGGCCGAATATCCCCGGATTCCGAGGTCAATGAATTTTCTACGCGGTATTTTCTTATCGTTCATAGCCATGGAGTGAGTGATTTTATACGGATTACTTAAATCGCCCCCGCCGCCACTCTATACGGCAGCAAATTCCTCAACCGGGCTGAAGCGCTCCTCTCATAAGATAGGGGAAATAAACCAGGATCGCCAATTTCAAGGGATATCCATTGCACCCGCACGCCGCTGCACCTAGAGCTGCCTGATGCGGAATCACCGCGGAGTACGCGGAGTTGCGCGGAGGGGGTTCACCACAGATTAGGCACAGATGTAACACCGATTTTCTTGTGCTCAGTGGGCTCACTGGCGCGAGAAGCTTGGGTAGAATTCACCGCGGAGTACGGAGAGTTGCGCGGAGGGGGTTCACCACAGATTAGGCACAGATGTAACACCGATTTTCTACGCTCGCTGGTGCAAGAAGCATGGGGTAAAAATTCACCGCATCGTATGCGAAGGAAACTCCCCATAGTCCTGCAAGAACCGCCGAAGGCGCTAATCTGTGTCCATCTGTGGTAGTCCCCGTCGCGCAGCGACCTACAACACAAGCAAAACTCCGCGCAACTCCGCGGTAAATACCCCGTCGCGCAGCGACCTACAAGCCCAGCACATTCTCCCCCCCAACCAGCGCAGTAACCTTCCCCTTCCACACAAACGTACCGGTAACCCCCGCCGGCAAGGTCACACGACCTTCCCCGCTCACGGTATCGTAACTCACCGAGATCATCCCCGCCGGGTGCGGCATCTCCCCGCTGATCTGCTCGATGTCTCCGAGGTGGGGAGCGATGCGGACCGTCCCGAAGCCGGGAGAGGCGGAGTCGATACCGAGGACGGTGCGGAAGAACTCGACGTTCGGACTGGAGCCCCACGCATGGCAATCCGACCGGGCACCGGCTACGTCGGAGTCTTCGGCCCAGGTAGTGAGGCCGAGATCGAGGTTGGTGCGCCAGACGTCGAGCCAGCTGAGGTAGTCGTCTCCGAGGCCCGCGCGCACCAGGGCCTGGTGGAGGTAGTAGCGGAAGTAGATGGAGGCTTGAGCCAGGTCGTCCTCCTCCAGCAGGCGGGTGCCGAGGGCGGGTAAATCGGCTTCCGGCACCAGGCCCGCCAGGACCGCCAGGCTGTTGGCGTGCTGGGAGTAGCGGTCGTGATCGCCGGTGTCGGCAAAGAGGGTGCGGTCGGCATCCCAGTACCGGTCGCGGATGGTCGTGGCGAGTTGGTCGGCCCGTTGCTGGTACAAGTCGGCGAAGGCGGGCATGCCCAATTCCGCTTCCAGTTCCGCGGCGTACTGGTAGGCCAGGAGCAGTTGGAGGTCGAGGACGGCGGAGTAGCCCGCGGCATCCACGGGGGGCTCGCCGCGGGGCCACTCCATCAGCCAGTCCGTGAACGACCAGTTGGGCAGGTTTCGGAGGGAGCCGCTCGCGTCCTGGAAGTGGTGGAAGTAGTCGAGCACCTGGCGGGCACCGGAGAGCTTGTCCCGCAAAAAGGCCCGATCGCTGCCGTACCTGAGGTAGTCGCGGAGCATGCCCACGTACCAGAGGGAGAACGGACCGATGATCTGCTCGATGTTGGTCGGGTACCGACTCGTGGTGATGCCCTCGGGTTGGCGGGAGTGGTCGATCAGGTCGAGGGCGTTCTTCACCAGGCGGTCGTCGCCGGTGGTGTAGAGGCTGATCAGGGCCTGGATGCGGGCATCGCCGATGTACTGGAGTTGCTCCCAGTAGGGGCAGTCCATATACGTATCCATCGCGCACAGGCGGGCGGTGCGCCAGCCCACGTCGAGGATGGTGTCCATCTCGGCCAGCGGCGCCTGGAGGCTAGACAGGCGCTCGAAGGGGAAGCCCACGGCCTCCGCGGCCAGGTCGTCGAGGGTGAGGGGGTCGGCCCCGGTGGTCACCGCCAGCTCCACGTAGCGGTAGGTGCGGTAAGACAGCGGGGTGAAGACCTGGCGGGCGGAGCCATCGGTGAGGATGGTGTCCTGCCGCCCGAGGATTTGCTTGCCGGCCACCACATTGCGATTGCCCTTGGTACGCAGGTCGTCCGCGTAGAGGGCTTCCGCGTAGGTCAGGCGCACCTTTGCACCCGCGCCCCCGCTGAAGGTTAGTGTGGGAAAGGCGTTGGTGAGGTAGGACTGGTCCAGCAGCAGGGTCGCCGTCGTATTGGCCGGAATCGTAAGTGGTACCGCCCGCTCCGGGAAGCCGGCGGGTACGGTCACCCCCGTCGCCCGCCGCACGGCCGCAAAGCGCTCCGGCGTCCGTGCCATGGGCGGTACCGGCGAGGGCACCAGTCGCCAGGGCTCACGGGCATCCATGCCCACGCTGTTGCGGGGAATACCCGGGGAAATGGAGGTGGCCGTCGACCAGCCGGCCGCAGCGTCGTCGGCCTGGTTCCACCCGGGTATCCGTTAGGGCCATATCGACGCGGTCGCCGGGGCCCGCCACGTAGTAGCCGGGTACGCCGACCGCGCCGGACCGCGGCGCGTTGCTGATCACGGGCACGGGCTGGTAACCGTAGTCCTGACGGCCTACCCAGCTCGTGTCGGTGTTGACCCCGCTGGACGCCTCGGACGCCCCCTGCACGAGCAGGGCGGTGCGGTAGGTAAGCTGCGCCTCCTGCCGGTAGGCCCCCGCGTTCCAGACGCGCACGGCCAGGCGGTTGTTTCCGCCGCGGAGGAAGGGGGCCAGGTCGAGGCGGTCGTAGTTCCAGTGATTGAGGTCGTGCTTGGCCGGACCGCGGTTGACCAGCTCCCCGTTGACGTAGAGGGTGTAGTGGTTGTCGGCCGTGATGTAGACCGGAAAGCTGTCGGGGACGGTGGCCAGCGCGAGCTCCTTGCGGAAGAGGTAGACGCCGTAGGCCGCTCCGTCGGTCCCGGGTACGGCGATCCACCGGGCGGGCCAGGGGGCGTGGAGGAAGGCGGGGTCGATCTCCTGGGCGGTCGTGCGGTTGGGAAGCAGTAGACCGGTCAGGAGCAGTAGGCAGAGGGGTAAGGGGCGCATGGCTGGGGCGGGTTGGGTGGATTAAGGTACTGCGTTTCTTCACGCCCGCTCGTGGTTTGGTTCACTGGAGGCTCGGGTCGCTGCGCGATGGGTTTTCACCGCGGAGGATGGGGAGGGGCGCGGAGGTTGGCCGCTGCGCGGGGGGGAGAGTTTACCACGGATGGGACACAGATTTCACGGATCCGGGTCGCTGCGCGATGGGTTTTCACCGCGGAGGATGGGGAGGGGCGCGGAGGTTGGCCGCGCGCGGGGGGGGCACCAAAGATGGGGGAGTCTGGCGCGGGACCTCCGATCGCGGATACTTCCGCCCGACTGGAGGGCGGGAACCGAACAAGGCTCCGGTTCGGCAGCTTATGGGACGTACGTCACCTCCGCCATGAAGCACCTCTACGCCTGCCTGTTGCTTTGCTGCTCTGCTATCTTGTCCGCCCAGTACAGCCCGACCATCGTCTCCGGGCGGCCGGGGCAGTCCATCGGCGCGGCGACCGTCGGCAAGGGGGTGTACCAGGTGCAGACCGGGCTCAATGTAGACTGGACCGATACGGGCGCGGGCGCGGGTGCGGAGCGGATCCTGGACCTGACCGAGATAACGGACATCCGCATCGGCATCCTGGAACGGCTCGAGCTCAGTGCCCTGATCGCGGGGGCTTCCGATGAGTCGGTGCTGCCCACCGGCCGGCGGATCGAGCGTGGCATCAGCGATACCCAGGTGGGGGGGCGCTACAGCATCTTCGAAAACGAAGGCTGGCGCCCTACCCTGGCCGTCCGTGCCCACGCCCTGCTGACGCTCCAGGATGAGCATTTTCGCCGGGAAAGTCCCGGTGCCAACCTCATCGTCACCGCCGAATGGGGCCTCACCGACCTGCTCGCCCTCACCGCCAACCTCAGCCGAAGCTGGACGGGCGATGGCGACCGCCGCACCGATTACGTCACCACCCTGGGCCTGGGCCTCTCCGACCGCTGGAGCTCCTTCGTGGAAGTCTACGGCACCCTCAGCGGCGAAGTCACCACCAACTACGACGGCGGCTTCGCCTACCTCGCCGGCGACGACCTGGCCTTCGACCTTTCGGCGGGCTGGGACGGAGACTACGGAGTCAGGAGCTACTTCCTGGATTTCGGGGTGTCGTTCCGGCTGGTGGAGCGGGAGGGCACGAAAGAGTAACTCCCCTACCCGTCCGGAAGACATGCATACAGTGAGCGTCGGCCAGTAGGGCTGACCGGGGCGGGGGAAGGTAGGAAGCGTAAATAAATATCTCCCCTCTTCGATGTTTCCGAAGTAAGCGGTAGGCGGTGTAGGAATTTTTAGATAGATTGGGTCGCTGTACCTACATCGATAATCCCACTGGCGGCTGCCGTTCCCTTCGCTTTTCCGTGCCGAATGAAAGACGTGCTCGTTCGGGAGATGCTTTGGTTTGGTCTGGCGCTGGTGCTGGCGATCCCCGCTGCTTATCTCTGGCTCAGTAGTTTAGCGCTCGTTTGGGATTCCGCTCGCCGCCGCAAACTTGCTCTTTTGCCCCTATTCCTCGCCTCAAAGAGCGTCACTTAGCCCGTCACCGCGAAGCAGCCACGAAGTGCACCTCCCCTTACTGAGGCTCGAATAGCCCCAAAATATCGGCGTTTTCATCAGGCTCGGAAAACCCAAACAAGCGCTCAACTTACCCCTAACCAGCAACTCCTATGGCAGGCGAACCACCAGCAGCCCCCTGGCCAGTCCCGAAATTTCACTTTAACGTCACCTTCGGCGACAAGGGGGAGATAGCCTTTCAGGAAGTCTCGGGCCTCGACGCGGAACACGACAACCCCGAATACCGCGCCGGCAACGGCATTAGTTTCTCAAGCATCAACATGCCGGGACTCAGCAAGGGGTCGAACGTCACCTTAAGGAAGGGCCTATTCAGAGACGACTCGGGGCTGTACGACTACCTGAACGAACTTAAAAGGAATACGATCGACGGACAGACGATCACGATTCAACTGCTGGACGAAGCGCGCACCCCCCTGTTTACCTGGACCCTCGCCAATGCCTTTCCGATAAAAGTTTCCGGTACCGACCTCAACGCCCGGAACAGCGAGATGGCCGTAGAGGAAGTGGTATTGGCCCACGAGGGAATAAGCTTCGCCAACGCGTAAGGCTTGCGGAGTAAGGTGGAGCTTCCTTCCCATAATTCCAACGCACTCCACAATGCGACGTATACCTCACGCGGGGCACGGCACTACACGACTATCATATTCACCGGGTTGTTTACGCGGAGGATTGAGCCGTCACGACCGAATATTTTCAGGCATACGATTCAATGCACACGATGGAAGAAGCCCTATACATTCATAAGGCCGGCCTCGTCCTAGCCGCCCCCTTCCTCAACCCTTACTTCGCCACCAATCACTACCCTGGTCGACCTTCAACATCGACTTGCCCGGGACGAAGAAGCACCCGCTGGTAGACTGGATAACGGGATTCTCGTGATACGGAAACGAGTACGCTTTTCCCTCCCCGCACCCGCGCCCCGCCGCCCCTGCACCATATGTCGTCCGCTACATTAACTTAGAGCTTGTTTGGGATTCCGCTCACCGTCACAAACTTGCTCTTTCGTGCCTACTCCTTGCCTCGAAAAAGGTCACTTAGCCCGCTAGGCTCCCCTTTTCAAAGCTCGAATAGACCCAAAATAGCGGCATGTTCGTCAGGCTCGGAAAACCCAGACAGGCGCTTAACCACCCGACGCCCACCGGCACTCTCCCCCTGTATCCACCCAAGCTGGCTACCCGATCATGAACACCCTACACCTGCCTTTACGCACCCCCCTTTACTGCCTGGCCCTCACGCTGGCCCTGACCGCCTGCCAGAGCGGAAAGACGGACCCCGCCGCCACGGCAACGGCCGACACCCCCGCCCGCCCCGGTGAATGGATCACCCTATTTGACGGCAGCACCACCGATGGCTGGCGCGGCTACAACGCCGAGGTGATGCCCCCGGGCTGGGTGGCCCGCGACGGGGTGCTGCAGTTCGACACCGAAGTGGTGAAGGAGGAGGATTACACCGGCGGCAGGGACCTCGTCTACGCCGAGCGGCAGTTCGCGAATTTTGAATTGGAGCTGGACTGGAAGATTCCCCCCGGCGGCAACAGCGGCGTGCTGTACCACGTGCAGGAAGGCTACGACTCCCCCACCGAGATGGCCCCCGAGTACCAGCTCATCGACGATGCGGGCTACGCGGACCTGCACGACCTGAGCGGCTACAACAGCCAGTTCGGCGTCGAGCACCCCGAACGGCTGCAGGACTGGCAGAGCACCGGGGCCGACTACGCCATGCACACCCCCGATCCCGTTAAAAAGAAACTGCGGCCGGCCGGCGAGTGGAACAGCAGCCGCATCGTCTTTACCCCCGAGCGGGTGGAGCACTGGCTGAACGGGGAGCTGTTGCTGTCCTTCGTCCCCTGGTCGGAGGAGTGGGAGGAAAAGCGCGACGGCGGCAAGTGGAAGGACGCCCCCGACTACGGGAAGTTCCGCGAGGGGTATATTGTCCTGCAGGACCACGGCAGCCCGCTGTGGTTTCGCGATCTCCGCATCCGGGAGCTCTAAACATCGATCATGCAACGTAGAACATTCCTTCAGGGCAGTGCCGCCCTGGCCGCCGCCGCCCTGCTGCCCGGCTGCGCCGTCAGGCAGGGTGGAGGCCAGAACGGCCGCCTCCGCACCGCCCACATCGGCGTCGGCTTCCAGGGCCGCTCGGACCTCGCCGACATCGCCTCCCACCCCGCCGTCGACGTGGTCGCCCTCTGTGACGTGGACGCCAACTTCCTCGCCGACGCCGCGGCCAAGCACCCCCAGGCGAAGACCTACGTCGACTACCGCACCATGCTTCGGGAAATGGGCGACGACATCGACGCCGTGATCGTGTCCACCCCCGATCATACCCACGCCCCCGCCTCCCTGCTGGCGATGAATATGGACAAGCCCGTCTACTGCCAGAAGCCCCTCACCCACCACGTCTCCGAAGCGCGGGAGATGGCCCGCGTGGCCCGGGAGCGCAAGCTCGTCACCCAAATGGGCATCCAGGTGCACAGCTTCTACGACTACCGCACGGCCACGGAGCTCATCCGCTCCGGCATCATCGGGAAGGTGGACACGGTGCGCGCCTGGTCGCCCAAAAACTGGGGCTACAACGGTCCCGAGCCCGCGGGCAGCGATCCCGTCCCCGAGACCCTCAACTGGGACCTCTGGCTCGGTACCGCTCCCCAGCAGGACTACCTCGACGAGCAGTACCACCCCAGCAACTGGCGCAAGTTCCTCGACTACGGCTGCGGCACCCTGGGCGACATGGGCGTCCACATCTTCGATACCCCCTACAATGCCCTGGAGCTGGACGTGCCCCTGACGATCGTCAACGTCTGCCGCCCGCCGACCGGCTACGGCTTCCCGGAAAACAACGTGGTCACCTACGAATTCCCCGGCACCCGCTACACCACCGACCGCCTGCGGTGGATCTGGTCCGACGGCCCCGGCGCGCCCACCCCCGATCCGGCCCTGGCCCTGCCCGACGGCGACGCGCTCCCCGAACAGGGCGCGATCTTCTACGGCGAAAAAGGCCGCCTGCTGCTCCCCCACTTCATGCAGGAGCCCCGCCTGATCGTCGACGGCGCCTACCAAAACATCGACGACCAGATTGCCGCGGCAGCTACTAGCCTGAAGCTGGGCGAGCCCGTCCGCAACTACGCCACGGAGAGCCCCAAGCACTACCACCAGTTCGTGGATGCCTGCCTGGGCCGGGACGAAACCAGCGCCCCCTTCAGCTACGCCTCCCGCCTCACGGAGGTCATCCTGCTCGGCGTGGTGGCCGGCCGTTTCCCCGGCCAGACCCTGCACTGGGACGCCGAGACCGCGCGCTTCGCCGAGGCGGAGGCTAATCAGTATTTGGCCGGCGATTACCGGCAGTTCTAGTTCCCCTACCGCACCGGCACGAGGATGCGCCACACCCCCGAATCCGTATCCACCCGTCCGCCGAGTTCCTCGCGTACCACCCGGTCCGTGATGCGCGGCCCTACCTCTGCCATGTGGCCGGATCGCCCGTCGCCGGCGGCAGTAGGCCCTCCCCCGGCGCGGGTGTAGAACCGCCCGGTTTTTAGTTCACCGAGGTCGCCGATCTTATCCATTTCGGTCACCAGTCCGGGGGCGCGGACGCGGGTGCGGGGGTCGTTCCCGCGGGCGGACGCGGGGCACCGGTGCAGGCCGCCAGACCGGCAGCGAGCAACGGGAGGACAGGGAGGCGGAGTATGCACTGGAGTTTGGCCGGGAAGATAGTGGTACGGGAAAGGCATTCCACCGACCATCCGCTTGATCGTTTGACCCACACCACGCTGCTCCCGCTAGCTATTGGGACGGCTATACTACGCGGGCAATGGCTGCGCCGGTCATACGATTGCTTACGCCGGGACTACAAGTCCCGGAGCACAGGCGCGGTCGGAGACCGCATCGTACCGGTGGTCGCGAAGGCTTTTCACTTCCGGGTAAAAATTGAGTACCCCACCAAACCTCCCCCGTCGGCAACGAGCTTTTCGTAGCCAACTTCGACCAACTCAGCGAAGGCTTCGTCAACACCCGGGCCGACTCCGTCCACCACATGAGCATCATCGAGGTACCCAAGGAATTTCTCCGGATGGCCAGGCCTAAAACCGGTAGCCGGTAGAACACTGCCTCTCCCGATAGCCAGCGGGACGCAGTAGGACGCAGCCGCTGACGGTGTTGGCATCAGTATCCCCCCTTCCGTACCCAACCCCACACCCGTGGCCCCGCCCAAACCTTACGAGCAAATCCCGCCGTATATCGTTCTACCCGTGACCAAGTTCCCAACCCCATGAAACTCCTGTTGCTACCTACCCTCCTCCTGCTGCTGCTGCTCGGCACCTCCTGCGGTCGCTACCAGCCCGCCGCCGACTACGTGCGCACGGACGTCGAAACGACCCCCAACCAGCTAAGCCAAGCGTTGCTGGAGGGCCTGCGGGATCAGCGCGACGTCTCCGACCTAGTGGAAGAGATCGCCGCGCTGGACCCCGGTAACCTGGCCGCCGCCCTCGATTCCCCGGAGAAAAAGAAAGCCTTCTGGGTCAACACGTACAACGGCATGGTGCAGTACCTGCTGACCGAGAATCCCCAACGCTACGACGACCGCAGCAGCTTTTTCAGCACCCCCGGTTTTACGGTGGCGGGCCATGAGCTTAGTCCCAACGAGCTGGAGCACGGCATCATCCGGGGCGGCGAGAACCGCCTGGGCCTCGGCTTCATTCCCCAGCTTTTCCCTAATAAGTTCGAGCGTACTTTCCGTATTCAGGGTGGGGATTCCCGGGTGCACTTCGCGCTGAACTGCGGGGCGAGTGACTGCCCGCCGGTCGAGATCTACCGCCCGGAAACTTTCGACGAGCAGATCGACGGCCGCGTGCGCAGCTACCTGGCCGAGCACAGCAAGATCGAGGAGCGCGACGGTGCGCGGGTGCTGGTGACCTCCCCCCTCTTCCAGTGGTTCAAGGGCGACTTCCGCGACCACGATGGCGTGGACGATTTTTTGGTCGACTACGGGGTGCTCGAAGAGGAAGACAAAGACATCAAGCGGGCGTACGAAGACTACGACTGGACGCTGGAGACCGGCATCTGGGCGAAGTAGCCCATAACACACCGGGCGGGGCCGCGGGTGGAGTGTTAAATTAAAACAATTTGTTGCACAAATGGCGCTTTCTGTCGTTTTTGCAACAGTTTATTGTTTTACTCACTCCATACCGTTAGCCATTTTGCCCGCCGGCTTTGGCCCCCAGCCCCCCGGGGGGGAAGAAGCCGTTTTCCGACGAATGGTCTAGTGGCGTGACTCACTCCACACGACATGTACCAACGAGCCATCCTACACCTGGATATGGACGCTTTCTTCGCGTCCGTAGAGATCAAGAAGAACAGCGCCCTGGCGGGTCTTCCGCTCCTCGTGGGCGGCAGCG
Organism: Lewinellaceae bacterium; assembly: GCA_963803525.1. GTDB lineage: Bacteria > Bacteroidota > Bacteroidia > Chitinophagales > Saprospiraceae > Neolewinella. The sequence goes on from CAWDMV010000003.1 coordinate 96,300, forward strand.
GGGGCCGCGGCGTGGTTACCTCCTGCAGTTACGAGGCCCGGCGCTACGGCATTCACGCGGGTATGCCGATGGCGATCGCGTTGCGGCGGTGCCCGGACGCGAAAACGATCCGGGGCGACTTCGAGAGTTACGAGCAGCACTCGGCGATGGTGACGGAGATCATTGCCGAGGAGGGGCCGGTGTACGAGAAGGCCTCGATCGACGAATTTTACCTGGATATTTCGGGGATGGACCGCCACATCGGCTGCGTGAAGTGGAGCGGGGAACTGCGGCAGCGCATCATCCGCGAGACGGGGCTGCCGATTTCCGCCGGCCTGTCCGTCAACAAGCTCGTGTCTAAAGTACGGGCCGGGGAGGCCAAGCCCAATGGTTCGGGCTGGGTAGAGGACGGGGCGGAGCGGGCCTTTCTGTCTCCCCTGCCCGTGCGCAAGATCCCCTCCATCGGCGCGGTCACGGCGCGCAAGATGAGCCTGATGGGCATCCGTAAGGCGGGTACGCTGAGCCAGGTGCCGGTGACGTTGCTGGAGCGGGAGTTCGGGAGTTCGGGCCGGGAATTTCACCGCCGCGCCAACGGCATCGACCACCGGCCCGTGGTGCCCCACACCGAGCGGAAATCCTTCTCCTCCGAGCACACCTTCCAGACGGACACCATCGATATGGAATTTCTCCTGCGCAAGCTCCGCAGCATGACGGCCCAACTGGCCTTCGATCTAAGGCAGGCGGGCCGGCTCACGGCGGGCATTGCCGTCAAGATTCGTTACACCGACTTCAATACCTACACCCGCCAGCAGCGCATTGCCTTTACCGCCCACGACCAGCAGCTCGTGCCGGCCGCGGAAACCCTGTTTCGGGCGCTGTTTACCCGCCGGCAGTGCATCCGCCTCCTGGGCGTACGTTTCGACCGCCTCGCCAGCGGCCACACGCAGCTGGATCTCTTCACCGATACGCAGGAGAACAGTCAGCTTCTCCTGGCCATGGATAAGGTGCGCCGGCGCTTCGGCAAGGCGGCGTTGGTATGAATTTTAAATTTGAAATTTGCTTACGCTGCTTCGGCGGTGTCCGCCGCAACCCCTTTTTTCTCGCCCTCCGAGATGCGCGCGGCGGCGAACTGCTTGAAGATATGCCGCTGCATGTAGCGCCCGACGCTCGCCACGGCCCGCAGGCGGTGCCAGTGCTCGGCGGGCACCCCGAAGTAGGCGTAAACGGCCCCATTGTTGCGAAATTTCACGAAAAGGGTGCTGGCCGCCCGCAGGTAGCCCATCTCCGAGAGCATCTGGGAGTTGACCTGTTGCATTACGATCGGAAGTGCCATAAGTAGATGATTTTCAGCTTGCTGTTGCTGAAATAAAACATCCGGAAAGCATCCTAAGTTGTCTGTTTAAAACATTTTGTTTGTTAAAATGTCGGGGTTTGGCCGGGATTGTGTGCTGGTGTTTTCGGCAGGGGGCTTCCAATTCCGGCAGGGGACTTCCAATTCCGGCAGGGGACTACGCCTCGGTTTCTGCGAAACCTGGGCTTCGCCCCCTGCCGGTTGAGGACGTCCCCTCCGGGGCCGGTCAGACACTCCGGGGCCGGTCAGACACTTTCCCTACCGGCCCCGGAGGGGACGTCCCGGATTAGCGGGGCGGCAAAAAGCGGAGGCGGAGCCTGCGCGTCGTCCCCCGCGGTGATAGTCTCTTCCACGTTCCTGTTTTTTCCGGGTTTCCGGCAGGGGACTTCCAATTCCGGCAAGGGGAGTTCCAATTCCGGCAGGGGAGTTCCAATTCCGGCAAGGGGACTCCGAATTTCGGCAGGGGACTACGCCTCGGTTTCTGCGAAACCTGGGCTTCGCCCTGCCGGTTGAGAACGTCCCCTCCGGGGCCGGTCAGACACTCCGGGGCCGGTCAGACACATCCCTACCGGCCCCGGAGGGGACGTCCCGGATTAGCGGGGCGGCGAAAAGCGGAGGCGGAGCCTGCGCGTCGTCCCCCGCGGTGATAGTCTCTTCCACGTTCCTGTTTTTTCCGGGTTTCCGGCAGGGGGCTTCCAATTTCGGCAGGGGAGTTCCAATTCCGGCAGGGGAGTTCCAATTCCGGCAAGGGGACTCCGAATTCCGGCAGGGGACTACGCCTCGGTTTCTGCGAAACCTGGGCTTCGCCCCCTGCCGGTTGAGAACGTCCCCTCCGGGGCCGGTCAGACACTCCGGGGCCGGTCAGACACTTTCCCTACCGGCCCCGGAGGGGACGTCCCGGATTAGCGGGGCGGCGAAAAGCGGAGGTGGAGCCTGCGCGTCGTCCCCCGCGGTGATAGTCTCTTCCACGAATGATTGAATAGGCTAGCTGCCAAAAAACCCCCGTACCGTAGTGCAGATGTGCGCCAGTGTCGCTTCATCCAGCTCGCTGTGCATGGGCAGGGAGATGACCTCTTTACAGAGGGTATCGGTGACGGGGAGGAAATCGATCTCATTAGCGGCGGTGCCGCGGAAGGCCTCCTGATCGTACAGGGGAACGGGATAGTAGACCATGCTCGGTACGCCGGCTTCCTGTAGGTGCTGCTGCAGCGCGTCGCGCCGGTCGCCGTCGATGCGGAGGGTGTATTGATGAAAGACGTGGGTGCTGGCGGGTAGGCGGGCGGGGGTGAGCAGGCCGTCAAGGCCCTCCAGGTGGGTGTCGTAATAGTCGGCGGCGGCGCGGCGGCGCTGGTTGTAAGCTTCCAGGTGGGGCAGCTTGCAGTTGAGTATGGCGGCCTGGATGGAGTCCAGTCGGCTGTTGCAGCCTACGACGTCGTGGTAGTAGCGACGGTTCTGCCCGTGGTTGGCCACCGTACGGAGCCGGTCGGCGAGTTCCGCCCGGTCGGTATTGATGGCCCCGCCGTCGCCGTAAGCGCCGAGGTTTTTGCTGGGGTAAAAGCTGGTACACCCGATGTCTCCGAGGGTGCCGGTCCGGCGGGTGGTGCCGTCGGAAAAAGTGTATTCGGCGCCGATGGCCTGGGCGTTGTCCTCGATGACATGGAGCCCATGCTGCTTCGCCAGGGCAACGATGGGCTCCATCTCGCAACTCTGCCCGAAGAGGTGAACGGGGATGATCGCCTTGGTGCGCTCCGTGATGGCCGGTGCGATCAGTTCGGCGGTCACGTTGAAGGTGAAGGGGTCGACGTCGACCATCACGGGGCGCAGGCCCAGTAGGGCGATCACTTCGGCGGAGGCCACGTAGGTAAAGGCGGGCACGATGACCTCGTCGCCCGGTTTCAGCCCCAGGGCCATCAGCGCGATCTGCAGGGCGTCGGTGCCGTTGGCGCACGGGATGACGTGGTCGCAGCGCAGGTAGGCTTCCAGCCCCGCCTGAAAAATCCTCACCGCCGGTCCGTTGATGAAGGCGCCGCTGCGGATCACTTCCAGGACGGCGTCGTCCACCCCCGGCTGCAACTGCTCGTACTGGGTCTTCAGATCGACCATCTGGATGTGCTGTACGGGGGGCAGCTGGGCGCGGCCGCTTGCGTCGGTGGGGGTAGCCATGGGAGATTTTAGGGTAAAAGTAGTTTACTCCCCGACTAGTTTATTCAGTTAAAGCCTAACTCCTGGATCTCCACGCCGCTGGTGTCAAAGAGCGCGCGATCGATCCGTTCTCCCACCCGAATATCGGTGATGTGCATTTCGGATAGTCTCTTGCCGTCGTCGGTAATGGAAAGGATGGGAAAGCCGTCAAATAACGGGGCCGGGCCCGAGGGGGCACTCACCTGCTTCCCCGCACCCGCCATTCCGGCCATCCCCCCGAAGATGTCGCGGTAGTTGAGGGCGATGTCCTGGGTGACCCACGACTCGGTCGTCGTGTGGTGCTTACTGTCCTCCACGAGAATTTTCTCGCAGTCGTAGCCGTCGATGGTCTTGCGCTCGCCAGTACGGGTCATGGTCATGTAGTCCTGCATGTCGGTGGCTATGTCCTTTGCCATCTTGCCCATGCTGGGCATACGCATACGGAAGCCGGCGGTTTCCCCCTTTTTGTCCGTGGTGACCATGGTGGTCTTCCCATCCTCGGTATTCAGGATCATCTGGCTGCGTTCCTTCCCCTCGCCTTGGATGATCACGGCGAAGCGATCGGAGGTTGCCCCGAGCCGCATGCGGGATTCCTCTTCCTTACCGTTCTTCTTCACTTCCTTAACGTTCATCACCAGGCTGAAGGGCGTGGGGTTGGTATAGGGTTCCCAATCCCCCTGATCCCCGGTGAGGGCACTGAGCAAGGAGGAAGCCGCGGCGTCTTCCGTCAGGCCATCCTCCGTCGCGTTGGCAGCAGCCGTACTGTCGGTGGCGGGTGATTTCTTCTTTTTGCCGAACAGCCCCTCGATGGCGGAGAAGGCCTTGTCGACCCCCTGATCGACCTTTTGATCCAGTCGTTCGTTGGCGCGGCGCTCGGTGCGGACCTTGGCACGTTTGGCGGGTTTTTGGGCGTGCAGGGGCAGGTAGGTGCCGAGCAGGAGGCAGCAGAGAAGGAGGGTGCGGTAGTGCATGGAAGCGGTGTGTTTGTGTTCATAGGATCTATGCAGGAAAAACATACTTCGTTACACCCATACCACCACCTTATCTCGTACCTGTCATTGTAATTAAACTCCCCGGTGGGACGAACCCCCACGACTTCGGAAGAGTTTTAGCAACGGATGTACCTACATCGCTGCCCAGTATAAATTAACCCCAAATGAAACATTCAGCAGACCTCCGCGGTGACGTGTTCCGCATCGCGTTCATCGCTTTCTTATCCCTTGTTTTCCTCGCATTGTTCTTCATCCCCAGCATCGCTAAACTCCTGTAGGAGAATTTACCGCTGATTGGCGGGGTGGTACGACAGGATGGTTTCCCGCAGGAAATCGGTATCCAAATGGGTATAGATCTCCGTGGTCAGGATCGATTCGTGTCCCAGCATTTCCTGGATTGCCCGCAGGTCGGCGCCCCCTTCGATAAGGTGGGTAGCAAAGGAGTGCCGGAAGGTGTGGGGACTGACGTTCTTCCCGATCCCCGCCTCCCGGGCGTACTTCTTCACCGCCGTAAAGACCGATACCCGGCTCAGTCCGCCCCCGCGGCGGTTGAGAAAGACCGTATTCTCGTCCTGAATCTGGGGGAGCAACTTACGCACGTGTTCCAGATAGATCTCCAGGTGGCGAATCGCCGTGCCCCCCATCGGCACGATACGCTCTTTGTTGCCCTTTCCGGTGACCCGGAGGAAGCCCTCGCTTAGGTACAGGTCCGAAAGCCGTAGCCCGGTCGCTTCACTGACCCGCAATCCGCAGGCGTACAGGGTCTCTAGTAGAGCGCGGTCGCGCAACCCGTGGTCGGTACTCAGGTCGATCACGCCCAGCAGGGCCCGGATCTCTTCGTAGGTCAGTACCTCGGGTATTTTACGCCCCAGCTTCGGTGCGCGCAACAGCTCCGTAGGGTCGGCGGCAATGGCTCCCTCGTCCAGTAAAAAGGCAAAGAAGGTTTTGAAGGCGGAGATCAACCGGGCCTGGGAGCGCGGTGCGAGGCCCAGTTCGGACAGGTAGCGCACGAAGCCATCCAGGTGCAGCTGCTCTACTTCCCGCACCCCGATCTCCCAGCCCCGCAGTTCCAGGTAGGCCGGCAGTTTTTCGAGATCGCCGCGGTAGGCCTTGCGGGTATGGGTGCTGTATCCGCGGGTGAGCCGCAGGTAAGCGTCGAAGGATTTGAAATAGGTCCGCCACATGGGTGGAATGTACGCATAGTGCTTGGTCAAATAGCTAAATTCCCCAGCGTCCGGGTGGTGTCCCTGTGTTGTCACTTATATTTAGCTACAACTCACTCCCATGCGCGCGCTGTTCTCCTTGCTGTTGCAGCTTACCGGCCTGCTTGTATTCGGCCAGGGCGAGGCTCATATCGACTCGCTGGAAAATTTGCTCCAAACCTATGCTCCGGGCGACACGGCGCGGGATATTATCCTCGTCAACCTCTGGCGAGCCACCAGCTCCAGCGACCTACCCCTGGCGGCGGCTTACGGACGACAGATGATCGCCGAAGGACGCCGCTACGATAATCTCCGCCTGGAGGCCCAAGGGTACCAGCGCCTCGGCATCGTACAGGATCTGCTAGGGCAAAAGGACAGTAGCTTCCATAATTACCGGGCCGCGCTGACCATCTACAACCGGGAAGCGAACCGCGAATTGCAGGGGGTGATGCTCTACAATATCGGCATCCTGCACGAAGAGGGCGGCCGGCCCGACAGCGCGCTTCACTACTACGAACGGGCGGAGGAACGTTTTTCGGATCTCGGCAAGCCGGGGAGAACCGGAGCGATCTACCTCGCCATGGGAAGCCTGCAGCGACAACAGGGGAACCTCGACGAGGCGCTCCGACTGAACCTCGTCGGGCGCGAGTACCTGGAAGAAGCCGGGGACCCCTCGTGGATCGCCGAGACCGACCTGGAAATTGCCAACGCTTACCGGGACCTGGGCGAGCTGGAGCAATCGATCCGGTACCTCCTTATGGCGACCGAGCGGTATGCCCAGGCGGATGACCGGTATTACCTCGCCGCTACCAACGTGACCCTCGGCGAGGTACTTGCCGAAATGGAGCAGCCGGACTCCGCGCGACAAGTACTGTTCCAGGCAAGACAAACCGCCCGGGAAGGACGGTTCAAATCCGTCGAACTGGACGCCCTGTCGTCGCTCGCGCGGGTGGAAGGTGAATACGGGAGTGCCGACCGGGCCCTGCAATACTATGCCGAGGCCGTACCCCTCTTTTCCGGTGTCGAGCAAAAAGTCCTGGAAGCGGAACTGTACGCCGACTACGCGCAGCAGCTGGCAAAATCCGGACCGTGGGATCGAGCCACCGAGGTGGGCAGACGCGCGCTCGAGCTGGCCCGCGACTCGCGGACCCCGGCCAACGAGGTGAAAGCACTACAGGCCCTCGGACGGACGCATGCCAAGCAGGGTGATTTTCAACGGGCCTATGCCTACAACCAATCCTACACCGAGTTGCGGGATAGCGTTTACCGCTTGCAAGTCGCCGCGCGCATGGCCGAACTGCAAACCCGGTACGAAAGCGAGCGCCGGGAACGGCAGCTCGAGGAACAGGCGAGCCGGCTGGAACTCCTCGACCGCGAACGACGGATCGCGCGCCTCCAGAACGTCGCCCTCCTGGCCGGCATCCTTTCTCTATTGGCCGCGGTAGGGGCGCTATTTTTCAGTAACCGGCAGCGCCGGATGCGAAATCGGGCGCAGCACGTCGCTATGCAGGAACGTCTGGCGGGCCACCAACGGGAACTCAGCACCCAAGCGCTGCACCTCGCGCAAAAGAACCAGTTCCTGCACGACCTCCAACAGCAACTGTCGGAAGGACAAGCCCTACGGGCATCCGGGAAACTAGGAACCGTCATGCACAGCCTGCAGTATGATAAGCTGGTGGAGCAGGACTGGAATAATTTCACCAATTATTTTCGGGAGGTACACGGGGAATACGAATCGCGGCTGCGGGAAGCGGCCACCGCGAAACTGTCCGTACGAGAACTTCGCCTGGCCGCCCTGATCAAAATGGGGCTGTCCAATAACGAGATTGCCGGCATGCTGAACGTAAGCCAGGCTACACTCTACAAAGCAAAATACCGCCTGCGTAAGAAGCTACCCGCCGGAGATGAAGAGGGTCTGGATGAATACCTTATCCAATTATAAGTGTTTAAATATCAACCGCTTATATACATGTCCAGTAATTGTCCAGTACCACATTATCCGGAATACCCGCTTCCCGGCCTAGTTTAAGTAGAGATTTTTGAGTACGGACACTATGCGTAAGGACACCCTGTTTACCCTACTGGTCCTCTGCCTGTGCGCCCACCTACCGGCGCAACCCGACGAGGACACCTGGTTCTACGGATTTCGCGCGGGGGCTACCTACGGCAGCCTGGGCGACATCGGCACGACCATCATTCCCGCCGGATTTTCCGCCGACACCTACGAGTCGGCCGTAAATCAACGCCTCGGCTTCGCGGGGGGCCTGGTCATCTACCACCGATTTTACAAGTCCAGCTTCGCGGTACAGCCGGCCTTCGATTTCAGTAGCGGCGGGGGCGAGTTCACGTACTCCGACGTCAACGGACTGGAGTACCAGATCGGTTTTAATTACCAGTACGTCACCGTGGGCACGGAGGCAAAGGTGTACCCGGTGGCGGGGCTCCACTTCGCTTCGGGTCTGGAGGTGGCCTTCAACGTGGCCTCCGACCGGCTGCGCTATACCTCGAATATGCCGGAGCTGGGCCCGGACCTCCAGATCCAACAAAGCCTGCGGGAAGTCCTGCGGGGCAGCAACGACCTAAGGTTCCTGGTGGGCGCGGGCTACGATTTCGACTTCGGCCTGTCGGTCGACCTGCGCTACCGGCTGGGACTGACCGACGGGATGGAAACCCTCGCCAATGGCTTCAGCTTTATCGAAAATAGGAATCGCTATTCCGGCTTCCGGGCGACGGTGGGTTGGCTGATCGAATTTCCAAATTGAAGCCGGATGACCTTGCAAATCCCAAGAATCCTTACGCGAGCCGTGCTGGTCCTCGGACCGGTATTCGGCGTATTCGGGGCGGCCCTCATCGCGCAGGCTTACCCCGGTGCAGTGGCCGCCCCATTCTTGCGGTTCGACGGCGCACCGCAACCATCCCGGATCGCCATTCCACACCACCCGGCCGGGGGATTCGAAATCTATACGGTGTACCGACCGGCTGCCAACGGCGAAGAAGTAATCTGGACCGTAACGGTGGACGGTGCGGCACGGCAAGTGCTCACCACCCATTACCTGGCCGATCTTTCCGCTGAACGCTACCTGCACCTGCCCGACGTTTCCGACTGCGCCGCCCCCGTGCTGCGCCGGTACGCGTATCGCTCGGCAGCAGGCCCCTCCCCTGCCCCTGACCGGGAACTGCGTTTAGGTACGGCGCACGGCCATCCGTCCGTCCCCGCACCTGCGTTCTCCGGCGAATGGTCGACAACGCTCGCCTACGACCGCCCCCTCGCTCCCGCGGAGCGGCAACGCGTGGAAAGCTACCTGGCGCTCCGCTACGGCATCCCCCTCGACCAAACGGAACCGACCCACTACCTGGCGCCCTCCGGAATCATCTGGAATGCGCTGCGGGCGAAGGATTATGCCCACCGCATATTCGGATTGGCCGCTGATACGCTCAGCTCCCTGCATATTCCGTCGGCCCGGAGTTCGGCCTGTGGAGGCGGTGTGGTCCGACTGTCGGTTACCGCGGCGCACGATCATACATTCTACGTCATCGTAAGCGACGACGACGGCAGCCTGGCTTACGATAACGGCCGATTCGGCCGGCACTGGCGGGTGGAAACTACCGGCACGCCCCCCGAGACGGTTTCCCTCGTAGTCGATCCCACCCAACTGCACACCCTCCTGCCGGCCGGTAACCGCTGGGACCTCCTGGTGGATACCACGGGTAGCGCGTCCTTTACGGACCCCCTCCGGATCCCGGCCACGGGTGAAAGCTACCGGCTACCCACGCGGTGGAAGGACTTTTATTTCTCACTTGCCCCCGCGCAACCCTACGATTCACCTGAGGCCGGCGACGTGTTCCACCAGCTGACCGCCGTACCCAACCCCGCCCCGAACGGAAACTTTCACCTCCGCGCCGTACTGGCACGGCCGGAGGCACTCCAGCTCCGGGTGTTTGACGCGGCCGGAAGACGGGTTGACTCCTGGCAAAGCGAGCGGGGCACGTCGCACGGAATGCGACGCACCCTGCCGGGTCCCGGCCTGTTCTGGCTCGAGGTTACGGCGGGCGACGCGGTACGTACGCTCAAAATTATCGCGCAGTGAACCGAGTCGGAAACTACCCGCTATCTGGCTGCGCGGGTGTCCTACTATTGGCCTGCTGGTTGATCTCACCGGCTCTGGCTGGCCAGTCACCGGGGAACCTCGGCCCGGCACCGGCCTCCACCACTTTCCCCGTTCGCTCAACCACCGACCCCTCGGATGGCATCATTCTGATCGAACCGCCCTCCCCCGGTCCGCTCGGAACGGCCGCCACCAGCTTCCCCCTGCGCCTGCCGCCGGGCCGGGCCGGCGTGGAACCGAGGTTGAGCCTGGACTACCACCACGAGTTGGAAAACGGATGGCTCGGGCAGGGCTGGGACCTCTCCCTTCCCGCCATCACCCTGGATACCCGCTGGGGCGTACCCCGGTACGCGGCGGACTACGAATCGGAGAGCTACCTCCTCAACGGCGAACAGCTTTCCCCCGCCGCCCACCGCGATGGAAATTTGCCCCGGCAAGCCGATCGGCAATTCTACGAACGGGTGGAAGGCGCATTCTCCCGCATTTATCGCCACGGCGCGGCCACCGATGCCTACTGGTGGGAAGTTCAGCACGGGGACGGCTCGGTGGACTTTTACGGGGGCCTTCCCGGCACGGGTCTCGTCGCCGGGGCGGTGCTCCGCTCTCCGGAAGGACACATTGCCCGCTGGGCGCTCACGGCCACCGTAGACGTATACGGCAACCGCATCGATTACCATTATCGGGTACAAGCCGATCCGGGTCGGCCGACCTCCACCGAGTCCGGTTACGCACTCTACCCCGATTACCTTACGTACACCGGGCACGACGAACGGGAGGGTCCCTTCCGGGTTGATTTTATCCGGGACCGGGAACTCGATGAGCCCCGACGGCCGGACGTGGAGATCGAGGGTATCTACGGATTTAAAACGGTGACCGCGGACCTGTTGCGCCGCATCGTCGTCAGCTACGCCGGGGCAACGGTCCGGATGTTCGAACTCACTTACCGCACCGGTCTCTACCGGCGCAGCCTCCTCGCCTCCGTGGCCGAGCTCGATCCGGACGGGACCGAGTTTTACCGCCACGACTTCGATTACTTCGACGCCGTGAACGTCGACGGCCGGTTGCGCCCCTTCGGCCCCGAAGAAAATTGGAATACGGGCCGCGACGACCTGGAAGGGCCCCTGCTCAATCCCCTTCCCGGCTTCCCGAACGAGGGCTCCAGCCTCGGCACCTCCACCTCGGGCAGCATCCAGTTCGGTACGGCCGTAACCTTCGGGCCCGCCGGATCGGTCGTCACCAAGGACTTCACCGTCGGCGGGACGATCGGCTTCGGACAAAACGAGGCCGAAGGGCTCATCGCGCTGGTCGACATCAACGGCGACGTCCTGCCCGACAAGGTTTTCCGGCAGGACGATGCCATTCGCTACCGGCGCAATCTCGGCGATGGCACCTTCGGGGAGGTCCGTACCATCGCCGGTATCTCTAGTTTCAGCTTCACCAAGACCTCCGAAAATTCCTATGGCGCCGAAGCCAACGTAGCTCCCCTGTTCGCCGGCTACGAGTACACCACCGCCACCTCCACTACTTCCACCTACTTTACGGACTTTAACGGTGACGACCTGATCGATATCGTGGAGCGCGGTAAGGTGCTCTTCAATCACCTCGACGAGCGGGGAGATCCCGTCTTCACGCCCAGCAGCAACGACACCCCCAACCCCATCGTCGCGGGCGCTCCCCCCGACCCGGGCCTGATCAGCGTAGACCCGGCCGAGCAGGAAGCACGGATCGACCAGTCCCCCCTGCACGACGTCGTTCGCTGCTGGCAGGCCCCGTGGGACGGCATCGTCACCATTGATGCCCCGGTCAGCCTGCGGGACCCGGGGGATTACGGCCGCGCCGATGGGGTTCGCGTGAGCATCCAGCAGTCCGGTACCGTCCGTTTTGCCCGGCGAATCCAGGCCGGCGACGCCGCGGTGTACCGGCCTACGGGCGTCAGTAACCTCCGGGTTTCCCGGGGAGAGCGCATTTATTTTCGGGTACAGTCGGTGTTCGACGGCGCCTTCGATGTCGTCGACTGGGATCCGGAGATCTATTACGTCGAGCGGGATACCAGTCTGCGGGACCCGAATGGCAAGGCCTACTTCCGCTACCGCGCCAGCGAGGATTTCCTCCTGGCTTCCTCCCAAACCGTCCGGATGCCGGAAAGCGGCCCGATCGACATCGCCGGCGAGTTCAGCAAACCCCGCACGACGGACACGGTCTTCGCCGAGATCGTCCGTACGCGGCGGAATGCTTCCACCATCTTGGTGTCCGATACCTTCCCCGCCGACAGCGCCATCAATGGCTTTTCCATCGGACTGACGGACCTTGCCGTCGACACCAGCGTCGACCTGCAGTTTCGGATCCGGGCGGCGAGCAGCGTGGACTGGACCGCCCTGACCTGGGCCCCCACCATCCGTTTCCAGAGCGGAGGTTACGTGTACTGCCCCGCCCTCGACGTGACGCTTTTCTCCGAGGCCGTACTGCCGGGAAAATCCTTTACCGTACCGGATTCCGGGGCGTATTACCTCGAAGTCAGCTTACTCCAGGGTGTACCCAGACCAACCACGGAACGCCTGGAGGTCTCCGTAAAATCCCGCGATACGCTCCACGGGCGGTTCGCGACCACCCTGACGGGAAGCACCTACCGGGCGGAAGGCTACGTCGGGCTGCCGGCGGATAGGGAGCTTTTCGTCGAGGTATTCGATCCCAATTCCTTCGCTACCGTAAGCCTCCGGGCAAGCCTGCAGGACAGTACGGGTAGGGCGCGGGGCGCGGGAGCAAAGCAAACACTGGAAGCCGGGCTGTACCGCATATTACCGACAACCGAGTTGATCTTCGGGAACGGATACCGGGGCTGGGGGCAATTCGTCTACAACGGCAATCGCGGGCGGGCTTCCCTGCCCATTCAGGAATCCCTGCTGAAAAGAACCGAGATCGAGGTCGATTCCTCCGACCTGGAGGGCATCGAGGACATCGACCCCGAGGAGCCCGGTGCCTTCGATCGTTTTACGGATCTCGGCGGCGACCCGGCCACCGAACCCTTCGTGGTGATGGTAGCCGATGCCAAGGCGGGCAACTGGCGGGGGTACGACAACCTGACGCGCGTCGGGCCGGGGTACCTGAGCAGCAGCCGCCTCGGGGAGGACGATATCCTGTTGACTCCGGACCTCGGCGATGGGGGTGGTACGGCCCCGGGGCTGATCTCCAAGTATCGCATTCACGCGGTAGCCGGCGGCGTAAGCGCGGGCATCGCCGGACTCGGGGCCAGCTATGCCGACAACGCCACCGAGAGTATCCTCGATCTCATCGATATGAACGGTGACCGCTACCCCGACCTGGTAAGTCCCACCCGGATTCAGTACACCGGTCCCTTCGGGGGGCTGGACGGTAGTTCGCTCCGTCACGAATTTGGCTCCCACGCTGCCGTCAGCCGGGCTACGGGGCTAACGGCGGGGGGCGGTTTCGTGAATTCGAGCCCGTCGAATGCCGGCAGCGCCAGCGGTAAAGGAAGCCGTCGGAAGGCCCGGCGTACCCGCGCCCGGGCCCGTAACAACGGGGAGCGGGCGCAATCGTCGAACGAGTCCGGAGAAAGCGCCGCCTCCATCAGTGGCAATTTCACCGAGGACCTCGACTACGCCGCGCACAGCTGGCAGGATATGAACGGCGATGGGCTGCCCGACAAGGTCTGGCGCAACGGAGACGTGGCCCTCAACTACGGCTACCGGTTCGGGCCGGTGGAAAATTGGGGCTTCACCGAGATCGCCAGCGGCGTGAGCTACGATTACGGGGGTGGCGTAGGCGTAAACATCAGCAACGGTAGTATCATGGCGGGTGTCGGCGTGTCCCGCACGGACAATTGGACCCGGGAATGGTTGCAGGACATCAACGGCGACGGCCTCACCGATCGCCTTCGCTATAGTGACGCCGCGGCCACCCTCACCGCCAATCTCAACCACGGTACGGGATTCGGCCCCGATAGGATCTGGGAAGCGGATGCGCCACGCCCGGAGGAAGGCAACGCCACCTCCGAAAACGTCAATGGGGCCTTCACCATCTGCGTGAATATCCTCCTGGTAAGGGTGTGCTTCAACCCGGGCACCTCGGCCGGGCGCGGGGTCAGTCGCACCCTCACCCAGTACATCGACGTCGACGGCGACGGCGTACCGGAGTCGGTACGGGCCGGCGAAGACGATTCCCGCCTGATCGTCCGCCGCTCCACCCTCGGAAAGTCAAATTTACTTCACCGCATCCGCGGACCGCTGGGGGGAACGATAGCTTTGGACTACGCACGAACGCCGCTCACCCACGAGATGCCTTTACCGAAGTGGGTGCTGTCCAAAGTGGCGGTAAACGACGGCGTCTCCGGTGACGGGCCCGAGTGGAGGCGCGCGGCCTTTGCCTACGAGTCCCCGGTCTACGATCGTCGGGAACGGGATTTCTACGGCTATCGGAAGGTCCGCGAGATCCACCTCGACACCGAGCACGACGACCGGCCCTACCGGGAACTCGTAAAGGAATATTACCAGCGCAACTACTACGACAAGGGCCTGCTCTCGGCGGAGTACGTGACCGACGCCGAGGGAAACCGCTTCGGCACCAAGGAATACGAATACACCCTCTACCAGCCGCAAACGATGGAGGTCCTGGCCACGGACCCGGCCCTGGCCCCCGGCGGGCGCGTTTTTCCCGCCCTGACGGCGTACCGCAACACCTACCAGGAAGGCGATGCTTCCGACGGCGTGTCCGAATACGAAACCTTCCGATATAATGAGTTCGGAGAAATCGCCTACACGAGTAATTCCGGAAACGGGCGCCCGGAGGACTTCCTGGAGGTTTTCTACGATTACCACGAAATGACCGACCCCTACCGCACCGACGCCATACTCCGGCAGGAGACCTTTGGCGGGGGGCAGTTATTGCGCAGCAGGCGGAACAGGATCAATGGGCAGGGAGATCCCCTACAGGTCATTTCTAAAATTGACGCAACGACCGAGGCGACCGTAGACTACGCATACGACGTATACGGGAATGTCACCGTGGAAACCGACCCCATTACGGAAGCCGGCGAGCGCCATCGCCACGCATTCGCCTACGACGGGGAGGTACATACCTACCTCGTGGCGCGGACCGACGGATACGGGTACCAATCGGCGGCCACCTTCGACCCCCGTTTCGGAACAATGACGTCCCTCACCGACATTCAGGGGCAAACCGTTCGCATCGGACTCGACCTCCGGGGCCGGACGACTTCCGTGCACCGGCCACGTGATCCGGAATACAGTTACCGTTTTCATCACTTTCCGGACGCGCCCGTTCCCTACGGGCTCACGGAACGCTATGATCCGTCGAGCGGAGAAGCCCTCCGCTTCTATGACTTCGTAGACGGATTCGGAAGACAGATTCAGCGCAAGCAACCCAGCGTCATCGCCAGCGGGGAACGGCCGCAGCTAGTAGTTTCGGGCCGGGTGCTGTACGACGCTTTCGACCGGGAAGCATACACCTACTATCCGACCGTGGAGTCGCTCGGGGAAGGCCCGACCTACAGCGTCGCCCCCGCCCCGGAACCACCGGCCCGGATAGCATACGACGTGCTGGATCGTGGCCGACAAATGACCGAACCGAACGGCGTAGTCAGCGCGGTGGCCTACGCTATCGCGCCCATCCCGGACGGCGAACGGATGCTGCGCCGGATCCTCACCGATGGCCGGGGCAACCGAACCGCCACCTTTACGACCGCATCCGGCCAGCTGGAAGCCCTCTGGACGGAAGACCTCGGCCAAAGGAGCTGGACCCTCCAGCGCTATAACCCGCTTGGGGACTTGGTCACTGTGGCAGACCCGACCGGATGCCGCACGACGTATACCTACGACCTGCTGGGACGCATGATCCGGGAAAACCCCTGCGACGCCGGTACCACGGACTACTATCTGGATCCGGCCGGCCTGCTCACCGCCAAGGTGACTCCGAACCTGCGGGCATTGAACCCCGACGATCCGCCGAGAATCCGGTATGCGTACGAGCTGGACCGGGTCGTCCGTATAGACTATCCGAAAAACTACCAGAACCGCGTGGAACTCACCTACGGCGGACCCGCTGCGCCCCATCACCGCGTCGGCAGGCTTTCCGTGCGGCTGGACGCCAGCGGCGGCGAGGAGTATTTCTACGATGCCGACGGCAACGTGACCAAAACAATCCGGACGCTGCTGATCAACGAAGGGGCGGTGCGTACCTACGTCAGCGAGTCGGAGTACGATAGCTGGGGGCGGCTCCGGCGGATCGTTTACCCCGACGGTGAAGCGGTAACCTATCGCTTCAGCGCCGATGGCCGGCCCGTCGGCTTGACGGGTAGCCGCGACGGGGTGGATTATCGCTATCTCGATGGCGTGGAATACGACCGCTTCGGGGAGGTCACCACTCAGGTATTCGGAAACGGCATCCGCCAGGCGTACCGATTCGATCCGACCTCCCGTCGGCTCAGCGGCTTTGGGATCGGGGACCTCCTGGCCACCGACTACTCCCTCGATGCGGCCGGCAATCCGGAAACGATCAACTATGGTGGCAGTCTGGGGACCGGTAGCGAACGGTTTGCCTACGACGACCACCATCAACTCATCGAAGCCGTCGGGAGCTGGGAAACCGGCGGACTCACGGCCGACTACGACTACTTCGTCGATTACGATACCGCCTACAACCCCCTCCGCCAGCAACTGCGCTTCTTCGACGGCGCCGATACCATCAGGCGCACGCTAGAGTATACCTATACCCCGACCGCCGCCCACCAGCCAGCGGAGGTAAGCGGGCGCACCTATAGCTTCGACGACAACGGAAACCTTCTGGGCTACACGGGCGAGCGCGGTAGTTTCCACTACGTCCAGTATCGTTGGGACGAGGAGAACCGCCTGATGGCCGTTTCGCGGCAAGGTGTTACCACCCAATACACCTACGACGCGGCGGGTCGGCGGGCCATCGAAAGTAACGCCAGGCTGTCGGGGGTCTTCACGAACGGAGCCCCGAGCGGAGGGATCGATCACGGCGGCGATTACCGCGCCTACGTAAGCCCGTTCTTTACCGCCACAAAGGATGGCTTTACCAAGCACTACTGGTGGGGCGACCAGCGCATCGCCAGTAAGGAGGGCACCGGGGAATTCAACAACTATTACTGGCACCGTCGCGGACTCACGGCCGGTAGTCATAATTACGCCGACCGGATGCAGGAGCTCACCGCAACGGTATGGAATTACTACGGCGAATTGGGGGTCCCCCCCGGACCACCCACGCTTCCGGGGTTCTACGCACAGCCCGAGATAACGGGAACGGGACTTCCCGCCGGCCCGCCGACCGCCACGGCCGGAAGCCCTCCCGGCTGGCCGGGTCAAATTCCGGCGGGGGACCCCGGTCAGCCCCCGGGCCCGCCCACGCAACTGCCTCCGACGGTAGCCAGGGACAGCGTCCGCGCCGGTTACGGATTCACTTCCTACGCCGCTTTCCCGGAGTCGTCCGTGCAATTTTACCACCCCGACCCGATGGGCAACGTTCGGCTAATCACCAACGAACTAGGCGAAGTGACGCAGCAAAATGCCTACTTGCCGACCGGGGAAAAGTACGCCGACGTATCGGACCAAGCCCAAAACACCTACGGCTTCAACGGGATGCCGACCACCTCCGACGGTGGACTGTATTATTTCGGCGCGCGCTTCCTGGATAGCGAAACGGGAGCGTTTCTGAGTCGCGACCCCAACGCCGCCGACTACCCCGGCCACAATCCCTACGCCTTCGGCCTCAATAATCCGCTGGCCTTCAACGACCCCGACGGGCGCGACCCCATCAAACTGTTCAGTTCTCCGCAGGAGGCGGCCTACGAATTCAGCCGCGTGTACAACAAGCGCTCCTTCGCGGAGAACGTGGAATTCGGGGCGCGTATCTACCGCATGACCATCGCCGGCAAGGGAGCCTATTTCTACGAGCCCGACGTGACCATGGGCGGGCACAGTGGCCTCAGCTTTCCCGATAAGCAGTACGGCAACAATCTCGTCGGGGACGTACATACGCACGGCATGATGGTCGAGGCCGGGCGCGGCCGCCACGGGTACGTTGATTTCAGCGGAACGGACCGGCGGGCCTATAGGAAGGAAGCCGACAAGCTTAAGAAACCCTATCTAGGTTTCATGGCCAACCCGAAGGGCGAATTACGGGAGTACGTAGCCCGACCGGGCGATTACCGACGGCGCGTACGTCGGAGTGCAAAAATTCTGCGGCGGGACCTGGACTACGACGCGGACTACTTCAACGGGGGTAGCCCCGATGCCAAACGTGTTCCCATCGGTCCCTACTTCGAAGGGCAGCGGGTCCAGGAAGCCAGGAAGACCAAAGCAAAACGAAAAGCTTCCGCCAGGAAGCACGGACCGCGCCGCGGTGCCGATCCCATCATCGATATGCGCAGACCAAGGAAGAACGGCACCGGTCGCCGGGGGCCCGGCAGGCGCAAACACCGGCGGTAAGCCCGCCTTTGCACCCGCGCACGCGCCCTACTGCGCCAGCAAGAACCCACCCGACGCTTGCCGCTCCACGATCAGGCCGCGGAAATCCTCCCGGAAGGCGGCTACCTCTAGCCCGTCGAATTCCTCCCGTGCGTGGGTCGTCGTGAGCACCACCACCGGGCAGCCCGCGTTGTTAGCGGCCTTCGCTCCCGTCACGCTGTCTTCGAAGATGAGGCAATCCCGCAGTTCCACACCGATGCCCGCGGCGGCCTGCTGGAAAACTTCCGGGTCCGGCTTCCCCTTACTGACCATGCCCGAGTGCACGACGTGGCCGAGCAGGGAGCGGATCTCCAGCCGGTCGATCACGAAGAAAGCATTCTCTTCCGGCCCGGCGGTGGCAACGGCCATCGGCACGTCCTGCGCGTAGGCCGCCCGGATAAACTCCAGCGCGCCGCCCACGGTATTGGCCTCGAGCTCCGGCGCGAAGATCTCCCGATAGGCCGCCTCCTTCTCCCGCGAAATCTCCACCCGCTGCGCGGGGGTGTACCGCTCCCCGAAAAGCCGTTCCAAGATTTCGGTATTTACGCCGTGGACGTCGGCCTTCACCTGCTCCAGGGTGTAGTCGAGCCCCAGTTCCTGCAGCTTCCGCTGCCAGGCGCGGTGGTGCACCATCATGTTATCTACGAGGGTGCCGTCGAGGTCGAAGAGTAGGCCTTGGAAGGGGAGGGGGGTCATAGGATTTACCATTTACAAAGGACAAAAGTACCATTTACAATTTCGCGCAGGACTCTCGCTTTGCTCGTCCACATCACCATCGCCGGTCACGCATCAGCAACATGGGCAAAATGGTACTTGGTACTTCGTAATTGGTAATTCACACCGCTATACATCATCGCTTTTGCCCTCACCCCCGGCCCCTCTCCGAGGGAGAGGGGGGGAGACGTCTCCGGTGCCCCCATGTATAGCAGTGTGATTGGTAATTCGTAAATCTCCCCTCAGCGGCAGCGCGTCAGCAACATGGGCAAAATGGTACTGGTACTTGGTACTTCGTAATTGGTAATTCGTAAATCTCCCCTCAGCGGCAGCGCATCAGCAACATGAGCCAATCGTAAATCGTAAATCTCTCAAGGCCTCCGATAAATTTCCGGCGAGGTAATCCCCCAGCGCGTCAGGCGGTGCACCAGCGATACCCGCAGCACCCCGAGCCCATACTTGCTGGAGCGCACGAAATTGATGCTGCTGGCCTCGTCGAAGTACTTGGTGGGGCAGGTGACCTCGGCGATGTCGAAGCGGTGGTAGATGATCTGGCTGAGCATCTCGTTGTCGAAGACGAAGTCGTCGTCGTTGGCATTGAAGTTGATGCCCTGCAGCACCTCGCGGCTGAAGGCCCGGTAGCCGGTGTGGTACTCGCTGAGCTTGTAGTTGACCAGCAGGTTCTGGGTGGCGGTCAGGAAGCGGTTGGCGACGTACTTGTACAGGGGCATGCCGCCGCGCAGGGCCCCCTTGCCGAGGATGCGGCTGCCGAGCACCACCGGGTAGAGGCCCTCCCCGATGATGTTGCACATGGTGGGGATGAGCTTGGGGGTGTACTGGTAGTCGGGGTGCACCATGATGATGATGTCCGCGCCGACTTCCAGGGCCTTGTTGTACAGGCTCTTCTGGTTGCCGCCGTAGCCCCGGTTGCGGGGGTGGGTGATGACGTGGTCGACCCCCAACTGCCGGGCCAGGGCGGAGGTTTCGTCCTTGCTCGCGTCGTCGCAGAGGATGACCTCGTCGACCAGGTCGCGCGGCACCTCCCGGTACGTTTTCTCGAGGGTGAGGGCGGCATTGTAGGCGGGCATCACGACGACGACCTTCTTATCCTTGTACATGGGCCGCAAAAGTAGGAAACAATCCTTACTGCCGCCCTGTGCCCGCGCGGTAGGCCCGGTTAGCCCTGCCCCATTTCCCCGGGTATCTCGTGCCCCTTCCGTAATTTTGCCCCATGTCCACCATCGGTACCGTCTCCTTCTACACCCTCGGCTGCAAGCTCAACTACAGCGAAACCTCCGCCATCGGCCGCCAATTCGAGGCGGCGGGCTACCGGGAGGTGAGGTTCGAGGAGGGGGCCGACGTGGTGGTGATCAATACCTGCTCGGTCACCGAGTTTGCCGACCGCAAATGCCGCAACGTCGTCCGCCGGGCGCTGGGCGGGAACGCGGGTGCCAAGATCATCGTGGTGGGCTGCTACGCCCAGCTCAAGCCCGCGGAGATCGCCGACATCGAGGGCGTCGACCTCGTGCTCGGGGCCGCCGAGAAGTTCCGCATCCTGGACTACATCGACGGCATCTCCTCCGGCAGCGGCAAGGGGATGGTGCGCGCCGGTGAGGTGAAGGAGGCCGACCGCTTCGTCTCCTCCTTCAGTTTCGGCGACCGCACCCGCTCCTTCCTCAAGGTACAGGACGGTTGCGACTACAAGTGCACCTTCTGCACCATCCCCCTGGCCCGCGGTGCCAGCCGCAGCAGCACCGTCGAACAGATCGTCCGCGACGCCCAAGCGATTGCCCGACGGGGCGTGAAGGAGATCGTCCTGACGGGAGTGAATATCGGCGATTTCGGTAACGGCACCGCGGTCATCGAGCAGCAGCGCCCGCGCAAGGAAGCCCTCTTCGTCGACCTGGCCCGGGCCCTGGACCAGGTGGCGGGCATCACCCGCTTCCGCATCTCCAGCATCGAGCCAAATCTTTGTACGGACGAGGTGATCGACTTCGTCGCGCGTAGCGACCGGTTCGCGCCCCACTTCCACATGCCCCTCCAGAGCGGCAACAACAAGCAACTGGCCCGCATGAAGCGGCGCTACCGCCGTGAGCTCTTCGCCGAGCGGGTCGCCCACATCAAATCGGTGATGCCCCACTGCTGCATCGGCGTGGACCTCATCGTCGGTTTTCCCGGCGAGACCGAGGCGGATTTCCTGGAAACCTACCGCTTCGTCCAGGAACTCGACGTCTCCTACCTGCACGTCTTCACCTACAGCGAGCGGGCCAATACGCCGGCCGCGGAGATGGAAGGCACCGTTCCCCTGGCCGAACGCCGGCGGCGCAACAAGCTGCTCGGCACCCTCAGCGAGCAAAAACGCCGGGCCTTTTACGCACGCCACCTCGGCGATACCCGTCCGGTCCTCCTGGAGAAGGGCAAGACCGAGGGGGTTCTCCACGGCTTCACCGACAACTACATCCGGGTAGCCTTCCCGGCCGGGGAAAGCTGGGTGAACCACCTGGTTGACGTGGAACTACAGGGAGTAAATGCCGAAGGCCTGGTCGAGGCAGGCCTGGCGGAAGGGGTAAGGGGATAAGCCCGGGAGGCCACGGTCCGATCAGCGGACCAGGTTGAATTTCCAGTCGGCCTCCGTGCGGATGGCGATGTCGTTATCCGGTTCCAGGTCGGTCTGGTCGATGCGCGTGACCAGATCGACGCTCAGAAACTGCGTGAAGTCGACCACCGTGCACACCTGGCGGGGGGCGAAGGTACCGTTACCGCTGTAGTTCTGCAGGCCGTCGAGGAAGAGGGTATCGTTGCGGAAACTCCACGTGCCCTCCCCAATTCCTTGGTGCCGGGTGACCTCCTGCTGCTCCTCGTTGGCTACGGTAAGGCTATACGCGCCACTGGAAGCCCACTTTCCGTCAGCCTCGAAGCGCAACTGCAGGTCACTATTGCTGATTTTGCTGGTCCCGCGCTCATAGACGTCTTCGCCCACGAAGGTCCCGCTCACGTGGTAATCGCTACTGAAACGATCCACCGCCCAGGTTCCAAAGAGGTCCGCCTCGGTCATTTGGTATTCTTCGGACGGCGTCCCGCCCCGCTCGGGCTTACAGCGGGAGAAGGAGAGGATGCCCAGGAAGAGGTAAAAGAGTAGAATTTTATTCATGGGAGAGAAGTCCGGGGAGCGCTTATCGCTCTTGTATGGGTATATGGGCGGAAACTAGTGCTTCAGTACCGAAATAAGCTGCACCTTGACTGGCCATCGCGGCGCTGCACTTCCCAGCCAAAAATCCACCGTAGCTACGGCTATGCTGAACTTTCGTCCGCTCGTTCAGCACCACGCTGTCGGCGTCAAGCTATTGCTTAGTTCAATCCTGAAACACTAGACGTAGGCGTACTATAAAAGTCACTGGACTTTTGCCAGGTTCGCGCCACTAGTGACAAACACACTACATAACCGTTTATCGCTACGGATTGGTATAGCCCAACAAAAAAAGCCGCCCGCAAAAGCGGACGGCTTTGATTTCTACGGGAACCCCTACGGTTAGGCCAGTTCTTCCCGGATCTTATTCAGGGCACTGCCCGCCCGGACCCAGTCGATCTGCGCCTGGTTGTAGGTATGGGCCACCTCGAAGGTTTCCTGGCTGCCGTCGGCGTGGTCGAGTTTCACGGTCAGGTTACGGCCGGGGGCCATGGACGCGAAGTCGGGGAGGCTTACCTTATCGTCCTGGCGCACCTTGTCGTAATCCTCGGGATGGACGAAGGTGAGGGCCAGCATGCCCTGCTTCTTCAGGTTGGTCTCGTGGATGCGGGCGAAGCTCTTCACCAGCACGGCGTGGACGCCGAGGAAGCGGGGCTCCATGGCGGCGTGCTCGCGGCTCGATCCCTCGCCGTAGTTCTCCTCGCCGACGACGATCTGCCCGACACCGGCGTCGCGGTAGGTCGTCCCGCTGTCGGGTACGGCCATGTATTCGCCGGTGAGGTGGTTGAGGACGGTGTTGGTCTTGTCGTTGAAGGCGTTGATGGCCCCGATGAGGCAGTTCTGGGAGATGTTCTCCAGGTGGCCCCGGTAGGTCAGCCACGGGCCGGCCATCGAGATGTGGTCGGTGGTACACTTTCCCTTGGCCTTGATGAGCACGCGCATGTCGGTCACCTGGGCGGGTTGGATGGGCTTAAAGGGCTCGAGCAGCTGCAGGCGGTCGCTGGTTTCGCTCACGATTACCTCGATGCCGCTGCCGTCCTCGGCCGGGGCCTGGAATCCGGCGTCCTCTACGGCAAAGCCACGGGGGGGCAGTTCCACACCGGTGGGCGGATCGAGCCTCACCTCCTCCCCCTGCTCGTTGGTCAGCGTATCGGTGAGGGGATTGAACTTCATGCTGCCGCTGATCGACATCGCGGTTACGATCTCGGGGCTGGCGACGAAGCCCCGGGTCTGGGGGTTGCCGTCGTTGCGCTTGGCGAAGTTCCGGTTAAAGCTCGTGAGGATCGAGTTGGCGCGGTTGGGGTCGTCGGTGTGGCGGGCCCACTGGCCGATGCAGGGTCCGCAGGCGTTGGCCAGCACGACGCCGCCGATTTCCTCGAAGGCGTCCAGGATGCCGTCGCGCTGCACGGTGAAGCGGATCTGCTCCGAGCCGGGGGTCACGGTGAATTCGCTCTTGACCTTCAGGCCCTTCTGCTTGGCCTGGCGGGCCAGGCTGGCGGCCCGGTCGAGGTCCTCGTAGCTGGAGTTGGTGCAGCTGCCGATGAGGCCCACTTCCAGGACGGGCGGGAACTCGAATTTGTCCACCGCGGCGGCAAACTCACTGATCGGGAAGGCGCGGTCCGGGGTGTAGGGGCCGTTGATGTGGGGCTCCAGGGTGGAGAGGTCGATCTCGATGACGCGGTCGAAGTACTGCTCGGGATTGGCGTAGCACTCCGCGTCCCCGGTCAGGTGCTCGGCGACGCGGTCGGCCAGGGCGGCCACGTCGGCGCGGCCGGTGGCCTTGAGGTAGCGGCTCATGCTCTCGTCGTAGCCGAAGGTGGAGGTGGTGGCCCCGATCTCGGCGCCCATGTTGCAGATCGTTCCCTTACCGGTACAGCTGAGGTTGCGCGCGCCTTCGCCGAAGTACTCGACGATGGCCCCGGTGCCGCCCTTCACGGTGAGGATGCCGGCTACCTTGAGGATGACGTCCTTCGAGCTGGTCCAGCCGCTGAGCTTGCCGGTCAGCTTCACGCCGATCACCTTGGGCATTTTGAGCTCCCAGGGCATGCCGGCCATCACGTCGACGGCGTCGGCCCCGCCTACGCCGATGGCGACCATCCCGAGGCCACCCGCATTGGGGGTGTGGCTGTCGGTACCGATCATCATGCCGCCGGGGAAGGCGTAGTTCTCGAGCACGATCTGGTGGATGATGCCGGCCCCGGGCTTCCAAAAGCCGATGCCGTACTTATCGGAGACCGTAGAGAGGAAGTCGTAGACCTCCCGGTTTTCGTCGTTGGCGCGGGCCAGGTCCTCCTCGGCCCCGGTCTCGGCCAGGATGAGGTGATCGCAGTGCACCGTGGAGGGGACGGCTACGTTGTCGCGGCCGGCCATCATGAATTGCAGCAGGGCCATCTGGGCCGTGGCGTCCTGCATGGCCACCCGGTCGGGGGCGAAGAAGACGTAATCCTTGCCCCGGCCGTACCGCTGCAGCGGGCTCTCGGGGTGGAGGTGGGTGTAGAGAATCTTTTCCGTCAGGGTGAGCGGCTTGCCGAGTTTCTTACGGGCCTCGGCTACTTTGCCGGGCAGGTCCTCGTAAACTTTCTTGATCAGATCAATATCAAATGCCATAGTCTGCGGTGGTTTTTATCGACTTCTTACTTCAGGTGCTGCCAGGTGAACGCCACAGCCCCCAAAAAAGTCAACAAATGTAACCGGAATCCCCCACTAATACATAGGGCAGCCGCAGCCTCCCGCACGGCAGGCGTTGAGCAGCAACAGGCAAAACAACAGCAGCAAGAGTAAACCGCGATTCGTCATAAGCATGAAGATAAGGACCCGGGCGGCGGAGCACGGGTGCGGGGAATACTAAAAATTCAATCCCCGGGTTATAAGAACATTGACCGTACCGGCTGCTTTTTAGCAGTACCCGACGTTGCTTGACTCACGCACCATGAACTATTGGCTCACTCAATCCCGGCCTGATGCCGGGCACCGCACCTACCTGTTTATCTCGAATGATGGAGTAGGCTCACTCACGGTACCCCGTTCGGAGGCTCCCGCCGCCCTGCTGCAAATCCGCCTGGGTGAACTGCCCGCGGGCGCCGAACTCATCCCCGCCCACCACCTCATGCGCGTGGAGTCCTACAAGGAGACCACCCTCCTCATCGCCCGCCTTACCCAGGGCAAGTCATTGCGTTTTGACCTGCGCACCGTCGCGGCCCGCAACGAAGCCATGCTGACCCTGCGCGATCACCCCGCCGTGAAGGAGTCGACCATGCTGCCCCAACCCCTCAAGGACCGCATCAATCCCCGCCTGGTACTCTGCGCCGTACTCAGTGCCCTTACCTGGATCGCCTACGAAACCCTGGTGGCCGGGCAGTACGCCGAACAGCGCTTCATCGAATCCTCTTTCGGGCTGTTCACCTACATTCCCTTCGTGGTGCTCCCCCTCACGGTAGGCCTGGGAGCCATCCTGGCCATCTGGTACAGCCTCTGGCAGACCCACCAGGATCCGCCGGAACTGGAGGAAGTGCTGTTCATGTAGCGGCCCGACCCCGCACCCGTGGCCCCGCCCCCCCCACCACGAGCGGATAATCGGACTGAGCGGCTCCATACCCCTACCGAACTAATCACTCCGCAGGCGTTGTAACAAACGTATGCACACGCTGCTCACTCCCCTCGACTGGGGCCTCGGTCACGCCAGCCGCAGCCTCGCCCTGGCCCGCCGACTGGGGGCGGAGGGCGACCGCATCAGCTGGGCCAGCAGCGGACCGGCCGCCGCCATGCTGCGCCGGGAGCTGCCGGGGGAAGTCGTGCATGACCTGCCCGCCTACCGCGTCACCTACAGCAGCAAGCGCATGCCCTGGAACGTGGCCCGACAACTCCCGCACTGGATACGGACCATCCGCGCCGAACGCCGGGCCACCGCGGCGCTGGTCCGGGAACTCGGCATCGAGCGCATCGTATCGGACAGCCGCTTCGGGTGCTACCACCCCGACGTAGCCTCTATCTTCCTCACCCACCAGCTGCACCCCATCACCCACTTCGCCCCCGCCTCGGCCGTTTACGCCTGGCAACTGCGGCACTTCGACGCGTTCTGGGTGCCCGACGACGGCGGCCACGACCGCCTGAGCGGAAAGCTCTCCGCCGCCACGGGCTTCGCCCCGGTGCGCTACATCGGTCCGCTGAGCCGGCTCACGCCCAGCCCGGGCCTGGAGCCCTTCGACCTGCTGATCCTGTTGTCGGGCCCCGAGCCCATGCGTACCCGCTTTGAAGAAATCATCCTGCGGCAGTTGCCCGAGCTGCCCTACTCCTACCGCTTGGTGCGGGGCCTGCCCGGGGGCACGCCGCTGACCGCCGGGGAGCACCCCGCCCTACCCTACGCCGATACCCCGACCCTGAACCGGCTGCTCACGGCCGCCCGCTGCGTGGTGGCCCGGCCCGGCTACTCGACGCTGATGGACCTGCGGGCGCTGGACAAACGCGCTATCCTCGTACCGACGCCCGGACAAACGGAGCAGCACTACCTGGCGCAGCGCGCGCAACTGCAGGGCTGGGCCGTGGCGGTGATGGATCAGGAGCGGCTACGACTCGCGGCGGCGATCGCCCGCATCCTGTAGGTTACTCCAGCGCGCTGAGGGCATCCCTGACGGCGCGGTACTGCTCGCGGTGCTCGACGACCGAGGGCGGCGCGGCGCGCACCCGGCAGTCCAGAATGGGGCACCGCTCGCAGGTCGTGTTGACGACCACGTAGGGCACGGCGGGATCGTCGAGAAAGCCCAGCTCGCGGCGGAGGTCGTCGGTGACCAGCAGGCCCAGCGTCACGCTCACGTTCTTGCCCGGGCGCGGGTAGCCGGTGCGGGCCAGGGTGATGCAGAAGTATTCATCGTCGGTGCCGTAGTAGCGGCTGCGCTGGGCTTCGATGCGGAGGTTGGCACCCTCATCTCCGTCCAGTTCCTGCAGCAGGTGGATGCTCACCCAGCGGCGGCAGTAGTGCTCGAAGAGTCCGTTCTCGTGGGGGTGATGGCGGCGGCTGAGGTGCAGTTCCTTATCGATGACGAAGGCCTCGCTCCCGCTGTCGTGGGCGAAACGGAGGAAGAAGAGTTCCCCGAGCCCGAAGAACTGCGGCAGCACGTTGGTCAGCCGGTGGAAGAACATCTCCGGGGTGGCGTTGAAGCGCAGCAGCAGCCCGTGGAAGGCCGCGGCGTCCCAGGTAGGCCGGGCGAAGAAGGCGCGCAGCTCGTCGGTGAAGGCCCGGAGGGGCAGGTGGAGGGCCACGCTGAAGTAGGTGGCCTTGCTGTGGTTGAGGACCTCCTCGAAGACGCGTCCGCGCAGGATGCTGCTGGTATTGGCCCGCTCCTTCAGCTTGAGGTAGTGAAAGGCCAGTTCCTTGCCAAACTGAAAGCCCCGCTGCACGGGCGTGAGCTTGCCGTTGAGCAGGAGCTTGCCGCTCTCGGGCAGGTAGACCGAGCGGAGGTGGGCCAGGGCGGGTTGGTCGTCAAGGCCGTCGGCCACGATGTCGTAGCCGTAGCGGTCTTCCAGTAATTCACCGAGCAGGCGGGGCGGCAGCGGCCGGATGCCGGGCAGCCGGTGCTGTTCGGCGAAGGCCTCCACGGCCCGCTCGAGTTCGGGAAAGTAGTTGGCGTTGAGCTCGAGGTAGGAGCGCAGGGCGGCAAAGTAGAAGTTTTCTTCCCGCAGGGCGTAGCTGCGGCTGATCTCCAACAGCGTACTGATGAAGGCGCCGACCTGCAGGGGGGCGGCGGCGATGATCTCGGCCACCTTGCTCAGCTCGATGCCGAAGAGCTCCAGGGGCAGTTCGTTGAGGAAATTGGACTGCAGCAGTTCGCTCACGGGGGCCAGCTCGCGGCCCAGGTTGCCGTCGGTCAGCGACCCGGTGGTGGTGCCCAGGGCGGCGGCGAGTTGGTCGACCTTTTCGGGCTTGGGAAACTTCTTGCCCTTCTCGATCTCGTTGAGGTAAGACAGGGAGATGCCCGTCTGCTTCGACAACTGGTCGAAGCTGAAACCCTCCTGCAGCCGCAGCTGCTTGACCTTTAGCCCGAATATGATGCGCTCATTAGCGGTTTTTGCCCTCATGCTGGGGGCAATTTACGCTAGTACGAGCGAAATTTCGCAAGACCCGGCTAGTCCGTCCAGGTGATCGTTTCCAGGATGCGCGCGATATCTTCCTTGACGTAGTCGATGACGGGGGCCAGGGAATCGGGGTTTACCTGCGTCTCGAAGTAAAGCGCCCCGCGCAGGAAGTGGCGGGTGCTGTCGGTCAGGAAAAACTGGAAGGGGCTGGCCGCCGGTCCGGCAATGTCGAAAGCTATGCCGTGCACCCGGGCGTCGTCGCGGTGGATCAGGATTTCCTCGATGTCGCTGGCGCGCTGGTTATGGACCCCGACGAGCTCGAAGGCCTCGTCGCGCAACTCCTCCCACTGGGCGAAGGAGGAAATGGGGTAGTAAGAAAAATGAATGGTGCCGTTCAATTCCGGGGTGAGCTGGAGGTTGAACCAGCAGGGATCCGCCGGTGCCTCGTCAAAGTAGCTCGTTTCCTGCACCACCCGCGTGGAAGCCGGCCGCTGGAAGGTGAAGGGGCAGTAGGTGGCGCCGAGCGGGGTGTAGGCGCGCTCCGGGTATTCGATCCGGGGGTACGAGCGGGGCTTGGGTACGGGCGGGTCGCCGGCCCCACAACCGAACATAAAAAAGGGGAGGCCGCAGGCCATCAGGAATCGCATGCGTTCCTAACGCCCGGAACCTCCCCGGTGGTTGTCGGTGGCCGGAATTACTTCCAGTCGCTGCACTGAATGCCGGTTTCCGTTTTGCGGATGACCTGGCGCCGTAGCGTATCGCCCTTCTGTACGGAGATCACGTAGCGGCCCGTGGGCAGCTCTTCCAGGGATAAGTTGACGGAAAAGCCGTTGTGGTCCTTCACCACTTGACGGTAAAGGGTCACCTCAGTATCCAGGTCGTAGAATTGCACGAGGGTACGGTCCTGTTCGAGATTGGCCAGCGTGAGGGACAGGTGGGTAGCCGTGACGTGCGAGCGGGTGATGAGGGACTCGACGGGTGCGGACGCGAAGGCGGGGACGCAGGTGCCGAGCAGGAGGAAAAAGAGCAATGATTTCATGACAAGGAATTTGTGGTTAATGAATTGTGGGTGAAGCGGTTAACTTCAATGACCCTAAGGTGCGGCCGGGGTTGCACGCCGGCAAGCTTTCCCGATGGCCCAGGACGATTTGTCGACGAATGGTCCCTTCCTGCGTCCCTGCGCGCACCAATCCTCCTGATCCACGTTCCGGAGAACATGGACACGCACTCCTCCCAGCTCGCGGATATGCAGCAGCAGGATAAGCTCCAGCTCCTCGAGTGGCTGCTCAACGACCTCCATCAGCAGGGCCTCGTTAGCCGCGACAGCCTCATGCAGGTCGCCAGCGACGTCATGCTCCTGGAATACCGGGAAGACGAAGACCTGCTGTGCTTTCAGTGCCTCCCCGAAGAATCCGAAGAAGAATGAAGCGCGGCGAAATCTGGCTGATCAACCTCGACCCCACCGTCGGGGCCGAAATCGCGAAGAAGCGCCCGGCGCTCATCGTCAGCGCGGACGGCGTAGGGAAGCTGCCCCTGCGGATCATCGCCCCCATCACGGACTGGAAAAGCCACTATCAACTCGTGCCCTGGATGATCCAACTGCCCAGCGACGGGACGTCCGGCCTCGACAAGGTGAGTTCCGCCGATTGCTTTCAGGTCCGCAGCATCAGCGAAAAACGCATGATCAGCAAGATCGGACGGGTCACCTCCGAGCAGCTGGAACTCGCCGAGTACGGCCTTAGCGTGGTGCTCGGGTTGAAATAAGCGCGGATTTATGGTCCGCACCGACCCCGGCCGGTCCGTTCCTTGTTAGGGGTTCATAAGTATTTGCCTTGAAACAACTTCAGAAATCCCCGGACCTGCTCGCGGAGCTCCGCGCCTTCGACATCTTTCAGGAAGTCGACGAGCCCGCCCTGCAGTGGCTGATCGATGAGTCCGAATACGTTTTCTACCCCAAGGGGGCCACCTTGTTCAAGGCGAAAGCGCCCACGGACCACATGGTCGTCCTCCTCTCCGGCGGCTACGTGATCACCCGGGAAAGCAAGGACCGGCGGCAGGAGCTCGGCATGTGGAAAGCGCCCTACGTGACCGGCGTGCTGCCCTTCAGTAGGATGACGGAAGCCAGTGCCGACGGGAGTTGCTTACATGACACCCGCGCCCTGCGCCTGCACCGCGACTGCTTCGTGGAGATGGTCAACATCAGCTACTCCCTCACCCAGGCGCTGGTGACGGTCATGACCAATCGCGTCCGCGATTTTCAGCAAATGCGCCTCATGGACGAGAAGCTCATGGCCCTCGGTAAGATGAGCGCCGGGCTCGCCCACGAACTGAACAACCCGGCCTCGGCCATGATCCGCAGCAGCCAGGAGCTCCACAAACATCTGGGCCAGACCCCCGAGCGCTTCAAGAGCATCGTCACCATGCGCGTCACCCCGGAACAGACCGACGAGATCAACGCCATCCTCTTCCAACGCATCCGGGCCGCCGGACAAGCCCAGGAGCTCAGTCTGCTGGAACGGGAGGAGCGGATCGACGACCTCACCGACTGGATGGACGACCATGATCTGGAACGGCCGGAACAGGTGGTGGATACCTTCGTAGACTGGGGCATCGAAGTCGATCACCTCGAGGCGATCGCCGCGGCGGTCCCCGAGGAAGCCATTGCCCCCATCCTGTGGTGGATCGAGACCAACCTCACCACCGAGAGCCTCGTCAGCGAGATCCAGACCGCCAGCGGGCGCATCGCCGAGCTGGTCAGGTCGATCAAGACGTACAGCCACATGGACCAGGAGCCCAGCCTCGAACCGGTCGACGTGCACGAGGGCATCCGGTCCACCGTCACCATGCTCTACCACCAGATTAAGCGGAAGAACGTCACCCTCTGCCGGGATCTGGCTACGGACATTCCCAAGATCAAGGCCCTCGCCGGAGAGCTCAACCAGGTGTGGACCAACCTCATTTCCAACGCCCTCGATGCCCTGCCCGACCAGGGGGGGGACCTGGTCATTCGCACCTTCCGGGAGCGCGACTGCGTATGCGTGGAGGTAGAGGACAACGGCCCGGGCATCCCCGAGGACATCCAGAGCCGGATCTTCGAGCCCTTCTACACCACCAAGGCCATCGGTGAGGGCACGGGCATGGGCCTGGACATCGTCCGCCGCGTCATCGATCACCACAATGGGTACGTCAAAGTGGAAAGCAAGCCGGGCCGCACGGTGTTCCGCGTCTGTTTTCCCGTAGAGTAAGCCATTTAGAGCTTACCGCGTTATGACTTTTGTTCCCGTACCCCTCCTCACCGTATCCCCATGGCCAAAGACCGCAAACCCATCATCCTGTCGGTCGACGACGACCAGCAGGTACTCCGTTCCCTCAAGCGGGACCTCCGCAGCCAGTACGGGGACTCTTACCGCATCATTAGCACGACCAGCGCTCAGGAAGCCCTCGATGCGGTGACCGACCTCAAGAAGAAGGGGGAGGTGATCGCCCTCTTCCTGTCCGATCAGCGCATGCCCGAGATGCTCGGCGTGGATTTCCTGGAGCAGGCCCGTCCCCACTTCCCCGCCGCCAAGCGGGTGCTGTTGACCGCCTACAGCGACACCGAGGCCGCCATCCGGGCCATCAACGAGGTCCAGCTCGATTACTACCTCCTCAAGCCCTGGGACCCGCCGGAAGAAAAGCTCTACCCCATTTTGCACGACCTGCTCGAGGACTGGAAACTTGGCTACCGCCCCGCCTTCGAGGGCATCCGGGTGGTGGGCTACCAGTACTCCCCGAAGTCCCACAACATTAAGGATTGGCTTGCCATGAATCTCCTGCCCTACGAGTGGGTCGACGCCCGGAGCCCCCAGGGCGAAGAACTGGTGGCCCTACATAACTGCCAGGTGAAGGAGCTGCCGCTGGTCATCCTCGAGGACGGCGTATCCCTCAGTGATCCCCAACTTGACGAGATCGCCGAGAAACTGGGGCGCAGCGTTTCCGCCAGTGAAGCCCTGTACGACGTGGTCATCATCGGCGCCGGCCCCTCCGGTATGGCGGCCGCGGTCTACGGTGGCTCGGAAGGACTCAAGACCCTCCTCATTGAGAAGCGGGCCCCGGGCGGACAGGCCGGCAGCAGCAGCCGCATCGAAAACTATTTGGGTTTCCCCAGCGGGCTTTCCGGATCGGAACTCACCCGCCGGGCCATGGCCCAGACGCTGCGCTTCGGGGTGGAGGTGGTCAGTCCGCGGGAGGTCACCAACATCGAGATCCGCGACAACTACAAGATCCTCACCCTGGACGATGATTCCACCGTACGGACCAAATCCGTCATCCTCACCACCGGGGTGGAATACCGCAAGCTGGAGGCGGAGGGGGCGGATAAATTTAGCGGTGCGGGCGTCTATTACGGGGCCGCGATGACCGAGGCCAAGGCCTGCGAAAACCGCCACGTCTTCGTGGTCGGCGGGGGCAACAGCGCCGGGCAGGGGGCCGTCTACCTCTCCAAGTTCGCCACCCGGGTGACCATCCTCGTGCGTAAGCCCGACCTGACCTCCAGCATGTCGAGCTACCTCATCGAGCAGATCGAGCACATCGACAACATCACCGTACAGGGCTACCGGGAGGTCATCAAGGTCTGCGGCGACGACGACCACGTGCAGCGCCTCGTACTCGAGCACACCGACGACCAGGCCACCGAAGAAGTGGAGGCCGATGCCCTGTTCATCTTCATCGGCGCCCGCCCCCGTACCGAGTGGCTCGCCAGCGGCCAGATCATGACCGACAGCAAGGGCTTCATCCTCACCGGCCGGGACCTGCTCGCCAACCCCAAGCGCCGCCAGGGCTGGCCCCACGAGCGCAACCCTTTCCTCCTCGAAACCTGCCAGCCCGGCATCTTTGCCGCCGGCGACGTGCGCAGCGGCGCCATGAACCGGGTGGCCTCCGCCGTGGGGGAGGGGGCAATGGCGATTAAGTTCGTGCACGCTTATCTCGCGGAGCATTAGGGTTGCTGCGCAAGTGTCTTTTTAACACGGATTTACCACAGATTAGGGCACAGATTTCCACAGATTCTACGCTCTGTGCTGACGCG
This sequence comes from Lewinellaceae bacterium, assembly GCA_963803525.1. Lineage (GTDB taxonomy): Bacteria > Bacteroidota > Bacteroidia > Chitinophagales > Saprospiraceae > Neolewinella. The sequence goes on from CAWDMV010000003.1 coordinate 129,644, forward strand.
GCATTGCTACGGTGATCCGTGTGCCATCCGGGGCGCACTAAGCCGCAAGCGGCAAAAAACGCTGCGTCCCTCCGCGTAATCCGCGGTTAGAAACAATCGCGCGGCGATAGAACCCTGCGGTACAAGCGATTAACCCACCTTGTTAACGGCTTCGTAAATGGCGTAAAGCGCCAGCACCACCTTAAGCAGCAAAGAAACAAACTCCAGCCACGGCTTCTTCCAGGCCAGCTTATCCGTTTTTTCGGTGGGAGTGAGGGGGTAGGTGACGATCACGACGATGATGTCGCGCAGGCGGTCGCGCTCCTTTGCGAGCGGGGGCGGTCGGCGGTCGGGGGGCGTTACCTTCGTGGGGTCGGGGTGGGCGGCTTCGGGATCGGCCGGGGTTTGGGTGTTATGGGTCGACATGCGTTGAGATTGAGTCGTGTACTTCCCGTAAGCGGTGCTACAAATCTAACGATTCCCACCCACTATTACAAACAAATTGTTTTAAACAAACCCACGTGAACGCCACAAAAGTTTCCTTTTCCAACGCCGCCGGCCAGCAGCTTTCCGCTCGCCTGGAGCTGCCCGTCAACCGCCACCCCTACGCCTTCGCCGTCTTTGCCCACTGCTTCACCTGCGGCAATACGCTGACGGCCATCCACAACATCTGCCGGGAGCTGAACCTGCAGGGCATCGGCGTGCTGCGCTTCGACTTCACGGGCATCGGGGAGAGCGAGGGAGACTTCGTGGACACCAACTTCACCACCAACATCTCCGACCTGATCTCCGCGGCGGAGTGGCTGGAGGAACACCACCGCGCCCCCGGCCTGCTGGTGGGCCACAGCCTCGGCGGGGCAGCCGTGCTCTGTGCCGCCGGACGGCTGCCCTCCGTGAAGGCGGTGGCCACGATCGGCGCGCCCTTCGCCCCGGATCACGTTTCCCGCCACTTTCAGGACCAGCTCGACGAGATCACCCAGGCGGGGCAGGCAACCGTCGATATCGGCGGACGCCCCTTTCGCATCGCTAAGCAATTCGTGGATGACTTGGGCAATCACCAGCTGGCCGCCAACATCCGCCACCTGGATGCCGCCATCCTGATCCTGCATTCCCCCCAGGATCGCACCGTGAACATCGACGAGGCCGCCAAGCTCTACACCGCCGCCCGCCACCCCAAGAGTTTCGTGAGCCTGGACGGGGCCGACCACCTGCTGTCCAGCAAGCGCGACAGCCACTACGTCGGACAGGTCATCGCCAGCTGGTCTAACCGCTACCTACCGGCGCCCGAACTCGATCCCCTGGAGAGCGACCACAAGGTGGCGGTGCGTCTGGGGCAGGAAGGCTACACCACGGAGATCATGGTACGTCAGCACCACCTGACGGCCGACGAACCCACCTCGGTCGGGGGCAACGACTTCGGCCCCGGCCCCTACGAGCTGGTGAGCGCCGGCCTGGGCGCCTGCACCGCCATGACGATCCAGATGTACGCCCGCCGCAAGGGCTGGGTAGTCGAGAAAGTAGAGGTGCACCTCAACCACAAGAAGGACTACATGGCCGATATGGAGGCCAGCGACAAGCGCCCCACGAAGATCGATCACTTCGAGCGGGTCGTCGTCCTGGAAGGAGATCTGGACGACACCCAACGGCAGCGCTTACTGGAGATTGCCGACCGCTGTCCGGTCCACCGCACCCTGCACGAAACGGTACGGGTGACGACGGTGTTGGACTGATATGCAGGGAGAGAAACTGGGGACTTACGGTTAGGGTAAGTCCTTGAACACGCGCAAAGTCAGCGTGCAGAAGGGGCATAGTATGAAAAAATTAACCACGGAGGCACGGAGGGATGCACGGAGCCTGGCGCAAAACCTCCGTGCATCCCTCCCTCCGTGTCTCCGTGGTTTTATAATGTCACACCAATGAGCATGTTGCCGCCGCCGGCTTTTGCCGCCCGCGACTAGCCGTGCGCCTCGATGATGCCCAGGGCAATATCCGTATACTTCTTGTCGGCCTGCTCGGCTTCCTTGCGGCACTTCTCCATGTTTTGGGAAGTCTGGCTGAGGCCGGCCCGTTTGGCGTAAGCGTCCATGGTACCGAAGGCGGCGATCCAGTAGTGGAGGGCGAGCTGGCTGGTCTCGATGATGGCCAGGTCGCGGGAGTAGTCGTCGTCGTACTTGGTGAGGACCGACTTGCTCACGTCGTAGAGCGCCTCGATGATGCGGTTGCCGCCTTCGCTGCTGCCGCCGGATTCCTGCAGGGCCTGGTCCACGCGCTGACGCCACTGCTCGGCCTGCTTATTGGCTTGCTCGAGGGCGGACTTAAGCTTGGAATTACTGGCGGCTTCGTGGATTTCGGAGGTTGCTTTCTTGGCGATCTGGCCGCCGGCCTGCATGGAGGCAATGCTTTCCTGGATGAGATAGGTGAGTTGATCGTTAGCCATGGGTCTGGATTTTAGGGACAAATGTGTTGGCATTACTCCAAAACGGCGGGCTTTGTTGTGGTTTATCGCTATTTACTCCAGCGGTTGGCCTCCAGGTAGCCGACCACGTAGGTGAAGGGGGCGTTCCAGTTCAGGCAGATTTCGTTGCTGGCGTAGCTCGGCGTCTGGTCGGCCCAGCTCTGGAGGGGGGCGACGCCCGGCCGGTAGGTGGTGTACTCCCGGTCTTGCTGCCGGGGGTTGGGGCCGCCGGAAAGCAGACCCGGTACGGGCGCGTCGATCCCGTCGGCGCTGCTGGCCCGGTGGTGGATGAACCGGGGGGAGCGCGCGCCGAAGCCCGTGAGGTAGCACACGCCGTTGGGGTTGTGGCCGAGCAGGTAGGCTACGCCGCGGCGCATCGCGGTCACGTACTCCTCCTTCGGCTCGCGTTGGTGGGCGGCGGCGATCAGCATGGCGGCGTTGGCCACGTCGGAGTTGCTGCCCCAGTGGAAGTCGGTAAGCGGCTGCTGGTAGGGGTTAGCATCAATTTCCATAACGAGACTGTCGGCCAGCGTGATGACCAGTCCCCGCAGCCGGTCGTGCAGCTCCTGGGGGACGCGGTCGGGAAAGCGCAGCAGCGTGAAGGCGGCCAGGTTGCCCATGTAGGCCGTCCACCCCACCCCGGCCCCGAAGCGGACGCGCGGGGGATTGACTTGCAGATCGTTGTAGAATGCCTGCTCGCCCGTGGTGGCGAAGAGCTCGGCGGCGGCCCAGGCCCGCTCGTCGTCGGCGTTCCGGTCGCCGTATTCGCCGGTGGAGACGTCGGGGGGATTGCGGAAGAAGGCGGCGGGATTGGCCTGCCCCCAGCGCCACGCCAGGCGGGCGGCGGCCAGGAGGTGGTCGGCGTAGGCGGGGTCGTAGTCGCGGTATACCCGCGCGGCCTGGGCGGTGGCGGCGGCGAAGTCGTAGGTCGCCGTCGTACTCTTGCCCACGATGTAGCGTTGGGCGGTGGCAGCTTCCGGCATCACCATCCCCGCAAAGGCCAGGGTGGTGAGTTTGTGAAACAGGCCGCCGTCGTCGTCCTGCATGGTGAGCATCCAGTCGAGTTCGTACTTGAGCTCATCGAGGTAGTCGCTCTTCCCGTTGCCGCTTTCGGGGAGGTTGAGGGTGCCGTCGGGGGCCGGGTCGCCCACGTCTTCGTACAGGCTCAGCAGCTGGCCGACCGGGAAGGCCCCGTTCACGACGTACTTGTTGAAGTCGCCCGCGTCGTACCAGCCGCCCGGGCTCGACCGGCTCCCCTCCGCGTGCCCGCTCGAGGGGTGGTAGCGCGCGTCGGTGTCGGGGTGACCGGCGGCGCGCGCCCACTGTCCGGCGTGCGCTTCGGGCAGGGCCTGGGAGGCGCGCTGGTAGTACAGGCCGCGCACGGAGCCCCGAAAGGCCTCCCGCAGGGCGTGTTCCTGCACGTGTAGCGGATAGGAATAACCTACATTCGGGGATGAAGACGCGGTAGTCGCCCACGGGCAGGGGGGCGGTTTCGGTGGGGCGTGCGATGACGCCGGCGAGGTCGGTCCAGTCGGTCTGCGCGCCCAGTTGTCCGCGGCGGACGATTCTCTTTCCGCTCAGGTCGGTGAGGTAGAAGCTGTCTACCCGTGTCATGTCCTCCGCACCCGCGCCCGCGCTCGTATCCGCGTAGGTGAAGTGGATGCGCTGGTCGGGGAAGTAGCCCACCTGGTTGAGCTGGATCTTTTCCGTGGCGGTGTTTGCGTAGCCCGGGGGGGGAGCGTTCGTATCGTGTTGGCAGGCCAGCAGGTGCAGGGTAAGCAACAGGAGCGCGGCGGATTTAGGCATCGGCATGGGGGGGGGGCTTTCGGAGGGGAAGATAGGTGGGTTTTGCGTGGCTGGTGGCCTCTGGTTTGGGCACCTGGCCTCGTTTTTGAGTGCAGCGTTTGCTTTGGAGGCGGAGGGAGGGGTGTCGCTGCGCGATGGATTTTTCACCGCGGAGGGCACGGAGTTGCGCGGAGGTTTTGCCGCGGCGCGGCGTGGGTTTACCACGGATGGGGTACGGGTGAACACAGATTCTCGGGCGGATACCTATTGAGTTATGGGACGTCTCCCCTCTCCTTTGCGGCCTTTGGGGCAGGGGGCCCGAAAGGATTAGCCGGGGCCGGGGAAAGAAGGCATTTTCGCGGGTTTAACGTTTAAGTAAGGCCCTAGTGGACCAAGCTGGAAGTATCGATACACTAAGTCAATGCAATCGCGGTGGTAGCCGAATGAAAGAGACCAAGCATAGCCGTAGCTATGGGCAGGCTTCTTGGGTGAAGGGGAGCACCGCGAGCGCTAGACTTGGGTGTATCAGGACTTCCGACTTGGTCCACTAGTATTGACTAGTCCACCTGCACGCCCGTGAGGAAGTAGTGAAACATGTAGACCTGCAGGCAGAAGGAGGCCACTACGATCACGTAGCCCAGGGGCTTCCAGCGGAAGTAGTGGTAGAGGACGTAGGGCAGCAGGAGCAGGGTGACGAACACGAAGGGCAGGTAATGCTGAATGTGGACGTAGTAGCGGTGATCGAGCAATAGCCAGACCAGTTGCGTAACGACCAGGCCCATCCCGAGGGCGCGCAGGCCGGGCCGGGACTGGCGAAAGAGGAAGACCAGGAAGACGAGTAGGAAGGGGGAGGTCTGGAGGTAGCGATTGAGGCCCGTGAGGTAGGTGGCACTGTATGCCCCCCGCGGCCACCAGTACCACTCGGGGTTGAAGAAAACGATGCTGAGCAGACTCATCGTCAGGTAGATCACCGCGAGCAACTCGACGGGCTGGATGGTGGACCGCAGGCGGCCCCGCGCCAGCCATTCGACGAGGTACTTGAGTCCGAGCAGGGACACGCCCAGGGCCAGCCAGAAGCTGAAGTGGGTGAGCAGGACGATCGAGCCCGTCGCCTCCCGACCGAGGGGAAAGACCGGCCAGCCGAAGGAGCGGCCCCAGGCGGTCGATTGGGTTTTGTAGTAGGCCAGGGCATCGCCCACCTGCACGTACTGTACCAGGGCCACCACCAGGGTAGCCAGCAGCAGCGGCAGGAGGTAGTGGAGCAGGATGACGCGCCAGGACGCCCAGCGAAAGGCCGCGTCGCGGGGGTGGACCATGAGGGCCATGCCGACCAGTCCGGGCACCAGGAACAGAAAACTGGCCCGCGTGAGCCCGGCCAGTAGCAGGGAGGCGAGGATCAATCCGGGCTTCCTGCGTACCAGCCCGTAGAGCAGTGCCGTGGTGAAGGCGAAGTAGAGCGCCTCCGACAGGGGCGTAAAGAAAAAGAAGAGGAAGGGCAGGGACATGAACAGGCCGAGCACCACGCCGTCCGGCCGCAGCAGCCGGCAGAGGAAGTAGAGGCTGACCGCGTAGGTGGCGCCGTTAAGGAGGCTGATCGTCACCGGCCCCACGCCCAGCAGTTTCCACCAGTAGGCAAAGAGGGGAAAGAAGCCCGCGTTGTTCGGTTGTCCGGGCGTATACTGGTAGCCGCCCTCCCGGATGGCGTCGTAGAACGCCGCATCCCACTGCACCAGCCGCGCCGCGTCGGGCAGCACGCTCACCACCCCCGTCGCGTACAGGGCCGCGTAGCAGGCGGCAAAGAGGAGCAGGTAGGCCGGGATGAGGAGTGCGTAGGAGTAGCGGGGGACAACGTGCGGCATCGGGCCCGAAGATAAGTCCCGGCCGGACCACGAAACTTCCCCCCGCCGTGTCTTACCTTTAAACTCCCCCTCCGGCCAATGCTGAGCATGAAGGAAAAGGACATGATCGACGGTTCCCTGCGGGGCGACGACCGCTGCCAGCGGGCGCTCTTCGACCGCTATGCCCCCCTGCTCATGGGCGTCTGCCAGCGCTACTGCCGCACCCAGGCCGAGGCCGAGGACGTGCTGCAGGACACCTTCGTCCGCCTGTTCGCCAAGCTCGGGCAGTACGGCTCCAAGGGATCCTTCGCCGGCTGGGCCCGCCGGCTGTGCGTGAACGTGGCCCTCAAGACCTACCAGCGCAAGCGCTTCACCCTCGAGCAGACCGGCCTCGACAACGTGCCCGAGGGCACCGGTGCCCCCACCGCCTACGCCGACCTGGGCGAGCGCGAGCTGCTGCAGCTCATCCAGGGCCTGCCCGACGGCTACCGCATCGTCTTCAACCTCTACGCCATCGAGGGCTACAGCCACAAGGAGATCGGGGACATGCTCGGCATCCAGGAAGCCAGCTCCCGCAGCCAGTTGCTCAAGGCCCGCAAGGTGCTGCAGCAACAGATCGAAGTCCGCCAACGCATCGCCATATGAGCTCCATCGACGACCGCTTCCGGGAGGGCCTCGGTGACCGCCGGCCCGACGTATCCCCCGATCTCTGGGCCAGGATCGCCGCCCGCAAGGCCCCCATCCCCGAAGGCGAGGCCCTCGACCACCTCTTTGCCGACCGGCTGGCCCAGCGGCAGGCCCCCGTCCCCGCCGGCATGTGGGCACGCATCGCCGCCGCCCGCCGCCCCGCCGCCTACCGGAGCTACGCGGCCCTCCTCCTGCTGCTGTTCGCGGCCGGACTCACCTACTTTCTCCGGGCGGGTACGCAGGTGTCAGGAACCCCACCGGAAGCCGACCCCGTACCCGCAACCACCGCCCCCGCGATCGCCCGAACCCGGGAACCGGAGGTCCAGCAGCCTGTCGCCGCCACCCCGAAGGCGGAGCTTGCCCCTCCGCTACGGGACGAGCGGGGTACTGCCCCGGCCAGCGGAATGTTAGCTGCCGCCGCGACGATCCCTTCCCCGATCACCCGCCCGGCACCGGCGGACGCGCCCACGGCTACACCCTTTCCCGGAGGGCATATACGCGTGGTGCTGCGCGTGCCCGTCACTGCTTTACCCACCCGCGGTCCGGTAGCCCTGGCCGTCGCTGAGCTGCCGCTGCCGAAACTTGTTCCGGCCGCCGCTACCGCGCCCTTCCGGGCCAGCCGCCGCCGCTTTGAGCTGGAGGGGCTGATGGGGGCCGCCTACGCCCACCAGACCTTCGGAGCCGGGGCGGAGGGGGCCCGGCCGCTGCGCGATGCGCGGGAGGTGAGCGAGTTCCCTACGGCGAGTTTCCAGGTGAGCCTGCGCCTGCGCTACCGGCTCAACGAACGCTTCCGGGTGCTGACGGGCCTGACCTACGCCGAGATCCGCAACCGGCTCGAGTACGAGGCCGTCGGCGTGCAGCAGCGGATGAGCCTCGAACGCACCACCAACCGGCTGCAACTGCTGGAGGTGCCGCTGCTGGCCAGCTACGAAGTGCCCGGCCGGCGGCTGCGGCTGAACGTGAACGCCGGTCCGGTCATCAACCTGGCCACCCGCGTCCGCGGCCGCTACCTCGATCCCGCCTTCGCCCGGCCCCGGGCCCTGGAGGACAGCGACGACTACCGCAGCAACATCGGCGTAGGGTGGACGACCTCCCTGACGACCACCTACTTCCTGGGTAAGGAGCGGACCACCCAGCTGCTGCTCGAACCCTTCTTCAAGCACTACCCCGGCTCCTTCACCCGCCCCGGGGCGGCCCTGCCCGAGCGCTACTGGATGGCGGGCCTGCAGCTGGGCCTGCGCAAGCCGCTGCGCTAGCGGGGGCAAAAGTCCTACCTTACGCACCGCTAATCCACCGCCCATGAACAGCGCTGCCGCTTCCCCACACTTTCCCGATTCCGACAAATCCGACTGGCTCGGCCGGGTCCGCCAGGAGCTGAAGGGACGCGACGTGGCCGGTCTCGACGGGGCGGTGGACGACTACCTGCGCCTGTCTCCGCTCTATACCGCCGCGGAGGTGGAGGCCCGCCCGCCCCTGGACCGTCCGGCGGGCTGGGAAGTCGGGGCCTACGTCGACGCCGGCAGCAGTGCGGAAACGAACGGCTCGGCGATCGCGGCGCTCGAACAGGGGGCGGAGGCCCTGCTGTTCCGCCTCTACCACCAGCCGGATGCCGGGGAAGTCGGCGAACTGCTGTCGGGCATCCACCTCGACTACATCTCGCTGCACTGCGCCCTGCGCTACCCCGGCCAGGACCCCGCCGAGCTCTTCCGCGACCTCGTGAAGTACCTGCGCAAGGAGGGCTACGCCCTACATAAAATTCGGGGGTCGGTAGACTTCGATCCCCTGCTCGACTGGAGCGAGCCGCCCTTCCCCCCGCTCATCCGCCTGCTGGACTTCGTGGATCGCTGGATGCCGGAGTTCCGCGTGTTGCAGGTGAACGCGGCGGGCTTCAATAACGGTCCGGATACGGCGGATACCGAGTTGGCCCTGGCCATCGCCAAGGGGGCCGAGTACCTGCAGCAACTCCACGACCGGGGCTACCCCCCCGCCATCGTCAGCGCCCACCTACAGTTCGCCTTTACGGTGGGCACCTCCTACTACGTGGACATCGCCAAGCTGCGCGCCCTGCGCATCCTGTGGGCCAACGTGCTGAAGGGGTTCGGCGTCGAGGATGCCGCGCCCGTGCGCATTGCCGCCCACACCGACCTGGCCACCCTCACCGACGACCGCGACGCCAACCTGCTGCGGCTGACCACCCAGGCCCTCTCGGCCGTGACGGGCGGCGCCGACCAGCTCTTCCTGGCCCCGGCCGAGGGCGGCGACGTGCCCCCTACCCCCTTCGGGCGCCGCATGGCCCTCAACATCCAGCACCTGCTGCGCCTCGAGGCCGGCCTCGACCAGTACGCCGACCCCGCCGCCGGCAGCTACTACCTGGAGACGCTCACCCGGCACCTCGTCGACGCCGCCTGGGCGCGCTTCCGGGCCGTGGAGGCCCAGGGGGGCTTTGCGGAGGCGGTGGAGTTTTAGGCTGCCCGCATCACCTACCCTCTTTGTTCCTGGACGCTCTGCCAAGTTCCGCCGTTGATGGTTTGTATCCCCGCTTTATTTAATTGCCGGGCGGCTCGGGCGCTTCGACTACCGGAGCGGCAGCAAGTGATAAGCGGCTGGTCCAATTTTCGTAGACGCGGTAACGCATCCCCTAATTGGTGGAGCGGCACGTTGATACTGCCCGCCCCGTGCCCCCGCTGAAATTCAGCGGGAGTACGGACATCGATCACGGTGCCGTTGGCGAGGTCCTCCGGGGATACCGTATTTCGGGAGAGTCCCAGGAGAGTTTTTAGAAAGTTGAGCATATCGTCGTTACAGGATTACTGGTGTGAATACCAGAGTTCATCCGCCCAGAATGGTGTGCAAGTATATTACCCCGTTCCCCCAGACTACGGGTTGATACGAGGAGTTAGTTATGAAATGACACGATCGATAGTACGCAACATTAACGTGTCTGGACAGGCAGATATCCAAAAACACCTGAATTGCCTCATCATTTATGATGATTTATAGCGATAAGTGGCTGCTGGATACCACGTTACGTACAATTGGCACATAAATTCGGAATGGAAAGCAACTCAACCTAAGGCCGCATCCGATTCAGTAAGGTTCCCTGATGAATATCGTGAGCGGAAGAACAGGTCGTCCGGTTCCACCATTAAATATTCACGTTATGCGGCTATTCACCTGTCTTGCCATTCTTTCCTGTGTCTGCTTCTTGGGCTGTCCGCCCCCCGAGCCGATCGTCGAATTAGATGAGGAGGGGAAGTTGATCTTCCGTCTTTCGGACGATTGCGGGGTAGGCGCACAGGACTACTATGTAGACAATGTATACGTGGGAACCCTAGAGACATACCAACGCAGTGGTGGCCCCTCCTGTGATAGCCCGCGTTCCGTCACCAACTTCTTTCAGAACCTAGATGCCGGCGTATATACGCTCCGTATTGAAGGCCGTGATGGTGCTGTGCTTAGCGATATTCTGCTTATTGAGGCCGGCGAATGTTTACGGTACCAAGTGGACTGTAATAAATTCAGTGGGGGTGGGGGCGGTACTGGAAGCGGGGGCGGGGGCGGCACCGGCGGCGGTGGCGGCACTAGCGGAGGTGGCGGTGGCACTAGCGGAGGTGGCGGTGGCACTAGCGGAGGTGGCGGTGGCACTAGCGGGGTGGTGGCACTAGCGGAGGTGGCGGTGGTGGTGGCGGCACTAGCGGAGGTGGCGCGATAGGGATCGACCAATCCAACACGATCCTCGCCGCCATGCAGAACGTCCGCCTGGACTACGGTCAGACCCGCAAGCAAGAATTCAGATTAACCAGTTCTACCACCGTTACGTTCTACCACGCCGCCCAGTACCGGGGCAATGAGGCTGCGATTGTTGACGCGAGCGGGCTGGCCGACTTCGAGGCCGGCAACGCCTACCGAAACTTTGCTTCCTATCTCGACAATTGCGGTTTCGAGCAGTTGCAGCTGTCGGCGGGCACTTATTATGCCGTGCTTCGCAACCGGGGCGAGACACCCCAGACGATGAGCCTGGAAGTCGACCGTTTGCCCGTCTTTACTAATGCGAGCGGGTCCCGGACGATTTTTCAGGAGAAACAGCAAATGAACCCCGGGGCCAGCGTCTGGCATCCCTTCTCCCTCACTTCCGGCGAACAGTTCTACATCGACGGTTGCAACTCCGGAGAAGTCTCCACCTGGCTGATCCCCGACACGGAGCTCTCTAACTTTCGCAATGGACAAACCTTCCAGTACTACGAAGGATTCAGCAACGAGGACGCGAACGGCCCGGGTGGGTGGGCCTTCAATCCGGGACCCGGTAGTTACGTACTGGTGGCAAGAAACACCTCGGCGGACGAACCCCATGCGCTGGTGTACTGGGGGGTGGTGGTGTATTAGAGCTTGTTTGGGTTTTCCGAGCCTGACGAAAACGCCGTTATTTTGGGGCTGATCGAGCCTCGGGAACGGGAGGTGCACTTCGTGGCTGCTTCGCGGTGACGGGCTAAGTGACGCTTTTCGAGGCGAAGAGTAGGCGCAAAAGAGCAAGTTTACGGCGGTGAGCGGAATCCCAAACAAGCGCTAAGCTAGGAAGGAGTCCACGCGTACATGCTACGCCCAATTTCCGCGTAGTTGCAATCCATAGATCAGGTGTATGGAACTATGCCCCCCTCGGTGCATCCCTCCGTATCTCCGTGGTTGCCCCCTCCTAAATGGGCTTGCAAAATTTAGTCGATGTCACTACATCTCGTAGCAGGTTAAGAGACCGCTTCCCCACCCTTTTCAGGTAGTAGCCAGGAGGTTATTCCCTCACTCCTCCCCCGTCTCCAACAAATACGCCTGCAGCTCCACCCCCTCCGCGCTGCGGAAGCGGTGGGTCAACAGCACCTGCTGCCGCTTGGACTGTAGATCGACGGCGAAGGTCAGGGCGGTGGAGTCGCTGGAAAAGCCGATGACGTCGGTGACGGAAAGCACGGCCTCCTCGCCCAGCGGACCGTAGTCGAAGCCCCGGTACGCCGGGTCCATGGGCGCGGAGAAGTGGACAGTCACCCGCTTGCCCTGCCGCTCGATTTTGGTGACGTAGGGCTGCTGATCCCGGTGCGCGGCGAGCAACTCCGTCATTGGCGCCTCGAAGTAGCCGATGGCGTCCACGAAGTTGCGCACGGCGGCCTCATCCCCGTAGTCCAGCTCGATGAGGGTTTGGATGGCTCGTAGGGAATCGGCCTGCTGCCGGTAGTAGGCGCTGGCCAGGCGGTGGCCGACGAAGTAGCCCAGGTCCCGGATCCCGAACTCGTTCTCGGCGCTGGTCCAGAGCCAGTACCCCGGGTCGCGGTTGAACATCTGCTCCCGAAAGGCGGCGAACACGGCGGACTCGTGCTCCCGCCCGTAGGCCAGGGCCGGGGTACGCGACGGCTTTCCGGAGGCCAGTCCCGCAATGAATTCCGCGCTGCCCTCCCGCAGGGACGTAGCCAGCAGACTGACCCCGAAGGACTCCACCTGCTGGGTGTGTACATACTCGTGGACCGCCAGGAAGTCCAGCTCGTTCACCGGATTCGTTCGGAGGTAGTTTTTGACGTACTGGAGCTCGTCGGGAAGTTCGGACACGTCCACCCCCGCGTCCCCGAAGGCCATCTCCGCGCCGATCAGCACCATGGAATCGACCGTCGTACCGGGCGTCCGCAGGTTGCCGATGCCCAGGTAGACCTTTGCCGGGGTGGCCTGGGGGTAGAGTTCCCGCAGGCGGGCCAGGTAGCCGTCGAGTGCTTCGATCGAGCTGTTATGCTCCGCCAGGTTCGCGCGAATGGCAGCGTAATAAGCCGGATAAGTGTTGATGTAGTGCACGTACTCTCCCGGCGTATAGCCGCGCACCGCGAACAGCGTCTGCTGACCGGGACTGGCCGGATCGATGAAGAGCTCGTTGATCAGCCGCAGCTGCTCCGCCGAATCTTGCGTCACAAGTACCGTATCGTAGGCTTGCCAGAAGCGGTCGAGGTCGCTTGTTTCTACCGCAGAGACGGGGGGGATATCCGGCGGCTGTCCGCAAGACACGATCAGCAGCAAAAAAACAGAAAAGACAGGTACCCTCACGATAAAAAATTTAGCCCTTGCTGAAGGGAGACAGTACGGGGAAGGTACGCCGCCGCCCCCGCCTGCCGGTGTCTGCTAGTTGCCCAGAGGCTCAATGGGAGTGGACTGCCGCAGGTAGATCAGGCCGTCGAACTGCTGCAGGAAGCGGTCCGTTTCTACGGATTGCCGCCGCACCTGCGCCCCCGCCCCCGTCATGGAACGATGGGTTTGGGCCATGTAGTCAGCTAGGGCCGCGTCCTGCCGGGCGGCCCGCAGATCGACGAAGTAGTCGGGCGCCCCCCAGGCGTCCAGACAGGCCGTCAGGGTAGTGGAATCGAGGGGCGGCAGGGTCCGTTCGGCCAGGCCCCAGCCCGTCGTCTCGGCGTCGGCGGCGTGGGCCAGGAAGCTGCCCGCGCCAAAATCGGTGCCGATGGCGTAGTAGCGCTCCCCGTATTGTTCGTGCAGCCGCCGTCCGGTGGCCGCGATACCGCCGTTGACCAGCCCGTGGTGGACGTGCGCGTTGTGTGCCCAGTACATCGCCTTGCCCCGGGGGCTATGCGCCAGAATCCACCCCAGGTTTTCGTACATCCCCTCCTCGCGGAGCTCGTGTTTGGGCTCCCACGAGGTCTGCTGGTGGGCGGTGAGGTACTGTTGCATCACGGTCAGGTGCTGACGGGCGTAGGCGTAGGCCGTAGCGTCCGCGGCACGCCACTCCATCGCTCCGGCGGTGAGCAAGCTGTCGGCCCGCCCGATGAGCGCGGCATCCACGCGGACCTGCTCGGCGGAGCGGTCGTTCCAGATCGTGGCCATCTCCAGCAGGGGGCCCAGGTCGATCTGCGCCCCCCGCTCCCGCAGGTAGGCTTGCAGGAACGCCGCGTCGGTGTTGACGTACTGCATCTCCGGGCCGTAGACGTGGACGCGGTCGTCGGGGTGCAGGCGGTTGTAATCCCGAAGGCGGGTGAGCAGGTCGGCAAACTGCGTGGTGTGGTAGCGCCAGTTGCCCGGTGAGAGCACGTCGCCAACCTCGGCGAGCTCCCCCTGCACGAAGCGGTCCATCCGGCGGACCTCCCCGAAGGCATCTTCAATAATCAGGCTGCGGAAGCCCTGTTCCCGCACCAGGTAGAGGAACAGCCCGCCGGCCAGGGCGGTAAATTCCGCCGTACCGTGGGTGTCTTCGCCGTAGCCCACCAGGTGTACCTCTTCCAACGCAGCGTCGAGGAAGCGGAAGTCGGCCGTGGAAAGCTCCCCGAAGGCGGTTCCGTAAGTGGTCAGCCGTTGGTCGCAGGGCGCGGCCTCCCGTCCGGGGAGCGTAAACTGTGCGGTATCCGGCTTACGGAGGGCGGTGGTCTGGGCCGTACAGGCGGGGAGCAGCAGGCAGTGCACCATCAGGGCGAGTAGCATTCTCATCGGCACAAGATGCGGCCTTCCGGCGCGACCCCTGGGTGGCAGCACGCTAAGGTCTGTATTACGAGTCACTAACAGGGCGCGGCCACGGGTGGGAAGTTTTCGCCCGCGGATCAAACTAGTGCTTCACGACCGAGATAAGCTGCCCCTTGACTGGCCAGCGCGGCGCTGCACTACCCCGCCAAAAATCCACCGGAGCTCCGGCTATGCTGAACTTTTGTCCGCTCGTTTAGCACCACGCTGCCGGCGTCAAGCTCTTAGTTCAATTCGGAAGCACTAGTGGAAAGGAATACCCGGCACCATGGATTTACGGATATGTAATGCGTAAAATCAACGAAAGGTAGGGCGGAGTACTACTCCGCCCCAGCCGAAGGGTTTGTTCAATAGTGTCTGATAATAAGCCAATATGAATATAGTCCTTTTATCCATCACCATACCCCTCCATGCCTGTTTTTAACATATTACGTTTAATTGTCACGTTTCACGGACTTCCCGTCATTTTCCTGCCCTTCCCTTGCCTGCCGGCGGGGAACTGAACGACCGTGGGAGACCAGCTTGGCCCGTACGCATAGCGACGTGCAGGCATAAGCACTGCGATCCCCTGCCTCCTCCTGGCCCTGCGTCGACACCTGCGTTCGCGCAATACTAATCGCCTCAGCAGGGAGTTGATTATATATAACAAAAATAGACGATAAGTGATTTCTATACTGATCGATTGGCAAGCGCTGCTGATCGGATTATCAGGATTAATGCTTACGGCCCCCGGACTATATTCCTTGAGGACGAGCTGGACGGATAAAAGCGGTATGCAGAAATACTCAATATACAGCATTAGGAACTTCTTTTTCGCCATATTGGCAAGCGTGATAGGGATACTGTCCCTATTCCAGCAATTAGACTTGTCGTGGCTACTGGGCTGGTGAGGGGGGGGGCAGGATTTCGGGCGATCGACCGCCGTAGGTGAGCCCCTGCTTCCGCGGCCTGCGTAAATTCCCTCTGCCCGGCTGTAAGTTTACGGGGCCCGGATTCCCGAGCGCCGTAAAACTCTCCCCGATGTACACCAAGAACGTATACAGCATTCGCGACATGGCCAAGTGGACGCGCTTTGAGACCTACCTCTTCGTGGCCATCATCCTGGGGGTAGTGAGCGTGTACTTTTTCTTCGACCTGAGCTGGCTGGAGATCCCCTGGACGCCCCTGGCACTCATCGGCACGGCGGTGGCCTTCGTGATCGGCTTCCAGAACAACTCCGCCTACGGCCGGATCTGGGAGGCGCGCATGATCTGGGGCGGCATCGTAAATACTTCGCGCACCTTCGGGATGTACGCGCAGGACATGGTGACCAACGAGCACGCCGCCGTACAGCTATCGCCGGTGGAACTGCACCACGAGATCAAGACCCTGACCTACCGCCACATCGCCTGGATGACGGCCCTACGCCACGCCATGCGCGCGCCGAAGCCCTGGGAGACGATGGCCAAGGAGCGGACCAACGCGGAGTGGAGCGAACTGATCCGCCCCCCCGAACGCATCTCCACCGTGGCGGCCGACCTGGCGTACTACCTCTCGGAGAGCGACCTAGCTTACGTGATGGGCAAGGGCAACAAGCAGACGGCGCTGTTGTACCTGCAGTCGCACCACCTACGCCGCCTGAAGGAGTCGGGGGTGATCTGGGAGTTTTCCTTCCTGCAACTCGAAGGCGTCGTGGAGGAGCTGTTCACCCTGCAGGGCAAGTCGGAGCGCATTAAGAACTTTCCCTACCCGCGGCACTTCGCTTCCCTGAACCACTACTTCATGTGGATCTTCGTGCTGCTGCTGCCGCTGGCCATCGTGCCCCAGTTCGCCGCGATCGGGGACGGGGTCCGGGAGGCGCACCCGCTAGTTGGTTCCCTCTTCATCTGGCTGGCTGTGCCTTTCTACGTGGTGGTGGCCTGGGTATTCCACACGATGGAACGCATTGGCCGGACGGGCGAGAACCCCTTCGAGGGCTCGGCCAACGACGTACCCATCTCGACCATCGCCCGCGGCATCGAGATCGACCTACGGGAGAATCTGGGCGAGCGGACGGAGGAGATACCCGCCCAGTTTCCGATGGTGTACGATACGCAGATGTAGGGGGGCTGATAGGGGCCGGTCGGCCGAGGGATTAGCCCCTCCCTGGCTGGAGCACGCTGCCCTGCCAGATCGCGGCCGTTTGCCGCATCATCTCGTCACTAAAATTGCGGGGGATGAGGATGATCGGGCAGCCACCTTCCTGGGAAACGGTCCGCGCAATGGCTCCGAAGACATCGAGCTGATCCCCGGGGCCGGAGCCCACTTTACCCAACACCATGAGGGCGACATCCGCTTTGAAACTGAGCCATTTGAGGTAGCCGGGGGGTACCCCTTCGGCAACGATCGTTTCCAGGGGGTGGTCGGGATCGATCCGGTCGATGTGCTTGCGGGCAAATTGCTCGAGCTGCCGTTCGAGTTCCTCCCGTTGTCCCGCCCGTTCGCGGGGCTTTTCCGGTAGGTTGCTGGCGATCATGGGGTTGCAGACGAAAATTACCGAGAGCTGCAGTCCGCTGCCCCGGCAGAGGTAGGCGGCAAACTGGAGGGCGGAGGCGGAGGTGGCGGAAAAGTCCACCGGCACAATAATCTTTTTCACGGTACGGTAGTGTTGTTACCCCCCTAAGTTCGTGCCGGCTCCTCCTTTACCCCTTGACGCAAATCAACTGGCGGATTGATTGCCGTCAACTCCCCTGGCCCGGGGGGGCACCGCTTATTGCTGAGCGGATCGAGTGACGCTACCGGTATTAGGTTTCAGCGCGACTACCGGGGGAGAATCAATCGCCAACCTGATCTACATCACTGGTTCGCGGGGGATGGGAACCCATATTTGGGGTAGTAATCAATCCCTCTTTGCCATGAAGACCGTCACTTCCATCCTCGTTCCAACCGACTTTTCCCAAGTGGCCCGTAATGCCTTTCACTACGCCCTGCGGCTGGCCGATGTGCTCGACGCCAGCATCGACCTGCTTTACTGCATTCCGCCCTCGACCGCCAATCCCGGCTACGGCGCCTTCACCACGACCATCAGCACCGTGCTCGACGAGGAGGGGCAACGCGACATGGACGCCTTCATTCGCCAGGGATTGGGCGACGCAGGCCGTGAGATCAGCTACCCGCCCCGCATCAACTCCTTCGTGGAGGTAGGTGACCTCCGGGGCCGGATCCACGATCAGGTACGCCAGCGGGGCCACCAGCTCCTGGTGGTCGGTACCGCCGGTCGCCACGACGGCTGGGATGACTTCCTGGGTACCCATGCCTCGATGCTCATCAAGGATGCCCCCTGCCCCGTGCTGGTCGTCCCCCGCAACGTCACCTTTCACCCCCTCAACCGCCTTTGCTTCGCCACCGACCTGCGCGACGTGAGCACTTTTCAGGCGGGCAAATTACTCCGTGCCCTGCGGCCCTTCGCGCCCGGTATTGACTTCCTGCACGTGCGGACCGACGATAAGGAAGTCACGGAGTATGACCTGGAATTGCTGCGGGAAGTATTCCACCGCCCGGGCAGTGGCCTTACGGCGACCTTCACCAGCCGGCGGGCCGAGGACCTGGTGGGGGCCATCTTCGCCTACGCTAGCGAGCGCGACTGTGACCTGGTGGTCATGCACCGCCCGGCCCGCCCCTGGTTCGAGCGGCTGCTGCGCAAGAGCAACACCAGCGAAGCCGTTCTGCGCGCCCGCCTCCCCCTCCTCATTCTGAACGCCGGCGATCTGACGGCTACCGACACGAAGTCATCCGCTAACGCCACCACCCAAGCCTAAGCTCCCCATCCTATGCCCTGTACCCCCGAATTATCGCAGCAGCTGGACGCCTACTGGCGTGCCGCCAACTACTTGTCCGTGGCGCAAATCTACCTGCGCGATAATCCCCTGCTGCGCCGCAAGCTCCAGTACACCGACCTGAAGCCCACGCTGCTGGGCCACTGGGGTACGGCGCCGGGGCAGAATTTCATCTACGTCCACCTCAACCGGGTGATCCGGGAGTATGACCTCAACATGCTGTACGTCTCCGGCCCCGGGCACGGCGGGGAGGCCCTGGTCGCCTGCGCCTACCTGGAGGGCACCTACTCCGAAGTGTACCCGGACATTCCCCGAAACGAGGCGGGGCTCAAGCGACTCTGCACCCAGTACGCCTATCCCGGGGGCATCCCCAGTCACGTTTCCCCGGAGTGCCCGGGCTCCATTCACGAGGGGGGAGAGCTGGGGTACTCCCTCAGCCATGCCTTCGGCGCCGTATTCGACAACCCCGACCTGATCGTGGCCTGCGTGATCGGGGACGGCGAGGCCGAGACCGGTCCCCTGGCCACCTCCTGGCACGGCAATAAATTTCTGAGCCCCATCACCGACGGGGCCGTCCTGCCCATCCTCCACCTCAACGGCTACAAGATCGCCAACCCGACCCTCCTGGCCCGGATTCCCGAACAGGAACTGCGTGACCTGCTGCGGGGCTACGGCTACCTGCCCCACTTCGTCGAGGGGGATGACCCCGAGGAGATGCACCGTAAAATGGCCGACACCCTGGATGACGTCATCGGACAGATTCAGGCCATTCAAAACCACGCGCGTACGCAGGGGGACGCCAGCCGCCCGCCCTGGCCCATGATCGTGCTGCGCACCCCGAAGGGCTGGACCGGCCCGGCGGAGGTCAACGGGCAACCCAACGCCGGAAGTTTCCGCTCCCACCAGGTACCCATCGTCGTGGGCTCCGACGACACCGACCACCTCACTCAGCTAGAAGAATGGCTACGCAGCTACCGCCCCCGGGAACTCTTCGACGACACGGGAGCCCTGCGCCCGGAGCTCGCCGAACTGGCCCCCCGGGGCGAACGGCGCATGAGCGCGAATCCCCACGCCAACGGCGGCCGCCTGCTGAAGCCGCTGGAGCTGCCCGACTACCGGCGGTTCGCCGTCGACGTGCCGGCCCCCGGGGCGGTCACGGCATCCGATACCCACGTGCTCGGCACCTTCCTCCGGGATCTGATCCGGCTGAATGAGGAGCAGCGCAACTTTCGCATCTTCGGTCCCGACGAAACCTTGTCCAACCGCCTCGGTCCGGTCTTTGAGGCGACCAATCGCCAGTGGATGCTCCCCATTCGGCCGGAGGACGAGTTCCTGGCCCCCGACGGCCGGGTCGTGGAGATGCTCAGCGAGCACCAGTGCCAGGGCTGGCTGGAGGGTTACCTGCTCACCGGTCGCCACGGCCTGTTCAACAGCTACGAGGCCTTCATCCACATCGTCGACTCCATGGTCAACCAGCACGCTAAGTGGCTCAAGGTGTGCGCTGAGCTGCCCTGGCGGCGCCCCATCGCCTCGCTTAACTACCTATTGGCTTCCCACGTCTGGCAGCAGGCCCACAACGGCTTCACCCACCAGGACCCGGGCTTCATCGACCACGTCGTCAACAAGAAGGCCGCGGTGGTACGCGTCTACCTACCCCCGGACGCTAATTGCCTGCTCTCCGTGTGGGACCACTGCCAGCGCAGCCGCGATTACGTGAACGTGGTCATCGCCGGTAAGTACCAGGCCCCGCAGTGGCTGACTATGCCCCAGGCCGTCGAGCACTGCGCCCGGGGCATCGGCAGTTGGGACTGGGCCGGCAACGGCTCTCCCGAGGAAGAGCCCGATTTGGTCATGGCCTGCTGCGGCGACGTACCCACCCTGGAAACGCTGGCCGCGGTCAGCATCCTGCGCCGCGAGCTCCCCGCACTGCGCGTACGGGTGGTCAACGTGGTCGACCTGATGAAGCTCCAGTCCCCCTCCGAGCATCCCCACGGTCTGGCGGACCCGGAGTTCAATGCCCTGTTCACTCCGGACAAGCCGGTCATTTTCGCCTTCCACGGCTACCCCTTCCTGATCCACCGCCTCACCTACCGCCGCGCCAACCACGCCAACTTGCACGTCCACGGCTACCGCGAGGAGGGAACCATCACTACGGCCTTCGACATGACGGTCCTCAACGAGCTCGACCGCTTCCACCTCGTCCGCAACGCCCTGCGCCACCTCCCCGATGCGGGCCCGGCCGCCGAGGAGCTCGACCTGCGCATGACGGAAAAACTGGTGCAGCACTACCGCCACATCCGCAGCAGCGGCGTCGACCTGCCGGAAGTCCGCCACTGGACCTGGCCGGCCAATCTTCCTTCGGACCGCTAACTAAGCGCTTGTTTGGGTTTTCCGAGCCTGACGAAAACGCCGCTATTTTGGGGCTGATCGAGCCTCGGGAAGGGGAGGTGCACTTCGTGGCTGCTTCGCGGTGACGGGCTAAGTGACGCTTTTCGAGGCGAAGAGTAGGCGCAAAAGAGCAAGTTTACGGCGGTGAGCGGAATCCCAAACAAGCGCTAAGCGGGCGGGGCCACGGGTGCCGTCTAGAACCCCCAACCATGGATACGAAAATAAAACACTGGTTACTCGTGGGTAGCGCCCTTGCCCTGCCGGTGCTGGCGCTCTTTACCGCCCGGCGGATCGTGCAACAGCGCTTGCACCACGATATTAATGTCCGCTTCGCGGGGGCGGATACCTCGGCACGGTGCTACCGGGAGGAGCAGCTGCGGGGGCTGCCCGCACCGGTACGGCGCTACTTTCGCCACGTTTTGGTGGAGGGGCAGCCTTACTACCGGGGTTTGCGCTTGCGCCACGGCGGACAGTTCAAGACCGCCCTGAAGAAGGCCTGGAGGCCGATAAGCGGCGAGCAGTACGTAACGGCTGGACCGGCGGGGTTCATCTGGCTGGGGACGACCCGCTGGTTCACCGCCCGCGCTAGCGATCGAAGGGAATAATGAGCAGGGGCACCTCCATACGTCTCACCATCGGGCCCAAGTGACCGGGCGTGAAGAGGCGCTCGAGAAAGGCCCGGCGTTCGCCCCCCAGCACCAGTAAGTTGATGTTCTTGGCCTTCGTGTATTCGAGCAGCTGTTCGACGACCCTACCCCTGGGCAGGGCGTCGAAGCGGTAGGTGTAGCTCGGGAAGCCCGGCCCGACGGCCAGTTCGAGAAACTCCTCCTCGCGTTGCGCCTCGGTCCGCTCGTCCGCCTCCCGGACGTGTACGAAGTGCACCTCCGGGTGCAGGGCGCCGATAACGCGACGGGTGAAGGGGCTCATGCGGCGGATGTCATCTACCCCGTCGAAGGCAATGGACAGGCGTTCTACCCGGAGGTACCCGTAGCCCTTCGGGATCAGAACGACCGGACAGCCGCCCTGCAGGGCCACGGTGCGCGCTACCCCCCCGAAGATGCCCGGCGGGTGCAATCCTGCCCCGGCCCCTACGCCCCCCATGACCAGGAGCCCCACGTCCTCCTGGGCACTTTGCCAGAGGATGGTCTGGGCGGCCACGCCCTCCAGGACGGCGGTGTGTACGGCCGGCGGGGAGTCCATCCGCCCCTGAAGCGTGGTCAGTACGGGCTCGACGTTGCGCTGCGCGAAGGTTTTGACGGCCTCCGCGAGTCGCTCGCGCTCTGTCTCCCTGGCGCGTTTGGATATCGTGTGGGAGGTGCTCAGCAGGGTGTCGAAGACGTGAATAATGGTGAGTTCCATATCCATGGTTTCGGCCAGGTAGGTACCGAAGCGCACGGCGGCGGCGGAGGTGTCGGAGAAGTCGACGGGGACGATGATCTTTTTCATGTGCGGGTGGGATTAGCGGGCATCGGCGGGCCGGGGGTAGTCCACGGCAATGGCCAGGTAGTGGAGAAATCGGTCGTGGACCGTGATACTGGCCGGCGTCATCAGGCCGTGGTCGGCCCGTTGCAAGTCGCCGGCGAAATCGTCGAGGGCGGCGGTGACCTCGAGACCGGCAAACTCCGCCTCGGCGCTGCGCTGGGTGCGTCCGGGCAGCATGCGCTCGGCGTAGGGGGGCGCATAGCGCTGGAAGTCTTCCCAGCTGCGGCGGGCCTCCAGGAAGGCCGCTTTGTACTCGTTCCACTCCAGCAGGCACATCAGCTGGTCGCGGCTGATCTCGTCGACCCATTCCCACTGCCGGTGAAAGGTGTAGAGCAGGTCGGCGGGGTGCCCGATGCCGTACTCGGGGCGGAGGGCCCGCAGCTGATCCTGCAGTTGCCGGAGCTGACTGCCGGCGCGGTGGTAGTGCCGTCCGGCTACGGCCTGCCGCAGTCCGAGCATCCAGAGGTCCATGAGTCTGACCGTAGCCTGCTCCCGTGGCGTAAGCGGAGCATTAGCGTAGCGAGTACGCAGCCGTTGCCAGCTCCGGACGGCCCGGTCGGTGTAGCTGGCCATGACCGCGGGGTCTTCGTATTCCGTGGCCAGCCACACGATGAGGAGTTCGCGCTCGAGGGGGGCTACGTCCAACACCACGTCATCGGTGCAGGACACCAGCGTACCGGTGAGCAACAGAAGAAACAGCCAGGAGAAGGAGCGGGAAGACAGGGACAAGGTATAGCGCTTTAGGGGCATCCACACGGAACATTAAGCGTAAGCAGGACGGCGGAGGCCGGGAAAACCGCAGGGCAAAGGAGCGATTCAGGCACGGGCACCGGTTGAGTACGCGACAAAGGTGGGGGGCAGGGCCGGCGTTACCATTGACGCCGGTCAGCAGCCGCGTTGATTTAGCGTAGGGACGGGAGCGCCGCCGCGCAAGGGGCACCGGATGGAGGTGCTGATCGTACTGCTGTTGCAGCAAGAGGGATTGCGGGCGGGGCCGCGGGTGCAGAGCGCTTCCCACCACCTGGCGCACCGCTTGGTCGCCCTGGCGAAAAGCAGCCCCGGCTTCGTGTGGTGCTACACCTACGGGGCGGACGTCCAGGAAAATGCCGCCGACCCGCCCTTCGGGGACAATTGGATCGTCCTCAGCATCTCCGTCTGGGAGCGCAGCGAGCGGCATCCCCCAAGCGTAGCGACGACTTCAGTCGTCCTGCTGCCTGTATGCTTGCGTGCACCTGCCCGCAGGGAGTGCAGCGGGCGGCGTCCCCCACGCGTAGCGACGACTTCAGTCGTCCTGCTGCCTGTATGTTTGTGTGCACCTGCCCGCAGGGAGTGCAGCGGGCGGCGTCCCCCACGCGTAGCGACGACTTCAGTCGTCCTGCTGCCTGTATGCTTGCGTGCACCTGCCCGCAGGGAGCGCAGCGGGCGGCGTCCCCCACGCGTAGCGACGACTTCAGTCGTCCTGCTGCCTGTATGTTTGCGTGCACCTGCCCGCAGGGAGCGCAGCGAGCGGCGTCCCCCACGCGTAGCGACGACTTCAGTCGTCCTGCTGCCTGTATGCTTGCGTGCACCTGCCCGCAGGGAGCGCAGCGGGCGGCGTCCCCCACGCGTAGCGACGACTTCAGTCGTCCTGCTGCCTGTATGCTTGCGTGCACCTGCCCGCAGGGAGTGCAGCGAGCGGCGTCCCCCACGCGTAGCGACGACTTCAGTCGTCCTGCTGCCTGTATGCTTGCGTGCACCTGCCCGCAGGGAGCGCAGCGGGCGGCGTCCCCCACGCGTAGCGACGACTTCAGTCGTCCTGCTGCCTGTATGCTTGCGTGCACCTGCCCGCAGGGAGTGCAGCGAGCGGCGTCCCCCACGCGTAGCGACGACTTCAGTCGTCCTGCTGCCTGTATGCTTGTGTGCACCTGCCCGCAGGGAGTGCAGCGAGCGGCGTCCCCCACGCGTAGCGACGACTTCAGTCGTCCTGCTGCCTGTATGCTTGCGTGCACCTGCCCGCAGGGAGCGCAGCGGGCGGCGTCCCCACGCGTAGCGACGACTTCAGTCGTCCTGCTGCCTGTATGTTTGCGTGCACCTGCCCGCAGGGAGCGCAGCGGGACGACTAAAGTCGTCGCTACGGGTGCAGCGAGCGGGCCTACCCACGCGTAGCGACGACTTCAGTCGTCCTGCTGCCTGGCCCGTGCGCCTATACCGCCAGCAGCTACTGCTACCGACTTGTGCCCCCGGTGCTATCCATTAGCGGCGCGCCACGTCGCTCGGAAAAAGTAGCTTCTGGTAACAATTATCCTCGTATTTCCTTTCACATAAGGACGAAACGGCACGTTAGACAGCTTACTAGTGCTTCAGGACCGAAATAAGCTGCCCCTTGACTGGCCAGCGCGGCGCTGCACTTCCCAGCCAAAAATCCACCGTAGCTACGGCTATGCTGAACTTTTGTCCGCTCGTTCAGCACTACGCTGTCGGCGTCAAGCTATTGCTTAGTTCAATCCTGAAACACTAGCCGTTGCCCCCCCCCGCTGACCTGCTTACCGTGCCGCAAAACACACTTCCCATGATCTTCTTTCCGGTACGCCACGCACTGACCTTGCTCTTTGGGGTATTCCTGTGCACCTGCGTCTGCGCCCAGACCCTGGTGACGGGGCGGGTGGTGGATGCGTCCGGGGGCCAGCCCATTGAATTCGCGACGGTGCTGATCGCCGATGCCACTACGGGGGCCGCGCGGGGGGGAACGACGACCGACCCTACGGGGAACTTCTCGGTGGAGACGCCGGCGGCCGACTTTTACGTGGAGATCAGCTTTATCGGTTTCGAGACCGTGCGGGTGGAGCGCGGGCCGGAGCGTGGCCGGGAGGTGAGCCTGGGCCTGATCGAGCTGCGTGCCCAGGGGGAGCTGCTGGAGGAGATCACCGTGCGGGCGGAGAAATCGCAGACCGTATTCAAGCTGGACAAGCGGGTCTTCAACGTGGGGCAGGACCTGAGCAGCACCGGGGCCAGTGCCCTGGACGTGCTGAGCAACGTGCCCTCGGTGACCGTCGGGATGGAGGGGGATATCCGCCTGCGCGGCAGTGGGGGCGTGCAGATATTGGTGGACGGCAAGCCCTCGGCCATCGCCAGCGATCAGGGCAACGTGCTGGGTACGCTGACGGCGGACATGATCGAGAGCATCGAGGTGATCACCAACCCCTCGGCGAAGTACGACGCCGAGGGCACCTCCGGCATCATCAACATCATCCTGAAGAAGGAAGAGAAAAAGGGACTCAACGGGGCCGTGTCGGTCAACACCGGCGTACCCGACAACCACAGCGTGGGGCTGAGCCTCAACCGGCGCACCGAGAAGTTCAACCTCTTCAGTCAGCTGGGCGTGGGCTACCGCTCGCTGCCCGAGGACATCACCGCCATCAACCGGAACCGGAGCAGCGGCACGGCCATCTTCAGCGAGGGGGAGCAGTTTCGCAACGAGACCTTCTACAACGTGGTGCTCGGTACCGACTACCACCTCAACGCCCGCAACGTGATCACCCTGTCGGGCAACTTCGCCTACGAGATCGAAGACCAGCCCTCCTTCACGGAGTTTCGCCTGGAGGACGGCGACGGCCGGACCGCCTCGGTCTGGAACCGGGAGGAGACCACCGAGGCCACCAATCCGAAGTACCAGTTCGAGCTGCAGTACAAGCGCGACTTTGAGGACCACAAGGACCATGACCTGCTGATCAGCGCCATCGGTACGCTGTTTTCGAAGGACCAGTCGTCCGAATTTATTAACACCACCCTATCCGGGGAGAACAACAGCGGGCGGCAGCGGACGCGCACCGACTTCGGCGAAATGGAGAATACCTTTAAGCTCGACTACACCCGGCCGGTCTCCGAGAAATTCACCGTCGAAACGGGTGCGCAGTACGTGACCGACGACGTGGACAACGACTTCGCGGTCAGCAACTTCCGCAACGAGGTGTACGTAGAGGATCCCACCCTGACCAACGTGTTCAACTGGCGACAGAACGTCCTGGCCGCTTACGGCACGGCGGCTTACGACCTCGGGGGCGTGGGGCTCAAGGTGGGTCTGCGCCTGGAAAATACCGACGTGGAGACCGAGCTCGAGAATACCAGCGAGACCAACGGGCAGAACTACACCAACCTGTTTCCGAGCGCGCACGCCTCCTACCAGCTGACGGAGGCGGTGTCCTTTCAGGGGGGCTACTCCCGGCGGGTGTTCCGGCCGCGGATGTGGGACCTCAATCCCTTCTTCAACCTACGGAACAACTTTACCATCCGCACGGGCAATCCGAACCTGCAGCCCGAATTCACCGACAGCTACGAGCTGACCAGCGTGTACATCCTGGAAAAGGCGTCGCTGAACTTCGGCGTCTACCACCGTTACACGACCGAGGTCGTGGAGCGGGTGACCACCTTCCAGGACAACGTGAGCATCACGCAGCCCGTCAACGTCGGCACCAACCGGGCCACGGGCGTGGAGCTCAACGCGAAGTACGAGCCCTTCGAGTTCCTCACCCTGACCGGGGACGTCAACTACAACTACTTCCAACGGGAGGGGGAACTGGCGGACGTCTCCTTCGACTTTTCCGCCGACCAGCTCAATTCCCGGGTAAGCGGCAAATTCGACCTGCCCGCCGACATCGACCTGGAACTCATCGGCAACTACCAGTCGGCGGTCCAGACCGTGCAGGGCGACGTTGCCGCCTTTGCCTTTATGGACCTGGGCCTGCGCAAGCGCCTGCTCAAGGGGCGGGGGGCCGTCAACCTCAGCGTCCGTGACCTCTTCGCCTCGCGCATCGAGGAGCGGCGGGTGGCCCAGCCCACCTTCGCGCAGTACAGCCGACAGCTGCGGGGCACCTTCGTCACCCTGGGCTTCAGCTACGGATTTGGGAAGGGGGAGACGATGGAGTATCTGGGACAGCGGCGGGGGTAGGGGCGGAAATTGGTGCGGTGCCTCTGGTCCCACTTTACAACTACACGGGACACTTTCCGTGTTCTGGGCACAGGTGTTGCGTGATGGGTGTGACGGGCATTTGACGTAGCGTAAGCTGCGTAGCGTGTAGCAAAAACAGGCATGAGCGCACGGTTGGTGAAGAAGAATGGGGATAAGGTCACCATCGAGATCGATATGAACCTCACGGGCAGCATGTTGAGTCAGGCGGAAGCCAGCCAACGGGCGGTCAACGAAGCGGGTAAACTGGCTACCCAAACGGCGCTGGAAGGCTTCGATACCGACGGCCAGCCCATCTCAGCGCTTGTTTGGGTTTTCCGAGCCTGACGAAAACGCCGCTATTTTGGGTCTAATCGAGCTTCGGAAAGGGGAGCCTAGCGGGCTAAGTGACCTTTTTCGAGGCGAAGAATAGACGCAAAAGAGCAAGTTTGCGGCGGTGAGCGGAATCCCAAACAAGCGCTTAGTAAAGCGCCGGTGGCTGACGAGCAAGGGCAGAAAAAAAAGTGATCACTACGCCCTTCGGCCCGCTGTCCCTGGCGCGTCACGTGTACCAAGTCAGCTGCGGGGGCAAGACCTACTGCCCGGTCGATTAGGGAGCCCGACTCGTCGTCAAGAGCACTCCGCGCCTGGCGAAGCTTCTTCAGCAGGACTATGCCGCCCAACCCGCCCGCCGGGTGGTGGCTCAGTTCCGGCAGCACCACGCGGTAAAGATCACCAAGGACTTGGTACGCGATTTACACCTCCCGCTGAGAAAGCACCGCAAGCAGGTCGAGCCCCGCTGGAACTATGCCCTAACCGGAGGGGCTGGCGCTGGAGCAGGTAAAGGCGGTATCCATCAGCCGGGACGGGGCCATGGCGCACCTACTCGATGCCAAGCCGGAGCGGCCCCGGCCGGAGCAGGCCGGTTACCGCGAGTGTATGTGCGGGGTGATCTGCCTGTATGCTGGGGGGTAAACCCTGCTGCATACCATTTACGTAGGCGTCGGTCCCCAGCAGGGCAAGGGCGCCTTCACCGATGTACTGGACGAGGAAGTGGCGCGGCTCAAAGCCGCCCTGGACGGTGCGGGCCTGCCCCCCCGGTAGGTAGGCGTAGCCGATGGGGCGGTCGACAACTGGGAGCAAATAAACCGACTCACTACGGTTCAGGTAACGGACTACGATCACGTAAGCCAGCGGCTGCACCAACTGGCGGCCGTACTGCCCGGGGGTAAGCGGCGACGGACGCACTGGCTCCAGGAGCAGAAGCGCTGGCTGCTGGAAGAAGCAGACGGAGCCGCACGGGTAGCTGGCGAAGCCCGGCGGGTAGTGGCCGAAGCGGTCAAAACGGCGGCCGGCAAGCGGATCGCTAGTGAGCAAGCCACTTATCTGACCAATCAGGAGGAGCGAATGAACTACTACGCCCTACGCCAGCAAAAGCTACCCATCGGCTCGGGACCCGTCGAGGCGGGCTGCAAAACGCTGGTCAAACATCGCCTAGGGGGTAGCGGCATGCGCTGGTTGGGGGTGCACGCCGACGATATGCTGCTGACGCGCAGCCTGGTGCTCACCACCGGAAGAAGTGACCAGTACTGGGCCAAACGAATGCGGTATGCAGCGTAATTTGCTACATCAAAAATCCGTCACACCCGTTGGGCCCGTTACCTACCATCCAGTGGCATGAATGAAGTTATGTCCCGGCAGCGTCATCCACAACGACACTCAAAATCCTCAGTACAATAACCCAAACAGCCAAAGCGGCACCCGGTCCTCCGACCCCGTCGCCTCGGTATCCGCCACGGCGTAGTGGCCCTCGCCGGCACCGATCTGGCGGGGTGTTATTTCCGGTCCGCCGACTTCGAACAGGTATTCGCGGTCGCGGCCGATGAAGCGGAAATCGCCCACGGGCGGTAGGCGGATTTCCGGAGACAGCGGACCGGGAGCGTGCGTCAGGTACTGCAGCTGGTTGAAGAAAAAGGTTTCCCGTACCGTACCGAGGTGCTCCGCCCCCGGGGCCAGGGCGTAGATCAGATTGGGGTTATTGAGGTAGAGCTTGTCCGGCTTTGCCAGCGAAGCTACCCCTTTAGCTTGCTGTCGCAGACTGCTGACCAAGTCCGCCCGTTCCAGCAATTCGAGGTATTTGAGTACGGTATTGCGGCCGATGCCCAGGCGCTCCGCCAGTTTGCTAACGTTGGGCTTGAAGGGCGCGGAAGACGCTACGGCGTAGAGTAGTCGCCCGAGCGATTGGTAGTCCGCGTTTCCAGTGGTAATGATGTGCGGGATATCGCTCTCCAGGACCAGCTGTACGATGGTATTCAGGCGACTGGCGTAGCCTTCCGGTTCGTTCAGAAAGATGGGATAGTATCCTTCCCGCCAGTAGTCGTGCAGCAGGGGGAGCGGGCGGAAGTCCTCCGTGAGCAGGTCCTCCGCAATACCCCGGTGGTGACGTAGCAGGTCCTCAAGGGAAAGGGTAGCGATCTCTTTTCCTTCCGAGAGGATCAAATATTCCCGAAAGGACAATCCCGGCACCCGGTACTGCAGTACGCGCCGACTCAGGTCCGCCTTCTGTTGTAAAATCTCGATCGCCGATGATCCCGTGAACGTGATCTTCAGCCGGTTCCGGTAGAGGTCGTAGGCTTGTTTGATCTCCTGCGCCCAGGTACCATAACCGTAGCGATGTACCTCATCGATAAACAGGTACTTCCCGCCGCCCTCCACGAAGGCCGTCACCAGGTCGATCAACCGGTGTTCGCTGAAGTAGATATTGCCCAGGTCGATGTACAACGCTTCCGTTGGCGGGACGCCCAACGCACGGAGCCGCTGTAGTAAAAGGGTTGTTTTACCCACTCCGCGGGTCCCAAGCAACCCATTCAAAGGGTTCTCCCATGCGATGGTGTGATAGAGTGGCCGCAGGCTATTTAGCGGTAGTAGATATTAAATAAGCACCACTCAATCGCTGTAAATACTCCATTTTGATCTGATCTCAAATCAAAAATATGAAAAATTGATCTGAGTTCGAATCAATTTATCGGACATCCCCACCACAAACGACACCCCAGCCCATGCACACCCTTTTCTCCCGGTTCATCCCAGCCCCATCCGAATTTCGGATTGGGGAGAAATAGCAGGCGCATCACCCCCCCACGGGAACCACCTTCCCACCCGCGCTCCGCCGCCCCCCAATCCCGCCAGTCCATTCATTGGCGTTCTCCACAACCCGCTGGAACATGTTTCCAGGCAGCCGGGTTATAGTCAGGTTATCCCCGGTTGACCAACGGTACGTCAACCTTTAAAACGACCATTATGGCACTGAAAATCGATAAAACGAAGAAAGCCCCCGGCAAGATCGATAACGCCGCGAACCACGGTAAGGCGACCGCTCCCAACGCCAAAGGCGGCGCCAGGAAGAACGGCACCAAGGCCGGCGGAACCAAGAAGAGCGGCAAGAAGTAGGTCCCTTTCCACCGGACGACCGAAGCCGCCGCTACGAACGTCAAAAATCAAGGGCGGCCAGATCGTCCACTACCAGATCCGCACCGGCGGCCACCAGTTGGTCGCGCGACTGGGCGCCGGTAGTCACGCCTACGGTGAGCCCGCAGCCGGCCCGCTTGCCCTCGTCGATGTCGATCCCCGAGTCGCCGGCCTTTCCGACGAAGGTGGGTACGCGCACATCGGCTAGCTCCATCAGTCAGTGGATCATGTTCGGGGCCGGCCGTTATGCCCTTGCCGCCGGTGACGGTGTGGATGCGGTCGCCGATCGTTTCTATATGGACGTTCCGTTCGCGGCACTGGCGGTAGTAGCCGTTGCAGCTGGCATCGACGGTCCAGCGGGGGAGGTCGAAAACGCGGCGGGCCTGTTGGTGGTCCACCGACTTTGAGCGAAGACCGCGGCGACTTAACCCAGCGACGTCAATCCACCTCGTACTGGGATAACACTTATTTTCAGGGGTACAACCAACCCTTTTCGGCAGTTCTCCCGTATGGGCGGGTACAACATCAATTCGCCATGCGTTTCCTCCTCTACTCGTTGTTTGTCGTACTTTTTTTCGCCGGTTGTCAGAAAGTGGAGGAACTGGACTACTTCGTTCTCTCCGATCAGTATATGGAAATTGATTTAGGCACCGGGGAGGCTTATCGTTTTACCATGGTCCGCGATGCCCTGAATACCAGTATTCTGTACTACGATCTGGACGGTTTGAGTAACGGCTTCATCAACCGCGGCTCGGCCGATGGCCTGCTTGGCGGCTCGCTTAATTTCAATCCAATACTGCAGCTGGAAGACATTGACTCTTCAGGCGTACTTGTACCCGAACAACTCCATTATCCCCTTTTCATTCCTTCTTCCACCGTTTACCTGTATTCTTATGCTGCAAACCCCAGGGGGTCAATAGATTTTCAACGCCGGGTAGACGTTTACCTGGACAGTTGGGAAGACGGTATCGCCACGGGACGCTTTATGGAACCCGCACTGCCCCTCAACGATACGATTGCCAGTGGTTCCTTTCGAGTCTACCTACAGTCTGTCCGCCTCAATTAGTGTCTGCCGATCTCGCTCATATAGCCGCCGCCCGCCGGGGTGACCGGGCAGCTCAGCGCCAGTTATTCGAAGCCTGGTACCCCTACGCGCTGACCGTAATGCTGCACTACGCCCCCTGCCGGGCTGATGCCGAAGAGCTGACTATGGACGGCTTCGTTCGGCTGTACCGTAAACTGGACAAGTTCGACGAACAGCGCCCGTTCCGCCCCTGGTTCCGTCGTCTACTGGTTCGCGTGGCCCTGGATGCCCTTCGCGGACATCTTCGCCCCAATTTTTACGAGAATAATCCCCCCCTTCCCTTGCAATCGGTCCACAACGACGCCCTGAGATCCCTTTCCCGCATAGACGTCATCGAGCTACTGCAACGGCTACCAACAAGTTACCGCCTGACCTTCAATCTGTTCGTCCTGGAGGACTACACTCACAAGGAGGTCGCTGAACAGCTAGGTATCTCGATCAATACCAGTAAGTCTAACCTGGCCATGGCCCGGAAGCGCTTACGCGACCTATACCCCCTTCATTACGCTACCCCAAAACCACGCCCGTGAACGACCTGGAAAAACACTTACGGGGACACCGGAATACCGCCCTATCCGATCTGACGCCTCCCCCCGGGAGTTGGGAACGCATCGAAGGCAGCCTGCCGCCAGCTACAAACCGATCGCGCTACGGATGGTGGTCGGTGCTCGGGATTCTGCTACTGGCATTTTTCGGAATGTTGTACATCACCTTCGAACCGTCCACTTCTCCCCCGCCCACCGCGGCAACCGAGGGTCCGGCGATGAATAGCGAATCATCCCCGGGCGGCAGGCACCTACAGCAAGAGCTTACCGGCAATGCCTACGGTGGCGTACCCGATCAATTAGATTCGACTGTAAAGACGATGCAGTACGAGCTTTCGGTAAAGACAAGCCCCCCGCCCGACGTGCTACCGCCTACCCGACCGTCCAATTCGCGTAATTCCGCGCTAAACGGGGGCAATACCGTAGCCGTCTCTCCCGACATGCTCACGAAGCCGATTGATCGGGCTGGCTTGGTCGGGGCCGTAGATCCGTTGCCCCTGGGCAGGGTCCGACTGGCCCCCGTACCGCTGGTACTCCCTAATGTATCCGCTGTACTACAGCTAGAAGACCAGGAATTCCCCAGATGGTCGGTTCGTGTCGGCACGGGATTCCTCTGGGGAGAGGCTACTCCCCGCGTCGTGCAGCAACCCATCGTGACGGAGCCCGGCGGAAGGAATATCTGGTCCTACCTGGCTCCCGACGGCTCTCCGCTGTACGTAGATGGCAATGGGGCGGAAGTACAGAAAAGCCGGGAATCCACGAAGGGCTGGTGGTGGATCGGGCTGGATTATCGCATCCGTCCGCGCTGGCGCGTAGGGCTGGAAGTGGCGCGGGGGACGTACTCCCGTCAGGGGGCTCCGAACGCGGACCCCCGTCCCGACTTTTTTTATATCGCAACGGACAGGCGTCAACGGGCCTGGTTAACCGGCCTGTCTGCCGCCTACGGTCATGGCGCCGGCCGCTGGACCTACCACCTAAGGCTGAGCGCGCTAGCCCAAATCCACCTGGACACCGAGCGTACTGACCGACTATGGACTACCGAGATTGACTACCGATCACTGCACTCCCGAGCCGCGAAACGATTGGTAGTCTTTCCCATACCCATCGTGAGCGCCGATCTTCAGTACCGGATTTCTCCCCACTGGACGGCAGGGCCGGAGTTTGTCCTTTTTCCTTACGGCCTCGCTGGGCTGGATAAACCAGACTGGGCTACTACGCAGGTCAGCTTTGGCACCTCCGTCGGGCTAACTTACCGATGGTGATGACCCCGAAATCGATATCGGTCCAGCGGGCCTACTCCGCCGGCGGGCGCGCACTCGTGGGTGCCCCCATTAGCTGCTAGAAGTTGACCGGATCCTCGGTCGCGGAAGGCCTCATAGTGCCGGATGCTGAGTCCCGCGCGTCTGCCACCGCGGCTGCATCCCCGACCAATCAGACTTCGGATTATGAGGAGCGAGCGGACGTTTCGTCCACCTATCGGAACCACCTTCCCACCCGCGCTCCGCCGCCCCCCAATCCCACGAGTCCGATCGTTGGCGTTCTCCGCGACCCGCTGGAACATGTATCCAGGCAGCCGGGTTATAGTCAGGTTATCCCCGGTTGACCAACTGCATGTCAATCCAAAATACAATCCTTATGGCACTGAAAATCGATAAAACGAAGAAAGCCCCCGGCAAGATCGATAAGGCCGCGAACCACGGGAAGGCGACCGCTCCCAACGCCAAAGGCGGCGCCAATAAGAATGGGACCAAGGCCGGCGGGACCAAGAAGAGCGGCAAGAAGTAGCCCCTTTCCTCCGGACGACCGAAGCGGTCGCTACGAACGTCAAAAATCCAGGGCGGCCAGATCGTCCACTACCAGATCCGCACCGGCGGCCACCAGCTGGGCCCGCGATTGGGCGCCGGTAGTTACGCCTACGGTGAGCCCGCAGCCGGCCCGCTTGCCCTCGTCGATGTCGATCCCCGAGTCGCCAGCCTTCCCGACGAAGGTGGGTACGCGCACGTCGGCAAGCTCCATCAGTCGGTGGATCATGTCCGGGGCCGGCCGGCCCTCGGTGACGTCGTCCGCCGTGACCAGGTAATCGTAGTGTTGGCCCGGCAGCCAGTCCATTTTACCCAGCAGCCGCTCGGCGGTGGCCCGGTCGTAACCGGTATTCAGACCTACGACCACCCCACGCTTCCGCAAGCGACCGATGAGATCGCTGGCCCCGGCGAAGGGGGTGACCGCTAAATCGGCGTAGGCGCTACCCAGGCGTTCCCGAAAGCGGGTGTACAGTTCGTCCGTGGCTTCGTCCGTAGCACCGAGTCGCTGCAGCAGGTCCCGGATCGCCTGCCGCTTTTCCTTCCCGGCGCCCTCCTCCAGGACCAGGTCCAGCTCCAGCTCGTAGCCCGCTTCCCGCAGGGTGGCCAGCAGCGTTTTGTACACGACGTTATTTTCGTTGACGGTGGTGCCGGCCATATCGAAGACGAACAGGCGCAGATCGGAGGGAATGCGGAAGGTATCCAAGGGCTCTGAATTGCTAGGCTTGCGAATTAATTCCGGCTGACGGTGGGGGCCGCTACCGTTTGCCGGTGAAGGGGTGTACCGTCGTACAGGTGATCGATGTGCGCCGCCGAAAATCCCGGTCCGGCCGTCATCCCCTTGCCGCCAATGCCGGTGACCACGTGAATGCGGTCGCCGATCGTTTCCAGGTATACGTCCCGTTCGCGGCACTGGGTGTAGTAGCCGTTCCAGGTGGCATCGACGGTCCAGCGGGGAAGGTCGAAGATGCACCTGGCTGCTTCGAGCATATACGCGTTGAGCTGGGGGCGGTTGTCGAAACTCAAGCGATCGGCCCCGGCGGCGGGGGCGTACTCGTGGGTATCGCCCAGAATGACGGAGCCGTCCGGACTCTGCTTGAAAAGAATGTGGATGCCCCACTGCTTCCAGAAGGCGGCGGGGTCTTCACTAGCTTTCACCTTTCCGTGGCTCGGACAGTCGCGGAAAGCCTCGTAGCGCCGGATGCTCAAGCCGGTCAGGATATTGCCGGGCAGCCGGGGGCCGGCTCCCGCCGCGATCCGCAGCATTTGGAGTTTGCATATTTCCAGATCGCTCTGGGCCAGTAGCTCGGGGAAAAGCGAACGGAAATCGCTGCCGCTACAAACGATGGCCCGTTCGGCCCGGTACTGCTTACCGTGGTTGTCGCGGGCCTGCACCCGCGCTCCGCCGCCCTTCAGTTTGACGATGCGGTGGCCGGGGCGGTAGTCCAGCCCCTTCACTTCGGTGAGGTAGGCCAGTACGCGGCCGATCATCTCACGCGCCTCGACCGTCACCTCTTCCGGAAAGAAGAGGCCGCCGGCGCAGTAATCCCCCCGCAGGCCCGGGTAGCGTTGCCGGCACTCGACGGCGGTGAGCAGCTGACTGGGATAATTATTCGACCGATTGATTTCGGCAAGCTCTTCCAGCAAGCCGAGTTCCTCCGGATCGGAGGCCAGGTAGACGCTGCCGAGCTGGCGGAGGGTGATGTCCGTGCGGGGTTGCAAGTCTTTATAAATGGCCAGGCTCCGCCGGCCGTGGGCCTGCCACCGCGGCTGCATACCCGAGGGCACGATTTGGCCGAAGTTGCGGACCGTAGCCCCCCGTGGCGTCGATGAGGCTTCGCAGAGGGTTACCGATAAGCCACGCTCCAGGGCCGCGGCCGCGTGGAAGGTACCGAGAACACCGCCCCCGATAATGAGTAGATCGGACCTAATCATGGTCTATTTTTTAGTGGCGGACAACACGCTGGAAACGGGACCACCCACTTCGGGGTCGTTTTCCCCCGGGTAGTCGTAGCCCAGCAGGGCGGCCAATGTGGCGGCGATCTGGTCCTGGTAGAGTTGGTTGTCGCCGGTCATTTCGCCGCGGCCGGGGGTGTCGGGGCCGATCACCGCCAACCAGATCGCGCCGGAGCCCACGTGATCCTGACCGTGCCCCTTCCAGCTCTCCATGGGGCTTTCCCCGCGGCCGTGATCGGTGGTGATGATGAGGGTCGTCTTACCGGCGTACTGGGGGTCCGACTCCAGGAACGCCCACAGGTCGCGCCACATCGCATCGGTGGCGTGGGCGGCATCGAGGTAGCGGTTGTAGCTGCCGTCGTGGGCGAAGTCGTCGGTTTCCCCGTAGCTGATGAAGGCTACCCGGGGGTGGTCCTTGCGCAGGGTCTCGATCAAGTAGTTGTGGGTGAGCATGTCGGGCCGGACGCCGCCCCAGAGGCGGGGGGCCTGCTCCTGGAGTTTGTTGATGAACGCCTCGCCGTCCGTCAGGTCATCTCCTTCGGCCTCGTTGTAACCGCTGTTGACGGGGATGCCGCTGCGGGGCTCGTTGATGATCCAGTCGAATACGTCCCAGCTGCCGAAGGCGGCGACCTTGCCCGTCAGTTCCTCCTTAGCGTTGAGCCACTCCAGGACGGTGACGTTGGGATTCGGGATCTTGTCGTTGCTGGTGATGGCGGGGTCGGCGCGGCCCGTCAGGATCTCGTTATAGCCGGGGTAGGAGAACCACTGGTCGTTGCGGCAATCGACCCGGTTGTCTTGCCAGCGGTTGCCGAAGACCATCCCCCGCGGAGCCAGGGTCTCCCAGAAAAAGGGCATCAGCTGCCGCCGCCGCTCGTCGCGGGTACCGACCAGGTAGCTCGCGGTCATGCGGTCGCGGTCGTGGGTGAACCGCTCGTCGGCCACCATACTGTCCACGGCACCGCCGAAGAGTTCCTGCCAGCGCAGGCCGTCCATGGTGATGAGGATGACGTTCTCCGTGGCGGTCTGCGCGGAGGCGACGGCGGTGAAGAAAAGCAGTAGCGATAGGGGGAGACAGGTTCTCATAGCGTGGTCGGATGAAGGTTGGAAGAAAGGCGGGGGGTTACCCGGTCGGACGGCAGGCGGCGGCGCACCGCGAACCAGCCGTAGAGGCTGAGCGCCAGCGTGGCCGCACCTACAACGTACGCCAGACCGGTCAGAAAACCCAGCCAGGGGATATCGGGGGCGCCGAGGCGCAGGAGTAAGACGACAATGGAACCGGCATACCCTCCGGCATCCGCCAGATAGATCAGGAAACCGGCGGTGGCGGCCTGGCGGAAAGCACCGATGAGGCGGTCGAAGTAGATAGCGTTCAGGGGTACGTAGGCCAGGTAGAGCCCCAGCCCGATGGCCACCATCCAGGGGCCGCCGGTCAGCAAGCCGAGCGTAAAGGCGAGGGTGGCAAACAGGATCAGGGCCGCCGCCCCGGTGAAGAGCCCGTGGTAGTAGCGAAGGGCCCGCCGGTTGGACTCGATACGGTAGCCAATGAGCAGCGGCAGCAGCGTCAGTAAGGCCACGGGCAATTCCGCGACGGTAAAGATCGCCGGCCTATCCCCGTAGCCGAGGTCGGCCCAGAGCTCGGCGGCAAAGTTGTCGCGGATGTCGCGTAGGGTGGTGATGAGGACGTAGAGAACAAGTACCGCGATCAGGCCAGGCCCTAGGCGACGGACCAGCGATCGGCGCTCGTCCCCCGTCATCGGCTTTCGCAGGGTACGGGCGGCAATGTCTTCCCGGTCGGGCGGCCTCAGGCACGACAGGCCGTAGATGCACCCCAGCAAGGGCAGAAGAAAGAGTCCACCGGTGACCGCAGGCATCCAGTACGCTCCCACCGAACCGAGCAACAGCGATCCCACCGTCTTCACCGCTCCGCTGCTGACGATGAAGCTGACGGACAGCATCGCCCCCAGTATCTCCGTCGTGCGCCGCCCCTCCAGGTAGCTAAAGACAACTCCCCAGACGAGGCCGAGGGGTAGCCCGTTCAGGAACAGCCAGACGGGGGCGGACCAATGGTCGCCGACCAGCCCGAAGGCTACCAGTGCCAGTTCCGCGCAGAGGATGAGCGCGACAAAGAAGCGCTCCCGCCCCACCCGGCTCAGCTCCGAGATGACGCGGATGCCGATGAACTTCGAGAGGGCGTAGCCGGAAACCTGGGCGACCACCAGGGTAGTCTTGAAATCGAGGGTGCCGAACAGGCTTCCGGCCTCGGTGAACTCCGCCGCCGTAAAGGGCTTGCGGAAAGCATACGTACAGAAGTAGGCACCGAAGGCCAGGAGTCCCGCTCTAAGCATACCGTGGTAATTCAGGGGCGCAGGAGCCGGTCGTGGAGGTAGACCACGAGCATCCGGACCGGTTCGGTTCCGTGATTATGCGGTACGTGGGGAATGCGGCCGTCGTAGAAGAGGCTATCGCCGGGGCTGCAGCCGGAGCACGGTGTCGCCGATCTCGTAGTCCAGGTGACCGGCCAGAACGTATTTGAACTCATAGGCATCGGTGGTTACTTTGTCGCGGCGCGAGCCGGGTTCGATGGTGAGCAATACGGCCCGCAGCGCGAAGTCGCGGCCCTCGCCGGCGAGCAATTGCAGGTAGTCAAAGCCCCGGCTGGCGAGCTCCCGCTCGATCGGTTCGGCGTCCTCCGCCCGCTGGTGAACGTAGGGGGGT
The DNA here is from genome assembly GCA_963803525.1 of Lewinellaceae bacterium. Taxonomy (GTDB): domain Bacteria; phylum Bacteroidota; class Bacteroidia; order Chitinophagales; family Saprospiraceae; genus Neolewinella. Next base: position 168,025 of record CAWDMV010000003.1, read on the forward strand.
GCGGGCGCGGGACCGAAGTCCTGGAAAAACTCCGCCACCGGGCATTCCAGGGCGGCGAGGTAGCGGAAGAGCAAGGGCAGGGTGGGAATACTCCGGCCGGTTTCGACTTTGGAGACCATCCCCTTGGTTACGCCCACGGCCGTGGCTACTTCTTGCTGGGACAAGCTTGCGCCGCCGCCGTAGACTCCGCAGTCGCGGACCGAGATCGAGTAAGGAAGTCTGCATACGTTCCGGGGCAAACTTAGCCCGTTCGCCCCCCGGCCCCAAGCGTTCACCCCCCGTGTAAAGCGGAATTCACGGTAAAATAACGGTGGCTTAATGCGGTCGCAAAATAGTTTCCCCCTGGTAAACCCGTGCCGCTCCAGGGACACATTGGCTTAACGCAACCGGCTATTTTTCAGGTAATTACTCACGTTCGGGTTTAACCCAAACTTAAACGGGCGGTCTTGGTGGTGCGCCGTCGCAGCGGTGACCTTTGCTTTCGAACACACGACTCACGCTATGAAGCTTATCTACCTTATCCTATTCGCCTATTGCCTGACGGACGTACTGCCCCTCGCGGCCCAGCAAACCGTTACCGGCCGGATCACGGACGCTAACGCCGAGCCCCTCATCGGGGCCTCCGTACTCGTGGCGGGTACGGCTTCCGGTACCGTTACCGACTTCGACGGCAACTTCGAACTCGCCGTCCCCTCCCTCACCGATACCCTGCTCATCACCTACCTGGGCTACGACGCACGCCGGGAGCCCATCAACGGGCGCTCCGAACTGATCTTGCAACTGGATGAGGGGGCGGTCGGCCTGAATGCCGTTACCGTCACCGCCCTCGGGATCGAACGGGAGGCTAAGGCGCTGGGCTACGCCGTCCAGGAGATCGACGGCGAGCAACTCGACCGGGTAAAGGATCCCAACCTGATCAACAACCTCGCCGGAAAGCTGGCCGGCGTACGGGTCACCAACGGTGGCTCCGGCATCGGCAGCTCCAGCCGCATCGTCATCCGCGGGGAAAGCTCGCTGAGCGGCGACAACCAGCCGCTGTTCGTCGTTAATGGCGTACCCATCAATAACGATAACGGCAACAACGGCGGCGGCAACGGCAATATGGGAGCCGACTACGGCAACTCCGCCGCGGATATCAACCCCGACGACATCAAATCCGTCACCGTGCTCAAGGGCGCCAACGCCACCGCCCTCTACGGCAGCCGCGCGGCCAATGGCGTGGTACTCATCACTACCAAGACCGGCGCCGGCAGCCGCGGGATCGGCGCCAGCTTCTCCAGCAATACCACCTTCGAGCGCGCGCTGCGTATCCCGGAATACCAGAACCGCTACGGACAGGGCGCCGGCGGCCAGTTCGCCTTCGGCGACGGCTTCGGGGCGGGGACCAACGACAACATCGACGAAAGCTGGGGCCCCGCCTTCGCCGGTGGTCCGACCATCGTGCAGCACGACAGCCCCACCTCCTCGGGCGTACGCGCGGGGGACTTCGCCGTCCGCCCCCGCACCGAGAACGGCCAGTTCGCGGATCAGGCTACGGCCCTGCCCTGGACCCCCGCGCCGGGCAACGTCGAAAACTTCTTCGAAACCGGCTACACCACCATCAACACCGTGGCCCTCTACGGCGGCGACGACAACCGCAATTTCCGCCTCAGCTATTCCAACACGGCCAACGAAGGCATCCTGCCGAATACGAACCTGGACCGCAACAACCTCACCCTCGACGTCGGCCAGTACTTCCTCGACCGGAAGCTACGGGTGCGCGCCAACGCCAACTACATCAATTCCAGCTCCGACAACCGCCCCAACAACAGCTACGGCACCGAGAACGTCATGTACCTCTGGGTCTGGTTCGGTCGGCAGATCGAGATGAACAGCCTCCGCGACTACTGGCAACCCGGGCAGGAAAATATCCAGCAGTTCAACTACAACTACAACTGGCACGATAACCCCTACTTCACCATGTTCGAGAACACCAATGCCTTCGACGAGAACCGGCTCTTCGGCAACGTGAACGCCACCTACGACTTCACCGACGACCTCCAGTTGATGGTCCGCTACGGCCTCGATACCTACGACGAACTTCGCACCGGCCGCCGCGCCTGGTCGACCCAGCGCTTCCCCCGCGGCCAGTACCGGGAGGATAATATCTACTTCCAGGAACGCAACGCCGATTTCCTGCTCACTTACGCCCCGCGGATCGGTGAGGCCCTGACCCTGTCCGTCAGCGGCGGCGGCAACCAGATGACCCAGGAGCGCCGCTTCCGCCGCACCGCCGCCAACGAGCTGGCCGTACCCGGGGTGTACAGCTTCAATAACGCCGCCATCCCCCTGGTCAATAGTCAGTACAATAGCCGCCGCCGGATCAATAGCCTCTACGCCACCGCCAATCTCGGCTTCAATGACTTCCTCTACCTGGACCTCACCGCCCGCAACGACTGGTCGAGTACCCTGCCCGCCGCCAACAACAGCTATTTCTACCCCTCCGCTTCTCTTTCCGCCGTACTGAGCGAGGTGATCACCTTCCCCGCGGCCATCAGTTTCGCCAAGCTGCGGGCGGGCTACGGACAGGTCGGCAACGACACCGATCCCTACCGGCTGCTGGGCTACTTCCAGTTTTCAGACAATACCTACGGCGGCCAGCTACTCGGTACCGAAGACAACCTGCTCGCCAACGCCAGCCTGCGCCCCGAACGGCTCAATACCCTCGAATTCGGCGCCGATCTTCGCTTCCTCCGGGGTCGCCTCGGCGTCGACCTGACCTGGTACCAGAACGTGACCCGCGACCAGATCCTACAGGTACCGGTAAGTCAGACCAGCGGCTACGGCGCCCGTTTCCTCAACGCCGGCGAAATCGAAAGCCAGGGCGTGGAGCTGTTGCTGACCGGCGAGCCCGTCCGCAAGGACAACTTCACCTGGGAGGTCAACCTCAACTTTACCCGGGCCCGCTCCACGGTCAACGAGCTGGCCCCCGGCATCAACTCCTACCAGCTCAGCTCCAACTACCTCCAGGTGCTCGCCCGCCCCGGCGAGCGCATGGGCGACGTGTACGGCACGGGCTTCGTCCTGATCGATCCCACCACCAACGAGCAGGTGATCGTGGACGACGTGGACGACATCGAGGATCGCTACGTTCATCTCTACGACGCTAACGGCTTCCCCGTACGTGACCCGAACCTCCGCCGGCTAGGCAACTATAACCCCGACTTTCAACTGGGCCTGAACAACAGCTTCCGCATCGGAAACCTGGACTTCGGGTTCCTCTGGGACTGGCAGCAGGGGGGCGTGATCATGAGCCGCACGCTCCTCATCGGCGGCACCTCCGGCATGATGGCCGAGACCGCCGAGTACGACCGGGAAACCACCGCCTTCATCGGTGGCACGACCCGCGTCACCGGGGTCAAGGAACTGGACCGGGGCGGCGTGGTAGCGACCGGCGACGGCACCTACGTGACCAACACCAACGCCCTCAGCGCCCGCGATTTCTACTGGAGCCACTTCAACCGCGGCAACGAGACCGTGGGCATGTACGACGCGACCTTCCTCAAACTGCGGGAGGCCCGCATCGGCTTCAACCTGCCGCGGAAGTGGGTCAGTGGCATTGGCGCCCAGCGGATCAACCTAAGCCTGATCGGCCGCAACCTGCTGCTGTTCACCGAGAACCCCCACTTCGATCCCGAGGTGTTCAGCTACGGCGGTGGTGGTATCGTGCCCGGCGTGGAGGATATGGCCACCCCCAGCAGCCGCAGCTTCGGCTTCAATCTAAGCGTCGTTTTCTGATCCGGACCGCTTCCTTCCTCACCCGCTTTTTACCCGCGCTCCGCCGCCCCCCTTCTTTTTGCGCCGGAGCGCGGGAACCCACCACACGCGAAAATTCAAGCCCGATGGCCCACTATCTATCCCTCCCCCTCCTCCTCCTGGCCCTGCTGCTTTGCGGCTGCGGCGATCTCGAGGAATTCAACGAAAATCCCAACGCGCCGAGCATCGACCAGGCGAGCCCCGACCTGATCTTGCCTAAGATCCTGTACGAAGTGGGGAACGAACTGACATCCGGACTCGCCTGGGGCACCGGAAATACCCTGGCGCAGCTGGTGGCCAGCAACAACTTCACCGGTACGGATCGCTACCAACTCGGCACCTACGGCGGTACCTGGAACCTGCTGTACCGTAACGCCCGCGACGCGCAGAACGTGATCGCGCTCGGTGAGCGGCTCAACAACCCCAACTACCAGGCGGCCGGCCTGCTACTGCGCGCCTTCTGCCTCCAGTACGTGACGGAGATGTACGGCGACGTGCCCTACACCGAAGCGCTGAGCGGCAAAACGGAGGGGCTGTTTCAAGCGGCCTATACCCCCCAGTCCGAGATCTACCCCCTACTCCTGGCGGATTACGCCCGGGCCGCCGATCTCTTCGACCCCACCGTGGGCATGAACGGAGACATCCTCTTCGGGGGAAACATTAGCCGCTGGCGCCAATTCGCCAATGCCCTCCGCCTGCGTACCCTGATGCGGGTGGAGAACAGATGGGGAGCGCTGGGTCTGAGCGCCGCCGACCTGCAACAGCTGGTGCGTACGGCCGACTTGATGGACGAACCGGACGATTCCGCCCTGTTGCCCTACCTCCCCGTGGGCGCTAACCGCTGGCCGCAGCATACGGGCCGGGTGGGCGGCTTCGACGAGAAACGGATGAGCGAACGGATCGAAAGCGTACTGGAAGGACTGAACGATCCCCGGCTCGGCGTTCTCTTCCGGCCGGTCGACAACCCCGATAGTGATGAATACATCGGCGTACCCAACGGCTTAAGCGAAGACGCCGCCTCCAATTACAACGGCGGTGCGCTCAATCAGAGTCGCCTCGGTACCCGCTTTCGCGAGGAACCGGCTGCGGTCGACATGGTCTTCATCCACTATCCGGAGGTGCAATTTCTGCTGGCCGAGGCCGCGGAGAAGGGCTACATCGACGGCGATGCCGAGGCCCTTTACCTGGAAGGGATCCGCTCCACGATGACCTACTACGGCGTCGACGTGACCGACGACTATCTATCCCAGGAAGGGGTAGCCTACACCGACGACGAAGCGGAGAACCTGCGGCTGATCGCCCAGCAGAAGTGGCTGAGCCTCTTCATGGTGGGCCTGGAAGCCTGGTTCGACTACCGCCGTACCGGTCTGCCGGAGCTAACCCCCGGCCCCGATGCTACCCTGGATGGCATCCCCCTCCGCATCCAGTACCCCGACGACGAGCAGGTGCTGAACACCGCGAACTACCAGGCCGCCGTGGCCCGCCAGGGTTCCGATATGATCGACACGCCGACGTGGCTGCTCGCCGAGTGAGCGTGCGGCCGGCTGCCCGCCACCTCACTCTAGCTCCACCGTCCGGCCACTAGCCGCACTCCGCCGCGCCGCGCCCCGTATATCCACTGCCAGCGAAGATCTCCCGGTACGGCATGCGGGTCAACTCCCGGATCGTGGTGCCCGGGTGATTCTTGAGGTAGGTCTCTACGATGCGAAAGCCCAACCAGTAGTAGAGGCTCTTGGGGGCGTCGGGAAACGCTTGGTACTTTTTGTTGCTCAGCAGGGGATTATCCCCCGAGGTATCGTCGAAGTAGGCTTGCATCCGGGTGAAGATTTCGAGTTCGTGTTCTTCGTAGTAGCTCCACTCGTCGGCGGTCATTTCTTCGACGGCCTCTTGCTTGCTGATGCCTCCTTCAAAGTAGGTATACGTGAAGTAGCACGCTAGCCCCTCCGTAATGGTCAGATCCAGGGCCGTGAAGGCCTCCGGTTGCGGTGCCTGTTCCCCGTTGATCAGGTGGTAGAGTTCGTGGGGGAATCCCTTGGTGAGGGTGTACATCAGCTCGTACTCGGGATTGTTGAGTTCGAACACGAACTGGTCGTTGCCACAGCCCCCAAACCCCACGGCGACCAGGGGGGTGAAGGCCAGACTGATCTTCGCCGAAGGCATGGCGTAATCCAGCTGTTTGAACCGCTCGATGTGAAAACGAAAGACCGAATCCGCGTGCTGCTCCAAGAGCCTGCCGGCGAGGGAATCCAGATAAAGACTGTCCGTTTCGTACAGCGCTCGGTTCCAGGCGACCATCCCGGTGTCCGTCCGGAACAGGTGGGCGTTGTCGGGACCAAAAATCGTCCCGTAGCACGCCTCCCACAACTCCCGGTGGCGGTGGTAGACCTCGCGTACGATCCGTTGACTGTCGATTCCCGCTTCGCCGTTCGCCAGGATCTGGGTTTTGAACGAACTGTAGACCTTGATCGCGTCCAACTCGAAACTGTCGGGGAATGCTTCCAGGGCGCTGCGCAGCGTTACTTGCGGGGGTGATGTCTGATGTCCGGTTTGATCGCTTGCACAGCCAGCAGTGAGCAGGAGCGCCGCCATGGCATATAGTAGGAGCAGCTGTTGCACGGTAGTGATTTACGGTGAAGATAGTAGGGCTGCCCCCTCCTCGTCGGCCGAGCCTTACGCAGTTTGGCTTGTCCGCCGAGGAAGTTAGGAGTATGCTTAAATTTCCCCCCCTCAGCCGGCGAGGGAAGCTACGCAACCCCCGGCGGACGAGGGCGTCATAAAATCCTACCCCAAATTTGCAAATACTACACGTGTAGTATATCTTTAGCGCATGGCCGCGCCCCCCATCCCCTCCGACGCCGAACTCCGGATCCTGCAAGCCCTCTGGGAGCAGTCCGGGGCCACCGTGCACCAGGTGCACCAGTGGCTGCGCACCCACGAACGGGAGCTCAGTTACACGACCGTACTCACCCAACTGCAGCGCATGCACAAGAAGGGGCTGGTCAAGCGAACCCGCGCGGGCCTGCAACACCACTACGCCTCCGTACCCACCCGCGCGGAGGTGGAAGCCGAACTCATTCAACGCCTCTCGGAAAAGGCCTTCGACGGCTCGGTCGTCAAACTCGCCCTCAAAGCCCTGGGCACGAACCGCCCCTCCGATCAAGAACTGGACGAGCTCCAACGCTGGCTGAACGATCAAAAAGACGACCATGCGTGAATTACTCGCCCAGCCCTCCCTGGTGGCCCTCGGCTACGCCTTACTGCACTCCGTCTGGGTATTTGCCCTACTCGTAGTCGCCGGCCAGTTGACGATCAAGGCGCTGGCGGACCCCTCCCACCGCCACGCGGTACTCATGGGCGTACTGGTGAGTCTACCGATGGTTTTTGGCGTCCTGGTCTACCTCGGCCTGCCGGTCGGGCCGGGGAATGGTACGGAATCAGCGGGGGGAAGTACCCTGGCCCCCGACCCCAGCGCGTTGGATGGCATCAATTTCCGGACGCGTGCGGGAAGAACGCGGTCGTGGCTGCCCTTCCTCTCCGTCCTTTACCTGCTTGGTTTGCTGATAGCGGGTGGACGGACCACCTGGGCCTACCGCCGCATGCTCCGCCTACGGCGGGGCACCCTGCTGCCCGCGCCGGAGTGGCGCGATCGGTATCTGGCGCTGCGCCGCACCCGCGCTCCCGATTCCTCCGCCCAGTGGCGCCTGTCCGCCGCAGTCAACCAGGTGCTGACCGTGGGGGTGTGGAAGCCGCTGATTCTGTTCCCCCTGGGCCTGATTAACGAACTCTCTCCGGAGGAAGTCCAGGCCATCCTGCGCCACGAACTCGCCCACCTCCGCCGGAAAGACCACCTCTGGCAGGCCCTGCAGCAGGTGGTGGCTACCCTCTTTTTCTATCACCCGCTGATCTACTGGCTATGCCGCAGCCTCGACCGCGAGCGGGAGTTCGCCTGCGACGACCTGGTCGTACAGGAATCCGGTCGCAAGACCTACGCCCGTGCACTGCTGCGCGTGGCCACCCATTCCCTTCATCCAAAAATTCCCTTCACCGTGTCCGCAACCGATCGCTCCACCTTCTCGCACCGCCTGCACCGCCTCTTCGCTACCGAAACCGCCACCGACCGCAGCGGGGGCTACCTCTTCGCCCCCCTCCTCTCGATCCCGCTCTTCGTGCTGCTGGCCCTCGGACCGGTCGGCCTCCCCTTCCAAGCGGCGCCCGACACCATCATTTCGGGCACGGTCGTCGATGCCACGACCGGCGAGCCGCTCATCGGCACCACCATCATGGTCAAGGGTACCAAGACAGGCACCATTTCCGATCTGGACGGCAGCTTCCGCCTCGACTGGGACGGCAGCGGGGAAATGACCCTGCGCTTCGACTACGTAGGCTACGTCTCCAAGGAAATCATCTTCGACAACGTGAAGGACCGGGAGCTCGCGATTCAGCTGACCAAGCAGGATGCCCCCAAGGATACTGCTTCCGGTAGCGAAGACGGCACCTCGATGAGTACCCTACCGGCCAACGTCGTCCTGGTCGTCGATGGCCGCGTCGTGGATCGGGAAGATTTCGTCCTAAAACCCAGCGACATCGAGTCCATCAACATCATCAAGGACAAGAAGCAAATCGCCAAGCTGGGTTACGATACCACCAAAGAGGGTCTGCTGCTCATCACGACGAAAAAGCAGTAGGGGGGCAACACGCGGCGCGCGTAGTGGCAGGTATGCGGGTGTAAGGTCGGTTCCCGGATACCTCCCGCCCGCCGTGTCGCCTACCCTACCGGAAGGGCTGACGGGCTCTTCACCACGCTTGCCTCTCCCGCCCTCCCTGCTGGTGCGAGGGACTGACGCGGGAGAGATTTTCTAATCATAGGCCCTGGCCTTCCGCAGTCGCTCCGCCTCTCGTTCCAGGGGTTTGATAATATCCTTTTCGAACGTCCTGACCGCCCTGTCTTTGTAATTCTTGTCACTTGCCAACGGTACTACTTGGTATACATTGACCAGCCTCACGGTGGTACTTCCCTCCCCGTCAGCATACAGGAGGATATCCGCCATTGCATTTCCGATGGATACCGTGTCGTTGGCTTCGAGTGTCCGGTGATCGATCAATTGGGCTACCTTTTCATTCGTCACGCGGGAATAGTAGGCATCCTCGTCCTCGGAATAATCCACGTAGTACGTGTACTTCTTCAAGCCCTCATTTTGGTAGGCATTTAACTTGGCGACTACGGCACTGAGGGGCAACTCGACCAGGTAGGATTTATCAACATCGAGGTAGGACCGCTTCTCCCTCGGCGGCAGCGTCGTAGCGACGAAGGCGAAGAGACAAGCGAGGTAGGCCAGGACCGGCAGCTTAAGCTTACGGCTTCTAAGCCGTCGGTAGCGCGCTATGAACACTGGTACCAGAACGACCGGTAGCGTAAGCAGGTCCGTGTAGTCGACCGTTCGGCCGATCGGCAGACCGTGGTGGTTTAGTACATCAATAAAGCCCGAACTCAGGGGCGTTTGCCAGCAGGTAAATAAGCAGGCGATCGCTGCGAGGACCAAGGTTTTGTGGCGCGCAAACGTGAAACAGCCTACCAGCGAGATCGCTAGCAGTCCGAACACATCCGACAGTTTTCCGGTCAGCTCGTTGTGGTAGGCCGTTTTCAGAAAGTGATCGTTGACGACCAGCACGCCTACGGAGATCGCGATCGTTGCCGTTAGTGCGATCCGACTGGATCGGTCCATTTTTTCTGCGTCCATTCCCAAGGGGTTTTCACCAATGTTCATCGCCAGCAAGTTAGGCTGATTACCGGCTAGGCTGCACGACCTGATCCGGCTGAAGAAGCAACTTATCTATCCTCTCCCTCCGCGCCATTTTAACTTGGGGGGCCAAATGGGAAAGCACCAGGGGGCAATAGCTGGCGGCGGCGGATGGTCCAGCAGTAGGTGCGTGCAGGCAGGCAGGCAGGCAGGCAGCGGGACGACTGAAGTCGTCGCTACGCGGAGGGGACGTGGGTCGCTGCCAGCCGTAGCGACGACTTTAGTCGTCCCGCTGCTCTCCCTCAAGGCATATATTATACCGCTAAAAGCTTGTGCGGAGGGAGGCTGCCTCCCCCCTCCGCGCCATTTGGGTTGGGGGCAAAATGGATTGCACCGAGGGGCAAAAAATGGCAGTAGCAACAGTTGGTCTAGTGGTATGGGTATGCAGGCAGGCAGGTAGACAGACAGACAGACAGGCAGACAGGCGCACAGGCAGGCAGACAGGTGCACAGGCAGCGGGACGACTGAAGTCGTCGCTACGCGGAGGGGACGTGGGTCACTGCCAGCCGTAGCGAATTTTGCTTAGCCCCCCGTAACGCCTTCCGTATCGGCCGCATCAACGGACACAATCCCGCACGATGAACTACCGCCTCCCCCTCCTCCTCGCTTGCCTTTTTACTACCGGCCTGGCCGCCCAGGACTACGCCACCCACCTGCGCCCGCCGGCCCGTACCGTAAGTACTCCCCCCACCGCGCCGCCGCCGGTCACCTTCCGCCATCTCCCCACCCTACCGGATGAGCTGTCGCTAGTCGACTTCCTGGCCACCCACCTGGAGTATCCGGAGCTCGCCCGTTCGAACTGCATCGAGGGAACCGTCGTCCTCGCCCTAGCCGTTGGTGCCTCGGGCAGGGTCACCGCCCGGGAGGTCGTCCGCAGCGTTCACCCCCTCCTCGATCAGGCGGCGCTGGACGTCGTGCACGACCTGCCCCGGCTGCTGCCGGCCGTCGCCGGTGGCCGCCCCCTCGCCCGGACCATGTTCCTTCCGATCCATTTTTCGCTGCGGTAGGCCTACGCTACCCTCGGGAAGTTACGTTTCCACCCGCGTCCCCGCCCGCGCATGGCCAGGAGAACCGAGCTTTCATCAGTAATAAAGGTGCCTCTACGCATCGCTAAGTGCTTGTTTGGGTTTTCCGAGCCTGATGAAAACGCCGCTATTTTGGGGCTAATCGAGTCTCGAAAAGGGGAGCCTAGCGGGCTAAGCGACCTTTTTCGAGGCGAAGAATAGACGCAAAAGAGCAAGTTTGCGGCGGTGAGCGGAATCCCAAACAAGCTCTAAGTACTTCTCAAGCCTGATCATGTGCTAAAACTGGATCCGGTTGCTGAGTAGGGGTTCAGTATAGTTTTCCGAGAAGAAGTTTCTCAGAATGCTCGCGAATTCGAATCGATCCCGCTGATTGCGGGCCGCTAATCCTGATGCTCGCATTCCCCGTCCCGATGATCCGCCTGCCGTAACCACACTCCCGGTATATTTTCCGGCACGGCGCAATTGCTGCTGCCCATTTCCTCGGTTTTGCTCCGCTACCCGAATGGCAATACGCTCTATTTCCAAGGGGTATGCATCCAACCATTTGCGCGGCCCGTCCCCCGCCCGGGAGCTGGATCCCGCCGGGATAGATAGACCGCTTGTGCATCCAGACAGAAGGAATTGTCCTACGCATTCCACGCAGTATTTACTGGATCTGGGTGGGTGTAGTAGAGGTAGCCCTAGTCGAATGGTCGAGGCCATAGCCTGCTGGAACGGCCGGGATTGATCACGCTACCGCTTGTCTATCACCAGGCCGCCCCCCTGCTCGGGATCCAGCAACTTTGCGTCAGCTCCTTGCTATTACCGTTATGCCCCCCGTTCTCGCTGACAACTATGCATTCATGTCTACCCCACGAATCCTGCCGGAAGTCCCCCCTATCCTCACCGGCCAGCGGCTCGTACTGAGCAAGCTGACGGCCACTGACCTGCCCCGGATCGTACTACTCGCTGCCGATCCGCGGGTATCCGCCTATACGGTCAACCTCCCCCACCCCTACCGGGAAAGGGATGCCATCTTCTGGCTTAATCTGGCGGAGCAGGGTTTTCTACGAGACACCCACCTGATCCTGGCGATTCGGCGGGCGGACGATGGACTCCTCCTCGGGGGCATCGGCCTGACCATCAACGCGGCGCACCGCCGGGCCGTGCTCGGGTACTGGCTGGGGCACCCCTTCTGGAACCAGGGCTTGGTCACCGAGGCTGCGCGTACGGTTGTACAGTATGGTTTCACTGATTTAGAGTTCCACCGGCTCACCGCTACCCACCTGGCCGGTAATCCGGCCTCCGGCCGCGTACTGCAGAAAGCGGGCATGCATTATGAAGGAAAGCTAAGGGATCATTTAATCAAGGATGGGGTATACCATTCGCTAGTTCAATATGGCCTCATTAATCCCGCAGTCTCCCCTGGGGCATCGCGCTGATTATCGAAGGTCTGCCGAAGGTCCGCTCAGTACTTAACAAACCGCCGGGTCCGCACGCTCCGGCCATCCTCCAGCCGGATAAAATAAGCGCCGGCGGGTAGGGTGCCCAAGTCCATGGCTACGGTTCCGGGGTCCGTGACGGTCTTGGAGTAGTACGGCTTACCACTGGTGTCTACAATAGTGTAGGCGTGACGGTCGCCGGGGGCCGGTGCTGCTGCCCGGGCGTATAGGATGCCGTCCGCCACTACGGTAGGATAGACCCGGAAGGCATCATCGTTGGCGCCGGCAGCCGGACCGCCCAAATAGCGCACCGGGGAAGTACTGGACGTACCGTCGTAATCCTCCTGACGCAAGCGGTAATAGTTTGCACCGGGTTCGGGAGTAAAGTGAAGGTAGTTATAGGTTTTCCGCTCCCCCGTAGTGCCGCCGCCGGGTAGGCGCGCCAAGTCCTTCCAGCGCACCCCGTCGGTGCTGTGCTCCACGTAGAAGCCCGCGTTGTTCTCCTCCCCCTCCGTGGTCCACTGCAGGCGGTGGCCCCCGGCGGTAGCGACCACGCTGAATCCGGTAAGGGTAACGGGCAGGTTCGAAGTGATAAACGCGGCATTCACGCAGTCCGTCTGGCAGTCGAATAGGGCGCAGCCCGTTTGGGTAGCGCAGGCGGGGCATCCCGCATTATCGAGGTCGATCGCCCCGATATCCGACGCGTTGCCTCCCCCCAGTACGCTCGTTCCATTCCCCGAGTTGGCGGTACCCGCGGCTACGTAGAGCGTCGTCACGTCAACGTCCGATGGAATACCCAAATGGACCAGCGGTACCGGAAAGGTGGTCAGGGTAGGCGTTTTATTATTGGCGACCGGGCACCCACCCCCGGACGCAGCGTTCGCGCGTTGGACCTCGGCCTCGGTAATGCACTGACCGCAGATGGTGGAAATACGCGTATCACTGCCGTCAACGTTATAGACGCTGACGCCCTTCTTTCCCCCGCCGTTCGCGAACTGAACCTCGCGCTCGAATCCCTGGTTCCCGCAGATGCCGTTGGTGTCGATTCCTCCCCCGTAGGTCATATCGGTGTCAAACAGGAAATTATACCCGAAACTCCCGTTGGGGGTGTTCGCCAGGCGGAAGCGGATCAACATCACCTCGTCGCCGCTCGTTGGGCTGGTCGGGGTAGGATCGACGATGTTGTAGTACGCAAAATCTCCCCCGTCGTCGTCGGTGATCAGGTCGGCGTTCCCACAACCCGGGTTTACGTCCGAGTTCGTCTCACTGACGTCCACTAACTCGATCCAGCCGGTTACGCTAGCCGGAATGGGCTCGAATTCGACGGCCTCCGTGGTCCCCCCGGTAAAGGCGGCTCCGGAAGTGGTGATCCATCCATCCGCGTCGGGGTCCAGGTAGGTGCTGTACGCCCCGGTCCCCGCGGCCGTGCTTACCGCGCCGGGTACGGGAGTCTGCGCGTAATTCAGTTGGGGCCATAAATACAATAGTATCAGGACCGGGGGGAGGTAATTCGACGGTTTCATGAGAGTGTATTAAACGCAACGTAGCTTATCCAAATGCGATGGACTTGGATACTGTAAAGGTCGTATTTCGGATGACCGCCGGCCCGGGTGAGCAGCTTAAGAATTCATGATCCGCTACTTCCCTATCTGATAAGCGTGTTGCCCCTTAGATTTATTATGGGCAGCTCTCTTTCGCGGGGCCGCTGGTGTACAGTTTGTAGCCCAGCAGCACAACCGGCCATGCGATCGCCCGTAGCGCTGGATTCAGGCGCAAAACTTCGCGTAGCCCCCTGAAGCGATCCTAGCGCGTGCCAAAAAACGCCAGCTGCGCCCCGGTACCCGTAAACTCCGCACGTACAAGGGCCCGGCCGGCATCGTCAAACCGGACGGTCACCCCGTCGGTGGCGTAGTACGTCCGGTCAACTGCGGCTTCGGTGACGTACTCGACCACGCGCTGGCCATTGCCGAACACCACTACCGCTCCCCGGCCCGAGGCGGGGTTGATCTTTTCGTGTACCTCCACCGATTCCCCCGGGCGGCCAAAGCCGGTCGGACTGGCCCGGGTGATGTCGTCCCGCACGTCCTTGTACTTGCCCAGCAGCTCGCCGAAGAGCGCCGTGCCCTCGTCGGAGGTCTTCAGGATTTCCCCCCAGATGCCGTTTTGCCCCAGAATGAGGGAGGCGATGTTGATCAGTTGGGAACTGCGGGGCTCGTCCGGCTGGTAGTGGGTCAGGAACAGCGTGGAGGGGATCCACTTGTCGTAGCTCAGGATCGTACGCAGGTAGTAGGGGCGCGTCGGACCGGGGTTGACCAGCACGTTCACGTTGCCGTTGGCCAGGGGTGTTTCCCACTGGGGGCTGACGTCCAGGTTGTGGTAGTAGGGCCCGTTGTTGATCGCGAAGTACTTCCCCGAGGCAAGGAAGGAGAGCCCCACCGCCCGGCCGGGCTCGGTGATGTCGAAATCGAAGATGGCCTCCGGATGCTTTTCGGTGACCCGATCGATGATCCTGGACAGGTAAACCGGCATCAGAAAGCCGTCGCGATCGTAGCGCTCCGCCGCGGAGTGGTCCGCGGTGCCGTGGTCGTGGCCGGGGGCGTTGCAGTCGGTCTGGTAGAGGGCATCCCACTTGAAGTAGCTGACGCCGACTTCCTCGACGAGCTGCGACAAGCGGTCGGCAAAGTCTTTCCAGTAGGGACTGACGAGGCACATCGGAGCGCTCTCCTCCGTCTCCCAGATGTGTTCCGTGCGCCCCGGCTCGCCGTCGATCGCGGTGCGGTAGGCCTGGTTGCGGGCCAGCATCTCGCTGCTCAACGCGGCCATGCGGGGGTTGAACCAGAGGCCGAGCTTCATGCCGTACTGGTCCAGCAGGGCCTTGACCTGTTTCAGGCCGTCGGGAAAGAAGGCCGGGTCGGTGTTGACCCGCCAGTCGCCGGTAGCAACGTACCAGCCGGTGTCGACGACGTAGACTTCCACGCCCATCCGGTGCGCGCGCTCGATCTCGGCCAGGGTGAAGGCGAGGTTCATGGACTGGTTGTACGTACCCCCACCCCACTTGACGCGCTCCTGCCGGCCCCAGGTGTTGTAGAAAATATAGGGTTTGCGGCTCTCCGCGTTCTCGCTCAGGTAGCGAAGCACGAAGGTGCGGTAGGCGGCGGCCAGGTCCCGGTCACTACCCGGAGTGCCGGCTACCTCAAACCAGAGCGTTTCGAAGGAGGCGTCGGGACCAATGGGCTGGTCCGGCAGGTAGTTGCCCTTGGTCGCCGCCAGGGCTACGTCACCCCTTTCGGAGAGGTCGAAGTGCAGGTAGTCTTGCCCGTAATCGGAGCCGTGCTCGTAGGCCAGGAGGAAGGACGTTCCGGGGCGGGAGAGTACGAGCAGGGGCCCCATCACCGAGCGCTCGTTCTGGAAGTACCGCTCGTCCAGCGCCCGCTCGGCCAGGTGGTAGCTGTGTGAGCGCTGGTCGTAGTTGGAAAACTGCACCTCCGTGACCGCGACGAATGCCCCCTGCAGGGTAGCGAAGTAGGTCAGGTGGTCTTTGCCCGCCTGCTTGGTTAGCGCACGTTTCGCAGAGCTACTCAGGGCGTAATGGAAACGGACCGAAGGATTATCCGGAGAGAGCTGAAAAACTGCCGTCAGGGTAACGTCCGGCAGCGCGCGGAGAGCACCGGCATACGTGTATTCCGTCACGCCATTACGCAATTCGCGGGGCGGGGCGGCCTCCGTGAACGCCTCCACCGCACCCGCGACCTCCCGCCCGTCGAGCTCGAACCGGGGCGGCGCGATCTGCAGTACCTCGCCACTGCCCTTTACGGTGTAGGTCCACAGCGGGCCGGCTTTCGGGGAAAGCTGAACGGAAATTAGGGGGTTTTCTAGTACCGGTTGGCCGGCCAGACCGGCCGCGTAGAATAGGGTCCATCCCAATGTAAAGAGGCAGGTCTTCGTAATCATAAGCCTTGGTTGTAGTGCACTGGGCTGGGCGATATCCCCCTCCCCTCTGCGGCCTTTGGGGTAGGGGGCCAAAGGATTAGCAGGGGCCGGGGGAGAGGGAAAAAACGCGATGTTCAGCCGTGTGATCGTAAGGTACTAGTTATCTCTCCCGTTGGGATGGTCATCATCAAGCTACCCCCCCACCACAAACGCTTACCTTAGCCGCCAACCTATTCGCACTTTCCGCGCCCTATGCCAAGCATCACCTCCACGCCCTGGGGAACGGCCCCCGACGGCCCCGTCACCCGCTATACCCTCACTAACGATGCCGGCAACACGGTCAGCCTCCTTGATTTCGGGGGCGTCGTGCAGTCCATCCGGATCGGCGGCACGGAGCTGGTGCTGGGCTACGACACCCTGGACGGCTACCTGCAAAAGCAGCCTTACTTCGGGGCCCTCGTCGGCCGCTACGGCAACCGGATCGCCAGGGCCCGCTTTACCCTGAACGGCACCACCTACGCGGTCGACGCCAACGAGAACGGGAACCAACTCCACGGCGGCAGCAGCGGCTTCAACGATAAGATATGGACGGCCACCCCGTCCACCACCGGCACCTCGGCCGTTTTGCGCTTGTCCCGCCTAAGCCCGGATGGGGAGATGGGCTTTCCCGGCAACCTGCAGGTCAGCTGCACCTATACGTGGACCGACGAAAATGCCCTGCGCATGCACTACGAAGCGACAACAGACCAGGATACGGTCGTCAACCTTACTAACCACGCCTACTTTAACCTGCGCGGGCGCGGAAGCATCCTGGAACACACGCTGCAACTGGACGCCGACCACTACGTACCGGTGGACGGGGCGGGCATCCCCTTCGGCCGGTTGGAGGCGGTGGACGACACCCCCTTCGACTTTCGGGAAACCAAGATGGTCGGTCGCGACATCCGGGCGGAGCACCCCCAGATCGCCGCGGCGCACGGCTACGACCACACCTTCGCCATCCGAGGTTACGACGGGGAGTTGCGGGAGTTTGCCCTCCTTACCGACCCCGCCTCGGGCCGACGATTGCGGGCGCTCACCACGGAGCCCGGCGTACAGGTGTTCACCGCCAATTTCGTGAACGACGTGTTTTACGGCCGCGACGGTACGCCACTGGCTCCCTACCTGGGCATCTGCCTGGAAACCCAGCACTTCCCCGATTCCCCGAATCAGGAAAATTTTAAGTCCCCCCTGCTGAAAGTCGGCGACACCTACAACACAACGACGGTGTATCGCTTTGAGTAGCTAAGTCCCCACCCGCCATGACCCGCGACCACCAACACGCCATCGTCTACGGAGCCTTCGGCCTCCTGCTCGGAGCCAAGATCGTGGAAGTGCTGCTGAGTCGCGCCGATACCGGCCTCATCGACTGGTGGCTGTTGTTGATCGGGGTAGCCGCCGCCATCGTGCACTACCTGCCCACTACCGAAACCCGAGCACCCGTCGCCGATGACGTCACCCAACCCGCGGCCCCACCCGAAGAAGCCGACGAACCCCTGGTGCTCCGTGATTATCCCCACCCTGAACGAAGCCGACCAGCTGGCGGCGACCCTGCACCGGCTGCGGGAGACCGCGCCGACGGCTTCGTATGAGGTAATCGTCGCCGACGGGGGCAGCCACGACGGCACTCCGGCCCTCGCCCGACGCTGCGGCGCCCGGGTCGTGCACGCCACCCGTGGCCGCGCCCGCCAGATGAATGCGGGGGCGGAAGCAAGCACCGGCCGCTTTCTCTACTTCTTGCACGCCGATACCTGGGTGCCCGATGACTGGTGCCGCCAGCTCGCCGCCCACGGCGACCTGCCCGCCTGCTTCCGCCTGCGCTTCGCGGGCCAGGACCGCCTGCCGTGGCTGCGCCTCTACGCCTGGTTCACGCGCTTTGACGTGGACGCCTTCCGCTTCGGCGACCAGTCGCTGTGGGTGAGCCGGGAAGATTTTCGGGCGGTGGGCGGATTTCCCGACTGGCCCCTGCTGGAGGACAACGGCATGGTCCGGCGGCTACGGGACCACCGGGGAGCCTTCCGGATCCTGGCGGGCAGCGTAACGACCTCGCCGCGCAAGTATCTCCGCAACGGCTTCGTCTACACCCAGCTGGTGTACGTACTGCTGTACACCCTGCACCGGGTGGGCGTGAGCCACCGGTGTCTACAAAGGGTGTACAGCAGCTTACTGCCTTAGTTTTCCTCCAGCAGCTCAAGGATTCCCCGCAGGGGGATGGACGCCTGCTGGGGGCGGTAGTTGAGGTCGTAGCGGAGTTCCTGCAGCGCCTTTTCGATGCGGAAGGTATCGAGCAGGACCTCCAGGTCGCGCTCGTCGGCGGGCAGCAGGCGGGTGCCGGTGGTGGCCTTGCGGTAGGCCGTCAGGTATTCGGCCGAGAGGTAGCGGTTGGCGGTATGGAGCCAGCTCCCGAGTTCCTCCTTCGTGCTGCGCTTGAGGCCACCGATGTCTTCGTTGTAGACCAGTCCGGCGGCATAGCTGAAGCTGCGCATCATGTTGGCGATATCCTTGGCCGGGCTGCGGCGCAGGCGGCGCTGGCTGTAGCTGCGGTCGGGGTCGCCGTCGAAGTTCTGGATGAGGAACTTGTCGTCGCTGATGATCAGTTGCTCGAGGGTGAAGTCTCCGTGGATACGGATCTTATCGGCCTCGATCTTGTGGGCGTAGACGCGCTTGAGCTTCTCGTGCAGTTCGGCCTCCCGGGCGATGAACTGTCGCGCCAGGTCGGCGGCCTCGCCCTCGAGCTCGCCGTTGACGCGGGAGATGAGGTCGATGGTGGCGCGGACGTCGCCCTTTAGTCCGGCATAAACGCTGCGTTGGTAATGTAGGGAAAGGGCCTCCTGGCCGAAACCGCTGTCGCCCACGTCGGCCAGTACGGTGTGGTAGGCGGCCGTGGCGCGGCCGAGTTCGGCGACCTTGATGATGAAACTGGGCCCCAGAATATCCTGGATCAGCTGCGGCATATCCTTATAGACGATGGTGTCCGTCACGTGGATGTCCTCGGGGTGGGCACTTTCCCCCTTGTCGTTCTGTAGGCGGTTGATGACGTCCTCGGCGAAGCGGCGCAGGTTGTTCAGGACGTACTCCCAGGCGCTGCCCTCGTTGTCGCGCCGCTCCTCAAAGATGGCGAGGGTAGCGTTGAGCCGCTGGGTAGGCGTGAAGTGCAGGGTGCCCAGTACGCCGGGGGCGGATTTATAGCCGCGACGGTTGAGGACGTGCTTGACTTCGAGATCGGGCACGTCGTTGGCGTCTACCCGCCGGTAGTATTTGATGTGGTAGTCGCGGCTCTGCAACATCATGTACTCGGTACCGGAGTGCAGGAGGTTGGCATCCTGGCTGGAGGCGGCGGCCATGCTTTCGCGGGCGAAGAAGCGGAAGTCCTTCATCTCGCCGTATTCCTGGAGCCCGTGGAGGAGGCCCCGCCGGTAGTCCTCGTCGTAGAGCGCATCCAGCAAGATCACCTTCCGGTCGCCGTTGTCGATGATCCCCAGCACTTCTTCGCGGGTGGAATACTGGATCTCCTCGCGGAAGTTGTGGAAGGCTAACGACAGCTGCAACATTTCGGGCAGCCCTTCCAGGTAGGTAACCTCCAGCAGCATCCAGCCGAAGTGGCGTTCGCCGTCGGCCTGCATGCGGTAGTCGTAGATCGTCACCTGATCCAGCTGCTGGGCCCGGGCGCCCATCCAGGAGACGGCCCGCAGGTAATTGGGCAGGACGGTCTGTTCGAGGGCCCGCAGGTTGCTCTTGCTGAAGAAGTCCTTCAGCTTCTGGATGCGGAGCGTGGGGCGCCCGAGCTCGCGGTTGTCGATCTGGGGGCCGGCGGTCGCTTCGACTTCGAGCCAGTAGTAGCCGTGGCCGGAGAGGGTCACCTGGTAGAGCTCGCGGCTGATGTCGTTGAAGTAGGTCCGGCCGAAGGCTTCGCGCACCTTGCTGCCGCTGTACTCGCTCAGGTCGAGGGTCACGGCCTGGGGGTGGCGGCTGAGGTTGACCACGACCACCACGCGCTCGTTGTTGTACTCGCGCACGAAGGCGAGGATGCGGCCGTTGTCGGGCTTGAGCCACTTGATCTTGCCCCGACCGAAGACGCTGAAGGACTTCCGCTTGGCGAGCAGTTTCTTGGTCCAGTTCAGCAGGCTGTTGGGGTTCTGCTGCTGGCGGCGCACGTTCACCCAGCGGTAGCTGTACTCGGTATCGCGGATGACGGGCAGGTAGAGGCTGTGGGGATTAGCCTCGGAGAAGCCGGCGTTCTCGTTGTTGTTCCACTGCATGGGGGTACGCACGCCGTCGCGGTCGCCCAGGTAGTAATTGTCGCCCATCCCGATCTCGTCGCCGTAGTACAGCACGGGGGTGCCGGGCAGGCTCATCAGCAGCACGTTGAGCAGTTCGATCTTGCCGCGGTCATTGTCCATGAGCGGGGCCAGGCGGCGGCGGATGCCGAGGTTGATGCGGGCGGTGCGGTCGCTGGCGTATACGTTGTACATGAAATCGCGCTCCTCGTCGGTGACCATCTCCAGGGTCAGCTCGTCGTGGTTACGCAGGAAGGTGGCCCACTGGCAGTTCTCGGGGATCTCCGGGGTCTGGTCGAAGATGTCGGTGATCGGGTGGCGGTCCTCCATCTTGATGCTCATGTACATGCGGGGCATGAGCGGGAAGTGGTAGTTCATGTGGCACTCGTCGCCGTCGCCGAAGTAGCTGGCGCTCTCCTCGGGCCACATGTTGGCCTCGGCCAGGAAGAGCACGTTGTCGTAGTTGTCGTCGACGTGCTTGCGCAGTTTCTTCAGGAATACGTGGGTCTCGGGCAGGTTCTCGCCGTTGGTGCCCTCCCGCTCGAAGAGGTAGGGGATGGCGTCGAGGCGGAAGCCGTCGATGCCCATGCTCATCCAGTAGTCCAGCACCTTGAAGATCTCCTCCTGCACGAGCGGGTTGTCGTAGTTCAGGTCGGGCTGGTGGTGGAAAAAGCGGTGCCAGTAGTACTGCTTGGCGACGGGGTCCCAGGTCCAGTTGCTCGTCTCGGTATCCGTAAAGATGATGCGCACGTCGGGGTACTTCTCGTCGGTATCGCTCCAGACGTAGTAGTTGCGGTCCGCACTCCCCGCGGGGGCCCGGCGGGCGCGCTGGAACCACTCGTGCTGGTCGGAGGTGTGGTTGATCACCAACTCGGTGATCACCTGTAGTCCGCGGTCGTGGGCCGCGTCGAGGAAGCGCTTAAAGTCCTCCAGGTTGCCGTAGGGGGGGCTGACGGCGTAGTAGTCCGAGATGTCGTAGCCGTCGTCGCGCAGGGGGCTCGGATAAAACGGCAGGGTCCAGATGGCGGTGACGCCCAGTTCCTCGAGGTAGTCCAGCTTCTGCTCCAGCCCGGCGAAGTCGCCGATCCCGTCGCCGTTCGCGTCAAAAAAGCCTTTGATGTTCAGTTCGTAAATGATGGCATCCTTGTACCATAGGGGTTCGCGGCGGTAGGTCGTGGTCATAAAGGGTCGTCTAACGGTTACTCGGTTCGGGATAGGAAACGGAAGGTAGGCTCATTTGTGCATCGCGTTCCCGCTTATCCCCGGGGGGAAACTTCACTGGCGGGTTCTTCCGCTACACCGGGCGGGGTCGCGGGTGCAAAGCTTGGACGGGCCCTTGCCTCCTATCAATTACGGGCAACGGGCTGGAATACGCTCGCCCTAATGCAGGCGTCCTACTTGCTGGTCAGGTACCAGCGCTTATCCTGAAATATTAGGCTGAAGAGACCGCCGGTTGGTATACCCCGTGCATTCCTCGGTAGTTGACCACTCCAACACGGGTTTTAACAACCACGGAGGCACGGAGGATCACAGACGCGGGGACTTAGCGCTTGTTTGGGATTCCGCTCACCGCCGTAAACTTGTTCTTTTGCGCCTACTCTTCGCCTCGAAAAGCGTCACTTACCCCGTCACCACGAAGTGCACCTCCCCTTCCCGAGGCTCGATTAGCCCCAAAATAGCGGCGTTTTCGTCAGGCTCGGAAAACCCAAACAAGCGCTTAAGCTGAACGATAAAAGCACCTGCAATACTTCCCCCACGAATCCCTACACCAGCTTGCTCCACCGGAATGCCGGGCCCAGGGGCCAGGAAGCCCGCGTTCCTTAGAAACTCGGACAGATCAGGCAGTCCGAGTCGCCAAAGACGGCCGACATGGCCAACTCGATCGCCCCCGCCCCGCCCGTGCTGGAATTAAGGCGGGAGATGTTGATGTCGTAATTCAGGCCGACGGAGACCGCCCCCAGGTTCACCCGCGTAATGGCCAGGAGCGACTCCCCCCGCATACCCGCGAGGCCGTAGGTGGCCCGGTAGCCCGCTCCGACGCTCAAGCTGTTGCCCACCACCCCGTTGCGGTAGCGGATACCCTCCAGGTTAAACATTCCCCGCAGCAGCAGGCGGTTGTGGGGCTGCTGGTAGGCGTACACGCCCGACAGGCTGATGCTCTTGCGGCGGGCGACGGGCAGGGTGAGGGTAGCGTGGGGCATCCACCGCAGGGACAGCCGGGCCGAGGAGTCCGAGGAGATGGTAGAGAGGCTTCCGTCGTCATACAGCGATACGACCGGCTTGCCCAGGTGGCGGATGGAAAGCCCCCCCGTGAAGCTCCGGGAGGAGTTGCGCCCCTTAGCCCAGGAATACAGTAGTCCGACGCCGTAGTCCAGGGCATTGGTGGCAGAAAACCCGAACTGCTCCCCCGGCATCCCCGGATCGTCGAATTGATCGTCGAAGGTGAGCCCGTCCACGTCCAAATTATGCTGTACGAAGCCCAATTCGCCCCCGAGGCTGAGGGAAGATCCCCCGTAGTAGTTGGAAGTAAGTTTTTTCGTGAAGGCCGCGCTCAGGTAGCCGCTTACCTGCCGCAGCGAGGGGTTGCCCTGCCAGTCCGAGATCAGGTTCACGCCGATACCGAAGAAATCGCCCCGGTTCTGGCCGCAGATCCGGTGATCGAAAGAGACCGCCACGGTCCGGTAGTTGGCCGTTTCCAGGAAGCTGCGCCACTGGTCGCGCGCCGTGACGCCCACCCGGCTGGTCGCCTTGCCCGGAATGAAGCCGGTCAGGGCTGGATTGAGCCGCGGGGCAAGGGAAGTGTAGTCCGAAAAGAAGGCATCCTGCGCCCGCAGCGGGCTAACGACCAGGAGGAGCAAAATGTACAGCAGTAAAGTTGTCCGCATCGCTTATTGTTGCTTGTGTTGTCGCCCCGCACCTGCGCGCGCCGCCCGGGCCCGCATCAGCGTATGACCAGTACCCCCCCCTGGGTGGTTTTCTCGAATCCGTCCCGAAAGCGTACCTGCACTTTGTAGACGTACTGTCCCGCGCTCACCCGCTCGCCCCGGAAGTTCCCGTCCCAGCCAAATGCCGGATCGTTCGGGGGGAAGTCCTCGACGGAGTAGACGAGCATGCCCCAGCGGTCCCACACCTGAAATTGGAGGACGAGGTCGATGCTCCCGGGGTTCTGGCTGCGGACGCGGAAAATGTCGTTGCGCCCGTCCCCGTTGGGCGTGAAAGTATTGGGCAGGTAGATGTCGCGGGAAGCGTCCAGCTCCACGAATACCGAATCGGAAACCGTACACCCGTTCGCATCGGTGAGGAGGACGGTGTACTCCTGGGAAACTTCGGGCTGGGCGACCGGCGTAGTGCACTCGGTGCAGCTCAGGGCAATCGGCGGCGACCACTGCAGCCGCGGCACGGGCGCGCTGTAGCTGGCGGAAAGCACGAGGGAATCACCCAGCGACAGCACGATGCGCTCGAGCGCGATATTGACCCGGATGGAATCCGGCTCCGGTACCATGATCTCCCGTTCCTCCAGGCAGCCATTGGCGTCTTCGACCTCCAGCAGGTAAGTCCCCGGCCGCAGCTGATCGAAGCGGCTCGTTCCGGTGGCCGTGCGCTGGTAGCCCGGTCCGGTCAGCCTTACCGTATACGGGGCAACTCCCCCGCTGAGTTCCGTAAGGGTTACCGATCCGTCCTCGTGGCCGTAACAACTCACCGCCGTGATGGAATCGACAACGGTCAGCGGTGCCGGCTCCTCCAGCGGGTAAGCAAAGGCACGCGTACAGGCCGCCGCGTCCGTTACCGTGAGGGCGTACGTGCCGGCCGTAAGTCCGCTGCGTAGGGTATCCGTGAGACCGTCCGCCCACGCCAGCGTCAGCGGGGGGGTACCGCCGTCCGGCTGCAGGACAATACTGCCGTCGGACTCCCCCCGGCAACTGATGTCCGTAATGGTTACGGCCGGTTCGATCGGCGGGGGCTGCGCCAGGGTTACGGAGTCCACGATACTGCAACCGTCGCCGCCGGTCAGCGTAACGGTATAGGTGCCGGCGGTCAGGTCCGTTCTTCCGGCGAAGTCCGAGCCGTTAGACCACGTGTAGGTAAAGGGAGCTTGCCCGCTGGTGGGAATCGCCTCGACCCCCCCGTCCGCCCCGCCGGGGCAGGTGATGTCGGAGAGTATACTGAAGTCTACGGTAGGCGGGGCCCATACGGTCACGAGTAGATCCGTAGAGTCCGCACAGCCCGTAACGCTTTCCACGCGCAGGCGTACCCGGTAACTGCCCGCCTCCGCATAGGTGTGCGTGCGCCGTGGCTCGAAGGAAACCGTCCCGTCCCCAAAATCCCACCGTTGCCGGTCGGAAGATCCGGTAGAGACGTTGGCGAATTCCATCTCCGCTCCCAGGCAAACGGTCGGGTCCAGTACCGCGATGCTTGCCACGGGCCGCTCCTGCACGGTGACGAGCCGGGAGACGGTACTGTTGCAGAAGCGGTTGGACACCGTCAGGCGTACCAGGTAGCTGCCGGTATCGGAGTAGATGTGCACGGGATTGACGAGGGAGGAAGAGTCTCCGTCGCCGAAGTCCCAGAGATACCGACCTCCCTCCACGGTGAGGTTCCGGAAGCTGACGGTGTCGCTGCCGCAGGTGCCGGTGTCGTCTACCTCGAAGACGGCCTGCGCTCCGTCTCCCACTACTACCGGCTGGGTAAGGCTATCCATACAACCCCGGGAGTCGGTGACGCGCTGGGTAAGCCGGTAAGTCCCGGGCGCTGCGTAGAGATACTCCGTTACACAGTCCGTACTGATGCCTCCTTCCCCGAAAACGTAGGTGCAAAACAGGTCGCTGCCGGCGGCCTGGGTCGCCACCCGGACCGGCGTACCGAGGCAGACGCTGTCCGTGACCTCGAAGCCGGCGGTGGGACCGGGATTTACGGTGACTTCCTGGCAGATGGTGCGGCTGCAGCCATCCGAGAGCAGGGAAGTTACGGTGAGACAGACCCGGTAAGTCCCGGCTGCCGCAAAGGTATGTTGCGGATCGGCCTCCGTCTGCGGCACGGAACCGTCGCCGAAATCCCAGCGGTAGCGTGCACCGGCCGTGCTGCCGTTGGTAAAGGACACCGGCAGCCCGGGGCAGGCGGCATTGTCTACCGCGAAGGCGGCCGTCGGTAGGTCCCTCACCGTGACCTCGCGGGTGTAAAGGCCGGAGCCACAGCCGAAGGCACGCTGAGTGATGCGGTAGGTACCGCCCCGTTGGTAGACCACCGTCGCATCGGGTACGTCACTGAAGTCCCCGTTGCCCAGGTCGTAGCGCACGGGCACCCCCGCGGTGGCCGCGTTGGTCAGGCGGACCGTATCGCCTACGCAGACCGTATCGGCGGAGATCCGAAAGAAGGCGGTCACGGAAGCGGGGGTAAAGACGATCTCCTGGCAACTCACGGTCATCTCACAGGAGTTGGCGGCCGTCAGACAGAGCTCGAGGGTATCCGTCCGGTCCGTGTCGTACAGGAGGAAGGGGGGCAGGGAATCCGTCCCGATCACCTCCCCGTCCAACCGCCACTCGTAGGTGTCGATCACCCCGAAGCTGGTATTGGCCAGCAGCATCGTGTCCCCGGAGCAGTAGGTAAGCTGACCGACGCCAAAACCGGCGACCGGCGGCGTGATCACCCGGATGGTATCGGATAGGGAGTCGACGGCGCAGCCGTCAGTAAGCCGTAGTGTGATGACGTAGGTGGTGTCCGACGAACTCGTGCTGACCGGTGGGGTAAAGGGGTCCGGGGTCGGGGCGTTGGAGAAGGTGAGCCCGTTGATCATCCATTCGTAGGTCAGGTTCTCGCCCTGCGATTGGTCAATGATCTTTACTTCCCGTTCCCCGCAGGTTCCGGTATCGTAGTCCAGCGCGAAGCCGACCACGGGGGGCGGAGCAATGGTAACCTCCCGGCTCCGGGTGATACGGCAGTTGCCCAGCACGGCGGTCAGGCTCACCGAATAGTTTCCCGGTCCGGGGAAGGTATAACAGGCGGTGGGCCCCGTGCTGGAATATCCTCCCGGAAATTGCCACCGCAACTCGTCGTAGGGCACGTCACCCACCACGGCAAAGCAGCGCTGCGCATCCAGGCAGTCCGTTTCGGTGAAGTCTACGGAAAGTGCCGTGACCACCACTTCGAAAGAATCTACCCGACTGCACTTGCTCACTCCCTCCTCGGTTCGCGTGTAGCGCAGGGTGAAGGTTCCTTCCCCGGCGGCACCCGGATCGAAAGTCCCCTCCGGGGTGATGCCCCGCCCGGAGAAGACCCCCCCGGCGGGTAGGGCCGCAAAGTCGACGGGATCGTCCTCCAGGCAGAGTGCGGTATCCTCGGGCACGGTGATCGTAGAATTTCGGATCGACACACGGATGGTGTCGATGCGCAGGCAGGGCTCCCGGCCGTAGCCGATCGTATATTCTCCGGGAGTGTACACGGCGGGGTCCAGCAGGCCATCAAAGGGAATACCGTTGATGGTCCATTCCCCACCCCGGGGGGTGGCCGTGAGCTGTACGGGATCGCTCACGTCGCACAGAATCAGGTTACCATTGTCAATAGTGGAAATATCCTGCGGCAGTACGCGGAAGGTGTCGCGCAGGGTATTGTCCCCGCAAATCGGATCCGCCAGAAAGGCTTCCAGCACGTAAGTACCTACCCCCAACCGTTGGTCGCAATGCTCCAGGGGGGTACCGTTGAGCGTATAAGTCGCCCCGGGAATTTGGGGACTGGGGCAGTAGTCCAGGCTGATGCATACATCTTCCTGGGGATCGATCCGCAGCAGGTCGGCCTGCCGCACCTCCACCTGCAGATTGGTCGTCACGCTGGCACTACAAAATTCATTGCGCCCGGTGAGCCGCAGGGTATAGTTACCGGCTCGGGAGAAAGTAGCCCGGGTAAGCTCTGCCCGTCGGTTCTCAAAACTGACTCCGGAACTGGGGGAAGCCGACCAGGTGATTGAATTAAACCCTATCGACGCCGAGGCGTCGAGCTTGACCGTAGCCGTGCCGCTCAGACACACCAGGTAAGGATCGGCGTACCCTGCCACGAAGCCGGAGTCGGCGACGGAGGAAATGATCGGCAGATCTACGATCGTGATGGTGCTCGAAATCGTATCCCGGGCACAATCGTTGAAGACCTCCAGGGTGACCAGATAGTCACCAGGTTCGGCGTAAACATGAGCGGGGTCCTCGGAGGGCGCGGAGCCATCCCCGAAGTCATACAGGCTATTTAATTCTTCTACCGGGCAGGAAGCGTTGTCGAAGGTCACCGCCTCGCCGGCACAGGCGAATTCGGGAAATCTACCGAAGTCCGCCTGCGGTGGGTTCTGACCGGTAAAGGGGAATATACTTTCGACGGGCAGGTCGGAACCGGCGAGGTAGGTCCGCAGGGTAATGAACCGCCTATCGCGCTGAAATTCACAGGAGCCAAAGAAGGAAGTGAAATCGTAGAGGTAATCCACCCGAAAGGAGGTATAGGTAGCCGGGCGCGAAAGGGGCGGGTTACCGTCGGCAAAGTCAATCTGAAAGGAATCGATCGTTTGCGCGTAATTATCGGGGATACTTATGAAGGTGCACAATTCTACGATTGGCTCGGTCAGACAAACTACCTGATCTCCCCCACAAATTTGGATGGACGGAGCCAGCGGGGCCTGTGCACCGGCGGCGTATCCCGCCAGTACATACAACAACGCCACAAAAGTCCGGGTATAAGACACGGACGAACGACAGAAAGACATGGAGTGTAGTGTAGGTGTTAGTATGCCGCGAACAATCCTATAAAGCTACGCTTATTTAATTTCTACTTAGGTATGCGGGACATTTATACTCCGCGCGGTCACCAGATGTGAAAAGTTGACGAAGTTATTTTGTCGTCCGGGTAGGTGTAAAAAAGCAAGTCTACGGCGGTGAGCGGAATCCCAAACAAGCTCTTAAGGTAGCCACGCGGGGTATAGGTCGCGAATAAAGAGGGGTTTGACCACCTGATACCTCTTAATAATCCCTCACCCCGTATACGCCTTACCCCCAACAATCACCAAGCGAGCAATTGCTTAAATATGAGTAAAAGGTCGGTGTGTAATTAAGCTTGATGTTCCCTAAGGTGCTTCTCCCAGATTCAATCTTCGCACCCGGTTGGCCTATACACTGGTAGCGACGGTGTTCCCGTTTGGGCGTTTGCAAGGAGGTGTAGGTGCCCTGGTAGCGAGCCGCGGAAGGCGGTCCTTTCCATCGTTTCCGACCTCCCCTCCCTAAACGCACGAACCGACTCGCAAGCACTCGGGCTCACGGGTCGGTCCGCTACATTGGTACGCTCCCGCTGGGGGGGGGAGGCGTATCCGGTTTAGAGCTTGATTGGGTTTTCCGAGCCTGACGAAAACGCCGCTATTTCGAGGCGAAGAGTAGGCGCAAAGAGCAAGTTTGCGGCGGTAAGCGGAATCCCAAACAAACTCTTACTTACCGGCGAGTTTCCGGGCACCGGCTTCCAGGGCCGAGGCGAGGGTGGTCAGTCCGGCGTTTCCTCCTCCTACCGAACGGGTCTGGGTAGCGAGGGTGGAGAGCAGGTTAGATACCTTGGAACCGTCGATGCTCCCGGAGGTCAGCTCGGCCTTGAGCATCTGCAGGTTGTCAACGATCTCGTTGGTACCGTCCATGCTCTGAAGCTTGTTGATCCAGGAGTCGATGTTGGAGACGGCGGCATCGGGGGGCAGGGCGGTAACGTCTCCACCCGTGCTCTGTACGGCGTCGATGGTGGGCTGCAGGGGGCTGTCATCCATGGCCGCCGGCGGGGTCATGGGTGCCTCCTCCTCCATCATGGGATCCATGTCGGTGGTTTCCGCGGTGCCGGTGTTGGGCTGGCTGTTGCACGACAGCAGCAGCGCGAAGGCGAAGAAAGAAAGGTATTTCATGTGTGTTAGTTTGGTTTGTAATACCTAAGTGGAACTTGAAAAGGGAGGAAAGGTTTTAAAACCCTAATTTCTACGTACCTCCTCGTTGCCGCGGCCAGGGACAGGGACAGGGGCAGGGATGCGGGTGCCGGGGCACGCCATTGTACCTATCGTGGGCGGCCACGAAGGCGCGGCCCCCGCCCTCCACGACGCCCCGGTAAAAGAGATAGGAAAAGTACTCGCGAAAGGGCCGCTGGCCGTAAGGCTAAGGCAGAGGATCGCCACCAGGGTGGTAAATCGTAAACTAGGGGATACGAGCGCTGGTGCTATAAGGATGAAGGAGCGCCTAAAGTGCTTAGTTTCGCACACAGTCGCCGGGCGCGGGCGCGGGTGCGGGGGCGCTTACCGGGCGCGCAGCAGTCTCGTCAGCTGCCGCAGATCGAATAAGCGCAGGAAGACGGCTAGCGCCATTCCGCTACCGCCCAACGCGATCAATTGGACCGGCCAGTCCGCCGCTACCCCGCGGGGCAGTGCCCATGCCATTCCCGCAAGCCCCACGGCAAGCGCGAGGAGCCGGCCCCACCCGACCACCGCGGCGGGAATTGGTAGCCACCGGTGGGCCAGCCCCGCCTGCACCCCGGCCACGAACGTTTGGGTTACGAGGGTCACCGCGGCCGCCCCGGGGGCCCCGTAGCGCGGCAGGGCCCAGAGGTTCCCCGCGACGTTGAGCACGATGCCGGAGGCGAAGATGTAATTCATCCGCCCGATCAGGCCGGTGGCCCCGAGCAATCCCCCGTAGGCGTAATTGAGGCACTGGGCGACAAAGGTCAGCCCCAGGAAAAAGAGAATGGTGGCGGTGCGCGCCTCCGCGAAGTCGTAGAGCAGTCCCACGATGGGCGCGGCGAAGGCCGCCACCGTGATCCCGACGAGCAGGCCGCCGCCCACCAGCAGGTGAACACTGAAACGGAGCAACTCCGAGAGGTCTTCGCGGCGGGCATGCAGGCGGGCGTACATGGGCAGCAAGAGTCCGGTGAGGAGCCAGCCGATGGTGTTGAGGGCGTCGAGCAGGCGGTAGCCCGCTGCGTAGTGGCCGGCCGCCGCAGCACCGTCGGGCAGCAGCCGCTCGATCATGATGGCATCCGTGCGGGTGTAGGCGGCCATGAGCAGGATGGCAATGGCGTAGGGCGCCCCGCCCCGGAGCAGCAAGCGGAGGGTCGGGGGGTGGAATTTGGGCCGCCAACGCTGCAGCTTACCACGCAGCAAAAAACCCAGGGTAAGGGCGGTGAGCAGCCAGCACCCCACCTGCGTTCCCGCAAAAAGCCGAATGTCCAGCTGCTCCGGCGCGAAGTACAGGACCGAGCCGATAATGGCAATCATCAATGCTTTATCCAGGATGCTGAACCAGCTGTCGAGCGCGTAGTACCCCAGTCCGGACAAACTCGAGCGGAGGTACAGCACCAGGCTGTTGAGAAATTGGCCCGTGGCGACCAGCAGCAACAGGCCCACCTCCCAGCCCCGGTAGCCCAGGACCCACCCGCCGAGCAGGACGGCCACGAAAAAGAGCCCTCCCAACAGCATCTTTAGTGCGATGAAGTAGGGGAAGTACTTGGCGAGTAACTGCCGGTGCCCGCTGATCGTCCGGCTGTTGTAGAGCTGCAGTCCGGCGTCGGCGATCACCTGCAGGATCATGGCCAGCCCGAGCAGGGAAAAGTAGAGGCCGTAGTCCGCTTCCGGTAGCCGGTTCTGCACCGTCCGCTCGATCCCGAACAGGTAGACGCCCTTCACTCCGAGGTTGAGGAGGAGGACGAGGAGGGCGTTGCGGAGGAAGGAGGCTAGCAAGGTGGTTCTTTAGTTTGTTAGTTCTTTAGTTCTTTAGGTGGGTGATTTGGCAAGGGTGGGGAGTTGTACGCTGCTATTTGGTGGGGGTTGTGACGTTAGCTCGTTTGGTGCTTTAATTTTTTAGCGGGTGTCCCGGGCAGCCGGCCGGTGGGGGGGTAAGGTAAACGCTTATCTTGGCTCCCTCATTCACCCCTTCACTCACTCCCTATGTTACAAGTGATGATCATCAACGGGCCCAATCTCAACCTGCTGGGGCGGCGCCAACCCGAGATCTACGGGGAGGATACGTTTGAGGACTTTATGCTGCACCTTAGGGGCAAGTTCGTGGATGCGGACGTGGAGCTGAGCTACTTCCAGAGCAACCATGAGGGAGCGCTGCTCGACAAACTGCACGAGATCGGGTGGAACTACGACGGTATCGTACTCAACGCCGGGGCCCTGACCCACACCAGCATTGCGCTGGCGGACGCCGTGGCGGCCATCGAGACGCCGGTGATCGAAGTGCACATCAGCAACGTGCACAAGCGGGAGGCGTTCCGCCACCACAGCTATCTTTCGCCCTACTGCGAGGGGATCATCGTGGGCTTCGGCCTGCGGGGCTACGAGCTGGCGGTGCAATACTTTATTTAGGGGACAACGACTTTCGCCGCCAGGCGTTTTATTTACCAACTAACCTGAACTACATGTCCTTTTCCGATCGATTTAATAAATCCAGCAACCCCATCCTGAGCGAGGAGCGGCTGGCCAAATCGGCGCACCAGCCGCAGAGCGGTGGATTCATCACCCGTTCTGAAGACAATGTGATGTCCGTAAGCGGGACCGTCAACAAGACGCTGCTGCTCGGCCTGTTGCTGCTCGCTACGGCCGTTTACTCCTTCCTTTTCCCCAGCAGCCTCTTCCTGTGGGGCGGCGCCATCGGCGGCCTGGTGCTCGTGTTCGCGATGTCCTTCAAACCGAAGCTGTCGGGCACCCTGGCACCCGTCTACGCGCTGCTCGAAGGGCTTTTCGTGGGCTCGGTCACCGCGATGTACGCCGCCGGTTTCGGGGCGGGGATGGTCTTTAACGCGGTGCTGATTACCATCGCCCTGCTGTTCATGATGCTCTTCACCTATCAGGCGGGGCTCATCAAGGTGACTAACAAGTTTCGGTCGGGCGTCATCATGGCCACCGGCGGCATCCTGCTGGTATACCTGATCGACATCGGGCTGCGCTTCTTTGGCATCAACATGCCCTTTCTCCACGAGGGTGGTCTGCTGGGCATCGGCATCAGCCTGTTCATCATCGGCATCGCCAGCCTCAACCTGCTGCTCGACTTTGATAACATCGAACGGGGTTCCGCCATGGGGGCTCCCAAGTACATGGAGTGGTTCTGCGCGATGGGACTGATCGTTACCCTGGTGTGGTTATACGTAGAGGTGCTCCGCCTCCTCTCGATCATGAATCGCGATTAGACTCATCCGTCGTCAACGGATCAATCCCCACTCGGTCCCTAGGGCTCGGGTGGGGATTTTTATTTGGGTTTCTGAGCACGGGGGGAGATCCAGCTTGGGACTGCGCGCGGTTTCCTGCGGAACCCGAGCTTCGCCCCAAGCTGGAAGAAGGGACGTCCCCTCCGGGGCCGGCAGCAGAACCTGATCGGCCCCGGAGGGGACGTCCGGACGGAGCGGGGCGGCAAAGGAGGAGCGATAGCGCCGACTTTGTCCCCCGCGATCAGATTCCGCGATCAGATTCCGCGATCAAGTCCCCGCGAATAAGCTCCACGACTAGAGAATCCAGCTTGGGACTGCGCGCGGTTTCCTGCGGAACCCGAGCTCCGCCCCAAGCTGGAAGAAGGGACGTCCCCTCCGGGGCCGGTAGCAGAACCTGATCGGCCCCGGAGGGGACGTCCGGACGGAGCGGGGCGGCAAAGGAGGAGCGATAGCGCCGCCTTTGCCCCCCGCGATCAGATTCCGCGATCAGATTCCCCGCGATCAAGTCCCCGCGAATAAGCTCCACGACTAGAGAATCCAGCTTGGGACTGCGCGCGGTTTCCTGCGGAACCCGAGCTCCGCCCCAAGCTGGAAGAAGGGACGTCCCCTCCGGGGCCGGTAGCAGAACTGATCGGCCCCGGAGGGGACGTCCGGACGGAGCGGGGCGGCAAAGGAGGAGCGATAGCGCCGACTTTGTCCCCCGCGATCAGCTTCCGCGATCAGCTTCCGCGATCAGCTTCCGCGATCAGCTTCCGCGATCAGCTTCCGCGATCAGCTTCCGCGATCAGCTTCCGCGATCAGCTTCCGCGATCAGCTTCCGCGATCAGCTTCCGCGATCAGATTCCGCGATCAGATTCCGCGATCAGATTCCGCGATCAGATTCCGCGATCAGATTCCCCGCGATTAGATTCCCCGCGAACAAGCTCCACGACTAGAGAATCCAGCTCTGGGACTGCGCGCGGTTTCCTGCGGAACCCGAGCTCCGCCCCAAGCTGGAAGAAGGGACGTCCCCTCCGGGGCCGGTAGCAGAACCTGATCGGCCCCGGAGGGGACGTCCGGACGGAGCGGGGCGGCAAAGGAGGAGCGATAGCGCCGATTTTGTCCCCCGCGATTAAATCCCAAAGTTTACTTCCTGAAAAGGATTAAAAACGCAGGGGAAAACGGACGCATCCGTTTTCCCCTGCTTGCGTTCACAGCCAAGTTGAACCTAGTGAGTATAAAGTGAGGCTGCTGAATTCATCATCAAAACTATCGCTGAAACGAAGCCGCGGGACGATACGCTGCCTGAGTTAAATAAAAGTTACGGATTCCGAAGGAGGGAGGTGTAAAACTCCACGGCCGCCTCGATCTCCGTGAGGTAAATGAACTCATCGGCCGTGTGGCTCCGGGCGCTGTCGCCGGGGCCAACCTTCAGGGTGGGAAAATGCAGCAGCGCCTGGTCGCTCAGGGTGGGAGAGCCGTAGAGCCGGGCCTCCGGACGGGCGGCCCGGGCGGCGCGCACCAGGGGGTGGTCGATGGCGATACCACTGGACTGCAAGCGCAGACTGCGGGGCGTCAGCAGGGCGTGGCGGCACACGGACTGCAGTTCCGCCACGGCCTCGGCGTTGGTATAGGCCTCGTTGACGCGCAGGTCGACGGTGAAGGTGCAGCGGTCGGGCACGACGTTGTGCTGGGTACCGGAGGCGAGGACGGTCACGGCGGCACTGGTCGGGCCGAGGCGCTCGCTGGGCCGCACGAAATGGTGGTCACGGATAGCGGCCACGTCATCGAGGGCCAGGTAGAGCGCGTTGATGCCCTCCTGCCGGGCGGCGTGGCCGCTTTGCCCCCGGGTTTCGCCGTCGATGACAACGAGCCCGCGCTCGGCAACGGCCAGGTCGAGCAGGGTGGGTTCGCCCACGATGCCGTAGTCGGACGGAGGCAGTAGCGGCAAGAGGGCGGCAATTCCGTTCGGTCCGCTGATCTCCTCTTCGGCGGTGGCGGCCAGGACGAGGTTGCAGGTGAGCGCCGGGTCGTTCTCCAGCACGAGGAAGGCGGCGATCAGACTCACGAGCGCCCCGCCGGCGTCGTTGCTGCCCAGCCCGTACAGTTTTCCGTCTTCGATGTCCGGGGAGTAGGGGTCGCGGGTATAGCCGGCTGCGGCCCTCACCGTATCGTGGTGGCTGTTGAGCAGGACCGTTGGACGGCCTTCCCGCCAGTTGCGGCTGGTAGCCCACACGTTGTGGAGGTGGCGGCGGGCGGTGATGCCGTGATCGGTCAGAAAATCCGCGATGAGGTCGGCGGTGCCGCCTTCCTGCCGGCTGAGGGAAGGGGTGGAGATGAGTTGTTGCAAAAGTGTCAGGTGATCCGACATAGCGCGTTGGTAAGATGCACAAGGTAGGAAGCCCTTACCGACCGGCCCCGGAGCGCTGGTGCCATGTTGGTGCCTACAGCAGCACCCGGAATCCGAAGTTGATGCCCTGGCTGGTGCGGGGATTAAGCCCATCCCCCTGCAGGTTGTAGCGAAACTGGGGCGCTACCTCCAGGGCCACGTTATTCCGGATGAAGTACTGTGCCCCACCGCCCACGCTGAGGTAGCCATCCGCCGTGGTCTGGGTGTCCAGGGACACGTTGCTGGTAGTCCAGTTACGGACGTAGCCGGCTCCACCATCGACGAACCACACCAGCCGCCGGGCGGTGGTGAGGTAATACCGGCCGCTCAGTCCAACATCGACGCTGAGCCCCCCGTAAGCATCGCGGACGCTACCGAGAAAATCGGCGGATTTAACCCGGTAAAAGCCGAGTCCCAACTGCACTCCCGCCGCGAACTGGTCGGTCAGGAAGTACTGCCCCCCTACGGTGAATCCACCCTGCAAAATTCTCCGCCGACGGAGAAAACTGGCGGATTGCGCCCCCAGCACGATCGTACCCTTCCCGAAGCTCGGGGTGGGCGACTCCCCCTCCGTACGCGCGCGCAGCAGCAATTCGAGACCGGCACCCACGGAGAGGTAATTCCGGCCCTCCTGAACACTGTACTCCACGGCGGGCGTCAGCAGAAGCCCGGCGGCAATTGGCAACTGTACGCCGGCCTGCAGATCCAACTGCTCGAAGGCGGAGCTGTACTCCCGCCCGCCCCAGATCCGGGTACCGACCTGCCCGAAAACCCCCAGTTTGGGCTGGTTCAGGAAGTAGTAGCGCGCGAAGGGGTCCAGCCGGTAGCTGCCGGACATTCCGTCCGCGTAAGCAACGCCCAGGCCGACGTTCGCTCCTACCACCAGGCGGTCCAGTACGGCATACCCGTAGTTGAGGCCGAGGTCGAGCACTGCCTCCGTACGGTCAGTGTAGGGATTGTCGTATACCGACAGGCCCCCCAGGTCTGATGGATAGGGGGCCACTAAGCCGCCGCCAGGATTCAGCCCGATAAGCTGGTCCCCCCGCTGGATCTGGGCAGTTACGATCGAAGAAAACAGCAGCAAAGCAAAAAGGTAGAGGTAAGGGCGCATATATTTGGTTTGGTTGAGTCGAGGCCAGAGCGCCTCCATAGAATACTACTAGAGACGGGATAAAGGGGGGGCGGGGTTGGTCCTTTCGGGCACAATAGTAAAGGATTTCCTCCCGCGAATTCTCGGGCAATTGCGGAAAAAAAGTACTTGGTCGTTCACAAGCAGTCGACTTCGCCGTTCTAGGTCTTTACACCGCACCCGCGGCCCCGCCGAATGGGGATCGCGGACGGTTGTGCACACCGAACCAATACATCCATTATGATGAAGTTTCTCCTTACCGCCCTGTTTGCCTTTGCCCTGTTCTCCTGCGACGAGGCAACCACTGACGCCACCGAAGTTCCCGCCGCCGTCATGAGCGCCTTCCAGGCCGCTTACCCCGGCGCTACCGACGTAGAGTGGGAAATGGACGACGACCACTACGAAGTCGAGTTCGAAATGAACGGCGAGGAAATGGAAGTCGAGTACTCCGCCACCGGCGAGGTACTGGAAATGGAAGATTAATCCGGCGGGCGGACCCGCTCCGCCACGTACGCCTCCACTACCTGCTCCAGCAGGGCCATCGTGATGGCACCGTTGGCCAGCAGCAGATTATGAAATTCAGCCAGGTCGAAGTCCGCTCCCAGCGCGGCTTCGGCCTTTTTGCGTAGCGCCCGGAGCTTGAGCTCCCCCATTTTGTACGATACGGCCTGCCCCGGCCAGCCGAGGTAGCGGTCGATCTCGGAGTTCACCTCCCGCAGCGACAGGGCCGTGCGGGTAGCCATGTACGCCACGGCTTGCTCCCGCGACCAGCCGAAATAGTGGATGCCCGGGTCGACCACCAGGCGGCAGGCGCGCCACATCTCGTAGGTCAGCCGGCCGAACCGCTCGTAGGCAGTGGTGTAAATCCCCATCTCCTCGCCCAGGTACTCGGCGTAGAGCCCCCACCCTTCCCCGAAGGCGGAGAGGTAGAGCGTGCGGCGGAAGTCCGACATGCCCTCCCCTTCGGCGGCCAGCATCATCTGCGTGTGGTGACCCGGCACGCCCTCGTGCAGCGCCAGGGCCGGCAGGGTGTAGAGCGGGCGGCTCGGCAGGTCGTAGGTATTGACCCAGAAATTGCCCGCCCTGCGGCGGCCGGAGTAGGAGCCCGGACTATACCGCCCGCCCGTATAGTTCGGGGCCAGAGCGGCGGGCACCGGGGCCACCACCAGCGGCATGCGCGGCAGCGTGGTGAAGTAGCGCGGCGCGACGGTCTGGATGCGGTTGGTGATCCAGGCGGCGCGGTCCAGCAGGGCCTGGGGGGTGGCGGCATAGAACTGGGCGTCGGTCCGCAGGAACTCCAGAAATTCGGCGTAGCTGCCTTCAAATCCCGTACTAGCAATGATCGCGTCCATCTCCGCCCGGATGCGGGCTACCTCCCGTTCACCGGTGGCGAACACTTCCTCGGGGGTCACGTCCTCGGAGGTATAGTAGCGTACGCGCTGGCGGTAAAAATCTTTGCCGTCGGTGATCTCCGCGATGCCCTCGCCGGCGGGCAGACCAGGCAGGTAGTCTTGATGCAAAAAGTCGCGCAGGCCGGAGTAGGCCGGGTAGAGGGTATCGCGGACGAGCGCGGCTACTTCCGTTCGCCGGGCTTCATCCCCAGCGGCCACCGGCTGCAGGAACAGGCTCTCCTCCACGGGCGTGGCCAGGGTGCGGTCGATGAGCTCGGTGATGCGCTGCACGACGAGTCGGGGATTGACCTTACCCTGCCTCAGCCCCGCGGCCATATTCGTTTGCTGGGCCGCGAAGTAGGCGGGCAGGGCGTGCAGGTCCTCGAGGTAGTCGGCGTAGTCTTCC
The DNA here is from genome assembly GCA_963803525.1 of Lewinellaceae bacterium. Taxonomy (GTDB): domain Bacteria; phylum Bacteroidota; class Bacteroidia; order Chitinophagales; family Saprospiraceae; genus Neolewinella. Next base: position 205,793 of record CAWDMV010000003.1, read on the forward strand.
TCCCCCTCCACCTGCCGTCGGCTGAGGCGGTAGATGACGGAGGCCAGGAAGCCCCCCTCCGCGTCGAGGGGAAACAGGTAGTGGCCGAATTCCAGTCTGTAGATCCGGTCGTCCAGCACGTAGTCGAGCAGGGCGCGGTCGATGCGCTGGCCTTCGCTCAGCTTGTCGGGGGCGGGGACGCGGGTGCGGAGGTCGCGCAAGTACGCCAGCTCCCGGCCGACTGATTCCTCGGTATCCGTGCTCCAGCGGTCGGTGCTGTCGTGGGGCGAGTAGGCCTGGTAGGCGTCGATCACTTCCGTCAGCACGGTGGAATCGGCCTGGGCACAGAGGGTGATCGGTAAGAACAGCAGGAGGAGGGTACGCATGGCGGGCAGCTTAGGGCCTAAAAGGTACGCTGCCCGCTTTTGAGCACCCCGTCCGACGGGTAAGCGGTTGGACGGCCCCACCCCGTCCAACGGATAACCGTTGGACGGGGTCACGCGATCACCACCGCCTCCACGCCCATTAGCTCGGCATAATCCTGCAGTTGGGTGACGCTGAGGGTCTGGCTGAAGCAGGTGTGGTGGGTGGGTCGATGGCGGCGACGGCGTTTACGATCAGGCGGAAGCGGTCGCCCAGGTCCACCAGGGAGGCGTTCCCCGAAGGTGGCGCTCTCCTTACCTTTGTAAAAATCTGTGCCGCGCACCGGCGGGAAATCCCATTGTCTCCAAGCTATAACCCAGTTCTACCATGCAACTAGCACCAGAAGAAGCCAGTGAATTCCTTCGCCTGCACGGGGGGGCCATACTCTACGCGGCACTCCGGGCCGGCGACGTCCCCGCCGGTACTACGATGGCGCAATTTTATGCCTTGAAGATGGAGGATAAGCTCCGTTCCCGCAACCGGCTTTACGAAGATCCTCAATTGCTCCGCGACTATCTACGGGAAATGAAGCCACCACCCGACGCGGAGGTAAGCCGTACCGTGGAGGGCTTCGCAAACTTCGTTCGGGATCGATTCTACATCGTCAAGCTGTATAAAAAATACGCCGTTTTCATGGCCGACGATGCACTCTACGGTGTCCTGGGAATCACTCAGCCGGTATCGGACCTGGTGCACCCATCGGCGCTGCCCGCTTTGGTGGAGGCGGTGCTCCTTCCCTACCGGGGAAAGTACGTGTTCGACGGGTTTTTATTGGCAACCAACGTATTATTCGGCCGTAATATGAGCCACAGCATCGACGAGCAATTCAAGACACTGAAGGCCAGGGGCGGCATTATCGAGTCGGCAAAGGACGAGCGGCCGGCGGACGACGGCTTCGCGGCGGCCGAAGGAGAGCTGCGCCACATCCTCAATTCCCGCCGGCGCTGGGAGGAGCAGTATGAGCGGATAAGCGAACTGAAGGAACGCTTCCCGGCCCTGGACCGGGTATTCTACGCCAGTGTATCCAAGCTGTACGCCCGCTCCTTCAAAAAGCGGCTCAAAAAACTGGAGGTCCGCAACCGTCACTTTGCGGTCTACTACGATAGCATCGTGGCGGTCGCCCCTACCCGCCGGGAACTCAACCAACAGCTCGAGGAACTGAGTATGCGGGGAAATACCGATGACTGCACCATCTTTAAGCTCTGATCCACCGCTGACCCGTGACCCTACCTCACCCTCTCCTCGATCCCCTCCTGCTGTCCATCGAAGCCGCCACCGTATCCACTTGGAACGATTACCCTCGGCTGCAGGATAAGGATGTAGAATGGGTTTATGAAGCCTATAAGGACTACTTCCGCGCGGTGGTCGGTGGGAAGGACCTAGCCGAGCCTATCTCTACCATCTCCGTTCGGGAACACCTGCTGGAAGCCATCTGGGACGTCTTGCTCCTGCGGGAAGATCAGCATGCCGACCAGCATTTGGTAAACAACCCCGCTTTCGCTCCCGCCGGCCGGCCCATCGCGCTACTGGAAGAAGCCTACGTCAGTACCTTTGCCCGCCTGGTTAAAAGCGCCCGTTTCTGGCGTAAGCAGGAGGGACCGCGTGGGTATTTGCGCTACGTGGAGGGCTTTGTTTCCGGAAGTGATTAGGGTTACGCGCGGAGCTTGTCTGACCGTCATTTCGTGTCCCGGTGCTCCATGCCTCCCTAAGCGCTTGTTTGGGATTCCGCTCACCGTCGCAAACTTGCTCTTTTATGCCTGCTCTTTGCCTCGAAAAAGGTCCCTTAGCCCGTCACCGCGAAGCAGCCACGAAGTGCACCTCCCCCTCTCGAAGCTCGATTAGACCCAAAATAGCGGCGTTTTCGTCAGGCTTGGAGAACCCAAACAAGCGCTAAGCGCCAATCACCACCGCCTCCACGCCCATTAGCTCGGCATAATCCTGCAGTTGGGTGACGCTGAGGTTCTGGCTGAAGCAGGTGTGGTGGGCGCCCCCCGCCCGGATCCAGGCGGCCACGCCGGTCGCCAGGTCGGGGTACACTTGCCAGAGCACGCGGGCCACCGGCAGCTTCGGCAGCTCGGCGGGCGGGTCGATGGCGTTGACGGTATTCACGATCAGGCGGAAGCGGTCGCCCAGGTCCACCAGGGAAGCATTGAGCGCCGCGCCCGCCCCGGCGGTGAAGACCAGGCGGCAGGGGTCGGCCTTGCCGCCGATGCCCAGGGGGTGGCATTCAAGACGGGGCCTGCCGGCGGCGATGCTCGGACAGATCTCCAGCATGTGGCTGCCCAGCACCGCCTCGTTGCCGGGGTCGAAGTGGTAGGTGTAGTCCTCCATGAAGCTGTTGCCGCCCGCCAGGCCGGTGGCCATCACCTTCATGGTGCGCACCAGGGCGGCGGTCTTCCAGTCGCCCTCGGCCGCCGAAGCCGTAGCCCTCGGCCATCAGCCGCTGCACGGCCAGGCCGGGAAGCTGCTGCAGGCCCGTGAGGTTCTCGAAGGTGTCCGTAAAGGCCGTGAGGCCGCCCTCCTCCAGAAAGGCTGCGCAGGCCGAGCTCCGTGCGGGCGCTGTAGCGTAGGTTGGTACGGCGATCGCCGCCGGGTCGTAGGTTATCGGCCAGGGTGTACTGTTCGTGGTATTCCTCCAGCAGGGCATCGACGGCGCCGTCGGACATACCGTCGATGCGCTCGACGAGCTCACCCAGGCCGTAGCCGTCGACGGTGTAGCCCAGGGTGATCTGGGCGGCCACCTTATCGCCCTCGGTGACGGCCACCTGCCGCATGTTATCGCCGAAGCGGGCGACCTTCATACTTTGATCGGCGTGGCGGGCCAGGGCCACGCCGCTCCAGGCGCGGAGTTCGCTCTGCACCCGCGTTCCCGCCCAGTGGCCGACGATGACCTTGCGGGGGATGCCGAGGCGGGTGCAGACGTGCCCGAACTCCCGCCCACCGTGGGCGCTCTGGTGGAGGTTCATGTAGTCCATGTCGATGTCCGCAAAGGGAATGTCGCGCAGGAACTGGGTGTGGAGGTGGCAGAGGGGCTTATGCAGCACGCGGAGCCCCCGGATCCACATTTTGGCCGGAGAGAAGGTGTGCATCCAGCAGATGACGCCGACGCAGTCGTCGTCGGTCTCGACCGCCCGCAGCTGCCGGTAGATCTCGTCGGGGGTGGTCAGCACGGGTTTCCACGCGATCCGTACGGGCAGGCCCTCGATCGCGTTGAGGGCTTCGGCTACTTTACGGCTGTCGTCGGCAACCTGACGGAGGGTTTCCTCCCCGTAGAGGTGCTGGCTGCCGGTGAGGAAGTAGAGGGTGGGATTGCTGGTTGCGGGTTGATCATAGTGACGTCGGCTGCTAGATGAGTGAAAGAAAAGGGGCGGGCTTTACTGTCCGTAGTAGGCGTCCTTGCCGTGCTTGCGCTCCCAGTGCTTGGTGATGAGGCGGTCCTTGAGGCGGGGGGCCGCGGGGTTGATCTGCCGCGTGAGGTAAGCCATGCGGGCCACTTCCTCGAGGACGGCGGCGTTGTAGACGGCCTTTTCCGCGGTGTCGCCCCAGGTGAAGGGGGCGTGGTTGCCGACCAGAATCATCTCGACTTCGGTGGGGTCCAGCCCGAGCTCGCGGAAGTGGTTGATGATCTGCCAACCCGTTTCGTGCTCGTAATCACCGGCGATCTGGTCGTCGGCCATGGGCGGGGCACAGGGCACGTCGACCGTCAGGTGATCGGCGTGGGTGGTGCCCAGGATGGGGATCGGCGTCTGTGCCTGCGCCCATGCGGTCCCGTAGGTCGAGTGGGTGTGTACGATGCCCACCGATGCGCGGCCACTCCTTGTAGAGTAGGGCGTGGGTTTTGGTGTCGCTGCTGGGGCGCAGCTCTCCCTCGATGACCCGGTTGTCGAAATCCACCACGACCATGTCCTGCGGGCGGAGCGTCGCGTAATCCACGCCGCTCGGCTTGATGGCGAATACGCCCCGCGCGCGGTCCACCGCGCTGGCGTTGCCGAAGGTGAAGCGCACCAGTCCGAGCTCGGGGAGGCGTAGGTTGGCGGCGTGGGCGGCTTGTTTGATTTCTTCGTACATGGAAATGGGGTTAGCGGCCGGGGGCGGTGGAGGCCGGGGGCGGTAGAGCTCGCTGCGCTCGCGGTAGACGCTGCGCTGGGGTAGGGGCTACCCTGGGGTAGGGCGGGCGTGTTCTCCAGGACTTCACCTAGGCTAAGGTAGCGTTGGTAGAGCCCTTCGTAGACGCGGGCGCGGGCGGGGTCGGGTTGGTAGGTTGCGTCGAAGCCGCCGCCCATGGCGGCCATGGCTGCGGAGACGGTGGCATAATGCCCGGCCGTGACGGCGGCGAACATGGCGGCCCCGAGGGCGCAGGTTTGCTCGGAGCGGACGATGCGCAGGGGGCGGTGCATGACGTCAGCCATGGTCTGCATGACGAAGGGGGATTTTTTGGCGACGCCGCCCAGTCCGATCAGGCCCTCGACGGGGATGCCCTCCTCTAGGAAGCGTTCCACGATGCGGCGGGCGCCGAAGCAGGTGGCTTCCACCAGGGCGCGGAAGACGCGGGGGGCGTCGGAGCCCAGGTTCAGGCCGGTGAGCGCGCCCCGCAGCGACTGGTCGGCGTCGGGGCTGCGGCGGCCGTTGAACCAGTCGAGGGCCAGCAGGTGCTCGTCGATGGGCAAGTCCGCCGCCGCGGCGCTGAGCGCGGGGATGACGGCGGCGCGGGTTTCGGCGATCAGCCGGTCGCGGGTAGCCGCGTCGAGGGAAGTGTTCTGCGCCAGCACGTGCTCGAGGGGCCAGGATACGAGCCGGGCAAACCAGGCGAAGACGTCGCCGAAGGCGCTCTGTCCGGCCTCCATGCCCACCAGGCCGGGGAGAATGGAGCCGTCGACCTGTCCGCAGATCCCGCGCACCTGGGTGGCGGCCCCGGCGTGGTCGGCGGGTACCACGAGCATATCGCAGGTGGAGGTGCCCATCACCTTAGAGAGGTGGAAGGGCTCGATCTGTCCGCCCACCGCACCCATGTGGGCATCGAAGGCGCCCACCGAGATGGGGATGCCGGCCGGGAGCCCCAGGCGTTCGGCCCACGCGTCGCTCAGCGGGCCGGCCGCTTCGTCGGAGGTGTAGGTTTCCTCGAATAGGCGATCACGCAGTCCGCCCAGTACCGGATCGAGCCCCGCAAAAAAGTTTTCCGGGGGAAGCCCGCCCCACTCCGGGTGCCAGAGGGCCTTGTGGCCGGCGGCGCAGCGACTGCGCTTGAGCTCCGTTACGCGCCCGCCGCCGCTGAGCAGGAAGGGAATCCAGTCGCAGTGCTCCACCCAGGCGTAGGCGGCCTCGGCCACCGCCGCATCTTCCCGCATCACGTGGAGGGCCTTGGCCCAGAACCACTCCGAGGAGTAGATGCCCCCGGAGTACTTGGTGTAGTCGACCGCGGCGGCCCGGCAGGCGGCGTTGATCTCGGCGGCTTCCTGCGCGGCGGTGTGGTCCTTCCAGAGGACGAACATGGCGTTGGGGTTGTCGGCGAAGGCCGGCAGCAGGGCCAGGGGGGTGCCCGCTTCGTCGACAGCGACCGGGGTGGAGCCGGTGGTGTCGACGGCCAGTCCGACTACGCGGGCGGCCCGGTCCGCGGCGGGGGCGGCGGCCAGGGCATCGCGGACGGCCCCCGTCATGCTCTCCGTATAGTCGAGCGGATGCTGGCGGAAGCGGTTGGCGGTGGGCGCGCAGTAATGCCCCTCCGACCAGCGCGGGTAGTGGGCCACGCCGGTGGCTACCTCCTCGCCGGTGGCGACGTCGACGAGCAGGGCACGGACGGAATCCGTGCCAAAGTCAATTCCCAGGGTGTAAGCGGCAGGCGGGTGCATGATGCATGATTTGAGCAGGAGCGCGAGGCGGGAAATATAAAGCAACCTACAGCAAACCGATCTGGCCTCCCTCCGCCCTACTACCCCCCACGCGCGTTTGGCCTATTTTGGGACCCATGCTCTTCGACTTCAACTTTCATTCCTCCCTGCTGCTGATCGGCTGCGTGCAGGCGCTCGTCTTCGCCGGCCTGCTGGGCTACCGGGGGCTCCAATCGGGCCGGCTCAGCGATCGGCTGGCGGCCCTGATCCTGTTGTTGGGCACCCTCTTCGTGGCGCAGTGGATGCTGGGCTTTGCCGGTTGGTACGACGCCCGGGACTGGCGCAGTACGTTGATGTTCTACGTGCAGTGGGACCACTTGGCCGCCCTCGGGCCCCTCATCTACCTCTACTTCCGGAGCCTGACGAACCGCGACTTCCGGCTCCGGCCCCGCCACGCCCTCCATTTCGCCCCCTTCGCGCTGCTCCTCGCGCCCCACCTTTTCGCCCTCGGCTACGACTGGATCTACCACCTCGGCTTCCGGGGGCATGCCTTCAGGTACTTCCACGGCACCCGCGGCCCCGCCCAGGAATGGCTGCACTCCGAGACGGGCAACCCGGTAGTATCGGTCCTAATATGGATACAGCTGAGTGCTTACCTGATCGCGACCGTGCGCGATTACCACTTTTACCGGGCCTACCTGCGGCGGGAATTCAGCAACCCGGAAGCGCTCGAACTGACCGGCCTACGCACCATCCTGTACCTCTTTATCGCGGGGCTCACGCTGCTGCTGCTGCTCGATACGGCTACCGGCTGGTTCGTCGGCTTCACCTACACCTCGGCGTGGTGGCGCTACTTCTGCATGAGCGTGCTGCTCTACCTGCTGGCCATCCAGTTTTACGCGCTGTCTCCGGAGCGGACGCGGGCCCTGCGGTTTCAAACGGACAAAACAGGCGCGGGCGCGGGTGTGGAGGAAGTCCCGGACCCCGCCCTGAGCGCCCTCGCCACCCACCTGCAGGAGCGGATGCGGACGCAGCGCGATTACCTCGACCCCGATCTCCGGCTGGGGGACCTGGCCGAGCGCCTCGGTACCTCCCCCACCCTGCTCAGCCGGGCGATCAACGGCTCCCTCGGCCTCAATTTTAACGACTACGTCAACGGCCTGCGCTGCCGCCACTTTGTAGAAAAACTGGAAGCCGGTGAGCACCGCGTACATACCCTGCTCAGCCTGGCGATCGACTGCGGCTTCAACTCCAAGTCCACCTTCAACCGGGCCTTCCGCAAGTGCGAGGGCCTCAGTCCGAAGGAGGCCGTGGCCCGCCTCGAATCGCTATCCGGGACGTCCCAAAAGGCGATTTGAAGCGCACGGGACCGGGCGCGACCGCATGTTTGCGGCTCACCAACCTACCCGCTATGCGCTATCTGCTGCTTTTGCTTCCCTTCCTCCTCACCGCCTGCTCCCGCAACGTGGCCGGACTGACCATCCCCCCCAACCAGGCCTTCGTGCTGGGAGAGTACATGGAATCCGGCTACCGCGTCACCCTGCTCAGCCAGGTTCCCCAAGCCGTGACCGTGCAGCTGATCGACCAGGTCACCGGCGAGGAACGCTCCCGCCTCGTCCTCGCCGGGCGCGGCAGCGAGGAAGTGTACGTGGACCCCGGGCTACGGGTGCGGATGGTCAACGACCATCCCCAACCGGCCAATATTCGCGTGACCATGACCAAAGGGGTGGCCGGTATGCGGCTGGAGGGGCTGGACGGGCAGCCCGTCCAGGAAATTACGGCCGCGGAAGAGGCGGCGGAACGACAAGCCGTTCCGGTACGCGGCGGGGCCGGCCCACCCCAGCGCGAGGTGAGCAGCGACCTGCCCGCCGGGCGGCAACTCATTATCGGGGAGGGCAGTAGCCTGAACTACGCCGCCATCGTTCAGCTCGGGCCGGGGGAGGGCATCCAGGTGAGCGTACGGGACAAACGAAGTGGACGCCAACGGCAGGGGTTCGGGCTCGGTGCCCCCGGCCGGGAGACGGTCACCATCGGCCCGGAGGAAGACCTGCACGTGCTCAATACCGGCGAACGGACGGTGCGGGTTACGGTCACCCTGAGTGCGCCGGTGAGCGGACAGCGGACCGTGGCGATCGGCTCCCGCTAGTCCTGCAAGACTTTCAGCACCGGCTCCGTCTTGGCGTTGGGAATGGCCATGCTGAGGGTGTAGTGGGCGATCTTCCACGCCCCGGTGGCGTCGCGCCGGACGACGGCCGTGCCGCGGCAGGGGCCCATCCAGGTGTCGAGGAGCTCGTCCCAGAAGGCGATGTTCTCGTTCTCGTCGTAGAAAACGTGGCGCTCGGTGGCGGTGAAGTCCCAGGCCTCTCCCCGGGCGAAGTAGGGCGCGGCGAAGGCGAGGAACTCGGCCTTGGTCCAGTGCTCCCCGGGGTCGGTACCGATGTAGATGGCCCCGTCGGCCAGGGCGTCGAAGTAGGCGGCACTGTCGGCGCGGGCGGCGGCGCGGTGCCAGTCGGTCGCCAGGGCGTCGATGCGTTCGTGGGCGGGCGTACCGGCGACCGGGACGCAGCCTTCCGTGGTGCGGGTGTCGATGATGTGGGCGATGCGCCAGCGTCCATCCTGCTCCACCAGTTGAAAGGCGTTGGTGCCGCAGTGGTGCACTTCCCCGTTCAGCAAGAAGGTGTAGGGCGTCCACGCGGTAGCGAGCGCGCCGTCGGTACGTACTTCGGTATAGTGGAGTTGCTCGACGAGCACGCCGGCGCCGGCCCCCGCTACGCCGGCCAGCCAGTTGGGGATACTGCCGGGCGTGAGGGTGGTCACCCCCTGCGCGTCGGTAACGAGGGATTGCAGGGTCGCACCGGGGGCAAACAGGGCCGCCATCCCGGTGGAGTCGCCGGCGGCCATGCCCGCGAAGAGTCGGTCGAGGGTTTCGCCGGGCGTCGCCTGGGCGGGGAGGAGCGCGGTGAAGAGGAGCAGAAGGCTGCAGGTGAGGTAGTGGTACATGGGCGTCGGGGATGAGGGGCCTAATATCCGGAACGCAGGGCACACGCGGGGGGGCCGCCGTTAAATTTTCGATGGAACACCATGGAGGCAAACCCGGCCCGTTGACTTAGGGGCAACCGAAATTGGCACCAAGTCGATGGATGCCGGAACGCTCGCCTTCCCCCTCTGGGGGCCAGGGGGCTAGCGGGCAGCCAATCGGATAATACCCACATCACTTCGCCTGCCGGCTACATCACAACTACTTTGACTACTAAATACTTCACCTGCCCGTCTTGTCACGAAAACACGCCGGTGAGCACCTACGCCACCGACCGGGTCGACCTGGAGCGGGAGCGGGGGGAATCCTTCGCGGCGACGTGCAAACACTGCCTGAAGCCCCGGGCCATCCACGTGAATGACGTGCGTGCGGTACCGAACCGAGTTATTACCGGAGTAGGCGTTTTTGCCGGGGTCGCCGCGGTGGGTTTGCTCTGGAAAATGGGCTTCATTGCCTGGATAGCCGGAGCCCTCCCCGTCCTTGTGTACCGCGCGCAGGTGACTTCGGCCAGTGCCTTTAACGGCTACAGCCTCCCCCGCGTTAACCAATGATTCTGGTCTCGGCTTACCTTGTCGCCCGCAAACCCAGCCGATGACCACCGCCACCACTACCCCCCTATCGTTTTCCGAGTACGCGCTCGCGGACGCCGAACTGCTCCGCCTCTACGAACACCTGCTCCGGCCCCGGCTGATCGAGGAAAAGATGCTCAAGCAACTGCGCGGGGGCGTCATCTCCAAGTGGTTCTCGGGCATCGGGCAGGAGGCCATCAGCGTGGGGTGTACCCTGGCCCTAGAAGCCGACGAGTACCTCTTTACCATGCACCGCAACCTGGGGGTCTTCACCAGCCGGGAGGTGCCCCTGGAGCGGCTGTTTGCCCAGTGGCAGGGCAAGCCAGCCGGCTTCACGAAGGGCCGCGACCGCAGCTTCCACTTCGGCAGCAACGAACACCACATCGTGGGCATGATCAGTCACCTCGGGCCCCAGCTCGCCCTGGCCGCCGGCACCGCCCTGGGGCACAAGCTGCGGGGAGAACCCAAGGTCAGCCTGGCCTTTACCGGCGATGGAGGGACCAGCGAGGGGGACTTTCACGAAGCGCTCAACATCGCGGCGGTGTGGAAACTGCCCGTCCTCTTCGTCATCGAGAACAACGGCTACGGACTTTCCACCCCCGTCAGCGAGCAGTACGCCTGCGACAGCCTGGCCGACCGGGCGGTCGGCTACGGCATGCGCGGCATCTCCATCGACGGCAATAACATCCTGGAGGTCTACACGACCCTAAAGCAGTTGGCCGGGGAGCTCCGGCAAAATCCCGAGCCCGTCCTGATCGAGTGCCGCACCTTCCGGGTCCGGGGCCACGAGGAGGCCAGTGGGGTCAAGTACGTCCCCGCCGAATTGATCGAGGCCTGGCAGGAGCGCGACCCCGTCGACGGCTTCGCCGCTTACCTACGGGAAGGCGGGGTGCTTACCGAAGCGCGGGACCAGGAGTTACACGAACGCATACGTCAGGAAATCGAGGCCGGGCTAGCTGCCGCCGCGAACTTCCCCGAGGCCGAAGCGAACCGGGAAGCGGAGCTGGAAGACCTCTTCGCCCCGGCACCCGCGTCCCCCGCCCCGACCCGGAGTGCTCAAGCGGTGGAGGAACTCCGCTTCGTCGATGCCATCAGTGCGGGACTCCGCGAGGCCATGCGCGCCTACCCCGAACTCGTGCTGATGGGGCAGGACATCGCCGCGTACGGGGGTGTCTTCAAGATCACCGACGGCTTTACGGAAGAATTCGGTGTGGATCGGGTACGCAATACCCCCCTCTGCGAGAGCGGCGTCATCGGTACGGCCCTGGGTTACGCGATCGCCGGCGGCAAGGCCATGGTCGAGATGCAGTTCGGCGACTTCGTGACCTGCGGCTTCAACCAGATCGTCAACAACCTCGCCAAGCTGCACTACCGCTGGGGCCAGGCCGCCGACGTCGTGGTCCGCCTCCCGGTCGGGGGTGGCGTGGGGGCCGGGCCCTTTCACAGTCAGACGATGGAAAGCTGGTTCACCGCCGTGCCCGGACTCAGGATCGTCTACCCCAGCACTCCGGAAGATGCCAAAGTCGCTCCTGCTCGCGGCCATCGCCGATCCCAATCCGGTGCTGTTCTTCGAGCACAAGGGCCTCTACCGCTCCCTCACCGGCGAGGTAGCTACCGGATATTACGCCCGGAGAACTCGGTAAGGCCCGTACCGTCCGCTCGGGCGAGGACGACCTCACCCTCATCACCTACGGTGCCGCCGTCCACTGGGCGGTGGAGGCCGTGGAACAGCTAGGCGTGAATGCGGAGATCCTCGACCTGCGCAGCCTGGCCCCCCTCGACTACGCGGCCATTCGCGCTTCGGTAGCGAAGACCAGCCGCGCCCTTGTGTTGCACGAAGCGTCCCTCACCGGCGGCTTCGGCGGCGAGCTGGCGGCCTGGATCTGCGAGCACTGCTTTGAGCTCCTCGATGCCCCCGTTCGTCGCCTGGCCAGCCTCGACACCCCGGTGCCCTTCGCCGATACACTGGAAGCCCAATACCTCCCCAAAGACCGCCTGATCACTGCGATTGAAGACCTGTTAGCTTACTAGAACGCGTCGATAGTGAATCGGTGAATGAGTGAATTGGTGAATGCCCCACTAAATAGGAGCGACTCACGCCCAGGCTCCTTCACCTCACCCATCTAAAGAACTAAAGATCTAAAGAACTACAATCTAACCAACTACCTTCGCCCCATGAAATTCAGCAAGATCATCGCCGTGAGCGGTTTGCCCGGCCTTTACTCCGTCGTTACCGAACGCAAGGGCGGCATCATCGTCGAGGACATGAGCAGCAAGAAGCGGCGCTTCGCCCCGGCCCGCAAGCACCAGTTCGCCCCCCTCGAGAGCATGGCGGTGTACACCGACGACGGCGACGCCGAGCCCCTACGCAAGGTATTCGGGCGGATGCGGGAGCAGCAGGAGGACAACCCCGCTCCCGCCGCCAATGCGGGCAGTGAGCGCCTGTTCGACTACCTGGAAGACGTGCTGCCGACCTACGACAAGGAGCGGGTACACGCCAGCGACATCAAGCGCCTCCTCAAGTGGTACCACTTCCTGCACGAGAACAAGATCTTCGACGACCTCAGCGAGGAGGAATAATCAGTCGAAACGGAACAACTGGTAGCGGTCGATCGTCTGCTGGAGTTCGCCCGCCAGCCGGTCGTTGCCGTTGAAGCCCAGTTCCTGGAGGCCCGCCGCCCAGCGCCGGTAATCGCGGGCGTCGAACTGCGTCATCTGCTCGAAGGAACCGCTCGTGACGTACAAACAAAGTCCCTAAAGCTCGTCCAGGCACTTTCGTAGCTCCGCTGGCAGTCCCCCCCCGACCCGGCCGGTGGTCCCGTTCCAGTCGGCCGTACACCCCAGGGCAAAGTAGTTGTTGTGGGTCCGTGTGCCCGCCGCCGTTCCCGCCCGGCTGTAGAGGAGCGCCGTAGCGAGGGTCACGCTGGCCGGAATCCCGAACTTTTCCTGTTCCGCCTGGGCCACGTGACCGAAGCGCGTCAGGAAGGCATCCACCCCGGCATCCCCCCGCTGCACGAGCTGGGTGTAGTGATCGGCCGGCTCCGCCGCCCCGCCGAAGAAATCAAACCGCGAAAAGAACCCACCCTCCGACCCGGTCGCCGCGGGTAGCTCCTCGGTGAGGTAGAGCGGCTCCCCCTCCGCCATGGGTGCCTCCGGCACGGCCGTGGGCCGCGCCTGCCCGTCCGGGTGCCCCAGGCGCAGCTAAAGTTGATCTGCTTCTGGGTCAGCAGGACGAGGGCGAAAACAAGGAGGCCAAGACGCAGCCAGTGCCGGCCGGCGAAGGCCGCCAGGCGAGGGAGTAGAACATTCATTTTTTGCAACCTTTAATGGAAATCGAGTACGACAAAGTTAGTCGACCCGCACTAATCAAACAAATTGTTTTATTAGTTTTTTTCTTCCAACACGGTTTGCCGTACCCGGAGCTGCCCGGGCTCCACGGTCAGGAAGCCCTGCGCACCGGCCAGGATCCGGCGCTCGGCCAGCAGCGCTTCGGGCAGCGCGCCCAGGTCGGTGACCGCGCGCAGCCCGGGGCTCCACTGCCACCCGCGGCCATCGACGATCCCGAGCAGGTAGGGGGCATGCCACGACAGGTCCGCGGCGGCCGGTACGTTCACCCACCCCTCAAATTCCCCGTAGTTAGTGAATACCGCCAGCCGGCTTTCCTCCCGGAAGTACAGCACGACGGCATTGCGGTCGACAAACAGGCCGTCCGGCTCGCCGGCACTATTCAGCTCCAGCCGCAGGTTGTTGGACTGGCGGTCCACTTCCCCCCACTCGTCCAGGCGCAGCAGGCGGTAGTTCCAGTTGTCAAACACCCAGATGCCGTTGTCGTAGCTCCGTGCCAGCACCCCGGGTTGGCGGATCGCCGGGTTGGCGAACAGGTCGATCCGGTCGAGCTCGCTGAGGGTGCGGTCCAGCACGATGACGGTGCCGTAGTCCCGGTAGTACACCAGGATCTGGAAGGGATTGGCCACGTCGATGTAGTCCGGGCTCCCCAGACTGCTGTCGTAAAAGCTGTACGTATTTCCCCCCAGCTGATTACCCGTAACCAGTTGCGCATCGTCCAGCAGAAAGTAGCCCTTGCCCATCGGGTCCACGAAAAAATCCGCCACCCCCACCGCCTGCTGCGACCGCACCCCCACGCAGCCCGTCAGCAAACCCATCAGTACCACGACTCGCATCATCATATCCAGAGAACGCTACGGTCGGTAGTTTCGTCCCTCCCGCCCAATTATCGAGCTAGCGCGCGGGACATCGAATGGCTCCTATGGGAAACCTCCAATGACCACCTCAAGAATCGAACGAACTAAGCCGCACCCAATAGAAAGGAATAACTCCCCAGCCCCGACAAATCACCCCCCTAAAGAACTAAAAATCTAAAGATCTAACGAACTAAACTCCCCCTACCTTGCACCCGCGAACCCGCCCCATGTCCTACCGCTTCCGCATGCTTCTCTTTTTGGCGCTGCCGCAGGTGCTGGGTGCGCAATCGGACAGCCTGGACTTCCGCCGCCTGCAGGTAGGAGTGATCGGAGGCTATGCCCTGTACGAAGTAGACTTTACCCCGACGGTAGATGTGCAGACGCTGCCCGGACAACGTTTCGGGGTGGCGCTGCGCTACTTCGACAAGCAGCTGGTCGGCTTTCAGGCCGAAGTGGCCTACGAGACGGCGGGGTGGCAGGAAACCTACGGCGAAAACACGGTGTACGAACGGCGCACCGACTACGCCGAACTGCAACTACTCACCCAATTCAGCGTAGGCCGTGGCGCAGTACAACCCATGCTACAACTGGGCCCCTACCTCTCCGTGCCCGTTGGCGACCGGGAACGCCTCCCCGCCGATTTCGATCCGCTGCAGGAACCCGCCAACAGCTACCGGGGCCGGGAGCTGCCCTTCCGCCTCAACTACGGACTGCGCGCCGGACTGGGCCTCAACCTCGAGCTCGGCCCGGTGACGGTGCAACTCGACGGACGCTACCTCCAGGGCTTCAGCAACCTCTTAAAACCCGGGGAGAGTCAGGTCGCCACCAGCATCCGGCGCAGCTACGGGGGGAACCTGGCCCTGTTTTATGCGCTTTAGGGAGCGAACCGCCGGGGGGCGTGCGGACTTATACCACCACACAATCACTTGCCCGTGCCCATTCTCCAAGACAACCCCTACGAAAGCCTCTCCTTTGCCATCGAAGACCTGAAAGGAAAAGGCTACGACAAAGACTTCAACCAGAAAGAAAAGCACCTCGAGTGCCCCCAGAACAGCCAGCAGTACGCACCGGAAGACTTCAAGATCACCCACGCCTACCGCTTCGAGGGGATGAGCAGCACCGGCGATAATTCCGTGCTCTACGGCATCGAGGCGGGCGACGGCACCAAGGGCCTGCTCGTCGATGCCTACGGCGTATACGCCGACAGCCTCTCGGAGGAGATGATCGAGAAGTTCCGCGTCGAGTACGAAGACCCCGACGCCGTCTAGGCGGCGGCCCGCGCGCGCGTTACTACCTCCGCGCATCAGCACCCCCTCCAACCTTAACTAAAGAACTAACGTACTAAAGAACCACCCCCCTCCCCTCCTCCGACGCCCCCTAATGAACTAAAATACTACCTAGTGACCCTCTTCTGGCACCGCAGAGACCTCCGTTTCCACGATAACGCCGGCCTCTACCACGCCCTGAAGTCCGGAGATCCGGTAATCCCCGTGTTCATCTTCGATCGGGACATTCTGGATGAGCTGCCGGCCCGGGATGACGTGCGGGTAACCTTCATTCACGACAGCGTACTTGCCCTGGCGGCGGCCTACCGGGCGCACGGGAGCGACCTGCGGGTATACTACGGTCGGCCACCGGAAATCTGGAAAACCCTTCGCGATTCCCTCCGCCCCACCGCCGTGTACGCCAACCGGGACTACGAGCCGTATGCCCTTAGCCGGGACGCCGCCGTAGCGGAAATATTAGCGGAAACCAATGCCCCCCTACGGCTTTTTAAAGATCACGTCATTTTCGAGAGCGGGGAAGTGGACAAGCAGGCTGGTGGTCCCTACACCGTCTATACGCCCTTCATGCGCAAGTGGCGCAAGTTGCTCGACACCCGCCGCAGCACCCACGCCGGAAAGGACGTCAGCTTTTACCTGAAGCCCTACCCCACCGAGCGCTACGCGGCCCAGCTGCACCGGGGGGAGGCTCCCGGCCCGATACCTACGCTGGAGGACATGGGCTTTACCCGCAGCTTCATTGCGATCCCCGGTCCGAAGGCGCCCACCGACGTGATCCGTACCTACGACCAGACCCGCGACTACCCGGGCATAGCGGGCACCAGCCGCCTGAGTCATCACCTCCGCCACGGCACGGTAAGCGTCCGGGCGAAAGCACGCCGGGCACTTTCCCTGAATGCGACCTTTCTCAACGAACTCATCTGGCGCGACTTTTACTCCAACATCCTGCAGGCCTTCCCCTACGTGGCCGAGCGGAGTTACCGCGAAGAATACGACGCCATTCCCTGGATCAACGATGAGGAGCAGTTTGCCCGCTGGTGCGCGGGCCGGACCGGCGTACCCATCGTGGACGCCGGCATGCGCCAGCTCAACACTATTGGTTGGATGCACAACCGCGTGCGCATGATCACCGCGAGCTACCTCACCAAGCACCTGCTCATCGACTGGCGCTGGGGCGAGGCTTACTTCGGAGAAAAGCTGCTCGACTACGAACTGGCCAGCAACAACGGCGGTTGGCAATGGGCGGCGGGCAGTGGGGTCGATGCTCAGCCTTATTTTCGTATTTTCAACTACGACAGCCAGCAGCGGAAGTTTGATCCCGAGTATACATACGTGCGGAAATGGGTGCCGGAGTACGGCACGGCGGCCTACCCCGAGCAGCCGATAGTGGAGCACAAGTTCGGCCGGGACCGGGCCCTGCGGGTGTACAAAGAGGCGCTGGTGGCCGCCCGTAGTCGCTGAATATTTGAGGGATGGGGGTGGGTATGGGGTTGTCGCTCGCGTCCCTCATTGTTTATTTTTGCGTTTTAACTACCCAGCCGATGAAACTTCTTGCGACCGCCGCTCTCCTGGCGCTCTGCCTGCTGGCCGCCCCTGCCGTGTGGGGGCAGAATCGACTCAATCTGTTCACCGACTGCGAGTGCAACATGACCCTCCTCAAACAGGAGCTCGACTACGTCAATCATACCATCGACCCCGTCACCGCCCAGGTGAACTTGTTCATCGTCACCAACTACCTCAGCAACGGCGGCCGGGTGTATGATCTGCAGTTTCGGGGGCAGCAGGAACTCGCCGGCAACAGCATCAACTTTAAGGTATCGACCACCGCCGTGATGACTAACCTGGAGCGCGACGAATACCTGAACAAGCGCATCGAACTCGGTCTGGCCGGCTTTCTGGCGGGCACGACCTATGCCGACCTGGTCGACCTGACCGCCTCCGCGCCCCCCGAAGTGACGCCGGCCGCAGCCGAGGAGGAAGAAGAGCGCGGCGACAACTGGAACAACTGGATTTTCGAGGTCACCGCCAACTTCAGTGGCGACACGGAAAGCCAGCGCAGCCGAAGTCAGATCCGCGTGGGCTTCGAGGCCGACCGCACCACGCCCGACTGGCGGCTCCGCTTCAGCCCCAATTTCTTCTACCGCCTCGAACGGGTAAGTCAGACGGATAAGCCTGACCTGGTCTCCGTACGGCAGGACCAGTGGTTCGACGGCCGCATCGTAAAAAGCATCAGCAACCACTGGTCGGTGGGCTTCTTTACCGACGTGAATTCGTCCACCTTTCGCAACATCGACCTCGGCGTTTTCCTGGCCCCCGCCATCGAATACAACATTTTTGATTACAATGAGGTCCCCTTTAAGGAATTCACCGTGGCTTACCGCGTGGGCTGGGTCCGTAACGTGTACACGGAGGAAACCGTTTTCTTTAAAATGGAGGAGAGCCTAGCCCGGCAGAGCCTGGACATCAACCTCCGCCTGCGGCAGCGGTGGGGACAAATTTTTTCCGGTATCTCGGCGGGTAACTTCCTCAACGACTTCAGCAAAAACCAGTTTTCCATCGACGTCCGGGCGGACATCCGCGTCATCAAGGGACTCTCCTTCAACGTGGGCGGCAGCTACAACATCATCAACGACCAGATCAGCCTGGCGGCCGGGGAGATCAGTGAAGCGGACCGACTGCTCGGACAGGTGCAGCTCGGCACCAACTACAGCGCGGACATCCGGTTCGGCGTCAGCTACACCTTCGGTTCCCTGTTCAATAACGTGATCAATACCCGTCTTTAGCCCTTCCGGACCAGGCTGCCAAACTGCTCCCGAAACATCCGGAACTGGCTGCGGGAGGCCACGAAGCGAATGCGCCGGCCAAACACCCCCTTACCCCGGAGCTCCAGGGTACAGAGCTTAAGGAAAAGCAGGCGGCTCTCGTGGATCGCCTCGACCTCCTGCGTCAGGTGGTAGCGGGCGGTCTTGAAGTAGTTGCTGACGTACACGAACTCCCCGTCGGTCTCCACCCGCTTGAGCGGCCAGAGCACCAGGTACATTGCCGCCAGCCCCGTCATCAGCACGAACAGCATAGCGTAGCGAAGGGTCTGTATGGGCACGCCGCCAAAGCTGTTCTCCGGGCCGAACCAGATCACTACGGTCAGGCCCACGAGAATAGTCGTCCAGAATACCGGGATGAACAGCTTGAGGAAGAGCGTGAGGTTGGAGGAAAGGCGAAGCAAGGGCTTGAATTTTCGGTACAGCTACAAGGCGGATAAGCTACCCCGGGTTGCGGATCAGCGACGAAGGTAGTAGTAGCCTAATAGCAACACCACGCCCAGGCTAATGGATACGTCGGCAAGGTTGAAAATGGGCCGAAAAAAGAGGTAAGACTGTCCGCCCCAGAACGGAACCCACTCCGGGTACACCCCGTAGAAGAGGGGGAAGTAAAACATATCGACGACGCGCCCGAAGAACAGCGCTTCGTACCCCCCGCCCGCCGGCAAGAACTCCGCCACCTCCCCCCGCGGCGTGGAAGCGGAGAAGAGCACGCCATAAAAGACGCTGTCCAGGATGTTACCCAGCGCCCCGGCCTCGATGAAGGCGAAGGCCATCACCAGCAGCCGCGCCGCGCCCCGCCGCAGCAACTCAAAAAGGTAGTAGGCCAGCAGGACCACGGCCGCCACCCGGAAGAGGCTCAGCAGCAGTTTCCCGACCCGACCACCAAAGCTGAGGCCGAAGGCCATGCCGTTGTTCTCGACGAAGTGGATCAGGGCGCGGTCGGCCCCCAGGATGCCAAATTCCTCGCCGTAGTGCAGGTGGGTCTTGATCCAGAACTTGAGTCCCTGGTCGAGCAGCAGCACCGAGAGGATAAGCAGGAGGGTAGCCGTACGGGTCATGGAGCGGGGAATGGATGGCCCGGAAACAAAGCAACCTCCCCGCCGGAGGGCGCGGGAGGTTGGCAATTTACGTAATCGACTGTGTATACGGGGGGGCTAGCGATTCTGCTTGGCGTGAATGCTCAGCGTGGTGTGGGGCACGATGCGCAGGCGTTCGGCGCTGATGAGCTCACCGGTCGCCCGGCAGATGCCGTACACCTTGTTCTGGATCCGCAGCAGGGCGTTCTCCAGGTGCTGGATGAGCTGCTGCTGCCGGCTGGCCAGGCGATGGGTCTCTTCATTCGCCATGGTGCTGACGCCGTCGTCCAGTCCGCGCACTTTGCCGTCCTCGCTGTTGGTCTGCTCCGAGAGCTGGGCGAGGTAAAAGTTGAGTTGCCGCCGGGCTTCGTCCAGCTTCGCATCGATGATCTTCTTGAATTCCGCCAGCTCCGCGTCGCTGTAGCGGGTTTGTAGTTGGGTCTGCATGGTATCGTGTTTGTAAGGTTGAGAAACCGTCGTTTGAAACGCGCGCACAAATATACTTATACACGGGATAGATACCCCATATATTGGTTGTAATTAATTATTTCATAACATTATGTTGTAAGGTATGGTGTGCACGCAAGATACTTTCGTCAACCGCAACGCTCCGGCACCCTCACCGAATTTTCGTGCAACCCATTGCCTGGCATACGGTTCCACCGGGGTACCCCGTTCTTCACGCAAGCCCGCCCCATGTCTCCCCGCAGACTCGAACACACCACCGTCGTCCCCCGCCCCCTCGCCGAAACCTGGGACTTCTTCAGCCGCCCCGAGAACCTCGAAAAGCTCACGCCCCCCGAAGTTAAGTTCGACATCAAGTCCCCCGTAGCGGGCGTCGAGATGTACGAGGGCATGATCGTCCAGTACCGCGTCTCCCCCTTCCGGGGCTTCACCTCCGACTGGGTCACCGAGATCACCAAGATCGAGCACCACGCCTACTTCATCGACAACCAGCTGGTCGGCCCCTTCGCCCTGTGGCACCACCAGCACCACTTCCGCGCCCTCGACGACCACCGCACCGAGATGCGCGATATCCTCCACTACCAGGCCCCCCTCGGCCCCCTCGGCAGCATCGCCGACACGCTCTTCGTCCGCCGCCAGGTCTCCGGCATCTTCACCGCCCGCGAAGCCGCCATCCGGCGCCTCTTCCCCTAGCCCAGGCCGCCGGCCGTCTACTCCACGTATTCCTGCCGCTTGATCACCAGCACCCAGTCCCCCTCCTCCACCCTATAGCCGTAGTCGTAGCAAAAATGGTAGAGCGTGCCGTTCCGGGTTTCGTACGCATTGGTGAAGTAGCGAAACTTGAAGCCCCGGTCGATCATCCGCTCCTTCTTTACGTTGGCCTTGCCGTCGGGATTGAGCTCGGCCAGTACGTTGCGGTTGTGCTTGAGGATGTTGTTGACGCCGCGCTGGAAGGACTGCTCCTCCGCCTTCTGCCGGTTGTGGTAGCCCGAGCGGCAGGGCGCCGAGCAGAATTTCTTATCTGACCGGCCGGTGTACTCCTCCCCGCATTCTGGGCAAATCCGTTTCATGCCGGTAAATTAAGAAACGCCGCGTCGTTGACCAGCAGGTAGTTGCCCCCCGTGTCGTACAGGTAGCCGGCGGGGAACGCGGGTGCAAAGGTTTCCTCGAAGTAGGCCCGCGCCGCATTGCGATCCGGGATGCTCGAGGCGAGTCGGTTATAAATGAGCAGCCCCCCGGGCAGCAGCGTCTCCCGGCACAGCTCCAGGAAGGAGCCGCCGTTGAGGTGCTCCGGGACGGTGGCGTCCTGAAACACGTCCACGCAGATGAGGTCGAAGCGGCGGCTGTCCAGTTGTAAGAAGGCCAGCGCATCCGCCTGCACCACCTCCACGGACGACTGCAGGGCCGGCAGGCTGTAGGTGCTCGCCAGTTCGATGATGACGGGGTCGATTTCCACGGCCACGAAGTCGTAGTCCACCCCGATGTGGTTCTCCAGCAGGTCGGGGATGCTGCCCAGCCCCAGGCCAAGCACCAGCACGGAGGCGCGCTCCGGCAGGCGGTCGTAGTCGAGCACCTCGAAGATCTTGCGGAAGTTGAGGTAAAAATCGCCGAAGCTGTAGATGGCGTCCTCGGCCACCAATTGCAGGCGGCCGTGGACGAGGCAGACCTGGAGGTAGGCATTGTGTTCGGAGGCGGTCACCTCCAGGGTCTGCTCCCACAAGAAGCTCAGCCAGTAACGGAGGCGGGAGACGTTGGCGGGTTTACTCATGCGGCGCTAAAGGTAAGCGGCCCGTGCTGTTGTCCGGCGCGCATAAAAAAAGCCCCGCAGCGCGGGCGTACTATCTTCGCGTCAACCCCGCCGGGGCTTCCGCGTTATTGGAGCAGTTAACCCCCCTCAATCTTCCGCCCAGCATGAGCATTGTCGAAATGAAAGTCCCGGTCATCGGGGAATCGGTCACCGAAGTCACCCTCTCCGAATGGTTAAAGGGCGACGGCGACTACGTAGAGCTCGACGAGCCCATCTGTGAATTCGAATCCGACAAGGCCACCCTGGAGTTCCCCGCCGAAGCCTCCGGAAAGCTGATCTACGTCGCCGGCGAGGGCGATGACCTCAAGATCGGTGCCCTCGTCGCCAAGATCGATACCAGCGCCCAGGAGGAAGGCGGCAGCAAGCCCGCCGGCGGCCAGCCCGAAGGCAAGCCGCCGCACCGGAGGCCTCCCCCGCCAACTCACCTGCTCAACCACCCAACACCCCAACCACCACCTACGCCACCGGCACCCCCAGCCCCGCCGCCGGCAAGATCCTCCGCGAAGGCAACGTCGACCCCGGCACCGTGAACGGCTCCGGCCGCGACGGGCGCATCACTAAGGAGGACGCCAAGCAGGCCACGGCTCCGGGCGCTCCCGCCACGTCCCCCGCACCCGCGTCCCCGCCCCCCGCTGCCGCTAAGGTGACCGGTACCAGCGGCAAGACCGCCGCCGCCTCCGCCGGCCAGGAAGCTTTCTCCCGCAACACCCGCACGGAGAAGATGAGCCGCATGCGCCGCACCATCGCCGACCGCCTGGTGAGTGCCAAAAACGAAACCGCGATGCTCACCACCTTCAACGAGGTGGACCTGAGCGCCGTCATGGCCCTGCGCAGCCAGGTACAGGATAAGTTCGTGAAGAAGCACGGCGTCAAACTCGGCTTCATGTCGCTCTTCGCCAAGGCCTGCGCCCAGGTGCTCATGGAAATGCCCGACGTGAACGCGGAGATCGGAGAGGACGGCAAGTCACTCATCTACCACGACTACGTAGACATCAGCTTCGCCGTGTCTACCCCCACCGGTCTGGTCGTACCGCCCATCCACAACGTGGAGTCGCTGGACTTCGCCGCCATCGAGACCAAGCTCAAGGAGCTGGCCGCCAAGGCCCGCGACAACAAGCTGAGCATCGACGAGATGACCGGGGGCACCTTTACGATCACCAACGGCGGCGTCTTCGGCAGCATGATGAGCACCCCCATCATTAATAAGCCGCAGTCGGCCATCCTGGGCATGCACAACATCATCGAGCGGCCCGTGGCGGTCGACGGACAGGTGGTGATTCGCCCCATGATGTACATCGCCCTGAGCTACGATCACCGCGTGATCGACGGCAGCTCGTCCGTGACCTTCCTGGTGAAGGTGAAGCAGTTGCTGGAGGACCCCACGCTGCTGTTGCTGGGTTTATGAGTCAGCGCTTGTTTGGGATTCCGCTCACCGCCGTAAACTTGCTCTTTTAGATCTATTCTTCGCCTCGAAAAGGGTCACTTAGCCCGTCACCGCGAAGCAGCCACGAAGTGCACCTCCCCTTTTCGAGGCTCGAATAGACCCAAAATAGCGGCGTTTTCCTCAGGCTCGGAAAACCCAAACAAGCGCTTAGTGGGTACGGGAGAGGCCTTATCTTAACGGGTACCAATTCCCTATCCGATGACCCGCCTCTGCCTGCTCGCTACCGGCCTCTTAGTCGCCGCCCTGCTGGGTGGCCAACCTAATTTCCCTGCTGACCTGTCCGAACGTACTTGTCCGTACGATTCTACCGTGCTGGGTATGTTCCCGACCGCCTACGAGGTGTTCTATACACAGGATGACACTTACGACGGGCCGGTCGACAGCACCTACTGCCTCAGCTTTTCCATCCCCGACCGCTACCCATACATCGGCCAGCTCGACACCAGCGGGCTGCCCCTGCACCGGCCCCTCTTCATCCGCTACCGCTACCCGGAGGGCGACTCGCTGCCGCTGCTCCCGTACACGGGCTATCTAGTCTTCGCTTACCTGCGGGATTACCGGGTCAATTACGCCGCCTGCCAGGACAAGTTATGCAGCGGCGTGCGCCTGGAGTACACCGTACGGGATTCCGCCTCCGGTCAAACCCTCTCCCGTCAGCGGGAATTCTCCGCCCTGGACCCCGGGTTCCGGCTCTCCGAGAACTGCCTCACGACCGAGCGCTTTACGGAGCAGTGGCTAACGGCCGTCACCCTGCGGGCAGCGATCGCGGACTTTGGCCCGGAGGGGATATTCGGGCTGAACACCATCGAGGTTTTCCCCGGCGATGATATGCAGCCCGTGGCCGGCCTCGCGGTCAGTTCCGCAATCACGACCCCGGAGGGGACGTACGAAAGCACCTTCCTGGAGGCGCTGACCAACGCGGATGCGAACGGCTACACAACCTACTACCTCGAGCAATCGCAGGCGGGCATCCCCGCGGCGGATAACCTGGCCTACACCGACGTCAACCTAAGCCCGAACGTAGATACCCAGAGTACGATCCGCCTCGTGTTTGAGGACGGAGAAGGCCACCTCGAAATGCCGCCCTTCACCGCCCTCCGTGGGGGGCTGGTGGCGGGCCAGGATTCCCGGCGTCATCGCCTCGAACTGGAATATCCGACGGACTACCGGTCCTTTACTTACTGCGGTCTATTCCTCATCGAACATCCGGTTCCGCCCGACGTGACGGTGAACTTCGGGACCAACGACTTAGTATTCGGCGCCGGGCTCGGCTGCTTCATCCTGGAGCCGAAGGCAGCAATCCGGGTACTGCCGGAAAGCGTGCTACGCTACGGCTTCGAGGGGGCGGGAATGCTAGCCCTGCAGCCCGGTAGCCGCCTCGAAGTAGGCCGGGGAGCGACTTTAGTGATCGACAATGCCGTACACCTGCAACACCACGCATTTTGGGGGCCTACCGCCTCCGTCGTCGATCTTCGGGCGGGAAGTCGGCTCGTATTCGGTCCGGACGCGCAGCTGATCTCGAGCTACAACAAGCAGGAGGCTTACCTGGACATCTACATGAACGGGGGAAGCGTGGACGTGAGCGCGCTGGACGCCGAGGCCCGCAGCCACATCCGGTACATCTATCCCGAGCGGGCGCGGCCGCGGGTGCGGAGCTTATCCGTCTACCCCAATCCCGTTCGCGACCACCGGGCCGTAAACATGACCGTCCCGGCTCGCCTCTTGGGGCGGCCGGGAACGGTAGTCGTGTTCGACGGGGCGGGTCGGCAATGGCTGACGCGGGCGGTTGCGACGCTGACGGAGAACATGGAGTTGACCCTACCCGAAGAATTTCCGGCCGGCATATATCATCTCCGCCTGAGCGCGGGACAAGAAGCCGTAAGCGTTCGCCTCGTCCTGTTCGACGGAGCAAATTCGTAAAGCTCGATATCGCCGTAGTTGGTGGTGATCTTGATGTTGCCGGTGCCGGTGCCTGCTTTGGTACCGCGCACGTAGTCGGTGCCGTTGTCGCTGCCGATGTTGCGGGGGCTGAGGTTGTTGGTCGGGACGTCGATGTCGCCGTAGCGGGTGCTGAGGTCGAGGGTGTAGCCGGCGGAATCCTCGATGTCGATCTGCACGTCGGTGTAGGAGGCGCGCACGATGACGCGCTGAAAGCCGGGCCGCAGGGCGTCTACCTCCAGATCGCCGTAGTTGCCGTCCATCTCCAGTATGCGGGTGACGGTGCCGAGATTAAAGTCGGTGTAGCTGCCGTTCAGATAAGCTTCGTCTACGCGCCCTACGGAGAGCTCGTTGTAGTTACCGCTGAGGTAGACGCTGGTCGCGGATTCCACGTCGACCTCCTCGTAACCTACGTCGAGGCGCAGGACGCCAACCTGCCCGAAGCGGACCTCACTGTAGCGGCCGTCGTAGGTCAGGTCGCCGGCCTTGCGGAAGTTGCCCTCGCTGTAGCGCAGTTTGACGGTACTCTGATTGCCCACCTGCTCGATGCGGGCCGAGCCGTAGCTGACGTCCATCCGGCTGGCTTTTGTTAGCTGGCCCGCTACAAGATCGCCGTAGGCCACGTCGAGCGTGGTTTCCCCCGTGAGGTTGGGGAGCTCTACGTCGCAGTACTTGGCGGCGACTTCCAGGTTGACGCTTGCGGGCAGGGTGACGGTATAGTAGATCTTGAAGTCGTCGCTGCTGCTGCCGCCCCCCAGGAGGTAGTTCCACCAGCTGCCGCCGCCGCCGCCGCGACCGGAGGAGGAAGCGATGGACGTGACGGCCGACACCTCGTTGCCACCTCCAGCCAGGCGGACGTCGATGCGCTTGAGTACATCCTGGAAATCGGACTCGCTGTTGGCGTCTACGCGGATCAGGACGTCGACCTTCACTTGCGGTTGCGCCCAGGTCACGACTTTGATCTCGCCGTAGCGGTTATCGAGGCGCACGCGTCCGTCGCGGCCGATCGGAAAGGTTTCCGAGAGGCGCTTTTCGTAGTCGGCGGCGGGCGGAGCTGCGGGGGCGATCCCGGGGAGGAGCAGCGCCACGAGGCAGAGCAGGCTAATCAAATTAAAGTTCATCATTGGGGTTATTTTGACGGGGCGGGTGGCCACCGGGGAGGTTGGGGTTGGCAAAATGTTGTTGGATCCGCAGCAGGATGTCCAGTTTGGTGCGGTAGGTTTCGATCAGCTGGTTGACCAGCAGGGGGCGCTGGGAGGCGGGCACCTCCAGGAGTTCGGCCCGCAGTTGCGCGGTGGTCACGTCCAGTTGTTCGAGGTCGCGGCGCAGTTGGGGGTCGTCGTTGACCTGACTGACCCGGGTGAATTCGGCCTGGATGCGCTGCTGGTAGAAGCGTTCGGCCTCGGCGAACTCGGGGTTCATCTTCTCGACTTGTTGGGCGATGCGGTCGGTCCTGCCGGCCTCGAAACCGGCCCGGTTGCCGAAGTTGTAAGCGGTGAACATCAGCAGCAGGCAGGCGGCGATGGCGGCTACGTACAGCAGGGTGCCGCGAAGGCTGCGGCCGCGCCGGTGGGTGACCCGCAGGCCCTCGGCGGCGGGGACGTCCGCTTCGCGAAACCGCGGCGGGGGCGTGGCGTCGTCAAACGCATCCCGGTGGGTAGCGATGAATGCGGAGAGGGGGTCGGCATCCGCTTCCGCTTCGCCGAGGTCGGCCGCGATGCGGTTCCAGAGCCCGGCCGGGGCCGGGGCGTCGTCGAATTCCGCCCGGTGGTCGCGGAGGAAATTGTCCAGTTTATCGTGGGGCATGGCGGGCTAATTTTCGGTGAGTAACTGGGCCAGCCGGCGGCGCGCGCGGCTGTACTGGGATTTCGAGGTACCGACGCTGATGCCCAGTACCTCGCTGATTTCCTCGTGATCGTAGCCTTCGAAGAGGTAGAGCGTGAGCACGACCCGGTAGCCCTCGCTGAGTTGCATGACGGCAGCTTTGATCTTTTCAACCGTGTAGGGCGCTTCGGGAGTAGGTCCCGAACCGTTCTCGGCCGCATCGTGCCGAAGTGGATCGAAGGCGGTCGTAAGCAGGCGGCGCTTCTTCAGGTGATCGATGCAGCGGTTGATCACGATGCGCTTGATCCACGCGCTGACGGAGGCATCGAAATTAAAGGTGTGAATACGGGAGAACACCTGTACGAACGCTACCTGCAGCACGTCTTCGGCATCGTGGGGATGCCGCAACATGCGCAGGCAAAGGTTGTACATCGGTTTGGCGTAGTGGCCGTAGAGTCGGCGCTGTGCGTCGCGGTCCTTTCGCTGGCACCCGAGGACAATTGCACGATGGGTGTCGCGGTAGTCGGCGGCGGTCGGCATGGTTGGAATGATTGGTTGGATTCCCACGGGGATGGTTGTGCTGGTAGATACGGAATAAAGGACGAGCGGCGATGCACCGGGTTGCAAGCGGGCGGCGGGAAAGGGGGGAATAGGAAAAGAATCGGCCGGTTTGGTGACTAATCCGGATTATCCGGTCTTAACACCCCGCCGTCCCTTCCCCGTTGCGGGCGGGGACGCCCGTGAGGCCCGACTGATCGACATCAGTAAAGCCTGATCGAACTGAACAAATGTCAAGAAAATTGACATTCACCTAATAACTAACTGTACCGTCCCAAATCTATCGCCATGCGCAACTTTTTACTCTTCTCACTAGCCTTTTTCATCGCGACTGCCGCTTCCGCTCAGGTCAGGGGTGTAAGCTACACCATTGCCCCCTCGGCGAGTTACAACTGGTTCGGCAACGAATCCGGCCTGGAGGACGCCTTCATGTTCGGGGGCCGACTCGGCTTCGGCTTCGGGGAATACGTCGAGCTACGGGCCACTTACCTGCAGACCCTGGATCAGCAGACCAACTTCGCCGGCCTGGACCTGAACATCGACTCCACCTTTGCCAACCAGGGCGTGGACCTCGCTCGCTACGGCGCTGAGCTCAAGCTCAATATCGGCCGTGGAACTTTACTGCCCTACCTCGTACTCGGGGGCGGCATCCAGGACACCGAGCGGGCCGGCCTGGAGAAGTCACAGAACATTTTCGGCACCATTGGCCTCGGACTCACGCTGAGCGCCGCCGACCGCTACGCCTTCGGGGTGGAGGGCAAGTACATCGCGTACTCCGGCAACGTCGTCCGCAACCTGTTGGACTCGATCGACCGGCAGGTCAATAACCTCGACCTCGACAACTTCAGCACCCGCAACATCGGCACCTTTGCCGTAGCCGCCAACCTGTCGTTCTACCTCGGTGGACGCCGGCCCGGCCAGCTCAGCGACATCGACGAAGAGTACATGCGTAACTTTCAGGGTGGCCTGACCGGCCTGTCGATCCCCGTTGAACTGGGCCTGGCCCAGGTGAGCTGGGACAATTCCCTGCCCTACCGCGACGCGTACTTCGCGGGCGGAACCGCCGGATTCAGTTTCGGCCCCCTCATCAGCCTGCGCGGCTTCTACTACCGCGGTATGACCGATGACGAGATCAACTTCGACTTCGACGACATCTCCCTGTACGGTGCGGATTTCCGCTTCAATCTCAGCCAGGCCTCCTCGGGCATCGTCCCCTACCTCAGTGTGGGGGGTGGTTACATCGACCTGGCCGACGGCTATAATGACGGCATCACCGAAGCGGCTCAGCTGGCCTCCAGCCAGGGCTTTGCCTCCGGCGGCGGCGGCATCTACCTGAAGTTCGGTGAGCGGGTAAGGCTGAACGGGGGCATCCGCGCGATGCTGACCAGCGGCGCCGACCTGGAAGACCTGAACAGCACCGAGCAGATCACGACCAGCTACATGTACAACGCCGGCCTCGGCTTTACCCTGGGCGGCAACAACCGGCAGAACCCGGACGTCGTGCGCCAGTCGACCCTCGACGACCGCCTCGACGCCCAGCAGCGGGAATTCGAGCAGCGTGCCGACAGCATCCGCACCGCGAACCAACTTGAAATCGCCGAACTCCGCAGCCGCTACCAGGACAGCATCGCCAGCCTGGACCAGGAGCTGATCGACGCCCTCGACGCCGGGGACGTAGCAACCGCCGCCGACATTAAGGAAGAACGCGCCAACGCCGCCGCCATCGTACAGGAACTGGACGATCGCCAGAACGAACTGAACGTCCGCAGCATGGAAAGCGACGCCCAGCGCCAGGAGCGCGAGCGCGCCGAAGTGGACCTCGCCCTCGGCCGCCCCGTAGCCCCCGCCCGTCGGGCCACGACCTACGACCGCTCCGGCAGCGTCATCGTGCTGGAGTCGGAACAGATCGACCGCCTCATCGACGCCCTGGGCCAGCGGACTGCCACCGCACCCGCACCGCGCCCGCGCCCGCACCGCAGCAGGCCGCACCCGCCAACGATCAACTACAGGAAATCAACCGCCGCCTCGAGCGTCTGGAAAATATGCTGTTCCAGATGAACAGCATGGCCCGCCAGCCCAACTACACCCCGGACGTCAACCGCAGCGCCGACGAGCGGGTCCGCGCACTGGAGCAGCAGCTTCAGGACCGCAACAGCGCCGTGAACGGCGGCACTACGCCCTCCGATGACGTGCAGCAGCGCATCGACCGGCTCGAGCAGCAATTGCGCAGTACCCGGGCCGACGACGACGACGACCAGTCGGACGACAACACGGACAGCGCACAGCGCATCGAGGACCTTGAACGGCGCATGATGGACCGCATGGACGACCTCCGCGATAACACCAACACCTCCGAGACCGACGCCATCCGGGCCGAAATGATGCGGGACATGGCCGACTACCAGAGTGAAATGACCCGGGAGATCCGCTCCCTGCAGCGCGACCTCGACCGGGCCAACCGCGAGCTGGCCCAACGGAACGCTCAACAGGATAATATGGATGAGCGCATCGACCTGGAACGCGACCGGCTCCGCCAGGAGCGCCGCGCCGCCCGCCTGGCCGCCGCCACGACCACCACGGTCGACTCCGCCGGCAACCGCGTGATCGTGCCCGGTACCCGCTCGCTCGACGAACTGGAAATCAGCACCGGGGGGGTCTACGTAGCCGACGGCAACGCCGAGGGCTTCTTCTCGAACTTTACCTACACGGGTATGTCCGGCACCGTAGGCTTTAACTTCGGTGACGCCACCGGCCTGGGCCTTGGTCTCCGCTGGCACTACAAGCTTGGTCCCGACCAGCGCGCCGAATTCATGCCCGAGGCATACTTCGGTATCGGTAGTCCGACCACCTTCGGCATTTTCGGTAACATCGTGTATCCCATCATCACCGAAAGGTCACAGGCCAACGGCATCATTCCCTACGCCGGTATAGGTGTCGGCGCGATGCAGATTCAGGATCAGGACAACAGTGATGAGCTGAACTTCCGCCCCGCGATCAACCTGCTCATCGGCAGCTACCTGCCCGTGGGCAACGGCCGCGTCTTCGTGGATTTCTCCACCCGCAACTTCTTCAGCGTCAATCAGCTTACGGGAGGTTACCGGTTTAATTTCTAATTGCTGCTTACCCCACAGTACTAAAGCCCCCGCTGGTTGACTACCGGCGGGGGCTTTTTTTATCCGCTCCCTCAGGCTCCTGTTTATTACTAGGCAACCGGCCGGGGAGCTTGACGGACGAGCGTAGCGAGCAGAGGCGTCAATTTTATGTTGTAAATGGTAAAATATAAATGGCAAATCCCTACACCTCCCCCCGGTGCTTGTCGAGTTTGAGGAGGACGGCGAGCATGATGGTGAAGCTGAGCAGGGAGGAGCCACCCTTGGAGATGAAGGGCAGGGGAATGCCGATGACGGGGATCAGCCCCATGGTCATGCCGATGTTGACGAGGAAGTGCACCAGGAGGATGCCCGCCACGGCGTAGGCGTAGGCCCGCGTAAACGTGCGGCGCTGCCGCTCCGCGATCACGGTGATGCGCCAGAGGAGGAGGGCGAAGATGAGGATGAGCGTGCCGCCGCCCACGAAGCCCTGCTCTTCGCCGACGGCGGAGAAGATGAAGTCGGTCATTTGCTCGGGGACGTAATCGAACTTGGTCATGGTACCCTGCTGCAGGCCCCGCCCGCTGACGCCACCGGCGGCGATGGCCAGTTTGGACTGCAGCAAGTTGTAGTAGGATCCCCGGGGGTCGGCATCCTCGGGGTGCAGCCACACCATGACGCGCTCATGCTGGTGGGCCGGGAGCAGCTCCTGGGTGTAAATGTAATTGGCCGTGAAGGTCAGTGCGAGGCCCCACAGCAGGAAGAAGAGGCTGGTCGCGATGAGGCGGGTGTTGCGCTGCACGAGGTGATAGATCATGAGCCCGACCAGGGCAACGGCCAGGGCACCGATCGTCGGCCCGGCGTAGCCCGCCTGCAGCGCCGCGTAGGCCACCGCACCCGCGGCTACCGCTCCGATCCCGTACAGTTTGGCCCGTTGGGGCAGGGCAAAGCTGAACAGGACGAGAAACAAGGACAGGACCCCCACCAGCAGCGCGTTGAAGGGAAAGAGGATGCCGAGCACCACCATGAGGGCCGTGAAGCCGCCGAGTACGAAGAGCAGGGGGTTGAGGCCCTCGCGGTACATGACCAGCAGCATGCCGCTGAAGACCAGGGTGGAGCCCATATCGGGTTGCCCCAGGATGATGAGGCCCGGCACCAACCAGATAAGACAACCGTAGATGACCGTCTTGAAGTCGTCCAACTTACCGCTGTACTGGCTCAGGAAGGCCGCCATAGCCAGGCAGGTACCGAATTTGGCCAGTTCGCTGGGCTGGAAGGTGAGTCCGCCGACGCTGAACCAGGAGCGGGCCCCGTTGATCTCCTTACCCGCGACCAGCACGAGCAGGAGTAGAAACACGGTGAAGGCATAGATCGGATAGGCCCCTACCACCCAGATCCGGCGATCGACGAGGTAATTGATGACCAGCCAGACGCCGGCCGAGATGCCTACCCAAATTAATTGCTTCCCGAAGGGGGTGGTCAGCCGCCCGGCGATGCCCGTATCATAGCCTCCCGGCGGTGCACCTACGGAGTTGATCATCAGCAGCCCCGTAAACACCAGAAAGATGTAGAGGATGATGGTGGTGACGTCCGTCCGGGTCCGGTTCAGGGAGATTCTGGCCATGTCGGCTTAGTACATATCCAGCAGTTCGCTTTCGGAAACTTCATCCTTGACCAAGTACACGCCCTCGAACTCGCGGCTCAGGCTGTGGCGCAGGCGGTCGGCCTCCTGCCGGGTGAAAAAGGCCCCGGCGCGTAGTTTGTAGTAGGGCGTGTTGTGCACCCAGTCGACGGGGACGCTGGGGTAGCTGGCCCGGAACTGCGTCTCCGTCTGCTCGAGCTGCTGCCGGTCGGTGGTCGCCAGGATCTGAACGCGCCAGCCCTCCACCTCCTCCTCCGTCTCGTTGACCTCGGCGAAGAGGTTGAGCACGCGGGACACGTCCGGGTCGGGGGTAACGATCAGGTTGCGCTGGGCCGCGGCGGCGGTAGCGAAGAAGAGGGCAAACAGTGCGAGGCAGGTACGCATGGGGTGACTATTGAAGGATGGCCAGGCCGGAGGAAGTGCCGATGCGGTCGGCGCCGGCGTCGATCAGGGCCCGGGCTTCGGCGGCGGTACGGATACCGCCACTGGCCTTGATCCTGATCTCCGGATGTAAGTTAGCACGCAAGTGGCGGACCTGCTCCACGGTGGTACCGCCTTGGGTGCCGGTGGAGGTCTTAACGAAGTCGGGCCGCACCGCATTGCAGATCACGACCAGGCGGTCCCGTTCCTCGTCGGTCAGTACGCCGAGCTCGAGGATCAGTTTGCACACCTTGCCCTTGAGGCGCAGGGTGGTGGCCATCTGTTCGATCTCGGTCTTGACGTAGTTCCAGTCGCCGGAACGCACGGCGGCGATGTTGATCACGATGTCGAGCTCGTCGGCCCCCTCCTCGATGGAGCGCCGGGCCTCGGCCACCTTGATGGGCGTCTCGGAATAGCCGTAGGGAAAGGCGATGACGGTGGCGATCTTGACGGCAGTATCCTGGAGATCGGCCCTGGCCCGGGAAACAAAGAAAGGGGGGATACACACGGCGTAAAAGCCGTGCTCCACGGCCTCCTCACACAGCCGCTTGATGTCGGCGGCGGTCGCCTGGGGACTGAGAAAAGTGTGATCGATAAGCTTGTTCAAACCGGGGAAGTCTTGGGGAAAAGGGCAAGGTGTGGGAAAGGGCGCAATATACGTCAAGCCGCACCACCCCGGCCCATAATCCTACTTACCGTGACAGTGTTTAAACTTCTTCCCACTGCCGCAGGGGCAGGGGTCGTTGCGCTTTACTTTGGCTTCGTCCCGCTGGAAGGTCTGCACCTTTTCGGGTTTGCTGACCGATTCGGCGGCCGCCCGGGCGGCGGATGCCTGGGCGGACACCGGCTCCGGTTCGCTGCGGCGATTGACCAGTACCGGTGGGGTAACTACGCGTCGCGGTACCCGGGCCTCCCGGATCTCGGAGGGGGCGGCCACCTGCAGATCCCCTTTCGCCAGGTAGCTGGTCGTCTTTTCGTTGATGCGGCTAATGAGCTCCTCGAAGAGGTTGTAAGATTCCATCTTGTAGACCACCAGGGGGTCCTTCTGCTCGAAGGAGGCCATGTTGGTGGAGGTCTTCAGCTCGTCCATCGAGCGCAGGTGTTCTTTCCAGTTCTCGTCGAGGATGGCCAGGGTGACGGCCTTTTCGATGTCGGACTTGATGCTCTTGCCGTCCGTCTCCAGCGCCCGTTCGATGTCGGCGCTGATGGGCAGCGGGTGGGTACTGCCGTCGGTGAAGGGTACCACGATGCGGCGGTAGCGGCCCGGCTGCTGCTCGTGCACGCTACGAATGAAGGGCAGGACGCGGTCGATGAGGGTAGTCATCTTCGTTTCGTAGAAGTTGCGGAACTCCACGAGCAGGTCGTCGGCCAGGGTGTTGACGTCCTTGC
Source organism: Lewinellaceae bacterium (assembly GCA_963803525.1). Lineage (GTDB taxonomy): Bacteria > Bacteroidota > Bacteroidia > Chitinophagales > Saprospiraceae > Neolewinella. Next base: position 239,585 of record CAWDMV010000003.1, read on the forward strand.
CCCGGAAGTCTTTCTCCTTGAGCTCGGATTCCAGGCCGAGCAGGCGCTGGGTAGCCTGTCGGAAGGTCTCGTAGGTACCGTTTTGCTTGTGGGCGTAGACGATGTCGTCGATGAGGCCCTCGAAGGAGTTGTTGAGGTCGAGGTTCAGGCGCTGCCCGCTCAGGGCGTTGTCGCGCTTGCGGTAAATGGCCTCCCGCTGGATGTTCATGACGTCGTCGTACTCGAGCAGGCGCTTGCGGATGCCGAAGTTGTTCTCTTCGACCTTCTTCTGGGCGTTCTCGATGGACTTGGTCACGATACCGGCCTGGATCACGTCGCCCTCCTTGTGGCCGGCGCGGTCCATCCACTTGGCGATGCGGTCGCTCTGGAAGTAGCGCATCAGCTTGTCCTCCAGGCTGACGTAGAAGAGGCTGGAACCGGGGTCCCCCTGGCGTCCGGCACGACCGCGCAGCTGGCGATCTACCCGGCGGCTGTCGTGGCGTTCGGTACCGACGATGGCCAGTCCGCCGGCCCGCTTGACCGCCTCGTTGATCTTGATGTCCGTACCCCGGCCGGCCATGTTGGTGGCGATGGTCACCTTGCCCGGCCGACCGGCCTCGGCGACGATGTCCGCCTCCCGCTGGTGCTGCTTGGCGTTCAGCACGTTGTGGTCGATGCCGCGCAGTTGCAGCATGCGGCTCAGTTTTTCGCTGATGTCGACGGCGGTGGTACCCACCAGTACGGGGCGGCCGGCGTTGCTCAACTCCACCACGTCGTCGATGACGGCGTTGAATTTCTCGCGGTCGGTTTTGTAGATCTTGTCGTTGCGGTCGTCGCGCACGACGGGCCGGTTGGTCGGGATGACCACCACGTCCAGTTTGTAGATCTCCCAGAATTCTCCGGCCTCGGTCTCGGCCGTACCCGTCATGCCACAGAGCTTGTGGTACATGCGGAAGTAGTTCTGGAGGGTCACCGTGGCGTAGGTCTGGGTGAGCTCGCCCACCTTGACGTTTTCCTTGGCTTCGAGGGCCTGGTGCAGGCCGTCGGAGTAGCGGCGTCCCTCCATCATGCGGCCGGTCTGCTCGTCGACGATCTTGACCTGTCCCTCCATGACCACGTACTCGCTGTCGCGCTCGAAGAGCGCGTAGGCCTTGAGCAGCTGGGAGATGGCGTGTAGGCGCTTCGACTTGACGCCGAAGTCCTGGGCCAGGCGGTTCTTCTCCAGCGCCTTTTCTTCCTTACTCAGGTTCTCGCGGTTGTCGACGTCCGCCATGCTGGTCGCCAGGTCGTTGAGGATGAAGAAGTTGGGGTCCTTACCGTCCTTACTCAGGAAGTCGGTGCCCAGGTCGGTGAGGTCGACCTGGCGGTTCTTCTCGTCGATGGTGAAGTAGAGCTCCTTGTCCACCTCCGGCATCCGCTTGTTGTTTTCGGACATGTAGGTGTTCTCCGTCTTCTGCAGGAGCACGCGGGCGCCCTCGGTCGAGAGGAACTTGATGAGGGGCCGGCTCTTGGGATAAGCGCGGTAAGCCCGGAAGAGGGCCAGGCCGGCTTCGCCCTCCTCGGGACCGAGGTAGCCCTCCTTGAAGAGGCGTTTGGCCTCGGTGAGGAACTTGTTGGCCGTCTTTTGCTGGGCGGCGATCAGTTTTTCGATGGCGGGCTTCAGTTCCAGGTAGTCCTGGTCGTCGGCGTTGTTGGTGACCGGCCCGGAGATGATCAGGGGCGTCCGCGCGTCGTCGACGAGCACCGAGTCCACCTCGTCGATCATCGCGAAGTGGTGGTGCTGCTGCACCTTATCGGCCGTGGCCCGCACCATGTTGTCGCGCAGGTAGTCGAAGCCAAATTCGTTGTTGGTGCCGTAGGTGATGTCGGCCGCGTAGGCCATTACCCGCTCGGGGCTGTGGGGCCGGTACTTATCGATGCAGTCGATGCTCAGTTGGAGGAACTGCATGACGGGCCCGATCCACTCGGCGTCCCGCTGGGCGAGGTAGTTGTTGACGGTTACGACGTGCACCCCGCGGCCGCTCAGGCCATTGAGGTAGGCGGGCAGGGTGGCCACCAGGGTCTTTCCCTCACCGGTCTGCATCTCGGCGATCTTGCCGTCGTGGAGGACCTGTCCGCCGATCAGCTGCACGTCGTAGTGTACCATCTGCCAGTCGATCTCTCCGCCGGCGGCCATCCACTTATCGGCGTAGGTCGCCTGTCCCTGCTCGTCGATGGTGATGTAGTCGACCCGGGCGGCAAGCTCCCGGTCGGCTTCGGTGGCCGTGACCGTGAGCGGGCCGGCGGTGAAGCGGCGGGCGGCCTCCTTTACGGTGGCGAAGGCGTCGGGCAGGATCTCCTTCAGTACGCTTTCGAGCTCCTCGTTGCGCTGGTCGCCGAGGCGGTCGATCTCCTTGAAAATCTCGTCTTTCTTGCGAAAATCGGGTTCGGCTTCGGCCTCTTCCCGCAGTTTGTCGACCTCCTCGTCGATGCCGGAGAGGTACTCCGCGATCCGGGCCCGGAAGGTATCGGTGCGCTGCCGCAGGGCGTCGTTAGACAAGCTGGCCAATCCTCCGTAAATCGCGTTGATCTGGTCTACGACCGGTTGGTATACGGCGACGTCGCGGTCTTGTTTCGATCCAAATAGTTTCTTGAGGGCCTTGAACATAATAGTATAGCTTATTGAACGGGGGCGGCGGGCGCGGGTGCCAAGCTCTCCCCACCAGGAAGGGCATGGCCCGGCAGGCGAAGATACCACCCCCTAGGGGTTGGGGGCGCACATATCAGGCCAAAGCGGGCGGCGCGACATTCTGTCACGGACCTCTGCTAACAATCCGCCACCGACGCCGGTTGTGCCGGCCTTCGGATTAATCAACGGCCGGGTCAGTCCGCACGGCCATCAGGCCCTATATCAAGCCCGCCCGCGCCCGGGCCAGCAGGCTGCCGCGCTCCTCCAGGGACAGGGAAACCGGCAGTTGGGCAATTCCGATGAGGCGGCGAATGATCTCCACGTAGCAGAATTTTCGGGCGAGCGCCGCCTCGAAGCCCATCGGCTTGGGGTAGTCGTGGTCGATCTGCAGGATGCGTTTTTCCGGCGCCCTGCTCAGCAACAGGTGGGCCATCAGTACGCCGATGTCGAACTCCGGGCGCCCCAGGTGGGCAAACTCGGCATCGATGACGTACACGCCATCTTCCGCCTCGAGAAAGCTGCCCGGGTAGTAATCGCCGTGGATCAGGGAATCGCCCCCCGTCAGGTACGTGTTTCCGAGTGCCCCCACTGCCGCCCGCAGGGCCGGATCGTGCTGGTAGGGCCGGGCAACCGCCGCCAGTCCGGGATAAATGGCCTCCAGGGGAAAGCCATTATCGGGCCGTAACGGGAGGTCGAATACGTGGGCGTGGTTAAGGACTTTGAGCGCATGGTTAGCGGGGAAGGCGGCGGGGCGTAGGGCGTGCAGTTTGCCGGCAAACTGCAACAGGGTAGTCAGCTGCGTCCGGGAGACGGCGGCTTCCCGGGCGTAGACGGTACTCATGTCCCCTACGGGTCCTAAATCCTCCAGTAGCAAGACGAAATTATCGGCATCGGCTTTCAGCAGCTCCGGCATGTGGGCCGAAAGAAAGTGGTCGCCGTGAATGGCGTGCTGAAAGTCCCGCTCCACCAGCAGGCGCTCTACCGGAGCTGCGAGTTCCGGAAACTTGGCCACCCAGGGGCGGCTCTGCTTCAGTATAAAGCGGCGGCGGCTGGTGACTACCCGCAGCGCGAGATTCATATTGCCCTCCCCCGCCTTTTTGATAGTTATTATGGTTTCTCCGGGAATGAGGTAGCCGCGCTCCGTGAGGTAGGTCCCGACGCGTGCGGGGTCCTCTTCCGTCAGGTAGAAGGGGCTTCCGGTTGCCGCGGTAAAGCGTTCCGCCAATTGTTTACTCATGCGCTGTACATTATCCGCTCTCCTACCAGGTCACCAGCAGCCCAGCCCGGGGTAGGCCGCCCCGGAAAGACGAAAAAGAGCCCCGGCATTACACCGGGACTCCCGAAAAAGGTTGCAAAAAAGAAAGGAGGACTAAGCGTCCCCCTCCCGTAAATACTCACTCAAAACATGTAAGATCTTGGTTCTGCCGATCTACATCGGTACGCAAATTTACGGGTATTTGCTGAAATATACAATCAAATAGGGAGTATATTTCTATTTATATGCTTTTGGTAATCAAAATAGTTACATCAAGAATGTGAGGCCCCCGTCCCTTATTTTTGTCCCTTATGGATGCTAAAAAAGTTGCCGTTCTCGGTGCCGGCTGGCTGGGGCTCCCCCTGATTCGATCGCTCACCGCGAGCGGCACGCCGGTACACGGCAGTTACCGACGCGAGGCGGGGTACGCCGCCCTGGAAAGTATTGGGGCCGTGCCCTTCTTACTGGATCTTCCCGATCTCAGTTCCAGCCTGCCAAGTTTTCTGCACGGGGTCGACGCCCTCGTCATCACCCTTCCCCCCGGCGGCCGGCAGTACGGGGAACGCACGGAAGCCGTCTACCTGGGCGCGTTAAAGCCGCTTCAGCGATTGCTGCGTGGGATTCACGTGGTGTATACGAGCAGTACCGGGGTATACGGAGGTGCAGCGACCGGCACGGTCACCGAGGCTACTCCCACCAATCCGGACACCCCCTCCTCCCGGGCCGTAGCTGCCGCCGAAAGCTGGCTACGGGGGCAAACGGAACGGCTGACGGTGCTGCGACTGGCCGGCCTATACGGCCCCGATCGGGATCCCGCGGCCTTCTTCCGGCATACGGCCGTGATCCCGCAGGGGGACGCTCCGGTCAATATGGTCCACCTCGATGACGTGCTGCAGGCCGTTCAGCTCGTCCTGACGACGGGTACGATCGGGACCTTTAATGTCAGCGCCGCGGGCCATCCGACGAAACGGATGTTCTACTCCCACCTGATGGAGCGGGCCGGACTGCCCCCCAAAACCTACCAGCCGGGAGGCGAACGGGGCAAGCTCGTGGACTCCGCCAGGCTCCGTTCCCGGGGCTGGCGCCCGATCCACGACAATCTTATTGCGTAACGACAACACCACCCGCGCTCCGCCGACGTTGTACTTGCGGCCCATTTGCCCCACATCAACCCTTCGTTATGAAGCTATTGATCCTTCCGCTACTGCTTGCCTGTACCCTGAGTGCCCAGGATGGCGCGGGCATCGACTTCCTGGAAAAGCCCTTCGCCGAGCTTATCGCTCAGGCGAAGCAGGAGAATAAACTCATTTTCGTGGACGCCTACACCACCTGGTGCGGCCCCTGTAAGATGATGACCGCCAAGGTGTTCCCCGATCAGCGCGTCGGAGAGGTGTACAACGCGCGCTTCATCAACGCCAAATTCGACATGGAAAAGGGGGAAGGGCCCGGGCTCGCTAAGCGCTACTCCGTATCCGCTTACCCCACCTACCTCTTCGTGAACGGGGACGGGGAGCTGGTCCACAAGGGACTGGGGTACATCCCCATCCCCGCCCTGCTGGAGCTTGCCGATGCCGCCGTCTCCGACGAGAGCCTGGGTGCCCTGGGCGCCCGCTATGCCGCCGGGGAGCGAGATCCCACCTTCGTGAATAAGTACGCCCGGGTACTGACCGACAACTACGAACAGGCGCGGGCGGATCGGGTGGTCAATGACTACCTCGACGGACAGTCGGACTGGTCGACCCCCGAGCATCTGGCGCTGCTGCTGGCTAGTCCCGGAGAAGTGGGGGATAAGCGTATGCGCTACCTCCTCGAGCACGCCGGGGCAGTGGACGCGGCTACCCACACCGGAGCGACCGTTACCGCCGTACAACAGGTGCTCGTCAACGCCTACCACCGCAGCCACCGCAAGCGCAACCTGGTTGCCCCCGCGGAGATTGAAACTTTCTACGCCGAGGAGGCCGGTCCACTCGGGGCGCAACTACTGGCCCAGTACCGCCTGATTTACTACGAGCGGCAGGACGATATGGAGCAGTATGTCCCGGCCGCCCTCACCTACTACGCCGCCTACCCCTCCACGGATTATACGGAGCTGAATTCACTGGCCTGGACTTTCTACGAGCACGCCTCCGATCCCGGGCACCTCGCCCAGGCCATTCGCTGGGCGGAGGCTTCCATCGCGCTACACCCCTACTACGCCAACCTCGATACCCTCGCCTGGCTGTACCAGAAGACGGGCCAGCAGGAAAAAGCCGAGGAAGCCGCCCGCCGGGCCATCACCTACGCCAAGGCGGAGGAGTTGGACTACAGCGACACCGAAAAGATATTCGAATAACTCGCCCATGCGTCAGTTTTTACTCCTCATCGGCTGCTTCCTATCCGGCCTCACGGCAACCGCCCAGGTCAGTCAGTCGGTCCCCTTCATCACCTGCTGGACCAACGGCAGCACCGCGGAAGGTACCGAGCGCACCCCCGTAAAGTTCCGCAGCGAAAATACCGAGATCCTTACGCCCTTTGAACTGACCTTCGGTGATGATCTGCCCGCCGAGGCCGAGGGTAGCATCCGGTTTGCCGCCGACATCTGGGGGAGGTACCTGCAGTCGGACGTTCCCGTACGCGTGTTCGTGGATTGGCGCGACGAAGGGGACGAGGACCTGCTGGCCAGTGCCCGACCGACCGATGCCTACTTTAATTTTTTGGGAGCCCGGGCGCGGGAGCTCCTTTACCCCGTAGCGCTGGCGGAAGCCATTATCGGTCTGGAACTTAATGACGACAGGCCGGACATCAACATCGTCATCAACAGCACCGCTAACTGGAATTTCGACACCACCGGCAGCGTGCCGCGGAACCGCATCGACCTGGCGACGGTCGTCCTGCACGAACTCGGCCACGGCCTGGGCTTTTTCAGCTCCATCGACAGCACCAGCGACACGACGGTCAGCATCGGATTTGGAGAGGAGAAACGCTTCATCATCTACGACACCTTCCTGGAAACCCCGGCCGGACAATCACTCATCGACGCCACCCTGTTCTCCAATCCTTCCGAGGAGCTGCTGGCCGCGGTCATCGACCGACTCGGGTTCAACGGCGCGAATGCCGTGCGGGAAAACGGCGGGGAGCTCGTGCCCCTCTTTTCGCCCCAGACCTTCGATATCGGCAGCAGCGTCAGTCACCTCGACGAGGCGACTTACCGAACCGGCAGCGTCAATGCGCTGATGACGCCCTCGATCGCCAACGGCGAGGCGATCCGCGACCCGGGGCCCGTGACCCTCGGTATCCTGGAGGACCTGGGCTGGCCCCTGCGCTACGATCTTACGCCCGTCCGCGAGGTGATCGCCGGGCAGCTGGGCGTTTACCCGAATCCGGCCACCGAACAGTTCATCGTTTCCCTGACGGAGCTCGCCAATCCCACCGTAGCCATCCTGTACGCGGCCGACGGTCGGGAGGCCCGCCGCCTTAATGTGACCGGCCAGCGTGAACAGGCCCAGTTTTCGGTCAGCGGACTGCCTCCCGGCCTCTACACCCTCTTCCTGCCGGACGGCGGCCGGTCATTTAGTAGCCGGGTCATGGTGCGGTAGCTCAGGGATTTACCGCGCGTAAGCGACCGAACGCGTCTCCCGGATCACCATGACCTTGATCTGGCCGGGGTACTGCATGGTCTCCTGGATCTCCTGACTGATCTTGAAGCTGAGCTCGCCGGCGTGTTGATCGCTGACCTTGTCGGCTTCCACCAGGACGCGCAGTTCACGGCCGGCCTGCATGGCGAAGGCGGAGTTGACGCCCTCGTTCTTCTTGGCGATGTCCTCGAGTTCCTTGATGCGCGTGATGTAGCCTTCCAGGATCTCCCGACGGGCCCCGGGGCGGGCACCACTGATGGCGTCACAGGCCTGGACGATGGGAGAAATGATGTTGGTCATCTCGATCTCGTCGTGGTGGGCACCGATGGCATTGACCACGATGGCGTGTTCGTTGAGCTTCTCGGCCATTTGCATGCCGTAGAGGGCGTGGCTGAGCTCGTTGTCCTCGTCGGCGACCTTACCGATGTCGTGGAGCAGGCCGGCGCGCTTGGCCATTTTGACCTGCTTCTTGTTGAGGCCCATTTCGGCGGCCATGACGGCGCAGAGGTGGGCGGTCTCGACGCTGTGCTTGAGCAGGTTCTGTCCGTAGCTGCTGCGGTAGCGCATGCGTCCGACCATGCGGATCAGTTCGGCGGGCAGGCCGTGGATGTCGAGCTCGATGACGGTTTTTTGTCCGATCTCCTTGATGCCGTCCTCGAGTTCCTTGCGGGTCTTGTTGACCACTTCCTCGATGCGGGCGGGGTGGATGCGGCCGTCGCTGACCAGGCGCTTGAGCGATAGCCGGGCGACCTCCCGGCGGATGGGGTCGAAACTGGAGATCACGATGGTTTCCGGCGTGTCGTCGACGACCAGCTCGGCCCCCGTGGCGGCCTCGATGGCGCGGATATTGCGGCCCTCGCGCCCGATGATCTGTCCCTTGACGCTGTCGTTGTCCAGGCTGAAGACGGAGACGGTGTTCTCGATGGTCATCTCGGCGCACATGCGCTGGATGGTATTGATCACTACCTTGCGGGCGTCCTTGGCGGCGTCTTCCTTGGCTTCCTCCATCAGTTCGCGGCGCAGGCTGAGGGCGTCGTTTTCGGACTTGGCGCGGACGTCCTCCAGCAACCGTTCCTTGGCCTCGGCCTGGGAGAGCCCGGCAATGCGGGCCAGCTCGGCACTGAAGCGCTCGTGCTGGGTATCCAGTTCGTCCTGTTTTTCGCGGGTGCGCACGATCTCTTCGTCGAGTTGCTGCTTGCGGGCCTGGATCTCCTCCTCCCGCTTCTTGAAGCCCTCCTTGGCCTTCAATACTTCGTCGAGCTCGGCCTTAAAGCCGGCGCGCTCCTCCTTCATGGCGGCTTGCTCCTCCTTCAGGGCCTCACGCTTTTCGCGCAGTTCGACCAGTTCCTCGGCTTTCTCCTGCTTAAATTCCTCCTTGTACCGGTTGAATTTTTCGCGGCTCTCGGCGATCTTCTGCTTCTTGAATTCTTCCTGCTTATCGCGGTATTCGGCAAAGGTCTTTTCGGACTTCAGCGCGGCGTCCGCCTGGATTTTTTCGGCCTTGAGGCGGGCTTCGGCGAGGAGCTTCTCGGCTTCCGCCTGGTGACTCTGGTCCTGTGCTTTGGCCTTACCCCCGAAGATGAAGTAGGCAACGGCTGCGCCGAGGAGGAGCCCGATAACGAGCCCGATGATGATTTCCATGATTGTTTTTAATTAAACGGGGTGAATGCGCTAGTCCAGCATCCCCTCCACCAAGTCATTCAGCTGGGCCAGGCGCTGGGCGAGCGCCTCGTCGCTGCCGCCAACGGCCTGCTCCCGGGCGCTGCGCAGTTCGCTGGCGTAGGTGAGCAGCGTCATTACCAGGCAGTCCTGCTTGTCGCGGTCGCGGTACTTGATCTGAAAGTCGTTGAAGCGTTCGTTGATCTCGACCACGAGCGCGCGCAGCCCTTCCTCCTCCGGCTCCGCGACGCGGATGGGGTACGGACGGCCGGCGATGACGACGGTGATGGGCTTGTTATCCTGGGCGTTGGCCATGACTTAGTTGCGGTGGAGCCAGTCGAGGCAGCGGTCGATCTCCTGCAGGCAAAACCGGATGGTCTCGCGCTGCTCGGCGCTTCCGCCCGCCTCCGCGGCAGGGCTCCCGCCGCCCGTGGGGGCCGCGGCCCCCTGCTGGGCGCGTGCTAGCTTATCCTTCAGCGAGCTCACCACGCCGAGTTGGCGATCGAGGTCCCGCTTCAGGGTTTCGTTTTCGGCCACGACCGCCGCGTGTTGCGCCCGTTGGCGGTCCACTTTGGCGGCCAGTTGCCGGAGTTTTATTTCAAGACCGTCAATTTGGGTTGCCGGTTCCATAGCTTAGGTAGTTGAACGGAGGTAAGCCAGAGCGGATGAAGGAATTGCCAGCCCGCCTCCATTACACCGCTCCCCTATCCATCCTGATATGGGCGAAGTTAGGCATTAACGGCGAACCTCCGCACCGAGTTGTTTACTGAGTAGGGCCTCCATGCTTCGCATGGCTTTGTCCACTTCCTTATCCTGCAGCGTGCGCTCGTGACTCTCGAACAGGAAGCTGACGGCGTAGCTCTTTTTGCCCTCGCCCAACTGCTCGGCATTCCGGTACACGTCGAAGAGGTTGACCTCCGTGAGCAGGGCTTTGCCACCCTTGCGGGCCAGCCGTTCGATGTCCGCGAAGACCACGTCCGCGTTCACCACCAGCGCCAAATCGCGGCGGACCGTCGGGTACTTCCCGGGCGTGGTGACCTGCACCGGCTTGCGGGGCAGGACGCGCAGGAGGTTATCCCAGTTGAAGTCGGCAAAGTAAACGGCTGACTTCACCGCGCCCCGTTTGCGCACCGCACCCGCGACCGCGCCGAAGTCGACGAGCTCCAGGGGGCCCTTGTGGTAGCGCAGCCCGTAGGCAAAGGCGGCGGGGGGCGCCTCGGCGGTGCGGAAGTTGTCGATGCCCAGGCGCTGCAGCACGAGTTCCACGGCGGCCTTGAGGGTGTAATAGCCGGCATCCTGGGGCTGTCCGGCGGCGGCGTGCCACGACTCGGCCGAACGGCGGCCGGTGAGCGTCAGGCTGAGGTGATTGACCTCACGGTAGTTCTCCGCATCGAGGTGATAGCTGCGCCCGAATTCGAAGAGGCGCAGGTCGCGCTGGCTGAAGGCCTGGTTGTGGCGCACGGCCTCGAGGGCGGAGTGCAGCAGGTCGGGCCGCATGATGTCCAGGTGGACGTTGCTCGTATTGTTGATCGCCACCAGCCCCGTCCGGTCGGCGTAGTAACGGCTCTCCGACAGGCTCAGGGCCATCATTTCGTAGAAGCCATTGGCCGCCAGGAGGTCGCCGATGCGTTCGCGCAGGGCATTGGGGTCGGGTTGGGGAGCCACCACCATGGCGGTCGTGATCATGGTCGGCTCGGGGATGTTGTTGAAGCCGTACACCCGCAGCAGTTCCTCGATCACGTCCACCTCGCGCGTCACGTCTGCCTTGTTGGTCGGAATGGCTACCGTGAAGCCCTCCGCGTCGTGGTCCACGATGTCCATATCCATGGTCTCCAGAATGGTGTGGATGCGCTCCCGACCGAGATCCACGCCGATCAGGTCACGCACCCGGCCGTAGCGGACCCGCACCCGCTGGGGCGCGATGGGATCGGGATAAAGGTCGAGCAATTGACTGCTGACTTTACCGCCGGCCACTTCCCGCAGCAGTAGCGCGGCCCGTTTCAGGGCGTACACGACGACGTTGGGGTCGCTGCCCTTCTCGAAGATGCGGGCGGCATCCGTACGCAGGGTGTGGCGCATGCTGCTGCGGCGCACGGTAGCGGCCTCGAAGTGGGCCGATTCGAGGAAGATGCGCGTGGTCGAATCGCGCACTCCGCTACTGGCCCCGCCGAAGACCCCGGCCAGGCACAAGGGGGCGTGATGGCCGTTGCAGATCGCCAGGTCGTCGGCGGAGAGTTTTCGTTCCACCCCGTCCAGGGAATGAAAGGTGGTGCCCTCGGGCAATTTTTCTACGCTGATTCCTTCTCCCCCGATCCGGTCGAGATCGAAGGCGTGCAGGGGCTGCCCGAGCTCGTGGAGCACGTAGTTCGTCACGTCCACCACGTTATTGATGGGCCGCACGCCGATGGCATTAAGGCGGGCCCGCAGCCAGTCGGGACTGGTGCCCACTTCCAGCCCCTCGATCACCAGTCCGGCATAGCGGGGTGCCTGTGTAGGGTCCACCACGCGGGCGGGGAACGCGGGTGCCGTGCCCTCCACGAAGGCCGTGACGTCGGGCTTTCGCACGCTGATTTTCTTCCCTTCGGCGACACTCAGGGCGGCGGCCAGGTCAAAGGCCACGCCGAGGTGATTGGTGGCGTCGGAACGGTTGGGCGTCAGGCCGATCTCGTACACGAAGTCGGTCTCCAGGTCGTACACTTCCGCGGCGGGGGTGCCCGGCGGGTAGGGGCGGTCCAGGACGATGATGCCGTCGTGATCGTCTCCCAGGCCCAGTTCGTCCTCCGCGCAGATCATGCCCTCGCTGACTTCGCCGCGGATCTTGCCCTTCTTGATCGTGAAGGGTTCGCCGCCGGTGGGGTATAGGGTGGCGCCCACGGGGGCTACGAGCACGTGCTGCCCCTGCGCCACGTTGGGGGCGCCGCAGACGATGGACACGGGTTCCCCCGCTCCGGTGTCCACGGTCGTTAGGGAGAGCCGGTCGGCCCCGGGGTGTTTTCCGCAGCTAAGAACGTGGCCGACGACGATGCCCTCCAGACCGCCGGGGACGGACTCTACTTTGTTCATGCCCTCCACCTCCAGGCCCGTACCGGTGAGGACTTCACCGACTTGGGTGGGCTCCAGGTCGACGGCTAGGTATTCCCGCAGCCAGTTGAGTGATATCTTCATAGCCGGCAAAGGTAGGGAAGTAATTAAATGGTAAATCCCGGGCCCGGGGGCGAAAAAGCGGGTTGCCATGGATTAATATGAGCGAGCAGCTAACCTTGCCCCCCTTCCGTCGTTCATTGTTCCAGACTGCTTACCCGCCCCCGGCATGAAAATCGCTTTCTTCCTGCTTGCCCTACTCACGCTACAGCCCCTTCGGGCGCAGAGTGGGACTGTACTACGGGTAGAACCGGCGGAGATCAGTAAGGAAATCGTGGTCGATAACCTCGACGAAGACTTCGAGGACATCACCTCCGTGGTGGTCACCAACAATTCCAACCGGACCATTCAGCTCGTGCGTGATGCCGTACGCCGCCGCCAGCCTTCCGCCTGGAGCTACCGGACGCTCGACCGCCTGAGCCGGACCGCCCCCTACGTCATGTCGGAATCCGAACAAAGCAACGGTCGCCACATTCCCCTGAGTCCGGGGCAATCGGCTACTTTCTATATCGTGCTGCGACCGGACGGCGTGACCGGCCGGGGAACTACGGAAGTCCGGTTCACCGACCTCACCTTTCCCGGGACTACGCTCGCTACGGCGGCGGTCAGTACCACGCTGACGCAGCGGCAGGTGGCGGAGCAGGATCCGCCCGGCGAGACCCGCTCCACGCCCACGGCGGTACGCCTGTACCCCAATCCGGCCACCGAACGCTTTTTCGTGGAATCCCCCCGCGGCACCACGATCGGGCGCGTGGAGGTGACCAATACCCTGGGCCGGCAGGTACGCTCGTTTCAGGGCGACGCGGGCCCGACGGGTTACGACATCCGGCCGCTGCCCGACGGGCTATACCTCATCACGATTTACGACGATCAGGGGAAGAAGCTTAAAACGCTCCGGCTGCTGCACCGGCAATTCGGTGCCTGAGCGGGCGGAAGGGAAAGGCGTGGATCAGCCTTCGATGGCCATGATGTACTTATCCGCCTGGGCGGCTTCGGCGCTCGAGCTGTAGTCGGCCTTCAGGCGGCGGAAAGCGGCGAGGGCTTCGTCGTTGCGGCCCTGCTTGCGCAGCAGCAGGCCCAGTTTGTTGAGGTAGTAGCCTCCGGTAATGAAGTTATCGCCGGCCTCGTCGACGGCGTCGCGGTAGTCTTCGATGGCCGTGTCGAAATCACCGAGTTCGCTGTGTAGGTCGCCCATTACACCGGCCTTCATGGCGGGCAGGAGATCTCCCTCGGCGTCGAAGGACTGCAGGTAATCCAGGGCGGCGTCGTACTTGCCCAGGTTGAGGTAGCTGACGGCGGCGTAGTAGTTGGCCAGATTGCCGGAGGCGGTTCCGGAGTACTCGTCGGCGATGTCCAGAAAGCCGGGGTAGCCCTGCCCGGGATTGGTGAGGGCCAGGCTGAAGCTGTCCTGATCGAATTGGAACTGGGCCTGCTGCATCTGCTCGGCGGCGTTGCGCTCGGCGGGGGCTTTGATGAAGGTCTGGTAGAGCAGGGCACCGGCTACGATGGCGATCAGGGCCACTACGGCAATGATGATCGGCTTGCGGTTGCGCTCGAAAAAATCCAGCCCCTGGTCGCGTACCTCTACGATGTCGACGAGGGTATCGTCGCCGTTGTCTACCGCCTGGCGGGTCACGTCGCTGGAAGGAGAGGGGCGGCCGCTGCTCGGGGTTCCGGTGGGCCGACGGCCGATGTTATTCTTTCTTGCCATAATACTCTAAATGAAGGCCGGCCGTGATCGACGCAGCCGGAAAAGTCGCGCAAAGATAAGCGAAGGGAAGGAAATTAAGGAGGACCCCCTTGCCCGAAAAAGCCAGGGGGGCATCCGGGCCCCGGAAGGATTACCTCCCGGGGCGCGGATGCCCCCCTACGCATTACCCCTTGCCGTATCCTAAGTAAGGAAGGGGTAAGGCTCAGAGTAGTTGTCCGTATACAGATCCGCGCCTTCCGGGTAGGGGCTCTCGTCGGCAAATTTTGCCGCATCGGCGATTTCCTGCTTGATCTGGTCCTTGATGGCCTTGATCTCCGCCTCGGTGGCCAGGCCATTGTCTACAATAGTTCGTTCGGTGATCTTGATGGGGTCGCGGTCCTGGTAAGTTTTCACTTCGTCCTTTTCGCGGTAGCGGGCGGGGTCGGATACGGAGTGTCCCTTATAGCGGTAGGTCCTGATCTCGAGGTAGTAGGGTCCGGCACCGGAGCGGATATGCTCCGCGGCGCGGCTTACCGCCTCGTGTACGGCCTCGGGGCTCATGCCGTCGACGCTCTCGCTGGGCATACGGAAGCTGGCGCCGAGCTGGCTCAGGTCGGTGACGTTACTCGTCCGCTCGACGCTGGTGCCCATGGCGTAGCCGTTGTTCTCGCAGATGAACAGCGCGGGGACCTTCCAGGTCATGGCCATGTTCCAGCTTTCCCAGAGGGCACCCTGGCGGCTGGCCCCGTCGCCGAACATGACGACGCAGAGGTTCTTGGTGCCCCGGTACTTTTCGGCGAAGGCGATGCCGGTGCCGATGGGAATCTGCGCGCCGACGATGCCGTTGCCGCCGTAGTAATTGTTCTCGCGGCTGAAGAAGTGCATGGAGCCTCCCTTACCCTTGACTACGCCGGTAGCCTTGCCGTAGAGTTCGGCCATGGCGGCCTTGGTGGTGACTCCGCGCCCGATGGCCGTTCCGTGCTGGCGGTAGGCGGTCACTATTCCGTCATCTTTGGTGATGGCACTCTCGATGCCGGCGGCTACGGCCTCCTGCCCAATGTAGACGTGGCAGAAGCCCCGCACGTCCTGCTGGCCGTAGGCCATCAGGGCCCGTTCCTCGAAGCGCCGGATGCGCAACATCATGGTGTACCAGGCCAGGTACTGTTCCTTGCTGTATTTCAACCCCTTAGCGACGCCGTTCTTCTTAGCGGTCGTAGAAGCGCGGGGAGACGGGGCGGTATTTTTCTGAGCTGTGTCCATACTGAGATAGCGAAATTTCGCGGTTTAGGGGAGGGTTACCTGGTGAATATAGCGCACCCAATGCAATCCGTGTGCTCCCCCATCTACAACGACCGCCCGGGGCCTTAGTTTAGGCGTCGTAATTTTTAACGGCGGCCCGGAAGTGCCCCGGAATGGCCCGCGCCAGGGGATCTGACCGCACCTGCGTCCGCGCTATCCGCTTTACTGGTCTGCCCGTGGATGCAGTGAGGCCTGCTGAGCGGTTTAGCGCAAGGCGGTAGCGGCGGTGCGCGGGTGCCGTACGTCACGCGGGTGCCGTTCAGTTGATTATTTTGCGGTTCGGGACTGATTCTTATTTTTATAATTGCCTATCTTGTTAAAAGAATAATTATATGTTTGAGCGCGCGGTGCACCGGCCGCCCCACTAGTATTCATAAAACGTACACTTCCCCGAAGGCGCTGTGGGTCGCGGCGGCCCCGCCCGCCCGAGCACGGGAAGCTCGATCAAGCAAAAATCTACCTATTACATGCAAGCACTTTACAAACTCCTTGGCATACTTTGCCTACTGTGTCTCTTTTCCACGGCGACGTGGGGACAGATCACCATCACCGGTACCGTGACCGACGATTCGGGTCTCGGGCTGCCTGGCGTCAACGTACTCGTCGTTGGCTCCAGCTCCGGTACCGTCACTGATTTCGACGGTTCCTACTCCCTTACCGCGCCGGGTGATGCTACGCTGCGGTTCTCCTACATCGGCTTTAGCCCGCAGGAGATAGCGGTCGACAACCGGACCTCCATCGACGTCACCCTCGACTCCGACGCCAACCTGATGGACGAGGTGGTCGTGGTGGGCTACGGCAGCCAGACCCGCGAGTCCATTACCGGGGCCATCAGTTCGGTCAGCGGGGCCACCCTGAGCGAGGTCACGACGCCCAACCTGGGCGAGGCGCTACAGGGCCGCCTGGCCGGGGTGCAGGTGACCAGCGCCGGCCCTCCCGGCGCGGGACCGGAAATTCAGGTGCGGGGCATCGGCTCGATCAGCTTCGGCTCGGGGCCCTTGCTCGTGGTCGATGGTTATCCCGAAGCCGGCGGCCTCAATCAGTTCGACAGCCGCGACATCGAGAGCATCAACGTCCTGAAGGACGCCTCCGCCACGGCCGTCTACGGCTCGCGCGCCTCCAACGGCGTACTGATCGTGACGACCAAGTCCGGCGGCAAGAACCAGCCCCTCCGGCTTTCCCTGGAAACGACGACGGGCGTACAGGTGCAGAACCAACGCTACGACGTCATGAATACGGAGCAGTACTTACGCTACGCCGAGATCATGACCGGCGCCCCCCTGGCGCGGGTACAGACTGGTGGGATCGACGAAATTGCCCCGGGCACCAACCAGACCTACCGGGAACTCAACACCAACTGGCAGGACGCGCTGTTTCGGGACGGATTGATGACGCAGAACAGCCTGCACATCTCCGGGGGTGGCGAGCGCAGCTCCTTCTTTACCTCCTTTGGCTACTTCAAGCAGGAGGGCGTCATTGTCGGTGGGGGCTATGACCGCTACAGCCTGCGGCTTAACAGCCGGCACGACATTACCGCTAACGGTAAATTTCGCTTCGGTCAAACCCTGTTGCTCGTCAACGACGAACGGCAGATCACCCCGGGCGGCCTGCTTCGCAACGCGGTACAGAGCATTCCTTACCAGCCGGTCCGCAACCCCAACAACGTAGGTGGCTTCAGCGGTGCGGTCCAGGACCTCGACAGCGCCGACCCCCGTAACCCCCTGCTCGATGCCCTACTCGTTCAGAACGAGAATCGCAACTACCGCACCCTGGGTACCGCCTTTCTGGACTACGACATCCTTCCTGGACTGACGGCTACCGTGCTCTTCGGCGCGAATTACAACGTCGGGCGCGATTACTTCAGGAGGCCCCAGTTCCAATCCACGACCTCTAACCCGCTGAACTCGATCTCCGAGGTGCGGGCAACGGGCTACGGTCCCCTCTACCGGGGTCAGTTGACCTACGATAAAATCGTGGGAGACCACACGATCAACGCTACCGTCGTGGCCGAGCAGCAGGAGGGCTACGGCTACTTTACCCAAGTAGCGGGTGACCGCACCGACGACCTAACGGTAGTGGAAGGGGCGAGTAACATCACGGGGACCAGTTCACGCGATAAGAGAGTCTTGCGGTCGTTGCTGGCCCGGGCTACTTATGGGCTCATGGGGCGCTACCTGTTCACCTTCAGCGTACGCCGCGACCAGTCGTCGATCTTCGCCCCCGGCAACGGGACCGAGATCTTCCCCGCCGGTGCCATTGCTTGGCGCATTAGCGAGGAGTCGTTCATGCAAAACACCCCCGTATCAGAACTTAAGCTGCGGGCGAGCTACGGCCGCACGGGGAGTATCGGACTTCCCGCATACGAATTTCAGGCCCCCATCGTACAAGCCTTTGCCCCCGTGGTGGGAGGTACCGCCCCCGTTATCGGGGCCTTCATCAACGAACTGGCCAACCCCGGTCTAAGTTGGGAGATAACGGATATGTTCAACATCGGCGTTGACGTTGGCTTTCTGAACAACCGCCTCAACTTCAGCCTCGAGTACTACGACCGCGAGGTGGATAACCTCATCCTGGACGTCCCCCTCCCCCCCTCCTTCGGGCCCGACGGCACGCGGCAGAACGTGGGGGCCATGCGGAATACCGGTCTTGAATTCCAGGGCGCGTACTTCAGCAACCGCCAGCAGGAGTTTCAGTGGGACATCAGCGCCAACGTCAGCCGCAACCGGAACGAGGTGCTGCGCCTGGCCGTCGAGGACGGGGAGATATTTCTCGGGCAGAATCAAGTAGGCCAGGGATACACCGCCGACCTGCCGCCCACCATTACCCGGCCCGGTGACCCCGTCTTTAGCTTCTACGGATTCGAGACCAACGGACTGTTTCAGACCCAGAGTGAAATTATAGATGCGGACGGATTAGATGATGACCCTACTACTTCATTTCAGCCTAATGCCCAGCCGGGCGACGTCCGCTTCGTAGACCAGAACGGCGATAACGTCATCGACAACGACGATCGGGTGATTTTGGGTAACTACCTGCCGGACTTCATTTACGGGGTCAACCTCTCCGCCCAGTGGCGGAACTTTGACGCCCGGGTATTCTTCCAGGGCAGCCAGGGTAACGATATCTATAACGGCTTCCGCTCGCTGCTTACCCAAACCACCCGTCTGTTCAACGGGGACCCCGAGCGCCTCGAGGGCTGGACGCCGCAGAACACCAGCACCGACGTCCCCCGGATCGCCCTGGAGGACAACAACCGTAACCGGCGGATGTCGGACCGCTTCCTGGAAGATGGTTCTTACATGCGGCTGAAAAACCTGACCATCGGCTACACCGTCCCCTTTGCGGGTAACAGCGTTATTTCTAACCTGCGCCTGTACGTGAGTGGGCAAAACCTCCTCACGATCACGGGCTACAGTGGTCTGGACCCGGAAATCGGCAGCATCGCGCAGGGACTGGTAGGTTTCGATGACGGCCGCTACCCCCAGGCCCAGTCCTTTCTGTTTGGTGCCCAGATCGGGTTCTAGTCAAAACTATTGAGAGCTTGTTCGGGATTCCGCTCACCGCCGCAAACTTGCTCTTTTGCGTCTATTCTTCGCCTCGAAAAAGGTCACTTAGCCCGTCACCGCGAAGCAGCCACGAAGTGCACCTCCCCTTTTCGAGGCTCGAATAGACCCAAAATAGCGGCGTTTTCGTCAGGCTCGGAAAACCCAAACAAGCTCTTAGTGAACTGTTTACCAAAATCATCCATTTATAAGAGCGGGGAAAGATGTTGAACCACACTTCCTCACTTCTCAACAATTTCAATCTACGATCATGAAGCTCCGAATTTTACTTTGTGTCGGGCTACTCGGCGCTGTCGCTTACTCCTGTAGCGATGACGAGCTTACGCAGCTCAACCCCAACCAGGTCACGCCCGAAAACTTCTTCCAAACCGACGGGGATCTAGAGGCGGCCGTGCTCAGTGGCTACGGGACCCTGCGCTCCCAGCACATCGCCGCACGTCACTATTTCTTCCTGAACGATCTGATGGACGACAACCACATCGGTACCTCGGCCCTCCAAATCGCGCCGGAACTGGTACGCGGACAGCAAGTGCCCGCCAGCATCCACATCCGCCAGCTGTTTGATGCCCTCTACGATCTGGTACACCGTACGAATACCGCCCTGGACGGTATCGCGGCAAACACCACGGTCGACGATGATCGCAAGACGGTGCTGGAAGCCGAGGCCAGGTTCCTGCGGGGCTGGGCGTACAACGAGATCGCTACCCTCTGGGGAGGCGCACCGATCTACACCAAACGAAACGTTAGCCTGGATGACTTTGCCCCCCGCTCCTCCCGTGAGGAAGTGTTTGCCCTTGCCCAGAGCGATTTGCGTTTTGCCGCCGATAAGCTGCCAACGGATCGGCCCGGCAGCGAGATCGGACGTGCGGACCGTGGATCATCGCTCGGGTTTCTGGCCCGTAGCCTCATGCAATCCGGTGACGTAGCCGGGGCGAAGACGGCGCTCCAGAGTATTGTGGACCTCAACAAATACGAGCTCCTCGAGAACTTTGGGGACAACTTCACGGAAGAGAACGCTTTCCTGGGCGAGGCCCTGTTCGAAATTATTTATGCGGCAAACGGCGGCTACAACTGGAGTGACTCCGGAGACGGTACCAACACCCGTTCCATCCGGGCGCAGGAATACGGCCCCAGCTGGCGCAACGTAATTCCTACCTCCGCCGCGCTTGCTGCTTTCCCCGCGGAGGCCCTCGGTGCCTCCTACACGGACCCCCGCCTACTGGAAACCGTAATCTTTGAGGGTCAGGAATACGCCAACGGTACGGAGACCCTTACCATCAATCCGAACAGCCCTCCCGTACAGTACGGCAGCGATGAGGTGTTCGCTAACTTCTATAAGTACGGCTTGTACTACAAAGAGAATCCGGGCGGTTACCGGGAAACGAACGCCAACTTTATCCTGATGCGGTACGCCGACGTACTGCTCCTGCTGGCCGAGGCCGAAGCCCGCACCAACGGCGACCTGAGCAAAGCCCGCGACCTGATCAACCAGGTCCGCGCCCGCGCCGGGGCCCCCCTACTCAACGAAGCCGGTATTGCGAACGGTACCGCCGATGAGATCATGCAGGCCGTCGTAAACGAACGCGAGGTAGAGCTGATGAGCGAACAAGTGCGTTCCCGCGACCTCCGCCGCTGGGATGCCGCCGGTATCGTTGATGCCGAAGCCATCCTGGGCTACAGCGAGGACAAGTTTTTGCTGCCCATACCCGAGGATGAGATTACTAACAACCCCATGATCGGGCTGGGAGATCAGAATCCCGGCTACTAGTAATCTCCCCGCCACCTGCCCCCCGGGGGTAGCGAAAAGGATCACTTTCCCGTAAAGTGATCCTTTTCGTTTTTTGTAATGTACCCGCTATGTCCGATCCCCCACCTGCTGTACCGCTGCCACATGTGGCCTTCCTGGCTATTTTCCTGCTCGGCTGCGCGGCCTGCGGAGATCGAACGCCCCTGCTGGAACCGTTGCCAGCCGAGAGCACGGGGGTAGACTTTGTCAACTTACTGACGGAAAACGATACGACCAACATCCTCTATAATGAGTACCTCTACAACGGCGGCGGCGTAGGCGTGGGTGATTTTGACAACAATGGCCTACCGGACCTTTTCTTCGGGGGGAACATGGTCAGCAGCCGCCTCTACCTGCAAACGGCCCCCTGGAAGTTTACGGACGTAACGGCAGCCGCCGGCCTGACGACCACGAGCTGGGTGACGGGCGTTAATGTACACGACGTGAATGGGGATGGCCGGGAGGACCTCTACCTCACCACCCTAGATCCGACGGGTAGCCGAGACACGCCGAACCTGCTGTTCGAGAACCAGGGGCTCGGCCCGGACGGCCAGCTTGTTTTTCGGGAAGTGGCCGCGGAGTACGGGATCGACGACCGCAACTACGGGACGCACTCCGCCTGGATCGACCTGGAAGGCGACGGGGACCTCGACCTTTACGTACTTAACAATGCCCTTGAGGTGGCGAGCCGCAAGACCCTCCGGGGAACGGACAGCAGTGGAAGGGCTTCCAGTATAGACGTGATCTACGAAAACCTTGGCCGGGCGGTGGCCGGGGCGCCGCCCCGGTTTCGCCCAACCGACCGCATCCGACAAGAGGGATGGGGACTGGGGATCGTACCCCAGGATTTCAACGGAGACGGAGCCACCGACCTGTACGTCGCCAACGACTTCATCTCCGACGATGCGTTCTGGATCAACGACGGCAGCGGCCACTTCCGGACGCTGACTAAGGAGGCTTTCCCCCACACCTCGAAAAATTCGATGGGCGTCGACGCCGCGGACCTCAACAACGACGGCCGCCCCGAGATCATGACGGCCGACATGCTGCCCGATGACAACCTGCGGCAAAAGACCATGTTCTCCGATATCCCGTACCAGGTCGACGCCGAGGCTGAACGCAGGGGATACGTAAGGCAGTACGTCCGCAATGCCCTGCAAGTCAGCAATGCCGGCGGCACCTACAGCGACCTCGCCTTCCAGACCGGTACCGCAGCTACCGACTGGAGCTGGACGCCCCTGCTGGCCGACTTCGACAACAACGGCTACCGCGACATCCTTATCTCCAACGGGTACCCGCGGGACGTGACGAACCGCGACTTCGTGGATTTCGCCCAGAGTACGGCCATGTTTGGCAGCCGCGAGGCCGTGTACCGGGCAACTTCGGAGGCGCTCAATCGACTGGACGGCGTCCACCAGCCCAATTTCATCTTCGCCAACCAGGGCGACCTCACCTTCCGGCGAACCGACTGGTTGCCTGACGCGCCCACCTTCTCAAACGGGGCGGCCTACGTCGACCTGGACGGGGACGGGGACCTGGACCTCGTCACTAACAACCTGAATGAGCCCGCCGGCATCTACCGCAACAACAGCCGGGAACGCGCTCCCGACAGCACCCACTACCTGCAGGTGGCCCTGCGCGGACCGACCGCCAATCCCGATGCCCTGGGAGCAAAAGTGTACCTCACGTACGGCGGTGAGCGTCACGCCTACGCCGAGCAGCAGCGGCAGCGCGGCTACCTCAGCACGATGGATGCCGGGTTGCACTTCGGACTAGGAGAGGCGACCGTTGTTGACTCCCTGCTGGTGATCTGGGCCGACGGCCGAGTTACGGAGCAAACCAACATAGCGGCTGACCGCCGGCTGGTGCTGGAGTACTCGGGCAGCGGCGCACCAGGCGGTGCGCCGGGTCACGACCGCCCGGACTGGAGTAAGCCCCGCCCCGCCGGGCTGCAGCCCTTAGCCCTTGCACTTCCCGGGCACCGCGAAAGCCCTTACTCGGATTTTGACCACTTCGCCCTCTCGGTGCGCGACTTTAGTCACGGCGGCCCCGCCCTGGCCACCGCCGATCTGGATGGGGACGGGCGCCAGGAGCTGCTGGTCGGAGGCGCCGCCGGTCAGGCCGTAACCGCTTATCAACGGGTGGGAGACTCCCTGCGCGTTTACCAGGAATTGGCCGAAACGCGGGAAACGGAGGCCACCGTGCTGCTCCCGCTAGATTACGACGGAGATGGAGACACCGACCTGTTCGTGGGAAATGGCAGCCGGGAATTCGGTGGTCGCGAGACTTACTACCGCGACGAGCTGTACGAAAACCAAGGGGGTAAGCTGGCACGCACTACGGGGGTGCTGCCCGAGTATTCCGTGGTTACCGCCACCGCCGCCGTGGCCGACCTGGAGGGGGACGGCGATCTGGATCTTTTCGTAGGTAGCCGTGCCGCGCCGAATAGCTTCCCTCAGGCCGCCGCCAGCCTTGTTTTAGTCAATGACGGCAACTTTCGCGTAGGTCAGGAAGTAGATGCGGGGCGGGTAACGGGAGCCGTATGGACCGACCTGGACGGGGACGGACTGCCGGACCTCGCCACGGTGGGCGAATGGGACGCTCCTCAGGTCTTTACCAATACCGGCACCACCCTGCTGGCCCGCCCCGTAGGGGAGGAGCTTACCGGCTGGTGGTACTCCCTGACGCCCGGAGACCCGGATGGCGACGGCGACACCGACTTGCTGGCCGGCAATGTAGGCACGAATAGCTACTTTCAAGCCGATGCGACCCACCCTCTCCGGTTACGGGTAGCGGACTACGACGACAATGGTACCCTGGACCCTATACTAATGATGTACAACGGCGCGGAGAGCTACCCCGTGCACCCCCGCAACACCCTGGGTCGCCAGCTGCCGGGCTTCAAGAAACAGGCGGTCACGTATGCGGAATACGGCGGATGGCGGGAGGCGAATATGCCGGACGTCGGTCCCGACGGCTACGTGCTGGAAGCCAAGGAACTTCGCTCCGTCTACCTGGAAAATGACGGAACGGGCAGCTTTACTCCCCATCACCTTCCGGCCATCGCCCAGGCGGCGCCCCTCCGCGACGCAATGCCCGTCACCTTGGCCAATGGACGGCGGGGCTGGCTCGTCGTGCAAAACGATTACGCCACCGAAGTGCTCGGCGGGCGACTCGATGCGGGTACCGGATTTTTGCTGACGATTGACGTGGAGGGCCGTCCGATGGTGGACCCCGATTATTGGTCGGTACGGGGGGATGCCCGCGCGGTGACGCAGCTAGGAGATTGGGTAGTGGTGGGGATCAACGACGGGCCGCTCCGGGCCTACCGGGCCAACGCGGCGGCGAACGGCAAGGGAATCATTCAATTGACCCGGTAGCGGTCAGCGACCGCCTGCCCACTGAGGTGATCGACCACATGCTGCACGGAGCGCTCCGACATCTCCCGAAAGGTCAGGGCCGTCAGGCTGGCGGCGTGGGGGGTGAGCAGGACGGCGGGATGCGCGACGAGTTGCCGGCAGACGTCGTCCTCCCCTACCGGCAGCAGGTCGCTGGCGTAGCCGGCCAGGTGACCAGATTCGAGGGCGGAAAGCAGGGCGGGGGCGTCCACCAGTTCTCCCCGGGCGGTATTGATCAGGAAGCTGCCGGTAGGCATGCGCGCCAGGGCGGCTGCGTCGATGATGCCGCTGGTCGCTTCGGTGAGCGGGAGGTGAAGGCTGATCACGTCGCTTTCGGCCAGCAAGTCCGTGAGGGGAAGCCGGTCCGGCCCGGTATCCTGGGGGCTTCGTTGCGCGTGGCGCACTTCCATTCCCATAGCACCTGCGGCCGCGCCCACCCGATTTCCGATGTTGCCGCTGCCGAGGATGCCCAGACGAAGGCCGCGGAGCTCCCTGCCCTGGTAGGTGTCGCGGTAGGCCCAATTTCCCGCCTTGACCTCCTGCACCAGGTGGTACATGCCCCGTACGAGCAGCAGCAGCAGTCCGATGGTGTGCTCGGCCACGGTGGCGGCGTTGATGCCCGGCACGTTGAGGACCAGTACCCGCCGCGTGGTGGCGTAGGTTACGTTGATATTATTCACGCCGACGCCGCAGCGCACGATGAGCCGGAGCGCCGGGCAGCGGTCGATCAGCTCCCGGTCAACGCGTGCCTTACCCCGGGTAATGATGGCCTGCACCCGCCCGTAATCGGTCACTGTTTGTCCCGGCAGCCATACGTGGTAGTCCGTATCCGGTAGTGACCGCAAAGCGGAGGGATCGACGGTTTCGAGGAAGAGTACGGTCGGGATCATCGGCGCTCGGTCGGTGGGTGATACAGGGTGGCGTTTTCGCTTTTGTATCCGCGAAAATCGTTGCGGCCGGAGACGTAGAGGCCTTCTTCGTAGAGCTCGTCTAGCATAATGGCTTCGTCGACCTCATCTGCCGGGTAGGATGTGATTTCCAGCAGGTTACCCGCGGGGTCGCGGATAAATAATTGCATTGCCCCGTCGGGCAGCCGCCGGACCTTACCCCAGGGGGTGATGTCAATGCGGCCCTGGGCCTTCATCCGGTAAAACACTTCGCTGAAGTTGTCGACCCGCACGCAGAGGTGCCCGCGGAAGGAGCGGCTGTCTTCCCACTCACTCAGGTGCAACTGGGTGGTATCGGTGATGCGAAAAAAGGCCGTCGGGTAGTCGAAGACGAAGGCGGGGACCGGCTCGAGGCCCATCTCTTCTTCGTAGAATCTGGCCGATACTTCCAGGTTGTCGACGATCAGGGTGACGTGGTTGATTTCCATGGGGGGGGGGTTGGTGAATTGTTGAAGGGGTGAAGGGGTGGGGCTGATGCGGGGGTTGTTGGTTTGTTGAGTTGTTGAATTACGGGTGGGCGGGTGCGGGGTTATTGGGTTGGTGGGTTGCTAGCAGGGGGCTGATGCAGATTTAGTGAACAATACATTGTGCGGCATCAGGGCCCAAGCAAAACCCGCAATTCAACAACTCACCAACTCAACAACTCACTCATTGAACCCGAAACCGCTCTACGAACTCCAGATCCACCGCCACGCCCAGTCCCGGCCGTTCCGGACATTGAATCCGACCGTTTTTGACGATGGGGGCTTCTTGGACGAGATCGTAAAGCAGCGGGTTGCCGCCCAGGGAGTGTTCGATGTAGACGGCCGAGGGATTGCTGAAGGCCAGGTGCACGCCCGCCATGAAACTGAAGGCCGAGCCCCAGCAGTGGGGAGCGAGCTCGAGCTGGTGGGTCTCGGCCAGGGCGGCGACGCGGCGGGCTTCGGTGAGGCCGCCGACGATGGCGCAGTCGGGTTGGAGGACGTCGACGGCCCGGGCCTCAAGGAGGTCGCGGAAGTCGAAGCGGGTAAACTCGCTCTCCCCCGCCGCGATGGGGGTGGTGCTGGCCTGGCGGACCTCCGCGGTGCCGCGCTTGTTATCGGAGGTGACCGGCTCCTCGAACCAGTAAAGGCCTAGATCTTCCGTCAGGCGGGCGAAGCGACGGGCCTCCGGCACACTGAAGGTGCCGTGGGCGTCGACCATCAGGTCGATCTCCTGCCCGAGGGCGCGGCGGGCTTCGGCGACCCGGGCGACGGTTTCGTTGACGGTGCCGTCCATCACGCCGACCCGCATCTTGACGCCGCCGTAGCCGTGGTCGACGTAGCCGCGCAGCTGGTCGCCGAGGGCGTCGATGTCGGCCCAGCCGCCGCTGGCGTAGCAGGGCATGGAGGCGCGGCAGGGTCCCCCGAGCAGGTCGACGACGGGTACGCCGAGGCGCTTGCCCTTCAGGTCCCAGAGGGCGGTGTCGATGCCGCTGAGGGCGGCGATGGTAGTGCCACGGTTGGCGAGGATGGGGAAGACCCGGCCGCGGTCGCGGGCGTAGTGGTGGCGGCTACCGCTGTACACGGCCTCCCAGACGGCGGTGATGTGGTCGGCGTCCATGCCGGTGAGTTGGGGGGCCAGCTCCCGTTCGATGCAGGTGACGATGGAGGCGCAGGCGCCCGTCGCCCCGACCGCCGCCTTGGCCTCGCCGTAGCCGGTGTTGCCGCCCTCGTCTTCTACTTCCACCAACGTCATGTCGAAGTGGGTCAGGTGACCGTAGTCGGAGCGCCACTGCTTGCCGGCGGGAATGGGGCAGCGGAGCCAGTAGGCGCGGATATGCTTGATCTTCATAGGAGCGGGAGCAGGGTGTCGGCGGACTTCTTCGTCAGGTGGGTATAGAACTCCTCGGTCAGGGCGGAGCTGCCGTGGTCTTCGAGAAACTTGCGGGCTTCCTCGGTCAGTCCCTGTGGATCGGTGTCCACATTCCCCGGGTAGGGGTTGGCCGGCGTCCGGTCTACCGGGGCGGCGAACTCCACCGAGAGCGGGCCGGTGAATCCGGTATCCTTTACGGCCTGTACGATCCGGGGCCAGTCGAGGTGCCCCATACCGGGGGCCATGCGGTTGTTGTCGGCGACGTGGAAGCCCACGAGCCGGTCGGCGCAGTGCCGGATGGTCGCGAAATAGTCGGCCTCCTCCAGGTTCATGTGGAAGACGTCGAGTACGACGCCGCAGTCGGGGCCGGTGGCTTCGGCCAGGGCGTAGGCCTGCTCGCCGCGGTTGATGAAGTAGGTTTCGAAGCGGTTGATCGGCTCGATGCCCAGCCTTACACCTGCCTGCCGGGCAAATTCGTTACACTCCTGCAGAGATGCTACGGCCCAGTCCCACTCCTCCTCCGGGCGTGCGCCGGGGACGATTTGCCCGACGGTGCCGGGCACGACGGAGACCATTTCGCCGTCCAGTTCCTTGACCATCGTGATGATGTCCTTCACGTACTGCACCGAGGCGGCGCGTTCCCCTTCGTCGACGGCCAGCAGGTTGCGGGTACCCAGCATGAGGGTCACGGAGCCGTAGCATGTGATGCCCTGCTTTTTGAGTTGCTGCCGTACGTCCTTCGTGTCGTAGTCGGCGGGGGTGCCCTGGATCTCCAGGTAGCGGTACCCGAGGGAGGCGATGCGGGCGAGGGTGGCTTCGAGGGGTTCGGCGCGCATCCAGTTGTGTATGGCGAGGTCCATAAGTCTGATCGTCTTTAAGCGTTACCGCGATAAGATAAGCCAGGTGGGGCACAGGCTGGCACGGACTTACATTCCGGATGGATCACGCCACTTTGACAGACCTCGGAGGTCTGTCAAAGTGGCGCACGAAGCATCCGGCGACCAGAGCCTGCGCTCACTATTCGGTAACCTCCAACGTACCGGCACCACCTCGAGAGCCGGTCACCAGGGGCGTCCCGAATCCCTCCCACTAGCGCGGCTGGAGGTAGCGGCGTATTTTACTAGCCAAACCCGCCCCCCCATGCTTCGTTACCTCCTGCTGCTGACCGTACTGGCCGCTGCTTGCTCCCCCACCCCACCCGCCGCGGCCGTGGAAGATGCTTCGGAGGACGCCCGCGCCTACTTCGACAACACCGGTCGCGAGGACGTCCGCACCGGCGGGGTCCGCATGATTCCGGTTTCGACGCCGGCGGGAGAATTTAGGGTGTGGACCAAGCGCGTCGGCAACAGTCCGCACAAAAAGGTCCTGCTGCTCCACGGCGGGCCCGGCGGCACCCACGAATACTTCGAGGCGGCCGACAGCTACTTTCCCGGTGCGGGCATCGAATATTATTACTACGATCAGCTCGAAAGCGGCCGCAGCGACCGGCCGGCCGACTCCACCCTCTGGACCATCGACCGCTTCGTCAGCGAAGTCGAGCAGGTGCGCACCGCCCTCGGCCTCGACCAAGACAACTTTTACCTCCTCGGCCACAGCTGGGGCGGCATCCTGGCCCTGGAGTACGCCTTCGCCCACCAGGAACACCTGAAGGGACTGATCATCTCCAACATGGTGGCCAGCATACCGGAGTACAACAAGTACGCCCAGGACGTACTCGGCCCCCAACTCGACCCCGCCGTACTCCGGGAGATCCAGGATCTCGAGGCCGCCGAAGACTACTACAATCCCCGCTACGAAGAACTCCTGACCAACAATTACTACAACCAGCACGTCCTCCACATGGACCCGGCCGACTGGCCCGAGCCCGCCGTCCGGGGCATGAGCAACCTCAACTACGACGTCTACCTCTACATGCAGGGGCCGAGCGAATTCGGCATAATCCCCTCCGCGAGCCTGGCTGCCTGGGACCGCAGCGCCGACCTCGCCCAAATCACCGTCCCGACGCTCACCATCGGCGCCGAGCACGACACCATGGACCCCGCGTACATGGAGTGGATGTCCGAGCAGTTCCCCAACGGCCACTACCTCTACTGCCCCGACGGCAGCCACATGTCGATGTACGACGACCAGGAGACCTACTTCACGGGGGTGATCAACTTCATCAACGAGGTAAACAGCGGCTCGTGACCTCCGGGCGCACCGAGATGAGTCGCTTAAACACGGATCGACTGCGCCGGACACGGAGGCGCTGCGCTTAGGCACGGAGGGCCACGGATTCTTGCGACACTCACGAAGGCCCGCCGCCAAGCAGGCCGAAAGCGCTACCGCCGGCAAGATCAAGCAGCTCGGCAAGCAGCTTTCGGACGCGGCGGATTCGCGGTAGTCTGTATTCGTTAAGCTTAGAAAAGCAGGTGCTACTTCGGTGGGGCCTGCTTTTCCTGTTTTACCGCATCGACGCGCTTGATGTACGCATCCACGTCGTACTTGCGGTCCAGCCCGCCGCGGGTGAGGATGCGAAGTTTGCCGTAGATATCGCGCTCCGTCCAGGCGCGGTCGTGGACGCCAAAGAGCCAGAGGACGTTGGTGAAGCTGTTGCAGTCCCGGCCGTCCATAAAGTACTTATTGTTCAGGTAGAGGGTGACCTCGTGGGCGTACTGGTAGGTGTTGGTCCAGCGGATGATCTGCTTGCCCCAGTACATGCGCATGTAGTTGGGCAGGAAGGCCCGCTCGCGCATTTCCTTCATGGCGGCGTTCCAGGCATCGTCGTCGGTCTCCCCGTTTTCGAGCTGCTCGCGGGTGTAGATGTTGGGGCGCTCGTCGTCTTCGTGCTCCGCCATGGTCTTCTGGGCCCAGTCGGGCGCGCCCTCGATGCTGTCGTAGGTATCGGGCGCGTAGTACACGAAGTTGCAGGCCAGTTCCCGGCGGACGACGAGCTCTTCGATGTACCCTTCCCGGTCGCTCTTCGGGGCGGCGGAGTCGCTCACCTTGCGCAGCACCTCGCACGGACTGATGTGGCCGAAGTGGAGGTAGGGGCTCAGGTGACTGGTCGCATCCTCGGCGGGCTCGAGGCGGCCGTCGGCGTAGCCCGCCAGGTCGGCGCGCAGAAAGTGGGTGAGCCGGTCGCGGGCGGGGGTGGTGCCGCCGGTGAATTCGTCTACGGGGTGCACGTCGCGGTCCACCTTCAGCTGGTCCAGCACCCCCTGTACGCTGTCGAGCTCCAGATCTCCGGTAAGGTGGAGGTACTTGCTCGGCTGCCTGGGCTGGGTCTCGGTGGTTTCTCCGCTGAACTTGTCCACCAGACTCATGATCTGCTTGCGGATGGTGCGGGCGGCGTACTCCTGTTTGTCGCTGGCGGTCTCGATGGGCACGACCACGTTGCCCTCGACTTGCACGAGGGGCACGTGTAGTTTCTCGGCCCCGTCGCTGCGCCACTTGCGTTCGTGGCGGGTGTAGGCCCGGTCGGTGACTACGGCGGTGACCTCGTTCTCGTCGACGAACCGGGCGATCCGCTCCGCCCGGGGGCCGTGCAGCAGCAGAAACTTGATGTCCCGCTCCCCGATGCGGTCGGCGGCTTCCTTCAGTCCCTCAATGAGAAATTTGTAGTGCCGCAGATTGGCCTCGGGAAAATCATCGATCAGGGTAAAGACCACCACGCACGCCTGCTCCAGGTCGTTGGCCCAGCGGATGGCGTACTCGAGGGCCGGATTTTCGTAGGCCCGCATACTCTCCTGCATCCAGTAGACGACGTACTTGCCCTCCGCGTTCAGCGGGTGGTCGTTGAGCTGCTTGATGCGCGCTTCGTCGATGTCAAAGTGTTTGAGGCTTTCCATTTCTGCCTAACGGCTATTTTCCGGCCGGGGTTTTGGTTCGTGACCTCCGGTCGCGGCGCGGTCCGGGATCACCTCGTATTAGTTGCCAACGCGGAGTCTGGTGTAGCGCAGGGTGTTGCCACGGCCGACGTAGCTCATCTCCAGCTCGGTGTCGGTGAGGCGGAGGAGGTAGTAGCAGCGGTCGTCGTCGCCGGGGATGATGAGGTAGCTGCCGTCTTCCCGGGGGGCATCTTCGGGGGCGGCGGCACAGGTGGCCGCGATAACGTAATTCTCCCGGGCCTCGGGCTGGCCGGGGTGATTGGAGATGATCAGGTTGCCTTCGAAGCGCAGGGTATTCGCTGGGTCATCCACCCGTACCCAGGTCCCCTGCAGCTGCCCGGTGGACTCGGTGGGGGAGTCGGGTTCGGGCGGGGACGCGGGTGTGGGGGCTTCCCCACAGGAAAAGCCGGCGATCAGCACAAAAAGGTACAGCAGGTGATGCATGGAGCGGGAAGGCTTTCCATCTATAACCCCACGGGGGCAATTTTGTGGGCCCATCGCGATATTGCCGCCCATCCGTCGCGTACTGCGGGGGGCTCACCCGACGTTTTGATCCGGCCGCCGGAATCTTGGCCGCGGCCTCTGCTTTGCCAAACTGCCACTAATGAACAACTACCCCCCCGTACTTTTCTTGCTGCTGCTCCTGACGGGCAATTGGGCGATGGCCCAGGACGACATCTTCGATGAGGCCCGCCTGCGGAGCCTGCCCATCGAAGCGCCCGGCTCCAACCTCATCAACTTCAATTTCCAGCGGGAGATCACCGAGGTGGAAGGGCTCAAGGACGGCCACTACACCACCACCATCGACGGCGTGAGCACCCTGACGGCCAGCGGCCAGCACCTGGGGCAGATCGTCGTCTACGCCCGCCTGCTCGCCCCGGGAGATACGACCATCTGGATGGACGCGCCCGACGTCCGCGGGTCCATCACCATCACCCCCATCCAGGGCGACACCCGCATCGAAGCCAACAAAAAGACCTACCGCTTTACGCGGGCCGACGCTTACAAGCAGATCTACCACATCACCCAGGAGCCCGACATCGACCGCGTAGAGGTCAGGTTCCAGGCGCAGGACGGCTACTTCCTGGTCTTCAAGGTCGACCTGATCCCCTACTCGGCCACCGGCATCACGATCATCGAGAACCGCAAGCGCTACCAGAACGACCTGGCCTCCAAGCCTAACCGCTACCGCCAGCTCAGCGGCAACTACGTCGAGGAATTCCAGCGCATCGAGCAGTACCACCAAACCCTGAGCAACCTCATCGGCCGCAACGAAAGCGCCGAACTGGCCTCCCTCAAGGCCAACAGCTCCAACCCCTTCACCTCGCCGGAATTCGTCCGCTACTTCGAAGAGGTGGTGGCGAAGTCCAACGCCGCGGAAAAGGCCCAGTTGCAGACCGTCCGGCAGGACATCACTAAGTTTAAGTTCCAGGACGTGGCCCTCAGCCTCGACAACCTCCTGCTCGGGGGCAAATTCTCTACCCTCATCGCACTGATGGGCACGGCCATCCAGGGCATCCAGCCCCTACGGATCACCCCCAACGAGGAACTGGACATCGTGAACTACGGCAACCAGTACTACGTGCGCAACGAGAAGCGCAACAAGCTGCAGTTCGAGCCCGTGGACGATCCCCTGGTCATCGAGAAAATTCAGCAGATGGGACAAAAAAACCAGCAGTACCAGGATTACCTCACCCACCTGCAGCAGTACCTCGGGCAGGACCTCGACCTGCAGAACAAGATCAACCAGGACATCTCCCTCGCCAAGAAGCTGCGGGAAGAACTGGAGGACCTGGAATGGCGGATGCTGGAGCGGTTCACCACGAAGTCACAGACCGACTTCATCGAAAACAACCGCATCAACTTCACCAACGTCACCAACGAGTTCAACTCGAACTTTCCGGAGGCGGACGTGATCGACCTGGAGACCATCGAAGCCTACGAGCAGCAACTGCAACTGGCCACCAACGGCATCCGTCAGGTGCGGGAAAACTACCAGCAGGTACTGTCCAGCCTGAAGACCCACTACGAGTCGCTCTACCTCGTATACCCCAACCAGCGCATCGACGCCTTTCAGGACCTCAACCTCCTCGATTCCAACCTCAAGCTGAACTGGAACAACAACCAGCGAGAGATCGTCCGGGTCTACAACGGCAGCCAGCTCAACGTTTTGCTCGATTCGGCCCTCAACAGCCTGTGAGCGGAGCGCGGCCGGATGCCCCCTTTGCGTAACTTGTCGCATTGGTACTTTCGTCATGCGTCTGCTGTTACTTGCCTTCCCGCTACTTACCCTGCACCTGCGCTCCGCCGCCCAGGAGCTGCCCCCCGTGACCCGCTACGAGCCGGAAACCTACGGAGCCGGCAGCCAGAACTGGCAGGTGAGCCAGGACGAAAACGAATTCGTCTACGTGGCCAACAACGAAGGACTGCTCGAATTCAACGGCGCGCAGTGGCGACGCTATCCCTCGCCGAATGAGTCTATCCTGCGCTCCGTACAGGTGGCCGGCGACCGCATTTACACCGGCAGCTACATGGAATTCGGCTACTGGGAGCGGGGGCCGACGGGGGAGCTGGCTTATCATTCCCTCTCCGCCGCTCACGCCGACCGCCTGCTGGCCGACGAGCAGTTCTGGAACATCCTGGCCTACGGCGAAGCGCTCCTGTTTCAATCGCTGCAGCAATTCTTCCTCTACCGGCCGCAGAACGGGGAGGTCAGCGTGATCCGCCCCCCGGATGGGGTGACCAAAACCTTCGAGGTAGGGGGCAGCCTGTACTTTACGGACGCGCGACGGGGCCTGCACCTACTCTCCGGTGGTGAGGTACGCCCGTTACTCCGATCCGGTAGTAGGGCACCCGGAGCCGTCGTGCACCTGTGGGAGGAGGATGGCCGGCTGCTCCTGCAGACCGACACGAGCGGGACCTACACCCTGGCGGATGGGGACCTTATTGCCCTCGATCACTTCCCTTTCCTGCGCGGCAAGCGCATCTACAGCGCCCTGGCCCTGGCGCAGGGGGGGCACGCCTTCGGCACGGTAGCCAACGGTATGTACCTGACGGAGACCGGCGGCGGGCTGCGCTACCACCTCAATCAGGTGAATGGACTGACGAACAATACCATCCTGTCCCTCTTCCAGGATGCCCAGCGCAACGTCTGGGCGGGGTCCGACAACGGCCTGAACTGCATCAATCTCTCCTCCCCGATCCGCAAATACACCGACCGTAGCGGACGCATCGGTACCGTCTACGCTTCGGCGATGCACCGGGGGCGGCGCTACCTGGGCAGCAACCAGGGACTGTTCGTGCGGGAGGAAGGGGACGGGGACTTCACCCCCGTGGCGGGTACGCGGGGACAGGTCTGGTCGCTGTTCGCTCACGACGGGCAGCTCTTCTGCGGACACGACTCGGGCACCTTTCTCGTCGAGGACGGGCGGGCGCGGCTGCTCTCGCCCGGGGGCGGCACCTGGACGTTTCAGCCCGTGCCCGGACGGCCCGAATTGCTGCTGCAGGGTGGCTACCGGGGGCTGTCGGTGCTGGGCAAGTCGAGCGACGGCTGGCGGTTCCGCAACGCGGTGGAGGGCTTCGACCTTTCCGCCCGCTACCTGGTGCTCCGCCCGGGGGGCGAGGCCTACGTCAGCCACGAATACCGGGGCGTGTACGGGCTTCAACTCGACGCGGATTACCGAAAAGTGAAGGAACAAATCGCCTATCCCCGCCCCGCTAAGGGGAAGTACGCGGGGCTGGCCGCTTTTCGAGACAGCGTGTACTACCTCTCGCGGGAGGGCGTGTACGTGCTAAGCGATTACCGGACCGGCTTCGTGCGGTCGGCCGGTCTGAGCCCGCAGCTGCCCGCCGCCCACTACCTCTCGGGACGTATGACGGCCACGGACGAACGGCTCTGGGTGTTCTCCCGCGAGGGCCTGGCCTTCTTTCGGCAGGATGCGCTGAACGAAGACCTGGCATTGACCACCTTCCCCCTGGCCCCGGAGCTCATCGGCGCGCCCCTCGGCTACGAGAACATTACCCCCGTGGGACACGACACGCTGCTGATCGGCACGGCCGACGGCTACCTCATCCTGGCCCGGGCCGCGCCGCGCCCGCAGGTACACCGACTGTACCTGTCGCAAGTGAGTAACCCCTCCCGGGAATCCGGAGAGCGCCTGCTACCACTGGGAGGAGCGGCGGAGGTTTCCTTTTCCACCAATAATCTACAGTTTTCCTTCGCGGTGCCGGACTACAGCAAATATTTCCACCCCCGCCTGCAGTACCGGGTCGAGGGGCTGGGCAACCGCTGGAGCCCCTGGTCGGACGAGACCACGCTGAACTTTCCCGGTCTGGGCTACGGTCATTACGTGCTGGAGGCACGCTCGCGGCTCGGCCGTCACGACT
This sequence comes from Lewinellaceae bacterium, assembly GCA_963803525.1. GTDB lineage: Bacteria > Bacteroidota > Bacteroidia > Chitinophagales > Saprospiraceae > Neolewinella. The sequence goes on from CAWDMV010000003.1 coordinate 274,672, forward strand.
CGGAGAACACCATTCAGTATGCCTTTACCGTGCTGCGCCCGTGGTACGCATCCTACCCGGCCATCCTGGCTTACCTGCTGGGGACGGCCGGCCTGGTGTACCTGCTGCACCGCTCCTATACCTACCACTACCACCGGAAGGAGCGGCTGTGGTCGGCGGAAAAGGAGCGGGTCATTGCCGCCCGCCAGCGGCAGTCGGAGCTCGAACTGACCCGCCTGAATAACCAAAGATTACAGGAGGACGTCGAGAACAAAAACCGCGAACTCTCCCTGTCCACCATGAGCCTGGTCCGAAAGAACGAGCTTCTGCAGCAGATCAAGGAGGACCTCCTGGCTGCCCGGGAACCCAAACACAACATCCGCGAAGTAATTAAAACCATCGACCGCAACATCGACGAGGCCGGCACCTGGGCGCTCTTCCGCGATGCCTTCGAGAACGCGGACCGGGACTTCTTCAAGAAAATCAAGGAGCTGCACCCCGAACTTACGCCCAACGACCTCAAGCTCTGCGCCTACCTGCGGTTGAACCTCTCCTCTAAAGAGATTGCCCCCATGCTCAACATCTCCCCCCGCAGCGTGGAGGTGAAGCGCTATCGCCTACGCAAGAAGATGCGATTGGAGCGCGAGACGGGGTTGACGGAGTACATCCTGGAAATTTGAGGGGGGTCTACAGAGCCTACGGCTGTTCCGTACCCAAGCCCATACCTATGGCCACAATCCGGGTCAACGCGTAGCGGGCGGCGGTGCGCAGGTGCCTAGTGCTTCAGGACCGAAATAAGCTGCCCCTTGACTGCCCAGCGCGGCGCTGCACTTCTCCGCCAAAAATCCACCGTAGCTCCGGCTATGCTGAACTTTTGTCCGCTCGTTCAGCACCACGCTGTCGGCGTCAAGCTATTGCTTAGTTCAATCCTGAAGCACTAGACAGCCCCGGGAACGCCCCTACACCACCCCTACAATACCCCAACACGCCCCTACTTTCCGTGTCGCCATGCGGACGGGAAGGGCTGCAATCCTTAGCAACTACTGCCATTTATGGCGTAGGGAGTTTTTGTAGGGGCTGCGGATGATATTTCCGCACTACAACATCGCTACTTTTGTAAAGCCTTTCGACGTACAGCCCCGGGCACCTGCCTTTCCCCCTTCCCGGCGGCGCACAACTTGAAGTCCATGCATAGATACCTGCTGTTATTCGCGCTCTTCTGCGCAAGCCTCGGTCTGACCGCCCAGACCTTCACCGCCACCGGGACCATTACCGACGCCGACAGTGGTGACCCCCTGATCGGGGCGAGCGTGGTCGTCGTCGATTCCCCCAATTCGAGCGGCCTGCAGGGTACCGTGACCGACTTCGACGGCAACTTCACCCTTCCGGATGTATCGCCGGGCGCCGAATTGCGGATCAGCTACACGGGCTACCGGCCCACCACCGTTCGGGCGAGCAGTGCCGCCCCCCTGATCATTCAACTGGGCCCCGACGTCCAGGCATTGGACGAGGTGGTCGTCATCGGTTACGGCACCCAGCAGAAGCGGAACGTCACCGGGGCGGTATCGACCGTGGATTCCGAGACCATCACCGACCTGCGCCCCACCAAGATCGAGCAGGCCCTGCAGGGCACGGTAGCGGGGGTGAACGTGACGACCCAGTCGGGCGCGCCCGGCGCGGGCCTGAACATCCGCATCCGGGGGGTCTCCACGAACGGACAGAACGCCCCGCTCGTCATCATCGACGGCTACCAGGGCGACCTGAGTACCCTGAACCCCGCCGACATCGAAACCATCACCGTACTGAAGGATGCCCAGGCGGCGGTGTACGGTACCATCGGGGCCAACGGGGTCATCCTGGTGACCACCAAGACCGGCCAGAAGAACCAGCCCACCCGCCTGAGCTACAACACCTACGTAGGCACCCAGGAAAGCTCGCGGCAGCTGAACCTGCTGAACGCCACCGAATACGCCCTGCTGACCAACGAGGCCTACGCCGCCGGCGGAGAGCCCCTGCCCTACCCCGATGCTTCGGGCCTGGGCGAGGGGACCAATTATCAGAACGAAGTATTCGGTAACGCCCCCATCGTGAACCACGACCTGACGGCCTCCGGCGGCAGCGACCGGATCACCTACTCCATCGGCGGTTCGTACCTCGACCAGGAAGGTATCGTGGGGGGTGACAAGTCCGACTTTCAGCGCAGCACCGGCCGACTCGCCCTGGGCGTGGACCTGGCCAGCCGCCTGAAGCTGACCACCAACGCCATTTACACCAACATCAACCGGAAGTCGCTCAACGAGAATGGCCTGGGCTCCGTCCTCTTCAACGCCCTCAACGCGCCGCCCACCCTGCCCCTGCGCGACGCCGCCGGTGACTTCAGCCTGGTGCCCAGCACGCCGGGCCTCGGCATCGAGGTGATCAACCCCGCCGCCCAGATCGCCAACACCTACAACGATTATACCCTCAACAAGCTGAACGGTCAGGCCACCCTCGACTGGAACCTCATCGACGCCCTGACCCTGACGGGCCGCGTAGGCTTCAACACCTCCAACAGCGAGGGCCGCAACTTCAGTCCGGAGCTGAGCTACGGGGGAAAGGTATTCGACGTGACGCGCAGCAGCGTCAACCAAAACGCCATCAACGACAACAACTACTCTTTCGACCTTTACGGTACCTACGTGCAGAGCTTCGGGGGCCAACACAACCTGACGGCTACCGTGGGTACCACCATTTTCCGCGAGCTGGGCAACGGGCTCTTCGCCACCGGCTTCGACGTACCGAACAACGACTTCCAGTTTGCCGACATCAGCCTGGCGACCGGCACCAGTCCGGAGGGCGCCCGCGACGTGGGCTCCTACTCCTACGACGAGCGCCGGCTCTCCTACTTCGGCCGGGTACAGTACGACTTCAACCAGCGCTACTTCGCCAGCGCGATGCTGCGGCGGGACGCCTCGACTAAGTTCGGCCCCGAGAACCGCTCGGCCATCTTCCCCTCGGCCACCGCGGGCGTGATCCTGCTGGACGAGAACAGCGTGTCGGACAACAGCCCCATCGATCTGTTTAAAGTGCGCGTGAGCTACGGCATCCTGGGCAACGACCAGATCATCAACAACGGCTACATCGGCACCCTGAGCGGCGAGGCCACCTACGTATTTGACGGCGTGCTCGTGAACGGAACGGCCATCGGCGCCCTGCCTAACCCCGCCCTGCAGTGGGAGGAGGCCAAGAAATTCAACGCCGGCTTCGACCTGAGCCTGCTCGACGCCAAGCTGAACGTGACGGCCGACTACTTCATCAACACCCGCGACAAGCTGCTCATCAGCAACATCCCGGTCTCGGGCATCGTGGGTACCGCCGCTCCGGGCGGTGCCGCCCCCACCGTCAACGCCGGCGCGGTGCGTAACCGCGGCCTGGAAGTGGCCCTCAACTACCGCCAGCGCTTCAACAGCGACTGGCGCCTGAACCTGAGCTACAACTTCACCACCCTCGATAATGAGGTATTGGAGGTGGCCAACGGTACCGGCTTCATCGAGGGTGGCGGCTTCGGGGTCGGGCAGTTGGCTCCCTCCCGCATGGAGGTCGGCCAGCCCATCGGCTACTTCTACGGCTACCGGACCGACGGCATCTTCCAGAACGCCGATGAGATCGAGGCCGCCCCCTCCCAGCTCGCCCTCGGCGCGGCCGCCCAGCCGGGTGACCTCCGCTACGTGGACGTGAACGGAGACGGCATCATCGACCCCAACGACCGCACCAACCTGGGCGACCCCATCGCCAACATGACCATGGGCTTTAACGCCCAGGTGGAATTCCGCAACTTTGACTTCGCCGCCTACGCCTTTGCCTCCCTGGGCAACGAGATCGTACGCAATTACGAGCGCGCACTCTCCGACGTGAACCGGCTGGATTACTACCTCCAGCGCTGGACCGGCCCCGGCACCAGCAGCGAAGTGCCCCGCGTCACCACCGCGGCTACCGCCAACCGGGTTTTTTCCGACTTCTACGTCGAGGACGGTTCCTTCCTGCGCCTCCAGACCGTGACCCTCGGCTATACCCTGCCGTTCACGATCGGTGCGCGGGAGAACACCAGCCTGCGGCTTTACTTCAGCGGCAATAACCTGCTCACCGCGTCCAGCTACCTCGGCTACGATCCCGCGGCCTCGAGCGGTGCCCCCATCGGCGGCGGTATCGACTTTGGCTTCTACCCCGTGGCCCGTTCCTTCCTCTTCGGCGCTAACCTCAGCCTCTAACCTCCCCCCTCGATTATGCACAAACTGAACGCAAAACTCCTCCTCTGGACCGCGCTGGTGCTCACCCTCACCGCCTGCGAGGACGACTACATCGGCCGCGACCCGGTCTACTCCATCGACTCGGAAAACTACTTCAACGCGCCGGCCGACTACGAGAATGCCCTGATCGCCGCCTACGACCTGCTGCAGCCGACCTACCTCAACGTCATGCTCGGGGAGATCGCCTCGGACAATACCCTGGCCGGGGGCGAAAGCGCCAACGACGTCATCGGCATCCAACAGGTCGACGACATGATCCACACCCCGGTCAACGACCAGCTGTCCAGCATCTGGAACTGGATGTTTGCCGGGGTCAACCGCGCCGCCTTTATCCTGGAGTTCCAGGACAAGACCGACTTCGAGGGTCGGGCGCAGATCGTCGCGGAGGCACGCTTCCTGCGGGCCTACTACAATTTCGAGCTCGTGAAGTGGTTCGGCCCCATCCCCCTGAAGCCGGAAGGCCGCTTCAGCCTGGGCGACGAGACCTCCATCCCCCGCGCGCCCGTCAGCGACGTGTACGCCCTCATCGAATCCGACCTGATGGCCGCCATCGCCGACCTGGCCGTCACCGCGCCCCAGGTGGGCCGGGTATCGAAGGGCGCCGCCCAGGCGCTCCTGGGTAAGGCCTACCTCTACCAGGAGGAGTACCAGCCGGCCGCTACGGTCCTGCAGGAAGTGATTAATTCCGGCAACTACAGCCTGCCCGAGAGCTACGAAGGCCTCTTCGAGCCCGGTGGGGAAAACGGCGAGGGTTCCCTCTTCGAGGTGCAGTATACCGATGCCGAAGGAGCCGGATTCGGCTGCCTGCAGTGCAGCGAAGGAAATATCGCCGTGGGCTTCAATGGCATCCGCAACTACGTGGGGCCGGTCTTCGACGGCGGCTTCAGTTTTAACGTCCCCACCCAGGAGGCCTACGATGCCTACGAGGTGGGCGACAGCCGCCGCGCCGTGTCCCTGCTGGACATCGAGGCCTGGGCCGCCGAGACCGGCGCCACCTACGGTACCGGCTACGAGCACACCGGCTACTTCAACCGCAAGTACATCGCCCGCAAGGGGGACACCAACATCGGGGACCAGAACCTGACCAATCCCAATAACTACCGCGCCATCCGCTACGCCGACGTGCTGCTGATGGCCGCCGAAGCCCTGCAGGCGCTCGGCCAGGACGAACAGGCCCGGCAGTACCTCAACCAGGTGCGCCGCCGCGCCTTCGGCGATCTGGACCACGACATCAGCGCCTCGGGCGATGCCCTGCGCGACTTCATCCTCCGCGAGCGGCGGCTGGAACTCGTCGGCGAGGGCCACCGCTTCTTCGACCTGGTGCGTACCGGCCGCGCCGCCGCCGAGATCGAAGGCTTCGAGACGGGCAAGAACGGGCTCTTCCCCGTGCCCTTCCAGGAAATCCAATTTTCTAACGGCAACTGGACCCAGAACCCCGGCTACTGATCCCAGCCGTCAATAACGCATACCGAGATGAAATTATCCGCCCTTTCCTTCCTCCTGCTCGTCCTGCTCATCGGCAGCTGCGACGACGAGGTATTTCTGCCGGCCCTCGACGAAGCCGAACTGCCCAGTGAGCTTTCGCTCGACTTCGGCATCACCAACGACAACACGGGTACCGTGACCGTCCGTCCCGGCGGTCGGGGCGTCACCTCCTTTTCCGTGGATTTCGGGGACGGCACCTCCCCTTCCGCCACCCTGGCGCCGGGCGAGACCGTTACCCACGTCTACGACGAGGGCGTCTACACCGTCAGTCTCGAAGCCATGAACATCAACGGCGAGACCACCACCTACACCGAAAGCCTCACGGTGAGCTACCGGGCCCCCGAAGACCTGAGCGTGAGCGTGGTGCGCACCCCCGGCAACCCGCTTTCGGTAGACGTGAGCGCCACGGCCACCGGAGAGACCAATTTCCTGGCCTACTTCGGCGAGGACGAAAACGCCGAACCGACTTCCTTCCAGGAGGGCGAGACCGTAAGCCACGTGTACGGCTCCGTCGGCACCTACACCGTGCGGGTCGTGGCCCGCAGCGGCGGGGCGGCCACCCTGGAGGACAGCGTCACCATCACCCTGGATAACCCCGTACTGCTGCCCATCACCTTCGAGGACGCTACGAAGAACTATGCATTCGAAGGGTTCGGCGGCACGCAGGTGGAAGTGATCGACAACCCCGACGCCAGCGGGATAAACACCAGCACCCGCGTCGGCCGGCTCAATAAGCAGGAAGGCTCCGAAACCTGGGCCGGGGCCGTGATCGAGGTCGGCGAGCCGATTGATTTTACTAGCCAGCAAACGCTAAGCGTGAAGGTTTGGTCGCCCGCGGCCGGTATCCCCGTTTTATTGAAGGTAGAGAACGCGACCGATGCCGAGACCTTCATCGAAGTGATCGTCAATACGACCGTAGCCAACCAGTGGGAGACCCTCACCTTCGACTACGGCGAGGGCGACCTGGAGCAATCCTACAGCAAGGTGGCCATCTTCTTCGACTTCGGTACGAATGGCACCGGAGCGGACTACTACTTCGACGACGTCGTGGTCGGCACGGGCGGCGGCGGCAGTGGTGGCGGCGGCGGCACGACGCTGGACCTGCCCCTCACCTTCGAGTCCAGCGACCTGACCTACACCTGGAGCGGCTTCGGGGGAGCGGCGGCCGAGGTGATTGATAATCCCGACGCCAGCGGCGGCAATACCAGCGCCCGCGTCGTACAACTCACCAAAGAGCAGGGGTCGATGACCTGGGCCGGTGCGGTGATCGAACTGCCCGGGCCGATCGATCTGGCAACGACTCCCCAACTGACCATGAAAGTATGGTCGCCCGCGGCCGATATCCCCGTCCTGCTAAAGGTGGAAAACGGCAGCAATGCGGATATTTTCATCGAGGTGATCGTCAATACTACCGTAGCTAACGCGTGGGAGACCCTCACCTTTGATTACAGCGGTGGCGATCTGAGCCAATCCTACAGCAAAGTGGCCGTCTTCTTCGACTTCGGGACGGAGGGTACGGGAGCAACCTACTACTTCGACGACATCTACCTCGGTGAGGCCCCCACGACCGGCGGCGGCGGCGGCGGCGGCGGCGAAGATGAGCTGTCCCTACCCCTGACCTTCGAGTCCAGTAGCCTAACCTACACCTGGGAGGGCTTCGGAGGAGCTACGGCGGGCGTGATCGACAACCCCGACGTCAGCGACGACAACCCCAGCGAACGGGTCGTGCAACTCACTAAGGAGGAAGGATCCATGACCTGGGCCGGAGCCGCGATCGCCCTGCCCGCACCCATCGGCCTGGCAAATAACTCCACCCTGACCATGAAGGTCTGGTCGCCCGCCGCCAACATTCCCGTCCTGCTGAAGGTGGAAAATGGCAGCAACGCGGACATCTTCATCGAGGTGATCGCCAACACTACCGTGGCCAACGGATGGGAGACCCTCACCTTCGATTACAGCGGCGGCGACCTCACGCAGTCCTACAGTAAACTGGCGGTCTTCTTTGACTTCGGAACGGCGGGCACGGGGGCGACGTACTACTTCGACGACATCGCATCCGCCCGGTAGTCTTCACACCCGCGACCCCGCCCCCTAACCTAAGAAATAAGCAATCATGAAATTCCATTCCCTCCTCCTGCTGCTGGCACTGTTCGCAACCGGCTGCGACCAGGAAGACTATGCCTTCGGCGAACTCAAGGCCCCCAGCAACCTCCAGATCGAGGCCGTGGTGGCCGGGCAGACCGCCGATGCGCCCAACGGCGACGGCAGCGGTACGGTCACCTTCGTGGCTACGGCCGACGAGGCCATCACGTACAAGTTCGTCTTCAGCGACGGCACCGAGGAGCTCGCTCCGTCCGGCCGCCTCGTCAAGCGCTTCACCCAGGTCGGGGTGAACACTTACCAGGTGACCGTAGTCGCCTCCGGTACCGGCGGCATCGCTACGACGTCTACCACGGAAGTGACCGTGGAGAGTACCTTCAACGACGCCGAGGCCCTGCAACTGCTGGCCGGCGACGGCAGCAAGACCTGGTACTGGGCCGCGGATGAGCCCGGCCAGCTCGGGGTGGGTCAGAACGACGGCGACGCCACCCTGAATTACTACGCCAATTATTACCAGGCCGCCCCCTTCGAAAAGGACGGCGCCGGGGAAAGCCAGTGCCTCTACGAAGACGAACTGGTCTTCAGCCGCCAGGGCGATCAGTTGTTTTACACCCTGCGCAACTTCGGTCAGACGTACTTCAACGTCGCCTTCCAGGGCGTGGCCGGGGGCAGTCAGGGATTTGACTATTGCTACGATTACGCGGTGCGGGACGAGCCGCAGCTCGTGGCGCTTTCCCCCTCCGAATCAGTCGTCGCCGCTAACGACGTACCCGGGCAGACCCGGGGCACCGTCCTCAACTTCACCGACGGCGGTTTCATGAGCTACTACGTGGGCGCCACGCAGTACGAGATCCTTTCCCTGACCGAAAACCGAATGGTCGTGCGTACCATCCAGGGAGACAACGCCGCCCTGGCCTGGTACCACATCTTCACGACCACCAAGCCCGTAGCCGGCGGCGGCGGCGGCGGCGAGGAGCCCGAGTACAACAACCTGATCTGGGCCGACGAATTTAACGGCACGGTGCTGGCCGACACCAACTGGAGCTACAATACCGGCACCGGCAATAACGGCTGGGGCAACGGTGAATCGCAGTTCTACACCGACCGCCCGGAAAACGTCCGGGTCGACGACGGCACGCTGAAGATTACCGCCCGGCGCGAAAACTTTAGTGGATCGGACTTCACCTCGAGCCGGATCGTGACGGAGAACAAGTTCGAGTTTACCTACGGCCGCGTGGAGATCCGCGCCAAGCTGACCAGCGGAGGCGGCACCTGGCCCGCCCTGTGGATGCTCGGGGCCAACTACGACACCGTGACCTGGCCCGCCTGCGGCGAGATCGACGTGATGGAGCACGTCGGTAACCAGCAGAACACGATCTTCTCGTCCCTCCACTTTCCCGGCAACTCGGGGGGCAATGCGGTGACGCGAAGCACCAACGTCGACGGCGTAGCGGACGACTTCCACGTCTACCGGGCGATCTGGAGCGAGAACACCATCCGGTTCTTTGTGGACGACGACCTCTACCACACCTTCACCAACAGCACGGCCGTGCCCTTCAATCACGACTTCTTCCTGATCTTTAACGTAGCTATGGGCGGCAACTTCGGCGGTAACATCGATCCTGCTTTCCAGGAGTCGACCATGGAGGTGGACTACGTGCGCGTGTACCAGTAAATCTTTTCCGCCATGTTTAGTCGCCCGCTGTTTAATCTGTCCCTATGCCTCCTACTTATGTCCTGCACGATACAACTGGGACAAGACGGACAGCCCGGGCAGCCGGGAGCCCCCGGTGGTAACGGTCGGACGCTGCTGTGGTCGGATGAGTTCAACGGCGAGCGGCTCGATACCAGCGTATGGAACTTCGAGCTGGGGGACGGCTGCCCGAACCTCTGCGGCTGGGGCAACAACGAGCGGCAGCTTTACACCCGCAGCAACCACCGGCTGGAGGACGGCCGCCTGATCATTACCGCCCGGCGCGAGGGGGATCGCTATACTTCCACGCGCATCACGACGAAGAACAACAAAGAATTTCGGTACGGCCGCATCGAAACCCGCGCCCAACTGCCCGTCGGCCAGGGCATCTGGCCCGCCTTCTGGATGCTCGGACAGAACATCGACCAAGTCGGCTGGCCCCGCTGTGGCGAGATCGACGTACTCGAGTACGTCGGGCGCGAACCCCACGAAATATTTACTACTTTACATACCGGGGCCAAACACGGCGACAACGCAAGCAGCAAGAAAACGGCCTTTCCGGATATTGAGGAAGGCTTTCACCGCTACGCCGCCGAGTGGACGGCGGAGCAGATTTCCTTCTTCGTGGATGACCGACTCGTCTACACCTTCGATCCGGAGGAGCGGACCGAGGCCGTCTGGCCCTTTGACCAACCCTTCTACCTCCTGCTTAACGTGGCGGTAGGCGGCAACTTTGGCGGTCCCGCGGTGGACGATAACATATTCCCCCAGGAATTCATCGTGGACTACGTCCGTGTATACGCCCCCGAATAGTTACCCTATATTAACCCTTAACCTCCTTTTCATGCGATCATTCTACCCTTTATTCGCGCTGCTCGTTTCCGGCCTGGCCTTCGGGCAGGCGCCGACGACGGCCCCCACGGCCCCCGATCGGGATGCCGAAACCGTCATCTCCGTATTCAGCGATGCCTACGACGACGTGACGGTCGATACCTACGGTGCCGAGTTCAGCGATGCGACCTTTTCCGAGGTGACGATTGCCGAAAATCAGGTCCTGCTCTACGAGGCGCTGTCCTTTGCCGGCATCGAGATGCTCGGCGAAAACGCCCTCGACCTCATGGCCGCCGGCATGACCACCCTCCACTTCGACTACTACTCCCCCAACAGCAACGTGTTCCGCGTCAAGCTGGTCGACTTTGCCGGAGACGGCTACAATGAGCCCCCCGGCAACGACACCGAAGCCACCGTTGGCCGCCGCCTGCCCCTGGAGGAATGGGTGAGTGTCGACCTGCCCCTCGGCCTGTTCGTCGGCATGAACATGTCCGACATCAACCAGATCATCATCTCCAGCGAACCCGTGGGGGAGAGCACGGTCTACCTCGACAACATCTACTTCTACAGCGGCGGAGAGACCATCGGTACGACCCCCCTCGACCTGCCCGTGACCTTCGAGGACGAAGACGTGACCTACGGCCTGTCCGACTTTGAAGGGGCCGTCTCCCAGTTGATAGAAGACCCTACCAACGCGGAGAATACCGTAGTGGAAACCATTAAGCAGGCCGGTGCCGCCACCTTCGCCGGTACTACCCTGACACTCGACCTGGGCGGATCACCCAATGACCCCGGCTTCGCTACGGCCATCCCCTTCACCGCTACGGCTACGACGATGCAGGTACGCGTCTGGTCGCCCACGGCCGATACCCCCGTCCGCCTAAAGGTGGAGAACAGCGCCGATCCTACCGTAAGCGTAGAGACGCAGGTCACTACCACGGTAGCCATGATGTGGGACACCCTGACCTTTGACTTTATGAACCAGGCCACCGGGACGGCCGCGCTGAACCTCGCTTCTACGTTCAACAAAGCCACGATCTTCTTCGACTTCGGTACGGTGCCCACGGAAGCGGCCACTTACTACTGGGACGACGTGATGTTCGGCGGCACGGCCACCGGAGGTGGCGGCGGTGGCGGCACGGCTATGCCGACCGTTGCAGCTCCGACCCCGACCTACGCCGCGGATAGCGTGCTGTCGCTCTTCAGCGACGTGTACGCGGACGTGACGGTAGATACCTGGCGCACCGTATGGAGCGCGGCCAACTACAGCGAGACGATGATTGGCGAGGACAACGTGAAGGTGTACGCCCAGCTGGATAATGTCGGAATTGAAACCATCGGGGATAACGCCCTCGACGTTTCCAACTACGACTTCTTCCACCTCGACTACTGGTCCGCCGATCTCGATACCTTCCGCGTCAAGCTGGTGGACTTCGGAATGGACGGATACAACGGCCCCAACAGCAACGACAGCGAATTTGAAATCCCCTTCAAGGTCACGCAGGGCGAATGGGTCAGCCTCGACATCCCCGTGAGCGATTTCGCGGATTCGGGGATGAACTTAACGGACATCAATCAGCTGATCCTCTCCGGCGTACCCGCGGGTGCCGGTACGGTGTATATCGACAACGTCTTCTTCTACAACGCCGTCACTACCGCGAGCCGCGAGCCGCTGGTAGGCCTCGTTTCCGCTTACCCCAATCCGGTAACCGAGCGGGTATTACTGACCGCTCCGGCCCGCATGCAGCGTATCGCCCTGTTTGACGCCTCCGGACGCATGGTCGCCGAGTACCAGCCGGAAGCGGAGCAGTTCGAGCTCGAGATGGGTCGCCTGCGGGCGGGCCTCTACGTAGCCCTCGTCACGACTCCCGAAGGGCAGTTGACGGTGAAGCTGCGCAAACAGTAATTCACGTCTCTAAATTTTAGAAGCCCTCCGGTCCGACAGTGACCTGAGGGCTTTTTTGTTTGTCCCCATTGCGCCGGTAAGAGATTCTCAGTAAACTGATGCGGTAATTTGAAACAATATGTTTTAACTTGTCCCTCATTTTACTTGCTCAAACAAAATACTTATGCCTACACCGACGTCCAAGGCCGGCGACACCGTACGCCTCAAATCCGGCGGCCCTACCATGACTATCCGCGAGGCGGTGGAGGACCAGCTACGCTGTCAGTGGTTCGACGTGGAAGATTACAGCCAGGTGCGGGAGGCTACTTTTCCGGTGGCCTGCGTGGTACCGGTGGAGGTAAACGAGCCGGTAGCCGCGTGGGCTAAGTTTCGTACGGGAACTTACCGCAGCTACGCTCCCTGAGCCCCCGTCTACTCCCCTACCAGCTGCGTCCGCGCGGCCATCACCGCCCGGTAGCCGATGGCGAAAATCTCCCCGGCGTGGGTAGCATCCAGGATCGAGTGGGCCATAAGGTCCTCCGGAATGATCATGACGTCGCACTGCCCGAACTTCGGCGTGGCCGTTTGTCGGACGCTGATGGCCAGCACCTGCTCCAGCAGCCCGAAGAAGGAGGTCAGGTCTTCGCGGGTACGCGGGTGCGCGGGGTTTACCGACACCCCGATCACGAAATCGCAGTGGGTGCGCAGGGATTCGACGGGGAAGTTGTTGGTGAGTCCGCCGTCGACGTACAGATGTCCGTCCACCTCCACCGGCGCGAAAAGCATCGGCAGTGCCGAGGAGCATTTGATCGCCTCGAGGACGGGACCGGTGCTGACGGTCTCTCCTAGCCCCGTCTCCAGGTCGGTACGGGTCACGTAGAGTTTGCGCTGGAGTTTGGCGAAGTCGTCCTCCGGAAAATACCGGGCCAGTGGGGCGATAATCTTCGTGGGGTCGAGCAGGCCGGACCAGCGGAAGGCCAGGTTCTGGCGCGTGAAGAGTCGGGTACGGGCCAGGGCGTCCCGAATCTCATCGGCGGGCAGGCCGGCGGCGTAGAGGGCACCCACCACTGCACCCGCACTCGTGCCCGCTACGTGGGTTGCTTGTATGCCGAGTTCCTCCAACCCTTTGATCACCCCGGCGTGCGCGATGCCCCGAAAGCCTCCCCCGGAGAGGACCAGACCAATGGTCCTTGCTTGCCCCGATGAATTCTGCTGCGGTGATTGCTTGATGGGGGAGTCCACTTCGTTTCTGGTTAATAGGAGGTGCTTATGTAGCCGATAAAACCAGGAGGCGGCTTTGCAACTTCTTTAGCCCGGGCAAACGCCCCCGGTAGATTTCAAGGCTGTCTAGTGCTTCAGGATTGAGCGCTGGCCTCCACGACCGGATGAATAGCTTTGCGCGTTTATTCCGTTTTCCGATCCAGCAGCCGGCTGCCGCGACACCCCGCCCGTAACCGGTGAGCAGGACGCGTCCTCACTGCAGGCTTAGTATTTCGTCTCTGATCCGGTTATCGATGTTCCGCTGCTCCGCCAGGTACTTGAACCGGTGGTCGGTGTAGACCACCGAAAGATCCAGGGAGGTCAGTATGTAAGCCTGGACCAGGGCCTGCACGGAAGCATCGACCTGTTGTTGCAGGGAGTAATACTTGGCAAATTGTAGCAAGGCGGTGCCCCGGTCGAAGGGCGTAGTAGCCAGCTGGAGGGCCCGTTGCAAATACTTCAGCCCCTCTTCGGCGCGCCCGGCTTCGGTGTAGACCAGCCCGATTTCGGCGATGGCCACCACGCTGCCCGGCAGGTAGGTGAGCATGGAGTCCAGATAGCCCACCGCCTGGGCGTAGCGCTTCCGGCTGAGGGCCTGGTCCTTCTTCACCCAAAATTCAATGATGATGTTGTCGTAGCGGCCGGTCAGTACGGTGGCGATGGGCGGACTGCCCGGGGGGCTGACGACCTCGAGGGTCAGCGCGCGCCAGTCGTAGGCACAGCTCAGGAATTGATCGGGCTCGTTGGGCGCTTCCCAGTAGCTGCGGTCCACCCCGTCGCCGTAGTACACCCGCCGCCAGCGGTCTCCGACGGGGATTTCCACCCACAATTCGTTTTCCCGCACCTCCCCGTAACTCAGGATCTTGCCGGCGACCACCCGGTGGGGTACGTCGAGGTACTGTAGGGCGAGGCTCAGCAGCAGGTGCTTGCGCTGGGGGGTGGTCTGCCGCTGGTACAGGTCCTGCAGCAAGGGCTGTTCGTAATCGAAGCGGTCGAGGTCGCGAACGATCCTGACGCGCCGGTCCATCCGGCGGATGAGGCGGTCGATGTCCGCTACGGTCGTATCGTCGGGATTCAGCGTGCGGAGGTCCGTCCGCTCGGCGTCCGCCCGCAGCAGGGGCGGCAGGATGTAGGGTCCGGCGTCCACCGAATCCACTACCGGCAACCAGGCAATGGCTAAGCCGGGCCGGGCCAGAAGACTGTCCCCATTCCAAGCCGGAATGGGGGCCGTCCGGACGCGGTAGCTGAACCGCAGGCTGTCCCCGGTTCGCAGTTGGTCCATCGACCACCGAAATCCGTCTTCGGACGCGCCCTCGGGCATGACGGAAAATACCTCGTTCATCACCCGCTGCCCACCAGTGTTGAGGGGGAGGCGCGCATACACCGTCCCGCCGGTCGCCGGAACGCCGTCGGGGATGACGAGGGTTTCCCGAACATTGAAGACCCCTTGTCCGAAGACTGAAGCGAATAGGCAGTAAGCAGACAGGAAGAACAGCAGATGACGCACGGGCAAGCGGGTGATGGCGGCTAAATATAAGAGCTTGTTTGGGATTCCGCTCACCGCCGTAAACTTGCTCTTTTGCGTCTATTCTTCGCCTCGAGAGGCGTCACTTAGCCCGCTAGGCTCCCCTTTTCGAGGCTCGAATAGACCCAGAATAGCGGCGCTTTCGTCGGGCTCGGAAAACCCAAACAAGCTCTAAGGCTCCAGGCGAACAGCCCGCCGTTAGCCCCCCCACGGCAACACTGGCAGGACCGGGTGCTTTTCTCATTCCAGGCGGGGCCACGGGTGCAGGGGATCGCACCCCGAGACCAGCGCGGGGAAGGTGGCCCCCGGCCGGGGTGCTTACCTAGGGAAGGTTATATATTGCTGCTATCCACTCCTGAACCAGCCATCCGGCCCGATCTATGCACCTTACGTCCCGACTAGTCACGCTCTCTCTCCTGTTGGCCTTTATTTGCTCTGCCCTCCCGGCGCAGCAAACCCCCGAATGGGAGGATCCGGAGATCTTCCAGATCAATCGCGAATACCCGACCGCGTCCTTCTACCGCTACCCCACCGTCGAGGGCGCACTGGCCAATGCGTCCTACGGAGCGTCGCCGCTCTACCAATCCCTCGATGGTAACTGGAAGTTCAACTGGGTAAAGCTTCCCGCCGACCGGCCGGCCTTTTTTTACCGGGAGGACTACGACGTGTCCGACTGGGCCGAGATTCCGGTGCCCGCCAATTGGGAACTGGAGGGTTTCGGGATTCCGATCTACACCAATATCGTGTACCCCTTCCCGAAAAACCCACCCTACATCGACCACGCCTACAACCCCGTGGGCAGCTACCGGCGCGACTTTACGGTGGGTGAGGACTGGGCCGGCAAGGAAGTGTACCTCCACTTCGGCGGCGTCAGCGGCGCGATGTACGTCTGGGTGAACGGCGAACGCGTCGGCTACAACGAGGGCAGCAAAACACCCGCCGAATTCAGGATCACCGACTACCTGCGGGCGGGAGAGAATACGCTGGCCGTGGAGGTTTACCGCTGGTCCGACGCCAGCTACCTGGAAGATCAGGACTTCTGGCGCCTCAGTGGCATCGATCGGGAGGTCTACCTGTATGCCACCGACAAGGTCACCCTGCGCGACTTCACCGTACAGGCGGGCCTCGACGCCGACTACCGCGACGGGGAATTTCGTCTGGAACTGGCCTACCGGAACGCGCGCGCTACGGAAGCCGCCAGTTACCGCATAGGGGCCAAACTGATGGACGGCGAAAATACCCTCCTGGAATTTAGCCAGGAGGAGGACATCGCCGTGGGGGACCAGACGACCGTCACCTTTACCGGCACCGTCGAGGAGGTGAAGCCCTGGACGGCCGAGACCCCCAATCTATACACCCTGTTAATCAGCCTGGAAGACGCCGACGGCCGGGTGATCGAGGCGACCAGCTCCCGGGTGGGCTTCCGGACCATCGAGATCGAGAACAGCCAGTTGCTCGTAAACGGCGTGGCCGTCTATCTCAAGGGCGTCAATCTTCACGACCACGACGAAACCACCGGCCACGTGATCACCGAGGAACTGACCCGGCTCGACCTGCAGCGCATGAAAGAATTTAACGTCAACGCCATCCGTTGCAGTCACTACCCCAAGAATGCATTCTTCTACCGGCTGGCGGACGAGTACGGCTTCTACGTCGTCGACGAGGCTAATATCGAGACCCACGGCATGGGCACCACCAACCAGGGGCTGGACCACAACGAGGCGGCCAAGGCCGTCCACCCCGCCTACCGGCCGGAATGGCGGGCCATGCACCTCGACCGCACCATCCGCATGTTCGAGCGCGACAAGAACTACCCGAGCATCATCATCTGGTCGCTCGGCAACGAAGCCGGCAACGGCGAAAACCTCGTCGCTACGTACAACTGGCTGAAGGAACACGACGCTACCCGCCCCGTACAGTACGAGGGGGCCACCCAGTACGATAATACCGACATCCAGGCCCCGATGTACGCCCGCATTCAGGACATGGTGAAGTACGCTACCAGCTCCCCCCGGCGGCCATACATCCAGTGCGAGTACGCCCACGCCATGGGCAACAGCGTCGGCAACCTCCAGGACTACTGGGACGTCATCGAGGAGTACCCCGTGCTTCAGGGCGGTTTCATCTGGGACTGGGTGGACCAGGGCCTGAAGGCGAAGACTCCGGCCGGAATCGAGTACTACGCCTACGGCGGCGACCTCGGCGGACAGGACCTCCAGAACGACCGCAACTTCAACCTGAACGGATTAGTGAACGCGGACCGTTCCCCCCACCCCGCCCTCTACGAGGTGAAGAAAGTGTACCAATACATCAAGTTTCCGGCATTCGATCGGGAGACGGGTATGCTAACTGTATATAACGGCTACGACTTTATCGACCTGAGCGCCTTTGTCCTGGACTGGCGCCTGCTGGAGAACGGTCAGGAAGTAGCTACGGGAGACCTCGGCACCCCCGATCTGGCGGCCCGTACCGAAACAACCGTAAAGCTGAATCTCCCGGACCTGCGTAACGACGCCGAGTATTTCCTCCAGGTAAGCGCCAAACTGAAAGTAAATACCCCCCTGCTCACCAGGAACTATGAGCTCGCCACCGAGGAATTTCAGCTCTCCCCACCTACCTACGGCCGGCAAAATCTTACGGACCGCGGGCAAGTGAGCGTAGATTCCAGTGGAGCGATGCTGGTCATACGGGGCGAAGCCTTTACCGCTACCTTCGACAGGGCCAGTGGTCTGCTCTACGGGCTTGACTACGGAAACGGCAACCTGCTGCAGGGACCGCTGAAACCCAACTTCTGGCGCGCGCCGACCGACAACGATTTCGGCTTCCGCATGACGGAATTCTCCCAACCGTGGAAACTGGCCTCCCGGGATCAGCAGCTCCAGGACTTCACGACTACAGTGGCGGACGGTCTACCCCGGGTCACCGCCACTTACGCCCTGGCCGGTACCGGCGGGTCGGTCACCGTCACCTACGCCATCGACGGGGCCGGCACCATTCGGGTGGAAAACGCGCTCAGTGGTATTTCGGATTCCCTGGACGTCATTCCCCGGCTGGGGAACAACCTTATCCTGAAGGCCGACTACGACGACGTGAGCTGGTACGGCCGCGGCCCCTGGGAGAACTACCAGGATCGCAACACCGCCGCCCTGGTGGATACCTACGCCGCCGAGGTAAGCGAGCTGCCCTACGCCTACACCCGCCCCCAGGAGAACGGCTACCGTACGGATGTGCGCCACGTACGCTTCGTCAACGCGGACGGGCAGGGGGTCGAGTTCTCCGCCGACTCCGAATTGATCGGATTTAGCGCCTCCCACCAGCTCAATAGCGACTACGACGAGGGCGATACCAAGGTGCAGCGCCATACCTACGACGTGCCGGAGCGCAAGCTGGTTAACGTAAACATCGACTACAAACAGATGGGCGTCGGTGGTGACGACAGCTGGGGTGCCAAAGTCCATCCTGAATACACCATCCCGGCCGGTAACTACCGCTACGGCTTTCTGATCTCCCCCCTTCGCTAGACCGTCGAAGCGTATTTCCGCCCCGGCCTTCCGGAGCCCCACCACTACCTGCGCGGTCCGCTTGCTGCCAGCGGGAGCCGGCGCGGGTATCCCGCTGCTTGCCCGGGTGCACGGCGAACCGGATAATCGTCGGGCTTTTTGGAATGGGACGGGTAGAAATTACCGCACCTGGAGTAATTGAGGGAAGCTTACCGCTTTTTTCTCCGGAAAATCCAAATTTCTACTGTTAATCGGAGTGGCCGGCACATGAACACCCGGTTCCCCCCGTTAAGTAGGCGGACAGCGTGGTTCTTCCCGGCCGTCCGTAAGGTGCAGTTGCGCACCGGTGTTGTGTTGTCTCGATTCTTCTCTCTCATGTAACGTCTCTCTTTTATGTACGTCTCTCTACCTCTCAACCGAGGGTGGGCCACCGCCATGCCCATACTCAGCCTTTTAATCTTCCTTTTCTCCACGACCAGCCTAGCGGCTACCTCCCTTTCTGCCGAAGTTATCTTTTCTACTCCGGTTGCCCGACCGATCCCCCCACAGGCCGTGCATGCGCTAGTCCCCTATACCCTAGTGGTCAACGGGGCGTTTGCGGGGACGAACCTGCGCTATTCCGCTACCCTGGCCGACGGCTCGGCACTCCCCTACTGGATGAAGCTGTCGGAGACCGATGGGGCGATCCAACTGTTCGCTCCGGCCGCTACGCTGGGAGATATCCACCAACTAAAGGTGACGGCCCGCAACGCCGAAGGCTTGTCCGCCACCACCACTTTCTTTGTTTACGTCACGGATAACAGCCCCGACTGCGGCGTGGATGCCAACACGGACCGGCTGGGTAAGATCCTGACCTGTGCCGGCGATACCGTGCAGCTTCGGGGGGAAACACCCACCGGCCGGTACCGGTGGACCGGCCCCGACGGCTTTACGTCCGCTGTAAAGGAACCTAAAGTAACGGTACCCGGTATCTACGTGCTTCAGACCGAGCAGAACGGCGCCTACACCTGCCCGAATGCCGCTTTAGTAGAAGTGCTGAAATTGACGGACTGTGCTCCGGACCCTTCCCACAATCAACTTCCCGACGTACTCATCAAGACCGACCGTACCAACGGAGTCGGCCCACTGACCGTCCGCTTCGATGCCACGAATACCCACGACCGTGACGGCAGCGTCCTGCGGTACGCCTGGACCTGGGAGGGCGGTTCGGCTACTGGCATGAAGCCAACCGTAACCTTTTCCGAGGGGGAATACGAAGTTATTCTAACGGTAACGGACGACCATGGAGCGCGGTCGACGGATCGGATAAGCATTGTTTCGCTACCCCCGCCCAGCTACACCCACTACTGGTTGGAGGCTGAGTGCGCCGACTACGGGAAAAACTGGGCCCTGGTTTCCGCCACCCAGGCCTCCGCGGGGGATTACGTGACGCCGATGCGCAGTTCTACGTCCTCCGCACCCGCTGACCTGCCCGAAAATCAGGTTCGCTTTACGACGTTCGATACCCAGGAAGGCCCCTTCCGGCTGTTCGCCCGCGTCGACGCCCGTAGTAACATCAATGACTCCTACTACGTGCGCGTCAACGGCGGTGCCTGGTACGCGTGGAAGTCAGGGATCACCGCCGGCCAGGGCTTTCAGTGGAACGAAATGCCCCTCACCATCGAGCTGAAGAGCGGAACCAACGTCGTCGATTTTGCCTACCGGGAGGCGAGTACCCGCCTCGATAAGCTGTTTCTCAGTTCCGAAGGCGAGCAGCCCTCCGGCATGGGCGGGACCGCCACAAACTGCAAGCCGCCGAACGTAACTCCCCTGGCCATCGCCACGTCCGACGTGATCCACGGCCAAGCCCCCCTGGCCGTACAGCTGGATGGCAGTGGATCTCACGATCCGGACGGTCAACTCGTTCGCCACCAGTGGAACTGGGCGGATGGCAGTACCGAGGGAATGCATGCGCAAATTGACCTTCCCGTCGGCTCCCATATGGTGACGCTGACGGTAGTCGACGACCGGGGTGCCCGGGACGAGGATGAGGTACTCATAATCGTGGAGAAAGCCCCCGTCACTCCCCCTACACCCTCCGCCCCGGAAGAGGAAACCGTGGACCCCATGGACCCCTCGAACCCCACCGACCCCATGGAACCCGACAGCCCCGACAAAAGGAAGGGAGCCACTACGTGGTGGCTCGAAGCGGAGTGCGCCCAGGTAGGCAACCGCTGGATGGAGGAGGCGTCCGCCGCGGCCTCGGGAGGTAAGTCCGTGGTCGTGCCCACCGGCAGCTCCCTGTCCACCGCCCCGGCCGACGTACCCGACAACCACGTACGCTTTACGCTTTCCGCCCTGACGACCGATGATTACTACCTCGCCGCCCGCGTCAATGCACCTTCGAATGCCTCCGACTCTTACTGGGTTCGTGTAAACGACGGTGACTGGTTCAAGTGGAGCAATGGCGTTCGGCGCGGAAGCGGCTTTAATTGGACGAAGCTTCCGATCACCCTGAAGCTCACGAGTGGCCTCAATACGGTTGACTTCGCCTTCCGCGAAGGCGGCGCGCAACTCGATAAGGTATTCATCTCGCGCTCTAGCGAGCTGCCGAGCGGTCTGGGAGAAACGGCTACCAATTGTGGAACGCTTGCCCCCACGGAAACTCCGGCTTTGGAAGCAGAGTGCGCTATCGCAAACAGTGGATGGACCGTGAAATCCTCCACTACCGCGGCCGGCGGCACCTACCTCGTCCATACCGGTGACCGCAACCTTGACCAGCCCACGGACGCCAATCCCGGCGACGCGCTGACTTACGAAGTAGACCTCAAGGAGTCCGGCATCCACCACCTTTACCTCCGCCTTGACGCCCCCGACCCAACCCGCAACAGCATTTGGGTACAGGTAGACAACGGAGCGTGGTTCCTGTTCTGGAAAGATGCGGAAGGAAAACAGCTGCTCACTAAGGAGTTCACTTGGTTTGAGGTCAGGAACGATACCAAGCCCATCACCTTCCAGCTGGAGGCTGGCTACCACACCATCCGCCTGTCCAACCGGGAGTCCGGCACGAAGATCGACAGGCTGCTCCTGACTACGGCCGACAGCCTGCCTACCGGTATCGGCCCCGAGGCGGCCCCCTGTGGCGGAGGCACCCAGAGCGTAGGCATGCAAATGATGTTCTCCCGCACGGCCGCCAATCCGGCCCCCGCTACCGAGCAGACCCACGTTCAAGTGGTACCCGCCACGGCCTCCGTCTTCCCGAATCCTACTACCGATCGCCTTACGTTGGAGCTGAGCAGTGGACATACCGGTGCGGTAGACCTGATCATCTACGATATGAACGGCCGCCCCGTACGCCAGGAGCAGATTCTCAAGGACGACCTTCAGTCCACTACGGAACTCTCCGTAGGCTCCCTGCCCAGCGGTATGTATCAGTTGCGGGTGATCGAAGGAGACCGGGCTACGGTCAGGGCTTTCGTAGTGGGTCGATAATTCTGAGCCTACTCCCACCTTACGGCCGCCCCGCCCGATCCCCGGATCGGGCGGGGCGGGCCTGTTTAGGTGAGTGCCCCCTCGGCGTACCGTTTACGGATTTCCTTCTTGTCGAATTTTCCAACGCTGGTTTTCGGCACCTCGGTGAGGTATACGTAGTCCTTGGGGATCTGGTAACTCACGAACTCCCGCGCTAGAAAATCGATCAGCTCCTCGTCGGTCACTTCCCCGGCTCCGTCTAGCAAGACGACCGATGCCAGGGGCCGCTCCACCCATTTGGGGTCGGGGATGGCAATTACGGCAGCCTCCTTGACCTTCGGGTGGGCCATGAGGGACGACTCGAGGGCCACGCTGGAGATCCACTCGCCCCCGCTTTTGATGAGGTCCTTAGTTCGGTCCTTGATCTCCATATAGCCTTCCGCGTCGATCGTACTGACGTCGCCGGTCCGGAACCACCCGTCGGTGGTGAAGCTGTCCCGGCTGGCGGTCTTGAAGTAGGCGTCGATCACCCAGGCCCCACGTACCTGCAGTTCGCCCATGGATGATCCGTCCCGGGGCAGGGGCACCCCGTCCTCCCCTACGATCCGTAGCTCGATGCCGGGGAAGGCGGTACCCTGTTTGGCGCGTAGGGTCAGTTGGTCTTCCCGCGGCAGCGAGCGGTGTTTGGCCTGCAGGCGGCTTGCCGTTCCCAGGGGTGAGGTTTCCGTCATGCCCCAGGCGTGGACGCCCTGGATGCCGAAGTCGTCTTCAAATCCCCGGATCAGGCTCTTGGGCAGGGCGGAGCCCCCGACTACATATTCCCGAAGGGCCAGCGGGGGGGTAGGTGGCTGCTTTGTCATCTCCTGGTAGATGCCTAGCCAGATGGTGGGTACGCCGTTCGCCGTGGTCACCCCTTCCCGTTGCATGATGCGGATCAGGGCGGCCGGTTGTAGATTGGAGGAGGGCATGACCATATCCGCCCCGGCCATCAGGCAGAGGTAGGGATAGCCCCAGGCCATCACGTGAAACTGCGGCACGATGAGCAACACCACGTCGCTGGAGGTGATGTTGGCCGCATTGGGCGTCATGATGCACATAGCGTGCAGGTAGGTAGAGCGGTGGGAATACAGCACCCCCTTCGGAAGGCCCGTCGTGCCGCTGGTGTAGCACATACCGCAGGCCTGCTTTTCGTCGATTGCCGGCCACTCGAACTCGTCGGGCTCGGCGGCCAGCAGGTCCTCGTAGTGCATGGTATTCGAAAGCGTGGTGGTGAAGTCCGCCGGGGCGTTGATCAGTACGTAGTGCTCGACCGTCTCCAGCCGGTCGGCGATCCGCTCCAGGAGGGGCACCAGCGTCGCATCCGCGAAGATGACCTTGTCCTCCGAGTGATTGATGATGTACTCGATCTGTTGGGCGGAAAGCCGGATGTTGATCGTGTGACACACCGCACCGATTCCGGAGATGCCGTAGTACAGTTCCAGGTGGGGGCCGTGGTTCCAGGCGAAGGTGCCCACCATATCGCCATCGGCAACGCCCAGGGTATTCCGCAGCGCGTTGGCCAGCTGTTTACAGCGGAGGTACATCTCCCCGAAGGGGTATTCGTGCCGCGTCCCGTCGGGGAGGTGAGAAATGATGCGTTTGTAGGGGAATACCCGGTTGCCGTATTCGAGAATGGTGTTGGTGGTCAGGGGGTAGTCCATCATAAGGCCGTGCATGATCGTGAGTTTGGTTTAAGCTTCCGCTTAAGTTAGTTCTTCACCACCACTTCCGCCCCCCGCACCGGCCCACCGCCTTATCGCCCGGTCACCCGGGGCCGGGTGGACTCAGAGGTAAGATTCTACGCAGTCTTTCAGTTCCTCCACCAGGTCAGCGTCCATGTAGGGGTAAGCGTCCGGAATATCCAGGACCACCAGTTTCTCCCGGACCTTCTCGCGGCCAAAGCGGCTCATCAGTTTATCGGCGTGGTGCTCCTCCATGACGAAGACCAGGTCAGCCCACCTTACCAGGTCTTCCCGTACGCGGATACGGGCCGAGGGAGAGGTTCCCGCCGATTTGACCTCCACGCGTCGGTCCTTGCGGAACACGGTTTCCGCCGTACGACTTCTCCACTGGTTACGGCTACAAATAAACAGGAAGCGGGGAAGGGACATGGCGGGTACGCAGGTGTAAGGAATGAGGACCCGGATGACCCCGATCGACGGGATATAAACACGACGGGGCCGCGCGATCTTGCGCGGCCCCGTCGAAATAATCAGGCCCGAAGACAAGTAGCTATTAGCGCTTCACGAAGGGCTTGATCAGCTGGCGGTCCCCCTCCA
The DNA here is from genome assembly GCA_963803525.1 of Lewinellaceae bacterium. GTDB lineage: Bacteria > Bacteroidota > Bacteroidia > Chitinophagales > Saprospiraceae > Neolewinella. Next base: position 298,984 of record CAWDMV010000003.1, read on the forward strand.
GTACGCGGAGGTGATAGACGCCGCTCGGTAGATCGGCAACTTCCACTTCGGTCTGCAGTTCCTCCCCCTCCTTATCAAAGGATAGATCACGTACGCGGCGGCCGTTGAGGTCGGTCAGGATCATCAGTACCCGTCCCGCGTAACCGCTGGTCAGGTTGACCCGCAGGCTACTGACTACCGGATTGGGGAAGAGTTCCAGGCGGGGAGTCAGCTCCGGTGCCCGGGTCAGGTCGGAGGGCCGGGAGGCAGCGGCGGCGGCTATCAGGGCGGCGGCGGAAGCCGTACAGTTGGTTGCCCCGCTACCCATACCGGTGGGCAGCGTGGGACTGCTCGAGAGGTAGAGCTTGTCGATCTTCGTTTCCGTCTCACGATTGGCGATACGAATGATGTGGGTGCCGGCGCTGAGGTTAAAGGAGACGTCATTGCCGTCCTGGTTGACCTTCGTCCATTCGAATCCGTTGGTGAGCCATTGCGCACCCCCGATCTCTTCCCACATCTTGATCCACGCTCCGTCGTCGATGCGTACCCAGACGGAGTTGCGGGTCGGGTCCGGTGCGTCGGCACGCAGAAAGAGGTGATAGGTACCACTCTTAGCCAGATTGACTTGGTAAGTCACCTGCTGGGCGGGGACGTTGCTGGTGGGTACGTTGATGTTGCGGTCACCCCGGAAGATTACGTAGCCGTTATTGGAAGCACCCGATTCGGCTTCCACCGACCAGCCGCTGCCAATGCTGCCGCATTCGGCTTCGATCCAGAAGTTCGTCGCTTCTTCTACTACCCCGCAGTTGTCGGCTACACTACCCAGACCGCTGGGAGCCTGTGTGGTGCCCGTGAGGTAAATTTTGTCCAGACGGGTATTGTTCTCCCGGAAGGCGAAGTCCACGGTGTTCGTCCCTTCCTTCATCAATAGGGGGGCACCGGGGAGTTGATTCCAGGCAAAGCCCACGCCCTGTGCCATGCCACTCTTCCACTGGTACCAGGGGCCGTTGTTCAGGCGTACCCAGTAGGAGTCGTTGGCTCCCGACGGAGCGTCGATGCGGGCAAACAGCTGATAGGCACCGGCCCGGGCATCGCTGACCACGAAGCGTACGCGGTTGTCGGCGTTGTCGGCGGGGGGCGTACTGGTAGACCGCTTAGTTTTCACTACGACATACTTTCCGTTGGAAGCCGCACTAGATCCTTCTTCGGTCCACGTCGCTCCCACTAGAGCGCATTCGGCTTCCAGCCAGTAGGTCTTGGCTCCCGGCTCGGGCTCGGGTTCGGGCTCCGGCTCGGGCTCGGGCTCCGGATCGGGTTCCGGATCGGGCCCGGGCTCGGTCGGCGTGGTGGAGCCATCGACGGTCACGGTAAAGGCAGAGCTGGTCTGAAGCTTATTGTAGCCCGTGGCCGTCACCGCGATACGGATCGCCTGGTCACTCACGTTGTTGGGGGTGGTCAAGCGGAAGGTACCGGTTTCCGCGTTGAGGGTAATCCAGCCGGGCAGGCCGCCGCCGTTGGCAAGACGTGCCGTGTAGGTCAGCTTATTTCCCGCGTAACCCCGGTCGAAATAGTCAGTCACGGAGTAGACTTTGGTTACCCCAGCGGTAGCCTTAATATCAGGGATAGCAATGGAGCTGGGGACGCCGAGCGGCCGCGCATTGATGATGTACGAGACGTTGTCGTTCCAGTCGCAATTCGCGGAGCCCGCGCCACAGCCGTTTTCGATGTAGTCCTGTACGACAATGTATTCGTTGGGGATTACGCGGCCCGGCGCCGTCCTTAGCCAGGTATACCCGGACGCCGAGGATCTCCGTGCGCTTCTGCCCGAAGTAGTTACCCCCGTAAGGTCATGTAGCCGGCGATCTGGATTCTGAAGGGCTCGTGATTTGCGCGGTAAAGTCACCCGCAATCTCGACGGACTCATCCGTCAGGTGCGGCAACAGGGTTTGGTGGTAAAGCGCTTCCGTGAATGTAGCGCATGCCGCCGACGACCTGACTTTTACCGTTGCGCAGTTCCGAGGGGGGACCCCCCGGAGAATGAAAAGCCGCCATCTGGATCATCTGCAGGGGTTTGGAGAGGGTCCGCCTGAACGAAGTACTTGGGATACGATAAGGTCGCCCTGGGACCCCGAATTGACCTCCTTGTCGGTAGGGTAGTCGGAGCTTGGCCGGGTCTGGATCGTACCGTCGCTTTTCAGTCCCATCCGGGTTCCGAAGCCGAAGGTTTCAAATACCTGCTGCACGTTGATCTCGGCGCCTCCTTCCAGGCTGGTCATAAAGGCTCCGCGGAAAGTAGCCTTCGCGCTGCCCGCATTGCCGGCGTTGCTCTGCAAGACGAGCGTTTCGGTGTGGAGGGTCTTAGCGTTCAATCCCGTGGCGACGAAGTTAATCGTAGCATCTACAAATCCACCGGGAGCAACTTTAAGCCCACCGGAGGGAATGCTTACCCCGGTGATGGTAAACTTCTTCGTGTTGGTCGTGGTAAGCTGGGTGATGACCAGCGTAGCGTCGCCGTCGTTGTGGATCCGCATTTTGCTGCGGTCCTGGTACTTGACGAGTTGGTTGTTGCTGTTCCGCTCCCGGTCGCTGCGGTGGAAGGTGAAGAAATCCTCGGCCGGAAAGCCCCGGTTGCTGCCGGGAACCTTCGTGAGGTTCTCAATTCGGATCAAGGCGGCGGCCGCTTCCGGAAGGTTAGGTGCCGCGTGCAGGACACCCGAGCAGGTGAAAAAAAGGAGGAGGGCGGCGATCCCGTGCAAGGGATGACTGGCCCAGCGGTTGGTTGTAAACGTAGAAATCCAAAGCATGAAATGGAGCGTTTGAGGGATTTAGTCGGTAGTAGATCGTAAAACTACCTTAACCGGCTGGTTTGCGCACCATGGTCACCCCAACAGTTTGCTACATCTCTTTTGCGATTGTGAATTTGTTCACCCACGCCGCCGCTAAATTTTTGATCGGACGCTGCGTGCGCGCGTGGTTGACTTCCCCGGCACCCGCGACCGCGCCCCTTGTTGACCCAACGAATTGTTGGAATACCCGCGCGCGCCTTAAACCCCGGCCTTGGCCCCGTCGTTTGCCTTACTATGTCCAAGAATCAGCAGACGCATACCGCCGCCGACCTCCGCACCGCTATCTTCATCAAGGGGGCCAGCGCCAATAACCTCAAGAACATTGACATTACCATTCCCAAGAACCGGTTGGTGGTGGTCACGGGGGTGAGTGGCAGCGGCAAGTCGAGTTTGACGATGGACACCCTCTTCGCCGAGGGACAACGCCGCTACGTGGAAAGCCTGAGCAGCTACGCGCGGCAGTTCCTGATGCGGATGAAGAAGCCGGAGGTAGACTATATCCGCGGCATTTGTCCGGCCATTGCCATCGAGCAGAAGACCTCCACGACCAACGCCCGCTCGACGGTGGGGACGCTCACCGAAATCTACGATTACCTGCGTTTGCTCTATGCCCGGGTAGGCCGCACCTACAGCCCGATCAGCGGAGAGGAAGTCAAGCGGCACGCCGTGACCGACGTGGTCGATTACATTCTGGGCCGGGAAGTGGGGAGTCGGGTGTACCTCTACGCGCCCGTTTCCCGGACCTACGGCGACCGTACCCTCCGGCGCGAACTCGAACTTTTGCAACAGAAAGGTTACACCCGCGTCTTGGTGGACGACGAGCCCCAGCAGATCGAGGACGTACTCGAAAGTGGCCGGGCGAGCCTGGAGAAGGTGCTGAACGCCCTGGAAACGGAGGAAGAAATGATGGTGCTGGTCGACCGCTTCGTGGTCAAGCCGGAGGATGAGGAGAATAACAAACGCATCGCCGACTCGGTACAAACGGCCTTCAGCGAGGGCGACGGGGAGGTGATCGTGAGTCTGGACGGGGGGAGCTGGGAGGCCTTTAACAACCGCTTCGAGCTCGACGGGATGACCTTCCTCGAGCCCTCCCCCGCCCTGTTCAACTTCAATAACCCCTACGGGGCCTGCCCCACCTGCGAGGGCTTCAGCCGCACGATGGGCATCGACGAGGACAAGGTGATCCCCAACCCGAGCCTGTCGGTTTACGACGGGGCCGTAGCCCCCTGGACGGGCAGCAGCTACGGCGAGTGGCAGAAGAACTTCCTGCGGGCCGCTAACCGCTTCCAGTTTCCCGTACACGCGCCCTACGCCGATCTGAGCCCGGAACAGAAGGGGGAGCTGTGGGACGGCAACCGCCACGTAGCCGGCATCCATGCCTTCTTCGAAGAGCTGCAGAAAAAGCTGTATAAGATCCAGAACCGGGTGATGCTGGCCCGCTACCGCGGCCGAACGATCTGTCACGCCTGCCGCGGCGGACGCCTGCGCAAGGAGGCCAATTACGTCAAGGTAGCCGGAACGTCCATCACCGAATTGGTGGACCTGCCCATCGACCTGCTGCAAAAACACTTTCTGGACCTGCGCCTCAGCGCGCACGACACCACGGTGGCCCGGCGCATTCTCATCGAGCTGAATAATCGCCTACAGAGCATGATGGACCTCGGCCTCGGCTACCTGACCATCAATCGCCTGAGCAGCACGCTCTCCGGCGGGGAGAGCCAGCGCATCAACCTGACCCGCACGCTGGGCAGTAACCTGACGGCCAGTCTGTACATCCTGGATGAGCCCAGCGTTGGGCTGCACCCCCGGGATACCGAGCGTTTAGTGGCGGTCCTTCGCAGACTGCGCGACCTGGGAAACACCGTGCTGGTCGTCGAGCACGAGGAGGGCATCATCGCGGCGGCGGACTACCTCATCGATATTGGTCCCAAAGCAGGCGTCCACGGTGGCGAGGTCATATTCGCCGGACCCTACGAATCCATCTACGACGAGGCGACCGAGAGCCTGACGACCAAATACATGAACGGGGCGATGCAGATCGAGCCCCCCGCCCAGGTGCGCCGCCTGACCAACTGGATCAAGCTGGAGGGCGCGCGTATGCACAACCTGAAAAAGATCGACGTCCAGATTCCGCTCAACGCCATTACCGTAGTGTCGGGGGTGTCCGGTAGCGGCAAGACCAGCCTCATCAAGGGCATCCTCTACCCCGCCCTGCGTCGGGAACTCGGGGAGGGCACCTCCCAGGCCCCCGGCTCCTTCTCTAAGCTGGGCGGCGACCTGAAGGTGCTCACCCAGGTGGAGATGGTCAACCAGAGTCCGATCGGCAAGAGCAGCCGCTCCAACCCCGTCACCTACGTCGGGGCCTACGATGCCATCCGCAACCTGATGGTCAAGCAGCAACTGGCCAAGATCCGCGGGTACAAGCCGAGCTTTTTCAGCTTCAACGTAGACGGTGGCCGCTGCCCCACCTGCAAGGGGGAGGGGGAACAGATCGTGGAGATGCAGTTTCTGGCCGACGTCCGTCTCGTGTGCGAGGAGTGCAACGGCGCCCGTTTTAAGCGGGAGATCCTCGACGTGCAGTACAACGGCATGAACATCGCCGAGATCCTGGATCTGAGCATCAACCAGGCCATCGACTTCTTCGCCGAGGAAACCGACATCATGAGGAAGTTGCAGCCGCTACAGGACGTGGGCCTGGGCTACGTCACCCTGGGCCAGTCCAGCTCCACCCTCTCCGGTGGAGAAGCCCAGCGGGTGAAGCTCGCCAGCTTCCTGACGAAGGAGAAGAAGGGCGAACACATGCTCTTCATCTTCGATGAGCCCACCACGGGCCTCCACTTCGACGACGTGCGGGTGCTCCTCACGGCCTTCAACGCCCTGGTCGAAAACGGCCACACGGTCCTCATCGTCGAGCACAACATCGACGTGATCAAGTCCGCCGACTACGTCATCGACCTTGGCCCGGAGGGGGGGCGCGACGGTGGCCACCTGATCTTTCAGGGCCGGCCGCGCGAGCTGGCGGGGTTGGAGGGAAGCTATACGGGGGGGTATTTGACCTTTTGAACGCAGAGGAGAGCTTGTGTTGGGTTGCCGCCCCGGTGTTCCGCCCGCCCGGCCGTGTGTTAACCCCCTGGTTCCTACGCGCGGGATACTAAGCCTTAATAGAAGGGTACGAGGGGCCGTAATGGAGGGATGTACGCGGGTGTACAAAATATACGTTTGAATTGAGTAAATCGATAACACTTCATATGTTGTGGCGTGCTACTCCCCGCAGCCAAATGATTCATGGAAATACGTCCCTACTTACGCTGGACGCACCTGCTACTTTCTGTCCTACTTTATAGTTCCCTCCACGCGCAAGCCCCATCCCTGAGTGGTGAGCTCCGTACCTGGCACCGAATCAGTCTGACCTTCGACGGTCCCAGCAGCTCGGAGACGGCTTCCGAAAACCCCTTTGCCGACTACGCCCTGGAGGTCACGTTTAAGAACGGCGGACGCACCTACGTGGTCCCCGGATTCTACGCCGCGGACGGCAATGCCGCAGAGACCAGTGCTACTTCGGGAAATCAGTGGCGTGTCCACTTCGCTCCCGACGCTTCGGGTACCTGGAGTTGGTCGGCCAGCTTTAAAAAAGGGGATGACGTGGCCATAAACGGCGGAGGAAGTTCGGCCGGCTTTTTTGACGGCACTGCTGGCTCCTTTAGTGTACTGGCCACGAACAAAACGGGCCGCGACCACCGGGGGAAGGGCCGCTTGGAATACGTGGGGGAGCACTACCTGCAGTATGCCGGGAGTAAAGAGTGGTTCGTCAAGGCAGGTGCCGATGCTCCGGAGAATACGCTGGCCTACGAAGATTTTGACGAAGTGCCCAACATCAAAGGCTACCGCAAAAGCTGGGCGCCACACGCCCGCGATTACGCTGCGGCGGAAGCGGAGGCCTACACTTGGAAGGGCGGTAAGGGCAGTGAGCTGCTCGGCGCCATCGCCTACCTCTCCGGAAAGGGGGTTAATGCCTTCTCTTTTCTGACCTTCAACGTCAGGGGGGACGATGAAAACGTATTCCCTCACCTGCTCAGGACCAGTCTATCGAACTACGGAGGATCCAACGCCTGGACGGAGGATTTGTACCACGACCGTTTCGACGTAAGCCGCCTGGCGCAGTGGGAGCAGATCTTTTCCTACGCCGACCTAAAGGGCATGTACCTTCACTTTAAGACCCAGGAGACGGAGAACGACCAGTTGATGGACGGGGGCAACGTGGGCCGGGAACGTAAACTTTACTACCGCGAGCTCATCGCTCGCTTCGGTCACCACCTGGCGCTCAACTGGAACATGGGGGAGGAAAACACCCAGACGGATGCGCAGCGGAGAGCGATGGCTACCTACTTCGCGCAGACGGATCCCTACGATCACCTGCGGGTGATCCATACGTATCCCGGACAGCAGGATGCCGTGTACAGCAAACTGACTGGAGACCAGTCCGTTTACACTGGAGTATCTATCCAAACCTCGAACAACGGCGGCTCACAAAACTTCGACAGTGCGAAGAAATGGGTGCAGCGTTCGGCCGCGGCGGGGAACAAGTGGGTAGTGGCAGTCGACGAACCAGGCAGTGCGAGTATCGGCGTAGATGCTGATCCGGACGACCGTAAGCTCATCCGCGCCAACGTAGTTTGGGCCACCCTCATGGCCGGGGGGGCCGGTACGGAGTTTTACTACGGCTATCAGTCGGGTTGTGGAGACCTAGACTGTCAGGACCACCGTTCGCGCGACCAGAAGTATACGGATGCCGCCTTCGCGCTGCAGTTTTTTCAGGAGCATTTCCAGTCCTACCTACCCTCCGTGGCTAACGATAATGGGCTCACTTCGGCATCGGATGACTACGTGCTGGCGCGGCCGGGAACGGCCTACGCAATCTATCGCCCTAATGGGGGTACCACGAACATGAATTTGCCAGCGGGGACCTGGCGGGTGAGGTGGTTCAATCCTCGATCGGGCACCCTCTCCACGCCGAGCGCCATCAACGGAAGTGTACTTACCGCCCCGAGTACCGACGATTGGACGGCATTAGTCACGAAAAGTGGTGACGCGCCACCACCACCGCCACCACCGCCGCCGCCGCCGCCGCCACCGCCCAGTGGCGACGATGCCGTATTTTTAGAAGCGGAATGCGCGGACTACGGCTCTGGTTGGAACAAGTTCTCCCGTAGCAGCGCCTCCGGTGGAACTGCCCTGGAGGCGGGCAACGACCAGGGTTTCTTCAATGCCCCTCCGACGGAGGCTAAGTACACTGTACGGTTCTCTTTCACGGCTTCTGCCAGCGGGAGCTACCGGCTATACGTGCGGGCTTCTAGTACAAACAGCAACGATAATAGTATCTGGTTTCGGGTCGCAGGGGGTAAGTGGTACCGGTGGAATAACATCAACAACCCCGATGGCACCGACAATTTCTTTTGGGCACGCGCTGGAGAGTCCGCCGACTTACAGGATGTCACTCCGCTGGAATTCAACTTGAGCGCAGGGCAGCAGACGATCGAGTTCGCCACCCGTGAGCCCCGCATCCAGATTGATAAGCTGGCGGTCGGTATCGGCATCGGTCAGCCTACCGGTACGGGCAGTGCGTCGACAAACTGTACAGATGAGCCGAAAGCACCGGAAGAGCCCGCCGGTATCTCCTTTTATGAACTCGAGTGTGCGGACTACGGGGCCGCGTGGCAGGCCGTAGACCGCCCACTTGCCTCCGGGGGCATGAGCTTACTAGCAGCTGGCACTAACAGCTTTACTAACAGCCCTCCCACTGATCAGCGCCACTTCATCCGTATTCCCTTCACGGCTACTGTCGCGGGCACCTACCGCGTCTTCGTACGTACCGTGACGACAGGGGGCAACGACGACTCGATGTGGATCCGGGTCGGCGGAGGAAAATGGCACCAGTGGAACCGCATCAACTCTCCGTACGATGCCTCCGGTCCGGTCTGGTCGCAAACCGGGGAGTGGACCAGCGGCACCGTAGCCGTACCGGTAGACTTCCAGCTCAGTACCGGCCCGCAGACCATCGAGATCGCCCGGCGGGAATCGGGCATCGAAATTGATAAACTCGCCATTGGCTTGCTGATTGATGCACCTACTGGTAGCGGTGGTACCGCGTCCAACTGCGCGGCCACGCCTGAAGAGCCGAGCGAACCAGTCGGCCCCGGTAGTACTACTTACTACGAACTGGAGTGTGCGGACTACGGGGCCGCATGGCAGGCGGTGCAGCGTGCCAATGCTTCCGGAGGTGTGAGTCTGCTGGCGGCTGGTAGCAATCGCTTTGTCAACAGCCCCCCAACCGACGACCGCCACCTGATCCGCCTCCCCTTCACCGCCGCGGTAGCGGGTACGTACCGTGTCTTCGTACGTACGGTGACTAACGGGGTTGGAGATGACTCCATGTGGATCCGGGTCGGAGGGGGAAAATGGTACCAGTGGAACACCATTAACTTTCCCTACACGGCAAGTGGCCCAGTTTGGTCGCAGGCTGCGGAGTGGACCCGCGGTACCACAGTCGTACCGCTCGAATTCCAGCTCAGCGCCGGTCCCCAGACCATCGAGATTGCCCGCCGAGAGTCCGGCATCGAGCTTGATAAGCTGGCCATCGGACTGCTCATTGATCCGCCCATCGGGAGTGGCGGTCAAGCCGCTAATTGCCTGGGCAACGGCAAGGCGGTTAACGCATCCGCACTAGTTGAACGCTCAGCGGGGGAACATAAGCCGGTCTCCGTCTACCCTAACCCGGTGAGCGATCGGTTTAACCTTCAGTTTACCGGTCGACTGACTAGCGTCACCGTACTCGACGGAGCGGGGCGCATCGTACGACAGCTGAGTACAGCGGCAAGTGACGCCTTTGACTTTTACCGGGACGACCTGCAGCCCGGTATCTACATCCTTAGATTAGCCATCGATGGGGAGATAGAGCACGTGCGGGTTATCGTGCAGTAAGCGATCTACCAAACAGGCTCTAAGCAAGGGGCGTACAGACCAGTAGTTTGTAGGCCCCTTGCCTATTTGGCTTCGGCAGACTATCTACCTGTACAAGGGATAGCTTCTGTTAAGCACTTCCGGCGTGGTAGGAAGTATCTATGCGTTGGCATGGCCGGAGGCTACCTCAACGAGTACCATCGGAAGTCGCACCCGCCCTACACGCCTCCGCGCAAGCCCCGTGCAGCCCTCCGCTTCCTCCGTGGTGAACCTCTCTCCGCAGCCGCTCCCCTTCTTCCCCTCCCCCAAACGGAGAATGCCCCACCGCTAGCGAGCGACGAGGCATTCATAAAATTGGCGGCGACCTACTCTCCCGGGATCAAGTCCAAGTACCATCGGCGCTGGGCAGCTTAACTTCTCTGTTCGGAATGGTAAGAGGTGATCCTGCCCGCTGTAGCCACCAAAGTCTTCGTGCCTGGCCCCCTCTCCTCTACGGAGGGCGGGGGCAAAGGCCGTTTCTTTGATAACGATCAACAAGTTCGATAAGAGAGCTTCAGTCCTCTTCACTGGACTACGGTCCCGTTAAGACCGATTACTTAAAATTATTATACATACTTCCACAAGCGTGCTGCCATTTGGATTCTTACTCATAAGCCTCAGGCCAGTCATTCAACTGGTCACTCAAACCCATTCCCAAGAAAAAAAAAGGAAGCTGTCGGGCGATTAGTATTGCTCGGCTCCATACGTTACCGCACTTCCACCTACAACCTATCAACGCAGTCATCTTCTGCGACCCTCAGGGGAATACTCATCTTGGAGTTGGCTTCGCGCTTAGATGCTTTCAGCGCTTATCCATGCCGTATATAGCTACCCGGCAGTGCAGCTGGCGCCACAACCGGTACACTAGAGATACGTCCATTCCGGTCCTCTCGTACTGGAAACAGATCTCCGCAATATTCCTACGCCCGCAATAGATAGAGACCGAACTGTCTTGCGACGTTCTGAACCCAGCTCGCGTGCCACTTTAATGGGCGAACAGCCCAACCCTTGGGACCTTCTTCAGCCCCAGGATGTGACGAGCCGACATCGAGGTGCCAAACCTCCCCGTCGATGTGAGCTCTTGGGGGAGATCAGCCTGTTATCCCCGGAGTACCTTTTATCCTTTGAGCGATGGCCCTTCCATACGGAACCACCGGATCACTTAAGCCTGCTTTCGCACCTGGTCGAGCTGTCGCTCTCTCAGTCAAGCACCCTTATACTTATACGCTCTTCGCATGATTACCAACCATGCTGAGGGTACCTTTGCGAGCCTCCGTTACACTTTAGGAGGCGACCACCCCAGTCAAACTACCCACCACACACGGTCCTCCCGTTTCGCGGGAGTTAGCGTCAAAGTATAAGAAGGGTGGTATTTCAAGGACGACTCCACAAACACTGGCGTGCCCGCTTCGTAGTCTCCCACCTATCCTACACATCTTATACCCTAACGCAATGTGAAGCTGTAGTAAAGGTTCACGGGGTCTTTTCGTCCCATTGCGGGTAATCGGCATCTTCACCGATACTTCAATTTCACCGAGCTCATGGCCGAGACAGTGCCCAGATCGTTACACCATTCGTGCAGGTCGGAACTTACCCGACAAGGAATTTCGCTACCTTAGGACCGTTATAGTTACGGCCGCCGTTTACTGGGGCTTCAGTTAAGACCTTCGCACTTGCGCACTAAGCCCCTTCCTTAACCTTCCAGCACCGGGCAGGTGTCAGACCCTATACTTCATCTTGCGATTTAGCAGAGTCCTGTGTTTTTGCTAAACAGTCGCCTGGGCCTCTTCACTGCGGCCCCCGCAAGTGGGGGCGACGCTTCTCCCGAAGTTACGCGTCTAATTTGCCTAGTTCCTTAGCCATGAATCACTCGAGCGCCTTAGGATACTCTCCTCGACTACCTGTGTCGGTTTACGGTACGGGCCGCTTCACTCGCTATTTCTTGGAAGTCGCTTCGGTACACTATCAATTGCCTCCGAAGAGGAAACTGTACTATCGGTCAATTTTACTCAACCTTCAACGTACTATTCCGTCAGTACGCGATACCTACACTACTCCGTCGCTTTCATTGTGAGCGGGTACGGGAATATTAACCCGTTTGCCATCGGCTTCGCCTAGCGGCTACACCTTAGGTCCCGACTAACCCGATTCTGATTAACATCGAATACGGAAACCTTAGTCTTACGGCGAAGGGGTTTCTCACCCCTTTTATCGTTACTCATGCCTACATTTGCTTTTGTAGCCGCTCCAGCATGGGTCACCCCACACCTTCAGTGCCGTACTACAATGCTCCCCTACCAGTTAGTTCCAATCAAGTTGGAACCAAATCCATAGCTTCGGTACCGAGCTTATGCCCGAGTATTTTCCGCGCAGGAACGCTCGACTAGTGAGCTGTTACGCACTCTTTAAATGAATGGCTGCTTCCAAGCCAACATCCTAGCTGTCTTAGCATCCCCACATCGTTCCATTCAACTTAGCCCGGATTTGGGGACCTTAGCTGATGGTCTGGGTTGTTCCCCTCTTGGCCACGGACCTTAGCACCCGCAGCCTCACTGCCGCTACTGTTATGCCGGCATTCGGAGTTCATCAGGGGTTGGTAGGCGGTGAAGCCCCCTAGCCCTATTGGTAGCTCTACCTCCGGCACACATTCCACGACGCTGCACCTAAATGCATTTCGGGGAGTACGAGCTATCTCCTGGTTTGATTGGCCTTTCACCCCTACCCACAGGTCATCCGAAAACTTTTCAACGTTTACCGGTTCGGTCCTCCATTCCGAGACTATCGGAACTTCAACCTGCCCATGGGTAGATCACCAGGTTTCGCGTCTACCCCCACTACCTTTACCGCCCTGTTAAGACTCGCTTTCGCTCCGCCTCCGGTGCTGAACACCTTAAACTCGGTAGTGAGGAGTAACTCGTAGGCTCATTATGCAAAAGGCACGCCGTCATCCCGATAAATCAGGACTCCGACCGCTTGTAGGCGCACGGTTTCAGGGTCTTTTCACTCCGCTTCTCGCGGTTCTTTTCACCTTTCCCTCACGGTACTGGTTCACTATCGGTCTCTCAGGAGTATTTAGCCTTACGGGATGGTGCCCGCAAATTCAGACAGGGTTTCTCCGGCCCCGCCCTACTCAGGATACTCGTCATGCAGCACACACTTCCTGTACGGGACTTTCACCCCCTGTGGTCAGCTTTTCCAAAACTGTTCCAGTTACGTGTGTTACAATTATACAAGTCCTACAACCCCACTACGACGTATCGTAATGGTTTGGGCTGTTCCGCATTCGCTCGCCACTACTTGCGGAATCATTAAATTATTTTCTCCTCCTCCGGGTACTTAGATGTTTCAGTTCCCCGGGTTACCTTCCCGATTGTTATCGGGATACTAGATCTTCAATCTAGTGGGTTGCCCCATTCGGACATCTAGGAATCAACGGTCGTTTGCACCTCCTCCTAGCTTTTCGCAGCTTACCACGTCCTTCATCGTCTCTGAGAGCCTAGGCATTCCCCGTACGCCCTTGTTTCACTTCCTATTCTTAATATCCCGACCGAAGTCCGGACATAGTTTCTTAGAAACCGAAACGAGTTAAAATCGTAACGTTAAATCTTGCCTAAAACTAATGAGTATTATATCCAACAGACGCTTGAGAAATAAAATTGAATTTCTCGCAACGGACTTTACGTGATCGTAAATCCA
>CAWDMV010000003.1:317500-461896 GCA_963803525.1 Lewinellaceae bacterium
CTGGCGGGCAACTGCTTAATGCCGGTGTAGGCGTGGTCGAAATCCGCCTGAATCTCCGTTTCGATGGCGACCTTGATGTCGTTGTCGAACTTATCGTAGTCAACGCCGGGGAAATAGACGCGGCCGCGGTCGTGGTAGTCCGAACGAATGTCCCGCAGGAAATTGATCTTCTGAAACGCGGCCCCGAGCGAGCAGGCCGAATCCCTGAGGCGCTCGTACTCCTCCATATCCCCGTCGACGAAGACGCGCAGGCACATGAGGCCCACTACCTCGGCCGAGCCGTAGATGTATTCCTTATATAAGGACGGGTTGTAGCGGGTGTTGTCGAGGTCCATTTCCATGCTGTCGAGGAAGGGATCGATCAGGTCACGACCGATATCGTAACGGTTGGCCACCTCCTGGAAGGCCTGGAGGATGGGGTTAAGGCTGATGCCTTCCTCGAGGGCGTGGTAGGTGTCGGCGCGGAACCGCTGGAACAGCATCTGCTTATCCTTGTGGTGGAAGGTGTCCACGATCTCGTCGGCGAAGCGGACGAAGCCATAGATGCCGTAGATGGGGGCCCGCAGTGGGGCATCAAATACCCGGATGCCCAGGCTGAAGCTGGTGCTGTAACGGCGGGTGACCAGGGAGGCGCATTCGCGACATACTTGATGGTACAGGCTAAGCATGCGAGGGGTTAACGGGGGCTTCGGACAGTTGGGACTGGCCGGTCATGGCATGATGGATATCGCGGGCGGCCACTTCCCCGGAGATGATGCTTGGCGGCATTCCCGGACCAGGGGTCGTCAGTTGCCCGGCGTACCAGAGGTTTTCGACTTTCTTGCTCCGCAATTTAGGCTTTAAAAAGGCGGTTTGCAGCAGGGTATTTGCCAGACCGTAGGCATTCCCGCGAAATGCATTGTAATCTTCCTTGAATTCCCGGTGCGCGTAGCCGCGGCGGTAGACCACGTGGGGGCGGATGTCGAAGCCGATGCGGCGGCTCAGGCGCTCGCACATCAGGTTCCAGTAGTGCTCGCGCCGCTCGTCGTTGTCGTCGAGGTCGGGGGCCAGCGGCAGGAGAAAGAACATGTTCTCCTGGCCCTCCGGGGCCACCGCCGGATCGGTCACCGAGGGCGCGCAGACGTAAAAGAGGGGATCTTCCGGCCATACCGGCTCCTCGTAGATGTCGTGGGCGTGCCGGTTGAAGTCCGCGTCGAAGAAGAGGGTGTGGTGGTGCAGGCCGGGCACCTTGCGGTCCAGGCCGACGTAAAACAGGAGGCTGGAGGGGGCCATGGTCCGCTTGGCCCAGTAGGCTGGCGTGTACTGTCGGTCGGCCGGGGCCAGGACCTCCTGCTCGAAGTGGTGGTAGTCGGCGGCGCAGAGGAGGATGTCGGTGGGGTAGACCGTCCCGTCGTCCGTGGTGACCGCCGTCACCTTGCCCCCGGTCGTGGCCACCGAAGCGACTGCCTTGCCGGTCAGCAGTTCGGCGCCCTGTTCGCGGGCGACGCGCACCATGCCCTCGATGATCTTGTGCATGCCGCCGAGGGGGTACCAGGTGCCGAGCTCGAGGTCGGCGTAGTTCATCAGGCTGTACAGGGCCGGCGTATTGGCGGGGGTGGCCCCCAGGAAGAGCACCGGAAACTCCAGCAGCTGGATCAGCTGGGGGTGGGTGAAGAGCTTGCGTACGTAGCTGGCCATGTCGGTCAGCATCTGCAGGCGGAAGGCGGATTTAACGACCCGCAGGTCGGCAAAGTCCATGATGCTGTGTCCGGGCTTCTGTACGAACTCACTGATGCCGACGCGGTATTTGTACTCGGCTTCGTCCAGGAACTTGCGCAGATTGGCGGAGCTGCCGGGCTCGAGGCGCTCGAAGAGGGCGAATAGATCGGCGGTGTTGGCCGGTATTTCCACGTGGTCCTCCGCGCCGAACACCATCTCGTAGCTCGGGTCGAGCCGCACCAATTCGTAGTGATCGGCGGCCGTGGAGCCGAAGGCATTGAAGAACTGCTCGAAGACTTCCGGCATCCAGTACCAGCTGGGGCCCATATCGAAGGTGAAGCCCTCGGCGCAGAACTGACGGGCGCGGCCGCCCAGCCCCTCGTTCTTTTCTAAGAGCCGGACCTGGTATCCCTCCCGCGCGAGGTAAGCGGCGGCGGACAGGCCGGCAAAGCCGGCCCCGACGATGGTGACTTGTGTATTCAAGCGAGCGGAGCGGTTATGTAGGGGCGTAACACGGTTTGGCGGATTGGGTTTATCGATTAAACTGACTCATCGTGTTGCCCAGGCCGTGGGCGCAGAAGCTGAGGCAGGCCTCGGCGGCGGTGGTGACGACCTCGGGCAGGTCCTTGCGTTCCTGCGCCGTCCATTCGCTCAGGACGTAGTCGGCCTGCTGCCCCGGGTGGAAATCCTTGCCGATGCCTACCCGCAGGCGGGCGTAGTTGTTGCCGCCGGTCAGCTGGTCGATGTCCTTCAGTCCGTTGTGGCCGGCGTCGCTGCCCTTGCCCCGCAGCCGGAGCCGCCCGAAGTCGAGGTGGAGGTCGTCCAGTACGACCAGCATATTTTCCTTGGGGATCTTCTCGGCCTGCAGCCAGTAGCGCACGGCCTTGCCGCTCAGGTTCATATAGGTCGTGGGCTTGAGGAGGATGACTTGCTTCCCCCGGTGCCTGAGGCGCGCGACGTCGCCGAAGCTGTCGGCTTTCCACTCCGCCTCCAGGCGCTCCACGACGCGGAAACCGACGTTGTGGCGGGTGTCTTCGTACTTAGGGCCGGGGTTACCGAGGCCTACGACTAAAAATTTCATGGCCGCGAAGGTAAGTCCCGTCCGCGTCCCGTGGCCGCCGGGGCCGGCGCGTCCGTACGCATCTTCTATCTTCGCGCCGATGACCTTCGACCTCCTGCACACCGACTCCGCCACCGACGCCCGCGCCGGCACCCTGACCACCGCCCACGGCCAGATCGAAACGCCCATCTTCATGCCGGTGGGTACCCTGGGGACCGTCAAGGGGGTGCACCAACGGGAGCTGCGGGAGCATGTAAAGGCCCGGATCATCCTGGGGAATACCTATCACCTCTACCTGCGTCCCGGCATGGAAGTCATGGAAGCCGCCGGGGGCCTGCACCGCTTCATGAACTGGGACGGCCCCATCCTGACCGACAGCGGCGGCTACCAGGTCTTCAGTCTCGCCCACCGCCGCAAGATCACCGAGGAGGGGGCCACCTTCGCCAGCCACATCGACGGGAGTAAGCACTTGTTCAGCCCCGAGAGCAGCCTCGGTATCCAGCGGTCGATCGGCGCCGATATCGTCATGGCATTCGACGAGTGCCCCCCTCACCCCTCTACCCGCCGGTACACCGAAGACAGCATGCACCTCACCCACCGCTGGCTGGAGCGCTGCGTGGCCTTCATGCGGGACAGCTCCCCCCGCTACGGACACGAACAAGCCCTTTTCCCCATCGTACAGGGTGGCAGCTTCGATGATCTCCGCACCCGGTCCTGTGAGTTCATCGCCGCCCAGGACCAGCCCGGCAACGCCATCGGTGGCCTCTCCGTCGGCGAACCGATTCCCGATCTGTACCGCATCACCAAACTGTGCTGCGACATCCTGCCCCCACGCAAGCCCCGCTACCTCATGGGCGTCGGCACCCCCGCCAATCTGCTGGAGTGCATCGCCCGCGGCGTGGATATGTTCGACTGCGTACTCCCCTCCCGCAACGCCCGCCACGGCATGCTCTACACCCGCCAGGGCATCATCAACATTCGCAACGCCCGCTGGAAGAACGACCACTCCCCCATCGACGACCACCCCGAAGCGGCCCCTACTTCCCAAGTACACAGCAAGGCCTACCTCTGCCACCTCCTCCGCTGCGACGAACTCCTCGCCGGCCAGCTCGCGACCCTACATAACCTCACCTTCTACCTCTCCCTCGTCCGCGAAGCCCGCACCCACATCCTCGCCGACACCTTCGCCCCCTGGAAAACCGCCACCCTCCCCGCCCTCGAACGCAAGCTCTAAGCCCAGCGCAGCGTCTACCGCGACCGCAGGGAGCCTCTACCCCAGCGCAGCATCTACCGGCAAAGCCCTCTACCCCAGGGCGAAGCCCGTCTAATAACTACCTTTGCGCAAATCCCCCCCAAATGGCCCTGAAATACCGGCGTATCATGCTCAAACTGTCTGGCGAAACCCTGATGGGCGAGCAGCAGTACGGCATCGATTCCAAGATGCTCACCTATTACACCAAGCAGATTAAGGAGCTGATTGACATCGGGGTCGAAGTAGCCGTGGTCATCGGAGGAGGAAACATCTTCCGCGGACTCTCCGCCGCGGAGTCCGGCGTGGAGCGCACCCAGGGCGATTACATGGGCATGCTGGCCACCGTCATCAACGGCATGGCCCTGCAGAGCATGATGGAAACCCACGGCGTGTTCACCCGCCTCATCTCCGCCATCGAGATGCAGCAAATTGCCGAACCCTACATCCGCCGCCGCGCCATCCGCCACCTCGAGAAGGGCCGCGTGGTCATCTTCAGCGGCGGCACCGGCAACCCTTACTTCACCACCGACAGCGCCGCGGCCCTGCGGGCTAATGAGATCGGCGCCGAAGTGATCCTCAAGGGTACCCGCGTCGACGGCATCTATACCGCCGATCCGGAAAAGGACCCGACCGCCACTAAGTACGAGACGATCTCTTTCCGCGAGGTGATGAACAAGAACCTGCGCGTCATGGACCAGGCGGCCTTCGCCCTCTGTGCCGAGAACAACCTGCCCATCATCGTTTTCGACATCAACGAGCCCAGCAACCTGCGCAAGATCATGTTCGGGGAATCCGTGGGCACCCTGGTCAGCAACGTCTAGCGGACCACGGCGGTACGCCCGCAGCGGCCTTAGCCTGCATCAGCCGGCAATCAGGTGAATCAGGAAGAGCGCCAGGGCGGCCGTGGTGCCCAGCACGAGGGTCGTCAGGGTCACCAGGCGGTAACCGGTCTTCACCGGCATGCCCGACAGCCGGGTGACCACCCAGAAAAAACTGTCGTTGGCGTGGGAGACGACCGCCGAGCCCGCCCCGATGGCCACCACCACCAGGGCGCGGTCCAGTGGGCTGACGAAGCCCAGGTCGGGCATCATCGGAGCCACGATGGAGGCCGCGGTGATGAGGGCCACGGTAGAAGAGCCCTGGGCCGTTTTGATCGCAGCCGCCAGCAGGAAGGGCAACCAGATGCCGAGGTGGAAGCCCGCCAGGGCCTCCCCCAGCACGGTCGCGATGCCGGAGTCGCGCAGGATCTGCCCGAATACGCCCCCCGCCCCCGTAATGAGCAGGATGGAAGCCGCCCCGGTCAGCGCCTGACCGATCCAGCCGTCGGTGGAAAGCATCTCCCGCTCCAGTTTGCGGGGCAGCAAGAGCGCCAGGAGGCAGCCGATCGCCAGCGCGATGAAGGGCTCCCCAAGAAAGAACACCAGCCGGGGAGCCAGCGAAAGGCTGCCGTAGCCCTCCGCCTCGTACCCGTAGACCGACGCGAGCACGGAACGTACCACGATCAGGATGATCGGCACGAAGATAGGCACCGAGGACAGCAAGGCCCCGGGGGCCCCGGCCAGACGCCGTTCGATCTCCGCTTCGGTGATCTCCGGGGCGGGGTCGATGTAAGTAGGTGCCACGTAGCGGTGGATGAAGACCAGTGCCCCCGCCAGGGCCACGAGGCTGACCGGAATGCCGAGCAGCAGCACCAGTCCGAGGTCTGCCCCCAGGTAATAAGCCGCGGCGATCGGTCCCGGCGTTGGCGGCACCATCGTATGGGCCGCCATCAGGCCCATGGCCAGGGCCACGGCGGTACCCGCCAGGGAAAGCCCGGCCTTCTTGGAGAGACTACGGTTCAGCGGGGCCAGCAACATAAATCCGCTGTCGGCAAATACCGGAATCGATACGACCCAGCCGATCAACCCCATGGCGGGGGTGACCCGCTTTTTACCGGCTACTTTCAGCACGCGGTCCGCCAGGGCATAGGCACCACCGGTATTCTCGAGAAAAGCCCCAATGATGACGCCCAGGATGATGATCAGCCCGATGCTCCCCAGGGTATCGCCGAAGCCCCGGTTGACGGAAGCCACTACGGCATCGAGTGGCATGCCGGCCAGGATACCGTAGCCCACGGCCACCAGCATCAGGGCCACGAAGGGATGAACGTCCAGCCGCGCCGTCAGGAAAATGATTGCGGCCACGCTCAGCAGCAAGAGTAAAACGGTCAGCATGGTGGGTCAGGAATGGTCGGGGAGCGCGTCCAATATACTATCGCTTCCCCCGACCCCGCGCACCGCCGCCCACCGCGCAGGCCTACCCCCCCTACCGCTGCGCCCGCTCGTACTCCAGGACCGCCCGGCCCAGCCGGCCGAAGAAGGGCAGGCCGTCGGTCTCGTACTCGTAGTTGCCGTCGTTGAATACCCGGTTGGCGTTGGTGTGGAGGGTGCCGACGAGGATGAACTCCACCTCCCCGTCGGTTATGTAGGCGGCGTCGGTCAGGTAGCCGTAGGCCCAGCCCACCTTGTTCAAGATGCGCACCCCGTCGGGGATGGGCGACTCCTCCGGCTGATCTCCGTAGAGCCAGAATTTCACGTAGTTGTCCGCTTTGTCGTAGCGGGGCGAGGCGCTCTCGCGGGGCCGCTGGGCCATCGCCTCCCGCAGTAGGGCGTAGTCGGCGGGCGTCAACTGAAAGGTATCCTGCACGGCTTCGGGCAGCACGATGCGGACCAGGATATCGTGCAGGTTGCGCAGACTCAGGTAGTTCTTGTGCCCGAAATCGAAGGGCTGGTGGACGAGGGAGTCCTGACTATCGGTGTGTCCTACCCCCCGCTGTTGCCCGTGCACCTCCGGCAGGGGGTCGTACCAGCTGTCGTGGCGCTCGGCGGTCTGGTACAGCGTCTCGTAGCCCGTGCCAAAGCGGACCGGATTCAGGTGGGCGTGGGTCGTATCGTCGAAGCCCCCTACCCCTACGCGGTGCTGAAGGCGACCGCCCGTGATGCCCACCCGGCGCAGCGACTGATTGATGTAGGTGGGCCCCAGCCACTCGAACAGGCGGTTGTAGGCATCGTTATCGCTTACCAAAAAGATCTTGCGGAGGTAGTGCGCCACGCTGGGCAGGCCGGTCCCGCTGCTCGTATCCATATCCACTGCCGTCTGCGGCGCGGCCGCGGGTGCCGTGCCCTTCCCGTGGAACAGCGGCGTCCCGGCGTTCATCCCCAGGATACCCAATTCGTTGAGGCGCTGCAGGGCCAGCACCGCCACGGGCATCTTCACCGTGCTTGCGGGGTAGAAGTATTCGGTAGAGTCCGCCCCCCAGCGGTAGGTGCTCAGGTCTACCCCTCCGTCGGCCCGGCGGTTGATGCGGGTGTAGAGCACCTGTACCTCGAAACTGTCTTGGTGATCGACCCAACGGGCGAGGCTGTCGTAGTTGTTGGCGATGATCTCTTTCAGTAGGTTGGTCTGTCCGTACAGGAAGGACCCGCACAGCAGGAGGGAACACAGGTAGTAGCGCATGGGCTCAAGATACCCTGGTGTGGTGGGATACGCTTAGAGCTTGTTTGGGTTTTCCGAGCCTGACGAAAACGCCGCTATTTTGCGTCTATGCGAGCCTCGAAAAGGGGAGGTGCACTTCGTGGCTGCTTCGCGGTGGCGGGCTAAGTGACCTTTTTCGGGGCGAAGAGTAGGCACAAAAGAGCAAGTTTGCGGCGGCGAGCGGGATCCCAAACAAGCTCTTAAGAGGGCATCAACCGCAGAGGGCGCGGAGTTTTGCAGAGTAAAGGCATACAACGCACTCCGCGAAACTCCGCAAAATCTGCGGTGAACTTCTACACACACAGCGTGCCTCAACCTTTCGCGACGATGGCGCGGAAAGATCACTTTTGAGAATACGTATTATACTCAGTTGTACCAGGTGGTAAAATAGGTAAGGACACTAGATGCCCCACATCCGCTCCCACATACCCCCCAGCCGGTCCGTAGCTTCTTCTCCCCGCAACTGCTCCTGCCGCACGACCCGCACGGGATGTACCGTCGTATCGACCAGCCAGCTGAAGAGGAAGGCCCCGGGGTCCATCGGGTCTTCGCCGAGCAGGCCGTAGCGCAGGTCGCTGAGCTGTACCCGTCCGCTGTCGCGCGGGATGACGGTATAGTAACCGTCGGTAAACCACTTGAGGATCTCCAGGTCGCGGTCGCCGGTGTAGGGGGCCAGGAGCTGGTGGTTGCCGACCACGCGGATGAGGGGCTGAAAACGGCGCTCCCGATCCAGTACGCTGTACTGCGCAAGACGGTAAGTATCTACACCGGACTGTATCGTGGCGGTCCACAGCAGGTTGTTCCCCAAGCTTGGGCTGTGTACGCTGCGGTCGGCCTCAATGCCCTGATCTGCCAGGGTATCGCTGAGTACGCTGCCTACGTTGACGGCATTGACCACGGTGAGGAGCAGGTAGGCGGATGACAGGAGGAGCCCCGCCGTGTTGAGTTTGCCCCGCACCCGCGTTTCCCGCCCCCGGAAAGCGGCCAGGAGCAGCAGGGCCAGGAAGGGCAGGGTGTACAGCGGATCGACGACCGAGACCGTGTTCCAGGCGATGCGCAAACCGGTGAAGGGGGCCAGAAACTGGGTGCCGTAAGCCGTAAAGCAATCCAGCAGGGGATGGGTGACGATGGCCAGGAAAAAGAGCAGCGTCCACTGCCCCCAACTGGCATTGGGGGGCGTAGCCCGGCCCCGGCGTAAGTAACGGAAGGCCCCGACCACCAGGCAGATTGCGGCAAATACCCCGGTAATGACGGCGGCGATCTGGGGGCCGTGCGCCACCGGCACGGCCAGAAAATAATTACCCGTCAGTAAGAGGAGGTAGAAGGCCACCGTGGCCAGCGGGTAAAAAATGGCGGCGGACAGGCTACCGATGGGCCGCCGCCCATATATCCGACGGACCGTGAGGCCGATGATCGGTGCGGCCAGTACGGCGAAGGGCAGGCTGTGGGTGAAGGCGCGGTGGTAGGCCAGGGCGCTCATCGGGTCGGTCACCAGGCCGGAAAGCACGTCGAGGTCGGGCAGGGTGCCGGCGATGCCGCCCCAGAGCATGGCCCGGTTGCCCACCCGGCGGCCCAGGACGGCCTCCCCGACGGCGGCACCGAGCACGATCTGCGTCAGGGAATCCACCCCTAGAAACCGGCCGTAAAGCCACGGAAGCCCACGGTGAGTAGCAGGGAGACCCGGGTACGGTCGGTCAGGATGGTCTGGCCCGACACGGCCAGGGTCTCGTACGGACTCTGGAAGGTGCTGTAGCCCTGGTACTGGGCGGTGAGGTCGGCGAAAAACTTGCCTACGCTGTACCCGGCCCCGGCACTGTAAGTGAGCATGCCCTGGTCCTCGTCGTTCAGGTAGTCGGTAAAGGGAATCTGGCGGTAGCCTACGCCAGCCCGTACTTGCAGTGGTTTAAGGTTGAGCTCACCCCCTACGCGCACGCCGATGCTGCTGCCGAGCAAGGCCTCGATGTCGGCATTGGCGGCATCGTTCGCCGTAGCGAAATCATCAAAGCTGATGGTGTTGCTGGTGTAGTTCATGTAATCTGCGTCCACGCTGATGAAGCCTCGGTTGCCGATCAGGTAGCCGCCGCCCAGGGAGAAGCGCCAGGGCGTACGTAGGTTGTACGTGTAGGCAGCCAGGGGGCTCAAATTTCTTCCCCCGGCCGCTACGTTGTCTTCGTCGAGGAAGTTGTATTCGAAGGTCGTGGAGTACTGCTCGTCGATCGCCCAGAAAGTGGGGCTATGAACGGCGGCGGATAGCCGGAGTTGCTCCGTTGGCAGCCAGGTGATGCCGGTTTTCAAATTAAAGCCGGTGCCGCTGACGTTCAGGTTCTGGTTGTAGACGGAACTTTCGAAGGCGGGAATAAGGGACTGGTCATCTACCTCATTGTAGGTCAGCACCTCATCGTAGCTCACGAACGGAATGCCGAAGGACAGTCCCCACAGCAACTTCTCCCGGTAGTTGCCACCGAAGCCGATAGCCACTTCGTTCATGCTGCCGCGGCGATCGTAGAGGCCGTCCCGGTTGATGGATTCGCCAAAGTTCAGCAGGTCGGGAGAGTTAAAATCCGTAAAATCAGAGTACACGCGCCCGTCGAGATCAATCAGGAAATCGTTGGCTAGGTTGACGCCGTATTCATCATTGACGCCGATATCCGCCAGTTCGGCAAAGCTTTCGATGATCCCTCCCGGGCTGCGACCGGAGAAGCTGATCTGCTGGTTGTAATCCGCCAGGCGGGTCATGCTGATCCCGAAGTTAAGGGTCGACCAGTTGACGGAGCGGGTATTGCCGGCAAAGACGATGCCGGCACTGGGCAGGGTGAACGTGGCCGTGCCGTCGCTGGTGGAAGCGTTGTCGCCGAAGTCCAGGGTAGCCCCGGTGTTGGTGAGGGAGAATCCGGGGGTCACCTGCGCCATACTGTAGCGGTTCCACCCGATGCCGGCCGGATTGGTATGCAGGGTCGTCACGTCCACCCCCATTGGCGTGAGACTGCCGCCGGTACCGGCAAATCGGGCCGATCCCTGGGGGAAAACAAAGGAGTAACGGAGGGCGTCGTTGTAGTTCTGTCCGTGCGCGACCCCCAGGGCCAGCAGGGCGGTCAGGACTGTACAGAAGGTCTTCATGGTGGGGATACTTAGAGCTTGTTTGGGTTTTCCGAGCCTGACGAAAACGCCGCTATTTTGGGGCTAGTCGAGCCTCGGGAAGGGGAGCCTAGCGGGCTAAGTGACGCTTTTCGGGGCGAAAAGTAGGCGCAAAAGAGCAAGTTTACGGCGGTGAGCGGAATCCCAAACAAGCGCTTAGCTCTTGTCTAAGGTTAGGTGGAACTGAAAGTTTGACCCGCGCCGACGATTTATGACATCTTTAAATAACGGTGCGCAAAAAAGGGGACAAGAACGGTTGTTCTTATCCCCTTTGGTTTCATGGCTTGACGCTACTTCCTACCGGCCACCCCCGCGGCGGGTGGGCGTACTGGAGCGGCTGGGCGAGGCGCTGCGGCTGGGCGAAGCGCTGCGACTGGGTGAGGCACTCCGGCTGGGCGAAGCGCTGCGGCTGGGCGTATAGCTACGTTGGGGAGTCGCACTGCGGCTCGGGGTGTAGCTACGCTGGGGAGTCGCACTGCGGCTCGGGGTGGCCGAACGCGAGGGCGTAGCGGACCGGCTCGGGGTGTAGGTACGGTTGGGGGTAGCGCTGCGGGTGGCCCGCTGGGGGTAAGCCCGGCCGGACTGGGTGGCGCGGGTAGCGTTGCCCCGGGGGGCTACGGTCGTCCGGTTGCGATCGATGCTGGAGCTGCTGCTGCGGGTACGTCCTACCTGATTGGCCGTGCCGGTGGCACTGCGGGGGCTGGCGGAACGGGTGTTTACCGAAGTGTTCTGACGGGCACGGGCTACGCGATCGGCGATCGAGGTCGTAGCGGCGCGGGGCGTGTTGGACACCGGGCGGTTGTTGATGCTGTTAGGTACGGAGTATACGTTGCCACCTCCCCAGGCGGGGGGACAGTAGTAGGCAGCACCACCAAAGCCACCGAAACCACCACCGCCAAATCCGAGGCCACCGCCGCCGAATCCGTAAGGATTACCAAAGCCACGGCCGTTGAAAAAGGGATCCCCGTAAAAGCCGTTACCGAATCCGCGGTTAAAGCGGTTGCCGTAAAAGAAGGGATCGTTCCAGCCAAAGCCGCCGGCCCGGTTCCAGCGGTTGAAGCCACCGAAGGTCGAGAAGCCGGGCTGGATGAACCCATTACCGAAGCCGTTATAGATCAGCACGGTGCTGGCGGCGGGGCGGAAGAAGGGATCGTAGTAGGCCATATCCACGTAAACCGGGTCGTAGTAACCAAAGCCGGCGTACGGACGGTTAAAGCGGCGGATGCGGCTGGTGTAGTAGTAATCGTAGTAGTCGTCGTCGTAGGTACGGTCACGGCGCACTTCACGTTCGTCGTACTGCTCCCGATCATTTTCGGCGTAGTAGTCACGACTGGTCTCTACGCTCTGGAAATTATCCGGATCGTAGTACATATCGTCGTACTGCGCGGTGAGGCCCGTGGAGGCGAGCATCACGGCGAAGAGCGAGGTGGCTGCGAAGAGAAGCTTTTGCTTGAGCATGATGTTGGTATTTATGTAATCCGTGAGTCTGCCACTTATTACTAGGTCGAAATTAGTAAGTTTGTGCCCCGGTTTTGGTTAAAGCAGGCTTAAAGCGGGAAAGAAAACCGTTAAAAGCATACTTAGCGACCTAAACTTACTCTATATCAACACATTAGCCTTTCTTTAAGTTGACGCCATGGCCAAAGCAATCACTTCCCGCGCGGAGAACTATTCCGAGTGGTACCTCGACATTGTCAAGAAGGCGAACCTGGCTTCCAACAGTGCCGTGCGGGGTTGTATGGTCATCAAACCCTACGGTTTCGGCATCTGGGAACGTATGCAGCGGCAGCTCGACGATATGTTTAAGGAAACCGGCCACGTCAACGCCTACTTTCCTCTGTTCATCCCCAAATCCTTCCTGAGCCGGGAGGCCGCCCACGTCGAGGGCTTCGCCAAGGAGTGCGCCGTTGTGACCCACTACCGCCTGAAGAACGCCGAAGACGGCAGCGGCGTGATCGTGGATCCCGAGGCCAAACTGGAGGAGGAGCTCATCGTCCGGCCCACCTCCGAGACCATCATTTGGCACACCTACCGCGACTGGATCACCAGCTACCGCGACCTGCCCCTGCTCATCAACCAGTGGGCCAACGTCGTCCGCTGGGAGCTCCGCACCCGCCTTTTCCTGCGCACCGCCGAATTCCTCTGGCAGGAGGGTCACACCGCCCACGCCACGGCCCGGGAGGCCCTCGACGAGGCCCTGCAGATGCAGGAGGTCTACGCCACCTTCGCCGAAGAGTACATGGCCATGCCCGTACTGCGTGGCGTGAAAACCCTGAACGAACGCTTTGCCGGCGCCATCGATACCTACACCATCGAGGCCCTCATGCAGGACGGCAAGGCCCTGCAGGCCGGCACGAGCCACAACCTGGGCCAGAACTTCGCCAAGGCTTTCGACGTGAAGTTCAGCAACGCCGACAACCAGGAAGAATACGTCTGGGCCAGCAGCTGGGGCGTCTCCACCCGCCTGGTCGGTGGGCTCATCATGACCCACAGCGACGATGAGGGACTCGTCCTGCCCCCCAAGCTCGCCCCCGTCCAGGTCGTCATCGTACCGATCCCGAAACCCAACGCGGCCCTCAACGCCAAGGCAAAGGAACTGATGGCCGACCTCAGGGCCCGCGGCGTGCGCGTTTCCTACGATGACGACGATAAGCAGCGGCCCGGCTTCAAATTCGCGGAGAACGAGCTCAAGGGCATCCCCATTCGCCTCGGCCTGGGCCAGCGCGACCTCGATAAGGGTACCATCGAAGTGGCCCGCCGCGACGAGAAGACCAAAGCGAGTCAGCCCATTGAGGGCATCACCGACCACGTGATAGCCCTGCTCGACGAGATCCAGCAGAACCTCTTCGACCGGGCCGTCCGCTTCCGGGAGGAGCACACCACCTACGTCGACACCTTCGAGGAGTTTCAGGAGGTGATCGAGCGCGACATCCCCGGCTTCATCTACGCCCCCTGGGACGGCACCACCGAGACCGAACTCAGGATCAAGGAGCTCACCAAGGCCACCATTCGCTGCATCCCCAAGGACGCTCCGGAAGAAGCCGGCGTGGACATGATCAGCGGGGCTCCCAGCGCCCGCCGCGTGGTGTTCGCCAAGGCGTACTAGCGTGGATAAACACCTCGTAGAGATCAAGGCCCGCTCCACCACCCACGCGGAGCAGCGGCAAACCCTGCTCGACGCGGGCGCTCGCTTTCACGGTACCGACCACCAAGTCGACCACTACTTCCGGGTCCCGGAAGGGAGGCTGAAGCTGCGCCGCGGCACCATCGAGCGCAGCCTGATCTTCTACGCTCGGGGCGATCAGGCGGGCCCCAAGGACAGCTCCGTTTCCCTCACCCGCCTCTTCAGCGACGCCGAAGCCGCGGACCTGGCCGCCACCCTCGACCGGGCGCTCGGCACCTGGGTCACGGTAGACAAGCAGCGCGAGATCTACTTCATCGACAACGTCAAGTTTCATTTCGATACGGTCGCCGGTCTCGGCACCTTCACCGAGATCGAAGCGATCGGCGATACCCCGGACGAGCACGACCGGCTGCGCCGACAGGTGGATCACTTCGTCGACGTGCTGCAGATTCGTTTTACTGATCTCGTGGCCCACAGTTACAGCGACCTGCTCACCGCATCTCCGTGAGGAAGAAGGGCGCCCACAGCCGGGGATCCCGCTGCACCCCTTCGGCTCGGGCCAGGTAGTCCCGCATACTTTGGGTAAGCGCTTCTCCCGGGGAGCTGTTTTGCAGCAAGTGCAGGTGGAAAGTAAGCATCAATTCCGCCCCCACCCGGTCGTCCACCGCCCAGAGGGCCCCCAGTACGCGCCGGGTACCGGCGGCAAAAAAGGCGGCCTGAAAACCGAACAGGTCGTCGCCGGGAACGTAATCGAGTTCCCGCCCGGCCGTGGCCCGGCTACCGGCAAAGCAGCTGCTCAACACGACCAGTTCGAAGGGCAACTGACGCTGCACCAAATCGAAGCCATCCAGGCTACCCTTATGCAGGAAAAGGCGCGCATCAAGGGGGGTGTCTCCCGGCAAATCCTCCCCGTGTACCGCCAGGTGGAGGACCGTTGGCCATTCTTCCCGGGCTGCGTAGTGATCCAGAAGCTGGAGCAGCGACTCCCGCTTACAGTCCGCCCCCAGCACGCTGTGGGCGGGAAGCCCGGCCGCCCGGTAAGCCTCGACGATCCGTTGGGCTTCGATTTCCGTCCCGGCGATGGGGGGCAGGGCCACGTCCTGCCGGGCGAGGTAATCCGCCGCGGCAATCGCGGCTACCCCACCCCGGCTCCAGGTCCCGGGATCGCGGAGCAGGACGCTGAGGTTCGGTAGGTAGTGTACCGTATGGGTCTCGATCAGGTAGCGGTCACCCATCCGCAGGGCATGGAAGGGTAGTCGGTGCAGTTGCCGGTGGGGGGAGAGATACAGGTGATCCAGGGGGGCGATGATCTCCCGCACCGCTTCGGGTAACAGCCAGTCGGCCAGTTTATCCCAGTCGACCGTCTCCGTCACCGCGGGCACGTCGGTCCCCGGCACGTAGCGGGGGCTGCGCACCGCTCCGGGAGCGGGCGGGGCGGGAAACAGGGTCGCCGTCTTTAGCAGGGCAAAGTGTTCGGGGCTACCGCTTAGTTGCCGGATGACGGTTTCCCCCTCGGCGGTCAGCACGGCGATCAGCAACGCCTGGTCGAACAGATTGTAATAACTCAGTACCCCCGCCCCGGGCCGCAGCGCGGCTCGGAGGGCTTGGGCAAAGTTTTCTGGAAGCGCCTCCCACTGCGGAGTAAGTGCCGGGCGCGCGAGCTGGTACTGGTCGTACAGCCGTTGCCGCTCCTCCAGGAGGGTCGCTCGCTCGGTGGGCTCCGCCCCGACGAGGGAGTCAGAGAGGCGGCGCATGGCTTCCACCCGATCATTCTGCTCCGGGGCACCCCGCCCGTCCGTCAAATGCCGGGCTTTGACGAGTTCGCCGATCCGCAGTAGGTGATCGATATCTTGCCTCTTCCAGGAACTGAATAGGCCTACGCTGTAAAAGGCCTCCTTGTCCGCCAGGTAGGCCGCGCGCTGATAGGGCGTACGCAGGGTTTCCCGGACCGCCTCGATCAACCGGATACCCCGCAGGCTAACCTCCAATCGGCCGGCATGGTCGTCCTTGTCCCGGTGGGCCAGCAGTAATCTCAGGGATTCCAGGGCAACCGTATCGTCCTGTGCCGTCACTCCCAGGGTGTAGGCCCGTTCAAAATAGTCGTGCGCAGTCTCCAGGTCTCCTTCTTCCACCGCCGCCTCGCCGGCCTGCTGGTGCAGGACAGCGGGTGGAAGGATGGTGGTAGAATCCATTAAAGGATTTTCCGCCGGGGGAACACCCTGCGCCATTCCCAAGGCGGACATCAAGGTGTAATCATCGGCCTGCTGGGCGGTGGCGGCTTCGCTCACTTCCCGGATGGCGGCTACGTACTGCTGGATTATCCGCTCGGAATCGCTTCCGTCGATTAGGGTCGATAGGTGATGATGCGTCATGTTTAACTCCAGTACCTTCATAACCCTTTGGTAGAGGACATCCGGATCATTTCCCTCCGGGCGTTCCGCTATCCGAGTGAGCCAGGCGGATAGTGCCGCGTCTAGTGATTGGGAGCCCGTACGGGCAAAGCCCAGCCCCTCAAGTTCTTCGGCGGCGCGGTTCAGGTACTTTCGGGCCTCGAAGCGGTCCCCAATCTCCAAGTAGATACTTGCGAGCCGCTGGGTGAGTTCGGGTCCGGAGAGGCCGGAACTAATCCCTTGCTGCTCCTCCCACAGGGGCAAGATCAGGCGCAGGGCCTCGGCTCCCTCCCGACCGGAGCGCTTGAGAATATCCGCCCGACTGAGCTGGTAGCCGGCGGAGGCCTCCTCCAGTCCACACGCCTTCGTAAGGGCGGCCGCTCGCGTGTACCACTTGAGGGCTCCCCCGTTATCAAATGCCTGGCGGCAGAAAATGGCCATTTGTCCCATTACCCGTCCCTCCAACTCCGCCAGCTCGTGTCGTTCGTCTTCCTGGTAGAAGCCTTCCCTGGCCGTGGCCAGCTTAGCGAGTAGCGTACGCCCGGAGGCGGGGGGGTCTTCCGCCGAGGCCAGGGAAATGTAGTCGGAGGTAAACGTACCGAGGGCGGCCCCTAGGGATTCCCGTTCGGCGTGGTAGGGATCGACGGTTTCCCGGGCACCGGCGAGGTCGGTATGCATCCGGGCCAGTAAATCTTCCGAAAGGTTCTCGGTACCCAGTAATAATGCAGTCGGTATTGCGCCGATCCGCAACAGGTTTACGTAGAGGGCCAAGGCCCTGGCCACCCGGGGCCCGACCCCTTTGACCTGCTCACTCCACCGCCCGGCTTGTCGCTCCGGTGGTTCCGCCGCAGTCGCGCGCAACAGGCGCACCGCGCGGGCCGAGGGGAGCGCGACGTGGGCCCGGAAACGTAAAAGAAAATCTTCCGAAAGGGTGGACATGGTGCGAGAATGGATGGGCGAATCACCGAAGTTCGGTCAGGAATTCTTCCAACGCGGCGACGCTGGTACGATCGGTGAAGTAATTCAGGTGGTGGCAGGCGATCTGGCGATCCTGCGGGACGGGAGTACGGTCACGTTCCACGGAGGTAATGCTCGCAATACTGACCGCCACGTCGTTGGGGAGGTTCCGGTAGAATAAGCGTCCGCCCAGCCGGTAGAGTTTATCCTTTAAGCGCCGGGCATCGGCGTGGCTGTCCAGGTAGTCCTCCAGGTTCCCGGCCAGTACGCGGTAGGGGATGCCCGGATCGGCCGCCCGTTCCAGTTCGCCGAGGAAGGGGCTATCGGGCAACATCTGCTCGAGGGTCCGCGATACGGACCTGGTGACCTTCAGGGAACCCAGTAGGATGGTGGCCGCCCCCATCGCCCAGCCGTTGTTGATCGCGAATCCCAGCAGGAGGATCGCGTAGTCCCGGTATTTCGCGAGGCGGGCCATCTCCGATCCCGCATTCGGCGTACCGGCCATGAGCAGTCCGTCCACCAGCTTCGTCCCCCGCTGGCACTCGATGTAGTGGCGGGCCACCAGGCCCCCCATCGAGTGCGCCAGAATAATCAACCGCTGCTCCTCCCGAATGCCTGCTTCCTCCAGGGCGGTGGCAAACGCGGTGCTGGTCTTTTCCAGCCGGGTGACGAGGTTTTCGTAGTCAAAGGTCAGTACCAGATCGAAGTCGCCCCTGGCTACCAGCTCCTGACTAAAACTGGCCATACCCCGGGTGTCCCCGATGATGCCATGGATCAGCAGCAGGATGTTTTTGGCTTCCTTTACCCTCGACTTGAGGTCCGTCGCGGTGCGGTGGGGCTCCGCCCCGGAGTAGTCCACCCACCGCAGCAGGTAGCCCGGCTGCCGCGCTACGTACTTATAGATGATCATTTTCACGGCCCCGATCGCGCTACGCCGGTCGCCGGCGGCGGCCGGGGGAAGGTGATGGATCCTAAGCAGTTGCCTCCCGTCCGCCTCCGCTTCCCCAAATTCGCCGACCGGCAGCAAGTGCTCCCCGTCGTAGGCCAGCGCCTGCAGGCCCTGCTCCGGGCTAAGGGCCTGCCGCAATTCGATCTCCAGGGGGGCAGCGACCAGCGCTTCCGGGTGCTCCAGATCGGTCAGCTCTAGTACCGCATACTGCTCGGCGCCCCGCGTGGCGGAAGCAAACTTCACCACGTCAACGTCGCTCCCCGCCAGGAGGGCAGCCAGGCCATCTTCGCCGGTCAGGCCACGTGCGCCTCCGCCGAGGGCAGACAGGCCGAGTCGGGCGGAGAACTTATCCGCCCGGGGGCGTACGCGCACCTGCCCCTCCAGCAAGGACACCGGCCGATCGCCGATCACGGGCTGCTGCTCCAGTACCCGCACGCGCGCAACTATCCCCCGCCAGTCGTCCCCCGGCGCCCGGTAGGCGAATCCGTCGATGCCCGGGACTACGCCGCGTTGCACCCGCGGCCCCGCCAACTGATCGTGTTGCCCCAGCAGAAACCCCTGGCGGTCGAGGCCGGTCACGTCGATCGCCTCTCCGCTGACGAATAGCTTGAGGTGGTGGGTGGAGGAGGGCGCTCCCGAAGAGGCAAAGCGGGCGGGACTTCCGTCCGCCAGCGTATCCCAGGCAACGACGGACTGCCCGGGGCCAAGCGGCTCGTTGAAGCCGGTAAAGTAGAACGTGTAGTTCTCGGTGGTAAAGAACAGGGCGGCGTAGCACGTTCGCCGTTGATCGGTATTGCGCACAATCACGCGGAAGGGTAAATCCGAAACATGCTCCCCGAGAACCGGAAGGCGCACGGTTACCGCTTCCTCTTCTGCGCTTGCTTCCCGCCACTCGCTTCCGGTTCTGGTTTCGAGCACGAGTTCGGGGGTGGGGGTAGTGGAAGCCGCCCGTCCGAGGCCGAGCCGAAGCAGGTACTCCCACCGCATCACCGTCTCCACGCGCTCGAGGACGGCCGCGACCACCGCCGCCCGGTCGGGGCCCGACGCGGCGTACAGCCCGCGCCCGTCGATCCGGCGCACAAACTGCAGCCCTTCCCGCTCGTCGACCACCCGGTAGGCCGCCTGAGTCGCGGCGGTAGAAAGAGAAAAGTAGGACGAAGGCCGGGAGGCCCCCGCCGCGGTGAGCTCCGTCTCCCAGCTTTTATCCACGGAGAGGTAGACGAATTCCGGGGGCCGGGGCGGTGATTGCCGTAGGGCGGTGTACGTCCCCTCCGCTAAATCTCCGGCGGGAGGGACAAGGCTGGTTCGGTCAAAGCCGACCGAGCGCGCGCGGACTACGGCGATGGGCTGCCCGTCGCGCAGCATCTGAAAGTGGAGGGCACCGGCTGTCTCCCCGGCCAGCCCGTGGACGGCCCCCAGCGGTACGGACCAGCGCCCGTCGGGGTGACGGGTCACCGGCAGGGCTACCCGCCCGCCCTCCGCGACGGTGCCCAGCAGACCCGCGTAGGCATCCCGCCCCCCGTACGTTTCCAACACCGGGTGCTGGGCGTCAGTCACCCCGAGGGCGGCGGCCGTGATCTGCCGGTAGAGGTCGGCGTAGGTGAGCCGGCCCTCCGCCTTACGGATGACTGATTCGGCGACGCTCGACAGCAGGCCCCGGCGGGTAGGAAGCTCCCGGGCCTCTTCGGTGCGGCGGCAGGCGGCCAGTAGGACGTGTGGCGGATGTGGCAGGCGATAATCGCTGCCCTGACGGCGCAAGTCCGCCGCGATGCGTCCCCGGAGATAGGTTTCGAGTGCGCGCTCCCCCCTGCGCTCGGGCGCCCGCCGCACCCGGATGCCGGGCGGCGCGGCCTTGCGGGTACCGGAGCCGGCGTGGCAGCAGTCGAGGATCACCGTAGCCTCGCCCCCCCGGTCGGCTACGTCCTGCAGGAGGTAGGTCAACTCCTTGTCGGCGAGCTCGAGCCCACCCGGCAGGCGACTGTCGTAGCAGACCAGCGTTTCTTCCAGTCCCTCCGGGAAGTAGTCGGCGAAGGCCGGGGCGGCGGGTTCCCGGGAGCCGTGGCCGCAGTACACGAAACAGAACTGGTCTCCGGGCTGTACCAGGGCAATGGCCTCGGTGAGTGCGGTCACCACTCCGCCATACGTAGCCTCCTCATCCGTTAGTACCCGCAACCGCGGGGGGGCTGTACCGGAGTAATACTCCTCCAACAACGCTTTCCAGTGGGCGATGTCGTTGCGGCAGCCGCGCAGGGAGCTTAGCTCGCTGGCGACCGGATAATTGTCGATGCCCACAAGCAATCCGATGAGTGTAACCATTGTGGAAGATAGAAAGCCGGCCAAACATGTACAAGGCAGGCTCGGACCGTGCCCCCGCCCACCCTATCTTCGCCGGCGACCATGCACGGAGCCCCGCCCACCGACCGCCCCTACCCCGCCAAAGTCCTGCTGTTCGGCGAGCACACCGTCCTGCGGGGCGGACGCGGGCTGGCCGTTCCCTACCCCCGCCTGGCGCTCTCCTGGACCCGGGGCGACGTAGCTCCCGGCCTTCGGCGCTTCGCGGATTACCTGCGCACCCGCGTACCCGCCACCTGGATGGACCACGAAGCCGTAGCGCGCGACCTCCAAAACGGCGTTCACCTGACGGGTAACATCCCCACCGGCTACGGACTGGGCAGCAGCGGAGCGGTGTGCGCGGCCTTCTGGGACCGCTACGGCACCCCCGCCGCCCACGCCCTGCCGCCCGCCGAACTACGTCCTGTTCTGGCGGACCTCGAGTGCTTCTTTCACGGACAAAGCTCCGGCATCGACCCCCTCATTTCCTTCCTCTGCACGCCCCTGCTCCTCGCATCCGGCGGGGCCGCGGGTGCCGTGGAAATTCCCCCGACTTGGAACACCGGCTTTTTCCTGGTAGACACGGGACGGCCCCGCGACGCCTCCGTACTGATTCGCCGCTTTACCACGGCCTACGACGGAGGTGCGGCCGAGGATATCCGGGAAAACTGGATGAGGCCCGTAGAGGACGCCATTGCCGCTTTGCTTACCGATGAGCGGGAAGAACTACAAACCGCCTTCGCCCGGATATCGGCCTATCAACTGACCGCCTTCCCCTCCTTCATACCGGAGCCCTTCCGCCCGCTGTGGGACGGGGGCCGCGCCTACCAACTAAAAATATGCGGTGCGGGCGGCGGCGGTATGCTCCTTGGGCTCGCCCGCGACGCCGCGGCAACCGAAGCAATCTTCGGAGACGACCTGCAGTGGCTGTAAAATTTTAGAATTCTAAATTGCGAATTTTAGATTCATAACCCACTGGTCATCAGCAGGTCGATGTCCGTGTGGCGCATCTCGAAGCGGTGCCCGAGGTAGCGGTTGGTGAGGCAGCCCCGGAAGGTGTAGATGCCGTGGCGGAGCCCGGAGTGCTGAAAGAGGAAATGCTCAAAATTGCGTGCGCCCTCGGCCCGCAGCAGGAGGGGGGTGAGAATGTTGCTGACCGCGATCGAGGCGGTGCGTCCGACCCGGCTGGCGATGTTGGGTACGCAGTAGTGGATGACGTCGTACTTGCGGAAGGTCGGCCGGTCGAGGCTGGTCAGTTCGCTGGTGGCAAAGCAGCCGCCCTGGTCGATGCTCACGTCGATGATCACCGAGTGGGGCTTCATCGCGCGGACCATGTCTTCGCTGACCACCACGGGTGCCCGGCCGTTCTCGGCGTGGATCGCTCCGATGGCGACGTCGGCGTCGAGGAGCTCCCGGCGCAGGTACACGGGGTTCATGGCCGAGGTGTAGAGCTGGCGGCCCACCGAGTTCTGCAGCCGCATGAGCTTATGGATGTTGTCGTCGAAGATGCGCACTTCGGCGCCCATGCCGAGGGCCGCCCGGGTGGCGTACTCCGCCACCACGCCGCCGCCGAGGATGACCACCTTTGCGCTGGGCACGCCCGAGATGCCGCCGAGCAGCACGCCCGGTCCGCCGTGGCTGGTGCTGAGCAGTTCCGCGGCCGTCTGGATGGCGGACACGCCGGCCATTTCGCTCATGATGCGCACGATGGGAAAGCTGCCCTCTTCGTCCTGCATGTACTCCATGGCCAGAGCGATGATGCGTTTGTGCTTCAGCCGGTAGAGGTACTCGGCGTTGATGATGGGCAGCTGGAGGGGGGAGATCAGGATGGTGCCCTCCTGCATCATCTCGATCTCGTCGAGCGTCGGCGGCGCCACCTTGATGATGACCCGGGCGCGGCGGTAGACCTCCTGGGCGGAGTAGGCGATCTCGCCCCCGCACTCGCTGAAGTCGTGGTCGGAAAAGCTACTGGGCTCGCCGGCCTTGGTCTCGATGAGCACCCGGTGACCGCGATTGGTCAGGTTGTGCACGCCGCTGGGGACGAGGGCTACCCGTTTTTCCTGCAGGGTGATTTCCTTGGGGATGCCGATGAAGAGCTCCTCCGAACGGCTCTCCACGGCAAGGGTTTCGGTCTGGGTCTGGCCGTAGCCGGAAGTGAGCTCCTTGGGGAGGTCGATCTTTTCCTTGTCCTTACTGCTCATATGCTAGCTTGCGGGGTAGTCGGTGGTAATGCTCAGTCGACGCCGCCCTTCCTCCTGGGGATCGTGGTACAAGCGCAGAAAAACAACGCCGGGAGGCAATAAGGGTTCTATGACCGTCGGCCATTCTACGAACACGGGGCCGGTGGCCCGCGCCAGCAGTTCCTCCAGGCCGGCTTCCAGGGCCTCTTCGATGCTCGTGAGGCGGTAGCAGTCGAGGTGGTGCACGACCCCCCCGGGGGCCGCGTAGAGGTTGACGATGCTGAAGGTGGGACTGGAGATCGGCTCCGTCACCCCCAGTGCCCGGCACAGCTCCCGCACGAGGGTGGTCTTGCCGGCCCCGAGCTCTCCCTCCAGGGCAAACGGGCGGCCGCCGTAGTCGCGCAGCAGCCGGGCGGCCACGGTCGGCAGGTCGGACAGGGTGTACCGGATTTCCATCGCGCAAAGGTAGCCCAAGTAAAAAGAGGTTGCCCGCACGGGGCGGACAACCTCTTCTTCAGCGGACAGGCGGGGGAGCCTACTTCATCGCCACCAGGCGGAGGCGCAGGCCGACCTCGTCGTTGATGATCTTGTCCTGGGCCAGTTCGATGGCGCCGGAATCGGAGCCGTACTGCATGCCCCACTCGGTGCGATCGATGACGAAATCCGGCGTAGTAGCGGTGATCTCGTTATCGTTCATAGTGACCTTGGCGGGAATGGTGATGCTCCGGCTGGTGCCCTTCAGGGTCAGGTTCCCGGTGATGTTGTGGTTAAAGTCCGACTCGCCGGTGACGGGCGACACGCTCGTGATCTCAAACTGGGCGGTAGGGTGGGTTTCCACGTCGAAGAAGTCGGCGCTTTTCAGGTGTCCTTCGAGCTTGCCCTTGCCTTCGCCGTCCAGGTCGCGGTTCTCGAGCCGGGTGATGTCCAGCGTGAAGGTCCCCCCGACGAGATTGCCGTTGTCGACCATCAGGCTTCCCTTCTGAATGGGGATAATGCCCTCGTGGCCGCTACCGATGAGCTTGGTGCCCTCCCACTCCACGGTGCTGGCGGAGGTGTCTACCGAAAAGGTGGCGGAGGCGGCGGCCTGCTCGGCGGCGACGGCTTCCGAAGAGGCTACCTCGGTGCCCGAAGGACCGCAGGCGGTAAGGACGCCGGCAAAAGCGAGAAGAGATAACGAACGAATCATGTCAGGTACATTTTGGTGAGAACCGCAAGTGACGGTCAGATGCGCAGTAAACCCCTCGTGTTCGGTACTGGTTGAACGACACGGAAAATTTAATGTACATACACATATAATACAGCGGTGAGTATTTAACCCTCCGCTCCGCTGGGCGGGTCCATCACCTTGGGCTCGTTGGGCCCCTGACGATCCGACCCGTCTCCTACCTTATGGATGCTCTTGGCGTCCCAGGTGGTGTGGAAGCTCCCCTGCTGGTCGAGGCGCTCGTAGGTGTGGGAGCCGAAGTAATCGCGCTGGGCCTGCACCATATTGAGCGGCAGCCGCTCCGAGCGGAAGGCTTCGAAGTACTGCAGGGAGGAGGAGAGGCACATCGCGGGGACGCCCCGCTCGGTAGCCTGGTGCAGGACCTCGGCGGTCGCTCCCCGGCAGTCGAACAGGTCGTGCCGGAATTCTTCCGTGGCCATCATATTCTTGAGTCCCTCCCGCTTGCCGTAGGCCTGGCGGATCTTCTCGAGCATTTCGGCCCGGATGATGCATCCGCCGCGCCAGATGCGGGCGATGCCCTCCAGGTCGAGCTTGTACTTCATGTCTACGCTGGCCTCCGCCAGCAGCTGCATCCCCTGGGCGTAGCAGGTGATAAAGCCGAAATAGAGTGCCTTTTCCACCGACTCGGCGAATCCGCCGCCCGTAAGGTGGGGCGCCTCGGGGTGGATGTCCTGGTAGAGTTTGCTGTTGTCCTGGCGGTATTCCTTGAAGGCGGAGATGGCCCGCATGGTGACGGCCGAATCAATCGTGGGTACCGGCACGCCGAGGTCCATGGCCGACTGGCTGGTCCACTTGCCGGTCCCTTTTTGCTTGGCCTTGTCGAGGATGACGTCGAGCAGGTGCTGGTCGGTTTGCTCGTCGCGGAACTTCAGAATGGTTGCCGTGATCTCGATCAGGTAGCTGTTCAGCCGGCCCTTGTTCCAGCTGGAGAAGAGGTCCGACATGTCGTCGTTGCCCATGCCGCCGACCCGCTTGAGGATGTCGTAGGCTTCGGCAATGAGCTCCATGAGTCCGTACTCGATGCCGTTGTGGACCATCTTTACGTAGTGGCCGCTGCTGCTCTCCCCGATGTAGGTCACGCAGGGTTCGCCGTTGACCTTGGCGGCTACGGTTTCCAGGATGGGCTTCACCTCCTGCCAGGCCGAGCGGTCGCCTCCGGGCATGATCGACGGGCCGAGCCGGGCCCCCTTCGCTCCACCGGAGACGCCGGTGCCGAGGAAGCGGATGTTCTTGGTCTTCAGGTATGCGTAGCGCCGGTCGGTATCGTCGTAGTGGCTGTTGCCGCCGTCAATGATGATGTCGCCTTCGTCGATGAGGGGCAGCAGGCCCTCGATCACCTTATCCACGATCTTACCGGCGGGGACGAGCAGCATGATCTTGCGTGGCTTACTGAGCAACTTTACGAACTCCGCCTGGGTGTGTACGCCCTTCACGCGCATGCCCTCGCCCTCTTCGTTGAGGGCGTTTACGGAAGCTTCGTCGATGTCGGTTCCCAGGGCGCCGAAGCCGTCGTCGGCTACATTGAGGAGGAAATTGCGGCCCATTACGCCGAGGCCGATCATGCCGAAATCATAGAGTTGCTGGTCCATAGGGGGTATTACTTTGGTGAAAGGTACGGTAGGGTTAAGGTAATTGCGGGCGCGGTGTTCACGTCGGCAAGGGGGGCGGGGCCGCGGGTGCCAGGCTTCCACCGTATTGGTAAGTTCTCGGCGGACGAAGGAAGCCGCGCAACCGGCGCTCTCCGTCGTCGGCCGAGCCTTACGCGGTTTAGCTCGTCCGCCGACGGAACTGTCCACTGGGACCCGGCCGCAGCTATAGCCACTGAGCAGATTCAGCGACCTGCCCCCGTTCTCGGCGGACGAAGGAAGCCGCGCAACCGGCGCTCTCCGTCGTCGGCCGAGCCTTACGCGGTTTGGCTCGTCCGCCGACGGAACTGTCCACTGGGGCCCGTCCACAGCTACAGTCACCTAGCAGATTCAGCGACCTGCCCCCGTTCTCGGCGGACGAAGGAAGCTGCGCAACCGGCGCTCTCCGTCGTCGGCCGAGCCTTACGCGGTTTGGCTCGTCCGCCGACGGAAAGGTCCACGGGGGCCCGTCCGTAGCTATAGCCACTGAGCAGATTCAGCGACCTGCCCGCCTTCTCGGCGGACGAAGGAAGCCGCGCAACCTTCGGCCGACGAGAACGCGGCACCCGTGGCCCCGCCCTATTTGTAGAAGTAGATGGCTCCGTAATCCGCCCAACGCAGGGTATCGGCATTTAAGTAGGCGGTTTCCAGGAGAAGTTGGTGCTCGCCAACGGGAAGGTCGTGGGTGGGTATCATGTAGAGGAGCCCGGCCTGCGCCCGGATGGGGTGAGCGTGGAAGCGGGGCGTAACAGTTATGGAGTCCCCATTGAGGCTCAGGCGGTGCAGGCTACTTACCGCTTCCAGTAGGGCGGGGTAATCCGCTTCATTGTTGTAGAGCTCACCCGCGCTGAAGGCCCCCCGGAGTTTGATCCCGGCGTAGCGACTGACCTGTAGGTCCGGGAACTCGCGCTGGATAACCCGGTCGTTGTAGGTCGGCAGGTAAGGGACGAAAAGCTCGACGTAGTTATTGAGCGGGAATTTATTGCTAAGCGTGGGTCGCCGCAAGACGTCGCCGTCACCCGGCTCGGCCTGATCATAGTTCCGGGCTTCGATGATGTGGGTACCCGTTCTGGCGTACGCTGGATAATAGGGGGCACCGACAAATTTCAGCGAGACGGCGGTCAGCGCGAGCAGTACGAAGACAGGTAGTAGACGCGCGATCCGCCGGCCGAAGCGATGGTCGACCAGATTATGGTATAAGGGCCGGTAAAGGTTTGCCAGGGTCACCCAACCCATGAAGCGGTAGAGGGGATAGTACAGCTTGGCCGTCCAGCGATTACGTTTGAAGAAGCCGAGCGTCAGGAAGTCGATAAAGTAAAGTACGCCGACCACCAGGCAAACTATGCCCATAAAGCCGCCCCCGAATAGTCCCTTACGCTGCCAATCGACTTGCTCACCCCAGGTGAAGACGTACCGCACCGCCACGGTGAACATGAGGTACGTCGTGACACTCAAAAAACAGAAGATGATCAGGAACGCGACGGAGAATAGGACGCTACAGTACCGTTCGAGCCGTTCGATGTAGCCGTCGAAACTGCCGACGCGGCGGGCCAACCAGTCGGTATAGCGAGGCTGGTAACGAAGGTTAGGGTAGTCGATATCCCCGGAGACGTACCGCAGTCCGATAGCTGCAATCCAGACCCCCCGCAGCAGTACGTGCACGATCAGACAGATCAGCAGGACGAAGTACGCGGTACGCATCACGTAGTAGGCCACCAGAAAGACGCGGTACCGCTCGGACTGTAGCAGGAGGCGCTCCATCGTATCGGAAAGCGCTTCGAGGGGCTCTAGGCCACCGATCAGCAGAAAAATGGCGAAGCCGCTGATGAGCAGTTCCAGTTGCCAGCTCTCCTGTTGCAGCCGGTCGAGCCAGGAACCTAATTCGGGACGGGGGGGCGGCGCTGCGGGATGCTTCATTACCCTACGAATATAGCCTTTGCACCGGTGCCCGCGCCTGCTCTACCGTAGCTCACCTACCCCCGCCCCCTATTCCAGGGCGGCGATCTTAGCCATACGCCGGAGTTGGCGCGGCAGTCCCTGGTACGTGGCCCCCAGGAAATTATCCAGCAGCTCGGTGGCCAGGGCGATGCCAATGACGCGGCCACCGAGGCAGATCATGTTCATGTCGTCGTGCTCCACGCCCTGCCGGGCACTGTAGGTTTCGGTGATGAGGCATGCCCGGACGTTCTTGATTTTGTTGGCGGCGATGCTGGCCCCCACCCCACTGCCGCAGACGGCTACGCCGCGGTCTACCTCTCCCTGGCCCACGGCACGGGCCAGAGGAACGACGAAGTCCGGGAAGTCATCCTGGGCA
Organism: Lewinellaceae bacterium; assembly: GCA_963803525.1. Lineage (GTDB taxonomy): Bacteria > Bacteroidota > Bacteroidia > Chitinophagales > Saprospiraceae > Neolewinella. Next base: position 345,254 of record CAWDMV010000003.1, read on the forward strand.
TCGTACGCGAAGGCCCCGAAGTCGCGGACGGCGTGGCCTTTCTTCTCCAGGTAGATTTTGAGCTGCTGCTTGAGCTCGATGCCGCCGTGGTCGGTTGCGATGCCAATGGTCATGGGGATGGAATTTGATGGTCGGGGGCTAAATTACCCTGCCCGGGGCGTAAACCTTATAAAAAGTAGACACCTTTGCAACAGAAAGACTAGCACATGGCCAACCCCCTCGACCCACACATCCTCGTCATTTTCGGTGCCTCCGGCGACCTGGCGCAGCGGAAACTCGTCCCGGCGGTCTTTGATCTTTACCGGGGGGGTTACCTGCCCGATAGCTTTGTCTTACTGGGGGCCAGCCGTACCGACTACACCGACGAGGAATTTCGGCAGAAGGTGGTGTTCGAGAATGAGTTTTTCAATGACGGACAGCGGAAATCCAAGGAACTGGCGGAGTTTTCCAAGCTGCTCTTCTACCAGGATCTCCAAATTTACGACGGGAAGGAAGACATCGACAAGCTCAAGCGACGTCTCGAAAAATTGGGCAGGGAGTTCAAAACCGGCCGCAATTATATTTTTTACCTCTCCACTCCGCCCAAGCTCTACAGTACCATCCCGAAGGCCCTGGCCGCGTCCGGGCTCAACCAATCGGAAGACGGCTGGTCGCGCTTGGTGGTGGAGAAGCCCTTTGGCTACGATGAGGCATCGGCCAAGCAGCTCAACGCGGAAATTCAGTCGGTATTCCGCGAGAACGAAGTCTACCGGATCGACCACTATTTAGGCAAGGAAACGGTACAAAACCTGTTGGTGACCCGCTTCGCCAACGGATTTTTCGAGCCGCTGTGGAACCGCAACTACGTACAGTCCGTCCAGATCACCGCGGCCGAAACGGTGGGCGTAGGCAGTCGCGGCGGCTACTACGACGGCAGTGGGGCCATGCGCGACATGATCCAGAATCACCTGTTGCAGGTACTCGCCCACGTGGCCATGGAGCCCCCCATTCGTGCGGACGCAGTTTCCATCCGGGGAGAAAAGATGAAGTTGTTCCAGTCGCTGCGGCCCATCAGTGGCGAGCAGGTCAAGGAGCAGGTCGTGCGTGCCCAGTACACCGCCGGCGATACCCGGGAGGGCGAGGTCGTTTCTTACCGCGATGCGGAAGGGGTCCCCGACGAGAGCATGACCGAGACCTACGTGGCCATGAAGTTCTTCATCGACAACTGGCGCTGGGCCGGGGTACCCTTTTACATCCGCACCGGCAAGTGCCTGCCGCTGAAGGTCACCGAGGTGGTCATCACCTTCAAGAACCCACCCCAAGCCCTCTTTGCCAGTCAGGACCAGTACGCCATGAAGTGCGATAACCAACTGATCATGCGCATCCAGCCCGACGAGGGCATGGCCATGGAATTCGGCATGAAGGTGCCCGGCGAGGGCTTCCGCGTCAAGAACGTGGACATGGACTTCTTCTACCGTGACCTCACCTCCAAGGACGTCCCCGAATCCTACAGCCGCCTCCTGCTCGACTGCATGAAGGGCGACCCCACCCTTTACGCCCGTGGGGACAGTGTCGAGGTGGCCTGGGCCTTCGTCGACCCCATCATCAAAGCCTGGGAAGCCAACGAAGCCCCGCTCGTCAACTACACCGCCGGTACCTGGGGCCCGCAGGAAGCCGATGACCTCTGGGACGGAGTGGGCAACGGCTGGCGTAATCCGCAGGAGTCCCTTACGGAGGACAAGCATTATACTAAGTTGTAATCGTTGGGTTGCTGGATTGTCGGGGTGTTGAGTTTCCCGGCGGGCACTTTCCCCTCGCTCCGCTCGGGTAAGGTCATGTACTCACCGAAGCGCAGCGACGGGCAAGCCCACGGAACCCAACAACCCATCAATCCAATAACCCGACAACCATCATGCTAAAAACAGACGTCCTCATCATCGGCTCCGGGATCGCCGGCCTCAGTACGGGAATCAAACTCGCCATGTTGCGGCCGGAACTGCGCATCGACATCCTGACCAAGGTCAATGAGCGGGAGAGCAATACCAGCTACGCCCAGGGCGGGGTGGCGGCGGTATGGGATCACGGCTCCGACAACTACGAGAAGCACATCGCCGATACCCTGGATGCGGGGGCGGGACTGTGTGACGAGCACATCGTACGGATCGTGGTGGAGGAGGGGCCGCTGCGGGTAGAGGAGATCATCGAGTGGGGCACCCGCTTCGACCTCGACCAGTTTCAGAAGTACGACCTCGGCCGGGAGGGCGGGCACTCCGAGAACCGCATCCTCCACTATAAGGACCTCACGGGCTGGGAGATGCAGCGGGCGTTGAGCGCCAAGGCGGCGACCCTGGACAACCTGCGCGTGCACGAGCACCTGTTTGCCCTGGACCTGCTTACCCAGCACCACCTGGGCCACATCGTGACCCGCCTGACCGAGAACATCGAGTGCTACGGCGCCTACGTACTGAATAAGGAGAATTGGGAGATCAGTACCATTCTGGCCCGCACCACGGTGCTGGCGGCCGGGGGCAACGGACAGATATACCGCAGCACGACCAATCCCGTCATCGCTACCGGTGACGGCATCGCCATGGCCTACCGCGCCAAGGTGCACCTGGAGAACATGGAGTTCGTGCAGTTTCACCCGACGGCGCTGTACAGTCCGGGCATCGAGAAGCAAGCCTTCCTGGTCAGCGAGGCGGTTCGGGGTTTCGGAGCGATCCTGAAGCGGCCCGACGGTTCGGAGTTCATGCACGACTACGACGCCCGCGGCAGCCTGGCGCCCCGCGATATTGTCGCCCGGGCCATCGACAATGAGATGAAGCTGACCGGTGCGGAGTACATGTGCCTGGACTGCACCCACCTCGATAGGGACAAGTTCATTGCTCACTTTCCTACGATCTACGATAAGTGTAAGGAAAGTGGTATCGACCCACTAACCGACCTGATCCCGGTCACCCCGGCCTGCCACTACATGTGCGGCGGGGTACAGGTGGATGAGTTCGGACGTAGCTCGGTCAACCAACTGTACGCCTGCGGGGAGTGCACCAGCACCGGCCTCCACGGCGCCAACCGCCTGGCCAGCAACAGCCTGCTGGAGGCCCTGGTGTTCGGCCACCGCATCGCCCACTCCATCGCCAGCAATATCGACGGGCACCGCTTGCAGGACAACATCCCCCAGTGGGAACGCACCGGCACGATGGAACCGAAGGAACAGGTGCTCATCACCCAGAGCATCAAGGAACTGAAGGAGGTCATGTCCAGCTACGTAGGCATCGTACGGAGCGACAAACGCCTCAAGCGTGCCCGGGACCGCCTCACCCTGCTGCACAACGAGACCGAAGAACTCTACCGCAACAGCCTCGTGAGCCCCCAACTCTGTGAACTGCGCAACCTGATTTCGGTCGGCTACCTGGTCACTAAGGCAGCCTCCCTACGCAAGGAGAGCCGGGGGCTGCACTTCACCACCGACTATCCGGAGAAGGCGGATTTCGTGCAGTATTCGGTGCTCTAAGGGAGTCGCCTCTGTTTGCACCCGCGCTCCGCCGCCCGCCATAATGACAGACCTCCGAGGTCTGTCATTCCGTCAGCACCCCTGCTACGCCCCGTACAATTCCAGCAGCGCCTCCAGATCCGCGCGGGTGTTAGCCTCCTCCACGGGCTTATCCTGCCGCCAGCGGAGCATGCGGGGAAAGCGCAGGGCCACGCCCGACTTATGCCGCGGCGACTTCCGGATGCCCTCGAAACCGATCTCAAACACCTGCTGCGCCTTCACGCTGCGCACCGGCCCGAATTTCTCCAGGGTGTTGCGCCGTACCCAGCTGGTGATCTGGTTAAATTCCTTGTCCGTCAGGCCGGAATAGGCCTTGGTAAAGGGCACCAGCTGCTCGCCGTCCCAAACCCCGAAGGTGAAGTCGGTGTACAGGTTAGCGCGCCGCCCGTGGCCCCGCTGGGCGTACATCATGACGGCATCGATGGTCAGCGGATCGACTTTCCACTTCCACCAGTCGCCCTTCTTGCGACCCTGCTTGTATTCGCTGTTACGGCGCTTAAGCATGATGCCCTCACTGAATTTTTCCCGGGCCGTCTCCCGCTCGGCGGCCAGCTCGTCCCAGTGCGCGAAGTCGAACACGGGGGAAAGCTGCAGGATGCCGCCGGTCTCGTGCTCCCGCAGGAGGTGCTCCAGCAAGTCGCGGCGCTCGGACATCGGCTTCTTCCGAATATCATTGCCGGCGTATTCTAGCAGGTCGTAGCACATGAGCACGACGGGGGCGTCCTTAAGGAGCTTCTTGCTGACGGTCTTACGGCCGATGCGGGTCTGCAGCACGTTAAAGCCGAGGGGACGCCCATCCCGGTAGGGTAATATTTCGCCGTCGATGACGGTGCCGTCGGGTAGGTCCCCGGCCAGGCGGTGGTACTCCGGGTATTTGTCGTTGACGAGTTCCTCCCCCCTTGACCAGATGAAGACCTCCCCGTCGCGCACGATGAGTTGCCCGCGGATCCCGTCCCACTTGTGCTCGGCCTGCCACTCGGCGGGGCTGCCCAGCTCTTCCGCCGCTTGTTCCAGCTGGTAGGCCAGGTAGAAAGGATAGGGCCGGGAGATGTCGTCGGTCGCCGATTCGCTGTGGATAAGGTCGTCGAAGGTGGTGTCGTCCGGTGTCCAGTTGCCCATCAGGCGGTGGGCCAGGTTGGTTTCTTCTATTCCGGTGGCGCGGGACAGGGCGCGGGTCATCAGTTTCTGGCTCACCCCCACCCGGAAGCTGCCCGTAATGAGCTTATTGAACAGGTAACGCTCGGTATTGTCCAATCCGCGCCAGGCTTCCTGCACGGCCTCCTTCTTGCCCCCCTCATCGTAGGTCGAGAACCGCTGAATGTAGTCGATCCAGTAGCTCAACGTATGGTCGTAGTCGTTCTCGGGCGGCGGGAGTACCAGGGCGATGGTTTCGGCCAGGTCGCCCACGACGTGGTAGCTTTCCTCCAGGATCCAGGTGTCCACCCCACTCAGTTCCGAAGCCCAGGCCCGCAACAGCTTAGAGTTAACGGTGCGGCGGGGACGCCGGTGCGATAGCAGTGCCACGGTCCAGAGCTTATCCGCATCGTCGACCTGCAGGAAGTAATCGGCCAGGGCGTCCACCTTGGTATTGATCTTGGTGGTGCGGTCTAGGCGGCGGAAGAGTTCGGCGAAGTTCTTCATCGTTTGAGGGTTAACAAAGGTTCACCACAGAGAAAGCAGAGGGCATCACAAAGGTCCACGGAGTCTGGCAAAAGGTTCTCTGTGAAACCTCTGGGCAGCCCTCCTTTACCTCCGTGGTGAATCTCACTCCGCATCGGCCACCGCATTTTCCCTAGTCGTCTCCTCATTCCCCTTCGTCTCGATCTCGGCCAGTTCCCCCTCGTACTCGGTGTGGAGCTCCACGGCGTTGTAGCCCCGCTCCCGGAGGTACTTGCTGAAAATGGAGGTGTAGCCGTGGGTCACGTAGATGTTGTCGGCCCCGGTGAGCTGGATGGCCTCCAGCAGGCTGGGCCAGTCGCAGTGGTCGGAAAGGACGAAGCCGCGGTCGGCACCCCGCCGACGCCGCGCGCCGCGGAGCGTCATCCAGCCGGAGGCGGCGGCCACGGAGGCGTTCCCGAATTTCTTTACCCAGGGCTGGCCAATGGCACCGGGGGTGGCCACGACGATGTTGCCGGGGTATTCCTTCTTATTCACTTCCCGGGTCACGCGGGTGGTCGCGGGCAGTTGGATGCCCTGGGCGCGGATGACCTCATTGGTGTTCTCGATGGCTCCGTGGGTGAAAATGCGGCCAATGGAGGTATCCAGGCCGTTGAGAATGCGCTGAGCCTTCCCGAGGGCGTAACCGGTGATGATGGCGGTGCGCCCCTCCGCCGCGGTTTGTCGCCACCAGTCGTTAATGTCGGCGAAAAGTTCTTCCTGGGGCGTCCAGCGGTACACCGGTAGCCCGAAGGTCGACTCCGTAATGAAGTGCTGGCACTGCACCGGCTCGTAGGGCTGGCAGAGGCCGTCGTCCTCGAGTTTGTAATCCCCGCTGGCCACCCAGATCTCCCCCTTATACTCTACCCGGATCTGCGCCGACCCGATGATGTGGCCGGCCGGGTGGAAACTGAACTTGACGCCATTGATGGTCTTCACTTCGCCGTATTCCACCGTTTCGAGTTTAATGTCGCCCAGGCGGTAGCGGATGACGGGGGCGGCCAGGCGGGTCGACAGATAAAACTTGTTTCCCCACCGCGAGTGGTCGGCATGACCGTGGGTGATGAGGGCGCGGTCGACGGGCTTCCAGGGGTCGATGTAGACAGCGGCGCGTTCGCAGTAAATCCCGTGGTCGTTGAAGGTGAGGAGGGGCATTGCGGGTGGAACGGAGCAATACCGTCCGGGGTTCAGGAGCTACATCCACTCCCCCAGCCCCCGCCGGAACATCAGCTCTTCCGTCCCCCAACTCACCAAATCGAAGCCCTTCGCCTCCATTGCGCGGGCCTCGGCCGGGCGCGCGGTAAACACGCCGGTGAACAAGCCGTGCCGGACGGCAACTTCCTGTACCCGGTCAAAAACGCGCAGTAATTCGGCGTCGGCGAAGTCGGCCCGTTGCGGCCTACCGAGGCTTACACTGAGGTCCCAGGGGCCGATGTAAAGCCCGTCCAGTCCCGGCGTCGCGGCAATTTCTTCCAGCTCGTTGACGGCCCCGGCCGTCTCAACCATCGCGAAACAGAGGGTAGCGGCATTGGCCTCCGCGAAGTAATCGCCCGGGTAGCCCATCGACGCGCGGAAGGGTCCGAAGCTGCGCTTGCCCACCGGCGGATACTTGGCCGCCCGCACGAAGGCCGCCGCCTCGGCGGCCGAGTCGATCATCGGACAGATCAGTCCCTCCATCCCGTAGTCGAGCGCCTTCATGATAAGCTCCGGCCGGTTCCAGGCGAGGCGCGCCAGGGGTATGGCCCCTCCCGCTCGCACCGCCTGTACCAGGGCCAGCACGTCGGCGGCTTCGATCGCGCCGTGCTGCAGGTCCAGGGTGATGCTCTCCACCCCCGCGCTCCCCAGGCGCTCGGCCAGGAAGGGGGCGGGCAGGGTCATGAAGACGTTGCCGAGGGAAGCCTCCCGCTCCAGTCGTTGCCGCAGCCGCACGACCTAGCGCTTGGCGGTCTGGGGCACGACCGGCACCCGCACCACACTGGGGTACTCCCGCGAGTGGTGGATCTGGTTACGTGCAATCACACCTGTGGCCTCGTCGTAGTTTTTACCGCCGGTGTTGAGGTTGCGGTCGAAACGGGGGAAGTTGCTGCTGCTCACCTCGATGCGCAGCCGGTGTCCTGCCCTAAAAAGGTTGCTGGTGCTCATGGGCGTAAGGTCCACTTGGTATACCTGGCCCTCCTCCATGAATACTTCCCTGTCGTAGCCCTCGCGGTAGCGGACCCGCTGGATGGTCTCGTCGAGGTTGTACGCGGCCCCGTCGGGGCCCACGTCGATGAGCTTGATCGTCACGTCGGTATCCTTGACGTCGCTGCTGAGGTAGAGCGTAGATTCGATCGAGCCGCTGATCTCGGTATCCTCCGTGAAGGGTTCGGAGGTGTAGACCAGGATGTCGTTGCGCGCCTCCATCACCCGCTGGTCGAAGCTGCCGCCGTCGACCGCGTCGCCGGTACAGCAGACGTTGCCGCCGTAACTTTTGACGGGGTTCATGGGGTCGTAGAGGTAGGTGTCGGGCCGATCCTCGGCGGGCAGTTCCCTCACCAGCCGACCGTTGCCGTACATGGTGTTGGCTCCGCCGTCGCTGTCGAGATAGAAACGCACCATTTCGGCGCTGGGCGGCGGCCAGGCAGTGGCCGTCTGCCATTCATTGCTGCCCATGGTGTAGTAGGTTACGCGACGCAGGGTATCGATGATCTCGGGCGATTCGTCCTTCAGCCACTTGTCGAAAAAGCCGTAAATCAGGGCGTCGTAGTCGTAGCGGGCGTCACCTACGCTACGCTCCCCTACGATCGTGTTTTCGGAGGCGCGGGTATAGGCACAGTGCAGGGTGGGCGCGATCCAGAGGTACTGGTTGTCACGGGCCTCCTGGGAGACGGCATTCTCGCGCACGTGATTGAAGAGGGCCAGATTCGGACTGATCGACACGTCGTACCAGCTGGTGAACCAGAAGGTCGGCACGTCGAAGGGCATGTCGTCGTGGTACAGTCCGCCTTCGTACCAGGCCGGATCGTTAGGGGTGCGCGCGATCATGTTTTCGTAGACGCCTAGGGGTCCCTTCCCGACCTTAATGATGTCGGCCACCGGGAGGGTGGAGAGCAGTTCGGTCGAGGAGATCTCGGGGTATTCCGGGCTCATGTCGTAAAAGCGTTGCAGGCGCAACAGGTCCTCCCGTGCTAGTCCCTCCTTCAACCGCGGCGCCATCGGATCGTGCTGGACCCCATACAGCCAGGAGGTGAACAGCATCTGCTGCGCGCCCCCGCGGAACCAGTTGCCCTGCTCCATAAAGTCACCCACCCGACCCACGCCGGCACCGTAGCCCATGGGGACCATCGCCCTGAGTGCGGGATGGCCAAGGCTGGCTACGGCCATCTGCCATTCGGCGGTGGAGCTGCAGCCATAAAGGCCGACCTTTCCGTTGCTCCAGGGCTGGGTGCTCATCCACTCGATGGCGTCGTAGCCGTCGGTCAGGGGTACGCCGAGGATATCCCACTTCGCCTTCGCTGAAGTAGCGTCCGCGTTCGTTTTGTACCACGTAGGCGTAGCCGCGTTGTACGGCTTCGTAGGCCCGGTCGTAGTTGCGTTCCTGCTCCTCGCCATCTACCCAGCCGTTGAACTGGTAGGGCGTACGCACGAAAATGATGGGGGCTTTCTCGACATCCTTGGGCCGGTACACATCGGTGGCCAGGCGCTTCCCGTCCCGCATTTCCACCATGACCTTTTGTTCGATCGCGGCAATGTTCGCCAGCCTGTTATAGGCATCCGACGTCTGGGCGCGGACGCAGGTGCCGAGGAGTCCCAGCAGGAGTAAAGTCAGTAGATGGCGCATGTAGTGTTGTTCGGTCAGTGGTTCTTGGTGCAATATACCTCTCCGGCGTATACGTAGCGACGGCTTCAGCCGTCACGCTGCCGGTCGGCAATGCTTTCCCCGTAGCAATTAAACCGCTACCTCAGCAGCCTCAGCGGAGCAGGCGGCAGGTGCTTCAATACCGCCAGGCAGCCGGGCCACTAAAGTGGCCGCTACGCGTAGCGACGGCTTCAGCCGTCACGCTGCCGGTTGGCAATGCTTTCCCCGTAGCAATTAAAACGCTACCTCAACAGCCTCAGCGGAGCAGGCGGCAGGTACATCAATACCGGCAGGCAGCCGGGCCACTAAAGTGGCCGCTACGCGTAGCGACGGCTTCAGCCGTCACGCTGCCGGTTGGCAATGCTTTCCCCGTAGCAACTAACACGCTACCTCAGCAGCCTCAGCGGAGTAGGCGGCAGGTGCTTCAATACCGCCAGGCAGCCGGGCCACTAAAGTGGCCGCTACGCGTAGCGACGGCTTCAGCCGTCACGCTGCCGGTCGGCAATGCTTTCCCCGTAGCAATTAAAACGCTACCTCAGCAGCCTCAGCGGAGCGGGCAGTAGGTACATCAATACCGGCAGGCAGCCGGGCCACTAAAGTGGCCGCTACGCGTAGCGACGGCTTCAGCCGTCACGCTGCCGGTTGGCCACGTATCCACTACGGTACCAGACCACTCTCTAGATCGACGCAGCGGAACAGGGCAGCATGTCCACTGAAGTGGACGCTACGCGGGGTGCCGCAAGCAACCTATCCCAGCCAAGCACGGTTTCCTCTTACATTGCCCGAATAACCCCACCGCCCATGCGCCTCCTGCTTCCCCTCCTGTGCCTATTTTCCGTCAGCCTCGCCGCTCAGCCTGCCGCGAAACCCATTACCCTGGAGGACATCTGGGCCACCTACACCTTCACGCCCGACGGCGTGAGCGGCTTTAATTTCCTGGAGGACGGCCGGTCGTACGCCCGACTGGAAGACAATGCCCTGGTTACCTACGACATTACCACCGGGGACCGCAGCGGCACCATCGTCGACGGCAGCGACCTGCCTACCGATACCGGATTCAACGGCCGGATCGACGATTACCGCTTTAGCGACGATGAGTCCAAACTCGTCATCAGCAGCGAAACCGAGCAGTTGTTCCGGCGCAGCTCCCAGTCCAATTTTTTCGTTTACGATACCAAGAACCAGGACCTCACGGCCGTCTACCCCGGAAGGAAAGTACGCCTGGCCACCCTCGACCCAACGGGCCGGCGCGTGGCCTTCGTAGTCGATAACGACGTATACATCAAGGACCTCACCACTAACGAGCTGACCCAGGTGACCGATGACGGCCAGACCAACGCCATCATCAACGGGGCCACCGACTGGGTGTACGAAGAGGAGTTCAGCTTCAGCAAGGCCCTGTACTGGAGCCCCGACGGTGAACGCCTGGCCTACCTCAAGTTCGACGAGCGCAAGGTGCCCGAGTTTACCTACACCGACTTCAAGAACGGCATGTACCCCGAGTACATCACCTTCAAGTACCCCAAGGTGGGCGAGGAGAACAGCACCGTGAGCCTGCACAGCTACCAGGTCGCCTCCGGCACGACGACCGACCTGATGACCGTCAACCGCAGCCCCGAGGACGAGTGGCACTACCTGCCCCGCGTGCAGTGGACCACGGATGCCGACGGCCTGACCGCCCAGCGCATGAACCGCCACCAGAATAAACTGGAGTTAGTCCTCTTCCATCCCGAAACCGGCGCGGAACGTACCCTGCTGGAGGAAGAAAACAAGTATTACATCGACGTACAGGACCACCTGACCTTCCTGGATAAAGGGTTTATCTGGAGCAGCGAAAAGGACGGCTTCAACCAGCTCTACCTCCACGACATGCGGGGCGGCCAGCCCCAGCAGCTTACCTCGGCGAGCTTCGACGTGACCAATTTCTACGGCGTACACGACGGCCGCATCTACTTCCAGGCCGCGGGTCGCGATCCGATGGAACGCGAGATCTACTCCAAGAGCCTGCGCGGCAGGGACCTGCCCACGCCCCCTCGCCGATGCGCCCGGCTATAACGATGCGGAGTTTTCCGGCACCTACGATTACTTCGTGCTGACCAACTCCAGCATCAACCGACCGCAGCAGGTCACGGTGATGGACGCCGACGGGGAGCCCGTCCGCCAGATCGTCGACAACTCCGCGCTGTTTGAAAAAGTCGGGGAGTATGGCTTCCAGCCCGCCGAGTTCTTCTCCTTCACCACCGAAGGGGGCACGGAACTCAACGGCTACATGATCAAGCCCGCCAATATGGTCGAGGGAGAACGGCACCCCCTGCTCATGCACGTGTACGGCGGCCCCGGCAGCCAGCAGGTGCTCGACAACTGGCGCGGCCAGAACATGGTGTGGTTCCAGATGCTCGTGCAGCAGGGATTTGTAGTGGCCGTCGTGGATAACCGCGGCACCGGCGCCCGCGGCGAGGAAATGAAAAAGCAGACCTACCTCACCCTGGGCAAACAGGAAACCGAAGACCAGATCAGCGCCGCGAAGTACCTCGGCGGCCTCGACTACATTGACCAGGATCGCATCGGCATCTTCGGCTGGAGCTACGGGGGCTTTATGGCTCTCCACGCCATTCTGCAGGGTAGTGACGTGTTTGCCGCCGCCATCGCGGTAGCCCCCGTCACCAACTGGAAGTGGTACGACAGCATCTACACCGAGCGCTACATGCGGACCTATAAGGAAAACCAGGCGGGCTACGACGAGAACAGCCCCATCAACTACGCCGACCAACTCAAGGGGAGGCTGCTGCTCGTGCACGGGATGGGCGACGACAACGTCCACTTTCAACACACCGCGGAGATGGCCAACGCACTGATTATGAATAACAAGCAGTTTGAAACCTACTTCTATCCCAACCGGAACCACGGCATCTACGGCGGGCCGACCCGCCTCCACCTCTATACCAAGATGACCAATTTCCTCCTGGATGCCCTCGGTACTAAGGGGCAAACGAAGTAAACCGATTATTCCGCACACAGCGAACTCCAAAGCTAAAAGGGCCGTTCCCACTTAACACACAGTAACGTTTTACCTTCTACGGAAAGGCTCCCGTCATGACCCGGCGGAGCCTTTCTTTTTATATTTACCCATGGCCAAGAAAACCAAGGAAAAGGAGTTCGTCAACCGCAAAGCGCGGTTTGAGTACGAGTTCATCGAAACGGTAGAGGCGGGCATCAAGCTCTACGGGACCGAGATCAAGAGTATCCGCGCCGGGCACGTCAACCTGCGTGACGGCTACTGCGTCTTCGACCGCGGCGAGCTGATTCTGCGCTCCCTCTACATCGGCGAGTACAAGCAGGGTAATCAGTTCAACCACGAGGAGCGCCGGCCCCGCAAACTGCTGCTCAAGCGGCAGGAGCTCACCAAGTGGGAAAAGAAGGTCAAGGAGAAGGGATTCACCATCATTCCCTACCGCGTCTACCTCAACGAGCGGGGGCTGGCCAAGGTAGAAGTCGTCCTCGTGCAGGGCAAGAAGGTCTACGACAAGCGCGATACCATTCGCCAACGGGAAAATAAGCGCACGATGGACCGCATTAAGAAGCAGTACCTATAGGCTCGCGAAGGCGCGGTAGTTGTCGTGGAAGCTAAGCAACATACGGTCCCGCAGGTGTTGCATGCCGTAGCTGGGACTCCCGTATACCAAGCGTGTCGTGCGACACCCCAGCAGAATTGCCAGCGGGTCGTAACCCATGATATCGGCGGTAGCGGCGGCGGCTTCTATACGCGCGTCGGTGGGAAGCTCGACCAGGTTGGGCTGCCCCCACAGAAACTGCTGTACGCGGTACTTTTCCGCCTGGGGAACACGCAGGCGGTGTCCCAACGCGCTTGTGGGGATGTAGGCCTGCAGGAACATGGGGTTCAAGCGCCGAAGGGTAGCTGGCCGAACGTCACACTCCCGGGCGATCATCGCCAGGCTGATCTGGCGGTATACCCGGATGCTTTCGTATCCGTCCAGTTCGTGGGGAGTCAGGCCGTGGGCGTCGTAGTAATTCACGGCATAGGCGGCCGCTACGTAGGCAGCTACGTACCGCTGCGTTTCTTTGGGTAGGAAGGGGTTGACCGCTTCGTAGTCCCTGCTGTGCGCCCGACGGATAGCGCTGCGCACACGTCCGGCTCCGCAATTGTAGGCGGCAAGGGCCAGGTGCCAGTCGTTAAATTGCCGGTGGAGTTCCTTCAGCATGATCACGGCGGCTTCCGTGCTGCGGTGAAGGTCGAGGCGCTCGTCGATGACCGAATCGACGCGGAGGCCCATTTCGCGGGCCGTGGCCGGCATCAGCTGCCAGAGGCCGGCGGCGCTGGCGGAGGAGGTAGCACCGGGGACTAACATGGATTCCGCAACGGCCAGGTACTTCAGGGAAGAGGGCATGCCGTGCTTGTGCAGGTAGTACTCGAAGACGGGGAAGTACTGATTGGCCCGCCCGAGCATTTTCTCGGTATTGTTGCCGCCGCGCCCCAGGTAGTCATCGATCTTACGCTGGGTGAAGGCGTCGGTGGTAGTGGTAGCCAGGGGGAGGTCGAGGCGCTGAAGGCGATGGACCATCTGAGCCCGGGAATGAGCTTTGGATTTAACGGGTGAAGAGAGGGTGGCGCCAGCTATGGAGGGGAGGACCATCAGCAGCGTAAACAGCAGCGAATGGAACACCTGGGTAAGCTTGCTCATCAAGAATGATTTCGTGAAAAAATCGCAACCGCCGTGCAAGGCCGTATGCGGGGGAGGACCAAAAAGGTCCGCGCAGTCAGGTCAAAAGAACCGTTGTCCTGCGCCTGGAATTGGCAAAACTAGGGGCGTTCGACCACACCAATCAAGGAGAAGCGCCGCGCCGTTTCCTTTTTAACACTTCCCCAGGGGGTGGTGTTTGTTCGGAAGTTCGGCCGTCAAAAGACGCCCCCGCCGTATCGTCGGCCATACCGACCCCCTACCCTATTAAAGCACCTCCCCGTCTCCGGGACAGAATATTAGTGGGACTACCCGACGGGCTGGATTACACAATGAAATTTAGCTTATCCGGTTCTTCGGGTCGTGGTTCCGCGCTTTTTAACACTCACCGGGGTCCCCAAGCGGCCGTTTCGGCGCGCCCAAACGTTTTCTGCACGGGGCGGATTAGCTTTGTCCCCACCAATCACCCCCCCCTTATGCTCAAGATCGGACTCATCGGCGTCGGCCACCTCGGCAAGGTCCACCTCAAGTGCATCCGCCTGGCCGATTCCTCCTATGAGTTGGTGGGCCTATACGACGCCGATGCCGATACGGCGGCCCGGGTGGCGGCCGAGTTCGGCGTAACCGCCTTCCCTTCGGCCGCGGCCCTCATTGCCGCCGTAGAGGTGGTGGATGTAGTGACGCCCACCTCCACTCACTTCCAGGTGGTCAGGGAGGCCCTGCTCGGTGGCTGTCACGTGTTCGTGGAAAAGCCCCTGACCGAGACCCTGGAGGAAGCCCGTGAGCTCATCGAACTGAGCCGCCGCAGCGGGAAGCTCGTGCAGGTCGGCCACGTGGAGCGCTTCAACCCCGCCCTGCTGGCCCTGGGTGACGTACAGGTGCGGCCCTACTTCATCGAGGCCCACCGCCTGGCGATGTTCAATCCCCGCGGCACCGACGTCAGCGTGGTACTCGACCTGATGATCCACGACCTCGACATCGTGCTCAAACTCGCCAACGACGAAGTCAGCGAGGTACGCGCCAGCGGGGTGGCCGTGCTCAGCCAGACTCCCGATATCGTCAATGCCCGCATCGAGTTTCGGGGGGGTGCGGTCGCCAACCTGACCGCCTCCCGGGTCAGCCTCAAAAATATGCGTAAGGTCCGCCTCTTCCAGCGCGACGCCTACATCAGCCTCGACCTGCTGGAGAAGGAAAGCCAGGTGGTCCGCCTCTTCGACGCCGAGGCCACCGACGTACCGGATCAGGGACAGCAGTTCCCCCTCGAGACGCCCCGTGGGCCGCGGATCATCCACGTCGATCAGCCCGCGAGTGGCCCCGTCAATGCCATTCAGATGGAACTGGAAAGCCTGGCCCACAGCATCCGCGACGGTAAGCCCGTTGCCGTAACCATCGAAGATGGCTACCGGGCCCTGGAACTGGCCGCGCGCATCTCCGCCGCCGTAGCGGAAAACCAGGACCGCATCTCCGCCCTCCAAGCCTGAACCGATGCGCCGCTCTCCCCTCCTGCTGCTGGCCCTGCTCTTCGCCTCCTGCCCCGCCGACCTGGACCTGACCCCGGCCTTCCTTACGGTCACGGAATTTGAATTAGCCACCGCGGTCGATGAGGGGGCGCCCACTACGGCCATCACCGAAGTTTGGGCCTTTGCCGATGAGGAGTTCATCGGGGTCTTTCCCCTACCCGCCCGCATTCCCATCCTAAAGGTCGGCAGTACGGACATTCGGCTGGAAGCGGGTATTCGGCAGGACGGGCGCAGCGCAACTCCGGACGTCTACCCCTTCTACGCCCCCTACACCCGCACGCTCGAGCTCGTCGGCGGACAAACCATCGACCTTGGCGTACTGCCCATCCGCTACCGGGACGAAACCGTATTCGGCCTGGTGGAGGATTTTGAGTCGGACCGCAATCGCGTCTTCACCCAGGCCATCGCCGGCAGCAGCACGCTGGTCGCTCAGCGGACGGTCGTACGCAGCGGCGCGGCCGCGGGTGCCATAAGCCTCGCGGACACCAACCGCCTGGTAGAACTGGCCAGCGCCCAGACTTTCGTCAACCTCAACCAAGTCCCCATCAACGTCTGGCTGGAGGTGGATTACCAGAGCGACGCTCCCGGAGTCTTCGGGGTGATCGGGCAAAGAGATGGGCTGACCGTGCGCGTTTTCGATCCCGGATTTCTACCGCGCTCCGGCTGGACCAAGATCTACTTCAACCTCGGCCCCGTGGTCGGATCGGCCGATCTGACCGAGTTCCGGATTGCCCTATCGGTCTTACTGGACGCGGAGCGGGCGGCGGGGACCGTCTACCTGGATAACCTCAAGTTGCTTTACCTCCGCCCCTAGATGACGCCACCCGTACTCCATCCGCCCGGATTGCAACCCGACACCGCCGCCCGGCGGCGGCGTGACGGGTGGGTGTACATCGTGGGCGACTTCCTGGCGGCCTGGCTCGCCTGGTCGCTGTTCTTCTGGTACCGGAGCACGGCGGAGGGCGCCAGCGGTCATCCGGGCGGCATGGCCGGCGATCCCAACTACGCCTGGGGCAGTTTCTTCATCCCCCTGTGCTGGCTGCTGGCCTATGCCCTCTTCGATCAGTACCGCGACGTGTACCGCATGAGCCGGCTTACTACCCTGGCCCACACGCTGGCCCTTTCCCTGATCGGCACCGTGCTGCTCTTTTTCGCCGTGCTCCTAGACGACGCGGCGGTGGGCTACACCAGCTACTACCGGAGTCTGCTGGTGTTGTTCTCCCTCCACTTCAGCCTCACGACCGTATCGCGCATGGTACTGCTGACCCGGGCGAGCCGTCGCCTCAAGGCCGGGGAGGTCTCCTTTAATACCCTGATCGTAGGCGGCGGCGCGCGGGCGCTGAGTCTGTACCAGGACATCGTGACCCGGCCAAAGGGCTTAGGCAACCGCTTTATCGGGTTCGTGGACGGCAGGAAGACCGAGGTGCCCGTCCTGCAGCAGCACCTCCCCCAGCTCGGTAAACTAAACCAACTAGCCAACCTCATCGAGCGTCATGGCGTGGAGGAGGTGATCATTGCCATCGACACCAGCCAGCACAGCCGGCTGGGGGAGCTGCTGAGCGTGCTGAGTAATTATGAGGGGCAAGTTCTGGTCAAGATCATTCCCGATATGTACGACATCATGCTCGGGACGGTCAAGATGGACCACGTTTTCGGGGCCGTCCTCATCGAGATCCGACAGAACCTCATGCCCCGCTGGCAACGGGTGCTAAAGCGGGTGATCGATGTCGGTTCATCCGCCCTGTTGCTGCTGTTGCTGGCCCCCCTTTACGCGTACGTGGCGGTGCGGGTGCGCATGTCCTCGTCGGGTCCCGTCTTCTACACCCAGGAGCGGATCGGCCTGAACGGCCACCCTTTCCGGATCATTAAATTTCGGTCCATGTACCCCGAGGCGGAAGCGGCCGGCCCCCAACTCAGCAAAGACGATGACGAACGCTGCACTCCCTGGGGGGCCACCATGCGCAAGTGGCGGCTGGACGAACTGCCCCAGTTCTGGAACGTGCTGATCGGGGAAATGTCGCTGGTCGGCCCCCGGCCCGAGCGGCAGTATTACATCGACCGCATCAGTGAGCGCGCGCCCCACTACCGCCACCTGCTGCGGGTACGGCCGGGCATTACCAGTTGGGGGCAAGTCAAATACGGCTACGCCAGCAACGTGGACGAAATGGTACAGCGCCTCAAATTTGATATCCTCTACATCGAGAACCGATCCCTGGGGCTGGACTTCAAGATTCTCTTTTATACCCTTCTAGTGCTCATCCAGGGCAAGGGCAAGTAAGGTGGAGTGCCGATCGACGGGCGCCCATCAGGCCATACATGACCGCCGCAGGGCGCTGCACAGGATACCGGCTGCTACCGCGGCGTTGAGGCTCTCGGCCCGTCGGCCCGGGGCCCGGGGGATGGTCACCCAGCGGTTCACTTGCACCCGCGTCCCCGCCGCTATGCCGCTCCCTTCCGCCCCGATGACGAGCAGGCCGGCGGGCGGCGGATTCACCTCGTAGATGTTTTCCCCCTCCAGGTCGGCCCCGAAAACGGGGAGGCCCGCACCCGCCTCCAGTACCTCCTCCAGGCTGCGCTCGGCGTAGTGAATGCGGAGGAAGGAGCCCATACTGGCCTGAATGCTCTTGCTGTTGTAGAGGTCCGCGGTGCCCGGCCCCCCGTACACCCGGGAGAAGCCGAACCAGTCCGCGATGCGCAGCAGGGCCCCCAGGTTGCTGGGCGACTGTACGCCGTCGAGGTAGAGGGACCAGCTACCGGACGGGTCGGAGGCGAGGCGGGACGATTCTTCGGGAACATCCACTACGGCCAGCACTTGATTAGGGGTGGTGAGCTGGCTGATGCGGGACAATTCCTTAGGCGATACCGTGGTCAGGGGAACACGCCCGCCGGTCTCGGCAGGAACCTGCCAGCCCTCAAGGGCGTAGAGGTGATCGATGCGGTAACGGTCTTGCTGCAGGAGCTCTCCGACAATGCGGCCGCCCTCCACCGTGAATTTGTGGTAATTTTGCCTTACTTTTTTCTGACGCAGGCTGCTTATGAATTTGATGGTACCGGAGCTAAGGGGCATACTGGCTGGTGGTCTACGCCGCGGTGTTCCGGTCTTCGTGGCGGCCGTACTGCTGACTGCCTGCAATGTTACAAAATACCTCGGGGACGACCAGGAATTGCTCACCGCCCAGCGGGTAGCGATCGCCCGGGGCGGCAAGCTCGAAAACAAGAGCGAGGTCACGTACGAGCTTTCCACGCTGGCCAAGCAGGAGCCCAACGGCAACTTCCTGTTCCTCTTTCCGCGTGAGCACTTCTTCCTGGCCAACAGCAAGCCGCGGGACACCACCCGCATCGACCGCTTCCTGCGGAACACCATCGGCCAGCCGCCGACCGTGTACAGCGACAGCCTCTCGCGCCGATCGGCCGGGTTGATGGCCGATTTTCTGCGCTACCGGGGCTACTTCAACGCCAGCGCCTACCACGAGGCCGACCGGCGGAAGAATCAGAAGGTCAACCTGATCTACCACGTAGATCCCGGGCCCCGCTTTCTGATCGATACGGTGACGTATAGTAGCCCGGACCCCCAGATCGATAGCCTCCTGCAGGCCCTCCAGGTCGGCAGTGCCCTGCGTCCGGGAGCGCCGCTGAACCTCAATGCCTTCGATGAGGAGAAAGCCCGACTCAGTCAGGCGCTGCGCAACGACGGCTACGCCTACTTTTCCAACACCTACTTCGATAAGCTCGAGATCGACACCACCCGCCGGGAGGGCTACGCGAACATTTACCTCAGCGTCCTACCCGCCCGGCAGGATGATGCCTACAAAAAATACCGCATCGGCCGCATCACGGTCCTGACCGATTACTCCCCCGCCCGGGAGGCCTCGGGGGGTGCTTACGCGGGGGACACCATCGTGGAGGGCATCCGGTTTCTTGCGCCGGGGCCCCAGTTTCGCATGCGTCCGGAGCTACTGGTGGATAACATCTTCATGAAGACCGACAGCCTCTACAGCCGGGAGGCCTACGAAAAGACCAACCTCTCGCTGGGTGGACTGGGCATCTACCGCTTCGTCCGCATCAACCAGCTAGTGGACCCTGACGAACCCGGGGTGCTCAATTACGAGATTCAGCTCTCGCCGGACAAGCGCATGTCGATCGGTGTCGACCTGGACCTGAATTACACCAACCGGAGCCAGCTGATCGACTCCACTTCCGCCCTGAGCAACAACCTGATTGGCATCAGCGTGAGCCCTAACTTTCGCAACCGCAACGTATTCGGCGGGGCGGAGCTGTTGTCGATTGCCCTGCGCGCGGGGGTGGAAGTGAATCCCAACCCCAACAGCGTAGCTAAATTCTTCAACACCATCGACCTGGCCGCCGAGGCGACCCTGAACCTACCGCGTTTCAAGGACTTCGGCTTTTACAACCTGGCGCGGCGGGTGGGACTGGTCTCGGAGGATTTCTACCAGCAGTTGCGGGAACGGGCCAGCACCCGCTACAGCATGGCCTATGAGTACCTGCTGATCCGCACCTTTTACGCCTATACGACCGCCAATGCGCGCCTGGGCTACGACTTTCGGCGGTCGCCGACGACCTCCTACCGCATTAACCATGCGGCCCTGGACGTGCTCAACTTCACCATCGAGCCCCAGTTCGCTTCCATCCTACGCAACAACGAGCGCCTGCGGCGCAGCATTAGCGACCAGTACTTCCTGAGCCTGCTCTTCCGCAACATCGAGTATTCCCGCGTGGGGCGCCCCGATCGCCGGGGCCGTTCCCTTACCCTGAACGGACAGTTTGAACTGACCGGCGGCGAGGTGTTTCTGGCCGAGCGCGTCGTACCGGATATCAACTCCCAGAATGACTTCGCGCAGTTCGCGCTGGTCGTAGCCGACGTGCGGTACAACAAACAGTATTCTCCCCTGAGCAGCTTTGCCTCCCGCTTCCTCATCGGCCTCGGGCGTCCGTTGACGGCGGGACAGGAGCTGCCCTACGTGAAGCAGTTTTTCTCCGGTGGGGCTAACTCCATGCGGGCCTGGGCACCCCGTGGGCTGGGGCCGGGCGGCTACGTGGACACCCTCAGCATCAACAACTCCAGCGGCAGCTTCAATAACAACCTGCGGCTCTACCAGACCGGCGACCTCCAGCTGGAGCTCAACCTGGAGTACCGCTTCAATCTCTTTTCCTTCGTGCGCGGTGCCCTGTTTACGGACATCGGTAACGTCTGGACCGTAAGGGAAGACGTGGCCCGTCCCGGTTCCCAGTTCCTGTTTCGGGGGAAACTGCGCTCGGAGGGGGCAGCGACGCCCTTCTACCACCAACCTTTTTACCGCCAACTCGCGGTGGCCGGGGGAACGGGCGTGCGCATCGACCTGAGCTACTTCGTCTTTCGCCTGGATGCCGCGGTCCCGCTCCGGTACAACTACCCCCAGACCGGCAATGGGGAACCCATCAGGCCGCGCGAACCGATCAGCTATCCGGAAAGTGATTACTGGCGTACGTTCTCCAGCTTCAACTTTAGTGACATCACCTTCCAGCTGGGGCTAGGGTATCCTTTCTGATCAACGGCCCACCATTAGCAGCGCAGTAGCCGTACCGGTAGCCGAGCGGATGGTGAGGGTGTAGGATCCGTCAGCCAGTGGCCCGAGCGGCAATTGCAGGCTGGGATCGCTACTGTTGATCTCCCGCTCACGCAACCAGATGCGCCGGCCATCGAGTGTCCGCAGCTCGGCGGTAACGGGACCGGTAACGGTTGCCCCCAGAGCTACCCGTACGGTCTCGGTGGCGGGGTTGGGGAATAGCTGGATTGCGGGTTCGTAGCCTTTCGGGGGCAACACGGCGCTGGATAGGTCCTCCCCACTACGGATGACTACTCCTAATTCCGGGACCCGCGCCGTGGCCAGGTCGCCCTCCGCGGCGATCACTACCGCTTCCCCGTCGTAGCTGCGTAGGTCGCTCAGTATTTCTACCTCATCGATCCACCAGCCGCCGCCGGCGGTTCCGGTTGTGGAAAGCAAGCGCCAGCGTAGGTAGATCCTTTGCTCGCGATGGTCGCTTAGGTCTACGATAACCTCTTGGTAGCCCTCGCTGTCTCCCCAGAAAGTGGCCGTTTGTTGCAGCGTTGCGGGACCCCGTGGGTCAACCACGCCCCGGTATCCGGAGCGCAGGAAGCGGTCGTTAACGTCCTCCCACTCCACGCCGTCGCTACTCAGTTGGAGGATACCGGCGTCCAGGGCCGCGGCAGTCCGGTAGTGGGTGAAGAAGCGCAGAGCGGGGCGGGGGCCGGTGATCCGTACGGAATCCCGGAGTTGCAGGATTTGATCCTGCCCGGCGGCCGTAGCGGGAAGGTACCAGGCGGAGTTGCCGGCGTAGGCGAGGGTATCACTTCTCGTCCAGCGCGCTTGTCCCTCCTGGTCTATGGTGGTCCAGGCCGCTCCGTTCTCCGTCTCCATCCCGTCGTAGAACAGGCGCTTACTACTGAGGTCCGGAGCGGTGGTGACCGCGTAGCTTATGGTATGCTTCCCCCCGGCGGGCAGGGCATCCAGGTTAAAGGTGACGGCAGCGGCCGTATGGGTGAGTAATTCGGCGCCAGTAACGGATGCGGGGTCTAGTCGAATACCGGTGGGGAGGGCGTCGGTGATCCGCAGGCCCGTCAGTGGCGTGGCCTTGTCGTTGCGCAGCGTCAGCGTGAACCGCAGGCCGTCACCGGGAGTAACGGCCGTGGAGTCTACCGACTTGGCGAGTTTCAGGCTGGAAATGCAGCTTGGGTTAGGATCGAAGGCTTCCCGGTTGTCGGTACGCAGGTCACCACTCCCCTGATCGGCGGAGAAGCCCAGGCCGCGGCGCCGGAATACTTCCCAGAGTAGACACTGGTTAGCCCCTCCGTTTTCGAGCCGGTCGGCGATTAGCAGCGCATCCCGGCCGTCGACGTAGCCCGGGCGGCAGGGCGTGTACTTGAGCGCCTCGATCACCAGGCGTACGGCGGCATTGTTCCCCCCGCTGCCGCCGACGAGGTCCTCATCGAAGCCGTAGGCATCGACCATCGCCCAGTAGACGTCCCACAGCATACTCGCCCACGCCTCGCCGACCCCGTGGGGCACGGTCGCGGTGATGATGTCGTCGTAGGTGTGGTCACTCACCGCCAAGTCCGTAGCGTAGGGCCGGGTACGGAATCCACGTTCCCCCGGGGATCCGGAGAATGAGTAGAGGCCGATTCCCCGGGGTTCCGTGCCGTCGGGGCGCTCCCCGGCGGCCCCCGGGGAGGAGGCCAGCAGGAAGAAGTCGGACCAGCCCTCCCCCATCTGCTCTTCGTTGAGCAGGCAGGTAGTGACCTGGGGGCCGCCGACGAGCCGGGTAGTCAGGCCATGAGCGTATTCGTGGGCCACGATGCCGTTGTCGAAGGAGCCATCTACCGGAATTTCTTCCCGTGGCTGCAGCGCGACCGTTACGCGCTCGCCCGCCGCCAGGGCGCTTCGCAGCGCGACGCCGTCGTCCGCCCCAAGCATGAGCGCCGGGATAGTTACGGGCAGGTTACCCGACCTGCCCATCGGGATGGGGCCATTGGCTCGATTGATGATGATCACCGCGATGGCGCCCGCCTGCTCCGCGGCGTACGCCTTCTCCTGGAAGGAACATTCGCCGCGTTCGAGCAGTACGATCTTACCGCTTACGTCCCTGGCGTTGACTAACGGGGTACAGCCCAACGCATTCCCTCCGGCACCGAGACCGACGATCACCTCGCCCGCTAAGGGGGTGTCGCCCAGGCGTGGGCCGAAATTGGCGGCACTAGTTCTCCGCGGGCCGCTCAGGCGGGCGGGGGCCGTGACCGATAGATGGAAAGAAGGGCCGTCCCACAGAAACAGCTGCATACGCCCCGGTACGCCGTCGGAGAGAATAGTGAAGTTGGCGTTGTTCGCGCCCGAACCGTCCTGGGCCTCGGCCAGCACCGGGTCCCCCCCCTTCCCGCCCCGGCCGTAGGTAGTGTGCTGGAAGTTGCCCGCCACCTCGTCGAAGCCGTGGCGGTACGTCCAGTCGTGCATCATGTTAGTCAGGTAGAACAGCTGGGTGAGGGAAGCCGGTACGTGTTCGCCAGGGTCCTGACCGGGGGTGAAGGGAAAGTCGAAATCCAATTCCTCTCCCCCATCGGCGACGAATCCGGAATCCGGGACGTTGGTGCTCCCATCGGCGTCCCGGTAAGCGTAGGCGTTGTTTCCCCTGGTGTAGGTGTACTCTGGTCCGGCCACGGCGTCGGTGTCGTGCCAGCCGTAGGGGGAGGCGAGGGGGTCCGCGGGCTCGGACACCAGGGTGCGGTCGCCGAAGAGGGGCGATTCTACCCCAAAGGGATACACGTGATAGAGGGCCCCGTCACCGGCCGTGCTTTCCCGGCTGGTTGCTTCCGTCTCCGCCATGGCCCCGGCACCCGTGGCCCCGCCCGTTGCGTCGGTCGTTACTTCCGTAAAGGTGCACGAGAGGGTTAGGGAGGCCTGGTACAGCGCGTCACCGGAAACGGCGTCGACCAGGTGGAGGGCGTAGCTGCCCGCCCGGGTGTCTTCTACCGTCAGTTGCCAGGCCAGGCGCATCTCCGGACTAGCGGGAAGGGGATAGTAAACGAGGTCGGCCGCCCGGAGACGCTGATCCGGGCCGGCGGCAATACCGCGGAAAGCGTCTTCGATACGGAGGACCGGTACCGTGAACGCCGCCCGGTCCCGCAGGTCCGCCTCCAGGCGGGAAGTATGGTAGACGGCCCGCCCGTCCCGGAAGTGAACCGCCGCCCGCGCCTGAAAGACCGGGGTACCGTACACCAGCTGGCGGACGTAAACGTGGCGCACCCCCGAGGGGGAAGCATAATCATCGGTAACCTGTAGTTCGGCAAGATCCCGTTCCCCCAACCCCAGGTCCGCCCGGTGGTCGCGGAGGTAGTCCAGGGCCGGTACACTCCCTTCCTGCGCACGGAGCGGTGCACCGAGGCAAGGAAGCAGGAGCAGGAGCAGACGGAAAATCATGGGTGAAAGGTTCTACGCCGGGATGTGGAGACCCGTGCAGCGCTAACGTAAAATCTATGGTGCAGCGTTCGTTTTCCCCGCAATGCATTATCCCGCTATCCCTCTACCGCTCCACGTAGCAGACCTGCTCCTCGACAAAGAGGGGTTTACGCTGGTAGCGGAGGAACAACTGGGCCGTAGCGAGCACGTCCTTTTCGCAGTAGACGGCAATGCGTTCGACGTCGTCCTCCTCCCAAAATACCCGCCCCACGTCGCCGCCGTCGATGTCGTCCTTCGGACTGGGAAAACCCAGGATGGCGGCGAGCAACTTGAGGGAAACGTAGGCCTTGCGATCCCCAAATTTCCAGAGCTCCATGGTGTCGACCAGGTGCTTGGTCTCCCAGGGCTTCTTGCCGCTGATGTCCAGGAGGGCGGGCATGCTGAGTTGGTTGACCACGATGCGGCGGCACATGTACGGTACGTCGAATTCCTTGATGTTGTGGCCGCAGATGAAGAACTTGTTGGGATCTCCGTAGTACTGGTGGAGCATTTCATTAAAATCCTTCAGCAGCGTCGCCTCATCGCGATCGGCGAAGGACTTGAGACGGATCTTGAGCTGCTTGTCGCGGTCGCGGTACACCGCTCCGACACTGATGCAGACGATCTTACCGAACTCGGCGAAGATGCCCGCCTTGTCGGGATAGCTGGTACTCAATTCCTCGTCCGTGAGTTCCTCCCCGTAGCGCCGCAGGGCCCCGGGCGCCTTGTGGGCCCAGAGGTGTTGCATGGTCTCGTCCAAATCGGCTAGCCTAGGCTGGCCACTGACCGTTTCGATGTCTAGAAAAAGAACCTTGGTGATGTCGATTTGCTCTACCATAACGGGCTTTACTGGAAGCACTAAGTTATCACTTTTTTGCTTCAAAAAAAATAATTGTAATCTAATTAATTATCCGCCTGTATTCGGGCCGCGCGGTCGAGTTCCCGCAGCAGGTTACTGATGCTGCTCGTGAAGACGAAGTCGATCCGGCGGTTGCGGAAGCGGCCTTCCTCGGTGGCATTACTCCGGCTGGGGCCGTACTCGCCCTGGCTGGCCGCGATCAGGCGGTTGGGGCTCACGAAGTAGGTGGTGGCCAGCACGTCGGCCAGGGTACTGGCCCGCATCGCGCCGTACTCCCAGTTGTCGGTGCCCCGCAGGGGGTTGGGCTGATTGTCGGTGTGGCCGACAAGGCGCAGCTTAAGCAGGGGATTCTGTTGGAGGATGTCGGTCACTACCTTTAGGACTAATTCGTTGCCGTTAGCCAGGTAGCCGACCGAGCGGGGCCGGAAAATAACGGTCTCCTGTACGCTGAGGATGACCTCCCCGGGCGCGTCGATGATCTCGTACAGGTTGCTGTCGAGCCGCGTTTCCAGCGAATCGCTAATGCGAGTGGCGGCTGCCCGCAGTCCGTCGGAATACTGCACGATGGCCCGCGACTGGGCCTGCACCAGGGAGTCCATGGTTTCTTCGTTGCCGACAAGCCGCTGCTGCAGGTCGGTCAGCTGCTGGGTCATCTGACTGCTGGTGGAGCTAAGGTTACGCTCCAGGGCCTCGATGAGGTCGTCCTGCGCGATGAGGCGGTCCTGCAGGCGGTCCTGGGTTTCCAGCAGCATATCGTTGCCGCCACGGCTGCGCTCCAGGTCCAGCGTGAGGCGGCCGATGGAGTCTTCCTGGGCGGTGGTACGCGCCGCAAGGCTGTCGATCCGGGGCTGATAACGCGCGGCCGCCTTTTTGGGGGAAATACAGTTGGTCAGGAGCAGCGCAAGTACGCCGAGTAAAAGAAAACGCATAAACAGGGGGTTAGAGGACGCAAAGCTACCGCACAGCAACGGGATCGAAGCGCAGGGCATTGCCGTGCTTACGTAACCATTCGTCGTACACGCGGTGTTCGGGCAGCACGCGTTCCACCTCCGCCCAGAAGCGGGAGGAGTGGTTGGCCTCCACGAGATGGGCCAGTTCGTGTATGATCACGGCATCCAGCACGGCGGGCGGGGCCAGCAGCAGGCGGGTCGCCAGGTTGATGTTGCCCCGGTGCGAGCAGGAGCCCCAGCGCGAGTAGGTATCGCTCAGCTTTACCTCCCGGACGGGCTTGCGGAAGGAGCGCGCGTTAAGAAACCGGACCCGCTCGGCGACCAGGGGCACTTTGAGCGCCCCGAAGTACTTGGCCAGCAGCTTGGGTATGGGGCGGGTATCGCGGGTGCCGAGTAAGACGTGCAGGTGATGATCTCCACTAGCCGCGATCTGGTGCGTGGTGCCCTCCCGTACGGCTACCGTGATCCGATACTCCGCCTCGCCGATCCCGAAGGTGTACTCTTCCGCCGGTTCGGGCGGTAGGAAGTGACGAAAGGCCTCCGGCTTTTCCCGGGCCGTTCGTTGGGCCCACTCCACCATCTCCGCCAGCCGCCGGTCGCGATCGGCGGGCGCCAGGGCGTGGGGAAGACGGATGTAGAGCGCGCGCTGCCGTACGGAGGCCGTGGTGGATCGCCGCCCCCGCTCGGTGATGATGCGTACGGGCACCGGCACCCCGCCCAGGTCGAGGGTCATTCTGCGTTCGCCGGTCTTGCGGATAGGGGGCATGCCGTCGTAGTTATACTCCCGCTACGGAAAAGCCAATCTGCTCCAGGTCGCGGTAGAAGTCGGGGTAGCTCTTGTCGACCACTCCGGGAGCCTCAATGCGTACGGGGTGGGCAAGCGCCAGCGGCGCCAGGGCCATGGCCATCCGGTGATCGTGGTAGGTATCGAAGGTCGGGGTGCCCGCCGCGTAAAGTCCGCCCTCCCCTCCTGGGCAAAGTACTGGATGCCGGTCTTCCCGGCCATGCGGGCGGGGATCTTGTACAGGGAAACGCCCACCTTGCCGAGTTCGGTTTTCATGGCTTTCACCCGGTCGGTCTCCTTGATGAAGAGCGTCTGCAGGCCGGAGTAAAGTCCCTGTACCCCGAGTGCTCGGCGCAGGTAGCCATCAGGGTCTGGGCGATGTCCGGGCACTCCACGAAGTTGTGCTCGAAGAGGGCCGGCGGGGCAAATCCGGCCGGCTTGGTCATCCGCAGTCCGGTGGTCGTTGAAGGTCGTGGTGACCCCGAACTCGGTCGTAGAGTTGCTGCACGACCGCGTCGCCCTGCAGGCTGTCGGCGAACAGGCCGTCGATCTGGAGGTCCGCCTCCGGCGCGAGGGCCGCCAGGCTGTAGTAGTAGCTGGCCGCCGACCAGTCGGCCTCGACGGTGAAGTCCTGGCCCTGGTAGTACTGGGGGTCGACCACGATGGTCTGTCCGTCCCAGCTGGTGGTGGACGCCAAAGTGGGCCATCAGCGCCAGGGTCATCTTGATGTAGGGCAGGCTCACGATGTCCCCCTCCAGGGTCAGCTTCAGTCCGGTGGGCAGCGTCGGGGCCAGCATCAGCAGGCTGGAGATGTACTGGCTGCTGGTGTCGGCGGCAATGCCGATGCGGTCGGTTTTGTCAAGCGCGCTGTACCCGATCCGCAGCGGTGGGTAGCCTTCTTTTTCGGCGTACTCGATGTCGGCCCCCAGTCCGCGCAGGGCATCGACCAGGATGCCGATGGGTCGCTCCTTCATCCGCTCGCTGCCGGTCAGCAACTGGGTGCCCTGCCGCCGACAGAGGTAGCCGGTCAGGAAGCGGTAGGTCGTGCCGGCGGGGCCGCAGTCCAGCACCTCCTCGTCGGATTCCAGCAGGCGCTGCAGGCGCACGGTATCGTCGGCCGCCGCCAGCCCGTGGATCGCGAAGCCCCCGGGGGTGAGGGCCCGGATCAGCAGGGCCCGGTTGGCGATGGATTTGGAGCCGGTCAGGGCGATGGAGCCCGTGAGGAGACCGCCGGAGTAGGAAAGTTCGTAGGTGGAAGCCATGGCGGCAAAGGTAGCTTGCCGCTACTGTTTGACCAGGCGGACCGTCCGGTCGTCCGCCCGCAGGAAGTAGATCCCCGGCTCCAGGTTTCCCAGGCGCACACTGAGAGTGCCATCGCTTTGCCGCCGGAAGGTGACCGTCGCGCTAAGGTCGCGCCCCTGCTGGTCGTGCAAGCCCAGTCGGTCTATCCGATCCGGCAGGCCGGTGAAGTTGACTGCGTCCCGGGAGGGGTTGGGGAATACCTGCACGGGAGACTCAAGGGCTGCTCCCATAGTTACCTCGACGATCTGGCTGTAGGTAGCCGTACCGTCCAGGTCCACTTGCCGTAGGCGGTAGTAGTTCGTTCCGGCTAGCGGGGCATTATCCACGGTCTGGTATTGCTGCGGTTGGTGGGTCGTGCCGTATCCCCGGGTACGCCCGAGTGCCATCCAGGTGCCCGAATTTCCTAAGCGTTGCAGCTCAAAGTAATCATTCCCACTTTCCGTAGCCGTGCGCCAGGACAGCCACACTGCCTCACGCTTAGGTTCAGCGGTGAACGAGACGAGTTCTACGGGCAGACTGGAGGAAAGGGCAATGCCCCCGATGCGTAGGTTGTCCAGAATTGTGTTACCCGTATCACTGCCATCCAGTTCAGTACCTATGACAAGGTCTCCGTCGCCCGTCCAGCAGAGCGCCTGTCCGGGAGTGGCTGCCCCGGCATTAACCCAAAGAAGGTCATCATCAACGCTTAGGGTGGCGACTCCCGTATTGGGTTCGTAGCGGAAGCGGTAGTTACGGTAGGTGTCGTCCTCAGCAGCAGTAGCCGGCGTGCTGCTGATGGGGGCAGAGCAACTGCCATCGGGTTCAGTGACCCGGTAGGTGACGTTGATCCCATTTTGGCAGAACACGAAATTGTTACGGGAAAATATCGTGTAAGTCCCCTCATCACGTTGGTAGTCGACGGATAGATCGATGCCCTCTACGTCGAATAGGGGATCCTCGGCAATCACCAGATCCAGGTTGCTGTCCTCCCCGGTCGCTGGGGTTATCGGGGCGGCAATACCCAGGGTATTCCCGTCCAGCCTCGTTCGGGTCGTTATCCCGGCTCCAACGGATATCGCATCCGGTCCGATGGCGGATATCAGGGGGTCTCCCTGCTCCCAGTCGAAGTACAGAATAGTATCGGCGTCCGAGGGAGGGGAAATATGGGGAATGGCCTCAATACGCAGGTTATCGAAAACAGCCTTATCCAAGCCGGAGCCATCTAGTCCCGACCCGACGGTGATGTTTCCCGCCCCACTCCAGCAGAGTGGCTGATGGGGAGTAGGGGTACTGGTCCAGACCACGCCGTCATCGATGAACAACTGCCCGATCCCCGAGGCCGCTTCGTAGCGGAAGCGGTAGTTGCGGAGCGTGTCGACCCTTTCAATAGTGAAATCTGGACTTACAATCGGGTCCGAGCAAGTGCCGTTTGCTTCGGTGACCCGGTAAGTCACGTTAAATCCACTTTCCCCCATTCTGAAGTTCCCCCGCCTGATCAGCTGGTAAGAGTTTTCATCGCTTTGATAATCTACCGACAGATCAATGCCGGGCACATTGAAGATGGAGCTATCGGCAAGGATCATATTCAGATCTGCCTTGTTGGGGATCGCTCCCGGTGCCAGGCCATTGGTGTTGCCATCAGTCCGCAGCTTTACGGTAGCAAATTCATTGATGCTCACCGCATTCGGACCGACGTCGGCCACCGACGGGTCGGTCGAGTTATCCCAAGTGAATTGACTGATCAGCTGTGCCGAGAGGTCATTATTCAACACCGGGAGTAGGAGACACCCGAAGGCGAGCAGTAGGTTTTTCATGAGTTAGTTCTAGGGAAAATAAGCACTAGCCATTGTTACAACGGGCAATCACCCATCGTAGTAAGGCGCATAACATATATTGTACAAACAGCTTGAGGGCTACACAGAAAACAAACGCCTCAGCTATCGGACTAGTATCCGCCGACACGGTAAGTCAAAATTGCGCTCCCCCTCCCAAGAAAGTGGTCCTCCACGCTTTAGGGTCCTTTATAGGTAGCGCTCCAGTTCCTCCAGCTTAATCCGCCCTTCGTAAATCGCCTTACCCACGATCACGCCGTAGCAGTCGAGCGCGGCCAGGGCGTCCAGGTCGTCGGTGGTAGTTACCCCCCCGCTAGCGATCAGCTGCACGTCGGGCTGTTCCCGCCGAATGCGGCCGTAGAGTTCGCGCGCCGTACCCTGTAGCAGACCGTCCTTGCTCACGTCCGTACAGATGGTGTACCGCACCCCCTTCGCCACGTAGTCCGCCAGAAACTCAAACAATTCCCGGTCACTCGCTTCCTCCCAGCCGCTGATGGCAATCCGATCTCCCCGCACGTCCGTCCCCAGGATAATCCGCTCCGGTCCGTACCGCTCCAGCCAGCCCAGGAACACCTCCGGCCGCTTCACCGCGATGGTGCCCCCGGTCACCTGGTGCGCCCCCGCCTCGAAGGCCACCCGTAGGTCCTCGTCGCGCTTCATGCCGCCGCCCCAGTCGATCTTGAGGGCGGTACCGCCCGCAATCCGCTCCAGCACTTTATGGTTTACGATTCCTCCACCCCGGGCCCCGTCTAAATCTACCACGTGCAGTCGCTCGATGCCGGCCGCTTCGAATTCCCGGGCCACGGCCAGCGGGTCCTCGTTGTAAATGGTTTGCTGCGCGTAGTCGCCCTGCGTCAGGCGGACGCACTTTCCGTCGATGAGGTCGATGGCGGGGATGATATGCATAGGTAATTCTTTAGTTCTCTAGACGGCATCAGCCACAAAGGTCTAAAGAACTAAAGAACTAGAAGACTACTCCCCCACCACCACCTTCCACTCCCTAACGTACCACCGCGGCACCAGGCCATTGAGCACGTAGGGATCCTTGCGGGCAAAGTCGGCGGCTACTTCCTCCGTTTCTCCCTTAAACACGAGGGCGGCGCCATCGGCGGGTTCGTATGCGCCGGCCATCACCAGTTCCCCCCGCTCCCGTGCTTTGCGCGCCAGATTGAGGTGGACGTCGCGGAAGGCCTGTCGCTTCTCCACGTAGCCCTCGGCCGTTTCGTAAAAGAGGAGGTAGTAGTTCATCAGCGGAAGAGTTTGCGTTTGACTTCTTCCCGATAACTGCCCCCGATGGGGATGCGTTCGCTGCCCAGGTGCAGCATATTCCCCTCCAGGGCCGTCACCCGGTCGCGGGCCACGATGTACGATTTGTGTACCCGCAGGAAGTTCTCCGGCAGTTCTTGCTCCAGTTGCTTCAGGGAGCCTAGCGCCAGCGTACGTCCCTCGGCGGTGTGGTAGGCCACGTACTCCCGCATGCTCTCCACGTAGCGGATGTCGGCATGGGCAATGCGGTAGACTTTATGCTCCGAGCGGACCAACTGGTAGGTCACCGGGGCGGGGTCGCGGGGTGCGGGGGAAGTCCCGGGAGGAGTGGTCACGGTTACCTTCTCCACCGCCCGCACGAAGCGCTCGAAGGGAAAGGGCTTTAGCAGGTAGTCGACTACATCAAATTCGTAGCTCTCCAGGGCGTAGTCGGCGTAGGCGGTGGTCAGGATGACGGCCGGGGGCTGGCGCAGGGCTTTGAGTAGGTCCAGGCCGGTCATCTCCGGCATCTGTATATCGAGCAAGAGCAGGTCGACTTCTTGCTCGCGCAGCAGGCGGAGCGCTTCGACGGAGTTGGCCGCCTCCCCCACCACCAGCAGGTGCGGCAGGCGGGCGCAGTAGCTCCGGATGAGGCGGCGGGCCAGTTCTTCGTCGTCGACGATCAGGCAGCGGAGGGCGTTCATGGCAGTTTTATTGCTAGTTCGGCGGTGAAGCGCTCCGGCTCCCGGCGAATGTCCAGGCGGTGGCGCCCCGGGTAGAGCAGTTGTAGACGTTTACGTACGTTCTCCAGCCCGATGCCCCCCACCTTGTCCACCGGGGAGGGGATGGCCGGTACGCTGTTGACCACCGTGAAGGTGAATCCGTCGGACGCCGTGACGAGCCGGATGTCGACGTAGCCCGTCGCGCGGTCCTCGACGCGGCTGTGCTTGAAGGCGTTCTCCACGAAGGGGATCAGCAGCAGGGGAGCCACGGGCAGCCGGGGGCGGCGCCCGTCCAGCTCCACCGTTACGTTCAGCCCCCGGCTGTCCTTGAGCTGGGCCAGGGCCACGAAGCTGCGGATGTACTCGATCTCCTTGCCGAGAGGTACGGTTTGAGTTTCCGAGTCGTAGAGCATGTACCGCAGCATCCCGGACAGCCGCAGTAGGCTCTCGGGCGCCTTATCGTCCTTGAGCAGGGTCAGGGTGTAGATGTTGTTCAAACTGTTGAAGAGGAAGTGGGGATTGACCTGCGACTTTAAAAATTTAATTTCCGTGCTCAGGTGTTCGCGCTCGGAGCGGATGACCTGCTGCTCCTGGGAGTTGGCGTAGCGCATGACCTCGAGCAGGGAGGCCCCGAGGAAGGCGCTGGCCAGCGGCAGGAGGTAGCGGAGGGTCGCCGTCCCGAATCCGCGCGGCCGCATGCCGCGACCGAAATCGATGGGAAAGCCACGGTCCGGGGTCAACCAGAACTGTAGGAGGAAGGCCACGCCCACCACCAGCGCGCCCCCCGCCACCACGTACCACCCCCGGCGCCGGCGGAAGTAGAGGTGCGGCAGCAGCACGGCACCGTTAACAAAGACTACCAGCGCAATGCCGACGAGGACGGGCAGCAGGCGCCGGAAGAAGCGCCAGGGGGCATCGAATCCGCCGCCCAGGATGAAAAAAACGAGCATCCATACCAATACCCACGCCACTGCCTGCCCCGCTACCCGGCTATACTTCACTCGTTCCATCGCCGCCAAAGATCGAGGGTGGCGACCAATGCACTAGACCTATTCAACGAAATACCCCTGCGTGCCCACCAACGGGTCGTAGAGACCAACGACTCCCTCATTGAGGAAACCGGGCCGTACGTTGAATAGAGTTGTGCCGCCTGGTCACGGGCCCCACTTTTGTATCAGAAGCAGCGGACGCATCGCTGCCGTATTCATCATCAACCAAACGCTTTATGAAAACTACGAAAGCCATTCTGTTCCCCTTTCTCTTCCTGCTCGGTGCCGCTACCATCAGCGCCCAGACAGCGGACCGCCCCGACCCCGCCGAACGGGCCGAAAAACAGGCCGAGCGCATGGCCGTCGTGCTGGACCTGACGCCGGAGCAAGTAGCTCAAGTGAAGGAGATTAACCAAGCCTTTGCCGAACGCATGACGGGCGAGCGCGAGGAAGTCCGCAAACAGCGCGAGGCCCTGCAGGAAGAACGTAAGGCGGCGCTGAAGGCCGTCCTCACCGAGGAGCAGTTCACCAAAATGGAAGCCCTACGGGACCAACGTACGGAGCGTCGGGGCGAACGCGGCGGCGAGCGCAGGGGCAAAGGGCGGGCCCCACGCGGCTCCGGTCAGGACCGCAGGTAAGGTAGGCTGTTTGCCTTGCACCCGCGTCCCCGCCCGACCGCCTGGGCGAGGAAACTTCAGGAGCGCAAACAATTCCTGGGCTGCCGCGTCCTATTGGCTTAAATCTAGTTTAATGCAACGACTGACCCTCACGGGCCTACTGGCTACCCTCCTGCTCGCCCTAAGCTGCAACACGACGCGCCCCGCCGCCAACACGGCCCCTCAATCGAACCCGGCCCCGGTGGAGGAAGCCGCCATCACGGAGACCCGCGACCTGGACACGATGACGGTCAGTCCCGCCACGAATGGCGTCATTACCGAGGAGGAGATGGAGGGTACTGCCCCCGATGAAGTGGCCACTACGCTGGAGCCCTACGCGCCGGCTTTCCACCGCACCAACGACCTACTCCACACCAAGCTGGAACTGCGTTTTGACTGGGAGCAGGAAATGGTGATCGGTAAGGCTACCCTGCGCCTCACGCCCATCCTGCGGCCCAGCTCGGAAGTGACCCTCGATGCCAAGAACTTCGATTTTAAGTCGATCACCACGGCCGGTGGCAAGGCGCTCGACTACACGTACACGGGCGACAAGCAGCAGGTGACCATCCAGCTCGACAGGTCCTACGCCCGTGGTGAGGAGTTTACCGTAGTGCTCGACTATACCGCCGTACCCCACGACGCGGGAGGGGCCGGGGCGGCCATCACTTCGGACAAAGGCCTGTTCTTCATCAATCCCCGCGGGGAGGACGGCGACAAACCCCGCCAGATCTGGACCCAGGGTGAGACCGAGAACAACAGCCGCTGGTTCCCGACCATCGATAAGCCCAATGAGCGCTGCACCCAGGAGATCTACGTGACCGTCGAAGACGAGTATAAGACCCTCTCCAACGGCACCCTGGTCAGCTCCACCCCCGCCGGCGACGGGATGCGAACCGACTACTGGAAAATGGACCTGCCGCACGCTCCCTACCTCTTCGCCCTCATCGTGGGCGATTTTGAGGTGGTGGAGGACGAGCCGTGGAACGGCATCCCCGTTAATTATTACATGGAGCAGAAGTACGCCGACGAAGCGACGGCCGTTTTCCCCTACACCCGGGAAATGCTCACCTTCTTCAGCGACCTGACCGGAGTGGCCTACCCCTGGCCCAAGTACAGCCAGGTGGTCGTGCGCGACTACGTCAGCGGGGCCATGGAGAATACCACCGCCGTAATTTTTGGCGAGTACATGAACGGCACCGCCCGCGACCTGATCGACGTGGACCAGAACGAGAAAGTCGTCGCCCACGAGATGTTTCACCACTGGTTTGGCGACTACGTGACCTGTGAGAGTTGGTCGAACCTGACCCTCAACGAGGGCTTCGCCAATTACAGCGAGTACCTGTGGATGGAGCAGAAGCACGGTAAGGACGCCGCCGACTACCACCTCCTCAATGAGTGGCAGGGCTACTTCGGCTCCGTGCGCAACGGCGCTCCCCACGAACTGATCTGGTACGACTATACGGATAAGGAGCAGATGTTTGACGCCCACAGCTACAACAAGGGCGGCTCGGTGCTCCACATGCTGCGCCACTATGTAGGAGATGAGGCCTTTTTCGCCACCCTGACCTACTACCTGGACCGCCACCAATTCTCTCCCGTGGAGATCGACGAGCTCCGGATGGCCTTCGAGGAAACCACCGGGGAGGATTTGAACTGGTTCTTCGACCAGTGGTACCACCGGGCCGGCCATCCCCAGTTGAGCGTTCGCACCGACTACGCGGATGGCGAGGTAGCCGTGACGGTGGCCCAAACGCAATCCACGGACGATAACGTACCCGCCGTCTTCCGCATTCCCGTCAACATCGCGGTCTATACGAATGGCATCGCCGAAACCCACCGCGTGTGGATCGAGCAACGGGAGCAAACGTTCACCTTTCCCGCCGCGGGGCGGCCCGACGTAGTCATCTTCGACCCGGAGCATCAGCTGCTTGCTGAATACGATTACGAAAAATCTCCGGAGGAACTGGCCGCTCAGTTTCGCTACGCCCCCACCTTCCTCGATCGGTACAGCGCCGTAGCCTTAATCAGTGGACTGGACGGAAACGACGCCCTGAGGGAGGAGGTGCTTACGGCCGCCCTGCGCGACACCTTCTACGCCATCCGTGGCGTGGCCGTGCAGCGCATCGAGGAGCCTACCCCCGCTCAGTTGGAGTTGATCCGGGAGATCGCCCGTACCGATCGGCATTCTCAGGTACGGGCCGCCGGCATTGCCGTGCTGACTCAGGAGGAGGATGGGCAGCTTGCCGACATCGCTAAAGAAGCCATGGCTGCCGAGCCCTACGCGGTAGTGGCCGCCGGCCTGCAGGCCCTGGTGGCTGCCGACCCCACCGCCGCCACCCAGGCCGCCGAGCGGTTGGAAGAAATAGAGAACAGCAGCATTAGTGGGGCGCTTGCCGGGCTCTACAGCGAAACCGGCGCCCTGGAAAAGTTGCCTTACTTCGAACGGCAACTCGACAAGACCGACGGCTACGAGGCCATCGACCTGTACACGGCCTACCAGGCGTTACTGGCCAAGGGACAAGCCGCCGACCAGACCAGCGGCGTTGCCCGGCTCAAGGAGGTGGCCTTGGACCAGTCCCAGAGTCCCTGGCGGCGGCTGGCCGCAACCAAGGCCATCAGTGATCTACGCACCGACCTCTCGTCCCGCGTGGAGGAACTGAGTGACCCGGCGGATCTCAACAAGCTGATTATGGAAATGGGCACCAGCCTGGAAACCATCAAGGCTACGGAGACCAACGCGGACCTAAAGAACATCTACCAGCAGTTCTAGCGGAATTCGGCGGGGGCGGATTTCGGTATATCTTTGCCGCCGCCTATGTTCACCCCCGCCGTTCTGACCCTGTTAATTGCCTTTGCGGCCGTCGTGCTGTTCGTTACCGAATGGCTGACGGTGGACCTGATCGCCATGCTGCTCGTCGTGGCCCTCATCGTAGCCGGCGTGATCAGTCCCGCGGAGGGTCTGGCGGGATTCAGCAACGATGCCACCCTTACGGTGGCATTCATGTTCGTGCTTTCCGCCGCGCTGCTCAAGACCGGGGCGTTGCAACAGGTAGCCGGCACCCTCGCCGGCCGTTTCCGTCGGCAACCCAAGCGGGCCATGCTGTTCCTGATTCTGACCGTGGCCTGCTGTTCTGCTTTCGTGAATAACACCCCGGTAGTAGCCGTCTTCATTCCGGTGGTCAACCGCATCGCGGCTAGCGCCAAGATCAAGGCCTCCAAACTGCTCATTCCGCTTTCCTACGCCAGCATTTTCGGCGGCCTGTGTACCCTGATCGGCACCTCGACCAATATCCTGGTCAGCGGAGTGGCCATCGACCACGGCAACGCCGGCTTTGGCATGTTCACGATCGCTCCGGTTGGGCTTTTACTGCTCCTCATCGGGGCCGTGTACCTCACCTACTTCGCCAACCGCCTGCTGCCCGACCGCGACGGCGACGATAGCCTCGCCGATAAGTTCGCCCTCCACGAGTATATGGCGGAGATCGTTATCCTCGACCACGCTGACCTGGCGGGTAAGCGCATCATGGACTCCCCCCTCGTCCGGGAACTGGATATGGATATCATCGAGGTGCGTCGGGCGCAGGAGTCTTTCGTCCTGCCCCCCGGGGATTTCCGTCTCGTGCAGGGAGATACGCTCAAGGTGCGTTGCGACCGCAAGAAGATCCTGAATCTGAAGGAATGGGTACGCTTAGTCGACAACGCCGGCAGCGTGCAACTCATGGGTACCGGCCTGGACCGCGACAACAGCAGCCTGGTGGAAATGGTCGTTACCCCCAACTCCGACTTCGTGGGCAAGAACCTGCGGGAAGTGGATTTTCGCCGCAGCTACCGGGCCGTACCGCTCGCCATCCGCCAACGCGAGGAAACCCTCCACGAAAAGCTCTACAACCTCCCGCTCACCCCGGGCGACGTCATCCTGGCCGAGGTGAAGAGCCACTACCTCAATGAGCTGCAACACATCGAGCAGCGGCAGGACAGCCCCTTCATTTTGCTCTCCAGCGATGCCATCACCGACTTCAACCGTAAGCACTTCTTCTTCGTCAGCGGTCTCATTCTCTCGGTGATCGTGCTGGCAACCACGGGTCTCCTGCCCATCAGCATCGCCGCCCTCCTGGGGGTTTGCGTGCTGGTCCTGGGCGGGGTTTTTTCCATGTCGGAGGCCTACGAAGCGATCGACTGGAAGATCGTCTTCCTGCTGGCCGGTGCCCTGAGCCTCGGCCGCGCCATGAGTAACAGCGGGCTGGATGGGGATATCGCCGGCCTCCTGACCGGATCGATCTACGCCTGGGGACCCTTCGCTTTGGTCGCGGCCCTTTACTTCGCTACCAACCTGCTGACCGAGGTGATGAGCAACAACGCGACGGCGGCGCTGCTGGCCCCGGTAGCCCTGGCCTGCGCCGATCAGTTGGGCACCGACCCGCTGCCCCTGCTCGTCACCGTGGCCATCGCAGCCAGTGCGAGCTTTATGACGCCGGTAGGCTATCAGACGAACGCCATGGTGTACAGTGCCGGGCGCTACCGGTTTCTGGATTTTACCCGTGTCGGTGCCCCCCTTAGTTTAATCTTCTGGATCGTGACCACCCTCGCCGTACCCCTTATTTTCGGTATGTAGGCAGGTCGCCGGCGGAGCGCGGAGTGCAATGAAGACCCGAGCTGAATGGGGTAAGTACCACAGAAAAGCCAGGCTGCGGACGGGCAACCTGGCTTTTTCCGGGGGGTCGGGATGACTGGATTCGAACCAGCGGCCTCGTCGTCCCGAACGACGCGCGCTACCGGGCTGCGCTACATCCCGCGCGGCGGCAAAGATAAGGCCCCGTCCGGTAAGCTCTCCGTCCCGAGCATTACTATCGGGTAAATGGACGCTCATGACCGCCGACGACCGGCACCCTGATTCATGCGGTGTTACGCTCCCGCCTGACGGCCAGCATGAGGCCGTCTTACGCTATGCGGGAATCAGGGGAAAGCGCACCGCCCTGCTCCAAGCGCGGGTGAGGGTCCACCAACCCAGCGGCGGTATGCAGGGCAAGGTATCCGGTATGGAAATTAGCTACCGGCTAATTCTGGAACTGCAGGACGAGCACTACATCATCATGAGCCGGTATACCGAGCTCAGCCGGGAGAACATCCGCCGGGAAGCCGACCGCGAGGATTGGATGAAGGGAGATGTGGCAAGATCGCGCGGCTTCATCGATGTGACCGGACAGTTGTAGACAAAATAGGGGCCGCTACCCCCGGTTGGAAGTAGCGGCCCCTTTAACCCGACTCACGGGAGTGTTTACTCGAGCTTGAACTTGACGGGGAGGTTAAACTGAACGCGTACGTTGCGTCCTCCCTGCTTTCCGGGGCTCCATTTGAGTCCTTTTTCGTTCATCATCTGTACGACGCGCAGCGCTTCTTCCCCGGTCTTGGCACCCGGGTTACGAACTACTTTCGCGTCGGTGACCGTACCGTCCTTCTCGACTACGAAGGAAACAACGGCCATTCCTTCCACGCCGTTTTCACGGGCAATGGCGGGGTACTTGATGTTACCGTAGATGAACTCCAGCATCTTCTTGTCGGCACACGCCTTCTTTTCGGCGTAGCTTCCTAGATCGTCGCAGCCGGGGAAGAGCGGC
Source organism: Lewinellaceae bacterium (assembly GCA_963803525.1). GTDB lineage: Bacteria > Bacteroidota > Bacteroidia > Chitinophagales > Saprospiraceae > Neolewinella. Next base: position 384,435 of record CAWDMV010000003.1, read on the forward strand.
ATTTGCTCTACGACCTTGAAGATCTCCTCCACTTCGGGAGCGGGGGGCGGTGGTGGCGGCGGGGGTGGGGGCGGCGGGGCCTTGTCTTCCTTCACTTCCGGTGGAGCCTCGTCCATGACGGTGTTCTCGTCAATGGAGGTATCCTCGAATTCCGGTGGATCTTCTTCAATGAGTTCTTCCTCCGGTACCTCCTCGATGACGGGCGGCGGCGGCGGGGGTGGAGGGGGCGGGGGCTCGGCGGTCCGGGGTGGTTCCATCTCGATTTCCTCATTCAATTCCAGCGCACCTTCGGGGATGACGATTTCGGCGGAGTACTGCGTCCAGGCGAAGGCCAGGAGGGACAGGCCGACCGCCAGGGCCAGACCGAAGTTGAAAAACGTGGAACTGAGTCCGAAAACGTCGACGCGTTCGTACTTAGCCCGGTTATCTATGTACGAGCCTTTATGCCCGTCGGCGACGGTGTACTCACCGGCAATGCCCTTTTCGGTGCGCGACTTGTACACGTTCCGCATCACGACGATGAGACCGATGAACAAGAGCAAAATCACTACCAAGGAAATTGCCAGGGTACTACCGGTAACAGATAGTTGATCCATGACAAAAATTTTAAAAAGTTATCGCTGTGACTTCACGGTGGTGAAGTGCTTAAGTACAAAATATTGAAGAAGCACGAATACTCCTCCGCCAAGCAGAGCCCCAATGAGGTTGGCTACCATGTCGACCGGATCGAAATCCCGCCCGGTGCCGGCAATGCCCTGAAGAAACTCCATCAACGCCCCGAAGAGTGCCGCGGAAACGGTGGCCGTTGCCGTACGTTTCCGGATGGAGTGCCCTTCGATTGAGAAAGACAATAATACAGCAAAAATGGCGTAAGCGCCAAAATGTGCAACCTTGTCCGGTGAAAATAGGCTCCCCCAATCAAAAATTCCCGGGATTCGTTGCCCGGGTGCCAGACTTACGTAGACGAGTAGCAGGGCGTAAGCCCCACAAACGTACCGTTGTACGCGCCTGTCTGGTAGCTTAGATGCGCGGGGTGACCCGTTTGGTGGGTGCGCCATAAGTTCTTTTAGGAAATTAATTGCGCGTAGGCCGCCGCGTCCAGTAGCCCCTCCCGATTTTCCGGGTCGGTAAGCTCCACCTTCACGATCCATCCCTTACCGTAGGCATCTTCGTTGACCAGGGTCGGATTATCGCCCGCGTTCTCGTCGAGCTCCTTGTTAAACTCAATTACCTTGCCGGCAAGCGGCATAAATAAGTCACTGGTGGTCTTTACGGCTTCAACGGTGCCGAACACCTCGTGGCGGTCAAGCGTCTCTCCGACCGTATCTACCTCTACGTAGACCAGTTCGTCGAGTTGCTCCTGAGCAAAATCGGTGATGCCGATGGTAGCGGTACTTCCTTCGATCAGTACCCACTCGTGCTCCTCGGTATAGAACAGGTTGTCTGGGACATTCATATGCTGGCTTATTTTTCTTGGTTAGTATTCACCTGGGCCTTGACCCATTCGCTGGTGACCGATTTGGGGCGCTCCAGGGGCATCCCGAGCGCGCGGCTCCAAATGCCCGCCGCCAGCACGCCCAGGGCGCGGCTTACCCCGAAAAGCACCGTGTAGTAGCTGAACTCGCTAAATCCGTAGTACACGAGCAGGGCACCCGAGTGGGCGTCGACGTTTGGCCAGGGGTTCTTGACCTTGCCCAGACTCTGCAGGATGGGAGGCACGACATCGAAGATCTTCCACACCGTGGAGATCAGGTCACTGTCCTGAATGTACTGCTCGGCAAAGCGGCGCTGGGCGGTAAAGCGCGGGTCGGGCTCCCGCAGCACGGCGTGGCCGTAGCCGGGGATCACCTTCCCCTCGTCGAGGGTCTTCTGTACGTATTCGGCGATCTGCTCTTCGGTCGGCGTCTTGGTCCCGAGATTTTCGATCATCTCGAAGATCCACTTGATGACCTCCTGATTCGCCAGGCCGTGCAGGGGGCCGGCCAGCGCGTTCATGCCCGCCGCGAAGGCCAGGTACGGGTCACTCAGGGTCGAGCCCACCAGGTTCACGGTGTGGGCCGAGGCGTTGCCTCCCTCGTGGTCCGCGTGGATAGTCAGGTACAGGCGCATCAGGCTGCGGAAGTCCTCGTCATCGCTGCCCAGCATGTGCGCGTAGTTCGCGCTGTAGTCCAGGCTGGTATCCGGCTCGATGTGCTGCCCGTCCCTGAAGGCGCGGCGGTAGATGTAGGCGGCCACCCGGGGGAGGCGCGCAATGAGGTTCATGCTGTCTTCGTAGACCGCGTCCCAGTATTCGGACTTAGGCAGTCCCTCCGCGTAGCGGCTGGAGAACACACTATCCGACTGCATGGCCATAATAGCAATAGTAAACTGCGTCATCGGGTGGGTATCGGCGGGCATGCTGTCCAGCGTGGTGAACACCTGCGCGGGTACCACGGACCGACGGTGCCATTCCTGGGTGAGGGCATCGACTTCCTCCGCCGTGGGAATCTCGTCGGTCAGCATCAACCAGAAAAGCCCCTCCGGCTTGGGCTCCCCCTGGGGTCCGCTGGGCAGCTTTTCCTTGATCTCCGGAATAGAGTACCCCCGGAACCGGATGCCCTTCCGGGCATCCAACTGACTGGTTTCCCACAGCATCATCTTAATTCCACGCGCTCCGCCGAGTACTTGACCGAGGGTCACCTCATCCACTTTCTGGTCCCCGTTGGCTTTGGAGATGCTCCTCATTTCCTGATAGAGGGTGAGGGCTTTGTCGGCAAATTTCTGTTTAAGGGCTTCCATTTAGTGGGGACTGAATTTATGTGATTTCATGATCGGCTGCGCAAAATACTCAACCCGGCACGAGGCTAACGCCGGTCCGTAAGGAGGCTTCGGGACCCGATCGTTTACGCAATGCTCGCTCGGCAAATAACGGAAAATTACGTGGATTACCGCCCCCGTATGGCCGGCTAGTCGTTTTCGTCCTCTGGCACCTCCATGCGCTCGCGATCCCGCTTGGTCTGGGTTTCGCCGGAGTCGCCGTCCCTGTACAGGGATTCCGCCCTCCGGTTGGGGTGCGCGATGAGGATAATGTCGCGGGACGCTTGGTAAAGCAGGAGAATGATGGTGATGAGAAAGCCCCCAATCAGGGAAGCGTAGACCAGGAGAACGAAATACACCGTGTCGTACAGGCCGGACAGCGATTCCTCGGCGTTGTTGATCGGAACATTCAGAAACATGAGCAGAATCAGGGCCGCGATAAAAACGATCGCGGCGAAGCGGGCGATCCACCAGATGCGGTCGTAGTGGTGGCCCTTCAGCTTTCGGTCGGCATTTTCGCTGAAGGATAAGAGCGTTAGCATCAGTGCCAGGATGGTTGCCGTCGCCGTCATCGCTCCGCTGGCCGTAAACCGCAAGGTTGGGCGGACCTCCTTCAGGTTATCAATGGCCTCGTTGTCGCTGACGGTGCCCAGCAGCTTGCTCCCTATAAAGATGACTCCGGCGGAAAGAAGCCCCCCAACGAGGGCCGAACGGACAATGGAAAAATGAGATTTGGGCATATCGGGCGCACGGGTTATTACGATAAGGCAAGCCACCCTCCGATGTTCTATTAGAGCTTGTTTGGGTTTTCCGAGCCTGACGAAGACGCCGCTATTCTGGGTCTATTCGAGCCTCATAAAGGGGAGGTGCACTTCGTGGCTGCTTCACGGTGACGGGCTAAGTGACGCTTTTTGGGACGAAGAATAGGCGTAAAAGAGCAAGTTTGCGGCGGTGAGCGGAATCCCAAACAAGCTCTTATCTAGGTCGTCGTGTGTACATCAGCTGCGGGCTCTCCATACGCCTAGAAGTCAAAATCATGGGGATCCGGTCCAAACCGCTCTCCACGCTCCAGCTCGTCGATGGAGACCATCTCCGCTTCAGTAAGCTCGAAGTCGAAAACGTCTCCGTTTTCCACGATCCGTTTTTGGTGCACGCTCTTCGGAATAGCGATTACGTCGTTCTGCATACACCAGCGCAGGACCACCTGAGCCGCCGATTTGCCGTGGCGCTCCCCGATCTCCGCAAATAGCGGCTCCTGCAGGAATTTCCCCTGCATCAGCGGACTCCATCCCGTGATCGCGATGTCGTGCGCGTCGCAGGCGGAGATGGCATCGGCCTGCACCAGGTAGGGATGGTATTCGATCTGGTTAACAACGGGGAGCGTCTCGGCAACGGACAAGATCCGGGCCAGGTCATCCTCCATGAAATTACTGAGCCCAATGCTGCGCACCTTTCCCACGCTCAGGGCGCGCTCCAGTTCTTTCCAGGCGGCGGGGCTCCCGTCGACCGGCCAGTGCAACAGGAGTAGATCGACGTAGTCCAGGCCCAATCGCCGCAGGCTTTCCTCGAGGGCGGCCGTAGTGCGCCCCTGCCGGATATCGTCGTTCCAGATTTTCGTGGTCACCCATACCTGGTCACGGGGAAGCGTAGCGGAGCGCACGGCCTCACCCACCGCCTCCTCGTTGCGGTAGATCCGCGCCGTGTCGATGTGGCGGTAGCCCGCGTCCAGCGCCCAGTGAATGGCGTCGATGGTTTCTTTTCCGTTTTCACTCTGGTAAACTCCCAGTCCCAGGCGGGGAATCTCCAGTCCGTTGTTCAGGCGTTGCGTCTTCATACTTCCCCTAACGGCGGGCCGGGCCGGGGGTTGGCCGCGCTACTGTTGCTGCGCCAAATATTCCCCGAAATGCCGCATCACCCAGCTGTGGGCGGGGGCCTGGGTGGTCACGTAGAGGTACCAGGGCAGGGAGGGCACGAATTCGTGGATCGCCGAGATGATGTAGCGATCGTTGAGCACGCTGCGAAACTCCAGCCACCCCTTGTCTTTGCGTTTGGCCAGGATGCCCCCTACGATGTAGAACAGCTGGCGGTGGGCGTCGCTCCGGCTCGGTATAAAGGTCAATTTCAGCAGGGGAATCCGCAGAAATTGGAACGTGGAATTCTCCCCCTTTGTCTTTACTCCGATCAGGGCGCGGAAGAATACGGGCAGCCAGCGTTGGTACAAGCGGGCTACGTAGGTTGCCGTGTGCTCCCGGGGATTGGGCAGTCGCTGTACGCTCCTGACCGTATTTTTTTCGTCAAAGGGGGCGGGCGCGCGGGTGGGAAGGGGCGATAAGGTATCCTTGCCCGACAGCGCTACCCGGGCCGCCTGCTCAAAGCTGGCGCGGTCGGGGAAAGCCCGCAGGACGGCATTGTCTTCGGCCACCATCTCATGACGAAGGCTCTCCACCAGGGGCTTGACCAAGTCGGGGGTAGTGTTCGTAAACTTACTGACCCAGAGGGTGGACATACCCGGACTAAAGAAACGTACCGGACGAATAAGGCGCCGCTTACCCATCAGGCGGGCAACCGTCCCCAACATTTCCATATAGGTAGTAGTCTCGGCCCCCCCGATGTCGATGGTCTCGTGAAAGGTATCCTGACGGCCCACACAGTACTGAATGATGTCGAGGGCGTCGCTCAACGCTATCGGGTGGGTCGTCGATTGGCACCAGGCCGGGCAGATGAGCACGGGAAGGCGACGGACGAGCCGCTCCATCATCTGGAAGGAAGATCCGTGGGCGCCCACGATGATGCCGGCGCGCAGGGTGGTGACGGGCACCCCGGTCGACGCCAGCGTCAACTCGACCTCCCGGCGACTGCGCAGGTGTCGGCTGTAATCCTGTGGCATTTCATTCTTTGGGAGCAAGCCACCCACGAACAGGATTTGCTTAATGCCCCGGTTGCGGGCCGCGCGGGCGAAGTTATCGGCCAGCAGCAGGTCCGTATCCTCGAAGCTGCCCTGTGACAGGCGCGTGGAGGGAGACATCGAGTGGACGAGGTAGAGCGCGTAATCGGCCCCGGCAATGCCTTCCTCGGTACTGGTGATGGAGTACATTTCGACCTGCCGCCATTCGGCGATCGTGTAGTCGGGCCCGGGCTCCATACGGCTGCGGCTCAGGGCGATGATCCGATACTGTTGGTGGTAACGCTCGATGAACCAGCGGCCGAGAAAGCCGGAGGCCCCGGCGATAACTAAAGTTGGCCGTTCCATACCGGAGAAACGGGGCACGGGCCGACTTGTTAACCCCGCACCAGCGTTCCCGCCCATTTATCCGCTACCCCTAAAAGCGGAGATCCTCTACGTGGTAGCCGGGAAACTCAGTTTGCCGGAAGTCAAAAGTGCCGGCGGCAAGGGGGGTATTCCCCTGGGTCTTGTCGAGCAGGAAGGTGTAGCTGCTGCCGTCGCGGCTGAACGCCTTGACCGATACGATCTCCTTTCGCTGCTTATCTACGAGCAACCGCAGTTTGGTGAAGTCGCTGGCGTTACGGTCGATGGGCTTCATCTCGATCACCTGGGCCGTCCGGCCCGCGGCCACTTCTTCTCCCTGCATGGCCAGTACGTACTGATTCCCCTCGTAGAAACTGAAGAGATTTTGCGGGGTAAGCATCCCGGTAGTCTCTCCGGGGGAAGGCAGGTCGTTGATCTGTACCTCCTTACTCGCGTGAAGGATGAAGTAAGCCGCTTCCCGGTTGACGATCCCCTCCTGATTGCCGAGTTTAAAGCGGACCAGATCACCGGACCGGCTTAGCGTGCCCTGCTGGGTCTCCAGGGGCTGGTTGGGAAAGGAAAGCTCTAGGCGAAAGTCAGCCGTGAGCGTCTGGTAGCCGTCGTACTTTTTGCGGATGGTTTCCAGCAGCCGCTTGGCCTCGGCATCGCTGTCGGAAGCGGAAGTGTACTGCTTATTCTGAGCGGTGAGCGGTAGGGTCCACAGCACGACAAAGCAGGAAACGAGGAGGAGATGGAAGAACTTCATGGGATACACTTTACTGTCGGAGGGTAAACGTAGAAGGATGGCAAATGGACGTAGATGGAGTCTTAATTACACGTTAAAGCGCCCGTTTGCACGGGCCGGTAAACCAAACACCCACATCAGCGCTTAGCTAAATGACTATTCTGTACAAAAGGGAAGTAAACAGAATAGTAGCCGCGTTTTGCCTAAATATGAGATACAACGGCCCGTTTTGTTACCTTTGAATTGCCCTGTGGAGTAGTTTTGCACCCATCACCTCTTAAAGCCCCCATTGGATGAATCAGGACTATGATGATGACTCGGGGATTGTGTCAGACGACCAGTTCCAACATTTGCGCTTTAACCTTTTACATACCTGCAGCTGGATCAACAATTCCATGCGGCAGTTTTTGGAGCCCCACGGCATTACTCCCAAGCAGTACAACATCCTTCGCCTCCTGCACGATCGTTCTCCCGAGTCCTTTTCCATCCAGGAGATACGGGATATGCTTGCCGACAAGATGTCGGATGCCAGCCGGCTGGTGGAGCGCCTAGAGCGAAAAAACTTGATCGACAAATTTCCGTCAGATCAGGACCGGCGCAGCAACCGGGCCAGAATTACTCAGGAGGGAAGCCGGCTCATCACCGAAATAAGGGGAAGCAAATCGCTACTCGACAACTTGATTGGCGACCGCCTGAGCGACGGCGAGGTCGAAACGCTCAATGCCTTACTGGACCGACTGAAGTAGTACCCGCTGGAGTACCTTTGGTCCATGAACCTGTCCGCGCGGATGTCCTGGCGATACCTCTTCGCCCGGAAGTCTACCAATGCCATCAACATCATCACCTTTGTTGCCGCCTTCGGGGTAGCCATCGGAACGGCGGCGCTGATCATCGCGCTGAGCGTATTTAACGGCTTCGAAGACATCTTCATCGGGATGTTCAACAACCTCAATCCGGACGTACGCATTACGGCCGCCGAGGGGAAGACCTTTGGGGTTAGCGACGAACTGCTGGCCAAAATCCGCGGCGTAGAGGGCGTGGAGGTCATTTCCCAGACGCTGGAGGAAACCGCCGGCTTTCAGTACCTCGGTCACCAGGCCTTGGGTCCGCTCAAGGGGGTGGATAGTTTTTACGCGCACATCAATGGTATCGATACGATGATCGAGGAGGGGAAGTACGACCTCGATGCCCCCCAAGTGAATGCCCTCGGCGCGATCGTAGGCCAGAATCTCGCCCAGGAACTGCTGGTCGATCCCCTTAATCAGTTCAACTCCCTCTCCATCTACGTTCCCCGCCCGCGTACCCGGGGTGGAGGGAGTATTCTGGCGTCGGGTAGATTGCCTTACCAGGTGCGGGAGGTCCTTCCCACGGGCATCATTCGTAGTCAGGAAGCCTTTGAAAATCAGGCGGTACTGATCAGGCTGGAACTGGCCCGGGAAATTATGGGCGTAGAAGCCGGGGTGGTCTCCGGCCTGGAAATCAAACTGGCACCGGGCTTCGGCATTCCCCCTACTTACCGGCTGCTCCGTAAGGCGGTAGGGAAAGATTACGTGGTGCGCAACCGCTTCGAGCAGGAGAACAGCATCCTCAAATTGATGCGGGTAGAAAAGTACGTAGCCTACGCCATCGTAACGCTTATGATGATTCTTATCAGTTTCAACCTCATTGGTGCCCTCTGGATGATCGTACTGGAAAAGCGTAAGGACATCGTGATTCTTCGCAGCTTGGGTATGGTAGGCGCGGATATCCGCAATGTGTTTTTGCGGGTAGGGCTGCTGATCTGCCTGCTGGGGCTGCTATCTGGGTTCGCGCTGGCTAGCTTGCTTTATCTGGTTCAGACCCACTACGGAATCATCGGCCTACCCGGCACGCTCGTCGAGGCTTATCCCCTCTCCTTTCGGCCCCTTGATTTCGTGGTAGTGGGTGTTACGGTTCTCCTGATCGGACTCGTTGCGTCCATTTTGCCCGCCCGCCGGGCGGAGAGTGTGGAACTGGCGGTGAAGGAAGGTTAAGCGCTGGTTTGGGATTCCGCCCGCCGCCGCAAACTTGCTCTTTTGCGCCTATTCTTTCCCTCAAAAAGGTCACTTAGCCCGTCACCGCGCGAAGCAGCCACGAAGTGCACCTCCCCTTCTCAAAGCTCGAATCGACCCAAAATAGCGGCATTTTCGTGAGGCTCGGAAAACCCAAACAAGCGCTAAGACTATACACCCCCCGGAGGTAGCACAAGGGCCCACCTGAGATTTCAGGTGGGCCCTTGTGTATCGGACGCCGGCGCTTTGTAAGCCTAGGCGGCCAATTTGGACTCGCCCCGGTAAAATTCCCGGAAGCTGATCATGCGCTGCTTCTCCTCATCCCACAGTTTATTAAACATGAGGGGCAGGCTCTGCAGGAAAGTGATCTTGGTCACGTGACGCTGGAGCACCGGATTTTCCTTCGCGCAGCGGCGCAGGTTGTAGTTCGGGATGCGGCTACTCAGGTGGTGGATGTGGTGGTAGCCAATGTTTCCGGTGAGGAAGTGGACGACCCGTGGTAACTTGTAGAAAGTAGCGCCCTTGATGGCGGCGGTCAGATAGTCCCAGTTCTTGGACCACTGCATGTAGGTATGATCGTGCTGGTGCTGAACGTAGAAGAACCAGAAGGCGATGATACCAAAGAAGAAGATGATGCTGCCCTGTACGATCAGGAAGGCCTTCCAACCGACGAGAAAGCCGAGACCGACGTAAGTCGCCAGGATCAACAGGTTGTTGATTTGCTGCTTGCGGATGATCGGCGACCAGCCGGGAAAGTTAATCCGCGGGATCCGCAGTACCACGCCGAGGTAGAGCATGGGCAGGATGATGAAGAGCACCAGGGGGTTACGGAATACCCGGTACTTAAAGCGGCCCCAGGCGCTGAGTTTGCGGAATTCGTCCACGGTCAGGAAGTCAATATCTCCGATATCCCGGTGCTCCAACTGACCGGTATGGCCGTGGTGGAAACTATGTACCCGGGCCCAGTAGGTGTAGGGGATGGAGCTAAAGAAGGAGCAAACGAATCCGACCACGTCGTTCACCTTCCGCTTACGGAAGAAGGAGTAGTGCCCGCAATCGTGCTGAATGATGAAGATCCGAACAAGAAAAAAGGCATTGACCATGCCGAGTGCCAGGGTCAGCCAGATGGAATAGTCTACACTAAAATACATGGCTACCCAGAGCGCCAGAAATGGCCCAAAACTGCTGAACAGTTGCCCGATGGCCCGCCAGGTACTGGCCTTTTGGTACTGAGAGATGATAGTCTTCCAGTTCTTCAAGGACTGGTGGATATCGTCCACCCCGTTTTGAATTGCTTGCACGCTGATAGTTTTGATGATCGTCCCAGGGAAGGGACAACGGTTAGTTCTGGAGCACGAATATACACAGGGCTTAGAATCCCTTTTGCCCGTATCTCAATGCATACAACGTTAGATAGCTCTAAGAGTTACGTGTGTAAAGGTTATAGTTAGGTGAAAATCAGCACCGATTCCTTACCGGAAGCCGTAGAGCAGTTTCATCTTGTCGAAGATGGCCGTATTCTCGAAAATCCCGGAGAAGCGCTCGGCCCCCGGCCCGTAGGCAAACACGGGGATTAAATCGGCCGTGTGGTAGTCACTGGTAAAGGCCCCGTCGATCTGATTCATGCTGGAGCCGTTCTGAATGGCGTAGCCGCCCGTTTCGTGATCCGCCGTTACGATTACCAAGGTCTCTCCATTCCGCTGGGCGAAGTTCAGCACCTCCCCGATTGCCTGGTCGAATTCCAGTACTTCGGAAATGATGTAGTCGCTGTCGTTGGAGTGCCCGCCCCAGTCGATCTGCGACCCTTCGATCATGAGAAAGAAGCCGCGGTCTTCCGTATCCCGCTCGTGGAGAAATTCCACCGCCAGTTTGCTGGCCTCCACCAGGTAGTTTCTACCCTGACTGAGGGGGAGAGGTTCTCCGTCGGCCGTATAATAGGCAAAGTTCTTAGCCCGGTCTACTTTCAGGTCCTTCAGTTCGGTGTCGACGAAGGAGCGCACGTCATTCCCCCTTTCCCGGAGCTCCGTACTGAGGTTGCGGGTATCCATCTCCCGGCGCTCGAAGAATTTTGCCCCTCCCCCGATGAAAATATCGATGTCCGTGTCCATCAGGTCCGCGGCGATCTCCTCGTAGTTCTTGCGGAGTTTCGCGTGGGCGTAGAAGGAGGCGGGAGTAGCGTGTACGATGGAAGAAGTCGCGACCAGGCCCGTCGGCATCCCGGCGGCCTCCGCCATCTCCAGGATGGTCGTCACCGGCATCGTATCCATGTCCACCCCGATGGCCCCGTTGTAGGTTTTCACCCCGGCGCTGAAGGCCGTTGCGCCAGCGGCGGAATCCGTGATGAGGTTATCACCGCTATAGCTCTTGTGGAGACCAATCACGGGAAAACGCTCCAGGTTGAGCCGGTTGTCGTTGCTGTAGAGGCCGGCGGATATCTGGGTCACTCCCATGCCGTCTCCAATCATCAGGATGATGTTCTTGGGTCCGCGAACTGCGCGGCCCGAGGGGGAGGAGTCTTCCGGGAGACGGACAGCCTGCTGATCGCTCGGTTCGGTAGCCGACCGACTGTCTTGATCGGACAGGGTGTCGGTCGGGGCGGGGGGGCAGGCGAGGAATACCGCTGTGAGGAGTAGTCCAAGGACAATGTTCAGGTGACTCATGGGTCAAAGATAACGGATGGCCCGCCCAGGCCGCCGTCTAAGCATACTAACAAAAGGTAAATTTAGTGGCTAGTTGCTCGCACGTTAGCTCGCTGAAAGTCGGTAGCGCCTCCCCGGTAAGGTGGTGATTACCCCCTGCATCTCAAGTGCCAGCAGCATACCCGCCAGTTGCGTGGGCGAATGCCCCAGCTGGTGGTGTAAATCATCGACGGAAGATTGGGGGGCAGTGCACAAGAAATCTACCAGCGCTCGCTCGTGCGCGTTGAGGTCCGTAAACAGCCGCAACTGAGCCTCCCGCTGCTGGCGTTCTTTCCACCCCAGCAGGTCCACGATGTCTCCGGCGTGCTCGACCAGGTGTGCTTTTCCCGACCGGATAAGGGCATTGCAACCGGCGGTATGCGGGTCGCCCGGCCGGCCGGGGCAGGCCCCTACTTTTCGTCCGTACGTATGGGCCATGTTCGCGGTAATCATCGATCCGCCGGTGGTGTTGGATTCTACCACTACGGTCATCGCCGACAACATGGCTACGATTCGATTACGCGCGGGAAAGTGTTCGCGCTCCGGACCTTGCCAGGGTGGGTACTCGGTCAGCAGCCCCCCACCCTGCTCGCTGATTCGTCTGGCAACGGTGCGGTGCGCCGCCGGGTAAATGTGCTGTAGTCCGCTCCCCATTACGGCCAGGGTGGGTACTCCGCTCTGTAGGCACCGTCGGTGGGCAGCCACGTCGACGCCGTAAGCCAAGCCACTGATGACGAGTGCCCCGTAGTCTGCCAGCGGATCGATCAGCCGCTCTACCTGTTCGTGACCGGCAGCGCTGATCTTCCGGGTACCTACGATAGCCACGGTTCGATCCATCGTCAGCTCTACTGTACCCACCAAATACAGGACGGCGGGTGCCGTGGGAAAAGCCCGAAGTACCGGAGGGTACTCCGGACCGCTCACCGCCAGGGTGGATACGTCATTTGTCTGGTTGAACCGCAGGATCGCTTCGGCTTCCCGCAGGTGGCGGTTCCCATCAAAGTGAGCCACCGTCTTCTCAGCAACGCCCTCGACCTGCGACAGATCCCTGGGGGAAGCGGCAAGTACCGCGGCAGGAGAGCCAAAGTGACTCACCAGGGCACGAAATAATTTGGGTCCGATGGCCGGCACCCGGCTAAGGGCGATGGCGGCGTATTCCTCCGAATACATATACGATTACTGAAAAGCTCAGAGATGCGCCACGGGTAGGAAAAGAGGGGACGTGAACTAAGATGGGTAAAGTGTGCGTGGCGATTCAAATATAGGGCAGTGAACACAAATTGTTTCAACTATCCGCCTTAAATTTGCCCCGCTTCGGAGGATTGGCGGAGTGGTTGAACGTGCCTGATTCGAAATCAGGTGTACCCTTACGGGTACCGGGGGTTCAAATCCCTCATCCTCCGCCCTTACGGAAAAGGCCCCGCCGGACATGTATCCGACGGGGCCTTTCCAGTTGGCCTTACACCTGCGTACGCGACCCAGTGCTTCAGGACCGAAATAAGCTGCACCTTGACTTGCCATCGCGGCAGTGCACTTCCCAGCCAAAAATCCACCGTAGCTACGGCGATGCTGAACTTTTGTCCGCTCGTTCAGCACCACGCTGTCTGCGTCAAGCCATTGCTTAGTTCAGTCCTGAAGCACCAGTGAACCAAGGCGGAAGTCCTGATGCTCCCGACTTGGTCCACTAGTTAGCCATTTCGCTGAGGAACTTGATGCGCACCAGTTTGATCTCCTCAATCGTGACGTCCTCTTCCTTCAGCTGCTGGAAGGCGAGGTCCGGGTCGTCGGAGTCGGCGCCCATGAAGTACTCGTAGGTTTCTTCCATGCTGTACTCGTCTACCTCCTCCTCGAGGTAGTAGTCTATATTCAGCTTAGTACCGGAGGCGACGATGACCACCATCTCACTGAGGAGTTCATCCATGCTGAGTTGGTTGCCCGAGGCGATGTCTTCGAGTGAGAGCTTACGGTCGACACCCTGGATGATGTTTACCTTAGTCTTCGACTTGTTGGCCACCTGCTTGACCACGAAATCGCTGGGACGGTCGATGCCGTTCTCCTCGCAGTACTTTTCGATCAGTACGAGAAAGGGGGTAGCGTAACGCCGAGCCTTGCCGATGCTCACCCCGTGGATGTTCTTCATTTCCTCCAGGTCGATCGGGTAGCGGGTAGCCATGTCGATCAGGGAAGGATCCTGGAATATCACGAAGGGGGGAATGCCAAGCCGCTTGGCCTCCTTTTTTCGGAGGTCGCGCAGGGCTACCAACAGTGTCTCATCGAGAACTACGGCCTTGGCGTCATCGGCTTCCTCGCGGATGTCCTCGGCCAGTTCCTTTTCAAAATCGTGGTCGATGGGAATCTCAAACTTGGCCGGATTGGCGAGGAAGGACTCGCCCTCTTCCGTCAGTTTAAGCGTGCCGTAAGACTCAATGTCCTTACGCAGCATGTTGTTTAGCAGCGCCTGCCGGAACACGGAGCTCCAGAAGACCTCCTCCTTGTCCTTACCCATACCGAAGCCGGGCAGCTGGGTGAAGCCGTAGTCCAGCATCTGCTTGGTCTCCTTGCCAAGGACGAACTCGCTAAGGGTTTTGAGCGGATAGTTTTGATCGAGGGCCTTGACGGCCTGCAGGGCCTGCACCAGCTCCGCGGTGACCTCGACGCGCTGCCGGGGGTGGCGGCAGTTGTCGCACATCTTGTTGCAGTTCGCCTCATTGTATTCCTCCCCGAAGTAGTGGAGCAGAAAGCGGCGGCGGCAGGCCGTAGTTTCGGAGTACGACATGACCTCCTGCATGAGCTGGGCCCCCATTTCGCGTTCCATGAGTGGCTTATCGCGGAGGAATTTCTCCAGCTTCAGGATGTCCTTGTAGGCGTAGAAGGCGACGCAGCGCCCCCCCAGTCCGTCGCGTCCGGCCCGGCCGGTTTCCTGGTAGTAGTTCTCGATCGACTTCGGGATGTCGTAGTGCATGACAAAGCGCACGTCCGGCTTGTCGATGCCCATGCCGAAGGCAATGGTGGCACAGATCACGTCGATATCTTCCATCAGGAACTGGTCCTGGGTGCGGGAGCGGGTTTTAGGATCCAGACCGGCGTGGTAGGGCGCGGCCCGGATGCCGTTCACCACGAGCGCCTGGGCGATCTCCTCCGCCGACCTACGGCTCTGTACGTAGATGATGCCGGACTGGTCGGGCATCTCCTTGACGATCTTAATGATCTGGCGGAAGGTGTATTCTTTCTTCCCCTTCGGCCGCACCTCATAGTAAAGGTTGTCGCGGTTGAAGGAGGAGACGAAGGTATTCTGGTCCTCGCCCATCCGCAGGTTCTTGACGATGTCGGACTGCACCTTCGGCGTAGCCGTGGCGGTCAGGGCGATGATGGGGATATCGTGTCCGATCAGGTCGAGCATCTCCCGGATACGGCGGTACTCGGGCCGGAAGTCGTGCCCCCACTCCGAGATGCAGTGGGCCTCGTCGATGGCGACGAAGGAGATGGTGGCCTCCCGGAAGAATTCAATATTTTCTTCCTTGGTCAGGGTTTCGGGGGCAACGAAGAGCAGCTTGGTCTTACCCGACATGATGTCCTCCTTGACCTGGCGCATCTGCGTCTTCGACAGGGAGGAGTTGAGGAAGTGGGCCACTTCGTCGCTTTCTCCATGGGAGCGGATCGAGTCGACCTGGTTCTTCATCAAAGCGATCAAGGGGGAAATCACCAGGGCGCACCCGTCCATCATGATGCCGGGCAACTGGTAGCAGAGACTCTTACCTCCCCCGGTGGGCATGATGACGAAGGTATCCTTACCGTCGAACAGCGATTGGATGATGGCTTCCTGACTGTCCTTGAAGGTGTCGAACCCGAAGGTGTCGGATAAAGCTTTTTCAAGAAAACTTACTGACGCTTTTGCGGTCATAGGGTTATTACGCTTTGTCACGTTCCGTACTACATTTACCACCCTTGGGCAGCAGAAGCACCTTCCAAATAGGAAAAGGAAGAGAAGTAGTAAGTTGAACGGTACGGACTTACTCCGTGTTTGGTTTTGTGCTTTCGGTTGGATGGGAAAAGGTGCCCGCGTGACCCTCGGGCCGTATGCGGACTAAAATCGATTCACGTTTACTAATCTGGTGTGGTGTTTAACGCTAAAATATAAAATATCTTGAGTAGTATAAGTGCCGAAACCGGTCGTCGTACCCTACAAATTGAAGCAGACGCCCTGGATCGGCTGGCGAAAAGTATTGGGGAGGACTTCGCCAACTGCGTTGAGGAGGTCTTCCGCTCCGGCGGCCGTATAATCGTCACTGGGGTAGGTAAAACCGCTCTAGTAGCCCAAAAGATTGTTTCCACGCTTAATTCTACCGGCTCCCCGGCCTTCTTTTTACATGCAGGAGACGCGATCCACGGGGATATCGGCATGGTGCAGCCTACCGATGTCGTCCTGATGCTCAGCCGCAGCGGCGAAACCGCCGAGATCAACGTGCTCTCCCTGCTGGTCAGAAATATGGGCAACACCCTAATCGCCATGACCAGCCGGCAGGATTCCACCCTGGCCCGTCGGGCGGATTACCTCCTCCACACCCCCTTTGACCGGGAGGCGGACCCCAACGAACTCGCCCCCACCACCAGCACGACCCTACAGATGGCTATGGGCGACGCGCTGGCGACCTCCCTGCTCGCACTCCGCGGATTCACGCCTGCCGATTTTGCCCGCTTTCATCCGGGAGGCTCGCTCGGCAAACAACTGTATCTCAAAGTGGCGGATCTCTATCCCCTCCACCAGAAACCGGTAGTACATCCCGATACGTCGATCCGCGATACCCTGTACGAGATGACCTCCAAGTGCCTCGGAGCCACCGCCGTAGTGAACCCGTCGTCGGGCAAACTCCTGGGAATCGTTACCGATGGCGACCTCCGCCGGCTGCTGAATCAGCGGGAAGACCTTACCGGCGTCCGGGCCGGCGATATGATGAGCCGAAATCCAAAAACCATCCGGGATACCACGCTCGCCATTCGTGCGCTCACGGTCCTGCAGGAAAACAGCATCAGCCAACTCATTGTCACCGGCGACGCCGGCGACTACCTGGGCTTTGTCCACCTGCACGACTTCGTGCGCGAGGGGCTCATCTGAGCCGGGTACCGCAAAAAAATGGGGACGCGCGTGGTCGCACCCATCCCCATTTTCCGTTGCGGACTTCGTCCGGACCTTACTCCTGAACGATTTCCATATCCATCTGCTGGACTACGTCGGGGTGCAGCCGCATCGTGAACTGGTAGGTGCCGAGGTCCTTGGCTTCGTCGGGCAGCACGATCTTGCGCCGCTCCACGTCCACGCCATACTGCTCCTGCAGAAGATTACGTATCTGCAGCTGGGTGATCGATCCGAAAATGCGGCCACTGGTACCGGACTTGGCGCCAACCCGGAGGGTCTTGCCGTCCAGCTTCTTGGCGATGTCGCGGTAGACGTCCAGCTTCTTCTGCTCCTGGGCATTCTCCCGGCGGATCATTTCGTTGAGCCGGCCCATGTTGGACTTATTGCCGATGATGGCCAGCCCGCGGGGCAGCAGGTAGTTGCGACCGAAACCGTCCTTTACTTCGATGACTTCGTGCTTATCGCCGACTTTCTCGACGTCTTGCAGCATAATTACTTTCATAACGAATTATGTTGTCCCGGCCTTTCGGAGCGGTGCCCCGTGGTATACGCCGGTTAGATGATAGGGGAAAGGATTGAGGGTGGGAGGAATGGAAGGATTGAGGGGCTACCTTCAATCCATCACTACCTGTACCCTGCATTTCCTACTTCAGGAGGTCCGTCACGTACGGCAGCATGGCAAGGTGACGGGCCCGCTTAATGGCGGAGGCCATCTTACGCTGGTACTTCAGGGAGTTGCCGGTGATGCGGCGGGGAAGGATCTTGCCCTGCTCGTTCACGAAGGTGAGGAGGAAGTCAGGATCTTTGTAATCGATGTACTTGATGCCGAACCGACGGAAGCGGCAGTACTTCTTTCTACGTCCTCCGATCTTAGGATTCGAGAGGAACTTGATATCATCGCGACTGGCCATGATGTTTAATTTTAAAGGTTAACGGCTGTGGTTATTCCTCCTCTTTGAAGGATTCGGCATCTCCGGAGGGCACCCCGGTCAGGTGGGGGCTATCGGCCTTCTTACGGCTGATGCCGTGGGCAGCAGGCTCGTTCTTAGCCGGTTTCTCCTGTTTGTGCCGCTTAGCCTTGCCGATCTTTCCGGCACGCTTGTCGGCGTTGTACTGCACGCCGTACTTATCCAGGGCCACCGTCAGGAAGCGCAGGATGCGTTCGTCGCGGCGCAGGGCCAACTCGTAGTTCTTCAGAAAGGCGCCGTTCGGAGCGGTATACTCCACACAGTAGTAGACACCGTTGTTGCGCTTGTTGATGTCGTAGGCCAGCGTGCGCAGGCCCATCTCATCCACAAAAACAATCTCACAGCCCTCCTGCTGGAGGTTGTCTACGTACGCCTGAGCTGTCGCTTTGATCTCATCCCCCGACAGCACTGGGTCTACGATGAATGTAGTCTCGTAATTTCTCATCGGATCAGGTGTACTGATTAGTTAAAAACAATGGTTTCGCATGCTTCAGTCCTGTGGGTAGGTCCAAAGCGGGTGCAAAGATACTGGCTTTTAGTTACTGTGCAAGCGTAAGACCGAAGATAAAGCCGGCGCGGCCGCGGGTGCGGTGTCGTACACCAAGAGGGACGGCCCCCTAGTGGAGGCCGTCCCGATTACGATTGGTTTGTAAAATCCCTTGCTGTCAGTCGTCGAAGGACATGTTCATCTGCCGTGAGGCGGTGACCAGTTCCCGGTATTCTTCCGTAGTAAGTCCGTCGTAGCAGTACTGGATGGGGTCCACGCGTTCGCCGTCCTTTTCGATTTCGTAGTGTAGGTGATTGCCGGTACTCTGTCCGGTACTTCCGACCAGACCGAGCAGAAATCCGCGGCTTACCTCCTGTCCCTTCTTGACTTTGATGGCGCTCATGTGGGCGTAGCGCGACTTGAAGCCATACCCATGGTCGATGACCACGCAGTTTCCGTAACCGGAAGCCCGACCGGCAAACTCGACGACCCCCTTTCCGGAAGCCTGAATTTCCGTGCCCTTGGCACAGTTGAAATCAATCCCGTAGTGCATCTTATTTACGCCGAGCGTAGGGTGGATGCGATAGCCGAAGCCGGAGAGGTTCTCCATCTTGCGGACAAATTTGTCCACCCGGATAGGCTTGATGCTGGGTATTGCAGCGAGCATGTCTTCCCTACGCATGGCCGCGTCGGCTACTTCATCGATGGAGCGACTCTGGAGGTCGACCTGGTAACGCAGGCGGTCCATGGTTTCCCGGAGGTCTGCCATCTCGGATCCTACGTTGGGAAAACCCCGCAGGTCGGTATAAGCGTCGTGTCCACCCCGACCACCCAGGAAGACGTCGTCGTCTACGGGCTCCATGCCCAGGGCGAGGCGGACGGTATTGTTGCTGCGCTCGTGGAGGTGGTAGACCACTTCGGAAAGCTCGTCGTACCGCACGGCCAGGGCCTCATTCTCGGTCTTTGCGATTTCCAGTTCCTGCAGCAGCAACCGCTCGCTGGGGCTCGGCAAGTAGCGGTGTATAACGGCCATGAACAGCAAACCCATCAGGACGGCTGCACAGAAAAAGCCGAAAGAGCGCAAGAGGGTGAAGCTTAGGGGCTCTACTACTCGGTCGTACTTAAGGGTACGTGGATTGAAAACAAATTTTTCACGCCTCATTGAGGAAGTCTTGAACCAAAAAAGACCGGGTCAGAAAACTGTTGGTTTGCTAGTTTTCCAGCTCGGCATGAGCAGCTGTCGGTCTTACGTCCTACATCCGTCACTTAGCGACGGGTAATGTAAGCCAACAACGGGTAACCGTACAACTCGCCCGGAAGGAAAGTTGTACGGCGTACAAACACATAACTGATGCAGCCACGCCCTAGTGTGCGAAGCTGCATCAGTAACACTATTTGGTTCAACAGTAAGTTTAAAGCGCGGCCGGCCGTTCGCCGATCAGCGTTTTGAGTTTTTTACGGGCCAGAAAGATACGGCTCTTTACGGTGCCGATGGGGATGTTAAGATAACTTGCAATCTCTTTGTACTCGTAGCCCCGGTAAAACATAAGGAAGGGCACGCTGTAGATCTCACTGATTTGCCGCAGCTTGTCCTCCAGTTCTTCCATACGCATGTTCATCTCGCCGCCGTTGGCGATGGCACTTTTGTTCTCCACGGCGAACAGGAAACTCTCCACCGGCTCATTGACGTGCTTGCGGCTCTTCATCTTCCGGTAGCGGTTGATGTACGTGTTGCGCATGATGGTCGAAGACCAGCTCTTGAAGTTGGTTCCCATGGCAAATTTATCTCGGTGCTTGTAGGCGCGGAAGATGGTCTCCTGCATGAGGTCCTGTGCGTCCTCGTAATTACGGGTAAGGCGAAGTGCGAAAGAAAAAAGGATGTTCTCGAGACGGTCCATCTCGGACATAAACTGCTGGTTGGTCATATTAAAGAATAAATAGTGTGTGTGTAAAGGTGATGTTGCGCACTCACTTACACGCAGCAAATAGTATGCCACGCTACCAAAATACTGTTTTACAAGCGGTTATATCCCCAAGGCATGCAAACAGGCACCTTTGATTTAGGCATTTGATTAAATACAGTAATAGGCGCAACGGCCAATTGCTCGTTCCGCTCGGGTTATCCGCCGGAATTTGGATAAATTCATGATCTGCGAACATGCATAGAGCCACCTCGTTATTCCGACCAAATCCCGGCTATTTTGCTTGGCCAGGAAACCCGGAACATACTTCATGCACGGCGAAACACTCACCATTATCCACGATGGAAGAATCAACGAACTGCTGTCCCAGACGGGGCTGTCGCTGTTGTTGATCACTTCCTCCTGGGATGGTCACGGAATCATCCTGCGCACCTTACTCGAAGGGCTGTCCAACCGCTACGGAAAGGTGTTTTTCGGGGTGGCGGACGTGGAGGACTCCCCGCGTATCTGTAAGGTATTTAACGTGACGAATCCTCCCGGCCTTCTCTTTGTACGGGACGGAGAATTGATCGATCGGGTCCAGGGTGCGGTAGGCGGAAGTACCATCATCGAACTGATCGAACGCCATTCATAAGCAAAATCAACCCGTTGTGAGCGACGAAATTTTCAAGGTCTTCGTACTGGAAGACATGCCGGTAGATTTAGAGCTGGTCAAAAGGCAGGTGAGAAAATTTAATCCCAGCGTCCTCTTCGCCGTTGCCCGTCACCGGACCGAGTTCGAGGAGAAGGTGGCGATGTTTCAACCCGACATCGTCCTGTCAGATTATAACCTACCGGATATGAACGGACTGGAGGCACTCCTTTACGTCCGGGAACACTTAGACAGTACGCCGTTTGTGTTCATCACCGGTATCCTTAACGATGAGGAAAAGGTGGCCGAAGCTATTCTGAATGGCGCTTCAGGCTATTTGCTAAAGGAGAATCTACGCAACCTTCCTGAGCTTCTGGAGAGCGTCATTCAGCAGAACCAACAGGCCATGGCCAGGCGGGAACTAGAATGGGAGCGTCGGCGTAACCATCAAATCAAGCTACGCAAGAGTATTGCCATGCTAAGGCAGATCAACGTGCCCGGAACTGATGAGATCGCATTAGGCCTCCAGGAAGTGGCGGATGAGCTGGGTTAATCCCCTGAGCAAGTGCCGGTAACAACCGTCCTCACTTCTCCGCGAATACCATGTTGTCCGCCGGTTGAGCGTCATTGATACCGTCTTCTGCCTGCACGGCATCGGGGTTGAGGGAGTTTTCAATCAAGCGGTTGTACTCCGACATGTGGCTGATGAACACCAGGAAGTTTTCAATGTCCCCATCCGTTCCGGCCTTAGTGTTCTCGTTCGTTTCGCGCTTGAACTCGTAAAAGACCTTGAAGCCATCCAGCATCTGTTGGATCTTGTCGGAAACCTCCTTGATTTCCTCTAAGGAGCTATCGGACAAGGCGGATACCCCACTCAGGCCGCCCCCTTTCCCGCTGAAGTCTACCGTAGACAGATCGGTGATGATGATGTCCTCCAGCGCGACGCTGAAGTACTGAGCCATACGGTTGATCAGGGAAAGACGGGGTTCCACGTTCTTGGTCTCGTAAGCGGCAATGTTGCTGCGCTTGACACCCAGGTCGTCCGCGAGCTGCTGTTGCGATAGCTTCAGCCGCTTGCGCAAAAATCTAATGTTACTGGATAAAAAGTTCACTAGCCGGGGATTAATAGTTACTGGTTTTCAAATAGGAGTAAGGCGAAGATAAGCAGGTAGCGGCAAACGCCGCCTGTACAGGCGACAACTTGGTAATTTAAAACACCATAAAACACCTCCTTGGAAAGCTTCAAACGTCCGGGGGGACTTAAAATTACCGTGCGGAAGGGGGAGTAAGGGTGTTCAATGAACATTCGCTACCCCACCCGCGATACATCTACGAACGTCGTATTGATGCTCACTAATCTAAAATTATCCTCCACATGAATGACAACAACAGTTCCGGAAAGGGGTGGGCGCTTGGCTTTGGCCTCCTAGCAGGTATTGCCGTAGGCTACTACCTCAATTCTAACGAAGGCCGTTCGATGCAGCGTAAGGCGAAGGCTCAGTTTGATGAATATGGCAACCAGATCAACGAGTATTCCAGCCAGGTTTCCACCAAGGCGAACCAACTGGTAGACACGGCTAAGACCAAGGGCCAGGAATACATAGATCAGGCTAAAGTGAAGTCGAACGACCTAACCTCACAGGCCAAAGTCAAACTTGAGGAAGGCAAGCAGTGGGCTTCGGCCCAAGCGGATTCCATCAAGAAAAACGTCGACCAGAAGGCCAACTCGGTGAGTGCTTCGGCTAAGTCTACCGTAGACCAGACCGAAAGCAGTTTCAACCGCGGCGTCAACAAGGCCGAGCGCAAGATGGACGAGTCCCGCGAACGGATCGATCGCACGACCGAACAGAGCTAGGGTAACTCCCTTCACCCCCCTTTCGCTTAACCGCATAGCGGCCATGCAATGTACCGACCACTGCATGGCCGCTCTCATTTAAACCATCATACATGCACTCCAGAGAAGAACTACTAGAACAATTAGGGGAGAGCTACGGATACGCTTCACGCCTCGTAGAAAAGAAGCTCGAACAATTTAAACTGAACTTAGCGGAAACTTCTGCCGGGGTGATTTCCAGTGTGATCACGGGCATTATCCTGGCCGTGGTCGGGCTCATCACCCTGCTATTCGCCTTGATTACCCTGGGGTTCGCCCTTTCTTCGGCCTTCGACAACAGCGTGTACGGGTTCGGTCTGGTCACGCTCGTTTTACTGGCCATTTTTTTGCTGGTGCTCCTGCTCAAAAATACCCTCATTGTCAACCCTACGGTGAGTAAGGTGATCACCAAGTTTTTCGAACACGACGGTAAAGAAGTATAACGATGATTAAGAAATCTAAAATCACCAGCCTCTCCGAATTGCAGCAGCGCAAGAAGCAAATCCGCCTGGAAGCCGAAATTGCAAAACGGGAGTTTGCCCATGCCATCGGAACGACGAAGGGGAACGCCGGCAATTTCCTCCTCAAAAAAGTGGCGATGCCCGCCGGTGGCGCCGTAGTCGGTCTGATCTTTCTCAAGAACCTCTTATCCGGCAGCGATAAAAATAAGCTGCCGGTTATCAAGGAAACGCGCGTCGTTCACGAGTACCCAGACGGCAAACCCTACCCCGGTAAGGGTAGAAAACGGAGCCGGACAAAGCGCCTTGCCTCCCTGGTCACCATGAGTAAGTTTCTCCTTCCGATCATCCAGGCGGTAATCGGCGCACTCACGACGAAGGAGGCCAAAAAAGCCGCCCACGTGGCCAAGCGGGCCGCGGTCAGGAAGTAGCTTCCTCCATGAACAGTCCAATCTTGTCCGCATCCTCACTGATGGGTGCTGATGTCTACTCCGGAAAGGGGTACGTCATCGGCCTGCTAGAGGACCTCGTCTGGAATAAGGACAGTGGAAAAGTGAGCTACCTCATCGTTACCCCCCAGCAGGCGGAGTCCGGTACGGAAAGCGTGTACTTTGCCATACACCACTCTTATTTCTACCTGGAGGGCCCGAAAGGACATCTCACCTTCAACCCCAAGATCGGAAAGGACGATTACAGTTTCTTCCTGGATCTACCCGTCCATTATGAGGATATGGACGTCCAGGACAGTACCGCCTTCAATCGCTATGTAGTCAACCATTCCGCCGTGGCTTCCCATCGGAGCGACAATGAAGGCTTCCTACCCTGAGTAGGGCTCAGGCACGGACATTCTTGACCGCTGCCGATTGCAGCGCCGGACGCAGGGCGTAGACCACGGGCACCAGCAGCACGAGCAGCGCCACCGGTATGATTCCACCGGCAGACGCAAACCAGTCTCCGCAACTCAGCACGGTGAGTATGATCCCCGTAGAGAAGGGAAGGGAGAATGCCAGGACGTTGAGCCCCAGGTCCAGGTCAAAGACGGGCGTACTATCCGGCTCCCGCAGCGCCTCCACCGCCGACATGTGGGCAAAGGGCCAGAAACTGACGGCACACTGGGCGAACACGACCGCCAGCAGGGCCATGGTGCCCGATAATCCGCTTACGTATATCAGGCCCGCGCTGAGTAGGAAAGCCAGGCCGGAGCGAAAACAGAGCGCCCGTAAGATCAGCGCGGCCTCCTCCCGCCGAAACTTCACGGCCATACCAATGAAGAGCAGGATGACGGGGCTCATGAGGGCCGCCAGACGGACCACCGTCTCCTCCACGAACCAGGGCAGATCACTCAGGGTAAGGCCCGCAGCCAGCATCAGCATAGCCACGAGGATGACCAGATTGACCGGCTCCCGGAGCAGGGACAGGCCCAGGGCCCTCAGCTTGCCCGGTCGGTCCACTTCCACGGCACCCGCGCCCCGCCGCGAATAATACCAGCTCATCGCCACCAGGTAGAGCACGATCAGTACGAATACCTTGTTGCCGACGTCGGCCAGGGCCGCCAGGGCAAGGGGAGCGTCGCCGAGGTACTCGAGGATGAAGGGGAATACACTAAGGCCGGGGGCCAGGGAAGGCAGTAACAGCATCATGGTGCGCCATTCCTTACCGTCCGGCGGAAACCCGAGCCTGGGCAGGACCCAGCCCGAAATGAAGTACAGGGCGGCATTGAGCGCCAGCGCGGCCAGGGGCAGCAGGAGCATCCCGCTCGAGATCTCCACCTTCAGGAGGGCTACGAAGATGGTGGCCGGAAGAATAATACTGAGGATCAGGACCTTGATACCGCTCAGGTCTTGCTTATTTGCCAGTTTGCGCTGGATCAGGTAACCGGCAAGAATAAGCAGCGCGAAGGAGAAGGTCTTCTGTAAGGCTGGGTTCATGGGGCGGAAGGATAAGGAAGCGGAAAGAAGCTCCGGAGGGCCCGGAGGGGCCGCTCCGGAGCGTGGGCAAAGCGAATAGATTACACCAAAACCTCGCGTAGCGCAGACAAGAACATGTCCACCTCTTCGGGCTTGCCGACGCTCACGCGGCAAAAATCTTTCCCGAAGACCTGGAAGGCCCGGACCCCTATCCCTTTGTCCATCATGCCTTCCAGGAACCGGTCTCCGGGCATACTGATCGGAAAGAGGACGAAACTGGTGACCGAGGGCACGTAGTCCAGCCCCATGCGCTTGAGGCCCGCGTAGGTCTGCTCGCGGAAGGCGGTAGTCTGCTCGCGGCTGGAGGCCTGAAAGGACGTGTCCTGCATACTGGCCATGGCCCCCTCGAGGGAGGTCTTACACAGGCCCATATTGCCGCGGCTGATCTGGTAGACCTTTTCCAGGGTTTCGGGAAGGGCAACGCCGTAGCCGACGCGTAGTCCGGCCATGCCGTGGATCTTGGAGAAGGTACGCGCGACGATCACGTTTTTGCCCTCCAGGATGAGGGGGACCATGGTCTTGGACCGGTGATCGGGCAGGAATTCCAGGTACGCCTCATCGACGAAGACCGGAACCGTATCCGCCACCTCGCGGCAGAATTGCTTGAGGGCATCGTTGTCGGTGAGGGTGCCGGTGGGGTTGTTGGGGTTGCAGACGTAGACCATCCTGGTGTCCTTGTTCAGGGCGGCCTTCATCGCGGGCAGGTCGTGGGCCCAGTCGTCGGTGACGGGCACCTTATTCCATTCTCCGCCCATACCCATCACTACCTTGATGAGGGACATGTAGGCGGGGTCGGCCGCCACCACGTTGCCTCCCTCCAGGAAGTGGACGATGGCCATTTTCTCCAGCACGTCCGAGGAGCCGGGGGCCAGCATGATGTGGTCTTCCGGGACGCCCTCGAATTCGGCGATCATGGTCCGCAGCTTGGCCGCGGCTTCGTGCTGGTAGCGGTTGCCCGCCCCGGCGGAGGCCCCGACGGCTTCGATGCACTTCGGGGAGGGGCCATAGGGATTTTCGTTAGCGAGCATGCGGGCCCTCAGGGGCGCGCGCTTAGCCAGGCTCCGTTCCCACTCCAGCTGGGGCAGGTATTCGGCAAAGCTGGGTTTCGCGAGGGCCCGGGGCCGGGCCCCAAGCTGCAGGGAAGGAATGGCGGCCAGACCGGCACCGGTCAGGGCGGCGCGGCGGAGCCACTGGCGGCGGGTAGAGGAAAGTGAAGTCATGGTGTAATGGCGTTGGTGCGTTGAAAAAATTAGGGGTTGGCCGGTTAGAGGTTGGTGAGGATCCGGAAGGCCTTGCCATCCAGCGTGCCCGCCCACTCGAGGCGGGTGACCCCCGTGAGTTCCGTGGCCGGCACAGAAAAGATAGTCCTTCCGGCGGTATCGGTCACGAGGGTTTGCAGCGGATCCTGGGTCTGGCTATATACCGTGAGTTCGAGATCGGCCACCGGGGTGGCGACGATACCGACCCGGTGGTCCAAAATTCCGTCCTTATTGAGCCGGGTGAAGGTGCCCGCGTAGGAGACCATCCCCGCGGGGGCGTCAGCGATGGCGGTGATCACGCCCTGAACCGGGGAGGCTTCCACCGTGAAGGCCAGCTCGTCGTCGATGCAGGAGCACAGCAGGAGGAGGAGGGGGAGTAAAAGAAATAGCTTATTCATGAGTGAAGGGGGGGATACGGGGTGACGAAGTGAGGGGAGGGAGGGCTATTCGGCCCACCAGAGCTCGGTGAGTTTGTTGTCGGGGCCGCCGTTGAGGGCTACGCCCGCGGCAACGTTGGCGTTGTTGAGGCTGTACTCCGATTCGGGGTAGCGCAGGCGGCGGGGTACGCGACCTTCGTTTTCCATAACGGCCCGGGGGTCCGGGGCGGGGAGCACGGGGTAGCCCGTCCGGCGGTACTCCGTCCAGGCCTCGATGCCCTGCTGGAAGAGGGCCTTCCACTTTTCGGTCAGGATGGTGGCCTCGTCGGTATTCAGCGCGGCGAGGTAGCCACCGGGGGGAACGAGGCCGTACTGACCGAAGGAGGCGCTTACGCCGGACTCGAGGTACTGCGTAGCACTGGCCCCCGAGGTATACACCCCGTCCAGGGCGGCTTCCGCCAGGATGAAACTGAGTTCGGAGAAGGTGATCAGGGGGAAGGGCTGGGTCTCGGCCATAAAGCGGGCACCGGGCCGGCTGGCGGTCGTATAGTAGGCTACGGCATCTCCTTCGGGCAGGCCATTGGGTGCGCCGGCATACCGGCCCGCGTAGTCGCCGGCCAGGGCGGGCTCCGCGTAGACCTCCAGCCGGGGATCGGTGGGGTTGCCGTTGCCGTCCGTCATCGCGGTGATGAGGGTGGTGCTGATGGACCAGTCCTCCCGGCCGCCGATCACCATCGTTTCGTACCAGCTGTTGCTGTTCTCCCCGCTCTGCCGGGCGGTGGGGTGGAAGTACAGGGCCTCGTCCTCGGCGGTGATGATCGGGTAGCGCCCGGGGTCTCCCATGATTTCGGTGAAGATGGCCCGGCTCTCTCCGGGCACCCGTGCCGCCTGCCGGTTGGCCAACCGCAGCCGAAGGCTATTCGCAAACTTCTTCCACCGCATCACGTCGCCGTTAAAGAGGATATCCTTATCGATGGGTTTACCGGCGGGGTCCAGCTGGTCACTGGCGGTCTTCAGGTTGGCGAGGATGCCGGCGTATATGTCCGCCTGGCTGTCGTAGACCGGCGCCAGGTTCCCGGCCGTCGAACCCTCCAGGGCCTGGGTGTAGGGTACGGCCCCCCAGACATCGGTGACGATCGAAAAAACGTACTCCCGCATGATCAGGGCGGCGGCCGCGTAATTGGTGTTATGGTACTGTCCATCGGGGTCACCGGTCAGGTCGATAACGGTCTGCAGGTTCACCAGCGCTTCGGTGTAGAAGCCGTCCCAGGTGCCGGCACGCAGCGTGGCGGCGGGGTTATAGGTGTCGCCCTCATTGACGTACTGGTTGCGGGCGAAGTACTGCATCCATAGCATGCCGCCGTCGAGATTGAGGCGCTCGTTGCGGGTGCTGTGCCCGTGGATGCGTTGGGCGGCTTCCCGGATGGCGAGGGGAAAGAGCGTGGCCGGCGGTACCAGCTCGGGCTCGTTGGGGTTCTCGTTAAGCTCCTCGAAGTCCTTATCGCAGGCGTAGAGGAGGAGGAGCAAAGGAAGGAGTAGATAGCTAGCGTTCATTGTTCTTGTTTTGTGCGCGGACACGAGTGCGGGGGAAGTGAACCGCATCCCTAGAAAGTGACGTTGAGGTTCACGCCGAAGCTGCGCGTACTCGGGATGGTCGTGTAGCTCAGGGCCCCCTGTAGGTTGCCCCCGAGCACGTTGAACTCCGGGTCCACCTGACTGTGGTTAGAGTACAGCATGGCCAGGTTGCGGCCGATGAGGCTGATGCTGGCCGCCCGGATGAAGGACACTCGGTCCAGCAGCATCTTGGGCAGGGAGAAAGTGATACCCGCTTCCCGCAGCTTGATAAAACTCGCGTCGAAGATGGCCCCTTCGTTGGCGTAGCGTACGCTGAGCGCGCCGACGACATCGCGAGTGGGGCCGACCACGTCGTTGACTACGTATACGGGGTTCTCGGCATCCCCGACGTTACGGGCTCCGGTACCGATCACGCCCTCCTCCCGGCCGATGGCGGTCATGGGGTACACGCCGGTCTGCATGCCCAGGGAGCTGCTCTGCTCGGCGATATCCCCCCCGATACGGGCGTCGATCAGGAAGTTGGCGCTGAAGGCCCCCACCCGAAAGTTGTTGCGGATGCCGCCGATCCAGTCGGGAGATACGTTGCCGAGCACCATCAGGTCCGGATCCTTGAGTGGGATACCATCCTCAAAAATAACCTGGCCGGCCAGGGGGCCGTCGGGAACGCGGGCGTACCCACTGCCGAAGAGCGTACCGAAGGGCTGTCCGACCCGCGCCTCCAGGCTCAGGCCGCGGCTGGTGGTCAGTACGATGGTCTCCAGCTCGTTGCCGCTGTCGTCGGTGTAGAGCTCCAGCACGGTATTGCGGTTGCGGGCGTAGTTCACGGCGATGTCCCAACCCACCTTCGGCAGGTCGATCACCGCCCCGGTCAGGATGATTTCCACCCCGCGGTTACGCACCTTGCCGGCGTTGATGAGCTTGCTCTGGTAGCCGGTGGCGCGGCTGACCGCGATGTTGATGATCTGGTCTTCGGTGGTTTGCTCGTAGGCCGTGACGTCCAGGCCGATCCGGCCGTTGAGAAAGCGCAGGTCCAGTCCGGCCTCCTTGCCCGTCGTCCGCTCGGGCCGCAGGTCCGAGCTGGCAATGGCGACCTGCTCGGAAAAGAGGGGCGTGGTGGAGTTCCAGGAGGTTGCCGGGGCGAATACCTGCCGCAGGCGGTAGGGATCGGTGTCGGAGCCCACCTGCGCCCAGCCGGCCCGCACCTTGGCGTAACTCAGGATGGGCCC
The DNA here is from genome assembly GCA_963803525.1 of Lewinellaceae bacterium. GTDB lineage: Bacteria > Bacteroidota > Bacteroidia > Chitinophagales > Saprospiraceae > Neolewinella. The sequence continues at coordinate 413,808 of CAWDMV010000003.1, forward strand.
GCCGATCCGCAGCGCATCGGTGATCACGCCGCTCAGGCTGACCGAGGGGTAGAAGTAGCTGTTGTTCTCCACGGGCAGGGTGCTCGACCAGTCGTTGCGGGCCGTGACGTCGAGGTAGAGGAAGTTCTTGAACCCGAAGCTGGCCGCCCCGAAGAAGCTGTTGACCTCCTTCTCCTCGATCCGACTTACGTTGGTGTTGTTGCTGGCGTTGTTCGAGACATTGTACAGCCCGTTGATGGTCGCATCGTTCACGCCGATGTAGTTGCGCTTGAAGTAGTTGGTCCGGTGGTTACCACCGAACTGGGCGCTCAGGCTGAGGTGTTCGCCGAAGTAGTTGTTGTAGCTCAGGATAAAGTCCAGGTTGGTTTCCTGGCGGCGCATCACGTCTTCGCTGAAGGACTCGTTGAGTTCGTTGCCGCTCTTGATGCGGGCATTGCGGGTCACAGCGCGCCGGGTGTCGGTCCACAGGTCGGTACCACCCCGCACCATCAGGTTCAGGCTGGGCAAAAACTGGTAGGTGAAGGCAACGTTGCCGAGCAGCCGGTCCTTTTCGTTTGCATTGGTGAGGTTTTCCTGCTCGTAAAAGCGGTTGGAGGCGAAGGAGTGCTGCCAGTTCGCGTAAGGGTACACATCCCCTTCCCGCACGATGTGGACGTCCATGTACTGCTCGTAGTCGCGCAGGCGGCCCCAGTCGTCGTGGCGGTGGTGCCAGGTGCCGAGTTCCCAGAGCCCGGGCTGCTGGCGGTTGTCGGAACCGGACTTGATGTACTCGGAACTGACGCTGACCTTCAATTTAGGTGCGAGCTCCTGATCGATGTTGAGGCGGAAGTTGTTCCGCTCGTAGTCGTTGTTGTACATCAGCCCCTTGGAGTCTACGCGGCCGAGGCTGAAGCGGAAGTTGCCACTGCCGTAGTTGTTGGAGATGCTCAGGGTGTTGTTGGCCGTATTCCCGGTTTCCCAGAAGTTGCTCCAGCTGTCGGGGGCGGGCACGAGGGGGGCCGTCTCCGTACCCGTCCACCAGTGGCGAACCTCCCGCCCGTCCATCGGGGCACCCCAGCTCTCGTCCACCCCGGCGGTACCGACCAGGGGGGCATCGGGGTACACCCGGCGAAACTGCTCGACGGCCAGGGGGTCGGAGATGCCCCCGTTGCGGCCGTCGGCGTACCAGGTCACTCCCCCCGTGCCTCCCCCGTAGATATTCTGGAATTCAGGGGTAATGAAAGGATTTTCAATGGAGTAGCTGCCGGCGTAGCTGACCGTGAGTCCCTCGGCGCTCGATCCGTTCTTGGTGGTCACCAGGATGACCCCGTTGGCGGCGCGGCTACCGTAGAGCGCGGCGGCATTGGCCCCCTTGAGCACCGTAATGGATTCGATGTTATCCGGGCTGATCTCGGAGATGCCCCCGCCGTAGACGTTGTTGTCCGCGGCCCCGTTGATGGGTGCGGCGAAGTCGCCTTCCATCGGTACCCCGTCGATCACGTAGAGCGGCTGGTTGTTGCCGAGTACCGAACTGTTTCCCCGAATCGTGACCTGGGAGCCGCCCCCCGGTACGTTGGCCGCGGATACCTGCAGGCCCGCCACCTTACCGGAGAGCCCGTTGACGACGTTGGTGCTGCGGGTCTGCTCGAGGGCCTCCCCCTGCAGGTCCTGCACGGCGTAACCCAGCGACTTCTTCTCCCGCTTGACCCCCAGGGCGGTGACCACGACCTCATCGAGATCGAGGGCGGACTCCGCCAGGGTGATCGAGAGCGAAGTTTCGGTACCGACTTTCAAGGTTTGGCTCTGGTAGCCGGTGTAGGTGACGATCAGTTGATTTACCTCGTCGGGTAACGTGAGTTCAAAATTCCCATCAAAATCCGTCACGGTGCCGAGGGTAGTTCCTTCGGCCATTACGGTAGCGCCGATGAGTGGGCCGTCGGTGTCGCTGACGGTCCCCTTCAACGTGCGTTGCTGGGCCGCCAACCCGCCGGACAGCAGGAAAAGCAGCCCCAGGAGTGAGCTAAGTGTTTTCATATACTAGTTTGATTTCCGCCCCGGAAGACGGGAGTGTTAGAGGAAGCTTGCAGAAAACCGATCGGAGAAACTGTGAATCAAAGTTCCCACAAGGGGGAGGGGTCCGTCAAATCATAAAGAGCGCGATTTTGTTATCGCTTATCTTTCGGTCGTTAAGCCTCATCCTTGATTGTTTCCGGGTCAGCGGCGGTTGGAACTGCCCGAATACGTAAACTTTCCGCCGGAATTTTTGATAATCGCACTACCCACTCCCTTCACTCACGCCCCCGCTTGTTATGGCAATCGCGAAAAAAGAGTTGCTGATTGAGCTGATTCAGACCCTCGATAGCTCCGAAAAGCGCTTCTTCACCCGGTATACCAGGCAAGCGGGCGCGGAAGAATCGGATAAATTCTACCGCCTTTTCCGTCATCTGAGTGAGGGGGGTACCCTCGAGGATCCGAAATTGGGCCAGTTGCTGGGGCTCACCGGTCCTACCCAGTTGGTCAATTTACAGCGCCACCTGTACGGCCGTATCCTGGACTGCCTGCGCTTTCAGCACCGGCGGCGAGACCCCAGCATCCAGGTCCGCGAGCAGATCGACCACGCCGGCTTGCTCTACGATCGCGGGCTGTACCTCCACGCCCTGAAGCTGCTGGCGCGGGCCAAGGAACTGGCCTATACCTACCACCTGGATCTGCACCACCTGCTCATCATCGATATGGAGAAGACGATCGAGAGCCGACACATCACCCGCGCCTCGTCCGCCCGCATGACCTCGCTTACTACGGAAAGCAGGAGGCGGCAGGAGGTGATGGGCAGTACCGTGCGCCAATCCAACCTCCAGCTCACCCTGCAGCGCCACTTCATCCTGCACGGCCACGTGGCTTCCGCGGAGGAAGCGCGCAAGTTCTACCAGCTTTACCACCATTACTTCAGCGACCCGATACCCGCTACCGCTACCTACAAGGAACGCTTGCTGGCCCACCACTGCCGCTTCTGGTACCACTACAACCAACTGCAGCTCGAACGGGCGGGCTGGCACGCCGAGCGGTGGACCACCCTCATCGAATCCCGCACCGAGTTGCGTGAACGGGAGGCCAACGAATACATCAAGGGGATGGACCGCCGGTTACTGATCGCCTTTTTCCGCTACGACGTCGCACAACACCGTGAGCTTTACCGGCGTCTGGCGGACTTCATCACTGCCGCGCAGTCCACCCAGCAGCAGCGCAACAGCAAGATCATGGCCGACCTGATCCTCTTCCGCGCCGAACTGAATCAGCTGCTGCTGGACGAAGAGACGCCCTACTCCCCCACCGCGATTTGGGAGTACGCTTCCCGGATCAAAGGAATAACCGGGGTGGACGGGCACAAGCAACTGGTGCTGTACTACAAACTGGCCGCTATTTGCGTGATACACCGCCGGTACAACGAGGCCCTGGCGCACCTCCAACCCATCCTCGATCAGTCCAGCCCCCTGCGTTACGACCTCGTCGTGTATTCCCGCCTACTCCAGTTATGGTGCCACCTGAAGCTCGGCCACACCGAGTTCGTAGGTTACGGAATCAACAACCTAGCGCGCTACCTGGGCAGGATCGGATACAAGAGCAGCTACCCCACTCTCATCCTGAACCTGCTGCGGGGCCTACTGCGCGGCGACCCCGCGGCGGGCCCGAATTTCGAGGCCCGTACGGAGCCCCTGCGGGATAAGGTGTTTAACCTCAGAGAATTTCGATACTTCGACCTCAGGCGCTTTATCTGACCATCCCGGCCTATATTGTCGCGCTTTGCAACACAGCGGTGTGTGTAGATTACAGTCACGCGTATTAAAGTCGAACCATGGAGTTAGGTCAGTTGGGTACCATTGATACCCTGATATTCGGGTTTTACATCGTCGCGGTCATCGCCTTTGGGGTTTGGATCGCGAACCGGGAGAAGAACGAAACGGCGAGTGACTACTTTTTGGCCAGCCGCAGCCTCCCGTGGTGGGCCGTCGGGGGTTCCCTGATCGCCTCCAACATATCCGCCGAGCAGATCATCGGCATGAACGGCTCGGGCTTCGAGCTGGGCCTGGCCATTGCTACCTACGAACTGATGGCGGCCATCACCCTGATCCTCGTCGCTAAGTTTTTCCTGCCGGTCTTCCTCAAGAAGGAGATCTATACCATGCCACAGTTCCTGGAGGAACGCTACGACGGCACCGTACGGACCATCATGTCCGTCTTCTGGATCGCGCTGTTCGTCTTTGTCAACATTTCTACCGTGCTCTACCTGGGCGCGCTGGCCATTCAGACGCTGTTGGACGTTCCCCTCGCTTACGGCATCGTGGGCCTGGTACTTTATTCCGCCTCCTTCTCCATTTTCGGTGGCCTCAAGGCAGTCGTCTGGACCGACGTAGTTCAGGTCATCGTGCTGATGGTCGGTGGCACCGTGGCTGCCTTCGGTATTCTGGAAGTAGTGGGCGACGGCAGTGTACTGACGGGTATTGAAAACCTGTACAATACCCTCCCCGATCACTTCGAGATGCTCTTCGAACCCAGTGATACTTACCTCGACGTAGCCAACGCTCACGAGCTGGCTTCGGGCGTGGCTACCGACGGCACGCCGACGACCTTACAGGCGGGAGACGAGTACAAATCTTCCTTTAACCTGCTTCCCGGCATGGCCCTGCTGCTCGGCGGCATGTGGATCGTAAACAGTTACTACTGGGGGAATAACCAGTACATCATCCAGCGTGCCCTGGCCGCCAAGGACCTCCCCGAGGCGCAGCGGGGCGTAGCCTTTGCCGCCTTCATGAAGCTGTTCATTCCCTTCTTCGCGGTGCTGCCCGGCATCGCCGCCTGGTACCTGCTGCGCGAACAGGACCACTCTAACTTACCCATCACCAAGGCTGACCAGGCTTTCCCCTGGGTGCTGGCCAACTACGTTGGGGTAGGTTTCAAGGGCCTCACCTTTGCAGCCCTGGTCGCGGCCATCGGTTCTTCCATCAGTTCGATGGTGAATTCTACCTCCACCATCTTCACGATGGACATCTACAACAAGTTCATTAACCCGACGGCTACCCAGAACCGGCAGGTTCGCATCGGACAGTTGTCCGCCGCCGCCGCCCTCCTGATCGGTGCGGTCGTCGCCCCCGCCCTGGCGGACGCCGGCCAGGTTTTCCAGGTGATCCAGGAATACACCGGCTTCATCAGCCCGGGCGTACTCACCGTCTTTGTGTTCGGCATGTTCTACCGCCGCGGCACCGCCCAGGCCGCCCTCGTGGTAGTACTGGCCTCCGTTCCGCTCTCCTGGCTCTTCAAAGAACTGATGCCTGATCTGCCCTTCCTGGACCGTATGGCCTTCATCTTCCTTATTTCCGCCGCACTCATGGTAGTGGTCAGTGCCCTGACGGGTAAAGCGGATAAGCGACAAGTTGCCGAGCAGACCAAGGTCGGAGGATATGGAGACCCAGAAAAGCGCGATCTGACGACGAAGCTGATCAAGGACATTAAGTTGCGTAACGGACTCTCGATAGCGGTCATCGGTATCGGCCTGTCGACGGGTATTCGGCTGCTGCTACAGCCCGTGCCGGGGGTACCTACCATCATGTCGATCATCTTTATCATCCTCTCCCTCATCGTGCTCGTGCTGATCTACACGGATAAGAAGGCGGATGACTATAAAGCCATCGATCTGGATCCGGCGATGTTCCGCACCCGCATGGGCTTTAACATCGCGGCCGTTTCCATCATTCTCCTGCTGACCTTCATCTACACCTTCCTCGGGTAGGATAGCTGACAAAAAGAGCCCCCCGGACCGCTGGTCCGGGGGGCTCTTTCGTGCCAGGGATGGCGTAAAGAATTAGAAGTTCGCGTCTAGTGAGGCGCCGGCACCGACCGAGCTCACGGCCAGGGCGGTAAGGATGCAGAGCGTGAAGAGGGCAATGGCGAGTCCCCAGGTTACCTTTTCGATGACGTCGGTTGACCGGGAGGCCCCCAGCATTTGGTTAGCCTGTCCACCCCCGAAGGTAGAATCGATACCGCCGCCCTTCGGGTTCTGGATGAGCACGACGAGCATGAGGAGCAGGCAAACGACGCCGGTCAGGATGGTAAGGAGATTGACCATGTTATAATTTTTCCTTCAATTCTTTAATCAGGCCGGCAAAGATCGACTTTTTATCCGGATAAAGCAAGATGAGCCGCCGGTACATCTTGATGGCGTGTTGCAACTGCCCCTGCCGTACCAGCAGGGCAGCCAACGTTTCGCTCACTACGGCTCCGTGATCCACGGTGCTGTTGACCGCCGCTGCACCCGCCGACCGGCCCCTGCCCCGCAACTTATGCAGACGGACCTCCAGGGGAAGTCGCCGGCGACGCGCGGCCACCACTTCGGCAAAGCGTTCCGGGTCTTCCGGCCGCACTTCCTCCGCCTCGCTGAATTCCTCGACATGGGCCGGCGGGTTCGATTCCGGGATCACGGCGGCCAGGGCATCGGATAGCGGCGGCGAATCAGACGGTCCACGTGCCGGCGGCGGCGGCTCCTCCTCCTCCGTAGAGGATTCAAGCGGGGGCGGCGGTTCCGATAAGGGCGCTGGAGATACGGGCACCGGGGGCGAAGGGGATAGCGATAATACGTTCATCCGCGAGGGCAGCTCCTCAAAGGGGGGGCCGAAATCCGCTAGTTCCAGCTCATCTAGTTCGAGCAACTCGAGCACCTCACCTCGCTCGTCTTCCTGCTTGTCCAGGGCTTCCAGCACGTGGTACAGATGCGCCCGGTCGAAGGTGGCAACCGCAAAGCGATTCAGGTAGTGCTCCAAATCCGGGTCTTGCGACTGCTTAGCCTTCAGCAGCACCAACAGGCGCAAGTTAGTGGCGTAAGGATAGCATCGCACCAGCTCCAACAGTTCCTCCATTCCGTAATCGGCCAGCCGGGAGGGCTGTGCGAGGACTTGAAGTAGGGCCTGGGCATTCATTCGTGGAGACACGGTGCCGAAGGTCGGGGACAGTATCCTAATCTGCAACATTCCGGAAGTTTTCCCCAAATCGATAAAATGTCAGCCCTCCCCGGTTTACGCTTGCAGGTATAAACTTATGTTCCTATCTTTGTAATCTACGTGGGCACGACGTTTCGTCTCCATCCAAGATCTTGTGTTGTTCATAGTGTTTGTTATGTAGCCTTTGACTTAACCGTTAAAGGCTTTTTTTGTACCCGATATCGCCTCAATTATATTATATTGTTGAGGGGGAATTTACTCTCACCGATAAGGAACCTGGATCTCAACACAGCGATGCCCAAACCAATTCACCTCCCCAAGCAAGAGCTTCCCGATGGTCCCGTCGACATCGATACGGATAAATTGCGTCAGGCGGTGCTGGTACTTCGGGCCGTAAATCACGACCTGCGGCGGCGCATCATCAGTCTCTTGTACAAGGAAGGGCACCTTACGGTCACCGATATTTTCGTCGCCCTACGCATCGAGCAGTCGGTGGCTTCCCAGCACCTGGCCGTACTGCGGAAAGCCGACATCGTGGTGCCGAAACGCGACGGAAAATTTATCTTCTACGAGGTGGCTACCCAACGCCTCCTCGAAATAAAGCAGGTCATCAGCAACCTCAGCAGCTGATCAGCGCCGGAACCGCTGGGTCATCCGCGCTTCGTTTCCGCGCTCATCCTTGATCAATAACTCGAAGTGGTGCATGCCTCCCCCGCCAATGCGGTTGCCCTCAAAAGTGTGGCTCAGGCGTCCGGATTTGGCATCATACTCCATCAGTATCCACTTCCCGTCTACCGTAGCCCGGTACGTAATTTCACCGCCCGACTCCTCCGCTATTCGCAGACTGAAGCCCGAGACCCGTCGTAAATCCGAGCCGAAGCGTTCCCGACGGATGGTTGGGGCCACCGTATCGATCCGCAGGGCATAATCTCCAAAACTACTGATTCGGGCCACCATCCGGCCATCGTCCTCCCAACTCCCCCCTACGCTGCTGGCAACTCCCGACGCCCCACACTGCCCTACGTACACTTTGGTCCTCAGACTGTCCGCAAGCTCACGGCGTGGCCGCAGGTGCAGGGTAGCCCGGCCGTGCAGCGGCGTCTCCCGATCGTGCAGCTGGTGGGTATCCCCCAGGTAGTCCGCCGAATCATCCGCCAGCCGGGCGTAGCGGAAATACAAGTTGGAGTAGAGCGCACGGTCACCCAGTTCAAGGCGCATCCCTCCGGTATCGATGATGCTGGCTTCGCCAGCCGGGAGGACGTACTGAAAGACGGCCGGACGGGCGGGCGCGGTGGGTAGCGCGCCTTCCCACAGTACGATTACGCGGGCCGCCGAAGAGTTACCGGCAAAATCTTCGGCTGCCACCGTGATTTCCCGCGGCTGCCCCCGCTCCAGCCTTACCACCCCACGATCGGGCTTCGGAGGGGTGGACTCCCAAAATACGGCCTTCGGCGTTTGGGCGTAGAGCAAGTAGAACCAGGACTTGTTCCGTGTCCACTCCGAGTAGTCGGTCAGGGCATTCAGGTATTCCGTCTGCTCATAAGGAATGCGGTTGTAGACAAAGGAGAAGGATTCGACGGAATCGACCAGCATGCGGCCCGCGTAAAGACCGTTCCAATTGGGCATCGCGTTCTGTCGGTCGTAAGCCTTGAGTCCGAAGGCCACGCGCGGACTAGTGACCCGGATGGTATCCGGCAGGCTTCCGTCCAGGAGGTCGTAGCTTGTTCCCACTGCCGGATGCCCATCATCACGCAGTTCGTAGACCCGCAGTGCTCTTAACTGGGGGGCACGGGTATCCGGTATGGTAAATCCCAATGACATGGGGTTCAGGGGTGCATCCGTAGCCGACTTCCCGGATTTCAAAGTGTAGATGGGGCCCAAAACTGAAACCCCGGTTCCCTACTTCACCGATTTGCTGGCCGCGTGCGACGGGAAAAGCGGTAGCATCCAACTGCAGGTCGATTTCAAAGGACTCCCGTGCATACTGAAGGGCCCGGATCGTATCGAGCAGTTCGGGAGCCAGCGCTTCCAAGTGACCATACACGCTACGCTTGCCGTCCGGATGATCGATGTAGACCCCCTGGCCGTAGCCGCCCCCGGTAATCTTGATCCGGCTGACGTAACCGTCGTTAACGGCGTAGACGGGGGTACCGACGGTTCCGCGGAAGTCCAGTCCACCGTGAAAGTGATTGCTGCGCAACTCCCCGAAGGTCCCGGTAATGAGCAGGGGGCCACGTAGCGGGGGGGTGTACTGGGCCGGGAGAGCGGTGGCCAGCAGGAGGAGCAAAGGAAAAAAGAGAGGGCACGGGCGTGAAGGGAAACTGAGCAAAATACGGGGGTAATTGGGCGTACAAAAGTATCAAATCGTACGTTCAAGTACCGTCTGTTTTCCTACCCAAAAGCCACGCTATCCGCATGACGAAATACTTGCTACTTGCCCTGTTCTGTTGCCTGACTGGCTTAAGTAACGCCCAGACCGACACTACCGAATATCCCTTCGTAGCGTACTGGGAAAAGGGCGATGCCTACAATTTTCGAGTTTCTAAGATCAAACTTAGCTACAAAAACGACTCGCTGGTCAAAGCGGACACGACCACTTATACCGCTCTGTTCGAGGTATTAGACTCCACGGCGGAGGGCTACCTCATTGGTTACACGTTCGGTAACGAGTACTACAGCACCGAGGCGGTATCCCCCGAGATCTTAGACGCCCTCGCCTCCTTCGACCTGGGCAACATTACCTACACCACCAACGAGCTCGGACAGTTTCAGGCGCTGAAGAACTGGAAACCCTTTGCGCAGGCCATGCGAGTCGCCTTAGATACGGCCATCGCCCAGCTGGTTACCCGGCAGCAGCTGGACACGGCGCTGTTCCAGGAAATCATGGCTCCATTGATCACCGCTTACACGACCGAACAGGGAATTCTGAATAAACTCGTGGGCGAGTTGCAGCATTTCCACCTCTTTTATGGGTACACCTATATAAACGGAGACACGCTGCACTACGAAGACTCCTTCGCCAATATGTTCGGCGGCGCGCCCTTCCCGGTGGCGAGTGAACTCTACGTAGAAAGCACCGACTACACGAACGATTACGTCGTGATGCGCCACCTCAATACGCTTAGAGCTTGTTTGGGATTCCGCTCGCCGCCGCAAACTTGCTCTCTTGTGCCTATTCTTCGCCTTGAAAAAGGTCACTTAGCCCGCTAGGCTCCCCCTTTCAAAGCTCAAATAGACCCAAAATAGCGGCATTTTCGTCAGGCTCGGAAAACCCAAACAAGCTCTTACCCCCGCCGGCAGAGACATTTTCCGGGAAACGATAAAACAAGTCTACCCGACCTTACTGGAGAAGGACCCCGGGGGTTTGGAAAAGTTATCCTTGGATATCCGCGACGACAACTGGTACGCCTTCTACTACTATCCGGGGATTCCCGCAAGGATCGAGAACGACCGGTATACGACCATCATTGCTGGGGTGGACAAGACCGTTAATCAGGAGCGCCTGATCGTGGACTGGATCGACTGAGCCTTACCCAAACGCGTTGATGCCCGTGATGTCATGGCCCGTGATGAGCAGGTGAACATCGTGCGTCCCTTCGTAGGTCAGTACGGTCTCGAGGTTCATCAGGTGGCGCATGATGGGGTACTCGCTGGTGATGCCCATACCGCCGTGTATCTGTCGGGCCTCGCGGGCTACCTCCAGGGCCATGTGTACGTTGTTTCGCTTGGCCATGCTGATCTGGGCCGGGGTGGCTTCTCCACGATTGGCCAGGGTACCGAGTCGCCAGGCCAACAGTTGGGCCTTGGTAATCTCCGTAATCATTTCCGCCAACTTTTTTTGCTGCAGCTGGAAACCGGCAATGGGCTTACCGAACTGCTCGCGCTCCAGTCCGTAACGCAGGGCGGAGTCGTAGCAGTCCAGAGCCGCGCCGATGGCCCCCCAGGCGATGCCGTAGCGTGCCTTGCTGAGGCAACTTAGCGGACCGCGCAGGCCGCGGATGTCGGGAAACACATTCTCCTTAGGTACACGGACGTTTTCAAATACCAACTCACCGGTAATGCTGGCCCGCAGGCTCCATTTCCCGTGAATCTCCGGAGCGCTGAAGCCGGGGGTATCCGCCTCGACTACCATACCCCGCACTTTTCCCTCTTCATCCTTGGCCCAGACCACGGCCAGATCGGCGATGGGACTGTTGGTGATCCACATCTTAGCACCGTTGAGAATATAGGCATCGCCGTCGTCGACGATGTTGGTGAGCATGCCGCCGGGATTGGAGCCCGCGTCCGGCTCCGTAAGGCCGAAGCAGCCGATCAGCTCACCGCTGCCCAGCCCCGGAAGGTACTTGCGTTTTACGTCCTCGCTGGCGTACTTATAGATGGGATACATGACCAGGCTGCCCTGTACGGAGGCCATCGAGCGGAGTCCGCTGTCGCAGCGCTCCAGTTCCTGCATGATGATGCCGTAGGCGATCTCGTCCATCCCGCCGCCGCCGTACTCTACGGGCAGGCTCGGACCGAAGGCGCCCACTTCCGCCAACCCCTTAAAGAGGTGGGTGGGGCACTTACCGCGCATGGCGGCGTCCTCGATAATGGGACTTACCTCGGCCTTTACCCAGTCGCGTACGGCCTGTCGGGCCATGCGGTGGTAGTCCTCCAGCAGGTCGTCGACCAGGTAGTAATCGTGAAACTGGAAGCGATCGGTGCGGGATTGCTGGTGGAAATCAGCTTTAGTGGTTAGCTGGTACTTGGGGGCGGTGGTGGCGTTGGGCATGAGCAAACAAATTAGGTAGGTGACCGTAAAAGTAAGGAATGGCCACCTTAGTCTTTCCCTGACAAAAGGAGTTGGTCGGCATCCATGGGAATTTAATTTACTTTGGACGCACTAACACTTACACAAGACGTGATTCATCCAACTACTGCACTAAAATTCATCAGCGATTCCATCGGGTATGGTGTTTTCGCAACGGCGCCTATCGTCGCGGGCACCATCGTTTACGTCAAGGACAGCCTCGAACTCGTCATCCCCCCCACCGACTACCTTCTCCATCCGGTGGCCATGCGGGAGGTCATCGATCGCTATTCCTACATCGACGAGCGGGGCAACCGGATCGTGAGCTGGGACTTCGCGAAGTACGTCAATCACTGCTGCAACTGCAATACCATCAGCACCGGCTACGGCTTTGAGATCGCCATTCGCGACATTGCTGCCGGGGAACAGATCACCGACGAGTACGGCATCTTCAACCTAGAGGAAGACATGCCCCTCCTGTGCGAGCAGCCGAACTGCCGCGGCTGCGTCGGCCCCGCTGATTTTGACCGCTACTACAAGGAATGGGACACTAAAATCCGGTCCAACATCGGGAAGCTCTTTGAAGTGGATCAGCCCCTAATGACCTTTGTAAGTGACGAAACCCGTGAGGAGCTTGCTGCCTTCTCCATCGACCCCGCAGCGTACAAGAGCGTGTACGCCCTTAAGCTGAAGGAATGATGCCCCAACTTTACTCCCCTTGCACCCGCGTCCGCGCCCAAGACTTATTGCGTTGCGGGTACTGATCACCGGTGCTTCCCGCGGTATCGGGCGGGCGTGTGCGGAGACCTTTGCCCGGGAGGGGGATACCGTGACGGCCATCGCCCGCAGCGAGTTGCAGCTTCAGGAACTAGCGGAGGCCTTTCCCGGCCGCATCGTACCGGTCGTGGCGGATCTCACCGGGGCGCTGACCCTGCCCGATCTAGGCCATGAAGTAGTCATACTGAACGCGGCGACCTATGCCCCGGGAGGACTGCTCGACCCGGAACACGACGTATTTACGTCCATGTGGGAACTCAACGTGCTGGCCAACCACCGGCTGGCCCGGCAGTTACTGCCCCCCATGATCGAGCGGGGCGGCGGGCACCTCGTGGTGATCGGCTCCTCGGCAACCGACGAAACCTCCACCCATATGACCGCCTACGGTACCACGAAAAAAGCCCTGCGCGCGCTCTTCGAGGGGTGGACGCAAGAACTGGCCGGCACCGGTGTGCGGGCTACCCTGGTCGCCCCGGGAGCCACGCTAACGAGTAGTTGGGACGGGGAGATTCCACCACCGGTTATCCTCGCGGCCACGGAGGTCGCCGAACTCGTGCACCGGGTGGTGGTGGAGGGATTGACGGGCAGAATGGTGATTAAGGCAGAAACCTAGTGGACCAGCCGGCAAGTCCACTAGTCGTAGTGGCTCTCCATACCCAGCTCTTTCACGACGAGGTAGTAGAAAATGGCGCGGTGCTTGCTGCGGTCGACGTACTGCTTACAGACTGACTGTACGGCCTCCATGGCCTTGTCCTCGTCGGTCATCCCGAGTTTCTTCTTGCAGAAGTTATCGACCACGCGCTGGAGTTCCTTTTTATCGCTGCAGGCGACTTTGTTTGCATCGCTGTTGTAAATGGACGGGCCGAGGCCCTTCGCCACCTTACGCAACAGTTCCTTGTCTCCGCCTTCCCCTTGCTTATCCAGGGCCGCCTCGTAGGCGGTCATCTTTTCTTCGAACTTACTCACGTGCATGATTTGTCGCGCCGGGGCGCGTGATGAACTTTGCGGTAATTTAGCAAAATCTCTTTTAGACCTACCGCGCCCGTGCCTAAGTGCTTCCTGTTCCTGCTTTTATTCGGTTCTACGCCGGTAGTGATCGCCCAGGGATCAGCGATCTTCCCGGACTCGCTGCGACGGGCACTCCGGGAGGAGGTTACCTTCCAACGTCCCCCGACACCCGAGCCGGAGCCCGAAGCGGGCAATGTAGCGACCTGGAATCGGAAGCCCTACCGTACACCGGTTATTATCGGAGCCTCATTGGTCGTATCGGTGGGACTGGCCTTCCTCCTCTACCGGATGTACCGGGACCTGCGGCTCGTCCATGCCCTTCCCGCGCGGGAGTCCGGAAAGTCGGTCCGGGTGGATTCGGGCACGTACCCGGAGCAAGATCGGGTAGAAACCGGCGTTTCCCCGGAACTCGTAGCCCGGGCCGAGGCGAGCGGTCAGTATGCCGTCGCCGTACGCCTGGCCTACCTCGGGCTGCTGCACGACCTGAGCCGGACGGGCTTGCTCCGCTACCAAAGCGACTTTAGCAATGCCGATTACCTGGAACAACTGCAACCCGGACAACTGCGCGACGCGCTGGCGACGGTCACCCGGCACTATGAACACTACTGGTACGGCAACTACCCCCTTGACCGGTTGAGCTACCGCATGGTCCGGAAATCCATTGCCGCACTACGGCAGCAAATGGTAGCGGATGCATAGCGGGCACCCTACCCTGCTCACCTGTCTGCTCGGGCTGGCCCTGCTGGTCTGCTCCGCTTGCCCGCGCGTAGACTGGAAGGAGACCTACCGTTACAACCGCAAGGACCCCTTCGATTTATACGCACTGCACCAGCTGCTGAACGGGCGGGCGGAAGGACTGGTGCGGCTGGAAGACAGCAGCGATCTTGCGCGGTTAGATACCGTTACCGGTACTAATTACCTCTTCGTTGGCAATCACCCCCACTACGAAGCGGCTGCCGTTACCCGACTGCTCGACTACGTTGAACGGGGCAACACCGCCTTCCTGGCCGCCCGCGTCGTGCCGGAGGACCTCGCCTATCACCTCTTCGGCGATGCCTGCTACTACGAAGCCTTCGCGGAGTCTGCTCTTACCGGTCCCGACGATCGCTTCCCGACGATACAGGCTGACTCCCTGATTGCCTACCGCTACCCCTCGGGAGACAGCTTTCACCTCGTGAACGTCCGGTACTGGGAACCTGCCCTGGTGTACCTGAACGTCATCAACGACCGCCTGCTCTGCGACCCCACGCTCGACCAGCAGGTACTGGGTAGCCTCGACACCAACGGCGTCAACTTCGTACGTCTCGGCTGGGGGAAGGGAAATTTCTACTTTCACGCTAATCCCGTCTTTTTCACGAACTGGTTTCTCGTAGATTCCCTTCAGTATCGCTACGCGGAAGCCGCGCTTTCCGTGATCGCCGACGGGCCGGTCTACTGGGACGAACACCACCGCCGCTACCGACAGCCCCCACGCGGGAGCCCGCCGCCCACGGACACCCGCACGTACACCGGTGGCCGTAATCTGCTGACCGGCAACCAGACCCTGCTTTATCTCCAACAGCACCGGGGGCTGGCCCTCGCTTGGTACACCCTGCTGGCGGGGGTCGTCCTGTTTGTCGTCTTCCGCGGCCGTCGCCGGCAGCGTATCATTCCGGTGATTGCACCGCGGGAGAACTCCAGCCGGCGCCTCATTTCCTCCATCAGTCATCTCCTGTATAAGAAGGGGAACCACGGTGCCCTGGCGCGGCGAGAGTTGAGCAGTCTGCGCGGTCACCTCAGCCACCGCTTCGGAATACGCTGGGTAGAGGGGCACCCGCCTCCCGGTAACCTGGCGGAGCGCACCGGCCTACCGCCCGAAGTAGTTGACGAGGCACTCGCCCGGATCCGGCTCGTCTCCACCGAGGAGTCGCTAACGGATGACGAGCTACTCCGCTTCTACCGCGCCATTGAGCCATTCTACGGGAGCTAGTGGACCAAGGCGGAAGGCCTGATACACCCAAGTCTAGCGCTCGCAGTGCTCCCCTTCACCAAAAGCAACCTGCACGTAGCTATGGCTATGCTTGGTCGCTTGGACTCGGCTGCCACCGCGATAGCTTCGACTTAATATACCGATACTTCCCACTTGGTCCACTAGAGGATTTTGATGTCGTAGCTCATTTCGTACACCTCATTGGGGGCCAGCTCGATGATTCCTTCCTTGTGGGCAAACTCCCCGTCGGCGTCCTCCGCATCGGCCAGTCCCAGCCAGGGCTCGATGCACACGAAATCTCCGTTCGTCTTCGCCCAAATGCCGAGGTGGGTCCACCCGGCGTAGTCGAGCTTGAGCACGGGACCGTGCTGGCGACTCTCGAGGCGCACGCTGGGCGAGCTCAGATCCTTGAAGACCAGGGCATCCCGGGAAAACAGCTCGTGGGTCAGGGGCAGTACGGTACCGCCGTCTTCCCAGGGCACCGGTCGGGTGGCGCTACTGATGGTGCCCTGCTCGGTGACCTGGTAGCTCTCGCTGTCCTCGGCGTGCTCAAAGCGCAGCAGGTAATCATCGTACTCCTCCCCCTCGAACAGGGGAACGCGAAAGGCGGGGTGCCCCCCCAGGTGGAAGCGCATCGGCTTCACGTCCACGTTCCTCACCTCGTGGTAGATGATGAGGTGTTCGTTGCGCAGCCGGAAAGTAATGCGGAACTCGAACTGGTAGGGATAGACCTTCAGGCTCTCCGCGTCGGAGCAGAGGCGGAAAACCAACCGGTCTTCCCGCTTAGAGTAGAACTCCAGCTTGTCGTTGTGGCGCACGATGCCGTGCTTGGGGATGCGGTACGCCTCACCATCAATGCGCGTGGTTCCACCCTTCAGCGTACCGATGATGGGGAAGAGCACGGGGGCCGTGCTGCCCCAGACCGCCGGATCGCCCGACCAGATGTATTCGGTGCCGGTCGCCCGCTTGACCAGGCTGGTCAATTCCGCACCGGTAGACTGTACCTTAATGCTGAGCTGGTCGTTTTGCAGGTGGTAGTCCATCGGTAAATTCGGTAAATTGGTGCAGCTAAAGAAATGGCGCCCCGGGGCTGCCACAAAGTAATCATTTAAGGCTTTTCCGGCTTGCACCCTCTCCTTCCCCGCTTCTGCTTCCACTGCCTCCTGTTGTTGCCCTTTGGACTTACAGCTCAGGACCAGCTCGTGTTCAGCCCCGCACCCGGCTACTACGCGCGGGCCACGAGCGTGAGCATTCGGGGCGGGGACACGGGTGCGGTGTACTACACCACCGACGGCAGTACCCCTACCCCACGCTCGGCGCTCTACGACGGTACGCCCATTCCACTGGCAACGTCCCGCGTACTCCGGGCGGCGCTTTTTTCCGGCCTCACGCAGGTGGGCGGGGGCACCGGCGGCAGCTACCTCATCGACGAGCCTTCCTCTAGCCTACTTACCGTATCGGTCGGGGTAGATCCCTGGCGGCTCTTCAACCCCGTTTCGGGCTGGTTCATGCCGGGCCCCGACCCGGGCACGGGCCCCTGGGATCCGCACGGCGCCAATTGGTGGACCCCCCGGGAGCACCCCGTGCAGGTCGATCTCTTTGCAGCGGACGGTACTCCGGTACACCAAGGCACCCTGGGCCTACGGATGTTCGGAGGCGTCAGCCGGATGCACCCCCAGAAATCCTTTTCCCTTTCGGGGCGCAAGCGGTACGGCAACCCCCGCATCGATTATCCGCTGTTCGGACCGGACGGGCTACGGGACTTCCGCTTCCTGGTGGTCCGCAACGGCGGCTCGGACTGGGCGCGCAGCTACATCCGGGATGCCCTCCTGTCCGGACTTCTGGTGGATACCAGCTGGGATCTCGACGTGCAGGCGGCACGGCCCGTCCGCGTCTACCTCAATGGGCAGTACTGGGGACTGTATCACCTGCGGGAAAAGATCAACCCCCGCTTCCTCGCCGATCACCATAAGATTGACAAGGATTCCCTTAGCCTACTCGAGCACCAGACGACCCTCAAGCACGGCACCACGGTGGATTATCGGCAGCTCCGGGAGTACATCATTTCCCACGACTTGAGTCTGCCCGCCAATTTTCGTCGCCTTGGGGAACTCATGGACATCGACAACTTTCAGCGACTACAGATTGCCCAGACTTACTTTGACAATCGGGATGCCGGGGGCAATATTCGGTACTGGCGGCCGGACGGGCCCGGTCAGCGCTTCCGGTGGATTCTCTACGACGTCGACCAGGGCTTTGGCCTTCACCGGGAAGCGGGCTGGGAAACCAACACCCTGGCCTTCAACACGAATCCGGCGGGCCCGTCGTGGCCTAATCCCCCCTGGTCTACCTTATTTCAACGGCGCTTGCTGACCAATCCCGGTTACCGCCGCACCTTCGTCAACCGCTCCCTGGATTACCTGCATACCGACTTCAGCCCGGAGGCGGTAGCCGAGCGGATCGAAGCCGCCGTCGCCGCGGTAGAAGGGGAGATGCCCCGGCAATTGGAGCGCTGGCGAGGACGCATGGACCACTGGCAGTACCACGTGGAACAGTTGCGAAAATTCGGCCGACTGCGGCCAGCCTTTTTCCGGGAGCACCTGCGGGAGTTTTTTTCCGGGGGTGCCGACCGCCGTGTCGCGCTAAGTGCCGGCTCGGGTGGCTATCTCGTCCTCAATGACAACATCAACGTCGGCAGTGACGGACTGACCGGTACGTACTTCGCCAACTTCCCCCTCCGCCTGGAGGCCGTACCGGAGCCGGGCTACCATTTCGCCGGCTGGGAGGGCGCTACCGGAGAAGACGCCCGCCTCGAACTGCCGCTGAGTGAGGACCGGGAGTACCGCATTCGGGCGTCCTTCGTCCCCGCCCGCCACCCCCTGGCGGACCAGGTCATCATCAACGAGCTCTGTCCGCGCAACGCCGAGGGAGGGGACTGGCTGGAACTGTATAACCGCGGTACGCAGCCGGCACTCCTGACCGGTTGGTATCTGACCGACAACAGCGGACGCCGCTTCACCCTGCCGGCTGCCCGTCTAGCTGCCGGGGAGTACCTGGTCGTGTGCCGGCGGGGGGAACGCTTCCGGGAGACCTACCCTGAGGTAGCCGACTTCCTGGACGGCCTGCCCTTCGGGCTGCACCGAATGGACGATCGCCTCGGCCTGTACTCCGCCGACGGCAGCTACGTCAATGCCGTCTCCTATCAGCTGCCGGAGCGGGCGGACAGCACCTTCTCCTACGCCCTGGCCCTGCCCGGTCTCGACAACGGCAAGCATCGCAACTGGGTGGTCGAAGCCGGGCGGGGCACGCCGGGCAGCGCTAATCCCGCCCACCTCCAGACGGCGGTGGTCAGCCGGCAGAGCTACTGGACCCGGGTGGGCGTCGGCTTAGCCGTGCTTCTATTGGTGGGTGTGGTACGGACGCTGCAAACACGCTAACTATCTTGCGGCCCATGAAGCAACGCGAGGATCTGATCTACGGCCGCCACCCGGTACTCGAGGCCCTGGCTGCCGGGCAGCCCGTCGATAAGGTATTTCTCCAGCAGGGGACCCGCGGAGCGTTTGAAAAGGAGCTTCGCGCCGCCTGCAGGGAACACGAGGTTCCCATGACCATCATTCCCCAGGCCAAATTACAGCGCATGGTTCGGGGGAATCACCAGGGGGTAGTCGCCCAGCTCGCCGCGGCGGCCTACCAGCGCATCGGGGACGTGCTGCCCCAGGTGTACGAGCGCGGGGACACCCCCCTCTTCCTGCTGCTCGACGGCGTCACCGACGTGCGTAATCTCGGGGCCATCGCGCGTTCGGCCGAAGTGTGCGGGGCCCAGACCATCATCATTCCCCAGAAAAACAGCGCCGGCCTGACCGCCGATGCCGTGAAGAGCAGCGCCGGCGCGCTTAGCCGCCTGCCCGTCTGCCGCGAGAAAAGCCTGGTCAACACCGTGGAGTTTCTCCAGCTCAGCGGCGTGAGGGTGATTGCCAGCGACCTCAACGCGAGCCATTACCTGCACGAACTGGAACTCAGCGGCCCCCTGTGCATCGTGATGGGTGCCGAAGACGAGGGCATCAGCACCGGGGTAGGCCGGGCGGCCGACGTCACCTTCCGGATCCCCCAGGCGGGCACCCTCAACAGCTTCAACGTTTCGGTGGCCGCCGGCATCCTGCTCTTCGAGGCGATGAAGGCCCGGCAGCCCGGGGGGTGAACTCGGAGCGATATTCCGTATATTTACCCCAAATTGTTTTAAATACGCATGTCACCTTCCGTCTCCAAGGCAGGGTTGCTCGATCAGGGCATTGCGCGACTGCCCGGCATCGGCCCGGCAAAGGCCGAACTGTTGGCCAAGGAACTGATGATCTTCTCCCTGGGCGATCTGCTGCACAGCTACCCCTTCCGTTACGTCGATCGTACCCAGTTTCACCAGATCATCGACATCCTCCCCGACCAGGGCAACGTACAGATCAAGGGACGTCTGGTCTCCATGACGATGAAGGGGGAGCACCGCAAAAAGCGACTGGTAGGACGCATCCGTGATGAGAGCGGGGCCGCCCTCGAGCTCGTCTGGTTTCGGGGCGTCAACTACCTCGATCGCACCTACAAGATCGGGGAGGAGTACGTATGCTACGGTACCGTCCAGGAATTCAACGGGAAGCTCAGCATCACCCACCCGGAAATGGAGCTGGCCAACCGCGCCGTGACGGAGGGGGAGGCGTCCTTCGAACCGGTCTACGCCAGCACCGAAAAGCTGAACAAGCGCGGACTGGACACCCGGGGCCGTCGCAAGCTGATCCGTGCGGTACTGGACGAGCTGAAGCCCGAGCACCTCCCCGATATGCTCCCCGCCGGCCTCCGCCAGGAGCTCCGGCTGGTGAACCGCTACGAGGCGATGCGTGCCATCCACTTACCGGCCAATCAGGTTGAGCTGGATGCCGCCACCCGCCGGCTCAAGTTCGAGGAACTCTTTCTCCTGCAGATGCGCCTGCTCCAACTCAAGGTAAGCCGGGAAGCGCGGGTGGCCGGCTACGCCTTTGGACGGATCGGGAAGCACTTTAACCGGTTCTATACCGACTTCCTGCCCTTTACCCTCACCGGGGCGCAAAAACGGGTACTTCGTGAGATCCGGCAGGACCTGGGGCGGGGTATCCAGATGAACCGGCTGCTGCAGGGAGACGTAGGCTCGGGCAAGACCATGGTGGGCCTGATGTCCATGCTGATGGCCATCGACAATGGTTTCCAGGCCTGCATGATGGCGCCCACGGAGATTTTAGCCTACCAACACTACGAATCCATTCAGGAATACCTCGATGGCATGGACCTGACCGTAGCCTTCCTCTCGGGCAATGTGAAGGGCAAGGCGCGCCGCGCCCTGCTGGAACAACTGGCTGCCGGGGAGATCGATATTCTGTTAGGTACCCACGCGCTGATCGAGCCCCCGGTGGTCTTTAAAAATTTGGGGCTGGCCATCATCGACGAGCAGCACCGCTTTGGGGTGAAGCAGCGGGCCAAGCTCTGGAAAAAGAATAGCCCCTACCCTCCCCACGTACTGGTGATGACGGCCACGCCCATTCCCCGCACCCTGGCCATGACCGCATACGGGGACCTCGACGTGAGCGTGATCGACGAACTGCCTCCCGGCCGGACGCCCATTCAGACGGTTCACTTCACCGAGCACCGCCGCGAGCGGGTCTTCGGCCGCATCCGGGAGGAGATCGCCAAGGGGCGGCAGGCGTACGTAGTGTATCCACTCATCGAGGAAAACGAAAAGCTTGACCTGCTCGCCCTCGAGGCGGCTTACGAGGAGATGCTCCACAAATTCCCCCGCCCCGATTACCAGATCAGCGTGGTACACGGAAAGATGAAGCCCGAAGACAAGGATTTCGAGATGGCCCGCTTCAAGAACGGCGACACCCAGATCATGATGGCTACCACCGTCATCGAGGTAGGTGTCAACGTGCCCAATGCGACCATCATGGTGATCGTACATACGGAGCGCTTCGGCCTGAGTCAATTGCACCAGCTCCGCGGCCGGGTGGGCCGGGGTGCCGCGGAGAGTTACTGTATTCTGCTTTCCAGCGTCAAGCTCAGCAAGGAAGGTCGCCAGCGCATCCGAACCATGGTCGAAACCACCGATGGATTTAAGATCGCCGAAGCCGACCTCAAACTGCGTGGCCCGGGTATGATCGATGGCACCCAGCAGAGCGGCGTGCTGCAGATGCGCATTGCCGACCTGGCCCAGGATGGACGCATCCTGGCCGTTGCCCGCGACCGGGCCAAAGAAATTCTGCACGCCGACCCCAAGCTTCAGCTGCCCGAACACCGTTTGCTGGATCGCTACCTGGAGCAGCACCTGAAAACGGTGAAGGGCTGGAGCCTGATTTCCTAAGCACCCGCGTTCCCGCAAAAAAATGCCCCGCCACGATTACTCGGGACGGGGCATGGTGTGCTGAGGATATCGCAGCGGTTAGGGAAGCTTTATGAACTTCCGAATCAGTTGGCGGTCCCCCTCGATGATGCGGACGGTGTAGGTGCCCATGGGGAGGTCATCCACCTGCAGCCGGTTGTCGAGGATCTCGTCGGCCTTCTCGTACTGGTACTCCTGTAGCAGGCGTCCGTTGATGTCCAGAATCATCAGTTCCACTCGTCCAACGTAATCACTGGTGAGTTGAACGTTCAGATTGCCCATGGTCGGGTTCGGGTACAGGTCGATCACGGGTTCCCGGAGCAAGTCAGTCGTGCCTAGATAAGCTGCCGGCAGCAAGGCCTGCATTTCGCTTCCGGGTTCGGTACCGGTAAAGCTCGGGGCACAGTTGATCGCTTCTCCTCCCAAGCCAGTAGGCAGGGACTTAGACAGCGAGAGCACCATCTTATCGAGTAGGGAGTAAGACTCCCGGTTCGCTACCCGGAGGACATGCTCACCGGCCGACAGGTTGAACGTAATGTCCGTACCGTTGTCGTTGACCTTCACCCACTGAAAGCCATCGGTCAGGAGTTCCGTGCCGCCTACGAACTTGTAGAAGTTTACCCAGGGGGCATCGTCGATCTGGACCCAGAAGGAGTTGCTACTGCTTCTCCAGGCATCCATACGGAAGAACAGGTGGTACGTGCCATCCTCCGCTACCTCAATCGTGGTGGTCAACTGGGAACCGGGCGAGGCAGCGGTCGGTACCGTGAAGCGAGAGGGGCCGTTGTAGCCCACGTAAGCACCCCGGGAGGTGGTGGCATTCGAACCGGTCACCCAGCGGCTGTCGAGGGTGGCGCATTCCGCCTCTAGCCAGTAGTTTCCGTCGCTACCAACCACGGCATCACAGGCATCACCGATCCCGTTTCCATCGGAATCCGTCTGGTCGGGGTTGTAGACCTTGGGACAGTTGTCGGTGAAATCACGCACGTAGCCCGCGGGAGCTGTACAAGCCGCGATGAAGTCGTTTTGATCGCCAAAGCCGTCGCCGTCACTATCCCTAAAGAACAGTTTTTGGAAGACTACCCGGTCGTTCAGTGGCTCACAGTCCGTGATATCGGGGTTGCCATCGTTATCGTCGTCTTCGTCGCAAACGTCACCCTCGCCGTCGCCATCCGTATCGGTGAGATCGGAGGAAGCAAAGTCAGGGCAGTTGTCGAGTGCGTTGGATACGTATCCATCGGGAGCTTCACAGGCAACAATGGAATCGCGCGGATCACCGTACCCGTCACCGTCCGCGTCCGCATAGTAGACGGGTAGGGTCTGGCCGGGATTAGGTACCGTAGGGCAGTTATCCTCCGCATCCACAATACCATCACCGTCGGAATCGCTATCGTCCGTAGAAGCAGTGACCTGTACGACATCCGTATCGGTCAAGCCACCGTTGTCGGTAACCGTAAGGGTCACGGTGTAGACACCGACCGGGAAGGTGACCTGCGGCGTGGCACCCGTGGCGTTACCGCCGTTCCAGTTCCAAGCGTAGCTGACAATCGTACCGTCGGAATCGCTGGATGCGCTACCGTCGAGCACCGTAAGCAGCGGAGCGGCACCCGCACGGGGGGTGGCATCCGCCACGGCCGTGGGGGCTGCATTAGCCGGCTCGTTTGCCGTTAAGAAGAACACCTTCGTCCCCTTAGCTCCGTCATCATCCGTCACCGTGAGGGTGATGGCGTAAGTATCGGGAGTGTCAAATACTACCGTCTGTAGGGCACCGTCGATCGATCCACCGTTCCACGACCAGTTGTAGCTAACAATGGTACCATCGCTATCCACGGAACTCCGGCCATCCATGGTCACGCTCAGCGGAGCGGTACCCGTGGTTTCACTGAGCGTACCGTTAGCTATGGGAGCCTGGTTAGCGGGCTCATCACCACAGTTCGATGCGTCATCTCCCAAACCGGAGGGCAGTTCACCGCTCATGTTCAGGTGAATCTTATCCAACTGCGCCCCGGCTTCCCGGAAGGCAAAGTCAATCGTATTGAGTCCACTCACCAGAACTACCGGATTATTCGCGGTTTTATTCCAGGTGAAAGCTTGGTAGCCCCGCTGGGTGTTCCAGGTCGTCCACTGACCCCCGTTGATCCGGATGTAGTAGGAGTCGGTAGTGGAATTCTTAGCGTAGACCCGGCCGAAGAGGAAGTAGGTACCCGCCTCGGCGTTGGAAATGGTGAAGCGAACTCTATTTTCGGGTACGTCCTGGGGAGGCGCGCTCCTCGTACTGGTCCCTTGGTAGACTACGTAGCTTCCATTGGAGGCAGTGGTCTTACTACCCATCGCCCAATTGGAGCCCATTTCCGCACACTCAGCTTCCAGGGTATAACCGATCGGGCCATTTGGAGTGAGGTCACATGCGTTGCCGGTACCGTCATTGTCGCTATCCAGCTGGTCGCCGTTGGCAGTACTCGGGCAGTTGTCCGTGATATCCGGCACTCCGTCTCCGTCGCTGTCTAGTTGGGTGTCGATGGCAGAGACCGCGACGATATCCGAGCCCGTAGCTCCCTGGTTGTCGGTTACGGTTAGGGTCACCGAGTACTGCCCGGCGGGAAAAACTACGTTCGCTTGCGCGCCGGTAGCTGATCCGCCGTTCCAGTCCCAGTTGTACGTGTTGATGGTCCCGTCGGCATCAGTGGAGCCGCTTCCATCCAGCGTTACGGACAGGGGGGCGGGCCCGCTGGTGGGAGTAGCCGTAGCCCGGGCAATGGGCACCTGGTTGGCGGGAGGTCCGCCACAGTTAGTGGCTTCCGCTCCGATTCCCGTAGGTAGCTATACCGGTCTTGTTCAAGATGGATTTTGTCCAGTTGGGCCTCTGCTTCTCGGTACGCGAAGTCGATGGTGTTAATACCGTCGACCAGATTCACGCGACTGCTGGAGGTTTCGTTCCAGGTAAAGGCTTTATAGCCATTTCCGGTGTTCCAGATCTTCCAGGTCCCGCCGTTAACGCGAATCCAGTAGGAGTCCCGACTCGAGTCGTTAGCATATACCCGGCCGAAGAGGTAGTAAGATCCAGAGCTTGCCTGGTTCAGCGTAAAACGGATATAGTTGGCGGGAATATCCACAGGCGGCGTGGTCCGCGAGCTGGTTCCGCGAAATACTACGTAGTTGCCGTTCGAAGCAGCTGTCGTGGTTTCCGTTTTCCAATTGCTACCTACCAGGGCGCATTCCGCCTCCAGGGTGAAGGCATCTTGACCCGTCGGCGGGGTGTCGGTACAGGCGTCTCCTACTCCATCGGCGTTCGTATCCAGTTGATTTGGATTCGCGGCCGTAGGACAGTTGTCCGTGTTGTCAGTCACGTAACCGGCCGGCTGGCTGCAGGCTAGTACGCTGTCGTTCGGATCACCGAAGCCATCGTTATCGGCATCGGCGTAGTAAGTGTTCTGCCTACTGATGGACGCATCCAGCGGGGCACAGTCGTCTGCGTCGAGTACTCCATCGTTGTCGTCATCGTCGTCGCAGGCATTACCCACGCCGTCCTCGTCCGTATCGGTGGTGTCCGTGGAGGAAACCGTGGGACAGTTGTCGTCGGCGTTGGTCACGTAACCGGCCGGTGCGGCACAGGCCGTGGCCTCGAGGGTTACGGCGGGATCACCCAGGCCATCCGCGTCCGCGTCCCCGTAGAAGGTGATCACGGTGGGGTCGGCGTCAGTCACGTCCGGACAGGTATCGTCGGCGTTGGCGACGTAACCGGCGGGTCGCTCACACGCTTCGATGGTCACGGCGGGATCACCCAGGCCATCCGCGTCCGCATCTCCGTAGAAGGTAGTCAGCGTCTGGTCGGGGTTGGTGACCGTGGGACAGTTGTCCGTGTTGTCGGTCACGTAACCGGCCGGCTGGCTGCAGGCTAGTACGCTGTCGTTCGGATCACCGAAACCATCGTTATCGACTGTCGGCGTAGTAGGTGGTCTGCGTACTGATGGACGCATCCAGCGGGGCGCAGTCGTCAGTGTCGAGCACGCCATCGTTATCGTCGTCCTCGTCGCAGGCATCGCCCAGGCCGTCCTCGTCCGTATCGGTGGTATCCGTGGAGGAAACCGTGGGACAGTTGTCGTCGGCGTTGGTCACGTAACCGGCCGGTGCGGCACAGGCTTCGATGGTCACGGCGGGATCGCCCAGGCCGTCTGCGTCCGCGTCCCCGTAGAAGGTGATCAGCGTCTGATCGGGGTTGGCTACCGTGGGACAGTTGTCCTCAGAGTCTATGACCCCGTCGTTGTCGGTGTCAACACCGGGAGATACGACTACTACCGTTACCACGTCCGTATCGGTAAGACCATCATTATCTTCTACGGTCAGTGTAACGTTGTAGGTGCCCTCGATAAAGGTGGTGGTTATGTTCGCCCCCGTAGTGGAGCCGGTACCCCAATCCCAAACGTAGCTCACGATCGTACCGTCCTCATCGGTGGAGGCGCTTCCATCAAGCATCACGTTGAGTGGTGCAGTACCGGTAGCGGGACTGGCGGAAGCGACGGCCGTGGGGCCGGTATTACCCGTGGCACCTACCGTGACGGTCAGTTCGTCCGTCGCGCGGGCTCCTTCGTTGTCAGTCACGGTTAAGGTAATGTCGTAAACACCGACCTCGGTCAGGTCGATGGAGGGACTCATTCCGCCAACGGCGTTTCCATCGCCCCACGTCCAGACATAGCTCACAAGCGTTCCATCGGCATCCGAGGATTCACTACCGTCTAGTTCTACCGTTAGCGGAGCGGCGCCCGTGGTTGGGCTTCCGGTTGCCACGGCAATCGGTTGCAGGTTGGGTTCACTAGTCCCGCAGTTGATCGCGCGCTCGCCGAAGCCAGATTCTGGTTTGGCCTTATCGTAGTCGATGTGCAGCTTGTCGAGTCGGGCACCGTTCTCCCGGAAGGCAATATCAACCGTGTTAAATCCTTGCACGAGTGCATACGGACTGTTGGTGACTTCCGACCAATTGTACTGATCGTTCAGTAGGAGTCCATCCGCCCACAGCGCCCAGCTGCCGTTGTTTACGCGTACCCAGAACGAGTCGTCCTGATTGTTAGGCGTGAATGTACGGGCGAAGATGTGGTAACGCCCAGCCCGGACTTTGGTAAGGGTGAACCGCACGTAGTTCTCGGGGAGATCCGCGGGTGGTCCGGACTTAGCTTCCTGTCGCTCGACTAACTACGTAGGTTGCACCGGATGCCGAAGAATCGGTTACTACCGACCAGTTGCTGCCAACTTCCGCGCATTCAGCTTCCAGCCAAAAGACGTTCACGCCGGCAATGGAGAGGTCGCACACATCACCGATGCCGTCATTATCCTGGTCTTCCTGGGTAGGGTTGGAGATGGAAGGGCAATTGTCGGTGTTGTTAGTTACGTAACCCGCGGGCTGATTACAGGCCGTCTGTGACATGTTCGGATCCCCGAATCCGTCCTCGTCTAAGTCGGCGTAGAAGATCGTACCGGCACCGCGCGTCCGATCGAGCGGGTAGCAGTCCTGTCCGTCTAGAATTCCATCGTTATCGTCGTCCGGATCACAAGCGTCCCCCAGTCCGTCGCCGTCGGTATCCGTGAGGCTGAGGGAATAAACGGTAGGACAGTTATCGTTGGCATTGCTCACGTAGCCCTCGGGCTGATTACAGTCCAGAATGGTATTGTTGGGATCGCCGTAGCCGTCCTTATCGAAGTCTGCGTAGTACGTATTCTGCTCCTGGCCGGGGTTGGCTACCGTGGGGCAGTTGTCTACCACGTCGCGTATGCCGTCACCGTCCGTGTCCGTATTATCTACGTTGACCTGTACATTGACCACGTCGGTATCGGTTGCGCCTTCATCGTCAGTGACGGTAAGGGTAATGGCGTAGCTGCCATCGGGAAGGGTTACTACCGGATTGATGCCGACACCGTTGATCCGCCGCCGTTCCACTTCCAGCTGTAGCTGATGATGACGCCGTCGGTATCGGAAGATCCGGACGCATCCAGTTGTACTTCCAGAGGTCCTAAGCCCACCGTAGGCGTAGCGCTCGCGCTAGCCATGGGGGCTTCATTGTCCTGGATACCACAGTTAGTGGCAGGTTCTCCGACACCAGTTGGCGCGGCCCCCTGGGTGGTCATGTACAGCTTGTCGATCTGAAGTCCGTCTTCGCGGAAGGCAAAATCGATGGTAGTGGTCCCGTCGGGCAGATTAAACGGTCCGCCGAAGAGGGGATTCCAGTTGAAATCATTCCCACGGGCGATGTCGCTAACCCACTTCAGCCATTCGCCCCCGTTGACGCGTAGCCAGACGGAGTCATCAGTACCGTCTATCGCTCGCATGCGGGCGAAGATGCGATAGGTGCCGGGTTGTACTTTGGCCACCTCGAAGCGTACGCGATTGGCGGGAATGTCCTGAGGAGCATCATTGAACGAATTACCGTTAGCGGCTACAACGTAGCTTCCGTTTGAAGCATCCGCACTAGTTCACCGTAGACCAACTAGTGCCAACGGTGGCACATTCGGCCTCCAGCCAGAACGTGCTCTTACCCAGGACCGAGTTATCACAAGCGTTACCTACCCCATCGTTGTCCGAATCCATCTGGTCGGCATTCGAGACGCTCGGGCAGTTGTCGTTGTTGTTCGTGACGTAGCCCGCAGGTTGCACGCAATCTCTTAGGATGTCGTTCGGATCGCCGAACCCATCTCCGTCGGCGTCAGCGTAATAGGTATTAAACCGACCCACCAGCGGATTGAGGGGACCACAGTCTTCGGCGTCGGGTACGCCGTCGCCGTCGTCGTCGTCGTCGCAACTGTCGCCAATGCCGTCGCCATCCGTGTCCGTACGATCCGAGGAAGGAATAGTTGGGCAGGTGTCATCAAAGTTGGACACGTAGCCCGGAGGCGCCTCACAGGTTTCTACAAAGACGGCAGGATCGCCCAGGCCATCGTTGTCGGCATCCAGATAAAAAGTAGGAAGCACCTGCGAGGGGTTGGGCGTTAGGGGGCAGTTGTCCTCCGCATCCAGCACCCGATCGCCATCCGTGTCCTGCGTACCGTCCAGTACGCGCAGTTGCTCGATGTCAATAGCGGAGGTCCCTTCGTTATCGGTCACCGTCAGCGTTACGTTGTAGGTGCCAATGGGTAGGGTCGTTTCGGCGATCATCCCAAAGGCGGTGCCCGTTCCCCAGTTCCACTCGTAAAGTTGGATATCTCCGTCAGGATCAGACGACTTCGAGGCGTCGAGCTGTACGGTTAGCGGAGCTATGCCATACGCCGGTTTGAGTTCCGCTACGGCAATGGGCTGTTCGTTGAGGGAGGGCCGGCAATTAATGGCTTCCTCTCCGAGGCCCGTGGGTATCGCCCCGTCGGCGGCTAGGTATAGCTTGTCAAGTATAGTACCGTCCTCCCGGAAGGCAACATCGATGGTATTTACTCCGTCCACGAGGCCGGCTGGGCTAACGGTTGATTCCGCCCATACGAAGGCACCTAACTCGAAGTTGTTGCCCCACCTGGTCCACTCGCCGTCGTTGACGCGTATCCAGAAGGAATCGTCGTTGTTGCTGGCGGCAAACACCCGGCCAAAAATCCGATAGGTGCCCTGCTGCACGTTGCGCAGAACAAAACGCACGCGGTTATCGGCCACGTCTGCGGGTGCAGCGCCAGTGGAATTTCCCCGTTCGTACACTACGTAAGAACCTCCGGAAGCATCTTCGTCGTCGCGTCGGGTCCAGCCGTTGCCCACGAGCCCACATTCTGCCTCCAACCAAAAAATCGTCGTACCGGCGGCGGAATCATCACAGCTGTCGCCGATGCCGTCACCATCTACGTCCGTTTGCTTAGGGTTGGCCACGTCGGGGCAGTTGTCCGTGTTGTTGGCCACGTAGTTAGAGGGGGGAAAGGCACAAGTAGCGAACCCGTTGTTCGGATCGCCGAACCCATCACCGTCAAAATCAGCATAGTAGAGCGTGGCCCGTCCTACCCGAGAGTTGAACGGCTCACAATCATCTACATCTGGCACGCCGTCGTTGTCATCGTCCGGATCACAGGCATCACCGACGCCGTCGCCGTCCGCATCGTCCAGGGCACTGGAGTTAACGGTCGGACAATTATCCAGTCGGTTCTCCACGTAACCGGGAGGCAATACACAGGAGCGGATGACGGAGGCAGGATCACCGTAGCCATCCCGATCCAAATCAGCATAGTAGGTAGTAGCGGTATTAATGGATACGATCACCGTAGCTGCATCCGTAGCACAGCCGCCCTTTCCTCCAACGGTATAGGTATAGGCACCTGCGCTCGCCGCGGCCGGATTGAACTGGTCGCTAACGGGCACTCCGTCCCTTGTCCACTTTCCACCCGCCTGGGGGTTGCCACCAAAGAGTTTAAGCCGTTGGTAGAGGCTGAAGGGCTCACTGGTTTCACATACGGTAATGTTGCCATTCTCTCCAGCCGAGGGGGAAGCGTAGTTTTCGTTAATGGTGACGCTTTCGACCAACACGCAGTTCTCGTTGGTAGCAGTTTCCGCCCGGTAGGTACCCACCTCCGTTACCATGATCGTTGGTCCGGTACCAATTTGGGTGCTGCCTCGGTACCAGTTTACTACAGCCGTTGCATCGTCGGTGGTCGCAGACAGTTGGATAACGTCTACCGAGCAGTTGAGGGTAGGATAATCAGCAGTCACCGTTAGATCGGTAGCTCCCGATCCCTGGAGTACTTGGACCGTGCTGCTTAGCGGGCAGTTGCCGCCAGAAGCGGTAAGCGTGTAGGTTCCAGGTACGGTAACGGTGGGATTTCTTAGGCTGGAGGTGTATCCTCCGGGGCCCGTCCAGGCGTAACCGCCTACGGAAACATTACCGTTGAGCTGAACACTCAGGGAATTACAGTCCAAGATCTTAGGCTGCCCATCAACGTTAGCGTTCACGATGCAGGTGATGTCGCTGGGCCGGACGGTGATACTGAAGTTTCCGGAGACGGTAAGGCCGTTGTAATCCCTGGCCGTCACGGTCACCTGGGTGGTCGTGCTGGCCTGGGGTACACCGGCGAGGATGTTGAACGTACCGGTCAGGCTGTCAAGCTGAATCCAGGTGGGCAGGGGCTGTCCGTTCGCCAGTTTGGCGGAGTAGAACAGTTTGTTTCCCAAGAAGCCCTTCGTGAATCTAGGAGAGACGTCGTACGCAAACGGAGTGAGTACGTCAACCGTCACGTTAGCAATAGCCGATACGGAAGGTTTCGCCTGCGGTCGGATGTTCTGCAGGTACAGTACGTTGTCCTGGTAATCACAGTTTCCTCCTTCCGCATCGCATCCGTTTCCGATGTAGTCCATCGCGGCTATGTAGGCGTTGGGCACAACGTTGCCATCCCGGTCGATTACTCGGTACATCCGCACACCAAGAATCTCGTCGGTGAGCTGGCCCCGGTTGTTTCCCCCCTGAGAGGTATAGCTATCAATATTGACGTAGAACGGTTCGGAGATGGTCGGCGTGGCGCTACCGGCAATGTTAGTACCTGATCGTGGCAGTATGGTTTGGAAGTTCGTCTGATCGTGCCGCAACGACATGTTATTGACGATCTCCCCGGCGGCATTTCTCAAGGAACTGCCCACTGGGCCGGAGCTGTGGAAGGCCGCCAGCTGAAACACCGTAACCGGCACGTTGGGATCCGCCTGCACGAAGAAGGGGGAGTACATCAGATCCCCATCGATTCCCGATTCGATCCGCTCCAGCGTAGGTATGGCGGAGCCGGGACGGGTGATGTAATTCCCGTTGATGTCCTTGCCCATCTGGGTTTGGTACCCAAATAAGTCAAATATTTGGGGCAGGGTGACCTCATTACTTCCTTCGGGAGAAAGCATGTAAGCTCCCCGTAAGGTTGCAGTTTCCGAGACTGCGTTGTCCGCATTCGACACGACCACCAACTGTTCGGTGACCAGACGCTTTCCTGGCCCGCTACTCGTTACGAACCGGATGGTGGCGTCCAGATATGCACCAGGCTGAATGACCACCCCATCGGCGGGAATGGTGACGTCCGTGACAACAAAATTGGCCTCGTTAGTTGTCGTCAGTTGGTTGATCACCAGCGGCTGGGTGCCTTCATTATGGATACGGAGTGGGTTTTCATCCCGACTTTCAGAAAGTACGCCGAAAGCGTTTACGGGATTGTTAAGCCGGTTGAAGGAGAACCAGTCGTCGTAAGGGACGGATTGGTCCGATGCCCGGAGTTTGCGCATATTCTCAATGCGCAAAACAGCTCCGGAACTTGGGATGAGTACGAACTGGCGTTGGTTCCGGGCAACATTACCCCGACGGTCGATGGCCGTCGCTTCGAGCAGGTTACTGGTTACGGTTTCGCCCTCCGGGATCCGCACGACGAAAGGTTCGGTGTAGGCCCGCGGCACCGCACCATTCAGGGTATACGTCAGCTGCTCAATCCCGCCACTGCCTGAATTGTCGGAGACGGTGATGGTAACTTCCACCTGACCGTAGTATTCTCCAGCCTGGTTCTGATTGCCCACCAGATCGATCTCTATGGTGGGTTGGAAGCCGGTACTGTCGACCGGGATGATCTCCGCGTAAATGATCTTCGTGTTTCCCGTTTCGGGAGCACCGAAATCATCGATCGTCAGACGACCGTCGATAACCCGGATGGTATCAATACCGATCTGAAATTTGCTGGTGGCGAGCGGGATAAAATTATCCACGAGTACGACACCTTCCGCACGCAGCGTATGCTGACTGTTGGTAGACACGGGGTCACCCGCGGCCAGCTGCACCCGGTACAGGCCGTTCGGCAGCTCGATCTCCCAGTCGTGGGGATTCATCTGTCCGAACATGTCGAGGTGGTTGAACGACCTCAGTAGCTTTTCCTCGTCGGAACTAAGCTCGGTGATCCCCCGCTCATCGCCCCGGGCGGCCGAGGTATTGTCGCGCGGTGCCTTTGTTTCCGGATCGATCCAACCGTAGGTGTACCCATTTCCGCGTACTCCGTAGGCCTCCCCGACGTCGGCCAGGTAGCCGGACGGGGCGGTAAAGGAGTTGTCCTGGAAATTGATCTTAATGGTACCCACCGCATCGGGCTTATTGACGGTAGCTGTAATCTCCAGGGTAGCAGGGATAAAGCCCGCAGCGGTTGCGGTCACGGTGGCTTTGTACACACCCAGTACCAGCTGGGAAGCATCGACGGCGATGTCCAGCACCTGTCCGTAACGGAAGTTAGAGGGCAACACCACCCAGGGCTGGTCAGCGGAGAGAGAAATCGAGTTCTCGGCAATGTTGGTGTTGGCGACCAGGTCGGCCGTGTAGAAGGTGGAGAGGTTCCCCTCTACCGCGTTAACCCTGATCTCTTCCGGGTTAAAGGAGAGGGCAGGTTCCGGAGCTACGTAGGGTTTGACGTTGGTGAGCAGGAACAGGTAATCCTGGTAATCGCCATTCGTAGCATCCTCGAAGCCGATCAGGTAGCTGTTAGGCACCAGCACGCCCGCGCGGTCGCGCACCGGGTACACCCGGGTCCGGTGGGCTACGCCGCCGGTATTGAGGGCGTCTTCGGTATAGTTATAGCGCTTAAAGGAGTTGGAGTACACGTAGAGACCGAAGGCCCCCGTAGGATTGAATGCCTGCGTACTGCCGGATTCCGCGGCGGGATAGAGCGTCTGGGCCTGAGAAACGCCATCCACGAGCACTCCCATTTCGTTGAACGTAATGGAACTGCCGGTGTGGGTGTACCAGCCAAAGGGCAGGGTTTCGGCCGGGGAGTACCGAGCCACGGGGATCAATTCCACGCCGCCGGTACCAGCAGATTCGAACAGGGGCTCGTTAATCTCCTCTCCCTGGAGGGCGGGATCAGTAGTATGCTGTAGCGTAGTCCAACCTACGTTGATGTTGTAGCCAAGTGTACGGACAACATCCTGTAAGGGGGGTTCAGCCGACCCTTCCAGTCCCAACTTATACAGGCCGTGAAGTCCCAGATCGTAGGTTCCGGCCAGGGTATTACCGACGAAGGTCAGCCGCGCCTCCTTATAACCAAAGGCGTTAGAATTGACATCCGGGCGGAAAGTAATCGTGTAATCCCGGGAGCCACCGGGCTCAAGATTAAGGGTAGTAGGGCCCGAGAAGGTGAAGAGGTCCTTAGAGGTACCGGCAAGCGTAACCGAAGACACGACGAGAGGCTCATTTCCCGTATTGGTGATCTTGACCGTCTTGGTGTCCGTCTGAGGAGCTTCGGTGCGCTTCGTAGCCTCGAAGATTGCCTCGAAGGGAGTCGCGGTGATCTCGGGCGCGAATACGAGGTTGGCCGGCTCTACATTCCTCACCAGCACCACTAGGTCCTGATAGTCGTAGCCCTCGGGGCTCTCTTCGAACGCCAGGATGTAAGTGTTATCCACCCCCGGCACCTCATATACACGGACGTGGCGCGGAACCGCCCCGGAGAAGGTATTCAACTTATCCTCCAGGTAGAGGTAGCGATTATCAAAGAAAGGCCACCGACTGTAGAAGCCGATGATCTCCGAACCCGGGTTGAAATTCAGTAGACCGGTGAGTTCGGGATTCAGGGTCTGTCCGTTTCCCGCCTTGTTATTCCCGACGGTGAAAAGCTCGGAAGCCGAGGAACTCACCCCGCCCTGATACCAACCGAATCCAACGATGGGGTTAGCTCCTTCCGGACCGAATACACTCAACACTTCCACCTCGACGTCCGCATTGTCCACCGCACGCTGGAAGTATTGGATTCCGCTTTCGTCACCCAGTGCATCCGTATAGTTCTTACCCGCAGGGAGGTCTATCCGATTGGTGGCGGGGTTCTGGTCGTCTACGTTAATCGCGTAGCCATATGTGTCAAATATCTGTTGCAGCGAAGGCTCATTGGAGCCCCCACTCCCCTTCTTACCCAATCCGCGCAGTTCAACCTGCCCGGAAACTACGGAGTTGGAACCGGACACCGTCAGGGTAGCGAACTTGGGGCCGGGCGTAGTGGGGTTGAAATTAACCAGGAAGGACTTCGAACGGAAAGCGTCAATGAGGCTTCCGATGGTGCTCACCTTAATCGAGAACTGGTCGGCGTCGGGTCCTGAGATGACCACTCTCGGGTCCAGCAGGGGTGCATTGCCGGTGTTGGCGACGCGAACCTCAATGTCCGGACCGGCCACGCCGTCAGCGATGTCGTCGGTCACGAGGCTGACCGGGTCTACCTGAACGACGGGAATCGCTTCAGACTGTGCGCTGGGTTTAACCAGCACGATGGATTGCGTAGCGAAGTCGGAAACGTAGAGGTTACCGTTAACCACGTTTTCCGTCAGGTCCAGCGGATCTTGAAAGCCAGATAAGCCAGGAATGCCAATCTTAGTCGTTAGAATGTCGTTGTTGGGACCGTTGGGAACCAGCGCGATGATGTCACTGCCCCCACTGTACCGACAGACCAAGAGAACGCCCTTGAGGTTGCCTCCCTCGGCATCGCTTCTGTACTCGATCACGCCGTTGGGTGACTTATTGTAGTCGAAGTTGAAGGCGATCCCCCGATAATTGGGATCGGGCGTGACGTTGTTGGGATAGCCCACAACGTCCACCGGACCGCGGTTGAGAACGAACTCCCCGCGCAGGGGGTTGGCGTGCCCGTAATAACCAATGCTGTTCAGGGAGGGGTCGACGCGGTACAGAAAGTCCAGCTGGGTATTATTGCTAAAGGTGGCGGGAATGACCGGGTACAGGGATGGGTTGCTGTGATCGTAGAATTCTCCGTTCGGGCGCCGCGTACCGCTTACGGAAGCCGGCGTGTTGCTGCCCCCGGCCGTGCCGTTAGTCGGAATGTAAAGGTTATCGTTGGAGTGCCAAACCAGATCAAAGGCGTTCCGGATACCCGTAGCGTAGAGCGTCAGGGGTGCATCAACGTAGAATGGGTTGTAGGTGCCGTTGTCCGGGAAGGTGCCCTCCGACTCGGAGTAGAAGCCCGTACCGCTGCCGAGCGTAGGGGAATTGACGTCCACGGAGTTAATGGCCGCCTGGTCCATCGTGGTCTTGGCATTCAGCGGCCAGGCGCTTTCCGGCAGCTTATCCAGGTCCAGGCGCAGGGTAGCGGCGGTAAGCAGCCGTTCCTTACGGTTTCCCCAGGAGTCGTCGGGGGCACCACCGGCCGTGTTACTGCCTACGTTGAAGTATAGGACGTTGGGCTCGGCGGAGCGGAAGGCAATGCCGTTCACGAGGTGATCGCGGCGGGACCGCGGCAAATTGGTAACGACCAACTTCTCCGTGCCAAGGTCAGGGCCGGAAAGCTGGCTGATCTTACCGTCCCAGGCCGGACCGTTGTTGAGCACGCCGGTCGAATGACTCACGAAGACCTTCAGGTCGGCGCCCGTTGAGGTAGGGGAGAAGGTTAGACTCATGGCCGCCCGCGGCCCATAGGTGTTCTCCAGGACGGGCATGGTAAACTTGTTCTTCAGGGTGCCGTCGAGCTGGATATCCCAGCGATCGATGGTTCCGGAGATCCGCAGGCCGTAAAGCTTGCCATCGGGGCCGATGGTCAACGACGTGTAGCTCTGTCCGGTAACCACGTTACCGAACTTGGTGAAGGATACATTGTCGAGTTTCGACTTACTTCCGCTGTTGTCACTGGCCGTGGTGAAGGTCGACTCGAAATATTCAAAGGCGGCTCCCGTGAGGTCCGTAACGCCGTCGATTACAAAGCGGTAGGTCGTGTTGACTTCCAGGGGGAACCTGGGAGAAAGGTTGATGGCGTCTCCACCGCCGCTCCCGTTTACGGAAGCGCTTACCAGGGCATTATTGGAAACTTTGAACAACTTGACCGTACGCGTGGTGATGCTCGAGTTCTCAATGCCGAATACCCCGTTGAGCTCATTGGGCAGGTAAAGCTCGTTGGCCGAGATGGTGGGGGTCAGACTGACGTTCACCGCCCCTGGCCGGGGAAATACCCCGACTACCCGCGGCTTGGTGCTCACGGCTGCTACCCGGAGCGATACGCTGAGCTCGCTGCTCACGAAGCCGTCGGCGGAGGCGATAATGGTCGTACTGTAGTCGCCGGCGGGCAGGTTGGCCCTGGTGGAGAAGGTCAGGTCACCGGGAACGGGATTGGCCGGCAACACCAGCCACTCGGCGGAGTGGGGGTCGTCGGAAAGGGTGAGGGCAGGCGTGCTGCCGTCATTGGTGAGGAGCTTGGCCGTAAACGACTTGCCGGACTGCCCTACCCCCTGATCGAGTTGCACCGAGGTGGGCGAAAAGACGAGGGAGGGCGTGTAGGGGGCTACCTCGACGCTAAAATTATCAAAAGAGAAATCAAGCGCATCCGCTGTGGGAGCTCCCCGGTGATTAGCGAAAATGCCGCCGAACGTCAGGTTGGCGGTAGCCGATTCCGCATCGTGATCGATTCCCTGGCCAATGCTTACCGGAACGGGCAAGCTGTTCCCGTTACTACCCGAAATGCGGACCTCACTGGCCCCATCTATCGAGTAAAATCCCGCTACGGTATTGAAAACCGGATCGACGCGCAGGCGAAGCTTAATGAAGTCGCTGGCGAACAGGATGGTATTGGAGGTCAACTTCGCCTTGATCACCTGGGTCGGATCACTGGGGTCCGTTTGCTCGGTGTAGAGTTCGATCCGTTGGGAGCTGCCCGATACGCGGATGAGCGAAAGCTTGACGTAGTTATCTTCGTTAAGTCCGAACCATACACCCGCCTGTTGCTCACCGGAGGCGTCGGTAGAGGAGAAATCAGGTTGCGCTAAATCTACTACAACGTCAAACGCACTACGTGGGGTAGCGAAGCCGACGCCGAGGGCATTCACCTGGGTGTTGCTGTTGCTCCCCGTAGTGGGCGTATCGTTCCAGCTACCCCGGGTGCTGGTGACGGTCAGCCGACCGTTCCTGACGCTCAGGAGGGAGGATTCCAGGCCGGGCACGTCGGCGTTGCTGGGGCTGGCGGGATACTGGTTGACCGAAGGACGATCCACCATAGTGAAGCCGGTACCCACGGCTCCCTTGTCCTGCAATCCACCCGCGTCCCCGCCAAAGGAAAGCGTGAAGGGCAGCCCAACGCCGACCTCGTTACAGGGAAGGGTACTGATGGGGGAGCAACCGAGGACCGACGAGGAAATAATTCCGTGGTCACTACCAGCGTTCGCAGAGGAAATTAAAGGCTCCGGAGTGGCGGAAAGACCAGCACCGCAAGCGATGCAGAGTACCCATAGCAATCCCGTCTTGATGAAAAGTAGAGTGTTGTTCATCTGTGTGTTTTACAAAAAGTGCTTGGCCCCTAAGCGGGGCTAATAATCCGTAGCGGCCGCACTTGCGAAAATCCGCAAGTAAGCCGCTTTAAGTGTTTGATTACGAAAGTCAGAAAGGCGTTACAAGGACTCGGCGCATCCACTAAAAATAAGAAACAAGGACGAAGGGCCGGTCATAAGTTTTAGGTAAACAGTTTAAGTGAGTCGCTGCCCTGGGGGAAGCGTCGCAAAGATGACATTCCACCCAGACAATGTGTAAGTGAGGAAGTACTGCTCGCCCATGTACAAGTACGAGAAACTAGGTCAATTCGTTTTCTAATGCAGGAAAGCAGGTGCAAAGTTAAAGCCAAATAGTTGCTCTGCGCCTAGCTCTAAAAAACCACAAGGTACAAATTTTTCTTTCACGCCCACTCGCCGTCTAAGCGCTTGTTTAGGATTCCGCTCACCACCGCAAACTTGCTCTTTTGCGTCTTTTTTTTGCCTCGAAAAGCCTCACTTAGCCCGTCACCGCGAAGCAGCCACGAAGTGCACCTCCCCTTTTCGAGGCTCGGAAAACCCAAACAACCTCTTAATCGCGCCAGATGGGTAAAAGTGCTGCACTTGCTTGCATTTGAGAAAAATTTAACATTTAGCCTCCTGAATAGCAGGCTTTTGGCCTGATGTACCCACGCTTGGTCCTGTTTTCTGGCCTCCAGCAATGAAAGCACGGTAAAATTTATGCGAGCACCCGCCGCCCTGAGGTGACTTGTGCCTGTTTGAAGGCTACAAATATCGTCTGGGATCGACGGCCATTTGGTCACCACTCTGGCTAAGCTTACTTTTGCGTCCGATAACCGCTACAACCGTTCCCAATTGTTGAGTTTAGGATTGTCATCAAGTTGATCGTGGAAGCTTATAATGTTAAGGTTACCGGGGGACGGACTTCGTAAACACTAGAACACACCTCCATGCTTCACTCGCATCCGCAGCGCTCCCGCGCTTGTCTCTTCGAGCCCGTCCGTGCGCGCACCCCCTACCCCGTCCGCGCGGGGGTCGATGGGCCGCTCTCCGGGTTTAAAGGTTGCCCAACATACCACAGCACTTTTAGGCTGCGTTACTTGCGCGGACCCTGTTTTCCATTAGGAGACTGGTAGCCTTTTCACTTTTTAGTTTGAAGAAGCGAAGCCTGTGACAGCACCTTGGACTTAGAATTTCCCCGGCGAACGAGGACGCGCACCAGTAGAGAGCCGGCACGAACGCCGCTGGACTGTTTACTACAGCGCTGTCTCGCCGGCGCTTGACTTAGTAAACTTGGTTTCCACGCTTTTGCGGTGGCTCTCTACTTCAACACGAACAATCACATCATTTACGTGCTGCTATTCATAGCGCCGATGCTCGTACACCAAGCCGTTCCGATGATCGCCTACGGAGGTTCCTTGGGGCATCTATCCACTCATTGCAAGTAAACAAAACTTCCCTTCCCAATTCTACCCTCCGCTCTTGACGGCTCTTTCCGTCCGTACCGAGCATGCCAAAGCCTACTCCGGAACTTGTGCCGCCCCGACACATGGAGGCCGGAGGCGTACCCGCTGCTCACTACTTCAAAAAATTGCGCCGATCTTCGCCCGGCCCAATTTCTATACCAGCAGTCAATTTAAGCCCCCATGCCCCTGCGTTACCTCCTTTTTTCCCTTCTTCTCCTCGCGCTCACCAGCTGTGTTCCTTACCGGGATCTCGTCAACTTCAACCAGGCCGTGCCCCAGAGCAAAACGGAGGATATAGAGAACGCCCTGGAACTTAAAATCCAGCCTAAGGACCTTCTGCGCATCCAGGTCCTGAGTGTGGACCCCATGGCCGCGGCCCCCTTCAACGAGGTTGCCGCCGGGGGCGGCGTCGGGCAAATTTCCAACCAGAACATGCAGTTGTTTCAGGGTTATCTAGTGGATCTGGACGGGTACGTCGACCTGCCCTTGCTCGGACGAATTAAAGCGGCCGGGCAGACCGTGGAATCCCTGCAGTTCCTCATTCGGGGCAAGCTACAGGAGTACTTACGTGATCCGGTGGTCAACGTACGCTACCTGAACTTCAAAGTGACGGTACTGGGGGAAGTGGCCATGCCGGGCGTTATTCCACTGCCCAACTCCCGCGTGACCCTCCTGGATGCCCTTGGCATGGCGGGAGACCTCACGGACTACGCAGATCGCTCTTCCGTAATGGTAGTCCGCGAGCAGGATGGAGTCAGGACTGAAACCCGCATCAATTTGCATACGGATGAGGTATTCGCCTCCGAGTTTTACTACCTCAAGCAGAACGACGTTATTTATGTCCGGCCCATCCGCGCCCGTACCGCTACGGTGTCTGATCCAGGCCAGCGAGCCGTTTCCTACCTCGCCCCCGTACTTGCCATTGCCGGCATCATTCTTACGCTGACCCGGAATTAGCCCTCGCCCAAAAACCGCACCCCCCCCTGACTATGAAGAACTTCGCCGAAGACTTCTCTCCCGCCCCGGGAAGAATGGTTATACCGCAACAGCCGGGCTTTGCCAGTGACGTCCAGATGGACTATTCCGCGCTGCTCGACCGGGTGCGGCGCAATTGGTACTGGTTCGTACTTACGGTAGCCGCGTGCATCGGTCTGGCGTGGCTTCATCTGCGTTACACTACGCCGGTCTACCTAGCACAAACTTCGATGCTGATCGAGGAAGACAATGGTGGCGGACAGGGGGGGCTGTCTAAACAGGTGATCACCGACCAGCTGGGCTTTTCTAACACCTACGTGATCGATAATGAGATCTACATGCTGAGGTCGAAGTACCTCATGGAGCGGGTGATCAATTTGTTGGGGCTTGACATCAGCTACGTGCACCTGGGATCGGTACGCGACGTGGAGATTTACAATCCGGAAAGCTTCGCGCTCCTACCCTACGACTCCACTGACATGGTCACGACTCCATCCACCACTTACGGTAGTGTAGGAGTCCGATTTGACAATGCCGTCAATTTCTCCCTCATCCGTGGCGAAGGGGACACGACATCGGTCGAATACGGCGAACCCTTCCCGGTGGGTAGCCGAAATTTTAAACTGGTTGCCCGGGGAGAAGGCGCTCCCGCCAATCCTGAATCCATCTTCAA
Organism: Lewinellaceae bacterium; assembly: GCA_963803525.1. Taxonomy (GTDB): domain Bacteria; phylum Bacteroidota; class Bacteroidia; order Chitinophagales; family Saprospiraceae; genus Neolewinella. The sequence continues at coordinate 455,025 of CAWDMV010000003.1, forward strand.
TATCTCCGTTAAGAACCCATCCGAACTGGCCCAGGCTTACTCGAGCTCCCTCTCGGTGGCGCAGTTAGACCAATCCGGAGTAGTCAATCTATACCTTACGGATCCGGTGCCGGAGAAGGCGAAGGACATTCTGAATGCCCTTATTCTGGTCTACGAGCAGCAAATCGTCGAGCAGCAGAGCCTGACCGGGGGAAAGACCCTAGAGTTTATCGAAGAACGACTGGACTTCGTTACGGAAGAACTCTACGAGGTCGAATCTAACGTCGCCAGCTTTAAGCGCAGCCAGAACATGTCGGTCGACCTAGCCTCCCAGGGGGCAAACTACCTCACCCAGTTGAATGAGGCGGACGCCCAGTTGGCAGAACTGCAGGTGCGCAGGGAACTCATCGAGGAAATCCGTCGGGTACTTATGGACGGAGACGACAACTTCGAACCCCTCCCGCTGGCCAGCGAAATCATTTCCGGTCTACTCGCCGAGCTTATCGTAGAGTACAATCAGGCCATCTTCGCCCGCGACCAGCAACTCGAGTCGGTTACTTCCAGCCACCCTTCGATGGCTACTTTTTCAGAGAGGTTAAATAACCTGAAGCGGACGATCCTGCGGAGCGTGAACTCCATCCTGCGCGAAACCAACGAACGGGCGGGCAAGATCGAGGAGCGCATCAAGCCACTGGAAGCCCAAATCACGCGCATTCCGGGCAACGAGCAGAAGCTCCTGCAGATCATGCGACAGCAGGAGATCAAGCAAAATCTGTTCATGTTCCTGCTCGAAAAGCGGGAGGATGCGGCCCTGACGGTGGCGGCTCAGATCCCCAATACCCGGATCATCGACCGGGCTTCCAGTTCGCCCTTCCCTATTTCTCCCAATAGGAAGATGTTCTACGCCTTCGCCTTTGGGCTTGGCCTGTTCATTCCGGGTAGCTTCATTCTGCTCCGCACCTTGCTTTCAAAGAACCTGAGTACGGAAAAGGAAATTACGCGCCATCTTCCCTATCCGGTGGTTGGTCGAATCGTGAAGAGCCCGGTACACCATTCGGTAGTAGTAAGCACAAACACCCGCAGCGCGGTGGCGGAAGGTTTCCGTCTGCTGCGTACTAATCTCGGCTTTATGCTCCCCGCGCAGGGTTCAGCCGTACTTATGGTGACCTCCAGTGTCAGCGGAGAAGGCAAAAGTTTTATCTCTTCTAACCTAGCGGCTACGCTAGCCCTGACCAGAAAAAGAGTAGTAGTGGTTGGCCTTGATATGCGTAAGCCCAGGCTGGCGGAAATGGTCATGAATAAGGAGGAAGGGGGAACCAATACCACCGGACTCTCCAACTACTTAATCTCTAAATCCTCCTACGAGGAAGTGGTTAAGTCGACCGAAAACGAGCGCTTGTTCATCATCCCCAGCGGACCCATCCCCCCAAACCCCGCGGAATTGCTGATGGAGAAGCGCATGAACACCCTCATGGAGCGCCTGCGGCAGGAGTTTGACATCATCATCCTGGACGCCCCACCCGTCGGGGTAGTGACCGATGGCTTGTTGATGAAGGATTACATAGACGTTTGCCTGTTCGTCGCCCGCGTCATGGTGACTCCTAAAAAAAGCACCGCCTACATCAATGAGCTCGTAGAAGCCGGTAATATGACCAGGTTTAGCCTGATAATCAATGGCTTGGATCCGAAATCGACTTACGGGTACGGTTACGGTTACTACAAATAGGTGAGTTTGCTTTGTCTGGCACACGATCTGATCAACCCTCACTCATCGCCCCTTTCCCTCTACCACGCCACGTCGTTTCAGCTTGAATTTCCCCCTCGCTTCTAAGTCCGCCAATCTCGTCAAGTGGAGCAAACTGCTGGGAGTGACCGGAGGCTCCCAGATCTTAATTCAGGGGGTTGGGTTCATCTGCGGGATCTTCATCATCCGCATCCTGTCCACCGAGCAGTATGCCTACTACACCCTGGCCAACACCATGTTAGCGACCATGACAATCCTGGCTGACGGCGGAATTGGTAGCGGGGTAATGGCGGAGGGCGGTAAAAACTGGCGCGATCGCCGCGAGTTGGGAAAAATACTCGCGACCGGCATGGCGATGCGGCGACAGTTCGCTACGTTCAGCTTGCTGGTGTCCGTTCCCATTCTGTTCTACCTTCTACGGGAGCAAGATATGGAGTGGCAGTACGCGGTTTTACTCATTGCCTGTCTGGCCCCTACGTTCTGGGCCGCGCTGTCGGGATCGCTTCTGCAGATAGTTCCGAAACTTCACCAGGACATCAACGAGCTGTTGAAAATTAACGTCCGCATTAATATAGTCCGCCTTCTGGTGACGATACCGCTGCTCCTGGTGTTCCCGTTCGCGGCGCTGGCTGTTCTGGCCTCTGGTATTAGCCAAGTGCATGGTAACCTGAAGTTGCGCAAGTTATCCCTGGACAAGGCGGACTGGCAGGCGGCCCCCGACCCTATCTACCGGGCCAAGATCATGCAGACGGTCAAAAAGATTCTGCCCGGCAGCATTTACTACTGTATTTCTGGACAAATCACCGTGTGGTTGATCGCTATTTTCAGCGACACGGCGAGCATTGCCCAAATCGGTGCGCTCTCGCGCCTGGCCATGCTGCTCACGCTCGTCCGGGCGGTAGTAGAGATGCTGATCGTCCCCCGCTACGCACGTTTGCCCCCCGTAAAATCGGTCATTATCAACAGGTATTTTCAAATGCTTGGGCTGCTGCTGCTCATGTCGGCCGGCATCGCGACCGTGGTGTACTTGTTTCCCGATCTCTTCCTGTGGATCCTGGGCAAAAATTACAGTGACCTTCAGTACGAGGTATTTTTGATGAGTGTGGGAAGCTGTCTTTCCTTAGTCAGTGGGGTGTCACACCAAATGTCTTCTTCCCGGGGCATTATTCCTCACCCTTACGTGTTTATCGCCACGGTCATTGTGAGTCAGATTCTAATCCTGAGCTTTGTGGTAGATTACACCACCCTGGCCGGAGTTATCAGCTTCTCCATTGCTTCGGCGGCCGTCAATATTGGCTACCGCATCGTCGATTTTCTATACCAGACCACTTACAAGATGGAATGGCGCACACCGGCATAATCCACCGGGGCCTGCGCTTGCCTGCTTCGTTCAACCGTTGAGATGAAAATACTTACGACACTTGCCGAAAGAGACTACTTTCTTGGCTTGGCTGCTCTGTTAAATTCAGTAGTCAAGTACGGTACGTACGTCGATAAGGTAATTGTTGGCTTCCGGGGGGACCTGCCGGGGTGGTTACCTGAATTACACCCGACCAAGAACGGACAGTCTTTCCGCACGAAGAGCGGATTAGAAGTAGAACTGGTGGAACTCAACGGCAGCCTGCATATGGTGCACGAAAAGCCAAAATGGTTTCTGCACCTAACCGAAGTGCTGGCTCCCGGGGCAGAAGAATATTTCTTCTTTGACTCCGACATCGTAGTGAACGCGCGCATGAGTTTCTTCGGTGAGTGGGTCAAGCAGGGCGTTGCCCTGTGTGGAGACGTCAACTTCACCTTCCACCGCTATCACCCTATCCGCAAGTGCTGGGCGGCCTTCGCCCGGGCAGCGGGCCACTCGGTAACCCACGAACTGGATGATTACTACAACAGCGGTTTTCTCGGGTGGACGCAGGACACCAAGCAGTTCATCCACGACTGGAACGCTTCATTTGCCATCCTGGCGCCGTACAGCGGCAACATGAAAGAATTTAGGGTTTTCGACCGTACGGCCATCGTACTAAGCACCAACCAGGACTCCCTCAATCTGGCCGCCATGGTCACCGACCAACTGATCTCTCCCGTAGGCCCGGAGGCCATGGGGTTCATTTACGGTATGCGTTTGATGCATCATCCGATCGGACCTAAGCCCTGGAGAAAGAGTTTCATCAAAGAATTCTTCCGGGGCACCCCCCCCCCGGGAGTCTGACGTCATGTTTTGGGCAAACGTAAATGGAAGCGAGTTGAGTCCCCTAAGCGGGGGTAAGGTGAAACGTATGCAGGTCCTCTGCCGAGCCCTCCGCTTTAGCGCGCGCTTCTATAAAAAACTGGGAAGCTGATGTCGGCTTCGATTCTATTCATCTGCGGGTCCCTGAATGCCGGAAGGAATGGCGTGGGAGATTATACCCGCGTGCTGGCCGGTCACCTGCAGACGCAGGGCTGTATCACCGCCCTCATTGCCACCCACGACGTGGAGGTGGATGGCGTAATACACGAGCAACAACACGCAGGGAATCACGCAATCCCTACCCTCAGGATTTCCCGAAAAACCTCCCACGCCCTGCGGTGGAAGGCCGTCTCGGATCACGTCAACGATGTCGATCCAGAAATCATCAGCCTGCAATTCGTCCCGTTTGCCTTCCATTCCAAGGGGTTCCCCCGACGGTTCGTGCAGCAACTTGGCCGCCCTGCCTTCCGCCACCGGCAGTGGCACGTCATGTTCCACGAACTCTGGGTAGGTGCCCAGGGTAGTTCGGTAAAATCCCGGCTGCTCCGCCTGGGGCAACAGTGGTTAATCAAGAAGCTCTATGAAGAGTTGCGGCCGGTGATGGTTCATTCTCACTTACCCATCTACATCGAGGAGCTGAAATCGATCGGTATCCCCGCCTCGCCCCTCCCCCTCTTTGCCAACGTAGCCACCGGCGGAACGCGCGGGAACCTTAGCCAGGTCAGCCGGGGCGGCGTATTCCGGCTGGCCTTCTTCAGCCAGATGGAGCTCTCCTCGCCCGTGACCAAGTTTCTCGGAGATTTGGTGGCGGAACTGCACGACACCACCCCGGGGGGCAGCATCGAAGTACTACTTATCGGGGGAAACGCCGCCAAAATTGCGGAAACCGGCAACGGGCTCGCCGCGCTATTTCCGGCGCTTGGAGTCATGTCGGTGGGATTTCTATCGGACGTCGATCTACTTAGCCGGCTCGAGAGCGTGCACCTGGGCATCACGCCCGTTCCTCTTCATGCGCTGGGCAAAAGCGGAACGGTAGCTGCTTTCCTGATGCAGCGCGTGCCGGTTGCCGCTCCGAAAGTAACGAAACTCCATCCCCCCTTTCTGTATCCGGAGTTTAACTCGGCGATCCTCACCGAATTCAGTACCGAGGCCTTTCTTGCCGCGCGTCGGGCAGCCCGGGACCTTCCGACCGAGTGGATCACCCCGCAGCGCGTTGCCCGCAATTTCAGGGAAGACCTACAGCAACTAGGCTTCCTATCCCTTCAAAATTCTGAGAAAAATTCACCCTGTGCATGAGTAGTGAGACGGATATTAGTATAGCTATACTGATTAATTCTTTCAACCGATTAGAGCTCTTTCGCGAGGCGCTCCGGCCCCTCCGGCAGTGGTTACCTACCGACCCTAACTTTCGGGGGCAGGTGGCCGTGGTTGTTTACGATGCGGGCTCTAACGACGGAACGCTGGAGTGGCTAGCCGAACAAAAACAAAGGGCCGACTTCCCCATTGAAGTCCTCACGCCCCAGTCTGCGGGAGAGGATACTTCCTTCGCCGCCGGTCTCAACACCATCGCGGCCTACGCCATCGAGCGCTATAAATCACTGGAGTACCTACTATTTTACGAAACGGATAACCAAATCCTTTCCGCCCCGCCGCTGAACAAAGCGCGGGAGGTCCTAGCGCGTCACGATACGATGGCAGCCTGCGGCTTTACGGTGCGGTACGTCGACGGAAGGCCCGCCGGTATCGGAGCCTCCTTCCCGACCGTCTGGAAGTTTCTGTTGGGGCCCAAGTTGGTGCATGCCCTCAAACTAGACGCCATTCGCTACCGCAACGCGGATGCCTTCACGGGAGTGGACTACGGCATCCTCGATATCGTACACACCAGCCCCTTACTGGTCAAAGTGGCCGCGTGGATCGACTCCGGCGGGCTCGATGCGAAACGCTTTCCCTTTTCGGATTGCGACCTGGATTGGGCCAAGGTGCTGCACGATAAGGGCTGGTTCCTGTCCGTCATTAAGACGGATGAGGTAATACATGATAACCAAGCGGCGATCTCCTCGTGGTCGGCCAACCGCGCCATCATGTCGCATCAGGGGCGCTTGCGCTACCTGAAGAAGCACGCCAAAGGCAAAGTTTTCCTGGCCTGGCCCGCCGGCCTCCTGCTCCGCCACGGAGCAGAGTGGGTATTATCGAACATCGTCTACCTCCACAAGCCCAAGCGCCGGCGCCAAATTCGGCAGACTACGGGAAGACTCTTCCGTTACTGCCTCAACGGGTACGAGCAGTAGGTGGCTCCCCTTGCACCTGCCGACCGGCCTGAAACCGCTTGCCCTACTCCACCTAGGCTCTTCAATTACTAAATCTACTCGATGGTTCTGCTCACCCACCCCACCGGTAACGCTTTCGTACGCTCTATTCTCGAAGGACTTGATGAGGCGGATTTGCTTCAGCGCTACTTTACTACAATCGCGACCTATCCGGGCAACGTGTTCGACCGCCTGAGCAAAGTTGGCCCCCTGAGCGACTTTCAGCGCCGAAGCTATTCGTCGTCCATTCAGTCCGTAACGGAAATGTCTCCCGGACTGGAACTTGGCCGCATGGCCGCCGTCCGGATGGGTCTTGACCGTATGGTGCGCCACGAAACGGGCGTCTTCAGCGTGGATGCGGTTTACCACGACATCGACCGAAAGGTGGCCGATAAGGTCGTTTCCTACCAACCGAAGGCTGCTTACAGCTACGAAGACGGGGCCTACCACACCTTTCAGGCCACTGCCGGCAGCGGCATCCTCAACCTCTATGACCTCCCCATTGGGTACTGGAGAGCCGCGCGCAAAATGCTCGGCGCCGTGATCGAGCAGCGCCCGGAGTGGGCCTCCACCGTACCCGGCCTCAACGATTCCGAGGAAAAACTGGCGCGCAAGGACC
>CAWDMV010000004.1:0-42224 GCA_963803525.1 Lewinellaceae bacterium
GGGGAGCTAGAATTCGGTACTTGTGCTTTACCACGGAACTGGCTGCACCAGGTGAACACTACATCAGTAGTGTTTCAAATTTTGCAGATTGGGTAAGGCCCTGGTGACGGGATTGCTGGGTCTTGGGGTAGGGAAGGGGCAAATTTTGAAACACTTATGCTAATAGTGTTTCATGCGAAAACTGGGGTAGGGTAGGCTTACCGAGTTGAGGCACAACCGTTTGTAAAATCGGTTCGATGCGTAACGAACTAAAGAAACCTCTGGGTCGTTTGTCTAGTACAAACATGAGCAACAATGGAATCACTCGCCCTAACCAGTAAGGATGTTTACTGGATCGTATTCGTGACCTTAGTAGTGGCTCTGCTTTGGTCCGCAGCTCACTTTGGTATTCGTTATTGGATCGGACGACTGGAGGCGCGGGGTAAGAAGCCGGTCGTACTACCCACCCTCCGCAAGATTCTCAAGGTCTTCGTCATAGTATTGGGCGCTGGTCTCATCAGTTACGCCTTCCTCGATCCCGAGGACTTCGCGATGATGAACACCAACCTGGGCCGGGTAATCTGGATCGCCTTCGTAATGATGGCAACGATCATCGTTTCAGCATTGGTGAGCGGCTTCTTTGAGCGGCGGATCAAAGCCACCTCCCTGCGCGATCGGCAGGATACTACTACCTATAAATACCTCAATTCGCTGGCCACGGTAGGCATCTACGCTACAGGGATCATTCTGGCGGCTCTGGCCATCCCCGCCGCCCGTGAACTAGCCACGACGGCCCTGACCGGTGCCGGTGTGCTAGCACTCATCATTGGCGTGGCCGCCCAGGAGGCTTTTGCTAACGTGATCGGGGGATTATTCATCGCCTTTTTTAAGCCCTTCCGGCTCGGCGACGTCATTAAGGTCACCGATACGGTCGGTAGGGTAGAGGATCTGACGCTGCGCCATACGGTAATCAACAACTTTCAGAATAAGCGAGTGGTCATCCCCAACGCCATCATCAATAAGGAGAAGATCGAGAACTACACACTCACCGAGTACAAGACCTGTGAGTTCGTAGAGATCGGCATCAGCTACGACTCCGACATCAATCAGGCCATGCAAATCATGCGCGAAGAGGCCGAGGCCCACCCCCTGCTGATTGATAACCGCAGCGATCGCGAGAAGAAGGGTGATAAGCCTGTTGTCGACGTACAAGTAATCGGCCTAGGTGATAGCAGCGTCAACTTGCGCGCCTGGGTCTGGGCGGCCACTTACGTAACCGGATTTCGAATGCGCAATGACCTATACAAGTCCATTAAGCAGCGGTTTGACCGGGAGGACATCGAGATTCCCTTCCCGCACCGCACCCTGATTCATAAAAACCTCGCCGCTAACCTCACGGCCAGACCGGTGGGAAACAACGGCAAGCACACCGACTGATTATGAAGTACGTCTTTACGTTTTCCATTTCCCGACCGGCATTCGCTCGCATAGCGCCTTGCACCCAAGATTAAGAGGAGTTACCGAGAACAGCCCCACTGCGCTGATCAAAAGCGCGCGTTCTATCACGTGTGGGCCAAAGTAGGGTACATCCTCCTGCGTAAGTTGCGCGCGGATGATGCCTGAATGAATAAGGTACAAGTCTTCAAATGAAGGGCTGATGCCCCGGGTAACCGAAGCAGTCCAGCAGACCATAGAAGGGCATAGTTTATTTTGTTCTGTAACTACCGAACTAAACAAACAGTCGTGTGTTTATCGGGCATAACATGCAGGTAATGACTTACGATAATGTGGAGAAGGAGGGGTACGCTGCCGGGATGTCCGTGCGCTACGCTAATACGATTCGGCTCCTACTCTTTACTCTCTTCTGGCTGACTACAGGTTTGCTAGCGTTCGGGCAGTCGCCACTTCGGGTCACGCTACTATCGGACGCAAATACAGCAGCTGAGCCCAGTCTGGACAGCCTAATCGGCGGCGAGCTGCGGGCGATCCTGGAATCACGCTACGCTCTGGACTTACGCACGCTATATACCGGCGGCCAACCAGCGGCCATTGAAGGAGCCACCGCCGAGGCATACGGATCGGCGGACGTAGTCGTTGCTACTGGCCTGGCCACTAGCACCGCCCTAATGGATCGGGAAAGCTACGCCAAACCCACCATCGCCGCAGTAGTGCTCGATGCCGGACAGCGGGGTGGGGCAGAGGGTAGCGGAGTAGAAAATTTCGCCTTCGTGCAGTCCCCCTTCGAGATCGGCCGCGATGTGCGTACGCTGCGGGAACTCTCCGGAGCCGAACGGATCTCCGTACTCACGACGGCCAGCCTGCTCCCGGAAATACAGAAGATTATCGATGCAATCTCTGATACCCCGTCTACTTACCTGGTAGCTACTACCAGCGCCAGTGAAATCTTGGCCCAACTCGGCCAGACCCGAGCGGTCTACCTCACCCCCCTGGCCGGCGTGCTGCCACTACCCCAGCAGCGCACCCTTTTAGATAGCCTGACCGCTCGTGGTATCGCCACCCTGGGACTCCTCGATCAACCACTACTTTCCCTCGGGGGGCTGGCCGCTTACTCCTCGGAAGAGAACCTGGAACAACTGCCCCGTCGCGTCGCCCTTGACGTACTGCGCATCATGGACGGCGTGCCCGCCGCGAACCTCAGTACCCAACTTACCACCTATACTTCCGAGCTGCTACTGGACATGGCCGTAGCCCGTAGGGCCGGTATCTATCCGAACTGGGAGACCATGGCCGGCGCGACCCTGCTCAACCCCAACGACCTACCTGATGCGCGCATCCTGACCCTTGAGGGGGCAGTGCTGGAGGGGCTCGCCAATAATCTGGGTTACGATCTTAGTGCCTACGACGTTGCGCTAGCGGTAAGCGATGTCGACCTCGCGCGCAGCGACCTCCTGCCGCAGCTTGATGTGGCCACGACGGTCACGCAGCTCGACGGCCAGACCGTGGCCAGCTCCTTTGGTCAGCAGGGTAAATACAATTGGACGGCTAACGGAACGATCAACCAGGTCATTTTATCCGAACCCGCCTTCGCCAACGTCGCCATTAACCGCTTCCTGCTGGAAGGCCAGCAGGCCGCGCTCGAGCAGACTCAGCTGGACGTGGTGCTCGACGTAGCCACCGCCTACCTCAACGCTTTGCAGGCCAAAGTCTTCGCCGATCTCCAGAACGAAAACCTAGCCGTCACCCGTACCAACCTCAATAGCGCCCTCACCAAACGGGAGGTTGGGGCCGTCGGAGCTACCGATGTCTACCGTTGGGAAAGCGAACTGGCCCTTAACAAGATAGAAGTCAATAACGCTCAGGCCCAATTGGCTCAGACCCGTTACAACCTCAATCAACTGCTCAACCGGCCCATCGAGGAGGAATTTCAATTGCCCATGTTCACCGGACAGGACAGTCTGTTGGGCATCGTGGGTCAGACCATTCTGCCGCTGCTCAACAGTCCCCGCGATCTCAACCGTCTAGGTGATTTTCTAGCTGACGAAGCCCGCCGTAACCTGCCCGCCCTTGACCAGCTTGACGCGGCGATCAAGGCGCAGAACCGCCAGCTGCTCTCAGTTGAGCGCGCCTTCTACCTTCCCCAAGTTTCGGTGAATGGGCAGTACAATTATCGGGTAGCCAACTACGGTACCGTGCCGCTGCCGCCAGACCTGGGTTTTGACTTCGCGAGTGACGACCGCCCGCGGAGTACCTACACCGTAGCCCTACAGGTTGGCATCCCCATCTTCCAGGGGGGGCGGCGCAAGTTCCAGGCCGAGCGGTCACGGGTGGCGGTACTTCAGGCACAGACCCAACGACAGAACCTCGAAAACCAGCTGGTGCAGCGCCTGTATTCCGATGTCGAGACCATGGTAGCCAGTTACCGCAACCTCAACCTGGCCCGGGAGGCCGCCGAGACCTCCAACAAGAACTTCGCCATCATTGAAGACCTCTACCGGGCCGGGGCCACCAATGTCACTAGTGTGGTGGACGCGCAGAACGTGACCCTGCAGAGTAATATCAACGCGACCAACGCTGGCTACCAGTTCGTAGCCGACTTCATCGCCCTTCAGCGCTCGACCGGCAGCTACCAGTTTCTCGCGGGGGAGACCGAGCAGACCGCCTTCCTGCAGCGCTTCGTCGAGTTCAAAAAGTAAAATCAACTAACGTGAAATACCTATCTCTTTTCCTGCTGCTGCTCCTGATAACTGCCTGTGGTGGTGACGAGGAAGTAAAGGTTGAAACCCGTACCCGCGCCATCCGCTATGGGGAAGTAATGACTGACGACGGGAACACGACGCAAACCTACACCGGCGTGGCTACCGCCGCCGGGGAGACCCCCCTTTCCTTTCGGGTTAGCGGCACCATCAGAACCCTTTCGGTAAAGCTCGGTGAACGGGTCAAAAAAGGACAACTCATCGCCACCCTCGACCCCCAGGATATGGAAGTGCAACGCAGTCAGTCCAGTGCCCAGTACGAGGCCAATCAGGCCCAGCTACAGAGCACCGAGACCCAGCTCGTGGCCGCCCGTGCTGCCTACGATCGCACGACTAAGCTGTACGAAAGTAACAGCGTAAGCTTGAGTGAATTCGAGCAGGCCCGGAGCCAGTTTCAGAACGCTCAGGCGCAGGTGGAAGCCTCCCGTAGTCAGCTCAACGCCAGCGGGGCACAGGTGCGTGCCGCCCGTAACCAGGTGGGTTATACCCGGCTGACCGCCCCCTTCGACGGAGTCATTACCACCCGCAGTGCCGAGGCCAATGAGTACGCCGGTTCGGGTAAGGCCATCGTCACCCTGAGCACCGAGAAAGAACCGGAAGTAGAGGTGAACCTACCGGAAAGCCGCATCGGTGTCGTGACCCCTGATATGGACGTAACGATCACCTTCCCTTCCCTCGGCAACAAGGAGTTTCCCGGCCGTGTAACCGAAGTGGCCTACGCCAGTGGAGACGCACCGAGCTACCCCGTAGTGATCAGTATTCTGGAAGGCACGCAGTCCATCCGCCCCGGTATGGCGGCTAGCGTTCGCTTTTCCTTCCACGACGGTACCGGCTCCGGCGACCTGTTGCTCACCCCCATCGAGTCGGTTACCGAAGGACCCAGTGAAAAGTACGTTTTCCTCCTCACGCCCAGCGACAGCACCGATAACTACGTAGCCCACAAGCGCCCCGTAACCATCGGCCAACTCCACCAGAATGGCTTCGAGGTCACCTCCGGCCTAGAAGTTGGCGACAAGGTGGCCACCGCCGGTCTCAAACAACTCCTGGACGGCATGGAAGTGCGCCTACTAGAGTAACCAACAGCTGCAGCGCTGTTCAATCCTGCTTCCCCGGATGTAACCCGAGTCTAAACATTGCCTTCCACGAATTTCATCGCACCCGCGCCCCCGCCATTATGAATATCACGCAACTCGCCCTTTCCAGTAACCGCGTTACCATACTCATCGTGCTGATGATTGCCGTGATGGGTTTGGTCGGCTACAACAACCTAAGCCGTAACGCCATGCCGCCCTTTACGATCCGCGCGGCAAGCATTGTAACGCCCTTCCCCGGCGCGAGTGCCGAACGGGTCGAAGAACTGGTCACCGAGAGTATCGAACGCACTGCCCAGGAACTGGCCGCCGTGAAGCGTATTAGCAGCGAGAGTCGCACCGGTCTCAGCGTGGTCAGCGTTGAACTTGAGCCCAGCGTCAATAAGGAAGACATGCAGCCCGTCTTTGACCGCCTGCGCCGCAAGCTCGAAACGCTACAACCGACGCTGCCCGACGGGGTGGGGCAGATCACCGTAAAGGACGATGGTCTGGGCGTGGTGTACGGCATTCAGTTGGGCCTGGCCGGCGGCGGCTATACCCTCGACGAGTTGGAGCAGGAAGCGGAGGACATCCGCGACGACCTGGTCAAACTCTCCGACGCCGCCGAGGTGGAGATCAGCGGACTGCGGCAGGAGCAAATCTTCGTTGAGTTCGACAACGCCCGCCTAGCCCGCTATGGCCTCAGTGCTAACGAGCTGCAACGGAATATCTCGGCTACGAACATCGTCTTTCCCGGCGGCGAGGTAACCGTAGGTGACCAGCGCGTCGTACTGGAGCCGACCGGTAACTACGAAAGCCTGGCTGACCTGGAGAACACCATCGTCGACCTAAGTGGAAACCAAACGGCCAAGCTCGGGGAGATCGCCACCATCACGAGGGGGTACACCAACCCACCCGAACGACTGGTGCGCGTAGACGGTCAGCAGGGTCTGGTCGTCGGCATTGCCGTGAAGGAAGGCGCTAACCTCATTGAGCTCGGCGAGGAAGTCGATGCCCGCGTGCTGATTTACAACGAGACCCTCCCCCTAGGTATGAAACTGGAGCGCATCGCTAGCCAGGATGCCTTTGTACAGGCTAGCGTAAGCGGTTTCGTGAGTAACGTACTGCAGTCGGTAGCGATCGTACTGGCGGTTATGTTCCTCTTCCTGGGCTGGCGCACGGGCCTGGTAGTAGCGAGCCTGATTCCCCTGGCCATCGTGATGACGCTGCTGCTCATGAACCTATTCGACGTAGGCCTCAACCAGGTTACCCTGGCCGCCCTCATCATGGCCCTGGGTTTGCTGGTCGATAACGCCATCGTTATTTCCGAAGCCATGATGGTGCGTATGGAGGAAGGTATGGAGCCCCGACCGGCCGCCTTTGCCGCAACGAGTGAGCTAGCCATACCGCTACTCATTTCGTCTCTCACTACCTCGGCCGCCTTCCTCGCCTTCTTCCTCGCCGAGAATACGATGGGGGAGATGATGGGTCCCCTGTTCGTGGTAATCACCTTTGCACTGCTGAGCAGCTGGGTCATGGCAATGACGGTGGTGAGTATGCTGGGCGTGGCGTTAATCCGGGTGAAGACTAAGCCGGCTCGCCAACCGAGCGAGACGGAGATTCGTTCGTCCCCCGAGGGGGAGACGTCAGCAGGGGGAGAGGCCCCTGATGTAAGTTTGGGCGGGAACGCAGGTGCAATGATTTTCCAGGACACTTTTCGGCCGACGAGCGAAGCTGCGCAATCCCCGGCAGACGAGCATCCCAAGCAAGACATTTTCGCCCGACTCAATAACTATTACGGCGACTTTATCTACAAAGCCCTCAAGTACCCCTGGCTCACCCTGGCCGTCATTGGCGGCATGTTCGTAGGCTCGCTCGCCCTATTCACCCAGATCCCCTTCATTTTTTTCCCCGACAGCGACCGGAACCTGATTACGATGGACGTGAACCTGCCCCTGGGCACCGACATCAACCGTACCTCGGAAATCGTAGCCGACATCGAAGGGTACATCAACGACAATCTACTGGTAGAAAAGGAGGATAATGATGCCTACGGCATCACCGACTTTACCACCTTTATTAGTGAGGGACCCGATTCCTACGACCTCGGTTATCAGCCGGGGGAAGCCAATACTGGTTACGCTCACGTGCTCATGAATACGAGTCGCTACGAGGCCAACCAGGGGATGATCGATGCGCTGGAGGATTATACCTACGAGAACTTTCCGGATGCGGACATCACGGTTGGTCCGCTCGGCGGCGGCGGTGGTGGCGGCAGCGACGTGGCGGTGCGGGTGAGCGGCCCCGAAGTAGACATGCTCTACACCATTGCCGACGACATTAAGCGAGTGCTCAACGAGATGTCCGAAGCGAACAATATCACCGACGACTGGGGGCCGAAGAGTAAAAAGGTCGTCATCGATATCGACCAGGAGCGGGCCGAGCGGGCCGGAGTGACTAACCAGGACATTGCCGTATCGCTGCGCACCAGTCTGTCGGGCTATACCGCCGGATCGTTCCGCGAGGATGAGGATGCCCTGCCCATCATCATGAGGGGCAGCGGGGCGGAGTCATACGACGTGCAGGACCTGAAGAGTCTCAATGTCTTCGCCCAGGGTTCGGGGGAGAACGTACCACTGACGCAGGTCGCCGATGTGGAGGTAGCCTGGCAGTACGCTAAGATCAAGCGGCGTGACCTCTACCGAACCATGACCATCAGTGCCGGTGCGCAGGATGGCTACACGGCGACCGACGTGACCTCAGTGCTAACACCACGATTGGAAGAATTGAAGGAAAACTGGCCGGCCGGTTACACCTACGAGCTCGGTGGGGAGAGCGAGGCAAGTAGTGAGGCCATGATGGCCGTGGCGAATAAATTGCCACTGGCGGGCTTCATTATCGTGCTGTTGCTAATGCTACAATTCAATAGTTTCCGTAAGATGGGTATCGTACTGGCGACCATTCCGCTGGGTATCATCGGGGTAGTGTTCGGACTGCTGCTTTTCAACTCCTACTTTGGCTTCATGGCCTTCCTGGGCGTGATCTCCCTAGCCGGTATCCTGATCAATAACGCCATCGTGCTGATGGACCGCATCGAGATCGAAGAGAAAGATGGAAAGACCGCCTTTCGGGCCATCGTGGATGCCTGTAAGCAGCGCTTCCGGCCGATTCTACTCACCACTTTTACCACTGCCCTGGGCCTTATTCCCCTCTACCTCGGTGGCGGATTGATGTGGGAACCAATGGCGGTAGCGATCATGATTGGACTGCTATTCGCGACGGTGATTACGCTCATCTTCGTGCCGGTGATGTACAAACTGTTGTTCCGGATCAAGGAGCAGCGGACTACCGAAGAGCTTAACCTAGTTTAGGATGGAGGATTTTAGCAAGAGCCGACGACTACTCGTAAAGCGCCACTTGCTCCTTCTGCTGCCGTGAGTATCCCGTATCGGATATGCTGATATATAATCCAACGCCAACCAAAACAGCCCCGCTATGTTAGTAGAGAAAACCGAACTAAACGAACAAGGTGTCTTCACATACCCAAAGTTTCCGCAACAGATGATTGCCAACATTAAAGAGAAGGTGGAAGAACTGGGTGTATTCTTTGCCGGTACCGGGCTAACTCCCATGGAAGCACGCGTCTTCGCCCTATTACTACTCGCCGACCCACCCGCCATGGAATTCTTCGCCATCCAGAAGTTTCTAGACGCCAGTAAGAGTACGATCAGTAATGCCCTTCGGCAGCTAATGAAGGAGGGCCGCGTAGACTACTTCACCAAACCGGGCGATCGTAAACGCTATTTCCGGGTAAGCTCAGCTAAGTGGCTTGAGCAGATTCAGGAGAGCTTCGCCACCATCACTCCCTTCGTACAGACGATGGACAGTGTTCTGGAATTGCGCAAGGGTACGAATAGCCCGGAGTTCAATCGAGATCTCCAGCGTATCCAGGATTACTTTTCATTCTTGGCCGAGGAGTTACCCCGGATGAAAAAGAAGTGGGAGCAGCAGCAATCCGTCGCAGCCCAATGATTGACAGCGTTTCTGCTTTGCCCGTCAGTTCAACCCCACGGTGGACGTGCGCCGTACAGCGAATACCAAGGCTAAGGGCCTAGTATAGCGTTAAAAAAACTAGGACTAATTTCCCCCAAATTAGTTGCATTTACTCTAGATGCGGACCGACGTTTTAAACACGTCCCTATGCTAAACCAGCTCTCACTTGATGATGCCAGTCTCGGCCGCGGTTGTCTACTCTAGGTAAGCGCTCGTCTTAGGTATTAGGTTATACTTCCTGTAGAAGTGTAACGTAGAAAATATGATAAATTCCCAAAATTTCGGAATAGTGAGTAAAACTTCGTTCTACTTCTACTATTAAGTATATGGCGTCAAAATTTCACTGCGCTTAAATTGAAAGTGCCTTTAGGTGCAGTGTCGAACACGGTCAGCCGGATACCTCAATCCTTCTAGTTGCCAGTGAGCTAAGGCAGGGCCCGGTGCAAATATCCCCAAAATCATGACGGGTAGAGGCGTACGTGTCGAGTATTTACCAGCAATATTCCGGAGAGAAGGAAGCACCTAATTTGCTTTTATCACTCTACTGGCGTCACTGGTACTGACGTTTACTTTGGGCGTACCCCGGTAGCGCAGCTCGGCAGCGTCGGTCAAAGAACCTTTAAGCTCATCGGTCACGGTGATCTCGGCATTGCTGGCATCCTCTAGCCGGACGGTACAGCTAACTGCCGTAAAGCCAAATCCACTCACCTTACTCGCATCATTGGCTACCAGATTGAGCACCGGGGTGCTACCGGTCATGCTAAGGGAGGTGGCATTATTGAGTACTATATCAAGTGGGTTAACCGCTACAAATTCGTCAAGCGTAGCTTTGGCGGCATTATTGATTTCCAGTCCGTTCAACTGGGGGAGTATGATGTCGACTTCAGCAGTGACCCGCTGATAGCTACCATTACGCAGCTTGATGGAAAGTACTCCACCGGTCGTAGCAGTTACGATTTGCGGGAGTACGTTATCATCCGCCCGAACCGTAACCCGGGCATTCGTACCCTGTCGGATAGTGACGTTGAAGATCTGGCCGACGACTATACTGCTGAAAGCGCCTGCTGAGCGGTCATCCGTGATGATATTGCCCGACCCGGTAATTTCGTTGTAATTACAGCTGCACGCTAGCAGTAGAATAAGTGAGCATAAAATAGAGGAGGATCTCATAAATTTGATTGATTATTATCTTGAGGTATGGAGAAAGTGGAGTGAAGGAACCATCATGCACTAATAAACACGTGGGGCTCAGATTCCCACCGGCATTACTTCAAATTTCGCCACACGGGTACCATGATCGCAATCTGGTACACCCCAACGATGGTAGACGGGATTGCAAAGAGCCGCCCTACCGGTAGCGGGTACCCGTGGTAGTGATTAGCACGTTCAGGTAAGGTGCCATGCAGGAATAGTTAATTATAGTTGTTGATACGTAGGGCTCACCGCAGGCAATCACGAAGAACCAAGGGGTAGGGTTGCCGGGGCTACACCCGGAAGCAGGCGGTACACTATCAGGTTACAAAACCCGTAGATCCAGCTTGGGTCCGAACAGCCGATCCGTGTTCGAGACGGCTATTTGGAGTGTTCCAGTTATCGTGGTCGGTGTGAGGCGGGTAGCCTTTTCCAGATCTACCTCTACGGTTTTCCTGTGTAGCTTACCGTTGACCCTTGTTTCTATTTCGATCGCGGCGTTCACCCGTTCCCCAATGGCCGCGATTTCCACTCCGCCAAACCCTCTTTTGAAATTCACCTCCAGCCGGTTCCTGAGCCGTACGGGTAGGTTGTTCAGCTTCATCTTGAAATAATCGCCGCCGACGCCAAGCTTATTGGTCATTTCTATGGTCGAGTGCTTTTCCCGGGTGGAAAAAATCTTGAAGACACCGTTCTGCTTTCCTTTATTAACGAAGCCTACTTTATCGACCTCGTTTATATTGATGTCGTGCTGGACCCTCAGCTCGCTAAGCGTGTCTTTCATCGTGTATTCAAGCGTCCCCCCCTGCGTAGTGCCTCTCAGGGTGTGGGAAAAGTCGGTCCTGCCGAGCTTAGACTCATTGCGCAGCAGTAGTTGGCCCTCCTTCATAGCGGATGCGCCAAAGCCCGGGAAACTAACGAAGAATTCGTTGACGTCGTAACCAGCCTGCAATCTCCTCTTCGCTCTGTCGCCGTTCACGTCGAGGTCCTCACCGGCAATGTCCCTGATCGATTCCGTCTTAGCGTCATCGCCCACTATAATTACGGTACCCGAAAGCAACAGCAGGATAGCATCCCAGACGGGCGTGCGTGCCGCGCTGTTAATGGCCCCCCAGGGCATGTAGTGCAATCTTCCGCCCGAATAGGTAGTGCCGGTGTAGGTGTCACTGCCCACGTACTCGAAGGTGTTCTTTTTAGGGTCGACGAGCACCTGACCTACCTGCCCCGGTTTGTTTGGGTCATAAACCTTGATCTTCCATGGATGGGCGCTACGATCGTAGGAAAAGGGCAGGATGCAGTGGGCCTTCTCGGTAAAGGTGTAATTCTGTGATAGGCAGATGACGGGGTCGTCCCCGCGCTCGAAGGCGCTCTGGGAGTGTAGGAATACGTGCTTCGGGTCGTGTGTATTTCCCGTAATGACCTCGCTTAGGAACCACCAGACCGCCCATGCACCAATCTGGTAGCCCTGCTTGATGTTAAATTCCTTGCGTACCGTCTCCCAGTTGGTAAAGCGATCGATGGGCAGGCTGAACAGACTCCTTCCCTTTCTGGCGTAGATCCCCTCGGTCGCCATTCCAAAGCAGTTGCCTCCGTCGGCAATTCCCTTTGCCAGGAGGTGATAGAAGCTCGTCTTGATGTGGTCGGTGACGTTCCACCAGTCCGCCTCGCTGTCCACGTCCCGAAAGGTCGTCGCAAACTGGCTTTTGGTGATGGTCGGCGTTCCCTCATTCTCGACCGCCCACCACTGTTGTTCGGGGGTGAGGTTACTGACGTCTACGGTAGGTTGAAGAGAGAAGGTCAGCGATTTAACCCTACTGAATGCCTCGTCATAAATGCCCTGGTTCTCCCGCATGCCCCAGGCGTTAGCGGCGTTGAGCTTGATGGAATACTTGCCTAGCTTATCGTCCTTACCGGGGTCGCTATCCCGGATATCCATCGAAAAGACATAGGTCTTTTTGACGCTGTCCGGATTGAGCTCTAGCGGAATGGTGAAGTCGATCTCCTTGTGGTTATGGCCGCCGTAGTTGCCCGAGGGTGGATTCCTCCGGCGGTAGATTTCGTTTCCGTTCTCGTGGATATAAGAGAAGAAGAACAGGTCGTTCTCTCCCAACCCGAGACCCTCGCTTTCCCTGGTCTCCAGCCGGTTGATGAAAATCCTGAAGGGGTGGACCACCACGGTATCGCGGTAGCTTCCGAAGGAGATCACCGAACCGCGCTGGAAGGAATTGATCCGACCCTTGCCGCTGTAATCGGGCACGTCCTCTTCGTTAGAGGTCGGAAAACCAAGGTCACCGGCCGGACCTCCCATGTTCCGGTACTTGCGCCGGATATCTCCCTGCACGGCGAAGGCACCGGTGGCGGACGACCAGTAAATCGTCCGCTTCTCAAATTCCGACATCTTCCCGATGGGGCTACCTTCCCTCATCACATCTTCCTCATTTCCGACAGGATAGCCGACTACCAGCGGGCCACCGAGTAGGAGATATCGCTCCAGGATGGCTCCGTGCACTTCACAGGCCCGGGGCGCACCATCTTTGTAGTAAATCCGGCATTTTTCAAATTTTTGTTCGAGACCGTCTCCAATCCGCTTCGCCGGCCCGAGGGGTAAGCCCCACACGGCAGCACCGCCCAGGTTTTCGTACGTTAGGTAGATCCGGTCCACCACGGCAACAGCCCCGTCGTCACCGCCGCTGTATATACCCCCATTCTTAAACAAGTTCCGCTTCAGGGTCGTGCCGGACTCACCAATCTCGTCGCTGACCGGGTAGCCGAGTGCTGACCCGGTGGAAGCCATTGCCCTATACGCTTTGGCTATGGCACCACGCACCGCAAAGGCTCCGCCAGTTTTCGGGTGATGTACAATGGTGTAGTCCCTGTAGTCGTCCGTATAAGTTCCGCTGGATTCATCATAGCGTGTCTTGGAAATGAGGGACCCGGGGTGGGATTGAGTTTTCTTGATCTCTTCGTACTTGTGCGTTAGGTACCACTCCGGTGCCTCCCGCATTACGTCTAGTTTTTCCTCCAGGTGAGTCGGAATGCCCCTGTATAACTGAAAGGCAGCTATATCTCCCGTAAACTTACCACTGCTGCCGTCCCCCTCTGATCCCAGGAACAGCGCCCCGGTCGCCACATTGGCCATCGTACCGTCGGGGAATGCCCGTAGGGCAACGTATTCATCATCTATAAAAAGCGCAACCGTGTCCAGGTCGTACACCAAACTCGCCGTATACCATTTATTCTCCACCAGGGTTTTAACGTGGTGGCTACTGCAACCATTCTCCCCGTGATTTTTGGTGCCGACGGTCGCGTTGAGGATATATTTATCCCTTGAGAAGGTAGGTTGCGTGGAAATAGTGAACGGCGACTTGGTGCCTACCGTCAGGTGCTGGCGACCGTTCAAGGAGTTGGTCACCCTAAAGGCAAGTCGTACGCAAAACTGACGGGAGTCCGTAGGGAGTTTGTCGAGGGTGATCTTTGCCTGACCCATCTCCCCCAACGACACCGCGCGGGGGTAGGTGCCTAGGACGGTCTCGCCCGGTCCCTTAATACGGGTAGCACCCACGAAAGCGCCCGGCTGCGTACCGTCGGGGTTCGAGAATTTAGGGTTATCGAAGGTGTAGTTCAGGATAAGCTCTGCCATAATTGCGTTTATTATGCGCTGTTTGGAATGATCCAAAGGTGAGGGCGGCGAGTACGGAAGCCAATTTTTTGCCGTCCATTCCCGGTGTACGAAGGGACGGACTGCCGTGGATAAAAAGTAGACAGCGCTCGCGTGCTGATCTGGCAAGTTGTTGAAGGTCAGAGGTCTACATACTACGGTACGTGTAAAAACAGTATTGGGCGCGGACGCGGGTGCAATGTTTTTAGTGAGCTAACGGGGGATTAGCCGATTCTGCCGGTAGCCATACCTTTGTTGGACCATGCACTGGAAGAAACGATCGGAATGGAATAGATTCGCACTTACCCTAGTGCTAATGGTGGCGTTTGCGCGACTACCCGCCCAGCCCGCCAACGAAATACAGGATTTGGAAGCCGCGCTCGCGGCCTACGCCGGTCCTGACACCGGCCGGGTGAACAGACTCAACGAGCTCGGCTTCCGGTACTGGATCGTCGATCCGTCCCAGTCCATCACGATGGGGGAGGAGGCGCTGAAATTAGCGGAGCAGGCGAATTATGCGGAGGGACGTGCTTTCGCTCAGCGGGTGGTGGGAGTCGGGCACTGGGCGCGGGGGAACAAGGATCTAGCTTACCACCTGCTGCTGGATGCCCGTGAAGGCTATGTCTCACTCGGTGACAGTCTGGGACTGGCCAATACCGAGCTGAACATCGGTATGGTCTACGCCGACCAAAAGGAATACGATCTGGCCGCGCGCAGCTACCAAAGTGCCTTGGCTTCATTCCGTCGCTTAGGTCTGGTTACCAGGGAAGCCACCGCTTATACTAAGATCGCGGATTTGCTTACGGAGCAGAGCAATTACGTCCCCGCCTTCGACTACCTCCGCCGGGCGCTTGGATTGCACGAACAGGCGGAGTTTACCTACGGGATCGGTGAGGTGAACGGCAAACTCGGCCGGTTGGCCCTGAAACAGGAAGACTACGACAAGGCTATTTCGCACTTCTTGCTGGCCATCGGTGCGGGTAGCCAGCGGTTCGACCACGTCGGAATGGGGGAGAGCCTGTATGGTATCGGGTTGGCCTACCTGCGCAACGGCAAGTACGCGCTGGCAGAGGATTACCTCGAGCGTGCGGAACACCTCGCAGATGGCATCGGACTCCTCAAATTACAACGCGACGTGACCCTCGCCCACAAGGAACTGTCAGAACGCCATGGCAACTACCGTGCCGCACTGACTTACGCGGATCGCTACCGCCAGCTGACCGACACCCTCTACGATCAGGAGCTCACCGCCCTCATGACCGGCTACGAGGCCCGGCGCAGCTACGCCCGCCAGCAGGAAGAGCTGGATCGGGCGACGACGGAGCTGCAGTTCTCAGAACAACGGAGGAAGAACGAGCGGCTAACCCGGTGGTTATTGCTGCTTGTCTTACTACTCGTCGCAACGACCGCTTGGTTTCTCGTTAAACTCAAGGACCGGGCAATAGACCGCAAACGAAAGGACCTCCTCGCCTCAGAAAGCCGCACCGAGGAATTGCGCGAAGAATTGCACGACCGGGAGCGTCAACTAACCGCAAACGCGCTCAACCTGGCCAATAAATCTGGTGCCATAGCCGACCTGAAGGGAAGTCTCGACGGTATGCGCAAAAAGCTGCCCCAGACCATGCGGGGAGAATTCGGGAAACTCACCCGGCAGGTAAGCAACCTCATCGAGACCGATACCGAGTGGGAGGATTTCCGCAAACACTTCGAAGCGGTCCACCCCGACCTGATTGTACAACTAAAACAGCGGTATCCTGACCTCACCCAAAATGAGTTTCGGCTGATCGCCCTCCTGCGGCTGAACCTTAATACTAAGGAGATGAGTAGCATACTCGGTATCAGTCCCGATAGTGTAAAGACCGCCCGCTACCGGCTACGCCGGAAAATGGACCTCCCGACCGGTACCAACCTCTACGATTTTCTACTAACCCTGAATTGAGGTGTAGTCGCGGATAAGCGATTGGTAGTCAATCATTTGACGCCCATAGATTTGCCGCTTGTCTACTCCTTGTCTACCCCTTTCAGGGTGGTGTATACTAACGGTAGACCGTTTAAAATTGGAGGTGGTACCGACCGGCCGGCACATTTGTGGCACAATCACCAAAACGACCAATTGTGCCTACACCGATTGATATTTTACTCGACCCGGTCTCCCTAATCTTCCTAGCTATCTACGCTAGCTTAATTCTTTGGGAAGCCATTTTACCCGCTCGTGAACTCCCGGAAGTAGCCGGCTGGAAGCTCAAGGGATTCATCTCCTTCGTGGTATTTTTCTACCTAGCCAGCTACCTGCCGCTGCTTACGGACCCCTACCTCGAAGTGTACCGACTCTTCGACCTCAGCAATTGGCCCGCCTGGCTGGGTGCACTGGTCGGGGTGCTCGTCTACGAGTTCGGGGTCTTCGTGTGGCACTGGGCCATGCACCGGTACGGTCTGCTGTGGGTGACCTTCCACCAAATGCACCACAGTGCCGAACGGGTGGATACCTGGGGGGCCTTCTGGTTCAGTCCGCTCGATATGATCGGCTTCACGCTGCTGGGCAGTATCAGTCTGGCGTTGATCGTCGGCTTGAGTCCGGGAGCGATTACGGCTTTTCTGCTCTTCACCAATTTTCTGGCCGTGTTTCAGCACGCTAACGTGCGCACCCCGCGCTGGATCGGCTACCTAGTCCAACGGCCGGAAGCCCACGCGCTGCACCACGCCCGGGGCATCCACCGGTATAATTACTCCGACCTGCCCGTCTTCGATATGCTCTTCGGCACTTTTCGCAATCCGGGAGGCTTCGACCACGATAGCGGCTTTTACCACGGGGCCTCGTCGCGGCTCGGCGAGATGCTGACCTTCCGCCATGTACACGAACCTAAAAACAACGCGTAAATCAAATGAAAATCAATATTCTACTACTGCTGTTCACCGCAGCACTTTGCACCTGCGTCCGCGCCCAGAGCGAGGCGCCGCTGCGCTACTTTCAATTCCGGCCCGTCTGCGGCCACGGCAACTGGCAGGATACCGCTATGGTAGCGGCTACCAACGACAGTCTCCTCATTGCCGCCCTACAGCAGGAGCTAGCAAAGCCCTTCGACGAGCGGCAGTTCATCAACGGCCCTATCGCCCACGGAGACGGGGGGCACAACGCCAACGCCGATCACCGCTTTGCCTGGCACTTCCTGCCCAACGATTGGGAGCTGGTCGACCTGGCGATCGAAGTTTGTAGCGGTTGCCCCTACACCGACCTGGACGCCGATCCCGTCTACTGGGTAGATACGCTGGGGCTGTTCTGCCCCTGGTCGGGCCGTCCGGTACGGGAGATCGAGGAGCCACTGACCGGTGTGCGTCCCGCCCCGAGCGAAGTATTGCCGGTATCGGTTTATCCAAATCCCGCCAGTAGCTACCTCACGATCGACCTGAGCGGCGGCACCCACGCAACCCTCAGTTTACGTGACCTCCTGGGTCGCACCCGGTTACAGGTGCCGGTCTTTGGCGTCGGTAACCGCCTCGACGTCCACCGGCTTCCGCGGGGTGGCTACATCGTCGAGATCCGTACTCCAGATGGGAGGCGCAGCACTCGACAAATCTTTCTTCAATAGGGATTGACTGCCCTTCAGCAGTACAATCGATCAATAATAAATTATGAATATGCAACGCATTATCTCGCTGACTGTCCTGTACCTAATGACCTGGCAACTTGTCGGTCAGCATAGCCCGGCCCGCGTGGTAGTAGACCGCCTCTACGCCGCGTCCCTCGAGAACGAGACCGATGAGGCCACCACCCGCCGTGTGACAATCTACTTGCCGCCGGGCTACGACGATAACGCTACCCGTCGGTATCCCGTCATCTATTACCTGCATGGCTTTACGTGGAGCGATAGCCTCAACCTGGTGGAAAGTCGGTACGATACCCTCTTCGCCCACGCCATTCAGACCGGCAAGATTCCACCGGCGATCATCGTGAACGCCGATCACCACACGCGCTTCCGGGGCAGCTACTACACGAATTCTCCCCTCACGGGGAACTGGGCCGATTTTGTCACCCGCGACGTGGTGGAGCACCTAGACAGTAACTACCGTACCATCGCCGATGCCGTCGGTCGGGGACTCACCGGCCACTCAATGGGGGGCTACGGTGCACTTGTGCTGGGAATGCAACATCCCGATGTGTTCAGCGTGGTCTATGCCATGTCACCGGCTCCCCTAGCGCTGGATCACGAGCTTGCCGCCGGTAGCGACTGGTACCGCCGTGTCGACCAGCTACCGGACCGAGAGACTTTAATCAAAGACTGGGATGAGTTTGGGGCCAATGTCGTAGTCGTGCTGGGCCAGGCCTTTTCGCCCAATCCCGCGCGGCCACCCTTTTACGCTGACCGGCCCTTCCACTATGTGGAAGACAGCCTGGTGGTAGACGATGAGGTCCTGGCCATATGGAACGACCATATGCCCCTGGAAATGGCCGGTAGGTACCGCGCTAACCTGCAACGCCTGACCGCACTCAAACTGGACTGGGGCCGCAACGATGAATTCGGTCTGGTCAGCACTAGCCGCAAGTTTAGTCAACACCTGGAAGACCTCGGGATCCCCCATTACGCAGAAGAGTATATCGGTACGCATAGCGATCGTCTCAATACCCCCGACGGTAGACTGCTGAATGACGTGCTGCCCTTCTTCGCCCGTTACCTAGAGTTCGGTAGTACGGGGGAGGAGACGAGCTTGCGGTAGAACTATGGTTACCCGTCACTCACCGAAGGGTTTACGACTACCTTGGTGGTCCCGCGTCCTGAAATACGCGGAAGACGCCATGCGTGAAGTGACTGTCATCCATGACCGCTGGCTGTTCTACTTTGTATACCCGGTGATCGCCACCGCGGCCGTACACATCGGTAACGAAAATAGTTTGGCTGAGCTGGTTACCCAACCCAGCTATTTTTCCGACCTTTTGTTTGCGTTCATAGTTACCTACGCAGCCGGAGCTTACTTCCATAATCTGTACACCCGTCGACCTACAATCGTGCTGCGCGCGCAGATGACCAGGAAGGCACTGGGGCGGTCCCTGTGCTTAGCTGTCCTGCTGCCGGTAAGTGTGTTGGTGATTTTGGAGATCATATATGTGGTGGTCGGACTCGGCATTCCCCTCGCGGACGCCACCATTTTTTACCTGGAGCTCCCGCTAATGCTCCTCTTTTGCCTACTCATCAGTGGGGTCTACTCCGTACTAATTACCCCGCCGGTTACGGCTGACCCACCCGTAGCCAAGCCAGCCTACCGGGGGTATTTAGTGGTTCACTCGGGAGCGCTATCCCGCAGTATTCCGGTAGCCGATATCGCTTACTTCAGGGTAGTGGAAAAGACAACCTTCGTCGTACTGACCACGACCGAACAGTTCTCGAGTCCCCTCAATCTTCGGGAAATTCGTGAGGAGGTGGATCCCGCGCTATTCTTCACCTTGAATCGCCAGGTAGTGGCTAGTAGGGGTAGCGTGGAGGCGTACGAGCGCACTGCTACCCGGAAACTCCGCGTACTCCTTTCGCCCCCGTGCGACGACGAGCAGTTCGTATCAAAGACCAAATCCGCAGCCTTTTTGCGGTGGTTAGGGGAAGGCCAGTGAAACGGTAGGGTAGAGAGGGGTCCGCTTCGGATCGGAATGGGGCCGTTTCGGTAATCCAGGGCGGTCAGCATAGCGATTGTGGGGGCGATAAGCCACTAAGTTTGCACACTTATTTCACAAAACAACCACCATGTTTATACAACGCTTATTACTAGCAGCCCTGTTCCTGACCGGCTGTTTTACGGACATCAGGGGGCAGCACGAGCTGCCACTTACGATCTCCGTGTTTAACGAGTCGACCAGTATGCCGTATACCACACTATGGTCGGAGCCACTGCATCCCGGTATCCAGATCGGTACCGAGTTTCGTGGCGATCCGCAGCGGAGATTTGCTTTTTTCCCCACCGTCAGCGTTGGGTATATGTTTCACCGCGACCTTTTCCACGGCCTGTTCGCCAGCGTGGATGCCAGTTTCGAGTACCGGCATCCTTCGGGCGTCAACCTTAAGGCCAAACTGGGCGGCGGCTACCTCAAAACCTTCGCCACCCGCACCGAGTACACCATGGTCGGGGGGGAATTGGTGCCGAAGAAGGACGAGGGTAATAGCCGGGTAATGCCCTCCCTCACCTTCGGGCTTGGTTACCGCCTTCGGCCAAAAGAAGCCCGGTCACCGGAGATCTTCCTTCTGCACCAGACCTGGCTGGAATACCCCTACGCGGGTGACTTCATACCGCTGATGAGCCATACCAACTTGCACTTCGGCGTCAGCCTTTATCCCTTTACCCCCAAATCTATCCAATAATGATCAATCATATCAAAGTACTTCTCGTACTAGTCGCAGTGATGGCCACCGCCTGTAAGCAGGACGAAGCCAAACCCCTGAATTACTACGGTTGTACGGCAACGGCGTTGGAGCAAAACTCCGACCACCCCGCCGCTCCGGCACTGACAGAATTCATGGCGGATCGAATTGGGTCAGGCATACCCGGTATGCTCTTTACCGTTCACGACCCGGTATTTGGTACCTGGTCGGGAGCCGCCGGGAAGGCCGAGCTCATCGGAGGAGTGGACATGGAAGTCTGTCACATCACGCGGGTAGGCAGCACCGTTAAGACCTTTACCGCCGTCGCCCTGCTTCAGCTCTGGGAGGAGGGCCGGATCGACCTGGACGCACCGGTCAGTGATTTCCTTTCGGTGGAAACACTCGATGGACTGGAGAACGCGGAGAACGCGACCGTCCGGCAACTGCTGCAGCACTCCGCAGGTATCAATAATTATATCCGCAGCGCTAAATTCCAAACGGCGTCGCTTAACGATTTGACACGGGTGTGGCAGCCAGATGAGTTGCTAGAGTATTCCCGTGGAGCCTCTCCTCAATTTCCGATAGGTACCGACGTCGACTACTCAAATACTGGTTATATCCTGCTGGGAATGATCATCGAGGAGGTCGCCGGTATGCCGTTCTACCGCTACTTCGAGCAGCGCATTTTTGAACCTTACCAGTTGAACTTCACGCAGTTCGCGGCGGAGGACCCCGTGCCGGACGGTATCGTGCGCGGCTACATCGACCTGTATAATAACGGTCAACTCATCGAGGCGACCGACTACAGCGGATGGGACTACTTCACCGCGGATGGCGGACTGATCTCCAACCCCTACGACCTCAACCGCTTCATGCGCTTGCTATTCACGGGGCAAATCATCGGTGAGGATGCCCTAGAGCAGATGACCACCTTTATATATTCTAAAGAAGAAGATCCGGAACTCTTCAGAACGGGCTACGGGCTCGGTATCTTTTCGTTGGATACTGACTTCGGTCCGGCCTACCTCCACAGCGGCGATGCGATCGGTTACTTCGCTTCGATGGCCTACTTCCCGGAGCAGGACGTCACCGTATCATGGGCGGCAAATGGGAACTACGGTACGCTTGATGACCTGCAACAGTCTAAGGAGACTATGGAAGAGATCTTTCGCATCGTGCTGGCAGAATAAATTAATAGAATTAGATATGGAAACGCAGACCAAAAGGTGTTATGGCTGCGGTGCCTTGGTGGACGACGTGGAGGGGCGGCCCCATAATTACCTCGGTACGACGCAGGGATGTTGGAATCTGTTCGGTCAGATTTTGGCCAAGGAGTATGGAGAATACAATTATCCCGAATCGACTCATCGGTTGACGGTAGATACGTATGCGATACAACACCCGGGTCAAGCAGGCAGACAGTCTAAGCAATCGGTAAATGTGCACTTGATCGGGCTGTATTTTATACTCGTCATGCAATTGAGGGGTGATCAAGCAACCGATAAAATTGGAGCGCTTCTGGCGAAAAAACCCAGTTTTGAGTGGTTGGAACCACCCGTGCCCAATGGGCAGAAAACGATACTGGACGTACTGACCGCCGGCAACAAGGAGGAACACGAGCTAAAAGTAAGGGAGTGGGCTACGGATGTTTACATGTGCTGGTATACTAAGCACGGCCCCAAGATGGAAGAATTTGTCGAGCAATACTTTTGACGACCGATGGTTCTACTAGCTGTAGTTCGTGCGCCAAGTAATAAGCATGTGCTTCATCGGTACGAAGTAAGATTTCATCAGCTCGGTGTCTGTAAAATAGACAAAAAGCGACGATCTCACTAGTGGTTAGCGATCAAATTTCGCTGCACCTTGACTTGTCATCGTGGCGCTGTACATCCTGAGTGACAACCTCGCTTAGCTACGGCTAAGCGCGGCCCTCACTCAGTCGTTCACAACTACGCTGAGGGCGTCAAGTCATTGCGAAAATCAATCGCCAATCACTAGGTTACACTTCCTGTAAAAGTATAACCAGTAAAAAAGAAGTACTTCGTTGACGTTCAGCTAGTTAGATGAAATCGGCTCCGGCTTTTTCATTTCTAGGTTTCGTTTTCCTGCGCGGACGGCGGTTTTTGTAACCTCGGGCTCTACCTTGCTAACACGGCAAGATTCGGCCTAGACTTCTTTCGCGATTTAAGCATGAAAGCAGCTACTCCGCGCAACGGTTTCTGTCTGGTGCACCGCGTCAGAATCGATAAGGGAAGCTGAGCGCTCCTTGTGGTCCTTCTTCCGATTAGGGTGGAGAGGATAAAAATCTACCCGCCCCTCATGGCCCCGGTGGTGACCGAAGCCACCGGGAGTGGCGTTCTCCAAACCATACCGTATATTTAGCGTACAACACACTTAATATGACTCACTTCGCAGTCGCTATTCCTGCCGGTCGTATTCTGCGGCTAGATTTTGACGAAAAACTTTCGCTTGCGGAATTTGAGAATTTCTGCGCCCAGCATCCGGAATTGCTCGTAGAGCGGGAGTCGAATGGTCAACTTACTATCATGTCACCTATACACTTACTATCGGGCGGGCAGGAGGCCGATGTTTCTGCTGATTTGGTCGTTTATGCCCGGGCCAAGAAAAATGGCAGGGCCTTTAGCGCAACTACCGGCTTTACGCTACCTGATGGCTCGGTGCGGTCTGCCGACGCTGCTTTCGTAAGTAACGAGCGGCTGGCGGAACTAACCACCGCCCAGAAGCAGAGCTTTGCGCCCGTAGTGCCGAACTTTGTCATAGAGGTCCGCTCGGATACCGATCGCATCGGCAAACTACATACCAAGATGAAAGACACCTGGATCGCTAACGGCGTCCAACTCGCCTGGTTACTCGATCCTAAAAACGAATTGACCTACATCTATCGGGCGGATGGCAGCGAGCGCGTGGTCAGCGGTTTCGACAAGGTGCTGGAGGGGGAAGATGTATTGCCGGGATTCGAGTTCGATCTTTCTATCCTGGAAGTGTAATGCCGGCCGGATTCCGTGCGCTATGGCAGCGGCTTAACTGCAACTTCTCTCAGCTTAGAATTCCTACTTAACATAAATAATATTACAGGCTCCATGTAAGTGGCTGGTTTTCACATAAGAGCTGGTTTGGGATTCCGATCACCGCCGCAAACTTGCTCCTTTGCGCCAACTCTTCCCCTCGAAAAGCGTCAACTAGCCCGCTAGGCTCCCCGTTTGGAGGCTCGAATAGACCCAAATTAGCGGCGTCTTCGTCAGGCTCGGAAAACCCAAACAAGCCCTAATTTCCCCAATAACATAGGGTCCACCTAACCTGATCAAGAACTAAACTGGGAACTACTGCGCATAAGGGGGAAGTCGAAATTCACTTTTAGTGGCCGCGTCACGTATAATCTCTATCCCGGGCTTTACGATGAAGTAGCGCAACGGCCTTTTCTCCAAAAAGTAAAAGTGATGGCAAATTTGGCCATCTTTCAGCCAGTTCCGGATCTTGCAATTTCTTTCCTCCCGAAACAGGCGGCAATAGTCTTCCAGTCCTCCTGGGGTATTCGTGCAGGCAGTGTATCAAAAGTAATGGTGAGCAGATAAGTTACGTTGCCAGAAGAAGTAAGCGATGGCAGCGACGTGGTTGTCTAGTTTCTTTGAGAAGGCCACAGACCGCCTAACCAGCCTACTGACCCTTGCCCTTACCCCAGTGAACCACCCTTCGATGAAGTAGGTCAACGCCTTGCTGGGACGGTGTTGCTCGCTGGGAATGGTCTGGTAGTACGCCTCCCAGTAGTCGGTGGCGAACTGACAATTGGAACGCAGCCGATCCGGTAGCTTATCAAACAATTGTCTAGCGTCAGCTTTACCCCTTCCCCCGACATGGAAAGCCAAGGCTTGCTTGATTGCCGGGCAGTAGATCACCCAGATCGACCTTTTGCGTTTTTTAGAGCCGACGAAGGACCACATCTCATCTACCTGAAGT
Source organism: Lewinellaceae bacterium (assembly GCA_963803525.1). Lineage (GTDB taxonomy): Bacteria > Bacteroidota > Bacteroidia > Chitinophagales > Saprospiraceae > Neolewinella. Next base: position 24,482 of record CAWDMV010000004.1, read on the forward strand.
TCAACGCTTTGTAGCGCTTCCTCGCTCAAGTTGTCCAACAAGTCTAGCGCTACGCCCAGGTCCTCGGGTGTTTCGCCCCAGACCTCAGCGGCAAAGTCCATCAGCCAGGTCATGCTCACTTCCAGGGCTCGACAGATACCCCGTAGGCTGATCCGTTCGCGCAGCAGCCTAGTGATGTAGCGCCGTTTGTCCGCACCAATCCAATGATTGTTATGCTCGACGAATTGTCGGGCACAGTCTTTACAACAGTAGCGCTGCTGGTCGTCGTGCGTTTTGCCGTACTTGATTATCTTTCCACTCGTGCAGTTCGGGCAGGTGAGCATGCTTTTTCGTTTAGTCACCTTAAAGATAGTGACCCTGCTCGGCTGCCGCTTTTGTTCATACCATACCATTACTTCTGGTACACTGCCTTCGTGCATACTTGTCCACGAATAATCGGAACGCTTCCATGAAGTTTGTGAAATTCGCCCATTTGTCCCGGTCGACAAGAAAAGCTGGGCAAGCTTCGGCGGACAAGGGGGAGTGGTCTCGGATGGAATCCCAAAATGTTTAAAATCCTACGTCCTGTGTGTGTTAGCCAAGCAAGCAATCAGGGTAGTAGCAATCTTTATGAAACAAATCATGTTAAACATGGTTACGGTCCCCGTCTCTTGTTTGTTTTGGCGTCTGTTACTGCGTATGTTAGGACCTCACCAGACCTAGCAATCATGGCCCGAAAACCCCGCTTTTACCTTGAAAGACCGCTCCCGGAAAAGGACTGCCTAATCTTGCTTCGCTTCGTATGGTCCGGTCAGAGAGTACAGGTTAGTACATCCGAATACGTGCAGCCCGAACACTGGGACGGCAGTAGCCAGCGAGTTCTGGATAAGTGGTGCCGTCGCCGCCCTGACTACCTGGAGGTGAACCGGATTCTTGATCAACTTGATCAGTTTGTCCGCCGGACCTACAACGAGTACCGCAGAGATCACCGCCTGCTGGAGCTTACCCCTAGTGTCATGAAGGGGATGATAACCGCCCAGATCTACGGAGCCGAATACATCAGCCAAAAGCGGACCACCACCGTAGCCGAGTACTACCGCACTTACATCACCCAACGGGAACGAACGGGCAACCTGAGTCGTCAGACGGAGAAGAGCGACCGCGTGGCTATGGAACACTTTTGTCGATTCTCGGAGAGCCTGCCGACGGCACCGAAATTCGAGGATGTTACTCTGGGACTATTTGAGCGGTACCGGGATTTCTTTTGGCAGCAGGATGAAGAACGCACGGATTCAACCATATATAAGATCCTGCGCAAGCTAAAACAGGTTTGCCTGCACGCTGCAGCATCCGGCGACCATGAGCTGGGTAGCGACGTCCGATCGGTCCACCTAAAGAGTCACCTGCGGCTCTCTGCCCAGGCCATGGATACTCTGGCTCTCTACGACGAAGAGCTCGAGCACCTAGCGGCTTTTGACTGGCCAGGCCACAAATCTCATCTGGAGGTACGCGACCTATTCATCGCCGGCTGCTGCACGGGGCTGCGGGTAAACCGGTGGCCGCAGATCAGCGCTGCCAACATCATAATCTTGAAGGGGCAGCGAATGCTCAGCCTGTTCACCCAGAAGGGTACCCGGAAGAAGGTCGTAATCCCACTTCGCCCCATGCTCGAGCGTATCGGCGAACGCTACGATTGGAATTTACCTCAGCACAGTCCCGTCATGATCAACCGCTACATTAAGGAAGTATGCCAAGCAGCGGGCATGAGTGACGAGGTAGAGTTAGCCCGCAACGTCCGCGGCCGTTCCGTGCTACAGCGCTACCGTAAGTATGAATTGATTACCAGTCATACTGCCCGAAGAAGCTTCGCCACCAACGCTCATGCTGCAGGTATCCACCTCGACGACATACAGGCCATGACTGGCCACAGCGATCGCAAAACCCTGCTCCACTACATCAAGGAGGATGCCGAGCGGCGTGCTACACGCCTCAAGGCCCTTCCCTATTACACCGACACCAATGCCCCATCTACCCAAAAGCCGAAGACGTCGGTATCTGCCTGATCGTATCCGCAAGCCAACTGGGGATCAGAGGTTCTACAATAGCCAGGCCTGGCGCAAGACTAGTCGCGCTGTACGACAGCGCCATCCCTTGTGTGAGGTGTGTGAAGCGATAGGTGTAGTAGCGGTTGCGGAGGTCACTGACCATATCATTGCCCGCGAAGAGGGAGGAGCAGACTACGACGTACGCAACCTGATGCCCCTGTGCAGCTATCACCATGACCGTAAGAGCGGGATGGAAGGGCAGGGTATTGAACTGAACAATAGGAGAACGATCGATGGATTGATACCAGTAGACCGTGACGAGATACTGGCGCTGCTCGCCCGCCCGACCAGCGCCGACGGAGGCACCGGGGGGGGGGTGTCCGGCCTGATCGCCATTCGGCCATACATCCCCTGGCTAACCGTCCCCACACACGAGACGCAAAAATTGTAAAAACTTGAATACGTAATGGCTAATCTAAAAATGCCGGCCTACGTGAAAGCCAATACCCGGGCTGCCCAGGAATTTCGGGCAGTGCAATCCTACCTGAAAACGTGCGGGGAGATCGACAAGGTGGACTCCGCGGCAGTGGCCGCCTTCGCCAAGGCGGTAGCCGAGTACGAGGAATTCACCGAGCTGCTGAACGATAAGGGATTCACCCGGGTGGACAAGAACGGCGACCCCCGACGCCGACCCGAAGTGTTCCTGCGCAAAGATGCTAACGAGACCATCGTGAAGTACGCCAAGCTCCTCGGCATCGATCGCAACTTCCGGGAGAAGGGTAGGGGAGAGTCGCTGGCTAAGGGCCGCCGGCCCGTCGACAAGATTGGACGACTGCGGAAAGTGTCCTGATGCCCGAAGCCGTTCCCGCCTGGATCGAGTACATGGAAGACGTCCTGCAAGGACGTCGGCTGGCCGGGCGGCTGGAACGGCTTTCGGTGGAACGTTGTCTTGGCATGGCCATGCAGGATCACCTATATTTTGATCTGGAGGAAGCCGAGCGGGTAATCGAAATCGTGGGCTACTTCCGTCATACCAAGGGTAAGTACGCCGGACGCAAATTCGAGCTGATGCCCTGGCAGCAGTTCTTCCTGGTCATGCTCTTCGCCATGAAACACGTCCATTCCCGCCTACGGGTGTTTCGCAAGGCCCTGCTCTGCGTACCCAAAAAGAACGGTAAGTCCGAATTCGCCGGCGCCATTGCCACGATCATGACCTACTTCGAGGACGAGGAGGGTGCCGAGTGCTACTCGGCGGCCAACAAGTACGACCAGGCGCTCTTCAGCTGGGAAGCAGCCATGAAGATCCTCAAGCGGCTGCGGCGGGAGAGTGAGAGCATCAACTCTTGCCTGCGGATCTACGACAGCACCAACAACCGCAACCTCATCAACTCCGACAACGACAGCTTCTTCAAGCCCATCGCCGCGGATGCCAAAACCATGGATGGGGTCAATCCCCACCTGGCCATCATTGATGAGTACCACGAGGCCAAGGATGCCAGTATACCCAACAACATGGAATCCGGTATGGTCAGCCGGGAGCAACCGCTACTGCTGATCATCACGACGCGGGGGTTTAACGTGCAGGGCCCCCTCTTTCTCTTCGAAGAAAGCTGTATTCGGGTGCTTGAGGGCACCCAGGAAAACGAAAGCCTGCTCCCGATGATCTACACCCTCGACGACGACGACGACTGGGAGGACGAGGGAGTATGGGAAAAGGCCAATCCCGGCCTGGGCCGCACCCCTACCGTGGAGGGCCTACGGGTGGAGTACATTAAGGCCCGGAACGAGGGGTCCACCTTCGAGGTCAATTTCAAGACCAAGAACCTCAATTTATGGGCCACGGTACAGGAGCGCTGGATTAAGCAATCCGACTTTGTGCGCGGCTGCAGCCAGTGGGATCCGGCCGAGCTGGCTGGCCTGCGCTGCTTTGCCGGGCTGGACCTGGGTAAGACACGGGACTTCACGGCGATCGCCTACCTGTTCCCGCCACAGGCGCACTTTGACCGTTTTCGCGTGCTGATGCGCTACTTCCTGCCCGAGGAGTCGGCCGACGAGTTAATTCGTAAGGACATGGTCCCCTACTTTGACTGGCGCGACGCCGGCTGGATCACCCTGACCCCCGGAAATGTCATCGATCTGGACTACATCTTCGGGATCATCCTGCAGGATCACGCCCGCTACGATCTGAAGGGCATGTCCTACGACCCCTGGAACGCCACCCACCTGGCCACGAAGCTAACCGCGGAAGAGGTCAGCATGAACGAATTCCGGCAGAATACCGGCACGTTCAACGAACCCATCACCAGCATGGAGAAGGTAATTCTTTCGGGTGAGCTCGATCACCTGAATAACCCCGTTCTGGGATGGAATTTTGGCAACGTAGTGCTGTACCGGGACGGGAACGGCAACGTGAAATTCGATAAAAACCGCTCCCGATCGAAAATCGACGGAGCCGTGGCACTGGCAGAGGCTTTCGGCGAATACCTCGACTATAAACTGGAGGAGACTCCTGAATTCACTATATCATGGATGTAATTAACCAACTGACCTCCAGGGAACGCGCCGCCGTAAACTATGCTCTGGCGCTGCTGGGTACTGACACCTACTTTCAGCGCTACTACCAGCTGCTGAGCGGAGATTTTTCCTCGGAGGAGGCCTTCGTGCAACTGGAGGGCGAAGTAAAGGCACTTACCGGACGTAGCCGCTACGAAGATTACCAGTCCTTTCGCAATATGCGCTGGCGCTACTGCACCCGCCTCGGCTTGCGGAAATGATTTGCGTGTTTGGTCACATTGGTTAACACAGTTAACGCGATCGGCGGCCGCGCGGTGGGACATTTACGTCCGTGACTGCCCAAGTACAGAAAGTTGGAGTGATGAAGCGGCTGGAATCGGCCTTTTTGCCGGCCGCCTGGACCGCCGAGGGACGGAGCACCAACACGGTCCCGACCGAACGGCGATCCGCCCCGGCCCTACCCACGACCCTGCAGGGCAATGCCGACGGCCCCACGGTGCAGATGATGCTGAAGCGCTGGGGATTCGACGTGAGCCAGGTAACCGAAAAGACCGCCCAGTCCATACCGGCTTTCAACCGGGCCATTGAGGTGATCGCCAGCCAGATCGCCAGCCTACCCGTGGGGGTCTACGTCGATGCGCCCGACGGCGGCAACCGAACGGCGGTGGAGCACCCCCTGCACGACCTGCTGCAGTTTCGCGTACATCCCCTGGTCAACTCCTACGACTTTCGCGTGGCCATCGTGCGCCAGCTCTTCCTGAAGGGGGAGTGTTTCGTGATTATGCGCTGGGCGGCCGGCAACCTGCTGCGGTTGGAGATGCCCACCCTGCGTCCCGAGCTCGTGGAGGGCCGCGCCGGCAAGTTCTTTTTCGTCTTCGAGGGGGAGACCGTGGAATCCAGTGAGGTACTCCACTTCAAGGTGAACTCCGCCGACGGTATCCGCGGACAGGCTTCCATCGCCCTATTTCAGGCCACCTTCGAGCGCATCCTGGCGGAGATCGAGTTGGGGCGTGTGTACTACACCAACGCAGGACAGGTATCCGGCCTGCTGGTGCCGGATGAGCCCATGAACGCCAGCCAGGCCGCCCAGGCCATGGCCGTCTGGAACGGACAAAACGTCGGCAAGGAGAAAACCGGTAAGATCGGTATGCTCCCCCACGGCTTCAAGTATCTGAAGATCGGCTCCACGATGAGCGACAATCAGATGGCCGAGGCCCGCAAGGCCACCATTCAGGACATCGCCAACATGACCGGGGTGGACGCCCTGCTGCTGGGCAGCCTCGAGGGCAGCACCTTCAACAACGTCGAGGAGTCGAACCGAAAGTTCGTGCAGTTCACGCTACGGCCCATCATTAAGCTCATCGAGGACGAGATGAACTCCAAGTGCTTCAGTACCGAGGAGCGCCGCACCCACTACGTCCGCTTCAACGTCGACGGCTTGTTGCGCGGCGATACCAAGAGCCGCGGCACCTTCTACGCCGTCATGCGCAACGTCGGCGCGATGAGCCCCAACGAGATCCGCGCCCTCGAAAATATGGCCCCCTACGACGGCGGCGACCGCTACGACATGCCGCTGGCCTCCAATGTGAAACCCGAAAATGAAAAACCCATTGGTGAAGATCAATAACCCCATCGAGCAGCGCCACTACGAGGTAGACATGCGCGCCGAGCCCGCCGCCGACGGCCGGACCATCTCGGGCTACGCCGCCGTGTTCAACGAGGTGGCGGAGATCTCCAGCTGGTTCCACGAGCGCATCGAACCCGGCGCCTTTGAGAACTGCGACTTCTCCGACGTGCGGGCGCTGTTTAACCACGATCCGAACCACATTCTGGCGCGCTCCAAGTCCGGCACCCTGAAACTGGAGGTCGATACCCGCGGCCTTAAGTACACCTTCACGGCTCCGGATACTTCGATCGGCAACGACGTGCTGGAGATGATCCGTCGCGGCGACATCTCGCAATCCTCCTTCGCCTTTCGCGTGAAGGAGACCAGCTGGGTGGACAACTACAACGACAAGAACATCGACCTGCGCAAGATCCTGAAGATCGAAGTCGTGCGCGACGTCAGCCCGGTCACCTACCCCGCCTACGACATCACCACCGTCGACGCTCGCTCCGCCCCTTCACTGGAGGAGGAGGAGGAGGACACCGCACCCGCGGACGCGCCCGATAAGCGCAAAAAAACACCTGAAACCGTCTTTTCGTCCCGCTTTGCCGAGGACATCAAATTTTTTACGAACCGGCTGCTGTAGGCCGATAACCCATTTCTCCCATGACCAAGAGTCAGGAATTGCGGCAGAAGGCCGCCCAGAAAAACAAGGCCTTCGGCTCCCTCCTCCAAAAAGTGGCCGACGAGGGCCGCTCCTACACCGAGGAAGAGCAGAAGCAGGCCGATACCCTGCGCTCCGAGATCGAGGAGCTCGAAAAGCGGGCCACGGACCTCGAGTTCGTGGAAAAGCGCGATGCGGAGGCTGCCTCCGCCGCTGCCCGCAACGTCGAGCGCCAGGCGGGGGGTAATCCCGCCGACCGCGGGGAGGCCCGCGAGCAGGACGAAAAAGTACGCGAGTACCGCTTCACCTCCGCGCTCCGCTCGCTGCTCTCCAACGAGCCCCTGACGGGCGTCGAAAAGGAGATGCAGGAAGAAGCCCGCTCGGAGGCCGCTAAGTTCGGCCAGTCGGTACAGGGCGCGGCCGTGCCCGCCTTCTTCATGGAAGCCCGCGCTACGGCTACCACGCAGAGTGCCCCCAGCGCCGGCGTGACCGTCGATCGGCGCCTCACTGGACTGGTGGAGCAGCTGCGCCCCGAGCCCCTCGTGGAGCGCATGGGCGCCAACGTCATTACCGGCCTGACCGGTAACCTCGAAGTGCTGCGCCAGACCGGTGCCACAGTGGCCAACTGGGCCGGCGAGATCGACGCGGCCCCCGAGACCACGCCGACCTTCGGTTCTTTCACCCTGAACCCGAAGCGCCTGACGGCCTACACCGAGGCCAGCCGCCTGCTGCTCCTGCAGTCGAGCCTGCCCCTGGGCTACGAGAACTTCCTGCGGCGTGACCTGCGGATCGCTAATGAGCTGGCCCTCGATAAGGCCCTCATCAACGGTAGCGGTACCGGCAACGTACCCCTGGGCATCCTGAACACCCCCGGCATCGGCTCGGTAGCCGGTGGCACCAATGGCGCGGCGCTGGACCGTATCCACCTGCTCGCCCTCATGGCCGCTGTCGTCGACGAAGACGCCGGCACCGACACCATGGCTTTCCTGACCAACACGAAGGCCAAGGCTAAGCTGATGGCCACCAAGCTCGACGAGGGCAGCGGACGCTTCCTGATGGAGGACAGCCAGGGAACCCTGCTGGGCTACCGCACGGGCTTCTCCAACCAGGTGCCCAGTAACATCACCAAGGGCACGGGCACCAATCTGACCGCGGTGATCTTCGGTGATTTCCGTCAGCTGATGGTAGCCCAATGGGGAGGTCTCGACCTGGTGGTCGATCCCTACACCAAGGCGCGTAACGCCACGGTGGCCCTGACCATCAACTCCTTCTGGGATGCCGCCGTGCGCCAGCCCAAAGCCTTCGCCGCCATGAAGGACGCCATCACCACCCTCTCCTAAACCAGCGTTTAAGTCCGCTCCGGTGATCCGATCCGGAGCGGACTTCAACCCACCAATCATCTGACATGAAAAAAGTAATCTTCACCAAGAGCCCTAGCTGCGAGCCCTGGAACCTGGGCTACGACGAAGGCGATACGGCCACCGTAAAAAATGACGTCGCCGACGATTTGATCCGTGCCAAGTTCGCCGTCGATTTCGACGACGAAGCCGCCCAGGTGGAGGCCTCCTCTGGCAGTACGCCGGAGCTGACCGAAGAGGCCAAAAAAGCAGCCGAGCAGAAGGCCCAGGCCATCGCCGATGCCGAAGTGGGCAAAGTCACCCTGGCCGAAGTCGAGCGCGCCAACGCCGAGGCCGCCGCTAAGGAGGCCGGCCTGCAGGAGCGCGCGATCCAGGACGCCAAGAAAGAGGCCGAGATCGAAAAGGCCGAGTTGCACGCCGACGAGTCGATGGAAAAAGCCGTCGAGGCCGCCCCCGTGCAGAAGTCGACGAAGAAGTCGACGAAGAAGTAAGCCCGCCGCCCCGCCCGCCGTATGACCAAAGTAATTACTCCACCCGCTTTCGAGCCGGTCACGCTGCAACAAGCCAAGCAATGGCTGCGCGTTGACCACGACGCCGATGACGCCCTGATCGGCGCCCTCATCCGTGCAGCTCGCGAGTGGGTGGAGCATTACACCAATACTGCCTTCGCCCAGCGGGAGCTGGAGCTGACCGGCTACTCCATGGTCACCGGCACGGGACCGGGCATCGGCCCGATCCAGGAGGTTACCAGCGTCACGGTCGGCGAGCGCACGCTCGACCCCGCGGAGTACTACACTCACGACCAGTTTCCCTACGATATGGTGCACCTGCGCGAGCGGGCCACCGACGTACTGACCGTGCGCGTACTGGTGGGCGCGGCCACGACCGTGGAGGAGATCCCCGCCGTGGTGGCCGTGGCCATGCAGCTGATCATCACCGAGCACTACGAGAAGCGCACCGACCGGATCCGAAAACTGCCCACCGCCGCCGAGAACCTGCTCAATCCCGTGCGGCGATGGGTGTGATCGGCGACATGCGCTACCGCGTGACGATTCAGCGCGCAGCGGTCACCCGCGGCGAACTCGGGGCCCAGGTCAGCGGCTGGTCTGCCGGCCGCGAGGTATGGGCTGGGGTGACCTACCGCCCGGCGGGGAGCGATGAGCGCACGGCCGGAAAGCAGGTCGTCAGCCGCAACCGCGTCGACGTTACCCTGCGGCGCGAGAGCGGGCCCATAACGGCCACCGATCGCGTCATTTTCCAGGGGGAAGTCCTGCAGGTCGATAGCGTGCTCCGTACCGGCGAGCGCATGGAGTACCTGCTGCTGGAGTGCCAACAGGTCGGGGGTGAAAAACTACCCAGCTGATGGCCCGGCAGCAACTCAGTAACGCGCGCCAGATCAACCAGGAGATCGACATCTGGCTGGGTAAGGTCGAGGCGACCATCGAGGACTTCGACCGGCGGGACCGGCAGCGCATCCTCTACCGTGCGGCGCGGCCGCTGGTGGCCGCGGCGCGCAAGCTGGCCCCCAAGTCCGCCCGGGCCCACTACCGGCGGGTGAAAAAGGCCAGCGGCACGCCCTCGGCGGGCGACCGCATCAAGTACAATCCCGGAAACGTCCGGCGATCGATTAAGCGACTGGCCCTGCGGCGCAGTAAGGACGCCTTCGTGGGCGTGGAAAACCGCAAGAAAACCGTACAGGAGTACGGGGGGTCCGGGCAGCCGACCGACCCCTACTACGTAGCCATGATCTACGGCAGCGCCGCGGCATTCAAGCGCAGGGTGCTCACCCCGGCCGTTGGCCGCACCAAGGGTAAGATCATCAGCGAGGTGAAGACCGCTTCGCTGAAGGCCATTAAGGAACGCGCCCGGGGGCGGGGCATAACCACCAGCTGATGGATGCCGAATACGCCATCCACGATTTGCTGAGCGGCAGTGAAGCCCTGACCGCCCTGGTCGGTGACCGGATCTACCCCGTAGCCCTGCCGCAGGCCATCCAGGTGCCCGCCGTGCTGATCAATCAGCTCGACGAGCGCCAGCAGCTGACCAAAGATGGACCGGTCGGCAACGGCTGGACCTTCCAGGTGGACATCATGGCCACCGACTACCCCACGCTGCGCCAGATCGCCCGGGCGGTGAAGGCCGCGCTGAACTGGAAAACCAGGGAATTGACCCCGGGTCAGGAGGTGCGCACCGTTTTTGACGACGAGAGCGACGCCGAATTCGAGCCGGAGCAGAAGATGCTATCAGATCGTGCAGGACTACCGCGCACGAAAACTCTAAATCTAAAATTCAAGCATCATGGCCAGCACTGGCGTCATCAACGGTACCAATTTCCGGCTCTACGTCGAGGGTAAGCCCATCGGCCACGCGACCTCCTGTACCATCTCCTTTTCCATGGAAAGCCGCGAGACGGTCGATAAGGACAGCGTCGGCGGCTACGCCAGCGCCGAGGCCGGCAAGCGGTCATATTCCATCTCCTTCGAGGGCTTCCTCAGCGAGGACACCACCCTCAACACCGCGGAGGTCAATAGCGTGGCCAGCCTGCTGACCATCTTCAATAGCGACGCCAAGTTCGACTGGCGCGCCACCACCGACACCGAGGGCGATACGCTCATCAGTGGCAAGGGCCTCATGTCGGATTTCTCCGTTACCGCGGCGGTGGAGGAGAACGGTACCCTCTCCGGCACCATCACCGGCGTCGGAGCCCCCACGATCGAGACGGTGGCCCCTTAACCGATTAGCCAATACCCAAACAAGCAGTACCCATGTCGAAACCCAAGGATAATTCTCTCCACATCGCCGGCCAGGACTGGCCCGTGCGCTGGGACTTCACCGCCATCAAGCGCACGCTGCCCCTGGCGGGCCTGCGCCTGATGAGTGAGGCCGAACGCATCGGGGATGCCCTGCCCTTCGAGGCCGTGCCGGCCTTCATCCGCAACATCGTCAAGTCCGGCCTGGCCCGGGAAAAGGACGCGCGCGAAGCCCCCAGCCTCGAGGAGATCGAGGAGGCCCTAAACGACGACCTGGCCCTGACCGGCCGGGCCTTCGCGGCCGTGTCGATGGACAGCGCCGCGGCCGAAACGCCGCCGGAGGAGGGAAAGAAGAAGCCGAGGACTCGCAAGCCCTAGCGCTGGGGGTTCTCGGCCTCTCCCTCGACGATTTCGAGCGCCTGACGCCCGCCGAGCTGTCGGCCGCCCTGCGGGCCCGGCAGCGCAACGAGCGCCAGGAGTGGGAGCGCCTGCGGATGCTCATGTACGCCGTCCTGGCCCCCTACCAGAAGCAGGGGGCCAAGTTCAAACCCACCGACGTGCTCAAGCTGCCCTGGGACAAGATTAAGGAAGCCGCCGCGGCCAAAACCCCGGCGATGACCGCCCAACAACTCAAAAAACGCGCGGCCCTCTTCGCCAGGTGGGACGCCGAAATGAACAAGCGTGGCGCAAGCTGATCTTAAAGTCCGGTTAGGTGCGGATCTCTCCGCCTTGGGAGCCTCCCTCGAAGGGGGCCGAAAACCAGCTCAAGCGCTTCAGCTACAAGGCTGAACGCCTGGGCCGTGATCTCACTACCCGCGTGTCGCTGCCCATACTGGGTATCGGTGCCGCGGCGGTCAGCATGTTCGCCGGCTTCGACAAGGCGGAGAAGGGCCTGGCGGTCTTCGCCGGTTCGGCGGACAAGGGCGCCGCCCAGCTGGACAGCCTCCTGGACATTGTAAAGGATACCCGCACCACCCTTGACCTGAAGGAGGCCAGTGCGGCTTCCCTAAAGCTACAGTCGGTGGGACAGAGCGCCGGGCAGGCGGAGAACACGATCAGGCAGCTCGGTATTGCTGCTACTGTATCCGGATCGAGCATCGAGGACGTCGGTGGGGTAGTGCGGCAGTTCTCCCAAATCCTCGGTAAGGGCAAGATCGAACAGGAGGACCTCAATAGCATCCTCGACCGCATGCCCGCCCTGGCCAAGGTGATCAAGGAGGAATTCGGGGTCACCACGGCCGAAGGCATCCGGGAGACCGGTATTGCCATGGAAACCTTCGTCAGCCGGCTGGTCGGCGCGGTTGAAGCCAACAAGGCCTTTCAGAACGTACAGGGCGGCATCAGTAAATCACTCGACAGCTTCGGGGTGGAGCTGCAGATTGCGGGAAAGGAACTGGGTGAAGTGATCGCCAAGACACTCAACCTGGAGGTCAACCTGGGGAGGCTGGCCAGCGGCATCAGCACCGCGGTCACCTACTTTAAGAACCTCAGCCCGCCGGTGCAGAAGTTTATTATCGGTACCGCGGCGGCGGCGGCGGCGATGGGACCGCTGACCTTGGGGCTGGGGGCGGCTGCGCGTACGGTGCCGCTGCTGACGTCTGGATTTAAGCTGTTTAGTGGTCCGTTACTGAAAGTGGGCGCACTGGCACTCAGCACGGGAAAACAGTTTGCTGCCTTTTCTGCGCTTCTCGGTACTGGAGGGGCACTCGGTAGGGCCATTGCCCTGTCAAAAGTGCTTGGGGGGTTAAAGTTGGCGCTAGCCGTTTTGACTGGGCCGATTGCCGTTGCCGTGGCAGTTGTTGGTTCGCTGGTGGCAGGGTTTGTTCTGGCCTACAAGCGAAGCGAATTCTTTCGCGGACAGATAGCCAGACTGGGCAAGCAGCTAGAGCCGGTTAAGACACTCATTAGTGACTTGGCTAATAAGGTACTAAGCAAGCTAGGTGTCAAGGCAAAATCCGTAGGTGGAATTTTCTTAACGGCTTTTGGAGCAGTAGGCGCTACGATCTCATTTATCATCGAGGGTATCAATGGATTTGTACAAAACCTCGGTATTGTTGGCCAAGCTCTAGGGAAGTTTTTAACCAGGGATTTCTCTGGAGCAGCTGAATTGATCAGCACCACTGATTTTATCGGTGGTGCCAAAAATGCTGCCAATGCATTCGCCACCACGTTTAAGGATATAGTTGGGAAACAAACGGATTTAGAGGTTCCAATACAGCTTCAACCTGACGGCACAACGAGTGCTTCCACTGCTGGCGGAGTATCAAGTCTCAACTTGCCAAGAGAGAATAATGCGCGTAAAGTCAGCTCCTTACAAGAGGACGAGGGCCCCGTTCTCAACGCCAAAGCCCGCGATAAACTGGGAGATCTCTTTAAAGGCCTGGTCAGCAACCAGCGGGAAGCGGAATTCCTGCAAGAACAGCTGAGCGGTCTACAGATTAATCCCAATCTCAATGCCGAGCCGCTCAACACGGTCAAGTCAGTCATGGCCAGCCTGGGACAGGAGATTCAGGACAACCTGGGCACGGCCTTCACGGAGGTGGACATTAAGGCTCAGCCTTCGGCGATTCCTTCGATGCGCTGGGCCAGAAGATTACCCTGACGAAGGAAGCCATCACCGAGGCCCTGGAGGAAGGGCTGCAGCCGACCGACGAGGCGGTACTGGCGCTGTCCGAGAAGCTACTCCTCCTGCAGGAGCAGCAGGACAACGTCACCTCCAAGTTTGGGGAAATGTCCTCCGCACTAAAGGGTCTGCAGCAGGTGTCCGGCACGGCCTTTGATTCGTGGCCCGGGCAATGGGCCAGGGCACTACCGCCGCCCAGGCCTTCGGTGCCGCGGTGGTATCGGCGATCCGTGATGCAATTGCCGCACAGATCAAACTCGCGGTAGCTACCCAGGTGGCCAGCGCGCTGAAGAGCGTACCCTTCCCCTTCGACGTGGCCCTGGCTGCCGGTGCGGGCGCGGCCGCGGGCGCCTTGTTCACCTCTGCCGTCAACGCGCTCAACATCCCCGCCCTGGCCGACGGGGGTATCACGCGGGGCCCCACGCTGGCCCTGATCGGGGAGGCCGGGCAGGAGGCAGTGATCCCGCTCGACAAGCTCAACGACATCATCGGCGGCCGTGCCGGCGGGAACGGCACCGGCGGGGGTGTGGTGGAATTCATAATTTCGGGGCGACCGAGCTGGTCGGATTGTGGACCAGTGCCCTAGTAGTTTTTGACCGCATTCTCCTGATGGGTACGAAGCTCTGAGCCGGTTCGCGGGCCTCGGTCGCGTCGATTACGAGTCTGTCTCGACAAGGACCCCCCAGCGAGTCCTGCTTGGGTTGGTGCGGGATCTCTCCGTGCGCAGCACCAGCTCGCACCTATGAGCAGAGTCGCAGGACGTTGATCCCCCACCTGCTGACCTCGAAACTGGATTTGATCATCCTACGTCACAGACAATTCACAAAGTTCGTCTTTCGTCAGCTCTTAATCAACCACCAGATGAGTACCACTGCACTACTGCGGGAGAAGAAGAGCTGGAGTGGATTCGGTTCGTGCTGATCGATCTGAGCGATCGGGACCCCCCACGATAGGTATAGACTTAAGCATGGTCGCTACCAGATCACATCGCACGGCTCAAGGACGTTCCCTACGGTTCCGTCTCCCATCGCGGGGTTTCCAGTTACCACGACGCTTCGTGCACATCTGCTCGCAGGATCCCCTGACTGACTCCTACCAAGAGCAGACGTGGTCCTCCGCATCCGTTTCCACGATCTGGCGACGGGCTACGCCACGACATCGTGCATAACCAGCTGAGCCCTGATGCAGCTGAACATGCAGAGGCCCTGCGCACGGTGGAGGAGCAGACGAGATCACCTATGGGGAAAGATGCTATTCGTACGTGTCCCTGCAGCTCTCTCAGATCGCGGGCCTCCAGACTCACGTTCTCACGGGGTACAGCCTGTACGGGCTACCAATACTAGCGCGAGGGTCAGCCCCTCGCGTTCCATCCGTCGCCGTCGACGCTTCGCCGCATGGGCGAGCTGCAAAACAGCTGCGTGCTCTCCCTCACTGGCTGGATCGAACAACTTTCTCCTTGCGCGCATAAGGAACCTCCTGCCCCGCTTCGCGCCGTCGAAGTGGCACCCCAACGCTACAGCCGCCGGGACCTTTTCTCCGCGGGAGCCGGGTACCTGGGGAAGGCCTCCGTTAAATTATCCAGACGGTGAAAACCTGGCACGGACGGTAGAGACAAGTATGATAGGGCTGCGGGGCGGTTCAGGTTCAATTTTAGGATCAGGCCTCCCTCATCATTCGGCGAGTTAATCATCCTGCTCCGCCTGGCGGTCCGCGTCGCGGGTTCTCAACCGACAACGACGACAACGGCAGGGCCTGAACCGACCTATGATCATGAAGCAGCGGTTCGCTTCCGGGCCAACGACCTCGGCCGATCAAGGATCTTCGATGCAGGCCTATCTCGTGCGTCTCACTGCCGCCGCCTGGCTCCGCGGGCGGCACTACGCTTTTCCCTTCGTCATTGACCTTTAGCCACGGTTCCGGTTTCGGGGACCTACGCTTCACGATCAGTCGGGAAGGACTGTTTGTCGACGGCGGCCGCCCGACCCTTCGGCGGTTCGTTACACGGTGACAGATCTCTTTGTCGAAGGCCTACTTCGCCGGCGGCGTCGGATCAGTACGACGACCCCATCACCACGGCGGAACACGGAGTTCCTGGCCGACAGCGTGGTGTTCGAGCGGGAGCATTCTCTTTGGGGACGAACCAGTGATGACACCTTCGGCGGTCGAGTACCAAGCCGGGCGCCGGCACGTGGCGGCTGGCGGATGGCTGGCGACGCTGGAGCAGAAGGCTTCCTTTCGGAGGGTCTGTCGCACGCCTAGGCGCGCTGATCGCCTGGATCGCCCTCGGCCTGCAGAGTCAGCAGCGCCGGCGCTCCAGCATGGCGGTCGTTGCGCTGGACTATTCCCCCAGGACCACTCGGTGGGGTGGAAGACACGGAGACCTTCGTCTGTGCCGAGGCCGCGCCAGAGCATCCTGAAGGACCAGTGGCGCGCCACTGGCGCCAGGTGACATTCGCGCCGCCGCCCGCCCCACCCGCCGAAGAGGTGGAAAAACGTGTCGCAGGAAGCCTGATCGCTCCTCGCCTCCCCCGAAGGCGCCGCGATCTCGCCCACCGTCGTCGCGCCCCCGGAGCACGGCGGACGCCGGTGCGAGAAGCGGCCTGGCCTGAATACGGTTTCCGGGCCGCGTAGCCGACGAGCTCCGCCCATCCCGTGCTGATCGAGGAGCTGGCCCTCGAGAACGCCCCCCAGAGTTGCCCGTCTTCGGCCGCCGATGAGCTGATCGTCACGGACCGCGTCGCTGGCACATGACCTGAACGTGCGGCCCCAGTACAACTCCACGCAGGCGCACCCGGTTAATGCAGATGACCCCCTCGGTACGCCCATGCTCACAGCGGACCAGGGCATCATCTTCCTCGGCCAGCTCGGCGGTCTGCTGGGCATCGATGGAGCAACTCCCACGGTCCAGTCCCGGCCGACGGCCTGATCCAACTACGACCTCAGCTATCTTCCTGGGCTTCTCCTGGCTCTTTCAGCTCAACACTTGTCCCGCGGACATCGTCGACTTCGACGGCTCGCTCAGCGTCGGCTCTCGCTCGTTCTGGCGTCCAGGCCCACCGGGGTAGGAGGGCGCCGTCCGCGCCGTAGATTTTTCCTTTGGCCAGGCGGTCGTGAGGCGAAGATGGAACCTGAATGTGGCGACCGCGGGCTACGCTACGCGGTGGCCACCTGCGCCGCGGAGGCCTGGGGAGCATCGTCTCTACCGGCGGAAGTCCGGCCAAGCTTCTGCCGGGTGGATGTCGAGCGGCTCACCGGCAACCCCGGGCTGCACCTGATCGTCGAGC
This sequence comes from Lewinellaceae bacterium, assembly GCA_963803525.1. Lineage (GTDB taxonomy): Bacteria > Bacteroidota > Bacteroidia > Chitinophagales > Saprospiraceae > Neolewinella. Next base: position 41,305 of record CAWDMV010000004.1, read on the forward strand.
TTACGGAAATCCTAACCGGATCAATCGGATCCCTGATTACGATCCTGCTGCTTCCTGTGCCTGGCCTCCCGCCACGCCCCGGCGCCCGACTCTGACCAGCCACGGGGGACGGGGTACGCAGATCTCAACCAGCGCGGGCGGTCTACGAGGTCCGCAACGATACCCTGCGCGGCTCTATGGCCGCCGGAGTCGATCACGCCCGTCCAGCGCAGCTCTGGGGCCGGGTCGGACCCGGTGCCCTTCCGCCGATCGCTACAAGGTGGTTGTCCGCCGGCGGACAGCGCCTACTATTACATCGACGCCAGACGGCGTCCAGCTGTTCTTCCAGCACCAGTACCGGCGGGGCCCGGCCGCACCGATCCGCTCGGACAAGACCCTGCTCGGCGGCAGGCCGACATCCTTGGGAGTTCGTCGATCTGATTGCTGCGCTTCTCCCGAGTTCGACTGCTGCTCGGTTCGCTGCCGGCCCCGCAGGCGGCATTCGCGGGACGCCTGGGTGCGTGCTGGCGGGCCTCGATGATCGCTGTACGATCGCGGAAGAGATCGATGGCTTGCTGCCGGAGCGCCTGCAGTTGCGCGGACAGTACCTCGCTTCGGCGGATGACGCTACGCGATTCCTTCTTCTTCTACGACATGGCGGTCACGGCGCGGACCTTCGGTCGCTCGTCACCAGCCGGGTAGCCAAGGCCGGAGAGGAAGCGCCGGGACGTGACCAAGTAGACGGTTTGATGGTTCGGAGCGCCTACGAGGTCTGGCTTCTCCCAAGGCGGTACCGGGAACGACCAGATTTTCTAGGCGACGCGGAGCGGACGCGGCTCCCGCGGCGCAGCCAGTCGGGACGGTGATCCAGGCCCTCCCAGAGCTACGGGCCCTATAGGGCCTACCAGGTACTACAGGGCTACCGGTGCTGAGGGGCCTCC
>CAWDMV010000005.1:0-92040 GCA_963803525.1 Lewinellaceae bacterium
CATCCTTTCCAGCGTCCGCAACTGGTTTGGCGGCTGTCTGGCCCTGCTCATTTTTCCCATGATTATTCGTGCACTGGCCGGGTTCTAAACCCTCCGGTAGCCTTCAAATAAATCCCTCGTTTTGGTCCTTCCCACGCTGGGAAGGTATTGGCCGAGGGTTCACTTTCACCAATCCCATAGTATGATTTCCTTTCCTAACTCCCGCCTTTCCGCTCGCTTTCAGCAGCGCATGTTCACCCTCCTAGCCATGCTCTGCATTGCCGGAACCGACCTCGTAGGACAGCGTAACCTGGAGTCCGGTAGCGCCGCCCTAGCCAACGTAGAAACCGGCCTGACGGCTTATATCCAGCCCATCACCAACATCTGCTACATCATCGCTGCCCTGGTGGCGATCGTCGGCGGTGTCCAGGTCTACTCGAAGATGACCAGTGGCGATCCCGGTGCCGGTAAGACCGCCGCTTCCTGGTTTGGGGGCGCGGTATTCCTGATCCTGATCCCCACCATCATTACGGCACTGTTCGGGGTAAACATGAACTAGTGAGGATTTACCGAGTCAGTCGGGGAGTAGGCAAATCACCGGAGGTCTTCGGACTATCCGAGAAATTCCTGGGCTACCTAGCCCTGGGCCTACTCCTCGGCTTTATCGCCTTTTTCATCTGCCGGGTGCTGATCGATTCTAACCTGATCGGGATCATCGTCTTCTTCGTGATCATCGGGGGGGCCTTCTTCTACTGTCAGAATATGTCGATCAAGCACGGCGAGTATGGCATGGCGAAACAGAGTGCCTACCAGAAGCGCCCGCGCATCCTGGTTACCCGCAGCCGCTCCGCCTTTCTGAACCTCAAAAAATAGTACGTTATGGCTACTGGCATCGCAGGCCGCATCTCTTCCCGCAAGCTAGAGGGATATCATGCCCATCATGGCGGTAGAGGACGACTTGATCATCAGCAAGAACGCGGAGGTGACCGTAGGTTTCCGGGTGGAACTCCCGGAGATTTACAGTCTCTCCTCGGATCAGCTGGAGCAACTACATGTGGACTGGGTAAAGGCGCTGGGCGTCCTTCCCTCCGGTACCGTCGTGCATAAGCAGGACTGGTACTATGATTCGTCCTACGAACTGAATATCGACGAAACCGCCGAACTGGACATGAGTGACCGGGCGAGTGAACGCCACTTCAACGAGCGTCCCATCCTGCGTCACGAGTGCTACCTGTACGTGACCTTTCTGACCAATACCAAGCGCAAAGCGACCAGCCTGACCAGTACCCTCAACCGCTTCAAGATTGTACCCAAGCGGATCAGCAATCCGGGAGCGGTTGAGCATTTCGTTTCGGTGGTCGGTCAGATGGAGCGTATTCTATCCGACGGTGGCAAGCTGACCCTGCACCGCCTGACCTCCGACGAGATCGTGGGTACCCACACCCAGGCCGGGGTCATTGAAAAGTACCTGAGCCTGAACCCGAGGGCCGAACCGGTCCTGCGGGACGTGGACTTTCGCTCCGGTATTAAGATCGGGGACACCCGTTGCAAGCTCTTTACCATCAGTAATGCCGACTGCCTCCCCGGTACGGTTTCTCCGGGGGTGGTCGTCAGCAACGTATCGCACGGTGCGGCCAAGCTGTACATGTCGATGGGCAACGCCTTCGGCGTGTACTGCAACAGTCCGCACATCTACAATCAGTACGTCCTCATTGAGGAAGACAAGGAGGTGATTGCCGGACTAGAGAGCCGTCAGCGGCGCATGGAGTCCCTGGCTCCCTACGCCCGCCCCAACGCGGTCTACGCCGCCCAGATCAACGAGTTCCTACACGAAACCACTTCCTCCCAGGCCAACATCGTACAGGCTCACGCCAACCTCCTGGTCTTCGGAGAAACCGACGAAGAGCTCAAGCGGCACAGCGGCGTGGTGCAGTCCTGCTTCTCGAAGGTGAACATCGTTCCGAAGGAAGAACAGTTCTCGATGGCTACGATCTGGTGGGCGGGCATACCCGGCAACGCCGGTGACCTGCCGCGGGAGGAATACTTTACCACCTTCGCGGGTCAGGCCAGTTGCCTGTTCAACCTGGAAACGAACTACCGGTCCAGTGCCAGCCCCTACGGTATTCGGCTGGTGGATCGACTGACCGGCTACCCGGTCGCCGTGGACATTAGCGACGAGCCGATCAAGCGGGGGCTGACCACCAACCGCAACAAGTTCATCCTGGGTCCCTCCGGGTCGGGTAAGAGCTTCATCGTCAACCACCTGCTGCACAACTACTACAAGCAGGGGAGTCACGTCGTCCTGGTCGATGTGGGCGGCTCCTACTACGGCACCTGCCAGTACGTAGGGGCAAGTATTTCGAGTACACCGAGGACGATCCGATCAGCTTCAATCCCTTCCGGATTGGGGAGCTGGACGTCTTGGATACCGAGAAAAAAGAAAGCCTAAAGACGCTGCTGGTAACGGTGTGGAAGTCGCAGGACAAGTCGGTCGAACAGGCCGAGTACGTGGCCCTCTCCACGGCCATTACCCAGTACTACAAGCACCTGGATGCCCGCGCGGACATTAAGCCCAGCTTCAACACCTTTTACGAGTTCATGGACAACGAGTACCGTAGTCACCTGGAAAAGGAAAGGGTACGGGAACAGGAATTCGACCTGATCAACTTCCTCTACGTCCTGCGCCCCTTCTACCGGGGCGGGGAATTTGATTACCTGCTGAATTCGGACAGTGAGGCCGACCTGCTGCAGGAACCCTTCATCGTCTTTCGAGCTGGACAACATCAAGGATCACCCGATCCTCTTTCCGGTGGTCACCATCGTGATTATGGACGTGTTCATTTCCAAGATGCGCAAGCTCAAGGGAACGCGCAAAATCATCTGCATTGAGGAGGCGTGGAAGGCGATTGCCAAGGAAGGCATGGCCGACTTCATCAAGTACCTCTTCAAGACCGTCCGTAAGTTTTACAGGGGAAGCCTGGGTCGTTACCCAGGAGGTCGATGATATTCTGAACTCCCCCGTGGTCAAGGAATCTATCGTTGCTAACAGCGACTGCAAGATTCTCATGGACCAGCGCAAGTTTGCCAGCCGCTTCGACGAGATTGCCGCCCTGCTGGGGCTGAACGAAAAGGACGTGGCCCAGGTCATGAGCGTCAACCAAAACCTGGACCCCCACCGCAAGTACAAGGAGTGCTTCATTGCCCTGGGGGGCGCGTACTCCAACGTCTACGGGGTGGAGGTTCCGCTGGAAGAATACCTGATCTACACCACGGAGAAACTGGAAAAGGAGGCCGTCGAGGACATGGCGAAGCTCATGGGTTCCTACGAGGCCGGGATCATGGCCCTGGCAAATAAATGGCGTGCCTGATGAAGCGCCGTACCGTCCAATCCATTGCCGTAGGCCTGGCGCTATCCCTTCCCGGTGGATCCTTGCTTGCCCAAACCGCTCCGGTGGATCCGGGTAGTGGCACTTCCCCCGATCCCATCGCCATTGTCACGGCCCATATCCTTAAGGGACAGACCAACAGCGAACAGCGCAAGACGATCCGCCTGGAATGGCTTAGCGTAGCCTCCCAACAGGCGGAGGATTTACTACGCACTGCCGCCTTCCAGCGCATCATCGAGTTCGTTCAGAAGAACCACGACCTGTTTGCGTCGATCTACGCCGGGCTGAAAACGGCCAACAGTGCCGTGGCGACCGGCAAGCGGGTTAAGGACGTGTTTACCCTGCAACGCACCCTCCTGCTGCGCTTTGCCGATACCGGTCAGCTGCTGACCGAAACGGAGTACTTCACGACCGACGAACTGCGCCACTTCACCGGCGTCCTCGACCGGATCATGGAGGACACCGAGGCAAATTTCCAGCTGATCATCGCCCTGTTCCGGGGTGGCAGTGACGCACAGCTCACCGACCTGGAACGCTTCGAAGTACTCAAAACCGTCGAGCAACGGCTACTGCAGAACGTCCAGGCCGTCAGCCAGCTCAACCGCTACATCACCTACCTCAACACCAACCGGGCCGTCGATCTCGACGGCGGTTTGGAGATGTTCACCCAACCCCGCTAGCTATGTGGTCCTCCCGCTCCTTTTCGTTCGCTGCCCTCCTGCTGCTGTCGCAAGAAGCCGCTGCCCAGATCACCGGTAGTGGCAACCAGTACATCACCGAAACCCTCCAACTGGACCCCCAGGCCATTCAGGGACTGATCAAGGCGGGCGACACCCAGGGGAAGAACGTGCGCTGGCTCACCCTCGGGGAGAAGACCATGAAGTACGACCTGACGCTGAAACAGACGGAGGCCAAGCGACGCGAACGCGAACTGCAGCGGAAGCAACTGGCGGAACTGTCCGAAGGGCTGCGCCGGACCAAGGAACTCTTTGCGAAATACTACGAGCAGTTCACGATGGTGAGCAATGCCGCCCAGACGGTAGCGGGCTTCCTCGAGATCGGCAAACGGGTCCGGTCGATCATCGAGATCATCGACCAGCTGCGGATGCAGTTCACCCGCATGGACCAGTTTACCGACGAGGAGCGTGACCTGATCGGTCGGACGCTTACGTCGATGATCGACCGCACACAGCAGGTCGTCAAGGCGTCCAAGTTTGCCCTCATGGGTACTAATACCTCCCAGGAGGAACTAGCCGAATTGCGGGCCGAGCACGGCAACTTCATGGTCACCCTACGCAGCATCGACCGCACCGACCAGCTGAAACTGATCGACCGGGAGATCGTGAGCATTATCCGTGACCTGCAGGGCTTGGTCGGCCTCCTTTCCAACATCCAAAACAACCGTGAAAATGATAAAGTACCTAAAACTGAAGTCTTGCGTAAGCTCCTTAGCGGTAACTAGTCTCCTGGTACTGGGATCACCCAGTAAGGTGATGGCGCAGAACTGGGACGATGTGGCCTTCTGGTCCGCAGACTTTGCCCTCAACACCATGCAGCGTCAGGCTGCCGCCCAACAGCTGGAAGAGTACCGCAAGACCTATGTCGTCCTGCGCGACGGCTATGAGATCGTGCGCGGACTGGTCAGCGATAATCATCAGCTGCACCAGGACTTCTTCGACGAGTTGGCTTCCGTGAACCCGGTAGTCAAGAACTACCATAAGGTGCTCGAGACTAGTAAAATTTACACCCGCGAGCTAAGAAACCTTAGAAACGATGCTCCTCGCTTGGTCGGTCTGATTCGTAACACAGACACCTTCACGCCCGAAGAATTGGAGAAGGTGCAACGGATATTTGATGGTATGGTGAGCCGTATTAGTGGTTCTCTAGAGGAATTGATTCTGGTAGCTATAAACGGCAATGGGGACTTAGAAATGATGGACAGTGAGCGCATCGTAATGATTGACCGGCTCTACGAAGAAAGCGTGGATATCGTTTCTAGCATCCGCGACTTTCGGTTACTGCTGCTCAACCTCGCCGCCCAGCGCAGCGATACCCACGTCAACAACCTCGAAAGCCTGTTCCGTGTCCGTCCCTAAGCTCCCCCGCTGGTGCTCGGCCCTGGTGGTCGTGGCCGTGGCTACGCTACCGCTCACCGCCCAGTTCGCGACGCCCCCCTTTAACCCCGCTGAACCTGCGGTGCTCAGCCGGTCCAGCCAGGGTGTACAGGAACGTTTGGACACCCGCAAGTGGCGCAGCCGCTACAATCAATTCGAGTTGATCGTACAGGTTTGGCAGATTTACTACGCCCGCAAGAAGGGGGCGGACTGGAAAGAGATCTTCCAGCAGGTGAGCGGCCTGATGGAGTCCGAAATCAGCCTCCACACGGACTACTACAATGGACTGTCCCAGGCCGATGCCCTGGTCACCTCTTACTATAAGGTCGATGATATCCGCAAGGAGTTCAAGGCGATCATCGCGATTGTACCCGCCCTGGTCGAGGCGACCAGCGACCGGCAGGTTTGGACGGACCTCGACGAAGTAAAGTTCATCTGCAACACCGGGCGGGAGATCGAAAAACAGGCCATCGCTACGCTTAAGTACGTCACCCTCGTGTCGGGCGTCGAGATCGACGCCTGGGATGGGGTAGCGGATGCCGGGGTGGAATCGACCCGGGAGAAGTACTGGGCGAGTACGGCCGACCGCTTGCAGCACCTGGACCGGATGCAGAGTGAGCTAACCATTCTGCGCACCCTCCTGGACAACCTTTACCGCCGCGCCCAGCAGACCACGCTTTCCCGTCACGCCCAGCAGAATGAGTACAACAGTGCCACCAAATTATTCAGCTTCAACTAACCCCGCCATGCCCAAGTCACTACTCCGGATTCTCTTTCTTGTTTTCCTCACCACCGCTACGGCCAGCGCCCAGACCTACGCGGACGTTGACCTGACCCGTGCCGACGCAATGTTGGAGCGGGTGTACGACAGCATTTTTGAACGCGCGGAAGTCTTCGTATCCATTGCTTGCCTCATCGGGGCAATGGGGGCTATCGTGATGATCTCTACTCATATCTACGGTCGGATGCTGGACCGCAAATCCATCTACCTCAGTGAGATCACGCGGCCCCTGGTGATCATGGCGGCACTCATCCTTTACACTCCCCTGGTCAAGACGGTAAACCTCGTGCTGAGTCCTACGCTGACCGCATCCAAGGCACTGGTCAACGGCGAACGCGAAGTACTGGACAACGTGCTTAAGGCAATGCTGGACAATGACGTGAAAAATGGTCAGGCCACCGCCTTCGGCAACGCCTTCGGTCAAGATGGCGACTTCGATAAGTACCTCGAAGCCTACGGTCTGGAAGACGAAGCGGGCTTTTTCGGTCAGGACCGCATCGGCCAGTACATCTCCTGGCGAATGGAAAGTTACATGTATCAAATACGCTGGGCGATTCGCAATGCACTGTTCTGGGGGCTGGCCTTCCTGTATACCGCCGTCGTCTTTTGCCTGAGTGCCATTCGGACCTTTACCCTGTCGGTACTCGCCCTGGTTGGTCCCCTCGCCCTGGGCTTCTCCCTCTGGAAACCCTTTTCGTCCTCCTTTACCTCTTGGCTCGGTCGCTACATTGGCGTGTACCTGTGGCTACCGGTCGCTAACATCTTCGGCTTCCTGATTACGACGGTCATGACGGAGTTCAATCTTGTCCACCTGGAAACCGTACAGGCGGGCGGTAGCAACACCGCCCTTTCATCTTTGGATATCCTGTATGCCATCATGCTCGTAACGGGCATTGTGGGCTACATCGCAGTCCCCAGCATCACCGCCTACGTAATTACCGCCAGTGGTGCCTCGTCACTGCTCAGTGGTGCCAGCGGAGCGGGCAAGATGGCCGCTGGCGCAGTCGGTGGTGCACTCGGTGGTGCAGGGGGTGCTATTGCTGGCATGAATAGCCTCGGTCTCGTGGAACGATTCAAATCCGGCGGCGGTGGTGGTAGTTCCCCAGTGTCGGCCAGTGAAGGGACTGCGGGTGGCCCCACGGTTCCCCAACTAGGTCCTGGCCGTCCCGGCAGGTAGTCACCCCACTAAGCTGCCTCCATTCAACAACTCATTTCTCTAGCTCTAAATCATTGCCTCATGTTGCAGTCTCTCAATAATATGGATAAGGTCTTTCGCCAGTCCCGCATCCTGACCATCGTCTGCGTGATCGGAATGGTGGTTGTCTCCCTGACCAGCGTTTCCTACGTATACAGCGCCCAGCGCCAGCAATCCCAGATCGTCTATGCCCTCATTGGCGATAATGCCGTCAGCCTAAGTGCGGTCGATGTGCTGGAAAATCGACCCGTCGAAGCCAACAACCACGTCGAGCTATTTCACCGGCGCCTGTTCGGGTTGGATCCCGATCGCGAAGTGATTGACCGTAACCTGAACGCCGCGCTGAGCATGGCCGACAATAGCGTACAAACGCTGGTGGATGCCTACGAGGAGGATGGTTACTACCGGGGGCTGATCAGCAGCAATATGTCACAGTCGATCACTGCGGATTCCATCTACGTGGATATGGCTACCGAGCCATACTACTTCCGCTACACCGGCGAATTGACCATCACCCGCCCTTCCAGTATTGCCACGCGGTCACTGATTTCCGAGGGCTATTTCCGCAACGTCCAGCGCAGCCAGCTCAATCCCCACGGCTTCCTGATCGAGGGCTACCGGGTCCTGGCGAACGAAGACCTGCGCGTCGAAAAGCGCTACAACTAATCTTCCCACCTGCAAGCGAACTGCCATGATTTCACCTGGAAAAGAAAAGCTATCCGCCCTTTTTGCTCATCCCGTCCGGTACCTGGACGAGCGGATCAATGAACGTCTGGCGCGGACTTCTCTGCGGACCGCTTCGCTGGTCCTGGTTTCGCTCTCGATCAGTGCCGCCTGCGGCGCTGGTCTTATTCTATACTTCAGCGGCGGTTCGATGAATGGGGTAGGGGCGATCAGCTCCCCTACGCTATTGGAGCATACCACCCGGTCACTCGGGGACAAGACCCCCCTGGAAACCCTCTACGACCTGCGGCGCAAGCAAGCCTTCATGGATAGCGTCGAACTGCTTGGCGTCGAGCGCATGGAAGAAATCTATCTCGAAAAACTTAAGTCCACTAATCATGAATGATAACCCGATTGACACCACGATTGATACTTCCGATCCCGCCGAATTCGAGCGCAAGAAGAAGTTCTTTACGTTTCTTCCCTTGTTCATTCTTCCCATCCTGATCCTGCTGTTCTGGGCCTTGGGAGGTGGCAAGGGAAATGCGGCAGACCTGGGCGACGGCGGCGACGGTACTACTACCGGCCCGGTCAGCCAGGTCAAAACTGACCTGCCGGGCGCAATCGTCGAGCGCGAAGAAAGTAAGCGGGGAGTGTACGAACGGGAAGCCAAGGACCGGGAGCGCCGCCGCTACGATATGGCGCGCGATCCGTACGCCGACCAGCTGCGGGAAACCGAAAGTCCGGGGGCCATCGCCTCCGGAATTGACGATTGGGAACAGCGCTTCAACGCCCGTACGGGCAACCTGCAGCAGGAGTTGGATGACTTTGAAGAGGTGGCCGGTGGGACAGCTCCCCCCGCGCCGCCCGTGGCCTCGTCCGACCGGCAGCGTTCAAGCAACCGCAACCAAGCTCCGGCTACTTCTTCCTCCCGCCGCCGCCGTAGCGCGGCACCCACCACCCTGGCCGTGGAGGAGGAAGACGAGCAGGTACGGCAGATCGAAGAAGCTATTGCCAAGCTGAACGGCGGGGATGCCTCGGCTGCTTCCTACGGCACGGCCTTTGCTCCGGCAGGGGCGATGCCCGGTATGGAGGCTGGCGGTAACGCGCCGGACGGGGGCGTACCCATGACGGCCCAGGATAGCGCGGCCTACAAGCAAGTCGAAGCCCTGGACCGGATTATGGAAAGGTCGGTCATGCTGCAGTACCCGGAACTGGCCCAGGAAGAAATTCGTAAACGGTCGGAGAAGAACGCCAAGCACCTCTATCCGGTAGCCGATGCGCCCACCGCTGCCGGTGATATCGAAATCTTCGGTTCCACTCCCCGCCGTGATACGGTAGCCCCTCCTGCGGTTACCCAGCGGCAGGTAGGCTTCTTCACGGACAACGCGGGTGACCAGTCGGACGATTTCACCCAACTTACCGTTCGCGCCCAGGTGCACAATTCGGCGGTGGTCATGGATGGTTCCACGGTCAAGATGCGCCTTTTGGAGGACGTGTTCGTGGCCGGTCAGCGCATCCCCGCCAACACCTTTGTCTACGGTCAGTGCGGCCTGCGGGGTGACCGCCTTAGCGTGGTGGTCAGCACCATAACTTTTCGCAACAACGTCTACGACGTGGGCCTGAACGTGTACGACCTCGACGGTCAGGAAGGCCTTGCGGTTCCCGGTTCGGTGGAGCGACAAATCGCCAAGCGGGAAGCTGCCGCCACTGCCCGCGGGTTGGGGGGCAGCAGCTACGCTTCGGGAAACCTGACCGAACAGCTTGCCGCCCAGGGCACCCAGGCCATTAAAGAAATCACCTCCCGAAAAATTAGTGTGATCAAGGTCGAGCTGAAGGCTGGTCACCGGGTAATCCTCCGCAATCAGTAACCCACTTTCTCTACTCCTAAAATCCTACCACCATGAATATTCGGCGGTCCTTTTATCTCCTACTCGTCTGCTTGCTTACCTGGCCCCTGTCCGCACAACACGGCCTCCGCTTGCCGGATTCGACCCACGGTGACGACTGGCACCTGGACGTCAGCGACGTACACACCACCACCCTGATTTTCCCCCACGACGTAGTAAGCGTAGATCGGGGGACTGCCGATGTGCTTACCCAGACGCTGGACGAGGTGACCAACATTGTCAAAGTGAAGTCGGCCATTGAAACGATGGAGCCGAGTTCCCTCACGGTAATCACTTCCGGGGGCATGGTCTACACCTTCCGCGTGACCTATGCGCGCAACCCCTCAACCCTGACCTATCACCTGGCTCCCCTCCGTTCGCCGGGTAAGCAACTGGCCCCGGCCTACCGGCCCGTGCAGCCCACGGTCGTACCAATGAGCTACCTGCCCGCCCAGCCGGAATCCGCACCGGGGCTTGACCTGGTTGCGACCCCGACTATCTACTACCCCGCAGCGGTAGGGGCCGGTCCGGAGGCAGTGGGTACGCCCACTCCCCTGAATATGCACCCCCTGGCCTCGGACAGCACGGACAACCCCATGAGCATGAACTACGGACGCACGGTAATCAATACCGAATCCCTGTGGACGGCCAGCAGCCGGATTCACGATACCCGGACGGACGGCGCGGTCGCTACCGACAAGGGATCCGGATCGGATCTCGCCCTGAATGATATTTGGATCATCGACGATATCATGTTTTACCGCTTCACCCTGTCCTGTACCTCCAACGTCAGCTACGACATTGACTTCTGGCGGTTCTACGTGATTGACGCCAAGCAGACCAAGCGTACTGCAGTCCAAGAACGCGACGTGGAACTCCTGCAGGTGTACACTGCCGGCGAGGAGCCTTCCCACATTGGAAGTCACCAGCTGCGTACTTTCGTAGTCGCCGTAAACAAATTCACCATCCCCGATAAGAAGCGGTTGGTACTCGAGGTCTTTGAGGCAAACGGTGGTCGCCACCATTCCCTCAAGATCAAGAACAAAGACATTGTCGGCGCACGTTTAGTATCGCCTTCACCCATCAATCAAGTCAAGTAATGAAACACCTGAACTACCTGTTGCTCCTGCTGCTTCCGCTGGCTTACTCCTGTGACCCGTCCAACGCTAAGGAGGAAGAAGAGGAAAACCTGTGTGCTGCCGGGGACGCCCTGGATCAACTGAACTGTAAGGTTGGCTTTGCTAACTGGCGACTCAAATCGGTAACGTCCGACGTACCGCGCACCGATTCCATTCAGTCAAGCACTGACTGGATGGTGTTTCGTCCCGAATGTTATCGGGATGGTATTCTTGATCTCAACGGGTTCTTACCAACAAACAGCGGTGACTCGGAAATCGTCAACTTCTATAAGCTCGACAACGCGCAAGCTCCCTGTGTGAATTCGTCGGCCAGTCCTCTAGAAACCGATACTGACTTTGAAACTGCTGTCGTACTTATTGATCAGGATGCCTCCCTATTCTTTTACGGAGTCCCACTTGACGAACGCGGAGGCGTAGATGACACTTGGTACGACATTGAGTATAAGGAGGATCAGTACCTGAACTTCCGGGTCGATAAGACCTACAACGACGTGAGCTACCGGTTGAAGATCGAAATGGTCCCCGCCAACTAACTGCCGGGAAAAGAGAAAGCTAGTGGTGCCTGAAATTAGAAAGCCCCTACATCAGTGATGTAGGGGCTTCTTCGTTGGGGGATACTTCTTGCGGTCAGTCCACCAGCAGGAACGAGCCGCTCAACCGCTCGAGGGTTTCCTGGTAGTTGACTGGTCGCTTGGGCGCTGCAATCTCGAAGCTCTCGATAGTGCGGTCGTCCTCGTTACTGAGTAAACGCACCATACAGGGCTGCGCTGCCTGGCCTTCTTTAAGGCGCGCGAAGACCGAACTGGCCTCTGGAAAATCTTTGAAGTCCCAGGTCACTTCGCCCTGGTCGGGGGTTATGGTTATGCGGTAGTCTAGTTGATCACTCATGGGTATGAATTGAAGGAGTTAATTCAGGTTATGATGCTGGGGGAGGGGAAGGTGAAAGTGCCGGTACATGCGGTTGCGCACGACGCTGGTCACCGCCGCTTCGTAGCTCTCCTGGTTAATCGGAAACAAGCGAAACTTTAGGTGCTGCACCTCGTAGGCTACCCTACGCTTATTGAGGGCTTGCAACCGTTCCCGCTCGGGAACCACGTCTCCTAGTGCCGTGATGGCAATGGCGTCCCACGTCCCCTCACTGTCCCGGTAGATGATGTGGTAGTGAGTCAGCTGCGTGCCTGCAGGTAGATCTCCCGACAGCTCCACCAGACAGTTCTCCAGGTCGTTGGTCAGGGACCGGCACTCGGTCCCTTCGTCCTTCAACCACAGAATAGATCCATCGATTCCCCAGGTGAACCGCGCGCGAAAGTCGGGTCTGCGGGGGTCGTTGGTGTTGGTCACTGGAACCACGTAGGGTTGCTTCATGATTAATTTACTGCTTGTTTCTACCAGCCCCTTTTCTTCCGGTGAGCCTCCAGCTCCATCATATGCTCCGGATTTTTACAGTAGAAGTCTACCATTTCGTTGGCCTTCTCACTAAGCCGGTGTAGCTTTTCCTCACCACTGTACTGATCCTCTTGCAGGTGGCGCATGATGATCTGCAGGACATTCACCACCTTCAATTCAATGGGTGTTGCGAAATCACGCATATTATTCTGCCTTGCGAGTTCAGGAAACTTCGCCCGCCACTGCTTAGCCGTGAGTCCCCACATGGCCAGGTTGATCACGTCTGCATCGACCTGATTGAGATGGACGACTACCTGTTCTCGCTTTTCCGCTGACTTCACGCCGGAAGTCATCGGGTGAGGGTCACGCGGAATTTTTCGCTGTGAGTTTGCCTGGGTAATCAGTTTGTAGTTCTCCGCGACCAGTTCCCGGCTGAAGCGGTGGTAGAGTGCATCCGGACCATACGCCTGCCGGGTGAGCTCTCGGTAAGCCTTGACGGTGTGAACGTAAAACTTTGGGCTGAGCCAGTGGGTAAAATGGATGGTCCAGTCGATGTTGCAGTAGGTTCCTCCATACCTACCTTTCTTCACGATCATTCCCGTTGCCCCGGCCTCGATGATCTCCCCAGCAGACACCCGGAATCGGTTGTGGCCTGCTTGCATTTTAAAAGGGTCGAATTCGACCCCTTTAAAATGTGGATTGTTGGCCAGTTCCCACTCTTTCATAAAATCAAGGGTGTCCGCCGTGCGTAACCAGTTCTTCACGTAATCGGTACCGCCGCCGCCTTCCATAGCGTTTCCAATGTCAGTCAGGCAAATAAACTGCGTATCGCGGTCGACGCGGACTTCTGTGTGGTCAATTAAAATCGTAGATGGAGGATTCATAGCTTCTAATTATCGTGGATCATTTTGCTTTGCTTGTCGAGCAGTTTTCATCTATCCCAGAGTCTACTAGCCAAGTCACGTGTCTCGTTTCCAAGTGCGCGCCCGTAGACCTCCATCATGGCGCTGGATGCCCAGCCTGCCCAGTTCTGGATCAGGTGAGTAGGGGTACCCAGTGCCTGATGCTGAATCACGAAACTGTGCCGGAGTCCCTTAGGGGATGCCTGGGGCCCTACGATTCCGGCCCGGCTCATTAAGGTGGTGATGACGCGCCAGGCGGTCGTACGACCGAACGGCCAGATCTCCTGCTGACCATCGGATTTAAGCCGCCCGGCCTGGTGGTCCTTGACTAGATGTACATCATCGAGCTCAATCAGGAACGAATCAGGTAGGGGAACCTGCCGGTAGGTCGTTTTGCGCCGCTTCAACGTTTGAAAGGTAACCGCTTTACCGGCGTAATCAATATTGCCGTGGGTCACAGCCAGTCCTTCGCTTATCCGACAACCGGTGTAGTACAGCAGCAGGGCGAAGGTCCGCTTCCTTCGATCGTCATCGGGACCAGCCAGCGCCGGGTCGATGACATTGTAGTATGCCTGCCGTTCTTCGAGGGTTAGGTACTTCCTGTTACCGTCGGGGTCAAAAATGTCAAATTCGAAGTTGGCCATACCGTTGAACAATACCTATGTAGTGTTCAAATATAGCATTTTCCGGACAGTTGAGCAAACGTATTCTCTGGCTTTCTGGGTAGGGTAGGGTAGGTGGGCAGAAGCATGTAACACTAGGAACAATAGTGTTTCAGCGCGGAAAGGGTAGGGGAGAAGTCCCTTATAAGAATCGCCTTCGTGTTAGTTTTCCGTGACGGGAATTCCCGTCACGGGACTCATAGAACTCCACTATACAGACGTACAATCGCTGAGGGCCATCATACAGAGAGGGTCGGGGCCAACCAATCAAAGCCTTGTCGCGCCACGGGATAAATCGCTCAACCCCGTAGTCCAACCTTTCCAACGATGCGCCGTTTAAGGGTGGATGCATTGGCAGATTATCCTCTTTGCCGCTTACCTCTTTTACCTCGCCCTAGTACCCTGTGGCGACAATGGAGTCGTGGTGTTGGCCAGCGATGCACCCACCGTTATGCACGAGATCAATCCTGATCACCAGCACCAAGAGCCGGAACACCAGGATCACTGTACGCTCTTCTGCGTCTGCGCCTGTTGCAGCGCCGTAGTGGGAACGCCGCCGGCCTCTTTTGATCTTTACGCAGATGTGATTCCCTTACCACCTGCCGGTAAGACCGTACCGATTTTTACCCGGCACTGGACCTCCCTGCTTGCCGCGGATGGCACTTGGCAGCCCCCCCGAGTCTAGTTAAACCACCCCGAATGGGATAGGTACGCCCTGTCCCCATCTTCTGGTTTAACTCCTTACTCCTTATGTTCGATAGCATTATTGCTTATTCCGTGCGGAATAAGTTGGTCGTAGGACTGTTCGTCCTGGCCCTCATCATCTGGGGCGTGTTCTCCCTGCGCCAGATCCCCATTGATGCCGTACCCGACATCACCAACAATCAGGTACAGGTCATTACTTCTTCCCCCACGCTCGCCACCCAGGAGGTGGAGCAGTTCATTACCACGCCCATCGAACTGGCACTGCAAAACGTGCAGGACCTGGTCGAAATCCGCTCCATTTCCCGTTTCGGTCTTTCGGTGATCACGGTCGTATTCGAAGAATCCACCGACATCTATCTGGCCAGGCAACTGGTCAGTGAATACCTGAAGGAGGCCAGCGAGAATATTCCGGAAGGGCTCGGCTCCCCGATCATGGCGCCGATTTCTACCGGGCTGGGGGAAATTTACCAGTACGTCGTCCGCCCGCAAGAGGGCTACGAGGACCAGTACTCCGCCACCGATCTGCGCACGATGCAGGACTGGATCGTGCGCCGTCAGCTCTCCGGCATTGCGGGAGTGGTGGAGGTAAACACCATGGGGGGCTACCTCAAACAGTACGAGGTGGCCATCGATCCCGACTTGCTTAAATCGGTAGGGGTCACCATCGGTGATGTATTCAGGGTGCTGCAAAAGAGCAACGCGAATACCGGTGGTGCCTACATTGAAAAAGGACCGCGCACCTACTACATCCGGACCAACGGGATTGCCCAGAGCCTGGAGGACATTCGCAAGATCGTGGTTGACGTGCGGGCCGGCCGACCGATTCTGATCGAGGACGTCGCCACCGTGCAGTTCGGTAGGGCACCGCGCTACGGAGCCCTGGTGTGGAACGGGGAAGAGGCCGTCGGTGGCCGGGTGATGATGCTCAAGGGTGCCAATTCCGCCGCCGTCACCGAACGGGTGAGGGAGCGGGTGGTGCAGATTCAGCAATCGCTGCCGGAGGGGGTGGTGATCGAGCCCTACCTGGTACGCGATAAACTAGTGAGTACGGCCATCGGTACGGTCGAAAAGAACCTCATCGAGGGGGCGTTAATCGTCATCTTCATTCTGGTCCTGCTCCTGGGTAACTGGCGCGCCAGCCTGATCGTAGCCTCGGTCATCCCGCTGGCCCTGCTCTTCGCGATCTCCCTGATGAACCTGCTGGGCATCTCCGCCAACCTGATGAGTCTGGGGGCCATCGACTTCGGCCTGATCGTTGACGGGGCCGTGATTATTGTTGAAAGCATCGTACACCGACTCGGTCACCGGTTTGCCGGTCAGCAACTGACGCAAGCGCAGATGGACGCCGAGGTGACCGAAAGCTCCATCAAGATCCGGAGCTCCGCCGCCTTCGGCGAGATCATCATCCTCATGGTGTACATCCCCATCCTGGCGCTGGTCGGGATCGAAGGCAAGATGTTCCGCCCGATGGCCCAAACCGTCATGCTGGCCATCCTGGGAGCGCTGATCCTGTCGCTGACCTACGTGCCGATGATGTCGGCCCTCTTCCTCAGTAAGCGCGTAAACAACAAGCGCACGATTGCTGACCGCATAATGGATTTCTTTCAACGACTGTATACCCCCTTGCTCCGTACCGCCCTGCGGTTTAAGGCGGCATTCGTGGTGGCTACGGTCGTGCTGTTTGCCGTGAGCTTCTGGGTGTTCAGCCGCATGGGCGGGGAGTTCATCCCTACCCTCGACGAGGGCGACCTGGCGATGCAGCAAATCCTGCCGCCCGGTACTTCCCTGAGTCAGAACATTGAACTGACCGAGCGGGTGCAGCGCAAGATACTCGACGAGTTTCCCGAGGTGAAGGAGGTCGTTACCAATATCGGCGCCGCCGAAATCCCCACCGACCCCATGCCGGTGGAGATCGGCGACTACACCCTCGTGATGAAACCCCGGGACGAATGGACTACGGCTACGGACCGGCAGGGGATGTTCGAGGCGCTGGAAGAAGCCATGGAGATATTTCCCGGCGTCGGCCTGGAATTCAGTCAGCCCATTCAGCTGCGCTTCAACGAGCTCATGACGGGAGCCAAGGCCGACATTGCCATCAAACTTTACGGTTCGGATCCGGACCTGGCCTATGCAAAGGCCAAGGAGGCGGAAGCCATCATCCGCACCCTGCCCGGTGCCGGCACCGTAAACGTGGAGCAAACCGTGGGGATGCCCCAGGTGGTGGTCGATTTCAACTATCCTAAGATGGCCCAGTACGGCCTCCAGGTCGAGGACGTCAACATGGTAGTGGGAACCGCTTTCGCCGGTGCTTCGGCTGGCACGGTGTACGAGGGGGAGCGCCGCTTCGACCTGACGGTACGCCTCGGCGAAGAGTCCCGCAGTGACATCACCAACATTGCCGACCTATACGTCCCCCTGCCGAATGGCAATCAGGTACCCCTACGGGAAGTTGCCGAGGTCAGACTGGTGGAAGCGCCCATGCAGATCAGCCGTGAGAACACGAACCGCCGCATCGTCATCGGCGTCAACGTCGGCGATTCCGACGTGGAGACGTTGGTGAGTGACATCCAGGCCGCGTTGAACGAGGGGGTGGACTTGCCGGCGGGGTACTACTTCACCTACGGCGGTCAGTTTGAGAACCTCCGGGCAGCCTCGGCCCGGCTAGCCATTGCC
The DNA here is from genome assembly GCA_963803525.1 of Lewinellaceae bacterium. Classification (GTDB taxonomy): domain Bacteria; phylum Bacteroidota; class Bacteroidia; order Chitinophagales; family Saprospiraceae; genus Neolewinella. The sequence continues at coordinate 17,475 of CAWDMV010000005.1, forward strand.
GTACCGCTGGCGCTGGCGCTCATCTTCATTCTGCTGTTCTTCACCTTCGGGAGTTTTTCCCAGGCGGCCCTCATCTTCGTAGCCATTCCGCTCTCGGCCATTGGGGGCATCTGGGCGCTGGAACTGCGCGGCATGCCCTTCAGTATCTCCGCCGGCATCGGCTTCATTGCCCTCTTCGGCGTAGCGGTACTCAACGGGATCGTGCTTATCGGTTACTTCAATCAGCTCAAGGAAGAGGGTGTAGACAACATACGCGACCGGATCATCGAGGGTACCCGCGTGCGCCTGCGTCCGGTGATCATGACTGCTTCTGTAGCCTCTCTCGGTTTTCTTCCGATGGCGATTTCCACTTCGGGTGGGGCGGAGGTACAGCGGCCCCTGGCTACGGTAGTCATCGGCGGACTCATTACGGCTACCTTCCTCACCCTGGTGATCCTACCCATCCTCTACAGCTGGCTGGAGGGTTGGAAGATGCGCCGGGCGGCCAAATCCGGTCTGCTTGTCTTGCTGCCCCTGCTTTTTCTGCCGAATTGGGCGGGGGCGCAGGAGGTGCAACGTCTTTCGGTTGACAAAGCGGTGGAAACTGCGCTGCGCACTAATCCCGGAGTGCGCGCCGCGGACCAGCGTACCGAGCAAAGCCGTAGCCTGCAGGACCTGCCCTACCTGCCGGGCACGACGGACATCAGCTACAACGGGGACGGGCTCTTCCGGGAGAACGGACAGCGGGTCAACCAGCTATCGGTGATCCAGCAATTTGCTAACCCGGCGGGGATCCGGGCGGCCAACACCGCGCAGGATGCACTGGTCGCCACCTCGGAGGTACGCGGACAGCTTACGCGGGCCGAGCTGAGTTATGGGGTTCGTTCGGTCTATTACCGGCTTCAGCAGCAAGAGGCATTACTACTCCTCTACCGCCGACTGGTGACTACGTATGCGGAGTACGCCCGTACCGCTACCGTGCGCGTGGAGGTGGGTGAGGCCAACCGGCTGGAAACGCTGAACCTCAACTCGGAATTACGCCGGTACGCGCAGTTAGTGGACCGCACCGAAATAGCGATTAGCAATCTCCAAGCCCAGCTCGGCACCCTGCTGAACACCGGTGGGCAGGCCGCAGCCCCCAGCGATACCCTCCGCCTGACGGAGCCGCCACTAGACTATGGCGATACCACCCGCTCCGGACTGGAAGTCGAACTCGCCGCCCGGCAGGTGGAAACCGCCCGGGCGAACATTGGGGTACTGAGCGCCCAGCTTCGTCCGGGCTTTCGTCTGGGATATTCCGCCCAGCAGTACACCGAAGGGGGCTACCTCAGTGGCTTAGAGGCGGGCATCACCCTGCCCCTGTTTAACGGGGTTACCCGGCGGCGCATCGAGGCCGAGCGGCTGGGGGTCACCGTTGCCGAAACGGAACTGGAAGCCCGCCGCCTGCGCTACGCGCAGGACCTGCTGCAGGCGCGCAGCGAGCTACAGCAAGCCGCCGTCACGGCCGACTACTACGCCGAGCAACTGGCGCTGGTGAACCCAGAGATCGTGCGCGTCTCCAGCCTCAATTACCGGGCCGGAGAGATCGGCTACCTCGAACTCCTCTCCGCCCTGCGCCTCCTGGGCGAGAACGGGGTGGAGTACCTCAACGCGGTAGCCAACCACAATCTGGCGGTAGCCCGCCTGCGGTACCTCCTCAACCAATAACCCTTACATCACGACGATGAAAACGATAGCTATAATTATTAATACCGGTCTGGCCCTGCTGTTGACCGTAATGCTCAGCTCCTGCGGCTCCGCCCCATCCGACGAAGCGGCCGACGCCGATTACGATCCCGGTGACCCCGTAACTGAAACGGTACAGCCGGGGGCCAATACCCACTCGAAAGCCGAAATGGGAGGAGAACAAACCGAGCACGAAGGAGAGGGCGGCGTCCACCTGAGCCGGCAACAACTCGCAGCGATGGATATTGCCTACGGCGATCTGCAGGAGTTGAAAGTCAACGATTACCTCGGCGCTACCGGAACGCTGGGCTTGCCACCGAACGCCTACGCCGCCGTGAGTGCCCGCGCCAGTGGCTTTATTCGGGACAGCCGCAACTACGTGGAGGGGGATTACGTGAAGCGGGGGGCGGTGATCGCCTACCTGGAGAACCCCGAATTCATCGAGCACCAGCGCGAATACCTGGAGTCACTGGCCGAGCTGACCTACCTGCAACAGGACCTGGAACGCCAGGAAACGCTACTGGTCGAAAATGCCGGCATCCTGAAACGGGTACAGCAACTGCGCTCCCAGGTAGCTGCCAAGGTGGCCAACGTAAGTGGCCTCAGGCAGCGGCTGGAGTACCTCGGAATCCGCACCGCCGACCTGAGGCCCGACAACATTGTCGAGCGCATCACCCTGTTCGCCCCCCGCTCCGGCTACATCACCACCATCTCCCTGCACGACGGCATGTACGTGGAGCCCAGCACCCAACTGATGGAGCTCATCGACGAAAACCACCTGCACCTGGAACTGGACGTATTCGAGCGCGACATTGCCCAAGTCGAAAAGGGGCAGCGGGTGACCTACCAGATTCCTTCCCTCGGCGAGCGGCGCTACACGGCCGAGGTCCACGTGATCGGCAAGGAATTCAATACCGAGAATAAAACGGTACGCGTCCACGCCCACCTGACGGGGGAGCAGCCGCCCTTCATTCGCGACCTGTTCGCCGAGGCCCGGATCTGGCTGAGCGATCAGACTACCCCCGCCCTGCCCGAGGAGGCGATCTTCCGGGAGGGGGAGACGGCCTACGTCTTCGCCGGACCGGACAATCAGCAGGGGGACGAGGTAAGTTTCCGACGGCTGCGTGTAAACCCCGGGGCGACGGACGATGGCTACACGGCCGTACGCCTGATCGACTCCCTACCCGCGGGCATGCGGATCGTCACCCAGGGAGCTTACTTTGTCTACGCCCAGAGTCAATCCGGGGAACTGGAACACGAACATTAACCCATGAATGGTATGCAACGCAGTGAATTTCGGGTACGGGCGATGGACTGCTCGGCCGAGGAGCAAATGATACGGATGCGGCTACAACCGCTACCGGAAGTTCGATCATTGGATTTTGACCTGCCGGCCAGACGGTTGACCGTCTACCACACCGGTGGGGTAGACCGGGTAGCTTCCGCACTGGCCGGCCTGGGGTTAGGCGACGAACTAATCGACAGCCGGACCGCGAATAAAGTACCCGCCGCCGCGGGGGGGGAGGGGGACGAACAGCAACGCCGCGTACTGTGGTGGGTACTGGGGATTAACGCGGCCTTCTTCGTGCTGGAAATGACCTGCGGACTAATCTCCGGCTCGCTGGGGCTGGTGGCGGACTCGCTCGACATGCTGGCCGATGCCTCGGTGTATGCGCTGAGTCTGCTGGTGGTCGGAGCGGCCCTTACACGCAAAAAGCGGATCGCCGCCATCAGCGGCTACGTACAGCTCGGACTGGCGGTGTTCGGTTTCGCAGAGGTAGTGCGACGCGTGTTCGGCTACGGCGGAGTACCCGAATTCGGTACAATGGTCATCGTGGCCTCCCTGGCCCTAATCGCAAATGCCGTTTGCCTGTGGTTGCTCCAACGAGCGAAAAGCGAGGAAGCCCACATGCAGGCCAGCCAGATTTTCACCTCGAATGATATTGCGATCAATCTTGGGGTAATCCTGTCCGGAGTGCTGGTGTACCTGCTGGACTCCCGCTGGCCGGACCTGGTCATCGGTACCATCGTTTTCATTATCGTGCTACGGGGGGCGGTGCGCATTCTTAAACTGGCTAAATAAAGCGCTTAAATTCAATGACCTATGATCAACATTCATCATCAACCCAATTCCAACATCCTCCTGACCACCGCCGTCGGTGAACTCGACGAGGCGGACTACGATCGTTTGCTCCCGGAAGTGGAACGAATCATCCAGCGGCACGGCAAGGTCCGCTGGTACTTCGAAATGGAAGACTTCGACGGGTGGACTCCCGGCGCCTTCTGGGACGATCTAAAGTTTGATGCCCAGCACGCCAACGACTACGAACGGGTCGCCATCGTGGGAAGAAAAACCTGGATGGACTGGATGACGCAGCTCATGAAACCTTTCACCCCCGCCGAGATTCGCTACTTCGAACTCGAGGACCAAGCCCAGGCCAAGCAATGGATCACCGAATAAAACCCACCGACTTCCCCAAGGAGCTGGCCGACTACCTGCCGGAAGTTCAGGCAAAAGCCCTCGAAATCGCCAATCAATTGCTCCAGGATCACCCTGACATGACCGCTCGGCAAGCGCTCACGTGGGGTCTGCAGGGGGCGGAGCGGTGGTGGATCGACCGGGCCGGATAAATACGATCAGAACACATGGATATAGCCTACTCTATTCTCTTGCCGTGTGGTGCAGCTTTCCTCGGAGGCTTAGTAACATTAGTCAAGCCCCCGGGCGACCTGATGCGTAACGTGATCATGCATTTTGCCGCCGGCGTGGTGTTCGCGCTCGTGGCCGTAGAGCTGCTGCCCGATATCGTGGAACGACATGCCCCCCTGGAGGTCGGAATCGGTTTTGCGGCGGGGACCATCCTGATGCTGGGTATCCGGGCCTGGAGTCAACGGTTGGAAAGCCGATCCCCGGTACAAACCGGAACCATCCCCTCCGGATTTGTCGTCGCCATGGGCGTGGACTTTCTGGTCGATGGAGTTTTGCTTGGCTTGGGTACCCTGGCCGGAGAGCGCGTCGGTACGCTAATGGCCATCGTGTTGTCCATTGAATTATTTTCCCTGGGCGGCGCGGTGGTCAGCAGAATCGGCGGTGAAGGAGCATCCACTGGCAAACAGCTAGCCTTGCTCGCATCGATGGTGGTGACTTTCCTAATCGGCGTTTACGGGGCACAACGGTTACTGGGCGACGCCTCCCCGGAGCTACTTGTAACTTTTCTTTCCTTCGGCCTTTCGGCACTGCTGTTCCTGGTTACCGAAGAGCTGCTTAACGAAGCACACGAGACGAAGGATACCCTCCTGTCTACCAGTATGTTCTTTACCGGCTTCCTGGGCTTTTTACTGTTCGAAATGTCCATTTAAACGTGTTCAGAGGCACTTACGATAACCTAGAAACAGAAGCTCCTAGCGCTTGCGCTCAGCTATCCAATTACAACCTATACACTAATGAGTAAAACCCAATTGGACCTCCCGGTCCTGCTTCCCGAGGTACCCGACGAGCGCGACCGCTGCGTAGACCGGCTGCTGCAAGCACTCCGTGCCGAGGCCGGAGTCGATACCGTGCACCTGAAGGAGGGCTCCCCCCCGGAGGTCTGTATTCATTACGACCCGGATCAAGTATCCCTGGAGAAGGTAGAAGCCCTGGCCAAACGGGCCGGAGCAGGGATCACCCGCCGTTACCGTCACCTGCTGCTCGACGTCACCGGCATCCGTCACCAGCGCCACGCGCGGCAGGTTGGCGAACGGATCGCCAAGACCGCGGGCGTCACGGAGGCCGTGGTATCGGGGGCGGGGGTAGCCCGGATCGAGTACGACGCCGAGGCGATCGACGAAACGGATGTGCGGAAGGCCATCACCGATACCGATCTGAAAATCAGATCGACGGTTGACGATCACGCCGGCCACGATCACGGCCCCGGGGAACACGGCAAGGAAAAACACGGCTCCGGCGACGGACACAACCACGACCACGGTGGCATTTTGGGCGAGAATACCGAACTGTACTTCGCCATTTTAAGCGGCGTGTTCTGGCTGTCCGGCCTGTTGCTGAGTTTTGTTGGCGGGGTGGGGGAGATCGTACCGACGGTGCTCTTCGTCATCGCCATTCTGCTGGGGGGCTACTTCATTCTGATCGAGGCGGTACAGACCATCCGGCAAGGGAAGTTCGAAATTGACTTTTTGATGCTCGTGGCCGCCGCTGGGGCCTGCGCCCTCGGGGAGTTTCAGGAAGCAGCCCTGCTGTTGTTTCTCTTTAGTATCGGGCACGCGCTGGAGAACTACGCCATGGGACGGGCCCGTAAGTCCATTGCCGCGCTGTCCGACCTGGCCCCGCCGACCGCCCTGGTAAAACGTGATGGGAAAACCTCGGAAATCGGGGTGGAAGAATTGGTAATTGGGGACGTCATCGTGGTCCGACCCAACTCTAAGATCGCCGCCGATGGGGTGATCGTAGCCGGTAATTCGGCCGTCGACCAGGCCCCCATTACGGGCGAGAGCGTCCCCGTGGACAAGCGGCCCGTTGACGACCCCGCTAAAGACTACGACCTGGAAACGCTGCCCACCGAGCACCGGGCCTTTGCCGGTACCATCAACGGTAGCTCGCCGCTGGAGATCCAGGTGATGAAGTTAGCGGGCGACAGCACCCTATCGCGACTAGTGACCCTGGTGAAGGAGGCCGAAACTCAGCAGTCACCTACCCAACAACTGACCGACAAGTTCGAGCGGTACTTCGTGCCGGCGGTGATCGGGCTGGTAGTACTGCTGCTGTTCGCTTTCCTGGTAATTGACGAGCCCTTCTCGGCGAGCTTCTACCGGGCCATGGCCGTGCTGGTGGCGGCCAGTCCGTGCGCCCTGGCGATCTCGACCCCCTCGGCCGTCCTGGCCGGCGTGGCGCGAGCCGCCCGGCAGGGGGTGCTCATTAAGGGGGGGCGTCCGCTGGAGGACCTGGGGGGCATCACCGCCCTGGCTTTCGATAAGACGGGCACGCTGACCGAGGGGCGGCCCCGGCTGACGGAGGTGATTCCCGCTGAGGGCATGTCGGAAACGGAGCTACTCACCACGGCCGTGGCCGTAGAAGAACTGAGCGACCATCCCCTAGCCGCCGCGATCGTGGAGGGCGGCAAGGAACGCCTGGCCGGTGCTGCAATCCCACGGGCGGAAAACCTCGAAGCGCTAACGGCCCGGGGTATTAAAGCGACGGTGGATGGCCAGCAGGTACACATCGGTAACCGCCGGCTCTTTAAGGAACTGACCGGAGCGGCCGTACCCGAGCAGCTTGACCGGCAAATGGCCGGGCTGGAGACGAAAGGGAACACGGCGATGATCGTCCACCGCGACGGGAAGTACCTCGGCGTGATCGCCGTGATGGACGTGGCCCGCCCCGAGGCAAAGTCCACCCTGGCCGCACTCAAGGACATCGGTATTCGGAAAATGGTGATGCTCACCGGCGACCACCAGAAGGTCGCCGATGCGGTAGCCGCCGACATCGGTATCACCGACCCGCTCGGCAGCCTGCTGCCCGAAGACAAAGTGGCCGCCATCGAGCGACTGCGGAAAGAGGAGGGCATGGTGGCCATGATCGGCGACGGGGTAAACGATGCACCGGCCATGGCCAAATCCACCGTCGGTATCGCCATGGGCGCGGCCGGCTCCGACGTAGCCCTGGAAACGGCCGATGTGGCCCTGATGGCAGACCGGCTCGACAATCTGCCCTTCGCCATTGGCCTGAGCCGCAAGGCCAAGTCGATCATTAAGCAAAACCTGGTCATCAGCCTGGGGATGGTGGTAATTCTCATACCGCTCACCCTGCTCGGCATCGCGGAGATCGGTCCGGCCGTCATTGCCCACGAGGGATCTACCCTAGTCGTGGTGGGCAATGCATTGCGGTTGCTTGCCTACAAAACAACTACCAAAAGCCAACTATAATGAGCAGCGAAACCAGAAAAAAGACGCTTCATAAAGCGGAACGGCTTCAGGTAGGTAACATCATCTACGACACGATAGAGGTAGGCGTATCCCTTACCGCAGGCTTCATTTCCGGAAGCGCCGCCCTTATTGGTTGGGGACTCGATAGCGTCATTGAAGTGATCTCCGCCAGCACCCTGTGGTGGCGTTTGCACGGCGAGGCGAAGGGCATCCCCGACGATGAAGTCACGGAACGGGAAAAGATCACCTTTTACGTGATCGCCGGCTCCTTTTTAATTGTAAGCGCTTTTATTACGTACGATTCGGTGTCAAAGCTTATCAGCCAGGAAACCGCCGACTGGAGCAATTTAGGGGTGGGCATTTTGGTCGTCTCCCTCGTGGTCAATCCGATTCTGATCTACTACAAGCACAAGTACGGTAAAGCGCTCGATAGCGGGGAGTTGATCGCCGATTCCAAGGATACCTTCGTTTGTCTCTACCAGACCATCGCGGTGCTGGCGGGCCTGCTGGCCGTACGCTATCTGGGCTGGTGGTGGGCCGACCCGGTGGCGGCACTCTTGATCGTACCCTACGCGCTGAAGGAAGGCTGGGAGGCATTTAAAAATGGACGGGATCGCTGAATGTAGGCTTGCCCTTCCCCTGAGAGATGTTGTTGGATCTAGAGCTGGGAGATCCAGACAGGATTAATGGTGGCATCCGCCAGTAAAATAGACCAGTACCACCAGCTTCGAAAGGAAGGACCTTAGAACCAAGGATAATCTATTTAACCATTTGCTTAAATAGATCTTACCTTAGCACCATGAAACAGTCAACCTCCAATACCACCTGTGTCCGTACGCTCCGTGACGCGCAGCAGATCGAGCGCTGCAAGCAGTTGGTCTCGGCGGAACATGCCGAGGTGGCGGATGCGGCCGGGAAGTTTGCGATTTGCGGCAGCCCGCTGCGGCTGTCGATCCTCCGGCTGCTCGATGTGGAGAAGGAGTTGTGCGTCTGCGACCTGGCCGAAATCCTGGAGGTAAGCGTGGCCGGTGCCTCCCAGCAGCTCCGCAAGTTGCGGGAGGCCGGTGCGATTACCTCCCGCCGTGCGGGTAATACCATTTACCACAGTGTTACACCTGACTTTCACCGTTGGTTAACGCAGGCAACCGAACTTTTCTCTCAACCCGCAATGCAATGAAAACACAAACTTTAGCTTCCTCCACCGGCCTATTGGCGGCATTTGCCGCTTCCCTGTGCTGTATCGCCCCTGTGCTGGCGATCGTGTCCGGTACCGCTGGGGCGTTGTCGGGCCTGGCCTGGCTCGCGCCATTGCGTCCCTATTTGATTGGCGCTTCCGTCCTGGCCCTGGCCGCGGCGTGGTACGTCCACCTGAAACCTGCTGTGCAGGCGGATGACTGTGGCTGTCCGCCGGAAGAAGCTAACCGGTCGGTACTTCAGTCGCGCGGATTTTTGGCATCGGTTACCGTACTGGCGATCGTACTGCTGGCGGTTCCGTTGATCACTTCTTCCCCGGATCCGGTCAGGGTCCAGGCTGCGGCCGTGCCGGTGGAAGATGAACGATTGATGGCGGCTACCTTCCTGGTCGAAGGAATGACCTGTGGCGGATGTGAGAAGCACGTTTCCGACGCGGTCTACGGCGTAGCCGGAGTGATTGAGATCAAGGCTTCTTACGCGGAGAAAAATACCGTCGTGATCTATGACGGCGAGCAAACCGGCCCGGAGGAAATCGCCGCGGCCATCGCAACTACGGGCTATACGGTAACGGAATACACCACCACCGCAACGACAAGTAGAAAAATATGAGTACCTCGACTGCTAACCTCCAATCCACGATCACCTGTCCGAAGTGCAACCACCGGGAGGTGGAGACCATGCCTACCGATGCCTGCCAGTATTTCTATGACTGTAAATCCTGTGGGAAACTCCTGCGGCCAAAGCCGGGAGATTGCTGCGTCTACTGTTCGTACGGTACCGAGGTGTGTCCGCCCCAGCAGGAGGGTGGCGGTAGTTGCTGTGGAAGTGATTTCCGGGTCGACAATTAGGCTTGACGGACCAGCCCGGTACCCGCGTCCGCGCCCGTTTCCCCAGATCGCAAGATTGAATGCCAGCATCGTTGGACAGTCGCAACATGCCGAGGTCAACCTAGTAATGTCAATGCGCAATTAGAATTGAAAGAAAAAACCAGGAGATGAAAAAGTACGATGTGTTCGTAATCGGATCGGGAATGGCCGGAATGACGGTGGCAAACCGATGCGCTGCAAGCGGACTCAAGGTTGGTATAACGGATGAGCTGCCCTACGGCGGAACCTGCGCCCTGAGGGGGTGTGACCCGAAAAAAGTAATCATTGGCGCAACCGAAGTAAGAGACTTTGCCGAGCGCCTAAAGGGGAAAGGCATCGACACGGTGCCTGAAATCAAGTGGGAGGATATAATGGCATTCAAACAATCGTTCGTAGATGCCATGCCCCCCAAAATAGAGAAAGGGTATAAGCACAAGGACATTGATACCTACCATACTTCGGCAAAGTTTCTTTCCCGGAACTCCCTGCAGGTGGGGCCGGAACGCGTCGAGGCGACCAAAATCGTGATTGCTACGGGGGCAAAACCCCGGGAGCTCGAGTTTGAGGGCGGGCACCTGGCCCTTTCGAGTACCGACTTTCTCAATTTGCAACAGCTGCCAAAATCCCTCCTGTTTATTGGCGGGGGGTACATTGCATTTGAGTTTGCCCATATTGCCACCCGCTCGGGTGCGCAGGTGACCATTCTGCACAGGGGGGAACGCCCCCTGGAAAACTTCGATGCGGATATAGTGCAACACGTGGTCAATGCCACCGAGGAACTGGGGATAAAGTTGGTAGTAGATACTGAGGTATCCAGCATTGCTCGGGTGGATGACCACTTCGTGGTCAAAGGCAGTTCCAACGGAAAAGAGGCGACCTTCAAGACGGAATCGGTATTCAACTCTGCGGGGCGTCCGCCAGCTATTTTTGACCTCGATTTGGACAAAGCAGGCATTCCGTTTACGGACAAGGGCGTCGCAGTCAACGAATATCTCCAGAGCCCGGAGAATCCCCATGTTTACGCCGCCGGCGATGCCGCAGATACCAGCGGCCTGCCCCTAACCCCCGTAGCCGTTATGGAAGGGCATGTGGTGTCCGCGAATATTATCAAGGGAAACAAGAAGGAGGCAGATTACCCACCCATGCCCTCCGTCGTGTTTACGCTGCCTTCCCTGGCCGCGGTAGGGTTGACTGAGGCGGAAGCGGAAGCGCAGGGATTAGCGTATGAGGTCAATTACCAACAGGTAGGCGACTGGTTCAACGCCAAGCGGCTGAACGTCGAGGAATACGCCTACAAAACCATTATTGACAAGAAAAGTCAAACGATCCTGGGCGCCCATCTGGTAGGTCCGATGGTGGAGGAAACCATCAACCTGTTTGCCATGGCCATAAAAGCAAAGATGACGATCGGCGATATACGGAAGATGATCTTTACTTACCCAACGCTGTCCTCCGACATTCCTCATATGTTCTGAGCCACGGTTTGCCTAGTGTAGTGTAAAGGTCCTCGGTAATATTGAAACGCGGGTCCAACTGAAGACTAGGAAGTACCAAGAAAAGTAGTCGCGTTTCTACCTGAGGGGGATACTACCGGGTCCAGTTCCGAGGGGTCAATTGAAACCTACCCAAAAAAAGCAGCCGGCTGAACTGGCTACTTTTTCGAAAAATTTGGCAGCCCATAATCAATAACTTTCTGCTGTGTACAAAGCCGGGGGCCGCTACGTCTACCGTTCGTACGGCACCGACGTCTGCCCTGCCCACCAAGAGGAGGTAACTGTGTTGTGGGAAAAGTGAGTAAGTAAGGGATAGGCGTCCGCTAAATTGAATCGCCAGTTAAAAGTAGAAGCTAAATAGCCGGAAGAAATAGAAACTCAGGTAAAGCAGGGCGGCTCCGCTCATAACCTGGATGGACTTCCTGAGCCACGTCAGTTGGGCAAGTTTTGATACCGAGCTCGCGAAAAGTCCTACTACCAGAAAGGGCAATCCCCTTCCAATTCCAAAAAGAAGGGCCAGGAGCACTCCGTAAATCATGCTCCCCTGAGCGGCCGAAATGGTAAGCAGCAAAAGCAGTGGGGCCGCTGCGGTGCCTAAGCTGAAAATCAAACCATATACAAAAGAGCCGGTTATCCCCGGGGTGCGTAGTGATTCGAGCTGTCTTACCCGCAAAGTCGGTCCGTAGAAGGCGATGCCGGCCGCTACCAGGGCAATGATACCCATCGCTAGGGTCCAATATTTGCCGAAAGTTTCAGTTAGGAAAGCACCCAAGTAGCTTGCCACGCCTCCCAGCAAGGTCAGGCAAAATACGATCCCTAGAAAAAAGGAGAAGGTGATAGCAAAGCCCGAGGTTGACCTATTTAGGGAGGTACTGCCCACGTAACCTGCAAACCCAAAGCCAACCGGGAGGGTGCAGGGGCATACGCCGCTGGATATGAGGCCGGCCAACAAAGCGAGGCCCAGGCTGAGGACCGAACCTTCCCGGAAAATATTTACGAATTGATTCAGAAATTCTTCCAGCATTATTTTCAATTCTCCAAGCCGTTCGCCTTACCGACCTTGTACCCTAGGTCGCTGATCGTTTCCCGCAACTGCTCGACCTTGACTTTGGCGGTGTCGAAAGTTATCATTGCGATTTTCTCTTCCAGACTGACACTGACCTCGTCTACGCCGTCCACGCCGGATAGGGCCTGCTTCACCGTCGCCACGCAGGACATGCACGACATCCCTTCAATGGGTATCGTTACCCGGTGCTGGGTAGCTGACAGAAAAACGGGTTCTCCCCCCGATCCGTTTGACTGGCAGGACCAAAATCCCGGTAGGATCAGCAACAGAGTGAGCATCAGGAGTAGGTGGCAGGTCCCTCTCATTGCAGTGTTTTTTGGGGCGGATATCCCGCATCCTTCAAAGTGGTCGCAAGTTCTTCCTCACCCGTCTGGGAAGCGTCAAATTGGATGGTAACCAGCTTTTTCCTGGCTTTCGCGCTGACCGAGAGAACGCCGTCCTGAGCCTCGAGGATATCGGATATTTTTTCCGCACAACCCTGGCAGACCATGTTGTCGATACGATAAATGACGTTTTTCAATGGTTCGTGTTTTTTTTCCAGTATCTCAGAAATCTTCTGAATCTCTTTCATTTTATCCGTAAGCTCGTAGAGTCCTAACTCCGGAAACTGATTTCTGATGATGGCTATTTTTTCCTCTTGTCCACAGTTTCCTGGGCAAGTCTCCAGAGCCTCCGCTATCCGGATCGCGAGTGTCTTTCTGAACACCTCGTCGAGCAACAGATGCTGAGCCTTGTCAAACCCCATACTGGCCGCTTTGAACTGATTCAGTATCTGGGTCGGGTCATCGCTTTGATCCAGCATCCTTATAACACCCTCCACTTGCCCCTTTATAGTGCTCAGCCGGGTTTTAAGGTCTCTCGTCAGATCTTTAGGTAGCATATTTTCATTTTAAAAAGCAAAAACTAATCCACCCCCGCCCGGAGGGGCAGGAGTGGATGGTTGCGTTTTTCACGCTACACCTCGGAGCGCATCAGGCTTTTCCGACGCCGGCGGCTGCCAGGTCTTCTGCACCGACGCCCCGGTTCGCGCAGCAGGCAAGCAGCTTGCCGTTTACGGCCACGGCCGGTAGTGAGGTGATGTTGTACTCCCGTACCTTGTCTCCGGAGGCATTAGATCCGTGCTGTTCGGCCAGGTTGTAAACGGTAACCTCGCACGAACCGCAGGCCATTTCCTTTACGGTCTTGACCACGGGCTCACATACCGGGCACCCGGCGGTAAATACTTCAATCTGTCGTTTCATAAGGATTTCTTTTTAGTGATGAAATTCGTTATGCAGCAAAGATGAGTCCGCAGGGGGGGTGGTCGCCAAGCTTTGACGCCGATTTTTAACGGGAAGGCTCCATCTGGAAGTGCTCTCGTTGAAAATATGCGGGCACCCGGAAACCTAGAGAGACCTACCACAAATCGTGTGGTAGCAGGTTACACTTTTTGTAAGAATGAAACCTACCTAGGTCTTGACTACCCGAGAAATAGATATTTCGCTCTTTAGCCAGAGAGCGAAGCTCAAGGGCCAAAAAGCGCCTTTCAAACAGGGAATCAGCAGCCATTACACCTCGAAATTCGTACTCAATAGCGAAGTGTGAAGTCCAAAGTATTGTTGTATGTTGTGGGCAGATACAACAATACATGGCATCCAGCATCAACATTGGCGAGAAAGCGATCGGTATCGACAAGAAGAGTGGCTTCGTCTGCCTCACCGATATGGCCCGTAGTCAGGATGCCAATCAACCCAACCGACTCATCGAACGGTGGATGCGGACCTCGGCGAGCATCCAGTTCTTCCAGGCCTGGGAACTCCGGAACTGCTCGGATTCTAAACCCCCCGATTTCGGGGGGTTTAAAAATCGCGCCGGCGAAAACACCTTTACGCTCAGCGTGCAGGATCTCGTCGACGCCGGCGCGACCGGCATTTACGCCCGTCGGGGTCGTTACGGAGGAACCTTCGCGCACATCGACTGGAGCATCCACTTCGCCAACTGGCTGAGCCCGGAATTTTACGTCCTCACCATCGAAGCCTTCCGCAAGTGGAACGACTTGGTTGCCGGGCGGGAGCACCTGCAACTGCGCTTCGCCCGGGAACTGGCCGCGAAGAGCTACGGCTTGATTACCCAGGCCAATCAGGACCGGGCCATTCCATCGCCCCCTCCGGCCATGACCGACCTCACCATCCCCGGCGATCGCACCACCCTGATTGAGCGTAAGCTTTCGCAGATGCACGCCGACATCATCAACCTGGCGATGTGGAAGATGACGGCCAAGGAGTTTCGCATCAAGTTCGAGCCGCCCCCCGACCGCCCCACCATGCGTGATTTCGCGACGGCTCCGGAACTGGAAACCATCTCCGCCCTGCAGATCATGCTCCGCCAGTTGCAGGAGCAACAGTATAGCAACAGCGAAATGCTCGATTACCTCACCATCAAGGCTCCGGAGATCCTGGCTCACTACTGTAAGACCGAGGAGCAGCAGTACCTCCTGGATCGCACCCGGGACAAGCGGGGTTGGTGACGATCGACACTTTGCTAACCGAAGGACTTCCGAGTCCACTACATCCTTATATACAGAGCTTCCATGGAAGACGTAACCGCCCTCGCCAAACAAGTCGCCCGCCTGCTCCGGAAATCCGGTCTGGAAACCTACGACCAGACCAAGCACGTCTTCCGGGAAGTGCGTAAGGAACTGGACCTATCGCCCCCCAAGCGACGCGGGCGCAACACGGTCAAGCGCCTGAGCGTCGAGCACCTGCGGTCCTTCCTGAAGGCGGCCAGGCGGGAGGAGCCCAAGGTTAGCCTGATGATGCAGACGCTCTACGAGTCGGCCGTCCGCGTGAGCGAATTCACCAGACTGGAAGCCCGGGACTTCATGTACGACCAGCGGCGGCTCGTCGTGCGGGCCGGCAAAGGGGACAAGCGCCGCGAGGTGATCATCAGCTCGGAATTAGCCGGGATGCTGCGGCTGCACCTGGGCGACCGGAAATCCGGGGCGCTGTTCCGCAGCCGGCAGGGGAAGGCCTACTCCGATCGCCGCATCCAGCAGCTGGTCGACCAGGTGGCCACCGCGGCCGGGATCGAAAAACGGGTCACGCCCCACACGCTCCGCCACACCCGGGCGACGCTGCTGACGGAGGCCGGTATGACCCGGGAGGAGCTGGGACCGCTACTGGGCCATGAGCAGTCGAACACCACGGACATCTACGTGCGCACTGCGCAGGTGCTGACCGTGGAGGCCTTTGACCGGGCACACCGGGGGGTGGGGGAGCGAGTGTGAGACCTTATAAGCTGGTAGTTTACGGTAGCGCGCCTCCGTCCATCGGGTATTCATACCCAGTTGATTTGGGAAGAAGAAGAGTAGTGGAATTTGGCCCACAGCAGGACGTCCAGTCGCGAATGCGTCATCGCGGGAGTTGCGTATTTTGTGCCTGGTGTCGGCGCACACCCGCCAATTATTTCGGGTCCATTGCACGCGTATGCGCAATGCGAATGCGTTTATTGTTAGGCTTCATTGATGAAAAAAAGAACTGAAATAGATATTGAGAAATTAAAAAATCAACGAAGGTTGGATGTTCAAGAGCAAATCACTGTGAAGAAGGATTCAATTCTGAACGAAGCCAAGTATTGGAGAGACAACGGAATCCCGCAACCCTTGGAGAAAATATTTAAAGAAAATGGAATTGAGGTCGAGAAATCAATAATACTTGAATACGAACAAGATTTCCCAGGCATAAGCACTGACGAAGGAATTGTTCTTACCCAAGATGGGAAGTTCTACGGATTTGATGCGGATTTAAATGAAGATAGAACAGAATTGATTGAATTGTACTCATTCATTGAGGTTTCTGACAGATTTGAAGTTAACGAGCATAAAAAGGGAATTGGAAAAACATACGGATTCTTGGCTACGGAAGTCCTGAAAGAATTGAATAAAAAATAAAAAACGAAAGCCTAACAAGGTGTATAGTGCATACCCTTCGGGATAGGCACCATACACAGACCGTTGGGTCTAATTCATAAATCTAGGTTACATTTTGTGTAAAAATGTAACCAAACTGGCTTTCTGGAAGCTGAGGGTAAAGGTGTTTGACCAGAGCGGGGGAGTGGGCGTGAATCGTCCTTATATTTATGATTGAGAATGGAGAGACGGCAAATCATTCCCGACTAGGTTATAATGTCACAAAAGAATCGCTAAAATGAGGGATTATTGTTGCACAAAATTTGAAGGATTGCATTCTGTGGATAGCACTTTAGGTCTTAACGTGCGAGTTGTAAAATTTTATGACAATGGACAGTATAGCTTCAGGTTTTGGATCACTGGTGGATATAATACGCAAGCCAGGAATGTATTGAGAGTAAAGATCGAGTTCTGTCCGTTTTGTGGATCAGACCTCTCCGCCATTTACAGCAAAGACCACTGGGTCAATGAGGATGCTGAGACATTACGAAGAATTTTTACTCAATGAATAGTGATACGGCATGGCAACACTATTTGCCGGGGTGTTACAGGTAGGATGCAATCAGGTCGGCCAGATTAAACCTTGTGGACGTGATCAAAACAGGCGACAGTACCGGAACTGCAACTTCGTATTGAGGAGTGATTATCCTCTAGCAAGTAGGTTACTTTTCGTGTATAAATGTAACTTGCCGAATTTGCTTACAACAGAATCTCAGTAGCCTTGCACGGAGAATCTGACGAGTCAGGTTAATCAAGCGGTACAGAGATGTCGCTTAATCTTTGACTAACTTGGCTCCGTGGTATGAAAAACCCAGGTATCAACTCCTTCAATACAAAGTGATTAAAACGTGACCAAAACCACAAAATATCCTATTTGGAAATGGGAGCAACTTGCATGCTACTCTTAATAACTCTTCAAGTTCTATTACCTAGTCCGCTACGGGTTGAACTCAGAAGTGAGCTAGGATTGATTAATATTTTTGTCTTTCCAGTGTGTGTATTATTCAATGGGCTAGGATTAGCTAGAGCAGCAAAGCTATACTTTTCTAGTAACGAAAGTAAGCCCATAGCCTACCTCTATACATCCTGCTTGTCATATGCCATGATAATATATTATGCTGTGACGACACGATAGGTCTTCGTTCTGACCAATGAAAAGCATCCCGCCGAAGCGGTGCTTTCTGCACCAGCACCGTGGGTGAACGCAGGTTTGAGGCCTGGTACGCTAGGTTATACTTTGTGTATAAGTGTAACCAAGCTTCAGATTTACGTACTCTTGCCATGCGAGGGGCTGTTTATTGTGTAAGTCCCTTATCCAAATAAACGCACTAATTTTCTTAAAGGCGGCGCCATCGCTGAAATGATTGACTATGATTACTGCCCTAGAACAGAAATATTTCCCTAGACGCCTTCACGACTTGTACGACGACGACCAGTTTGAAGGGGGGGGACACGTCAAGGTTATCATGTTCCAACCAGTAGCGAAGGAGAACGATACCAGCGCCTTGCTGCATCTGGAGTTGTCCCGGGGTAGGCAAAATGATCCGCCTGAGCTGTTCTCGATCAGGTTCGAGGGGCTGCATAGTTATTCCGTGCTTCCGACCATCGACTCTTACATAGAGATTACGGATGTACACGCTCGGCTCCATGATGTCAACGAAGACAGCTACAGCCTTTACATAAAGAAGCGGCCACGGGATCCATTGGTTGTACTCGAGAAGCTAGCGTCAGTTCACGCCACTGATCTGGATAGCCAGCTACCCCTAACACATTATTTCGGCAGTGTTAGGTGGTTACTAATGAAGTTGTCCTGGGATTTTGGACTGTTCGGGACAGGCCCGAAAGCAATCTTTGACCAGTATAGGGACGTACTTGATAAGGCCGGCGCGGAGCCCTACTACCTAGACAAGCCCCTGATCGGACTGGCAGGGCGCGATACCGCCCAGGGCGCGTACAAAATTCTGCTAATCGGATCTTGCCACTTCATATTCTGCGAACTCGAATTCACCTCCCTTTCTAAGGGAGAAAATAGGAGCAAGTAGGGCATTTCAGGGGCAGCGCACAAAATCCCATTGGTAAAAAACTTGAGGTGCCATAGATTTACTGACTGTTTAAGTACACTATCCAAATGACAAGAGCGGAAAAAAAGAGGCAGTTTGAAGAGGAGCTAGAGTTCGCCCTGACTCGGTCGGTTAAGAGAGGCAAATCAAGCCAACTGAGGGGATTTTGGTGTGATGGGATAAGTCTAGACCAAAGCTCAATTTTAAAAGACAATGTTGAAATACTTGAAGGGACTGCCTATTTCGGACCAAGCGGACAAGATCGGTACCATATAAATATTAAGCTAGGCATGGATGCTGCGGGAAAGCTGCATCAGGGCGAAAATGTTGTTGCGAATCTCGATCTACAGAATTACACCGACTGGTATAGGGTGTCAGTTCCAAGAAGGACAATAGAAGTAGCTATTGAATAGATCTACGGTCATCATTACAGATTACGGCAACTAGGTAGGCGCTGGACTTGTAAATTTTAGTTGGCCTTAACAAGGCTGCCAGCATGATTCTCTGCACTCTCTGTATGTATTGGTACAAGAGGCCTTCAAGTAAGAATTTGGTGTGGTTTTACTTAGCAGTGTAGGTTCTATTTAGTGTAGAAGTGTAACCTGGTGGTAATCGTCATCTCGATTGACTGCCGCCTAACTTGCAACTAACTTGGACACGTGGTCTGAAAGCCCGATGTATTATAGATGGGCTGCCTCTGGGGCCATTTTAACTGGAGGTACAGTATCTGGAGCTGCCTTTTACCTTGATAATTAGTTAACGATGGTAACCAAAGATCGGATACGGTATTTCTTTAGCAACATAGGGTTTGAAATAACAGACGACACTCGCTTTTTTGACGACCTACAAGTTACAGGGCTTGATGCGGATATGTTGCTTGATCAATTTTCTAAAGAATTCTGTGTAGATATGACTTCGTTTAAGTATGAAAATTATTTTGATAAAGTTCCGATCATTCCCTTTGGGCAATACTTCCGCAAGGTATTCAAGTCTAAGCCGAAGGACGTTTTAAGATTAGAAGATTTAGTGAAAATAGTCGATAATGGTAAATGGCCAGCGAGCTGATCCTCTGCTAAATGAAAAGGTAACGGCGTGCGGTAACAGAAAGGTTGGCCGGATGATGGATGGACTTTTCTTAGCACTGTAGGTTGCATTTAGTGTATAAGTGTAACCTAGGAAAATCGCTTACTTAGCTGTAGATCAACTAGTTAAGTGAATCAGGGTCCGGCTATTTCGTTTTTAGGTTGCGTTTACCTGCGTGAACGACGGTTTTTGTAACCTCCCGGCCGTACCTTAAGAACATGGCAAAACCACGACGCAAGAGTGCCACCGCCCCCCTCCGGTGGACGCACGCCAATACCCTCATCAAGGGCCTGATGGCCGACCGCCGCTACAACACCGCCCTCCTGATCGGTGCCGGCATCTACTTCGGCCTCCGGATCGGGGACATCCTCCAGCTGCGGTGGGATCAGATTCAGTCGGATCAGTTCGTCATCAAGGAGGGGAAGACCGGGAAAGAAAGAATGGTCGACGTGCATGGCAACTTCCTGAAGCTGGCCAGGAGGGTAGGGGGGCAGCTGAAGATCTCCGCCGATCACCCCGGCCTGGTCTTCGTTCACCAGCGGAGTGATGGCAACCGTGAGCGGGCGATCTCGGTGACGGCCGCCAACAAGCGGATCCGGACGGCCTTCGCGACCTACGGGATCGATTCCCAGAACGCTAGTTCCCACACCCTGCGCAAGACTTTTGGCCGGCGCATCTACGAGAACAACGGGCGAAGTGAGCACGCGCTGATCTTACTGTCCCACATCTTCGGGCACCGGGATATTGGGGTGACGCGGCGGTACATTGGGCTGACGCAGGAAACGATCTCGAGTGCTTATTTATCCTTGTAGATCGCCAAGAAACAGAAATGGTAATAGTGTTGCATCGAATCAGCTAGAGAAAAAAGTGGAGATGTGCTTTCATCTAAAGAGACTAAAATGCTGACTAACTTAGCATTTTCAAAGCTCTCGTATAAATTTTCAGCATGCGTGATGGTTTGATTGGATCACCGTGACATCAGGCTGACAGCCCTTGTGTAGATCTCCATAAATTCACTTTTCCACCGCTCAAGACATGGACATATACAAGTTCAAGCAAGCAATAGTCAACCTAGAGTGCATTGCAGATAGCGTTCCCTCTGAGGTTTTGCATGAAGAGTCAAGAGAGGCCTACAGAAAGCTTTCGGCAGGTGTGATTGATGAATTTGAGTATGGGAGAATTTTGGATTCCACGCGTGGGAATGACAACAGAGGGACAGGTACTGCGGTGTACATAGTACATGGCTCACTTCACTACTTGATCACAGCACGACACGTTATCGTAAACGATGTTGAGCTTGAATACCAGTTAGAGCAATTGGAACAGG
Organism: Lewinellaceae bacterium; assembly: GCA_963803525.1. Classification (GTDB taxonomy): domain Bacteria; phylum Bacteroidota; class Bacteroidia; order Chitinophagales; family Saprospiraceae; genus Neolewinella. Next base: position 38,136 of record CAWDMV010000005.1, read on the forward strand.
CAGAGCGGGCCACACCTATCAGGTTCCCAGGTGACACAGATTATTATGCACGCAGTCGTAAGGACATTGAGCGCTACACCATCAGGCGATATATCACTATCGTACCTACTTACAAAGCCAGGAAAGACAAAGGTTTTCGGGCTGATTTTCCATCGATGATGCTTGGTAATGGCACCTATGCGGGGCGATCTTACCTGATGTCTGATGAGGCAACCGATTTAGCGCTTATCTGCCTCGACGACCAAATAGAAGGCCTTTACCTTATTCAATTTTTAGACGCTAATGGATACAAGGCCATTGACTATGCCGACATACTACAGGACGATATCGAATTAGATGCGGAGATTGCCGCTCTAGGCTACCCTGCAGATGTCTCTACATTGGGGCAAATGCAGCATTCGAGCAGTTGGGCTTCATCCTACTTTAGCGAACCAACTGTAACCTTCGGCCGCTTGCTTGAAATTGATGCTCGAAAATATTATGCCATTGCTAATGTAATCGAGGGGCATAGTGGTGGAGCGTTCGTTTACCAAGACAAACTTGCTGGCATTGTAATAGAGCGACTCACAAAAGAATATGACGCCGGAATTTACAGTGATCTCCCCGTCTGGATTAAGTTTGCCATCGCAACTAAATCAAAATACATTCTGGACCTCATCGCTGAATTTGAGCCGATACGAGAAGAGTATCAAGCTTCCATTCCACAATGGGCAAAAGACTTTGTTCAAGAATTTGGTTCGGGTCGTCATTAGAATTATTACGCCTCGCTTTCAGTGAGGTTATACCCCCCTTCCTTCATGTCGGCCCGGTGCGCCGGGGAATGAAGGTTATAACACCTCGGGTTTTCAGACCAAAGAGCCATTTAGCAAAATCCAAGTGGCCAGAACGTACGAGTACGCTCTGGCCTTCTTAATAAAAAGAATTTGCGGAGGAAAAGGGATTCGAACCCTCGATACCGATCAAGGTATGCCGGATTATCAGTCCGGTGCATTAAGCCGCTCTGCCATTCCCAATAACCCCTATGGACTGTTGGCAACGTAGACGGCTATAGTACAACAAGACAGTGTCTGGAAAGTTTTCGTCACTTTCTGTGAAATGGTCCTGTCTCCGGATACAGAAAAACCATGCTTCTGCTACATAGAAGTCTGCAGCATCCGCTGCATCACGTTCCGGAACGCTAGGGAAGCACTATCATCCTTCGCCATCAGCTTATAGAATTCAACATCCTGGCGACGGCGTTGCGCCATCACCTCCTTGAAGATCTTGTCGAAAGCTAATTCCGCGTTCATATTGTCGGAATTATCCAGGTACTTTTCCTGGAGGTCCGGGTGGGCCTTAAAGGCCTTCGCGTAGGAGATCATCTTGATGCGGTTCTCCTCAGGTGTTCCGCCCAGTCCATCGAAGTACCGCTCGTTGAAACTCTGGATGATCAGGTCCAGCTGCTCCATTTCTCCGCTACCACCGTGGGCGCTCCGGGGATTGGGATTCAACGGATCCACCGAACTCTCCTCCGCATCTAATTCGATGTGACGGTCGAGCTGGGTACGCTCGAGGCCATAAGTAGACAAGTCCACGCTGTCGAGAATATCATCGTATAAGCCGTCGTCCGGCTTGACAATGCGCAGCTTCGGGATGAGGAATTTTAGAAACCAGTACAGCGCCTCCCACTGCTCCACCGAGAAGTCGATGATACTGGCCATCTGGCCGTACACTTTGACGAACTGCTTGGCTTTGATCTTAAAGTCCGCCTTATCATCGTCCTCTAATTCGAGGGTGTCGTTGAAGCGGACCGCACAACGGTCGATCATCGGACTCAGCTCTTCCGCCGGCACTCCGCGGAAGTACGCCACGGAAAATTCTATCACCTCGTCCCAAACAAAGACGCCGGCCAGCAGCAACTCGTCCAGGAGGTCGTGCAGCACGCTTACGTCCGTCGGACCGCTGAGGGAAGTCACCGTATAAAAGGGGTCGAAGGCTCCCTTGATGTCTTCCGCCGTATTGAAGAAGTCCAGTACGAAGAGGTCTTCCGGCCGCTTACTCAACTTGGGGTTTGAGCGGTTCAGGCGACTGAGTGCCTGTACGGCCAGTACGCCGGACAGCTTCTTATCCACGTACATCGCGCTCAGCTTTGGCTGGTCGAAGCCGGTGAGGTACTTATTGGCGACCACCAGTAGCCGGTACTCGTCCTCGTCGAATTTGTCGCGGGTTTCTCCTTCCGCAAAGCCGTTCAGGGAGGGCTCGGTATAGTCGATACCACTTACTTTCTTTTCCCCCGAAAAGGCGATCAGGATTTTGAAGGGGCTGCCTTTTCCTCCAGCAGCTTGCGTAGGGCCAGGTAGTAGCGGATGGCGCTGTTGATGCTCTGGGTAATTACCATCCCCTTCGCCTTCCCGTGCAGCTTCTTCGGTCCTACGACCTGGTGCATAAAATGGTCCAGCATGATCTCCGCCTTGGTCGCGATCGTGCGCGGGTCGCTCTCCACGAAGGACTTCAGTCGCTGCTGGGCCTTGGAGGCATCAAAGTCTGGATTATCCTCTATTGACTTCTCGATCTCGTAGTAACTCCGGTAAGTGGTGTAGTTGGTCAGCACGTCCAGGATGAAGCCCTCCTCGATGGCCTGCTTCATGCTGTAGAGGTGAAAGGGCCGGAAGGAACCGTCCGGCTGGCGATCGCCGAAGCGCTCCAGGGTGGCATTTTTGGGCGTAGCGGTGAAGGCTAGGTAAGAGGCGTTGTCGCGCATCTTACGGCCGTGGAGCGCGCGCAGGATCAGATCCTGGCCGTCGTAGGCATCGGCATCCTCGTCGGCCGAGCTTGCCTCGTCCGCCGAGGATCCGTTGTAGCTCGGCGTCGCTATATCACTCACCCCCATCGCCTCGTTCATCTTGGCCGCGGCCGTACCGCCCTGAGAACTGTGGGCTTCATCGATGATGACGGCAAAGCGCTTCTCCGACATGTCGGTGATGCCATCAATGATGAAGGGGAATTTCTGGATGGTCGTGATGATGATGCGCTTGCCCTGCTCCATGGCCTCCTTGAGGTCGGAGCTTTTCTTGGCCCAGGCCACCAGCCGGTTCATCTGGCTGAACTCGTTAATGTTGTCCCGAATCTGCTTGTCGAGCAGGCGCCGGTCGGTCACTACGATTACGGAGTCGAAGAGGGGGCGGTCAGCTTCCGGACCACTCACTTCGATCAACTGGTACGCCGCCCAGGTAATGGAGTTGGACTTGCCCGAGCCCGCGCTGTGCTGCACCAGGTAGGTTTGGCCGGATCCGTTAGCCGCCGCGTGGGCCAAGATCTTGCGCACCACGTCCAGCTGGTGGTAGCGGGGGAAGTAGAGTGTCTTACCGCCGAGTGGCTCCGTTGCCTTTCCGTCAAAGCGTACAAAGTGCTGAATGATGTTGGCCAGGCTAGCCGGAGTGAGTATCTCTTGCCAGAGGTAGGCCGTACGGTGGCCATCTGGATTGACGGGGTTGCCCGCCCCCTGCTGCTCGGTACCCTTGTTGAAGGGCAGAAAGAAGGTCTTCTCCCCCGCCAGTTTAGTGGTCATGTACACCTCGTCGGTATCGACCGCCAGATGCACGAGGCAGCGACCAAACTGCAGCAGCGGCTCCCGCTGATCGCGGTCCTTCTGGTACTGCTTGCGTCCGTGTACCCGAGCGTTCTGGCCGGTCCAAGAGTTCTTTAGTTCCATGGTCGCCAGCGGAATCCCGTTTACGAAGACGACCATATCAATCTCCTGTCCCGTTTGCTGCCGGTGGTACTGCAGCTGCCGGGTGACGCTCCATTCATTCTTGGCAAAGTTGTCGTGGACCGCCCGTCCGCTGCTGGCCAGCGGCAGCTGGTAGAGTAGGGTGAGGTGCGCATCGTCCACCTTCAGTCCCCGGCGTAGCGGTTCCAGGATACCTTTTCGTTTCACCGTTCGGTCGAAGCGCTCCAGTACGATACGCTTCCAGTCGGACCGCCGCTGCAGTTTCTCGATCTCCTGCGGCTGGGTGGTCTCCAGGAAGTGCCAGAACCGCTCCTCGTCGAGGGCGAATTCCCGGTTAAAGTCGCCGGGTTTTCCGCTCATGAAGCCGCCGGTTCGCAAGGACTGCTCGATGGCATCTTCGAGGGCGGCTTCGTTGGTTTGGCTGGGCATGGGGTTAATTCTCCTTTAGAATGAAGGTGGGCGGGGCCGCAGGTGCAAAAGCAGTTCGGCGGTAATGCAATGAAGTGGAGCTGTAATGTATTAAAACCTGGCTTTCCGGCCTCCCCTTTTACACCTTGCGGGTATTTTTACCGCATGTCCAAGCCTAATCCCATAACCCGGCAACCTCTGAGGCGGGAAATTTCGGTGGGGAGCAGCGGTCGCTTGCTCAATATCACGTCGATCCCCGTGCTGAGGGAGCAGGACTACTACGTGCTTGACGACAGCCTCGACGGCGATGCTCCTAAAAAGCTCATAAAGGTTTACCGCTTTGAAGCGGGCGGCACAGTGCGGAGAGATCGGCCACGTACCTGGGTGCCCTACATCGCTAAATCGGCCCAGAAGTGGTACCCCCATGAGTCGGTCATCGAATACTTTATCAACCGGGCGGGGCAGGTACTAGGACTGCCGATGAATGAGGTGGCACTGCTGCGCATCAACGGTCAGGTACGCTTTCTAAGCAAGTTTTTCCTATCCAAAGGGGATATGCTGATACACGGTGCGGAGATCTGCGGGGACTATGTCGGGAATCGGGAATTGGTCGCCGAGATCGCTAACGACCGACGCAGGGCCCGTGAACTCCTTACCTTCAGCTTCGTACGGGAGGCAATGCATACCGTGTTTCCGAACCATGCGGAAGACCTGATGAACGACCTGGTCCGGGTGCTCCTGTTTGACGCTCTTCTGGGGAACAACGACCGCCACTTTTACAACTGGGCCGTTATCCGGCCGGTACGTAAAAAGGGTGGGGCGCCCCGTCTGGCACCGATTTACGACTCGGCCCGGGGGATGTGCTGGAACCACCCCGAGGCATCCGTTGTTAACTGGGTGAGCCTGCTTGATCAGCCCAACTGGAAACAATACGAGAAGTACCTAACCATTGCCTCGCCACGTTTCAGCCTGGAAAGCGACAAGGAAGTGAACCATTTTGACTTCATCAACCACCTCTGCCAACTGGAAGAACGTTATCTTGACTACACGAAACAGCTTGCCGGTACGGCCATGGAAGAGAAAGTACTCCGTCTGCTAACCACGGAATTCAGCGCGTTATTCAGTACAGCGCGCAGCCAACTGATGGCTCGGATCATCAAGGACAGGTTCGCGCGCATCAGGGCTTTAATCTTGAATTACTGATTATGCTTGACACCATCCGAAAAATGTTACAATCGTACAAGGGAGATCACACCGACCTGCACCTGCCCCGGGAGGAGCGGCAGCTATTCGTGCTGCACATCGGCAACATTCCCGTAGGTGAGTTGACCTGTCAGGATGGGGAGTGGACGTTCACCTACACGGTGCAGTTTAAGTCCCGCAGGGACGAGTTCTATGCCATCGTAGGTTTTCCGGACCTGGACAAGGTTTACCGAAGCGACACCCTCTGGCCTTTCTTTCTAGTCCGTATTCCCGGGCTCGGCCAGCCGGAGGTGCAGGAGACTATTCGCCGTGAAAACCTGGACGCAACCAACGAGGCGCAATTACTGCGCCGGTTCGGGCAGCGCACGCTAGCCAACCCCTTTACGCTTACGGCTGAGGCAGTTTAGGCAGGCCCGCCACTACGACGGATCTATAGCCGTCGACTGCTCGTCGACAAAGCGGTAGACACGCCCCTCGTAGCTAAACACTAGCGCATCTCCTTGCTTCACGCCGGTATTCGCTACCTTCGATCCGATGCGAAGCGTGAAATCAGCTAACGAAACGGAGCGACCTCCTTCGTTAACTCCGAGCAGAAAGAAATCGATACTGCCGTCCTTGCGTCCGTACGATAAAAGTCCTCTTTTGAGCAAAAAACCGGGTAGGCTGGCCCACGCATCGGCCTGCAAATTGACGTAATCAATGGCACGGACCTTATTACCGTGTAAGATGAAGCCCTCTCCCAACCAGCAATTGACCATTGTAGGATTAAGCTCATTGAGGTGCTTGCCCCACTTGGTTAATCCATCTGAGGACTCATAGTCGACTAGGCGGCCAGTTTGAATAAAGAGGTAGTAGCCTAGGTCGTCGCTATGGAAGACCTGATCTAAATCGTCCGGAAGAGAAGGAAGAACTCGTTGCATAAATGCCACAGACCAAGTGCCTGCCTGAATCCCATCGTCCAGCATGTCGTCTACACTTACGGCGTCATACTCCGCTTTCCAGTCTCTTTTTGACAGGAGCTTATCTACCTGGGCGGTTCTGAGCTGCGTCGTCGTGCCTTTAGTTCGGACAAATAATACTTGTTTGGTAAGAGGTAGCATTCCAATAGCAAAGATGCCGTATGGCCAGCCAAGCTCGTATATCCCATACACTTGACTTGGATCATAACCCAAGCCAATAGACACGTCATTGAAGCTTCCATTGCCAATCTCTCCCCGGAACTCTTCGTACCACCACCCCCCAGAGGGTAGGTACACCCCCGAAGATGCTTTGCTACTTTCGCTCATGGTGCTATTCAGTTTACCCGGATCTTCCCCGTCACCGCCGCGTCAATCAGGGTGGCGCGGTATTCTTTTAACTTCGAGATTTGAAAATTTTGTCTTTTTATGATGAGATCTCCTTTGCTTCTATTTTTGCTAACAGCTATGGCGATTTGACGTTGTTCTAAAACAGGAGGTAAACATATCATTGTATTATCAATTTGTTGTTGGCTTAACATGGGAATTGCGGTAGTACTAACAATATTGAGCAGCCCATTTAAAACCACTTTGATAGCAAGGAACACATATTCCCCGTCTCCTAAAATTTGTTTAAGCAGCACCAAGCTCGGATTTATCGTTGTTGGACCTAAATCGTGATTGACCAAGGCAACTTTGCCACACGTAGAACCTCGTTGGACGATTAAAACATCTCCCTTCCTAACCATAATTTCAGGCGACTCGTAGTATTTTTTCCAGCTCAAATATTTAGGATCGGTTAAAACCAGTTCTCCATTCCAATTTAAATGAGAAGCGCCCAAAACCAGAGCGCCCTCTCCTTCGTCTACCTGATCGCTAGTTGTATACCCCTTGAATCCAATACGGCCTTGAGATTTGAGAATATGCTTCAGCTTTTTCACCTCCCAATGCTCAGGTACTTCCCCAATCCACTCCACCCCAGAATCCTTCATCGTCACGTCCGGGTCCAGGCCGCGGGTCACCGCCTGCTGGATGACGATCCGCTGCCGCTCCCGCAGTAGCTCGATCAGCCGCTCCTTCTGGGCGATGGCTTGGTCGATGAGGGCGGTTTTGCGGTCTAGGAAGTTGGCTATGGCGGTTTGCTGGGACGCTGGAGGTACGAGCGAAGACATTGCGAAAAAGTCATCAGTATACAGCCTCAAACGGCTCTCTACTACGCCGGTAGAGTTCCGCTTGTATTCCGACTTGTACCTATCGGTCCGTAGCAAATAATGAAAAAATCGGGTTGAGTGGTTTTTACTCAATCGGTATATGGAGTAGGCCGGGCTAGTGATTCCTCTAAACGGTGAAAATCCCAAACTTCCGTTCCAAGCCAACATAATATTGGTCACTAAGTCGCCCTCCTCAACTTCCTTGTACCCTTCTAGTGATGCTGCATTGGTTAGTTGTCCTCCCTCCTCAACGCCATCTGATCGTAAGGTCACTCCCGTGTACTGTGACACAGAAAGTAAATCCCCGGTACCATCGAAAGATCGATTGTTGATCTCTCGGAATAAGTACTTCATACGTCTGACTTCCCATCCTCTTGGAATCTCACCAAGCCACTCGAAGCCCGAATTGCGATATGCGTCATACAGTTGCATCCACCCCAATATTTAAAATTTCGCTAATCAGTCCCTCACTCTCCCGCTCCAAGGCCAGAATCTCCGCGCTCACCTCTTCCAGGCTGCGGAGCGGCGTGTGGCGGTAGAAGTACTTATTGAAACTGATCTCGTAGCCCACCTTGGTTTTGCTCAAGTCGATCCAGGCTTCAGGAACGTGGGGGCGTACCTCGCGGAGGAAATACTCTTGCACGTTCTCCTTCAGCGGTACCGACTCCGTGTCGCGCAGGTCGGAGCTCGTTTCGTAGGTGCGGTAGACGTTAGGCTTTTCCGTGGGAAAGTAGCCGTAGACGGGGAGGTCTTCCGGTTGGCAGTCATGGTAGTCCAGGATGGCCTTCAGCTTGTCACCGGTGAGCTTTTCGTCTTTCCGAATCACCTTTTCCGCCTCGGCGTCGTACTCGGTGACGGCCCCGTACAGCCCGCGCTTCTCGGAGGCTGAGAGCTTGATCTTGCGGGCCTTCAGGCTTTTCTCCACCGTGTCCTGGAAGCGGTTGAAGTCCATGAATACCTGCTCGCCTAGCTCGCTTAACAGTAGGCTGGCTACGTTCAGCAGGTCACGGTTGCCCTTCCAGGTGGCGCGCGGTGGTGAGCTTCTTCCGGTTCTTGGTGCTCAGGTTGAGGTCGTGCTTTTCGCACCACTCCAGCAGTTCTTTAGAGATGCCCTTCAGGTCGGTGTAGACCCGCTCGCCGTAGGTCTCCCAGGCGTGGGCCATGGGTTCGCGCAGGTACTTATCGTAGCGCAGCTCGGCGATGCGGTCCGCCGTGAGCTGGGCGCGTAGCCGTTCGGGGCGCTCGACTGTCACCTTATAGTAGCCGAAGTCGTCGTTGTCGAACACCTGGACGCGGGGTGCTCCCTCGGCTTCGATCCCCCCGGCGGACGAGGCAAGCTCGGCCGACGAGGTGGTGAGTACTTTCTGAACCGCCGCGATGTGTTCGGGTGACAACTCGCAGTTCTTTGCCCCCAGATTCTTGCGCAGTTTGCGGTAGAGCTCGCTGGCGTCCACGAGGATCACCTTGCCCCTGCGCTCCGCCGCCTTATGGTTGTTCAGCAGCCAGATGTAGGTGGTGATGCCGGTGTTGTAGAAGAGGTTGTTGGGCAGCTGGATGATGGCCTCCAGCAGGTCGTTCTCGATGATGTAGCGGCGGATGTTGCTCTCGCCGCCGCCGGCGTCCCCGGTGAAGAGGCTGGAGCCGTTGTGGACCGAGGCGATGCGGCTGCCGATGCGCGTTCTGGGCCGGGTCTTCATCTTCTTGACCATCTCCATCAGGAAGAGTAGCTGGCCGTCGGAGCGCGGGGGGTGGCGTCTTCGTCCGGCTCTCGCCCCAGTAGTCGCTGCAGCCGCACCTTGAAGCGGGCGTCGATGACGTCCTTGCCGTCCTTGATGTACTTCTGCTCGCTGCTCCAGCTCTTGCCGTAGGGCGGGTTGGAGAGCATGAAGTCGAATTGCTTGCCGGCAAATTCGTCGGTAGTCAGGGTGATGCCGACCGTGATGTTCTCGGGGTTGTTGCCCTTGATCATCATGTCGGATTTGCAGATGGCGTAGGTCTCGTCGTTGATCTCCTTGCCGAAGAGGTAGACGTCGCCCGTGGCGCTGGATGTGGCCCTCGGGGTCGGTGACGAAGTTCTGGCTCTCGGTCAGCATCCCGCCGCTGCCGCAGGCCGGGTCGTAGATGGTCATGACGGAGGGCAGCCGGTCGCGCAGCGGTTCGAAGACCAGGTGGGTCATCAGGTCGATCACCTCGCGGGGGGTGAAGTGCTCCCCGGCCTCCTCGTTGTTCTCCTCGTTGAACTTGCGGATCAGTTCCTCGAAGACGTAGCCCATGCCCAGATTGGAGAGTCCGGGCAGTAGGCGGCCGTCGGGGTCCTGCTTATCGTCGGGGGTTAGGTTGATACGCGGATCGGTAAACTTCTCGATCACGTCGAGCAGCACGTCCTTGCCGGCCATGTGCTTCATCTGGCTGCGCAGCTTGAACTTGTCGATGATCTCCTTCACGTTGCCGCTGAAGCCGTCCAGGTACTCCTCCATGTTGGCCTGCAGGATCTGCTGGCTATTGGTGGCCGTATCGTGGAGCCGCTGAAGCGTCCAGGGGCTGATGTTGTAGAAGACGTGGCCGCTCTCGCGCTGCAGGTCCGCGGCCTCGAGCTCGGCGAATCCAGCTTCCTCGCGTTGGAAGCGTACTTCCTCCATCACGGCTTCCTTGGTCGGTTCCAGCAGGGCATCGATGCGGCGCAGCACGACCATGGGCAGGATGACGTCGCGGTACTTGCCGCGCACGTAGACGTCGCGCAGGCAGTCGTCGGCGATCGACCAGATGAAGGAGACTAGGCGTTGGTGGGTGGGGTGGTGCATGTAGGGCTGAAACTCAAAACTGATGTGAAGTGGAGCCAAAATACGGAAGGAGGGTGAGTGAGCAAATTTCACTACCTGTGAGGTCTCCAGGATGTCTAAGATAGACACCTCAAAATAGCAAGTTGCTTCGCACACCTTTACTCATATCCCCATGCTTTCAAAATGGGATTGTGTACCTCACAGGGTTCTAGTCGCTTCTTGTCGTAGTAACGCCCATATATTTGAGTTTCTATGGAAGGTGTATTAGGCAAGGGGCTCCAAATCACTTGAATTTTTTCATGAACCACTTTTGGTCCCCTAGGGCGATAGATATATCCTCTTTCACACTTTTTGACATACCAATCAGCTATAGCTTCCTCTATCTCCTGTGAAGCCGTCAGGTGAGCTTCTCTCTGCTCTTCTTCATTGTCGTTCGTAGCATGATAGAGGTGGTAGCTGTGTTGCGGCCCATAGCTACCATCCTCTATTGGCTTAGAGACCAATTTATTCACATGGTTTCCAAACCAAAACAAAGCAAAGGCATTCACCGTAAAAAGCATAGGAAGTAGCCAGAAAAGAGAGGTGTTTGTTATACTGATAATACCTACTGGTATTAAGAATATAAAAATTAGAGTCAGTATGAGGCTAGCACTATTGAGGTGGTGTAGCAGTGCCAAGGGGTGTCTTTTGAGATGTTTTGTTTTCATCCTCTCCAACCTGTTTAAGTTCGTTTTGCTCTAATTTATGCAAAAAGTGACCGAATATCTGCGTTCTGTACTACAGTTGGCAGGTTGGCAATCTAAAGGAGAAGAGAGAAATGCAAGTGCTGGCGATCCGTATTCTTAGACGCATTCAGAATCAACGAAGTCGTGTCGGCCCATACGGTAAGTTTGGAAGCAACGGTAACCGCTGCGATCAATGGTGTTGAGATGCTGTCCTCCAAAGTCATCCTTTTCAAGTGTTCTAGATGCGCAAGATCTCTTGCAGTAACTCCGCGCCCGGCGGAGAAAGAGCACCCCTATAAGATCGTTCGAAGCACCGCAGGGAAGGGGCTGCTAAACCCTACTTAACATAATCAACTTTATCGGACCAATCTTGCCTTTCAGATACGATGATCAGAGCGCGCAAATACGAATCGCCTACCGTGTGGGGTAAGGGCCTAATCTGTTGAGGGGGTTCACTTCATTAGCGCGCCCCCCCCGAAACCTCTCATTTCTGCAGATCCAGATTACTCTACCAATTTAGCGGTAAAGCCTGCCTCAGCTACGATCCGGCTCACCTCCGCTGGTGCGATATTGTCATCAGTCTCTACGGTGAGGATGCGGTCGGGACTATCCAGGGCCACCTTCCAGTCCTTTATGTCGTTACTGTCGTTCAGGATAGGGGTCACACCACGGACACAGCCGCCGCAGTTGATGTTGGTTTTGAATTGCATGGTTTTCATGGTACGAACGTTGGCCCGACATCGGCTGTCGGAGGGTTTAAAGTGGAATTGATTTTAGCCGCAAACTATTTAGCACCACCGACACCGAGCTAAAGGCCATGGCCGCCCCCGCGATCATCGGATCGAGGAGAAAACCGTTGATGGGATAGAGGAGCCCGGCGGCAATGGGAATGCCAATCAGGTTGTAGATAAAGGCCCAGAACAGGTTCTGGCGAATGCCCCTTACCGTTATCTTGGAGAGTTCAAGGGCGCGCGGGATGGCGGCCAGGTCGGAGGTAATGAGGGTCATTTTGGCTACGTCCATGGCGATGTCGGAGCCATGACCCATCGCGATGCTAACGTCAGCCGTGGCCAGCGCCTGAGAATCGTTGATGCCGTCACCCACCATGGCGACTACCTTGCCCCGCTGCTGAAGTTCCCTCACGAAATCGGCCTTGTCGGCGGGCAGAACTTCGGCGCGGTAGTCATCTAGTCCAACCTGCTTAGCCACGGCCGCCGCGGTCTGTTGGTTGTCGCCGGTAAGCATGTACACCTCGATGTCCCGGTCGTGCAGACTTCGGATGGCCCGGGCCGAGTTTTCTTTAACGGGGTCGGCAATGGCAACAATGCCCATGGCTTCCCCGCTTCTGGCCATGAAGACTACGGTGTTGGCCCGCTCGCGGAGGGTATCGGCGCGGTCCTCCAGGTTGGCCGAAATAATGACGTTCTGCTCGGTCAGCAGGCGTTGGTTACCGACGTAGTAGGTATTGGGGCCGTGAACGAAGCGGATACCCCGGCCCGTGAGACTCTCGAAGTCAGTGACTTGGGCGTCGATCAGGCGCTGGTCTTCCAGCCACTCCACCACCGCGCGAGCCAGAGGGTGTTCGGAAAGCGACTCGCCGGCTCGCAGGATGCCCTTTGCCACGGCCGGGTCGATGATATCTTCCCAGTACTCCGCCGTGACGGTGGGCCTGCCCTGGGTAATGGTGCCGGTCTTGTCGAGCACGACGGCATTGACCCGATGGGCTTGTTCCAGACTCTCAGCGTCCTTAATGAGAATATTATTTTCCGCTCCCTTGCCAATACCGACCATGATTGCCGTCGGCGTAGCCAGCCCCAGGGCGCAGGGACAGGCGATGACCAGCACCGCGACGGAGGCCAGCAGGGCGTGGGAAAAAGCATCCTCCCCGCCCCAGACCATCCAGGCAACAAAGGTCACCACCGCGATGGCGATCACTGCCGGCACGAAAATGCCCGCGATCTTATCCACCAGTTTCTGTACCGGTGCCTTACTACCCTGGGCTTCCCGCACCATCCGGATAATGGAGGCCAGCAGGGTAGTGCCACCAACCTTTTCGGCTACGAATCGGAAGCTGCCGCGCTGATTGACGGTGCCGGCGAAGACCGCTTCACCCGCTGACTTGCGTACGGCTACGGGCTCCCCGGTGATCATGCTCTCGTCGACGTAACTATCTCCTTCGGTTACCTGACCGTCCACCGGAATCTTTTCTCCGGGCCGCACGAGGAGGGTCTGGCCCACGCCCACCTCCGCGATCGGTAATTCGACCTCTCGGCCGTCGACGATCGCACGTACCGTCTTCGGCTGAAGTCCGATCAGTTTCTTGATCGCCGAGGAGGTATTGGACTTTGCCCGCTCCTCCAGCAGCTTGCCGAGCGAGATGAACACGACGATAACGGTTGCGGCTTCGTAGTAAACGTGCGGCTGCAGCCCGCGCGCGAGCCAAAATTCCGGGTTTAAGGTATTGAAGACGCTGAATAAAAACGCGATACCCGTGCTCAGCGCCACGAGAGTATCCATGTTGGCCTTTCCGTATCGCGCCTGTTTGTAGGCCCCCACGTAAAAATGGCGGCCGAACCAAAAGAGTACCACTGAGGCCAGCACCAGGGAAATCCAGCGGCCGGCCTGCCACTCCATAAGGAACATCCCGATCACGAATACCGGTAGGGTAAACACGGCCGCCCAGATGGTCCGTCGCTTAATGGTTTGGTAGGCTTCCTCCTTTAACTCTTCCTGAGCCGCGTCGGAGTTCTCGGTACCAATGAGCAAGTCGTAACCGACCCCCTGCACGGCGGCCCGCAACTCTTCCGCGGTGATCTTGCCGACGTCGAAGTCTACCTGCGCCGTGGTGTTAGCGTAATTAACGCTGACGCTCCGCACCCCGGGCAACTTAGCGATGATGGTCTCGACGCTGGCCGCACAGCTCGCGCAGCTCATTCCGGTAACGGGAAAAGAAGCGGGACGAACGTCCACCGTTGCCTCAGCAGGTTTTGCTAACGTAGTACTCATGTAGCGGGTATTTAAGAAAAAACACGTCCGGTAGGGGGGTGGTTTTTCTACCTTTTGCTAATATGCGTTGGAATACGATCCTTCAGCCTAGTGATCGTGATCCCCGTGCCCGCCGCCGCCTTCCACCGCTTGGTAGGAGTAGTCGCTGGTGGGGACTATGCGGTATATCTTGCCGGTTGTACCGTCGGGTCCCGGCTTCTCACAGGTAAGGAGAAAGAGCTCGCCCGACCGGTCTTCGGCAAAGCCGTTGATGTACCGGCCTACTTTACCCTCCCCCGTATTACTGACGTTCACCTCGGAAACCTCCCACGTTTCACCCGCGTCGCGCGCCCTGTAAATGGCTCCGGCAGGACTTTCATGGTGCTGCGTCCACATTGCAAATAGGTAACTGCCGTCGAGGCCGGTGAGCCGATCACCCCGGTAGACGTAGCCACCGATGATGGCAATTCCATAGCCCCCATAACCGAGGGTATCCACGTGCGGTAACACGATGATGGGGTCAAGGAGGGGCACCCCAGCAGGCGTTTGGTCCGGACAATCGCCCAGTGGTCTCTTGGCATCCGAGGCATTGAAACAGCTCGTGCCTTCCTTAACGTTCCAGCCATAGTTACCCCCGGACTCAATGATATTCACTTCTTCCCAGAGCTCCTGACCGAGATCGGCGGCGTACAGCGCATGGTCGCCCCCCCGATCAAACGAGAATCGGTAGGGATTGCGTAGTCCCGTAGCGTACATCTCTTTCACCCCTTCCCGGTCGGCTAGAAAGTTATCGGCCGGTATTCCGTAGGGATCTCCCCGGTTGATATCAATACGGATGATACTGCCCAGCAGGTTTTGCGTTTCCTCCTGACCGTTGCCACCCTCGTTGCGGTCGTACCAGTCCGCGGCATGACCCTTATCGGAATCGTCAGCTCCACCGCCGTCGCCGAGACCGAGGTAGAGGAAGCCATCGGGACCGAAGGTGAGGGTGCCGCCGTTGTGGTTGTCCTGGGGCTCGTCAACGTACAGCAGGATCTTCTCCGATCCGGGGTCCGCCCGTAGGGCGTCGTTGCCGTCGCGACGGAACTCGGAGAGGTGTTTGGTGTGGTCCCAGCCGGCGGGTGCGCCATTCCTCAGGGGTACGCTGTAGTGAACGAAAAAACGACCGTTGTCGGCGTAATCCGGATGGAAAGCGAGGCCGAGTAGCCCGCGCTCTTCGTGCTCGGGCTTCAGGTCCATAATTTTGTCACGGACGTCAAGAAAGGGCTGATCGAGTAACCGTCCGTCGGTATCGACGACGCGAATCACCCCGGGCTGGTCGACGATGTAGTAACGGCCGTCGGGCCCCTCTTCCATGCTTACGGGATTGGTGAAGCCTTCGGCGAAGAGCTCCAAGGGCTACGCTGTCGGTGGCAGTGGCAATGGTCGAGGGTGCGGTCTTCGGGGCGGTAGTAGAAACGGCCGTGCCGTCATTACCACAGGCGGACAGTAGTACCGCGAGTGCGAAAAGGCTTATCGTAAAAGCAACGGTGGTGGATCGCATAGGATAGTTAGTTTGAAAGTTGGTTTCGTAAGAGCTGCGCGTTCACCGCGCAAATCACCGTACTGGCGCTCATCAGGGCCGCCCCGATGGCCGGGCTGATCATTAGTCCCGGCACGAAGCCCGTGGCCAGCGGCAAAGCCACGACGTTGTAGCCCGTGGCCCACCAGAGGTTCTGCACCATTTTGCGGTGGGTCGCCTTACCGAAAAGGATCAGGTTGGCAATGTCCTTCGGGTCGCTGTCCACCAGCACCACGTCGGCGGTTTCGGCGGCCACGTCGGTACCCGAGCCGATGGCGATCCCTACGTCGGCCTGGGCCAGGGCCGGGGCATCATTGACCCCGTCACCGGTCATGGCGACAAACTCACCCACTGCCTGTAGCTCCCTGATCTTCGCCTGCTTTTCCTCCGGTAGTACCTCGGCCATGTAATCGTCCATGCCGAGTTCCCCGGCGACGGCAGCCGCCACCCGCTCGTTGTCGCCGGTCAGCAAGGAGCACTTAATGCCGTTGTCCTGTAGGGTTTTAATGGCCCCGGCCGAGCTCTTCCTTATCCGGTCGGCAAAGGTTACGAAGCCAGCCAGTACGCCATCGATCACGACGAAAATTTTAGTTTCTATGGTTTCCCGTTCTTCCACCGGAGCAGTAATACCAGCCCTTTCGAGCATGGGGTAGCCACCGGCACGCACGACCTTACTATTCACCGTACCACTCACGCCGATCCCCGCTTCGTACACGAAATTGCTGCTGGCGGGTACCCGTAGGGCGTCCGCTTTGGCCCGCCGGGCTAATCCCTTAGCAATGTGGTGCTCCGAACCGCTCTCCACCGCCGTAGCGTAGCAGAGTAGCTCGGCCTGATCGTAGGCTCCGTCGAGGGGTACTACGCGGGTCACTTCGTGGGACCCCTCGGTCAGCGTACCCGTCTTGTCGAATACGATGGTCGTGATTTTGCGGGAGTTTTCGAAGGCCGTACGGTTGCGGATTAGTAGCCCGTTCTTGGCCGATACGCTGGTCGAGATTGCGGCCACCAGCGGAACGGCCAGGCCGAGGGCGTGCGGACAGCTGATCACCATTACCGTCACCATTCGTTCCAGGGCAAAGGCTAGCTCTCTACCCAGCAGCAGCCACACGGCAAAGGTGCCAAATCCCCCCGCCAGGGCCACGACGGTGAGCCACTTAGCCGCGCGATCGGCCAGCTTCTGGGTCTGCGACTTCTGCCCCTGGGCCTCCCGCACTAAGTTAACGACCCGCGCCAGGTAGGTATCCTCCCCGGTTCCCTTTACCTCCACTCTGATCGATCCGCTGCCATTGATGGAACCACCGATGACCTCCGCGCCGCTTGTCTTGCTAACCGGCTGACTCTCTCCCGTCAGCATACTCTCGTTCAGGTCGGTGCTGCCCTCGGTGATGAGGCCGTCGGCCGGCACCTTCTCTCCCGGCTTGATGACGATCAGGTCGCCCGGCTTCAACGTGCTGACGGCAACCTTAGTCACGTGATCGCCGTGGACCAAGTTCGCCTCCGCCGGCATCAGCTCGGCCAGGGCTTCCAGGGCGCGGCTGGCACCGAGGACGGAACGCATTTCAATCCAATGACCTACCAGCATGACATCGATCAGGGTAGCAAGCTCCCAAAAAAAGGTTTTTCCCTCTAGCCCGAATACCACCGCCGAACTGTAGAGATAGGCCGCAGATATAGCTACGGCAATCAGGGTCATCATACCCGGGGCACCCTTGCCCAGCTCTTCCTTGAGTCCCTTTAGGAAGGGCCACCCACCGTAAAAATAGATGATCGAGGAAAGGCCGAATAGTACCAGCATCTGCCCTGTGAAAACCCAGTCAATTCCCAGCCACTGCTGGATCATGGGAGCCAGGAGTAGCGCGGGCAGGGTAAGTGCCAAGGAAACCCAAAAGCGCCGCTTGAAGTCTTCGATCATCATTCGGTGGTGATCGTGGTGACCGCCCTTACTTGCGCCGTGATCCATCGAGTCATGATCCATTTTACCGTGGTCCATACCCCGGTCGTCCATGGTACCGTGGTTGTCGTGGCTGATGGCTTTTTCGTGGCCATGTTCGGTAAGCTCCGCCAGGTGGTCGACCACTTTCTCGGCTTCGGTAGCCAAACCGTAGTCGCCGGCATCTCTTAGTGCCTCCTCCAGGGTGGCGCGGGAAACGTGGCGGGACATGGTTACCGTAACCCGGTTGTCGGTGATTTCCACGCCATCAACGCCATCAACGCGTTGTAGGGCGGTTCGCACCGCTTTGCTGCCGCGGTCTCCGTCCCTGATTCCGCTGATTGTATAGGTATGGATCATGGTACGTTGTTTACTGTTCGGCGACGAGCGGCAGGGATACGCGTAGGGAATCCCAGGACATACTGATGGTCCCCGCCCCCTCGCCGGTTGCCGTCACCGCATAAGTGAGGGCTTCCACCGAGTGATCCAGTACCTCGGGCCGCACCCGCAAGCGGAGCACGTCGCGCGTCTCGTCGTAGTCATCGGCCAGGTGCTGTTCGTAGTTCTCGTTGAGGATAATGGTCCATTCTTCCCGGCCCGGAATGGTGAATAGGGCATAGGTGCCCGCGGCCACTTCCCGGCCATCGATCCTCACCGGGCCGCTGAAGTTGACCGAGGTAGCGTTGTGTGCTCCCGTAGCCCAGACCCGGTCGAAGGCCACCAGTCCGCCCCAGATCATGCGTCCACGTTTTCCGGGGGAGGAATAATCAACGTGCACGTGCGTATCCCCGATGGATCCCATGGCGGAGTTGTGCGGACTCAGTGGTTTAGCCTTGGTTTCCACCGCGCCGTGGTCGTGCTCCGGAGTCGTTTCCGTTGCGGGAACGCCGTCGTCCGTGGTGGCGGGCGCGCAGGTGTAGAGCAGAACCGGGAATACAAGCAGGCAGAAAATTCTTGTTGGTATGATCATCGTTAATCTTTGTCGGTGAGTGAAATGAAGGAGGAAACGGCAAATACGGTCGTCGTAAAGCCCAGCACCATCTCGCCCCACACCACCACTTTGGCCGGATAAGAGGCCGGAACGTATTCTCCGAAACCGGTAGCCGTGAACGTCACGGTACTGAAGTAAAGTCCGTCGACGAAGCGGTAGAACAGGGACGCCGGTACAAAATTCTTAATCGCCTCGCCGTCCGCCAGGGTCAACAGGCAGTAGTTAATTCCGTAGGCGGTAACGAAGAAGGCGGTCATTATGGCCAGGGAAATCAGGCAGTTGGACACGTCCATATCCTCCCCGTTAATGTGGTTGAATACCCGGCGAAAGGTGGTAAAGAGGTAGAAGCAAAGTTGCGCGGTAGCGATCAGCGCCACCAGGGCGGCGGCAAAGGCAAGCTCCAGCCGCAGGGCTACGACCGACAACCCCGCCCCGACCGACAACAGGCCAATTTCCCGTGATGGTAGCCCCCACTGGATGGCCCTACCCACGGAAGAGCTGGATTAAGGTGATTAACACACCGGTTCCCAGTAGCAGTAGGATGATCGACGTAATGATTACGTTCAGGGTCCGTTTGAACTTGCCCTTCGGCGCATCGGGTCGGCAGCAGTCCTTCATGACGGTCGCTTTTAGTGTTGATGTACTTCGGTAGATTCCCCGGATTCCTCCTCGAGGTAATTCCCCTGCACCCCGACTCCGTGGATGTAGACCAGCGTGCCCCCGTAGTGCCCGGCCATGCCTACGGTAAAGGCCGAGCCGGCGACCACCGCCATTACCACCAGTTCGAGCCATTTACGATCTTCAGCCCCCACAGACTCACCCCCTTCAGCGCCAGGGCGGTCCCGCTGAGCCAGAGGGTCCAACTGGCGTAAGCATCGTGCAGCGAGAGTACTTGCTGGGCGGTCGGAGTAAGATCATGGGTGTGGGGATGCGTCCACTCACTGGAGGCCACCGCACCCGCGACCCCGCCCAGAAGTAACAGCAGCGTGATCCAGTTTAGGGGCTTATTCCACAGGAACAGCGAGGCAAGCTGGGTGCTCGCCGCAATGATGAGCAGCATAATGGGCACGTGCACGACCAGCGGGTGCAAGTTGGGAAAGTCCGACAGAGAGGCCTGCACGACGGAGGATTCCGCTAGCTGCTGCGCCACGCCTATCGCCGGTAAAAACAGAAGCAGCAACCAAATACGCAAAGTTTTCATAGCGTCGTTTTTTGATGGCATCCTATCATCACTTACCACATGACCTTGAGGCCGGCACCAATACCGTAATCACTATCGTACCGGGCCTCCACACCAAAGTATTGACCCAGGATATAGCTGGTGCCGAAGGTGTACTCAAATTTCTGCCCAGTAAAGCTGTACCGGCCCTGCGCTGAAGCCCGCCAGCGGCTCGTGAGGGGAATGTCCTCCCGCTCCAGTTGCAGCTCGAAGCGACCGCGGTGGTCTACCCGTAGATCGGACCAGACCATCATGGGCAGAAAGTAGCGAACGCCGACCAGGGCGACGGCTTCGGTTTCCAAATTTTCTCGACCGAGTTCCGAATCCATTACTTGAGTACCGTCATACTCGAAACCGGCGTAGGCCGACAGGTACTGCCGGGGGCCGAGGTAACGCATGGCCTTGCCCTCCACCTCGAAGTTGCCGTTGTAGTCGGCGTCGCCCTCCAGGCTGAACTCGTTGTAGATGTTGAAGTAGGCGAAGTCGGCCCACGCCCCGCTGCTCAGCCCGCTTACGGAGGCCATGCCGAAGTACTGACGGTCGTCCATGGCGAATTTGTCGTAGTCTTTTTTGTCCGCTACGAGCAGGTCCGAGCTACCCTCGTAGCCGATGATGCGCGCCATGCCGGACATCATGTGGTAGAGCAGGTGGCAGTGGAAGAACCAGTCCTTATCCTCCGTCGCCGCGAACTCGATGATTGTCGTTTCCATCGGAGCCACGTTAACGGTGTGCTTCAGAGGGGAGTAAGCCCCCTGGTTATTAACCACCCGAAAGAAGTGTCCGTGCAGGTGCATCGGGTGGCTCATCATGGTCGTGTTGTGAAAAACGAAGCGTACGTTTTCTCCGCGTTCGATCATGATTTTATCGGATTGCGACAACGGCTGATTGTTGATCATCCACACGTAGCGCAACATGTTACCTCCAAGGTAGAGGTGTACCACGCGCACGGGGCGGTCTTCGTGAAGTTCGGTCGGTTGCTCGGAACGGAGCATGTTGTAGTCGAAGATGGTTTCCGCGGGATTATCGCGCTTCAGTTCGTAATACCCCGTCATCATCACGCCCATGGGGGCATCCGGACCCATTTTTGTGCCCATGCCCGTATCCATGGTCTTACCATCTACTTCAGTGGCTTTATAGGTTTTACCCTTTTCCACACCTGGCATATCGTGGTCCATGTTACTGTGGTCCATCCCGGACATATTGTCCATCTTTCCCTTGGGCATGGAGTCGTGCTGCATTCCGGGCATATCGTGGTCCATCTTTTCCTTGGGTAAGGAGTCCTGCTGCATTACGGGCATATCGTGGTCCATTTTGCCGTGGTCCATACCGGGCATGGCAGGGTCCATCTTTTCCTTGGGTAAGGAGTCCTGCTGCATTCCGGGCATATCGTGGCCCATTTTGCCGTGATCCATGGCGGACATGTCGTGGTCCATGCCGGGCATGGCGGAATCGGCGTTCGCGCCTATGTCCATTTTCATACCCATTTCCATCATGGACTGCATCTGAATGTCCGCGTTGGTGGGGGCCTGGCCGGCGGGATATACCCGGGGTTCGGGAATATCGGCGGGTGCGCGTCCCATTTGCATAGCGGGCATGTCCTCCATCATGTCCTTCATTTCCTTAGTGAGGGCATAGTAATCTACGGGGGGTAGGTCGGGGGCAACGTGTTCGGTACCGGATCCCAGCCATACGGCGGTATGCTTATACCGGTCCCAGGATGTGGCGCGAAACTCGTAGCTGCCGTCCGCGGGCAGGGTCACCTCAATGTCGTAGGTTTCGGCGGTGGCGATCAGCAGTTTGTCCACTTCGACCGGAGCGACATCCTGGCCGTCGGCGGAAACGATCCGCATCTTCCCCCCGGCGTACTGCAACCAGAAGTGGGAGGACGCCGAACCGTTGATGACCCGCAGGCGGATGGTTTGTCCGGCGCTCAGGTCGGCGTACGCGTCCCTGACCTTACCATTGGCGAGGAAGGCGTCGTAGTACACGTCCGCCAGATCCATGCTCGGCATGCGATTCCATTCGAGCCAGGCCTGTTTGCCCAGGTTACCGGTAAACAGGGCCTTCCCGTAACTCTGTACGGCGTCGCGCTTGATGGCGTACCAGTCGGTATGCCGCTTGATCTGTCGCAGCACCTCGTGGGGGCGCTGTTCGGTGAAGTCCGACAGCACCACTACCTTCTCCTTGGTCGCGATGGGGGTGGCGGGCTGGATGACGATGGATCCGTACAGGCCCTTCTGTTCCTGAAGTTCGGTGTGGGAGTGGTACCAGTACGTTCCGTGCTGAATGATGGGAAAGGAGGCGAGGTAGGTCTCCCCCGGCTCGATGAGCGCGGTGTTGAGCATGGGTACTCCGTCGTACTGATTTGGAAGGAGCAGTCCGTGCCAGTGAAAGGAGACGGTGCCCCGGGTCCGGTTGGTCACGAACAGGCGGGCGGAGTCGCCCTCCGTAAAGTTCAGGGTGGGGGCGGGAATCTGGCCGTTGGTAGCCAGGGCACGCGTTGGCTTACCCGTAAAATTTACGATGGTGTCGGCTACCGTCAGGCGGTAGGTGACCACCTTGCCAGTGCGGGTTGTCAGGGACTGACCGGGAATCATCTCGTAGCTACCGGGCTGGCCGTCGGTCGGTTGTTGTGCGGGGAGGTCGAGCGAAAAGTACACGAACAGGGAGCAGAGAATGATCCACTTCATGGTGGGGGGAATTTTAGACTTAAAATGACCGTCGGATGGGGTCTAGCCATCCGACGGTAAGAAATCAGGCGGCCATTTTTCGGCAGGCCTCGGCACACTTCCGGCAACTTTCAGCGCAGCGCTGGCAGTGCTCGTGGTCGTGGGCGGCGCAGAGGTCGGCGCAGTAATCGCACACGTTGGCACACAGGGCGCACTGCTCCCGGCTGAACTGGCTGTCGGCGGCCATCAGGCCGATACTGGCCTCGAGGACCTCGATGCACTGGATGCAGCAGTAGGGGCAGTCGTTCATCGACTTCATGCCAGCCATCTTCGCCAGACAGACTTTACAGTCGATCAGGCATTCCTGGCAGGCCTTGAGGCACTCCTGGTACTGAGTTTCAATAGATGTACTCATGGGTAAAACGGGTTTGGTTATTCGTGCTGCTCGAGGCGGTAAATCATCCTGCGCATCTCCGCAATTTCTTTTTCCTGGGCTTCGATGATTTCTTCGGCCAGCTTGATGGCCTCCGGGTCTTTCAGGTGCGCCTTCTGACTGACCATGATAGCTGACGAGTGGTGGGGGATCATGGCCTTCATCCACTGCACGTCGCTCACCAAGGTTTGCTGCCGGAGCCCGGCGTAGCAGAGGACGAAGGTGAGTACGGCTGTACCCAGGATTAAGTAGTTCAGGGTCTTCTTGTCGTACATCGTCCACATGAAGCCCATCATGATGACCGCCATGGGGGCAATCATTAGGAAGGTCATGTAGGTGCGGCTGGGGCTCAGCATCACGTGGTCGAAAACGTCCACATTAAGGAACATTACGGCGTACATAACGACGAACGAAACGGCCATCATCAGGCCAAACTTTATATAATGATTCATAGATTAGTATAGCGTGTAGCGTACCGCCGGGGCGGAAAGAAGAATGAGCGGAGCATTTCTGCCGCGCTGTTTATTATACTTAGTTTGTGATTTCCTGGGTGACGCTTCCACAGGTTAGCATCTTTTCTCCGTAGAAGGGATTACGTACTTCCTTAACTTCGCTGAACCAGTCGGCACCGGCACCGTCCCGGGCCATCGGGCAGTGCATTTTATAGAACGTACCGCCCTTAATTCCTTCGGTAAAAAGGGGCTCGATCGCCGTACTGAGCGCGGCAAATACCTCGCGCTGCTGCTCGATGTCCTCACTGTCTGCGATGCGCTGGGCCAGGGCGTTCAATTCGGGGCGCTCGTCCGCTAGGGACGTGGTCATGGCCGCGGCGACCTTGCCTGCTTCTGCAGCGTCGCTATTGACCAAGGCCGTACGCAGGTGCAGGTAATTTTGGAATACCTTATCGGTGATTGGATCGGCAAACTCGGTATCCGAATTGGCGGGAGCACTCTGCGTTTGCTGTTTTACTTCTGCAGGGGTATTAATGCCAGTCTCCGTGGCGTTTCCGGTCTGTGCGTTTCCGGAACAGGAGACAAAGAGAAAGACCAGGAAAGGGAGTACGTGAAGGAATGTGGCGTTCATAGCGTAGATTATTTGGTATAATAACAAGGATACCCAGAGGCCGGCGTTTTCATAATTTGCTAATCCTTACTAAATTATGCTTTATAGACCATCGAGCGGAACCGGCTGGTGAATTCCCTGCTCCCGAAAGGCGGAAGGCGTCATCCCGGTGCTTTCCCCAAAGGACGAAGTGAAGCGACCCAGGCTTCCGTAGTGCAGGCGGTAGGCGATCTGGGAGATCTGCTCGTTGGTGTTGACTAAAAGTTGTTTAGCCCGCTCCATCCGGTGGGCACGGTAAAAGTCACCGATCGTGCGCCCTTCTTCCTGGGAGAACAGGCGGCTCAGGTGACTATAGCTCTGTTTGATGTCTTCCGCGATTCGTTCCGACAGCGGAGTGGAGGAGTCGGCGGCATCATCATACACGTACTCAATGATCAGTCCCTTGATCCGGCTGATCACGCCGCCCGCCTCGTCGTGGAGGCGGAATCCAGTGAGTGAAAGCTGCTGCGCCAGGATGGGCAGGGCGCTATCCACGGGCCCCGGCGGCCAACCGGTGAAGCGGCCGAGCTCGATCTGGTCCACGCGCCACCCCAGGGTGGTCACAATTTGGTGTACGACTATTTTGCAACGGTGGCAGACCATGTTGTCGATGTAAATGGTGTGTTTGGTACTCATGGGTGGACGGATTATTGCGTTTTACCTAGGGTGTCGGTGGTCGATCCGCAGGTAAGCATCGCATCGCCGAAATACGGATTGCGAATACTCGGGTCCGCGCTTAGCCAGTTCGCTCCGGCACCGCTGAAGGCCATGGGGCAGTGCTGGACGTACAGGGTTTCGTCTACGCCGAAGGCAGAAAGGGCGTTGATCAGTGCCTGGGAAAGGAAACCAAACTGTCGACGCTGTTCCGCTAGGTCCGTTGCCCCCGCGACCCCGCCCAGGTGGGTGGTAATGGCTTCGAACTGTTGCATCCAGTAGCGGTGTGCGTCATCCCTTACCTGGGACATATCCACGGCGGCTATGGCCTTTTGCAGGGGGGTGAGGAGAGCGGGCGTGGCGGCTTGGGAGGCCACCATCCGGTCCTTAAAGGACAGGTACGCCCGGGCTACCTCCCACAGTTGAGCCCGGAAGTCCGTACTCCCCTCGGCGGAGTAATCGGGGATCACCAGGGCGGTCACTTGCTCCACTTCCCGGCCCTGCACGATGATATCGCGGTTCATCATGCTGGCCTGGTTGTTGAGCTGGGCGGCCGCATCGATACTAAACGCCCCGTGGGTGACGACCCGCTCGCCGGCTTCAAGTCCGCTGACCACCCCGTAGACGCTGCCGGTGGCTGCGCTGAGTACCACTTCACGAAATTGGTAGGTAGGAACGTCGGCATCGGGCACCTCGACGTAGACCACGGACCGGTCGCCGGTCCAGAGTACGGCGGTTTTGGGAACCGAAAATTCCCCGGTCGATGCGTTGGTACCAAGGGCGGAGCCGACGACGGACGAAGCGCCACGGATGGTCCCCTCGATGAACATCTCCGGTTTCAACCGCCCCCGTGAATTACCGACCTCCGCCCGGATAGTCGCCGTGCGCGTGGCTGGATCGATCAGGGGATCGATGAAGGATACCCGGGCCGTAAAGGTCTGCTCTGGCACGGAAGCCACGGCAAAACGGACGCGGTCGCCCACCCGTACCTCAGAAAGGTTGCGCTCGTAGGCGTCGAAGAGGGCCCACAGCTGGCTCAGGTCGGTGAGCGTATAGAGGGGGGCACCCGCCGTGAGGTAATCACCCACGCGGCTGCGGACCTCGAGCACCGTACCGCCCCGCTCGGCGTACACCGGAAAGTTGGTGATCACCTCCCCGCTGCGCTCCAGCTCGGCGATCTGCTCGGCGGATATCTTCAGGTTTCTCAGCTTGTTGCGGGCGGCCGTAAGCAGCCCCGGGGAAAAGTCGGCCAGTCTGCCGGCCTCGAGCAGCTCCTCCTGCGCTACGACCAGTTCCGGGGAATAGATCGTGGCAATGCGCTGGCCCGCCGTCACCCGTTCCCCGGGATAGGTGACGAACAGCCGCTCGAGGCGGCCGGGATAGTTGACCGACTGGACCGCCGCCGTGCGGTCGTCGGCGGCCAGGCGACCGGTGAGGCGGATGCCCCCCTCCGAAGCGATCTCCTCCTCGGTTCCACCGGCAGGAGTTCCGCCGATTACGGTCGTCCGCACCCGGGCCAGGGCAACGGCGGCCTCCGTCATGGTGAGTACGGTAGGATCCGAGGAGCCAGCGGAGGATTGCGGGATCAGGTCCATGCCGCAAATCGGGCAGTCGCCCGGTTCGTCGCGCTGGATCTGGGGGTGCATCGAGCAGGTCCAGATCGTTGCCGTTGCCCGTTCCGCTTGCTGGTCGGCCATCGGTGCGGCGTGCTCGTGGGCGGAGTCGGCTTCTCCCCCGAAGAAAAGGTATCCCCCGAACAGCCCGATTGCCAGGGCCAGCACGATGTAAAGAATGATTTGCGTCTTCATGGTCTAGCGGATTTAGCGTTGGGGGAGGTAGCGGTCTACTGCGGCGGCTTGGGTGTAGAGAGTGAGTTGGGCCTCGAGGGCCTGGAGGCGGTATTCGATGAGTTGGTCCAGCAGCCGGATGACCTCGTCAAAGGGGCGGCGGGAATTGGCGTATTCGCTGCGCGCGATGGTGAGGGCCGCGTCGACCGTACGTGCCTGTTCCTGCAGGTAATTACGGCGGGCGGCGGCGTCGCGGCGGGCGATGTCGGCGCGCTCGAGGGCCGCGTCCAGCTGGTTGGTGACGGATACGCGGCGCACGGCGATGGACTGCAGGCGCAGGCGCTCCTCGTCGCGCTTGGCCCGGTACTGGCCCCCGGAGAGGGGCACGCGGACCATGACGCGGGGCAGGATGGCATCGCGGCCGTTACCGGCGGGGTCCATGTCTGAGCGGCGGCCGGTGACGACGTAATCGACTCCGATGCCGAACGCGGGTCGGCCCGCGAGTTCGTTCAGGGCGATGGCCTGCCACGAGACTTCTTCCTGCAGGGTGAAAATCCGCAGGAGCGGATGACCGTCGTCGGGCAGCTGGGCCGGAATCACCCGCACGGGCGGTTCGTTCACGGGCACCGCTCTGCGGAGAAGCTCCTCGGTTACGAGTTCCTCGATGGTGGTCCAGGCAATAGCTTGCTCGCTGCGCAGCTCCTCGATCCGGCGCCGGGTGGCGGTGAGTTGTATTTCGGTACGGTACACCTCTACTGAACTGCCGCGAGAATTTTCTACCCGGGCCATCGCCAGGCGCTGCAGGCTGCCGTAGAGGTCGAGGCTTTCCTCCAGGGCAGCGATCTGTTCTTCGGTAGTGAGGATGCTGTAGTAGGTGATTTCCAGGAGGTAGATCAGTTCGAGTTGCCGGGCCGCCGCCTGTTCGAGTATGGGCTGGGCGCGGGCATCGGCCAGGGCGGCCATCGCGGCTAGGGTACCCGGCCAGGGCAGCATTTGGGTTACCATCACCCGCGCCCGCTGGGGACCGAGCCGGGTTTCGACCGGTAGGATGGAGAGGCCGGCGCCGATCTCCAGGTCCGGTAGTTGGCTGAGCTGTGGGCTTATCGCCAGCGCCGCCCGGTAATCAATGGCCAGGGCGCGGAGTTCCGGGTTGTTCTCGCGCAGGAGATTGCGCAAACTGTCGAGAGACTGAGCACCGGCGGTGAGGGTGAATAGGAGAAAAAGCCCCCCTATGGACATAACACGAAGGCTACACAGAGATGGGCCGTGAGCGCAGTGAAACCTCCGTATCATCTGCATGCCTCCGCAGTGAGATACCGTCATCAGGTCAACCATTTTTTTCATCGCGATTTCCGTTTTATCCGCCATTCCGCCCGCATGGACCACAGCACGGGCACCGTAAACATGGTCACCACCTGAAACAGCATTCCTCCGAAGCTGGGTATGGCCATGGGCAGCATGATGTCCGCCCCCCGGCCGGTGGCCGTCAGCACCGGCAGCAGGGCCAGGATCGTGGTCGCCGTGGTCATCATCGCCGGCCGGACGCGCCGCAGCCCACCCTCGACTACGGCATCCCGCACTTCCTGGACCGTGGTGGGCTCGTTGCGCTCAAAGCTGTCGCGCAGGAAGGTGGCTACCAGTACCCCGTCGTCGGTGGCGATACCGAAGAGGGCCAGGAAGCCGACCCACACCGCCACGCTGAGGTTGATGGTGCGCATCTGGAAAAGATCGCGCAGGTTGGCCCCGAAGAAGTTGAAGTCGAGAAAGTCGGGATTCGCGTAACCCCCCAGCAGCAGGAAGCCGCCGGAAAAGGCTACAAAGACGCCGCTGAAAACCATCAACGCCACGGTCACCGAGCGGAACTGGAAGTACAGAATCAGGAAGATTAGTCCCAGGGCAATCGGCAACACCAGCTGCAGCCGGGCGTTGGCGCGTACTTGCTGCTCGTAGTTGCCCGCGAAGCGGTAGCTGAGGCCGGCGGGGATGTCGAGTTCGCCCTGATTGGTGAGCCCATTGAGGTAAGCGGTGGCGTTGTCCACCACTTCTACCTCGGAGTAGCCCTCCTCCTTGTCGAAGAGCACGTAGCCGACGAGGAAGCCGTCTTCGCTTTTGATCATTTGCGGGCCCTGCTCGTAGCGGATGTCGATGAGGTCGCCCAGCGGGATCTGTCGCCCGTCGCCCGCCGGCACGAGGATGCGGCGAATGGATTCCGGGTCGTTCCGCAGTTCCCGCGGGTAGCGCAGGCGCACGGCATAGCGCTCGCGGCCTTCTACCGTAGTGGTCAGCAGCATGCCGCCGACCGTCGCCATGATCTGTTGCTGCACGTCGTTCACCGAGAGCCCGTAGCGGGCGATGGCGTCGCGCCTGATGTCTAGGAGCAGGTAGGGCTTACCGACGATGCGGTCGGCAAAGACAGCCGCATCCTTCACGCCGTCGATATCGCGTAGGTGCCGCTCCAACTGTAAGCCGAAGGATTCGATGGTAGCCAGGTCTCTTCCCCTCACCTTGATGCCCATGGGCGCCCGCATCCCCGTTTGCAGCATGACCAGTCGCGTCTCGATCGGCTGGAGCTTGGGAGCGGAGGTGACGCCGGGCAGGTTGACCGCGCTGATGATCTCGTCCCAGATGTCCTCGGGAGAGCGAATATGGTCGCGCCACTGCCGGAAGTACTGCCCGTTTTCGTCGGGGATGAGATCGTCCGCCGATAGGACGTCCGACTGATTTTCACTAGATCGGGTCACAAATTCCCCCTCCTCATTCACTCTGAACCGTAACCGCCTCCCCCCCTCATCCGTCGCATACTCGCTCTTGTACTGCACGATGTTCTCGTACATGGACAGCGGCGCGGGGTCCAGCGGACTGTTTACCCGCCCCGCCTTGCCGACGACCATGTCCACTTCCGGAATGGTCGTGACCGCCATGTCGATCGTCTGCACGTTCTGCAGGTTCTCGGCGATGCCGGCGTGAGGCATCGCGGTCGGCATCAGCAGGAAAGTGCCCTCGCCGAGGGCGGGCATGAATTCCTGGCCGATGTTCCGGTATACGCCGACACCCGCCACTACGATCAGGGCGATTAGCAGCAGGAAAAGGAACTTCACCCGCAACAGGAAGCGCAGGATGGTCCCGTAGAAGTGAATCACGAGCCAGAAGAAGCCGAGTAGACTACCCGCCACCACCACCACGAAGAGGAAGTTATAACCATGTGTCCGCTCTACCCCCAACGGTAGCCAGTAGCCGGCCAGCAGCCAGGCTAGGGTGAGGGCGATGAGTACGTTGATAAAAACAGGAATCAATCCGTTGGATGAGAGTTGGGTGGTAAGCCACGTTTGGCGGACGGAATTTACCCCTACGCCCGTATCGGCGGGCTCGAGCACCGCCGTGAGGATACCCAGCAGGCCGGCCAGCACCGCGATCACCCCCAGCCACCAGGTCACGTATATCCAGGCGGCAATGCCCCCCACTATGAGCAAGCTATTGCCCAGCAGTTTGCGGCGGCGGCCCAGCCGGTCCAGACCGAAGAGCTGATCGGCCAGGGCCGGAATGAAGGCCACCGAAACAAAGATGGCCGCGATAAGCGCGAAGGTCTTGGTAAAGGCCAGCGGACGGAAAAGCTTACCCTCGGCCGCCTCCATGGTGAAGACCGGCAAAAAGCTGATAATGGTCGTCGCTACCGCCGTTAGCACCGCCGAGGCCACCTCGATTGTAGCCTCGTAGATGCTCTCCAGGCGGCTTTCCCCGGGCGGGGCGTTGTTGAGGCGGTACACCATGCTCTCGGAGAGCACGATACCCATGTCGACCATGGTGCCGATCGCGATGGCGATGCCGGACAGCGCGACAATGTTGGCGTCCACTCCGAAGTAGCGCATGGCAATGAAGCACATGAGCACGGCCACGGGCAGGGTGCCGGCGACCAGCAGCGAGGATTTCAGGTTGAACAGCAGCAGGATCACCACGATGGCGGTGATGAGGATCTCCAGCGTTAACGCTTCCTCCAGGGTGCCGATGGTTTCGCGGATGAGGTCGCTGCGGTCGTAGAAGGGCACGATGGTCACCTGGCTCACGGTGCCGTCGTCGAGCACCCGCCGCGGCAGGCCGGGGGCAAGCTCGGCGATCTTTGCCTTTACGTTGTCGATGACCTCCAGCGGATTGGCCCCGTAACGCGCCACGACCACGCCCCCCACGGCCTCGGCCCCCGATTTGTCGAGGAGGCCCCGGCGCTCGGCCGGACCTACGTTAACGTGGGCAATGTCACTGAGGCGTATAGGCACGTTGTTCACCTCCGTCACGACGCTGTTTTCGAGATCTTCCAGGTTCTGTAGGTAGCCGAGGCCCCGCACGAAGTATTCCGCGAGGTTGATCTCCAGAGTAGCGGCGCCCACGTCGAGGTTGCTGCCGCGCACGGCCTGCATGACTTGGTCCAGGGTGATGCCATACACCCGCATTTTCTGAGGGTCGACGTCCACCTGGTACTCCTTCACGTAGCCGCCGATGCTGGCCACTTCGCTCACGCCGCCTGCGGCACTGAGGCCGTAGCGCACGTAGAAATCCTGGGTAGACCGCAATTCATCCAGGTCCCAGCCGCCCGCCGGCTCGCCTTCCGGGGTCCTTCCCTCGAGGGTGTACCAGTACACCTGCCCGAGGGCGGTAGCGTCGGGGCCGAGGGCAGGCACTACGTTATCCGGCAAGAGTTCCGGCGGCAGGCTGTTCAGCTTTTCGAGGATACGGCTGCGCGACCAGTAGAACTCTACGTCCTCCTCGAAGATCAGGTAGATGCTCGAAAAGCCGAACATGGAGGTAGAGCGCACGCTGCGCACGCCCGGTATCCCCAGCAGGGCGGAGGTGAGGGGATAGGTGACCTGGTTCTCGACGTCCTGCGGCGATTGCCCCGGCCAGTCCGTAAAGACGATCTGCTGGTTCTCCCCGATGTCGGGAATGGCGTCCACGGCCACGGGATCCCGGGGAAGCCAGTCCAGATTGAAGTTAAAGGGAGCAGTAGCGAGTCCCCAACCGACGAAGCCGATCAGCAGCAGCCAGACGACCAGCTTGTTCTCCAGGAAAAAACGAATAATTGCAGCTAACATGCGCGGTCCTTATCAAAACGAGGGCAGCCCTGCACGCGGTCAGCGGAGGGCAAGAAGAAAGGATAGCGATGTCTATAAACGGAAGACCTGCCAGTGGCTCGGCACGTCGATCAAGCGCGGCGGCGGTCGGTAGTTCTCGTAGCGGCGCAGGGCGGCGGAGCGCGGGTGCAGCGGCGGACGTACGGGGGGAAGGAGGACGGCGGGTACGAGCAAAGGGGGCAGCGCCTGCAGCTCGGATACCTGGCGGTCGTCGTCCCACTTCACGAATTCATGCTCGTCGTCGCAGCAGCCCTTCTTCTTCACGCCGGATGCATGCTTTGGGCAAGCGGGGGCATTATTGCCGGCCATATCCATGGCACAGGCCTCCGCATTGCCAAACAAGACCAGTGACTTGATTTCCCCCATGCAGAAATGCCGGTTCACCGTCACGCCGACGGAGCCGACGAGTATGACGAATACCAGAAAGAGGGGAAAAATGCGTTGCATCTTGGTTATAGTAAAGGCTTAAAGTACAGTTTAGTTGTTGAGGCAGTTCACAAAGATCCGGTAGACAATCTGGCTGTCCCCTCTGAAGAGACCGGAAAAAATCGCCGGTTAGTCGTGTAACCCTTCCTCGTTCAGTGTGAACCACTGCACCTACGAGAGGAAGAATTTTGCGTAAGCCTACGCCATGAGCGAAATCATGAATTCAGTCCTGCCAAATATTTACCAGCAGGGGTAGGGCAGTTGGGGTACTTCACGGACGTTGAAAGAGTTCGACTGGCTGACCAGCACCCTCTTGGTTCCGACCTTTCATTTGCGCTCCATCATAAGCAATGCAATCTGGTGGCAGCGGCGGCTCAGTCCGATAACGGAACCAACGCGGTACACCGCCTACGGTCCGAGAAGCTAAGGACAGACCTACGCTCGAAATTTTGGGAGGGGAGGCACCACAATGGAACCGGTTCTACCGTGCGCTTTTTATGAGCTTTAGCCTACACTGCCCTGAGGGTACGAGTGAGGTGGCCAGTGTGAATCAGGCTAGTGACCAAAGAGTAGCATTAGGGCGTTTGGCGAGCTAAATCTCCAAGGAGCTCCCGAAACTCCGACGAGTCATAATTGGCCATTCCGGTGTGGGTAAGCACCAGTTCGGCAGAAGGAGCAACCACGAAGGTAGTTGGTAACCCCGCTGTTTCGAGACTAGCTGGCAGGGCACTATCCAGGTGGTAAATGGGAAAGTCGTAGCCTTCGCGTTTTACCAGTTTAATGCCGCGGGTGAAATCCCGAACCACGTTGAGTAGCACGAAGACTACGCGGTAGTCGTCGGCGAAGTCGGCATGAAGGGCATTAATCGTCGGCATTTCCGCCAGGAAGGGTGGGTACCACTCCGCCCAGAGGTTGATGAAGATCACCTTGCCGCGCAGCTCTGCTGCCTGAATGACCTCTCCCGAGGGAGCGGTCATCATAAAGTCTAAATGTTCGGCAGGCATAGCCACCTTAGATTCCGTGTCGGGAGGCACCACCGGGCCGTCGACGACTGTCGGAGCGGGGAACAGGCCGATGGTCAGTAACGCACCCTACAGCTGGCTGATCAGGGGCTTGTGCAGATCGGTCAGGTAAAGTCCCCCAAACGCGAGTAGCGGGAGCATGTAGTACATCACGGCGTTTCTCGATAGTAATCTCATAGACTGATGGAGTAGTATCCCTGTTTCTGAAGGGTAAAAATCATACTGAATTCCGTTGTCTACAATCTCGATACCCGCAGGAACCTCGGCGGGGTCGACGCTGAATTTCTTTAGGCAAAAGCCGCAGGCCACGATCGTAACCCCGAGGCTCTTCGCCTGGTCAATGAAAGGCTGATGTCTTGTTTCAAGGATAAACACGGATTTTTGGAGGGGGGCCGTTCCACAGTATGCTATTTGCACCCGTTTTTTGATGTATAAACTCATTTCGCTCTAAAGGATAAAAAGGAGAGTGATCTTGCGAGCTCAAACCAGTGAAGTCAGCTGTCTACTCACCTACCTCTCAGGCTACGCAAGGTTCCGCAACGGTGCCTTAGGTGAACGATGGAATCCTACTGCGAAATTTTACTCTCAATCTTTACCCATAACTACCGTCTTCCCATGAAGAACATCCATCGCTTTTTGCTGCTCGCCGTTTTCGCCGGAGGCACTCTCCTCATTTCCAGCTGTGATAAGGAAGATAACGGACTCCAGCTCATTGCCCACGACGACAGTGTCTTCATGCGGAACATGCACGAGGGCATGGCCACCATGGAAGCCATGATGCTTACGCAGGACCCCGATCATGACTTCTCCTCGATGATGATTATGCACCACGAGATTGCCATCAAAAACAGTGAGGAAGAACTAAGAATCGGTACAAGCTCGGAGATGAAAGCCATGGCTCAGAGTATCGTCGACGCACAGATGGCGGAAATTGAGGAGTTCAACGCTTTTTTGGCTGGCCACCCAGCCCGTGAGCCCTTCGTGCCTGAATTCACTACACTTCAGATGATGAACATGATGCAGATGTCGAAGGGAGTCGATCTGCGGCCCCTAACGGGAAACCCCGATTTAGACTTTGCTGCACTCATGATCGATCATCACCAGGCAGCAATCGATAACTCGGTTGCCCTGCTGACCTTCGGTAGGGAGGAGCAAACAAAGGAAATCGCCCGGCGGATTATTGCCGATCAAAAGATGGAGATCCGGATGCTACAGGATTACCTCCTGGCCAACAAAACTTATTAGCAGTTTTCTGACAATTGCGCCTCTAGAAGGGGGGTTAACCAAGTGGAGATTGACGGGGATTCTGTCAGTCTCCACTTTTACTTTTAGCAATAGTTAGCCAGAACACGGTGGTTGTTCCGGTGCCAATGATCATTAATGGACTGCCCGTGGGGAACTGGTTTTGTGCGGTATTGGTAAATCCCTCCGTCCAACAAAAGACGTGCGTTCACCAACGCGCGAAGGGGCGGAGGCCGTCTAGCGTAGTGCCGTGCGTGCTCAATCCCTTCTCCCTATGTCAGTCCTGCTCCGTTGCCTGCCCGTTTTCTTAGCCTTTCTAGTGACTACCAGCCTTGTCGCACAGGGCAGGGCGGGAAGCGTCTACCTGGATGGAGAAACTAATTTCTTTGCCCAGCGCGCGGAGGGTAGCCTGCCTGATGCGCATATCCTCCGCAGTCGGGCGCTGCTGGGTTCTTACCTACGAGGGGCTAGTGGGCCGTCAAGGAGAACTTTTATAGTTGGGTAATGCGGCAAGACACGATCTTGTATCTTGATCATCTCCCGCTCCGATTATGGAAAAGAAATACCTCGTTCGCCTTACTGCCGAAGAATGCGCGTTAGCTCGCAGCGTTGTGCAACGGCTAAGCGGGGGCAGTCAGAAAGTGCGTCGTGCGCAGATTTTATTGCAAGCCGACACCGAGCAAGGGCCGGGCTGGACGGATGAGCAAATTGCTGCGGCTTACCGCTGTCGCAGCCAAACGGTAGCCAATGTGCGCCGGCGCCTAGTGGAAAAGGGCTTCACCCGGTGCTTGGAGGGGGACCAGTGCAGGCGCGCGCCGCGTGCCTGCTTGCTGGACGGCCGCCAGGAAGCCCAGGTGATCGCTACCCGCTTGGGTGCGCCCCCGGCGGGCTACGCGAACTGGAGCCTACGCTCACTGTCCCGTAAAGTCGTTGAGCTGGGTATTGTCGAGGCGGTCAGTCACGAGACCCTGCGGCGGACGCTAAAAAAAATGCCATGAACACGCGCCGTAAAACGGAATACTGGGTAATCCCGCCGGAGTCGGACAGCGAGTTCGTTGCCTGCATGGAAGAAGTGCTGGACACGTACGAACGGCCCTACGATCCGGCCCATCCAGTGGTGTGTATGGACGAACAACCGGTCCAGTTAGTCAAGGAAACGCGGGAGCCGATCGCCGCGACCGCTCAGCGTCCCCGGCGGGTGGATTACGAGTACGAACGGGCGGGCACGGCCTGCATTTTTATGTTTAGCGAGCCCCTGGCCGGGTGGCGCTGCGCCACGGCGCGCCCCCACCGTAAGAAAACAGACTGGGCCGAGGAGGTGGCTACCTTGCTCGATGGTCGCTACGCTGGCTGCGCGCAGCTTACCCTGGTGTGCGATAACCTCAACACGCATACGAAGGGCGCCTTTTACGAGGCGTTCCCGGCGGAGCGGGCGCGGAGCTACGTCAAGCGGATCCACTTTTGTTACACCCCCAAGCACGGAAGCTGGCTCAACATTGCCGAAAATGAGCTAAGCGCGATGACGGGGCAGTGTCTGAAGCGAAGAGTTCCGGACCTGGCGACCTTGCAGCGGGAAATTGCGGCCTGGGCAATGGACGTAAATACCACGCAGCGTGGAGTAGACTGGCAAATGAAAATTGATGATGCCCGCATTAAGCTCAAATCCGTCTACCCCAAAATTATTGCTTGACAGCCCACTAGTCACCGAAGCGGATACTTTCTCACGAACCGTCTACTGGCAGGTGCGCATGTAGAGTACCTGCATTTTTGGTTCGATCGCGACGTCAACGTGCGGAACAATCCAAGCTTACGGGTACAGCCCTTCCTGCGGTACTACTTTCTCGAACTGGGGCGGCAACAAAAATTTTCGCTCTTTGGCGAAGCGGGCCTAGGCACTTTTACCCCCGACGGGGGGGCACTTGTTGAAAAGGACTGGCACGTGGGCCTGGGGGCGGAGGCCGGGCTAGGTGAAGGCGTCCTGGGTACCGTGGCGGTAAACTACCATGACATAGAGTCGGGTCGGAACACAGTGTCCCTGAACGTTGGATTAAACATTCTGACCGGACAGCTCGCCCGCGCGGGTAGTTTCACCCCCCTCCAGCAGGGGACTTGGCTTACCAATGGACAAGTCGGACGAGTAGTTATTGGAGTTGGTAACCAGTCGGCGTTCGTAGCTGACCAGCTGGCTCTGCACCTGTCGCCCCGCTTAGGGTACGTCTTTCTACCCGGACTACTGCTGGAGGTAGGGGCCGACTGGCAACGACAAGTTACCAACCCCTATTCTAAATCGGATATTGAATACCTCGGCGGCTATCCCTTCGATCGACGTACCCTCAATGTACAGATGCGCTACTATCCCCTGCGGCAAGGACGGCGGCTGTTACCCTTTCTCAGTATCAACACGGGGGCAGAGTGGCTCCAGCATAACGGTGTGTACGGTGGTCCACTTTACTTAAGCTATAGCACGCCCCACGTCGGAGCCGGCACGGGTGCCTCCTATTTTATCGCCGACCGCATAGCGCTGGACTTATCCACCACTTACCGCCGGGAACTTGTGTCGGAACGGGAGCGGACAGCCGGGTACCAGACCGAACTGCCAAAGGAACGCTTTACCGGGGAAGTCGGCTTGCGGTATTTCTTGCGGTGACTGCCGGGTTTACTGTAAGTACTGTACTGGAAGCTCAGCGCCATAACTTCATCAATGTGCCGTGGCCGGTGGGGGAGCCCTTTTCTGCCCTACTTAACATAAATACAATTATGGGCAAAATATAACGGGCTGATTTTCAGGCACTTTTTAAATATCACATCTCATTTCTATGGATGCATCGATCACAAAGAGGGCGCCGGCGGCCGTGGTCGGTCACGCCTAAAAGTAAAGCCCTAGACTCATGACTGGGCTGATAAAATGGGAAGATCATCCGGGCGTTCGTCCGCTTCCTCCCACTCGCGCCGAGCGGCGAGATCCTCCTGAATGGCCTGCTGGACGGAATCGAGGATCTGCAGCTGATCGGCTTCGGTCAGCTTAGCAAACTC
Organism: Lewinellaceae bacterium; assembly: GCA_963803525.1. Classification (GTDB taxonomy): domain Bacteria; phylum Bacteroidota; class Bacteroidia; order Chitinophagales; family Saprospiraceae; genus Neolewinella. The sequence goes on from CAWDMV010000005.1 coordinate 75,301, forward strand.
CGCTACGATTAGGGGGTGATCCCTGCCTCCGTCCGGGGTATTGAGGCCATACTGGTTTTGCAGGTACTCGTACAGCTCTGCGGTTCCTTCGTTGTCGTACAGGTCATGCGTCAGCTGCTTCGCGAAGCGGATGGCGTTGGGTGTGGCTCCCTGGCTTTCTAGCTCGTCAGCCAGCTCGTAGACGGCCATCTGCTTGTCGTACTCCTGAGTGTTGTACTGCATCCACTGGATGATCTGCAGCTGGTCGGCCTCGTCCAGCTGTGCGAATCCCTCGCGCAGTAGATTATGGTAGAGCCAGTTATGCGGTGTTTTTAAGCCGTATTCTTTGAGGTAATCATACAAATCTCCCGATCCGACAAAATCGTCGAATATCTCGTGCTCGAGTAACTGCTCAAAGGTGGCGGGAAGGGTTGAAATAGGCATACGTATGGATTATAGGGGTGGTGGTCGGGGATGCGGTGGCCTGTTGGCGTTCGGGGGACGGGCGTGAGCCGCCCGCCCCCCTGCCGGTTTAGTCCTCGGCTTCTTCGGTTTCGATCAGGTGATCGACTACCGATTCAGCTAGGTCGTGTACATCGCTCCATCGGTCAATCTCTCCCCCATTAAGGCCGTGCAACACGTAGGGGTGAGTATCAACTACGTCGTGCTCGATGATGAGGCCACAGGCCAGTTTAAAAGCGGTTTCCTCCGGCTCGGCCAGATAGAAAAGTCCGCTATTGATTTCCCGCTCGATCTCGGCCACGCGCACGTCGTAGACGTACCGCTTGATAAAGTCGTCGGATAGGTGCCACTGGTCCTTTTCGTGCCAGTCGTACACGGCCTGTACCCGACCCCCGGCTACATATACCTCGGCGTCGTCTACAACGCGGCGGAGCGTGTCGTGCTGGATGGCCTCAGCCTGTTCGGTGGACAGTTCGTAGGTCTTTTCTACGCGGTTGGCGAAGAGAGAAACGTCATAAATAGAAGGATCAAAAGACATGTGCTATGCTATTGAAAAGTGAACTACCGCTGGCACAGTAGGCGATCATTTGATTGCCCTACTAAGATACGGCTTTTTTCATTTACATAGTATCTTTTTTCACTATTTCGACCCTTTATTTCACTTTCTTTTTGGTCGATTTTCTTCCCGTTACAGCCCGCCGCCCGCTTTCTTTTTTCTAGGCAAATACCTGGTTGGATCTTTCCGCGGCTAGTCAGGCAGATCAGCACCGATCGCCAGCTGCAAAGGGGGGGGGCAAATCTGCCCCCCCCCTTTGCGTAGGTGGTAGTGTACTAGCGACGAAGGAGCGCTGGCTTAGGGATGGGAGCGGCACGACAGAAAGGAGTAAACCGGAGGTTCGAGCGAACAGCGAGTAGCGGACACGCCCGACCCCCTGGGGTAAGCCCCCTAACGGCCCTTTAATGCTTGATCTCTCCCGGCAACCCCCTTCCTACCAACTGGGCGACCTCCCAGTTGTATCGCTGGCGCAAGGCTTCGTCCTTCCATTTCAGGTGCACGGTTTGCGAATAGACCTGGAAAAGAAAAAACTTACTCTCCATTGGCCCGCTTCCTTTTGCTGCTTTCTGAACCGCCTCTGCCGTGCTGCTCGAGTACTCAAAAGTCCCCCCCGTCAGGTGGCACAACGCCTTATCTACGTTGTCTAGATTTCCGCTGGTACTGTACCCCCCCGGCCTTCCGACAATGACTTTTTGACCTACTCCGTACGCATCGTTGGTGACGTACTTCCCCCGGCTCCCTACCCGGTTGCGGGCATTACTCGTCAGGTACTTGAAGGACTCCACCAGTATTTCTTCCTGAATCGGCACCCAGACTTCGCAGATCATGTTCAGCACTGCCAGCACATTCTCTTCGGTCACTTCCAGTTCGTAGGTCTTAGTGATGTTTAGCTTCATCTGACGCTGCCGCTCGTCACTCATGCGGTCAAGTAAGCCCGTTCGGTCAAAGAGCCCTTCCCAGGCTTTCTCCCGCAGTTTCTTCACCACGTCTTCTTCGTCACTGGCAACCCGGTACATCGGGGTTTTGCGTGTGATTGAGAGATGCCTGACCCCGATGGTTCCCATGTTCCTTTCCAGCTTCTGCGTCAGCTCGATAATGGTCTTGTGGTCTTTCCGGGCCTGATTATAAACGCCGACGATCCGTTCGATCTCGTCGGGCTTCTTTAGCTCCTGGGGGCTATTGATTTCCATCTGCTATGCTATTGAAGAATGAGCTACCGCTGGCACGGTAGGCAACCAATTGATTGCCCCACTAAGATACTCAATAAATCAATAACAATCAATCAAATAACACATTAACATGCTATTCATTCAATAAGTCATAACTTCATTGTAGATAAACCGATCCCGGCTTACTCACTCCAAACTGTTTTTGTATTCAGACCCCGCCTGTATTGACCTACGGAGCGGGGTTTTTCCTTTAGTGAAAGCCCGGGTCGCACACGCAGCTTTCCCTAAACTGGTAGCAGACATGGCAAGTCGGAGGCGACCAGACGCGGGTTACGGTGACCGGGTAGGTACGGGGCTTCCACTGTGCTCGCTGGCCGATCACTTCCTTGGGCGGCGGGGGCAGCTCCCGCTCATACCGTAGCACGCGCCACGGATCGCTTGGGTTGTCAGCCTCATCCTGGTCAAGGAGGCGCTGGTATTCGTCGTCGGTGATGTGGTGAGGATCGTCCATGGTTGTCTAAGATAGCACTGTCGTCAACGTTGTCAATTGTAAATTCAAACGCTATGTTTTAATCACTTATCTTTACAATCAAGAACGGGGAAGCTATGCTTCCTAATTCTTGGCTTTGGACGTGGAAGGTTTCGCAGACGCATTTGTTAACCCCGCCTCACCCGCGCTCAGGTTAGTTTACGCCTGTGCAGAGTAGATGTACCTACCAAATTTTCCATGATGCCAAATAATCCCAACCCACAACCAATCGTAGACATACGTATCGGAGATATTCATGCCCGATTCTACGACAGCTATGTTCTTCGTGCCGTAGTCGTCTGTATGCTCATTGTCCTAGTAGGTGACTTCTACCCTGCATTTGATCCTGAATGGTTCCTCTACCTACTCAAGCCGATCCCAGCGGACAAGATGAAATACCCTGATAAGCTGGACGACGGGAAGAAAGAAGATCCACCCGCCCTGGGCAAGTAGTCTTCTCCCGCTTCCTTGCGAGGTTGAGACTCAGCTGACCTACGACCCTCTTTTCTTCCGGGACCGCGCTGACCATCCGTGGTAAGCTGCCTGGAAAGCAAAAGTGCGGGAGAGCGAAAACGTGGTCCAGTACGTTATTAGATCAGTACGTCCCAACCAGTCGATTCCCCTCCATGGCCCATCCTCCCATTCAACGCACTTGGTTCAAGCACTACCAGCGGGACGGCATCTACCACTACGTTGAAGTGGTGGGCGGTCCGGGGAAGACGAAGAATGGCTACCAGATCGTGGTCAATTTTCTGAACGATATCCCGATGCTCGAGACGTGGCACAACTTCAAGGATGACCCCTCCGGACTGACCGGTACCTGGTGCAGGTACGAAGTGTCTACTCCTATTCCAGAAGACGAATTTCAGGAGGCTCTACAACGGGCGTTGGACCACCCGCAGGTGATGATCAAGTAGTATCTTATACCCTCTTCCTGGACCAGGACGACGGCAGTAAGGTGACCAGTCATTACCCGTGAAAAGCCCCAGGAAGTGGCAGATTAGACAACCTAGAAAAAGAAAGTATGGCTGATAATAACGAAACCGGCATGGCCCTCTTTGGGGGGAAGGAGATACGCCGGGTCTGGTATCAGGATCAATGGTGGTTCGTCATTCTTGACGTAGTAGCATTGCTCAGTGAGAGCAAGAACCCAAGCGGCTACCTGAAGGATATACGGAAGCGGGATAAAGGGCTCAGCGAAACCTGGGGTAGTATTGCCGTCCCCATCGAGATTGAAACGGCAGGTGGACCGCAGCGGGTCAACTGCGCAAACGTTACGGGATGCTTCCGCGTCATTCAGTCTATTCCTTCTGCCCAGGCCGAACCGTTCAAGCAGTGGCTGGCAGAAGTAGCCGGTCAGCGCATCGAGGAACTGGAAAACCCGGAGCTGGCCATCGAGCGCATGAGGGAGGATTACCGTACCAGAGGGTATCCCGAAGATTGGATCATCAAGCGGATCCAGTCCATCGACATCCGAAAAACGTTAACTAACGAGTGGCACCTGCGGGGAGTCGAACAAGGCCTTGAATTCAGCATCCTGACGGCCGAGATTGCACAAAAGACCTTCGGCGTCAACCCCAGTGAACACAAAGCGATCAAGGGGCTGAAACGTGAGAACCTACGCGATCACATGACGGACCTGGAACTCATTTTTACCATGCTGGGGGAAGCCGGAACCGTACAGGAAGCGAAGAATCGTGATGCCTTCGGCTTCCATGAAAACCGCGATGCAGCCATTGAGGGTGGAACTGCTGCGGGGAAGGCTAGAGAAGCCTACGAGCTTGAATCAGGGCGGCGCATTGTCTCTGCCACTAATCGCAAAGATCAGATTAAAGCCGCCCGCCAGGAGCAGCGTATGAGGCTGAAAAACAAAGACTAGGCGTAGGACTCTATGGAAAAGCAAGGGGGGGGGCAAATCTGCCCCCCCCCCTTTACTTTTGCCGCCGGCACTTCTTCCCATAAACGACAAAGGGGAGAAGCAAATCTGCTTCTCCCCTTTGCATTGCAACCGTAAGTCGTCTAGTCGATGGTAAACACCAGATCAGTCTTGTACGGAGGAATGGTTAGCCAAGCCCAGGTATAGTAGGAATGGAGCGTGGACCCGCGACGTACGACACTTACCCGCACCTTCGTATTGTAGAGGTTATTTGCCTGGGGCGCGTCTCCGAAGCGTGCCATGGGAGTACTGCTAGCATCGTTGAACAGGTGTACGCCGGGGGCCTCCGTGCCACCAGCGGCCTCGAAATCATCCGATACCGTCATCGTATGTACTGCAGTACCGTTCATTTTCACCCCTCCGCAGTCCAGTACGATCCGCTGAGGGCTTAAGGAATAGTGGGGGCCACTCCCTCCATCGTGGGTGATACACCGTTGCTGCTGCCGCAGCAGGTAGGCGAAGTAGCCGGTGTTGCCGAGGGTAGTTTTCAATGACTTGCCGGTCTGCCCGGAGGGGACGGCTAGGCCGACGACTTGGTACTTTGCCAGACTGTGATCGCGGGGATCGTGAAACTCGTAGCCAAGCTCGTAGGCCAGCGGTTGGGAAGCTGAGGCAAGGGAGTAGGCCAGTACTCCGCTGACGGCCTTACCGTCGGCACTCATGTCCGCGAGGTAGAAGTAGCTATCCTGGACGTTGCAGGGGAACAGCGTGAAGTCCTTTCGGTAGCCCAGCTTGCTCACCGTGCTCACCAGCAGCTTGCCGCCGTTCAGGGCTTCGTAGGAGCCCCGTATGTGAGCCGAAACTTGGGTCGTGGGCAGGATCTCAATTCCCCCGTCCGCATCACGGACGATCAGCTGTACGTTGATCCAGTTATTAGGGTACTCCTTGGCGATGTCGGCCTTGTCGGTGACACAGGCCACTTCCTTCTGCCGAAAGTAGTTAGCAGCGTCAGCATCCTTTGCCGTGCCGGTAACGTGGTAATCCTTCACGGACTCACCGTAGGTATCGTCTTGCTCCTGGCAGGAGATGGAGAGGAGGGTGAAAAGCACCATTACGAAAATGATGCGAAAGGGAGTAGATAAAAGCATTGTGGTATGGGTTAAAGTGTTGGAAATAATGTCTCTGAACTTCCGTTTTTCACCTAGGCATTTCATTGTCTGGGTGATCAAATGGACTACTGAATGGCTCGATTTGCGGGGTACGGTTGGTCGATTTGGAGCACACAAATCCTTATTTTAGGCAGACCAAAACCCTCACTTCATGTGGTATAAGACCGAGCAGATTGCGATTACTTTCCTTGTCTGCACCGTCCTCGTGGTGCTGCTGCTGGCCGTGGCGGACGTTCCCTTTACGCCGGTCTGGTTGATTCCCGTTGTGGGAGGGATGTTGACGGGCATTTCCGGGGCCTCTCTCAATAAGCTCCTGCGCCGTCCGGCGCGTCCTGGCGGTCGCCTCACCCAGGAACATATTGAGGCTTCCGTGCAACTGGTTTTAGGTATTGCTTTCCTGGTCGTGGGTTACTTTTCCGTGTAGAGTAGGCAGTAAAAAGGCTACCCCATACTAGACGAGGTAGCCGCATTTACTTCTTAAAACTCTTAGGTAATAGGGTCACAAAACAATCTCAATGCATTCTTAGAAGAGCAGCTGCGGCCCGATTGGGGGCGCGGACGGAGAGAGTTGAAAACCCTTGTTGTACACCTCCGCAATTTTCGCTGCCCGGTACTGGATTTTGACATTTTGTAGGTTGTTGCGGAAGTCACGCTTGAAGAGATCCATCCTTCCGTAGCCGTGTCCGAACTGGTCCTTGATGGCTTTCCAGGTGATGAACTGGGTACCATCCTTTGGTATCCGGTAGAGCCGGTGCGTCAGCCAATTGTAGATATCCAGGCACATGCTGTTGTTCTGCAGGGCGGTGATCGTGCGCCGGTCCAGGGGTACACCCTGGCGCTTCACGCTTTCCCAGTACTCATCACTCAGGTGTACGTGAAAACCTTTCTTCCCTTTGTCCACGTCCGAGTAATCCATGTTCTTTGCCCTCCCGTTCGTAATGATACTCTTGACGATAAAGAAATTGTACATACCCTTGGTCTGAGTGTTTTTCCACTCGAGGGTAAAGGAGGAAGTACAAAGTCGTTCGAGTTGAACCTTGATCTCGCCCATGCTTCTACCGCTAGCGGGAATATGGAGCTTACGACAGAGGTCGCTAAAGCTATCGGCCAGATGGAAAGACGGTGATTGATTGAGGATGGCTTGTTCGTTGATCAGGTAAAGGAGCAGTCTTGCCCGAGTACCGTACGGCACGCCGCGGTGGACTTGCTTGTTGCGGTCCCCGTCTTTGAAGTAGGAAGCACCCTGAACCCGCATGGTGAGGTTGCCTTGACTTACTTCGTAAAGATTACAGTCAAGATCCTGGTAGGGCAGGTAGACTTGACACATGGAAGCATGCGCGTAAGTAACATCGTATTCACCGTGCTTACCGTTACTTGCTTGCATTTGGGCAGCAAAGCGTTTTTCAACGGCGGTTGATGGGTTACCAAACTTCAGACTGCTAGCCATTGTGGGTATGTTTAGGGCATCCTTCAAAGGATTAATACACTAAAGGTATACTAAACTTATGGTTATCACAATTTCTAATAAAAAATTATACACTAAAGTAACCTCCTAGTAGATGATCGTGACCCGGAATAATTCGGTCAGCGGTGAATGTAGGGCGATTCTTCGGCTTGTGCCAATTTGGCAGAAAATTGGGGTTTACTCAGCCAGCTTTTTCTTTTTTCCACAGCACTGATATAGGTTTTATAAAGGAAAAATGATAAAGGGTTATATAGGTTTGTCCGTCCAGATGATCGTAAAATTCCTACCATATGATCGTGCTCTGGCCGAATTCCCCTACCAGATGATCGCGATTTTCCCTACCAGATGATCGCGTTCGGGAAGGTAGGTTTTCCACACCCTACCAGATGATCGCGTTTTAGCATTAAATCCTACCAGATGATCGCGTTTCTGACTCGGACTTGGTGCCGAAGGATCAGTATGGAACGAAATCCTACCAGATGATCGCGTTTTTGCCCGCCCAGATGATCGCGTTTTGTGACAAAAGTCCTACCAGATGATCGCGTTAGTGAAGCGGAAAATTCATCCATAGGCGATTTGAAGACGAGGCAGTGTGGAAAACACATCGGCCCTTTTGACGCACCTATTCCCCTACCCTACTCCTTGCTGCACCCTTATTAAGTGTAGTAGCCGCGAAAAGAAAAACCCCTTCTGGTGGGCAAGGGGTCGGGAATAATTGAAGAAAAAGCTGACTGAGTAAAGTATTGGTTAGCCAAATCAAGTTACCGACTTGCCCATTTTGATTTTCAGCGTTCCCGCTGGTCCCCCCTGCTTCAATTCCCTACCCAGTACCTGCTGCGCAAATTTTTTGTCCTCCATCGCCAGCGGCTTGCCGGCGAGGTAGTCATTAAGGTCTCCATAAGCAGAATAGGCGTGGTTCTGAATTTGGAGGTGCGGGAGGGCTTGCTTGAGCTTGATGGCGGTTTCCAGGCCCGCCTTATCGTTTTGAAGAAACGCCTTCACCGGCTCATTAGCGGGCAGTTCCTTGACCAGTTCGATCACGCGTTGGTAGGTGGCCGTACTGTTCATGACGATGGCCCTGGCCATCACCTCGCGCTTGGCGATCTGCAGGTAGGATAGGTAATCTGTCATTCCCTCAAACACCGCCGTGCCCGGTATAGTCTTTGGATGCTGTACCTCAAATATACTGGGGGCCTTGTTGCCGATAATTGTCTTGAAGTGGGGACTTCTGATTTCCTGCCCTCCCTGCTCGTTGGTCCAGGTCAGCCCGTAGTACTGCCGCTTCGTCTGCATATAGGTATAGTAGATCTCCTGCAGGTAGTTCTTTGCTGGCCCGACCAGGAGCTTACGATCTCGCAGGTAGTCCACCAGATTCTTGTTTCGCAGGGGTCCGATGTGGTCGATGCGAAAAGTAGCGGGTTCATCGCTGGGACGGCGCTTTACCTCCGGGGTGACCTGAATAAGGGAGGCCCGCGTTTGCCGGGTGGTTTGGCGTGGTAGCTCTCCGGTGACCTGGGCAATACGTTGCAGTGCCTGACTGGTGTTTAGACTTCCCCACCCGCTGCGCTCGCCGTAGGCCTTTACGAAGTCAATAATGTCGTACTGCTTGGCGTCCGATGCGAAGTCGATCCACTTATTAGTAGTCCGGTCCACCTTGAAGCTGGGCGTTTTCTCGTTGCGCAGGGGCGACTTGAACCACGCTTCGTTGCTTTTCCCCTTGGCTACTTCCTGGTACCCCAGTTGCTTAATGAAGCTCTCCAGGGAGAGGGATCGGGCTTGCTCTATGTTCATCTGTTACAGCGATGGACCAGTCTTTCGTTGGGGACCAGTCAGTTTCAAATCCAGCGATTCCTTGGGGGACTGCTGCACGTTCAGCTTGCGCTCGATGGGGTCAAGCTGGGCGGTCATTTTCTTCCCCCCGATTTCTAGCTCGACGGCCTCCCCGCGCTTTAGGCTGGACTGCTGCGCCGTGCTCAGCGTCGTGTAGCCTTCCTTGGGGGATCCTATTTTTTCCGGTACCAGAAAGAGGCTCTTCTTCATTCCGGCCAGCCGGTTAAGTTCACCGTCAAACTTGACCAGGTGCTCCGACTGCTTCCCGTCCGTGACTACTACCGTATTTCCCTTCCGGAGTTGGTTCTGCTGCTCGGTACTTAGCACGATGTCCTTGTACTTTTCCAGCTTCGGCGCTTCGTTCTTGAATACAACCAGAACGGTACGGTTACCATCCTTGTCGTTTCCGATGGCTAGTCGTGCCGTGGTGTCGATAGTCACGCCCTTTTTATCCGCAATGTCGATTTTGACCTGGACGGGCAGGGCTTTGGTGACTCCGTTGTTCAGCAGTTGTTCTACTTGACCTTCTTTTGCCAGTCTGTTGTAATCGATATTTAGTAGGCGCGTTACGTCGCGCAGATTCAATTCATCCTTTTCAGTACCTCGTTCGGCTTTCATTCTGTAGTCTTATAGTGGGTAGAGTAGCATGCCGCCGCCAATTTAGACTATAGTGCAACTACGATCATACGAATTTACTATATTTTTGGCTAAATATGCGGCAATCCATCTTACTGTTGGTGCTTGTCTTTCTCTCCGGAACGCTGGTGGGTCAGTCCCTGGATGCCTTTCAACGGGTGGAGGCTTGTGATAATTGGCGATGCGTGGTAAACCTCGCCGCTGACGGCACTTTACGCCTGGATCGAAGTATTCCCTGGCGGCTCCCGCTGCGGGAGTCCGCTACGCTCACCAGCGGTTTCGGCTATCGGGTCCATCCCATTGACGGAGGAAACAGGTTTCACGACGGCGTGGATATCGCCGCTCCCCTGGGTAGCCTCGTCATTGCCTCCGCTTCCGGTAGGGTGAGTACCGGCTACAATCGGGTGCTGGGGTACTACGTAAAGATTGACCACCTCAACGGCTTCACCAGCTCCTACGGTCACTTAGATGAAGTATTGGTCCAGACCGGGGATCTCGTTGCCCAGTCCGCGCCGATCGGCACGGTGGGCATCAGCGGCCGCACGACCGGCCCTCACCTCCACTGGTCTACGGCTCACCACAGCAATAGCCTTGACCCCCTGGAATTGCGGAAGGCGCTACTTGCTGCCTTTTAGCTTTCTTCCCTCCTTGGTTTCTGTTCCCTGGTCTTGCTTGGCTTCTTCCTCGGCCATCTGGACAGTCCGGTTCACGTAATTCTGTACCCGCTCGGTAGACTCTGCGATCTCCTGGATCATCGCCTTGGCGTTGCCGGCGGACACTAGTACGTCTTTCAGGTAATCGGTGATGTTCTCGGGATAGAGACTGACCTGCTTGCTGATCCGCAGCGGACTTTCCTGTTCCCCGAATAGAAAGTTGATGTTCACCCCCTGGTTGTAGAGGTGCTTCATCACCGTATAGATGGTTCCCGCTGACCCGTTGCCACGCTCGAGGGAAGCTATTCTTACCTGCAGATTTTTCCCTTCCAGGTGAGGGATGACCTGACCGAGTGCATCCTGGGTGATTCCCAGGTTATCGACCCGAATCTGTTTGATCTTCGCTCCTACTTCTCGCTGAATATCGGCGATGGCCTCCTTGTCTTTGGTGCTTCCCATGTAAGTAGTTGCGTTTGAATTCTAGCTGATCCGCGCCAGTTCCATTTCGACAATGTACTCAATGTCGGAACTGATTTGATTGAAGTTAGCGAGGACTTCGGCTTCGCTGACGTCGCGAATGTAAGGAATCGGTAGGTGCTTCTTCTCTTCCCTCCTGATTGCTGCCCCGTCTAGCCGCACCTCTGCGTCAAAGGTTTTAAGTTCTATCGTTTGCTCTCGCGTATCGGCGACCATCCCCACGAACTCCCCCTGGGAAAGGGAGCCAATGCGGCTGGCCGGTATGCGCTCCTGCAGTATCATACTGTGGGAAATAGACGTGTCCATGCGGTTCTGACTGTACCCCTTGCGAACCTGCTCGGTCTTGCCGAACCGCTCGGCTAAATCCTTGGCCGTCGTTCCCACCACCTGCCCGGTAAAGACGTTCGCACAGATGTTAAAGATGGAAAGCGCCACCTTATCCCCGTAGTCGCGGATCAGCTGCGTCATGTCCTGAAAAGCCAGGACTACCGCGACCTTATTCGACCGGCCGGTCGCGATCAGGTTGTCCAACCCCCGGAAGTAGATGGTGGCGAGCTCGTCGATGATCATGGCCGAGGGCAGTTTACCGGGCTTGTTGATCAGCCGACTTATCCGACTGTTGAATAGGCCCAGGGCAGCTCCGTAAATGTCCTGCCGGTCGGGATTATTACCCAAGCAAACGACCTTCGGTTCCTCCGGATTATTGAGGTCCAGCGTGAAGTCGTTCCCGGTCAACACCCAGTACAGGGAGGGCGAAGCCAGCCGGGACAACGGGATTCGCGCGCTGGCGATCTGACCTTCCAGCTGGTCGGTCGCTCCGCTTTTGTAGGCGGAGTAAAAGGGCTTGACGAGGGTAGCAATCTGCGGGTGACTGGCGAGGATGGGAAACATTTCGTCGTAGTCCCGGCTGATAAATTCAATGGCGTGGGGCAGCGTACAGTACTTACCATCTTCGTACAGGCGTAAGAACCAGATCACCGCCGTAAAGAAGTTGACGGGGGATTCTACGAAGAAGTCCCCCTGCTTGGTGATCCAGTTGCGGTTGAGGTTCAACAGCATCGTTTTGGCACTCTCCGTTGCGTCGGTAATGTCGTGCAGCAGGTCCGGGTGGAGCGGGTTACAGCGGTGGCTTCTGCTTAGATCATCAAAGTTGATCATGTAGAAGCTGGGTGGCACGGCGTACTTATCGACGTTGTTCAGTAGGGCGTTATAGGTTTCCTTGGTTAATTCAGGAAACTTGAAGTCGTAGACGTACATGGTGTAGCCCTTACCGATCATCTGTCGGATGAAGGGCTTGATGAAGGCGAAGCTCTTTCCCGAACCGGGGGTGCCGGTGATGATAGTGCCCCGGAAGGGATTGACGACGTTAATCCATCCCTCACGCACCTTATTCTTTAGCCGGTAACGAGTGGGCAGGTTGACCGAATAGTCGTTTTCGATCAGCCTTTCCTCCTGGGGAAAGCTGCGGTTCTTGTCTCCGAAAATGTCGTCAGATGGATTCCAGTCGAGCACCCGGCGCAGGTTTACCAGACCGGCGCCGAGTACGGCCCACCCTGCCGCCAGACAGCCCAGGTAGATGCTTCCCGCCGTTTGTAGATCCTCGATGGAAAACGCGATCATCGACGCGAAGTACACCAGTAGTCCCAGGATCAGGGTCATGGCGACCTGCCGGTAGGTCAGGTTTTCGGACTTCTTACCCTTATCCCCGATGCTGCCCACCGCCAGTACTACTAGGGGAACAGCGTAGGATATGGCATAGGACCGGAAGTAGAGGGTGTGCTGGAAACGTTGGAGGAATCGCCCAACCTGCGGGTGCGTAAGTCCCTGCAACTGCCACCAATCATAGTAATAGATGTAGGTGTGCAGCAGGATCAGGAACAGGGCCGCTACGCGGACCGCCGTCATGATGAAGCTGTTGTCGTTCTGTGCAGCCATTGTATGAGTAGGTGTGGGTAATCGGAAAAAGCGAGGAGGAAAACGACGGGAGACTAACCTTCCAGCTTCTGCTTTAGATGGTCGAAGTAGGTCTTGGCCCGCTGGGGGGATAGCTTGGCACCTCCGTACATCGTCCTGCGAATGTCCTCCCACGTCGGCCAGCGATCTATCTCTTTCTCGTAGGCCTTGTAGTAACCGGGGCTGGATTCGATGGCTACAATGGCCGAGTACGACCCTTCTCCCGCTGGTTCCGTTACCACCTGCAGCAGCGTGTAGGGGTCAGGGTTCTTTAGTGGATCAGGACAGATGCACTCTGTTCTTAGCTTGCCGCAACCTGGACACATGGCGCTGCCCGCTGGTCGCCCGGCGTTCTTTCTAGCCCCTCCCCTACCCTGTCCATCTTTCGGAAGATGGTACGAGAACAACCGTCCGAAGTAGTGGATATTCCCCTCATAGTACTTGCTGAGGCCCATTACTTCCATCGTCTGCCGAGCAGTTAGGCCCTTCTCGATGTAGTATTCGCGGGTTGTCTCAATCACCTGCGTACTGAATAGGTAGGCCTTGGCGTCTTCCCGACTGGCGACTGCTTCGTAGGTGATTCCGGTCTCTTTCATGCAGTGGTAAATTGGTAGAGTAAACAAACATAATTAAACAAAAACAAATTATCTTTTGTCACTAATTAAACTAGTGGCGCAACGTCCGGTTTTGCCGCCGCTCGTCCATACTTAGATTCTCGTCCTGGTCCATGGACTGCAGGATTTTGTACAGTCCGCTCCGCTGTGCGTGTCCCCCCTGGGACATGAGGTAGCCACGCAATTCAAATGCCAGCGAGTTAGGTACCTGCTTCCGCCTTGCCGTCGAGCTACGGAGTTCCGTGATTTTGGCTTCCTGGATAGCATCGAGGGCCGTCTTACCGATCTTCTCTTCCAGCAGGGACTTCATCTTCTCGTAGTGCTCCGTTCGGTAGTCCTGCCGGTAGACGGAGGACGATAGGTTGCCCGGCATCTGGAAGGAATACTTTTCCTGGCCGACCATATGCGCCCGGTAGCCCGCCTCTGTGGGCTTGACGAGGATTCCCTTGCTTGCCAGCTGCAGGAGTGGATGATTCATCCCCCCCCCGCCCCCGGTGTTGCTCTTACCAAGCAACGTGAGTTCCTTCTTGACGTAGTTGTTGTGCAGCTGTGCGCCCAGCTTCTCGGCGGTGGCGGGCTTGAACTTCCCTTCCCAGTACTTCCAGTCCACCGTAGTCAGGTTCACGTCCAGTGGTATACCGCCGATGCCCCGGTAGCGACCAACCCCGATCAGCATCCTCCGTTCCTCGGCGGATAGCTCTCCGATCTTCAGTTTCACTCCCTTACCTCCGGCTTCCAGCTGGTCGGCGAGTATGCTCACCTCGTCATTGCCGCGCAGGACGATACGGTCGCCATTTCGCTCTAATCCCAGACTATTCATCAGTGACCCCCGAATTCCGGTCTTCACCTGGGCCAGCCCCCAGTACAGGGCCTTTAGCTCCTTCTCGTCGCGTTTCAGGGCCTTCTCGTAGCCTTTCTTTTCCGAGGCCACGATCTCATCGAGATAGGGCCGAATGAGGCCGCTAGCGTGACCTATTTGAACCATGGCGAACTGTGCATCGTCCGTGTTAAGCTGCTTAATGGCTACCGACTGGTAGCCGACCGCCGACTGCCGGTTGGCGACGTACTGCTTGGCATCCCTGACCAGGGCCTTGTAATCTTCCAGGCTGAGGGTGTTGGATTCCTCGCGCCGGTTCCACTCCGCCGCGGTGTACCTCCGTCCTACATGGCTTGCTTTGTAAATATGACCGCTCTGCTCGTCCACGTAATGCACCCCGAACCGTCGGCCCTCCTTGTTGTGGTGGTGGATGGTCCTGATCTGTCGTTTTTCGAGTGCCTTCTTCACGTCGTCCGCCGAAGCCTGGCCGTCCGCGAATGCTTCCCGGACGCTGCTTTTAACCTGGTTAAGTGATCTGCTTGCCGCCTTACCGTTTCGCTCGAGCGACTTTTCAGCGTACTCCCCCACCCCTTCTCGAAGACTTTGGACGATTTGATCGCTGCGGAATTTTCCTCTCCGGTCCGGGCATCAATTCGTACGACCGAATACCCCTTCCAGTCTGCGCCCTCGGAGTCTGCCCCTTCTCTTCGCGCACCTTTAGGTCACGGTCGCGCAGCAGTGCGTTGAGTTCGCTAATGCTGGCGGGCTTGTACACCTGCAGCGTGTCGCGGATGGTGTGGCGGGCATAGGCCCGTAACTCGGAGAGGTCGCCGCTCTGGGGGGCATTCAACTCAGACAGCCGCTGGGCCTTGTCCGGCTTCTGTCCCCGTTCCTCGGCCTTGACCAGCTGGTAGTCCACCTCGATCTCCTTGCGGGTCACTTCGCTCTTGGTGGCCCCGATGAACGAATCGTCGATCCGCTTCCCCTCCCGTGTGATGTTGGTGGTGACGATGTGAATGTGGTCGTTGTCGGTATCCTGGTGGCGGTAGATGTAAGCCGGTTGATTCTCGAAGCCAATACCTTTCAGGTAGTCCTTGGCAATGCTGCGCAGCTGCTGCTTGTCCAGCTTGTCCTCCGGGGCAAAACTTAGAGCGATGTGGACGCTATTTCGCTTCGTTCGTGTGTTCCGATCTGCGATGCTTTGCAGGGAATCCGCCTTCTCTTTCAGGGTCTGTCGATCGGCTTGTGCCATACTGTTGATGGCTCCAATGGAGACAGCATCACCCTGTGAAACCTTCTTTTCGTTGTACGCAAGCGCACCGTAAATCGACTTTCCCGTCTTGATTACCGCTACCATTTCTCGTGAATTTCGTGGATAGTTCCCTGCATTTTATACATCACTTTTTCGGCGGACATGAACAGTTGGAGCAAGGAAAGTACCTCACTTTTGTACTCCGCACTCTGTAAGTATTCAGGTGTCGGGCGATCTGGTTGATGTTTACCCCGAGCTTGTTTAGCTCTTCATTGCTGTTCACTAGCGTATGTTCCAGCCGTTCGAGATTGGCATTAACCACGCGCTTCTTGATGTCCTTGTCCACTACCCTGGCGCGGAGGTACGCCGTTTTGGAGGGGTAAAAAATGGGGGTCATAGTCAGCCATTACGGCGTCGTATTCACTTCTGGACAGGTTGACTTCGGTGCGGTAAGTGAGCTTCTCGGTGGCTGCTTTAAGGGGCCTCCCCTTGCGATTATTCTTGGACACGATAGTGGCTTTTGACCGCAGCGCGGTACTTCTTTTGGACAATTCAGGACGTGCGAGTTTCGAGCATCTCCATTTGAAAGACAAGATAGAGTTTAGCTGGAAAAAGCGCGGAGCCTTTTTTTCCAGCCAAAGTCACATCTTGCTATATGCGTGTGCATATCCCGAGCACGGCCCGATTCGCCCGCGAATTGGACGGGCGAGGCGGCTCCTTGGCTGGGTGCCGGGCTATCTCGTGCAGCTGGGAGAAGGGCTGGACTTTGGGCTGGCCGTGGTGCGTGGTGAGCCGTGACCTGGACGCGGCTACCTGAAACCAGGACTGGATTGGGTGAACTCGGCCACCATCCTGCCTCCGCCCTGGCAATTAACTAAGCATTTTATGTACTTAAATAATTATGTAAATATGTATAATACATGCAACACCCTGTGGCAACTGACTGGTCTGTAAACCTTGTACATAAATATGTAATTATGTATAAGAGGACTCCCTTATTAATCTACTCCAATTTCATACGTAAATATGTGCTTATGTATCATATGCTCTTATCCCATCCTCTGATGATTACGCACTTATGTGTTTATGCTTTTATGTAAAAAATTATTTTCATTATCACACAAATATTTATTTACACATTTATGTAGTTTTGTGTTTATGTAAATAAGTAAATGCTTATCTCATTTACACATTTACATAAAAACATACTTAAATATTTATGTTTCTACATAATAACATAAAAACACGTACACACAATTGTGCACTTTTGCGTTTGTGTAAATAAGTACTTAACTTTACACGC
>CAWDMV010000006.1:0-15890 GCA_963803525.1 Lewinellaceae bacterium
TGTCTAGAATCTGCTTTTTCAAGGTGCTACACTATTGAAAAATGAGCTACCGCTGGCACGGTAGGCAACCAATTGATTGCCCTACTAAAATACGGCTTTTTTCATTTACACGCAATCTTTTTTCATTATTTAGACCCTTTATTTCCCGTTTTGGAATCTTTTTTTTCTAGCCCGCCCGCCGTCCATCTGTTTCTTCTTTTCCGGCAATGTCCTGTTCGCTGTCCCTGCGGTCGCGCGGTACGGAGGCGACAGGGTAGGGTACCCACCTCGCTTTTGTCGGCTGCAAGTCAATGGCTTAGGGGTAGGAACGGAGCGTAGCGGCCCGTAGGGCTGAGCGAACAGCGAATAGTGGATGGCCCGACCCGGAGGGGAAGCGATATATGCTACTACTTCATTTGTGTAGCTAATTCTCGCCAACTACCTTGTCGTGAGTAAATTTTCGACGACACCTAACAACACATATTTCAACCGGGAAAAGAAAAGCACCCGGCCCCTCCTTTTACTGGATTCAACTGCCCGCTACACCCAGCGGTCACCTCTCTGCCCGTCACAGCGTGACCTGGCATACCCTTGCTTTCACCCTCCCATCTTCTCGCCCGTTCGAGCTTAATCTTATAGCTTAAACATTGGCAAAGGGAAAATTATAGTATCTATCTAGTCTAATACGTATATCTTTGGTTCGTATAATAGCAAAAGCGTATCTTTCCGCAGTCTTACGCGCTTTGTTATCTGGGAATTAGTGAAATTAGCTTCATGGAAACATGTGTTTAACCACTAACCCCACACCTTAATCCATACTTCTTAAAATCCACGTCAATGTTTTCAGGCATTAGCTGGGGTCAGTTTCTAACTTTTGCAATCCCTCTACTCGTTGGCTACGCGGTCGTGGTGGTGTACCTATTCTACCGCGATAATGTCTCCAAGTCAGCCACCGCTTCGGCTGTGGTGGGCAAGCCGGTTCAGAACGGTTACACGCCGAAAGGTGCTACTAGCGTGGTCGGTAAGACCCTCGAGCAAAAGGCTGGCAGGGGCAATTCGGTAACTGCTCCGTTTGTTTGTGAGGCTTGCGGCCACGTCCACGGCACCACGGCCACCGCGCCGCGTCTGGACAGCTATGGACGCCCCATCATCAATCACGCTGCTCCTTCGGTAACTCCCGCTACTCCCCTGACGGAAGACTTTGACCCCGTAGATGGCTCCGTGGACTTGGAGAGCATGCTTGCCAATCTCGCCAAGGTGTCGTCGAGTACAACGACCGTAGCCAGTGGCACTCCAACGAATGAAGTGATCTCCAAGAAGGCCGAAGCCCTCTCCGTATTTACCGGCAATGACATATTCAACAGCGAATTCACCTCCCTGCTGGCATCGGAGCTAGACAAGGCTGCGCCGACCTTCGGGTACAGTGCAGCTGATTCCCTGGAAGACTTAAAGGCTGCGGCATGATGAAGCGCAGAAACCTCCTGTTGGTCGCCCTGATCCTGGTGAGTACCGTCCAGCTGTGGTCACAGTACCCCACCCTCAATCAACCTGACCAAGCAAAGATTTTTACGGGTGCTTCTCGTACTGCTTAACAGCGTACAAAGCATCTGCTACGTGCTGGGTGCGATCTGCGCGATCATCGGTGGGCTGAGAACCTACACCGAGATTTTGGACGGGGGGAAGACATCCTTTCCAGCGTCCGCAACTGGTTCGGAGGCTGTCTGGCCCTCCTCATTTTTCCCATGATTATTCGTGCACTGGCCGGGTTCTAAACCCTCCGGTAGCCCTCAAATAAATCCCTCGTTTTGGTCTCTTCCCACGCTGGGAAGGTATTGGACGAGGGTTCACTTTCACCAATCCCATAGTATGATTTCCTTTCCTAACTCCCTCCTTTCCGTTCGCTTCCAGCGGCGCATATTCACCCTCCTGGCCATCGGCGTACTTGCCGGAACCGACCTCGTGGCACAGGGACGTAACCTAGGAGCCGGTGCTACGGCGCTGACCAATGTAGAAACCGGCCTGACGGCCTATATCCAGCCCATCACCAACATCTGCTACATCATCGCTGCCCTGGTGGCGATCGTCGGCGGTGTTCAGGTCTACTCCAAGATGACCAGTGGCGATCCCGGTGCCGGTAAGACCGCCGCTTCTTGGTTTGGTGGCGCGGTATTCCTGATCCTGATCCCCACCATCATTACGGCACTGTTCGGGGTAAACATGCAGTAGTGAGGATTTACCGAGTCAGTCGGGGAGTAGGCAAATCACCGGAGGTCTTCGGACTGTCCGAGAAATTCCTGGGCTACTTAGCTCTGGGCCTACTCCTCGGCTTTATCGCCTTTTTCATCTGCCGGGTACTGATTGATTCTAACCTGATCGGGATCATCGTCTTCTTCGCGATCATCGGTGGGGCCTTCTTCTACTGTCAGAATATGTCGATCAAGCACGGTGAGCATGGCATGGCGAAACAGAGTGCCTACCAGAAGCGTCCGCGCATCCTGGTTACCCGCAGCCGCTCCGCCTTTCTGAACCTCAAAAAATAGTGCGTTATGGCTACTGGCATCGCAGGCCGCATCTCTTCCCGCAGGCTAGAGGACATCATGCCCATCCTGGCGGTGGAGGACGGCCTGATCATCAGCAAGAACGCGGAGGTAACCGTAGGTTTCCGGGTCGAGCTCCCGGAGATTTACAGTCTCTCATCCGATCAGCTGGAGCAACTACATGTGGACTGGGTAAAGGCGCTGGGCGTCCTTCCCTCCGGTACCGTCGTGCATAAGCAGGACTGGTACTATGATTCGTCCTACGAACTGAATATCGACGAGACCGCCGAACTGGACATGAGTGACCGGGCCAGTGAACGCCACTTCAACGAGCGTCCCATCCTGCGTCACGAGTGCTACCTGTACGTGACCTTTCTGACCAATACCAAGCGCAAGGCGACCAGCCTGACCAGTACCCTCAACCGCTTCAAGATTGTACCCAAGCGGATCAGCAATCCGGGAGCGGTTGAGCATTTCGTTTCGGTGGTCGGTCAGATGGAGCGTATTCTATCCGACGGTGGCAAGCTGACCCTGCACCGCCTGGCCTCCGACGAGATCGTGGGTACCCACACCCAGGCCGGGGTCATTGAAAAGTACCTGAGCCTGAATCCGAAGGCCGAACCGGTCCTGCGGGACGTGGACTTTCGCTCCGGCATTAAGATCGGGGACACCCGTTGCAAGCTCTTTACCATCAGTAATGCCGACTGCCTTCCCGGTACGGTTTCTCCGGGGGTGGTCGTCAGCAATGTATCGCACGGTGCGGCTAAGCTGTACATGTCGATGGGCAACGCCTTCGGCGTGTACTGCAACAGTCCGCACATCTACAATCAGTACGTCCTCATTGAGGAAGACAAGGAGGTTATTTCCGGACTAGAGAGCCGTCAACGGCGCATGGAGTCCCTGGCTCCCTACGCCCGCCCCAACGCGGTCTACGCCGCCCAGATCAACGAGTTCCTGCACGAAACCACTTCCTCCCAGGCTAACATCGTACAGGCTCACGCCAACCTCCTGGTCTTCGGAGAAACCGACGAAGAACTCAAGCGGCACAGCGGCGTGGTGCAGTCCTGCTTCTCGAAGGTGAACATCGTTCCCAAGGAGGAACAATTCTCGATGGCTACGATCTGGTGGGCGGGCATACCCGGCAACGCCGGTGACCTGCCGCGGGAGGAATACTTTACCACCTTCGCGGGTCAGGCCAGTTGCCTATTCAACTTGGAAACGAACTACCGGTCCAGCGCCAGCCCCTACGGGATTCGGCTAGTGGATCGACTGACCGGCTACCCGGTCGCCGTGGACATTAGCGACGAGCCGATCAAGCGCGGACTAACAACCAATCGCAACAAGTTTATCCTCGGTCCCTCCGGCTCCGGTAAGAGCTTCATCGTAAACCACCTGCTGCACAATTACTACAAGCAGGGTAGTCACGTCGTCCTGGTCGATGTGGGCGGCTCCTACTACGGCACCTGCCAGTACGTAGGGGGCAAGTATTTCGAGTACACCGAGGACGATCCGATCAGCTTCAATCCCTTCCGGATTGGGGAGCTGGACGTCTTGGATACCGAGAAAAAAGAAAGCCTAAAGACGCTGCTGGTAACGGTATGGAAGTCGCAGGACAAATCGGTAGAACAGGCCGAGTACGTGGCCCTCTCCACGGCCATTACCCAGTACTACAAGCACCTGGACGCCCGCGCGGACATTAAGCCCAGCTTCAACACCTTTTACGAATTCATGGACAACGAGTACCGTAGTCACCTGGAAAAGGAAAGGGTACGGGAACAGGAATTCGACCTGATCAACTTCCTCTACGTCCTGCGCCCCTTCTACCGCGGCGGGGAGTTTGATTACCTGCTGAACTCGGACAGTGAGGCCGACCTGTTGCAGGAACCCTTCATCGTCTTTGAGCTGGACAACATCAAGGATCACCCGATCCTCTTTCCGGTGGTCACCATCGTGATTATGGACGTGTTCATTTCCAAGATGCGCAAGCTCAAGGGGACGCGCAAAATCATCTGCATTGAGGAGGCGTGGAAGGCGATTGCCAAGGAAGGCATGGCCGACTTCATCAAGTACCTCTTTAAGACCGTCCGTAAGTTTTACGGGGAAGCCTGGGTCGTTACCCAGGAGGTCGATGATATTCTGAACTCCCCCGTGGTCAAGGAATCCATCGTTGCCAACAGCGACTGCAAGATTCTCATGGACCAGCGTAAGTTTGCCAGCCGCTTCGACGAGATTGCCGCCCTGCTGGGGCTGAACGAAAAGGACGTGGCCCAGGTCATGAGCGTCAACCAAAACCTGGACCCCCACCGCAAGTACAAGGAGTGCTTCATTGCCCTGGGGGGCGCGTACTCCAACGTCTACGGGGTGGAGGTTCCGCTGGAAGAATACCTGATCTACACCACGGAGAAACTGGAAAAGGAGGCCGTCGAGGACATGGCGAAGCTCATGGGTTCCTACGAGGCCGGGATCATGGCCCTGGCAAATAAATGGCGTGCCTAATGAAGCGCCGTACCGCCCAATCTATTGCCGTAGGCTTGGTACTATCTTTTCCCTTTGGGCTACTCCTATCTCAGGGTGCTCCTGCCCCGGAGCCGGAAAACGTAACTGAACCCGATCCTATTGCGATTGTCGCCGCCCACATCATCAAGGGACAGACGAATAAAGAACAGCGGAAAACAATCCGCCTGGAATGGCTTAGTGTAGCCTCCTCAACAGGCGGAGGACTTGCTACGCACTACCGCCTTCCAGCGCATCATCGAGTTCGTTCAGAAGAACCACGACCTGTTTGCGTCGATCTACGCCGGGCTGAAAACGGCCAACAGTGCCGTGGCGACCGGCAAGCGGGTCAAGGACGTATTTACCCTGCAACGTACCCTCCTGCTGCGCTTTGCCGATACCGGTCAGCTGCTGACCGAAACGGAGTACTTCACGACCGATGAACTGCGCCACTTCACCGGCGTCCTCGACCGGATCATGGAGGACACCGAGGCGAATTTCCAGCTGATCATCGCCCTGTTCCGGGGTGGCAGTGACGCACAGCTCACCGACCTGGAACGCTTCGAGGTACTCAAAACCGTCGAGCAACGGCTAGTGCAGAACGTCCAGGCCGTCAGCCAGCTCAACCGCTACATCACCTACCTCAACACCAACCGGGCCGTCCAGCGCGACGGCGGTTTGGAGATGTTCACCCAACCCCGCTAGCTATGTGGTCCTCCCGCTCCTTTTCGTTCGCTGCCCTCCTGCTGCTGTCGCAAGAAGCCGCTGCCCAGATCACCGGCAGTGGTAACCAGTACCTCACCGAAACCCTGAACCTGGACCCCCAGGCTATCCAGGGACTGATCAAGGCCGGCGACACCCAGGGGAAGAACGTGCGGTGGCTCACCCTCGGGGAGAAGACCATGAAGTACGACCTGACGCTGAAACAGACGAAGGCCAAGCAACGCGAACGCGACCTGCA
This sequence comes from Lewinellaceae bacterium, assembly GCA_963803525.1. Classification (GTDB taxonomy): domain Bacteria; phylum Bacteroidota; class Bacteroidia; order Chitinophagales; family Saprospiraceae; genus Neolewinella. The sequence continues at coordinate 5,971 of CAWDMV010000006.1, forward strand.
GCGGAAGCAACTAGCGGAGCTCTCCGAGGGCTGCGCCGGACCAAGGAACTCTTTCAGAAATACTACGAGCAGTTCACGATGGTCAGCAATGCCGCCCAGACGGTGGCGGGCTTCCTCGAGATCGGCAAACGGGTCCGGTCGATCATCGAGATCATCGACCAGCTGCGGATGCAGTTCACCCGTATGGACCAGTTCACCGACCAGGAGCGCGACCTGATCGGTCGGACGCTTACGGCGATGATCGACCGCACGCAAGCAGGTGGTCAAGGCGTCCAAGTTTGCCCTCATGGGTACCAATACCTCCCAGGAGGAACTAGCCGAACTGCGCGCCGAGCACGGCAACTTCATGGTTACCCTACGCAGCATCGACCGCACCGACCAGCTCGAATCTGATCGACCGAGAGATCGTGAGCATTATCCGTGACCTGCAGGGATTGGTCGGCCTCCTTTCTAACATCCAAAACAACCGTGAAAATGATAAAGTACCTGAAACGGAAGTCCTGCGTAAGCTCCTTAGCGGTAACTAGTCTCCTGGTACTGGGATTACCCAGTAAGGGGATGGCGCAGAACTGGGACGATGTGGCCTTCTGGTCCGCAGACTTTGCCCTCAACACCATGCAACGTCAGGCTGCCGCCCAGCAGCTGGAAGAGTACCGCAAGACCTATGTCGTCCTGCGCGACGGCTATGAGATCGTGCGTGGACTGGTCAGCGATAACCATCAGCTGCACCAGGAATTCTTCGACGAGTTGGCTTCAGTCAATCCGGTAGTCAAGAAGTACCATAAGGTGATTGAAACCCTTAGAATTTACACCCGCGAAACGCGAAACCTGTCAAACGACGCTCCCCGCTTGGTCGGTCTACTGCGCAATACCGACACCTTCACGCATGCCGAAGAATTGGAGAAGGTCAAGCGGATATTCGACGGTATGCTGGACCGGATTGCTAACGGGTACGATGAATTGTTTTTGATCGCCGTGAGCAACGACGGAGACCTGGAAATGATGGACAGTGAGCGCATTGTCATGATTGACCGGCTCTACGAGGAAAGCGTGGAGATCGTTTCCAGCATCCGCGACTTCCGGGTACTGCTGCTCAACCTCGCCGCCCAGCGCAGCGACACCCACGTCAACAACCTCGAAAGCCTGTTCCGTGTCCGTCCCTAAGCTCACCCGCTGGTACTCGGCCCTGGTGGTTGTGGCCGTAGCTACGCTACCGCTCACCGCCCAGTTCGCGACGCCCCCCTTTAATCCCGCTGAACCTGCGGTGCTCAGCCGGTCCAGCCAGGGCGTACAGGAACGGTTGGACACCCGCAAGTGGCGCAGCCGCTACAATCAATTCGAGCTGATCGTACAGGTTTGGCAGATTTACTACGCCCGCAAGAAGGGGGCGGACTGGAAAGAGATCTTCCAGCAAGTGAGCGGTTTGATGGAGTCCGAAATCAGCCTCCACACGGACTACTACAATGGACTGTCCCAGGCCGATGCCCTGGTCACCTCATACTATAAGGTCGATGATATCCGCAAGGAGTTCAAGGCGATCATCGCGATTGTACCCGCCCTGGTCGAGGCGACCAGTGACCGGCAGGTCTGGACGGACCTCGACGAAGTAAAGTTCATCTGCAACACCGGGCGGGAGATCGAGAAACAGGCCATCGCTACGCTTAAGTACGTCACCCTCGTGTCGGGCGTCGAGATCGACGCCTGGGATGGGGTAGCGAATGTCGGGGTGGAATCGACCCGCGAGAAGTACTGGGCGAGTACGGCCGACCGCTTGCAGCACCTGGACCGGATGCAGAGTGAGCTGACCACCCTGCGCACCCTCCTGGACAACCTTTACCGCCGCGCCCAGCAGACCACGCTTTCCCGTCACGCCCAGCAGAATGAGTACAACAGTGCCACCAAATTATTCAGCTTCAACTAACCCCGCCATGCCCAAATCACTACTCCGGATCCTCGTTCTTGTTTTCCTCACCACCGCCGCGGCCAGCGCCCAGACCTATGCGGACGTTGACCTGACCCGTGCCGACGCAATGTTGGAGCGGGTGTACGACAGCATCTTTGAGCGCGCGGGAGTCTTCGTATCCATTGCTTGCCTCATCGGCGCAATGGGGGCTATCGTGATGATCTCTACCCATATCTACGGCAGGATGCTGGACCGCAAGTCCATCTACCTTAGTGAGATCACGCGGCCCCTGGTGATCATGGCGGCACTCATCCTTTACACTCCCCTGGTTAGAACGGTAAACCTCGTGTTGAGTCCTACGCTGACCGCATCTAAGGCACTGGTCAACGGCGAACGCGACGTACTGGACAACGTGCTCAAGGAAATGCTGAACAATGACGTGGAAGAACGGGCAGGTACGATGCCTACGTTGGCGACCTGGGGGAAGGCTCCTTTGATAACTATATCACCGCCTACGGCTTAGAAGATGAAGCGGGGTTCATGGGTACTGACCGCATCGGTCAGTTTTTGAGCTGGCGGATTGAGAGCCACATGTACAAAATCCGGTGGGCGATTCGCAATGCACTGTTTTGGCTGTTGGCCTTCCTGTATACCGCCGTCGTCTTCTGCCTGAGTGCCGTTCGCACCTTCACCCTATCGGTACTCGCCCTGGTCGGTCCACTCGCCCTGGGCTTCTCGCTGTGGAAACCCTTTTCGTCCTCTTTTGCTACTTGGCTCGGTCGCTACATCGGCGTATACCTGTGGCTACCGGTCGCTAACATCTTCGGCTTCCTGATTACAACGGTCATGACGGAGTTCAACCTCGTCCACCTGGAAACCGTACAGGCGACCGGTACGGACATGGGCTTTTCGTCTTTAGACATCATGTATGCCATCATGCTCGTAACGGGCATTGTGGGCTATATCGCGGTCCCCAGCATCACCGCCTACGTGATTACCGCCAGTGGCGCTTCCTCGCTGCTTAGTGGATGCGCGGGTGCCGGTAAGATGGCCGCTGGTGCAGTCGGCGGTGCGGTTATGACCGGAGGTGGTGCAGTGCTCGGTGCGGCGATCAGCCAATACGGCGGCTCCAGCCCCGCTCCTAGCCCCAATCCTCCGAGACCCAGCGAGGCATCGGGGGGTAACCCATCGGTCCCCAACTGGGTCCTGGCCGTCCTGGCCGGTAGTCACTCCACTAAGCTACCTCCATTCAACAACTTACTTCTCTAGCTCTAAATCATTGCCTCATGTTGCAGTCTCTCAATAATATGGATAAGGTCTTTCGCCAGTCCCGCATCCTGACCATCGTCTGCGTGATCGGAATGGTGGTGGTCTCCCTGACCAGCGTTTCCTACGTATACAGTGCGCAGCGCCAGCAATCCCAGATCGTCTATGCCCTCATTGGCGATAATGCCGTCAGCCTGAGCGCGGTCGATGTGCTGGAAAATCGACCCGTCGAAGCCAACAACCACGTCGAGCTATTTCACCGGCGCCTGTTCGGGTTGGATCCCGATCGGGAAGTGATTGATCGTAACCTGAACGCCGCGCTGAGCATGGCCGACAATAGCGTGCAAGCGCTGGTGGATGCCTACGAGGAGGATGGTTACTACCGGGGGCTGATCAGCAGCAATATGTCGCAGTCGATCACTGCGGATTCTATCTACGTGGATATGGCTACCGAGCCATACTACTTCCGCTACACCGGCGAACTGACCATTACCCGCCCTTCCAGTATTGCCACGCGGTCACTGATTTCCGAGGGCTATTTCCGCAACGTCCAGCGCAGCCAGCTCAATCCCCACGGCTTCCTGATCGAGGGCTACCGGGTCCTGGCGAACGAAGACCTGCGCGTCGAGAAGCGCTACAACTAATCCTTCCACCTCCAAGCGAACTGCCATGACTTCACCTGGAAAAGAAAAGCTATCCGCCCTGTTTGATCACCCTGTCCGGTACCTGGACGAGTGGATCAACGACGGTCTGGCGCGGACTTCCCTGCGGACCGCTTCGCTGGTCCTGGTTTCACTCTCGATCAGTGCCGCCTGCGGTGCTGGTCTTATCCTATACTTCAGCGGCGGTTCGATGAATGGGGTAGGGGCGATCAGCTCCCCTACGCTATTGGAGCATACCACCCGGTCGCTCGGGGACAAGACCCCCTGGAAACCCTCTACGACCTGCGCCGCAATCAAGCCTTCATGGATAGCGTCGAGCTGCTTGGCGTCGAGCGCATGGAAGAAATCTATCTCGAAAAACTTAAGTCCATTAATCATGAATGACACCACGATTGACACCACGATTGATACTTCCGATCCCGCCGAATTCGAGCGCAAGAAGAAGTTCTTTACGTTTCTTCCCTTGTTCATTCTTCCCATTCTGATCCTACTGTTTTGGGCCTTGGGCGGTGGCAAGGGAAATGCGGCAGACCTGGGCGACGACGGCGGCGCTACTACCGGCTCGGTCAGCCAGGTCAAAACTGACCTGCCGGGCGCAATCGTCGAGCGCGAAGAAAGTAAGCGGGGAGTGTACGAACGGGAAGCCAAGGACCGGGAGCGCCGCCGCTACGATATGGCGCGTGATCCGTACGCCGACCAGCTGCGGGAAACCGAAAGTCCGGGGGCCATCGCCTCCGGAATTGACGATTGGGAACAGCGCTTCAACGCCCGTACCGGCAACCTGCAGCGGGAGCTGGATCCTTTGATGAAGAGGTGGCCGGTGGGACAGCTCCCCCCCCGCGCCGCCCGTTGCTTCGTCCGACCGGCAGCGTTCGCCTAACCGCAACCAACCAGCGGCTACTTCTTCCTCCCGCCGCCGCCGCCGTAGCGCGGCACCCACCACCCTGGCCGTGGAGGAAGAAGACGAGCAGGTACGTCAGATCGAAGAAGCGATCGCCAAGCTGAACGGCGGGGATGCCTCCGCTGCTTCCTACGGCACGGCCTTTGCTCCTACCGGGGCAATGCCCGGTATGGAGGCTGGCGGTAACGCTCCGGACGGGGGCGTACCCATGACGGCCCAGGATAGTGCGGCCTACAAGCAGGTCGAAGCCCTGGACCGGATTATGGAAAGGGCTCACCAGCTGCAGTACCCGGAACTCGCCCAGGAAGAGATCCGCAAACAGTCGGAGAAGAACGCCAGGCACCTCTACCCGGTAGCCGATGCGCCCACCGCTGCCGGCGAGATCGAGATCTTCGGTTCCACTCCCCGCCGTGATACGGTAGCCCCCCCGGTCGCCCAGCGGCAGGTAGGCTTCTTCACGGACAACGCGGGCGATCAGTCGGACGATTTTACCCAGCTCACCGTTCGCGCCCAGGTGCATAATTCGGCGGTGGTCATGGATGGTTCTACGGTCAAGATGCGCCTCTTGGAGGACGTGTACGTGGCCGGTCAGCGCATCCCCGCCAACACCTTCGTCTACGGTCAGTGCGGCCTGCGGGGTGACCGCCTTAGCGTGGTGGTCAGCACGATAACTTTTCGCAACAACGTCTACGACGTGGGCCTGAACGTCTACGACCTCGACGGTCAGGAAGGCCTTGCGGTTCCCGGCTCGGTGGAACGACAAATCGCCAAGCGGGAAGCTGCCGCCACCGCCCGCGGGTTGGGGGGCAGCAGCTACGCTTCGGGAAACCTGACCGAACAGCTTGCCGCCCAGGGCACCCAAGCCATCAAAGAAATCACCTCCCGAAAAATTAGTGTGATCAAGGTCGAGCTGAAGGCTGGTCACCGGGTAATCCTCCGCAATCAGTAACCCCCTTTCTCTACTCCTAAAATCCTACCACCATGAATCTTCGGCGGTCCTTTTATCTACTACTCGTCTGCTTTCTAACCTGGCCCCTGGCCGCACAACACGGCCTCCGGTTGCCGGATTCTACCCACGGTGACGACTGGCACCTGGACGTCAGCGACGTACACACCACCACCCTGATTTTCCCCCACGACGTAGTAAGCGTAGATCGGGGGACTGCCGATGTGCTTACCCAGACGCTGGACGAGGTGACCAACATTGTGAAGGTGAAGTCGGCCAGTGAAACGATGGAGCCGAGTTCCCTCACGGTAATCACTTCCGGGGGCATGGTCTACACCTTCCGCGTGACCTACGCGCGCAACCCCTCAACCCTGACCTATCACCTGGCTCCCCTCCGTTCGCCGGGTAAGCAACTAGCCCCGGCCTACCGGCCCGTACAGCCCACGGTCGTACCAATGAGCTACCTGCCCGCCCAGCCGGAATCCGCACCGGGGCTTGACCTGGTTACGACCCCGACTATTTACTACCCCGCAGCGGTAGGTGCCGATCCGGAGGCAGTGGGTACGCCTACCCCCCTGAATATGCACCCCCTGGCCTCGGACAGCACGGATAATCCCATGAGCATGAACTACGGACGCACGGTAATCAATACCGAATCTCTGTGGACGGCCAGCAGCCGGATTCACGATACCCGGACGGACGGCGCGGTCGCTACCGATAAGGGATCCGGATCGGATCTCGCCCTGAATGATATCTGGATCATCGACGATATCATGTTCTACCGCTTCACCCTGTCCTGTACCTCCAACGTCAGCTACGACATTGACTTCTGGCGGTTCTACGTGATTGACGCCAAGCAGACCAAGCGTACTGCAGTACAGGAACGCGACGTGGAACTCCTGCAGGTGTACACTGCCGGCGAGGAGCCTTCCCATATTGGAAGCCACCAGCTGCGTACTTTCGTAGTCGCCGTAAACAAGTTCACCATTCCCGATAAGAAGCGGTTGGTACTCGAGGTCTTTGAGGCAAACGGTGGTCGCCACCATTCCCTTAAAATCAAGAACAAGGACATCGTCGGCGCGCGTTTAGTATCGCCTTCACCCATTAATCAAGTCAAGTAATGAAACGCCTATCCTACCTCTTGCTCCTGCTACTTCCGTTGGCTTACTCCTGTGACCCTTCCAACTCCAAGGAGGAAGAAGAAGAGAACCTGTGTGCTGCCGGTGACGCCCTGGATCAACTGAACTGTAAGATTGGAGTAAGTGACTGGCGGCTGAAATCGGTAACGTCCGATGTGCCGCGCACCGATTCCACCCAGTCGACCACCGACTGGATGGCGTTTCGCCCAGACTGTTACAAAGAAGGTTACTTTGGTCTTAATGGATTTGGTCCCACCAGCGAGGATGGTGATGTCGTAAACTTTTACGAGTTGGGCAATGCCCAGTCACCTTGTCTTAATTTGAGAAGTAGCACGATCGAATCAGACACTGACTTCAAAAGTGCCACCGTACTAATAACTCAGGACGCTTCCCTTTACTTCTATGGGATCCCATTTGACGAACCCGGTGGCTTAGACGATACTTGGTACGACATCGAGTATAAGCAGGATCAGTACCTGAACTTCCGGGTCGATAAAACCTACAATGGCGTGAGCTACCGGTTGAAGATCGAAATGGTCCCAGCCAACTAACTGCCGGGAAAAGAGAAAGCTAGTGATGCCTGAAATTAGAAAGCCCCTACATCAGTGATGTAGGGGCTTCTTCGTTGGTGGATACTTCTTTCGGTCAGTCCACCAGGAGGAAGGGGCCACTCAACCGCTCGAGGGTTTCCTGGTAGTTGACTGGTCGCTTGGGCGCTGCAATCTCGAAGCGGTCGATAGTGCGGTCGTCCTTGTTACTAAGCAAACGCACCGTGCAGGGCTGCGCTGCCTGGCCTTCCTCTAGGGCCGCGAAGACCGAAGTAGCCTCTGGCAATGCTTTGAAGTCCCAGGTCACTTCGCCCTGGCCGGTGGTTATGGTTATGCGGTACTCTGGTTGATCACTCATGGCTATGGATTGAAGGAGCTAATTCAGGTTATGATTCTGAGGGAAGGGGAGGTGGAAGTGCCGGTACATGCGGTTGCGCACGACGCTGGTCACCGCCTCGTCGTAGCTCTCCTGACTGATCGGAAAGAAGCGGAACTTTAGGTGCTGCACCCCGTAGGCGACGTTGCGCTGATTGAAGGAGTGTAGGCGTTCCCGCTCGGGACCAACGTCCCCCAGTTCCGTGATGGCAATGGCGTCCCACGTCCCCTCGCTGTCCCGGTAGATGATGTGGTAGCTGGTCAGCTGCGTTTCTGCAGGTAGATCTCCCGACAGTTCCACCAGACAGTTTTCTATGTCGTTGGTGAGAGATCGACACTCGGTCCCCTCGTCCTTCAACCACAGAATAGATCCATTAATGCCCCAGGTGAAGCGCGCGCGAAAGCCGGGTCTGCGGGGGTCGTTGGTGTTGGTCGGTGCCACGTTGCGTCGCTTCATGGTTGATTTACTGCTTGTTTCTACCAGCCCCTTTTCTTGCGGTAGGCTTCGAGCTCGTTTAGGTGCTCCGGAGTCTTACAATAGAAGGCTATCATTTCACTGGCCTTCTCGTTGAGCCGGTGTAGCTTTTCCTCGCCCGTATACTGATCCTCCTGTAATTGGCGCATGATGATCTGCAGGACATTTACCACCTTCAATTCAATGGAGGTTGCGAAATCACGCATGTTCTTCTGCTTAGAGAGCTTGGGAAACTTTGCCCGCCACTGCTTGGCCGTGAGTCCCCACATGGCTAAATTGATCACATCTGCATCGACTTGGTTTAGATGGTCTACCACCTGTCCTCGTTTGTCCGCTGACTTCACGCTGGAAGTCATCACGTGAGGCGCACGCGGAATCTTCCGCTGCGAATTGGCCTGGGTAATCAGCTGGTAGTTTTCTGCGACCAACTCCCGGTTGAAGCGCTGATAGAGTTCATCCCTTCCGGACATACGATCACTCATCCTTCGGAAAAGGTCAATCGTCTCTACGTAGAAGTGAGGATCGAGCCAGTTAGCAAAGTGGATACTCCAATCAACAGCACAGTAGGTTCCACCGTACCTGCCCCGCTTGACTTCAATGCCAGAAGCTCCTGCCTCGACCAGTTCCGTCCCACTGATGCGGAAGGCGTTACTGCCCGATCTCATTTTAATCCCGCCGAATTCGGCAGGTTTAAAACTTTGGTTGTGCCGCATCTCCCATGCTTCAATGAAGTCAATCGTAGCGGCGTTGCGTAGCCAGTTGCTGACGTGGACTGTCCCGCCCCCTGGGTCCTTCGCGTTTCCAATATCGGTGACACAGATGAAACCTGTATCCTTATCCATCCGGATTTTGCTGTCTGCAATTATCAGTGAAGTGGAAGCCATGGTGGAGAGTTTTTAAGAGAGGCTGACGGTTCTATGTTACTTGCCCCTTGGGTTATCTAGCTTTGCTTATCGAGTGTAGTGGTTCATCTATCCCAGAGTCTACTAGCCAAGTCACGTGTCTCGTTTCCGAGTGCGCGCCCGTAGACCTCCATCATGGCGCTGGATGCCCAGCCCGCCCAGTTCTGGATCAGGTGAGTAGGGGTACCCAGTGCCTGATGCTGAATCACGAAACTGTGCCGGAGTCCCTTGGGGGATGCCTGTGGTCCTACGATTCCGGCCCGGCTCATTAGGGTGGTGATGACGCGCCAGGCGGTCGTGCGACCGAACGGCCAGATCTCCTGCTGACCATCGGATTTAAGCCGACTGGCTTGGTGATCCTTGACCAGATGCACATCATCGAGCTCGGTCAGGAACGAATCCGGTAGGGGAACCTGCCGGTAGGTCGTTTTGCGTCGCTTCAACGTTTGAAAGGTAACCGCTTTACCGGCGTAGTCAATATTACCGTAGGTCACGGCCAGTCCTTCGCTGATCCGACAACCGGTGTAGTACAGCAGCAGGGCGAAGGTCCGCTTCCTTCGATCATCATCGGGACCAGCCAGCGCCGGGTCGATGACATGGTAGTAGGCCTGCCGTTCTTCGAGGGTTAGGTACTTCCGGTTACCCTCGGGGTCAAAAATGTCAAATTCGAAGTTGGCCATACCGTTGAACAATACCTATGTAGTGTTCAAATATAGCAGTTTCCGGACAGTTGAGCAAACGTATTTTCTGGCTTTCTGGGTAGGGTAGGGGCAAATTTTGAAACACTTATGCTAATAGTGTTG
>CAWDMV010000007.1:0-41508 GCA_963803525.1 Lewinellaceae bacterium
CCGATGCGGTACTGCTGGCTAGGGTAGGGGGGGTAGCTACGGCACTCACCAGTGATCGGGAGCCGGTGAACGATAGGGTAGCCGAAGCTCCCAACAGCAGCAGGGTAGCGACCAGGACGACGGCTGAAATACCTCCATCGTAGCCCTTCCACTGCTTTAGGATTACGGCCCTGGACGCGAAGGGAAGGAGCCGGCGCAAACCGATTTCAATGATGGCTACCCCTACGGTAGCCCCACCGACGGACGCTACTGCAGCGTACTCCGGCCAGAGGGGGGCTAGACTGGTGAATAGGAGCGCATAGAGGATACCCCATTCGGTCAGGGCGCTCACGAGTTGGGCCAAGTAACCGGCAAAGGTCAGGTTGGGAATGAGTGTCGCATAGCGGCTAAAGAAACGCTTGCCCTCAGGGGTAGTGGGGGGCTGGTAGAAGATCTTCATCTTGATATGGATTTTAAGTGGTCCCCTGGCGGTACCGCTCCCCAGCAGAGGCGGCGGGTCGTCTAGCGGAGGGGATTCACGGCCAACCCTCGGTTGGCACATGATAGAAGGTTGTACTGCGGGAAAAGGGGTGGTGGTCGGGGATGCGGTGGTCCATAGGCATGGGCGAGGCAGATGGTAATCTGCCCCGCCCTGCCGGACTCCTTACTGCTGCTCCCCGCTCAGAAAGTCAACGGCTTTCTGTGCCTGGGCTGCGGCCTTATAGACAAGCATCTTGTCATTTTTCAGGGCTTGCAACCAGCTGCCGATGTAGGCGGCGGTGTTGTCAATGTCGGGTTCAATTCCGGTAAGGGCGCAGAGGAACGCGCCCCCCATTTCTGCGGTCAGTTCCTCCCGCGCATACTTGGGGGAATTACGCTGAACCAGTTCCGTGAGGTCCTCCCGGTTTAGGCGGTCGGCGTGGCCGGTGGCGTGGGTCAGTTCGTGAAAAAGGGTGTGGTAGTAGGCGTCTCCCGTCTTGTACCGATTGCGGGGGTACATAACGATGATGTCGCGCACGGAATCGTAAGAGTTGGCCCGGTTGGTGGCCGTGGTAATTGCTGGGCCGTTCTTGATGGCGTTGACAAAATTCTCGGCTGCCTCAACGGGGTTATGGTCGAACGTATCGACGGCGGGCAGATCAAAATCAATGCCTTCCACATCCTCGACGCTGAACACCGGAGTGGAGCGAAGGAAGGGCGTACCGTCCAGCTTTACACCCTTGTCTTTCAGGGCCTGGGCTGCTGCATCGGATAGGGGTTTGCCGTTGGCGTCCTTGTACAGCATTTTGAAGAAGTACACCTTTTCGGACTTGGCCCCCTTGCGGACCTTTCCCCCCAGGGTTTTGGCCTGGTTAAAGCTGAGGTAGGCGCTTTGGATGTGGGGGCGCATGAAATTGAGCAGGAAGAAGTTAATTCCCCGGTACTCGTTGCCGCTGACGTAATTGTATGCAAACCTTTGGTTCCCGCTTCCGATGGGTGACTGCCAGGGTACTAGCCCACTTTCGAGGGCTGCAATCACCTTGTCGGTGATCTCCTGGTAACGGTCTACGGGGGCGGATTTGATGGCCTTGCGGCCCTTTACATTAGACATGTGCTATGCTATTGTGAAAATGAACTACCGCTGGCACGGTAGGCGATCAATTGATTGCCCTACTAAGATAGGGCTTTTTTCATTTACACACAATCTTTTTTCATTATTTCGACCCTTTATTTTCACCTTTTTTTGGCTGCTTTTCCCCGCTGACTGCCGCCTGCCTCTTTCTTTTTTCCCGGCAAAAACTCCCGACCCGCAGCAGCTGCATGCTGCTGCGGGTCGTCTTTTCGTAAACCACTACTCGCCAGCCACCCAACTGCCCGCGCGTCCCCCTGGTGGATCCCGATTATCCGGGAACCCAGCCGGGGGGTACTATGTCCGCCTCGTGGCTGTTGCAGCATTCGGGTGTCTGGTGGCTGCGTTCTTCGGCGGTGGAGAAGCAGTAAGCCTCGGTGAAGATTTCGGCGGTGGTGACTTCGAGCCAGAAGAGCTCGTTTTCTTCGTACTGGCGGTAAGTGGTGTATACTGAATGACGGCTCATGGCTTTCTGGTTGTAGTCGTTTGGCGGGGGATATCCCCCTTTGCTGCCACCGGACTACTGGCCGTACTGCGGGATAAGACAAGGGCAGCGGGATCATTAATTTTGGAGGGGAGGGATCGACCTGGAAAAAAATATTAGCCCGCTGGCGGAGCGCACCCTTGACGTTCCCGCTAGGCCAGTTGATTCGTGGCTTCACATAAGGGGGATAGCTACCGCCTTTCGACTGCAGCCAGATTGCTTTAGGGATCGGGATCGCGCTTACCTGTGTGGCGGGGATGCGGGCGACTGCGGGGTGGTACTGCGGGGCAGGTATGGGGGTTGATGCGGCAGGGTAGGGGAGTGGGTACTGACGGTGTGCCGTGTCCGCTGGCCGCTACAGGGGAGCCTAGTTGATTGCCTTATCTTTGCTCTTGCTATGCTATTGGCTTCCCACCAGGGAGCAAATAGTAGCCCCAACTCCCTGGCAGGAGTTGGGGCATTATTATTTTAGACCCTCACCACTGCAGGAACATGGTCAGCTCTTTCCACTGCTGGTCCAGTTCTTCCCACCGCTGAAATTTGAGGGCCGCAATTTTGCGGACCAGCGTAGGGGGGGGCGGTCGCCGGAAGTCGGTAGGTTCGCTGCTCTCCCTGACAGCGCATGTCAAAGAGGAAGTCCCTGGCGATGCGGTTACGGATGGCCTGGGCCTCGGCCAGCGCGTCACTACTCCCGGTGACCCGGTACCGCTCCATTGCCTGAATGTACATGGGGTAGCGACCGTACCGTTTGAGTCTGTTCTTCTTCGTACGTGATGACTTACGCTTCTGGGTTGGCCGGGTAGCGTCCGTCACGACCTGCTCGGGGGTCATGTCCGGAAACTCCGACCGCATGAACTCGGCAGCAAACAGCGGGACACGCGCTAGCATCCGCTTGGCTACGCGCCGGCGACGTTGCAGACGACGGGCATGGTACTGCTCAATGGTGATTTCATCTTGCCGCGGGGTCGGCTGCTCGGCCAGTACGGTGATGTGGTGGCTCATGGCAAACAGATGTTGGGTGCTGCTGCCGTATAGCCCTGCAGCTGTGGATCATCGACGATCAACAGGGGGATCGACTTCATCAGGCGGTCCAGTAGCTTTCGGTAGTTCACGTTCTTTTTTGGCTGGGGGATGGACTCCTGGTGATTGGGGGGAAGTGGGTTGGTAGGATTCATGGTTGTGGGTTGTGGGTTGATAGGGGTGGTGGTCGGGGATGCGGTGGCCTATGGTCAGTCGGCACCCGGAGGGGGGTGCCGACTGACTGGCTGACTAGTAAAAGTCCTCCAGACGGTACCCCTTCATGATGTCGGGAAGGTTGGTAGCAAAGCTGTAATAGCCTCCGGACGGGGCAAGGATGATGTGGTCCAAAACCGGAATGTTGTGGAGCTTTCCGAGGGTGGCAAGGGCCATGGTCGCCGTTATGTCGGCGGCAGATGCTTTGAGGCTTCCGCTGGGGTGGTTGTGGGCCAGCACGATGCAATTGGCGTTGCATTTGAGGGCCGCAGCCATGATGAGCTTGTTATCCACTATTACCGCGCTGGTGCCGCCCTTGGTGTGCTTGTAGATACCGATGATGCGGTTTTGCCGGTCCAGTAGGAGGACGACGAAGATTTCGTACAACTCGATACTATCCGCGTCCCACCACTCCCGCAGGACCTCATGTAAATCATCGGGGGTTACTACTGCTCTGCGGTCCTCAGGGGGGACCTCCGTACTATACGTCAGTTTGATCTCGGCTACGCCTAGGCAACCGACCTCTAACTTGTCTAGAATCTGCTTTTTCAAGGTGCTACGCTATTGAAGAATGAGCTACCGCTGGCACGGTAGGCAACCAATTGATTACCCTACTAAGATAGGGCTTTATTCATTTACACAAAATCTTTTTTCATTATTTCGACCCTTTATTTCCCGTCTTTGGAATCTTTTTTTTCTAGCTCGCCCGCCGTCCATCTGCTTCTTTTTTCCTGGCAATGTCCTGTTTGCTGTCCCTCCGGTCGCCCCGGATGAAGACATAGGGTAGGGGACCGACCCACTCTTGTCGGCTGCGAGTCAATGGCTTAGGGGTAGGAACGGAGCGTAGCGGCCCGTAGGGCTGAGCGAACAGCGAATGGTGGATGGCCCGACCCGGAGGGGAAGCGATATATGCTACTGCTTCATTTGTGCAGCTACTTCCCTTCAGCTACCTTGCCACGAGTAAACTTTCGACGACACCTAACAACACCTATTTCAACCGGGAAAAGAAAAGCACCCGGCCCCTCCTTTTACTGGATTCATCTGCCCGCTACACCCAGCGGTCACCCCTCTGCCCGTCACAGTGTGACCTGGCACACCCTTGCTTTCGCCCCCCCAATTTCTCGCCCGCGCGACCTTAATCTTATAGCTTAAACATAGGCAAAGGTAAAATTATAGTCCCTATCTTATCTAATACGTATATCTTCGTTGCGTATAATAGCAAAAGCGTATCTTTCCGCAGCCTTACACGGTTTGTTCTTGGGAAATTAGTGGACTAAGCATCATATAAATATATGTTTGACCACTAACCCCACACCTTAATCCATACTTCTTAAAATCCACGTCAATGTTTTCAGGCATTAGCTGGGGTCAGTTTCTAACTTTTGCGATCCCTCTACTCGTGGGCTATGCGGTCGTGGTGGTGTACCTATTCTACCGCGACAAAGTCTCTAAGACTGTCACCGCTTCGGCTGTGGTGGGCAAGCCAAATCAGAACGGTTACACGCCAAAAGGCGCTACTAGCGTGGTCGGTAAGACCCTCGAGCAAAAGGCTGGCAGGGACAATTCGGTAGCTGTTCCGGCTACTGCGCCGTTCGTTTGTGAGGCTTGCGGCCACGCCCACGGCACCCCGGCAACGGCTACCGCGCCGCGTCTGGACAGCTACGGACGCCCCATCATCAATTACGTTGCTCCTTTGGTAACTCCCGCTACTCCCCTGACGGAAGACTTTGACCCCGTAGATGGCTCCGTGGACTTGGAGAGCATGCTTGCCAATCTCGCCAAGGTGTCGTCGAGTACAACGACCGTAGCCAGTGGCACTCCAACGAATGAAGTGATCTCCAAGAAGGCCGAAGCCCTCTCCGTATTTACCGGCAATGACATATTCAACAGCGAATTCACCTCCCTGCTGGCATCGGAGCTAGACAAGGTTGCGCCAACCTTCGGGTACAGTGCAGCTGATTCCCTGGAAGACTTAAAGGCCGCGGCATGAGGAAGCGCAGAAACCTCCTGTTGGTCGCCCTGATCTTGGTGAGTACCGTCCAGCTGTGGTCACAGTACCCCACCCTCAATCAACCTGACGAAGCAAAGATTTTTACGGGTGCTTCTGAACTGCTCAACAGTGTACAAAGCATCTGCTACGTGCTGGGTGCCATCTGCGCGATCATCGGTGCGCTAAGAACCTACACCGAGATTTTGGACGGGGGGGAAGACATCCTTTCCAGCGTCCGCAACTGGTTCGGCGGCTGTCTAGCCCTCCTCATTTTTCCCATGATCATTCGTGCACTGGCTGGGTTCTGAACCCTCCGGTAGCCCTCAAAGAAATCCCTTGTTTTGGTCCTTCCCACGCTGGGAAGGTATTGGACGAGGGTTCACTTTCACCAATCCCATAGTATGATTTCCTTTTCTAACTCCCGCTTTTCCGCTCGCTTTCAGCAGCGCATGTTCACCCTCCTGGCCATGCTCAGCATTGCCGGAACTGACCTTGTAGGACAGCGTACCCTGCAGTCCGGTAGTACCGCCCTCGCCGGTGTAGAAACCGGACTGACGGCCTATATCCAGCCCATTACCAATATCTGCTACATCATCGCTGCCCTGGTCGCGATCGTCGGCGGTGTTCAGGTCTACTCCAAAATGACCAGTGGTGATCCCGGTGCCGGTAAGACCGCCGCCTCCTGGTTTGGCGGCGCGGTATTCCTGATCCTGATCCCCACCATCATTACGGCACTGTTCGGGGTAAACATGAACTAGTGAGGATTTACCGAGTCAGTCGGGGAGTAGGCAAATCACCGGAGGTCTTCGGACTGTCCGAGAAATTCCTGGGCTACCTAGCCCTGGGCCTACTCCTCGGCTTTATCGCCTTTTTCATCTGCCGGGTACTGATCGATTCTAACCTGATCGGAATCATCGTCTTCTTCGTGATCATCGGGGGGGCTTTCTTCTACTGTCAGAATATGTCGATCAAGCACGGTGAGCATGGCATGGCGAAACAGAGTGCCTACCAGAAGCGTCCGCGCATCCTGGTTACCCGCAGCCGCTCCGCCTTTCTGAACCTCAAAAAATAGTACGCTATGGCTACTGGCATTACAGGCCGCATCCCCTCACGCAAGCTAGAGGACATCATGCCCATCATGGCGGTGGAGGACGGCCTGATCATCAGCAAAAACGCGGAGGTGACCGTAGGTTTCCGGGTGGAACTCCCGGAGATTTACAGTCTCTCATCGGATCAGCTGGAGCAACTACACGTGGACTGGGTAAAGGCGCTGGGCGTCCTTCCATCCGGTACCGTCGTGCATAAGCAGGACTGGTACTATGATTCGTCCTACGAACTGAATATCGACGAGACCGCTGAAATGGACATGAGTGACCGGGCCAGTGAACGCCACTTCAACGAGCGTCCCATCCTGCGTCACGAGTGCTACCTGTACGTGACCTTTCTGACCAACACCAAGCGCAAGGCGACTAGCCTAACCAGTACCCTCAACCGTTTCAAGATTGTACCCAAGCGGATCAGCAATCCGGGAGCGGTTGAGCATTTCGTTTCGGTGGTCGGTCAGATGGAGCGTATTCTATCCGACGGTGGCAAGCTGACCCTGCACCGCCTGACCTCCGACGAGATCGTGGGTACCCACACCCAGGCCGGGGTCATTGAAAAGTACCTGAGCCTGAATCCGAAGGCCGAACCGGTCCTGCGGGACGTGGACTTTCGCTCCGGCATTAAGATCGGTGACACCCGTTGCAAGCTCTTTACCATCAGTAATGCCGACTGCCTTCCCGGTACGGTCTCTCCGGGGGTGGTCGTCAGCAACGTATCGCACGGTGCGGCCAAGCTGTACATGTCAATGGGCAACGCCTTCGGCGTGTACTGCAACAGTCCGCACATCTACAATCAGTACGTCCTCATTGAGGAAGACAAGGAGGTTATTGCCGGACTAGAGAGCCGTCAACGGCGCATGGAGTCACTGGCTCCCTACGCCCGTCCCAACGCGGTCTACGCCGCCCAGATCAACGAGTTCCTGCACGAGACCACCTCCTCCCAGGCCAACATCGTACAGGCTCACGCCAACATCCTGGTCTTCGGGGAAACCGACGAAGAGCTCAAGCGGCACAGCGGCGTGGTGCAGTCCTGCTTCTCGAAGGTGAACATCGTTCCCAAGGAGGAACAGTTCTCGATGGCTACGATCTGGTGGGCGGGCATACCCGGCAACGCCGGTGACCTGCCGCGGGAGGAATACTTTACCACCTTCGCGGGTCAGGCGAGTTGCCTGTTCAACCTGGAAACGAACTACCGGTCCAGCGCCAGCCCCTACGGGATTCGGCTGGTGGATCGACTGACCGGCTACCCGGTCGCCGTGGACATTAGTGACGAGCCGATCAAGCGCGGACTGACGACCAACCGCAACAAGTTTATCCTGGGTCCCTCCGGGTCGGGTAAGAGCTTCATCGTGAACCACTTTCTGCACAACTACCACAAGCAGGGGAGTCACATCGTCCTGGTCGATGTGGGCGGCAGCTACTACGGCACCTGCCAGTACGTAGGGGGTAAGTACTTCGAGTACACCGAGGATGATCCGATCAGCTTCAATCCCTTCCGGATTGGGGAACTGGACGTCTTGGATACCGAGAAAAAAGAAAGCCTAAAGACGCTGCTGGTAACGGTGTGGAAGTCGCAGGACAAGTCGGTCGAACAGGCCGAGTACGTGGCCCTCTCCACGGCCATTACCCAGTACTACAAGCACCTGGACGCCCGCGCGGACATTAAGCCCAGCTTCAACACCTTTTACGAGTTCATGGACAACGAGTACCGTAGTCACCTGGAAAAGGAAAGGGTACGGGAACAGGAATTCGACCTGATCAACTTCCTCTACGTCCTGCGTCCCTTCTACCGGGGCGGGGAGTTTGATTACCTGCTGAATTCGGACAGTGAGGCCGACCTGCTGCAGGAACCCTTCATCGTCTTTGAGCTGGACAACATTAAGGATCACCCGATCCTCTTTCCGGTGGTCACCATCGTGATCATGGACGTGTTCATTTCCAAGATGCGCAAACTCAAAGGAACGCGCAAAATCATCTGCATTGAGGAGGCGTGGAAGGCGATTGCCAAGGAAGGCATGGCCGACTTCATCAAGTACCTCTTTAAGACCGTCCGTAAGTTTTACGGGGAAGCCTGGGTCGTTACCCAGGAGGTCGATGATATCCTGAACTCGCCCGTGGTCAAGGAATCCATCATCGCCAATAGCGACTGTAAGATTCTCATGGACCAGCGCAAGTTTGCCAGCCGCTTCGATGAGATCGCCACCCTGCTGGGGCTGAACGAAAAGGACGTGGCCCAGGTCCTGAGCGTCAACCAAAACCTGGACCCCCACCGCAAGTACAAGGAGTGCTTTATTGCCCTGGGGGGCGCGTACTCCAACGTTTACGGGGTGGAGGTTCCGCTGGAAGAATACCTGATCTACACCACGGAGAAACTGGAAAAGGAGGCCGTCGAGGACATGGCGAAGCTCATGGGTTCCTACGAGGCCGGAATCATGGCCCTGGCAAATAAATGGCGTGCCTGATGAAGCGCCGTACTGCCCAATCCCTTGCCGTAGGCTTAGTGCTCTCCCTGCCCGCTGGGTCGCTGCTGGCTCAAACTGCTCCGGTGGATCCGGGTAGTGCCACTTCGCCCGATCCCATCGCGATTGTCACGGCCCACATCATCAAGGGACAGACCAACGCCGAACAGCGCAAAACGATCCGTTTGGAATGGCTTAGCGTAGCCTCCCAACAGGCGGAGGACTTGCTACGCACTGCCGCCTTCCAGCGCATCATCGAGTTCATTCAGAAGAACCACGACCTGTTTGCGTCGATCTACGCCGGGCTGAAAACGGCCAACAGTGCCGTGGCGACCGGCAAGCGGGTCAAGGACGTATTTACCCTGCAACGCACCCTCCTGCTGCGCTTTGCCGATACCGGTCAGCTGCTGACCGAAACGGAGTACTTCACGACCGATGAGCTGCACCACTTCACCGGCGTCCTCGACCAGATCATGGAGGACACCGAGGCGAATTTCCAGCTGATCATCGCCCTGTTCCGGGGTGTCAGTGATGCACAGCTCACCGACCTGGAACGCTTCGAGGTACTTAAAACCGTCGAGCAACGGCTTCTGCAGAACGTCCAGGCTGTCAGCCAGCTCAACCGCTACATCACCTACCTCAACACCAACCGGGCCGTCCAGCGCGACGGCGGTTTGGAGATGTTCACCCAACCCCGCTAGCTATGTGGTCCTCCCGCTCCTTTTCGTTCGCTGCCCTCCTGCTGCTGTCGCAAGAAGCCGCTGCCCAGATCACCGGTAGTGGTAACCAGTACATCACCGAAACCCTCCAACTGGACCCCCAGGCCATTCAGGGACTAATTAAGGCCGGCGACACCCAGGGCAAGAACGTGCGCTGGCTCACCCTCGGGGAGAAGACCATGAAGTACAACCTGACGCTGAAACAGACGGAGGCCAAGCGACGCGAACGCGACCTACAGCGGAAGCAACTGGCGGAACTGTCCGAAGGGCTGCGCCGGACCAAGGAACTCTTTCAGAAATACTACGAGCAGTTCACGATGGTGAGCAATGCCGCCCAGACGGTGGCGGGCTTCCTCGAGATCGGCAAACGGGTCCGGTCGATCATCGAGATCATCGACCAGTTGCGGATGCAGTTCACCCGCATGGACCAGTTCACCGACCAGGAGCGTGACCTGATCGGTCGGACGCTTACGGCTATGATCGACCGCATACAGCAGGTCGTCAAGGCGTCCAAGTTTGCCCTCATGGGTACCAATACCTCCCAGGAGGAACTAGCCGAACTGCGCGCCGAGCACGGCAACTTCATGGTCACCCTACGCAGCATCGACCGCACCGACCAGCTGAAACTGATTGACCGGGAGATCGTGAGCATCATCCGTGACCTGCAGGGCTTGGTCGGCCTCCTTTCTAACATCCAAAACAACCGTGAAAATGATAAAGTACCTGAAACGGAAGTCCTGCGTAAGCTCCTTAGCGGTAACTAGTCTCCTGGTACTGGGATTACCCAGTAAGGGGATGGCGCAGAACTGGGACGATGTGGCCTTTTGGTCCGCAGACTTTGCCCTCAACACCATGCAGCGTCAGGCTGCCGCCCAGCAGCTGGAAGAGTACCGCAAGACCTATGTCGTCCTGCGCGACGGCTATCAGATCGTGCGTGGACTGGTCAGCGATAACCATCAGCTGCACCAGGAATTCTTCGACGAGTTGGCTTCTATCAACCCGGTAGTTAAGAAGTACCAAAAGGTGCTTGATCTCGCCAGAATTTACAGCCGCGAGACGCGGAACCTGACAAGCGACGCTCCCCGCTTGGTCGGTCTATTGCGCAATACCGACACCTTTACGCCCGAAGAATTAGAGAAGGTGAAGCGGATATTCGACGGCATGTTAGACCGTATTGTTAGTGGGTCGAATGACTTGTTTCTGATCGCTATAACCGGAGACGGAGACCTACAAATGATGGACAGTGAGCGCATTGTCATGATTGACCGGCTCTACGAGGAAAGCGTGGAGATCGTTTCCAGCATCCGCGACTTCCGGGTACTGCTCCTCAACCTCGCCGCCCAGCGCAGCGACACCCACGTCAACAACCTCGAAAGCCTGTTCCGTGTCCGTCCCTAAGCTCCCCCGCTGGTGCTCGGCCCTGGTGGTCGTGGCCGTGGCTACGCTACCGCTCACCGCCCAGTTCGCAACACCCCCCTTTAACCCCGCTGAACCCGCGGTGCTCAGCCGGTCCAGCCAGGGCGTACAGGAACGGTTGGACACCCGCAAGTGGCGCAGCCGCTATAATCAATTCGAGCTGATCGTACAGGTTTGGCAGATTTACTACGCCCGCAAGAAGGGGGCGGACTGGAAAGAGATCTTCCAGCAGGTGAGCGGCCTGATGGAGTCCGAAATCAGCCTCCACACGGACTACTACAATGGACTGTCCCAGGCCGACGCCCTGGTCACCTCTTACTACAAGGTCGATGATATCCGCAAGGAGTTCAAGGCGATCATCGCGATTGTACCCGCCCTGGTCGAGGCGACCAGCGACCGGCAGGTCTGGACGGACCTCGATGAAGTAAAGTTCATCTGTAACACCGGGCGGGAGATCGAAAAACAGGCCATCGCTACGCTTAAGTACGTCACCCTCGTGTCGGGCGTCGAGATCGACGCCTGGGATGGGGTAGCGGACGCCGGGGTGGAATCGACTCGGGAGAAGTACTGGGCGAGTACGGCCGACCGCTTGCAGCACCTGGACCGGATGCAGAGTGAACTGACCACCCTGCGCACCCTCCTGGACAACCTTCACCGCCGCGCCCAGCAGACCACGCTTTCCCGTCACGCCCAGCAGAGTGAGTACAACAGTGCCACCAAATTATTCAGCTTCAACTAACACCGCCATGCCCAAGTCACTACTCCGGATTCTCATTCTTGTTTTCCTCACCACCGCTACGGCCAGCGCCCAGACCTACGCGGACGTTGACCTGACCCGTGCCGACGCAATGTTGGAGCGGGTGTACGACAGCATTTTTGAGCGCGCGGAAGTCTTCGTATCCATTGCTTGCCTCATTGGGGCAATGGGGGCTATCGTGATGATCTCTACCCATATTTACGGTCGGATGCTGGACCGCAAATCCATCTACCTCAGTGAGATCACGCGGCCCCTGGTAATCATGGCGGCACTCATCCTTTACACTCCCCTGGTGAAGACGGTAAACCTCGTACTGAGTCCTACGCTGACCGCATCCAAGGCACTGGTCAACGGCGAACGCGAAGTACTGGACAACGTGCTTAAGGCAATGCTGGACAACGACGTAAAAAGTGGTCAGGATACCGCCTACGGCAACGCCTTCGGTCAAGATGGCGACTTCGATAAGTACATCGAAGCCCAAGGTCTGGAAGACGAAGCGGGATGGTTTGGTCAGGCCCGCGTCGGCCAGTACCTCTCCTGGCGAATGGAAAGCTATGCTTATCAAATACGCTGGGCGATTCGCAATGCACTGTTCTGGGGACTGGCCTTTATGTATACCGCCGTCGTCTTCTGCCTGAGTGCCATTCGGACCTTTACCCTGTCGGTACTCGCCCTGGTTGGTCCCCTCGCCCTGGGCTTCTCCCTCTGGAAACCCTTTTCGTCCTCCTTTACCTCTTGGCTCGGTCGCTACATTGGCGTGTACCTGTGGCTACCGGTCGCTAACATCTTCGGCTTCCTGATTACGACGGTCATGACGGAGTTCAATCTTGTCCACCTGGAAACCGTACAGGCGGGCGGTAGCAATACCGCCCTTTCGTCTTTGGATATCCTGTATGCCATCATGCTTGTAACGGGCATTGTGGGCTACATCGCAGTCCCCAGCATCACTGCCTACGTGATTACCGCAAGTGGTGCCTCGTCACTGCTCAGTGGCGCCAGCGGAGCGGGCAAGATGGCCGCTGGCGCAGTCGCTGGTGCACTCGGTGGTGCTGGGGGTGCTATTCTCGGCATGAATAGCCTCGGTCTCGTGGACCGATTTAAATCTGGCGGCGGTGGTGGTGGTGGTCGTTCCCCAGTGTCGGCCAGTGAAGGGACTGCGGGTGGCCCCACGGTTCCCCAACTAGGTCCTGGCCGTCCCGGCAGGTAGTTACCCCACTAAGCTGCCTCCATTCAACAACTTATTTCTTTAGCTCTAAATCATTGCCTCATGTTGCAGTCTCTCAATAATATGGATAAGGTCTTTCGCCAGTCCCGCATCCTGACCATCGTCTGCGTGATCGGAATGGTGGTGGTCTCCCTGACCAGCGTTTCCTACGTATACAGCGCCCAGCGCCAGCAATCCCAGATCGTCTATGCCCTCATTGGTGATAATGCAGTAAGCCTAAGTGCGGTCGATGTGGTGGAAAATCGACCCGTCGAAGCCAATAACCACGTCGAGCTATTTCACCGGCGCCTGTTCGGGTTGGATCCCGATCGGGAAGTGATTGACCGTAACCTGAACGCCGCGCTGAGCATGGCCGACAATAGCGTACAAACGCTGGTGGATGCCTACGAGGAGGATGGTTACTACCGGGGGCTGATCAGCAGCAATATGTCACAGTCGATCACTGCGGATTCCATCTACGTGGATATGGCTACCGAGCCATACTACTTCCGCTACACCGGCGAATTGACCATCACCCGCCCTTCCAGTATTGCCACGCGGTCACTGATTTCCGAAGGCTATTTCCGCAACGTCCAGCGCAGCCAGCTCAATCCTCACGGCTTCCTGATCGAGGGCTACCGGGTCCTGGCGAACGAAGACCTGCGCGTCGAGAAGCGCTACAACTAATCCTCCCACCTCCAAGCGAACTGCCATGACTTCACCTGGAAAAGAAAAGCTATCCGCCCTGTTTGATCATCCCGTCCGGTACCTGGAAGAGTGGATCAATGAACGTCTGGCGCGGACTTCCCTGCGGACCGCTTCGCTGGTCCTGGTTTCACTCTCGATCAGTGCCGCCTGCGGTGCTGGTCTTATCCTATACTTCAGCGGCGGTTCGATGAATGGGGTAGGGGCGATCAGCTCCCCTACGCTATTGGAGCATACCACCCGGTCGCTCGGGGACAAGAACCCCCTGGAAACCCTCTACGACCTGCGCCGCAATCAAGCTTTTATGGATAGCGTCGAGCTGCTTGGCGTCGAGCGCATGGGAGAAATCTATCTCGAAAAACTTAAGTCCACTAATCATGAATGATACCACGATTGACACCACGATTGATACTTCCGATCCCGCCGAATTCGAGCGCAAGAAGAAGTTCTTTACGTTTCTTCCCTTGTTCATTCTTCCCATCCTGATCCTGCTGTTTTGGGCCTTGGGAGGTGGCAAGGGAAATGCGGCAGACCTGGGCGACGGCGGCGACGGTGCTACTACCGGCCCGGTCAGCCAGGTCAAAACTGATCTGCCGGGCGCAATCGTCGAGCGCGAAGAAAGTAAGCGGGGAGTGTACGAACGGGAAGCCAAGGACCGGGAGCGACGCCGCTACGATATGGCGCGCGATCCGTACGCCGACCAGCTGCGGGAAACCGAAAGTCCGGGGGCCATCGCCTCCGGAATTGATGATTGGGAACAGCGCTTCAACGCCCGTACGGGCAACCTGCAGCAGGAGTTGGATGATTTTGAAGAGGTGGCCGGTGGGACAACTCCCCCCGCGCCGCCCGTTGTCTCGTCCGATCGGCAGCGTTCGAGTAACCGCAACCAACCCTCGGCTGCTTCTTCCTCCCGCCGCCGCAGCGCGGCACCCACCACCCTGGCCGTGGAGGAGGAAGACGAGCAGGTACGTCAGATCGAAGAAGCGATCGCCAAGCTGAACGGGGGGGAAGCCTCGGCTGCTCCCTACGGCACGGCCTTTGCTCCGGTAGGGGCGATGCCCGGTATGGAGGTTGGCGGTAACGCGCCGGACGGGGGCATACCCATGACGGCTCAGGACAGCGCAGCCTACAAGCAAGTCGAAGCCCTGGACCGGATTATGGAAAGGGCTCACCAGCTGCAGTACCCGGAACTGGCCCAGGAAGAGATTCGTAAACAGTCGGAGAAGAACGCCAAGCACCTCTATCCGGTAGCCGATGCGCCCACCGCTGCGGGTGAGATCGAAATCTTCGGTTCCACTCCCCGCCGTGACACGGTAGCCCCTCCTGCGGTTACCCAGCGGCAGGTAGGCTTCTTCACGGACAACGCGGGCGATCAGTCGGACGATTTCACCCAGCTCACCGTCCGCGCCCAGGTGCACAATTCGGCGGTGGTCATGGATGGGTCCACGGTCAAGATGCGCCTGTTGGAGGACGTGTACGTGGCCGGTCAGCGCATCCCCGCCAACACCTTCGTCTACGGTCAGTGCGGCCTCCGGGGCGACCGCCTTAGCGTGGTGGTCAGCACGATCAACTTCCGCAACAACGTCTACGACGTGGGCCTGAACGTGTACGACCTCGACGGTCAGGAAGGCCTTGCGGTTCCCGGTTCGGTGGAACGACAAATCGCCAAGCGGGAAGCTGCCTCCACCGCCCGCGGGTTGGGGGGCAGCGGCTACACTTCGGGAAACCTGACCGAACAGCTTGCCGCCCAGGGCACCCAGGCCATTAAAGAAATCACCTCCCGAAAAATTAGTGTGATCAAGGTCGAGCTGAAGGCTGGTCACCGGGTAATCCTCCGCAATCAGTAACCCACTTTCTCTACTCCTAAAATCCTACCACCATGAATATTCGGCGGTCCTTTAATCTCCTACTCGTCTGCTTCCTTACCTGGCCCCTGGCTGCACAACACGGCCTCCGGTTGCCGGATTCCACCCACGGTGACGACTGGCACCTGGACGTCAGCGACGTACACACCACTACTCTGATTTTCCCCCACGACGTGGTAAGCGTCGATCGGGGGACTGCCGATGTACTCACCCAGACGCTGGACGAGGTGACCAACATTGTCAAAGTGAAGTCGGCCATTGAAACGATGGAGCCGAGTTCACTTACGGTAATCACTTCCGGGGGAATGGTCTACACCTTCCGCGTGACCTACGCGCGCAACCCCTCAACCCTGACCTATCACTTGGCTCCCCTCCGTTCGCCGGGTAAGCAGCTGGCCCC
Source organism: Lewinellaceae bacterium (assembly GCA_963803525.1). Lineage (GTDB taxonomy): Bacteria > Bacteroidota > Bacteroidia > Chitinophagales > Saprospiraceae > Neolewinella. The sequence continues at coordinate 15,924 of CAWDMV010000007.1, forward strand.
GGCCTACCGGCCCGCCCAGCCCACGGTCGTACCAATGAGCTACCTGCCCGCCCAGCCGGAATCCGCACCGGGGCTTGACCTGGTTACGACCCCGACTATCTACTACCCCGCAGCGGTAGGTGCTGCTCCGGAGGCAGTGGGTACGCCCACTCCCCTGAATATGCACCCCCTGGCCTCGGACAGCACGGATAATCCCATGAGCATGAACTACGGACGCACGGTAATCAATACCGAATCCCTGTGGACGGCCAGCAGTCGGATTCACGATACCCGGACGGACGGCGCGGTCGCTAACGATAAGGGATCCGGATCGGATCTCGCCCTGAATGATATCTGGATCATCGACGATATCATGTTCTACCGCTTCACCCTGTCCTGTACCTCCAACGTCAGCTACGACATTGACTTCTGGCGGTTCTATGTGATTGACGCCAAGCAGACCAAGCGTACTGCAGTGCAGGAACGCGACGTGGAACTCCTGCACGTGTACACTGCCGGCGAGGAGCCTTCCCACATTGGAAGCCACCAACTGCGTACTTTCGTAGTCGCCGTAAACAAGTTCACCATCCCCGATAAGAAGCGGTTGGTACTCGAGGTTTTTGAGGCAAACGGTGGTCGCCATCATTCCCTTAAGATCAAGAACAAGGACATTGTCGGCGCACGTTTAGTATCGCCTTCACCCATCAATCAAGTCAAGTAATGAAACACCTGAATTACCTGTTGCTCCTGCTACTTCCGTTGGCTTACTCCTGTGACCCTTCCAACTCTAAGGAGGAAGAAGAGGAAAACCTGTGTGCTGCCGGTGATGCCCTGGATCAACTGAACTGTGAGATTGGAGTAAGTGACTGGCGGATGAAATCGGTGACCTCCGACGTGCCACGCACTGATTCCACCCAGTCTACCACCGACTGGATGGCTTTTCGTCCTGACTGCTATCAGGGCGGCTTTTTTGGTCTTAACGGCTTTCTGCCAACCAGCGAGGACGGCGAAGTCGTAAACATCTACGAACTGGGTAATGCACAATCACCTTGTCTTGATCTACGGGGTAGCACGATTGAGACAGACACTGAGTTCAAAAGTGCCACGGTCCTCATAAATGAGGATGCTTCCCTTTTCTTTTATGGGATCCCCTTCGACACACTTGGTGGAATAGACGATACTTGGTACGACATTGACTACAAGCAAGACGAGTACCTGAACTTCCGGGTCGATAAAACCTACAACGACGTGGACTACCGCCTGACCGTCGAAATGGTCCCGGCCAACTAACTGCCGGGAAAAGAGAAAGCTAGTGGTGCCTGAAATTAGAAAGCCCCTACATCAGTGATGCAGGGGCTTCTTCGTTGGGGGATGCTCTTGCGGTCAGTCCACCAGCAGGAACGAGCCGCTCAACCGCTCGAGGGTTTCCTGGTAGTTGACTGGTCGCTTTGGCGCTGCAATCTCGAAGCTCTCGATAGTGAGGTCGTCCTTGTTACTGAGTAGACGCACCGTACAGGGCTGCGCTGCCTGGCCTCCTTTTAGGGCTTTGAAGGCTGGGTAGGCGTCTGGCAAACCTTTGAAGTCCCAGGTCACTTCGCCCTGGTCGGTAGTTATGGTTATGCGGTAGTTTAATTGATCACTCATGGGTATGGATTGAAGGAGTTAATTCAGGTTATGATTCTGGGGGAGCGGAAGGTGGAAGTGCCGGTACATGCGGTTACGCACGACGCTGGTCACCGCTTCGTCGTAGCTCTCCTGACTGATCGGAAAGAACCGAAACTTTAGGTGCTGCACTCCGTAGGCGACGTTGCGCTGATTGCAGGATTGAAGGCGTTCCCGCTCGGAGCTTACGTCCCCGAGTTCCGTGATGGCAATGGCGTCCCACGTCCCATCACTATCCCGGTAGATGATGTGGTAGCTGGTCAGCTGCGTTTCTGCAGGTAGATCTCCCGACAGTTCCACTAGACAGTTGTCTAGGTCGTTGGTCAGGGAACGACACTCGGTTCCTTCGTCCTTCAACCACAGAATAGATCCATCGATGCCCCAGGTGAAGCGCGCGCGATAGCTGGGTCGGCGGGGGTCGTTGGTGTTGGTCGGTGCCATGTTGGGTTGCTTTTCGCCGGTGGTTTACTAGTCTTTTCTCTTTCTTTTGGCCAGCCTGGCCTGCTGCTTGGCCGCCTTTATCTGGTCCTTGCGGTTGTCAGCCGAAATCACCTTTTGCCCGGACTCTAGCTCGAACGCTTCCCGAGCCTTTCCGGCGGCAGTACCACCTTCAATGGCCGCTTCTTTATTTTCGTAGAAACCAAAGGCGTCTTTCTCGATCGCCTTGCTGGTGGTACCTGCCTCCCCCAGCATGGTAAAGATCAGCTCCAGGTCGGTCATGTGATCGCGCAAATTTTCACGCTTCAGGTTCTTCAGCGCTTTGTGGTCACCTGGTTTGAGCCCAAAAGTGTTCTGGGCTATTTCTGCGGTCAGGATGCTGTATTCGAGACCCTTTTCAACGCCGCGCCGATCCCACTCATCGGTCAGCGTTTTGCGGATGTTGATCGACTGCAGACGCTTGACAATCCACTCATCAGAATAGCCCATGGCCCGATAATCCGCCTTCATTCGATCAACAGCCAGCTCCGGATTTTCCAGTTCCTCGATGCGCTGCTGGCCAACCTTGGCCAGCCAGCGTTTGAACGGTTCGGCCTGAGGTGAGGAGATAGATTGGACGATGCGCAGCATGTGCTCTAAATCGGCGCATTCCGTGTCACGACTCTTGCCGTCCGGAGCCTCCATTTTGAAGTGTCGACAATCTGTCGACAGATCAACGCGAGTATTTTCCTGCTCCCGTTTTTTCATGCGGTACCAGTAATCGCGGGGCTTAGCGCTCTGCGTCAGCACAGCGATTACATCGACGACGGCAAACCACCAGCGTTCATCTTCCCAGATGCGTCTGATTTGCTTGCCTTCAAAAATTGCTAGTCCGGTTTCTTCCTCTTCTGCCATGATGGGTTCCTTTAAGTTGTTAGGGTAGGGGAGTGTCGGTGATATGGTAAACCAGTTTTGCCAGCAGCGCCTCATGCATTTGCTTCGCTTGGTTTCCCTCAACGAGGTCATCGAAAAGACGACGCTGTAGGAGCGCGCATAGAATCTTGACTTCTGCCCGGTTCAATGTCAGGGGCAGGGGAGTATGGTAGTCCTCATCAGTCGTTACCAGCTGGTGTGGTTGAAGTTTCAGAGCGGTTATGGAGGAAATTTCCTCCATACCGGAATCGATACAGGCTTGCTCCTGTTGGCATAGTTGACGTATCGCGATCGCCTGCTGCTTTGAAATCAGGCTCTTCTCGCCATTGGTATTATCGATCCCGGGGTTGATGATCGAAAAGGCTTCGCGCAGTCCGCTGCGATCTTTCCCCGCAGCGACACCCCAGGAAGCCGCAGCTGCGGCAACAATGGCCAGTTTCTCCGCTTCGGTGTGATTCTCGTACAGTTTCATGCTCACCAGATTTGAGTGATCAGGCCGCGGCGATCGTCCTCGACGACATCGAGATAAATCAGCGTGTTCTTGATGGCAGCGTGACCCAGTACCTTGCCAATGACGTTGACCGGCACCTTTTCCAGCACCAGCATCACGCCCATGCTGTGGCGCAGGCCGCGCGAGCTGGCTTTTTTACCGGTTATGCCGGCGGCCTGCATGACGGTGGCCACGTAGTTGTTGGCCATGCGGGTCGAAACCGGCCAGAGCCGTTCGGCCGCCGCGACCTTGTATCTCCTTTTGCCCATCATGGCCTTGAAAAAACCGTGCATCTCGTTGAGGTAGCTTTCGGGCAGTTCGTTGAACCGCCGGCGCTGACTGGGTTGGCCGTTTTGGCGCTTCTGCTTCAAAGTCCTGATGTAGACCCCCTGCTTTCCGTAGTCGAAGCGGTCGAAGCTGATCTCCAATCCTTCCGATAACCGGCAGCCGGTATAGTAGAGCAACTGGCAGTAGAACTTGGTTTTCTGCTCCTGCCGTTGGGTGGCCTCCAGGAAGGCCGCCCGCTCTTCCCGGTTGAGGTACTTGCGCTCACTCGTTTCCGGGTCGTAAAGTTGGGAAGAAAGCGGCATGATTCTAGTTTAGTTAGCTAACCTGGAAATGAAGGTAATACATCGAGCGCGCAGCCGCAAGCAAAACCGTCGGAGTGGGGGAGGAAAACAGCGAGTTTGTTTCTACTTCTGTAGTACAGAAGCGGAAGTGGGGGCTTCTAAACTGGTCGCGGCTCAACACCTCAAGTAGATTGTCCAGGAAGTGCCGAGATCAAACTGCGGTCTGGAACGCTATCTGTGTATACCGTTTCAAAAGCAGCGAAACTTGGCCGTACTAACGAACGGAAATGCTGGGCTGCGGGGTAGGGGAGGGACGAATCTTGCAACACTATCAGTAATAGTGTTTCAGCACGGAAAGGGTAGGGGAGAAGTCCTCTATAAGGATCGCCTTCGTTCAGTATTTTGTTACGGGAATTCCCGTAACAGTACTCAAAGAGCTCCAATCTACAGACGTACAATCGCTGAGGGTCATTATGCAAAGTCGGTCAACCCCCTAGTCCAACCTTTCCCGCGGTCAGCCGTTTAAGCGTGAATGCGTTGGCAAATTATCCTCTTCGCCGTTTACCTCTTTTCCCTTGCCCTGGTACCCTGTGGCGACAATGGACTGGTGGTGTTGGCCAGCGATGCACCGACCGTCCTGCACGAGATCAATCCTAATCACCAGGATCAGGATTCCGAGCACCAGGATCACTGTACACTCTTTTGCGTCTGCGCCTGCTGCAGCGCAGTGGTGGGAACGCCGCCGGCCTCCCTCAATCTCTACACTGACGTTATCCCCTTACCGCCTGCCGGTAAAACCGTGCCCACCTTTACCCGGCACTGGACTCCCCAACTTGCCGCCGACGGTACTTGGCAGCCCCCCCGAGCTTAGTTAAACCACCCCGCATGGGATAGGCACGTCCCGTCCCCATCTTCTGGTTTAACTCCTTTCTTTCTATGTTCGATAGCATTATTGCTTATTCCGTACGGAATAAGCTGGTCGTAGGACTGTTTGTCCTAGCCCTCATTGTCTGGGGCGTGTTCTCCCTGCGCCAGATTCCCATCGATGCCGTACCCGACATCACCAACAATCAGGTACAGGTCATCACCTCCTCGCCCACGCTGGCTACTCAAGAGGTGGAGCAGTTCATCACTACCCCCATTGAGCTGGCCCTGCAAAATGTACAGGACCTAGTCGAGATCCGTTCCATCTCCCGTTTCGGGCTGTCGGTGATCACGGTAGTCTTCGAGGAGTCTACCGACATCTACCTGGCCCGACAGCTGGTCAGTGAGTATCTCAAGGAGGCCAGCGAGAACATTCCCGAGGGTCTCGGTACGCCCGTCATGGCCCCGATCTCTACCGGCCTGGGGGAAATATACCAGTACGTCGTCCGCCCGCTAGAGGGTTACGAAGACCAGTATTCCGCCACTGAGCTGCGCACCATCCAGGACTGGATCGTACGACGCCAGCTCTCCGGCATCGCGGGGGTAGTGGAGGTTAACACCATGGGGGGCTACCTCAAGCAGTACGAGGTAGCCATAGATCCCGACCTGCTCAAATCGGTAGGGGTCACTATTGGTGAGGTATTCACGGTCCTGGAAAACAGCAACGCGAATACCGGGGGGGCTTACATTGAAAAGGGTCCGCGCACCTACTATATCCGTACCGACGGCGTAGCCCAAAGTCTGGAGGATATCCGCAAGATCGTAGTGGACGTGCGGGCCGGCCGGCCCATCCTGATCGAGGACGTGGCCACCGTTCAGTTCGGTAGGGCACCCCGCTACGGGGCCCTGGTCCGCAACGGGGAGGAGGCAGTCGGTGGCCGGGTAATGATGCTGAAGGGAGCCAACTCCGCCGCCGTCACCGAGCGGGTGAAGGAGCGGGTGGTGCAGATTCAGGAGTCGCTGCCGGAGGGGGTCGTGATCGAGCCCTACCTGGTCCGCGACAAACTGGTGAGCACGGCCATCGGCACCGTCGAAAAGAACCTGATCGAGGGGGCGTTGATTGTCATTTTCATCCTCGTCCTGCTGCTGGGAAACTGGCGGGCCAGCCTGATCGTAGCCTCGGTGATCCCCCTGGCGCTGCTCTTCGCCATCTCGATGATGAACCTGCTGGGCATCTCCGCCAACCTGATGAGCCTGGGGGCCATCGACTTCGGCCTGATCGTCGACGGGGCCGTTATCATAGTGGAAAGTATCGTTCACCGCCTCGGCCACCGCTTTGCCGGTCAGCAACTGACGCAGGAACAAATGGACGCTGAAGTCACCGAAAGTTCCATCAAGATCCGCAGCTCGGCGGCCTTCGGAGAGATCATTATTCTGATGGTGTACATCCCCATCCTGGCCCTGGTGGGCATCGAGGGAAAGATGTTCCGACCCATGGCGCAGACCGTTATGCTGGCGATCCTGGGAGCGTTGATTCTATCGCTGACCTACGTGCCCATGATGGCGGCGTTGGTCCTCAAGAAGCGGGTGAACAACAAGCGCACGATCGCTGATCGGATCATCGAATTTTTCCAGCAGCTCTACACCCCCCTACTCCGTGCCGCACTGCGCTTTAAAGTAGCGTTCGTACTCGCCACCGTGGTGCTGTTTGCCGTCAGTTTCTGGGTATTCAGCCGCATGGGTGGGGAGTTCATCCCCACCCTCGACGAGGGTGACCTGGCCATGCAGCAGATCCTGCCCCCCGGTACCTCACTGAGTCAGAATATCGACCTAACCAAACGGGTACAGCGGCGGATACTCGACCGCTTTCCCGAAGTGAAGGAGGTGGTCACCAATATCGGGGCCGCCGAGATTCCGACCGACCCCATGCCGGTGGAGATCGGCGATTACACGATCGTCATGAAACCCCGGGACGAATGGACCACGGCACCCGACCGGCAGGGGATGTTCGAGGCCCTTGAAGAAACGATGGAGATCTTCCCGGGTGTCGGCCTGGAGTTCAGTCAGCCCATTCAGCTGCGGTTCAACGAGCTGATGACGGGGGCCAAGGCCGACATCGCCATCAAGCTCTACGGTCCGGATCTGGAACTGGCCTACGCTAAGGCAAGGGAGGCGGAGGCCATCATCAGCACCCTTCCCGGGGCGGGTACTGTGACCGTCGAGCAGACCATCGGCATGCCCCAGGTAGTGGTTGACTTCAACTACCCGAGAATGGCACAGTATGGTCTCCAGGTCGGGGATATTAATACGGTGGTGGGTACTGCCTTCGCCGGGGCTTCGGCCGGTACGGTCTACGAGGGAGAGCGCCGCTTCGACCTGACCGTAAGACTCAATGCGGACGCCCGCGGTGAGATCAGCAGTATTGCCGATCTCTACGTACCCCTACCCGGCGGCAGTCAGGTACCCCTGCGGGAAGTGGCTGACGTTAGGCTGGTCGACGCGCCGATGCAGATCAGCCGCGAGAATACCAACCGCCGCATCGTGATCGGCGTCAACGTCGGCGATTCCGACGTGGAAACACTGGTCGGTGACATCCAGTCCGCCCTGGATGAGGGTATCGAACTGCCGGCCGGCTACTACTTTACCTACGGGGGGCAGTTTGAGAACCTGCAGGCGGCCTCGGCCCGGCTGGCCATTGCCGTGCCCCTGGCCCTGGCCCTCATCTTCATCCTACTATTCTTCACCTTCGGTAGCTTTTCTCAGGCGGCCCTCATCTTCGTGGCCATTCCGCTGTCGGCCATCGGGGGCATCTGGGCGCTGGAGCTGCGCGGCATGCCCTTTAGTATCTCGGCCGGCATCGGCTTCATTGCCCTCTTCGGCGTAGCGGTACTCAACGGCATCGTACTGATCGGTTACCTCAACCAGCTCAAGGAGGAGGGAATTACCAACGTCCGCGATCGCATCATGGAGGGTACCCGCGTGCGTCTGCGTCCGGTGATCATGACGGCCTCGGTAGCTTCACTGGGCTTCCTTCCCATGGCCATTTCCACCTCGGGCGGGGCGGAGGTACAGCGTCCCCTGGCTACGGTGGTTATCGGCGGGCTCATTACGGCTACCTTCCTCACCCTGGTCATCCTACCCATACTATACAGTTGGCTGGAGGGTTGGAAGACGCGCCGGATGGCCAGGTCCAGTCTACTCGTTCTACTACCGTTACTGCTCTTACCTAATTGGGCGGGCGCGCAGGTGCAGAGGTTATCGGTAGAGCAAGCGGTCCAGACGGCCCTTCGGTCCAATCCCGAGGTTCGGGCGGCCGACCGACGCACGGAGCAGAGCCGTAGTCTGCGGGACCTGCCCTACCTCCCCGGCGTGACCGACATCAGCTACAATGGCGACGGACTCTTCCGGGAGAACGGTCAACGGGTCAACCAGCTGTCGGTGATCCAGCAGTTTGCTAACCCGGCGGGTATCCGAGCGGCCAACGTCGCGCAGGATGCCCTGATCGCCAGTACCGAAGTACGCGGACAGCTCACCCGCGCCGAGTTGAGCTACCGCGTCCGGTCTACCTACTACCGCCTGCAGCAGCAGGAGGCGCTACTCTCGCTCTACAACCAACTGGTAAGTACCTACGCGGAGTATGCCCGCACCGCCACCGTGCGTGTGGAGGTCGGCGAGGCCAACCGGCTGGAGACCCTCAACCTGAACTCGGCCCTACGCCGCTACGAGCAACTGGCCGAGCGTACCCAGTTGGCGGTTACCAACCTGCAATCACAGCTCGGCCTACTACTCAATACCGGCGGAGCCGTCTCCCCCAGCGACACCCTCCGGCTGACGGACCCACCCCCGAACCTCGGTGATACCCTCCGCTCCGGACTGGAGGTAGCACTAGCCGTCCGGCAGGTCGAGACGGCCCGGGCCGGCATTGGGGTGCTGAGTGCCCAGCTGCGGCCGGGTTTTCGCCTGGGCTACTCCGCCCAGCAGTACTTCGAGGGGGGCTACCTCAGCGGAATCGAGGCCGGCGTCACCCTGCCGCTGTTCAACGGGGTTACCCGGCGGCGCATTGAAGCCGAGCGTCTGGGGGTCACCGTTGCCGAGACGGAGCTGGAAGCCCGGCGTCTGCGCTACGATCAGGAGCTGTCGCAGGCCCGTAGTGAAATCCAGCAGGTGGCCGTCACGGTCGAGTATTACCGGGAGCAACTGGCACTGGTTAACCCGGAGATCGTCCGCGTCACCAGCCTCAATTACCGGGCCGGCGAGATCGGCTACCTCGAACTGCTCGGTGCCCTGCGCCTCCTGGGTGAAAACGGCGTGGAGTTCCTCGACGCCGTGACCAACCATAACCTGGCGGTCGCCCGCCTGCGGTATCTCCTCAATCAATAACTTTTACGTCACTACGATGAAAACGATAGCCATAATTTTCAACACCGGTCTTACCCTGTTGCTGACCGTGTTACTTAGCACCTGCGGCCCCGCCCAGTCCGACGATAGGGAAAAGGTGGACGACGACGTCCATTCAGCAGCCGAAATGGATGAAGTAGACACCGAGCATGAGGGGGAGGAGGTGGAGGAGGGTATCCACCTGAGCCGCCAACAGCTCGATGCGATGGATATCGCCTACGGTGAGTTGCGGGAACTGAAGGTGAACGACTACCTCAAAGCCACGGGCACCCTGGGTCTACCCCCCAACGCCTACGCCGCGGTAAGTGCCCGGGCCAGCGGCTTTATCCGGGGTAGCCGCAACTACGTGGAGGGGGATTACGTGAAGCGGGGCGCGGTGATCGCCTACCTGGAGAACCCCGAATTCATCGAGCACCAGCGCGAGTACCTGGAGGCTGCGGCTGAACTGACCTACCTGCAGCAGGAGCTGGAACGCCAGGAGACGCTCGTAGCCGAAAACGCCGGCATCCTGAAGCAGGTGCAGCAACTGCGCTCCCAGGTCGCGGCTAAGGTGGCCAACGTGAGTGGACTACGGCAGCGGCTGGAGTACCTCGGCATTCGGACCGACGATGTGCGACCCGACAACATTATCCAGCAGATCACCCTGTTCGCCCCGCGCTCCGGCTACATCACGACGATCTCCCTGCACGACGGGATGTACGTGGAGCCCAGCACCCAGCTCATGGAACTCATCGACGAGGAACACCTGCACCTGGAGCTGGACGTATTCGAGAGCGATATCGCACGGGTGGAAAAGGGACAGCGGGTAACCTACCAGATTCCCTCCCGGGGCGATCAGCGTTACACGGCCGAGGTGCACGTGATCGGCAAGGAATTCAATACGGAGAATAAGACGGTGCGCGTACACGCCCACCTGACGGGAGCCCAGCCCCCCTTCATCCGCGACCTGTTCGCCGAGGCGCGGATCTGGCTGAACGACCAGACTACCCCCGCCCTGCCCGAGGAGGCCATCTTCCGGGATGGGGAGACGGCCTATGTCTTCGCGGGTCCGGAAGAGCAGACGGGGGAGGAAGTCAGTTTCGAGCGGCTGCGGGTCAATCCCGGGGCTACGAATGACGGCTTTACGGCCGTGCGCCTCATCGATTCTTTGCCGGCGGGGATGCGCATCGTCACCCAGGGGGCCTACTACGTGTACGCACAGAGCCAGTCGGGGGAGCTGGAGCACGGGCATTGATTTATATTTTTTAATGACAAATCCAATTACCATGCTATCCATTGACCGGCAACAAACTTTCAACATCCTATTCACCTCCGCCGAGATTCGCTACTTCGAGCTCGCCGAACAAACTCAGGCCAAGTAATGGATCGCCGCATAGACCCCACGGAGTTCGCCGATCAGTTGGCGGATTACACCCCAGAAGTACGGGACAAAGCCATCGAGATCGCCAATCAACTGCTGGTAAATCACCCGGACCTGTCTAAACGCATGGCTTTCGACCGGGCACTACAACAAGCGGAGCAGTGGTGGATCGACCGCGCGGGATAGATATAAACGAATACCTAATAAATAAACTAAGCTATGAGTAAACTGCGACTTGACCTACCCATCTTACTACCCGAAGTCCCCGACGCTCGCGATCGTTGCGTCGACCGGCTGCTGGAAGCCCTGCGGGCCGAACCGGCCATTGAAAGCGCTCACCTTAAGGAGGGGACACCGCCGGAGGTGTGCATACACTACGATCCCAATCAGCTGGCACTGAAGAAGGTAGAGACCCTGGCCAAACGGGCCGGCGCAACAATCACCCGTCGCTACCGGCACGTGCTGCTCGACGTGACCGGTGTCCGCCACCAGCGCCACGCACGGCAGGTCGGCGAGCGAATCGGCAAGACCGAAGGTGTAACCGAGGCCGTAGTTTCGGGGGCCGGGATAGCCCGCATCGAATACGACGCCGAGGTGATCGACGAGGCGGGTGTACGCCGGGCGGTGACCGACACAGATCTGCGCATCGCCGGTACGGTGGAAGGGGACGACCATGCCGGTCACGACCACGGACCGGGTGAGCACGGCAAGGAAAAGCACGCCCCCGGCGACGGCCATAACCACGACCACGGCGGCATATTTGGGGAGAACACCGAGCTGTACTTCGCCATCGGTAGCGGGGCGTTCTGGCTAACGGGGCTGCTACTGAGCTTCCTGGAGGGGGTGGGTGAGATCGTGCCAACCGTTTTATTCGTGATTGCCATACTGCTGGGGGGCTACTTCATTCTGATCGAGGCGATACAGACCATCCGGCAGGGAAAGTTCGAGATCGACTTTTTGATGCTGGTAGCCGCGGCCGGGGCCTGCGCCCTCGGGGAATTTCAGGAGGCGGCACTGTTGCTGTTTCTCTTCAGCATCGGGCACGCGCTGGAGAACTACGCGATGGGTCGGGCGCGCAAGTCCATTGCCGCCCTGTCCGATCTGGCCCCTCCCACCGCGCTGGTGAAGCGGGGCGAAGAGACAGTAGAAGTCGGGGTGGAGGAGCTAGTCCTGGGCGATATCATCGTAGTGCGGCCGAACTCGAAGATCGCCGCCGACGGACTGATCGTGGGCGGCAGCTCGGCCGTCGATCAGGCCCCGATCACGGGGGAGAGCGTACCGGTGGACAAGCGACCCGTCGACGATCCCGCAAAGGACTACGAACTGGATACGCTGGCGGCCGAGCACCGCGCCTTCGCCGGCACTATCAACGGCAGCTCACCACTGGAGATCCGGGTGATGAAGCTGGCGGGCGACAGTACGCTTTCCCGCCTGGTAACCCTGGTGAAGGAGGCCGAAACCCAGCAGTCGCCTACCCAGCAGCTAACCGACAAATTTGAGCGCTACTTCGTGCCGGCGGTGATCGGGCTAGTGGTGCTGTTGCTGTTCGCCTTCCTGGTGATCGATGAGCCCTTCTCGGCGAGCTTCTACCGGGCGATGGCCGTGCTGGTGGCAGCCAGTCCCTGCGCCCTGGCGATCTCTACGCCCTCGGCCGTCCTGGCCGGAGTGGCGCGGGCCGCGCGGCAGGGCGTGCTCATCAAGGGGGGCCGTCCGCTGGAGGACCTGGGGGGCATCACCGCCCTGGCCTTCGATAAGACGGGCACCCTGACCGAGGGGCGGCCCCGGCTAACGGAGGTCATTCCCGCCGAGGGTATATCGGAGTCCGAACTGCTCACCACGGCCGTGGCCGTAGAGGAACTGAGCGACCATCCCCTAGCTGCCGCGATCGTAGAGGGCGGCAAGGAACGCCTGGCCGGTGCTACCATCCCACGGGCGGAAAACCTCGAAGCGCTAACGGCCCGGGGCATCAAAGCGACGGTAGACGGCCAGCAGGTACACATCGGCAATCGCCGACTCTTCGAGGAACTTACCGGAGCGGCCGTACCCGAGCAGCTTGACCGGCAGATGGGCGGGCTGGAGACGAAGGGGAATACGGCGATGATCGTCCACCGCGACGGCAAATACCTCGGCGTGATCGCCGTAATGGACGTGGCCCGCCCCGAGGCAAAGGCCACGCTGGCCGCGCTCAAGGAAATCGGTATCCGCAAGATGGTCATGCTCACCGGCGACCACCAGAAAGTAGCCGATGCCGTGGCCGCCGACATCGGTATCACCGACCCGCTTGGCAGCCTGCTACCCGAGGACAAGGTGGCCGCCATCGAGCGACTACGCGAGGAGGAGGGCATGGTGGCCATGATCGGCGACGGGGTGAACGACGCGCCGGCCATGGCCAAATCCACCGTCGGTATCGCCATGGGCGCGGCCGGTTCGGACGTAGCCCTAGAGACGGCCGACGTGGCACTGATGGCCGACCGACTGGACAATCTACCCTTCGCCATCGGACTGAGCCGCAAGGCGAAGTCGATTATCCGTCAGAACCTGATCATGAGCCTGGGCATGGTCGCCATCCTGATTCCCCTGACCCTGCTGGGTATTGCGGAGATCGGTCCGGCGGTGATCGCCCACGAGGGCTCTACGCTGGTGGTGGTGGGCAATGCCCTACGGTTACTGGCCTACAAACGAAATACTAAAAACTAAGTGCAATGAGTAACGAGAATAGAGAAGGGACCCTGCAAAAGGCCGAGCGGCTACAGATATTTAACGTTGTCTACGATACGATCGAAGTCGGCGTATCGCTGACGGCCGGATTTATCTCCGGTAGTGCCGCGTTAATTGGGTGGGGACTGGATAGTACCATCGAGGTAATTTCTGCCAGTACGCTGTGGTGGCGACTGCACGGTGAGTCTGAAGGTATCACGGAGGAGAAGCTTAAGAAACGGGAGAAAATCACCTTCTATGTCATTGCGGCCTCTTTCCTAATCGTAAGTATTTTCATTACCTACGATTCAGTGTCAAAGCTCATCAGTCGGGAAACCGCTGAGTGGAGCAACCTGGGGCTGGGTATCCTACTGGTATCACTGGTGGTCAATCCCTTTCTGATCTACTATAAGCGGAAGTACGGTAATGCGCTGGACAGCGGCGAGCTGATCGCCGACTCCAAGGACACCTTTGTGTGTCTCTACCAGACGGTGGCGGTCCTGGCGGGGCTGCTGACCGTACGGTATCTGGGCTGGTGGTGGGCTGACCCGGTCGCTGCGCTGCTGATTGTGCCCTATGCGCTGAAGGAAGGGTGGGAGGCGTTTGGGGAGGGGAGGGAGAAGTTACCTCACTAGGTTACATTTTGTGTGAGAATGCAACCTGCCCAAGATGGGACTTCTCGAGTGGCAGCAACTTCGTTCTTTAGCCAGAGAGCGAAGTAAACAGTCCCAAATCGATGACTTTAGGCTGCAAATCCGCTAGGAAAGCGCCTATATTTCATAGTCATTGCGGAATAGCGAAGTTGAGGCACCCCAAGTGGTCATCCGTCCTCAATTGTTTCGAAACTCCACTGGGGTCATGCCCGTAGCCTTCTTGAACATGCGGCTGAAGTGCTGGGGGTACTTGAAGCCGAGCGCATAGGCGATTTCTGCTACGCTGCGCTCGGGGTCGAAGAGCCGTTCCTTGGCCAGCTCGATCACCCGGACCTGAATGTGGTCCTGCGGCGATTTCCCGGTTTCCTTCTTCACCAGGTCGCCGAAGTAGTTGGGCGAGAGGTGCAGCCGCTCGGCGAAGTAGGTAACCGAGGGCAGGCCGTCGCGATCGGCCAAGCCGTTGATGAAGTAGTCGTGCAGTAGAGACTCGAATCGTGCCAGTACACCCTGGTTAACCGAGGTCCGGGTAATGAACTGCCGGTCGTAGAAGCGGGTGCAGTAATTCAGCAGCAGCTCGATATTGGAGTGTAACAATTGCCGGGTGTGCTTGTCGATCAGCTGATCCAGTTCCTGGTCGATCTTGTTCAGGCAATCGGTGATCAAGTCGCGCTCCCGGGATGAGAGGTGCAACGCCTCATTGGCTTCGTAGGCGAAGAAGGTGTACTCCGGCATCCGGGAGCGGAGGGGGGAGCCGAGGAGGAAGTCCGGATGGAAGACGAGTGCGCGCCCCTTGGGCTGGTAGAACTCGGTACCGGGTTCGCCGATCACCTGACCGGGGGCCAGGAAGACGAGCGTCCCCTCCTCGTAGTCGTAGTTGCGGCAACCGTAGCGCAGATCGCCGCAGCGAATCTCCTTGAGGAACACGACATAGAAGTTGAAGCGCATCCGTCGCAGCTGCCGTGGGGCGGCCAGCGACAGGTCGAGCAGTCCCACATGCGGGTGACGGGTTTCCTGCCGGTTGAAGGCACTGTACTGCTTGACGGTATCGAAGGTAAGCGTGTCTTCCATGGTCATACGTTAGGGCTTGTTAAGGTAAGGGGTGCACCCCCGCACCTGCGGTCCCGCCACCGGCAAATCCGTCATCCGGGTACGTATTACTGTAGTTAGGGTAGGGATTAGGCCCGCCGCGACCGGACCTTGGGCGGTAGATTAACGTTGTACCTTAAACGGGTTCACCACCCGTGCGCCTTTCATCCTTGAGTCCCTCACTGTTATGCACTGCTTACCGCTCTTCTTACTCCTGCTCTACTTCGTGACCCCGGTGCCCGGGCGGGCTCAGACCATCCCCGGTACGGTAAATACGGTTTTCCCCGCCGGAGCGCGCGTGGAGAGTGAGCACTTCACCGGCAGCGTGTGGGTCGAGCGACTCCTGCAGGCCGGTACCGGGGAGCAGCCCGTGGCGGTCGGTAACGTCACCTTTCCGCCCCGCTCGCGCAGCAACTGGCACCATCATCCGGCCGGACAGTCCTTACTAGTGCTGGACGGGGTAGGGTACTACCAGGAGCGCGGTGAAGCGGTTCGTGTGCTTCGCAAGGGGGAAACGGTGCAGTGCCCGCCGGACATCGAGCACTGGCACGGCGCGGCCAACGACCATTGGTTCGTGCAACTAGCCATGACGACGGAACACCCGGAGGGCAGAGTCATCTGGGGCGCCCCGGTGACCGAAACGGAGTACCGGGCGGGAATTCCCGTGCAGCGGGCCGCGGCCGACACGGCTGGTTTGGTGAGCACGCGCTACCGTCACCTTGCCACGCTCGCATCGCTGGCCGCACTCGGTGACCTTGAGCGCCTGCAAACCGCCTGCGATAGGGCGCTGGATGCCGGCCTGACGGTTAATGAATGCCGGGAAGTAATGCTCCACCTCTACGCCTACGCCGGCTTCCCCCGCAGCATCCGCGGGATCCAGACCCTGATGGCCACGCTTGCGGAGCGCCGGGAACGCGGCATCGTCGACGAAGCGGGGTCGGAAGCCGGCCCCATTGATGAGCGTCCCGCCAAGTATGAACGGGGCAAGGCCGTACTCGACAGCCTCGTCGGCCGTACCCACGCAGGCCGCTCCGCGTACGGCGACTTCGCCCCCGCCATCGACGTGTTTCTTAAGGAGCACCTCTTTGCGGATCTCTTCGAGCGCGATGTGCTCAGCTACCGGGAACGGGAAATCACCACCGTGAGCATACTGGTCAGTCTGGGAGGGGTGGAGCCCATGCTCGGTAGTCACCTGGGCATCGCGCTCAACCTGGGTGTCCCGGAAGCTCAACTGCGGGAGGTCGTGGACGTCATTGCCACCACCGCCGGCCGGGCGTCCGCGCAGACGGCCGCCTCCGTACTCGACCGGGTGCTGGAGCGGTGAGGGTAAGCCCCGGCCGTATCCCTTCCGGGGCCGGGGCTGCCGCCGAAACGGTAACCCGGGTCCCCAATGCAGTAATCCGGGTAGGGCGATCCGCCCGCTCGACCCCAACTTTGTAACTCCCCGAGAGAGCACTTCCCTAAGCGGTTCCCGCCATCGGTTCGCTCCCGTTAAACTCCTTCCAACTATGCGGTTGCTCTCCTACCTACTGCTGTGTCTGCTGCTTGCTTCCTGCGCCAGCCGCCGCGCCACCGCGCCGGGCGGGGCCATCTCGCTGGCGGAGCAGGGTAGCTTTACCGTCGGCGGTACGGTCAAGACTTCGTCGGGCACCTTTGACCCAATTGCGGACGGAGCTTTCAATCCGGCGGCCCAGTCCGTAGCCGGTCAGACCCTGCACGGCGACCACGCCTTCGTCCTGTATCAGCGCCCCACCCACGCCCGCCCGCTGCCGCTGGTCTTCTGGCACGGCTACGGCCAGTCGATGAAGACCTGGCAGACTACTCCCGACGGTCGTGAAGGTTTCCAGACGATCTTCCTGCGGTACCGCTATCCGGTCTACCTACTTGATCAACCGGGCCGCGGCCTGGCCGGTCGCACGACCCGTCCGGGCAGCTACGCGGCGGCCACGGACGACCAACTCTGGTTCGGCATCTTCCGCCTCGGCACCGATCGGGAATTTTACCCCGGCGTCCAGTTCTCGCGCGAACCGGAGGCACTCAATCAGTTCTTCCGGCAGATGACCCCCGATACCGGTCCGCTGGACATCGGGGTAAACGTAGCGGCCGTTTCCGCTCTCTTCGATACGTTGGGGCCGGCCGTTCTGGTCACCCACTCCCACAACGGCGGGCAGGGCTGGCTGACCGCCCTCGAAAATGACAACATCCGGGCCATCGCCTCCTACGAGCCGGGCAGCAACTTCGTCTTTCCGGAGGGGGAGGTACCCGAGCCGATCGACTACGTGGGGGGCTCCCTGAGCGCCCGCGGCGTACCGATGGAAACCTTCCGGCGGCTGACCGAGATACCCATCGTTATCTACTACGGCGACAACATTCCCGCAGAAGCGGTCGAAAACCCCGCCCAGGAACAGTGGCGTGCCGCCGTTGCCATGGCCCGACAGTGGACCGAAACCGTCAATCGCCACGGCGGCGACGTGACCCTGGTCCAGCTCCCCGACGCGGGGTTGGAGGGGAACACCCACTTTCCGATGTCCGACCTCAACAATCAAAAAGTAGCCCAACTGCTCCTGGACTGGCTCGCAGAGAAGGGACTGAACTAACGATTATCAAACCGACAAAACGCTATCCGATCATGATCCGACTACCTTTCTTGTTGCTGCTCACTACCCTGTTCACCGCCGGCACTTCGGCGCAGGAGTCCGCCATCTTCCCGCTCGGAGAGAAGGCGGCAAACGTCCACCACAAGGGTGACGTATGGTTGTACCATCCGGGCGAGACCGACGAGGCCTTCGACTACGGGCTGGCGGTGGCCACCTTTGCCCCGGATGCGCGACTGGACTGGCACAGCCACCCCGCCGGCCAGCAATTGATCATCACCGAGGGTACGGGCTACTACCAGGAACGCGGTGGGGAGCTGATGAGGGTCCGCAAGGGCGACGTGGTCAACTGCCAACCGGGCGTCGAGCACTGGCACGCCGCCACGCCCGACCGCGGCGTGACCTACCTGGCCATCACCGGCAACGAACCCACGCAGTGGCTCGAACCGGTAGCCGACGAGGCGTATTACGGCACGCAAGGTAAGCCAGAAGCTACGGCTACTACCATCTCCGTGGAGCAGGAGCTACTCGAACTCTCGAAGCAAAAATGGCAGTGGATGGCGGATAGGGACGCCGACAAACTGGCCAAGCTCTTTCACGACCAGGCGATGTTCGTTCACATGGGCGGCAGCTGGGGTAAGGACCGTGAGGTGGACATCATCCGCGGCGGCGGCATCCACTACAAGCAGGCGGACGTCCACGAGGCTTCGGTACAGGTGATCGGTAATACGGCCATTGTACTCAACAACATCACGCTGCTGGCCGTGGTGGGCGGCAACGAGGTGACCAATCCCTTCGAGGTAACGGAGGTGTACACCAGGGTAGACGACGCCTGGAAGCTCGCCTCGCTTTCGTTCACGCGGCTGATGACGCGGTGACCCCCACCCATAAAAGGGCGACCTTCATATTTAGATAATCTATCTGGCATACCTGCAATCTGGACCTACCGAGTTAGGTTACATTTTCTGTAGAAGCATAACCTAGAAAAGAGAAGTACTTCGTTGACGTTCAGCTAGTTAGGAAAATTTGGCTCCTACCTTTTCATTTCTAGGTTTTATTTTCCTGCGCGACCGGTTGTTTTTATAACCTGCCGAGCTTACCCTAGTCCCATAGCAAAGCCGCAACGTTTGGTGTCAACCGCCGCCCCTAGGTGGACTCAGGCCGACACCTGGTCAAAGGCCTGATCCCCGACCACTATCACAACATTGTCTTGTTGACTGGTGCCGGTATCTGCCGCAGAAGATCTTCTACATCTGCGGCGAGACCAGATCCAGTCGGATCAATTCGCCGTTAAAGAAAGCAGGACGAGGAAAAAAGAACCGTCGATGCCCGCGGTAACTTCTTGATGTTGGGGAAAAGGGTAGGGGGGACACTGAAGCTTCCCGCTGGTCACCTCAGTGTAGTCTTCATCCACTAGCGCGGTGATGGTAATCATGGATGGGTGGTGAGTACTAGAGACAGTGTTAAAGCCTTCTTTCTACATAAAATAGAGGAAGTGACCACGTTGTCTTTTAAAATAACCCTGCGTTTTGCTCAAGAAATTTCTGCTCATCATAGTCGTACTTGGTGCCGCCTACGGCGGTGTAGTAGTGTTCGCTTCTATGTCTCCAGCACATGTCAGTACCCATGAGTTAAAACTTACTCTGGAGGAGAGGGAACAACAAAACCTGCTTGGTTACTTAGACGTCTCCGCAACACTAGGTCCTAACCTGGTGCGCAAGAATGTCTTTAGTAAAGAGAGAGTAGATGGGTATAACCTGCGGGGGACCATACGAAATACAGCTAGCCAGGCCTACTTCAAGGATGTGTCTGTTCGAATCGCGTTCTACTCCAAAACTGATTCGAGGATCGGGTTTAGGGACTACCTCGTCTATGAGGTAGTGGCTCCTGGTTTCAACCAGTCTTTTACCTACACTATAGAAGAACCTCCTGCCGGCTACGCATCCTTCACCGCTGAGGTGGTTGGTGCTATTCCGGTTGCGAGTTCCTACATTGACAGTCGAAGCGATCACTAGTCTACCCGACCCGAAGGTCAGAATAGAGACGCGGAGATTAGTTTGGTTTTTGTGTTCAATCATTAGGGCATCGAAGTGGTCTACCCGTACGTAGATCTGACATAAGAATATTGTTGGGCGCACCTACTCATCAGCACTCATCTACCATATTTTGTTAGTTTTGTGGTAGATGAAAAACCGACGAAATGTTGCAGAATTCTTCGCTGGCATTGGCCTTGTGCGAATGGGTCTAGAGAAGGCAGGCTGGAACGTTACCTACGCGAATGACATTGACACGAAGAAGGAGTTGGCCTACCGCCATCACTTCGAGAGCAACGAAGACTTCCATCTAGCCGATGTTCACGAGGTCAGCGCAAGGACCATCCCTAATGTTGACCTGGCCACTGCCTCTTTCCCCTGCACTGATCTATCCTTAGCTGGGCGTCAAGTCGGACTAGCCGGTAAGCATTCTTCCGCTTTTTGGGGTTTCGTCGAGGTCATCCAAGATATGGGGGATAGACGCCCAAATCTTGTCCTTCTGGAAAACGTGGAGGGTTTTCTTACGTCTCACGGAGGAGACGATCTTGAGCAGGCGCTTCTCGCTCTAAATGGCTTAGGATACGTAGTTGATGTATTCATCGTTGACGCAAGACACTTCGTTCCTCAGAGTAGGCGGCGACTATTCGTTGTTGGAATGCAGGGTGCTTGCGAAGGACAACCGGTTACGGATGTATCGGAGTTGCGCCCTAGCAAGCTGATTAAATTTGTGAAGTCACACCCTCAGGTGCGTTGGTGCTTCCGTGAGCTACCCGAGCTACCAAGACTCAGAACTACACTCTCGGACTTTGTCGATCTGCTTCCACCCGGTGACCCCGAGTGGTGGAACGACAAACGTACGCGCTACTTTTTCTCTCAGATGAGTGAGCGTCACGCTCAAGTTGTGGATGCGTTACGACACGATAGTGGTTATCACTATCTCACCGCCTTTCGGCGGGTCCGGTACGGTAAGTCGATGGCCGAGATCAGAAACGATGGTATTGCTGGTTGTCTGAGGACGCCTAAGGGGGGCAGTGCAAGACAAATTTTGGTGGAGGTCGGTAAGGGGCAGGCTCGCGTTCGTTACATGACGCCAAGCGAATACGCCAAATTAATGGGCGCGGGTGACTATCGTCTCACAGGTAGTAAAACCGACCAACTGTTCGGGTTTGGCGACGCCGTCTGCGTACCCGTTATCACCTGGATCGCCGAAAATTATCTTAATCCCGTGCTCTTGAATTCCTTTTCCCCAGAAGCTGCATCTCATGCCAGCTAGCACCCCCACTGAGTTTTTGGCGTGGTACCAAAGTTTAAAGCCAACTAGTAAGAAGGATCCAACCCCGGCTAGAGGGGTGATTGCAGCCTCCCTAGCTATCCTTGATCGGCTACGCGAGGAGTACAACCTCTCGCTGGACGTTCATACTACTCCAGGTAACGGCCAGGTCCGTACTTCCGGTCAAACAGTCAAGGATATCTTAGCCAGGTTTGGAGAACACCGTCTCTACACTTCGGAAGGTGGCCGCACGAATCGCGGATCGATTCAGGGAGTGAGTTCCATGCTTGACGCCTTCGCCTTAACCGGATTGGACGAGATGAGTCAGGAGGATCGAGCCGCAATTCTACAGTCGTGCCAAGAGTTCTTAGTTGAAAGAGTTAGGGAGTACCATAACAGGCAGCGTATCGCTATCACCTACTCGCAGGCGTCAAGTACCTGGCACTTAGTTCAATCTATCCTTGATACAGCCGACCAGGAGGGTAAAGCAGGACCAGTAGCTCAGCACTTAGTAGGGGCAAAACTTCAACTGAGGTTCCCAGAAGTCGAAATCACTAACGAAGGGTTTGCGACGGCCGATCAGCAGACGCAGCGCCCGGGAGACTTCTTGATTGGCGATACGGCGTTCCACGTTACGGTGGCTCCTATGCAAGCACTCTACGACAAATGCCGTCGGAACGTTGACCGAGGATTCAAGGTTTATATCCTAGTACCTGACCGACGCCTGCAGGGGGCAAGGCAAAATATAGAGCTTGCTCTCCTGGCAGAGCTGGTAGCGGTGGAGTCTCTAGAGTCGTTTGTTTCGCAAAATATCGATGAGCTCAGCACTTTCACTAGGGATGGGCGAAGGCTTAAACTAGTTTCCTTGCTTGAGCTCTATAACCAAAGGGTTGCTGCCGTCGAGTACGACAAGTCTTTGATGATTGAGCTACCCGAAAATCTCCGATAGCCGAATTAGTTATCGACAAGTTGGGTTGGGACCTCAGTGCTCAATACCGCCGCCTTCCCATATGCCCGTAGCCAACCAGTATTCGTAGTGACCCAACCAGTCTGAGATCCACGGTACTACGGTACGTGATAGAAGCTTGTGGGGGGTCCACTCCCTATTCTTAGGATGAAAGAGGCAGAGATACTCCTGCCCATACATGTGCGGAATTTCGTCCTGTCCTTCGAATAATGTGAGGTTGGGCTGTTCAACTTTGATCTGTGGCTGCCCACCCAAGTAATAGGTCATTCTAATTTGGTAACGGTCCGATAGTGGCGTCGGTCGTAGCCAACACCGCCAGTCCAAATGCCGGGGGGTCCGAATAGTACAGCTGTGTTTACGGTACCGGTTGAGGGATCGAGCCTGAGTATCGATGCTGATCACCCCCATCTACTTCGAGCCATAATTCTGATGATCAGGCACCTTCCGCCCGCTGACCTGATTGAGAACGCCGGTCGTTGGTGTCACAAGTAGAGTCCCTGTCTCACGAGCTGACCGGGTTGCTTGAGCCTGGGCGTTCACAGCTTGTGATACAACTTCGCCACCTAGTATACCTTTTAGGCTTTCGGTAAAGCGATGGATTCCAGGCCTAGCGAGCACGTCCTTGAAGTCATGCTCTACACGCTCGATCCAAGCGAAGAAAAGCTGACGTTTGCGATCGCAGTGCTCCCATTTGTCCGCAAAATTTTCGTCTGGATTCACGGGATTCGAGATCCAGTAGACAGTTTTTCCATCCACAATCCTTTGCTCCACCTTCTCCCGTAGCCTATTAGTTACGCCTAGGATAGTGCTATACAAGTCATCATTCTGATACTGATCATACGCACGGGCAGCCAGGGTTGTGATGATCACTGAGATGGGGGCATCTTCATCTCCCTCAAACATCATATCTCGGTGTCGCTTGAGTAGTTGAACTACGCGCTGCAGTGGAGTCTTAACTTGATAGAACTTGACCTGCTCAACACCCATTCCCTCCCGAAGCGCGTAAGCTTTCTTTTCAAGGCCAAGTCGGTAGCTCATTCTTTCGATGAACCACGCCGAGAAGCCTACCATGTTACTCTTAGGCCAGTTCGCATGGAGATCATCGTACTCTAAATGGAGGTTATCAGTTATAGCTAGAGGATCGGTACAGAATTGTACCGGTACTCCTTTACCCACTAACCGGAACTGGTTATCGGGTATCGCGGGTACCAGATCCATATGGAACCGAGTATTCTCTGCGTAGATGAGACGCCAACACCGTCGGTGCTCTGCATCGAGCATCCTTTTGTAGGTGTCGTGAGCGATAAGTCGCGCGCCCAACATTACTTTCAACTCCCTCTGAGTATGGAAGAATTCTGATGTAGCAAATTTGATCGTCAGGTCAATATCGAACAGGTCTGCATTGGTCCAGGGTTTGATTACCGTACCGATTTTGAACGACCCCTGGGGAGCAACCTCAGGCTGGTAGCAAGCTAAGGGTGAACCCTCGGCGCATAGCCATGCGCCAACAGCTTCGTACCGCTTGACCGCCTCCTCGTGCTGCGTTGGCGTGATGTCAAGGGTTTCTAATACGCGAAGAACAATATCGCTAGCTTGACTTTTTCGGTCTACATTAAACATGAGTCAGATGGTTTTGGGGGGTGATTGACAACGCTTTGATGAAGCCGCCGCTTTTCTTGTTTTCATCATAGACTACTAGGGGAAGGTCTGCCTTAGGCATCCAGGTGCGACCAGCCTCAACCATAGTCGATACGGGGCCGGCCGGAAACACATGAATAGGTCCGACCTCTCCGTGATAATCTTTGATCCGACTGTACGCTTCTCGAATGGTTTGGCGGAAATTTGCCAGGTCCATTTCAGCCCGGAGATAATCATTGTTGGGGTTCGTATGGGTCACCTCCCAGATCGTACAGTTTTCGCCAAGAAGACGAGTTACTCGACCGTCCTGGATTCTAGCACTAAGTGATAGCTTCAGTGCTATAGGTCCATTTCCTTCCTTCACTCGGGTGACTGTATGTGAGACAGCACCTTCATCGTCGCGCCAACCCCAAATTGCTGGTTCTCGGTTTAGCTGGTAGCAGCTAACGTTCCTCAGGTCTCCCAGAAGGATGCCGAGCTTTATGAGCAGTGCCTGAGGTGCTAAGGCGAACACGGAAAAGTGCTCCGGATTACCGGTTGCCCGAAGTGACAGAACTTGCTTTTTAAACTCGGCCTCCAGATTATTGGATTGGACGATCCAGTAGGACTCTTGGTGGTCGTCTAAGGAAAGACCCTTAATGCCGATTTCGATTGCTGAGCTATCGTTCGGCTGGTGGGTGGTGAGTACCGCGGCGCTGGCTAGTTTGTAGCTAAGTGGAACGTTATGCTGCCCGATCTTGGAACCGACTAACAAAAGTTGCGTACGGGGTGCGGATGCTTGCTCGACTAGTCTGCGGATGTCGGCGATATGCTGCGCTTTAGCAGCAATGAGTCGGGCTGCCCCATACTCTTCAACGGCTTCTCGATCGATAGTCCTGTGGCACGCATCACACAGTAGCATTAGGTTGTCAAACGCTCTGAGTTCCTCTGGACTTAAATCATTGTCTCCACGTGGTCCTTTTCTTTCCGCGCCGTAGATGTGGGCTATGTAACTTCGATTCATGTAAGTTTGGGTCCGGGGATTTCGGGACAGCTCAACGTTACACCCTTCAAGCTGACACCGGCCGGCCGATGAGATCCAGAGTCGGTGCACAACATCGGACTTTGGTTTTAATCTTCTTTTCTTCATATTATGGTGAGGTCTAGCTACAAAAACCGACACCGATCTGTAGTAGAAGTAGAAAAATGAACAAGGTTACTGTTTCTCTGTTAAGAACTTTGTCTCTACAAAGAGAACACGGCTGTTTTAGATTTAGTTTCGCTCAGGCAATAAATTTTGCCTTTTATTGTTACACGTATGCAAAACACATCATCAGATGTCAGATATCAATACCGAAGCCCTAGCTAGGCAGGTGCGTAGCAAACGGGGGAATACCAGCCTTAGGGAAGCAGCTAGCTCCATTGGTGATCTCAGCATCGCTACGCTCTCGCGAATCGAACAGGGTAAGGATCCCGACCTGTCTACCTACTTCAAAATTTGTACGTGGCTGAATGTAGATGCTGACACTTTTCGGGGTTCAGCGGGAGAGTCTATGGATGAGGTAGACCACAAAGAGGAGATTCTTTACCATCTTCGTGCTGATGAGGTTCTTTCTCCCGAAGCGCGAGAAACATTGCAGCAAGTCATTCAGATGGCCTACTTAGTTCCTCGACAACCATAGCTTTGAACTAGGCCTCACTTATGAAACATGGATTGAAAGCGAAGCTCAAAAGAGATGCTTCGGCTTTGCGCAAAGAGCTTGGACTTCGACCTACCGACCCCTTAGATAGCTTTACTCTCTGTAGATGTCTCGGCCTAGAAATTCTAAGCTTCAAGGAACTTAGGGCTTGCATGAATCTACCAGAGGAGATGTTCCGGCCACTTTACGAGAATCAGAAGGGACAGGTAGTTTCTGCAGTGATGGTTCGCAGACCAGTAGGGGAAATAGTCGTCTACAATGAGAGCCACCCACCTGTCCGTATCCAAAGCTCGATC
>CAWDMV010000008.1:0-52882 GCA_963803525.1 Lewinellaceae bacterium
CCCTACGGGCCGCTACGCTCCGTTCCTACCCCTAAGCCATTGACTCGCAGCCGACAAGAGTGGGTCGGTCCCCTACCCTATGTCTTCATCCGGGGCGACCGGAGGGACAGCAAACAGGACATTGCCAGGAAAAAAGAAGCAGATGGACGGCGGGCGAGCTAGAAAAAAAAGATTCCAAAGACGGGAAATAAAGGGTCGGAATAATGAAAAAAGATTTTGTGTAAATGAATAAAGCCCTATCTTAGTAGGGTAATCAATTGGTTGCCTACCGTGCCAGCGGTAGCTCATTCTTCAATAGCGTAGCACCTTGAAAAAGCAGATTCTAGACAAGTTAGAGGTCGGTTGCCTAGGCGTAGCCGAGATCAAACTGACGTATAGTACGGAGGTCCCCCCTGAGGACCGCAGAGCAGTAGTAACCCCCGATGATTTACATGAGGTCCTGCGGGAGTGGTGGGACGCGGATAGTATCGAGTTGTACGAAATCTTCGTCGTCCTCCTACTGGACCGGCAAAACCGCATCATCGGTATCTACAAGCACACCAAGGGCGGCACCAGCGCGGTAATAGTGGATAACAAGCTCATCATGGCTGCGGCCCTCAAATGCAACGCCAATTGCATCGTGCTGGCCCACAACCACCCCAGCGGAAGCCTCAAAGCATCTGCCGCCGACATAACGGCGACCATGGCCCTTGCCACCCTCGGAAAGCTCCACAACATTCCGGTTTTGGACCACATCATCCTTGCCCCGTCCGGAGGCTATTACAGCTTTGCTACCAACCTTCCCGACATCATGAAGGGGTACCGTCTGGAGGACTTTTACTAGTCAGCCAGTCAGTCGGCACCCCCCTCCGGGTGCCGACTGACCATAGGCCACCGCATCCCCGACCACCACCCCTATCAACCCACAACCCACAACCATGAATCCTACCAACCCACTTCCCCCCAATCACCAGGAGTCCATCCCCCAGCCAAAAAAGAACGTGAACTACCGAAAGCTACTGGACCGCCTGATGAAGTCGATCCCCCTGTTGATCGTCGATGATCCACAGCTGCAGGGCTATACGGCAGCAGCACCCAACAGCTGTTTGCCATGAGCCACCACATCACCGTACTGGCCGAGCAGCCGACCCCGCGGCACGATGAAATCACCATTGAGCAGTACCATGCCCGTCGTCTGCAACGTCGCCGGCGCGTAGCCAAGCGGATGCTAGCGCGTGTCCCGCTGTTTGCTGCCGAGTTCATGCGGTCGGAGTTTCCGGACATGACCCCCGAGCAGGTCGTGACGGACGCTACCCGGCCAACCCAGAAGCGTAAGTCATCACGTACGAAGAAGAACGGACTCAAACGGTACGGTCGTTACCCCATGTACATTCAGGCAATGGAGCGGTACCGGGCCACCGGCAATAGTGACGCGCTGGCCGAGGCCCAGGCCATCCGTAACCGCATGGCCAGGGACTTCCTTTTTGACATGCGCTGTCAGGGAGAGCAGCGAACTTACCGACTTCCGGCGACCGCCCCCCTTACGCTGGTCCGCAAAATTGCGGCCCTCAAATTTCAGCGGTGGGGGGAACTGGACCAGCAGTGGAAAGAGCTGACCATGTTCCTGCAGTGGTGAGGGTCTAAAATAATAATGCCCCAACTCCTGCCAGGGAGTTGGGGCTACTATTTGCTCCCTAGTGGAAGCCAATAGCATAGCAAGAGCAAAGATAAGGCAATCAGCTAGGCTCCCCAGTAGCGGCCAGCGGACACGGCACATCGTCAGTACCCACTCCCCTACCCTGCCGCACCAACCCCCATACCTGCCCCGCAGTACCCCCCCCGCAGTCGCCCGCATCCCCGCCACACAGGTAAGCGCGATCCCGATTCCTAAAGCAATCTGGCTGTAGTCGAAAGGCGGTAGCTATCCCCCCTTATGTGAAGCCACGAAGCAACTGGCCTAGCGGGAACATCAAGGGTGCGCTCCGCCAGCGGGCTAATTTTTTTTTCCAAGTCGATCCCTCCCCTCCAAAAATAATGATCCCACTGCCCTTGTCTTATCCCACAGTACGGCCAGTAGTCCGGTGGCAACAAAGGGGGATATCCCCCGCCAAACGACTACAACCAGAAAGCCATGAGCCGTCATTCCGTATACACCACTTACCGCCAGTACGAAGAAAACGAGCTCTTCTGGCTCGAAGTCACCACCGCCGAAATCTTCACCGAGGCTTACTGCTTCTCCACCGCCGAAGAACGCAGCCACCAGACACCCGAATGCTGCAACAGCCACGAGGCGGACATAGTACCCCCCGGCTGGGTTCCCGGATAATCGGGATCCACCAGGGGGACGCGCGGGCAGTTGGGTGGCTGGCGAGTAGTGGTTTACGAAAAGACGACCCGCAGCAGCATGCAGCTGCTGCGGGTCGGGAGTTTTTGCCGGGAAAAAAGAAAGAGGCAGGCGGCAGTCAGCGGGGAAAAGCAGCCAAAAAAAGGTGAAAATAAAGGGTCGAAATAATGAAAAAAGATTGTGTGTAAATGAAAAAAGCCCTATCTTAGTAGGGCAATCAATTGATCGCCTACCGTGCCAGCGGTAGTTCATTTTCACAATAGCATAGCACATGTCTAATGTAAAGGGCCGCAAGGCCATCAAATCCGCCCCCGTAGACCGTTACCAGGAGATCACCGACAAGGTGATTGCAGCCCTCGAAAGTGGGCTAGTACCCTGGCAGTCACCCATCGGAAGCGGGAACCAAAGGTTTGCATACAATTACGTCAGCGGCAACGAGTACCGGGGAATTAACTTCTTCCTGCTCAATTTCATGCGCCCCCACATCCAAAGCGCCTACCTCAGCTTTAACCAGGCCAAAACCCTGGGGGGAAAGGTCCGCAAGGGGGCCAAGTCCGAAAAGGTGTACTTCTTCAAAATGCTGTACAAGGACGCCAACGGCAAACCCCTATCCGATGCAGCAGCCCAAGCCCTGAAAGACAAGGGTGTAAAGCTGGACGGTACGCCCTTCCTTCGCTCCACTCCGGTGTTCAGCGTCGAGGATGTGGAAGGCATTGATTTTGATCTGCCCGCCGTCGATACGTTCGACCATAACCCCGTTGAGGCAGCCGAGAATTTTGTCAACGCCATCAAGAACGGCCCAGCAATTACCACGGCCACCAACCGGGCCAACTCTTACGATTCCGTGCGCGACATCATCGTTATGTACCCCCGCAATCGGTACAAGACGGGAGACGCCTACTACCACACCCTTTTTCACGAACTGACCCACGCCACCGGCCACGCCGACCGCCTAAACCGGGAGGACCTCACGGAACTGGTTCAGCGTAATTCCCCCAAGTACGCGCGGGAGGAACTGACCGCAGAAATGGGGGGCGCGTTCCTCTGCGCCCTTACCGGAATCGAACCCGACATTGACAACACCGCCGCCTACATCGGCAGCTGGTTGCAAGCCCTGAAAAATGACAAGATGCTTGTCTATAAGGCCGCAGCCCAGGCACAGAAAGCCGTTGACTTTTTGAGCGGGGAGCAGCAGTAAGGAGTCCGGCAGGGCAGGGCGGGGCAGATTAACATCTGCCTCGCCCATGCCTATGGACCACCGCATCCCCGACCACCACCCCTTTTCCCGCAGTACAACCTTCCATCATGTGCCAATCGAGGGTTGGCCGTGAATCCCCTCCGCTAGACGACCCGCCGCCGCAGCTGCTGCGAAGCGGTACCGCCAGGGGACCACTCAAAATCCATATCAAGATGAAGATCTTCTACCAGCCCCCCAGTACCCCCGAGGGCAAGCGTTTCTTTAGCCGCTATGCGGCACTCATTCCCAACCTGACCTTTGCCGGTTACTTGGCCCAACTCGTGAGCGCCCTAACCGAGTGGGGCATCCTGTATGCGCTCTTATTTACCAGTCTAGCCCCCCTCTGGCCGGAGTACGCTGCAGTAGCATCCGTCGGTGGGGCTACCGTAGGGGTAGCTATCATCGAGATCGGTTTGCGCCGGCTCCTTCCCTTCGCGTCCAGGGCCGTAATCCTAAAGCAGTGGAAGGGCTACGATGGAGGTATTTCAGCCGTCGTCCTGGTCGCTACCCTGCTGCTGTTGGGAGCTTCGGCCACCCTATCGTTTACCGGCTCCCGATCACTGGTGAGTGCCGTAGCTACCCCCCCTACCCTAGCCAGCAGTACCGCATCGGATAAGCTGGCCGACCGGGAAGGAAGTCTGATTAAGGCATCGTGGGACAAGGATGAAGCGGACGTAGCGGAGAGCTACGCCGCCCGCATCACGGCCACCCGCACCAGTACGAGCGGCACCATAAGGAGGATTCAGGGGCGCATAGATCAGCTGAAAGCCAAGGAACGCACGTCGGACCAGCGGTATACCACCCGGATAGCTGAACTCGAGCGGGACAAAGCGGAAGCCCTGGCAAACCGCGACGAGAAGGTCGCCGGACTCACCGAAGAACGGGAAGCTGCCCTGGTGAAGGTGCGCGATCGGTACCGCGGCAAGCTCGATGCCATTGAAGTAGATAAGGTGAGCACCAGGGCTAACGTCGCCCAGGCCAACGAAGCCGCTATGGTAGATCACCAGCTGACCGTAAGCCACCACGGAGGCGGTCTGGCTTGGTTCACGGTGGTGTGTCTGGTCATTCTCCTGGTGTCCGTTGTGGTGAAGGAACTCCACCACGCCGGGGCAGGAATCGAGGAACGGGTACAGCCGGACGCCTTTACCTTCGAGGAAGGCCCGCTGCTGTCACTGTACAAGGCGCTCACGGCTCGTTTACGGCGGGAAGTCTACTGTCTGGTGAACTGGGTAGAACGGACTACTCCGGACGCGCTGCCGCCCGTCCAATCGCCCGTACTGTGGGAACGGGAAGACGGCTGGCGAGTGAAGGTTACGCGGGCAGTAGGGAGCGATACGGAAATGATCGAGGTCACTCCCCTATCCCAGCCGGTGAACGACCGGGTAGAACCTTCTCAGGAACCCACCACCGACGAGATAGACGCATTTGAAAATGCGTCAGATAATGCGTCAGCGGAGCAGAACTGGACCTTTGAGATGGAAACGGAGGAAGTGGCACCCAAGGAGTTAGCCGGACTAGTGGATGCGTTAACGCATATCGACGAAGGCGACCAGGGCGATGAAGAGGACTACGACGACCAGGAGGATAGTGACCAGGACGACCAGGGGGACCAGGACGAAGACGACCAGGAGGCATGTGAGAACTGCGGAGAGGGCTACAACAAAACCCGGTCCTGGCAACGGTTCTGTGGGGAAAAGTGCCGAAAGATTTACCACGCCAGCCAGCACAATGGAGTGCCCTACATTCCGGGAAGCGGCGGGAAGCAGGTAGAGAATGAAGTAGGATAAAAGCTCTTCTTGGTGCTACAAGGAGGTTACTGCTGGATTACAGTAACGAAAAGGGGGAACCGGTCAACAGACCGGCTCCCCCTAGCTTATTCAGGCTGGCTTATTTAATCGAGGTGGTTGAAGGGATCGCGATTGCGCGCGATGATCTTGGTGATCTCTGACTTATTTGACAGGAGGAACCAGCGGACAATGTTCTCGGTGAGGTGACCAACGGGAATCCCTGCAGCCCGCGCTACGCCGTGCAGGGTTTCCTTGGTGCTCTCGTCCACGTACAGCTGCTTGGGCTGGGTAATTTCCGGGGAGTTGGAAAAGAACCAACCCAGGGCTTCCTTGTCGAAACTGGTGGAGGGCGGCGGGATGGTCTGGTCGGTGTCCGGAGCCGGTTCAGGACTGGCTTTTGCGACCGCTTTCTTTTTTCTAGGCTCCTTTGTCTTAGCCTTCGTTTTCGGAGGTGCAGCGGGAGCGGGGGTCGAAGCTGCGGCGGAGGCTGCAGTTGTGAAGGGAGGGGGAGCCGGTTCAGACGGTTTGGTTGGCTCGACCTTAAAATCGTCCTTGAACACGTCATCAAATTCAGACCCTAGTGCGGGCATACTTACGGGGGTAAAGGTGCTTTTTGTCTTGGCCATGAGGCGTTTATTTAGCAGATTGGTACAGTTCTTCCATGAAGGCGCTCAGGTCGATAGCCCGGAAGTTGACGGGAAAGGTGGTGCTCCGTGTTTCGGTCCTTTTCAGCTTGACGCTGTACGGAATGTAGTTGGTCAATACGTGAATCCCAGCTGCGCGGAATACCTCGTTTTGGGCCGTTATAAGTTCTTCGTGACTACGCCACAGCACCTTGTTCCAAAAGGCAATCGGCTTGGGTCTTTCCTTTTGGTTGGAGCCGATGCTGCCCAGAGCGGTAAGGAACTCGGTTGCGCTCACGAGGCTCATTTCTTCCGGTTCCAGGGGAATGATCACGCGATCCACATTGCGTAGGATATTTCCCATTCCTTCAATGGCTACCGACCCCGGCGTATCAATGATCACTGTGTCGGCTGCAATCTTCGGGTGGCTGGCCTTTTCAAAGGTGGAGGGCCGGTCGGGGGCGGGACGCCCGAAAACATGGTCCATTCGTGATTCAGTAATCGGATAGATTTGGTCCTTTCCAGTCTCGGTGAAGGACCGCATCAATGCTTCGTCCTCTTTGAGCCGAAGTATCTCCCGATCCCGAAGTTTCTTGATGGTGTGCTGGGGACTGTCGGCGTCGATCACGACCACGCTGTGGTCCTTGACGAAGTACATGTAGCTGGCTAGCATCGTGGCGATGGTAGACTTACCCACGCCACCTTTCTGGGTAGCTAGGACAATGCGGTTGATTTTCTCGCTCATGCTTTTCTTTTCTTAGGTAAATATGTATTTGTGTGTTTACATACTTATGTAAGTAAATAACACCATAGATGTTTAAATGTGTTGTTATGTAAACATGTAAGTGTGTGTAAATATAACTAACTAATTACATAAACACAAAACTACACAACTGTGTGTTTGTGTTTTTATTTTATTGTCTAGTTATGTATTTAGATAATTACATAAACAAATGAACACACAAGTAAATAAAAAAGTAAGTACATAAACACCTAGACACATAAATACCTAGACACATAAACGTCTAGAAATAGAGACTAGGCGGAGCGATACACAAATACATATTTATGTATCAAAATGGAGCAGAGTAATAAGGAGCCCTTTCATACATAATTACATAGTTATGTATAAGAATCGCAGACCATTCAGTTGATGCAGGTGATGTAGATATTATACATACTTACATAATTATGTAAGCACATAAAATGTCCAGTTGATTATTAGGGCGGAAGGCTAGATCGGTGGCCGAGTTCACCCAGTCCAGTCCTGGTTTCAGGTAGCCGCGTCCAGGTCACGGCACACCACGTACCACGGCCAGCCCAAAGTCCAGCCCTTCTCCCAGCTGCACGAGATAGCCCGTCACCCAGCCCAAGGAGCTGCCTCGCCCGTCCAGATTCGCGGGCGAATCGGGCCGTGCTCGGGATATGCACACGCATATAGCAAGATGTGACTTTAGCTGGAAAAAAAGCGTTGCCACTTTTTCCCAGCTAAACTCTATCTTGTCTTTTGGACGGAGATGCTCGAAACTCGCACGTCCTGAATTGTCCAAAAGAAGTACCGCGCTGCGGTCAAATGCCACTATCGTGTCCAAGAATAATCGCAAGGGGAGGCCCCTTAAAGCAGCCACCGAGAAGCTGACTTACCGTACCGAAGTCAACCTGTCCAAAAGTGAATACAACGCCGTAATGGCTGACTATGACCCCATTTTTTACCCTTCCAAAACCGCATACCTCCGCGCTAGGGTAGTGGACAAGGACATCAAGAAGCGGGTGGTTAATGCCAACCTCGAACGGCTGGAACAAGCCTTAGTGAACAGCAATGAAGAGCTAAACAAGCTCGGGGTAAACATCAATCAGATTGCCCGGCACCTCAATACTTACAAGAGCGCAGAGTACAAAAGTGAGGTTCTTTCCTTGCTCCAACTGTTCATGTCTGCCGAAAAAGTGATGTATAAAATGCAGGGAACCATCCACGAAATTCACCAGAAATGGTAGCGGTAATCAAGACAGGAAAGTCGATTTACGGTGCGCTTGCGTACAATGAAAAGAAGGTTTCACAGGGTGATGCTGTCTCCATTGGAGCCATCAATAGTATGGCACAAGCCGACCGACAGACCCTAAAAGAGAAGGCAAATTCCCTGCAAAGCATTGCAGACCGGAACACCCGAACGAAGCGAAACAGCGTCCACATCGCCCTCAGTTTTGCCCCGGAAGACAAGCTGGACGAGCAACAGCTGCGCAGTATTGCCAAGGATTACCTGAAAGGCATCGGCTTCGAGAATCAGCCGGCTTACATCTACCGCCACCAGGATACCGACAACGACCACATTCACATTGTCACCACCAACATCACGCGGGAGGGGAAGCGGATCGACGACTCATTCATCGGGGCCACCAAGAGCGAGGTGACTCGCAAGGAGATCGAGGTAGACTACCAGCTGGTCAAGGCCGAGGAACGGGGGCAGAAGAAAGACAAGGCCCAGCGGCTGTCCGAGTTGAACGCCCCCCAGGGCGGCGACCTTGCCGAGTTACGGGCCTATGCCCGCCACACGGTCCGCGACACCCTGCAGGTGTACAAGCCCGCCAGCATCAGCGAACTCAATGCGTTACTGCGCGACCGTGACCTAAAGGTGCGCGAGGAAAAAGGGCAGACGCCGGAGGGCGCGGACTGGAAGGGATATTCGGTGGTGCGAATTGACGCCCGGACCGGAGAGGAAAATTCCGCAGCGATCAAATCGTCCAAGGTCTTTGAGAAGGGGTGGGGGAGTACGCTGGATGAAACGCTCGAGCGGAACGGCAGGGCAGCAAACAGATCACTTGACCAGGTTAAAGGCAGCGTGAGGGAAGCCTTTGCCGACGACAGGGCTTCGGCGGAGGACGTGAAGAAGGCCCTCGAAGAACGACAGATCAGGACCATCCACCACCACAACAAAGAGGGCCGACGGTTCGGGGTGCATTACGTGGACGAGCAGAGCGGCCACATCTACAAAGCAAGCGATGTAGGACGGAGTTACACCGCGGCGGAATGGAACCGGCGTGAAGAATCAAACACCCTCAGCCTGGAAGATTACAACGCCCTGGTCAGGGACGCCAAGCAGTACATCGCCAGCCAACAGTCGGCGGGCTACCAGTCGATAACCATCAAGCAGCTTAACACGGACGATGTACAGTTCGCTATGGCTCAATTGGGTCACACTAGCGGCCTCATTCGGCCCTATCTCGATGAGATCGTGGCCTCGGAAAAGAAAGGCTACGAGAAGGCCCTGAAAAGCGACGAGAAGGAGCTAAAAGCCCTGTACTGGGGGCTGGCCCAGGTCAAGACGGAATTCAGGGGGTCACTGATGAATAGTCTAGGATTAGAGCGAGAGGGCGACCGTATCGTTCTGCGCGGTAATGGTGGGGTGAGCATACCCGCCCACCAGCTGGAAGCCGGAGGAGGTAAGGAGGTGAAACTGAAGATCGGAGAGCTATCCGCCGAGGAACGAAGGATGCTGATCGGGGTTGGTCGCTACCGGGGCATCGGCGGTATACCGCTGGACGTGAACCTGACTACAGTGGACTGGAAGTACTGGGAAGGGAAGTTCAAGCCCGCCACCGCCGAGAAGCTGGGCGCGCAGCTACACAACAACTACGTCAAGAAGGAACTCACGCTGCTTAGTAAGAGCAACACCGAGGGCGGGGGGATAAATCATTCACTCCTGCAGCTGGCAAGCAAGGGAATCCTCGTCAAGCCCACCGAGGCGGGCTACCGGGCGCATATGGTCGGCCAGGAAAAGTATTCCTTCCAGATGCCGGGCAACCTATCGTCCTCCGTCTACCGGCAGGACTACCGAACGGAGCACTACGAGAAGATGAAGTCCCTGCTGAAAGAGAAGATCGGTAAGACGGCCCTCGATGCTATCCAGGAAGCCAAAATCACGGAACTCCGTAGCTCGACGGCAAGGCGGAAGCAGGTACCTAATTCGCTGGCATTTGAATTGCGTGGCTACCTCATGTCCCAGGGGGGACACGCACAGCGGAGCGGACTGTACAAAATCCTGCAGTCCATGGATCAGGACGAGAATCTAAGTATGGACGAGCGGCGGCAAAACCGGACGTTGCGCCACTAGGTTAATTAGTGACAAAAGATAATTTGTTTTTGTTTAATTATGTTTGTTTACTCTACCAATTTACCACTGCATGAAAGAGACCGGAATCACTTACGAAGCAGTCGCCAGTCGGGAAGACGCCAAGGCCTACTTATTCAGTACGCAGGTGATTGAGACGACCCGTGACTACTACATCGAGAAGGGCCTGACCGCCCGGCAGACGATGGAAGTAATGGGCCTCAGCAAGTACTATGAGGGGAATATCCACTACTTCGGACGGTTGTTCTCTTACCATCTCCCAAAAGATGGACAGGGTAGGGGAGGGGCAAGAAAGAACGCCGGGCGACCAGCGGGCAGCGCCATGTGTCCAGGTTGCGGCAAGCTAAGAACCGAGTGCATCTGTCCTGATCCACTAAAGAACCCTGACCCCTACACGCTGCTGCAGGTGGTAACGGAACCAGCGGGAGAAGGGTCGTACTCGGCCATTGTGGCCATCGAATCCAGCCCCGGTTACTACAAGGCCTACGAGAAAGTGATAGATCGCTGGCCGACGTGGGAGGACATTCGCAGGACGATGCACGGAGGTACCAAACTATCCTCCCAGCGGGCCAAGATTTACTTCGACCATCTAAAGCAGAAGCTGGAAGGTTAGCCTCCCATCGTTTTTCTCCTCGCCTTTTCCGACTACCCACACCTACCCATACAATGGCTGCACAGAATGACAACAGCTTCATCATGACGGCGGTCCGCGTAGCGGCCCTGTTCCTGATCCTGCTGCACACCTACATCTACTACTACGACTGGTGGCAGTTGCAGGGGCTTACGCACCCTGAGGTTGGTCGCTTCCTCCAACGCTTCCAGCACACCCTGTACTTTCAGTCCTATGCCGTGTCCTACGCCGTCCCCCTGGTGGTACTGGCGGTGGGCAGCATCGGGGACAAGGGTAAGAAGTCCGAAAACCTGACCTACCGGCAGGTCACCATGACCCTGATCCTGGGACTACTCGTGTACTTCGCGTCGATGATCGCTTTTTCCATCGAGGATCTACAAACGGCGGGAAGTGTCTACCTGGGCTGTCTTGCGGCAGGGTGGGCCGTACTCGGCGCCGGTCTGGTAAACCTGCGCCGGGTGCTTGACTGGAATCCATCTGACGATATTTTCGGAGATAAGAACCGCAGCTTTCCCCAGGAGGAACGGCTGATCGAAAACGAGTATTCGATCAACCTGCCCACTCGTTACCGGCTAAAGAATAAGGTACGTGAGGGATGGATCAACGTCGTCAATCCCTTCCGGGGAACCATCATCACCGGTACCCCCGGCTCGGGCAAGAGCTTCGCCTTCATCAAGCCATTCATCCGGCAGATGATTGGCAAGGGCTACACCATGTACGTCTACGACTTCAAGTTTCCGGAATTAACCACGGAAACCTACAACGCCCTGCTGAACAACGTCGATAAGTACGCCGTGCCACCCAGCTTCTACATGATCAACTTCGATGATCTAAGCAGAAGTCACCGCTGTAACCCGCTCCACCCGGACCTGCTACTTGACATTACCGACGCTACAGAGAGTGCCAAAACGATGCTGCTGAACCTGAATCGAAACTGGATCACCAAGCAAGGCGACTTCTTCGTAGAATCTCCCGTCAACTTCTTCACGTCGGTGATCTGGTTTTTACGCCTCTACGAGGACGGCAAGTACTGTACGCTACCCCACGCCATTGAATTTATCAGCCGGGACTACGACGAGATGTTTCCCATCCTCGCCAGTCACCCGCAGATTGCTACCCTGGTCAAGCCCTTTTACTCCGCCTACAAAAGCGGAGCGACCGACCAGCTGGAAGGTCAGATCGCCAGCGCGCGAATCCCGTTGTCCCGGCTGGCTTCGCCCTCCCTGTACTGGGTGTTGACCGGGAATGACTTCACGCTGGACCTCAATAATCCGAAGGAACCGAAGGTCGTTTGTCTGGGTAATAATCCCGACCGGCAGGACATTTACGGCGCGGCCCTGGGCCTGTTTAACAGCCGGATAAGTCGGCTGATCAACAAGCCTGGAAACCTGCCCTCCGCCATGATCATCGACGAGCTCGCCACTATCTACTTCCAGGGGTTAGACAACCTGATCGCGACCGGCCGGTCGAACAAGGTCGCGGTGGTGCTGGCCTTCCAGGATATGACGCAGCTGATCCGCGACTACGGGGATAAGGTGGCGCTTTCCATCTTTAACATCTGTGCGAACGTCTTTACCGGGCAGGTGGTGGGAACGACGGCCAAGGATTTGGCCGATCGGTTCGGCAAGACCGAACAGGTCAGGAAGGGGTATAGCCAGAATCGCATGGACACCTCGTTCTCCCACAGTATGGTACTGCAGGAGCGCATACCGTCCAGCCGTATTGGCTCACTATCCCAGGGGGAGTTTGTGGGGATGGTAGCCGATACGAAGGAGCAGCCGATAGAACTGAAGACCTTTGACGCAGCGGTGCAGCTGGACGGGGCAGCAATCAGTAGGGCAGAGAAGAAGCACCTGCCAATTCCTTACATTCGCGACGTCAGCGAAGCCGAAGTCCTCGCTAACTTCAATCAAATCAGTGCCGATATCGACCACATCGTCGAAATGGAGCTGGCGCGAATCAGCTAGAATTCAAACGCAACTACTTACATGGGAAGCACCAAAGACAAGGAGGCCATCGCCGATATTCAGCGAGAAGTAGGAGCGAAGATCAAACAGATACGGGTCGATAACCTGGGAATCACCCAGGATGCACTAGGCCAAGTCATCCCCCACCTGGAAGGGAAAAATCTGCAGGTAAGAATAGCTTCCCTCGAGCGCGGCAACGGGTCAGCGGGAACCATTTACACGGTGATGAAGCACCTCTACAATCAGGGGGTAAACATCAACTTTCTATTCGGGGAACAGGAAAGCCCGCTGCGGATCAGCAAGCAGGTCAGCCTCTATCCCGAGAACATCACTGATTACCTGAAAGACGTACTAGTATCCGCCGGCAACGCCAAGGCG
The DNA here is from genome assembly GCA_963803525.1 of Lewinellaceae bacterium. Taxonomy (GTDB): domain Bacteria; phylum Bacteroidota; class Bacteroidia; order Chitinophagales; family Saprospiraceae; genus Neolewinella. The sequence continues at coordinate 13,074 of CAWDMV010000008.1, forward strand.
ATGATCCAGGAGATCGCAGATTCTACCGAGCGGGTACAGAATTACGTGAACCGGACTGTCCAAATGGCCGAGGAAGAAGCCGAGCAAGACCAGGGGAAAGAAACCAAGGAGGGAAGAAAGCTAAAAGGCAGCAAGTAGCGCCTCACGCAATTCCAGGGGGTCTAGGCCAATGTTGCGGTGAGCGGTAGACCAGTGGAGGTGAGGGCCGGTCGTGCGGCCACTGATGCCCACCGTCCCGATCGGCGCGGACTGGGCAACGAGATCCCCCGACCGGACCAGGACTTCATCTAAGTGACCGTAGGAGCTGGTGAAGCCGTTGAGGTGGTCAATCTTCACGTAGTAGCCCAGCACCCGATTGTAGCCGGTGCTCACCCTGCCGGAAGCGGAGGCAACAACGAGGCTACCTAGGGGAGCGGCGATATCCACGCCGTCGTGAAACTTGTTTCCCCCGTCAATGGGGTGGACCCGGTAGCCGAAGCCGCTGGTGAGCGTAGCGGACTCCCGTAGCGGAAGCCGCCAGGGAATACTTCGATCCAGGCGTAGAGTGCCGTCGGCGGCGAGGTTTACCACGCAGCGCCAATTATCGCAAGCCTCCACCCGTTGAAAGGCATCCAGGGACTGACCCACCAGCGTCCCGGAGAGAAAGACAAGCACCAACAGTAAGATGGATTGCCGCATATTTAGCCAAAAATATAGTAAATTCGTATGATCGTAGTTACACTATAATCTAAATTGGCGGCGGTATGCTACTCTACCCACTATAAGACTACAGAATGAAAGCCGAACGAGGTACTGAAAAGGATGAATTGAACCTGCGCGACGTAACGCGCCTACTAAATATCGACTACAACAAACTGGCAAAAGAAGGGCAAGTAGAACAATTGCTGAACAACGGAGTCACCAAAGCCCTGCCCGTCCAGGTCAAAATCGACATTGCGGATAAAAAGGGCGTGACTATCGACACCACGGCACGACTAGCCATCGGAAACGACAAGGATGGTAACCGTACCGTTCTGGTTGTATTCAAGAACGAAGCGCCGAAGCTGGAAAAGTACAAGGACATCGTGCTAAGTACCGAGCAGCAGAACCAACTCCGAAAGGGAAATACGGTAGTAGTCACGGACGGGAAGCAGTCGGAGCACCTGGTCAAGTTTGACGGTGAACTTAACCGGCTGGCCGGAATGAAGAAGAGCCTCTTTCTGGTACCGGAAAAAATAGGGTCCCCCAAGGAAGGCTACACGACGTTGAGCACGGCGCAGCAGTCCAGCCTAAAGCGCGGGGAGGCCGTCGCGCTAGAGATCGGGGGGAAGAAAATGACCGCCCAGCTTGACCCCATCGAACGCAAGCTGAACGTGCAGCAGTCCCCCAAGGAATCGCTGGATTTGAAACTGACTGGTCCCCAACGAAAGACTGGTCCATCGCTGTAACAGATGAACATAGAGCAAGCCCGATCCCTCTCCCTGGAGAGCTTCATTAAGCAACTGGGGTACCAGGAAGTAGCCAAGGGAAAAAGCAACGAAGTGTGGTTCAAGTCGCCCCTGCGCAACGAAAAAACGCCCAGCTTCAAGGTAGATCGGACTACGAATAAGTGGATCGACTTCGCATCGGACGCCAAGCAGTACGACATTATTGACTTCGTAAAGGCCTACGGCGAGCGCAGCGGGTGGGGAAGTCTAAACACCAGTCAGGCGCTGCAACGCATCGCCCAGGTCACCGGAGAGCTACCACGGCAGACCACCCGGCAAACGCGGGCTTCCTTGGTCAAGGTCACCCCGGAGGTAAAGCCCCGCCTGAGTGATGAACCCGCTACTTTTCGTATCGACCACATCGGACCCCTGCGCAACAAGAATCTGGTAGACTACCTGCGAGATCGTAAGCTCCTGGTCGGGCCAGCAAAGAACTACCTGCAAGAAATCTACTATACCTACATGCAGACCAAGCGGCAGTACTACGGGTTGACGTGGACCAACGAGCAGGGAGGGCAGGAAGTAAGAAGTCCCCACTTCAAGACGATCATCGGTAACAAGGCCCCCAGTGTGTTTGAGGTCCAACATCAAAGGGCCGTACCGGGTACGGCTGTGTTTGAGGGCATGACGGACTACCTATCCTACCTGCAAATCGCCAAGCGCGAAGTGATGGCCACGGCCATCGTCATGAATAGCACGGCCACGTACCAGCGGGTGATCGAGCTAATCAAGGAGCGACCCGCCACCGAGCAGGTAAAGGCGTTCCTCCAAAACGACAAGCCGGGCCTGGAAACCGCCATCAAACTCAAAACGGCCCTTCCCCACATCCAAATTCAGAACCACGCCTATTCCGCCTACGGGGACCTCAACGACTACCTCATGGGCAAGCCGCTGGTGATGGAGGACAAAAAATTTGCGCAGCAGGTACTGGGCAGCGAATTGAAGCAGGGGGGACCAGCGGGAACACTGAAAATCAAAATGGGCAGGTCGGTAACTTGATTTGGTGAATCAATAATTTACTCAGTCAGCTTTTTCTTTAATTACTTACAACCCCTTGCCCACCAGAAGGGGTTTTTCTTTTCGCGGCTACTACACTTGATAGGTAAGCAAGAAGGAGTAGGGTAGGGGGATAGGTGCGCCAAAAGGGCCGATATGTTTTCCACACTGCCTCGTCTTCAAATCGCCCATGGATGAATTTTCCGCTTCAAGAACGCGATCATCTGGTAGGACTTTTGTCAGGAAACGCGATCATCTGGACGGGCAAAAACGCGATCATCTGGTAGGATTTTGTTCCATACTGACTCTTCGGCACCAAGTCCGAGTCAAAAACGCGATCATCTGGTAGGATTTAATGCTAAAACGCGATCATCTGGTAGGGTGTGGAAAACTTGCCCTCCTGAGCGCGATCATCTGGTAGGGAAAAACGCGATCATCTGGTAGGGAAATTTGACCAAAGCGCGATCATATGGTAGGAATTTTACGATCATCTGGACGGACAAACCTATATAACCCTTTATCATTTTTCCTTTATAAAACCTATATCAGTGCTATGGAAAAAAGAAAAAGCTGGCTGAGTAAAATCCAATTTTCTGCCAAATTGGCACAAGCCGAAGAATCGCCCTACATTCACCGCTGACCGAATTATTCCGGGTCACGATCATCTACTAGGAGGTTGCTTTAGTGTATAAATTTTTATCAGAAATTGTGATAACCATAAGTTTAGTATACCTTTAATGTATTAATCCTTTCAAGGATGCCCTAAACATACCCACAATGGCTAGCAGTCTGAAGTTTGGTAACCCCTCAACCGCCGTTGAAAAACGCTTTGCTGCCCAAATGCAAGCAAGTAACGGTAAGCACGGTGAATACGATGTTACTTACGCGCATGCTTCCATGTGTCAAGTCTACCTACCCTACCAGGATCTTGACTGTAATCTTTACGAAGTAAGTCAAGGTAACCTCACCATGCGGGTTCAGGGTGCTTCCTACTTCAAAGACGGGGACCGCAACAAGCAAGTCCACCGTGGTGTGCCGTACGGTACTCGGGCAAGACTGCTCCTTTACCTAATTAACGAACAGGCTATCCTCAATCAATCACCGTCTTTCCATCTGGCCGATAGCTTTAGCGACCTCTGTCGCAAACTCCATATTCCCGCTAGCGGTAGAAGCATGGGCGAGATCAAGGTTCAACTCGAACGACTCTGTACTTCCTCCTTTACCCTCGAGTGGAAAAACACTCAGACCAAGGGTATGTACAATTTCTTCATCGTCAAGAGCATCATTACCAACGGGAGGGCAAAGAACATGGATTACTCGGACGTGGACAAAGGGAAGAAAGGTTTTCACGTACACCTAAGTGATGAGTACTGGGAAAGCGTGAAGCGCCAGGGTGTACCCCTGGACCGGCGCACGATTACCGCCCTGCAGAACAACAGTATGTGCTTGGATATCTACAATTGGCTGACGCACCGGCTCTACCGGATACCAAAGGACGGTACCCAGTTCATCACCTGGAAAGCCATCAAGGACCAGTTCGGACACGGCTACGGAAGGATGGATCTCTTCAAGCGTGACTTCCGCAACAACCTGCAAAATGTCAAAATCCAGTACCGGGCAGCGAAAATTGCGGAGGTGTACAACAAGGGTTTTCAACTCTCTCCGTCCGCGCCCCCAATCGGGCCGCAGCTGCTCTTCTAAGAATGCATTGAGATTGTTTTGTGACCCTTTACCTAAGAGTTTTAAGAAGTAAATGCGGCTACCTCGTCTAGTATGGGGTAGCCTTTTTACTGCCTAATCTACACGGAAAAGAAACCCACGACTAGGAAAGCAATACCTAAAACCAGTTGTACGGAAGCCTCAACATGTCCCTGGGTAAGGCGACCGGAACGCGCCGGACGGCGCAGGAGCTTATTGAGGGAAGCCCCGGCAATACCCGTCAGCATCCCCCCCACTACGGGAATCAACCAGACCGGCGTAAAGGGAACACCCGCCACGGCCAGCAACAGCACCACGAGGACGGTGCAGACAAGGAAAGTAATCGCAATCTGCTCGGTCTTATACCACATGAAGTGAGGGTTTTGGTCTGCCTAAAATAAGGGTTTGTGTGCTCTAAATCGACCAACCGTACCCCGCAAATCGAGCCATTCAGTAGTCCATTTGATCATCCAGACAACGATATGCCTATGTGAAAAACGGAAGTTCAGAGACATTATTTCCAACACCTTAACCCATACTACAATGCTTTTGTCTTCTCCCTTTCGCACCATTTACGTAGTGGTGCTCTCTACCCTCGTTTTGACCTCCTGCCAGGAGCAAGACGATATTTACGGCAACTCGCCGGATCAATACGTTCCCACCGACGACCGCAACGAAGCAGCCGCTGCCGCCCAGTACTTTGGCCAGAAAGAAATCGCCTGTGACACGGCCAAGGACGATCTGACGGCCTTCCTTCCCAACGGATGGACCGACATATCACTACTCAACCGAAACACCCAGGGGAACCTCGAGCAGCTGCCATTTACCGGCAATGTGTTCGCCTCGATGCGGCTTTCCTACGAAGCGACGACTGGGGGAATCATGCGGGTCACGACGATCAATAGCCTCGGCTACGAAAAGTCGTTCACCCTGTACCCCTGCAATGTCCGGGACAGCTACTTCTACATCGTGGACTACGAAGGCACGACGGTAAAGAACGTCTACGCCTTCAGCATCGACAGCCGGGATATGCCCTCCGCCGCTGATCTGGGACACGAAGCGAGCCTGCAGGCGCAGGATCGGATCGTAGGTATCGGCTTCCAGCGAGGCGCGCCGACCCAGCGGACCGTAAAGCAGACACTGGGCAACGTCCACTACTTAGCCAACCTGCTGCGCAATACCGGCCGGTGTAACGTAACCAACGACAGCTACTTCCTGGATAACAAGGAAGAGAACGGTTTCCGGAGCTGCACCGCGGGGACCATCAACGGCGAACGTATGGCCCGCTTCGGTGCCTTCCTCAACCTGGACTACGACGCCGTGGAGATATGGACCAAGGGCAACGAGAACATACAGATCAACTCCGGCCAGAGTCCGTACAGCAAGCAACTGCCAGTCTATGTGTACCGGGGCGATAGAATCATTCACGCTTTCACCGGATGGATCGAAGCCAGACGCAGTATGGCTAGCCTCATCATTCGATTGTAATCACACCTAAATCACCGGGGACGATCAAGATGGTCCCTACCCAACACTTTTACTATGCACTTTCTACTACGCACCCTACTCGGTGCCTTCCTCTCTATTCTCTTCATTGGTTGCTCGGAGAACGACGCCACCTACGGCGAGTCCGTGAAGGACTACACCGTGACCGGCACCTCAAAGGATGCTGACGCCGCCAACTACTTTCGGCAGAAGGAAGTGGCCTGTGTCACCGACAAATCCAGAGTTGAAGAGCTTACCCCCAATTGGATTAACGTACAGCTGATCATCCGTTCTTCATCCGGTGGCCTTGACATGTTGCCCAGCAAGCAACTCTACGCTAGTCTCCGGGCTAACTACGAAGTGGTTGACGGGGGAAGAATGACGGTAAATCTGCTAACCGATCTAGGATTTAACAAGACACTTCGCCTGTACCCCTGCAATACCATGGACAGCTACTTCTATGTCGCAGACCTCAGCCCGGACGGCGCTACCGTTCAGGGAGTAAAGGCCTACTCGGTTGCTTCCGGCTCCCTGCCGCCAGCCTATGAGCTTGGTTTTGAACACCATGATCCTAGGACTAATTCCCTCGAAAGCTACACAGTGGTTGGAATAGGTATTCCTTCCAAACAGACCGGGAAACGAACGGTAAAGGAGATCCTCGGCAACACCGGCTACCTCGCTTACAAGTTGCGTAGTAGCTCGGCCTGCACCACTTCCGGATTCTCACCGCGCAACACCCTGGCGCAAACGGCGCTGAGCTGCCGTGGGGTGAAATGGAATAACACCCCCATCCATACCGCATCCGTAGGTGCCTATTTTGAGGATGGTGACGGTGGTAATGCTCCCGGCTTACATCTGTTCAATGATGCCAGCAGTAGGGCAATAGCGCGCTTTGGCGATGTGCCGCAAGCATCTAACACCTACAATACGCCGGTGCGGATAACCTACAAAGAGGGTGGGAAGGCGATTTTCGCCTACTCCACCTGGGCCTACTTAGGCTTACCGCCCTATGAGACTAACATTACCATCACGGTTCCGTAGGGTCTATGCTGACGATAAAGCGAAGGGGAGGGGCAGATTGCTCCTCCCCTTTGTTGTTTGCGGGAAGAAGTGCCGGCGGCAAAAGTAAAGGGGGGGGGGCAGATTTGCCCCCCCCCTTGCTTTTCCATAGAGTCCTACGCCTAGTCTTTGTTTTTCAGCCTCATACGCTGCTCCTGGCGGGCGGCTTTAATCTGATCTTTGCGATTAGTGGCAGAGACAATGCGCCGCCCTGATTCAAGCTCGTAGGCTTCTCTAGCCTTCCCCGCAGCAGTTCCACCCTCAATGGCTGCATCGCGGTTTTCATGGAAGCCGAAGGCATCACGATTCTTCGCTTCCTGTACGGTTCCGGCTTCCCCCAGCATGGTAAAAATGAGTTCCAGGTCCGTCATGTGATCGCGTAGGTTCTCACGTTTCAGCCCCTTGATCGCTTTGTGTTCACTGGGGTTGACGCCGAAGGTCTTTTGTGCAATCTCGGCCGTCAGGATGCTGAATTCAAGGCCTTGTTCGACTCCCCGCAGGTGCCACTCGTTAGTTAACGTTTTTCGGATGTCGATGGACTGGATCCGCTTGATGATCCAATCTTCGGGATACCCTCTGGTACGGTAATCCTCCCTCATGCGCTCGATGGCCAGCTCCGGGTTTTCCAGTTCCTCGATGCGCTGACCGGCGACTTCTGCCAGCCACTGCTTGAACGGTTCGGCCTGGGCAGAAGGAATAGACTGAATGACGCGGAAGCATCCCGTAACGTTTGCGCAGTTGACCCGCTGCGGTCCACCTGCCGTTTCAATCTCGATGGGGACAGCAATACTACCCCAGTTTTCGCTGAGCCCTTTATCCCGCTTCCGCATATCCTTCAGGTAGCCGCTTGGGTTCTTGCTCTCACTGAGCAATGCTACTACGTCAAGAATGACGAACCACCATTGATCCTGATACCAGACCCGGCGTATCTCCTTCCCCCCAAAGAGGGCCATGCCGGTTTCGTTATTATCAGCCATACTTTCTTTTTCTAGGTTGTCTAATCTGCCACTTCCTGGGGCTTTTCACGGGTAATGACTGGTCACCTTACTGCCGTCGTCCTGGTCCAGGAAGAGGGTATAAGATACTACTTGATCATCACCTGCGGGTGGTCCAATGCCCGTTGTAGAGCCTCCTGAAATTCGTCTTCTGGAATAGGAGTAGACACTTCGTACCTGCACCAGGTACCGGTCAGTCCGGAGGGGTCATCCTTGAAGTTGTGCCACGTCTCGAGCATCGGGATATCGTTCAGAAAATTGACCACGATCTGGTAGCCATTCTTCGTCTTTCCCGGACCGCCCACCACTTCAACGTAGTGGTAGATGCCGTCCCGCTGGTAGTGCTTGAACCAAGTGCGTTGAATGGGAGGATGGGCCATGGAGGGGAATCGACTGGTTGGGACGTACTGATCTAATAACGTACTGGACCACGTTTTCGCTCTCCCGCACTTTTGCTTTCCAGGCAGCTTACCACGGATGGTCAGCGCGGTCCCGGAAGAAAAGAGGGTCGTAGGTCAGCTGAGTCTCAACCTCGCAAGGAAGCGGGAGAAGACTACTTGCCCAGGGCGGGTGGATCTTCTTTCTTCCCGTCGTCCAGCTTATCAGGGTATTTCATCTTGTCCGCTGGGATCGGCTTGAGTAGGTAGAGGAACCATTCAGGATCAAATGCAGGGGAGAAGTCACCTACTAGGACAATGAGCATACAGACGACTACGGCACGAAGAACATAGCTGTCGTAGAATCGGGCATGAATATCTCCGATACGTATGTCTACGATTGGTTGTGGGTTGGGATTATTTGGCATACGGGAAAATTTGGTAGGTACCTCTACTCTGCACAGGCGTAAACTAACCTGAGCGCGGGTGAGGCGGGGTTAACAAATGCGTCTGCGAAACCTTCCACGTAAACCAAAACGAGAATTAGGAAGCATAGCTTCCCCGTTCTTGGTTGTAAAGATAAGTGATTAAAACATAGCGTTTGAATTTACAATTAACAACGTTGACGACAGTGCTATCTTAGACAACCATGGACGATCCTCACCACATCACCGACGACGAATACCAGCGCCTCCTTGACCAGGATGAGGCTGACAACCCAAGCGATCCGTGGCGCGTGCTGCGGTACGAGCGGGAGCTGCCCCCGCCGCCAAAGGAAGTGATCGGCCAGCGGGCGCAGTGGAAGCCCCGTACCTACCCGGTCACCGTAACCCGCGTCTGGTCGCCTCCGACTTGCCATGTCTGCTACCAGTTTAGGGAAAGCTGCGTGTGCGACCCGGGCTTTCACTAAAGGAAAAACCCCGCTCCGTAGGTCAATACAGGCGGGGTCTGAATACAAAAACAGTTTGGAGTGAGTAAGCCGGGATCGGTTTATCTACAATGAAGTTATGACTTGTTGAATGAATAGCACGTTAATGTGTTATTTGATTGATTGTTATTGATTTATTGAGTATCTTAGTGGGGCAATCAATTGGTTGCCTACCGTGCCAGCGGTAGTTCATTCTTCAATAGCATAGCAGATGGAAATCAGTAGCCCCCAGGAGCTAAAGAGGCCCGACGAGATCGAACGGATCGTCGGAGTTTACAATCAGGCACGGAAAGACCACAAGACCATTATCGAGCTGACGCAAAAGCTGGAAAGGAACCTGGGAACCATCGGTATCAGGTATCCCTCGATCACCCGCGATACCCCAATGTACCGGGTTGCCAGTGACGAAGAAGACGTAGTGAAGAAGCTGCGGGAGAAGGCCTGGAAAGGGCTCTTTGACCGAACGGGCTTACTTGACCGCATGAGTGACGAGCGGCAGCGGCTGATGAAGCAGTACATCACTAAGACTTACGAACTGGCCGTGACCGAAGAGAACGTGCTGGTAGTGCTGAACATGATCTGCGAAGTCTGGGTGCCGATTCAGGAAGAAATACTGGTGGAGTCCTTCAAGTACCTGACGAGTAATGCCCGCAACCGGGTAGGGAGCCGGGGTAAGTACGCCACCAACGATGCGTACGGAGTGGGTCAGAAGGTCATTGTCGGAAGGCCGGGGGGGTACAGTACCAGCGGAAATCTGGACAACGTAGATAAGGCGTTGTGCCACTTGATGGGGGGGACTTTTGAGTACTCGAGCAGCACGGCAGAGGCGGTTCAGAAAGCAGCAAAAGGAAGCGGGCCAATGGAGAGTAAGTTTTTTCTTTTCCAGGTCTATTCGCAAACCGTGCACCTGAAATGGAAGGACGAAGCATTGCGCCAGCGATACAACTGGGAGGTCGCCCAGTTGGTAGGTAGGGGGTTGCCGGGAGAGATCAAGCACTAAAGGGCCGTTAGGGGGCTCACCCCAGGGGGTCGGGCGTGTCCGCTACTCGCTGTTCGCTCGAACCTCCGGTTTACTCCTTTCAGTCGTGCCGCTCCCATCCCTAAGCCAGCGCTCCTTCGTCGCTAGTAGACTACCACCTACGCAAAGGGGGGGGGCAGATTTGCCCCCCCCCTTTGCAGCTGGCGATCGGTGCTGATCTGCCTGACTAGCCGCGGCAAGACCCAACCAGGTATTTGCCTAGAAAAAAGAAACGGGCGGCGGGCAGAACGGCAGAAAAAGGCCCCGAAAAAAGGTGGAAAATAAAGGGCTGAAATAGTGTTAAAAGATAGTTTGATAATGAAATATACCTTATCTTAGTAGGGCAATCAAATGATCGCCTACTGTGCCAGCGGTAGTTCACTTTTCAATAGCATAGCACATGTCTTTTGATCCTTCTATCTCCGACGTTTCTTTCTTCGCCAACCGCGCAGAAAAGACCTACGAACTGTCCACCGAACAGGCCGAGGCCATCCAGCACGACACGCTCCGCCGCATTGTAGACCACGCCGAGGTTTACGTAGCCGGTGGCCGGGTACAGGCCGTGTACGACTGGCACGGAAAGGACCAGTGGCACCTATCCGACGACTTTATCAAGCGGTACGTCTACGACGTGCGCGTGGCCGAGATCGAGCGGGAAATCAATAGCGGACTTTTCTATCTGGCCGAGCCGGAGGAAACCGCCTTTAAACTGGCCTGTGGCCTCATCATCGCGCACGACGTGGCCGATACTCACCCCTACGTGTTGCACGGCCCCAACGGTGGAGAAATTGACCGGTGGAGCGAGGTAAGCGAACTAGCCGAAGCGGTAGCCGATCACCTGATCGAAACCGAAGAAGCCCAGGACTAACCGGCAGGGGGGGCGGGCGGCTCACGCCCGTCCCCCCAATGCCAACAGGCCACCGCATCCCCGACCACCACCCCTATAATCCAGTACGTATGCCTATTTCAACCCTTCCCGCCACCTTTGAGCAGTTACTCAAGCACGAGATATTCGACGATTTTGTCGGATCGGGAGATTTGTATGATTACCTCAAAAAAGAGTATGGCCTAAAGACACCGAATAACTGCCTCTACCATAATCTGTTGCGCGAGGGATTCGCACAGCTGCCCAAAGCCGATCAGCTGCATATTTCACACCCTTTGACCCCCCCCGTTTCACTCCGGTTTGACCCCCCTAAAAAGCGCGGATTTCTTTTCCTCTATGGAAAACGTTTCACTGTGCTTTGACCCCCCCCGGATAATCCATGCCTGCCCCCATCTTTCGGTCAAACAAGGACCGGATTATGGCAAAGAGCAAGCGTATGGATCAGATCATCACCATTCTTCGAGTCTACCAACTTACCGGCTCCGTCAAGGCTACCGCCCGCCGGGTGTGCTGTGCCCGCAATACCGTACGGGCCTACGTGCGTACTGCTCAAAACTACCCCGGCGGCCCAGCGGCGGTCCTCGAGCTTGCGGAGCAGCCACTACGGGAGCTTTTCTTTCCCGAGCAGAGCCCGAGCGACGATCCCCGCCGGGAGTACTTCGATAGCCAGATCGAATATTGGCGCGGGGAGCTATCCCGCACCGGAGTTACCCGCCAGCTCCTCTGGGAAAGCTACCGGGCAAAACGGTCAGACGGTTACGGCTACACCCGTTTCTGCGCCCTACTCAATGCTGTGCTTGGCCACGGCCAGTTGACGCTGCCCATCCACCACCAGCCCGGGGAAAAGCTGCAGCTGGACTTTGCCGGAGCGACCCTGCCCTGGGTAGATCCCCTGACGGCCGAAGTCCACGCCTGTCAGGTGCTCATCGGCGTGATGCCCTACAGCCACTACACTTTTGCCATCGCCCTGGACTCTCAGCGGATCGCCGATTTTGTTTTCGGCATCACCGAAGCCTTACGCTTTCTCGGCGGGCTTCCCCGGGCTATCGTCTCGGATAACCTGAAGTCCTTCGTTACCCGGCCCGACCGCTACGCGCCCGAGTTCAACGACGTTATCGCTCAACTGGGCTTGCATTACGAGCTCGACTTCGAGGCTACGCGTCCGGGCCGACCAAAAGACAAGGCCAGCGTCGAAAATGCGGTGCGCCTGGCCTACACCCGCCTGTACGCTCCCCTGCGCGACCGCGACTTCCACTCCGTAGCGGAACTCAATGCAGCGCTGCGCAGGCAACTCCGGGAGCATAACCAGCGGGCCTACCGGGCGCGGGAAGGCTGCCGCGACAGTGTCTTCAACGATGAAGAAAAACCGCTCCTGCGCCCGCTTCCGACCACCGCCTTCGCGCTCAAGACGACGCTGCGGGCTAAAGTCCAGCAGAACTATCACGTCTACCTAAGCCAGCGGCGTAACTACTACTCGGTGCCGCACCGCTACGTGGGCCGCCGGGCCGAGATCGTTCTCGGCCAGCAGACCGTCGAGATCTACATCGGCTCCGAGCGCGTAGCCACCCACGCCCGGCTACACCCCGCGGCGCGTCAGAGTTACCAGACCGACCCCAAGCATATGCCCCGCAGTCACGTCGAGTGGAGCCGGGCGCAGGGCTGGACGGCCGAGCACTTCCGTTACCACGCCGGCCTCATCGGTCCGGCCACGGAATGGGCCATGCAGCAGGTACTCACCTCGCGCCACTACGAACCGCAGAGCTACCGCTCCTGCCAGGGCGTACTCTCCCTGGCCGGCAGTTACGGCGCTGATCGCCTCGAAGCCGCCGCGGCGCGCCTGCAGATCAGCGGCAAAGCCGGCTACCAGCGCCTGAAGAACGTCCTCGAGAAAAGACTTGATGAGCTGCCCGCCCAACCCGAACTCTTCACCCCGCCCCAACACGACAACATCCGGGGAGCGACGACTTATCAGTAAGCCCGCCGCCTCCTTACCCGTCCATCTTTTATTCATTCTTGAATCCTTGCTTAGTTATGACTACCACCAATCTTTCTGCCCTGCAGCGGCTCAAACTCACCGGCATGTCGGGAGCCTATCAGGGTATCCTCGACCTGCCCCTGGACCAACACCCGGACGGCCACGAACTGCTGGCGCGCCTCCTGGACGCCGAAGCGCAGGCCCGCCAGAGCCGTCGCCAGGAGCTATACCTGCGGGTAAGTAAAATGCGCTACCGGGCTACCCTGCACGACATAAATCCCAGCCCCCAGCGCAACCTGAGCCGCCAGCAGCTCAGCCTGCTGTCCGATCTGGCCTGGATCGACCGGGGAGAAAGCGTGCTCATCACCGGAGCCACCGGCTGCGGAAAGTCTTACCTGGCCTGCGCGCTCGGACACCACGCCTGTTCGAACGGTTACCGCACCCTGTACTTTAACCTGAACCGCTTCTGTGAGCAGATCACGCTGGCTCAGGCGGACGGGACGATTATCAAGTGGTTGGACCGACTGGGAAAAGCCGCGCTGATCATCCTGGACGACTTCGGTCTGCAGGCCATCAACCATCCGGTGAAGTTGCTCTTGCTACAGATCCTGGAAGACCGCTACGAGCGGGCCGGAACCATCATCGTCAGCCAGCTACCCGTAGCTAAATGGCACGAATACATCGCCGAACCCACCATTGCCGATGCTATTCTGGACCGCATCGTACCCAAAGCGCACCGCGTCAAGCTCCAGGGTGACAGCTTGCGGAAAAAAGCAGAAAACCTATCTTCGTAGTATTGACAGACGTGGGTTATCCACAGGGGGGTCAAACCGGAGTGAAATAGGGGGGTCAAATAGAGTGAAATACGCAATCAGCAGGATGTCATCGCGTGGATGAAGTATAACACCCAGCAGCACGACAAGGAAATGGCCCGCTACGAGCTGGCTGACGAGCTAGAAAGCCAGGGAGCCACACCCAACGCCATCCGCTTCGCGAAGCAGCTGACGCACGACCTGTACGACAACGAAGGAATCGCAGAGTTGTACGAGTACCTATACAACCGGTACGGCCTCGATACCCCGGACGCAGGAAGGGACCACCCTCTAATTGTAGCGGAGTTTGCTAAGCTGACCGAAGCCGATCAGCTGCAGATCCTCGATTCCGTCCAGCAAGCCATTCAGGAGGATCTCGACGCCCGGCGTGAGTGGGAGGAAGTGGACGAACGCCCGGATGATCTTCCCATTTTATCCGCCCAGTCCTGAGTTAGGGCTTTACTTTTAGGCGTGAGCGACCATGGCCGCCAGCGCCATCGTTGTGATCGATTCATCCGTAAAAATGAGATGTGATATTTAAAAAGTGCCTGAAAATCAGCCACTTACATTTTGCCCATAACTTTGCTTATGTTAAGTAGAGAATTTTGAGACTCCCCTACCGGTGACGGGTACATAGGTAAAGCTATAATGCCGAGTCTACAATAGTTCCAGCAAACCTGGGAGTTACCGCAAGAAATACCGCAAGCCGACTTCTCCGGTAAATCGTTGTTTAGGCAGTTCGGTCCGGTACTCAGCTGTCCGCTCCCGCTCCGACAAAAGTTCCCGGCGGTAAGTGCCGGATAAATCCAGCGCTATCCGGTCGGCGATAAAATAGGAGGCACCCGTGCCGGCTCCGATGTGGGGCGTGCTATAGCTTAAGTAAAGTGGACCACCATACACACCGTTATGCCGGAGCCATTCTGCCCCCGTGTTGATACTGAGAAAGGGCAATAGCCGCCGTCCTTGCCGGAGGGGATAGTAGCGCATCTGTACATTGAGGGTACGTCGATCGAAGGGATAGCCGCCGAGGTATTCAATATCCGATTTAGAATAGGGGTTGGTAACTTGTCGTTGCCAGTCGGCGCCTACCTCCAGCAGTAGCCCGGGTAGAAAGACGTACCCTAAGCGGGGCGACAGGTGCAGGGCCAGCTGGTCAGCTACGAACGCCGACTTGTCCATTGGTGAGCCAAGTCCCTCGCTGCAGAGGAGTGGAACTACCCGTGCGGGCGAGCTGCCCGGTCAGGATGTTTAATCCAACGTTCAGGGACACCGCGTTCCGACCCGACTCTATGTCATGGTAGTTTACCGCCACGGTACCCAGGACGCCTTCACCTAGCCTGGCCTCCGCCCCCAGGCCCACGTGCCAATCCTTTTCAAAAAGTGGCCCCCCGTCGGGGGTAAAGGTGCCTAGGCCTGCTTCGCCAAACAGCAGAAATTTTTGCTGCCGCCCCAGGTCGAGAAAATAGTACCGCAGGAAGGGCTGCGCCCGTAAGCTTGAATTGTCCCGTAAGTTGACATCGCGATCGAACCAAAATTGCAAGTACTCTACACGCGCGCCTGCCAGTAGACGGTTCGTGAGAAAGTATCCGCTGCGGTGACTAGCCCCTCGTAAGTAAGAACCCAGCAGCGCCCGACTGCGGAGGATATGCGCATCAGGCAGGCTACCCTCCGCGCGCTGGGCAAAGAAGTTAGTACCTCCATCTAGGTAGACGCTTCCCGCCCTGTCCTGTGCGGTAAGGCTGGCAGCCACTAGAAAGGATAAGAAAACGGGCAGGCAACGGAGTAGGACTGACATGAGGAGAAGGGGTTGAGCACGCACGGCACTACGCTAGACGGCCTCTGCCCCCTCGGGCGTTGGTAAACGCCGTCTTTTGTTGAACGGAGGAATTTACCAATACCGCGCAAAACCAAATCCACATGGGCAGTTCATCAATGATCACAGGTACTGGAACGACCGCCGTGTTCTAGCTGACTTTTACTAAAAGTAGAAGTGGAGACCGACAGAATTCCCGTCAATCTCCACTTGGTTAACCCCTAATTCTAGAGGCATAACATTTAGAAAACCGCTAGTAGGTTTTGTTGGCCAGGAGGTAATCCTGTAGCATCCGGATCTCCATCTTCTGATCGGCAATGATCCGCTGGGCGATTTCCCTTATTTGCTCCTCCCTACCGAAGGTCAGCAGGGCAACCGAATTATCGATTGCTGCCTGGTGATGATCGATCATGAGTGCGGCAAAGTCTAAGTCGGGGTCTCCCGTAAGGGGCCGCAGATCGACTCCCTTCGACATCTGCATCATGTTCGTCATTTGAAGCGTAGTGAATTCGGGCACGAAGGGCTCACGGGCTTGGTGGCCAGCCAAAAAAGCGTTGAACTCCTCAATTTCCGCCTTCTGTGCGTCGACGATGCTCTGAGCCATGGCTTTCATCTCCGAGCTTGTACCGATTCTTAGTTCTTCCTCACTGTTTTTGATGGCAATCTCGTGGTGCATGATCATCATAGAGGAGAAGTCATGATCAGGGTCCTGGGTAAGCATCATGGCTTCCATGGTGGCCATGCCCTCGTGCATGTTTCGCATGAAGACGCTGTCGTCGTGGGCAATGAGCTGGAGTCCGTCGTCTTCCTGATCACAGCTGGAGATGAGGAGAGTGCCGCCGGCGAAAACGGCGAGCAGCAAAAAGCGAAGGATGTTTTTCATGGAAAACGGTAGTTATGGGTAGAGATTGAGAGTGAAGTTTTGCAGCGGAATTCCATCGGTCGAGTAAGGCCCCGTAACGGGACTTTACGTGTTCTGAGAGCTACGCGAGTAGAAAGCTGGGCTGACTGGTTTGAGCTTGCAAGATCACTCTCCTCCACGCTCTTTAGGGCAAAAAGAGTCTATACATCAAAAAACAGTTACAAATAGCAGATTATGGAATGGGCACCTCTCGACAGTCCGTGTTTATCCTCAAAACAATGCTCTACTACAATATAAATTTCTTTCTCGTTCGGTACGCTGTGAGGTGGTCTCCCCTACAATGGTCCGTATAGTTTTAAGCGGCTCGTTTACCCAGATTTCTGATCTCAGGCAGCAGTCTGCGAATTATCGGCAGGTCGGGCGACAACCCACACCCGCGAATTATTCGCAAAGCTAGGCTCTCGTTGACATATTCCGTCTTGATATCCGCCATACTGAAGGGCTCATCGTGGGGCTTTTGGGGGGCTAAGCAGTGGGCGGCTTTAGCCAGGGAAACGGTGGTCAGTGAAGCGTTGAGATGAAAGTCGATCTTTGGCCAGCTGTAGGCTTGGCAGTCCTCCAGACCGAGTTCCTGTTTGGCATCCCGGTAGAGGAACTCCTGCTGGAAGCGGCAGGTGTAGCTCAGCACCAGATCAGCCCCGCTTTGGTGCAGGTCGGTAGAGGCTAGCGTGGAGTGGGAGCAAATGTTGCCTGCCGTGTCGTAGCGGTGAATGACGACTACTTTAGCCTTGCGCTTCCAGGCTTTGATGTACGCCACCGCTTCGAAGGCCGTCCAGGAACCGTCATCGCCTTGGGCACAGGGGATGAAGACGTCCGGGCGCAGATGGGTCACCTCCACCCGGCCATCGTACTGTTTGGGGGCACCTGGACCCGGGCGGCGTGGTCCCCGATAGAGGTAGTAGAGCACCTGATCCTTTCTGAGCCGCGTATTGAGCTGAAGCTCCGCCGAGCGCACCGCATCGGCGAAACTGGCCTTGGCAAAGTAGGCATCGGCCACCACGTAGTCAGACACGCGGCGCAGCTTAGCGGCGTTGAGGGTCACGATGCTGGAGTAGTAGTCCAGTAGGCTCTCCCCTTCTTCCAGAGCTACGGTCTGTACTGCTAGTAGGTGTAGGGCCGTCTTGTCGGCTAGGTCTACGGCAGCCAGGCCGCAAAACTCCTGCCCCCACTTGGCCTGACCGGCCGCTCCGCTCCAGAAGTAGCCTACGCCGGCGGAATGCTTACCGCTCTTGGTCACGTAAGAAGGGTCCAGGGCGATGATGCGATGATCCGATAGGTAGCGCTCGACCAGACCCAGGTTAAAGCTCAGCCAGTCGAAGTCTTTAGCGTACTGGCGCCGGTAGGTGGCCTCGTTGTGCTCACCGTAGCGTGCCAGGTGAGTAAAGTTATACCGACCACGTATGGAGAGCAGAAGGGGAAAGAGATGGATCAAAAACTGGCTTTGCCAGCGACCCACGTGGGTCATTTGTCGTATTATTGAAGCAGCGAGGGTAGCAACCTTCGTCAGGTGAGCCATGGGTCTTAAAAGTTGGAGAACCTTCAAGATACGGGCTCACCGCCTTTTTTACGCTTCCCCTCAACCTCGTCAAACCTGTACGGACCATTGCCCTAGCACCCCACGTGGTTCACTGCAACGTACGTCTAGCAGAATGTCTTTCAAGCTCTACTCCCCACCGATCGGTCCGATGTAAGTAACTCTTTACTAGGTGTTCTGCGTAACCGCAGCTATAGATATGATCCTGCTAGCACGACGTTTATCCTTGTGAAAACCACAACTCGTCCTTCGTAATAGCAGATCCTGTGGGCCAGCGACTCAAGGAGTTACGTGCCTGACGTACAGTGAGCCATGACGAACATTCACACGTATTAGTCTGTCTCAAGTGAGAGAATCATCGCAAGTTTGCAACATCCCGTACATATAATACTAGCGTTTTTGGTCTTGTTCGGCTCCGCTGGACTACCGATCAACCGCCATTTTTGTATGGGTGAGTTAAGGTCGGTAGCAGTTTTCATCGAGGCGGAAAAATGCCATCAGGACCAACAACAAGCGCAGTGTCCTCTCCATCCCAAGTCGACTACCGAGATACAGAAGGGCCAAAGCAAAGGATGTTGCGACGACGAACATGAGTTGCTACAAGTCGATGATCAGGAACCAACGACCCTCAATGTTGCACCTCAGGTCATAGCGCTACTACCGGACTTCCCACCCCTACTGTTCAACTACCTGCCCCCGCATCCGCGGCCGCGCAAAAACACGAGATTTGAACAGTATCGACCGCCTCCGCTGATACCGGACCCGGTGCACGAGTTTCAAATATTCCGTTTATAGAGTCTTGATGAGTTCCCCTATCCCCGCCAGCCTGCGCTGTGCGGGGTTACCGTGATTTACATCAAGTCTTTCCGTATGCTCAATGCTTTTGTCCGGTTCTTCCTGGAGAACAAACTAGTGGTGTGGCTCCTACTCCTATGTTTTATAGGCTGGGGGTTAGCTACCGCCCCCTTTGATTTCAACCTACTGGGCCTGCCCCGCGACCCCGTGGCCGTGGATGCCATACCCGACATCGGGGAGAATCAGCAAATCGTGTTCACACGTTGGCCCGGCAACTCGCCGCAGGACGTGGAGGACCAGATTACCTATCCGCTCACCTCATCTTTACTGGGAATTCCGGGGGTGCGGAGCGTCCGGTCGACCTCAATGTTTGGCTTTTCGAGCATCTACCTGATCTTCGAGGAGGACGTGGAGTTCTACTTCTCGCGCAGTCGCATCCTGGAAAAACTGAATAGTTTGCCCGCCGGGGTGCTGCCCGACAACGCCGTGCCGACCCTGGGTCCGGATGCTACAGCCCTCGGTCAGATCTACTGGTATACCCTCGAGGGCCGTAATCCCACAACGGGCGATCCGGTCGGCGGCTGGGACCTCGACGAGCTACGCTCTATTCAGGACTTCTACGTGCGCTACGGACTTAGCGCGGCCGGAGGCGTAAGCGAGGTAGCCAGCATTGGCGGTCACGTCAAGGAATACCAGGTGGACGTAGATCCAGAAAAAATGCGCGTCTACGGCATTACCCTAGACCAGGTCATGCAGGCCGTGCGGGGCAGCAACCTGGACGTGGGGGCCGCTACCCTAGAGATTAACCTAGCGGAATACTTCGTGCGGGGACTGGGCTACCTCCAGAATTTGGAGGACCTGGAAAGCGCCGTGGTGAGTGAGGCCAATAACGTGCCCATCCGCCTGCGCGACATCGCGCGGGTCAACGTAGGACCGGCCGAACGTCGCGGTCTACTCGATAAGTCCGGAGCCGAGGCGGTAGGGGGCGTGGTCGTTGCCCGTTTCGGCGCGAACCCCCTGGAGGTCATCGATAACGTCAAAGCTAAAATTGCTGAACTGGCACCGGGGCTACCGCGGCGGGAGCTGGAGGATGGGATGGTTTCTCACGTTACCATCGTGCCCTTCTACGACCGCAGCGGGCTGATTCAGGAGACCATTGGCACTTTGGAGGAGGCCCTCACGCTGGAGATACTCATCACGGCCATTGTGGTAATCCTGCTGCTGTTCAACCTCAAGTCATCGCTACTGGTGGCCGGCACCCTGCCCGTGGCGGTGCTGATGTGCTTCATCGCCATGCGCTACTTCGGAGTGGACGCCAATATTGTGGCCCTGTCCGGTATCGCCATTGCCATTGGCACCATGGTCGACATGGGCATCGTGCTGACCGAGAGCATGGTCTACCGACTCAACAATGCCCCGCCCGGGGAGAGCCGGCTGGAGAGCATTTACGAGGCCACGGTGGAGGTCGCCTCGGCGGTACTCACGGCGGTAGCTACGACCATTATCAGTTTCCTGCCCGTCTTCACGATGGAGGCGGCGGAGGGCAAGCTGTTTCGGCCGCTGGCGTTTACGAAGACTTTTGCACTGATCGCGGCCATATTCGTATCTATTGCCTTTATCCCGGCGCTGGCCGACCTGGTCTTCGGACTGGACAAGAGTGGTAAAAAGCGCAAGCTACTGGGTAATGTCTTGTTGGCGGCGGCGGGTATCGCGGCGTGGATATTTGTGGCCTGGTGGTTGGGAATAATTACCCTGCTGGCGGCTATACTTGGTCTAGCGAACGCGGTTTTTGCTGCGCAGCCATCGACGGCGGTGGGCGGGGACGCGGGTGCAACAAAAACCGAGTGGTTGACCCCTTTGATCAACGTGCTTATAGCCCTCACCCTCGCCTGGTTGCTAGCCGGTTACTGGCTACCCCTGGGCGTCGAGCAGTCGACGGCCTATAACTTCCTCTTCGTAGTAGTGGTAGCCGGGAGCCTTCTGGGTTTCTTCTGGCTGGTGATCTATTTCTACGGTAGCATACTCCGCTTCCTGCTACGGGTGAAGTGGTTGTTCCTGATCCTGGTGGGCATCATCATTGCCGCTGGCTTTGGCGTGTACCGCGACATCGGTCAGGAGTTCATGCCCGCCCTCGGCGAGGGGGCCTTCTTGCTCATGCCTACCGCAATGCCCCACGCCGGGGTGGCCGAGAACCTGCGTAACCTGCAGACGCTGGATATGGCGGTGACCACCATTCCTGAAGTCAAGATGGTCGTTGGAAAGGCCGGCCGCGTCAATAGTCCGCTGGACCCCGCGCCGCTAAGCATGTACGAGAACATGATTCAGTATAAGTCGGAGTACCTGACGGATGAGGATGGGCGGCGGCTGCGGTTCAAAGTTGACGGGGAGGGGAGGTTTGTAGATAAGTCCGGCCGGCCGCTGGACCAAGGTGCGCAATCCTTGGCGGATGACCTAGTGCCCGCCTCGGAGGGTCAGTACTACCGGCAGTGGCGCGACCACATTCGCTCCCCCGACGACATCTGGGAAGAGATTATTGCCGCCGTGAACTTACCCGGTGTCACTTCCGCCCCGAAGCTACAGCCCATCGAGACCCGTCTGGTCATGCTCCAAACCGGCATGCGCGCGCCCATGGGCATTAAGGTGCGCGGTACCGACCTACAGCAGATCGAAGCCTTCGGCCTTGAGCTGGAGCGTGAACTCAAGAACGTGGAGGGGGTAAAAGACGCCGCCGTGTACGCCGACCGCCTGGTAGGCAAGCCCTACCTGCTCCTGGACGTGAAGCGCGATGCCATTGCCCGCTACGGGCTGTCCATCACCGAGGTCCAGCGGCAAATTCAGGCTACCGTGGGTGGGATGCTCATGACCACGACCGTCGAGGGGCGGGAGCGCTACGGAGTAAGACTGCGCTACCCCAGGGAGCTGCGCGATGATCCGGAGTCCATTCGGCGCATCCTGATTCCCGCGGGGGATGGGCAGCAAATCCCGTTGGGCGACCTCATCGAGGTACGCTACGAACAGGGACCGCAGATGATCAAATCGGAGGACGGCTTCCTAGTTGGTTACGTGTTGTTCGACAAGGAGGAAGGCTACGCCGAGGTAGAGATAGTGGACAATGCTACCGCCTACCTCAACGGTCTGGCCCGGACCGGCGAGCTCGACATCCCTCCGGGCATTAGCTACCGCTTTGCCGGCAACTACGAGCAGCAGGTACGGGCCGATGCGCGGCTCAAACTGGTGCTGCCCATTGCCCTGGCACTGATCTTTCTGATTCTATACTTCCAGTTCCGTAGCGTGACAACCTCGCTAATGGTCTTCAGTGGCGTCTTCGTGGCCTTTTCCGGAGGATTTCTGCTGCTGGGAGGGTACGCCAATCCCGACTTCCTGGACTTCAACTTCTTCGGTACCAACCTGCGCGACCTGTTCCAGATGCGCACCATCAACCTGAGCGTGGCCGTGTGGGTAGGCTTCCTGGCGCTGTTCGGCATTGCGACCGATGACGGGGTGCTGGTCGCCACTTTCCTGCGCGACAGCTTCGAGCGCAACGAGCCGACTACGGTGCAGGAAGTGCGCGACGCGGTGGTGGAGGGTGGCCTACGGCGGGTACGGCCGGCGATGATGACCACGGCGACGACAATCCTAGCCCTGCTGCCGGTGCTCACCGCTACGGGGCGGGGGGCTGATATTATGCTACCCATGGCGATCCCGAGTTTTGGGGGGATGCTCCTGCAGGTGGTGACCATGTTTACGGTGCCGGTGCTGTGGAGCCTGCGGGCGGAATGGCGGGTGAAGAAACGGGGAAGGAGGGGACAAGATCCTCAAGGGTCTTCACCTACAACCAATAACTCACCGATAAGCAAGTAATGCAGCACGCTACAAACTTAAAACTTCAGGGGCTGCTCGCGGTCCTGGCGACGGTGCTAACCGTCCTTCTACCGATAACGCTGGTGGGGCAGTCGTTGGATTCCCTACGTACTCTGCTACGGGAGCGTAATCCCGAGCTAGAGGCACTAGCCTATGACTACCGTGCCGCCCTGGCCATCAGCCCGCAACTAGCCCAATTACCCGATCTGGAGATAGGCGGGGGGGTATCCATCCTTCCGGTAGAGACTCGCCTTGGTCCCCAACGTGCCCGGTTCATAGCTACCCAGATGCTGCCCTGGCCGGGTACACTAGCGGCGATGTCGGCGTTGGCTGACGCGCGAGCGCAGCCGCTACTAGAACAAGCGGCCGCACTACAGTTGGAATTGCTGTACCGCCTCGAATCCGGTTATTATCAGATTGTCGCTGCCGAAGAACAGATCGACGCGCTGACCGAAAGCCTGGAATTATACGCTAGCCTACGGCAGCTCGCACTCAGCCGGGTAGAAAACTCCCGGGGTAGCTCGGTGGATGTGTACCGCACCGACCTAGCGACGAACATGACGGAGCGCCAAATCGAGCGACTACGTGCCGAGATAGCTATGTCATGGACCGATATTGAAGAGCTGGTCAATCGAGATTTGCCCCGCAATTTCGTCGTACCACGTGTGACCCCGTCCCGTAGTTTGCCGGCCGATCTATACCTGACCGACCACCCACAAATCCGCATTTTTACCCTCCAGGAAGAGATTTCGCGCCGTACCGTAGCACTTAACAATCTGGAGGCGCGACCGGATTTTGGGGTCGGGGTGGAATACGTCGTTACGGGTCCGCGTACCGATATGGAGCCCGAACGCAACGGCCGTGACGCCATCCTGCCCCGCGTGATGCTACGCATCCCCCTCGGTGGGGGACGGTACCGGGCCGTTCGCGAGGAGGAAGCCATACGCACTCGGGCCATCGCCAGCCGCCGGGTGGCCGTGGTTAATGAGTTTTCCGCCGCTATCGAACGCGCCGATGTCGCCCGCCTGGACGCCCAGCAGCGGCTGGTATTCCTCGTCGAGCAGGTCACCACCCTGGGGGCTGCCCTTACCATCGCCCGCACGGAATACGCCAACGGCCAGCGGGCCTTCGACGAGCTCCTGGAGCTTCAGCAGCAACTCATAGACTACCGCATCGAGGCCATCGCGGCCCAGCAGACCATATTCATCCAATCGGCCCTCATCAACCGCTACCTACCATCCCGATAACTACCGGAATAAATACCTCCCCCAT
The DNA here is from genome assembly GCA_963803525.1 of Lewinellaceae bacterium. Taxonomy (GTDB): domain Bacteria; phylum Bacteroidota; class Bacteroidia; order Chitinophagales; family Saprospiraceae; genus Neolewinella. Next base: position 36,966 of record CAWDMV010000008.1, read on the forward strand.
GAAACTACAGACCCTTCTATACATCGTATTCGCGCTAGTCGTCGGCTTGCTCGGTGGCTACCTCTTCTTTGGCGGTGCCGACGCAGAGGTCATGGACGACCACACCACTGATGCCGTAGCCGCGGGGGGTGACCTCGAGGAAACAATCTGGACCTGCTCCATGCACCCCCAAATTCAACGGGACGAGCCCGGCGACTGTCCCATCTGTGGAATGGACCTCATTCCTCTCGACGCCGCCGCCGGCAGCGACCCCACGGTGTTGACCATGACCGAGGCCGCCGTGGCGATGGCCAGGGTACGAACTACCGAGGTAGGCAGCAGCGGGGCCAACAATCCCGGTACCGCTCCTGCGATTCAGTTGACCGGTCGGCTGGCCCTGGATGAGTCCTCCGCCACCGTCCAGTCCGTCAACTATCCCGGTCGCCTGGAACGCCTGCTGGTTACGTACGCCGGGGAGGAGGTGCGCGCCGGCCAGCAGATTGGCACCATCTACAGTCCCGAGCTTGTGGTAGCCCAGGAGGAGTTGCTCGAAGCCACCAAACTCACCAACCTTTCCCCCGAACTGCTCACCGCCGCCCGTAACAAACTGCGTAACCTCAAGATCAGCGATGAACGGATCAACGAGGTAGCGCGCAGTGGGGAGGTGATCACCAACTTTCCCGTATACGCCGAGCGCGGTGGTACGGTGCTTGAGGTACGTGCCCGCGTGGGAGACTACGTCATGGCCGGCGAAACACTCTACACCCTGACTAACCTCAGCCAGCTCTACGCCCTGTTCGATGCCTACGAGGGGGATCTCAGCCGCATCCGCGAAGGCAACCGCGTGAGCTTCACGGTGGCCTCCCTGCCGGAGCAAACGTTTACTGCCCGCGTAACCTTCATCGACCCGCTGATCGACCCACAGACGCGCACGGCTACGATTCGCGCGGAAGTGAGTAACCGCTCCGGTCGGCTCAAACCGCAAATGTTTATCCGCGGAACGCTTGCACCTGCGGCCGCGCGCCCTAAGGCGAACAACGAGGAGCTGATGGTGCCCAAATCCGCCGTACTCTGGACCGGTGAGCGCTCCGTAGTCTACGTAGAGCTAGCCAGTACGGAGGTACCCACTTACCAGTTTCGGGAGGTGGAACTGGGGCCTTCCATGGGTGATGGGTACGCGGTACTATCGGGCCTGGAGGCAGGCGAACGCGTGGTCACTAACGGAGCCTTCCAACTCGATGCCGCCGCTCAGCTCCGCAATCAATCCAGTATGATGAACCGCGACGTGATCGTACAGGGACGGGAAGTAGGTGAGGTCACGGCTATGGTTCTGCCCAATTACCGTGAAGAAACACCAAATGTATTCCGGCAACAACTGTCTGCTCTGACCAAGTCCTACCTGCCCATAAAAGAGCGCATGGTCGCTAGCCAGGTAGCGGATGATGTCCTGTTACAGTCCCTCCGGCAGGGACTTACCCAGGTCGATATGTCGCTGGTAAAGGACGAGGCCCACCAGTACTGGATGGAGCAAATGGATGCCTTGAGCACACATCTGGACGGGGTCGCGGATGCCGCCTCGGTGGAGGAACAGCGGGAACAATTCGGCTTCCTATCTCAGGCACTAATTAATACCCTGACCGCCTTCGGGGTAGCCGATGACACATTCTACGTACAGCACTGCCCGATGGCTTTCGACGGGGCCGGGGCTAACTGGCTCAGTGAAGAAGCCGCGATCCGTAACCCTTACTACGGCGAGGCCATGCTAACGTGTGGCTCGACTATGGATACCCTCACAAATACAACACCCGCACTATGAACGAGCAAGACGTCTACATCGACAACATGGTCTGCGACCGCTGCATCCTGGTGGTACACCAGGTGGCTAGCAGTCTAGGTTGGAGCATCCATCGGCTGGAGCTGGGCCGCCTGACCGGGTCGCCCCCCGAAGGTGAGAACATGTTGGAGCGATTGGGGCAACAGCTCTCATCGCTGGGTTTTGCCCTACGTGATGACGCTGGAGGTGTCGTCAGCCGTATCAAAGGCTTAATTATAACTATGGTATACGACGACCAGGCCGATACCAGCCAGACGCTCTCCGATATAATTACGAGTGATATCGGCCAGAGTTACAGCCACCTCAGTCGTCTGTTTTCGGAAGAAGAAGGTCGTACCATCAACGATTTCTACCGCCTTCACCGCGTCGAACGCGGCAAGCAATTATTGGTACGGAGCCGCGATTCCGTGTCGAGTATCGCCTTCCGGCTTAACTATGGTAGCGCGAGTAGATTCACGGTGGTCTTTCGACAGGATACGGGTATGTCGCCAACTGCATTCCGCGCGCGCGGGGAATACGTGGCCCGTCAACTGGATGAGCTATGAGTACCGCATAAAACAGTAATTATTAGCAAATTATAAATAGGTAAGCCTTGGCTCATCGCTGTTTACTAGATAAACAGCATGGTATGAAATACTTCACTTTTATTTTTTTGCTTGCAGCAATTTTTATTGGTTGTGCCGATGGCAACGCCCAAACGGAAAATGCTACCGAGACCGGGATTAGCACTCCGGCCGAGGTTGAAGCCGAGCGCGCCAGCGCGCCCGCAATTTCAGACGCGAAGTTTGTTGATCGAATGACCGACAAGGTCTTTCAGAACTACCTCCATCTGCGCACCGCGCTGGTCAATAGCGATGCCGGCGAGGCAGCTACCGTGGCCGGCAACCTAGCCGAGAGTTTTGGTCCCGAGCGCGCTGGCCTTAGGGCGCTTGCCGAGCAGCTTGCCACGACCGATGACTTAGCCGCCCAGCGGCAGGCCTTCGCAACCCTAACCACCGAACTGGAACCCCTACTTACCGAGGGTCTGGATGGCGGCACCATCTACAAGCTACACTGCCCGATGGCCTTCGACGGGCAGGGGGCTGACTGGTTCAGTGAAGTGGCCGAAATACGCAATCCCTTTTTCGGTCAGGAAATGCTGACCTGCGGTAACGTGAGTGAAGAAATCAGTAAGTAATAATGAGTACTACGTCAAAAGCCAAGCACCCACCCCGACCCAGCCTAGACCACAACCACGACGGTCAGATGCAAGGCGGTATGAATCCTTACCTGAAGTTCGGACTCATGATGGCCACCTCCTTCGTGATCATGTACGCCGTGATGTTCCTCAACGTGGACGTTTTTGATCACGTGATGCTGAGCCCCAGCCGCACCTATATGACCTTCCTGATGATTGCCGCAATGGTGTTTGTTATGATGGGTTTCATGTGGGGGATGTACCGGAAGAAAGTCTGGAACTACGCCATTCTCGGGGTAGCGGCACTGACCTTCATTCTCTGTTACGCAGGAGTACGCGAGCAGACTTTCGTCAGTGACGTACAGTGGATGAAGGCCATGATTCCCCACCACTCCATCGCGATCATGGTAAGCCAGAAGGCTCACCTAAAGGATCCCGAAGCCATTAAGCTAGCCGAAGAGATAATTGAAGCCCAGGAAGCAGAGATCGCCGAAATGAAGCGGATGATCTACCGCCTGGAGCAGCAAGAATAACCAAATCCGTTTTACTATGAGTTTATCCCTCCCCGTAAAGGATCAGTACACCACCTGCATGGAATCGTGCCTGGAGTGTCTGATCGACTGCAAGGTATGTTTGACCAAAATGGTGGGCATGAAGTCGATGAACGACTGCCCCTACTGCTGCATCCAGTGCATCGAAGTACTGCAGGCTACCATCGGACTGATGGCCGCCGACAGCAAGTTCACGAAGCAGCAGTGCGCCCTGTGTGCCGAGGTCTGTGACTACTGTGCCGAGTTGTGCGCAGAGCACAAGGACCACGAGCACTGTCAGCACTGCGCCGAGACCTGCCGCAAGTGTGCCGAGGAATGCCGCAAGATGGCCGCCTAAGCTAGCCGTCTAATTTTCTTAACCGCTGGGTGCCGTGAGGGCATCCGGCGGTTCTTCAACCCCCAAAGACTACCGACATGTCCCGCATATTATTCAGTGGTTTACCCCTACTACTAATCCTATTATCCCTGCCCGTCTTCGGTCAGCAAACTGGCGACGGGAAGACCAGTACCTACGATATGATCCCCGGTCAGTCGCTCACTACGCGGACTGGCAGTACGATGACCTACCACCTTACGGTAGCGGACACCGTCGTCAACTTCACGGGTAAGCCCACCCCGGCCCTGGCCACCAACGGCAGCATTCCCGCCCCTACCCTAAATTTTACGGAGGGCGATTCGGCACGTATCTACGTGACCAACCGGACCGAGGGTACCGTGTCCTTTCACTGGCACGGTCTATTACTACCTAATGAATACGACGGTGTACCCATGCTCAACACTAGTCTCATTAGGCCCGGTGATACCTACGTCGCCTCCTTTCCCATCATTCAGCACGGCACCTACTGGTACCACTCCCATACCGAATTTCAGGAGCAGAAGGGGCTGTACGGCTCCATCGTGATCCAACCCAAGGCGGGTACGCCAACCAAAGAGAAAGTAGTCCTGCTCTCCGACTTTACGGAGCAGGATCCCCATGAAGTGCTCCGACAGATCAAGCGCCACACCGACTGGTACGCCATCAAACGAAATGCCGTACAGAGCTACGGCGGTGCCCTCGCCTCCGGTAATCTGGGCAAACAGGCCTGGCTGGAGTGGAACCGCATGCCCAGCATGGACCTGGCCGACGTTTACTACAATGCCTTTCTAACTAATGGTCAGATAACCGATGCCTACGCCGATCTGGCCGCCGGTGAAACAGTACGCCTGCGCGTCATCAACGGATCGGCTTCCTCTCACTTCTGGCTACAGTTTGCCGGGGGAAAGATGACGGTCGTTTCCGCTGACGGCCAGGAGGTCGTGCCCGTCGCGGTAGATAAGCTCCTCATCGCCACGGCCGAGACCTACGATATTGAGGTTACGCTGCCGGCCGAGGGTCGCTACGAGTTCCGCGCTACCTCCTGGGATCGCTACAAGCATACGACCACCTGGCTCGGATCCGGCACCGAACACGCCGCCCCGGATCTACCCCCCGTCGACTACTACGCCCTGACCAAAGAGATGAAGGATATGATGGCCGAAATGCCCGATATGCAGATGGGTAAGGCACCCTCCGACATTCCGGAGCCGCAGGTCTACCCCGCCGGTCAGGCCCCCACTAACGAGGATATTCTCATGCAATCCATGATGAAGATGGGGATGCAGATGGATATGGGGATGCAGGGCATGGAGAAGCAAGGTGAAGGCCCGCAGGGTATGGCCGCCCATGGGGACATGAATATGCCAACGGAAGATGGTTCGTCAACAATGGGTATGTCCGGTATGGACCACGGCAAGATGGACCATGGTAAAATGGGTCACGATATGCCTGGCATGAAGAAAGACACCACCCCGCCCGCCGGTATGGACCACGGCAAGATGGACCATAGCAAAATGGGTCACGACATGCCCGGCATGAAGAAAGACACCACTCCGCCCGCCGGTATGGACCACGGCAAGATGGACCATGGTAAAATGGGTCACGATATGCCTGGCATGAAGAAAGACACCACCCCGCCCGCCGGTATGGACCACGGCAAGATGGACCATAGCAAAATGGGTCACGACATGCCCGGCATGAAGAAAGACACCACTCCGCCCGCCGGTATGGACCACGGCAAGATGGACCATGGTAAAATGGGTCACGATATGCCCGGCATGAAGAAAGACACCACCCCGCCCGCCGGTATGGACCACGGCAAAATGGACCATAGCAAAATGGACCACGACATGTCCGGTATGGATAAGGGTAAGACCTACAAAGCCTCCGAGATGGACGGTAAGACCATGGATATGCAGATGGGTGCCGATGCACCCATGGGCGTCATGATGACCGGCTATAACGAGCTCAAAAAGGCCTACCCCGACGAGACCATCTTTGACTACAACATGCTGCGCTCCGAGGAACCCACCGCCCTGAAGGATGGCCGGCCCGTTCGGGTAGTGCACCTCTACTTAGGCGGCAACATGTTACGTTACGTCTGGATGATCAACAACGAGCCCCTTTCGGAGTCGGACAAGATTATGATCGAGCGGGGAGAGAACGTCCGCTTCGTGTTCCACAACACGACCATGATGAGCCACCCGATGCACCTGCACGGTCACTTCTTTCGCGTGGTCAATAACCAGGGCGATCACGCGCCGCTGAAGCACGTAGTCAACGTAGCTCCGATGGAGACCACCATTATCGAGTTTGCGGCCACCGAGGATAAGGATTGGTTCTTCCACTGCCACCTGCTCTACCATATGATGTCGGGTATGGCGCGCATCATTGGCTATGAGGGCAGTTCCGACCTACTCATCGCGGATAAGGCAGACTACGACAAGTTCGCCATGGACGACCGGCAGTACTTCGGTATGGCCAGCGTGAGCGGACTAAGCAACGGCAGTTGGGCGGATTTCGCTTACTTCAACATCTACAACGAGTTCAGCCTGGAGGGCGAGGCCGACTACGACGGCAACTTCGAAGTGGAGGGTAAGGCCATGCGCTACATCGACCCCCGGCAATTCCTCTCTGCCTACGTGGGCTTTGAGTACGACGGGGAGCAGGTGATGGATCCCGAGATCAACCGGGAAAGCCTGGAGACCGAGGCCGTTGCGCTGGCCGGCGTACGCTACTTCCTGCCCATGATGGTGTGGTCGGATCTGCGCGTCGACCACCGTGGCCGTTTCGAGCTACAGCTGGAGCGGGAAGATATTCCGCTGACCAGTCGCTGGCGGGCCTCGGCCCAGGGCCGGTACAGCTTCACCGGGCAGTCGTTCGAGTACACCTTCGGCACCAGCTATATTCTGGGGCAGTACGTCGGCGTAGAGGCTCGCTACGACAGCGATTACGGTCTCGGTGCCGGTATCAAATTGATGTGGTAGGCGACTAAACACGCACACTATGAAGTATTCCTTGCTGCTGCCTGCGATCGTATTACCCGCCATGGGATTTGCGCAACGGATTGAGCAATCGTCCGTTGTGAACGCTTCCTTGTCCGACTTCCCCAATCTGCACCCCCTAGTGGTACACGTGCCGATCATGCTCCTGCTGCTGGCGGTCTGTACCCAGCTCGCCACCTTTTTCGTGTGGAAGAAACCGCTCGACTGGATTACGCTGCTACTACTGCTGGGCGGGGTCGCAGGTGCACTAGCGGCCAGTGAGCTTACGCATCCCCACACCCAAGGCCTGACCCCGGCCGCCCAGCAGGTCCTGAACCTTCACGATACATATGCCGAGTGGACGCTCTGGCTTAGTGTTACTGCCCTCGTGCTGAAGGGAGTCAACCTCTGGGTGCTCACGAACCGTAGGTGGCTCGAAGTGATGGTGGCGGTCGTCGTAGCGGGATCGGCCGTCACCGTCGGTCTGGCCGCTCACTACGGCGGCACCCTGGTTTACCTCCACGGGGTGGGTGTGCAGGGTAACTACGTGGAGGGCCAGTCCGATCACATCACCGAAGACGAACCGCACTAAATCTCGATTATGAAAGACTGCTGCCAGCCCGATGCGCCGAAGGGAAAATTCCGCCGCCTGCTCGATACCCTGACCACGGCGATTATCGTGCTCCTGATGGGTGGCGGCTTGGTTTTTACCCTAATTCACTACCTCCGTGGGTAATGCCATTCAGTGGGGACTGCTTCTGCGGGAATCTGGACTATTACTAGGGGGTAGTTTGCTGGCCGTCGTGGCCCTCTGGTCCGACTTCGCCCCTACCGCAGCGCTGATCGCCCTGATCGGTAGCGTGCAGTTTGCGTTCTATCTGTTTACCACCTTCCGGCGGGTATTCAATCACATCAACGGGGACAATATGTCGATCCGGAATTGTCTGGTCTCGCTGGGGGTAATGGTTGCCTTTTTTGTCATTGCCTACGGAATCAATTACTGCCTGCTGACCCTAGCGGATAGCGATGCACTAAAGAATTTCCACCCCCCCTCCCTGTTCTACCGCTTTGTCGATGGACTGTACTTCAGCACCGTGACCTTCACGGCTACCGGCTTTGGGGAAGTCGTGCCGTCTACCTATCCGGCCAAAGTGCTGGTTTGGGGGGAGATGGTGCTGGGTTTTGCGACCACTGTATTTGCCGTTTCCTCCTTTATCTCCCTTACTAACAAAGACTAATTATGACCGTACTGACTAAGACCGCCTGCCTGGGTATACTGCTATTGTTCTGCACCTGCGCGCACGACCCGGCAACGGATGACGGTCAGGCACCGGCCGGTCACGACCACCGGCAAGATCACCAGCACGATCACGACCAAAGTACCGACATGGAAACAACGGCTAAGCCCCCCTTAAGTCCGCATACCTCCGCCATGGGTACCATCGGCGATACGCACGTGCATGTAGACTACTCTTCCCCCGGAAAACGCGGACGTATGATCTGGGGCGGGCTGGTGGCCTACGACCGGGTCTGGGCCACGGGAGCACACGACGCTACTTCGGTTAACTTTAGTGGACCGGTGAGCATCAATGGCCAGGAAGTAGCCGCAGGTACCTACGGCCTATTCACCATTCCGGGCCGGGAAGAATGGACCATTATCCTCAACGAAAACTACGAACAGCACCTGGCCGACGACTACGACGAGAATCTTGACGTAGTGCGCTACCGGGTACAACCCGAGCGGCTCGATCGGGTAACCGAATCACTAACCTACACGGTACGCTCCACCGATGATAAGGCGGGTGCCATCAGTATAACGTGGGATTCCCTGCGAGTATCCCTCCCGTTAACATCCCTTCAGTAATCCCAAACCCATGACCCACGAATACCGCGTTGCCGGAATACACGACCGGACCACTTCGGCCACCGTTCAACGGGCACTCGAACGTATCGGGGGGGTAGAGGCCGTGGTCCTCAACGAGGACCGGGCGGTGGTCACGATGTCGCGTCACATCACTACCGAAGAGATTAATCGCCACCTGGCACAGGCCGGAGACTTCTCGCTTACCGATAAAGTACAAGCCATAGAAGATCACCTGGTGGAGCTCACCGAGCACGGCCACGAAAGTGCCATCAGCCGGAATAATCACGGAGCCATGGACCATAATAAGATGGACCACGGTAAGATGGGTCCTGGTGAAATGGACCACAGTAAGATGGACCACGGTAAGATGGACCACGGCGACGGCGGCGGTAGCCACCACGATCACCACCGCATGATGATCAAGGATTTTCGGCGCCGGTTCTGGATATCACTCGTACTGACCGTCCCGGTACTACTACTGGCCCCAATGATTCAGGGGTGGCTGGGGCTGACCTGGTCCTTCCCCGGGCAGATGCCGGTGCTGTTCGGCCTATCGTCCATTATTTACTTCTACGGGGGATGGCCCTTCCTGAAGGGGCTGAAGGAAGAACTGAGTAAGGGGGCACCGGGGATGATGACCCTCATCGCCGTAGCCATCTCAGCGGCCTATCTGTATAGTTCGGCCGTAGTCTTTGGACTGGAGGGAAAGACTTTCTTCTGGGAGCTGGCCACGCTGATCGACGTGATGCTGGTGGGCCACTGGATCGAAATGCGCTCCGTCCTTGGGGCGAGCCGGGCGCTGGAAGCACTAGCGGAACTGATGCCCGCCGAAGCTAACCTAGTGCGTGGCGACCAGGTCACTAAAGTAGGAGTCGGCACGCTAAAGCCGGGGGACACGATCCTGATCAAACCCGGCGAGAAAGTGCCGGCCGACGGTAAGATCACGGAGGGAAGCACCGACCTGAACGAGAGTATGCTGACCGGCGAAAGTAAACCGGTAACCAAATCGAGCGGCCAGGAGGTGATCGGCGGATCGATCAACGGTAGTGGGTCGATTCGCGTGCGGGTAAGCGGTACGGGAGAAGACACCTACCTATCGCGGGTGGTCAAACTGGTGCGCGACGCCCAGGGACAAAAATCCAAGACCCAGCGCCTGGCCGACCGGGCCGCCTTCTGGCTGACGATCGTTGCTCTCGTTGGCGGCTTCGGCACCCTTGCGGTCTGGCTGCTACTGGGTAGTACGCTTGCCTTCGCCCTGGAACGGATGGTGACCGTTATGGTCATTAGCTGCCCCCACGCCCTAGGACTGGCGATTCCCCTGGTGGCGGCCATCTCGACGAGCGTATCGGCCAAACACGGATTACTGATCCGCAACCGCACCGCCTTCGAAAACTCCCGTAAGATCACGACCATTGTATTCGATAAGACGGGTACGCTGACCGAGGGTTCCCACGAAGTGACGCGGATCGTGCCGCTCGATCCGGTTTACGATGAAATTGAGTTATTACGCTACGCCACTGCGGTGGAGAGTAATTCCGAGCACCATATCTCCAAGGGACTGCAGCGCCGCGCTAAGGCCGGCGGTATCGAAGTACCCAGCAGTAGTGATTTTGCCTACGAGGCCGGTGTGGGGGTCAGTGGAACGGTCAAGGGTAAAGAGGTGCGCGCCGGGGGATATCCCATGTTGGAACGGGCGGGCATCACCGCACCGGTAGAGGACAGTGAAGCCGTGGAGACAAAGATCTTCGTCCTCATCGACGGTACGCTGGCTGGGTTCGTGACCTTCGCCGATCGGGTGCGGGCCAGCTCCGCCGAAGCCGTCAAGACTCTACAGGACAACGGCATCAAGTGCTCCCTTCTGACCGGAGACAACGAACGGGTCGCCGCGGCCGTGGCCCGCGAGCTGGGCATGGACGACTACATGGCCGAAGTACTGCCCGAAGAAAAGCAGACTAAGATTAAGGAGCTACAGGCCGCCGGCGAGTTCGTGGCCATGACGGGTGATGGCGTCAATGATGCCCCCGCCCTGGCGCAGGCCGATGTAGGTATTGCCATTGGATCGGGCACCGACGTGGCCGCCGAGACGGCCGATGTCGTGCTGGTAAATAGCGATCCCCAGGACATCGCTAACCTGATCCTCTTCGGTAAGGCAACCCACCAAAAGATGATCCAGAACCTCTGGTGGGCCACCGGCTATAACGTCGTAGCCCTTCCCCTGGCCATGGGTATCGTGCCCGGTCTGCTCATCAGTCCGGCCATCGGGGCGGCACTCATGAGCGCCAGTACGGTGATCTGTGCGGTAAACGCACAACTGCTCCGGGGTAAACTGAATGCCTAGTTCACGCGGGCGGGAAAAGCCGCAAAAAGTAGGGTGTATTAGCAAAATACAACAAGACCGTAAGCCATGCCTTAGATGTTTCCAGAGTAAGAACCTTTGACCATGGCACTGCTAGCAGAGATTGATACCTCTACGCACCCCGAGATCTTCCCCGTTACCGGTATGAGCTGTGCTAGCTGTGCGGCCAGCGTCGAGACCATCATCGGTAAACTACCGGGTGTACGGAGCGCAAGCGTCAACTACGCCAATACTACGGCGCGGGTGGACTTTGACCACCGCCAGCTCTCCCCCGAAGCTCTCCGCAGTGCCGTACAGGCCGTCGGTTACGATCTGCTTATCGACGCCGACGATCCCGATGCCGCGCAGGAGGAAATTAAGGAGGCTGAGTACGAAACGATTAAGCGACGTACCCTCTGGGCTGCGGTATTTACCCTACCCGTCTTCGTGATCGGTATGTTCTTTATGGAGTGGGAGACCGGCCGCTGGATCTCCCTAGTGCTGGCCGCAGTCGTACTCTTCTGGTTCGGCCGCCACTTCTACGTCGGGGCCTACCGCCAGGCGCGGCACGGCACCGCGAATATGGATACGCTGGTCGCCCTCAGCACCGGTATTGCCTTTCTGTTTAGTGTCTTCAACACGGTGTATCCTCAGTTCTGGCTAGCACGCGGACTAGAGCCCCACGTCTACTTCGAGGCGGCTACGGTTATCGTCGTTTTTATTTCTCTAGGTAAACTGCTAGAAGAACGTGCTAAGTCCAACACCTCCTCGGCCATTAAGAAGCTAATCGGCCTGCAGCCCAGTACGGTGCGCGCCGTGGTCGACGGCCGGGAAGTGGAGCTTCCCATAGCTGAGGTGCAAGTGGGGCATACCCTTATCGTGCGGCCCGGTGAGCGAATCCCCGTTGATGGTCAGGTCACTGAGGGCGAGAGCTACGTCGACGAGAGCATGATTACCGGAGAGCCGGTACCGGTACGCAAAGCGGACGGCGAGGCGGTGTTCGCCGGTACCGTCAACCAGCGCGGTAGTTTCCGCTTCGTAGCCGAAAAGGTGGGGGGCACTACCCTACTGGCCTCCATCATTCGTATGGTACGCGAGGCGCAGGGTAGCAAAGCTCCGGTCCAGAAACTGGTCGATAAGATCGCCGGCATCTTCGTACCCGTCGTGATTGGTATCGCCGTGGCGACTTTCATCGTCTGGATGCTGGTGGGTGGGGAGAATGCTTTTTCCCATGCTCTGCTGGCCTCCGTGGCCGTACTCGTGATTGCCTGTCCCTGCGCCCTCGGTCTGGCCACTCCTACCGCCATTATGGTTGGTATTGGCAAGGGGGCGGAGAATAATATACTCATCAAGGATGCCGAAAGCCTGGAGCTGGGCCATAAGGTGAACGCCGTCGTCCTCGATAAGACGGGCACCATCACCCAGGGAAGGCCCACCGTCACGGCGGAGTACTGGGAAGACACGATCGATGCGGGGGCGGTAAAGGGCATCCTGCGGGCCGGCGAATCGCTCTCCGAGCACCCCCTGGCCCGCGCGGTAGTGGACTGGCTGGAAGACCAGCGTCTGATCGACGCCCAGATTACCGACTTCGAGAGCCTTACCGGCCGGGGCATTCGCTTCGTCCACGGTCCCAATACCTACTACGTGGGTAATCAGCGCCTACTGACCGAGCAGAGTATCACTACCTCCACCGACCTCGAAGACCGCGCCGAAGCCCTCCGCCAGCGGGCCAACACCGTAGTTTTTATGGCCAGAAACCGGGAAGCCATCGGTATGGTCGCCATCGCCGATCCCATTAAGGAAAGCTCGGCCGAGGCCATCCGCACCCTCCACGATCGGGACATCGAGGTGTACATGCTCACCGGTGATAACCAGCAGACCGCCGCCGCCGTCGCGGAGCAGGTTGGCCTGGACGACTACCGCGCCGAAGTGCTTCCCGCCGATAAGGCTGACTTCGTGCGGGAACTGCAGCAAAGGGGTAAGGTGGTGGCTATGGTCGGGGATGGCATCAACGACTCTCAGGCCCTGGCTACGGCCGACGTCAGCATTGCCATGGGCCACGGCTCCGACATTGCCATGGACGTAGCCAAGATGACGCTAATCACTTCCGACCTGGCCGCCATCCCCCGCGCCCTGGAACTCTCCAAACTGACTGTTCGGGGCATCCGGCAAAATCTTTTCTGGGCCTTTATCTATAACCTGATCGGCATTCCCATTGCCGCCGGCCTACTCTACCCCCTCACGGGCTTTCTGCTCGATCCCATGATCGCGGGGGCGGCTATGGCCTTTAGCTCCGTCTCCGTGGTGCTCAACAGCCTACGCCTTAAATCCATTGATCTGTAAGCTTAACCGTCGGACGCCCATAGACCGTGCGACGGTTATAAATTCCCTACCCATGAAAACCATGCAATTCAAGACCAACATCAACTGCGGCGGCTGCGTCCGCGGAGTGACCCCCGTGCTGAACGACAGTAAAAACATTAGGAACTGGAAGGTCGACCTAGCTAGTCCTGACCGTATTCTTACGGTAGAGACCGACGACTCCGTTACCCCCACCGAGGTCAGTCAGACTGTTGCGGAAGCAGGCTTTACGGCGCAACCGGTGGATTGACATCGATCTACGAAAGGTGGTGTGGCCAATAACTAGGATTTTTGGTCAAAAGAGCAAGATTAGATCTCCGCTACTCTTTGCTCCAGGCCTGCTGTGCTATATCCCTGTCGAACTACCCTAGCCTTTTACACTCGGCGCATTTTGCCTTACCTCCAGTGCCCGGGCGTTTATTTTCTCGTTCGATGTTATTGCCCGTGTTGCAGTTCGAGTCATCATGGTAAACGTTCGACTTGATGGAATGCCAGGGAGATCTTTTAGCCATGATAAAAGGAGGGATTTAGTTTCCCCAAATATAGCGGAAAAATGTTAGTCTACAAATAGAAGCCAGGGTCCCCTGGACTAGAATGAGCTGCTTCTCTTTGGGGGGTGTAATTCTTCGTTTTTATAGTAAATCGCCCTACAAGATTAGTAGGCATGTGTCAAAGGATTGCGGAGCTAGATCACTCAACCAGAAGTGAGGTTGTCTTAAGTAGAGGCAAGAAAGAGGTTCTACCCCACCGGAATTATGGCCCTTAGCGGTCTCTATACCACCAGATTGCGACGTAAACTATAGATGTGGCCTTCCTGTACTCCAGCGAGTATCTTGCAACCGAAGATGTTCTACTAAACAAGGTGACGAATGACCGATGTAAAGCTTTGGACAGTCAGGCTGAAAGCCTTAGCTGGGCCTAATCCACTAGGGGGTGAAGCTCTAGCAGCCATGGAGGAAACGCTTACCGTTAGGGCGACTACTAAGTTGGAAGCAAAGGATAAAGGTTTGCTTAGTCACACGCTCAAACTTCGTGGTCACGAGCTAGAGGTATGGATTGATGGCCAACAATATTTCGATCCCAGATTCTAGCAGCCTTCCCCCATGACAGGAAATACCATCTCATCGAAATCCTTACCGTCGCCTATTTTTCATCTGCCTACCGACTCCTGAGGTATGGTAGCGCCAACGAGCCATCTGAGTACTGACATTGTAGTTGTCGGCCAATTGAGAGATCTGGAGTCCCTGTATTGCAAGCGATAAAATCCCTTCCCTTGGCATAAGAAGGTAACCTGCTAAATGGTTAGCCTCCTCATCCTCATCAGTACTATCACCCCGAAAAAATTCACTCTCCACGCTTGAATAGGTCATTGCTTCGTGACCACAAAGGTGGTGGGATACTTCATGCGCGATCGAGCTTTGGATACGGACAGGTGGGTGGCTCTCATTGTAGACGACTATTTCCCCTACTGGTCTGCGAACCATCACTGCAGAAACTACCTGTCCCTTCTGATTCTCGTAAAGTGGCCGGAACATCTCCTCTGGTAGATTCATGCAAGCCCTAAGTTCCTTGAAGCTTAGAATTTCTAGGCCGAGACATCTACAGAGAGTAAAGCTATCTAAGGGGTCGGTAGGTCGAAGTCCAAGCTCTTTGCGCAAAGCCGAAGCATCTCTTTTGAGCTTCGCTTTCAATCCATGTTTCATAAGTGAGGCCTAGTTCAAAGCTATGGTTGTCGAGGAACTAAGTAGGCCATCTGAATGACTTGCTGCAATGTTTCTCGCGCTTCGGGAGAAAGAACCTCATCAGCACGAAGATGGTAAAGAATCTCCTCTTTGTGGTCTACCTCATCCATAGACTCTCCCGCTGAACCCCGAAAAGTGTCAGCATCTACATTCAGCCACGTACAAATTTTGAAGTAGGTAGACAGGTCGGGATCCTTACCCTGTTCGATTCGCGAGAGCGTAGCGATGCTGAGATCACCAATGGAGCTAGCTGCTTCCCTAAGGCTGGTATTCCCCCGTTTGCTACGCACCTGCCTAGCTAGGGCTTCGGTATTGATATCTGACATCTGATGATGTGTTTTGCATACGTGTAACAATAAAAGGCAAAATTTATTGCCTGAGCGAAACTAAATCTAAAACAGCCGTGTTCTCTTTGTAGAGACAAAGTTCTTAACAGAGAAACAGTAACCTTGTTCATTTTTCTACTTCTACTACAGATCGGTGTCGGTTTTTGTAGCTAGACCTCACCATAATATGAAGAAAAGAAGATTAAAACCAAAGTCCGATGTTGTGCACCGACTCTGGATCTCATCGGCCGGCCGGTGTCAGCTTGAAGGGTGTAACGTTGAGCTGTCCCGAAATCCCCGGACCCAAACTTACATGAATCGAAGTTACATAGCCCACATCTACGGCGCGGAAAGAAAAGGACCACGTGGAGACAATGATTTAAGTCCAGAGGAACTCAGAGCGTTTGAC
>CAWDMV010000009.1:0-26867 GCA_963803525.1 Lewinellaceae bacterium
ATCCTTGTCGTTTCCGATGGCTAGTCGTGCCGTGGTGTCGATAGTCACGCCCTTTTTATCCGCAATGTCGATTTTGACCTGGACGGGCAGGGCTTTGGTGACTCCGTTGTTCAGCAGTTGTTCTACTTGCCCTTCTTTTGCCAGTTTGTTGTAGTCGATATTTAGTAGGCGCGTTACGTCGCGCAGGTTCAATTCATCCTTTTCAGTACCTCGTTCGGCTTTCATTCTGTAGTCTTATAGTGGGTAGAGTAGCATACCGCCGCCAATTTAGATTATAGTGTAACTACGATCATACGAATTTACTATATTTTTGGCTAAATATGCGGCAATCCATCTTACTGTTGGTGCTTGTCTTTCTCTCCGGGACGCTGGTGGGTCAGTCCCTGGATGCCTTTCAACGGGTGGAGGCTTGTGATAATTGGCGATGCGTGGTAGACCTCGCCGCCGACGGCACTCTACGCCTGGATCGAAGTATTCCCTGGCGGCTCCCGTTGCGGGAGTCCGCTACGCTCACCAGCGGTTTCGGCTATCGGGTCCATCCCATTGACGGAGGAAACAGGTTTCACGACGGCGTGGATATCGCCGCTCCCCTGGGTAGCCTCGTCATTGCCTCCGCTTCCGGTAGGGTGAGTACCGGCTACAATCGGGTGCTGGGGTACTACGTAAAGATTGACCACCTTAACGGCTTCACCAGCTCCTACGGTCACTTAGATGAAGTCTTGGTCCAGACCGGGGATCTCGTTGCCCAGTCCGCGCCGATCGGCACGGTGGGCATCAGTGGCCGCACGACCGGCCCTCACCTCCACTGGTCTACCGCTCACCACAGCAATAGCCTTGACCCCCTGGAATTGCGGAAGGCGCTACTTGCTGCCTTTTAGCTTTCTTCCCTCCTTGGTTTCTGTTCCCTGGTCTTGCTTGGCTTCTTCCTCGGCCATCTGGACAGTCCGGTTCACGTAATTCTGTACCCGCTCGGTAGACTCTGCGATCTCCTGGATCATCGCCTTGGCGTTGCCGGCGGACACTAGTACGTCTTTCAGGTAATCGGTGATGTTCTCGGGATAGAGACTGACCTGCTTACTGATCCGCAGCGGACTTTCCTGTTCCCCGAATAGAAAGTTGATGTTCACCCCCTGGTTGTAGAGGTGCTTCATCACCGTATAGATGGTTCCCGCTGACCCGTTGCCGCGCTCGAGGGAAGCTATTCTTACCTGCAGATTTTTCCCTTCCAGGTGAGGGATGACTTGACCGAGTGCATCCTGGGTGATTCCCAGGTTATCGACCCGTATCTGTTTGATCTTCGCTCCTACTTCTCGCTGAATATCGGCGATGGCCTCCTTGTCTTTGGTGCTTCCCATGTAAGTAGTTGCGTTTGAATTCTAGCTGATTCGCGCCAGCTCCATTTCGACAATGTACTCAATGTCGGAACTGATTTGATTGAAGTTAGCGAGGACTTCGGCTTCGCTGACGTCGCGAATGTAAGGAATCGGCAGGTGCTTCTTCTCTTCCCTCCTGATTGCTGCCCCGTCCAGCCGCACCTCTGCGTCAAAGGTTTTAAGTTCTATCGTTTGCTCTCGCGTATCGGCGACCATCCCCACGAACTCCCCCTGGGAAAGGGAGCCAATGCGGCTGGCCGGTATGCGCTCCTGCAGTACCATACTGTGGGAAAAAGATGTGTCCATGCGGTTCTGACTGTACCCCTTGCGGACCTGCTCGGTCTTGCCGAACCGTTCGGCTAAATCCTTGGCCGTTGTTCCCACCACCTGCCCGGTAAAGACGTTCGCGCAGATGTTGAAGATGGAAAGCGCCACCTTATCCCCGTAGTCGCGGATCAGCTGCGTCATGTCCTGAAAAGCCAGAACCACCGCGACCTTATTCGACCGGCCGGTCGCGATCAGGTTGTCCAACCCCCGGAAGTAGATGGTGGCGAGCTCGTCGATGATCATGGCCGAGGGCAGTTTACCGGGCTTGTTGATCAGCCGACTTATCCGACTGTTGAATAGGCCCAGGGCTGCTCCGTAAATGTCCTGCCGGTCGGGATTATTACCCAGACAAACGACCTTCGGTTCCTCCGGATTATTGAGGTCCAGCGTGAAGTCGTTCCCGGTCAACACCCAGTACAGGGAGGGCGAAGCCAGCCGAGACAACGGGATTCGCGCGCTGGCGATCTGACCTTCCAGCTGGTCGGTCGCTCCGCTTTTGTAGGCGGAATAAAAGGGCTTGACGAGAGTAGCAATCTGCGGGTGACTGGCGAGAATGGGAAACATTTCGTCGTAGTCCCGGCTGATAAATTCAATGGCGTGGGGCAGCGTACAGTACTTACCATCTTCGTAGAGGCGCAGGAACCAGATCACCGCCGTAAAGAAGTTGACGGGGGATTCTACGAAGAAGTCCCCCTGCTTGGTGATCCAGTTGCGGTTGAGGTTTAGCAGCATCGTTTTGGCACTCTCCGTTGCGTCGGTAATGTCATGCAGCAGGTCCGGGTGGAGCGGGTTACAGCGGTGGCTTCTGCTTAGATCATCAAAGTTGATCATGTAGAAGCTGGGTGGCACGGCGTACTTATCGACGTTGTTCAACAGGGCGTTATAGGTTTCCGTGGTTAATTCAGGAAACTTGAAGTCGTAGACATACATGGTGTAGCCCTTACCGATCATCTGTCGGATGAAGGGCTTGATAAAGGCGAAGCTCTTTCCCGAACCGGGGGTGCCGGTGATGATGGTTCCCCGGAAGGGATTGACGACGTTAATCCATCCCTCACGCACCTTATTCTTTAGCCGGTAACGAGTGGGCAGGTTGACCGAATACTCGTTTTCGACCAGCCTTTCCTCCTGGGGAAAGCTGCGGTTCTTGTCACCGAAAATGTCGTCGGATGGATTCCAGTCAAGCACCCGGCGTAGGTTTACCAGACCGGCGCCGAGCACAGCCCACCCTGCCGCCAGACATCCCAGGTAGATGCTTCCTGCCGTTTGCAGATCCTCGATGGAAAACGCGATCATCGACACGCCGTACACCAGCAGTCCCAGCATCAGGGTCATAGCGACCTGGCGGTAGGTCAGGTTTCCGGACTTCTTGCCCTTATCCCCGATGCTGCCAACCGCCAGTACCACCAGGGGGATAGCGTAGGACACGGCATAAGACCGGAAGTAGAGGGTGTGCTGGAAGCGTTGGAGGAAGCGACCAACCTCAGGGTGCGTAAGCCCCTGCAACTGCCACCAGTCGTAGTAGTAGATGTAGGTGTGCAACAAGATCAGGAACAGGGCCGCTACGCGGACCGCCGTCATGATGAAGCTGTTGTCATTCTGCGCAGCCATTGTATGGGTAGGTGTGGGTAGTCGGAAAAAGCGAGGAGAAAAACGATGGGAGGCTAACCTTCCAGCTTCTGCTTTAGATGGTCGAAGTAGGTCTTGGCCCGCTGGGGGGATAGTTTGGCACCTCCGTGCATCGTCCTGCGAATGTCCTCCCACGTCGGCCAGCGATCTATCTCTTTCTCGTAGGCCTTGTAGTAACCGGGGCTGGACTCGATGGCTACAATGGCCGAGTACGCCCCTTCTCCCGCTGGTTCCGTTACTACCTGCAGCAGCGTGTAGGGATCAGGGTTCTTTAGTGGATCAGGACAGATACACTCGGTCCTTAGCTTGTTGCAGCCTGGACACATGGCGCTGCCCGCTGGTCGCCCGGCGTTCTTTCTAGCCCCTCCCCTACCCTGTCCGTCTTTCGGAAGATGGTAAGAGAACAACCGTCCGAAGTAGTGGATATTCCCCTCATAGTACTTGCTGAGGCCCATAACTTCCATCGTCTGCCGGGCAGTTAGGCCCTTCTCGATGTAGTAGTCGCGGGTCGTCTCAATCACCTGCGTACTGAATAGGTAGGCCTTGGCGTCTTCCCGACTGGCGACTGCTTCGTAAGTTATTCCGGTGTCTTTCATGCGGTGGTTAATTGGTAGAGTACACAAACAAAATTAAACAAAAACAAATTATCTTTTTTCACTAAGTAGCCTAGTGGCGCAGCGTCCGGTTTTGCCGCCGCTCGTCCATACTTAGGTTCTCGTCCTGGTCCATGGACTGCAGGATTTTGTACAGTCCGCTCCGTTTTGTGTGTCCCCCCTGGGACATGAGGTAGCCGCGCAATTCAAACGCCAGCGAGTTAGGTACCTGCTTTCGCCTTGCCGTCGAGCTACGGAGTTTCGTGATTTTGGCCTCCTGAATAGCATCGAGGGCCGTCCTACCGATCTTCTCTTCCAGCAGGGACTTCATCTTCTCGTAGTGCTCCATCCGGTAGTCCTGCCGGTAGACGGTTTCCGCTAGGTTGCCCGGCACCTGGAAGGAATACTTTTCCTGGCCGACCATATGGGCCCGGTAGCCCGCCTCGGTGGGCTTGACGAGGATTCCCTTACTTGCCAGCTGCAGGAGTGAATGATTTATCCCCCCGCCCTCGGTGTTGCTCTTACTAAGCAGCGTGAGTTCCTTCTTAACGTAGTTGTTGTGTAGCTGCGCGCCCAGCTTCTCGGCGGTGGCGGGCTTGAATTTCCCTTCCCAGTACTTCCAGTCCACTGTAGTCAGGTTCACGTCCAGCGGTATACCGCCGATGCCCCGGTAGCGACCAACCCCGATCAGCATCCTTCGTTCCTCGGCGGATAGCTCTCCGATCTTCAGTTTCACCTCCTTACCTCCTCCGGCTTCCAGCTGGTCGGCGGGTATGCTCACCCCACCATTACCGCGCAGAACGATACGGTCGCCCTCTCGCTCTAATCCTAGACTATTCATCAGTGACCCCCTGAATTCCGTCTTGACCCGGGCCAGCCCCCAGTACAGGGCTTTTAGCTCCTTCTCGTCGCTTTTCAGGGCCTTCTCGTAGCCTTTCTTTTCCGAGGCCACGATCTCATCGAGATAGGGCCGAATGAGGCCGCTAGTGTGACCCAATTGAGCCATAGCGAACTGTACATCGTCCGTGTTAAGCTGCTTGATGGTTATCGACTGGTAGCCCGCCGACTGTTGGCTGGCGATGTACTGCTTGGCGTCCCTGACCAGGGCGTTGTAATCTTCCAGGCTGAGGGTGTTTGATTCTTCACGCCGGTTCCATTCCGCCGCGGTGTAACTCCGTCCTACATCGCTTGCTTTGTAGATGTGGCCGCTCTGCTCGTCCACGTAATGCACCCCGAACCGTCGGCCCTCTTTGTTGTGGTGGTGGATGGTCCTGATCTGTCGTTCTTCGAGGGCCTTCTTCACGTCCTCCGCCGAAGCCCTGTCGTCGGCAAAGGCTTCCCTCACGCTGCCATTAACCTGGTCAAGTGATCTGTTTGCTGCCCTGCCGTTCCGCTCGAGCGTTTCATCCAGCCTACTCCCCCACCCCTTCTCAAAGACCTTGGACGATTTGATCGCTGCAGAATTTTCCTCTCCGGTCCGGGCGTCAATTCGCACCACCGAATATCCCTTCCAGTCCGCGCCCTCCGGCGTCTGCCCTTTTTCCTCGCGCACCTTTAAGTCACGGTCGCGCAGTAACGCATTGAGTTCGCTGATGCTGGCGGGCTTGTACACCTGCAGGGTGTCGCGGACGGTGTGGCGGGCATAGGCCCGTAACTCGGCAAGGTCGCCGCCCTGGGGGGCGTTCAACTCGGACAGCCGCTGGGCCTTGTCTTTCTTCTGCCCCCGTTCCTCAGCCTTGACCAGCTGGTAGTCTACCTCGATCTCCTTGCGAGTCACCTCGCTCTTGGTGGCCCCGATGAATGAGTCGTCGATCCGCTTCCCCTCCCGCGTGATGTTGGTGGTGACAATGTGAATGTGGTCGTTGTCGGTATCCTGGTGGCGGTAGATGTAAGCCGGCTGATTCTCGAAGCCGATGCCTTTCAGGTAGTCCTTGGCAATACTGCGCAGCTGTTGCTCGTCCAGCTTGTCCTCCGGGGCAAAACTGAGGGCGATGTGGACGCTGTTTCGCTTCGTTCGGGTGTTCCGGTCTGCAATGCTTTGCAGGGAATTTGCCTTCTCTTTTAGGGTCTGTCGGTCGGCTTGTGCCATACTATTGATGGCTCCAATGGAGACAGCATCACCCTGTGAAACCTTCTTTTCATTGTACGCAAGCGCACCGTAAATCGACTTTCCCGTCTTGATTACCGCTACCATTTTTGATGAATTTCGTGGATGGTTCCCTGCATTTTATACATCACTTTTTCGGCAGACATGAACAGTTGGAGCAAGGAAAGCACCTCACTTTTGTACTCTGCGCTCTTGTAAGTGTTGAGGTGTCGGGCGATCTGGTTGATGTTGACTCCGAGCTTGTTTAGCTCTTCATTGCTGTTCACTAGCGTTTGTTCCAGCCGTTCGAGGATGGCATTAACCACGCGCTTCTTGATGTCCTTGTCCACTACCCTGGCGCGGAGGTATGCGGTTTTGGAAGGGTAAAAAATGGGGTCATAGTCAGCCATTACGGCGTCGTATTCACTTTTGGACAGGTTGACTTCGGTACGGTAAGTCAGCTTCTCGGTGGCTGCTTTAAGGGGCCTCCCCTTGCGATTATTCTTGGACACGATAGTGGCATTTGCCCGCAGCGCGGTACTTCTTTTGGACAATTCAGGACGTGCGAGTTTCGAGCATCTCCGTTCAAAAGACAAGATAGAGTTTAGCTGGGAAAAAGTGGCAACGCTTTTTTTCCAGCTAAAGTCACATCTTGCTGTATGCGTGTGCATATCCCGAGCACGGCCCGATTCGCCCGCGAATCTGGACGGGCGAGGCGGCTCTTTGGGCTGGGTGACGGACTATCTCGTGCAGCTGGGAGAAGGGCTGGACTTTGGGCTGGCCGTGGTACGTGGTGTGCCGTGACCTGGACGCGGCTACCTGAAACCAGGACTGGACTGGGTGAACTCGGCCACCGATCTGGCCTTCCGCCCTAATAATCAACTGGACATTTTATGTGCTTACATAATTATGTAAATATGTATAATATCTACCTCACCTGCGTCAACTGACTGGTCTGCGATTCTTATACATAATTATGTAATTACGTATGGAAGGGCTCCTTATTAGTCTGCTCCATTTTGATACATAAATATGTATTTGTGTATCGCTCCGCCTAGTCTCTGTTTCTAGACGTTTATGTGTTTATGTTTTTATGTACTTACTTTTTTATTTACTTGTGTGTTAATTTGTGTATGTAATTAGCTAAATACATAACTGAACAATAAAATAAAGACACAAACACACAGTTGTGTAGCTTTGTGTTTATGTAAGTAATTAGTTATCTTTACACACACTTACATGTTTACATATTAACACACTTAAACATCTATGTTGTTATTTTCCTACATAAGTAGGTAAAAACATAAATACATATTTACCTAAGAAAAGAAAAGCATGAGCGAGAAAATCAACCGCATTGTCCTGGCTACCCAGAAAGGTGGCGTGGGTAAGTCTACCATCGCCACGATGCTAGCCAGCTACATGTACTTCGTCAAGAACCACAGCGTGGTCGTGATCGACGCCGACAGTCCCCAGCACACCATCAAGAAACTTCGGGATCGGGAGATACTTCGGCTCAAAGAGGACGAAGCATTGATGCGGTCCTTCACCGAGACTGGAAAGGACCAAATCTATCCGATTACTGAATCACGAATGGACCATGTCTTCGGGCGTCCCGCCCCCGACCGGCCCTCCACCTTTGAAAAGGCCAGCCACCCGAAGATTGCAGCCGACACAGTGATCATTGATACGCCGGGGTCGGTAGCCATTGAAGGAATGGGAAATATCCTACGCAATGTGGATCGCGTGATCATTCCCCTGGAACCGGAAGAAATGAGTCTGGTGAGCGCGACCGAGTTCCTTACCGCTCTGGGCAGCATCGGCTCCAACCAGAAGGAAAGACCCAAGCCGATTGCCTTTTGGAACAAGGTGCTGTGGCGTAGTCACGAAGAACTTATAACGGCCCAAAACGAGGTATTCCGCGCAGCTGGGATTCACGTATTGACCAACTACATTCCGTACAGCGTCAAGCTGAAAAGGACCGAAACACGGAGCACCACCTTTCCCGTCAACTTCCGGGCTATCGACCTGAGCGCCTTCATGGAAGAACTATACCAATCTGCTAAATAAACACCTCATGGCCAAGACAAAAACCACCTTTACCCCCGTAAGTATGCCCGCACTAGGGTCTGAATTTGATGACGTGTTCAAGGACGATTTTAAGGTCGAGCCAACCAAACCGTCTGAACCGGCTCCCCCTCCCGTCACAACTGCAGCCTCCGCCGCAGCTTCGGCCCCCGCTCCCGCTGCACCTCCGAAAACGAAGGCTAAGACAAAGGAGCCTAGAAAAAAGAAAGCGGTCGCAAAAGCCAGTCCTGAATCGGCTCCGGACACCGACCAGACCATCCCGCCGCCCTCCACCAGTTTCGACAAGGAAGCTTTGGGTTGGTTCTTCTCCAACTCCCCGGAAATTACCCAGCCCAAGCAGCTGTACGTGGACGAGAGCACCAAGGAAACCCTGCACGGCGTAGCGCGGACTGCAGGGATTCCCGTTGGTCACCTCACCGAGAACATTGTCCGCTGGTTCCTCCTGTCGAATAAGTCAGAGATCACCAAGATCATCGCGCGCAATCGCGATCCCTTCAACCATCTCGATTAAATAAGCCAGCCTGAATAAGCTAGGGGGAGCCGGTCTGTTGACCGGTTCCCCCTTTTCGTTACTGTAATCCAGCAGTAACCTCCTTGTAGCACCAAGAAGAGCTTTTATCCTACTTCATTCTCTACCTGCTTCCCGCCGCTTCCCGGAATGTAGGGCACTCCATTGTGCTGGCTGGCGTGGTAAATCTTTCGGCACTTTTCCCCACAGAACCGTTGCCAGGACCGGGTTTTGTTGTAGCCCTCTCCGCAGTTCTTACATGCCTCCTGGTCTTCTCCTTCCTGGTCCCCCTGGTCGTCCTGGTCACTGTCCTCCTGGTCGTCGTAGTCCTCTTCATCGCCCTGGTCGCCTTCGTCGATATGCGCTAACGCATCCACTAGTCCGGCTAACTCCTTGGGTACCACTTCCTCCGTTTCCAGCTCAAAGGTCCAGTTCTGCTCCGCTGACGCATTATCTGACGCATTTTCAAATGCGTCTATCTCGTCGGTGGTGGGTTCCTGAGAAGGTTCTACCCGGTCGTTCACCGGCTGGGGTGGGGGAGTGGCCTCGATCACTTCCGTATCGCTCCCTACTGCCCGCGTAACCTTCACTCGCCAGCCGTCTTCCCGTTCCCACAGTACGGGAGATTGGACGGGCGGCAGCGCGTCAGGAGTAGTCCGTTCTACCCAGTTCACCAGACAGTAGACTTCCCGCCGTAAACGAGCCGTGAGCGCCTTGTACAGTGACAGCAACGGGCCTTCCTCGAAGGTAAAGGCGTCCGGCTGTACCCGTTCCTCGATTCCTGCCCCGGCATGGTGGAGTTCCTTCACCACAACGGACACCAGGAGAATGACCAGACACACCACCGTGAACCAAGCCAGACCACCTCCGTGGTGGCTTACGGTCAGCTGGTGATCTACCATAGCGGCTTCGTTGGCCTGGGCGACGTTGGCCCTGGTGCTCACCTTGTCTACTTCAATGGCATCGAGCTTGCCGCGGTACCGATCGCGCACCTTCACCAGGGCAGCTTCCCGTTCTTCGGTGAGTCCGGCGACCTTCTCGTCGCGGTTTGCCAAGGCTTCCGCTTTGTCCCGCTCGAGTTCAGCTAGCCGGGTGGTATACCGCTGATCCGACGTGCGTTCCTTGGCTTTCAGCTGATCTATGCGCCACTGAATCCTCCTTATGGTGCCGCTCGTACTGGTGCGGGTGGCCGTGATGCGGGCGGCGTAGCTCTCCGCTACGTCGGCTTCATCCTTGTCCCACGATGCCTTAGTCAGACTTCCTTCCCGGTCGGCCAGCCTATCCGATGCGGTACTACTGGCTAGGGTGGGGGGGGTAGCTACGGCACTCACCAGTGATCGGGAGCCGGTAAACGATAGGGTGGCCGAAGCTCCCAACAGCAGCAGGGTAGCGACCAGGACGACGGCTGAAATACCTCCATCGTAGCCCTTCCACTGCTTTAGGATTACGGCCCTGGACGCGAAGGGAAGGAGCCGGCGCAAACCGATCTCGATGATGGCTACCCCTACGGTAGCCCCACCGACGGACGCTACTGCAGCGTACTCCGGCCAGAGGGGGGCTAGACTGGTGAATAGGAGCGCATAGAGGATGCCCCATTCGGTCAGGGCGCTCACGAGTTGGGCCAAGTAACCAGCAAAGGTCAGGTTGGGAATAAGTGCCGCATAGCGGCTAAAGAAACGCTTGCCCTCGGGGGTGCTGGGGGGCTGGTAGAAGATCTTCATCTTGATATGGATTTTGAGTGGTCCCCTGGCGGTACCGCTCCGCAGCGCTGCGGCGGCGGGTCGTCTAGCGGAGGGGATTCACGGCCAACCCTCGGTTGGCACATGATGGAAGGTTGTACTGCGGGAAAAGGGGTGGTGGTCGGGGATGCGGTGGTCCATAGGCATGGGCGAGGCAGATGTTAATCTGCCCCGCCCTGCCGGACTCCTTACTGCTGCTCCCCGCTCAAAAAGTCAACGGCTTTCTGTGCCTGGGCTGCGGCCTTATAGACAAGCATCTTGTCATTTTTCAGGGCTTGCAACCAGCTGCCGATGTAGGCGGCGGTGTTGTCAATGTCGGGTTCGATTCCGGTAAGGGCGCAGAGGAACGCGCCCCCCATTTCTGCGGTCAGTTCCTCCCGCGCGTACTTGGGGGAATTACGCTGAACCAGTTCCGTGAGGTCCTCCCGGTTT
Source organism: Lewinellaceae bacterium (assembly GCA_963803525.1). Lineage (GTDB taxonomy): Bacteria > Bacteroidota > Bacteroidia > Chitinophagales > Saprospiraceae > Neolewinella. The sequence continues at coordinate 10,773 of CAWDMV010000009.1, forward strand.
AGGCGGTCGGCGTGGCCGGTGGCGTGGGTCAGTTCGTGAAAAAGGGTGTGGTAGTAGGCGTCTCCCGTCTTGTACCGGTCGCGGGGGTACATAACGATGATGTCACGCACGGAATCGTAAAAGTTGGCCCGGTCGGTGGCCGTGGTAATTGCTGGGCCGTTCTTGATGGCGGTGACAAAATTCTCGGCTGCCTCAACGGGGTTATGGTCAAACGTATCGACGGCGGGCAGATCAAAATCAATGCCTTCCACGTCCTCGACGCTGAACACCGGAGTGGAGCGAAGGAAGGGCGTACCGTCCAGCTTTACACCCTTGTCTTTCAGGGCCTGGGCTGCTGCATCGGATAGGGGCTTGCCGTTGGCGTCCTTGTACAGCATTTTGAAGAAGTACACCTTTTCGGACTTGGCCCCCTTGCGGACCTTGCCCCCCAGGGCTTTGGCCTGGTTAAAGCTGAGGTAGGCGCTTTGAATGTGGGGGCGCATAAAATTGAGCAGGAAGAAGTTAATTCCCCGGTACTCGTTGCCGCTGACGTAATTGTAGGCAAACCTTTGGTTCCCGCTTCCGATGGGTGATTGCCAAGGTACTAGCCCACTTTCGAGGGCTGCAATCACCTTGTCGGTGATCTCCTGGTAACGGTCTACGGGGGCGGATTTGGTGGCCTTACGGCGCTTTACATTAGACATGTGCTATGCTATTGTGAAAATAAACTACCGCTGGCACGGTAGGCGATCAATTGATTGCCCTACTAAGGTACGTATTTTTTCATTTACACACAATCTTTTTTCATTATTTAGACCCTTTATTTTCACCTTTTTTTGGCTGCTTTTTCTCCGCTGACTGCCGCCCGCCTCTTTCTTTTTTCCCGGCAAAAACTCACGAATCGCATCAGCTTGCAGCTGCTGCGGTTCGTCTTTTCGGAAAACCACTACTCACCCGCCACCTAACTGCCCGCGCGTCCCCCTGGTGGATCCCGACTATCCGGGAACCCAGCCTGGAGGTACTATGTCCGCCTCGTGGCTGTTGCAGATTTCGGGTGTCTGCTGGCTGCGTTCTTCGGCGGTGGAGAAGCAGTAGGCTTCGGTGAAAATTTCGGCGGTGGTGACTTCGAGCCAGAAGAGCTCGTTTTCTTCGTACTGGCGGTAAGTGGTGTATACTGAATGACGGCTCATGGCTTTCTGGTTGTAGTCGTTTGGCGGGGGATATCCCCCTGTGTTGCCACCGGACTACTGGCCGTACTGTGGGATAAGACAAGGGCAGCGGGATCATTATTTTTGGAGGGGAGGGATCGACCTGGAAAAAAAAATTAGCCCGCTGGCGGAGCGCACCCTTGACGTTCCCGCTAGGCCAGTTGCTTCGTGGCTTCACATAAGGGGGATAGCTACCGCCTTTCGACTGCAACCAGATTGCTTTAGGAATCGGGATCGCGCTTACCTGTGTGGCGGGGATGCGGGCGACTGCGGGGTGGTACTGCGGGGCAGGTATGGGGGTTGGTGCGGTAGGGTAGGGGAGTGGGTACTGACGGGGTGCCGTGTCCGCTGGACGCTACTGGGGAGCCTAGCTGATTGCCTTATCTTTGCTCTTGCTATGCTATTGGCTTCCACCAGGGAGCAAATAGTAGCCCCAACTCCCTGGCAGGAGTTGGGGCATTATTATTTTAGACTCTCACCACTGCAGGAACATGGTCAGCTCTTTCCACTGCTGGTCCAGTTCCTCCCACCGCTGAAATTTGAGGGCCGCAATTTTGCGGACCAGCGTAAGGGGGGCGGTCGCCGGAAGTCGGTAGGTTCGCTGCTCTCCCTGACAGCGCATGTCAAAGAGGAAGTCCCTGGCGATGCGGTTACGGATGGCCTGGGCCTCGGCCAGCGCGTCACTATTGCCGGTGGCCCGGTACCGCTCCATTGCCTGAATGTACATGGGGTAGCGACCGTACCGTTTGAGTCCGTTCTTCTTCGTGCGTGATGACTTACGCGTCCTGGTTGGCCGGGTAGCGTCCGTCACGACCTGCTCGGGGGTCATGTCCGGAAACTCCGCCCGCATGAACTCGGCAGCAAACAGCGGGACACGCGCCAGCATCCGCTTAGCTACGCGCCGGCGACGTTGCAGACGACGGGTATAGTACTGCTCAATGGTGATTTCATCGTGCCGCGGGGTCGGCTGCTCGGCCAGTACGGTGATGTGGTGGCTCATGGCAAACAGCTGTTGGGTGCTGCTGCCGCATAGCCCTGCGGCTGTGGATCATCGACGATCAACAGGGGGATCGACTTCATCAGGCGGTCCAGTAGCTTTCGGTAGTTCACGTTCTTTTTTGGCTGGGGGGTGGACTCCTGGTGATTGGGGGGAAGTTGGTTGGTAGGATTCATGGTTGTGGGTTGTGGGTTGATAGGGGTGGTGGTCGGGGATGCGGTGGCCTATGGTCAGTCGGCACCCGGAGGGGGGTGCCGACTGACTGGCTGACTAGTAAAAGTCCTCCAGACGGTACCCCTTCATGATGTCGGGAAGGTTGGTAGCAAAGCTGTAATAGCCTCCGGACGGGGCAAGGATGATGTGGTCCAGTACCGGAATGTTGTGGAGCTTTCCGAGGGTGGCAAGGGCCATAGTCGCCGTTATGTCGGCGGCAGATGCTTTGAGGCTTCCGCTGGGGTGGTTGTGGGCCAGCACAATGCAATTGGCGTTGCATTTGAGGGCCGCAGCCATGATGAGTTTGTTATCCACCATTACCGCGCTGGTGCCGCCCTTGGTGTGCTTGTAGATGCCGATGATGCGGTTTTGCCGGTCCAGCAGGAGGACGACAAAGATTTCGTACAACTCGATGCTGTCCGCGTCCCACCACTCCCGCAGGACCTCATGTAGATCATCGGGGGTTACTATTGCTCTGCGGTCCTCAGGGGGGACCTCCGTACTGTACGTCAGTTTGATCTCGGCTACGCCTGGGCAACCGACTTCTAACTTGTCTAGAATCTGCTTTTTCAAGGTGCTACGCTATTGAAGAATGAGCTACCGCTGGCACGGTAGGCAACCAATTGATTACCCTACTAAGGTAGGTATTTTTTCATTTACACACAATCTTTTTTCATTATTTCGACCCTTTATTTCCCGTTTTTGGAATCTTTTTTTCTAGCTCGCCCGCCGTCCATCTGCTTCTTTTTTCCCGGCAATGTCCTGTTCGCTGTCCCTGCGGTCGCCCCGTACGGAGGCGACAGGGTAGGGTACCACCTCACTTTTGTCGGCTGCAAGTCAATGGCTTAGGGGTAGGAACGGAGCGTAGCGGCCCGTAGGGCTGAGCGAACAGCGAATAGTGGATGGCCCGACCCGGAGGGGAAGCGATATATGCTACTACTTCATTTGTGTAGCTAATTCCCGTCAGCTACCTTGTCACGAGTAAATTTTCGACGACACCTAACAACACATATTTCAACCGGGAAAAGAAAAGCACCCGGCCCCTCCTTTTACTGGATTCATCTGCCCGCTACACCCAGCGGTCACCTCTCTGCCCGTCACAGCGTGACCTGGCATACCCTTGCTTTCACCCTCCCATCTTCTCGCCCGCTCGACCTTAATCTTATAGCTTAAACATAGGCAAAGGGAAAATTATAGTCCCTATCTAGTCTAATACGTATATCTTCGGTTCGTATAATAGCAAAAGCGTATCTTTCCGCAGCCTTACACGCTTTGTTCTTTGGGAATTAGTGAAATTAGCTTCATGGAAACATGGCTTTAACCACTAACCCCACACCTTAATCCATACTTCTTAAAATCCACGTCAATGTTTTCAGGCATTAGCTGGGGTCAGTTTCTAACTTTTGCGATCTCTCTACTCGTGGGCTATGCGGTCGTGGTGGTGTACCTATTCTACCGCGATAAAGTCTCCAAGACTGCCACCGCTTCGGCTGTGGTGGGCAAGCCGGTTCAGGACGGTTACACGCCAAAAGGTGCTACCAGCGTGGTCGGTAAGACCCTCGAGCAAAAGGCTGGCAGGGGCAATTCGGTAGCTGCTCCGGCTACTGCTCCGTTTGTTTGTGAGGCTTGCGGCCACGTCCACGGCACCCCGGCGACGGCCACCGCGCCGCGTCTGGACAGCTACGGACGCCCCATCATCAATCACGTTGCTCCTTCGGTAACTCCCGCTACTCCCCTGACGGAAGACTTTGACCCCGTAGATGGCTCCGTGGACTTGGAGAGCATGCTTGCCAATCTCGCCAAGGTGTCGTCGAGTACAACGACCGTAGCCAGTGGCACTCCAACGAATGAAGTGATCTCCAAGAAGGCCGAAGCCCTCTCCGTATTTACCGGCAATGACATATTCAACAGCGAATTCACCTCCCTGCTGGCATCGGAGCTAGACAAGGCTGCGCCGACCTTCGGGTACAGTGCAGCTGATTCCCTGGAAGACTTAAAGGCCGCGGCATGAGGAAGCGCAGAAACCTCCTGTTGGTCGCCCTGATCTTGGTGAGTACCGTCCAGCTGTGGTCACAGTACCCCACCCTCAATCAACCCGACGAAGCAAAGATTTTTACGGGTGCTTCTGAACTGCTCAACAGTGTACAAAGCATCTGCTACGTGCTGGGTGCCATCTGCGCGATCATCGGTGCGCTAAGAACCTACACCGAGATTTTGGACGGGGGGGAAGACATCCTTTCCAGCGTCCGCAACTGGTTCGGCGGCTGTCTGGCCCTCCTCATTTTTCCCATGATTATTCGTGCACTGGCCGGGTTCTAAACCCTCCGGTAGCCCTCAAAGAAATCCCTCGTTTTGGTCCTTCCCACGCTGGGAAGGTATTGGACGAGGGTTCACTTTCACCAATCCCATAGTATGATTTCCTTTCCTAACTCCCGCTTTTCCGCTCGCTTTCAGCAGCGCATGTTCACCCTCCTGGCCATGCTCTGCATTGCCGGAACCGACCTCGTAGGACAGCGTACCCTGCAGTCCGGTAGTGCCGCCCTCGCCGGTGTAGAAACCGGCCTGACGGCCTATATCCAGCCCATCACCAATATCTGCTACATCATCGCTGCCCTGGTGGCGATCGTCGGCGGTGTTCAGGTCTACTCCAAGATGACCAGTGGCGATCCCGGTGCCGGTAAGACCGCCGCTTCCTGGTTTGGTGGCGCGGTATTCCTGATCCTGATCCCCACCATCATTACGGCACTGTTCGGGGTAAACATGAACTAGTGAGGATTTACCGAGTCAGTCGGGGAGTAGGCAAATCACCGGAGGTCTTCGGACTGTCCGAGAAATTCCTGGGCTACCTAGCCCTGGGCCTACTCCTCGGCTTTATCGCCTTTTTCATCTGCCGGGTACTGATCGATTCTAACCTGATCGGGATCATCGTCTTCTTCGTGATCATCGGGGGGGCTTTCTTCTACTGTCAGAATATGTCGATCAAGCACGGTGAGCATGGCATGGCGAAACAGAGTGCCTACCAGAAGCGTCCGCGCATCCTGGTTACCCGCAGCCGCTCCGCCTTTCTGAACCTCAAAAAATAGTACGTTATGGCTACTGGCATCGCAGGCCGCATCTCTTCCCGCAAGCTAGAGGATATCATGCCCATCATGGCGGTGGAGGACGACCTGATCATCAGCAAGAACGCGGAGGTGACCGTAGGTTTCCGGGTGGAACTCCCGGAGATTTACAGTCTCTCATCGGATCAGCTGGAGCAACTACACGTGGACTGGGTAAAGGCGCTGGGCGTCCTTCCCTCCGGTACCGTCGTGCATAAGCAGGACTGGTACTATGATTCGTCCTACGAACTGAATATCGACGAGACCGCTGAACTGGACATGAGTGACCGGGCCAGTGAACGCCACTTCAACGAGCGTCCCATCCTGCGTCACGAGTGCTACCTGTACGTGACCTTTCTGACCAACACCAAGCGCAAGGCGACCAGCCTGACCAGTACCCTCAACCGCTTCAAGATTGTACCCAAGCGGATCAGCAATCCGGGAGCGGTTGAGCATTTCGTTTCGGTGGTCGGTCAGATGGAGCGTATTCTATCCGACGGTGGCAAGCTGACCCTGCACCGCCTGACCTCCGACGAGATCGTGGGTACCCACACCCAGGCCGGGGTCATTGAAAAGTACCTGAGCCTGAACCCGAAGGCCGAACCGGTCCTGCGGGACGTGGACTTTCGCTCCGGCATTAAGATCGGGGACACCCGTTGCAAGCTCTTTACCATCAGTAATGCCGACTGCCTACCCGGTACGGTTTCTCCGGGGGTGGTCGTCAGCAACGTATCGCACGGTGCGGCCAAGCTGTACATGTCGATGGGCAACGCCTTCGGCGTGTACTGCAACAGTCCGCACATCTACAATCAGTACGTCCTCATTGAGGAAGACAAGGAGGTGATTGCCGGACTAGAGAGCCGTCAGCGGCGCATGGAGTCGCTGGCTCCCTACGCCCGTCCCAACGCGGTCTACGCCGCCCAGATCAACGAGTTCCTGCACGAAACCACTTCCTCCCAGGCCAACATCGTGCAGGCTCACGCCAACATCCTGGTCTTCGGGGAAACCGACGAAGAGCTCAAGCGGCACAGCGGCGTGGTGCAGTCCTGCTTCTCGAAGGTGAACATCGTTCCCAAGGAGGAACAGTTCTCGATGGCTACGATCTGGTGGGCGGGCATTCCCGGCAACGCCGGTGACCTGCCGCGGGAGGAATACTTTACCACCTTCGCGGGTCAGGCCAGTTGCCTGTTCAACCTGGAAACGAACTACCGGTCCAGCGCCAGCCCCTACGGTATTCGGCTGGTGGATCGACTGACCGGCTACCCGGTCGCCGTGGACATTAGCGACGAGCCGATCAAGCGGGGACTGACGACCAACCGCAACAAGTTCATCCTCGGTCCCTCCGGGCTCGGGTAAGAGCTTCATCGTCAACCACCTGCTGCACAACTACTACAAGCAGGGGAGTCACGTCGTCCTGGTCGATGTGGGCGGCTCCTACTACGGCACCTGCCAGTACGTAGGGGGCAAGTACTTCGAGTACACCGAGGACGATCCGATCAGCTTCAATCCCTTCCGGATCGGGGAACTGGACGTACTGGATACCGAGAAAAAAGAAAGCCTAAAGACGCTGCTGGTAACGGTCTGGAAGTCGCAGGACAAGTCGGTCGAACAGGCCGAGTACGTGGCCCTCTCCACGGCCATTACCCAGTACTACAAGCACCTGGACGCCCGCGCGGACATTAAGCCCAGCTTCAACACCTTTTACGAGTTCATGGACGACGAGTACCGTAGTCACCTGGAAAAGGAAAGGGTACGGGAACAGGAATTCGACCTGATCAACTTCCTCTACGTCCTGCGTCCCTTCTACCGGGGCGGGGAGTTTGATTACCTGCTGAACTCGGACAGTGAGGCCGACCTGCTGCAGGAACCCTTCATCGTCTTTGAGCTGGACAACATCAAGGATCACCCGATCCTCTTTCCGGTGGTCACCATCGTGATTATGGACGTGTTCATTTCCAAGATGCGCAAGCTCAAGGGAACGCGCAAAATCATCTGCATTGAGGAGGCGTGGAAGGCGATTGCCAAGGAAGGCATGGCCGACTTCATCAAGTACCTCTTTAAGACCGTCCGTAAGTTTTACGGGGAAGCCTGGGTCGTTACCCAGGAGGTCGATGATATCCTGAACTCGCCCGTGGTCAAGGAATCCATCGTTGCCAACAGCGACTGCAAGATTCTCATGGACCAGCGCAAGTTTGCCAGCCGCTTCGACGAGATCGCCGCCCTGCTGGGGCTGAACGAAAAGGACGTGGCCCAGGTCCTGAGCGTCAACCAAAACCTGGACCCCCACCGCAAGTACAAGGAGTGCTTCATTGCCCTGGGGGGCGCGTACTCCAACGTCTACGGGGTGGAGGTTCCGCTGGAAGAATACCTGATCTACACCACGGAGAAACTGGAAAAGGAGGCCGTCGAGGACATGGCGAAGCTCATGGGTTCCTACGAGGCCGGGATCATGGCCCTGGCAAATAAATGGCGTGCCTGATGAAGCGCCGTACCGCCCAATCCATTGCCGTAGGCCTGGCGCTATCCCTTCCCGGTGGATCCTTGCTCGCCCAAACCGCTCCGGTGGATCCGGGTAGTGCCACTTCGCCCGATCCCATCGCGATTGTCACGGCCCACATCATCAAGGGACAGACGAACGCCGAACAGCGCAAGACGATCCGCCTGGAATGGCTTAGTGTAGCCTCCCAACAGGCGGAGGACTTGCTACGCACTGCCGCCTTCCAGCGCATCATCGAGTTCGTTCAGAAGAACCACGACCTGTTTGCGTCGATCTACGCCGGGCTGAAAACGGCCAACAGTGCCGTGGCGACCGGCAAGCGGGTCAAGGACGTATTTACCCTGCAACGCACCCTCCTGCTGCGCTTTGCCGATACCGGTCAGCTGCTGACCGAAACGGAGTACTTCACGACCGACGAACTGCGCCACTTCACCGGCGTCCTCGACCGGATCATGGAGGACACCGAGGCGAATTTCCAGCTGATCATCGCCCTGTTCCGGGGTGGCAGTGACGCACAGCTCACCGACCTGGAACGCTTCGAGGTACTCAAAACCGTCGAGCAACGGCTACTGCAGAACGTCCAGGCCGTCAGCCAGCTCAACCGCTACATCACCTACCTCAACACCAACCGGGCCGTCCAGCGCGACGGCGGTTTGGAGATGTTCACCCAACCCCGCTAGCTATGTGGTCCTCCCGCTCCTTTTCGTTCGCTGCCCTCCTGCTGCTGTCGCAAGAAGCCGCTGCCCAGATCACCGGCAGTGGCAACCAGTACGTCACCGAAACCCTGAACCTGGACCCCCAGGCCATTCAGGGACTGATCAAGGCGGGCGACACCCAGGGGAAGAACGTGCGCTGGCTCACCCTCGGGGAGAAGACCATGAAGTACGACCTGACGCTGAAACAGACGGAGGCCAAGCGACGCGAACGCGACCTGCAGCGGAAGCAACTGGCGGAACTGTCCGAGGGGCTGCGCCGGACCAAGGAACTCTTTGCGAAATACTACGAGCAGTTCACGATGGTGAGCAATGCCGCCCAGACGGTGGCGGGCTTCCTCGAGATCGGCAAACGGGTCCGGTCGATCATCGAGATCATCGACCAGCTGCGGATGCAGTTCACCCGCATGGACCAGTTCACCGACCAGGAGCGCGACCTGATCGGTCGGACGCTTACGGCGATGATCGACCGCACGCAGCGGGTGGTCAAGGCGTCCAAGTTTGCCCTCATGGGTACCAATACCTCCCAGGAGGAACTAGCCGAACTGCGCGCCGAGCACGGCAACTTCATGGTCACCCTGCGCAGCATCGACCGCACCGACCAGCTCGAACTGATCGACCGGGAGATCGTGAGCATTATCCGTGACCTGCAGGGATTGGTCGGCCTCCTTTCTAACATCCAAAACAACCGTGAAAATGATAAAGTACCTGAAACGGAAGTCCTGCGTAAGCTCCTTAGCGGTAACTAGTCTCCTGGTACTGGGATCACCCAGTAAGGGGATGGCGCAGAACTGGGACGATGTGGCCTTCTGGTCCGCAGACTTTGCCCTCAACACCATGCAGCGTCAGGCTGCCGCCCAGCAGCTGGAAGAGTACCGCAAGACCTATGTCGTCCTGCGCGACGGCTATGAGATCGTGCGTGGACTGGTCAGCGATAACCATCAGCTGCACCAGGAATTCTTCGACGAGTTGGCTTCCGTCAATCCGGTAGTCAAGAACTACCATAAGGTGCTTGAAACCCTTAGAATTTACAGCCGCGAAACGCGAAACCTGACAAACGATGCTCCTCGCTTGGTCGGTCTACTTCGTAATACGGACACCTTTACGCCGCGAAGAATTGGAGCAGGTGCAAGCGGATATTTGACGGTATGCTGAGACCGGATTGTTAGTGGGTCTGATGAATTGTTTCTGATCGCTATAAGCGGACGACGGAGACCTACAAATGATGGACAGTGAGCGCATTGTCATGATTGACCGGCTCTACGAGGAAAGCGTGGAGATCGTTTCCAGCATCCGCGACTTTCGGGTACTGCTGCTCAACCTCGCCGCCCAGCGCAGCGACACCCACGTCAACAACCTCGAAAGCCTGTTCCGTGTCCGTCCCTAAGCTCACCCGCTGGTGCTCGGCCCTGGTGGTCGTGGCCGTAGCTACGCTACCGCTCACCGCCCAGTTCGCGACGCCCCCCTTTAATCCCGCTGAACCTGCGGTGCTCAGCCGGTCCAGCCAGGGCGTACTGGAACGGTTGGACACCCGCAAGTGGCGCAGGCGCTACAATCAATTCGAGCTGATCGTACAGGTCTGGCAGATTTACTACACCCGCAAGAAGGGGGCGGACTGGAAAGAGATTTTTCAGCAGGTAAACGGCCTGATGGAGTCCGAAATCAGCCTCCACTCGGACTACTACAATGGACTTTCCCAGGCCGATGCCCTGGTCACCTCTTACTATAAGGTCGATGATATCCGCAAGGAGTTCAAGGCGATCATCGCGATTGTACCCGCCCTGGTCGAGGCGACCAGCGACCAACAGGTTTGGACGGACCTCGACGAAGTAAAGTTCATCTGCAACACCGGGCGGGAGATCGAAAACAGGCCATCGCTACGCTTAAGTACGTCACCCTTGTGTCGGGCGTCGAGATCGACGCCTGGGAGGGAGTAGCGGATGCCGGGGTAGAATCGACTCGGGAGAAGTACTGGGCGAGTACGGCCGACCGCTTGCAGCACCTGGACCGGATGCAGAGTGAGCTAACCACCCTGCGCACCCTCCTGGACAACCTTTACCGCCGCGCCCAGCAGACCACGCTTTCCCGTCACGCCCAGCAGCATGAGTACAACAGTGCCACTAAATTATTCAGCTTCAACTAATACCGCCATGCCCAAGTCGCTACTCCGGATTCTCTTCTTGTTTTCCTCACCACCACTACGGCCAGCGCCCAGACCTACGCGGACGTTGACCTGACCCGTGCCGACGCAATGTTGGAGCGGGTGTACGACAGCATTTTTGAGCGCGCGGAAGTCTTCGTATCCATTGCTTGCCTCATTGGGGCAATGGGGGCTATCGTGATGATCTCTACCCATATCTACGGTCGGATGCTGGACCGCAAATCCATCTACCTCAGTGAGATCACGCGGCCCCTGGTAATCATGGCGGCACTCATCCTTTACACTCCCCTGGTGAAGACGGTAAACCTCGTGCTGAGTCCTACGCTGACCGCATCCAAAGCACTGGTCAACGGCGAACGCGAAGTACTGGATAACGTGCTTAAGGAAATGCTGAACAATGACGTGGCAAATGGTCAGGCCACCGCCTTTGGCAGCGCCTTCGGTAGGGATGGGGACTTCGATAAGTACCTCGAGGTTTACGGTTTGGAAGATGAAGCGGGCTTCTTTGGTGAGGACCGCATCGGCCAGTACATCTCCTGGCGAATGGAAAGTTACATGTATCAAATACGCTGGGCGATTCGCAATGCACTGTTCTGGGGACTGGCCTTTATGTATACCGCCGTCGTCTTTTGCCTGAGTGCCATTCGGACCTTTACCCTATCGGTACTCGCCTTCGTTGGTCCCCTCGCCCTGGGCTTCTCCCTCTGGAAACCCTTTTCGTCCTCCTTTACCTCTTGGCTCGGTCGCTACATTGGCGTGTACCTGTGGCTACCGGTCGCTGAACATCTTCGGCTTCCTGATTACGACGGTCATGACGGAGTTCAATCTCGTCCACCTGGAACCGTACAGGCGGGCGGTACAATACCGGCCTTTCGTCTTTGGATATCCTGTATGCCATCATGCTCGTAACGGGCATTGTGGGCTACATCGCAGTCCCCAGCATCACCGCCTACGTGATTACCGCCAGTGGTGCTTCGTCGCTGCTGAGTGGTGCCAGCGGAGCGGGCAAGATGGCCGCTGGCGCAGTCGGTGGTGTACGGTGGCGCAGGGGGTGCTATTGCTGGCGTGGAGAGCCTCGGTCTCGTTGACCGATTTAAATCCGGCGGCGGTGGTGGTGGTGGTGGTGGTAGTCCCCAGTGTCGGCCAGTGAGGGATCTGCGGGTGCCCCACGGTTCCTCAACTAGGTCCTGGCCGTCCTGGTAGGTAGTACCCACTAAGCTCCCTCCATTCAACAACTTATTTCTCTAGCTCTAAATCATTGCCTCATGTTGCAGTCTCTCAATAATATGGATAAGGTCTTTCGCCAGTCCCGCATCCTGACCATCGTCTGCGTGATCGGAATGGTGGTGGTCTCCCTGACCAGCGTTTCCTACGTATACAGTGCCCAGCGCCAGCAATCCCAGATCGTCTATGCCCTCATTGGCGATAATGCAGTAAGCCTAAGTGCGGTCGATGTGCTGGAAAATCGACCCGTCGAAGCCAACAACCACGTCGAGCTATTTCACCGGCGCCTGTTCGGGTTGGATCCCGATCGAGAAGTAATTGACCGAAACCTGAACGCCGCGCTGAGCATGGCCGACAATAGCGTACAAACGCTGGTGGATGCCTACGAGGAGGATGGTGACCACCGGGGTGATCAGCAGCATATGCTCGACAGTCGATCACTGCGGATTCATCTACGTGGGTATGGCCACCCAGCCTACGACTTCCGCGACACTGGCGAGTTGACCATCACCCGTCCTTCAGTATCGCCACGCGGTCACTGATTTCCGAAGGCTATTTCCGCAACGTCCAGCGCAGCGAGCTCATCCCGACGGCTTCCTGATCGAGGGCTACCGGGTCCTGGCGAACGAAGACCTGCGCGTCAAAAAGCGGTACAACTGATCCTCCGACCTCCAAGCGAACTGCGACGATTTCACCTGGAAAAGAAAGTTATCCGCCCTGTTTGACGATCCCGTCCGGGTACCTGGACGAGCGGATCAATGAACGTCTGGCGCGGACTTCTCTGCGGACCGCTTCGCTGGTCCTGGTTTCACTTTCTATCAGCGCCGCGTGCGGTGCTGGTCTTATTCTATACTTCAGCGGCGGTTCGATGATGGGGTAGGGGCGATGAGCTCCCCTACGTGATTCCTGGAGCATATCTACCGGGTCACTCGGGACAAGACCCTGCTGGAAACCCTCCGCGACCTACGGCGCAAGCAAGCCTTCATGGATAGCGTCGAACTGCTTGGCGTCCAGCGCATGGAAGAAATCGATCTCGAAAGACTTAAGTTCACTAATCATGAATGAGTCACGATTGATACCACTATTGACACCACGATTGAGACTTCCGATCCTGCCGAATCGAGCGCAAAAATAAGTTCTTTACGTTTCTTCCCTTGTTCTTTCTTCCCATCCTTATCCTGCTGTTCTGGGCCTTGGGCGGTGGCGAGGGAAATGCGGCAGACCTGGGCGACGGCGGTAACGGCGCTACGACCGGTTCGGTTAGCTAGGTCAAAACTGATCTGCCGGGCGCCATCGTCGAGCGTGAAAAAAGTAAGCGGGGAGTATACGAACGGGAAGCAAGGATGGGAGTGCTGCTGCTACGATATGGCGCGCGATCCGGACGCCGACCAGCTGCGGGAAACCGAAGTCCGGGGGCCATCGCCTCCGGAATTGACGATTGGGAACAGCGCTTCAACGCCGCACGGGCAACCTCAGCAGGAGTTGCATCACTTCGAAGAGGTGGCCGGTGGACAGCTCCCCCCGCGCCACCCGTTGGCTCGCAACCGGCAGCGTTCGAGCAACCGCAACGAAGCTCCGGCGACTCCTCGCCGCCGTAGCGCGGCACCCACCACCCGGCCGTGGAGGAGGAAGACGAGCAGGTACGGCAGATCGAAGAGGCTATCGCTAAATTAAACGGTGGGGATGCCTCGGCTGCTTCCTGACGGCACGGCCTTTCCTCGGTAGGGGCGATGCCCGGGATGGAGGCTGGCGGTAACCGCTGGACGGGGGCGTACCCATGACGGCCCAGGATAGCGCGGCCTACAAGCAGGTCGAAGCCTTGGACCGGATTACGGAAAGGGCTCACCAGCCGCAGTACCCGGAACTGGCCGAGGAAGAGATCCGCAAACAGTCGGAGAAGAACGCCAAGCACCTCTACCCGGTAGCCGATGCGCTGACCGCCGCCGGCGAGATCGAAATCTTCGGTTTCATCCCGCCGTGATAGGCAGCCCCCTCGGTCGCCCAGCGGCAGGTAGGCTTCTTCACGGACAACGCGGGCGATCAGTCGGACGATTTTACCCAGCTCACCGTTCGCGCCCAGGCGCATATGGCGGTGGTCATGGGGACGGTTCGACGGTCAAGATGCGCCTTGGAGGACGTGTACGCGGCCGGTCAGCGCATCCCCGCCAACACCTTCGTAGACGGTCCAAGCGCGGCCGGCGGGTGACCGCCTGAAGTGCTGGTGGTTAGCACGATCAACTTCCGCAAAACGTCTATCGACGCTGGGCCGCGTCGTCTACGACCTCGACGGGTCAGGAAGGCCTTGCGGTTGATTCGGTGGAACGACAAATCGCCAAGCGGGAAGCTGCTCGACCGCCGCGGGTTGGGGGGAGCGGACATTTCGGGAAACGTCGATCGAACAGTTGCTCCGCCCAGGGCACCCAGGCCATTAAAGAAATCTCCTCCCGAAAAATTAGTGTGATCAAGGTCGAGCTGAAGGCTGGTCACTGGGTAATCTTCGTAATCGAGCTAACCCACTTTCTCTATTCTGAAAAATCCCACCACCATGAATATTCGGCGGTCCTTTATCTTCTTCCTATGTTTGCTTTTCTACGTGGCCCCTGCCGCACAAACACGGCACCCGGTCGCCGGATTCCACCCACGGTGTCGACCGGCACCTGCAGACGTCAGCTCCTGTATAACCATCACCTCGGACTTCTCCGACGGCGCAGCGCAGCGTGGATCGGGGACTTCTGAGCGCTCACCGAGACGCCGGCACCAGGTGACCAACATGGTGAATGGTGGAAGTCGGCCATTGGACGACGCCGCCGAGTTCCTCCACGGCACCCACTTCCGGGCAGACGCCACACCGTCCGTGTTGACGCTACTGCGCGCGGTCCCTGCAACCTGGACCTATCAACACTCGGCGTCCCTCCCGGCGCCGGGTAAGCAGCTGGCTCCGGCTTACCGGCCCGCGCAGCCCACGGTCGTACCCATGAGTTACCTGCCCGACCAGAGCCGGATCCGCACCGGGCTTTGACCTGGTCTGTGACCCCGACTATCTACTACCCCGCAGCGGTAGGTGCCGATCGGAGGCTGTGGTACGCCCACTCCCCTGAATATAGACCCCCTGGCCTCGGACAGCATGGGACAATCCACTGAGCATGAACTACGGACGCACGGTAATCAAGATACCGAATCCCTGTGGACGGCTAGCAGTGGATTACGATACCCGGACGGACGGCGCGGTTGCTGAACGACAAAGGGATCCGGATCGGAGCTCGCCCTGAACGATATCTGGATCATCGACGTATCATGTTCTACCGCTTCACCCGCTGCTGTACCTCGAACGTCAGCTACTGACATTGACTTCTGGTGGTTCTACGTGATTGACGCCAAGCAGACCGAAGCGTACCGCCGTGCAGGAACGCGACGCGGAACTTCGTAGGTTTACACGGCCGGCGAGGAGCCTTCCCATATTGGAAGTCACCAGCTGCGTACTTTCCGTAGTTCGCCGTAAACAAGTTTACCATCCCCGACAAGAAGCGGTAAAAACTTGAGGTCTTTGAGGCAAACGGTGGTCGCCACCATTCCCTTAAGATCAAGAACAAAGACATTGTCGGCGCAGACGTTTAGTATTGCTTCGCCTATTAAAATCAAGTCAAGTAATGAAACACCTGAACTACCTGTTGCTCCTGCTGCTTCCGCTGGCTTACTCCTGTGACCTTTCGACTTAAGGAGGAAGAAGAGGAAGACCTGTGGATGCTGCCGGTGACGCCCTGGATCAGCTGAACTGTAAGATTGGAGTAAGCAATGGCGGCTCAAATCGGTAACGCACCGACGTGCCGCTGCACCGATCTCCACCCAGTCTACCACCAACTGGATGGCTTTCTTCGTTCTGCATCCTTGTATCAGGGTGGCTTTTTTGCGTCTTGACGGTTTTCCGCCATCAGCCAGGACGGTGAAGTTGTAAACATCTACGAACTAGGTAATGCACAATCACCTTGCCTTGATCTACGGGGTAGC
>CAWDMV010000010.1:0-62397 GCA_963803525.1 Lewinellaceae bacterium
GGGGGCGCCACCGCAGGCCGGCTTCTCCGATTAGCATCCGGACCACATCTATCCTTAAGGGAGCTGTTAAAAACGTTGTCGACACCTAAAAGCCTCATCGCCGGCTTGACGATGGCGCAGTGTTAGCGGCATATTATATGGTTTTCAAGTGTATTGTTTCCAGAACTCGGGGGTTATCTTGATTTCCAATTGCCGCCATATAATGCCTACAAAAAGTGTACAGTTTATTCAATTGAATTTATAATTTGACAGTTGTAAAAAATCTTTGGAATTTTTGAGGCTCTTGAATACGCATTCTCAAGTAACTGACCTTAAATCTGTTGACTATCTTCTTTTCTATCCCCTGATCATTTATTTCTTGACCTAAAAATTCTTTTATCTTTTCTAGATACTCAATTTTTGAGTTATTAAACGGTAACCAAAAATAAGGGTTGTCCACGCTGATGTAATTGAAGTACTTGTCAAGACTCAGGATGCCGTTTGTAGTGGTGATCATAAACATTGTGCGCCCGTCTCTAAGTTTATTTCCAGATAGATATTCTTCGTCAAACTGCTCTAAATCTAAATAATACCTGTCAACATCCTTATCTTTGTCTTTCCAATGGATCGGATTACTTTTTGTGATTCGAACGGTTGGTATTTTATCATCTAACAAAAGCGAGTTGTCAAATCTGAACAAAACGGGTCCGTATTTATTTGGGCGTGAAAAATAGGCAGATAAATCATTTGCGTCTAAATATATAAAATCATTAATTCCATATCTGATATCTTTATCATCAGATACCTGATCTGTTTGATATAAATTCCTAGATTGGATAAATTCTCGGGAAAGAAGAGCGTTATTCCTTAAAAACGTTTTTGATGTTCCAACGGTGTTGGCATGGTAAAAGTGGTTTAATCCTTTTTTTCTTAAAATATTGTAAAGCTTTTTGGAGTCTAAATTCAAGGTGTTCAAATTTTTTATTGATGGAAATCTATGAGCGAATATGTAACTTGAAAAACTTTATCTGGATAGAACAAAACAAGATCTATCCAAATTAGCACTTGATCTGGAGGCATTATCCTTACCGCTGACACGGGCGCAGGCCCAACCCTTCGAAGATGCCTTAATGCTGACAAAAGCTAGATGCAGATTAATAAGGAAAGAAGCCATATCTTCCAATTGATCGAGACCTAGTAAAAACAATATTATTGATTTTTCCAGGAACTTCTTGTGGTGGAGGAACATTTTCAATAATTATTAATTGATCGACTTTAGAAACACTAAGATATTTATAAAAGTCTTGAGCCAAATCAACAGAAATTAGGTCTTCGTCAGTATAATCCGGTCTTTTGTAGGTGACCAAAGGGGAATCTATTACTGGTACGCCTATGGAATACGGTTTATTGGCCAACAGTTCCTGTATCGAAACAATAAATGCAGCATATATAATTGCCCTATACCCTTTCCCGAACAATTCTCGATCTTCACCAGATATAACAAAATCATTTTTCTCTTCACTGAAGCTGACGGCTGCTAAATTAGGATAGTTACTTTCATTTAAAACATATTCTATCTGATTGGACAATCCAGTCATATTCGCAGTGCTAATTGATTCAAATTCTCCTTTTGTCCTCGACTCTTTGATAAGTTGCTCAAGCAATTCCTTTTGGAACTCTAGTTTCTTGATGTTTTCCCTCTTAAATTGTTGTGTTAATAGACTATTTTTCTTAGCATTTGCTTGCTCAATTAAGTTTAAAGTCATGTTTAATCTATCACCAATCTCATTATTAATTTTTTGATCAAAATTGTTTGCCTCTACATAAAGAGCAGACAGGGAATCTTCTTTTACAGATATTTCATTTTTTATTACACTAACAGACTTCCTTAATTCTCGTAAAAGATTCAGAATCTTACTGGTTTCTGCTTCACATGATATAATTACTTGCTGAACATCCTTATCATTACATTGTCCAGTGAGACTACTATTACACACTGGACATTTTGAAGGCTCGTGATCGCTATTCAATAATAAGGAACTAGCTTCAATAGTAGACTCTAATCTAGAAATGTCAGAATTATACTGACTCTCTAGGAAGTTTGACCGATAAAGCAATTCTTCAAGTTCCTTCTTCTTATACTCGATTTGCCTAATATCACCTGCTAAATTTTCTCGCCTGAGTTGATAGTTTGCTAGTTCTTTAGATATGTCTGTATAAGAAGCCTTAAAGGTTGAAATTTGAAGTTCTAACTCAGCCAGTTCTTCTTCTACGTGATGAATATTTTTTCCGTCAATACTATTTGTTAAGTCATCTATTGTCTCATTAATGAATTCAAGTCTCCCTTTTTTGTTAGAAATTTGCTCCTTGCTTACCAACGCTACAATATCACTATCATCTTGGCCGGTTACAATAAATCTTAATACGTTCTTGTCTTCTGTAGCTTTAGTGTAATGACTAGTAATGATTGAATCTTTTGTGATAATTCTTTCTTCGCTGACAAGAAAATATCTTACCAAGTCACGGTATGATATTTGCCAGCAGTTCTCACTATCGGTCAAATGAGCCTGACGCAGTACAGGTCGATGAGCTGATCGTGCAGAGCGTCCATGGACTGGACGGGCATGACCCGGAAGACCGAACGGGTGGCATCCCACAACTTCACGCGCGTTTTGAGTTTAGTGAGTAGGGCGCCGAACTTGCGGTTGGCCGCCTGCTGTAGCTGGTCGACCCAGAAGGCCAGCAGCATCACGTAGGCCATGACGGTGCAAAGATGCTCCTGACCGTGACCGTAGTTATGCTCAAAGTGATAGCCCTGGTTCTTGAGTGTATTGAACGTCTCGTTTTCGATCTTCCAGCGTGCGCGTCCCACCGCTAATAGCTCCGCTACGTTGTCGGGGCGCAGCTCCAGGTTGGTGATGAAGGTGAAGGTCGTCTCCTGACCCTTGGCGTCCTTGATGATGGCGTAGAGCATATTGACCGCCACCTCAGCGTTGGCGGCGTTTAGTTCCAGGCCGTTAGCATAACCCACGGCGTATTCTTCCCGCCCCTTCGTCTTGCCTTCTTGCCAGGGAATCTGGTACTGACTATCCAGTTCGTCAAACTGGGTAAATAGGTGGGCGTGACCCTTATCTTTGACACCGATGAGGTAGCGCCAACGCGCGTTGGCCTCGATGCGTTCGACTACCGGAGCGCAGGCATAGAGTGCATCGAGCACGAAGATGGTGGCCAGTTCGGGGTGGGTCGCCTCGAAGTTCGCCAGCAGCCGGTGTACGGCGGTGCGCTCACAGTCGTTTTTGACCTCGCCATCCTGTTGGGTCATCGGCTCGTGGTCCCAGGGCAGCACCTCGGCCAGTCCGGGTTTGACCACTGCCGCACTTAGCATGGCATGGTAGTTTGACACACTACCGTCGCGGTGACGCCGCTGTAGACAGCGCGGGCAGGAGACCTTTTTAGAGCAAAAGTGCTCCACGCCGTCCACGCTGAGGGCCACGTAGTCCTCGTAGACGTGGTAGCGCTCCAGTAGTCCCGTTGCCTTGACGTGCTCGGCTAGGTGAGCAAAGCCGACGCGCAGGGCGGCCGGGTCCAGACCATCGAGCACCTTACGCAGGCCGTTGTCACTCGGGAGGCGACCGATCTTATAGACCGTACTCAGGTTATGATCCTCGGCCTGCGACATCGTGCGGAACTGAAACAGGGAGGGTACCTTGAGCGAGTAGATGGCAAAGGCAGCTTTGAGTGCGTCGAGCAGCGCGTAGCTGGCGTTGAAGGCTCGCCCATCATCCAGGGAGCGGAAAAAGGGGACGATAACTTGGTTGTAGAGATGATCAAAACTGAGCTGTCCGCTGAACTGAGCCGCATCGTTGCTTTCCATAGTCAAAAGTAGCAACCCGAGCCAAAATTACCGATAGTGAGAACTGCTGGATATTTGCCTTGTTTTACCCCTTGCATTCACTCGTATTTCATTGCCGTACACATTATTTAATTTTTGAAAAAAGGCAGATATCGTTTTATCACTTTTTGGATTATGCTTTCTAGAAAGAATTTCAGGCTCATGATCGAAAGTTATATCATCGATAGTACTTTCAAAAAGTAGTAAATCTCCTCCTTTCAAATCGCTCTTTAGAGTGAAAATAGTAGAATCGTGTGATAACATCTCTAAGAACAAAAATTTGTAACTTCTAGACTGCTTTATGCTTTTAGGTGGTTTTGATGCGCCCAACATATAATTGATACATTCAAATACGTATGTCTTGCCTGTATCGGACGGCCCACTGATAACGTTTAGACCAGAATCAAATTGAACACTTGCATTATCGACTCCATCGCCTGTAAGTCGGATTTCGTTTATAATGTATCCGCTATTCATCAATCCAAAATTTCTAAATTGAAAGTATCGTTTGGCATATCTAGCAAATTATGCAATTGACTGATATTAAAGTCAATATAATTTTTTTTTATCCATTCAGCTCTATCAATTAATTGCAGAGAATATGGTGTACTTAATGATTCAACGAACGGCGCAGAATATTCACTAGCTCTATACTGTAATCCTTCAGGCGAATAGACTATTTCAATCAGCCCTCTCGAAATTAGCAACTCCAACCCCTTCTGAATTATAGGTTTTCTTACTAACAATTCACCTCTTCTGTAAGGTATAGAAGGGTGTAAACTTGATACCTCCTCGTCGAAATCACTTGAATGAACCAGCATATAGTCGTAATATAATATTTTAGCAATATCAATACTACGAGGGTACGACTGATTTAAGATAGCTAATAACCTAATTCCTGATTCTACACTATTGTTAAATGGTAAATAATCATTTTTATATTCACTCATGACCATTTTACTTTTTCATCGTTGGCAAGTTGGTGACATACTCCACTTCTATCGTTGATAATGCTCACATCCTTTAATGGATTAGATGAGATTACTACGCTCCTGGCTTCTTTTTCTACCTCTTTGACTTTTACAAATCCATTGTCATGTTCGGACTCCACAATATCAATTACCGCTGCAAGAATTTCATTTTGAAAGTCTTCAAATGTGTGAGCTGGCAAGCTATCTCTTGAAAAATTCCTTAGTTGCTCTGCATGATGAAAACTTATTCTTGCTCTCTTAAAATGACCAATATATCTTACATCTGTCTCGAATTCTCTATAGCTATTATACGCTGTTCCGCTATGAGAACCATATGCATTATACAATTCGTTGACGTAAGTTGACTCCTCCTTTTGCACCTCTTCTGGAATAGCACTCTCATCTAAACGCTCTCTATCTGGTAATCCACCTCCAAACCTCGTCAAGTGATTAGAATGATTTCTATGTTCCTCAACGATACTTTTTACAGATATTTTTTCAAAAATTGAAAAATCAAAATTGTCGAAGTATTCAAGTAGATCGCCATCTAATTTTATGTTATCTTTTGAAATTTCAGTACAGTATTTGGACCAATTCTTCAAGATAGATGCTTTCAGTTTATCTGGACTACTAAGTAAATTGGATAAAGTGGTCCCAACACCTAGTGGACCAACAAAGTAAAATTTTTCTGGCACTGGAAACTCCTCTTTAAATGTGTAGTAGATAATCTTCCCGAACTCGGCATATACTTGAGAAGGCATTAGAGGACTTTTGTAGTGCTTACATTGGTAACAATCCCATTTGTAGTTATCCTTTGATTTATCAGTCTTGTATGCTACAACGTCCCTTCCCATATCACCTGCACCACCGAATCTATCGATTTCTATATAATCACTTTCCTTTATATCTAACCACTCTTCTATAAATTCTTCCCATTCATCTGGACTAAAAAGACTTATCTTCTTAATAGGAAGTATTCTACTACCGTAATTAATTCTCTGAGAAGTCGAATATGAGTTATCCATTGTAAGTATTTACATGATCAATGATACGGATTTTGGATTGATTGCCGCTAACGGGGGCCTACCCGACGGCCGCCTCTACCAGTTAACACTACGGGTGATGACTTCAATTCCGGCCGATTGTGAAGCAACGATAGGACCTAAAAACCTAATCGGCGGCTGTACGTGGTAGGCAGTGTTCGGCGCATAACTATTTTAAATATTTAACTATAGTTGAATCAAGTTCTTCATTGAGTAAAACAGGCACCCATTTAATTAAAAACGAGTCGGTGGATGAATTAATCCCAAACAACACATTTGTCTCACCTAGTTCTTTAAGTTCTTCGAAGATCGGTTTAATAGTACTGTAAGCTGTACTTGTATCGCATAATATAGCTGTCCGAGTTCGATCCCTAGCCTGTTCTGGCACCTTCAACAAGTGAGCATTTTTCCAGTCTTTAATATCTGATATATTAGAAATCTTATCCCCAAGCAATAGTATGTTGTCGGATTGACCATAGACATCTGCCAAAGATTTATTTAATTTACCAATGTACGCGATACGCAATAGATATAGCGGCAGATAGCTGTATGAATATCCATTAATATCTTCATTATCTGTGGGTATTGAAATTAGCACTTTACTGTGCTTAAAGTAATCTTCTTCAGGAGAGCAGCATTTTTTTGAACACTTAATGCCTCTAAATGACTCTTTGCCAGTTTCGTCATACCTCATTAGACTTAGCACAAGTGTAGTATCGTCAATAACTTTGAAATTGAAGTCCAGTATTAAGCATTCGCCCCCGAATCGGATTTGGCTCTTTGCATGATCTACAGTACCCTTATAACCTTCTTCTTCAGATATGACACCGCGGTCGAAGATTGCATCAGAATCATTGAGCACATCGATGGTTGAATATCTATCGAATCCTTGACTTGAGCTACTCGGCAAGACATGCCAGTGCCCTAGTATATTGTGGTTATCAACATCCTTCTCACAGCTTTGTAGGCTGATGAGAAGCACAAAGATGAATAGACCTACCTCAACTTGCTTAGTCATTTAGCTCGAAATGTTTGGTGACATAGTCCGTTGATACAACTAGTAAGGACACAATCTACCTGGAATTCTTATCCCTTTTAACTTTCAGAATACTTTTAGTCGTATTTGTAATAAACGGCTGTTCGTGTGGTGTAGTTGCGCCGAACGGGTGCGGCCACGCCGTGCCGGGAAGGGGCCCGATAATCTTTGGTTCCACTGAAGGTACATGATCGAAGCCAACCGACACTGCCCTACCCGCCAGCCCCGGCATGGACGTGGCCGCAGTGTTGGCTGACGTCCTTTTCTTTATGGAGCGATAGCGACTGTTTTTACGCGGTAGCGGCGTCCGTCCTGCGGGGGGACTGTTCCTGCGCGGTAGCGTTTTAGGAGTAGTACGGGCTGTTTCTACGCGGTAGCGGCATCCGTCCTGCGCGGGGACTGTTTCTACGCGGCAGCGGCGTCCGTCCTGCGCGGGGACTGTTTCTAGGCGGTAGCGTTTTTTGGAGTAGTGCGGATTGTTTCTACGCGGCAGCGGCGTCCGTCCTGCGGGGACTGTTTCTACGCGGTAGCGGCTTGCGTCCTGCGGGGGGACTGTTTCTACGCGGCAGCGTTGTAATTGTAGTACAAGCTAATCGTAGGCGGTAGCGTTTTCAGAGCAGAATGACCTATTTATTCAAGGCAGGACTTTAAAATATTGTATTCATCTTCTACCCGGTTGCAGCCTAATCTAGCGGAGGCAATAACTGGATCTGAATCAATCAGAATATTGGACATACCTCATTTCTTCATAAAATGAATAGTACACAAATCCGACCTCAACGAATATGAATATCAACAGCAAAATTGGGATGGATATCTTTGCCAATTTTTGATTCCACAACAAAATAACGCTGTACAGCCCTACCGGCGATAGCAACGATAAGTTTATTACGAAAAACTGCAAGGCATATAGTCCGTACAATTGACCGATTCCATAATAAGATAGTTTAGGATATTCTATGAATATCAGAGTCCCGATTTCGACCATGTAGATAAGATTTACCGCGACCCAACTTGAGATGAGAATTTTCCTCTCAAACTTAAGAGCGTCCTGCTCTTCTTGATTGTAGATTGATCGATCCAAGGTATCCATGAATTATCTTGACAATTGGTGAAAGCGGCTTCCGTAATGCGGGGGACTGTTTCTACGCGGTAGCATTCGCGGAGTAGTGCGGGCTTGGATGTCAGCCAACGAGTGCGCCCACGCAGCCGGGGCAGCAATAAGTCGAAGGTAAAGACTTTACCCCCGCCACGAGGGGGCGGCGCGGCGGCATGGACCGAAACCGACCAGCGGGAGCTTTCGGTCCATTGACGACGCGACGAGCCCGGACATCAATAGAAAGTGTTAACCTTAAATCAACCGGCCCCGGTTGACGCTGGGCGCGGTGTTGGGCGAATAACTTTTATTTTTCATTGTTTACCTTTCCAAAATTCTTGGTAATACTGAATCTGCTCCTCTAATCTAACATCCTCCCCCTTTAACCTTCTTTGAAAAATATCTAATATAACTGAGGACATATCATCTGGATGATAAATCCCGAGTCCATTCATGTAGTTACTTAAATCGGACTTTCTCCAAAGCTTCCATCTATTTCTAATATTCTGCCCCAGGCTATGGTGTAGGACCAAATTCAGTTCTTGATCAGACAAACATTTGGCCCAGTTCTTTATTTCCTTACTAGTTACACTCATCAATACATCTATACTCTCTTCCAAATTTTTGGGAGCTTCTCTAGGTAGATTTACGTTAAACGAATCACTACCAATAATTTCCTCATACAAATACTGACAGTCAGTAGAATTGGTGTCCACGACGTTCAGTCCATGTTCTTCGATATGATAGACCGGATCGTGACGTATTACATCATCAATGCCGTTTAACCATTTCACTAACGGATTTTGGTCCGCTATTTTTCTTTTTGTTGCTTTTATACTCGTTGTTTCTTCTTCAAAGTTATTCTCACCCAGGTTTGAATCCCGTACATACCCAGCTCTTTGAAAATCACCGTACCGAAGATTAAACGAATAGCCAAACTCGTGGGACCATGATGAATTAAGATGATGCTCTTCTTCCCATAAATTGCTATCTATATAATCGATGAATATTTGAGAGTTAGGATAATCAATCACTCTTGTCTGTCTCACGTCATCACAGCCGTAAATAGCTTTGAGTTTAACCCTCTTGTCATTCATCCAAATACAAGCCATAACCTCCTGCTCATATCTACCGTTACTGTACCAATAGTGGAGTTCTAGGAGAGTGTCGACTTCCAACCTATCCAGATAGGTACTTTTAAAAACATGTTTAAGCGAATCGCTTTTACAAACGAATCGGTTTGTATCTCCTTCAAGGGCATACTTTTGACTCCAACTTGTTAAGCTGATAGATAGGCATAATAAAAAACAGGCGAAGTGTTTTATCAATAGTAATTTCATCGGCGGCTACTGTACATCATTGGTTCAAGGCAAAACGGAGTATCAGTTTTCCTGAGGTGATTCTTAACTGACTTTGATGGCGGTCGTGCGTGCAACAGACAGTGCGCACAAAGTTCAATAGACATGCTTCACACCCTCTATAATTGTTAAAGATATACCTTTTTAGCCTTTGCCGCCCCCGGCGAAGCGTAGCGAAGCCGGGGGCGGCAAAGGCTAATTAAATGCCCTCCCCTATTTCCTCCGTCTAGCCTTGCGGTCTCGCCACCGCTGTGGAAGATCATCATCCGATCGCAATAGGTAATAGTGTCCGTCTTGGATGTCAACACCCTGCTGGAAGTATCCCAAGCAGGTCTGCCGGTAGTACACCTCATAGACCCGATTGCCCAGCGATTTCAAACCAACGTATGTGTCGCCCAGACCGCGGCTGACCGTCACGAACTCATGACCGTTCAGACGGAACACGCCACTTCTGTAGACCTTGAACACCCGCAGCTCGGCGTCGTACTCCGCCGGCTTTACTTCATCCCGGTAGGTACGGTCGCCAGGTTGATGTACCGCAACGGGCAGGCGTTGGTCCAGTGAGTGACTCATGGGGACGTACCTCATTGTATTCCCGCCGAAACTGGTTCATCTTCCGGTTCTGCACCCGAAGGTCCCACGACGGCGGATTAGGGATTGATGAAAAATAACTTGCTCTTTTTAAAACGACATCCCCAGTGGTTTAGCCTTTATGAGGAGTATTATGTGATTAAGTTATTAATCAGCAATGCCTTACAGCATTCGGCCTTCAGGTCCCGGTGCATTCGCTCGTGACGACCGTTCTGCGTCGGATGGCCCGGATCACTGAACACCGGCTCGATGCCATGGTCCAGCAACCAGTACGACAGCGACCCGAAGCCCCGTGGACTCTGGATACTGGCAAAGGCACTGCCGTTGTCCGAGTGCAGATAGTGGAGTTTACCATGCTCCTGAAACAGACGCCTCAGTACTCGCCTGACTCCGCGCCAAGTCTCCTGGTACTGACCCGTAGCGGTAAACAGATAGCGGCTGTAGGAATCGCATACCGTCAGGGGCGAACACCGCTTACGATTGCCCAGATAGAACTTGCCCTTGTGGTCCATCGACCAGATCTCGTTACACGCAGTGGGATCGAATACCGGATGCTGGGCCACCACCTGCCGACGTCGCTTGCGCCGCTTGACCAGTCCCTCACGTACCAGAATATGGTGGATCGTGGTCACCGACGGTATCGCCAGACCAGGATGCTCACTCACCAGCTTGGCCCGGATCTTCTTCGCGCCCCAGCGGTTTTTCTCCTTCCGGGTGCGCCAAAACTTGATCCGTTCCACCATCGCTTTATCCGTAGCCCACGGACTGGTACTCGGTCGCTTCGAGCGGGGCAGATGGTAGTGTTCCGGATCCGCTTCGTAGCGTCGAACCAGGTCGTAACCCGCCCGTCTACTGATGCTATAAGCCTGACATAAGCTGCTAAACGTCCATTCTTCCGTCAGATAATCGCGGATAAAAGACTGCTTCTGATCCATTGTGGAACTACTTTTAAATGGCATGGCTTTTTTAGCCAAATTCCTACTTTAAAAGTGTAAAGCATGTCTATTGAACTTTGTAAAGTATGTCTGTTGGTCATACATCGTTTCGCCCAACGTTTGTGCAGACGCAGCCCGCCATCGCCGACCAACTTTAATGCACCCGACTTCCTTTGGATAAACCATAAAACGCAACTGAGGCCTCAAAAACATTATTGGCGGGTTGACGATCTGCACTTTGTCGGGCGATGAGTGCACTTATCAAATTAGATCAACTAACACTTCTGAACAGTTGGCCAAAGTAAAATTAATTTGTCTCCATTCTTGATGTGAACTGCGACTTGAGTAATGCTTTATTCTATCAAATAGATAAGCAGGTTCAAGCGATTTACTGGAATTTCGGACTAGTTCAAAACATTTTTCAATGTAATCATCCTTTTGTTTAGATTTAGGGTTTGTGATAATTTTCCTGTAAAGAGATGGCAACAAACTATTTGTCGAAGTAACGACAAGTGCTGAACACTTATCGTTTAAAATGATTTTAATAAACAAAATCAAATCAGTAGAATTTTTTCGATAAATAGTCTCACCAGTTCTAATATAGGCGATTGGTGTGTCTGAATTATGTGCCAACAATAAGGTCTGAAGTGTCAAATTACTTTTTGCAGAAGTCAATCGAAATAGTGTAACTGTATCTGATCCATTTATGTAACCACACTCTTCAAAGTACTGATGTGTAAGCATGTCATAATTTATTTCTTTGACAACTTTATCAAGAAAGTGTATTGGATCTTTTGCTACAGAAAATCGCACCGGTAAACCATGCTTAAACTCTACATGATATTCCAGATTATTATCTTTGAGTATTGGTTTTAACAAATTATATATCAAAATTGAGCCATCCATCTCAAAAAGGTACGAAACTTCTGGATAAGCCTTGTATTCTACCATATCCTCCATAAAATGAATCTTTGACCAATCTTTACTGTGAAGCTTATGATGTAGGTTATCTTTTGTGGCTATTCGATTACGGCTAATTTGGTCGCCACCGGTGTCCTTCCTTTGGTTTCTGACTGTTAGATCTTCCGATTTCAGGGAAAGATTATAATAGCTACTTTGATTTGTCAACTCCTTAAATATTGTTTTGATTCGTTGGTTTTGCACTTCCAACTATAATGCGATTTTCTCCTTGACTAGGATAACATCTTCAACCGTTTTGATTGCTTTTGTGAGAGACTTGTTATTAACCTTATCTTTAAATTCATTGACGACCCTTACTTCCTCCAAATACATATACTTTTCATTGTCGGTCATTCCGCTCATAAATTCATCTAATAATCCTTTGTAGCATTTCCAATAAAGCTGTCTGGTTACCATAGATTCACCAGTCACGGATTGATTATCAGAAAGATAATTTGAATCAAATATTTTATCAAGCGTAGTGTGATAGAATTTGCATAATACGAATAGAGACTTTCCTATGAAATAATTAGCTTTATCGGTAGGGTGTGGAGGTTTGTTGGCAATTCCACGTGTAGGTTGTGGTAAAATCTCAAGAGAGTTGTATATCAACTTTACTTCGTTGATAAGTTCTTTGTTAGATTTAGTTTCTAAAATTTCACAATACCTATTCCATATATCGTCTTTGTATCTATCCCAGTCACTATCATTGAAAGTTGAACGACGCTGATACTTGATTATCATCCGGTAGTCATAAAACAGGTCGAACTGACTATGCAAATAGTGATATGGTTTGTTTTCGCAAAATTTGCGTATTGCCTCTTTTAATAATCTAGCTTTCACTATTAATTCTAATTTATCGTTTCAGTTACTTTGGCTATGAGCTCTACCAAAGCTGACTTCAAACTTATAAGAGAAACTCTCCTTCTTCAACCGGTAAAATATTTTGGTAGCTACAACGCCCAGAGTATGGACATCGACCAAAACTTAGGCTAAAGTAAGACCAATAAATTTGACGAAGAACCATATTGTTTCTCAAGTAAAATCCTTGGTTATAGTCAGTTGAATCGCGGCCCAGAAACATCACCCAGCCCCACCAAGAACACTCGCGTTTTCCGTGGCCCCTTAGGGCCATGTCGCCCAACGGGGCGCCACCGCAGGCCGGCTACACCGATAGGCATCATCACCTCGACAAACTTAAAGACAGATTTTACAGGCTTCATCGATACCCAAGAGCCTCACTGCCGGCTTGACGATGGCGCAATGTTGGGCGATTCCCTTTACCTCTACGGCTTAGTTCGGACCTTTCCACCATTGTTCAAATGCTGCACTAATTTTGCCTGCCTGTGATTTTGATATATCTGCCCCGTATTTAGCTACAGAAGTCGTATATATTAATCCTTGCAGCGAGCTATATTTTCCCGCCCTCAAATGGAAAAGTATTCTATCAATGACTTCGTTGTCCTGGTAATAGTCTAAATGATATTCATTCAGCAGGTTCTGTAATCTGCTCTCTATAGCTGCAGCACTGTATTTGTCATCTTTATTAGTCATCAAGATTTGTGCATATTAAATAATGAAGTACTTGTAAAACAGTAGAATACTAAGTAGGATTCCAATTGTCCCTAAAAATACTAATGCGATTATTTTGTCATACCTAACCTTTGGCAGTTGATGTTGAGGATAAACTAAATTCCATTTGCTCTTTTCAACAAATCCGGCAAGCAATCTTGGAGTAATTGGAATCCGTTTAACTCTATCACTAGGCGGCTTAAATAATAGCTCAAACGGATTAAACCCTTCCTCACCCGCATGAAAGTACCATTTATAGTCTTCTATATCCACATTGAACTTAGAAGAAAATTTATAGATCAGCTCATGAAAATCATCCCCGATCCAATCCTACATCCGTATGTAAATCAGAATCGGCATGGACCCTATCGTACCCTGTCTCTTCTTTAACGAAGTCTACGACTCTATTTAGTTTTAGATTAGGCTTCATGTTGCCATTAGCTATATTAAAATGTTATTTTAAGTTAATTTGCTTTTGCTGTAGGACATAGTACTGAAAGCTCTCATCAGAAGTCTGATGAGCGTTTAATGGCTTGGTGAGTGCAAAATGTCTGCATTATATACGAAGTTACTGATTGGCAATTGTTCTTTGGCATAGAGGCAGATGATTCGGACCGCCTTTAATGGCGGTCTGTCGCCCAACGGGGGCGCCCACGCAGCCGGGGCATTCATCACTCGAAGGTACAGACTTTAACTCCACTTGCGAGGGGGCGACGCGGCGGCATGGACCGAAACCGACTAACGGGAGCTTTCGGACCATTGACGACGGGACGAACCCGGACTTTGATAGTACCAATCAGTCTAAATTCAGCCAGCCCCGGTTGACGCTGGGCGCAGTGTTGGGCGAATTTATCTTTTGTTTTTAAAAGTATTCCAAAAATATGTAAGATCTTCTTTAATGCCTGTAATATCTGACCTCATCAAAACAATCTGGTTAGGTTTATTCGATTTTAGACCAGACACGTCCAAGCATAGAATTTTGTCTTCCGCGACGATGATCAGATAATAATATATCATCCCAACATCTGGACCCGGAAATTCCTTAATGTATAAATCTTCAATATCCT
Source organism: Lewinellaceae bacterium (assembly GCA_963803525.1). Taxonomy (GTDB): domain Bacteria; phylum Bacteroidota; class Bacteroidia; order Chitinophagales; family Saprospiraceae; genus Neolewinella. The sequence continues at coordinate 14,501 of CAWDMV010000010.1, forward strand.
TCCATTTCACTGTCCTCCACCCACTCAGTTTCAAGCCCTGTTTACTGATTAGTACTTTTCTAATAGCTTCATCCCCTGTCCATTTTACAATTACACTCCCGACAAAGATTAAACCGACAACAGTCAATATAGGACCTGCAATATGAAAATCATCAATCAAGTCAGGTATAAAAAAATTCCCTAATACAATTCCCAAACAAAGAAATGCAAGCAACAAAACACCTACAGTTTCTAATATCTTAATAAAGATACTCTGAGTGTATTCTACAGACGGCTGTACGTTGTAAGTGTCACTAAGCTGATATTTAGAAGAGGTCAATCTATACGTTATAGAGCCATTGTCATTGCTTAGAAGCTTTTTCTGAGCAGATGGTACGTAGGATTTGATATCTGTTTTACTATTAACTTCCATAGACTTCAGTAACCCTGCCTTTACATCATCAAACTTAATATTATTGTTATTGGACTATCTTGTGTTTGCCGCCTTCAATGGCCGCTTGTTTCGCCGAACATATGTACTCACGCAATCGACTCTTAGTATAATAGATGTATTTGTCAGTCAACAATTCTTAACTTATCAGCAGATTCTATATACTGACTGAGAATTGTTAGATCCCCAAATATCGGACATAAAACTTCACGAAATCTATTCATCGCCCGATCATCTTCGGGAATAGCAAAGAAGGCCCCAGCTTCAGGATCGAAGGTAATCTTTGAAATTAAGTCAGGATCTGTTTTCTCTAGGATCTGGATAATATGGCCTTCCCAGGAGTATCCATTTCCAGAATATCCATGACTCGTGAATACGGGATGATATACTTCATATAGCTTCCCTTCAATATCAGCTGTAATGGTTAACCCATTTATACTGCTAAATTCGAAAGGACAATCTGATTCATTCATCGAATTATTAGTTTTGCAACTGAAGGTCTGAAGTAATATAGTAAGCATTAATATTGTCTGGCATTTCATTCTGTCTCTTTTATTTAAAAGTCATTGACTTGCATTTGACCCATTTATCTGGTTTGGGCCACTTGGATCTGTCTTTATTTGGGTTGACATTACACATTATTCAGATCCTTAGTGCTGATTGAAAATATTGTCTTTCGGCCTGCTTTTAATGGCAGGCTGTTTCGCCCAACGGAGGCGCCAACGCCGTGCGCATCGGGGGCAACTTGCTCCATCGGTAATTTGACGAACAAAGCCTTTCCCGGCCTTGCGAACATGGGCCAAAACCCGCAGCGCAGCGGAGGCTTTTGGCCCATTGAGAGCTTGGCTGGATTAGCGGCCTGACCATCGACCAGCACTACCCCACTCATGTGCCCGCATGGACGGTGGCGCGGTGTTGGCTCATGGCTCATTCTTCTTAGTATTCTTCTGCTGTCAGCCAACGGGGGCGCTGGCGACGGCCGACGATTGGAGGCTGTACGCTAGCGCAATGTTGGGTCCAGTCCTTTATTTTTTAATAATTTGATACTCCGACGTACGGTCTTTGCCCCTTTTTTTGAAGTATCCATTTTCTGTTCCGTATTTCAAATCTCTTGTTGCAGTGGCCGTCGATATGTCTTTAAAAATAGCCATATAGTCCTTCCTAGTGAACGAGTCTTTCCCACTAAATTCTATAAAGTGTTCTATTCGTTCAGTGTTGGTCAGGCTTCTTCGCTGTGACTCGATTAGGTCTTCTAAACTTTGGTAGATTCTTTCTAACATATACTCTACAAATGCTGTAGCGATTCCAGCTTTGTCGGACTTGCCTAGCGCATCGTAGTATTCCTGCTGACTCGCTTTAATCTGTCCTTCAATCGGTAGGAATTGAAAAACTGGATTGTACCTCATCAGCAACAGTGTTTGCCAAAGTCGGCCCATCCTTCCGTTTCCATCCATGAAGGGATGAATAAATTCCATTTCGTAATGAAACACACAGCTTTTAATTATCAACGTGTCTTTCTCAGTCTTTAAGTAGCTAAATAAATTCTTCATCAAGTTATCCACGTTCCAGGCTGGAGGTGCCATATGTGCTACCGCACTTCCTTTGAAGATTCCAACTGACTTTGTTCTGTACTGACCTGCTCCTTCTACCAAGCCTTGCATAAGAATATGATGTGCTCGTAAATAGGACTCCTCTTCAAAGGGATCAAACTCCTGCAGACTGTTATACACTTCAATAGTGTTTTTGACCTCAATAATGTCTTTTGGAGGGCCAGCTATCCGCTTGTTATCGATCATGTCCGACACCTGATCGAGTGATAAGGTGTTTCCTTCAATAGCTAGTGAGGAGTAAATCGTTTTGATTTTGTTATCTCTCCTAAGCTTTGTCGTCGGCTTCTGTAGATAGTTTGAGTCAACAACTCCAATCAGCCGGCCAATTTCGGTACTCAGTTCAATAATTTTGCTAGTCCCTTCGTAGTACTTCTGGAGCATGATGCCATCATTTGATAGCATCAAAGATACTCATCTTTTGGTGGTAAGCCTATTATTGAGAGGATGATGTGTTATGGATTGGACCCAACGGGGGCGCCCACGCAGCCGGGGCTTCAATAATTCGAAGGTAAAAACTTTACCCCACCTGTAGGCTTCCCCATTGCCGCTACCATGGAATTAGTAGAGTTAGGTTTTAACTTTACTTCACCCTTAATAAGCGCGCCATGCGTAAGAGCAGATTCAATAAAACCCAGCAACAGGCGATCCTGGCCCAGCACGATGCCGGCACCAGCGTAGCCGAGCTGAGTCGTGAGCATCAGATCAGTCCGGCCACTTTCTACAAATGGAAAAAAGGCCACGAAGAGGACGGTCAACAGGAGGAACGCCGTCTGGCCGAACTCGAACGGGAGAACGCCCGCCTCAAGAAGATGTACGCCGAGTTGAGTATGGACCACGAGATTCTTCAGGAAGGCTACTCGATGCTAAAAAAGTGGCAGGCCCAGGACGTCAAGAGCAAATGATCGATGAAATCAGACAGCAGGATGCAAAGAAGAGCATCCGTCAATGTTGTCGCGTCCTGGGCTTTCGTCGTCAAACTTATCAAAGCAGGAAGCGGGGGCACCGGCCCGACGTGGAAGACGATAGGCTGGCGACCGTTTTACGGCAGGCCTGTAAAGATTACCCCTACTGGGGCTTCTGGAAGATTTTCCACTTCCTGCGGCGCCAGCCCGAGCACACCTTTAATCACAAGCGGATGTACCGTATTTGGAAACGAGAGGACTTAAATTTACGTCGGCCTCCAAAGCGCAAACGTATCCACCGGAAGTACCAGGAGTTACTAGCGCCTGACGGGATTAATGAGGGCTGGGCGATGGACTTCGTCAGTGACTGGGTGGTGGGTCCGGGCCAAAAGTCAGTTCGAGTGATCAATATCATGGACGAAGGGTCGCGCCGCGCGCTGTGGACCGAGGCACACTCCAGCATTTCCTCACGTAAGCTGATCGGGGTACTGGATAAGGTGGTGGAGGTCCGGGGAGTGCCCAGCTACATTCGCTGCGATAACGGTCCCGAGTTCATCAGCCATCAGCTTAAGCAGTGGGCGGCAGACCAGCAGATTGAACTTCGCTTTATCCAACCCGGCAAGCCAACTCAGAACGGCCTGATCGAACGACTGAACAAGACCTTAAGAACCGAATGTTTAGATTTGACGTGGTTCACTACCATGGAAGAGCTCAACGAGGAGATCCAGAACTGGTCGCAGACTTACAATCTGGACCGCCCCCACCAAAGCTTAGGCCACTGTACCCCAGCAGAACACGAAATTGAACATCAGAAATTCTACTATTCACCGGTAGCGGCATAGGGGAAGCCTACAGACCCAACGTGAGGCTACGCGCCGTGCGACGAAGGAGCATGGACGTCGTAGCCATTGTTAGCGACAGTATTCATATTCCTTTTCAACAAAAAATAATCAACTGTTGTTATGATTCCTTCTTCATAAGGAGTAGTCTCGAAGGTTGGAAACTGCTTTTTGAATTTATCAAAATTCATCACATACTCCTGCTCAAACTGATATTGCATTTCCAATGGCTCTTTCAAACTCGGAAAAAAATAGGGTAATATCTTTTTTAAGAACTCAGGCATCACACTATTTTTATAGTCCGTTTTTAGGATTCCGTTTATCATTTCTAATATCTCATCCATCGTAATAGGCGAACCAACTGGTAAGTGCCAAACTTGTTTATAGCAGGATTCCAACAATGCTAATTCAACCATTGCTTTTGCATTATCATCTACATAAGCGAAAGTGTGTTTTCTATTTCCTTTGGATAATAATTGTGGGTTTTTTCCATTTAAAATTCTCTCTAAGAAAGATAAGTAGAATACACTATTTGTTGCCCCTTTTCCATAGAAATCAGCCGAACGTGCAATCAATCCGTTTAAGTCTGTTTTTGTAAAAGCTTCTATAAAAATATCGGCTATTCTTTGACGTATCATTCCCTTTTTTGACTTAGGTTCTTGCATCGTATCCTCATCAAAAGGTATGGGAAGGCTGTGCGAATACATATATATATTATCTAAAAAAATAAGTCTTGCATCATACTTTATACAAGAGTTTATTACGTTATTTATAATTACCTCCCAGTCTCTTTCCCAAACCTTGTGATTGTATGGCAAACCAACACATAGATGAACAAAATCACTACCTTGTATCGCAGTATCAGTTTCCTCTTTAAAGAGTAGATTTGCTTTTACCGTAAATGGTGTTTTGGGATTAGTATTTCTGGAAACCAGACGGTATTTAAAATTACGACTCTCTAACACTCGTAATACCGCTTGACCCATTGCTCCTTTATAACCTAATATAGTATGCATGTTAAGAGTTTTTGAGTTAGAAACTTAGTCCGAAATTGATACTGACATGGCTATTTTGAAATTGCTGACCTTCCCCAAGTCCCGTTACATCACCACTTCTTGAAGAATATTCTGCTTCGAGGTCAATATTGATAGCCGTTTGTTTAGATTTTCCGATAGGTATAGCATATCCTATTCCTCCTAACAAGGTCGTACCGATAGCAAACTGATGTTCATAACGATCTTCATTGTTATACCTCATTTTTTCGGTCATCTGACCAAAACCAAAATTTGCTTTCGTGTAGAAGCCTTTATTGAATTGTTTGGAAAAAGGGTGGTATTTCAGTCCAAGACCTACATGGTAGTAGTTGAAAAGATAAGTCTCATTGTCTCCACCATTATTGGGTGTAGCAAAAAAGCCCTTGACTCCACTACCTACACCTAAGCCATTCCACTTTTCGGGAGCTGCATAAAAGAAAGTAGATAAGGTGTTACCCTGATTTCTGCCAAAACCTCTACCGTCATTTATCGTTTCTTTCTCGGCAAGCGTACCATAGAAAAAAGTATTTCCGTAACCAATGGCTACGTGTCCATAAATCGGTAATTTTTCTGATTGTGCGAAGATATTACCTGTTGCAAATAAGCAAACTAAAAGTAAAAAATTAGATACATTTTTCATCTTGTGATATTTCTATGATTAATAATACCACAAATGTAGATGGTTTATTTGGTGTTTGAATTAACCCATGTTAACTAATCATTTTTTGAGTAATTTTCTTCTGATACGGCTAAGTGATTGTGGTTTGATAGATAAGTAGCTGGCGATATATTTTTGTGGTACTCGTTTAATCACTTTTGGTCTATTTTGAGATAGTTCAATGTATCGGTCAGTTGCAGATTTATGAGTAAGTGCCTCTGTTCTTTTTCGTAGCCCTATGAAAGCATTTTCTGCCATTAGTCGACCGAATCGCTCAAATTTTGGTAATTCGCTAAATAATTTATTTAGGTTGGTTTTACTAAGAATTGCTACTCTTGTCGGTTCAAGTGCTTCCATTGTTTGCTCAGATGGTATTTCAAGCAAAAAACTCTCGTAATCGCTGTACCAAGCTCCTTCAAAAAAAAACTGCCCTGTTATTTCTTCACCGTCTATAATATTATAATATCTAAAACATCCTTCTAATATAAAAAATGCCTTGCTACATATTCTGCCAATTTTGTGAATGTCTTCTCCTTTCTCAAATGATTTAATTTTTAAGAGACTGTAAAAGTATTCAGCTTCATCAGAAGAAAGTGAAATAAACTTGTTCATGCATTCATCCAGAAGCTTTTTATCGTTCATCCTTTTTTTATTGTCGCTAACGGGGCGCCAACGCCGTGCGCATCGGGGGCAACTTGCTCCATCGGTAATTTACGAACAAAGCCTTTCCGGCCTTGCGAACATGGGCCAAAACCCGCAGCGCAGCGGAGGCTTTTGGCCCATTGAGAGCTTGGCTGGATTAGCGGCCTGACCATCGACCAGCACTACCCCACTCATGTGCCCGCATGGACGGTGGCGCGGTGTTGGCTGATGGCTCATTCTCTTAGTTTTCTTCTGCTGTCAGCCAACGGGGGCGCCAACGCCGTGCCCATCGGGGCAACTTGCTCCATCGATAATTTACGAACAAAGCCTTTCCGGCCCTGCGAACATGGGCCAAAACCCGCAGCGCAGCGGAGGCTTTTGGCCCATTGAGAGCTGGGCCGGATTGGCGGCCCGGCTAGCCACCAGCACCACCCCACTCACGTGCCCGCATGGACGGTGGCGCGGTGTTGGCTGATGGCTCTTTCTATTATTTTTCTTCTGCTGTCAGCCAACGGGGGCACACCCGACGGCCGCCAACCCAACTAGTCTTAAGTTCGGAGCGACTCGCTTTGAGTCCCTTGCTAAAGCCAAGATAGCCAACAACCAGCTCAACTGGCAGCTGTACGGGTGTGCTGTGTTGGGTCCAGTCCTTCTTCGGCCTCCGGCCGATTATTAATAATTAGATCTGCAGCGGGCGGTTGCCTACCCTACTCCTTTATTCATCAGTAGCTGCGGGCCGGAGTAGTGCCGGAGTGACCTGCGACGGGCGGTAGCCTATTGCCTTTCTATATTCATCAGTAGTTCGGGTGGAGTAGTGCTGGGGTAACCTGCAAGCGGCGGTAGCCTGCTCTATTCTTGTATTCATCAGTAGCTGCGGGTCAGAGTAGCGCCTGGGTAATCTGAAATCTGTTCTGATGCGTCAGTGACGAGGGAAAGGCCCGGCAGCAACCGCGGAGGTCTTTTTGGCGATTGAGAGCATGGGACAAAACCCGGAGCGCAGCGCAGGCTTTTGGCCCATGGCGAACATCGACGAAAACACCGGGCTATCGGGTACCCAACCAGCTCCAGGGTCTGGCGCTGGAATATCTTGATCTGGGTAATCGGAGTAGCATCTCCCACGTCTATTTCTTCCTCTGTCGGAGTTGCGTTTAGCTGATCTGCGGGCTATGGATTGGACCCAACGGGGGCGCTGGCGCAGGCCGGCTCCACCGACCAACTTCCAGATCCGGATATATCTCTCCCTCAAGAATAAAGCCCCATCGGCACCAATCCACTCCACCGCCGGCTTGACGCTAGCGCAATGTTGGCGGAAGTGCTTTTTTTATTCGGAGTGATGCGGGCTGTTTCTACCCGGTAGCTTTCCCGAAGCCATGCGAGCTGTTTCTACGCGGCAGCTTTTTCGAAGTCATGCTAGCTGTTTCTACGCGGTAGCTTTTCGGAGTAGGCAGGGCTGTTTCTACGCGGTAGCTTTTCGGAGTAAGCAGGGCTGTTTCTGCGCGGTAGCTTTTCGGAGTAGGCAGGGCTGTTTCTACGCAGTAGCTTTCTGGCTTGTAGGGCTTTCAGATTCGCGATGGTGCTCCTGTCATGGTTTGCATTTCCGCCAACGGGGGCGCTGGCGCAGGCCGGCGGCTTCACCGACCAACTTCCAGATCCGGATATATCTCTCCCTCAAGAATAAAGCACCATCGACACCAATCCACTCCACCGCCGGCTTGACGCTAGCGCAATGTTGGCGGAAGTGCTTTTTTATTCGGAGTGATGCGGGCTGTTTCTACCCGGCAGCTTTTCGGAGTAGGCAGGGCTGTTTCTACGCGGCAGCTTTTTCGAAGTCATGCTAGCTGTTTCTACGCGGTAGCTTTTTCGGAGTTATGCGGGCTGTTTCTACGCGGTAGCTTTTTCGGAGTCATGCAGGCTGTTTCTACGCGGTAGCTTTTTCGGAGTAGGCAGGGCTGTTTCTGCGCGGCAGCTTTTCGGAGTAGGCAGGGCTTTTTCTACGCGGTAGCTTTTTCGGAGTCATGCAGGCTGTTTCTGCGCGGCAGATTTTCGGATTAGGCAGAGCTGTTTCTACGCGGTAGCTTTCTGGCTTGTAGGGCTTCCAGATTCGCGATGGTGCTCCTGTCATGGTTTGCATTTCCGCCAACGGGGGCGCTGGCGCAGGCCGGCTCCACCGACCAACTTCCAGATCCGGATATATCTCTCCCTCAAGAATAAAGCCCCATCGGCACCAATCCACTCCACCGCCGGCTTGACGCTAGCGCAATGTTGGCGGAAGTGCTTTTTTTATTCGGAGTGATGCGGGCTGTTTCTACCCGGTAGCTTTCCCGAAGCCATGCGAGCTGTTTCTACGCGGCAGCTTTTTCGAAGTCATGCTAGCTGTTTCTACGCGGTAGCTTTTCGGAGTAGGCAGGGCTGTTTCTACGCGGTAGCTTTTCGGAGTAAGCAGGGCTGTTTCTGCGCGGTAGCTTTTCGGAGTAGGCAGGGCTGTTTCTACGCAGTAGCTTTCTGGCTTGTAGGGCTTTCAGATTCGCGATGGTGCTCCTGTCATGGTTTGCATTTCCGCCAACGGGGGCGCTGGCGCAGGCCGGCTTCACCGACCAGCCACCGGATTGGAATATATCTCTCCCTCCCGAATAAAGCACCATCGACACCAATCCACTCCACCGCCGGCTTGACGCTAGCGCAATGTTGGCGGAAGTGCTTTTTATTCGGAGTGATGCGGGCTGTTTCTACCCGGTAGCTTTCTCGAAGCCATGCGAGCTGTTTCTACGCGGCAGCTTTTTCGGAGTAAGCGGGGCTGTTTCTGCGCGGTAGCTTTTTCGGAGTCATGCAGGCTGTTTCTATGCGGTGACTTTTCGGAGTAAGCAGGGCTGTTTCTGTGTGGCAGCTTTTCGGAGTAAGCGGGGCTGTTTCTGCGCGGCAGCTTTTCGGAGTAGGCAGGGCTGTTTCTACGCGCTAGCTTTTCGGAGTAAGCGGGGCTGTTTCTGCACGGCAGCTTTTCGGAGTAAGCGGGGCTGTTTCTGCGCGGCAGCTTTTCGGAGTAGGCAGGGCTGTTTTTACGCGGTAGCTTTCTGGCTTGTAGGGCTTTCAGATTCGCGATGGTGCTCCTGTCATGGTTTGCATTTCCGCCAACGGGGGCGCTGGCGACGGCCGACGATTGGAGGCTGTACGCTAGCGCAATGTTGGGTCCAGTCCTTTATTTTTTAATAATTTGATACTCCGACGTACGGTCTTTGCCCCTTTTTTTGAAGTATCCATTTTCTGTTCCGTATTTCAAATCTCTTGTTGCAGTGGCCGTCGATATGTCTTTAAAAATAGCCATATAGTCCTTCCTAGTGAACGAGTCTTTCCCACTAAATTCTATAAAGTGTTCTATTCGTTCAGTGTTGGTCAGGCTTCTTCGCTGTGACTCGATTAGGTCTTCTAAACTTTGGTAGATTCTTTCTAACATATACTCTACAAATGCTGTAGCGATTCCAGCTTTGTCGGACTTGCCTAGCGCATCGTAGTATTCCTGCTGACTCGCTTTAATCTGTCCTTCAATCGGTAGGAATTGAAAAACTGGATTGTACCTCATCAGCAACAGTGTTTGCCAAAGTCGGCCCATCCTTCCGTTTCCATCCATGAAGGGATGAATAAATTCCATTTCGTAATGAAACACACAGCTTTTAATTATCAACGTGTCTTTCTCAGTCTTTAAGTAGCTAAATAAATTCTTCATCAAGTTATCCACGTTCCAGGCTGGAGGTGCCATATGTGCTACCGCACTTCCTTTGAAGATTCCAACTGACTTTGTTCTGTACTGACCTGCTCCTTCTACCAAGCCTTGCATAAGAATATGATGTGCTCGTAAATAGGACTCCTCTTCAAAGGGATCAAACTCCTGCAGACTGTTATACACTTCAATAGTGTTTTTGACCTCAATAATGTCTTTTGGAGGGCCAGCTATCCGCTTGTTATCGATCATGTCCGACACCTGATCGAGTGATAAGGTGTTTCCTTCAATAGCTAGTGAGGAGTAAATCGTTTTGATTTTGTTATCTCTCCTAAGCTTTGTCGTCGGCTTCTGTAGATAGTTTGAGTCAACAACTCCAATCAGCCGGCCAATTTCGGTACTCAGTTCAATAATTTTGCTAGTCCCTTCGTAGTACTTCTGGAGCATGATGCCATCATTTGATAGCATCAAAGATACTCATCTTTTGGTGGTAAGCCTATTATTGAGAGGATGATGTGTTATGGATTGGACCCAACGATTGCATCTGCGCCGTGCGACGCTAGGAGCATGGACGTCAGATGCGGTGTTGGGGGCCGTACGGTGGTGTTTCTATTTTTTGCATCCGTCCTGCGGGATCTTTATGGATTCCGCTTCCGCTAGCAAAATAGAAACCTCTCCGTTAAGAAAAAGCCTTGTCGTTGGTTGACCACCAACGCAGTCGCTTTTTTAGGAGAGACACGTCCTGACGATGACCGGATGTTTTGTGCCGCCGATCCTGGTTAATTGATGTCTTGCTGATGAATACTGGATCGGTGATTAATGCGCGCATTCCGGTCACCGGCGGCGGCGTAGTGGTAATTTTCTCCTTCCGCTACGCCGCCGCCGGCAAAAACACGCCCGCCGGTCTACTTCATTGATTGATCGGAGTCCCGCTATTTTTTGGTCGGGCGGTCCCAACCTTTTTCTCCTTCAGGCTGTTGGCTAGCTTGCTCTGGCAGTTCTGCAGGGCACGTGCCGCGCTTCCGGCGGTTCACCTAAGCTCACTTACCGTCCCGCCCGTAGCTTCGGCACTTTCTCAGTAGCGTTTCGCTCTGATAAACGCTAGCCAACTGCCTGATTTTACCCGGGGACCGCCTTGCCTTAGTGGCTCCGATCTGGTCCTATTTCTACCGGCGGGCGGGGTGATAACCCTGTTGTTTTTGTCGGGTATGGCCCCCAACGGAGGCGCCGACGCAGCCGGGGATTCACCCCTCCGAAGGTACCAACTTTCCCTCACCGACTAGGGGGCAGCGCGGCGGCATAGACCAAAACCGACCGGAGGGAGCTTTTGGGCTATTGACGACGGGCTGGCACCGAACACCAATAGAACCCAACCAGCACTCACCCACCAGCCCCGGTTGACGTTTGGCGCGTTGTTGGGCGATCCGTGTACAGCCAAGAGACTTACGTGACAGAAGTCAATTTCCCACAATTCTCTCTTATAAAATTACGATATCCGATATTGTATATATATATTATTGCCCTTATTACTTAATTAAAACTTTTTTTATTCTATATGGTAATTTTCCCTGTGCAGATATAAAATACATACCTTGATAAATATTACCGATTGGAATATTTATAGTATTACTAGAGCTAGGATAAACATTGATGCCGTTATCGGTCCAGACCTTCCTTCCAAGAGCATCAATTAATGACACAGTAATATCATCCGATTCTTTGGCTTGAATAGATAAAAACAGTTCTTCAGTGGCAGGATTTGGATATACTGCTATAGTATTTTTACTGTAGACTATATTTGATGAGATTGAGGAAGTTGAATCATCTGGTCTAGTATAAAGACCAGTTGCGATTGTAGTGCCAGCGCCTGGCAAATAGAAATTTAATCCGATGGTATCATTTGAAACTTTATAAATTTCAATCCTGCCGTCTAAACAGCTTGTTCCATCAGTTATTGTTTCCTTAAAAATGTGTACACTATCTGTAGTGCCTACGAACTGATTAACACCTGAACAGTTCAGAGTGCTGTAAGATGAGGTTCCGGAAATAGAATCCACAACTAATGAGTCAATCGTGATTTCGCCAGGATATTCACCAAAATTTGGTTGATTAACCTCACCTTGCCAACTGCCCACAAGGGTCGAATCGATAATCATTCGTGTAAAAACTGCCGTAGCGGTTACTGAACTAGAATTGTCGAAGTAATATTCCCAACTCAAACTATCAGAGTTACTCACAAGTATGTCTATCCTGCCTTGATCCGCGCAAGAATTACTTCCACTAATAATCTGCTCGCGAAATGAGTACAAACTATCACTACTTTCTTCTAGAATGAGGACACTCGAACACTGTAGTTCTAAGTACTCAGTCGAGCCTGCCACCTCCCCTACAACCAAACTGTCGAATGATAATAAGGCGCGATACGATATATTGTTAGATTCGACTATCCTCCCTGAGAAGTCCCCAATTAGCGGTTGCTCAATATTTTGCGCTAGTAAAACACAACTAAATAGTGACATAAATACAAGCAAAATATTCTGAGCCTTAAAGAATTTTCGATATACCATTTTACACATTTGCTATAGTGATGAATCGGCCGTATAGCCTATTATTAGATCCTTCTCATGTGGTTTATTTCGAATGACGCATAAGCTGACGGAGCAATTTCCAAGATAAAGCACTAGATTAAAACAACAAAGCCATTCAAAGAATTTATTTTTGTTGTCCCTGCAACTTATGTGATTCAGTCAATAAAGCAAACCTTTTCAAACATCCGTCCATATCATAACCTGAGCTATTATTACCTCTTTGAAACCGTGAAATCGATCATCATTGTTATTGAAGATGTATTGTTATAGCCGACATCTGTCCTGAGTTTTACTGATAGACGATTCTTTTTCGGCCCGCCCTAATGGCGGGCTGTCGCCGAACGGGGGCGCCAACGCCGTGCCCATCGGGGGCAACTTGCGCCATCGGCAATTTACGAACAAAGCCTTTCCGGCCCTGCGAACATGGGCCAAAACCCGCAGCGCAGCGGAGGCTTTTGGCCCATTGAGAGCTGGGCCGGAAAGGCGGCCCGGCTAGCCGACCAGCACTACCCCACTCACGTGCCCGCATGGACGGTGGCGCGGTGTTGGCTGATGGCTCTTTCTCTTATTTTTCTTCTGCTGTCAGCCAACGAGTGCGGCTACGCCGACGGCCGCATTCGACCAGGACAAGCCATGTCTCAGCTGGCCAGATACTTTTCATTCCGGTCTCATCCAGAACAACACTCGCGCCGAAGAGCTTAACCGGCGGCTGTGACGTGGTCGGCGGTCTTGGGCGACGGCTAATTTTATTTGCAATCAAGCTTAAAATAGTCTGCGAGCACCTCCATTGATAATCATTGGATCGTAGATATCCTTATACTCGTTTTGGTATATTCTAAAATTACCATAGTCTGGATGAATCTCTGCAGGCTATTTTATGTACTGTACCACGGTACTGTCGGAGCATGTTCTGTCCAACTGAATGGCGTAAGATACTTCGATGGCACCGATCACGATGGTCGTATTGATATTGAACTATTAAAATCCTGAATGTCAATGCGATGCGCACTTTAGCCGAGATCCAGGCGGTAAGTTCTTGATCGTATGTTGGACCTGTATCGGGATAGCTTGCAAATCTATCAACGACGTAGGTTTATCTGTGGAGTATATACATAGGGTTCAAAACTTACGTCTGTAGCATCCCATCTATTTACCAACGCACTGAAACTGCACAGATGGGTCTGCCATGGTGACTTACCTATAACTGCCATATTCGATTATGAGCCAGAAGCGTATCTCACTTGATCTGTAGTAAACATTCAGAGACGGCAGTATTTGTTAAAACTGCTTTCTCATTCCACCTGACTGTCTGTTAATTGATTTGCAAGTATCGAACTGTACTGCGAACCGAGAGTTGTCGATATCATCGCAAAACATTGAAGAGTTTAGAATTGGACTTGTCGATTGAGTCAGATGCTGCAGATATCTTATTATCAATGTTGCTAAAATTTGTAAGCACCTCGTTGGTTGCGGTATCGAGACTCATTTGTCTTTATAACCTGGGAATCAAGCTGATCCCTGCTTTATAGGTCATCGGGATCTTGGAAATACTCAAACATCGAGGCTAATAAAACTACGAAGCCTATGGAAATTGTCGATGCTTGGCGATTTAACCTCAAATGTGTAGTTGCAATTCGGTCGGACTCTGTTAGCTCGTCAAGTTGGCAGTAGTCACAAATGCAGCAAGTGAGCAGAATCATAGGCAATTTTCGAACGCGGCGTGAAACAAAGGATGCGAAATTTTGCCTACCATAAAGATACAACAATGTATTTAAACGATTACGTTCTAGGCTCTCGCCTTAATATCGCGAGTCGTAATTCTGTTGACTGTGCATTGCTGTCGCCCAACACTAACGCATACGCATGTCGCATACGCACGCAATGGCTTAGCCATAACTTTCGGGTGTGCACCACCATGCACCAGGTAATACGCCCTCGGAGCGGTACGTCAACGCGCCCGATGACGGGTGTGCGCAGAGTGACGGGTGTGCGCACTCCACCTCACCGAAAGGCGAACCTTCATCAAACTTACAAATCGTCTAGCGGACTGACGATCCGCCGGGCCTCCGTACCCGAAATATGGGTGTAGATCTCCGTCGTACGGCTGCTGCCGTGCCCCAGAAGTTCCTGGATGTGGCGCAGACTGACTCCCCGTTCCAGCAAGTGCGTCGCATAGCTATGGCGCAACGTGTGCACCGTCGCGTGCGGATTAACCCCACTATCACGTACCGCCCGCTTGAGGATTTTCTGCACCGACCGGCCGGAGTACGCCCCTCCATGCTGACCTTCGTACAGCCAGTAGTCGGGCTGGTACTGCGTCAAATAACGATCAAGCTCCCGCAGCAGGACGTTCGGCAGGGTCGTGTAGCGATCTTTTCTTCCCTTACCCGCGTGAATGAAGAGCTGCTTGCGGTCCCGCTGTACGTCCGTCAGGCGGAGCTTGCAAACTTCCATCAGCCGCAGCCCCCCTCCGTAAATGGTCATGAGGATGCAGCGATGTTTCAGATTTTCTACCACGGCAAGCAACCGCTTAACTTCTTCGACACTCAGCACCTGGGGAAGCTTTCGTTCCCTCCGCGGCCGCAGCTCTATGAACGTTTTTTCCCTCCCCTCAACTTGCTCCATCCAGAATTTAAGCGCGTTAAGAAGCTGGTGCTGACTGGAGCTTGAAAATTGCCCCCCCGAGCCACGCTCGAGAATGTAGTGCTTCACTACTTCCGTGGTCACTTCGGAAGGGTCCATATCCCTGCGGGCGTAAAAGAATGCCCGCAAGTGTGCTAGGTACCCCTTGACGGTACGCCAACTGTACCGCAAGACCCGCAGTTCTTCTTCAGTTTTAAGGAGTCGGTCCGCCCAGTGCGCAGGCAACTCCTGACGTCCAGCGGGAGAGCGACTAGCAGGTACCTTTCCGGTGAAGGTTCCTATCGTCGAATCACCTCGCGCATCCGGACGGGCAGTCGTCTCCAATCGGTAGGTCCACTGGAGACAGTGCCGGCCGAAACGCGCCGTCAGTACTCCCAGCGTTTCCCGCCCCGTCGGAGCGGACCAGTATTTGCGCTTGGTATGATACCGGAGACCAGTGATGTTCCCGCAGACGTCTTGAAAATGAGGAATAAACTCTTCCGGACGAAAGACGTAGCGGATTTCCTTTCTCCCCTTCACTTTCTGGATCAAAATGGTAGACATGCATGCTGCTTTCCCCTAAAGGAAAAACCAATAACCGCCAACTACCCGAATCTAAACGCATATAATCGAATATATACGTTTAGTTACGGCTTCGCCCGCCATGTGTCGCTCGCCCTTACGTCACATGCCCATCTCCCCTTACTCATTGAGCGGTCATTGCCCCCAAAATAATGCATAAATCGCATAGCACCTTATCCATACACGGCCGCACACCGTCAGCCCCCGCCCCGTACCTATTCTCTTGACGCCTTCCCCGCACCCGCGCACCCGCCCCAAACCCGCCAGCCCCACCCTCAATCGCCCTACAGAGCCCCTACCCCATGCATTACGCCTACCACCCTACCCTACCGCCAACTCACCAACCCAACACTCAACAACTCACCAACCCAACAACTCCCTACCCTTTGCCATTCAAAAAACCCGTACCTTTGCGCGCTCAAAAGCGGCATCCTCCAAAAGCCACCCCGTATGCAATCAATCCGTAACATCGCCATCATCGCCCACGTCGATCACGGCAAGACCACCCTGGTGGATAAAATGCTCCTCGCGGGCCAACTCTTCGGAGACCACGAACGGCCCGGGGAGCTCATCATGGACAGCAACGATCAGGAACGTGAGCGCGGCATCACCATCCTGGCCAAGAACGTGTCCATCCAGTACCAGGGCACGAAGATCAACATCATCGACACCCCCGGTCACGCGGACTTCGGAGGCGAAGTCGAGCGCGTCCTTAATATGGCCGACGGCGTACTGCTGCTGGTCGACGCCTTCGAGGGCCCCATGCCCCAGACCCGCTTCGTGATGGACAAGGCCCTCAAACTCGGCCTCAATCCCCTGGTAGTCGTCAACAAGGTCGACAAGCCCAACTGTACCCCCGAGGAAGTGCACGAAATGGTCTTCGACCTGATGTTCAGCCTCGACGCCACCGAAGAGCAGCTCAACTTCCCCACCATCTACGGCTCCGCGAAGAACGGCTGGATGAGCACCGACTGGCGCCAGCCCACCGAGAACATCCTGCCCCTCCTCGACGCGATCCTCGAGCACGTCCCCGAACCCAAGATCAAGGAGGGCAACACCCAGCTGCTCGTCACCAGCATCGAGTTCAGCAAATACATCGGCCGCATGGCCATCGGCAAGCTGAGCCGCGGCACCCTGAAGGCGAATCAGCAACTGACGCTGATCAGCCGCGAGGGCGTCGAGACCAAGGCCCGCGCCCGCAGCCTTTTCGTGTACGAAGGATTTGGCCGCAACGAGGTCGACGAGGTACAGTCCGGCGATATCTGCGCCATTTTCGGCGTCGAGGGCTTTGAGATCGGCGACACGATAGCCGACGGCGAAAACCCCGAGGCCCTGCCCACCATCGACATAGACGAGCCCACGCTGAGTATGGTCTTCACCATCAACGACAGCCCCTTCTTCGGTAAGGAAGGCAAGTACGTGACCAGCCGCCACATCAAGGACCGCCTGACCGCCGAACTCGAGCGTAACCTCGCCCTCCGCGTAGAGGAAACCGAAAGTGCCGATAAGTTTCGCGTTTTCGGACGGGGCGTTATGCACCTTTCCGTCCTCATCGAGACCATGCGTCGCGAAGGCTACGAACTGCAGATCGGCCAGCCCCAGGTGATTGTTAAAGAGATCGACGGCCAGAAGCAGGAGCCCGTGGAGGAACTGACGGTCGACCTGCCCGACGAGCTCTCCGGCACCGCCATCAACATGATCACCCAGCGCAAGGGCATGATGCTCAGCATGACGCCGAAGGGCGAACGGGTGGTCCTCGAGTTCGAGATCCCCAGCCGCGGCATCATCGGCCTCCGCTCCAACATGCTCACCGCCACCCAGGGCGAGGCCATCATGACCCACCGCTTCAAGGAGTTCCAGCCCCACAAGGGCGAGATCCCCGGCCGCCTCAACGGCTCGCTGATCTCCATGGAGAACGGCAAGGCCATCCCCTACTCCATCAACAACCTCCAGGACCGCGGCCGCTTCTTCATCGACGCCAACGAGGAGATCTACGAGGGACAGGTCATCGGCGAGAACAGCCGCTCCGTCGATCTGGTCATCAACGTCACCAAGACCAAGAAGCTCACCAACATGCGCTCCTCCGGCAACGACGATAAGGCCCGCCTCATTCCGCCCCGCAAGTTCTCCCTCGAAGAGGCGCTGGAGTACATCCAGGCCGACGAGTACGTCGAAGTGACCCCCGAAAGCCTGCGCCTCCGGAAGACCCTCCTCCGCGAGGCCGAGCGCAAGCGCGGTGAGAAGATCCTGTTTTAGTAAGGATGAATGGAAGGGTTAAGGGAGGAAAGGATTGAGGGGAGCCTTTGGCGACCCCGTCAATCCTTCCCTCCCTCTTCCTTTATCCCCGCATCCCCTGCACGATCAATTCGCTGAGGTCGTAGACCATGACTTCCTCCTGCTTCTCGCGCGCGGTCACGCCGTCGGTCATCATGGTGAGGCAGAAGGGGCAGTTCACCGCGATCACCGAGGCGCCGGTGCCGAGGGCCTCGTCCGTCCGCTCCATATTGATGCGCTTTTCGCCGGGCTCGTCTTCCTTCCACATCTGCGCCCCGCCGGCACCACAGCAGAGGCCGTTCTGGCGGCTGCGCTTCATCTCCACCAGCTGTCCGTCAATCGACTCCAGCACGGAACGCGGGGCTTCGTAGATGCCGTTGGCCCGCCCGAGGTAGCAGCTGTCGTGGTAGGTGATTTTCTTCCCCTTGAAGGCGTCGCCATCCGTCATTTTGATCCGCCCCTCATCGATCAGCTGTTGCAGCAGTTGGGTGTGGTGCACGATCTCGTAGTGTCCGCCCAGGGCCGGGTACTCGTTCTTGATCGTATTGAAGCAGTGGGGACAGGCCGTCACCATTTTCTTCACGCCGTACGTATTCAGCGTTTCGATATTCTGCAGGGCCACCATCTGGAACAGGAACTCGTTGCCCGCCCGCCGCGCCGGGTCGCCGGTACAGGCCTCTTCGTCCCCCAGAACGGCAAAGTCGATTTCCGCGTGCGTGAGGATCTCCGCGAAGGCCCGCGTCACCTTTTGCGCCCGGTCATCGAAGGAACCCGCACAGCCTACCCAGAAGAGGATTTCGGGTTGGTGGTTGTCGGCGGCTAGTTGGGCCATGGTTTTTACGGTCATCTGTTGTTGGGTTGTTGGGTTGTTGGGTTGCGGGCGTTGGAGGTGTGATAGGATGGGGGGTGTTGCAGGTGTGCGGGTGTAGCGGAAGTGCAGAAATTGCAAGTATTATGGGTGCGCAGGTATTGCGGTATGTAGGTTTGGGAGTCTTAAGGTCGGGTAGCTTAGAGGTGCATGTTTCCTTGTAAGTCAGGTGATGGAATAAGCAGTTAAAGCCGGGCGCTGGCGCGAGATTTCGCGAAAATTTGCAGGAGTGTCTGGTATTCTTTGCCTAGGGTGCGCACCGTAGTCGTGTCACTAGTGATGGTGCTCTCCATGAGTAGCTCGAGCCAGAAAACGGTTTCGTCGCACTCTTCGACTACAATGCAGAGCTTGGCGTACCATTCTTTCTTCGATCGGGCCCTACAGGCCGCGCGGTAGTTTGCCGCTACGGAGGTTCCGGACTTGATCAGTTGATAGCGTACCACGTTAAGAGCTTGTTTGGGTTTTCCGAGCCTGACGAAAACGCCGCTATTTTGGGGCTAATCGAGCCTCGAAAAGGGGAGGTGCACTTCGTGGCTGCTTCGCGGTGACGGGCTAAGTGACGCTTTTTGAGACGAAGAGTAGGCGCAAAAGAGCAAGTTTGCGGCGGTGAGCGGAACCCCAAACAAGCTCTAAGTGCAGCCCCCTTGCCGGCCCGCTCCATAAAGTTGACCAGCTCCACAGCTGCTCGCTTCGTGCGCCGTTTTAGTTCAACCGCAAATTCCTTACTCGAACGTTGGGCATCACCGTAGCTAACCCCTCCAGGTTCTTCCACCAGCCCATCGTTCAGCCAATCCTCCCCTTCTTCCATAGCAGTAAATTTTACTATTCACGATTATCATAAGTTTCTCCCACATAAACCAACTAAGCCTGTCACACCCACCACATCTATAACACCTCTCACACCTCTCACGCCTCCAACACCCGACCCTCAACAACCCACCTACCCAACAACTCACCAACCAACCTACCCCACCCAATCCATCCGCCCAGCCCCCACCGACCAGGCCCGCTGCTGATTCTCGATACTATTGAACAACGGGCGCCAATCCGCGGGACCGGCGGCTTCGGTGAGGATCTCGTGGCGGCGCAGCTTGTTGATCATCTCCAGGGGGTTGATGAGGATCGGACAAGCCTCGACGCAGGCGTTGCAGGTGGTGCAGGCGTGGATCTCCTCGCGGGTGATGTAGTCCCAGAGGTTGCGGTCGTCGGAGAAGTTGGTGCGGCTGAGGGGAGCTTCCGGGTCGACGGCGTAGTCGGGGTTGCCGGAGCGGATCTTGCCTCCGACCTCCTCGGCGCGGTCGCGCACGTTCATGACGATCTTGCGGGGGCTCAGTTTTTTGCCCGTGATGTTGGCGGGACAGACGGCGGTGCAGCGGCCGCACTCGGTGCAGCTGTAGGCGCCCAGGACGTCGATCCAGCTCATTTGCATGACGTCGTCGGCGCCGAACTCGGGCAGGGGGGCGTTCATGTCGGGCTCCGGGGCGTCGGGGTCGCCAAGGCCCATCATCGACTTCACCTCGTTCATGATCTCGGGCATGTTGATCATCTCACCGCGGGACTTGAGGCGGGCGAAAAAAGTATTCGGGAAGGCCAGCAGGATGTGCAGGTGCTTTGAACGGGGCAAGTAGTTGAGAAAAACAAAGACCATGAAGATGTGGCCCCACCATCCTACGCGCTCCAGGATGTGGAGGGTCGAGGGCTCCAGTCCACCGAACAGGATAGGGCCCAACCAGCCGCTAACGGCGAAATTGGTGGCCCGGTAGTGGGTGGGGTCGCTGTCCTGCAGCACCACGTCCGTGCCGTTCATCGTAAAGATGCAGGCCAGGAGGATCAGTTCGAACACGAGGATGAGGTTCGCGTCGAGCTTGGGCCACCCCTGCATCTCCGGCTTGTGGAAGCGGGGGATAAAGAGCACGTTGCGGCGCACCAGGAAAATAACCGTAGCCACGAAGGCGAGTATGCTCAGTAGCTCGATGGAGCTGATCACCACATTGTACATACCGCCCAGGGGGCCCAGGAACCAGCGGTGCACGCCGAAGATGCCGTCGATGAAGATCTCGATCAGTTCGATCTGGGTAAATACGAAGGCGACGTACAGCATCAGGTGCAGCACCGCGGGAATGATCCGCTTGAACATCTTCTTCTGGCCGAAGGCAACCAGCAGCATGTTCTTGACCCGCTCGCCGGTCGGGCCGGTCACCTCCTCGTCCTTACCCAGCATCACGTTGGCCCGCACGCGGCTGAACTGGACGTAGGCGAAGCCCAGCGCCAGTAGGGCGACTACCGCAAAAATGATCGACTGTACCATACGGGTAAAGGTAAATGGGAGCGGTGGGGCGGACAAACATTGCCAGCGAAAATTCGCTAATTGCTGTTTGCCTTGCACCCGCGGCCCCGCCGGCTGCCTTCCGCTCCGGTTGCGCGGTCGACTGCGCGTTGTTAGGAAGGTCCGCTGATAAACAAGGGACCCGCGTTTTCCGTAAGGGGACCTAAAGTTACCTTTGCGCCGCTATGCAGAAGAAATTGAACGTATTCAAGTTTGGGGGCGCCTCGCTCCGGGACGCTACCGCCATCCGCCACGTGGGAACGATCCTGCAGCAATTTGCCGGCCAGCAACTGGTTATCGTCGTCTCCGCAATGGGTAAGACGACCAACGCCCTGGAGGAGGTGGCTTACGCCTACTGGCACGGTAACGGAGAAGCGGCACGCGGCAAGCTCAACGCCATCCACGCGGCGACCACCACCATAATCGACGAGCTGTTCGCCCAGACGCCGGACGAACTGACCGCCTCGATCAACGACCTCTTCGTTTCGGTGGAGTGGGCGCTGGACGAGGCCCCCAATCCGGAATACGACTTCGATTACGACCAGATCGTCAGCCTCGGGGAGCTCATCAGCAGCCACATCGTGGCGACCTACCTGTCCACCATCGGCCTGCCCACCAGCTGGCTCGACGCCCGCGACGTGATCCAGACCGACAATACCTACCGGGAGGGCTGGGTCCGCTGGCCCGAAACCATCGAGCGGGCCGAGCGCAGCATCCCGCCCCTGCTGGAACGCACCGATTTTGTCGTCACCCAGGGCTTCATCGGCAATACCACCGAAAACTACACCACGACCCTCGGGCGGGAAGGCTCGGACTACTCCGCGGCCATCTTCAGCTACTGCCTGGACGCCGAGGCGATGAGCATCTGGAAGGACGTGCCCGGCGTGCTCACGGCCGATCCGCGCATCTTCGAGAACGTCACCAAGATCGACCGCATGAGCTACCGGGAGGCGATCGAGATGACCTACTACGGCGCCAAGGTGATCCACCCCAAGACCATCAAACCGCTGCAGAACAAGAGCATCCCGCTCTACGTCCGCTCCTTCATCGAGCCCGAACTGGAGGGTACCTTCGTGACCGACGACGCCGGCGACGCCTACCCCCCCATGGTCGCCGTGGAGCGCGAGCAAGCCCTGATCAACATCAGCACGCGCGACTTCAGCTTCGTGGCCGAGCACCACATTAAGGAGCTCTTCGAGCACATCACCACGACCCGCCTGCAGGTGAACATGATGCAGAATACGGCCATCAGCTTCAACGTGGTGGTCAACGACATCGACGACCGCGTGGAACGCTTCTGCGCGCTGGTCGACGAGCACTTCAAAACTACCATCGACCGCAATTTGGAGCTCATCACCATTCGCCACTATACGCCAGACGTGGTAGAAAGCATGCGCCGTGGAAAGGTCAACCTACTCGAAGGCCGCTTGCCGCTCACGCTGCAGATGGTGGTAAAGGACGTGCCGGTCGTGCGGAGGAAGGAGAGTTAGCAGTTCTTTAGAACTTTAGTTCTTTAGGCGCGCATCAGCAGCACGCGCCTAAAGAACTAACGATCTAAAGTTCTAATGCAAATCACTCGTAATCAGCTTCAGAAACTCGTTCCGCGTCCGCTCCGACTTGAAGGCCCCGGTAAAGGCCGAGGTGGTGGTCACGCTGCTCTGCTTCTGGACGCCGCGCATCATCATGCACATGTGACGGGCTTCAATGACGACGGCCACGCCGAGGGGGTTGAGGGTCTTGTGGATGGCCTGAAGGATCTCGTCGGTGAGCCGCTCCTGCACCTGAAGCCGGCGGGCAAATACTTCGATCACGCGGGGAATCTTGCTGAGGCCCACGATGTAGCCATCGGGGATGTAGGCCACGTGGGCCCGACCGAAGAAGGGCAGTACGTGGTGCTCGCAGAGGGAATAAAACTCGATGTCCTTGACGATGACCATTTCCGAGTAGTCCTCGGCAAACATGGCGGAGCGCAGGATATTTTCGGCGTCGAGGTCGTAGCCCTGGGTCAGGAACTGCATGGCCTTGGCGGCGCGCACGGGCGTCTTCAGTAGGCCGTCGCGGGACACGTCTTCACCGATGCCGGTGATGATGTCGGCAAAGTGGCCGCTCAGGGCC
This sequence comes from Lewinellaceae bacterium, assembly GCA_963803525.1. Taxonomy (GTDB): domain Bacteria; phylum Bacteroidota; class Bacteroidia; order Chitinophagales; family Saprospiraceae; genus Neolewinella. The sequence goes on from CAWDMV010000010.1 coordinate 37,703, forward strand.
TCGGTGGTCGCTTCGTGGTAGGTGGTGACGTTCTTAAAGGCCATAGCTTACTTTCTTCCGGCCGGACCATAATAGTCGGCGTAGATGTTTTCGGTTTCGTACAGGCGGACGCGGTACAGCCTGACTCCCTGCTCGGCGATGGCACCCTCCAGGCGCTGAAAGATCTCGCTGGTCAGGTTCTCGGTGGTGGGCAGCTTGCCGTCCCTGAACCAGTCGATATCCAGGTTCATATTGGAATGATCCAGTACGTCGACCACGAGGCGCTTGACGAGGTCGGAGAGTTTCTTGGCGTCCATCACGAAGCCCGTCACCGGGTCCGGGGTACCGGCCACCGTGACGCGCAGGTCGTAGTTGTGGCCGTGCCAGTTGGCGTTGGCGCACTTACCGAAGACCGTGCGGTTTTGCTCGTCCGACCAGTCCGCGCGGGCCAGTTTATGGGCGGCGTTGAAGGTTTCGCGGCGGGTGATGTAGTGCATGGCGGCGTAATTGGGGCGCAAAGGTAATCATTCCGAGAGGTCCATCCGGCGCAGCTTATCCAACAGGAGCGCCACGCGGAGGTTGACCGTACGGCCGGCGTCGAAGTACTGTCCGTCGATCATCAGGTGGCCCTCCCTCATCTCCACGAAGGTGAGTGTCGTGTAGGTAGTCGAGCCGGCGGGTTGCAGCACGTTCTTCCAGTAGAGGTTGCTGTCGGTCAGGGCAAAGCCGTGTTTACCACTCCCGAAGAGGCTCTGGTCGACGATGAAAAATACCCGCTCGTCGCGCCCGGCCCGCAGGTAACTGGCCGTCGCGTTCCTGAGCACTTTGGGGGGCGTCGTCACGAAATCCGTGTACACCCGCAGTTCCCGCCCGTCCAGCTGCAGGTAGTCCTTGACCAGGCGAAACAGATCGACCTGCTTCCAGTCCGCGCCCTGGTAGCGCAGCAGCCGCTGGTTGAACAGCTCGTCGCCGTGGACGGCGCGCCCACTCTCTACGACGAAGTATTCCACCAGTTCCCCCAGCGTATCGCGGCGGCGGCGGCGGGCCATCTTTTGGCTTACGGCTTCGGTATTCAGGTAGCGGGCCAGTCCCTGCAGGCTAACGTCGCGGATGCGATGAAAGTCCTCATCGCGGCGGTAGCGCTTCAGGTAGTCCGGCAGGACCTCCGCCCCGAAGTAGGCCGACAGGCGTTCGCCGAGCCGGTCCTCCAGTTCGCCGCGCAGCTCCAGCGGGGTGATCTCTGATTTGGGGGCAGTTTCTCCCACAATTGGCGGCACGCTGGCTTCCGGTTCTGGGCCTTCCGCCTCCCCTACCGGGATTTCCTCCAGGTCGAGCAGGTCTTCTTCCGCACCCAGGCGGTGGCCGCAATTGGGACAAAATACCGCACCCGCGGGCACCGCCGCTCCACAGTTCGCACACGTAGCTTGCGGGGACGCGGGTGTAGGGCCAAAGGCAAACTCGAAGGCGAGCGGGGAGGGGGGCACCACGTTCTCGATGGCCTCCGCCGCCTCTACGGTAATTGAATCCTCCTCCGCGCCCGTCACGATCTCCAGTTCGATATCGGGATGGCGGGAGGCTACGGGCGGGGCCTTGGGTGGTTCCGCCGGCGCTTCCCGCACGCTTGGCTCCGGATCTGGCTGCTTTGCGGGCTTCACTTGTTTGACCGACACCACCGGGGCGGGCACCTCCTTACCCGCCTTGATGGCCTTGGCGCGGGCGATGAAGGTTTCGAGCTGGTCCATCTGCTGCTCGTCCAGCGAGGATTGTTCCGGATCAAAGACCGGCTCGGCCAGGGTATCGGTAGCCAGCGAATAGTCCGGCAACTCCTCGTAGTAGGGCTCGTCGTCTTCGGAGGGGAAGGGTGCCAGTTCCTCCACTACCTCACTTGGCGACGGGGCGGCGGGCGGGACCGGGGCGGTAAGTTCCGCCTCCCGGATCATCAGCACCCGCTCGATGGCAAAGTCTCCGCCCGACTCGCCCGAATCCACGAAGCCCATCTTCTGAAACAGCGCGATCGCCCGGGCGTTATACGCCCGCACCGACAGCACCACGGGCCGGTGGCGACCGATGTGGTCAATACCGAGCTCCACGAGCTTCCCACCTACCCCGTGCCCCCAGTCGGCGCGCCGGACGACCAGCTGTACCAGCTGCGCGAACTCCTTGCCGGCCCCGGTGTCCACGATAAGGTAGCCCGCCAGGGCGCGCCGCCGCTCATCCCAGGCGGTAAAGACCGCTTTGGTCGGGGCTTTTAACGCGTCTAGCGCCGCAGCCCGGGATTCTTCGACCATCAGGTCGTTTTCCCGGCGCTGTTCGTCGGTGAGTCCCGGTACGTCGAAGGCGGGAAAGATGGCCTGCCACACGAAGGTTTCCAGGTGGGTAAAGTCCGAGGCTTGTCCGGGCCGGTACTGCATAAAGGATTAGCGCGTAAACGGCGTCACCAGCAACGCCCGCACGCATAACGGTCGCGGACAAGCTGGGTTCGTGCCGCCCCCCCAACACCCAGCCGCGCGCGCAGCAAGCGACCCCAGCCGCACTAATTCACCAATTCACTAATTCACCAATTCACTCATTCACTAATCCACCCATCCACCAACTGCCCCCGAAACCTTTACCTTCGCCCCGTGCCCGACTCCCGCACCATACACGACCCCGCCCGCTTCGCCCTCACCCTGGAGCGGCTCTGCCGCCACCTCATGGAGGAGCACGGCGACTTTCGCGACAGCTGTCTGATCGGCATCCAGACCGGGGGCGTCCAGCTGGTCGAGCGCCTGCACCAGCGCCTGCGGGCCCTCGGCGTCGAAGGGTTGCCCTACGGCAAGCTCGACATCACCTTCTACCGCGACGACTTCCGCACGAAGGCCGGCCCGCTGACCGCCCACCCCACCGAGATCGACTTCCTGGTCGAAAACAAGCGGGTGGTCCTGGTCGACGACGTGCTCTTCAGCGGCCGCACCGTGCTGAGCGCCATGACCGCCCTCAACCACTTCGGCCGCCCCGCCGCCGTGGAACTGCTGGTAATGGTCGACCGCCGGTTCCGCCGCACCCTGCCGGTACAGGCCAACTACCGGGGCCTCACCGTCGACACCCTCACCAACGAATACGTGGACGTGCAGTGGGCCGAGACCCACGGTACCGACCAGATCATCCTCACCGGATCCTAACCCCCCGTATGGCCTCCGTCCAGCAACTTTCCACCAAGCACGTCCTCGGCATCAAGTACCTCACCGCGGCCGACGTCGAGCTCATTCTGGATACCGCCCGGGAGTTCAAGGACGTGATCAACCGGCCCATCAAGAAGGTGCCCAGCCTGCGCGACATCACCATCGCCAACCTCTTCTTCGAGAACTCCACGCGCACCCGCATCAGCTTCGAGCTGGCCGAAAAGCGCCTGAGTGCCGATACCGTCAACTTCAGCGCCTCCAGCTCTTCGGTCAAGAAGGGGGAAACCCTCCTGGATACGGTCAATAATATCCTGGCCATGAAGGTGGACATGGTCGTCATGCGCCACCCCGCCCCCGGGGCCCACCACTTCCTGTCCGGCAAGATCGAGGCCAGCATTGTCAACGCCGGCGACGGTACCCACGAACACCCCACCCAGGCCCTGCTCGACGCCTACTCCATGCGCGACGCTCTCGGCGGGGAGCTCCGGGGGAAACACGTGTGCATCTTCGGGGACATCACCCACTCCCGGGTCGCGCTGTCCAACATCTTCTGTCTGCAACGGCTCGGGGCGCGGGTGCGGGTGTGCGGCCCCCCGACCCTGATCCCCAAGCACATCGGCAGCCTCGGGGTGGAGGTCAGCTACGACGTGCAGGAAAGCCTGGCCTGGTGCGACGTGGCCAACGTGCTGCGGATCCAGCTGGAGCGGCAGGACACCAAGTTCATCCCCAGCCTACGGGAGTACAACCGCCACTTCGGCATCACCCAGGCCCGCATGGACCGCCTCGACAAAGACATCGTGATCATGCACCCCGGCCCCATCAACCGGGGGGTGGAGATCGACACCGAGGTCGCCGACTCCCGCCACAGCATCATCCTGCAGCAGGTGGAAAACGGCGTAGCCGTACGCATGGCGGTGCTCTACCTGCTGGCCGCGCGGCGCAAGGACGTTTAGATGCTGTATTTCCTGATTCGTCCCGTGGCGCGCTACGTGCTTTCCTACTATTTCCGGCGGATCGACATCACCGGACTGGAGCACATCCCCGAGGATGCCGCCGTCATCCTGGCCGCCAACCACCCGACGGCCTTCGTGGAACCCTGCATTCTGGCCTGCTTTCAACGGCGCCCCCTCCACTTCCTCGCGCGGGGTGACCTCTATAAGAACAAGCTGGCCAACTGGGTACTGCGGGCGCTGCGGGTGCTGCCGGTGTACCGGATTCAGGACGGCGGGTACGGGCAACTGAGCCGCAACTACGAAACCTTCGCTGCCTGCTATACGGTACTCCGTCAGCGGAAGGCCCTGATGATCCTGGCCGAGGGGCGTTGCATTCACGAGAAACGCCTGCGGCCGCTGCGCAAGGGCACGGCCCGGATTGCGCTCGGAGCCCTGGACGGGGACACCAGCCTGCGCGAGGTGTACATCGTACCCGTGGGCGTCAATTTCACGGCCGCCGAGCGGGTCCGCAGCAACGTGCTCATCCGCTGCGGGGCGCCGATTGCGGCTTCGACCTACCTCGACGCTTACCGGCAGAATGAAGCTGCGGGCCTGCGGTCGCTGACCGATGAATTAAGGCAGCAGCTAGCGCCCCTGGTGATTGAGCTTCCCGAAGGGGAGGAGGCCGACGCTTACGAGGTCCGCTTGGAACTGGCGCGGAACGACCTTGGGCGGCAACCCACCGGCCTGACGCACTCCGGAAAACAATTGGACGCCGAACTCGCCGTAGCGGCCGCTCCCCTGCGGGACCGACCCGGCATCCTGCGCTACGCCGCCCGGCTACACCAACGCGGAATTGAGGACACCGATTTGCTTGCTGCGACGCCCCCCCCGGCCCCTGCGTGGAAACTGCTGCCCGCCCTGTTCCTGCTGCTGCCCCAACTTCCCCTCTGGCTAACGGCCGAGCTGATCGCCCTGCGCGGCCCAAAGACGGTGGAATTTTACAGTCCGGTACGTTTCGCGGCGGTGGCGGTGGGTACGCTCTTGTACCTCCCCCTACTCCTGCTCCTGCCTTGGGTAGGGAAGATTTGGGTGCTGCTCTCGGTACTGCTGACCGGCTGGTCGCTGCGTCAGGCCGAGGCGTTGCGGGAATGGCGGGGGGCGGCGCGGGCCGCTAAGCTCAGTCCCGGCGAGAGAAAATTACTACTGGAGCTGCGCGAGCAGGTGGTCTAGTGCTTCAGGATTGAACTAAGCAATAGCTTGAGGCCGACGGCGTGGTGCTGAACGAGCGGACAAAAGTTCAGCATAGCCGTAGCTACGGTGGATTTTTGGCGGGGAAGTGCAGCGCCGCGATGGCAAGTCAAGGGGCAGCTTATTTCGGTCCTGAAACACTAGTCGAGCAGCTGGGTGTCCATCACCTTGACCACGTCAAACTTCGCCTCGTGGTCCTCCACGAACTTCAGGTGGGTGGGCGAAACCTGGTAGGCATCGTGGCCGGCCACGTCGTCGAACCAGAGCACGAGGTTGTAATCGAAGCTGTTGTCGACCACGCCGCGGGAGGGAGTGGAGGCGGGGCCGCCCAGAAAGAGCCGTTTGACGGTGGGCGCGCCCGACAGCTGGCGTACCCCCGCCTCGAATTGCTGGCGCTCCTCGGCGGAGAGGCCCTCCTGGAGCCAGAAATAAACGGTGTGGGCCATGCCCGGATCGGTCGAGGTCGTCATTGCGGTAGGTTGGGGCTCCTGCTGCTGCTGCTGGCAAGCGGTGAAGGTGACACCAAGAATCAACAGGCAGGCAAACATTAGGGGGCGGTAGGTCATTGATGTAGCTTAGTGCGCGGCCAAGATACTCCCCCCGCGGTAACCCTACTTGTTATGACCATCATCATCATCCTGATCACGGTACTGATTTCCTGGCAGGCTTTTAACAACCCGGAGCTGAAGGGGAAGCTGATTTTTCTGCCCGCGGCCATCAAGGAGCGGGGGGAGTACTACCGCTTTTTGACGCACGGCTTTATCCATGCCGACTTCCAGCACCTGCTGTTTAATATGTACGCCCTGTACATTTTCGGGGGCTCGGTGGAGTTTGTGTTCACGGAATACCTCTTCGGACCCACCATCGGCAAAGTGGCCTATCTGCTCTTTTACCTGATCGCGATCGTGGCGGCCAGCGTGCCGGACTACCTGCGCCACCAGGACAACCGCGGCTACGCCAGCCTTGGCGCGTCGGGGGGCGTGGCCGCCACCATCTGGCCCTACGTGATGCTGGCCCCGTGGAACTGGTTCATTTTCCCCCCGCTGCCGGCCATCCTACTAGGCATTGGCTACATCGCCTACTCCCACTACGCCGACAAGCAGGGGCGCGGCAACATCGGCCACAACGCTCACCTCTGGGGGGCCATCTTCGGGCTGGTCGCCTATTCCGTACTGGTAATGGCCTTCGAGCCGGCGCTGATGACCTACTTCCTCGACGAGCTGATGCAACCCAAGGGACCCAATTTTTAGGGCGGGTTCGCGGGTGCGGAGAAAATAGACTTACCTTTGCCGGCCTTTAGCAAATTCAAGTTTTTATGGGACTCAAGTGTGGCATCGTAGGACTACCCAACGTCGGCAAATCCACCCTCTTCAACGCCCTGACCTCCGCTAAGGCGCTGGCGGCCAACTACCCCTTCGCCACCAAGGAGCCCAACCTGGGCGTGATCACCGTGCCCGACCCCCGCCTCGACAAACTCGCCGAACTGGTGAACCCCCAGCGCATCCTGCCGACGGCCGTGGACATCGTCGATATCGCCGGTCTGATCAAGGGGGCCAGCAAGGGCGAGGGGCTCGGCAACCAGTTTCTCGGCAACATCCGGGAAACGGACGCCATCCTCCACGTGGTCCGCTGCTTCGAGGACGACAACGTCGTACACGTGGACGGCAGCGTCGACCCCGTCCGCGACAAAATGATCATCGACACCGAGCTCATCCTTAAGGACATCGAGACCGTCGAGAAAAAGATCGAGAAGTTCCGCCGCACCGCCAAGAGTGGCGACAAGGAATCCAGGCGCGTCGTCGAGGTTGGCGAAGCCCTGCTGGCCCACCTCGAGAGCGAGCAGCCCGCCCGCAGTTTTCCTACCGAGGAAGGCGATGAGGTGGTCAAGGAACTCATGCTCCTGACCGCCAAGCCCGTGCTGTACGTCTGCAACGTCGACATCGACAGCATCGAAGACGGCAACGCCCACACCCGGGCCTTCCGGGCATCCGTGGCCGACGAGGGGGCCGAGGTGATCCTGATCTCCGCCGGCATCGAGGCGGACATCGCCGAACTCGAAACCAAGGAGGAACGCGCTGAATTCATCGAGGAAATGGGGCTCACCGAGCCCGGCGTCAACAAGGTGATCCGGGCGAGCTACTCCCTGCTCGATCTGGTCACCTACTTTACCGCGGGCGAGAAGGAAGTCCGCGCCTGGACCATCCACCGCGGCACGAAGGCCCCCGGTGCGGCCGGTGTGATCCACAGCGATTTTGAAAAGGGGTTCATCCGGGCCGAGGTCATTCACTACGCCGACTACGTGCACTACGGCTCGGAGGCCGCGGCCCGCGACAACGGCAAGCTCAACGTCGAGGGCAAGGAGTACGTCGTGGAGGACGGCGACGTGATGCACTTCCGCTTTAACGTGTAGGGAGGGTCACCATGAAGGGAGCGGAGGGGGTCACGGAAGTTTCACGGAGGGGGATTCGCCTGCGGGCCTATTGAGAACAAAACGGCTGCGCAGAGCAGGGGGAGTAAACTACCACCGGCGTCAGCAGTTAGGACAGCAAATACTGTACGAATGTCCAAGCAACTCTACCTCACCGCCCAGTTCGAGCTGAATAAGCCAGACGAATTCGCGCCGATCTTTAAAGAACACGCCCGGGCCAGCCGCGCTAAGGTCGGTTGCCTCTTTTTCTACCTCATCCGCGACCGCGAAAATCCCGCCAAGTTCGCCACGATGGAATGTTGGGATACCTACGCCCATTTCGAGCAGCACGTCGCCGACGAGGAGCACACCGCTTTCCACGGTAAGATCAAGCAGTACTGGAAAGCCGAGCCCGACGTGATGGAAGCGGATTTGGTGATGGGGATGGAGTGAGTTCGTTCTTCAGATGGGTGGGCTGCGCTGGACGTAGCGTTCGTTCCTCCGTAGAGTTCAATATCCCTTATCGCGGTAACGTATAAGATGCTGAGCGCTCCGTACCACCACAGCTGAAATATGAACTAACCGTAAATCCACCGAAAGCATCCTCCTAACGAACTACTCCCTCCCTCCGTTCCCTCAAAAAATAGAATGGCAAAGGCGAAGACCCCCCAGAAGCACCCACCTAACGAACTAACGAACTAAAGTTCTAACGAAATACCCCCCTACCCCGCCTTATTCACGATGGCGTCCTGGTGATCGATGCTCTCCTGGTGAATCGCCCGGAGGTAGTTTTCCATGAATTCCTCGCTGAGCCCGTGGTCCTTGCCCTTTTTGCTGGCTTCCTGGAGGACCGCTTCCCACCGGCTTTCCTGCAGGACGGCGATGTTGCGGGCGGCCTTGAATTCGCCAATTTGGTCGGACATCTTCATGCGGCGACCGATCATCCCGATAAGCTCGGCGTCGATCTCGTCGATTTGGCGGCGCAGCTCGGTGAGGGGCTCCATTTCCATCTCGTCTACGGTGGGTTTGCGGAGGCGGAGGCCTTCGAGCAGTTGGCCGAATACCGCGGGGGTGATCTGCTGGGCGGCGTCGGACCAGGCCTCGTCGGGGCGGGGGTGCACTTCCGTCATCAACCCATCGTAGTTCAGGTTAAGGGCCTCCTGGGCGACCTCGGCGAGCAGGTGGCGGTTGCCGCAGATGTGGCTGTTGTCGACGATCATCTGCAAATCGGGGAAGCGGCGTTTCATCTCAATGGCCATCTGCCAGCGGGGTACGTTGCGGTAGGGCGTCTCGCCGTGGTAGCTGAAGCCGCGGTGGATCAGACCGATCCGGGTGATGCCGGCCTTGTAGATGCGCTCGACCGCGCCGATCCACAGCCCGAGGTCGGGATTGATGGGGTTTTTGATCAGCACGGGTACGTCCGCCCCACTCAGCGCGTCGGCCACTTCCTGTACGCTGAAGGGATTGACGGTAGTGCGGGCCCCGAGCCAGAGGACGTCGATGTCGGCCTTCAGGCAGTCGTAGACGTGACTGGCCTTCGCTACTTCGGTCGTGGTTTTCATGCCGGTCTCCTCCTTGACGCGCTTGAGCCACGCCAGTCCTTCCTTGCCCACGCCCTCGAAACTTCCGGGGCGGGTACGCGGCTTCCAGATGCCCGAGCGGAACAGGTCGACCTGTTTGAGCTTGGCGAGGTCTTTGGCGCACTGCATGACCTGTCCTTCGGTCTCGGCGCTGCACGGGCCGGCGATCACGACGCCCCGGCCGGGGGTAGGTGCGATGACCTGCTTAATATTCATATCCATGGTAGTCTATTTTAGAATTTTTTCGATTTGGTTGGCGCGTTCGATGCGTGCGTAGAAGCCGGCGTAGTCCCGCTTAATGAGCTGGGTACGGAATTTGGACAGCTGTTCGATGTGTTCGTCGAGGACGTCCAGCACGTGGTCGCGGTTCTGTCTAAATATCGGCACCCACATATCGGCCGAGCTCTTGGCCAGCCGAACCGTGGACCCAAAGCCGGAACTCGCCAGCTCGAAGATGCGCTGCTCGTCCTTTTCTTTCTCCAGTACCGTGAGGGCCAGGGCGAAACTGGCGATGTGGGAGATGTGGCTCACGTAGGCGCAGTGCAGGTCGTGGGCGGCCCGCCCGAGGTGGGTGAAGCGCATACCGGCGCAGCGGAAGACCCGCTTGGCGGTGTCCACGGCATCGGCGTCGCTGTCCTCGGCATCCACCAGCACGCAGGTTTTGTCGGTAAAGAGGTTCGGCACGGCCGCCTCCGGCCCCCGAAACTCGGTGCCGGCCATCGGGTGACAGGCCACGAAACGGCCGCGTCTGGGGTGGTCCTTGACGAGCTCGAGCAGGGCTTCTTTGGTGGAGCCGACGTCGACCAGCGTCTGGTCGTCCCGGATCGTGTCGAGCAACTGGGGCAATAGCGTGAGCATAACGTCCATGGGGGTCGCCAGCACGATCACGTCGACCTGGCGGAGGCCGGCTTCCAGGGGGAGATCGTCGTCGATGAGGCGGCGGCGGATGGCCTTGTCCAGGTTCGCCTGACTGGCGTCCATACCGATCACCCGGTCGGCGAAGCCGCTCTCCTTCAGGCTGATGGCCAGGGAACCCCCGATGAGGCCGATACCAATGATGCCGACGGTCATGTCCTCGGGGTATTTCCTTGCACCGGCGCGCCGCCGCCCAGGCGATGGAGGGCTTCGGTGAGGGTGGCTTCGGGACTGCACAGGCTGATGCGCACGTAATTTTCTCCCGCCGAGCCGAAGATGCCCCCGGGGGTGAGGAAGACGTCGTGGTCGTAGAGGGCGCGGTCGCAGGTGCGGTAGCCGTCCGTAGCCGCGGGGCACTTCGCCCAAACGAAGAGACCCACCTGCTCGCTGCGGTAGCTACACCCCAGAGCGTCCATGATGCGGAATGCAATGATGCGGCGGCGGCGGTAGGTAGCATTCAGGCGGTCGTACCAGTCCTGCCCCAGCCCCAGGGCGACGGTGGCGGCCCGCTGTACCGGCAGGAACATCCCGCTGTCCATGTTTGACTTAAAGCGCAGGACGGTGCTCAGGTGGTCCGCCGCACCCGCGAGTACGCCCACCCGCCAACCGGCCATGTTCTGGGCTTTGCTGAGGCTTGAGAGTTCGAGGGCCACCTCCCGGGCCCCGGGCACGGAGAGTAAGCTCTGCACCGAATCGGTAAGGATAAAGGCGTAGGGGTTATCGTTCACCAGCAGGATACGGTTGCGGCGGGCGAATTCGACCAGGCGGGCGAAGAAGTCGGGCGGGGCGGCGGCCCCCGTGGGCATGTGCGGGTAATTGACCCACATGATCTTAACCTTCTCCAGGCCCCGGGCCTCGAGCGCCTCCAGATCGGGCAGCCAGCCGGACGCCTCGGAAAGCTCGTAGTTGCGGACCGTGCCCCCGGCCAGTGCGGTGGCGGAGCGGTAGGTCGGGTAGCCGGGGTCGGGCACGAGCACCTCATCGCCCGGGTTGAGGAAGGCCATACTGACGTGCATGATGCCCTCCTTGCTGCCCATGAGGGGGAGCAGCTCACTCTGGGGGTCGAGGTTTACACCAAAGTAAGTGGCGTACCAGTCGGAAAAGGCCTGACGCAGTTCCGGTACGCCATTGTAGGCCTGGTAGCCGTGGGTATCGGACCGGCGGGCGCTTTCGGTCAGGGCCGCGATTACCTCGGGGGCCGGGGGCAGGTCGGGACTGCCGATGCCCAGGTTGAGGATGTCCCGGCCGGCCGCGCGCAACTGGGCGATCTCCCGCAGCTTGCTGCTGAAGTAGTACTCTTTCGTGTCGCCTAGGCGGTCGCTGACGGGAATCACGGGGGAAATCGAACTCATAGTGACGGGAGAAGTCATAATCAATTAGGGTTTTTCGCCGGCGGCGTAGATACCGAGAATGCGCAGTTCCTTGGTGATGGGCTGGATCCCGCTCAGGGCCTCCTGGACGGTGACCGCGCCGTTGAGCAGGAAGTCGACGTAGAAGCGGTACTGCCAGGGGCGGCCCACGATCGGGGTACTCTGGATCTTCGTGAGGTTGATCTTGTAGGCGTCCAGCACCATCAGCACCCGGGAGAGGCTACCGGATTCGTGGCTCACGGCGAAGCTCAGGCTGACCTTGTTGCCGCCGTCATCGGTGGTATCGGTGCCCCGTTGGAGGACCAGGAAGCGGGTGTGGTTCAGCTTATTGGTCTCGATGCCCGCCGCGAGGATGTCGAGTTCGTAGAGGTCGGCCGCCAGGCGGTGGGCGACGGCCCCCCGGGTGCGGTCCTGGCTCTCCAGGACGTGGCGGGCGCTCAGGGCGGTGTCGGCCGATTCCACGAGACGGATCTTCGGCCAGGCCTGGAAGAACTCCCGCACCTGCATCAGCGCAATGGGATGGGAGTACACTTCCCGGAGCTCCTCGATGCCCACGCCCGGCAGGGCCATGAGGTTCTGCCGAATGCGCAGGTACACCTCCCCGGTAATGCGGAGCCGGGAACGCTGCAACAGATCGTAGTTAGCCATCAGGCTGCCGGCCAGGGTATTTTCAATGGCCATCAGCGCCAGGTCGCTCTCGCCGCTTTCCACCTGGGCGATCACCTGGGAGAAGGTGTGGCCGGGCACGGTGACCACCTCCCGGCCGTGGAAATGCTCGCGGGCGGCGGCCTCGTGGAAGGCCCCGGCGTAGCCCTGGATGCTGACGCGCAGCGGGGAAATGGCGGGAGGGGGTAGCATAGGCAATGGGAATAAAAAAAGCGGCGCCCGTATGGGGGGACCGCTTAGCTGCTGTTTGGATGGTTGTACTCAGCGTCCCCCCTACTCGCGCAGGCCGTAAAAGCTAAACCAGAAATAAAGGGGGGAGTACCGCATCGTGGAACAAAGCTATGGCACGTGGTCCGAACAACAAAATGTTGTCCTGGCAAGCGAGCGAAGAAGGGATTCCGTGCTTGCCGATCGGCCGGTTATCTTTGCGGCCTAATTCACCCGTATGCGTGTACTCGTTCTTCTGCTGCTCGTTCCCCTCCTCTTGCCCTCCTGTACGCCGGACGGTGGCGCCGACTACCAGGACCTCGACCTGACCCCCTACAACGTCCCCGTCACCATCCAGGCCCCGGACAGCGCCCGCGTGGTGGCCGGCACGCTTTCGGCCCTGATGGACGACGTCACCGTCCGCAGCCCGGCCGACCGCTATGCCGTGCAGATCCTGGCCAGTGCCGCCTCCACCAATGACATGGCCCGCATGAAGGCCGAACAACTCGACCTGGTGCGGGAGGGGCGCTACTTCGAGCGGATCGTCAGCGAGGAGCCCGCGGGCTTCGTCTTCGAGAACCGCATCGACACCACCAGCCTTTACGGCTTTCGGTGCATCGTGTACCGGGGCGACCGCGAGATCGTGTTTCAGAACTCCTTCGACGGCGTGTACAATCTGGAGGAAATCCAGCGCATGTACGATAGCGTAAAACCCGCTAACTAGATGAACCTCAGCATCATTCTACGCGGCATGGCCATGGGCATTGCCGAGGCCATTCCGGGCGTCAGCGGCGGCACGATCGCCTTCATCACCGGCATTTACGAGCGGCTCCTTCGGGCCATCGGCTCCATCCTCGGTACCAAGGTGGCCGGCACTTTTCGCCGGGAGGGTTTCCGTCCGGCCTGGCACGCCGCCGACGGAGTGTTCCTGCTGCAACTGGCCGGGGGCATGGTGGTGGGCCTGGGCTTTGCGGTAGTCGTCATCGCCTGGCTTTTGGAGCACTATCCCACCGTGGTGTGGGCCTTCTTCTTCGGGCTGATCATCAGTTCGGCGATCTACGTGGGTCGCCAGATTCAGCACTGGGGCAAGTCGGTGGTGACCCTGCTCATCGTCGGTGCCTTTACCGCTTACCTGCTCACCACCATCAATCCGCTGGCCGGCAGTACCTCGCCGATCATCGTGTTCCTGTCGGGGGTCATCGCCATCTCGGCGCTCATCCTGCCCGGGGTTTCGGGGAGTTTCATTCTCGTGCTGCTGGGCATGTACACCGTAGTGTTCGGCGCGGTGCGGGGGCTGGCCACCGGACAGGACGGCGCGCTGCTCGTCGTGATCTGCTTCGGGGCGGGATGCCTCGTCGGCCTGGCGGCCTTCTCCAAGCTGCTGACCTGGACCTTCAAGACCTATCCCGACCGCACCTTCGCGATCCTGACCGGTTTTATGATCGGCTCACTGAACAAGCTCTGGCCCTGGCGCAACGCCATCACCACCCGTACCGACAGCCACGGCGAGCTGGTGCCCATCCTGGAAGCCAACGTGCTGCCCGGCAGCTACACCGGCCTCGACCAGCTCCCCGATCCGCCCTACGTTCTGGCCGCCCTCCTTTCCTTTGTCGCCGGCCTGGCGATCGTCTTCGTCCTCGAAGCCACCGCCGACAGCAGGAAGGCCACCGCCCCCTTCGCCGGCGAAGAATAAGCTCACCCGTATGCCCACCTACGCCCTACTGGGCTACCCCCTCTCCCACTCCTTCAGCCGCGGCTACTTCACGGAAAAATTTCGGGAGCTCGGCCTGGCCGATACCCATGCGTACGTGAATTTCGAGCTATCGGACATTAAACAATTCAAGAAAAAGCTGGAGGAGTACGCTGACCTGGCCGGCTGCAACGTGACCATCCCCTACAAGAAGGCCGTTATTCCCTACCTCGATGCCCTGGACCCGGTAGCCGCCCGAATCGGCGCGGTGAATACCATTCGGGTGGAAGCGGGCCGCCTGATCGGCTACAATACCGACTACCTCGGCTTCCGGGCCGATCTTCTGGCCGAAATGCGGCAGCAAGGCTGGAATGAGGAATTAGCCGGCAACTCCGCGCTTATCCTCGGCACGGGCGGCGCCTCCCTGGGTATCGAGGCCGCCCTGACCAGCCTCGGGGTGTACTGCACCTTCGTCAGCCGCCGACCCACGCCCGGACAGCTGAGCTACGGGGCCATCGACGCGGAGGTCATCGACCGTCACCACCTCATCGTCAACACGACCCCTTTGGGTATGAGTCCACGCGTCGATGCCGCGCCCGACCTCCCCTACTCGCTGCTCACGCCGGCCCACTTCTGCTACGACCTGATCTACAACCCCCCCGAAACCACCTTCCTACGTCAGGCCCGGGGCGCGGGCGCGGGTGCCGCGAACGGCCTGGGGATGCTCCACAAGCAGGCGGAAGCGGCCTGGGACATCTGGACCCGGAAATAATTGCGATATTTCACGATCCACACAACCCACGATCGTGCGCACAACCTTTCTCCTTTTCCCGCTCCTGTTCCTCCTTACCGGAAGTATTCAAACCCAGGACCTCGCCCTCTTTGAGCTGTTCACCGACCACGCCGTCCTGCAGCGCGACGTCGATCACCCGATCTGGGGGTGGGCTAAACGCAACCGGAAGATCACCCTTACCCTCGACGACGAGACCTACACCACCCGCGCCGACCGCGCCGGGAAGTGGACCCTCGACCTACCGCCTACCGCGGCCGGTGGACCCCATAGCCTCACCGTTACGGACGGACGGACGACCGAGACCCTCCAGGATATCTATTTCGGGGATGTCTACCTCCTCTCCGGGCAGAGCAATATGGAGTGGCGCCTGGTTCAGTCCGATCCCGACGGCACCCGCGCCCGCGCCATTGCCGATCCGCTGATCCGACAGGTGCTGGTCAGCAGGTCGAATGCATCTACGCCCCAGGAACACCTCCAGCTCGATGAATCGTGGAAGCCCGGAACCTCCGAAGAGATCGCGGACTTCAGTGCGGTCGGCAGTTACTTCGCGCACTACCTGCGGGAGGGCGGCGTAGAAGTACCGATCGGACTACTCCACTCCAGCTGGGGAGGCAGCCGCATCGAGCCCTGGATGAGTGCTGAAGCCTTGGGTATCGATCCCGCGAAGGCAACTATGAACGAAGAGGCACGTATCCGCGATCGACTGACGCAAGCCACGAATAACTATACCAAACAGTTCCCGGGAGAGACCGTCCCCACCGCCGATACGGGAATGGAACAGGGATTCCTGGGGGATCGAGCGGATCTGAGTACCTGGGGGAGTATGGAGCTGCCGGGCGCGTGGGAAGAAAGGGGGTTTGCGAATGTCGACGGCGTGTTCTACTTCCGCCGCACCTTCACGCTCACCGCCGAACAAGCCGGAACCGACGCGACGCTCTACCTGGGCCCCATCGACGACAGCGACGAAACCTACATCAACGGGCAACAAGTGGGCGTCACGCAGGACGCCTACTCCGAACCCCGGGAATACACCGTTCCCGCCTCCGTGCTGCGGGCCGGAGAGAATACCCTGGCGATCCGCGTCACCGATACCGGGGGCGGCGGCGGACTGATGGGCACCCCCGAGATGCTGCGCTTACAAACCGCCGAGGGGTCCATTGCCCTCCCCGGAACCTTCCGCTACCGGGTCGGGAGCATGTCTGCCAGCGTGCAGACCAACCAGGTTCCGACCATCCTGTACCATGCCATGATCGCCCCCATTCAGCAGTGGCCTCTGACCGGGGTACTCTGGTACCAGGGGGAGTCGAATGCCGGAGGCACTGATGCTCCCGCCTACGCCGAACAGCTGCGGACCCTGGTGACTTCCTGGCGGGAGCGCTTTGACCAGCCCGAGCTCCCCTTCTACTGGGTGCAACTCGCCAACTTCATGGCCGCCCCGACCAGTCCCAACGAGCCGGGCTGGGCCACCCTCCGGCAGAGCCAGACGGCGGCGCTGGACGTGCCGGGTACGGGACAGGCCATCATCACCGATATCGGAGAGGCCGACGATATCCACCCCAAGAATAAGTGGGAGGTGGGCCGCCGCTTGTCCCTGCACGCCCTGAGGAATATTTACGACCGCGACGTACAGGCCAGCAGTCCGGTCGCCGAGCGCATCAGCGTCGAGGAGGACGTAGCCCGGATCTACTTTCGCGAAACGGGAGATGGCCTCATCGTAAAGGCCGGGCAGGACGACCGCTACGGCTCCGTCAAGTCGCTCACCGTACGCGACGCCTCGGGCAACTGGCACTGGGCACTGGGCGCCCTGGACGCGACCAATGACGTACTCACCGTGCTGAATCCGGCCGGGACGACCATCACGGCGGTGCGTTATGCCTGGTCGAATAATCCCGACGACGCTAACCTATTCAGTAAAAATGGCTTACCGGTAACGCCCTTTGAGCTGATGGCCGAATAAGCGGAAAGCAGGGGGATGTCGTAGCTTTGGCCGCCTTGGAACTAGGGACTTCATACCGCAGCATCTGGAAAGTCAGTCTCCCGATCATCATCGGCAGCGCCGCCCAGAACGTGGTGGCGATGACGGACTCCATCTTTTTGTATTACCGCAGTGAAGACGACTTTGCCGCCATCGGTTTCGTAGCGGCTTTCTACATCATCGTAGCGGCCATTGGCTTCGGCTTCAGTCGGGGCGGGCAGATCATGATCGCCAACTTCGCCGGCCGTGACGAGCCGGAAAAGGTCGGTCGATCCTTCTACAGCACGCTCTACTTCGAGTTTGCCCTCGCCCTGGGGGTCTTCGTGTTCATGACCTACGGGGCGTACTGGCTCTTTGCCTCCCTGGTGGATTCCGACGTCATTTTCTATAAATCACTGGAGTACCTGGAAACCCGCAAGTGGGGGGTTTTTGCCAGTTACCTGGGGGTCGCCTGTTTGGCGCTGTACACCGGGATTGCCCGTCCCCTCTTCCTTATCTTCGATACCCTGGTGCTTGCGCTGACCAACATTTTCCTGGATCGGGCGCTCATATTTGGAATGTACGGCTTTCCCGAGATGGGTATTGCGGGCGCCGGCCTGGCCAGTACCATCTCCGAGTACGTAGCCCTGATCGTATTCCTGGTGTACATGGTCTGGGACCGCAAGAACCGCATTTACCGCATCGACAAATTACCGGATTGGGACCGAAAGCTGATCCGGGAGATCGTGGGGCTTTCCGTTCCCATCGTGACCATGTCGGTGGTTGGACTCGGCAGCAGCTTTTTCTTCTTCGGGCTGGTAGAAAATTTCGGGGAGCGGGACCTGGCGGTAACCAACATCGTGCGCATCGCCTACCTGATTCTGAGCATTCCCGCCTGGGGTTTCTGTACGGGGATCAACACCATGGTCAGCTATTTCGTCGGAAAGAACGAGCGGCACAAAGTAAAATTGGTACTCTGGAAAACCTCTTTCCTCTGTCTGGGCGTGACCTTTATCATGGGCTTGCCCCTACTCCTATTCCCGCAGGAAGTCCTCTACCCTATTCTGGGCGACGAGCGGGCCTACCTCATCGAGGCGGCTTATCCCGTCTTCTGGGTATTACTGGGCATCCTGATCGCCTTCAGCTTTGGCAGTATATTTTTCAACGGGCTCATCGGCGCCGGACAAACCCGCCGGGCACTTATTTACCAAATCATCTGCGCGGTAGTGTATATGCTGCTCATCTTCGTCATCGTACGCAGCGGCTGGGGCAACCTATCGCTGGCCTGGAGTGCGGAGATCGTGTACTGGGTGCTAATCTTCGGCCTCACCTTTCCCTACTTCCGGGCGAACATCTGGCGGACCAGCTAAGGACTGCGGTACGGGATGACCCAAGGCTCCCTACGGCAGCAAATGCGTCCCGAATTTGAGACTTTGCGTACAAACCGGTACCCCAAGCACCGGAGCACGGGCGCGGCCATAGGCCACATCGTACAGAGAGCCCTACCGGCCCCGGAGGGGACGTCTGAATTCAGCGAGGCGGCGCAGAGCGGCAGCGCAGCTGCCGCCCGTAGTCCCTCGCGATCACGACGGGTGCCTAAAATGCTACCCCCCACTACGCGTACAAGCCGGTACCCCAAGCACCAGAGCACGGGCGCGGCCATAGGCCACATCGTACAGAGAGCCCTACCGGCCCCGGAGGGGACGTCTGAATTCAGCGAGGCGGCGCAGAGCGGCAGCGCAGCTGCCGCCCGTAGTCCCTCGCGATCACGACGGGTGTCTAAAATGCTACCCCCACTACGCGTACAAACCGGTACCCCAAGCACCGGAGCACGGGCGCGGCCATAGGCCACATCGTACAGAGAGCCCTACCGGCCCCGGAGGGGACGTCTGAATTCAGCGAGGCGGCGCAGAGCGGCAGCGCAGCTGCCGCCCGTAGTCCCTCGCGAAGAAGTTATACCGATTTACCCCTAGGCGGACTCAAGAGCGGCAGCACCCCCGACGATCTCGAGGATCTCGTTGGTGATGGCTTCCTGGCGGGCCTTATTGTAGCTGATCTTGAGGTCGCGGAGAAGATCCTGGGCGTTTTCGGTGGCCTTGTCCATGGCGGTCATGCGGGCCCCGTGCTCGGAGGCGTGGGTATCGAGCAGAGCGGCCTGAAACTTGGTTTCCAGGATGCTGGGCACGAGATAGGCGAGCAGTTCTTCCTTACCGGGCTCGAAAATGTAGTCGGCGCGGAAGTTGCTTTTCACCGCAGACTCCCCAACTGCACCCTCGACGGCAATATCCTCCACCGGCAGGTACTGCTCGCTAGTCGCGAACTGGACGGCAGCGTTCTTGAAGCGGGCGTAGGCGATGTACACCCGGTCGTAACGGCCGGAGCGGAAGCGGTCCATGATCAGTTCGGGTACCTCCTTGGTGTAATCGAAGGCGAGGTTCTCGAAGAGGTTCTGATAGTCTCCGATCACCCGCACGTTGGGGCGCTTGCCGTAGTGCTTGCGAAAGTACTCCGCGCCCTTACGCCCGATGACGATAATATCCAGCGTGCCCTCCAGTTTCCCCAGCTCCCGGATCGAGGCTTCCGCGGCCTTGATCACGTTGGTGTTGAAGGCCCCGGCCAGGCCCCGGTTGGAGGTCACGACCACCACGCAGGCCCCAGTCAAGGGACGTACTTTATTAAAGACCGTATCGGCATCGCCCTCCAGGTTAGTGAGGATGTTGCGGAGCATTTCGTCGAGCTTATCCGCATAGGGCCGCAGTTCGGTAATAGCCTGCTGCGCCCGGCGCAGTTTCGCCGCCGACACCATCTTCATGGCACTGGTAATCTGCTGGGTGTTTCTGACCGAGCGGATGCGTTCGCGTACTTCCTTGAGATTTGCCATTACGGGTGTTGGTTTGTTGCGTCCTTGGGTTGCTGCCTGGCCGTCGTTGTAGGTGAGGGAGGCCTTGTATGCGGAACACGGTGTAAAAAAGGGCGGGAACGCAGGTGCATTAAAACTGAAGCTTATTGGCGACGAGCCAAGCCACTTATTCAGTCATTCGACAAGGCGACAACCCACAATTACTACTTAAACTGTGGGGTCAATTCGGCGGCCAGCACTTCCAGCTTCCGGAGGTCCTCCTCCTGGTACTTCTTCGCGCGGAAGTTCTCCAGTACTTCGGGGTTTTTGCGGCCGAGCTCGCCGAGGAATAGCTTTTCGAAGTCCTTGATGCGGTCGACGGGCACATCGCGCATCAGGTTCTTGGTGCCGAGGTAGATGATGGCGGTCTGCTTCTCGACGGGCACGGGGCTGTACTGGGGCTGCTTGAGGATCTCTACGTTGCGCATACCCTTATCGAGGATGCTCATGGTCGAGGCGTCGAGGTCGGAGCCAAACTTAGCGAAAGCCTCGAGTTCCCGGTAGGAAGCCTGGTCGAGCTTCAGGGTGCCCGACACCTTCTTCATCGGCTTGATCTGGGCGTTACCTCCCACCCGCGATACCGACACCCCTACATTGATGGCGGGGCGGATACCATTGTTAAACAGGCTGGACTCGAGGAAGATCTGGCCGTCGGTAATGGAGATCACGTTGGTCGGAATGTACGCCGAAACGTCACCGGCCTGGGTTTCGATGATGGGCAGGGCCGTCAGCGATCCGCCCCCCTTCACGATGCCGGCCTCGCTGAGGCTGACGGGAAGGTCGTTCATGCTCTGGGCCAGGGCGTCGTTGTTGATCACCTTGGCGGCCCGCTCGAGCAAGCGGCTGTGCAGGTAGAACACGTCCCCGGGGTAGGCCTCGCGTCCGGGAGGACGACGGAGCAGCAGCGATACCTCACGGTAAGCCACGGCCTGCTTGGAGAGGTCATCGTAGATGATGAGCGCGGGGCGACCCGTATCCCGGAAGTACTCGCCGATGGCGGCCCCGGCGAAGGGCGCGTAGAACTGCAAGGGGGCGGGCTCGGAGGCCGAAGAAGCCACGATGATGGAATAATCCATGGCCCCGTTTTCCTCGAGGGTCTTGGCGACCTGGGCTACGGTCGAGGCCTTCTGGCCGCAGGCGACGTAGATGCAGTAGACGGGCTCGCCGCGCTCGTAGAATTCCCGCTGGTTCAGGATGGTATCGATGGCGATGGCCGACTTGCCGGTCTGGCGGTCGCCGATGATGAGCTCCCGCTGGCCCCGGCCGATGGGGATCATCGCGTCGATGGCCTTTACCCCGGTTTGCAGTGGCTCGTTGACCGGTTGGCGGTAGATGACCCCGGGGGCCTTGCGCTCCAGCGGCATTTCGTAGGTCGTGCCGGTGATGTTGCCCTTGCCGTCAATGGGCTGACCCAGGGCGTTGACTACGCGACCGACCATACCCTCCCCCACCTGGATCGAGGCGATCCGACCGGTGCGGGAAACGCGGCTCCCCTCGTGAATCCCGGAGGCGGAGCCCATGAGTACCACCCCGACGTTGTCTTCTTCCAGGTTCAGTACGATGGCTTCGGTGCCCGTCTCGAACGAAACGAGCTCCCCAGCCTGGGCGTTGTTGAGGCCGTAGACGCGCGCGATACCGTCACCGACCTGCAGGACCGTTCCGTACTCTTCCAGCTCGGTGGCCGTGTCAAATCCGGAAAGCTGTTGCTTTAGGATTGCGGAGATTTCATCTGGTTTTACGTCAGCCATGGCTTATTAATTACAGTTTGTAGAGGGGCCGCCCGGAGGAAGCTATTTATATCGACCGATCGGCGGGGATCAGTCGGTGACTTGATTTACGTAGACGTTGGGCTTACGCAGCTCCGTCTTCATGTTTTTGAGCTTGTGGGATACGCTGGCATCGTAAACACGCCCGTCGAATTCCAGGACGAATCCGCCAATCAGGTCGGCATCGATGCGGGTTTCCAGATCGATCCGAGACTCCGTCATGTGGGTGGTGATCAGCTTCTGCTTCACGGCCTCCAGGGTGGTGGCGGTGAGGGGGACGGCGCTGGTCAGTTTGACGGTCGATATGTGATTGATCGTCTTGTACTGGGCGTTGAACTCCTTGAAGATCCCAAGCATATCGACTTCGCGACCCTTGTCGATCAGGAGCTTGACGTAGAGGCGAATCAGCGGATCAACGCCGGCCTTATCGAGCAAGGCGGTCAGGATGGCCTGCTTTTTGCTCGGATTGACCACGGGGCTGCCGAGCAGCAGGGCGAAGTCGCGGTTCTTACCCATCGCGAGGATGGAATCGACGTCGGCCTTGATCTTTTCGAGCTGCCCGCGTTCCTGGGCCAGTTCGATGAGCGATTGGGCGTAGCGCTTAGCTACGGTGGGGTTGGTCATGGGGGGCTTAGTTTAGGTCGCTCACGAGCTCCTTGACAAAAGCTTCCTGATTGGCATCGCTGCGCAGGTCTTTCTGGAGGATCTTCTCGGCGATCTCGATGGCCATGGTCCCCACCTCCTTCTTCAGGTCGACCATGGCGGCCTTGCGCATGTTCTCGATGTCGCGCTTGGCGTCGGAGGCGACCTTCTGGGCGGCGGCCCGGGCCTCGTCGCGGGCGGCGGTGACCATCTCCTTACTCTGGCGTTCGGCATCGGTGATGATGCGGGTACGCTCCTCGCGGGCTTCGATGAGCAGCCGCTGATTCTCGTCGGCCTGGGCCATCATCTCGGAGCGCGCGCGCTTGGCCTCGTCGATACTGGTCTGGATCTCTTCGTCACGGCGGGTCAGGGCCTTCTGAATGGGCTTCCAGGCCAGCTTGGCGAGGATGGCGTAGAGGGCGAGGAAGATGATTACGGTCCAGAAGATCAGGCCGAAATCCGGCTTGATGACGCTAAAATCGGCAAGGAAGAGCGTAGACATTGGGTAAAGTTTGCAGCTCGGGGCTGAGGCTTGCTAAGCGGTTAAAAGTGGGTCGGAGCCGCTGCCAAGCGCAGTTCGGCTCCGACCCGGGGT
Source organism: Lewinellaceae bacterium (assembly GCA_963803525.1). Lineage (GTDB taxonomy): Bacteria > Bacteroidota > Bacteroidia > Chitinophagales > Saprospiraceae > Neolewinella. The sequence goes on from CAWDMV010000010.1 coordinate 60,510, forward strand.
GTGGCCTGGGCCAAACGCTGCTAGAGCAGTTTGTCCAGAAGGCCTACGATGATCGCGAACAACGCGGCACCTTCGACGAAGGCGGCGGTAAGGATCATGGCACTACGAATATCGGCGGCGGCTTCGGGCTGACGGGCGATGCTCTCGGTAGCCTTGCTGCCGATCAAACCGATTCCGAGTCCAGCGCCGAGGGCGGCGATACCTGCTCCAAGAGCTCCCATGTTGAATAATTTAATGGGTAAATAAAATTCTTATAATCAAGCTTTCCGGCCGGGGGTAGCTGCTACAGCTCCTTGCGGCCGGGAAAAGATGCTCTGCAATTAGGTGGCCGGAGTGTGCATGCCGATTACGGCCCCACCCATGGCTCCGCCTTCCGCCACCTTCTCCTCCCCGTGGTGACCGGCCTCGTCGTGGTGGTGGGCATCCTCGACGGCCGCCCCGATGTAGCTGGCCGACAGAATGGCAAAGATGAAGGCCTGCACGAAAGCGACCAGCAACTCGATGCAGTTCATAAACAGGGTGAAGGCCACGCCAACCACCGCACCCGCGCCCGCGCCCACGACGTTCTCCCCGTTGGCGCCAAAGATGAAGATGAGGCTGATGAGGCTCAGGATGATGATGTGGCCCGCCGTAATGTTGGCGAAAAGACGCACCATCAGCGAGAAGGGCTTGATGACCAACCCCAGGATTTCCACCGGGGTGAGGATGAAAATTTTGATCAGGGCCGGTACCCCGGGCATCCACAGGGTGTGCCCCCAGAAGTGCTTGTTGCCGTGGAAGTAGGCCACGAAGGCGGCGATCACCGCCAGCGCCATGGTGACGGCGATGTTGCCCGTGACGTTCGCACCACCGGGAATGAAGGGGATCAGACCCAGCAGGTTGCAGAACAGCACGAAGAAAAAGACCGTCATGATGAAGGGCTGGAAGCGCGCGTAGTGCTTCTCGCCGATCATCGGAATGGTGATCTCATCCCGCAGGAATACGAAGAAGGGCTCCATCAAACTCTGCACGCCGCTCGGCGCGCGTCCTTCGTTTTTTTTGTACCCACTAGCTACCGCTCCCCAGAGGAAGATCAGCAGCAGGGCGGCGAGCAGCATCGTGAAGACGTTCTTCGTGATGCTGAAGTCGTAAAAGCTGGTAATGCCTCCGCCGAGCAGGCCACCCTCGCCCACCGAAGGGGCGTCCAGCAGGTACTGCTCCCCGTCAACGCGGGCGTAGTAGATATCGCTTTTTTTGCCGTCGTCCGAGGTGACCACCTCGTGGAGAATACACTCTACGTGGTGGTCGCCCTCCATCACGGCGGCACCAGCGGGGGCCTGCAGGCGGTTCACCCGACCGTGGTTCATGATGTACCCGTCCACGGCGGTTTCCCCGTGGTGGAACATGCTGCTCAACCCGGCGGTCAGGCCGTGTCCGGGCGCGTAGAGGAAAACGGGAAGGGGCAGGGTTACGTCGCCGAAAACGTGGAATTCATTGGCGTCCGCGATGTGGTGCAGGATGACTCCGGCGGGGTCATATTCATCCCCGTGTCCCCCGCAACTCTGGTGAACGTCGGTCTCATCACCGGCCGTACCGTGGTCGCCCGCCGTGCCGTGATCGTTCATTTCCTGGGCGGAAACCAGGCTCACCCGGAAGCAAAGCAAGAGCAAAAAGACGAGGCGGGAAGTAAGCGTCATGCGTTGGGAAGTTTTGCTATCCCTCAAATGAGCCGCAAAGGTAACACAAACGGGGAGATATTGCTAGGAGAAAAGTTGGTTTTTTCTGGTGGTGAGCCAGGCAGCTTAGCGAATTTCCGCTCCCCCAGCCCCTCTCCGCGGGAGCGGGGTGGCGGCCGTGGCCCGAGTAGAGTAGCGGACCGGCCTACAGCTCCAGGTCCGCCCCCACCTCC
>CAWDMV010000011.1:0-95127 GCA_963803525.1 Lewinellaceae bacterium
GACCATAGTTGAGTCCCGCCATGGCCTCGCGCAGACGCAGGTCCGGCGTGTCCACCACCCAGTCGATGGCTTCCCGCTCCGGGGGCGGGGTGGGGCTGAAGCGATCCTGGTCGGCCAGGAGCGTCCGGCGGGCCCCCGCCGCGTCGCCCGCCTCCAGGGCCGCTACGGCCGCGGCGCGCACGGTCTCTCGGTCCCGCAGGTAGGGAATACCGTCCACCACCGGCCAGCGGTCGGTGCCGTCGGTGAGCAGCTTCGGGCCGTCGGCGGAAGCACCTCGCCGGTGCGCGGACTGATCAGGGGGTAGTCCACAGTTCGGATTTTGCCAGCAGCGCGGTCTGGAAATCTTTAAGGGGGCCGGGATGCACCAGGTCGCGGTCGCCCAGCACCTGGGTTTCGGTCACTGCCGCGGCCCGTACCCGCCACTTCACGTCGAGCACGCGGTCGATCACGTCTCCGGCACTGATGGCGTAGCCCTCCGGCGTGGCGAGCGACTCGTGGTGGCGCAGCACGTCGGCGAGCTGGGCGCTCAGGTCAGTGGGGAATTCCTCGAGGGCCGTGGCGCGGCAGTTGCCAATCACCCGGGCCAGGTGGGTTCGAGGGCCAGTTCGCCAGCCCAGCCGCAGTCGGGCAGGTAGGCGTTGTGGAGGTGGTGGGGCCAGTCGCCGAAGGCCTGCCCGGGTCGGCCCGTAGCGAGCGGCGGTGAGGGCGGCGTACATCGGCGGTGAGCAGGCAGTGGTCGGCGTGGCTCTCGGCGGGCAGGAGCACCAAGCGCGGGTGTTCGGGGTGGGTGGCTCCGGCCCAGGGGTCTGGCGCAGCCGTTCGAGGCAGTCGGGCAGTTCCGTGGGGGCGGAAATACTTGACACCCGCGTCTCCGCCAGCTCCTCGATGACGACCTCCAGGGCGGGGTGAAGGCGGTCCAGCGTGGCGTCGTCCAACCGCTTGGCGGCAGTCCGCGTGAAGGCGGCCCGGCAGACTTCCCGGATGGCGGAAGCTTCCATCCCCGCCCGGAAGAAGCGCGCATCGACCCCCGGGAAGAGGACGTAGAGCACCGCCCGGGCCGCGGTACGGTCGGCGGTCACGGACCAGTCGGCCCCGGACAGCACGGCCCGCCATGCGCTGACGAAAAGCTCGTCGGCCAGGGAGTGGCGCACGCCGGCGGGCCGCAGGCGCTTGAGGTCCTGCAGTTCGGCAAACAGTAAGGCGGTATCCTTCATCAGGCCGTGGCGGCTGTGGCTGGTATGGCTTCCAGGGCGTTGAGTTCCTCCAGCCAGCGCAGCAGTTCGAGCTGTTGCTCGGTAAAATTGTGGTTGGGCGCCCCGCCGTCGGGGGTCATCGGGGCCTTAAAGAACACGCCGAGGGCTTCGGCGACGCCCCCGCGTCCCTTGCGGCGGGCCAGGTCGAGGCAGCGGGCGATCTCGAGGGCGAGGGGGGCGGCGAGGATGCTGTCCTTGCAGAGGAAATTGACCTTGATCTGCATGGGCTGGCCGAGGAATCCGGTGACGTCGATGTTGTCCCAGGCTTCCTTGTTGTCGCCGCGCGGCTTGTAGTAGTTGATCTTGACGACGTGGTCCTCCACCGCGTAGCCGAGGCAGCTGGTGAGGACGTCCCCCTTGGTGTTGATCTTGTTGAGCAGGCTTTTGGGTTTGCGCAGGGCTTCCCCGTCGCGGTTGCCGAGGATGTTGGTACTGAACCAGCCGTCGACCTGCAGGGCGCGGGCGCGGAGCGCGGGTGCAATGACGGTTTTCAGGAAGGTCTGTCCGGTCTTGCCGTCCTTGCCCGCGATGGGCACGTTGCGCTCGGCCGCCAGCATCCGCAGGGCGGGGACGTCGGCCGCCACGCTGGGCGTGAAGTTGCCGTAGGGGGTGGCGGAGGTGATGCAGGCGTAGGCGTAGAGCATGGCCGGACTGATGCAGGCGTGGTCGTCGTCGAGGGCCGCTTCGAAGGCCGCCACGGACTGGTAGGTTTCCTCGCTCAGGTCGAGGGCCGATTCGGTGCTGGCCAGGTTGATGACCACGACGTTGCCGCCGATCTCGGCGCCGAAATCGGCGATCTGCCGCTGGATGGTGGCGATCAGGTCGCGGTGGCTCTCGGTGCTGTCGGCCCCGTTGACGACGCCCTCGCAGTAGGATTCCTTGCGGATGGCCGGCAGGGGGTACATCCCGGAAAGCTCCTCCCGCACCGCTTCGAGCTGGTCGCGGTCGAGCACCCGGTGGTGGACGGCGGCCCGGTAGAGGTCGTCCTGGTAGAGGTCCCAGCCGGTGAAGCGTAAGTTATTGTAGCCGGCCAGATCGAGGTGGTCGAATTCGGCGAGGGGCAGTCCGGTAGGGCTTTGCTTACCGTCCCGCAGGAGGATGGCGCCCGCTACGGCGGTGGTGGCAACGGCTCCCCCGAGGCCGATGATGGCGATGCCGAGGGGGGAGTTCGTGTGGGCGGGGGGATTGTTGGACATAATCGGTGTTGTTCGAGAGGGAAGGTGCAGGCCCTAAAAGTAAGGAAACCGAAACAGCTAATTGCGGGGTGGGAAAATGGTTCACGAGTTTTTTGGTGGGGGTGGGATGAGTGTTGTGACATGGGATGGGGGTGTTCCACGCTCGGCAGTTACCTGCATCTCAACTCGTCTTAGAGCTTGTTTGGGTTTTCCGAGCCTGACGGAAAACGCCGCTACTTTGGGGCTAATCGAGCCTCGGGAAGGGGAGGTGCACTTCGTGACTGCTTCGCGGTGACGGGCTAAGTGACGCTTTTCGAGGCGAAGAGTAGGCGCAAAAGAGCAAGCTTACGGCGGTGAGCGGAATCCCAAACAAACTCTTACTGATTATACTCCCTCCGACGCTTTACCTTGTGGGCTTATCCAGTCAAAATTATGATACCGAGTTTTGAGGAGCTCATGTTGCCGCTGCTGGTTCAGCTTTCCGATAAAAATGAGCAATCGTTGTCTTCCCTAGTGGACTTTCTTGCGCAACATTTCCACATAAGCGAGGAGGAAAGAAAGGAGCTCTTGCCCAGCGGGAAGTATCCCGTGTTTAGGAGTAGAGTTAGTTGGGCTAAGACATATATGGGGAAAGCGGGCTTGTTAGCTACGCCCCGCAAGGCTCATTATGTAATAACGGACAGGGGCTTAAAACTAATAAATTCCAGGCCGTCCAAGATTGATAAAGCCACCTTAAGTATCTATTCCGGAGTTTGTGGCTTTTGTCACGCCAAAAAAAGATCAGGTTGAGGAAAGCTCCCAAGCCGATGAACAGGGTAGTCTTGCTGAATCCGATGTAGAAACGACGCCGCTAGAATCCATCGAAAAGTCCTATGAGCTATTGGATAATCAGTTGCAAAAGGATTTGATGGAGGAGATCATGAATCAATCCGCCGACTTCTTTGAACGCTTGGTCGTTGACCTACTGGTCAAAATGGGGTACGGGGGAAGTCGTAAGGACGCGGGTCAGGCGATCGGGAAGTCTAACGACGGCGGGATTGATGGAATTATCAGACGAGGATCGACTTGGATTAGATGTCATCTACATTCAGGCGAAGCGCTACACCAATACGGTACCCATCGCGCAGGTAAGAGATTTTGCCGGGGCGTTGATGGGTAAGAGAGCGAGGAAAGGCGTATTCATCACCACTTCGTCCTTGCCGCAGTCCGCCTACAGATACGTTGGCAATATCGACCACAAAATCATTCATTGACGGTGATCGATTAACGCGACTGATGATAGATTTTAACGTGGGCATATCGACCGAACAAGTATTTGAGATCAAAAGGATGGATTCAGATTATTTCATTGATGGATAGGGGAAATTACTGGAATAAGTGGATAGGCCATAAGTCTCCAATCATTGGAGACGATCTGCTTACGTGCTGTACTGAAATGCTCCACAGATTTAGCTCACAATCCGTAGACTCGAGCGAGAGCACATCCACGTTCTATCAGCTTTTGGGATATGGTCATTATGAAAATATGACTACAAATGTGTTAGCCTATCTCTTCGAGGATAATCGAGATCACGGATTGCGTGATTTGTTTGTAATGTCGTGGTTAGACGCCGTTGGGAGATCGGAAAGTATGCACCCTAGGGTAGAAGAGGTGCTCAGGGAGTACTCCACTGACGATAACAAAAGGATCGACCTGGTGATTGTATTGCAAGACAAGGTTATCGGTATAGAGAATAAAATATACGCCTCATTATATAATGATTTAATCGGTTATAAGGAGCAGTTGGTAAGGGATTTTCCTGGAAAAGAAATACAGTTCTCGGTTTTGTCGATGAACGAAGTGCCCAATTCAAATAGGATTGGGGAGATCAGTTATATCACATACAGTAAGTTCATCTCGCATGTAGAACAGGGTCTAGGGAAATACGTAATTTATGCTAATCAAAATAAGCTCCCTCAAATACTTGACTTTATAAAAACGCTTAAGCTAATGGCAAACAATGGAAATATCGATAATGAATTTGCTGAGTTTTGTTCCAAGAACAAAGAGCAGTTAAGTTCTTTCTTAATCAAATATGATGAGCAGTCTAGAGCGGTTACCGAAAAAATGAAATTAATCAAAGTGCTATTGGCTGATGTTATGCCCGATCTTCAGACCTGGAAAAATTTTGTCTTGTACAAAAATATTACGCTAAGTGATGACGGAGTAATATCTGTGGATTCAATATTCAATCTGACTGGGATCGAAATTAACCTTTGGGAGCGTACACCTTCCAATAAAAGCAAGGTAATCATGAATAAGATTAAAGATAAGCCGGGTTTAATAACTTCAAACGGAAGGTTAATAGCCGTTAGCGCTGATAAATTAGCGATAACCGCTCAGAATTCACATGTTGCAGACCGGATGAGGAGCACTATACAGTTGGTAGAAAGCTATGTCAGATAGTTGCAATCTTCATGAGGCGTTAACCTCTACTCACCAGATGTACCACTACTTCATTGACCTTATCGGCCTAGAAAACGGCACCGAACTCACCGCCCTCCGCGCCTCCCTGGAGTACTGGGACGTGAAGACCAACTTGTTCCGGATCGGCCAAGCCCGCCACCTGGTAGAGCTTCTGGACGGGACGGCCGCCCGGTCCAGGCACATCATGATCGGAGGACACGGGGGACCGGAGGGGTTTTATCTGACGGAGTTCGAAGTACAACTGGCCGCCCAGCAGCCCTTCTCCGAGCTGCTGACCCCGGACGATGTACGCAAACACCTGCGGTTTGATCGGAGCATCGTAGTGTCCACTGCATGCAACTCGGGCGATGAGCGGATGGCGGAGGCCTTCCTCGCCCGGGGCGCACGGTACTACATCGCCCCGCAGGGCTACCCCGATGGGAGTTCGGCGCTGCTCTACGTTCTGAACTTCTACTACCACCTGTTCCACAACCAGCTCGACGTCGAGGCAGCGCACGCGAAAGCGAAAAGTCAGGATAGCGAAACGCAGCTGTTTGAACTATACCAGTGAGCTTGATCATGCGGAAGTGCATCGCACAGAAGTGTACGCGTCATCCAGTCTGGCCATCCAGCGGTAGTGAACCCGGTCGAAGACTATCCCTCCGCGTGTACATTCCGACGCCTGCGCTTCACCAGATACGCATACCCCAATTCGAGGATTACACCCACCACGAACAAAAAGCCCGTAATGATCACCAGCTCGTTCCGGGTGGTGGAGTGGCTCCAGCTTTCGCGGAGGGAAACGGTTTCGTAGTCGATCACGCACAGCACGTTGGTGAGCACGAAACTGAGCAGCAGGATAATGAGTAGGCGGCGGGGCTTGATCATGGTTTGACTCTGGTGACGAGAGATAAGGGAGGCGCTTTACCAAGGGACACCACTCGAAGACCGTGCGTGGTACGGGATGCTGTAACCGCCAAGGCTGCAACGGGATGAGCGAGTGGGGCTTACTTTGACAAAATCCCGCGAGACCGAATCTTGCGGGGTGTCCGGCAGCTGCAGCAGGTGTTCCTCTCCGTGTTATGAGTGCGGGACACACCGCCGTACGTCATCCCTTTTTCCCTCACCCCCGGCCCCTCTCCGAAGGAGAGGGGAGACGTCTCCGGTGTCCCCATCTACAGCAGTGTAAAGCCGGAATGTGGCGGATGCGGAGGGGCGGTATGGCTGGTCCAGCTTGTATGTCTTTTCCCTGGTTGTAGCGACTATGTTCAATATTGTTTCCCCGGGATATGACCGAGCGCGACGAAGCTGGCCTACGAAGACGATGCGGGGGGGTATTTTACCCAGGCCGTACACGGGACAATTAGGTCAAGTGAACGGGGAGTGGCGTATACTGAATTAATCAGCAAGGCAATCAGCGTACAAAGCGCCCTGTTCAATCAGGGTGCGCAATTAATTCCGCTTCCTTCCTACGATACGGGACGCGAGCACTTCTACCAAACCCAAACCTTCCTCCAGCGCTAGCGCAGCACCACCCCCGCCCAGTATAGTGGTGCCCGGTAGCGGTCTCCGTAATCCCCCCGGGCCGCCCCCCGCTGCGCCTCCGCCAGGGCGGTGGCCGGGTGCCGCCCGCCCGCCAGTTCCCGGTAGAACCCGCCCATTACCCTGGCGGTGGCCGCCGCGGGTATGTCGTACACCGAGGAGATCACGTCCGGCACTCCCGCCTGGTGGAAGCTGCGGCGTAGACTATACGTCCCCTCCCGCCGGTACGTAGCCCCCCGGTCGGTGGAGCAGGCGGCCAGGACCACCAGGCTAGCCCGCAGGTCGAGCCCCGCAATGGCCGTCCCCCTTAGTTGCCTATCCTGACTGAGGGAGAGGTAGTTCTCCCCCCGTAGGGTCGGATGGCTCCGGGCGTGCACCGAAAAGTGGAGCACATCGTACTCCCTCATCCACGTGTCCAGCCTCGGCACCCGCGCGCCGCCGCCGTAGCTGCCTACCCGCCCGATACCGGCCGCCCGCATTACCTCCGGCAGCCGGCCCAGGTAGGGTTCCAGGTCCGGATGGGTCCATACGCCGACCGAGCGTTCCGTCCGCCCGTTGGTTTTTAGCCGCAGCAGTTTGCGGTTCAGGAGTTCGCTCCGCCAGTTGTCGATGTACCGCAGGGTGTGCCGCTGCACGAGGTAGGTCTCCGGCTCCGATCCGTCGATCAGGGCCGCGAAGGGGAGGCGCTGCAGCGAGGCGCTCGGGGAGAGGAGGACCTCCGGGTGCCCGCACAGCAAATCGGAGACGGGGCCCAGGAGGCGATCGTACAGGTCGGTGGCCAGCCTGCGGTACGCGGCCGTTACCGTCCGCTCCCGGGCGCAGCGGGAGGTGAAGCCCTCGCTGTCGATCTCCGCCGGGGTACCCACCCGGAAGGCGACCACCGTATCGCTATCCACGTACAGGCCGTACACCTCCTCGGTCGTCTCCAGGTACTCCACGTAGGCGCTGCCCGCCGACAGGTCCTGCTGTACCCGGTCCAGGGAATAGGGGGCCAGCACGGAGCGGTCTACCGCCGCAGCCGGCGCGACGGTGGCCAGCAACTGCAAGGAATCTCGCTGGCGCGCCAGTCGGTAGAAGCTATCCAGGGCCGCCAGATCGGGCGCCTCACCGGCAAAGAGCGTGGCCCTGCATTCGCGAAGCTGCTGCTGCACCGCGGCGAAATCGTCCGGGTAGGAAAGGCCGTCCCCGGCGGCCCGTTCCACGGTGGCCGTCAGATCCGTCACCAGGGAATGACCCTTGCCGAACTCCATGGTGCGGTGAATTGCGGCCAGTGTGGCCCACCGATCCGTAGGCTCGGTCCGGAGGTAAGCGTAGGCCGCCCGGATTGCCACGTTGATGATCCGGTCGCCCAGCACGACCGATTGATTGAAGGCGCCGTCGTCGCTCAGGCCGGCCAAAATTTCCCCGTAGCGGTCCACCGCGCCCATGGCCAGGAGGTGAGCCCCGTGCAGGTTCTCGGCCCCCCCCCGGGTGAAGAAGTGCTCCAGCAGGGTCTGGGCCAACTGCGACAAAATGATGGGGCACTCCAGCGTGGCCGCACAGTTGCCGGCCAACTCCGCTACCGATACCGGGCCCTCCGTACCGGGCGGGCAGCAGCCCTTGTACACGAGCATGTCACGGCTCACGGCAATGCCCGCCTCGATCGCGTCCTGCGCCCGGTACGCTTCCCGCAGGTTATACAGATACTCGGAGGGGTAAGCACCGGTAAAGAAGGGGGCCCGCCCGCGCAGGCGTTCGTAGAAATACACCACGCTATCCGCCCGGTGCAACTCCGCGGCCAGGAAGCCCCGTAACCGGTCGGGGTGTACCACCCCGGTGTGGGCGGGGGTGAGCAGGGCCGCGATCGTATCGGCCATCCGCCGCACCTCCCCGCTACGCGCTTCCTGCCGACTCACCAGAAGTCCCAGTTCCTCGTACAACTGCGGCAAGCGCGGGGATTGCACCGACCGCAGCTCGGCCATGGCCGCCCGGAAATACCCCTCGCTTTTCCGCCACTCCGCGGAGCGAGCCTCCCCGGCAGGGAGTAGCCCGCCCGTTTTTTTGCGCGCGCGGCCCCGCTGCACATTCAGCGCCGCCAGCAACTCGGGGTGCTGCTTTCCCTCCGCTCCGAGCAGTTCGATCCCGTACGCCGCGTGGAGGTCCATCTCTTCGTGCGCCCACTCCAGGTAACTGACGTAGGCCCAGCACAGCGCCTGCCGGGCCCGGAGCCATGGCGCTGCGCCAGGGATTAGCCCTTCGGCGCGCTGGGTGTAGATACGTACCGAATCCTTCTGCCGCAGGTACTCGGTATGCAGGCAGGCCAGGTGTTGGTACAGCTCCGCCCGCAAGTGGGGGGGCAAACTGGCGGTATCCCGGGCTACCCGGGCCTGGAGGCGGCGGGCGCGGGCAAACGCGGTGGGGAGGCGCAAGTTCCGGTAGTCGTCGCGCAGTAGCTGCAGGCTATCGGAGAAGGCCTGCTCCCGGGCATCCATTGGGGGCGGGGCCGCGGGTGTAAGGGGGTCCGCCGAACAGGAAGCGAGGCTGCCCCCCATGAGCCAGAGCGCAGCGAGTACCACTACGGCGCATATCCCCCGCCCACCGTCGGGACGGAGCGAAAAGACCAGGCCGGGGTCGCGAAGGGGGAGAGGTCGGCAAATAGTAAGGGGGAGTTAACGGACTTGCTGCAAAGGGTTTAGCGCTTGTTTGGGATTCCGCTCACCGCCGCAAACTTGCTCTTTTACGCCTACTCTTCGCCCCGAAAAAGGTCACTTAGCCCGTCACCGCGAAGCAGTCACGAAGTGCACCTCCCCTTTTCGATGCTTGATCAGACCCTGTAATAGCGGCGTTTTCGTCAGGCTCGGAAAACCCAAACAAGCGCTTAAATATAGCCCGTTCTACCTATACGCTGTCGCGGAACCCCCCCTCCCGCAAAGGATTTTATATCCTAGCCGTTAGACATTGTGCAGCCCTCTCCTTCGGACCTCCGGAGGAAGCCGTGCAGCATAGCACCTAACGCTTACCTCACCCACCCCCGCCCCGCCATCTTGCCATCCTCATCTCCCAAAAACGCTTCGTATTGCTCGACGGGAATAAGACCCCGGGCATCCGCCCAGGCGATGAGGCGACGTTGTTTCCTTTAATCAACCACCGAGACACGGAGGGATGCACGGAGAAGGGATGCAGGACCTCCGTGCATCCCTCCGTGTCTCGGTGGTTGTACCCTGCATCATACGACTATAAACTCAGCGTACCGGAGGCGGCGAAAGGGTACTCCCCGTACAGAACCCCCGCACCCGCGTCCCCCGCCCCGAAACACCTGAAAAAAAGTCAGTCCGACCCTAAAAACGCCTGACTTTTTTTCCGATGCGTTCCCTGGTCCGGGCTTTGCCGGGTTAAGGTGTGCACCGCGTAAACCGGGAGGACGACCTGGCCGGTTATTGAGGTGCCCGCATGCAACAACAACCGCCGTCCGGGCCGTAACTTACTGGAAGCGAGGCCGGGCGGCTACCAACCCATAAAATCTATGAACTTCAATAATTTCACCATTAAAAGCCAGGAGGTGCTCCAGCGGGCCAGCGAGATTGCGGTGGGCAATCAGCAGCAGTCCATCGAGCCGGCCCACCTCCTGAAGGCCATCTTCGAGGTCGACGAGAGCGTGACGCCCTTTCTGTTCAAGAAGCTGGCCGTCAACTTCAACGCGATCAAGTCGGCCACCGACAGCATCGTCGCCGGGGTGCCCAAAGTGACCGGGGCCCAGCAGGTCCTCAGCCGCAACGGCGTGGAGCTGGTGCAGCAGGCCAATATCGCGGCCAAGGAGATGAACGATGAGTTCGTGTCCATCGAGCACCTCATCCTGGGCGCTTTGAAGATCAACGCCCCCGCCAGCCAGGTACTGAAGGACGCCGGCATCCGCACTAAGGAATTGAAACTCGCCATCGCGGAGCTGCGGGGCGGCAAGCGGGTCACGTCCAACAGCGCCGAGAACGCCTACAACTCCCTGGAGAAGTACGCCGTGAACCTCAACGAGCGGGCCCGCAACGGCAAGCTCGACCCCGTCATCGGCCGCGACGAGGAGATCCGCCGCGTGCTGCACATCCTCGCCCGCCGCAGCAAGAACAACCCCATCCTGATCGGCGAGCCCGGCGTGGGTAAGACCGCCATCGTGGAAGGCCTGGCCCACCGCATCGTCAACGGCGACGTGCCCGAGGACCTGCGCGAAAAGGACATCTACAGCCTCGACATGGGGGCGCTCATCGCGGGTGCCAAGTACCAGGGCGAGTTCGAGGAACGCCTCAAGGCCGTAATCAACGAGGTTACCCAGGCCGACGGACAGATCTTTCTCTTCATCGACGAGATCCACACCCTGGTGGGCGCCGGGAAGGGACAGGGGGCCCTGGACGCCGCCAATATCCTGAAGCCCGCCCTGGCCCGGGGGGAGCTGCGCGCCATCGGGGCCACCACCCTGGCCGAGTACCAGAAGTACTTCGAAACCGATAAGGCCCTCGAGCGCCGCTTTCAGCAGGTGACCGTCGACGAGCCCAACGAGGAGGACGCCATTTCCATCCTCCGCGGCCTAAAGGAGCGCTACGAGACCCACCACAAGATCAACATCCTGGACGAGGCCGTCGTAGCCGCCGTCCAGCTCAGCGAGCGCTACATCACCGACCGTTTCCTGCCCGATAAGGCCATCGACCTCATCGACGAGGCCGCCGCCCGCCTGCGGCTGGAAATGAACTCCATGCCCGAGGAGCTCGACGAGATCGAGCGCCGCATCCGCCAGCTCGAGATCGAGCGGGAGGCCGTCAAGCGCGAGAGCGACACCGGCAAGATCGAGCGCATCAACCACGACCTCGGTAACCTCGAGGAGCGCCGCAACGAACTGCGCGCCCAGTGGGAAACCGAGCGGGAAGTAGTACTGGGCATCCAGCAGTCGAAGCAGCGCATCGAGGAGCTGAAGAACGAGGCCATGCGCCTGGAGCGCTCCGGCGACTACACCAAGGTCGCCGAGATCCGCTACGGCCAGATCCCCGCGATGGAGGCCGAACTGAAGGCCTTCAACGAGCGGCTGATCGAGATGCAGTCCAACGCCAAGATGCTCGTCAAGGAGGAGGTGGACAGCGAGGACATCGCCGAGATCGTCGCCCGCTGGACCGGCATCCCCGTCACCCGTATGCTCGAGAGCGAGCGCGAAAAATTGCTGCACCTCGAGGAGGCCCTGCACCAGCAGGTGGTCGGACAGGACGAGGCCGTCGAGGCCGTCGCCGACGCCATCCGCCTCAACCGCACCGGCCTGAGCAACCAGGACCGGCCGATCGGCTCCTTCCTCTTCCTCGGCACCACCGGGGTGGGCAAGACGGAGCTGGCCAAGGCCCTGGCCGACTACCTCTTCAACGACGCCGATATGATGACGCGCATCGACATGAGTGAGTACCAGGAGCGCCACGCCGTCAGTCGCCTTGTCGGGGCCCCTCCCGGCTACGTGGGCTACGACGAGGGCGGACAGCTCACCGAAGCCGTGCGCCGCAAGCCCTACAGCGTGGTGCTGCTCGACGAGATCGAAAAGGCCCACCCCGACGTTTTCAACATCCTCCTGCAGGTGCTCGACGACGGCCGACTGACCGACAACAAGGGGCGGGTGGCCAACTTCAAGAACACGATCATCATCATGACCTCCAACATCGGCTCGGAGGTGATCCGCGAGAAGTTCTCCCAGATCACGGCCGGCAACGAGGAGGAGATCATCGAGGAGACCAAGGAGACGCTCTTCAACGTGCTCAAGCAGACCGTTCGCCCCGAATTCCTGAACCGCATCGATGACGTGGTCATGTTCCGTCCGCTAAGCCGCGGCGACATCCGCCAGATCGTCGAACTCCAGCTCGACGAGATCAAGCGCCAGCTGACCGAGCAAGACATCACCCTGACCGTGGCCCCCGAGGCGATGGACTGGCTGGCCGCCGAGGGCTACAACCCGGAGTTCGGTGCCCGGCCGCTCAAGCGGGTGATCAAAAAGCGGGTGCTGCGCGAGCTCTCCAAGCAGATGCTGGCCGGCGAGGTGAAGCCCGGCGCCCAGGTGGTGCTCGACGTGTTTGGCGACGTGGTGGTCTTCCGGCAGGCCCGGGAGGGGGAGCGGGTGTCGGTCGCCGTCCCCGCCGTGTAAGCCCAGCGTCAGCATCCGGTTAAAATCTGTTAAGGACCTTCCCCGGCACCAACTAAAAGTGCCGGCGAGCGGTCTTATTACCGTGCATTGTGCCACGGATAACCTGAGTGGAAGAATAAACAAAAGAAGAAATGAAAAAATTACTATTAGTTGTTCTGGTCGCCGTACTCGGCGGCCTCATCGCCCTCGGCGGGGCCAATTACCTGGGTTGGGGACAAACCAAGTACGTCAAGGTCGACGGTACCCCCGCCAGTTTCACCAACTTCGCTGACGTAGCCCCCGGCACCCGCGTGGTGCCCGCCCCGTCGGAAGGCTTCGTGCTGGCCGCCGAGCGCTCGTTACCCGCCGTCGTACACATCAAGGCCGGCAAGCGAGCCGACGGCAATGGCGGCGGACGGATGCCCTTCGGCTTCGATCCCGAGCAGATCCCCGATGCCTTCCGCGACCTCTTTGGCGACCGCGGACAGGGTGGCAGCCCCGGCGGCGAGATGCCCCTGCAGGAAGGCTCCGGCTCCGGCGTCATCATCAGCAGCGACGGCTACATCGTGTCCAACAACCACGTGGTGGAAGGCGCCGAAACCCTCGAGGTCATCCTGAACGACGAGCGCAGCTACGTCGGTAAGGTGATCGGCACCGACCCCACCACCGACATCTCCCTGATCAAGATCGAGGAGACCGGTCTGACCCCCATCAAGTTTGCCAGCAGCGACGACGTGAAGGTCGGCGAGTGGGTGGTCGCCGTCGGTAACCCCTTCAGCCTCACCAACACCGTCACCGCCGGCATCGTGTCGGCTAAGGGCCGCAACATCAACATCGTGGCCCGCAGCGCCGGACAGATGGCCATCGAGTCCTTCATCCAGACCGACGCCGTGGTCAACCCCGGCAACAGCGGCGGTGCCCTCGTCAACCAGAACGGCGACCTGATCGGCATCAACACGGCCATCAGCAGCCCCACCGGCGTGTTTGCCGGCTACAGCTTCGCCGTTCCCTCCGACATCGTGAAGAAGGTCGCCGAAGACCTCCGCGAGTTCGGCGTCGTCCAGCGCGGCCTCCTGGGCGCCCGCATCCAGCAGCTGAACACCAGCCTGGCCGAGGAGCAGGAAATCGACCGCAACAACGGCGTCTACATCGCCGAGGTGATGCCCGGCAGTGCCGCCGAGGAAGCCGGCATCCGGCAGGGCGACGTCATCCTGAGCGTCGACGGCGTGACCACCCTTCGCAACAGCGTCCTGCTCGAGCAGCTGGGCCGCCACCGCCCCGGCGATAAGGTATCCATCAAGGTCGAGCGCGACGGTACCGAGCGCGACTTCACCGTCGAGCTGAAGAACTCCAACGGCAACACCGACGTGGTGCGCCCCGAAGAGAAGCCCGAGATGGTCTCCGCCCTGGGGGCCCGCTTCGAGGACCTGAGCCAGGAACAACTGCAGGAGCTCGACCTCGAGGGTGGCGTCATGGTCTCCGCGCTTGACAACGGCCTGCTCACCGAGCAGACCCGCGTACGCCCCGGCTTCGTCCTGACGAAGGTCGACGGCCGCCGCGTGGAGAACGTGGAGCAACTGGAGCGGACGCTGAAGTCCGGTAAGGGCACCATGGCCCTCGAGGGCGTCTACCCCGACAATCCCTCCCGTACCTACAAGTACGCCATCGTCCGCTAAGCCGGGTGCAGCAACTGACTACCGCCGCGGGGCGGCCTCCCTCACCGGAGGTCGCCCCGCGGCCGTTTTAGCGAGGGGTGAGCCATTTGTCCGCTTTTCCGGTTCTATCGATATCATGAAACTCCTGTTCCTGCCGTTCCTACTCTTTGCTTTCCCGCCGCCGGCGGTTGATGACGGCAGTCTGGGTACGCTGGTGCTGCGGATCGATAACATCGCGGCGGAGCGGGGCACCCTCTGGGTGGGGATCTATGAATCCCCGGCCGACTTTCTCGACCGGGACAAGGCCCGCCTCGTCTACCAGAAGGTCACGCATACCGGTCGGGAGGAGGTGCCCATCCCCGGTCTGGTGGTGGGCAGGACCTACGCCATCGCCGTATTCCAGGACGAGAACGACAATGGGGAGCTCGACACCAACTTCCTGGGGCTGCCCGCCGAACCCTGGGCTACGAGCCGGCCGCTGCGCAGCTGGTTCCGCAAACCGCGCTTCGAGGAGATGAGCTTTGTCTTTCGCCCGGAGCAGGGCCTGCCGCCGCTCGCCCTTCATTAAGGTCGTCGTACCTTTGCCGGCTGATACGGCGCGCATATGAGGATTAAAGTTGGCATCTTTTTTGGCGGACCCTCGCGGGAGCGGGAAATCTCCTTTGCCGGGGGCCGGACCGTGTACGACAACCTCGATAAATCACTCTTCGAGGCCGTACCCATCTTCGTGGACAGCTTCCGCCGCTGGTACCTGCTGGACTGGCAGTACCTCTACCGCGGCAGCATCCGCGACTTCTTCCCCCCGGTGGCCCTTGCCCCCGAGAGCGCCCACGGCTTCCAGGTCTACCAGGAGAGCCTCGGTCCCCAGGACGCGCTCGCGCTCGACGAAATGGGCGACCACGTGGGCCGCCTCCTGCGCCGCCACGAGCTGCCCGACCTTATCGACATTGCCTTTCTGGCCCTCCACGGCGAGTACGGGGAGGACGGGCAGCTGCAGCGGGAACTCGAGTACGCCGGCGTCCCCTATACGGGCAGCGGCGTGCGGGCCAGCGAGATCGGCATGGACAAGGCCGTACAGAAAGAGCTGATGGCCGCCGCCGGCTACCCCTCCCCGCCCATCCTGGTGATTGAGCGGGCGGCCTTTGGGGAAACCGCCATCGAGGAGTTTTACCACCGCGCCGAGGCGTCCATCGGCTGGCCCATGGTGATCCGCCCGGCCCGCCAGGGCAGCAGCATCGGGGTCTACATCCTGAAGGAGGAGGAGGGGCTGTCGGGCTTCGAACACGCCGTCAACGCGGCCTTCTTCCGGGAAAACCTGTTGCTGCAGGACTACGCCGACCGCAGCGCCGCCGACCGCCTCGAGTACGTGCGCCGCCTCAGCGACCTCCGCGACGGCATCGCCTTCCCCCTGGACGCCCAGCGCGGCGACCACCGCCTCACGCTCTACACCCCCGACGACCTCCACGCCTACCTGGAAGCCGCGGCGGCCGACGGAGGCTACCCCCTGGTGGTGCTGGAAGGCCACCAAAACGAGGAGCGCGTCATCGTCGAAGGCTTTATCTCCGGTAAGGAATTCTCGACCATCGTGCTGCGTACCCCGGAGGGTGGGGTAGTGGCCCTGCCGCCCACCGAGATCGTCAAGTACGCGGGGGAGCTCTTCGACTACCGCAGCAAGTACCTGCCCGGCCGGAGCCGCAAAGTGACGCCGATCGACCTGCCCGCCGCGGCCATCACCGAGATCCGCCGGGAAACCGAGCGGCTGTTTACCGAACTGGGCTTTGCCGTGTACGCCCGCATCGACGGCTTCTACACTCCCGAAGGCACGATCTACCTCAACGACCCCAACACGACCAGCGGCATGATGCCCTCGTCGTTCTTCTTCCACCAGGCGGCGGAGATCGGCCTGAGCCCCTCCCAGTTTCTCACCTACATCCTCCGCACCAGCCTGCAGGAGCGGGACGAGGAGGAACTCGGCGCCCAGCTGGACCGCGCCCTCGACGACCTGCGCGCGGGCGCGGGTGCCCGGGAACGCGTGGCGGTGCTGCTCGGCGGCACCAGCTTCGAGCGCCACATCAGCGTGGAGAGCGGCCGCAACATCTACGAAAAGCTCAGCTCGAGCGAAGCCTACCGGCCCCTGCCGCTCTTCCTCACCGCCCCGCTGACCGCGGGCCAGGAGACTTACGACTTCGCCCTCTACCAGCTGCCCGTCAACCTGCTGCTGAAGGACAATGCCGACGACATCCGCGACAAGCTGGCCCACGCCGGAGAACATCCCGCCATCGCCGAGATCCGGCGGTCGTGCGCGGCCATCACCGACCGCTACGCCGATCCCGACGTCGTCTTTCACCCGGTACACATCCCCCTCGACGAGCTGCCGCAGGTCGCCGACGCCGTCTTCATCGCCCTGCACGGCCGCCCGGGGGAGGACGGACAGGTGCAGCGCCACCTCGACCGCCTGGGCCTGCCCTACAACGGCTCCGGGCCGGGGAGCTCCTCGGTCACCATCGACAAGTACGCCACCCTCCAGGTACTCTACCAGGGGGGCATGCCCGTAACCGAGCAGTGGCTGGCCGACCGCCGCGACTACCTGCTCAACGCCGGGGGCTTTTTCGACCGCGTCGAGGCCAAGTTCGGCTACCCCCTCATCGCCAAGCCCGTAGACGACGGGTGCAGCTCGGCGGTGAAGTTGCTCCGCCGCCGCGAGGAACTCGCCGCCTACTGCCAGCTCACCTTCCAACCCGGCGGGCAGAAGGAGCGGGAGGCCCGCCGCACCCTCAAGCTCGGCGACAAGGAGGAGTGGCCCCTCGGTAAGTCCACCATCCTGTTTGAATCCCTCATCACCGCCGAGGGCGCCGAGAAGTTCCTGGAGATCACCGGGGGCATGCTGACCCACTACGGCAAGGACGGCGAGTCGTACTACGAAGTATTCGAGCCGAGCGAAGCCCTGGCCGGCGGGGAGGTGCTCAGCCTGGAGGAAAAATTTTTGGCGGGCGAGGGACAAAACCTCACTCCCGCCCGCCTGGCCACCGCCAAGTACGATTACGCCTACGTCTCGGGCCGCGTCAAGGCCGAGCTCGAGCGCGCCGCCCGCCTGCTGGGCGTGGAGGGCTACTGCCGCATCGACGCCTTCGTGCGGGTACACGACAGCGGCAAGGTGGAAACCATCGTCATCGAGGTCAACAGCCTGCCCGGCATGACGCCGGCCACCGCCATCTTTCACCAGGCGGCCATTGCCGGCTACCAGCCCTACCAGTTCATCGCCGCCATCCTGCGCTTCGCGCGGGAACGGATTCAACGGCGGATAGTCCCTCCTCCGGTCATCCGGCCGGTGGCTCCCGTCGCGCCTCCGCGAGAAAACCCTACACCCGCGCCCGCGCCCACGCCTGCGCCCGCAGCTGGAAAGCATCCGCTCCTAATTATGGTCAAAAACGTCGTTGCGGCTTTACTTTTTCTGACGCTGCTCTTTCTGATCCTGCGCACGAGCCTCAATGCCTACACCAACCACGGCGAGAGCATGGCCATCCCCACCTTCGAGGGCATGCAGATCGCCCAGGCCCGGGAGGTAGCGGGAGCACAGGGGCTGAAGATCGACGTCACCGTCGGTGCCTTCGACCCCGAGAAGCCCGCCGGCCTGGTGGTGCAGCAACAGCCCCGCGTAGGCAGCCGCGTGAAGAACAACCGGACGGTCTACCTCACGATCCTGAGCGAGGACGCCCCCCAGGTGGTCCTGCCGAGCCTGGTCGGCAACTACGACTACAACCAGTACGTGCGCCTGTTGAAGGTGAAAAACATCCGCTTCCGGATCCGCGAGCGGCAGTTCGACGCCCGGCAGGAAGACGGCACCATCCTCTACCTCTACTACGACGGACAAAAGATCACCGACGAGGATCTGCGCAAGGGCGTCCGGGTACCCATGGGCAGTACCGTCGATTTCGTGATCACCGAGCGCCGGGGCAGCGACGTGGAGCTGCCCGACTACCGCTGCCAGCAGTTCGGTACCGCCGAGTTCGCCATCACCGGCAGCCAGCTCGTGGTCGGGCGCGTGCGGGGGGAGTTTACCGACCGTTACCAGGCCTACATCGTCAGTACCGAGCCCGCGGCCGGCACCGTCATGCAGACCGGCCAGCAGGTCAACCTCGTGCTCAGCGACGCCCCGCCCGCCGGCTGCGAGTAATTCCCTGCGCCGCTGCCGCGTTATGACCCTGCCAACCGACACGTATGAACCCCTATCTCCTCCCGGTCTTTCTGCTGCTCAGCCTCGGCGGCCTCCGCGCCCAGCGCATCGTGCCGCTGCAGGAGCACGCCCAGTTGCGCCCGGCCACCCCGGCGGCGCAGGTCAGCTTCCGGGCGGAATGCGGTAATCCGGACCTGCCCGGCATCGAGCGCGTCCTGACCAGCGATCAACGCACCGTGCGCATCGACCTCGATACGGTGGGACTGGGCAGCGACCTCACGAATTACGGCTGCATTGGCTGTGCAACGGCCCGTTTCGGCACCGTCGTGCTGCGCACCGACACGATCCTCTACACCCCCTTTCCCGACGTGGAGCAGGGCCTCGATACCCTCAACCTCTTCGTTTGTTCCCCGGGCGGCGTCTGCTCCGATACCGTACCGCTCGTGCTGCTCGTCCAGCGGCCCGGGCGCACCATCGAGCTCGGCAACCAGCTCATCTTGCCGGGGACGCGGGTGCAGGTGGACGTGCCCACTGATGCTTTGCCCGGGGGTGCGGTCTGCCGGACCATCGCCGCCTGTGCGGACGATTACGGGGGCCGGAGCCAGGAAACCGCCTTCCTGTTCCGCTTCGGGGAGGGCAACAGCTACGTTTACGACGCGGCGGGCTACGGGGGCACGGACGCCGTCTGCCTTACGGTCTGCAACGAATATGGGCTCTGCGACACCTACCGCTCCACCTTCACGGTCGACCGGCCGCCCGTAAGCCTGCCCTTCTTCGATGACTTTTCCTACGACAGCATCCGTCCGGATCTCAGCCTCTGGCAGGACAACGACGTGCTCATCAACCGCAACTACGCCCAGCTTCCCCCCTCCATCGGCGTAGCGACCTTCGACGCGATCGACTACGCCGGACAGTCCTACCCCGCCGACGGCAACGGACGTAGCGCCGTGCCCCGCGACTACCTCACCTCGGTACCCATTCGGCTCGCGGGGCAGGCCGGCACCGTACTCTCCTTCTACCTCCAGCCCAAGGGGCTGGGCAACCGCCCGGAGCTGCAGGACAGCTTCCTCGTGCAGTTCCTCGACCCCACCGGCAACTGGAATACGGTGTACGGGCAGGAGGGCCGCCTGAACACCGAGCCCAACTCCGTCGTCCCGCCCTTCGTGGGGCAGCTGGTGCCGGTGCCCGCCGAATACCAGTACGACGGCTTTCAGTTCCGCTTTCTCAACCTGAGCACCGAGCAGGGGGCGGTGGACAACTGGCACCTCGACTACGTGAAGCTCAGCAACACCTCCACCAGCCTCATCACGCAGGACCTCGCCCTGATCGAGGCGCCCTTTCGCCTGCTGTCCGGGTACACCAGTATGCCCATCCGCCACCTGCAGGCGGGCGGGGACTCCCTTCTGGCCGACACCATCTTCCTCAAGCTCTGGAACCACCGGGCGGACATCACGCCGGTCACCCAATCGACCTACATCGTGCGCAACCTCGACTCCCCGCCCTTTCAGTTCGGCGGCGGCCTGTTTCCGTCTCCCTTTTTCGGGCAGGACAACGGTATTGCACCCGACACCTTTGAGATCCGTAGCGCGACCTTCGACCAGTTGCCCACCTTTCCCCAGGTCCGGGGCTTTCTGAATGGCCTGGACCCGGCGCGGACGTTCACCGTCGCTACCATTTATGACCTGACGGTCGCTACCGAGGATGCCACCTTCTCCCCGGCCATTGCCCGCAACAACCGAGCGACCCAGTTGACGGTGTTCGGCGACTATTTCGCCTACGACGACGGCAGCGCGGAAGTAGCCATCGAGGGGCAGGCCGGCAACGTCATCGTGCAGCGCTATACGGCCTTCGTAGCCGACCAATTGACGGGTATCCGTATCCGCCTGCCGCGGGTGCTGGGCAGTCCCGGCGATCAGGCCATCAACTTCGTGGTGTACGGCCCGGGCGAGGATGGCCGGCCGGGGGAAGAGCTCTACAGCTTCGAGGCTCCCATCCTGTACGCCGAGAACTTCTACACCGACTCCCTACAGGCCTTCAGCAGCTACGCCCTGGAAACGCCGCTGGACCTGCCCGTCGGGAATTTCTTCGTCGGCTGGCGGCAGCTCCCGGCCTCTCGGGTACTTCCCGTCGGTTTCGACCGCAACAACCAGCCCGAGGACGTGCAGTTCTTCGAGGCCGGCAGCGGCTGGCAGCCCCTGACGGGCGCGACCCGAGGAGCGATCATGATCCGCCCCCTCCTGGCCGGGGCCGATATCCGGCCTACGGCCACCCGGAATGGATTACCCACGGAGCCCTTCGTGGAAGTTTTCCCCAACCCGACCACCGGCATAGTGAACATTATCGGCGTTGAGGCGCTGATACTTAAGGACTTCCGTTACACGCTCTACAGCAGTACGGGACGGCGGCTGGCGGCAGGAACGCGGGCCGAGCCCCTCGATCTGGGCGAATTCCCTCCCGGAATGTACCTGTTGGAGTGCCAGTCCGGCGACCGCCGCAGTCAGCACAAAATCGTCAGGCACTAATCTATTTACCACCTGTCGTGTTTGCCCCACTTTAGCACCTCAACTAATCATCACATGGAAGCTACGGTAGCGGAACTCAAGGAACGGGAAAAGGACGGCAAGAACGACTACGTGTTGCTGGACGTCCGGGAAGACTACGAGCGCGCGGAGTTTAACGTGGGCGGTATTCACGTCCCCCTCGGCCAGTTGAGCATGTCGATGGACAAGCTTACTCCTTACCGGGACCAGGAGATCATTGTCTACTGCCGCAGCGGCAAGCGGTCGGCCATGGCCCAGGAGCTGCTCCGGCAGTCGGGCTTTAAGCACGTCCGCAACCTCGAAGGAGGGATGCTGGCCTACCAGGGCTAAGCAAGCCGCCGGAGCTACCGCTTCCGGTAGACCTTGGCCTCGAAGCCCGCCGCGCGTACCCGTTCGGCCGTCGTGGCGGCCGCTCCGTATTCCGCCGATCGGCTCACCAGCGCAACGGCGTAGGTGCCGCGGTCGAATTTTGACATCTCGGTTTCCGAAAACCCGGCTTCGCGCAGGGCGGCGACCCGGTCCCGCGCATTGGCGACCTGTCGGAAGGTGCCGGCGATCACGAAGTACTCCCCGGTGGGGGCGAACTGGCCGCCGGAAGTGGAGGGGGTGCCTTGGTCCTCAGTAATCATCTCCAAATCTTCTGGTTCCAGCCCCGAAGGCTCGGTGTCCATCCCTTGGGCGTCATAGAAATCCGTGGAATCTGCTTCCATCGATTTTGGCACCGAAGTAATATTGGGACTATCTTGCGGAGAGTCCTGTCCATCCTGGGCGGCAGAGAACGCCCGCGAGATCAATAACGCGAGGGCGAGCAGACAAACGACCAGAATAACGGGGACTAAAACGGATGACTTCATCTGTAGAGGCGATTAGAAGAAACTGGTTCATATAAACCTACTGACCCAAAGGAAATAAGTGCCCCTCCGGTTCGGCGAGGGCGCACCCAAGAATTTTAGTCAAGTGTTTGCTTTTTGGAAAGACCGTTTTTAGAGGGAGTGCCGCTTAGGGACTCCCTTTTTTCGTGGGTGAAGTGCTTGTCTGGGTTTTCCGAGCCCGACGAGAACGCCGCAACTTTGGGTCTGATCGAGCCTTGGTCCACTAGCGGACCAAGTAGGTCTTTTCTGGGCGAGGAGCGGGCACGAAAGAGCCAGTTTTTGGCGGTGAGCGGAATCCCAAATAAGCGCTAAACCATTCGATTTACCTGGCGTTGCCTCTATCATGTCTGAATCTTCTCCCCCTCACCTGCCCGGCGCACCCCCTGACGACCCCACCGCCCCCGGCCGGAAGGAGGACCACATCGAGCTGGCCTTTCAGTCGCAGGTCAACCGCCTCAGCCTCGACACCCGCTTCGACTACGAGCCCCTGCTGGCCGCCCACCCGGCCCCCGGCAGCCTGACTTCCCTGGACTGGAACGGCAAGCAGCTGCGGGCCCCCCTCTGGGTCAGCAGCATGACGGGGGGCACCGAGAAGGCCTTCACGATCAACCACAACCTGGCCCGCGCGGCCGGGGAGTTCGGCCTGGGCATGGGCCTCGGCTCCTGCCGCAGTCTCCTGTACGACGACCACCGCTTCCAGGACTTCAACATTCGGCCGGTAGCCGGTCCGGACGTGCCCATCTTCGCTAACCTGGGCGTGGCCCAGGTCGAGCGCCTGCTGGAAGACGGCGAGCTGCACCTGATCTCCCAAATGATCGGGGCGCTGGACCTCGACGGCCTCATCGTGCACGTCAACCCCTTCCAGGAGTGGCTGCAGCCCGAGGGCGATCGCTTTACGGCCCCGCCCCTCGACACCATTCGCGAGCTGATGCGGGACCTCCCGGAGGTGGCCATCATCGTAAAGGAAGTCGGGCAGGGGATGGGCCCGGCCAGTCTCCGGGCGCTCCTGCAGTTGCCGATCCTGGCCCTGGATACGGCGGCCAACGGGGGTACGAACTTCAGCAAGCTGGAACTCTTCCGGTCCGACGAACTCGCCCGCACGGCCTACGCGGGATTAACCCGGATCGGGCACTCCGCCGAAGCGATGGTCGCGGCCATCAACACCATGGTGGAGGATGCCGGGCTCCGGGTGCGCTGCCGGCACCTGATCATCAGCGGCGGGGTGCAGGACTTCCTCGACGGCTACTACCTGACCCAGACGGCCCGGTTACCCGCCATTTACGGACAGGCCTCGGCCTTCCTGCGCCACGCCCGGGAGGATTACGGTACCCTGCAGCGCTACGTGACCACCCAGCTGCGGGGCCTCGAACTCGCCAACGCCTATCTTCGCCCCCGGCATTAATCAACACTCACTCCGTGACCGAGCACAGTCAGGATCAAGGCCAAATCAACGGCTTCAGCAAGTTTGACAAGGAGCAACGGCGCCGGTGGCTGATGGAAGCCTTTCTGCCCCAGCGCGCGGAGGATGAGTTCGCTTTCTTCGACGGGGGCAGTCCCGCCCTCCAGCAGGTACTGGATAATTTCAGTGAGAACACCGTCGCCAACTTCCCCCTGCCCTTCGGGGTGGCCCCCAACGTGCTGGTCAACGGCCGCACGTACGCCGTGCCCATGGTCATCGAGGAGAGTAGCGTGGTGGCGGCCGCCAGCAGCGCGGCCAAGTACTGGCTGACCCGCGGCGGGTTTCACGCCGCGGTCATCGCCACCGAAAAGCTCGGCCAGCTGCACTTCCGCTGGGGGGGGAGTCCCGCACGCCGCGCCGCCCTCCTGCCGCAACTGGAGAACCGCCTCTACCGCGCGACCGCCGACCTGACCGCCCGCATGCAGGGGAGGGGGGGCGGCGTGCGCGGGATGCAGTGGAAGCACCTGCCGAGCGTCCACCCGCAGTGCTACCAATTGCTCGTGCGTTTCGGCACCGGCGACAGCATGGGGGCCAACTTCATCAACACCGTCCTGGAAGCCTACGCCGCCGAGCTGGAGAACTGGGCGGCCGACTGCACCGCCCTCTCGGGAGACGAGCGCGACCTGGAGGTCGTCATGGCCATCCTCAGCAACCATACGCCCAACTGCGTGGTTCGCGCCGGGGTGCACTGCCCCATTGAAGCGATGAACCTGGCCGGTTCGGGTGTGGATGCCGCGGACTTCGTCCGCCGTTTCCAGTTTGCCGTGGACGTGGCCCGCGAAGACCCCTACCGGGCCGTCACCCACAACAAGGGGATCATGAACGGCATCGACGCCGTGGTGCTGGCCACGGGCAACGACTTCCGGGCCGTGGAAGCCGCGGCCCACGCCTTCGCGGCGGAGAGCGGACGCTACCGTTCCCTCAGCCGCTGCCGCGTGGTCGACGGGGTGTTTCACTTCGAACTGACCGTGCCCCTGTCCCTCGGCACGGTAGGCGGACTTACGCGCCTGCACCCGCTGGCGGATCTGGCGCTGGACATCCTGGGCCGCCCCGGCGCCGAGGAATTGATGTGCATCGCCGCCGCCACCGGGCTGGCCCAGAACTTCGCGGCCCTGCGCAGCCTGGTGACGACGGGCATCCAGCGCGGCCACATGAAGATGCACCTCCAGAACATCCTCTCGAGCCTTCACGCCAGCACGCCCGAGCGGCAGCGCACCGCGGAGTACTTTCAGAGCCGCACCGTCAGCCACCACGCCGTCCGGCAGTTCCTGGATAAACTCCGGGAGGGCGGTGTTTAGGAGGGGATACGGCCTGCTGCTCCTTGCGCTGCTGTGCGCCTGCGGTAAGGAATCGCCCGATCGACATGTTTTATCCCTGGATCAGGAGGTCGATGCCCAGCTGCGCAATACCTACCGGTGGCGGGGGCGGTTGCGGGACTCCGCCCACATCGCCGCGGCCGACGTGGTGCTCGGCGGAGATTCCCTGCGGCTCGGGGTGGTGGAGCGTACCGAATTCCCCTTCCTGGACAGCATTCCCATCGTTCACGCCGATCACCTGATCCTGCTGCCCTGGGGGACCGGCCGTTCCACGATCGACCCCGGGCAAACCAACTTGGGGATCATTGACGGACGTACGGTATTCCGGGTAGGCCGCCGTTCCTATTACGTAGAATCGCTGGACAGTACCCGCCGTGCGATGGTGGTCCGTCCGGTGGATGACCCCGGCACCCGCGCCCCCGCCGCCGAACTCGACCTGCAGTTAAGGGCCGTGCCGGTACGTTCCCTTTCCGGGGAGACGGTGCGCCTGACCGCTACGCCGGGTAAGCAGTTGGTCATTTACTTCTGGAGCCTGGGCAGTCAACGACCGCCGGGCTCCGACGTGCGCGTGCTGGACAGCCTCTACCAGGCGTTGCCGGCGGAGAAGCGGGCCGGGCTGGAATTGGTACTGGTAAACCGGGTGGACGCCGAGGCTTCCGTACGTGCCTTTCTGGAGGAAGTGTCCCTGAAGGCGCCCGTGTACCTAACGGCCCCCAACACCTGCCGGCGGCTGAATTGCCACCCGGACCTCCCGTACTGGATCGACGTGGATGCCACGGGGCGGATCCGCTCCTTTGACCGCGGGGTGGAAGAACTCGCTGGGGTGTTGTGGTAGTCCCGGTACGCTCGCACCTTACTTAAGCGCTGGTTCGGGATTCCGCTCACCGCCGTAAACCTGCTCTTTTGCGCCTACTTTCCGTCTCGAAAAGCGTCACTTAGCGCAGCAGTGCTTCCGGACCGAAATAAGCTGCCCCTTGACTGGCCATCGCGGCGCTGCACTTCCCAGCCAAAAATCCACCGTAGCTACGGCTATGCGGAACTTTTGTCCGCTCGTTCAGCACCCCGCTGTCGGCGTCAAGCTATTGCTTAGTTCAATCCTAAAGCACTAGGCTCCCCTTTATGAGGCTCAAATAGACCCAAAATAGCGGCGTTTTCGTCTGGCTCGAGAAACCCGAACAAGCGTTAAGTCGGGACCACCAAATAGGTGTAACTAAGGTACGGTTATCTCCCCTCTCCTTTGGAGAGGGGCTGGGGGAGAGGCAAAGAAGCCACGATCTATAGTTACCCATCGGGACCGCTTTAACCGATTGAGGTATGGGCGCTGGGTTCCCGGTGCGGGAGGCTAGGACAAAAAAGTCGGTGGAGAAACTTCTCCACCGACTCGGATGCGCCTCAGAAAGGGCTCGAACCTTTGACCTACGGATTAACAGTCCGCCGCTCTAACCAACTGAGCTACTGAGGCGGGCGCTTAAGCGGACGCAAATTTACGTAGTGCCGGTTTATTTTGCAATCTTTGTGGCCCAAAAAATAAAATATGAGCCTGCTTGCCGTTGGAACCCTGGCCTTTGACGACGTGTACACGCCCTACGGCGAAGTGAAGATGATCGAAGCCGGGAGCTGCACCTACATCGCCATGGCCGCGACCCACTTCGTGCAGCCCGTCCAGCTCGTATCGGTCATCGGCGGCGACTACAACAACGACTTTCTGGCGGACCTCGAGCGCCGCGGGGCGGACATGGAGGGCGTGGAGGTGATTCCCGACGGAAAATCCTTTTACTGGGCCGGCCGCTACCACGACGACATGATGGGGCGCGACACCCTCGATACCCAGCTGAACGTCCTGGCCGATTTCGACCCCAAGGTGCCCGCCAGCTACGCCCGGGCCCCCTACCTCATGCTCGGCAACCTGACGCCGGCGGTGCAGGCCCGGGTACTCGATCAGATGGAGGAGCGCCCCAAACTGGTGGCCCTCGATACCATGAACTTCTGGATGGACATCGCCCTCGATGACCTGAAGGCCGTGCTGAAGCGCATCGACATCCTCATCATCAACGACGAGGAGGCCCGCCAGCTCAGCGGCGAGCTCAGCCTGCTGAAGGCCGCCGCCCGGATCGTAGAGCTGGGCCCCAAGATCCTCATCATCAAGAAGGGCGAGCACGGTGCCCTGCTGTTCGAGGAAGACCAGGTGTTCTCCGCGCCGGCGCTGTTACTCCCCAAAGTGGTAGATCCTACGGGGGCGGGCGACACCTTCGCCGGGGGGATGATCGGCTACCTGGCCGCGACCGACGACCTCAGCTTCGAAAACCTGAAGCGGGCCGTGATCTACGGCTCCGCCATGGCCAGTTTCGTGGTGGAGGATTTCGGGACCCGCCGCATGCAGACCCTCGACCGGGAGCAGATCGACGCCCGGGTCCAGCGCTTCGTCAGCCTGATGAACGTTACCCTGTAGTTCACTCCCTGATTCATGGAAACGCTGCTGGAGCAGGTGGGCAACACGGCGGCGGTGGAGTGGGTAGCCACCCTCACCGCCCTGCTGTACGTCTTCCTCGCCGCCCGCGACAACAACTGGTGCTGGCCGTTCGCCGCGGTGAGCGCGGTGCTGTGGGCCCACCAGTCGCTGGTCGTCTACGGACTCGTCTCCGATGCCCTCCTACAGGTGTTTTACTTTGGCATGGCCGGGGTGGGCCTTTTCCGCTGGCAGCGATCGCGGGCCAGCCGTCCGGAGAAGGACACGTTGGACGGTATTGCCATGGCACCCGCGGAACCCGCCCAGCGTAGTATCCGGCATATGTCGCTGCGGGAACATGCGTTGGTGATCGGTAGCGGCATGGGGCTGGGCCTGCTGCTGGGCTATACCGTGGGCGCATGGGCTACGGCGACCCAGACTTACCTGGATGCCGTGACGACCACCTTCAGCGTAATGGCCACCTTCCTGCTGATCTGGCGGCGGCTCGAAAACTGGCTGTACTGGGTGGTGATCGACGCGGTCTACGTGTACATCTACCTGCGCTCGGGGGCCCTGCTCTTCGCCCTGCTGATGGTGGGCTACGTGGTGATGGCGGGATACGGTTACTACGCCTGGCGCTCAACCGTAAACCGTAGCGACGATGCCCCGGCCTGAGGCGCGGTTGCGAAACTCGCAGAGGTAGATGCCCTGCCAGGTGCCGAGATTGAGCCGGCCGTCGGTGATGGGTAGGGTGATGCCGTGGCCGATCAGGGCGGCCTTGATGTGGGCGGGCATATCGTCGGGCCCCTCGAGGGTGTGCACCAGGAAGGGCAGGTTTTCGGGCACCAGCTGATTGAAGATGGCTTCGAAGTCGGTGAGGACGTCGGGGTCGGCCGCCTCGTTGACGGTGATGGCCGCCGAAGTGTGCTGGATGAAGAGATGGAGCAGACCGGCCGGGGGCAGGGGCGGGAGCTGCTCCAGGATTTCCCGGGTGATCACGTGGAACCCGCGGCGGCGAGCCGACAGGCGGAAACTAATTTGCTGGACCACGGGCGTGAAGTTGGGGTAGGCGGTAAAAGTACGGCAGAGTGAACAGTGCCGCGCCGGAAGACCTACCAAAAGAACAAGTCACCGCCCAATGGACTCCCAATCAAAACTCACCGGTACGGCGCTCCGCCTGGCCGTCGTCATCGGCGTCGTCGTCATCCTGTACTTCGGCAAACCGGTCTTACTGACCCTTACCCTGGGCGGACTCATCGCCGTACTCCTCGATCCCATCGACAATAAGCTGCGCGGCTGGGGGTGGAAACCCGGCCTGGCCATCGCGGGGGCGGTCTTCGTGCTGCTGTTGGTCTTCGCGGGGCTCTTCTTCGCCATCGGCAAGCAGGCCACTAACTTCATCGACAACTGGCCCCAAATCGAGCAACGCCTCGGTGAGCAACTCCAGCGCATCAAGGAAAAACTGCCCGTCGGTGCCGGGGGCGAAACCTCCGACAAGCAGCAGGCGAGCGACCAACAGCGTGGGACGCCGGGCGGCCAGCAGGCTGCTAGCGGCGGTGCCCCGCTTCCCACCACCTCCGGGGACGGGGGCACCACGGGCAGCGTCGTCAACCAGCTGCCGATCAACCGGGGGCAAATTACGGGTCTGCTGTCCACGACCCTGAGCGTACTGGGGGACTTCCTGATCGTGCTGGTCTACGTGGTGCTCTTCCTCTCCCAGAAGGAGCGGCTGCGGGAGTTTATTCTGCGCCGAATGCCCGAGGAGAAGCGGGGCCTGACCCACCGCACGATCAACGAAAGTGCCGCGGTGGCCCAGCGCTACCTGAAGGGCCGCCTGATCCTCATTCTCATCCTCTCGGTACTCTACACGGCCGGCTTCCTGATCTCGGGCCTGGAGTACGCCGTAGTGGTGGCCGTGCTGGCGGCGGTACTCAGCATCATTCCCTACCTCGGCAACCTCATCGGGGGCGGCCTGGCCCTGGCCATTGCCCTGGCGGGCGGCGGCGGTACGGAGGCCATGGTGGGGGTGCTGATCACCATGGCGGTGGCCCAGACGCTCGAAAGCTACATCCTCACCCCCCTGATCGTGGGCGACGAGGTGGACATCAATCCACTCACCACCATCGTGGCGGTACTGGCCTTCACGGTGCTGTGGGGGGCGGTGGGGGCCATCGTGGCCATCCCGATCGTGGCCGTGCTGCGCATCATTTTCAGTCACCTCGACGGTATGCGGGATTACGCCTACCTGCTCGGCACGGATTAGACCGGGCGGGCTATCTTGCGCCTCATTAGTAAGCATGACCTATGGGAGTTCTTTACACCGCCATTCAACACGCACA
This sequence comes from Lewinellaceae bacterium, assembly GCA_963803525.1. GTDB lineage: Bacteria > Bacteroidota > Bacteroidia > Chitinophagales > Saprospiraceae > Neolewinella. The sequence continues at coordinate 29,333 of CAWDMV010000011.1, forward strand.
CTCCGGCCTCCGCTGGGTGGTCCTCATCCTGCTCGTCGCGGCCATCGCCCGGGCGTTTTCGCGGCGGCGCGGCGGCGGAGTGTACCCCGGCAAGGATAAGCTGGCGCTCTTCGGGATGATCTCGGTGCACATTCAGCTGTTGCTGGGCCTGGTGCTCTACCTGTGGCTGAGCCCCTACGTCCGCTTCGAGGGCGACGTCATGGGTGACCAGATCGTCCGCTTCTACACCGTCGAGCACATCACGGGCATGCTCATCGGCATCGTGCTCGTCACCATCGGCTACAGCCGGGCCAAGCGGCAGGCGGAGCTCAACAAGGGCTGGAAAACGATCGCCGTCTTCTACAGTATCGGTCTGGTGGTCATTCTACTTTCTATTCCCTGGCCGTTCCGGGCGGGGCTGCAGGGGGGGTGGTTCTAGTTCGTTTCCTTATTCCGCGTGCGGATGCTCCAGCAGCGTGTCATTTTCCCGGCGGTCCATCACGCCTACGCCTAGGACCTGCAGGATCAGGGAAAGGGCAATCAAAATAATAATTGCGTAGATCACCTTTTTTAGGGTGGAGGTCTTCTTCGTGGCCGGAGGGGGCGCGGGCGCGGGTGTAGGGTTCTTGGCGGACATGTGGGTGGAACGCGGCGGTGTAGGGGGATTGTTGGGTTCGGGTAAGGCTGCCGCAAGACCTCCGAGTGTCTGGCCTCATACCGCTAGCTATTATGCTCCTGCCGACTGTTGCCCCCTGGCCCCGAACCGCCGTAGGCAGCTGCGCAGCAAAGGGGGAAGAAGCCGTCTCGGGCTTAAATGTCTAGCGCTATAGTTTGGCGTTACCTGTCTGGTCTTTTTTCACCGGTATCGTGTAACCATCCCCTACTTTCCCGGTATCCCCCTCCGAAGGAAAAACCTGCTACGCTTTGCCGCCGACCGATGAGATACTGATGGAAGAAGTCGCTGCCGGCCAGCTCGGGAGTTTGGCTCCGCTGTATGAGCGGTATAAGTCGCCGTTGCTGGGTTTTTTGCTGAACCGGAGTCCGGGCGACCGGGCGACGGCCGAAGATTTGCTGCACACCACCTTCGAGCGGATCATCAAGTACCGAGGAGCTGGCGGGCGGGGCAGACGCTTCAAGACCTGGGCCTTCACCATTGCCCGCAATGCCCACCGCGACCGCTGCCGCCTCGAGGGGCGCATGCCGCTGAACGACCACTTCCCCTGGGAAGAACTGCCCCTGGAGACCGACGGACGCCACCCCCCGACTGCCGGGCCGCCCTCGCCGCCCTGCCCGAAAACTACCGGGTGGTGGTGGAGCTGGCCTGGCAACGCGAAATGAAGTACGCCGACATCGCCCGGGTGCTCGATACCACCGAGGCCAACGTCAAGGTGCGTATGCACCGGGCCTGCAAACAACTGCGCGCCAATTACCACAACGCCAACCAACCATGAACACCGACGATGAAGCACTGGAGCGGGAGATCGCCGCCCTCAGGGACCTCCGTCAGGAGATCGACGGCCTGCCCGATCCGCAACCCAGCCGGGAAGCCGATGCCCGTTTCGCGGCCATGCTGGCGGAACACGACCAGGCAACGCACTGCGCCTCCGGCCGGAAGAATATTGCACCTGCGCCCCGCCGCCCTGCTGAGTATCGCCGCAAGCTTGCTGCTGCTGGTCTTCGCGATGGGCTGGTACTTCGGCAGCAACGACGACGCAGAAGAACGACTGGCCGCCACCCGCACCCTCATGCTCGAACTGATGCAGGACAAGAGCAGCAGCACCCGCATGCGCGCCGCCACCGTGAGCCTCGACGTCGCCGTCGCCGACCCCGAAGTGATCGCCCACCTCGGCAAGATGCTGCGCACCGACGAAAACACGAACGTGCGCCTGGCCGCGCTGGATGCCCTGGGCCGCTTTGCCGCCGACCCCCGAAGCGCGGCAGGAAATGCTCGGACGCCATGGGAGCAGACCCCCCGCCCGCCGTGCGTGTGCAGCTGCTCGAAACGCTCGTCAGGCTAAACGAAAAACGCGTGCTGCCCTACCTGGAAGAATTGCGGCGGAACGAGTCCGTACCCCAACAACTGCGCGACGCCGCGGAACTAGGCACCTATAAATTGATCTAAACCACCATCACCATGCTACGAATACTATTGCTGCTCTGCGTGAGCACCGGCCTGTGGGCCCAGGCCGACTTTAAGATCGCCGCGGCCGGTAAGACTATTGAATTCCGGGAAATCGATCGCCTCACGATCGTCGGCGCAGCGGGCAGCGAGATGATCCTGGATGGGAGCGAGCAGTCCGCCAATCAAGATAAACGCGCCGACGGACTGCGCAAAATCAGCGCCTCAGGATTGCGCGATAATACGGGCTTCGGACTGAGCGTAACCGAAAGTGAAGGCCGCATACTGGTGCAACAGGTAGGCGGCGACGGAAAAACGATCACCGTGCGGGTACCCAACAATGCTACGGTGAAGGTCGAGCAAACGACCCACCGGGGTGGCGGACTCTCGGTTAGTGACTTTACCGGCGATCTCGACGTGAGCATGATGTATCACGAAGCCCGGCTCAGTAACGTGACCGGCGCGACGGCCGTCAATACCGTTTACAGTGACATCGTCGCGGTCTACGATGCCGCCCCCACGAAGGATACCAGACTGCACTCCAGCTACTCCAGTGTCGACGTAACGTTGCCCGCCGCTACCAAGGCCAACCTAAGGTTATCGTCGGGCTACGGCGACATGTACACCGACTTCGATATCGAGGTCAAGCCGAATATGACCCCCGCGAAGGCCACCAAATCGAGTAAGGACGACGATTGTAACTGTGACGAGAAACAGTCGCGCGGCCAACTCGTCGGCACCATCAACGGGGGCGGGCCGCTACTTTCCCTTTCCGCTACCTACAGCGATCTCTACATCCGCAAAAAATAACCAGCCATGCTACGTTTACTACCCTTATTTCTACTGGCTTCCCTTTCCCTTGCCGCCCAGACCCCCATGACCGGTATCGAGCTGGAGGGCGCCACCGCGCTGCACCTATCGGCCTTGTTCAGCAGCGTGGATATCCGCGAGGCCACGGGCGACGCCATCACCATTGAGCACTCCGTGACGGTGGAGGGCGAGCCCCGACCCGAGCTGGCCGAACTAGACGTCAAGCGTCGCGACGGCACGATCTATATTGAGGAAACCGGCCCCACCATGCAGCAGCTCAACCACCAACCCCGTAGAGAAAACTGCTGCAACAACCAGGTCCGCATGATCGTGCGGGTACCCACCGGCGTGCAGGTGACCGTCGAGACGGTCTACGGGGCGGTGACCGTGAACGACCTGCCCGGGCTGCGGGAGGTCGACGCGACTTACGGCGGGGTGACGGTGACCGTCCCGAGCGGTAAGCCGTCCGGTGATCTCAGGTTATACAGCAACTACGGTGCCGTCGACCTGACCCTACCCGCCGGTACCGGAGCCAAGCTGGAACTGCAGACCCAGTTCGGCGAACTGCTCACTGACCTGGACATCGAGATCGATGAAGGCGCGAGTGAGCACCGAGATTTCTTCGAGCGCGTGGTCGGCTCGGTCGGCAGCGGTGGACGGAAGATAAGCTGTGAGGCCCCCTACGGAAAGGTCTACCTGCGGGAGGGATAAGTGGTACGAATGGTGAATGGTAACAAAGCCGTGGCGCAACCCGTGTCCCAATCACTCGTCTTTCCTACCAGGGTCACCCCATTCACCTTAACCAGTCATGAGAATTTTACTTCCGGTGTTGCTATTCCTCCTGTCGGGTACGCTCGGCGCGCAAGACAGCACGACCACCGTTAAACACTACCCTACCAGGGTCTATCAAACCCAGCGGGCTTCCGAGGCCCCCCTGATCGACGGTAGCCCCACCGAGGCGGTGTGGGATGCGGTGGAGTGGAGCGGTGACTACGTGCAGTATGCGCCCAACGCCGACCAGCCTCCGACCCAGCAGACCTTCCTCAAGCTCCTCTACGACGACCGCAACCTGTACGTGGCCTATCGCTGTCTCGACAGCGAACCCGACAAGATCGAGCGGCGGATGGGGCGCCGCGACCAATTCCCCGGCGACTGGGTCGAGCTCAACATCGACAGCTACCACGACAAGCGTACGGCCTTCTCCTTTACCGTTTCCGCGTCCGGGGTAAAGGGGGACGAGTTCATTTCCAACGACGGCAGCAACTGGGACAGCTCCTGGAACCCCATCTGGGAAACCCGCACCCAGATCGATTCGGCGGGCTGGACGGCCGAGCTGCGCATTCCGTTATCCCAGATCCGCTTCGCGGCGGGGGCGGAGCAGGTGTGGGGTATTCAGTCGACGCGTACCGACTTCCGGATGGACGAGCGTTCCCTCTGGCAGCCCGCCGACCGGAATGCCTCAGGATGGGTCAGCCGCTTCGGCGAACTGCGGGGGCTCAACGACATCCAGCCCCACCGCAACGTGGAGTTGCAACCCTACGTACTCGCCCAGCGCTCCACCTACCCGGAAGAGGAGGGCAACCCCTTCGTTACCGGTGCCGACAACCGCTTTTCCGCCGGCCTCGACGCCCGGGTGGGGGTGACCAACGACCTGACCCTGGACCTGACGATCAACCCCGACTTCGGCCAGGTGGAAGCCGATCCCGGTGCCCTCAACCTGGACGGCTACCAGATCTTTTTTCGCGAGCAGCGGCCCTTCTTCGTGGAGGGGCAGAATATTTTTGACTTCAACCTCAGTAGTGCCGAGGCCGGGGGTGGCCATACTTCCGATCAGTTGTTCTACAGCCGCAGAATTGGGGGCAGCCCGCACCGCTTCGTGGGCTTCGGAGTCCGGTCGCAGCTACTACGTCGACCAGCCCGACAATACGACCATCCTGGGCGCGGCGAAATTCAGCGGCAAAACGCAGTCGGGCCTCTCCGTCGGCCTACTGCAGAGCACCACCCAGCGGGAACTGGCAACCATCGATCTGGCCGGGGAGCGCAGCGAAACGGTCGTAGAGCCGATGACCAATTTCCAGGTGGCGCGCGTACAGCAGGATTTTCGTGGGGGCGATACCTACGTCGGGGCCATTTTTACCGGGGTACAGCGGGCGCTCGACGACGATCCCGAACTCGACTTCCTACACCGGCGCGCGTATTCAGGGGGCTTTGACTTCACCCACCGCTGGAAGGACCGCGCCTGGTACGTAGCGGGCAATACCGTGCTCAGCAGCGTGAGTGGCAGCCAGGAGTCCATCCTCCAGACCCAGACCGGCTTCGAGCACTTCTTCCAGCGGCCGGACGCCGGCCACCTGCGCGTCGACAGCAGCGCGACCCGGCTGAACGGGAGCAGTGGTATGCTTAAAGTGGGTAATCTGGCGGGTAACTTCATCTTCGAGACCGGCGCCACCTACCGCTCGCCCGGCTTCGAGATCAACGACATCGGCTTTATGCGGAATGCCGACGAGATCAACTACTTCGGTTGGATGGCCCGCCGGTGGCAGCAGCCCTTTAGCATCTTCCGTCGCCTACAGGTGAACGGCAACGTCTATTCCACCTTCGACTTCAGCGGGGAGCAGCTGTTCCAGGGCTTCAACACCAACGGCCACGCCAGCTTTACCAACTTCTGGCGCATCGGCGGGGGAGCTACGTATATCTCGCAACGGGCTTCCAAGACGGACCTGCGCGGCGGACCGATCCTGCGGCGGAGCGCGGGTGCGGAGTATTTCGGATACGTGAGCAGCGACAGTCGCAAGAAAGTGGTCACCTACCTGAACTACTACGGGTTCACGTCCTTCGACGGCAGCGAGCAGCAGCAGTCGTACTACGTCGAAACCGCCTGGCAGGCGCTGGATGCCCTCTCGGTCAGTGCTTCCCCTAGCTACAGCGTATTTAAGCGGGCCGACCAGTACGTCACCCAGCGCAGGGGGGAAGGAACGGACGAATACATCGTCGGCAAGGTAGACCAGCGCACCCTGAGCCTGACCCTGCGCCTCAACTACAACCTCACGCCCGACCTGACGCTGCAGTACTACGGCCAGCCCTTCATCAGCCGGGGCAAATACGGGGACTTCAAACGATTTACCGGCGAAGCACAGGCCAGAACGTTTGAGGGTCGGTTTGCCTCCTTTGACCCCCAGGAAGTTTCCTACGACCGGGAGACGGGCGACTACACCGTACCGGTGGGCGGCGGGCTTACCTACGGCAACCCGGACTTCAGTTTCGTACAGTTCCGCTCCAACCTCGTGGCCCGCTGGGAGTACCGGCCGGGCTCGGAGATTTTCCTGGTCTGGTCGCAGGGGAACACGGCGGACGAAGACCCGCAACGGGGCCTGGTTTCCTCCCTCGGCGACAACATCTTTACCGAAGACACCCGGAATAATTTCCTAGTAAAGGTTACCTACCGCTGGCTGCGGTGATCGATTGAATAGTCTGTTGATTAACTGTTTCGGGATAACCGGTCGGCCTGCGCCGACCGGTTCCTTTATCTTTGGGGCCATGGCCAAGCTCTACTTCCGCGATACCCTCAACTTCCTGCGGAAGCTCACGCCGAGGCGCGTGGTGAATGCCACCCAGGTCATCGCCAGCTACTACGCCACCCGCTGGCTGCAGCGGCCGGTGGTGTGGGGGCGGCCCTTCACCGTGTCCTTTGAGCCCACCACGGCCTGCAACCTGCGCTGCCCGGAGTGCCCCAGCGGCCTGCGGCAGTTCACCCGCCCCACCGGCAACCTGAAGGCCGATTTCTTTCGCCGTACCCTCGACGACATCGCCGACCGCCTGCTCTACCTCATCTTCTACTTCCAGGGGGAGCCCTACATCAATCCTGACTTCCTCGACATGGTCCGGGAGGCCAGCGACCGCGGCGTCTACACCATTACCTCCACCAACGGGCACTTCCTCAACGACGCCAACGCCCGCCGCACGATCGAGAGTGGTCTGGACCGCCTCATCATCAGCGTTGACGGCACCACCCAGGAGGTCTACGCGCAGTACCGCAAGGAAGGCAAGCTGGAGACGGTCCTCCAGGGTGCCCGCAACCTCGTGCGGTGGAAGCGGGAGCTAAAATCGGCCACCCCCCACCTGATCTTCCAGTTTCTCGTCGTGAAGCCCAACGAGCACCAACTGGCCGACGTGGTCCGCCTGGCCGACGAGATCGGGATCGACGAGGTGAAGTTCAAATCGGCCCAGCTCTACGACTACGCACACGGCAACCCCCTCATGCCGGAGCAAGAGCAGTACGCCCGCTACTACAAAAAGCCGGACGGCACCTACGGCATCAAGAATAAGCTCCAGAACCACTGCTGGAAGCTCTGGCACAGCTGCGTCATCACCTGGGACGGCCTGGTGGCCCCCTGCTGCTTCGACAAGGACGTCACCCACCGCCTCGGCGACGTGAAGACCGACACCCTGGCCGAGGTCTGGGACGGGGCCGCCTACGACGATTTCCGCACCAAGCTGCTGAAGGGGCGGGCGGAGATCGACATTTGCCAAAATTGCACGGAGGGTTGCGAGGTGTGGCTGGGGGCGGAAGTGTAGAATTTACAATTTACAATTGACGATGTACCATTTACAATTTACGGCTCTGCTCGCTGGCGCTCGTGCTCACAGGACTGCTCATCCCGATAGCTAGCGGGACTTGGGGGGGGCACCGCAGAGTCCGCGGAGTTAAAGGAGTAGGTATAGACGCAGTAAATTTTGGGTGTAGTCCCTTTTCGAGACGGGTAATACGGGCGCGCCCTGCATGCGTAGCCACCAGAGAAGGGGATAAAGGAGCAAATAAGGTGGAGAATCAGAAGGCAGTGCCCCCCCTCTCTACGCGGCCTTTGGGGCGGGGGGGCCAAAGGATTAGCAGGGGCCGGGGGTGAGGGAAAAAGGGGCAACCAAAGACCAAAAATCCCCACTTAGTCGAAAAAACAATCCCCCACCTGTAACAACGCACGAGCTTAGTCCGTGGACCAAGCAAACGCCCTACGTGCAAACCTTCACCTCCCTAATCGACTCCGTACGCGACCGCCTCTACCGGCTGGCCCTGCGGATGACCGGCGACGGGGGAGAGGCGGAAGACGTGGTGCAGGAAGTGCTCCTCCGCGGCTGGCAGCGGCAGGACGAGATCGTAGGCCTGGACAATCCGCCGGCCCGGCTCATGCGCATGACCCACAACCGGGCCATCGATAAGCTCCGTTCGCGCAAGGCCCGGACCGCCAACGAGCGGGCGGCGGCCGTGCCGGACCACCATGCGATGACGCCCCTGCGCCTGGTCGAGACCGAGGATACCCTGAGCCACATCCACCGCCTGATGCGTCGCCTGCCCACCGAGCAACGCAGCGTGCTGCACCTGCGCGAAGTCGAAGGGCTGAGCTACCTGGAAATTGCCGAAACCACGGGGCTGAGTATGGACCAGGTGAAGGTCTACCTCCACCGGGGCCGTAAGCGGCTGCAAACGCTGCTGCTGAACCAACACATTGTCGAACGATGACCCACCAAACCGCCCACCAACTGATCGATCGCTACTTCGCCGGGGAAACCTCCCTGGCCGAGGAACGGCAACTGCAAGCCTACTTCCGCGGACCCGACGTGGCCCCCACGCTGGTCCCCTACGCCCCCCTCTTTCGCTACTGGGAAGGGGAGCGGCAGGTGGCGGCACCGGTCCGACCCGCAAAGACGCGTCGCCTACCGAAAATCGTACTGGCCCTTGCCGCGGCGCTGCTGCTACTACTCGTGGCCCGCGTAGTGCACCAGGGGCAGCAGCCGCACCTCACCGCCTTCCCGGTCGCCGAGCGACAGCCGGTCGACTGGAGCCGCTACGAGATCAGGGACGAACAGCAAGCCGTCCGCTTCCTCCACAGCGTACTGAAAACCACTTCCGAAAAAATGCAACAGGGCACCTCCATTACCCTCCGCGAACTGCGGGAGGTCGAGGCGATCCTGGATTAACCCCTTTAACTATCCCGGCAACCGCCGACCAACATATACCGACATGAAATACTTGATTGCCTTCCTCTTCGTGCTTTACCTGGCACCCGCGTCCGCGCAAAAGGAGCTGCCGCTCGATGCGATCTCTAACTACTTCAGTGAGTATGTAGATGACACCCGCTTTTCGGCCGTCTACGTGAGCGGAAAGATGTTCGAGCTCTTTAACGACGCTAAGATCGATCTCGACGAGATCGACGAAGACGAGGTGAAGGCCATCCTCGATGTCGTGAAGGACATCCAGGGCATCCGCGTGCTGCACACCGACGAAACGCCCCTGAAATTCTACGCCGAGGCCAAGGGGCGCATCGATACCCGGGCCTACGAATTGCTCTTCAAGGTCCGCACCAAGGACGGACAGAACGTCGAGGCCTTCATCCAGAACCAGCACGCCATCGTCAACGAGCTTTTCCTGCTGGTCGGTGCCGAAGACAACTTCGCCATGCTCAGCTTCGTCGGCAACATCGACCTCAGCAAACTCTCCGACCTCCAACGCGCCCTGGACTAATTCCCCCCCCCCTTAATCCCCTTATCCCCCCTGTCCCATGAAACTCCTCCTCCTCTGCCTCCTCCTCACCGCCGCCGCCCTCCCGGCCCAGGACGAAGCCATCCTGGACTTCATCCAGGAACACCGCCGCGGCGAAGAAAACGTGGCCGTCAAGGTGCCCGGCTGGATGATCTCCCTGGCCAGCGACATCGGCGAAACCGCTTCCGACGATCCCGACGAGCAAGTGCTATTCCACCTCATGGGCTCGCTGGGCACCACGCGGGTGGTCACCTACCTCGACGAGGACTTCACCCACCCCCAGCTCAGCGTCGGCAACCTACTCTATACCCTGGAGCGCTACAAGGGCTTCGAGCGCTGGGCCGAGCTGCGCACTCAGGACGGGCAGCGCGTGACCCTCACCGTGCGCTACGACAAGAAGAAGGTGAAGGAACTGGTCGCCGTAGTGACCGAAGAGGGCCGTACCACCCTGGTTTCCGCCCGCGCGAATCTCTCCGCCGAAGAGCTGGGCCGGCTGGTGAATCAGCTGGAGGAGCTTTAGGTTAGCGAGCCGGACACTCGGAGGTCCTGCAGACACTCCGAGGTCCTGGTGCCGGTATAAGACCTCGGAGTGTCGGCCTCAAGCCGACCTCCGAGCGTCTGGCGGGAATACCAACTGCTTACCTTTGCGCCATGCAGCGCGCCAACTTTCTCCGCCACGTCGCCCAGACCAGTCCCGCCCCCATGGGCCTCGAAATCGCCGGTGGGGAGGGCGTGTACCTCATCGATACGGCCGGCAAGCGCTACCTCGACCTTATCGCCGGCATCGGCGTGAGCGCCCTGGGGCACAATCATCCGGCCGTAGTGGAGGCCGTGCAGCGGCAGGCGGGCACCTACATGCATACCCTGGTGTACGGGGAGTTCGTGCTGGGCCCCCAGGTGGAACTGGCTACCCTCCTTTGCCAACAGCTTCCCGCGGGCCTCGACAACGTTTACTTCACCAATTCCGGCACCGAGGCCGTGGAGGGAGCCATGAAACTCGCCAAGCGGGCGACCGGGCGGGCGGAGATCGTCTCGGCCACCCACGCCTACCACGGCAGTACGCAGGGGGCGGCCAGCCTGATGTGGCCCAAGGACTTCACCCGCGCCTTTCATCCCCTGCTGCCGGGGATCTCCCACCTGGAATTCAACGACGACGCCGGCCTGGAGCTCATCACCCCCCGTACCGCCGCCGTGGTGCTGGAAACCGTCCAGGCCGAGTGGGGCATCCGCAAACCGCGCCGGGAATGGCTGCAGGCGGTCGCGCGCAGGTGCAAGGAATCCGGCACCCTCCTGATCCTCGATGAGATCCAGGCCGGCATGGGCCGTACGGGTACGCTCTTCGCCTTCGAGCAGTACGGCGTGGTGCCGGACATCCTACTGCTTGCCAAGGGATTTGGGGGAGGCATGCCGCTCGGGGCCTTCGTGGCCGGCCGGGCGGTCATGGAGACGCTGACCAATAATCCCGTGCTCGGCCACATCACCACCTTCGGCGGCCACCCCGTGAGCTGCGCGGCGGGGCTGGCGACCCTGCGTACCCTCGTCGAGCAGCCCACACTGGTCGCCACGGTGAAGGAGAAGGAAGCCCAGTTTCGTCGCCTGCTCGTACACCCGCGGATCCGGGCGGTCCGCTCCGCCGGACTCTGGATGGCCGTAGAGCTCTCCGGCTTCGATGAGGTCCGGCGGGTCATCGCCCGCTGCCTGGAGCGCGGACTGATCACCGACTGGTTCCTCTTCAACGAGCGGAGCCTGCGTATCGCGCCGCCGCTGACGATTTCGGAAGCGGAGATCGAGTGGGCGTGCGGCGTACTGCTGGAATCACTGGGCGACGCCTGACCGTACGTTACCAAGCACAGGTTCCGTGGAGGGAGGGTTTACCGGGTGCACACTACGCTTAACCGATTTGTACCGCTTGACAATTTTACTCCTGCCGACTGTTGCCCCTGGCCCCCACCGCCGTAGGTAACCACGGAGCAAAAGGCCCTCTCGGGCTAAAAGGTCGAGCGGTATGGTACCATTTACAATTTATTTGCTGCTGCTTCGCTCTCGTGTAGGCGGCGCGGACGCGGGTGCAAAGAAATGCGGAAAGCCCCACCTGATTCCCGATGTTTGCGGGCACCGGCGGCGGAAGCACGAGCGTAAGCGAGCATCCCCGCAATTGGTACATGGTAATTGCTACTTCGTAAATGGTAAATCAACTTTGGACTACTCCGCGCTCCTGAAATCGATCAAGGCGAAAGACTTTGCCCCCATCTACCTCCTGCACGGGGAGGAGCCCTACTTCATCGACCAGCTGGAGGCGGCCATCGAACAGCATGCCCTCCAGGAGCATGAGCGGGCCTTCAATCAGACGGTGCTGTACGGCAAGGATACCGAGCACCTGCAGGTCGTCGACGCCGCCCGCCGCTTCCCGATGATGGCCGAGCGGCAGCTCATCCTCCTGCGGGAAGCCCAGGATATGCGCGGCATCAAGGAGCTGGCCACCTACGCCGAAAAGCCGGCGCCGACCACGGTGCTCGTCCTCAGCCACAAGCACAAGAAGTTGAACGGCAACTTCGCGCTGACCAAAGCCATCAAGAAGAACGGGGTGATCTTTGAGTCTAAGGGATTGTACGAAAACAAGGTACCGACCTGGATCAGCGGCTACCTCCGCGACCGCAAGTACACCATCGCGCCCGAGGCGAGCACCCTGCTGGCGGAGTTCTTGGGCACCAGCCTGGGCAAGATCACCAACGAGCTCGACAAGCTCCTGCTCAACCTGAAGCCCGGCACCGAGATCACCCCGGCCATCGTGGAAGACCAGGTCGGCGTCAGTAAGGACTACAACGCCTTCGAGCTGCAGCGCGCCATCGGCCACCACGACACCCTCAAGGCTACGCGTATGTTGCACTACTTTCGGGCCAATCCCAAGGCTGCTCCCTTACCCCTGGTGACCGGCAGCCTCTACAATTACTTTAGTAAAGTCTTCTTGCTCAAGGAGCTCCAGGCCAAGCGCGAAAGCCGGCAGGCCATCATGAAGGCCCTCGGGCTCCGCTTCGAGTTTTTCCTTTCCGACTACGAACAGACCGCTCGCAATTACTCTCTGGAAGGCCTATACACCGTCTTCGCCCTGCTCCGGGAATACGACCTGAAGAGCAAAGGGGTGGGGAGTAACCTGGCCGGGAAGGACGAGAACGAATTGTTGAAGGAGCTGGTTTGGAAGTTGATGAACGTTGTAGTAGTTCGTTAGATCTTTAGTTCTTTAGAGGCTAGATCTTGGGATGATTTGGGGACTGCTGCTTTTGCGGGGTGCTTTAATAGGTAGTTTTTTAGTTCGTTAGTTTTTTAGGTGGGGGATCTTGGGATGATTTAGCGATCACCTCCTGGGAGTGAGGAATTTCGCGGGATTCCTTTGCATGTAGGTGAGCAGTTTACCAACTTCCTCGGATTGTATGGTAAGCTGATTGTAGGTAGTTGTATCGATGTACTTGCAGGCGAGGGCGAAATCGAGCCACACTTGGGTTTCGAAGTTTTCGCCGGCGGAGTCGGTGAGCTTGGCGTGGAAGTGCTTGGGGTAACAGCGTTTGCCAAAGGCTTCCCCAAGGTTGGCGCACACCGATCGGCTGCTTCTTCTGATTTGGTCCGTTAGGCTGTACCGCTCTTCTTTTGGGAAGCGGGTACTAACAATCAGGATGGTTTCGGAAAGCGAACGGGCCTTGCTGTACGCCGATCTTTAAATCGGGAAAAGGACATGGTCAATGGTTTTGGACAAATGTCCCAGACCCCAAACCATTTATTCGTCACCTCAACGAATACAATCGGATATACACGTTGACAAACGCCTACCAAATAGGATAAGGGAGGCGGTTCACATGCTCCGAAGCGGTAATCACCAAATATCCTAGGAATCACCCATCTAAAGGACTAACTCCCTACTCCTCCAGATCGAAAATACTATCATTTTCCCCCCGCTCCACATTGTCCTTCAGGCGGTCCATGGCGTCCACGGCCTGTTCGTAGAAGTCGTAGAAGATGGGGAAGAGGGCCTTGGCCTTGTCGATGACGATGTCGGGCAGCTGGATGAGCACCGGGTAGGTGATGCTGTCGGCTTTCACCTCGTCGGTGAGGATGCGGCTGCGGTCGCCGAAGTACACGAGCCCCGAGAAGATGAAGGTAAAGAAGAGCCCCGAGAGGATGCCGCCCAGCACCTGGTTGATGAAGTTGATGTTGACGGATTCCATGAGGCCGGTCAGTCCGCGGGCCAGAATGCGGAAGAGCACCAGCGTCAGGAAGAACAGCAAGACCACCCCGAGCAGGAAGGCCCCCGCGCTGGTCACCGCCGGGAAAGCATTAAAGATCATGTCGCCCGCGATCGGCCCGAACTTCATGGCCGCCAGCACGCCAAACAGGTAGCTCGCCAGGCTCAGTACCGTGGAGATGATGCCCCGGCTGTAGCCGACCCAGAAGCCGTAGGCCAGGAAGAGGAGGCAGATGATGTCGATTACCATAGGGTAAAGATACGGGGTTTTGGGGGGCGAGGAGTGAGGGAGTGGATTGGCGAAGGAGTGGATTAGTGAGGGAGTGAATTAGTGAGGGAGTGGATTAGTGAGGGAGTGAATTAGTGAGGGAGTGAATTAGTGAATTGGCGAAGGAGTGAATAGGGGGTCATGCATCGCAACCCATTCACTACTTCATTCATTCCACAGTTCACTCCTTATCCATTCCAGCTATCTTTGCGCAAAATTGCCTACCCTATGATCCGCATCCTCGCCAACGATGGCATCGCCGACAACGGCAAGCAACTGCTGGAAGACGCCGGCTTCGAGGTCGTCACCGACAAGATCGCCCAGGCCGACCTCATGACCGAGCTCAATCAGTTTGACGCCATCATCGTCCGCAGTGCCACTACCGTACGTAAGGACCTCATCGATGCCACGCCCAAGCTGAAGGCCATCCTCCGCGGCGGGGTAGGGATCGACAACATCGACCACGAGTACGCCGCCAGCAAGGGCATCCCCACGTACAATACCCCCGCCGCCTCCAGTACGGCCGTGGCGGAACTGGTCTTCGCGCACTTCTTCGGGCTCAGCCGCTTCCTCCACCGCTCCAATCGGGAGCTGACCGCCGCCTCCGGTGACTTCAACAAGCTCAAAAAGGCCTACGCCGACGGGCAGCAACTCCGCGGGCGCACCCTGGCCATCATCGGTTTCGGCCGCATCGGCATCGCCGCCGCCCGCATCGGCCTCGGCCTGGGCATGAAGGTCCTGCCCGTCGACCTCTACAAGGATGAAGACACCGTGAAGCTGGACTTCGCCGACGGACGCAGCCTCGACTTCACCCTCAAAACCGTACCCCTGGACGAAGCCCTCTCCCAGGCCGACTACATCACCATCCACGTCCCCGGCGGCAACCTCATCAACACCGAGGAGATCGCTAAAATGAAGGACGGCGTCATCATCGCCAACACCAGCCGCGGTGGGGTCATCAACGAGGATGCCCTCCTCGAAGCCCTCAACAGCGGCAAGGTCGCCGGTGCCGCCCTCGACGTCTTCAAGGGAGAGCCCACGCCCCGCCGCGACCTGCTCGAGCACCCCCGCGTGAGCGTGAGCCCCCACATCGGCGCCGCCACCGGGGAGGCGCAGGACAACATCGGCGTAGAACTCTTCGAAAAGATCCGCGACCACTTTGCCAACTAAGCGCACCGCCTCCGTCGTCACCTTCGAACTCGCCTGGTGGGCCTTTGCCCTCGTGCTGGCCTGTCTGGTGCTGCTCCCGCTTTACGATTCGGTACCGGACTTCCCGTTCTTCCTCCCCAACTTCATCTACGTGGTGGTGGCCGTAACGCTAACGCGCTACCTCTTTTTGCTCCACGTGAGTTGGCTGCGCGACCGGCTCTTCGTGCAGGCGGCGGTGGCCTTCGCGCTGATCCCCCTCATTTTCTATATGGTGCAGGCCTTCAACGCCTTCATCATTTACTTTGACGAGCGGGGCCCCGACGTGCTGATCCAGGCGCTCGATAAGCCAATAGGGGAGACCATCGACCGCTACATGCACGCCGAATACCGCTTCTTCGGGGTGTGGGCGATCGTGGCGGCGGCCGTGACGCCTTTTCGGCTTATTTACAACGCCTGGGTACGCTACCGGGCGGGTGTCCGGTAGGGGGGAAGCCGCGCCAAGACTTTACATTCGCGGGGTACAGCATAGGTATTTATTTACGTAGCTTAGAAGGGCCAATCCCATTTTTTCAGCGAATTTTCGCCATGACGCCCCTCGAACTGGTCTACGACAAACTGCTCCCGCTCGCTGACCTCAGCCGTCGCCGCTGCGGCTGGCGCACCCGGAGCCAGCGGACGGTCTTTACCAACGGCGTCTTCGACCTCGTCCACCCCGGCCACCTCACCTACCTGGCCCAGGCCGCCGGACTCGGCGAGCGCCTCATCGTGGGCGTAAACTCCGACGCCAGCGTCAAGCGCCTCAAGGGCGACTCCCGCCCGGTCATGCCCCAGGCCGCCCGGATGCAGCTCCTCGCCAGCCTCTTCTTCGTCGACGGCGTGGTCGCCTTCGAGGAAGACACGCCCCTTGACCTCATCACCCACCTGCGCCCCGACGTCCTCGTCAAGGGCGGCGACTACACCGAGGCCACCATCGTCGGCGCCCCGGAAGTCCGCAGCTGGGGGGGGACGGTACAGGTCCTTCCTTTTCTGGAGGGGCACTCTACTAGCTTGATTTTGCAGGCGGTTTGTGGGTAAGGGGAGTGAAGGAGTGAATTATTGGATGAGGGAATCGACCACCAGCAATTCACTCCTCCACCAATTCACTAACTCACGCATTCAACCCCCCCCCTCCCATGACCACCATCCAACACCTCGCCGCCTACCTGGAAACCATTGCACCCGCATCCCTGCAGGAGAGTTACGACAATGCGGGTCTGATCGTGGGTGACCCTGCTACGAGGGTGACCGGCATCCTGACCAGCCTGGACTGCACGGAGGAGATCATCGAGGAGGCGGCGGCGCGCGGGTGCAATGTGGTCGTGGCCCACCACCCGATCGTGTTTCGGGGGCTCAAGCGCTTCAACGGGGCGACCTACGTGGAGCGGACCGTGATGCTGGCCATCCGTAAGGAGGTAGCGATCTACGCGATCCACACCAACCTGGACAACGTCCGCCACCGGGGGGTGAACGAGCGGATCGCCGAACGGCTGGGACTGCACAACCCGCGCCTGTTGAAAGCGAAAAATGAGGAGGGGACGGTCGGATCGGGCATGGTGGGCGAGCTGGCCGAGCCGCTGGAGGAATCGGATTTTCTGGCGCTGCTCCAGGAGCGTATGCGGGCGCCCGTGATCCGCCACACCCGCCTGCTGGGCCAGCGCGTGCAGACCGTAGCCGTGGCGGGCGGGGCCGGGGGCTTCCTGCTGGAGGACGCTAAGCGGGCCGGGGCGCAGGCGTTCGTGACGGCCGACTATAAGTACCACGAGTTCTTCGACGCCGAGGGGCAACTGGTGATCTGCGACATCGGCCACTACGAAAGCGAACAGTTTACAACTCAATTACTTGCGGAGTTGTTAACCAAAGAATTCACTACCTTTGCGGTCCTTTCGACGAAGCGGAACACCAATCCGGTGCGCTATTACGTCTAGAGGGTCCTTAACTCAATAAAGCTATCCTGCATGGCCGCTGCTGCCCCCACCGAACTGACGGTTGAAGAAAAAATGCGCGAACTCTATCGCCTGCAACTCATTGACTCCCAGATCGACGAGATCGAGATCCTGAAGGGCGAACTCCCCATGGAGGTGAGCGACCTGGAAGACGAGATCGCCGGCCTCGAAACCCGCATCAACCGCACCGAAGCCGTCGTAGAGGAGCTCCAGACCGAGATCAGCCGCCACGACGCCAACGTGAACGAGTCCGACATGCTCATCACCCGCTACGAGGAGCAGATGAACAACGTCAAGAACAACCGCGAGTACGAGGCCCTCATGAAGGAAACCGAAATGCAGCGGCTCGAGATCCAGCTCAGCCAGAAGAAGGCCAAGACCGCCACGGAAGACCTCGAGGGCCGCACCGCTACCCTGGACGCCACCAAAGAGCGCCGCGACGCCAAGCTGAAGCTGCTCGAAGTGAAGCAGGAGGAGCTCAAGAGCATCATCGCCAAGACCGAGAAGGAAGAGAAGAAACTGCGCCGGCTGTCCGACAAGCAACGCAAGCTCATCGAAGACCGCCTGCTGCGCGCCTACGACAAGACCCGCAACAACTACCGCAACGGCCTGGCCGTGGTGACCGTCGAGCGCAACGCCTGCGGCGGTTGCTTCAACGCCATCCCGCCCCAGCAGCAGCTCGAAATCAGCCAGCGCAAGCGCCTCATGGCCTGCGAGCACTGCAGCCGGGTGCTGGTCGACGAGACCATCCTGGAAGAGAAGCCGGAGGAGGAAGTCGCTTAAGCCCAGTAGGCCTGGCGGCATTTCCTGAGCGCCGGGCAACTTGCCTAAATCATTTAGCGCTTGTTTGGGATTCCGCTCACCGCCGCAAACTTGCTCTTTTGCGCCTGTCCTTCGCCTCAAAAAGCTTCACTTAGCCCGTCACCGCGAAGCAGCCACGAAGTGCACCTCCCCTTTTCGAGGCTCGAATAGACCCAAAATAGCGGCGTTTTCGTCAGGCTTGGAAAACCCAAACAAGCTCTAAACCGAGCCGGAGTTTGCTGCACGTTCGTGCTGTAGTCTCCGGCTCTGGTGTTTTAAAGGGGTGGCCCGTGCAGCCTGACCGGAAAGTATAGTTGTGGGGGGGGCGCCGTGACCGTCCGCGGCTGTCGGGGTCAGATCGGATATATGGCGCATATGATAATCAGGCGTTAAATTCGGCGGGAACCCGGTTCGGCCGTTTATTAAAGGTTGTACGCACGCTAAACTTCTACGATTGTGGGCACTTCGGCGATTGTCCGGTAATTCGGGCCGGGCGGATGCACCAAACTACCCCCCGCCTAAACTACCTTTACCGCATGTCCTCCAGAATACTCATCATCGGTGCGGGCCGCTCCTCCACCGCCCTCATCCGCTACGCGCTCAACAACAGCGAACGCCTCGGATGGAACGTTACGGTGGCCGACGCGGATCCCGCCGTGGCGGCGGCCAAGGTCAACAACCACCCCCGGGGCACCACGGCCTGGCTCGACGTCAACAAGACCAACGACCGCCGGGAGCTGATCGGCCGCTCGGACATCGTGGTCTCCCTGCTGCCCGCCCACCTGCACATCGAGGTAGCCCAGGACTGCATCCGCCTCAAAAAGCACCTCGTCACCGCCAGCTACGTCAGCCAGGAGCTCTACCGCCTGGGCGACGAGGCCCGCAACCGCGAGCTGATGTTCATGGGGGAGATGGGCCTTGACCCCGGCATCGACCACATGTCGGCCATGCAGCGCATCAACGCCATCCACGAGATGGGGGGAGCATCACCGCTTTTCGCTCCTTCACCGGCGGGTTGATCTCCCCGGAGAGCAACGACAACCCCTGGGGCTACAAATTCACCTGGAACCCCCGCAACGTGGTGCTGGCCGGACAGGGCACCGCCCAGTACCTCGACCACGACAAGCTCAAGTACCTGCCCTATTACCGCCTGTTCAACAATACCTGGGACGTCGAGATCGAGGGCATCGGTAAGTTCGAGGCCTACGCCAACCGCGACAGCCTGCTGTACCGGGAGCAGTACGGGCTCAAGGACATTCCCACTATTCTGCGGGGCACCCTGCGCTACCCCGGCTACTGCGCCGCCTGGAACGCCCTGGTGCGGGTAGGCATGACCGACGGCGACTTCCCCATCCTCGACTCCAACAAGATCACCTACCACGAACTGATGGAGGCCCTGGCCCCCAGCGGCCCCGGCTCGGTCAAGGACCGCATCGCCCAGATGCTCAAGCTCGAGCCCAACGGGGAGGTGATGAAGCGCCTCATCTGGCTTGGCCTGTTCCGCAAGAAGCGGATCAAGCTCAAGGGGGCCACGCCGGCCCTGATCCTGGAGAACCTGCTGCTCGACAAGTGGAAGCTCCAACCCGACGACAAGGACCTCATCGTCATGCAGCACCAGATCGACTACGAGCTCGACGGCCAGAAGAAGCGCGACCTCTCCAACCTGGTCATGAAGGGCGAGAACAGCGAGGACACCGCCATGTCGCGCCTGGTGGGCCTTCCGCTGGGCATCTTCGTCCGCCTCATGAGCGAGGGCAAGATCCAGACCACCGGGGTGCACATTCCCACCATGCGCGAGGTGTACGAGCCCGTGCTGAAGGAAATGGAGGACTACGGACTGAAATTTACCCACCAGACGGTTGACTGCTAGCGCGCTCGTCCGGGCCGGGCAGTTCAACCAGGCCGCCCGGCAGGGGGCGTACATTTTCATCGCCCTGGCCCTCCCGCGGCTGGGGGTGCCCACCGAGCTGATCGGGCAGTGGGAGACGCTCGTGTTTCTGGGCTACCTGCTGGCCTTCGGCTGGGTGACCGGCCTGCTGCAGGGCTTTCTCATCCGCATGGGCCAACTGACCGGCGTGGCGGGTGAGGTCTTTGCCCGCCGGGCCACCCTGGCCACCCTCGGCCTTTCCGCCCTGTTGCTGGCCGTTGCGGCCCTTTGCCACCCCCTGCTGTTTCGACTGCTGCACCTGCAGCAGGCACCCGTGGGCTGGTCCTTTTTCTTCGTGCTGCTGTTGAGCCGCTGGCCCTCCTACTGCCTGGAGCAGGCCCTGCTGCTCACCGGGCGGGCCAAGTGGTTGCTGGCCTACGCGGTGGGTAACTCCGTGGGCCTGATCGGGGCGTTGCTGCTGCCGCTTTACCTCGGGCACGGATTGCTTGCAGCGATGCAGGTGCTGGCGGCCTTCGCGGGGACCAAGGCCCTCGGCATCCTGCTGTGGACGCTGGCGGCACCCCGGCCACCGGCCGGGGATGGCTCGCCCGTCCTGGCCGGCTGGGTACGGCAAAGCGCTCCCCTGATGGCCTACGCGACGGTGGCCTCCCTGGTGTCGGTGGTCGATCCCCTGTTCGTCAGCTACTGGTACGCCGGCGACCCGGAGACCTTTGCCATCTTTCGCTACGGGGTGCGGGAACTGCCCCTGGTGGCCGCCCTGACCAGCGGTATGGTGACCGTGGCCATCCCCGTGATCGCCCGCGAACGGACGGCGGGCCTGGCCCTGCTGCGGGAGCAGTCCGGCAAGTTGTTTCACTACGTGTTCGCCCTCACCTTCCTCCTCCTGCTGACCGCCGAGTGGTGGTGGACCCGCGTATTCACCGAGGCCTTCGCCGCCAGTCTGCCCATCTTCCGCACCTTCCTGCTGGTCGTGGGCTGCCGCCTGGTGTTTGCCATGACCGTCCTCACCGCCCTCAACGAAACGAAGCGGCTCTACCTCTGGGGTCTGCTGGAGCTGGCACTGAATCTGGGGCTTTCCCTACTCCTGGTGCGCGGCTACGGTCTCCTCGGCATCATCTGGGCGACGGTCATCGCCAGCTATTTCCACGAGTTGTGCCTGGTGCTCTACCTCCGCTACCGCACCCAAACCAGTTGGGGGGAGTATGCCAACCTTAATTGGTACGGGGTTTATTTGGTGGGGATGTTTGTGGCCTACTGGTGGGTGGGGTGAAATTTAAAATTAATTCAATTTAAAATTGGGCTGCCGCTGGTGCGTACGCGGCCGCAAAACCTCTGCGCAACTCCGCGTACTCTGCGGTGAATACCTTGGGGAATTACCATTTACAATATACCAAGTACCATTTACCATTGGGCTACCGCTGTTGCTGATGCGCCCGCAAAACCTCTGCGTAACTCCGCGTACTCTGCGGTGAATACCCATCACACTTTCTCGATCACGATCACCAGTCGCGCAGGCTTCTTTACTACCCGGTTGGCCAGCGCATCCACGGCGCGCCAGGCACGGAAGGGTAGGGGGGCCAGGAACTTGTGGGTGCGCAGGTAGAGCAGTGCCTTGTTGGAGATCTTTTCCGTTTGGTAGCGGATGTTGGGGAAGGGGGCGAGCAGGGAGGCGATCAGCGCCTCGTTGAAACTGTGCAGGTGGGCGTGGAGCGGAGTAGGCTGGTTGCAGTGGATGCAGAGGGAATACTGGATCGTCTCGTCGTAGGGGGTGGAGATCAGGATGGTCCCGCCGGGCTTTACGACGCGGATGAGGTTGGTCAGGTACAGCGGCACGTCCGGTACGTGCTCCATGACCTCGGAGGAGATGATCGCATCCACCGACCCGTCGCGGAAGGGGAGGTCGAAGGCATCGCCCGTCACGGCAAAGTGGTTCGCGGCGGGGTAGCGCCGGAGGGCTTCGGTGGTGTTGCGCAGGGCGATGTCGAAGGAGATGACGGCCTCCTTGCGGGGAATAAGTTGGCGGGCGACCCAGGCCTGTCCGCACCCCACGTCCAGCACGACCCGGGCGGCAGCGGGCAGGTGACTTAAGATCTCCTGGTGCAGCCGCCGGCTTTCGTGGAGGGAGGCGGGGTCCGCGGGTGGAGAGAAATAATCGAACTCTACGGCATCGCGCTGGTAGTGCGCCACGTAGTTGCCGGCCTCCGGGTTTTCGGACAGCAAGTTGTACACCCCGCCCGCCGTGCGGTAGGCTTCCAAAGGCTGCTCCCGTTCGCGGAGCAAGGTGCGCAGGTCGAACATGGCGGTAAAGCTACGTACCCGGCGGCGCTAGCGAAGCAGTTCGTCGAGGTCCCGGAGCGGGAGGGATTCGTGCCCGTCCAGGGTGCGGCCCGCCAGGTGGAGCCCGTTTCCGCTGAGTTTTGCCTCGATGAGCCGGATGAAGGCGGCGGCGTCCTTGAGGTGGGAGAGGTCGATCCGGGTAGTCTGCATCGGGCGGTGGAGGTGCATGTGGACTAATTTGCCGAAGCCCAGGGAGGCGGGATTCTCGCGGATGATCATGCGGGTGACCTCGTTCAGGTCCACCACCTGAGAACGGCCGATACGACGCGCCACGGTCAGGGTGTGACCGGAAACGATCAGGCGGTCGTTCAGCAGGCGGTAGTAGTACACCAGGTAAAACACGGAACCCAGTAACAAGGCGAACGACAATAGGCTCATCCAGTCGTCGGTCATCCGTCCGCTCAATACACCCAGTCCGATGCAGGAACCTACCGTCAGGCCCACCGCCAACAGTGCTTTCCAGTGGGAATAAGAGAATTCTTGCATACACGATCTGTTTCGATCAGTTCAGCCAAGATAACCGTTTATCCATCCTTCCCTCCTTCCCTCAATCCCTCCTCACCCCCGCACCCGCGCCCCGCCGCCCGATGAATTATCTTGCCGCATGACTACGCCAGAAAAACTCGAGGCCCTGCGCCACCAGCTGCTGGAGCACCAGCTGGACGCGTTCGTCATCCCCGGCACCGACCCCCACCAGAGCGAGTACCCCGCCCCCCGCTGGGCCGCGCGCGCGTGGATGAGCGGTTTCACGGGCTCGGCCGGCACCCTGGTCGTCACCCTGCACGAAGCCCGCCTGTGGACCGACAGCCGCTACTTCCTGCAGGCCGAAGAGGAGCTGGCCGGTACCGGCATCCAGCTCATGAAGCTGAAGACCCCCCACACGCCGGAGTACGTCGACTGGCTGGCCGACCACCTGCTGGACGGACAGGCCGTAGGCGTAGACGGCCGCGTGTTCAGCGCCCACGCCGCCCGGCAACTGGAGAAGAAACTGAGCAAGGCCAGGCTGAAACTAAAGACTCGGCCTTGACCCCATCGCCCTCATCTGGACCGAGCGCCCCGGCCTCCCCAACCGCCCCATCAGCGAGCACCTGGCCAGCTACAGCGGCGCCAGGTGGGAAGACCGCCTGCAGCAACTGGTGGGCTGGATGCAGGAAAAGGAGTTCGACTACTTCCTCGTCTCGGCCCTCGACGAACTCGCCTGGCTGCTGAACCTGCGCGGCACCGACATCGACTTCAACCCCCTGATGGTCGGCTACTTCATCGCCGGGCGGCGCGGCGACCACGCCGTATTCGCCGAGCAGCAGGAGGCGCTCGCCCCCTGGGCCGACAAGCTGCCCGAGCTGCGGCGACTGCCCTACGCGGACACGGCCGGCTACCTGCGCGGCCTCAACGCCCGGGATGCCGACATCGGATTCGACCCGACGACGACCTCCGTGTTCCTCGCAACGGCGGCCGGCGGGGTGGAGCACTGCGGCATCGAAAGCCCCATCCCCCGCTGGAAGGCGGTGAAGAACGAAACGGCCCTGAACCACCTCCGGGAAGTGATGGCCCACGACGCGGTCGCCCTGCTAAAATTGCGCCGCTGGCTCGATGAAGCCCTGACGCGCGGCGTTACCGAGTACGCGGTGGGCGAGCAACTGGCCCGCTTCCGGGCCGCTTACGACCCCTACGTCAGTGAAAGCTTCCACGCCATCGTCGGCTACCGCGGCAACGGGGCCATCGTGCACTACCACGCCAGCGCGGAGGCCGCCGCCCCCCTGGAGGCCGACGGTATCCTGCTGCTCGACAGCGGCGGGCAGTACCAGAACGGCACGACGGACATCACGCGCACCTTCGCCCTCGGAGCCGTGACAACGGAGCAACGCCGCCACTTCACCCTGGTCCTGCAGGGCCACATCGACCTGGCCATGGCCCACTTTCCGGTCGGTACGAGCGGCGTGCAACTCGACATCCTGGCGCGCGGCCCGCTGTGGCAGCACGCGCTCAACTACGGCCACGGCACCGGGCACGGCGTAGGCTTCTTTCTCAACGTGCACGAGGGACCGGCGGGCATCAGTCCCAACCCGCGATCCAAATCGGCCCAGGACGCCCTCGTACCCGGCATGGTCCTGAGCAACGAGCCGGGCTACTACCAGGACGGACGACTACGGCATCCGCACGGAGAACCTGGTCGTCGTGACCGCCTCGCGAGCAGGAGGGCTGGCTGCACTTCGAGACCGTCACGCTCTTCCCCATCGACCGCCGCCTGATCGAGCGGGAGCTGCTGACGCGGGCGCAGGTGCAGTGGCTCGACGCCTACCACGCGCGGGTCCTGGAGCAGGTCGGCCCCCTCCTGGACGGGGAGGAACTGGCCTGGCTGGCGGCGGAGTGCGCGGCACTTTAAGCCCTCAGCGACCGGCGAGTTCCGCAGGAAGCCGGGAGACTCCGTGTCCCTCCGTGTAATCCGTGGTCGTTCCCCCTCCGCGTGCTCCGCGGCACCCCATTCCCCGCCCAACTATCCACCCACCGAAGCGTTCCAACAGGCACGACCGTACAACCCCACCTCCTTGGGCGACCTTAAATACCTGAATCGATTCTTTTGGAAGTATCGCTGGCGCCTGTTGCTGGGGATCGTCTTCATCTGTATTTCCAACTACTTCCAGGTCCTGCAGCCGCAGGTGATCCGCGAGGCGCTGGATCTGGTGATCGACTACGTCAACTCCTACGGGGTGTACGACGGCTTCGGGGTGCAGGGGGAGTTCTTCAGCATCCTGAGCCACACCCTCATGCTGTTTGCGGGCCTGGTACTGTTGCTCGCCCTGATCATGGGTTTCTTCCTGTACCTGACCCGGCAGACCATCATCGTGATGTCGCGTCTCATCGAGTACGACCTGCGGGAGAAGATCTTCGACCACTACGAGGACCTCAGCCTGGAATTCTACAAGCGCAACAACACGGGCGACCTCATGTCGCGCATCACCGAGGACGTGAACAAGGTGCGGATGTACCTCGGGCCGGCCGTCATGTACTGCGCCAACCTGATCTCGACCATCCTCTTCGTGATCTTCAGCATGCTGGCGGTGAGTCCCACCCTCACCCTGTACACTCTGATTCCCCTGCCGGTGCTGGCCGTGAGCATTTACTACGTCAGCAACCTGATCCACACCCGCTCGACCCTGATCCAGCAGCAGCTCTCCCGCCTGACGAGTATCGCCCAGGAGGTGTTTTCCGGCATCCGGGTGGTGAAGAGCTACGTGCGCGAGAAGCAGCAGATCCGCTACTTCGCCGGGCAGAGCGACGTGTACAAGGACATGAGCGTGAACCTGGCCAAGATCGACGCCTGGTTCTTTCCCCTCATGACCTTCATGGTGGGGGCCGCCACGATCATCACCGTGTACGTCGGCGGCTTGCAGGTGGTGGCCGGGGAAATCTCGGCGGGCAACATCGCCGAGTTCGTGATCTACGTCAATATGCTCACCTGGCCGGTGACCGCCATCGGCTGGATCGCCAGCATCGTACAACAGGCCGCGGCCAGCCAGCGGCGCATCAACGAATTTCTGGACACGAAGCCGGCCATCGTCGATCCCCACCCCGAGTACCGGGGCGACCTCCGGGGCGGCATCACCTTCGAGAACGTAGACTTCGTATATCCCGATACCGGCATCCGGGCCCTCGATGGCCTCAGTTTCCAGCTCGAACCGGGACAAAAACTCGCGATCATCGGGCGCACCGGCTCGGGCAAGACCTCCGTCGCCGACCTGCTTTTGCGCATGTACGACGTGACCGGCGGCCGCATCCTCATCGACGGCAAGGACGTCAGCGAGCACGGCTTGGCGAACCTCCGCCGCCGCATCGGCTACGTCCCCCAGGACGTGTTCCTCTTCTCCGACACCATCAAGGCCAACATCGCCTTCGGGGCCGACGAGCAACCCTCCGATGCGGAGATCGAGCAGTTTGCCAAGTACGCGGCCGTATACAAGGACATCGCCGGCCTGCCGATGGGCTTCGACACCCTGGTCGGGGAGCGGGGCGTGACGCTTTCGGGCGGGCAAAAGCAACGCGTATCCATCGCCCGTGCCCTCATCAAGCGGCCCGACATCGTGATCCTGGACGACTGCCTCAGCGCCGTCGACACCAATACCGAGCAGCAGATCCTGGGCTACTTCAACGAGGCCCTGCAGGACAAGACCGCCATCATCATCACCCACCGCATCTACGGCCACCTGAAGTTCGACAAGATCATCGTCCTGGAGGAGGGTAGGGTAGCCGAAGTCGGCACCCACGAAGAGTTGCTCGCCAACGGGGGCTACTACAGCGAGATCGTCGAACGGCAGATGGCGGAGGAGGTCGATGGGGGCGAGGGATAGCCTCCAGGATGGAATAATTTCCAAAACATGGAAAATATCGGGCATGCGCTCATGTGGTAGCCATTGATTATCAGCGTATTAAAATCTGTCACTATTTTTGTATAGCGTGGGCACTAGCCTAACGCCTTATGAAAACAGGGTTCATCCCTCCGACGACTGATTCCGCGGACCGTCCCATCCGCGCCCTCTACATGGCGAATCCGGACGGCTCGCCCCGCTGGATCTGGCCGGAAGCCAGCCGTTCCCCGGAGTTCCTGAGCTTTTATCCCGCCTCCACCCGGAAGCAACGACTCTTCCACCTGGCGGTGCGCCTGATCTTTCTGCTTCGCCTGCAACGGTACGTGTTCTCGGTGACCACCACGGAGCCTACGGAAGGACTCCGTGGGAATGACTGGGCCATCTTCACCGGCACGGTGGGCCCGAACCGCAAGCGGGTGATCATCCGCGACGCCCGGACCGTCGTGAAGGTAGCCTCCGGCCACGCTTCCTGGAGTAATCTGGAGAACGAGATGGCCGCCCTCTGTAAGCTCGGTCAGGCCGATGCGGCATTTCCCTTCCGCTTCCCGGAAGCCCGCGACTATACGCCCGGAGTACTGACCATGGAGCGGCTGCCCGACCGGGGCACCTGGGGCACCCTCACCCCGGCCCACGTCAGTGCCCTGGGGGCCCTGCGTGCTACCTTTTCCTCCCGCTCCCTCCTCCGTCGCTGGGCCCAGTGGTCCGAGGTGCACGGTCGGCTCTGTATCCTGGAAAACGGAAATCATCCGGCGATCCCCGGAGCGCTGATCAACAATCTGCAGGAGCTGACCCGGAGCCTGGACCAGGACGCCACCGTTCATTACGCCTACGCCCACGGGGACTTCACGCCCTGGAATACCCTGCGCACCACCGGGGGCCGGCTCGGCATCATCGACTGGGAAATGGCCCGCGAGGAGATGCCCGTCGGCACCGATTATTTCCACTTTCACCTGCAGCAGGGCATCCTGGTCGAGCGGAAGAACTGGAAAGAGATCTACGCCGCGATGCACGCCGACCTCACCCCCCTGGTCAAGCAGGAAATATTCGGATCGGTGAAGGCGGACCTAGACTTTTACCTCCGCCTCTACCTGCTGCACCACATCACCTACTACCTCACGGTGTACGGGCGGCAGGAGCGCTGGCACCCCCAGGTGTACTGGCAACTCGATGTATGGCAGGAGGCCGTCCGGTCGATGCTGCCCGTCGCCGACCGTCGCCGTCAGCTCATTGGCAGCCTCTTCGATCAGCTCCGCGAGACTCCCTATGCCGTACTGAAACTAGGCGATGCCCGCCCCGAGGACCTGCCGGCCGAAAGTGATTTCGATATCCTCCTGCCGCGGGAGCACGTCGACGAATTGTTGGGCCAGCTCACCGGCTTCACCTGCGTGGACCGCGTGCAGACCGTCCGTAAAAGCTTCATGACTTCCCTGCTCATCGTCCTGACCAACGGACAGACCCTGAGCCTCGACCTGATCTGGAAACTGAAACGCAAGGCAAGGGTATTCATGGATGCCGCGGGTATGATGGACCGCGCCCGTACCAACCCCTACGGGATCCGCGTGGTCAACGAGGAGGATACGGAACATTACCTGCGGCTCTTCTACGGACTTAACGGACAGCCCGTGCCCGCAAAATACGGCCTGGAGGCAGGTGCGGTGGACGTGAAACCGAGCGCGGAGAATCGGGGCCTACGGCGCATCGCCAACCACCTGGCGTACGTAGCCGACAGCCTGCGGACGGCCTTCAACAACCCGGGGTTCATCGTTACTTTTTCCGGCGTGGACGGTGCCGGCAAGAGTACCGTCATCGCGGAGGTCACCACCCTGATCGACAAGCAACTGCGCCGCCCGGTGAAGGTGCTGCGCCACCGGCCCTCCCTCATGCCCATCCTGAGCGCCTACGTACACGGCAAGGAGGGCGCCGAGCGGCGGAGCGTCGAGCGCCTCCCACGCACGGGCACCAACCGCGGCTTGCTGTCCTCCCTGCTGCGTTTCGGCTATTACTACGTGGACTACCTGCTGGGGCAGCTCTACATCTACGTTCGCTACGTCATGCGCGGCTATGCGGTAGTCTACGACCGGTATTACTACGACTTCATGCTCGATGCCCGGCGTAGTAATATCGAACTGCCCCCCTTCATCACGCGCTGGGGAATGCGGCTGCTCATCAAACCCCGCTACAACTTCTTCCTGTACGCCGATGCGGATACCATCCTCGCCCGCAAGCAGGAGTTCGACCGCCCCACCATCGTCCGGCTGACCGGCAGCTACCGCAGCCTCTTCGACCGCTGCCAGCTCCGCCACCCCACGCGGGTGTTTCGCAACATCGAGAATATACGGTTGAAGGACACCCTGCATACCCTTTCCGATACGCTTAAAACGTCGATCAAGTAAGGATGAAGAACCTACTCACCCGCCTCATCCAAATGCGTAACCCGCAGTTCCGTTTCGCCGATGAATTGGACAACCGCATGCTGTTGACCTTCCTCTTCGCTACGGGGGTAAGCTTTCTGCGGGGATTCCGGGTATTGCTGCTCGGCAAGGCGCCGAACTTCATGCTGCTGGGGCGGGGCGTCCGGTTTCGTTACAGCCACAAGCTGCGGTACGGTAGGTTCCTGAAATTGGGTCGGGGCGTAGCCATCGAGGCGCTCGGTACGGTCGGGGTAGAACTGGGTAACAACGTCAGTATCGGTGACTGGAGTAAGCTGGTCGTCAGCACTACCCTCAACGACCTCGGCTCCCACATCCGGATCGGCAACAGCGTGGGCATCGGCGAGTATGCCTACCTCGGCGGGGCGGGCGGCCTGACGATCGGAGACGACTGCATCGTCGGGCAGTACTTCAGCTGCCACCCCGAGAACCACCGCCACGGGCGGACCGACACCGCCATCCGCCACCAGGGCGTCACGCGGAAGGGAATCGTGATCGAGCACAATTGCTGGATCGGCGCCCGCGTTTCCGTGCTCGACGGCGTGACCGTCGGGGCCCACTCCATCATTGCCGCCGGCGCGGTAGTGAACCGATCCTGCCCACCTTACAGCGTCATCGGGGGCGTACCCGCCCGCGTGATCGGCCAACGTACGCCGGATCTGGCATCCCCTGCACCCGCTTCCCTGCCCCTTTGTGCGCACGAAGCACTCGCCGGGAGTGCCTGACGTTCACCCGGCCCTTGAGTAGACTGGCTTCATCCCGGCTACTATTCGTTCTTAGTTCAGTAAATCCCTCATGAAAACTATTCTGGCTACCACCTACGCCGTCAATCCCTACAAGGGGTCCGAAGATGGTATGGGTTGGAACTTCGTCTATCAGACCGCCCGCTACAACCGGGTGATCGCGATTACCCGGGAAAACAACCGGCCCGCCATCGAGCGCTACATGGAGGAGCACCCCGACCCGGTGTACCAGAATATCCGCTACCTCTACTACGACCTGCCCAAACACCTGCGGTGGTGGAAGCGCGGCAGCCGCGGCGCCATGCTCTACTACCTCCTCTGGCAACGGGGGATCGTGGACTTCATCCGGCGCCAGGGGCTAGAATTCGACATCACCCACAACCTGAACTTTCATAACGACTGGACGCCCAGCTACCTCTGGAAACTCGGCAAGCCCTTCGTGTGGGGCCCGATCGGTCACCACCCCCGCATCCCCGCCATCTTCAACCGCACGATGCCGCTGGCCGATCGCTGTAAGAACGCCTTTACCTGGTCCGTCAAGAACTATTTCTGGAAGTGGAACCGCGCCCTGCGGCGGACCAAGGAGCGCGCCGACTACGTCTGGTGCATGCACGACCACGTGCCGAAGCAACTGGACCTCTCCCGGCAGCGCCACCAGGTATACCCGAACGTAGGAAACGTAGATTACGGCTGGCTACCGGAAGTACCCGCCGGACCGCCGAACATCCTCTTTGCCGGTCGGCTGGTGCACATGAAGGGGCCTGACCTCGCCGTGGAAGCTTTCGCCGCCTACCGCAAGCGGCACCCGGACTCCGGGGCTACCCTCACCCTGGTGGGCGACGGCCCGGAGCAGGAGCGGGTGCGAACACTTGTAGAGAAGCGGGGCCTTGCCGGTAGCGTGCGGCTCATCGACTGGATCGAGCGGGACCGCCTGATGGAGATCATGAAAACGGCGTCCGTCTTTCTCTTCCCCTCCCACGAGGGCGCGGGTATGGTGGTACCGGAGGCCCTCTCCTTTGGCGTGCCCGTGGTCACCCTGGAGAACTGCGGCCCCGGTCGCTTCGTCGATGCCACCTGTGGCGTGGCCGTGGCGGGGGCAAGCTACGCGGAGGTCGTCGAGGGGCTCGCGGCGGGGCTCGATCAGGTCCTGCACGCCGGAGAAGGCTACCGCGCGATGCGGCAGGCGGCCCGCGATACCTTTCTCACCCGCTTCCACTGGGACAAAAAGGGGGACATCCTCCGTTCCATCTACGCCAGCCTGTAAGCTTCCCCCCCTATGCCAAAAATCTACGCCTTTCATTTACTGAACGACTTTAGCGGGAGCCCAAAGGTGCTCCGACAGACCCTGGAGGGGTACGCCGCGGCCGGCTACGACGTTTCCCTGAGTACCAGTTGCGCGACGACCGGTTTTCTGACGGATATCCCGGGCGTACGGGTGAGCGACAATCGGTACCGCTTCGTTCAGTTCCTGCCTTATCGGCTCGGGCTGTTGCTGTTTTCCCAGCTGTACGGTCTGTTCGCCTGTTGGGGAAGCGTCGATCGGGGGGATATCGTCTTCGTCAACACCCTGCTTCCCTTCGGAGCGGCGCTGCTGGGGCGACTGCGCGGGGCGCGGGTGGTCTATCATTTGCACGAGACCTCCGTAAATCCGCCGCTGTTCAAGCGGTTTTTACTTTTCTGGGTGAAAACGTGCGCCAGCGAGGTGGTCTACGTATCCAACTTCTTAGCCGAAGAAGAGCCGCTCGACTGCCCGGCTCACGTCGTCTGGAATGCGCTGCCGCAGGCCTTTGCGGCGCGGGCCGCGGAGTGCGGTGCCCCCGGGCGGCCGTTCGAGCGCGTGTTGATGGTTGCCTCCCTCAAACGGTATAAGGGAGTAGACGAATACGTGGCCCTGGCCGCGAGCTGTCCCGGTTTGCAGTTCGAACTGGTGGTCAATGCCGCTCCCCCGGGAATTGCGGATTACTTCGGCGGGCAGGAGATGCCGGCCAACCTCACCGTTTTTCCGGCACAGCGCGATGTTCACCCCTTTTACTGCCGCGCGGACGCGGTACTCAATCTCTCGCGCCCCGACGAATGGATAGAAACCTTCGGCCTCACCGCCCTGGAGGCAATGGCCTACGGGCTTCCCGTGATCGTACCTCCGGTCGGGGGGATCGCGGAGATCGTGCCCGACGGGGTAGCGGGTTACCACCTGGATGGTCGGGACACGGCCGGTATCGCGACTAAACTGAAGGCGTGGCAGGCCGATGAGGACCGCTACCGCCGGATGTCGCAGGCCGCCATCGCGCAGGCCGCCCGCTTCTCGGAGGAGTACTTCGTAGACCACATGCTGGATGTCCTGGAACTGCCCACCGTATCCGGTTCCCGTGATAAATTCCAGGTCGTGGAAAAAATGTAGAGAATAATATTTGTAATAATCTGTTAATTGGATGATTAAGCTTAGGTACACGATTTGATAATCAAAAGTGTAGCCCTTAACCCTTAGCATGAAGACGGATCAAAAAAAGCTCGCCATTATTGGCACGGTCGGCCTACCGGCTAACTACGGTGGATTTGAAACACTCACCAGTCACTTGGTGGAGGAACTGGACCAGGATTACGCCATGACGGTGTACTGTTCCGGCAAGCAGTACCCCAGGGAGGTCCGGCAGACCCATTACCGGTCGGCCCGCTTACACTACCTGCCGCTACAGGCCAACGGAATGCAGAGCATCCCCTACGACACCTGGTCGATCATTCACGCCCTGTTTTATGCGGACGTACTGTTGATCCTCGGGGTCGCCGGAGCGTGGATCCTGCCCTTGGTGCGGCTGTTCACGAACAAGCGGATCATCATTTCCATCGACGGGATCGAGTGGAAGCGCGACAAGTGGTCGTGGCCGGCGCGGATGTACCTCTACTGGGCGGAGATGATGGCGGTCAGATTCTCGCACTGTGACATCTCGGATAACGAGTCGATCCAGGACTATACCGCCCAGCGGTACGGCAGCCTGAGCAACGTGATCGAATACGGCGCGGACCACACGCTCTTCGTTCGCCCCGAGGCTGCCGACACTGAACGCTATCCCTTTCTGACCGCGCCCTACGCCTTCAAGGTTTGCCGGATCGAGCCGGAGAATAAGGTAGAAATGATCCTGCGTGCCTTTTCCTCCTTCGACGGCTATCCGCTCGTCCTGGTCGGCAACTGGAATAAAAGTCCCTTCGGGCAGGACCTCAAGCAGCGGTACGCGAACGAGGCGAACATCATCTTACTCGACCCGATCTACGACCAGCGGGAGATTGACCTGTTGCGGGGCAACGCGACCCTTTACGTACACGGGCACAGCGCCGGGGGGACGAATCCTTCCCTCGTGGAGGCCATGTACCTCGGGCTACCCATCATGGCCTACGGCGTGAGCTACAACCGGACCACTACGGAAGGTAAGGCCATCTACTTCGACACGGAGCAGGAGCTCGGCCACTTACTGCGCCGCACTTCTCCCGACAGCATCCGGGCCATCGGGCATGAAATGAAGGAAATTGCTGACCGCCGCTACTGCTGGAATATCATCGCCTCCAAATACCGGGCCTTGATCAGGAAGGCTTGCCAGGTAGTGAGCAAGGCGGGGGTGACCCCGGAGTTGCAACAGTGTGAGGAAGAGATGCTGACGCAATACGGCGCCGGCCACCTCGCCAGCCATCACCTCTTTTACGAAAACTAAAACTCCCTACCGTGATTCTCCGCATTTTGGTTTCCGCGGTACTGGCGTACTTCATCGTTCAGGCGGCCGTTCCCTACTTTCGTCGCCTGGCGCTCAATATGGACTGGCTGGATACCGCCGACTCCGACCGAAAAGTCCATACCGACAGCGTTCCCGTCGTGGGGGGACTCGTCATGGCGCTGAGCATCTTTCTGACGATACTCCTCAATGCGTCCAACGTAACGGTGGTATCTGGCCTGACCCAAACCCTGTTGATCGGGGGAGGCATCCTGCTTACTACGGGCACGGCGGACGATAAACTCGACCTTCCGCCCCTCGTAAAGCTAGGCGTACAGGCCGGTTGCGCCTACTTCCTCTGCGCCCAGGGGCTCTACCTGGATCGGGTACTGGAGGTCTTTTCATTGGTCGGCATTCCGCTATACCTCAAAAAAAGCCTTACCGTTCTCTTCGTGATCGGGGTAGTCAATGCTTACAACCTCATCGATGGTATCGACGGCCTGGCGGGCAGCTTATTTGCGGCGGGCTTTGCCTGGACCGGAGCTGCCGCGCTTTACTTTGGCCACGTGGACCTGGCGCTCCTCAGCGTAATCGCCCTGGCCGCGGTGATCGGCTTTCTGGAGTTTAACCTCTCGAAAACGCGGAAAATATTCATGGGCGACGGGGGCAGCCTGTTTCTAGGCTTCCTGCTGGCCGGGCTGAGTATCGCTACGATGGAGCGGGGGGCTACGGGGGATTTTTCCCAGGCGTTGATCGTAGGCTCGGGGGCCGTGCTGGCCCTCCCCGTACTCGATGAACTGCGGGTATTCGCCGAACGCATGGCCGCCGGCCGATCGCCCCTCTACGCCGATCGCTCCCATATCCACCACATCTTGCTGCAGATCGATTCTTCTCATCTAGTAGTTAGAAACTGGATCGTGCGGCTCGTTGGGGGCGTATTCCTGCTCTCGGTGACTACTTCGCTGATCATCGGTTTTTGGACGGCGATCCTGCTGATCCTGCTGTGCATGGCTGCCGTGTTTACCGTCTTGAATCTCCAACAGTCGATGCACCGTCAACGCCAGAACCTTCGGCGGATCGAAAACCACCGGCCGAAGCGACAGCGCAAGCTAATTTGAAATCCCTGCATTCAGACGCGCTCATTCACGTGATCATCAGGTCGAGCGGAATTCATTAAGTGGAATGAGTGCGCACGTACCATTGGACACCAACGGGGCTTATTGCTGATTTTCCGCCGGCCGTACGTTTTGCTTTCCTGGAAAGCAGGTTGAATTAAAAAACTCATGAAATCAAACCAATACCTGATCAGATCCTCTGACGCGTTTACCGGCCCGCCGGAACCTGCCGTAGATCTGGTTCTCGGCTTTGCCTACAAGCCCCTCTTAGAGCGGCGCGACTGCTATGAATTACTGCGTCACCGCTATCCTAAAGCTACGATTCTGCTGGGCTCGTCGGCCGGAGAAATTTACGGGACGAACGTCTACGAGGATAGTCTTTCCTTACTCGCCCTTTCCTTCGACTACACCCGACTGCGGCCCCGGGCGGTCTTGATTGAGGACTTTGCGAGTAGTTACCACGCGGGTGCCGCCCTCGTGGACGGACTACTGGTCGACGACCTGCAGCACATCTTTATCCTTTCGGACGGAGGGCTGGTGAATGGGAGTGAATTGGTGAAGGGGATGCATTCCGTCATTCCCGCGCGTATCTCCATCACCGGGGGCCTGGCGGGTGACGGCTCCGCCTTCGACTATACCCTGGTTGGGCTTAACGAGGCCCCACGGGAGGGCCGCATCGCCGCCGTTGCCCTCTACGGAGATAGACTCCGCGTTACCCATGGCTCCTTCGGAGGCTGGGAGTCCTTCGGTATGGAACGGACGGTAACGAAGTCAGTGAGCAACGAACTCTTTGAAATCGATGGCAAGAACGCACTGGCCATGTACAAGGAATACCTCGGTAAGTATGCCGGAGGACTGCCGGGTTCCGCCCTGCTCTTTCCGCTCTCCATCCAATTGGAAGACGGGCGCCAGCTCGTACGCACCATACTCGGGATCAATGAAGAGACCAGTAGCATGATCTTTGCCGGCGACATCCCGGAGGCTAGTAAGGTCAAGTTTATGATGGCCAATACGGACCGCCTCATGGACGCCGCCAGCACCGCTGCGGAGAGCGCACTGAGCGATTTTGCGGAAATACGACCTGAGGTAGCTATTTTGATTAGTTGCGTCGGCCGCAAGCTGGTACTGGGGGCCCGGGTGGACGAAGAGTTGGAGGCCGTGCGGGACGTATTCGGACCGGACACCCTGCTGATGGGGTATTACTCTTACGGAGAGATCTCCCCTTTCGGGGAGGGAGGGGCGTGCACGCTACACAATCAGACCATGACCATAACCTGTATGCAGGAAGTACACTAACCCGGAAGCGCCGTCACCATGTATCATAAACTGCTGCAAAAGCAAATCAATAAGTATATGCCCGCTGACCTCCGGGGGGAGGAACGGCTGAGGGAGTTTCTGGACAGCATTCATGCTTCTTACGCTTCCCTTGACCGGGACCGGGAGATGATGGACCACGCCTTCCGGGTCAGTGAACGCGAGTTTGCGGAGGTGAACGCCCGCTCGAATCACCTGGCCGACCAGCGGCTGCGCTCCCTGGGGCAACTTAACGAAACGATTGCCAGCCTGCTTGGGACCCGGCGCGTCCAAGAGGAAGAAGATAACCTGGTCGCCCTCTCCGAACGTATTCGTAATCAAGTGAACCGCAGCAAGGTCACCGAGGAAAACCTCAAGCGCCACAACAAACTGTTCAAGACCCTGCTGGGCAATCTCAACTCCGGCGTGCTGGTCGAAAGCGAAGACCGTAAGATCCTGTTCACCAACGATACTTTCTGTTCCCTCTTCCAGATTCCCGCCCGGGCCGACGACCTGATCGGGGCCGATTGCTCCCAGTCCGCCGAACAGTCGAAGGGGATGTTCAAGGATCCCGTAGCCTTCGTGCAGGGGATCGAAGCGCTCCTCGAGAAGCAGGAAGCCGTCTACCAGGAGATCGTGGAGACCTCGGACGGTAAGCTCCTGGAGCGGGACTACGTCCCCATCTTCGTGGACGGCATTTACCGGGGGCACCTTTGGAAGTACACGGACGTGACCGAACAGGTGCGCTACCAGGAAGTGCTCCGCGAGCGTGAGGAGCGCAACCGGCTGGTGATGAATTCTTCCCTGGATGCCATCGTTATTTCCGATCGTACCGGAAGGATTCAGTACTGGAACCCGCGGGCCGAACAACTCTTCGGGTGGACGCAGGAAGAAGCCCGTGGGCAGCAGATGTCGGAACTCTTCATACCCCTGCACCGGGGCGAGGCCCACCACCGCGGCATGCATCGCTACCTGACTACCAAGGTCAGTCACATCATGAACCAGGTGCTGGAACTATCCGCGGTCAATAAAGCGGGTGAGGAGTTTCCGATCGAACTGATCGTGGTGACTTACCAACAAAACGGAGAGCCGTTTTTCTGCGGGTTCATGAAGGACATATCCGCCCGCAAGAAGTCCGAAAATTTGCTGCGATCCCAGGAGGAGAAGTTCCGTAACATCATCGCGCATATGAATCTCGGCCTGCTGGAGGTCGACCACGAGGAAAACATCCTGTTTGCCAATCAGAGTTTCTGCGAAATCTCCGGCTACGGGGTAGACGAACTGGTGGGCAGTAAGACCGACCTCTTCGTGCTGAGCGACCGGGAACGGGATTTGCTGCAGTCTAAGGGGGAATTGCGCACGCAGGGAATCTCGGATGGCTACGAGGTCGAGGTAAAGAACCGCCAGGGAGAGCAGCGATGGTGGTTCGTATCGGGGGCGCCCAACTACAACGATACGGGAGAGCTGGTGGGCTCGATCGGTATTCACCTGGACATTACCAAGCAGAAGCAACTGGAATCGGAGTTGGCCGTGGCCAAGGACAAGGCCGAGGAAGCTTCCGTGGCCAAAGAAGCCTTTCTGGCCAATATGAGCCACGAAATCCGTACTCCCCTCAATGCGATCATCGGAATGATCCGCGAGTTATCGCGCGAGGAGTTGTCGCCGAAGCAGCAGACCTACCTCAACCACACGGACACCGCGGCCCGGCACCTGCTGTCGATCGTCAACAGCATCCTGGACCTCTCCAAGATCGAAGCCGGAGAACTGGCCCTGGACGAACACGAATTCAGCCTCGACGCCGTCATCGCTAACCTTAAGAGTATTCTGTACGTAAAGGCAAAGGATAAGAACATCGGCCTGGGCTTCGAGGTCAGTGACCGGATATGGCCCGCCTATACCGGGGATAGCGCCCGCATCCGGCAAATCCTGATCAACCTGCTCGACAACGCCATCAAATTTACCCTGGAAGGAAGCGTGCAACTCCGGGTAGAGGTACTGGAGGAGAGCCTAGCGACGCAGAAAATACGGATCGCCATAACGGATACGGGGATCGGTATGGACAAAGTCTACCTCGGGCAATTATTCTCCAAGTTTAGCCAGGCGGAGAAGTCGACCTCCCGCCGCTTCGGGGGTACGGGGCTGGGTATGTCGATCTCCAAGCAGATCCTGGAGATGATGGGGGGGAGCATCACGGTAGAAAGCCAGAAGGGAAAGGGAACGTGCTTCAACATCGAGGTAGAACTGGCCAAGGGGGATGCGAACAAGCTCGCCAAGCCCACCCGGAACAGTCAGTACCTGCTGCAGGGTACCCGCGTGCTGCTGGTGGAAGACAACATAATGAACCGGTTTATCGCCACCAAGAGTCTATCGCACTTCGGGTGCGTGGTGGAGGAGGCCGAGAACGGGATGGTGGCACTCGACCGGCTGCGGGAATCCACCTACGACCTCATCATGATGGATATTCAGATGCCGGAGCTGGATGGGGTGGCTACCACCAGGATCATCCGGGAGGAGCTTAATCTGGACATTCCCATCATAGCGGTGACGGCCAATGCCTTCAAGAAGGATATCGATCTCTATCTCAGCATCGGAATGAACGACTACGTGACGAAGCCCTTCGAGGAAAGCGCGCTCTTCCGGACGTTGTCGCGGCAGGTCGGTGCGCGTGAGCCGATCCCCGCCCCCACCATGGAGGAACCGGAGCCAGGTGAGCTTGCCTATGACCTAAGCAAACTGCGGGAGCTCAGTCGTGGCGACGAGCAGTTCGTGCAGCAGATGGTGGATATTTTCATCGCGCATACCACTACGGCTATCCATGAAATGCGGCAAGCGCTGGAGCAGGGTGATTTCACTACGGTAGCTAAAATTGCCCACCGCATCAAGCCGAGTATCGATAGCATGGCCATTACGCGGCTCCGGGGTGTCGCAAAGGATATTGAGAAATACGGGACTTCCGACGTGCCGGATGGGGAGGTCATCACCGAGCGGGTCCGCTTACTGACGGGCGTACTCGCCGAAGTGATCGAACAACTAAAGCGGGATGGAAGCACCGTATTGAGTGAATAAGGGATTTCCAAATGCTGTAATTATTCCAAATTCGGGACTATATAGCAATTAGCTACATGCTTAAGTACCTTATCCTTAGTGTCCGTGACAAGTGGCACTGATTTGGCAGGGGGCAGGGGCAAATTATTCTCTCATGAAATCGCTCCTGAACGCCACCGTCTTCATCGTTGATGACGACCACTTTACCTGCTGCATTTACCAGAAGCACCTACAAAATCTCGGCTTCGCCCATACCCATCAGTTTCACAGCGGCGTTGAATGCCTGAACAACCTTCCTCTCGAACCCGAGATTATTCTGCTCGATCACGATATGAACGAGATCACTGGGTTTGAGGTGCTGAAGAAAATCAAGCGGCATAACCCCAATGCGGCGGTCATCATGGTCTCTGGACAGGAAGACATGACCACCGCGCTGAATGCACTGAAATACGGCGCATTCGACTACATCATCAAGGGGAATATGGAGGTAGAGCGGATAGAGAGCACCCTCGAGCGGCTGGCCCGCCTGCGGGAGGCGACCGCCACCCGGTCGCGGACCTTTCTCGGAAAGTTGCTTTCTAACGATTAAATCGCTTTATCCTAATCCCAAACCGTGAAATTTATTCCTTTCTACCTGCTGGTACTGGTTGGTCTACTTAGTGGCTGCCGCACCCAGAATATGTTTACGAAGGAGCCGAAGGCCAACGCTCCGGTACTTTCCGCCGCCGACAGCCTGATTTATTTCAACCCGGATCACCACTACACGATCCGCCAGGACGACAA
This sequence comes from Lewinellaceae bacterium, assembly GCA_963803525.1. Lineage (GTDB taxonomy): Bacteria > Bacteroidota > Bacteroidia > Chitinophagales > Saprospiraceae > Neolewinella. Next base: position 68,905 of record CAWDMV010000011.1, read on the forward strand.
GATCAGCATCAGCGTGTGGGGGCACGACGAGCTCAGCGTAGGCTCTACGTACGGCATCTACAACTCGAACGAAGTGTACGGCAAGTGGCTGATGGTCGACCACGAGGGGACCATCGAAGTGCCCCGCTTCGGCGCCCTACGGGTGGAAAACCTGACCACCGTCGAGCTGAAGCGCATCATCAAGGACTCCCTGCGCGAGGTGCTCGTTAACCCCGTCGTGGACGTCAAGGTGCTCAACCGCGAGATTTCCCTGATCGGAGAATTCCGCGACCCGGCGACGGTGCCGGTCGACAAGGAAAAGAATTACCTGCTGGACCTGATCGCCCAGGTGGGCGGATTCGATCAGTACGCCGACCTGTCCGTGATCAAGGTTTTCCGCCAAGCCGGGCCGGATACGCATGTACTTACCATCGACCTGACGACGAAGGGGGACTACCGCTACAAGAACGTCCCGCTCTATCCCGGAGATATCGTGATCGCGCCCTCCCGCAGTTATAAGGTCTTCGACCGCCGGATCTCGGTAATTATTCCCTTTACCTCGGCCGTCACGGCAGCGGCCATTTTCCAAACCGCCGTCTTTTAACTGGCCGTTATGCAAGAACAACTCAGCATACTGCGCCCGTACATCCGGGGATTGCCCCTCATCTTGTTGGCCATGGCCGCCGGGTTCCTGGCGGCCAGGAAGTACCTCTCGTACACCACCCCGATGTACGAGGCGACGACGAAAATCAAGTTGGCCGACCTGGAGAACGGCGTGACGGGAAATAACCTCTTCAAGGACCTCGACGTCTTCGCCAGTACCGGAAAGATCGCGATGGAGATCGAGGTGATCAAGTCCCAGATGCTGATCCGGCGGGCATTAGCAGGTCTCGCATTCGACGAAGAACTGAGCCGCATCGGTAAGGTGATGAACAAGGAGTTGTATCGGGACAAACCGTTCTTTCATCAGCTTACGGTGCATGATGCCGAGTTCTACGACCGCGACTGGGCCATCCAGGTTCACGATTCCGTCAGGTATACCGTCACCCTGCCCGGCACCGAAGAATGCATCCCGGGTACCTTCGGGGATACGCTGCACCTGCGCTCCGCCGCCAGCCTGTTCCTGGAAAAGAATACCGCGCTGCTGGCCGAGCGCCCGGAATTGCCGCTGGTCGGTCCCTACCGCCTGCATAAGTATTCCACCATCCAGCTGGTCGAGAAAGTCCTGGGTAATCTGGACGTCGTCTCGGTAGATAAGGACGTGGCCGTGGTGCGCATCATCTTCAGAAGTAACGTGCCGGAAAAGGCGGCGGCCTTCACCGATATCCTGGCCCGGACCTACATCGACGACTACATCGACGATAAATTTCGGACGGCCGATATCACGGCTGGCTTCCTGGACGAGCAGATCGCCGAAGTGTACCGGGAACTGTCGGCGGCGGAGATGAAAATCCAGGGGTACCGGGAGCGCAACGACGTCATCAACATCCGCCAGGAGACGGAGACGGATCTACGGAAGATCTCCCAGATGAAGGTGCAGCAAACCAATGCGCGCATGTCGTTGGACGCTATCGAGAAGCTCGATACCTACATCCAGCAGGGGAAGGAGAACTTCCTGGAGCTCGCCCCCAATTTCGAGGCCTTTACGGACCTACTCTCCACCGAAATGGTGAAAAAGATCAAGGAGTTACAGGCCGAACGCGCCGACCTGCTGCTCGACTACCAGCCCGGCCACGAACTGGTACGGGCCGTAGACGAAAAGATCAGCTACTACACCGACTACTTCGTCGAGAGCATCGCCAATACCCGGCGCAACCTGGAAACCAAGTACGAGAACCTGAGCCGCGACATCGAGGAAGCCGAGAAAGTGTTTATCGGCCTGCCGGAGCGGGAGCGGGTACTGACCATCCTGGAGCGGAACTTTCAAATCCAGCAGCAGTCCTACATCTTCCTCAATGAAAAGCGCATCGAGGCGGGGATCGCCCGGGCGGCCACCCACGCCTTCCACCGCATCATCCAGCAGGCGGCGGTGCCCCATCGCCCGGTGTCCCCCAATCGGGCCATCATCACGATCGTGTCCTGCCTGCTGGGCATGTTCGCCGCCATCTTCCTCATCTTCGTAGTCAACGCCAGCAAGGCGCGGGTGAATGACGTGTCTTCCATAGAGCAGAACACGGACATTCCGGTGCTGTACACCGCTCCCCACCTGGAGTCGGCGGAAGCCACCCGTACCTTCTTTAAGGATGAGGTCTTCAAACTGGACATGAAGGGCCTGCTGCCCCTGCACGCCTCCCTGGTCTTTTCGGCCTTTGCGAACAACCACGGGGTGCGCTTCCACCTCCGGCACCTGGCGGAAACCTTTACGCGTGAGGACCGCAACTACTGCCTGCTCACCTTCGACGAGGACCACGACTACCAGCTGCCCCCCGGCCGGATAGTGGTCATGACGGAAGAGGAACTCTCCCGCCTCACCTTTGCCGGGCTGCGGCAGTGGTACCGCGAGCTGTGCGCGCGCTACGACCTCTTACTCGTCGATAATTTCAACCTGAGCGACAAGCCCAAATCCCTCCTCTTCATCGGGCTGGCCGACCTGAACCTCTGCGTGATGGACACCCGGAAAACCCGATTGCGGAGCGTCACCGAACTGAACCTGCTGCGCACGAAACACCAGATGCAACAGCTGCACCTGGTGATCAACAACGACCGGTACAGCCCCTCGCTCTGGTACGAGGGCGTGTGGGGAATCCGTAAGGCGGCCACCTGGATAAAGCGTAAGGTATGAGGTTGCCCAGGCACTTGCAGTTGATCCTGGAGCAGGGAATGTCGAGTGGTACGGGCTTTCTCGTCAACGTCGGACTGGTCAAGGTGCTCAGTTTGGCGGACTACGGCCGCTTCGCCTCCCTGATCATGGTGGCCTACCTACTGCTGAGCGTGGTGCACGCCCTGGTGGTGCAGCCCATGCAGGTGCACGTAGGGAAGGAAGGCAGCGAGCGCGCTTATCGCTCCGTGCTTTTGCTGGTTTTGCTCCCCCTGCTGCTGCTCTTCGTTATCGCCATTCTGGGATTACGGCTGGCCGCCCCAGGCTGGCTGGCCGAGTATACTCCCTTACTGGTCCCCTTTGCCGCCTACGTGGCGGCCTTTCTGGGTAGCGATTTCCTGCGGAAGTATTTCCTGGCGCGCGGACGAACGGAACGGGCGCTGACGATCAGCGGATCTTACAGCTGCTGCGTGGTGATCGGGCTGGGGTGGGCGGCCTACACCGGCGTCACCGACCTGGGCGGCTACCTATGGTTGCTGGGTGTCGCCTTCCTGCCCGGGCTGCTGATCGGCGGGGGACTCTACCTGCGCCGCGGGGCTTTACCCACGGGGACTTTCGTGCGCCGCTACCTCCGCATCCACTTGGTCGAGGGGCAGTGGTTGCTGTACGCGGCCGTGGTGCAGTGGTTGTCGAGCAACCTCTACGTCATGACCTCCGGCCTGCTCATCGGCATCGAGGCGCTGGGCGTACTGCGCTTCGTACAGACCCTGCTCGGGCCCATCAATATCGTCCTGCAGACCCTGGAAAACTACGTTTTGCCGCGGCTGAGCGCGGCCTACGCCGTCTCGGTGGAGGCTTGCTACCGGGCCTGCCAGCAGCAGCTGGGCCGCTACCAGCTGGCGATGCTGACGGGCCTGGCGGTGCTCTACGGCTTCGCGGGACCGGTCATCACCCTGGTGGGCGACGCGTCCTTTGTGGAATACACCTTCGTGCTGCGGGGTATGGTGCTGCTCTACGTCGTCATCGTGGTCGCCTATCCGGTGCGGCTGCTGATCCGGGTGACGGAACTGAACAAGTCCTACTTCACGGCCTACCTCATCAGCTTTCTCTTCAGCGCGGCCAGTTACCATTTCCTGCTGGGCCACTTCGGGGTGTCGGGAGCGATCGTCGGCCTGGTCATCAATCAGCTCATCCTACAGCTCAGCTGGCTGTTCGTCCTGGGCAAAAAGCAATTCAACGTATGGAAGTTATACATCTCGTAATGGGCAAGGCCAATCCGGCCCGCATGAACGGCGTGAACAAGGTGGTCTACCAGCTCGCTACGCGGCAGGTGGAGGCGGGCATCGCGGCCAGCGTCTGGGGCTTCACCAGGGACCCGGAGCACAACTACGGGGAGCGGAACTTCGCGACGGTCCTGTTCCGCGAGGAGTTGAAAGCCTTCAGGCTCGACCCCGACTTCCTGCGCGCGCTGCACGACCTGGATCGGGAAAGTACCGTGTTTCACCTGCACGGCGGCTGGGTGCCGCTCTTCCACGGCGCGGCCAAGGCCCTGCGGCGGGCGGGACTGCGCTACGTGATCACCGCCCACGGGGCCTACAACACGATCGCCATGCGCCGGAGCAAGTGGAAGAAGAAGCTCTACTTCCACCTCTACGAGCGCGCCCTGCTCCACCACGCCTCCGCCATTCACTGCCTCGGGGCGAGTGAGGTCACCGGACTACGGGAGATCTACCGCACCGACAAAACCGTATTGCTGCCCTACGGCATGGACGTTGAACCGTCCGATCCGGTGGAGGGCGGGTCCACGGAGGACTTCATCTTCGGCTTCGTCGGTCGCCTGGACTACTACACCAAGGGGCTGGACCTCCTGCTCGATGCCTTTGCCGATCACCTCAGGACCAATCCGGCCGCGGTGCTCTGGATCATCGGCGACGGGGACGGCCGTACGGAAGTGGAGGAGCGGATCGCCGCCCTGGGCATCGGGGCACGCGTGACCCTGTTCGGTGCGCGCTACGGCGCGGAGAAAGACGCGCTCATCCGGCAGATGCGGGTCTTTATGCACCCCAGCCGCAACGAAGGCATGCCCAGCGCGGTGTTGGAAGCCGCGGCCCTGGGGGTGCCCAGCATCGTCACGGAAGCCACCAACGTCGGCAGCTACGTCCAGCGGTACGACGCCGGCTGCGTGGTCGACGACGAAGACACCCGGGGACTGGCCGTGGCGATGACGCGTTGCGCCCGCCTGTCCGAAGACACCCTACGCTATATGGGCCGCCAGGCCACGCGGATGGTCGTTGAAGAGTTCAGCTGGTCCCGGGTCGTGGTTCGCTTCAATGCGCTCTACGTATGACCCTGGACCCGGCCAAGCACGCCGAATTCCTGAATCGCACGGAGCGCTGGCTCTTCGTGCTGCTGTTCCTGATGGTGGCCTGCTTCTTCACCTGGAGTGAAAACATCCTCGTCACCCGGGCCATCAAGCTGATCGGCCGCAACGGCGTGCTCCTCGCCACCTTCTACCTCTACCGGCGGCTGATCGCCTACGGCGTCCCCGGCTCGACGCGGACGGATAATATCCTGGCGGCGGGGCTCTACGGCGTCTACCTCTTGCTGGGCTTCGCGTCCTTTCTCTGGAGCAGCCATGTCGGCGTCAGCGCGCTGCAGTGGTTCATGACCCTGCAGAGCTTCCTCTTCGCGATGTACTACATGAAGATCATCCTGCTGCTCGACCGCTACTTTCCGGGTCACCGGATCCGCCTGTACCAGCTGCTGGGCAATACCGTGTACTACCTCATCCTGATCTTCGTCATCGGCATGTGGATCGATCCGGACACCTTCTACCGCATGACCCACGGTGGCGAGGAGGCCCGCCTGGGGGGCTACATCATGAACCCCAACGAACTCGGCATGCTCGCCGGGGTGGGGGTGGCCTGCCTGCTCTTCAACTACTACTACCAGCACCGCCCGAAGTGGACGACCTTTCAGTTGCTCATCATTTTTTACGGCCTCTACGCTACGGGGTCGCGCTCCTCGCTCATCGGAGCACTACTGATCATCTTCTTCCACGTCATGCAGTCGGAGCGGCGGCAGATCAAGTTTCTCCTCATCGCGGGTATGCTGGTGATTGCCCCCGTCGCCATCTGGAAGATCGTGCTGAAGGACGGCGATGCTTCCCGCCTCGAGGAGATCATGAGTATGACGGGTCGGCTGCCGTTCTGGAAGGCGCTCATTAGTGAAGGCCTACCCCGCGAGCCCCTGCTGGGCTTCGGCTTCATGCGCATTGCCTACAAGGACTTCTTCCAGTCCACCCACACCTACCCCGGACAGATGACCCACAACACCTTCATGCAGGTGCTGATGAACCTCGGCTTTGTCGGGCTTACGGTGGTCATCTTTCAGATGCGCTACACCCTACGGGGCATCCTCAACGCCGGGAAGGAAAAGAAACTGATGCTCATCGGCATCCTCATCCCCACCATCATCAACAGCCTTACGGAGTTCGGCATCTTCGGGGAGTCGAACTACGGCATCCTCTTTTACCAGCTGGTGATATTCTCGGTGAGCTACAGGGTGCGCCCCTTCCTCACTTCCGCCGAACGGATCGCCCTCGAACGGCGGCAACGGTGGGCGGGCGGCGCGCGGGTGCCAGGTTAATCCAGCAAACGCCGGGTGGCCTGCTCGATCCAGTCGCTGTCCCCCCCGAGCCGCACGTCCGGGGCCACGCCGCTGCCCTCGTAGGGGAGGTAGCGCGACAGGCGCTTGGTGGCCATCTGCAATAGGTATTGGCCGCAGCCTACTTCCTCCGCCGCGCCTTCCAGCTCATAGGTGAGCACTCCCTGGGTGGCTTCGCCTAACAGGCTTACTTCCGGCCACTCCTTTAGGCGCAGGGCAAACTGCTCGGCGTTGCTGATCGAACCGTGGTTGATCAACACCCCGATGCGGTCGTACCGCCGACGTTGCTGGCGCAGGATCTTGTAGATGATGTTGGAGTTTCGCTTTCCGCCGCCGGTATTGTCCCGCAGGTCGACCAACAATAAGCGGCCCACCAACTGCCCGGCTACGGTGGCATAGAAGGCCTCCGCCTCGCTCAGCTCAGGGTTATAGGAACTAAAGCTGCCTAAGCGGAGGTAATCGATCCCGCCTTCCAGGCGCGCGTAAGCATACGTCGCCGTGCCGGTGTAATGGCTACGATCCGTCACAGTAGTATCGCGCCGGAAGCCCAATTCGGAGAAACTCCCGTCGCGAATGACTTCCGAAAAGGTGATGAGCCGCCCGTCACTCAGGCGGTGGCCGCTGAAGCGGTAGCGGCCCGCGCCCCGGGGCACCAGGTAAGCCACCGTGTCTCCGACGGCCCAGCGCGGCCGTGGCGATGCTAGGATGCGCAGGACGTAATGTTCGGTGCCTTTGGTGAGGCCCAGGGTGTAGCCCTCCCCGTAGTACGTGCCTACTGGTGCCTCGCCCTCCGGCGGAGACCGCAAAGGCCTACCGGCCGGTGAGGCGACGGCCGGAAGGGTGTCGGGGACCATACCGTAGATCGCCGTGTGCCCGTCCCCGAGCAGGCCGGTCAGCGCGGTGAGGAGGCGGTAGCAGGGGAGTCCGCTTGTCGCCCGCGGTGCTTCGGTCAGTAGTTGTTGGTAGCGCGTGGTACAGTCGCTGTTCGCGCCGCAATTGTCCTCGAAGGCGGGAAGTTCGCTCAAGTGCGCCCACGTTTCCGCGAGGGCGTCCCGGCAGGCACAGTCGTCCGCCTGTCCGTGAAGGACTGGGGAGAAGGCTAAAAAACACAGTAGATAGTAGTACGGCATGATCAAAAGTAGGCGTTATTCCGCCATCCTCACCAGGTGCTCCTGCCACTCGGCGGGGATCTCCGCGAGGGTGTACACCTTCAGCTCCCGTTTCAGCACGGCGGAGGTAGATTGGGTCAGGGTTTCGTTGACGTACTCGGTGTCGAGTTTGAACATGGCTCCGGTAGCCGGATCTACGATGAGCAGGCCGATGAGTCCGCCGAACAAAAAGTTGCCGAAATACCAGCCGTCCAGCGTGTATTCAATGGGGATCACGCGGGTATCGTAGCCCGGCCTATCGAACCGGACCAGGTAGAGCGCCTTGGCGAAATACCCGCTGCCGGCCCGCAACTTGACGACGGCGGGGGTCGAGCCCCGGTACACCTCCATTCCCCTCTTGTCGGTGATGGATATGTTCGCCTCGCTCGGGGAACTGTTGATCATAATGGCGTAATTGCTCCTGCTGACGATGCTGGCGCAGCTACCGGCGCAGAGTACGAGGCAGGCGATAAGCAGCGGGGTAAGCACGGTCTTCATGGGCAGCGGATAGCGGGGGTTAGGAGTGGTTTCTGATCAGTATGCGCGCCGTCGAGCGGAACGTCCCCGAAAAGTAAGGGCTGGACAACTGGTGCTATCGGGATTAACTTTTCTTTAGGTGTACCGGGGCCGGGACCCCGCGCGCCGCTTTCCGCCCGTCCGCTTCCCACCCGCGCGCCGCCGCACGAAAGGCAGTATCTTGCCCCCCGATGAGCATCTGGGATACACTATTCGGCCGGACGCCGGGCTACGATCCCGGGGAAGCGCCCGATCACCGCTTCGGCCGCTACAGCGACGCCTACAAAACCCCCGAGAACTACGCCGCCTGGGAGCAGGCCCTGGACGACTTCGAGTCCGATGATTTTCTCTCCAGCTGCCTGGCCTTTCTTGCCTACCTGCGGGACGAGCGCGAGGACAACGTGAAGTGGCGCATCCAGGGCGATACCCTCTACTTCGAGCTCTACCAGGGCAGTAAGCGCATGACGGGCTTTGCCGACCGCGACCAGCTGCGCGCGACCGCCCGCATCGCCCGCCTGGACCGCCTGAACACCGAGCTGCTCCAGCGCCTCACGACGATGAATTACGAGCTCAAGTACAGTCGCTTTGCCATGGACGAAGACGACTGCCTCACCATCATTTTCGATACGCCGGCCTACGATGCCAGCCCCGATAAACTCTACCACGCCCTCAAGGAGATGGCGCTGCGGGCGGATAAGCAGGACGACCTGTTGCTGGAAGAATTCGGGGACGCGCTGAGTCCGGTCGAGGTGACCCACCTGGAGGCCGTCCCCGCCGCGGAGGGGCAGCTGAAGCTGGAATTCCTGCGCGACCACATCGAGGGCGTAACGGCTTACCTGGCCTCCGGAAAGCTCAATCCCGAACAACAACCGGGCGCGGTGGCCTACCTGCTGCTCGATTTGGTGTACCGCCTCGACTACCTGCTCCTGCCGGAGGGACACACCATGGAGGCCCTGGAACGGATGCACCGCATGTATTTCGCCCGCGAGGAAGAGCAGGCCGTGACCTTCAAGAACGTCCGCCTGCTCGGGGAACTGCAGCACCTGCTGCGGCGCGCGCCCGGGCAGTTTTCGGAGGAGCTATACGCCGGCCGCTCGACCTTCGGCATCACCCTGCCGGTGAGCCACGACCGCCTGACCACGCTCATCCGCAGCGAACTGCCCAACATGGACTGGTACCAGGATAATGGCTATCCGGAGGTGGCTCGCGCCATTCCCGGCTACATTGCCGGCTATGCGCTGTTTAACTACGCCGTCCCGCCCCCTGACCGCGAATTGCTCCACCTGTACTTCCGCGTGAGCGAAGATGCTTACTTCCGCGGGCTGGGCTACCGGCAGGCGTTTTTATCACCCGATGGACGTCCCGCCCGCCGCCCGATCCGTGCCGCCGTCGAGGACATTGCGGATCGCTATACCCGCGCCTTTCCGCGCTTTCGCCCCGCCGTGTCTCTCCTCCGCTTCGATAACCTGACGGAGTTCAGCCGGAGCTTTCTGGAGCTGGTGTTGGAATTGGATTTGGGGAAGTGAAGGGGGGAGTTCGTTAGTTCGTTAGTCCGTTAGAGTTTTAGTTCTTTAGGTGGGTGGGTAGCCTGGAGATTGGGGCTAGTGGGCAGAGTTGAATCGGACCTTCCTGGAAGATATAGGGTAGATGACTCTGGCCGAACCACTGAATTGTCAGGTGCAAAACGCCATGCAGTTAGCGACTAGACGCGTACGTAGGTATTCCTACTTCCTCAGCGTCTGCACTAACCCGATGGGCAAAGCAGGAACTTCCAGATACCGGTATGGGCACCCACTCACCATAAATAGTTGGTTGACCCTCCAATGCTATAGCATACACCCACCTAAAGAACTAACGAACTAACAGACTAACGAACTACACATACAACTCCCCCTTCAACAGTCCCCGGCTGATCACGATTTTCTGTACTTCGCTCGTGCCTTCGTAGATCTGGGTGATCTTGGCGTCCCGCATGAGGCGTTCGACGTGGTATTCCTTGACGAAGCCGTAGCCGCCGTGGATCTGAACGGCCTCCACGGTGTGGCGCATGGCCACGGAGCTGGCGAAGAGCTTAGCCATGGCACCGGCCTGGTTGTAGTCCTCGTCGTGATCCTTGAGCCAGGCGGCGCGGTAGACGAGCATCTTGGCGGCCTCGATATCGGTAGCCATGTCGGCCAGCTTAAAGGCGATGGCCTGGTGGTTGGCGATGGGTTTGCCGAAGGCCTCGCGCTCCTTGGCGTAGCCCACGGCCAGTTCGTAAGCACCCCCCGCGATGCCGAGGGCCTGGGCGGCGATACCGATGCGGCCGCCGGAGAGGGTCTTCATGGCGAACTTGAAGCCGAAGCCGTCCTCCCCGAGGCGGTTTTCCTTGGGCACCTGCACGTCGTTGTACATGATGGTGTGGGTATCGCTGCTGCGGATGCCGAGCTTGTCTTCCTTTGCGCCGATTTCCACGCCGTCCCAACCGGTCTCCACGATGAAGGCATTGATGCCGTGGTGGCCCTTATCGGGATCACTCTGGGCAATAACGAGGTGTACCTGGCTCGTACCGCCGCTGGTGATCCAGTTCTTGGTGCCGTTGAGGAGGTAGTGATCGCCCTGGTCGATGGCCGTCGTGCGCTGGTGGGTAGCGTCGGAGCCGGCTTCGGGTTCGCTGAGGCAGAAGGAGCCGATCCACTCGCCGGTAGCCAGCTTGGTGAGGTACTTTTGTTTCTGTTCTTCGGTGCCGTAGGTCTCGAGGCCATAGCAAACCAGGCTGTTGTTGACGGACATGATCACCGAGGTCGAATTGTCGATTTTAGAGATCTCCTCCAGGGCGATTATGTAGCTCACGTTGTCCAGTCCGCTGCCGCCGTACTCGGGGCTCACCGTCATGCCCATGAAGCCGAGTTCGCCGAGCTGCTTGATCTGCTCGGTGGGGTAGGCCATCGTGGTATCGCGCTCGATGACCCCTTCTTTACAGACTTGCAGGGCAAAGTCGCGGGCGGCTTCGCGTACGGCCAGTTGTTCTTCGGTAAGGTGAAAATTCATGGGAATCGACTTTGCGGCAAAGTTAGCGAATTTTCGCTCGGGTTACATCCGTGCACCATTCGGGCGGGGACGCGGGTGTAAATGCGGTGGGTGAATCCTTACCTTTATTTTGCTCTTACCTAAATAGCCCAGTTTGCGACTTCCTTTCCTCCCATTGTTCCTTCTCCTGTCCCAGGTGCTAATCGCCCAGTCCGATACGCTCCACCTGGCCGATACGCACTTCGGCTTCGACCGGCAACGCAAACTCTTACTCGTACAATTAGACGCCGGTTCGCTAGCCGACGCGACGGGCGTGCTAGCCTTCGATACGCTGACTTACGACTTGGCACCGACCAAACCGCGAATTCGGTACGACTCCAGTCAGGTGTTGGTGACCCCCGCGGGGGATACGGTAGCCCTTTACTTCACCCGGCTTCCCCTGATCAAGCTCTCTACCCCCACTACGCTCAACGAAAACACCAAGGTGGCCGCCGGCTTTACGTACGCCCATGGCTCCGAGGTCGTCGAATCGGTCATCGGTATCGAGTTCCGGGGCAGCTACAGCCTGCGGTTCCCCAAAAAGTCCTTCGATCTGGAGTTCTGGAAGGATGCCGGTTCCGAAGAGAGCACCGATGTGACCTTCGGCGGCCTGCGCGAGGATGACGACTGGATACTCGACGCCCTCTACAACGAACCCCTGCGCGTCAACTCCTTCGTGGCCCACCACCTGTGGCTCGATCTGCACCAACCTTACTATCTGGCCGAAGAGCCGGAGGCCCGGGCCGGCGCGCGCGTCCTGTTCACGGAGGTCTTTCTGGACGGCCGCTATCACGGAGTGTATATGCTCTCGGAGCAGGTGGACCGCAAACAGCTCCAACTGAAGCAAGAAAAAGACGACCAGCTCAGGGGACTGCTGTATAAGGGGGTAGACTATACGGACGCCACCCTCTTCCGGGGGCAACCACCGATAAAAATTAATGCCCGTGGGGAATACGCTGGCTGGGAAATCAAGTACCCCGATACCGCCGATTCGCTCACTTATAGCAGCCTTCACGAGTTGCTCGGCTTCGTCGCCCACAGTTCCGACAAGGAATTCCGCGCGGAAGCCGCAGACCGCCTGGCCCTCGACAATATCCGCGATTTCTTTCTGTACGTCAACGCCGCTAATCTCACCGATAACGTCGGTAAGAATTCCCACCTCGCCCGCTACCGCGAAGGCGAGCCCTTCTTCTACGTGCCCTGGGACCTGGACGTAGCTTTCGGTAACCGGCACAACGGGCAGCGTGACGAACGTACCGAGCTGTGGATCGAAAACGGGCTTCAGCAACGGCTCCTCGAACTCGACCCCCGCGAATATCGGACCAGTCTATGCGACCGGTACCGGGAGCTCAGGGAGGAGGTCTTCGCTCCGGATAAGCTCATCGCCCGTCTGGATCGGCAGATCGCCTACCTCACGGAAAACGGCGTATATGAGCGCGAACTGCTGCGCTGGGGACGGTCCGTCAACATTAGTGAAGATCAACAAACGTTTACGCGCACCTTCATTCGGGATCGCATGGCCTTCCTCGACCGCCAAGTCTGTGACTTACCTACGGCGGTCCGGGACATCGGGTCGCCGGCTCTCCCTGCGCTATCAATCTTTCCAAACCCCACCGGCCAGCAGCTGACCGTACGCCACCCCTTTAGCCACGCCACCCCCTTCGTGCTGTACAATGCTGCGGGGCGACGGGTCCTGGCCGGACACCTGGCCGAATGGGAAGACCGCATCGACGTGACGAGCTTGCCGACCGGCATCTACCTACTGCGCATAGCGGGGCGCAGCGCGCGGGTGGTCGTGGCCCGGTAGGGTGATGCACGGTCGAAGTCCGTATCTTTAGTTGGCGTTAATACACCGGCATCATGTGGAAAGACTACAAATACCTCCTCGCTTACCTACTCCCCCTGGCAGGCTTTCTGGGGATACACTTCGGCGGAGCCTGGTCGCCCGGAAGCATCTACGTAGCCTTCGTACTCCTACCCCTGCTGGAGCTCGTACTGCCGGCGAGCACCGATAACCACGCGGAAGAACTGGAGGTCAGCCGCACCCAGAGCCGCTTCTTCGACTGGCTGCTGTACCTCAATCTGCCGGTCCTGTACGGGGCGGTCGCCTACTTTCTGTACGTAGCGACCACCCGCGACCTCTCGGGCTGGGAAACGGCCGGTATGGTCTGCAACGTCGGTCTGCTGATCGGCTCCATCGGGATCAACGTGGGCCACGAACTGGGGCACCGCAGTACGCGGGGCGAGCAACTGCTCGCCCAGGCCCTGTTGCTGCCGGGGCTGTACATGCACTTTTTCATCGAGCACAACCGGGGCCACCACCGCCACGTGGCTACGCCCCTCGATCCGGCCACCAGCCGGCGCAATCAGACGGTCTACGCCTTCTGGCTGCGCAGCGTGGCCCTCAGCTACCTCGATGCCTGGAAACTCGATAAGGCGCTGATGCTGAAGTTCCAGGCGATCGAGTTCGCCTACCTCGCCGGGGTGACGCTGATCTTCGGCTGGCCGGGTTTCTGGCTAGCGATTGGTGCCGCCGTCTTCGGCTTCCTGATGCTGGAGACCGTTAACTATATCGAGCACTACGGCCTGCTGCGCCGGCAAAACGAGCAGGGACGTTACGAGCCGGTACTGCCCATCCACAGCTGGAACAGCGATCACGAGCTGGGTCGAATCCTGCTCTACGAGCTCACCCGGCACAGCGATCACCACTACAAGTCGACGCGGAAATATCAAATACTGCGGCGCTATGAGGAAAGCCCCCAGTTGCCTACTGGCTACCCCGCCTGCATGCTGCTGTCACTGGTGCCTCCCCTGTGGTTCCGGGTAATGAACCCCCGCGTGGACCGTTACGCCTACTCGAACCGCGCGGCGTAGTCCGCCATCGGGAGGCGGCGGATAAGCTTTCCGGACACGGTGATGCCGGCCCCCAGGTCGCGGTAGTATTCGACCAGGCCGAGCCCCTCGGCGTAAATTTCGTAGCCCGTAAAGGTAGGGGAGATGTCTCCCAATTCCGGATCGCGCTGGCTTACTTCTCCCTCCAGGTCGAACACGATGGCGCTGTAGGATTCATCCATTACTAGTAGGGTAGTGTCGCTGCGGTACCGGCGGTCGAGGGTGACGTAATTAAGGGCGTCGCTGTTGTCGGCGGGTACGAAGCTGATGCGTAGACCGGTGGGCAGGCCATCGTCGAGTAAAAAGGGAAAAACCCGGCCGTAAAGCACGTTGGCGGAAGTGAGCTGGGGCTGACCGTCGACGGTCGGGGGGTAGAGGAGGAGCTGTTCGAGCTGTACGCCCGCGTTGGTGATGCGTTCCCGGGTAACCTGGTCGGGCGACATCCCGTCGGCGTAGTGCGTAGCACTGAGGTAGAGGGCGGTGTCGCGGTCGACGCCGAGGTAGTACCAGTACTCGAAGGGCTCGTCGCTTAGGGTACCCCGGTTGGTGTACTCATACACGAGACCATCCGTGAGCTCCCGCACGGGGAAATAGTAGGCGCGGATGTCCGCCTCTCCCGCGCAGGCTACCAGCAGGGGGAGTAAAAGGTATAGGTTACGCATAGTGTCGGCAACATCAAAAAGGAGGATGGAGACCAAACGCTACGAGGACGGATAAGGTCATCCGGCCCAGGCGATTCTATCACCGCCGGCAGTACAGCACCCAGGCCGGGGGGAGGTTGCGGTAGACCCGCCGGGCGTCCACCGTACCGAAGGCCCGCTCGTAGTACGCCTTCGTCTTCAGGCTGTAGTGCACCTGGTTGTAGCAGCCCCCGGGGCGCAGGTTGTCGTGGGCGGCCGTGACAATACGCTGGCCCAGCTCGGGGGGGAGGGCGGCGAAGGGGATGGCGGATACGACGTGATCCGCGCGGTCGGCACCGATCTCATTCAACCACGCGCGAATGTTTTCCGCACTGTCCTGGGCAACGACGAGCCGGGGGTCACCGATAGCGCGCATATCGTCGCACAGGTCCTGACTCACCTCGAAGGCGATCACCTTACCGTCGGGGTGCAGGCGCTCCAGGATGTGGCGGGTGATGACGCCGTCTCCGGCGCCGAGTTCGACGATGGTGCGGGCGGTGGAGAAATCAATGCGGTCGATCGCAGCCCGGCAGAGGGCCGTGCCGCTGCGGGTGATGGTGCCGGTGGTGGTAATGTTCCGGAGGCCTTCCAGGAGAAAAGATAGGGTACTCATGCTTGCTTAAACGTCGCTCCGTTTGGGATCGAAGGCCTCCAGGTAATCACCGATCCGCCGCAGGAAGGAGCCCCCGAGGAAGCCGTCGACCACCCGGTGGTCGTAGCTCAGGCTGAGGAACATGAGTTGGCGGATGGCGATCAGGTCGCCGTACTCCGTTTCCACCACCGCGGGCTTCTTGCGGATGGCCCCGACGGCCAGGATGGCCACCTGGGGCTGGTTGATGATGGGGGTGCCCATGACGTTGCCGAAGGTGCCGACGTTGGTCACGGTGAAGGTGCCGTCCTTGATCTCTTCGGGTTTGAGCTTGTTTTCGCGGGCGCGGCCAGCCAGGTCATTCACCTGCCGGGTGAGGCCGAGGAGGTTGAGCTGGTCGGCGTTGCGGATGACGGGCACGATCAGGTTCCCGGTGGGCAGGGCAGCGGCCATGCCGAGGTTGATGTCGTTCTTTTTAATGATGCGGTCGCCGTCGACGCTGACGTTGACCATCGGGAAGTCCTTGAGCGCCCTGGCCACCGCCTCCATGAAGATGGGGGTGTAGGTGATCTTCTCGCCGTACTGCTGCTGGAACTTGTGCTTGATGCCCTCCCGCCAGCGGACGATGTCGGTCACGTCGACCTCGATGAAGCTGGTGACGTGGGGGCTGGTGCGCTTCGAGTTGACCATGTGGTCGGCGATGAGCTTGCGCATGCGGCCCATCTCGATAATTTCGGAAGAACCGGAGGCAAGGCCGCCGACTGGAGCGACAGGGGGGCGGGGGGGAAGGGTTGTCGCGGGGATTCCAGCCGTTGGTGCAGCCTTGCCAGGACCGGTTATGAAGCGATTGTCTCGCCGCTTCAGGTAAGCCTGTATGTCTGATTTATTCACCCGGCCGCCGTTGCCACTGCCGGGAATCTGGTCGAGCTCGGCCTGGCCGATGCCCTCTTTCTCTGCAATAGTACGAACCAGCGGCGAATAAAACCGCCCGTTGTCCGACTTTTCTGCTCCTTCGCTAGCCGTTTGCTCCGCAGCCGCGGCCGCAGGTGCCGGGGCGGGCCGGGACGGGGCCTGCGGCGGGGGCCGGGCTGGTAGCCGCGGGCGCGGGCTCCGCCACGGCGGGAGAGGCCGTTACCTGGGCGCCGGCTTCCGTCTCGATTAGGGCGATGACCTCCCCCACCGCCACGGTGTCGTCCACGGCAAAGCGGATCTCCCGCAGGGTACCCGCCACGGGCGAGGGCACCTCACTATCGACCTTATCCGTAGCAATTTCGAGCACCGTATCGTCGATCTCTACGGTGTCGCCCACCTGCTTCACCCAGTTCAGGATGGTGGCTTCGATGATACTTTCGCCCATTTTGGGCATGATGAGCTCTACTTGGGCCATGGGGAGGTTGGTTTTACGGGCTGGTCAGGCCCCGATCGACTAGGGCCGGCAAATTTAGCGCGTAGTTGTGACTTCAGCCGATTCGCCTCCGCGTAGCGTCCACTTTAACGGACCTGCTGCCTGAGGTATTTGCTGTACGCGGCTTTTCTAACAAGCGACCTGACAGCTAACCTCCCCAGAAAGTCGCGCAGCTCACCCGTCGCCTGCTCTTCGCACTTGCAGCATGACGACTAAAGTCGTCGTTACTGACGTCACTTATAAAATGTAAACGGATAATTTTTCCAGTTGCTAACCAGTCCCGCCTTTTCGGGATTGTACAGGATGTAGTAGAGTATGTTATCGTATGCCCTGGAGTTCCGCACGAAATGATCGTAGCTGTCTTTCTGCCATAGTTTCCCGGACCGTCCGAGTGCTTGATTAAGCGTGCGGGCGGAACCGCCTTTGACACGCTGCATGACCTTATGTAGAGGAAGGTAAGAGCACGCGAGTTCATCAGCAGCCAGATAAAAATTTTGCTGGTCTACCAGCTGTATGCCCAGAGAGATGAGCAGATGAACGTGATTGGGCATGATACAAAAGGCCCGGAGGTCATACAACTCTCCATCGAATGCATGCAAGTGATCGACCATGTGTTGGGCTATCGCTGGGTCCCGGAAGAAGCAGCGGTCGTTGCCACTCGCGTCCAGGTGCCGATCAAAGGAGCGGAAGTACGCATAGCGTGCTGAGTAAAGGAGCTGTCGCTTCCGCCCTGGCGATTCGCCCGATGTCTGAATGCTTTTGACCGAACGAGAATACTCCCATTGTAGGGCCTGCATTACGGCTAGCGGCACCGCATCTTGAATGCGGAAGGTGACGAAAAAGGTTCCGCCAATCGGGGTATAGTGGGGGAGGCGGCTACGGTAGAAGGTGTTCAGCTTGTTCATAGATTAGTTAGATAGGCTCCTAAATTAAACAAAATGTTGGAATTAAATCTAACTTTTTCAATAGGAGAGCTACTGCTTCTTCATTTAGGCGACTACTTCACTCGTGTTGCGATGTACGCGTAGCGTCCACTTTAGTGGACCTGCTGCTTGTACTGTTGGCTGCTACGCGGGCGCTTCTTGCAGGCAGCGTGACGGCTAAAGCCGTCGCTACTTGACCGCGTAGCGTCCACTTTAGTGGACCTGCTGCCTGTACTGTTGGCTGCTACGCGGGCGCTTCTTGCAGGCAGCGTGACGGCTAAAGCCGTCGCTACTTGACCGCGTAGCGTCCACTTTAGTGGACCTGCTGCTTGTACTTTTGGCTACCACGCTGGCGCTTCTTGCAGGCAGCGTGACGGCTAAAGCCGTCGCTACTTGACCGCGTAGCGTCCACTTTAGTGGACCTGCTGCTTGTACTTTTGGCTACCACGCGGGCGCTTCTCGCAAGCAGCGTGACGGCTAAAGCCGTCGCTACTTGACCGCGTAGCGTCCACTTTAGTGGACCTGCTGCTTGTACTGTTGGCTGCTACGCGGGCGCTTCTCGCAGGCAGCGTGACGGCTAAAGCCGTCGCTACTTGACCGCGTAGCGTCCACTTTAGTGGACCAGCTGCTTGTACTTTTTGCTGCTACGCGGGCGCTTCCCGCAGGCAGCGTGACGGCTAAAGCCGTCGCTACTTGACCGCGTAGCGTCCACTTTAGTGGACCTGCTGCTTGTACTTTTTGCTGCTATGCGGGCGCTTCCCGCAGGCAGCGTGACGGCTAAAGCCGTCGCTACTTGACCGCGTAGCGTCCACTTTAGTGGACCTGCTGCTTGTGCTTTTTGCTGCTACGCGGGTGCTTCCCGCAGGCAGCGTGACGGCTAAAGCCGTCGCTACTTGACCGCGTAGCGTCCACTTTAGTGGACCTGCTGCTTGTGCTTTTTGCTGCTACGCGGGTGCTTCCCGCAGGCAGCGTGACGGCTAAAGCCGTCGCTACTTTTTGCGTCGCGGCGTACGCTTGGGCTTGGCCGGCGAATCTGTAGACTCCAGTGCAGCATCGCCGGGAGGCACGTTTGCGGGAGGCGCGGCGGGCTTCTTGCGTGGCGTACGCTTCGGCTTGGCCGGTGGAGCGGGCTCCTTCGATTCTGCGACCTCGACCGCGGCAGGCGTGCTCTTCGGTTTGCGCGGGGCGCGGGTGGAGCGCTTCGCCTTAGGCGCGGCGGCGGGCTCCTCCGCTACGGGCGTGGACGCGGTTTCCGGGGCGACTTCCTTCGCCGGCAGCGGCTTACGGCGGCCGAGCCGCTTGGGGGCGGCGGGCACCTCGATGACCTCGGCGGCCGGGATTTCCGCCGGTGCGGGGGCGGGCTTTGCCCGCTTGGCGGATTTAGCGGCCTTCGGCTTGCCCTTCTTCTTGGGGGCTGGCTCCGGCTCCGGAGCGGGGACCGGCTTCGGCTCCGGCAGGACGGGCGTGGTGCCGAGCTCGAGGCGGAGGAGATTCAGGGCCTGCAGGGAGGTGAATTCGATGTTACGCTGGCGGTCCTTGCCGGAGCGCAACAGTTTGGTGACCGTGCGTTCGGGGGTAGCCAGGGCGATCCAGATGGTGCCGACCGGCTTCTCCGTGCTGCCGCCGCCGGGTCCGGCGATGCCGGAGGTAGCCAGGGCGTAGTCCGCCCCCAGCCGCGCACGGGCCCCCTCGGCCATCGCGGTGACGGTTTCCTGGCTCACGGCACCGAATGCAGCCAGGGTAGCTTCGGACACATCGAGCAGCGACACTTTCAGCGGATTGGAGTAGGCCACGACCCCGCCGAGGTAGTAGGCGCTGGAGCCCGGATGGGCCGTGATCTGGCTGCCGAGGTACCCTCCCGTGCAACTTTCGGCGGTGGCCAGGGTCTGCTTCCGGTCCTGCAGGGTATGCGCCACTACGGAGGCCAGGTCGTCCTTGCCGTAGCCGTAGACGAGGTCGCCGAGCGCCCGCTCGATCTGCTGGCGGTAATCCCTCAGTTCATTCTGGAGCACTCCCTCGTTGTCGCCCCGGGCGCTGAGGCGGAGGCGCACGGTGCCGAGGCTTGGCAGGTAGGCGAGTCCCATGTGCGGGGGCAGGCTGTCTTCGATCTGCTCCAGGCGCTCGGCGATCACGCTTTCCCCCTCGCCGGCGGTGAGGAGGGTGACGGAACGCAGGAGGTCGGCATCCAGTTGGCGGCGCTTGAGGCGGCGCATGACCTCGTGCTCCATGAGGTAAGCCATCTCGTAGGGAACGCCGGGCATGGAGACGACGATCTGGTCTTCCTTTTCCAGCCAGAGGCCGGGTGCGGTGCCGCGCTCGTTGACCAAGATTTTGGCCCCGGTGGGCAGGCGGCACTGCTCTTTGTGGGAGTCGGTAGCCTGGCGCCCGTAGCGGGCGTACAGCTTCTGTAGGCGGTTCCAGGTGGGGGTGTGGAGGCGGAGTTCGGCGCCGAAGTAGTCGGCCAGGACCAGCTTCGTGATGTCGTCCTTGGTGGGGCCGAGGCCACCGGTCATGAGTACGAGGTCAGACTGCTGGAGGGCGCGGTCGAGCCCACTCATGATGCCCATGCGGCTGTCGGCTACGCTGAGGTGCTCGACTACGGTGATACCCTCTTCACTCAGGGCGGCGGCCATGTACGTTGCATTGGTATCGACGACCTGACCGATCAGAATTTCGTCGCCAACGGTGAGTATAGTTGCTTGCATGGGGAACGGATGAGTTACGCAGAGGGAGAACAAAGTACAAGGGTAATCACCATTGAGCATACGAGGGGAGGTAAAAGTTCAATTCCCGCTCCGTCCGTTCCCCGGGCGGATTCGCTGCACCCGCGCCCGCGCCCGTACCTTTGCCGTATGCACAGGAGTGGATTCGTAAACATCGTCGGCCGGCCGAACGCGGGCAAATCAACCCTCATGAACGCCCTGGTGGGAGAGCGCATGAGCATCATCACGGCCAAGCCGCAAACGACGCGGCACCGCATCATCGGCATCCTCACGGAACCGGAATTTCAGATCGTGTTCAGCGATACGCCGGGCTTCATCGAGGACGCCGGCTACAAGATGCAGGAAATGATGAACCGCTACGTCAACTCCAGTTTCGAGGACGCCGACGTGATGATCTACCTCATCGACCCCCAGCAAGACTACCAGCAAAGCGACCTGCTCGTGACCAAGGTGGGCCGCCTCGATACCCCGCTGTTTCTCGTCTTCAACAAGGAAGACCTGGTGGACGAGCAGCGCATCAACGACCTGGAGCGGCAATTCAAAAAATGGATCCGGCCCCAGCGTATCTTCGGCATTTCGGCCAAGCTCGGCACGGGCGTCGACGCGCTGCTGCACGCCATCAAGGAAGCCCTGCCCGAAGGGCCCGTCTACTATCCCGAAGATCAACTGACCGACCGCTCGGAGCGCTTCTTCGTCTCGGAGATCCTGCGCGAGCAGATCCTCGAGCAGTACCACCAGGAGATCCCCTACAGCGTGGAGATCGAGATCGAAACCTTCGAGGAAACCGCCACGAAGGACGGCAAGGCACTGGCCCGCATCAGCGCGGTGATCTACGTCAGCCGCAAGACCCAAAAGCCCATCCTCATTGGTAAGGACGGCAGCAGCATCAAGCAGCTCGGCACCCAGGCCCGCAAGCGTATGGAGGAGTTTTTAGGTAAGAAAGTCTTCCTGGAGATGCACGTGAAGATCCGCGAGGATTGGCGGAATGATGAGCGGCAGCTGAAACGGTTTGGCTACGACCGGTAGGTAGAGGGACTCGCCGGTAGAGGCTCGCGCTGCGCGCTTGCGGTAGACGCTGCGCTGGGGTAGAGCGTGGAGCGTACGAACCTGGGTGGGGGTAACTCACGTTGCGGTTGAGGTACAGCACCAAAGAGGGCGACTCGCTTAAAACGGGTGGCGCCCCTTCAATCCCTCACCCCTTTCAACCTTCAATCCTTAAAACCATGGCCACCTCCAACCACGAAACCATCAAGACCTGGGCGAATAAGCACAACGGCGTGCCCGGCGTCATCGAAGAAGCTACGACCGCCAACGACAGCCGGCCGCTGACGATCATCTGGCCGGAGAATCGCAGCGACGCTAAATTTCGGGAGGTGAGCTGGGATACTTTTTTCGACCACTTCGAACTGCGGCAGCTGGCGCTGGAGTACGACAGCGCGGGCATGTCTAAGAAACACGAATTCGTTAGCCGGGGCTAGACCCAACCGGGCTTATAGACAGCCGGCAGCATGCGCCATCCTGCGTAGCGTCCTTTGGTACCTCGGGGTCCCGAAAAGGATGCTGCCGCAGGATGGCGTTTTTCGTTTGGCTTTCCTCTTGCGAAACATCGGAAATCTTGAAGAAATAGGAGAGGAAACACCTGTGGGCATGTAACGGAAC
Source organism: Lewinellaceae bacterium (assembly GCA_963803525.1). Lineage (GTDB taxonomy): Bacteria > Bacteroidota > Bacteroidia > Chitinophagales > Saprospiraceae > Neolewinella. Next base: position 90,891 of record CAWDMV010000011.1, read on the forward strand.
ACCCTTCGGGGGGATAAAGGACCGGGAGCACGCGCTAAACATCCAACTTTGGCGCGGGCTCCGGATTTCCGGACATCTTCGACGATGTACCCTTGCCCGGGTTCCAACTAAGGTCTTGCGACAAGAGTACGCTGGCCTCACGGGCCGGGGCACTTCCGGCAAAGGCTGCCGATGATTACGAGAAATAGGGTTGAAGCCGCAATTATGAGTGTTAAAACGTATTGTTAGCGCTAAACGGCCTATATTAGGTAAGCTGCCTTGCCGAAAGTCATTTTTTTTTAAACAAACTCAGATTCCCCAAAATCATGCTCCTTGAGTCCCTCCGCCTGGTTGAGCAGTCGCTCAGCACCTACCTGTTCCAACGCCTCGGCGGCGTGGCGGGGGTGGTGGAAGTAGCCCTGGGTAACGTGGCGGCCCTCGAGCAGCCCGGAGCGAATCTGGATGACAAGCTCATCATCAGCCTGGTCAATATCGAGGAGGAAAGCTCGCTCAAGAATGCCCGCACCGTCCGGGCCCACAGCCTCACGGGCACCCTGGAGTACCGCAACCCCCCGGTAAGCCTGAACCTCTACCTATTGTTTTCGGCCAACTTCACGAACAACTACGACAAGGCGCTGCGCATCCTGAGCCTGGTGATCGAATTCTTTCAGGGCACCCGCGTGTTCCGCACCCCCGCGCCGGGTGGCATCGGAGCCCTGAGCGGGGGGATGGCGGAATTGTCCTTTAACCTTTATACCATGACCTTCGAGCAGCTTAACCACCTGTGGGGCGCACTGGGGGGCAAGCAGCTGCCGAGCGCGCTGTACCGGGTGTACCTGGTACAACTGGAAGACGCCGCCGCCAAAGAGAGCGGCCACCTGATCGAGGAAATCGTAAGTAACGAAAATCTCAGTTGAGCCGTGGCCTACCGCATCACCTATACCCGCCTGTTCCGCTGCCAAGTCCGGCACGATTATTACCTGAACCTGGGAGATGCGATCGTATTCAACGACCTGGACCCGGTGGTGGATGGGACGGATGTGGCAACTATCCTAGGCCACTACGATCTACGCACCCTGGTGGACATACGGCCCATGGCGCAAACGGCACGAAGCCTGGCCGGGCACCGCATGAAGCTGGTGACGGACCGCACGGGATTCTTCGTGGGCCTGGCTACGGATCCGGCACCCGCCGGCGGTCGCTTGCCCGCCACCCCCCCTTCGCCCGGTCTGGCGTGGCACTTCGGCCTCTATCCCCGGGAAGGAGGGGAGTGGACCAACGTAACGAATCAAAGAATGCGGCCCAACCTGCCGGCCATTTACCACTTCAGTAACCAACGGCCGGACTGGTCGGCGGCCGTGCCCGCCGCCCCCCTCAGTCTGGCGGTGCCCGCCATCGCCCGGCAGCGGCGCTTCTACGCCGCCGGAGAGGTGGTCGGGGAAGGCGGTATCCGGTACCGGGCCATCCGGAATGTGCCGGACGCGACGGTACCGGTCACCGACCCGGCCAGCTGGTCGGTGGAGGGTACGGTAAGGGGGGAAGCTACCGATGCCGACCGGGTGTTACTGCCCGTTCAATTCCAGTATACCGTGACGCCGGAAATCGGGATCACTCCCACCGCGCTTACCATCGAACTGAACGATTTGGGGGGTACCCCCGCGCTGCCGCCCCTGGAACTAGCGCTCACCCCCGGGGAGGATCGGGTCAAACTCGACCTGTCCGACGCGCCGACTCCGGCCTGGTACGACCTGGTGGTTACCGGCGACACCGGGTACGCAACTACTCACCGCATTCTGCTGGATGACACCCTGTACGATCCCCGGGCGTGGGGCGTGGTGTCCATCGGCCACCCGGCCGTCGATCCCGGCCTGCGGCTCCTCGAAGCCGACGGCCGACTGCGCCTGAATGCACTGGGGGAGACGGATCACCCGACTTTCGAGATCCGTGTCCTCAACCGCTCCACCTACTGGCGCTACGTCGCCCACCCGACCCAGACCCTCACCGCGAACGCTGACTTTAGCGTGGACTCCCGTAACCGACTGGTAGCCCGCTCACCCAGATCACTCACCCGCTTTGGTTCGCAAGTGACCCTACCCGGGGGCAACGGCCCAAATGTCCTGCCCAGTCCGGATCCCCGCGCGCTCCACCCGGAGCCCGACGGGAAAGTGTACTCCGAAGTATACCTCGGGGTACTGAATCTGTAAGGTCGACTTCTGACGACCGACCTGCCGCATCGCCGCTAAAGCGACCCGGGGAGCTTGAACGCATCAGGCTTACCCCCAGTCTCCCCACGCCGTTTGTAACCGACCGGTGACCGGCACCCCCGTGAATTTATCATCTAAAACAAACGCAAGTTCAGCACCATGGCAAGTACCTATAAAACCCCCGGCGTATACGTGGAGGAAATCTCCATCTTCCCGCCCTCCGTCGCTGCGGTAGAGACGGCGATTCCGGCCTTTATCGGCTACACGGAAATGGCAAAACGACGTGAGGACGGCGACCTGTTCAACGTCCCTTACCGCATTACCTCCCTTAAGGAATACGAACTCTACTACGGCTTTGCCGTGCCGGAAGAGGGCATCACGGTCACTATCGATACTTCGGTCACCCCGGACGAGATCCTGGCCACCATCGCCAATCGCTCGAACTACCTGATGTATTATTCGCTGCAGGCGTTCTTCGACAACGGTGGCGGGCCCTGCTACATCACGGCGGTGGACTCCTACGCCAATGGTGGTGAAGTGGTGGATTTCGCCATTCTGCAAGCCGGCCTGGCCGAAGTGGCCAAAGTGGACGAAGTGACGTTACTCGTCTTTCCCGATAGCACCAACCTGTCCAGCGCGGCGGACTATTATGCCCTCCACAAAGCCGCTCTCGACCAGTGCGCCGACCTGCAGGACCGCTTTACCGTCATGGACGTATGGCTGGATCCGGCCGACCCCACGGCCAACAACATCGATACCCTGCGCAATACCCTGGCCGGCACGGTGGACCAGCTCAAGTACGGTGCGGTATACTATCCAATGATCGACACCATCCTGGATTACACCTACGACGAGACCGCCGTGACCGTGACCATCGACGGTACTGACGCCACGATGGATACCCTGCCCAGCACCTCCAACGCCCAGTACAACCAGGCCAAAGCGGCGATCAACCAGATCGACCTCACCCTCCCGGTCTCCTCGGCCGTAGTCGGGGTGTACGCCCGGGTGGACGAGACCCGCGGGGTGTGGAAGGCACCGGCCAACGAAACGATCAATTTGGCGATCCGGCCGACGATCAAGATCAGCAAACAGGATCAGGAGGGCCTTAACGTGGACGTGACCGGCGGCAAATCCGTCAACGCCATCCGCGCCTTCGCCGGCCGCAGTCCGGCCCTGATCTGGGGCTCGCGGACGCTGGCGGGCAACGACAATGAGTGGCGCTACGTACCCGTCCGCCGCTTCTTCAACATGGCCGAAGAATCCATTAAAAAAGCCAGCGAGCAGTTCGTATTCGAACCCAACGACGCGAATACCTGGGTGCGGGTGCGGGGCATGATCGAGAACTTCCTCACGCTGCAGTGGCGGGCCGGTGCGCTGGCCGGTGCCGTGCCGGAGGATGCCTTCTTCGTCCGGGTAGGCCTCGTTATCACCATGACGGCGCTGGACATTCTGGAAGGCCGCATGATCGTGGAGATCGGCCTGGCCGTCGTGCGCCCCGCGGAATTCATCATCCTGCGCTTCAGCCACAAGATGCAGGAGAGCTAGGCGCTTCACCGGGCTCCCGGGCCGTGGCGGGCTAACTAAATCATTCACTTAAAAATACACATAACAATGGCCAACGATATGAACGATCCGGAAGTGCCGGTCGACACTGGCGGCGAAGGCCCCGGCGGTGAGGATAATAACCAAACTCTCTGCCAGAAATGGTTCAACGATTACCTCGAGAACCCGCTGGAAGCCGACCTGGAACGGGCCGCCGGTGCCGCGACGGTCGGCAGACTGGGCTACGAAGAAGGGAAAATCGGTACCCAACTCCGGGTGTGCCGCCTCGAGGACGCCCAGAAGATCCGGGCCGAATACCGGGGTATCCAGACCTGTATCTCTACGACCCTGGCGGCCCATGCCGCCGGAGTGGCGGTGAACGTGACCGGTTATGTGGATAGGGACAAGGCGCTGGAGGTAAACTGAACGCTGCCCTGGGCCATCAAAGCCGTCAAGGTCGGAATGGGAAAGGTGCACGCATTAGCCTGTAAGCTGGAAACAGCCCGGAA
>CAWDMV010000012.1:0-332037 GCA_963803525.1 Lewinellaceae bacterium
AGAAGTATAACCTAGGAAAATCGCTTACTTAACTGTAGATCAACTAGTTAAACGAAACAAGGTCTGGCCATTCTGTTTTTAGGTTGCGTTTACCTGCGTGACGGGTGGTTTTTGTAACCTCCCAGTCGTACCTTAAGTACATGGCAAAACCACGACGCAAGAGCGCTACCGCCGCCCTGCGGTGGACCTAGGCCAACACCCTCATTAAGGGCCTGATGGCCGACTGCCGTTACAATATCGTCCTGGTGATTGCCGCCTATATTTCATTCAATCTCTGTATCGAAATATCGTGCAGTTCTGCTAAAATCAGACCAGGCGAATTCTTGGTGGTAACTTGGGAGCATGACTAAATTAAACAAAGCGTTTTCAAACTCACTGACTAGCGATTTGAGTGAGGTTGGGGCCAATTTAGCAGATGCGGTGATCGATGCAGCCACTGAGGGAGACCTTGCTGGCATACCTGTTGTTGGCTTAATTCTCTCCACAGTTAAAGCTGGTCACTCAATAAGCGATCGATTATTTGGCGCAAAACTATCTCGTTTTCTATATGAGGCAAAGGAGGTTTCTGAGGCAGACCGGCGAGAAGCAATTGGTCGTATCGTTTCATCTAAAGAAGAGAGAATACGATTTGGTGACAAACTTCTTTTTTTGCTTGACAGATTAGACGATGATGAGAAAGCAGCGTTAGTTGGCAGAGTCTTTGTACTCCTCCTTAGGGAAACTATAACCAGAGATGAGTTTTTTCAGCTAGCTCAAATTGTTGACCGAGCCTTTCTACCCGATCTAAAGTATTATGCTAAAGTAGGTACTGAAGACTGGAGACAAGTATCTATGGATAGCGGAATTTATGATACGTTGGTTAGGTTAGGTATTTGCAAAATAATTATGCAAGACAACGCAAGTTATTCTCAACCAGAAAAAGACTCCAAGCTGAGTAATTCAAAAGGACTGCCAGTCAAGCTATCATATGACCTGACTCCCATTGGGAAGATTGCACGAACTCAACTGTTACCTCTAATTTAAAGGCGGTTGAGCTTTATGATTACGATCTCTGGTTTCAGATTTATGCTTATGCTAGTAAGTTCTCCAGCCGCTCCTTAACCACCTCCCACCCAGGCCACTCCCGCTCCAGCAACGCATAAAACGCCTTGCCGTGGTGAAAGTGCTTTAGGTGGCAGAGCTCATGGACGATCACATACTCGATGCAGACCTTCGGCGCCTTGATCAGCTCCAGATTCAGGGTGATGACCCCATCCCGACTGCAGGTGCCCCAGCGGTTCTTCAGCCAGCGCCAACGGAGCTCCACCGGACCGTGTTTTGGCCCCCTATTAGATCGGAATGGATTACAGTTCAAAAACTGTATTTTTTTTCATGGCAAAACGCAAATTCACCACCGAAGAGAAGCTCCAGATCCTGCGGGAAGCTTCCGACAAGGGCGTCAAGGTCACGCTTGACAAGTACGATGTTTACCCCGCTACCTACTACGCTTGGCGTAAGAAGTTCTCCGAGCTGGGCGAGGACGGCTTCCGCCACGGCGTGACCGTTAAGCGGATGCGGGAGATCAAGTCACTGGAGAAAGAGAATCGCCAGTTGAAGGAACTCGTGGCGGAGAAGGAACTCCTGATCCGCGCCCTCAAGGAAGCCCGGGTAAAAAAGGACTGAGCCCGGCCGAGAAGCGGGAGCGGGTCCGGCAGTATCAAGCCCTGGGTTTACGCCTCCAGGATGCCCTGGAAGCTTTCCAACTGACCCGCCACCAGTACTATTACCGACCAAGCCCTCCAGTGGCGGCCGGTGGTAGTCCTTCCCGACCGGGCGTATCCCCGAGTACCCATACCGATCACTACGACGATCAGGGGCGCTGTACGCAGCGGCCGAACGCCGAAGTAGTGGCCCAGATCCAAGCCGTACAGGAGGATGACGACCTGCGGTGTGGCTATAAACGCATGACCGCTCACCTGGAACTGCGGGGGTACCGCATCAACCGTAAGAAGGTCTACCGACTGATGCGACAGCGGCGCCTGTTGCTTACCCGGGCCAGAAAAAAGGGCGGGCCGTACGTGAAGTATCGCTGCGTCCGCCCGGATAAGCCGCTCACGCTCTTTGAGATGGACATTAAATTGTTCTGGGTAGAGGAGCACCGTCGCTACGCCTTTGTACTCACCATCCTGGATACTTTCACCCGGATGGTCCTGGACTGGCAGGTGGGGTATCGGATGCAGTGGAGTCAGGTCAGATCATCCTGGGAGCGGATCATTGAGGAGCACCTCCAGGCGGAGGACCTGCTGGCTACCGGTATCCGGATCGAGGTGCGTAACGACAATGGACCGCAGTTCCTGGCCGCCAAGCTGCGGCAGTTCTTCCTGGATAATCACCTCTGCCAAGTCTTCACTCATCCCTATACTCCCCAGGAAAACGGACACGTAGAAAGCTTTCATTCCATCATAAGTCAGGCCACCCAGGGGGATACCTTCTGGACGCTGGGCCAGTTGGAACAGCGCCTGACGATCTTTTACGAGAAGTACAACAACAGCCGCGTCCATACGGCAACGGCGCTACTCCCGCCCGCCCTGTTCTGGCAGGCCTGGCAGGAGGGCCTAGTCGTTACCCACCAGGATAAGCGGCGAAGGAATATCTTTAAGCTTACCCAGCCCCGCTACTTGCTCACGGGCAACCTGAAACAGGAAGCGGGTGCTTGCTTATCCACCGGGATCAGCACCTGAATCGATTAGTCAACCCGAACTGTACGAAAGTCCGATTAATAGGGGGGCAAACCACAATGAACTACACGAAGTGCGGGAGGTCTTCCAGGGCAACACCGTAGCCCAGGGAGGTGAAAATGGCCGTTGCCCAGGTTGCCAACTCCTGGTCGCTCAGGCGGTCTTCTCCCTCCTCCCACTGTCCGACGGCGGCGGTTACTAAATTTCCGGTCACGTTAGTGATTTCCAGTATAACCCCTCCCTGGGCCAGGATGGACTGGGATTCGCGGAAGCACGCATCGGAAGAATCATCCGGTAGGCGAACCATAGCAAACAAATTTTCATGAGGTAAATAAAACTACGCCCATAAAAATAGGCGCTAAGTGAATGTTGCCCAACAGTTTTTACTGGTTGGCTGAAATAAGCTTGTTGCTGCCGAAGAATGGAGAGGCAAACCAACCGCTGAGCAATTAACTACGGGTAGAAGCACGCGAGGGCTACTAAACTCCGGCCTTATCCCGCTCGTGCCGGCGGATTGCCGGTCCAATGGGAGATGCGACGCGGAAATGCCAGTTTGAGTGCTCTTCCACGCTGTACCCTGGACAAAGCAGTGGGCATAAAATAGGCCCGCGCCGAAAATCGAGCGGACCTTGAATGAGCTCTAGCAAGCAAAGGAATAGATAAAATTGGGATGGCCAACAAAATGTTCGGCGCACTTCCCGCAGCCAGGATGCCCCCTGCCGGCGGGCTCCGCAGTATTGCAGTGTATCATTCGGTACCCGGCCGAGCGTTTGGTCCCGTGAGAGGAGAAAAGATGGTCCCTCCGCCGCCTCTACCTACCTAATACTGATTTTCCTGGGCCTCCTAATCTTTGCCGCAGGGGTACTGCTGGGTTATTACTTAGACTGGTGAATAGCTTGGGCCTTTCGATGGGACACCAACTATCCGGAGGTGGCTTGGCCCTCCACCAGGGCGTACCTAGGATTGGATTTGTCCCCCATTTCTTTTGACGGCAGCGCTTCATCCCCTGTTCAGGGAAAAGATGCACTTACTCAGACGCTTACGTAGCGGCGGCCGGGGGGGCATTTTCCGTCCGGGGGCTCAATAATCCCGCCGGAGATTCGTTTGGAAAGTTGGCGGCGGTAATCTGTGGCGCTCTACTGGGTCGGTATTGAGAATGCAGTGGGTGAGGTTGCATTTTGCTTGTAAGCTTTTGCTTTGCCTCTTAGTATATGAACCTTCTCCTAACGCAAACAAAGAAGAGCATGGAAAATAATCACTACCTGAAAAAGGAGCTGTATGAACTAATCAAGACCGATGAGCGGATCTTTGATTTTATCCAGGAATCTTCTTTAGACGGTATGTGGTACTGGGATTTGGAAAATCCCGAAGAAGAATGGATGAATCCTAAATTTTGGTCAGTTTTAGGGTACGATCACAGTAAGATGCCGCATACTCCCGCTGCCTGGCAGCACATTATTCATCCGGAGGATCTGAAGCTCGCCACCGAAAACTTTATAAAACACTGCGAGAACCCGGCGCACCCCTACAACCAAACCGTAAGGTATACGCACAAAGACGGGTCTACGGTATGGATCAGGTGTCGTGGCATGGCGATCCGGGATAAGCACGGGAAACCCGTAAGGATGCTGGGCGCTCACCAGGACGTCACGAGCCTCAAAAATGGTGAATCACTGGTGACCAAGAATTCCTCCCTGCTGAAGAGTACCCAGAAAATTGCCAAAATCGGGAGTTGGGAGCTCGATCTGAAGACTAATGAGGTGCTGTGGTCGGAGGAACTGTACAACATGTACGGATTCGATCCTGCGCTTCCCCCGCCACCCGTCGAGGAACACATGAAGCTGTTCACTTCAGAAAGCTGGGAAACGTTAGCCGCTTCCCTGGCCCTTGCTACCGAACGGGGCATCCCCTACGAACTGGAGCTAATAACCCGCCGGAAAGACGGAGAAAACGGCTGGATGTGGGTACGGGGGGAAGCGGTACTTGACGAAAGTAAGCAGATAGTCGGCCTACGGGGGGTGGCACAAGACATTACCTGTAAGAAGCGAGAAGAGCTCGAAAAGGAAGAATTATCCAAACGGCTGAACTATGCGCTAGACGCCTCGGGTGATGGTATTTGGGACTGGAATCCCGCTACCGGTATCACCGTATTTTCCAAGGCGTGGGTAGAAATGCTGGGCTATGTCGTAGGGGAGATTCCATCCCTGGCGAGCGAGTGGGCAAACAGGTTGCACCCCGACGACAAGGATTGGGTTTTTGCAGAACTAGGCAACGTAACCCAAACAGCTGGCAACGGAGACGCCTTCAGTTTTGAATACCGTTTCAAAAACAAGGAGGAAGAATACCTGTGGATATTAAACAAGGGCAAAGTTGTCGAGCGAAATAAGCAGGGGGAAGCCGCAAGGGTGGTCGGTACCCATACCAATATTACCGCCAGAAAGCGGGCCGAACAGGCCCAGAAAGAAAGTGAGCTGCGTCTGAGTCTGGCCACCCAGGCCGGGGGCGTAGGAGTCTGGGACTGGGATATCGTAGAAAACCATATGCTCTGGGACGATCAGATGTATTCTCTGTACGGAGTACAAGGCGCGGAATCCTCCAATGCATACGAGGTATGGACCAACGGATTTTACGAACCCGACAGAGAACGCATCAGTACGGAAATCGAGTTGGCGATCAAGGGAGAGAAGGTATTCAATACCGAGTTTTGTATAGAACATCCGACCGGACAAAGCAGAAACATCAGGGCCCTGGCTACGGTCCTCCGGGATCAGGCAGGCCGTGCCATCAGGATGATCGGCACCAACTGGGATATAAGCAAGGAAAAGGAAGCCCTAAAGCAGATTGAAGACAGTAAGAAGGAAGTAGAAAAAGCCAGTAAGGCAAAGTCTGAATTTCTGGCCAACATGAGCCACGAAATCCGCACCCCCCTCAACAGCGTCATTGGCTTCACCGATTTGCTCAAAAAAACCGCGCTCTCTCCCGTTCAGCAGCAGTACGTAAACAACGCCAACGTCTCGGGGCACGCACTGCTCAATATTATCAACGATATCCTCGATCTGTCCAAGATTGAAGCCGGGATGCTGGACCTCGAAATCATCAAAACCGATATGATCGAGCTGCTAAACAATAGCTTGGACATCATGAAGTTTGCCGCCGCCGACAAAGGCCTGGAATTACTCCTGGATGTCGACCCCGCCATGCCACGCTTTGCGAGCGTCGACCCTATTCGACTGAAACAGCTTCTGGTCAATCTGCTGGGCAACGCAGTCAAGTTTTCCCAGCAGGGCGAAGTAGAATTAAAGGTCGGCTTTGAGGCGCTTGACGATAAGCAGGGTAAACTCTCCATTTCGGTGCGGGATACCGGCATCGGCATCAGCGACGAGCAAAAGGACAAGCTCTTTAAGCCATTTTCCCAGGGCGACAGTTCGACTACCCGCAAATTTGGGGGCACCGGTCTGGGGCTCGTCATTTCGCAAATGATTGCGGAGAAAATGGAAAGTAAGATCAAGATTGAGAGTACCGTAAATGTTGGCACTTCCTTCTACTTTGATATCATCACCAGCTTCGAGGAGGGAGAAAAGTTGGATACTACCCAGATTGCAGGGGTCAAGCGTTGCCTGATCATCGATGATAATGCGAGCAACCGCCTGATTCTGGAACAGATGCTAAACCAGTGGCAGATAACATCCGACTGCTGCGAAAACGGACTCGAGGCGCTTAAAAAGTTGGAAACCTCCGAGCCCTATGATGTCGTCATCTGCGATTATAATATGCCCTACATCAACGGCATCGAGACCATAGGCCTGATAAAACATAAATCGAACTTAACCACCGATACACCACCCATAATCTTGCTTCATTCCTCGCTGGACAATTTAGAACTGAGCCAGCAATGTGAGAAATTGGGGGTTCGTTTTCACCTGAATAAACCAGTAAAGAGCCATGATTTATTCAGCTACCTCTGTAATCTGCAACAAGAGGCGGAGGCTGGCTCACCGAGAATACCCGAAAAGCCTTTAGAAACAGAAGGCGCAACAAAGAAAGTAAAATTCTTAATTGCGGAAGATGAGCCGTTCAACATGCTGCTTAGTAAAACCGTACTAGCCCAACTTGTACCCGATTGCGAAATTTATGAGGCGAAGAATGGGGTAGAAGCCGTTGGGCAGTACCAGAAGCTAGCTCCGGATTTAATTTTCATGGATATACACATGCCGGAACTGGATGGTGTCGAAGCAAGCAAGCAGATCAGGCAGATTGAGGTACAAACGGGAAATAAAGTCACCATTGTGGCGCTGACCGCAGGCGTGTTGAAGGAGGAGAAAGACAAATGCTTTGCCGCTGGAATGGATGAATTCTTGACTAAGCCCCTGAAACTGCAAAAAATTAAATCAGTGTTGAGGAAATACATTCAAAAAGAGGTAGCGTTATCTACTGAGTGATCGATCACCTAAAGTGCTCGTTAGCAACCCAGGTACGCTGTGCCAGGCGGCCGGGTCCGACTTCGACATGAAGGTACCGCCGCGCGTCCTTCATGCTCCTCCACAACCCCTCGATGAACGCATTGTCCGTGGCCTGGCCCTGGTCGCCCAAACTCAACCGCATCATCCTAGCCTTGGCCCCGGAACGGCCCCACCGGGGATGAACGTAGGGGTCAGAGAACGGTGATCAACGGGGAAGGACGAGAAATATTCCAAACTATACTCAACATAAGGTAAAGTATGGTCTGCCACCGGGTGTGCCTGTGAAAACAGAAGCTGATGGGCCGGGCCTGCCGTCGACCGGCAAACCTGACCGATTTTTAAAGGGCTCCGCCGCCGATCAATCCGTGCAAGACCAATCCACTACGGTGACAAAAACCTTATAGGGGAGAAACCTAAATACTTCGGCCGCTAAGTCCCCCACTTCTTTTTTAGATACCACCTGGTGCAGCTCCGGTGAGGTGACCACTCGGAGCCACACCAGATTGTCGCAGACCTCTTCAATCTCCAGCATCACTCCGTTGGACCGCAACACCGCTTGGCGAAAGTGGAAATGGTGAAGAGATTCGGGATCAAGTTGATTCATAGGAGTGGTGTAATGCGGGTAGTGCGTATTTCACTCTATTTGACCCCCCTATTTCACTCGGGTTTGACCCCCATGTAGATAATCCACGTCCATCGATTCTACGAAGATAGGTTTTCTGCTTTTTTCCGTAGGCTGTCGCCCTGGAGTTTGACACGGTGAGCCTTAAGCACGATTCGGTCCAGGATAGCATCAGCGATGGTCGGTTCGGCGATGTATTCGTGCCATTTGGCTACGGGCAACTGGCTCACGATGATGGTGCCGGCCCGTTCGTAACGGTCCTCGAGTATCTGTAGCAAGAGCAACTTTACCGGATGGTTGATAGCCTGGAGGCCGAAGTCATCCAGGATGATTAGTGCGGCTTTTCCCAGTCGGTCCAGCCACTTGATGATCGTTCCGTCGGCCTGAGCCAGGGTGATCTGCTCACAGAAGCGGTTCAGATTGGAATACAGGGTGCGGTAGCCGTTCGAGCAGGCGTGATGACCCAGCGCGCAGGCCAGATAGGACTTTCCGCAGCCGGTAGCTCCGGTAATGAGTACGCTTTCCCCCCGGTCGATCCAGGCCAGATCGGACAGCAGGCTAAGCTGCTGGCGGGTCAGGTTGCGTTTGGGGCTGGGATTGATGTCGTGCAGGGTAGCGCGGTAGCGCATTTTACTAACACGCAGGTAAAGTTCCTGGCGGCGGCTCTGGCGGGCCTGTGCCTCGGCATCCAGAAGGCGTGCCAGTAGTTCGTGACCATCCGGATGCTGGTCCACGGGCAGGTCGAGGATGCCCTGGTAGGCTCCGCACATGCCGGTAAGTTTGAGTTGGCGCAGGGCGCTAAGATTGGTGGCAGTCATAGAAAATAAGCATTGAAGTTCAGGATTAAGAAAGGGTATGTTAGTGAGGAGTCAGGCCTACTCATAAGCCGTCGAACCCCGGATGTTCTCGTGTCGGGGTGGAGTGAAGAGTTCGGGTTGGGCGGGCAGCTCATCAAGTCTTTTTTCGAGGACGTTCTTCAGGCGCTGGTAGCCGGCTTTGCCGCTGATCTGCAGGCGCGCCGCGGCGGCTTCGAGGCGATCGGCGCCGTAACTGCCGGCCAGGGAGAGTACGCCCTGGCAGGAGCGGTAGCTCTGCGGTTCGTAGTGGCGCGAGGTGAGTACCTGCTGCATGGCCCACTCCGTGGCCGGACCGATGAGGCCGGCGTGGTAACGGAAGTGCTCGGCCGTCCAGCCCTGCGCCCGGCTCCACTCGACGTGACTGCGGGGCATATGCTTGGGGTCGGTCTGGTAACTCTGACGCGCCGCGGGGTGTAGCCGGGCGTGGGTGGCTACACGCTCGGAGCCGATGTAGATCTCGACGGTCTGCTGGCCGAGAACGATCTCGGCCCGGCGGCCCACGTAGTGGTGCGGCACCGAGTAGTAGTTACGCCGCTGGCTTAGGTAGACGTGATAATTTTGCTGGACTTTAGCCCGCAGCGTCGTCTTGAGCGCGAAGGCGGTGGTCGGAAGCGGGCGCAGAAGCGGTTTTTCTTCATCGTTGAAGACACTGTCGCGGCAGCCTTCCCGCGCCCGGTAGGCCCGCTGGTTATGCTCCCGGAGTTGTTGGCGCAGCGCTGCATTGAGTTCCGCTACGGAGTGGAATACGCGGTCGCGCAGGGGAGCGTACAGGCGGGTGTAGGCCAGGCGCACCGCATTTTCGACGCTGGCCTTGTCTTTTGGTCGGCCCGGACGCGTAGCCTCGAAGTCGAGCTCGTAATGCAAGCCCAGTTGAGCGATAACGTCGTTGAACTCGGGCGCGTAGCGGTCGGGCCGTGTAACGAAGGACTTCAGGTTATCCGAGACGATGGCCCGGGGAAGCCCGCCGAGAAAGCGTAAGGCTTCGGTGATGCCGAAAACAAAATCGGCGATCCGCTGAGAGTCCAGGGCAATGGCGAAAGTGTAGTGGCTGTAGGGCATCACGCCGATGAGCACCTGACAGGCGTGGACTTCGGCCGTCACCGGATCTACCCAGGGCAGGGTGGCGCCGGCAAAGTCCAGTTGTAGCTTTTCCCCCGGGCGGTGGTGAATGGGAAGGGTCAACTGAGCGTGGCCGAGCGTAGCGTTCAGCAACGCACAGAAACGGGTGTAGCCGTAACCCTCGGACCGTTTTACCCGGTAGCTTTCCCAGAGGAGCTGGCGGGTAACTCCGGTGCGGGATAGCTCCCCGCGCCAATATTCGATCTGGCTATCGAAGTATTCCCGGCGGGGATCGTCGGTCGGGCTTTGCTGGGGAAAGAAAAGCTCCCGTAGTGGCTGTTCCGAAAGCTCGAGGACCGCTGCCAGGCCGCCGGGGTAGGCCTGGGCGGTACGCAGGTAGGCCCGTACCGTATTGCGGGCACAGCACACCCGGCGGGCGGTAGCCTTGACGGATCGGGTTAGCTGGTAGGCTTGAAGAATGGTGATGATCTGATCCATACGCTTGCTCTTTGCCATAATCCGGTCCGTGTTTGACCGAAAGATGGTGGCAGGCGTAGATTATCCGGGGGGGTCAAAGCAAGGTGAAACGTTTTCCACAGGGAAAAAGAAATCCGCACTTTTGGGGGGGGTCAAACCGGAGTGAAACGGGGGGGTCAAAGGGTGTGAAATATGCAGTCAGTAAGTCCACCTGATTTTTTATCCTTTATCCTTGCCGGAGGGGGGAGGGATAAACACCCTACTTAACATAATTAAACTTATAGCCTACCATCTAACGATGCCGTATTCTATAGCCGCTGCTTGGATGGCAAGTATAATTCGAAGACCAAGTGCTGTGTTCTGCAACCGCCACTAAACGATTTATTCACCCCGATTTGGCTGGCCGCCAATCAGCCTCCGGATTGCAAAGCCGGCGGCGGCGGGTCGGTTGTAGAATATCGCCACATCCCCCGGGCCTACCGGGGCACTAGTCGGTAGAGGGAGTGATCAGCGAACGGCAAGCCGTCCAAACAGCCAGGGTGCACCCGCAACCAAAACAGATGCGTAGAGGAATAGCTGCGGGTATAGGTAGCCATGCTTTTCGGCCGCAATTAATAGGGTATAGGGATTGTACACAAATTCCGTGAGATTGACGATTGGGATGCCCACCACTAGGAGCACCAGCCCAAGTGAAAAACTGAGGTAAGCCTTCGGAATAAGCAGACAGGCTACCATTTGGAAGGCTACCAGTGGAAGGCAGTAGCCGGTCATACCCGCGAACGCCGTAGCAGCCTGCCGGAATATATGTCCTCCTGAGTAGCCCAGGCCCTGCAGGCTGGCTACGTATGAAAGGGTGGCGGAGGTAAGTACGGCGTTGACTAAGGACACCATCACGATGCCGGCATAGACATACATGCACTTCGCGACAAAAAACCGGCGCCAGCGGATGGCAGTCGATCGGAGGTAGCGCAGGCTGTTGGTTTCCTGCTCCGGTAGGGTCACGGACTGCACCAGGATCAGGCACAATAGAGGGTAGAGTAGGGCCGACCAGGCTCCGTAAATGTTCTGCGCGATCGGCTCGTAGGTCAAGGCTCCGGCGGCCAGGATCTCGCGTTTAGTAATTACCATGCTCAGGGTACCCAGAAAGGGGACCGCGGTGAAGAGGCCTGCCGTCAGAAGGACGCTGCGCGAATTGACCTTGTGGAATTCACCGGCGAGGTAGGGAGTAAAGGACTTCACCGGACTTTTTCTATGAAGAGATCCTCCAGGGAGGACTGAAAATCGATGCGAATGAGCGGCACCTGCTGATTGCGGCAGGCTTCGACGGTTTCCCAGCGCTGTAGTTCCGAAAGACCATGGATGGTAACGGTGCCCTCCCTAGTGTCGTAGGAATAACCCGCTTCCTGCAAATAGCGGAGTAGCTCCTTCGGAACTTCTCGACAGTATATCTTCATTCGGGAATTTTGTTCCTCCGCGGCCACCTTCTTATCGAAGGTATAGACCACCCTTCCCTGTTTGATGATCACCCCGTGGGTAATTAGATCCTCGATTTCCCTCAATTGGTGGGAACTGATAATGACCGTTTTGCGGTGATCGCGTCCGTAGTCACGGATCGCTTCTTTCATCAGCAATATGCTTGGAACGTCCACCGCGCTGAAGGGCTCGTCGAGCAGGATGTAGTGGGACGGACTCAGGAATGCCCGAGCGATGAGGAGTCGCTGCCGGTTTCCCTGGGAAAGGGTCCGGACCGGCCGGGAGGCGGTATCCCGATCAATGCGAGCCAAGTCCAGCATCTCGGGCACCCCCGCAGATCCGAAACCATTAAGCGCACAGTAGTAAGCGAGATTCTGGTACCCGGTCATCTCCGGATACAGCGAAGTTTGCTGTAGTAAAAGCCCGCAGGGGCCATCCGTTTCAATTTGACCCCGTTGCAGCGGAAGAATGCCCGCTAGGAGGGAGAGAAGGGTGGTCTTACCTGCTCCGTTTGGGCCGGTGAGCCCGTAGATCGCGGAACGGGGAATGGTCAGTTTGGGGATATTCAAGACAGTGGTGCCCGCATAGCTGTACTGTAAGTCGGTAATTTGCATCTGTGGTTCCGTGAGAGATTCCGGGCAAATAGAGTACTGCCAAGGTAGGCGCGGGAGTCAAAAGGGTTGTCAGACCTTCGTAGTATTTGTTCTGCAAGAACTGTCCTTAATCCGGAGGCAATCTGTGTCAGCATTCGCCGCGCCCCGGCCGGGCACACCGCTGCACGTCCGGGAGGTCAAATTAGACTAAATGAGCGGTGAAGGCTGCGTAAAACTGCGATCATCTGGTACGGCGGGACAGGGGCTCAAAACCCCTACTTAACATAACAATAATTATGGGCAAAACAAAAATAGCCGGTTTTCCGCTAAATTCTCCTAATAAAATCGGGGGCACCTAAGCTGATCAAGATCTTAACGGAGAGCCGCTGCGCAAACAGGGGAAGTCAGCCTTCACTTTTAGTAGCCGCTTGAGGTATAATCTCCATCCCGGACTCGACGATGGGGTAGCGCAAAAGCCCTGCCTCCAAAAAATAGCGGTGGTGGCAAATTTGGCCCTCTACCAGCCGGCTCCGGTTTTGTGCAATTTTTTTCCTCCGACAACAGGCGGCAATGGTCTGCCAGCCCTCCTGGGGTATTCGTGCATCCTTGTCCAGGAATGATCGGAACGCTTGCGTAAAGCTTGTAAGATTCGCCCGTCTGTCTCGGCCGACGAGGGACGCTGCGCAACCCTCGGCGGACGAGGGGAAGTGGTCTCGGATGGAATCGAACCATCATCGCAGGCTTCGGAAACCTGTATACTATCCGTTGTACTACGAGACCGGACGTTCCGCGGGCGGAAGCGGACGCAAAAGTAAGCGACCCGCCCCACATCACCAACTACATCGGGGGAAAAGCGTATTGCATAGGAGGTTTATTCTCTCGCCAAATTTCGTGATATGCGCCTTTCTTCCGCCCGCCCTGCACCCGCGCTGGCCGCCCTGTTGTTCCTCTTTCTGCTTTCCTGCGTCTTCGTGCAGAAGCGCTACGCCTTCCTGCCGCCGGGGCCCTACCGGGGGGTGCTCGAGCTGGAGTACAATCCCATCGTGCCCAACCCCAAGGGCGCCCCGATCCCCGAGAAGACGGACCTGGAGTTTGACGACGTGACCGGGGGACAGCTGCCCTTCAACTTCGACGTGGTGTACGAAGACGATACCACTTTTCACCTGGTCATCCACAATGGAGAAGAGGAGATCCTGGTGCCGGCCCGGGACATCGTTGCCGGGCGCGATCAGCGGGCCGGACGCGATACCCTGCGCATCGACTTTCCGGTGTATGACAGCTACATCAGCGCCTACCACGAGGAAAACGTGATCGAGGGCGTCTGGGTAGTCAACTACCGCGACAACTACCGCATCCCCTTCCGGGCCTACTTCGGAAAGGGCTTCCGTTTCACGCCCCTGCGCAAGACCCCGGCGGCCGACCTGACGGGTACCTGGGCGGTCGATTTTGCCGGCGACCGGAACGAAGATCCCTATCCGGGGATCGCCGAGTTTACGCAGGAGGGCAACCAACTCACCGGCACGTTTCGCACGGAGACCGGCGACTACCGCTACCTCGAGGGTACCGTGCAGGCCAATAAGGCCTACCTCAGCGTTTTCGACGGCAGCCATGCCTTCCTCTTCGAGGCCCGGATTCGCGAGGACGGGAGCCTGGCCGGTACCTTCCGCAGCGGACGCCACTACCTGAGCGAATGGACGGCCACCCGCGATGAGGCCGCGGAACTGACCGATCCCGATCTACTCACGCGGGTGCGCGCCGACGTCCCCCTGGCCTTTGCCTTTCCCGATGCCGACGGCGACACCCTGCGCCTGAGCGAACTCGAAGGCCCCAAGCTCATCCAGCTGTTCGGCACCTGGTGCCCGAACTGCCGCGACGAAACCAATTTCCTTCAGCAATACCTGGCCGAGCACGACACAAGGGACCTGCAGGTGGTGGCCCTGGCCTTCGAGCAGTACGGGAAGGACGACCCCCGGAGCCGGGCCGCCATCGCGCGCTACGTGGAGAATATGGAGGTAGACTGGCCCGTACTCCTGGCCGGCAGCAACGACAAGAACGAGGCGGGGCGGGCGCTGCCGACGCTCAGTCGGGTGACCAGCTTCCCTACGCTGCTGTTCGTCGATCGAGACAATCAGGTCGTGCGGATTCACACTGGTTTTAACGGACCGGCCACCTCGAAGTACGCCGAGTTTACGGAAAGCTTCGACCGAACGGTGCAGGACCTCATTCAGTAGCGCCGGAGCAAATCCTGCTGGTGCAACAGGAAGTCGTTGGTGGGATCGTGCCGCAGGGCCTCTTCGATGTAGGCCCGGGCCGCCGGGTAATCTTCCTCCGCGAAGTAGTAGTTGCTGGCGGCGACGAAGGCCGTCAGGGTCCAGAGTGTCCGGTCGTAGCCGTTGGGGATCGCGGCGAGCTGCTCCCGGAAGGTAACGAGAGCGGCGAGGGCAGCGGCCTCCTCCCGGTCGGAAAAACGGTCGCGGACGCGCAGGGCGGCCTGACGCAGGAAGACGTCGGCGTAGCGTTCGTGGCGCAGGAGGAAGGGGTAGCGCTCCGCGGCCTGCTCCGCCTCCGCAACCAGGGTGTCGGGATCGGGATAGGTCCGGCGGAGCGTGACGAGGGTGAGCTCCGCCACGTAATTTTGAAATTCGGGATTATCGGGGGCCCCGGTCAGCAGGGCTTCGGCCAGGTGGAGGGCCTGGGCCGTTTCCCCCCGTTCCTGGTAGCGGGCGAGGAAGCGCAGGCTCTGCAGGAGGGTCAGCTTTTCGGCCCAGGCCGCCTGTCCGGCAGGGCTGCGCTCGAGGTAGCGCGTGAGGAGTGCGCGCGCGTCTTCCGTACGCTGCTGGGCCAGCAGGATGCCCTGTCGCTCGTCGAAGTGCTGCAACAGGGCCGCCGGGAAGTAGCGGTTGTCGGGGGCTTCCCGCCACAGCGCGAAGAGTTCGGTCACGTAGCCCTCCACGTCGGGGCGCTCCAGGGCGCTCAGCTGGATCTGCCCGGCCCGTTCGAGCAGGGTGAAGGCGGGGCGGCTTTCCTGCTGGTGGGCCCTGGCCAGCAGCGCGTCGGCCCGCGCGTAATCCGCCGTAGCGTAGGCGGACTGGGCCCGGCGGTACTGTTCGTAGGCGGACAGTTGCCGGAAGGTCAGGCGCTGCCCGGGCCGGTAGTAGTAGCTGAAGAATACCGCGTCGGCTTCCGCCGGCGACAGGGCGGTGAGTTCCTCGTCGAGGGTGCTGCGTACCAGGGCGAGGTACTCGCGGCGGTAGGTGAGTTCCGCCTCGGGCGTATGGGGGCGGGCGGAGGGATTGCGCACGGCGATGCGCTTGTCCTGCGGGTCGACCAGCAGGTAGCTCTCCCAGTGGTCGACGTAGCCTTCGTGGGGCAGGTTGAAGGCCTCAAAAGTGAGCGCGTAGAGCAGGGTAGCGGTGGCGTCGTTGTAGGTGCCGTTGCGGAAGGCGTCCCCGAGCTCTGCGGCCGGGTCGTAGTGGCGCAGCACGTCGCGCTGCAGCCGGTCCTCGATCCCCCTCACCTGACGCCGGAGCGACTTGCGTTCCAGTTTGTCGGTATAACGCAGTTGCCGAAAGAGGTTTTCCAGTTTCTTTTCCAGGAAGCCGCGGGCGTCGACCACGGCCGGTTCGTTGCCGGGATACAGCAGGCACAGTCTGCCGTTGAGGTCGTCGGCGCGCAGGGAGAGCGAAAACAGCAGCAGCAGGAGGAGGAAGCAGGTGGTACGGTGCAAGGTGGAAAGAACTATTCAGTAGTGGATGCCTACATAACGACGCGGCCGGTCGTGCCAGTACCACAATACTACGCAACTCCCGCGCATGCCGGGGTGCCTAAAGGTAGCGCTCGCGATAGATCGTGTCGTGGTGGTAGGTGTGTCCGGCCAGGATGAAGCCCATGGCCCGGCAGGACATGGGCTTGCCACTCACTTCCCCCAGGAAGAGCAGGTCTTCTTCCCGTAGACTTTCGACCAGCCAAATGGTACACTTACGCAGCATCCGAAACTCCTCGACCATGCGCCCGAACTCCCGCCGACCGACGTCGGCCCGCGCGGCGAAGTCATCCTGGTCGTAGCCGGGCATCGGGGCGGGGTCGTGGCGGCCCAGCCGCAGCAGCCGACTAGAAAACATGCGCTCGGTATCGATGAGGTGCTGCAGGGCGGTCCGGATACTCCACTTGCCGGGGGCGTAGGCGTAGTCGGTGCGGCCTTCCGCTACGCCGTTCAGGTAGTCCGCCAGCAGGGCCTCGCTCTCGTCGAGGGCGGAGCGCAGGTTGATGTCTTCGGGGACCTGGCGCAGGTAGGTGGCGTAGAACGGGCCATATTCGTCGGGGGAAAGGTCGGTTACGGTCATAGCGTTATTCTATCTGAGTGAGTTAGGAAGGTCGGCGGTGCGCGGGTGGTTCGCAAGTCACCCAACTTAGCGCTGTTTTGGGATCCCGCTCACCGCCGCAAACTTGCTCTTTCGCGCCTATTTTTCGTCTCAAAAAGCGTCACTTAGCCCGCTAGTGCTTCAGGACCGCAATAAGCTGCACCTTGACTTGCCACCGCGGCGCTTTCGTCAGGCTCGGAAAACCCAAACAAGCGCTTATGCTGCCTTCCGTGGAGGGGACGCCAAGCTAAATTTTCCTAAGTTAGCCCCCGTCGTTTTCCCGCGGCTCCTGCTCGACTACTTCACACCAGACCACACCATGACCACCATCAAAGGCCCCGCCATCTTCCTTGCCCAATTTATGGGCGACGAGCCCCCCTTCAATTCCCTCGACGATATCTGTGCCTACATGGCCGGGCTGGGGTATAAGGGCGTGCAGCTCCCGACCTGGGATTCCCGCCTGATCGACCTCGAAAAAGCCGCCGAGAGTAAAACGTACTGCGACGAGCTCAAGGGGCGGGTCGCCGAGCACGGCCTGGAGATCACCGAACTGGCCAGCCACCTCCAGGGCCAGATGGTCGCCGTGCACCCCGCCTACGACACCATGTACAACGCCTTTGCCCCGGCGGAGGCCAAGAACAACCGCAAGGCCAAAATGGAGTGGGGCACCCGGCAACTCATCCTCAACGCCCGCGCCAGTGCCAATATGGGCCTGCGGGGGCACCCCACCTTCTCCGGTGCCCTCCTGTGGCCCTTCGTGTACCCCTGGCCCCAGCGCCCCGCCGGACTGGTCGACATGGCCTTTAAGGAGCTCGCCGACCGCTGGCGCCCCATCCTCAATGCCTTCGACGAAGTAGGCGTCGACGTTGGCTACGAGCTGCACCCCGGAGAGGATCTCCACGACGGCATCAGTTTCGAAATGTTCGTCGAGGCCCTCGACGGCCACCCCCGGGCGCAGATCAATTACGACCCGAGCCACTTCGTCCTGCAGCAACTCGATTACCTCAGCTTCATCGACCACTACCACGAGCGCATCTGCGCCTTCCACGTGAAGGACGCTGAGTTCAATCCCACCGGCAAGCAGGGCGTCTACGGCGGCTACCAGGGGTGGGCCGACCGCGCCGGCCGCTTCCGCAGCCTCGGCGACGGGCAGGTCGATTTCAAGGGCATTTTCTCGAAGCTCAGCAAGTACGGCTACGACGGCTGGGCGGTCCTCGAGTGGGAGTGCGCCATCAAGAGCAGCGCGCAGGGCGCCGCCGAGGGGGCCCCCTTCATCGCCGACCACCTCATCCAGGTCACCGAGCGCGCCTTCGACGACTTCGCCGACGCCGGCACCGACGAGGCCACCAGTCGGGTGGTGCTGGGCCTCGACGACTGACCGCAGAGCGCAGGCTACCGCATCCTGGCACGGTGAGGGGTGGGGTCGAACACCAACCACTTCCCCCGCTCTCCGTGCATCCCTCCGTGTCTCCGTGGTTTAATGTTGCTACACGTGCTTTAAAACCACGGAGGTCCACGGAGACAGTAAAGGGTAACGAAATATTAGCGGACGATCAGCACCCAGTCATTCCCCCGCTCCGCCGCAAAGGGTGGGTCGAAGACGGTGCTCTCCCCCCGCTGCTCCGGGGCAAATGGGATTTCCGCGCCCGACCGGGGGTTAAACCAACTGTACGCCCCGTCTTTGGGCAGCTTATCGGTCGCTACCTCTAACTCATCTCCGTAAGGGGTGTAGGCCAGGATAAGCTCACCGTCGGGCGTTCGCGCCACGATGGTTTCCCGACCGCTGCTGTTGGGCGCGTTGGTGAGCAGGTCCCAATCCACTTCCAGTTCGTAGTAGGGCAGGGACTCCATCAATCCACGCAGGTGCCCCATTTGCGCCGCCCCGGGGTAGTGGACCGCCTCCTTCCAGGGGGTGCGGGCGCTGCTGATCGGCTCGCGGCCGGGCTCCCACATTTGCCAAATGTTGTGGTTGCCGAAGGTGTGCCCGTCGGTCCCCGAGAGCACGCTCCACCAGGCCGCCTGCCGGCTGTCGAAGTCGTTGAACCAGCCGTTGACGGGCCGCCAGTTGATGGGGTGATCCTCGTAGGCCGGCTCGCCGTTCACGACGGGCTTTCCCGGGGCTTCCCGGTTCACGTCGCGGGGGAAATCGTAGTTCTGCTTGTCGTCGAGGCTGCCGTGGCCGCTCTGAAACATGTGAAAATCCACCCACGCATCCTCGCCGAAGAACCGGGCCGAGGTAAACCCGCCCTGGGGGTGGTAAGTCAGCAGCTGGCGGTCGCCAATGACCTCACGCAGCCCCTCCGCCATGGCCCGGATAATCGCGAAGTCTTCTTCCTCCTCCGGATTACGGTCGCCCCCGAGGATCCAGATGATGTTGTGGTCGCCGTAGCGCTCGCCCAGCTGCCGTCCGTAGGTACGGGCGTTCTCCGGCGTGAACACTTCGGGCCCGACGCCCCACTTTCGGTTAAACTTATCGCCCCAGGTCGGCAGCAGCCCCAGGAAAAGGCCCAGGCTATCGGCCAGCTCCGCTACCCGGTCTACGTGGGTGAAGTAGGCCTCGTTCCAGTCCGTCGGGTCGAGCTCGTTGAGCGCCAGGTCCCCGTTGGCGTTGGGGGTGGTGAGTCCGTCGAGTTCCGCCAGCACCACGGTCTGGATGACGTTAAAGCCCTTGTCCTTGCGGTCCTGCAGGTACATCCGCGTCTCGGCCAGGTTCGCCCGGTGCAGCAACTCCCAGGCCGTATCTCCCAGGTAGAAGAAGGGCGCACCGGTTGCCGCGTTCACCAAGTGGCTGCCGTCCTCACTGACCCTCAAACCAAGCTGCGCGGGCAGGAGGGCGGGGCCGCAGGTGCAGAGGAACAGGGCAAGGAGAAGGCGGGTAGGCATGGGGGAGGGGTTGTTGGGTTGTTGGGTTGTTGAGTTGTTGGGTGGGGCGGACGAGCGCAGCGAGCATCCCCGCCATTCACTCATCCACCAATTCACTCATTCACTCATCGACCAATTCCCCATCTACAGGGTAAACCGCATACGTGCGAACAGGTACCGCCCGTTGGCTCCGAACTGCTGCGAGCGCCGGCTGTACAGGAAGCGTCCGTCCGACTGGTTGGCCGGGGAGTTGAGGTCGGGGTAGATGTCGAGGAGGTTGTTGGCCCCCACGATGAAGTTGAGGCGGTCGCTGAGGGCGTAGCCGACGCTGAAATCGGTGATCACCTTACCGGCGAAGGTCTGGTCGTTGTCCAGGCTGTTCGTGGCCTCGTTCACGCTGCCGAAGTAGACGTTGCGAACGAAGAAGCTGAACTTATTCAGGTCGTAGTTGAAGGTCAGGTTGGCCTTGGTGCGGGGCACGGCGCTTTCCAGGAAGATCTGGCTGGTGCGGTCGAAATAGGTGTCCTCCAGGCCTTCGAGCACGGAGCTGGTATTGACCTCCTGCAGCGTCGTCCGGGCGAAGGTGGCGGCCAGCGAGGTACGCAGGTTACCGGTGCCGATGCGTCCGTTGTGGGTGATGACGACGTCGAGCCCGCGGGTGCGGCTGTCGATGGCGTTGGCAAAGAAGGACGCCCGGTTGGCATTGGCCTGCTGCAACAGGCGGCTGATCTCCTGGAGCTGGGGGGTGGCCGTGCCGCCCTGGAACTGCCCGGTCAGGACCACGCGGTCGTTGATGTCGATCAGGTAGCCGTCGATGGTGATGCTCAGGTTGGCGGACGGGATGCGCCCGGTAAATCCACCGCTGTAGTTCACGCTGCGCTCCTGCTTAAGTTGGGGGATGCCCAGCAACTGCGCCGGCCGGCTGTCGTTGCTGAACACCCCTACCTCGAAGGGCACCCCGTCGACGAAGAGGGTGGAGGTGGAGTTGAAGTTCAGCTGGTGCAGGCTGGGGGCCCGGAAGCCGGTGCTGGCACCCGCCCGGAAGGTCCAGTTGTCGCTCAGCATGACCCGGGTGGTCAACTTGCCGTTCACGGTGGAGCCGAAATCGGAGTAGTTCTCGAAGCGGCCGGCCAGGCCGAGCAGGAAGCTTTCGGTGATGTCGGCCTCCACGTCGCCGTACACCCCGATGCTGTTGCGGAAGGCGTTGACCTCGTTGTCCGGGCGGAAGCCGGGGAAGACCTGGGCACCACCGGGACGGCTCCGCCCGAGGGGGTCGAAGACGGTCGCGACGGGCCCGCTGCCGTCCTGAATGACGATGGTATCCCCCCCGTTGGTGACGTATTCACTCGCCGCGCCGTAATCGCGGTAGCTGCCTTCCTCTCCCGCCAGGATCTGGTAATTCTCCAGGCGGTACTCGGCCCCGAAGGCGATGTTGAGTCCGCTCAGGGCATCGTCGAAGTAGCGGCGAATGTCCAGGTTCGAAGTGTTCTGGGAAAAGGCAAAGCCGCCGGCGTCGAAGGAGGTCGGACTGGCCGAGCCCAGGCTGGCGTTGAGGGTGTTGTCGATGAGGTAGTTGAAGCTGTTGCGCCCGAAGACGTTGCTAAAGTCCACTTCCCACTTGTTGTACACGCTCAGGATGCCCACGCCCATGCTGGCGTCGTTGATGTTGGAGTTGATGGCGGGCAGGAAGCCGTTGGGGTAGATGTCGGTGACCGTCCGCTCCTGGTTCGGCAGGCGGTAGAAGCCGGTGGCGTTGCCCCGGCGATAGTTGAGCCCCCCGAAGCTGTAGACCTCGGTCGCGGCGGCCACGGGCAACTTGAAGTTGTACATCAGTCCGCCGTTGCGGATGGCCGACTGGCCGACCCGCATGTTGAAGTCGCTGCGCTCCAGGCCCCGGTTGGCGAGTTCCTGCTCGGTGATGTTGGCATTCGGTTCCGTGCCCAGGGCCGGATTGTTGTAGCCGCTGAAGATGTTGCCCGTGAATTCCTGCATCCGGTTAGTGAAGTCCCGGTCGTCGAATACGCCGGTGAAGTTGAGCACGCCGCCCGCCTCGCTGAGCTGAATGCCGTAGTTGGCACTGATCTGGTTGAATTCGCCGTCCGTGCTGCCCTGGTAGTCCGGGATCTCGGAGCTGAAGTAGGCGCCGGTCTCGGCGTTCAGCGTAAGGCCCGTGCTCTCCTTCAGGATGATGTTGATTACCCCGGCAATGGCGTCGGAGCCGTACTGGGCCGAGGCACCGTCGCGCAGGATCTCGATGCGCTCGATGGCCGCTACGGGAATGGAGTTGAGGTCGGTACCCACGTTACCCCGCCCGAAGGTGCCGTTGATGTTGACCAGGGAGGTGTTGTGCCGCCGCTTTCCGTTGATGAGCACGAGCACCTGGTCCGGGCCGAGTCCGCGCAGGGAAGCCGGGTCGATGTGGTCGGTACCGTCGGAAATGGTCTGGGTGTTGGAGCTGAAGCTCGGGGCTACGTAATTAAGTAGCTGGTTGAGGTTGGTCTGGGCCGAGGCGGAGGCCACCTCCCCCACATCGACCACGTCGACCGGTACGGGGGTGGTGAGCTTGGTGCGTCCCGTGGACCGGGATCCGATCAGGACGATCTCATCCAGTACGGTACCGGAGGAGAGGATGGCGTCAACCACGTCGCTCTCGCCGATCCGTACCTCGATCGTGCCGAAGCCCAGGAAGGAGAAGACCAGGGTGTTGGCCGCCTCCGGGATGGTGATCTCATAGGTGCCGTCGATATCCGTCGAGGTGCCGAGCGTGGAGCCCTTCACGGTGATGTAGGCCCCGGGGAGGGGTTCACCGGTATCGTCGGTCACGGTGCCGGTGAGGGAGCGCTGCGCCGTTGCCGTTAGGGCAATACAGAGCAGGAGGAGTAGGGTTAGTAGGTATCTGTTCATAGCGCTAGGAGTGTAATAATATTTAAGCGCTTGTTTGGGATTCCGCTCACCGCCGCAAACTTGCTCTTTTGCGCCTATTCTTCGTCTCAAAAAGCGTCACTTAGCCCGTCACCGCGAAGCAGCCACGAAGTGCACCTCCCCTTTTCGAGGCTCGAATAGATCCAAAATAGCGGCGTTTTCGTCAGGCTCGGAAAACCCAAACAAGCTCTAAGTCTACCCACTAGATACAACTTCCTGGCCGAACCACGACAAATGCTATCCGCGTAATTTATCCAGCAGATTACTCAGCCGCTCGAAGTCCTCTTCCTCCAGGTTGCTGAAGTTGTTGAGCATGTTGTTTTCTACCGCCTGGCTGGCTTTGGCAACGATGTCCAGACCGGCCTCCGTGATGACGATGTCGACCCGGCGGCGGTCGGTTTCGCACTCCTGCCGCTTGACGTAGCCCTTCTCCTTGAGCTTGTCCACCAGGCGGCTGGCATTGCTCATTTTGTCGATCATACGCTCCGTGAGGAGCTTGACCGTCGAGGGCTGGTCGCCCCGCCCCCGCAGAATGCGCAGGATATTAAATTGCTGGATGCTCAGTCCGAAAGGGCGCAGGGAGGCCGCCGTCTGCTGGTTGATCCAGGAGGCCGTATATATGATATTGACCTGGATCTTATGCGCCGGCGATCGGAAGGTCGTCTGTTGTATTTCACTTTCTATGGGTGGCATGGGCGGAATCGTTAAATAGGCAAGGTGCCCCTAAAATATAGGGGATTATTCAGTCCGCGAAGCAGCTGTACCGCCGGTTAGAACGGATACTGGATGGATTACCAGGAAATTGTCCCCGGGCGGGCGAA
This sequence comes from Lewinellaceae bacterium, assembly GCA_963803525.1. Taxonomy (GTDB): domain Bacteria; phylum Bacteroidota; class Bacteroidia; order Chitinophagales; family Saprospiraceae; genus Neolewinella. The sequence goes on from CAWDMV010000012.1 coordinate 23,225, forward strand.
CCGTGTTGCGACTTACCTTGCACCGACAAATTTAGTGTAAAATGAAAATTCTGGTGATCGGTGGCGGAAATATGGGCAAGACCTACGCCCGGAGTCTGCTGCGCGCCCACCTGGTGAAGCAGGAGGACCTGATGATTCTGGAGCGTAACGAGGAAAACGCCACCCGCCTGCGGGAGGAATCCCTCGGAACGATCTTCACCCAGGCGGCCGACTGCCTGAACGCGGCCGATCTGATCATCCTAGCCGTCAAGCCCCAGGACAGCGAGGCGCTGTTCGCCTCCCTGCGCCCCCTGACCGATGCCCAGCAAGTTTACCTCTCCATCATGGCCGGGGTCACGATGGAGTCCATCCGGGAAGGGCTGGGGGTCGAGAAGATTATCCGCGCGATGCCGAACCTGCCCGCCCAGATCGGACTCGGCATGACCAGCTACACGGCCAGCGAGGCGGTCACCCGCATCGAATTAGTGCTGGTGCAGAATCTATTGAATACGACGGGCAAGGCCATCTACGTCGACACCGAATACAGCATCGACGCCACCACGGCCATCAGCGGCAGCGGCCCGGCCTACGTGCTCTACTTCATGGAGGCGATGATCGAGGCGGCCACCGAAATGGGCTTCAACGAAAGTCAGGCGGAGCTGCTGGTCGCCCAGACCTTCCGCGGGGCCGTGGAACTGCAAATGAAGAACGACCTTACGTGCCGCGAGTGGATCCAGCGCGTCTCCAGCAAGGGGGGCACCACCGAGGCCGCACTGAACACCTTCCGGGCCACCGGTGTATTCGATGACATTAAAGCCGGCGCCCGCGCCGCGCTGTCCCGGGCCATCGCGCTCGGTAAACCCTCCGTATGAAAGCCATTGTATTCGACCAGCCCGGCGACGAAAGCCAGCTTCACCTCGCCGAGGTTGCCGACCCCGCACCCGCGTCTACCGCCGTCCTGCTCCACATCGCCGCCACCGCCCTCAACCGCGCCGATCTCCTGCAGCGCGAGGGCCACTACCCCGTACCCGCCGGGGCCAGTCCCCTACTCGGCCTGGAAGTGGCCGGTACCGTGATCGGGGTAGGTAGCGAGGTGACTGACTTTTCGGTGGGCGATAACGTGTGCGCCCTGGTCAACGGCGGTGGCTACGCCCAGCAGATCGCCGTCGACCACCGGATGCTGCTGCGCCTGCCCGAACGCCTCAGCTTCACCAAGGCCGCGGCCATCCCCGAGGTGTTCCTGACCGCCTTCCAGGCCCTGCACTGGATCGGAAGGATGCGCCAGGGGGATACCGTACTGATCCATGCCGGAGCCAGTGGGGTAGGGACCGCCGCCATCCAACTCGCGAACCTGGTCGGCGCCCGACCCATCGTCACCGCAAGCGCCCACAAGCACGAACGCCTCCTCGACCTCGGGGCCGCCCTGTGCATCGACTACCACAGCGAGGAATTCGACGAGGCGGTCCTCCACTATACCGACGGGAAGGGCGCCGATATCATCCTGGATTTCGTGGGCGGCCCCTACCTCAAGCAGAACCTGCACGCCTGCGCCACCGACGGACGCATCGTGAGCCTGGCCGCCCTCGGCGGCGCGCGGGTGGAAGACTTCAGCATGGCTCCCTTCCTCCGCAAGCGCATCCAACTGACGGGCACCACGATGCGCAGCCGCAGCGACCGCTACCGCCAGGAACTCACGGCTGACTTTCGGGACAAAATCTGGCCCTACTTCGCGACCGGAGAACTCCGGGCCGTCGTCGACACCATATACGACTGGGAGCAGGTAGCCGACGCCCACCGTTATATGGCCAGCAACGCCAACGTGGGCAAGATCGTTATGACCATCGGGATCGTCGATCCCTGAATAGCCGTACGCCCATGCCCACCGTCCAAGTTAATTACCTCGGCCGTCTCGAGTACCGGGAAGCCTGGGAGCTGCAGACCCGACTGCACCGGGAAGTAGTGGCCCGGAAGCTGGCCCGACGAACGGACGCGTCGATCGCGCAAGTGCACCACCTCCTCTTCGTGGAGCACCCCCCGGTGTACACCCTGGGCAAGTCGGGCTCCGTCGATCACCTCCTGCTTTCCGAGCGGGAACTGGCGGAGCAAGGGTTCACCTTTCTGCGCATCAACCGGGGGGCGACATCACTTACCACGGACCGGGGCAGCTGGTCGCCTATCCCATCTTCGACCTCGATGAGTTTTTTCCCGACGTACACCGCTACGTGCGCAGCCTGGAGGAGGTGGTGATCCGCACCCTGGCTGACTTTGGGCTTACCGCCGAGCGCGATCCCGGCTTCACCGGCGTGTGGCTACCCGGCGACCCCGCCCGCCGGCAGCCGAAACGCAAGATCTGCGCCATCGGCGTCCACCTCAGTCGGTGGACCACCATGCACGGCCTGGCCCTCAACGTGCGTCCCAACCTGACGCATTTCGGCAACATCGTACCCTGCGGGATTGCCGATCCGGACCGAGCGGTCACCAGCCTGAGCGTTGAGCTCCACCGACCCGTGGAATTGGAGGAGGTCACCCCCCGAATGGAGCATCACTTCGCCGAAGTATTTGCGTACACGTCCACCAAAGGGGCCGGCAAGGGCATCTTGCAACCGTAACCAATTGAACTGACCCCTTGACCGAGCAGGAACTGATTGCCGGCTGTAGAGCCCACGACCGCCGCGCCCAACGGGCGGTCTACGACCAGTTCTCTCCGCTCATGTCCGCCGTCGCCCGACGCTACTGCCGCCGCGACGCCGACGCCGACGACGTCGTAGTGTCCGCTTTTTTCCGGGTCTTCGATAAGATCGACACCTTCACCGAAACCGGCAGCTTCGAGGGGTGGATCCGGCGCATCGTGGTCAATGAGTCGCTCATGCTGTTGCGCAAAAAACACGCCCTGAAACAGGCGCTGGAACTCGGCGACGTGAATCCTACCCACTACGCCATCCCGCCGGACGCCGCCACCCGCCTGGCCGAACGCGACATCCTGGACGTGCTGGACGAGCTGCCGACGGGCTACCGGACGGTCTTCAACCTCTACGTCGTGGAGGGCTACAAACACCGGGAGATCGCCGAATTGCTGAAGATCAGCATCAATACCAGCAAGTCTCAGCTCATCCTGGCCAAGAAGCGCCTTCGGGAACAACTCGAAAAACTGGGCTACGCCCACTAAACTATATCAAATGCCTACTCCCACTCCCTTCGATCGCCAGTTTCGCACCACCGCCCGCGGCATGCGCCGCCGCCCGCCCACGGAGGGCTGGGAGCGCGTGGAGCGCCGGCTGGATGGCCGCGCACGCGGTCCCCGGCTGCTGGGTGCCCGGCCCTGGATGATCGCCGCCGTGCTGCTGTTGGTGACGGGATTCGCCATTTTACTGAGTCTGCCCCGGGGTGGGGCCACCGATCCCTTAGCCCAGCGCGCTGAATCTGTGGAAGAACTCGACGCTTCCACCAGCAGCCCGGCCACCCGCCTGAACAGCTATCCCTCCGTGGGGGAGGGCCGCCCGGACGGCTACCTCGTTTCCCCCTCCGAGCCACAGTCCCGCCTGGTCGTTGCGCCGAAGTACAGGCTCTAAGATCTTGTTTGGGATTCCGCTCACCGTCGCAAACTTGCTCGTTTGCGCCTATTCTTCGTCTTAAAAAGCGTCACTTAGCCCGCTAGGCTCCCCTTTTGAGGCTCGAAAAGACCCAAAATAGCGGCGTTTTCGTCTGGCTCGGAAAACCCGAACAAGCTCTAAGCAAAATCCTCCTCGTCCCCGAGCTCCAGGCGGGCACCGGCCAGTTCCCGCATGGCGTGCCGCTCCCCGAGGCGTTTGGTGACCTCCATGCCGGTGGTATAAATTTTCCAGGCTTCCCGGGGCCGTTCCATGCGCTCGAGCGTTTTCCCCAGGTGGTAGTAGGTGCCGACGTAGTCCGGCTGGTCGTTCACCAGGCTGCGGTAGACGTTAAGCGCGGCCGGATCGTTACCTTCCCCCTCCCATTCCTTTGCCAGCGCAAAGCGTAGAAAAGCATCCTTGGGGGCCCCCTCCAGCAGGGTGATGATCTGCTCTTTTCGACTCATTTCCCAAAGATACCCCCAGCGTACCCGAACTTGGACTATCCCGCGACCCTCGACTACCTCTTTACCCGCCTGCCCATGTACCAGCGACAGGGCGGCGCGGCCATGAAAAAGGACCTGACCAACATCCGCCTCCTCCTCGCCGAACTCGACCACCCCGAGCGCCGGCTGCGCTTCGTGCACGTGGGCGGCACCAACGGCAAGGGCACCGTCAGCCACCTCCTGGCCGCGGCCCTACAGGCGCACGGTTTCCGCGTAGGCCTGTATACCAGTCCGCACTACAAAGATTTCCGGGAGCGCATCAAGATCGACGGCGATTTCATTCCGGAGGCGGACGTCGTGGACTTCACCGAGCGTATCCTGCCGGCCATCGAGCGCATCGAACCCAGCTTCTTCGAGATCACCGTGGCCATGGCCCTCGACTACTTTGCGCGGGCGCAGGTGCAGTGGGTTGTCCTGGAAGTAGGACTCGGCGGCCGCCTGGACAGCACCAATGTCGTAGACCCCGTCCTGGCCGTCATCACGAACATCGGCTACGACCACATGCAGTTTCTCGGCGATACCCTGCCGGAGATCGCGGGAGAGAAGGCGGGCATCATCAAGCCTGCCCGTCCCGTCGTCATCGGCGAGACCCAACCGGAGACCGAGCCCGTCTTCCGCAAGGCCGCCGCGGAGCGGGGGGCGGATATCCGCTTTGCCGATCGGGAAGCCCCCAAGCTTTTCGATACCGACCTGCGCGGCCCCTTCGCGGAGAAAAACCTGCAAACCGCGTGGATCGCGCTGCAGGCCCTGGATGCCACCGGTAGCCTGGCCCTGGACGAAAAGCGGGTAGCCGACGCCTTCGCTCACGTGGCCGAACTGACCTACTACATCGGGCGCTGGCAGACGCTGTCCGACGAGGGGCCGCTGGTACTGGCCGACAGTGCCCACAACGGGGAGGGGCTGCGGCCCGTCCTGGCGCGGCTCCTGGACGAGCGTCGCGCACGGGGTCGGGCACTCCATATCGTAATGGGCGTCGTGAACGACAAGGACCTGAGCAAGGCCCTGCCCCTCTTCCCGGCCGACGGGATTTACCACTTCGTCAAGGCGGATATTCCCCGCGGACTGGCCGCCGAACAGTTGCGTGCGGCGGCGGCGGCCTACGGTCTGCACGGGGAATCCTACGCCTCCGTGAGCGACGGCTACGCGGCGGCGCGGGCGGCCGCCGGGGAACGTGATATCGTCTTCGTAGGCGGCAGCATCTTTACCGTCGCCGAGGTGCTTTGACGCTTACTTTCCCCACCGGAGGACGGCGGCGGCCCAGGTGAATCCGGCACCGAAGGCGGCCAGGGTCACGACGTCGCCCTTCTTGATCTTCCCTTCGTCGCGGGCTTCGGACAGGGCCAGGGGAATGGACGCGGCGGTGGTGTTGCCGTAGCGCATGATGTTGTTGTACACCTGGTCCTCCCGCAGGCCCATGGTTTTCTGCACGAACTGATTGATGCGCAGGTTGGCCTGGTGGGGAATGAGCATGTCGAGGTCCTCGATGCCGAGTCCGGCCTCGGTGAGGGCTTCGATGATCACTTCGGGAAACTTGCGGACGGCCATCTTGAAGACGGTCTGTCCTTCCATATGGGGGTAGACGCGCGCCTTGTCGAGCATGTCCTGATTCCAGAAGACGCCGCCGTAGGGATTGTTCTCGAGATCGTAATCGACGTCGAAGTCTTCGATGCCGTACTTCTCCAGGAAGTAGCCCCCGTGAGCACCGGGGTACATGTAGCTCAGCTTCTCGGCGTAGGTGCCGTCGCTGTGCATTTTGGTGGAAAGGACGGAAATGTCCCTGTCCTCGGTGGCTTCCAGGATCACCGCACCCGCGCCATCGCCAAAGATGACGCTGACGTTGCGGCCGCGGGTGGTGAAGTCGAGGCCTACGCTGTGCACCTTCGGCCCCTACCAAGAGGATTTTCTTATACATGCCGGACTTGATGAACTGGTCGGCGGTGGACAGCCCGTAGATGAAACCCGAGCACTGCGCACGGATGTCCAGGGCGGCGATCTCCGTACCGCTGATGCCGAGTTCCCGCTGCAGCAGTACGCCGGAACCGGGAAAGTAGTAGTCAGGGCTGAGCGTAGCGAAAATGATGAAGTCGATATCCTGTTTATCGATGCCGGCGTCTTCGATGGCCCGCAGGGAAGCCTCCACGGCCAGGGTGGTCGTCGTTTCCTTGGTCCGGTCGATGTACCGGCGCTCCTCGATGCCCGTACGTTCCCGGATCCACTGCGTCGCTAGTTTCCATAACTTCGGTCAGGTCCTGATTCGTGACAATATTCTTCGGAACGTAGTGACCGATTCCGGCAATCGTAGTGTAAGGCATGTAGGGTACTTTAGCTCGTGGGGGATAAAGGTAGATAAAAACAGGGTGCGCGCATCTCGATGTTAGAACAGGCGCTTGCGGCGGAAGTAGAAAATGACCGCCAGGCTCAGAACGATGGACAGTAGGAGAATGAGGATGTAGGTATACTTCCCGTTCTGCAGGGGCATGGGGACGTTCATCCCGTAGAAGCTGGCGATCACCATCGGTACCGTCAGGATGATCGTGATGAGCGTGAGCCGCTGGATGGTGATGTTGAGGTTATTGGAGATGATGGAGCCGTAGGCGTCCATGGTCCCGTTGAGGATGTTGGTGTAGATGTTGGCCATTTCCAGGGCCTGGCCGTTGTCGATGATGATGTCTTCGAAGAGGTCCCACATGTCCTCGTCGTGGCGGATGCCGAGGAAGTCGGCCCGCTTCATCTTCATCTTGAGCAGTTCGTTGCCGTTGAGGGCATTGATGAAGTAGACCAGCGATTTTTCGATGCTCAGCAGTTGCTTGAGTTCGCGGTTGCGGCTGCTGTCGTAGAGTTCCTGCTCGATGAGGTTGCGCTTGACGTTGAGGCGCTTGAGGCAGGTGAGGAAGCGGTACACCGTGTGCTCGAAGATGCGCAGGACGAACTGGCTGCGGCGGGCGGGGTCGATGTTGCGCAGCTTGTTGTCGATGAAGAGCTGCAGCACCGGGTGGTCGGCCGTAGGAGGTGATGGTGATCAGCGCCTCGGGCGTCAGGATGATCCCGATCGGTACGGTGATGTAGATGCTGTCGTTCTCGGTCTCGACCTGGCTGAGCACCGGGGTGTTGACGACGATCAGTCGCGCATCGTCTTCCCGTTCGTAGCGCGAGCGCTCGTCGATGTCCAGGGGGTCGGTCAGGAAATCGATGGGGAGATCGTAGCGCTCGGCGATCCGGGGCAACTCGTCGGAGGCGAAGGGGGGGACGAGGTGGATCCAGGTGTCGGGACCGGCCTGCTCCACACGTTCCAGGGTGCCGTTGTTGCTGGCGTAGTAGCTGATCATGGCCGGGACGTTTAGGGTGAAGCGGGGGCAAAGGTAGTAAACGGGGACACGAATTATGGCCCGGCCGCAACTTATGCGTGCCTCCGCGGCATTACCCTCGTGCATTCTATTTCGCTCACCCCTTAGTTCACCCCCTCCCATGGCACGCCCTACCCGCGAGCACATCTTTGAAGCGGAACTGCTGGTCCACTATGCCGTGGTCTACAACTTCCTGTTGCGCATGACGGGCAGCGCGGCCGACGCCGCCGACCTGACCCAGGAAACGTTTGCGCGCGCCTACGTGAAGGTCGGGCAGTACGAGGCGGGCACCAACGCCCGGGCCTGGCTGTTCTGCCTTTCCCGCAACCTGTTCATCAACGCGTACCGCAAGCGGCGGCGGCGCGGCGAGCAGGAACTGGACGAACGCTTGGCCTACCAGCTCCGGGATACCGAAAGCGCCCTCGCCGGTTTTACCGACCTGCGCGTCGCCGGGGCCCTCGACCGGGACTTCAGCGACCCCATCCTGCGGGCCATGACGCTCCTGACCGACCGCCAGCGGGCCATCGTGCTCATGGCCGACCTCTACGACTTTGCCGAAAAGGAGATCGCCGAGGCTATGGAGATGCCCCTGAATTCGGTCAAGTCCGTGACCCGCCGCGCCCGGATCGCGCTCATCAAGCAACTGCGAGGCTACGCCGAGGCCAACTTCGGTATCGTCAATACCCGTAACCTAGGTTAACCCTCCGTGCCGCCGCCGATCCTGATCGGGGCGGCACGTTTAAATTCCATCCACCATGTTTCCTTCCTCCCCCTCCTGTCCCGAAAGTACCCAGGGACGCTCCACTACCCCCTCCACCCCCCGCACCCTCCCCGAAGTGGCCGACCGACCCCGCGGGGAGGAGGCCGACCGGCTGTCCGACGAGGCAGCTTTCCAGGTATTCCTGAAGCGAAATCTGCGCCCCCAGGCGCCCCCTGCCGGAGCTGCTCGGCGACATCCGCGCCCGCATCGCCAAAATCCGGGCGGAAAACTAGAACAAAGACGGGCCCATCCCCCCTTTAAGGGCAAGCAATCCACTTACCTCATGGGGGCCGCCCGCACCACTCCTTCCCATCCCGTGCCCGATCTGGTGCACGTCTCCGACGAGCAACCCGGCTGGTCACGTCGTCCCGCCAAGCAGGGCTTCCATTACTTCCGCGAGGATGGCTCCCGGATCAAGGATAAACTCGTTCAGGACCGCCTGGCCTCCCTGGCCATTCCCCCCGCCTGGACCGAAGTCTGGATCTGCCCACTCGAAAACGGCCATTTGCTCAGTACCGGTCGCGACGAGGCCGGCCGCAAGCAGTACCGCTACCATCCGGACTGGCTGGCCTTCAAGCAGCTCAGTAAATTCAACACCCTGATGGAGTTTGCCGCCGCCCTGCCCGGGGCCCGGCATACCCTACGCGGCATCATCCAGGACGATAGCCGCGGCTGGAGCCGCGAGCGGGTAGCCGCCATTGCCGTGGCGCTGATGGACGAAACCGGTATGCGCGTCGGCAATTCCGCCTACCGCAAGCGCAACGGGACCATCGGCCTGACCACCCTGCGCCGCAAGCACGTAGAGGTCGACGCCAACGGCCTCCACTTCGACTACATCGGCAAGAGCGGACAGGAAAGGGAGGTGGACCTCAGCGATCCGAACCTGATTCAGCTGCTCACCAATATGAGCGAGCTGCCCGGCTACGAGATCTTCCGCTACCGCGGAGACGATGGCAAGATGCATAACCTCGACAGCGGGGACGTCAACGACATGGTCCGGCAGCTCGTGGGGCCCGGCTTCAGCAGCAAGTATTTCCGAACCTGGGCCGGCACCTCCGCCGCGGTGGACGCCTACTGGGAATTGCTGGAAGAAAACGGGGGGAAAGTGCCCGACCGGCCCGACCTCCGCGTCGTAGAGCGGGTGGCTGAGTTCCTCGGTAACACCATCTCGGTATGCCGGAAGTACTACATACACCCCAGCGTGCTGGCGGCGGTCGCCGAGGAGCGGGTACCCGGGGAATCTAGTGTCACGGCCAAGGAGGAACGGCGGTTCGAGGGGGAATTCGACCACGACGAGATCATCGCCTACCGCCTAGCCCACGGTTGATGGTCGTGCCGCGGCGCCCCGCCGGGGCGCCGGAAGAACGGATCGCCCGGTAATCGCCGGACTTGGAGGGGTCGATGCGGGACATCATCTGAATGACCGCGTTCTGCTCCGGCGGAGTAGCCCCCTTGTAAATTTCGATGATCTCGGTGCGTTTAGCATCCACGAAGGCCTGCACCAGGGCCGAGCTCGGGTAGGCCTGATTGGCCGCCTGCACGTCCTCGATCGCCAGGGTGATGCTCTTTCGGGCCGCTACGGGATCGGTGATCATCTGATCGAGGCCCAGGCGGTGGTAGGTATAACTGGCCCGGCGCATGGGGAGCATACGGGGGCTCAGTAGATTTTCCAGGAGGAGGTAACGGTTATTCGCCTTGCCGACGGGGGTCCAGCCACCGCTATTGGCGACGCTGCTGGGGAGGCGGTTATAGATTTCCTGGGCCTGCTGGTAAAAGGGCTCTCCGCCGAGGGGGGAGAAGGTGTCGTAGTCCATACCCAGAATCAGGTACGCGTAAAAGCCCATCAGGGAGGACAGCTCCGAGGTAAACGATTGCTCCGAAAGCTGGATGGCCTCGAATTGCTCGTACCCGAAATTCAACTGCTGATCCTGATAGTTCATGATCGGGCTTACCTCGGTGATGCCGTAGACCGGGCGGGAGGTCTGTACGGCCAGCGTACCGCCGAAGCGGTTGGGAATGAGCTCTTCTCCGCCAGTGCCGTTGTCCCGGGTTTGCTCGACGAGGGTCAGAAAGAGGGTAGCCTCGATCCGTTCTTCCTCCTCGAAGCGGTCGTCGGTCCAGGTACGGCCATTAAGGAAGATCGCCAGGTCCTTTTCGAGCGTGGCGAAAACCCGCTTGTCGGTCTGGGTCACCTGCTGGGTATTGAGGTTAACCGTCCAGTTTATTTCACTCTGTGCCCCGAGGGTAAGGGTAGTGCATAACAGCAGCAGCAGCGTCAGTTTCATGGTGTCGGATTATCGCGCACGAGCCGGTCGAGGATGTCATCGGCTACGGCACGCTTTGATTTTAACTCAAAGGAGGTCACCTTATTGCGGTCGACTAGCTGGATTTGGTTGGTATCGTGACCAAAGCCCGCGCCGGGGTCGCGGGGGGAGTTCAGGACGATGAAGTCCAGGTGCTTACGTTCCAGCTTTCCGCGGGCGTTTTCGACGCCGTGTTCCGTTTCCAGGGCAAAGCCGACCACCCGCTGCCCGGGCTGCTTACTCCGACCGAGTTCGGCGGCGATATCTGGATTGCGGACGAGGCGAAGTTCCAACTCCCCGGCTGCTTTTTTAATCTTCTCGTCCGCGACTACGGCCGGGCGGTAGTCGGCTACGGCGGCCGCGAGGATGGCGTCGGTACAGTCCGGCCAGCGGGTGAGGGCGGCGGCGTGCATTTGCCGGGCGGAGCGTACGTCGGTAGTCGTGACGCCGGGGACGCGGGTGCGGAGGTGGGTGGGCCCGAGAATGAGTTCTACCTCCGCCCCGCGGGCCGCCGCCGCTTCGGCCAGGGCAATGCCCATGCGGCCGGTACTGCGGTTGCCCAGGTAGCGGACCGGATCGAGGTCTTCCAGGGTAGGACCGGCGGTAATGAGGAGCCGCCGGCCGGAGAGATCCGCCGGGGCCGGGCTAAAGTGTGCTTCGAGCAGGGAGAGGATGTGCTCCGGCTCGGCCAGCCGCCCCTGTCCGTGGAGGCCGCTGGCCAGTTCCCCGCTCTCCACGTCGATGAGGTGATTGCCGTAAGCCTGTAGCTTGGCCACATTATCCCGGGTGGCGGGGTGGAGCCACATGTCCACGTCCATGGCCGGCGCGAAGAAGACCGGGCAGCGGGCGGAGAGGTAGACGGCCACGAGCACGTTATCGCAGATTCCCGTAGCCAGCTTCGCCAGGGTAGTGGCAGTTAGCGGGGCGATCAGGAAGGCATCGGCCCAGAGTCCCAGTTCCACGTGGTTATTCCAGCCCTCTCCGGTATGTACGGAGGAAACGACCGGGTGCTTCGAGAGCGTAGCCAGCGTAAGCGGCGAAATAAAGTCGGCGGCGGAAGGGGTCATCAACACCCGTACCTCGGCCCCGGCCCGGATGAGGCCGCGCACGAGGAGGGCGGATTTATAGGCGGCAATGCTTCCGCAGACGCCCAGGATAATTTTCTTCCCGGCGAGCAAGTCCTAGAGGTCGTCCTCCTCGTCTTCGCGGCGCTCGTTGTAGCGGCTGTAGAGCTCGTCGTCGAGGTATTCGCGCATGGCGATCAGGACGGGGTTGGGCAGCTTCTCGTAGAACTTGGAGATCTCGATCTGCTCCTTGTTCTCGACGACCTCCTCGATGGTGTCGGTCACCTCGGCGAACTCCTCCAGTTTCTGGTCGAGTTCGTGCTTCAGGTCGACGGCCAGCTGGCGGGCACGGCGGCTGACGATGGCCAGCGATTCATAAATGTTGCCGGTATTTTCAACGACGCGTTGAATGTCGCGGGCGGCGGTATCCGGGCTAAGCCCCTGTGCCCGTGCTTTGATATCTGACATCTGCTAGATCTTTTAGTTCTTCTTGTGATTTACGGAGCAGCGTGCTCACTTCCTCGGCGTAGCGGCTGTCCGGGTAGCGGCCCAGAAAGTTCTCGGCCAGCTCTATTTCCTTCTCCAGCCGTTCACCCTTGCGCAGGCGGAAGCTCCGGCTGGCAAATTCGTACTCGGTGATGACCATCAGGTAGCGGATTTCCTCGGCCCGCTGGGTCTCGGGGTAATCCTTCAGAATATTCTCGAAACTTACGAGCGCCGATTCGTAACGCTCGATGTCGAGGTACAGTTTGGCGGACTCAAATTCCTTGAGTTCCATCTTCGCTCGCATCTCGTCGATCAGGCGGTTGGTCTCTACCACGCGTTCGCTGTTCGGATAACGGTTAGCAAACTCCTCGAAGCCCTCGATCGCCTTCACGCTGTAGCTCTGGTCGAGGCGGTAGGTAGGGCTGAGCTCGTAGTTCGAGTAGGCGGACATAAAGTCCGCCTCCTCCCGCAGGCTGCTCCCCCCGTAGGTCGTAGCGAAGTTCTTGAAGTAGTAGCTGGCCAGCACGTACTGCTCGGTGTAGTAGTAGGTATAGGCGTAGCGGTAAGCAATCTGCTCGGCCTCCGCCCGGCCCCGGAAGGGGGCAATGGTCAGCTCGTACAGCGTCTGCGCCCGCTGGTACTCCTCCGCCTCGTAGTATCCGTTGGCCCTGGTCAGGATAAGCTCCGGATCGGTACTCGTACGGATGGTCTCGAACTCGGAGCGGCAACTGGCGAGCACGAGCACGGAGGAGGAGAATACTTAGTTTAATGCCGTTTTGCATAAGCGCGCAAAGATAGGGGTTTTTCAGAAGACACGGACGTCCGCCCCCGGGTTGTATCGCGGCCGTATCTTGTCCGCCCATGATCCCGCCGCGCCTCGACGAGCTCCGCCTGTTCTACAACACCACCATCCGGCCCGAATTGCTGCGGCTCGAGGGGATGCGTAAGCGTATTCTTCGCGGTATCGTGCTGTCGCTGCTCGGCATTTTCGCCGTCGGGGTAATCTTCCTGGTCTACGACCTGGGCTTCCTCATCCTGCTCCTGGTCGTACCGGTCGCCTTCTACGTCGGCTCCCTCTATTTCCGGATCGAGAAGTTCCGGCAGTCGTTCAAACCGGCGATCGTTCAGCTGCTGCTCGACTTCATTAACGACTCGCCCAACTTCCGATCCCTCGAGTACGACGCCACCCGCCCCATCCTGGCCGATCGCTTCGAGCGCAGCGGCCTCTTCCGGCCCCACCCCGACAGCTACCGCGCCGAAGACTACATCCGCGGACTGGTCGGGGAGATGGCCTTCGAGATGGGAGAGGCCTACGTCCAGGAGATCAGTCCGGCCAGCAATCGGCTGCAGGTGGTGTTCAGCGGACTATTCGTACACGCGATCTTCAACGAAAACCCGACCGGCCGCCTGGCCGTCTGGCCGCGCCACAAGCTCCGCCGGCTCAAGCGCTCGGTCGACGCCTACGTCGGTGCCCAGGGCCGCGCGGCCGACGTCGAGATCCTCAATCCGGCCTTCCGCGAAACCTTCGCCGTCTACGCCCACCCCGGCACCAAGGTCGCCGGCATCCTCACGCCCCCCATGCAGGACGCCCTCGTAGCCTTCTACCTGCGCGAACAACGCGACCTCTACTTCGCCGTCCACGACAAGGACCTCTTCATCGGTCTCGAGCACGGCTACGACCTCCTCGAACCCCACTTCTTCCGCTCCAACGTCTCCTTCCACCTCATCCGCCGCTTTTACACCGACATCACGCTGATGCTGCGGGTGATCCAGGATTTTGACCAGACGCTCTAGCGGCAATGAGTGAATGAGTGAGGGATTGAACGAGTGAAGGGGCGCACGTAATAGGGGCCAATTCACTCATTCCATCATTCACCAATTCACCCATTCCCCCCTTCCAACAAAATACCTTCCTTCATCGCATAATCACTCACCGTGATCCGCTCGATACCGGCCAGCTCCAGTACGAAGCGAATGAGCACCATGGCTACGACGATCAGGTCGGCGCGTTCGGGGGGGATGCCGGCGAAGCGGAGGCGTTCCTCCAGGGTGGAACCGATGATGCGCTGGTGGAGGGTTTGGAGACCGGTCATGGTAAGGGCGTGGCTGCTCCGGTGAACTTCAGCGTCCTCGTCGCGCAGCAGTTCGGCCATGACGTCGAAGGTACCCGCGGCACCTACGAGGTGGGAGGCAGGGTATTCGGTGAGGGCTTCCCGCAGGGGCGTCAGCTGTGCGGCCAGGAAGCCGTCGAGACGGTTGATTTCCGCTTCCGAAATGGGGTCGGCGTGGTGAAACGCCCGCTGTAGTACGGCGACCCCCAGCGGGAAGGATTGCCGCCAGTCTACCCCCTCCTCCGAGGCGATGATGAATTCGGTGGAGCCGCCGCCAATGTCCATGATCAGGATACGGCCGCGTAGGCGGGGAAGGGCCGCCAGTACCCCCCGAGTGATGTAGGCGGCCTCCGTGTCTCCGGGAATCAAACGAATAGCGATACCGGTTCTTTCCCGGGCGACGCTTACAAATTCGCCCCCGTTAGCGGCGGTACGCAGGGCGGCGGTACCGATCGCGGTCACCGAGTCTACGCCGTGGGATTCCATTACCCTACGAAAATGATCCAGGGCCGCGATTCCCCGGGCGAAGGGCTCCTTACCGATCAGGTCGATCCCCTCGCTGGCCAGTTTGACGAAGATGCGCTCCCGGTACACCTCCCGGATGCTGCGCTCCGCACCCACCGCCGCGATGAGTAGGTGGAAGGTATTCGTGCCCAGGTCGATAACGGCGCGCGGGGAGGAGTCGGTCATAATTAAGGTCTATACGAAGGGGGCGGGGTCGCGGGTGCAAAGTAAGGCGGTACGGCCGAGCTAGCGGGATGCCGCAGGCACCGGTAAAGTTTCTCCGGAACCAAGGGTGTACACGGCGCGCAGCGAGAGGGTGCGACCGCGCAGATCGGGGTCGTCAGCCAGTTGCAGGTCGGTCAGATGCTTCGACCAGCGGAAATTGACGCCTACGTTGGGGGTGATATAGAGTGTTACCCCGAATTTGATGGCCACCAGGTCGTTGGCGAAGGGGTAGGCGGTGGTGACGTCCTCCCCGCGGAAATCGGTGACCCCGTAGTCGATCACGCGCTGGTAGCTCGCCCCGGCTTCGGCGGTCAGTCGCCAGTCCTTGTAGTACACCATCAGGGGCAGCTCCACCGTGTTGAGCCGGATCTCCCGGAACTCGCTGACGTTGGCGCTGTTCCTGTTGCGTTTGGCCCCCTGCTGGCTGTAAAGAATTTCCGGACCGACGCGCCATTTTTCGCCGAGGAGGGCGACTACCCGCAGGCCGGCATTGACGCCCGGCTGGTAGAATCCGAGCAGGTCGTCGCCGTCGATCTGGCTCAGGTTGGCTCCGGCCAGGACCGACGCGCGGAAGGTTTGCCCGGGAAGTAGGGGAGCGAAGAACAGAGAAATGATGAGCAGGAGCGCGCGCATGGGGCAAAAGTAAGTTGCCGTTCCCGATGCGCGGCGTCCGGTCCCGGGCATACCATGTACTTTTGTGCCTTTTCCCCGCACCCGCGACCCCGCCCCATGCTGCCGACCACCAAACATAGCCTGAAGAAGCTCGAAACCTTGCTGAAAGAACTGGGCTACACGGTACGCTACGAGAAGGGAAATTTCACGTCTGGATTCTGCCTGGTGGAACAACGCCGCGTGGCTATCGTTAACCGCTTTTACGATACGGAGGGAAGGATCAACGTCCTCTACGATATTCTTGCCCAGTACGGAGCGCCGGGGGAACCGCCGGAATTGAGTCCGGCTTCGACGAAGGTATTCAAACGGGTACGCAAGTTCCTGGGGCAGCGGGGGGAAGAAGAATAGCCCCCGAAATTAGCGCTTGTTTGGGATTCCGCTCACCGCCGCAAACTTGCTCTTTTACGCCTTCTCTTCGCCCCGAAAAAGGTCACTTAGCCCGCTAGGCTCCCCTTTTCGAGGCTTGATTAGGTACAAAATAGCGGCGTCTTCGTCAGGCTCGGAAAACCCAAACAAGCGCTTAGTGGTTGCGGGCGGCGGAGGGGTGGGCGTAAAAGGTGATCCCTTCCCAGGGCACGTCCAGCTCCTCGGTCTCGGTCCACATCTTCGTGCTGCGGGGCATGACGTAGGCGGCGCGGGCGCCTTCGGTATCGGCGGCATTGGCGCGGGAAATTTGAATTAAGTCAAAGGTCGTATCCAGGTTGACGTCGGTCAGGTAGCTGTCCAGCTGGGCGCAGTCACCGGGGGTGCCGCACTCGAGGTAGGCCAGGGTTTTGAGGTGGACCACCTCCCCGTCCCGCACGGCAAACATATCGATCTGGCCGCGCGTGGGGCCGACGAAGCGCGTGAGGTAAAGATTCTCTTCAATGCCCATCATGGACAGGGTGCCGTAGAATTTCCCCGCGCTGGAATCCGGAGCCATTTCCCGGAACTCGGCGGGCAGTTCCGCCAGGGCATTGGCGTCCATCTCCACCCCCCGCAGGAGGTAGGTTTCCAACGGGTCAACGGAGGGATCGATGTACACGTGGAGGAAACCGACGTCCGAGGGCTCGAAGTTCTCAATAAAGGCGGCCGTGGTGGGGGCGGCGGGGTCGATGAAGGCTTCGTTCGGTCGTCCCTTGGTTCCTACGTCGACCGGGCTCTGGCCGAAAAGGGGGGGGAGGAACAGGAGGGCGATGAGCAGGGGGAGCAAGCGTTTCATAAGGTTCGTTTGCCCTTGTAACACGAAAAGCCGGGGGCATGTTCTCCCCCGGTGCCCGGAAGGCGCGGCGGGGAGGCGGGTGCCCCGATTGCGTCTTACATTCGCGGAAACCCGAAACGCATGACCTACGCCGAAGCTGTTGCCGAACTCGAGGAAATCCTGTCGCGACTCCAGGAGGTGCCGGCCGACATCGACCAACTGCATACCCGGGTCGCCCGTGCCGAGCAGCTCATTGCCGCCTGCCGCGAGAAGCTCCGCGGGGCCGAAACGGCCCTGGCGGAGCTTCGTAACACGACGGAATCCTGACGCTATGAAAACCGCCCTCATTACCGGTGCCACCAGCGGCATCGGATTCGAAACGGCCCGCGCCCTGGCCGAAAGGGGCTTTCGCGTATTACTGCACGGCCGGACTCCGGACCGGGCACGGGAGGCCGCTTCGCGCATCGCCGGTAGACACGTGACTGCGGTGTACGGCGACCTGGCGGACTTGGCCGCGGTGCGCCGCCTGGCCGAAGTCGTCCGCAGCGAACATCCCCGGCTCGACGTGTTGGTGAACAACGCCGGCGTCTGGAACTCGCAGTTGGCGCTCACCGCGGAGGGCAACGAACAGACCTTCGCCGTCAACCACCTTGCCTACTTCCTGCTGACCGGACTGCTGCACGACCACCTGCAAGCCGGTGCCCGCATCATCTGCGTCGCCAGCGACAGCCATAGGCAGGTGAAGGGGATGGCTTTCCAGGACCTGAACCTCACCCACAGTTACCACGGACTGCGGAGCTACGCCCAGAGTAAGCTCGCCAACGTGCTCTTTTGCTACGAATACGACCGCCGTAAGACCGGCGACACGGTGATCTGCGCCGTGCAGCCGGGGCTGGTCCAAACCGACATCGGAATCAAGGGCAACACCTGGCTGCACCGGCTGGCGTGGCGGGTGCGGCGGCAAATGAGCGGCAACAAGACGCCCCGCGAGGGCGCGGCCACGAGCATTTTCCTGGCCACCGTGGAGAGCCGGCCACCGAGCGGTTTGTACTGGGACGACCGGCGGCCAAAGCGTTCCTACTCCAGTTCGTACGATGAGGCAGAGGCGCGCCGCCTTTGGTCGGTCAGCGAGGCATTGACCGATTTTACGTTCACACCTTGAGGCTAGCCCTTCGCTTGGTTACGGCCACGTCGGTTTCCCGGTAGCGGCTGAAGAGCTTCTCGAGTACGCGCATGCGCAGGGGGCGGGGCGTCAGGTAGCCAAACAGAACCAGGATACGCACCAGCAGGCCGGGTAGAATAACCGCTTTCCCGGAAAGCATCCCCGCGATGGCCGTCGGGGCAATGTCGTCCGGCATGGTGACGAGCAAGCGGGCCCGGGCACCCTGGGCCGCTACCCGTCGTAGTCCGTCCTCGTTCGTGATGACGGGCCCCGGACAGAGTACGCTCACGCTCACCCCGTGGTAGCGAAACTCCTCGCGCAGGGCCAGCGAAAAATTGTAGACAAAGCCCTTCGTACCGGTGTACACGGTTTTGTACGGCAGGGGGAGGGTAGCCTCCATGCTGCTCATATTTAGTATGCCGCCGCGGCATGCCTTGAGTTGGGGCAGCAGGCGATGGATCAGTTCCACCATAACCTGATTGTTGAGCTGGAGCATGGTGTGGTATTCCGTCCACGGCGTATGCTCGAAGAGCCCTCCGCGGCCGAAACCGGCGTTGTTGATGAGGTAGCTCACTCGAATCCGTTCCTCGCTCAACCACTGCAGGACGGCGTCCACGGCCCCGGCTTGTACCAGGTCGATGCCCAGACTCCGGAAATTGGCGGGGGAGGCGAGGGGCAGGTGTTGCCGTATGTTGGCGAGCTCCCTATCATCAAGCGCGACTACGGCTACACCCAGACCCTGCCGCAGGCATTCCCGGGCAAGCGCCAGGCCGATTCCGTGGCTCCCGCCCGTGATGAGTGTCCACTCAGCTAGCGTGTGGGGGGCGGGATGGCGCATCGGAAAGGTGTTGTTAAAATAAGGGAGTGGCAGACTGCCAAAGGTAATCTAAGCCGGCCCAATTGCGGAACCTTACCTATCCGCCCGACTTCGGTGGGCTCACCTTCTTTTCCTGCCTTCCGCTATCGGGCATACCGTCTGGTTCGGGTGGAGTGGTCGGCGGTGTCACCCAAGCTTACCCGCGGGCTACTTCGGCAGCCGGGGCGAGTACGCTGATGGCACGCTTAAGGAAGCCGGGAATAACGGCATCGTGGGTGTGCGCGATTTTGGTGGAGTCATTCAGGTCGGCCATGAGGCTGAGCCACTTCTCCCGGCCGTGTTCGGCGATGACCTCGGCCTTGATGTCAGGACGGCTGAAGTGATCGAGCATACCCGCGGCATCGGCCTCGGGGTGAAACTGGGTACCCACGATCTCCGGAGTCCAGCGGATGGCCATGGTGGCGCGCTCGAGGTCCACGTGGGGCCGGTCCTTCTCAATGGCCAAAACGGTGGCACCCATCGCCTCCATCTTCTCTTCGTCGGGTTGAATGACCTGGAAGCGCCGGAAGTCCGCCGCCGTAAACGGATCGGAAAGGGAGGTGAAGATCGGATCGTCGGCTCCTTCCTCGGTGATGTGCATCGGAAAGGTGCCGAAACTGAGACTGCGTCGCGGGGTCACCTCGGCGAGCCCGAGGTGATGGACGGCCATCTGAAAACTGTGGCAGATGAAGAAGGCGTATTTTTTTTGCTCCTGCTCCCGGTTGTGTGCCAGGACGGCATCCAGCCAATTGCCCCAGCGCTCTTCCCAGATGCCGTCGCCCTCCCGGGGGTCGCCGGGCCCGCCGGAACTGATGTAGATGTCAAACGACAGGTCGGGCACCTGGTGGGCGGCCCGGACGTCGAAGACCTGGTATTCGATGACGTCGGAAAATTGTTCCACGATTTCGCGAATGCACCGCATGCCCTGATTGGGGAGGCGGTTGTACATATCGAGTACGGCAAGTCGTAGGCGGCTCATATGGCTGGGGTTTTGTTGGCTAACGCTAGTGAGACGAATAGCGGGAGACGAAGTAAGCTGACGGGGCGGAAAAGGTAGAATTTTGTCTAAAAACGGACGAACGATCCGGAATAGTGCGGCCCGTCAGGCAAGTTGGGGTTAAACCCGCCTAACGGCGAACCCGCCCCTCCGGGTTCGCGGCGTTTTGCTAGTGGTGGGGCTCATACGTGGTCCAGTAGTTCCCGGATGTCCCGAATACGCAGGGTTTCGTTCAGGTGCTTGCGGTCGGCGGCGCCCGGGTGCCGCAGCCAGCAGGCGTGGTAGCCGTAGTCCAGGGCGCCCCGGATGTCGGCGTTAGGATTGTCTCCGATGACTAAGACCGTCGCCGGATCGGGACGTCCCATCTGGTCGTCGGCGTGGTCAAAAAAGGCGGCGTGGGGTTTGGCGACCCCCAGTTCGTCGGAGATGGCGATGAAGTCGAAGTAGGGAGCAATGCCGGTATTCACGAGCCGTGGGCGCTGCACTTCCTTCAGGCCGTTGGTGATCAGGCCCAAACGGTAGCGCCCCTTCACCGCGTCCAATACCGCTCCGGCGCCGGGCAGCAGGTGATGACTGGCCGCGAGGTAGCCGCGATAACTCAGCGAGAGCTCTTCGGCGGGATGGTCGTGCCGGTAATGCTCCAGCAGGCGTTGGAAGCGGATGTCCCGCAGTTGCTCCTTGGGCAGGCGGCCCTGCTCGTAGTCGTCCCAGGCCGCCCGGTTGATGAGTTGGTAGGTACCCAGCACTTCCCGGGACCAGGCAATATCCCGCTCCACCAGCGTCCGTTCCAGCGCACTGGCCTCGGCAGCGTCGAAATCCCAGAGGGTGTTGTCCGCGTCGAAGAGCAACCAGGTATACACGGGGCGGGGCGGTTTTGCGGTTCAGAAAAGCAGCCGCTAAGGTAGTACGCACTTTCGGGGGTGGCGCGTTATCATCTCGTTAACAAGAATTCAACAGCTATTGGGAGGCCCCCGCCGTTGTATGGCTGATCTTTGTATCCAGACAAAACCACCCGTTTATGTACAACCTTAAGTTTCCCCTCCTCACCGTATGCTTCCTAGCGATCGGACTTTTCTCCTGCAACCAGAGCAACGATGACGTACGCGATGCCGCCCGTCAGGACATCGAGACCGTGGCCCCCGCCAACCCCAATGCCGCTGCTCCCGCCCAGCCCGGGGTAGCCGCTCCCACGGGTCCCGTGACGGCCATGACCTTCGACGAGAGCTCCTTCAACTTCGGCTCCGTGACCGAGGGGGAGATCATCACCCACACCTACTCCTTCAAAAACAGCGGCAACGAGCCCCTCATCGTTTCCGACGCCCGTGGCACCTGCGGCTGTACCGTCCCCTCCAAGCCGACGGCCCCCATCGCACCCGGAGAGACCGGCGAGATCACCGTTCGCTTCGATACCAACAACAAAGTAGGTGAGCGCCAGCAAAAGGTGACCATCACCGCCAACACCGACCCCGCCCAGACCGTCATCTCCCTGGACGGTACGGTGGTGGCGGACCCCAATGCTGCTACCCAGTAGTCAGCGGAATCCCCCCATTAGGTCTTCGCCCCGCCCGCGCTCCGCGGGCGGGGCGATTTTTTGTCCGCCTATGAGTAGAAAGGGTATTTTTGCGCTTTTGTCAGTTCTCTAGATGCCCCGCAGACTCGCTATTTCAGATATTCATGGGTGCTCTCGCACCTTCGAGTCCCTGCTGGACCGCATCAGTCTCGGTACCACCGATGAGCTGTACCTGCTCGGCGATTTCGTGGACCGTGGCCCCCGCAGCTGTCAGGTACTGGATTACATCATCAAGCTCCAGACCGAAGGCTACCGCATCCACGCCCTACGCGGCAACCACGACCAGTATATGCTCGACGCCATCCTGATCGGCGACAAGCAGGCGCGCAATACCTGGCGCAGCGCGGGTGCGGCGAGTACCAAGAGCAGCTACGTCCAGCCCGGGAATCCGGTCGGCGCGATCGACCCCATCCACATCTTCTGGCTTAACGAACTGCCCCTTTACTACCTCCTGGACGATTACATCCTGGTACACGCCGGGCTCAATTTCCGCAAGAAAAACCCCCTGAAGGGCAAGCGGGCCATGCTCAACCGCCGCAACTGGTACCGCCACATCGACTACGACTGGCTCGGCGACCGCAAGATCGTCCACGGGCACACCCCCCTGACCAAGCTCCAGGTCGAAAGCCAGTCGCACCCCCGCCGCCGGGCCTACCCGGTCTTTGACATCGACGCCGGCTGCTTCCACGTCAAACCCGGCATGGGCCACCTCTGCGCCATGAACCTCGACGAGCGTACCTTCACCTTCATGCCCAACCTGGACCGATGAACTGGGAAATCATTGAACGTGAACTCGAACTGCGCACCTCCCGCTCCTCCGGCGCCGGCGGCCAGCACGTCAACAAGACCGAAAGCCGCGTCGAACTCGTGCTCGACGTCGTCAACAGCCAGGGCCTCAGCCGCCGCGAGCGTGATAACCTCCGCTTCCACCTCGGCAACCGCCTCGACGGTCAGGGCCGCCTCTCCGTCACCGACCAGTCCGACCGCTCCCAGCACACCAACCGCCGCCGTGCCCTCGATAGCATGCGCCAGCTGCTCGAGCGCGGCATCCGTAATCCGCCCAAAAAGCGGAAGGCCGGTGCTTTCCAGGCTAGTCACCGCAAGCGGCTCCAGCAGAAGAAGCGGCGGGGGGAGGTGAAGGCTTCGCGGGGGAAAGTGGATTATTAGAGGCTGCGCGCTGCGCGCTTGCGGCAGCGCCTCTACCGCG
Source organism: Lewinellaceae bacterium (assembly GCA_963803525.1). Lineage (GTDB taxonomy): Bacteria > Bacteroidota > Bacteroidia > Chitinophagales > Saprospiraceae > Neolewinella. The sequence goes on from CAWDMV010000012.1 coordinate 45,738, forward strand.
CCAGCGCCCCTACCTCACTAGTCCCTCCGCCTGCAACTCCTTTAGCAGCTTATCCAGCACGCCGTTGAGGAATTCGCGGCTCTTGTCGGTGCTGTAGAGCTTGGAGATGTCGAGGTATTCGTTGAGGGTGACCTGGGGGGGGATGGAGTCAAACTCGAGGAACTCGGCGATCGCCATTTTGAGGAGGATCATGTCGATGATGGCCACGCGCTCGGCGTCCCAGTTTTGGAGGACGGACTTGATGCGGGTGAGGAGTTCCTGGTCGGCCTCGACGACGAACTTCAGGAGGACGTCGCCGAAGTCGGAGACCGCCTCGGAGTTGTTCTCGTACTCTTGGGCGAAATCCTCGGAGACGGGGAGGGCCTTGATGGTCTTCTTCATGGCCCCGACGACCAGGCTCTTGTCTTCGCCCCAGAGGGGGAAGTGATCCTCGACCATCGTGAGGAAGAGTTCGTGGCCCTGCAACCATTTATAGAGGGCCAACAGGACGCGTACGGTATCCGCTTCGCCGGGCTCCTCCATCCGGGCGTAAGCGAGGTAGGCCTCGGTGGCGAGGAATTCCCGGTAGAGCTGCTTGACCTGGTCGGCATCGACGAGGCTGCGGATGCGGTAGCGGTCGTAAAGGCGGCTTAGTTCCTTGTTGTCGCTCAGGGAGCGGACGGCGGGGTTGGTCGCCAGAGTAGCCTGGAAGGTGAGGTCTTCCTCGGAGGGACGAAATTTGGCGTTGCGGGTAGCCAGGTCCTGTTTCGCGTATTCGCAGGTGCGCTGTAGGATCAACAGGTTCTGCAGGTACAGCTCGAAGGAATGGCGGACCAGCTGGGTATAGTGGCTTCGGATGGGCCGGAGGTCACTCCGCTCCTGACGTTGGGCGGCGTAGAGTACCTGCATGATCTTGATACGAACGTTGCGGCGGCTCAGCATAGATGGGTCCAGTTTTCAAGGGGGTCGGGATGGAACTATCCACAACCGCCCCGCAAAGCAACGAAAAAAGCCGGACTACTCGCCGGAAGCGGCTAAAATATCCTCCCGCGCGATGTCCTCGAAGGACGGCAGGCGGTCGTGGTGCCACTTGTTAACGATCACGCCGCCCTTCATGAGTACGACACCGGGATTGGACCGAATAATGGTCTTGAGCAGGATATCGTCTCCCCGCGCAAAGTCATACTCGGCCCCCACGGTCCGCCTGAAGTCTTCCAGGTAGGCATCGTCGGCGAACTTGGTCATCGCGACCACGCGGTGCCCGGCCGATTTGGCTTGCTCCACGACGGGCTGGATGTCCTCCCGCCAGTGCTCGAGGTAGTCGGCGTCCCAGCTACCGGGCTCCCCCTTGAGCTGGTAGGCCACGATGAGGAAGGTATAGCCGGGGTCGGCCAGCAGTTCGGGGATAATATCTTCTCCCTCGGCGTCGGTGACCTCGAAGTCACTGATCTTGGTGGCCGGAATGGCGGGCTCGGAAGAGCGGGTCTCGTATTCCCATGCCGACTCGGGGTAATCCTTATATACCTTCAGGAAGTCTTCGGTATTCATCTCCACGACCTGCCCATCGGCTTTGTTAGTCAGCACGTACCCCAGCATGGTGACCGAGCCGGCCGCTTCTTCCTCCGCCTGCTTGACGGCCGCTACGTCGGTGCCCACCCGGAAGGGGCGGAAATCCTGGCCCGGCAGGTCCCACAGGAAGTTGCTCAGGCAGTAGACCACCGCCAGGGCGCCCAGGCCCAGCACCAGGGCGGAACGCGTCCCCTGGGTAAAGAGCCGGTGCATGCGGCTCGGGAAGAACAGGAAGAGCAGGGCGGGGAACAGCAACGCCACGTCCTTCAGAAAGCTCACCCGCGGTTCCAGTTTGAGGAAGTCGCCGAAGCACCCGCAGTCGGTCACCTTCATGTTGCTTTCCGCGTAGGGGCCCCAGGCGTCGAAGTGGAAGAAATTTTCACCCGCGGGGACGTAGCCCGTGAGGTAGGTATAGCCCGTCAGTACCGTAAAGAAGGCCACGATCACGAAGAAGAGCACCGAGGTCAGGCGGCGCTTGGACCCCAGGATGAGCATCAGGCCCAGCATGATCTCCAGCACGATCATAAACACCGAAAAGCCCGTGGAAAAGGAGCTTAACCAGGGAAACACCGGCGCCAAGAACCCCGCACCCGCGCCCTCCGCAGTAGACGAAAACTCCGCGAAGTACTGCTCCATTTTATAGGCCGTGCCCAGGGGGTCGATCGCCTTGACGTAGCCCGAGAAGAGGAAGAGGGCCCCCGTGAAGTTTTGGAGCAGGCTCAGCAACAGGTTCCGCTTGTGCCCCAGCGCGTAATACGTGAGGCCGGTGAGCCCGAGGGCGGTCAGGGAGATGTAGAGCAGGAGGGTGGTCAGGGTCATGAGCGGAAGTTCTACCCAAAAATACAACCGGCGGCCCGCCAGGTTGTCAATACGGTGTTAACCGACCGCCGGGACCGGATTTTCCAGGTAGTCAAGCAGTTTGGCGTACACCTCGCCGTGGCGCAGCACCTCGGGGCAACCGACCAGGACCAAGTGTTCCCGGGCCCGCGTCATGGCCACGTTGAGCTTGCGGTCGACGCCCTCGCTGCTGAGCTGCGACATGCGGTCCACCTGCTCCGGCTCGTTGGCGCACAGCGACATGAGGATGATCCGCTTGGCGCTGCCCTGGTAGCGCTCGACGGTATCGACCAGGTAATCGTCGGCCCGCAGGCCCGCGGCCGCCAGAGCCCGCCGGATGTAGGCGATCTGGGCCCGGTAGGGGGTGATGATGCCGATGTCGCCCGGCTGAAGGGGAAAATCGCGCTTGGCGTACAGGCGCTCGAAGGCCTGGACGAGGTCGACCATCAGGTCGGCTTCGTGGCCGTTGACCTTGGGGTCGCCGGTGCGGTGGTCGGCCGGGGTTTTGAGGAAGACCAGCCGGTTGGCGCAGAGGCAGTCATCCAGGTGGGCGCCGGTGGGCAGCAGGGTGAGGGGCAGCAATTGCCGTTCCCGGTGGGGGAGGGGTTCCGGGAGAATGTCGAGTCCGCCCCCGTAAAATTCCACGGCCGGGAAGGCCATGATCTCGCGGTGCATGCGCCCCTGGTGCTTGAGTTGATCGTAGGCCCACGTCCATCCCTGGTCCTTGGCCCGCAGGTAGAGCCGTTCGAACAGGCTGGTGCCCAGGTCGGTCAGCCCGATCTCCTGGAGCCGGTGGTCCCTCACCTCCGTCCCGCTCTTCCCCTGCTGGACCACGGCCGGGAGTTGCCGGTGGTCGCCGATGAGCAGGCTGCGCGGGGCGCGGGTGAGCAGGGCGCCCAGGAGGGGCTCGAGGATCTGGCTGGCCTCGTCCACCACGATGCGGTCGAAGCGCTTGAGCTGGAAAAGCTCGTTCTTGCCGCCTACGCTGGCCACCGTGCCGACTACGACCCGCGTCCGGTCGATGAGTTCCTGCAGTTCGCGGCGGCTACTGACCCCCTCGCTGCGCTTCTGCAGCAGCCGCTCGGTGTAGGCTTCGTTGGTGCCCAGGCGACTGCCGATCCGGAGGTAGTCACGGTAGGGCCTCCCGTCGGGCAGCGTGATGCGCTCGATGCTCTCGCAGATCTCATCCACCGCCCGGTTGGTGTAGGCGACCAGCAGCAGGTTCTCCCCGGTGTGCTCGAGCAGGTGCTTGACCAGGTGGTGCAGCATCATGCTGGTCTTGCCGGTGCCGGGGGGACCCCAGAGCAGGAAGTAGTCGGGGGCGGTGACCACCTTGCGCAGGATGCGGTCCTGCTCCTCGGTGAGGCTGACCGAGATGCGCGCGGGGTGGGGGGCGGCCCGGTCCGGCGGGCGCAGGCCCAGCCAACGGCGGCGGAAGTCCTTTCCGGACAGCGCCCAGAGGTAGAGGCCGAGGTAATGGTTTTTGAAGCTGCTGTCGAGGACGTCCTTTTCGATGGCCCAGAAGGGGGCCCGCCGGAAGACGGCGTCGCTGAGCTGGGGGTTCCGCGGCCGCAGACGAATGACCTCCTGGGTGACCTCGACGATGGTGGACTTAAAGATCTGCGAGCCCACTACGTCGCCCGGGGCGGTGGCTTCGTCGGGCGTACCGTAGAGCGCCACGATGTCGCCCTGCCGGAACTTCACGAGTTGGTCCGCCGTGGCGGCGCGGGAGAGCTCCAGGATATTGTCCTTCACGCGGTACTCCGAGAATTGGAGCCCGTCCAGCAGTTCGAAACGCTCCACCTTGGCGGCCCGCTCGTCGAGCCAGAGGCTGGCCAGGCCGTGAATGTGCTCGGTGTGCTGCTCGCCGATCTTGGCCAGCCGCTGCTCGCGGGCCACGAAGCCCAGGAAGGCCCCGAAGTAGCGCCGCTCCAGATCGTCGAGTTCCCCGTAGGTGGCCAGTACCGTCCGGTGATCGTCGACGGAGAAGCGGCCGAGCCCCTCGATGCGCTCGGGGTGGAGGCGAGCAAAGAGATTATCCGTCTGCCGCCGGAGGTCCCCCTCCCCGAGCTGGGCGATGAGCATTTCGAGGGCCACCAGCTGGTTGCGGGCGCTCAGGGCGGTCATCTGCAGGGTGAATTCGCGGGGGGCGAGGCGGACCGGCTTCGCGTAGTCGATGCTGTAGAGGATGTACGACAGCACGTTGGCCCCCCGGCCGAGGGAGCGGGTGATCATGAGGTCGTAAAGCAGGGTCTGGATGTAGTTCTCGTGCCGGATCTCGTGGCGGTTGGGCTTGTAGACCTTGCTGGTCTTCAGTTCCACGATGGAGGTGCGGCCGTCGGCGGAGTCGGCCTGGGACTGCAGCAGATCCAGCCTGCCCTGCAGGCCGTAGTCCGGGGCAAAGAAGGTGGGCTCCAGCATGACCCGCTCACGGTCCATACCGAGGGCGGGCAGTTCCTCGCGCACGAATTTCTGCACGGTCAGGAAGTGGTGCTTCACGTCGTTTACGAGTCGCTTCACCTCCTGGTCGGTAAAGGTGCACAGCTCCAGCGGCTGCATCGCGAAGACCGTTTTCAGCACCGCTTTAAAGGGCGTTTCCGGGTCTTGTATGAGCACGTCCAGGCAGGCGTTGACGATGTTGCCCCGCACCAGCGGTGGCCGCTTCTCGAAGGGCAGCAGGCGGCCGGGTAGCGACGACCAGGGCTGATAACCGCTGGCCCCGGCGAAACACTGGGCCACGTCGGTGACGTTGACGAGGAAGTCCGGCTCGAGGACGATCTGGGCCGGGTAGAGCAGGCCGTCGTCCCGGAGCTCGGCGTTGATGAGGTTAAGCGTCAGGGCCGGCCCGGTCACCGCCCGCAGGATGCTCACGGCCGCCGCCACGGGACCCTCCTGCAGTTCGGCCTGCCCGTAGGGGATGCGGTAAGCCACCTCCGACTCCCGCTCTTCCTTGACGTGCAGCAGGCCGGCTTCCGCATCGATCCGGGTGCCCACCACCCGCAACAGGGGGAAGAAGCGGCTGCGGGCCGGGGGCCGGTAGCTGGGCAGGGGCGTGGTCGCCGCCGCGCCCAGCGCCCGTGGAATCGCGACCCCAAATACGGCCTGGGTGAGTTCCAGGGCCACGCGGATGCCAACGTCCAGATGCGTGGTTATTACCTCCGGCGACATACCCGACAGCGGCGTCCTGCGAAAATTGCGCTCCGCCCAGGTCAGCGATTTCGCCAGGCCAAATTTGTGAGCGACGTAGGCGATGCGCGCGTAATGGGTGCTGAAGTGCAGCTTATCCGTTTCACTGGCCCGCTCAAACACCTCCTGCAACAGCCGGCGCAGGGCGTCCGTTCGCTCGGCAGGTCCGGCCTCCTCATTCTGCAGGATGGCCCCGATGCGCCGGTAAAAGTTGTCGCCGAGGGCCTGATCGCGGGGGGTGATATCCATGGGCCCAAGATAATCAGCCGCGCGCGATGCCAGTGGAGCTACCGGCCATGCAAGCGCGCGGCCGATGCATCAAGGGGGCGGTAGCGGGCAGGGGCAAATTTTGTAAGCTTCGGACCAACGCATTCAGTTTCATTGCACGTCTGCCAGGTATACCGTTCGCCACCATGCTCCGACTTTTCGCCCTCCTGTTCTTCCTTCCCGTCTCGGCCATGGCCTGTAGCTGTGTAGATAATTACGTTCCCTTACCCGACAAGATCTGCGCGGCGGAGTATGGGGGGCAGGTGGTGCTCGAAGTGGTCGTGGCGGCACACGTCGGAACGGACGTGTCGCGGGTACGGGTCGTATCGCGGGTGGTGGGCAGTAACGTGCCGAATGAGCTGCGGCTTAAGAATGGCAGCAGTTCGATTTGCGGGATGTCCATTGCCGGTGTTTCCCGCGGTCAGCGCTATCTACTCCTGGCGGACTCGGCCAGCGTAGCCTCCGGGGAGATTCGCCTTTTCGCCTGTGGTTCCGACCGAACCGTCTACCGGATGAACTCGCGGGGAACGCAGGTGGAATATCCGTCGACCACGGGACTGCGATTCCAGGCTTTCGACCGCCAATTGGTGCGGGGGGCATGTACCGCCGGGCCGGGGCGACCGCCGCGGAGTCCCCTGTTGGATATCCGCGCTTACCAAAATCCCGGCGAGGGCCGGCTCCAACTCGGAGTACCGGCGGGTGACTTCCCCGAGCTCAGCAGCCTGGAAGTATATACTTCGGCCGGTTCGCTGATCACGCACTTCGAGATGCGCGACTACCTCCCTGGCTCCGTACTCGACCTGACGTCGCTGCCCTCCGGTTCTTATCTCCTATTGATCAGCGACGAGAGCTTCCGACGCACCCTGCCCTACGTCATCACGCGGTAGCGCTGGGGGTGTGCGGAGCCGGCACGCTGCGGGATGGTATCCTTCGTATGCACGTTAGCACCAACGTAGTCCTTAAGAATTACGTCTGTCCACATAAATTACCGCGTATGCTCGTCCGCTACCTCCTACTCCTGGCCACCCTGCTGCCCGCCCTGACCCCCGCCTGCGACTGCACCAACGAACACATTCCCCTGGAAGAAGCGATTTGCCGGGCAGACACGACCGGGACACTCGTACTCACCGTTACGCTGCTCCACCACCTGGATGGCAATGCGGCCCAACTACGCATCGATGAGGTACTCGTAGGCCAAACTGATCAGCGTACGCTCACGGTAGGCGACCAGACCTCCTGCGCCTGGTACATTGACGAAGAATCCATTGGGCAGCGCTACCTCTATTTTTACCGGCCGCAGACTTACGGGGACTACGAGGGGGACCTATTTGGGTGCAGCTACATCGCCAACATCTACCGCCTTAATCAGGACGGCACCGAGGTCGAATACGGACATCCCAACCGGAAAAACCAGAACGTCGGACTGCGGTACCGACCCTTTCGCAGCCTGATTGCCAACCGGTCGTGTGAACCCGGGGAGTCCGCAGCGGCTGCTACCAACCCGCTGGGCAGGCTCCAACTCGCCGGCAGCCTCGGTGCGGGAAGCCACCTCGGCCTTTCCGTGCCCGAAGGCGAACTGCCCGCCCTAAAGCTCCTGCGCTGCTACCGCGCCGACGGCCGCCTGCTGGCCGAGATCGACCTGCGGGAGTACGTAGCGGGTACCGCGATCGATCTGTCGCGACTGCCGCGAGGCTATAATCTCCTGGTAATCACCGACGGCGTGTGGCGCAAGACCCTGCCCTTCATCAAGTCGGACTAAGCTAGCCCGGGAGAGGAACGGCGAATATTCGCTACTTTGCCCCGATGAAAAGTCGACAAGCTATCCTGGCGGACCTCCACCTGGATATTCCCGTGGTGGTCTCCCCCATGTTCATCGTCTCCCAACAGCAGCTGGTGCTGGAATGCTGCAAAAACGGCGTCCTCGGCACCTTCCCCGCCCTGAATAACCGGACGACGGCGGGCTTCGAGGAGTGGGTCGTCGAGATCAAGCAGGCCCTAAAGGAGGAGGAGAGCCGCCGCGGCAAGCCCCTGCCGCCCTACGGCGTCAACCTGATCGTACACAAGACCAATCCGCGGGTCCAGCCCGATTTGGAAGTGATCGTCCGCCAGCAGGTCCCCCTGGTCATTACCTCCCTCGGCGCGGTAAAGGAGGTAGTGGATGCCGTGCACAGCTACGGCGGGCTTGTCTTTCATGACGTGACGAACACCTACCACGCCCAGAAGGCCATGGCCGCGGGGGTAGACGGACTCATCCTGGTCTGCGCCGGCGCCGGGGGCCACGCCGGCACCCTCAACCCCATTCCTTTCGTCACCGAGATCCGCAAGATGTTCGACGGCGTCATCCTGCTGGCCGGCGCGTTGAGCAGCGGGCAGGACGTGGCCACCACCCTGCAGATGGGCGCCGACCTGGCCTACATGGGCACGCGCTTCATCGCCACCCAGGAGGCCATCGCCGACGAGGCGTACAAAAACATGATCATCAGTTCCGGTTCCCGCGAGATCATCTACACCGCCTCCGTCTCCGGTATCCCCGCCAACTGGATGGTCGGCAGTCTCGAAGCCGCAGGCATTACCAGGGACATGTGGGACCAGAAGGCCAAGGCCGACTTCGGAGCCGAGCACGAGGCCAAGGCCTGGAAGAACCTCTGGAGTGCCGGACACGGCGTGGCCAACATTCACGACAATCCCCCCGCCGCCGAACTGATCGATCGCCTGAAGCGGGAGTTGAAGGAGGCCTTTGCTAATCAGGCCGAGCGGGCGGGAAAATTTGAAATTTGACTCTTTAAATTTAAAATGGATCCCATGTACGCTCCCGACCTCTTCAAGGGCAAGACCGCCCTCGTCACCGGTGGCCGCTCCGGCATCGGCTACGGCATCGCCGAAGCGCTCCTCAAACTGGGCGCCAAGGTGTGCATCTGCGCCCGCAAGGAGGAAGCCCTCGCCGAGGCCGCCGCTTCCCTGGGAAAACTCGGCACCTGCGTGTACCGCCCCTGCGACATCCGCAAAAGCGAAGAAGTAGAGGCCCTGGCCGATCTCATTGGCGAGGAATTTGGTCGCCTGGACTTGCTCGTGAACAACGCTGGAGGACAGTTTCCCGGCTTGGCCCGCCACCTCAGCGATAAGGGCTGGAACGCGGTGATCAACACCAACCTCAACGGCACTTTCTACGTGAGCCGCATCATGGCCGAGCGCTTCTTTATCCCGCAAAACGAGGGCAACATCGTCAACATCATCGTCAATATGCTGCGCGGTTTTCCCGGCATGGCGCATACGGGGGCGGCGCGCGCGGGTGTAGAGAACCTCACCAAAACCCTCGCGCAGGAGTGGGCCCGCTACCACATTCGCGTGAATTCCGTGGCCCCGGGCACCATCATCTCCTCCGGGCTGGATACCTACGCCGAGCCAGTCAAGCAACTCCTCGACCAAATGAAGGCCGAAAACCTGATGAACCGCCACGGGACGGTGGAAGAAGTGGCCAATGCCGTGCTCTTCCTGGCCAGTCCGCTTGCCAGCTACACCAGCGGTACGACGCTCTACGTCGACGGCCTGGACCACCTGCACGGCGACCGCATGCGCATGGTGGATATGTTCAGAAGCTAAGATTAATCCATGCACTACCGCGTCAGCGAGCACATCGCTTACCTCACCTTCGACCGCCCCGCCCGGGCCAATGCCCTCGACCTCGCCGCCTGGCACGGGATGCGCGACGCCTTTGCCCGGGCGGACGCGGATGCGGAGGCCCAGGTCGTCGTACTAGAAGGGGAGGGGAAGCACTTCTGCGCCGGCATCGACCTCAGCGTGCTGCACGGACTGCAGGAGAAAATGCGGGGGCCGACCGAGGAGATCGAGGCCCATCTGCGGACGTTCATTGCCGACCTGCAGGACTGCATCACGGCCATCGAGCGCTGCCGCAAGCCCGTCATCGCCAGCATTCACGGCGGCTGCATTGGGGGTGGGGTCGATATCATCACCGCCTGCGACATGCGCTATTGCACTCAGGACGCTAGTTTTTCCGTTAAGGAGATCGACCTGGGCATTGTCGCCGACCTGGGTACGCTGCAGCGCCTGCCCCGTATCATCAATCCATCCCTAGCCGCCGAACTGGCTTTCACCGCCCGTACCTTCGACGGAAAGGAAGCCGCCCGCATGGGGCTGGTCACCGAAGCCCTCGGCAAACAAACGGAACTCCGCTACCGCACCGACGAACTGGCCCGTGCCATCGCCGCCAAACCCCCGCGCGTGACCGCCGGCATCAAGTCTACGCTGCTCCACCAACGCAACCACTCCCTGCAGGACGGATTAGACTACGTGGCTGCCTACAGTGCCGGCCTGATGGTAGGGAAATAAGCTGCTAAGCCAGTCATGGTGAGCCTTCCTACCACGCCTACCCTCACCAACCCACCAACCAGAAAAAACAATTTCACCCGAATCCCCGAAAAAAACTACAATTTTTAAAAAAAACCTAAGGAAAACTTGCGCGGCTGTTTGAAAATGTTTTAATTTGAGGCAGAATTAACTGATACTAACAAATGATTACCACCGACCGCCGCGATTTGAACGAACGGTTCATCGAGGTTTTCCAGATTTTGGAGGACCGAGGGGAAATTATCAAGAACGACCGCAACGGACGTGGGCTTGGTGATTTCGCCAAACGTATCCTGAATAACCGCTCGTATGGCCACATCATTCGGGCCTATCTCAACCCCACCGACAAGCGCTGCATCAACTACGAGCAAGCCCGTCGCGTGTGCAGCGAGTACAACGTAAATACCACTTACCTGCTGGAGGGTACCGGTACCCCCTTTGGCATGGACCTGCCGAAGGCGACCGAGGCAGACGGGAAGGAAAGCAAGCAAAACATCCTGTTCACTTCCGTAGAGGCCTTTGCGGGGGCTAGCGTCGATGCCGACAGCTTTCTGCGGGAAGAGGCTAGCTTCTTCACCCTGCCTGACCTTTTTGGCGACGGCTTCGTGGCCTTTCCCATCAACGGCAACTCCATGGAGCCGATCATCAACGACGGCGACGTGATCATCTGCCGGCAAATCGCCGGTGTCCACGAGATTAAGGAAAACAAGATCTACGCCGTGCGGGCCAAGGGCAGCCTGTGGGTCAAGTACGTACAGCCCATCAAGGATGGCAAGGGGCGTATCCATTCCCTGAAACTCATCTCCGCCAACTACCTGGAGCACGATCCCTGGACGGAAGAAGTAGACAAGAATACCCGCCTCTACGAGGTACAGCGCCGCATCAGCGAGCTGTAGGCAAGATTTAACGTAGACTATCACAGATAACGGCGGTGGTCCGGCCCAATGGCGTCGGGCCACCGCTTTATCGTATACGATCTATCCTGCTGTTTATATGTTTTGCCCGCCGGCCCGACGTACGTCGGGCCGGTTTTTGGGCATAGGGACGATGGCTACTTAGCCGGTCCGTTCACCGTCAGGGTAACCGTCTGTAGGTCCGCGTCCCGACTACTGTTGCCTACCATGATGCGAAAGGTGCCGGGCTCCACTACCGAGTGCATGTCAGCGTTCAGGTAGCTCAACTGATCAAATCCTAGTTCGAAAGTGACGGTCTTCGTCTCGCCGGCGGCCAGGTAGACCTTCTCGAAGCCCTTTAATTCCCTGACCGGGCGCGTGAGGGTGCTGTAATCGTCACGCACGTAAAGCTGGACGACTTCCTTGCCGGCCCGCTCTCCCCTGTTGGTTACCTCGACGCTGACCATGGTATTGCCCGTATCCGTGATCTGGGCGGCGGAGAGGCGAGGTGGGCTGAAGGTGAAGGTGGTATAGCTCATTCCGTAGCCGAAGGGATAGAGCGCGTTGGAATTATCCAGCAGGTACCCGCGTCGGGCCGTAGGCTTGTAGTTGTAGTAGGCTGGAATGTGGCCGGCGGAGCGGGGAAGGCTAATGGGTAACTTGCCACTCGGTACCGCTAGTCCGTAGAGGACATCCGTCACGCTATGACCGGTTTCCTGGCCCAGGTAAAAACACTGAAATACCGCATCTGCTTTTTCGGCGAGCTTAGCGATGTTGAGGGGGCGTCCACCGAAGACCAGTCCGACCATCGGCTTATCGAGTTCGGCCAGGGCATCGATCAGTTCGTTCTGGGTACCCATCAGTTCCAGGCTGGGCCGGTCACCCAGGTGGCCTTCCGCCCAGGCCTCCCGACTGGTGAGTTCGTTGCCGCCCAGGGCCAGCACGATTACGTCGGCCGTGGCTAGATCCTTAACCGCCTGCGCGATGCGTTTCCGGTCATCTTCCTCCGTCACTACGGTCACGGGGTCCTTGTACCAGCTGCCGGCTTCCGTTACGCGCGTGCCCTCGGAATAGATCAGTTTGCCTCCGTTTTCGGCGACGTAAGCTTCTAACCCGGCCCGTAGCGTGATAAAGTGTGCGGGCTGGTCGCTGTACCCACCCAGTAGCACCTTGTTGGCGTTAGGGCCTACGAGCCCGATAGTCAACGCACCGGAGAGGGGCAGTAGGCCATTGTTTTTGAGTAGGATCATGGATTCGGTGCCAGCCATGCGTACTAAGGCATCGTCCTCCGTTGTATTGGACTGCACCTTCTGCGGATCGGTATACGGATCCTCAAAGAGTCCCCGGTCAAACTTCTGCCGCAGGATACGACTTACCGCCGCATCCAGGATGGATTCGCTCAGGCGTCCCGTGTTTACGGCGTCCACGAGGTAGGGGAAGGCCTCGCGGTCGGGCAGCTCGATGTCTATCCCGCTGCTGATGGCGCGGATGGCGGCCGCTTCCAGATCGGGGGCCACGGCGTGGCGGGTGTGGAGTTCCTTGACCGCGAAATAATCCGAGACCACCGCCCCCTGGTAACCCCATTCCCCCCGCAGCACCTCGTTGAACATCCAGCCGTTGGCGTGACTCGGTATTCCGTTTACCTCGTTGTAGCTCGCCATGATGTTGCGAACGTTGCCGTTAGCGACGATGTACTTAAAGGGATAGAGGAAGACCTCCCGCAAGGTCTGTTCGCTGATATTCGCGGGTGCCGTGTTGTTGCCCCCTTCGGGTTCCCCGTGGCCGGCCATGTGCTTGAGGGTGGCAAACACTTCCCCCTCGTCCCACCGGTCGTCGTCGCCCTGAAATCCAAGGACGGCCTGGAGCCCGATCTCTCCCGCCAGGTAGGGATCTTCCCCCAGCGTTTCTTCTACGCGCCCCCATCGGGGATCCCGGGCTACGTCCACGACCGGCGTGAGCACCACGTGAGCGCCCCGGCTGGCCGCCTGCCGACCCGCTACTTCGTATAGCCGACGCGTAAGGCGCCGGTTGAAGGTGGCGGCCACGGAGATGGGCTGTCCCCAACTGGTGGCGTCCTGCGCGGCCAGGCCGTGCAGGCTCTCCTCGTGCATCAGTGCCGGTATACCGAGCCGCGTCTTTTCGACCAGCCACCGCTGGATGGCATTGACGTAGGCCACCTGCTCGGCCCCGCTGCGGCCCGGCTCCCCGCCACCCGACCGCTCGCTCGGACGGGTCACGTGGCCGATGCCGTGGGGCATGACCTCCGCGGCCTTGGCGGGGTCGAAGGCGTACGCATCCGTTTCCATTTTGTGTTTGTCCGCCCAGACGGCCGTAATCTGAGCCACTTTCTCTTCCGTGGTCATACGCCCGAGGAGATCAGCAATGCGGTCGTTGACCGACTGGCTGGGATCCTGGTAAATGGCCAGTTCGGTGTTTTCGCGTGGGCTGTCGACGGCCGCCAGTGGCAGGGGATCGTCGGTCGGCCCCGTAGCCCGATCACATCCCGATAGGAGTAGTAGGGCCAGCAACAACGGGAGGTGTACGTTCATTGGGTAGCGTGAAAATAGTTGGATGGGATAGGTAATGTAATCAATTTAGCTATCTAGAATCGGCTCACAGCCCGTCTAACAGCTCGAATAGCTCCCCCTTGTCAATCAGCGCCCCTTCTTCCATGCGGAGGAAAATGTCCTGATCGCGGCCGATGGGCAGATAGGCGCGCTCCGCGGAGTACACCTTCGGGGTCGCACCGTCCGCCTTGAGTTGCTCGAATATCTCGCGGGGGGAGCGCGTGGCATCCGTCAGATCGACACGTGTTTCTCCCGAGATGAGCAGACCGCGCATTTCGATCTTGTCCGGACCGGTGCGGTACGTCCGCAGGTCGTGGGGCTTCCGCTGAACGAGGTGGGTCACTTTTTCGATCACTCCCGCGAAGACCAGCTGGCTGAACTCTAGGATATAGCCGTCGGCCCGGGCGGGGGCATCCTCTTTCATCTTCACCCAGGTGGCCGCGTCGATACCGTGCACGCTGAGAAATTTTACGAACTGTCCCCGTACTTCCTCGAGCTCATCGCGGCGCAGTCGCCGGAACTTGGTTTCCTTCATAGTGAGCCCAAACAAACGGTCGGTGGTGTAGTTCTGCGAAGGCGGGGAAATCAAACCCCGTCCACCCAGCTTATCTATTATGCTCGAAATTCCCGATTTTGGCAGCGGTGCCGTCTGGCTCTCCCTACTCACCCTCACCTTCCTCGAGATCGTTCTGGGGATCGACAACATCATTTTCATCACGATTGCTTCAGGTAAGCTGAAGTCCGAGGAGGACCGCAAGAAGGCGACCCGAATCGGACTCATCCTAGCCATGGCGCTGCGTATCGCCCTGCTGTTCGGCGTATCGTGGCTCGTGTCGCTGGAAGATCCCTTCATCAGCTTCGACTGGGGGTGGGCCAGTGCCGGATTTAGCGGACAAAGCCTGATCCTCGTTGCCGGGGGCGTTTTCCTCCTTTATAAATCGACGTCCGAGATTCACCATAAACTGGAGGGGGACGAGCACCTGGAAGGAGACCCCGGTACGCCGTCGGTGGGAGCTTCCCTGAAATCCGTGATTATTCAGATCACGATCATCAACATCGTCTTTAGTTTCGACTCTATTCTTACTGCGGTGGGGATGACGAATGGCTTAATCGGGGCCCTGTGGATCATGGTCATTGCCGTGGTTGTATCCGTGCTCATCATGATGCTCTTTGCCGTTCCGGTCGGCAATTTCGTCAACCGCAATCCGACCGTACAAATGTTAGGCCTCGCCTTCCTCATCCTCATCGGCTTTATGCTGATCATTGAGGGTGCCCACTTAGGTGACCTGGAGTTCTTTGGTAGTCATATCGGAACGGTTCCCAAGGGCTATCTCTACTTCGCCATTGCCTTTTCCTTACTCGTGGAGTTCCTCAATATGCGTATCCGGCCCAAGGGGAAGGGAAAAAAGGTGAAGCTCAATACCTACGCCCAGGAGGCGGCCGATAATCCTGAGTACATTCGGATGGAGTAAGCAGCGCAGCTCCACCCGAGACAAAAAGGCCCCGGCGCAGTACTGCGCCGGGGCCTTTCAAATTGCCCTTGGTAGTGTGCAAGAACACCGTTTACTTATCGTAGAAGGTGATCGCTTCCCCCCCCTTGCCGGCGCGACCGGTACGGCCCACGCGGTGGATGTAGGTGTCGTAATCAGTCGGAGCCTCGAAGTTGATGACGTGGGTGATGTCATCGATGTCGAGTCCGCGGGCGGCCACGTCGGTGGCGCAGAGGGCCTTGATCTTGCCGGCCTTGAAGTTGCTGAGGGCTTTCTGGCGGTAATTCTGGCTTTTGTTGCCGTGGATCTCGTCGGCCGAGATGCCGGCCTCGTTGAGCTTCTTGGTCACCTTCTTGACGCGGTGCTTCGTTTCGGCGAAGATCAGCACGCGCTTCAGTTCGGGTTCCTTCAGCAGGTCGATCAGTTCGTCGAACTTATTGTCGGGCTCCACGAAGCGAACGGTCTGGTTGATGTGCTCGGCGGAAGCCTGTCCGCTGCTGACGGCCACGGTGACGTAATCGGTCAGGAAGTGGTCGATCAGTTTTTGCTGGCTCTTGTCGAGGGTAGCGGAGAAGAGCAGCGTCTGGTCGCGTTCGCCCATCTTGTCGGTAAGGAACATCACATCCTTCTGGAAGCCCATGTCGAGCATGCGATCAAATTCGTCCAGGACGAGCACGGAGGCCTCCTGCAGATCGATCTTGCCCTGCTGGTAGAGGTCCTTCAGGCGTCCCGGAGTGGCCACGACCAGGTGGTAGCTGCGCTTCCGCAGGTTGACGATATCGGTATTGATGTTGCGGCCACCGATGAGGGTGATGGCGTTGTACTTCATGCCGAGCGTGAGCGCGCGAAACTCCTCTTCGATCTGCAAGGCCAGCTCCCGGGTGGGGGCCAGGACGAGCGTCTGGAAGGGCTGCTCGCTGTCGAGCAGGGCGTCGATGATGGGGATGAGGAAGGCACCCGTCTTGCCGGTACCCGTCGTAGCGATGCCCATAAGGTCCTTCAGGCCGCTGATGTGGTCGAACGTTTTCTCCTGGATCTCGGTAGGGTATACCCAGCCGGCGGCCTTAATGGCACTCTTGAGTTTGGTGTTGATCTTCCAGTCGGGAAACTTAGTTTCCGCCCTGTACTCGACGGACTTCAGGGTGACTCCTTCGTGCACCATCATGTCAGCGGGAAGGGGTACGTAATTGTGGTTGGACCGGCCGCCGCCGCTGCCGCGACGGTCTCGGTTGCCGCCGCCGCCGCCGCCGCCACTGCGTCGATTGCCGCCACTGCTGCGATTAGAATTGGGTTTGCTGCGGCCTTTGCCGGAGCGGGAAGTGGGACGTTTAGTGTCCATATAGTCATTAGGGGTTGAAAAGCCCGGCGAATGCGGGGCGGTACGTGGTTCAGCAGAAGCGCTGAGGAACGTGAAGACGGCTCCGGTCCGAAGGTGTAATCTGCCTTCCTGTCACTGTGGCAGGACCGCATAGCGCGGCGCGAGGCGTGGATCGGTTTGGAGTAAAAGGTCCCGGCTCGCGGCGCAAAGGTAGGGATAAATTTACAATTTACCATTTACAATGTACCATTTACAATTTGCAGGGATGCTCGCTACGTTCGTAACCTATGGGAATGCTCGCTACGCTCGTACCCAAAGGGGATGCCTAGTGCCTGTAAGAAATCCCCTGTGTTCCTGCCCGCAGGAATGCGAGGCATCAGCTAAGCAAGAACCCAACAACCCAAAAAACCAACAACCCTGGACAACCCAACCCCCAAGACAACCCAACCCCCCCAACCCGCGTTTACCGAATCCACACGGGCTTCAAAAATTGGTTGACCCTACAATTTATTTAAATTGGGAAGTGACTTCGGCCTGTCTAGGGCGGGCCTCCACTCCTTCGACTTGTCAGGATTCTGAAGCCGGTTCGCGCCGGGTGAAGACAAGGGGATTACCGAACCAGGCCAGCTATCCCAACCATGTTTTCAGCAGGAGTCAAACCACCTGGGAGCACGTGTGGAATTAAACGGAAAACGCCCGGTCGAGCAAGGCTCGATCGGGCGTTTCTAGTTCAGGTGAGGTAGGGGACTTACTCCTCTTCGCGCCCACCGGCTAACTTAGCCTGGAGCGTCTCGAGCTCCCCCCAACTGCCGGCGGCGGCAAGGGCGGCCTGCCGCGTCCAGCTGCCTGGATGGTGGGTGCTGTAGTTCGGACCGGCCTCGGTGAGAATATTCTGTACGAAGTCCACGTCGGCGTCCGCCAGTGCCTCCCAGCTGTTGATGCCGCTGGCGGACAGCAGACCGGCGATCTTCGGGCCGATGCCTTCGATGACGGTCAGGTCATTCAGCACGACCTTGCGGCCGCTGGGCAGGACGACGCTTTCGGGCATGTCACTGCCGGTCACCTCGGCGGTATTCAGCGCACCCCCCTGATCGGCGGTGGCTACGGCCAGTTCGGCTTCGTCGGTAATGCCGGGAGCCACGGAGGGCATCTCGGGGGCATCCTCCTGGTGAACGGGCTGGTCGTTGTTGGCTACCGCAGCGCGCGACTGGGCGGGCTGTCCGGCATTGGTGGGTTGCGCGGTGGCCTTGCTGCCGTTTCCGTTGCTGCCGTTGCCGTTGGTCGCGGTGACCGTCTCGTCAAAGGGCTCGATGCTGACGAACATGCGATTGAGGCGGCTCTTGCGGAAGGCAACCTTACCGTCCACTTTGGCGTGAATGGAGAAGTCCTTGCTCAGGTACACGTTCTCTCCGGCGTGGTACTTCGTGCCGCGCTGACGGATGATGATGTTGCCGGCCGTGGCGGTCTGCCCGCCGAACAACTTGACGCCGAGACGCTTGGATTTACTGTCGCGGCCGTTGTCGGTACTACCTACACCTTTTTTGTGTGCCATGGTATGTAAAATTTAGGCTCCCCGAAGGGAAAGTTAGGAATGGGGCCGGGACTAGCCCGCGATGGAGTCGATCTTCAGCTTAGTGAATTGCTGCCGGTGGCCGTTCTTTACGCGGTAGCCCTTGCGGCGCTTCTTCTTAAAGACGACGACCTTATCCCCCTTGACGAGGGGGGCAACGACAGTAGCGCCTACGGAGGCACCGCTGAGCATCGGCGTGCCGACGGTCACGTCATCGCCGTTGGCGAGAAGGTGTACCGCGTCGAAACTGACGGAGTCGCCAGCTTTGGCTTCTAGCCGGTGGACGAAGATCTCCTGACCTTCCTCTACTTTGAATTGCTGACCGGCTATGGTTACGATTGCAAACATCTAGTATGGATGTTGGTGAAAAAAATTGATTTCGGGGCGCAAAGGTAAGGAAAAGAGTCAGTACATACCAGCCCCGCCACAAATTACTCCACCAGCCCGCGGGCAAAGCCGTAGTAAGCCGGTTTTCTTTCCAGCTCGTCATCAAATAGGGTGGGCCAGTCCTGGAGGTCGAAGAACGGCCTGATCCACGTATCGCGATCGGTAAAGCTCCAGAACGTGATGCCGTAGCGCTGGGCCGGCGGCACGTTATCCCGGTAGAGCCGGGCAATCGCCGCGTATTTTTTCCCCTGGGCCTCCAGCAGTTCCGGGGTGATTGCAGTCACGCGTTGTTCGCCACCGCCCTGGACGTCGTCGTGACGATTAAAAATGATGTCTACCTCGGAAAGATGGAGGAGTAAACCCGTCGCCGCGGCCCGCGCCAGCGATTGCCCGATCAGGGCCTCATCCGTATCCATGCGAATGTGGAGCTGAAAACCGATGCCGTCGATCGGCACGTCTTCCGCGCGCAGGTCTTCCACGAGCTGCAGGAGTCCGCTCAGTTTAGCGGTATCCTGCTCGGTGCTAAAATCATTGATGAATAACTTGGCCGCCGGGTCCGCGGCCCGGGCGGCACGAAAGGCCAGGGCAATGTAGTCCTTGCCGATTTTCTGCAGCCAGGGCGTGTCCCGCAGACTTCCCCCACTGGATGCCAAAGCCTCGTTCACTACGTCCCAACCCTCCACGCGGCCCCGGTAGCGGGTGACCACCGTGTCGATGTAGTGGCGTAAATAGGCTTTCATGTCCTCCGGATCGAGGTCCTGCACGTAATCCGGCAGGCCATAGTGCCACACCAAGGTGTGTCCGAACACCCGCTTGCCCCGGCCCTCCGCAAAGGCAACGAAGGCATCCGGCTCGGTAAAATCCATTTGCCCATCC
The DNA here is from genome assembly GCA_963803525.1 of Lewinellaceae bacterium. Classification (GTDB taxonomy): domain Bacteria; phylum Bacteroidota; class Bacteroidia; order Chitinophagales; family Saprospiraceae; genus Neolewinella. The sequence goes on from CAWDMV010000012.1 coordinate 65,042, forward strand.
GCCTGCACGATGGAATACATCTTCATGTCATTGGTGGCGGTCAGGCGGTTAAACTCCCGGTCAATAATGGCCTGCACTTTAGGGTCGTTGGCCATTTTACCCATGTTGACGGCCCCCCCGATCGGGAAGTCGGCTAACTCATGAAGCCCCTTATCCGGCCCGGCTGGAGCAGAAGACACGGGGGTTGCGGCACAGCCCGGGAGGATAAACCATAGGGATAGGAAGAGAGAGAGTCTGATCAGCTGCATCGGCTTAAGGTATGCATTTTAGCCTTTGCTTAGGTTTCCCCCTCACCGCCGCAAACTTGCTCTTTCGCGCCTACTTTTCGCCTCGAAAAAGGTCACTTAGCCCGCTAGGCTCCCCATTTCGAGGCTCGCATAGACCCAACATAACGGTGTTTTCGTCAGGCTCGGAAACCCCAAATACGCCCTTAGCCAAGTGCCGGGGGCGGGGACGCGGGTGTCCCGGAATTCCCCTCACACTCCGCGCGCCGCCGCCCCGGCCCCCTAATCGTGATCGACGAAAAGCGCCCGGCCGTCGATAACATAGGGAACACCTAGCCGAAATCCTGATCTTGCGGCCAACGACCAAAATACCAGCAACCATGAACAGCATGCTAGACGATATCCTCGACGGTGCCCGCAAAGCCGTGTCCGGCCTGGCCAGCACCGTAGGCGAGGGCACCCGGGAGAAGACCAATAAGCTGATCGAGGACTGGCTGGACATCTTCCCTACCCTGGCAACCTACGGGTTGGAGATGACCAGTTTTGCGATGTCGCTGGCCCTGAGCCCCTCCCTGAACGTGGAGCTGATCGGCAAGCACGGCGATTGGAACGAGGAGCGTATCAAGGAGTTACTGGCCCAGCACCGGGGCGATACGGCCATCGTCATGGTGCTTACGGCAATTCGCACGGCCTACCGACTACAGCGGCAGACCAAGGCTCCACTGCACGACCCGCTCATTTTAAAGGTCATCGTACGGATCACTCCCGAGGTCAAGGTTGTGCTGGGGCAGCCCGTGCTGGAGGATTAGGTCACTCAGCGCCCGGTAGAGCGCCTGATACGTGGGCGGCTGGAGTGTGGCGAGGTGGCGGTCCATCGTGGCCGTGTCCCCCCGGGCGGCGGCCCCGGTTTGCCGACTGGCCGGAGAGGTGCCGTCCTCCCGCCCGGCGGTGTTGCGAATGATGGGTAGGAGGAGTTCGAAGGGAATGCCTTGCTGGCGGCATAGCCGGTAGGCTACCTCGTAGAGGGCCGAGACGAAATTGTTGGAAAATACCGCGGCCAGGTGCAGTTGGGCCCGCTGGGTATCATCCAGTCGGGCTACCGTACGGCTGAGCCGGTGGGCAAGGGTGGCAAGGTAGTCCGCCGCTACGGAGTCGGTGCCGTAGATCACGAGGGGTAGGTCCTGCCAGTCGTTTACCGTTTCTCCCTTGCGGAGGGACCGGATGGGCCAGAGTACTCCCCGGTGATCGAAGTGTTCCGCAATGCGCGTGACGGGGGTCGCACCGCTCGTGTGGAAGACCAGCGTGTGGGGAGGAAGGTATTCGGCCAGTTGAAGGCTGGCGTTGGTAATCTCATTGTCGGGGACCGCCAGGAAGACCGCCTGTGGTCGCAGGGCCGGCAGATTCCCGAGCCGGATCAGGGGGACCGTCCAGGTATCCGCATCCGGGAGGGCGCGGCGGACGACCACGCTTACGTCTCCCGGGAGGACGGCCGACAGGTGCCAGGCGAGGTTGCCGCTGCCGACGATGGCGGTGGTAGCTTTCACGGAATTAATCCCGCAGGGCGGTGAGGAACTGGCGGAGGGCATCCACGTCCTTCACCCCCGGCTCCGTTTCGAAGCGGCTGTTGAGGTCGACGCCCCGCAGCTGGGGATGATCGATCTTCCGCACGGCTGCCGCGTCTTGAGGACCGATTCCACCACTTAGGAGAAAGGGTACCGGACTCTGGTATGCCTTCAGTTTACTCCAGTCCCATTTCTTACCGGTGCCGCCGGCGGCGGCCTGTCCGCCGGTATCAAAGATGAAGAGTGGGCAGCTGCTGACGTACTCATTGGTTTCCCGGAAGTCAAAATCTTTAGTCACGGCGAACGCCTTGGCGATGCTGGCCTTGCGGAGGGTGTTGACGCTCCAGAGCAGCTTGAGTTCCTGGCAGTAACCCGCACTTTCGTTGCCGTGAAGTTGCACCCAGTCGAGGTGAAAATCGTGAACGGTGTTGAGGACATAGTCGATCTCGGCGTTCACGAAGACGCCGAACAGCTGGACGTCGGCCAGTAGCTCTTGGTTGGCGGCGATCCACTCGGCCAGCTCGGGGGTATGTGCGTAGCGGGGGGAGGCGGGATGAAAGATGAGGCCGAGGTAGTCGACTCCCAGCTTAGCGACGGCGGCGATGTTTTCGGAATCGCGCATCCCGCATACTTTTACCTTCATGCGATCGCGTCCTTGTAAATGTCCTCGATCTCGTGGGTCTTGCGAATGAAGTCGGCGCAGGCCTGGCCGGGATCGGGCTGCCGCATGAAGTAGGTGCCGATCAGGAAGCCGCGGAAGCGGGATCGCCGCAGCTTGACGATGGTTTGGGGATCCTCGATCCCGCTTTCGCTGATGCGCAGGATGCCCGGGGGGAGCAGGGTCTGCAGTTCCAGGCTGGTGGCGATATCGACCTTAAAGGTGTTGAGGTTGCGGTTGTTGACGCCGATGATGTCGACGCTGGGGCTGATCTTAGCCGCCTCCTCTTCGTTGTGTACCTCACAGATGACCTGGAGGTGGAGGTCGTTGGCCTCCTCGGCCATCTCGTCGAGCTGCTGGGCGCTGAGGCAGCTGGCGATCAGCAGCACCGCGTCCGCGCCCATGGCCTTGGCCTCGTGGATCTGGTAGGGGTCGATGAGGAAGTCCTTGCGGATGATGGGGATACTCACGGCCGCCCGCACGTGGTTGATGTCTTCGGGGCGGGCGCCGAAGAAGTGGGCGTCCGTCAAACAAGAAATAGCGGCGGCCCCCGCCGCGGCGTATCCCCGGGCTACGGCGGCGGCGTCCGCGTTAAGGTTAATGTCCTGCTGACTCGGAGATTTCCGCTTGAACTCGGCGATGATGCCGAAATGCTCGCTGTTTTCAATGGCCTTGCAGAGGCTGCGCCGCTCGTGGTGGTAGCCGTCCGTATCCTTGAGGCGCGCGAGCGGCAGCTGGCCCCGCCGGCGCTCGACTTCGAGTTTCTTGTATTCGACGATGCGGTCGAGGATATTGTCCATGTCATTCGTGCTTGTGGACAAGATAAGGTTTAAGCGGTGCACCCGGTTCTGTCAATCCAGCAGTTTGCGCAGCGCCCCACGGGCCCGGCCACTCTGGATGCTTTCCCGCGCCTCGGCTACGCAGTCTGCCAGACTCCGTTTCGGATGAATAAGCCGGATGGCCAGGGCGGCGTTAGCCAGGACTACGGAGAGCTGCGCGGTAGTGGCTTTGTTTTCGAGGACGTCGAGGAAGATCGCCCGGCCCTCTTCGGGAGTTTCCCCGCCGTACAGGGCGGCTGGGTCGAGTTGGGGTAAAGCAAAATCGTCGGGATAGAGGATGGCCTGGGACCTGCGTCCGCGCACGCTGGCTCCACCCGTCAGGCTGATCTCGTCGTAGCCGTCGAGCGCGTGCACGATGAGGTAGTCGCGTGGCTCCTCTCCCTGGAGGATGTAGTCGTAAATACGGCTCACCTCCCGGTCGTAGGTGCCGAAGACCTGGTAGCGGGGACGGGCTGGATTGATGAGGGGGCCGAGGAGGTTGAAGAAGGTGCGCACGCGCAGGGCCTTGCGTACGGGCACCACGTTCTTCATGGCGGGGTGGAAGAGCGGGGCGTGCAGGAAGCAAATGCCGGCCCGGTCGAGGTCCCCCAATAGCTTGTCGCGGTCGTTGGAAAATTTGTAGCCCAGGGCGAGCAGGACGTCGCTGCTGCCCACCTTGCTGCTGACGCCGTAGCTGCCGTGCTTGGTCACGGGGTAGCCCGCGCCGGCGACCACGACGCAGGATAGGGTGCTGATGTTGAAGGTATGCTTGCCGTCGCCGCCGGTGCCGACGATGTCGATGGTTTGCCGCCCCTCGAGGTCCAGGGGCACGGCCAGATCGAGCATGGCGTCGCGGAAGCCCTGGATCTCGGAGAGGTGGGCGGGCCGCATGTTGATGGCGGAAACGACGGCGGCGATCTCGGGCTCGGCCGCCTCCCCGTTGGCAATACGGCGGAGGGTATCGTAGGCAGTGGCCCGACTCAGCGGCGCGCGCCCGTAAAGCTGGTTGAGGAGGGACTGCATGCCTAGAATCTAAAGCCGATACTGGCCTGGATGGTCCGGTTGTAATCCTTGTCGTCGGGGTTGTACTCGCGCTCCTCCACCCCGTCGGTGACGGTCAGGCGCTGGTCGTTATCCCCGAGGGTAGCGTCCGTCAGGCCGAACTGGTAGCGGGCACCGAGGTAGAGGCCGTTGTTGAGGAAAAAGGAGATGCCCCCCACCAGGCCGAAATCGAGACGGCGGTAAAGGGGGTCGTTGCTGGAGGCATTGTAGTAGGCGTCGATGACGGAAGGGGGGAAGGTGTTGCCGCCGGGGACGAGCAGTTCGGAGGACGTCTCCACGATCGCGGCCCGGCCGATGGGATCGCCGTAGTAGTTGTAGTCGTAGTTGAAGCTGAGATCCCGGATGGGCCGGCCATCGGCGGAAAAGGTATTGGAGTACTCCGCCGAGCCACTGGCCCGGCTGTTGACGAGGAAACCGGCCGATACGCCGCCCTCTAGCTCCAGTGGCCCCAGTCGGTAGTAAGCCACCAGGGGGATGTCGATGTAGCTATTCACCACGTCGCGCTCGCTCACCAGATCACCGGTGAGGCGATCTCCGGTGAGGTCGCCGGCATCGGCGAAGAGGTAGTAGTAAGAGGGGCCTTCATAGCGGACCTCGCCGCCCTTCTGGCTGTACATCAGGTCGGCCTTAAACCCGAAGAGATCGGTGATCTCGTAGGCGAAGGTGGCCGCGACGTGGAAGCCGGTGGTGCGGTTGAAGCGCTCGAGCGTCATGCCGTCGGCGCTCATCTCCTGGTCGCCGTCGAAGGAGGTGAAATTGAGCCCCGCCCGAAAGCCGCCACTGAACTCCTGGGCGGAGAGGGAAAGGAGCGGCGACAGGAGCAGCAGCAACAGGGAAAAACGGTGGGGGATCATGGCCGAAGTTTTCGTGGCGGCAAAGATGGTGTGAAAAAATGGGATGCATGTACACGCCCGGCGTAGAGAGCTCGAGGGTGCCCGCTAGGGTTGCCCGGGCAATCAGTTCTGCCGGGGCGGGAGAGAATTTTTCCCTCGGCGGCGGGCCAATGCCGGCCGTATTCAACCCATTGCGGCAGCAAGCGTTAAATGGCTAAAGAAGACCGCATGAGCACCACCACCGCCACCAAACGCCCCGTTCTCCTCTACACCGAGCAAACGCCGAACCCGGAGACCCTCAAGTTCGTCACCAACCGGATGCTCTACAACGGCACGGCGGAGTTTCGCGAAGAGGAATTCGCCCGTGAGTGGTCGCCCCTGGCCGCCGAGCTCTACGACTTTGCCTACGTCAAGAAGGTGTACATCGCCAACAACTACGTGACGATCACCAAGGAATTCAATTACAGCTGGGACGACATCATGCTCAAGCTGAAGGAGTACGTTAAGGGCTACCTCGAAGAAAATAAGCCCATCATCAACGATGGCTTCGCCGAGGCCGTGGCCGCCATCGAGGCCGAGCGCGGCATCAGCTACGACTACACCGAAGACGAGGCCGAGACCGTCACCCAGATCAAGGAGCTCATCGACACCTACGTCAAGCCCGCCGTGGAGATGGACGGCGGCAACATTGAATTCAAATCCTTTCAGGACGGCGTCGTGACCGTCATCATGCAGGGCGCCTGTTCCGGCTGCCCCAGCTCCACCGTCACCCTGAAATCGGGCATCGAGCAGATGCTTAAGCGGATGATGCCGCAGGTGAAGGAGGTCGTACAGGAAATGGGGTAAGGGCGAGAATTTACCATTCACAATTGGCGGCTTTGCTCGCCCCGATGGTTACCGGGGCCCGGGCGGAGTGTGCGTGACTGAGCCGAGGAAGCACTAGCACGTATGGTATTTGGCACACCCTAATTTGTACATGGCAGATCCTACAGACCTGGCTTTCGACCGCGATCACCTCTGGCATCCGTATACGAGCCTGAGCGATCCGCTGCCTACCTATGCGGTGGCATCGGCGGCGGGCTGCCGGCTGAAACTGGCGGACGGGCGGGAGTTGGTGGACGGCATGGCCAGCTGGTGGTGCGCCATCCACGGCTACAACGTGCCGGAACTGAACCGGGCGGCCATCGCGCAACTGGCGAAGATGTCCCACGTCATGTTCGGGGGGCTTACCCATGCGCCGGCGATCGAGTTGGGGAAGCGCCTGGTGGAGATCGCTCCCCCGGGGCTCGATCGGGTTTTTCTGGCCGACAGCGGGTCGGTGAGCGTAGAGGTGGCGATGAAGATGGCCGTGCAGTACCAGCACGCCCGGGGCGTTGGACCGCGGACGACCTTTCTGACCCTGCGCGGGGGCTACCACGGCGATACGACCGGGCCGATGTCGGTGTGCGATCCGGTGACGGGCATGCATCAGTTGTTCGCGGGCTTTCTGCCGCAGCATCAGTTTTATGATCGTCCGCCCGGCGGGGTGGGGGAGCCGCTGGACAAGGATTACCTCGCCGGCCTGGAAACTTTCTTCGCCACCCACGCCGAACGAGCGGCCGCCTTCATCGTCGAGCCGCTGGTGCAGGGAGCGGGGGGCATGCACTTCTATAATCCCGCCTACCTCGATGTTTTTCGCCAATTGTGCGATCAGTATGGATTGGTACTGATCTACGACGAAATCGCTACCGGCTTCGGCCGTACGGGGGAGCTCTTCGTCGGAGCAAGACCCGGGGCGGTACCCGACATCATGACGGTAGGCAAGGCGCTCACCGGCGGCTACCTCACCCTGGCCGCGACGCTGTGCAGTACGCACGTGGCACGAACTATCGGAGGCGGGAGCGCGGGTGTGATGATGCACGGCCCCACCTTCATGGCTAACCCCCTGGCGTGCGCCGTGGCGGTAGCGAGTATCGACCTCTTGTTGTCCGGGCCGTGGCGGGAGCGGGTGGCGCGGATTTCGGCGGGAATGACCCGGCACCTGCGCCCCGCCGCCCGGAGTCCACTGGTCAAAGACGTACGGGTGCTTGGAGCGATCGGCGTAGTGGAACTGCACGACCCGGTCGATTCGGCGGTCATCCAGGCCTACTTCGTGGAGCAGGGGGTGTGGATTCGGCCCTTTGGACGCCTCATTTACCTGATGCCGCCCTTCGTCATTGCTGCGGAGGACTTAGAACTGCTGTGCCGCGTGGTGGTTAATTATGTCTTAGCTTCGCCCCCCGCAAATTCCCCCACCTGATGGCTACCGTAAAATTTACCTTTGAGGATAAGAGCATCTCCCCAAAAACCGTGGAGAACGTTCCGACCGACATGAGCATTCTGGAGGTCACGGAGGAGAACGATATCCATCTCAATCACAACTGCGGGGAAGTCTGCGCCTGCTCCACGTGCCACGTTTACGTCAACACCGGCGGCGAGGCACTCGAGGAGATCAGCGACAAAGAGGAGGACTTCATCGACCGGGCGATCAACCCCCGCATCGAAAGTCGGCTCGGCTGTCAGGCGGTCATCCTGGAGGAAGACGCCATCATCGAAGTGGAAATACCGGACCAGAAGCGCATCATCGGCCACGAACACTAGGTAGTCGTTCAGTTCTCTAGTTCGTTAGCGGGCTAGCGTACGCTAAAGAACTAAAAGGCTAACGAAATAAAAATACTACTCCCTTGAGTTTCAAAGACTTCAACGATTTTCCCTTCGGCTGGGTCGACCACGAGGACATCGCCATCGCCCTGTACGACCGCTTCGGCGACGACTTCGGGCAAGACAAGATCTACCGCATCCGCTTCACCGACCTGCTGGAGTGGATCCTGGAAATTCCGCAGTTCACCGGCACCCGCGAGCAATCCACGGAAGAGCACCTGGAACAGATTCAGGCCAAGTGGGTGTACGAATGGCGGGAGAATCAGTAAGGAAATATGGTCATGTAGTAATGTGGTAGTGTGGTAATGTGGTAACGATACTCCAACGCCCGCTACCACATTACTACATTACTACACTACCAATCTACCAACCCCTTGAACGAACTCGAACGCTTCCAGGACATCACCACCTTCATCTTTGACGTTGACGGGGTACTCACCAACTCCCAACTGCTGGTCATGGAGGATGGTAGTCTCCTGCGACAGATGAACGTGCGCGACGGTTACGCGATAAAGCGGGCGCTGCAGGCAGGCTTCCGGGTGTGCGTGATCACGGGCGGTAAAAGCCAGGGGGTGGTCGAACGGCTGCAGGCCCTCGGGGTGGTGGACGTGTACTACGGCGTGCAGGACAAGGTCGAGGCCTACCGGGAATACATGGAATTGCACGAACTGGACGATGCCGGAGTACTCTTCATGGGTGACGATATTCCCGACTACGAAGTCATGCGGCTCGTGGGTTTTCCAACCTGTCCGCAGGATGCCTGTCCGGAGATCCTGGGGCTGGCGAAGTACGTAAGTCACCGGGGCGGGGGCGCGGGTGCGGTGCGGGACGTGATAGAACGGACGCTACGCCTGCACGGACGCTGGATGCCGGACGATCCGGAAGAGGAGGTGCCATCCAGTAATTAGGTCAGCAATCGCCAACGTGCCGCAGCTATTCTGCGTCTGCTGAGTAGCCAACAGCCACGTATAAATGCGCCAACTATTTATCATTTTCCTGTTAATGGTCTCTCCTGCGGTAACGGCGTGCAGCTGTTTCCTTACCGAGACCTTTTGTCAGTATACCCAGGATTACTTCGAGTGGACGGAGGGCAAGACGGTAGTTGCCCGCGTCAAACTCCTTGAATTCGGCAATGCGTACCGGCAGGGCTACTTTCCCCGTTACGACCTCGAAATCCTCGAAGTGTACGCCGGCGAGATGCAAAGCGGCAACCGGGTAAGCCTGCTGGGTCAGGATGGCGGTAACTGTAACGGTCATATCCCAGACACCGGGGAAGGGGACGAATACATTGTCATGTTCCCGAATATCCCCGACCGGTACATGAGCTATTACGTGGAGGAGAACGTCGATCACCCCTATCCGGTATTCGACCTCCCGGGGTGCGGCCCCTCGGTGCTGACCGTCGATCGCGGTCGGGTGAATGGAATAATTGCCGAAGGGGTTCGCTCCGTAAGTCTTACTGAATTCAGAGGGGCCCTCGCCGACTGTATCGGGGAAGAATGGGTGGTGCCGGTTGGCTCGGATGGGCGGATATCAGGAACCGTTTACCCGAATCCCGCCCGTGAATACGTAGAGGTGCAACTCAGTACGCCATCGGCAGTTTTCAGCGTCTCCGTTTATGACGTCCTGGGCCGGCTCATTTTCCGGGAGGAACTGGGGGGAAAGGTGATCAGCGAGCACACCCTATCCGTAGCAAATCTTCCGGCCGGCGGCTACGTACTGGTGATGGAAATGGAGGGCATCAGGGTGAAGGAGCAGATCATCGTTTACTGAAAAAGTTGCTACCGATTGGCGTACCGGGGCGTAGTCAGGACTTCCCGCCCAACAATTTGTTGCTTATCTTGACGCCCGCTCAAAACCGCTACGCGATGCCCGATCCCCAGAACAGCAGTTACCTCGACTCCCTCAATGACGTCCAGCGGCAGGCCGTGACGACCATTGACGGCCCGGTACTGGTCGTGGCGGGGCCGGGCTCGGGAAAAACACGGGTACTCACCTACCGTATCGCCCACATCATCGAACGGGGGTCGGCCCCCTGGGAAATCCTGGCGCTCACCTTCACGAATAAGGCGGCCCGCGAGATGAAGTCGCGTATCGAAACGGTCGTCGGCAAGCGGGCCAGCTACATCTGGGCGGGTACCTTTCATAGCCTCTTTGCGCGCATCCTGCGGGTGGAGGCCCAGCACATCGGCTACCCGAGCAACTTCACGATCTACGACACGGACGATACCAAGAGCCTGATCGGCTCCATCATCCGGGAAATGAACTTCGACAAGACCGTCTACCAGGCCAATGCGATCAAGAACCGGATCAGTTCGGCCAAGAGCAGCCTCATCACCCCCAAGCTCTACGAGCGCAACGAGGAACTGCTGGCCCAGGACAAGCAGGCCAATATGCCGATGGTCTATAAGATCTACGCCGCCTACGTCGCCCGCTGTAAAAAGGCCGGGGCCATGGACTTCGACGACCTGCTGTTCCGGCTCTACGAACTGCTGCAGAACCACCCCGAGGTGGTTCAGAAGTACCGCGAAAAATTCAAGTACGTGCTCGTCGATGAGTTCCAGGATACGAATACCCTGCAGTACGCCATCATCAAGCGGCTGGTGCAGTACCCCAACAGTCCGCGCAACATCTGCGTGGTGGGCGACGACGCCCAGTCGATCTACGCCTTCCGGGGCGCGACGATCCAGAACATCCTGGACTTCGAGCAGGATTTCGGGCAGTTCGGGATTCAGACCTTCAAGCTGGAGCAGAACTACCGGAGTACGGAAAATATCGTCAACACCGCCAATGCCGTCATCAGCTACAATAAGCGGCAGATCCAGAAGAGCATCTGGAGCGACAAGGGGGTAGGGGATAAGATCCGCGTCATCAAGGCCGTCGACGACAACGAGGAGGGGCGCCGGGTGGCCGATACCATCCTCGAGCAGAAGAACCGCTACCACCTCCAGAACAGCGACGTGGCGATCCTGTACCGCACCAACTCCCAGTCGCGGATCTTCGAGGAATACCTGCGGCGCTTCAACATCGCCTACCGGGTGTACGGCGGGCAGAGCTTCTACCAGCGCAAGGAAGTCAAGGACCTGATCGCCTACCTGCGCATGGTCGTCAACCCCAACGACGAGGAAGCCTTCCGCCGCTCCATCAACCACCCCAAGCGGGGCATCGGCAATACCAGCGTAGCCAAGGTGGCCACCCTGGCCCGGCAGGAAGGCATGACGCTCTTCGAAGCCCTCAAGCATACGGCCCTCCCCAATCGCACCCGCCACGCCGCCGACGGCTACATCCACGTCATCGAGAAAGCCCAGGCCAAGGTCGATACCGCCAACGCCTACGAGGTCGCCGACATCATCGCTAAGGGCTCGGGGCTAACGGATATGCTGCGCAACGATAAATCCATCGAGGGCATGAACCGCCTCGAAAACCACGAGGCCCTGCTGGACGGCATCAAGTCCTTCGTGGAGGAGGACACGGTCATCGACACCGATACCCTGCCCGACAAATCACTGGCTACCTACCTGCAGAATATCGCCCTACTCACCGACGCCGACGAGGGCGATGCCTCTAACACCGACGTGGTGACCCTGATGTCGGTACACGCCGCCAAGGGCCTGGAGTATAAGTCCATCTTCGTGGTCGGCCTGGAGGAGAAGCTCTTCCCGAGCTGGATGAGCATGGACAGTATGGAGGGCCTCGACGAGGAGCGCCGGCTGTTCTACGTCGCCATCACCCGCGCCGAGCTGTACCTGACGCTCAGCTACGCCAACACCCGCTACCGCTACGGCAAGATGGTGATGAACGAGCCGAGCCGCTTCCTGGCCGAAGTACCCGCGGACGCGGTAGAAAACACGACGGGCGGCGGGCGCAGGAGCAATGACTTTGAATTCGACAAGGTCGCCCGCCAGCGGGAGCACCGGGCGCGGGTCACCGGCGTCATCCCCAAGAACCGCCGGGGGACGGCGCGCTTTGCCGCGCCCAAGGTCGACCCGGCTACCTTCGAGCCCAGTCCGGTCAGTGAGGTCGAGTCCGGTCGAACGGTGCTTCATCTCAAATTCGGGGAGGGCAAGGTCATCCACGTCGACGGGGGCAGCGACAACCGCATCGCCACCATTCACTTCAGCGAACTCCCGCAACCGGAGAAGCGGATCATGCTCAAATTTGCTAAGCTGCAGGTGCTGGATTGAAATTTTAAATTTAATTTTTCTCCCTACTGCATATTCGTCAAATTCCAGATGTACACCGTCAGGAAGGTGATCACCGCCAGGGCCAGGCCGCCGATAAAGGTGTTGTAGCTGATGGTAAGGAGGAGGTACTTGCGGTGGAGCACCTGGCCGAGGTCGTAGAGGTCGCGGGCCAGGTCGTCGTAGAGGCTATCCTGATCCATCTTCATCTTGGACATGTAGCGGATGAAGTCGGATTTTTCCAGCTTCAGGAAGTTACCGAAGTAAAGCAAACTGGCTTCCTTGCTCTCCAGGAGTTTGCGCTTCTTGATGCGGTATTCGGTCACTTTGGGCCGGGCGGAGAAGACGGCGAAGATGACGGCCGTCAGCGAGCTCATGAGTAGGATGACGATGGGAGCGAGAAACTCCGGACTGTCGAAAACCAGCTCCTCGAAAAAACTAAGGCCGGCACCGGAAACGGCGATCAGGATGGACAGGATGATCGTATTGATCGAGATCATCATATTGGCCTTGTCGTCGGCGATCCGGCTGAGGTTGATGTGGTTGCGGAAGGCGGTTCGGTACATGGTGTCGATGCCGCGGCCGAAGTTCTTGCCGGTCTTGGCCTTTACTTCCTTCTGCTGGACCTTGTAATTGTTGCTCTGCTGGGCGCCCACGTTCTTTCGCCGCCGCACGTCGAAGGCCCGCTTGCCCTCGTGGGTGAGGTAGTTAAAGTGCAGCAGGAACTCCTGCATCTCTTCTCCGAATTTCACGGGGTCGCCCTGTTTGCCTTCGATGGCTTCCCGCTCCAGTTGCAGGAGGTCGGAGCGCCGGTCGTAGCGTTTGCGTCCGAGCCAGTTCCAGGTGGCGTCGTGCAGTAGCCGCGTAGGAAGATCGCTTTGCGGCGTGGCGGTCGGAACGCCCATGATCCATTCCGCGGCGTCGCCCGACTCGTAGTTCTCGCCCTGGGCGAAGGTTTCCAGCTCGGTGGCGGAGCGCTGGGTAAAATTGTCGGCCCCCCCGATGTAGCCGAGCGGAAAGAAGAGTGCCGCCAGTTGGAGGCGCTCCATCGTCAGGGCGTCGATCTGGGCTTCCTCCGCCAACTCCTTCACCTTATCGGCTATTTCTTCGGAGTAGGCAAAGTTGTGGAACAGGTAGATTGGTGCTAATTCCGCGTTGAAGCGCTGACGGACATACTTGCGTCCGGCGTCGATGATAGTGGGCACGATCTCCGCGACGGTGGATTTTTCATCTTTGCTCATCAGTTATGGATTGCACCTGGCGGGTGAGTGTAGCAATAATACCGAGTCCGCTGCGCCCCTCACTGCTCAGGTATAGGTCGCCATTTTCGGCGAAAGCAATGCCTTCGGGCTGTCCGAAGACTCCCTTTTCGAGCAATTCCACGTGCTGGATCTGGCTCTCCCGGTTCAGCACGACCAGGATGTGGCCGACGGAAGATATAACGAATACGTAGCCGGAGTAGGGGTCCACGGCAATTCCACTGGGTTTGACGCTGTATTCCCGATTCTTCCCGTAGACGATCTGGCCCACTTCCAGTTCATCGATGTAGTAGCTCGGCTGGGTATTGAGGGTTTGCGTGTGGAGATCAAAGGAATAAATGCCCCGGCGACGATCGCCGCTTCCCGCCGGGTTCAGCTCCTGCTCCTTGGGCACGATCAGGAGACTGTTGGTCAGGGAGTCGTAGGATATTCCCTCGGTATCGTTGCGGTAACTAAAGGCGGTTTCCAGCTTGCTGGCGGACACCTCGGTGATGGAGTCGGCGTAAGGAAAGTAGTGAATATCTCCGTCCGTTTCCAGTACGTACATATCCCGATTCTTGCGCGTGACCCCCTCGTAATCCCGGTTTTTATCGAAACTCACCTGCTGGACCACCTGGCCGGACCGGCTGTTGACGAGAAAGAGTACGCCTAGTTCATCCTGGATGGCAAACACCTCATCCCGGTTAAAGCCGGCGGTGAGCCCGCTGATCTCAATCAAATCGGAAGGCAGCTTGACCACCCGGTCGAGGCGGTCGAAGTTGTAGGGAAAAAAGTAGTTATCCCCGACCGTGAAACTCTCCGTTTCCGGTCGCTGCGCCAACGTAAAGGCTACGTAGCCGGCCGCCACGGCCAGTACGACGAGCAGGATGACGACGGAAATGAGGTTCGGGCTTTCCCAGATTTTGTTCATGCGTAAGAATTAGAAGGGGAAGCCCGCCGCGAAGTTAAACCGTCCGCGCTCTTCATCGAGGAAGTAGGTCAGGCTTAGAATGGTTGCCCCGAGCGGAGCCACCCACACGCCACCCCCGTAACCGACGTGCCACACGCTGCTGTCTTCCCCATCAAGCCAGACCCGTCCGTGATCCAGCCCGAGGATGAAACCACCGACGGTCGGCACCTCACCCTTGCCGAAGCCGAAGCCCATGAAGCGTAGGTCGATATTCTGGTAGATCATGTTGTTGCCGAGGTAGCGGTCCACCCGCGCGGCGCGGTAGTTGCTCCGGCCCCCCATGGAGGCGAGCTGGTAAAAGTACGGGTCACCCGTGTTGAGCTCGAAGCCGACTCGCGTAGCGATGTTAATGGCTTTGGTCAGCATCCGGTAGAAAGTGAGGTTACCCCCGTACTTGGTCGTCGACCGGTCCGACTGCTCCAGGTTCCAGCTCTGCCGGAAGAACAACTCGTACTTGACGCCATTATCGGCGAGCAGCGGAATGGCCAGGTTGTTGGACATTAGGTTCGCCGCGATGCCGGCGAAGGGCTGGCGGTCGAAGACCGCGGCGCTGACGGCGTCCGTTTTACGAATCTGGGTAAAGTCCTCCGCCTCGTCCAGCTGGTAACTGTGGAAAAAGGGACCGATGGAGAAGCTGAAGCGGTTGCGCTCCCCGCGAAAACGCAGCATGGGGTTGAAGTAGATTTCCTCGCGGCGGGCGCGGTTAAACTCCAAAAGCTCATCCTCCGGCACATCCTCATCCCGGTTGTCCTCGTCGGGCTGCCCCTCGCCCTGGTTGCCGAGCCCGAAGAAGTTGGCTACGTAGCCGGGGCTGTAGTAGTGGGCATCGATCGTCAGGTCGTTGCGGCGGCGGAACAGGTCGTTGATCTCGCCGTTGTACCGGAGCGTGTAAAACTCGTTCGTACTGTAGGTGGCGAGGAAGGTGTGCCGCTGGGCGTAGGGGTCCGGTTTCCACCCCGTGATGGTATGTGTAAAGCCCGCGCCGATAAAGAAACCATCGTCGACGTTAAAGCCGAGTGCCGGTACGGGCGCGGTGTAGTTGGGGTAGTATTCCTGGAAATCGTAGGTGTTGAGATCCGGATGGTTGTCACTCCGCCGATCCCGCAGGCGGGCAGTGGAACCCGCCAGTTCCATGCCCGTCTTCTCGTCGTAGACCCGGGCGCTTAGGCGACCTTCGGCCATCGCTACGTCGCCGTCGCTGCCCCCGATGAGGCGCACCCTGATGGGGCTGGTACTGCCCGTAAGCACGAAGCGATCGTTGCCGTCCAGGCCGTACGCGCTGACCGACTTCGTTTCTCCGGGGTGGAATACGCGTTCGTAATACAGCTCATCCCGATCGCCGTCCTTGGCGGCATCGTAGACGCGCACGCGCAGGTCCCCGTTCTCGAGTCCCTCGAGGGAAAACACGTCATCCTGGTTCGTGCCCAGGACGTTGACGTTTTCGGCCAGCGTGGCGTAGTAATCCTCGGCAAACCGGTCGAGCTGAGCTAACCGGGAGGTGAGCTTACCGTCGATGTCCTCGTCCTGTAGGCTGTATTCCCGCACCTCCGCCGGCAACCGCTGCATGGCGGAATCGATGGCCGCCGGAGTCAGGGTGTTTTGAATGAATTTAGCCTCGTTGACCATCTCCTCGCGGGTCACGGCATTGAGGAAGACGCGGTCGTTCCACTTGCCGTTCAGCGCCCGCCAACGCGCCTTATCCAGCTCGCCGGTGAAGGGGCGCAGTTTGCGGGCCTCCGGGACGAACACGCGGGCTACGCTAAGCAGCCCCCCATCGAAGTTGCTGTAAACCTGGTCCCGGTCGCGGCCGACCGCTACGTAGCGGGTGCGGCCATCCTCCTCCTCGAAGGCCGCCCAGCGCCACTGGTCGCGGTGGCGGTCCCAGTCGCCGATGAGAAAGTCGAAGAGCCGGGCCCGGGCGTAGTTGTTCTGGTCGGCGTAGTTCTTCCAGTCGTCGCCCAGCAGTTCGCGCATATCGCTGTTGCTGACGATCTCCTTGCTGTTGCCAAAAAAGCCGGTACCGCTCCAGTCTTCGTCCGGCCGTTGTTCCACCCAGTACATTTCGCCGCCGAAGTTGGTATTGAAACCATCCAGGCCGGACTGCTTGGGTACGTAATAGAGTAGGGGGTCGGCCGCCAGCAGGCCGAGCTTCTGTTGCATGAGGGGCAGCGTCAGCGGGGCGTAGGGGTGGATGGCGGTGAACTGGTCCTTGGCCAGCTCGGCGGCAAAGCTGTTCTCCAGCAGGCTGGGCAGCAATTGTGCGGGGTTCTTTCGTACGGAGCGGAGTTGGTACAGGTGGCCGTCCCCCCCCTCGGTATGGAGGCTCATGGTCGTCATCCCACCTCCGCGGCGGTAGGGGGTAAGTCCTCCGAACAGGGTATCGACGTTCAGTACGGGTACCTCTACCGGCAGGTAGTAAAGGCGACGGTAGTGCCGTCCGAAGGTCGTCTTGTAGGTCGCCGTCCGGTCGGTCGCCTCGCCGGCGTAGATGGGGGTGCGGACGCTGTCGGTATTCACGACCTCCGCGGGCACCGCCTCGACGCCTACATCCTGTGGCGCAAAGCGGTTTTCGATGATGCGGCGGTAGAATATGCGTTGTTGCCGCCCGTCCTCGTCTACGGTGTAGAATCCGTTGTAGACCGAGCCGTCGTCGTAAAAGTCCAGGCGGCTGTAGCCGATGTCACCCACCACGAAGTTCGCGTCGTTGCCGCCCGCCGCGGGTCCCCGTACGCTGCCACTACCGGCGATTACATTGATGTACTCCTCCTCGTGGGCCAGCATCATGTTGTGTTCGTGACCGCTGACGAAGATGACGTTGACCTCGTCGTCGATGCCGGCCTCGACCTTACGCACAAAGTTCTGGTAGCGAAGGCTGTTTACGTCCTGGGTACCGCCGCCTACGCCCTGAATCAGGCGAAAAATGCTACCGACGATGGGTAGGGGGACGTAAGCGCCCGGAATAAGGTCGGTCAGGGGGAAGAGGTGCTGCTTGATGCTGAACTGCCCCCCGCGGTTGCCGTTGGCCTGCAGCGGGTGGTGCATCATCACGATCTTCACCTGGTCACGGTAGCCCTTGATCTCGTCCGCCAGGGCAAAGGTCATGGCATCCCGGTTGGTGTAATCACACCCCTCGCTGACTTCCTCGTCGCGGTACCAGTCGGCCATGTACCAGGCCGTATTGACGCCGATCAGCCCGACACGGTCGAAGAGTTCCTCGTCGTCGGGACCCGAGCAGGCCTTATTGGGCATGAAACGGACCTTCTTCTCACTGTGCTCGTCGAAGTAGTCCTCCAGGCGGCTCAGGCGGCTGAACTGTCCGGCGCGTCCAAGTTCATTCTCGCCGGGCGTGTAGTAGATCTTGCCGGGTACCCGCTGCAGGCGACTGATGATGGCGTCCAGGTGGGCGGCCTCGCCGTCCTCGTCCTGGGAGGACTTACGCAGCCCCTCCTTGCCGGTGATGTCACCGAGCAGGAGGAGGGAACTCTTCTTCTTGCCGGCGGGCATCTCCTCGACCAGCGCTTCCAGGGTGGTCAGGCCGCGTTGGTAGTCGTAGCCGAGATCGCCGACCAGGAAGGTAGAATAGTCCAGCGTTCCGGTAGGCGCAACGTCACTGGTCAGGTCCTCGATGGGGGCCTCGTGAATCTTGTAGTCCGCACATTGGCTACAAGCAAGGAGTGCCACCAGCAGGGCCGTGGTACGGTAAAAACGTTTACGCATCGTTTGGGTAATGTTCGGTCTATAACTTCGTGTAGGTACGACAAGTTCGTAAATGGAGCGGGCCCCAGGCGGCCCGCCTTTCCCCCGGACGATTGCGGGCGCCGGTAAACTATGCCCCGGGTGTCGGGTTTGTCCTAACTTACTCGACCCCCTTAGCCTATGAAAGTTGACTTACTCGCCATCGGCGCCCACCCCGATGACGTAGAATTGAGCTGCGCCGGAACCCTGCTGCGTCACGCCGCCCAGGGGTACACCTTTGGGCTCCTCGATCTCACCCGGGGCGAGCTCGGCACCCGGGGCACGGGGGAAATCCGGACGCGGGAAGCCTACGCCGCCGCCCAGAAGCTGGGGGCCAGGTTTCGGGAGAACCTCGACCTCCCCGATGGATTCTTTACCCACGATAAGAAGAGCCTGCTCAAGATCATCTCCGTGATCCGCGACTGCCGTCCCGACATCGTGCTGGCCAATGCCCTTTCCGATCGCCACCCCGACCACGGCCGGGCGGCCGGCCTTATCGCCGATGCCTGTTATTACAGCGGATTACAGAAAATAGAGACCTACGACCTCGACGGCGAGGAGCAGGAGGCCTGGCGTCCCGGCGCGGTCTACCACTACATCCAGGACCGCAACCGCAGGCCGGATTTTGTCGTCGACATCACTCCTCACTTCCAGCGGAAGATGGAAGCCATCGCCTGCTACGCCTCCCAGTTCAACGACCACCAATCCGGGGAGTATCAGGAGGAGCCGCGGACACCCATCAGCGGCAGTGACTTCATGGAATTTCTCGCGGCCAAGGCCCGCAGTTTCGGCCGGGAAGCCGGCTATGAGCTCGCCGAAGGCTTCAACGTGATCCGCTACCCCGGGGTAAACAACCTCTTTGACCTCAAGTAGTCACCGGTAGGCACTCAGTTGCTCCAGCAGGGAGGAATACATATCCCACCAACCCGCCCAACCGTAGCCCGCGGCAAAACTGCTGTTGTGCCAGAGCAGGAGGAAGGGACCCCCGTATTCTTGCACCGTATTCGCTAGTTGCCGGATCTCCGCACCCGCGTCCACCGCAGCAAGTTCCTGATAGGTCTTCAGGCTCACGTCCATGGCGGCGAAGGGATGAATGGTCAGTCCGGTACTTCGTTCCCGCTCCAGGTCATACCAGGGAAAGGACAGGTTGGTGCCGGCCCGCCAGCCCACGGCGTCGGCGTATCCCATGCTGTATTCGTCGGTGATGCCGCCGGCCTCCAGCTGCCGGTAGGTATGCGGCAGGCGAAAGCGCAAAAAATGCTGGCGGGAAGCCGTGATCCGGCGGCCCAGGATGTGTTCCATGCGGGCGCGCTCCGCCCTAAAGACCTGCGGCGCCTCAGGCGTGCGGTAGCCGGGATGTACCCCCTGTCGGGCAGTCGCCTCCAGCGTCCGCATCCAGCTTAGCTGCGCCTCGGGGATGGGGTAGGGGTTGGGGTCCCGCCGGTCGGCCCCGTCGGCCAGCAACCAGAAGTAGGTGGGGGTCAGTCCATGTTCCCCGGTGAAGTTCTTCCAGGCGGGGCAGAGTCAGGTAGGGGTCTCGATCGGCTCCGGCCGTGATGCGGGCCAGGGCACGGCGGGGATGACCCGTCACCAGGTCCTTCGCCAGGCTGCCGAACCCGCGCCAGCCCCGGTAGTGGTAGGCCCACAATAGGTCGATGTCATAGGTCGGATGCAGCTCGAAGGGCGGTCGTCGCGGTGCGGGAAGTTCTGGAAACCACTGCCGCAGTTGCTTACCCAGCGCGGCGGTCCACGCTCTGACCACCGGCCGGTGCAGGTAGCCATGCCGGTACGCGTGTGCGGCCGTAGCCGGGAAGCGGCCGTGGGCATCGGGGCGAAACGCGGCGTATTCCTCGTAGCGGCTCAGCGCAAAAAAGATGCAGGCCAGCAGGTCATGGCCCCCTTCGGCGGGGAAGAAGACGGGCAGGCCGTCGCGTTCGGTGGGGGCGGTGTCCGCGGGTGCCGGGTGCTTCCCGGAGAGCAGCGGATGGTGGGGAAGACAGCGCTCCCCCCCGCCCCCGTAGCGAATGCCGAAGCGGGCTTGCGGGCGGCCGAAAACCGAGCGATCGTTAGAAAACCGAAAACGGTAACCCAGGTCCGCGCCCACCACGTCCAGCACGTACCGCAGGCGGGGATGGCGGATGGCCGTTTGCACGGTGATCTCGGGAAGGCTGGACAAAGCGCGCGACAATTGAGGGGATAAAGGTAGGCGCAATCAACAATGGGGCGGACCACGCTGTATTTTCCTTATATCTTTATTCCTATGCAGAGATTCCTATTCCTATGCGCGTTTCTCGGGGCTTCCCTTACTGGGGTCGCCCAGCAGGAACTGCCCGGCAACAGTAACATCTACGATGCCCAGGGCATAGGAATCATTTACAACCACGAGCTGACCTTCAACTTCGCCGTGGCTACCCCCCGTAATTTCTTCCTCGGTGTCCGCTCCGGGAAATTAATTACTTACGATAAGACACGCTTCTGGACCCTGAGCCTCGGGGACATCCGCCACAGCCGCGAACGGCGGGAAAACCCCGACCGCGTCAACTCAGTAAACAACCGGGTGAGCCGCGCCTACGTTTTTGGTAAGCAAAATCAGCTGTACGCGCTGCGCCTGGGCTTCGGGACCAAGCGCTTCCTGTCGGAGAAGGCCCGGGAACGGGGCGTGGCCATCGGCTACTCCTACGAATTCGGTCCTACCCTGGGGATCGTGAAGCCCTACTACCTGGAAATCGAGCGCAACGACGCCGCGCCGATCGACGTACGCTACACGGGAGACAATCTTGACGTATTCGTCGGCAATCAAATCAACGTGTTCGGGGCCTCCGCCTGGACCGTAGGCCTGGACGAGATCGGCTTACGGCCGGGCATTCACGCCAAATTTGCCACCCACTTCGGCTTTGGTGCCTACGATGAGGTGGCCAAGTCGCTGGAAGCCGGCATTATGGCCGACTACTTTATCGGCAATACCGACATCATGGTGGAAAGCGACCTGACGCCGGGGGTCAGTAACCCCCCCGTTTTTCTCAGCCTCTTCATAAACCTGCAGATCGGAAAGCGCTGGTAAGGGCGAGGGGTTTGCCTGCTCCTATATCCGGACATCTTCGTTACTTGGCGGCATGACGCTATCCGTACAGGACTACTCCATTGAGATCGCCCCCATCGCTGGGGAACACTTCCGTTGGCTGACCGCCCGTGGGTACGCCGGCTGGGTGATCATTACCGATGAAAACACCCACCGGCACTGTCTGCCGCTGCTGGCGGAATGGTTGCGGGAGCAGCCCAAGCTTGTCATTCAGGTGCCGGCGGGGGAGCGGCACAAGCACCTGGACACCTGCCGCTACATCTGGGAAGAAATGTTCCGGGGCGGGGTGGGGCGACGTTGGTGCTGCCTCAACCTGGGCGGCGGCGTGATCGGCGACATGGGCGGCTTTGCCGCCGCTACCTTCAAGCGGGGCATGGACTTCGTGCAAATCCCCACGACCCTCCTCAGTCAGGTAGATGCAAGCGTGGGGGGCAAGCTCGGGATCGACTTTTACGGGGTGAAGAACAGCATCGGGCTGTTTGCCAATCCGATCGCGGTGTGGGTGGACGTTCGCTTCCTGCGCACGCTGCCGGAGCGGGAGATTCGCTCCGGCTACGCCGAGGTAGTCAAGCACGCCCTCATCGCCGACGGGGAGCAGTGGAAAAAACTGATGGAGCTAAAGGACCTTACGGCGGTCGACTGGGAGCCCATCATCGCCCACAGCGTCGACATTAAACGGGAGATCGTCCAGGAAGATCCCTACGAGCAAGGACGACGGAAGGCGCTGAACTTCGGGCATACGGTCGGGCACGCGGTAGAGAGCTACCTGCTGCAGCAGGAAGAACGGCTGCTGCACGGCGAGGCGGTTGCCGTCGGGATGATCGCCGAAGCCTGGCTCAGCCGCGAAACCGGGCACCTGGCCGCGGAGGACCTGGCCGCCGTCAGCCGCTACTGCCTGTCGGTATACGGATTTCAGGGCATTCCCGAGGAATCCTATCCCCGGTTAATGGAGCTCATGCGGCAGGACAAAAAGAACGACACGGCGGCGATCAATTTTACCCTGCTGGACCGGCCGGGGGCCTGCACCGTAAACGGAACAGCGACCGTGGAGGTGATCGCACGGTCGCTGGACTACTACAATTCACTGGGTAAGCGCTAGCTGCCTACCTCGATGCGGCGGGGCGTCCTGGTCTGTTCGACCGGCTTGAGGACCGGGACGAACACTTCCAGGATGCCATTGACGTAGGAGGCGGTGATGTGGTCTTCGTCGGCGCTCTCCGGCAGGGTGAAGCTGCGGGTAAAGGTGTGGTAATTGTGCTCCCGGCGCGTGAAGGAGCTGTGGTCGCGCTGCCGGTTGTCTTCGAGTTCTCCCTTGATGGTGAGTACGTCGTTGTGGACGCTGACGTGGAAGTCCGACCGCTGGTAGCCGGGGGCGGCCAGTTCGATGAGGTATCCACCCCGTTCTTCTTCCTCCAGTTGCGTGATGTTGGCGTGGGGTATATTGAGCTCGTAATCCCCGCTGATGGTCTGGTCCCCGTACAGGCGGCGGCGTTGTTCCTCGAAGAGGTGATCGATGTGGCGGTAGCGGGAATTAGCGGGAGTAATGCCCTGGAAGGAGGTGAATTCTCTCATGGTGGCGTGCGTTTAAGATTATGCTAAATGTCCTGTTTACCGGACGTTGGTGCAACGATGGCCGTTCTGTTGGTGTTCGCTTTTCCGTAGTTTTGCCTTTCCAACCCTTGCCGATGCACTTCCGCCTCTTCCTCCTTAGCCTGCTCCTTACGACCGCCCTGGCCGCCCAGGAGAACCACGAGATCACCGTGACCATCGACGGCTACGATCAAGATATTCTCACCCTCGGCTACTACCTCCTCGACAACCAGTACATCGTGGATACCGCCTCCCGGACCGAGGCGGGGACCTTCGTATTTACCAGCGACACCGCGGCGCTGGAACCGGGGATCTACCTGGTAGTCCTGGCCCCCGACAATCAGTACTTTCAGTTGTTAGTAGGCAACGACGACGATCAGGTCTTTTCCATGAAGACCCGGGTAGATGCCCTCAACGAAATGGAGATCACGGGGAGTGCGGAGAACGAGCGCTTTTACGACTACCTGGCCTTTCTCGAGCGCATGCAGCAGGAGAGCGCCCCGGTGCGGGTACAGCTGGCGGATACCACCCTGGCACCCGCGACCACCGCCTCCGCCCGGGAAGCCCTGGAAGCCATCGACCGACGCGTGAAGCGCCACCAGCAACAACTCATCGCCGACTACCCGGACGCCTTCGTTTCGGCCATCATCCAGGCGAACCAGGCGGCTATCCCCCCGGATTTCCCGGACGCCACCGACGAGGAGGACCGCCGCACCCGCCAGTGGCGCTGGTTGCAGGAACACTACTTCGACGGGCTGGACATTGCCGATGCGCGGCTGCTGCGTACGCCCTTCCTATTCGAGCGGATCAACTACTACGTGAAGAAGCTCCAGGTCAATCACCCCGACACCCTGGCCAAGGCCATCGATCGCGTGCTGGGAAAGTTCGACCCGCTCTCGGATGCCTTCAAATACTATACCGTGCACTACACCAATGATGCCGCCAGCAGCGATATCGTCGGTATGGACGCCCTCTACGTGCACATGATCGATACTTACTATAAAACGGGTAAGGCCTACTGGACCGAGGAGGAACAACTCAGCAAAATGATCAAGACCGCCGATGACCTGCAACCGCTGCTGATCGGGAAGACGGCCCCCGACATCGCGATGTTTACCCGGGAGGGCGAGCCGCTGCGGCTCTACGACGTGGATGCGGAGTACACCGTGCTCTACTTCTGGCGCTACGACTGTCCGGCGTGCAAGAAATCCACCCCCCCCATGAAGGACTTTTACGGAAAGTGGAAGGACAAGGGGGTGAAGATATTCTCGGTGTGTACGAAGGGCGAGGATGACCTGGGCCAGTGCTGGGACTACGTCGACGAACACGAAACCGGCGACTGGGTACAGGTAGTCGATCCCTACCAGCGTTACTACCAGGCGTACGACATCAAGTCCACCCCCACGATTTTCCTGCTCGACAAGGACAAGAAAATCATCAGCAAGCGCATCGGCGCCGATCAGCTGGACGAGGTGCTGACCCTCATCACGGAGCAAAACGCGGCGGACAAGGCCGGTAAATAGATGGAGGGCGTCGTATTTACTCCCGTCTTAGGAGACCTTTACCTAACGCTGGGCGTCTGTGCGGTGGTGGTGATCGTGATGATTTACCTATCGGTGGTGGCCAGCCGCTCCGCCGACCCCGACCCCCGCAAGCGGGTGTTGATGCCGATGCTGGCGTACTTCGGGGCCTTGCTGGGCGTCATGGCATTTTTGGGGGCCTTCTGGTCCACTTTTAAATATCCCGAAGTTCGGATCAGTGAACGAACCCTGAGCATTGGCGACGTGGAATACCCCCTGCCCAACGTAGCGAATATGCGATTGGAGGCGGTCGGGCGGGGCGTTAACCGGGACGAGACGGTGCTGCTGGTACAGACCAACGACCGCAAGAACTGGGCCTTTCCCGGCGACCGCTACGAGGTCCGGCGGATGTACGCTATGTTGCGGGGCGGGAAAGCCGAGTAGCCGTCCTAAACAAAGCTTTCCCGTTTGCGTAACCGCTGTAAGATCTACGCTTTATGCCATTGCCCGTCCTTGCCGACCAGTTTCGCGACCCCGAGTTTCTCGAAGCCCTCACTACCGTTATTCTGCCCACCTACCTGCCGCGGCAGCGGTGGTTTACCAGCAAGGGGAAAACGATCGAGACGTGTACGGTCCAGGATTATTTCCCCGTCCTCCCCGATGCGGGGATTGCCATCGTTGCGGTCGATTTTGCCGACGGCAGCCGCGAAACCTACCAGATGCCGCTGGCCCTCAACGGTACTTCGGAACAGCGGGCTTACTTCCAGGCTACCTTCCCCGGACTGATGCTCGGCGAGATCACGGGTGTAGGGATGCTCACGGATGCCGTCCCCCGGCAGGACTTCCGGGCGGCGCTGTACCGGCTCCTGTTCACGGACGGTCGGGAACAGCAGGCGTTGACGGCCGAGGCGGGGCGGGTGCTGCGCGGTTCCCCGGAAAGCGCGGCGAGCGTGGTGCCGGCGATCGATACCAGCAATACCGCCATTATCTACAACGACGCCTTCTTCTTCAAACTTTTCCGCAAGCTCGACCCCGGGATCAATCCGGACCTCGAACTGGTGCGCTTCCTCTCGGAGCATACGGAATTCAGTCATTGCCCGCCCTACGGCGGCAGTCTGGGCGTCGGCGCGATGGAGCACGAATCCTACCTGAACCTAGGGCTCATGAGCGGCAAAGTGGAAAATTTGGGCGACGCCTGGGGCCTGTTCCAGGACCTGACGGAGCGCTACTTCAGCGGTGAGGGACCGGTCGACGGGGAGACCCTCCGTCGGGCCCGGCAACTGGGAGTGCGTACGGCGGAAATGCACAAGGCCCTGGCCTCCGCCGGGTCCGAGCGCAAGGACCTCGTGCCGGTGCCCATGACGGATGACTACCGCGGGGAGATCACCGACGCGGCCCTGCGGCTGCTGGAGCGGCAATTCGCCCAACTCGAGGACCGGCTCCCAGAGCTGCCGGAAGAAAGCAGAAGGTTGGCCAGGCAGGTACTGGAGGCGTATCCGCGACTCACCGAAAAACTCGGGGCCCTGCGGGATCGGCCCCTGGCCGCCCAACTGACCCGCATCCACGGGGACTACCACCTCGGGCAGGTCCTGTATACGGCGGATGACTTTTACATCATTGACTTTGAGGGGGAGCCCCTGCTGACCATCCCCGAACGGCGGCGCAAGCGGCCCCCGCTGAAGGACGTGGGGGGGATGGTCCGTTCCTTCCACTATGCGGCCCAGGGGCAACTGCTCCTCAATCCCGAGCGCTACGCCGGCCGGGAGCTGGCCGCCCGGGCCGAGGCGTGGTACCGCGAAGTCTCGCAGGCCTATCTGGACGCCTACTTCCAAGAATGCGGGGATGCATCCTTTCTGCCCCCCGACGCGGCGGACCGGCACGCCCTGCTCGACCTGTTCATTCTGGAAAAGGCCGTGTACGAGGTGGCCTACGAACTCAACAGCCGGCCCGCCTGGCTGCCGATTCCGCTGAAGGGGGTGCTCTCCCTGGTCTGACGTACTTTAGCGGGATGAAGATCGCACTGCTCGGTTACGGCAAAATGGGCCGGATTATCGAACACCTGGCCCGGGAGGCCGGGGACGAAGTGGTCGTCACCATCGACGGTCCGGAGCAGGCGGTCGCAAAGCGGAAGGAGCTGGAAGGCGCCGACGTGGCCATCGACTTTTCCCGCCCCGACGCGGCCGTCGACAACATCTACCTGGCCCTCGATGCGGGGCTGCCCATCGTGGTGGGGACCACCGGGTGGCTGGATCGCCTACCGGAAGTCCGGGAACGGATTGCTGCGGAGGACGGAGCGCTGTTCTGGGCCTCCAACTTCAGCCTGGGGGTAAACATCTTCTTCGCGGCGGCACGCGTCCTGGCGCGATCCATGGCCCCGCTCACCTACGCGGCTGCCATCGAGGAAACTCACCACACCGAAAAGCTGGACGCGCCCTCGGGCACCGCCCTCACACTGGCCGGACTCGTGGAGCAAGAACTCGGGGAGCGGGTACCCATTACCGCCCACCGGGAAGCGGACGTGCCGGGCACCCACCTGCTGCGTTTCACTTCTCCGACCGACACCCTGGAGCTGACCCACACGGCTCACTCCCGGGAAGGCTTCGCCCGGGGCGCACTGGTGGCCGCCCGCTGGGTTGCCGGCAGGTCGGGGGTCTTTACGATGTCCGATTTACTCGACGACGAGTGAGCCTTGCGCTATCTTTACCCCACCCACTAACCGACTGCCATGCTCCGCTACCTTTTTTGCCTCCTGACCAGTATTGCGACGCTCACCGGGGTCGCGGCACAGGCTCCCGAAAGCCAGCTTTTCGTTTTCGACATCCGGGTGGGGGATACGCTGATCAGCCTGACCAACCCCCGCTACCTCTCCGGCTTCAATCCCCGCGGCTACAACAACCACCCCAGCTGGGCCGGTCGCGATCAGCTGTACGCATCGATCAAGACGCCGGACATGACCCAGCCCGACATCTACCGCTTTGACCTCAACACCCGGGAGCGGACCCGACTGACCCAGACGGAATCCGGAGAATACAGCCCCCGGCGCATGTTCAACGCAGGTCGCTTTTCGGCCGTCCGTCAGGAGTATGCGGGGCAGGATACCGTCCTGCGGCTGTGGGAATTTCCTACGGACCTGTCCGACAACGGCCAACCGGTATTCACCACCACCAACGGCATCGGGTACTACGAGTGGCTCAACAACAACCAGCTGGCCCTCTTCATGGTGCAAAACCCCAACCAACTGGTACTCGTTTCCAGCAACGGCGACGCGCCCCGCACCCTCGCAACCAATACCGGCCGCACCTTTACCCGCCTGACCAACGGCAACCTGGTGTACGTCGATAAGTCGACCAGCCCCTGGCAGCTCGTCGAAAAGAACCTCTACCGCATGGAGGAAGCCCCCCGGGTGATCGGCCCGATGGTCGGCGGGGGGGAAGACTTCGTCGTACTGTCCGATGGCTCCTACCTGGCCGGCCGCGACAGTAAACTCTTCCGCCTCGATCCGGTGCAGGGGAACACCTGGCGGGAAGTGGTCGACCTGGGCTTCTACGGCCTGCGCCGCATCAGTCGCCTGGCCTTCGACGGCACGAATCAACTGGCCCTCGTGGCCGAATACTAAGCCTTACCGCCCTTAAACCAGACTAATACCCAAGCCATGATCATTGGATGTCCCAAAGAAATTAAGAACAACGAAAACCGCGTAGCCCTCACCCCCGGCGGCGCCCTGGAGCTGGTCCGCCGCGGCCATACGGTGTACGTCCAGACGACCGCCGGCATCAACAGCGGCTTTTCGGATGCAGACTACGAAGGAGCGGGTGCCGAGATCCTGCCCGACATCGAGAGCGTCTACGCCCGCGCCGAAACCATCGTGAAGGTCAAGGAGCCGATCGCGGAGGAGTACGGCCTGATCCGGGAGGGGCAGTTACTCTTCACCTACTTCCACTTCGCCAGCTCCCGCCCCCTGACGGAGGCAATGGTGAAAAGTAAGTGCATTTGCCTGGCCTACGAAACGGTCACCGGCCCGAATAATTCCCTGCCCCTGCTTGTTCCGATGAGTGAGGTAGCCGGCCGGATGTCGGTGCAGGAAGGCGCCAAGTACCTCGAGAAGCACGCTGGTGGCCGGGGCATCCTGCTGGGCGGCGTACCGGGCGTACCCCCGGCGCGCGTACTCATCCTCGGCGCCGGCATCGTCGGTACCGAAGCGGCCAAGATGGCGGCGGGCCTCCACGCCAACGTCATCGTGATGGACATCAACCTAGATCGCCTGCGCTACCTGGCCAACGTCCTGCCCGCCAACGTCACGCTGGTCTTCAGCAGCGAGTACAACATCCGCAAGGAACTCAAGCGGGTCGACCTCATCATCGGCGCCGTCCTTATCCCCGGCGCCAAGGCACCCCACCTCATCACCCGCCAGATGCTCGGCGAGATGCGCGACGGTACCGTGGTGATCGACGTAGCCGTCGACCAGGGCGGCTGCATCGAGACCTGCCACCCGACCACCCACGAAGACCCGACCTACGTCATCGACGGCGTCATCCACTACTGCGTGGCCAATATGCCCGGTGCAGTGCCCTTCACGAGTACCCTGGCCCTCACCAACGCGACCTTCCCCTACCTCCTGCAGATCGCGCAGAAGGGCTGGGAGCGCGCCACCGAAGAGAACCCCGGACTGAAGGCCGGACTGAACATCGTGCGCGGCGAGATCGTGTACGAGGAGGTCGCCGAAGCCATGGCCGCCGCCGTAGCGTAAACCCCAAAAAACTCTGGCGATGAGACTGCTTATCCTTTCCCTTTTACTCGTATCGGGCAGCCTGTCTGCTCAGTCTTCCGCCGCAAACGCGGACCGCTCGCTGCCGGAGTTCAGCCTCAATGAGCTGGACCTGGCGGGGGAGATGTACTTTCTGGCCTCCGATTACCTGGCGGGTCGCCGGACCGGCTCCGTAGGCAACGAGGTGGCCGCCGAGTACATCGCCGCCCAGTTGCGGGCCTTCGGGTATGAACCCATCAATGGACGGGACAGCAGTTACTTTCAGACCGTTCCCCTCAAGCAGGTCAACTCCCCCAGCTCGGCTTCCCTCCGTATCGGAGAGACCACCTACACCCACGGTGGCGACATGATCGTCATGCGCGGTCCGGAAACGGACGTAGAGGGCGACGTCGTTTTTGCCAACTACGGCTGGGTAGACGAGAGCACCGGCCATAATGACTACGCGGAACTGGACGTCAGGGGCAAGATCGTCATCACCCGGCCCGGCCTGCCCGGCGATATGACCCAGCAGGGCGTTTTCCGGGGCATTCGCGCGAAGGCGGAAATGGCCGCGGCCGCGGGTGCGGTGGGCATCTTCGAGATCTTCGCCCTTCCCTTTCCCTGGGAGGGATTTAAGGGTTACCTCGGGGGAGAGCGCATGAGCGTGGACGACGGGACCGCGCCGAGCACCATCCCCTACGGCTTCGCGAGATTTACCGACGAGTTTACCGGCGAGCTGCAGCAAAAGTCCGCCCAGCTGGCTGGCCGCCTCGTCAGTAGCGGCATGCGCAGCCGGGATATGGGCAGTCGGAACGTGGGCGGCATCCTGCGGGGCAGCGATCCGGCGCTGGCTGACGAGTATATGCTCATGACCGCCCACTTCGACCACGTCGGGGTGGGTGCCCAGGCGGGCGGGCCCTACACCAGCGCCGATAGCATCTTCAACGGGGCCCGCGATAACGCCTTTGGTACCATCAGTCTCCTGGCCGCCGCCCGCTCATTCGCGGAGGTGCCGCCGCGCCGTTCGGTGATCATCCTGGCGGTGACCGGGGAAGAACTGGGCTTATTGGGCAGTAAGTACTACGCCGAGCACCCCCTGGTGCCGCTGGAGCAAACGGTCTTTAACTTCAATACCGACGGGGCGGGCTACGATGACACTACCGCGGTGTCGCTGATCGGCGCTAACCGCACGGGCATCGACGCCCAGGTGCAGGTGGCCGCCACCGCCTTCGGTAAGCAGGTGATCAACGATCCGGCTCCGGAACAAGGCCTGTTCGACCGTTCGGACAACGTGAGTTTCGCCGCCCTGGGGATTCCCGCCCTGACCTTTAGTGCCGGTACGACCGGATTTTCCGATGAGATCATGCGTTACTACCACCAGGCGATCGATAATCCCGAGACGATCAACATGCGGTACCTCAAGGAGTACTGTCAGGTCTTCACCCTGGCCGCCCGCCTGATCGCTAACCGGGATACGGTCCCCTTCTGGGTGGAGGGGGATAAATACGAGGCCGCCGGTAAAACCCTTTACGGCACCGGAAAGTAGTGTACCCATGACCAAACCGCTTTACACCTTCGAAGACATCCAGCAACTGGAGTTTCCCCCGGTCATCGTCTACGCCGTGCCGGTGATGATCGCCCTGACCGTCCTGGAGTGGTTCCTGCGCCGCCGGGAATACATCCATGAGCTGGAAGAAGCCGCACAAGCCCTCGGGTTCCTGACGGTCTACGCGCCCACCCTGCGGGGATCGGGCTTCAATCCCGTAGCCTACACCCGCGAGCGCAACGCCTACGCCGAAGACATGAAGGCCTACATCGCCGAGCGCGCCGGCAGCAGTCGCGCCGAAAAGCACAATTACGACATCAAGGACGGGCTGGCCGCCGCCGGAGTAGGCGTCGGCAACCTCATCAGCACCGCCCTGGTGAAGGCCGCCACCTTTGGCATCATCCTGTTCTTCTACAACCTCACGCCGCTCTACGTCGCCACGACCTGGTGGAGCTTCGTCCTCTGCTACTTCGTGGTCGATTTCTGCCGCTACTGGGCGCACCGGGTTAGCCACGAGCAGCGCTTCTGGTGGGCCACCCACGTCACCCACCACAGCTCCGAACAATACAACTTCAGCGTCTCCTTTCGGCTGGGGTGGACGCAGCACATCAAGGTGATCTTCTTCATTCCCGCCGCCCTGCTGGGCTTCGATCCCTTCGTGTTCTTCATCTGCATGCAGATCGGCGTCCTGTACCAGTTCTGGATCCACACCGAGCTCATCGACCGCATGTGGGCCCCCATTGAATTCTTCTTCGTGACGCCCAGTCACCACCGCGTACACCACGCTACCGAGGAGAAGTACCTGGACAAGAACTACGGCTCCAGCCTCATCATCTGGGACCGTTTGTTCGGCACCTTCTGCCCCGAGCAGGAAACTCCCAATTACGGCATCCTCAAGCCGGTGGAGAGCTATAACCCCATCACCCTGGTCTTCCACGAGCACATCGATATGCTGCGGGACATGAATACCTACCGCCACCCCAAAGCCTGGTGGCGCATTATGTTCCACGGCCCCGGCCTGACGCTCGATAAGGAGAAGCACTATGGCTTCTACAAATACAAGAACGGGCAACCACCCCCGTCGTCGTCCCCCCTCGCGGAAGGCCCGGCCGAAGCCCCCGCGAACAAGCAGAATCCCCGCAACGTAGTGGTTTAGTCGACCTGACTTGTGACGAGTACCGTCCTTGCTTAAATTGTCCGTCAAACGCCCTGCACATGCCCCTCTTCAACGATCTCAAAAAGATTTTCTTCGGCGCCAAGTCCGTCGCCAAACACCAGGCCTCCCGGGCCGAGGAGTCGACGCGGGAAGTCCGGCAGGAACTGAGCGACCAGGGCGAGGAGCTGCTGGACCTCACCAAGCAGGCAGCCCGCGAGTTGGCTTCCCGCGCACCGGAATACATCAGCAAGGGGAAGGAGGCCCTGAGCGAGCTCGGCGATGCCGTTTTCAAGGAGGATAAAGCACCGCCGCGTGCGCCTTCCACCACGACCGAAGACGGCCTCGACATCATCGACGACGAGCTCACCTTTGGCAAGCTCGACCTCAATGCCCCCCGTGACTCCCCTAAATCCGGCCCCATCGACTTTGAGGAAGATTTGCAGGAAGGCAATCCCGTGCGTCCGAAGGAGCCTTCGGCCTTCCGGGAAGCGGCGGACGGTACCCTGGACTCCGCCGCCCGGGCCGGTCTCAAGGCTAAGGAAGTAGCGGGTAAACTGGGGGACCAAGCCCTGGACCGTGCCGCTAAAATCGGGGCTGACCTGAAGGGCAAGGCGGACAATTTTATCGAACACGCCAACCGCGAAGCGGAGAAGATGAAGGCCGAAGAGGCCATCGTACGGGCCAAGGCCGCCGCCGCCCAGGCGGAAGCCCGCGCACGGGCCTTCGACAATAAGGAAGGCGAGCGGAAAACCGGCGCGTCTACCCTGGACGGCACCGACTCCTTCTTCGACCGCGCCGACCGCTTCGCCCGGGGCGACTACCACGACGAAGGGGGCAAGGATATGCGCATACAGGACGACCCCGACTACCAACCCCGCAAGAAAAGTAACCTGATCGCCGGCTTCAATGACGCCGACAACGATGGCGACAGCCTCATCGACGACGCCATCATCGAGGAGGAATAATCGCTACTTTCCGGCTCGGGCCGCAGCGGCGATGGCCGCGTCGATCTCTCCGGCGTGCAGGTTCTTTCCGATGATCGTGCGGTCGGGTCCGAGCAGGTACAGTTCGGGGGTGGAGTCGACGAAGTACGTCTCGAAGATCGCCTGGTTGGTAGGGTCGAAGACGTTGGTCCACGGCTGTAGCCCGAAGCGCTCCACGAAAGCCCGCCACTTGTCCGCCTCGGTATCCAGCGCCAGGGCATAGACCGCCGCCCGCTCCTGGTTCTTCTGGTACCAGTCCAGCAGTTCCGGCGTCTCCTCAATACAGTGGTCACACTCGGGGTTGTAGATAAATACGATGAGGTAGGGGGCCGTCTCGGCGAAGAGCCGCTTCGACTGTCCGTCCAGACCGGGTACGACGAGGTTTATAGCCGGCTGACCGACCAGACTCCGGGCCATCATATTGGCCTGGTTCTGCAGTCCGAAGAGCATCATGCTGTCGGCCCAGAAGGCCCGCTCCGGCGTGAAGTAGTTCCTGATCATGTGTACGTATACCCCCTCCGGGTCCATAATGTCCGTGCGGCCCGGCTGGTACTTGAGGGTGATGGCATTCGCAAAGAAGCGGTAGTATTCCGGCTTGTCGAGCACTTGGCCCAGCAGATCGTCCGCCGCCGCGTTGATGGAATCCGCTTGCTGTACCGTTAGCTCGCCGATGTAGCGGTCGAGGTTACCGGCGATGGCCGGCGTATTGAGCAGGCGGTCGTCGTTGAAGTCCACTTCCTCCCAGTAGTCGCGGCGAAGCTCCGTCAGTCCGGTAGGGTTTGGTTCCAGGGAAGCCTGTAGCGGCAGTGCCGCCCGCCGGAAGGAGGTGTAGAGACTTCCGGGATTGTCCGCAAAAGAGGTTTCGTAGAAGCTGCTCCGACTGTCCAGTAGGGTTTGCTGCTGGGTAAGCATCTCCTCGTACTCGGGCTGTCCGGCTTGGGCTACCCGGAGCAGGGCGTTGGTCGACGAGAGCAGGGGGGCCACTTCCTGTTCGTACCGCAGGCTTTCGTAGAACAGGGTGTTATCGGTGCTGCCGCTTACCTGCATCTGCCCGATCAGGTCACCCTGGGCTGAGGTCAGGGAAAAGGTCTGGTCTTGGTCGATGAGGAAATTTACCCGGGTTTCGTCCATGTAAAAGGCGAAGTAGTAGCCGGGCTCGTAGGGTTCCGCCCGCCGGAAGTGCACCGTACCGGCAGCGTCGGCCACCGCGGTGTCGGCTTTGAACTGCTGGTCCATGAACTGGCCGACCAAAATGACGGTTCCCGGGGCGGCTCCCTCGATGGAGAGGGTGATATCCGGCCGCTCCAGTCCGCGGTCGTCGGTACCGGCCGGTTCGGTTTGCCCGTCGCCCGCCGGCGCGTCGGTACCGCAGGCAAAAACCAGGAGTAGGAGGAACAGGAGCGAGAAACGGCGCATACGAAGAGGGATAACGGGGAAAGCCGCAAAGGTAACCGGTGGCTGCTTACTCCCGCCCCAGCGCCGTCCGGACGGCCCGCAGTCTGGCTACCGCTCCGGGGTGGTCGCCGTGAATGCAGAGCGTGTCTACGGAGAGGGGATAGGAGCGACCGTCGCTGGCAATGACCCGCTCCTCCTCGGCCAGTAAGCGGGCCTGCTCCGCCGCCGCCCGCGGATCGTCAATGCAGGCGTCCGGCAAGTGGCGGGAACGCAGGTGCAACGTCGGCTCGTACACCCGGTCCACGAAGCCCTCCGCCCGGAAACCGTAGCCCGCCCGGAGCGTGGCCTCCCGCAGTTCGCCCGCCGGAGGCCCGAAGAGGCAGGGGATGTTCAGGCGCGACATCACCCGCACGATGGCTTGGGCCACGTGCGCGTGTTCGTTCGCGTAGTGGTACAGCGCGCCGTGGGGTTTAACGTGGCGCAGGGGCCCCCCCGACTCCGCCCGGACCATCCCCGCAAGCGCGCTGATCTGATAGAGTAACAGGGCGGTAAGTCGATCGGTGTCAAGTGTCATCCACTTGCGGCCAAAGTTTTTCCGGTCGGGAAAACTGGGGTGCGCCCCGATGGGGACCTGGTGCTCCA
Organism: Lewinellaceae bacterium; assembly: GCA_963803525.1. Classification (GTDB taxonomy): domain Bacteria; phylum Bacteroidota; class Bacteroidia; order Chitinophagales; family Saprospiraceae; genus Neolewinella. The sequence goes on from CAWDMV010000012.1 coordinate 99,657, forward strand.
GCGCGAGGACGATCGTGCGCCGCAGCGTCAGGGCGTCCCCACCGTGGAAGCCGCAGGCAATGTTGCAGGTATCCAGGTAGGGCATGAGGCCCGCGTCGTCACCGACCCGTTTGGCGTACCACGATTCACCGAGGTCGGCATTCAAGATCATACTTGAGGGGAAACTGATGCGCGAGCCAAGATACACGACTTTCTTGGCGTTTACATGGCACCCGCGTACGCGCCCGAGAGCAGAAGGAAATTTGGCTTGCCCGTAGATAATCAGACGATAAGCTTACCTTAGGCATATAACAATTCAGCATGCAACGTAGATCCTTTCTCAAAACCACCTCCGTCCTGGGGGCCGCACTCGCCGGCGGTCAGGCCAGTGCCTTCGCGCTCTGGAAGAGTAGTAAAGTAAAGCGCGTCGCGCTGGTGGGAACGGGCATTCGCGGCTCCTCGCTCTGGGGACGCAACCTGGTGGATAACTACGCCGACCAGGTAGCGTTCGTGGGGCTCTGCGACATCAATCCCGGTCGCCTGGCCTTTGTGAAGGGCGAGATGGGGGTGGACTGCCCCACCTTCACCGACTTCGACCTGCTGCTGGCCGAGACCAAGCCGGAGTGGGTCATCGTCACGACCATGGATTCCACCCACAGCACCTTCATCGTTAAAGCCATGGAGGGCGGGGCCCACGTCATCACCGAGAAACCGATGACCACCGACGCCGAGCAGTGCCAGGCCATCCTCGATGCCCAGGCCCGCACCGGCCGCCAGGTGCTGGTGACCTTCAACTACCGCCACTCCCCCCACAACACCGCCATCAAGCAATCCCTGCACGACGGGGCCATCGGCAAGGTCACCAGCGTGGACTTTCACTGGTACCTCAACAATTCCCACGGCGCGAGTTACTTCCGGCGCTGGCACGCATACGTCCGCAACAGCGGCTCCCTGTGGGTGCACAAGGCCACCCACCACTTCGACCTGCTCAACTGGTGGATCGGGGCCACCCCGGTGGAGGTGACCGCCTACGGTGCCCTGGAGCACTACGGCAGAAACGGGCCCTACCGCGGCGAAAGCTGCCGCACCTGCCCCCACCAGGCCGAGTGCCCCTACTACTGGGACATCACCCAGAACGAGCACGATATGAAGCTCTACGTGGAGAACGAGCAGTACGACGGCTACATCCGTGACGCCTGCGTCTACCGCGAGGACATCACCACCTGGGACAAGATGAGCGCCCAGATCCTCTACGACAACGACGTGCTGGTCAACTACTCCCTGACCACCTACTCGCCCTACGAAGGCTACCGCATCGGCTTCAACGGCCACGAAGGGCGGCTGGACTCCTGGGAAGACATCCCCTACCAGAACGGACGGTACAGCGAGACGGAACAGGCCGAGCTGCACCAGAACGAGATGACCTTCGACCGGGAAGAGGTGCCCACGGAATTTCACGAGATCATCATCCACAAAAACTTCGAACCGGACTTCAAAAGCATCAAGGTGCCGAAGTACCGCTACGGCCACGGCGGGGGCGACCAGCGGATGCTGGACTACATCTTCGTCAACCCCGATGCCGCCGACCCCCTCGGGCACATGGCGGGTACGCGCGACGGGGCCCTGTCGGTACTCATCGGCATCGCGGCCCGCAGGAGCATCGCCGAGCGGCGGACGGTGCGGCTGGACGAACTGGTCAGGGTGTAAGCAAGCCGGGCGGGAAATAAGCCGGTGGGGGAGAGGCAGGGAACAAATGCCGTCCCCGCTGAATTACACTAGCGAACCTACCACGCCCCCGCAGACCCCATGGCCGCCAACAACGTACAGATCGAGCCCTCCTGGAAGGAAGCCCTCGCCCCCGAATTCAGCAAGCCCTACTTCAATACCCTGATCGGCTTCATCAAACAGGAAAAGGTGGATGGCAAGACCGTCTACCCCGCCGGCTCCCTGATCTTCAATGCCTACAACACGACGCCCCTCGATAAAGTCAAGGTGGTCATCCTGGGCCAGGACCCCTACCACAACCCCGGGCAGGCCATGGGCCTGAGCTTCAGCGTGCCCCGTGGGGTAACCCCCCCGCCGAGCCTGCGGAACATCTACAAGGAGATCGAGGACAGCCTTGCCATTCCCAGACCCGGTCACGGCGACCTCACCAAGTGGGCCGAGCAGGGGGTATTTCTTCTAAACTCCATGCTGACCGTCGAGCGCAACCAGCCGGGGAGCCATAAACGCTCGGGCTGGCAGTACTTTACGGACGCGAGCATCCAGGCGGTGAGCGACAAGACGGAAAACACCGTATTCATTCTATGGGGGGCCTTCGCCCGGAAAAAGGCGGAACTCATCGACGCTAGCCGCCATCTCGTACTGGAGAGCGCCCACCCCTCCCCCTTCTCGGCCGATAAGGGCTTCTTCGGAAACAACCACTTCAAAGCGACCAACGCGTACCTGACCGCGCACGGCAAAAGTCCGATCGACTGGAGCCTCGACTGACGTACGGCTTACCTTTGGGCAAATCTTTCCGCCCTTGCGTTACCTGATCCCCCTGCTTTTCTGCCTCTGCACCTGCGGACCCGCCGCACCTACCCCGGTCAGTGAGGTGAAAACGCTGAGCGGTCACGTCCGTTACCAGGAGGAGCTCCGGAGTCTGGACGTAGAGCTGCTGCTGCCCGATTCCACGGACCGCCCGCCTACCTTCCTGGGCACGGCCATGCAGCCCCTGCGCAAACTACCGGCCCGGCGGTTTCGGTTGGAACGGGCACGGGCGTTTCCGGAAACCTTTCGCTTCGCGGTAAGCAGCCGGGAGGAGGTGGCGAATTTCGAGTTCGATCTCCTGCCCGTTTACATCGATTCCCTGCCCGACACGCTCGTACGTACCCGAACGGCCAATTTTCCGGCGGCGGCGCGCGGGCTGGCCGAAAACGAGAGTCTCGTGATCTTCTTTGAGCCGGCCGACCGCAGCACCCCAAAGCGCATCCTGCTGACGGGCCCGACCAGTAAGGGCGTCGTCACCCTACCGACCTCGGCGATCGACGACATACCCCCCGGCAACTACGACGTCTACCTCATCAAACAGCACCTCTACAAGGACCGGCAACGGAACCTGAAGGCCAGCATCCAGGCCGAGTATTTTACCCGGAGCCGTCCCCTGACGGTGCAGTAACTAAGCTACCTTTGCCCCACAATAAGCCCCAACAATGAACGTCCTACTCCTCGGCAGCGGAGGCCGCGAAAGCGCCCTGGCCTGGCGGATCGCCCAGAGTCCCCTGTGTGCACAACTCTACATCGCTCCCGGCAACGGCGGCACCCAGGCGTATGGCACCAACCTGTCGGTCGACCCCAATGATTTCGATGCGGTACGGGCCGCCGTACTGGAACACACGATCCGGCTGGTGGTCTGCGGACCCGAAGAACCGCTGGTACGGGGCCTGCAGAACTACTTCAGCACCGACGAGCAGCTCAAATCCGTCTTCTTCATCGGCCCCAGTAAGGAGGCCGCCCGCTTGGAGGGCAGCAAGTCGTACGCCAAGGCCTTCCTGGAGGAGTACGGCATCCCGACGGCCGCCTACCGCCGCTTCACCGCCGACCAGCTGGAGGAGGCCCTGGCCTACCTGGACGGGCGCACCCCACCCATCGTGCTGAAGGCCGACGGCCTGGCGGCGGGTAAGGGGGTAGTGATCCTGGGAGACCTGGCTGACGCCCAGCGCGAGCTGAAGGAAATGCTGAACGGTAAATTCGGGGAGGCCAGCAGTACGGTGGTCGTGGAAGATTTCCTGGACGGCATCGAATTCTCCGTTTTCGTACTGACCGACGGCAACAGCTACCGTATCCTGCCCGTGGCCAAGGATTACAAGCGGATCGGCGCCGGCGATACCGGGCTCAACACCGGCGGTATGGGCAGCGTAAGCACCCCGCCCTTCGTCGATGCCGATATGATGCGCAAGGTGGAGCAACGGATCATTCAGCCCACCCTGGCGGGCATCCAGGCCCGCAAGCTGGTCTACCACGGCTTCCTCTTCATCGGCCTGATCGTCGTGGACGGCGAGCCCCAGGTCATCGAGTACAACTGCCGCCTGGGGGATCCGGAGAGCCAATCGGTCCTGGCCCGCCTCAACAACGACCTCATGCAGTTGCTACTGGAAACCGCCGAGGGGGGCCTGAGCGGCGCGGTCATCGACATGGACGACCGCCAGGCCGCTACCGTCGTCCTGGTCAGCGAGGGCTATCCCGGTGACTACGCGAAGGGCAAGGTCATCACCGGCATCGACCAGGTGTCTGGCGGCATGGTCTTCCAGGCGGGGACCCGCGCGGGCGAGGATGGCGAACTGCTCACCAACGGTGGGCGGGTACTCTCGGTCACCAGCTACGGCACCACCGTCGAGGAGGCCCTGGCGCAGTGCTACCGGGACGCGAAGAAAATTCACTTCGAGGGCGTGCACTACCGCTCGGATATCGGCTTCGATCTCTAGCCTATGACCGCGCTTCACCTATTCGACGCGGCGGTCCGTACCGCCCTGCTCCCGCTCACGTACGCGCGGCCCGTGGGCGACCTGCGCGTGGGCAGTCTCACCATTGCGGAGAAGTGGGCCCGGCGGCAGGACCGGCCGGTCCGCTTTCTCGCCCAGGACTATCTACGCCCCCTGTTTCCGCCCGCCCCGGAAGCGTGGAATATTCTCCTTGACGGGAGCGTCCTCCCAAGCCTGGAACTGCTTTCCTTCCTGGATGAGCTAGAAACCGGCACGGCCTACTACCTCGACGACCAACTGCTGCTGGCCTACGTGGACCGCGCCACCGTCACCCACTTCCTTACGAGCGGGGAACTGCCCGGCGTAAACCGGCGGGAGATGCCCCACCTCCCCCTCTCGCGCATTCAGTGGCCGGCGGATATTTTCAGCCGCAACGGGGAGGCGCTGCGCGAAGATTTCGAGCTGCTCACGGTCGGACGTTCATCCGCGAAGGTGTCGGGCACGAACCTGGTGATCGGCCCGCTCGATCAGTTATTTTTGGAGGAGGGCGTCACCCTGGAGGGCTGTACCATCAACTGCACGGACGGCCCGGTGTACTTCGGTACGGGCGCTACGGTACTCGAAGGCAGTCTTTTACGCGGTCCATTGGCGGTGAACGCGGGTGCGGTGGTCAAGATGGGCGCCAAGATTTACGGGTCCACCACGATCGGCCCCCACTGTAAAGTGGGCGGGGAAATCAACAACGTGGTCTTCCAGGCCAACAGCAATAAGGGGCACGACGGCTTTCTCGGGAATGCCGTGATTGGGGAGTGGTGCAACCTGGGGGCGGACACCAATGCCTCCAACCTCAAAAATGACTACGGGGAGGTGAAAGTGTGGTCGTACGCCCACGACGGAAGGCGCCCCAGCGGGCTCCAGTTTCACGGCCTCATCATGGGAGACCACTCCAAGGCCGGCATCAATACCATGTTCAATACCGGCACCGTCGTGGGCTTCTGCGCCAGTATTTTCGGCGCCGGCTTTCAACCCAGCTTCCTGCCTAGTTTCACCTGGGGTGGGGTCGAGGGCATGCAGACCTACCGGCTGGATAAGGCCCTGGCCACGGCCGAGCGGGTCCTGCAACGACGGGGGGGCACGATGCGTCCGGAGGAGGCCACCGTATTTGAGGAAATTTTCAACCGGAGTCAGAAGTACCGATCCTGGTGATCCGGGGCTTCCCCCCGCACCCGCAGTTCCTGATACATCCCCTCGTTGCGCCAGGTGAAATAGCCCACCGCGAGTAGGCTCAGTCCTCCGCTCAGGAGGAGGGGAAGGAGGGAGGCGTCCATTTCCGTATCCGGGGTGAACTCCCCCGACCCGTAGGTCATGACGACCTGGATGCCATTGAACAGCAGGTGGATGAGGATGGGAACGTAGAGCGAGCCCGTCCACCGGTAGGCGTAGCCCAGCAGGGCCCCCAGCAGCAAGCGGGGGAGGAAGCCCGCGAACTCCACGTGAATCGCCGAAAAGACCGCCGCCGCGACCCAGACCGCCGCGTGGCCCCCCATGATGCCCGGCAGTAGGCGGCCCTGCAGCAGCCCGCGAAACATCAGTTCTTCGCAGAAGGCGGGCACCAGGGCTACCGTCAGCAGGGCCAACAGCAACTCGGGCACGCTTTCGAAGGTCAGTACTCCGGCTAGCATCGCGTTGCCGGTGGCCTCGGAGGAGATCATCCACTCCGGGAGGTCGACTTGCAGGTTCAGGTAGGCGAGCAGGGCAATCAGGGGCAGCCCCAGCAGGAAGGTGAGCATGGCCGGTATCACCAGCGGGTAGCGGACCGGCGGTACCAGTCCGGCGGCCTCCGGCCAGCCGTGGCGGCAGGTAAAGTACAGCGCCAGGATGGCGGAGAGGCCGAAGGTGAACAAGTTGTTGATCAGGAGCAGGAAGCGCAGGTGCTGGCGGTCGGCGGCCGTCTCGAAGGTGGCCCCGATGGTGCCCACCTCCAATCCGTAGTGCACGGCCAGCGCGGCCACCAGGCCGCCGCCCACTAAGGCCATCGCGAAGATGGCCAGCAGGGTAAACAGAAGGAGGCGGAGGGAGTGGCCCAGGGAGCGTTCGGACATGTGCGGGGTTGAGGGGACAAAGATAAGCGCACCCCCTGCTTTACCTTTGGCCCGTGCAGCTTTCCATCGTCATCGTCAGTTACAACGTGCGCTTCTTTCTCGAGCAGTGCCTGCTGAGCGTCGAACGGGCTACGGCGGGCATGGAAACGGAAACCTGGGTGGTCGACAACAACTCCGCCGACGCTTCCGTGGAACTGGTCCGCCGCCGCTTTCCCTGGGTCCGGGTGATCGCGAACACCGACAACCCGGGTTTCTCGGTGGCCAACAACCAGGCCATCCGACAGGCGAGGGGCAAGTACGTGCTGCTGCTCAATCCCGATACCGTCGTGGGGGAGGATACCTTTCAACGTTGTTACGCCTTTGCCGAGGCCCACCCCCCACTCGGCGGCCTCGGCGTGACGATGCGGGACGGCAGCGGTCGCTTTCTCCCGGAGAGCAAGCGCGGTCTGCCCACCCCCTGGGTAGCCTTCACCAAGGCCTTCGGGCTGGCCCGACTCTTCCCCCGCTCGCCCCGCTTCAACCACTACCACCTGGGGTACCTCTCGCCACGGGAAACCCACCGCGTCGAGATCCTGGCGGGTGCCTTCATGTGGATGCGGACCGACGCCCTGCACGAGGTAGGGCTGCTGGACGAAGCCTTCTTCATGTACGGCGAGGACATCGACCTATCCTACCGCCTCCTTCGGGGGGGCTACGAAAACTACTATTTTCCCGAAACCAGTATCATCCACTACAAGGGCGAGAGTACCAAGCGGGGGAGCCTTAACTACGTGAAGGTTTTCTACCAGGCCATGGTGATCTTCGCCCGCAAACACTTCGCCGGCTCCCAGGCCCGCCTGCTCGTGTGGATGATGCAGCTGGCCATCTACCTGCGCGCCTTCCTGACGGTAGCGGGGAATCTGTGGAGCAACCTTCGCTTTCCGCTCCTGGACGCGGCGGGCATGTACGCCGGCCTCCTGGTACTCAAGCGGCTGTGGTCCGCCTACCACTTCGGCGACGTCAATTACTTCCCGCCGCACCTCAATTATATCCACCTTCCGGCCTATACCCTGCTGTGGGTGACCAGCATTTTTCTGGGGGGCGGCTACGATCGGCCCTACGATTACGGGCGTCTGCTGCGGAGCCTGGCGGTGGGTACCCTGCTTCTCCTGGCGGTCTACGGACTGCTGCCGGAGGAGTACCGCCCCAGTCGGGCCCTACTGGTTCTGGGTGCCGCCTGGGCTACCCTGTGGACCCTCGTGCTTCGTACCCTGGCCAGCGCCTGGACCTACGGCAGCAGCGGTCCATCCCGCGAACATCGCCTGGTCATCGTCGGCGGGGAAGCGGAAACGCAGCGGGCCCTTAGCCTGCTTCAGCGCGTCGGGGCCGTCCGCAACTACCTGGGCCGCATCACCCCGGAAACCGAGCAGACGGAGGGCGGGGACGCGGGTGAAAGCAACGTCCTGGGAAAGGAAGCGCGGCTGGAAACCCTCGTCCGGCTCTACCGGGCCGAGGAACTAATCTTCTGTTCCGCCGACTTACGGTACACCGCCATCCAGGACTGGATGAGCCGCCTCGGTCCCCAGCGGCAGTACCGCATCCTCCCCGAAGCGAGTCCCACCATCATTGGCAGCCACCGCAGCGACCAACGGGGTACGCTCTATACGGTGGGCATCAACTTACGCCTGAGCGACCCTACCTACCGCCGGGCAAAGTGGCTGTTTGACCGGGGGGTAGCGCTGCTGGTCCTGCTGCTGAGTCCGCTACTCATCTGGTTCGTGCGGGACAAGGCCGGCTACTTCGGGAACGGACTGCGCGTACTGCTGGGCTCCCGCACCTGGGTGGGCTACCACCCCGGCGACCCGCGGCGCGACGCTCTCCCCATACTGAAGCCGGGGATAGTCTGGCCCGGGAGGGCGGCAAAGGACCTGGATCCGGCCACGGTGCACTACCTGAACTTGCTCTACGCGCGGGATTACGGCGTGGGGGAAGACTGGCGGCTGCTGCGCGCCCACCTGCGCCTATAATTCTTTGCACCCGTGGCCCCGCCCTAGCGCGAGTCTCGCCGGAAAGCCGCGAAGAACTCGGAGAGCGTGTCGAATTCCCGCTTCCAGCTCAGTCCGGTACCGACCTGCAGGCGCCGTCCGTTGGCGATGTCGGGCTGGCGGCGCTGGTAGACGCGTAGCTTGAGCGAGCGGCTGTCGTTGAGCACGTATTCCAGCACGACGTCGTTGCCGATAAAGGTGCCCGTGGCGTTGGCGAACTGGTTGTTGAGCACGTTGACGTCCCCGCGCAGGCTGAGGCGGTTGTTGAGGTCGCGCCGGAAGGAGAACTCGACGGCCTGCCCCCGGACCAGCGTGCTGTTCGCGTTCAGGTCGGTGGAGGTAGAGTAGTTGTTGTAGGCGATGTCGAAATCGAAGCCGGAGATGAAGGCGTCCTCCCCGAAGGCGTCCCGCAGCAGGTCGTTAAGCAGCAAGCTAAGGTAGCTGGAGAGCCACTCGCTGACCGTATTGACGGCCACGTCCGCCACGTTGAAGCTGAGGTCGGCGGGCAGAAACTGGCCTACGGCGATGAGTCCGAACACCTGGCGGTTCAGCTCACTCTGGTCGAGCAGCAGTTGCCGGCGTTTGTTGTTGGCGTAGTTTTCGAGCTGCCCGCTGAGGTTGGGGAAGTCGATGTCGAAGTTGATGTCGGGCTGGGTCAGGATGCCGTTGAGCTTCAGGGTTAGCTCGATGTCGGTGGCCTGGCTGGCGGTCTGGGTGATGGGGTCGTCGCCCGCCGGGGGCAAGTACTCCCGGATAAAATTGATGATCGGCGTTTTCAGGTTCTGGTAGTCGGCCTGGATGTCGATGCGGGCCGCGAAGGGGTCGCCCGACCAGGTGACCGTCCCCCCCGGGCGCACCGTGAACTCCTTATTGACCACCTTATATAGGGTAAACAGGTAATCCCCCTCCGTCAGGGCGATGCCGCCGTACATCTGCAGGTCGCCGTCGCGGGGGATGCGGATGGTCAGGTTACCGTTACCCTGGCCGCGCAGGACGTCACCCACGTCCTCGTCAAATATAATTTCGCCGACGGCCTGGTCCGTTACCTCAATCTCCATTTCCAGGCTGACGCCCGTGGGGTCGGCGGCCGTGACCCGCTCCTCCGGCTCCTTGTAGACCTGGCGATTGACGAAGCGGACGTTCTCGATGGCCCCGGTCCCCACCGTACCGGAGACCGGAATCGCCAGGCGGGAATCCCGCCCCACGGAGGCCCGCACGTAGATATCGGTCTGCCGGAAGTTGCCGGAGAAGCTCACCGTCCCGCTGCCGATGGCCCGCCCGAAGAAATTGGGGTTCTGCCCCGGGGCCAGGTCGAGGGCCAGGAAGCGGTCGGTCTGCAGCCGCGCACTGATGCCCAGGTTCTTCAGGCGGTCGTGGGTGATGCCGCCGGTGAGGCGGGCTACGTTGTCGTACCGGTCCAGCAGCTTCGTGCCGGCCAGGTCGAAGAGCGTATTGGTGATGACCACCCGGCTGTCGTCGAAGTGGTAGCGCGTCTGCAGGTAGTCCAGGGTGAAGGCCCCGGCGGTCGCGTCGATGTAGCCCTTCACGTCGGGTTTGTCGACCATACCCACGACGTTCAGCTGGCCGTCGATTTTCCCGACGATGTTCGACACCGATCCCCCGACCCAGTAGCTGGCGATGTCGAGCGGGTAGCCGGTCAGGTCGACGGTAAGGTCCATGTAGTTCTTCCGCTGGTCGATCCGGGGGTCGCCGGCCAGGTCGCCCAGGTTGAAGGTGGCCTCGGCGATCAGCTGGGAGGTGTCGCGGTTCAGGTTCAGGTAGGCGCTGAGGCGTCCCTTCGGGTCCGGTGCCCGCAGGTCTATTCGGAGGTAGCCGTAGTCCTCCCCGTTGATGAGGAAGGTGTCGCTGCGAATGTCGGCACTCAGGCCCTGAAGTTTGAAAACGTCATCCACGCCGGCGTGCACATTTACCCGGCCCGCGAAGTCCAGGGGGGCGTAGTTCCAGACCGAGTCGATCAGCCCGAGAGCCATGTTTTCAAAGTTGAGGTCGAGGCCGCGGGTGCCGCGCTTGGCCAGGCGGATGCTGCGGTCGCCGCTGCGCAGGCTGAAGTTGCGCGCGTCGATGTACTGGGGGCCCAGCACGAGGCGGTTGTCGCGGCGGATCGCCCAGGGCTCCTGGAAGAGCACGAGGTCGGAATCGTCGAAGCGGATGGCGTAGTTCGCGCTGTCGGGTAGGGTGATCTCCCCGTTCAGGTTGAGCTTGTCGAGAAAGAGGCCACCCGCTCCGCCGTAGTTGATGCCGAAGGTGATCGTGTCGCGGTCGATCAGGCTCAGGAGGGTCAGTTGGTCTAGTAGGGGCTTGCCGTTGATGTAGGTGCTGTCGATCACGAGGTCCAGCTCCCCCTCGGCCTCCCGGCCCTTGGTGCGGACGATCAGATCGACCAAGTCCACGTTGTCGAAACTGAAGCGCGGGGCTACCAGTTCGGCCCGCAGTTGATCCTCGAAGCCGTCGTAGCTGCCCACCAGGTGCACGTCCACGAGGTCACCGAGTTTCGGGTCGACCAGGCGGTTCAGGCCCTTTGAGTCCAGTATCGTCAGATCGAAGCTGAAGCGGTTGGGCGCGGGGACGTTGCGCGGCGCGCGGACCTTCAGGCGCCTGGCCCAGCCGGGGTAATACTCCACGAGGTACTGCGTCAGGCTCGTGGAGACCTCATTCAGGTCGAAGCGGCCGATGATCTCCCCCTGGGCGATGTCGCTTTCGAGTTTCACCACCTTCTGGCCGTCGGGATTAAAGTTGGAGTAGGCCAGCAACTGACCCACTTCGATGGTCGCGGTATCGCGCACCACCCGGAAGTTGTCAAGCTGCACCCGGCCCTCCATGTCGCTGAAGACGGTGTTGATCACGTTCAGATCCACCTCGCCCGACAGCACCACGAGCCGCTCGCTCAGGTTGAGCGCCTGCAGGTCCACGCGCTTGATGTCCGCCTGGAAATCGAAGACCGGGATGCTGTCGCGAAAGTTCAGCTCCCCGAGGAAGTTGAGGTCGATATTATCGTCGGCAATTTCAAAGCTGCCGTTGAAGAACTGCTGTTCCAGGCGACCGTTGATGCGCGCATTTTTGTACTGGTAGCCCCGGAAGTCCAGCGTCTCCACGGTAGCGGCGAGGTTAGCGCTGGCCCGTTCGTTGATGAGTCCCTTGCCGTCGCTGATCGCGGCGCTAAAATTGACGATCCCCAACTGGCCGTTGTCGCTCCACCGGCCGATGTCGAAGTCGTCCAGGGAGAGCGTCCCGCTGTATTCGGCCCGTTCGGCCCCGCCCTCGATGTCCATGCGCATATCCAGCACGGCCCGGCCGATGTCGGTGCGCAGGTCCCCCTTAGCCGCGAAGTCGGTAAAGAAGCCATCGAACTGCCCGTTGAAGTTCAGCCGGCCCAGCTTGTTGAAGTTCTGCGGGAGGTTCATCCGCGGGATCAGCCGCCGGAGGGTAGCCACGCTGGTCTTGAATTCAGCGAGTTTGAGGTTCAGGGCCTCCGCGCCGGGTTGGGCCAGGTTGCGGCTGCTGAACCCCCCCGAAAGGTAGGTATTGTCGTCCAGGGCCAGGATCACGTCTTCCGCCCGCAGGTTATTGACCCGGCCGGTGAAATTACCGCCGATGCGGATGCTGCGGTCGCGGTTATCGCGGAAGAAGGGGTTAAAGCGCAGCTTGCGGGCGAAGTACAGGAGGTCGCGCACCGCCAGTTGCCCGGGCTCCATATTGATCTGCATCCGTACCCGGTCGTTGAAGGTCGACCAGGAGCTCCAGCCCCCGGGAAAGGAGAAGCGCAGGCTGTCCGAGAGCGTGCTGCTCGGCGTGGTCAGCAGCAGGTCGTTGAGCTCCATCTCGGTGGGCGTCACCCGCAGGTCCTGTACGCTCAGGCGGTCCAGCACGAAGCCACTCTTCTCCTCCAGGCTCAGGTGCTTAAGCTGGGCGGTGAGGGTAGCGGCGGTGTATTCCAAGTTGGTGAGTTCCAGGTCTACGTGGCGGGTATCGAGTCGGGCGAAGTCAATGGAGGTGAGGTCCGGGGCGGTCTCGATGGCCGCCTTCCGGAAGTTGTCCAGCACGAAGGAGCCCTCGATGATCTCGATACTGCCGGCCGCGATGCGCAGACTGACCCGGTTGCTGTCCAGCGTGGTGCTGTCGAGACTCCGGATGGCCTGGTCGAGCACCGGCACGTCGGTCAGGGGGGTGGGGGAGAAGCTGGTCTGCCGCACGACCGGCCGCCGCAGCTCCGCACTCTGGATGGAAATGTTCTGCTGCGCCAGGTCCAGCGCGTCCATACGCACCAGGCCCGACTCCAGCGTCACCTCCAGCCGCTGGCCGCGTACGCTGTCGTTCTGTAGGAACTCGATGCGTTCGAGGTCCAGCCGGTCGAGGGCCAGGTTAATGGGCTTTGCCGGCTCGTCGCGGGGGGGGAAGAGTTTCTGTAGGGCCGTCTCCAGATTGGTTTCAGAATCGCCCAAATCGCGGCGGATGATGAAACGGGTGTCGGCAATGAGCAGTTCCTCGATCTCGACCGCGTTGTTGAGCAGGGACAGCAGGTTCAGGTTGGCCTCCAGCCGCTTGCCGTACAGCAGGGTATCGCCGTACTTATCCTCGACGAATAGTCCCTGAATGGTCAGCTCGTCCAGCCAGGAAAGGCGCACGTCGTCTACGCGCACCTCCGTTTCGAGCGTTTTGGAGATGCCGGCAACTACCCGGTCGGCGAGCCAGTTCTGGAACTCCGGCAGTTGCAGCAGCCCCAGTAAAAACATTACGGTCAGCACGAGGCTTACGAATACCCGGCGCACGGTCTGCCACACCCGGCGTTTGCGGGGGCGGGGAGGGGGCGTTACGTGATCCTGCGGGTCATCCATACGGTAGGCGAAGGCGGGCGGGTGGGGACCGGGCCCATCGGGGGTACAACACCGCTCGGGGAGGGGTGTTTCGTGCTGTAGCTTACGCTAGTGGACCAGCCGGGGGGGCGGGGCCACGGGTGCGGGGGGGGGCAGTCCGGGCCGTGCGCCTAAACCTAGTGGGGCGACGGGTTTCCCCCCCGGGGGCCGGACCCGCTACCGGAGCGGACGGGTACGCGCACGGGGGCCGGCTGCCGGGAGCCCGTGAGGATGTCGTCAAGTAAGGCCCTGAGCTTGGAAAGGTCCGGAAGGAAGGAGGAGTTGGGCATGGTGGTGAGCTTCTGTTCAGTGAGGGAACCCCACGATCTAACGACAGATTAGCAGTATACGTACTTTAACCTGACTTTAGGGCTTTCTCCGGGAATACCTTTGCACCCGCGCTCCCGCCAAAACCGCAAACGGCGCCCGGGTGTTAGGTATCTTTGCCCCGCACCCCGTAACTCCGCCCCGCCTTGAAGAACATTCGTAATTTCTGCGTGATTGCCCACATCGACCACGGTAAGTCGACGCTGTCCGACCGCCTGCTCGACTTTACCCAGTCGGTAAACGAGCGCGAAAAGATGGACCAGCAACTCGACGACATGGACCTCGAGCGCGAGCGCGGCATCACCATCAAGAGCCACGCCATCCAGATGCACTACCCGCATACGGACGGGGAGCTGTACACCTTTAACATGATCGACACCCCCGGGCACGTCGACTTCAGCTACGAGGTGTCGCGTTCCATTGCCGCCTGCGAAGGTGCGTTGCTACTGGTGGACGCGACCCAGGGTATCCAGGCGCAAACTATTTCCAACCTCTTCCTGGCCCTGGAGCACGATCTGGAGATCATCCCGGTGCTGAATAAGGTGGACATGGAAACCGCCATGATCGAAGAAATGGCCGACCAGATGATCGAGCTGACGGGCTGCGCCCGTGAGGACATTATCCTGGCCTCCGGCAAGACCGGCATCGGCGTACCCGAGATCATGCAGGCGGTGGTGGACCGCGTGCCGGCCCCGAGCGGTGACCCGAAGGCCCCCCTGCAGGCCCTTATCTTCGACTCCGTCTTCAACCCCTTTCGCGGCGTCATCGCCTACGTGCGGGTCATGAACGGTGAACTCAAGAAGCACGATAACCTGCACTTCCTCTCGACCGGCTCCGTGTACGACGCCAATGAGGTCGGAGCCATGGAGATCACCATGAAGCCCACCGAAAAGATTGGTTGCGGGGACGTGGGCTACATCGTCACTGGGCTCAAGACGTCCTCCGAGATTCGGGTGGGGGACACCGTCACCCTCGATAACCGCCGGGGCGCGATGCTATCGGGCTTCGAGGAGGTGAAGCCGATGGTTTTCGCCGGCATCTTCCCGCTGGACAACGACGACTTCGAGCCCCTCCGCGACAGCCTGGAGAAACTGCAACTCAACGATGCCAGTCTGGTCTTCGAACCCGAAACCTCGGCGGCTCTGGGCTACGGCTTCCGCTGTGGATTCCTGGGCATGCTGCACCTCGAAATCGTGCAGGAGCGCCTGTTCCGGGAGTTTAACATGGACGTGATCACCACCGTACCCAACGTGACCTACCGGATCACCGATACGAAAGGCAACGTGACCACCATCCGCAACCCCGCCGAGCTGCCCGACGTGAATCACCGCGCCATGGTGGAGGAGCCCATCATTTTCGCGCAGATCATCACGACGACCGACTACATCGGAAGCATCATGACGCTCTGCATAGATAAGCGGGGTACGCTGACCAAACAGACCTACCTGAGTCCCGAGCGGGTCGAGCTGCACTTCGAGCTGCCCCTGGCCGAGATCGTTTTTGATTTTTACGACCGCCTGAAGTCGATCTCCCGCGGCTACGCCAGCTTTGACTACCAGCCTAAGGATTACCAGGAAACCGACCTGGTGCGGATGGACATCAAGTTGAACGGCGAGAACGTAGACGCGCTGTCCGCCCTCGTGCACCGCAGTAAGGCGGAGTACGTCGGACGCGGCATGTGCAAGAAGCTCCGCGAGCTGCTGCCGCGCCAGCAGTTCATGATCGCCATTCAGGCGGCTATTGGCGCTAAGGTGATTGCCCGCGAAACGCTGTCGGCTATGCGAAAGGACGTCACCGCCAAGTGTTACGGGGGCGATATCTCCCGAAAGCGGAAGCTGCTCGAAAAGCAGAAGGCCGGTAAGCGCAAGATGCGGCAGTTCGGCAAGGTGGAGGTGCCGCAGAAGGCGTTTTTGGACGTGCTGAAACTGGACTAAGCCATTACCTTTGGGCCATCGGCTTGCTGGACGGCCCGCCCGCGGTACGGAAGTTCTTTCGTTTTGCGTTAGTATTTCACTTCGCTTTCTACCGTCTAACTACCCGCATACACAAGCACCGCCATGAGCAGGATCAAACGTTTTTTATTCGCCGGCATGACCGGGTGGCAGCGTACGGCACTCGGATTCTTCTGGCTGATCGTCTTTGCCATCCCGGTGGGTGTCGTGCTGCTGTTCGTAGGACTGAGCTTTACGGACCTGCCCTCGGTGACGGAACTGGAAAATCCCGAAGAATAATGAGGCGAGCCCCGTGCTCGCCAGTGACGGGACCGTCCTTGGCCGCTACTTCGTCGAGAACCGCGTGATGGTCGACTTTAAGGATCTAGGTCCCCACCTCGAGGCGGCCCTGGTCAGTACGGAAGACGAGCGCTACTACAATCACAGCGGCATCGACTGGCAGTCCCTGCCCCGGGTACTGATCAAGACCGCCATTCTACGGCAGGAGTCGGCGGGGGGAGGCTCCACGATCACGCAGCAGCTGGCCAAGTTGCTCTTTACGGAACAAGTCAGCGCCAGCTTTCTGGAGCGTGGCTTCCAAAAACTTAAGGAGTGGATCATCGCCGTCCGCCTCGAACGCAAGTATACCAAGGAGGAGATCATCGCGATGTACCTCAACCGTTACGACTTCATCAACGGTGCCCAGGGTATCCGTGCCGCGGCCGAAAACTACTTTGGAGGAAAGCGTCCGGCGGAACTGGAACCCCAGGAAGCGGCCATGCTGATCGGCATGCTAAAAAACGCTTCCCTGTACAATCCGCTCCGCTTCCCTGAGCGTACGCTCGACCGCCGCAATCAAGTCATGCGCCAGATGGTGCGAAACAACCGCATCACCGAAGCGGCTTACGATTCCCTGTCCGTGATGCCCCTGGGGTTGAACCCCACGCGTCTGCGGCACGACGACGGCCTGGCCCCCTACTTCCGGATGGTGCTGGCGGAGGAGGCTAAGCGACTACTTTCAAAGGAGCCCTACCTAAAGGCCGACGGCCAGCCGTACGACATCTACCGCGACGGCCTGACCTTCTACACCACCATCGACCCCAAGCTGCAGCGCCACGCCGAGGAGCAGGCCAAGTTGCACATGAAGCAACTCCAGAAGCAGTTCTTTTCCCACTGGAAAAACATGGACCCCTGGACCTACACCAACCCCGGCTCGGAAACGGAAGTGCGGGTTGATCGTCGCCAGGAGAGCTTGCGCAACGCCATCCGGCAATCCGATCGCTACCAAGCTTTACGCTACAGCATCCTCTCGCCGGTCCTGCGCAAAATCAACGGTGAAATGGAATTCCGTTTCTCCGCCAACGACCGCGAGGTGGAGCGCATGATCGAGGAGGCGGAAAAGCCCGGCGTCATTGCCGAGGCCGTTCGCCTCAACCTGATCTCCAACAAGTTCGCCGCCAGCCACCGGGAGGTGATGCAGCTGCCCGAGTTCCAGGAGCTGCAGTCGGCCTGGACGAAACTACAGGAGAGCGTCAAGCAGGAGTTCGACAAGAAAGTCGAAATGCGGGTGTTTACCTACGACAACGACCAGATGGAAACCGACACGCTCATGAGTCCGCTCGACAGCGTGCGCTACCACAAGATGATCCTGCAGATCGGCAGCATGTCGGTCGAGCCCAGCACCGGCTACGTACGCACCTGGATCGGCGGCAGCGACTTCAAGTGGTTCCAGTTCGACCACGTCACGACCAAGCGGCAGGTGGGCTCCACCTTCAAGCCCTTCATCTACGCGGCCTCCATCGACCTGCGCGGCATCACGCCCTGCCAGAAGGTGCTGGACCAGCCGGTCACGATCAGTCCCGGCGACGGCAACTTTCACCTCAACAAACCCTGGACGCCCCGCAACTCCAACGGGGGGTACTCCTACGCGGACTACACGCTGTACCAGGGCCTCAAGAACTCCGTCAACTCCATCTCCGCCTACCTGATGAAGGAGCTGGCTTCGACCGAGCCCGTCCGGAATATGGTGGCCAATATGGGCATTCCGAAAGAAGAGATACCTGACGCTCCGTCCATCGCCCTGGGCTCGGTGGACCTGACCGTGCAGCAGATGACGGGCGCCTACACCACCTTCGGCAACAATGGGGTTTTCGCGCGTCCGGTGTACCTGACCCGCATCGAGGACCGCACCGGCCGCATCATCTACGAGTACCTGCCCGAGGAGCGGCCGGCGATCAGTCCGCAGGCCAACTACGTGATGGTCAACATGCTCTCCCGCGCCTCCGTGGGTGCCCTGGGCGGCGTCCAGGGGCCGGTGGGCGGCAAAACCGGCACGACCAACGACCAGACCGACGGCTGGTTTATGGGCCTTACCCCCGAGCTTATCGTCGGCACCTGGGTGGGCGGGGACGACCGCTGGATCCGCTTCCGTTCCCTGAGTTTGGGGGCGGGCTCCAATATGGCCAAACCCTTTTTCCGCCGCTTCGTCAGTACCGCCCAGGCCGATGCCTCCGTGGCCTGGAATACCGAGGAAGGGTGGAACAGGCCCCCCGGAAAGCTGGGTATTGAAATGAACTGCGACGCCTACAACGGCGGCAACGACGATCTCTTTGACCGGGGGCCCTCGTTGCCGGACGATCCGTTTGGGAACAGCCCGGATTTCTAGGGCGGGAACGCGGGTGTAAGGGCCCTGGCGGCTACACATAGGTAGTCAGCGGAGGCGCACCCTGAGAGGTGCCCGGGCCACGCGATATATTAGAACCCCTATGCGTGTATTCTTCCTCGCTTCGTGGTGGCCTACCCGGGTGCACCCGACCCACGGGAACTTCGTGCAGAAGCACGCCCGCCTGGTAGCGCGGGGGCATGATTTGGCGGTGCTTGCCGTGCAGGAAGAGTATCACCTGCCGTCCGGCAAGCGGGAACTTGTCGTCAACCGGCAAGCCGGCTATCTAGAGGTACTTGTTTACTACGGACGTGCCATGAATTCTTCCAAGCTGCGCAATCTGACTAATCGAATGCGTGCATACTGCGCTGGCTTTCGGTACCTGCGCCGGGAGTGGGGCCGTCCCGATCTCGTGCACAGTCACGTTTTCTTGGATGCGGGTATAATCGGTGCCTTGGTAAGTGGTTGGTGGAGGTGCCCATTGGTAGTCTCCGAGCATTCGAGCCGGTACGCCTCGTCTGCTCCGCTAGGTCGCGTGCGGGAGGGGCTAATTCGGTGGGCCGCCGGGCGTGCCGAAGCAATCCTGCCGGTTTCGGAAGCCCTTTGGAGCAGTATGGAAAGTCACGGCATCACGGGGCAGTATACGGTCGTTCCGAATGTGGTAGATAGCACGCTATTTACCCCCGCGAGAAAGCTGAGTTCGGTGTACGCCGAGACGTTTCGTTTTCTTCATGTCAGCAATTTTGATGCCCGCTACAAGAATCTCGCGGGATTGCTCCGCGCCTTTGCCCTCCTTTGCCGCAACTGTACGGATATCGAGCTTCAGGTAGCCGGAGACGGAGACCTGGGGGAGGTACAAAAGCTGAGTTCGACCGCCGGCGTGCCCCGGGACCGTATCCATTTCTCCGGGCCACATTCAGAGATGGAAGTAGCGAAGCTCATGCAGCAGGCGGATGGCTTCGTGCTGTTCAGTCGGTACGAGACGCAGGGCGTCGTCCTGCTGGAAGCCCTTGCCTGCGGGCTGCCCGTTGTCGCGACGCGGGTCGGTGGAGTGCCGGAAATTATAGAAGATGGCCGCGATGGGTACCTCGTAAAGTCCGAGGACGAGCAGGGGCTGGCCCTCGCAATGGAGAATCTTCGGGATCACCGCAGCGACTTCCATACCGCCGCTCTGCGGGATCGCACCGTAGCGCGCTGTAGTGAAGCTGTCGTTCGCGAGCAACTCGATGCGATTTACGCCCGCGTACTTACCACCGATAGATGAACGCTACGCCCACCTTCTCCATCATTTTGATCACTCGAAACCGACCCATTCGGCTGCTCCGGGCAATGGAGAGCGTACGCGCGCAGTCCTTTGGTGACTGGGAGTTGATCATCGTAGACGAGGCCTCTACTCCCCCGGTTTGCGTAGGCAAAAGCAGCGGGGTGGCCGGACAGGTCCGGTTGGTCCGGCACGCTACTCCCCGCGGTCCCGCCGGGGCGCGGGCCCGCGGGGCGGCGGTAGCGCGGGGGGAAGTGCTGTGCTTTCTGGACGACGACGACTTCTACCTGCCCGAGCACCTGGCGGCGATCGACCGGTTACGCCGCCGAGACTGCCCTCCGTCGGCTCAGCTGTTCTGCACCGGGCTACTGCGGGAGGATCAGCACGGGCGCAACCCGGTGGCGCTGCCGTTCGCTACCGCTGCGGATCAACTGCTGGCGTACTGGCAAGCACCGGTTGGCTTGCCTCCTTTCGCGGTGGCGCGTGCAGCCCTGGTAGCGTGTCCCATCCCGGTCGGGCACTCCGTGATCGAAGATTTTGAGTGGCTGTGTCTCCTGCTCGCTAAATACAGGATCTGCAGCACTCCCCAACCGACCGTAGTATATACGGTGGACCCCCGGGGACGTACCCTGGGCTTAGTCGACCGGGCTTCCCTGCACCAGCGCGAAAGCGTCCTCACCAAACTCTATGCTGTCGATCTGATCCGGCGACGGATATCCCAAGCGGCTTATCTACGCCAGCGCAGCCACCAGTGCTGGCACTGGACGCGGCAGGCCGCGCGGGCCGGGCACCCGCGGGATGCATGGTGGGGATTCCTGCGGGGACTTCGCGCCTTGCGGGGAGGCAGCCTACGGGAAATGACCTACACCCTGTACGTGCTCCTCCGCGGCCGGCGCTAAAACCGCCCCACGTATGTCTCCGGCCGAATAGCACGCAATTCCGCCTTTACCGCATCCGATACCTCCAGCCCTGCCACGAATTCGTGAATGACCCCGGCGTCGATGTTGGTACGCCCGCGGGTCAGGGCCTTGAGCGCCTCGTAGGGCTGGGGGTAGCCCTCCCGCCGCAGGATGTTTTGAATGGCCTCGGCCGTCACCATCCAGTTGGCTTCCAGGTCAGCGGCGATCTTGGCGGGGTTGAGGAGCAACTTGCCGAGGCCCTTGTCGATGGCCTTGATGGAGAGCAGCAGGTGGGCCACCGGTACGCCGATGTTGCGCAGGACGGTGGAGTCGGTCAGGTCCCGCTGGAGCCGGCTCACGGGCAGCTTATCCGCCAGGTGGGTGAAGAGCGCGCGGGCCAGACCGAGATTGCCTTCCGCATTTTCGAAGTCGATGGGATTGACCTTGTGGGGCATGGCCGAACTGCCGATCTCCCCGGCGACGGTGCGCTGGCGGAAGTACTCCATGCTGATGTAGGTCCAGGCGTCCCGACAGAGATCGATCAGAATTGTACAGATGCGGTTAAGGGCGTGAAAGAGGGCGCCCAGGTTGTCGTAGTGCTCGATCTGGGTAGTGGGATAGCTGCGATCCAGCCCGAGGGTTTCGTTGACGAAGCGGTCGGCGAAGGCGTGCCAGTCGTGGTCCGGGTAGCTGACGTAGTGGGCGTTCATGTTGCCGGTAGCCCCCCCGAATTTGGCGGACAGGGGCACTTCCCGCAGTTGGCGCACTTGCTCCCGTAAGCGGTGCGTCCAGACGGCAAATTCCTTACCCAGCAGGGTGGGGGAAGCGGGCTGGCCGTGCGTGCGGGCGAGCATGGGGATGTCGCGCCATTCCCGCACGAGCGCCTCTAGTTGTTCGGTAAGTCTCGTTAGGGCGGGGTAGATCACCTCATCCAGGGCGTCCTTCAGGCTCAGGGGGATGGCCGTGTTGTTGATGTCCTGGCTCGTCAGGCCGAAGTGGGTGAACTCCACGATCGCGCCCAGCCCTCGCTCCTGCAGCTTTTCCTTGACGAAGTATTCTACCGCCTTGACGT
Organism: Lewinellaceae bacterium; assembly: GCA_963803525.1. Taxonomy (GTDB): domain Bacteria; phylum Bacteroidota; class Bacteroidia; order Chitinophagales; family Saprospiraceae; genus Neolewinella. The sequence continues at coordinate 121,248 of CAWDMV010000012.1, forward strand.
CGTGATTGGTCACCCGCTCAGTGCGCTTGATTTCCTCGGCGTCGGCTACGTCGAAGTCGGTGATGACGCTATCCAGGGAGGCCATTGACTCGCGGCATCGGCAGTTTGCAGTTGGGGCAGGCCGAGTCGGTGGAGTTCCTGGAGGTAGCGGACTTCCACCAGTACGCGGTAGCGGATCAGGGCGTACTCGCTGAAGTAGGCGGACAACTCGCTCGTTTTCGAGGCGTAGCGGCCATCGATCGGACTGATCGACTGCAGGGCGGACATAGGCGAAAATTTGTCCGCGAAGGTAAGCTAGACAAAGAACTCGTCGTCGAGTGAGGGGACATCCTTCTCCCGCTGCAGGTGAAAGGGGCGGGCGTCTCCCTGCTCCAGCAGCCGGCCATCGACCCGCGTGATCGGCGTACGGGCACTCGCCAGCAGACAGCGGTCGTTGCGGAATACGTCGACGGTCACGCCACCCATCCAGTTCATGCCGATTTCTACCCGAAATTTATCCATACCCTCCCCGTTCCGGGCATCGACGGTGAAATAATGGCTTCTTCCGAAAATGCTCTTGCCTACGCTGGCGAGCTGGCCGTTGAAGTACACTTTTTCTTCCCCGGTCCACAGGCTGTTGTGCACTTCGAGCAGGTCTTCGTCGATAGGGAGGGATAGGATGCGCATGGTGGATTGATTTCCAACTAAGCTACGGGGCCTTGCCCGTCGTCCCACCTTCCTTAGACCAACGCGCGCTGCTGCTCGATCATCGGCTTACCCGGTGCCCCCGTAGCCCGACCGCAACAATCTCCGGTGATTACGGCGGCCCGTATTACCTTCGTTTCGCCTAACCAGCCCACCCTATGTCGCGCCACCCCCGTTCCCTGCTGCTGCCGCTCTGCACCTGCGTTCCCGCCCTAAGCCTGTTTGCCCAGACTACGACGGAACCTCCCGCGGATTTTTTGCGGAGCATCGGCAAAATGTACGTGGTGGTGGCGGTTATTGTGGTGGTATTTCTCGGCCTGGCCCTCTACCTGTGGAGGCTGGACCGTCGCCTAACCGATATTGAACACCAAATTAAGGATCATGCCTGATAAGACTTTTCTGGACAGCGTAGGCCGCTACTTCGACGCCGCCGCTCCCCACACCGGACTCCCCGACGGACTCCTCAAGCAGATTAAGGTCTGCAACTCCGTTTACCAGATCTATTTTCCCGTCAAGATCGACGGGGAGGTGCGCGTCATTGAGGCCTACCGCGCCCAGCACAGCCACCACCGCAGCCCCACCAAGGGCGGTATCCGCTACTCCAACCACGTGAACCAGGAAGAGGTGGTCGCCCTGGCCACCCTCATGTCGTACAAGTGCGCCATCGTCGACGTGCCCTTCGGCGGTGCCAAGGGCGGGGTGCGCATCAACCCCTGGGAGTACAGCGAGGCGGACCTCGAGAAAATCACGCGGCGCTACACCACCGAGCTCATCCGCCGCAAATTCATCGGGCCGGCCATCGACGTGCCCGCCCCCGACTACGGAACCGGCCCCCGCGAAATGGCCTGGATCTACGATACCTACCGCAGCTTCCATCCGGACGACATTAACGCCGCCGGCTGCGTCACCGGAAAGCCCGTGAGCCAGAACGGCGTACGCGGCCGCTCCGAGGCCACGGGCCGGGGCGTCTTCTACGGCATCCGCGAAGCCTGCAACCAGCAGGAACTCATGGACAAGCTCGGCCTACAAGCCGGCATCGAAGGCAAGACCATGGTCGTGCAGGGACTCGGTAACGTGGGTTCCCACACCGCCACCATCAGCCAGGACGAGGGCGGCGTGAAGATCATCGGCGTCTCGGAGGTCGAGGGGGCCATCTACAACAAGAACGGACTGGACATCCACGACGTGATCCGCCACCGCGCCGAGACCGGCAGCATCCTGAGCTACCCCGGAGCGGAGGCGTTCGGTAAGGACGACCGCCGGGCGGTGATGGAATTCGAGTGCGACATCCTCGTACCCGCCGCGCTGGAAAATCAGATTGACGCCGACAACGCCCACCAGGTCAAGGCTAAGATCGTGGCCGAGGCGGCCAACGGACCGATCACCGCCGACGGTTCCGCCATTCTGGCCGAACGGGGCATCATCGTCCTGCCCGACATCTACCTCAATGCCGGCGGCGTAACGGTCAGCTACTTTGAGTGGCTCAAGAACCTCAGCCACATGCGCTTCGGACGCCTGCAGAAGCGCTTCGACGAGCAGAATTACCGCCGCATCGTCGAGCAGATCGAATCCACCACCGGCAAGGCCATCAGCGACCGCGACCGGGAGATGATCATCCACGGAGCGGACGAAATCGACCTGGTACGTTCCGGTCTGGAGGAAAGTATGATCAACGGTTTCCAGCAGATTTATGCGCTCTACCGCGATACCGAGGGGATCAACGACCTGCGTACCGCCGCCTTTGCCCTGGCAATCAGCAAGATATCCAATGACTACATCAGCCTGGGAATTTGGCCTTAGGTCCGGAATTGGCGAATAAAATACTTATTTCATTGCAATTATGAAATAATTGTTGGTGCAGCTATCTTTGCGGCATCAACCCGCCAATTGCTATCTATGTCCGACAAACTTGATAAGATCGACCTGAGCATCCTGAAGATCCTACAGGATAACAGCAAGATCACGAACCTCGAACTCTCCAAGCGCATCGGGCTCAGTCCGGCACCCACCCTGGAACGGGTCAAGAAGCTGGAACAGAACGAAGTGGTCCAGAGCTACCACGCCCAGGTGAGCCCCGAGGCGATCGGCCTGAACGTGAAAACCTTCGTGCTCGTCTCCCTGGACTGGCGCAAGAACCAGGCGCGGGAGAACTTCCTCGAGCAGGTCAAGAACATCGAGGAGATCACCGAGTGCTACATCATCACCGGCGAGGCGGACTTCCTCATCAAGATCATCTGCAAGGACATTCCCACCTACGAACGGCTGCTCTTCAAGACGCTGCAGCAGATCGACGAGATCGAGCGCCTCAAAACGCTCATGACCCTGTCGACCGTCAAGGACGTGAAACGCCTGCCCTTCGACTACGAGGGGGAGTAGGGAACAAGCACCTCACCTGAGTATGGGAAGCAAGCTAAAGATCGGCCTCGTCCAGCAAGCCAACACCGGCGACCGCACCGCCAACCTCGAAAGGAGCGCGGGCGGGATCCGCAGGTGCAAGGAGCTGGGCGCGGAACTCGTCGTGCTCGTGGAACTGCACACCGGCCTGTACTTCTGCCAGACCGAGGAGACGGAGGTCTTCGACCAGGCCGAGCCCATTCCCGGGCCGAGTACCGCATACTTCGGTGCCCTGGCCCGGGAGCTTGGCCTCGTCCTGGTGCTGAGTCTGTTCGAAAGCCGGGCCCCCGGCCTGTGCCACAACACCGCGGTGGTGATCGAGCGCGACGGCAGCATCGCCGGCCGCTACCGGAAGATGCACATCCCCGACGACCCGGCCTACTACGAGAAGTTCTACTTCACCCCGGGCGACCTGGGCTTCCAGCCGGTGCCGACCAGCGTCGGGAAGCTCGGCGTGCTCGTCTGCTGGGACCAGTGGTACCCCGAGGCCGCCCGCCTCATGGCCCTGGCGGGTGCCGAACTGCTCATCTATCCCACCGCCATCGGCTTTGAGACCACCGACCCGCCCGAGGAGCAGGAGCGGCAGCGCGAGGCCTGGATCATCTCCCAGCGCGGGCACGCCGTTTATAACGGCCTGCCGGTCGTGGCCGTCAACCGAACGGGCTTCGAGCCCGACCCGAGTGGAGCGACCGGCGGCATTCAGTTCTGGGGCAGCAGCTTCGTCGCCGGGCCGCAGGGGGAATACCTCTACCAGTCGCCCCGGCAGGAGGAGGACGTAGCCGTCGTGGAAGTGGACCGCAAGCGGACCGCCGACGTACGCCGGATCTGGCCCTTCTTCCGGGACCGGCGGATCGACGCCTACGACGGCCTGCTGCGGCGCTACATTGACTAGAAACTGTAGCGGAGGCCGAGTTGCATTTGCCAGCGGCTCAGCAGACTGAAGTCATTCGTAAAACTGTTTGTTAGTGCCTGATCGAAGCTGTAGACCGGGCTGCCGTCCTCTTGGATACTTACACCGATGGGTTGGGTGGTGGTCGAAAACTGCCGTACCCCCCAGTTGCTGTTGATCAGGTTGCCGATGTTCAGGATATCTACCGTGAATTGTACGCGATTTCCGTTGTTGAACCCAAGATCCTGGGCAATGCGTACATCCCAGTTGCTGTACCAGGGACTGAGGATCGCGTAGCGCTCGGCGTACTGCCCCCGCCGGCCGTTGAGGTAGTCGTCTTGCTGGATAAATTGTCCGAAGGCCGCGCGTTGCGCATCCCCACCCGTGAAGTTCATATCCGCCAGCTCCGCATCCGTGGGAATGTAGATAAGGTCGTTGAGTCCGGAACCGTCGTTGTTGATGTCGCCACTGTAAGTGTAGCTGAAGCGTCCCCCCTCGGCATACTGTAGAAATAGGGCCAGGGTAGTCCCCCACTGGTCCGTGCTGCCGTAGGTGAACTTCTTGTGCGCACTACCGACAATGCGGTGGCGGTTGCCGTACAGACTGGGACTCAGTATGGCCTGGTTGACGTTGCCTAGGGCGGGGTTGCGCTCGTAAGCGTCGCTGCTGATCTCCGCTTCAATGGAGCTCGCTTCCTTAGCGGTCAGGAAATTGTAGCCCAGGCTGGCGAACAGCCCGCTGGCAAAGGTGCGCTTCACCTCGAAGCTCGCGTTGAAGCTGTGCCCGACGTCGGTGTTGGTGAACACGTACGCATTGGTAGTTCCGCCAAAGATGCCCGCTGCCCGATCTTCCGTCCGGTAGATGGGGCGGTTGTCGACCCCCTGCAGGCGACCCTGTGGGGTACGCAGCCCGTAGTTGCGCACCATCATGGCGTTCTGGTCGGCGGTGTAGATGAGGTCGGTAGTGATGGTCCAGCCGGCCCCGACGGCCAGGTCGGCGCCGAGGTTGCTCCGCCACACCTGGGGAAACTGAAAGGAGGGGGCGGTGGTGTTGTAGAAGAAGAAATCGGGATTAGCCACTTGGTTGCCGACCCAGACGAAGGGGAAACGCCCCGTAAACAGGCCGGAACCACCGCGGAGCTGGAAAGTCTGGTCGCTCAGCACGTCCCAGTTGAAGCCGAGGCGGGGGGAGAACAGGATGCTGTTGTCGGGCAGTTCGGTGGAATTCAACTGTACGGGCTGGTCGTTCTCGTTGTAGTAGGTCACGCTAGGGGCATAAGTGCCTCCCTCGGAGACCAGGCCACCCTTACGCTCGATGTTTTCCTGGATTTTATCCGCGGTGTTGAAGTACAGCGGCTTGTCTAGACGCAGCCCGAGGGTCAGGGTGAAATCCTCCGATAGGGTGAATTCGTCCTGTAGGTACAGGCCCAGTTGCCCGACGTTCGTTTCGGCCAGGGCGAAGCTGGTGCCGCCGAATCCATTGCCGGACTCCGCTGCTCCCGCGAAGTAGCCGCGGGCGTTGTTGACGGCGGTATCCAGGGCGGTAGGGCTGGCGCTACTCAGGGCGGCGAGGAAGGCGGCCGGACTACTTTGCGCCACGCCGTCCGCCGGACCGAATACTCCTCCGTTTGCCCCCAGGTTAAAGCTGTTGTCGAACTCGAAGCGCTCGAAGCTCACCCCCGCCGTCAGCGTGTGCTTGCCGGCGAAGTACTGGAGGTTGTTGGTGAACTGATAGACGTCCTGGTTGAGCCGGTTGCTGACGCTGAAGGGCTCGTAGCCCGCTATGATGTAGTTCGTGCCGTCGCGCTGAATGTTCAGGCTGGGGAAGGGCTCGCTGAAGGGGTCGCGGCTGTCGCGGTAGCTCGTGTAACCGATCTGGAGCTTGTTGCTGAACTTCTCGGCAAAGAGGGTGCGCCACTCGACGATGCCGGACTGGATGTTGTTGTTGATCCGGTAGCCGGAGTTGAAGTACTGCAGGGTAGTCGCATCCGGTCCGCGGCGGCCCAGGGCGCTGGGGTGGGCATTGTTGTCGCGGCTGGCGCTGAGGAAGTTGTAGGTCGCCGTCAGGGTGTTGCCCGGGGCGATGTTCCAGTCCAGTTTAAAGAGCCCCTTCTCGTTGTCGGTGCTGTGCAGGTAGCCCTCAAAGGGGCCGGTTTGGTAGCCGTAGCGCGTGAACAGCCCGTCGGAAATAGCCTGAAGATCGGCTGCCTCCACCCGACTGACCTGCTCGCCGCTGACGCCGCCCCGGGCGGCAATGAAGTTGCTGCCCAGGTCTTCCCGCCGCTCGAGTTCGAAGTTGGCAAAGAAGAAGAGCTTATTTTTAATGATCGGCCCGCCGAGGCTGGCACCGGTCTGTACCTGCCGCAGTTCGGGCACGAATATCTTGTCCCCGGCCACGCGGCTCCCCGTGAGGTCCTGGTTGCGGAAAAAACCGAAAACCGTACCCGAAAATTCGTTGGTTCCGCTTTTGGTCACGGCGTTGATGGCCGCCCCGGTAAAGCCCGCCTGGGTGACGTCGTAGGGCGCGAGATTGATCTGGATCTGCTCGATGGCGTCCAGCGAGACGGGTTGGGCGTTGCTCTGCCCCCCGGCCGTGGCATCGTCGAGTCCGAAGGGGTTATTGAAGATCGAGCCGTCCAGGGTAAAGTTGTTGTACTGGTCGTTGCGGCCCCCGAAGCTGTTGCCGTCGGAGCTCGGCGTGAGCCGGGTAAAGTCACTGGCCGAGCGGCTGATGGTGGGCAGGCGCTGGAGCTCGGTACTGCCGATCTGCGTAGCCGCGCCAGTGCGGTCGCTGTTGATCACGCTGTTCTTACGGGCGCTGACGACGACCTCCGCCAACGTCTCCCCGTCGGCCAGCAGGGCGATGTCGAGCTGGCGCTTTTCTCCAAGCGTCAGGCTGATGCCCTCGACTGTCTCGGTTTGGTAGCCTAAGTAGCTGACGGTGACGGTGTAGGGTCCGCCCACCCGCAGGTTGCTAAGGTTATAGTAGCCCTCGTCCTGGGCGGAGGTGCCGTAAATGGTGCCCGTAGGCAGGTGCACGACTTGCACGGTGGCCCCAATGAGCCCGAGATCATCGGCGTCGGTGATCTGCCCCCCGAGGGAGGCGGTGGTTGCCTGGGCAGCGAGGCCCGTCGTAAGGAGCAGGTAGAGTAAACTGGTGTACAGGTATTTCATCTAGCGCGTCGGTTACCCTGCGGCTCCACTTCCGTCGTGCCGAAGGCTGTTGGGGATAAGCGGCAAAGGTAACCTTGCGGGTGTAGGATGCACCATTAATTTACGGATATTTAACGCGCGTAAAAGGCCGTCAACCCCATTTTTCCCGAGGATGTGGGGGGGTAGCCATAAAGATTACCCTTGCGGCCGGTTCGCCCGCGGGCAGGTCGATCCGTTCGGTGTCCAGGGCGTACCGCGTGAGGTGATAAGCGTGGGCGGGATCGCCGGGAGGGGGACAGGCCCCGCCGTAGTCGTCGGTGCCGTAGCTGTTGCGGGCCTGCACGGTTCCCTGGGGCATGCCTTGCGAGCTCGCACCGGTAGTGAGGGACTGTACACCGGCGGGGATGTTGAAAGCACACCAGTGCGTAAAGCCAGCCGGGGTGGGGGCGTCAGGATCGTGCAGGAGGATAAGGTAGGACCTGGTACCCGAAGGGGCGTCCCGCCAGGAGAGGTCAGGACTGAGGTTGTCGCCCCCGGCCCCCATGCCGTTAAAGACATTAAGAACTTGTTTGGGATTCCGCTCGCCGCCGCAATCTTGCTCTTTTGCGCCTATTCTTCGTCTCAAAAAGCGTCACTCAGCCCGTCACCGCGAAGCAGCCACGAAGTGCACCTCCCCTTTTCGAGACTCGAATAGACCCAAAATAGCGGCGTTTTCGTCAGGCTCGGAAAACCCAAACAAGCGCTAAGCTGGGGGACCTGGCCCAGGAACTGATTGCTGGTGATGGTGAAGCCTGCCGTAGGGGGATTACATTTTCCTTGCCCAACTTAGCCGGCTCACGGGAAGTTCACGGCACCGGCGGCCCCGCCGCATTTGAAATACCTTTGCGGGCAAACAGCCCCAAGCGTGACCCGAGCGGAGAAAGCAGCCCACATCCAGCGTATTCTGGACGACTTGTACCCCACGGTACCCGTGCCCCTGGATCATACGGACCCCTACACGCTGCTGGTCGCCGTGCTGCTGTCCGCCCAGTGCACCGACGTACGCGTTAATCAAGTGACGCCCGCGCTCTGGGCCCTTACCGACCGACCCGGCGTGATGAAGGAGGTCCCCGTGGAGGAGATCCGGGAGATCATCCGTCCCTGCGGGCTTTCTCCCGCCAAGAGCAAGGCCATCAAGGAGCTTAGCCGCATCATTGACGAGGAGCACGGGGGCGTAGTGCCGCAGGATTGGGCCGCCCTGGAGGCCCTGCCCGGGGTAGGGCACAAGACCGCCAGCGTAGTGATGAGTCAGGCTTTCGGGGTGCCGGCCTTTCCCGTAGATACCCACATTCACCGGCTGGCGTACCGCTGGGCGCTGTCTACCGGGAAGCATGTGGTCAAAACGGAGCAGGACCTGAAGCGGCTCTTTCCCGAAGACCGGTGGAACAAGCTGCACCTCCAGATCATCTTCTTCGGCCGGGAATACTGCCCGGCGCGCGGCCACCGGATGCGGGACTGTCCGATCTGCTCCGTCTACGGGCGCCGCGCGCTGCTGCACCGGGAAAAAGCATAACTTGACCCCATGGAGGGACACACCCAAAGCGGAACCTGGGGCCGAAAACTGCCGCGCATCCTGTTGGGAGTCATCGCGGTAGTCCTCATCAGTTTGCTGTACCCCAATAACCTGACCTTCCCCTACCAGTTTGAGCTCAACCAGACCTGGCAGTACGCCGACCTGAGTGCCCCCTACACCATTCCCATCCTGAAGCGGGAGGAGCGCCTGGAGGCCGACCGCCAAGCCGTGATCCGCAACCTTACGCCCGTGTACCGCCGCGATCCGGAGATCGCCCGCCGCAACCGGACGGCCTACATCGAGGACTTCCGCGTGGCCCTCGACAGTGCCGAGGCCCGGGGCACCTTCGCCGGCCTACGCCGCCAACCCGAGGCCCACCGGCTGTATGGCCTGGAAATCCTGGACCGCATCTACCAGCGCGGCATCGTGAACTTGCGGGTGGAGGACCAGGCCCGCTCCGGGATGGCTTCGGTCATCCAGATCGTCGACGGCAGCGAGGTGGATACCCGCACCATCGGGCAGGTATTTTCCTCGCCCGGTCGGGCCCGCAACTGGTTGACTGACAGTCTGCTCTATACGCGCTTGGCGGCTCCGGATTTTCTTGAGCCCCTTATGGAGGATAAGCTGGAATTCAATACGTTTTACAACGACAGCTTAACTAATCATTTAAGGGCGCAGTCGCTGAATGCCGTCAGTCCCTTCGACGGCCTGGTCTCCCAGGGCGACGTGATAGTTCGTCAGGGAGAAGTGATTTCCGAGAACGTCTACCAGAAACTGGTGAGCTACCGCCGACTTTACAACGACAACCTGCAGGGCTCGAGCAGCTACCTGTCGGTCTTCGGAGGGTACAGCATACTGGTTGGATTGGTCATCCTACTGCTGTTTCTTTACTTGCGCACCTTCTTTCCGCTGGTTTACGTGCGGCCCAAGAACCTCGTTTTCATCCTGATGTGGCCCCTGATCTATGCCATACTGGTCCGCTCGATCGAGTTGGCGCCGGGCTGGAGCGGTTACGTGGTGCCCTTCTGCATCGTGCCGATCGTGATGCGGATCTTTTTCACCGAACGCTTGGCCTTCTTCGTGCACGTGGCCGTGGTACTGATCGCGAGTTTCCTGACCTCCCTGGGCTATCCCTTCACCTTCCTCAGCATCATGGCGGGCGTGGTGGTGATCTTCATGGACATTGATACCCGGGACTGGTCGCGCTTCTTCACCAGCTTACTGCTGTTGTTTGCCTTTTATCTCTTCGGTTACATCGGCATTCAGCTCGTGCAGGGCTCGGGTTTCCTCACGATCAACTACGTCGACATCATGTGGCTGGCGCTGAACGTCTTCCTGGTGCTGCTGGCCTATCCCCTGATCCCCCTCCTGGAGCGTTTCTTCGGACTCATCTCGCCGATCACCCTGATCGAGCTCAATGACATGAACCGTCCGCTGCTCGAGCGCCTGGCCCGGCAGGCGGCCGGTACGTGGCAGCACAGCCTGAACGTAGCCAACCTCGCCGAGCGGGTGGCCAGCGAGATCGGCATCAACTCGTTGCTGGTGCGCACCGCTGCCCTGTATCACGACGTAGGCAAACTCAAGAATCCGGAATACTTCATCGAGAACCAGAACGGGCCAAATCCCCACGACCGGATCACGGACCTGGAGAGCGCCAAGATCATCATCGACCACGTCAACGAGGGGGTGCGCCTGGCCAAAGCGGCGGGCCTGCCGGAGGTGATCCTGGACTTCATCCGCACCCACCACGGCACTACCCTGACCGAATACTTTTACCGCAACCACGTCAAAGACCACCCGGAACGGGAGGTAGACGAAGCTTACTTCCGCTACAACGGGCCCCTGCCTACCAGTAAGGAACAAACGGTACTGATGCTCGCGGACAGCGTGGAGGCCGCCTCCAAATCGCTCAAGCAGCCCACCGAGGAGGAACTGTACGATCTGATCGATAACATCATCCGGGGCAAACTCACCAAGGGGCAGTTGGAGCAAAGCCACCTCAGTTTTCTGGAGTTAGAAACGCTGCGGCGCATCTTCCGCTCGGTACTCAAGAGCTCGCACCACCTGCGGATCGCCTACCCGAAAGCCGACAAGGGGGTGGTGGAAGAGGAATAGTTTGGGCTAGACCAGCTCCCGCGCGCCGTGGAAGTGTACGCCGGAGGAGATCACCTGGGCCGCTTCGACCATCTTATCGGCTAGGGTAGATGCCTGGGTGGGGTTGTAGTCACCCAGGATGCTGGGGGAGATCTTGCGCAGTAGAGTAGTGAGGCCCGCAGCCACGCGTTCCCCGATCCGGGTCTCCCTGCGTTCCCCGACCAAGACACCCGGACGGAAGACGTGGATCGACCAGAAATCGAGGCGGGTGATGGCCTCTTCCGTTTCTCCCTTCACGCGGTTGTAGAAGAATCTACTTTCCGAATCCGCCGCGGCTGCACTGATCAGCAGACACTGGTTGGCCCCGCTGGCTTGCGCAAGCTGGGCGGCCCGCACGATGTACTCGTAGTCTACCTTACGGAAGGCCTCCTCACTGCCGGCTTTCTTGATGGTGGTGCCGAGGGCGATGTAGATGTCCTGGCAGCGGAACCATTCCCGGTGGCGCTCCATGCGGTTGAAGTCGATCTGTGGGTTCTCCAGCTTTTTACTCTTGCGGTGCAGCGGCCGTCGGGTGGGCGCGATCACTTTGGCGTAGGCGGGGTGGGCCAGCAGCCGGTCGAGTAGTTGCTCCCCCACCAATCCGGTGGCTCCCAGCAGCAGGGCCGTCTTTCGGCTGGCAATAATTTCCATGCGATCGCTCATGGTATACCTAACCCCCGGGGGGAAGGCAGGTTTATACCGCGGCGGCGGCGGCGGGGCGCAGGTGGAAGCGGGACAGGAAGAGCATACCGAGCAGGAAGAAGACCGACAGGATGAGGATGCTGATGCGCATACTGCCCGTCAGCGCATCCAGGAAACCAAACAGGAAGGTGCCGAACACGATGGCTACCTTTTCGAGCACATCGTAGAAGCTGAACCAGGAAGTGGTGTCGGTACGCGATCCGTCGGCATTTTGGTCGGCGGGAATGACCTTGGCGTAGGTAGACCGACTGAGCGACTGCACGCCACCCATCACCAGCCCCACGGCCGCGGCAATGAAGTAGAACTGCGTCTTGCCCTCCACGAAATAGGCCAAGAAGCAGATGGCCGTCCATACGATCAGCTCACAGTAGAGGGCGAACTTGTTCCCCCGCCACTCGCTGAGCTTGGCGGCCAGGTAGGCCCCGCCGATGGCCACGATCTGGAGGATGAGGACGACTACGATGAGCTCCGCCGTCTCGAAGCCGAGCTCTTTTTTAGCAAAGATGCTGGCCAGGAAAATGATCGTCTGCACGCCGGCGCTGTAGCAAAAGAAAGCCGTCAGGAAGCGCTTGGCCTCGGGGTAGCTCGTGAGCCGATCCCACACCTGCCGCAGCTCGTTCCACCCGCGGGCGGCCATGTCCCCCAGGCCGGTGCCGGGCTTGCGCACGTCGTCGGGCAGTCGGGCCAGGGAGAGGGAAGCGAAGACCAGCCACCAGGCGCCCACCGTCACGAAGGCCATGCGTACCGCCAGGGTGCCGGTCTCGGGCAGGCCGAACCACCCGGGCTTTTGTACCATGGCGAGGTTAAGCACCAGCAGCAGCACGCTTCCGGCGTAGCCCATGGCGAAGCCCCGGGCGCTGAGGCGGTCGAAGCGGTCCTCCGTAGCGATCACCGGCAGGAAGCTGTTGTAAAAGACCAGTCCCCCGGCAAAGCCGATCAGTCCGACGATGAACCCCAGGCTCCCGATCCACATCGTTTCCATGCCCGTGAAGAAGAAGAGGCTCAGGCAGCCGAGTCCACCCATGGTCGTAAAGAACTTCAGGAACCATTTGCGCCGCCCCCCGGCGTCGGCGATGCCGCTCAGCAGGGGAGAGAGCAGGGCGATGACCAGGTAGCTGAAGGTGATCAGGTAGGCAAACCACGAGCTGTTGGTGAAGCCCACGCCCAGCAGCGTAAATTCCGGGTCGACCATCTCCTCGAAATAGGGCGGGAAGATGGCCGTCGTGATCACCAGCGCGAAGGCGGAATTGGCCCAGTCGAACAGGGCCCATCCGTTCAGCGTCTTCCGGTCATTAAGGGGGTGCGTCATACAGGTAAAGGTAGCCGGTTAGCGCCGGAAGTGGTTTCTTTGCGGAGCGTCCGACCCATACGTAGCTTCTCCCTTTGCTCTCCTTACATTCTACAAGCCCGAACACCCATGCCCCTCATCAAATCCATCTCCGGCTTTCGCGGCACCATCGGCGGCCGCGCCGGCAGTAACCTGACCCCCGAAGACATCGTATCGAGCGTAGCGGGTTACGGCGACTGGCTGATCCGCACCGGCGCCAACCGCCTCGTCGTGATCGGACGGGACGGACGGCCCTCCGGTCCGGTCGTATCGGCACTCACCGCGGCCACCCTACAGAGCATGGGCATCGACGTCCTGGACTGCGGACTGGCCACCACGCCGACCGTGGAAATGGCCGTAGTCTCCCGCGGAGCGGGGGGGGGATCATCCTCTCCGCCAGCCACAACCCCAAGCAATACAATGCCCTCAAGCTGCTCAACCACCGGGGAGAGTTCATCAGCCACGACGACGGACAGGAGCTGATCGCCAGCGTATCGGCGGGGGACATTACCTACGCCGACGTAGACGATCTGGGCACCCTGAAGCGCGACGATACCGCCCTGGATGACCACCTCGCCGCCGTACTGGCCCACCCCCTGGTACGGGTAGCGGAAATTCGTGCCGCGGGTTTCCGGGTCGTACTCGATGCCGTTAACAGCGTGGGGGCTATTTCCATTCCGCCCCTCTGCGAACGCCTGGGCGTAGCCTGCGAAGTGATGAACGGGGAGCTGAACGGACAATTCGCCCACAATCCCGAGCCCCTGCCCGCCCACCTGACCGGCCTTACGGAGCGCATGCAAACATCGGGTGCCGACCTCGGGATCGCCGTTGATCCGGACGTCGACCGTTTGGCACTCGTCGGACCCGGCGGCCGCTGGATCGGGGAGGAATATACCCTGGTGACCGTGGCCGACTACGTGCTGGCCCACGATCCCGGTCCGGTGGTCAGTAACCTAAGTAGCAGTCGGGCGGTCGCTGACGTGGCCCGGAAGTACGGCCAGCCGTACTACGCCTCCAGCGTCGGGGAAGTCAATGTGGTGGAGAAAATGAAGGAAGTCGGTGCCACCATCGGCGGAGAAGGCAACGGGGGCATCATCGATCCGCGCCTGCACTACGGCCGCGACAGCCTGATCGGCCTGGCACTGGTGCTGAGCCACCTGGCCACCAGCGGTAAAACCATCAACGCTCTGCGGGACAGCTACGTGCACTACGAGATGGTGAAGGATAAGATCGAGCTCGACCCCGCCCTCGACCTGCCCGATGCGCTCTCGGTGATGGAGAGCCTGTACCCCGATATCCCCCTCACCAACATCGACGGGCTGAAACTCGACTTCCCCGACGGCTGGGTCCACCTGCGCGGATCCAACACCGAGCCCATCGTGCGCGTGTACGCCGAGGCCAACACCCAGGCGCGGGCCCAGGAGCTGGCCGGAGCGGTAAAGGCCCGATTTATCGAATTAACCCGGGCCAGCTCCTAGCCCTGAAGATCAGCAACTTATGAACCTCAAGCACCAGTCCTCCAACAACTTCTTCCTGATCGCCGGCCCCTGTGCCATCGAGGGGGAGGATATGGCCATGCGGATCGCCGAGCGCATACTGACCATCACCGACGCGCTGCAGATCCCCTACCTCTTCAAGGGCAGTTACCGCAAAGCCAACCGCAGCCGCATTGACAGCTTCAGCGGCATCGGCGACGTGAAGGCACTGAAGATCCTGCGGAAGGTGGGGGAGGCCTTTGGGGTACCCACCACCACCGATATTCACGCCGACGAGGAGGCCGCCCTGGCCGCGGAGTACGTCGACGTGCTGCAAATTCCGGCCTTCCTGTGCCGGCAAACCTCGCTGCTGGTGGCCGCCGCCGAGACGGGTAAGGTGGTCAACATCAAGAAGGGGCAGTTCCTGAGCCCCTCCGGGATGCAACACGCCCAGCAGAAGGTGATCGACAGCGGCAACGACCGGGTATGGATGACCGAGCGCGGAACCACCTTCGGCTACACCGATCTGGTGGTGGATTACCGCGGCATTCCCACGATGCAGTCTTTCGGGGCCCCGGTGATCATGGATTGTACCCACAGCCTGCAGCAACCCAATCAGAACAGCGGCGTCACGGGGGGGCGTCCGGCGATGATCGAAACGATCGCCAAAGCCGCCGTCGCGGTCGGTGTCGACGGGCTGTTTATGGAGACCCACCCGAATCCCAGCGAGGCAAAGAGCGACGCCGCCAATATGCTCCCCCTGGATCAACTCGAAGCCTTACTGACCAAACTGGTACGGGTGCGTCAGGCCATCGCGTAGCGACGGCTTTAGCCGTCCTGCTGCCTCCGGAGCTTAGCCCTCCTGCTGCCTCGGCAAATAGCAGCACGGCCACTAAAGTGGCCGCTTCGTAACCGCCACGCCCCGCTAGGGCATCTTTGGTCCATAGGTGCCGCTGACGCACTCCCCCGCGTTTGTGCGGCAAATTAATTGTGTCGAAACCAGGCCGATCATCACGGTTATGCCGATGACGCCGGGCAGGTAAGGCGTCCAGGGAGCGCCATCGCTCTGCAAGCCATAGGCTGTAAAAAGGGAGCAGCAGCGTTGCCCCAACCACGATCAGCTTAAGCCACCATTGGTTGAACTGCTGTTTTTCGGTATGGAGCGTCATCCTCCTAAGACAGGAACTTCCGCCCAAACTCGCCGCTACATATGCTGCGCGATAATATTCTCGTAGCGCTCCTGCCGGCCGCTGGTCTGGGCGGGCTCCCCGCCGGCCAGGCCGATCCGGGCGAGGTCCGCTAAGGTGAGGTCGCCTTCCTCGAACTTTTTGCCGTCGCCGCCGTCGAAGCTGGCGTAGCGCTGCTGGCGCATGGCGGTAAACTTCGACTTCGTCAGCACGCGGTCGGCCGCCAGCAGGGCGCGGGCAAACACGTCCATCCCCCCGATGTGGGCGTGGAAGATGTCCTCCAGGTCGGTGGAGTTGCGCCGGGTCTTGGCGTCGAAGTTGACGCCGCCGCCCTGGAGTCCGCCGGATTGCAGGATAATGATCATGGCCTCCGTCAGCTCCTGGACGCTGTTGGGGAACTGGTCGGTGTCCCAGCCGTTCTGGTAGTCGCCGCGGTTGGCGTCGATGCTGCCGAGCAGGCCCTGACTGGCCGCCACGGCCAGCTCGTGTTCGAAGGTATGCTGGGCCAGGGTAGCGTGGTTCACCTCGATGTTGAGCTTGAAGTCGTCCAGCAGGTCGTACTGCCGCAAGAAGCCGGCTACGGTGGCGGCGTCGAAGTCATACTGGTGCTTGCTCGGCTCGAAGGGCTTGGGCTCGATGAAGAACGTACCCGTAAAGCCCTGACCACGGGCGTAGTCACGCGCCATGGTCAGGAAACGCGCGAGGTGCTCGGTCTCCCGTTTGAGGTCGGTGTTCAGCAAACTCATGTAGCCCTCCCGGCCGCCCCAGAATACGTAGTTCTCGCCCCCGAGCTTGATGGTGGCGTCGATGGCGTGCTTGAGCTGGGCCCCGGCGTAGGCCACCACCTGAAAGTCGGGGTTGGTACTCGCCCCGTTCATGTAGCGCGGATGGCTGAACAGGTTAGCCGTGCCCCAGAGGCAGCGTACCCCCGTAGTATCCATCTTCTGCTTGACGTAATCGGTCACCTCGCCGAGGCGCTTTCCGTAGGTAGCGAGGTCAGCGCCAGCTTCCTCCAGTAGGTCGACGTCGTGGAAGCAAAAGTAGTCGAGCCCGAGTTTGGTGAGGATCTCGAAACCCGCATCGACGGTATTTTTCGCTTCCCGCACGGGGTCCGAGTCGCCCAACCAGGGGTAATTCGCGGTGCCCGGACCGAAGGGGTCGCCTCCGGTGTTCCGCAGGGTATGCCACCAGGCCATCGCGAATTTAAAGTGCTCCGCCATCGACTTGCCGGCCACTACCTTATCCTTCTGGTAATACTTGAAGGCCAGCGGATTATCGCTCTCGGAACCTTCGTAGGCGATGGTCGGAATCTGGTCGAAATAGGAGGTAGCCATGCTGGATCGTTTCGGTTTGGTACGGCGCAAGGTAACTACCCACGGGCTAATCTAGCCGGAGAAACCGAGCAGTAGCGGACAAGGTGCCGGGTAGGCTACTCCTCCTTCGGAATGGCGCCGGTGGCCTGGCCGAAGTAGAAGACAAATTGCTGCATCTGGTTGGCCAGCTCCTTGTTTTGGGTGGCGCGGAAGTAGGTATCCGCCAGGCCACGCAGGGTCTGGTAAAACATGCGGTCCATCTCCAGTACCTGCATTTCCTTGGTCCACAGGTCGATCTTCAGCGTCTCCTTCGTTTTCTCGTCAAACAGGGCCAGCAGCATCGCCTTGCAGGGCTGAGGGGTGTTGCCGCCGGGGTTATCACTGGCCGTCCATCGCATCTCGACGGGCATGTTCTGGGCGTCCAGGCCTACGTCTATAGTGATGCGGCTTTTCTTCCGGACTGCGTTCTTCGCCATGGTGCTAATTTTGGGCAAAGGTAAGCGAGCCGCAATAAGCGGGTAAGGGGGGGCGGGCGCGCGGGTGCATAGCTTTTCCCGGGAAGGCCCCACCCGCCGCCTCGCGGTAAATGGCTTACATTGCCCGCACAAATCGCCCTTATGTACCTGATCACCGGCGCGAACGGCTTCATCGGCAGCGTTCTGGTAGGCTACCTCAATCGCCTCGGCATCACCGACCTCATTCTCGTAGATGACTTCGTGCACTACGCGGACAAAGCCCCCAACCTCCAGGATAAGGAGTTTCTCGTCCGGGTAGAGCGGGCAACCCTCTTTCCGATTTGGGACCAGGAGCAGTGGCCACTGCAGGGCGTCTATCACTTAGGTGCCCGCACGGACACGACGGAGTCCGATCGGGCGATCTTTACTGAGTTGAATCTGGACTACTCCAAAGAGATCTGGGAGCGCTGTGCCCTGCTTAACATCCCACTGGTCTACGCCAGTAGTGCGGCCACTTACGGCGGCGGGGAGCACGGCTTCCGGGACGATGAAAGCCTGCTCCTTGACCTGGAACCCCTGAACGCCTACGGCGACAGCAAGCACGAATTTGACAAGTGGGCCCTGCAGTACCCGACCGCCCCGCCCCACTGGTACGGCCTGAAGTTCTTTAACGTCTACGGCCCCAACGAATACCATAAGGGCCGGATGGCCAGCGTGATCTGGCACACCTTTCGGCAGGTAAAAGCTACGGGTAGCATGCAGCTTTTCCGCAGCCACCGGGAGGAGGTGGCCGATGGAGAACAAAGCCGCGACTTCATCTACGTACTGGACGTCTGCAAGGTCTGTCACTGGCTCATGGACAAGCGCCCCCCGTCCAATGGCCTGTATAATCTCGGCACCGGCGAGGCCCGCACCTTCCTGGATCTGGTACACGCCACCTTCGCCGCCCTGGGTAAGCCCCCTGCCGTATCCTTCATCGATACCCCCGCCGACCTGCGGGAGAAGTACCAGTACTTCACCCAGGCCGACGTGCAAAAGCTGCGGATTGCCGGGTACACCGACCCCTTCACCTCCCTGGAGGACGGGGTGGCCGACTACGTGCGCGGCTACCTCACTCCGGGTACCTATTACTAGCTCACATCTCTTCATTACCGCCTATTCCTTATGAAAGCCCACCCACAGACCCTCGGTGAATTCATCATCAGCAACCAGAAAGATTTCGAGTATTCCTCCGGCGAGCTGACCCGCCTCCTCAACTGTATTCGCCTGGCCGCCAAGGTGGTTAACCACGAGATTCGTCAGGCCGGACTGGTCGATATCACCGGAACGGTCGGCAACGTGAACGTGCAGGGGGAACAGCAGAAAAAGCTCGACGTCTTCGCTAACGACGTATTCATCAACGCCCTGACCAACCGCAACATCGTCTGCGGCATCGTATCGGAGGAGAACGAAGACTTCATCACCATCAGCGGGGCCAACAAGGCCAACCGCAACAAGTACGTCGTGGTCATGGACCCGCTCGACGGCAGCTCGAACATCGATGCCGGCGTGTCCGTCGGCACCATCTTCGGTATTTTCCGGCGCGTCTCCCCCGAGGGTACGCCGGTGACGATGGAGGATTTCCTGCAGCCCGGCAACATGCAGGTGGCCGCGGGCTACATCATCTACGGGACCTCCACCATGCTGGTGTACACCACCGGAAACGGCGTCAACGGCTTTACCCTCAACCCGGCAATCGGCACCTACTACCTATCCCACCCCAACATCACCATCCCGCAGCAGGGGAGGGTGTACTCCGTCAATGAAGGCTACTACACCCACTTCCCCCAGGGCGTCAAGGATTACATCAAGTACTGCCAAAGAGAAGAGGAAGACCGCCCCTACACCAGTCGCTACATCGGCAGCATGGTCAGCGATATCCACCGCAACCTGATCCAGGGCGGCATTTACATCTACCCCAAGAGCTCCGAGCGGGAGGAGGGCAAGCTGCGGCTGGTGTACGAATGCAACCCGATCGCCTTCATCATGGAGCAGGCCGGCGGGAGGGCCACCGATGGCTACCGACGTATCCTGGACATTAAGCCGCAGCATATTCACGAGCGCGTGCCCCTCTTCGCGGGAAGCCAGAAGATGGTCGAGAAGGCGGAATCTTTCCTCAAGTAACGGCCGATGCATACCCAAGCTACCGGCCGCATTCTCTCCGTCGATCTGCTCCGCGGCATCACGATTGCCGGGATGATCCTGGTAAACACGCCGGGAACGTGGCAGTCCGGCTACGCGCCCTTGCTTCACGCCCCGTGGCACGGGTATACGCCGACGGATCTGGTCTTTCCCTTTTTCCTCTTCATCGTGGGCTGTTCGATCGCCTTTGCCTACCGGGGTAAGTCTCCCGGCCCCGCTGCCTACCGCAAGATCATTGTCCGCAGCCTGAAGTTGATCGGCTTGGGGATTTTCCTGGGGGCCTTCCTGATTTATCCGCCGTTCTTTAAAGCGTGGAGTGAGATCCGCCTGCCCGGCGTACTGCAACGGATCGGGCTGGTCTTCCTCCTGGCGGCGCCCCTGGCCCTGCACCTGCGTTCCCGCCCCCTGGCGCTCGTAGCGGGGGCACTGTTGCTGGGCTACTGGGTGTGGATGGGTTTTATTCCCCTGCCCGATGGTACCCTACCCACCTTCGAACGCGCGGCCAATAACTGGGCGATGTACGTGGACACCCAGCTGCTGGGCAGCCATACCTACAAACCGGACTACGACCCCGAGGGCCTGCTCAGTACCCTGCCCTCCGTGGCGACCTGCCTCATCGGCGTGCTGGCCGGACGCTTCCTGCTGGCCCCCGGGACGGATAAGACCAGGGGGTTGCTGTTAGCGGGCGTCGTGTCCCTGGTGCTGGGTCACCTGTGGGGTCTCGTATTTCCGATCAATAAGGCGCTCTGGACGAGCAGCTTCGTGCTGGTGACGGCCGGTTGGGCGCTCGTATTGCTGGCGTTCATTTACTACATCACCGACGTCCGCGGCGTGGTGTGGGGGCGGGTATTCAGCTATGCGGGAGCCAACGCACTGATCCTTTACTTTCTCAGCAGCTTTACCTCCAAAGTATTCGGCAGCATTCGGGTGGGGGATACTTCCCTACACGGCTACCTTTACCAGACGCTGTTCGTCCACGATTTTTTGCCCCCCGAACTCTCGAGCTTACTGTACGCGCTGGTGGTGGTAGCCTTTTACCTTGCGCTGGGCACCTGGCTTTACCGAAGGGGTATTTTCGTAAAAGTTTAAACGACTATCCCGGTCATGGGCGCGCGGCAATGTCCGTAAGTCCACGCGTCAGTTCCCGGATGATTCCCCGGGTCTCCGGGTCGTAGATCCAGTTGGTATCGAACCGACCGAGCAGGGCGGCGTTGGCCTCGCGGGCCAGGGCCAGGCTATGGAATTCCGTACTCTTGTTGTGCTGGTAGTGGGCGATCTCGTCGAGTACCTCGCGGTCGATCTTGTACATGACGAAGTCCGAGATCATGAGCACGTCGGCGTCGGCGTAGTCGTTGGATTTGAGCTGGCGCAGGGCCTCGTACAGGGCCAGGGTCGCGTCCGTACCCCCGTAGAAGGACATATTGAGGAAGGCGGCCAGCTCGTCGATGGAATTGGCAATGTCGTAGAGGTCGATCGTCTTGACGCCCGTGCTGAAGCTGATCAGGTAGGCCCGGCGGTTACTCTGCACGGCCATCTTCAGGATGCCGAGGGTGAGCACCTTGGCGATCTCCTCGGGACGGCCCATCATGGACTGGCTGGTATCGACGCAAACGATGAAGGGACCCCGCTCGCGCTGCTTGACGCGTTGGTTGACCTCCATGATCTGATCTTCGCTGCGCACCAGTTGGCGATCTTCGTATCGAAGGGTCAGCAGACTGCTGTCGGCGTACTTTTTCAGGAAGGCGGTTTCGGTAACGTCGTCGCTCAGCAGGGCCGCTTCGGAGCTCAGGAGGTGGTTGAGGTCCTGGCTTTCGTGGATGCCCACCACCTCGGAACGGGCCAGGGGGTCGACCCGCCATTCCTGGCGGACAATAGTTTTTTCGAAGGTTTCCTCCTCGATCTCGATTTCCGCTTCCCGCAGGTTACCGAGCAGGTCGGCGAGGCGGCGGAGGCTGTCTTCGTCGGCCAGCAACTCGTCGTATCGTTTGAGTACGTCGAAGCTGGTCGACTGCCAGAGATCACGACTCATGTCCCAGCCGAGGTAGTCGGTAAAGGGGTTGAGAATAGACTTCAGGCGCCGGTACTCCTCGACCTTTTGTCCCAATAAATCCAGGTAGTGCTCCTTCGACTCGCTGAGTTTCCGCAGTTGGTAGGCCAGAATTTTGGCCTGCAGCAGGGCGTCCCATTGGCTGAGGAGGTCCGTGAGGATGCGTTCGAATTGCTGGCGGTCTTCGTCGGTCCAATCGGGAAAGTCCGTAGCGAAAAAGCGACGGAGGCGATCCCGGTAGAAGGCAGTGTCGAGTTCCTCCCGGGTGTAGGTCGTGCCGAGGAACTGCAACAGGTTGGGGTAGCGGACTTTAAAAGCCTTGGCCGGAGTGACGCTCCAGCCCCGGAGCAGCTCCACTTCCTTGCTGTAGGGGTGGGTAGCCGCTACCTTATTGAAGGTCTTTTTGATCCAGTAGAGGGTATCGAGCACGATCTGGCGGGTGATGCTCTCGTTGTTCTCACACACGAAGAGCAGGCCGTCCAGGCCGAATACCTCATCGAGGGCGCGCTGGAAATACGCGGCGTAGCGATCATTCAGGGCCTCGCCTGGGTAGGGTTGACCGCTGATTTTGGCGCGTAGGTATTCGACGAGATAGCGCCGGGTCGTCCGGTCGAGCAGCTGTCCGAATTCAATGAAGCGGTGGTATTCCTGCTCGAGCAGTTCGTCTTGGTGGGTCACTCCCCGTAAACGGGCGAGGGGAGCCGGGGTTGCGCAAAAAAGGACCGCCCGGCAGAAACTGCGGGCGGCCGGGAAAACCACTTAGAGAAAAAATAAGTCGGTTCGGATCGCTAGCGGCGGTCGAGGTCGAAACGATCGATGATCATCAGCAACTTCTGGGCATACTGCGGGTCGCGGCTGTAGCCGCTCGTGGCCAGGGCGGCGATCCACTGCTGGTGGTTGACGGACTCGCTGGCCAGTTCGGGAAAGCGCCGGTTCAGGTTTTCACTGTGGGCACGCCAGCTTCCCCACGCGTTGTCGTACCGCTTGTTTCCGAGGGAGGCGGAGAAGTGATTGTTGTTGTTACGGGCACCGGCGTTCTCTCCGGCTCCGCTTTCGAGGATGGCCATGGCCAGCTTGGCGGGGGCGGGAATGGAAAATTTCTCCTCCTCGGTACGGGCAACGCGCCGGAAGCGATCTACGTAAGCCGTTACGGAGGCAGCGGGAAGGGTGTTTACCTCCCACACCGGGGCGGCGGGCGTGGAAGTTCCGGTCGGCAGCATACTCAGAGCGGTAGTAGTGGAGGGCGCACCGTGAACTTCCTCCTCTTGCTGAGTCGTGCCGAGTCCGTTGGCCCCCACGCTGACGGTGAGGTCGATCTGCTTCTGGGTGTACACGAAAATAGCCAGGGCGAGCAGGCCCAATCGGAACCAGGTCAGCCGCATGCGGCTCATCCAGACCGGGGGGATGTACTCGGTCGTGGCTGCCCGGTGGCGGGCGGAGCTAGCCAGCAGGCCGAATTGAGCGCGGAGGCGACGGAGGAGCAGGCTCCAATTTACGGTAAGCACTTTTTGCTGGCCAGCGGCGCTGGCCGGGGTAGTGTAATGAGACATGAGCTTTTATTTTTTGCAACCGCATCCACTGCAACGGGACGCTAAGCAAAGTTAAACGCTAATGTTTCAAAAAACAAAATATTACCAACAAAAAGTTGTTTTATTCCTTCGGAACCGCGCGCAGCAGTACCCGGATGGGGGAACCGTCCGAGCCGTTGAGTTTGAGGGGCAGGCAGATCATTTCGTAGTCTCCTTCCGTGATCTTGCGCAGGTCTACCCCCTCGATGATCCAGACTTGGGAGCCCATCAGGGCACGGTGGGTCTGGGGATTACCCGCGTAAAAAGGACCGACGGATAGGTAATCGACCCCGACCAACAGCAATTTCTTGCCGGCCAGGTATTTGGCCGCTTCGGGACCGATGCCGTGGTAGTCCTTATCGAAGGGTTCTTGCACCCACAATTTACGGTCGCTGTTGGGGGTACGGAGGAGCAGTCTTTCGCCGGCCTCCAGCGGCCGAGTTCTGGCTTCGTACGCTTGGATTTGCGCTACGGTGACCTCCGCCGGACAGTCAATCGCGGCGATGCGGACCGGTCCCAAACCGACCTCCACCGGTGCCCGGCTGACGTCGATGCCCTGTGCCAGGAAGTGGCTGGGGGCGTCCATGTGCGTACCGGTGTGGGCACTTAAGTGCAGCATCGTCACCCGGGCCGTATCTCCGCAGTGAATGCAGCTTAGGACATCGTAGGCAGTAGCCGGCTGCCCCGGCCAGCCGGTCATGCCTTCAAAAATAGGGTAGGTGACGTCCGTCCACCCTTCGTACCAATTTGCCATAGCAAGCGTTTTTCTGTGTGTCGGAGGATGTAAGCGCCCCGTGCGGGAATTGTTGTAAGCATCAGCCGGCTTATGGCTAGCGAGGATACGGGCAGCAGGCTTCGCGCAGGGTTTCTCCCGTACTATAATTTTGAATTGTTTAAAGTTGTCGCCTATCTTGGACCCCGGTACGGTACTTCGCCGTCAAAGATTCTAGTCGATCCTGCCCTTGTTGTGTTGTGGGCCCTTATTTACACCACCTCCACTTTACTTGGCCCTACCGCAAGATTGCCGCTGGAATTAGCTTGCTGATCCGCGGTATCTCGCACGGTTTCTAATGCTACGGATTGCCGCGGGACTTACCTGCGGCAATTCTTCTTTAGTGGTCACCCAAGCCGCTGCACCAGGGCGGCGGCCGGCGGAAGTTATAGCTGCTCCTTAGGCAACGCCTGTGGCTTTCGTCGGGCGTACGGCCGATCATCGCCGCTCCCAGCATTCTCCGTCCTGATTTCGGTTCCAGAAGGCCTTCGGGAGAAGAAATCCTGGAGAAAACTTTATGCAATCCGGGGGAAGACCGCATCGAGGAGGAAATACCGATCGATGCGCTACGCCTTACCCTGCCTGATTCTATTGCTCTGCACCTGCGTTCGCGCCCAAACGGTGAAGCCGGGGGAGACGGATCTGGCATCCACCGTTGACCGGGTACTTGTTTTTCTCGAGGGCGCTCAGGTGCAGCGGAAGGCGGAAGCGCGGGTGCCGAGCGGGCGGTCGACCCTGGTGTTCACCCGCCTGACGGGACAACTCGATCCGGGCAGCGTGCAGCTTCACGTGAATAATCCGGAGGTCGTGGTGCTTAGCGTCCGTCACCGGCTATACTTCCAGGAGAGAGAACGGGATGTCAAGGAGGAAAACGTCTACACCCGGATCGAGGCACTGGAAGACCGCCGTCGGGAGCTGGAAACCCGGGTAGCGATCGCCCGGGAAGAAGAGGAACTGCTGCGTGCGAACCGCGACCTCGCCGGTGCCGCCAATGGCCTGAGTGCCGACGACCTCGAGCGGGGCGTCCGTTTTCACCGGGAACGCATTACCGCCATCAAGCTAAGCTACCTCGCGCTTTCGGACAGTCTGCGGGCCAACGCGGCGTCCCGCCAGCAACTGCAGGAGGAGTTGGCCGAGCTGGGGCAGGCGCAGGCCCAACCGGCGACGAGCCAGGTGGTGGTAGAGATAGCATGCGCTTCCCCGCAGTCTTTGGCCCTGGACCTAAGCTACCGCGTATCCGCCGCCGGCTGGACGCCCGAGTACGACGTGCGGGTGGACGACATCAGCCAGCCCATCGACCTCCGGTACCGCGCACGCGTCTACCAGGAGAGCGGGGAAGACTGGGGTCAGGTGAGCCTGACCCTCTCCACCGGCGATCCATCCCGCTCCGCCGAAGCCCCCGACCTGCGCACCTGGCGCGTGCGGCCCGGGCTGCGGCCGCCCGTCTATCTTCCCTCCGAGCCGATCGCGGAGGCAGGTGCCATTCGCAGCGTACGGGGAAAGGTCGAAGATGTGGAAGGTAGTGCCCTGATCGGGGCGTCGATATTGGTCGGGGGGACCACCGTGGGTACCGTAACCGATATCGATGGCCGCTTCGAACTGGAACTGCCCCGCGACGCGGAGTACCTGCGGGTAGATTACACCGGATATACCACTAAGACGGTACCCATTACCGGCGGAGAGGCAACTATCGTGCTCGAACAAGAAGCAATGCTGGAGGAAGTAGTCGTAGTCGGATACGGCCGCAGCGGACTGCTCGACCAGCTGAGCGGTAAGCTCGCCGGCGTAAGCCTCAAACGGCAATCGAAAGTGGGAAGCGCCTGAGAGGTTCCAGAAGAAGCCGGGCCCGTACCCACCCGCACCGAGCGGCAGGCCACCACCGTCACCTTCGCCATCGAACTGCCCTACACCATTCCCTCCGACGGGCAGCCGCGCAGCGTGGAGATCAAGCGCTACGCCGTCCCGGCCACCTTCCACCACCTGGCGGTGCCGAAGCGGGAAGAAGACGTGTACCTCTCCGCCGTCGTCCGGGACTGGGAGCAGTATGACCTGGTGAGCGGTGATTTGCAGCTCTTCTTCGAGGGCACCTACCTCGGCACCTCCCGCCTGGAAGTGGAAAAAACGGCCGATACCTTACTGCTTTCCCTCGGTCGCGACCCCGGAGTGGTGGTGACGCGCGAGGCAAATAAAGAGTTCCGGGTACCGGGGGGCTTCCTGAGTGGTAAGCGCGTGGATAGCCGCGGCTGGACGATCACCGTCCGCAATACCAAAGCTCAGCCCATCGACCTGACCATCCTGGATCAGGTTCCGGTATCGGCGGACGGTAGGGTAGAGGTTGACCTCAGCTTGCCGGAAGATGCTCTGCTGGAGGAAGACGGCGGCTTAGTGAAGTGGCGGCTTACCCTGCCGCCCTCCGGCGAGCGGAAGCTTGCGTTTGGCTACGCGGTACGGTATCCGTCCGGACAACAGATCTACGTCGAGTAGGCGGGAGCGCGGGTGCGGGAGCTGGGCCGCAAAGTGTACATTGGCGGGCCTAATCCCGATAATCACTCTTCCGCATGCTCGACCGCCTGTACATCGCCGCCACCTCCCAGCACGTCGGCAAGACCACCTGTACCCTGGGCCTGATGGCCGCCATCCGGGGCCGCGGCCACCGGGTGAGTTACTGTAAGCCGGTGGGACAGGAGTGGGTGGACCTGGGGGACCTCCAGGTGGATAAGGACGCCCTGTTGTTTGCCCGGGGTATGGACTTCGAGCTGAAGGCGGAACTCCATAGTCCCGTCATTATCGGTAACGGGGTGACCGCCAAGTACCTCGACGATCCCTCCGGCTACCAGTTTCAACGCGCCATCACCAAGGCGAGCCGGAAGCTCCAGGCCACTAATGACTTCGTTATCTACGAGGGTACCGGCCATCCCGGCGTGGGAAGCGTGTGCGACGTCAGCAACGCCCAGGTAGCTCAGTTACTCGATTCTCCGGTAGTCATGATCGTGGAGGGGGGCATCGGCAGTACCATCGACCGCCTCAACATGAACCTGGCCATGTTCCGGGAGCGCCGCGTTCCCGTTCGGGGCATCATCGTGAACAAAACACGCCCCGCCAAACTCGAAAAAGTGCGGTATTACGTGGCCAAGTACCTGGCCAAGACGGGCATCCCGCTGCTGGGTGTACTTCCCTTTGAGAAGATACTCTCCAATCCGATCATGGCTTCCATCCGGCACTCCCTGAAGGGGCGTACCCTGCTCAACCGCGAAGGACTGGACAACCAGGTCGAACACATCGCCAGCGGGAGCCTACTGGCCCAGCAGGAAGTGGAGAACCTGAAGAATCTACTGGTCATCGTGAGCCACCGGCGGCTGGACGAGGCCCTCAGCGCGCTACAGGCCATCCTTAAGGAACGCGGACTGCCGGGCACGACAATTTCCGGCGTGGTAGTGACCGGACTGACGGACGAGACGCCCCGCCTGCCCCACACCAAATTCCTGGAGGCGCACAACATTCCCGTAGTGGCCTGTCCGCTGGATACCTACGGCGCGGCGGTCCGCATCAGCCAGATGGAAGTCAAGATCAATCTCAAAACGCCCTGGAAGATCCGCCGGGCCGTCGAACTCATCGAGGAGCACATCGATATGGATCTCTTGCTCTAGGGGATTGAAGGGGAGTGCTACTTCGCGGGGCCTTCGACGGGGCTGCCGACGCTGTTGAGCTTGGCGAGGTAATCGTTGCGGACGGTGAAGAACTCGGGGAGGTAGTCTTCGGGCATGGGCTCGTTTTCCTGAAAATTCATCTTGGTATGATCGACCTGCTTGCCGTTATCCCAGAAGCGGAAGCAGACGTGGGGACCGGTTGCTAGCCCCGTAGAGCCGACGTAGCCGATGACCTCTCCCTGCTTTACGCGGCGCCCGACGGTCATCCCCTTGGCGCGGCGTTGCATGTGCAAGTACTGGGTATCGAAGCGCTTGTCGTGGTGCAACTTGACGAAGATGCCGTTGCCGCCGGTGCGGCCGGCGCGGCTTACGGTACCGTCGGCTACCGCTACGATGGGCGTGCCGTAGGGGGCGGCGTAGTCCGTGCCCAGGTGGGGTTTGACACGCCGCTGGACGGGGTGGAAGCGGCGGAGGTTGTATTTGCTGCTGATGCGGCTGTAACGGACGGGGGCCTTTAGGAAGGTAGATTTCATCGGCTCGCCTTCCAGACCGAAGTAGCCGGATTGCGTACCGTCCTCGCTCTCAAAGTAAAAGGCGTAGATGTCTTTACCCCCGGTGCTGTAGCGGGCGGCCCGTACCTTACCGAAGCCGGCTTCTTTTTCGTGGACGTACTCCTGTTCGTACACCAGTTGGAAGGCGTCACCCTGCTGCACGTGGTAGAAGTCGACCGACCACTGCAGGGCATCCTCCATCTTATCGGTCAGGGAGAAACTGTGGCCGGCGTCTACCATGGCATTCCACAGGGAGCTTTCGACCTGACCGGCGGCCAGGCGCTCCGAGATGGTCACCGGCATTTCTACGAACTCGTCCAGGCCGGTATGCTGCAGGTCCAGCCGCACGTAACGGTAAACGGTGGGGGAGTAGACCAGGAAATCCATGCCGGGGGTGTCCTCATCGTCCAGCAATTCGTAGGTGCGGCCCGCGCGCAGGTTCCGCACGTCGAGCATCGCGTTGAAGTTTTCCGCGATGGTGAAGACCTGCTGGGGCTCCAGTTCGAGGTTGAGCAGAATGTCGGAGAGGGTCTGACCGTAGCGGATGGTGTCCGTCGTAACGGTAAAGGTATCCAGGGCCACGCCGTAGCGCACCGTGGGCTCTACGATGGGGAAGCTGGTAGGCGACAGGGCGGGATCCCCGGGCGAAGGCGTGCTGGCCGTGAAAGTGGAAAAAATGGCCGCAAAGACGAGCAGGCAGAGCAGGGAAGCAAGGTGGCCTCGGGAAAGCAATGGCTTTCGGTTCATAAAATTTATCACGGGCGAGCAGTTTCTACAAAGGGTAACGCGGCGCGGTATCGCCGTATTTGCAAATATAGAAAAAGGAATGTGTGTACCCGGCCGCTCTCCCGCTTGCCCGGATCAGGGGGTTCGTACGCGGGTCGTTTCCTGGATCCAACAGCCCACGGTATAGGAATCCCCGGCTTTGATACCCCGCTGGAAAATATCCGACTTGGAGGGCATGTACTGGGTGTAGCGGTTGATCAGCGAATTCGCCTTACCGGCCAGGGCGGGCTCGACGGACTTGGCGCGCTGCCACTGGTCGATGGCCGGCCAGGTGACGATCTGGCTGTCGAAACCGGTGCCGGGGCCACAGAGCGGACCGCTACTCGCGTACAGCGTGCCGATAAGCATGTAAGGCTCACCGGAGCTGCCGTCGGCGGCGGCGGACTTACGGGCCATTTCCCGCGCCTTGCTGAAGTTGCGCAGGTTGCCGTAGTAGACCTTGGCCGCGGTCAGGTAGTAGCGGCCCTTGCGCTCGTTGTCATTTGTCTCCTCGGCGGCCTGCTCGAAGAGTCCAACGGCCCGGCGGGCGTCTCCTTCCTTGAGGGCATCGTAGGCGGAGCGCAGGGTGCTGGCCGTACCGCTGCTGGCGGGCACCTCCGGTTTGTTGGCTTCGTAGGCGGCGGCAACGGCCTTGAATGCGGGCAGGTCCTCCCCGCAGTCGGCCCACTTCAGACGGCTGTAGGCGGTGGTAATGACATCGAAATCCTCGGGGTTTTCCTGGAAGTCGTTGTAGTAGCGATCGACGTAGTAGCTGCAGTCGTAGAAGCCCTTGACCGTCTCGAAGTACTGCAGGCTACTCGGCGCGTAGGCTTCGATCGTCTTCCAGGCCGCGCAGTCGGCCCCCTTACATTCCTCAAGGCCCTTATCGAGGCGGGTCATGAGGGCTTTGGCCACCGTTTTGGCTTCGCGATCATCGATCTTTTTGGCCTCGTGCTGGTCGACCACCAGGCGCGACATGGGGTTGATAATGAAGTACTGCAACTTCTCCGCCCCGTCGGTATCGATGCTCTCTTTAAAGAGCTGGTAGATCTCCTCGTCGGTGGCCGTACCGGGGTAAGTGTAGTAGCTATCGAAAGCCTGGATACCGGCCATATAGCCGTCCCCGGGGTAGCACTCCCGGGCCTGCTCGTAGAGCATGATGATGGTGTCGCCGTAGGCTTGCTTCCTGTCCGGATTTTGGCTGATCAGGTTATTGTAGAAAGCCACGCCGTCGGTATAGACCGTCGGGCGGCGGCCATCGGCGGCGGGGCTCTCGGCGTACACCCGGCGCCAGGTAGCCATGGCGCGGTCCATTTCTTTCGCTTTGAGGGCGGCGCGGTAAATAACGTAGTTGGTCTCCGCGTCATCGGGGCTGCGCGCGTCGGTGAATTTCGGACAGGGACTCAGCTCTTCGCCCGCGGCGGCGGGCCTGGAGGCGGTGGTAGATTTTTTGGGAGCGGACGTAGTGGAATCAGTCGCCGGTCCGGCCGCCTTCGGGGTGCAGGAGAGAATGAACAGGAACAGGGCGCAGCAGCTCGCTAGAAGCGAAAGAGATCGTGTCATACGTCGGTCAAGGTTTAGTGCTACTATAAGGATGCAAGCGGGGTGGATGTTGACGCGTGTCCGTACTGTTTACTTGCGCCAGCGTGCGGTCGTCCACCGGATATCCGATGCAAGCCGCCGGAAACAAACTATCCGCACGCAGAAGTATTCTATCCAGACAAACAGGGCTCCCGTATTTTTGCCCCCTTAAAGCATCGCCAAATGAAAAAGATTAATTTCAGCGCCGGTCCGGCCATCCTACCCGCCAGCGTGATCACCCAGGCTGCGGCCGCCGTGGAGAACCTGGACGGCAGCGGCCTATCGATCCTGGAGATCAGCCACCGCTCCGATGCCTTCGACGCCGTCCTCCTGGAAGCCGAGGCCTTAGTGCGTGAACTGCTGAACGTGGGGCATGACTACGGGGTGCTTTTCCTCACGGGGGGTGCGTCGACGCAATTTTTCTACACGGCCATGAACCTGCTGAACCCCGAGGAAACGGCCGGCTTCCTGGACACCGGCGCCTGGTCCGCCAAGGCCATTAAGGAAACAAAGCTGTTCGGCAAGGTCAACGTGCTGGCCAGCAGCAAAGCCGACAACTACAACTACATCCCCACCGGCTACACCGTCCCCGAGGGCCTCAAGTACGTGCACATCACCAGCAACAATACGATCTTTGGCACCCAGTTTCATACGTGGCCCGAGACCAGCACGCCCCTGGTGGCGGACATGTCTTCCGACATCTTCAGCCGGCCCATCCCCCTGGAACGCTTCGGTATCATTTACGCCGGAGCCCAGAAGAATCTGGGACCCGCAGGCGTCACCCTGGTGATCGTCAAAAAAGATCTCCTCGGAACCGTAGAACGCGCCCTGCCCAGCATGCTCGACTACCAGGTGCACATAGCCGGCGGCAGTACTTTCAACACGCCTCCGGTCTATCCGATCTACGTGACCATGCTCACCCTACGGTGGATCAAACAACAGGGAGGACTGGAAGCCATGGCCCGGCAAAACCAGGCGAAGGCCAAACTCCTCTACGACGAAATCGATCGCAATCCTAAGTTCCGGGGCACGGTCATCAACGAGGAAAGCCGCAGTTTGATGAACGTTACCTTCTTGTGCACCGACGAGGCGGACACCGAGCGCTTCGTAGCCGCTGCCGAGGCCGCGGGTTGCGATGGCATTACCGGTCACCGCAGCGTGGGAGGCTTTCGGGCCAGCATCTACAACGCCATGCCGATGGAAGGCGTGCAAACCCTCGTCGACGTGATGAAAAACTTCTAGCGGGTCACGCAGTGGGGCGGGGAACGCAGGTGCTCACTCGACACCAGTGTCCCCGCCCATAATAATTTGGGTTTTGTCGCTAATTAGTGTATATTCGTAATTCATCTATCGCAACACCACTGCCAGAATGGCTTACCGAAAGGCTAAAATCTTCGCTCTCCTCGCGCTGGTGCTGATCCTGAGCGCCAGTTGCTCCGGCTTTTTGGTCGGGCGCACCGTACGATTGCACGA
Organism: Lewinellaceae bacterium; assembly: GCA_963803525.1. Classification (GTDB taxonomy): domain Bacteria; phylum Bacteroidota; class Bacteroidia; order Chitinophagales; family Saprospiraceae; genus Neolewinella. Next base: position 153,096 of record CAWDMV010000012.1, read on the forward strand.
AGAAGGGAAATTCCAGCAAATGCAGCAGGTCGGTGATCACCTGCTGGACGTTAGTGGCCTGGCGTATCGCTGCGTGGAGATGGTGAAGCGGGTTATTCTGCGCTAGCACCCATTTAGAGCTTGTTTGGGATTCCGCTCGCCGCCGCAAACTTACTCTTTTGTGCCTATTCTTCGCCCTGAAAAAGGGCACTTTGCCCGTCACCGCGAAGCAGCCACGAAGTGCACCTCCCCTTTTCGGGGCTCGAATAGACCCAAAATAGCGGCATTTTCGTCAAACTCGGAAAACCCAAACAAGCGCTCAGGTCAGGACCTTCCCCTTCCGGGTACTTTAACGTGCGCAAGCTAACTTGCCACCGGCTTTTGCACCCTGCTCACCATGGCCGGCCCCCAGAACACCCGAAAACTGCCCCCTGTGAAACTGCGCGGACTTCTTTGTGACCTCGACGGTACCCTCGTCGATTCCGAACCCCTCCACTGTTCGGCCTGGCTGACCATTCTATCGGAGGACTTCGGTATCGAGTACGACGCGCACTGGTTCGAGCAGTGGATCGGTACCAGTGATAGCGTGGTGGCCCACTTCGTAGTGAATGAGCACGGACTCGACCTTGGGGAAGAAGAACTGGTGTCCCGCAAACAGGCCCGCTACCACGAGGGCGTAGCCGTGGGGGGGCGCACTTTCCCCGGGGTGGACGAGGCGCTGCAGCGGGTGGCCGCGCGCTTCCCGCTCGCCATCGCCACCAACAGCGGGCGCACGGATGCCGACGTGATGATCGGGGCTACGGGGCTGGAGCGGTACACCTCCGTCAGCGTGACGGCCTCCGACGTCCGAGAGATGAAGCCGAAGCCCGATATCTATCTGCTGGCGGCCGAACGTCTGGGCCTGCCGGCCACCGCCTGTATCGCCATCGAAGATAGTGGTCCGGGGGGCGTGGCGGCCAAGGCCGCCGGCTGCTACCTCATCGCGCTGACCGACAAGGTCGGGGAGGCCGACGAGCGCCTGCACGACAACGGAGAAGCCATTTTACGTGCGCTTTACCTGCTGGAGCGGGACGCGGACTAAGCCGGGCTACTCCCGCTTCGTGCGCCCCTTACAATAAATTAACACAAGCCTCATTTGGGGTTCATGCGTCGAGATGACCTTTGCAGCGAATTAAGAACCCGCCTGCAAAATTCGATCGCATATGAAATCTAACTTTACGCTATTCTTCGCGCTGCTCCTTACCTCGGTTTCGGCAGTTGCCCAAAACCAGGTGACCATCACGGATGGTAGCCTGGAAACCGGACAGACCTACAACTGGTCCAACGACACCGAATACCTGCTCGACGGGCTGGTGTATCTGGAGACCGGTGCCACGCTGAATATCGCCGCAGGCACCGTCATCAAGGCAAAACTCAAGGACAACATCACCACCGGGGATAACGCCTCCGCGCTCATCGTCTCCCGTGGAGCCCAGATATTCGCCCGGGGTACCGCTACCGAACCCATCATCTTTACCGGGGAACGCGATGACGTAAATGATCCGAACGACCTGACCGTACTTAACCGTGGGGAGTGGGGCGGCCTGATTATTCTCGGCGACGCACCCATCGGGTTCTCGGCCGCCGAGAACGGCATCGAGGGGATTGCAGCCAACGAGGTGCGCGCCCGCTACGGGGGCACCAACCCGGAAGACAACAGCGGCGTACTGAACTACGTCTCCATCCGCCACGGCGGCTTTAGCCTGACGGGAGGCGACGAGATCAACGGCCTTACCCTGGGTGGCGTCGGCTCCGGTACGGAGATCGACTACGTCGAGGTCTTTGCTAATTCGGACGACGGCATCGAGTGGTTCGGCGGTACGGTAAACGTAAGCCACGCCGCGGTTGCCTTCTGTGGGGACGACGGCATGGACTACGACCTCGGGTGGCGCGGAAAGGGACAGTTCTGGTTCGTGATCCAGGAGACGACCAACGTGCAGGGCACCGGCCGTTCCGGTGAGCACGACGGCGCATCCCCCGATGCGGCTACCCCCTTCAGCAAACCGACCATCTACAACGCGACCTACATCGGTATCGGGGAAGATGGCAGCGTGGATGACGGCGATGCCGAAACCTCCCCGAACCCCGTCTCCGTCCTTTTCCGCGACAACGCGGGTGGCTACTATTTCAACTCACTCTTCACCTCCTTCAATGGTGCCGCTATCGGCATCGAGCAACGCAGCGACGACACCCCCGATTCCTACGACCGCCTCATTGCCGGAGACCTCGGCCTTAGCAACAATCTCTTTGAGGGCTTTGGCGCCGGCAATACGCCGGCGGATCTTTTCCTCGTGCTCGATCCCGACGAGGAGTTGCTCCCCGTACCATCCGCCGACCTGGTCGACCGGATGGCCGCCGCCGGTAATACCATCGGTACTTCGGGACTGGCAGGCATCGGCCGGGCCGCCGACAACATGCTCGACCCCCGCATTAACGCCGGCGGAGCCGCCCTCACGGGTGGGGTACCCAGCGACGACGAATATTTTGCCCAGGTCAGCTACCGGGGTGCCTTCGGCAATACTGCCAACTGGCTGGAGGGCTGGACCGCGCTGTCCGACAACGGCTTCCTCGGAGACCTGGTGACCGAAGTGGACAACAGCTCCGCCAACTGCGAAACCATCTCCGACGGCGACCTGGTGGGTGGAGGAACCTACGACTGGACGGCCGACAAATGCTATAACCTGGATGGCCTCGTCTACCTGGAAGCAAATGCTGTCCTGAACATTGGGGCCGGTACCGTGATCCGCGGGCTCGACAGGAACGACATCTCCACCGGTGATAACGCTTCGGCCCTGATCATTGCCCGTGATGCCCAAATCTTCGCCCGGGGGACCGCTACTGATCCAATTGTATTCACTGCAGCCAGGGATGACCTGGATGATGCCAGTGACCTTACCTCCATCGACAAGGGACTCTGGGGTGGCCTTATCATCCTGGGTAATGCTCCCCTGGCCTTCTCCGCCGCGGAAAACGGTATCGAGGGTATCGCCTCTAACGAGGTGCGCGCGCGCTACGGCGGTAGCGACGAGGCCGATAACAGCGGGGTACTCAACTACGTCTCCATTCGCCACGGCGGCTTCGCCCTGAGCTCCGGAAACGAGATCAACGGTCTCACCCTGGGCGGTGTGGGATCGGGTACCGAAATCGACTACGTGGAAGTCTTCGCTAACCTCGACGACGGCATCGAGTGGTTCGGCGGGAACGTCAAGGTCAATCACGCGTCCGTCAGCTTCTGTGCCGATGACGCGATGGATTACGATCTCGGATGGCGCGGTGGCGGCCAGTACTGGTTCGTGCTCCAGGGACCCAACGATCCGAAGGGGACCGGGCGGTCCGGCGAACACGATGGCGCGTCCCCCGACGGACAAATGCCCTTCAGCCAGCCTACGATCTACAACGCTACCTACATCGGCATCGGTAACGGAGAAACGACCGACGACGGCGATGCGGTAAACTCCCCCAACCCCGTTTCCGTCCTCTTCCGCGACAACGCCGGTGGGTACTACAACAACTCCATTTTCACCGACTTCAACGGCGCGGCCATTGCCATCGAGCAGCGTTCGGATGACACCCCCGACTCCTACGACCGCCTCGTCGCCGGTGACCTGGCCTTTCGCAACAACATCTTCTTCGACTTTGGCGCGGGTACCACCGCCGCTGACTTGTTCCTGGCCCTGGATCCCGATGAAGAGATCATTCCCGCCGCCTCGGCCGTCGTAGCCGACAGCTTTATGCGCAACAACAACCGCATCATCAATCCCGAACTGAACAGCGACGGCACCGCGCGCGACGACGAGGGAGGCAACATCGATCCGCGCCCCTTTGCCTTCGGGGAAGGTGCCACCGGCGCCGCCCCGGCCGAAGATGGATTCGAGACCACCGCCTACTTCGGTGCCTTCGAACCGGGCAACAACGCCGGCAACCCCAGCTGGATCACCGGCTGGACCGCCATCAGCCAGCAGATGCTGGTCGACAACCTGATCAACTCCGTTGGCCAGACCGAACGGCATGGCTTTCTGCTGCAGGCACCCGCACCCAACCCCGCCTACAACACCACCCGCATCAACTTCGAACTGCCCCGGGCCGCCGAAGTATCCCTTACCGTACTCGACCTCCTTGGCCGTCCGCTGGCCCGCCGTACCAAGCAGTACCCGGCCGGTGAGCAATTCGAGGACGTAGAAGTCCAACACCTGCCCAACGGCACCTACCTGATCGTCCTCGACGCCCCCGGTAGCCGCCTCGTACAGAAAATGGTGGTTCGCCACTAAGACCGACCCCGATGGTTTACCCCGGTCCCCGCTAGTGGTGGACCGGGGTAAGCGCATCAACCCCTTTTTAATCTAGTGCACCTTTAAAATTTATTGATATGCTTAAGCGAACGCTTGGCTTAGTTACCCTCCTGATGCTAGTAGCGGCATCGGCCAGCGCCCAAAAGGGCGCCATTTCCGGAACGGTATTCGACGAAGACGGCTTCCCCATGCTGGGTGCCAGCGTGGTTATCGAAGGAACCAGCGTTGGAGCCCAGACCGACTTTATCGAGGGCAAATACCAGTTTAAAGCCGAACCCGGCACTTACAACATCGTCACCACCTACGTGGGCTACGCCGACCAGAAGATCGAGGGCGTAGTCGTTGCGGCTAACGAAACCACCATACTGGACATCACCTTCGGCGCGGACGCGGGTGTGGAGCTGGCGCTCGACGTTACCGTGACCGCCCAGGCCATCGAGCGCGGTGAAGTCGCGGTCATGAAGCTGCGGCAGAACAGCGACAAGGTGCAGGACATTATCTCCAGCCAGGAGATTCAGCGCCTGGGTGCCGGTACCGCCGCCGCTGCCCTAACGAAGGTTACGGGTACTACCGTAGTGGACGGGAAATACGTGTACGTACGCGGCCTCGGTGACCGCTATTCCGCGACCACCATCAATGGGCTACAGATTCCCAGTATCGACCCCTACCGCAACTCGGCGCAGCTGGATCTCATACCGACCAACATTTTGGACAACATCGTTGCCTCCAAGACCTTCACCCCGGACCTACCGGGTGACTTCACCGGCGGCAGCGTGAACATCAAGATCAAGGCGCTCCCCGAACGTTTCACCTGGGGCCTGAGTGCCTCTACCTCCTACAACGATCAGTCCAATTTTCGGGACGACTTTCTCACCTTCGACGGGGGAGGAAAGACCGGCCTGGGTTACAACGACGGTACCCTCGACCTCCCCGCTATAGTAGACGACCCCTCGGTGGCGGCAGTCAATGGCCTGAGCAACACGGTGGTTAGCGATGCCAAAACCGATCAGGCAACCGCCGAGGTCGTGGAGAGCGTAGCTAACGCCTTCGGTAATGGCTTCAATATACTCAACAAGCGTACTGGACCCGACTATAGCTTCAGTGGCAATATCGGCAACCAGTTCAACCTCGGTACCATGCCCCTCGGCGTATTCGCCTCCCTAAGCGTGAGCCGCGACTTCAGTCAGTACCAGAACGGTATCCGGGGTAATTATTTGAACCCCGGGGCCGGCGCTATCACCCTACAGGAAGTGTTCGACCTCAACGACAGCAGGAGCGTGGAGAGCGGCAAGATCGGCGGTATGTTCGGTCTTAACCTACGGCCGTCTCCCGCTAACAATATTTCTTTCTATACCCTCTACAGCCACCAGGGTTTCCTGGAGGGCCGCATTCTCCAGGGCAGCAATGAGAGTCTGAGTGCCGCCGGCACCCCGGAAAATTTCTACCGCTCGCAGGCCTCTACCTTCCTGGAACGGGAATTGATCGATTACGTCCTTCAGGGAGAGCACACCCTAACCAAATTGGGTAACGTAAAGGTCGAATGGACGGCCAACTACGTCGAGAGCGAGCAGAACGAGCCGGACCTGCGCTTTGCCGAATACACCCAAAACGAAGGACGGTACTCCATTGCGATCTCCCGCTTCCAGCCCCCCAGCCGGTACTACCGCGACCTGGCCGATCAAACCTACCAGGGTAACCTCGACTTTACCGTACCCATCCTGCAGAGCAAGAGCCGCGGCAACGCCATCAAGTTTGGCGGCGCTTACCGCCAGAAGGACCGCGACTTCAACGAACGGGCCTTCAATTACGATCGGGCCGGCGGACTGTCCTTAACGGACGCCGGAGGGGATTTTGACTTGTACTTCGGTCCCGGTAACCTCGGCACCCTGGAGACGCCGGGATCCAATAATACTATCGGAGCCTTCGTCTTTGAAAACACGAACCTGGCCAACAGTTACGTAGGCACCTCCGAAGTCGGCGCGGCCTACGGCATGATGACCTATGAGTTGACCCCACGGCTGAAGGCCATCTTCGGTCTCCGAGCCGAACGCACCCAGATCCTGGTACAGAGTGATGTGGTCTTTAACGAGCTGCAACGGCCTACACCCAGTCTCGTACGCATCGACGACAACACCGCGAACATCGATACCCTCAACTTCATGCCCGCCCTGAACCTGGTCTACAAGGTGGGTGAGAACAGCAACCTGCGCGCCAGCTTTACCCAGACCGTTGCCCGGCCCAACATGCGAGAAGTAGCTCCTTTCGGTGCCTTCGGCTTCATCGGCGAACCCGAGGTATTCGGTAATCCTGGACTGCGGCTGACGAGTGTCGATAACTACGATCTTCGCTACGAAATCTTCCCCAAAGCGGGAGAAGTACTCGCCGTTAGCGCCTTCTACAAACGCTTCCGGGATCCTATCGTGACCACCTTCCGCCTGAGCGGGGATCAGCAGTTCACCTGGACGAACTCGGAGAGCGCCGACCTTTACGGACTAGAGCTGGAGTTTCGCAAGAACCTCGGGTTCTTGACTTCCGCCCTGAATAACTTCACGGTAAGCAGCAACTTCGCCCTGATCGACTCCCGGCAATTCATCGACGAGCAGGAGTACCTCACCAGCCTCAACATCGATCCGGAGGCCCAGCGCGAGCGGCAGTTCAACGGGCAGTCGCCGGTCGTGATCAACGCTAACCTTTCCTACACCACGCCGGAATCCGGCTGGGATGCCATCATCGCCTTCAATTACTTCGGCGACCGCCTGCAGGGCATCGGCGCGGTAGGCAGCCCCGACGTCTTTGAGCGCGGACGCTCCGTGCTGGACCTCTCCCTGTCAAAGAAGATTCAGAATTTCACCGTCAGCCTACGCGGCCGCAACTTGCTGAATCCTAAGTTTGAAAGCTACTCCACCTTTAACGGTCAGGAGTACCTGTTCCAGAGCTTCGAGCAGGGCCGCGAAGTTTCCTTCGGCATCAGCTACGGCATCTAATTCCCGCTCAAAGACGCACTAGATTACATTTTGTAGTCCCATTCCGCGCCCTTCGTACACCGTACGGAGGGTGCTTTCGTTAGGCCTTTACCCGAACCGTTTCGATCAGGTAATCGTGCAGAAAGCGGTGCTCCTTGCTGAAGAGCGCAAACAGCAACAGGAAGCCGCCGCCGAATAGGGTGAAGGCCTTGATCAGGGAACGGGAAACGCGCATGCCCAAAGCGGGCAACTCACCCGTAGCTTCCTGTACCACCCGCGACCCCCGAATGGACGTGAGGCGCGGATCGAAGTCCATGATGGTCCAGTAAATAGCCGCGCCGACTATGGTGGTGAAGTAAACGCCCTGTTCCTCCAGCAGCATACTTAACCAGTGGTCAGGATTGTGGGAGAGGGGCCACTCCCCGCGGAAGAGAAACAGCTGCACGCCAATGAGGGCGAGCATAATGCCAGAGTCGATCAGGTAGAGGAAGTAGCGGCCGAAGACATTCATGGTATTATTCTTTAACCGTAAAATTCGGGGGGTGGGGCGGAGACGGCAACAATCATCGACGTAGGTCCCGGCTTAATCGATTAGGGGAGGGCATGGGCCCTGACGGAGTAAAGCGCATAAGCTACTGGACATGAGCGAGATATAACTTTAAACTGGGTAGATAAGGTTGGTTTTGCCGGGAACAAGGGGCCGACAGCTGTCCTATTTTTTCCAGCCGGGGCAGGGGAACTTTGTCAAAAATAATTACCCATGTCAGCTGCTACTTTCCCCTCCCGCGCCCAATTGATTGTTCTTTTCCTCCTGTTTATCGGCGGGCAGTTCTTGTCGGTCCTCATTATTCTGGCCCTTAGCGCGCTGGCGGGTGCTTCCGCACAGAGCGAGGTGCCGGACTGGGCATTTCCTATTGCCGGGGTGCTGAGTATGGTGCCTATGCTCACGTATGCCTGGCGGCGGGCGGGCAGGCCGCCACTCCGGCTTGATTTTTCGGACTGCCTCCCGTTACGAGCCAGCGCCGCGGTACTGGTGGCAACCCTCCTGATCGCGTTTTGTGCGGGTATTCTGGCGGGCTATCTGCCTACCTCGGAGTATGTCCCCCAGGTCGGGGAAAACCTGCGCCCGGGCATTGGTATGTTCTTATCGATCGTTGTTATCGCCCCCCTCCTGGAGGAGGTGCTGTGCCGGGGTATCCTGCTGCCCGCCCTGCTGCGCAAGCGGTCTCCCCGAAGTTCGATCGTTATCTCCGCCGTCTTCTTCGGCCTGCTGCACCTAAACCCGGCCCACGTGATTGCCGCCACGATCCTCGGCCTCGTCCTCGGCTACGTCTATTACCGCACCCGTTCCCTGGCCCTGGTGGTTGGCCTGCACGCCGTCAACAACCTGGTTGCCTACGTGGGTGGGGTAGTGATGATGGGGGAAGAGGCCACCCTGACGACACCCGAGATCGTAGCGCAGCTGGCCCTAGCCCCCTTAGCGGGATACATCGGCGTACGCCTGCTGCGGTGGACGATGAACCGGTGGCAGGAAGCCCGTACCGAACTGCAGCCCGCTCCCGTGCGCGTGGATTAATTTGGTCCTAATGGACCGTAGAGCCCTTACCGGCAGGCTGGTGTACCCCTTCGCCCCGCCGCTGGTACCTTCCTTTCCACCCGCGCCCCGCCGCCCCCGTTTGCCGACCCCCTTACGGGTGGGGAACGCGGTGGGTCCGTTCACGCCGGGCAGTTTTCAGAACGACGCAGGGTTGCAACGGGCGGTGACGCAGGTGCAAGGCTTGGGCCTATAGGCAATATCGGGTAACCACATCCGCTCGGAACACGGCTACTTGGCGGAGACCCAGGGCGAGCGGCTGGCTGACCTGCACGGCATGGTTACCGATCCCCAGGTGAAGTCTCGGGGTGGTCTGCCCACGGGGGCTACGGATGCGGGCGCATGTTTGGGATTCCGCTCACTGCCGCAAACTTGCTCTTTTGCGCCTACTCTTGGCCTCAAAAAGCGTCACTTAGCCCGCTACCGCGAAGCAGCCACGAAGTGCACCTCCCCTTTCCGAAGCTCGATTAGCCGAAAATAGGGGCGTTTGCGTCAGGCTCGAAAAACTCAAATAAGCGCTTATCCGACTACTTAGTTATCCAAAGCTGCTCATCGGCTAAAGCGACGGACGGCGCTGCGGAACTACATTGGCCGGCGTACAGGGCCGGTTACCTCCCACGGTCCGGTAGCTGGTAACAGGTTCACGCCCTATACCACCGAGCGACTGCTGGATGCCGTACTGCAGGAGAGGGAAGCGTGGCGGTTTGACCGGGCGGGGGACGCGGTTGCGGCCTACGTCATGCTTGGCCACATCGCCGACCAGGCCACGCTGCCGATGGGGCTGAAAGCACGTCTTGATACCCGAGATTTGAAGATCCTTTTTTCCGTAAATTACCCGCGGCCTCCGCCGGGGAAGGCAGGAATCCGGGTGATCCTCACGGGCTTAATTCTCAGAACGGGATACCAGTACGGATGTCGGGTAGTTATCACGTTGATGTTTGTCGGCCTATATTCGCCAATACCACCTTACATGTATTCCTCCTATTTACCCCTGCTCCTGTTGGCCTTGTTCCTGTGCCTGTGCCGGTCCGTCGCCGCACAGCAACGGCCGACCCAGGATTCCTCCCTGGTGCAGGTGGACTACCTGGCGCCGCGTTCCGGAAAAGTATTTTTGGTCACGAAATACCTGGGCTCCGAGGAGGTAGATCGGGCGGGAGATGCACCCCGTATACATTACCACCCCATGCATGCCGACGGGGATACCTTCCGGGTGGACGTGCGCCTTCCCAAGGGTAAGGAGTTTTACTATTGCTTCTGGATCACCCGGAATCAGGCGGGCGATTATCAGGATTATTGGGATCTCAATTCAGGGGGCACCGTCACCGCGGTAGCCGGACTCGCGATTTCGCGGGTGGCGGACTACGAACAAGGCAACGAGGAGCAGTCACCGGGCATACTGCAGCGCGGATGGATCATCCTCCTGGTTTCGGTGGTCCTCTATCTGGCCGTTGCCCGTAAGGTGCGACCGACCCCTACGGAGGGCAGGAGTCAATATGGTTGGATAGTTGCGGTCGGACTAAGCCTCGCCGTATTCCAGTTGATGATGCGGGCGGATATCCTGCATATACCACCTTACCGGCTGGTCAATCGACTCGCGAACTGGAAACTGCTGTTGTTGGCGGGAGTAGATGACTGGCTGTTCCTGGCCGGATCAGTAGGCTTCTTCGTGTTGCTCGCCGCCGTACTACCGGGAAGATCGTCCCGGAAATTGATTAACACGAGCTTTACGGTCTTTGCCGGGCTGTTGCTGGCGGTGAGTGTGGCAAACGTATCGATCGTCCAGCAGATCGGTCAGCCTTTCACCTACCAATGGCTCTACTACTCGGACTTTTTGGGGGGTGGGGCCGCTCTTTCCACGATCGAGGCGAATGCATCCGTGCCGGGAATCGTGAACGCCCTTTCGTGTATAGCGGCCACCCTAATTCTATCGGCCGTGCTCTACCGGATCGGTGGCAACCTAGTGGTCGGTTTGCCCTCCGGGAGGGTGGTTCTGGCGGGTACGGTGGCGATTATCGTTAGCCTGGTGATGGCGCGCCTGTCGTATCCGGCAGCTTCCAGCCGCGACGCCAATCCGGTCGTGGCCTTTACTCAGTCGTATCTGACCTCCGGTGGCTCCCACTTATTTTACACACAAAATGCCGGCGAAAACGCGGAAGCCTTCGTGGAGGAAAGCGAGTCACTGCCCGATCCGTCCGTGTACCTTAACGATCGGCACGTGATCGAGAACGTGGTATTTTTGGTGCTGGAGTCTACGGGAGCGGATTACTTCAGGGAGTACGGGGGAAGGTATGACGTTACGCCACATTTCGACCGCTACGTACGAGAGGGAGTGCTGCTGGACAGTTTGTACGCCCAATCGCCCTCCAGCAACCGATCGTTGGTTGCTTTGGCGACCGCGATCCATCCCGAACCTACCTACCAGAGCATCACCTATGAGTACCCCGAAACGCCGTTTCCGTCGCTGAGCTCCGAACTTGCGTCCCGGGGCTACCGGACGTCCTTTATCTCATCCGCCGACTTCGACTGGCAGAATTGCCTCCGATATCTAAAACACCGGGACTTTCAGGTGGTGGAGGATTACGGTGAGCTCGCCTGTAGCCAGGAATTCCGGCTCGCGGACGAGTCCTATCCGGAAGCCGGAGGGGTGGATGACCTGTGTATAGCCGACCGGCTGGACAGCTGGCTGCAAGCGGGAACCGGCACCCCGTTTTTTTCCATGTTATGGACCGTCCAGCCCCATTATCCCTACTACATGGCGGGAGAAGAAAAGGAATACACCACCAAAGACGTCAATCTCAATCGCTACCTCAACGCCCTACACCGCGGCGACGAGTTACTTGGAGCCGTCATGGGTATCCTCGAAGCGCGTGGGTTGGACACCACCACCCTGGTCGTGGTAGTGGGGGACCATGGAGAGGCCTTCGGGCAGCACGGACAGTACGGCCACGCCGGCACCCTATACGAGGAGGACATCCACGTACCGTGCCTGCTCATCAATCCCGGCCTTCGTGGCGGCAACCGGTATCCACACCTCGCCAGTCTAAAGGACTTACCGGCCACCGCGCTGGCTATTCTGGATATCGAGCGGCCGGCCGACTGGCAGGGAAACGACCTGCTCCACTCAGCGCCTACAGAGGGCTTTTACTTTTCTCCCTGGTCAGACTACCGCTTCGGCTACCGGAGGTCAGGGTATAAATACCTATTTAACGAATCGCGTAGTATCACCGAAGTGTATAACCTGAGCACGGACCCCGCGGAATCGAACAATTTATTCTCCGTTCATCCCCCGCAAGCGGTAGCCTACGCCCGTTCCCGCATCGGGGCGTGGATTCGGCAACAGGATGAGCGCTTCACCGCACTCGGCGGAATCCAATAACGCAGGATGAAGAAGTGGCTCATTCTATCGCTCTTTATGGTCGTCCTCGCCGGTCTGGGTTACCGGTGGTTACAGGCTGGTATGCCGGTGCCGGCCTGGCTGGGTGCCTACGAGGGCACCTCCCTGGTGCGGGAAAATGAGCAAGTTGTCAGAGCCGTTGTTGCCCTGCGCGACTCCCTACCCGCAAAGGAGTTGCATGGCCTTCTCCACGTTCGACTCCGATTACCCAGGAACGCAGGGTGGGAATTGGCTCCGGATTCCAAACCCCTCCTGGAGCACGGGCCGGTGCTGCTAACGGTGGAAAGTTGGGGCAGCCGGCAGTGGAACGCATACAATAACAATCCACTGATAGACATAGCCGAAGGGAGGTATGATGAGAGCATCGTACACCTATGCCGGCAACTACCACGGCAGGGAATAGGTGTTTTTGTACGGCTGAATCCGGATATGGAAGTCCCCGGTAGTCGGTACCCGTGGCAGCAGTATCCTGAAATCTACATCTCCGCCTTCCAGCGATTCGCGGATCTGGTACGTAAGTACGCGCCTGAGGCCCACCTGGTTTGGGCACCGGCCGGGTACCCCGGAGCAATGGAATTCTATCCCGGCGACGCCTACGTGGATGCAGCATCCGTCACCGTCCGTAGCCGCACGGAAGCTGCCCTGACCGCCTATCCGATTTACGAGGAGGTGGAGTATGAGCTGTTCCGGCGAATTCACCGACTACGCACCCTCGACGTCCCCATTTTCGTCCTGGGTGAGGGGAGGAGCGTCGTAGATTCCCTAAGCTCCGGTGTACTGCAAGCCGTCGGGGATCGAATCGCCTCGGCAAGATCACTGGGGTACGAAGCGGGGCAGTTCGTTGGCAGTTTAGGGGAGGAGGAGGATACCGGTGCTTCGGAGGACCTGCTGGTGGGCCTTTACGATCCGATGGAACATTTATTGAATGAGCCCGGGATCCGGGTGGAACATCTGTTCGTCGATTTTGAAAAACTGCACGGCGGGCAGTTTAGCGAGTCCTTCTCCGAGGTGATCGGCAGGGGCCATCGTCCGATCGTTACTTTCGAGCCCTTTAACCTTCCGAACGGGGACAGCGACGGTGACGTGCTGCGGCAGGTGACGGAGGGTCGGTATGACGATTACATCCGGGAGCTGTACCGCATTCTTGCAAGCACCAAGATGCGGGTCTATCTCCGCTATGCGCATGAGATGGAAATCCCCATCCACCGCTATCCCTGGCAAAGTAAGGATCCGTTGGAATATATCGAGTCTTTCCGTTATTTCATGCGGGGGGATACGGTTTCGGATAACATTCTGCAGGTGTGGGGGCCCGCCGGCGACCGCGGCTCGGAGGAATGGTATCCCGGCGACGATTGGGTGGACTATGTAAGTATTGCTATCTACGGGCTCCCGGACAAAAACATTACCGATCCTAAACAGCAGGAAAGCTTTGCGCGAATATTTGACCGCAAGATGTGGCGGATGCGGTTCATCGATAAGCCCGTGTTCATAACCGAGTTCGGGGTAAAGGGGCCGGAGGACTACCAGACGGACTGGATGCTTGACGCCGCGCGGGTGCTGCGCGACGACCCCCGCATCTTTGGGGTGAACTACTTTAATATGTCCGACACCCCATCGGCCTGGGGAGACATCAAGCCTCCCGACTGGAGCATCACCCATGCGACTCTGGACACCTTCGTTGCTGCCTTGCAGGAAAAATAGTCGCCTCAGATACTTTTTTCCCCACGGCGGGGAGGGTGCGGGACGGGGGCGGCAAATGTGTGTATCTTGTTCCCGTGAGTTTTGCCAGCACCACCCTAGACCTCGTGATCATCGGCCGCTCGATCCTGAGCAGCTACAGCAACCCGGCGGCCGATCTCTACCGGGGGCTGATCAACGAACTGGCCCACCACGGGCACCGCACTACATTTTTGGAACCCTACGACTTTGCGGGCATCGCCCACCGCGATATGCTGCGGTCTCCCTACTGCGAGGTATGGACTTACGGAGACATCGACACCCTCTTCGAGGAGTACCTGCCGGCCATTCAGTCGGCGGATGTCGTGATGCTGGGTACGGGGCTTGCGGAGACGAACCGTATTGCCGACTGGATCTGCCAGGAGGCCCGCGGGCTGACAATCTACTACGACACGGACTTAGGCCAAACCGCCGCTAACCTCGCCGACGGATGTACCCACTGCAACTCCCTCTCCCGGGAGAGCATCCGAAGCTTCCACCTGTACCTTTCGACTACGGGCGGGGGTGCGCTGGAGGCCCTCGCCGCCGAATACGAGATCCGCTGTGCCCGCCCGCTTTACGAAAGCATCGATCCCTTTTCCTACTACCGAATGGATATGGACAAGACCTACGATCTGGGCTTTATGGGTAATTTTCGCCGCGATCGCCGCGAACTGCTGGATGCCCTTCTCCTCGGTCCCGCCCGCACTACCCCCAACCGGCAGTTCGTCCTGGCCGGAGACAACTACCCACGCTCCCTCAAGTGGCCGCAGAACCTTACTTACCTGGAGCACCTGCCCGGAACCAATCACGTAGATTTCTACAACCGACAATCCTGTAACCTCATTCTGGGCCGAACGGACCGCAAACTACTGGGCTATACCCCCTCCCGACAGTTGCTGGCTGCCGCGGCCTGCGGGGTGCCGATCCTGACCCAGGACTGGAGTGGTCTGGACAGTTTCTTCGCGGACAAACAAGACGTGTTTTGCGTAGAGGACGAACGGGACGTACTGGACATTCTGTACGGGACCGACGACTCCGTCCGCAGGAAGGTGGGCAACGCGGCCCGGCAGCGGGTGCTGGCCGAGCATACGACCGCGCAACGCGCGCAGCAACTCCTGAGTTATTGGGACGAGGTGGCGGACTAATCCTTCAGGTAGACCCAATCGTCAGTCGTGCTTAATTCCGCCACGTACCGGTGATCGTTTACCACGAATTCCTTCAGCGGTTCGGCGGCGGTAATCCCTTCAAGCGTAATCAAACGGGCGAGTTTACCCCGCGCGCGTTTCGCGGTGAAACTTACCACCCGCGGCTTGCCCGCATGCATCTCCTTGAAGTGGATGGTCAGGACCCGGCCGGCTATTTTGGCCGGGTTCACGCTGCGGAAGTATTCCTGGCTGGCGAGATTTAGGACAAGTCCCGTAGGATCCGTCGCAAGATCCTCATTCAGGAGCTTGGTGATGCGGTTGCCCCAGAACTGGTAAAGGTTCTTCCCCCGACGGGTAGGCAGGCAGGTGCCCATTTCCAGTCGGTAAGCCTGCATCAAATCCCGGGGACGCAACATCCCGTAGAGCCCGGAAAGGATGCGAATTTGCCGATTCGCAAAATCAAACTCCCGTTCCGAAAAATCGTCCGCCCCCAGATCCTGGTATACGTCTCCCCGAAAGGCGAGCAGCGCCGGCTTGGCGTTCTCCGGGGTCAGGGGAAGGCAGCACGCTTGGTAGCGTGCATAGTTCAGATCAGCTAGCTTGTCACTGATGGACATAAGCTCCCGGAGCTTGGCCGGTGATTTGCGACACAGCGTGCGCAATAATTTTTCCGTATCGTCGAGTAAGCGGGGCTGGGTGGCGTCCGTCGTTACCGGCGACATATCCAGCGTCTTGGCCGGAGAGATTAGAATAAGCATGCCTTAAATTTTTTCCCGAAGGCGCAGCAGGTAGCGACGTTTCAGGTAATAATCTTTCAGGGCCTCCAAATCCGTGGCACTCACCAATTCATCGTCGTATCCGGCGATGATGGAGACGACGGAGGCTCTGAGATCAGCGTCAAGTTGATCGATCAGCCCGCTTACCTTCTCCCGCACGATGGGGTCGTCCTCGAATTCCAGCTCCATCAACGCTTCGTTGACCTCCATGATCTCCATCAGGAAATCCTGGGGCACCTGATTGGTCCCTTCCGCCCCCAGTACGCCACGCAATTGGAGGAGGTGCTGGAGCCGCGTGTCTTCGTCCCGAAGGGTCTTGTACCCCTGGTTATTGAGGGTAGATTTTTCCAGCACTTCTTGCTGGGTAGCCTCCGTTTCCAGGGTATGGAAGTCCGGGTGATACCGCTTGCTGTTCGCGTAAAAGGTCTTCTTCAGCGCGGCTTCGTCCAGGGTAGGGGAGGGCCGGAGCCCGAAAAAGCTAAAGTAGTCCGTCATTATCCGTTGATCCAGCGCCAAATATCGAGACCGTTCGCTAAAACAACCAGCCCAAGCACGATCACGAAACCGACCATGGTAGCCCGCTCCATAAAGGTGTCACTTGGCTTGCGTCCGCTGACGACTTCGTACAGCAGGAACATTACGTGTCCGCCGTCGAGCGCGGGTATGGGGAGCAGGTTCATGAAGGCTAGGATGAGCGACAACGAGGCCGTCATGTACCAGAAGCGCTCCCAGTTCCAAGTCTTACCGAACATGGATCCGATGCTGGCGAAACCGCCCAGGCTCTCGGTCACCTTGATCTTTCCGGCAAACATCTGCCCGAAGGCCTTGAACTGGTCGCCCAAAAAGTTAACACCCTGGTTGACGCCGGCGGGAATGGCCTCCCCCAAGGAATATTCCTGGCGCTCCGTTTGGTAAAAGTAGTCGGGGCCCGCGGGTGCCACGAGGATCTGCCCGTTCTCGTTGAGGGTCACCGGTATTTCGTCGACGGCCGTGGACCCCTTGTGCTGCACGCCGAGAACTAAGCGCTCGTTGGTGCGACCACGGACCACCTCCTGGAAGTTGTCGTAAAAGGGGGTTGGGGTGCCGTCTACGCTGACGACCTTGTCCTCCGTCAGGAGGCCGGCCTCATCCGCGGGACCGCCATCGACTACCTGCCCGATCACGAAAGGCATACGCATATAAAAAAGACGGGAGCTCTTATTCTCGTAGCGGGTCAGTACGTCTACCCACTTCGGGTCGACGGCTACGGTAGTGGGCAGGTTGTTGCGCTCCACCTCGATGGTCGTGGCATTATTAATGGCAATCTCCCGCAGGACCACCCGATCGTTGAAGCGGGTGAAGGGAATATCCCCCACCCGGAGAATCTTGTCGCCACTCCGCAGCCCGATTTCCTGTCCGAGGCTGTCGACCGCAATGCCCGCGGTCACGTTTTCGGCGGGGAAATACTCCTCACCGTAGCCGAAAAGCACCAGCGCATAAATGAGGAAACCGAGGATAAAATTGACCGTCACCCCCCCGAGCATGATGATGAGGCGTTGCCAGGCGGGCTTGGAGCGGAATTCCCAGGCTTGTGGCTCCTGCTCCATTTGCTCCTTGTCGAAGCTCTCGTCGATCATGCCGCTGATCTTCACGTAGCCGCCAAGCGGGAGCCAGCCAATGCCGTACTCCGTCTCCCCGATCTGCTTCTTGAACAGGCTAAATCCGGGATCGAAGAAAAGGTAGAATTTTTCCACCCGGGTGCCAAAGAAACGGGCCGGCAGGAAGTGGCCAAATTCGTGGAGCACGATCAGAATAGAAAGGCTCAGGACCAACTGCCCAACGGTGATCAAAGTATCCATACGGTAAAGTTAGCGCCCCCGTTATTTATCCGGGATCGCTTAAATAACCGACGGAACGGGTGATGGTTGACCCCGGCGGAGGGACGGCGGCGGTCCCCTTCCCGAGATAATTTTACATTTGCACCCTACGCTTCAACATAAGCCCCTTCGGGATTACGTTAAGCAACCGCTAAACACACCGAGATGCTCCTGAGCTACCTGTTCCTCCTCCTGCAAGCGCAGGGCGACCTTGACCTGGCCCCCGTCGAACCCGCCGTAAAGAGCGAGAGCTTGCTGGACGTGCTGCTCGAGTCCGGCCTGCTCACCATGATCATCGTGGGCATCCTCCTGTTGCTCTTCGTTATCGGTCTCTATATCTTCTCCGAACGCTACATCACCATCAAGGCCGCCGGCGCCGACGACGAAGGCTTCATGGAACGCATACGCCGCGAGATCTCCAGTGGCAACATGTCGAACGCCCGCGCTTTGTGTACCACGACCGACAGTCCCGTCGCCCGAATGGTCGATAAGGGGCTGCAGCGCATCGGCCGCCCGTTACGCGACATCGACGCCGCAGTAGAGAACGTCGGCAACTTGGAAGTCTTTCGCCTGGAGAAGGGCCTGAGCACCCTAGCCAGCATCGCCGGCGCCGCCCCCATGATCGGTTTTTTCGGGACGGTAACCGGCATGATCAACGCCTTCTACGAGATGTCCAACGCACAAAACATCACCCCGGACGTGCTGGCGGGCGGCATCTACTCGGCCCTGCTCACGACGGCCGCCGGGCTATTCATTGGCATTCTGGCCTTCGTCGGCTACAATTTGCTGGTAGCCCAGGTAGAACGGGTCGTCTATAAAATGGAGCGCTCCACGACTGAATTTATGGATTTGCTGCAGGAGCCGGGGTAGGGGATTTACCAAGTACAATCTACCATGTACTATCTACAATTGGCGTGGTAGGCTTGGTAGGCGGGACATACGTGGTAGGCGGGAAAGGCGGGCTGGGCACCGTAGGTTTTAACAAAGTGACTGGTGTAATAGGCGTAATGGGGGCGCGGACGCGGGTGCAACGCCGCCGACGGCATCAGCACCGCTAAATGGTAATTGGTACTTGGTACATCGTAAATTGTAAATTCCTATGAGCTTAAAACGATCGAACCGGGCCAACGCGGAATTCAACATGTCCTCCCTGACCGACATCATCTTTCTGTTGTTGATCTTCTTCATGCTGACCTCCAATTTCGTTCAGATCCGACCCTTCGACCTTCCCAAATCCGACAGCCAGACGGTAGCCCCTACCAATATCGTGGTCGAACTGCAGAAGGACGGGATCGTCCGCGTCAACAGCGTCGAAGTGAGGGGGGCTGCCGTACTTCAGGCCCTGGGCGATGCCCTGGATCAGGCCGAAAACAAGGAGGATGCTACGGTGACCATCGTCGCCGAAACCGGCGTACCCTTCAACCGACTCACTCCGGTGATGAACCTCGCCGCTCAGCGCAGGGCGCGTGCCATCATCGCCACCCAGCCCCGCAGGAGCTAAAAACGCAACCCATGGCACTTAAAAAGCGATCAAAGGTCAGCGCGGAATTCAATATGTCCTCCCTTACGGACATCATTTTCCTCCTGCTGATCTTCTTTATGCTTACCTCCACGGTAGTAGCTCCGAATGCGCTCAATCTAAAGATGCCGGGCCGGGCCGATACGCCGGCCAGCCCGAGTACCGACCGTCTGGACGAGGTCCGTATCGACGAGCAGGGGGCCTTCTTCTTCAATGACCGGCGTATCGATGCCGGAGCGCTGGAGAACCAATTGCAGGGTCGTGCGGGCAGTGGCTACAGCATGCTTATCGCCCCGGACCGCGAGGCGCCCGTCGAGGCGGTGGTGACGATTATGGACCTGGCCATGCGGCTGGACATCAACGGCGTACTGGCCGCCGAGGAGGATAACTGAAGCCACCTTAACCCGTCTTCTCAGGACAATGGACCCCTGAATGCAGGGACCATAGGTGCTGTTGCCCCACCACGGACCGGTAAGTATGAGCTCCCCCTGCCGGTAATCCACGCGCAGATCGTACTCCTTCATGCACCACGATACCTCCAGGCCAGCTTTATCGTGACGGATAATTTCCGTTTCGGAGAGCCGCCAGCTACCGTTAGGAGATTGGTAGCCGCTCAGCTTCATTTCCGCCTCCAGCTCGCCCAGTTTCACGTAGGCCGTTCCCTTTAGGCTCAGGCCGATTTGCTCTACGTCGAAGTGGAGCTCAAATTGATCGGCGAACCCCCCTTCGTTCTGAAACAACAGGCCGGACCAGGTGCCGGAAATGTCCTCGGAGAACTGGGCGTGACCGGCGGTTGGGAGCAGGAGAAGCAGGAAATAGAGCGCGCGCATGGGTCTGATGATCTTCTTCAAGGTATAAAATTCAGTACGGAAGTACCGCGTAAAGACAAAGCGCCCGCCGGCGGGGCCGGCGGACGCTTTATCCAGGATAATCAGGGTGGAGGAGGTCTAGTTCCCTTCGCCTTCCATTTCCATTCCCGCGGGAGGGGCATCCTCGGTAGCGCCCTGCATACCCGTCAGAAATTCTACGCGGCGGTTCACCAGACTGCGGTCGAGGGGCACGATGGCTTCCTCCTCTCCGCGGTACTGGAGAATGAGCTGACTGCGACTGACATTGTGGTTGGTCATGAGGTGATCGATCACGTTCTTCGCGCGCTTGTACGAGAGATTTACATTCCGTGCGGAAGTGCCGGTCCGGTCGGTATAGCCGCGTACAACGACGGTCAGACCCGGATTCGCCTGGAGTACACGGGCGATGCTGGCGAGCACTCCGTAGTCCTCGTACTTTATTTCCGCCGAGTTGAGGGCGAAGTAGACCATCGGCAGGTAGGTAGCGCCGCCTTCCCGCTTGAAGATCGTGGTATCACGGGCGGCACGGGCGATGCTGGTATCGATGAGGGTCTGGATCTCCGTTTGCGTCAGGGGAGCGTCGATGCGCTTGGTAACGACACCGTCGGCATCCACCTGCTCTCCCTCCCGGGGGGGGAAGAAGGGCTCGCGGTCGCGGTAATCAGGTACGCCATCCTTGTCGCTGTCGAGGGTGCGTCCGCGGCTGTCAACGGGCACGCCCGCGGGGGTGTCGGATTCCTGGTCCACGGAGTCCATGATGCCGTCGCCGTCCGTATCGGTGGTGGCGGCGTCTACGCGGGAGTTGAGGGACATCATATCTTCCTTAACCGGAGTGAAGGCGTTGGTCCAGTAGCGGGGCTCGGTGCGTTTTTCCTTGTCTCCGATGTTGATGTTCAGAGATACGCCTACCGTATTCAGCACGTCACGGAACTGGCCGGAGCTGTAGCCATCTAATAGGTCGGCCCGGTTGCCCAGGGGAACGAAGGCTTGGTACTCGGCGCCAATGTTGACGCGCTCGTTGAGACGAAAGTTCATCCCAACTCCAAATGCCGCATGCGTGCGGAACGTACGGTCGATCTCTCCGTTGCGTCCGGATTCAAACGGCTGTCCGCTGGGGTTGTTAGCAGGGCAACCATTACGGCGAGCTTCTTGATTACACTGAAATTCGGTGGAGTAGAAATTGCCACCCGCACCCACCATCAGGAATACGTTGACGTTGCGGATGTCCCCCTTAAAGGTAAAATTGTTCATGGTGACTACCCCGTAAGCGGTACCACTCAGCCAGTCGCCCTCGAAACGACGATTGCTGGAGTTACTACCCGTCTCGTTGTCTCCCCTGGTCGTGGCGTACATACCATCCAGACGAATAGAGAACAAGTGATCCAGCGATTTCCGTACGTGAAGACCGACTCCGTAGCCACTCTGCGCATCCACGTCGCTGGATACCCTCGACAATACGGGAGAAATCCCGATCTCCCACATCGAAGGCTGGTCACGCTTGTTAATGGGCGCTACCATTTCACCATCCGTCGTTGTCGTGGTAGTCGCGGACGGATCCTCCGTAGGGGGAACCGGAGTACCCTGCGCACCGAGACCGCCCGTGAGGCAGCAGCACAGGCATAGAAGTATGAGGTTACAATTCTTCATAGAGATGTTTCTAGAGACTTAAGTTTGATGGGTGGAAACCGCTGCGTGGAAGCGGGGGAAAAGGGTGTCGCCTTCAGTTAACAAATTCGTTTTTCCGCGACAACTTCTGGTTTTATCGCCCAAAGGTAGCAGATGTTTAGAGAATATAGCAGTTTTTGTAAAGTGAGGCTTGGGCTACCTTTGTGCCCCACTACCGCCTATGTACGAATCTTGGTTAACTCCCCCCGCCCGGCCGGGGAACAATACAAGCCCCGGAACGCTCGGGGAGCGCATCGAATTGTCCGTAAGCGCCAAGACCCGCATCGCGCTGATCGGTCTGGACGCTGGTGCCGCGCACTCGGTACGCCAATTTCTCTACGCACACCAGTGGGATTTCGGGGAGACAACGGTAGTCGATCTGGGTGATGTACGCAAGCAAACGCGGGAATTCGTTATTCCGCTGCTTCGGGAGCTCCATCACGCCGCTATTCTCCCCGTACTCATCGGGGCGGGTGACCGCCTCCTTCCGGCCCAGTACCTGGCCTTCGGGGAGCTCAACCGGCAGGTCGGACTATTTTGCGTAGATCAGCAAGTACGCCTCAGCCCCCAGGCTCCGGGGGGTGGCACTCCCCACTTATTGGATGCGGCGCTGTACCGTGACCGCCCGCCCGTTTATCACCTCGCCCACGCGGGCTCCCAACGCCACCTCACCGCAGCCGTTCACGACTCCATTTTCGTCGATCGCCACTTTGAATCCTATTCCCTGGGCCGCGCCCGGGCTGATCTGGGAGATCTGGAACCCTCCATCCGGGATGCGGACCTGCTAAGCTTGGACGTCAGTGCCCTGGCCTGGCCCGAGGCCCCCGCGCAAGCGGGGTTTAACCCTTCCGGCTTCACCGTACAGGAAGCCTGTCAGTTGTGCTACTACGCCGGAAACAGCGACCGGCTGTCTTCCTTCGGCGTCTACGGGATGACGGCAGGCCAGCGGGGGGATACAGCCCAATCACTGACCGCGGCCGCCTACGCCCAGTTGATTTGGTACTTTATCCATGGCTACAGCCGCCGCAGCGGTGACTTCCCCGCAAGCCTGACCGGCATGGACGAATATGTAGTAGACACCAAGCTTGCCGAGCGACTCACCTTCTGGAGATCGCCCCGCACGAACCGCTGGTGGATCCAGGTGCCGGCGGACCACTATACCGGCGAGGCACGCAACCGCCTGGTGGCCTGTAGCTACCAGGATTACCTCTCCACCAGCCAGGATGGGCAACTTCCCGACCGGATCGTGCGGGCGTTTTCTCGATATTAGGTTCCGGGTAGGTGTCCGTGCCCACCCGCCAGCGCTTAGCGCTTGTTTGGGATATCGCTCGCCGCCGCAAACTTGCTCTTTTGTGCCTATTCTTCGCCTTGAAAAAGGTCACTTAGCCCGTCACCGCAAAGCAGCCACGAAGTGCACCTCCCCTTTTCAAAGCTCGGATAGACCCAAAATAGCGGCATTTTCGTCAGGCTCGGAAAACCCAAACAAGCGCTTATCTTTGTAGCACAGGTACTTAGGATCCGCCGATGAGTGTCCTCCGGCCTGCCACTGGCTCAGTGGTCAAGTTTACTCATCGACCGGACCGCCCCGTTTGCACGCGGGGTGATCCGGCGGCACCGACCGCCTGCCTTCGGTACGGCCCCCTGCCGTACTCTTGCTGTCTACGCTACATACGCTTTTTGATGTACCATACCTTCTCCCTTCCCCTGCTGGCAGTTTTACTGCTGTGTACTTCTTCCCTGTTGGGTCAGACTACCTGCTCCGAAGACGACCCCTTCCTCGTCCCTCCCTCCCGGACGTTCTGCGTGGACAGTAACGGGGTAGCCGTAGTCGCCTTCACGCTGCGCAACTTCGGGGACCCCGGGAACTACCTGGTTAATTTTCCGGACGGCAGCGACACCACCTACTCCGGGATCGCGTCGGCAGTGCTCATCGAGCGCCAATTATTTTTTGAATGCGGCAATCCACCGGGCAACCCCCAGCCGCCCGTCCCCGGGTCCCCCTTCTACGATTACCGGGGTGAGCTGACCATCACCCGCACCGACTGCGTGGACGACCAGGGGGATCCGCGCCGGGGCTCCTATGATTTCAACATCGTTCCGAACCCGGTACTGGACATTCAGTCCAACTACCGCTCGTGCAGCTCCGCCCCCTTCCTGGTGGACTTAACGGCCGTACTCTGCAGCGAAGAACTGGTCGATTCCTACGCCTGGTACGTTAATGACGAACTGGTGCCGGGGGCAAGGGGCAAGGAACTGCGCGACTTCGAGTTTGACCGCGCGGGCAGACACTTGATACGTCTCGTAGTGACCACTAAGGGATGTGGAGCCTATAGTTTTGAACGGGAGATCGTTATAGATGCCCTGCCCGTAATTGACCTAAAATATCAAATTGACAGCAGTCAGCTCTGTAGTCCTGAAATTACGGTCACCACACAGGTCACCGCCGAAAACGCTACCAGTTTCCGCTGGAGTAGTGCCTCCCCGGACGTTGCTTTCTCCGATCCCACGGCCCAAAATCCGCTGATCACGATCGCCAATACCCAACCGAGCACGCATATTATCACCTTACTAGCCGGCAACGAAAGTTGCCCGAGCGTGGAGGAGAGCTTCACCATCACTACATACAGTGGACAGACCATTAACGTACCAGCCCCCATACGGGCCTGCGCCGGCTATCCCTTCACGCTCTGCGACCAACTCTCGTACGCACCCCCACCCGAGACCATTCGTTGGTTTGCCTCGGATGCGGGTATCACCCTAAGCAACGAGGAAACCACCTGCCCCGAAGTGACCTTTTCCGAGCCCGGCGATTACGTCCTGACGGCCAGCGGCACCGACGTATGCGGTCTGCGGTTCGACATCGACGTACCCGTCTTTGTGCGCGACGGGGCTCCCCTCCAGATCGATATCTCCGCGGTAGATACCCTGTGCTCCTCCCAGGCGCCCCTGCGGATACTCGACTACGTGAGCCCCGTCGATCGGGTGCGCTCCATCATCGGTAGCGGCGTAGTGGAGGGACTACTCGATCCCGCTGGTCTTAGTGGCAATGTTCCGGTGCTCGTGACCGATAGTTGTGGAGCCGTCTATCCGCTCAACTTTTACGTACTGGAGCAGGGGGCGGCCAGCCTGCCTGACCTCACGGTATGTCGGGGTCTTGCCTTGGACCTTTCCACCCGCGTCCCCGGCAACTACCGGGGGACGGGGGTGATCGATAATCGGTTTGAATCCGCGGGACTGGCAGCGGGCGACTACCGCATAGACTACGTCGGTGAGGCATTTTGCGGCAGCGTCGGGGCCTTTACCATCACCGTAGTCGACTATCCGACGGCGGGTTTCTCGATCGACGCCGACAGCTGTTCGGGCGGGAGCGCGGGTGCGCGGTACCCCACGGACCTGCCCCTCCTCCTCCGAAGTACCGCCACCGCCGCGGTGAGTTGCTACACCGTTCTGGAAACGGGCGACTCGATCTGCGGGCAGGATTCGGCCGTGTTTACCTTCCCGACGGCCGGCACCTACACCCTACGGCAGGTAGTACGCACCGCCGCGGGGGACTGCCGGGACACCCTGGACCGCGCGCTTACCATCCTCGGGGACATTAGCCCCAGTTTTTCGGTGACCATAGACAGTAGTCGCTGTGATTCGCTGCAGCTGTCTTTTTCTTCCCTTTCGGGGGGGGATTTACTGAGTTACGACTGGAACTTTTCCGCCGGTGATCCTAGCGCAGCGGCTGATCCCGTGCTTCAGCTTGTCCGGCCCTTTGAGGCTACCTTCCTCCGGGCCGTGGTAAACACCACCAATGGCTGCTTCACCCAGACCGATACGCTGAGCGTGGAGCTTCCGCGTCGATTCCAGGTAGGCTTCGGCTTTCTCAACGACAACAATACGCTCTGCTCCGGAGATACCGCCTTCTTAATTAACAACTCCATAAACGCTACCAGTTACCGGGTAACCTTCCCGGACGGCAGGCAAGCCGCGGATCTTCCCGCCGTCCTCGTACTGGAGAACTCTTCGGATACGATCCTTAAGTACCCGATTCGGCTGGAGGGCTTTCGGATGGGGTGTGCAGATCAGGCGGTGACCGATACCCTCTACGTACTACCGGTGAGCACGGAGGCGGCTTTCTCCCTGGTCTACGACGATAGTTGCTCCCCGTCGGTGCTTCAGCTGATCGATTATTCCACGCCCGGGAGCAGCGGCACGATTTTCTGGGGAGACGGTTCGACGCCGCAGCTCATCGGTTCCGGAGATACGGTAGATCATATTTATCGAGCGACGCAGGATACCGTATTTCGGATCGTACTGGAGGCCTCCCTCTGCGGTAGGGACAGCTTTGCGACCGACTACCAGGTACGCGCCGGCGCGGAGGCGGGATTCACCCTTACGGACAATGCGGCTACCTGCATTGGGGATAGTCTCACCTTCCAGCCATCCTTCCCGACGGAAGGCTACAGCCTGGAATGGACGTTTGGCGACGGCGCCTACTCTCTACAAGCTGAACCCGCCCACGACTATTCCCTGCCGGGTACCTACCGGGTATACCTGCATACGGCCAATGCCGGCGGTTGCACGGCGCTGGACAGCGCGGACGTGGTAGTGAATACCTACAGCGGCCCTCCGCTCGAAGTCACCATACCTGCGGCCACCTGCGTTGGTGCTCCCTTCTCCCTTGGCCTGGCGGGTTTTGCCGGTAACCTCAGCTATAATTACGGGAACCAACTCCTGGCAGACTCCCCAATCGCGCGGCCGTACCAGGAGGAGGGGAGTTACCTGCTCTCCATCACCGCTACCAGTGAAAACGGCTGCCGCATCGATACCAGTAGTCTGGTGACCGTCTATCCGGAGTTCGCCGTAACTATTTTACCCGCGGTACCGGATACCATTATCGATCTGGGTAGCGAGCTGGCCCTCAGTTTTCAGATGGAGCCCCTGCGGGATCTGGACAGCATCCGCTGGTTGGGAGATGCCGTGAACAGCTACAACACCCAGCAGACCCGCGTCGCACCCATTGAAGATGGTAACTACCGATTGGAGGTCACGGATCTGTACGGCTGTTTTGCTACGGACTCTATCCGCGTGTTGGTTGCAAAGGACTACACGGAGCGGATCTACGTCCCGAACGTCTTCAGTCCCAACGGGGACGGGAATAACGAAACCTTCAGCCTTGAGGTTGCGCCGAATACGGTAGCCGCCATCCACAGCTTTCGGATCCTGAACCGCTGGGGGAGTATAGTGTACGAATGCACGGACTGCCCCGTCGGTACGGTAGGTAGCGGATGGGACGGCACGGTAGAAGGAAAGCCCGTGAACGAGCGGGTCTACCTGTGGATCGCCGAAGTAGAATTCAGGGATGGCTACCGCGAGCTGTTCACCGGGGACGTTACGGTAGTCCGGTAACCCCCCCCGGCACCCGCGGGCCCGCCGCCAGGAACATTAGTGTTAAAGTTTGCTTCGGCGCAGCAATATTCCGGTCCGGTGGACCGATAGATAGGTAGCATTGGCTACGGCCGGTGACGTGTTGTTTCATCGCCCCCCAGGGGCATCGATTTAAGGATATTTTTATCTCCTGGTCAATTCATACCAGCGTCTCTCAAACTGAAATTTACATCCGCGGCTCTCTATTGGGAGCTGTTGTAGCACCGATCCCCCGTGCTCGGGGCCGTGCTGTTTTCCCCTTTCCGTTTGTAAGTGACTGGACGTAATTGAACCAAAAATGACTCGGTTCATATGCCTCATTTTACGAAGCTTTTTTTTCTACTCCTCCTGCTCCTACTCACCGTCGATCTGTCGGCCCAGTCCAGCTGCGGCACGGAAGAACCCTTCCTGCTGCCCCCCACGAGTACCTTCTGCGCGGACACTAGCGGACGAGTAACCATCAACTTTAAAATCTACAACAACGGTGCACCCGGAACCTACAAGGTGGCCTTTCCGGACGGGAGCGATACCATCTATACCAACGTAATCAATACGGCCGAGGTCATCAGGACCTTCGATTTTGATTGTGGTATGCCGATGGGTGAACCCATTTCACCCACCCCGGATGCCCTGTTTTTTGAGTACCAGAACGCCCTGATCATCACCCGGGAGGACTGCGTCGACGAACGGGGGGATAACCAGCGCGGCTCTTATGATTTCCGGGTAGTGCCCAACCCGATCGTCGACGTCAAGCACACCAAGACCCAATGCATCGAAGATCCGTTTGAAGTCACCTTCGAGGGGAAAATGTGCAGTGACCGCTTGGTAGATTCCTACCAGTGGTATGTCAACGACACCTTGGTAGCGGGGGCTACCACGAAGAAGCTAAACAAGCATCCCTTCCTCACCCCTGGCGAGCACGTGGTACGGCTGGAAGTCACCACGTTCAAAGGCTGCGAAAAGTACGCTTACGAGAAGATAATCGACATTCAGCCGAAGCCGGTCATCAACCTGGGCTTTGACATCGACAGCACCCAACTCTGTGAGGAGACCATCGAGGTGGAAACCAATACGACTTACCGCTACACGACCAAATGGCAGTGGAGCAGCCCCTCCGGTGGGGTGAGCTTTTCCGACCCTACGGCGCCTAATCCGACCATCACCATCAATAATAACAAGGCCGGCAGGCGCACGATCATCGTAAGTGCCTCGAACCCCTTCTGCTCGGCCGCAAGGGATACTTTCTACGTAGACACCGAGCGTGGGCAGACCATCCGGGAGCGGGAAGAAATCGTGACCTGTGATGGCTACGAACTGGACCTGGGCAGGAAGCTCAGCTATACGCCGCGGCCGGACGACATTACCTGGACTACCCTACAGGAGGGGGTGACGATCGTCAATCCGAACTCCACCAATCCGAAACTGACCTTCGATGCCATTGGGTCGTACACCCTGACCGCGAGCGGCCTGGATGCCTGTGGAGAGAGCTATTCGATTCCCGTACAGGTGCGCGTGCGCGACGGATCGGAGTTGCAGATCGATATCTCCTCGGTCGATACGATCTGTAGTACGGTTGCCCCCTTTGATCTGCTGGACTTCATCACGCCGCTCGGTAACGTCCGCTCCATCACCGGTAAGGGAATCGTAAATAACGTGTTCGACCCGTCGGTGAATGAAGGGAACACCAAAATTATGGTTACCGACAGCTGTGGTACGGAGTATCCCCTCGCCATATTCGTCATTCCTCAGGAACGGTACGAAGGGAATAATATCGAAATCTGCCAGGGCGACTTTGTCGATCTCTATGCGCTGCAGGCCGGGGAGTACAGGGGTACCGGCGTGAAGAATAATTTCTTCGAATCCGCTGACCTAGACATTGGCTCCTATACGGTTCTCTTTGAAAGCCTCACTTTTTGCGGGGGAACGGATAGCCTGACCGTGCGGGTCCAGGAATACCCGAAGGCAGAATTTGTCATCGTCACGGACAGTTGCGGCGGACCGGACTCCTTCAAGGCGGGCAACGTCTACGCCGGTATCGACCCGATTAACGTGGAGAACCGTTCCTCCGCCCGTACCCTCTGCTATGAAGTACTGGAAACCGGACAGAAATCTTGTAACCGCGAAAAGGCGCGCTTTGTCTTCGATGAGCCCGGCGTCTATACCATACAGCAAGTAGTCGCCTTTCCCGGGGGGCAGTGTACGGACACCATCAGCCAGCAGCTCAAGGTGCTCTTCCCGCCCCGGATGAACTTCTACGCCGACATGGACAGCAGCGTGTGTGATTCCCTCACCATTGCCTTCTCGTTGGGTGATCATCCTGCGGACTGGCGCTACGATTGGTCCTTCGGGGAGGAGGAGAAGAGCAAGCAGGCCGAGCCGCTGCTGAAGATTATCCGCCCCCTCGCGGCCGAAGTGCTCGACGTGAACGTAGGCGTAACCAACGCCTGCTACACGACTCAGGACAGTTTCGGAGTCGTACTTCCGCTGCGCTTCCGGGTGTCATTCGACATTCTCAACGACAACAATACTGTGTGCTCCGACGACACGATATTCCTGTCCAACACCTCGGTCAATGCCTTTGACTTCCGGGTCACTTACCCCGACGGGCGACAGACTACGCAACTGCCCCGGAAGCTGACGATACAAAACACCGGCAAGGACGTACTGCGGTACCCGATCACCCTGGAGGGTTCCAATGTCAGCTGTCCCGACGAAAGCATTGTAGACACCATCTACGTACTTCCGATCACGACGGAAGCGGCATTCGGCCTGAACTACGATGACGTGTGTTCTTCCGCCGAGATTCAACTCGACAACAGCTCCACCCCCGGCGCGCTCACCTTCGTCAACTGGGGAGACGGGTCCACGCCCCAGTTGATCGATGATCTGGAGCGCCTTACGCATACCTACGACGTAGACCGCGACAGTACCTTCCACATCAGCCTCACGGCGAAATTGTGTGGACTCGACACCTTCCACCACAGCGTCACCGTGCGGCCTTCCCCGGAATCTTCCTTCGAAGTCGTGGCCGCCGAGGTAAACTGCGTGGATAAGCCGATGATCTTCATCCCTACCAGCGGGTCCAATGCCTACGGGATAAGCTGGGACTTCGGGGATGGCAACCAATCGCACGACGAGGAAGTGCAGCACGCCTTCGCCGCAGCCGGAAGCTACACCGTCAGTATGGAGGTATCCAGTAAGAACGGTTGTACCGCTACCGACAGCACCGTGGTGGAGATCGGATCCTATAGTGGCGCACCCCTGGACTTCACCATGCCCCGCTCGGTCTGTGCGCGTTCGCCGTTCGACCTCCAAATTACCTCCCCGGCTACCGGCTGGGACATCGACTACGGCAACGGTATGGTTTCCAACCAGCCCTTGGAGGCACCCTACCACGAGGAGGGGACCTACCGCATGGTCATGACGGCCACCTCGGAAAACGGATGCAGCATCGATAGCTCCACCTTCGTTAAGGTAGCCGCAGGGTTCACCGCCGAAATACAGACCACCGACCTGGATACCTTGGTGGGGCTGGGGGATGAATTGGACCTTAGCGTCCACATCTCTCCACCGCGCAACATCCGGGAACTGCTCTGGACGGGCGACTCCATCGTCAATCCCAACTCCCCCTACACTTCCGCCCTGCCACTCGACGACGGTTTCTACGGGGTATCCCTGGTGGATGCGGACGGCTGCGTAGCCAGCGATTCGATCCGGGTACGGGTGGAGAAGGATTACCGTAGCCGCATCTATGCCCCTAACGTGTTCAGCCCCAACGGCGATGGCTTCAACGAATTCTTTGCCTTGGACGTCAAAGACAATACGGTGCGCTCCATACGCTCGCTCAAGATTATCTCGCGCATCGGTGCCCTGGTGTACGCCTGCGAGGATTGCGAAGCGGGTGCCGTCAACTCCGGCTGGGACGGAAGGTTGGGGGACCAACCCCTCGAAAGTAACGTCTATATCTGGGCTGCAGAAGTCGACTTCGTCGACGGAACCAGCCAGTTATTTACTGGTGATGTCACCCTATTGCGTTGACATCAGGTGACCAGAGTAGATGATTTTATGCTCATCGGGGCTTGTCGGACTATTCCGGCAAGCCCTTTTTTGGTGCTCCGACCGCCGCGCGGTATACCGTAGTATTCCGGCCGGAGGTCAACGCTACACGGTGACCGGCGGGGATAAAAACCGTACGGCGATCGGTGTCGAGTTGCAAGCCGTCTCCCCGGAGTGAGCCTTCCATCAGCAGCAGGATCGCCGGGCCGGAGGTCGTGTCGACCAGTATGTCATCTGTTTCTGAGACCTGAGCGAGCGACAGGGAAAAGTCGGAGGCCGGGGTAGGGTAGGGGCTCCAACCGCCTTCCGGATCGGAAGCGGAAATGATCCGAGGGGTCACGGCTTCGAAGCGGGTCTTGTCGAGTAATTCGGGAACATCGATGTGCTTGGGCGTCAGGCCCCCGCGGAGGACGTTATCACTGTTGGCCATCAACTCGAGGCAGACGCCCTCCAGGTAGGCGTGGGGGATGCCGGCGTCCTGAAAGATGGCTTCTCCGGGCCGCAGATGGACGAGGTTAAACCAGAAGATCGAGAACATTCCGCGGTCGTGGTGGCCGTCGGTGGTGTACTGCTCGACGGCGCGCCGGGCCCAAAATTCCGCCCGTTCGCGGGTGAAACTCTGCCTTTTCAGTTGCTCCACCAGGGGTTGCAGCAACTCGTCCACGGCCGCCTGGTCGGCGTACATCACATGGGCGTACAGGCCCTCCACTCCTCGTTCGTCCAGTACGTCCATGAGGACGGCCCAGCCGGGCACCCGTTCGAGGGTGGCGCGGATAGCTGCCCGGGACTGAAAACCGTGCAGGAGGTAAAAGTCATTCAGGGCCACTCCGAGCTCGGGCTTGTGGTTGTCGTCCCGGTAGTTGCGGTCGGGCGCGTCGCGGTCGGGCCCGTCCCGTTCCTCGGCCGTAAAGCCCGCTTCCGCCGCCGCCTTCGTGGGGTGGACCTGGATGGAAAGCATCTCCCGGACGTCCAGGATTTTGAAGAGGAAGGGCAGCCGGTTGTCAAAGCGTTCGGCTACCGCCGGCCCGAGCAGCTCGGTGGGGTTTCCTTCGATCAACTCCCTGAGCGTGGCCGAGGAGCCGGCTACCTCTCCCGGACCCTTGGGGTGGGCGCCCATCCAGAGTTCGGCCCAGGGCTCCCGTTCGGGGTTCCGGCGGTGAAGGAGATCGGGAAGGAATTCGTAGCCCCCCCAGGCGTAGTGCTGAACGACACCATTAAACGGATAGAACGTACTCAAAGTCGGTGGATTTAGTGGACCCTATCATAGTGGGTTCCGGGGCCACGTGTTCACGCGAAGCCGCGGCAAAAACCCAAGTTGCCAGCGAACGCACATACGCTCAAATCACCTACCTTGCGGCACTTTTAGCAAAATCCGCAACGCATGCCCTACCTCTTCACTTCCGAGTCCGTATCCGAAGGCCACCCGGACAAGGTGGCGGACCAGATCAGTGATAACCTGGTCGATCACTTTCTGGCCTTCGATCCCAGCTCGAAGGTAGCCTGTGAGACCCTCGTGACCACCGGGCAGGTTATCCTGGCCGGTGAGGTAAAATCCAACACTTACCTCGACGTACAGACCCTGGCCCGCGACATGATCCGCAAGATCGGCTACACGAAGTCTGAATACATGTTCGAGGCCAACAGCTGCGGGGTGCTCTCGGCGATCCACGAGCAGTCGCCCGACATCAACCAGGGCGTGGAGCGGCAGTCGGCCGAGGAGCAGGGAGCCGGCGATCAGGGCATGATGTTCGGCTACGCCACCAATGAGACCGAGAACTACATGCCCCTGGCCCTCGACCTCAGCCACCGCATTCTGAAGGAACTGGCGGCGGTGCGCAGGAGCGGAGAAAAGATGGGCTACCTGCGGCCCGACGCGAAGTCGCAGGTCACCATCGAATACGACGACAACCACCGGCCCGTGCGCATCGATTCCATCGTGGTCTCCACCCAGCACGACGACTTCGGGGAAGATGGCATGATGTTGGCGACCATCCGTCAGGACGTCATCGACTACATCATCCCCGCCGTGCGCCGTCAGCTCAACGCCGAACTGCAGGAACTCTTCACCGATACGATCACCTACCACGTCAACCCCACGGGCAAGTTCGTGATCGGCGGTCCCCACGGCGATACGGGCCTTACCGGACGTAAAATTATCGTAGACACCTACGGCGGCAAGGGCGCCCACGGCGGCGGGGCCTTTAGCGGCAAGGATCCCAGCAAAGTCGACCGCTCGGCGGCTTACGCCACCCGGCACATCGCCAAGAACCTGGTGGCCGCCGGGGTAGCCGACGAGATCCTCGTCCAGGTCAGCTACGCCATCGGGGTAGCTAAGCCCACCAACATCTACGTCAATACCAACGGCAGCGCCCGGGTAGCCCTCACGGACGCGCAGATCTCCCAGCGCATCCTCGAACTCTTCGATATGCGCCCCTACGCCATCGAGCAGCGGCTGAAATTGCGCAACCCCATCTACCTCGATACGGCCTCCTACGGCCACATGGGGCGCGAGCCCGAAAACAAGACCCTCACCTTCCGCAACGGATCGGGGGAGACCAAGACCGTGGAAGTAGAAACCTTCACCTGGGAGAAGCTGGATTACGTGGATCGGATCAAGGAGACTTTCGGCATATAGAATGGCTAGTGCTTCCGGATTGAACTAAGCAATAGCTTGACGCCGACAGCGTGGTGCTGAAACGAGCGGACAAAAGTTCAGCATAGCCGTAGATGCGGGATAACTCGGATTCACGGCGGTTAGCCACCGGGGGTAACATACTAGTCTTCCCCCTCCCGCTTCTTCATGGCGGCCGCTACGAAGGAGACGAACAGCGGGTGCGGCACCTCCACGGTACTCTTCAGCTCCGGGTGGTACTGTACGCCCACGAAGTAGGGGTGGTTCTTGATCTCGATGACTTCGACCAGTCCGGTCTCCGGGTTGGTGCCGGCAATGGTGAGCCCCGCCTCCTGCAGCCGTTCCAGGTAGGCGTTATTGAATTCGTAGCGGTGGCGGTGGCGCTCGCTGATCTCGGTCGTACCGTAGGCCCGGGCGGTGCGGGTACCGGCCTTGAGGTGACAGGCGTAGGCACCAAGTCGCATGTTGCCGCCCTTGGTGGCCAGGTCCTTTTGGTCTTCCATGAGGTCGATCACGGGGGACTGCACCAACTCGTCGACCTCCGAGGAACCGGCGTCGGCGATGCCCGCGACATTCCGGCTAAACTCTACCACGGCGCACTGCATCCCTAAGCAGATACCGAAGAAGGGGATGTTATTCTCCCGCACATAGCGGACGGCCTCGATCTTCCCCTCGATGCCCCGTTCGCCGAAGCCGGGAGCCACCAGGATACCGTCGAAGCGGCTCAGAAAACTACGCACCTCCTCCGCGTCACCCTCCAACTGCTCGGAATGAATCGGCACCACGCGCACCTTGCACTCGTTTACCGCGCCGGCGTGAATAAAGGACTCATAAATGGACTTGTAGGCGTCCTGCAGTTCATTGTATTTGCCGACCAGGCCGATGGTGACCTCGTGGGTGCTGTTCTTCAGCTTGCCGAGGAAGTTCTTCCAGCGCCGGAGGTCGGGGTTCTTCCGGTCGGGGAGGCGGAGCTTGCTGATCACGGTGGTGTCCAGGCCCTCCTTGAGCATATGCAGGGGGACGTCGTAGATCGTCGAGGCATCCAGCGCCTCCACGATGCAGCTCTTCTCCACGTTGCAGAACAGGGCCAGCTTGCGGCGGATGGCGTCGTCGATGGGATGCTCGGTACGGACTACCAGGATGTCGGGCTGGATACCGGTCTGCAGCAGTTCCTTGACGCTGTGCTGGGTGGGTTTGGTCTTGAGTTCCTTAGCCGCGGCCAGGTAGGGAATGAGGGTCAGGTGGACGGTGATGCAGTTATCCACGCCGAGCTCCCAGCGCAGTTGGCGCAGGCTTTCGAGGTAGGGGAGGGACTCGATGTCGCCCACCGTGCCCCCGAGTTCCGTAATGACGATGTCGTACTCTCCGGTGTTGCCGAGCAACTGGATGCGGCGCTTGATTTCGTCGGTGACGTGGGGGATGACCTGTACGGTCTTGCCCAAATAGTCGCCGCGGCGCTCCTTCTCGATGACCGTCTGGTAGATCCGGCCGGTGGTCACGTTGTTGGCCTGGCTGGTGGGCGTGTTGAGGAAGCGCTCGTAGTGGCCGAGGTCGAGGTCGGTCTCGGCGCCGTCGTCCGTCACGTAGCATTCCCCGTGCTCGTAGGGATTGAGGGTACCCGGGTCGACGTTCAGGTAGGGATCGAACTTCTGAATGGTAACGGAGAGTCCGCGGGCCTGCAGGAGCTTCGCGAGAGAGGCGGCAATAATGCCTTTACCGAGGGACGACGTCACCCCGCCCGTAACAAAAATATACTTGGTCATATGCCTGGATTACGGGACCCAAAGGTACGAAAATTTGGGGCAAGCCCGCCCGGATGCACCGATTCATGCCGCTTTCCCGTGCGTCCGCAACATTATCACAAGTGAGCAGTTATGTTAAACCGCTTCCCAATGTTAATTACATGTAAATTTATAGTTAACTTAGCGGAGACAATCCGCATCAATGTTAAGCCTACATCACCTCCGCCGCCTCACCTTCTGCCTGTTGGCGGTCGGGTGCCTGCTGGGGAGCGCTGGGCTAACCGGACAGCGTTCGATCGGTTTTCTACGCGATGGGGTACCGGTGGACAAGCGGGATCGTACGATCGATGACCCGGAAAGTCCGGTCGAGTCCTTTACCTTTTCCCGCAACCTCATCTTCTTCGAGGCCGTGGTCGACGGCCATCCCGGCAGCTTCATTCTCGACACCGGTGCCCCTACCCTCATCGTCAACGACCGGGGCGCGGGCGCGGGTGCGAGGCGCCACACCGGCGTCGGAGCGGGGGGGACCGTGCAACTGACCGACCACCGCGTGACCCGCTTCGAGATGGGCGGACGGGCCGTCGATAATTACTGGGCCGTTGGCTTGGACCTGCGCGACCTGGAGCGGCGTACCAACGAACGGATCGACGGCTTTGTCGGCTACGACCTGCTCAATTCCGGCGAACTGCGCATCGACTACGATCGCCAGACCTTCCAACTGCTGTCCTCCAGCCGCCGGCCTACCCATGCGGGACGGGCACCCCGCGCCATGCTCAAGTTCGTGCTCGTCGACCACCTGCCCGTCGTGCAGGTAAAGATCGACGGTCAGAAGTATTACTTCGCGGTAGATACCGGGGCCGGCTCCAACCTCATTGACGAGGCCCTCGCCGAGCGCACGCGGACCCAGGCTACGGGAGGCATGATCAACATCCAGGGGCTGGATGGCAAGCCCGTCGACTGCCCCATCGTCACCCTGTCCGGAACGAACACCTTGCCGGGGGGGAGTCCCGCCCTGGAATTCGTGAGCATCGACCTGCGCCACCTCCAGCGGGCAGGGAGCTTACCCCTGGACGGCATTCTTGGCTCGGTTTTTTTGAGCCGGTATACGGTCGGTATCGATTACCGGCGGCGTAAGCTTTACCTCTGGTAGAATTGCTCGGCCCGGGCCCACATTGCACCCGCGTCCCCGCCCCGGTGTGCTACCTTTGCGCCCTCACTACAAGTATACCGCCCCGATGAAATTTGACGTACAGGCCCTGGATAAAAAGTGGCAGCAATACTGGAAAGACCACAAGACGTACGCCACCGGGGAGGATACCTCCCGCCCGAAATACTACGTGCTCGATATGTTTCCCTACCCCTCGGGCTCGGGTCTGCACGTCGGCCACCCCCTGGGCTATATCGGCTCGGACATCGTGGCCCGCTACAAGCGGCAGCGGGGCTTTAACGTCCTCCACCCCATGGGTTTCGACTCCTTCGGCCTGCCGGCGGAGCAGTACGCCATCGACACGGGGGTGCACCCTTCGGTATCTACCGCCACCAATACCGCCCGTTACCGCGAGCAGATGGACACCCTGGGGCTGGGCTTCGACTGGGACCGCAGCGTCAACACCTCCGACCCCAGCTACTTCCGGTGGACGCAGTGGATCATCGAGCAGATCTTCGAACACTGGTACGACCAGGTGCAAGACCGGGCCCGGCCCATCGCGGAACTGATCGCCCACCTGGAGGCCCACGGCACCGATCGGCTGCAGGCCGCCCAGACGGAAGCGCTGACCGTAAGTGCGGAGGATTTCCGGGCGATGGACGAAAAGCGGCGCAGCGACCTGCTCATGAACTACCGCCTGGCCTTCCGCAGCGTCAGCTACGTGAACTGGTGCGAGGCCCTCGGCACCGTACTGGCCAACGATGAGGTCAAGGACGGCCGCAGCGAGCGGGGCAACCACCCCGTGGAGCAGCGCCCCATGCTGCAGTGGAGTCTGCGCATCACCGCCTACGCCGAGCGGCTGCTGGCGGGCCTCGATACCGTAGACTACAGCGAGGGACTGAAGGCGCAGCAGGTCAACTGGATCGGCAAGTCTACCGGTGCCCTGGTGCACTTCGACATCGAGGGCCACGACGAGCGGCTGGACATCTTCACCACCCGGCCCGATACCATATTCGGGGCCACCTTTATGGTCATCGCGCCCGAACTGGAGCTGGTCGACCGCCTGACCACCCCGGAGCAGCGCGGCGAGATCGACGACTACCTGGCCTACGTGGGCCGGCGCAGCGAGCTCGACCGCATGAGCGAGCACAAGGTCACCGGCGCCTTCACCGGCGCTTACGCGATCCACCCCCTCAACGGGGCACGCGTGCCGATCTACATCGCGGAGTACGTGCTGAAGGATTACGGTACGGGAGCCATCATGGCGGTGCCCAGCGACGACGAGCGCGACAAGCGATTTGCCGAAAAATTCGGCATCGAGGTGATCGACGTGGTGGATAAACGTGACTACCCCGGGGCCAGCCTCAAGGACAAGGTGGGCAAGCTCGTTAACTCCGACTTTCTCAACGGCATGGAGGTGCCCGAGGCCATCGCCGCGGCGACCGACCGGATCGAGGAGCTCGGGCGCGGCGAGCAGCAGATCAACTACCGCATCCGCGACTTGGTATTCAGCCGCCAGCGCTACTGGGGCGAGCCCTGGCCGATCATTTACGACGCGGACGACGTGCCCCGCCTGGTCCCCGAAGCCCAACTGCCCGTGACCCTGCCCGAAATGGAGGACTTCCGTGCCGTCAGCGGGGCCTCCCCGCTGGAGCGGGCCACGGACTGGGTCAACACCCCGGAAGGCCGCCGCGAAACCGATACCATGCCCGCCACGGCGGGGTCGAACTGGTACTACCTGCGGTACATGAACCCCGGAAACACCGAGGTCTTCGTCAGTAAGGAGGCCGTGGACTACTGGCAGGACGTCGACCTCTACGTCGGGGGCGCCGAGCACGCGGTCAGCCACATCCTTTACAGCCGGCTCATCCACAAATTCCTGTTCGACATCGGTAAGGTGCCCACCCAGGAGCCCTACAAGAAACTGCTGAACCAGGGCATGATCGGCGGACCGATCAGCTTCATCCACCTCGGTCTGCTGCTCTCTGAGGACGGGCAGCGCCATCCCATTTGGGTGAGCAGCGACGTGGCGGAGGGTACGCCCCTGGAGGTGCCGGGCATCGGCAGCGGCTACCTGGTGCTCGACGAGAGCACGGGCACCCGCCTGACACCCTTGCGCTTCGTGACGGAAACGTCCGTCAATAATGAAACCAGCTTTCGCCTGTACCACAGCGCGGTGGAAGAAGCCCAGCAAATGGAGCACCAGGACGCGGCCTACTTCCGCACCATCATGCAGCAGGCCGGGGCCTTTGCCTGGAAAATCGATAAGGAAGGCCGGCAGTACCTGGAGCTCAGCGTGGAGCAGGGCAAGATGTCCAAGCGCAAGTACAATGCGGTCAACCCCGACGACATCTGC
Organism: Lewinellaceae bacterium; assembly: GCA_963803525.1. Classification (GTDB taxonomy): domain Bacteria; phylum Bacteroidota; class Bacteroidia; order Chitinophagales; family Saprospiraceae; genus Neolewinella. The sequence goes on from CAWDMV010000012.1 coordinate 192,227, forward strand.
GCGCGCTACGGGGCCGACTGCTTCCGGATGTACGAAATGTTCCTCGGGCCCATCGACCAGGCCAAGCCCTGGAGCGTGTCGGGCATCGACGGGGTGTACCGCTTCCTGCGGCGCTTTTGGAGCCTGTACGTAGGCAACGGCGACGAGCTGCACCTTAGCGATGAGGCTGCCACCCGGGAGGAAATGAAGGTGCTGCATACCCTGATTAAAAAGGTCACCGAGGACATCGAAGTGCTCAGCTTCAACACCTGCGTGAGCGCCTTCATGATCGCGACCAACGAACTCCTGAAGCTGCACTGCAACAAGCGGGAGGTACTGGAACCGGCCGTCCGCCTCATTGCCCCCTTCGCGCCGCACCTGGCCGAGGAGCTGCACCGCGCCCTGGGCGGGGAGGGCAGCGTGCACCACGCGGCCTGGCCCGCCGTAGACGAGCAGTACCTCGTCGAGGACAAGTTCACCTATCCCATCGCCTTCAACGGCAAGACGCGGCTGACGCTTGACTTCCCTACCGAGGCCACCAAAGCCGAGGTGGAAAGGGGGGCACGGGCGGATACGCAGGTGCAGGGGTACCTGGAAGGAAAGACCGTTCGCAAAGTCATCGTAGTGCCCGGCCGCATGGTGAACTTCGTGGTCGGGTAAAATTCCCAAATTGGCCGCGCGGGCGAAATTTCACCGGCAGTCCTATCTTGCCTCCGGTGAATACCTTCGAAGAGAGCGACCTGGAGCTGACCTTTCCTTCCGACTGGATCGTGCGGCAATTTGACCGTACGCCGGCTTACCAGAGCGTGAGCGGGCACGGATTGAAGGGCGTAGATTTCCTCTGCCTCCTGCCCCAGGGCGACGTGTGGTTGGTGGAGGTGAAAAATTACCGGTCGCGCACGAAGGAACACCGCGCGGTCCGACGCAACCCGGAAGCCCTGGCCGCCCACGTCGGCAAGAAATTCTCGGACACCAAGCGGCTCGTGCGCATCGTCAACCGGGCCATGCGGCGCCACTGGTGGTCGGGTCTGCTGCTGCTCTGGTACGACCGGGTGAAGCGCGAGCGGCCCGGCTCCCACTACTGGTTCTGGGCCGAAGCCCGGCGGCGGATCGACAATCCCCGTAAATTGGTCTGCCTGTTGTGGATAGAGACCCCCGAGCGGGCCCCCGATTACGAGAGCGCTACCCGGGAGGCCCTGGACGAATGGCTCGAACCCGGTAACGTGCTCAAGCTGGCGGAGATGGATGCTCCGGGCGACGTTCCCCTTTCCGTTAAACTGCTGTCCCAAAACTGACCCATGGCCGAACACTACGCCCTCGACGACCTCGACCGCAAGATCCTGGCCCTCCTGATGGAGAACGCCAAGCGCCCGTACACGGAACTGGGGGCGAAACTCTTCGTTTCCGGGGGGACCATCCACGTGCGCATGAACAAGCTCATCGCCGCCGGCGTGGTGAAGGGGCAAACCCTCGTGGTGGACCCCACCCGGCTGGGCTACGACGTGTCGGCCTTCCTGGGGATCTACCTGAAGGGCAGCGGACTCTACAACCAGGCGGCAGAGTACCTGAAGGGCATCCAGGAGGTCGTCTCGGCCCATTACACGACCGGGATCTACAGCATCTTCGCCAAGGTGGTGTGCCGCGATACGGACCATCTGCGCGACGTGCTCCACCGGATCCAGGCCTTCGACGGCATCCAGCGCACGGAAACCTTCATTTCCCTGGAAGAGTCAATCGATCGCCCGGTACAGGTGATCGGACAGCAGGAACTGGACGAGCTGCGCGGGGACGCCTAGAGGCGGTCGAGCAAAATCTGGCCGGCCAGATAGGTAATGGCCTGCCCCGTGATGCGCACCTTCTTGCCGCGCAACTCACAGTGCAGGCTTCCCCCGCGGGTGGAGAGTTGCCGGGCGCTCAGCTGGTTTTTGCCGAGGCGCTTGGCCCACAGGGGCGTCAGGACCGTGTGGGCGGAACCGGTGACCGGATCCTCGTCGATGCCGAAGGCGGGGTAAAAACAGCGGCTTACGAAATCGACCTCGTCTCCGGGAGCGGTGACGATGAGTCCGCGCTGCTTAAAGGTGCCGACGATGTGGAGGTTGGGCTTGATTTTTCTGACCTGCCGTTCATTCTTGAGCACCACGACGATGTCGTCCTGGCCGGTATAGACCGCAACGGGCTTGATGCCCGCCAGCGCGCCCCGCACCTTCTTGGAGGATTTGCCCTTTTCCGGCTTATCGACGGGAAAGCTGATGCCGTAGGTCCCCGCCTCCTCGCCGGGGGTCACTACCAGGGTGCCGGCCTCGCGGGTACGGAAGCGCAGTTTATCCAGGTCCTTGCCTCCCGACTGGTAGAGCACGTGGGCGGCGGCCAGGGTGGCGTGCCCGCAGAGGCGTACCTCCGTGGTGGGGGTGAACCAGCGGATGTCGAAACGGCCCTTTCCGCGAATGACCACGAAGGCCGTTTCGGACAGATTATTTTCGGCGGCGATCTGTTGCATCAGCTTCTCGGAGGGAAATTCCGGTACGGGAACGACGGCTGCGGGGTTGCCGCCAAAGAGTTGATCGCTGAAGGCATCGACTTGATAAAGGGGGAGGTTATGCATGAAGTTGGATTAAAAGTTCTGACTTTAAGTGGGCGTAAATCCAAAAAATCGAATTCATCGTATGATAAGGAGGACACCAGCTTGCGATAAGTGGGGATGGCCAATTCGGACCAATTTACTTGATGTATACTTCACGCGGTCATTAGCGGCCGCGCCAAGTAAGATCTACCCCCTTCGCCAAAACGCTAAGTTATGAACTCGTTGAACACTCAGTTTATGGATCACCTTTTCCTCCGAGAAGGCACCACCTATACGAAGATGCCCCTGACGGATATCCACTACATCCAGGCGGACGGAAACTACGCCTACATCCAGACGAAAGACAAGCGCTTCGCCGTGAAGCGCAGCCTGTCGGCCATTGCCGAGGAGCTGGAAGCCGGCGATTTCGTTCGGGCCAGCCGTGGGCTACTCGTCAACTTCTCCCAGGTCACGCGAGTCAGCTTCGCCGAAGGGACCATCGAGCTGGATGCCCACCAATTAAAAATGGGCAAGGCCTACCACGCCGACATTAAGAGTCGGATGCCGCGGCTGTAGCGCCGCGGCTGCCCACCTAGGGCGACCAACTCAACCGCTTACGCTACGGCAATATGCATACCTCGTCGGCCGAGCCTTACGCAGTTGGGCTCGTCCGCCGAGGAATGGCGAGGCTACCCAGACCGGGGCCAACAACAGCCTGAGTTACGACTACACCCCGGGCACCAATCTCCTGGGGCGGGTCACCGGCCGGGTGGCTTCCGATCGGTCCCTAACGGACAACTGGCAACCCTTTACCTTCCTCACCGGGGACCACCGCTATACCTACGATAAAAGTGGTAACTTGATCCGGGAGGAAAACTCCGAACAGCCCCAAAGGGACGTGGTGATCGAGTGGAACCCCTACGGTAAAGTGAGTAGCGTGCAAACGGCGGATAAAAACATCAGCATCGACCGGCAGTACCGGACCACCTTCGGGTACGGTCCGGATCAGAACCGCTGGGCCAAGCGCCGGCTGACCGCGGCACCGGGCGTACGTAGCGACGCGGTAGCTTCCACCTACTACGTGCGCGATGCGCAGGGCTCGACCCTGGCGGTCTACGGTCGGGAGCAGGATTATGACCAAGCCAGCGGCACTACCCTGGACGTCCAGCCCTTCACGCTCAGGCAGCAGTACCTGTTCGGGTCCAGCCGCCTGGGGGAGGTCTCCTTTGACCGGCCGGTCGATGCCCAGGCGGGCCCGCCCGTGGCCTACGGTACGCGGCAGTACGAACTAACCAACCACCTGGGCAACGTCACTACGGTGTTTTCGGAGCATCTAAGGGAGTACACCGATTACCGGGGCATTTCCTTCCTATCCCCCGAGGTGGTCGGTCACCAGGACTACCTGGCCTTTGGCCTGAACCTGGAACGGTCCTCGGCGAGTGGGGGGCTGGACTACCGTTACGGCTTTAATGGGAAGGAGATCAATGAAGACCTGGGAGGCATCTATACGGCCTTCTACCGGAGTTATGATCCAGCGATAGGAAGATGGTTGCAAGTAGACCCGAAGGCGGAATCGTTTGCGTCAATGTCACCGTACACCGGAATGGGTAACAATCCGATATCTATTACTGACCCCTTAGGGGACTCAATTATTCTGAACTTTATAAGTGATTTGCCTGGTCTAGACCAATCTATGCTTTCTCATATGATAGATCGCGGTCTTGAAGGGCAATTCCAAGCAGCTATAGACGATAATGGACTGCTGTCTATAGTGGCTTCGGAAGGGGGCGGGGACATCAGTGAACTATCAGAAAATGGGCAAGCTTTTTATAGTGAATTGACAGAGTTGACTACAGGCGATGGAGTAGCGACAATCAATGTCGATAGACGGCGATCAGATGTTCATACTGGACGATTCAATCTAGAGACTATAGATGTCTCAGATATATCGCAATTTAATTCTCAACTATCGGAACTGGGGGGTACCCAGGGCGGAAAAATTGCTCACGAGTTTAGAGAGCAGTACACCTCGCAGACCGCTCCATATGAAATGGGCTTTTCTGAGGCACATAGAGCTGGTGTAGCCGCTGAGAACCGAGTAAATATGAGTGTTAGATCCGATAGTGGCAGCTCTCAAATTTTTTCTAGAGGAGGTCAACAGGTCTCGACTTCTATAAGCACAACTACTTCTGGAAGTGGATTTTTTGGCCGCTTTATGAGAGCCAACCGTCCGATCATTTCTGTAAGAAATACTGGAAGAAGATAGTTATGAGACGAACACTCATTTTACTAATTATATCTTGTTTGTGGTTGATGACTTCTTGTCAAAACTCCTGTCTTGACGAGACTGTGCATCAGTTTGTCGAAACTGAGTTTTTGACGATTAGTACTCAGTTAGATAAAAATATGATTGTGGGAGGTCAGGCTTTGCTAAGTGTTTTCTTTTTTTGAGCGATTGACGGGTATACCCTCTTCTGTTAAGTATGGTGATACTTCGGTTTACAGATTTCAAGTCGGATTTTAAATCTGATCGGAAGGCTTGGATACACTGGTTGAATGAAGAGGGATGCACATTGACTTTAAGTCAGTTACGAGAAGTTCGGGAAACTGTAGAGGGTGAAAATCCCTACCTAAGGTAATTTCTCCCGCCCAATGAATAGGCCAACGCAGCGGCATAGCTCTTTGCGATGCCGTTGACGGTGGCCGGCTATTGGGCGTCAGCTTAACTTCGCCCTTTAGCCAGAGAGCGAAGCTCAAAGGCTAAATAGCGCCTTCAAACAGGCTCTAGGGTACTCAAAGCGCCCTGTACTTCATAGTCAGTTTAACTTTGCGAATTTCGCGAACTTGTCGTATTTTGCCGTCGCAGCCAACAATCTGTGTGACAAACTCCCTCCCCAGGTTTTAAAGTGGTGCATATGCACCACTTTAGATTTCAGCCCAGCATGCCCAAAAACCGAACGATTAAGATTGGCGACCAGGATGTCCGCATTGACCTAGACTCCGGCTACTTTTGTGTTACGGACTTGGCTTCCCTACGTGGTCGATCCGCTGACAACCTGAAGAACTGGATGCGGAATGCCCAGTCCCTGAATTTCTTCGAAGCCTGGGAGCAGGAGCACATACCCGCGAATCAGCAGCTAAACCTGGACGAGTTCCGCCTGGCGCTTAGCCGGGACGTTGCCTTTGTCCTGAGCGGTGCCAAGTTAGTAGAAGTCGGTTGTCAGGGCATCTTCGTCCAGCGCGGACGTTACGGGGGGACGTATTGCCACATTGATTGGGCCACCCATTTTGCCAACTGGTTCGACGCCCGCTTCTACGTTAAGACCATCCAGGTAGCGCGCGAGCTGTCCGATCGAGTTTATGGGCGTGACGCCGCCCGCCTCCGCTTCTCCCGAGACCTGGCTTCCGATTCCTATGCCTTGATCACCGATCAGCGGGATCAGCAGTCCCTTCCGCCCCCGGGCACCAGGGACCACATCGCCGCTGAACACGGACACAATCCCGTGGAACGCTACCTCAACCAGGTAAGCGCCGACATCATCAACCTGGCCATCTGGAAAATGACCGCCCTCGATTGGCGAACCAACTTCCCTCCCGATAACCCCCGGCATAATATGCGGGACTTCGCCACCGCCGAGGAACTGCTGGTCGTTAACGCCCTGCAGATCCTGATGCATGACCTGCAATCTCAGGGCACCTCTCCGGAGCAAATGCTAGCACCCCTGTCTACCCGGGCCGAGGAGCTGTTGGCGCACTACTGCAAATCCGAGGAGAAGCAATACATCCTAGACCTTGCCCGGGACAAGCGGGGTTGGTGACGATCGACATTTTTCTAACCGAAGGACTTCCGAGTCCACCACCTCCTTATATACAGAGCTTCCATGGAAGACGTAACCGCCCTCGCCAAACAAGTCGCCCGCCTGCTCCGCAAGTCCGGTCTGGAGACCTACGACCAGACCAAGCACGTCTTTCGGGAAGTGCGCAAGGAACTGGACCTCTCGCCCCCCAAGCGACGTGGCCGCAATACGGTCAAGCGCCTGAGCGTCGAACACCTGCGGGCCTTCCTGAAGGCGGCCGGGCGCGAAGGAGCCCAAGGTCAGCCTGATGATGCAGACACTCTACGAGTCGGCCGTCCGCGTGAATGAGTTCGCCAGCCTGGAAATAATTCGGGGCGCTGTTCCGCAGCCGGCAGGGGAAGGCCTGCTCGGATCGCTGCATCCAGCAGTTGGCCGACCAGGTGGCCACCGCGCTGGCAAGTCAAGGGGCAGCTTATTTCGGTCCTGAAGCACTAGTTCATATCGCCCGGATCAAACGCATGGGCATCAACGGCCCCAACTGCCATTGAACGTAGTACCCCGCCACCCGTTCTCCCCCTGTGAAGTTCATCGTGTACGATATCGAGGCCAGCTGTTGGGAGGGGCGCCCACCGGGCCTGGTGCAGGAAACCATCGAGATCGGTGCCTACGCGGTCGACGCCTACGGACAAGTGGAGGGGGCCTTCAGCCGCCTGGTCAAGCCGCTCCTCCACCCACAATTGAGCCATTTCTGCCGGCGGCTGACGCAGATCGATCAGGCCGACATCAACCGCGCCCGCGACTTCCCCCGCGTGATTCAAGCGTTCCAGGACTGGATCGACCTCGATGGGGAACCCTACGTGCTCGCCGCCTGGGGCAATTTCGACGAGCGGCAACTCCGCCAGGACTGTGCCCTGCACCGCCTGGACGAGGACTGGCTCGACCCCTCCATCAACCTGCGGGCGCAGTACCGCGACTTGCGGCAGCTGCCGAAAAAGCGCGGACTGGCCTCCGCCGTGCGCCACGAGGGCTTCGAATGGTCGGGAGAACAACACCGGGCACTGGATGATGCGGAAAACACCGTGAAGGTCTTCCGGAAGCTGCTTGACGTGTGGCAGTACTGATCCCGGGAACAGCCCGGCTGCCTATCTTTGCGGGCCTTGCCCTACGCTTCACTCATACTGCTCTTGCTGATCTGCGGCCTGTCGTCCTGTGGGGAGGCCGACGGGGTAGGCCATGCCGATAGCAGCACCGCCTTCTCCTGGATGACGGCCCCCGCGGTCAACCGCACGGGCGTAACTTTTCGGAACGACCTCACCTATACCGAGGCCCTCAACCCCTATACCTACCGCAATTTCTACAACGGCGGCGGCGTAGGCGTCGGGGACTTCGACAACGACGGCCGGGTCGATCTCTATTTTACCGGTAATCTCGTACAGAACCGTCTCTACCTCAACCGCGGCGACTTCGAGTTTGAGGACGTTACCGATCGGGCTGGCGTCGCCTGCCCCGACAGTTGGAGTACCGGCGTGGCGGTGGTCGACATCAATGCGGATGGGTGGCAGGACCTCTACGTCTGCAAGGCCGGTCCCCCCGCCGGGGAGCAGATCGCCGGGATGACCGGCGTGCGCCACAACGAACTGTTCATCAACCAGGGCGACGGCACCTTCGTGGAGTCCAGCGCGACCTACGGGCTCGATGTGGTTGGCCTCTCCGTACACGCCGCTTTTTTCGATTACGACGGCGACGGCGACCTGGACTGCTACCTGCTCAACAACTCCACCCGGGCCACCACGGGCTATGACCTCCGGGCCGGCCTCCGGGAAGTACCTGACCCGGAGGGCGGTAACAAGCTCTTTCGCAACTCATTCAGCGAAACGGGATCGACCAGCTTCGAGGAGGTCACCGAAGCCGCCGGGATCTACTCGTCGGGCATCGGCTTCGGTCTGGGCGTGACGGTAGGAGACGTCAACGAAGACGGAAAGCCGGATCTGTTCGTCAGCAACGATTACTTCGAGCGGGACTACCTCTACTTCAACCAGGGCGACGGCACCTTCCGGGAGGATCTGGTCAGCCACCTCCGGGAAACCAGCAAGGGAAGCATGGGCGCCGACCTCGCCGACCTCAATAACGACGGACTACCCGAGCTCTTCGTCACCGAAATGCTGCCGGCCACGGACCGCCGGTACAAGACCAAAGCGGCCTTCGAGGGCTGGAACCGCTACCAACTGTACCGCGATCAGGGCTACCACCAACAATTCAGCCGCAATGTCCTGCAGCTGAACCAGGGCAACGGCTACTACTCCGAAGTGGGCCGCATGGCGGGCGTGGAGGCCACGGACTGGAGCTGGGGCGCCTTACTGGTGGACCTCGACAACGACGGGCTGCGCGACATCTTCGTGGCTAATGGCACGGGTAAGGACCTGCTCGATCAGGACTACATCAACTTCAACGCCAACCCCGAAGCCATTCGGCGTATGCTCTTCGAGGAGGGCAAGGGCATGACCGCCATCATCGACCAGATCCCCAGCGAGGCCCTGGCCAATGCCGTGTACCGCAACCGCGGCGACCTGACCTTCGAAGCGGTGGGCCCGCGGTGGGGGCTCGATCAGCTCACCTTCAGCAACGGCGCGGCCTACGCCGATCTGGATAACGACGGCGATCTCGATCTGGTGGTCAACAACGTCAATGACGTGGCGGGCATTTACCGCAACAACGCCGACCGGCCGGCGCGCCTCGTGCATCTCCGGGGGCTGCAGGCCGGTAATCCGGATGCCATCGGTGCGCGCATCGTAGCGGCGGGACCCGCGGGTGCCATGACCACGGAACTTAACCCCATGCGCGGCTTCCAGAGTACGGTCGACAAACGCATCCACCTGCCGGGAAGCCCCAGCGTCGTCGACGTGTTCTGGCCCGACGGTCGGGCGGAAACCTTCGCGCTAGCCGACAGCGGCCGGGTGGTGGAAATCGTTCAGGGACGGGGCCGGCCGGTCGATCCCCCTTCCGCCGGAAAAAGCCGGACCCACCCCGGCGCGGAACTCAGCGAAGTACGGACCGCCGCGGGTCCGGTCACCCACCGGGAGGACCGGACCGTCGATTTCGATCGGGACCCCTTGCTCTTCCTGGGCATGAACAACGAGGGACCCGCGCTGGCGGTCGCCGACCTGAACCGGGACGGAAAGTCAGACTTTTTCCTCGGGGGGGCCGCCGGATTCCCGGGACAACTCCTCCTTTCGGATCGGAACGGCACCTATACGCCGGCAGGTAGTGACGCATTCGCGGCCACTACGGCCGGGGAGAACGTAGGCGCGGCCTTCTTCGATGCGGACGGGGACGGCGACCTGGACCTTTACGTCGCCAACGGGAGCAACGCCTTCGGCCGGGGCTCCACCGCCCTGCTCGACCAGCTGTACCTGAACGAAGGGGGAAACCGCTGGACCCTGAGTAATCAACTATTGCCGGATGCCCGCCAAACCGTCGCCAGCTCGTGCGTGCGACCGGCCGACGTGGATGGCGACGGGGATACTGACCTGTTCGTAGGGGGACGGCTGCGCGTGGGTACTTACGGCGTCCCCGCCGACAGCTACCTGCTGCTCAACGACGGCACGGGGAACCTGACGCCGGTAATGCTGCCGGAGCTGGGTATGGTCACGGACGCGGTCTGGCTAGACACCGATGGCGACGGGCGGGACGAACTCGCCGTCGCGGCCGAGTGGGGACCCCTGCGCTACCTCCACTTCGACGGCGGGGGTAGGGTAGTGCGCACCGATACGCTGGCCGCGACCGCCGGTTTGTGGAGCGCCCTGGCCGCCGGAGACTTCGACGGCGACGGGCGGATGGACCTGGCCGCCGGTAACCACGGGCTCAATTCCCGCCTGCGGGCTTCCCCCGATCAGCCGTTGCGGCTCCACGTCAACGACTTCGACCGAAATGGAAAGGCCGAACAGTTGCTTACTCATTACACCGAAGACGGCAAGGCCTATCCCCTGGTACTGCGCGATGACTTGGTGAAGCAACTACCCGGTCTGCGAAAATCACTGGCCCGCTACGCGGACTACCCGGAGCGCAACATCGAAAGCCTGTTTCCGGCGGAGGTGCTGCAGCGGTCGGTCGTGCAACGCGTCGAGGAACTGCGCTCCCTGCTCGTGCTAAATGATGTCGCCGGACCAAAACTTCAGTTTCTGCCCACGGAGGCCCAACTCGCGCCGATTTACGCGTTAGTAGCCCGGGACCTGGATGGAGACGGGCGGATGGATCTCCTATTCGCCGGTAACCAGTCGGTCGGCCGCCCCGAATTGGGCATCTACGCCGCCGGTTTCGGGGGGATGCTGCTCAATGCGGGCAGCGGAACGTTTACGGCCGTACGCCCGGCTGAAAGCGGATTGTACCTCACCGGCGACGTACGTCACCTCGCACCCGCGTCCGCGCCCGGGAGCTTTCTTGTTGCGCGCTCCGGGGGCGACTTTCTGAACCTCACAATTAAATGATATGCGTCTGATCTTCCTGCTCTTGCTGTTTGCTACCGCCCTGACCGGCTGCAATAAGGAGGATAACAGTCCGCTGGGTCGCTACCGGTCCGCCCTGTCGGCCGGGCTGGAGGCGGAAACCGGCCCCCGGGAGGCGGTGCTCGGTATTGAAGTCGGCATTACCGACCGGGAGTTCTTCGACCGCTGTACCGAGCTGAATCAGCAGATGCTGATTACCATGGGCGGTGGGAATAACCTGGTGGACCACCACCTCGTCAACGACCTGGATCGCCCCGCCATGCTGAGCTTCTGGCCCGTCTTCCTGGGGCAGAATCCCCGCCGCGTGCAGGCGTTGCAGTTCAACGTGATCTACGACGATTGGTCCCCGTGGAACCAACAAGCCACGGCCGAGAAGCTCATGCCCGAGGTGCGGGAATACTTCTCCCGAACGCTCGGCCTCGAGCTGCAGGCGCTGGAGCACCCCCTACACGATACGGTGTACGTAAACGTCAACGGCCTGCGTCACGTAGCCATTTGGGAAAAGGACGCTACCACCGTGACCGGCCAGATCATGGACCTGCGGACGACCTCTTCCGATCCCCTGGGCTTAGTTCAATAATCATGCATACGGACGTTCTCTTCGGGTATGGCGGCATGCTGCTGCTGCTTTTCTTAGTCGGCTGCACGGGTGAAGGGGTAGAGAATAACGCGCCGGAGTGGGATGGGGTCACCCGCTTCGAGGCCCTGCCCCCGGCGGTGTCCGGGGTGGAGTTCGCCAACACGCTGGACTTTAACGAGGACTTCAACATCTACACTTACCGCAACTTCTACAACGGGGGCGGGGTGGCCCTGGGGGACGTCAATAACGATGGGCTGACCGACATATACCTCAGCGGCAACCGCGTGGAGAACCGCCTGTTCCTCAACCGCGGGGACCTGCAGTTCGACGATGTCACCGCCGCAGCGGGCGTCGGCGGGCAGGCGGCCTGGAGTACGGGCGTCACCATGGCCGACGTCAATGCCGATGGCTGGCTGGACATTTACGTCTGCAATTCCGGGGACATCCAGGGCGACAACCGCCGCAACGAACTGTACATCAACAACCAGGATGGCAGCTTCACCGAGTCCGCGGCCGACTACGGGCTCGCGAACGAGGGGCTGAGCACCCACGGGGTGTTCTTCGACTACGACCGCGACGGCGACCTGGACTTCTACCTGCTCAACAACAGCTACCAGGCCATCGGCTCCTTTAACCTGGAAAAGAACGAACGGCCGAAACGCGACTCGGTGGGCGGCGACCGCCTCTACGAGAACCGCGACGGCTACTTTCACGACGTGAGCGAAGCGGCCGGCATCTACGGCTCCATCATCGGCTTCGGGCTGGGCGTGACGGTGGGGGACGTGGACCGCGACGGCTGGCCCGACCTGTTCGTAAGCAACGACTTTTTCGAGCGGGACTACCTCTACATCAATAACCGCGACGGCACCTTCCGGGAAACCCTGACCGAGGCCATGCAGTCCATCAGCGCCGCCAGCATGGGGGCCGATATGGCCGACATCGACAACGACGGCTACGCCGAGATCTTCGTGACCGAGATGCTGCCCGCCTCCAACCAGCGCATGAAGGAGGCCACCACCTTCGAGAACTGGAACCGCTACCAGTACAACCTGAAGAACGATTACTACCACCAGTTCACCCGCAACATGCTGCAGCACAACAACGGCGACGGGACCTTCTCCGAGATCGGCCGAATGAGCGGGGTGGAGGCCACCGACTGGAGCTGGGGGGCGCTGATCTTCGATATGGACAACGACGGCTACAAGGACCTTTACGTCGCCAACGGCATCTACCAGGACCTGACCAACCGCGATTTCCTGGACTACCTGGCCGACGATGAATTCAAGCGCAAGGTGACGGCCAGCGGCCAGGTCGACTACCAGGTGCTGGTCGACGCCATCCCTTCCAATCCCGTGCGCAACTTCGCCTTCCGCAACGAGGGGCCGGAGCGGGATTTTCACTTCCGCAGCGTGGGTGCGGAGTGGGGGCTCGACCTGGAGGGCTTCACCAACGGATCGGCCTACGGCGATCTGGACAACGACGGCGACCTCGACCTGGTCGTCAATAACACGAACGCCGCGGCCCTCGTCTACCGCAACCACAGCGCGGGCAACCACTGGCTGCAGCTCGAATTTCGTGGAGTGGGGGCTAACCCCTTCGGTGTAGGCACTAAAGCCACGGTGGTGGCCGGCGATCGAAGCTTCTACCTGGAGTACATGCCGATGCGGGGCTTCGAGTCGAGTATGCAGTACCGCCTCCACTTCGGGCTCGGCGATATCGACCACGTCGACCGCATCGACCTGGAGTGGCCCGACGGCAGGCGATCCTCCATCCCGGGGCCGGCCGTCGATCAATTGGTCACCGTAGCTCAGGACCAGACCGCCCAACGGACGGCCGTCGACGCACCCGCCGCCAAGGCCTCCCTATTCGTGACGGAGGGGGCGGACGCTAGCGGCATCGACTTCGTGCACGCCGAGAATACGTACAGCGACTTCGACCGCGATCCCCTCACCTACTTCATGCTCAGCGCGGAGGGTCCCGCCCTCTGCTCCGGCGACCTCAACGCAGACGGCCGCCCGGACCTCTACCTGGGCGGCGCCCGGGGGCAGGCGGGCGGGATGTACCTGTCGGCCGGTGGGGCGTTTCGGGCTACCGCGGAGGAGGTATTCGCGGCCGACGCCGAAAGCGAGGACGTGGCCTGCACCTGCTTCGACGCCGACGGCGACGGGGACCTCGACCTCTACGTAGTGAGCGGCAGCAGCGAGTACGGTACGGGGTCCTCGGCCCTCTTCGACCGGCTTTATCTCAATCAGGGCCGGGCGTGGACAAAAAGCGAACAGGTACTGCCCAGCAAGCGGGCGACCGCCGCCGGGAGTACGGTGGCCGCCCATGACCTGGACGGGGACGGGGATACCGACCTCTTCGTCGGCAGCCGGCTGACGTCGGGCCGCTACGGCATTCCCGCCGACGGCTACCTGCTCATGAACGACGGCAGGGGGCAATTCACCGAGCGGGTCATCGAACAGCTGGGGATGGTAACCGCCGCCGCCTGGGTCGACCTGACCGACGGCCCCGGTAAGGAACTCGTGGTCGTCGGGGAGTGGATGGCCCCCCGGGCCTTCCGCGTGACGGCCACCGCGGTGACGGAGCTTGAGCTGCCCCCTTCCGTCAGCGACCTGAAGGGCTGGTACACCGCCCTGGCGACCGCCGACCTGGACGGCGACGGCCGCACGGATCTCATCCTCGGTAACCACGGGCTCAACAGCCGCTTTCGGGCCAGCGCCGGGGAGCCGGTAATGATGCACGTCAATGATTTCGACGGCAACGGCTCCGCCGAGCAGGTCGTATCCACGTACGAGAACGGCAAAGCCTTTCCCGCGCCCCTGCTGCACGATCTGGTCAAGCAGATGCCCGGGCTGCGCAAGCGGTACCTCAAGTATTCGGACTTCGGCGACAAGACCATGCAGGACATCTTCGGCCAGGAGGCCCTCGACCAGTCGATCTACTACGAGGCCACGGAACTGCGTTCCCTAGTCCTGCTGAACCGGGGGGCGGGGAAGTTTGACGCCGTGTACCTGCCCGCCGCCGCCCAGTCCACGCCCGTCCGCGCGCTGCTGGCCGACGACGTGGACGGCGACGGGGATACCGACCTGCTGCTCGGCGGAAACTTCTACTACGTCAAGCCCGAGATCGGACGCTACGACGCCGGTCGCGGACTGCTGCTGGACAACGACGGTACGGGGCACTTCCGGGCACTCCGCGCGGAGGCCAGCGGCATTAAAGTAGCCGGTGAAGTGCGGGGGATTGCCCGGCTGTCCGACGGCCGTTACCTCTTTGCCCGCAACGACGCCGCACCCCTGATCCTTCGCCGATGAGTGCCGGGGCCCGCTGCGCACTCCTCTTCCTGCTCGCCCTACCGGCCTGGGCCTGCCAGCGGGAGGCGGAGCCCGCCGAAGTGGCGGATCCCCACTTCCGGGAACGGGAGAACACCGGCGTCACCAGCAACAACACGCTGTACCCCACCGAGGCCTTCAACATCGTCGAATACCTCTACTTCTACAACGGGGGTGGGGTAGCGGCCACCGACATCAGCGGCGACGGGCTGCCCGACCTCTACTTCACCAATAACCAGGGCCCCAACCGCTACTACGTCAACGAGGGCAACTGGCACTTCCGGGATGCCACCGAAGCGGGCGGGGTCGCGGGTGCGGGGAAGTGGTCCACCGGCGTCAGCGTGCTCGACGTCAACGGGGATGGGCGCATGGACCTCTACGTCTGCAACGTCGACGGCTACAAGAAACTGAGCGGTAAGAACGAGCTCTTCGTGCAACAGGCCGACGGAAGCTTCGTAGAGGAGGCCGCGGCTTACGGGCTGGATCTGAGTGGGTTCAGTACCCAGGCCTACTGGTTTGATTACGACCTCGACGGGGACCAGGATATGTACCTCCTCCGCCACTCGGTGCACAACGATGCCACCTACGGGGAAGCCCGTTTCCGGGAGCAGCCGGATAGCCTGGCCGGGGATTTGCTGCTGCGCAACGACGGCGGTAGCTTCATCGACGTGACCGCCCGGGCGGGCATCTACTCCTCCCGGATCGGCTACGGACTGAGCGCGGCGATCGCCGACTACGACGGCAACGGCTATCCGGACATCTACGTCTGTAACGACTTTTCCGAGAACGACTACCTGTACCTGAACGGGGGTGGGGGAGGCTTCCGCGAGGTCGTCCGGGAGCGCACCGGCCATACCTCCAACTTCAGCATGGGCAGTGACGTGGCCGACTTCGACCGCGACGGCCGTCCGGATATCCTGACCCTCGATATGCGGCCCGGCGAGGAGCAGGTACTGAAGTCTACCGCCAGTGCCGACGCCTACAACCTCTACCGCATCAAGCGGCGGGCGGGCTACTACGACCAGCTCCCCCGCAACAACCTGCAGTGGAACCGCGGCCACGGCAATTTCTCGGAGATCGGGGAACTGGCCGGGCTGGCGGCCACCGACTGGAGCTGGTCGGTCCTCGTGGAAGACTTCGACCTGGACGGCAGCCCCGAGGTCTTCGTCGCCAACGGCATCGAACGCCGGCCCAACGACCTGGACTACCTCAAGTTCATCAGTTCCTCCCTGGCCCGGGAGGCGAGTAACCTCAAGGTCGTCGAGCAGATGCCTTCCGGCCACGTCGCCAATCAACTATTCGTGCAAAAGGGACCGTTGGCCTATGCGGAGACCGACTGGGGGCTCGGCTACGTGGGCAGCTCGTCCGGGGCGGCGGTGGCCGACTTCGACGGCGATGGAGACCTGGACCTGGTGATCAACAACGTCAATGCCCCCGCGAAGCTGTACGAAAATCTCACCCGCGGTGCCGGTCGGCCGGCGGATTCCATTGTCGTCCGTGCCGCCCGCCAGGTCGTTCCCGGAGCTACCCTACAGCGTGGATTTATGTCGCAGTCCCAGGTCGCCGCCGGCTACGTGCCCCTCCGTTCGCGGGCGGAGGATACCGTAGCCTACACAGTCACCGCCGCTGGTAGCACGTTCACTGCACCCGCGACCGCGACCTCCTTTGACCGCGAACCCCTGCAGCCCTACGCCGACGCCGGCCGGGGGGAGCGGGGGAGTGAGCTGATCTTTGAAGTAACGGATGAACTGGGCATCGTAGCCGGGATGTGGATGCCCGTGAGTATCGCCACCTCAGGGGACGACGGCATATGGCAGTACGATACCTTGGCCGGCAGTGGCGGCTGGTGGCAGTCCGTCAGTACCGTCGACGGGGCGCACGGGCGCGACCTGATCTTAGGTAACTGGGGATTGAACAGCACCTTGGGGCAGCCGGACCCCGCTAGTCCGCTACGCCTCTACCTACAGGATATAGACGGGAACGGGCGGGAGGACCCCCTCATCACCTACGTCCGGGCGGGGCGGGAGTACAGCCTGGCGGGCAAGGACGAGCTGGCGGGGCAATTTCCCTCCTGGCGGAGGAATAACCTTAGCTACGCCGAGTTTAGTAAACGATCCTTCCGCGAGAATTTTCCGGATGTCTCCGTAGCCCCCAAACGGGTGGAAACCTTGGCGCACGTCCGGGTAAGTCGCGACGCGGCCGGTGCCTTCACCCTCACTCCGCTGCCCCCGGCCGCGCAGATCACGCCGCTGAACGTGGCGCGGCAGACGCCGGTAGGCATCCTTCTCGGGGGCAATAAGTTGGACGTCCTGCCCAGTATTGGACGGCAGGACGCCGCCGCCCTGCAATTGCTGCGGCCGGACGGACGCGTGCAGTTCATCGACCTGGGGGGAGAACGCAACCGGGCGGAAGTCCGGTCCATTACGGCGGGCGGGCCCGGCGAATGGCGCATCGGCCTGCACACCGGGGAAACCCTTAGCCTGCGGTTTTAGCCCTTCCACCCCCGGCGCGATCGGCCGTACTGACTGCGTACCGGCCCGCATCCTGATCACGGGGCTTATGGATGTCATAAGCGGGTCGAAGATTGACTCCTCCGGTTTTTGTACATTTGCGCGACACAACCAGCAAAGTATCCCTACCATGAAATTCAGCATAGACAAGCAGGAGCGCTACAGCGTAATCAAGCCGGAGGATGAGAATCTGAATTCCGCCGTGGCTCCCCAGCTGAAGTCGGAATTCGTGATTTTGGCCAACGAGGGCATTAACAACCTGATCCTCGACCTGAGTCTGGTTAAGTACGTCGACAGTTCCGGCCTGAGCGCCATCCTGACCGCCCGCCGCCTCTGGAGTAATCTGGGTACCTTCATCGTGACCGGGGTCGATCACAGCGCCGTCCGGCGGCTGGTCGAGATCAGCAAGGTGGACACGGTGCTGAACATCCTGCCGACCATGAGCGAGGCGGTCGACTTCATTTTTATGGAGGAGTTGCAGCGCGACCTGCAGGCCGAGCCGGGGGAGGAGTAACCTCCGTACATGCGGTTCGACGTCACCATCCTGGGATCTAACGGTGCGGTGCCTACGGCCGCACGCCACGGTTCCGGACACCTGTTGCGGAGCGAAACCCGGGACGTCCTCATCGATTGCGCGGAAGGGACGCAACTGCAGTTGCAGGCAGCCGGGCATGGCTTCGGTCGCGTGGAGCTGATCCTGATCACCCACCTGCACGGCGATCACTATTTCGGACTGCCGGGACTGATCACCAGCCTCGCCCTCAACGGGCGGGAACAACCGTTACGGATCATCAGTCCGGCCGGTCTTCGTGCCAAGCTCGCGCCACTCCTGGATCTGGATCGGTGGAACCTCCCCTTCCCGCTCACCTTCGAGGAGCACGAAGCCACCGACTTTGGTCCGCTGACCACCACCGGCGAGCTGGACGTCTTCAGTTTTCCGCTCCGGCACCGCATCGCTACCAATGGCTACCTGCTTCGGGAAAAAGCGCGGCAGCCCAATATCCGGAAGGAGAAGATCACGGAGTACGCTATCCCCTGGCCGGAGATCCCCGGGATCAAGGCCGGCGGCGATTTCCGTACCCCGGAGGGGAGGGTAGTGCCCCACGCGGAACTCACCGCACCCGCGCCCGCGCCCCGCGCGTACGCCTACTGCTCGGACACCGTATACTTCCCCGAACTCGCCAGCTACGTGGCGGGGGTCGACCTGCTCTATCACGAGGCGACTTTTCTGGAAGAGCTGGCGGAGGAGGCCCGGCAGAAGGGGCATGCCACCGCCCATCAGGCGGCGCTTACGGCTCGGGCGGCAGGGGCGGGAACGCTGGTGCTGGGACACTTCAGCTCCCGCTACCTCGGGGTGGACGCGCACGAGCGGGAGGCACGTGCCGTTTTCCCGGCCAGTTACGCCGCCCACGACCTGTACCGCTTCGTCGTTCCCTTCGCTCCCAGGCACGGGTAGCTAGTGCTTCAGGCCCGAAATAAGCTGCCCCTTGACTGGCCAGCGCGGCGCTGCACTTCCCCGCCAAACATCCACCGTAGCTCCGGCTGTGCTGAACTTTCGTCCGCTCGTTCACCACCACGCTGGCGGCGTCGAGCTATTGCTTAGTTCAATCCTGAAGCACTGGGTTATGGGGGGATGTTTTACCTTACCCACACAAACCAATTGATTATGCGCATTCCCCTGCTGTTTCTTTGCCTGTGCTTCTCCGCCGGACTGGTGAGTCAGATCACCGACCCGAAAGCCACCGAATTTTACGAGCCCGTACCCCCGAAGATCAAGCCGGGCACTACCCTGGGCGAGGCGCCGGCCGATGCCATCGTACTGCTGGGCAACGGCGCCGACCTGAGCGAGTGGAGCTCCACGAAGGATGGCAGCGACGCCGGCTGGACCCAGGAGGGCGACTACATCATCGTCAAGCCCGGTACGGGAGATATACAGACCCGCCGGAAATTCGGGGACGTACAGCTGCACGTCGAATGGCGCTCCCCCAGCGAGCCCGACAAGGAGGGACAGGGACGCGGCAACAGCGGCATCTTCCTACAGAACCGCTACGAAGTGCAGGTGCTGGAAAGCGAGGGCAGCGACACCTACACCAACGGGCAGGCCGGATCGGTCTACAAACAGACCCCGCCGCTGGTCAATGCCCTCAAGCCCCAGGGCGAGTGGCAGAGCTACGACATCATCTACAGCGCTCCCGAATTCAGCAAGAACGGCATCCTTACCCGCCCGGCCTACGTGACCTTACTGATGAATGGCGTGGTGGTGCAAAATCACTTCGAGATCAAGGGGCCCACCGAATACATCGGGCTGCCGCACTACGTGTCCCACGGAGATGACGTCATCAAACTCCAGGACCACGGGAACCTCGTGGCCTACCGAAACATCTGGATCCGGGAACTCTAGGACCCGCCCCGCGTGCGTATTCTCATTTGTCCCGATAAGTTTAAGGGTAGCCTCACCGGCCAGGCGGCCGGTGAGGCTATTGCACGTGGGGTGAGGCGGGCACTGCCCGACGCCAGGCTCGTGATCCAGCCCCTCGCGGATGGGGGGAGGGGAGCCTGGACCTACTATCTCACTTGCCCGGCCTGCGTCCGCGTCGGCTATCCGTGACCGGCCCCCTGCGTATCCCGGTAGAAGCTACTTACCTGCTGGGAAAAGGTAAGGCGTACATCGAGGCTGCCGAAGCCTGCGGGCTGCACCTCGTACCGCCCCTGCGGCGTCACCCCGCGAACGCAACGACGATCGGGGTAGGCATGCTGATCGAGGACGCCATCGCCCGCGGTGCCCGGGACGTCAGCCTGTTCCTTGGCGGCAGTGCGACCAACGACTGCGGGGCGGGCATGGCGGCCGCGCTCGGTTACCGCTTCTATACCCACGAAGGTCGGGACTTCATTCCCATGGCCGACACGCTGGGCCTGATTCAGTCGATCGACCGCCGGCAAGTCCTTCCCGAACTCGCAAACGTAGGGTTTACGGCCGTTTGCGACGTCGATAATCCCCTGCTCGGCCCGCGGGGCTGCACCTACACCTACGCCCCACAAAAGGGGGCCGCAGCGGACGAGCTGCCCGGACTGGAGGCAAGTATGACCAGTTTTGCTCACCTCCTGTCCCGTGACCTGGGGGCGGACGTGGCGCAACTTCCGGGGGCCGGGGCCGCGGGTGGGCTGGCGGGCGGGGCGGTGGCCTTTCTCGGTGCCCGATTAAGTTCGGGGATCGAGCGCATCCTGGAAGCGGTTAATTTCGACCGCCTCGCCGAAGGCGCTGACCTCATCATCACGGGGGAGGGGAAGGTGGACGAGCAGACGCTGCACGGCAAAGTGGTCGCCGGGGTAGCGGCCCGGGGTAGGCCGACGATCGTGGTGTGCGGTACCGCGCGTATTTCGGCGGAGCAGCTGGGCGTCCGGCGCATTCTTTCGCTCGTGGAAGACGCTCGCCTCACCCCCGAGGTAGCCACGCTAGCAGCGGCCGAACACCTGGAGGAACTCGTGTTTGCTTACCTCAAGGCCTGAGCGGTCGGCGTGGTTAGGCGCGGGGAAAAATTTATCGCGTAATCGTTTCCCTAAGCCGATTCTCCACCGTAAATTTGCGTCGCTTTAGCACCAGCGGTCCCGCAACTTTTCGGAGGTGGGGGGACGTTGTGAGCGAACACCCGGAGACGTGGGTGAGTGGCTGAAACCACCGGTTTGCTAAATCGACGTACCTTTACCGGGTACCGCGGGTTCGAATCCCGCCGTCTCCGCCACGGGGCATAGCGCAGTCCGGTTAGCGTGCCTGCTTTGGGAGCAGGAGGCCCCAGGTTCGAATCCTGGTGCCCCGACTGGGAAAATAAAGGGCGACCGCAGCAGTGCGGTCGCCTTTTGCTGTTTATACGGGTCCCTTACTCTGATCCAGGTCGCCGGCTTCTCGCTGAACCGGGTGGGTAAAGTCGGGGGACCAGGGGGGAGCGGGTAGACCGGGAGTTGATGCCGTCGGTCACCGTAAGTCGAAGTTCGTAGCGCTGGTAATCCCTGGGTATTTCCAGGTTCAGAACGGGCCCGTCGGGATAGCGTTTGAGGGCAAGGGGGTTACCGTACTCGTCCTGCTTAACTAACATCCACTCGAAGGTCATACCGGAAGTAGCGTCTTGTGCGAGTATCCACTCGCCCTCCTGCTGGAAGGTGGCGTGGTAGCCGAAGTTACTTCCCTCATACGGTGGGAGTGCCGGGGGCAGGATGCCGATGACCGGCAGTTTCATGGGGGCACCTTCCTTGCGCCACCGGTTCTTCAGCTGCGAGTAGACGCGTTTAGGGCGACCACTGAAGTCCAGCAGGCCATCAAAACTAACTTTCCGGTTATCCCACTCATTCTGCCAGTTGGTGATGACGACGTAGGATCGCTCCAGGTCATCCGGAAGCTGGAGGAGTTTTTCGGCGCTGATCTCGTTGACGACGACTTGATCCCGATGGCGATCGAGGAGGGTCTGCAGTTCGGTTTGGGGCACCGCATCTCCTACTAACAATCCGATGACGTCCGCTCCGAGCTCCGGGAGATGGTAATCAGAAAAAAGGCGGGTGAATCCGGAGCCGGCGCTGACGGACAGGACTACCGGGCGCGTGCGATCGACTCCCTTGATTGCGGCGATAGTTCGGGTTAACCACTTCAGGTAAGCTACTCGCTGCGCTTTTAAATCCGGTTGCCGGTAGTAACGGGCCAGTTTCGTGAGCACGTCGTTGCCGAAGTTCCAGCTGATGATGACCGCCTCCTCCCGGTAGGTATCCACCTGCCGCAGGATATCGGTGGCCAGCTCATCCAGGGCCACGGAATCCCCGGCAAAGTCCAGGCTCTCGGGCACCCAGAAATCATAAATTACCTCAAGATCGTATTCCGGGGCGATCCCGAGCAGATTATGCGCATAAATGCCCGGATCGGTAATGCGGATGGCGTTGATGCCAAGGGATTGCATGCTGTTGAAGTCGCGCTCAATGTTTTTACGGGACGGAATGTACTGCGCCTTGCTCGGGTTGCTTCCTTTTTTATAGGCCACCGCACGGATGGGGTGATCAGGCAGGGTGGCTCGGGCATAGCCCGCGGGCGAAGAGACGCCAATGGACGCTAGGCTTATTTCCTCCCTACCCACTACGCGCTGGTGATCGAAAGCGGAAAATAGGGGAGAAGATTCCAGCGTCCAGTCCAGGTAACGCAGGTGGTCCCGGTTCGGCGGTGGAATATTCTTATCGTAGGCGCTGTTGAAGGCCACCACGGCTACGACCTCGGGATAATTGAGGGTCAGGCTTTCCTTGGCGTCGTTCATCCAGGCCAGTTTTTCCGCTTCCGTGCCGAGCGAGCCGAACTCCGCGAGGATCACTTTCATCTCGGGGAGCGCGCGGGCGGCTTTCCGAAAGGGGGCGTAGAGGGAGTCCAGGCTTTCGGATCCGATCTTGTTCAGCGATCCATAGTTCAGCGTGGTCAGGCCGATGTAGTCGACGTATTCCTCTCCGGGAAAGTAGGAAGACATGGCGGTCGCCTTCCACGGGTTCCAGATCCAGCTTACGTTTTCTGCCCCCACCCGCTCGAAGATGCCGTGTACGTGGCGCCAGGCATGGATGAACTCCTTCGGCGTATTCCCCCCGGTGGGTGACCACGGATAGGCCGGGTTATCAAATTCATGGGCAAAACGCAGATAGACCGGTCCGCCAAATTCTTTCACCTTACCGGCAACCTTCCGGATGTAGTCGTCAAAGACCCCCTCCGAAATGTAGTTGAAGGCCTTTCTTTCCTGTCGGAGGTCGGCGGAGGAGTCGCTAAAGGGAAAGGTACTTACCCAGGGCTCCCAGGTAATCATCGGGATGGAACCCTGACGACCGACGTCGTTCAGATAAGCTAGGAGGTGAGGGGGGGTGTCGGCCGGCTTCCAGGCAAAATAACCGGATATGACGTCCGCGTGAAATTGACCCCTTTCTTCCATCTGACCGACCAGAGAAATGTCCGAGAGACCGGTTTCGTCGCTGGGGTAAAACAAGCCAAATTGCGTAGAAGGGGCCAAAGGACGATTGGATATTTCGGGCTTGACGAGGTCAAAGCTGAGTTTTTCGGAGTGGTCCAACAAGGCAAAAACGGAAACGATGACGGCCAGCAAAAGCACCGGAGCAAGTCTGCGGACGGTAAGGGTCATGGCGTCGAGTGACCACAGCAAACCGGTACGGGCCTGCCGGCCGACACTCAGGGCCAGACTCGGAAGGCGGCTGCGCAGTACGCGGTTGCGATTGGTAACGCCGAGAGCGAGGTAAACGCTGAAGAACATAAAAAAGGCGTTCACCAGGGCAAATCCGGCCATGATGAGTGAAAAGGGAGTGAGGTCGCGTTCCAGGCCGTATATGATGGCCCCCAGCGAAGCGACGCCGACGAAGACGTTGGGGAGGAGCAGCGACGGATGCGTAACATCCTCATCGTTTTTGGGCGTAGGCAGGTAGGGAACCTGCTTATCGATCAGGGTGTAAAGGAAACCGATACAAAATACCCACCAGGTGAGGATTTCGAGTATACCCCCTACGATATGAAAGCCCCGCTCGTCATCGGAGATCAGCCAACGCTGAATGTAAAAACGAATCACGAAGGAACTGAACAGTACCGGACTGATGAGCAAAACGAAGTCCCCAAAATTGCCGGTCCACGGCGTATCGGACAGCAGCAGGGAGAGGATGGGAATGAGGAAGCCGAGAAAGTAAAAGACGCCCGCCAGGTGGTGCAGCGGCATCATGGCATAGTGTAAGCGCTGCCGCCCGGTTAGGGAGGGGAAAATCTTCGGAAATACCTTGAAGAAAAGATCGAAAGTGCCCCGCGACCACTTGATCTGCTGCTTGAAGTAGGCGGTGATGGTGGAGGGCACCAGGCCTTCGGCGAGTATTTGCGGCACGTACACCGATTTCCAGCCGGCGTGATAGAGCAACATGGCAGTATGCATATCCTCGGCGAGTCCGGGAGCGTGGCCACCAATGCTGTCGAGTGCGGCCCGGCGGAAGGTGCAGTTGGCCCCGATGGCATTCACGGTCCCGTAGCTGTTCATCGTCATCATCATCGGACCGTAGAAGTGGAAGGTCTGCTGTGCGGCGCCTTTCGCGACCAGGGTGTCCTGCTTGTTGTAGTAAGCCTGGACAGTCTGCACGAATCCGATTTCCGGACGCTGAAAATGGGGGACGATGTGGTCGAGAAAATGCGGATACGGGACATGGTCCGGATCCAGAATCAGGCAAATTTCCCCGGTGGCCTGGCGCAGGGCGTTGTTAATGTTGCCCGCTTTCGCATCGATCCGGTTGCTACGCGTACAGTGAATAACCCCCAGCTGCTCACACACCTCCCGCAGGTACGGATCATCGGCTTCGTCGCACAGGTAGGTGGTATGGGGATAAGTAATCTGCTGTATCGCCCGCAGCGTAGTGACGATCATGTCATACGGCTCTCCGGGATAGAAGGTCGTAAATACGTCTACGGTGAAGGTGCGGGTGGCCGGAGGCGTTTCCGGTACGGAGATGGCCAAATAGTGGTACCACATCCCGAAGTCACGAATAATGCCGTAGACGATAATGCTGGTCAGCAATCCATACAGGACGGGATGGCCGATGTATTTTGGCTGAAAGAAAAAATAGCAGAAATAAGCGACGCAGAACGTGCCCGCCGCCACGAGCAAGCGGAGAGTAAGCTGTTCGCCGGCGGTAGGGTTACGAACGTCAGGATCATTTAGCATGAGCCGGGTTTAACACGAAAAATGGAGTGTTTGCCGTAGCGTAGTACCCGGAAGTATCGGACACCGTGAGGTAAACGCGGTAGGGTCCGCTTAGGGCGGGGACACGGAAAGTAAGGGAATCGAGTGAGGAGGCGATCAGCAGTTGATCCAGGGCGGGGATATCGGCGGACAAAGTGCTTTCTCCCAGCCAGTCCTCCGGGGAAATACGCCACCGGTAGTGGAGACTGTCCCTCGGAGTGACCCCTCCCGGGAAATTAGTTGTGGCGGTGACGGAGTCGCCGGAGGTCAAAAGAATATGATCCTGGGCACCCTTGCCGTCCAGCAGCAGGTATTCGATGCCCGGGCCGGGGTAGGGGAGCTCGGTTTCTTGCCACAGGTTACGCAGGGTGAAGGCCATCTCGCTCGTATGGCCCTGCTCCGAGAATAGGCTGAACCAGGTGGGTGTCTGTTCTTGTTTCAGGCCCCAGTAGAAAACCAGGCTGCCGAGAAAGCGCCCGTTATCAATCGGCGCGATGAATCGAGCGTATCGCTCCCGCAACTGTTCGGCCTTTTTCCGGCTGGTCGCTTCGATGGGTACCTGCCAGGTGGTTCTTTCGGATTCCCACGGGCCGTTAGTACTCCACTCGGAAAACAGGTACGGACCTCGCCAGATTGCCGAGAGCCAGAACCTGGTTTCCTCGAAGGACGACAGCTTTCCGAAGATGTTCAGGGAGATAAAGTCCACTTCCACGTCCTGCCAGCTCATTTTAATATTTGCCAATTGGTGGCGAATAACAGCGGTGGTAATAGGATGGTTAGGATCCATCTTCCGTACGGCCGCCGCCAGTTCATTGTATCCGCGGACGAAGTTGCGCCCGTAGCCCGACTGGAACACCTCGTTGCCCAGCATCCAGCAAAGCAGGGCGGGATGATCCCTATTTGCCTCTACTACCTCGCGGATGTAAGCCAGCTGCGCGGCGACCTCTTCCGAATCGGAGAGGCCGGGATACCGCTTATCGTATTGCGGCAGCGGAAGGTCGGCCACGACGGCCAGGCCCAGGCGGTGGGCATCCTTGAGTACCCGGGGTAAACTGTCGGGCTCGTATACGCGCACGGTGTTGCCGCCGTACTCCCGGAGGCGTTCCAGCTCGCTGCTGCCGGAGCCGCCCTTAATGAAAAAGGGTGCTCCGTTGCGAATAAGTTGATAGCCTACGGTTTCATCGTAAGAAACATAAACGCTGGCGTCTGCCGGAGGGCGGCGGGGGGTATCCGTACAGCTAAAGTTAAGAAAGGCAATGTAGAACAGTACCGCTACTGTTCTGCTCATAAGGCGTCGACCCATAAGGGTGTAATTTATGTGGTTCTGTCGTTGGTATAAACCCGGGTCGAAGGCACCCTAAAGATAAAAGATCTATTGGCGAACCAGACTAAAGTCGCGCATTTAACACTTCGCGCGGGCCAGGGGTTTCCCCCGGGTTCGGTGCGGCTGGAGGAATGAAATTCACCAGCTGCCCGCACAAATTACGCTTGGCGTCGATCCTGTCAACAAGGCTCCTATAATTAGGTTATAGGGGGAATAAATTACGCTAATGACCAATATCGAAAGCCTGTACACCTATTTTCCGTCCCAGTACGAAGCGGTCGATCACCTGCTGAGTATGGGGGTAGGCGCGCACTTCGCCGCCCTCGTTTTCTTTATCCTGGTTTCCCGCTTCGTCGCTCCGAAGTACCGGACGGCTACCGCGCTGTCCTGTATCGTCATGGTTTCGGCGGGCACCATTCTGTACGGACAATCCGGACTGTGGAGCGATGCCTTCGTAATGAATTTCCAGGCGGGGGTGTACGAGCCGACCGAGGCGACCTTCAGCAACGGCTACCGCTACGTGAACTGGATGGTCACCATCCCCTGCCTTCTGACCCAGCTGCTGATCGTGCTGAATATCCGGGGTGCCCGGCTCTTCCGCGATGCGACCCTTCTGATCCTCCTCGCCTGGGGCATGATCGTTACCGGTTACATCGGCCAGTTGTACGAGACCACCGACCTGGGCAGCCTGATGCTGTGGGGAGCGATCTCCACGGTTTTCTTCGTGGCGATGAACTGGATCGTAGGCACCCGCATCTTTCGGGGAGCCGTCGCGATGCCCCCGGCTGCCGCTTCGGCGATGCGTAAGGTGTTCTGGCTGATGATGTTCGCCTGGACGCTCTACCCCCTGGCCTACGGCATCCCCTACTTCGCCCCCGATGCGGCCGGCGTAGTGTGGCGGCAGGGCCTGTTCACCGTGGCCGACGTATCGTCTAAGGCGATTTACGGCCTCATGATCACCTACATCGCTCTACAGCGGAGCGCGGCGGAAGGCTTCGAACCCGCCATGCAGGTCCTGGACCTGCTACCCCAACGGGGCAGCGTAGCGAGCTAGCGTCCGTCCCATGCGACGTCTCTTGCTGCAATTGCGTGACCTGGTCCGCAGCATCTCCAGCCTGCCTACGCTGGTCTTTCTGCTCTTCGTCGCCCTCGGGATAATCCAGGTGAGCACCACCGACGGGGATGCCACGCTGCCCGGTTGGTTGGAGCGCTTCAATATATCCGACCTGGATACGATCCGGGCCCTCCTGGCGGCCATCATAGGTGGCGTGTTCACCCTCACGATCTTTGCCTATACGATGGTAATGAACGT
This sequence comes from Lewinellaceae bacterium, assembly GCA_963803525.1. Classification (GTDB taxonomy): domain Bacteria; phylum Bacteroidota; class Bacteroidia; order Chitinophagales; family Saprospiraceae; genus Neolewinella. The sequence continues at coordinate 219,859 of CAWDMV010000012.1, forward strand.
GATCGACCGGTCCATCGGATCTTATTCGCCCCGGCTGTTGCCGCTGATCCTGGCCGAGCGGTACCACCAACTCATCCTTGGCGTCGGGGCCGGCACGATCGCCCACAGCATTATTCTCTTTCTGGGGGTGACCGAGCCGCCGGACAATGCCCGCCCCCCCTCCTGGCGGCGGCCAGCGCCGGTCTGTTCGCGGTGGCGAGCCTGGTCCTGTTCATCTACTTCATCTACCGCGTCTCCCGCAGCATTCACATCAACGTGGTGCTGTATAAGTCTTATCGCCACACCCACGAGCGACTACAGGAACTGAGTCGTTCGCGCAGCCGCCTGGCGTGGGTGGAAGAGGAGGTCGAAACCTCCGGCGAGTGCTACCATGCCGACCGCTGCGGTTACCTGGACGGCGTGGACGTAGACGCTCTGGTCAACTTCAGCCGTGAGAAAAAAAGCCCGGTCACCTTCCTGGCCCGGCCCGGTTCCTTCGTCTACGCCGGGCAGCCCATTATCCGTTGGAACGGTAAGGGCAAGACGAAGGGAAGAGACGCCGCTCGGGAGGTCAGTATCTCCGAGCGGGAGCCGATCGACGTCTACGCCACCGGCTTTAAGCACCTCGTGGAAGTGGCCATCAAAGCGGCCAGTCCGGCCATTAACGACCCGGCTACGGCCATGACGGCGGTGAACTACCTCACCCAACTCTTCAAGGAATTAGCCGAATTGCCGCGGCATAACGCAGCTATGGACGATTCAGGTGGCCTGGTGTTTCTCGGTGGCTGGGCCTACGAGGATCTTCTGCGCAGTTGCTTCACCGAGCTGCGGTGTTACCTGGATAGCGACCCCTGGGCGGTGGACAATATGCGGGCCAACCTGCGGCGCATCGCGGATAGCTGTGGGGAGCGGGGCCAGCCCCAAGGACAATCGGTGGCACGCCAGGAGCTGCAGTTGCTGGAGGACAAGCCCTAAAGCTGACAACCGTCTTCCGCCAGCACCCGACGCAGGTAATCCAGCAATTGGTCCGCGTTCGTCCGACTAAAACACAGCGGTGGTTTGAGCTTCAGCACGTTCTCCCGGGGGCCGTCGGTACTCATCAGGAAGCCGAGTTCCCGCATCCGGTTCTTCAGGTAGGCAGCGGGCGTGGTCGCCGGTGCGAGGTCCGTCCCACAGAGCTCTACGCCCAGGAACAGGCCTGCACCCCGGACGTCGGCCAGCAGCGGGAAATCTTGGCGCAGGTTCCTTAAGCCAGTCTTTAGGTATGCGCCCACCGTTCGGGCGTGCTCCATCAAACCTTCTTCCCGGACTACCCGCAGTACCTCCAGGCCGATGGCGCTGCTTACCGGATTGCCGCCGAAGGTGTTGAAGTACTCCATGCCGTTGTTGAAGGCAGCGGCTACTTCGGGCGTGCACACCACCGCCCCCAGCGGGTGGCCGTTGCCGAGGGGCTTCCCGATGGTCACGATGTCGGGGACCACCCCCTGAAGCTCGAAGGCCCAGTAGTGGCTGCCCGTGCGGCCCACTCCCGTCTGTACCTCGTCGGCGATGCACACGCCCCCGATGGCGCGAATGTGGCGGTACACCGTCGCGAGGTAGCCGGGGGGCAACATCCGCTGGCCCCCGCAACTGACGATCGCCTCCGCGATGAAGGAGGTTTTTTCTTCCGGCAGGTAGGGGCGGGGGTCCAGGTGTTGCCCTCGTAGGAGATCGGGTAGGGGAAGCAGCAGGGTGGCGTCCGGGCGGCCCGCTCCGCCCCGCCGGTCGAACTTGTAACTGCTGACGTCGATGGTCCGGGAGGTGTTGCCGTGGTAGCCCATTTCCAGGGCCAGCACGTGGGGGTTCCCCGTCACGGCGGCGGCCATTCGGAGGGCCAACTCATTGGCTTCACTCCCGGAATTGACGAAGTGAACCACCGAGAGGGCCGGCGGCAGGGTAGCGGTGAGGGCTTCCGCGAAGTCGATGACGTGGGGATGGAGGTAGCGACTATTGGTGTTCAGTACGCCCAGTTGCCGCGTAGCCGCCGCTACTACCCGGGGGTGCTCGTGTCCTACGTGGGCCACGTTGTTGACGGTGTCCAGGTAGCGCCGTCCGGTGTCGTCGTAGAGATACTGCATGGAACCCCGCAGGATGTGGAGGGGCCTGCGGTAGGAGACGCTCAGGCCGTAACCCAGCCGCGCCCGACGCCGGCGCAGCAGGGAGGCCGCCGGCTCGGCGGGCGCGGTTTCGGCGGGCACGGAAAAGGAAAGCAGCGTACGGGGATCGGGGCAGAGGCCCAGCCAGACATCCGCCTCTTCCGGGTAGGCTACCCCGGGATAATCCGCCACTTTATCGAATACGTCCAGCAGCACCTGGAAGTGCAGGTGGGGGGGCCAGCCTCCGTTCTCTTCCGGCGGGCCGATGCGCGCTATTCGTTCGCCCCCCCGCACCCGCGTCCCCGCCCGAAGGTTGGCGATGGAATCAGCCGACAGGTGGCCGTAGAGCGTGAAAAACTCCAGCCCGTCCTGGGGGCGATGCCGCAGGATGATGGTGGTTCCGTAGCCTCCCGCGGTGGGGTCCTGCCCGCAGCTGTGTACTTCTCCCGCCAGGGGGGCGTATACGGGGGTACCCGCCTGTCGCGTCCAGAAGTCCAGCCCAAGGTGAACGCTGCGCCACCGGGGACCGCTATTGCCCGTACTCGCGAAGTCATCGGTGGTGTAGACGGGTCGTGTCTCCCCGTAGCCGCCGATGCCGAGGTCCGCACCGGCGTCTTCGAGGAGCCGGCGGACGTGGATCGTGAAGGTGGCGAGATCCTCGAAGTTTCGGTTGGGCCCGAGTTCCGTACTGCCTACCCCCAGATCCATGGGCCGGAGGTCAGCATCCGCTAGCTGAAGGAGGGGGTGCAATTTTGCGGTGGTGGCCCAGTGCAGGTAAGCGGAAGCTAGCGGATGGGCACCGCGCCCGGCCGCCGTACGGAAGTGAGCCCTTGCCAGGCGCGGGTGGATAGGCCGCAACTGCCGCAGCAGCTGCCAGGCCGCCGCATCGGACACCTGCAGGTAGGCATTATCGGGATGTCGGTGGGCGTTGACGGCCGCGGTCGTCACCGTAAGCAGCAAACGCGCAATGATGAGGGGGAACAGCGCGTCCACTTCGTCTTCCTCCAGGGGGAATACGGAATGGTAGCCGGCTACCAGTTGCCGCATGGTCCCCAGCGGATCGGGCTGTCCCATACCGGCGTAAGCGCAGGCAATGGCCAGTTCACATACCGTGGCGGTATATACCGCATCCCCAAAATCCAGTACCCCACAGATCCGACCGTCCGCTCCCACCAGGAGGTTGTGCTCATGGGCATCATTGTGATTGACGGAATGCCGCAAGGTGGAGAATTCAGCCCCTCGGATCAGCGAGAAAAAATACTCCGCCAGCACTTTCTCCCAGCGATCAAACAGCTCGGTATCTCGGTGCCGTCGCTGAGCGACTACCGGATCCCAGGCATATTGCCGGTGCGCCCCGGGGTGGTCAAACGTTCGCAAGGCACGTGATAGCTGTCCGCAGGCCTCTCCCCAGGACCGCCAGAGTAGGGGAGTGCGGGGGTGAACTTCAGCTAGTAGCTTACCAGGCATCCAGGTGTAGACACTCAAGTACCGCGCACCCTCCGACGTGACTACCAGGTGGCGCTCTACGGGCCCGGGCACCGCGAAGGGCAGGTCGTAGTTCGTCAGATGATCAAGCATCGCTTCCCGGAATTCCAGCTGCTCGGCTTCGGTACCCGGAGGGGCTACCTTGAGCAGGTACTGCTTCCCGCTATCCGTAGTCAGAAGATAATTCTCGTCGACTTCGCCGGGTAACGGTTGGCAGTTGACGACGGGAAAACTCAGGTAGTGCAGAGGGGGCATAGTGCAACTTACGCTGGAGAACGGAAATGGTCTTGCCGGTTGACGCGCCGCTACGCGCAGGGAGTCAGTCAACCATACGAGCTTCTTTGGGATTCCGCTCACTGCCCCATACTTGCTTTTTTGGCCTACTATTTGCCTCGAAAAAGGTCGCTAGTGCTTCAGGATTGAACTCAGCAACAGCTTGACGCCGACGGCGTGGTGCTGAACGAGCGGACAAAAGTTCAGCATAGCCGTAACTACGGTGGATTTTTGGCCGGGAAGTGCAGCGCCGCGATGGCAAGTTAAGGTGCAGCTTATTTCGGTCCTGAAACACTAGGCACGTACTTTACCCCGATGAAGCGCTACCCTGCTACTTCCGACCCCTCCCTCACGGTATTCAGTGCGGCGGATGACCTGCTGCTGCGCTGGGGCCGCGAGGAGCTGTCACCCGACGAACCGGTCCTGGTCCTGCACGATCGCTTTGGCGCCCTGTCTCTGAGCCTGCCGCAACCCGTACGCTTTTTTGCAACCTACCACAGTCAGGAGGAGGCGCTACGCCGGAACGCCACCGGGGACTTACCCGAAAAGGAGTCATTTTTTGATGTTCCCGTACCCACGGGTGGCGCCCTATTGCGGGTTCCCAAATCCCTGGAGCTCTTCGAGGCCTACGTAGCGCGTATCGCCGCCGCTTCCGGGGTCGACACCCGCGCCGCGGCGGGCTTCATGACGCGGCACTTTACTCCCCGTTTACTGGAGATCGCCGGAAGCTACGCCGGCAGGGTAGAGCAAAGTAGGGCGGTACGCAAGGCGCGGTTGCTGCTGCTTTCCGAATTTTCCACCCAGGGGGCCGCAACGGAGCTACCCCTTCGCCGGCTCCCCTTCGCGGGAACGGAATACCGGCAGTATGCCGGCGTGTTCTCCGCGGGCCACATTGACTACGCCACTCAGTTTTTATTGCAGCGGTGGGAGGATTTTAATCTACCGGAACCATCTACCATATTAGATGTGGCTTGCGGCAACGGAATCATCGGGGACCAGCTGTTACGGCGATACCCCGCGGCCTCCCTGTTAGCTACGGATGACTCCCGGCTGGCGGTGGAAAGTGCGCGCTTGAATCTGCCCCCGGCGCGTGCGCGGGTGCTTTACGCGCATACCTTGGATGAGGTGCCGACTGCCTCCCAGGAGCTGGTGGTGACCAATCCGCCCTTTCACTTTGGCCACGAAAATAATGTGGAGATCAGCCTTGGGCTGTTCCGACAGGTGAGGCGGGTACTTAAACCCGGGGGTAGGCTGGTCATCGTGGCTAACCGCCACCTGAATTACCGCAGCCACCTCGTACGGCTGTACTCCGTAGAGACACTTGCCCAAAATGATAGATTCGAGATCTACGGCTGCCGCTAGCCGAAGGACTTGTAGTCCGTGAGGTAGGATAGGTTGGCCCCGAAGTTGGGGTGACCCCCGTTTAGCACCTGGCGGCGCCACTTCCGCAGTTGCCCGAAACTGAGCATCCAGAGCGAACGGCATTCGTCGAGGTAGCGCGCAACGGTACTGCGATGGCCCAGCTCCAGCAAGCGTTCAGCGAGCAGCATATTCGGCCCGAAGGCTTTCATCTGTCGGGAGCCCGGCGTACGCGCCGAATTGAGTAAATAATCAGCGGCCTCTGCTACCCGGTTGTGCTGGAGTTCGACGAGGCCGAGTAAGGTATTGGCCTGATGGATGGCATTGCCGTAATTGGCACTATTGCGGTGGCGTTCGGCGGCGGCGAGGTAGTCCGCGGCGATGCGGGACACCGCGAAGTAATCGCGTTTGTCGAAGGCCAGTAACAGGGTACGACCCAGTAGTAGGAATTCCTTTTCCATGAAAGTGTATTGAAAGCTACATGATCCGAGCTTTCAACGCGCTTTCCTACGGTATGTTATTGTAGTTTAACAATATTTATACCAATAATTCTTTCGGTGGAATCTTGGTTTACGCAATTTTCCTACCCAAATGACTTCGGATCCAGCAGGTAACTCAGGTTGGCACCAAAATTAGGCGTGCGTCCCGCCCGAATCTCCAGCTTCCACTTCCAGAGACGACCCATACTCAGTCGCCAGAATTTACCGCACCTTTCTAGATAGCGAAGTACGGTGCGCCGCCGACCGCTCTCGAGTAGTTTTTGCGCCAGGAGCATGTTCGGCCCCATGCCCTTCAGCTGGGAGGACCCCGGCGTACGGGCGGCAGCCAGTAGGTACTGCTCGGCCAACTCCACTTCCTGCCGCTCGAGCGCGATCAGTCCCAGGACTATGTTCGCCTGGTGGACGGCGTTGCCGTAGTTCTTCGAATGCCGGTTGCGTTCCGCGGCCTCGAGATAATCCTTGGCCAGGTGGCGCACCGTCTGGGGGTCGCGATGCTGGAAGGCCTTAAGCAGTTGGAGACCACGCAGCACGAAGCTGTTCCCCGCATAAGCGGGATTTGGCAGCATGGTCGCTGCCAGATTAGGGTTTTTCATGAGACGTAGAGTAGAGACAACTAAAAACAAACACTAAGCTAAAGATAGGTGATTTCTACCCGCACGCAAGTGCTAAACCCCGGGGGGTAAGACCTTTAACGTTTTTTGGCGGGTACAATAAAAAATCAAGTTTGACGGGCACGAAAGCGAAAACGTGTACACCGACCCTAACGGATAGTACCCAATCGACCCGCACGGGCCTGACCCGCAGGGCCGTAGCTCATGGCCGGGGCTTCCCAGCTTGTCGACCTAAGAGCTTGTTTGGGTTTTCCGAGCCTGACGGAAAACGCCGCTATCTTGGGGATAATCGAGCCTCGGGAAGGGGAGGTGCACTTCGTGGCTGCTTCGCGGTGACGGGCTAAGTGACGCTTTTCGAGGCGAAGAGCAGGCGCAGAATAGCAAGTTTACGGCGGTGAGCGGAATCCCAAACAAGCTCTAGGCCCGATCGAAGGACCGGCAAGGATTAGATGGCCCGCCGCCCCGCGACTGATCTTTTCTCGGGACCACAGAGTTATGTTGCTGCCGCCGACCTCCCGGCTAAACCCGACCGCCTATGAACTCCACCGATGCTCTTTTTCAATCCGTCCGCGCCCAGGATGCCGGTCGCGTATCCGAACTCGTAAGCAGTGATGCCGCCCTCCTGGATGCCCGCGACGAACGTGGGTCTACCGCCCTGGTGTTGGCTACTTATCTGGGGGACCTGCCTACCACCCGCGCCCTCGTCGAATCCGGCGCGCAAGTCGACGCGCAGGATGCTGCGGGCAACACCGCCCTCATGGGCGTATGTTTTCGTGGTCACGCTGATATCGCCCGCTACCTGTTGGCACGAGGGGCCAGCCCCGCGGTCACCAGCCAGAGCGGAGCAACCGCCCTGACCTTTGCCGCCACCTTTAATCAACCGATAATGGTAGACCTCCTACTCGATGCCGGTGCCGATCCGGCGCACCGGGATACGCGTGGACTCACTCCCGCCGATCACGCCCGGGGTCAGGGTCACCAGGCATTAGCCGAGCGCTTGGATCAGGCTGGTAAGTAGATGGACTTCGCGCGGCCACTGAGAGTGAATGCTGACTTGCCCTTTTCGCGCCTACCGGGGAAACGAACGCAATTGCATTCCGATACAGCCAAGCCACCCCCTAACGCGTTACCTCCCTAAAGTTGAATATGGTTTACCTCGCCTTTCCCCAGGTCCTGGGAGGAACCGGACCGGTCGCTTACCTCGTCCTGGCCGTCATCGTGACCGTGATGTTGCTGATCGTCTGGTTCATTTACCGCCAGTTGCAGGAGGAGCCCTAAACCGTGGCAGCTCTTACGGACTCCCGCATCAGCGACCGGACGAAGTCCAGGAAATGGTTGAGGTCCTTCCTTACGGTCGCCAGCCCGACCGATATACGGGTAGCCCCCCGCCGGTGCCCCAGGGATGCGATCATGCTGGCGTAGTCAGCCTGGGCAAGCGCGGCGAAATAGTTGCGCAGGTCCACCCCGGAAACGCCGGAAATAATTTCGTCGAGCCCCGGATTGCAAAAGCAGCCCGAGCGCAGGGAAATGCGTCGGCGATTGGCCCGGGCTTCTACCTCCTCGAAGGGGAAGCGGCGGCCGGCGGCATCGTAAAAAGCCATTACCAGGGTGCCCCCCGCGCGACCGCGGTCCTCGGGGCCGAAGATGCGTACGGCCGGGCTCCCGTCCGGATGGCGGAGTTCCCGCAAGCGGTCGTAGAGGTAGTTGGTGAGCGCCGCCGTGCGCGCCCGAATGCGCTCCATCCCGATGCCGGAAACGTAGTCCAGACCGATCTTCAGGGCCGGTAGGTCCAGGTAGTTCAGCGTACCGTCCTCGAAGCGCTCGGGACCGTCCAGTAAACGGTGGTCGGGGTGGGCCACGGAAGCCAGGCGTACCGTCCCCCCGGCAAACCACCGCTTGCGCAGGCGCGCAAACTTGTCTTTGCGGACGAGCAGACAGCCCAGTCCCGTCGGGTAGCCAAAGATCTTATAAAAGGATACGCACACGAAGTCGGGGCGGCAAGCGCGCAGGTGCAGCGGATTGCCCGGCGCGAAAGCCGCCGCATCCAGCAGCACGTCCCAACCGAGCGCCTGTGCCCGCCCGATCCAGTCTAGGGAATGCCGGACCCCGGATACGTTAGATTGCGCGGGATAGGCAAAGAGCCGGGGGGAAGGTCCCGCCGGTCGGTCGAGCTCGCCCCGCAGGAAGTCTTCGTCGATGGTCAGGTCGTGACGGTGAACCGGCGCGGTGGAAAAACGGGCACCCGCGGCTTGCGCGTACTCCCGGATGCCGTTGACGGAGTTGTGATTATCGGCCAGCATCAGGTAGTGGCTGCCGGTACCAAAGACGTAGTTTTCGCCGACCAGCTTGAGGGCACCCGAGGCATTGGGGGTAAAGACGCAGTAATAGTCATCGCCGGCGCCGAAGAAGTCCAGTACCGCCCGGCGGGTACGCGCGATGAGGGCCGTGGCGTGGCGGGAGGTGGGATTGGTGGAGTGGGGGTTGCCCAGGGTAGACTTGCGTAACAGCGCGTGGTGGTCATCTAACTGGCGTGCGGCGGGCAGGTTACCTCCGGTGTAGTCGAGGTAGACGTGCCCCTCCAGGTCGAGGCGGGCGTATTCTCGCTGGCGCAACGCTTCGAAGTACGCGTCGTAGGACAGCGGTTGTGGACGGTGGGGTAGGGTAGCGTGGGTCAAGTGTCTCGTTATGCGTGTTCGTTGGTAGTCTATACCGCACCATTCCGCCTTGTTACTCCCTGCCGGGACGATTCCCGTGTGTACGACTACCGACCAGCCGCACCGTCCGCCGTGGTGCTACTGGGGGGTACGGAATACCCACGGCCCGTACGCCATTTCCGGCCGGGCAGCCAGCGCGTTTAGGTTCTGGGATAGGGCCTGCGTACGGCGGTACTGCCGGGGGGGCGTCCGCTCGAAATCCGTTACGATCTCCACCAAGTTGGGTGCGGGATCGGTCTCGAAGCGAAACTCGCGGGTCCGGAGTACGTTTCCCGCCGTATCGGTGAGGGTATACACGCGTTCGTAGCCGTAGTCGCCCATATCCGTTTGCCGCACGGTGAGTCGCTCACCGGCCCGGTCGTACACGCTTATGATGCTCTCGGCGTCGCCTCCGCTGCTTTCCCGGCTGTCTATGGGGGTCCAGTCGGCTAAGTCGTACGCACCGAAGTGGGCAAACTCGAACCGTTCGGGACCGCGGTAGCCCATACCCTTCGTCTCCCCCGGCCGCTGCAGCGCGCCGGCGAACACCCAGCCCTGAATACTATCGGTGGTCAACACCTCTAGCCAGGGCTCGCGGAACGCCGTACCCCGCAGTACGATGGTTTCCTCCAGATCGGAGGCCCGCCCGGTGTACGTCAGGGGCGTCCCTTCGCTAAGCTGCAGGAGGATCTCCGACTGCTTGTCGGGGTCGGCCCGAATGAAGAGCCCATCGACCCAGGCCGTCAGCTGGTCGCCTTTCGCCAGCGGGGGTGGGGGGGAGTCGGGACTTAGCGTGTCCTGGAGGACGTCGGTAGGAGCAATCGGGGGATTGGCCTCGGGAGCCTCCCCACAGCTAAAAAAGAGGCAGCTGGTCAGCGCCGCGCAGACGAATAGACGCATAAGTGGGATCGGTTAGCCACAAAGTTAGTCACTTACCCGGCACTCCGCGCGCCGCCGCCCCGGGGCAAATTGTCTACCGGCCCCTCCAACGATTCGGGGTCCTTTTCGTTATTGCAGCAATGACGACGGAAGACTACAAGCGCATCGCCGACACCGTGCCCAAGCAACCCGGGGTGTACCGCTTCATCGGGCCCGATGACGCCATCCTGTACGTGGGGAAAGCGAAGACGCTGCGCAACCGCGTAGCCAGTTACTTCGGCGACCGCAAGGACCGCCTGAACCGCACCCGCGTCATGGTCAAGAACGCCCACCGCCTGGAATTCACCATCGTGGAATCGGAGGCCGACGCCCTCCTGCTCGAGAACGCCCTCATCAAAACCCACCAGCCGCGCTACAACATCAACCTGAAGGACGATAAGAACTACAGCTACATCTGCATTAAAAAGGAGCGCTTCCCCCGCGTATTCATCACGCGGCAGGTGTGGCGCGACGGCAGTTACTACTTCGGACCCTATACCAGCAAGGGCCAGCTCAAGATCATCCTCGACCTGGTCAAGCAACTCTTCCCCCTGCGCACGTGCAACCTGAACCTGAGTCCGGAAAACATCGAGGCGGGCAAGTTTAAAGTCTGTCTGGAGTACCACATCAAAAACTGCGAGGGGCCCTGCGTGGGCGAGGAAGACGAGGAGAGCTACAACGAGAAGATCGAGCAGGTCAAGAACATCCTGAAGGGCAACTTCGCGGAGGTAAAGCGCCACTTCCAGGCCGAGATGGAGGAGCTGGCCGAGCAGCTCGAGTTCGAGCGCGCGCAGCAGATCGCCGACAAGCTCCGGGCCTTCGAGAAGTACCAGAGCAAATCGACCATCGTATCGACCAGCATCCGCGACCTGGACGTCTTCGGCGTGGCGATGGACGAAAAGGAGGCCTACCTCAACTACATCAAGATCGTCAACGGGGCGGTCATCCACACCCACACCCAGGAGATCGAGATGAACCTCGACGACGACGAGGAGAGCCTGCTCACCTACGCCATCCCCGAGCTGCGCGACCGCTTCAACAGCATCGCCCCGGAGATCATCCTTAACCACGAGCTGGAGCTGCCCGGGGTGGAAGCCTCCGTGACCGTGCCCAAGATCGGCGATAAGAAGAAGTTGCTGGACCTCAGCGAGAAGAACGCGAAGTACATGCTGCTGCAGCGCAAGAAGGCCCGCATCAGCCACGCCAACCGGCAGACGCCCGCCGAGCGTATCCTCAAGCAGCTGCAGGCCGATCTGCAGATGGACGAGCTGCCCTTCCACCTCGAGTGCTTCGACAACTCCAATATCCAGGGCACGAACCCGGCCAGCGCCTGCGTCGTCTTCAAAAACGCCAAGCCCAGCAAGAAGGACTACCGCCACTACAACATCAAAACGGTGGTCGGCCCCGACGACTTCGCCAGCATGAAGGAGGTCGTGCACCGCCGCTACCGCCGCCTGGTCGACGAGGGCGAACCCCTGCCCCAGCTGGTCATCATCGACGGCGGCAAGGGGCAGCTCAGTCACGCCATGGAGAGCATCGACCTGCTCGGCCTGCGCGGCAGGATGACCGTCGTCGGCATCGCCAAGCGCCTGGAGGAAATTTACTTCCCCGACGACCCGGTGCCCATCCACATCAACAAGAAGTCGGAATCCCTGAGGCTCATCCAGCAGGCCCGCGACGAGGCCCACCGCTTCAGCCTGCGCCACCACCGCAACAAGCGCAGCATCGGTATGCTCCAGACCGAGTTGCTCAACATCCCCGGAGTGGGGGAGAAGACGGTCCAAAAACTCATCGCCCACTTCGGCAGCACCAAAAAGGTCAAAAACGCCCTCGCCAGCGAAATCGCCGAAGCCACTAACCTCAGCACCGCCAAAAAGGTGATGGACTACTTCCGGCGGCAGGAGATCGTGGCGGGGGAAGTGCCGAAAGACCGGGGATAGCATAAAATCTTTGTCGGTAACGCGCTTTTTGTATATTAGAGTTGATATACCAAATCATTCGCTTTTACCCTCACACTATGAGAAAGTATTTTAACCAGCTCGCTCTCGGTTTGGCCTTCTGTCTGGTCTGCCTCCTGTCCAGTTGCGCCGTCACGCTTCCCGTCAACGCCACCAGCAACCCGCTGGGTGCAAAAGTAGGTCGGGCAACCGCCACCGGCTACCTCGGGGTACTCTTCTTCGACCAGGACGCCAGCATTCAGACGGCCGCCCGTAATGCCGGGATCACCCGCATTTCGACCGTCGACATCAAGCACACCAGCGTGCTGAACCTCATCGTAACGTACGAAACGATCGTCACCGGCGAATAATCCTCGCCCGATATGCCCAATATGGCCGTGGCCCCTCTCCGGTGCATCAGTTATGCCCTTATGCTTACCCTCCTGAGCTGCGGAATTCGCCCCACCGTAAGTAGTGGAGGCTCCAGTAAGTACTATACCATCTTCTACGCCGGAGCGGAGCAGGGTGCCCAGTACTTCATCAACCCCCACGCCTTCGCCACGGAGGCGGGGCAGACGCTTACGGTCGACCTCACCTTCCGCGACGGGAAGTTCGCGACCGATTCGGCCACCGTGAATTATACCCTGGCGTCCGACCGTCAGCTCGGTCCCCGGCAGGGTATATCCCTGTACGACGAAACGGGCGAACGGGTCTTTTCGGTCACCGGCGTGGATCGTCTGTTCCAGGAGCGGACCAAACAGGGCTTCCTGTCGCGGTATACCTCAAAGGTGGCCAATTTAAGTCTCGCACGGGGCTACGCCCGGGCCGGGCATACCTACCGGACGGAACTGGAAGGCCGCTCCCTGACCTTCCTACCCACCCGCAAAACGCAGCAGCTCGTTGCGGCGGTGGAGCGCGATATTTTTAGCCTGCAGACGGACCGCTAGTACCGCCCCGGCTTTCCGCAACCACGAGCTGCATCATCCGGTAAAGGACTACCTTAGCGCGATGCGCCCGACTGTATTCTGCCTGCTCCTGCTTTCTTTCTCCAATTGCCGGGAAACGTTTGACCTGGAGGCCGACTTCGAAGACAGGCCCGTAGTGTTTGCTTATCTGGATGCCGAGGACCCCGTGCACTACGTGCGCCTGGAACGGGTCGTACAAGCGGGCGGCGGGGACGCGGGTGCCGCGGCCGGAAACCCCGATCAGCTCTACTACGGACCCGCTGCGGCTACCGTCACCCTCACCAACGAGGCGCTGAACCTGAGTGTGGAAATGGAACGCGTGGATGGCACGGACGTGGGCCTGCCCCGGCAGGCGGGCGTTTTCGCTACCACGCCAAATATTTTGTACCGGGCCGCGCAGTCGGACCTGCGGCTCGCCGGAGGGCAGGAAGCGACCCTGACGGTGCAACGGCCGGGGGAACCAGACGTCGAAGCCCGGACGACGCTGCTGGCTCCCGTAGAATTTATCCGCCCGTCGACCACCGCCCGGATCGATGACTACCGCCGCCCCCTACTGCTCTCCTGGGAAGCCGGGGAGCGGGCCGCCGTGTTTAACGTACGCTTCATCTTTCACCTGCGGGAGTTCAGCGCCGCCGACCCCTCCCAGGACCGGGAGGTAGATTTAGTCTACGAGCTGGACACCCGCTACCAGCCGGACGGGGAGAACCGTTCCGCTAACCAAGTGCGCTTCGAGGTCAATAACGAGGCGATCTACCAGTTTATCGGTCGCAGTCTGCCCGCGCAGGACGGCACCACGCGGCGCTTCGACAGCTTCGACCTGCAGGTGGCGGCGGTCGGCGAGGAAGTTACCCGCCTGCTCTCCCTGGAGAACGCCAATGCCGGCCTGACCAGCGCCCAGGCGCTTCCGCGCTACACGAATGTCACGAACGGGGAAGGGCTCTTTACCAGCCGGACCGTCTCCACGCGTACGGGTATCGTACTGGATGACGCCAGCCTGGATAGCCTGAGCAACGGACAGTACACCCGCGCCCTGAATTTCCGTTAGCCGGCAGGAAGATTCCCGGGTATTGTGCAGAACCTTTCTGGCGTCGGTCCACTTCCCCACGTATGTCCGAGCAACTTAACCCCCGCGACCTCGACCGCGTCATTGAAATGGCCTGGGAGGACCGCACCCCGTTCGCCGCGATCGAATACCAGTTCGGCCTGACCGAGGCGGACGTCATCCGGCTCATGAAACGTGAGCTTAAACTCAGCAGCTGGAAACGGTGGCGCAAGCGCGTCCAGGGCCGCAAAACGAAGCAGTCCGCCCCGGGCGCGGGTGGCGCGGGCCGCTTCAAGTCGGACGCCCAACGCGCCATCTCCGGAAACCGGCCCTCCAAGCCCCGCTAGCCGGTGAAGGGGCCACCTACGCAAAGCACCGTAGTTCCGCCAACTTATTTGCCGATTGCACGGAATAACGTGCACCATTTCCGGATAATTGAGTTTGGTCTTTACTTCAACACCACAAACGCGATCTATGCAATTCCAAACTTTTACGCACTCATTACTGCTCGCCTGTATCCTCTCGAGTTTTGCGCTTTCCGCCCAGAACACGGAGGTGATTACCGCCCGGCTGAGCGGTCAGCAGGAAGCACTCCCCGTCACGACGATGGCGGTCGGCCAGCTACGCATCGAGGTCACTCAACGGGAAGACGATAGCCTACGGCTGGTCGTTACGGGTACCTTCGACCGGCTTTCCTCTCCGGTGGCTACCAACATCGGTGGGGGAGCACACATTCACGCGGGACTCCCCGGCCAGAATGGGAACGTCATACTGGCGCTTTCGCCCAGCCTCGACGCGGATTCCCTGGGGGGAGATTTCTTGGCGGAAGCCAACACCTTCGTCGTAGCCGAGGATTTCGCCGGCGATGCGGACTCCGGTGGTCTGTACGTCAACATACACACCCAAAACTACCCCGGTGGAGAAATACGGGGTACGCTGGGCTTTGAGGACACGGACAAGTACTTCACCAACCTGCTGGGCAGCTACGAAGTACCCTCCGTCCTAAGCAGAGCGTCCGGTGCGCTTTTTCTCGAGTTGGACGATGACGTCCTCTACATCACTGGTTCCTTCCGCGACCTGAGTAGCGACGTAGCTACGGACATCGGCGGTGGCGCGCATCTGCACGTGGGTCTGCCCGGGGAAAACGGCTCGGTCGCCATTCCCCTAAGCATTCAACTGAGGGACGACAACCGCAGCGGTATTTTCTTGGACGATGACGAGGGCTACGACCTTTCGGAGGAACAGATAGACTTACTCGAATCGGGGCTATTTTACGTCAACCTGCATACGGACAGTTTCCGCACGGGGGAAATCCGTGGACAGGTTCTCCCGGTAGCCGATGCGATTTTCCGGGCCCACCTTGCCGGAGCTAATGAATGGCCGGTGGTCACCAGCAGCGGATCCGGCCAGGTCCTGGGGCACGTGATGGATGGTACGCTCCGCTTGATCGGCACTTTTGGCGATCTCAAGTCGCCCATAGCTACTTCCGTCGGCGGCGGCGTTCACCTACATACCGGCATGGCTGGTAGCAATGGGGGCGTGATTATTCCCGTGGATTTCGAGGCGGGGGAGAACGATCGGATGGCCTCCGTGTCCCCGGCCAACAACGAATACGCGCTGAACGACGCCCAACTCGACATGCTGTTCGATCGGGGTATCTACTTTAACGTTCACACCGAAATGCATACGGCCGGGGAGATTCGCGGCCAGATGCTGGGCGAAAGCCAGGCGGTCTTCACGAGCTTCCTGACCGGCAACGAACAGATCCCCTCGGTCACGACCACCGGTCGCGGGATGGTGAAAGTAGAAATGCTGGGCGACCGGATGACGGCTTCCGGCAGCTTTCAGGGCCTGATGAGTCCGCTCAACACCTCCATCGCCGGGGGGTCTCACTTCCACGCCGGTTACCCCGGACAGAGCGGTCCCGTAGTGTATCCCCTCACCGCCGAGCAAATGGACAGCGACACCAGCGGGCGCTACTTACCGATGGACAATACTTTCGCCATCAGCAATGGCGTCGCCGATACGCTGATGAAGCGTTTCTTCTACGTTAATGTCCACTCCGAAGAGTTCGGAGGTGGAGAGATCCGCGGCAGCGTGCTGGCCGAAGCGGAGAGCTACTTCCTGGCCCCGCTCTCGGGTGCCAGCGAACCGCAGGGAGTACCCACTATGGCTACCGGTATGGTCGCCGCCGAGGTAACCGATACCATGGTCACCCTGGTGGGCTCCTTCGCAGACCTGGACAGCGACTTTGCCGCCGACGTGAACGGGGGCATGCACTTGCACCGCGCCCTGGCCGGTAGCAATGCGGGAATCGTGACGGGCATCAACACCGAGATCGCTGACGACAACCGCAGTGGAGAAGTATTGGCCGACAGCAATCGCCTGCGGCTGACGCAGGTGCAACTGGCCGCCATGCTGGACCGCGAGATATACGTCAACGTCCATACGGCCGATTACCGCAGTGGCGCTATTCGTGGACAGGTGCTCCCGCTTGCCGGCAGCTACTTCCATACGACCTTCTCCGGAGCGAATGCCACCAACTACGTGATGACTACCGCGCAGGGTGGTTTGAAATTGGAGCTGATCGACACGACCCTCCGGGTTTCCGGTAGCGTGACCATGCTCGACGGCGATTTCGATGCCTCGGTAGCCGGCGGCGCCCACCTGCACCTGGCCCCGGCCGGACAAAACGGCGGCATCGTCGTTTTCCTGAATGCCGACCCCGCCGACGACCTCAAGAGCGCCCGCTTTACCATCGATAGCAATACTTTCGCGTTGGCGGATACGGTGGTCACGGCGCTCCGCACCGGACGTCTCTACGCGAACATCCACACGACCGAGGTAGGCAGCGGCGAGGCCCGCGGTCAGATCCGCGGCGAACTGAACCTGCCCCCGGCCATGTCGATGATCCTGAGTCCCGCCGATGGCGACAGCCTAAGTCTGGAGGGCGCTTCTACACTGCCGTTCCGCGTCACTTACGCGTCCACGACCGACCCTGATATGGACACCGTCATCTACGTGTGGCAGTTGGCAGCCGATGAGGATTTCGAAACTGTTCTTTTCGGTGCCAACACCGGTCGGGATACGTTCTTCAGCACGGACTTCGGTACGGTAGCGGCACTGCTTGACGGGGCCGGCGTGATCAGCGATACCACCCTCACGCTCTACCACCGCGTGCTGGCGAGCGATGGGAGCAATTATACCCCTAGCGCGGCCGCTAGTGTGGTGATTACCCGCGGGAACATCGTGAGTACCCGCGACCTGCTCCCCGAGGGCTTCGCCGCCCGGGCCTTCCCTAACCCCGCCCGGGGCAACAGCCTGGTGACCTACGAACTGAAGACCCAGGAAGCCTTCCGCGGCCGCTTGCTGCTCTTCAACCAGCTGGGGCAGCTGCGCCAGGACGTGAACCTGGACGCGCAGGTGGGTACCCAGAACATTCCCATTGACATGAGCGGCTTGCCCGCCGGACAGTACTTCCTGACGCTACGCAACGCACAGGGCCAGTTAATCCACGCTACGCGTCTGCTGAGGCAGTAGGATAACGGCGCCATCTGCACGAAAGCCCCCAACCCTTACCGGTTGGGGGCTTCTCTATTCATGGAAATTCGGAGTGGGACTGACAAAATGTCAAGGGGCCGACGCTGCTCATGCCAATTTCCGCCGCACCGGCGTACGCGCCCGAAAAAGCGTCAGGATTCCGGATCGGGATGGTCTGGCACAGTGCTTGCAATTAAGGTGGCGACAGCATCGTCCAATAAAATTTAGAAACAAGAATCGTATGAGCAAGATTATCGGAATTGATTTAGGTACGACCAACTCATGCGTGGCGGTGATGGAGGGCAACGAGCCCACCGTGATCTACAACGATGAGGGGCGGAACACCACCCCGTCCATCGTTGCGTTCCTCGATGCCGGAGAGCGCAAGATCGGCGAGCCGGCCAAGCGCCAGGCCATCACCAACCCCACGCGTACGGTCGCGTCCATCAAGCGTTACATGGGCCAGCGCTTCGACGAAGTGAAAAACGAAGTAGAGCGCAGTGCCTATAAAGTCGTCAAGGGCGACAACGGACTGGCCCAGGTGGAGATCGACGGACGTAAGTACACGCCCCAGGAGATCAGTGCCATGGTCCTCCAGAAAATGAAGAAGATCGCCGAAGACTTCCTCGGCACCGAAGTGACCGAGGCGGTAGTAACGGTCCCCGCTTACTTCAACGACTCCCAGCGCCAGGCCACTAAGGAAGCCGGCGAAGTGGCCGGACTTACCGTCCGCCGCATCATCAACGAGCCTACCGCGGCCGCCCTGGCCTACGGCCTCGATAAGCGGAGCAAGGACATGACCATCGCCGTGTATGACCTCGGTGGCGGCACCTTCGACATCTCCATCCTCGATCTCGGTGACGGCGTCTTCGAGGTGAAGTCGACCAACGGCGACACCCACCTCGGTGGGGATGACTTCGACCGCGTACTCATCGACTTCCTCGCCGACGAGTTCAAGAGCCAGGAGAACATGGACCTGAAGAAGGACCCCATGGCCCTGCAGCGCCTGAAGGAAGCCGCCGAGAAGGCTAAGATCGAGCTCTCCAGCTCGACCGAGACCGAAGTCAACCTGCCCTACATCACCGCCGTCGACGGCGTGCCCAAGCACCTGGTCGTAAAAATCAGTCGCGCCAAGTTCGAGCAGCTCGCCGACGAACTCGTACAGCGCACCCTCAAGCCCTGCGAAAAGGCCATGAAGGACGCCGGCATCAGCAAGAGCGAGATCGACGAGGTGATCCTCGTCGGTGGTTCCACCCGGATCCCCGCTATTCAGGAGGCCGTAGAGAAGTTCTTCGGCAAGAAGGCCAACAAGAGCGTGAACCCCGATGAAGTCGTGGCCGTGGGTGCCGCCATCCAGGGCGGTGTACTGAGCGGCGACGTGCAGGATGTACTGCTCCTCGACGTGACCCCGCTGAGCCTCGGTATCGAAACCATGGGCGGCGTGTTCGACACCGTGATCGAGAGCAATAGCACGATCCCCGTCAAGAAGTCGAAGGTGTACTCCACCGCGACCGACAACCAGCCCTCCGTGGAGATCCACGTACTCCAGGGTGCCCGCCAGATGGCGAAGGATAACCGCCCCATCGGACGCTTCGTGCTCGGAGACATTCCCCCCGCCCCCCGCGGCGTACCCCAGATCGAGGTCACTTTCGACATGGACGCCAACGGTGTGCTGAGTGTCACCTCCAAGGATAAGGGCACCGGCAAGGAGCAGTCGATCAAGATCGAGGCCGGTACCGGACTGAGTAAGGAAGATATCGAGCGCATGAAGGCCGAGGCCGCCGAAAACGAGGAAGCCGACAAGGAAGCCCGCGAGCGGATCGAAAAGCTCAACGGCGCCGACCAGCTCGTCTTCCAGACCGAAAAGCAGCTGAAGGAGTTTGGTGAGAAGATCCCCGCCGATAAGAAGACGGAGATCGAAACCAACCTACAGGCCCTGCGCGATGCCCACAAGTCGGAAGACATCACCGCCATCGACAAGGCTACCGAGGCCCTCAACGCCGCCTGGAACGCCGCGAGCCAGGACATGTACCAGGCCGGTCAGCAGGAAGGTAACCCGACGGCTGACGCCGGCGCGGGTGCCGATGCCGGCGCAGGCGCGAACACCGGAAGTACCGGAGCCGACGATGTCCAGGACGTAGAATTCGAAGAGGTAGAGGGCAAGTAAGCCCCCCTGCCACCGCGCTAATGACTAAGCCCGTCAGCCTCCTTAGGAGGCTGGCGGGCTTTTTTCGTTGTGGTATGCTCGGTGGTAGCTTCATAGAGCACGGACCGGCGACCACGCGTGCCGTAATTGCTGTACCAGTTCGATACTTGGTACGTGCGGTATCCTGTTATTTTCCGCGTCCAAATCCCACAGGCCACAGTTGGAGTAGGACGTTAAGTCATCCCAGTCCGGCCGGTCCAGCACGGGATAAATACATACGCCGAAAAAATCGTCCGTGGCGGCAAGCACCTGCTCCACCTCTCCTGCGATCTCTTCCAGCCAGGGTACCCGGCCCTCCCCGAAATGGCCGGTTTCCGAGAGGAAAAATGGCCGGCGATAGCGGAGGTGGGCCTGCAGCAGCAGCTGGTGGAGGGGGACCCGGCGAGCTTCCCCTTCCGGTTCCGGCCAGGGAAGGGGAACGACGCCGTCCCTCCACTGCCCGTTGTAGTAGTAGTTGAAGCCGAGCAGGTCGAGGTACTCCTCCCGGCCGCCCAATTCCGGACACATCCGACCGCCGATGATGTCCATGGCCTGAAACTGATCGTTGTTCATCCGGGCGATGTGGCCGAAATCGGAGTCCCCGTGCCCGTGCACCCGGATAAGGGGCTCGATGGTCAGAATCCGACACCTAGGGTCGACTTCCCGGAGTGCCTGGATGCCCTGTATGGCCGCGCGACAGAGGTGCCACTTGATGTCCCAGCCGGAGTTCGTGGCGAAGGGTACCGTACCCCGCACGTCCCCGCTGTGCCAGGCTAGGAAGCTGATCTCGTTGATGGGCACGACGTACAACTGGGCATCGGTCACCTGCCGGTGGAAGACGGCAAAGGCCCGGCAGAGGGCGACGAAGCGGGGCACGAACTGCGGGTGGGTAGGAATGAGTCCATCGGGATAGCCGAAGTGGCAGAGGTCCCACAGTACTTCGATGCCGGCCGCATGGGCGGCCCGTAGCCGATGGGCCACTTCGCTAAAGTCAAATTGGTAGGGAGCCGTTTCGACTGCACTCCAGCATACGCCCTCCCGCGCCACCCGAATGCTCAGCGCCGCCAGGTCGGTGAAGTCCTGCGCGGCACGTCGGTCGTGCTCCGTATACTTCAATAGATTGATGCGCTCACCCGAGCGGTTGATGTGATCGGCACATTCGTAACCACCCATCAGGAAGGAGGGTAGGGTAGGAATCATTCAGCGGTGACTTCCTCGGTCCGCACGGTCGGGCTCGGATCGGGGGCTTCCCCTTCCAGTTGTTGGAAGAGCTCGAGAGCATTGCGGAAGGCTTGGTCCATATTGAAGTACTTGTAGTTCGCGAGGCGGCCTACGAAATATACGTCCTCCAGCGCTTCCGCCTCGGCACGGTACCGCTCGTAAATCGCTTGGTTGCGGGCGTTGGGTACGGGGTAATAAGGATCTCCCTCGTCGGTGGTGTACTCCTTAACGATAGTAGTGAAGCGTGGGCCGGTCTGGTTGCCAAAGTGGCGGTACTCCACGATGCGGGTGTAGTCAACCTCCTTGCCCGGGTAGTTAACGACCGAATTTTCCTGAAAGACCTCCTGCTCCACGGTTTCGGAGACAAAATTGATGGAGCGGTACTCCAGCTTTTCCTCCAGGCTGTGCTTGAACTCGAAGAAGCGATCGATCGGGCCGGTGTAAAAGAGTTTCTCGTACCCCCCGAGCTCCTCCTTCACATCGAAGTAGTCGGTGTCCAGGTGGACCGTGATATTGGGATGATCGAGAATGGCGGCGAAGAGGCGGGTGTATCCCCCCTTGGGGAGCGCCTGGTACCGATCCGAGAAGTAGCGGTCGTCGAAGTTGGTCCGCACCGGGATGCGGTTCAGGACGGATGCATCGAGCTCTTCGGGGTATTTGTCCCACTGTTTCTTGGTGTAGTGGCGGAACATCTTCTCGTACAGGTCATTCCCCACCTTGTGGAGCACGGCATCGCGGCCGTCCTTGGCTTCGGGCTTGTCGATCCGGTTGGTGTCCAACCAGTTCCGCATTTCCTGTTCGGTCTCCAACTGAAGGCCGTACAGTTCATTGACGGTGGTGATGTTGACGGGGATGGGCACGAGTTTATCGTCCACCTTGGCCAGCACTTTGTGCTCCCAGGGGTACCATTCTGCGAACTGATTAACGTAGGCCCACACATCCTCGTAGTTCGTATGGAAGAGGTGGGCGCCGTACTTCGACACCAGAATGCCGTTGTCGTCCATGTAGTCGTAGCAGTTGCCGGCGATGTGGTCGCGTTTTTCTACAATGGTTACGCGCTTACCGGCGTTGGCGTAACGCTCGGCCAGGACGGCGCCGGAAATTCCTGCGCCGATGATAACGATATCGGTAAGGTTCATGCAAGTGTTTTTTCTAGGATGGCGCGCATCTTATCGGCGGTCGCGTCCCAGGAGGTGTTGTTCAAAATCGTGTGGTAGTCCGGGGCGGAGGGGGCGGAGAGCGCCGCCTGAATGGCCTGCTGAAAAGTTTCTGGGGAGTCCACGATGGCCACGGTATCGGCGTATTCGCGGACTACGTCCCGAATCGCGGTAGAGATGATGGGCCGACCGGCAGCCATGTACTCCAGGGTCTTGGTGGGACTGATAAACTTCGTAGCGTCATTGAGGGCAAAGGGCATCATGGCGACGTCGAACTGCTGCAGGTAGTTGGGCAGCTCCGCGTAGTCCTTCATGCCCAGGTAGTGAAGGTTGTCGCGCCGGGGTAGGTCGTCGGGATGAATTTTGGCCAGGGGGCCGATCATAACGAACTGGACTGTGGGTAAGCGCGCGGCCGTACCGGCCAGTAATTCCAGGTCGATGCGCTCGTCGATCACGCCGAAGTAGCCGACGATGGGAGAGGGGATGGACGAAAGGTCACCGGGGACGGGCAGCCCGTCCAACGCACGGGCAAAGTGGTCCTGGTCCACCGAGCTCGGGAAGCAGTACACCCGATCGTTACGGGACTGCTTAGCTTCGTAGAGCGACCGGCCACCGGTAAACACCACGTCGGCCCGCTGCAGTAAGTGCGTTTCCTGATCGATGAGTTGGGTGGGCGCTCCCCGAAACAGACTCAGCTCGTCCATGCAATCGTACACGATCGTGTCGAAATCCAGCGCCTGCAAGACGGGAAGAAAGGAGGGGGAGTAAAACCACCCTACGGCAGCCCGGCGGCCCGCGTATTCGGCCACTACCGCGCCGACTTCGTCCAGGTGATGGACGTTGGGCTGGAGAACGTCTAAGCGTTCGGTGACCGCGTAGCGCAAACTGTCCGTTCGTTCGGGTCGGTGCCAGGGTTCTTCGACAACCAGGACTCGGCAATCGCGGGCCAGTCGGCTGATGAGGTGTTGCGGGCGTTGGTAAACAAAATCCCAACGCAGGTGACAGAACACAATGAGGTCGTACGGCTGCCGCGTGGCCGCCACATCGTGCCCGCCGCCCCCCGGGGTAGCAGTATGCGTCATTCGATAGTGGTTGTCAAGACTTAAGAAAATACAGGTCGGGCACGGCGGGGCGGTGCTCCTCAGCCCGGCCGACGAACGCTCGGTAGCACGTAGGATGGGCACTGACTTTAGCAATTAACTCAAATATGAGAAGTTGGTTTTCAATTCCGGCGCCTAAATTACCGACGGAAACCGTGGGTGACAGACACCAATAACAAGCGCTTACTAATAGCTGTGTAAAGCCATAGGTTTTACCTCTGAATGCTACGATCGAAAGCGGATAAGGTCGACCTCCGTAGGTAAATCCATTCCCAATTCCAGAAGGTCGTACAACCACTTGCTCGCGAGGGGACCAAGAGAAGCTCCCTTAGTGCCCAAACCGTTGAATATATAGAGCGCCGAATCCTCCGGGTGCTGCCCGATCACGGGGCGCCGGTCCCGCACGGTGGGCCGCACGGCCGCCTGCTGCTCCAGCAGGGTGTAGGGGACCGTGAGGACTTCTTCCAGGCGGTCCCGCAAGTACTGCCGGGCGGAGGGGGTAGGGGAGTCGTCGTCAAATTGGTTCTGGTTGGTGGCCCCAATCCAGTAGGTTCCGTCAGCCCGCGGGACCAGAAACACCCGGTGCTTGAACATACATTCCAACAGCGGGGCTTCCGTTTTCACGATGAGCACCTCCCCCTTGCTGCCGCCGGGGGGTAAGAAGGAGAATAGAGGATTAAAACGCGAGCGCCAGCCCTCACAGAATAGGGTGCGATCGTAACCCGTGGGCAGGTTTTCGTAATCCACCGCCGCGGCGATGAAGCGGCCCTCCCGCACGAGCTTCTCACGAAAGGCAGCGACCAGCTCGCGGATGTCGACGCGCGCGGTCTGGCGCACGCCGGCGTAGGCAAAGGCGGTTGCGGTGAGCTCGGATAGGCGGCCGGTAGCGGGCCGGTCTTCCATATAGTCCGCGTAGCCGGGGTCGGCGGAGCGGACCAGCCAGTCGTTCTCATCGCCGCGATTAAAGAGCGTGCGAACCAGGGGCAAGTCGTACCAGATCTTGGTGCCCAGCTCCGCTTCCAGCTCGCCGTAGAGGTGGCGGGCTTCGGGCAGGAGCTCGTCGATGCGCCAACTCTTCACGAAGCGGCGTCCGGTGATGGGATTGACGATGCCCGCCGCGACGCTGCTGGCGGCGGTCTGCCCGGGGGCGTCCTGGTAGGTGACCCGGTGGCCCGCCCGTTCGAGCCGGTAGCCGATGAGGGTGCCGGCGATTCCCTGACCGATGATGAGGTAGTCGATGGGGCAAAGAACCGAATTATTCGGCTTCCGCCCCACTTGCGGTTACCTTTGCGGGCCCAATTTCTCCCGCATGAAGACCCTATCCCTCTCCAAAGGCCGCGAAGGCGCCATCGAACGCCGCAACCCCTGGGTCTTCTCCGGGGCCGTCCACCGGGAAGAGGCGGGTATCCGGGATGGAGAACGCGTCCGGGTCACCGACCATACCGGTCGCCAACTGGGCGTCGGGCACTACCAGGAAGGCAGCATCCGGGTACGCCTGCTGCACTTTGGGGAAACGGACTTCCCCGAGCACTTCCTCCGGGATCAGCTAAGCGCCGCCCTGGATCTGCGCCGCCAGCTGGGGCTCACCGAAGATCCCCTGACCAACGCTTACCGCCTCGTACATGCCGCCGGCGACGGACTGCCGGGCTTGGTCATCGACCGCTACGCCTCGGTGGCCGTGGTGCAGTGCCACAGCATCGGCATGCACCTCCAGCGGCGGGAGATTGCCGCGGCCCTACTGGAGCTGCTGCCCGGCACCATCACCACCGTGTACGATAAGAGCAGCGCGGTGCTGCCCGAGCGCCACGCCAGCGGGCTCACCGACGGCACCGTGGCGGGGGAGGAGGTCACCGAGGTGGTCATCCTCGAAAACGGCCGCCGCTTTCGGGTGGACATTGCCGGCGGGCAGAAAACCGGCTTCTTCCTCGACCAGCGCGAAAACCGCTGGCTATTGGGGAGCTACGCTAAGCATGCCCGGGTCCTCAATACCTTCTGCTACACGGGAGGCTTCTCGGTGTATGCCCTGTTGGGCGGCGCGGCGCAGGTGCAAAGTATCGACCTGAGCGGCCCGGCCACGGAACTCACCGAAGACAACGTAAGCCGTAACGGCGACTTCGCGGCCCGTCACGAAGCCTACACCTCGGACGTGATGGACTGGCTGAAAGAACACGCCGAAACCCAGTCGTACGACATCGTCGTGGTGGACCCGCCCGCCTTTGCCAAGAACAAGCACCGCCGCCACAAGGCGGTCCAGGCCTACAAGCGGCTCAACGCCCGGGCCATTGCGGCCATCAAGCCGGGGGGACTGCTCTTTACCTTCAGCTGCAGTCGGGTGGTGGACCGCCAGCTCTTCTACGACACCATCGTGGCGGCGGGGCTCGAAGCGGGGCGCCCCGCCCGGGTGCTGCACCGGCTGGGGCAGGGGCCCGACCATCCGGTCAATCTCTTCCACCCCGAGGGCGAATACCTCAAGGGGCTGGTGCTGCGAATCGACTAATGGGTGCAATACCGTCGCGCCGCAGCCAGGAGTGTAGCTATGCCGACCGGGAACGAACCTTGAAAATGATGGCCGGTTCTAACCCCGTACCCACGTATAAGAAGATCTCCTTTGGCAGCTAGTATAGGTAAGAAAATCGGCAGATTTATCTTTTGGTTCGTGGTGTCCGTACTGGGCCTCCTGGTGCTGCTGTTTTTGCTCATCCAGTTGCCCTTCGTGCAACGAAAGATCACCACGGAAGTAGAGAAAATCGCCCGGACCACCCTCGGCAGCGACGTCGGGATCGGCGACATCTCCCTGAAATTTCCCTCCCGCATCACCGTGGACGACGTGTACGTCAACAACCCGGCCGGTGACACCATCGCGCGGCTTGGCCACCTCGGGGTGGGCATCAATATGTACGCCCTGATTCGCTCTACCGCCGAGATCAGCGAGGTGGAAATCGACGACGTGTACATCAGGGCCATCACCACCGACTCCACCAGCAATATTCAATTTTTGCTCGATGCCTTCCTGCCCGCCGTGGATACGGTGGCCCTGGAAAACTCCCCCCAGGCCGATTCGGTCGCCTCCTCCTCGGGCGGTTTTCTGATCGATTTGGACGGTGCCAACCTGCTGCTTACGCGCGCCGACATCTACTACCAGGATGATCCGGCCGGCATCCTGGCCGACGTCACCGCGAGCCGACTGGAAGCCGAAATCAACGAAGCGGACCTGAACGCGATGCGCTTCGACATCGACTACGTTGATCTGGAGGGGACCGACGTCGCCGTACGCATTGGCGAGAGCAGTACCCCGGTGGATACCACGGCCGAGGCCGTCCCCTTCGAGTTGGTGGCCGGTCGCCTGACCATTTCCGAGAGTTCCTTTGCGATGGGGATGGACAGCCTCGACCTGTCTACCTCCCTTCCGTACGTGAATCTGGAGGGTGC
The DNA here is from genome assembly GCA_963803525.1 of Lewinellaceae bacterium. Taxonomy (GTDB): domain Bacteria; phylum Bacteroidota; class Bacteroidia; order Chitinophagales; family Saprospiraceae; genus Neolewinella. Next base: position 246,388 of record CAWDMV010000012.1, read on the forward strand.
CAAGCTGGTCATGGGCGACAGCCTGGCCTTCCGGGGGGAGCTGTTCCAGCTGAAACAAATGGCCTTTCAGCTGGATATTCCGGCACCCCCGCTCGTGGGACCCGGCATCGACTACAACCATCTGGCCCTGACGGACGTGGAAGCCGAGGCTACCGACATCGCCTATTTGGTGGATTCGCTGCACCTGCGGCTGCGCCAACTGAGTGCCCGGGAGAAGAGCGGACTGGAACTGCAGCGGACGGAGGGCATCGTGGAGTACGACCCGACTTTTCTGGGGCTGCGGGACTTCCTGTTGCGGACCAGCCACAGCGAGTTGCGGAGTGAAAACACCGCCATTAAGTATGATTTTGCCTCCGCTGACCTGGAGGAGATGGTGGCCCGTGCCCAGTTGGAGGGTTACCTGGGACTGGAAGATATCGCACTGCTGGCGCCCGACCTGGCTAAGGAATCCGTGATCCGGAACAACCTCGGGAAGCGCTTCGACTTTCGCGTGCGGGCCGACGGAACGGTGGCGGCCATGGATATCGAGTCCATCCAGCTGGACGGTCCGGGCGTGAAGTTGCGGGCGAGCGGTCGGGGGACGAATATCCTCGATCCGGAGCGCGCGGGCGGAACCCTGATCCTGCGCGAGTTGAGCATCACGCCCGGTCCCCTGCTGCCCCTGCTGCCCGCCGGCACCGTGCCCGCCGACATCGCCTGGCCGCAGCGGATCGTCGCCGAGGGCAAAGCCACCTACGCCGACGACCGACTGGAACTCGACCTCTACGCCCTGGAGAACCGGGTGTTCGGGAACGGGCTGAACAGTCGGGTACGGACCAGCGGGATCGTGAAGGGGGTGACCACCTTCCCGAATACCCGCCTGAACGTGCGGCTGGACACCCTGCTGGCCACCCGGGCCACGATCCTGGCGTACGTCCCACCGGGTTCGATTCCGGAAGACTACACGATCCCGGACTTCGTGCGCGGCAGTGGATCGGTCAGCGGACCGATGGATAACCTGGACGTGAACCTCCGGCTAAACCTGCCCGGGGACTCCACTTATGCCCGCATCAATGGTAACGTGCGCAATGCGCTGGACGTCGATAATCTCGCCCTCGACCTGGAAGTGAGCGACCTGGGCATCAACATCACGGACGTACGCTCGATTTTACCGGACAGCCTGTTGCCCGCTAATATTAACCTGCCTAACCTGCGTATTCGCAATGCCCGTCTATCCGGCTCCCTTACCGACCTGACCTTCGACGTTCCCCTGGAAACCGACAACGGTAACTGGAGCGTGCGCGGCAAATACAATCCGGAAGACCTGAACGTGGCGGCCAACATAACCGGCGTAAGCATCCCCGACCTCTTCACCGGTGCCCTGCGCGACAGTTTGCTGAGCCTGGGCCTCGGGCCCCTGGATATCCGGGCCGACGTGACGGGACGCCTGGAACCTAGCATGAACCTGAGTATCGACGCTTACGTAGCCGAAGCGGGCGGCGACTCCCTGCTCGACCTCACCGCGCTGGTCAGTGATTCGCGCTACGAAGCCGAGTTCGACCTGCTGCATCCCGACCTGACGGCTTCCGGCAGCGCCCGCTACCTGCTGCACGAGGACAGCACGGTCTTCGTCGAAGCGATCATGGATCTGGAACGCATCCAATTGCAGGCCTGGCAGCTGACGCAGGTGCCGCTGGCCGTCTCCGGTAAGCTGGTGGCCCGCAGCGAAGGCATCGACCCTTACGACCTGGACGCCTTCGTACGCCTGGACGATTTCATCCTGCGGGGGGAGGAGGGCAGCAGCTACGTCGACAGCCTGCTGCTGACGGCGGCAATGCACGACCGGGACAACGAGATCTATTTGCGCTCGGACGTGCTCGACGGGGACGTCGTGGGGCGCTTCGATCCCCTGGAAACGCCCCAGAAACTGGTAACCTTCCTGATGGCCTACTGGGATCCGACGCTGCGGCAGCCCAATCCGGTCGAGGACGGCAGCCGACTCGACGTGAGTCTGAACCTGAAACGACCACAACCCCTCACGGGAGGACTGGTACCGGGACTGACGCAGCTGTCGCCCATGACCATGTCCCTGCTGTACCGAGACGCGCGGCCCGAGTTTCTCTTTAATTTAAATCTGCCCGAATTGGTGTTTGCCGGCCTGGAGGCCCGGGACCTCCACATGACGGCCATCGGCGATACCGCCGACCTGAACTTCAATGCGGACTGGGGCGACGTTAACTACAACGACCAGGTGCAACTCGGCCGCACCGTGATCTCCGGCGAAACGGAGGACGAACGGCTGCTCGTGCAGCTAAAGCTGTACACCGAGGAAGACAGCCTACGCCACTACCTCGGTGCCTACGTCGAGCAGGGGGGCGACACCCTGAACGTACAACTGGAGCGCGAGCAGATCCTCAACTTCGAGACCTGGCAACTCCCCGCAAGCAACCGCATCACCCTGGCCGGACCGAACCTGATCATTAAAAATTTCGACCTGCACTACGGCACCCAGTCGCTGGTGGCCAGCACGCCCGAGCCAAACCAGGTCGAGATCACCTTCAACGACTTCGACCTGCGCACGCCCAGCCGCCTGGTGTTCTCGGAGGAGGAGGTGGCCGGCGGCATCGTGAACGGGAGCGTGGGACTGGACAACGTCCTGACCAAGCTGGGCGTCCGGACCGACCTGACCATCAACCGATTCTCCTGGTCGGGCCAGGTAGTCGGGGACATCGCCGCCGAGGTTACCAGCGGCGACGCGCAGAATTACCACCTGGAGGTGAGCCTCACCGAGCAGGGCAACGACGTGGACATCACCGGCGACTACGCCCTGGACGGCGGCATGGACATCCTGGTAGACGTCAATAAGCTCATGCTGGAGAGCGCCGAGCCCTTCAGTCTGGACTACCTGCAGGAAACCGAGGGCTTCCTGACGGGGCAGATCGACGTCACCGGTACCGCTACCGCTCCCAAGCTCAACGGCAGCCTGGCATTTGAGGACGCCAGCCTGGTAATCAGCCTGCTGGGCGAACGCTTCCGGATGGGCGAGAATCCCATCACTTTCACTGGCGACCGCATTTCGTTCACGAACGGACTTTCCGTGTACGACTCCGAGGACAACGCGGCCCAGCTCACCGGCAACATCTACCTGAACAGCCTGGAAAACATCGAACTGGATATGCTGCTGGTCGCCGAGGACTTCACGGCCATCAACTCCACCGACGACGACAATCCCGACTACTTCGGCACGATGTCAGTAGACGCACGGGTGGAGATCGGGGGAACGGCTACCCTGCCGGTGCTCAACGTCGATGCGACCACCAACGACGGCTCCGACCTTACGTACATATATACCCTCCCCTCCGAGGGGCTGGTCGACAACGAAGGGATCGTGGAATTTGAGGAACAGTACCAGTGGCAGGACATCATCCGCCGCGATACCTCCCTAAATACGGACAGCCTGATAACCCAGCGGGCGGGTATCGACATGACCATCAACCTGGACATCAAGCCCAACCTGCGGGTGACGGTCGTGGTTGACCCCGCCACCGGCCAAACCTTCGTGGGCCGTGCCGAAGGCAACCTGACCCTGAAGATTAATCCCGACGGCAGCCAGGAGGCGACCGGCCGCGTGGAGGTGGTGGAAGGGCGCTACGACTTCATCTACCAGGTCATCAACAAGGAACTGGAGATCGTCAAGGGGAGCACCGTGACCTTCAACGGGGACATCGAGAATCCCATCATGGACGTCACCGTGCGCTACGCGGTACAGACCTCTTCCCTGCCGCTGGTGGAGGCCATGAATGGCAGCGTGGCGGACGCGACCACGCTGCGACGCAAACAGACCTTCTACGTGCTGATCGGGCTGGAGGGCGACCTGACGAACAGCAACCTGACCACCAACGTGGTGTACCCCACCGATATCTACGGCAACCTGGGCCTGAGTTCGGTGACCGACGCCCTGGCCACCCTGCGGCAGGACGATAGCCGGATGACCACCACCGCCTTCCAGCTGCTGGCCTTCGACGCCTTCAGCATCCCGATCATCGACCAGGGGGGGGGAGACGGCACCAGCTTGGCGAACACCACCCTCAACAATGCCGTAGGGGGTTATCTCAACAACCTGGCCAACAAGTACGTCGGATTCGTGGAGCTCGACTTCGGCCTTGACAGCTACCAGGCCGACGACGGCGCCACCAACACCAACCTACGGGTAAGCCTGCGCAAAACGCTCTTCGACGACCGCGTCATCGTGAGCGTGGACGGCGTGGCGGGCAACGCCGCCGACGAGGCCAACGGTACCCAGCAGACTTACCTCGACAACATTACCGCCGAGTACCTGATCGACGCCGACGGCACCTTCCGGCTGAAGTTCTTCAACGATCGCGACCGCGACGTGCTGGTGGGCGGCAACGTCGTCCGCTTCGGAGGGCGACTTACCTTCAGCAAAGAATTTGATCGACTCTTCTGGAGTCCTAAGACCGACCAAAAATGACGTGGCGACTACTCTTCTCCCTGGCGGCGCTGGGGGCTATGGGATGCAACGTGACCCAATTTCTGCCCGAGAACGAGCTCCTGTACCGGGGCAGCTCCCTGACCATCGAGGCGGCCGACTCGATTCCCACCGCCCAGCTGGAGACCGAACTGCAGGCAACCCTCAACCAGCGGACCAATTCCAAGCTCCCCCTCATCGGCTACCGCAACATCTGGCGCTACTATAAATTTGAGCAGAAGAAGGCCAAAAAGCCCGAGAAGTACGCCGACGACCCCGACCAGATTAAGGGGGAAGAGCCCATTTTCTACGACCCCACCGTGGTGGAATCGGTGAACACCCTGCTGGAGAACCGCGCGTCCAACAACGGCTACTTCCGGAACAGTGCGACCTTCACCCTCGATACGAACCTGGAGGCCCGTGAGGTCGCGGCGAGCTACACCATCGAGGTGGGGGCGGAGTACCGACTGGATTCGGTCGCGTATTTCATTCGCGACAGTAGCGTGCGCTTCATCATCGATTCGGTGCGCAACAATACGGTGCTGGAACCCGGTTCCCGCTACGATCTCGACGCCATCAAGGCGGAACGCGAACGCTGGAAGGAAGCCCTGAAATCCGAAGGCTACTTCTACGCGAGCTCGAGTGACTACCTTTTCCTGGCCGATACCGTGGCGGGCGAGCGGGACGTGTCCATGCTGGCCAAACTAAAGGTCGACGTGCCGCCTACCCACCTGCTTCCCCAACGGATCGCGGCCGTTAATATTTACCCCAACTTCGACGTCTCCGATACCGCCCAACTGGACCGCCTGCCCCTGACCGAACTGAATGGGCTGAATGTTCGCTGCGTAGACTGTCCACTCAAGCCCAAAATTCTGGATGAAGCCTTCGCGATGGAGGCGGGCGACCTGTACGATCCGACCCCGCACCGGCAGACGCTCCGCCGCCTGGCCAGCTACAACACCTTTCGCTACATCAGCCTCGACTACGAGGCCGTCCCCGGGTCGGACTCCACCCTGGTGCTCAACGCCTACATGGAGCCGCTGCCCCGGAGGCGTATCGAGGGTGAACTCGGCCTGACTTATAACAACGCCCAGTACGTCGGCCCCAACGTACGCCTGGCGTACACCAACCGCAACCTCCTGCGGGGGGCCGAGCTGCTCGAACTGGTGGGCGACTTCAGCTACGCCGTCTTTCTCGGCAATACCGACAACATCCGCGTACCCAGCTCGGGTATCTACGACCTCACCGCCGCGCTGACCATTCCCCGCCTGTGGCTACCCAACCGGCGCAAGCTCATTCCCCGGGTCATGTCCAGCGGCACCGTGATCTCCCTGGGGGGTAAGCTGGAAAGCCTCTCGCTGACGCTCTCGAAATTCAGTCAGGAGATCAGCCAGCTCGGGCTGACGGAACTGGCCCAGCAAGTCGAGGCCGACCCCGAGGCTTCCGAAACGGTAAGTTTGCTGCAGCTCCGGGCGCAGTATGGCTATACCTGGCAGCGGCGGATCAAAAAGTCGCACCAGCTCAACCCCTTTTCCGTCCGCTACCAGAACCCGGTGGTCGACAATGAGCAGGTGCTGAGCATTGCGCGCAGCCTGGGCCTGTCTCCCGGCACGGAAGGCAGCGCGGCCGGGGCCAGCCGCTTCGACCGCATGATCGTGTTTTCCCCAAACTACACCCTGACTTACGACAGCCGCCTGGACGGCGAGGACCGTCACAACATCTTCTGGCGGCAGTACCTGTCGATGAACGTGAACAACGTCTTTCCGGTCGGAGAGGACGCCCCGGACATCGGGCGGGTGCGCAGCCTCTATCCCCAGGTGGAAACCGACCTGCGGTACTACCTCAAGCTCAACCCCTCTTCTACTCTGGCCGCGCGGCTGCACGGCGGCGTGGCCTTTCCGTTTTCCGACCGTGCCATCGTCCCCTACTTCGACCTCTACTCGATCGGGGGCCCCAACAGCTTACGGGGTTTCTATCCGCGGCAGATCGGTCCCGGCCGCACCGCCCCCGTCAACAACAACCTGCTGACCTTCGGCGGTTACGGCAACCTGATGCTGGAAACGAGCCTTGAATTTCGGCAGAAGGTAAACCCCCTGCTTGAGGTGGCGGCCTTCCTCGACGCGGGGAACCTGTGGACCTACAAGACCGAGTTGGAGCCCCTGGACACCGATTTTCGCAGCACCAGTTTCCTCAATGAGCTGGCCATGAACTACGGCATCGGCTTCCGCTTCGACCTGACCTTCCTGCTCTTCCGCATCGATCTGGCCAAGCCCTTCCAGATCCCCTACGAGGACGCCGTCAACGACTTCCGCATCCCCCAGACCTTCGTGGGCGACCCCGTCGACCGGAGCATCAACCTGGTCGTGGCCTTCGGCTACCCCTTTTAGCAGGGGCGGCGCGGGCGCGGGTGCAAGGGGGGGGCTTCCGCTAACACTGCACACGTTCGAACTACTGGTAAATGCTTAGGGTATAATGGTAAAGACTGTACTATGAGAGCATTAACTTACCACGGCCAGGGCGACGTCCGCGTCGACACCCACCCCGATCCCCGTATCCAGGACCCCACCGACGCCATTATCCGCGTCACCTCCACGGCGATCTGCGGATCCGACCTTCACCTCTACGACGGCTACATCGCCATGATGAAGGCGGGCGACATCATCGGCCACGAACCGATGGGCATCGTCGAGGAGGTCGGCTCGGCGGTCAAGAACATCAAGAAGGGCGACCGCGTAGTGGTGTCCTTTACGATCAGCTGTGGTCACTGCTGGTTCTGTGAGAAGACGCTCTACTCCATGTGCGACAACTCCAATCCGAAGCCGGAGAACGCCGAGGCGCAGATGGGCCATTCCCCCGCCGCCGTGTACGGCTACAGCCACCTGCTGGGCGGCATCCCTGGCGGACAAGCCGAGTACCTGCGCGTACCCTACGCCGATCTGGGCACCATCAAGATTGAATCCGACCTGCCGGATGAAAAGGTGCTCTTTCTCTCCGACATCTTCCCCACCGGCTACATGGCCGCCGAGAACGCCCAGATCGAGGAGGGCGATACCGTCGCCGTCTGGGGCTGTGGCCCCGTAGGCCTGTTCACCATGAAGAGCGCCTGGATGATGGGTGCCGGCCGCGTCATCGCCATCGACCAGGTACCCGAGCGCCTGGCCCTGGCCCGCGAAAAGTGCGGCGTAGAAACCCTGGACTTCTCCAAAGTCGACGATATCGTCTCCACCCTGAACGAGATGACCGGCGGCCGCGGACCCGACCGCTGCATCGACGCCGTGGGTGCCGAATCCCACGCCTCCAATATGGTCTCCGTAGCGGCCGATAAGCTGAAGCAGACCGCCCACCTCCAGACGGACCACCCCTACGTGCTCCAGCAGGCCATCATGTCCTGCCGCAAGGGTGGGACCCTGTCCATCCCCGGGGTCTATGGCTCCACGGCCACCATCCCCATGGGTGCGGCCATGAACAAGGGACTGACCTTTAAGATGGGCCAGACGCACGTCCAACGCTACATGCAGCCCCTGCTCGACAAGATCACGGCCGGCGAGATCGACCCCAGCTTCTTAATTACCCACACCGAGCCCCTGGAGAACGCCCCGGCGATGTACAAGAAGTTCCGCGACAAGGAAGACGGCTGCATCAAGGTCGTCCTCAAGCCCTAGTGGACCAGCCGGTAAGTATCGTAAAAGGTGCCGGCGTGCTGGCTCTGAGCAAGGCAGCAAAACCGGAGCCCTAGTGTTTCAGAATTGAACTAAGCAATGACTTGACGCCGACAGCGTGGTGCTGAACGAGCGGACAAAAGTGCAGCATAGCCGGTAGCTACGGTGGATTTTTGTCTGGGAAGTGCAGCGCCGCGATGGCCAGTCAAGGTGCAGCTTATTTCGGTCCTGAAGCACGAGTAGAATCTGCCTCCGGCAACGCTACCTCAGGGGGGTGATCACCGTTCCTCATCGCCTCCTCGACTTACCAAACGTCAGCGTCCACCACCAGGACGCTGACGTTTGCGTTTAAGATAAGCACCTGACCGCCTCCCAGTACGAAGGTGCCAGCTACACCCGCCTGCACGTTCTGTCCGTGGTACTGGCGGGCGAGCAACACATCGTCGCCGACGATAGCAGTAGGGTACGGGTCACGGCCGGTCAGGCCATATTCCTCCGCCGCGGACTTTACACGGTTTCCGATCTGATCTCCAACTCCGCGGGGAGCTTCTACGGCCACCTCGTCTGCTTCACCGGCAGGGGGTTATCCATTGCAGCTCCGGCCCCGCCCCACCCGGTAGCCCGCCCCTTTCCTTACGTGGCTACTCCGAGCGCACGGGAGGCGGCACTGTCCGCCGTGGCCCAGCTGCCCGGCATTGCTGAGATCCTGACCGCCCCCCACCGGCGGGACGCGGTAGCCTGTATCGACCGCCATTTCGACAAGCCCCTCACCCTGGAGGATTTCGCCTACCTCACGGGGCAGGGCGTCTCCACCTTCCAGCGCGGCTTCCGGGTCCGGACGGGTAAGTCTCCACGCAACTACATCGTTGAGCAGCGGATGGCCGCCGCCCGGGAGCTGCTGCGCGATAAGCGGGGCGCTAGCGTGCGGGAAGCGGCCGCCGCGGTGCGGGGGAAGGTGTCCAGTGCCGGGACCTCCGTGGGAGTATTTGTTCGATGTTCGGAGTCCGCCAATAATTGCGTATCTATGGCGTTTGTATGAGCAATGCATTGAGATACATGTTGGGTACAAGCATCTCTCCTTATGGGGATCGCATGGGTACTGGATCTTGATCCCCTTTGATTAGCAGCTCATCTGCTAAGGGCAATCTGAAGTATGATATACGATGAACAACTACTCTTTTGATATTTTCGATACGCTAATTTCGCGCAAATTAGCCAATGGCAAAGGTGTTTTTGTTGTCTTGAGGGAAAAGCTCAGGGGCGTAACGCAATTAGAATTTCCCGATTATTTTATCGATGAGTTCGTTAGCCTGCGATTACGGGCGCAAAAGGTGGCGCATGAGTTATCTCCTTATCCTGAGATTACGCTCCGGGAGATTTATTCGGCCTTAGGTACGGATTTTCCCAAAATGAAGGCCGAACACCTCCAGTTGCTTCAGGAATTGGAAGAGTCCATCGAGATGGAGAATTGCTATGCCATCCCACAGAACGTTTCCCGGCTTCTGGACTTCGTGGACGCCGGACATCATGTCTTCCTGATTTCGGATATGTATCTCAGCCGGGAGGTTGTCACGAAAATGCTCGCGAAGGCTGACGCCCGCCTGGGTACGATTCCCCTATACCTGTCTTCCGAACTGAAGCTACGCAAGATGGACGGAGACCTCTTCAGTCATGTCTGTAAGGACCAGAAAATTGAGCCATCATCGCTCATTCATGCCGGTGATAACTTCATAAGCGACTGCGTTATGGCCAAACGGATGGGGCTTAGGTATGTTTTTTACCAAGCGTCCACCCTGAGTAAAATTGAAAAAAGTTATTTTAGGGAAGAGCAAAATTTATTCCTGCAACTCTTCGTGGGGGCAAGTAAGCAAACCCGGCTGGAGGGGTATGACATGAAACGTTCTTATCGCCTTGGGGCGAGTTTCATGGGGCCTATGTTTTACGGCTTTGTTCACGATTCGTTAAAAAAGGCAATTAACGAAGGGATTAAGCGACTGTACTTCTTGGCCCGTGATGGCTATCTTTTGAAGATCATAGCGGAAGAAATTATAGCCTGTTTTCAGTATGATATTGAGATTCACTATCTATATACCTCTAGGCAGTCCACTTATTTCGCATCGATTTTTTGTCTCACACCGACCAGTTTTCACTGGATTTTCCAGGAAATGGATAATGTAATTACATTTAACTTTGTAGCAAAGCGTTTACAATTTAATCCAGATATACTAATTAATCATCTGGGTGCAAATCTAAAGCAGTCCCTGATCGACAATGGCCTGGAGAATAGACTCACGCGCAAATTGATCAACCATTTACAAGACGAACTTTTAGGGAATGCTACACTGAAGGCCGAAGTCGAAGCCAAAGCGAGCGCCTACCGGGAGACTGCCATCAGCTATTTTGAGCAGGAGGGGTTGCTAGAGGATGAACGGGTAGGTTTCATTGATATAGGATGGAAGGGTACCCTACAAGATGCTATATTCAGGATTTTGCGCAGTAGGAAACCTCATTTTAAACTGACTTCTTACTATCTTGGGGTTACGCATTTTAGTCCGAATACCTGTCCCGAAAATAGAAAAGTGCCCGCCTATATGTTTCCCTCCGTGAAAGCTGGGAAGGGCCCTATCCTCGAACTACTTTTGCAATGCGAGCACGGAACGACGTTAAATTATCAGAATGACAATAACGGGGGATTCGAGCCGGTGCTGAAAGCCCCCTCCGTACACCTGGACGGGTGGGGATTAAACGACTACAAACTAGGGATTCGGAATTTTTCTCGTACGTTAAGTGAGTCTTTGGTTGCATATCCTAATATAGAAACCACTTACGCAGCGATTACTCCCATTCTTATTGAGCTGTTAGAAGATCCTACTCCGGAAGTGGCCGCTACGCTCGGAGATCTCTACTATAGTGGCAATATCGAGGAATCCAACATTCGAATGTTTGCGCCGCCATTTAACCTTTTTCAAGCGTTCAGGTATATAGTCTCAAGTAGGAAACAACGCGATTCCTACACCCAATGGTTTTATGGATCATACTTGCGAAGCCCATTACTTCCACGACTCATAGTGCGCCTTGACCCCCGACGTAACTTTGTAACTATCGCAAAAAGGTACGTTAGCAGGGAAGAGCTGAGGGAGAAGAAACATACGGCTCGTCATTTCGCTAAATTGCATCTAGGCTTTATTCGTAAAGCCATGTCCCGTATACGATCTGGTCCTTGGTAGGCGGACCGTTGCGCCCGGCATCAATTGGTTTGAAGCTTTAGAGCTTATTTGGTTTTCCGAGCCTGACGAAGATGCCGCTATTTTGGGGCTAATCGAGCCTCGGGAAGGGGAGCCTAGCGGGCTAAGTGACGCTTTTCGAGGCGAAGAGTAGGCGCAAAAGAGCAAGTTTACGGCGGTGAGCGGAATCCCAAACAAGCGCTTAAGTCCCAGCTGTTTTGTTTTGCATCCAGGCGGCACTTTTGTCCGCTCGTTTAGCACCACGCTGTCGGCCTTAAGCTATTGCTTAGTTCTATCCTGAAGCACTAGCTTTATAGGACGATTTGCCATGAAGAAACACAAGATTCATATCCCCGCAGAGAAGCAGCTCATCTTGGAAAGGGGGAAGCTGACGGGGTAGCAGTTACCTGCCGCGAGCACGGTGTTTCCACCGCCTTATACTACACCTGGCGGAGAAAGAAATGGAACTCAGCCTGGCCAGGGAGCTGATCAAAAAAAAGTTCTCACCTGCCGGAAAGTACTGGTCTGGCTAACCGAATTTTACCGCTTCCACAACGAAGAGTGCTTGCACTCCAGCATCCGTAACTTAAGCCCCGCCCGCTTCCTCCTCCTACGGAAACACGGCTTGATCGGCTACGACCTGAAACGCAGCCGGCTTGCGGGCGGGGCCGCTGGTGCAGGGGGAAATCCGGATAGGCCGCCCTTCCCATTGACTTGGCACCCGCGGCCCCGCCCCTCAGCGGGTTCACACCTGAATGGCGACTTCGGGCCGCAAGTCGATGCGAAGCTCCGTAAGGGGCCGGTACCAGTCCGTCCGGTAGAGCAGGATGCCTCCAATGAGGGGGATAGGAATTATCTGCCAGTTTCCGCCCAGGGTGCCTAAGCCGCCGTGTCTGCAAAGCCGTCCCGTACCTCATCGAATAGCACGTGGTACACGGTCGCTACGGCCAGACTGCCACTGGCATTCCATAGGTAGGCAGCGATGATGGCGTGCAATACGGTGGGTACCAGGCTCCCCGCCAGGATCAGCGCCTACGAGACTGGGGTAGCTAGATCGTCCGCCAGCACCGAGGCAATAAGGAAAGGCAGGTGCCAAAGCCAGGTGACCACCCCCATAAGCAGGAGGCCGGTACGCACGCCCCGCCTGGCGACTAGTGGACCAGCAGGCAAGTCCGGTTACCTCCAAGGTTTGTCCTGCTGACTCTGCGCGGCGTTAGTAAAATCCTCATTCAGCTACGGCTGTACTCCGGTTTTGCTGCCTTGCTCAGCGCCGACATGCCGGCACCCTCATACAACGATACTTACCGGATGTTCCACTAACCGAATCTGCCTCCGGCAACGCTACCTCAGGGGGGTGATCACCGTTTCCCATCGCCTCCTCGACTTACCAAACGTCAGCGTCCACCACCAGGACGCTGACGTTTGCGTTTAAGACAAGCACCTGACCGCCTCCCAGTACGAAGGTGCCAGCTACACCCGCCTGCACGTTCTGTCCGTGGTGCTGGCGGGCGAGCAATACATCGTCGCCGACGATGGCAGTAGGGTACGGGTCACGGCCGGTCAGGCCATATTCCTCCGCCGCGGACTTTACACGGTTTCCGATCTGATCTCCAACTCCGCGGGGAGCTTCTACGGCCACCTCGTCTACTTCACCGGCAGGGGGTTATCCATTGCAGCTCCGGCCCCGCCCCACCCGGTAGCCCGCCCCTTTCCTTACGTGGCTACTCCGAGCGCACGGGAGGCGGCACTGTCCGCCGTGGCCCAGCTGCCCGGCATTGCTGAGATCCTGACCGCCCCCCACCGGCAGGACCCGGTAGCCTGTATCCACCATCATTTCGACAAGCCCCTCACCCTGGCGGGCTTCGCCTACCTACCGGGGCAGAGCGTCTCCACCTTCCAGCGCGGTTTCCGGGCCCGGACGGGTAAGTCTCCACGCAACTACATCGTTGAGCAGCGGATGGCCGCCGCCCGGGAGCTGCTGCGCGATAAGCGGGTCGCTAGCGTACGGGAAGCGGCCGCCGCGGTGGGCTACCGCGATACCAGTCACTTCATCGCGGTTTACCGACGGGTGGGTTAGCACGCTCGGTCCGGGCAGAAGGGGGTAGGGCGTGAACGCGGGTGCGGGGGTACAACCGCTGGCCGGCTCTTCACCCCGAATAGTTTGCGTAGTTTATGGGGGGCGGGTTTTGCAGTTCTCCGCACGCAGGCAGCGTACTACTAAACCACCATGCTATGAGTCAAACGAACAAGATCCGAGTTCTGCTTAGCAATTTTGCACTACTGAGCCAGCAGGAGATCGAAATAATCGTAGAGCGTACGGTTATCGCTGCTTTTGAAAAGGGCACGGTTCTGCTGGAAGAGGGGCAGGTTCCTTCCAAGTGTTATATGGTAGTAGAGGGATGCGTGAGGGAATATTTGATCAAGGATGGGCAAGATATTTCAACGGCTTTTTTTACGGAAGGCGACACCTTCACTCCTCCGTCGCGCCACGGCGAGCCTTCCCGTCACTACTGGGAGTGTATCGAAGACTGTACCCTGACCATCAGCAGCAGGGATTTTGGACACGCATTGCAAGCCGCAATTCCCCGGCTGGATTCCGTTTTCCAGGAAATAGCCATCGACAAGCTGAACCGATCCAAAGCGGAGTGGAGTTTATTCGTATCCTCCTCACCCGAGGAACGCTACGCCAACTTGCTGCTTACGAAGCCTTACTTGCTCGAGCGGGTGCCCCACCATCAGCTTGCGAGCTACCTCGGTATTAAGCCGCAATCGATGAGTAGGATTCGGAGGCGAATCCTGGACCGGGAAGGGTAGGAGCTGCTTATTCGCCGTCCACTCCCGAAAGTTTCGTCAACGTGAGTACGGGTAGCCCGGTCAGCCGGGTTAACCGCCTGCCGAGTAGATGTGGAACTAATTGATTCCCATTCACTTAAGTGAATGCGTGACCGCTTTATGCGCCCTAGTTTTGCTGCACCAACATCCGTATAAACTTGCCTGAGTATGCAGCGTCCTATCATCCGTCAACACCAACTATCTATAGTACTGGCCTGCGCTACTGCCCTGGGAGTGGTCTTTCTAGCCTGCGCGAGCTGTACGACGAACCGCGCGATCCGACTAAAGAACAAGAGCATCAAGGAGTGGAGTGCATTCCAGTGGCAGGAAGAGAAGCGGAGTAAGGACACGGGGCACGCGCGCTGGATTATCCATTCCCGGAAGATCAAAGGAACCCCCCTGTTCGAATATAAAATCGAGGGAGCCATTGCGGCGTCACCCACAGCATGCCTGTCCGCCTTCAGGCAGGATATCATGGATCAATCGGTCGATCCGGACAACAAGCAGTATCCGACGTACGCTATCGTCCGTGCGTCGACCGACAGCCTACTGACTTACCTCGTGCACCACGAGCCCTTTCCGTTCAAGAATACGGAGATGAGCAGCATGCACGTATTTTCCGACAACGAGGATGGCGGTACCGGCGTAGTGTGGCAAGAGGCCTGGGATCAAATTCAAATTAAACCGTCTAACAAATTGAGTAGGGTAGAGACGTTCCGCGGTTCGTGGCGCTTCGATCGCGCGGAAATTAGGTTTAGTTGGGCGGTCAACACCTTACAATTCGACCCGAAGGGCATGCCCCGATGGCTGGTAAGGCCCATGGTCATCAAGCTGCTGAAAACCGGATTGGAAGACATCAGAAAACAAGCTGCTTAGAACTTGTTTGGGTTTTCCGAGCCTGACGAAAACGCCGCTATTTTGGGGCTAATCGAGCCTCGGGAAGGGGAGCCTAGCGGGCTAAGTGACGCTGTTCGGGGCGAAGAGTAGGCGCAAAAGAGCAAGTTTACGGCGGTGAGCGGAATTTTAAACATGCTCTTAGCGCATAATTTGGGGACGGATTGGTTCAGGGTAGAGCAGGGCATCACTCAAGCGTCTCATTTGCTGTATGACGCCTCGGGGTGGCGTCAATTCTACGAGCGAATGAAGGAATAAGACCACGATTAGTGAAGTCCATATACCCGGCACGAAGTGGTTTGGAGATTTAGGTCGTGGCCATTTTGGTGCGTATCAAGGCGGCCAACGCAGGCGACACCTGAGTGTCGGCTAGGTGGAGCAGGCTAGTGCTTCAGGATTGAACTAAGCAATAGCTTGACGCCGACAGCGTGGTGCTGAACGAGCGAACAAAAGTTCAGCATAGCCGTAGCTACGGTAGATTTTTGGCTGGGAAGTGCAGCGCCGCGCTGGCCAGTCAAGGGGCAGCTTAGTTCGGTCCTGAAGCACTAGTGGAACGAGCGGACTAAACGTGCCGGTAGCAGAAGTCTTCTAGGCGGAGCCCACTGCAGGGGGTACGGCGACAACTTCCAACCTCGGTTAGCAGATTAGACATAGACTAATCCACCTTCACTATGCGAATTGCCCTATTTGCGCTCCTGTCTTTCCTCCTGGCCGCCTGTAGCGATACCGCGGACACCGCCGTTGCCTCGCGGGAGGCTACCCAAGACCCCGTAGCCGACGTTGCCGTCGAGCCCGCGTCCGGCTCTTCTGCCGCTGAAGACGAGGCCGCCACCTTCCTGCAGACCACCACCGCCGCCGTCGAGGCCGCCGGAGGCGATATCACCGCGCTCTCCCCCGAAGCCGCCGCCAACAACATCAACGGCTGGATCACCAAGCTTATTCATTTTGAAGGCACGGAAGACGTCGTCGACGACCTGGCCGACCTGAAGAAAGAACTGATGATCGGCGAGATGGACAGCGCTAAGGTCTCCGGCATCCTCGGCTCACTGGCCACTAGCACCCGCGAACTAAGCGATCGGGCGGTGGGGCTCGGTATGCTTGCCGATGTACTGCAGGCCGGCTCGGATAAGCTGGCGGATAAGTAAGTGCTTGTTTGGGATTCTGCTCGCCGCCGCAAACATGTTCTTTTGCGCCTATTCCTCGCCTCAACAAGCGTCACTTAGCCCACTGGGCTCCCCTTTTCGAGGCTCGCATAGACCCAAAATAGCGGCGTTTTCGTCAGGCTCGGAGAACCCAAACAAGCTCTAAGCCGGGTGAGCCATTTCAGGCCGCTTTGATGGCCGATGCCAGATTCGGCACACGACCGTTTGTCGGGCCCGCCCAGTATCATCGTTGAACCGA
Organism: Lewinellaceae bacterium; assembly: GCA_963803525.1. Taxonomy (GTDB): domain Bacteria; phylum Bacteroidota; class Bacteroidia; order Chitinophagales; family Saprospiraceae; genus Neolewinella. Next base: position 262,866 of record CAWDMV010000012.1, read on the forward strand.
GTGAGCGCGTGAGGTACGCCCAGCCCTGGAACGTGGTGAGTAGGTTCGGGTTCCGCTTCGCCGTCCAACCTGCTGGTCTCAAATCCGGCCACGGAGCATTGCCACAAGAACTGTACGGAAATGGAGACATGCTCCACCGGGGCATGGCCTGCGCGGTATCTGCATGGTTAACCCCCACTACACCCGCGTCTCCGCCAGCGCCGCCACGATCAAAAAACAGTGGCTTTCCTATTGAAAGCCCGGCTAAGGCTGTGTTAATTTGATCATCTCTGCCCTCCCCCCTGCATAGGCAGGTCCATCATTTACTACCGCTTACCGGCGGTCAGTAACAGCAAGTCATGAAACTCCAGAAGCTAGACAGAGAACTAAGTCGTATACTTCGTCACATGCTCGACGGCGAGCAAGCAATGGGTGAGGTGCTGTCGAAGGTCCATCCGGACTATCGCGTGAGTGCCAGGAACCTCTACCACTACCTGCTGCTCAGAAGCTTCGATCTCCGGAAGTACCACGGGACCCTGTCGGATCTCGGACTCTCCTCCATGCGCACCGCCGAGGGATACGTACTCGCTAACCTATACAACCTAATCAAGCAGATCAGACTGATCAGGGACGTGCCTTTCGACGTGTCCGCGGATGCCGGCTCGGTCGGCTACAAGAAGAGTAAAAGGCTACTCGTCAAACACGCTAATACCCTGTTCAATGAGGGCAGAAAGAAGCACTTTACCGAGATCATGGTCACCCTGCCGGACGAGGCGGCCGACAATCCGGAGATCATCGAGCGCATGGTACTCAGCGGAATGGAGGTCGCAAGGATCAACCTTAGTCACGGTAACCCGGATATTTGGAACAAAACGGTCCAGCTCATCCGTACGGTACGTCGGGAAACCGGGCAGGACATCAAGATATACATGGACCTATCCGGCCCCAAGATCAGGACCTCCACCATCGAAATACGCGGCAAGAAGGGCAAACTCAGGAGTGGTATACCCATCAAAAAGGGCGAACACCTCATCCTTACTAAAAGGGAGACCCTGGGTAAAAAATCGAAATTCGGTAGCCTGAACGAGCAACTCGAGAAGGCCGAAGTTGGCGTGCAGCTTAACGAAATTGTCGACAATGGCAAAATGGGCCACGTCGTGCTCTTCGACGACGGCATGATCAGGGCCAAGGTCATCGCCAAGCGGGACGATGAGCTGGAACTGATCATTACCGATTGCTACAAAACGAAATTGTCATCGCACAAAGGAATCAATTTGCCGGGCACCGTCCTCAACCTGCCCGCCCTTACGGACAAGGACATGGAATGCCTGCCCTTCATCTGCGAACACGCGGATATCGTCGGCTACTCCTTCGTGCGCACGGCGAGCGACGTGCAGAAATTATTCGCCGAGCTGGACCGGGTAGATCTAGGCACATAAGGGAGCGAAAGGGGCACGCTCGTCGTCCCGGAAGGTAGTTCCGTACATAATTGGTGGCCGGCGGAGTGGCTTCCATTACTTTGCTCCCGTGTTCATTTCCCCGCGACCGCGAAAAATTATCACGAGGGCGCGGCCGCAGGTGCGAAGTTTTATATAATTATCATGGCATCATTATTCAAATCAGCAAAGGGGAAACAGGAGATCCTTGACCTATACGATCAGAAGCTGGAGGAGTTGGATATTTCCTGCGATTCGATCTACGTCGAAACGACTTTCGGAAGGACCCATGTTCTGAGAACGGGAGACCCATCGTCTCCTCCGCTTATCCTGGTTCATGGTTCCAACGGATGCGCCCCGATAGCGCTGGAATGCTACCCAAATCTTAGTTCCAGGTATCAGGTGTTTGCCGTGGATGTCCTTGCGCAACCCAATAGAAGTGAGGAAGCCCGATTGAGTATGAAGGATGAGTCCTACGGCAAATGGGTGAACGAGATCATCGCCGAATTGGATCTGCACGATGTGACCCTGGCGGGCTTTTCTTTCGGAGGGCTGATCGTTCTGAAAACACTTGCGTACGAGGAAGAGAATATCAAAGCGGCATTCATCGCCTCGCCGGCCTACATCGTAAACGGCAATCCGCTGAGTGCGCTCTTCAGGATCTTCATCCCGATGAAGCGGTACATGAGATCCCCAAAAATAAAGCGCGTGGAGAGGGTAGTATCCGCTTTGTTCTCCGAAAGGGATGCATTTGCCGTTGACTTCCTTGGAAAAGTGTTTCTTCATTTCACGATGGATTTCACCCCCGTGCCGGTGATCAGTAGCGCGGAAGCGCAGAGAATAACGACACCGCTCACTATCCTTGCGGCGAAGCGGGATATAATGTTTCCGGGGGTGAAAATGCAAAAGCGAGCAAAAAAGTACTTCGCTTCATTAGAGCAGTTTCTGTTACTGGAAGATTCGAAGCACGTACAGGACAGAAAGGGGAATTCGATCTTCGAAGAGCTAATGTTGAAAGCAAGCAAGTCAACTCAAAATACTAGGCCATGAAACTTCACTCAGTAGTATTCTTCGCGTTGACAACGCTGGCTGCTTGTAGTAATCCAAATGAGTCTGCTATTACCCAGCAACCGACGCTGGCTGATTACCAGGTCGGTGAGAAATGGGTCTGGAAATTTAAAGGAGAAACCACCGACGGAGAAGTGCGATCTGATGGAGAAGATACCAGAGAAATAGTCAGTGCTGACGGAGTTTTAGGCATGACGATCGGAGAGGACACCATTCCCGTTGCGGACATGGTGAAGCCGGAAGAGAGTGAAACCCCTAAGTACTCCTGGCCTCTGCAGGTAGGCAAAAAATGGAGGTATGAGAACAACTGGACGAGTCAGGATGGAACAACCGGATGTCAAAGTCAGGACGCTGAAGTACTATCCTATCAGGAAGATACGGTAGCAGCAGGTACATTTATGGCTTACACGATTAAATACACGGGCAAAACGACCAATTCCAGGGGATATAACGCGAATGAAGAGGAAGTATGGCTATACGCACCTGCCGTAAAGAATTTTATCAAGCTTACGCAATCTCAGGGTGATTTTTTGTACGTGGAGGAGTTAATCGAATATTCAAAACCTATGTAGACTACGGGGAAGTTAACCACGTGGATGTAGCCTCCCAAAGCGTGGTTTTGGGTTAATGAAATGGATGTTACCTGATCACGCTATCTACTCTTTTACGAAGACCATAAAGTGCTGCCAGGGCAGGTTGTCGATGTTCTCGCGCAGCCGCAGGCCGACGGATTCCATCTCCCGCACGGCCTGTGCTTCCGACAGCTTGTGGAGGCTTTTAATGGGCACCGTGGGGTCTTCCATGCGGTATTCCAGCAGGACGAAGCGCGCTCCCGGCCGCAGGGCACGGACAATGTCCAGCATCATTTCCCGGGGGTGGGACAACTCGTGGTACACGTCGATCATAGTGACTAAGTCGACGGAATTGGCCTCCAGGTTCGGGCTGGTTTCACTGCCCCGGATCAGTTCGACATTGTCGATCTCCTCCCGTTCGATCCGCTGGCGCATGAGGTCCAGCATTTCGGGCTGGAGGTCGACGGCGAAGACCTTGCCCTGCGGGGCTTGACGGGCTAGCTTAAAGGTATAGTAGCCGGAGCCGGCTCCGATGTCCGCAATCCGCGCGTCGGCCTGGATGCCCATATTTTCGATGGCCTGACTGACGTTCTCCTCCCCTTCGCGCTCCGGCCGCTCCAGCCAGTCGGCGGCGAGGTGCCCCATCACGTAACTGATCTCCCGGCCCTCGTAGAACTTGCCGGTCCCGTTCGGGGAGGGCGTTTTGAAGGTGTAGGGGGAGCTTTCCTCCTCCTGCGGCGGGTGACTGGGCTGGGCGGTGCAGCTAGAAAAAGTAAGCAGGTAGATGAGGAAGGGGAGCAGGCGGAGGGGCATGTGCGTAGGTTTTTTAGGGAAAGCCGGATAAGTGGTAATGGTTCTTCGCCGAGGCCTACCAGCCGCCCCGCAAAAGCAAGCAGTTTGCCGGGCAACCCGTTACCCTTGGGCCTTTACCCGTAGCATTCACCTACCCCCTGCCCCCGTGTCCGCTTACCACGAAGCCCAACTCGAGACCCCGCTCTGGAACATCGCCAACACCCTGCGCGGCAAGATGAACGCCGACGACTTTCGCGACTACATCCTGGGGTTCATCTTCTACAAGGGCCTGAGCGAGCAGTTGAAAAACTACGTCAACGATAATTTGCTGCAGGAGTCGGACGGTTTCCTGTACGATGGCCTGGCACCCGCGTCCCCGCACTACAACGACTACATCGAGGCCATCCGCCTCGCCTGCGTGGACTAGCTCGGCTACTTTTTGCTAGGCCAACACCATGGGCACGGCCAGCGGGGACGACTTCGACAAGCTCTTCGAGGACCTCGTCCTGACTAGCTCCAAACTCGGCCGCCGCCGCAACATCGCCCGCTGGCGGTACAGCGGCAGGTGGTCGACGTACTTGGCGATCACGATCTGGGTGAGCAGTCTTACCCCGGCGATGGCTTTGGGTAAAACCTGTGCCGGAGCTGGTGCTTGAACAATAGCGGCCACTTCCTGGGTCCGTTCGGCTGCGGGCCGCGCGTAGCGGGGGCGGACGTACGCGACGATCTCCAGGGTGCCGGCGGGGCTGTAATCTGCCTTGCGGGTGACGTCGCGACCGATCTCGATCAGACCGGTGGTGTCCCCGGCCGGCTCGATTACCGCGGTGCGTACCGGAAGGTGAGGGGGCAGCTGGGCACGCCCCGGATGCTGCTTGGTGGATTTCCGGCGTTCGTAGCTGATCTTTTCCGTTTTCTCGCTGGCTTGCTCCCCGGTTCATCGGTGCCGAACAGGAGGGCATTTGCTCGATTGGCGTACTGGCCGGTACGAAGCCGTTTGGTTTTAGCTACGAAGAGGAGCCGCTCGAGTTGCTGCAGGCGAAATTCAAGGGCGTTGATCCGCCCGTCTTTTTCGGCGATTATCGCCTCGTTTTCGGGGTGCGCACCCGTCCGCTCAGGCCGTTGGACCCCTTACGCGTATTGGTGGGGCCGCGGTACAAAAAATACCGCTGTCGGGCGTTAAAGCTCAGCACGGCGACGATCCATTTGCCGCAGCAACCCGGCCGCCAAATCCAGCCGGTCGGCCGCGAGGGTAAGCTCAAGTCCCCCAAATAAACGCAAGTTCAATGCCTGCGGACCTCGCGGCAGCAACTCGGCAAAACCGCCCTGCGGCGCCTCCCGCTTGCGCCGAGTCTGCCAGTAATTGTATTCAGAGCGGGAGATCCCATGCTCGGCGCAGTAATCCTGCACCGTTTTACCACTTGCCTGGCGGGCATCGATCAGGACACACATTTGTTCCGCCTTCGTCATAAAGCTGATTTTTGACGAAGGTCAGGCCTCCAAAACAGGTCCACGAGATGGGGTTGGACGGACGCATACCCATACTTAACCCTTTGCTAAGGGGCCACGACAAACGCGTCGTCGACAGCCCGCCCCGTTCGGTCGGGTTGAGGCCAGTGGCTCGGTTGGTCGGTCCCCACAAAGCTCAGTCGACGGCTACCGAGCACTACTTCGGAGTCGTGGGAGGGAGGTCCGCCGCAGAGCTACATTGCCGCCGCTCCGATTGCATAGTACCAGCAAGCCCTGACCGAATACCGGCATTTTGCTCCGGCGCGCAGCGGGTCTTTACAAAAAACTACCCAACATGAGTATCACCTTTATCGGGCTCGGCATCATGGGCAGCCGCATGGCTCGCCACATCCTCGACCAGGGCTTTCCCCTCACCGTCTGGAACCGGACCCCGGCCGCCTGTTCACCCTTTTACGACACCAAGGCCCGGGTGGCCACGTCCGCTACCGACGCCGTTCGCGGGGCGGACCTGGTGATCACCATGCAGGCTACCCCGGAGGTGGTTACGGAGGTGATGGTCACCGGTGGGGTGCTCGACGCGATGGGGGAGGGAGCGATTTGGGCGGACGCCTCTACGGTAAGCCCCGCCTACGCCCGCCAGTCCGCCGCCCGGGCTGGGGCGCGGGGCTTGCGCTTCCTGTCGGTTCCGGTTGGGGGTACCCGGGAGCCGGCTGCCACCGGAGGAGATCCGACCCATACTCGAAAGTTACAGCGACGGCATCCTGCACCTGGGGAAGGAGCACGACCGCGGGGCCGCATTCAAGATCCTGGTCAAAGGGATGCTGGCCCAGTCCATGCTCATCTTTTCGGAGACGGTGCATCTGGGAGTGGCCATGGGCTTATCCCAAGAGTTCCTACTTAATGCGCTACCGAAGCTCCCCGTCAAGGCCCCCTTCGTGGCGAGTAAGATCGACCGCATGCGGGAGGGGGATTATAGCGACGCCTCCTTCCCCCTGGAGCTGATGCACAAGGACCTGAACCTACCCGTAGAGACGGCCTACGCCACCGGGCGGCCGACGCTGCTCGCCGCGGTGGCCCGCGAAGTGTACGGCCGGGCAAAGGCCGCCGGTCGGGGACGGGAAGACCTCTCGGCCGTCCACGCGGTGTTCTGACGTCTACCTGACCGTGAGTTCCGTCTTTGCGTGGTGCTCCCCCGCCGTCAGTTCGACGGTGTAGGTGCCCGGCCGCAAGTAGTACGCCCCGTTCTCCGCGGCGGTAACGCGGATGGGCGTCGTGTCGGCCTTCCGCTTGGCGTTCAGCAGCTTCTCCAGCTTACCCGCCTGCTTGGCGTCGAAGCTCAGGTCGTAGCTCAGGGTGTTAAGGCCCGGCTGCAGCTCCCGGGTAGCGGAGTACAGTAAGGTACCGTCGTCGGCACTTACCGTAAGCGTTGCACCCGCGTCCGCGCCCGGATTGTAGACCTGGAAGGGGAGGTCGGGACTGGTGTCGTCGCTGTACCAGCTGGCGCGTCCGTACCGCTCGGAGTACCGCTGGGTGGGGAGCTTGGCGATGGTGAGTTCGGGATTGGTCTTGCCCGCCACCTGTTGTAATAGCCCGACGGGCGCGCGGTACAGGCTGCGGCCGTGGGTGCCCACGATCAGGTCGTTTTCCGTGGGCTGCACCACGACGTCGTGCACGGCTACGGCCGGCAGGTCGGTGACCGCGACGAAGGTGCTGCCGGTGTCGGTGCTGAAGTACAGGCCGTGGTCCGTACCCACGTAGAGCAGGGCCGGGTTGGTGGGGTCCTCCTTGAGGACGTTGACGGGCTCGGCGGGCAGATCGGTGCCGATGCGGGTCCAGGTGGTACCGCGGTCGGTACTGCGGTAGGTATAGCTTTGAAAATTATCGTCGCGGTAGCCATTGAGGGCGAGGTAGACGACGTCCTCCGCGTGCTTGCCGGCCTGCACGCGGGAGACCCACAGGTCTTTGGGGAAGCCGGCGAGTTGCTTCCAGTTGCCGCCGCCGTCGTCGCTGCGGTATACGAGCCCGTCGTCGCTGCCGGTGTACAGCAGACCGAAGCGGAGGGGGCTTTCGTCGATGCTGGTCAGGGTGCCGAAGGTGACGTCTCCGGGCTTGCCCCCCGTCGTGAGGTCTGGACTGATGCTCGTAAAGTCGTCGCCGCGGTTGAAGCTGCGGTGCAGGTGATTGGAGCCCATGTAGAAGATGTCGGGCTGGTGGGGGCTGATCAGGATGGGCGATTGCCAGTTCCAGCGGTAGGGGCGCTGGCCGAGCGCGTGCCTGGGGGTGAGGAATTTGCGGCTGCCCTCCCTGGGGTTGACGCGGTAATAGTTGCCGTACTGGAAGCCGACGTAGGCGGTCTCGTGATCGCGGGGGTCGACCTGCACCTGCATCCCGTCGCCGCCGAAGAGCATGCGGTAGGGGTATTCGCCCCGCTGCTGCCAGCCGGTGCTCGCTTCGTAGTCGTGGGGCCCGCGCCAGGTGCCGTTGTCCTGCAGGCCGCCGTAGACGCGGTAGCCGTCGGGGTGGTCGTCGACGGCCACGTAGTAGAACTGGCCGACGGGGGGCATGTTGCACTTGATCCAGTGGTCGCCGCCGTCGTAGCTGATGTTGACGCCTCCGTCGTTGCCGTTGATGAGGTGATCGGGGCGGTCGGGGTTGATCCAGAGGTAGTGGTGGTCGGCGTGCACGTTATCGCCATTGGCCCCCTGCCAGCTTTTTCCGCCGTCGGTCGACTTGATGATGGGCACCCCCATGGCGTAGATCACGTTCGGATCGTCGGCCAGCACGGTGAGGGAACCGAAGTAATAGCCGTAGCTGGAATAGACGCCATCGATATAGTCGTCGTGGGTACGCGACCAGCTGTTGCCGTCGGTGCTCCGGTAGAGCTCAAAGCCCCTGACCTCGGTGTCGAAAAGTTGGGCGTTGGCGTCCTCCAGGTACTCGACCAATTGGAGGGGACTCAGATCATTGCTCTCTACTCGGCTCCGCAGCGTGGCGGCATCCAGTTCCTTCGGAAAGTTGTTGGTACGCAGGAAGTCGTCGAGGAGGTAATTTTCCAGCCGCAGCAGGTCTTCCTTGGGCATGGTGCGCAGCTGCCCCTTCGTGAGCACGTTCGGGTTCGGCGCTTCCGCTTCCCGCAAATTGTAGTTGTCGATGCTGGCGTAGAGCACCCGCTTGCCCCGCTGGTCGTAGCTGATGGCCAGGCCGATGCGCCCGGCACCCGGGCCGGTGGGGAAGCCCTGTCCCTCCGGCGTGAGGAGCGTCCAGCTCTTGCCGCGATCCGTAGAGTGGTAGATGCCGGAGCCGGGGCCGCTCTCGCGGAAGTCCCAGGCCTTGCGCTCGCGCTGCCAGGTGGCGGCGTAGAGTTCGTCGGGCTCGCGGGGGTCCCGGATGAGGTCGACGGCGCCCGTGGTATCGTTGACGAACAGGGTGTTGGTCCAGTTGGCGCCGCCGTCGCTGGTCAGGAAGACGCCGCGCTCGGGGTTGGTGCCGTACAGGTGGCCGAGTGCCGCGACCCAAACCGTATTGGGGTCCTGCTGGTCGACTACGACGCGGCCGATGTGGTGAGATTCTTCCAGGCCGAGGTGGGTCCAGTTTTTGCCGCCATCCCGGCTGCGGTAGACGCCGTTGCCGGCGTAGGAGCTGCGGCTGCTGTTGACCTCCCCCGTCCCTACGTAGATCGTTTCGGAAGGCCAGTGCACGTCGATGTCCCCGATGGTCATCACCGCTTCCTGGTCGAACAGCGGGGTGAAAGTGGTTCCGTTATCTACGGTTTCCCACAGGCCCCCGCTGGCATAGGCCACGTAGAAGTGGGTTGGGTCTTTCGGGTCGACGGCCACGTCGGTTACCCGTCCGCTCATGATGGTGGGACCGATGCTGGTGAATTCCAGTCCGGCTACGGGAGAGCCCCGCTGCAGTTGCCCGCGTCGGGCGAAACCGGCCGTGCGTTCGGCGGCCGGGGTAGCCGATTGAGCACTCAGACCGAGGGTCAGCGCTAAGACTAAAATACTGAGGAGCGTACGTAGGAGCATGGTGACGGACTTGTAGGACCGCCAAGGTAACTGCTACGGTTTAGAGCTTGGTCGGGATTCCGCTCACCGCCGCAAACTTGCTTTTTTGCGTCTTTTCTTGGTCTCAATAAGCCTTACTTAGCCCGTCACCGCGAAGCAGCCACGAAGTGCATCTCCCCTTTTAGAGGCTCGATCAGCCCCAAAATAGCGGCGTTATCGTCAGGCTCGGAAAACCCAAACAAGCGCTAAGCGGAAAAGGAACGGAGCCCTAAAGTTGCCGGGAAAGCAATACCCTCCCTTAGTGCTATCACTGTGTCTACAGCGTCTCTCAAAAATTTACAGTTCTAGCAGGAAAGCAAACTGACAAAACAACAGTGGGTCCGTTCCAAATTTCTTGACAAGCGTAGCTCCGGTGGGCGGCTACCGGGTAGCGAGGCGCTTACCTAGACTAAAACGTCCGAGTGGTCGCCGTCGTTTCCCTAATTCGGGATTAACCAATATTTAATACATAGGATTAGCAGTCATAAGACACCGTTGCGCAGCAGATGGACAGGTCCGGCTAAAATGCACAATGGCCACTGTCTGCTTCAGACAGCGGCCATTGCACGTAGAGTCGTTTGCGGAATGCGGCTTACATAGCCGTCTTCGGCATGAGTACGGTGTCGATCACGTGGATGATGCCGTTGTCGGCCATCACGTCGGTGGCCGTTACGGTAGACATTCCACCGTTACCGTCCGTGAGGATGACGTTGTCGCCGTCCATGGAGGCGATCAGGCTTTCTCCGCTGATGGTCTGGATGCGGAAGTAGCCGTTGTTGGCCTGGATGGCCTTCACGAGGTCGGCGGCGGATACCTTCGAAGCGACCACGTGGTAGGACAGGATGCCCTGCAGTTTCGCCTGGTTGTCGATTTGGGTCAGGCTGCTCACGGTTCCTTCGGGAAGCTTGTCGAAGGCGGCATCGCTGGGAGCAAATACGGTGAACTCGGTGTCGCTACCGAGCAGGTCACCGAGCTCAGCGGCCTCGATGGCGGCTACCAGGGTCTTGAAGTCGCCGTTCTTACCGGCTACGTCCACGATCGTGTTGCCGTTCCCGTAGGCGGTGGTGCGGGGCACGGTCCGGTTCATGTCCATATCGTCATCCCCACCATCGGTCATATCGCGGGCGGTTTCCCGGACTTCATCGTAGGCGGTTTCGGCGGCGTTCCCGATGGCCGTGCCTACGGTGGAGGCGGTTTCTCCGATTTCGTTGCCGACCTCCTGGGCGGTACGCTTGACGCCCTGAGCGGCTTCTTCACCGGTGCCTTCCATGGCATTGCCCATTTCCTGGCCGTCTTCCATCATTTCGTCGCCCATGTCGGTCATGCCCATATCCTCGGCGGTGAGGGCGGATACGTCCAGGTCGGCGGGAAGCAGTACGTGGTCGATCAGGTGGATCACGCCATTGCTGGCCATGATGTCGGTCTGGCTGACCATCGCTTCGTTGCCCTGACCGTCGGTCAGCTGTACACCTCCGTCCATCGTGGAAGCGGTGAAGTCGCCGCCCATCGTGGTGGCGGTGAACCCTTCGTCGCCGGCACCGTCGATGGCGGCCATGACGTCGGCGGCGGCGAGTTTACCCTCGGCTACGTGGTAGGTGAGGATGCTGACGAGCGCGTCGCGGTTTTCTGCCTTCAGTAAGGCGTTGAATACTTCCTGGGGCAGGGCCCGGAAGGCATCGTTGGTGGGGGCAAACACGGTGAAGGGACCGTCGCCGTCCAGGGTAGAGGCCAGATCGGCGGCCTGGAGAGCAGCCACCAGGGTGCTGAGCTCTGGAGTTTGGCTGGCTAATTGTGTAATCGTCTGATCACCCATATCATCCGACTGGGCGCGGAGGGGCGTGGTGCCCAGTACCATAATGGCGATAAAGGCCAGTAGGCTAACATAGAAGGATTTCATATTCGAAGGTTTGGTGGAAAAATTAGACGGGGATTACCCCGGTTGGTTGCCGTTTAAACGTGGGCCGGGAAAGCTTGTTCATTTCCCCGTTTTGCTGGCATTCTGGCCATGGGAAGTTTTGCTCCCGCACAATTCCTGCCCGTGGGCGTATCTATGCCGAACCATAAGCTACCAACTCGTCCCGCATGCTCCGTAATCTCAATCCCACCACCACCCTCGCCTGGAAAGAACTCGAGATCCACGCCTACGAGATGAAGCAACGGCACATGAAGGACCTCTTCGCCCAGGACCCCGAACGCTTTGCTCACTTTAGCCAGACGGTAGAAGATATCCTGCTGGATTACTCTAAGAACATCCTGACCCAGGAGAGTCTGGACCTCCTCCGTAAGCTGGCGGAAGACTGCGGCGTCAAGGAAGCCACGGAGAAGATGTTTACCGGGGAGGTGATCAACGGCACCGAGGGCCGGGCCGTCCTCCACGTCGCCCTCCGGAACCGCGGGGCCGGGTCCATACTGGTGGATGGAGCCGACGTCATGCCGGAAGTGAACGCCGTGCTGGACCGCATGGAACAGTTCTGTAAGCGCATCCACTCCGGTGAACACACGGGCTACTCGGGCAAGCCCCTCACCAACGTGGTCAACATCGGCATCGGGGGCTCCGACCTCGGCCCCGTGATGGTCACCGAGGCCCTCCAACCCTACTGGATCGAAGGCCGCCGCGTTCACTACGTGTCGAATATCGACGGCAGCCACCTCGCGGAGGTCCTCAAGTCCGTCGATCCCGAAACGACGCTGTTCCTGGTGGCTTCCAAGACCTTCACCACCCAGGAAACCATGACCAACGCCCGCAGCGCCCGCCAGTGGTTCCTAGAGCAGGGGGGTAGCCAGGAGGACGTGGCCAAGCACTTCGTCGCGCTGTCCACCAATGCCGAGGGCGTGCGGGACTTCGGCATCGCGGAAGAAAACATGTTCGGCTTCTGGGACTGGGTCGGCGGCCGCTACAGCCTCTCCTCGAGCATCGGCATGAGCATCGCCCTGACCGTCGGATTCGACCACTTCGCCGGACTGCTCGACGGGCTTCACGCCATGGACCGGCACTTTCGCCACGCCCCGCTGGAGGAAAACCTGCCCGTGACCCTGGCCCTCATCGGCATCTGGTACACGAACTTCTTCGACTCCGAGACGGAGGCCATCCTGCCCTACGACCAGTACCTGCACCGCTTCCCCGCCTACTTTCAGCAGGGAAACATGGAAAGCAACGGCAAGAGCGTCGACCGCAACGGCGACCCCATCGAGGACTACGACACCGGCCCCATCATCTGGGGGGAACCCGGCACCAACGGACAGCACGCCTTCTACCAGCTCATCCACCAGGGCACGCGGCTCATTCCGTGTGATTTCATCGCACCCGCGATCTCGCATAACCCGATGGGGGACCACCACGCCATCCTACTGAGCAACTTTTTCGCCCAGACCGAGGCCCTGATGAACGGCAAGACGGCCGCCGAGGTAGAGGAGGAACTGCGCGCGGCCGGGAAGTCGGACGAGGAGATCGCCGAGCTCGTTCCCTTCAAGATCTTCGACGGCAACCAGCCTACGAACAGTCTCCTGGTGAAGCAGATCACCCCCTATACTCTGGGGCAACTGATTGCCCTCTACGAGCACAAGATCTTCGTACAGGGCATGATCTGGAACATCTACAGCTTCGACCAGTGGGGCGTGGAGCTCGGCAAGCAGCTGGCTAAAGCGATCCTGCCGGAGCTCAAAGGCGACGAGCAGGTAGACACCCACGACAGCTCCACCAACGGACTGATCAACGCCTTTAAAAGCTGGCGCGCCTAAAAGCTTGTTTGGGATTCCGCTCACCGCCGTAAACTTGCTCTTTTGCGCCTACTCTTCGTCCCGAAAAGCGTCACTTAGCTCGTCACCGCGAAGCAGCCACGAAGTGCACCTCCCCTTCCCGAGGCTCGATCAGCCCCAAAATAGCGGCGTTTTCGTCAGGCTCGGAAAACCCAAACAAGCTCTAAATGAAAGACCGTACCCTGGCCGGCAATCTCCTGTACCTGACCCTCGAACTGGCTATTCTGATCGGGGGCGTCTACCTGGTCCACTTCGATGAGCACTTACTCTGGGCGGAGGGCCGGCCGGAGTTCTTCCGCATCCTGCTCTACTTCGCGATGACGGTGGCCATCCTCAACGTGACCACCCGCTTCGTCAAGTGGCTCTACCGCCGCCGGAACTACGCTAAGCGCCGCGGGGCCAAAAATTTCATTTACGGAGTCGAGAATATCCGGAAGCTGCTGATTGGCGCGGTAGTCATATTTACCACCTTGTCCCTGATCGGGATCGACTTCCGTACGCTCTTCACCTCCCTCAGCATCGTCGCGGCCGCCATCGCCATCGTCTCGAAGGACTTCGTGAACGACCTCATCGTGGGGATCTACTACAGCTTCACCGACGTCTTCGAAGTGGGGGACTACGTACGCTTCTACACTTACCGCGGACGGGTGGCCGACATCGGCCTGCTGAAGGTCAAGATCATGAACGACAACGACGACGTGGTCATCCTGCCCAACGGCAAGGTGTACGCCAACGAGATCATCAACTACACCCGCCGCGACGTGCGGCTGATGAGCATCGACTTCGAGATGGACATCAAGGCCATCAAGGACGTCAACGTGCTCGAACGGGAACTGAAGGAGAGCGTCGGGGAATACGCCGAAATGATCGAGGAGGATTCCTACTTGCTCAAGATCGTAGAGGTAAAGAAAGACTACATGGAGCTGAAGTTCCAGTTCCGCCTCAAGAGCTTCGACCGTCCCCAGCAGCGCGAGATCAAGCGAATGGTCGTACGGGAGGTATTTAGCTACGTCGGAGCTCATAAGCCCTAAGCAGCTCTATTCCAGGATAGTGTTTATTTCCAGCAGCAGCGTTTCGTCGGGGGCGGTCACCGCGTTGAGCACCCGGAAGGCCAGCTTGAGTTCGGGCAGTTGGGTGCCCGTCATGACGGAAACGACCGTCTCTCCGTCCGGGGGGATGGTGATCGTGCCGAGCTGGGTTTGCAGGGAGTAGCCGCTAACGTTCTGCAGCGTGTAGGCGCAGTCGCTGTGGTTCTTAATGGTCACGTCGGCCACGGCCGAGGGGCCCCGGTAAGCGGCATCCGTCACCTGTAGGCTCGCCGCGACGAGAGGACGCAGATTTTTCTCCAGTCCAACCAGGGTGTTTTCGAAGTAGGCTACCGTACGTCCGGCCCGCAGGGCTTCCTCCAGCGCACCGGCCGTCCGGTCGGTGGCCAGCACGAGGGTGACGGGCCGGTGCCCGCCCTCGTGGACGTGAAACTGCCAGTCCACCAACCCGTGAATATCGGAGGTGCCCAGGATGGTGAGTCGGTGGTCGATGGCGATCCGTAGGGCCTCCTTACTGATGGTCAGGTCGTTGACCACCTCGATGCCCTGTAGCCAGCCCTTATCGATGAGCTCGCGGTGCAGGGGCGTGAGGGTAGCTACGCCGTCCGGCTGCTGAGCGATCCAGTTGGGGTGGTTCCAGAAGGTGAAGGCGCCCTGCCGGTTCGCCTCGGCGAAGGCGTCCAGGGCATCGTCGGTAAGCAGTTTGTTCGCGTCCTCGATAAAGATGGCGTTGCAGTGGCCGGGCGGCAGCGCGCGCGTGATCTCCGCGCCCCGAATGACCAGCAGATCGTAGGGCCGGGCCAGTTCCTCGGCGATGTCGTAGGAGCGGTTGCGGTCGGGGTGGGGGAGGTCGGCCTCGTGGGGCTGGTACTCCAGGTGCTCGGTGAGGGAGATGGCATCGATGCTGTCCCTGACCGCTTCCTGCACCCGGATATCGGGCCAGACGCTGCCGTCGGAAAAGACGCTGTGCATGTGGAGATCCACGGCCAGCGTCCGGTACTCTTCGGTATCCGGGAAGTGGATAACGCGCGAGTGGGAGTGGGAGTGCTGGGCGGCCAGGGAGCAGGAAGCGAGCAGCAGGAAGAGGAGGGTCAGTCTCATAAGTGCGCGGTTACGGCCGGGCCGGGGCCGCGGGTGCGGTGAATATACGGGACTCCGCTGCACCTGCGCGCCGCCGACCGCTTCCACTGCTTGTGGTAACTTCCGGCGTCCGCTTAGTGCTAAGCCCGTACCAGTATCACCAAAATACAGCGGCGCGGAGCAGCCTGGTGGTGGGAGGCCGGCGTCGCCTGCTTTCAGAATTTGTCCCGGCTCCCGCTCCCGCCGGGCATCCGCCCCCGGTGGTAGGCCAACAACGCGCCGGCACCCGCGTTAAAGCACCCAACAACCACCTGCCGACATGCTCAAACACGCTACCGCCCTGTTGCTTTTCGTGGCCTGCTCGGATAACCCACCCACCACGCCGGAAACCGCCCCCGTCGAAAACCCCAACGCGGGCAATACCGCCATCTACGACGTGGACCCCGACGACCCCTACGAACTCAGCGACAGTTCTTTTCTTGATATGCGGCCCGGCCTGGATATTGGCCCCTTCCGTGCGTTCCTGCGGCCCGGCACCCTCCTCGTCGACGGCCAGGACCAGTCCGTGTATTACGTGGAAGGGCGCGATCGGGAACGCCTGGGGTACGTCAACGTACAGGAGGCCGAAGACTTACGCATTCGCGAAATCCACATCACTTCCCCGGACGTCGTCACCCGCAGTGGCCTCCGCGTGGGCAACAGCTACCAGGAATTTCTGGAGCGGCTTGGTCCGCTAGACATCGTAGGCGGTGGCGACGAGCCCGTCTACCTACGGCACGGAAAGCTGGCCTACCGCTTGTCCGGCAATAACCTACGGCCGGCCTTCGACCCCGCCGCCACCGACACTACCATTAAGATCACCGAGATCGTCATCAAATAGCCGGCCCGTGTCCCTCGCCATCCTCCTGCTGGCCGCCGGTAGTTCCCGCCGTATGGGAAGCCCCAAACAACTGCTGCCCTGGGGGGGCACGACCTTAGTTGGGCACGCCGTCCGTCAGGCACTCGCCGTGACGGATGCGGTATTCGTGGTCCTGGGGGCTAATGCGGAACTAGTGGTTGAGGAGCTTAAGGGGTTAAAGGTGAGTGTCATAAAGCATGCGAGCCACAACGAGGGTTTGGGATCGAGCCTGGCCTGCGGCGTCGCGTTCGTGGCCTCCGATCCCCATCAGTTCGCCCGGGTTTTGGTTACCCTGGCCGACCAGCCCGCAGCGGATGCCGCCTACCTCCTGGAGCTTTGCCGGACCGCCGAGCTGCACCCGGGGCGGATCATCGCTACCGCTTACGGCGCTCGTCCCGGGGTTCCGGCGCTCTTCCCCTCCGCCTATTATGCCGAACTTAGCGCCCTGGGCGGGGACGCGGGTGCCGGGCGACTCCTGCGGGCCCATCCCGAGGCAGTAATGCTCGTGCGGCCCCCGCAGCCCATCTACGACATCGACACCCCCGAAGATTACCGACGCCATGAAGGAGATCAGGAACATCATTAAGCTGTACGACGCCTTTCGGGAAGGAGGGACGGCCTGTTCCCTGGCTACCGTGGTACGCGTGGAGGGCTCCTCCTACCGGCGCATCGGTGCCCGCCTGCTGGTGGGGGCCGACGGTCGCTACACCGGGGGCATCAGCGGGGGCTGCCTCGAAGGCGACGCGCTGCGGCGGGCGCAACAGGCAATCTACCACGGGCATCCCTCCAAACGCATCTACGATACCCTGGACGGGGAGGACCGCGAGATCGGCATCGGCCTCGGGTGCAACGGCCGCATCGAGGTACTGTTCACCCCCCTAGAGTTCGCCGATCTACGGAACCAGGTGGAAGTGCTGCGGGAACGGATGGCCACCCGGGTGCCCCGCCTGCTCGTACAGACGGTCACGGCACCCGCTGGCGAGCCCCTGGACGGTAAATTGCGGGAGGTTCCCCTCGATTCCGTTGACCTACCGGAAGGGCGTTCGGTCGTTCGCGCGTTCCGGGATGAGCGGGGGAGGTTTTCCGAGCGGCTGTTTGAACTGCTGCGTCCGGAACTGCACTTCATCGTTGTCGGCGACAACTACGACATCCTGCCGCTGGCCACCACGGCGGCGCACCTCGGTTGGAAGACCAGCGTGATCGGCCTGCGCCGAAAATTTTCCACCCAACTAGCCGTCCTCACCGATGGCCTCTACGATTACGGCGAGGTGCAGCAATTGCGCGTGGACGAGTTCACGGCCGTCGCCTGCATGTCGCACGATTTCGAGCGCGACAAGCAGATGGTGCGTCACTTTCTGCCCCAGTCCCCCGTCTACCTGGGCTTGCTCGGCCCCCGTAAGCGCACCCTAAAGATGGACGCCGAACTGCGCAAGGAGGGAGCGTTGCGACTCCTCGAGTACCCCCGGCTGTACAGTCCGATCGGCCTGGACATCGGTGCCGAAACGCCGGAAGAGATCACCGTATCGGTGGTGGCGGAGATCATCTCCGTGTTTCGCGATCGGGAAGGCACGAGTCTGCGGGAGCGGGAGGGGACGATCCACCTCCGCCAGTAGACCAACAATCGACGGGGCTAATCCTCAAGCTCCAGTTGCTCGGCGACGAGGGTGCGCTTGATGAGGTGATAGGTTTCCTCCTGGCTGCGGATGCGCAGGTCGCTCCCGCCCCGGTAGTAGGCGTTGGCCTGCTGGTTGCTGAGGAGGCGTGACTTGACGTTGTCGGCGAGCTGGATGTCGAGGATCTCGAGGATCTTGTCCTTGATCTCTTCATCGTAGATGGGGAAGGTGGTTTCGACCCGGTGGCTCAGGTTGCGGGTCATGAAGTCGGCGGAGGACAGGTAAACGCTTCTCCTCGCCGGCGTGGTGAAAGTGGAAGACCCGGGCGTGCTCCAGGTAGCGGTCGACGATGCTGATGCCGTGGATGTTCTCGCTGTAGCCCTTGCGGTCGGGTACGAGGCAGCAGATGCCGCGGATGATGAGGTTGATCATCACCCCGGCCTGGCTGGCGTTGTACAGCCGTTCGATCATGGTGGGGTCCTGCAGGCTGTTCATCTTGAGGGTCATGGCGGCGCGGCGGCCGGCCTTGGCCTCGGCGATCTCGAAGTCGATGAGGCTCTTCCAGTCCGCTGCGCAGGTTGAATTGTCCGACCATGAGGTGCTGGAAGGGCTGTTCGGGGACCGTCACGTTCTCCAGGAAGCTGAAGATGCGCGCCACCTCGCTGGTGATGCGCTGGTCGGCCGTGAAGATGCCGAAATCACTGTACACCTTGGCGGTATCCTCGTGGAAGTTGCCGGTGGACAGGTAGTTGTAGATCTGTTCCTCCCCGTTCTCTACGCGGCGTACGAGGGCGAGCTTGGAGTGGACCTTCACGCCCGGGAAACTGTAGTGGACGTGCACGCCCGCCTCCTCCAGCTTTTCGCCCCACCGCAGGTTGGCCTCCTCGTCGAAGCGGGCCTTGACCTCGATGAATACGCTGACCTGCTTGCCCAGGCTGACGGCCTTCATCAGGGCCTGCATGATGCGGGACTTGCGGGCCACGCGGTACTGCACGATCTTGATGTGGGACACGGCGGGGTCCTCGGCCGCCCGCTCGAAGAAGAGTACCACCGACTCGTACCGGTGGTAGGGGTATACGAGCAGGTGGTCCTGCGCCCGAATGGCCGCCCAGTAGTCGCCGGTTTCCTCCAGGGCGGGGTAGGGCAGGGGGGGCTGGGGCGGATTCTGCAACTTCGTCATACCGAAGGTGGGAAAGCTGAAGAAGTCGAAGTTGTTGTGGTAGCGCCCCTCGGCCAGGATGTCGTAGCGGTCGAGCTCGAAGGTGTCCTCGAGGTACTCGCGCAGCGCGATGGGCATGGTGCGATCGTACACGAAACGGCTGGCGGGGCCGACGTGGCGGCGGTTGAGGCTGGACTTGATTTTCGCCAGCAGGTCGCCGGTGAACTCATCGTCGATGTAGAGCTCGGCGTCGCGGGTCAGCTTGATGCTGAAGGTGTCCTCGATGTCGTAGCCGGGGAACATCCACGAGACCGAGTGGCGGACGATGTCGTCGAGCATGATGAGGTTTTGCTCGTCGTCGGTACTGGGCAGGTCAATAAACCGCGGTAGGTGATCACTGGGGATCTTGACGATGGCGTAGGCGGTCTTCCCCTTCGCCTTATCCTTCATCAGGATGGAGAGGTACAACTGGGCGTTGTTCAAAAGGGGCGCACCATATCCTTGACCAGGAGTACGGGTTGGACGTAGGGCAGCATGAACTCGCGGAAGTAGCTTTCCACGTATTGCTTGTCTTCCTCCGTCATGTCCAGTCGCCGCTTCAGGAAAATGCCGTGCTTGGCGAGCTGGGGGATAAGCTTTTTCTCAAAGATCCGGCTGAACTCCTCCTGCTGGCGGTTGACGATGCGCTGGATGGTCCGTACCGTCTGCTTCGGGCTGATGTCGAGCTCCCGCTTTGTTTTCTTGTTGACCCGCAGGAGATTGCGGTGGTTGGCCATGCGTACCCGGAAGAACTCGTCGAGATTAGACGAGTAGATTGCCAGGAACTTTACCCGTTCGAAGAGCGGCAGCGACTCGTCCTTGGCCTCCTGGAGAACCCGGTGGTTGAAGGACAGCCAGCTGATGTCGCGGGGGATGACGGGAAAATCGGTATTCATAGGACAAGGCAAAGTGTAGGAAGCTAGAACAAGGTCATTTGATCCGGCCCCGGATGCAGGGCGGGGCCGCGGGTGTCGGCGAAGTCCAACCCGGCCAGGTGATCGGTAAACCAGGCAGCGGCGTCGGGGGCTAGAATATTATCGGGTTCGTGGGGGAAGATAAATGATTCCGGCAGATTCCACTCCCGCAGCTTGCGGGCCCAGTCGGCCAGGCGGGTGTAGTCGCTGTCGATCAGGCCGTTGCCCACGAAGCGAACCACCGTGCGGGGAGCGGTCACGTAGCCGTGGAGTACGTCGCGGCGTCCGGCCACGTCGGTAATGACCGCCGCCACCCCGCGGGCGGCCAGCGTGTCCATGAGGGCTTCGGTGGCAAAGGGGTCCTGGAACCAGCTTTCGTGCCGCACCTCTACGGCCAGGGGCAGCAGGCGCGGCCAGCGATCCAGGAAGCGTTCCAGTACGGGCAGACGGTCGGCTCCGAAGTAGGGGGGCAACTGGATAAAGGCGCAGCCCATCTTTTCCCGCAGTCCGTCGAGTGCCGCCACGAAGCGCTGTAGGGCATCGCCGCCCGCGCCCAGGTCGTTGACGTGACTGATGGTGCTGGGTAGCTTCGGACAGAAACGGAAATCGGCGGGCACGGTGGCGTACCACCGCTCCACGAGCTCGTCGGTCGGGATGCGGTAGTGGGTCGTATTGAGTTCGATGGTATTGAACTGCTTGCCGTACGCGTGCAGGTAATCGGCTGATTTCGTGCGCTCGGGGTACCATTTACCGACCCATTCCTTCATGCTCCAGCCGGTGGCGCCGGTGTAAATGCGCGGCCGCCCCTCGCCGACGCCGAGTTCGTAGCGGTCGAGGCGCGGGCGGTTGGCCAGGGGTTCGACGGGCAGGTGGTAGGAGCGGGTCTCCGGGTTGGAAATTTTGCCAAACTTCATACCTGCTAGTACGCGTTCCGCCCGCCGGGTGTTGGGGTCCCGCGCTTTTTGGGAGGTTCTGCGCACCGGTGTCCCCGCCCGAAAGAATTATACAATACCAGGCTGCTTGTCCCGTTACATTTTCAGAAACGATAGTCAAAACGAAGCTTATATTCGATTTGACTCAGCACCAGTGGGGGCATGCGTGCCCTCCTCAACTCCCATTTCCCGCATGAAGATCGACCACCTTTTCCTCCTGCTCCTGTGGGCGGCACCCACGCTCCTATCCGCTCAGTACGAAGCCGGCACCCACTTCGGCGAGATCACCGTGGCGGACCGCCAGCTCTCCACCGTACCCGGCGACTCGGCCGCCACGGCCTACGTGCTCTACGATCACCTCGATCTCGCGTACCGCTACAACGATCAGGATGGCCCGTCGCTCTACGAGACCTTCCACCGCCGCATCAAGCTGCTCCAACCGGCCGCCTTCGACCTCGCCAACGTCACGATCCCCTACCGCAAGGGCGACCAGGAGATCGAGAACTTACGGGCCATCATCCACTTGCCCCAGGGGGGCGCCCTGCCCGTGGGGGAGGCCGATTTCGTGCGGGATCAGGACTCCGACGGCAGCGCCCGGGTTAAGTTCACCTTTCCGCGCGTGACCGCGGGGGCCATCATCGAGTTTACTTACACCCGCAGTACCGATAACATTCTGGCCCCGACCGTCCACTATTTCCAGGAGTCGATCCCGGTGCGCTGGTCGGAATATACCGCCGTCATCCCCCCGTACTACCAGTACATGAGCCTCGGTAACGTCCGCGGGCAGTACCACATCCAGGAGGCGGAGATCGTGAAGCAAGACTTCGGGCCCGACTTCGGATCCGCCGGCCCCTACCGCAGCAACGGCAACCGGGTGGAGCACTCCAAACTGCGCTGGGTGATGCGCGACCTGCCCGCCTTCACCGACGAGCCCTACACCAATAACGCCAGCGACTACCTGCCGCGCATCTGGCTGCAATTGCAATCGGTGGGCTACCCGGGGCAGGGCGTCCACCCCGTCTTCAGCGACTGGCAGGAGACGGTCAATACCCTCCAGGACCGGCCCGACTTCGGGCGTTACTACCGCAATCGTATCAACTACGGCAAACTCTGGAAGGAAGCCGAGGCCACCCTGGACGCCGCGGCTACCGCCCGGGAAAAGATCGAGGCCGCCTACCGCTTCGTGCTCGCCCACGTGCGCTGGAACGGGGACTACCACATCCTGGCCTCCCAGACCCCCAACCAGATCCTGGCCGAGGGGACGGGCAACAGCGCCGACCTGAATATGTGCCTGCTGGCCCTACTCAACGAAGCCGGTATCACGGCCCACCCGCTGCTGGTGTCCCTGCGCGACCACGGGGCACCCATCGAGGTCTACCCCGTGATCTACCAGTTCGACCACCTGATGGTGTATACGGAGGTGGACGGGCAAGCGCTCTTGCTGGACGTGAACGACAGCGACCGGCCGGCCGGCCTACCCCGCATCATGGCCCTCAATCACCGCGGCTGGGTGGCCGACAAGGACGATCCGCGGTGGATCGATCTCGTAGTGCCGCCCGCCCGTAGAACAATCATGCAGGACATCCGCGTCGGCGAGGATGGCATGGCGACGGTGGAGATCAAGAGCCGCATGGAAAGTTATTTTGCCTTTGACGCCCGGTCGACACTACACCAGGCCAAGCAACCTACCGAAGCCCCCCTGGCCAACGAAATTCTCGCGCGCTATCCGGAAACGGAAGTACTCAAGCCGGGCACGCCGAGCGATAAGGATGAACCCAACGGTCCGCTGGATTACTACCTCCAACTGCGGGTGCCCGCGATGGCGCAGGTATACGACGACTACCTCTACGTGCAACCCTTCCTGCTGCCCGTACTGGATGCCGAACTCGACGACGTGGACGAGCGCGTTTATCCCATCGATTTTGCCTTCCCCTGGCAGCAACGCTTCATGGCGCTGCTGCACGTCCCGGCAGGCTACGTACTGGATGAGGTTCCGGAAAACATCCGCCTGCGGGCCGAAGACAACAGCATGGTGGCCACCTTCGCGACGGCGTTGCAGGCCGACGGCTCCGTGTCGGTATCGCTCGTCGTCAACCTCGACCGCACTTTCTATCCCGCCGATTTCTACCCGGGGCTCCGCGATATGTATCGCCGCATCATCGAGCTACAGGATACGCCCCTGGTCTTCAAACGCGCCAAGTAATGAGGACAATACTTCACCACCTCTCCCTCACGGTGCTCATGCTACTGCTGGCGGGTACGCAGGTGCAGGGGCAGAAACTCGAATCCCACGAACTGGGCGCCCCCGATTCGCTGAAGGGGGGCAGCTCCGTGGTCGTCTCCTACGACGTCGAGTACCGGGTTACCTCCCTGAATTCCGCGACCCTTTCCTACCGCAAGGTCATCAACCTGCCCAGTGCGCACGAGGCGGAGCACGAAAATCAACTGTACGAGTTTTACGACGACGACAGTAAGATTATCAACTTCAAGGCAGCCGCCTATGATGCGTCCGGCGCGCAAACCTACCGGGCCAAGAACAGCGATATCAACGATAGCCGCTTCACCAGCCAATCGTCTTTCTACGAGGACAACCGGGTGAAGCACGTGGAGGTCCCCTGTGCGTCCTATCCCTGTACCCTGGTTTTCGAGGTGGAGAAAAAAGTTGCCGATTTTAGTTACGTGGCCGGCCTGCCGCACTGGCAACCCGTGCACCGCGGGCAGTCGCTGGTCGAGGCCTCGTTCACCGCCTACGTACCCACCTCCAATGAATTGCTGTACCGCAGTAACCTGCTGCCGGACCCGGAGGTTTCGACGGTAGGGGAGGAGAAGGTGTACCGCTGGGCGATCAGCAATTTGCCGGTACAGACCCGGGCGTCCACCGCACCCGCGGAATCCGCCACCTTACCCTATCTGCGCCTGGCCGTAGCCGACTTCGAGATCGAGGGCTACCGCGGCAGCTACCGCAGCTGGGCGGACTTCGGCACCTTCATTGCCCAAATCATGGAGGGCCGTGACCAACTACCCGCGCGTCTGGCCACGGAAGTACGGGAAATCGCCGCCCAAGTGGATACCGAGCGAGAGCAGATCGACCGCCTGTACCAATTCATGCAGCAGCGCATGCGCTACGTCAGTATTCAGCTCGGCATCGGCGGCTGGCAACCCTTTGCCGCCGATTACGTCGAGCAGAACCGTTTCGGCGACTGCAAGGCCCTGAGCAATTACATGGGCGCGATGCTGTCCGAAGTGGGTATCGCCTCCTATCCGGTCCTCATCAACTGGAGTGAGCTGCCGGATTACCCCGTATCCGAGTCCTTTACGACTTCCGCCTTCAACCACATGGTGCTCTACGTGCCCTCCCAGGATATGTACCTGGAGTGCACCAGCAACGACGCACCCACCGGCTACCTGGGGGAAGAGAAGCAGGACCGTAACGCGCTCTGGATCACCCCCGAGGGCGGAAAGCTGATGCGTACCCCGAAACTGGAGCCGTCCGAGAACGGTCATGCGCGCACGGTCAATCTTACCCTCGACCCGAGCGGGCAGACGGAGATAGATCTCCACGCTACCTACTACGGAGGCGCGCAGGAACTGTTCCGTATGCTGGTAGCGGAGATCCCCGATCCCCGCAACCAGATAAAATGGTTACACGAGCGCGAGTTGCTGCCGGATGTATCCGGGACGGACTACGCCTTCACGCCGCACGCCGAGCGACCCGAGGTTACCATGACCTACCGGACCAGCGTAGGCAATTACGTGCGCAAAATGGGAAAACGAATGTTCGTACCGGTCAACGGTTACTTCGCTTACCACCAGATTCCCGACAACGATCCCGACCGCGCCCTGCCCATCGTCACGACGAAAACCCGTTTCCTGGTGGACACCGTAAATCTGGAATTGCCGGCGGAGCTGGAATTTGAGAGTGGGGGAGGGGAGCTGCTCACTGCCTTCTCCCACCCCGCCGGGGAATACCAGGCGCGCACGATACCGACCGAGCACGGCCTCCGCTGGATCCGCACCCTGAAACTGCTGCCGGTAGAGCTCCCGAAGGAAGCGTACGCGGACTACCGGCAGTTTTTCGTAGACGTGTCCAAAGCCGATCGCCTGCAGGTGGTAGTGCGGGAGCGGCGTACGAAGTAGCACCGACTAGCAAGGTGGGTCATGCGCCGATATCCACGGATTGATCCTGTTTATCCCCGTCGATCCCCTTATAGAGCCACTCCGAGAACAGGGAGTCCATCATCGGCGTGATCACGTAGTTGAGCAGCGGCACCAGGATGGCGGTCTCACAAATGAGCTTAAACCACAGCGGTTCCACCTTGAGCCACTGCAGGGTGTAGGCGATAATAAGCAGCACGGGAAAGAGGCCGAGCCACTTCACCAGCATCAATTTCCAGGTGGGGGGGGAGGCGCCTTCTTTGGGGTTGCCCATGGGTTGGGGGTCAGGGGGTTATGGGGTCAAGGGGGACTAGCAGAAAAAGGGGTTAAGAAGTATGCAAGTAGCCGTCCGAATTGAAGACGCTGCTACCTTAACTCCCTAACCCCTTGACCTCCTGACCCCTTTACACCCTAATCTAGTAACGGTAGTGCTCCGGCTTGTACGGGCCTTCACGCTCTACGCCGATGTACTTGGCCTGGGACTCGCTGAGGTCTTCCAGTTCCACGCCGATCTTCTCGAGGTGGAGGCGGGCGACCTGCTCGTCGAGGTGCTTGGGCAACATGTACACCTGGTTGTCGTACTGGTCGGCGTGCTGCCAGAGCTCAAGCTGGGCGAGGACCTGGTTGGTGAAGCTGTTGGACATGACGAAGCTCGGGTGACCGGTAGCGCAACCGAGGTTAACCAGCCGGCCTTCGGCGAGGATGATGACGTCGTTGCCGTCGATGTTGTAGAGATCGACCTGGTCCTTGATGGTGTCCTTCGTGTGGCCGTAGTGCTGGTTGAGCCAGGCCATATCGATCTCGTTGTCGAAGTGGCCGATGTTGCAGACGATCACCTTGTCCTTCATGGCGCGGAAGTGGCGCTCGGTAAGGATGTTGTAGTTGCCGGTGGCGGTGACGATGATGTCGCCCCGTTCGACGATGTTGTCCATCTTCTTCACCTCGTAGCCGTCCATGGCGGCCTGCAGGGCGCAGATGGGGTCGATCTCGGTGACGAGCACGCGGCAGCCGGCGCCGCGGAGGCTGGCGGCGGTTCCTTTGCCGACATCACCGTAGCCGGCGACGATGGCGACCTTACCGGCCATCATGACGTCGGTGGCGCGGCGGATGGCGTCGACGGCCGATTCCTTACAGCCGTACTTGTTGTCGAACTTCGACTTGGTGACCGAGTCGTTGACGTTGATGGCGGGCATCACGAGGGTGCCGTTCTTCATGCGCTCGTAGAGGCGGTGGACGCCGGTGGTGGTTTCCTCGGACAGGCCGCGGATGTCGCCGACCAGCTCGGGGTAGTGATCAAAGACCATATTGGTGAGGTCACCGCCGTCGTCGAGGATCATGTTGAGGGGCTGTCCGTCGGGGAAAGCGTGGAGCGTCTGCTCGATGGCCCAGTTGAACTCCTCTTCGTTCATGCCTTTCCAGGCGAAGACGGGGATACCCGCGGCGGCCATGGCGGCGGCGGCGTGGTCCTGGGTGGAGAAGATGTTACAGCTCGACCAGCTGACGTCGGCGCCGAGCTCCACGAGGGTCTCGATGAGCACGGCGGTCTGGATGGTCATGTGTAGGCAGCCGGCGATGCGGGCCCCGCGGAGGGGCTTTTCGGCGCCGTACTGTTCGCGTAGGGCGATGAGTCCGGGCATTTCGGCCTCGGCCAGGCGGATCTCCTTACGGCCGTAGTCGGCCAGGCTGATGTCCTTTACTTTGTACTGTTGTTTGGTTTGCGTTGCGGGCATAAAAACTGCTTGATTTTGGAAGACGCAAAGGTACGTCTACCAAGGGAAAGAGCGGAAGGGGCCTTTGGTTCAGCGGGGCGGCGGCGTACGGCGCGGAACCTGACAAATCTGCAGACCTCGGAGGTCTGTCAGCCTGGCAGTCCGGTACGCGTCCCGTCCGGCGAAAGGCCCGGCAACGCTCAGCACCGGCGGTCCCGTATCTTTGCGCTGACGGGACCTTCCCCGCTCCAGTGTTAAGTAAACGATATGACTCTCCGAAACCTACGGGCAGCACTTTTTTTCGGCGTGATCGCCGCGGTGATTTTCCCTTCCTATCCCGCCGGCAGTTACCCCATCGATGGCTTCGCAGATACCGGCATCGCCCGCCTGGTGCGGCTGACTAAAATGGACAGCACCGCCCTCGTGCGCACGCTGCCCTACGGCGGCCGCCACTCCCTGGAGTACGTGCGGCTCAATCTCATGGATGACCCGCTGCTGGAGCTTCCCACCGTCGATGCCGAGCTGCAGGCCGAGATCGAGCAGATCTTTCCCAACATGCACCCCTCGTACTCCGTTGCCGTCCTGGACGTGACGGAAGGCCGCCCCCCCCGCTACGCCGAACGCAACCCCACCGCCGGCTACCAGCCCGGCAGCGTGGGCAAACTGGCGGTGGTCACGGCCTTCTTCTGCGAGCTGCAAAATCTGTACCCCGACGACTACGAAAAGCGCTGGCAACTGATGCGCACCAAGGTCGTCAAGGCCGGCCCCTTCGGCGTATACGATCACCACACCATCCCCCTGTACGA
Source organism: Lewinellaceae bacterium (assembly GCA_963803525.1). Classification (GTDB taxonomy): domain Bacteria; phylum Bacteroidota; class Bacteroidia; order Chitinophagales; family Saprospiraceae; genus Neolewinella. Next base: position 290,333 of record CAWDMV010000012.1, read on the forward strand.
CACGGCCAGCGAGCGTTACGCCCGCAAGCGGGTAGATCCCAACGACGCGTTCAACCTCTACCAGTGGGTCGACCACATGCTCTCCGTCAGCAACAACGGCGCGGCCAGCATCGTCTGGCGGGAAGCCCTACTGATGCGCGCTTTCGGCAATAAGTACCCCGAGCTCACCTTCGACGAGATGATGACCTACTTCCGGGAAACCCCGCGCGACTCCCTCCGCAACCTGGGCGAAGACATCGTTAACGGCCCCCTCCGGGATATGGGCATCGACGGCGACGCCTGGCGGCTGGGCACCATGTTCACGCGAGGGGCCAGCGGTATCGTTCCGCCAAAGGGCGGCAGCACCGGCACCGTACGCGGACTGATGAAGTGGCTCGCCGCGCTTGAATCAGGTAGGGTAGTCGACGCCCCCTCCAGCCTGGAGATCAAGCGGCTCATGTACATGACCGATCGCCGTATCCGCTACGCCCACGCCCCCGTGCTGGACTCCGCGGCCGTTTACTTCAAATCCGGAAGTCTCTACGGCTGTAAGCCCGGCACCAGCTGCGGCAAGTATAAGGGCAACCGCATGAACTACATGAATTCCGTAGCCATCGTCGAGCAACCCGACGGTACCCGCTACATGGTCGCCCTCATGTCCAACGTCCTCGGCCGCAACTCCGCCTACGACCACCAGGTGCTGGCCACCCGCATCGACAAGGTCGTCCGCCGTACCCAGGTCGCCGACCCCAGCGAAAGTATCGGCACCGGCGAGGACGCGGCGGATAGCGGGAATGACTAGAGGAATTACCATTTACAATGTGCCATATACAATTTACCATTGACGGCTTTGCTCGCTAGGCTCGTCGTGTAGGGAATGCTCGCTGCGCTCGTCGCGTAGGACATGCGTGCATTGCCGTCAAACGAGCGAAGCGAGCATAGCCACAAATGGTAAATGGTACTTCGTAAATGGTAAATTGTAAATCCCTTACCCCGGCATCGACGGCCGCACCTCCACCTTACTCGGCAGCGTGCGCGCGGGCATCCTGAGCAGGTCCACTACCAGCTGACCGAGGTCTTCGATCTGAATTTTCCAGGCGTCGCTTTCGTCGGGGGTGTTGCCGTTGAAGTGGGTGGCCACGGAACCCGGCATGATGGTGGTCACCTTCACGCCCTGGCTGCGCACGTCGAGCATCACGGCCTGGGTGAAGCCGACCAGGCCGAACTTGGAGGCGTTGTAGGCCGAGCCCTTGGCAAAGAAGTTGGTGCCGGCCAGGCTGGCGATCGTGATGAGGTAACCCTTGGCTTCGATCAGGGCATCGAGACTCGCCTTCACGCTGTTGAACACTCCAGTGAGGTTGACGTCCAGGGTCTCCTGGAACTGCTCGGGGGTCAGTTCCTGGATGGGGGCGAAGTGGCCGACGCCGGCATTCGCGATAACGATATCTAAACTGCCGAACTGCTCCCGGGCCCGGTCCACGGCCGTCTGCTGACTGGCGAGGTCCCGGACATCGGCTTCCATTCCGACACACTTACCGGGGTGGCCGAGCTTTCCGAGGGCCTGGGCGGCCTCATCGGCGGCGTCCTGACTGCGGCTGGTAATGACCACGTTCACGCCGGCTTCCATCAGTTTTTCGGCGACGCCGTACCCGATTCCCTTACTGCCGCCGGTAACGTAGGCGGTCTTGTTCGCTAGCTTTTCCATGTCCACCCGAACGTGGTCTCCGCGCAAAGGTTGGGGAACAACCTAAGTCCCGCCCCGATTGTCTGTACAGGAGAATGGATACACTGAGCATCGGTATTACGCTCTCGGGCGGCGGGGCGCGGGGTGCGGCGCACATCGGCGCGCTGCGGGCCCTCCTCGAAGCCGGCATCGTGCCCACCCGGGTCGTCGGGGTCAGCGCCGGGGCCCTGGTGGGGTCGATGTACGCAGCGGGGGTGTCCCCGGACGACATGATGTCCTTCGCCCTGGAGTCCTCCATCTTCCGCTTCTACAAATTGGGCATGCCCCTGACCGGCCTGACCAGCAGCGACTACCTCAAGGAACGACTGGCCACGGTCATTCCGCAAAACACCTTCGCGGGCCTCAAGTACCCCTTCCACGTCGGCGTGACCAACCTCAATACCGGACAGCTGGAGTGCTGGGACCGCGGTCCGCTCCACGAACTAGTGGCCGCCAGTTGCGGCATTCCCTTCCTGTTCCGGCCGGTGGTCATCGACGGGGCGCAGTACGTAGACGGGGGGGTGATCGAGAACATGCCCGTCAAGCCGCTGCTCAGCCGCTCCGACTTCATCATCGGCAGCAACCTCATGCCCTACGAAAACCTGAAGCCCGCCGACGTCAAAACGGTGGTCGGCATTGTCTGGCGGTGCTTCGACCTTTCGATCATGGCCAACACCCTGCCCTCGGCGGAATTGTGCGACATCGTCCTCGAGCCCAGCACCCTCAACGAATACCACATCTTCAATCTCAACCGCCTGACCGATCTTCACGACGTGGGCTACGAACATACCGTGAAGCGCCTGCCTTACATCCTGCGATCCCTCGAAAGCAAACGCGAACTCCTGGATACCCTCTCGTAGCCCCCCCCCCGAAGTCGGCCTGCATGCTCAATATCGTCAACGCGCTCTTCAAGACGTACCTGACCCGGTACCGGCGGGAACTGCACCTGCACTATACCGATCCCCTGGGACTGCAAGCCGATACCCTGGAGGAGATACTGAGTACCAACCGCGACACCGCCTTCGGGCGCGAACACGGCTTCGCGGATATCCTGCGGGAGCCCGCCTGCTTCTCGCGCCGGGTGCCCGTGCGCAACTACGAAGAACACCTGCCGTACATCGAGCGCATCCTGAAGGGTGACCCCGCCGTACTCACCAGCGAACCCCCCAGCTGGATCGCCACCACCAGCGGTACGACCGGCTCGGTGAAGTACCTACCCATCCCCCAGCATGCCGTGCGGGACATCCACCTCAAGGGCAGCTGGATGAGCCTGGCCATTCTCTACGAAAAGGACGAGGAGCTGCAGGTCTTCAGCCACAAGAACCTCCTCATCGGCGGAGCCTTTAAGGGCACGGACGAGGAATCCGGACTCCCCAAGGCCGACATCAGCGCCGTCATCATCCAGAGTATCCCGCGGCTGATGCGCCCCTTCTACATCCCGGACGTGGCCCTGGCCACCGCGCCGAATTACGAAGAGAAGATCGAAAAGATCGCCCAACTGGTGGCCCACGAGCCGAGCATCACCATTCTGGGGGGCGTGCCCACCTGGAACCTGCCGCTCTACCGGCGCATCCTGGAGATCCACGGGGGGGAGACCATGCTCGACGTCTGGCCCGACGCGGCGGCCTTCATGCACGGGGGGGTGAACTTCGCGCCCTACCGCGCGCAGTTCGAGCGGCTGTTTCCTAAGCCGGGTTTCCTGTTCCAGGAAATTTACAACGCGACGGAGGGCTTTTTTGCCATCCAGGATAAGGACGAGCTGCGCACCATGCTCCTCCTGCTCAATACGGGGATCTACTACGAATTCATTCCCTGGCAGGCTTACCAGGAAGGACGGCTGGAAGCCGTGCCGCTCGCGGGCGTCAGTCCGCACGTGACCTACGTAATGCTCATCACCACCGCGGCCGGCCTGTACCGCTACCCGATGGGCGACCTCATCGAGTTTACGGAAACCGATCCCTACCGCATCGCCATCCTCGGGCGTACGCAGGAGTTCATTAATGCCTTCGGGGAGGACCTCCTGCGCTCGGAAGCCGAGAAGGCCCTCATGCTGGCCTGCGAGGCCTCCCGCGCCATCGTGCGGGACTTCACCGTGGCCCCCGAGTACATCGAGGTGGGCAAGGCCGGGCGTCACCACTGGCTGGTGGAATTCGAGCAGCCGCCCGCGGACCTGGATGCCTTCAACCGGGCGCTCGACGCGGGGTTGCAGGCCGTCAACTACAATTACGCGGCCAAGCGCAGCAACGATTTCGCCATCGTGCGCCACGAGCTTACGGCCTTGCCGGACGGCTTCTTCCGCGGCTGGCTCCGCGACCGGGGCAAGTTGGGCGGCCAGCACAAGGTGCCCCGACTCGCCAACCACCGAAAATTTCTGGAAGATATCCTGGAGAAGCTGTGAGGATCACTGCGGTCGCCTGCCTGCTGGTCATCAATCTCCTGTTTCTGTACAAGTACGGGGCACGGATCACTCCCTTCGCCGCGCCGGCGCTTATCGCCTACGTGCTCGCCTGGGGGGCGATCCTGCGGTGGGGGCCCCGCCTCCCCCTCAAGCCCTGGATGCTGGCCGTGGCGATCGGCTGGCTGGGCATCGTCACCCTCGCCACCCACGTGTACGTGCCCCTGGCGGAGTTGAATGTCGACCGCTGGAGCGTGATCTCCTCGTTTCTGGAGGCGCTCTACGCCGGCGATTACCCCTACGCCGCCCGCTCCCACCTGGGTAATCCGCCCGGTCCCATGCCGGTGTACTACCTGATTGCCGCCCCCTTTCACGCCCTCGGGCTGCTGGAGGTGCTGAGTGCGGCGGGCTACCTGCTGGCACTAATTTGGCTGTACCGCCAGGGGAGGGGCGCGGGCGCGGGTGCACTGCTGCTCCTCGCGAGCCCCTTCATGTACTGGGAGATCGCTACCCGGAGTAACCTGTTTACCTTTTCGCTGCTGACGCTGTGGGGCCTGAAGCGCTTCGTCCACCGACCGGACTACGTACGCGCCGTGGTGGTGGGATTACTGCTGTCCACGCGCTCGGTCTACGCGCTGGCCTACCTCATCTATTACGTGACCCTGTTGCGGGAAGGCGTGCCGTTGCGGCGGGTCGCGGGGGTGACCCTGGTCTCCGCCCTGGCTTTTTTCCTGAGCTTTCTGCCCCTGGTAGCGGGCTGGCCCGGTGCCTTCCGGGAGATGAATCCCTTCCTCGTGCAGGGTACCTTCCTCGTCCCGCCCGTCGTCGTCGCCCTTTTCTTCGCGCTGGCCCTCCTGGCTGCTTACCGGGCCCGGCGAACTACGGCACCGTGGTTGAGTGGGGTGGTACTCTTCGTCGCTATTCTCATCTACGCGGGCGTCGTGGTCGCGGACCACGGATGGGAAGCGGCTTACCTCGACAGCCAGATCGACATCTCCTACCTCCTGTTTTGCGTGCCCTTCCTGGGGTATTATCTCTTTTGCGATACCGCGGCGAGCGCGGAGGCGACCCGCCCGCTCCCCTGAATGAGGTGAGCATCCGGCAACAAGTTTCGATACCTAGCATACAGCCTGAGTCGGGAGGTCTGGTCCGGTGCTTCCCGCAGGGGATCGTAAGACCACTCCAGATCCGGGTAGCACAGAAGCGTAAGGTCGTAGGCGTGGTGCTGGCTTGCCTGCAGCACCTCCGGGGCGCAGCGGCCGTATTTAACCTCCGACCACACACGGATAACTTCCGGTCCCGTGTCGCAAATGATGTAGCTGGCACCACTGGCCACCGCGCGTCTCTCCGCCCGGAGCTGGCGTTGCCATATACGCGGCAAATCCGCTTCCGTATAGGAATGACCGAGTTCATGCAGGTAGGCACGGGCTTCTTCCGCGACGTAGGTACCGTCGAGGGACCAGGCGAGGGCCCGGCTGAGCGTCGACTTGCCCGAGGATTCCGGTCCGGTAACGAGGATGCGCAAGGCTTCTACCGCTCCAGTTTGATCTTCTCGCGCTGCTTCTTGGCCTTGAGTTGGTCGCTGGTGGCCTTCATCTCTTCGCCCATCTTCTGGCTGGCGATGAAGCTGGCCGTCATATTGGAGAGCATGTCCGCGCCCGCCGTCGGGGCGTTGGGCAGCATGATGAGGTTGGAATTGACGTTTTCGCCCATGCTCTGCAGGGTGTCGTAGTGTTGGGTGACGACGATGAGGGCGGAGGCCTCCTGGCTGTTGATGCCTACACTGTTGAGGATGTCCACGGACTCCTCCAGTCCCTTGGCGATCTCGCGGCGCTGGTCGGCGATGCCCTGACCCTGGAGGCGCTTGGATTCGGCTTCGGCGCGGGCCTTAGCGACGATGCGGATCCGGTCGGCTTCGCCCTCGTACTCGGCGGCGAGTTTTTCGCGCTCGGCGGCGTTAATGCGGTTCATGGCGACCTTCACGGTGGCGTCGGGGTCGATGTCGGTGACCAGCGCCTTGACGATGTTGAAGCCGTAGTTCTGCATGGCCTCCTGCAGTTCGGTCTTGATGGCGTTGGCAATGTCATCCTTGCGCTCGAATACGTCGTCGAGTTTCATCTTTGGCACCTCGGCGCGGACCACGTCGAAGATGTAGGAGTTGATCTGCTCGTAGGGATTGTCCAGCTTGTAGAAAGCATCGTACACGCTATCGGCACCCACGGCAAATTGTACACCCACCTTGAGCTTCACGAATACGTTGTCTTTCGTTTTCGTCTCCACGTTGACGTCGAGCTGCTGCACCTTGAGGCTGACCTTGCCGGCCACGCGGTCGATGAAGGGCAACTTGAAGTGAAATCCCGGGCCACGGATCGCCGTGAACCGACCGAGCCGTTCCAGGACCGCGGCGGTCTGCTGGCGGACCGTGAAAAAACTGCCGGAGATGGCCAGCAGCAAAATGATTAGCGGAAGTAGAAATAGGAGTGACATATCAGCGAGTTTACGGTAAGGTAACGATTTCCCGCAGGGAGAGTTGCCAATTCTTCCCCTCGCTGGTGCTCGGCATTTCCCTATCCGGCGCATTGTCGGGCGGGGGTCCCCGGGATGGAACCCCGCACCCGCGGCCGCGCCAAAGTATGTGGCTCACTCCCCGGCAAATTACCTATCTTCGCGGGGCGCTCACGGGAGTCGCACGACCTGGTAATGCCTTAAGTGGCATTACCGGGTTTTCTTTTACCGCTTAAAAACGACCGTCATGTACGAACTGAACGATACCTATAAAGCCCACCTCGACGCCATTGCGGAGGCCATCCAGGCCAGCCCCAGCCTGGCACAGTACCTCGAGGACGAGGAGGACGAAAACTACGAGGCCCTCAAGGCCGAGTATGAGCCCCAGATCGAAGCCGCCCACGAGCAGATCAACCACTACTCCCCCTTCGAGATCGAGGCCTTCGAGCGTTACCTGCTGGACGATCGCTTCGAGGGACTTTTCCTGCCCCGCGTACTGGGCTACAGCGTCCTGCGGCCGCAGATCAACGAACTGGTGCACTACTCGCGGCAGAACGACCACTTCGGTACCATCCTGAGCTACCTCTCCGGCAACATGAACTTCGACCAGCTGCGCAGCCGCATCGGGCAGGCCGTGCAGGTAGGCTTTGCCCTGAGCAGCGACATCTACGTCACCGGCCTCATCGAGGAGATCCCCACCAAGCGGGTACGGCAGTTCCTGCTGCAGCAGAAGGCGGACGACGCCCGCACCTCCGACGGCCGCCGGCAGATCTTTAACCGCTATAAGCGACAGTTCAAGAGCCGCAACTACCAGTACGCCCCCTTCCCCCAGCAGGAATCGGAGCTGATCTCCCACACCGACCACCTGGTCGACTTCCTGCTGTACCGGGTCTCCAATCCCGAGCTGAACAACGACGCGCTGCCCGCCCCCCTGTACACCTTTGTCACCAATGAGGACTTCACCGACCGCAAGGAGCTCATCCGGCCCATCGTTATTTACAGCGCCTTTCTTCCCCCCGAAGACGACGCCCGCCAGGCGGTGACCGACGTGCTGAACCGCGAGCGCCGCGCCCACCCGAAGCGGGTCGCCGAACAGGTGCTCGCCTTCATCCTCGAACTGAAGAACGACCCGCAGGTGACCTTCGGTAAGGACGAGGAAGCTAATCTGGGCAGGATCATCGACCGCTCCATTGAGGACGACCTGACGGCCTACTTCAACCTGACCGACCGCATCCACGGCGAGGGCTTCACCGAGCCCGGGGTGCAGGAAGCCATCAACGAGGAAGTGCTCAAGCAGGACGGCCTGAGCGACTTCAACGAGAACATCCGCCGCACCATTATCGTCTACTTCGACCAGATGGCCGCCAGCCTGGGGACCGACGACTACAACGAGTGGTTTGCCACCACCGGGAAGCAGTTTCCCGTGTACATGAAAATTTTCGCCAACGAACAGTTCAACCAGGAACTGCGCCGCCTGGCCATCCGCTACACCAAGCGGTTGATCAAGGTGCACACCAACAAGCGCGGCAAGGACTACCGCGACATCAAGAAAACCACGGTATCCACCTGGACCGACTACGGTTTCATGAGCGACAAGCAGCTCAAGGAGTTCTTTAAGACGCCCCGCAAGCGGAAGGCGAGCGCGGAGTAAGTAGTTTCCCGCCACGTGCGAACGCCGGATGGTCCCCAGACCGTCCGGCCTTGCTCGTTTAGGCCAGGGCTACGGCAAGTACGTCGCTGAAGGTGCGGGCGAAGTGGGCCGTGATGCCCTCCTTGATGTAGTCGTCGAGTTCCTCGAAGTCCTGGCGGTTCTCCTCGGGAAAGATGAGCGTCGAGATGCCGACGCGCCGGGCGCCGATGGTTTTTTCCTTCACGCCGCCGATGGGCAGCACCCGGCCGGTCAGGGTGAGCTCGCCGGTCATGGCCAGGTCGTCCTGGGGGGCACGGTCAGTGGCCAAGCCGTACAGCGCCAGGGCCATGGTAATGCCCGCGCTGGGGCCGTCCTTGGGGGTTGCTCCGGCGGGCACGTGGAGATGAATCTCGTGGGTGTCGAAGTAATCTCCGCCCTCCTTGCTGAGCAGCGACTTGACGTAGCTCAGGGCGATCTGGGCGCTCTCCTTCATCACGTCGCCGAGCTGACCGGTGAGGCGGAAGCCCGGGTTCTTGGCGGGAATGCCGCGGGCCTCGATGTAGAGGGTAGCACCACCCAGGGTGGTGTAGGCCAGACCGAGCACCACGCCCGGCAGCGGCTTATCGTAGAGCTTTTCGGTGTTGAAGCGGGGCCGCCCGAGCATTTCTTCGACCAGGCCGGCGGTCACCCCGAAGGTGTGCTGGTCGGATTCCGCCTGCTTCAGGACCAGTTTGCGAATGATCTTGCGGAGCTGTTTCTCGAGGTTCCTAACGCCCGCCTCCCGGGCGTAGCGGTCGACGAGGAAGTCCAGGCTCCGTTCGGTGAAGGTGACCTCGTCGGTGGCAAAGCCGTGCTCCTTGAGTTGTTTGGGGATCAGGTACTGCTGGGCGATCTTGACCTTCTCCTCCTTGATGTAGCCGGCCAGCCGGATCACTTCCATACGGTCCAGGAGGGGCCCGGGGATGGTGTCCAGGGTGTTGGCGGTGGTGAGGAAGAGGACGTTCGACAGGTCGTAGGGGACGTCCAGGTAGTGGTCCACGAAGGTTTCGTTCTGTTCTGGGTCCAGCACCTCGAGCAGGGCCGAGGCGGGGTCGCCCTGTCCGCTGCCGAGTTTGTCGATCTCGTCGATAAGGATCACGGGATTACTGCTCTTGGCCCGGTCGATGGCCTGGATGAGCTTGCCCGGCATGGCGCCGATGTAGGTGCGTCGGTGGCCCTTGATCTCGGCCTCGTCGCGCATCCCGCCCACGCTGAAGCGGTAGAACTCCCGGCCCAGGGCGCGGGCGATGCTCTGCCCGATGCTCGTCTTGCCGACGCCGGGCGGGCCCACCAGGCAGATGATGCTGCCGGCCACCGAACTGCGCTTGATGATGGTCGCCAGGAATTCGAGGATGTTGTCCTTCACGTCGTCCAGGCCGTAGTGGTCGGCGTCGAGGATCTGCCGGGCTTCGGCGATGTCGTGGGTATCCGGACTGTAGACCCCCCAGGGCAATCCCGCCAGCGTTTCGAGGTAGGTACGGGTGACGTTAAACTCGGGGCTCTGGGTGTTCAGCGCGGAGAGTTTGCCGAGTTCCCGGTCGAACACCTCACGCACGTTGTCCGGCATCCGCTTGCCCTCCAGGCGGGCCAGGATGCGTTCGGTGATGGATTCTCCGTCGTCCTGCTCCTCGCCGAGTTCCCGGCGGATGGCCGAGAGCTGCTCGCGCAGGAAGTATTCCTTCTGCTTGGCGTTGACGCCCTCCTCGATCTGCTTATTGATGCGCGACTGGATCTTGGCCACCTGCAGCTCATCCTTGATAATGGATAGGAGCTTCTTGGCGCGTTCGGCAATCTCCCAGGTGTCCAGGAGGTCCTGCAGCTTATCCTTTTCCGAGCTGACGAGGTTGCTGATCACGTCGATGGTCTGTCCGGGCTGCTCGTAGTTGAGCTGGGTAACGACCATATTGACCTGTTCCTGAAACAGGGGGTTCAGGGTCAGGAGGCTCTTGATGTCGGAGCTGATGGCCAGCATGTAGGCCTTCAGCTCGGGGTCGGGCCGGGTGGCGGGCTGGTTGTCGTACTGCACGCGCCAGCGCAGGCTGGGCTCGGTCTGTACCACCCGCTGGCGGCGGAAGCGCTTGACGGTACGGCCCAGCACCTGCACGCCGTTGGCTCCCATGGGCATCACCTTGAGGATCTGGTAAACGGTACCCACCTCGTAGTAATCCGCCTCCCGGTAGTCCGCGCTGCCCTCTTGTTCCAGTACCGCGCCGATGTAGCCTTCGTGCTGCTCTACGGCGATCTTGATGGCCATGAGTTTGTCCGTCCCGGAAAAGGTCATGGGCAGGGCGGTGCCGGGAAAGATGGGGCGCTGGGAAAGGGGAAGGATGGTCAATAGCTGGGGGAGGGTAGGATCGATAAGCTGCATCGCTTTGTCGTCCATCATATCGGTCGGATCAAACGTCTCGTATTCTTCCAAGGGGTGGGGTCTTTAAGCTTTCGCTACAATACTGGAGTGCCTCCGCATTTGTTCGGCCGGCGAATTACCTTGCGGATATGCAAAAATCGATCGTAATTACCGGGGCCGCCGGCGGTTTCGGGCGCGCCACGGCCGCCCGATTCGCCGCCCTCGGCTACTTCCTGGGCCTGTTCGACGTGGACGAGGCCGGTCTGGACGACCTCTCCGTCACCTACGGCGCCGACGGGTGTTACACCCGTCGCCTGGACGTAACCGACCCCGAAGACTGCCGCGCCGCCGTGGCCGATTTTTGCCAGCGGACCGGCGGGCGCCTGGACGTCCTGCTCAACAACGCCGGCATCATGGCCGTCGGGGACTTCGAGTCCGTCTCCCTCGCCCAGCAGCACCGGGTGATCGACGTCAACGTGCGGGGCGTCATGAACATGGCCTACCACGCCCATCCCTACCTGAAGGCAACCCCCGGCGCCCGCCTCATCAACCTCGGGAGTGCCTCGGCCCTCCACGGCAATCCGGAACTGGTAGCCTACAGCCTCAGCAAGCGGGCGGTCAACAGCTTCACGGAAAGTCTGGACATCGCCTGGGAAAAGGATGGCATTCAGGTGTGCGACATCAATCCCATGTACGCCCGCACCGACATGGTGAATGCCCACCAGCACCTGCTGCGCCGGCTCCCCGACTCGGGCGTGCGGCTGACCGCCGGTGACGTAGCCGAAGCCATCGTGGATAGCCTGCACAGTAAGCGCGTGCACCACTACGTAGGCACGGACACGAAGTTGTTCTCCAGCGTGGGGCCCCACCTGCCGTTCCGCCTGCGCCGCTTTTTCCTGAAAAAAGTGATCGGGTACTAGCTGCTGGCCTTTACCGCATGCAGGTGCCGGTAGGCCTTGCCGATGTGATTGACTACGTCCTCGGCCAGCAGACTCTCCTGTTCCAGCTCCTCGGCGGCCAGGTCGCCGGCCAGGCCGTGCAGGTACACGCCCAAGCGGGCGGCGTCCACCGGCGTATAGCGCTGCGCCAGTAAACCGCTAAGTATACCCGTAAGCGCGTCGCCGGTCCCCCCGTACCCATCCCCGGGTTGCCCGTAGTGTTGAAGTAGAGGGTGCCATCCGGCGTGGCTATGCTCGTGGAGCCGGTTTTGAGTACGATTACCAGGCCGAGTTCCCGGGCTTTGCCGCGCTGCAATTCCCAGCGGCTAAAATCGTCCTCCGTCTTACCGAACAGCCGCTCGAATTCCTTGGGGTGAGGCGTCAGGATGCTCCCCGCCGGGAGATCCGCCAGCCGGCCGGGCGCCTGGGCCAATAAATTAAGGGCGTCCGCGTCGATCACCATCGGCTTGCGGTAGGCGGCGATGAGCTGGTCGAGTCCCGCCCGGGTCGATTCATCGGTTCCGAGTCCCGGCCCGATCCCGATGGTGGCGTAAGGATCGAGGTCCTCCGTGACCGAGGTGAAGTGGTAGCGGTGATCGTCGACGCTGCACATGGCCTCCGGGAAGCTGATCTGCATGATCTCGTAGCCGATGCGCGGAACGTGGGTGGTGACGAGGCCTGCCCCCGCCCGGAGCACGGCCCGGGCGCAAATCACGGCGGCCCCCATCTTACCGAAAGACCCGGCCACCAGCAGGGCGTGCCCGAAGGTCCCCTTGTGGTCGCTCGCATGGCGCTGTTTCAGCAATGCGGCAATCACCCCTTCGGTTAGCATGTGGTGATCGACCGACAGCCCTTCTACGTAACCGTCGGCAACCGCGAAGGGCACCAGCTTCCACCGTCCGAGGTAGCCGGTGTTGGCCGGGGAAAAGAGGGCCGGTTTCGGGTAGCCCAGACTAAGCGTGCGGTGAGCCCGCACGATGTGGCCCTCCGAAGGTCGGTCGGCGTATAAGCCGCTCGGGAGGTCCACCGCGACCCGCACCACCCAGGCCGCATTGAGGTGGTCGATCAGTCGCCCCCAGTACCCCTCGATCGGGCGGCTCAGACCGGTCCCGAACAGCGCGTCGATCACGATACTACCCGCGGGATAATTCGGGAAGGGCGCGTTGTCCTGTAAAACCCGCAGGGGCACGCCCACATCCTTGGCCCGCCGCTGGTTAGCGCTGTTGTCGGGGGACGCGGGTGCAATGGACGCCAGGAGAATACGGACGTCGTAGGTCTCCAAACGGAGCAGACGCGCGATCACGAGCCCGTCCCCCCCGTTATTGCCGGGGCCGGCGAGCACCGTAATGGGGCGGTCCTTTTGAGGATAAATCTGACAAAAATGGTGCGTCCAGGCCGTGGCCGCCCGTTCCATAAGCTGGAGGCTGCTGATGCCGTCGGCCTGCAGGGTCGCCGCATCGAGTTCGCGGTGCTGTGCGGCCGACAGGATGCGCATGGCGGGCTTAGTTTTCTTGCATTTCCTCGTCCTTCCGGTCAAACTTGAGGACGCGCTTGCGGCTCTTGAAGGGCACGTACCGGTAGGGGCGATCCTGGAAATCAGTCAGGAGTGTATCGGCCGCCAGGCTGGCGCGGTTGAGGCGGTTGTAGATCTCATCGTCAGTCAGCAGCTTGCCGAGCGTACCCTTGCCGTTCTGTACGTCGTTCATGACGGCGGTGACGCCTCCCAGGGCCTTATCGGCCTCATCGAGGGTGCCGCGCAGGCGGACGATGCTGGTGTTGACCTCGCTGACGGTTTCTTCTAATTCCAGGGCACTGAGGTTGGCGGAAAGGGAGTCCGCATTGTCGATGATGCTCGCGATCTTCTCCCCCTTGGCATCGATGGTGTTGGTCAGGCTGGCCAGGTTACTAAACGTAGTGTTGATCTGCCGGCTGTTGGCGTCGATCAGGGCGGACAGGCGGGCGGTCGAGGCCTTGAGATTTTCCATCGTGACCGCCAGGTCACGGGACGAGCGGGCGATCGGATTATCGCTGTCTTCGCTGAAGAGCGTCCACTTAATGCTGTCTACCGCTTCGCCTACCTGACTCTTTAAGCCTTCAGTAGGATCGGCGTCTGGGTCCGTACCGAGAAAGGAGGCCAGAATGCCCTTGGAGGAACCCTGCAGGTAACTCCCGTCCTCGGCACAGTCGCCTTCCCCGAAGCAGGGTCGATCGTATTCGAGCTGCACCGCCTTTTCGCCGAGCAGGCTGATGGTGCTGATGTACGCCTGAGTGCTCGCGGGCACGTTCACGTTCTTCCTGATTTCCAGCGTAACGACAACCAATTTCTTGACTTGGTCCAACCTGATCTCCTTAACGGTGCCCACCGACACCCCACTGATCTGTACCGGCGTGCCTACGGTGAGACCGGCCACGTCCTTATAGTCGACGTAGTAGGTTTGTGAAGAAGAAAACAGGTTGCTCCCCTGGATAAATTTGAATCCCCAAAAAGCCAGCAGGATGGCTACAAGAGCGAGGATTCCAATTTTTACTTCGTAACGCATAGGGTAGGGGTAACTGGATGCGCCGGGGGACGCGGTTGGGTAAGCACGCGACTGTAACGCGATGGGTCAGGGATAGGTTTGCGGCGCGCGATCACGGGAGGAGGACGCCGTAATTACTCCACAATCTCGTATTCCTTGATCTTGCGGTAGAGGGTGCGTTCGCTGATCCCCAGTTCCGCTGCCGCTTCTTTGCGGCGGCCCTTATGCTTCTTGAGGGCCTTACCGATGAGGTCGCGTTCGGCATTGGCGAGGCTCAGGTCTTCCTCGATAATTTCACTGCGATCGTAACTGCGTTGCATCGCTGAATCTACGATGATGGGATCCTCGACCGCCCCGCGGTACACCTCGGTTTCCGCTCCGGCCATGCGGTCGATTTCTTCGGCCGCCGCGGGGTAAACGGCCGGCAGTTGCAGGGAGCGCACCTTTCCCATATCGGGTACCCGCAGGTCGTTGTTGCGGATGAGCTCGAAGATGAGGCTCTTCAGATCGTTGAGGTCGGACTTCATGTCGAAGAGCACCTTGTAGAGGATCTCCCGCTCCTGCATCCCCTCCTGGGCTCCGGGCCGCCTAATGGCCGGCAGGTTGCGGTCGCGCAGCTTGGGCATCATGGTGAGCAGGTCGACGGCCGCCAGTTCGCGCTTTTCCGCCAGGATGCTGAGCTGCTCGGCGACGTTCTTTAGTTCGCGGATGTTGCCGGGCCACTGGTAGTTTTCCAGCAGCCAGCGGGCCTCCTCGTCGATCTGCACGGGCTCAAAACCCTGCTGTTCGGCGAAGTTGTTAGCAAAGTAGCGAAAGAGCAGGTAAATGTCCTCGGGCCGCTCCCGCAGGCTGGGCAATTCAATGTTGACCGTCGCCAGGCGGTAGTAGAGGTCCTCGCGGAACTTCCCACTGGCAATGCGCTCGCTCAGTTTGCGGTTGGTCGCGGCCACGATGCGCACGTCCGTACGCTGGGTCGTGCTGGAGCCTACCCGGATGAACTCCCCACTCTCCAGCACCCGCAGCAGGAAGGTCTGGGTATCGAGGGGCATCTCGCCGATCTCGTCCAGAAAGATCGTCCCCCCGTCGTAGGTTTCGAAGTAGCCCTTGCGGTCGCTGCCGGCGTTCGTGAACGCCCCCTTCACGTGGCCGAAAAGCTCGCTGTTGATCGTCCCCTCCGGGATCGCCCCGCAGTTGATGGCAATGAACTTATCGTGCTTGCGCGGACTGTTGTCGTGGATGATGCGGCTAAAGACCTCCTTGCCCACCCCAGACTCGCCGGTGATGAGGATAGACAAGTCCGTCGGGGCTACGCGCATAGCCGTGTTGAGGGCGTTCTCCAGGGGGGCGGAGCGGCCGACGATGCCGTAGCGGCGTTTTATGGAGCTGATGTTGGTCATAGAGTAGAATCAGGACGCGGCTTGACTGCGTCGAAG
Source organism: Lewinellaceae bacterium (assembly GCA_963803525.1). GTDB lineage: Bacteria > Bacteroidota > Bacteroidia > Chitinophagales > Saprospiraceae > Neolewinella. Next base: position 305,841 of record CAWDMV010000012.1, read on the forward strand.
CCTTTTGGACCGCTGGCGCGGGGGACCGCTGGCGCGGGGGACCGCTGGCGCGGGGGACCGCTGGCGCGGGGGACCGCTGGCGCGGGGGACCGCTGGCGCGGGGGACCGCTGAGCGCGGGGGACCGCTAGCGCGGGGGACCGCTAGCGCGGGGGACCGCTAGCGCGGGGGACGTGGCTGGGATGGGTTTAAGTAGTGGGTTTTTTCAGGTAGTGTTGAAAGGAGAGGATTGATTTTTGAAGGGGAACTACGGCTTGCAGGGCCTTGGTTCGCAGGGCTTCGTTACCGAAGCTCCTGCGTTGACAGATCAGGAGTTGGGTTTCCGCCTCGTAGGCGCTGCCTAGGGATATGGACAGGTAGCGTAGGAAATCAGCGTTGGAATTTTTGGCGGAGCCCTCCGCGATGTTAGAAGGGATGGAAACGGAGCAGCGGGTCAACTGACTGCGTAAGCCAAACTTCTCGGAATCCGGTAAGGAGGCACAAAACTCGTAGATGGTATCCACGAAATCCATGCTCAGCTCCCAAATTTTCAGCTTCTTAAAATTGTGGCGCATAACAAAAAAACACTACGGGTCTAAACAATCAATAAATCCCAGGACCACCAGTCCTGATTCCCCCGCGCAGCGGTCTCCCGCGCAAGCGGTCTCCCGCGCCAGCGGTCCCTCAAGAGCGACGCGACGCGTCCTGCGTCCCAAGCAAGGTCGCGCTGGTGGCGTCACAGATCGTCACCCACACGTAATCGCCTGCCGCCGTGCCGGCGACCTTGGGGAAGATCACCATCTTATTCTGGGAGTTGCGGCCCTTCCAGTCGGTGTCGGAGCGCTTGGATTCCCCTTCGATGAGGACCTTAAAGGATTTACCGATGTCGGCCTGGTTATGGTCGTGGCTGATGGAGGTCTGCAGGTCAATGATCTCCTGGAGGCGGCGCTTCTTGACGGGCAGGGGGACGTCGTCCGCCAGTTTGCGGGCGGCCGGGGTGCCGGGGCGTTCGGAGTAGTAGAACATGTACGACATGCTGTAGCGGGCGTAGTCGATCATGCTGAGGGTGTCGAGGTGCTCTTCCTCGGTCTCGGAGCAGAAGCCGGTGATGACGTCGGAGCTGATCGCGCAGTCGGGCATCAGTTCGTAGATGCGGTCGATCTTGCTTTGGTACCACGCGCGGTCGTAGGTGCGGTTCATCAGGTCCAGGATGCGGCTGTTGCCCGACTGCACCGGCAGGTGAATGTAGTTGCAGACGTTCTCGTGGTCGCGCATGGCGTAAAGCACGTCGTCGGTGATGTCCTTCGGGTGACTGGTACTGAAGCGGATACGCAGGTCCGGGTCTACTCCCGCGGTAAGGGTGAGCAGCTCGGCGAAATTAACGACGAGACCGGTTTCGGGATTGGTCCACTTGTAGCTGTCCACGTTTTGTCCGAGCAGGGTCACCTCCCGAAAGCCGCGCGCGAACAGCTCGCTGGCTTCGGCGACGATGCTGTAGGCACTCCGGCTACGTTCGCGGCCGCGGGTGTAGGGGACCACGCAGAAAGAACACATGTTGTCGCAGCCCCGCATGATGGAGATGAAGGCGGTCACGCCGTTGCTCTGCAGGCGCAGGGGGTTGATGTCCGCGTAAGTTTCTTCCCGGCTCAGGAAGACGTTGACGCCCTTATCCCCCTCCTCCGCACCGGCGACCAGGTTCGGCAGGTCGCGGTAGGCATCGGGCCCGACGACGATGTCCACCAGCTTCTCTTCTTCGAGGAACTTGGCCTTGAGCCGCTCGGCCATGCAGCCCAATACGCCCACCAGGGTACCGGGCTTGCGGCGCTTGACCTTATCGAAGACGCGCAGGCGCTTGCGGACGGTGTCCTCGGCCTTTTCCCGGATGGAGCAGGTATTAATGAGGATGAGGTCGGCGGCCTCCATATCCCGGGTGGGCCCGTAGCCGGCCTCCCCAAGGATAGAAGCCACGATCTCCGAGTCGCTGAAGTTCATCTGGCAGCCGTAGCTCTCGATGTAGAAATGCCGGCCGGCGGGGGCGGGGGCCAGCGCGGTTTCCCCGTAAACCTGCCCCTGGGTCGCTTCGTCGACGGTCTTGGCGTGCAGGTCACGGAGGGTCGGATTATCGTTGTACATGGTCTTATCCGGTTAGGGCGGCAAAGGTACGCGACGCGGCTGACAGATTGTCAGTACGCCCCGGATATTTTGGTCCACCCGAGGAAAGCAGGGCGGCCGCGCCCGCAAGTGCGACTTTAGTCACGTTCCCGGCACCCGCGGGCGCGCCCGGTGGAAACAATGGCTACCCCCAGTCGTTTTCGTGCAAAGCTCCCCTACATGTTCCGCTACCTTTTCCTGGCTTTCGCCCTGGTCCTGCTTGCCGGCTGCACCTACACCGCTAAAATCACCGACGGGGCCACCGCCGTGGACCGCAAGCAGTACGACGTAGCCGTGCCCATGCTGGAGCGCGAGTACAAGCGCGCCAAATCCCGGGCCCAGCAGGGGGCGATCGCCAACAACCTGGCCATCAGCTACCGGGAAACCGGGCGCGACGAACAGGCAGCCGAATGGTTCCAGACGGCTTACGACAATGGGGTAGGACCGGACGCCCTGCGGCAAAAGGCTTCCGCCCTAAAGCGGCTCGAGCGCTACGAAGACGCCATTCAGGTGTACACGGACCTGGGCTTCGAGATCGGCTCGAAGTACGAATTTCGCCGCGACATCGCGGGGGCCCAACTGGCCATGCAGCTCAAGGCCCTGGAAGCGGCGCAAACCACCAAGGAATACGAGGTGAGCCCCGCCGCCTTCAACAGTCCCGGGGCCGACTACGCCGCCGTGTCCTACGCCGATAAACTGGTGTTTACCAGCGACCGCAGCGCCTCCACCGGCGATGATACGTACAACTGGACGGGCCGCAGCTTCAGCGACCTCTTCCTGGTGTCGCCCGGGGGCAGTGCCGTGGAGGGCTTTTATTCCGGCCTCAACACCGAAGACAACGAAGGTACCCCGGCCTTCTCCGCCGACGGCAATATTATGATCTTCACCCGCTGCAGTCCGCCCGCCAAGCGCGCCGATGCCTACTGCGGCCTCTACCGCAGCGAGCGGGTAGGGGAGGGCTGGGGCCCGGCCGAGAAGCTCCCCTTCGTCACGCCCGAGGCCAACTACATGCACCCGGCCCTCAGCGCCGACGGGAATACCCTCATTTTCTCCGCCAACCTGCCCGATGGCTGGGGCGGCTACGACCTCTACACCGTCCAACGGGGGCCGAACGGCGAATGGGGTACCCCCGACCTGATGAACCGCGCCATCAACACGATGGACAACGAGCAATTTCCTACCCTGGACGGCGATACCCTCTACTTCTCCAGCGACGGACTGGAGGGGCTCGGCGGCCTCGATATTTTCCGTACCTGGCCCCTTGAAGACGGCCGCTACAACGCCCCCAAAAACCTGCGACTGCCGATCAATAGCGGAGCGGACGATTTCGCCTACACCATCGTCCGGCGTAACGGTACCGGGGTCGGCTCCACCACCACCGGCTACTTCAGCAGCTCCCGCGCGGGCGGCTCGGGGAGTGATGACATCTACGCCTACACCCGCACCCAGCTGCCCCCGCCCCCTCCCGATACCACGCCGATCGTTTACCGCAACGTGCTGGACGTGACGGTGGTGGAGGCCATCCGGGAAGACCCCGCCGACCCGGCAAGCCGCGTGCTGGGCGTGCGTCCGGTACCAAACACTACGATTATCGCCAAAGTGGGGGAACAAAGCCGAACGGTATCCACCAACGAAGACGGACAACTCAGCCTGGTCCTCGTCGACAATCAGCAGTACGATTTCCGCGCGGAACGGCCGGACTACCTCGCCGACGAGGGCCGCTTCAGCAGCCGCAATCTCCCGCGCGACCCCCTCGCCCCCGAGCAGCGCTACGAACTGGAACTGGAGATCGAGAAAATCTTCCGCAACCGCGAGATCGTCCTGCAGAATATCTACTACGACCTCGACGAAAGCTTCATCCGGGAAGATGCCCAGCCGACCCTCAACAAACTGGCCGACCTGCTCACCCTCAACCCCAACATCCGCATCGAACTCGGGAGCCACACCGACTGCCGGGCCAGCGATTCCTACAACGAAACCCTAAGCCAGGCCCGCGCTAAGTCCGCCGTCGACTACCTCGTGCAGCGCGGTATCGGTGCCGATCGCCTCACCGCTAAGGGCTACGGAGAATCCCAACCCGTGGCGGAGTGTTTGTGCGCCCGCTGTACGGAGGAGGAGCACCAGCGAAACCGGCGGACTACCTTCAGAATTTTGGAATGAGTGGATTGGTGAATGAGGGGATTGGTGAATGAGTGGATTGGTGAATGAGTGGATTGGTGAATGAGTGGATTGGTGAATGAGTGAATTGGTGAATGAGTGATTGGCCCAAGCCGTGTGCCCATTCACTCACTTCACTCATTCAATCATTCACTCACTCCTTCAATCATTCACTCCTCATCCCCGTCCGGCTAGGCAAACGAACCGCCTTGATCATATACCCCTCGGAGCTCTCGTGGTCGTACAGCTCGATGTGGGTCTGCTCGATGAGGATGTTGACGAGGGAGTAGGTGGTGCCGATGGCGTAGCCCTTGTTGGCGAGGTACTGGGTGACGAACCACTTCAGGCCCACGTAGGTCGTGAAGTTGAGGTGGAGGGCGTCGTGCAGCTCGTCCAGGATTTCTTCGGCGGTGATGACGCGGTAGCCCGGGGGGGCGGTGTCGCGGTAGGTGTTGGTCTTGTGCTCGAGCTTGATCTTGCCGATGATTTTAGGCCCGATGAGCTTGACGCGGTGGTCGTGGGCGGGGAGTTCACCGGTGACCGGGTCGAGGGATTCGGCGATCTGGTCGGCCGGGGGCAGGGTGGGGCGGCTGCCGTTGATTTCCTGGGCCTGCTGGTGGACGGCCGCTTCTTCCTGCTCTTCCCGGACGACCTCCGCGGCCGCCTGGTGGATGGCCTGCTTTTCCTTGAGGGAAAGGACGATCTCGTCGATGTGATTTTCGGCCTCCTTGATGATGGAGGTCAGCTCGGCCGAAAGCTCGATGCCCTTGCGCAACTCGCTGTGGAAGAAGGTCGCCTGGTGGGCCACCTTGTTGCGGATTTTGGACATCTCCTTCCAGAGGCGCTCGAAGTTCTTGTCGCGGAAGAAGGTCTTGAAGTACTTAGTATAATTGCCCTCCAGGTTACTCTTCAGCTCCCGCAACTCCTCCAGGGTGTCGATGTGGGAGAGCCGTTCGAGCACCTTTTCCGGTTCGTTGAAACCGGTGGACTGCTTGTAGATCAGGAGGCCGAGGTCGTCGAAATCGGCAAACTCGATGTCGCTGTTGATGAAGTAGCTGAACTGGTTGGAGCGGTTGCGCTGCCGGGCCTTGACCTTCTCGATCATTTTGGGCGTGGCGGTGACGTCCCACCAGGCCATCCCCACGCGCTGGAAAAAGAACTTGATCAGGTAGCGGCGCAGCAGGTTCTCGACGGCGTTGATCTTGGGGTAGAGCTGGTTGGCGATCTCGCTGCTGATGTCGTCCTGCAGCACGCGGAGGTGGGCGAAGCCCAGCTTGTCGTTGAGGTGGCGGAGCAGGCGCTGGCGGAAGGGTTCGAGGGGCTCGAAGAGTTGGCTTTCCACGCGCAGCACGAAGGCGGCGTCCACTAAATCGGTAAGAATTTTACTGGTGTCTACATTGATGACGGTGACGATCATGCCGCTCTCCCCCTTTATGTAGTCGAGGCCATTCTTGTCCTTGGTGATGATCGGCGAGCGGCCATTCCACACGTCGGTACTGTAGCTGATGGCGTGAATGAAACCGCGCTGATCACTGATGTCGTCGGGGTCGATGCAGAGCAGTTCGAAGATGAAGTTGGAAGGCATATCATAGATAGTTGACTGGGGTTGGTTAGATATAATGATTTTCGGAAATATAACTATTCCGCAAGGGAGCGGCAATTATAATCCCGGGGATGTCACGCGCTGACAACGCTTGACCACGGGCGGGTGTCATTTGCTTAGAGCTTGTTTTGGTTTTCCGAGCCTGACGAAAACGCCGCTATTTTGGGGCTAATCGAGCCTCGAAAAGGGGAGGTGCACTTCGTGGCTGCTTCGCGGTGACGGGCTAAGTGACCTTTTTCGGGGCGAAGAATAGACGCAAAAGAGCAAGTTTGCGGCGGTGAGCGGAATCCCAAACAAGCTCTTGAGCGGTATGCTTACCTTTGCCGCCCCTGCTTAAGGAAGCGTTAAAGCGCACCGGTGCGGGCGGCATCCGATCGACCGCTACCGTTAGCCCCATCGGAGATAAACACTGCATTGATCCTGATTTCCCAGCACCTGCGCACCGCCGCCCCCCTGCTCGTCCTGCTGCTCTGCGTGGCCCGGGCGGGGGCGCAGGTGGACAGCATTCCCCAGGAAGCGGCCTTCGCGGGCAACACCGCACAGTACCGCGTGAGCCAGGACAGCCTGGATGCACCGGTCACCTACCGCAGCCGCGACAGCATGGAGGTGGACATGGTCAACCAACAGATCCACCTGTACGGGGAGGCGGAGGTGAACTACCAGGAAATAAAGCTGCAGGCCGACCACATCGTACTCGATTACGGGACGAACGTGGTGCGCGCGGAACCCTGGCCGGACAGCTCTGGAACGTTAGCCGGTGACCCACAGTTCAGCGATGGCGGTCAGGACTTTAGCTCCAAGAGCATCACGTATAACTTTAAGAGCCGGAAGGGCATCATTACCGAAACGATGACGACCCAGCAGGAGGTGTTCATCCACGGGGCTAAATCTAAATTCGTTAGTGGGGGCGTACAGACTAACGACAGCACCCGGTCGGACGTGATCTATACCGAGGGGGCCATCTTCACCACCTGTTCGCTCGATCATCCGCACTTCGGTATCCGTACCCAGCGCGCTAAAGTGGTGCCTAACAAACTGGCCATCATCGGGCCATCTAACCTGGAGATCATGGGGGTGCCGACGCCCTTCTGGTTGCCCTTCGGTTTTTTTCCGCTGAAGAGCGGACGGAGTACCGGATTGTTGTTTCCGAGTGACTACCAGTACAGCCAGCAGTGGGGCTTCGGCTTTCAGGGGGTGGGGTGGTTCTTCCCGATCGGGGAGCACGTCAACCTGCAACTGACCAGCGACATCTACCTGAACGGGACCTTCACCATCAACACGTCGACCAGTTACCGCCGCCGGTACAAGTATTCGGGCAATTTCGATTTCACCTACCGAAACCTGATATCGCGTACCTCCATTGCGGCGGGCTACCAACCACAGACCGAAAGGGGGTTCCGCATCGGCTGGACCCACCGGCAGGACCCCCGGGCTCACCCGACCTTCACCTTCGGGGGCCGCATCAATTTCCAAACCAATAAGGTCGACCAACGCTTTCTAAACTCCTACGAGGCAGCCAGTAGGAACGTGATCAATTCCTCAATGAACATCACGAAAACCTTTCCAAAACTCAAGTCTACCCTCACCGCCGGCTTAAACCACAGCCAGAATAACCAGAGCGGCAACATGACGGTCAGCTTCCCCGACGCCCGCTTCCAGACCCAGACCATTTATCCCTTCCGCCGGCTGTCGGGTAGCCCACAGGCCTGGTACAAGAAATTCAGCTTCCGTTACGGGAACCAGCTAAAAACCGAATTTACCGGTCAGGATACCAGCTTCTTTACCCAGCAGACCTTCGATGATGCCCGCTACGGGTTTAAGCAGGACATCACCAGCTCACTGAGCCTGAATGTGCTGAAGTACTTTAACGTCAGTCCGAACGCAAGCTATTCCGAGGTGTACTACGGCAAAACCCTGGACTACTTTCTTGATCCGTCTACAGTTGAAACGGAAGATGGCATCGACGAGAACGGTAACCCCTTTACGGATACTACCGCCTTTGCTACCATCAGCAGCCGGCTCAATCCCGGGCTGGCCAGTTTTCGTACTTACAGTGCCGGCGTAAGCGTCAGCACCCAGTTGTTCGGCAAGGTGCAACTGGGAAATCGGGGTGTTTTCGGCCTCAAGGGCTTGCGGCACGTCATGAAGCCGTCGATTAACGTGGGGTACAGTCCGGATTACCAAAATGCCAGCGACTTCATCAGCGGAACGCCGTACTTCATCCGCCGAAACCTGATCGACCCGGAGCGGGGCGACCCCAATCGCTTCGTAACCCCCTTCGACGGGCAGATCTTCGGCGCCCCGAGTCCTTCGCTTAGTCGGTTAGGCATCAGTTACTCGATCTCCAACCTGTTCGAGGCAAAGGTGTACAACCGCAAGGACAGCACCGACAACATTGTCAAATTGTTCCAGAACATCGGGGTCAGCGGGAACTACGACCTCACGGCCGATAGCCTGCACTGGAGCACGATCAACGTCAACGGAACTACGCGTTTCTTCAAGGGGTTGACCCAGGTCAGCCTGCGCGCCAATTTTGATCCGTACATCAGCCGCTACGATCCGGAAACCCGGTCGGTCGATCGGGTGGACGTGACTACCCTGAGCGCGCGCGGCGTACCGGTGCAATTAAATACGTTCAACGGCACGATCTCCACCAACCTGACCGTCGCTAAATTTCGTGAACTCTTTCAGGGGGAGGAAGAAGAATTCGTGACCGACGTAGCGGAAGAGCGGCGACAACGTCGGGAGGAAGAGAACACCCTCTTTGAGGAAACGGACATCCTGAGTCTGTTCGAGAAGTTCAGCATTCGGCATACCCTGAATTACACCCTCAACCGGGAGGTAGCCGCTAACGCGGAAGTACCCGACGCCCGCGATACCCTGCGCTTTAATACCACCGCGAACAGTATCGAGCTGCGCGGGGCCCTCCAACTTACCGAGAACTGGAGCGTAAACATCGGCCAGATCGGCTACGACTTTACCACTAAGCGCATAACCTATCCCTTCCTCAGTTTTGCCCGGGATCTGCACTGCTGGGAAATGCGCTTCAGCTGGGCACCGCAGCGCAACACCTACCAATTCAGCATCTCCGCCAAGCCGGGGGTATTCGATTTCCTCGAAGTGCCCGTCAACCAGAACCGCTACGACGGGCAGCGGCAGTTCGGCTACTAAAAAAACCCCGTCTCGCGGTGCGAAACGGGGTTCTTGCCGTTGTTGGTAAGAGATTGCTTAGAGCAAATCGTCCTCACTACGTTGGCGACGGCTGTTGTACAGGTCGGTATCGTAGAAGTCGTCTTCCAGTCGGTCGGCGCGGCGGTACTCGTCTGTGGAGTAGCGCTCCCGGTTGTAGGAGCTGCCGGAATCATGCACATCCGAAAGGTAATCGTTGGTGCGAATCTCATAATCGGTCGTGTACCCATTGTCCCGGTTAAAGCGGGGGTAGTTAATGAGGTCCTGGACCAGCATGTCGGATACATAGACCGCGTTCTTCTCCCGGTCGATGCGCACGACGCCGACGGGAATCAGGGCGTGCTGATCATCGTCGGTATAGTGACCGTCCGTGTGGCGCCCACGAAGTTCCGCGTCGACTTCTACTTCGATGTAGCGAACGAGTTTGGCGTTTACGTCAGCGAGTAGTCCTTCGACTTCCCCGATGCTTTCACCGGTATCCAGACGTACGGTATAACCGCGGGGGTCTACATCATCATGATGTACCTGATAACCGGAGAGGTTGTCGAGAAACTTAAGGCTTTTGTTGCGGGTGGGTTGGAGGGAGGTGTCCATAGTTTGCGAGTTAGGTAGTTAGAGAAGGGGGAGAGTGAGGGATGATCTATTTCATGTCCTCGAGGACCATACGGGCCTGGCGAAAGAAACTGCGCACGTCGTCCTTCTGGTCGAGGGTAAGGGCCTGGGGGTCGATGGCCTGGGCTTCATTGCGGAGTTCGGTAAGCTGGCTGCCGTGTTCGCCGGAATAGGCGTCGCGGTCAACGTCTTCCAGAATCTCCGTGATCAGGAGAGCGGACATTTTAATCTTGTCGGCGTGGTCGGTGGCCATGGGGTCTTCCGTAATTTCCTGCGCCATCTGCTTCACGCGGGCAGCTTTGCTGTCGGCATTGGTGCCGTCATCCACACCCTTGTGGGCGGCGAGGGCGGCGGCTGCGTTGGCCAGTTGGGTGAGTGCCCGGTCGGTAAACTCGTGGCCAAGTCCCATATCCCCTTCCATGTCTTCCGTAGTGGTCATGTAGTTGGTATAGGATTCATCGTTGAATTCTACGTAGTTGTTGTTCTCGTCGATACCGGTGGCTACGGGGGCAACGGCTTCGTTGTCCTCTATGACTTCGGTTTCGGTGTAGGCTTCATCGGCTTCGTCGAAGGCTTCGGCGACCCCCCAGACAATGAGTCCGAGGAGGAGTAAACCAATGATCCAGGGGAGGGGAGAGGAACCGCCCTTTTTTTCTTCAATGCGTATCTGTGACATAGTGTTAGTGTTTTCGGTTAGTAAAAAAAGGCGGCGGCTCCGGCCAGGCCAGCGCCGCCGCCCGTCAGGTGGGTTAGCTTAGGACAGCGGATTGTTGTCGCGGTCGTGCGTGTTGCGGTCGCGGAGATTCGTTTGCTCATCCTTTACGACATCGACTTCGGTTTCCCGGGCCGTCTCGCGGATGGTCTCTTCGCGGCTGCCTACTTTCTTGCCGACATTGATTTCCTCCACTACGCGGGCTTGCTTGGAAACCATGGCTTCCTCGGCAGTCTCTTTTACGGAAATGGTTTGATCGCGGAAATCCGCATCCGTGGCGGGGCGGTCTACGGCGTGCCGGTCTACGAATACCTCTTCGGTACGCAGACGCAGGGTTTCTTCAATGGGCCGCTCGATGACGTGGCTACGGACGGTAACCCCGCCGGTCTGAACTTCGCGCTTACCGATCTGCACGTCCTCCTTTACCACTTCGATGGTCTGATTGGCGTTGTCGACGTCTCCGTAGCGCTCATTCAGCATGTTGCGGTTGCGGTCGGCATCGAAATCGTCGTTGCGGTACTGCTGGTAGCGATCGTCCATGTCGATGGCACCATACCGGTCAAGGACACTGGAAGCGCGACGGGCCTGCTCCATACCTGAGGTGTGTACGGTAACGACCGTACCGCGGCTGGCTACCTCCCGGGCGGCATCGGTGCGGCGATAATCGCGGTCGTCATCGTCGTCCGTGCCAAAGAGGCGATCGAAGAAGCCTTCTACCTTATTGGATTCCTCGTGGAAATTGTCGCCGACGGTTCCGTGGGAGCCGTACTTAGAAATATCAATGTGGGACTCGGAAAATTGTCCTTCGGCGAGTAGCGCTTGCTTCGCGCTTCGGGCTTGGGCTAGGGTATCAAAAACGCCTATGACAGTGTGGTTATTCATAACTAATGCTGGTTTTGGTGATCGTACATTAATGCAATCGGGTGAAAAAAACGCCTGCTCAACCTGAGCGGGCTGGTCTTTAGGTCGGGGTGATTCGGGCCACGGTAGCGGATTCAGTAGATAGGGTGACTGCTTCGGTTCTCTCCGTTTGCTCCACCTCGCGGATCAGGTGGATCTCTTCCACTAGAACGAGTCGCTTAATCACTACTTCCTCCTCGCGGACGACGGGTATGATTAGGGTACCATTCTCCTCGCGGGTCCGGGGCATCGTATCCACTACCCGGTCGATGGGAAGGCGTACCTCCCGGTAGCGGGTGTGGACGGTCTGGAGCGGAACTTCGACCTGCTCCTGACTAACCTCCTTCCGGACGGTTATCTCGCCGGTGACCACTTTCTTGGTCGAGACGACCAAGCGCTCTTTTATCACCGGAATGACTGCTTCCACCACAATATTATGTGGATCAACAGGCATTTTCGGTATATGCTCCTGGCCCTCTTCCATGCTTATCTATGTCGTGTCGGGGCACCAATGTTCTGAGTGAAAGGGTAATTTCCTGGGTAAATGGGCTTATTTCCAACAAAAAGCCCCCGATCAACTGGTGATCGGGGGCCTAGAAGTGGGTGTCACTTCGTGAGCCGGAACTCGGGAAGCTTACTTGAAGATGTAACGAACGCCCAACTGCATGGTCCACCGGCTACTACGCAGGCCGTCGTCGTCCAGGGAGTCCTCGAAGATTTTATCGGGGCTAGTTCCGTCGAGGATGTCACGGTTAACGGAGTAGGTAGGTACGCCTTCGTCGCTGATGTTCTCTAGGTCAACGAGGGAGAAAGTGCCAAAGCCTCGATTGATACGGCCCCACTCCTTGTTCAACAAGTTGTTCAGGTTGAAAACGTCCACCGAAAACTGAAGAATGTTTGATTTGGTACCCGTATTAAGCTTGAACTCCTGCAAAAAGCGGGCGTCGAAGATGGTCCGAAAGGGTGCCCAGTTGGAGTTGCGCTCGGCATACTGCCCCCGGTTCTCGCTGAGGTAGGGGTCGTCGCTGATAAACCGTTCCAGTATCTCGTATTGCTGAGCGGGTGAAAAGCCATTGCTTTCGACCAGATTGATGTCGCTCGCCGAGGCGGGGATGTAGGCCACCTCGTTGAAGTTGAAACCGCCATCATTGACGAAATCCTGGTTGTTCGCACCGATCACGTAGGTGTACGCACCGGCGTTCTGGCCGTTCATGAATAGCGAGAAGGTCTGATTGGTATCATCACCCTTGAGCGTGTAGGCGACGTTGCCGAAGATGCGGCTGCCACCGGCGAAGGTAGAGCGCTGCACGGGACCCTCGTTGTTTCGTCCCTGGGGGTTATAGTAGCCCCGCCACTGGGAGCTGTTCTGGCTCGAGGTACCATCGAAGAGGGAGTAGGAGTCGCCGTAGGAGTAGCCGATCGTGCCCTGCAAGCCGTTGGTGTAGGGCTTCTGGAGGACAACACTGCCGTTCCAGCTGTATCCCTTGTCGGTGTTCGTCCCCAGGTAGATGCCGTTATAAGGCGTAGCCAGGAAGGGATTATCATCACGTGAATTGCCGGGCGTGTTGTTCACGTCTAGGTTCTGGTAGTACACTCGGTTGTCGGGCGTACCGTTGAGCCGTAGCTCAGCGTCCGGGTTGAGGTCCAACCGCTGGTAACGCACGTAGTTGTTGAACTTGGTGTAGAGCGCTTCGACCGTAACGACCAGACCAAGAGGCAGTTGATAATCAACGGCGAGGTTGAGCTTGGTCGTCTGGGGCAGCTTGAACTTCTCGGCAAACAGGTCAATCTGTCCCGATGGGCCGGGATTAGTCAGGTCGATGTCACCGGGTACCTGACTGTTGATGTCAGGATTAAAGGGCACCTGATTAAATAGGTTGACGCCACCCACGTTGAAGCCGAAGTTATTATAGGCGCCGCCGGGCCACACGAGGGGAATACGGCTGGTGAAGATGCCGATACCGCCCCGCAGTTGCAGCTGTTGGTCGCCGAGCACGTCGTAGTTAAAGGCTACCCGGGGGCTGAAGGCCACCTGGGTTTTGATGAACTGGCCGGTGCGGGCCCCTTCAAGATTGTAGCCCAGCTCCTCGAGCTGAGGAATCAGGTTATCGTTGAAATCCTGGTTTACGGGAACGTCACTGGGCCAGATCGGGACGTCGATCCGCAGGCCACCGGTTACGCGCAAGTTGTCGTTAACGGTGTATTCATCCTGTACGTAGAAGCCAAGCAGCGTCTGGTTGATATTGGCAATGGCGGCACTCTCGTCGCCGGTAATATTATCCACCTGGCTGAAGCTCCGCTCGAAGCGGCTGGCGGGTAGGCCCAGGTAAAATTGTTCCAGGCCGGTCGTATCCCCGATACCGTTGAAGTCGTAGTCGCCGTAGTTCTGCCGGATAAAGAGGTTGCCGGCCTTGAAGAACTCCGCGTTTACCCCCACCAGGATGTTATGCCGGCCACTGTAGATGCTGAGGTCGTTACGCACGGTAATTACATCCTGGTTCAGTAGGTTAGCCGTACTGAAAGGCTCACCACCGAACTGCAGTCCGGTGCTGTTAGCATCGCGGATGTTGACTACGGGGAAGGGAGCACCCAGGGGATCGCGGTCGTCCCGTACGAAGGTGGCACCAATGGTCAGGTTGTTGGCCATGTTGTCGAACACGCTGTTGAGTTCGATGGCGGAACTATTGGTCCTGGAGGTAAAGAACTCCGACCCGTTGAGGAAATTAATCCTGGTGGCACCCGAGCTACGGGCTTCCAGGTTCTCCGCGGTTACGTAAGAGTGACGGAGGGACAGTTTGTGTACCTGGCTCAGGTTGAAGTCCAGTTTACCGATGATTTTTTCACTGTTCAGGTAGGCCGTGTTGTTATCGTAGTTCCCGAGATCGTAGCCGTAATTATCCGTAACGAAGTTGCGCAGTTGACTGATGCTGTCGGCGGTCAGGTTGCCCCGGTAGTTGTCAAAATCAAACACCTGGGGGGTCTCGTCACGCTGAAATTCAGCATTCACGAAGAAGAAGACCTTGTCTTTGATGATGGGGCCGCCAAGGCGGGCACCGTAAGTCTTGGCCGTGAAGTCATTCAGGTCCGGGAAGGTGTAGCCGACATCGTTAGTAAAACCGCGGTCGCGGGTCAGGCCCTGGTTGCGGAAGAGGTAGTAGGCACTACCCTCCACGTTGTTAGTTCCCGAGCGGGTCACGGCGCTGATCGCACCACCCGCGAATCCGCTCTGGCGAATGTCAAAGGGGGCAACCGATACGACGAACTGCTCAACGGCGTCCAGCGAGATGGGCGATACACCGGTCTGTCCTCCGTTCGTGCCGGAGCCGGAGAGGCCGAAGGCATCGTTGTTCACGGCACCGTCGATGTAGATTGAGTTGAAGCGGTTGTTCTGGCCGGCGATCTGGATAGCGAAGCCGTCGCCTCCCTCCTCGATCTTCGCGAGGGGGTTGAGGCGCGCGAAATCCGCGATCGAACGACTAATGGTGGGCAGGACGTTGATCTGCTCTTCGCTGATGGAGGTTTCCTGACCGGTGCGCTTGCCGTCAAAAATGGTCGAGCGGTTGCCGACTACGGTCACGCCTTCCAGGTTGACGCCAGAGGTCCCCATTTTGGCGGAGAATTGGTATCCCTGCCCAAGTTGCAGGTTGATGCCTTCGCGGACGACGGGTTCGTAACCCACATACGATGCGGTAACGGTGTAGGGACCTCCAACGCGCATGCCAGGCATCCGGAAGAAGCCCTTCTCGTCAGTGACGTTTCCGTAGACCGTGCCCGAGGGCAGGTGAACGGCCTGTACGGTGGCTCCGATCAGTGGCTCTCCACTTTCCGCTTCGGTCAGTTGGCCGTACATGGAAGACGTGGTCACCCCCTGTGCGGCTAGGCCTGGGGGCAGTAGCATCAGCACCAACAGGGCGGTGATAAGTGTGGCGTAAAACCTCATACTAGTAAGATTTGGTTGATTGAGTTACGGGAAGCAGCCCCGCAATTTGGCGCAAAGGTCGATAGCTTTTCCCACCTCTGCGTTAACCCAGTGTTAACCTTTCTTACTTCCTCTACACCGCCCGCCGTTGGCCTACTTATCCTGCCGGGCAAATACTTTGCGCAACAGTTCCGTATTCCGCAGGGCGGGGTTTTCCCGCAATTCCGTTTCCTTCACCTCGATCAATCCGAACATTCCTTCCAGGGCGCGTTGGGTGACGTAGGCATCCAGGTCCGGCTCGGTTTTTTTCACCAGCGGTATTTTGTTGTAGGCCGTCACGGCCTTCTTCCAGATTTCGTTCGCCTTGACCTCGTCGAGGGCCGCCCGGATCACCGGCTGGAACTCGCCCGTCAGGGCGGAGGAAGTATTCCCCTCCAGGTAACGGGTAGCCGCATCGTCCGCTCCGAGCAGCAAATTCATGGCGTCCTGGAAGGTGAGTCCCTTAATGGCACCGACAAAGATGGGCGTCGCCTTACTGGCCGCCAGCTCCGCGGCCCGGTTGATGCGCTCGGTCAGGTCCTGCTCGATATTCCCGAGCCCCGGCAGGGCACTCACCCGACCCACGATCACCTGCGCCTCTTCGGGCAGCAGGATCTTGTACGGACTCGCGTAGTAGCCATCGGCGGCCGACAGGGAGGTGACCGCCTTACCGACGCCCTGATCCAGGGCTTCCTTGAGGGCCTCTCCCACTTCCTCGTTGCTCAACGGAGCGCCGCCCTTGAGTACATTCGTCGCCTTGTCGGCGATTTTACCCAGTTTGCCAAACTGGGCCGAGGCCGTAAAGGACAGCAAGCAAAGGGCGAGGAGAGTCAGCAGGTAGCGAAAACGCATTGGTCGGGGGTTTTCGGTTAAACGCTCTCCGGGAGCAAGAGATTACGCCGGTACCGTTAAGGTTGGCCTAAGGTTGTCGGTGCACTCGGCTACGACCGTCCTTCTACGGTCACCGGCACGTCCTCCCGCGTCACGCCCGCGACCTCCATGATGAGATCGGCGCCGTAGAGGCCGGCCGGAGTGTGGTAGCCCGGCTCTACTGCTCCGTCCAGCACCCGCCTGACGATCATCAGGGCGGTGATGGCGGTCAGCGTATAGCCCTCCGGGGTCCGCAGGCGGGCGGCCAGGGTCTTGCCGCTGACGTCCTTGACCTCGCCGTAGATGTAGGCTTCGGCCGCGGCCCGTTGCGCGTCACTGGGTCCGGCGGGCCGGGCGGCGATCTTTTTGGCGAGGAACTTTTTCACGACGCCCAGCCGTAGGATGGGACCCAGCAGATTGCTCCGTTCCATGGTCTTGATCTGGGCGGGCGGCACCGAGAAGAAGGTTTTGATGTTCGGAATGCCCGTGGTGAAGTACGCGGTAAACACGTCGCCCCACGGGATGGTGACGGCCTGGAGGTTACTCTCCGCACTGAAGGGGAAGGAACGAGTCTCGTACGCGGCTTTCACCTTCGTAATTTTTCCGTGGCGGCGGATGGCCCCCCCTTCGCCGAGGCCGCCGAGCATCGTCATGGAGGTGCCGTGACTGATCGCGCCGCCCTTCCAGGCAAAGGCGAGGACCAGTTCCGTGGCCTCCGGCATTTTGTTGCTCAGGTAAGCCGCCATGCAATCCGTAGGCACCACGTCGAATCCCACCCCGGGCATCAGCATGATACCGGCCCGCACGGCCGCGGCGCCGCGGCGGGCCGACTGGGCAAAGACCGTGATCTCGCCGGTGATGTCGAGGTAATGGGTCTGGGTAGCCATACAGGCCTCCTGCATCGCTTCGGCGGTGTGCACGAAGGGGCCGGCGGCGTGAAGAACTACGGGATAGCCCCGCAGCAGATCGTGGAGTTCGGTGCGGTTGTTGAGGTCGACGGCCCGGTAGTCGAAGCCGAACTCGTGGGACATAGCCGCCAGTTTGTCTGCGTCGCGTCCGCTTAGCAGGGGGCGCAATCCGTATTCCGAGGCCATGCGCGTGATGAGGCGGCCGGTATAACCGTAGGCGCCGTAGAGGGAGTACAAAATCAGCCATATCGATCTTTAAGTTTACCCGGGTAAGTTACGTGCCCACCCGTCGGGCGCCCGCCGCACGCACAAATTCCGCACGAATGGACGCCCCGGGCCCGGATTTTCCAAATTCTTTCCTACCTTTCGGCCATGCAAACTAACATGAACCGCAACTGCTGGTGGCTTTCCCGTACTCTCCCCTGAGCACGCACAGCCCATTTGCAAAAAAAATCAAAGGCTCGTCGGTTGCTCCGACGGGCCTTTTTCGTAGGGTTCCGGCGGGAACCGGCACAAATTTAATTCCTTGTCCACTTCAACCCTCACCCAAGAAAGTACCCGAATTCGCGTGGTGACCCGGCGGCTCACGGCGGATCAGCTCACGCCGGTATCGCTCTACCTCTCCCTGCGGGATAAATTTACCGATCCCGTCCTGCTGGAGTCCAACGAGACCCGCCACAACGAGCACTACTTCAGCATCATGGGCCTGGAAACCCTGGCTTCCTACCGCGTCGAGGGCAAGACGATCTACCGCGGTCGGGTAGGGGAGGCGCTGACGCGGGTGCCGTGCCCCGACGCCGATACCGTCAGCGCCGACCTGAGCGCCTTTCTCCGCTCCTTCGCGCTCGACTACGGGGATACGACGCCCCTGGTGCGGCAGTTCAACGGACTGATCGGGCACACCAACTTCGAGGGGGTGCAGTATTTCGATACGCTCTCGTTTGCCAATCCCCAGCACCTGCGGGCCCCCGCCCTGCGCTACCACCTGTACCGCTTCGTGCTGGTTTTTCATCACTACCGCGACGAGCTGCTGCTGCTCGAGAACCTACCCGAAGGGGAAGCGAGTCGCCTCGACGAAGTAGAAACAGCGATACGCGCCGGCGGTACCGTACACCCCTTTCGGACGACCGGCGAGGAACGCTCCAACCTGACCGACGCGCAATTCCGCGACCTGGTGGCTAAGGGCAAGCACCACTGCCGGGTCGGTGACGTGTTCCAGATCGTGCTGAGTCGCCAATTCAGGCAGGAATTCCGCGGGGACGAATTCCAGGTCTACCGGGCGCTGCGCAGCATCAACCCCTCGCCCTACCTCTTCTACTTCGACTACGGCGACTACCGCATCATGGGCTCCAGCCCGGAGAGCCAGATGGTGATTCGCGATGGCCTGGCCCGCCTCAATCCCATCGCCGGCACCTACCGCCGCACCGGCGATGCCGAGCGCGACCGGGAGGCCACCGAGCGGCTGCTGGCCGACCCCAAGGAAAACGCCGAGCACGTCATGCTGGTCGATCTGGCCCGCAACGATCTGAGCCGCCACACCCGCGACGTGACCGTGCGCAGCCTGCGGCAGGTGCACTACTACTCCCACGTGATTCACCTCGTCAGTACGGTCGACGGACGGCTCGAGGAGGAGGGCCTGGCGGTGCGGATCTTCGGCGATACCTTCCCCGCCGGCACCCTCAGCGGCGCGCCGAAGTACCGGGCCATCGAACTGATCGATAAGTACGAAAATCAGCAGCGGGGTTTCTACGGCGGGGCCATCGGATTTATCGACTTCGACGGGGGGATGAACCAGGCCATCCTGATCCGCTCGTTCTTCAGTCAGGACAACGTGCTCTACTACCAGGCCGGGGCCGGGGTGGTGGCCGCCAGCGACGAGGAGAGCGAATTGCAGGAGGTCTACCACAAACTCGGTGCCCTCACCAAGGCCCTCACGAAAGCCGAAAACCTCCCCGCCAGCTTCTGACCGTCCGACGGCTTAAGCCGTCGGACGGCCCTCCCCGTTGGACGGCTATACTACATCGAATCCATATTTCCAAATGAACGTACTGATTCTCGACAATTACGACTCCTTCACCTACAACCTGGTGCAGTACATCGAGGAAGAACTCGGGCAGGCCGTCGACGTATTTCGCAACGACGAGATCGACCTGGAAGCGGTCGGTGCCTACGACCTGATCGTACTCAGCCCGGGCCCCGGCCTGCCCGCCGATGCCGGCATAATGCCGGCTCTCCTCCAACGCTACGCTACCGAAAAGGTGATCTTTGGGGTCTGCCTGGGCCACCAGGCCATCGGCGAGGCCTTTGGGGGGAGCCTGCATAACCTCGCCCGGGTGCACCACGGGGTGGAGACCGACATGCAGCGTACCCTCACCGACGACGTGCTCTTCCGGCAGGTGCCCCCCAGCTTCCGCGCGGGGCGGTACCACAGCTGGGTCATCGACCCGGTCACCCTGCCGGCAGAGCTCGAGGTCACCGCCACGGACGAGGTCGGCGGCATCATGGCCATGCAACACCGGCATTACCCGATCTTTGGCGTCCAATTCCACCCGGAAAGTATCATGACGGAACACGGCCGACTCATGATCAAAAACCTCCTCACCTTCGTTAACTCGCGAACAGCAACTACGGTATGAAGAACATAGCAATTGACGAACGCGGCTACTACGGCCGTTTTGGGGGTGCCTACATCCCGGAGATGCTGCACGGCAATGTCGAGCACCTGCGCCGCAGCTACCTCAGCATGATGGCCGACCCCGCATTCAGGCGCGAGTTCGACCTGCTGCTCAAGGACTACGTGGGCCGCCCCAGTCCGCTCTACTACGCCGACCGGCTCAGCAAGCACTACGGCGCGCGGGTGTACCTCAAGCGGGAAGACCTGAATCATACCGGTGCCCACAAGATCAACAACACCATCGGGCAGATCCTGCTCGCCGAACGCCTGGGGAAAAAACGCATCATCGCCGAGACCGGGGCCGGGCA
Source organism: Lewinellaceae bacterium (assembly GCA_963803525.1). Lineage (GTDB taxonomy): Bacteria > Bacteroidota > Bacteroidia > Chitinophagales > Saprospiraceae > Neolewinella. Next base: position 325,860 of record CAWDMV010000012.1, read on the forward strand.
GCACGGCGTGGCCACCGCCACCGTGTGCGCGCTCAAGGGCCTGCAGTGCATTGTGTACATGGGGGAGGTCGACATCGAGCGACAGGCCCCCAACGTAGCCCGCATGCGCATGCTCGGGGCCGAGGTGCGTCCCGCCCGCAGCGGTTCGCGTACCCTTAAGGACGCCACCAACGAAGCCATCCGCGACTGGATCAACAATCCCGAGGATACTCACTACATCATCGGTTCCGTCGTCGGTCCCCACCCGTACCCCGACATGGTGGCGCGCTTCCAGTCCATTATTTCCGAAGAGACCAAGTGGCAGCTACAGGAGAAGGTGGGCCGCGATTACCCCGATGCCGTCGTCGCCTGCGTGGGTGGGGGTAGCAATGCCGCCGGTGCCTTCTACCATTACCTCAACGATGAGCGCGTGCGCCTGATCGCCGTGGAGGCCGCTGGACTGGGCGTCGACAGCGGCGAATCTGCAGCCACCAGCCAACTGGGCACCGAGGGCATTATACACGGCAGCCGCACGCTGCTCATGCAGACCGCCGACGGGCAGATCGTCGAGCCCTACAGCATTTCCGCCGGCCTCGATTACCCGGGTATCGGTCCCCTCCACGCCTTCCTGATCGACAGTAAGCGGGCTGAGGCCATCAGCGTTACCGACGCCGATGCCCTGGCCGCCGCCCTCTTCGTGGCCCGCCAGGAGGGCATCATCCCCGCCCTGGAAACCGCCCACGCCTTCGCCGCCCTCGACCAGATGCAATACGGCCCCGAAGACGTAATCGTCGTGTGCCTCAGCGGCCGTGGCGACAAGGACCTCGCCGCCTTTTCCGCCTACCTAGACTCCCTGCCGCTATGACCACGAACCGACTCGCCAAACTCTTCGCCACCAAACGACGGGACATCCTTAATATATACTTCACCGCCGGCTACCCCGAATTGGAGAGCACCGTGACCATCATTCGCACCCTGGCCAACGCCGGGGTCGACCTCATCGAGATCGGCATGCCGTACTCCGATCCCATGGCCGACGGCGAGACCATCCAGCAGAGCAGCATGCGCGCGCTGCAGAACGGCATGACCTTAAGGATACTCTTCGAGCAGATCGCCGAGGCCCGGGAGGAGACGCAGGTACCCCTGGTGCTCATGGGCTACTTCAACCAGGTCATGCAGTACGGCATGGAGCGCTTCGTCGCGGCGGCGGCGGCGGCTGGAGTAGACGGACTTATCCTGCCCGACCTGCCCGCCTACGAGTACCAGCGTGATTTCCGCAAGCTGGCCGAAGCGGCCGGACTGCAGGTCAGCTTCCTCATTACCCCCCAGACGAGCGACGATCGCATCCGGGAGATCGCCACGTCGAGCACCGGCTTCCTCTACGTCGTATCGAGCAGCAGCATTACCGGCGGAAGCTCGGAGATCAGTGACCGGCAACGGGCCTACTTCGACCGCATCGCGGCCCTGGAGCTGGACAACCCCAAACTCATCGGCTTCGGCATCAGCGACGCGAAGACCTTCCGGACCGCCTGCGAATACTTCGAGGGGGCCATCATCGGCAGTGCTTTCATCCGCGCGCTGGCCGGGCAGGAAGAGCGGGTGGCGGAGGCGACGCGCGATTTCGTGCACGGCATACTGGACGTGCAGGAAGCCTAAGGGTGGCAGGCGAGCTCATCGTGATCGGCGGGGCCACGGCCAGCGGCAAGACAACTTTGGCCATCGCCGTGGCCCAGCGACTGGGTACCGAGATCCTCAGCGCCGACAGCCGGCAGTTCTACCGCGAAATGCACATCGGCAACGCCCGGCCCACCGAGCAGGAACTGGCCCGGGTGCCCCATCACTTTATTGCCGATCGCTCGCTGGAGCAAGCACTGTCCGCCGGTCGTTACGCGGAGGAAGCCCTGGGTGTGTTGGACAACTTATTTAGCAAGCACGAAACCGTAGTCCTGGTGGGCGGCAGCGGCCTGTACGTGCGCGCCCTCTGCGAAGGGCTTGACGAGTTCCCCGAAGTGACGGAGGCGGCGCGTGCGCGGGTGCAGCGACTCCTGGAAACGCGCGGACTACCCGGCCTGCAGGAAGAACTGGCACGGCTCGATCCCGACTACTTCGCCACGGTCGACCAGCAAAATGGTCGGCGGCTAGAACGGGCTCTGCGCGTGTGTTACACAGCCGACCAACCCTACAGCAGCTTCCTGGGCAAGCGGGGCGAACGTCCCTTCACGTGCCGGTACGTACAGCCCCGGATGACGCGGGAGGTGCTGTACGACCGCATCAATCGCCGCGTGGAGCTCATGCTGGACGACGGCCTGGAAGCCGAAGCCCGTGCCCTTTATCCCCACCGTAATTTACCGGTACTCCAGACCGTGGGTTATCAGGAGTGGTGGCCTTATTTTAAGGGAGAATACGACCGGGAGCGGGTCGTCGAACTCATCCAGCGCAACAGCCGGCGCTACGCCAAGCGGCAGGGGACCTGGTTTCGCGATTACATACCCGTCTCGGGAGTAGGTCAGGTAGTGAGTCGCTAAAACAAGCGTGCCCCACTGAACCAGTCAGTGGGGCACGGCTAGTTTTTCGGCTTGTGAAGGTGCCTAGTTGCGACTGTAGATCGATTTGCCGTTTTGCATCATGTCGTTGATGTCGTTGCGGCTGGTGATGTAGCGGTAGCGGCTATCGGCCATGCCCGAGGGCTTATCGCCGATGATGTAGTAGCGCACGTCCATGTCGGGGGCGTTGACGACCACCTGATCGCTGACGCGCATCATTTCTCCGTTGCCGAGCATTTCACCCTCCTTTTCCAACCTGGCGAGTACGATCATGCGGTTGCCGTCGGTGAATATCTCCTGGATCTCGAGGTCGGCTTCCTGGTTGACATCGGCTTCCACCATGAAGGTCTGCTCTTCGGTATCGCCGTAGTCGTCGGGCCAGCTTACGTCCAGCACGGGGACCTCAACTGCTTCTTCGACCATTTCAACGCGGACGCGCGGCACCTGTACCATCTTGGTGGTGGTGTTCACGTCAACGTCCGCCCAGTCGACGTCAAATTCGGGGAGGTTGCCGGCTTCGGTTTCGATGTCGATCTCGGGGAGCTCCCCGGCTTCGGTCTGATCGACGTCGCAGCTGGTGAGGGGAAGGGCAAGCAGGGCGAGGAGGGGTAAGATTCGGTAAGTCATGATAATGTATATGTGTGCTTAAGCGCTTGTTTGGGTTTTCCGAGCCTGACGAAAACGTCGCTATTTTGGGTCTATTCGAGCCTCGAAAAGGGGAGGTGCACTTCTTGGCTGCTTCGCGGTGACGGGCTAAGTGACGCTTTTTGTGACGAAGAATAGGCGCAAAAGAGCAAGTTTGCGGCGGTGAGCGGAATCCCAAACAAGCGCTCAAACAAATGATTCTGTATACACTACGGATACCCGGGGGGGTGATGTTCGATCGATGGCGTTGGCGGTGGGCGGGTGCGCGGGTGCGGAAGGCGTAGCCCGTATCTTAGAGTCACCCCCTAATTGACCCCCGATGATGCGAACGTACTGCTGCCTCCTCCTCCTCTGCGGGCTGCTGGATTCCGGCCCCCTGCAGGGACAACCGACGGTGAAGCTGACCGCCTTACCCACCACCTTTGCCCAGCCGGTTGATATTGCATCTTCCGGGCACATGGATGGCGTGTTATATGTGGTAGAAAAACGCGGGCGGGTACAAGCGCACCGACTTTCGGATGGGACGAATACCGTTTTTTTAGACCTTACCGACCGGGTATCCGCCGCCTCGGAAGGAGGATTGCTCGGGCTGGCCTTTCACCCCGCTCCCGACAGCAACTACTGTTACGTCAACTATACCGCGCCGGGGCAGGGTGGGGGGGTAGCGCTGGTCACCACCATCAGCCGTTTTACCGTACCCGCGGGGGGGGAAGTGGACGCCGGGTCAGAACGGGTCCTGCTGACGATACCCCAGCCGGCCGCCAACCACAATGCGGGGGACCTGGCCTTCGGTCCGGACGGCTACCTCTACATCCCCACGGGCGATGGGGGCGGAGCCGGGGACCCCTTCGATCATGCCCAGGACCCCCAAAGTTTGCTCGGCAAGCTACTCCGTATCGACGTGGATCGGGGAGACCCGCTTGCGGGGACGAACTACGCAATCCCCGCCGATAACCCCTTCACTACCACCGTAGATACCCTGGCCGAAATTTGGGCCCTCGGCTTACGCAACCCCTGGCGCATCTCCTTCGACCGGTTGACGGGCGACCTGTGGATCGGCGACGTCGGGCAGAACCAGCGGGAGGAGATCAACTTTCAACCGGTGAATAGCCCCGGGGGCCAAAACTACGGCTGGAACTGCCGGGAGGGCCTGGTCGCCTACGGACAGTCCTCCAGCCGCTGCGGAACGGGTGCGCAGGATTTCGTGAATCCCCTCCTCGAGTACCCCCACGGCGGCAACGGCGATCTTAACGGGCGGTCCGTGACGGGGGGCTTCGTCTACCGGGGTCCCTACGCCGACCTCGATGGGTATTACGTTTTTGCCGATTTCGTCAGTCCCCGAGTCTTTCTGTACGACACGGAGGCCGCCGGTGCGGTAACCGTCCTGACCAATCTGCCACCCAACTCCATTTCCACCTTTGGGGAGGGAAACCACGGAGCGCTGTACGTAGCCGATTACCGGGGCAAGGTATACGAGGTCACCGCCGGTACCGCTACATCCGTAAGGGACGGTTTGAATCTTGATCTACGCGTATATCCCAATCCCGCCAGCGCATGGCTGTACGTCGAATTGCCCGATGCGCGGGAGGCCGCCCGTCAGTTCATGCTGTACCAAACCGACGGCAAACGGGTAGGGGAGTGGCTGGCTCCGTTTCCCACCGCGGACGGTCGCTACCGCCTGCAGTTGCCGGACTTGCCGGCCGGAGTGTACACCCTAAGCGGGACGGGGGACACCGGACGGTACACGGCCCGCGTTGGGATTTCCCGGAATTAAGCGCCTTTCCACTGCACCCGCGGCCCCGCCCGGGCGTTAGCGAAGCAAAACAGAACAAATGCCTAGAGTAATGATCATTGGCGCCGGTGGCGTCGGACGCGTGGTGGCCTATAAGTGTGCGGAGTATCCTGACGTGTTTACCGAATTCATGATCGCCAGCCGTACGCGCAGTAAGTGTGACGAGATCGCCGCCGACATCAAGCAGGACCTCGGCTACGACAAGATTACCACCGCGGCCGTCGATGCGGAGGACGTGCCGGCTTTGACTAAATTGATTGAGGATTACGATCCCTTCATGGTGATCCACGTGGCCCTGCCGTACCAGGACCTCACGATCATGGACGCCTGCCTCGAGGCAGGCGTACACTACCTCGATACGGCCAACTACGAGCCGAAGGAGGAGGCCAAATTCGAGTACAGCCACCAGTGGGCCTACCAGGAAAAATTCAAGAATGAGGGCCTCACGGCGATCCTGGGCTGCGGCTTTGACCCCGGCGTCACGAGCATCTTCACCGCCCGGGCGGCCACCCACTTTTTCGACGAGATCCACTACCTCGACATCGTCGACGCCAATGCCGGCGACCACGGGAAGGCCTTCGCCACCAACTTCAATCCGGAGATCAACATCCGCGAGATCACCCAGCCGGGCAAGTACTACGAGAACGGCAAGTGGGTGGAGATACCCGCCTTCAGCATCAAAAAGGACCTGACCTACCCCGGCATCGGCCCCAAACCGAGCTACGTCCTCTACCACGAGGAATTGGAGAGTCTGGTCAAAAACTTCCCCACCCTCAAGCGGGCCCGTTTCTGGATGACCTTCGGCGAGGAGTACCTGACCCACCTGCGCGTGATCCAGAACATCGGCATGGCCGGCATCGAGCCCGTCAACCATCAGGGCGTGGACATCATCCCGCTGGAATTTCTCAAGACCGTCTTGCCCGATCCCGGCGGACTCGGCGAGGGCTACAGCGGCCAAACCAGCATCGGCTGCCGTATCCGGGGTATTAAGGACGGGAAGGAGCGCACCTACTACATCTGGAACAACTGCAGCCACGAGCGTGCCTACCAAGAAACGCGGGCCCAGGGCGTCAGCTACACGACCGGCGTTCCCGCGATGACCGGGGCCATGATGCTCATCCAGGGCAAGTGGGACGGGGCCGGCGTCTTCAACGTGGAGGAGTTCAATCCCGACCCCTTCCTGGACGTCCTCGGCAAGCACGGCCTGGAGTGGCACGAG
>CAWDMV010000013.1:0-809658 GCA_963803525.1 Lewinellaceae bacterium
CAAGTTTTTCATCCGTGCAAGCCAAAAAGAAAAATTGTTCGCTTTTCTTTCCGACGCCTTCCGACTAACTCCCCGCTCATCCGCGGGGCCGCAAAACTACTGCCACTCCCCTCACTCCTGCAAGCCCCCCGAAAAGTTTTTCGGAAAACCACCGGCCGCAAAGGGCTCCCACCGGGGCGAAGTTCCTACCGCGCTGCGGCCGTTGCCACAAACGCTTCAAGCGTGGAATCTGCTATGGTGGGGGTAAAATCAGCACCTGCCAGAGGGCCAATCTTGTCGCACGTTTCCGTTGCGGGATAACAAAGATACGGCGCGGAATAGTAAACGTGCAAGCACTTGTATAGTTTTATCGCTGAGAGTTTTTGCGTCTTTTCGGTTTTGCCTGTCGCTCAGCGACTTACCATTTCGCTACTCACGCAGGTGCACGGGCTCCTACCCTTCCACCCGCGTCCCCGCACAAAAAACCCGGCCCCCCTGACGGGAGACCGGGCAAACGGGCGGTTCCATAATTCGGGAACCTGAGCTGATTTAACCTTCTTGTAGATCTTAGCGCTTGTGTGGGAGTCCGCACGCCGCCGCAAACTTGCTCTTTTGTCAGGCTCGGAAAACCCAAGCAAGCGCTGAGGAAGCTGGACGAAGAAGGTCGGTCAGAAAAACTAGGCCGAGACCGGTTTGACGGTCTTGACGATCCGGGCGGCTACCTTATAAGGATCGGCGGCACTGTTGGGGCGACGGTCTTCCAGCCAACCCTTCCAGCCGCGCTCGACGGTGGCGATGGGAATCCGGATCGAGGCACCGCGGTCGGAAATGCCGAAGCTGAACTGGTCGATGCTCTGCGTCTCGTGCTTGCCCGTCAGGCGCAGGTGGTTGTCGTGTCCGTACACGGCAATGTGCTCCTTAACGTAGGGGCGGAAGGCTTCACATACCTTTTCGTAGTCTTCCCGCTTTCCGCTGTCCCGGAGGAAGGAGTTGGAGAAGTTGGCGTGCATGCCCGATCCGTTCCAGTCGCCCTTCAGCGGTTTGGGGTGGTACTCGACGTATACGCCGTAGGCCTCGGAGATGCGCTCCAGCAGGAAGCGGGCCATCCAGATCTGGTCGCCGGCTTCCTTGGCTCCCTTGGCGAAGGTTTGGAACTCCCACTGCCCGGGCGCGACTTCGGCATTGATGCCCTCTACGGTCAGGCCGGCGTCAAGGCAGGCGTCCAGGTGCTCTTCGATGATTTCGCGTCCGAAAGCATTGCGCGCGCCGACGGAGCAATAGTACTGTCCCTGCGGCGGAGGCATGGTGCCATCGGCGGGAAAGCCTAGCGGCTTTTCGGTGTCCATGTCCATGAGGAAATATTCTTGCTCGAAGCCGAACCAGAAGTCCTGGTCTTCGTCGTCGATGGTCGCCCGGGCGTTGGTGGGGTGCGGGGTACCGTCGGAGTTGAGGACCTCGGTCAGCACGATGTATCCGTTCTTCCGCTGGGGATCGGGAACGATCATGACGGGTTTAAGCAGGCAGTCAGAGCTGCCGCCTTCGGCCTGCTGGGTACTGGAACCGTCGAAGGACCACATCGGACAGTCGTCCAGGTCCCCGCTGAAGTCGGCTTCGATGCGGGTTTTACAGCGTAGGGTCTGCATGGGCTGGTTACCGTCGAGCCAGACGTACTGTAGCTTACTTTTTGTAGCCATAAGTGAATTGGGTTAAATCAGAAGGTTAAAGAAAATTGATCGTAGGGCGGGACCGCGGGTGCGCAGCTTTCCCCGGAAAGCCGTGCAACGTCCCCGTGGCCCGGATGTTTTTTAATTAGAAGGAGTAAACGGCGGCCAGGATAAAGGACGCGATATTATCATCCCCGATTCCCCCACCGCCGAAGTCGATGATGTCGCCGTAGGTGGTATCAAAGTCGCTGCTCAGGTCGAAGCGGAACTCCGGCATGATGCGCAGGTCGCCGATGTTGATGTTCCCGGTGGCGGTGAGGGCGGTCACGCTCCGCCCGTCGAGCGTAAGGCCTTCCGGCGTCTTCTCGCTGAAGTACTCGCCCCGCAGGGAGAGGTCGAAGGTTTCGGAGAGGCCGATGGTCGAGTAGAGCGCCAGACCGGTGAATCCGGAGGCGGTATTTCCGTCCAGCCCCTGGGTCTTGTCCGTAGCGTTAATGCCGAACATCAGGGATTCGCTGGCCTCGAAGGTCGCGGTCAGGTCCAATTGCAGGGTGTTCAGGTCGTTCTCCCCGGAGAAGTCCTTGACGTCGGTACCGTACAGTAGATTCAGGTAAGCCGCCAGTCCGCCGACCTCGCCACTGAGCTGGCCGCCGTAGTAAAAGCCTCCGGGCTGGTTGAAGCGGCTGTCGGTGTTGTTCAGGATCGCCAGCATGGCTCCAAAGCCTTCCCCAATCGCAAAGTCCGCCTTCAGCCCGGTGTGGAAGAAGGGCCCGTAGCTGAACATGTAGCTGGTGCTGTAATTCATGTTGGCCGATGCATCGATCACCTCGTAGCCTACGAAGGTGCCGAATTGACCGAGGGTCAGGGTAACGGCCTCGCTCGGTGCGTAGGTGACGTAGAGTTGCTGGAGGTTAGGGATGTAGTAGCCGGCCTCGCCCGCGTCCGTGCCCACGTTGGCGTCCACGGCCCGGGGACCAAAGCCTACCTGCCCCACGAACCCGACCTTACCGAGTGACTTTTCCGCCAGCAGGTTGATGTTTCCCACACTAAAACCCCGGGTCTCCGGAGTAAAACTGGTGGGGAAGCTGAGCGCGTTGTCCTCGGCATCACTCGAGAATACATTTTGGAAGTAGACGTCCACGTATCCGGATACCTGGAAGGACTTGGTTTCCTCCTCTTCCTCCAGAACCATCACCTCCGTAGTCTGGGCAACCAGGGGGGACTGCAAAAAGAGCGGCAGCAGGACGAAAAAAGAAAGCGTGTTGAAAAGTTTCATAGTAGCTAGTTTGACGTGTAGAGTGAGTGTGTAGGGAGGAGGTAGGGATTATGGATTGAGGGGGCTGAGGGATTGAGCCCCCCTTCACTCCTTAATCAGAGGTGAGCTGAAAAACCCCGTCTTCCTTAGTGAGGGTATAGGCGTGCATGTCGTGCTCCCCGAGATCGAGTCCCCGAATCTCTTCCTCCTCGTCCACCCGGATACCCATGACGGCCTTCAGGGCGCCGAGGATGCCAAAGGCGCTGGCGAAGCTGAAGATGCCTACCGCCGCTACACCGATGAGTTGGTTGACGAATTGCTCCATCCCCGCGGAGGCCCCGAAGATGCCGACGGCCAGGGTGCCCCAGATACCGCACATACCGTGCACGGAGGTGGCCCCGACCGGGTCGTCGACCTTGAGGGTCTTGTCGAAGAAGATGATGCTCAGCGGAATGATGATACCGGCGATCAGGCCGATGAGAATGGCCTCTCCGCCCGTCATCAGGTCCGCGCCGGCGGTAATTCCGACGAGCCCGCCCAGGATGCCGTTCAGCACCATGGAGAGGTCATAGGATTTAAACAGCACGTAGGCCATGAAGAAGGCGGCGACTCCCCCGGCGGCGGCGGCCAGGGAGGTGGTCACGAAGACCAGGCTGACCGCATTGGGGTCGGCGCTCAAAACGGAACCGCCGTTAAATCCGAACCAGCCGAACCAGAGCAGGAATACCCCGATCGCGGCCAGGGGCATACTGTGTCCGGGAATGGCCGTAGGGGTTCCGTCGGAACGGTACTTGCCCCGGCGGGCACCCAGCAAGATGACGGCGGCCAGAGCGGCGAACCCCCCGGCGGCGTGCACCAGGGTAGATCCGGCAAAGTCGTAGAAGCCCAGGGCATCGAGCCAGCCGCCGCCCCACTTCCACATGCCGGTAATCGGGTAACTGAGGCCCACGAAAATGGTGGCGAAGATCAGAAAGGGCACCAGCTTGATCCGCTCGGCCACGGCACCCGATACAATGGTCGCACAGGTAGCGGCGAACATGCCCTGGAAGATAAAGTCCGTATAACCGGTATACGTGCTGCCCGCCTCGGCTGCGGCGGCGTAGTCGGCCGTGGCCCCTGCAGCCCAGTCCATCGGGGCGATACGACCGAGGAAACCGCCCGCGAAACCCTCTCCGGGATACATCAGGTTATAGCCGATGACGTAATAGGTCAGCAGACCGATACAAATGATCATGGAATTTTTGAACAGGATGTTGACAACGTTCTTGCGTTGGACGAATCCGGCCTCGAGGGTGGCAAACCCCAGGTGCATGATAAAGACCAGGGCGGTCGCGATCAGTACCCAGAGATTATTGATGGTGAACATGGCTTCCATAAGGGGGTGAGGAACTTTGTTGGTGGTAGAAAAAAGGGGAGTGGTAACCTATTTTGGGACCAGGCCAAGGCGCGGCCCGACCTAGCATGCACGTGGCGCGCGGGCTGGGCTGAAATGATGGGAGAGGGAGCGCTAAGTACCGCTGGGGGGGGGACCTAGAGGGCGCTTTCGTCCTCTTCGCCGGTGCGAATACGGACGACGCGGTCTACATCGTAGACGATGATTTTACCGTCGCCGACTTTGCCCGTACGGCCGGAGCCAGAGATGGCGGTGACGATCGCGTTGACCTTGTCGGCGGGGGCCAGGATGTCCAGTTGAAGGCGAGCGATGTAGTCGGCGTCGTAGACGCTGCCCCGGTAGGTGAGCTGCTCCCCCCGCTGTAGGCCGAAGCCCTTGACCTCGGTCAGGGTAAAGAAATTGACGTCGATGGCAGCGAGGGCATCCCGGATGCTTTCAAAGCGCGACAGACGGATGATAGCTTCAATCTTCTTCATGGAAGTGGTTATCTTTGGGTTGGCCGTGGTGAGTGAGGCGGTCCCCAAAAGCGGTTAACGGTGAAGTCTATCTGGTGAGGGCTAAATCAGCGACATCCGGCAACGTCTTCCGGACTCGTTCATTCAAAGATGCCCCACCCCAACGGCCCGTCCGAATTAACTAAGGCGGGCATTTGTGACGCCAAAGCCGCTAACTCGCTAGCAAAGTTGCTGATGTACAGGCCCTTATTCCATTATACCACACTATGCCAACGGCCGTAAAAGATCAGTTGTGGCGGCTGGTAAGGTCACTTACGAAGGCCGAAAAGCGCAATTTTAAGCTATACGCCACCCGCGCTGGTGCCACCACCGACAATAAATTCATTCAGCTCTTCGACGTGGTCGACCGTCTGGAGGAGCCCGACGACGCCCTGGTGATCAAACGCCTGCGGCTCACCTCCGGACAATACTCCAACCTCAAGCGGCATCTCTACCAGCAGGTACTCACCAGCCTGCGGCTCATCTTTATCAATAAAGAGATTGATATCGAACTACGCGAGCAGATCGACTTCAGCCACATCCTCTACGGCAAGGGCCTCTACCTCGATGCCCTCCGCGCGCTGGAACGGGCCAAGGGGCGCGCGGTGGAACACAAGCGCGACCTCCTACACCTCGAGATCCTGGAGTTTCAGAAACTGATCGAATCGCGCCATATCACCCTGTCCCGTCAGATCGACAACAAAATGGATCTGCTGCTGAACGAGTCGGCGGAGCGGAGCTACAGCGTACTCAATACGAGCGAACTCTTTAATCTGAACATCCAGATACACGGTCGCTACATCGAAACCGGGCACAGCCGTACCCCACAAGACCGCCGGGAGAACGAGCAATTCTGGGCCAGCATCCAGACCCACCGCCTGGACCGAAGAGCCGTGGGCACCACCTTCCACCAAAAGATCAACCGCTTCCAGGCTTCGATGTGGTACCACTACATCCAGCTCGATTTCGATGATGCCCTCGAGTCGTCCATGAACGCCCTGACGCTCTTTCACCTCAGTACCCATATGACGGTAAAGGATCCGGACCTGTACCTCCGGTGTCTGTACTACGTGTCGATCTTTGCCTACCTACAGGGCGATCTGCCCCGCATGCGGCGCTACCTGCGGGTCATCAGGGATTTCTTGAACGCCGAGCAGGTGCTGCTCAACGAAAACAGCCAGCACATCGGCCGGGTATACCAGAGCCTGATGACCCTGAACGCCCATTTTTGCGCCGGGGAATGGACGGAGGCCAGCGACTTCAGTCGGGGCCTATTTGCTGCATACCGGACGCGGGAATTTACGCCCACCGATCACCGCTGGGGGCAGTTTCTCTACAAGTTTGCCGCCGCGCGCTTCCTGCTGCGCGACTACGGAGAAGCCCTGGACTACCTCAACGAGATCATCAACATGCGGTCGGGCATCCTCCGGCAAGACCTGCTGCTGAACAGCCGCCTGCTCCAACTGCTGTGCAACTACGAGCTGGGCAACCGGGCCCTGCTCGATTACCACCTCACGAACTTTACCCGGCAGATGCGGCGCAGCAGCGAGACCGCCGAGGTACACCGATTGACGTCCGCTACCCTGCGCCGTTTAGTAAAGTCGGTGCCCGCCGAGCAGGCCGCCATCTATACGGAGCTACGGGACGGCTTGCAGCAGGCCGCCGATATCGACCCCTACGAACGCAAGGCTCTCGTATACCTCGATATTAATCAGTGGGTAGCACAACACCTGCTGCCGTACCCAGTAGTCCCCGGGCAAACTCACGCGCTAGGCGGGCCTTCCGGTGTTTGACCAACAGTTCTACCCGTTTGATCAGGGCATTGATGTAGCTGCTCTCGCGGCTGTTCACCAGAAAGAGAAAGCTCTCCCCCGCCCGGAACAGTTCGCGCTCCCCCTCCAGCAGGTTGCGGTAATCTTCGGCGTTCTGCCCGGCCAGGTTAAATTGCGCGACGGTCACGTTGATCTCGTTCTCGGCCTGCGTGATCTTTACGCCCAGGGCCGCCGCCTTGTCGGTCAGAGCCAGCTGATTCTCGCTCAGCTTGATGCGCGTCAGCTGCAGTTTCCCCCGTTCCTTACGCAGTAGGAGGGGTTGATTGAAGGTGACCCCCCACTTGTAGTTCTGGCTGGATAAATCCTCGAGCGGCTGATCGGTCCCGCCGAGCAGCAGGGCATTGTACTTCAGGTCGATTTGTGGTTTTAGCTGCTCGCGCTGCAGGCGTTCGTCTACTTCCAGCTCCTCGATCTTGAGGCGGGTGCGCGTCAGTTCGGGGTGCAGCAGGGGACCACTGACCGGAACGATCGGAGCGACCTCCACCACCTCGGTGGACGGAGGCATGGTCGCCGGAGCCAACTCCATCGGCACGACGCCGTCGATCCAGAGGTAAGCCGCCAGGGCAGCGGCGGCGTTGGCGCGTTCGAGTAGGGCGGCCTCCAGTTCCAGTTGGCGGTTTTGCACCAGAATGCGGGCTTCCAGGGTATCGATAGCGGGCCGGTCCCCCAGGGAGGCACTGGCCGCAACGGCCACGTAACGCGTACGGGCGAGTTCCACGGCTTCCTGGTATATATCCACCACACCCTGCGCTCCCGCCCAGTCCCAGTAGGCGGCTCCGGCATCGTAGAGCAATTGGTTAAGTAGGATCTGACGTTCGGCCACCGTGGCACGCTGGTAAATTTCCGCCCGGCGCAGTTCCGCCCGGCGCTGGTCAAAGAGCATACCCCGGGCCAGCGCAACCGATAGCCCCGCGGCGTACAGACCCGACTCGGGGACCGTCAGTTCGGGGTTGAGGAACGTGCCGTCGTTGCGCTCGTAGGCGGCGTTGAGCTCTACCCCAAACCAGGTAGGCACCTTCAGCCCTCCCTCGATGGTGCTGTAGTAGCGGGTACCGTTAAAGTACTTCTGGTCGAGATCGCCGTAGAGCTTGGGGTCGAAGCCCCCGCGGGCCATCAGCAGAACGGCCTGGGCGCGCTCTCGCTGAAGATCGGCCCGTACGGAGAGCGGATGATGCGCTTCTACCAGTCGGAGAAATTCATCCTCCGTAAGCAGTACCGTGGTGTCCTGCTGGCCCGCCAGGCGGACTGAAAAGAGGAGCAGGAACAGAATGTACTTCAACATAAACTACTTCTTTTTTGCCGCGGGCGCCGGTGCGGTGGAAGATTGCGCCACCTGGTACATGTCCGGGGGGAAACCGTTAATCTGCCGCCAGAGCTCGTACCAGAGCGGAACGTCGTTAAGCAGAATAAGGCTTGAGGCACCGGCTCCGACCCGCAGGGCATCCGGCCACTCTTCCTCCTCCGGATCAGCGGCCGCCATCACGCGGTACAGGCCATTTTCGTTAATGATGCGATCGATCGCTACGAGGCGGCCACGGTAGGTCCCGTAACTGGTGTTGGGCCACCCGCCGAAGACGATGGCCGGCCAGCCATCAAACAAGATGTTGACCTCCTGCCCGAGCTCAAGCAGGGGCATGTCGATGGGCCGGACGTAGATCTCTACGGCCAACTCGTACTGGGACGGCATAATGGTGAGCACCCGCTCCCCCGCCGAGAGGTTCTCGCCGATGCCCGCCGAGAGGATCTGGGTGACGTAGCCGTCCTGGGGAGCCAGGAGGAAGTACAGGTCGGTGCGGCGCTGGTAGTTACTGTACTGGTTCTCGAGCTTGGCCACCCCGGCCTCGGCGTCGAAGCGGCCGGAGAGCGCGCTGAACTGCTCGGAGCTCGCCTTGGCCAGGTCGTCGCGCAAGGCGGCCTGGATGCCGTTCAGGTCGACCCGGGCGTTGAGCAGTTCGTTTTTAGAGCTGAGCAGCTTGTTCTCGGCCTCGATCGTCTTAGCCTCGGTTTCCTGCACTTTCAGTCGCCGGGTTTCCAGGTCGGTCAGGGATTTGAGTCCCTGCTGATAAAGCTCTTCCATCCGCTCGAGGCGCTCCTTGGCGGTCTGCAAATTCGCCTCGGCGTTGATCAGGTTGATGCTGTCGCTGCTGATCTTGAGTTCGGCCTGGCGGATCTTGTTGTAGGCCTGCTCGGTCTTGAGGCGCCCCGATTCCCGGAGAGCGCCCATCTGGTCGTCCAGGGCGGAGACCTTCGCCTGGTAAGATTGCACCGACATTTCCTTGGCCTTCACCTGGGTAGCGGTGCGGTCGAGGAGGTTATCGTCGAAGTACTCGTCTTTGGTCTCGGAGAGATGCAGGATCGTGTCGCCGGCCCGGACGAGGTCACCTTCCCGGACGTACCATTCCTCGATCTGGCCGCCGATGATGGTCTGTACGTCCTGGGGTCGCTGGTTGGGCTGTAAGGTGGTGAGGTTACCGGGGGCACGAATGTTCTGCGTCCACGGCAGGAAGAGCACCACCAGTCCAATCACGGAGAAGATCGTAAGCAGACGCAGGAGCACCCTTCCGGAGCGACGGCTTTCTACCTGGCTCAGGGAATTTAGGGACACGCGGTTCACGTATCGATTAACCGAGTTTAGCGAGATATTCAGCATGATTAGGAAATTATGGTCCCGTCGACCATCCGGACCACGCGGTCACACTGGGTGGCTAGGTGGTCGTTGGTCGACACGGCGACGACGGTCCAGGGGTGGGTACGATCGGTCAGAAAGTTAATGATTTGCTGGCGGTCAGACTCGTCGAGGGCATCGAAAGAATCCTCCAGCAGGAGCAGCCGGGGCTTGTCGGCAATGGACCGCGCCAGCAGGAGGCGCTGCACGATGCTGCGCGGCAGCTTATCGCCGGTGGGGTCGAGGTGGGTTTCAAAACCATGGGGGAGCTCCCGGATTACTTCGGTCAGGCCCAGGGCCTGGGTGGCCCACTTGACGTTGGCGAAGGTGGCCCGCTCGCGGCCCATGGTAATATTTTCCAGTACCGTACCCTCGAAGAGCTCGCCCATGCGCAGGCAGTCCCCGATCACGGAATGCAGGTCTTCGATGCCGAGGTTGCCCTTGGGGAGGTCGTCGTACGACACTGACCCCTCCTGCACGTCGTACAGTCCGGCAACGACGTAAAGCAGGGTGCTCTTCCCGGATCCGTTGGGTCCGGTGACCAGGAGGCGCTCCCCTGACTTCACGGATAGGTTCACGTTATGGAGCACGGATTTTCGGTCGTTGGGATAGGCGAAGTGGACGTCGTTGAGCTGGACGGCCATGCCTTCCGTCGAATCGGTCAGCGCCACGGGGGAGCCGTCAAATTTATCGTCCAACTGGAGGTCGGTGACCTGGCCGATCTTTTCCAGCCCGGTGAGCATATCGTAGATGGTCTCCATTTTCAGGACCAGTTTCTCGACCGACGCCATAACGAAAAGGATAATGATCTCGGCGGCCACGAACTGCCCGATGTTCATCTGCTGGTTCATCACCAGCATCCCCCCAATGGCGAGCAGGCCCAGGGCCACTAACACCTTAAAGCCGACCAACAGGGAGTACTGACGGATCAGGATGGTAAAGTGGCTCTCCCGGGCGCCCAGGTAGTTCGTGACGTGACCGTCCATGCGCTCCATGGCCATATCCGTCTTGCCCGCGAGCTTGAAGGTAGACGCCGTACGGGCCAGTTCCTCCAGCCAGTGGACGGCCGCGTATTTGTACTTGGATTCCTTAAGGCTGGTCTCCATACCGCGGCGGGCGGTGAACACGAAGATGAGCACCACCAGGAGGACCAGAATCAGGCCGAAGACGATGAAGAAGGGATGATAAAGAGACAGGAGGATCAGCCCCAGTAGCACCTGGGTGGTGGCTACTGAAAAGTCGATGAGCAGGTCGGAAAGGCCCTTCTGTACGGTGAGTACGTCGAAGAATCGGTTCATCAATTCCGGCCCGTAGTGGTTGTAGATCACGTCGGTCCTGATCCGAGGGATGCGGTACGAGAATTCAAAGGCGGCCCGGGAGAATATCTTCTGCTGCAGGTTCTCCGTAATGCGCATCTGCTGGATCTGCAGGATGCCGACGATCGCGATGCCGACCGTCACGATGACCACGAGCACGAGCCAGGCCGTACTCACCCGCCCCCCCTGAATGAGGTTGATGATGGCCTGAATACCGAGGGGCAGGGACAAATTCACCAGTCCCGCAAACAGCGCATAGACGTACACGTTGCGTACTTCTTCCTGGTCCGGTTTCAGCAGGCGCCAAAATCGTTGAATAGGGGTAAGAGAAGATGCGGAAACTGCCATAAGTAAATTAAGTAAGGGTACTGAAGGCCATGTTGGTGAAGAACCGCACGACGGAATCCTCGCCATCGTGCTGGTCCGTCACCCGGGGCAGGTGGTTGGCGAAGAACCGCTGTAGGTGAGCACCCTCAATGATGGTACTCACCAACATGTGGGGGTAGGGATACGCGGGGTTGATCTCCTGAATGATGTTGCTTACCCGGTCGATAAGCTGTTTATAGTGCGCGAAGGCCCCTACCCGATTGTCCTCATCCACCTGGCGGGTCAGAAAGGCCTTCATGCTTTCGGAAACCAGGATACGGTTCAGCCGGACTTCGTTTACGTGGGAAAAGCTGCTGTCCTCCACGACTTCTTTAGTAAGCAGTTTGACCGCCCGACGTAAACGGTCTTCCGCCGGCTCCACATTGGCCAGGTGAAACACCAGGCGGAAGTCCATCCAGCCCCAGTACCACATGACCAGGTACAACAGCAAGCTGTGCTTGTTCTCGAAGTAGCGGTAGATCGATGCCTCGGTAGAACCGATCTCCTTGGCCAGCTTGCGGAAAGTGAAGGCCTCCAGGCCGAGCTGGTCAATCAGGTCGATGCTGCCCGTGACGATGCGCCGGCCCAGCGCGCTGGACTCGGGATCTTTTAGGTAAACCGTGTCGCTGACGTTAATCGACAGGTGGTTGGTTAGCTTATTCAAGGGAGGTAAGTTGTTCGCACACGATAGTATTGCTATCTTACTTGCGATAATAACTTTTGCCCCTGCCGAAAGTTTCCCGGCGGCCCGGATTTTATTCAGCAATCCCCGCAACTGGCGTAGCGGCCCTTAGCGCCGTCAAATTCCCCGCAGTAGATCGGCTTGCAAATCCTCGACAGCCTCCAATCCCACGCTCATCCGCACCAAACCGTCCGTGATACCAACCGACGCACGCTCCTCTTGGCTAAGCTTGCTGTGCGTAGTGGTCGCGGGATGGGTCAGGATGGTCCGCGTATCCCCCAGATTGCTGCTGCGCGTACACACCTGCACGGCGTTCAACAACTTGCACGCCGCCTCGGCGCCCCCGGCCAGTTCGAAGGTCACGATGCCGCCACCGGCACGCATCTGCCGCCGGGCGAGTTCCACCTGGGGGTGGGAGGGCAGGAAGGGATAGTGAACGGCCGAGACGCCCGGCTGAGCTTGCAACCATTCCGCCAGCTGCAGGGCGGAACGGCAGTGGGCATCCATACGGATATGCAGGGTTTCCAGGCTTTTGGAGATCACCCAGGCATTGAAGGGGGACATCGCCGGCCCGGTATGCCGGCAGAAGAAAATTACTTGATCCATGATGGCCTGACTACCCAGCAGCAGACCGCCGAGTACCCTACCCTGCCCGTCCATCCACTTCGTGGCGGAGTGGGTGACGAGGTCCGCCCCGTACTTACCGGGCTGTTGCAGGTAGGGCGTCGCGAAGCAGTTATCAACTACATATAACAGGCCGTGCTGCCGGCAGAACGCCCCGGCCCGCTCCAGGTCGACCAGCCGGAGCCCCGGATTGGAGGGCGTTTCCGTCACGAACAGCTTGGTTTCCGGGCGCACCGCGGCCGCCCAGGTGTCCGGCTGGTCGGGCTCCACGTAGGTGAAGGTGATGCCCCAGCGGGGCAAAATTTGGGTGAGGATCTGGTGGGTACTGCCGAATACCGCGCGCGTAGCTACGATGTGGTCTCCCTGACTGACGAGTGCCGCCAGGCTGGCGAATACGGCACCCATCCCCGTAGCGGTCGCGAAACCCGTCTCCATGCCTTCCATCGCGCAGGCCTTGGCAACGAGCTCGTCTACACTAGGGTTATTGTAGCGACTGTAGATGATACCCTCCCCCGTTCCGGCGAAGGTATCCGCCATCGCCTCGGCGGAAGGGAAGGTGAAGCTGCTGGTGAGGAACAGGGGGGTGCTGTGCTCCCGGTAGTGCGTAGGTTCCATCTGCCCACGGATCGCGTGGGTCTGCGGTCGGAGTTCCTTCATGGCTTGCTTTTGGGGTGCGCAAAGGTACGGTACGCACCTCCGCCGGCGGCGGCTGGGGTATCTACTTTCGGGTAGCCACCGTCTTGTAGCTGCCGAGGGTCATTCCCGTCAGCACTTCGGCTCCCGGAGTCCCCTGGAGCTTCATGTCCACGTCGGTCTGGTACTGGGAAGAGTAGAAGGAAATGCGCAAGCCATCCTCCGTGGTGGATACGGACTGCAGCGCCGTCGTGCTCCCTCCGGATACGAAGCTGCCGGCTAGGGTACCCTCCACCTCCGTCAGCAGCAGGAGTCCAGAGACGGTACCGGCGGGCGTACCGCTGACCGTCACGTCGTACGATCCGGCATAGGTAGTTTGCGGGTTCGCGGGTGTTTTTGTTTCCGGCAAGACGCTGGGAAAGGCCGTGTCAGTAGCCACCCGGGGCGTACACGCCATTAGGGTAGTGAGGAGAAATCCCAGAAGGAATAAGGTGATTGTCTGTGGCATAGTGATTGCTTTTTACTCCTCGCTAACCCGATTTTTCCGCAGGCGTTCACGCAGCCGGTGCAAAGGCGACGTCCATAGCCGCGCAAATTCTTGCCACTCCTTCCTGTAGGTCCACCTCCGTATGGGCGCTGCTGACGAATCCGACCTCGTAACCGCTGGGGCCCAGGTACACCCCGGTCTGTAGTAACTCGTGGTGAATGATCTTAAAGTATTTCATGTTCTCGGGGTCGATCTGGTCGGCCCGCTCGATGCGCTCGGTCCCGAAGGCCAGCCAAAAGATCGACCCGACGTGGGGGACGTGCAGGGGGTAGCCCCGCTCCCGGGCGTAGGCCTCGATGGATTCCGCCATGTGGGTGGTTCGGGCGGCCATAGCCGCGTAAAAGCCCGGCTCCAGGCACTGCTCAAGTGCCGCCAGCCCGGCGGCCATCGCTACCGGATTGGCGGACAGCGTGCCCGCCTGATACACGGGACCCACCGGAGCGATGTAGTCCATGATCTCCTTGCTGGCCCCGTAGGCACCGACCGGGAAGCCGCCGCCGATGACCTTGCCGAAGGTGATGATGTCGGGAGCCACGTCGTACAGACCTGCCGCCCCCTCGAAACCCACCCGGAAGCCGGAGATGACCTCGTCAAAGATCAGCAGCACGTCATGCTTCCACGCCTTGATGCGCAGGCACTGCAACCACGAGCGGTCCTGCAACAGTAGGCCATTGTTGGCCGGAATGGGTTCCACGATAATGCAGGCGATCTCGCCGGCGTGCTCGGTAAGCGTCCGTTCCAGCAGGTCGCGGTCTCCCAGGGGCAGCACCAGGGTATCGCGGGCCACTGTTTCGGGTACGCCGGCGGAAGAGCTGGTACCCAACGTAGCCAGCCCGGAACCTGCCTTTACAAGCAGGCTATCTACGTGTCCGTGGTAGCAGCCGTCGAATTTGATGATCTTATTCCGGCCGGTATAGCCACGGGCGAGGCGGAGGGCGGACATCACGGCCTCCGTACCGGAACTCACGAAGCGGATTCGCTCTACGTAGCGGTGATTCTCCAGGATCAGTCGCCCGAGCTGATTGCCCAGGCGGTTAGGCGTACCGAAACTGGTGCCTTTAAGTACCGTATCGATCACCTTTTCGCGGATGTACGCATTGTCGTGCCCGTGGATCAGGGGCCCCCAGGAGCAGCAGAAATCGAGAAACCGATTGCCGTCCTCATCGATCATGTGACTGCCGTGGCCCTCCCGAATGAACAGTGGCGGCCCGCTGACGCTCCGGAATGCCCGCACGGGCGAATTGACCCCGCCCGGAAAATACTGCTGGGCTTCTTCAAAGAGCCGGGCTGAAGTTTCCCGGGGAATGCGCTGCTCAAAATTCATGGGGCTAATCTTTGCGCAATGTTACCATCGCTCGCGCGAATGCCCGTCGCGATTGCGTCAAGACTTGAGTTTTGTCCGGCAAATTGACTGCATTCAGGAAATGCGGCGGGAGCCCCCGAAAAGTGCTCGCTGCCACGAACTTAGCTCCGAGCGCTTCCGATCCACTAGGCAGACACGTTTTATATTTTTTTTGGATATCATAGACACATTTACCCCCCTCATGTTCACGCACAGCATTTTACTGATCGAGGACGATGCGACGGAGGCTAGACTCGCGCGGCGTACCCTCAACAAAATAGACGCCTCCCTGGAGGTGATCCACCTAAAGCACGGCGGAGATTTTATCGACCACATTAAGGATACCGACGGCCTGGCCGACGTCGCCTTGGCCATCATGGACCTACATATGCCCGTCATGGGCGGACTCGAGGTGCTGCAACAACTGCTCGATAAGGAGGTCAACCTACCCTTTCCCATTATTCTCTTCTCCTCCTCCCAGGATCCCGCGGAGATCCGGCAAGCTTACGCCCTGGGGGGGTATGCATTCGTCACTAAACCGGACTCCCTGGCGGATTACCGCACGGCCGTAGAGAATATCGTCAACTTCTGGATCTCTACCAACCGCCTGCAGTAGTCCGCTTTCCGCGCCTGACTTATCTTGTTGCACATGCGACTGCCGCGGTACATACGCGCCTACGGAGCCAACGCCTTGCTGCTGGAGTGGGAGCAACGGATTGCCCCGGACATCAACCGGGGGGTGCACGCATACGCGCTGTGGCTTCGTCAGCATCCCGCGGTACTGGAGTGCGTCCCCGCCTACGCCTCCCTCCTGCTCACCTTCACCGGGGGGGAGCCTGTCGCCTACGCCCTACGCGAACTGATCACCGGGAGGCAGCCTGCCGAGCTAGCCAATAATTCCGGCTACGTTCACGATATACCCGTATGCTACGGCGGCCCTTACGGTCCCGATCTGGAGGAGGTAGCCGAGCGGTGTGGCTTATCGCCCGAACGGGTGGTTGCATTGCACAGTGAGCGAAAATACCTCGTCTACCTCCTCGGGTTTCGTCCGGGATTTGCCTTCATGGGGGAGACCCACGCCCAACTGACGATTCCGCGACGCGCTGCGCCCCGGCCTAGGGTAGCGGCTGGAGCGGTAGGAGTCGCCGGACGGCAGACCGGCATATACCCCACCCCCTCCCCGGGCGGCTGGCAGCTAATCGGCCGGTGCCCGCTGCCGGTGCTCGACGACGCTACGGCCGCAACCCGCTTCCGGCCCGGAGATCACGTGCGTTTCCGCCCCGTATCGGCGCCTGAGTTTCAATCGCTACAATCCACCCCCCCGTCGTGGCCGATACGCTGATCCTCCGCGCGGCGGGCCACAACCAGGGGGCTCGCCTGGTCGATCACGGCCGGCCGGGGCTCCGGGACCGGGGCATCCCCACCGGTGGTGCCGCCGACCGGAGCAGTTGCGCCGCCGCCAATCAACTTCTCTCCCAGGAAGGTGCCCACTGCTGCCTGGAACTAGCGCTTTACGGAGGGCGCTGGCTCCTCTCGGGTAAGGGACAGCTCGCCCTGACCGGAGCGGAGATGGACTGGAAACTGAACGCTACCCCCGTAAGCCGGCACGGCGTTGTTTATCTGGACGGAGATTACTTACTAACGGGAGGATACGCGCGCGGCCACGGGTGCCGCGCCTACCTTGCGGTGCGGGGTGAGTGGGGCGTCCCCCGCGTCCTCGGTAGCGTGGAGAGCGGCCTGCCGGGAATTGAGGAAGTCAGTCCGGCTTTCCGCTGCTCCATCATCTCCCATACGGAGGCGCCCTTTCGCAGCAGCCTCTTTGCGGAAGGTAGCGGCACCCCGGAAGCGGCCATAAGCCTTCCCGTGGTGCAGGCTCCGGAGTGGCGGTTACTGCCGTCGGACGTGCAGGATTGGCTGCTCCACGCCAGCTTCCGGGTACATCCCAATTCTAACCGACAGGGCATCCGACTGCAGGCCCCCGATGGGCCGCCGGGCGAGCTCGCCCCCTTACTGAGTTCGCCGGTACTGCCCGGCACGGTGCAGCTTACCCCGGCGGGCCCCATCCTGCTGGGGCCGGACGCGCAGACCGTAGGCGGCTACCCCCGCGTCCTGCTGGCTCCCCAGTATGACCGGGCCTTCCAGCTTCGTCCCGGCCAGCGCCTCCGCTTTTCATTCGGGAATAGGGTCTAGGGTTTCAGGATTGAACTAAGCAATAGCTTGACGCCGACGGCGTGGTGCTGAACGAGCGGACAAAAGTTCAGCATAGCCGGATCTACGGTGGATTTTTGGCGGGGAAGTGCAGCGCCGTGATGGCAAGTCAAGGGGCAGCTTAGTTCGGTCCTGAAGCACTAGGGTTTGGCCGGGGTATCGTACCGCCCGAGGTCCAGGTTTTCGATGATGGTGATCAGCTTCTGGGCGTACCGCTTATCGGTCGCGTAGCCGCACTTCTTGAGGCCGTGTGCCCACTGGCGGTAGTCCAGCCCATGCTGCTTGAGCTTGGCATAGCGGGGGGAACTCAGCAGAATACTGTGCTCCCGGTAGCTGTCGGCCACCGAATCGAACACGCGGAACATATCGTAGCGGGTATCGTCGCCGTAATTGCGGCAGGTGCAGCCGAGGCACTTGGCGCGACACTTGATTCCAAAATGATTCCTGGAGTCGACGGCCAGCCGGGAATCGCCGGCATTGCTTTCGAGCAGGCCCTGGGCCAGGGTGATGCTGGCGGGAATGCCGTGGGTACGCATTTCGGCCTGGGCGGCGGGGGCGTACTTATCTAGATAATACCGTACGCGCTGCCGCTTGGCGGCAATGATGTGGGCGGGTAGTCCCTTTCGCTCTCCGTAATCGGGGCTCAGCACCAGGGTGAGGTTGCTGAGGTGGGGGGCGGGATCGTCGGTCGGTGCCACGCTGTTAAAGGTGAGTGGGTCCGCGGCGTCACCGGCGGCGAGTTGCGCCGGAACGGGCCGACCGAAGCGCGCCACCCAGTTCCCGAAACCAGCCAGCGAGACGGCCTCCACGTCTACGGTCGAGACTGGATCGTGCACGTCGACCTGCAGGGCCAGGCCCCGGCTGATGCAGAGGTAAAGGATAAGGGCAATGAGGATCAGCTCTACGCTGTAGTGGACGGCGTAGTCCATCAAACGAGCAATACGGCGTCCCAAATCGGAGACGTGGGGGGTAGTGGGATTGGCAGGCATCCGGAAGGAGTTTAAGCGTCAGGGTATCAGAAAGCTTGGAACCTGCTAGTGCTTCAGGATTGAACTAAGCAAAAGCTTGACGCCGACAGCGTGGTGCTGAACGAGCGGACAAAAGTTCAGCATAGCCGGAGCTACGGTGGATTTTTGGCGGGGAAGTGCAGCGCCGCGATGGCAAGTCAAGGTGCAGCTTATTTCGGTCCTGAAGCATTAGGCCGCTCGCGGCGGTCTGGCAAAGATAGCTAATTGCACCGCATAAACAAACAATTTGTTTATTAATTACCGTTTTACAACACCCCCGCTTTTCGGGAACGGCAAGGCACCTGCGTCCGCGCCGCACTGGCTTGCTTAGTGTAGAGATTACACTACCTTAGCCCGGAGAACACACACTTATGGTACTGATAGCGGATTCCGGGTCCACGAAGGCAGACTGGGTTTTGATGCCGGAGAACGGAGAGAACGTCTACGTAAATACCCGGGGGTTCAACCCGGTGGTCCACCCCCACGATCTGCTGTACAATGAGGTCCAGAAACTCTCTCAGGACCTCCTGCCGAACGCCCGGATCTCCGAGGTGCACTACTACGGGGCCGGCTGCTGGGATTTTAAACGTAAGAAGGTGATCTTCGACTGCATCAACAACGTGTGGCCCGCCGCCAAGATCGAGGTGATGCACGACCTCCTGGGAGCCGCCCGCGCAACCTGCGGCGACGATCCCGGTATTTCCTGCATCCTGGGTACGGGCTCCAATACCTGCCTTTACGACGGTAAGGACGTGACCGATAACGTGACCAACCTGGGCTATCTGCTGGGCGACGAGGGCAGCGGTTCCCACCTGGGCAAGGCATTTCTGCGGGCCTACTTCTACCGGGAACTGGACGATGACCTCAACGACGCCTTCGAGAACTACACGACGGCGGATCGGATGACGGTGATCAATAACGTCTATGAGTCGGATATGCCCAATACTTACCTGGCGGGCTTCACCCGCTTCATGGGAGAGCACCAGGCCCACCCCCTGATCCAAAAGATCGTGTTTACCAGCTTCTCGGAATTTTTGGACCGCCACGTACGCAAGTACCGGGGGCACCTGGAGTTGCCCGTACACTTCATTGGGAGCATTGCCTTCCACTTTAAGGACATCCTGCTGGCTGCCCTACACGAACGGGACCTGACTGCGGGTCGATTCGTTCATAAGCCCATTGAGGCCCTAGCGGACTACCACGCCGGGAAGTAGAACTACCCCATGGAAAGAAAGGATATTCGTCGCATCGCCGTTTTCACCTCGGGTGGGGATGCCCCCGGCATGAACGCCGCCCTGCGGGCCGTGGTCCGCACCGCCGCCTGGAACAAGCTGCACGTATACGGCATCGAGCGGGGCTTCGAGGGCATGATCGACGGGCATTTCCAGCGCCTCGAACGCCGGGATGTAGCCAACATCATCCAGCGCGGGGGCACCATGCTGCGCACGGCCCGCTCCAAGCGCTTTATGTCGCCGGAGGGGCGCCGCGCGGCTTACGACCACCTGAAGGCCTACGACATCGACGCCTGCATCGCGATCGGGGGCAACGGCACCTTTACCGGGGCTAAGGTCTTTAGCGACGAATACAACATCCCCTTTATCGGCATCCCCGGCACGATCGACAACGATCTGTACGGAACGGACTATACCATCGGTTTCGACACGGCGGTCAATACGGCCATCGATGCCGTGGATAAGATCCGCGATACGGCCGATAGCCACAACCGGCTGTTCTTCGTCGAGGTCATGGGCCGTAATTCGGGCTACATCGCCCTGTACACGGCCATCGGCTCCGGCGCCAGCAGCGTGCTGATCCCGGAGGCGGAGACGGACCTCGAGGACCTCAAGTCGGTGCTGCGCAAGAACAAGGCCCGCGGTAAGCTCTTCAGCGTCGTGATCGTCGCCGAGGGTCACCCCATGGGCGGCGCTACCGGAATCGCGGAAAAGATCCAGCACGAACTGGCCAGTATGGAACCGAAGGTCACCGTGATCGGTCACCTGCAGCGCGGCGGTGCCCCCACGGCCGCCGATCGCCTGCTGGCCAGCCGGCTTGGCCACGCCGCGGTGGAGTTGCTGCTGTCCGGCCAGGAGAATATCGCCGTCGGCATCGTCAATGACGAAGTAACCGCCCACTCCTTCGACGACGCGATCAACAAGGAAAAGATGCCGCGGGAGGAACTGATCAAGATGGCCAGCATCCTGGCCATCTGACCACGCACGCGGAGGGGAAGGGCAGATTCTTGCTACTTAACGCACAGTTTACACCGTACTACGAACTTCGCCCCCCGGAACGCCTTTCTACCGCGTTCCCAGTACGTACACGAATGGATGCATCCTTGATTATCATGTGGACCGGCTTCATCCTGGCCGGCTACGCCGTCGTTGGTAACGACTCCATCCAAACGCTGGGTACCTTTCTTTCCTCCAACGAGGGAAAGCCCTGGTACGTACTCTGGCTCTTTGCCGGCTCCATTTTAGCGGGAACGCTGCTCTACGGCTGGGCGAGCTACGACGGCGACGTCAGCTACGGGCGACTGGAATCCTATGCCTTTATCGACGATATGGGGTGGCCCTACCTACTGCCTCCGCTGGTCCTGATGCTCCTGACCCGCACGGGCATACCGGTGTCGACCTCCTTCCTTATTCTTACTTTCTTCAAGCCGAAAGGCCTCATCGACATGACGATGAAGTCCATCCTCGGCTATGCCCTGGCGTTCTGCGTAGCAATCATCGTCTGGCAGCTCATCACCCGCTGGCTGGATAAACGTTTCATCGACACCGAAATCCAGGCGGGAGAAAAGCGGATCTGGACGGTGCTGCAGTGGGCCTCCACCGGCTTCCTGTGGGGGCAGTGGCTGATTCAGGACTTCGCCAACATCTTCGTCTACCTCCCCCGTAGCCTGCACCTCAGCGAGATTCTCATCTCCCTAACCATCCTGCTGGCCATGCTGGCCTTCATCTTCTACAGCAAGGGCGGCAACATCCAGAAGATCGTCAAAGCCAAGACGAATACGACCGACATCCGCTCGGCCACCCTGATCGACTTCACTTACGGCATCATCCTGCTGTTCTTCAAGGAATTCAGCAACGTACCGATGTCCACCACCTGGGTGTTCCTGGGGTTGCTGGCCGGACGGGAGATCGCCATCCGCTACCGCCTGGAACTGGACGCCGAGCCGAGTGACCGTCAGCGGGCGCGGGGGGCTTATTACACCGGCATGGTGCTGAACGTAGTAATCTTACTACTGATCGGCTACGTGGTCTATCTCAAAGACGACATCAATAACCTGGTCATCGTAATCATGGCCGTCGCCATGGCCGCCCGGGCCGCCGTCGCCTACCTGGAAACCATCCCCGGCCGCAAGAACCTCCGGGCCGCCTTCCGCAACATCTTTAGTGACCTGGGCAAGGTAGCCTTCGGCCTGGTGGTGAGCATCGCCCTGGTGTACGTCATGCGCTTCCTCACTACCGGCACCTTCATCGAGTCTATCGGGTAGCGGGGCCCCGCTATAGTGGACCAAGTCGCAAGTCCTGATACATCCAAGTCTTGTGCTCGCGGCGGCATCCTTCGCCAAAGAAACCTGCGCGTAGCTATGGCTATGCTGGATATCTTTGGCTCGGCTCCCACCACGATCCCGTCGACTTTATGTATCGATACTTACAACTTAGTCCACTAGCGCACCAGTCCGATCAGGCTCCGGTAATCGTCAAAGGGGGAGGTGTCCTCCCGCATGGTCAGCAGGCTGTCGTGGGGCAGGTCGAGGTAAAGATCTTCCAGGAAGGGAACCGTTTCCTTACAGCGAACTTCCACGATGCCCTCCCCGAACTGCGTCCAGCGCCAGTCGTGGGTAGCCCGGATCTTGGCGAGGGTCTCCGCCTGTACCACCGTATAGTCGTCCGCCGCGGGCACCACCTCCGCCCCGGAGAAGGCTAGCTCGTTGCGGCCGATCATCTTGGCATCCCGCAGAATGTAGTAGGCGGTATGCACGCTCCCACTGCCTTCCGCCCGCAGAAACTCGGCGTACAGGCACAACTGAATATCGCCGGCATTACGCAGCAGGTTACGGAAGGTGGTCTTACCGCGCCACTTCAGGTCGACGACCGCGGTCTCCCGTAGCCCCGATCCGTGGGCACGTTCCAGTACCAGGTCAGCCCGGCCGCGCACGTCCTGTCCGCCCTCCCGGGTGCATCCCTTCAGTTCCTGTTCGGAGCCGCGTATGGTCCAGCCGTTCTGTTGGATGTAGCGGACGAGGGTCCAGGCGGACCGTTTCATCGTCAGCAGGAACTGTATGCGCTCCGGTTCCTGCCCGTACTCCAGCAGCACGGCGCCCTGTTGCCGAAGGATTCGTCCGGCCTCCTCGTCGATCCACCCTTCGACTTCGTCGCGGGTGAAGGGGTGTCCGGCCGCGGCAATGTCCCCGAGCAAGCGCTCGATGAAGAGGTGGCTGAGGTTGCCGCGCAGCCGGTTCTCGCTGGCAATGGACAGAATGGGCGTTCCCTTCAGTTTAAGCTGATGCCGAAACACCCACTTATGGGGATAGTACAGCAGGTCGTCTATCGCCGTGGGGGTTTCCTCCGGGCGGGGTCGGAGGGCCTCCGGGCGGTCCAGCCGCACGTGGGGGGCGGGAGGGTCCAATTGCCGGATCGCGACCTCGGCAAAGGTGGGCACCACCAGTTGGGTCAGCGGGCCGGCGGCCACGCCCGCAGCGTCGATATCTACGGTAATGGCGGCAAGGGTCTCCGGGGAGAAAGCGGCCTCTAAGTCCCCCATCAGCGCGTGGGCCTCCATCTCCGTGCCGTCCACCCGGTGCGGCAGGCAGAGCACCAACTGGTCGCGGGTGTGCAGGAGGGGGCGCAGGTTTTGCCAGGTCAGCAGCTGATTGCGCTGCTCGGGGGAGCCGGGTGCGCAGCCCGCGGCCTCGAGGTAGTGCAGTTCGGGCGGGTAGTAGCGGCTGAAGAAGTAGTTGGGGTCCGTTTCCACGAAGTCCCACCAGATCAGCCGTTTCAGCTCCTCTTGTCCACTGTCGGGAAGGCGGGCGGTGGACGCGGGTGCAAAGGAAGTACGCAAACTCCCCCGCTCGGCCGGCGTGAACTGGGTAGGTGCGGGCTGGTAGATGGTACGCACCAGGCGTTCTACCTCCAGGTAATTCAGTTCCCCCTCGGGCTGGGCGTCCAGCAGTTCGGTGGCGCGCTCGGCCTGGGCGGAGAGCACCAACAGTCCACTGAGGTTTTCTTCATCGAAGGCATCGACGGCCCAGTTCCGGAGGAAGACGAAGAGGCTGCGCACTTCGGATTTGGGCACGCGAGCGTCGCGGGGGTAGCGGCGGCGGCGGAACCAGAATTCGTACTGCTCTCTGGCACGTCGGATGCGGGCGGCGGGATAGTTCCGCTCCTCCATGTCGCGGAAGGCCTGTTCCACGGTGAAGTTCCAACGGCTGCCGAAGAGTCCGGGCGTGTCGGCCAGGTGGACGGCGAGCCGCTGCCCCAGCAGGCGATCGAAGGGCTTAGTGACCAGGCTCACGAACTCCATGATCCGCTGCACCTCCACCGGTTCCCACAGGAAGGCCGTCACCAGCTTGAGGACCTGCAGGCTGGGCCGGGCCAGACTAGTAGAGGGTATGCCCATACTCGGCAGGCCCTCCAGGCGCAGGGCATTGTCCAGGGTTTGGTTTCTGACGGTCATGAGCACGCCGGGGCGCCAGTCGGGGTTGTCGCGGGCCATGCGCGCCAGGTAGGCGGCCAGGTGGGTCTCCCGCTCGGCCCGCAGCACGACGAGGCTGCCGTCGCCCCGCAGTTCCAGGGTGCCGGCCTCGCTCTCCCCGCTCAGGAGTAGGCGCAGGCGGCGCTGCCAGCGGTGTAGGTCCTGATCACCCGCCGGGCGGGACGGCTCGGGGATCTGGACGATTCGGTCTCCCGCTTCCTCCAGGGCATGGAGCAGCCGCCCGAGTCCGGCGGGGAGTAAATGCAGTGGTTCGTGTACGCGGATGTCCAGCGCCGGGTGGCGGCGGTCGTGGAGGGCGGCCAGGAGGGCGTTGAGGCGATCGCCGGTGCCGGCCAGGAGCGCGAGCTCGTTGCCTGTTTCCAGTACGATGGCTTCCAGCTCGTGCAGCACCGCGATGCGCGGGGGCGTGGCGGGGCCGGCCTCCCGTGCTACGGAGTAGCCGGCCTCCAGCAGTTCGTCGCGGCGGGAGAGCAGCTCCTCGGCGGTGGCGATCTTGTCGGCGGCGAAGGCCGCGGCGTAGAAGGGTACGGGGTCGGGCTGGCGGTCCAGGTGGTGCTCCACGACCTGCCGGTACTGCTCGATACGCAGGGCATCGCGGTTGGCGGGGCTGTGGGAGAGGGCGTAGAAACGTTCGAGGTAGCGCAGCAGGCCGGCGTAGTCGACGTACAGCTCTCCCAGCGACTCGGGCGGCGGCGGGGGAAGGAGGGGCGTCCCGAAGGTGAGGCCCAGGTAGATGCGGACCATAAGCTATCCGCCCATTTCGGCCCGCATGCGGGTCAGCTGGGTGTCCCAGAGGGCCTTTTGGTCCTCGACCTCGTCGTCGTCGGCAAAGTCGGTGACGTAGACGATGGTTTCCCCCGTGACCGGGCTCTTGGTGATGTTGAACTCGAGGTACTCGTCGTCGTCGTCGGCTTCCTCCCAGGCGAAGCGGACCATGCTGCCTTCGCTGTCTTCGATGAGTTCGGCGGCTTCCGGAGACCCGCTCCAGACAAAAGTGTAGGTGCTGTCGTTAATATCCACTTCGTCACAGAACCAGCGCGTTATACAGGCGGGATCGGTGAGAAACTGGTAGACGATATTGGGTGAGGCGCGGAAGATGAACTCCGAGGTAAACTTAACACGTTCCATATCAGGGGCTTGGCAGTACTGGTAGCGGGCAAATAAGTCAAATATAGCGAGACTACCAAAAGTTTTCTTGCCCCCAACCTATTGTTTAATCATGGTGTTAGTACAATGTTATGCCCGAGTGAGGCTACCCGGTCCTTGACTTATACACTTTTTCCCCGTAATTTTGCGGCCCATTTCAGAAAACGTCCCCCTACATGAGACAGCTTAAGATCACGAAGTCGATCACGAATCGCGAAAGTCAGTCGCTCGAAAAATACCTGCAAGAAATTGGTAAAGTCGATCTGCTGACCCCCGAGGAGGAAGTCGATCTCGCGAAGCGCATTAAGCAGGGAGACCAGATCGCCCTTGAGAAACTCACCAAAGCCAACCTGCGCTTCGTCGTCTCGGTAGCCAAGCAGTACCAAAACCAGGGCCTCAGCCTTTCCGACCTCATTAACGAAGGCAACCTCGGCCTCATTAAGGCCGCCCAGCGCTTCGACGAGACCCGTGGCTTCAAATTTATCTCCTACGCCGTATGGTGGATCCGCCAGTCGATCCTCCAGGCCCTCGCCGAGCAGAGCCGCATCGTCCGCCTGCCCCTCAACAAGGTCGGCAGCCTCAATAAGATCAACAAGGCCTTCAGCCAGCTCGAGCAAACCTTCGAGCGTGAGCCCAGCAGCGAGGAGCTCGCCGAACAGCTCGAGATCAACGCCGAAGAAGTCGAGACCACCCTCGGCGTGGCCGCCCGCCACGTCAGCATGGACGC
Source organism: Lewinellaceae bacterium (assembly GCA_963803525.1). GTDB lineage: Bacteria > Bacteroidota > Bacteroidia > Chitinophagales > Saprospiraceae > Neolewinella. The sequence goes on from CAWDMV010000013.1 coordinate 25,602, forward strand.
GCCCTTCGTAGAGGGAGAAGACAACAGCCTCCTCGACGTCCTGGCCAATACCGCCACCCCCGGCACCGACTCCGCCCTGGAGTACAAGGAATCCCTGCGCCGCGAGATCGACCGCAGCCTCGGCACCCTCACCGAGCGGCAGTGCGACGTCATCAAGCTCTACTACGGCATTGGCGTCGAACACCCCATGAGCCTCGAAGACATCGGCGAAAAGTTCGGCCTCACCCGCGAGCGCGTCCGCCAAATCAAGGATAAGGCCATCAACAAACTGCGCGGAGCAAACCGCAGCAAGCTGTTGAAGAACTACTTAGGGAATTAGGGGACTTAGTTCTTCAGAATTTTAACGTTTTAGTCCTTTACAGGCCCTCCGCCGCTGCGTGCGTCGGAGGGTTTCTACTTTTGCGGACTATGGCAAGCACTACCCGCACCAAGAAGCGCCTGGAGGAACTGGGGCGTCTCTCCCCGAGCGCCTTCGCCGCAGCTCCGAAACTTCCCCTCTCGCTGGTGTTGGACGACATCCGCTCGGCCAACAACGTGGGTAGCCTCTTCCGGACGGCTGACGGCTTTGCCCTCCAGCACCTCTACCTCTGCGGGATCACCGCTACCCCACCCCACCGGGATATCCTTAAAACCGCCCTGGGGGCTACCGCTACGGTCAGCTGGTCGTACCATGAAGACTGCGCCGCACTAATTGAGCAACTGGCTTCGGCGGGCACGCAGGTGCAGTGCCTGGAGCAAACCGAGCAGAGTGTGTCGCTGGAAGCGTTTCGGGTCTCCCCTGCCCTGCCCCTGGCCCTGGTGGTCGGGAACGAGGTCAACGGCGTACACCAGGAAGTGATCGACCGGGCCCACGGCACCCTTGAGATCACCCAGTACGGCACCAAGCACAGCCTGAACGTCGCGGTGAGTGCGGGCATGGCGGTCTGGGAAATCAGCCGGCAGTTCCGCGCACCCGCGCACCCGCCCCCGCTTAGAAGTTGAACCCGCCCGTGAGTCCTAACTGGCGCGCCCGGATGGTCTGAAAGTAGTTGAGCGCCAGATTCTGGCGGCGGGTGCCTACCGTATTTTCGATCACCGGATTGGTGGACCAGGAGTAGGTGAGCTCCAGGTACCAGAAGTTGCGGTAGGATTCCCGGATTTGCCATCCAAGGCCCGCAGATAGGAGTTGGGAAACCCGAGCCGTCAGCTCGTCATCCTGCAGGAGCGTTTCGTTTCCATTAGTGTTGACAGCGTACGTTTCTACGCTGTTGATTATGGGCAGCTGGGCAGCCGTGCCGGCGGTCAGGTACGGGCCCTGCCCCTTCCCGCCTAGCAGGTAGCGTACCTGGGCCGGGAGCTCGAGGAATACACTTAGGTGGTTGGCCCGCACGTAGCGGCCGTCCAAGAAGGAGCAGTCCTCGGTGGGGGATATACGTCGACATTCCTGCCGGTCCAGCGCACTTTTCTGGCTGAACCCCCGTACCCCCAATCCGGCGCCTAGGTGCACGCTCAGACGCCGACTGACTGGGATGCGGTAGAGCATACGACTGATGTTGCCCAGGCTGTATACCGAACTCGTAAAATCGGCGCCGCTCTCTAACCCGCCCTCCGTGGCAAAGACGTAGTTTTCGAAGAAAATGCGGTCCGTGGTGTCCCTAACTTGGGCGTTTAAACCTGGATGCACCAAGGAATTACCAATCACACAAGCGAATAAAAGGGAGGAGAGACGGAGGTGCATTATTCTGGACTTTTGGCCTCGGGAAGTTCGTTCAAATTCCAGTACCACGCAATCGCTCCTTCTACCTGTACACAATTGCTGATTCAGGAGTACACGTACCCGGGCTAGCGGTCACTCGAGATCTCACCCCCATTTTCAGTCTTATATTTATAATTTCAAAGCTTAATCCCCCTCGCCATGCAGCCTTTCCACCTCGCCGCCCCCGTTGACGACCTCGAAGCCGCCCGCCACTTTTACGGCACCGTGCTGGGCTGCCCCGAAGGGAGGACGGACAGCGAATGGATCGATTTTGACCTCTTCGGTCATCAGCTGGTCGCCCACCTGGCCCCGAAGAAGGAGCAGGCCGACCACCGCAACGAGGTCGACGGCAAACACGTGCCCGTTCCCCACTTCGGCGTGGTGCTGGAGTGGCAACAATTCGAGGATTTCGCGCAACGCCTGCGCGACCACGGCGTGCACTTCGAGATAGAACCCTACATCCGCTTCGCCGGACTGCCCGGGGAGCAGAACACCATGTTCTTCTACGACCCAGCCGGCAATGCCCTGGAATTCAAGGCCTTCAGGGATATTTCCCGCCTGTTTGCGAAGCAACTGAACGGATAGTGCCCTCACCCCCGCAGCATGACCTGGCTTCGCAACACCGTGTATTCGTTCCTGACGCTGCTGCTCCTCCCCTTTCCCTTCGTGGTGGGAGATTTACTGAGCGGTCTGCGGTCCTACTACTATCGATTTTACGACCCCCTGGTGGAGTTGGTCGGCCATTACTTACTTGGTCTTGGCTCCGTTATTCGCTACACGGATAATGGTAGCGGGGACGGGCTATATAGCTGGATCTATCATTTCACTATCCTGCTACTGGCCGGGGTGCTTGGCGCAATGGTTACGTTGATCGGGAAAGATCGTCCCCGCCGATCGGCCTGGCCCCGCTGGCTGCTGTTTTTGGTGGCGGTTTCCCTGTCCTACTACCTGCTCATCTACGGCTTCGCCAAGCTGTTCGGCATGCAGTTTGTGACGCCCTCACTGACGAGCTTCTACGAGACCTACGGCCGTTCTTCCCCGATGCGTCTGCTGTGGACCTTCATGGGCTACTCCCGGCCCTACGTGGTGTTCACCGGAGCGCTGGAGGTCCTGGCCGGCATGCTGCTGTTGTCCCGCCGTACCCGAACTGCCGGGGCGCTGTTCACCCTCGGCATCATGGTCCATGTTTTCGTACTGAACGTGAGCTATGACGTACCCGTGAAACTGTTCAGTGCGCAGTTGATTTTCCTGGCGGCGGTAATTATCTGGTCCGATCGAACCCGGCTGTGGCGCTTCATGACCAACCAGCCCGTAGCGCCCCACCCCTTCCGCGGTCCCTTCCGCGCAGCTAAGAGCAATAGTGGGCTATACGCCCTGACGTATGCCCTGATGGCGGGCCTGTGCTTCTTCACGATCCGGGCGAGTTTGGCAAGGATGGTAGAGTTTCGCCAGCAATCCCCGCTGTACGGCATTTATGAGGTGGAGGAGATGCGCCTGGATGGCGAGCTCCTACCGCCGCTCCTCACCGATGCTCGTTACCTAAGGCGAATCATCTTCGATCATCCCCGCTATGCCGTCGTCACCCGCCTGGACGGGTCGCTTAGTCACTATACCTGCCACCTGGATACCGACAAGCAAAATTTACAACTGACGGACCCCAACACCCACGCCCTGTACATGGCGCTGCACTACGAGATCACCGAAACGGGTATGGAGCTGAAGGGACGCACCGACACGGAAACCGTGAGCATCACGACCGAGGCGGTAGACCTTAGTGCATTCGGCATCAGGCGGGGCCTGCACTGGGTCAGCGAAGTGCCCTACAACCGCTATCAGTACTGACAGTAGCCAGGTTTCCACTAGCTGATGCGGCCGCTATTCCGTATAAGCCTCCACGCCACCCGGGGTGTGCAGTTCGACGGAGGCCCGTGCGCCCTGCTCCACGCGCCCTACGACTTGGGCATCGATGCCCAAGGCCCTGGCGATGTCGATCACCGATTGCGCGTAGCGCTGGTCCACGTACGCCTCCAACCGGTGGCCCATATTGAAGACCTGGTACAGCTCCCGCCAGTCGGTACCGCTCTCCTGGCGGATCAGCTCGAAGAGGGGCGGGGGCGCGAACAGCCGATCCTTGACCACCCGCACGTCGTCGTCGATGAACTTGATGACCTTGGTCTGGGCACCGCCCGTGCAGTGAATTAGGCCACTGAGCCCGGGACCGACCTCCTCCAGCAGCCGCTTCAGGACGGGCAGGTAGGTACGGGTGGGGCTGAGGACCAGCTTGCCTACGGTGGTTTCCACCCCCGCCACCGTGATCCGCTCGGTGAGGGAACGGCTGCCCGTATAGACTACCTCGCGCGGCACTTCGGGGTCGAAGCTTTCCGGGTATTTAGCGGCATAGTCGTGCTTAAATACGTCATGGCGGGCGCTGGTGAGTCCGTTGCTGCCCATCCCACCGTTGTATTCATCCTCGTAAGTAGCCTGCCCGAAACTGGCCAGGCCGACGATCACGTTGCCCGGGCGAATGTCGTTGACGATGAGCCGGTCGCGGCGCAGGCGGGCGAAGGTGGTGTAGCCCACGTCAATGGTGCGTACGATATCGCCTACGTCGGCGGTCTCGCCACCGGTGAGGTGGAGGCCCACCCCCTGCTCCGCCATGCGGTCCTTGAACTTCTCGGCGCCCCGGATGATGGTCTTGAGCACCTCGCCGGGAATCCGGTTCTTGTTGCGGCCGATGGTGGACGAGATCAGGATGTTGTCCACGGCCCCGACGCAGCCCATGTCATCGAGGTTCATGACGAGGCTGTCCTGCACGATCCCTTCCCAGACGCTGAGGTCGCCGGTCTCCCGCCAGTAGAGGTAGGCCAGGCTGGTCTTGGTACCGGCGGTATCGGCGTGCATGACGTTGCACCAGGCGGCGTCGCCCCCGGCGATATCGGGCAGTACCTTGCAGAAGGCACGGGGAAAGAGTCCCTGATCGAGGCCCTCGATGGCTGCGTGGACCTCGGATTTAGTGGCGCTCACGCCGCGCTGCTCGTATTTGCTGGACATGCGGCAAAGTTAGCTTGCCACCCCCGTTAATGGAAGCGATGGGGTTCGGCCGGCTCTACGTGGATGAGAACTTCCTCTACGTTAGGTATGGCCTCCTGAATGCGGTCCTTCAAGCGGTGGGCCAGGTCGTGCCCTTCGGTTACCGTCAGGTCGCCGTCCACCAGCGCGTGCAGGTCGATGAGGTAGCGCATGCCCGACTTTCGGACGTAGCACTTTTCGGTACCCAGGATGCCCTCTACGGTGACGGCGATGACGCGGATCTCCTCGATCAGGTCATCGTAGAGGTGCTCGTCCATGATCTCCCCGAGGGCCGGCCGGAAGATCAGGTAGGCGTTGTAAATAAGGAAGGCGGAGGCAAACAGGGCCGCCCAGTCATCGGCGGCCTCGTAGCCCGGCCCGCCCACCAGCGCGATCGCGATGCCGATAAAGGCCGTCACCGAGGTGATGGCGTCGCTGCGGTGGTGCCAGGCGTCCGCCCGGAGCGAACTGCTGTTAGTTTCCAGGCTCTTTCGTAAGACAATGCGATAGGAGATTTCCTTCCAGCCAATGATCAGGCCGAGCACGATCAGCGTCCAGGCCTTGGGCACTTTGTGGGGCGTCCGGATGTGTTCGATGCTCTCGTAGGCGATCACCGTAGCGGAAAGCACCAGAAAGGCAACGACCAGGAAGGTAATGAGGGGTTCGATGCGTCCGTGGCCGTAGGGGTGGTTGTCGTCAGCCGGCCGCCGGGCGTACTTCAGGCCGAAGAGGACGAGCAGGGAGGAAAAGATGTCGGTGGTCGACTCGATGGCGTCGGCGATCAGGGCGTAGGAGTTGCCCAGCACCCCGGCCGTTCCCTTCACGACCGCCAGGCTGGCGTTGGCCGCGATGCTGAAGTAACTGGTCCGAATAGCAACTTCCTCGTTTTCCATAGCGCGCTGATCGGACGTAAAGTACGGCGACCGGGTGCTCCCCCGCGTACTCACCGCCGGCGGATGCTGTTGCAGGCCAGTACGGTAAGCGTGAGGAGAATGCCCGGGAAGACCGCCAACCACCAGGCGGAAGGCCAGGTCCGGGATTGCTGCAGCATACTCCCCCAGGTGACCTCGGCGGCCGACACGCCCACCCCCAGAAAGCTCAGCATCGTTTCGGCCAGGATGCTCGAGCCGACCATGAAGGAGGCCACGACGAGCACCGGACGTGCCGCGTTGGGTAAGGCATGACGGAAAAGTACGCGCAGCTCTCCGATGCCACTGATGCGCGCCGCGGCCACGTAGCGCATCTCGCGAATGCGGATCAGTTCCGCCCGCAGAAAGCGCGCTACCTGCGTCCACCCCAAAAGCCCGATAATAACTACCATCAGCAACAGCGAGGATTCCGTAGTAAAGGAGAGCACCGCGATCAGTATCACCAGGCCGGGAATGCTCACGCTCAGTTCCATCAGCAGGAGCACAATCCGATCCACCGGAATGACTACCGGCCGGCGCAACCACGCGAGGCGGTCGGCTAGGGCAGCCAGCGGCAGCCACGCCAGGCAGGTAGCGGCCGAAATGGAAAGCCCTAACAGCGGCGGCAGCACGAGCGGTCCCGGCCCCAGGGCCGCCAGGCTCCCCAGGGCGAAGGTCCCGCCCAGCGCACTACCCATCCCCAGCGCCAGGAGCCCCGCCCGACGGAGCCGAATCCCGTCGTTGCCGTAAAAGCCGGCCAGGGCACCGAGCGGTAACCCGATCAGCAAGGCAATCACCAGGCTTCCCACGCCCACGAAGGCGGCAATACGGGTACCGGCGATGAGCCCGGCGGCCGTATCCCGGCCCAAGCGGTCGGTGCCCAACCAGTGGTACCCCGCTGCGCCGGCCGTCAGCGGAGGCAGCAGCGCGGGACTCGCCAGGTCGGCCGTCCCGGCCGCGTAGGGGATGGGTGGCCAGAGGGCCCACTCGACGGTGCGGTCCTGCCAGTCGCTCCCGATGGGTTGCCGCACGAAGGCAGGGAACCGCAGTTGCCCCGCTACGCGAGCCACGAGCGGCCGGTCGCAAGCGAGCACGTTGGCCAGCAGCCCTACCAGCAGCAAGAGACCTAAAAACACGTTTGCCCAGCGGTACGGTCTCATATTTGCCGGGCTTTAGTCAGTTTTACCCGGGGATCGATCAGGACGTAGCCGAGATCGGCGAGGAACAGACCGGTGATGGTCAACACGCCATTCAGCAGCACCACCGCGGTCACTACGGGCCAGTCGCGGGCGCTGGCGGCGTTATACAGCAACTGCCCCATTCCCGGCAGGTTAAAGATTTTTTCGATCAGGACGCTCCCCGCCAGCAGCGCCGGTAACAGCCCCCCGAGCATGGTCACCAGGGGAAAGGCGGCGTTGCGGAAGACGTGCTTCCACAGCACCCGCGACCCCGACAGTCCCTTCATACGGGCGGTAAGGACGTAGGGCTGCCGCAATTCGGTCAGGGCGGCGGCGCGCAGGTGCCGGGAAACGTACGCCAGACTGGGATACACCAGACAGCATACCGGGAGGAAGAGGTAGGTCAGTCGAATCCAGACGCCGGTGGGCCAATCGGTGCCCTCGGGTATCTCCCCGTAGCCCATACTCGGAAAGTAGTCCATACCGAAGGCCGGCGTCGTGAAGAAGTTGGCCAGCAGGGTGGCGACCCAGAAGCTGGGTACGCCGTAGCCCAGGTAGGTCAGCCCCGTTGCCCAACGATCGAAGCGACTGCCCGCGTATTGCGCCATGTACATGCCCAGGGGTACGGCCAGCAGGTAGACCAACAGCAGGGCCAGCCCGTTCAGGAGCAGCGTGCGGGGCAGGGTGACGGCGATCTTTCCGGCCACGGGCCGGCGGTCGGCGTAGGATTCGCCCCACTCCCCCCGCAGCAGGCGCTTGAGATACCGGTGGTACTGATTGTCCCAGCCGTTCCAGTATATCCGGGGAAAGAGTACCCCGGGCGGGCATGGCCCCTTCCTTCATCCGCAGGTAAGGGGCGGCCAGAACGGTGGCTACCTCCGGCGGCAGCTCCGCCAGACTACGCTCCACGTAGCGGGGATCAGCGTGTACCAGCAGGCGTCGTGCGGTACCCACTAGTCGGGTGTCGGTTCCCGCCCCACCCCCGGCCGTTGCGCGCAGCTCGCGGTAATAATCCTGCACCAGCGGCCAGTTGCCGAAGTGGTAAGCCAGGGCCTTGACCGTGCTCCGTTGCTGATTCACTACGATGCGGTAGATGGTATCGGGCAGGGCGGCATTCGTGAGGGTGAGATAGAAGGGCGGCAGGTCGTAGCCGAGCTCCTCCGCCATGCGCCGGTAGCTGCGTTCGTAGGCGGTGGGATCCTGGGCCAGGGAGCGGGCGGCCTCGGAAGACATACGCCGCTCCACGGGGTCGCCCGGTGCCGCCCGCGTCAAGGCAAAGCAGAGTACGCTCAGCACCAACAGGCTAAGGGGAAAGAACAGAATTCTGCGCAGCAGGTAAGGCAACAGGCTTTAGGGGTTTATTCCGCATCAGGGACTGCGCCGTACTTCAACCCACCGTCCCGGCCGTTCGGCGCGAATGGCGGGGTCGTACATTGCTTCACTAAGCTGGACGGGAAGGTAGTACCGTCCCGGATAGGTGGCCGTCATGCGAAAGCGGAAAGTCTTGGTCTCTCCGGCCGCCAGGTCGAAAAAGGTATCGATACGGTCGTCCCGGATGTCGCGGTAGGTGTAGGAGTTGCCTAAGCTGTCGGTATCCGCCAAACGGGCATTGGCCACTTCCCACCCGGAGGGCAGGCGGGCGGACAGGGCCAGTTGCCGGTAATCCTTGCCCGTGGCCCCCGGATTAGTCAGGCGGTAGGTAGCGATAAACTCGGTGCCCGACTGGAGGGAGCTCACTGCGAGGGGAAGGCCGTTGAGGTCGGTGTACCGGATGTCCAGGCTCAGGCCATTGGTCACGCTCTTTTCCTTGCCGGCCGCGGGCGTTCCTTTGGTTTGGGTGGTGACGAAGAGGGTGCCCGGGCCCGTGTTCTCGACGCTATACGCGCCAGGGGACGCCGGGGGCAGGTCGAGCACGTAGACGCCGGCTTCGACGCCAACCGTCATGGTGTTACCCGTCGGGGAGGTGAAGTTAGCGCGGACCGGGGCAGCGGCGTCCACGCCGAGTTTGCCCAGGGCCACGAAGGCGAAGGCCGCCTCCTGGGTGGTCAGCCAGCTGCGTTCCGCGATCACCCGGGCCAGTCGCAGCGCCTGTGCGGCGGCCGCCCCCCGCTCTCCCAGGCTGAGCTGGGCCTCCAGGACGATGGCCATGTCGCGCAGTTCACTGCCGAAGGTGTAGCCGGTTTCCCGGTAAGGACTTACATCATCCGATTGATTCCGGAGGAGGTCCGTGGCGGTCGATGGCCGGCCGGACAGCCCGTAGGCCGCCGCCAGCTGGTAGGCCGCCGGGCGGGATAAGGTGCCGGTTCCCCGGAGGCGGTTCATGGCACCGAAGTCCGCTCGCTTCGCCAGGGCCAGGGTATAGAGCCGGTAAGTCTGATCGAGGGTCCGCTGCCGCGGGGTGGCGTAGAAAGCCCCATCGCTTGCCGACCAATGGCCGGCGGCCGCCTGCTGGAAGGAAAGCAGCGCTTCGCGGAGGTCGGGGGGCACCAAGAAGCCGGCCCCCTCGGCCTCCAGCAGGAAGTGCAGGGCGTAGTTGGTGGCCCAGGGGTGAATCTGCTGCCCGCCGGGCCAGTAGCTCAGCCCCCCTCCGGCCGTCCGGAAACGGCGAACGGCGGCGATACCGGCCATGACGTGCTGGCGGCGACGGGCCTCCTGCGCGGCGTCCAGGGGCAGCAGGCGGTCGAGGTAGAGTTGGGCGAAGGCCGCCGATACTACTTGCTCGACGCAGCCGTAAGGATACTCTAGCAGGTAATCCAGGTGTTGTCGGAGGCGGAGGGCGGGTAGTGCCGACAATTCCAGCGAGGCCTCCCGCGTACCCGGTAAGCCAAAGGGAGTATAGGAGATCGTGCGGCGCTCGCCGGGCGGCACGCTTAGGGTAGTACTTCGGCGTACGGAGGCATTCTGTTGGCGAACGCTGATCTCGACCTCCTGGCTGCTTTGCTCTGCCCCGCCGGTGGCGGTAACCGCAAAGCGGGCCACGCCCGTCCGCTCCCCTACCCTTACCGGAAAGTAGGTGAGCTGATCGCCGGTCGTGCTGAAGGTGAGGCTGGTATCGGGGCGGGGTAGTTCCGTCAGGCCTGCCGATTCCCGGACGCTTACGTTCACGCGTCGGAGTCGGGGTTCGAGGGCGAATACGCTCACGGGCAGGTCGAATTGCTCCCCGGGACCGAGCACCCGGGGCAGGGTCGGTAACACCATCAGGGGCTGGCGGACCGCCACCGAGGCCTCCGCACTGCCGTACGCGCCCTCCGCTAGCGCTACCACCATGACCCGCACCGCCCCCAGGTAATTGGGTAAGGTCAGCTCGTGGCGGACCTTCTCGCCCTTGGCCAGGCGGAACGGACCCAGGTGGCGTACTACGGGCGGAAACCGGTTGGCCGACGCCGCTTCCGGGTCGACAATTTCCCCGTCGCCGCCAATGGAGAGTACCCGACCGAATTCACCGTTGATGCTACTCATGACGTGGTCGTAGAGGTCGTACGTCTCCACGGCCAAAGCCTCCTTACTGAAAAAATCGGCGTGAAGATCGGGGGTCGTAAAGCGCGTCAGGCCAAGCAGACCTTCGTCCACTACCGTCAGCACGTAGGTCATGGACCGGCCATCGGTCTCCCCTACTCCTACCGTGACCTGCTCGCCCGGCTTCCATTCCGCTGCTACGGTCAGTTCGGGATGTAGGAGGCTAGTGGGTTGTAGCACCTCAATGGGAACGATACCGAAGAGCCGGACCGGCCGGTCGTTCGTCGTCTGGGCGTAGGGTTGGAGGTAACTGAGGTTGGCATATACCGTAGGTACCATGCGCTCGTCGGTCGGGAAACTGACCTCCGTTTGCCCCGCAGTGGTCGGCACCCAGAACTGCTCGAGGCTGCCTACGCTCGTCTCCAGGCTTACCAGGATCTGCCCGCCCGCGCTGGTAGGCACGTGCAGCGAGACGCGCTCTCCGGTATTCACGGTGGATTTATCCGGGCGCAGGCGCAGGAGCGCGGCCGATTCCCGTTCCGTTTCCGAGGCCTCCCCATAGCCGCCGTAGAAATAATCGCCCGTGCAATGCCCCCCCTCGTCGCAAACGCGGATCAGGTAGCGCCCCCAGTCCGTTACCGAGACCGGCACCCGGGCCCGCCCGTCCGCGCCCGTCGTAGCCCGCAGGGTGGCGATGGCCTCCCGGTGCTCGTTGCCGGCGAAGCGGGCTACGTTGTCGTTCCCGTCCTGCCACCAGTACCGCCAATCCACGCGATAAATGCCGACCGAAAGGCGGCGTCCGGCTATGCCCTGACCGGAACCGTCTACCGCGGCTACCCCCACGGAAGTAGGGGAACCGGCAGCAATACGCTTGCCACCCCACTCATCCTGGGGCAAGCGAACGCCAGCGTACACCGGATAGGGATCAAACGGCAGCCGCGTGTTATCGACGCTGAAGTTTCCCCCCGGCTCGTAGACCTTCGTAGTAAGCCGGAGCTCAAGCGGTCCGGGAAGGGCATCACCGGGGGAAGGCACCTTTACGGTGGAACGCCCCCTGGCATCGAGGCGACCATCGAAGATCTGCCGCTGGGTCACCTCGGTAAGGCTGCGGGCGGGATCCTGAAAGGTGAAATCACCAAAGGTGGAGAATTGGGGAACCCGCACCCGCGGCAGCAGGTCGACGGTAGCGCGAAGTCCCGCGGCCGGGGCACCGTACAGCCAGCTGGCCGTCAGGTCCAGGGCATCGCGGGGGCCGGCGGGAAGCAGGTCGATGGCGAGCCGGTTGGGTTTAAGCGTTTCGATGAGAAGACTACGCGTGTAGGTTTTTCCCCCGGCTTCCACCCTTGCCGTCCAGGAACCGGTTGGATCGTCCGGATCGGTGGTAAGGGGCAGGGGATACAGGCCACTCCCGGAGTAGGAAGTGACGCTGCGGCGTTCCACTACCCTGCCCCGGGCGTCCTCCAGGGAAAAGGTTACGGGATAGTTGTCGGGGAGGACGTCGGCCTTATCTTCCAGCACGAAGTGCAGAAAGACGCTGTCGCCCGGTCGCCAAACGCCGCGGTCGGCGAAGAAGCTTCCCCGCAATCCGCCGTCCGTTTCCGCTCCCTCCACCGCGAACCGTCCGAGGGGCAAGGCCTCGGCGGCGTCCAGGTGCAGGTAAGCGGCTTCGTCCTGCCACTTGGCGTACAGAAAGGCCGGAGCTTCGTCGGTGGTCATACGCAGGCGGCCCTCCGCATCGGTCGTTCCCGTGAAGAGTTCCCGCTGGTCGTAGGTATAGGCCGTCACGTCCACGCCCCCGCGGGGCCCCGAGGTCAGCAGATCGGTAGTGAAGACGAGGGTGGAGCGGTCGGGATTGCGCTTGGCAATCAGCCCTAAGTTGGAAGAGAGCACGTTCTGCAGCAGGAAGCGCTCGCGGTGGTAATAGGCCGGGGAGCAGGGGTCATCCCGCGAATCCCAGTCGTCGTAGCCGTACACGCCCCGGTAGTCGGATAGTAAGGAGCCGGGGGAGGTAAACCCGGGGGAATACGCCTCGCTGGCCCTTAGTTGTTCCGCCAGGGGCTTCAGCCCAAGCTCGGTCAGCTCGGTGGTACAGGCCTGTTCGGTATCCTCCAGCCCAAATCCCAACCGGACTTGGTAAATGGCGGCGGCATCCTCCCCCACATAATCGCCCAGGTCGAGGGCGTAACGGGTCCACCGCTGCGTGTTCACGGCGGGGGCCAGGGTACCGAGGGCGACGCGCTCGCGGGCTACGATGCCGCCTACCCGCCGGAGCGACCATTCGTAACTATTACCGGCCAGGGAGCCCTCCTGCAGGAACTGCAGGACGTTGCCGGAGCTAATGCGGAAGATCTCCAAATAGACCGAGTCGAGGCCCACGGCCTCGAAGGTGAACAGCCGCCGCCCTTCGTGGGGCATGATGGTGCCCCGCCCGACGGGGCGCAGGCCGGGCTCGGTCCTGCCTAGATTGACTTGCCATTGCGCGGGTGTATCCAGGGGCTGCCCGTCGAGACCGCGAAGTTGAGCATCCACGATCAGTACGGCCTCGGCCACCTCCGTAGCCTTCGGGTACAGGTAGATGCGGTTGCCGTCCACCTGGGTGGTGAAGGCCACTTCGGGACTAAAATGGAGCAGACCGGTCAGGTCCTGGCGGGGCGCTACCGGATCACTGAACCAGGCAATCAGTCCGTTCCCGTCCGGGGCCGGGGCCACTCCCCCCAGCCGGAAGTGTGCCCGGGGGATCGATTTGCACCTCGGTGGATTCCCCCGCACCCGCGAACCCGCCCCCGGGCCGGAGGGCAATGCGCGCGCGCGCCGGTTCCGCTACCCGCGACGGGACGGTAGCGGTAAAGGTGAACAGGTTGGGAGCCGACTGCTCGACGCGTGTTTCCAGTTCTCCACCGGCGTAGGTAACGGTAAGGACGTCCCTAATTTCCGCGATCGTAGCCCCGTCGTTGGTGGATACCCGCCCCCGGATTTCGGTTTCCGCGGACCGTCCCGTTCCGGAGAGGTAGTATCCGTCGGTCGCTACCGAGAGACGCCGCTCGGGGGTCCGAAAGCTGAAGGAGTAGTCGGGGTAATCGGGTACCCGCAGGGTAGCTACGTACGCGGTTCCGCTGGCTAAGTGTTGGGCGGGGCGGAAGAGGAGCCGTGAACCGGACCGCCGGGTTTCGCCGGTCACCGCGGGGGAAAAAGACAGTTCGGGGACCAGGTTGGCGGGAAGGGAATCGAAGGTCACCACGATCTCCGCCTCCCGGCTGATGACGCCGCTGGTGTGGGAAATCAGGTAGGCGGGGAGCTGCCCGTCAACCGGGGCTACCGGTACCGCGTCCTTACAGCTACCCAGGAGGAGCAGGATACAGCAGAGCAGCCAGAAACGCATAGCTTGACGATTAATTACCGCCAAAGTAAGCAACTTCCCCCGGCACGCGTTGTCGGAATAGTATGGAACACCGCCTGGCCCTTTTCCCCCTGCAGCTCGTTGTCTTCCCCGGAGAGGCACTCAACCTGCATATTTTTGAACCCCGGTACCGACAGTTGATCACCGATGCGGAGGAGGAAGGAATTCGCTTTGGGGTGCCCACGGTCATCGAAGGCGGGCTGCGCCCCCTCGGTACCGAGGTGTCGCTACAGGGCGTGGCGAAGATCTACCCATCGGGGGAAAAGGACGTGCACGGTCTCGGCGAACGGCTCTTCTACCTGGAAGACTTTGACCGCACGGCTCCCGGCAAGCTCTACCCGGGCGGCTCGGTGCGTTACCTGCCCGTGGACACCGCCGAGGACGAGGCCGCCAACCGGGAGATTGTGAAGATGACCCGCCAGATCTACCGACAGTTGGGCATCGAGCGCAGGGTGCGGGAAGCAGACGCGGGCTTCCGGACTTACGAGATCGGGCACTACGTGGGCTTCACCCTCGAACAGGAGTACCAGCTGCTTAGCCTACGGGAAGCCCCCGAACGGCAGGAATTTCTGATGGAGCACCTCCGGCAGGTCGGCCGGCAGACCGGCGATCCGCTACAGATCCGCGAGCGGGCCCGCCTGAACGGGCACTTCAAAAAGCTTACGCCGCCCGGTTTTTAGTCCGCGATCGCGGCCGCGATCCGCTTCCGCAGCTCCTCCATTCTTTCCGGGGAGACCGTGATCACCTTGCCGAAGCGAAAATCACTGGTTGAGCTCACGGGGACGAGGTGAACGTGCACGTGCGGCACTTCCAGGCCCAGTACGCCATTGGCAACGCGTTTGCAGTCGACGGCCTGCTGGAGTCCCCGCGCCACGCGCTGGGAGAACAGCGTGAGGGCGGTTAATTCCGCTTCGCTCAGGTCGTAGTAGTAGTCGACTTCCCGTTTGGGAACGCAGAGCGTATGGCCTTCCACCATGGGGTTGACGTCGAGAAAGGCGATAAAGTCCTCCGTTTCGGCCACGGTATAGGCGGGCAGCTCGCCCCGGATGATGCGCGTAAAAATGGAGGCCACTAGTGGGAAATGTTGATGATCTTGAACTGGATGGCCCCGTTGGGCGTCCTGACCTCCGCGATATCCCCGACGGCCTTGCCGAGCAGGCCCTGGCCCATCGGACTGTTGACGGAGATCTTCTTGGCCTTCAGGTCGGCCTCGCTTTCGGCTACGAGGTGGTAGACCAGTTCGGCCTTGTTCTTTACGTTGCGGATCGTCACCTTGCTCATCACCGTGACCTTGCTGGTGTCAAGGGTACTGGAGTCCAGCACCCGGGCGTTGGCCATGACTTTCTCCAGTTCGTTGATCTTCATTTCCAGGAGGCCCTGGGCGTCCTTGGCCGCGTCGTACTCGGCATTCTCCGACAGGTCGCCCTTTTCGCGCGCCTCCGAGATGGCCCGGGCGACGTTGGCCCGACCGGTGGTCTTCAGTTCATCGAGTTCGGCGCGCAGCCGATCAAATCCTTCCTGCGACAGATAGTGCATTCCTGCCATGGTATTCGTTTTATTCGCGCAAGCCGTCGGCGGTGGCCTTCTCCGGGGAGATCGCTATACGCCCTTGCTTGCCGTTTGGTGAATGCCCCCGCGTGGGCCGCTTAGGCGGACGGGGAGCGCTTTAAAAAAAGCGACGCTCCCACGGCAGGTGGGAACGTCAGCTTAGAATCTTATGCAACAAAGATAGGGTTTTTTGACGACCCTACAATAGCCCCATCGAGCCCCCGATCCGAAAGCATCAGAAGGAAAGGCTGAGTCCGATGTTGTGCGTGCCCCCATAGATCCGGGTGCTCCGGTAGGCATAGTCGACACTAAAGCTCCGGCTGGGATCGCCCCGGCGAAAGGGCACCCGGACACTGGCCCCGGCACTGATGCCGTCGTAGAGCGGCGCCTGATCTGCCGTGGTACCCTCGGCGGACGTACCCGGGTCCAGGTTGGTCCGGTAGCCGGCCCGGGCGAGGAACTGCTCGCGAAAGGCGTATTCGAACCCGCCACCGACCTCGTCGCGGCTGAAGGAGTTGGCGGTGAAGTTGCCCACCACGGTGACCCGGTGGTCTTCCAGGGCGGTTAGGAAGTCGTAGCTGGCCCCGATGTTGAGTACGGAGGGCATCTCGAAGCCCGCCGGACGCTGTTGCAGGGTCAGGTTGTAATCGGCGGAAGGGTCCGGGTTCTGGGCTTCCGTGGAGAGGGCCTGCCCCCCGTACGTCATGCGGGAGCCTACGTTGCGCAGGCTCAGTCCGAACTTGAAAGCGTCCTTCTCCCCGGTTACGTACTGCACCCCGGCATCGATGGCAAAGCCGAAGGAGCTGACGTCGCTGGTCGATTCACTGACGCCGCGCAGGGTGAGTCCTACCGAGACTTTGTTGTCGAATTGATGGCTGTAGGTCAGGCCTACATTGATGAAGCTCAGGTTGAGCAGGGCGCCGGTTCCCTCGGGTTGATCGGTGGTGGTGATGCCGATGTCCCCGAAGTCCAGGCTCATCACGCTGAAGCCGATCGCCCCGCGTTCGCCCGCGCGGCTGGTGACGCCGATGGCCTGCATGGACAGGTCCGCCCCCTGCAGGTAGTTGGCGTAGCCCACCATCACCTGGGTGCCGGCGAAGCGGCTGACCCCCGCGGGATTGAGCCGCATGGCTTCCACGCCGGTCACGTAGGAAGTACCCAGCGAGTGCAGTCCGGCGGAGGGGGCCCAGGGGTTCATCAGCAGCTGGGCCGCCCCGGCTTCTCCCTGCCGGTCGGGGTTCCCCGCAAAGGCGGCGGCAGTCCACAGCCCCAGGAGCAACATCAAATAAAGCTTCTTCATATTCAGATCATTATGCGGGGTCGCAGGTGCAAGGAATTAGAGGCCGGAGGGATCGAACTGCCGTTGTACGCCGAAGAACTTCAGGGTGCGCTCTCCGTATCCGGGGGCATTGACGTGGATGAGATAGACGCCGCTGGCGACGGGGATGCCCTTCTGGTTTCTCAGGTCCCACTCCAGCGCCGGCGAAATCTGACGGACGCCAACGGGTCGGTTGTCTCCACGCAGCATGGTGGCCGTCTCGTCGCGGTCGTACTCCCGGATGAACTTGCCGTCCAGGGAGTAAATGGTTACCGTAGCCCGGGCGGGTAGATTGGTAACCTTCACGTTGGTCTCGAACTGGCTGTCTTCGTAGACGCTAAAGCCGTAGTAGGGATTAGGAACCACGTTGATCATCTCCAGGGCCCGGTTAGTGAGGGCCTCATCGAGTTCGGTGTTGGCCTGTCTGCCCCGAATGGAGAACTGGTAGGTCGGGTAGCCATTACTGCCGGGGGCACCGGCGGCGTAGCCGAAGGGACTATTCACCCGCAGCTTGATCGTCGCGTCGTTGGGCACGATGCCGTCGGCGTAGGAACGCAGCTCGCTACCGGGAGCGAGCAGCGGGAAGCCCGCCCAGGTAATCTCCTGGACGCCCAGGACCTTCACCGTGGTGTTCGGATTGTTGCGGGGGAAGAACCGTTCGTACAGGCGTATGCCCCCGTCGTAGGGCTGCTTGGTCACGTAGAAGAAGTGCTGCGCGCCGGCGGGGAAATCGTAAATGCTGATGCCGTTGATCGGTGACTTCTCGAAGAGCGTATTCGATGGATTGAAGATCATATCGTCTCCGTTGCTCGGGGCCACGTAGGTGTCTCCGAGACGGCGTCCGTCGTAGGTGCTATTCTCCCCCCAGAAGATCTCGAGCCGCTGGCCGGTCTCCACGTCGATGGCGTAGCCGGGAAACCAGCCCATGCCGGTGGCATAGCGGGCGTCAATCGTATTGTCCACGGCGGGCAGACCGTCCGGGCCGGCCTCCTTCGATACACTGGGCGCATCGCGGGTGTCAAACATCCGGCGATCCGTTTCCTGCTTCATCGACTGCCCCCGGTAGTTGGCGCCGCGGTAGTAGAAATTGCTGGTCTCGATGACCGGGCAGCGACTCCAGAGCGACTTGTCGGAGGTAAAGACGATGTTGACGTTGTTCAGGTTCTGCAGCGACTGCACCCGTGCTACTGCCGCGTTCTGATTATACTCGGAGAGGTAGACCGGGGAGATATAGGGTACGCGGCCGTCCTTTGCCGTCCAGTCCATCAGCCGGTAGGGCACGACCCCGGGGAACATATCGGAGAGGCCCCCGTCTTCGTCTAGGGAGAAGAAGGGATCCTGAAAGTCGTCGGTAGCTACGTAATCGAATAAATTTTCGTCGACCTGGGTGATGCCGGTGCCCAGGGAAAGGTTATCGGGTACGAAGAGAAGCCAGGGGTCTTGCTCGGTGCTGTCGTAGGTGATGGTGCCACCGATGGCCCCGTTGCTGCCGGTGCCGGGTATACCGGGTGGGGGTACGTCGCCGATGCTGATCGAAAAGCCGTATTCGCCGATGATCTGCTCGTTGGGCTCGCTGATGGGGCGCTCGCTTACGATAGTTGGTACCCCGCAGTCGTTGAGGCAGCGCAGCGTCCAGCTCACCGGAGACGTGAGTACCTGATCGCCCAGATTATCGTCTACGAAGGTGAGCTCGAAGTCGCCGTCCTGGACGTCCAGGGGATTGACGACCAGTACGTCGATGGGGGTGGCCCCCTGCTCGTAGGTGATCTCGCCCCGGTAGTTTTCACCGGCGGCGATGGAAGCTTCGATGGCCGCCACGCTCGAATCGGCGATCTCGAGGAAGTTACCGTTATTGCCCTTCCCACTGATGCGCGTTACGCTGGCGCCGTCGCCGTATTCCGCCATCAGGTCGCGATCCAGGATCGGCCGTGGTATAGCCGTATAGAAGGCGTTGCCCGTGAGCGGGTCCCCGATGTTGCGGCTGGAAGCGATGTACTGGGTAGGCTGCCCCGGACTGTCGGAGTCAAAGGGGTCGTATTCCTCGAAGTTATTATAGGCATAGGCCACCACCGAGAAGTAGTAGCGGCGGTGGTTGATCAGGCGGGTATCATTGCCGCTGGCAAAGGCATCCGTAGTGATGGAGAGGCTATGCTGGATGCCCCCGTCCGGTCCGGTAACCTGGAGTTCGGGTACGAAGTAAGTCTGGTTGAGTGGGTTGCGGTCGTCCTCGTCTTCGCTGATGCCGCGCCAGTTGAACACCCGGGTAACGCCGTTACTGAGGTCGTAAGTGGCGATCTCACGTACGCGCTCGGGGTCGCCGATGTCGGCTACGGTCACGTCGGGTCCGGAGAACTGGAATATGCGGTAGCCCTCGAAGCGGTACAGGCTATCGGTCCCGGAAGGGATACCGAGGCCCTGCTCCTCGTAGGCCTCCTCGAAGTTGTTGCTGGCACGACCGTTAGAAAGCAGCATGACCACCTCCCGGTTGAGTTCCAGAATGTCTACATCGGGGGCGTCCGGACCGTCGATCAGGTCGAAGCAGTTGTCAAACAGCGACTGGGCCAGGTCGTCCGCCTGCTGTAGGCGCTGAATGGAAGGTGCGGGGTAGGTCTGATTAGGTACCCAGACCACGCCGATGATGAGTTCGTTCACGGCACCGGGCTGGAGGACGAAGGGCCCGGAAGCCTGGATGGTCCGGCGATCCCCGAAGGGAAGGGCCTCGGTGGTCATGTTCCAACCGTTGACGTTCGGCGCGTCGGGGAAGGCGTAGCGCGTGGTTTCCGAGCTGCCCTCATCGTAGCCGTCTCCGGTGTTCTGGAGCAGGGAGCCGTCTCTCCACCGGCCCTGGAGGTAGTTGTAGTATTCCTCGGCCGTGCTGGGGTCCGTGGTAGCGGGCGGGGGGCCGCCGATGCCGGCGTTGTTGAAGTAGATGAAGGAACTCATTCCCAGTTCCCGCTCGCCGATCTGAACTTCTTCTACGTCGAAGATCGGCGCGCGGGGTCCGCGGAAGTAGTCGACGCCCAGGATGGGGATTTCGTCGCAGTAGGTAGCTACCCCACCGTCACAGGTACAGCCGTTGGCTCCGTCGAGCTCATCTTCATTGTACACGTACGCCAGGGAACGGGTGGTGTCACTGCCGATGTAGTCGTCGCTGGCACAGCCGAGGTCAGGATCTACCCACATGGCGAAGTAGGTGTCCCGGATGTCCTCCTGCGCGCGGTTGATCAGCTTGTACCGCTGGAAGGTCATGTTATTGATGTCGTCGGAGGTCGTGTAGGCAAAGGCCTGCACCTGGATTTCCATCTGGATTTGGAGCGGCGTATTGGACTGTCGGTGGGTATTGCCGGCATCGTTGTAGATCCAGAAGGTCATCTCCTCCGGGAACTGGGGGGTTTCTCCGCACCCGCGGATCTCGATAATGGGGTAATCCCCTACCGTAGGGTCGTAGATGCCGTCGAGGTCTTCGTCCCAAAAACCGGCCAGTCCCCCTCCCTCGGAGGAATTGGGCAATTCGAAGTTATTGATCTCAAAAAAGTAGGGATTGCCGACGGAGGGCCAGCCCAGAATATCCCGGGGAACATCGTCCGCATTGAGAGGAAGGTTGTCCGTCTCCAACGCCTCCTGGTAAGCGGCCCGGAGCTGGCGGATGCTCTCGCCCTTCACGGTAAAGAATCGGTCCCAGCGCTCACAGGTATCCTTCTGCACGGTCCCCTGGGGAGTCAGGGGTCCGGGATAATAGTCGAACTCCCCCGCGCTGCGTCCGTAGTCCTGGGCGGCGACCTTCAACCCACCCCCCGGGTCACGGCCGCCGAGCCACACGGCACCGGCGAAGATGGAACTGACCTCCGGCACCCCGGGAGGGGGCTTGGGCACGATGTACCGGCCGTTGTCCCCGTCCCACCACACGTCACCGCCGGTGGTGAGCCGAGCGCGCACGTTGTTGATCTCCATATCGGTCTGCCGGGTCGCGTTATCGCAGGCTTCCCGGAAGTCGATGCGCTGTTGCTCCGAGGCCGTAGCGCGACGGGGTTTACCGTCGTTCGGGCCTTCTTTGGCGAAGGCCGCCTGGGGAAGCAGCAATCCGGCACTCAGCACGAAGAGGTATAGTAATCTTAGGGGTCGCATGGCGGACGGTTTTGTAAGTGGGGCGGAGGGCGGGCGGATTAAATGCCAAAGCGGACGCCGATGAACATGCGGCGGGGAAGACTGAAGAAGTCGGAGTTTAGAATTCGCCACTGGTAGGAAGCTAGGTAGCTGTCCACCGGGCGGGTCCCCCCCTCGAGGGCTTCCAACTGGTCGCGGCCGAAGCTGCTCTGCAGAAAGCCTGGATCGTCCGGCGAACCCGTTGCCGAGTATACGCCGATGGTATTGCGGCGGTCCAGGATATTGCTGACGCGGAAATAAACGTTAATCCCGGTATTACCGGCGATCGTGAAGTTCTTTTCGATCTGGCCGTTGAGCGTGAAGTTCCAGGGGTTCCGGCTGCCGTTGATGGCGCCGATAGTGCCGCTGCCGTCCAGCTCGGCGGGGATGAAGGTGGCAGTGTACGGACGGCCGGACACCGAGCTGGCCAGGATATTAAAGCCCGAGTTATTTAACCACCGGGGCGTCCCGTTGCGGCTGTCGAAGCGGTAATCCACCACCAGATTGAAGCGGTGACGCTCGTCAAAGCTCAGGGGGAACAGGGTGCGGAGGTTGCCCCGGTTAGTCAGTCCCCGCTGGCTGTTGGCGTCCGAGCCCGTGCCGTCGGCAAATTGCAGGGTGTAATTGGCGTTCACCGTCACGTTGCTGGTCCGGCGCAGGTCGTAGGTGAAGCTGAATCCCTTGACGGTGCCGAAGTCCTGGTTGTCGTAGGTCGTGTACTGGTTGACCAGGGGGACCGGGAAGTAGGTCCGCTGCTGGATCATGTCGCGCAGTTCCTTGTAATAGGCGGCTAGGGTGATGGCGGAAGTGTTGCTGATCTTGGTTTTGAACCCCACTTCGTAGTCAATGGTACGCTCCGGGCGCAGGGCCGGGTTGTTGAAGATGGTTCCCGTACGCTCTACGAAGTAGTAGTAGTCCAGGGCCGTAGCCAGCGCGTTGGAGGGGGGGCGTTGCACCAGCACGTCGTAGTGGGCAAAGAAATTGGCCTCCCCCGAAATCGGGAAGGAAAAGGCCAGGCGGGGCATGACGTTGAACTGCACCTCGTAGTCCTCGAAGGAGGTGGCTACGGTGAAGTTGTCACTCTTGATGAAGTTGTTCGTCGCCTGGGCCTCCGGATTGGCGTAGCGGGGGAAAACCAGTCCGGTTCGGATACCCTCGATTTCCTGGGGACCGTTGGTGGGCGTACCGTCGGCCTGGAACCAGTTGTCGCCGTTGCGGTAGGCGCGTACATCGGTACCGGAAGCCTCGGTGGTGTAGACCACGAAGTCATCGCCGATGTTGCCCGGCTGCTCCCCGCCGAAATTCTCGTGAAAGTCGTCCGCGCCGATGATCTCGTAGAGGCTGTAGGGATCTTTAAGCACCTTGGTGTTGGCATCATAGCGGTCCGCCCGCACCCCTATCCGGAAGATCATACTGTTGATCGTGAATTTGTCCTGTAGGTAAGCCGAGGCGTAGATCGGTCGGTTGGGCCCTACGGTAAAGTTGCGCTGCCCGGTCATGGGGTTGATCGCGAAAAAGTCATCAAAGGTGCCATCGGTCTCATTCCCCAGGTAGTCGTAGCCGGTGTAATCGACGAGGTTGGCGAAGGTGAGCTCCTGGGCGCTGAACTGGCTGAGGGAGAGTTGGTCGGGCGTCAGCCCGTCGATATTGACAAACTGGTCGAGGGGAACGCCCAGGTCTTCGCGCACCCGTCGGTAGAACGTGCCGCCATCCTCCTGGATGGTGGGAGCGATGACGTTAGCGGGACCGACGTAACCGAGGGGTCCTTCCCCCAGCTCCACGTTAATGCTTTCCAGCACGCGGTTGGTCGAGTCGACCGCGTTGAGGTGGCGGTTGATGAGTTGGCGTCCGGTGGTCCAGAGGCCCCGTGGGTTTAGGTTGTACGATCGGTTGGTACGTTGCTCGTACATCACCCCGAGCTGGATGCTGTGACGGCTCTTGTCGGAATCACCCGGAACCAACTCGAAATTGGCGTTGGCCTGAAAGGTGTAAGTATCGTTATCGCTGCGGTTGACCAGATTATAAATGGTCCCCACGTTGGTATGAAAATTCCAGCTGTCCTCGAAGAGTTCCTGCGTACGCCCGTTCACCGCGGCAAACTGGTCGAGGGTGGGGATCAGCAGGCCGTCGTCCGTAAGTTGGGGCAGGCCGAGCAGGCCATAGGTTTCGGTATTGAACACCTGATCCCCCCCGTAGCCGAGGTAGTTGTTGTAATTCGACAGGACCGGGTTAGCCGAGGTGGTGGGATCGTAGTTGCGCAGTACCTCCCGGTAGTCCACCTGGGTGGCACCGATCGGGGACCCCGTGTCGTCCCGGTCGATGGCAAAGACCGGGATGTAGTCGATATCAAAACGGCCGACGTAGCCGTAGTTGAAGTAGTTGTCGCCGTGAATCGGGTCGGAAACGTTGTATTTGTTGTTTTCGACTCCGAATTGCAGCGTGTAGCTCGCGTTCTGGATCAGGCTGGAGTTGTTGCCGCTCTCCCCCGCTACGCCGGAGCCACCCAGGCGGTGACGAAAGCGGAAATTCACGCGGTAATCCTCGTCCTGGCCGGTTGGGTTACGGGCGGAATTGTACGTTCTCCAGCTGCTGCGTTGGTTGACGCGGGTATTCTCGTTCGGCGTGAACTGATCGTCGAAGGTACCGTAGTACCCCGACAGGGAAACATCGATGGCATCGCTGAGACGGGCATCGAGCTTTCCGTTAAGGTTCAGGATGCTCGCGTCCTCGAAGGGCCGGGTCTCCAGCGCATTTACGTTCCGCTCGTTCAGAAAGTCGGCGGCGACGAACGGGCGACCATCCCGCAGGATCACCGGATTGGCTTCTAAGTCAGCCAAGACATCATCCGTAACCCGGTAAATGGGTACGGCGCTCGGATCGTCGTCCTTGCGGTAGGTGTAGCGGCCACTGAGGCGAAAGCCCAGAATGGCCCGGTCCTCGCCCCGCTTAATGATTGGCCCCGAGACCGCAAGGCCCACCAGGCTGTTGCCGAAGTTGTCGAGCCCTTCACTGGTCTCCGCCTCGGCGTTTACGCTGAAGTCCGCACTGGGCCCTTTGGTCGTTATGGAGATGATCCCCCCCGTCACGTCGCCGTAGCGCGCTTCCAGTCCTCCGGTGATGACCTGCAGCTGTTCGATCTCGGATTCCGGCAGGAGGCTTCCCAGCACCCGGACTCCGTCCACGTAATAATCGGTCGCGTTCGAGCGGGAGCCCCGGATGGTCACGGCTTCCCCCTCGTCGGAGGACGCCGCCCCGGCGGTGATCGAAGCCAGTTGGTTGATGTTTCGCGTCGGCAGCCGCTGGATCTCCGAGGAGGTGATGGTCTGTCCACTGGTCGTGTTGTCGATCTCGATGAGGGGGACCTCGAAACCCGTGACCACGATCACGTCGAGGTTAACGCCCCCGGCGTTGCTGATCTCCACGTCGGCGCTGTTCGTCCGTCCGGGCAGCACGGGTACGCCGGAGATCCGGGTAGGCGGATACCCCGTGTAGTTGACCTCCACGTCGTAGGTGCCCGGGTCGATGTTGGAGAAAAAGTAGTTGCCGCTCAGATCGGTGGTCGTGCCCTGGAAGAAAGCGCCGTCCTTGAAGAGGGACACCGCGGCAAAGGGAAGGGGCTCATTGTCCGACGCTACATCAATAACCTTGCCGGAAAGGGCGGTCTGGGCGGTCAGACATAGCGTAGTGACAAGGAAAAAACACAGGAGTAAAAATCTTTTCATGCCGCTAAGGTTAACTAGGAGTGGTGGCCGGGAGGAAGAAGCCTACAAATGTGCGAAAGAAGTCGCGAACCATCACGCTCGAACCCTAACGGGCAGCAAAGACGACAAAAGAAATACTTGTCAAAGCAACAACAAATTAGTTACACAGTGAACTTATGTAGGCTTTGCCGTGTTATATTAGTGTATTTTGATTTGATAACAAGCGGATAATTAGCTAACTACATATATAGTGTTCCTCCGCGATAAAAACATAAAATTGATGAATAATCTGATTCTATCCTCATCCTCCATTACCGGAACCAACGTAACCAACCAGAAAGGCGAAAGTCTCGGAGAGATTAAAGACCTCATGATCGACACCGAAACCGGCACCGTGAATTATGCGGTCCTTTCCTTCGGCGGCTTCCTCGGAATGGGCGACAAATATTTTGCCATCCCCTTCGAAGCGTTCAACGTCAATACGACCACGGAGAAATTCGTACTGAACGTCCCGCAAGAGCGCCTGGAAAACGCGCCCGGCTTTGACAAGAACGATTGGCCCAAATCCAGCGACCATACGTACTGGAACAACTTACATAATCACTACGGCGTCGAACGCCGTACCTTCCTGAGCCAGCACCAATCCGCCTAAATCAGGAGAAATCTTGCCCTAAAAAACCGTCCCTGCATCCGCAGGGGCGGTTTTTCATTTTATCCGTTCTCCGTGCTTGATTACGAGATCTACCCCCTGCAGCAGATCAATGTGCCGCAGCACGTCGCCCCGCACGGCAATGATATCCGCGTATTTCCCTGCCGAGACCGTGCCGTAGTCGTCCTCCACCCCCATCCACTTGGCGGGCCAGTAGGTGGCCGCTTTGATGGAGTACATCGCCGGAAAACCGAACGCATTGGTCCACACGTCCAACTCGTTCCAGGTGCTCTGGCAGTGAAACTTCATGGGGATCCCGGAGTCCGTACCGATCAGTAATACTACCCCGGCCTCCCGCAGTTGGTTTACCTTCCGCTCTAGAGTAGGCCGTCGGATGGGGGTCAGTTGGAAGTACGGCAACTCCCCGGGTTTCTGGATGCTCGCCTCGATATCGGCCACAATCTCCGGGGGGAGCCCCTCGTGCCAACAGTCGTTATCGAGCCTTTCTGGATTATCCCGGGTGTACTCATAGTTATACAGTCCCTCTACCGTCGGCGTCCAGTAGAGGGGGCCCGCACTCATGTCGGCCGTCCGCTCCCGGATCATCTCCATGATGTCCTCCGGATACTGAGGCGCCGAACTCAGTCCCGTATGCTCGAAGCAGTCTACGCCCGCCTGCAGGCCCCGCCGGATCTCTTCCGGACGGTGACCGTGCCCCACTACTTTGAGTCCCCGTCGGTGTGCCTCCTCCACCAGCGCCACAAAGGCATCCATGGGGATCTCATCCTGATCCACTACTTTGATGCAGTCGACCCCCGCCTCGGCCAGCTGCCGCACCTTGCTGCGCGCTTCCTCTACGCTCTGTACGCCCCAGCGAAAGGCCTCGGTTCCGGGATAGGGGGCCGCCTGCAGGAAGGGGCCGCTCATGTACAGCGTGGGGCCCACCAACTCCCCCGCATTAATGCGGTCGCGGATGCCCAGGCTTTCCTCCAGGGGGCCGCCCAGGTCGCGGGCGCTCGTCACGCCCGCCAGCAGCAGCTGCTTGGCACTGGCCGGCATGATCACGTCCGCCAGCTCGGGCGGGTAGATGCTGTCCCAGTACGCATAGTCGCTGTGGCCGTTGATCATCAGGTGCACGTGCATGTCCCACAGTCCCGGCAGCACGCTCATGCCCTCGGTAGAAATCACTTCCGCCCCTTCCGGCACCGCCAATTGTCCCTGGGTACCCACGGCCGTGATGCGGTCTCCCTGAATGAGGATGACGCTATTCTGGACGGGGCTACCTCCGTATCCGTCGATGAGCGTGCCCCCCACCAGGGCGCGCAAGGGTTGGGCGGAGGCGCAGGTGCCGAGGCAGTAAACGAGGAGTAGGGTAAGGAACGGGCGCATATAGGAGTGGACTGGTATTCCCACCAAGGTAACGGGAAATGTGGGGTCGGGGCACGTGCTTTGCCCCTGCGTCCGCGCCCCCACCTGCTGCCCGAGCCGCAACCAATGATGGCCGGCCTCCGTTAGGAGGAAAAGCCGTCATTATGTTTGGATTATTCAAGAAAGACCCCGTCAAGAAACTCGAAGCAGAATACTCGCGCCTGCTCGGCGAGGCGATGGAGCAGCAGCGTGCCGGAAACATCAAGGGTTACGCCGCGAAATCGGCCGAGGCCGAGGCGGTGATGGATAAAATCATCGAGCTGCGCGATGGCAAAGCGAAAAAGTGACCTGCCGGTCAAGGTGTGTCCGGTATGCGGCCGACCCTTCACCTGGCGCAAAAAATGGGAGAAGGTGTGGGACGAGGTTAAGTACTGTTCCGAACGCTGCCGGCGCAACCGCCCCGCCGCCAATTAAGAAGGCCAAATTTTACGTAGATGTATAACCGCCCCCACGAAGTCCAACGTCCCGTTGACGATACCCAGGACAACTTCGCTTTTCACCCCAAGAACATCTACCTGGCCCTACTGCTGTTCAGTCTGAGCATGCTCTTCCTGGCTATGACGGCCGCCTTCGTGTACACCCGGGTGCAGAGCGACCTGCCACCGATCAAGCTGCCCATCCTGTTTTTGGTCAATACGGTCATCCTGCTGGGCAGCAGTTACGCCATGGTCAGCGCCAAGCGGGCGTACCTGGCCGACAATACCGCCCAGTATCAGCGGATGCTCTGGTACACCCTCTACCTGTCCTTATTCTTTATGGTGATGCAGGGCCTGGCCTGGTACCAACTCTTCACCCAGCAGATCTACATCAACAGCGATAATTCCGCGGGTTACCTCTACGTGATCTCCGCCCTCCACTTCGCGCACGTGATCGGGGGACTGCCCTTCCTCGGTCTGTTCCTTTACCGGGCCAGGAAGTATATGCGGGAACCCGTCAGCGTACTCGTCTACTTCAGCGATCCGGACAAGCGGCTCAACTTACGTTTGCTCACCATTTATTGGCACTTCCTGGACGGTTTGTGGATCTATCTCGTCCTTTTCTTCCTGATCAACCAATTGGTTTGGCAATTCGCGTAATCCCCACACTGTATTTAATAAAATTATTGAATACAAGAAACTCGTTTAGGGCATATCATTCGCCTTCTCCAATCTTTTTTATTAGGGGCTGTAAGTCAGCGACTTAAGACCTTGGCATGGTTGTTGATGAGATATGAGCAATTCATCGTGGCTCTCCAGGCCACCGGAATCCAAGCATTCAAGATTAGAGATGTTGAATTATTGACTAAGCTACATTACGACACGTGAACTAACACACTTTTCCTATAAACACCTATTTTCCAGAAGCATCCGGTCACCGACAGGATGCTTTTTTTTATTTAGCCTCTCCGCTCCACCGTAGGTAGGCTTTCAGGAAGTCTTCCAGATCCCCGTTGAGCACGGCATCCGTCTGACTGGTTTGCCAATTGGTCCGGTGATCCTTCACCCGCCGGTCGTCCAGCACGTAGCTACGGATCTGGCTCCCCCACTCATTCGCGGTCTTGCCGGCCTCTACTTCATCCTTCTCCGCTCGCTGCGCTTCCAGTTCCCGCTCGTATAGCCGGCTGCGCAGCATGTTCAGCGCTCTTTCGCGGTTCTGGTGCTGACTGCGCTCTTCCTGGCACTCAACCACGATTCCGGAGGGCTCGTGGGTCACGCGGACCGCTGATTCCGTCTTGTTAACGTGCTGTCCGCCCGCCCCGGAGGCCCGAAAGGTATCCCAGCGAATATCCGCCGGATTTATCTCTACCTCGATGGTATCGTCGACCCGGGGGTGGACGAATACGGAGGCGAAGCTGGTCATACGCTTGCCCTGGGCATTGTAGGGGCTGATGCGCACCAGGCGGTGCACGCCGTTTTCACCCTTCATCATGCCGTAGGCGAAGTCGCCCAGGATCTCCAGGGTCGCCGACTTGATGCCGGCTACGTCGCCGGGGGTTTCACTGGCCAGACTCACTTTGTAGCCGGCGTATTTTTCCGCGTACATCGTGTACATGCGCTGGAGCATCTCGGCCCAGTCGTTGCTTTCGGTACCTCCGGCTCCGGCGTTGATCTCCAGGATGCAGCCGAGTTCGTCCTCCGGCCGATTCAGCGTCGCGCGGAATTCGGCGTCGTCAAGCACGGCTACGGCCTCTTCGTAACGGCGGTCGACCTCTTCCTCCGTCCCTTCGCCTTCCCTGAGAAATTCCTGGAGTACCTCGAGGTCGTCGACCCGGTCGGCGACCTTCCGGTACTGGGCTACCCAATTTTTATGGGTCTGGAGCTCCTTCATCACGGCCTGGGCGGCGGTGGAGTCGTTCCAGAAGTTGGGGTCCAGGCTGCGCTGGGTGAGGTCTTCTATCTTAAATGTGCGTTCGGAGACGTCAAAGATAGTGATTGAGCAAACCCAGGCGGGTTTGCAGGTCCTTCAATTGGTCGGTAGTCATGGGCGGAGAGTTTAAGCGTGGGGAGGGGCGAATGTAAAGCGGTGGAAGTAAGAGCTTGTTTAGGTGTTCCGAGCCTGACGAAAACGCCGCTATTTTTGAGGCTAATCGAGCCTCGGAAAGGGGAGCCTAGCGGGCTAAGTGACGCTGTTCGAGGCGAAGAGTAGGCGCAAAAGAGCAAGCTTGGGGCGGTGAGCGGATTCCCAAACAAGCTCTAAACGGAGGAAGGCCCGACCCACGAGCAGCGGGCCGGGCCTTCCGGGGAAATGCAGGCGCGGTGCTTAGCGCTTGTTCGGGTTTTCCGAGCCTGACGAAAACGCCGCTATTTTGGGTCTAATCGAGCTTCGGGAAGGGGAGCGAAGAGTAGGCGCAAAAGAGCAAGTTTTCGGCAGTGAGCGGAATGCCAAACAAGCGCTTACTTATCCTTCATGAAATCGTCGAGCTTGTCCTTGTGGATCATGACCTCCTTGTAGGAGTAGCTGCCGGTTTCGGGATTCTTGATGGACTGGACGACTTTAACGTAGTCCCGGCCGCTGCCGGCGTTGGCGGTCCGCTTACCGACCCGCGAGTTCTTTGATACCTTAGCCATAGTGGGGTGCTTTTATATCCCGAACGACGCCGGAGCGCCGGAGGTTGACGTTACTTGATTTCCCGGTGTACCGTCATGCGACGGAGGTTCGGGTTATACTTCTTGAGTTCCATGCGACCGGGGGTGTTCTTCCGGTTCTTCTCGGTAACGTAGCGGCTGGTGCCGGGTACGTTGGTTTCCTTTTGCTCGGTGCATTCCAGGATAATCTGGTTGCGGTTGCCTTTGCTCTTCTTAGCCATGGTGGATTGCGATTAAAACTTTACGCCGGTTTCGATGCCCTTGTTCTCCAGCTTCTTGATGTACGCGTACACGCCCAGCTTGTTGATGGTACGCATGGCGCTGGTGGAGATCCGCAGGGTCACGAACTTCTCGAGCTCCGGCACGAAGAAGCGCTTCTTCTGAATATTGGGCACGAAGCGGCGCTTCGTCTTCCGGTTGGAGTGCGAAACGTTATTGCCGCTGATCGGCTTCTTTCCCGTGAGTTTGCAGACTTTAGACATAGCGTAATAGCATTGCGAAAAAAAGCAGACCGTAGCCTGCTTTCCGATGATAATGTGACCGCGTCAAGATTCGAACTTGAAACCTCTTGATTCGTAGTCAAGTGCTCTATCCAGTTGAGCTACGCAGCCAGTACTCCTCCCGGAGCGGTCGCAAAGGTAATACGATATTCTATTTGACACAAGGTTTTTTAAAAAAAGCTGACTTCTTTCCGCGCCTCCCTCCCCGCCACGCTCACTCTTGCCCCTCTAAGTACCAGTTCAGTAAGCCCCCGACCGCATCGATCGCCGTATGCAATAGAATCAGCGGCCACAGGCTCTCCGTGCGGTAAAAGAAGAAGCCGAACAGCAACGCCATGGCGACGATCTTGGCCACCGCATGGGTACCCTGGTAGATGTGCGCCAGTCCGAAGGATAGGGCCGGTACCACCAGGGTGGCTACGACGGCCCAGGGTTCGGTGCCGAGCAGCTCGCGCAGGTAGGTGATGAGAAAGCCCCGGTACACGATCTCCTCCCCTACTCCGGCGCACACGCACAGGAACAGAAAGTGGAGGTACTGCGTGCCGTTGTCCGGCAGAAAGCCCAATTCCCGAAATTTGCGGCGCGTCTCCTGCTGTCGCTCCCGGTTGCCGATCTCTCCGACCAGGTCCACGCCGTATAGCACCAGGAAAGCAAAAATGATGCCTACGGCTACCGGATCGTAGGGGACCTGGCCCCACCCCAGCCCGAGATCGGTGAACGATCGGTCGGTAAAGAACCAGACGATCAGTACCGCCACCGCCAGGCTCAGCAGGAGGGCTCCGTTACCGTAGTACAGGCGCACCTTCAGGGCCGGTGGCCAGTGGGCCACCCGCCCCGGCGTCCGGCGCCCCGCCGTGAAGTACAGCACGCCGGGAAGCAACAGTCCGAGCAGTACGAAAACAATGTGGTGAGCAATAGGCACGGCGCAAAATACGATCCCGGACTACCTTTGATCGCTTTTCCCCCCTCACATCCGCCAGAAAGCCCCCATGCCCTCGGCCCTGCTCTTCAATCTTTTCGAATACCGTACCGGACTCTGGCTGCCGAAGCCCTACGTGGTGGGCCTGGACGCCGGGGGGCACCCGCGCACGGTACACCAAACGGCTACGCGCACGACGGTCGGCAGCTACGGTATCGAGGTCGACGACGTCACCCGCCGCTGCCTGCAACTCACCGAGGAACTGCGCGACCGGGCGTTGGCCGAACGCTTTCGCCACGGTGCTAAGAAGGTACCCACCCTGGCCGGACTCATTCGCGAGGGCAGCAAGTCCCGCGAAGAGGTGATCCGCTACGTACACGTCCGCACCGCCGAGTTGCTGGCTACCTGCCGCGAGGCCGGCTATTTCGTCACCGCTAATCTCGACACCCGCGCCAGTCCGTACAGCTACCTGCTGTCCTTCGCGCCCGTGGCGTGGGCGGCGGAGCTGGACTTCGAGCTCACCGAATCCGGCCTCCGCTACCGGCTGCGCGTACACACGCCGGATGGTCAAGCGCTCCCGGTGCGCCACCTCGATCCGCGCATCCTCACGAACCGCCCCTCCCCGGGTTGGATCCTGGTGCGTAAGCAACTGCTGCAAATCAAAAACCTGCGGGGCAATGCGCTGCGCCCCTTCCTCAGCCGTGATGAGGTCCACATACCCCCGAAAGAGGTGAAGCGCTACTTTCGGGAGTTCATTGCGCGGGCCGCGCGGGTGCAAGGCATCACGGCCCGGGGCTTCAGCGTCGAGGAGATCACCCGGCCTACTGGCCTGCGCGTCGCTACCCGCCCCCACCCCTTCGACGGGCGCTACTACCTCTTCCCGGAAGTCCGCTACGGTAGCCTGGGCTTCGCTCCGGATGCCCCCGACGCAGTGGGAGTGAACCACACGCTCAGTCCTCCCTACCACCTGGTCCGGGCGGTACGCGACCGCGAGGAAGAAGGCAGGCTACTTCGCCACCTGGGGGAAAGGGGACTGCGATCGGTAGCGGTCACCGGGGCACTGAGCCTGCGCCCGGAACCGAGCCGCTACGAGAACCTCGCGTGGTTGCTGGCCCACGGCGACCGGCTCCGGGAAGCGGGCATCGAGGTCGTCCCGCCGGAGCACGACGGACAGGCCTTTGCCGGGTGGGCGCCGAGCCTCGAACTCTCGGTGACCGAAGGAAGCGACTGGCTGGACCTGAATGGCAGCATCACCGCCGGCCCCCACCGGATCCCCTTCTCGCGCGTATTCCGCTTCCTGCAGCGGGGCGAACGCACCTTCCCCCTGCCCGATGGCGAGCTGCTGTTGCTGCCCGAGGAGTGGTTTGCCACCTACGGCCCCGCGCTCGACCTGGCCCGCCTGGAGGGGACTGCGGTCCGGCTAGCCCGCAGCCAGGCCCCCGCGCTGAGGGGTACCGACCTGGCCGTATCAGTACCCGATGAGGCGGCCCGGCGGGCGGCGGCCTACGTTCCGGGCGAATCGCTACGGGCCGAATTACGGCCCTACCAGCTGGAGGGGGCCCGCTGGCTCGTCCGCCACTACCACGAGCGGCTGGGGGCCTGCCTGGCCGACGATATGGGCCTGGGAAAAACGCTGCAGACCATCGCCGTACTCCTGTACGCTAAAGAGCAGCTCGACCGGGAGGCCGCCGCCGGACCGGGACAGATCGACCTCTTCGCACCCGCCGCCGGGGATGAAGACTTCCTATGCCCCCTCCGTGCCCTGATCGTCCTGCCGGCCTCGTTGGTGTATAACTGGTCGTCGGAGCTGCAAAAATTCGCGCCTTCCCTAAAGGTGATCGCCAACGTGGGCACCAAGCGCATCCGGGACGGGCGGATACTGGCCCGCTACGACGTAATCCTCACCACCTACCAGACCGCCCTGCGGGACCTGTCCGTCTTCGCCAAACTGGAGCTGGAGTACATCGTCCTCGACGAAAGCCAGCAGATCAAGAACCGACAGAGCAAGGTCTTCCGGGGCCTCAACGAGCTGCAGGCGCGCCACCGCGTCAGCCTCTCCGGCACCCCGATCGAGAACTCCCTCTCCGATTTGTGGTCGCAGATGCAGTTCATCAATCCGGGGCTGCTGCGGGGCTACGCCTTCTTTAAGAAAACCTTCATCACGCCCATCGAGCAGCACGACGATGCCAGCAAAAAGGAACAGCTGCGCCAGCTCGTCGGTCCCTACCTGCTGCGGCGTACCAAGGCCGAGGTGGCTCCGGACCTGCCCGACCTGGACGTGCAACTCTTCTACTGCGAAATGACGCCGGCCCAGCGGAGACGTTACGAGCGCGAGCGGGCGGCGGCCCGCAACGCCCTGTTGGGTACGGTACCGGCGGGGGACGGATCGCATAAGCTGCTCATCATCCAGGCGTTGACGCGGCTGCGGCAGATCGCTAACCACCCCGTCATCGCCGACGAGGGGTACGACAAGGACAGCGGGAAATTTTCCGAGGCGATCGAGCAGTGGGATACGGTGCGGCGGGCGGGGCATAAGGTATTGATCTTCAGCAGCATGGTTCGCCATTTGGAGCTGTTCCGGGCCCACCTCGTGAGCGGCGGCCACCCCTACGCCTGGATTACCGGCGGCGTCCCCGCCGACCAGCGGGCCCGGGAGGTAGAGCGCTTCCAGACCGAGCCGGGGGTGCAGACCTTCCTCATCAGCATCAAGGCCGGCGGCACCGGGCTCAATCTGACGGCGGCCGACTACGTGTTCCTGCTCGATCCCTGGTGGAATCCTACCACCGAGGACCAGGCCATTGCGCGGGCGCACCGCATCGGCCGGTCGGGTAACGTATTCGCCCGCAAGTTCATCAGTAAGGACACGCTGGAGGAGAAAATTCACCGCCTGCAACTGCGCAAGAAGCGCCTCGCGGAGGAAGTCATAGACGGCCGTGGCGGGATGGAATTTGACGACGAGGAGCTCGAGTTTATTCTGGCGTGATGCCTCGGCCCCGGCACCCGTGCCCCCGCCCCGCTGCGCTCCCTCCTATTGCTTACCTTGCGGCATGAACCACGTAGAGCGCATCCCGGGGAGGAGGAGGAGGAGGAGGAGATCGAGCTGGACGATCCGCCCATCCTTGGCAGCTGGCGGAATATGTACCTGTTCGTCCTCCTGCTGCACCTGGCGCTGCTCATTGCCTTTTACCTTTTTTCGCGTGCCTACACCTGATTTATGAGTACCCTGGACTGGCTGGTGATGACCGGTACCCTGACCGCCATCGTCGTTTACGGGATATACAAGACGCGGAGCATCGACAACGTGAAGAGCTACCTCATGGGCGACCGCGACCTGAAGTGGTGGACCATCGGGCTCTCCGTCATGGCTACCCAGGCCAGCGCCATCACCTTTCTGAGTACGCCGGGCCAGGCCTACAACGATGGGCTCGGCTTCGCCCAGTTCTACTTCGGCCTGCCGATCGCGATGGTGATCCTGTGCGTGTTCGTGCTGCCGATCTACTACCGCCTCAAGATCTACACGGCCTACGAATACCTGGAGGGGCGTTTCGACCTCCGGGTGCGTACGCTGACCGCCTTGCTATTTCTCATTCAGCGGGGCCTGGCCGCGGGCATCACCATCTACGCACCCGCCATCATCCTCTCGTCTATTCTGGGCTGGTCGTTGAGCGTCACTATTCTTTTGATCGGCGTGGTCGTGGTCTTCTATACCGTACTGGGGGGGACCAAGGCGGTGTCGGTGACCCAGAAGCAACAAATGATCGTGATCCTGCTCGGCATGCTAGCGGCCGGGGTGGTGGTCATGTATAAACTGCCCCAGGGGATCGGGTTCAGCGACGCCATCGGGGTGGCGGGCCACCTCGGCAAGCTCAACATCGTCGACCTCAAGTTCGACCTCAACGACCGCTACAACATCTGGTCTTCGCTGCTGGGGGGTACCTTTTTGTTCCTCTCTTACTTCGGTACCGACCAGTCGCAGGTGCAGCGCTACCTCTCGGGCAAGAGCCTGACCGAAAGCCGCCTGGGCCTGCTGTTCAACGGCATCTTCAAGGTGCCGATGCAATTCCTGGTGCTGATGGTCGGCATCCTGGTCTTCGTGTTTTTCCTGTTCCAGCCTCCGCCGGTCCACTTTAATTCCGCCAACCTCGACAAGCTGCGCGGCTCCCCCTACGGCACCGAGCTGACGCGCTTGGAGGCGAACTACGCGGACATCAACCAGCGCAACGAACGGGCCACCCTCACCATGATCGACGCCCTGCGCGCGGAAGACGAGTCCGCCATCGGCGCGGCGCGGGTGGAAGTGGAGCGCACGCTGCGGGAGCGCAAGGGGGTAGCCACTTCGGTAGACGAGCTCATAACGGCCTACGATTCCGAGTTGATCACCGAAGACCGCGACTACATCTTCATCACCTTCATCATTAATTACCTGCCGGCGGGACTGGTGGGGCTGCTGCTGGCCGTGATCTTCTCGGCGGCGATGTCGAGTTCGAGCTCGGAGCTGAACGCCCTGGCCACGACCAGCGTGATCGACATCTACCGCCGCTCCCTGGTGACCGACAAGGACGACGCTCACTACCTCGCGGCCAGTAAGTGGCTGACGATTCTCTGGGGGGTCGTGGCCCTTTCCTTCGCCGCCGTGGCCAACCTGTTCGACAACCTCATTCAGGCCGTCAACATCATCGGCTCCCTGTTCTACGGCGTGATCCTCGGCATCTTCGCCGTAGCCTTCTTCTACAAATCGGTGGGTGGCCGGGCCGTCTTCCGGGCGGCCCTGATCGGACAGGCCTTCGTGGCGCTGACCTTCGTCGCCAGTTGGCTGGAATACATCGATCTGGCCTACCTGTGGCTGAACCTCATCGGCTGCGTACTCACCATCGTGTTCGCGGTATTGCTGCAGCGGGGTGAGCCCACCCCCTTCCCCGAACAAGCTCCCCGGAAATGAAGCCCCACTGGATGATCGGTCTGGCCCTGATCCCCCTCGGCTACGTGGTCCGCAAGCTCCGCAACGACCCCCAGTTCGGCGCCGGACTGGGTACCATGAAGCAGGACGACTACCGCGGCACCGTGGCGTGGAAGATGGGGCGCTTCCGGAACCTCGATAAGACGCCCATCCGGGAAGACTTTCGCAGTTTGATGGGTGACCTCCTCGGCTACATTCAGGCCAAGCAAACCCAGCCCACCGCCCCCCTACCGGTGGCCGTCACCGAGTCGCCGTTCCAAGCCGACCCGGACCTCGATTACCTTACCTGGTACGGTCACTCCGCCCTGCGATTGGAAACGAGTGGGCAGACCGTACTCTTCGACCCGATGCTCGGCGAGTGGGTGGCCCCCGTCCCCTTCCTCGGGCACCGCTTCCCGTACAAGGATTACCACCCCCTCGAAGAGATCGCGGAGATCGACCTCATCGTGTTCTCCCACGACCACTACGACCACCTGGACTACGACACCCTGATGGCGGTCAAGGACCGGACGAAAGCGTACCTGGTCCCCCTCGGCCTGGGGGCTCACCTGCGCAAGTGGGGCATCCCCGCCGACCGCATTACCGAGCTGGACTGGTGGCAATCGACCACGATCGGCGGCATCACCTACACGGCCACGCCCGCCCGCCACTTCAGCGGCCGCAGCGCGGCTACCCGCAACAAGACGCTGTGGAGCAGCTTCGTGATCCAGACCGCCCACCATCGCCTGTACTTCGGCGGCGACAGCGGCTACGGGCGCCACTTTCCGGAGATCGGGGCCCGTTACGGTCCCTTCGACCTGACGATGCTGGACTCCGGGCAGTACCACGCCCGCTGGAAGAACGTGCACATGCACCCCGAAGAGGCCCTGCGAGCGCACCGCGACCTGGGGGGCAAGTGGCTGCTGCCCATCCACTGGGGCGGCTTCAGCCTGTCCGACCACAGCTGGTTCGACCCCATCGCCCGCATCGAGCGGGCCGACGAGCGGGAGGAAGTGATCAGTCCGCTGATCGGCCAGCGGTTCGCCATCTCCCGGGCCGGGGATTACCGGGAGCGCTGGTGGGAGGCCGTCACCCCTACGCGTTGAGCGCTTGTTTGGGTTTTCCGAGCCTGACGAAAATTCCGCTATTTTGGGTCTATTCGAGCTTTGAAAAGGGGAGGTGCACTTCGTGGCTGCTTCGCGGTGACGGGCTAAGTGACCTTGTTCAAAGCGGTGAATAGGCACAAAAGAGCAAGTTTGCGGCGGCGAGCGGAATCCCAAACAAGCGCTAAGGTTCGGAGGCGTCCCCTGCACCCGCGTCCGCGCCCCGTGGGTGAGTGGTGGGAACGGACGGATTTCGTACCTTTGCCCCCGCAAATTGAGAAGACTATGTTCGACAACCTGAGCGATCGCCTGGAGGGCGCCTTTAAGTCCCTGACCGGGGACAACAAGATCACCGAGATCAACGTAGCCACGAGCCTCAAGGAGATTCGCCGCGCGCTGGTGGCCGCCGACGTGAACTACAAGATCGCCAAGGAATTCACCGACAAGGTGAAGGTCAAGGCCCTCGGCACCGAGAACGTGCTGAAGGCCGTCAAGCCCGGCCAGCTCATGGTCAAGATCGTGCAGGACGAGTTGACCGACCTGATGGGCGGGCAGTCCGTAGGCATTAACGTGAAGGGCGACCCCGCGGTGGTGCTCATCGCCGGTCTGCAGGGTTCGGGTAAAACGACCTTCAGCGGTAAGCTGGCGCTCTACCTGAAGGAGAAGCGCAAGCTGAAGGTGCTGCTGACGGCCTGTGACGTGTACCGTCCGGCGGCCATCGACCAGCTCACCGTGCTGGCCGGCCAGGTCGGTGCCGACATCTATAAGGAGCCCGAGAACAAGAATCCCGTAGACATCGCCCTCAAAGCCATCGACTACGGCAAGCAGCATAAATTCGACGTGGTCATCGTCGACACCGCCGGCCGCCTTTCGGTCGACGAAAAGATGATGCAGGAGATCAGCGACGTGCGCGAGGCGATCAGCCCCAACGAGACGCTCTTCGTGGTCGACTCGATGACGGGCCAGGATGCCGTCAATACGGCCAAGGCGTTTAACGAGCGCATCAACTACGACGGCGTCGTGCTCACCAAGCTCGACGGCGACACCCGCGGCGGGGCGGCCCTGTCGGTCAAGTATACCGTGGGCAAGCCCATCAAGTTCGTCAGCACCGGCGAGAAGATGGACGCGCTCGACGTGTTCTATCCCGACCGGATGGCGCAGCGGATCCTCGGCATGGGTGACATCATCTCCTTCGTGGAGCGCGCCCAGGACCAGTTTGACGAGGAGGAGGCCAAGCGCCTGGAGAAGAAGATCAAGAAGAATAAGTTCGACTTCAATGACTTCCTCAGCCAGCTCGCCCAGCTCAAGAAGATGGGTGACATGAAGAGCCTGCTCAACATGATTCCCGGCATGTCGAAGGCCATGAAGAACATCGACATCGACGACTCCGCTTTTTCCCGCGTGGAAGCCATCATCTACAGCATGACGCCCGCCGAGCGCGCCGCGCCCGAGCTCCTCAACATGAGCCGCAAGAAGCGCATCGCCCTGGGCTGCGGCCAGAGCATGGAGGACGTCAACCGCTTCATCAAGCAGTTCGACGGCATGCGCAAGATGATGCACAAGATGTCCAACAACCCCATGATGGCCCAAATGGCCGGCAACTTTAAGGGGGGCAAGAAGCGCTAAGCTCCTACCCCTCGAGATTAGGGGGGCCGCCTACACCGTCCCGCTGCCTGAATTTGAGAAGTATGCCGAGATCTTATCAAGTAAAACACTCCCCCGGCATACTAAAGGGTCAGGCTCCAGAGTTATAAAGACATTCCAATCAATATTGGAATACCGATACAGCGCCTTTTCGCTGTATGATAGTGTTAGTTCATAGTGTCTCTCTCAGTGTCGGTGCTCGTTCCCGTAAAGGTTTAGTCTTTGTTTTGTGTTTCACGGAACGTAGCACCGGCTCCACTATCTCTCCCCACGCTTCGCCGCCATACGCGGCCTCCCCCCCCTCTCTACTTCTTGACCACCTTCGGATTGCCGAGCGCGCCGTAACCGGCCTCCCACAACTTCTGGTTGAGGGCGGGTACGCGGGTGCGCAGCAATTCCTGCCCGCGCGTTCGTAGTGTTCCCCACTCCTTATTCAGTTCGGCCAGTCGATCCCGGGTCGGGGCGTTGACGCGCGGGATAGCACTCTCCGCATGATTTACCACGAAGAGGTAGTTGGCGGTGAATTTGTTGGGGAAGTTCTCCACGTCGTCGTAGGCCTGCGATTTCCGCTGGATCATGTCTTCGTCCCAGGCGCGTAAATCTTCGCAGCAAGCGGGTGGCTTCCGCCCGCAGTTCGTCTTCTTGCGGCAGCGCTTCCATCACGGCCTTGAGGCGCTGCTGTACGTCCAGCAGCTCGTTGACGAGGCCGTGCATGGCGTTAACCTCTCCCTCCGCCTGGCGCATGAAGGCGTGGTAGTCCGCGTAATCGGCGTCGGTCAGGTCGTAGTTCGGGTTGGGCTTGACCACCACTTCCGCGGTAGCACGCCGTGCACCTTGGGCCAGGTTCAGCGTGTAGGCACCCGGTGCGACGCGGTGGCCGCGAAAGCTGCCCTCGATGTAGGCACTGGGAGCGCCCATGAGCGTAGGGTAGCGAAGATCCCAGACGAAACGGTTGCAGTCCTTCGGCGGTGGGCAGCGCCGGATCGGCCGGCGGACCGCCGCCGTACGCCTGAAAGTTTTCGTCTTTCTCACTGCTGAGGGTACGCACCACCTCCCCCGTGGCGTCCGTGACGGTCAGGGTCAGGGCGGTAGAATCTTCGGACTCCGGCAGAAAATAGTACAGCACCGCCCCGGTGGCGGGGTTCACGCCCTCCAGGCTGCCGGTGCCGTCGAAGTCGGGGTCGCTACTGTCCAGCGCGCTTCTTCCGCTGACCAGGGTTACGGGGGCTGGAGTATGCAGCGTTAATTCGTCCTCGGCCCCATCATACTGCCGCAGCACCTCCAGGTCGTCCAGTACCCAGAAGGCGCGGCCGGAGGTGGCAACAACAAGATCATCGTGGGCCACCATCAGGTCGGTGATCGGCGTCCGGGGCAGGTTTAGGTTGAAGGGTTCCCAGGCCCCGCCGCCGTCAAAGGAAACGAAGATGCCCGCTTCGGTGCCGGCAAAGAGCATATCCTTTCGTTCGGTGTCTTCCCGCACTACGCGGGTATAGGCCCCGTAGGGCAGCTTGCCGGTGATGTCGGTCCAACTCTTGCCGTAATTGGTGGTCCGGAAGATCCGTGGGGTCAGGTCATTGAATTTGTAGCGCGTGGTGGCGATGTAGGCGGTGGCCGGATCGTGGGGGGAAACCTCGATGGCATTCACCAGGCTCTCCTGCAATCCTTTCGGCGTGACGTTGGTCCAGCTCTCCCCGCCGTCGCGGGTGAGTTGTACGTAGCCGTCGTCGGTCCCTACCCAAATAGTACCTGCCTCCTGCGGCGACTCCACGACGTAGCTGATCGTACCGTAGTTCTCCGCGCCTACCGCCTCATTGGTGTAGGGCCCGCCGCCGTTGCCCTGCTTGTCCTTCTGGTTGCGGGTGAGGTCGGGGGAGACCTCTTCCCACGTCTGGCCGCGGTCGCGGGTGCGCAGGAGGTGCTGACTGGCGTGGTAGTAGGTATTCGCTTCGTGCCGCGACCAGATGATCGGGGCGTTCCAGTTGAAACGGTACTTCATGTCGCGGGACGGCCGGCCCAGGTACTGGATCGGGGCCGCCATGATGTTGGTAGCGGCCTTGGCGTCATTGTCCAGTACCTCGATCGTTCCGAGGTAGCTGCCACCCAGCACGTAGCGGGGGTCGTCGGGGTCGAAGGCCAGAAAGGCGCTCTCCCCGCCGGCCGAGGCCTTCCAGCTGGAAGCGGAGATCTCCGAGGAACCGATTTCCCGGCTGGAAATCGCCACGGAGGAATTGTCCTGCTGCCCGGCGTAAATGCGGTAGGGGAAGTGGTTGTCGACATTGAGGCGGTAGAACTGCCCGGTGGGCATATTGTCCTGGGTCGACCAGCTCTCCCCGGCGTTGAAGCTGATGGCCGCCCCCCCGTCGTTGGCGATGCAGAGGTTGCGGGGGTTTTCCGGATTGATCCACAGGTCGTGGTAGTCGCCGTGAGTGCCGCCGAGGGCCTCCCAGGTTTTGCCGCCGTCGATGGAGCGGTAGGGCGTGGCGCTCAGGACGTACACCACATTCTCGTTGGTGGGGTCGGCAAAGACCTCCAGGTAGTACCAGGCCCGCTGGATGAGGCGGTGGTCGTCGCTGACGCGGGTCCAGTGGTCGCCGGCGTCGGTGGACACGAAGAGTCCCCCCTTGCCCGCATTGGAGTCGCTTTCGATGAGGGCGTAGACCTTCTCGGGCTTCGATTGGCTTACGGAGATGGCCATCTTGCCCTGCTCCTCGGGCAGCCCTTCGGTCATCTCCTGCCAGGTGGTACCGCCGTCGGTGCTCTTGTAGAGGCCGCTGCCCGCGCCACCACTGACGACCTGCCAGGGCAGGCGCTGGTGTTCCCACATGGCCGCGTAGAGTACCTGGGGGTTGTTGAGGTCCATGGAAAGTTCGGCCGCCCCGGTCAGGTCGTTGACGTAGAGCAGCCGTTCCCAGGATGTGCCGCCGTCCAG
The DNA here is from genome assembly GCA_963803525.1 of Lewinellaceae bacterium. Taxonomy (GTDB): domain Bacteria; phylum Bacteroidota; class Bacteroidia; order Chitinophagales; family Saprospiraceae; genus Neolewinella. Next base: position 67,228 of record CAWDMV010000013.1, read on the forward strand.
GGTGCGGTACACGCCACGCTCCTCATTCGGTCCGTAGAGCTGGCCCTGTGCCGCCACGTACACCACGTCCGGATCATCGGGATGAATGATGACGCGGGAGATGTGCTGGGTTTCCGCCAGTCCCGAGGTGCGTCCAGGTCTTGCCGGCGTCGGTGGATTTGTACACGCCGTCCCCGTGGGAGGTCATCACCCCGCGGGGCGCGTGCTCACCCATACCGACGTACACGATCTGGGGATTGCTCCGGGATACCGCTACCGCCCCAACGGAGCCGGTCGAAAAAAAGCCGTCGGAAATATTTTCCCAGTGCTGCCCGGCATCCGAGGTCTTCCACACTCCGCCGCCGGTGGTGCCCATGTAGTAGGTGAGCGGATCGCCCACTACGCCGGTCGCCGTGACGGAGCGGCCGCCGCGGAAGGGACCGATGTTGCGGTACTTCAGGGGGGTGAAGTATTCAGCCAGTTCGGCTTGAGCGTGCAGGGCCGGAGAGAAGTCGAAGCCGCAAAGGACAAGTGCGGTAAGCAGGAGAAGGGGGATGCGCATGCGGCTAAGCTAACACGCCGCCGGCAATCGATTTCCTAAGACGCAATAATTGCTAGCTTGCACCGCTTAATTATGCAAACCCCGGATGAAAAATCTATCCTTGCTGCTCCTATCGGGGCTGCTGCTCGTGCTTACCCCAGGCTGCGATCCCGATGAAGACCCCATCGTAACCGATACCGGCCTGATCGGTCTGTGGCGGGCGCAGTCCGCCTTCACTACGGCTACTACTACGCTTGTAGTCCCATCCTCTGCCCCCCTGATCACGTCACAGCGCAACGTTTCTAAGGATCCGATCACCTACACGATTCGCTTCGAGGAGGATCCGGATATCGTGACGAGCAGTGGCATCGTCACCTTCGACACCGAGATCACCAGCCCGGACGGGACCGTCACCAACCAAACCGTCACTGCCGCCGTCGACTTCAGCAATGGGGGCGGCACCTACGTGCGTGAGGGGGACTTGCTTCACATCGTCGACCGCGATGGCGACACGTTCACCTCCCGTATCGTAACCCTAACCGCCTCCCGGCTGGAGATACTCGCCGAGATTCGCGATACGACCCCGGGACTGGATTTTATCACTCACCGTACGCTGAACTACGTATTCGAAAAAGATTAGTGTTTCAGGATTGAACTAAGCAATAGCTTGACGCCGACAGCGTGGTGCTGAACGAGCGGACAAAAGTTCAGCATAGCCGTAGCTACGGTAGATTTTTGGCTGGGAAGTGCAGCGCCGCGATGGCCAGTCAAGGTGCAGCTTATTTCGGTCCTGAAGCACTAGAACTTGTTTGGAATGCCGTTTACCGCCACGAACTTGCTCTTAGATACATCACCCCTTACTAGCACTTTAAATACATTCCCGTGCGCTTACCCTTCTTATTTCTCATGCTCATTTCCTTGATCACCGCTTCTTGCGGGGATGAGGACAACGCCGTTTCTAACGAAGCAATTCTCGGAACCTGGAACCTGGCTAGTGCCACTACCCGGACCGTCGCGACTACTTCCGTAGCGGGCATCGAAGCAACGGCCATTACCGATGGGGTATCCATCGATCCCACCACCTTTGCCTGGATTTTTAAATCCAATCCGAATCGGCTCAGCAGCACCGGTTCGGTTACCTTCGACCTTACGGTGACTGACGGACAGGGCAATGACATACCGACCACGCTCCCTACGCTTACCAACCTGGTCGGCAGCGCCGCCTACGAGGTCGCGGGAAATAAGTTGATCCTTACCCAAGACGACGGTACGGAGAGCGAGGTGACCATTCTGGCGTTGAACGATTCGGAACTCAGCGTCGGACTAGACGATACGGTAGAAATGGACCTTGGTGGGGCTACCACCACGATGGAGCGAAAAGCAACTTACCGCTTTACCCGGTAAACCCTCCCGCCTTTGATCGAAACGCCCCGTTGGACCATTCAGCGGGGCGTTCTTCATTGGGGGGCGGGGCCACGGGTGCAAGGCTAGTACTTCAACTGCTCATTCCTATCCCAGATGCCCCAGTAGGCACCCACGTCCCCTTCCGCACCGACCTTCCACGATTCGTCGAAGGAGGAAAAATAGAATAGTTCGATGTCCGCCTGCTGCGACCACTGCTGGGCGCGGATGAAGTAGCGCATGGCGTTCAGCTCGGAGGGGTGGGCGTCACCCAGTCCCGTCCCACTGCTGGGCCAACCGGTTTCGGTGATGATGACTTTCTTACCCCGGGCGGCCCGCACGGCCTGGGCGTACATCTGCTTCATGTACACCAGGGAGTAATCGAAGTGGCATTTTTCCCAGTAGGGGTAGCAATTTGCCAGGATTACATCACAGGCATCGACGATGTCCGGATGAAGCGTAAACTCGTAGTAAGCGTCGACGTAGCCGACCGTCACGTCGGGAACGGCCTCCTGTACCCGGTAAATATGTTCCAGCAGGCGCTCCTTCTTCAGGTCGCCGCGGTAGAGCACCTCATTGCCTACGGCGGCAATGTCTACGTGTCCGGCCCGGGCGACTTCGATGAGCGCGGTCAATTCGGCTTCGTTCTTCTCTTCATCGTCCCCCAGCCAGGCGCCGACCATGGTCTTCATTCCTAGCTCGTGGGCAATTCTCGGGACCAGCTCGTTGCCTTCGGTACACGAGAAGGAGCGGATCCAGTTGGTATGGGGTTGGAGAATATTCAACCGCCGGTGAAGCTGGGTCTCGGTAAGCGTATCGCCCGGTTTTTGCCCTTCTTCGTAGGGACTGATGCAAAATCCGTGGATGCCCTCGCGCAGGCATTCGTGAAATAATTCCTCCGTCTCTTCTCGGGACTGGTGGTTAAAGTCGACCCCCGCAAGGGACATGTTTCGTTTGTCGCGGTATGACATCTAGGTAGGCTTATGTAAGGTTATAGTTTCCCCCGGCGTTCGATCAGAATCCGTGATATTTCCCGCGAGCGTTCCTCGGTGAGGCTGTAGCTCCACATAACCAGGAAGGCCAGGCCAGCGGTGGCGGCCGGAATGATAATGTCAGCAAGCCGCAGACTGTGCATGGTCTCGGCCGTCTGAGTGGCTGCCGCGCCGTCAAAACCCACCCACTGTAGTACGGCCCCGCCGATCACGAGGGCCAGTGCCTGACCGAGCTTGACCATCCACCAGTAGATGGCACCGAAGGTGCCTTCCTTGCGGGGCATACCGTTTTCGAGTTCATCCAGGTCACAGACGTCGGCGGTCATACTCATCATGAGGGTAAACAGCCCGCCCATACCGAAGGCAATGAGGGGAATCGGGAAAAAGATCAGCCAGGGCACCCCGTTGGCGGCGTCGATACTAAACCAACTCATGCCCAGCGTTTCCAGTATTGGATCCATTGCCTCGAAGAGAGAGGCCAGTCCCCGGTTCATCGACTGGGCCAGCCCGGTTTGATTGAAGCGCTCATTCAGTTCCACGTCGAAACCCCACCACTTCAGCAAGTAGCCCACGATAGATATTGCCGTAGAAATTAGGAAGGCCTTGCGCTTGCCGACGGAGTTTGCCATCCAGGAGATGATCGGAATGATCAGAAAGGCCGTGAGCAGGGCCGTGATCGTCGAGAACCAGGCCGGCCAGGTGCCCGCCGCTTCGTAACTGCCAGAGTACATGTAAAATACAATGATAAAAACACTGAAGGAGGCCACCATCTGGAAGCCGTTGAAGACCAGGAAGGTGGCGCCACAGAGCTTGATGAAGGGCTTATTCTTACTGACCTCGACGATCCCCTGGAACAGGTCCTTCAGGTTAGAGAACATCGTCTTGAAGGAAATCTCTTTCCGGTTCTCCATATTGGCCGAGTCAATTCCCTTACAGAACAGGGCCGGCATCACGCCCAGCACCACGCAAATCCCCGCTACGTAAAGCGACATCGTCCGCACTCCCACTTCCTGGCTGCTGAATACGTCAGGGTCGGCGATGATCACCCAGAACCACGGCACGATGACCCAGGCCAGCTGGCCGGCCGTCTGCCCGAAGGCCATCAGGCGGGTCCGTTCGTTGTAATCCGAAGTCATCTCGTAGCCGAGACCGACCAAGGGCGTGGCGTACATCGTATTGCCGATGAGAAAGATCAGCGAGAAGATCAGGAAGTACCAGAAATTATAGGTCGAGCCGTTCGCGTCGTCCATCTGCCAGAGAATAGCAAAGAGTACGGCGCTCAGAATGGCCCCGACAAAAATGTAGGGACGGCGGCGGCCCCAGCGGGATTTGGTGTTGTCGCTGATGAATCCCATCACCGGATCGGTCAGGGCATCGAAAATGCGGGGCAGCCCACTCAGTAATCCGGCCAGAAAGGGATCGATCCCGAAGGCGGTCAGGAGGAAAAACTGAAAGAATCCTAGCGCACCGGGAAGAAGGTTTAGGACAAATTGCCCCGCCCCGAAGGCTGCTTTTTGTCCTAAGGGTACTCTATCCTGTTCGGGGGTGATCGCTTGGGCGGTGGAATTCATAGGGTGGTGAGATTAGCGGGTTTAATAACGACGGTCTGTACCGTCTGCGGACCGATGCTGATACGGGTACGCTGGTCATCCAGCCTAAGCTCAAATGACTTAGCGGTGGTTCCCTCGTTGAGCAGTGCCACGGCGATGGTACCGTCCGGATTGCGAACCGCGGTGGCGAGCAGCCCCTCATCCGCTACCTCCAGGCCGATTCGCTGGCTCCCCGGGCGGATGAACTTGCTAAACTGCGCCATCGTGTAATAAAGCGGCGTGAAGTACACCTCGTCGGCAGTTTCGTCGACGATCACCGGGGCTACGCACCAGTTCTCGAACCAGTTCGGTCCCCCCTGACGGTTCAGGACCATGTTCCAATCCACCCAGCCGTCTACGTGATGATTCAGACAGGCGATGATGTCGCGGGCGTAGCGGTAGACGGGGACGTACTTCGGGTGGAGATGTTTCTGATCTTCGGGTGCCCAGTCCCAGCCCCAATCGGTAGCTTCCTTACTCCAGTACCAGTCGTCGTCCTGCCACTTGGGCACCTCCGCGTCGACGCAGCCCTCCGACTGGATGAGGTGCTTATCGGGAGCGAATTCGTGGGCCCGGTCGAGATTTTCGCGAAAGGGATCGAAGGTGCTGGCGTACCAGTGTACGGCCGTTCCGTCGAAGTAGCGGGCGGACTCCTCTTCGGCAAACATGCTCTTCTACCCAGTCCTGGAGTTCCTCCCCCCGGTTCTGATCGTAGCCGAGAATCTTGACGTCGGGGTAGTCCTGCCGTAAGGTCGGTCCGAGGTGATTCACCACGAAGGCGGACATTTCCTCGGGGGTGAAGTGCATGCTCTCCCAGTTGGCGTCGTTACCCAGGGGCTCATTCTCTACGGTGACCCCCCAGATCGGGATCCCTGCTTCGGCATAAGCCTCAATGTATTTGGAGAAGTACCTGGCCCACGTAGGCGCGTACTCCGGCCGTAACTGACCGCCACGCCAATCGTTGTTCGTCTTCATCCACGGCGGGGCCGTCCAGGGGGAAGCAATGATGCGGAAGCCCTCCGAGCTAGCGGCCATCGCGTCTTTAATCATGGGGATGAGGTCATCCTCATCCTCCGCGATGGTGAAGCTGGAGAGATCAATATCTCCCGCTTCCATGGCGTAAGCATAGTTGCCGAGGCTAAAGTCACAGGAGTTGATGTGCGTACGCGTGAGGGAGTACCGGGCACCGGAATCCGCAAAGTAAGCGTCGATGACCCGCTGGCGGTTGTCTGGACCCAATTGACTCAGCAGGTAGGCGGAGGACTCCGTAAAGGAACCCCCGATGCCGGTGATCGTCTGGAAGGTCTGCGAGGGGCTAAGTACAATGGTGGTGACCTCCTCCCCGATCTCGAACTCCGTCACCTCGGCCAATTGCCGGCCGGCGCGGGAGGTTTCGTATACACGTACGTTCATGGCGGTAGATTGCGCCCCTTCCGCCTGCCCCTTACCCCTGCATCCCCAGAAGCTGAGGGAAAGTAAAAAGAGGAGCAGGAGCGGGAGCGCGTTCATGGGGAGTCCGTTCGGGTGACTAGTGTTTCAGGATTGAACTAAGCAATAGCTTGACGCCGACAGCGGGGTGCTGAACGAGCGGACAAAAGTTCAGCATAGCCGTAGCTACGGGTGGATTCTTGGCGGAGAAGTGCAGCGCCGCGATGGCCAGTCAAGGGGCAGCTTATTTCGGTCATGAAGCACTAGTGAGTGGTGGCAAGTTGATTGCTGGGTACGGCGACCTGTTCCATTAGGGCTGACTTGTCTCCGCCGTAAGTTTTAGCCACGGGATTCCCCCCGCGCGTGAGTCCCTCGAAGGTTCCCGCGTCGATGAGTGGCCAAAGGGCGTATTTGGCGCGTCCGTCCACGGTAAAGAGCCCGAAGTAATTTTCTGACCCCCCGGGATTCCCGGCGTCCTTCCAGGGTTCGTCGAAGGCCTCGAAGTAGAAGCAGGAGATGCCCGCTCCCTGCGTCCATTCCCGCATGTATTCGTGGTAGAGCGCCTGCTTGAATTCGTCGCAGGCCTCCGAGCCGCCTGCGCCGTAAAAACCATTGGAGCTGGAGGCCCAGCCGGTTTCGCCGATATGAATGGGTTTATCAGCGCCGATGCTATCGACGTAGTCGGCCACGGCCCGATACTGCTCCTGGGCATAGTTCAGCGAGCGGCGCATGGCCTCTGCTACCCGCTGCTCCTTGGGCAGGTCACCTTCGCTTTCCAGCGTGCCCCAAAAGGAGGGATTATAATGGGTGTCGTGCATGGGGTAGGTATGCATGGAGACGTAGTCGACACTGCGGATAAGTTCGTTAAGCGCGGATACGTGGTATTCGGCCCCTCCCCCACCCCAGGAGGCGAAGTTGTCCGAGCTGGTGATCCAAACCTGCTCCGCCAGTTCCCCCTCCGCCTTCAGCCGCTGGAGGTGGCGCACCCACTTCAGGATGACCCCGGGCTGCACGTAGTAGCTGGTCGCCCACTTCACCATGGCCTCGTTACCCACCGCGATTACCTTGACGATGTCGGGGTATTGCTTAGCCAGGGCCACGGCGCGGTCGATTTCGGCGGCATTTTTCTCGCTCTCTACCGTATGGTCGACGGGGCGGCCCGTCCAGGCATTCTTGGCGTCGATCCAGGCTCCGAGCATAACGTACATCTCAAAGCCAGGGTCTTCTTCCCGCAGGGCCTGAATGGTGGCCAACACATTTTTGGCCTGGGCGAGCTGGACGTTGTAGGTCCTCAGTACGCGGATGCCCATGGCGTGCAGGATCAACAGGTCTTCCCGCAATTGAGGCAGGGTAGGCTGCGTATCGCGCGAGGTGGCCCGGTAGCCCCCGTAAGAGATGGCGGGGTAGTCGGCGTTGCCGAGAATATCGGCGGCGTGTACTGAAGTGGTCTTCATAGCTTCATTTTCGGAGGTCGGCGTACATCCATGCATAGTGACCATTCCCACCAACAGGAGGAAGCGCGCAAACAGCAAAAAGGACGACGAAGGTGACATGATCTACGGATTTATGCAAGTAAGTGGTTAAACGAGGATCTCTTCCGGGAACATAACGGTGATGCATGCGATCTCGCCCCGACGGTTAAACAGGGAATCCGAAGTTTCTTTATCGAGTACGCTCCCGGTTTGATTTCCGTCCTTACCGGAAATCAGCGCGATACGAATATTCCGGTCGTCTCCGATGCTATAAATTACGGGAACCTGACAGCAGGTAAAGGCGATGGCGCGTTTCGGCAGCGGTATCGACTGCCTGTTTCCGGATAAATCTACGTACGAGAACGCTGCCGCCGACCCTAAGAATTCACTTCGCCGCAGTAAGGTCGGGGCAAACCGCAGTCGGCCGTCTTCCGCGCTTACCCCGAGCTCTCCGATGCGGCTGAGGATATCTTCCTTTACCTGTCCGGTCATCCCCGGTTGTTGGGCCCCTTTTCCGCCGGGAGTATGGCTATAGGGGTCGATCGGGAACGCACCGTATAGTTCCGGGCTTTTATGCACCCCGGTCCCCTCCGCAATGGCGAAATAGTGCGTCCGCATGTTGTCGATCACCGTGTTCTCGGCACCCGCGGCTTCCGCCCGAAGAATACATTCCTGCACGGCCAGCTGGAGCTTGCTGACCATGTGCCAGTAGATCGAACCCAGCCCTTCGTACCCGAAAAAGGTGCCCGAACGGCCCGTAAATTCCTTGTGATTGAAGACGCGCTCGAAGGTGGCGGCCAGCGACTTGCGTTCCGTTTGGGCCAACTCGGCGTAGCGCGTATCCTCCAGGACGTTCAGGGCGATCAGCAGATCACCTACGTTCTTGAAGTTCCCGTTAAAGTGGACCTCCCCGTTAACGTCTCGCACGACCAGGGAGCGGTTGCCGTCCTCGATCAACCGGCCCAGCAGTTGCGACCCATCGACGGCTGCGGCCGGCAGCGTATTCTTTTGCAGGAAGCCCGGCAGGTCCTTGTTGGGGTAAAGGATGTAGCTGGATTGGTCCTCCCGGTACAGGCTGCTGTTCCGCAGGGCGTCCATTACGGCGAGGGCCGCGGGTGCGGGGAGGTACCCGGCACTCAGTACGGCGACCTGCCCCTCCAGCATCTCGTCCAGGTAGGACACGCCGAAACCGTCCGCCCGTAGGTCGATCAGATTGTAGGCGTGGTATAGCTTGTCCGGTCGCTGGTTAAGCTCGATGGTCTGCTCGCAACACTGGAGGCTGAGGGCTGCGAAGTCTTTCAGGTCCTGGGCGACAAGGTCTTGTTTGTCGCCGCTAAAGGATTCTTCATAAATGGTCTGGCGATACGTAGCGGCCGACCGACCAAGGGCGTCCACGATCTCCTTTCGGGTACCGTCGTCCACCTCGGCGTTCATCTGATCGGAATACCGCCGCAGTATCCCTAGGGTATCGGCGAAGTAGGTGACCAGCTCTTCCGAGATCGGTACTTCTTCCGGGAGACTGTCCAGTTGGCCCTGCAGAAAATGGAGGAACCGGCGGAGGTAGTAGAGGGTGACCATGGAGACCCCGCTGCCCACCAGGGCGTTGTTGGCGTCGTTCCACTCGGGCCGTTGGGTATTCATCCAGATGCCGCCGCCGGGAACGAAGTTGCTCACTTTAGCCAGCACCGTGGCCAGTAGCTTTTCGAGCAGGTTCACGTGGTAAATGGTTCCCGAACGGGACCGGAGAAGGGCGCCGTCCGCCCCGATGGCTTGGCGTTGCTCCCGGATTTTTTCGTCCAGCTCGCCGGCGAAGATTACCGTGTCCTTGGGATTCTTGACAATATCCGCATAGGGCTTGATGCGGTAGGGGACGTTAGCGTAAACAAAGATTTCCCGATCGTACATACCGGCCAGCCAGCCCGGCTGGTAGGCTTCCACGAACTCGAGGAACTTAAGGAGGTAGATGATCTGGTGGTCGCCCCAGTACCCGATGTAGGACCAGGGGTCGTCCGCTTCAATGGTTTCCCAGTCAAAACCGTCCTTCGTTACCCGGTAGGGGTTGTATCCATCAAAAGTGCTGGCGTTCAGAAATTTATAGATCATTCCCTGCATGAAATCGGGGTAGGCGTGGGCGAGCGCTTCCCAGTTTTGGAAAATGTCCCGCCAGTTTCCTTCGTAGTCCAGGATTTTGGAGCCGTCCACTTCGCTGTGGGTGTTGATGGAAAAGCGGTTCCACGGGCGGCTGGGATCGCCGTGGCGGCGGCTGAACTTCAGGGGCAGGTATTCCCCGGCTAAGCGCAGCAGATCGGCGTCGTCCCGTTGGTTAAGGAGGTTCCGTAGGTCCTGAACCGTGAAGGTTTCCGGTAACCGCTCGGTGAACGTTTGTTGGCGCGCGTACATCTCCTGATTCGCGCGCCGCAGGTACTGCAGAAAATCCGCTCGCTCCATGTGGTAGCTGTCGTCAAAGGTCCCCCCCCGCATGATGTTGAACAGCACGTTGGAAAAATGACGGGTATCCCGCAGGTCATCGGCCGTCAGTTGCAGGCCATCCGCGGCCCCCACCAACTGCACCAATTTTTGGGTACCCCGCTCCGCGTCGTCGCGCACCCGCTCGATCAGCGCGTGTGGATCACGTAACTGGTTGATCAGCTCCGCAACCGCCGCGTGATCCTGGTTGACGTTGGCGACAATACTCCACTGCTTATGCTCCCTCCCCGTCAGCGCAAACGAGGTATGTAACAAATAGGCCCCCTTCTCTCCCTTTACGTCCGACTCCGCATCTACGTCCCCGCCCTTCCGGTACGCTGATAACTGTACCCCGGACAGGAGGTAGTCTACCGGACCAAGCCCCGTCGACCAGGCGACGTTGGCCTTCAGTGCTTCGCTGGGCTCGGCCTTATCGACGATGATGGCACTGAGGGCGAAAATCCCGAGGCCGCTCTCCGCATGCAACTCGCTCCGCTTGTAGGCGTCCACCAGATTGCTCGAGCGGTTCTGGAGCTCACTGCCTACGCCATACGGTAGGATATTCAGCAAGCCGTCAATCAACTCGATGTCGCGACGCTGTTCCCCGGTATTCAGCAATTCCGCCTGCCGCACGAAACCGAACTCCCCGCTGCTCGCCCATTCGTAGCGAAAGCTTAGCCCGAGATCGTGGTTGACTTCCTCGAAGAGGATGCGGTTGCCGTAGCGGCTTTTATAAAGGTTGCGGGTGTGATCGTACTGCCCGGACTGCCGGTCCGAAAACGGTTCCCAAAGCTGCCTGGATTCTCCCTTTCCTATCCGGATGAGGGTCGTACTGCCGGTCGTTTCAAAACCCTCGGTAATCTTGTCGTCGGTGTAGTAAGGGAACAGGGCAAATTCGGCATTCTTACGGCCCGCCGTCAACCCGCCGTTACTGGCAACGAACATCCAGTGATTGCCGTCGCTGACGATGCTCATGAAAAAGGGACGCATCGCGTCGCTGTTCGCGATCTTAAAGTAAGGTCGTCCGTAAAGGGTTACGCGTTCTAAATTGGTCAATGCGGGAGAGATTATACGGGGTCAGTGAAGAAAATGTGCAAAACCAGGTGTCAGCGCTGGCGAAGGTCACAACGGGTAGTCCCGCAATCGTAAGGAGATTAGCGGGTAGGGATTCCGCTAGAGCTTGTTTGGGTTTTCCGAGCCTGACGAAAACGCCGCTGTTTTGGTTCTATCTGAATCTCGAAAAGGGGAGCCTAGCGGGCTAAGTGACGCTTTTCGAGGCGAAGGATAGGCACAAAAGAGCAAGTTTGCAGCGGTGAGTGGAATTCCAAACAAGCTCTAAGATTAATCGCCCAGCGAATACACGCGGACGTAGTCGATGGTCATGGACTGAGGGAAGGGCGTCCGCTCGACGGGGAAGCCGACGTAATTGCCCCCTACGGCCACGTTCATAATGAGGTAAAAGGGATGATCGTAGACCCACTCACCGGGGACGTCCTCGGCCGTGACCCGCTGGTAGAGAAAATCATCGACGTACCACTCGACGAAGTTCGCGCCCCATTCGATCGCGAAAACGTGGAATTCGTTATCGAAACGGCCATCGGTAAGGACGTAATCGCTCGTCACGGCCTCCCCCGCCGAGTAGCCGGGACCGTGGAGACTGCCGGCGATTTCGTTCGGGGCTTGGCCACGCAGTTCCATGATATCGATCTCGCCGCACTGGGGCCAGATTACCTCATCGCAATTATCGCCCAGCAGCCATACGGCGGGCCAGATACCGGGGCCGACGGGTGACTTCAGGCGCACCTCGAAGCGACCGTAGGCCTGGGTGAATAAGTTTTCCGTAGTGATCCGAGCGGAGGTAAAGCCCCTCCCCTCAAAGTCCGGCACTTCCTTGCGGGCGGTGATGACCAGATTCCCTTCGCCGTCGAGCGAAACGTTCTCCGTGCGGTCGGTATAGTACTGCAGCTCAGCATTCCCCCAGCCGTTATCCCCGGTACCGATATCGTAGGTCCACATGCCCGGGTCGGGCTGACTGCCGGCCGGACCGTCGAAGTCATCGCTCCAGACCAGCTGTTGGGGGCGATCGGGTATTGTTTGTTGCTCATCGACCGAGCAGCCGGCGGCCAGTAAAAAAGAGAGGGCAAGAAACGAGCTGACTCGGGAACAATTCTTGGGTGCTACGGAATATGCCATGAGGTATCGATTGTATGTAATTTAAGTCCGGATGGACTACTCCTGGTAGAAGTAGATATTATCCAGGTACAGGGTCGACGTTCCCTCCGGTTGACCCACGAAGATGAACTGGGCCAGATTAGAGCGGGTGGTCAGGTCAGTAAATTCACTAAGTGGGATATCGTAGGGAATCCACTGTCCCTGGGCCGGGTCCGCAAAATCGAGCTGCTGCTCCACGTCGTCCCCTCCGTCGAAGGCACCATCGGCGCCAAAGTCAACCAATTTAACCGCAAAGAGCGTAGCGTTGGGAGTCCAAACATCCATATGAATGTGCGTCATCCCGGAGGCATCGACCGGATTAGAGGTTTCGACGCCGATGACGTTTGCGTCCGTGTACTTCTTGACCGCGTTTCCGCCGATGTCCGTATCCGTGAGCGTCGCCGTTGACCAGTCCGTGCGCCAGGTGGCCACCGGAACGTCAGTGTAGGCATCGCTAAAGAGCGAGATCACGTTAGCGGCATCGCGGGTGGGTGTGGGAGCGGCCATTGTAGGTTCGTCGGCGTTACCGCCGCCGCCGGAGCCGTTAGCGTCGTAGAGGTATACATTGTCCAGAAAGAGCGTGGTCGTTCCTTCGGGTTGACCGACGAAGATGAACTGGGCCAGACTAGCCTGCGTAGTCAGGTTGGTAAAGTCGCTCAGCGGAATATCGTAGGCAATCCACTGTCCCTGCGCCGGGTTGGGAAAATCGAGCTGCTGTTCTACGTCATCCCCTCCGTCAAAGCCACCATCGGCGCCAAAGTCAACTAATTTAATGGCGAAGAGCGTGGCATTAGGGGTCCAGACATCCAGGTGGACATGCGTCATTGCGGAAGCATCGATTGGACTTGAGGCCTCTACGCCGATAACGTTTGCGTCCGTGTACTTCTTGACCGCGTTTCCGTCGATGTCCGTATCCGTCAGCGTAGCCGTCGACCAGTCCGTTCGCCAGGTGGCGACGGGTACGTCTTCGTAGGCATCACTGAAGAGGGAAATTACGTCACTAGCCGCGCGGGTGGGCGTAGGGGCCGCCAGGGTAGGTTCATCGTCGCTGTCGCCGCCGCCGCCACCGCCATTTCCACTGTTGTAAAAAAAGAGGTTATCGATATAGACGTTCGTCCTTGCCTCGTCCGGACTGGCCGAAAGGACCACCTGCGCCAAGTTCCGCCCCGCCACGCCGGTGAAACTGGAAAGGGGTATATCCAGGGTAATCCACTCCCCGGTACGCAGGATCGGCTGGCTGAAGCTTAGCTCGAATTCGCTATCGTCACCGGTGCCAAAGGCGGCATCCGCTCCGACGTCGAATAACTTTACCTTGAATCCGTTTGGGGCCTCCGTAGGATCGGGCGTCCAGACGTCCATACGTAGGTGCGTCATATTCGTGATGTCGATCACCGGATCGGTGAACTGAATGCCGACGAAATTCAACTGGCTGTAGCGGATTACCTCATTTCCCGCGATTGAAATGATTTCACTTTGCGTATCCGAGTCCAACCAGAAACCATTGTAGAAGTCGACCGGCTCGTCTTCGTAGGCATCACTGAATAGGGAGATCACCCGATCCGCCGGGATATCCGGTGTGGGGGCGGCCTGTCTGGGCCGGGAGTTTGTCCCTCCGGAGTTAATGGTGAGCGAACCAGCCGCCATGTCGCCAGCTAACGTGGCCGTAATGACGGCCGTGCCGGTATCGCGGACCGTCACGGTACCAGACTCACTGACTACGGCAATGCTCGAGTCAGAGGACGTAAAGTCGAAGTAGGCCGGCGCGGTAGTTACTTGCTGGTTAATCCCACTGGGCAGATTGAATTCCGAGTAGATCTGAAGGTTATAGGTATCGCCGGGCTGGGCGCTGATCACGGTGTCTCGACCGCCGTACAGCACTCCCCGTCCGTCTCCCAGGTCGGGCACGTCCTCGAATTGCACCTCATCCAGCCAGAAGGTATAGCCCCTCCCCGCCTCCGGCGCTTCACTGTAAAAGAGCATGCCCCGTTCCCGCGTCAGTTTGGAGGGATCCGGAATGGGGATGTAGTACTTCTGCCAATTGGTGGTCATGGCCAGTCCGCTCGACGAAGCCTGGTACCTTGCGTCCCCGAAATCGTTACCGAAACCAATGACGTCCAGGTTGGCGGCGCGCGTGGCTTTCGCCCAGAAAGTAAGGGCATTATAGCCCGTGAGATTACGGCCACTGCCGGTGAAAAAAGCCCCCCCGGCGTAGCCGCCATTGGCGGACCCATTATCCGGAATGCGGAAGACCATAGCTTCCCTTCCCGAGTAGGTAGTTTCGCTGTCGGTATCAAACGCCGTTACGTCCGACCCCCCGAAGGCACCATACTCCAGTCCGGCGGAGAAGCCATCGAGGAAGACATCGCCATTGGAAGGAAACTCGGCGGGTTCGAGGTCCTCCAATTCCGTTTGACAGCCACTGGCGCAAATGACCGTGCAGAGCAGGAGAAAATAATAGGAGAATGGGCGTATCAAGTACATGGTGTTGCTCTTTGGTAGGGGGAGGCGTTACTGGAAAATGTTGACGTGGAGGTAGGTGCGAATCTCCCACTCGTTTCCATCATCAAAGCCGATCGCGGCCGGATCGCAGCCGATCTCGCCGTCCGACTACGCCCTGCGTCGGACAGTAACGGGGAGAAAACTCATTGAGCGTACGGAAGTAGGCCCATGATCCCCGATCTTAGTGGCGGGCAGCTCGAACCACTGCGGTGACCCGAGGGTGGTAGAGAAGTCCAGGGCCACCTGGTGGGGGAAGGTCAGGTTGAAGTCCCGGTGATAGTCGTACGGACCCCAGTCATTATTCTTATAGCCGGCCGTGACCTTGTATTTCTGATAGATCAGCGCACGTCGCCACCGGTGCGGTAGATCTCCCGGGGATCGCTCCCGTTCGCCTGCGCGGTTCCGGTGTAGAGGTTGGCAATCCATCCAAATTCGGGGGTGATCTTGGATACGATCCGGGTGTGCGCTTCCCACAGGTCCGCGGGCGGGGTAGCGCCCGGGAAACGCGAAGAGCGTCCGTCCGTCCGGAAGGATACCGATGGCGGCATCCTGGTCGTAGGCAGGTGACGGAAGACAAAGCCCGCCGTTGAAGGCAAATTGGCGTCCTCGCTCTGGTCACTGTCCCAGGCGTGCATCCAGGTCGCGGGCGTCGGGTCGTAGGTAAACAGAATCTCTCCGGCGATCATCTCCCGGTTGTAGCCGCGCACGACGAAGGGGTCGTTGAGGATGTTGCGCGGGCGCGCGGGTGCGGAGAGGTCATCCGGTATCGGCGCCTCGATCGGGCGCTGCCACTGGAAATTAGGCGCTATCTGAAAATCGCCGACCAGGTAGGTCAGGCCGGTCAGGAAGTTGTACTGATTGCCGACGCTTTGCCCCTTCAGCCGCCAGCCCGTGTAGGTCTGGTGAAGTCCCCGCCCCCATTCGCGACCAGCCCCATGGCCGCCGACTGTGCGTACCAGTTGATCGGCCCCTTGGCGAACGTCAGTTTGATCTTTCCGCCCCACATATCCTTACGGCCGATATCCGGCCCTGCATGACTTTCTGGTCTCATCCGGTCTCCCTTACGGTCTGGTACATGCGGTCTTCCAGCGGTTGACCGCCCCAGATGCCGCCCGACTTCCACGCCTACTCCGGCAATCGTAGTTTTGGCCACCAGGGTTGCGCGCCGGGTTTTTGGTGAGGGAATCGCGAAGGAGCTTTCCGTAGCACCCCGTTGTTCCAGGTCTTCGTGGAAGATGCCCGTCAGCTTGACGGGCCCACGTCGCGCGTGTACTTTATCGAGGACGGCGGGGTTGGCTCCCCACCACAGTTCCGGACCCATCGCGACACTGAGGCCCTTAAATTTCCGCTTACCGTCAATCTCGACGCCCAGCGGGGCCATCCCGTTGTAGATATCGATGACCGGTCCGTAGTTCGCTTCCGGGTAGAGCCCGAAGAAGTCGCCCTCGTAACCCCAGTGGTAGTGGCCCGTCCGGTAGAAGCCCGTCAGGTCGAAGTTTTGATGCTCCCAGTCTATGTCCGCGCCGTAGACGACTATCCGATTGATGTCGTTAGGGAGACCGGGCCGTTGTCGGCTCGACGTTCACGAGGCGGCCTCGGTTTTCGTAGAAGATCTCGTTGATGGGGTTTGTGGCGACGTTCCCGAGAATGTTAAATTGCACTTCCGCCCGAAGATTCGAGGTCGGTTGGCCTCGACGCCGACGAAGTACGATTGCATGTGGTCAAAGCCGAGCTCGTTCGGGAAGTGGACTACGTCGGGGACGGCATCTTCCGGGGTGGAGGTCAGTGCACCGCCGGTGCTGTAGGTGCTGAAGTTCGGCCGTTAGTCGCTTAGCCGCACCTTTCCGGTACGCTCCAGTTCGAGGGCGGCCTCGTCGCCGCGGGCCGTGAGGACGGCCTCCTGGATTTCGAGGGCGGCGAAGTAGCTGTCGACGTCGAGCGGTAAGTCCGTCGCGTAGGGCGCGAACTCGTGCGCCTTCTTGAGGACATAGTACGCGGCACGTGGGTAGAGTTTGTAAAGGCCCCGCTCGTTGGTCGGACCCTTGGCGCAGATACCGAACCACTCCTCGTTCATGTTGTTGAGCCCTTCCGCGAAGTCGAAGGCGTAGCCGCCGTTGGCCCAGGAGGCCGTGCCGTTGTGGACGCTGAGGTCTTCGGTCTGCTTGTACTTCCACCACCCGTCACTGAATTGGAAGGTGTAGCCCCCGATGGCATTCCCGGCCCCGGGGCCGCCGGCGGCGTTGCGGTAGATGTCGCGCCAGTTGTTAAGTAGGTAGTCGGCCTGCGCGGCCTGCGCCTCCTCGTTGGCGCGGGCGTCGAAGGCATCCGAGCCGAACTCCGTAAACAGCAGCGGCTTACCGTACTCGTCGCGGACGCGATCGAAAGCGTCCGCGAAGGTCATGCCGCGGTACATGTTGGTGCCGAGGATGTCGACGTCGGGGCAGTGCGCGGCAATGAGGTCGAGGAAGAGCAGGTCCCCGTTACAGATCGCGATCGGGTGGCCGCGGTCGACGGCCTTCATCGCGACGGTGGCCTCGTTCATGAGCTTGTACATCGCCTCGGCGCGCACGGTCGAGCGACGGTCTTCCATGGGGATGTCCTCGGTCTCGGCGCCGTCCCAGAAGAGGCCGTAGTTGTTCTCGTTACCGAGCAGGTAGAGCAGGAGCCCCGGGGTGTCCTTGTACTCCTCCGCCATCGCCAGCGCCTCGGCCTTGAGTAGGTCCCGCGTGGCGGTATTGCCGTACTCGGTATTGGCTACCCACCCCCGTTGATCGTGAGGCCGTAGCGCCCGAAGCTGTGGTTGAGCATCGTGTAGATGCCGTGGCGCTCGTAGATGTACCTGATCCACTTGGGCTGGATACCCGTGTACACGCGGATCGAGTTGACGCCCATGTTCTTCAGCAGCCCCATCTCGTCGTCGAGCGCCGCACGGATGATGTCGTCGGACTGGCTCCAGAGACTGTAGTTGAAGTTGGTCCCGATGGGGAAGTAGTCCCAGTTCATGCCGTTGACCATGAAGTCTTTCCCGTCCACGGTCAGCTTGGTACCTGCGGCCGCGGATACTACTTCCACGCGATTGGCTTGGGCGATCAGGACGGATGATAAAATGGAAAAGAACAGGGTGTATAGGTAGGAAGTGTGCATAGGACCGTTGTATCTGGATAAGCCAATGTAAAATTTAATTTCAGACAACTGCTTATATCCAGCAATTATTATTCGCTATACCGTTAAAGCAACAGATTTTACACTGTGTTCATGTACCCAAGACATTTCCACGAATACTTTTCCTTGTGCTTGTAGGTACTCATAATTGTGTTTTACAATCACAACACAGTCTCTACCGCAGGTCGCACAAAACAAAACGCCCCGCCGGAATTTCCGGCGGGGCGTTTATTTGAATCGGTGGTGAACCTACTCGGCGGCTTCCGTTTCGGAAGACACGGCGCTGGCTTCCTCGGCGGCCAGGGCGGCGGCTTCCTCCTCGGCGAAGGCGGCCTGCCGGACTTCCCAGGCTTCCTGCTGCTCCTTCGTCGTGACAAAGAGGCGGTCGTACTTGCGCATACCGGTACCGGCGGGGATCCGCTTACCGACAATGACGTTCTCCTTCAGGCCCTCCAGGTAGTCCCGCTTGGCCGCGATGGCCGCCGTCGAGAGCACCTTGGTGGTTTCCTGGAACGAGGCGGCACTGATCCAGCTCGGCGTACCGAGGCTCGACTTCGTGATGCCCTGCAGCAGGGGGAAGGAGGTAGCGGCCTGGGCGTCGCGGAAGGCTACACCCTTCAGGTCGTTCCGCTTGAGGTAGCTGTTCTCCTCGCGCACCTGGCGCATGGTGACGATCTGTCCCTCCTTGAGTTTCTCGCTTTCCCCGGCGTCGGTGATGACCTTCTTGTCGAAGATCCAGTCGTTCTGCTCGAAGAACTCGTAGCGCTCGGCGGCCTCCCCTTCCAGGAAGGTGGTATCGCCCGAGTCCACGATCTGCACCCGGCGCATCATCTGGCGGACGATGCTTTCAATGTGCTTGTTGTTGATCGTGATGCCCTGCGAGCGGTAGACTTCCTGTACGCCGTTGACCAGGTGGGTCTGCACGGCGAAGGGGCCTTTAATGTCGAGGATATCGCGGGGAGCAATGGCTCCGTCGGAGAGCGGCATACCGGCCCGTACGAAATCCTGGTCCTGTACGAGGATGTGCTTGCTCAGGTTGATGAGGTACTTGCGCTTCTGTCCGTCCTTCGCCTCCACGATCAGTTCGCGGTTGCCGCGCTTGATCTTTTTGGAGAAAGTGACCACGCCGTCGATCTCGGAAACCACGGCCGGGTTGCTGGGGTTACGGGCCTCGAAGAGCTCCGTTACCCGGGGCAGACCACCGGTGATGTCCGCGATCTTACCCAGCTTCCGCGGGATCTTAACGATCTTCTCCCCAATCACTACGTCGGCACCGTCCTCGATGCTGATGTAGGCGCCTACGGGCAGGTTGTAGCTGCGCAGTTCCTCGCCATCCTTGCTCAAAATGGTGATGGTGGGGATCTTCTTCCGGTCGCGGGTCTCCATCACGACCTTCTCCTCGAAGCCGGTCTGGTCGTCCCGCTCGGTGCGGAAAGTGACGCCCTCGTCGATGTCGGTGAAGCGGGCAACGCCCTTGAATTCGGAGATGATGACCGCGTTGTAGGGGTCCCACTCGGCGATCAGTGCCCCCTTCTTGATGTCCTGTCCGTCCTTCACGTGGATGGTACCGCCGTAGGGAAGGTGCTGGGTAGCGTAGACCTTGCTGGTCTCGGGGTCGACGATCTTGACTTCGCCGGAGCGGGACAGGACGACGTCCTGCTTATCGCCCATGTCATTCTCCGCCGTCACGATGCGGACGCCGTCGAAGACGACCTTACCGTTAAACTTGGCGGTGAGCTCGCTTTCCGCCCGGGTGACCGAGGCGATACCCCCCACGTGGAAGGTACGCAGCGTCAGCTGGGTTCCGGGCTCGCCGATGGACTGGGCGGCAATGATACCGACGGCGTCTCCCATCTCGGCCTTACGACCGGTGGCGAGGTTCTTGCCGTAGCACTTGGCACATACCCCACGCTTCACCTCACAGGTGAGTACGGAGCGGATGGTCACTTCTTCGATGCCTTCGTCTTCGATGTACTTGGCCGTGCGGTCGTCGATGTACTCGTCGGCCTTCACGATCACCTCATCGGTAACGGGGTGGACGATATCGTGCAGGGAGTAGCGGCCGGCGATGCGGCTGGTCAGGCTCTCTACCACTTTGTCGTTCTCCTTCAGGGCGGAGGTATCGATACCGCGGAGGGTTTCACAATCGTCTTCCATGATGACCACGTCCTGGGCCACGTCGACGAGTCGGCGGGTCAGGTAACCGGCGTCGGCCGTCTTCAGGGCCGTATCCGCCAGACCCTTACGGGCACCGTGGGTGGAGATGAAGTATTCGAGTACGGAGAGTCCGTCGACGAAATTGGATAGAATCGGGTTCTCGATAACGGCCGGGCCGCTGTCGTTCGATTTCTTCGGCTTCGCCATCAGGCCCCGCAGTCCGCAGAGCTGCTTGATCTGCTGGGTGGAACCGCGGGCACCGCTATCGAGCATCATGTAGACCGAGTTGAAGCCCTGCTTGTGCTCGGCCAACTCCTGCATGAGGGTGTTGGTGATCTGGTTATCCGCGTACGTCCACTTGTCGATAATCTGGTTGTAGCGCTCGTTATTGGTGATCAGACCCATGTTGAAGTTGTCCATCACGTCGTCCACTTCCGAACGGGCCTGGTCGAGGACGTCCTGCTTGACGGAGGGCGTAATGAGGTCACCGAGGTTAAAGGACAGACCGCCCTTGAACGCCCAGGTGAAGCCCATATCCTTGATCTTGTCGAGGAAGGTGGCCGTGACGGCGAAGTTGGACCGCTCGAGGATGTCGGCGATGACCAGCTTCAGGTTCTTCTTGGTCAGCAGCACGTTCACGAAGGGCATACCCTTGGGTACGGCACTGTTGAACATGACGCGACCGGTAGTGGTCTCGATCAGCTTCATCTTCATCTTGCCGTTCTCGTCCTCCTGGGGTACGCGGCAGTGAATGATGGCGTGCAGGTCAAGCTTGCCTTCGTTGTAGGCAATCATCACTTCCTCGCTGCTGTAGAACTTGCGTCCTTCGCCCTGCACCTTCTTGTCGCCTTCGGTCCGGCGCTGTTTGGTGATGTAGTACAGACCGAGTACCATGTCCTGGCTGGGCAGGGTTACGGGCGTACCGTTCTGGGGGTTGAGCATGTTGTGGGCCGACAGCATCAGCACCTGGGCCTCCAGAATGGCGGCCTGGCTGAGGGGCACGTGGACGGCCATCTGGTCACCGTCGAAGTCGGCGTTGAAGGCCGAACAGACGAGGGGGTGCAGCTGGATGGCCTTTCCTTCGATCAGCTTGGGCTGGAACGCCTGGATCGAAAGTCGGTGCAGCGTCGGGGCCCGGTTGAGCATGACGGGGTGACCGCGCAGGATGTTCTCCAGGATTTCCCAGATCACGGGCTCTTTGCGGTCTACCAGTTTCTTAGCGGACTTTACCGTCTTCACGATACCACGCTCGATGAGCTTGCGGATGATGAAGGGCTTGAAGAGCTCGGCGGCCATACCCTTGGGAATGCCACACTCGTGCAGCTTCAGGGTCGGGCCTACCACGATGACCGAACGGCCGGAGTAGTCAACCCGCTTACCGAGGAGGTTCTGACGGAAACGTCCCTGCTTACCCTTAAGAATATCGGAGAGCGACTTCAGCGCACGGCCACCCTCGGCCTTCACGGCGTTGGACTTCCGGCTGTTGTCGAAGAGGCTGTCGACGGCCTCCTGTAGCATCCGCTTCTCGTTGCGCAGGATGACCTCGGGGGCCTTGATCTCGAGCAGGCGCTTGAGGCGGTTGTTGCGGATAATGACGCGACGGTAGAGGTCGTTAAGGTCGGAAGACGCGAAGCGGCCACCGTCCAGGGGCACCAGCGGACGCAGTTCCGGGGGAACGACGGGCAGGTACTGGATGATCGTCCACTCGGGCTTGTTGACCACGTTCTCCTGGGCATCGCGGAAGGCTTCCACGACGCGCAGACGCTTCAGGGCTTCGCTCTTGCGCTGCTGGCTGGTTTCGGTATTGGCCTGGTGGCGAAGCTGGAAGCTGAGCTCGTCGAGCTTCAGTCCCTCGAGCAGGTCACGGATGGCCTCGGCGCCCATCTTGGCGACGAACTTATCGGGGTGACCGTCTTCCAATTGCTGGTTCTCGGGGGGCAGGGTCTCCAGAATGTCCAGGTACTGCTCCTCGGTGATTAGCGTCTTGTGCATGATCTCCTCACTCTCCCGGATACCGGCGTTGATGACCACGTAGCGCTCGTAATAGATAATACTCTCCAGGTGCTTCGAGCTGAAGCCCAGGAGGTAGGCAATCTTGTTGGGCAGGCTCTTGAAGAACCAGATGTGCACCACGGGAACCACGAGACGAATGTGTCCCATGCGCTCGCGGCGCACTTTCTTTTCCGTCACCTCTACCCCACAGCGGTCACAGACGATGCCCTTATAGCGGATCCGCTTGTACTTACCGCAGTAGCACTCGTAATCCTTCACCGGGCCGAAGATCCGCTCGCAGAAGAGCCCATCGCGTTCCGGCTTGTAGCTCCGGTAGTTGATGGTCTCGGGCTTCAGTACCTCCCCGTAGCTGCGCTCCAGGATATCGTCCGGGCTCGACAGGCTGATGGTGATCGCATCGAAGTCCTGCTTCAGGAGGTTATTACTCTTCTTAAATGCCATAATTTATTTTATAGGGAAGTTCGGGCGGGGACGCAGGTGCCGAGGGGAGTCAGGACACGCTGCCGCGCAGCCTTTGACCGCCGCTTTGCGGCGGGGGACCGCAACGCAGTTGCGGTCCCCAAGCGCGAAGCGCGAGTCCAGTGTCCATACACTGCACCTGCGCCCGCGCCCGAATCTTTGGTTTTCAAAATACCCGGCTCACGTCTGAGCTCAAGGATGGGGTCGGCTAGTCGA
The DNA here is from genome assembly GCA_963803525.1 of Lewinellaceae bacterium. Classification (GTDB taxonomy): domain Bacteria; phylum Bacteroidota; class Bacteroidia; order Chitinophagales; family Saprospiraceae; genus Neolewinella. The sequence goes on from CAWDMV010000013.1 coordinate 89,813, forward strand.
ATTTGACGTCCAGGGCCAGGCCGCGAAGCTCGTGCACCAGTACGTTGAACGACTCGGGGATGTTAGGCTCGGGCAGGTTGTCGCCTTTAACGATGGCCTCGTAGGCCTTTGCCCGTCCCTGAATGTCGTCTGACTTGATGGTGAGGAGTTCCTGCAGGATGTTGGAGGCCCCGAAGGCTTCGAGTGCCCACACTTCCATTTCGCCGAAGCGCTGACCGCCGAACTGCGCCTTGCCCCCCAGCGGCTGCTGGGTGATGAGGGAGTAGGGTCCGATCGAGCGGGCGTGCATCTTGTCGTCCACCATGTGGCTGAGCTTCAGCATGTAGATCACGCCGACCGTGGCCTGCTGGTGGAAGCGGTCGCCCGTTTCCCCGTCGTAGAGGTAGGCCTGGCCCAGGGAGGGCAGCTTGGCCTTCTGGATGTACTCCTCGATCTCGTCCTGGCTCGCGCCGTCGAAGATCGGGGTAGCGAACTTCATGCCCAGTTTCTCGCCGGCCCATCCGAGCACCGTCTCGAAGATCTGTCCCAGGTTCATCCGGGAGGGTACGCCGAGGGGGTTGAGGATGATGTCGACGGCCGTACCGTCTTCCAGGAAGGGCATGTCCTCGTCGCGCACGATGCGGGATACGATGCCCTTGTTTCCGTGGCGTCCGGCCAGCTTGTCCCCTACCTTCAGCTTGCGCTTCTTGGCCAGGTAGACCTTGGCGAGTTTCAGTACACCGGCGGGCAGTTCGTCACCAACGCTGATGTTGAAGGTCTCGCGCTTGTAGCGACCGACTTCCTCGTTGACCTTGATGCTGTAGTTGTGCAGCAGGCGGGCAATGAGTCCATTCAGGTCGTCGCTGGTGGTCCAGCCGCTGTAGTCGATGGTCGTGTAGTCCACCTCACGCAGCAGGCTCTGGGTGAATTTCTCGCCCTTCGGCACGACGGCTTCGCCGTAGATGGTATTGACGCCCTGGCTGGCGCGGCCCCGGACCAGCTTGTCGAGCTTGTCGACGAGGAGGGTCTTGAGGTTGTTCAGGTTCACCTTGTGCTCGTCCTCCAGTTTCTGAAGTTCCAGCTTTTCGGCGTCCTTCTGCGACTGTTCCTTCTTGGTGCGGCTGAAGAGGTCCTTACCGATGACCACTCCCTTGAGGGAGGGGCTGGCCTTTAGCGAGGCGTCCTTCACGTCACCGGCCTTATCGCCGAAGATGGCGCGCAGCAGTTTTTCCTCGGGGGTCGGATCGCTTTCGCCCTTCGGCGTGATCTTGCCAATGAGGATATCGCCTTCCTTTACCCAGGCACCGACGCGGATGATACCGTTCTCGTCGAGGTCCTTGGTGGCTTCCTCGCTGACGTTGGGGATGTCGTTGGTCAGTTCCTCTTCTCCGAGCTTGGTATCCCGTACGTCGAGCTCAAAGTGCTCGATGTGGAGGCTGGTGAAGATGTCTTCCCGCACGACGCGCTGGCTCAGCACGATGGCATCCTCGAAGTTGTATCCTTTCCAGGGCATGAAGGCCACCTTCAGGTTCTGTCCGAGGGCCAGTTCGCCCTTCTCCGTAGCGTAGCCGTCACAAAGGATCTCGCCTTCCCGCACCTGCTGTCCACGACGGACGATCGGCTTGAGGTTGACGCAGGTACCCTGGTTGGTCCGGAGGAACTTGGTCAGCTTGTAGGTCTTCTTATCGTCGTCGAAGGACACCTGACGGTCCTCCTCGCTACGCTCGTAGCGCACGATGATTTCATTGGCGTCGACGTACTCGACAACCCCGTCGCCTTCCGCGTTGATGAGCATGCGGCTGTCGCGGGCCACCTTACCCTCCAGGCCGGTACCCACGATGGGGCTGGTCGGCTTGAGCAAGGGAACGGCCTGGCGCTGCATATTCGAGCCCATGAGCGCCCGGTTGGCGTCGTCGTTCTCCAGGAAGGGAATCATGGAGGCGGATACCCCAACGATCTGGTTGGGGGCAACGTCCATGAATTCGATCTCGGAGGGCTCCAGCACGGGGAAGTCGCCGTGGTCGCGTGCCTTCACGCGGTCGCTGGTGAAGGCACCCTTCTCGTCGATCGTGGCGTTGGCCTGAGCGATCTTCTTAAAGTCTTCTCCTTCAGCACTGAGGTAAATGGGGTCGCCTTCCATGACCACCTGGCTGTCGCTGACGGCGCGGTAGGGAGTTTCCAGGAAGCCCATCTTGTTCACCTTAGCGTGTACGCAGAGGGTGGAGATGAGTCCGATGTTCGGGCCTTCCGGGGTTTCGATGGTACACAGGCGGCCGTAGTGGCTGTAGTGTACGTCCCGCACCTCGAAGCCGGCGCGCTCCCGGCTCAGACCTCCGGGTCCGAGGGCGGAGATCCGCCGCTTGTGGGTGATTTCGGACAGCGGGTTCGTCTGGTCGAGGAACTGGCTCAGCTGGCTGGTACCGAAGAAGCTGTTGATGACGCTCGATAGGGTACGCGCGTTGATCAGGTCGATCGGCGTGAAGACCTCGTTGTCGCGCACGTTCATCCGCTCGCGGATGGTCCGGGCCATACGGGCCAGACCGACGCCGAACTGGGCGTAGAGCTGCTCGCCTACCGTGCGGACGCGGCGGTTGCTGAGGTGGTCGATGTCGTCGATCTCGGCGCGCTGGTTCATCAGGCCGACGAGGTACTTCACGATGGCGATGATGTCCTCCTTGGTCAGGACCAGGGTCTCGTCGTCGGTGCCGGCGTTCAGTTTACGGTTGATTTTGTAGCGGCCTACTTCGCCGAGGTTGTAGCGCTTATCGCTGAAGAACAGCTTATCGATGATACCGCGGGCGGTCTCCTCGTCGGGGGGATCACTGCCGCGCAGCTGGCGGTAGATGTACTGGACCGCTTCGATCTCGCTGCTGGATGGATCCTTCTGCAGCGTGTTGTAGATGATGCTGTAGTCCATGCCGACATCCTCCTTCTGCAGGATGATGTTTTCGATGCCGTCGGCACCCAGAATGTCTTCGATATTGTTTTCGGTAAGTACGGTGTCGCGCTCCAGGATGATTTCGTTGCGCTCCAGAATAACGAGTTCACCCGTGTCCTCGTCGACGAAGTCTTCCGTCCAGGCACGCAGTACGCGAGCGGCGAGCTTACGGCCAATCGCGGCGGTGAGGGCCTCGCGGGTGTTGGCGACCTCGTCGGCCAGGTCGAAGAGGTCCAGGATGGACTTGTCCGAATCAAAGCCGATGGCGCGCAGCAGCGTCGTGACGGGGAACTTCTTCTTCCGGTCGATGTAGGTGTACATCACCGTGTTGATGTCGGTGGCAAACTCCATCCAGGCGCCCTTGAAGGGGATGACGCGGGCCGAGTAGATCGCCGTGCCATTGGGGTGGAAGTTCTGACCGAAAAATACGCCCGGGCTGCGGTGTAGCTGGGAGACGATGACGCGCTCGGCTCCGTTCACCACGAAGGTCCCCTTGGGGGTCATGTAGGGGATGTTTCCAAGGAAGACATCCTGTACGATGGTCTTGAAGTCTACGTGCTCCTCGTCGTTACAGGACAAGCGCAGCTTGGCCTTAAGGGGTACACTGTAGGTAAGCCCGCGCTGCATACACTCTTCGATGGTGTAGCGGGGGGGGTCAACGAAATAATCCAGGAACTCCAGATTGAAGATGTTCCTGGTATCGGAGATGGGGAAATTTTCCTGAAATACCCGGTAGAGCCCCTCAAGCGCCCGATTTTCGGGGGTGGTCTCCAGCTGGAAGAATTCCTGAAAGGATTTTAGTTGAATCTCGAGAAGATCGGGGGAATGATCGGTTAGCTTAATCTTACCGAAGCTCACCCGTTGCTCTTCGGCGTTAAGGATCTGGCCGTTTGACGTCATTAGCAGTTTTCCTTTATATTTAGCCCGGTCAGCCGTCCGCGGTGGCTTGTACCCGGGGGGTATGGTATGGATTCCGGAGGAGATTCTCCGGAGGTATGGGGCGTTGCGAAGAATGTCAACGCTAACCGCCCCGCGATAGTTTCGCCCGCAGGCAATTTCTAATACGCGAATAGCCCAGCCGGACCGATTGTCCGCTAAGCCTAACAAAATCAGGAAGAAGCGCGGGAGCGAAACCGGGAGGCAACGCCCCCACGCTTGTATCCTTGGGAAGGGGGAAACCGAATTACTTCAGTACCACCGTAGCACCGGCTTCCTCGAGGGCAGCCTTGATGCTTTTCGCCCTCGGCCTTGTCGACGCCGGATTTGAGCGTGGCGGGAGCGCCATCGACCATTTCCTTCGCCTCCTTGAGGCCGAGACCGAGCAGGGTTTTCACCTCCTTCACGACCTTCAGCTTGCTGCCACCGGCAGATTCCAGTACTACGTCGAACTCGGTCTGCTCGGCCTCCGCGGCTGCGCCGGCCTCACCACCTCCTCCACCAGCTACCGCTACCGCGGCGGCTGCGGGCTCGATACCGTGTTCGTCTTTCAGGATCTGCAGGAGCTCGGTAACGTCCTTGATGGTAAGTTCTACGAGCTGGTCGGCAATTGCTTTGATGTCTGCCATAATAAAAGGGTATTTAATAGTGATACGATAGAGTATCGCGTATCAGCTTGGAAGCCAAAATTGATGAAAGGTGTAGTTTGTCAGTACTTTAGTTCTTTAGACTCGCAGCGCTAATGCGCGCATCTAAAGAGCTAACGGACTAAAAGACTACGAGTAAGGGCGAAGCCCTTGCGAGAAGCTTACGCTTCCCGTTCCTCGAGGGTCTTGAGCGCGCCGGCCAGCTTACCGCCCACGCCATTGAGGCTGCTGAGAAGGTTTTGCATGGGGCTTTGCAGCAAGGTGAGGATGTCGGCAAGTACTTCGTCGCGCGACTTGAGCTTAGCCAGCAGGTCGAGCTGGTCGTTGCCACTGTAGACGGAACTGGCGATGTAGGCCGCCTTGAGCAGGGGGCGTTCGCCCTTCTCCTCCCGGAATTCCTTGATCACCTTTGCCGGAGCATTTCCGATCTCGGAGAACATGATCGCCGTCGGGCCCTTGAGGGCGTCGAACAGGGGGGCGTAGTTGTTTTCTTCGGGCAGTTGCTCGAGGGCCTTGCGGGCCAGCGTGTTTTTAACCACCTGCATGGAGACTCCGCGCTTGTAGCAGATGCCCCGGAGGCGGTTTACTTGCTCGACCGACAGGGTCGATGCGTCGGCGATGTAGAAGTAGTCGTTCTTTTCAAAACGCTCCTTCAGGGATTCGATGGCCGCCGCTTTATCGTTCTTGTTCATGATTAGTTAGTTTGGACGGTTAGGCGTAGGCCTTGGGATCGATCTTGATACCGGGACTCATGGTCGAGGCGATGGTCACCGACTTCATGTAGTTGCCCTTGGCACTGCTGGGCTTCATCCGCACCAGGGTGGTGAGCAACTCGTTAACGTTCTCCTTCAGCTGGTCCGGGGTGAATTCCACGCGGCCGATGCTGCTGTGTACGATGCCGAACTTGTCGACCCGGAAGGCGATCTTACCGCCCTTCACGTCGGAAATGGCCTTGCCCACGTCCATGGTCACCGTACCCGTCTTGGGGTTCGGCATGAGGCCACGGGGACCGAGTACGCGACCGAGGCGTCCGACCTTGGCCATCGTCTGCGGCATAGCCACGACGACATCGAAGTCCGTCCATCCATCAGTTACGCGCTGCACGAGCTCGTCGAGTCCAGCGAAGTCAGCACCGGCGTCCAGTGCTTCCTGTTCCTTATCGGGGGTTACGAATGCGAGTACGCGCTTGGTTTTACCCGTTCCGTGGGGAAGGGTGACCGTGCCCCGGAGCGCCTGGTCAGCCTTGCGGGGGTCGATCCCCAGACGTACGTGTACGTCTACCGATGCGTTGAACTTTGCCGTGTTGACCTCCTTGACGAGGGCAACCGCCTCGTCGAGGTTGTACTGCTTGGTCGCATCGACTTTCTCAGCGGCGGCTTTGCGCGCCTTACTAAGTTTAGCCATGGTTGAAATATTTGAGGTTTATAGCGCGCACCTGAGGTGCGCTCCCTACGTGATTAAAGTCTGATTCTGTGGGAAAGGGCTAGTTCTCCCAGGGGGGTGTACCGTCGACAACGATGCCCATGGAGCGGGCGGTGCCGGCGACCATCTTCATCCCGCTTTCTACGGTGAAGGCATTGAGGTCGGGCATTTTGCTCTCGGCGATGGTGCGAACCTGATCCCAGGTCACCTTGGCCACCTTGTTCCGGTTGGGCTCCTTCGAGCCGCTTTTGAGCTTAGCGGCTTCCAGCAGCTGGATGGCGGCCGGGGGCGTCTTGATGACGAAGTCGAATGACTTGTCCTTGTAAACGGTGATCACCACCGGAAGGATCTTGCCCTGGTTGTCCTGGGTAGCGGCGTTGAAACGCTTACAGAACTCCATGATGTTGACCCCCTTCGCACCGAGTGCGGGACCGACCGGGGGGGCCGGGTTGGCCGCGCCTCCGCGGACCTGTAGTTTGATGAAGGTTTCTACTTCCTTAGCCATGCTGACTTATTTGTGTCGTACTGACGGGTCGGGCGCTCCGTGAGCTTGCCGTCCCTCCGACGTGTAAGGTTAGTTATAATTAAGACTGCTTTTCGACCTGCATGAAGTTCAGTTCCACTTCCGTGCCGCGGCCGAAGATCTTGACGATCACTTTCAGTTTTTTCTTCTCTTCGTTCACCTCCTGGATGTCGCCGACGAATTCGTTGAAGGGCCCGTCGATGATCTTGACCGTCTCCCCCTCAATGAAGGGCTCGATCATGGTATCACCGGCTTCCAGGCTCTCGTCCACCTTGCCCAGCAAGCGGTTCGCTTCCGATTCCCGCATGGGGACGGGCTCACTCTTTCCGAGGAAGTGGATGACGTTAGGCAGACTGGTGATCGCGTCCACTACCTCTGCGTTCAGGGCGTAAGGGTCGGCTTCCACCAAAATGTACCCGGGCAGGATGTTTCGATCCGAGATCACCTTCTTACCGCTCCGGATCTTGTACACCTTTTCGGTGGGTACGACGATCTTGGTCACGTAGCTTCCCCAGTCGTTGCGCTCGATTTCCTTCTCGATGCGCTCCTTGATCTTCTTTTCCTTACCACTGATCACTCTCAGCGAGTACCATTTATTGTCTGCCATGCTAGCTGTTGATTATACTGTCCCGGTGCTGTAGATAAATTCCACGACGTTCTTCCACACGAAATCCATCATCAGGATGAGGATAGCGAAGATCGCGGAACCGGTCAACACCAGGATGGTATTCGTCTGCAGGGTAGCGTACGGCGGCCAGGTCACGTTGTGCACCAGCTCGTTGTAGCTTTCCCGTAAGTAGAGTCCTAGCTTGTCCATAAGGTAAGGTGGTTAAGGAGGGAGGATTCCTCCATTCAAATGCACGGGCGGAGAGACTTGAACTCCCAGCCCCTGGTTTTGGAGACCAGTGCTCTGCCAATTGAGCTACGCCCGTGTATAAATGTCAAATCAAAAGGGGCATCACCCTGCCTGGTTGAGCTGCGCTGCTTCCTTCGGAGGTCGGACCCCGATAGCTATCGGGGTGCCACCACGAAATAGTTGCGTTAGCACATTGAGCTACGCCCGTGTATAAATGTCAAATCAAAAGGGGCATCACCCTGCCTGGTTGAGCTGCGCTGCTTCCTTCGGAGGTCGGACCCCAATGGCTATCAGGGTGCCACCACGAAGTAACTACCTTAGCACATCGAGCTATGCCCGTGTAAAACTTTCATGGGGTCTCGTAGATCACATTTGAACTACACCCATTTTAAGGCCTGAGTGAATAAAGGACGGAAGGACTGAAGGGAACTAAGCCACCTTCAATCCTTCCATCCTTGAGACCTTCAGTCCCGTAAGATTAAGCGAGGATCTCGGTCACCTGACCGGCGCCTACGGTACGGCCACCTTCGCGGATCGCGAAGCGGAGGCCTTTCTCCATGGCGATGGTGTTGAGCAGCTTCACTTCCAGGGTAACGTTGTCACCGGGCATTACCATTTCCACGTTTTCGGGAAGGGTGATGTCACCGGTTACGTCCGTGGTACGGAAGTAGAACTGGGGGCGGTAGCCGTTGAAGAAGGGCTTGTGACGGCCACCTTCTTCCTTCGACAGAACGTATACCTCACACTTGAAGTGTGCGTGGGGCTTTACGCTGCCGGGCTTACAGATGACCATACCGCGCTTGATGGCTTCCTTGTCGATACCGCGGAGGAGCAGACCGGCATTGTCACCCGCCTCGCCGCGATCGAGCAGTTTGCGGAACATCTCTACACCGGTGATGGTGGAGGTCAGGGGCTTGGCATCGGTGGCCTGCATACCCAGGATCTCGACGGAGTCACCTACGTTGATGATGCCACGCTCGATACGTCCCGTAGCAACGGTACCACGACCGGTGATCGAGAAGACGTCCTCTACGGGCATGAGGAAGGGCTGATCGACCAGACGCTCGGGCTCGGGGATGTCTTTGTCGACGGCGGCCATGAGGTCGATGATCTGCTGCTTGCCTTCGGCGTCCCCTTCGAGGGCCTTGAGGGCGGAGCCGATGATGATGCTGGCTTCGTCGCCATCGTAGTCGTACTGGCTCAGGAGCTCACGTACTTCCATTTCCACGAGTTCGAGCATCTCTTCGTCGTCGACGAGGTCGGCCTTGTTCATGAAGACCACGATATTAGGTACACCTACCTGGCGGGCCAGGAGGATGTGCTCGCGGGTCTGGGGCATGGGGCCGTCCGTAGCAGCAACTACCAGGATAGCACCGTCCATCTGAGCCGCGCCGGTAACCATGTTCTTGACGTAGTCAGCGTGGCCCGGGCAGTCTACGTGAGCGTAGTGACGGTTAGCCGTCTCGTACTCTACGTGAGCAGTATTAATCGTGATACCACGCTCCTTCTCCTCGGGGGCCGAGTCAATGGTGTCGTAGTCCATCTTCTTAGCGCCGCCAGACTCCGATAGAACGGTGGTAATAGCTGCGGTAAGGGTGGTCTTGCCATGGTCGACGTGACCGATGGTACCCACGTTAACGTGGGGTTTGGTTCTTGCAAATTTTTCCTTAGCCATCTGAGGATAACCTATTTTGGAATTAAAAAATGGTGCGAATTCAGGGTGCCGACCGCAACACCGGCCGCCCTATTGTCGTGGCCCGCTAAGACCAACAACGGTATACCCTTGAGCCAACGGTGAGATTTGAACTCACGACCCCTTCCTTACCATGGAAGTGCTCTACCCCTGAGCTACGTCGGCAACACGGTTGCGTTTAAAAATAAGGAGCCGCCGTTGCGACCTTATATCTGGAGCGGAAGACGAGGCTCGAACCCGCGACCCTCAGCTTGGAAGGCTGATGCTCTACCAACTGAGCTACTTCCGCAATACCGTCTGATGTTGCTTCCCTCCGGCCACCTCCAACGGGCTTCCAACCCCGTCGTGGCCGGAAAGCCACACCAAACTATGTCAACAAAATGTGGGGGTGGTAGGATTCGAACCTACTCAGCCGAAACATTGGATTTACAGTCCAACCCACCTCTCCAACTGTGGCGCACCCCCATTCTATGGTACCTCTTAAGATCCGATCCGTGGAGCCGATGGACGGACTCGAACCGCCGACCAGCTGATTACAAATCAGCTGCTCTACCAACTGAGCTACACCGGCTTGTTAGGCACCAGCTGATTAAAAATCGGCTGCTCTACTCCCGATAGCTATCGGGAAGCTACACCGGCTTGTTGGGCACCAGCTGATTAAAAATCGGCTGCTCTACTCCCGATAGCTATCGGGAAGCTACACCGGCTTAATCTTTAGATTTACCCAAATATCAATGTATGCCGCAGGACGTTTTCCCAAAGCGATTGCAAAGGTAAGTCGTAGTTAACAATTCACAAAACGTAGTTCCCCTATTTTTTATCTTCTCCTTCCGGATGTGCCCGCCGGTACACCTCCCGCAACCGCTCCAGGTTGTTGTGGGTGTACACCTGGGTGGCGGCGAGGCTGGCATGCCCCAGCAGTTCCTTCACCGCGTTGAGGTCGGCGCCGGCCTCCGTCAGGTGGGTCGCGAAGGAGTGGCGAAGCACGTGGGGACTCTTTTTCTCTTCCGCCGTCACGCCCCCAAGGTAGCGGGCCACGGTATTGTACACGAATTTCGGGTATACGGGATTGCCCCGCGGGGTGACAAACAGGGCGGGGGCGGCGGGGCGCAGGTGCAACATCCGTTCCAAGAGCTCCGTCAGGCCCTCGCCGATCGGCACCAGCCGTTGCTTGTTGCCCTTCCCCCGAATGCGCAACTGCCGACGATCGAGGTCGAGGTCGGTCACGGTCAGGCCGATGAGTTCCGCCCGCCGCAGCCCCGCCTGGTAGAGCAAGGCCAGCATGAGGTGATCCTGCAAGCGGTCGGCATCCTGCTCGGCCCGCGGCTCGGGAAAGGAAGCAAACAGTCGCTGGAGATCGGCCCGCGGCACCGTTGTGGGCAGCCGGCGGCCGATCTTAGGCGTCGGAATCCGGAGGCTCGGGTTGTCCGCCTGCCGCCCCCGGGTCTGCCGGTACAAAAAGTAGGCCTTCAGGGAAGACAGCTTGCGTCGGATCGAAGTCGCGGCCAACTCTTCCTCCACCAGGGCGGCCAGCCAGCTCTTGATGATCTCCCGGCTCACCTCCGCGGCCCGGTCGATCCGGTAGGTCTCCGCGCAGTACGCGGAAAAGGCGTCCAGATCGGACCGGTAGGCCGAAACCGTGTGCGCACTAAGTCGCCGCTCGTGGGTCAGGTGGGCGAGAAACTCATAAAATTCCATACGGCCACCTACTGTCCGAGACACAGGATTTGGATCTGTTCCGTACGGATCGTGTTACTCCTGTTTCCTGCCCGGTCCATGATGTAAATTTCGTAAGAGAACGTGTCGACCGGATAGTTGGGGTCAGCAATACAGGCAAAGCCCCGATAGATGCAGCATACGCCCAGATCGAAATTGGATATCGTATAGTATAGATCTCCGCTAATGCCGTTGCCCGTTCCCTCGTTTGGAATGAACGGAAAGGCCGCCGGTGTCGGCGGTACCTGCGGCAGGCGACTGTCCGTAATGAAGATGTCGGCAGTGTCGGACGAAGAGATGTTTCCATCGCCATCAGTAAAAGAAAAGTGAATAACCAAACTGTCGGGTGGTCCGGCAACACCGAATTGGTCTCGAAACTGGTATATGGTGTTCTTACTGATCCCTTCGTAGACGATAATGGGCTCGTCGGGATAGTCCGGAGGTGACACGCAAGCGGCCAGCCCGCAGCTGAGGGCGAACAACCATAGGGCGAAGCGGGTGTATTGCATGGCAGATAATCTAGCTTAACTATGTCGCGCGACCAACTCGCCGAACGCATCCAGGGGGTCACCCCCGATAGCTTTACGGCGCTGGCCCTGGACGTGTTCCGGTACCAGGCGGCAAGCAATCTAATCTACGCCCAATACCTCGAATTGTTGCGGGTCGACCCCGCCGGCGTTCGCACCCGCTCCGACATACCGCACTTACCCATCTCCCTGTTCAAGCACCATAGCCTCCGCAGCGGAGACTGGTCCCCCACCCTCACCTTCACCAGCAGCGGCACCACCGGCCCGACCACCAGCCGGCACGGACTACGGGATGAAGCCTGGTACCGCCACGGTGCCCGCCGGGCCTTCGAGCGGCAGTACGGCCCCCTGGCCGGCCGGGCGGTGCTCGCCCTGCTGCCGGCTTACCTGGAGCGCGGCGGCTCCAGCCTGGTCTTCATGGCCCAGGACTTCATCGAGCGCAGCGGCCACCCCGCCTCGGGATTCTTCCTGGACGATCTCCCGGCGCTCGACCGCCGCCTCCGGACGCTCCGCGACGCCGGCACCCCCACCCTCCTGCTCGGCGTCAGTTTCGCCCTGCTCGACCTCGCCGAGCGCTATCCGCAGGCCCTCGGCAACACCATCGTCATGGAAACCGGGGGCATGAAGGGCCGCCGCCGCGAGCTCACCCGCGCCGAGCTGCACGCCACCCTGGGCGCGGCCTTTCAACAGCCCCACATCCACAGCGAGTACGGCATGACCGAACTGCTCTCCCAGGCCTACGCGCCCCGGCAGGGCCGCTTCTTTCCCGCCCCTACCCTTTCCGTGGCCCCCCGCGACATTACCGACCCCTTCGCCGCGGCCCCCTTCGGCGGCTCCGCCGCCCTCAACCTCACCGACCTGGCCAACCTCGACACCGTCAGCTTCATCGCCAGCGACGACCTGGGGCGGGTGTACCCCGACGGCAGCTTCGAGGTACTGGGGCGGATGGATTTCTCCGACGTACGCGGCTGTAACCTGCTGGCCGGGGATCTGTAGAGGGCTCGTTCGCGTTTTCCGAAAAGCACCCTACACCCGCGGCCCCGCCGGCATCCCTTTGCTCCAGTAAATACTTATCGTAGCAGCCCGGTGACGGGGGGGATTACCCTATATTGGTGTGTTGCCCACATCACCCGCTATCTATTTATGCATACTCGACTACTGACCGGCTGCTTATTACTGATGGCTTACCTCATCTCCCCGCCCGCCGCATTCGCACAACTGCCGATCCGCCTTACCATTGATTCGGCCGGTAGCGGAACCACCATCAGCCGCCACATTTACGGCCACTTCGCGGAGCACCTGGGCCGCAACATCTACGACGGCTTTTACGTGGGGGAGGAAAACAGGACCATCCCGAACACGGCCGGCGTGCGGAACGACATCATCGAGGCCCTCCGCGCATTGCGTATCCCTAACCTGCGCTGGCCCGGCGGCTGCTTTGCCGACACCTACCACTGGAAGGACGGCATCGGCCCCAAGGCAAAGCGGCCCACCATCGTGAACCAATGGTGGGGCGGCGTGACGGAAGACAACAGCTTCGGCACCCACGACTTCCTGAACCTCTGCGAGGTGCTCGGCACCGAACCCTACCTCTCGGCGAACGTCGGGAGCGGCACGGTGCGGGAAGTGGAAGAATGGGTGCAGTACACCACCCACGACGGACAGAGCCCCATGGCCCAACTGCGGCGGAAAAACGGCCGGGAGGAGCCCTGGCACGTGAAGTACTGGGGCGTAGGCAACGAGGCCTGGGGCTGCGGCGGCAACATGACCGCCGCGTACTACGCCGACATCTACCGGCAGTATGCCACCTTCATGCGGGACTGGAACCCGGGCGACGGCAGCGACATGTTCCGCATCGCCTCGGGCGCCTCGGGCAGCAATTACGCCTGGACGGAGACGCTGATGAAAAACATCAAGCCCGAACTGGTAGAGGCCCTGGCCCTCCACCACTACGCCGTGACCGACTGGAGCGCCAAGGGGCCCTCCACCGGCTTCGATGAGGCCCAGTACTTCGCCTCGCTAAGCGAGGCGATGAAAATGGAGGAATTCGTGACGCGCCACGCGGCGATCATGGACCGCTACGACCCCGAAAAGCGAATCGCGCTCTTCGTCGACGAGTGGGGCGGCTGGTACGAGGTAGAACCCGGCACCAATCCGGGCTTTCTGTACCAACAAAACACGATGCGGGACGTGATGATCGCCGGCACCACGCTCAACACCTTCAACAACCACGCCGACCGGGTGCGGATGGCCAACCTGGCCCAGACCGTCAACGTACTACAGGCCGTCATCCTGACCAGGGGCGAACGTATGATCCTCACGCCGACCTACCACGTCATGAAACTCTACGCCGTGCACCAGGACGCCGAGCTGCTGCCCCTCACCTTCTCCGACGTCCCGCAGTATACGCTGGACGGGGAAAGCCTGCCCGCCCTGTCCGCCTCCGCTTCCCGCGACGCGGAGGGCCGCGTCCACATCTCCCTGGTGAACGTTGCGGCCGCCGACAGCCATACCGTGAGCATTCCCCTGCCGGGGGCTACCCCCTCCAGCGTTTCTGCGCGGGTGTTGCAATCGGATAATCTGCAGGACTACAACGACTTCGACACTCCCGACAACATCATCCCCCGGGACTTCACCGATTTGCAAGTGACCGAGGGCACCGTGACCTTTACCCTGCCCCCCTTCTCCCTGCTGATGCTTACGGTGGAGCGCTGATGGCCCGCTTGCATTCCCGTTCACCACCGATTTTGTACTTTCCGGCAGCACCCCTGGTGGCCGCCGGCCAACCGGCCGGCGGGCCTAATCACCTTTCCTTCCCTTCACCCTCCCGATCATGAACCACTTCGACCTGACCGGCCAGACCGCCTTACTCACCGGGGGAACCGGGGCCCTGGGTACCGCCATGGCCCGGGGCCTGCTCGAAGCCGGGGCCCGCGTCGCCCTCCTGAGCCGCAATCCCGATAACCTGCGGGGGGCCGCCGAAGCACTGGGCGGGGACGCGGGTGCGGTGCTCCTCCTGCGCGGCGACGTCACCGATGCCGCCAGCCTGGAATCCGCCCGCGACGAACTCCTCGCGGCGTGGGGCCGGCTCGACATCCTGGTGAACGCCGCGGGCGGCAACCGTCCGGGGGCCACCATCGGCCCGGAACAGACCTTCTTCGATCTCCGAATGGAAGACTTCGCCGGGGTCAGCAAGCTCAATCTGGACGGCACGGTCATTCCCAGCCTCGTTTTCGGCAAGTTGCTGACGGAGGCGGGCGGCAGCATCGTCAATATTTCCAGCATGGCGGCCGACCGGGCCATCACCCGGGTGGTGGGCTACAGCGCGGCCAAGGCCGGCATCGACAACTTCACCCGCTGGCTGGCCGTGGAAATGGCCAAAAAGTACGATGGGCGGGTACGCGTCAACGCCATCGCTCCGGGCTTCTTCATCGGCGAGCAGAACCGCCGGCTGTTGCTGGAGGAGGACGGCAGCCTCACCGCCCGCGGACGGACCATTATCAACAGCACCCCCATGAACCGTTTCGGGGAGGCCGACGAGCTGGTCACCACCCTGCTTTATCTCTGCGCGCCGGGCAGCCGCTTCGTGACGGGCATCGTGGTGCCGGTGGACGGGGGCTTTAGTGCGTTTTCGGGAGTGTAATCTACCCTACCAGTTATACACCGCGCCTAGGAAGACCACCCGCCGGCTGTAGTACTCCTCGCCGCGGAGGGAGTAGTAGCTCACGTTCCGGGTGTCGAGTAGGTTGTTGGCATTGACGTAGAGGATCAGTGCCCCCCCTGCGACGATCAGTGTCTTACTGAGCGCGGCATCGAGCCGCCGGTAGTAGGGGTAGCGCGCGAAGTCGTCGACCGTCACGGCATCGAACACGCCGCCACTCCTCCCCCGGTAGCTCAGGTCGGCCGACCAGCCACCGAGGGTGTAGCGTACGTTTCCCCGTGCCGTGATGGGAATATCCAGGAAGGTGGGTGCCGTCCCCCGGCTGCTCACCGAAGTCAGGGCCACATTCGCCAGCCAGGGGCCGTGGGCGTAGGTCAGCTGGGTTTCAGCTCCGAGGACGTTCACCCGGCCCCCGAGGCCGTAGCGTTCCCGCTTGGCGTAGATAGCCGACTCCGCCGTCCAGTCTCCGGCGGTGTAGCGGTGTTCCAGGGCTAGTTGCTCGATCCGCAGGCGCTGCCAGTCAGTAAAGAGCCGTCCCGGCGCGAGGAGTTGCGCGTGGCTGCCGAGCGAGAAGTGCAGCCGGTGATCGCCCAGCTCGCGGCGCACGGCGGCCTGCACGTTCACCGCCGCCCGGCCGTCGAATACGGGTTTGATCCCGCCCCCCAGCAGCCAGGGCCCACTTCGGTGCTGAAGGTTGGCGTAGGCCTCGGCCAGGTAGCGGTGGCTGCCGGGGTCGAAATAATTATTGACGGCACTCCCCCACTGCAGGGTAAGCCCCGGGCTCCGCCGCTCGGCGTGCAACGCAGTGTGGTTGGTGGTGCGCTCGACGGTCAGCTCCCGGCCGGCCCAGGCGAAGGTGGGCTTCTCCCAGTCGAGGAGCTGGTTGACGCGGTAGGTCCACTCGCCCACCTCCCAGTCCACGTTCGCGATCCCCAGGTGGCGGGGCTTGCGCTGTTCGTAACGGTCTTCCGCCACGTCCGTCCGGTAATCGTAGATGTAGTTTTCATCGAAGCCAAGGTAGAACAGTTGCACGCCGGTACCCGATTCTCCCGCGTAGGCGTAGCTCAGCATGCCGTCTACGGATTGGCTCCGTTGCAGGTCCGCGAGCCTGCTTCCGTTGATGCGCTGAAAAACCCCGAGATCCGTCGCGTTGACGTAGCCCCGCAGCGCCCCCCGCTTGCCGACGGCCTGGGCGTGACTATATCCCACACCGGCCAAACTCAGGTTGATCCCGTGCTCGGTAGCCGCGGGCCGCCGGAAGGCCGTCTCGATCGCCACGGCCCCGGCACTGGCCTGGCTGAAGGGGACCGGCGGACTGCTGGGGTACACCCGCAGCTCCCGGATCGGCAACTGGCGGAACAGACTGAACTGCCCCACCCCGTTACTCTGGTCGATCCGCACGGCCGAGCGCAGCGGCACCCCGTTGAGGTAAACGCCGGTGGCTTCGGCCGGGCTGCCGCGCAGACTCACGTTGGCCGTCTCGTCGGGGTTGGTCGCGGCCGGCAGGCTGTTTACGGCCAGCAGGGGGTCGCCCTTGGCCGTGGCGTTGAGGTAGATGTCGAGTTGGCTGATCCGCACCGTAGCCAACTCGCCGTGGGGGATGGGGGCGGCACGTACCGTGAGCGCATCGGCGGTCGTACTCAGTACGATGTCCGAAGTATCGGGAGTCTGGGCGGCTACCCCCGGAGAAAGCGCACAGCACCCCAGCACGAGCAGGTAAGCACGCATCACTGCTTCAGTTGAGGAAGCAATACCTTACTGACGTACCCGAAATCCGGCTGAGCGGCCAGGGCGAGTTCGTAGGTCGCGCGGGCGCGGTCGGTTTGCCCCAGTTCACGTTGCACCTGCCCCATGAGTGCCAGGGTACTCAGGTAGCGCCAGTCGGAGTTTCGGTCGGGCCCGTAAGTATCTACAGCCTGTTCCAGGTAGCGGAGGGCTTGTTCCGGGTCACCACCCCACTGCGGGGGGGTGTAGTACAGATTGGCGGCGGCGTGGTGGAGGGCGGCGCCGTTTTGCGGGCCTAGTTTAGCCGCTTTTTCGGCATAGTTGGCGGCCCGCGATCCGTGAATCATTCCGGAAATGGGCTTGCGGGCTATTTTGAGTCCGAGGAGAGCGGAGTATAGCCCGTGGGCGACCGCATTCTCGTCGTCGATCTCCCAAAGTTGATCCAGCGCCTCGTCCATTTGCGCGATAACGTCGTCGAGGGCGGCATCATCGTCGGCGACCATGGCGGCGTAGCCCCGGTTCAATTGGTATTCCGCCCGGGTAAGCAGTCGCTTTTCCGGGTCGGGTATCGCGGCGGCGGCGGCAAGGGCGGCATCCCACTTCGCGACATCGTTATGTAGGTAGGCGGTCAGTGCAAGCGCTTCGGCATGCTGGGCGCGGACGCAGGTGCCGGCTAAACAGAGAAGGAGGAAGGAAAGGATACGCATGGTGCAATGAGTTGATCTGCTACCCAATGTCCTCTCCACCCCAGGTCGCCACGAATTAACTTTATACAGCGTAGCTTTTTCGTGACGACTGGTCCCTTATTCACTCGTCACGGCAGGACTGTCATTCGTCAATCGGGCGGGGGCCTAGTGCTTCAGGACCGAAATTAGCCGCATCTTGACTTGCCATCGCGGCGCTGCACTTCCCAGCCAAAAATCCACCGTAGCTGCGGCTATGCTGAACTTTTGTCCGCTCGTTCAGCACCACGCTATCGGCGTCAAGCTATTGCCTAGTTCAATCCTGAAGCACTAGTCCGATAAACCACCGATTCTTACCGCGAATGAACTACCTGCCGACCGATCGGACTATTTTACAGCGGGGCCCCTGGGCCGATAGCGTGTTCTGGTTCGTGTACACGCTTTCTACCCAGATCGCCTTTGCCCCCGATCCTTTCCACCCGGTCAACCTGCTGATCATGCTGGCCTTCCTGGCGGGTGAGGTGGTGGCCGTTTACGGTCACCTCCACTTCGGCCTGTTTCCCCTGCTGCGCAAAGCGCGTGGCCTGCCTGGGTACGGTCTGGTACTGATCGGGGCCGTCGTAGCGGGCATACTGGTTTGCTGGTTGGGCCTGGCCCTGATCGGTCTTGGAGTGGTCGAACTGCGTACCTCACTGGACCCGGTGGTCTTCGTAAGCTACTGGGCTAACCGTATCGGCTGGAGTATCGGTACCCTGCTGGCCCTCTCGAGCGGGCTGTTGCTCTTCATCTACCGGAGCCGGCAGTCGCTGCGGGAGCAACAACTGGAAACCGCCAGGACGCAGGCCGAGCTAGCCTTCCTGCGGGGCCAGCTCAACCCCCACTTCCTGTTTAATGCTCTCAATAGCATCTACTTACTGATCGATCGCGAACCGGAAACGGCAAAAGACAGCTTGCTCGGGTTTTCCGACCTCCTGCGGTACCAGCTCTACGCCAGCGAAGCGGCGACCGTTCCCCTGAGCGATGAAGTAGCGCAACTCGAAAAATTCGCGACCCTGTCCGCCCTCCGTATGGAGGAGGACTTTACCTACCGCTTCGACCAGGACCCCGACGATGGCCGTCGCGTTCCGCCCATGCTCCTTTTACCCATCATGGAGAATGCCTTCAAGTACAGCAGCGGGGAGGGTGGGTATATTCAGGCCCGTATCCGACTGACCGAGCAGGCCACCCACTTTCACCTAATCAACCGGATCGGACAGTACACGGCGGGCGCGCCCGGAGAAGGAGCCGGAGGGATCGGCCTGAGCAACCTGCGTCGCCGCCTCGATCTGCTTTACCCCGAGGGCGCAAAACTGACGATCAGCCGGGAGGTCGGGCGGTTTAGCGTTCACCTCCTGCTGCCGACGACATGAAGATCACCACCCTGACCGTAGACGACGAGCCCCTCGCACGCAGCGGGATGCGGGACTTCGTGCGGCAAGTAGAATTTCTGGAAGACGTCGGGGAGTGCCGCAACGGGATGGAGGCCCTGAGCTTCCTGGAGCAGCGGCCGGTCGACCTGCTGCTGCTGGACGTGCAGATGCCGGGCCTGAGCGGTACCGACCTGGTGCGCACCCTCCAGCGGCCACCGGCGGTCATCTTCACCACCGCCCACCCGTCCTTCGCCGTGGAGGGCTTTGAATTGGAGGCGGTGGACTACCTCCTCAAACCCATCGGGTTTGCCCGCTTCCTGCGCGCCGTGCTGAAGGTCCGGAAGGGCACGGCACCCGCGGTTGCGCCCCCTGCCCTGCCCCCTGCTGAAGAGGATATTTTTATCCGGGAGGATGGCCGCGTCACCCGCATCCGGACCGGCGATATCCTTTACGCCGAGGCCATGCAGAACTACTGCCGTATTCACACCACGGGGGCGAGCTACCTGCCGCTGCTGCCGCTATCCCAACTGCTGGACAGCCTGCCGCAGGAGGACTTCGTGCAGATTCACCGGAGCTACCTCGTCAACCTGCAGCGGGTGGACGGAGTGGACGGCAACCAGCTGCGCATCGGCAACCAGCTCCTTCCGGTGAGCCGCAGCCGGCGGGAGGCGGTGTTCGGTCGGCTACTGGGGGACCGGCTGCTGTAGGCTTTGCCCGGGCGAGGACGAACATTCCCTGCCCGATGTATATACACTAGGGATTATCAATTCCTAGGGTACATTTGTACTCCCTAACCAAGCTTAAGCCGCATGCAACACCCAAACCTCCGGGAAAACCTCAAGGTCGCCGCCCTCGTCGAAGACACCATCAGCAAGGGCCAGGGCCACCTCAGCGACACCGGTGCCCTCATCATCAATACCGGCGCGTTTACCGGCCGTTCCCCTAAGGACCGCTACATCGTCGAGGACGACCTGACCCGCGACACCGTCGACTGGGGCAAGGTCAACATCCCCATCACCTCCGACGCCTTCGATCAACTGCTCCAGAAGACCCTCGACTACGCCGGCGATCTGGAGGAAGTGTACGTCCGCGACGCCTACGCCTGCGCCAGCCGCAAGTACCGCATCAACATCCGGGTCTTTACGGAATACCCCTGGCAGAGCATGTTCGCCTACAACATGTTCCTGCGCCCCGACGGCGAGAAGATCACCAACCTGATGTCGGACGAGTGGACCATCTACGCCTTCCCCGGCGTGCAGGCCGAGCCCAGTGTCCACGGCACCCGCCAGGACAACTTCAGCATCATCAACTTCACGGCGAAGACCATCCTCATCGGAGGCACCGCCTACACGGGGGAGATCAAAAAGGGCATCTTCTCCGTCCTGAACTACGTGCTGCCCACCCGCCGCGAGGTACTGAGCATGCACTGCTCCGCCAACGTGGGCACCCGCGGCGATACGGCCTTGTTCTTCGGCCTTTCCGGCACGGGCAAGACCACCCTCAGCAACGACCCCGACCGGCGCCTCATCGGCGACGACGAGCACGGCTGGAGCCAGGCCAACGTGTTCAACCTCGAGGGGGGCTGCTACGCCAAGGTGATCGACCTGAGCGAATCGAAGGAACCCCAGATCTACCGGGCCATCAAGTTCGGCGCCCTGCTGGAAAACATCGGCCTGAAGGAAGACGGCCACACCCCCGACTACGAGGACGAGAGCATCACCCAGAACACCCGCGTGAGCTACCCGATCTACCACATCGACAACATCATGTACAACAGCCGGGGCGACCTGCCCCGGAACATCTTCTTCCTCACCTGCGATGCCTTCGGCGTGCTGCCTCCCATCAGCAGGCTCTCGCCCGAGCAGGCGATGTACCACTTCATCAGCGGCTACACCGCCAAGATCGCGGGCACCGAGGCCGGCATCACCGAGCCCCAGGCTACCTTTTCGGCCTGCTTCGGCTCCCCCTTCATCCCCCTCCACCCGACCCACTACGCGGATATGCTGGGTAAGAAGCTGAAGGAAGCGGAGGTCGACGGACAGCCCATCAACGTCTGGCTCGTCAACACCGGCTGGACCGGCGGTGGCTACGGGGAAGGCTCCCGGATCGAACTGGCCTTCACCCGGGCCATGATCAAGGCCGCCCTGACCGGTCAGCTGGACGAGGTGCCCTACGTGACCGATCCCATCTTCGGACTGGAGCGGCCCACCAGCTGCCCCGACGTGCCCAACGCCATGCTCAACCCCCGCGATACCTGGCGCAACGAATCCAACTACGACCAGGCCGCCAATAAGCTGGCCGAGCTCTTCCACAAGAACTTTGCCCCCTACGCCGAGGCCGCCGATAAGGCCATCGTCAGCGCCGGCCCCGAGCAGTAATCAACGTGCGTACTCCGGTGCCAGGTAGGCTTGCTTCCCAAGCTGTTCGACTACGTCGGCGGGGGCGATCCGCTTCCAGCGGCGGTGGCTCCAGAGCCAGGTGACGGGGTCCCGCAGAATTTCCCGCTCCAACTGACGGGCGAACGCCTCGGTGATCACACCGGGGCGTTCGGCTTGGGGGGTGTCGGTAACGGGGATCAGCTCCGCCACGTAGCAGCCGCGGGCCTCCCGCCGCAGGGTCATGTAGTAGACGGGACGGTCGTAACGCACGGCAAAGCGCTCCGGCCCCGCCAGGAAGGCGGTAGGCTGTCCGAGGAAGGTAGTCCAGTGCAACTTCTCCAGCACGGCATTGCTCGGCGACTGGTCGGCGATGAAGAAGTCGACGGCGGGCACCTCCGGGGGCGTGGCGTAGTAGTCGTCTACCGCCCGGCGGGACACGAGGTAGGTGCCCGTCCGCCCGCGGTTCTCGGTGAATAGGCGATTCAGCACCCGACTCTTGAGGGGGGAGTAGATGCCCATGACCCGGAAGCCCGGAAACTGCGACGGAAAGGAGAGCGCCGCCATTTCCCAGTTGCCGTAGTGGGCTCCGTAGGCAATGAAACTCCGGCCGTCGCGCAGGAGGTGGTCGACTACTTCCGGGTTAGCTACCCGGCACCGGCGCACCGCCGCCCCCTCCGCCAGGCTGAACTGCTTGATGCTTTCGGCCAGGTTGTCAAAGAAAAAGCCGTAAAAATCGCGGGCCAGCCGATCGATCTCCGCCGCGGAATACCCGGGGAAGGCCGTTTTCAGGTTGCCGCGTACTACCCCCTTTCGGTAGCCGATCACGTGCCAATTGAGCGTATCCAGGGCACCGGACAGGCCGTAGAGTAGCCGCAACGGCAGGTAGCTGAGGGGCAGGAGGACGAGGTAATATAGGACGTAGGCCACCAGTGTTTCAGGATTGAATTAAGCAATAGCTTGACGCCAACAGCGGGGTGCTGAACGAGCGGACAAAAGTTCCGCATAGCCGGAGCTACGGTGGATGTTTGGCGGGGAAGTGCAGCGCCGCGATGGCCATTCAAGGGGCAGCTTATTTCGGTCCTGAAGCACTAGGCGTTAATCGCGGGTGTAATCGGCGGGAAGATAGGGCCGGGAGCGCAACTCGCGGAGGACCTCCTCGGGCACCTCCCGCTTCCAGCGGCGGTGGCTCCAGAGCCAGGGCGTGGGGTCGCGGCGGATCTCGTGCTCGAGGTGGCGCACGAAGCATTCGGTGATGTAGCCGGGGGCCTCCTCCCGGGGCGTCTCGGTGACCGGGTAGATCCTGGCGGTGTAGTATCCCCGGGCCCGGCGGCGCAGGTTGATGTAGTACACCGGCCGGTTGTAGCGCACGGCGAAGCGTTCGGGGCCGGCCACGAAGGCGGTGGGGCGCCCAAGGAAGGTGGTCCAGTGGAGCCGCTGCCAGACGGCGTTGCTGGGCGACTGGTCGGCGACGAAAATATCCACGGCGGGGCGCAGGGCATCGGCCTCGAAGTAGTCGTAGATCACCCGGCGGGAGGTCATGGTCACGCCGGTCCGTTCGCGGTTGTGCTTGGTCAGGCGGTCCATGACGTCGTTGGCGAGGGGGGAATAGATGGCCATGACCCGGGCGGGCGCGAACTGGCTGGGGAAGCTGAGTCCGCCGATCTCCCAGTTGCTGTAGTGGGCTCCGTAGAGGATGCAGGAACGGCCCGCCGCGGCCAGGGGGGCGACGACCTCCGGATTGAGCACGCGCAGGCGGTTGATCGACTCGGCCTCGGACAGGCTGTAGTTCTTGACCGACTCGACGATGGTATCGAAAAAGTAGTGATAGAAAGCGCTGGCCTGCCGGTCTACCTCGTCCGGCGACCACCCGGGGAAGGCGCCCCGCATGTTTTCCTTGACCACGGCGCTGCGGTAGCCGATCCAGCGGTAGCCGACCAGGTAAAGGAAGTCGGAAAGACGGTAGAGCCCGCGCAGCGGCAGCCGGCTCAGCGGCAGCAGAACCAGGTAGTACAGCAGGTAGGCCACACTAGAACTCGCCCTGCAGGCTTTCGAGGCGGCGGCGCACTTCGGTGAGCCGCTCGATGACCTCCCGCTTACCGGGTTTGGGTTGCGCGGCACCGGCGATTTCCCGGCGGGCGCCCTCGAGGGTGAACCCGCGTTCGCGTACCAGGTGGTAGACTTCGCGCAGCTGCCGGATGTTGCCCTTGGTGAAGCGGCGGTCTCCCCGGCTGTTCTTGTTGGGTTTGATGTGGGAGAACTCATTTTCCCAGAAGCGAATGAGCGACGTATTCACGCCCAGTTTGGTGGCCACTTCCCCGATCGAGAAATAGCGTTTGAGTTCGTCGTCCGAGATGTCCGAAGCCATAGATAGGTGAGTTTTGCCTGTACGCAGGGCAAAGTACGCAATTCCCCCAAAAAGGAGAAAGTACGTCCTTTTGGTCCCGGATAGCTCCGCATAACTATATTGCGGCTGATGCAAGGACTCTGGAGAAGGCTTACGACGGCCGTAATTTTCGTGATCATCATGATCGCGGGTATGTACACCGGCCCTTATACCTTCAACCTGCTTTTTCTGGTGATTACGGGGGGGTGTTTGTACGAATTTTTCGGCATGACCCTCGACCGGCATACGCGGCGCGACAGCTTCCGCAAAATCCTGGGCATCGCCGTTGGTTTGCTGCCCTTCTTCCTGGTCAGCTCCTTCTCCCTGGGGTACCTGCGCGACCCGGAATCCTTCATCCAGGTGTCGAGCCTGCTGTTTGCCCCCTTCATCTTCACCATTTTCATCTACGAGCTGTACAGCAACAGCCAGGAACCCTTCGTCAACATCGCCTACATCATCCTGGGCATGTTCTACATCGGCATTCCCTTCGCCCTGGTGGACTTCATCGCCTTCGAGGGCGACAATTTCTACTTCCGCATCGTGTTCGGCCTGTTGCTGCTGACCTGGGTCAACGATACCGGGGCCTACCTGGCCGGCAGTAATTTCGGTAAGACCCCCCTCTTCCCGCGCATCAGCCCCAACAAGACCTGGGAGGGCACGATCGGGGGGGCGGTCACCTGCATCCTATTCGGCTACATCCTGCACCTGGTGTTTGACGAGATCGGTCTGATCCAGTGGCTGGTCCTGGCCGCGATCGTGGCCGTGTTCGGCGGCATCGGCGACCTCGTCGAAAGTATGCTCAAGCGCAGCGTCGGCGTCAAGGACAGCGGCAACCTGCTGCCGGGGCACGGGGGGCTGCTGGACCGTTTCGACGCCTTCATTTTCGTGATCCCCTTTGCGGCGGCTTACATTCTTTATTTGCGGTAGCCGCGGGTGCGGTGGAGCCGCCCAGGGGCCCGGTGCTGTAGGGAGTAGCGTGC
Organism: Lewinellaceae bacterium; assembly: GCA_963803525.1. Lineage (GTDB taxonomy): Bacteria > Bacteroidota > Bacteroidia > Chitinophagales > Saprospiraceae > Neolewinella. The sequence continues at coordinate 114,269 of CAWDMV010000013.1, forward strand.
CCCCGGGCGCCGGCGTCTTAGAGCTTGAACGGCCGGTGTCTTTTCAGGCCGAATTGCTTTTGCAAAAACCGGGGGTCAAGCTCCCGGTCGGACACGCACATAGCCGCTCCGAGTGCCGAGCCCATACTGGACTTCGTAGTCCACAACTCCATTTCCCGGAAATGGTGAGCTAGCAATTGTACGAAAACCTCGTTGTCGCTGAACCCCCCATCAACAAACAACTTAGTCACCTCCGCACGGCCGATCACCGTCCGAATGCTCGCGACCTGCAACTCCACCAGTTCCATCAGTAAATGATGATAGGCGCAGTCGAAAGCCACGGCTGGTAGGTGAGTGGCGGGCGGGTTGTCCGGCCGGTCCAGTACCTCGAAGTGAAACCATGGGGTAAAGTCCCGGGCAAGGTGCTGATACGTGAGGTAGTCAAAGCGAACGCCATGGTGGCGCTCCTCCGCTACCCCATAGTGCAGGGTCAGGTGGGCAAGCTGCCGGCGGTACTCCTCCCCCAGGAAGAGTCGGGCGGCCTTGACGGGCCGGCCGTCGATGCGCATGTAGTTTATGCAATTTTGGGCGAGGTCGCCCGGGTAAAGCGTCGCTGCTCCAGAGGGGTTCAGGGAGATGCTCCAGGTGCCGGTGGAGACAAGTATAAAGGCATGTTGCTCACTCTCTAAGTAGGGCAGTAAAGCCGCAGAACTGTCATGGATGCCTACGCCTACCTTAATGCGGCGCCCCCTGTAACGCAGGTTGATACTGGTCTCGGCAGAAACGATCGGCGGGAGAATACGGTGGAGCCCTTCAGCATAAACCCAGCCGTGATACTCCGCTTTCCCGTAGTCCCACAGGGCCGTATGACAGCCGATGCTGGTGTACTCACTAAAGGGAATGCCGGTAAACACATAGCTCAGATACTGCGGCAGATGGAGGCTATACTTGATCCGTGCGTAGCTGTCAGGTTGTCGGTGTTTGAGCCAGTAGAGTTGCATACCGGAGTTGAGCATACCCGAGTTGGCGGAGCCGGTCGCCAGGGCAAAGGCAGCTTCCGGACCGTATGTAGCGTAGAAATCGGCCACTAAGGCCGTGTCAATCGGTTTGGTGTAGTTATAGAGCGGCGTGACCACCTCTCCGGCAGCATCCAAGTGGACAAAACTGGCTCCGTAGGACGAAAAATTGATGGCTCGCACGTCGAAGGTCCCGTCCTCCAGTACGCGATGGAACACCTCCCGCATCCAGGTCCGCACGGCCCGCAGGTCCTCGGTGGGGTAGCCATCCTCGTCGCGCGTTTCCGCGAAACGGACATACTCCCGGTACACCTCCCGGAACTCCGCATCGAAGAGAAAAAACTTTTTATTCGTGCGTCCAATGTCGAAAACCGCCGTGACCTGCTGTCGTTCCATCGCTAGAGTCCGGTGGCTACGGTGTACTTCCCGCGTTCGCGAATCAGCGTGTCCCGGACGGATAAGTTACGGTAGGCACGCAGCGGGTGCAGGGCGCCGCCCCGGGTAAGCCTTGCCCGTTGTACCAGCGGCCGCACGTCGGTGCGGTAAGCTTCCTGCAGGAGCTCCTGGCACTGTACTACGTCGTGGTCGGCCTGGGCGGCGGCCAGTTGCTCCCGGTCGACCAGTAGGGCCTTAGCGTAGGCCTCCTGAATGGCTTCGAGGGACTGGATGAGGTCTTCCAGCGGATCCTTGACGTTATGGCTAGCGTCGATCATCCAGGCAAGGTCGGGATTCTGGGGGTTGTTCCGCATCCCGTACACCAGCTCGTTGAAGATCAGGAAGAGGGCATAGGGCTTGATGCTACCGACGGTCAGGTCGTCGTCGCCGTACTTGCTGTCGTTGAAGTGAAAGCCGCCAAGTTTGCCCTGGAGCATCAGGGTCGAGACGATCTGCTCGATGTTGGTGTTAGGCAGGTGATGCCCGAGATCGACCAGGGTGTAGGCCCGGTCTCCGCAGGCGGTCGCGAGCAGGAAGGAGGTACCCCAGTCCTGAATGACGGTGCTGTAGAAATTAGGCTCGTAGGGTTTGTACTCGATGAAGAGCTTCCAGTCGGGGGGCAGTTCGGCGTAGATCTGCTTTAGGCTGTCCTCGGTTTGCAGCAGCCCCCGCTGAAAATTGCGCTGCCCGGGGAAGGTGGTGCCATCGGCCAACCACACGGTCAGGCTCCGGGAGCCGAGCGCTTGACCAATACGCATCACCTCGAGGTTGTGCGCGATGGCCTGCTGGCGGGTACGCTCGTCGGTCGCGCTGAGGGAGCCGTGCTTGTAGCTGCGTGTGGCGGTTGACTGATCCTGAAAGGTATTTGAGTTCATCGCATCAAACACCAGTCCGTTTTCCCGGGCCAAATCCCGGATGGCCCCATAGTCCGTGGGGGTATCCCAGGGGATGTGCAGGGAGATGGCCCCGGCCGTCCGGGTCAGCGCGTGCACCACGCCGACGTCGGCGATCTTTTGCTCCAGATTCCCCGGCTCCCCGTGAAAGGAAAAGCGCCCGAAGCGCGTCCCTCCCGCTCCGAGGGCCCAGCTCGGAATGGCGACCTGAAATTTGGCCAACTCGTCGACCACGGCCTCTGCCTCCCGCCCCGCCGCGGCGAGCTTGTCCGCGAGGTAGTGGTAGTCGATCTCATGCCGGTTTAGGTTGGCCTGGTTTTCAGTGCGGACTTGAGCTTGAGTGAGTTGCATGTCTAGGGTTATTGATTAGCGGACGAAGGCGCTGGCCATGCCCCCGTCCACGTTGATGAGGTTGCCGGTCGACTTAGTGAGCAGACCGGCCAGGGCGAACACGGCTTCGGCGATATCTTCGGGTCGGATGATGGCGTTGAGGAGGTTGCGTTTGGCGTAGTGGGCGGGCAGTTCGGCTACCGTGATGCCGTAGGCTTTGGCGCGGCCCTCGGCCCAGGCCCCCTCCCAGATCTTGGAGCCGATGATAACGCCGTCGGGGTTGACGGTATTGACGCGGATGTTGTCCTTACCGAGCTCCGCGGCCAGTAGGCGGGCCATATGTTGCTGGCCGGCCTTAGCCGTGCCGTAGGCGACGTTGTTGGGGCCGGAGACCAGGCCGTTCTTGCTGGCAATGGGAATGAAGTCTCCCCCGAGGCCCTGGCCTCTCATGACGCCAACGGCCGCCTGGGCCAGTGCGAACTGTCCCTTCACGAGTACGTCCTGCAGAATGTCCCAGTCCTGCTCGCTCGTTTCCTCCAGGGGCTTGGAAATGGCCAGGCCGGCGCTGTGGACCACGATATCGACGCCGCCGAACTCCCGACAGGCGGTAGCGAAGGCTGCCCGGACGGAAGCGCCATCGGTGACGTCGCAGACGGCATAGGCGGTGGTGTCGGGGGGGTAGGTTTGGTGCGCTTCCCGCAGCCGCTCCTCGGCAATGTCGGAGAGGAGCACTACGGCACCTTCGGCGACGAGCTTGTCGGCGATGGCTTTGCCGATGCCCCCACCGGCACCGGTGACGAGCGCTATTTTTCTGGAAAGGGGCTGCTCGCCGGGCATGCGCTGGAGCTTAGCCTCCTCCAGTAGCCAGTATTCAATGTCAAAGGCTTCCTGCCGGGGCAGGGCGGTGTAGGCGGTCAGCGCTTCGGCCCCCCGCATTACGTTGATGGCGTTCACGTAAAACTCGGCGGCTACCCGGGCCGTCTGCTTATTCTTCGCAAAGCTGAACAGGCCCACGCCCGGGTATATAATAATGACCGGGTTGGGGTCGCGCATGGCGGGGCTGTCGGGTCGCTTATGCTGCTCGTAGTACGTCCGGTACTCCACGCGGTAGCGGGTAAAGGCTGGCCGAAGTTTATCGAGCACGGTACCTGCCTGCCCGAGGTCCTCCTCGGGCTGCAGGTTGAGGACAAGGGGCTGGATCTTCGTGCGGAGGAAGTGATCCGGACAGGAGGTACCCAGGGGAGCCAGCCGCTCCAGATCATAGCTATCGATGTAAGCGAGCACGGCGGGGCTATCGGTGAAGTGGCCGATCATGCGGTTCTCGGAGGAGACGAGTCCCCGCAGCAGCGGCATCAGCTGAGCCGCCTTAGCGCGGCGTCCTTCGCCCGGCAGGGGACTGACCTTTTCTCCCCCAAAGACCGTACCCTTTTCCTTAATCTTTTGCTCGATGTAGGCTGAAGCCATTTCGATCACTTCGAGGCTGTTTCGGTAGCACGCCTGGGAGGTATCGCCCCAGGTAAATAGCCCGTGGCTGCCGAGGATGATGCCGCGAATGCCGGGGTTTTCGGCCAGGCACCGTTCGAGCTGAAGGCCGAGATCGAAGCCAGGCCGTTGCCAGGGCACCCAGCCCATGGTATCGCCCCAGATCTCCTTCGTCACCCGCTCGCTGTCCCGGGCGGCGGCCACCGCGATCACGGCGTCGGGGTGGAGGTGATCGATGTGCTTAAAGGGCAGCAGCCCATGAAGGGGCGTATCGATGGACGGCGCCTTGCTGTCCAGATCGTAAATCGCGTGGTTAAACAGGCCGACCATGCGGTCTTCGTCGGCCAGGCCACCGTACACCTGCTTGAGGTTGCGCAGGCGGTCGGTGTACAGCCCGGCAATGCCCGAGCGGGTGAGCGTGCCGATATCGCCGCCGGAGCCCTTGACCCACATGACCTCCACCTCCTGGCCGGTCAGAGGGTCGCGTTCCGTGGTTTTGCAACTGGTGTTGCCGCCGCCATAGTTTGTAATTCGCAGGTCAGCGCCCAGGATGTTGGAGCGGTAGAGGAAGAGGGCGACCTGGTCATCGCCCAGGCGAGCGGCCTCCTCCGCATCCCATAGGTAGTCAACGTACTGAAAGCCGGGGGCGGTGCTAGGCATAGTCTTCGGTGGTTTTATAGTAGGGACTAAGGTAAAAGCCAGCGATGCCTACCGTATCCTGTACTGTCCGGCTGTACTCCAAGTGAATTTCCCGGCGCGTCCACGAAACTGTGATGGATGGGAGGCCACGTCAAGCGGAGTACATTTACACCGCGGTCAACCCGGGGAAGCGGGATGCACCTGCTGACACGTTTCCCCGGCACTTCGCCGCACCCGCGCCCGCGCCCGTTTTTTGCCACACTGCTCCGGCTATGCGTATTCTTGAGCACATCACGATCCATGAACATTCCCGGCTGCCCAAGTACCGGCAGATCGTTGATGCGGTCATCGACAATGTATCCAACGGCAGGCTCACGATCGACGATAAAATTCCGTCCATCAACGCGCTAAGTGAACACCTTCTGCTATCGCGGGACACCGTGGAAAAGGCCTACAACATCCTGAAGGACCGCAAGGTGATCACCTCGGTGCAGGGCAAGGGATTCTACATCACCCGTACAACGCTGATTGCCAAGGTCAACGTGCTCTTCCTCATCAATAAGCTGAGCTCGTACAAAATGCAGATCTATAATGCCTTTGTCGGTCGCCTGGGGGGGAGTTCCCATACCGATCTTCACGTATATCACTGCGACGAGTCGCTATTCCTGACCCTGCTGCGCAAGCATGCCCAGGCCTACGATTACTACGTGATTATGCCACACTTTAAGACCCCTCACTTACAGCACGTCAGTTGTACGGAGGACGTGCTGGCCGCCCTTCATGCCTTGCCGCGCAGCAAGCTTGTCATCCTGGATAACGACTTGCCGCAACTCTCCGGGGAATATGCGGAGGTCAGCCAGGATTTCGAGGCCGACATTCACGGTGCGCTGAAGCAGGGGGTGGAGAAGATCCGCAAGTACCAGAAGATCATTATGGTTTTCCCGAAGCGGTCCATTTACCCCCACCCCCGGCGCATCCTCCGTGGTTTTCGCCGCTTTTGCGTGGAGCAAAAGGTAGCTTTCGAGGTGATCGATGAGATTTACGACGATACGGTCCTCCGTCCGGGTGACTTGTTCGTGATCATTGCGGAATCCGATCTGGTGAGCCTGGTCAAGCAGGTGCGCGATAAGGGGCTGACCCTGGGCCAGGACGTGGGAATCATTTCCTATAACGAAACTCCACTCAAGGACTTACTCGGCATTGCGGTGATCTCCACGGACTTCCAGCAGATGGGGCGGACCGGCGCGGAGATGATCCTCGAAAAGCGGACGGGCAGGATCAAAAATCCCTTTCGGCTGATCGAGCGGGATAGCCTGTAAGAGCTTGTTTGGGATTCCGCTCACCGCCGCAAACTTGCTCTTTTGCGCCTATTCTTCGTCTCAAAAAGTGTCCCTTAGCCCGCTAGTGCTTCCGGACCGAAATAAGCTGCACCTTGACTGGCCAGCGCGGCGCTGCACTTCCCCGCCAAAAATCCACCGTAGCTACGGCTATGCTGGACGTTTGTCCGCTCGTTCAGCACCCCGCTCTCGGCGTCAAGCTATTGCTTAGTTCAATCCTGAAGCACTAGGCTCCCCTCTTTGTGGCTCGAATAGACCCAGAATAGCGGCGTTTTCGTCAGGCTCGGAGAACCCAAACAAGCTCTAAGTCTGCGGGTGCGAACCACCCGGGTGCTCACCTTTTGGGCACGGAAAATGGCGGATAGGCTATATTACGGCATGAGGGTTTCTTATACTTGGCTCCTACTGCTCCTGAGCTGCCTCCTGGCCGCGCCGCTGGCGGGCCAGGACAGCCTGCTCTACAAATCCCCCACCCTGGTCGTGGAGCGCATTGCTCCCGGCACGTACCTCCACCGTTCCTACCTCACCACCCGGGAGTACGGTAAGGTGGCCTGCAACGGCGTCATTTTTACCGACGGCCCGGCCGCCGTGGTCTTCGACACCCCGCCGGACACGGCCAGTTCCCGGGAGCTGCTCGACGTGCTCCAGCAGGAGTTGCGCCTGACGGTAACGGCCGTCGTGCCTACGCACTTTCACGTGGACTGCCTCGGCGGACTAGCTGAATTTCACCGTCGGGGTATCCCCTCCTACGCCAGTCAAGCCACGATCGACCTGGCAAGGAGCCACGAATTTTCGGTCCCCCAGAATGCCTTCGACCAGCAGCTCACCCTCCCGGTAGGCGCGCTCTCGGTAGATATCCGTTTTCCGGGCCCCGGGCACAGTAGCGATAACTGCGTCGCCTACTTTCCTACCGACCGGGTACTGTTTGGGGGCTGCCTGATTAAGGCGGCGGGCGCGAAGAAAGGGAATCTCGAGGATGCCGACGTAAAGTCCTGGGCTACTACCTGCAGCCAGCTTATGGAGCTCTACCCGACGGCCCAACGCGTGGTGCCCGGCCACGGCAGGGTTGGGGATCTGAGTTTGGTAGACTACACCCGGCGCTTGTTTACGAAGCAATAGAGTGCGTGTGGGCATCGGATGGCGGCGGCCTGCCATTTCTGCAGACCTCGGAGGTCTGTCAATGTGTCATTTAGCAATTCAGCAATCTGAGCAGACGAGTGCGCCGATGCGTTTAAGGGAAACAAGCATATATCAAAGCCATACTCCGTACATCAATAGTAAAACTATTATTTTTCTGGCGGGTTTCTGTAGGTAACCTTCCACCCGATGCACTGCCTGACGACCATCCTGCTGAGCTGTATGCTACTTGTGCTTCCCCCGACGATCGTCCGGGCGCAGTCCGATCACATGCTGCTGCCGCCGACCCAACACAGCACCGTTAGCGATCTACCGGTTGTGGAACTGGCTAACCTCCGCGTCCTGCTCCGCTTTGGCCGCACGGAGGAAGCGCTACTTGCCTTCGACGCGATTTTTGCTCGGCAACCCGACTGGGTACCGGCACTGGCCGAACGGGCCTACGTCCTCAACCTACTCGGACGTACCAACGAAGCACGCCGCGACCGCGACCGGGCACTGCGGCTCAACCCCGAGGCCGCGCGCTTCTACGCCGCCCGCAGTAATTTTTCCCTGTTAGAATTTATCGCGTTATATCCCGATGACTGGTTCGACGACCACTACCGGGCGGAAGACTACCCGACCGGGGGGCTCCCGGACCCTACCCTGGCCCTTAACCGCGACCGACAGCTCCTCCAGCTACAGGCAGCGGATGGGACGGATAAGGCTATCCAATTTTTACTGCTGAAACTGCATGGGGACAAGCAAATTCTCCGAGAAATAAGTTTAGACGGAACCGGCCATTCCCGGCAGTGGACGGACCTCATGTTGGGGAATCTAGCACTGCTTCGACAGGACCTATTGACGGCCGTACAGTACTACAACGACGCTGTCCTCAGCGGCGCGCACTGGCCCGAATTGTATTACAACCGCGGGCTGGCCAGCATCCTGCTCAACCAGTACGTCACCGGCTGCGCGGACTTACAACAGAGCGTGAATATGGGCTTCGCCCCCGGGGAGAACATGCTGCGAAGTTTGTGCACCTTCTGAATCTGATCCGATTTTCTCACCTTACAATTCCGATGTCATGCGTAGATTCTTCAGCATTCTGGCTGCCGCGAGTAGCCTTCTCTTACTCCTCGCGAATTGTGCCGTCGTACGCGAGGGAGAAGTAGGCGTCAAGCGAACGCTAGGAAAATACCGAGATGCTCCCCTGACTCAGGGAGTAGCAATGTATAACCCCCTCACCTCCACGGTAGTCAAGGTCAGTACCCAGACGGAGAACATGGAGGTCGAGCTTAACCTCCCGTCTAAGGAGGGGCTTAATATCCGCGCCGAGATATCCATCCTCTACCACCTCCAGGGGGCGCACGCGCCGGACGTACTGCGGAAGATTGGGCCGGACTTTGAGTCCAGCGTGATCCTGCCCATATTTCGCTCCGCGGTGGCCGATGTGTCGGCCCGTTACTTCGCCAAGGACATGCATACCGGCCAGCGGGCCGTGATCGAAGAGGCGATCAAGGAACAGATGGAGGCTAATCTTGAAGGGCGGGGCATCACCATCGAAACGGTGCTCGTCAAATCGATTCAATTACCCACGAACCTGGCCCGTGCCATTGAGGAAAAGTTGGAGGCCGAGCAGCAGTCTTTCCGTATGGAATTTGTCCTGTTACAAACCAAGCAGGAGGCCGATCAGCAGCGCATCCAGGCGGAGGGCATTCGCGACGCCCAACTCATTATTGCCGAGGGGCTTACCCCCGAGGTGTTGCGCTTCAAATCCATCGAGGCCTTCCTGAAATTGGCCGAATCACCCAATACGAAGGTGATCGTTTCGGACGGGGACCTGCCCATTATGGTGAACGAGTAAACCGCCCCGCTATGGGGCCGACAGGAAGTGAGCCTGTATTTTGTCATCAATTCAATTCGAGCGCTGCCCCCGGGCAGCGCTCTTTTTTCGGTCCTGCCATTTTTACAGACCTCCGAGGTCTGTCAGTGTGTCAGGTATCAATCAAAAATTTCCAGCAGCTCCACGCACGCGCAGCGGTCGTTTGGTCGAAAACCCGGCCGTTGGTCACCGTGCCCACAAAGGAAGAAGGAAGCAGAAGTAGTTGGCTTTCATTTAGTTAATGTCTATTAAAGATAACGGACGTCCAGAACAACTAGAGTGAGGCCACCGGACTGCCGTCGGGCAATACGGACACGACCCTACGACCGCTCTTCTTAACCCATATATTCCCAGGCAGTTTGGTAAGTCCCCATCCGCTCCACGTAAGCCAGGAAACCGGCGAAGAACGGGTCGTTGCCAATCGTCGCGCTGTCGCCGATCACCACCAATTGTAGTTTCGCCCGGGTCAGGGCAACGTTCATGCGGCGGTAGTCGGATAGAAAACCAATCTCCGAGCGGGTATTGGAACGCACCAGGGAGAGGTACACCACCTCCCGCTCCCGGCCCTGAAAGCCATCCACGGTATTGACGGTGATGTCCAGCATGGCCAGGGAGTTAAGCTCCTCGAGGCGTTCCTCGGCGCGGACCGCCTGTTCGCGGTACGGACTGATCACGGCAATGTCCGGCAGGGGATGCTCCGGCGGGATACCGCCCTGCAACAAGAGGAGGTGTTCGATCAGAATGTCTAACTCGCCGTCGTTGTAGCGGCTCTTAAACTGGGGGTGAAGCTTTTCCTCAAAGCCGGTCCCGGCCGTATCGATAAAGACCACGCTCTCCGGTAGGGTCACGCCGGGCAGGGTCCGCTCGGCAATGCCCGGACCGGCCCGCAGCTTCCCCGCGTAAAAGTATTCGTTGCTGAAGCCCATGATGCGCGCGTTCATGCGGTACTGCACCTCCAGCAGGGCGTTCCGGCCATGCCGCTCCAGGGTTTTTTCCAGCAGCGTAGTGCCGAAGCCACCCCGCTCGGCCTCCTTGCTCTTTACGGTGGGGGGCAACTGGAAGGGGTCGCCGGCCAGCACTACCCGGTTGGAGCGGATGATCGGGATCCAGCTGGCCGGTTCGAGCGCCTGGGCCGCCTCATCGATGATGCAGGTCGTGAACTCCCGGTCCCCCAGGATCGAACTGGCCGCCCCCACCAGTGTACACACCACCACGTCGGAGGCATCCAGGATGTAGCTCAGCAGGTGGTCCTCCAGTTGCCTGGCCCAGCCGCTCAGCCGACCGGCCTCGGCGAAGGTCATCCCCTTGTCGCGTCCGCCCCGCATTTTGCCGGCCTTTTTGCGCAGCTCGGCGGCCTCCTTTCGCAGCTTCTTGACCTGTTTGGTATCCGGGTGGCGGGCCACCTGCACCTCCAGCGTGTGGCTCATCACGTCCTCTTCCACCCGGCTGATGTTGCCGGTGCGCACCACCCGGATGCCCTGCTCGGCCATGCGTAGGGTGACGAGATCGGCGGCGCTGTTGCTCGGTGCGCAGAACAGGATGTTGTGCTCGGTTTTAACCAGTTCGCTTACCGCGGCGACGAGCGTGGTGGTCTTGCCCGTGCCGGGCGGGCCGTGGATGAGACTCAGGTGACTGGCGCCCAGGATCTCCCGCACCGCTTCCCGCTGGCTGTCGTTGAGGTGGGTCAGGTGAGCGACGGCTCCCGCCTCCACGGGGCGGTATTCAGCGGGACGCACGCCCATCAGCACGTCGCGCAATTCGGCGGTGCGGTCACCACGGGCGGTCTCCAGGCGCTGCATGGCCTTATCCATTTCGATGTAGGTGCGCTCGTCGAACATCAGGTCGACGCCGATGCCCCCCCGGTTCAGCCACCCGGGATGGTCGTCGCCGCCCAGGATAATCTTCATCTTGTCCTTTTTCACGTACTGGATCACCCCGGAACGCTGGGGCGAGCGCGCGTCTTCCTGGGTCGTAAAAAGATTGACTGAAGTGCCCGCGCGGAATTGGTGGGCCTCCTCCCCCTCCCGTGTCACGGTCACGAAGGGCCGTTCGCCGATGCCGTAGCCCTGGGCGCTCACCTGCAGGTTGTACCAGCAGTACCCCTTGGCTACCCGTTGCACCAGCGGCATCGCCTGAATAATTTCCAGGTGGAGGCGGCGTTCCTCCTGCCGTTCGAGGTTAATCAGGCTCCGGAGATGGTTGAGTTCGGCTTGCTGTTCGTCCGTCATAGATCACCATAAGCCCCAGCCCGTCGGAATGTTTTGGGCGCGGACGCGAAGTGCAGGGGAAGGTTCCCGCGCTAGTGCTCCAGGACCGAAATAAGCTGCACCTTGACTTGCCATCGCGGCGCTGCACTTCCCCGCCAAAGATCCACCGTAGCTACGGCTATGCTGAACTTTTGTCCGCTCGTTCAGCACCACGCTGTCGGCGTCAAGCTATTGCCTAGTTCAATCCTAAAGCACTAGCTAAATTGCCTCCATGGGGCGATCATGGGGTGGGGATGCGGTACGCGATGACACGGGTGCGTCGTTATGAGCCCGATACCCCCGTACCGCGCCTTTTGGCGCGCTACGCCTAACGCCCAAGCATGTTTATACATATACTCGCTCCCCTATTCTTACTGCTTTCTCCATCCGCCTCCGCCAGCGCCCTTATTTTAAGGGCGCACGATCCCGATCCCCTCACGGCTACCGCCGTTGTTGTTGATCCTACCTGCTTCGGCACCACCGGCGGCAGTATCGCGATTACCGCCACCGGCGGCACCCCTCCATACCACGGCGACGTAAACGCCAGCGGGCAGGCTACCTTTGACAATCTGTCGGCCGGCAGTTACTCCTACGAGATCTTTGATGCGGAGGACGTCCTGTTCACCCTCACGGTCGAACTCGGTCAGCCCGATTCTCTCGCGGTGGCGGTGACGAGCCTTACCCACCAGACCCCCGACTCCCTGGGTACCGTCAAGATCGTGCCCGCCGGCGGTACCGCCCCCTACGTGTACAGTTGGGAGAACGGAGCGGACCTCGATACCCTGAGCAACCTGATTCCCGGCACCTACGCCTATACCGTAACGGACGCGAACGGCTGCAGCGTCGTTGACGCTGTTCTCATCCGCGACTTAATCCCCCCCCCCTCGGCCACTTACGAATTACTCAGTGCAGTGACGTGCGCGGGCGACTCCAACGCGATGCTCCGCCTCACGGTAGAAGGGGGCGTGCCCCCTTACCACGGAGATAGCAACGCCGCCGGCGACACCGTCCTCAGCAATTTGCCCGGCGGAACGTACACTTACCGCATCTACGACGCCCGCGACTCCGTGGTGGTGCTCCCCATAGTCGTAGACAAGCCCGATACGCTGTCCATCGACGTTCTCAGTATGCGGCCCGAACGGTCCTGGGAAAAGGGCCGACTAAAGATCGCCGTCTCGGGGGGCGTCAGGCCCTATACGTACGATTGGGGCTCCATCAGCCTGGCCGGTGACCTCATCACCGAGCTGACGAACGGCACTTACCGACTCCTGCTCACGGACGCCAACGGCTGTACCCACCAGGATTCCTTCGTGATCGAGGATTTAACCTCCACCCGGCTCCTGGACGAACAGCACGTAAGTATCTACCCTACCCTGGTCACGGACTTCCTACACGTCGATCTTCAACGGGAAGCCCGTATCCGGCGCCTCACCGTGCTGAACGCCTCCGGCCAGATAATCTCCCGCCGGGAGTACGGCGATTTGTCGTCCCTAACGCTGGAGGCGGGGCAGCTTCCCCGCCTCCCCGGTACCTATATCCTGTTAATCGAGACGCCCGGTGGTCGGGTCCGCGCCAAGCGCTTTGTCTCCGCCGGACGGTAGATATACCCAGGACTGAAATCATTTCAGCCCGGTCTGGCAAAAATGAAAATTTGACCGCTAATCTACTGTGAGTGCGTCCCTTAGCTTTAGTGGATGTCACCAACATCGCCGCCACCTGCGAGGTCGGGATCCTGCGCCCGACCCTCCCCAAAAAGGAGTCGGCTAAGGAAAAGCCCGCCCGCCTGATCGAGGTCAACTGATTAGGACAGCTGCTCAAATAACCCAAGGGCGGACTTCCTGAGGGAAGTCCGCCCTTGGGTTTTAGCACGCGGATCGATTCCTACAGGGCAAAGGTCATACCGGCCCCTACGTTCCACCCCTGGAAGCCGACCCTGTCCCGGATTACGGGTACGTTGTAGGGCTGAGTGAGGTCGTGGGAATAGCGCGCCTCCAGGAAAACGCCGGTGTTCTGGCCCAGGCGGGCCTTAGCTCCGAGCCCGCCGATCACGGCTACGTTGAAGCGTTCGTAGTCGATCGCATCGAGGTCGACGTCGGTAGAGTACAGGTTAAGGTTGATGATGGCCTTAGCGGAGGTGGTCACCCGTCCCCCCGTGGCGTAACCGAGGCTGGGGCCAAGCAAGGCATAGGGTTGGATGGCGCTTTCGGTGGGCAGGTTGAGTTGCACCAGCAGGGGAGCTTCGAGGTAACGAAAGCGGGTCTTGGCGAAGGCGCCGAGGGGAAGCTTGACGCCGGCCAGTTCCACGTCCTCGGTTAGCCCGACGCCGGTGCCGCGCTGCGTCAGTTCGAGGCCGGGCCGCAGGCTCAGAAAGTCGGTGACGGGCAGCTCGGCGAAGACCCCGAAGGAGGGTACCCCCACCCCGACGGTGCGGTCGGTAATGGCGTCGAAGGTCTTGCCCGAGCGCAAGGAAGACTGGCCAAAGCCCGCCCGCAGCCCGAAGGACGACTGGGCCGTAGCGAGACCGGAAAGGAGCAGCGCAAACAGAAAAAGAAGGTGGGTTTTCATGGTAGTCAATTTGCTCCTCAAACGGAGTGGCCGACCCGTCTGGCGCAAAGGATAGGTTAAGGGGAGGGTTAGGATTTGGTTAAGGCTGCCGGCAAGCGCACCGCCGCCCCGCTCACCCGCGCGCGAACCCCGACCGGCAGTCCTATCTTGTATCCCGCCCCAAGCCGTTAACGCCATGAAGAAGCCTACCAAAGCCAAGCTCCAGGCCCGCGCCGCGGACCGCATCGCCTTTGCCCTGGATAGCCGGCAGCGGTACCTGGACGGTGCGTTGGTACCTACCCGGACGCCGTCGGGCCTGGGCTACCTCATTCACGAAACCGGCGAGGGGGTACAGCCCAGGCCGGGACAGCGCGTGGAGGTGCACTACGTCGGCCTGCTTGAATCGAAGGCCGGAGTCTTCGAAGAATCTTTCAGTAGTCCCCGGGGCGCGCGATTTCTACTGGGAGCCGGGGAAGTGATACCGGGGTGGGACGAAGCCATCGGGTTACTGCGCTGGGGCGACGAAGCTACGCTCTTCGTCCCCTCCAAACTGGGCTACGGGCCAAAAGGCCGGGGTAAGGGCATCCCGCCGAACAGCGACCTGATTTTCTACGTAGAGATCGCCTCGGTGGGGTGAGGGCGCGTGGGCACGGGCACCTGCTGTGTTACCCCCCGCTGTCTACCTCCACCAGTGTCGTCTATAGGCCGGACACAAAGAAGTCCGGACGAACTTCGATCCGGAGGGAGGGGGGCTGCGGTAGCCTGCGGGGAATCAGCGATTACCGGTATATTCGGGCCTCACCGCCGCCCCGTGTGGCCCGTCGATGATGCACCCTTACCTTACCTTGCTGCTCGCTATTTTCCTTGCCCCCGCGCTTTGCGCCCAGGCCACCGACACCGTGCTTATTCCAGGTACGGAGGTGACCTTCACCATGGTCCTGCTCCCCGGCGGTCCCTTCGACATGGGGCCGGAAGGATATGAAGTGACGCTCTCCCCCTTCGCGATCTCCTCCCACGAAGTCACTAACGAGGCCTACCGCATCTTCCAGGTGCGTGAGAATGATACGCCCGTGGCTGCCGCCGCCGACTGGGACGTGGACGCCGTTAGTCGCCCCTCCCCTCCCTACCTCGACTTTACCTATGGCATGGGCACCCGCGGTGGCTATCCGCAGGTCAACGTCACCCAGCAGGCGGCCCTGCGCTACTGTGCGTGGCTCTACGATAAAACCGGCCGCTTCTTCCGCCTGCCTACGGAAGCCGAGTGGGAATACGCCTGCGTAGCCGGTGAAGAACCCGACCCCGCCGACCTGCACGACCTGGCCTGGCTGTACGAGAACGCCGGAGAGGCCTACCACCTAACCGGCGAAAAGCCAGCCAATGCCTATGGCCTCTACGACATGCTCGGCAACGTCAGCGAATGGACCCTCGATGAATACTACGCCGACTATGCCGACCGCGTGGGAACCACCCCAGACCCCTGGATGCGCCCCGACGGCAAGCACTCCCGCACCGTCCGCGGCGGCTCCTTCGACACCGAAACCGCCGAGGCGGGTTGTCGTGCGCGGGAAAAGTCATCCCCCCGCTGGCAGGCCCGCGATCCCCAGATTCCCAAGAGCAAGTGGTGGAACGTCGACAGCGCCTTCCTCGGTTTTCGCCTCGTCTCCCCGCAAAAACAACCCACCGCTGCCGAAGTGGAGGCGTTCTTCGCGGAGGCAATTGTGGATTAGGAATTTAAATTTTACCATTTAGCGCTTGTTTGGGTTTTCCGAGCCTGACGAAAATGCCGCTATTTTGGGTCTATTCGGGCTTTGAAAAGGGGAGCCTAGTGGACCAGTTCAAGGCGAAGAATAGGCACAAAAGAGCAAGTTTGCGGCGGCGAGCGGAATCCCAAACAAGCGCCTAACGTTGCAAATTGTCGCGGCTGGTAGATGCGCCGGTGGCTCACCCGGAAGAGACGTGCTTTCACGCCTACGGGCCGGACGAGTCCCGCTAGCCATCAGGAGGAGCAGCGCCGCGGGCCAATTGTAAATTGTACATTGTAAATCGTAAATTGTAAATCCCTCCGATCATGCCCTTAAACAGACGCTCCTTCCTCCAAAAAACCACCGCCCTGGCCGGCGGCCTGGCCGTTTCTTCCCAGTTGGCCGCAAACGTCCACGCGCAGGGCACCGACGTCATCCGCATCGGCCTCATCGGCTGTGGCGGACGCGGCACCGGCGCCGCCACCCAGGCGCTCTCCACCGCGCAGAACGTGAAACTGGTCGCCATGGCCGACGCCTTCCGCGACCGGCTCGATAACGCTTACGACGGCATTAAAAACCAACTCGCCGAGAACGAACTCGAGGCTACGCGTTTGGACGTGCCCGAGGAACACAAGTTCGTAGGTTTCGATGCCTACAAGGAGGTACTGCCGCTGGTGGACGTGATCCTGATCGCTACGCCGCCGGGCTTCCGGCCCCTCCACTTCGAGGCGGCCGTGGCGGCCGACAAGCAGATCTTCATGGAAAAGCCGGTAGCCGTCGACGCCCCCGGCGTACGCCGCGTCCTGGCCGCCGCCGAGGAGGCCAAACAGAAGAAGCTCAACGTGGTCGTCGGACTCCAGCGCCACTACGAGAAACTGTACACCGACGGCTGGATCGATATGCTACAGAACGGGGCCATCGGCGACGTCACCACCAGCTACGTGTACTGGAACAGCGGCGGCGTCTGGGTGCGGCCCCGGGAGGAAGGGCAGACCGAGATGGAATACCAGATGCGCAACTGGTACTACTTCAACTGGCTCTGCGGCGACCACATCACCGAACAGCACATCCACAACCTCGACGTCGGCAACTGGGTCAAGCAGGCTCACCCCGTACAGGCCGTAGGCTTCGGTGGCCGCCACGTGCGCAACGGCAAGGAGCACGGCGAGATCTTCGACCACCACGCCGTGGAGTACACCTACGCCGACGGCAGCCGCATGATCAGCCAGTGCCGCCACTGGCCCGGGTGCGCCGATAAGGTCACCGAGCAGTTCGTAGGCACCAACGGCAGCGCACCCGCCCCCGGAAAGCTTATGACCAAAAGCGGCTACCTATTGCTGGACCACAATTCCCGCAAAGACCCCAACCCCTACCAGGTCGAACACGATCTGCTCTTCCAGGCCGTAGCCGACGGGGAATACGCCTACGCCGACACCGAAAACGCCGCCCACGCCACCATGACGGCCATCCTGGGCCGCATGGCGACCTACAGTGGGCAGGTCGTGGATTGGGACCAGGCCATCGCCTCCGACCTCGACCTGTCCCCGCAGCAGCACGATTTTAACGCCGCGCCTCCCATCCTCCCCCTGGAAAACGGCTACTACCCCGTGCCGGTGCCCGGAGAGACCAGGGTGATGTAGGAAATTTAAAACTTGGCATTGAATATTTACCATTTGGGGTTTCGTGTTCCGGACGGGTGCCTGGCCGGTACGCTGTGCCTGTTGATCGGCTTTTCGGGGTGGCTACCGGGACAGCAGCGGGTGACTGTCTCGCGAGCAGCCATGGGTACCCCGTGGTCCATTACCGTTTATGCCCGTGACACCCTCCGGGCTTTTCAACTCCTCCACAGTGCCTACGCGCGGGTAGAGGAACTCGAGCAGTCCACGAGCGACTACCGCGGCGACAGCGAGATCAACCGGCTGGTCCGCCTTGCCCCGGGGCAGTGGCGTAGCGTTTCCACGGACCTCTTCCGCGTCCTGGCGTACAGCCGGCGGCTGGCGCGACACAGCGGGGGTGCCTTCGATCCTACCGTCGGCCCCCTCAGCAAACTCTGGCGGCGTGCTATTCGCCACCAGCGGTTTCCGGATCCCGGAGCTATTCGCGAGGCGCGGTCGCGGGTGCGGTGGAAATCCCTGCGGCTCCGCCGCCCGAACCGGGTACGCTTGCGTCGCGACGGTATGCAACTCGACCTGGGGGGCGTCGCCAAAGGCTTCGCGCTGGACGCCGCCGGGAAGGTGCTTAGGGATGCCGGCCTCCCGGCCTACCTCATAGATGGAGGGGGTGATTTGCTGCTCGGCACGCCCCCACCCGGGCGGCGGGGCTGGACCGTGATGACTCCTACGGGCCCAGTCGACACGGCTCGCGTAGCAATCGCTACTTCGGGGAGCAACTACCGTTACCTGGAGCACCGGGGAGTACGCTACGGCCACCTCATCGATCCCCGCAGCGGGCGGGGTGTCACCCACCAGGTGATGGTCACCGTTTTTGCCCCCACGGCATTGGTGGCCGATGGGTTGGCATCCGCGCTGTCCATTAGGCAAAAGGGGCACGAACGGCTGCTGCACCGATACGGAATAGCGCCGAGTTCGGTGCGCTATTCCGTAGTCAAGAGTTCTCCCTGATCGAAGCGACACAATTCCCCGCGATGCTCCCGCCAGCCCAGATACGCTTCCACCACTCGCCGGTAGGCCTCCAGCCGCCTCAGGCGATTGTTGATGCGCCGGCGGTTAATACGCAGTTCGAGGCTGGGATCCTGACCACGGAGGCGGGCCACGGCCGCCCCGATGGTGCGCAGGTCGGCGTCCTCCTCATTCAGGATAATAAGGAGGGTGCGGTAGTGATCCATCTCAGTGGTCAACCGTACCAGATCAGAGGAGATCTTGGTCCGTTCAAGCTGACTGCGTAGCCGGCCTTCCGTTGCTAGTTGTTCACGTTCCAGTTGCAGTTCTTGGATCTTGAGGCGGCGGTCGCCGCTATCCTGAATGCGGAAGGCCAGCCCGATGCTGAATTTTTCCCGGAGGAGATCCCGCGGGTCACTATTGTAGCGAAACTGCAGAAAATCCAGCAATTGATTCCCCTCTGCTCGCTCGAGTTCCAGTTCGCGATCGATCAGGCCCAGCTCGTAAGCCAGCTCGACCTCATCCCTTGCGGGAGCTCCCGCCCGCACTACCTCATCCTGCAGGTCGGCAAATGCCGGGAAGCGGGAGAAGTCCAGTAACTGCTCCTTGGCAATCGAGTGGATATCGGAAAGTTTACGCCGGTCGCGTGCGACAGTTCGTTGATCCAGTTGGAGCTCGGTGCGTTCCGTCCGGATGCGGAGTAGTTCCTCAGCGTCGACTTCCAGGCTCGCGGCATAGCGCTCGGCTAACCTCTGTCGATCGTCGGTAACCAGCAGTAAGGAGTCGAGTAGTAGAGCGCGCCGATCGAGAAAATAGAGCTCCGCCCAGGCCTCGTAGCGCCCGACTACCTGTTCGCAGACGGCCTCGGTGAGGTTTACGGAGGGGTAACGCAGTTGCTGCTCGGACAGCGCGCGCTGGGCTCGGTTGAGCCCCGGACTACTAAAGTTGAGACGTAGCGTATACTCCTGCCGGTCCGTATCGAAATCCCGCGTTACCGTACGCAGGTCGTAAGCGCGGATGAGGGGCGTACGTAGACGGGCGCGTCCGGTGAGCGGAGATTCGCTACCGGTAAGAAGGTTTGCTCCTGCAAAGAAAACCTCCGGCCCGATCGTACCCTGCGCACCGACCTGCACCGCCCAGAACATCAGGGGAAAGATATAACGGAGTCCGCTCATTTTCCGTCCTCCACGTAACGCAGGCTCACCTTTTCCGCCTGCAGGAACCGGTTGTCGGTAGGTATTGCTACCGTCACCTCCCGCCCGTAACTCGCTACCTCCGGATACTTCCGTAGCCGGACGGGTATTTCTACGATTCGGCTACCAAGCCCTACCACGCGCCCGGGATAGCGGATACTCGCGTCCTTCAGGCTTACGGCTTCGAAAAGAGCTCCGGTATCCACGTCTACCGTGAGCTCCTCGTAGAGATAGCCCCGAATGAGTTCGGAATGGGGTTCATAAAAGGTCATTAGGTTAGCGTAGGCGTTTTTGTACTCTCCCTCGCGGCAGTTGATGGCGCCGATAAGTCCGTCGGCGGGGGCGGTTAGGAAGATTTCGGTTTGCTCCCTCGCCTGATCGAACTCGGCCTCGGCCCGCAGTCGCTCGATACGCGCCCGGTAGGGTATCTCGCCGAGCTGTGCGTCCCGCGCGATACGCAGGCTGTCCGCCCGCCAGCGCTGGGTGACCCGCTCCCGTTCACCCGCGAGCCCCGCCAGTTTATCCCGTAGGGGCTGGTAGTCGGCGGAGTCGCTCCGCACGGTGGTCAGGCCCTTACTCAGGGAGTTGCGAAAGGCTACCTCCGCGTCCAGCCGGTCGATCTGTTCGCTGATCTGGCCGAGCTCATTTTGGTAGCTGGTTTGCCGGACGGCCAGTTGCTGCCGCTGTCGGTCGCGTCGTGCCCCGGCCTCGGCGCGCAGCTCCCCGATCCGTAGTTCTTCATCCGCCAGGGTCTCCCGCGGGTTGCGGCGAACCAAGTGGAGCAGTACCTGCCCGCTATCCACGGCCTGCCCCGGGCGTACCAGTAGTTGCAGCACCGCCACGGGTGCCGGGTAGTTGATCTCGCCCTCGTTGCTTTCCGCAAAACCAAAGATCGCTAGCTCCTCCCGCGGTGGGGAGATGAGCAGGAAGAACAGTCCGATACCTACGGACACCACGGCGAGGTAAAACAGATTGAGCACGCGCATGCGAAAAGGGTCAGAGTTTAGGGGTACGTTGCTGGAAGTTCAGGCGCAGGTCTTCTACCCCGGGCAACTCCAACAGTTCGGCCGTCAGCCCGGTGATGCTGGCCGATCGGCGCAGGCGGATAGAGTAGGTGAACTCCTGAATGTCCTCCCGGCTGATCTCCTCTACTTCCGGCAGACCCTCTTCGGTGTACACCTTCTGCCGCTTGGGGTTGAGATAGCGCAGCTGCTCTAATTCAAAGTCCTGACAGTGGTTCCTCAGCTGGCGCTCCACTATTTCCCGCTGCTCGTCCTCCTTTGGTACCCGCAGGCGAATTTCGCCAATGAACTCACTGTCGTCCCCCAGCGGGGAAAAGCGCAGGATAATCGCGGCCAGGCAGAAGACGAGCGTAGCGGTCAGTGCTACCGTGAAGCCCAGTACCCCAGCGGCAATCCCCACCCCCAGACTCGCGAACATGAAGGTGATGTTGCGCGGATCGTCCAGTACGGTACGAAACCGGATGATGCTGAGTGCCCCGAGAATACCTAAGCCGCGGGCTACGCTATCCCCGATCGCCTGCATGATCATCGCGGCTACCATGCTGATGAGGACGAGCGATTGCAGGAAGTGCGCCCGGCGGTAAATACTCTGCGTCGTGAACTGGTAAGTGATGGCGATGACGGAGGAGAGGAAAAAGCTCAGCAGCACGGCCAGGAGTACGAGGTAAAATCCGGGGGTGTCGGGGTTGTAGGCTAAGGACTCTAAATCCAGCATAAGGTGGTTTCTGGGGCCACAAGGTACGGCGGGCCGAGACCATATTTTTGGGGAGCTCGTACTACCGTCGCGATAGCTTGTGGATCTTCGTTATTTGCTGGAGGAATGCTTCACCAGACCGCGGAGGGGTAGGCGGCGGGGCGGAAGGGGGCTAGGGGGAGGAGGGGCCAGATCCATCCAGGTTTCGGGTTTATACCGGTAGCCCATTTAAATTAGAACACCCATAGGCCGTCACGCTGCAAGTACCACACGAGCAGGCAGCAGGTCGGCTAAAGCCGACGCTACGTGGTTTAGCGAATTTTCGCTAAAACACAACTACCCACTTGACGAAACCGTTAGAAGCCCGTAACTTCGTAGCGAATTTTCGCTAAAGCTTAAAAACATCCCGATTTATGCCTGCTACACTCACCGATACCCAAGTCCTGAAGGGCGGAGAATTCCTGATCAAGGATGCTGACTATACCTCTACTTTCATTCCGGAGGAGTTCAACGAGGAGCAGTTGATGGTGCAGCAGATGGTCCAGGACTTCATCGATCAGGAGATCAAGCCCAACCTCAACAAGATCGAAAAGCGGGAGGACAATATCGCCCCCCGCCTGCTCGAGAAGATGGCCGACCTGGGCCTGCTCGGCAGTCATATGCCCGAGGAATACGGCGGCATGGAGATGGATACCAACACCAATACGCTGATCTGCGACGTCATGGGCGGCAGCTCGGGCTCCTTTACCGTGTCGTTCGCGGCCCACACCGGTATCGGCATGTTGCCCATCCTGTATTTCGGTACCGAGGAGCAGAAGCAGGCCTACCTCCCCCGTCTCATCAGCGGTGAGCTCAAGGCCGCTTACTGCCTCACGGAGCCGGGCAGCGGTTCCGACGCCATGGGCGCCAAGACCTCCGCGACGCTGGACGGTGATGCCTACGTGCTGAACGGACAAAAGATGTGGATCTCCAATGCGGGATTCGCGGACGTCTTCATCGTTTTCGCGCAGGTCGACGGCGATAAGTTCACCGGCTTCATCGTCCCCCGCGACCTCGACGGCCTCACGCTCGGCGCGGAAGAGGAGAAGCTAGGCATTAAGGGAAGCTCCACCCGCCAGGTCTTTTTCGAAAACGTGCGGGTACCCAAGGGCAACAGCCTGGGACAGATCGGCAAAGGGCACCTCATTGCCTTCAACGTACTCAACGTCGGGCGCTTCAAGCTCCACGCCCTGAGCATGGGCGGTTCCAAGCGCGCCCTGGAGGTGGGCATCCGCTACGCCAATGAACGCATCCAGTTCAAACAGCCGATCGCCAACTTCGGCGCCATCAAATACAAAATCGGCGAAGCGGCCATCCGCATCTTCGCCGGCGAAAGCGCCCTGTACCGGGTCAGCCAGCAGATCCAGGACATGAATAAGCAGCTCATGGCCGAAGGAAAGTCTTTCGCGGAAGCTAAGCTGCTCAGCGCGGAGGAGTACGCCATCGAGTGTGCCCTACTGAAGTTCCTGGGCTCCGAAACCCTCGACTATACCGTCGATGAGGTCGTCCAGATTCACGGCGGCATGGGCTACAGCGAGGAGACCCTAGCCCCCCGCATGTACCGCGACAGCCGCATCAACCGCATCTACGAAGGCACCAACGAGATCAATCGCCTCCTGAGCGTCGACATGCTCCTCCGCCGCGCCATGAAGGGTGCCCTGGACATCGTCGGTCCCGCCTGGAAGGTGCAGAAGGAACTCGGCGGCATGCCCAGCCTGGAGCAGCCCACCGGCGACTACGGCCAGGAAATCAAAGCCGTAAGTGATTTTAAAAAGCTCATCCTCATGGTCGCCGGTGCCGCTGCCAAGGAGCAGATGGACGGCAAGATTAACCTCAAGTCCGAGCAGGAGATCCTCATGAACGTCGCCGATATGCTGGGTGATCTCCTGCAGGCCGAAAGCACCCTGCTCCGCGTACAAAAACTGCGCGCCGAGGGCAGGGGCAAGCATGACCTGTCGGTCTACGACGCCGCCCTGCGCGTCTACCTCCACGACACTACCGCCCGGATGGCCAAG
The DNA here is from genome assembly GCA_963803525.1 of Lewinellaceae bacterium. Lineage (GTDB taxonomy): Bacteria > Bacteroidota > Bacteroidia > Chitinophagales > Saprospiraceae > Neolewinella. Next base: position 137,491 of record CAWDMV010000013.1, read on the forward strand.
AACGCCACGGACGCCGTGGCCAGCTTCGTGGAAGGCGACCTGCTACGCACTTTTACCCTAGGCATCAAGCGCTTCACCAAGTATCCCCCGCAGAACGTCAAGCAACTGCGCCGATTGGTGGCTGATCTGCAGATCGCGGCTAACGACTATGTATTGTAGAGTGCTTCGCCGGTAGACGCTTCGCTGGAGTAGACGCATAAACGGAAAGGCCCGATTCGCAGCTTGCGAATCGGGCCTTTCCGTTTGGGCGGTGCTGCGGGTCTACCGCGGCAACGCGTCTACCGCCGAGCGAAGCGAGAGCTTCTATCCAAAATTCGCAAAGCGAATTTAGATCTTCACCACTTCCGCCTGAATGGGATAATCAGCCAGAATCCGATTCGTGAAGGCCATGTGCCCGCGGGGGACGGCCAGGTAGAGTTTGCCGTGCTTGTAGGCGGCGAGGCTGCTGAGGAGGCGCCACTTGGTCACCAGTTCGCGTTCGTCTTCGGTTTTCATGCCGAGTTCGAAGTAGCTTTTGCGGCCATTGACCTCACCGGTGACGTCGGGAATGAAGTACTCTTCCGTGTCCTTGCTGCGGCGGATCTTGGCGGGGGTTTCGTACCCTTCGGCGTTGGCCTTGACGTTGTCGAACCCTTTCTTGTTGACGATCTTTTCGAGCAAAGTTTTGATCAGCTCAGCATCTTTCTGCTGCGCGTCGGTGAGGATTCCGTTTTCCATTGGGGGAGGGAGGGTTTGAACGAGATAATTAGAATGGCAAATGCGTGGAGTACCGTCCGCTAGGCTGCGGGAGCCGGGACCGGGGACCACGATCATTCACACGTGCTTCTAATGTAACGTCGCTAGCGTACCCCAGGTTGATGGAGGGATCAATAAGTACGGTCCCGCTACACGATTCCCGGGAGGGCGTCGTACTTTGCCCTGTATACAGCTTAAACGAGATCATAATGAATACCGACCAGCGCCCCTGGCTCGCCCAGTATCCGGCGGGCATTCCCGCCAATGTTGAAGTGGATGCCTTTACTACCCTGAAGGACCTGCTGGCAGATGCCACGAAACAATTTAACGCCCGGCCCGCCTTCTCCTGCATGGGCAAGGACCTCACCTACGGAGAGCTCGACAAAATGAGTACCGCCATCGGGGCCTACCTCCACTACCGTGGACTGCAGCCCGGCGATCGCGTGGCCGTCATGATGCCCAACATGCTGCAGTACCCCATCGTCTTGCACGGCATCCTGAAGGCCGGACTGGTGATCGTGAACACCAATCCGCTCTACACCCCGCCGGAGATGAAGCACCAGTTTACGGACAGCGGGGCCAAGGCCATCTTTATCGCGGAGAACTTCGCCGCCAACCTGGAGAAGATCATCGGCGAGACGGACATCACCACCGTCATCCTGACCACCATCGGCGGAATGCTGGGCTGGCTCAAGGGCGGCATCACCAATTTCGTCGTCCGCAACGTCAAAAAGATGGTGCCCGCCTTCCATCTGCCCACCGCCGTGGACTTCCAAACCGCCCTGGACGAGGGCAAGAAACACCGGCTGCCCCAGTTTACCGGACAAGCCGATGACACCATCGCCCTACAGTACACCGGCGGTACCACCGGAGTATCAAAGGGAGCCATGCTGACCAACGCCAACCTGGTGGCCAACGCTATGCAGTCCAAGGCCTGGATGACGCAGAAACTCGCTTCCGGCACCGACGACCGGATGCTCTGTCCGCTACCCCTGTACCACATCTTCGCCTTTACGGTCAACGCCGTCGGTATCTTTGCCCACGGCATCTGCAACGTCCTGATCGTGAATCCCCGCGACCTCAGTACGATCGTCAAGGCCTTTAAGGACAACCGGGTCGCCGGCATGACCGGGGTCAATACCCTCTTCAACGGCCTGCTCAACGATGATGCCTTCCAGGCCCTGGATTTCCGCCACCTCAAGATCACCGTCGGCGGCGGCATGGCCGTGCAGCGCACCGTGGCCGAGCGGTGGCAAAAGACCACCGGGGTGCCCCTCAGCGAGGGCTACGGCCTGACCGAGACCAGCCCGGCCGTCTCCATGAATCCGCTCAACGAAAAGCTCCGCATCGGCAGCATCGGCGTACCCCTACCCAACACCACCATGCGGGTATGGAACGAAGACGCGGGCCGGGTAGCTACCTCCGAAGAACGGGGTGAAATTCAGATTAAGGGGCCCCAGGTGATGAAGGGCTACCTCAACCGGCCCGAGGATACCGAGAAGGTGATGATGGACGGCTGGCTCTGTACCGGCGACATCGGTATGATGTCCGAAGACGGTTTCTTTTCCATCGTGGACCGTAAGAAGGATATGATCCTGGTCTCCGGCTTTAACGTTTACCCCAACGAGGTAGAAGAAGTCCTGGCCGCCCACCCTAAAGTGCTGGAGTGTGCCGCCGTGGGTATCCCCAGCGAACGCTCGGGCGAGGTAGTCAAGGTGTTCGTCGTCAAGAAGGAAGCTTCCCTCACCCAGGAAGAGCTCATCGCCTACGCCCGCGAGAGCCTGACCGGCTACAAGATCCCGAAGGAGGTCGAATTCATGACCGAACTGCCCAAGAGCAACGTGGGTAAAATCCTCCGCCGCGAACTGCGGCGGTAAGTGCGCACCGGCATGAATGCACCAGCCGGTAAACTGAGGCGCTTCCTGGAACAGGAGGACCCCGTGGCGGTAGCCCGGGGGCTGCTCGGGACGGAACTCATAACCACTATGGAAGGCGTCGAAACCGCCGGTGTCATCACCGAGACCGAAGCCTACTGGGCCCCCGAAGACCGGGCAAGCCACGCCTTTGGCTACCGCCGTACGGCCCGCACCGAACCCTTCTACGCCGCGGCGGGCACGAGTTACGTTTACCTCTGCTACGGCATCCACGAGTTGTTCAACGTGATTAGCGGTCCGGTAGGCGTACCGCACGCTATCCTGATCCGGGCCATCGCCCCGAGCCGGGGCGTGGCGGCCATACTGGAACGCCGTCATATGGAAACCTTAAAGCCGCAACTTAGCCGGGGGCCCGGCGTTGTGACCAAGGCCCTGGCGATCACCCGGCAGCACAATGCGCTGGACCTCCTGGATGGGGCCAGTCCGGTTCGCCTGACCGGCGCCCCCGCTGCCCTTCCGGACGGGGAGATCGTGGCTACCCCCCGCATCGGCATCGCCGGCGCGGGACCCGAGTGGGCGGCCAAACCCTGGCGGTTCTACCGGAAGGGTAGCCGGTTCGTGAGCAGACTTAACGCCTTCAAATGAGTATTCGATTTCCGCATGATCTTCTTCGGTGTTCGCTTTGCCGGCGGGCGGAACGGCTTTACACTCCGCGCGCCGCCGCCCTACTGCTGCTGCTGGCTTGGCTTAGTCTGACCGCTTCCCTGGCGGCACAGGACACGGATTTGAAGTACTTCGATCATACCTACGTCGATCACATCCGTACCGTGCGCCTGCACGTGGAGGGCTTCCCCCACTCTTACCCCATCATTGAGCTGGGGGGCGGAGCCCGGTTGCGCCTCTCCTTCGATGACCTGAACGAGGAGGTGGGTCGCTACTCTTACAGCTTCATCCACTGCAATCAGGACTGGCAACCCTCCTCCCTCGGGCAGATGGAGTACAACAGTGGCTACGGGAACGACTACCTGGAAACCTACGACTTCAGCCTGCGCACCCTGACGCAGTACACCCACTACGACCTCACCTTCCCCAACCAGAATATGCGCTTGGAGAAGAGCGGCAATTACCTGCTGGTCGTGTACGACACCCGCGACGACAACCGCCCGGTCATCACCCGTCGGTTCATGGTGTCCGAGAACCTGGTAGGCGTGGGGGCCCAGGTCATGCGCCCCTCGGTCGTGGAAAAGCTGCATACCCACCAGGAATTGCAGTTGTACGCGAACACCAAACAGCTCCAGCCCCGCTCGCCCCTGCAGGAGATCAGCGCCACGGTGCTGCAGAACGGCCGCTGGGACAACGCCGTCACCGGTATCCAGCCTAACCTACTCGGACGGGACGGGGTGCAGTTCAACTACCAGGACGTGATCATATTCCGCGGGGGCAACGAGTTTCGCAACCTGGATATCCGCTCGGTACAGGCGCCGCGGACGCAGGTGGCGAGCATTACCAACGAGGGAAATTTCTACGCGATGCTGCTGGCACCGGAGGAAACGCGGGCCAACAGCGTCTACATTCAGTATTTCGACCTCAACGGGGACTTCGTCAACTTCCGGACCGACCGGCCCGTGGTAGACCTGGCGGACGAATTTCTGCAGGAAAACTTTACGCGCTTCGGGCTCGACTTCACCGGGGAGTACATCGAGGTGACCTTCATCCTGAAGACCCGGAACGGGCTTCCGATCGACCGCGACCTCTACCTGCTCGGGGCGATGACCGAATGGCAGCTGAAGTATAACTACCGCATGGTATGGAACCCCTCCATCATGGCGTACGTAGGGCGGGCCATGTTCAAGCAGGGTTTCTATAACTACTACTTCGTGACCGACGAGGGCATCAAACAGCAGACCGCGGGCCGGCCGGGGGACCGGGCGGGGTACCAGCAGACCGAGGACAGCTTCGACCAGACCGAAAACGACTACCTCGGGCTGATCTACTACCGGCCCCTCGGCGGACGCTATGACCGCCTGGTGGGCACCACGGTGACGAGCAGCAATTAGCCCGTCTAGGTAAACCCCTCGTTCATAGAATATATTTTCCTCTCCGAAGGGATAGCGTAGTTTTGCTGACCGATAAACATCAGTCAACATGCGGAACGCTTACTTTCTCCTCTTCCTCCTTATGCTTCCCCTGTTCGCGGGGGCGCAATCGACTAATGAGTGGACCCTGACCCGCGCGGTAGCCTACGCCCGCGATAACAGCCTGCCGGTACGCCGCCTGAACAACAGCACGGAGCTCGCCCGGCTCACCCTCCAGCAAAGCCGCAACAACCGCCTGCCTACCCTGACCGGTGGGACCGGCTTCAACCTGCAGTTGGGCCGTACCATCGACCCGACCACCAATACCTTCGAGGCCCGCAACATCCTCTCCCAGGGCTACCAGCTGCAGGGTGGCGTAACGATCTACAACGGCGGACTGATCCGCAACAGCCTGCGTCAGGCGGAGATCGACCTGGCTGCCGCGGAGACCGACGCCCTGGTCACGGGCAACGACATCGGCCTGCAGGTGGCAAACAGCTACCTGACCATTCTGCTGACCCGCGAGCAACTCGCCAACGCCCGCGCCCAACTCGAACTCACCGAACAACAACTCGAAAATACCGAGGCCCAGATCCGGGCCGGCAGCATTCCCGCCGCCCAGCGGTACGACATCATCGCCCAGCAGGCCGCCAACCAGCGCTCGGTGGTCGAACTCGAAAACCAGGTTCGCCTGGCCCTGCTCGATCTCCAGCTGCTGCTGGAACTGGACGTAGACAGCAACTTCAACATCGCCACTCCGGTACGCGACTTCGACGAGGCCGTCCTACTCGGCGATTACGACCTCCAGGAAGTACTCAATGCCGCCCGCCAGACTCAGCCCACCATTCGTGCCGCCGAGCTGCGCCGTTCTTCCGCGGCCGTGGGCAAGGAGATCGCCAGGTCGGGCCTGCGCCCGTCGATCCAGCTGTTTGCCAGCCTGTCCACCAACTTCTCGAACCTGGCGCTCGACCGCGGCAACCCGGACGTATCCGGGGTGGAGGTCGTGGCTAACGACCCCCTTCCCGTATTAATAAACGGAGAGGAAACATTACTGACCACCTTTGGCCAGACCGGTATCGTCTTTCCCCGCCTGGGCTACCTCGAACAGCTCGATCAAAATTTCGGCCAGTCGATCGGCCTCAACGTCAGCGTACCGATTTACGACCAGAACCGCAACCGGCTCAACGTGGAGCGGGCCGAGGTACAGCGCCTGGGTGCCGAGATCGAGGTAGAGCAGGCGGAAAACCAACTGCGCTCCGACGTGGAGCGGGCCCTGGGCGACCTGCAGGCCGCCCGGCAGACGTACCGCGCCGCCCAGATCAGCCAGGAGGCCGCCCAGAACGCCTACGACATAACCCAGCGGCGCTACACCGCGGGTGCGGCCAACAGCCTCGACCTCATCACGGCAACCAATCGCCTGGAGCAGGCGCGGGTAGAATTTACCCGGACCAAGTACCAATTGCTCTTCAACCGTGAGGTCATCCAGTTCTACCTCGGTGAGGGCTTCTCGCTCAACTAAACCGTTGCCTCCCTTTCGCCCCCCTTTAATCAATTCCCCACATGTCCCGTAAAGCAATTTTTCTCATAATCGGCCTTATCGCCCTGGTGATCATCGCCGTCGTGGTCTTTGGTAATCGCCAGGAAGACGGCACCCGCGTGTTCGTCCAGGAAGTCAAGGAACGCTCCATTCAGGAAGTGGTCAGCGCCAGCGGGAAGATTTTTCCCCAGACCGAGGTCAAGATCAGCTCTGACGTTTCCGGAGAGGTCGTCGAGCTGTACGTGGAGGAAGGCGACAGCGTGGTACCCAACCAACTTTTAGCGAAGATCGATCCGGATGCCTTTCAGTCGCAGGTTGCCCGGGGCGTAGCCGGGGTAAACAGCAGTAAAGCACAGTTGGCCAATGCCCGGGCCCAGATCAGCAACCAAAAAGCCCAACGGGAGCAGATCGTTGCCCAGCTGGAAAATGCACGCGATATCCTCAAGCGGAACGAACAACTGTTCGAGGATGGCGTCATCAGCCAGGCGGAGATCGAGACCAGCGAGGCTAACGTACGCGGGCTGGAGGCTAACCTCTCGGCGGCGGAAAGCAGTGTCCGGGCGGCGGAAGAAAGTGCTAACGCGGCTACCTACAACATCCAGTCCAGTGAGGCTACCCTCAACGAGCTGCGGACGAGCCTCCGCCGCACCACGATCTACGCGCCCATGGGTGGCGTAGTCTCCCTGCTCAACGTCGAGCAGGGCGAGCGGGTGGTAGGTACCATCCAAATGACGGGAACCGAGTTGATGCGGATCGCAAACCTGAACGCCATGGAAGTACGGGTCGAGGTAAGTGAGAACGATGTTCCCTCCGTCAACCTCGGGGACAAGGCGGAGATCGAAGTAGATGCTTACCTCAACCAGACCTTCACCGGCACCGTCACCCAGATTGCCAACTCCAGCACCACCGCCGGCCTGGCCGACAACGTCCTGAACTCCGATCAGGTAACGAACTTCGAGGTGCGCATCAGCATCGATCCGGAAAGCTACGCCGACCTCATTGCCGCCGGCAACACCTACCCCTTCCGCCCGGGCATGTCCGCCGGCGTGGATATCCTTACCGAACTCGCCGCCGCGGCCCTCAGCGTACCCATCGAATCGGTTACGACCCGGGAAAACGAGGTAGCGGATACCCTCAGCGACGCCACCGGCACGAATGCCCTCCAGGAAGTAGTATTCGTGGTCACCGGGGACACGGTAGCCGAGGTTCCCGTCGTGACGGCCCTGCAGGATGCTAAATTCATTCAGGTGAAGTCTGGACTCTCTCCCGGCGATCGCGTGGTAGCCGGTCCCTACGGTGCCCTGTCGCGGACCCTCAAATCGGGCAACCAGGTAGTGGTAGTGGATAAAGAGACGTTCTACGCCGAAGAGTCGACGGAAGGTCAGTAGGATCCGTGTGCTAAAAGCTTGTTTGGGGTCCCGCTCACCGCCGCAAAGCTCTCTTGCGCCTATTTTTCGCCCCGAAAAGCGTCACTTAACCGCCGCCAGCCAAGGCACCTCCCCTTTATGAGGCGCGAACAGACCCACAATAGCGGCGCTTTCGTCAGACTCGGCAAACCCAAACAAGCGCTAAGCGCTTAAAAAATGACCCCTTCGTACCATCAGGCACGAAGGGGCATTTGAATGGTATGTCAGAAAGCATAAAAAGGTAATCTGGAAGTCAACACTACTTCCTGTGCTTGTCAAACTTCGTCTCTCAGCTATAATTAAATTCTTCTGTTTACCAAATATAGGGGATTCGTGCCCGCCCATGCAATTTTAACACCAGGATTATTCTGTAATTCCCCGTGGATTTATTATAAGCCCGCAGGAGAGGAGTGCGGAGATCAGCCCCGCTTCACCAGCGCGCACGGGATGGTCCCCGTCCCGTAGTCTTCTGCACCCGGCTCACCGAAGCGGGGTGAGGGGTGGCAATCGGGATTTGACGGGTGGGCAAGCGGGATATCCGGGGAGGTGCTAGTCGTTGAACACCTCCACGTCGCGGTTCTTGACGATGAGGTCGGTGAACTTGCCCTTGAAGCGAGTTGCCTTGACGATGTGGTTGTCGATCCAGTGGTAATTGCCGCCGCGGGGCTTGCCCATAAGCATGCCGTGGTACTTGAAGTTGTGGCGGTTCAGCCACTCCTCGGTGATCTCCCGGTGCTCCTCGGTGCGCGAGGTGAAGAAGGTAATGATGTGGCCGTCTTCGTACCACTTGTTCACGATGCGCAGGGCATCGGGATACGGCATGCAGGTGGACATCCGCTCGGGTTCCTCGTTGGGAATGTCATCGCAGACGGTGCCGTCAATATCGATGAGGAAATTCTTTACGCCGGCGGCGAGTACGGGACTGATTAGTTCACCCTTTTCGTTGAAGGTGGTTTCCAGGTCTTTGTCGGGGGTAGCCATAAGAGGGGTTATATTCCGGGTCGATTGAAAGGGCAAAGGTACGGCTCCTCAACGCATCGGATAGACGGTTTGCTCCATCTTTCCCGTTATTTGGACTACCAAAGTCCTCTGATATGCCCCGCGTTGCCCTCGTGACCGGCGCTTCTTCCGGTCTGGGAGAAGCCCTTGCCCCCTTACTTGCCGCCCAGGGCTGGCGCGTATACGGTCTCAGTCGTCGGTCGGTCGATCTACCGGGCGTCGTCTCCCTTTCCGCCGACATTTCCGACGCTCCGGGCTTAAATGCTGCGGTGGATCGACTGTGGGCAGCGGAAGGCCGTCTGGATGCCGTACTGCACTGCGCGGGCATCGGGGGCGCGGGTGCGGTGGAAAGCATGCCCACGGAACGGGCGCGGTGCATCCTGGATACGAACTTCTGGGGCAGCTGGAACGTGTGTCAGTCCACCCTCCCCCACCTGCGCAAGAGTCCGCGCGGCCGGCTGCTACTCGTCGGCAGCATCGCCGGCTTTATGGGTATTCCCTTTCGTTCCGTTTACTGCGCCAGTAAGGCGGGCCTGCTGGCCCTGACCGACAGCTTGCGGCTGGAGCTGCGGGGATCGTCCGTGCAGGTGAGTTGCGTTTGTCCGGGAGATATTGCCACCAATTCCATCGCGACCCAGTACCGGCAGCCGGCCACCGAGCTCGATCCGCTGTACCGGGCGCGCTACCAAAAGGCCGACGCGGCCATGGCCGGCAACGTCGCACACGGGATGCCGGCGGCCTACGTAGCGCGGGAAATGCAAAAAATTCTGGAAAAAGATTCCCTCGCTCCCCACTACGTGATCGGCCAGACCGTTCAGAAAATCAGTACGCTTGCCCGGCGGCTCCTCCCCGCCCGCGCCTGGGAGTGGGTCCTGGGTCGCTACTATGCCTAGGCGTTGAACATGCCCCACGGGCAGACGTTGAAAAAAACCATCATGAGCAACTACTCTCACCTTGCCAACGCCCACCCGGGCTATATCGAACAGCTTTACCGGCAGTTCACCGAATCTCCTGAGTCCGTCGACGCCAGTTGGCGCGATTTCTTTCTCGGCTTCGACTATGCCAGCGACAAGTCGGAACTGAATTTGCCCCAGACGGGCGAAGGGGAGATTGACTGGACCCACGTCCAGAAGGAACTCAACGTATTCGCCCTCATCAAGGCCTACCGGATGCGCGGTCACGTGACCTCCAACATCGACCCCATTCAGGAATTCGAGGACCCCGACGCGGGACTCGAACTGGCGGACTTTAACCTGGGCGAGGCCGACCTCGACACCCCCTTCAAGGCGGCGCACCACCTCTTCATGGCCGAGGGCAGCACCCTGCGGCAGATCGTCGCCAACCTGGACCGCATCTACCTGGGCAGCATCGGCTTCGAGACGGATCACATTTTTCACCGCGAGAAGCGGCGGTGGCTGCGCGAACGCATCGAGAAGCACCACCCCGAGAAAGCTTACGGCCTGGAGCTCGAGGATAAGCGACACATCCTGGAGACCCTCAACGATGCCGTCGGCTTTGAAGACTTCCTGAAGATCAAGTATCCCGCCCAGAAGCGCTTCGGCCTGGAGGGCGGGGAAGCCGCCATCGTGGCCCTGGATACCATTATCTCCGAGGCCGCCCGCGACGGCGTGGACGAGGTAGTGATCGGTATGGCCCACCGCGGCCGCCTTAATGTCCTGGCCAACATCATGGGCAAGAGCTACGAGAGCATCTTCCAGGAGTTTGAGGGCGTCATTCCCGACAACATCAGGGGAGATGGCGACGTGAAGTACCACATGGGCTACAGCTCGTTGATCGACACCCGCGTAGGCAAGGCCGTCAACGTAAAGCTAGCCCCCAACCCCAGCCACCTCGAGGCCGTCGGTCCGGTCGTGGAAGGATTCGCCCGCGCCAAGGCGGACCTCCTCTACGGCAACGACTACGATAAGATCGTACCCATCCTGGTCCACGGCGACGCGGCGGTAGCCGGGCAGGGCGTAGTCTTCGAGACCGCCCAGATGAGCGGGCTCGATGCCTACACCACCGGGGGCACGATCCACCTGGTGATCAATAACCAGATCGGGTTTACCACCGATTACGAGGACGCGCGTACGAGCATTTACTCCACCGGCGTCGCGACCGTCATTGAGGCCCCGGTTTTCCACGTCAATGGAGACGACCCGGAGGCGGTGTATTACGTAGCTAAGCTGGCCATGGAATACCGGAACCAGTTCAATTCGGATGTCTTCATCGACATGCTCTGCTACCGCAAGAACGGGCACAACGAGGGCGACGACCCCGGCTACACCCAGCCCGGTATGTACGAGCGGGTGAAGCGTCACCCCAACGTGCGGCAGGTCTATACTAACCGCCTGGTCTCCCGCCACGACGTCGAAGCTAAGATGGCTAAGGAGTTGGCCAAGAAATTTAAGTCCGAACTGCAGACTCTACACACCAAGGTCAAGAACAGCGACCTCCCCTACAGCTACCAACCGCCCGAAAAGGCCTGGACGGCCCTGAACCGCGACCACTGGAAAGATGAGTTATTCGCCCAGTCGCCCGAGACCGGCGTACCGCTGGAGAAGATGGAAAAGATCCTCCACCACCTCACTACCCTGCCCGAAGGCTTCGAGCCAGTGGCCAAGGTCAACCGCCTTTATAAAGGCTACGAGCAGTCGGTCGCCAACGACCAGCTCGACTGGGCGATCGGTGAGCTCAGCGCCTACGCCACCCTACTGATGGAGGGCCACAACGTGCGCATGTCCGGCCAGGACGTACGCCGCGGCACCTTCAGCCACCGCCATGCCGTGATCAAGAGCGAGGACGGCAACAACATCCATAACCGCCTCGACGGGCTCAGCGCGGGACAGGGCAAGATGCGGATCTACAACTCCCTGCTGTCGGAGTACGCCGTCCTCGGCTTCGAATACGGGTACAGCACCGCCAGCCCGGAAAACCTCGTGATCTGGGAGGCGCAGTTCGGTGATTTCGCCAATGGCGCGATGACCATCTTCGATCAGTTCATCAGCAGCGGGGAGAGCAAGTGGGGCCGGATGAGCGGACTCACCATGCTGCTGCCCCACGGCTACGAGGGCCAGGGGCCCGAGCACAGCAGTGCCCGCCTCGAACGCTTCCTGCAACTGTGCGCGGAATACAACATGATCGTGACCAACGTCACCATGCCCGCCAATATGTTCCACCTCCTGCGCCGCCAGATGGCCTGGAACTTCCGTAAGCCCCTCATCGTCATGTCGCCCAAGTCGGGACTGCGCCACGAGATGGCCGTCAGCTCGGTCAGGGACTTCGGCCCCGGTACGCGCTTTCAGGAAATCATCGATGACCCTACCGTGGGCGACCCCGCTGCCGTTAAGCGTGTCCTGTTGTGCTCGGGCAAGGTCTACTTCGACCTGGCCAAGGCCAAAACCGCCCAGGACAAAGCGGACGTCGCCATCGTACGCCTCGAACAGTTGTTCCCCCTACCCATCGAGCAGTTAAAGCAACTGCGCGAACGCTACGCCGACGCCGAGTTCGTCTGGGTACAGGAAGAGAGCCGCAACGCGGGTGCGTGGAGCTACATCAGCGACCAGTTCCTGTACAACGAGCGCCTTGCCCTCGACCTTAGGATCAGGTACGTCGGACGTCCCGCTACCGCCTCTCCCGCTACGGGCTACAAACCCGTGCACGTAAAGGAACAGCGGGAGCTCGTGGATAAAGCGTTCAGCTGAACGGGTGCGGCTTCGTAGCTTGGCGGTCGTTAATCCCCTAAGCTATGAATCCGCGCCACTTTTTCCTCTGCCTTTGTTCTTTCTTGCTGCTGGCCGCGGCCGTCGCGCTGTCTCCGGAGCAGGTCAAAGACGCCGCGACCGTGCTCGGTATCGACTTCCTGGACGACGAGGAGATCGAGCTGATGATGCCGGATCTCGAGGAAAACCTGGCTTCGTTCGACAGCATTGCGGCCACTTCCATCCCCAACGACCTCTCCCCGGCACTGGTCTTCGACCCGGTACTCCGGTCGGAGCAATTGCCCGTGGACACGAGCGTCACCGCACCCGCGTCCCCGCCCGCGCCCGCACCGGGGCAATCGACGGACAGGAACACCCTGCAGTGGGCAACGGTCGAGGAACTGGCCGCGATGATCTACCACCGCCAAATCAGCAGCCGGGAACTCACGGAATTCTTCCTGGAGCGCCTCAAAACGCACGACCCTACCCTGCACTGCGTAATTACCCTGACGGAGGAGCGTGCGCTGGCAAAGGCCGATGCCATGGATGCCGAACTGGCCGCCGGAATTTACCGGGGCTACCTGCACGGCATCCCCTACGGAGCCAAGGACTTACTTGCCGCGCGCGGCTACAAAACGACCTGGGGAGCCAGACCCTACGAAAATCAGGTGATTGACGCGGATGCCGCCGTGATCGAACAACTCGACGCCGCCGGGGCCGTGCTCTGCGCTAAACTTAGTATGGGGGCCCTGGCCTGGGGCGACGTGTGGTACGGGGAGAAAACCCGCAATCCGTGGGACACCGAGCAGGGCAGCAGCGGCTCCTCCGCCGGCTCGGCCAGTGCGGTAGCCGCCGGGCTCGTTCCCTTCGCGATCGGTACCGAGACGCTCGGCAGCATCGTGAGCCCCAGCACCGTTTGTGGAACGACCGGACTTCGCCCCACCTTCGGCCGGGTGTCCCGCCACGGCGCCATGGCCCTGAGCTGGACGATGGATAAAATCGGCCCCATTACCCGCTCGGCCACCGACGCCGGATTGGTGCTGGCGGCCATCGCGCACTACGACCCCCGGGATGCCCACGCGATTCGGGCGGGCTTCCAGTTTGAGTTGCCCCGGAATGCGCCCTCCCCCAAGCAGCGCATCGGCTACCTGAAGAGCAGCTTCGGGAACGCCTACAATTTTGCGGCTAACGATAGCGTGGCGCTGGACGAGCTGCGCCGCTTAGGCTATGAGCTGGTAGAGATCGAACTGCCTAACGCGCCGGAGATTGGCTTTATCCTGAACGTGGAGGCGGCGGCCGCCTTTGAATCGCTTACCCGGAGCGGGGATGACGACCTGCTCGTGCGGCAAGTACGCAATGCCTGGCCGAACGCCTTTCGGACCGCACACTTCGTACCGGCCGTTGCCTACGTACAAGCCAACCGCCTGCGGCGGCAGTTGATGGAGGACATGGATGCCCTGTTCGCCACCCACGATATCGACGTGTACGTCAATCCAAGCTGGAACTCCAGTAGCCTGTTCATCACCAACTATACGGGCCAGCCCTCCATCACGGTACCCAACGGCATGTTCGAGGGTACGCCCACGAGCATCACCTTTACGGGCCGCTTATTCGGGGAGCAGGATCTCATTACTATTGCGCGACGGTACCAGGAAGCTACGCGTTGGGATGAGGCGCATCCGCAAGCGTTTTAAGGTAGGCTTCCAATTTGGCCATGGCACGGGCCCGGTGGCTGATCTCGATCTTTTCCTCCGCGCTCATCTGGGCGAAACTGCGGCCGTCGCATTCGGTAGGGATGAAGACAGGGTCGTAGCCGAACCCGCCCGAGCCAGTGGGAAAGGTAGCAATGCGCCCCTCGCAGCAGCCCTCAAAGAGGTGTTCCTGACCGTCGAGGATCAAGCAAATGACGGTGCGAAATTGCGCGAGGCGATCCTTGCGGTCCCCGAGTTCCGAGAGTAACTTGCGGTTGTTCGCGTCCGCGTCCCGTTGGGGACCGGCGTAGTGGGCGGTGCCGACCCCCGGTTCATTCCCCAGCGCGTAGACTTCCAATCCGGTATCCTCACTAAAGCAGTCCTGACCGTGGTGTTCCTTCACGTGCCGCGCCTTGAGTTGGGCATTTCCTTCCAAGGTATCGGCGGTTTCGGGAATGGGCTCGGTACAGCCGATCTCCCGCAGGCTGCGGAAGGTGTACCGCTCACCGAGTTGGCGGCGGATCTCCTCGATCTTGTGGGGGTTGTTCGTCGCGAAGACCAGTTGCTGCTTCATAACAACATAAAACCGGGGGCGGGGCCGCAGGTGCTAAGTCGGGTGACGAAAAGGCAAAAAAAATGGGCAAGCACACCAGTCGCTCAACCTCCTACCCTTGCTGCATTTCTGCCCTGGGGGAATTCAGAAGGAGCTGACCGTGTGCCGCCCAAGCCACAAAGGTAAGACAGGACGTCTGTACCTAATAACTTATTTACGATAATTTTAGAGCTTGTTTGGGTTTTCCGAGCCTGACGAAAATGCCGCTATTTTGGATCTATTCGAGCCTCGAAAAGGGGAGGTGCACTTGTGGCTGCTTCGCGGTGACGGGCTAAGTGACCTTTTTCGGGGCGAAGAGTAGGCACACAAGAGCAAGTTTGCGGCGGCGAGCGGAATCCTAAACAAGCTCTTAGTCCCGGCCGTGCGAGGCCATCGCTTAGATCACGTTCCCCCTCTCGTCCCACCGCACTTGCTCGGCGCGCTTATCCTGATCGACGTAAAGCGGTAGCCACTTGGGATCGTAGGCCAGTCCATACTGATCCAGTACCTCCTGGGGCGGGCCGTCCCAGACATTCGCTTGATTGCCTACGTAGCCCAGGTCGTCAATGCCCTGGCGGCTGGTATAGTAGCAAGTCAGGGCCATAAAGCGCGCGTGATTGAAGAACTGAACGCCGGGGGGCTGCACCTTTGCTTCGCGATCCGGATAAGCAATCTCGTCTACGATGGCGATGCGCTGCTCATCGGTAATTTCGGTGAAAGCGCGACCCTCGTAGCGCCGGCTGCTCTCGGCATTGAGCCAGGCCAGGCCGCCGCGTAGCCGGAGAGCGTGATTCTCGGGTTGGTCCTTCGCCATAAATTCACAGAACTCACTGTAGCCGCTTTCCTCTACGTTCGGTACGATGATGTTGCCGAGTACCACGAGGGTCGCCAGTTCGCCTTCGGTGAAGAACTGCTCACTGCGCAGCCCCTCTTCCCGTTCGGCCTCGAAGGCCGTGCGCAGGCCATAACCTTTGGTTTCGGCCTCTACGGCGGATAGGGGAGCCGGATCGACCTTACCGTCACAACCGACGGTGCTGCCAATGAGTGCCGTACCTACGGCGCCGCCGAGGAGTGTTTTAAGTGATTTGCGACGATCCATCAGATGTTCATTTTTTTGAGTTCCTCGACGATGTGTTCGCCCTGCCGCCAGGCGAGGGCCAGGATCGTCCAGGTGGGGTTCTTATCCGCCTGACTGGCAAAGGTGGCCGCATCGGAGATGTAGATATTGGGCGACTCGTGGAGCTTACCCCAGCGGTCGGTGGCGCTGGTCTTGGGGTCGTCGCCCATGCGGGCCGTGCCCACTTCGTGAATGATGGCCCCCGGCGCCAGCAGGCCATATTCTTTGTCCTTACCGGGCTCCGCGGAGACCTGTTCGGCCCCCATGTCGTTCATGATGGAGCGCAGGGTCTTCTGGGCGTGCTGGGCTTGCTTGTATTCGTAGTCGGACCAAGTGTAGTTGAAGCGCAGAATTGGAATTCCCCATTCGTCTACCGCTCCACTGGGATCGATCTCGCAGTAATTATCGTAGCGGGCTACCGATTCGCCCCGCATGGCCATGCCTACGTAGGCACCGTAGTGGCGGTTCACCTCGTCGAGCATCTTGCGGCCGTAGCCACCGACGCGCTCACCGACCTCCCGCTTCATGTTCAGGAAGTTACCGCCGAAGCCGTAGCTGGGCATTCCCATTCCACCCCAGACTTCGATGTGGTAGCCGCGGGGGAAGTCCAGCTTCTTATTGTCTTCCCACCAGGGGGCATAGACGTGTAGACCGCCCGTGCCGTCCTCGTTGTAGCGTTTCCGATCGAGGAGGCTGGGGATGAAGCCACTCACGTTGAGGCCGGTGCTGTCGTGGAGGTAGCGCCCGACTACCCCGCTGCCGTTACCGAGACCGTTCTCCTGTCCGGGGGCCCGGCTGTTAAGCAGGAGACGGGAAGTTTCGCAGGCTCCGGCGGCGAGTACGACGACCTTTCCTTTGATGGTGTACTCCCGCCGGTCCTCTTTGCTCACGTAGCTGACGCCCGTGGCGCGACCAGTGGAGTCCGTCACCACCTCGCGGGCCATGGAATCGGTATAAAGATCTACGGTTCCGACGCTGTTCATGGCGGGAATGACCAGCGCGCTGCTGGAGCTGAAGTCCGCCTTGACCATACAGCTGCGGCTGCACTGAGCGCAGTAGAAGCAGATGCCCCGCTCGTCGTTCACCTTCTTGGTGACGACGCTCAGCCGGCTCGGTACAAAAGGTACGCCTACGTTTTTGGCGTGTTTGGAGACTAGGAGCTCGTGCAGCCGCGGCTTGGGTGGGGGCAGGAAGAAGCCGTCGGGGTCATTGGGTAGTCCTTCGTTGGTACCAAATACGCCGATGAGCTTATCTACCTTATCGTACCAGGGCTTGACCTCATCGTAGGTGATGGGCCAGTTGGCCCCCAGGCCATCCTTATCGTAATGTTTGAAGTCATCCGGGCCGAAGCGCAAACTGATGCGCCCCCAGTGGTTGGTGCGGCCGCCGAGCATCCGGCTGCGGAACCACTCGAAATTGGTGCCGGGAGTAGTGGTATAGGGTTCCCCGGGAATTTGCCAGCCACCCAAGGCGGCGTTAAAATCGCCGAAGGGGCGGGTCGTGGAGGCACCACGGCGGGGGCTCTCGTACGGCCAGCGCATTTGGGTCCGCATCTCATTGTCCTGGGGATCGAAGTAGGGCCCCGCCTCGATGATGGCAATGTGCAGGCCGTTTTCGGCCAGGCGCCGCGCCGTCATACCGCCTCCGGCTCCGGAGCCGACGATGATGGCGTCGTATTCTTTATCGTTCTTTTTTATTTGCACGGATCTACATCGTTTATAGAGAGTAAGGTACCAAGGAAATGCGGCAACGAGACGTGAAAACGGGGCCTTACCGAGTAAATCGATAAGACCCCGTAGGGAAAAGTTTGGGTTGTGTCGGCTAGCCTAGTTAACCAAAGGGGGCCAATTCGTACCGTCCGTACGGGTGAGCACGGCGGTACCGCTTTCTCCGTAGGTATTGCTCCACTCGATCGTCAACACACTACCGTCGACCGTTAGATTGTCGATCGTGTAGGAATCTCCGAAGCTATCCGCCCCGGTGAAGGAGAGGATGTTACACGCATCCTGGAGCTGCAGTGATCCCCCGGGCAAGGAGGTGAGTTCACCCGAACCACTCCCGTCGTAGCAGGCAGTCCAGCTTCCGAAAGTAGCATCGTTGAGGCTGTATACCCCCTCGGCATTTTCGGTCCATACCGATACGCCCTCGTAGGTGGTAGCTCCACAGGTGAAGCCATCGGGGTAGGTGGCGGGCACTGTAGTGCTAAGGGTGTACGTACCCGCAAGATTGGAGGGGCAGATGATCGATTGGTCGACCAAAAAGGTACCCCGGAAGCTGGCCCCGGAAATCACGTTAGCTCCGGTATTGAAACGAGTGAAAGTACGGCCATCATTGAGTGTGATGGTCGACTCAAATCGGATCCTGTCGCCCCCGGCAATGCTGTCTACATCAATGTTGAGCGCATCCAGCACGTCAGTTAACTTAAAGTTGACAGTCGTTGAGGGTAGGCCAAAATCATTAACGGTGAACTCGGAGGATGGGATGGTTAACACTTCCACCGGATCGGTGGTGCTACCGTCCTCGATGGTGGTATAGGCGGCCGTCCAGGTGTAGCTCTGAATGTCGCGTCCCTCACTAACGTCGTAAAATTCTACGGTAAAGTCGATCTCCGAGCTTTCGGGATCGAAAAAGTCGAAAATTCCGTTGACGCCATCGGTCAACCGGGCGTAGGCCCCGGTAAGGACGTCGTCATCTCCGAATTCGGGAAAGGCACGTTCTTTCTCTTCACAGGCCGCGAAGAGCAGACCGGTCAGCAGCAATACTGCAAAATGAAGCTTATTCATTTGATTTATGATTTTCCCGGATGGGGACTAGTGCATGCACTAACCCCATCCGGTAGATAATTAATTGGGTCCGGTCAGAACTAGTTGATGAAATTGGCGGGGTTGGTATCCCAGAAGACGGTAGTGGTAAGGTCACTCCGCTGTACGGCCTGTTCGTTGCGGTTGACGTAGTTGGCCGGGTACCAGAAAGTGCGGGGAAAAGCACCCGGATTGGGCTCTTCCGTGGGTTGCATATCTGCCGGTTTACCGGTACGTCGGTAAGCGTTATAGGCGTCGATTCCCTGACCGTGGAGGGCCAGGAAGAACTCCTTGACGATTACGTTAAGGCGACCCTCGTCATCACTTTCCGCCTCGTACAGGTTGGTTACTGCGCTGATGTAAGCTTCAATGGCGTCATCATCCGGCACCAGAGAATCTACTACCGGGCCTACCGAACTGAAGCTGAGCGTCTTGTCAATCGACTGGCGTACACCGGTTTGCAGCAGTGCCAGGGGATCACCCTCTACTCCGTCGATGGTCAGCGCGGCTTCCGCCAATAGAAAATGAGTGAAGGAAGAGAGCATGATGGGTTGAATACCCGCTCCCCGGCCACCATCGGTTCCGTTATTCTGCACATCGTTACAGTCATCAGCGTCGAATTTGCCACCAATTGGATAGAGTCCAAATACGGTGCGCTTCCGTCCGTCGGGCGGGATACCATCGGCGTTGCCGTGGTCACGTCCCCAGTAACCACCGTAGAATCCGGAAGGATCTCCTTGAGCGCCGGATGCGGTACAGAAGGGGTAACCGTCGCTCCAGTGGGCGGGATACGGTGCAGCGACGCAGTCAAGCGTGAAGGCGTCCTCATCAGTCTCATCGCAGTCCTGACGGTAGAAGTAGTAGCGCAGGCGTGGGTCGACGACGTTCTTATCGTTGAAGAACAACCACATGTAGTAGTTACTCATGTATCCACCCGGTACTGCCAGGTAATCGTCCGTGTACTGTGGATGGCGCGCGTCGGGTGCAGCATCGTTAGTACCGTACTGGAACTGGAAATCCTCGGATGCGTCGTTGATGAAATCACCACTTGATACAATAGAATTGATCATAGTAGCGGCACTGGAGTTGACGAGTTTAGTCTGTACCGCGCGGCGGATCTTAAGCGTATTGGCTAACTTCCGCCAGTTCACAACCCGATCTTCGGTCGGCCCCGTGAAGTAGAGGTCGTTATCGAAGTCTCCAACGGGGCTATTCAGATCGGAAATGGCTTCGTCCAGCAATACGTCGGCAGCCATATAAACCGATTCGTCGGAGTCCGCGACCGGGCTGGGGTTCTCGATACCCTGCTGCGTTTCAGCGTAGGGAACGTCACCAAACAGGTCCACCAGGGTGTATAGGGTGTACGCTTTCATGATCCGGGCGGCACCTGCCTCGAAAGTAAGCCCATTCTCATCGGCTCCCGCGATCACCAGGTCCAGATCGGGCAGGAGTTCGGCGTAAGCCTTTTCCCACAAAAAGTCGAAGGAGGTGGGCTGGTCCTGATTCTGGTAACGGGTACCATCCTGCATCGCTACGAGACGCACGTAGGGGCTAGTCTCATCACTCGCTTCATCGACGAAGCGAACAAACTCCAGTTGAGCGCCGGCCATGACCAGGCTGAGTTCCGCATTGTCTGGTGATACGGCTACTGGATCGACGAGCAACTCGTCCAACTCAAAAAGATTACAGGCAGAGAGCGCCAGGGTGAGTACCAGTGCGGCACCCAGTTTATATGTGTAGTTCTTCATCTAAAGAAGTCCTTTATAGTTGATTAAAGTTGGTTTAGAAGGTCAGGCGAAGACTTCCACCAAATTGCTTGGCTGTGGGCACGTTCATCAGTTCGAAGCCCTGTCCGTTGCCCACACCAGTGCTCGACACTTCGGGGTCAAAGTTGGCACCCTTAGGAAAGCCGTAAGCCCGGAACCAGAGATTCTGCGCGCTCAGCGTCAGGGTCATACTGCCGATGGGGGTCTTATCGAACAGCTTCTTAGGGATCGTGTACGAGGCGGACACTTCCCGGAGTTTGAGGTAGGTAGCGTCGTAAACCCGGTTTTCGTCGTGGAATACTCCACCGTTCTGCCAGTAGTGCTGGGTAGACGTGATTTGTATATCATTCGGGACGTAAGACACGGGGTTTCCCAGATCGTCTACTTCGTTTACTTTCACGCCCGGGGCAATGACGGGAACAAAACGATCGAAGCCAGTTTCCTCCAGGATACCGCGGCCCATCAGGGTCGAAGGGGTCGTGGCGTAAATGACACCACCGTCGCTGTAGGTCAGCAGCGCGTTCAGACGAACACCATACACGGTCAGTCCACCACCGTAGTTCAACTGGTAGTTGGCGTTAGGGTCGCCAAGGACACCCAAGTCGGGAGCTTGCAGGTAAACGCCGTTGGGGCCCACGACCCGTTGTCCATTGGGTGCACGCTGTATAACGTCGCCCTGAATCAGCCCGTAGGGTTGACCTACGACCGCAAAGTTTCCGATATCGGTAAAGCCAGCAATTCCGACCTGGTTGATACCATCAGCGATGCGGGTGACCTCACTTACGTTGCGGGTGAAGTTGCCCTGGAGAATAAGCTCTACCTTCTGAGTGCGGATCGGGGTGAACTGCACGCCGAGCTCAATACCGTTATTGGTCACCTCGGCCGCATTGACCGTAGTACTCGTAAATCCAGTAGTGGGATCGAGATCAAGGGGAATAATGATGTCGGTCGACTCCTTGTTATATACCGACAGGTCGATGCCCAAGCGATTGTTGAAGAATTTGCCCTCCAGTCCGAATTCAATCTCCGTGTGTAGCTCGGCACTCAGGTCGGGGTTACCCAAGGTGTTGTCTACGGCGTTGGAGTTGATGACTACACCAGCATTCGTGACGAATGAACGGGTCTGTAGACCCAGTACACTCCGGGTTCCGTAGGGGTTAGGATAACCGGCCGAGGTACCGATACTCGCCCGCACCTTCAGGTAGTTGATCATGCGACTCCCCTCCAGGGCTGAAAAAGCATCCGTGGGTACAAAGGATAGGCTGGCACTGGGATAGAAGACCGAGCGGTTGTCCGCTTCGAGGGTAGACGTCCAGTCGTTTCGCGCGCTGAGCGTCAGGTAAAGGAAGCGACGGAAGCCCACGGCTAGGTTACCGTAGACACCGTAGAGGTTCTCGTCTATCTGGTCGGAGTTGTTGTCGTGAACAATAAAGTTCTCGTGATCAAGGAGGTTGTACACGAACTGCTGCACTGAACGAGTTTCGACGCGGTTAAACCGGTCCTGGCGCACGTTCAATCCGAAAACACCGTCTAGGGTAAAGTCGTTGTTGAGGGTCCGGTCGAACTGTAGGTTAAGGTTGTGGTCCTGGATGAAGTTCCGCCGGTTGTTGGTCAGCATGGCACCAAGTGGAAGCTGAATACCTCCCTTGTTAATATGGAAGCGGCTGGTGGAGCCGTAGGTATCCAAACCTACCCGGTAGTTGGCGGTAAGCCAGTCGGTGAGAGGATAAATAAGCGACACGTTGCCGAAAAACCGGCTTACGTCCTCCGTGTCGCCGGTATTATTCAGCGTCCAGAGGGGGTGCTGGATGTCGTTGCCCCCCCGGTAATAGATCGATTGGTTAGTGATCGGATTCTCATACTCCAGTCCGTTCAGGTCGACCGAACGGGGGGTGTAGAACACGTTGGAAAAGAGGGAAGACGACAGGTCGTCGCCAGCGGGATTCGAGGAAAAGGAGATGGCCGTAGGGGGGGCCGTCCGGTCGTTCTTCACGTAGTTGAAGGTCGAGTTGATTCGCAGCCCGTTATCGAGGGTAGTTTGGAATCCGAGACCGAAGTTGTGCTTGGTCAGCGTACTCAGGGGGACGAAACTGCTCTCATCCCGGTAGCCGTAGCTGAAGTTCAGGCTCGTACCATCGCTGAGGCGATTGGCCACATTGATCGACGTCGTGGTAATCAGGCCATCATCGAAAAATCCCTGAAGGTTATCGTAGGCCTTGTAGTCATACCGGGCATCGGCGTACTGCGGCAGTACATCGGCGTACTGTTGGTACGGATGGGGAATCGTACCATCCGCGCCCAGGTTGTTGCGCCCGGGCTGATTAAAGGGTGCCCCCCAGTTGGAGAACGCCACGCTGCGCTCGTTGTGAAAGCCGTTTCCGTAAAGATCCTGATCTTCCGGAAGCGAAGCGATTCTACTGACGAAGACCCCCTGATCGACGGTCACCTCGAATTTCTTGTCGATGTTACCGCCGGCCAGGCCATTCTTGGTGGTGATGAGGATAACTCCGTTGCGCCCCTGCTCACCGTAGAGTACGGTAGCGCTCAGGCCCTTGAGGACGTTGACTTCCGCAATCGTGTTGGGGTCCAAATCGAGAAAGCGGCTCGAAGCGGATGACCCCCCATTATCGAAAGTTTGATCGTCCGCCGTGGCAGTGTTAAAGGGTACACCATCTACCACGAAGAGGGGCTGGTTGGAGCCCTGAATGGACGTGTAGCCACGAATAATGATGTTGGTACCCGAGCCGGCTAGGCCGGAGGTCTGGGTAATGTTCACTCCCGGCACCTTGCCGCGCAAGATGCGCGACACATCGGCCTCGGGCCGCGACTCTAATTCTGCCGCATCAAGCGTGGTGACGGCATATCCAAGTGCCTTTTTCTCTCGCTTGATTCCTAGCCCGGTTACGACCACCTCGTTGAGCTGGCTCGCCGACTCCGCCAATTCAATGGCTGCCGCACCGTCGATGCTGGAAACGGGGTACTCCAAGGTGGCATAGCCCGTATAGCTGACGACCAGGAATTCACCGGTGGTGGGAACATCCAGGATAAAATTCCCGTCTATATCCGTGACGGTTCCGGAGGTCGTCCCCTTAACGAGGATGGAGGCGCCGATCAGCGGCTCCCCGGATACGTCCGTGACGCTTCCGGTGATCGTTTGCTGAGCGAAGGCCAGGCCAAACGCAAAGCAAACGAATGCAATGACTAGTGAAAGTCTTTTCATACTAGTTAAAAATTTAGTTGATTACTTGTTTCAATATCGAGAATACGGGTATTCAGCAGGGCAATACGCGCCCAACCGAAGCTCTTGGTGTTAAGTGTATTTGGGGGGCATTATGTAACGCCCAAGGAAAGCAAAATTTGGTTAATACTCCGACTCTAAGCTTTCACGGTGGCGATAGTCCGGATGCGAACAGCGCCTTTCGTCGGCAAAATATGAAAATATTTAGGTTTCTAGCAAATCAAAATTTTTACCGTCGTACGCCAAATGCGTGAAAGTGGTAAAATCTGGTGGAAAACCAAGCCGGTCAACCGAGAAAGTGGAGACGTGACAACTTGGAACGGGCAGGTAGGTAGATGCCTCCTTTCCGGTGTCGTAGCAAGCAACGCCCAACAGTAGCGTTCCGCTGCTTTCTCCCTTCGCTACACCTGCGTACGCGCCCCGTTAGAAGGCTACTGCAGCCGCTGCAGATACAACTGAATCGTGTTTTCCAGCCCGTAATAAAGCGCATCGCTGATGAGGGCGTGACCGATGCTGACCTCCTGCAAATCGGGTAACCGCCCGGCAAAGAAGGCGAGGTTATCTAGGTTTAGGTCATGGCCGGCATTGATGCCCAGCCCCAGATTAGCAGCATAGCGGCTGGCGGCGGCAAAGGGGGCAATGGCCCGCTCCCGGTCGGTCGCGTAGGCTTCCGCAAAGGGACCGGTGTAAAATTCTACCCGGTCGGTACCTACGGCCTGGGCACCATCCAGCACCGCCTCGACTGGGTCTACGAAGATGGAGGTCCGGATACCAGCCGCTCGCAGGCGGTCGATGATGGAACGCAGCTCATCGGCACGTCCTACAGTATCCCAGCCGTGATCGCTCGTCAACTGTCCGGGCGCATCGGGCACCAGGGTAACCTGATCGGGCGGCGTGGCTAGCACAATATGCAGGAATTCTTCCGAGGGATAGCCTTCGATGTTGAGTTCGGTGGTGACGACCGCCCTCAGCGCCGCTACGTCATCGTAGCGGGCGTGTCGTTGGTCGGGGCGGGGATGAATCGTGATGCCTTCGGCTCCGAAGCGTTCACAGTCCCGGGCCACCCGCAGCAGGTCGGGATAGTTGGCGCCCCGGCTGTTGCGGATGAGGGCTACTTTATTCAGGTTGACGGAGAGGCGGGGCATAGATAAGTTTTATTCTTCCTCGCTATCCAGTTGCTCCAGCCGGTGCGCCTGATCTGGATTACCGGTTAATGCCAGGGAGAGGGCGGGGTAGTCCAAGGGCTCATCGATGTTGTTGCCGATGCGGGCGAGCATGAGTTGAAAGTAGCGGTCTTCGATGTCGGCCAGGTCGCGCACCTCGTCGTGAAAGCCGATGGTATCGTCCACCGAAGGGCGGAACAAGAAACACTTAAAGAGCACCTGACGTACTTTCTTGACCTCCGTCATGGATAAATTTGGGAAATCCTCGCGGAGCAGGCGGAGGCACTCCTGGTCGATCTCGGAGAAGGAGCCGAAGGAGATGCCGTCTGCCAGAAAACTGGCGTACACGTCGATGCCCTCCCACATGATGACGGGGTCGGGCATGCGGATGCCCTGCTGCCCGGCGATGCGCAGGTACTGAGTAGCGAGCTGATCGGCGTTGGGCCGGTGGGCGGCCTCCTCCAGATCGATGCCGCCGGTGAGCAGTCGGTACTCCGGTTCCTGCTCCCCCTCGCGGTGCCTACGGTCCAGGAGGCCCGGTTGGTCGCGCAGAAAGTGACTAAAGGCGTCGTATCCCAGCATAGACTCGTCGAAGTCGGGTTCCTGCCGGATGATGGCCGGCTTGATGCGGACCTGCTGTACCCACTCCGTGCCGTAGTAACGAGATAGTTGGTTCATGGCGACCGTCAGCAAGACCCGCGCCCGGTCGATGTCGATACTGATGCTATCGAAGGATCCGCTGTAGAGCTTCCGGCAGCCGAGGCGGTGGTAGAAGTGAAAATCGTCGCAGCTTTCCACCCAAAAGTCATCGACGGTCGCTTCAATACCGATACCCGTGAGTTTGCCCCCCTTATCGTGGATCACCTGCCGCAACTGCCGGTATTCACTACCGCCGCCAATGATCACAATATCGGTGGCGCAGTCGGGCGTATCCAGGTAGCGGAGCACGTCCGAGACGAGGCGGCGGTTGACCAGGCTGTTTCCTAATTTATTGGGAAACACCTGGGCAAGGTCGATGGGAGCTTCCGCCAGGCTGTCCGCGTAGTTACCCAACTGGCGCCAGTCGGCGTAGGCGCGATTCAGGACCACCCGGCCGGTATCGTCCCCAAACTGCAGCAGGCAGTCTACGTCTACCACCTCCGGTTGGGGGATGGAGGCGGGTACGCGGGAGGGATTGCCACCGGAAGTATGCAGTAGCGAATCATGAAGCTGATCGAAATCCCAGAAAATGGCTATGGAAACGGACATGGGCAGTAGCAATAGTTAGTACCCATTCAAGATTACACGAAGGCCCGCGCGTTGAACTGTCAACGCGCGGACCCGAACGGCACGGTCTCCGTGATCCGAGTATAAAACCGGACGGAGGATGTAGAAAGTGTACGATGGTGATCCGAAGGGATCTGGCGAGAAATCGCGGTTCTTAGTCGTTCAAGTGTAAGCAAAAATGGTAAGATGACCGAAAACCCACTTTTTGAAGAGGCAGTTGCCGGTATCCTTAACAAATTAAGAAAAACTATTTGAATAAAGCCAAAGTTCCCTATTTCTTACGAGATAGGGAACTTTTATTTGAAAATTTGCAGTCTTTGGTAAGCTTCTAGGCCACGTTGCGCTCGCGCATCACCTCTTCGTACATCTTCTGCAGCTTCTTGCGTGCAAAGAAGATGCGCGATTTGATGGTCCCCAGCGGGCTGCCGAGTTGCTCGGCAATCTCATCGTACTTGTACCCCTGGTAGGCCATCAGGAAGGGAACCCGGAAGTCGTCGGGGAGCCGGTCCACCAGTTCCTGCAGTTCATTAAAGGTCACTTCACTCTCCCCGTCGTTGATGACCGTCTTATTTCCACTATTGATGTAGTAGTTATTGGGCGTCTGGTCAATGATCAGGTTGCGGCGCACTTTTTTGCGGTAATTATTGATGAAGATGTTTCGCATGATCGTAACGGCCCAGGCTTTGAAGTTCGTACCCGGATTATACTTTTCCGCGTTCGTCATGATCCGTAAAGCGGTGTCCTGGTAAAGGTCCTCCGCGTCGTTCATATTCCCCGTCAGCTTCAGGCTGAAAGCACGGAGGCTGTTGGTGATCGTGGACAGTAAATCTTGTATATCTTTTTGTTGCTGCTTCGTGGCGGTCATCTTCATTCGGTTTGTGGCCTGTAAAATTTTTTTACAAAACTAGTCCTAGTTTGGACGTCCTGCAAGTTCACCGGGCCTATTCTAGACATATTAGTACAAGTTCTGTACCAAACCCCTTAATAAACCGACGTTCCGGTAAAAAAATTTGACATCCATCAACTAAGACCGTCACCGAATTGTAAAGTAGAGGAATCAGCGCTCACCACCGTATGAAACCCAAGGACTCTACCCTGCCCCTACTCCCCGAGACCGGTAGCCTACCCAATTTCATCGCCGCTAACCTGCGCGTGCTGCGCAAGCAGGCCGGGTGGTCACAGACGGAGCTCGCCGAGCAGGTGGGCCTCAACCGCGGTAACATCGCCAGCTACGAAAGCGGCTGCGCCGAGCCCAGCATCTGCAAGTTGCTGAGGGTGAGTAACCTATTTAAGATCACCACCCGCGACCTCACCCGCCGCGACCTATCGGATGCCGCCGAACTTGCCCTGGCCCGCAGCGCCCACCACGAGGAAGTAGATAACGGGGCAAGCGATCGTTACGAAGCGTACCGCAAACGGCACACCGACCTCAGCGAGCTGATCGATTCCTCCTACCACCTCTTTGAATATAAACGCGCCAACCTCGGTCACCCCTGCAAGGAAGCCGAGCTTTTCGCGGCACACTATATTCAGCTGATGGAGTTCAGCAAGCAGCTGCTGAGCGAGCACGAGCGCCTGCTCGGCGAACTGGACTGCCAGTGCGGATAGACAGGCTGGCAGCACCCTGACACTATGGCTTACACCGAACAGCGGGCTTACCTCGAGCTCCACCTTGCCGTGTTTTTGTGGGGCTTCACCGCGATTCTGGGAGACCTCATTCAGCTCTCCGCCCTCACCCTCGTATGGTGGCGGGTAATGCTGACCTCCCTCAGCCTGGTGTTTTTCGTCAAAGTCGGTCGCATCGTACGGGAGGTCGGTCTACGTCGGTTTCTACTGCTGGCGGGCATCGGGGTCATCGTGGCCCTGCACTGGGTGACGTTTTACGGAGCCATCAAACTCGCCAACGCCAGCATCGCCCTGATCTGCATGGCTACTACTTCCCTCTTTTCCAGCCTGTTGGAGCCCCTGATCGTCGGCCGGCGCTTCGTCTGGTACGAGCTGCTGCTCGGCCTATTCATTCTCCCGGGAATCTGGCTCATCGTCGACGGCGTCGATGCCGGCATGAACGCGGGCATCGGGGTCGGACTGCTCTCGGCCGCGCTGGTCTCCATCTTTACCTCGCTTAACAAGAAGTACATCGGCAGCAGCAACCCCGCCCGCATTACCTTCATCGAGCTCGGGGCCGCCACCCTCTTCCTGGCTCCTTTCCTGTACTCCCTGGGCGGTGAGCGCTTCTGGCCCGCCCCCCTCGACTGGGCCTACCTGCTGGTGCTCGCCCTGCTCTGTACCACCCTGACCTTCTTTCTCT
The DNA here is from genome assembly GCA_963803525.1 of Lewinellaceae bacterium. GTDB lineage: Bacteria > Bacteroidota > Bacteroidia > Chitinophagales > Saprospiraceae > Neolewinella. Next base: position 165,760 of record CAWDMV010000013.1, read on the forward strand.
CCCTACGCGCCCTGAGCAAGCTCTCGGCCTTTGCCTCTAATCTCACGGTCAATCTGGAACCGGTGTACGGTATTTTTCTGGCCTACTTTCTGCTGGACGACGCCCGGGAACTCAGCCCCAACTTTTACTGGGGGACCCTGCTGATCCTGGCGGCCGTCTTCGGCTATACGGCCGTTATGCGGCTACTGCGGCGGCGACGCGGATTGCTGGTACAGCCGTAGCGCCGTCTCGTAGTTCGTCCGGGCACCCTCGTTTTCCGGTTGCAGTTCCAGGGCCCGACGGAAATACTCCAGGGCCTCCCCCACCCGACCGCTCATACCGTTGGCGATGCCCAGCAGGCGCAGGGTCTCGTAGTTACCCGGCCGCAGGGCGTCGGCCTGCTCCAGATAACCCAACGCGGCGGTGAAGTCGTTACGCTGTTCGCCGGCCGCCCGCCCGGCCCGTTGCAGGGCAATGACCAGGTTTTCACCAATGTCCATGCCTAAGTCCTCCGCCCGCCGGTAATCGGCGACGGCCTCGTCGTAGCGGTCGAGCAGCAAGTGGGCGTTGCCGCGCAGGAGGTAAGCGTTCCCGTAGACCGGGTGGATGGCGATTGCCCGGTTGAGGTCGGCCAGCGCCTCTTCCGGGAGGTCCCGCCGATTGGGCCGCACCGTCGGGTCGAGGGACTGATAGCGGGCCAGCCGCTCCCCGCCCGCGGCATTGCGGAGCTTAGCACTGTTGGGCTGACGGACTACATCGGTGGTGAAGAGGGTATAGTTGTCCTGCCAGACTGGATTGCGCAGTACCGTCATTCCGGCGAATACCACCACTACTCCTATCAGCACCCAATTTATCCAGGCCACCCTTTTGTCCACGAGGGCCACCAGTCCTCCCACGGCTACCACAAAGCCAAAGGAGGGCATGAAGATCAGCCGCTCGCTCATGAAGGTGCCGACCGGGAAGACCACGTTGCTCACCACCGACAGCGTGAGCACGTAAATTCCAATACCTGCCGCGACCACTTTTTTGCGGGAACGCAGGTGCCAGGCAGCGTAAGCCAGGAGCGCAAGATGAAGCACCAGGCTAAAGAGGACCGCGGGATCCCCCCACGGCCTCAGTTGAATGGACGCCGGATAGTAATCGTGTACTAGTCCTACCGGGACAAACAACAGCTTGAGGTAAAGCAGCAGCGTATACAGCACCGTAGGCAAGCGCTCGAAGAAGGACAGGGACCGGTAGCTGCCCTCGGTGACTTCCAGAAAGGGATTATTCATCCACTCCAGGGGGGGCTCGGCTACATCCAGCCCCACTACGCTCAGCCGTAAGAGCAGGTAGGCGACCGTCGCTACCGCAAGTGGCAGCAACTGCCGGTAACCCTTGCCTACGAATACGTACAGCAGCAGCGGGATCACGGCGGCGAAGGTGATGGCATTCTCCTTGGCCAGGCAGCCCAGCAGGAAAGCCCCCGCACCCGCGACCGCGCCCCACCCGTGGTCTTCCCGCGCAGCCTTCATGATTAGGTAGGCCCCCGCGAGTCCACCCAGTAGCGCGATAATTTCGTCCCTCCCCTTGATGTTGGCCACGACTTCCGTATGAAGGGGATGGGCAGCAAAGAGGGCCGCCGCGCCAAAGGCGATCCAGTCGGGTAAGGCCAGGCGGCGCAGGAGGAGGTAAGCCACCACCACCAGTAGCCCGTACCAACACACGTTCAGCAAGTGGTGGAGGAAGGGGCCTTCGAAAAGCGTGTGCTCCACGGCAAACAGGGCCAGGGTGAGGGGGCGGTAACGGCCGCCGGCCACCAGGGCATCGCGGTCTTGCTCATCAAAAAAGCCATAGAAGGAATCGTGGGCGAAGAGCTCGGGGATCCCCGCTACCCCCCGTTGGACCAGCGTATTGTCCGTAATGACGATCGCGTCGTCCAGCGCGAAATCGTGACCGAGGGTGTTGGCGTACAGCAAGCAGCTGAACCCAAACAGGGCCAGCGCCTGAAAACGGAGCCGCCGGTACCAGGGCAGTTTGCCAGTCATGCCGCGAAGATAGCCGTCGCCGGCGGCAACCGAACTCCCCCCCGGGCCGTTGAAGCCATTTAATCCCCCCTAGCTATGTCCCGACCCCTTATCCTGGTAACTAACGACGACGGCATCACGGCCGGCGGTATCGCCGCCCTCGTGGAAGTCGCCAAGGAGTTCGGCGACGTGCTGGTGGTAGCCCCCGACAGCCCCCAATCCGCCCAGGGCCACGCCATCACGATCAGCATTCCGGTATTCGTCCGGGAGAGCGACGCCCTGGGTGAAGACGTCGAGGCCTACGAGTGCAGCGGCACCCCGGTCGACTGCGTGAAGCTGGCCAAGAGCGTCCTGCTCCAGGGGCGCACCCCCGACCTCTGCCTCTCCGGCATCAACCACGGCAGCAACGCCGCGATCAACATCCTGTATTCCGGCACGCTGTCGGCCGCTATGGAGGCCAGTCTGGAGGGCATCCCGAGCATCGGATTCAGCTTCCTGAACTACCGGGCGGACGCGGATTTCAGCGCGTGCCTCCCCTACGTGCGCCACCTGGTCGACTTCGTGCTCACCAACGGCATGGCCGAGGGCAGCCTGTTCAACGTCAATATTCCGGACCTGCCCGCCGGGGAGATCAAGGGACTGCGCGTCTGCCGCCAGGCCGAAGCCCGCTGGGTGGAAGAGTACGCCAAGGCGGAAGACCCCCGGGGACGTACCTACTACTGGCTGACGGGCCGCTTCGTCAACGACGACCCCCGCACCGACACCGACGCCTACGCCCTCGAGCACGGCTACGTCTCGCTGGTCCCCAGCCTGCACGACCTGACCAACCACGTCGCCCTACGCACCCTACAAACGATCGAAGCCGGTCTGCAACCCACCGCCGCCGCCGCCGCCGATACCGGGAATACCGCCCTTAGCCAGGCGCAACGCCTGGAGCAGTTTTAGCCCCCCAGCAAGTCACGCCCGAAGTAGAAAAACCAGGCCGCGGCCATCACCATGACGCCGACCATCAGGCCCTTCATGCTGCGGGTGCGGTAGGTGCGACGAAAAACGTTCATGGGCAGTACGTTGAGGCAGATGGCCAACAGGGCCAGGGTCCGCGGGCGGAAGGCTACGTCACGGCCGGTGCCGGCCGAGAAGTAATCGCCGAGCTGGAGAAAGAGGGCGTAGGCCACGAAGGTGACGAAGAGGGAAACGGCCAGACCGATCCAGAAGTGATCGTTGCGGGGGATCATGCGCGGGGGAGCTTTGCCCGGTAAACGACCCCGACGGCCCGGGCGTTCATCCCGGCGGGGCGGCCACCCGTCGATATTGGTCCGCCGGGGCTTAACTTCGGGTCCCTGCCGTGCGTTAACCGACCATGCGCAAAAAGATAACCGACTACGCCAAAAAGACGCTCAAAGATTCCATCATGAATCCGGACAACACCACCGACAAGGACGCCCACGCCACCACCATCATCCGCAACCACGTGATCTGGAGCATGGGCGCCAGCTACGTCGTCCCCCTGCCCATTGCCGACGTCTTCGCCGTATCGGCCCTCCAGCTCGATATGATCCGCCAGCTCTGCCGGGTGTACGGCCTCGATTTCGCCGAGACTCAGGGCAAGGCTCTCGTCACCTCCCTCACGACCAGCGCCATGACCAAGGCCGGGGCGCGCAGCCTCATCAAGCTCATCCCCGGCATCGGCACCATAGTGGGCGGCGTAGCGACGGCCGTCCTTAACGGCGCGAGCACCTACGCCCTGGGCGAGGTCTTCAAGAAGCACTTCGGCAACGGCGGCACCTTCCTCGACTTCGACACCGACCGCCTGAAGAAGATGTACAACGAGAAGTTCGAGAAGGGTAAGGACGTCGCCAAGCAGTGGCGGCAGGAGAGCGCGGAGGACGTCGTCCCCCCGCCGCCGGCACCTACGCCCGCCCCCACCCCGGTTCAAACCTCCGCTCCGCCACCGCCACCGCCACCAGCCCCCCCCAAAGTAGCCGAGGCCGAAGACAACATCCGCAAAATCCGCGAACTCGCCGAGATGAAGGCCCAGAACATCATCACCCAGGAGGAATTCGACGCGATGAAAAAGCGCATCATCGGGTAAGCGTCGTCGGCCGGGGCTTACGCAGTTTGGCTCGTCCGCCGACGATCAGGGTAAAGTTGAAAATTGGCTACCGCTGCTTCCCTAAAAACAGCTTGCCAAAGGTCACGCTGGCCGTGATCGTGCCGCTGCGCTCCGAGCCCGGGCCGATCTGGATGCGGCGCCACTCGCTGGTGCGTTCCAGTTCCACGAGGCTGCGGTTGTCGGGCAGGTTCATCTCGCCGTTGTTGCTGGCGAGTTCGTAAGCCAGCCCCTCGCCGCCGATGGGTTCGTAGATGTAGACGTTGCTCTTGTCGGCGTTGATGCGCAGGTCGCGCATATTGAGGTTAGGGCTGAGCTTCAGGTCGCCATACTGGGCATTAATGGTAAAGGTGCCCCCCACGTCGAGCAGGCTGATGTCCGAACGCCGGGCGTTGATGACCACGTTCCCGTCGATCTTCTCCCCCACGATATCCCCGAACCGGGTCCGGATATCGAGGAGCCCCTGCACGTTGTCCATGTTGATTACCGAGAACTCTCCATTAATGCGCAGGCGGTTGCGTAGGTTACTGATCGTGGCACTGCCGAAGTGGCTCTTCAGGTACACCGGGCACTCCTCGGGCAGGGTGATGTAATACTCGACCGTCAGCTCACTTTCGGGCTGGGTAGTAGTATCCTTGCGCCGGTTTTTGATAAAGATCTTCTTGCCGGCTACTTCCGTCAAAAATTCCAGGTTTTCGAGTTCCCGCTTGGCGTTTTCGAGCCGGCGGTGACGGGCGGTCAGGACTACCCGCACGCTGATCTGCTGCTTGGCCCAGGTTTCGACGTAGATCTCCGCCTTTTCCCCCTCCACGGCCAGTTCGCTGCCGGTGGAATAGGGGTAGGTATCTTCAATGGTTTTCGTGACCACTTCCCGCAGGTCGCTCTGGGCGCGCACGCGGGTGCCGGGGAAGATTCCCAGGAGAAAGACCAGCGGGGGCAGGCAGCGCAGGAGGGTCACAGTTCGACGATGATGCGGCGGTACACGTCGTCACGCTCCCGCTCGATTTCGGCCAGTTGGCGGATGACGGTGGGGTCTTCCCCGTAGGCGACCAGCATGGCCTTCACTTCCTCCCGGGCGGAATTCAGTTCGTCCAGTTCGTGGCCCAGATTATTCAGCACGGGCTCATTCCGCTGCTGCACCTCGGCGCGGGCGCGCTGGAAGCTGGATTCGTCGTCGTCCCAGTCCGCCACCACGGGGTCGGGCGGCAGCTCCTGGCTGTAGGCGTAGGTGACGCGGGGACCGCCATCCCAGCGGGAAATCCCCACCGCGGCGGTGAGCAGCAGGGCGAGGGCGGCGGCGGCGGCGAGCAGGCGCCGGGGCAGGCGGCGGCGCTGAGCGGTGGCCCGCTTGGCGTCCAGTCCCTGGCTTACGGCGTTCCACACCTCCGGGGGCGGCGCGTAGCTCGGCAGCCGGCTGCTCAGGGGGCGCGGGCGGTGGCTTCCTCCCGGTCGAGGCCGCGGTGGATAGCCTCCCAGTTGCGGGCCGGCGGGTCGTGGTCGGGCAGGCGGTCGAGGGCCTGGCGCAGTCGGTCGTAGTTCTTCTCTTTCATACGTAAGCCTTTAAATACTCCCGTAATTTTTTCTTGGCGTAGAAGAGCTGGCTCTTGCTCGTCCCGACGGTGATGCCCAACAGGTCGGCCACCTCCTGGTGTTTGTAGCCCTCTACCTCGATCAGTACGAAGACGGCACGGTAGCCATCGGGCAGGCGCTGAATGGCCCGATCGAGGTACTCGACGTCGAGGGCCGAGTGCCCCCAGTCCACTTCCTCGTCGGCGTGGTGCAGCGGCAGCTCTTCATAGCGCGGCTGGCGGCGGATGCGGTTCAGGGCGGTGCGCACGATGACCACCTTCATCCAGGCCCCGATGGTGCTCTCCTCCCGGAAGGTATGCAGCTTCTGGAAGACCTTGAGAAATCCTTCCTGGAGGGCGTCGTTGGCCAGGTCGAAGTCCCCGCAGATGCGGTAGCAGGCCGTGTACATGGCGCGGTTGTAGCGGTCGTACAGCTCCTTCTGGGCCCGGCGGTCCTGTCGGCGACAGGCGGCGATGAGTTCGGCTTCCGTCATCCGCGCGGGGGGTTGGGCCTCGGGGGCATTTCGTTGGTTCAAGTGGGCTAGCATGCAGAAGAGCTCTGCCCCAAGGAGGGAAGCAGAGCTCTTCGGGTTGGTCGGGGAAAGCGGATTTCTAGAACCGGTAGGCCACGCTACCGATCCAGCGCCGGGGCGCCTGGTCGATCGAGAAGGTATTGTCCTGGATCGTGAATTCCTGTCCGTACTTAGCAAAGTTGCCGTCGTAGCGCACGTCGAGGGTCAGCGGGCCAATGTCGATCGAGCCCCCTAGGGCGTAACCCAGGTTGAAGGTATCGAAGGTGCGCTCAATGCCCGCCGCATCCTGTAGGTCACCCGTGTCGGACAGGTAGAAGTGGCCCACGGGGCCGGCGTTCAGCCGCAGGAAGGCCAACTGATAACTGAGCAGAATGGGCACGTTCACGTCGTTATAGCGCTCCTCGAACACCAGGGAGCCGGCCGGATTCCCGGGGTCATCGAGACGGTAAGTGTTCTTAGCGCTGTTGAAGGTAACTTCCGGCTGCAGCGTCAGGGTTTGGCTCAGGGGCAGGCGCAACAACGCGCCGAACTGAAAGCCATAGTCAGCATCCTCGAGGGCGAAGCGTAGGTCCTCGCGCCCCTCGCGGCTGAAACTGAAGCTCTCCCCCTCGAGGGAGGCGGTGGCCAGGCCCGCCTTAAGGCCGAATTCGACCTGGGCGAAGGTGGTAGTCCCCAGGAAAAGGAGGGGAAGAAAAAGCAGGATTCGGTTGTTCATGTGTTCATAGCTTAGTTATAGCACATAGCGTCCCATAGGCCCCGATAATTGTGTCCGGACTGTTAAGGCGCGCTTAATCTATTCGACTAGAACAGTGAACGTTACGCCCAGGTTCCTAGGCTTCGAACCACACGCCGAGCCCACTACCGTATTCGTCGGTCACGATGCGGTGCATGCGCTCCTTGCCCTGCTGTTGCACCCGCGTCTCCGCCCGCTTGGCAATGCGCACCAGCAGCCGCTGCCCGCGGAACCGCCGCTCGAAGGCGATCACCTCGTCGCCCTCGGTGAGGGGTTCGTAGGTGGCCCCCGCGAAGAAATCGGGATTTTCGAGCCGCAGGCGAAGTAGTAATTGGAGCAGCCGGGCCTTGCGCGCCGGATCGTACTTGTCCAGGGGCTCCCGCCGCAGCCAATCGGCCCGTTTACCGTAGTCGACCGGCCGGCGGTTGTCGGGGTCGACGAAACTGAGGTCCCAGCTCTCGGTACCCTGATAAATATCCGGGTTGCCCGGGGCGAGGCACTTCAGGATCACCTGCGCGAAGCTGTTGTGGCGGGTCTGCGGCCAGATCTCCTTGAGCAAGTGTTGGAGGGAGGTGCGCAGGCCGGCATGCTCCAGTACCCGGTCGGCCAGGTGGTTGAGGCTGCGCTCGTAGGCCAGATTGGGATCGGCCCAGTCGCTCATTTCCTTGCCCTCCCGGAGAGCCTTTTCGAGGTAGGCGTGCAGGCGCTCCCGGAGGTTGGCCTCCTCGTGCGATTTGTGCAGCGGGTAGGCGGCCACGAGACTCTGCAGGACCAGGTAAAGGCCGCGGGGTCGCACCCCGTCGAGCTTCAGGGTAGCAGAAGCCTGGTCTACGAATGCTTTCCACTCGCGGGGGTAAAAGGTCAGCGCCTGCAGAAAGGCCCGCCCGTCTTCCCCGCGCTTGGTGTCGTGGGTGGCCGTAGCGTTCATGGTGGTCGGCTGCCGCTCCTGGATGAAGCGGTGAAAATCACGGACCGGCAGCCGGTCCCCCGGATCGGCCGAACTGCCCACCTCGTTGAGGTGCGCCTCCCGCCAGAACTGGTAGAAGGTGGTGTCTTCGACGCCCTTGGCCATCAGCGGACCGCTCAGCTGCTGGGTCCGTTGCAGGTACTCCAGCGCCTCCCCCGCAAACTCCTGGTGGGCCAGCCAGTTGACGAAGGTCAGCACCCGCCGCCCCAGTTTGGGCGCGAACTCGGTGACCGCCGTGGCGGCCTCCATGCATACGGCTAACTCGTGGTCGGTCAGCGGTCCGCCGGCGGGGTAAATCCGGTACACCGGGAAGGCCGCCAGCCAGTGGGCCAGGGTGTCGCGGAAGCCGTCGCGTAACTCATCGGTGAGCAGGGGCTCCCACCTGCGGACCAGGTTGTCCAATTCTCCGCTGAAGTGCTCCCGCACGAGCATCAGCTTATTTTGGAAGACCAGCTCGCGGTAGTCCGGCAGCGGCGTGCCGGTCAGCTGTTCGTACAGGTCGCTGAAGGCATTGTTGCTGTCCTCATTGGTGAGCAGCCGATTGACGGTGGCCAGGAAATCGTAGCCCGTCGTGCCCTCCACCGGCCAGTCGGCGGGTAGCTGCTCCCCGGGCTCCAGGATTTTTTCCACGTAGATGCCCACGTCGGGGCCCACCGATGCCCGCAACCGCTGGAGGTAGGTGGTTGGATCCAGCAATCCGTCTACGTGGTCGCAGCGCAGGTGCTGGATGCGGCCGGCCGCCACGTCGGCGAAGGTGCGTGCATGGAGATCGCGGTAGACCGCTCCGTTTTCCGTTTTCATCCCGATCAACTCGTTCACGGTAAAGAAGCGCCGGTAGTTGATGAAGTCCGTCACCCGCTGCCAGTGCGCCGGTTCCACGCCCAGCTCCCCAGCGGGGGCGGCGTCGCGGTCGGCATCGGGCCCCTCCCAGTAGTTGTCGTAGATCTTGACGCCGTCGCGGTAGGCCGTCGGTTGTCCCGCCGCCCGTACCTGCTCCGGCTCGTCACCGAGTACCGGCAGCAGCATCTTGCCCCGTAGACGGGGGTGCTCCCAGTCGATGTCGAAGTGGTCGGCGTATTCCCCGTCGGGTCCGTCGGCCACTACGCTGCGGAACCAGACGTTCTCCGGACCCAGGGCCGTGTGGTTGGGCACAATGTCCTGCATGTAGTGCATGCCGCGCCGGTGCAATTCTTCGTGGAGGCGCACCCAATCCTCCTCGCTGGTCACTTCGGGGTTCAGGCGCGTGGGGTCCGTCACGTCGTAGCCGTGGGTACTGCCCGGGGTGGCGACGAGGATGGGGCTGCCGTACACGGTATCGATCCCCAGCTCCTGCAGGTAATCCAGGATACCCAGGAGGTCGGCAACGGTAAAGCCGGCGTGAAACTGGATGCGATAGGTGTTCATGGGCTGGTGATTATATGGCTAGCTGGTTTGCCCGGTGGAGACGCAGGCGAAGCCCCAGGGGGGCAGGTGAAGGTGATCGCCGGTGCGGGTGGCGCCGTTGCTGTCGAGCAGGATGTCACCGGGCACGTCTACCGTGAGGGCCTGATCGCCGTAGTTGGCGCAGGCGAGGTAGCCGCTGTCCTTGATCGTCCAGGTGATGAGGGTGCCGGCTTGGTCGACGGAAATGTCCGCGAAGGAGCGGTCCCGCGGGGCGGCGGCGCGCAGGTGCAGGGCCTTTCGGTAGAAGCGGGCGATCCGCTCATCCGGCTGCCAGCTGAGCTTAGCGGAGGTAAAGGTTGCTTCGGCCTGGGGATCGGGAACGGTGTGGCCGTCGTGCTGGAAGGCGGCGAATTCGGCGGCGCGGCCCTTGCGGACGGCCTCGATCAGCCAGTCGTCGCCGTGGTGCACGAAGTAGGGGAAGGGCCGGCGCTCCCCGTACTCCTCCCCCATGAAGATCAGGGGGGTAAAGGCCGAGAGCAGGTAGGTGCCCGCGCCGAGCAGGTACTTGTCGGTACCGACGTTCTCGAGCAGGCGGTCGCCGATCATCCGGTTGCCCACCTGGTCATGGTTCTGGAGGAAGACCACCAGCTGGGAGGGGTGCACCCCTTCCGCGTGGCGGACCCCGAAGTTCCGCTGGCGGTGGCGGGAGTACTGTCCGGTGTAGACGTAGCCGTCGCGCAGGGCCTTGGCCAATTGGTCCAGCTGACCGAAGTCTTCGTAGTACCCGCGCTGCTCCCCGGTCAGGACGGCGTGAAGGGCGTGATGGAACTCATCGATCCACTGTCCGTCCATGCCGTAGCCGCCGCGGTCGCGGGGCAGGATGAAGCGGGGCGCGTTGAGGTCGCACTCCGCGATGAGCATGGTCTGGCGCTGCTGGGCCTGTCCGATCTCGTCGGCGAGGGACGAAAGGGCTTCGAGAAAGTGCTCGGCGGAGTTGTCCTTAATGGCGTGAACGGCATCGATGCGCAGGCCGTCGGCCCCGTAGTCCTGCAGCCACATGCGCACGTTCTGCAGCCAGTAGTTGCGTACGCCGTCGGACTGCTTATCGTCAAAGTTGATGCCGGCCCCCCAGGGGGTGTGGTGCTGCTCGGTGAAGACCGGAAAGAATTTGGGAAGGTAGTTGCCCTCGGGGCCCAGGTGGTTGTACACTACGTCGATCAGCACCGCGATGCCCCGCTTGTGGGCGGCCCGGACAAAATCCTGGAACTCCGCCGGCGTGCCGTAGGCCCGGAACAGCGCGAAGGGGGCCACGCCATCGTAGCCCCAGTTGCGGTCGCCCGGCGTCTGGTTGAGGGGCATGATCTCAAGGGTATTGACACCGAGGTCGTGCAGGTAGTCGAGCCGCTCCGTGGCCGCGGCAAAGGTGCCCGCCGCGGTGAAGGTGCCGATGTGCAGTTCGTAGATGACGGCATCGGCCAGGCCGTGTCCCCGCCAGTCGCCGAATTCGGGGGCGGGCAGGTCGATCACCTCACTCGGATCGTGGACCCCGTCGGGCTGGTAGCGGCTGGTGGGGTCTGGATAGAGCTTTTTTCGCTTCCCGTTCAGGTAGTAGCCGTAGCGGGTGCCGGCGGGGGCCACCACGGGTTCCGATTCGTAGTAGCCGTGCTCCCGCGCGTGCATGGGGTAGCGCTCCGGTTTTCCGTCGCGGATCACCACGAGTTCTAAGCCGGTGGGGGCGGGGGCCCAGGTGCGGAAGGTTCTGCGTGCGGTGGCGTCCTCCGGTAAGGGACCGAGGGGCAGGTAAGCAAATGGGGTCATGGGATCAGCGATTTTGCAGGCGGTAGGCCGCCTGCAGGAGGCGTTTGGTCAGCGGGGAGAGCAGCCGGTGCTGCGCGCGGTCGCGGGCGGGTTTTTGGTTGATCCGGCTGCCCACGGGGTAGGCGTATATTTTATTGGTCAGCTTTCCGTAGGGCAAGCCAAGTTGATTCAGGAGCAGCAGCTCCTGGATCATCTCGCCCGCGGCGGGCGCGGCCATGCAGCCCCCCAGCACCTTGCTGCTGCCGAAGCGGGGCTTTGATAGGTAGAGGAGCAGCACGCTGTCGCGGTAGTCGGCCGCCACGGCCCGGTCGTCGTGGTCGAAAGTTTGGGTGACGGTTTCGTACCGGATCCCCCGTTCGTCCAGTTGGGCCGGTGTGTACCCGAAGGTAGCTACCTCGGGATCGGTAAAGGTGACCCAGCTGAAGTGCTTGAGCGTATGCTTCCGGTCGATGGGGCTCAGCAGGTTGGTCCACAAGTCGGTATTGTGCTTCTCGGCCCCGTGGCTGAACATCTCCCGGCCGTAGGCATCCCCGATGGCAAAGATGGAGGGATTAGACGTCCGGTAGTACGCGTCGGTTACGATCTTGCCCCCCTTGACGTGGACGCCGGCCAACTCCAGGCCCAGGCCGCTGGTACGGACGATGCGGCCGATCCCCACGATGAGGTGGGTGAAGGTGATCTCCCCGTCGGCCAACCCGTCCTTTTTTAGTATGGCGGTACGGGCGTCCCGGAAGCGGGCGATCTCCGTCTGGTTGCGGATCTTCACCCCTTCGGCCCGGAGCTTGCGGTGCAGCACGGCTGCCGCCGGGGCGGGGTCGTTCGCGAGGATCCGCTCGCCGCGGTTGAGGAGGGTGACCTCGCTGCCGAGCCGCCGGAAGGCCTGGGCCATCTCGCAGGAGTTGGGTCCGCCACCGACGATGACCAAGCGCTCGGGCAGGTTCGTGCAGCTCCGAGAATACCGACTCGTTGTCGTACTGCTTCACCCGCTCTACCCCGGGGACGGTCAGGTGGCGTGGTTTGGAGCCCGTAGCCAGTACGATGCGGGGGGCGGTCAGCTTTCGCCCATTTACGGTTACTTCATTGCGGCCGGTCAGCATGGCCTCTCCGACAATACACGCTAGGCCATATTCCTTGGCCAGGTACTCCGGTGTTTCGTGGGTGCGGATGACGTCCTGCCGGCTGGTGATGTATTCCATGACCCGGCTGAAGTCCGCCTCCCCCTCGATTTCCAGCCCGAAGGCTGTCGCTTGCCGGGCGCCGGCAAACTGGGCGGCGACGTGCAGCAGGGCCTTGCTGGGTACGCAGCCGTAGTTGAGGCAGTCGCCGCCGTAGTCCTTTGCCGTTTTGTCGATTAGTGCTACCTTAAGTCCGATCGCGCCGCCGAATCCGGCGGCGCCCAGTCCGCCCGATCCGGCACCGATGACGATGAGGTCGTGGGTGTGTGTTGCCATACTGTGGTAAGTAAGCCGGGTGGACGTTTGTTCTGCGTCCCCTCAATCAAGCACCGTGCGTCTGTTTTTCCTGCTGTTCCTCGTGTTGCCCCTTCCCCTGCTTTCCCAGCAACAGTTTCTGGCCACCAGTGTCGAGGATGCGAAGGTGCTGGCGGCCGCCCGCGGCACCTTCGTCGTGCTCGATTTCTACGCCGACTGGTGTGGCCCCTGCAAGACCATGGATTCCAAGGTGTGGGCGCGCGAGGACGTGGCCACCGCCCAGGCACCCTTCGTCAACGTGCGCATCGACGCCAGCTACGACCAAACGCCTTTGCGTCGATATCAACTCACCGCCATACCCGCCCTCCTCATCATCGACGCATTCGGCAATGAATATTATCGGGGTATTGGGACCCTCTCGCACAGTCAAGTGATTACCGTACTTCAAGACTTCCCCCAGGAAATGCAGGCGGCCTACGCCGCGGAGTCAAGCATGCAGGAGCAGGAAGAGGTGTTCGACCCTCATTTCCTCGTGGGCCGTAATTATCAATCCGTCGCCCGCCGGGCCTCTGGATTAGTCGCTACCAAACTGGCCCGACGCAGTACCGAAGCCCTGGAGCAGGCGCTGGATATTTTGCGGACCCATGAAACCACCCCTGCTGATCTGGAAGAACGCATCGGTATTATGTTGGCCGAAAATTTAATCCTCCGGGGTCGGGCAAAGAAGGCCTTAAAGCTCATGGCGGACTACAGAAACCTCGATCCCAAAAACGAAGCCCTTGGTTGCTACGTCCGCAGTCTTGCTTACCGCGAGACCAGCCAAACAGCCAAAGCCGAGGAGTGTTACACCGCCCTGCAGGCAGCCGCCGACAACGAAAAGTACCTCGCCCTCTACGAAGCTGCACGACGGGAATAGCCGGGCCTACCCCGCCGCCTCCACGATTTGCTTCAGCTCCTGCAGCTTCATCATACATTCGATGGGCGTCATGTTATTGATACTGATCTGATCGAGGGCCTCCCGCAGCCGGCCGGCGGTGGGGTCGCTGGTCTCGAAAATGCTCAGTTGCATAGCCTCTACGCTCAGGCTCCCCGCGGCCATGGGCCGGGCGGTTGGAGCAGGTGCCGTACCCACACTGGCTGCTTCCTCGGACTCATAAACCTCCTCGGTCAGGTGCTGCTGCTCCAATTGGCCCAGGATGCTGCTTGCCCGCGCCACGATGGTCGCCGGCATACCCGCCATCTGGGCAACGTGAATGCCAAAACTGTGCTGGCTGCCGCCCTCGACCAGTTTACGCAGGAAAATGATCCGGTTGCCGTGCTCCTTGATGGCAATGGAATAGTTGTGAATGCGGGCCAGGCTGCCGGCCAGCTCGTTGAGCTCGTGGTAGTGGGTAGCGAACAGCGTCTTCGGCCTTGCCGTGCCGTTGTTGTGGAGGTACTCGGCGATGGCCCAGGCGATGGATATGCCGTCGAAGGTGCTCGTGCCCCGCCCGATCTCATCAAGCAGGATGAGGCTCCGATCGGTGATGTTGTTCATGATCGAGGCCGTTTCGTTCATTTCCACCATGAAGGTCGACTCCCCGCTGCTGATGTTGTCGCTGGCCCCTACGCGGGTAAAGACCCGGTCCACGATACCCAGGCGCGCCCGTTCGGCCGGTACGAAGCTGCCCATCTGGGCCAGCAGACTGATTAGGGCGGTCTGGCGCAGCAGGGCCGATTTACCCGCCATGTTCGGCCCGGTGATCATCATGATCTGGCGGTCGTCGGGGTCAAGACGAACGTCGTTGGGTACGTATTGTACCCCCACTTCCAGCTGCCGCTCGATGACGGGGTGGCGGCCCTGTACGATCTCGATGTCCTGGCTTTCGTCCATCTCCGGCTCGCTGTATCGGTAGCGACCGGCTACTTTTGCAAAACCCAGCAGGCAGTCGACCCGGGCCAGCAGCGCGGCGTTGCGTTGGACGGGACTGATGTAATCCAGTAGCCAGGTGACCAGCTCCTCGTACAGCACCTCCTCCCGCTGCAGGATTTTATCCTCCGCATTGAGGATCTTGTCCTCGAGCACCTTCAGCTCTTCGGTGATGTAGCGTTCGGCACCGGTTAGGGTCTGTTTGCGGGTCCACTCGGGCGGTACGCTTTTTTTGTACTTGTTGGTGACTTCCAGGTAATAGCCAAACACGTTGTTGAAGCCGATCTTCAGGCTGCTGATGCCCGTCCGTTCCACCTCCCGTTGCTGGATGGCGGCCAGGCGGGCTTTGCTGTTGCGGGTGATGTCGCGCAGTTCGTCGAGCTCGCCGTCGAAACCGTCGGCAATCACCCCCCCTTTAGACAAATTCACGGCGGGGGACTCCCGCAGCCGGCGATCGATCTCGCTACACACGTCCGGCAGCGGATCGAGGCGGCTGGCCAGCGCGCGCAGGGTCTTGCTCTCCGAGTCCAGCAGCAGTTCCCGGATGGGGCCCATCGCGCAGAGGGCATCGCGCAGAGACCGGATTTCCCGGGGATTTACTTTTCCCAGGGGCACTTTGGAGATGAGCCGCTCGACGTCGCCGATCTGCTGGAGGGAGGCGTTGACGTCCTGGAGGAGTGGCGGGGTTTGGACGAAGGTGCGCACGGCTTCGTGGCGACTGCGGATCTCATCGATCTCCTTCAACGGCAGCACCACCCACTTGCGCAGGAGACGACCGCCCATCGGGGTGACGGTCTTGTCGAGGATGCTGACCAGCGATACGCCGTGGTCGTGGGGGCTGTGAATCAGTTCCAGGTTGCGGATCGTGAAGCGGTCCAGCCATACGTACCGGTCGCTGGCCAGCCGCCCGATGCGAGTAATGTGCCGCAGGTTGCGGTTCTCGGTGGTCTCTAAGTAATGGAGGGCTGCCCCCGCGGCGATACGGGCCACGTGCATCTCCTCGATACCAAACCCCTTCAGGCTGGCGGCCTTAAATTGCTTCAGCAGCTTTTCGGAGGTGTAATCGGTAGTGAAGATCCATTCGTCCTGGGGCGAAAGGTAGAAGCGGTCGCCAAACACCCGCTCGAACTCCTTGCGTTTGTCCTTCCCCACGAGCACCTCCTTGGGCTGAAAGCTCTGCAGCAGCTTATCGATGTAATCGGTCGCGCCCTCGGCCACGAGAAACTCGCCGGTGCTGAGGTCCAGCAGGCTCAGGCCACATGGGTCCTTGCGCCCCCGCCCGAAGACCACGCTGGCCAGGAAGTTGTTGCTTTTGTGCTCCAGCAGTTGATCGGCGACGGCCAGGCCGGGGGTGACGATCTCGGTGACGCCCCGCCGGACGATCTTCTTATCCTTAGCAGGTTTTTCCAACTGCTCGCAGATGGCCACCCGGTAGCCGGCCCGTACCAGCCGCGGTAGGTAGGTATCGACGCTGTGGTAGGGGAAACCGGCCAGCTCCACGTCGCTGCCGCCGTTGTTGCGACTCGTCAGGGTAATCCCGAGGATTTGGGCGGCCGTCACGGCATCTTCTCCGAAGGTCTCGTAGAAGTCACCCACCCGAAACAGCAACAGGGCATCCGGGTGCTTGGCCTTCACCTGGTTGTACTGCGCCATCAGCGGCGTAACTTTTTTCGACTTGCTTTTGGCCACGAACGGAGGGGATTTTTGCGGGAAGGACGAAGGTAAGAAGCGCCGGGCGGCGGTTCAAGCCTTCCCCACCAGGACGTACGCCCGGCTTTCCTCCTGCAGACTAAGCAGTGGGGCATCCTCCTCCCCCTCCGTGCGATTGAGGATGGCACAGCCTACCGCACAGGACGTACAGCGGGTAGGCGCGCAGTACTGTTGCTTCAACTCCAGCAGCGCCTGACTGTCGGCGGCCGAGCGGGCGGGCCAGTCGAGTTTACGCCAGCGTTCCGTCACGGTGTTGCGTTCCGCGGGCAGGGCTTCCAGGAGTTCCAGGGCCCGGTCGTGATAGCGGGCGTCGTCGCGCAGCTTTCCGTAGGTGAAGTAAGCCGGGGCTACGGCATTGATCAGGATGCTGTGAATCGCCACCTCCCCGAGCCGGTGGGCGTGGGCGTCTCCGGCCGGTCCGAAGCGGTAGTGGTCGCGCCAGTAACCGCCCAACCGCACGTTGAACATTTGCTGCAACTCGGCGACATCAGCCGCCGCCAGCGCCTTTCCGAAGAGCTGTCCGCTCCGGTGGTACAATCCCGCCAACTGGGCAATCCGAAGGGTGGGAAAGTTATTGGGTCGCATCCGCAGGAACCGCCAGGCCGTCGCGGGTATCGGATGCAACTGATGCTTGATACGGAGCAAGCCGTATTCCCGCCGCAGCCGCCGCAGGTAGGGATCTTCCTCCGGCTGTTCCTCGGGCAGCAGGCCCGACTGGCCAAAGAGCAGGGCTTCCAGCTGCAGCAGACTATGCTTGTGCCTCAGCAAGACCCGCAGGGGCAGGGAACGGGCCAGCAACTCCATCGCCTCGGCGTTCACCTTTCCCCCCATCGCCCGCGCGAGGGTACGGTAGAAGGCGTCCTCCCAATCCCGGCTACTCTCCTCCAGCCGCTGCGTGAATTGCTCCGCCCTTCGACTTAATCGCTCCGCCAGCACCCGCTGTAAAAAGAGGTTGCGGACGGGCGGGGCCACGTGATGCAATTGCGTCTGACAGGGTACCCAGTACTCATTGTGCAACAAGCGCCAGTAGCGGTTGCGGATACCGCCGGGGATGCGCCCCTTGAGTTCTAGGCAGGGGATGCGGGTACCGTCCCGCCGAAAAACCGGGCGGTCCTCCTCCAGCACCACGTGCAGGATAACCCCAGCGTAAGCCGGGTCCTCTTCGTGGCGGTGGACGTACCAATCGCTGCTGTAAACGTGGATTTCGACCTTGCCGGCCCACTGCAACGCTCCGATCCGGAGGCGGGCGTCATCAAAGTCCGGACCGGCATTGGTGTTGTGCGTACCAAACTGCCGAATGGTGAGGGGCTCGCCCTCGGTGGTTTGGAGGTCCCGCAGGTCAAAACGGGCCAGCCGCCACAGGTAGTGGAGGAAATCTTCTCTCATTTCTCTAAGGTGGTTAATCAAACAATATATTTGCAATTAACTGCCAGGAGAAATAAAATGCAACTATTTGTTTATAAATTTTTGCGCTCCAGCCTAGAAAAGCGGTAGGCCAGCTTATTTTTATCGTCCGGCCGGTGTCCCTCACTCCACACTTCGGTCCACTCCCCGACCGGCAGTTGTGGGAAGAAGGCGTCCCCATCGGGGATGTCCGCGGCGACGATGGTCCTGTAGATGGTGGAGACCATGGGTAAGGAAGCCGAATACAGCTCTCCCCCACCGATAATAAATGACTCCGCGGCCTCGGTGACGGCGGGGTGCGCCAGGGCCTCCCGCAAGCTATGTACCACGACTACGCCCGTCGCGGTGAAGAAGGGATCGCGCGTCAGCACGAGGTTGGTGCGCCCCGGCAGCGGCCGTCCGATACTCCGGAAGGTCTTTCGGCCCATGATCACGGGGTGCCCCAGCGTCGTCCGCTTAAAAAATTTCAGGTCGGCGGGCAGGTACCAGGGAATGTCCCCGTCCCTCCCGATGGTGTTGCGGCGATCGGTGGCCACGATGGCGGAAAGTTGCATGCCACCAAGGTACGCCGGGGATTAACCCATGCCCAAATCCCGCTCCCCCAGCCGCTCCCGGTGCCGCCGCAGTTCGGCATCGATCTCCGCCTTCTTTGCGGTGATGTCGGCGGTGGTCCGGTAGACGCCCGTTTCCGTATGGTAGCGGATGCGGTTCTTCACCCGCGCGGCCCGCTCGGTGATGGTCTCCTCCGCATCGGCAGCATACCCATGCTCGTGATCGGCCAGCAGGTGATCGTACGGACTCCGCGGAGCGATCAGTTTGGTAAAGATCGGCGACGTTTCGATCGCCACGAACAGTAAGGTCACGAAGAGTACGGCCAGCGCAATCGCTTCACTCCGCTGGCTGAGCCGGTCCAGCGCTTCAATCCGGGCGGCAATGCCCCCGTAAGCCCCACGCCGCAGTCCGTTTATTTCCTGCTGTATGGTGGCCCGCACACCGGCAATCGCGGTAGTCTTCTCTTCGATCCGTGGCAGCAAAATGGCCTCGGCCGCGTCCAGTTCCGACTGTGCCAGCTCCGCCGCCGCCAGCTTGGCGCGGTAGATCGGCCCCATGTTGCGGATACCCGATCCTCCGCTCCCGTCCGCCTCCGCCAGAGCCGCCCCAGCCGCGGCGTCCCGGGCAAGCGTTTTCTCAGAAAGGTCCGCGCGCAGGCCTTCCGCCTCGGCCGTGTGGGCAGCAATGAGGTCCGCATACCGGCTGCCGATCCGGTCCTCCTGCTCCTTAAAGGTTTCCTGCTCCATCACGATCAGCTCGGCGTCGATCTCCTTGCCGAAGATCTTCAGTTCCAGCGGCTTGGAGATCACCAGTGCCAGCAATACGGCCATTCCGATCCGGGGCAGGGCCACGAGCAAGTTCTTGAAAAAGCCGCTCCCTCTCTTCATGCTCGCCACGATGTAGCGGTCCAGGTTGAAAATCATCAGCCCCCACGCCACCCCGAAGGCCAAGGCCAAGGGGTAGCTGTCGAAAATGGTATAACAGGCGTAGCCGGCCGACAAAAACGCCAGCACCCCGGTAAAGAAAATAGTGCCCCCGATCCCGAGGTACTTGTTGTCGTCGCTGGGCACGCGGTCCAGGGTGCTTCGATCAACCCCGGAACAGAACAGGAAGAAATCTTTGAGCTTATGCATCGGTCGTGTATTCAGTGGATTATTGGGAATACCCGGCAAATTCGTCCCTCCCCCGCTCCACCCCCCATATCCTAGATCAGTGCTTGTAATTACCGGACGGAACTCTCCCCCCCCCTTCACTCCTTACCCCACACCCGCGCCCCGCCGCCATTCCCCCCTACCGTATATTTGCAACAAATAATTGTAAGTTACCCGTGACTCGCCCAGCCAAGCCCCCCCTGACCACCAGTGGTACCGTGTACGTCGACGTGGTGCTGCCCCTGGCGCTGGCCCAGACGTACACCTACTCGGTTCCGGAAGCGTTCGTGGGTCAGTTGCGGGTTGGGCAACGGGTGGAGGTGGAATTCAGTTCCAATAAGCATTACGCGGGCATCGTGCGGGCCGTTCACGGGCGGGCCCCGGGCTTCAAGACCAAGCCGATCATCGGGATCATCGACCTGGAGCCCCTGCTCACCGACCGCCAGCTGGCCCTCTGGGACTGGATGGCCGACTACTACTGCTGCACCCTCGGCGAGGTGATGACCGCGGGCCTGCCCAGCCACCTCAAGATGGCCAGCGAGACCATCATCACCCTCGGGCCCCTGTTCAGCGACGACGTTACCCAGCTCAGCGCCGACGAGTACCTCATCGTCGAGGCACTCACCCTGCAGCCCGAACTTTCCCTCAAGGACATCCGTGACATCCTGCAGCGCAAGACGATCTACCCCGTGATCCGCAGCCTGCTCGACCGCCACGTCATCTTCCCCAAGGAGGAAATGAGCAACCGCTACAAGCCGCTGGAAGTCAAGTGCGTACGCTTCAGCCCCGCCTGCCGCACGGAGGCCGAGCAGGTCGCCGCATTCGACCAGGTGGCCCGCTCGGAGAAGCAGACGGCCGTGCTGCTGGAGTACATCCAGTACAGCCGCACCCAGCCCTACGTGCGGCGCGCCGACCTCACCAAACGGACCGGAGCCAGCGACGCGACCCTCAAAGCGATGGTCAAAAAGAATATTTTCGAGTTCTACGACCGCGAGGTGAGCCGCCTCGACGACGTGGAGGCTTCCGCCCAGGCCGGGGCACTTAGTCCGGCGCAAACGGAAGCCCTGGGCGCGGTGCGCGGGTGCCACGCCCGTGGCAAGCCGGCCCTGATCCACGGCGTGACGAGCAGCGGCAAGACGCGCGTCTACCTCGAACTGATGCAGGAAGAAATTGCCGCCGGCCGGCAGGTGCTCTACCTGCTCCCCGAGATTGCCCTGACCGGACAAATTGTCAAGCGCCTGCAACGGGTGCTGGGCGACCGCATCGTCGTGTACCACAGCCGCCTCAACAATATGGAACGGGTGGAGATCTGGAAGGCGGTGCTGGCCGGGGAGACCTCGGTGGTCGGGCCCCGCTCGGCCCTCTTTCTCCCCTTCACGAAACTGGGCCTCGTGGTGGTCGATGAGGAGCACGACCCTTCCTTCAAGCAGCACGATCCGAGTCCGCGCTACAACGGCCGCGACGTGGCCATGTACCTGGCCCAGCAACACGGGGCCCGGGCCATTTTGGGGAGTGCCACGCCGAGCCTGGAGAGCTGGGAGAACGCCGCCGCCGGGAAGTACGGCCTGGTGCGGATGACGGAGCGCTTCGGGGGCATCGCCCTGCCGGAGATCACGATTGCCGACAGCCGGGAAACCGACGAAAAGGGCTCCCACCACCCCTTCTTCACTCCTACCCTGCTGCAGGCCATTCGGCAGACGATCGAGCGGGGGGAGCAGGTGATCCTGTTCCAGAACCGGCGCGGCTTCGCGCCGGTCTACTTCTGCCCGACCTGCGAGTACACCGTGCAGTGCGTCAACTGCGACGTCAGCCTGACTTACCACAAGCACCAGCACCGCCTGCGCTGTCACTGCTGCGGCTACGTGACCGCCCCCCCCCAGCAGTGTCCGGCCTGTGGCGAGCTCCAACTCAAGCTCAGCGGCACGGGCACCGAGAAGATCGAAGACGAGCTCAAAATTTTCCTCCCCGAGGCCCGCATCGCGCGGATGGACCTGGACACGACCCGCGGCAAGCACGCCATGGGCAAGCTCATTGGGGCCTTCGAGGTGGGGGAGCTCGACATCCTGGTGGGTACGCAGATGGTGACCAAGGGGCTGGACTTCGAGCGGGTCGGACTGGTGGGCGTCATCAGTGCGGATCAGTTGCTGCGCTTCCCGGACTTCCGGGCGGACGAGCGGGCCTTCCAACTGATGCTGCAGGTCGCCGGCCGGGCCGGACGCCGTAACCGGCGGGGACAGGTCATCATTCAGGCGCACGAGGGCACCCACCCGGTGCTGACCGATCTGCTCGCCGGTGACTTTGACAACTTCATCAGCCGGGAAGCGAGCAACCGGGCGGCCCACGGCTTCCCGCCCTACCGCCGCATGATCCGCCTACAACTGCGCCACACGAAGCGGCACACCGTGGAGGAGGGCGCCAAGTTGATGGGTTCGTGGCTTTCTCACGCCCTGGGGACGCTGGTGGAGGGTCCGTTCGAGCCGAGCGTGGCCCGCTTACGGACTTACTACCTCCAGGATATGGTCATCCGGACCTCCCCCTCCCCGGCGGAGCTGCGGCGCGTGAAGCAGATCATCCGCCGGGCCACCGACAAACTCGCGCAGAGCAAGGGACTGACTTCGGTACGGGTAGTGGTGGATGTAGATCCTTATTAGTTGTCACTGCGGACGCGGCCGGCACTGCTGGTGTCGGACACGACGTCGCCGGGTTTCCCGGAGTAGTGCACCGAGCCGGCCGAGCTGGCGTCGGCGCGCAGGGACTTAGTTGTATGCACCTTGATGCTGGCGGCGCTACTGACGTCGGCAACGCCGTCTTCGGCGATCAGCTTGTCGGCATCGATGTTGCTGGCGCTGCTGGCGTCGGCACTCACGCGCTGGGTCTTTCCCCTTACCTGTACGCTACCGGAACTGCTGGCGTCGATGTCTACGCGGTCACCGGAGAACTCGACCCAGATCTTGGCGGAACTGCTGACTTCCAGGTTGAGGTCGTCGCCGGCAAAGGGCGTCATGCCGGTGATCCGGGAACTGCTCGACGCGTCGATGCCGCGCAGGAGGGGTAGGGAGACGTAGACGGTAATGTCCCTGGTCGATTTGAAATTGGCCTTGTCGCTGTACTTGATCTGTAGGGTCTTGCCGCGCAGTTCGGTAACTACGAATTCCTGGAGGTTGCTCTCGGCTTCGACGCGGACACTGAAGGTGGGACTCTCGGAGAGTTCCACTTTGAAGGAACAACAAGCCTTCACGGCGGTGAAGCCGTCGAGGTCACGTTCCTGGGTGATGAGGTCGCCGTTGCCCCGGACGCGTTCGCTGGAGAAGCGATCGAAAAAGCCGCTGTTATTGACCTCCACCTGAGCGGATAGGACGCCGGCAAGGAGGAGAAGGAAAAAGCAGATGGAGGTGCGGGTGGTGGTCATAGTTGTGTTGATTGTACTGCAAAGGACGGCGACCGCTAGTTAGGGTTGCACGCCGGGCTCATCTTTTTATCGGGGGGGCTGTTAGTGCCACCATGTCAAGATTGCTCTTTCTGCTCGTCCTGATGCTGGTACTGGACGGGTACGCGTTCGTCGCTCTGCGTTCGTGGTTGTCTGTCTATAGCCGACAGGTCCGGCGGGCCTTCTTCGCCACCTACTGGGCGGTGTCGCTGGCGGCCATCGTGTTCGTACTGCTGAACGTGGCGGAAGTGACGGAGTCCTGGTCCAGCTTCGCCAAGACCTACTCCCGGGCGGCCGTATTCGTGCTGTACCTCAGCAAGGTACCGGTAGTTCTTTTCCTCCTCCTGGACGACCTGCGGCGTGGCGCGACCTGGGTGGTGAATACCGTGAGCCCCGTAACCCAGCGGGACACCAGCCGCTCCCGCTTCCTCGGCAAGCTCGGCCTGATTGCCGGGGGCGTCCCCCTGGTGACCCTGACCTACGGGATGGTCCGCAACGGCTACCGCTACCGCCGTTTCGCCGTCGACGTACCGATCGAGGGCTTACCCCCGGAGTTGGAGGGCCTCAAGATCGTCCAGTTCAGCGACATGCATTCGGGCAGTTGGACCAGCACCCAGCCCCTCTGGAACGCCATCGAAATGATCAACCGGGAGGAAGCCGACCTCGTGGTCTTCACCGGTGACCTCGTCAACAACCGCGCCGAGGAGATGCTGCCCTACATCGACATTTTCAAAAACCTGAAGGGCAAGCACGGAGTCTACAGCATCCTGGGCAACCACGATTACGGCGATTACGTCCAGTGGCCCGATGAGGCCGCCCAGGTGGCCAACATGGAGCAACTCTACGAGATCCACCGCCGGCTGGGCTGGGATCTCTTACGCGACGAGCACCGCAAGATCGACGTCAACGGTCACCGCATCGCCGTGATTGGCATCGAAAACTGGTCGGCCATCCTCCGCTTCCCCAAGTACGGCCACCTCGACGCCGCCGCCGCCGGTACCAACGACTGTGCCGTGAAGATCCTCCTCAGCCACGACCCCACGAGCTGGGACGCCCTCGTCCGCCCCGATTACCCCGACATCGACCTCACCCTCAGCGGCCATACCCACGGCTTCCAGTTTGGCGTGGAGATCCCCGGCTTCCGCTGGTCGCCCGCCCAGTACCTCTACGAGCAATGGGCGGGGCTGTACCGCAAGGGCGCACAATCGCTGTACGTCAACCGGGGACTGGGCTTTTTGGGCTACCCCGGGCGGGTGGGAATTTTGCCGGAGGTGACGGTGCTGACGCTGACGCGGTGGTAGAGGCTGCGCGGTAGAGGCTGCGCGGTAGAGCGCTGACGCCGGTAGATGGGTGAATTTTCCGGTTGGGGTGTTGATCCGTCTACCGCCCGCGCAGCGGGCTTCTACCGGCCGTGAGCGGAGCGAGAGGCCGTCTACTACGCCACTTCGTGGCCCCGTCCAGCCTCCAGTATCTCGTACCAGTCCTGGCGGTCAAGGTCGAGGTCGAGGGATTGGAGGGATTTGGTGAGGCGCGCTTTCTTAGTGGTGCCGACGACGGGCACGGGGCGGGTGGGGTGCATGCGGCACCAGGCGAGGAGGACGATGTCTTCGTCTGCGCCGTACTTTTTACCGACTTCAGTCACCTTGTCGCGGAGGCGGAGAAACTTCGTGCCCTCTCCCTTGAAGTACTTGTTGCCGCCGAGGGGACTCCAGACCATCGGGCGGAGGCTGTGCAGCTGGCACTGGTCGTAGGTGCCGTCGAAGAGGGGGTCCACGTGGAGGGGGTGGCATTCCACCTGGTTGGTGACCAACTCGGTGTGGGCGCTTACCAGCGCAAACTGGCTGGGCGTAAAGTTGCTCACGCCGAAGTGCCGCACCTTGCCGGCGGCGCGCAGCTCCTCGAAGGCGGCGGCCACGACCTCGGGCTCCATGAGGGGATCGGGGCGGTGGAAGAGGAGCAGGTCGAGGTAGTCCGTACGGAGGTTACGGAGGCTGCGTTCGGCCGAGGCGATGATGTGGGCGTGGGTCGCGTCGTAGTGGTGCACGCGGGTGCCGGGCCGGTGGGGCGACTTGAGCTGGATGCCGCACTTGGTCACGAGCTGAATCTGCTCGCGTACCGTGTCGCTGTGCTGGGCGAGCGCGGCCCCGAAGGCTTCCTCGGTGGTGTAGCTGCCGTAGATGTCGGCGTGGTCGAAGGAGGTGATGCCGAGGTCCAGGCAGTGGCCGATCAGCTCGGCCATTTCGGCGGTGCCGTAGTCGCTCCCCCACTCCCCCCAGGTCATGGTGCCGGCGACAATTTCGGAGAGTTGGAGTCCGTCCGGACTAAGGCTGCGTTGGGATGCGTTCATGGGGAGGTAAAAAGATCGTTTGCTTATGAGATATGTCCACTTGGTAGTTGCCTTCCTGTTCCTTTTGTTCGCTTACTGGCAGCTGAATGATCCGGATTGGCCGATCTGGACGGCGATGTACGGCTCGGTAGCCCTCGTCGCCGGCTGGCGCGCGTTCGCCCGCCCGCCTCAGTTGCTGGTTTACGCCGCGTTCGCGGTCGCGGTAGTGTGGATGGCTACCCTACTCCCGGACCTCATTGTCTGGATCCGGGAAGGTATGCCCACGATCGCCGGGCAGATGAAGGCGGAGAGTCCCCACATCGAGCTGACCCGGGAGTTTTTTGGCTTGTTGCTCATCAGCCTTACGCTGGGAGGGTATGCGTGGACGGGTCGGTAAGCGCTTGGTTGGAATTCCGCTCACCGCCGTAAACTTGCTCTTTTGCGCCTACTCTTCGCCTCGAAAGAGGTCACTTAGCCCGTCACCGCGAAGCAGCCACGAAGTGCACCTCCCCTTTTCGTGGCTCGAATAGAACCCAAAATAGCGGCGTTTTCGTCAGGCTCGGAAAACCCAAACAAGCTCTTAATAGGCAGCAGCGCAGCTACAGCACCCCGAAGTAAGCCTTCGTGACGGGAACGACAACATCCGCTCCCCGCAGTTTGAGCAGCAAGCCCTGGGCATTGGCGGATACGGCGACGAGGTGCCGGAGATTGACCAAGTAATCGGGATGACAGCGCACGATTTTGTGGTCGGCCAGGGCGGCGATAACGCCGGATAGGGGGAGGCCGAGCCGCTGGGTGGCCCCCTCCAGGTCGTGGAGGCGGGTGGAGGCGGCTCCGTCGCGTAGGCCGTATACGATGCGCTCCGGGACGACCACCGCACCCGTGGCCCCGCCCAGGGAGATTTCGGCCTGGTTTGGAGCGACGGGAGCATCCGTGAGCAGGCCCACCTGTATCCGGCTGGCTACGTTCTGGTACTCCTGCTCGGCCCGGAGCTGGACGGCGATGCCGCTGAAAATGATCGGCAACAAGCCCACCAGCACGGTGGGAACGGTGATGTAGAGCAGGACTTGCAGGTTCATCAGGCTCCAGCCCACCGTGTAATTGTGGAGGAGGAAGCAGGCTACGGACACCAGAAAGAGCAGCACCGCCTGGTCGAGGGTCCAGCGGAGCATGGTCCACCGGGGCCCCCGTCGTCGCACGCCCAGGCGCTCGGTGACGAAGCTGTAGGTGATGGCGACGACGAAGGTGACCAGGCCGTACGCCAGGGCCAGCAGCACCGGAAAGAGAAACAGCAGGGCGACGAACACGAAGGCCGCCGTACGCCCGTGCCCGAAGATCACGCTCCGGTCGAAGGTGCGCTCGGGGAAGGGCCGAAGAAGAGGGTTGCGACTCAGCATCAGGCGGGGGTCGACAGCAGGCGGAGGACCTCCACGCCCCGGTGATAGAGGTCTTCGATCTCCCCGGGGGGTAACAGCAGGCCCTGCTTGTAAAAGATCAGGTAGTAGCCAATGCCCTCCAGCGACCAGCCCCGGTGGAGGGTGAAGTAGTTGAGCACCTCGTCGTTGAAGTGGTGGCGGATGTAGTCCACGTCGTCCCCCGTGAGGCGGTACTGCCCACTGAATTTGGGGTAGCGCACGAAATCGATGTCCTGAAAGCCAAACAGCTCCCCCAGTTTATGCAGGAGGGACTCGGGCTGCATACTCAGTTCCGGCAGGGCGATCTGTTTGCTCTGGAGGAAGAGGACCGTCTGGTTGACCCTTCGTTTGTCGCCGTAGGCCCGGTAGGCGTAGTCGAAGACGTGGGCCTGGTGATCGGTCAACCCCTGCTGCCGGTGCAGGATGTTGGTCACCGTCCGCTGCCGCCCGCGGGCGGCGAGTCGAAAATCCTCCAGCTGGCGGTGCAGCCCGAACGCGTCGGTGGCGCTGAAGGGGTAGCCCCGCTGGGCGGCGAGGGTTTCGAGACTCTGCTGGCGGTAATCCATCGGTCAAATATAGAAAATGCCCTCCCCCGAAACGGAAGAGGGCATTTTAGATCGTTTACTCCGTTCGCCGATCTACCGACGCCGGTTGGTCAACGAAGGATTTAGTTACCGTTATTGAACATACCGGCTTCTCCGGCGGGAACGGCCTCGGGCTGCGCCGGCTTCTCCAGTACTTCACCCATGATGGTCAGGACGACGGGCTCCTCACTGGCGGTGGTGGTCAGGGTGACGCGCTTGCGGAACTTGCCGAGGCGATCGGTCGCGTAGCGCACCTTGATCTCGCCGGAATCGCCGGGGGCTACGGGGGCTTTGCTGTAGGAGGGAACGGTACAGCCGCAGCTGCCTACCGCGTTGGTGATGATCAGCGGCTCGGCGCCGGTATTGGTGAACTTGAAGACCCGGTAAGGATCGGCGTTCTGCTCGATGGTGCCGTAGTCGATCTCGGTCTGCTCGAAGGTCATGGCCGTGGCGGGCGCGGCGGCTACCTGGTCGGGCGCCTCCATGACCTGGCCCTGGAGGGAGAAGGTGAGGCAGGAGATGAGGGCGAGAAGGGAGAAAATGCGCTTCATGTGCTGATGTTTTTTCTTCGGGTGCTAAAGGTAGGGTCCGGAGAGCAATCCACCCGGAGTGATCAGGCATACAACGCACGCACCCGGCAAAAGATGATACGGGGCCGGCGGGGAAGATGTTAATATCCTGTAAAAAAGTTGGCCCGGGTGCTTGGTCAGGTCGCGGCGGCACGCTTATCTTTGCGACCGCTTAGATAGCCAAGGGGGATTAGCTCAGCTGGCTAGAGCGCTTGCATGGCATGCAAGAGGTCACCGGTTCGACTCCGGTATTCTCCACTTCACACGCCTCCGGTACCTCGTACCGGGGGCGTTGTTGTTTGCGCCATCCGGGGGCGGGACCACGGGTGCCAGGTAAATCACCAGCGCAGCACCACCCCTACCCCTTCGTCGGTTACGCCCAGCCGCCAGCCGTCCGCCCGCTGTTGCTTGTGCCACTGCGGGACGAGGATGCCCAGCGCCGCGCCGAGGGCGTAGCCCGCGACGATGTCGGTCGGGAAGTGCTTGCCGGCCCGGTAGCGGGCGTAACCAGTGGCCAGGGGTACCGCCGCCGCCGTGGCCCAGAAAACCGGTCGCCAGGGACTGTCGGGGTAGAGGTCGTGCAACACCTTGGCGGTGAAAAAACTGAGTGCGGCGGTATTGGAGGTATGCCCGGAAACGAAAGAAAGCCGGGCATCTCCGGATACCTTCGCGTAGTCGTCGTACTCCTCGTTGAAGGTGAGTGGGCGGCTCCGCAGGGTGGCCACTTTAATGAGCTTAGTGAGGCCGCCGTTGAGCAGCATGGTCTGTCCGATCATCGTGCCGAGCACGAGGACCTTACGGCGCGACTGCCGGTTGACCAGGGCCACGGCCGGCAAGACGGCCGCGCTCCGCAGCAGGCGGTCGGACCATAATCGAGCAATGGGGCACTCGTTGCGGGTAGCTCCCCGATCCAGTAGCCACACCTGACCGCGCCGCTTCCGGCTGAGCTGCGCGGGCGTCAGCGGAGCGATCTCGGCTTCCAACAGGTGGCCGGCCGCCGTGGCGCTCAGCCCCAGTCCGAAAAGGCTTACCTCCCGCTCCAGATCCAGGGAGTAGGGGAAATCACGCTGCCCCCGGAGGGTCAGGACCGACAGCAGCAAGGCGACAAGAAAGAGAGCTTTTAGGGGCAGCATGCAGGGTAAGCCAGCGAAGAGAACCCGGGAGGGGTGTACCCGGAAACGGTTCAAGTTAAGTTAAATTATTTCCCGCACCACTCGCCTGGCGGACCAAACACCGCTTACCTTTACCAACCAACCGGTCGGTATAATGCCCAGACAAAAAATTAGCCGCGACGACTTGCTCACGAAGGCCTGGCGGCTTTTCCACCGCCACGGGTACTATGATACCTCCTTGCAGCTCATCGCCTCCGCCACGGGACTCGGCAAGGCCGGCCTGCTGCACCACTTTGGCAGCAAGCAACACTTGATGGAGGCCGTAATTGCCTTTGCCCGGACGTACTACACCGTGCGGGTACTGAGCGAACTTCACGGCGATGCGCCGCTACCCGAGCGGCTGCGGCGTTTCCTGGATCACCACGTCCGCCTCTGTCAGCTCGATCGCCGGGGCTGCTTTTTTGCTAATACCATACTGGAAACCGGGGCCGACCGCCTCTTCTCCGCCCAGCTCGAACAGTTCCACATAGACTGGATTGCCGCCGTGCGCGACGCCCTCCTCCCCCACTACCCCGCCGCCGAAGCCGCCGAACGGGCCTACCGCCTCTTCACCGACTACGAGGGCAGCGTGGTGATCTACAAAATCCGCGGCAAGGCCGATCACCTGCACCGCTTCGTCGACCGGGCCGTCACCTCCCTGGTCCACCCCATCTACTTCCCCGCATGAACCCCAAGAAACTACTCTACCGCGGCCTGGCCACCGGCATCAACATGATTGGCTACGTGGCTCCCGCCCGGGCCGGTCAACTCGCGTTCGGGCTGTTCGCCACGCCGCCCCCGGCGCGGGTGCGCCCCAAGGAACTGGAGTTCCTCCAGCGGGCGGAGCGGCTCGACCAGACCATCGCGGGCTACCGCATCCCGGTATACCAGTGGGGGCCGGCCGACGGTCCGATCGTGTTCTGTACCTACGGCTGGGGCTACAATGCCGGTCGCTGGCGTCATTACGTACCTGAACTCGTGACGGCGGGCTACCGGGTAGTGGCCTTCGATCCGCCGGGGCACGGCCTGAGCACGGACCGTGTGCAGCTCACCTTTCCGCTGATGGCCACCCTGCAGGCGGAGCTCATACGCCGGCTGGGGGGTATCGATCAGGTGCTGGGCCACAGCTTCGGGGGCAGTTGCCTGACCGAGGGGCTCACCTACCTGCCCTCCGAGTTACGTCCCTCGCGCATCTGTCTCATGGCCGTGGTGTCGGAAGTACGCTGGCTCTTCGCCGGCTTCGCACAGTTTATGGGCTTCCGCGAACCGGTGTACGCGCAAATGCAGCAGCATATCGTCCGCATTACCGGCCGCAGCCTCGATGAATTCGACGTATCCCGGGTGGCTCCGCAGCTCAGCGGCATCCCCACCCTGCTCATTCACGATCCCCGGGATCAGGTCACGGCCTACCGCAACGCCCGGCGCAACCACAGCCACTGGCTCCATTCCTGGCTGTACAGTCCGGAGGGCGCGGGCCACCATTTGGGGACGTCAACGGTCACCCAGGCCGTACTTACCTGGATCATAAAGGGGGCGGAACCCGCGGGTGCGGTGCAAAACACGGGAAGCCTGCCTCCCCTGCCGGCCGTGGTCGACCCCCGCGATATGGAAGTGGAAGGCGTCACTAATTTCTTTGGCTAAGCATGAAGGCTACCGCCTCAACCCATAAGCATCCGTTTGTCAACCGTGGCAGCGCAATTGCGTTAGCAAGGTTTACCCGTAAACTCTATACCTATGTCACTCCACCTCGGCGATACCGCCCCCGACTTTAACGCCCAGACCACCGAGGGCGACATCAACTTCTACGACTGGGCCGGCGACCAGTGGGTCGTGCTTTACAGCCACCCCAGTGATTACACGCCCGTCTGCACCACCGAGCTCGGCCGTACCGCCGCCCTCAAGGAGGATTTCGAGCAGCGTAACGCCAAGGTGATCGCCCTGAGCGTCGACGACCTCGACAGCCACATGGGCTGGCTCAAGGACATCGAAGAGACCCAGCACGTCACGATGAACTTCCCCATCATCGCCGATGCCGACCGCAAAGTGGCCACCGCCTACGATATGCTGCACCCCCAGGCCGACAGCACCTTCACCGTCCGCTCGGTCTTCATCATCGACCCCAAGCGTAAGATACGCCTCATGCTGACCTACCCGCCCAGCACCGGCCGCAATTTTCAGGAGATTCTCCGCGTGCTCGACAGCCTGCAACTCACGGATAACTACAGCGTCGCCACCCCCGTCGACTGGAAGGAAGGCGAAGACGTCGTGGTCAGCCCCAGCATCAAGACCGAAGACATCCCCGACAAGTTTCCCAAGGGACATAAGGTCATTAAGGATTACCTGCGCACTACACCGCAACCTAATCGGTAGGGTTTAGTCTTTTAGATCGTTGGTTCTTTAGGCGCGCAGGGCATTAGCCCCGCATGCCTAAAGAACTAAAAGACTAAAGAACTAGCCACACCCCCCTAACGAGTTAAAAGCTAACGCACTAACCAAGCTACATGACCAGATTATTCTTACTCCTACTTCTCTGCACCTGCGTCCCCGCCTACAATTCGCTGCACGCCCAGGACGATGAAGAGAAAACCGAGAAGTCCGACAAAAAGGACAAGGACGCTTACAAAGACCTTGTTGAGGACGCCATGACCCAGGAGGGACTTTTCGGCGTCATCATGAAAGACGGAAAAACTTACTTCGAGCTGCCGATGAGCCTGTTGGAGGAAGAGATCCTCGTGGTGAGCCGCATCAGCGGACACGTGAAAGGCCTGAATTTCGGGGGCGCGGGTATGAAGAGCCGGCCCCAGCAAGTGGTGCGCTGGCAGAAACACGGCGAGAAACTGTTGCTGCGCAGCGTGAGCTTCAATAGCGTAGCGAGCCCCGACCTGCCGGTGTACCAGTCGGTCAGGAATAACAACTACGAGCCCATCGTAGCCGCCTTCGATATCAAGGCCTACGGGAAGGACAGCGCGACCGTGGTGGCCGACGTGACGCCCTTTTTCACCAACGACGAGCCGATGATCGGCGCGATGGACGACGATGAGCGGAAAGAATTCGGCATCAAGGGACTGGACAAGGACCGCAGCCTGATCATGTCCGTCAAGGCCTTCCCCGGAAACGTCGAGGTGCGCCACGTGCTGACGTACAAGGGCGACAAGCTGCCCGATAACCAGGTGACCGGCACGCTCTCCGTGGAGATGAACCAGAGCTTCATCCTCCTGCCCGCCGAGAAGATGACCCCGCGGGAGTACGACCCCCGGGTCGGTTACTTCAGCATCGAGCAGACGAATTACGGCCTCGACGCCCAGCGCGCCGAGAAGCAGCGCTTCATCACCCGCTGGCGGCTGGAGCCCGTCGATCAGGAAGCCTGGGAACGCGGCGAACTGGTGGACGTGAAGAAGCCCATCGTGTACT
The DNA here is from genome assembly GCA_963803525.1 of Lewinellaceae bacterium. Classification (GTDB taxonomy): domain Bacteria; phylum Bacteroidota; class Bacteroidia; order Chitinophagales; family Saprospiraceae; genus Neolewinella. Next base: position 197,896 of record CAWDMV010000013.1, read on the forward strand.
ACATCGACCCCGCCACCCCCGCCGACTGGGCCCCCTACATCAAGCAGGGCGTCGACGACTGGCAGCAGGCCTTCGAGGCCATCGGGCTAAAGAACGCCATCATGGCCAAGGACGCCCCGACGAAAGCAGAGGACCCCGACTGGAGCCCCGAAGATGTGCGCTACAGCGTGATTCGTTACGTGACCACCGAGATCCAGAACGCCCAGGGGCCCCACGTGCACGATCCGCGCACCGGAGAGATCCTGGAGAGCGACATCATCTGGTACCACAACGTGATGAACCTGCTGCGCAACTGGTACCTGATCCAGACCGCCGCCGTCAACCCCGAGGCCCGCACCCCCAAGTTTGAGCAGGAAGTGATGGGTAAGCTTATCCGCTTCGTGTCGGCCCACGAGGTCGGCCACACCCTGGGTCTGCCCCACAACATGGGCAGCAGTCCGGCCTACACGGTAGCTCAGTTGCGGAGTCCCGGCTTCGTCCAGGAAAACGGCGTGGCCCCGAGCATTATGGACTACGCCCGCTTCAACTACGTGGCCCAGCCCGAAGATGAGGGGGCCGGCCTGATGGCGAAGATCGGCCCTTACGACTACTTCGCGATCCGCTACGGCTACCTGCCCATCCCCGAGGGCAACGAGAAGGAAGTATTGAACGCCATGGTGAAGGAGAAAGCGGATGACCCGATCTACCGCTACGGCCGCCAGACGCGCAACGGCTACGATGCCAGCGCCCAAACCGAGGACATCGGCGACGACGCCGTGCTCGCCTCCACCCTCGGCATCGCCAACCTGAAGCGCATCGTACCGAAACTCACCGAGTGGACCGCCGAGGAAGGTAAGTACTTCGATACCCTGGAGGAACTGTACGACAACGTCATTAGTCAACTGCGCCGGTACACCGGTCACGTAGCCAGCAACGTAGGCTCCGTATACGAATGGCAGCGCACCAGCGACGAGAACAAGGTCGTCTTCGAGACCGTCAGCAAGGAAAAGCAGCAGGCCGCGGTGAACTTCATCAACGAGCAGATTTTCACCACCCCCGAGTGGCTGGTCGATGCGAATATCCTGCAGCGCATCAGCGCCAGCGGCGTGTCCGAGAAGATCGCCGGTCTCCAGGCCAGCGCCCTGCGCACCCTAATGAACGACGACCGCCTGAACCGCCTGGCCGAGCAGCATGCCCTGAACAGCGGTGCCTACGGCGTGATGGATCTGATGAACGACACCCGCAGCGGCGTTTTCACCACCGCCAACACGAACAGCAACTACGGACGCACGCTGCAGGCCGCCTACGTGGATGCCCTGACCGGTCTGCTGACTAACGATGAGGTCACCGCAGACGTCCAGGCCGGCGCCCGGGCCAACCTGAAGGCCATCGAGCAGAGCCTCGCCGCCGGCCGGCCCGGCAACGACCTGCTCGTGCAGGGCCACCGGGACGCACTGAGCCAGCACATTCGCGTGGCGCTGACCGGGCTGGAGGTGATGACGGGGAAGAAATAATGAGTGGGTTGGTGAGTTGGTGCGGACGTTGGAGGCGGTACTGCGTACGGTACAAAGCGACCTCCGGCTGCGCTGGGAAACGTGGCTGTTCCCAGTAGCGATCGGGACGTAGTGCAAATGAGCCGAGCCGCCTCCTGCCCCCGCACCCCACCGACCCAACAATTCAGTGACCCACCACCGCACAACCCCAGCCCCTCCCCAGCGTTTGCCCAGTAACGTTTACTTACTCCCCTCCCCCATGCCCCAGCACGGCGAACCTGCACTCATTCCCCCGGCGGAGCTCTCCGACGCCACCCGCCGCGCCGAAGCGTTGATCCCCACCCCCTACGGCAACTTCAAAATGATCGCCTACGCCGGCGATGCCGAGGACTACACCCCCCACCTTGCGCTCGTGCACCCCGATATGGACCCCAACAGCGAGGTGATCGTGCGCCTGCACTCGGAGTGCATCACGGGCGACCTGTTCGGTTCCAAGCGCTGCGACTGCGGCGAGCAGCTCGACCGGGCGATGCGTCTTACCGCCGCCGGCAAGGGGGTGGTCATTTACCTGCGCCAGGAGGGCCGCGGCATTGGCATCATCAACAAGCTAAAAGCTTACCAACTACAGGACCAGGGCATGGACACGATCGAGGCCAACCTTCACCTCGGCCTCGAGGTCGACGCCCGCCACTACGATGTTGCCCACGGTATCCTGCGGGACCTTGGCGTCTCCAGGATCCAGCTGCTCACTAATAACCCCCTCAAGGTCGACAGTTTTGGGGAGGGCCCCATTGAGGTGATGCGCAGGTTGCCCATCATCGTTGATCCCCGCAACGAAAACAAGGGCTACCTGCGCACCAAGCAGCTCGATATGGGCCACTGGCTAAAATAAAGGGCTCGGTTTACTGGATGGCCAGTCCCGTGCGGGCTACCCCGGCGGGGATGCTGAACGAGATGCCCTCTACTCCGAATCCGGAGATCTTGGACGTCACCACCCCAAGCAGTTTGCCGTTGGAATCGACGAGTGCTCCCCCGCTGTTGCCCGGGTTGACGGATACGTCCGTCTGGATGAGTTCGGTTTCCTCGACCTGGCGCAACCCGGAGATGATGCCCTTACTCAGGGTCTGCCCTAACTCGATCGAGGTGGGCGTACCGATGGCGAAGACGTCCTGCCCGACGGTGTACCCGCCGGCACCGGCGAGGTCGTAGCAGTACTCGAAGTTGTGGTCGATCTTTAGTAGTGCGACATCCTCCAGGGCGTTGCTCCGTACCACGGTGGCCGGGAACTCCTGTCCCTCGTTCATGACCAGTACCGTGTCCATACCCGCCACCACGTGGTAATTGGTCAGGAGGTAACCGTTGTTAGTGATGGCAAAGCCGCTGCCGTGCCCGTTTTCCGTCTTGATGGTGACCGTAGCGGCGATGGAGGAGGCCAGGTCGCTGCTGAAGGTGCTGTTGGTGGTCAGAATCTGCAGGGGTTCGTGCTTGATCTCGTCGTCTGCCCCGTAGCGAAGCAGGGCCTGCACCTCGTCGTTGTCCATAAACTTGAGGAAGGCGCTTACGATCGCATCCTCGGTGGCCCGGAGGAAAACGCCGCCCTCCCCCTTAGGAGTGAAGCTGGTCGAAAAGTAACCGGACTTACCCGAAATGGACTTTTCGTACTGGGTAACGCCATATATGTCCGTAAGCTCGAAGTCAATGGCCAGATTGGCGTTCACTGCGCGCTGCGCGTAGAGGATGCTGGCCATATCCGTGAGGAAAAATTTGATGCCCTTCACCTTGGCCTTGACGTACATCGTGTTGGTCTTACGCTTGAGCAGGTTAGGGTTGTCGTCGGCAAAGCCCTGCTCCTTCAACAGTTCGTTGAGGGTGGTGGTGAATACCGTATTATCGATATCGATGTCCTCCTCCCCCACTTCGCGGGATACGTCCTTGATCTTTTTACTGAAGTTCTTTTTCTTCCGAACGACGAATTCAATATTTTCCTTATCCAACTCGAAGCCTGTCGCATTAAGGAATACATACTTCTGATCTTCCTCCCGTTCGGGCAATTCCGTGCGGCAGCTGTACCTGACCTCCTTGGCGTGGTTGAAGCCTCGAACGCCTCGGTCCAATAGCCCCATCGCATAAAAGCCAAAGGGGGGAACCCAGGATATGATGTGTAACCAGGACCGCTTCTCCTGGTACGCCACGTCGTATTCGGTTTTATAGCCCGGACGTTCTACCCGGATCTGCTTGACCTGGCCGTTGCGCTCCAGCTTGAGCGTAGCGCTCCGCTTGTTGGCTACCCGATCGTCGTTGACGTAAATGGTGGTTTCCGGGCTCGTCTTCGCACTGACTTTTTGGTAGCGCGGGTTGAGTATGGAGGCACACGAGGTGAGGAAGAGCGCAGTCCACAGCAGCGCGGTAATGGTAAGAACTCGAAGCATGGGGGTGAGGTATGGGCAGGCCCAATTCAGCGGCATCGCGGACAAGTTTCGTGATCACAATGGACCCAGTACCCTGGTCGGAGAGGCAACAGCTAGCTAAGCGGAATATTCCGTGATTGGCGATCTGCTATGAGTGAATGTAGAATAAAAGTTGATATCGTGGCCTAAATGTAACCAGCGAGAACGTAAATGGCAATAATTGAACGTATAAACCCATACTAAAATTAGCTAGGTATGAAAATTTACTACACTCGCTCTTCCCTGCACCGGCATACCACGCTCGCGTAAACAGCGCATGAATGCTTCATTTTCGTCAACCTGCGGGCTCGGGATCAGGCCCGCTGCAAGTGAACAAATGAGCTGTTGCCCCCATACATCGTATATTCATTTGCTGACTCCTCACCGCTGATAACCCTATGCCCCTCACCGAACTAGCCAAAGACGTCCACCGGGAGTGGGATAAACTCGTGGACCGCCTCCGCTGGGGCCTCGACAAGCCGATCGACGTCGCCAACTACATCGGCTTCGGGCGGCCCGATTATCTGTACCTCACCGGACGGGTACTGCGCGACCGGGGCATCGGGCGCGACGAGCGCGACCAGCTCTGGCACAACATCGTCAATAACTTCAAGCGCTTTAACAGCCGGGAGATCGGAGAAGCCGAGGTGGAAATCACCTGGGGCCAGCATACCTTCCACCGGACCACCGACAGCGAAGGATATTTCCGGGTCGAGCAGGCCTGCAATCCCGAGGAAGCGCCTCGCTACGCCGATAAGCTGTGGCAGGAAGCCACCGTTCGGGTGGTCAGTACCCCCGAAAACGGGCGGGTAGATTTTGTCTCCCACTCCAATGTCGTCCTCCCCCGGGAGGCGGAATTCGGCGTCATCAGCGACATCGACGACACCATTTTGAAAACGGACGTCACCAGCCGCTTCAAGCTCAAGACGCTGATGCATACCCTGCTGAAGAACGCCGCCAACCGACGCGCTTTTGCCGGGGTTTCCGACTTCTACGCGGCCCTGGAAATTGGACCCGACGGGGAGGGCGTCAACCCCTTCTTCTACGTATCGAACAGTCCCTGGAACCTTTACGACCTACTACTCGATTTCCTGCACCTCAACCACCTCCCCCGGGGGCCGATCCTGCTGCGCGACTTCGGCCTCCCCTCCGAAGACATCCCGCAGACCTACAAAACGCACAAGGCGGACATGGTCGACAAAATCCTCACGACCTATCCCGATCTGCCCTTCATCCTGTTGGGCGACAGCGGCGAGGCCGATACCGACATCTACCTCGAGGCCGCCCGCAACAATCCCGATCGCATCCTCTGCATCTACATCCGTGACGTCCAGCACGAAGAACGCGCCCAGCGCATTGAAGACCTGATCGAGGACATCAGCGAAATCAACGTGAAGCTGGTGGGTACCTACGAGGAGGCCGCGGAGCATGCCCGGGGGATGGGGTGGATTTTGTAGTTGTTGGGTTGGGGAGTTGTTGGGTTGCGTGGATGCTCGCTGCGCTCGTCACGCAGGCCCTGCGGGCCACGCAACAACCCGACAATTAAAACCCGACCAACTCCACGGCAGCCTCCACCACGTCCATCACCTGGGGCTTGCTGGCGTAGTTGCCGTCGTCGGCGTAGGCGGGGCGGTGAACGGAGGCGGTAAGCGTCCGGACGGGGGCGTCGAGGTGGCGGAAGGCGTCCTGCACTTCGAGAATCTGCTGACTGAGGTAAGCGGAGGTACCACCGGGTGTATCCTCGTCGACGATCAGCAGGCGGTTGGTGTGCCGGAGGTGACCGGCAATGCGGTGTTCCAGATCGAAGGGGAGCAGGGTTTGAATATCAATGATCTCGGCGGAGACACCGTAGTCGGCCAGCAACTCGGCGGCTTCGAGGCAGACGCGGACGCAGGCCCCGTAAGTAACGACGGTCAGGTCGGAACCGGCGCGCAGTTGCTCGGGGACGCCCAGGGGCACCCGGAACTCCAGCAGGTTGTCGGGTTCCGGCTCACGTAGGCGGTAGCCGTTGAGTACCTCGATCACGATCGCCGGATCGTCCCCCTCCAGCAGGGTATTGTACATACCGGCGGCCTGGACCATATTGCGGGGGACGCACAGGTGCATGCCGCGCAACGCGCCAACCAGGGGGGAGAGGTAGGAACCGCTGTGCCAGATGCCCTCCAGGCGGTGACCGCGGGTGCGAATGATCAGCGGGCAGGCCTGCATGCCGTTGGTACGCCAGCGCAGGGTGGCCACGTCGTCCGTCAGCATGGGCAGGGCGTAAAAGATGTAATCGAGGTACTGCACCTCGGCGATGGGCCGGAGCCCCCGCATGGCCATGCCCATGGCCTGACCGACGATGGACCACTCCCGGATACCCGTGTCAAAAACGCGGTGCTTACCGAAGCGTTCCTGGATGCCGGCGAACCCCTGGTTGACGTCGCCGATCTCGCCTACGTCCTCGCCAAAGGCAAAGAGCGCGGGGTGCTGCTCGAACTTCGCGGCGAAGTAATGCTGCAAAATCTCGTAGCCGGGCACGGAACGGGGCGCGTCTCCGTAGTCCGCCGCTACCCCACCCACCCGCAGGGGGGAGCGCGGAGTGTTGCTCAGCAGATGACTTCCCTTACTGTGCCTCAGCTCGTCTTGGGCCTCGCGCAACCAGTCGTGCAGGGGGCGCGGCAGGGGGGTCGCCTGCAGGCGGAAGCGAAATTGCCGTACCGCATCGATCAATTCGGAGAGCAGGGGCGCCTCCATCCGGCTCAGTTCCTGGGCAAAGGCGGTGATGGCGGGCGTGCCGTGCCCATTGGTGGGCAGCAGGGTCAGCAGGGCATCCCGGCGCGCCTTGCGAGGTCCGCTCAGGTTCTCCCAGGCCGTACGGCGGGCGGCGGCGATCTCCTTCTTGGCCTTGCGGTCCAGCTCGTCCAGTTCGGCGGCATCGGCAATGCCGGTGGCCAGGAGGTAGTGCCGGAACTGCGCCAGGCAGTCCCACTGCTTTTCCCACGCCAGGCGCTCCTGCGGCTTGTAGCGCTCGTGGCTGCCGCTGGTGCTGTGACCGTTCGGCTGCGTGAGCTCGCTGACGTGAATGAGGGCGGTACGGTGGTGCTGACGTACCTGCCGGGCCACCTTGGGGAATATTTCGAGCAGCGCCGGATAATCCCAGCCCTTGACGGTGTGGATGTCGATGCCGTTCGTCCCCGCTTCGCGCCTGAGTCCGGCCAGGGCCTTGCTGATGCTGCCCTTGGTGGTCTGCAGCTCTACCGGCACGGAAATGCCGTAGCCGTCGTCGACCACGGTGCAGATCATGGGTACGCCCGCCACGCCGGCGGCATTCATGCTTTCCCAGAAGATGCCCTCGGAGGTGGAGGCGTCGCCGATCTCGGTCCAGGCGATCTCGTTGCCCTGATTGGAGTGCAGCTCGGCGGGAAGGGCGGCGTCGCTGCGGTAGACCTTCGAGGCAAAGGCCAGCCCGAAGCCACGGGCCATTTGTCCGGCGGTAGGTGAGGTGGCGCTGCTGAGGTTGAACTGCCGGGTGGCGTCGATCCACTCCCCCCCCGCGTTGATGGTGCGGCTGGCGTAGTGGCCACCCATTTGCCGCCCCCCACTGAAGGGATCATGCTGCTCGTCGGAGTAGAGCTGGGCGAGCAACTGCTCGGGAGTAGCCAGCCCGAGCGTCAATAGTAGGGTGTGGCCCCGGTAATAATCGGCGCGCCAGTCACCGTCCTGGATCGCCCGGGCCATGGCGACCTGATAGAGTTCCTTGCCGTCGTCGCTCACCCCGAACTTAGCCCGCCCGGTCAGTACGTCTTTGCGGATGATGTTACTGAGTTCGCGGCTTACGCGACAGGTATAATAGTCGCGCAGGGCGCGTTCGAAGTCCGATTCCGGAATCTTCCGGTAGTCCGCGGTGGTTAGCTCGGGATCGTTTAGGGGCAAAGCGGGATGGTTTAATTTCGTGGTGGTCAGCCAGTGGTTAGGTCCTGGCAAGGTAACGAAATTTTACCGTCCTCGGTTGCCGCTCCCCACGGCGGCGGGGTCGGCCAGGGCGCGGGGTTTCCCCTCCACCGACCAGTGCAACAGGCTGCTTTCCTCCGGATCCATCCGCAGATAGGAATAGGCGAAAAGCCATTCTCCCAGATTGATGTAGCGCGCCTTGCCGTCGGAAAGCAGGTAGTCGATGGGGAGGTGGCGGTGACCGAAAATACAGAACTCCAGGCCCGGATCGCGGGCCAGCCGCCGCTCGGAGTAGGCAACGAGCCACTCCTGGTCCGCGCCCAGGAACGCTTCTTCGGCAGCTTGGTTGTCGCGGCTCTGTCCGCTGAAGTAGAGGGCCAGGCGCATGGACAAATTGGGATGCAACCGCCCGTACAGCCACTTGGCCCAGGACGCATTCATCACCTTCTTGAGCCGTTTGTACCCGGCATCGCCGGGCCCCAGCCCGTCTCCGTGACCGATCAGCACTCTACGCCCGTAGATCGTGTGTACGACCGGCGTCCGGTGCAGCGTTACGCCGATCTCCCGCGGCAGGTAGTCCTTCATCCACATATCGTGGTTGCCGGTAAAGACGTGCACGGGAATGCCCCGGTCCACCACCTCGGCCAGTTTCCCCAGGAAGCGCACGTAACCCCGCGGCACCGCCTCCCGCCACTCGAACCAAAACTCGAACAGGTCGCCCACCAGGTAGATCGCCTCCGCGCCCTCGTTCACGCAGTAATTTAGCCACGCCACCACCCGTCGCTCCCGCTCGCGGCTGCTGTGGCGGGCATCGACGCCCAGGTGAAAGTCAGAGGCTAGGAAGACGGGCATGGGGGGAAGGGGTTAGGGGGGAAGGGGTTAAGGGGCTAGGGAGGTTAAAGGGATAGAATCAGCGCCTGACGTCCAGGAGGGGAAGGTAGGTCGGGGGGAGCTTAGGGTCCATGGATCGGCTGAGCAGGAACGCTTTACCGATCTCGGCGATGGACGCTTCGATAGGAAGATAGGGGTGGCCGGTGATTTCGGGGTAGGCGGAGCCGTCGTAGCGGAAGGTATCCTGCAGGTTGCGGTGGATTTCCCGGGTAAGGAGGGGCGTGCGGCCGAGGAGGCGGGAACGCAGGTGCTCGAGGGGCCACAGGAGGGCGGATTGCCAGGCGGGCATGCCGTAGGAAGGACGCGGGGCATCAATACTTTCGGCAATGGCGGTGAGCAATTCCCGCCAAGTGAGGTTAGCGGCGGAGAGCAGGAAGCGCTCGCGGTCCTGCCGGCGGTCGACGGCGGTGAGCACGGCAATGGCTACGTCGCGGACATCGACGAATCCGCCGGCACCCCCGGGATAAATACGCCCGCCCTCCGCCGCCCGGTGCCACAGGGCCGGAGTGTTAGTACCACGCCAGTCGCCGGCGCCCAGGACCGTGGCGGGATAGAGGACGGACACCGACAGCCCCTCCGCTTGTCCGCGCCAAACCTCCCGCTCGGCGGCAAACTTGGAACGGGCGTAAGCGGTGTTAGGCTCGGTGGCCGGCCAGCGATCGCTGAGCTTCGTCACCGGGCCGCCGTCGACGCGGTTCAGGGCGGCCACGGAGCTGAGGTACACCAAGCGCGGGGTAGCCGCCTCGAGCATCATGTTGACGAGGTTGGCGGTCCCCTCCCCGTTCACGTGCAGCAAGCGTTCTTCATCCCCAGCCTGGTAGGAAACGAGGGCCGCGGCATGAACGATAGTATCTACCCCCTCCAGCGCTTCGAGTAGGCTATCGGGATCACTGAGGTCGCCCCGCACCAACGTGCAATAGTCAGACAGCTCGCGCAAGTAGGTGGTATCGGAGGATTCCCGCACCAGCGCCCGGAAGGAACGCCCCTGCGCGGCCAGGGCGTGGGCGAGGTAGTAACCGATGAAGCCGGTCGCACCGGTGACGAGGAGATCAGCCGGCATGGAGGGCACCGTTGATGGTATCGCGAGCAGCCCCCGTAGCGGAGGCCAGGCTGTTAGGAATGCCGAGTCCCCGGAACACGGCGCACAAGGCTACGAGGGCCGCCTCCTTAAAGTCACCGGTCAGACCGTCCTCCACGACGAATTCCGGATCCGGGGCTCCCCGCCGGAGCTGCTCTACGAAGAAGGTGTTGCGCGCGCCCCCACCGCTTACGAGGATTTGCCTTGCACCGGCGTCCGCGCCCGAGAAGATGGCACCGGTAGTGCGGGCCAGCCAGTGGACGAAGGTGTGCAAGCGGTCCGCGGGGGAAGCCGGGAAGCTTTCGAGTAGGGGCCAGAGGGCATGGACTACCCAGTCGTTGCTCAGGGACTTAGGATAGGGCCGGCCGTGGTACGGCAGGGCGGTCAGGTGATCGGCGAGTTCGGGCAGGTAGGTGCCGGAACGGGCCAGGGCACCCCCGTCGTCGTAGGCGCGTCCCTCCAGGGTGGCCAGGCGGTCGAGGATCTGGCAACAGCCGCTGATGTCGCCGGCCAGAAAGGTACCGTCCGGAAGACGGATGCTGAAGTTGGCGATGCCGCCCAGGTTGAGAAAGCCGTCGTACCGCGGGAATAAATGGCGGTCGGCGACGGGGGCCAGGGGGGCGCCCTCCCCGCCGGCGGCCAGATCACGGCTGCGGAGGTCGGTCACCGTAGGCAGGCCGAGGTGGTGGGCGATCCGTGCGCCACAGCCGAGTTGAACGGAGAAGCCCGATTGGGGCTCGTGGTAGACGGTGTGCCCGTGGCAGCCCACCAGGGCCGGTGGGAATTGGGGGTGATCCTTTAAAAAATTAACGGCTTGGCGGCCGATCAGGTCGCCCAGGTCGGTATGTAGTTGCCAGGAATCGCGACCGGATAAGCCGGGGGAATGTCGCAGACGTTTCTTCCAGGCCGGGGAATACGCCTGGGTGGCCGCCGCCTCGATGCACCAATCGGTAACGGGGTCGGGCAAACGGGTATCCAGGGAAAACGTGCAGAGCGCGCAGTCGAGTCCGTCGAGCGAACTGCCCGACATGATACCAAGGACCGTATACCGCAGGTGGTGCACTCCCTTACTTCAGGTTCTTATTGAAGGTCATGGTGTACTTGGCCATGGCCTCTACTTCCTCGGGGCTGAGGATTTCGCCGAAGGCCGTCATGATGCCGTTCTCGCTGCCGTTTTCGATGATGTTGACGCGGTAAGCCAGGTCTTTGGTGGATTCCTGCAGGTTCGCCGCGCCGTTGGTGCCCATGTCGCCGTAGAGTCCGTGGCAGGCGATACAGCGGATCTTCCAGATCTTCTTTACATCAATGTCCTGCGCCTGGGCGACGGCGGGGGCGGTGCCGGGGGCTTCGGAGGGCGTTTCTTCTCCACCTCCGCAAGCAAGGGTGATGAGGGCGATGAAGAGCAGGGGGAGGAACCTTTTCATGGTCGGATGATCTTTGGTATGTATTACGGCGGGGAAGGTACTGCCGGCCCGCCTAACTACAAACGCAGGGCACGGACATTGTTGTGAAATCGGGGGGCGGAAACTTTTTGGGGCCAGGAGTTTCCCGGACGGCATAATCTTCCTATCTTTGCGGGCCGTAAGCGAAACAGCGCGAAAGTATTACCGTATGGAAACTATTAAAGTAAACGGCGAAGTCCGTGACACTCTCGGAAAGAAAGCCTCCAAGGAAACCCGCCGCGACGGCATGGTGCCCGCCGTGGTTTATGGCGTCGGCGATCCGGTCCATTTCGCCGTGAAGGCCCTCGACCTGCGTGACCTCATCTACACCGCCGAATTTAAGCTGGCCGAGGTGAGCGTGGGGGGACAGTCCTACCGTACCATCGTCAAGGACTACCAGTTCCATCCGGTAACGGACCAACTGCGCCACGTGGACTTCCTTGCCCTCGAGGACGGCCGCGCCATCAAAGTTGAGGTTCCCGTGACCTTCACCGGCACCAGTCCCGGGGTGCGCGGCGGGGGCAAACTGCAACAGTCGGTTCGCCGCATCAAGATCAAAACGACTCCCGAGCACCTCGTCGACAACCTGACGCTCGACATCAGCACGCTCGAACTTGGCCAGAGCATCCGCGTGCGCGATCTCGACCCCATCGAGGGCGTGGAGATCATGAACCCGGGCGGACAGCCCATCGCTACGGTGGAAGTACCGCGCGCCCTGCGCTCCGCCGCCACGGCCGAGAAGAAGGCCAGCGAGAAGGAAGCCAAGAAAGCCGCCAAGGCCCCCGTGGCCTAAGTCGCGCACCTGCTTCGCTTTCAAAAAAGGGCAAGCATCCGGTCGGATGCCTGCCCTTTTTCTTTGGCCGGACCGGAGAACACAATTTGTTTTACGCGACGCAAAAGCCTATTTTTGTTGGGATTTCGCCTGGCTTACTGATGACCTGACCCGATGAAAAAACAAAAAGTGAACCGGAAGTACAACTTCCCGGACGCCGACCTCTACCAGATGGCCATGGACAGCATCCGCCTGGCCCAGCGTGACCTCGCGCAGTATAAGAGCGGCTATCAATACGACGGTCACCGGCTAAAGGGTTTTCACGACCGCTGCCAGCGCTTCGTCGAGATGCCCCACGACGACGAGTTACTAGGCGATCAGATGATCGTCACCGATAAAAAGTACGCGGCCGCCGACCAGCTTCAGCACGCCATCCGCTCGGTCATGACCCGCGTGCGGCTGGCCTTCAGCAACCGCACGGGGCGCTACCGCAAGTTCGGCACCGCCAAACTCGGCGATATGACCGACGCCCAGTTGCTCTTCTGCGGCCGCCGGGTGATCCGGGTGGCGCGTAGCCAGTGGGACTTCCTCGCCGACACCGGCCTCAATGAGAGTCACCTGGAGCGGCTGGCCAAGGCCTGTCAGGCGTTCGAACTGGCCATGAACATCCAGCAGGATAAGGTGGCCGACCGCGATATCCACGTGGAATCCCGTATCGACCTGGGCAACCTCATCTACGACGAGCTCATCGTGGTTTGCGACATCGGCAAGGACATCTGGGCCGAGACGGACCGCGCGAAGTACGATGCCTACTGCATCTACGACAGCAATATGGAACAGAAGCGGATTGCTAAGGAGGGGGGGAGGGGGTAGTTTTTTAGGTGGGAAGAATTGTTGGTCGCGGCGCGCTTGGTGGAGGGGCGGGGGTGTACTTTGGAATATGGTAACACTGGACAACGTGGGTACGGCGCTGCTGTGGCTCTTTCTGATCGTGGCCTTCGCGGTCGTGACGGTGCGGCGCAAGAGCCTGTCGGTGGGTGGGGCGGTGGCGGCCGGGGTACTGGGCGCGGTGGTGCTGGTGACCCTCGGGCCGCTGTGGCTCGTTCCGCTCTTCGCGTTTTTTCTGAGTAGCAGCGTGATCGGCTGGGTATGGCCGGTGGGGCGGGATGCGGGGGACGTGAAGGACAAGCTGCCCCGCGATGCCGTGCAGGTGCTCTGTAACGGGGGGCTGTACGGGGTGCTGGCGGCGACGGGAGCCCCGCAGGTATTACTGCTGGTGATTATGGCGGTGGCGACGTCCGATACGTGGGCCAGCGAAATCGGCAAGCATTTTCGGCGGATCACCTACGACATCTTGCGGCGGGACGTGGTGCCTCCGGGCCTCAGCGGCGGGATAAGTGCTTCGGGTACGCTGGGCGGGGCCGCGGGTGCCGTGGTCATCGGAATGCTGGGCTTTTTCCTGCTGCCCGATTTTGGGGTGGGTGGCTTCCTGCTGGTGACGGGCTTTGGTTTCCTGGGGATGCTGCTGGACTCCGTGCTGGGGGCCGCCGCCCAGGCCCGCTACCGGAATCCCCGAACCGGAGTGTTGAGCGACACCCCCCAGGCTGGAGGCGAATTGGTCAGCGGATACCGGTGGATGACCAACGACCTGGTCAATCTCCTGACCATCGCGCTGGCGACCGGGCTATCGGCGGTGGCCGTGCATTTTGGGTAGCGCTGCACCCGTGTCCGCGCCCTAAAAAAGTACCTTGCGAAAAATTTGTGCCCTATGACTCCCGCAAAGACCCTCCTAGTAATTCTTGACGGCTGGGGCCTCGGTGTACGCCCCGAGGCGGATGCCCTTCGCCAGGCCTTTACGCCGAACTTCGACCACATTTACGAGCATAACCCCCACGCCACGCTGATCACCTACGGAGAGGACGTGGGATTGCCCGAGGGTCAAATGGGCAACTCCGAAGTGGGCCACCTGAATATCGGGGCGGGTCGGGTCGTGTACCAGAGCTTCGCGCGCATCAACAAGGCCATCCGCGAGGGGGAGTTGCGGACGCTGCCGAAGTTGCAGAACGCCCTGCGCTACGCCCGCGAAAACGGCAAGGCCCTTCACCTGATGGGCCTGGTGAGCGACGGCGGGGTCCACAGCCACATTAACCACCTGCTGCGGCTGACCGACATCGCCACCCGGGCGGGGAACGAAAAGATTTTCATCCACGCCTTTACCGACGGGCGGGACGTGGCGCCGACCTCCGGCCGGGGCTATCTCAAAACCGTTCTGGAGCACATCGCCGACCAGCCGACCGAGCTGGCGACCGTGACCGGGCGCTTCTACGCCATGGACCGCGATACCCGCTGGGAACGCATTGCGGAAGCCTACCACGGCATGGTGCACGGTGTGGGAGAGCGGAGCCGGGACGTGCTGGCCACCATTCAGCAGCACTACGGGGCGGGCAAGACCGATGAATTCCTTCACCCCATCATCATGACGGGGGCGGACGGCGAGCCGGTAGCCAGGATCGAGGAGGGGGACGTGGTACTCTGCTTCAACTTCCGCACCGACCGGCCGCGGCAAATTACGCGGGCGCTGACGCAGGAGGACTTCCCGGAGCAGGGGATGCACAAAATCCCGGATCTCCGCTACCTCTGCCTCACCCTGTACGACGAAAAGTACACCGGCGTGGAGGTGCTCTTCACCCCCGACGACCTAAACAAGACGATGGGGCAGGTGGTCAGCGAAGCGGGCATGACCCAGGTGCGGATCGCGGAGACGGAAAAGTACGCCCACGTGACCTTCTTCTTCAGCGGCGGGCGGGAGGATACCTTCCCCGGGGAGCGGCGCATCCTGATCGACAGTCCGCGCGACGTGGAAACCTACGACGAGAAGCCCGAGATGAGCGTGTACGGCGTGACCGACGCCATCATTCAAGACATCCGGGATAACGCCCCCGACTTCATCTGCCTGAACTACGCCAACACCGACATGGTGGGCCATACCGGCGTCTGGAAGGCGGCGATCAAGGCGGCCGAGGCGGTCGACACCAATCTGGGCCGCCTGCTCTCCGCCGCCGCCACAGAGGGCTACCACGTGCTGGTCATTGCCGACCACGGCAACTCCGACGTCATGACCAACACGGACGGCAGCGTGAATACGGCGCATACGACCAACCCGGTGCCGGTGATCTACGCGGGCCCGGCCACCAGCTCGGTCCAGTTGCGGACCGACGGAAAACTGGGCGACGTGGCCCCTACGCTACTGGCGCTGTTGGGCCTGGAGCAGCCGCGGGAGATGACGGGGGTGAGCCTGCTGCGGTAGGCGGTTGGGCGGCTGGAGCCGTTGGACGGGGTGACCCCGTCCAACGGATAGCCGTTGGACGGGGTCACCCCGTCCAACGGGTTAGCGGTCGGACGGCCTCCCCGGCCGCCATAACCAATGGGCAGATTTCGTGTTTTAGCGTTAGTACAATCCTTGCACATGAAATACCTCTTCCTGACGTTCGCCCTCGTCCTCACCCTCACTTCCTGCGACAGCCAGCGGACGACCACCACGAATTCCCCCGGGGAAACCACCGGAGCCGACGCTCCCATCCCCGACAGCGCGCTGGCCGGCGGCATTTCTATCGCCGCGCTCGACGCCCAGCATCCCGGCCTGGCCAAGGCCTACTTCGCCGGTGGCTGTTTTTGGTGCACCGAGGCTGCCTTTACCCGCATTCAGGGGGTCGAGGACGTGTACAGCGGGTACGCGGGTGGACAGTTCGTCAATCCCACCTACCAGGACAGCAACGACGCGACGAGCGGCCACGCCGAGTCGATCGTAGTCTACTATGACTCCACCGAGATCACCTACGACCAACTGCTGGATATTTTCTTCGTCGCCCACGACCCTACCCAACTCAACCGCCAGGGCCCCGACGTAGGTCCCCAGTACCGCTCGGCCATCTTCCCCCTCAACACCGACCAGCGCCAGCAGGCCGAGGCCAAGATTCAGGCCCTCAATGCTGGCGATACCTACGGCAAGCCCATTGCCACCACCATCGAGGACCCCGTCCGTTTCTGGGTCGCCGAGCCGTACCATCAAGATTACTACGAAGACCCAACCAACCCCAACCAGAGTTACGTCCAGAACGTTAGTCGTCCCAAGGTGGAAAAGGTGATGAAGGAGTTTCGGGAGTTGTTGAAGCCGGAGTACGTTGAATAGAGCTTGCGGGGATAGAAGCTTGCAGCGGTAGAAGCCTGCGGCGATAGACGCTGCGCCATTGAATAAGGACTTCTACCGGCGTAGCCCTCTACCGGCGAAGCCCTCGACCAGCGTAGCCCTCTACTGACCCAGTCCTCTACCAGCAAAGCCCTCTAAACTCATCCACCTGCCATGCACGATATCGAGCCGCACTTCCAGTGGCGCGACACTTACCGCGCCGAAAAAGACTCCGCCTCCCCCTTCTTCGGAAGGACCTACAGTGAGTTCAGCTACTCCAACAGGGTGTACAACTACCTGCTGCACCCGCAGTGGGACGACTTCGGCTCGGAGACCCTATACCTGAAGATCCTGTTTGTCGACTACGACGAGCGCTACGCCATCATCGAGCTGATCGGAGAGTGGAACGACGCCCTGCACAACGACTCCATGCACCTCAAGCGGGAGGTGATCGATTATCTGGTGGCCGAGGACATCAATCAGTTCGTGCTGATCATGGAGGGCGTACTGAATTTCCACTCGGCCGAAGACGACTATTACGAGGAGTGGTACCAGGAAGTGACCGACAGCGGCGGGTGGATCGCCATGCTCAACGTGCTGGACCACGTAGCCGATGAGATGGGAGATGCGGGACTGGACAAGTACATCCGCTACGGGGAATACCTCAACGCCATTAACTGGCGGCCCCA
The DNA here is from genome assembly GCA_963803525.1 of Lewinellaceae bacterium. Lineage (GTDB taxonomy): Bacteria > Bacteroidota > Bacteroidia > Chitinophagales > Saprospiraceae > Neolewinella. The sequence goes on from CAWDMV010000013.1 coordinate 214,806, forward strand.
GAAGCCGCGGCGGGTGCACGAGGCGGTCGAGGGACTGCTCCAGACATCGGTGCGGCGGGTGTACTAAGAGCTTGTCTGGGTTTTCCGAGCCTGACGAAAACGCCGCTAGTTTGGGTCTATTCGAGCCACAAAAAGGGGAGCCTAGCGGGCTAAGTGAGACTTTTTGGGACGAAGAATAGGCACAAAAGAGCAAGTTTGCGGCGGTGAGCGGAATCCCAAACAAGCGCTAAACTCCTTCCCGCTTTTGCTTTTTCAGGATCATGCGTCCCATACGGCGGGTATCGCTGAAGGTGAGGTCGGTGACTTCCTGCCAGAAGCCGCGCAGCTCGCTGTCCCAGAGGTCCGGCCGGTAGACGATCTGGTACTGGCGGTTAAATTCCGGCAGGAGGTCGTTCTCGGCATCGCCGGCAAAGGCGACCTCTTCCAGTTTCATGGAGCGGTCGCCGTAGTAATAGCCGGAAAGGTCCATGCGCAGAATCTGACCGTTGGGCAGGGTCACGTAGCTGCGGCCCCTGACCAGATTGCCTTCGGTGGTAATGTAGAGTTGCATCGGGAGGGCCTCGTTGGAGTAGATGCCCCCAATGGTCATGGTGCCTTCCCAGAGGCCATCGATCTTGGCCTGGGCGGAGAGAAAGAGGGGAAGCAGAAATAGAAAGAGCAGCGTAGTCTTCATCGCGGTCGGATCGGGGGGGTAAGCAGGCCGGACGGACCAGCGGGGTCGGCCACGACGAAAAAGTAACGGAATATACTGCCTCTTCGTTTACGCAACCGCAGACCGGCCTACCTTGTACCGCGATGCCCGTCCCACCCGCCTACTCATCGCTGCTCCAGGCCATTACCCTCGGCACCGCCCGTCGACCGTTGCCCGCGGCGGTAAGCGGCTGGTTGGAAGACATCGAGGCTACCGACCCCGAAGCCGATGCCGGGGAGCAATTGCTGGCCGCCCTGGCCCTCCGGGAGCGGGTAGAGCGGTTTACCGACCACGCCGGCGGAGACATCGACCCAGCCGGAGACTCCGCGCCAGAAGAAACGCGGACGCCCCCCTACCCTCGCCTAGCCCGGGGCCTACAGCTGATCCTGGAGGGGACGTATCCCGATCTGCTCGACGAAGCCGTCGACCTTGTAGCGGAGAACAATACTTACGTTCCTCACGCCCTCCTGCCGGCGCTACTTACCCGCGCGGCTAAGCTTATGGACGAGGACTACACCCACGCCCAAAGGTGGGTGACCGCCGGGGGAGCGCGCGGCCACTGGTTACTGCGCCAGCACCCGGAATGGGCCCCGCTCGATCCCGCCTACGACTACGCGCAGGCCTGGCAACACGAACGGCAACCCGGCCGGCGGGCCACCCTCCTGGGTCGCTGGCGCCGTACGGATCCCGTAGCCGCCCGGGAAGCGCTCGCAGCATCCTGGGATACCCTGAGTCCGCGCAACCAAATAGTTCTTCTCGAAGGAATGCAGACGGGCCTGTCCCCGGCGGACCAACCGTGGTTGCGCGGCGCCCTGGAGCCGAAACGCAAGGGCGTCCGCCGGGCGCTGGCCCGCCTGCTCGTCCGCTCCGGGGAGCCGGAAGCTTTGGACCACTTCATCTACCTCGCCCGGGCCGGCGACGCGGTCGAGCAACGGGCGATCCTGGCCACCTACGGCGGCGTAAAGGCACCCCAGACGCTGCGGCAGCTCCTGTTGGAAACCCTGCCGCCCCGGCAGTGGGCGTCGATCACCGCCGCCTCGCTGCCGGCCTTCTGGCAGGGACTCAAGCCGATCGAACTGCGCGGGGCGGCCGAAGCCATCCGGGACTATGACGATCCGCTAGCCCGGGTTGCCTTTGTTCGTATGCTCGTCTTGGACAATCCCCCCCACTTCCCCGCCCCCCTGGCGGTAGCGCTCGTTAATCTGCTGACTGAAGGAGAATTCTCCGGCATCTACGACGAGCTACTCAGTAAGGAGCAGCAGGCCCTCTCCCTGCGTAGCTTAGCCCGCTTGCTTGCACTTAGCCGGCGTACGCCCTGGTCGGAACGCCTCACCAAGGCGATGATCAACCAGCTAATTGATAACCTCCGCAGTCATCACCTGGACTACGCGACCCAGCGCGACCTCGCCCTCCACTGGAAACTCGCCATCCCCCTGCTGCACGTGGATACCTTCCCCTGGCTGCGGCAACAACTCCACGCCACGACCGAGCGCTACGATGCGTTCGGCAAACTCGCCACCCAACTGCTACAAACCACCGCCTTTCGGCGGGAACTCCGACGGCCGTAATCCGTACCTTTGCCCCATGAATACCGGCAATGCACACGAACTCCGCAACCTGCTGTCCCGGGAAGCCCTGCAGGCCCGGCTCGACGCCGAAACCGAGCCCCGTACGACCCTTTCTTTCTACCGCTACGCCCACATCGAAGACCCACGGGCCTTCCGTGATGCTTGCTACGCGGCGTGGTCGCAAATCGGGGTACTGGGTCGGATTTACGTGGCAGCGGAGGGCATTAACGGCCAACTCTCCGTACCCGCCGCGCGGCTGGAGGAATTTCGTGCGGCCCTCTACCGCGTCCCCTTCCTGGCCGGTACCCGGCTGAACATCGCCATCGCGGCCGATGAGAAGTCCTTCCTCAAACTCATCATCAAGGTGCGGCCGAAGATCGTGGCCGACGGGCTCCACGACGCCACCTTCGACGTGACCAAGCGGGGCCGCCACCTCAGTGCCCGCGAGGTGAACGCGCTCATGGACCGGGCGGATACCCTCGTGGTCGACATGCGCAACCACTACGAAAGCGAGGTCGGCTACTTCCGGGGCGCCCTCCTGCCGGAGGCCACTAATTTCCGGGATCTCCTGCCGGAGGTGGAGGAGTTGCTGGCGGACGAAAAGGACCGCGAGATCATCATGTACTGCACCGGCGGCATCCGCTGCGAGAAGGCCAGTGCGTACTACCTCCACCGCGGATTCGAGCGGGTGAGCATGGTCGACGGGGGCATCATCGAATACGCCCGCCAGTGCGAGGAAGAGGGCCTGGAGAAGAAGTACATCGGCAAGAACTTCGTCTTCGACGAGCGGCTCGGGGAGCGCATCACCGAGGACGTCGTCGCCCGCTGCCACCAGTGCGGTGAGGTGTCCGACCGCCAGCTCGATTGTGCGAATACGGCCTGCCACGTGCTATTCCTTCAGTGCGCGGCCTGCGGCACCCAATTTGAAAACTGCTGTTCCGTGGAGTGCCAGGAGTTCAGCCAGTTGCCCGCCGAGGAGCGCGCCCGGCTCGCCCCTACGCGTACCTTCAACGGGGCCCGCTTCGGCAAGGCCATGCGGGGCTTTCGGCCGGCGGTCCTGCTGCTCCTGCTGTTTACCCTGCTCGAGAGTTGTGCCCACCGGCCCGCGGGACAAATCGGGCAGGACGCTCCGCTCTCCGTGATGTCCTACAACATTCGCCTGGACACCGACAGCGACGGGGAAAACGCCTGGCCGAAGCGCCGTGACTTCCTCGTGAGCCAGGTCCGCTACCACGCACCCGACCTTATGGGCACCCAGGAGGTGCTTCCGCGGCAGCTCGACTGGCTCAAGACTCAGCTCACCGACTACACGGCGCTCGGCGTGGGACGCGAAGGTGGCAACCAGGGGGAATACTCCGCGCTGTTCTACCGGAGCGACCGGCTGGAGCTGCAGGACGGCGGAACCTTCTGGCTGTCTACGAAGCCGGAAGAAATCTCCGTCGGCTGGGACGCCGCCCTGCCGCGCATTTGTACCTACGGCCGCTTCCGCGACCTGCGGACGGGCGCGGACTTTCTGGCTTTCAACACTCACTTCGACCACGTGGGCGAGCTTGCCCGCCGGGAGAGTGCCCGCTTGCTTTTGCGCAAGATCGATTCCCTCAATACCGGCAAGCTCCCCGTGGTGCTGACCGGGGACCTGAACCTCACGCCGGACACCGAACCCATCGCGCTATTCACCGAATCGCTGATCGATGCTTACACCGCGGCCCCCATCCGGCTGGGCCCGGAAGGCACCTTCACCGGCTTTAACTACGGGGAGCCGGCGGACCGGCGCATCGACTACATCCTGGTATCTCCCGGGGTGCGGGTCGACAAATTTGCTACGCTGACGGACGCCGTGAACCGCCGCTACCCTTCCGATCACTTCGCGGTGGTGGCTTCGCTGCACCTGCGTCCCCGCCCCTAGCTATTCCGGAAAAGTGGCCCGCAGCAGGTAGTCGAAGACCTCGGGGGCCTGCATTTTGGCCGGGGTGTGTTGTCGGCTGATGAACACGGGCTTGTCCTTGTCCGGGGCCAGCAGCCCGCCGTGGGAGCCCTTCACGAGTTCGGCGGTTAGGGGCACCACGTCCATGAGGGTGCGGAAGCCCAGTTTTTTACCGGCCACCTTGAGGGCGATGCGTGGTATGATCAGCTTTTTGGCGGGGTCGAGGAACATCTCTACCGGGTCGTAGCCGGGCTTCTTGTGAATATCGACGGTGCGGGCGTAGTCGGGCGCACGGGCATCGTCCAGCCAGTAGTAGTAGGTGAACCAGCTGCGGGCGTCGGCCACCGCGACCAGCTCGCCGGCGCGGGGGTGGTCGATCTGGTGCAGCTTTTTGCCCTCTTCGTCGAGCAGCATGCCGATGCCGGGCACCCGTTGCAGCAGCGACTTGACGTGGGGAATATCGGCTCGATCCTGGATATAAATGTGCGCGATCTGGTGGTCGGCCAGGGCGACGGCCCGGCAGGTGCCCACGTCGAGCAGCTCGGTGCCGCGTTCTTCGCGCACGCTGATGAGCCCGGCCTCGCGCAGGATGCGGTTGAGGTGGACGGGCCGGTCTACGTCGGTGATGCCGTATTCCGACAGCACCATCACCTCTGCTCCATCGCGTTCGTAGTGCTCGATGAGATCCTTGGCGACGGCGTCGATCTCCCGGAGGTCCTGCCTTACGGAGGGGTGGCCGTTGCCGTGGCGTTGGAGGTTGTAATCGAGGTGGGGCAAGTAGACGAGGTTCATGGTCGGCTTATGCCAGTCATAGACAAGTTTGGCCGCGTCGGCGATCCATTGGCTGCTGACGATGGTGGTGCGTGGCCCCCAGAAGGAGAAGAGCGGAAAAGTACCTAACTCCTCGGTCAGTCGGTGCCGCAGCTCCATGGGGAAGGCGTAGCAGTCCGGCATTTTCCGGCCGTCGGCGAGGTACTGCGGGCGGGGGGTGACGCAGTAGTCGACCGAGGAGTACATATTGTACCACCAGCAGATGTTGGCAATGGTAAAGGAAGGGTCGCGCTCGCGGGCCACGTCCCAGATCTTGGGGGACTGGACGAGGTGATTGGACTGTCGCCACAGCTTCAGTTCCTGCTCGCCGCGAAAGAGCCAGCCGTTGGCGACGATGCCGTGGTCGCGGGGGTACTTCCCGGTGAGGTAGCTGGTCTGGGCGGTGGTCGTGACGGCCGGTAGGGCGGGGTCGACGGTGGTGACCTTACGGCTCGCGGACCACTCCGCCAGGAAGGGCGTATCCTCTCCGATGAGGTCGGCAGTGAGGCCTACGATGTCGAGGATGGCGGTTTTTTGCACGGGGGGGGGGGGAATTGGTGAATTGGTGAGTTGTTGAATTAGTGAGTTGCGGGTGGGATAGGTGGGATAGGTGTAGGAGGCGAGATAGGCGGGATAGGTGTGGTAGGTTTGACACCTGTGGTAGGCGGGATACGTGTGGTAGGCGGGATAGGTGTAATAGACGGGGCAGGTGCGGTAGGTCTGGTACGTGTGGTAAGGCGGGCTAAGGCATTGCTGATTAATAACTTAATCACATAATACTCCTCATAAAGGCTAAACCACTGGGGATGTCGTTTTAAAAAGAGCAAGTTATTTTTCATCAATCCCTAAGTGCGATAGGCGGGATAGGTGTGGTAGGTCTGATACGTGTGGGAGGCGGGATAGGTATAATAGACGGGGCAGGTGTGGTAGGTGGGATACGTGTGGTAGGCGAGATTAGAGTGGTAGGAGGGATAGGTATAATAGACGGGGCAGGTGTGGTAGGTCTGATAGGTGTGGTAGGCGGGATAGGTGGGATAGGTGGGATAGGTGTGGTAGGTCTGATACTTGTGGTAGGCGGGATAGGTGCGGTCGGGGGCGCGGGTGAAAGGAAACTTGGGAGGGGGAACATCTTGTTGGGTCCTTCGTGCAGTTTGCCCTTAGACTATTTTGGAGTTGGCGCGTGCATTGGATGTGTATTCGACCGGTCGTTCGGGGTGCTCACCGAGGTGTTGCAATACCCATTGGAGTTCGCGGGCAATCGAGTCGGTGAGGGTGAGGCGCTGGTGGTCGGGCAGTACGTCCCAGGTGTAGGTTTCTACTTCCAGGTGGGTGGTGTATGGGGATAAATTCCACAGCCGCAAGCTTTCTCGGATGGCGTCGTTGGTGGACTGCAGCACTCCGTAGCGATCGGCGTAGATCGGTACGTGAAAGTGGGTGCGCAGTTCCGTATAGGCCGTATCGGGCAGGGCGGCGAGCGCGGGTGTCAGGTCGCCGAACTGCTGGAGGGAGCCGTCCTTTCGCCGCAGGGTGGTTTGGTGGAGGTAAGTGGCCTCGTCGTAGGGCAGGAGGGCATCGTGTGCGGCCTGTCGGTCGGCGGTCAGGTCGGCGCGGAGGGCGGCGCTAATTTGTAGTCGACCGATGCGTACGCCTGCTTCGCTTAGCTGGTGCAGCACGTCGGCGGGTTCCTCGTAGGCTACTGCGAAGTGGCATACGTCGTAGCAAATGGCGAGGTGGTGCCTTACCCTTTCCTCCTCGCCAAGGTGCAGCATACGGGCGTAGAAGGCCAGGAAATCATCACTGTTCTCCAGCAGGCCATCGGGCTCGGGCTCCAGGTCGAGGTGGAGATCTTTGCCGGTCCGTGCGTACAGCTCGGCGAGGTAGTCAATGATCTCCAGGACGTGCGCTTCCATTTTTGGCGTCCACGGCACCGGCGCGCCGCCGCCCGCCCCCCCGAACCAGGGCTTGTACGACAGGGGGGAGGTAGAGACGCCGCCGTCGAGGCCCTCGGGCAATAGCTTAGCCAGAATATCAAACAGCTGCTTCGTATACTCTACGCGGGCGCGGGTGCTCCAGTCGGGGGCGTACACCTGGTCCTTCACCACCTCGTCGTGGAAGCCGCCGTAGGGAAAGCCGTTCATGGTGAACACGTAGCAGTCGTTCTCCGCTAACCACGCTTGGTAATCGCTTAGCACCTGCGGTCGCGCCAGTTCCGCCGCTGCCTTTGCGGAAAGCCTCAGGCCGATCCCAAAAGGATCCGTTCCGCCCAGCTTATCCCGCACCTCCAGGACGTATTGCATACTTCGCTGCACTTCGGCCCACGTCTCCCCGGGGTGAATGTTCGTGCAGTAGGTCAGGTGGCTGTGGTGGGGGATTTTCACGAGTTGGGGAATTAGTGAGTTGGGGAATTAGTGAGTTGGGGAATTAGTGAATTAGTGAATAACGGGGATGCTCGCTTCGCTCGTCCCGCTCTAATACGCCCATGGCAAAAGCAATTCTTAATTCTATAACGTCCATAAAGCCTGTAACACCTACGACACCTAAACCTTGTGACGGCTCCGAAGCCCGTAACACCTATCACACCCACAACTTACCAACTCACCAACCCACCGACCCAACAATCAAGTAACCGCAAAAAACCGCGCCAGCCCCAAGGACACCGGCAACAGCAGCAGTACCCCCAAGCCGACGGGCCAGCCCAGAAAACCGGCGGCCAGGCAGGCGTTGAGGGGGATGAGGGAGAGGACACCGGTCTTCACGGCCTTTTTGATCAGCTCCGGACGGTTGTCGTTGAGGGCGGCTAGTTTGGCGCGGAGGTTTAGACCGAACCACAGCAGGAGGAAGGGCAGCAAGGACCAAAACTGCGCCACGGTAAAGCGAGGAAGCAGCACCAGCGCAAGCGCGACGAACACATCGAGGGCCAGGGCGACTTGGATGGATTCGCGGTTCTGACCGCCCACCTCGCCCCGGCTGGTCAGGGTGATGGCAGCGATGAAGACCACCGGCAGTAGGCCGAGGCCCCAGTAGGTGCCGAGGGCAGCAGTGCTCAGGCTCACGCCGAGCAGCAGATTGCCGCCGCGACACAGGCCCATGACCAGCGGCCCGAAAAGGGGGTGATGTTTTGCACGCTTGTCGTAGAGCAACGCGAGGACCGCCACCGTTACGGCGATGGCCCCACTACCCCCCGACACCAGCGCGGAGATGATGACGCCGAAGAAAAGCAGCAGCCCTCCTGACAAAACGGCGCTCGCCACCGGGACACGGCCACTGGGCAGCGCACGTTCCGGCCGCTCGATCCGGTCGAGATCCAGGTCGAAAACATCGTTGAACACCACGCCGCCGCCGTACAGCCCGATAGTGGCCAGGGCCAGCCAGCCGACCTGCGGGTCTATGCCACCGGTGACGGAGGCGGCCACGCTGGCCCCGGCGAGGATGTCGGCCACGGCGGTCACGAGGTTGGCCGGGCGCATCAGCGTTAGGTAATCACGAAGGGCCACGGGTGGGGAGATTAGTTTTCAATGATGTTCCCGGAGCGCTCGGTCTTGCGGCCGTTGCGCAGTACGCTGTTGCCGCTGAAGAGCTGGCTCCGGTCGACGTCGGGCGCGTCCAGCCAGTCGCTTTCCTTCATCTGTCCGCTCTGTCCGTAGGCCGCCAGGGCGTTGCCGTAGGTGACCAGGCGGACGTCGGCCTCGGGGATGCCCCGCTCCAGCATGAGGGCGGCGGTTTTGGGTACGGAGAGCGGATCGCTGATGCCCCAGTCCGCGGAGCTGTCGACGATGATGCGTTCCGGCCCGTAGTGCTTTATGAGGTCGACCATCCGCTCGTTGCCCATTTTGGTGCCGGGGTAGATGGTGAAGGCCGTCCAGTAGCCCCGGTCGAGGACCTCCTGGGCCGTCTCCTCGTTGCAGTGGTCGATGATGACCTTGGTGGGGTCGCAACCGTGCTCCTCCAGCACGTCCATGCTGCGGTAGGTACCGTTTTTCTTGTCGCGGTGGGGGGTGTGGATGAGAATGGGCAGGTCCAGTTCCAGGGCCAGCTCGATCTGTAGGCGAAAGTACTTGTCCTCGGCGGCCGTCTGGTCGTCGTAGCCGATTTCGCCGATCGCTACGACGCCCTCCTTGGTGGCGAAGAGCGGCAGCAGTTCCATGACGGCTTCGGCCAGGGGCTCGTTATTCGACTCCTTCGAGTTAAGGCCCATCGTGCAGTAATGCCGGATACCGAACTGAGAGGAGCGGAAGCGTTCCCACCCCACCAGCGTACTGTAGTAGTCTTTAAAGGAACCCACTTCCGTCCGCGGCTGTCCCAGCCAAAAGGCGGGCTCGATCAGGGCAACGACTCCGGCGGCGCGCATGGCCTCGTAGTCGTCGGTGGTCCGGGAGACCATGTGTACGTGGGGATCTATGAATTGCACGTGGTAGTGGTTTAGTTCGTTAGTCTGTTAGGGCGGATAGAGGAGGCGTAGCTGAGCGGTAGTCCTTTCTGGCGGACGTAAGAGGTGTCATGGGCATCCAGAGCAGAATCATGATTGAGTGCGTAAAGGCTTTCTGGCTCCCCGCTCCTTCGGGCCTCCGGAGGTAGCCGCACGGCGAAGGGGGGTGAGGAAAGGGCGGGCGCGCGGGTGCAAAGGGAGGGGACTAAGCTACGCAGCCGCGGCATCCCGTGCTTCCTGTAGGCTACCGATGGCATTCCAAGTGGGAACGTGGATATCGGCTACATCTTGTCCCTCCAGCCAGTTCTTTGCCTCCGCGTAGTCACTTTCGCGGATGGCCCGGATAGCGGCGGCGCGCTCCAATTCGGTACCCTCCGCGATGGTTTGTTGCAGACCGGGCAGGGAGCGCTCGCCCACGAAGCCGCTGACGAAGCGCCAGAGCTCGGGGCTGACCGGGCGGAAGGCCGACCTGCGCTCCTCGGCGTAGTCCATGAAAATATCGGCCAGAGTGGCATTCTTGCGCTCCTCGATGCGGTAGATGCGGTACATCGGCCGGCCCATGAACATGGCCTTCAGCACCAGCTGATTCCAGGCGTCTTCGGGGAGGTAGCGGGCGGGGAAGGGGTTGTCCAGCGCGATAGCATCGAAGACGCCGACCATGTTGGTCCGGAGGCCTTCCCGGGCCCGGGGGACGAAGTCGGCGGCGTTATCCAGAAAGTACAGGCCCTTGTACAGGGCGATCAGTTCGCGGTAATCGGCCGTACCGAAGAGGTCATCGAGGACGGCCTGGTTACGCTCCACCGGCAGGCAGGTCATCAGCAGGATGCGGGCGAGCTGGTCGGCGGTCCAGGGGGTAGCGGAGAAGTTGGGGTGGGCAAGGGTGAGTGCGCTTAGCTGGGCTTCGGTAAATTGAAGTTCATCCGTACCCAGAAAGCGCGGGCAGGCCCCGAAAGCCAGGTAAAAGGAGCGGGGCTTGAAGTCCGTCTTGATGGCCGTGAGCTTAGTCTCCAGCCACTGCCTGCCGTCTGGATTTAGCTGCCCCTGGAGAAGGTGATGAATCGTAGCGTGCATGCCCAAAGCTATCCATTTTCGGCTTATTGGGCTACCGGTTCAGTTGTCCTTGAGCACCATGCCGCCCATCTTTAGGCGGGCCTTGAGGGCAAATACCTCGTCGCGGTACTGGGCGGCACTCATGAAGTCGAGTTCCTTAGCCGCAATCTTCATCTTGCGTTCGGCCTCCTGGATGGCCAGTTCGAGCTGGTCCTTGGTCATGGTGTTCAGCACGGGGTCGGCGGCGAGGCTGGGCTGGGTCTGCTCGACGTAGGCGCGCTTGCCGTTCTTGCCGCGGATGTCGAGGATCGTGCTGCGGTTGATGATTTCCTCGCGGGTCTTGGCCATGGTGACCGGGGTGATGTCGTTCTCTTCATTGTACGTCAACTGAATGGCGCGCCGCCGATTGGTCTCGTCGATGGTGCGGCGCATGGAGTCGGTCATCACGTCGGCGTAAAAGATGACCAGGCCGTTGCTGTTCCGCGCAGCCCGGCCGGCGGTTTGGGTGAGGCTCCGCTCGTTGCGCAGGAAACCCTCCTTGTCGGCATCCAGAATGGCCACGAGCGAGACTTCGGGCAGGTCCAGGCCCTCACGCAGCAGGTTCACGCCGACGAGCACGTCGAATTCCCCCAGGCGCAGGTCGCGCAGAATCTCTACCCGCTCCATCGTGTCTACTTCCGAGTGGATGTAGCGCACCTTGATGTTCATGTTGGCGAAGTAGTTGGTCAGTTCCTCGCTCATGCGTTTGGTGAGGGTAGTGACCAGCACGCGCTCGTTGACCTTACGGCGCTCGTCGATCTCCTCGATCAGGTCATCGATCTGGTTGAGGCTGGGCCGCACCTCGATGGGGGGGTCAAGCAGTCCGGTGGGCCGGATGAGCTGTTCGACGATCTCCCCGCCGGTTTGCTCGAGCTCGTAGTCGCCGGGCGTGGCCGATACGTAGACGACCTGGTTGATGAGGCTCTCGAACTCGGTGAAGTTGAGCGGGCGGTTGTCCATGGCCGAGGGCAGGCGGAAGCCGAAATTGACCAGCGAGAGCTTGCGGGCCCGGTCGCCGCCGAACATCCCCCGCACCTGCGGAATCGTCACGTGACTCTCGTCGATGATCATAAGGAAGTCGTCGGGGAAGTAGTCCAGCAAACAGAAGGGCCGCGTTCCCGGCCGGCGCCCGTCAAAGAAGCGGCTGTAGTTCTCCACCCCGTTGCAGTAGCCCAGCTCCCGCATCATCTCGAGGTCGAAGCTCGTGCGCTCGTGGATGCGCTTGGCCTCGAGCAGCCGGCTCTCGCGCTCGAAGTAGCGCTCCTGCTCGTAGAGCTCGTCTTCGATGTTGCGGATGATGCTGTTGAGGCGCTCCTTGGGGGCCACGTAAAGGTTGGCGGGGAAAATGGCGGCGTTTTGCATGCCTTCGATGCGCTTGCCGGATTCGATCTCAATTTTTTCGATGCTCTCAATCTCGTCCCCAAAGAAAACGATGCGGTAACCGAACTCGACGTAGGGCAGGTTGATGTCCACCGTATCCCCCCGTACGCGGAAGGTGGCCCGCCGGAAGTCGGTCTCGGTACGGCTGTAAAGGCTGTCGACCAGGTCGTAGAGAAAGCCGTTGCGGCTCTTGGTTTGTCCGACTTCGAGGCGGATGATCCCCGATTTGTAGTCTTCCGGATTGCCCATGCCGTAGATGCAGCTGACGGAGGCGACGATGATGATGTCGCGCCGCCCGCTCAGGAGGTTGGAGGTGGCGCGGAGGCGGAGCTTATCCACCTCTTCGTTGATGGCCAGGTCCTTCTCGATGTAGGTATCGGAGCCCGAGATGTAGGCCTCCGGCTGGTAGTAGTCGTAGTAGCTGACGAAGTATTCGACGGAGTTGTCGGGAAAGAACTCCGTGAATTCCCCGTAGAGCTGGGCGGTCAGCGTCTTGTTGTGGGTCAGCACCAGCGTGGGCCGGTTGAGCTGGGCGATGGTGTTGGCCATCGTGAAGGTCTTGCCCGAGCCGGTGACCCCGAGGAGGACCTGCCCGCGCTCCCCCTGCTGGACGCCGGCAACGAGCTTTTCGATGGCCTGGGGCTGGTCGCCGGTAGGAGAGAATTTCGACTTGATCTGGAAGGCCATACGGGGGTGGGATTGCGCCCCTTGGGAACCGGCGGAGAAACGAATTGTTGGGGTTGGCGGCGCGCGGTTTTCGGCAAGCGGGAGGCGGTGGGACGGCTTAAGCGGTTGGACGGCCCCACCCCGTCCAACGCCACCCCGTCGGACGGGGTGGGGCCGTCCAACGGGGTGGCGGTATCATTTATCCCGGTCATCCAGCAAATCCGGGCGCCGCGCCGCCGTACGCTCCACCGCCTGGGCGTGGCGCCACTCTTCGATCGCCCCCGTATTCCCGCTCCGCAAGACGGGCGGCACCTCCCTGCCCCGCCACTCCGCCGGACGCGTGTACACCGGGGGCGCCAATAGATCGTCCTGGAAAGTATCGGTCAGGGCGCTGGTCTCGTCGCCGATCACGCCGGGCAGGAGACGGCCGATGCTGTCGACCACCACGGCGGCAGCCAGTTCTCCGCCGGAAAGGACGTAGTCGCCGATGCTCAGTTCCAGGGTCACGTACGCGTCGCGGATGCGCTGGTCGATGCCCTTGTAGTGCCCGCAGATCAGCAGCAAGTTATTCAGCAGCGAGAGCCGGTTAGCGCGCCGCTGGGCGAAGCGCTCGCCGTCGGGCGTGAGGAAGATGACCTCATCGTACGCTCGCTTGGCGCGTAGTTCATCGATGAGGGTGGCCAGCGGCTCGCAGCGCATCACCATACCCGCGCCCCCGCCAAATTGATAATCGTCCACGCTTCGATGCTTGCCCAGGCCGTAGGGCCGCAGGTCGTGTACCTCCAGGGTCAGCAGGCCCTTGTCCTGTGCTCGCTGCATAATCGAGTGCGACAGCGGACTCGCCAGTAGCTCGGGGACGACGGAGATGATATCGATGTGCACGGACGGGGCGTTAGGGTGGCGCAAAACTGCGGGGCGAAGGTAAGGGGAGCTACCCCGTCCAACGGATTTTGAGCGGACGGGGTCACCCCGTCCAACCGGTTCAGAGCGGACGGGGTCACCCCGTCCAACCGATTACCGTCCGACCGCCTACCGCTCTACCCCCTCCCCAAACCACCACGGCGCATTCACCGGCGGCTGCACCAGCCGGTCCGACAGTCGGTGGCGGTTCATCAGTTTGGCCGCCCAGAGGATCGGCTCCGAGGCCGGCTCATTGCTCAGGTCGTAGGTGCCGTGGTGCATGGGCCACCAGTAGGTCGCCCCGAGGTCGCGGTACCCCCGGAAAGCCTCGGCCGAGTTGGCGTGGTTTTCGCGCATCATGTACTCCGGCTTGTACGCACCGATGCCCAGCATGGCCACGTCGATGTTGGGAAATAGCCGACCGATTTCCGACCAGTAATCGGTCTCGGCACTGTCCCCCCCAAAGTAGATGGTGCGTCCGGCGTAGGTGCCCGTGGCGTCCGTCTCAATCATGAAACTGCCCCAGAGCACCCGGTTGAAATCCAGCAAGCCCCGCCGGCACCAGTGGCGAGCGGGCAGAAAGTGGACGTTCACGCCCGTTCCCGCCAGCTCGAAGCGTTGGTACCAGGCAGCCTCCTCGATCGGGGTATCCCCTACCCAATCGCCGATAACGCTGGACAACCGGAGCGGACAGAGGATTTTCTTCAGGGAGTTATTAGCCGCGATGGTGCGGATGCATGCTTTGTCAATATGATCGCGGTGATCGTGACTCAGTAGCAGGTAATCAATACCCCGCAGATCGGCGTAAGAGAAGGGGGGATGCACCCGACGCTTAATGAAGGGCAGGTCACTTAACTGCGGATCGGTCAGGTAGCGCAAACCATTGAGTTGCATCAAATAGCAGGCGTGACCCAGCCAGACGATCCAGTTCTTAGTGCGGTCTTCGAGGTACCCGACATCCGCACTCACTTTCGGCACCCAATTGTCGCTCTTCTTCTCCTTTCGCTGGCGGTTGGGGGTGACCAGCATGCGGAAGAGTAGTTTGGACTTTGGGCGGAAGGGCTGCTTTAGGTACTGGAACTCCTTACCCATGATCGGGTTGCCCTCCCACTCCTCCGCCAGGGCGGGATGTACGGGCAGGTCGGGATTCAACAGGTACTCCATAGTCACATTTTTGCGGGGTCCTTACTGACTCACAGCGGTTCGGCCAGTATGCCGTAGAGACTCTCCACTCCGCGAAAGTAGTTGCGCAGCAGAATGTTCTCATTCGGGCTGTGCTGGTTATTGTCCGGATTCACTAGGGGCAGCACCACCGCCGGCACGTCCAGGATGTTTACGAACGGGCTGATCGGGACCGAGCCCCCCATCGTCCGAATGAGTACCGGCGGCGCACCGAAGGTGTGGGTGAGGCCGCGCTGCAGCCAGCTTCCGGTGGAACCGTTCAGATCGGTCCGAAAGGCATCGTAGCTCTTGCGGCCGCTGAAACTGGCGAGCCGGGGATAGTCCGCCCGCTCCCGGTCGGTCGGCTCCCGGTCGCCGGGGATGAGGCGGAAACCCTGGTCCTCGATGTGTTGCCGCACGAGACCCAGCAGGCGGTCGCCGTCCGACTCCTTCACGAGTCGCAGGTCCAGCTCCGCCGTCGCGTCGGCGGGTACGATCGTGCGGGCTTCGCTGCCCGTCCACCCGCTCGACAGGCCCCGGATGTTGAGGCTGGGATATTGCAGGGCCGCCTGCAGGTTCTCCCCCACCCCGTCGGGCTGCGAAAATCCGATGGCCTGGCGGATGGTCGCCGCGTCGTCGGGCACGCCGGCCATGAGTTCGCGCGTCGCCGCATCGAGTTCGATGCCGTCGTAGTAGCCGGGGATGGTGACCCGACCCTGCTGGTCCTTCATCGAGCCCAGCAACTGGGCCAGCCGCAGGGCGGGGTTGGGCGCGTAGTTCCCGTAGTGCCCACTGTGCTGCGGCAGCCGGGGACCGTACACCTTCAGCGTGGCCGAGGCGATCCCGCGAGCACCGCCTACCAGGGTGGGCTGATTGCTCAGGTGCACGGGGCCGTCCAGAATAATGAGGTGGTCGGCCGCAAGCGCGGCCCGGTGGGTCGTCACGGCCCCGGGCAGGTCGGGACTACTCGCCTCTTCCATCGAATCGAAGATGAATTTTACGTTATAGTTAGGCCGCTTACCCTCGGCCAGCAGTTGATCCCAGGCCACCAGGAACATCATGATTGGCGCCTTGGCATCACTGCTGGAACGACCAAACAGCCGTACGTCTCCGGTATCGGGCCGCACGGGCAGGCTTGCCGCCGCATACCGAACGGAGCCCGCCTCATCCACGCGCATCGTTCCGTACACCGGCGTGAAGGGGGGCGACAGGATCCACTTGCTTTCGTCCACCGCCTGCCCGTCTACGTGGCCGTAAAAGAGGACGGTCTCCGCACCCGCGTCCTTCGCCGCATAACTGGCCAGCAGCAGGTCGATCCCGGCGTTGGGCAGGCGTTCGGTTTTGAATCCCCGCCGGCCGAACTCCCGTTCCAGCCACTGTAGGTTGGGCTCGAGCTGCCCATCGATTCCCGCGTCGTTGGGGAGGGAGAGAAACCGTACGTATTCCGGCAGACTGCCGAGCGTACGGTCGTAGAGCGTGGTATCCTGTGCGGGCAAAAGGGCGGGGCCGCCGGTGCAAAGCAACAGACCGAGGAGCAGCATGCGTGGGTTCATTCCGCTAATGTACAACGCCCACCCACTGACCCCGTCCAACGGGTAAGCCGTTGGACGGGGTACCAAGAAGTGAGGCAGGCACTCAATCCAGGAGCCACCTAAATTACCGCAGGGCCTCCATGCTATCCTGCCGCACCTGAATGATGCCCCGGCGTGGCCGGTCGAGGTCGATGATGATGAAGACCAGTAGGCAGATCAGCAGGGTGAGGATCAGGGCGGGCGCGCGGGAGCGGCGGTGGCCCAGCCCGCTGGAATATCCGATCAGGCTGCCCGTGGCGATAAAGAAAATAAAGAGAAGATAGAAAATGGCCGGTGGCACGTGCCGCTGCAACGCATCCAACCGGCTGCCGTAGGCGTCGATCAGGTCGTTCACGGCGGTGAGGAAGTAGCCGGTCTTCACGGGATTGGGATTCACCTCGGCGGCGGCTACCCCGATGTCCCAAATCTGCTGCTGCAAGCGGGTGGTCTCTACGTTGAGGGCCCGCCGTTCCTCCCGGTGAGTTAGGTCGACCGCCGCGCTTCGTAGCCGCAGCTCGATGTAGGCGTCGATGGCCGCCTGCGCCTGCCCGTCGAAGGGCGCGGGCAGCAGGGCCGTCCGCAGTTCGGCGGTGCCGATGGCATTGGCCTCGGCCACTTCCGCGCCGGAGCGTTGATCGTAGCGCTGAATGGACATGCTGAAGGTAAAACCCAGGATCAGCGCCAGCAGACCCAGCACGCTGCCCTGAATGGCCGAGGTCTGGGACTTCACGTCGCTGTCGGAGTGGGCTAAGCGGTAGTTGCCTAATCGAAGCCCCAGTTCGTGGGCGGCGGCGATGAGCGCGAAGAGCAGTACGGCGATGAGGACGCTGTTCAGATGGTACATACCGAAGAGAAATTAACGGAGGGCTTCCATGCTGTCCTGGCGCACTTCGATGATGCCGCGGCGGGGCCGGTCGAGGTCGATGATGATGAATACCAAGAGGCAGATCAGCAGGTTGAGAATGAGGGCGGGCACCCGCGAACGGCGGCGGCCGAGGCCACTGGAGTAGCCGATCAGGGCCCCGGTAGCCATGAAGAAAATAAAGAGCAAGTAGAAGATGGCGGGAGGTACGTGCCGTTGCAGTACGTCGAGCCGACTCCCCTGCGCGTCGATGAGGTCGTTTACCGCCGTAAGGAAGTAACCGGTTTTCACTGGGTTGGGACTTACGTCCGCCGCCGCCACGCCGATGTCCCAGATGCGCTGCTGCAACGCTCCGGTGCGGGCATTTAGGCGTTTGCGTTCCTCGCGGCGGGTGAGGTCGACGTGGCTGCTTTCCAATCGCAGGTCGATATAGTTAACGATAGCCTCTTGCGCCTGCTGACGGAAGGGGTCCGGCAGGAGGGCGGCCCGCAGCTGGGCGGTACCGATGGCGTTGGCCTCCTCCACCTCCGCCGAGGAACGGGCGTCGTAGCGCTGGATCGACATATTAAAGGTGAATCCCAGGATCAGCGCCAGCATACCGAGTATGCCGCCCTGGATGGCCGAGGTCTGCGACTTGACGTCGCTGTCGGTTTTCTCCAGGTAGTTCGCCCCGATCTTCATCCCTATTTCGTGCGCCACGATGATGGCGAGGAACAGGAGGGCAGCGATTAAAACACTATTTAGTGCGTACATGTAAGGTAAGAGCTTGTTTGGGTTTTCCGAGCCTGACGAAAACGCCGCTATTTTGGGGCTATTCGAGCCACAAAAAGGGGAGCCTAGTGGGCTAAGTGACGCTTTTTAAGACGAAGAATAAGCACAAAAGAGCAAGTTTGCGGCGGTGAGCGCATCCCAAACAAGCGCTAAGGGAAGCACCAAAAGTAGCGTGCATTTCCCTCGCCGTGTACGTTTTGTTGTGGGTACCTGCATTCATACTCCCGCCCGCTCAGATAACCGCCCGAAGTGATCCTACGTGCGTACCGAGACGTCGCGCATCACCTCCGCCAGCAAACCGTACGAACGCTTGCGCGCCCCGTGGTCAAAGATATAGGACGCGTACATGAGCTCATCCACCCGGGTCAGGGCCGTAAACTGCTCGAGCTTGCGCCGCAGGCCTTCCTTGCCGCCTACGAAAGTATAGGTCAGCATTTGCTCCACGTATGCCCGCTCGGTGGGCCCCCACAGGGGATCCATGGAATCGACCGGTGGCTGCATGAGCCGGCGCTTGCCCGTGACGAGCCCGAGGAAGGCCTGCTGCAGGGTCGTGGCCAGACGCTGGGCTTCCGCGTCCGTGTCGGCGGCGATGCCGTTGACGCAGGCGATGACGTAGGGGCGGGAGAGCACGGTGGAGGGCCGGAAGTTCTGCCGGTAGCGTTCGAGGGCGGACAGCAGCTGCGCGGGGGCAAAGTGACTGGCGAAGGCATAGGGCAGCCCCAGGAGCCCGGCCAGGTAGGCACTTTCGGTACTGGACCCTAATATATAAATCGGCACATCCAGTCCTTCTCCCGGGATGGCGCGTACCGCGCTCTCGCTGTTCTCCGCGGAAAAGTAGGCTTGTAGCTGTTGGATCGCTCGCGGAAAATCGTGAGCGCCCATGGAGCGGCTCCCCCGAATGGCCTGGGAGGCCAGCGGGTCGGTCCCGGGGGCGCGACCTAGTCCCAGGTCCATCCGGCCGGGATAAAGGGAGGCCAGGGTACCGAGTTGTTCGGCAACGACCAGCGGCGTGTGATTGGGCAGCATAATGCCACCGGACCCGATGCGGAGGGTCGTAGTTCCTCCGGCCAGGTATCCCATGAGTATCGTGGGTGCGGAACTGGCCACGCCCGCCATGTTGTGGTGCTCCGACACCCAGAAACGAGTATAGCCCAGTTGCTCGACCTCCTGCGCCAGGTCCAGGCTTTTTCGGAAGGTGTCGGACGGCGTATCGCCCTGGGCCACGGCAGCCAGTTCAAGTACGGAATATGCCAGGGGGGGACGATGATTGCTTGACATGCTTTAGGGAGTTGCCACACACGGAGTCTGGATAACAGAATA
Organism: Lewinellaceae bacterium; assembly: GCA_963803525.1. Lineage (GTDB taxonomy): Bacteria > Bacteroidota > Bacteroidia > Chitinophagales > Saprospiraceae > Neolewinella. The sequence continues at coordinate 233,945 of CAWDMV010000013.1, forward strand.
CAAGTGAGGCGAAGGGGGGTTGCGTAAGCAAGAGGCGAATAGCCAAGAGCTTGTTTGGGTTTTCCGAGCCTGACGAAAACGCCGCTATTTTGGGGCTAATCGAGCCTCGGGAAGGGGAGCCTAGCGGGCTAAGTGACACTTTTCGAGGCAAAGGATAGGCACAAAAGAGCAAGTTTGCGGCGGTGAGCGGAATCCCAAACAAGCTCTAATTAAAGGGTTTCTCCAGGGACAGTCCACGGGCATTCCCGTGTGCTTGCCGTGCTACATCATGCCGCTTCTCGACCTCCTCCAGCGCCGGGATTTACTCATGAACGAGATGCTTACCAGCGCATAGACCAGTGTGATCAGCCCAAAGCCCAGCATGAGCAAACCCGTGTACCAATCCTTGTAGGCATGTGGCGAGAGCACGGTGAATACGCCGTAGGCTAAGAAGCCTACGATGATGACGACGGTAAAAATGGCAAAGGTTTTCATACTTATTCTGGGTCAAATTCTACATCGATAAGGCGGCCCATCCTTCCGAAAGTCAATGCGATAGTTGTAATAGGAATGGACCCCCGGGGGAATAGCTAATGGTACTATTCTAAAGTACGCATTTTGACGAAAAATATCCGCTCCCCGCCGAAAAAGAAATTCCAACACCCCTTTTCTGATGATATATTATAAACGCGCTTCGTAACGCTATACGTATCCTTCACGCGGTCACTGCTGCTTCGGGATTGACCTAAGCTGCACCTTGACTTGCCATCGCGGCGCTGCACTTCCCAGCCAAAAATCCACCGTAGCTACGGCTATGCTGAACTTTTGTCCGCTCGTTCACCACCACGCTGTCGGCCTCAAGCTCTAAGCTGTGGAATTTACCAAGGTGCTGCTGGCGGCGGTTGCGGATTCCTCGCTTGTAAAACTCGAACTATCCGCCACCGACCACCCCGCCTTTACGATGGCCGCCGGGCAGTCCCTAGCCTTGCCTGACGATGACCTCACGGCTTACGCTACGGACCTGGAGACGATCGAGGTGACCGCCACCAAACCCTTTCTTGAATGGAAGGCCGCCATGCGGGTGGTGAACGCCGGCAACCGCCTCAGCATGGCCGGCAAGACGGGGCCGCCCACGACGCGGTGGGGAACGGGGGGAGGTGATCAGCATCGTCCTCATGAAAGACAAGCTGCTCGGCACGAATGGGCAAGTTCATATCGGCGGCGGGCCTGGAAAAGGACTTATTCGACGACCGAATCAAGCTGGTGCCGGCCGCCGACGGCATCGTTCAGAAATTTTTTTCGGGTACCATCGATTACCAGGAGCAGGACGTGCGCATCCTCTCGACCTCGGAGGCCCCGATCTTCTCCGCCCGGGTCACCTACAAGTTCGGCGACCGCTTCCTGAAGGGGCGGGAACGCAGGGGCAGTGCGAGTGAAGAGAAGAAGGGGCGGTTGGATTAGCCCAGCCGGAGCATGGATTTAATCTTTTCGCGTCCAGTAGTCCACCACGAACACATCCTGCAAGTGGGGCTCCAACACCTTGACGAAAGCCTGGTGGGCGGGATGGGGCAGGTAAGTGGCGCGGTCTTCCTCGCTGTCAAAGGTGACGAAGAAGGCATGGGTGAAACCCTTATTTAGTCCTTCCGGACTGTTGTTGGTGCCCCATTCATAGTCGCGGATCTCCGGAATCTCTCCGGGCAGCTTACTGAAGGCCTCCCGCACCTCGGTGATCTGCTCCGGGGTAGCTGCTTCCTTGAAGGCGAAGAACACGGCGTGGCGCAACAGGCTATCGGGCGTGAGGGGGGTGCGTTCCATGCTGGCGGGGGTTTCGACGGCGGGTGGGGGCAGCTCCTCCTGACAGGCGAAAGACAGCCAGGCTAGTAGGAGGAGGGCGAGGGGGCGGGAGAGGTTCATAGCGGAGTAATTGTCTCAATGTACACCGCGTTCTCCACCCCCCCGGCTTAGCTAATCAACGCGTCGCTTGATGAAGCCGGACAGGCGCCCTTTTTCCTGGAGTTTAACGAGCTTGTCCTGCAACTCATCGCTGCCCAGGATGTCCCGATTGTCCTTGTAGTAGGAGATCACGCTGCGGATACCCGCCACGTAGGCCGCGTCGGGGTTGAATACCGGATGGGCTACGCTGTACTGCACGAAGCCGCAGGTAAACAGGGTACGGGCCTCCCCGTACTGGAGGTAGGGCAGGATGTCATCGGACGGATCGAAGCCGATCTCGGGGTTTAGCTTGATCCAGTCTTCGAGTTTTTTGGCGTCGATCTTTCGCTGGTGCCGGTCGCGGTTAGCCGGCAAATCCTGCAGGTTCTGCATGATGTCCTCCAGTTCGTAGGAAATGACCGGCATCCTGCGCATGACCGGGGCGGCTTCGGTGTCGTCCGGCGATTCGGTAGCAGCGGAGTCCTCGTCTTTCTCCGGATCATTGCTGGCTTTGGTAGCCGGGGCGGTGGAGCTGTGCACGGGGATGTCCACCGCGGCGAAGGTTTCCGTATCGGGAGCGAGGTCGTTTTGGGCGGCCAGCAGGGATGGGAGGAGGAATAAGAAGGGTAACAATCGTTGCATAGGACCGGGTTTATTTGATGAGAGAGGGAAGAAGTTAAAAAAATAGGCGGGTCGCTTAGCTGAGCTGCTTCTCGATGAACTTGGCCAGTTTGCCCTTTTCCTGGAGCTTGGCGAGTTTGTCGAAGGCGGCATCGCGGCCGAACACGTCGATGTTGTCGCGGTAGTAGTTCAGCACGCTTTCCATGGCGGCCAGGTTAAGGGTGAGGCGGTCGGCCTCGGGCTCACGGAGCAACTGCTTGGCGTATTCCCCCAGGTAGATGACCTTGGATTCTCCGTACCCGAGGTAGGGAACGGTGAAGGCCTCGAGGGTCAGGTCTACGTCGGGGGTACCGTTGAACCAGGTGGTCAGGTAGCTTACCGCCTCCTTGCGGCGGGTGGTGTAGACGTCGGCCGGGAAGTTTTGTAGGTGGTTGACCACTTCGATCACCTTATCGTGCTGGCGGGCGTAATCGGCCTCGGCTGCATAAGTGACCTTCGGAACGTCCAGGGTTTGAGCGGTGGCCGCCATCGAGCAGAGGAGGCAGAGGGAAAACAGGTAGCTTTTCATGAGAATCTTATTATATACTGCTTCTGAAACGCCTTCTCCTCCCCTACCGAGGCCCCTTAACACGCTTTATTTGCCCGGCAAGCGCGGCCGGAGCGATCCGCACGGCTCTTCCCCCCGTCACCTTACACCTTGCGCCCGCGCAGTTGATCGCGCTGCCTATCTTACCCGCCATGACCGCTGATCTACCCGTTTCGTTTGCCGCAACCGCCGACCGGGCCGTCCGGATGATCGCCGCCGACAGCCCGGTGGAAGAAATGGCCGAACACCTGCGTGCCCTGGCCGAAGCCATGATCGCCCGGGGGGACGCCTGCCCGGTGGGCGCGGAAGAAGACGTGCTCGACCTCGCGTGCCGCCTCACCCACTTCGAATGGGCCGAGCGCGCCAAACATTTTCTCCTGCTCTACCGCGACGTACAGCTGCAGCTGCAGATCGCTACCCTGCTGGTCCAGGACGGACAGTCCGATGCCGATCGGGTCGCCGACCTCTACCGGCGGTCCCGGGAAGCCCTACAGGCCGCCCTGGCGGAGTGGGACGCCGACCACACCGCCCGCCAGGAAGCCCTGCTGCGTAACGACCGCGCGCGCAAACGGCAACTCAACCGCTGGAAGCTACAGCGCAACCCCTGGCCGCTCTACCGCCACCACCTCCAGGAGATCGCCGGCCAGTCGGAAAAGCTTACCGAGGAATTCGGCCAACTGACGGAGGCCTCCCGGCGCTTCGATCAGTTGCGGCAACTCCTCGATGAGGGCATCGCGGCCAGCCAGGCGATCACGGAACGGGCCCGGCAGCGGGCAAGCGAGATCGTCGCCTTCATTACCGAAGGCGACGACGAACTCGAACGCCCGGGCGTCGTGGCCGCCAAGCTCGACGATTCCGTCTCCGAGGAAGGGCCGGCTCCCCGGCTGGACCGCTTTACTAATGCCGTTACGACCTGCATCGCGGGCTTCACCGAAACCCAGCGGGTCACGGTGGCCTCCGAGCAAGGTATACTGCGCTACAAGGAAATTAATTTTCGCCGCTCCACCGACCAGTGGGTATCCGCCGAGGTGATGCCCCTGCTGTACGAGCTCTGGGAGCTGAGCGAGCAGGTCAACAATGGCCTGAACGTGGCCCTGGCCAACGTACGCAACCGGGCGCTGCTGCTCTCCAACGAGGTAAAGGCCGGCAACGAGATTTCCTTTACCAACGTCCAGCTGGCCCAGCCCTTCGTCAACTTTCTGGACCGCACCCGGGAGCGGCAGGAGTCCTACGCCAACATCCACGCGCGACTCACCGGCTCGATCGAGGACAAGCTGCGCATCAGTTCGGTCTACCGCCCGGAGCCGGGCTTCCTGCCCCTGCCGTTGCAGACCGGCATCAACGTCTTCACCCGGCGGCAGGGACGGTGGGTCACGGGCGTGCAGGAGTGGCTATCGAGTCACGTCAGCGGCCTCAACCGGCTCCTCGGCGCGGCGGCGCGGGAAGAAAAGCTGAGCATCAGCGAGAAGACGGTACGCGTCATCCGTCAGCGTACGGTAGCCCCGGCCAATGCCGCCTACACGAACATCCTCATGACCAAGGGCTATATCGGCGAATCCTTCCTGGTGGGCCGGGAGCGGGAGATCGACCACCTGCGCCAACTCATCGAGAATTGGCAGCTCGGCTACCGCGGGGCCGTTGTCCTGACGGGCAAGCGGCTGTCGGGCAAGACGCTCTTCGGGGAGCTCATTACCAATCGCTTTTTTCCCGACAGGACCATCCGCCTGCGCCCCCACGCCCAGGTCGTCGTACAGGGCCGGCGCAGCAAAACCACCGGCGACCTCGCCGCGGCGCTCGCCTTCGTCGAGAAGTACACCGTACAGTCGCGCCCCCTGCTCTGGATCGACGACCTGGAAATGTGGCGGGACGAGACCCACAGCCTGGCCGCCAACGTGCGGGCCCTCGGGGAGCACATCGACGATTACTCCGGACGTATTTTTTACCTCGTGGCGACGACCAATGCCGTCTACCGGCACCTCGACCGTTTCCTTGAAATCAATCGGGTGTTTCAGTCCGAGATCAACCTCGACCGCTTTACCCTGGCCGATATGCAGCGGGCGGTAGGCATACGCCACGGCGCAACCCACAAGATCATGGTCGACGCGGAGGGCGAAGCCGTCAGCGAAACCGCCTTCGGCCAGCTGGTCAAGCGCGTTTACCGCGCCACCGAAGGCAACGTAGGCGAGACGATCAACCGTTGGGCCTACTATACCAAGCGCTACGACGACGAGCGGGTCTACCAGCCCAGGGGACGCCGCTACGTCCTGCCCGCCTTTCTCTCGCCCGATACCGCTACCCTGCTGAGCACCATCCTCTTCGAGAAGCGCACCCGCGACTACCGCCTGCGGAAGCTCTTCGGCCCCGCCTACAACGAGCGCTACGCCAGCATCCTGCAGCGGTTGATCCGCATAGGCGTGGTGATCCGCACCAACGATGGCCTGCTGGAGATCAACGAAACCATCGTCAACGACGTCGGCCGTATGCTGGAGGCCGAGGTCTACCTGAACTATTCCAAATAAGCCCGCCATGGACCTCCCGCTCCGACACTATTACAGCTGGATGGATTTGCTCCTCGCCGCGCTGCTGCTCTACGGCGTGTACGCCTTCCTGTACATGATCAAGGGACGCCTGCAGAAGACCAAGCGGGTGGAGGGGTTCCGGGCCGGTGTGTACCATATCATTACCCCCTTTCTGCTGCTCTACCAACCGCTGACCATCCTGGTGCTGGCCCTGATCTTTCTGTTCATCAATCCGCTGGTACACGGCACCCTACTGCTCATCCTGGCGGTTGCGGGCTTCTCGCGTATCCGCGACTACCTCAGCGGCCGCATCATCCTCTTTAACCCGCTCATCACCGTAGGCAAGCGCATGCGGACCGACAAATCCACCGGCGTCATCTCCCGCGTCAGCCGCATCGGCCTCTACCTACAGACCGGCGAGGGCCTCCACTTCGTCAATTACTCCACCCTGCTCACCGAGGGCTACTCCCTCATCACGGGCAAGAACATCGGTGGGTATTACCAGCTGCGCCTGTCTTCGCCGTCCGGGGAGACCAACGCCCTGCGTTCCCTGGCCGACCTCCTCACCACGACGCCCTACCTCGACCGCAGCTTCAAGCCGGAGCTCAGTTACTCCGAAAAGGAACCCGAAAAGATCCTCGCCCGCCTGTCCGTGCGCGAAGAAAAGCACCTCACCGAACTGCTGGCCCTCCTAAAGGAATGGGGATTCCCAGCCACCATCGCCAAACGGTAGCCCCCCTTCACTCCTTCACTCTGTCACCCCTTCCCCCTTCCCCATGGAAACCGTAGACCCCAATCTCCTGCTCATCGAGGCTTCGGTGATCATCATCCTCTCCTTCTTCTTCGGGGAGATCTCCAAGCGTACCAATATTCCCTCGGTACTGATGCTCATCGTGCTGGGCATCCTCATTAAGCTCGGCCTGGACAGCATCGGCTTCGGCAATCTCGACTTCTTCCCCATCCTGCGCATACTCGGTACGGTGGGACTGATCATGATCGTACTCGAGGCCGCCCTGGAGTTGAAGCTGGAGCGCGACAAGTTTCTCGCCATCGGCAAGGCCTTCGTGGTGGCCGCCCTGGGCCTGATCGCCTCGACCTGGGCGGCGGCCGAGTTGCTGCTCTTTTTCATCGACGACATGACCACGCAGAGCGCCTGGCTTTACGCCACCCCCCTGTCTATCCTGTCGAGCGCCATCATCATTCCCAGCGTCACCGCGCTGAAGGGGGAAAAGAAGGAATTTCACATTTACGAGAGCACCTTTTCCGATATTCTGGGCATCATGCTGTTTTATTTCCTGACCAGCCAGTTGCCGATCACGGAGATGATCGACGACCAGTTGGAAGTGATCGAGCACCACGGCAGCGGCCTGGCTTATTTGGGCAACGTCCTCCTGACGATCGTTGTCTCACTGGTGGCCAGCTACGCCATTGTCCTCGTATTTCAGAACATCAAGAGCCACGTCAAGCTCTTTTTGCTCATCGCCGTCCTGCTCCTCCTCTACGGGGCCGCCAAGTACCAGCACCTGTCCGCCCTCATCATCATTCTCACCTTCGGGCTCATTATCGCCAACATGCGGCTCTTTTTTCAGGGGCCGCTGCGCAAGCTGCTCAATTACAAACAGGCCCTGCACATCTACGAAGGGCTGCACGTGGTCACGGTCGAGACGGCCTTCGTGGTGCGCACCTTCTTCTTCGTCATCTTCGGCATCACCATTGTACTGGAGTCCTTACTGAGCGTCGACGTAGCCATCGTGAGCATGCTCATCATCCTGAGTATCTACTTGATCCGTTTCGTGATCCTGCGCATATTTGTTGGCGCGGACATCCTGCCGCAGCTCTTCGTAGCTCCGCGGGGACTCATCACCGTACTGCTCTTCTACGCCATTCCCACCGAGATGGAGATTCCCGGTTTTCAACCCGGCATCCTGCTCTTCATCATCATTGGTACCAGCCTCATCATGACCTTCGCCATGATCGGCGATAAAAAACGCACCAGCTCGGCCATCCGTAAAGTCTCGAGCAGCCCCATCGGGTACGAGCGCTGGAAAGCCCCTACCCTATCCGATACCGTCGCGGTAGAAAAAGAGAGCAAACCATAGGGCGCGGCCGCGGGTGCCGGGTGATCCACCAATTTCCCCCATGACACGAAACAAGAAGATGGTCTACCTCCTGGGTGCGCTGCTGGTCCTCATCGTCCTGACTTACTTCCTCGGCCCCCGGGTGGAGGTGCCCGTCTACGCCACTACCCTACCGGAGCTACCCACCGATCTGTCTTCCCTGGAAGCGCACGTTCGGGACCGAGAAACCGCGGCGCCCACCCGCCTAAACAACGAAGCCCGTATCGTATTTGCCGACCCGGTGCCCGCCGTGACGGACTACGCCTTCGTTTACCTCCACGGGTTTGCCGGCAGCTACCGCGACGGCTACCCCGTGAACGTGAACGTACCGGACATCTTCGGTGCCAATGTGTACCTCGGTCGCTGGGCCGGTCACGGCTTACGACCGGCTGCCGCCCTGCGGGAGTTCACGCCCGCCGCCGCCTGGGACGACGCGCTGGAAGCCCTGGCCATCGGCAAGCGGATCGGCCGGCAGGTCATCCTCATGTCCACCTCCACCGGGGGTACCCTCGCCCTCAAGCTGGCCGCCGACTTCCCCGATGACGTGCACGCGCTCATCAATATGGGCCCCAACGTCGAAGACGATCAGCCGGGCGCCGAACTGCTGATGACGCCCTGGGGCCACGAACTGGCGGTGCTGGCCTCCTTCGGCAGCAACAAGAAGATCAGTCACGCGGAGCCGGGCGCCGCGCAGTACTTCGATACCATCTACCCCTCGCGGGCCCTGGTCGATCTCCAGGTGCTGGTGCAGACCACCATGGACGGCACGACCTTCAGCCAGATTCACTGCCCCGTGCTCACCCTCTACTACAAAGAGAACTTTTTCCAGAAGGACCAGCACGTCGAGGTCAGCAGCTATCCGGAGGTGCACCGCCAATTCGCCACCCCGGCCGCGCAGAACCGTTTGATCGCCCTGCCGACCCCCAAGACGCACTTCGTCGGCAGCGACATCAAATCGGCGGATTGGCAAGCCGCCCAGCGCGCCGCCGTCGAGTTCTGCACCCAGGTGCTGGGCATGGATCCCTTACTGCCCGTCGATCACCGCGCGGACGCTGCCCGCCTCGAGTAGCCGCCGTCGGGCCTCCGCGTAGGGTAAGCCCGTGGACTCCACGATCATCTTCGTACCCCGGTCGATCAGTTTCGCGTTGCTGAGCTTCATGTCGACCATCCGGTTGTCCCGCACCCGGCCCAGCCGGATCATGACGGTGGTCGTGATCATGTTCAGCACGAGTTTCTGGGCGGTGCCCGACTTCATGCGCGTACTGCCGGTGACGACCTCCGGCCCCACGACCGCCACGATGGGGTGGGTGCATACCTCGGTCACCGGGGTGCCCGGATTGCAGGTCACGCAACCCGTCAGCAGGCCGGCTTCCCGGGCCTTGCGCAGTCCACCTATGACGTAGGGCGTGGTACCCGAGGCCGCAATGCCGATCAGGATGTCGTCTTCGTTGGGAGTATACGCGGCGAGGTCCCGCCAGGCCTGCCCCTCACTGTCCTCGGCAGACTCGATGGAATTGCGCAGCGCGCCGTCGCCCCCGGCGATCAGGCCGATTACCATACCGGGCGGTACGCCGTAGGTGGGTGGGCACTCACTGGCGTCGAGCACCCCCAGGCGGCCACTCGTGCCCGCGCCGATGTAGAACAGCCGGCCGCCCCGCTCCATGCGTGGGACGATGGCTTCCACTAGGGCCGTAAGGGCGGGAATGCACTCCCCGACGGCGGGGGCCACCAGCCGATCCTGTTCGTTGATGAGGGTGAGCAGTTCCGCGGGGCTGCGGTCTTCGAGGTGACGGTAGGGGCCGGGCTGTTCGGTGATGCGCATGAACGAGTATCGGGTTGGATCGCGCTAAGGTAGCGGTTGGCGAACCCACGGCACCCTGAATTAGCCCTCGGCGGTGACGGCCTGTATGCCGAGCCAGGCACCCAGCTTTACGCGTACTTCCGCCTCGGCGGTCGCGGAGACGCGACCGAGGTCGCGGGGCAGAAACGCCGCCTTTCCGATGGACTGGATGGCGTCGACCGCCACGTACATACGGGACACTAGCCGGGTAGTTCCTTTAGCGAGGGGTACGCGGTAGGGATCGTGATCGGCGTGGGGGCCGCCAGGAATGAGGGGAAGAAAGGAAATGTTGCGGATCTCGTACCGGTAATTGGTGGCGGTAGAGGAGAGGCAGAGAACGAACTGAAAGGGAAGGCCGGCATCGGGTCGCAGCTCGTAAATCAGGAAACGATCAAAGGTCAAGGTGATAAGCAGGATTTGCCGTGTAGAATGCGTGGAAGCCCACGCAAAGTTGCAGCGATTCTTCCCGGTTGCGGCGAAAATTTTCCTGCTGTTCGCGGGTGTAGCGACCTTCGGTACCGGCGGGGACGGCGGCTCCTACCTCAGACTCGGGCGCAGACCGGGAGTCGTCGTAGATACCGTCGGCGGGGCCGAACGCTTCTGTATTTCCTGTATTCAAATTCGCAACCTTTAATCGAGAACGCTAACAGCCTGACTACCGAGTAGTTGAGCTTACCATCAAACAACGCAGTGAAGATAGGAAAATTTCGTCCTACTTCCCGATGCAGAAATTAGAGAAGATATTTCCCAGCAGGTCGTCGGTGGTTATCTCTCCGGTAATCTCCCCGAGGTCGCGCAGGCTCTGTCGGATATCCATGGCGATAAAATCCTGCGACAGGCCGGAAACCAGTCCATCCGCCACCCGGGCGAGGGAGGCATCGGCAGCGCGCAGGGCGGCGTAGTGGCGGGCGTTGCTGAGGATCACCTCCTGGGCGTCGATGCCGCCGCGCCCGCCGGTCACCGTGTCGAGAAGCGTGGACTGCAGGTAGCTGAGATTGCTTTTCTCGCGGGCGATCATCGGCACGAAGCGCTCCGGGGGCACGCGGAAGCGGCCGGCGTAGTCCTCTCCGAAGTAGTGGGCGTACTTGGTATAGGGATTGAGGTCCATTTTGTTGGCCACCACCACCAGGTCGAGGTCCTCCCGGTAGAGGCGGTCGAGGTCCGCGGTAAGGGTGGCCGGATTCGTTTCGATCACGTCGAAGACATACACCAATAAGTGACCGGTCGAGATCTGCCGAAGGGTACGCTCGACCCCCATCGCCTCAATCGCATCGGAGGCCTCACGGATTCCCGCCGTATCGACGAGCCGGAAGGCGATGCCCCCGATGTTGACGGCTTCCTCGATGGTATCGCGGGTGGTGCCGGGAATCGGGGAGACGATGGCCCGCTCCTCGTTGAGCAGTGCGTTAAGCAGCGTGGACTTCCCGGCGTTCGGGCGGCCGGCGATCACGGTGGCTACCCCCTCCTTGATGGCGTTTCCCAGCCGGAAGGAGGTGGTCAGCGTATCGATACGACCGCGGATCGTAGCCACCAACGCGCTGAGCTGTCCCCGGTCCGCAAATTCCACGTCCTCTTCCCCGAAATCCAGTTCCAGCTCGATGAGGCTGGCGAAGTCGATGAGCTTGCCCCGCAGTTGGCTGATCTCGTTGCTGACCCCGCCCCGGAGTTGTCCGAGGGCAATCCGATGGGCCGCCGCCGACCGGGAGGCGATGAGGTCGGCGACGGCTTCGGCCTGGCTGAGGTCGAGCTTGCCGTTGAGGAAGGCCCGCTCGCTGAATTCCCCGGGATTGGCGGGCCTGGCACCCGCGTCCCCGACCAGTTGCAGCAGGCGTTGGAGGATGTAGGGGCTCCCGTGGCAGCTGATCTCCACGGCCTCCTCCCCGGTGTACGAAGCCGGAGCCCGGTAGAGGGTGACGACCACTTCGTCGATGGGCTGACCCTCCGCGTCCGTTACCTCCCCGAAGTAGGCCCGGCGGGCGGGTGCGGCGGTTAACGAACGGGACGGAAAGTAGGGATCCACCAGGGCGATGCAGCCCGCGCCACTGATGCGGACGATACCGATGGCGCCCTCCCCCGGGGGCGTGGCGATGGCGGCGATGATGTCTGGGCTCATACGGCGGAGGGCGTTGCGCGGGGAAGGGTGATGCGGAAGGTCGTGCCCTTGCCGAGTTCGGAGTGGGCCACGACGATGCGGCCCTCGTGGTATTCCTCCACGATGCGCTTGACCAGGCTGAGGCCGAGGCCCCACCCCCGCTTCTTGGTGGTGAAGCCCGGGTCGAAGACCTTGCGTACGTTGCGGGCCGCGATGCCCTTGCCGGTATCGCTGAGCTCGACGATGACCTTGCCGTCGCGCTCGTGGACCTGGCTGCTGATCGTTCCGCGTCCGTCCATCGCGTCGAGGGCGTTGCGGAGCAGGTTCTCGATCACCCAGTCGAAGAGCAGGGGGTTGATGGCCACGGGCAGATCGCCGGTGTCGGCCGCCGGAAAGTCGAAGGTGACGCGGCGGGGCGCCCGCTTTTCCATGTAGGCCCGGCACTTGTCGAGTTCCGCGTAAATATTCACCGGTTGTAATTCGGGGGTCGCGCCGATCTTGCTGAAGCGGTTGGCGACCATCTCCAGCCGCTCCACGTCCTTATGAAGTTCTCCGGCGACTTCCTGCAGGTCCGCGTCCTCTCCGTACATCAGGCGCAGGTGCTCCACCCAGCCCATGATGGCGCTGATCGGCGTGCCCAGCTGGTGGGCCGTTTCCTTGGCCATGCCTACCCACACGCGGTTTTGCTCGGCGCGCCGGGCCTGGTTGATGCCGAAGATGCCAAAGAGTAAAAAGGTCCCGATGAGGGCCAGTTGGATGTAGGGAAACAGCCGCAGCTTCCGGATGAGGTTGCTGGTGCCGAAATACATCAGTCCGCCGTAGGGCATGGCGACGGGGGGCTTGCCGTTGGCCTTCAGGTCCGCGAGCTGCGCAAGGATGTAGGTCGTGTCGGCTTCCCGCCCCCCCCAGTTAATGGCTTCCTGGTAGCTGCCGTCGGGCAGGGCCCAAATGGCCGGTATGGTGGTGTTGTTGCCGATGATCTCCTGCTGGGTCGATACGTCCTCGCCCCCGTCCGTGCCGTCGAAGTTGTTGATGTCCCGCATCGAGGCCTCGTAGAAGCGCACGTAGTTCTCCTCGATCACCGACAACTGATTGGCCAGCCGGTTGGTGTACCACAGCGAAGCCACCACGATCACCAGTCCGATGAGGCTAAGGGATACGGGCCAGCGGGAGGAGGGGAGGTGCATGGGTAGACGGGCTGCGCCTTGGGTTAGAGCTCGCTGCGCTCGCGGTAGAGGCTTCGGCGGTAGAGGCCTTTGGCGGTAGCGCTCGCTTTGCTCGCGGTAGAGGGCTTCGCCGGAGAGGCGCTTACGCGCGGTAGAAGGATGTTGTGTTTTTCAGTAGTTGTCGGTCGGTCGGTAATATCACTATTCCCGTACAGTTCACCGCCTAAACGCACATACCCACCACTATCGTCTACCGCGACCGCAGGGAGCTCTACCGGCGTAGCCTCTACCGCGCATACCGCTTCTACCCCAGGGCGCAGCCCGTCTACCTACTGCGCTTCCACGCTAATCCCCAAATCCTGCAGCGCCCGGCGACTCGCCTGCTGCTCGGCGCTCTTTTTGTTGTAGTCCTCGCCGACGGCCATGCGGCGACCGTTGATGACGACGGCGACGCGGAAGCGGTCGCGCTTGTCCTGCTTAAAACGTTTAAGGATCTCGTAGTCGACCTTCTGGCCGTTCTTCTGGCAGTGCTCGAGGAGCTGGCTCTTGTAGTTGTCGTCGTAGGTCTCCAGGGTGTCGATGTCCACGTAGTCGCGCAGCATGCGCTCGACGACGAAGGTGGTGGTGCCGGTGTAGCCTTTTTCGACGTAGACGGCCCCGACCAGGGCCTCCACCGCGTTGCCGAGCATGGAGCGGGCGATGCGGGTGTTGTTGTAGGTGCTGAGCAGTTCGTCCAGCCCCATATCGAAGCCGATGGCGTTGAGCGACTTGCGCTTGACGATCTTGGAGCGCATCTTGGTGAGGAAGCCCTCGTCCCCGCTGGGGTATTTTTTGTAGAGGTATTCGGCGACGATGGTGCCCAGGACGGCATCGCCCAGAAACTCCAGGCGCTCGTTGTTCTGGGCCCCGTAGGGTTGGTTGCGGGCCTTGTCGTTGGAGCTCTTGTGGGAGAAGGCCAGTTTAAACACGTTGAGGTAGGCCGGGGTAAAGCCCAGGAGTCGCCGCAGCCGCAGGACGAAGTCCTTGTCGTCCGAAAAGAAACGGTTGTAAATACGGCGAACTACTTTGATCACGGGGGAGCTGACTAGTCGGTAAAGCGCTTAAAGATAGTGGCGGAATTATGCCCCCCGAATCCAAACGTATTACTCAACGCAATATTGACCGGGCGATCGACGGCGGTGTTGAACGTCAGTTGCAATTTGGGGTCGATGTCGGGGTCGTCGGTAAGGTGATTAATGGTCGGCGGCACGAAATTGTGCTGGATCGCCAGGATGCAGGCCACCGATTCGATGGCCGCCGCCGCCCCCAGCAGGTGACCGGTCATGGATTTCGTGGAACTGATGTGCAAATCATAAGCGGCCTCCCCGAACGCCAATTGAATAGCCTTAAGCTCGGCGGTGTCGCCCAGGGGCGTGGAGGTGCCGTGGGTGTTGATATAGTCTACTTGCTCGGGCCGTACGCCGGCGTACTTCATGGCGTTAAGCATGGCCAGCTTAGCGCCGGCCCCGTCGGGGTGGGGCGCCGAAATGTGGTAAGCATCGGAACTGGCGGCGTAGCCGGCCACCTCGGCGATGATGGTGGCTCCCCGCGCCCGGGCGTGCTCCAGGCTCTCGAGCACGATGGCGCCCGCCCCCTCGCCGAGCACGAAGCCGTCGCGGTCCGCGTCGTAGGGGCGCGAGGCCGTGGCCGGATCGTCGTTGCGCGTACTGAGGGCCTTCATGGAGTTGAAGCCGCCGATCGACACCTTGGTGATGACCGCCTCGGAACCGCCGGTGATCATCACGTCGGCGCGCCCGAGGGCAATGTCGTCCGCCGCGGCGGCCAGGGCGTGCCCCCCGGAAGCACAGGCGCTCACCGTAGCGTAGCTCGGCCCGCGGTAGTTGTACCGCATGCTGATGTGCCCCGCCCCCATATTGGCGATCATGCGGGGAATCATGAAGGGATTATAGCGGGGCGTGCCGTTGCCGGCGTCGAAGATCTCAATCTGCTCCTCCAGGGAGCGGAGCCCGCCGATGCCACTAGCCCAGATGCAGCCGGCGCGGTCGGGGTCGATGGAGGCAAGCGTATTGCCCTCCCCGTCCACCAGTCCCGCCATGCGCAGGGCCTCATCGGCGGTGTACAGGGCCATCAGGGTGTAGCGATCCTGGCGGCGGGTCTCCCGTTTGTCGACCCGGGTGGTGGGGTCCCAGTCCTTGACCTCACAGGCAAACTGGGTCTTGAACTGCCCGGCGTCGAACTGGGTGATGGGGCCGGCCCCGCTGCGGCCCGCGCGCAGGCCTTCGAGGTACTCGGGGATGGAGTTGCCGATGGCGGTCAGGGCGCCGATGCCAGTGATTACTACTCTATTCATCGTTGTGGTGCATCAATCAAAAAAAACCGCCGCCCGCTACCTTTCAGGGTAATCGGGCGGCGGCAAGAAAGCGTAACGGGGGAGCTTACTGCTCCACGCTGCTTTCCAGGTAGGTTACTGCCTGGCCGACGGTCTGGATGTTCTCCGCCTGCTCGTCCGGGATGCTGATGTCGAATTCTTTTTCGAACTCCATGATGAGCTCGACGGTGTCCAGCGAGTCAGCGCCCAGGTCGTTCTGGAAACTGGCGTCTTTAGTGACTTCGGATTCGTCTACGCCGAGCTTGTCGACGATGATTTGCTTAACTTTCTCTTCAATGCTTGCCATAATCTGAGGTGGCTTTGGTGATGAAATACGGCCGCAAAGAAAGCCCGTAGGCTTTACTTGCGCAAGTTCCGCGACAAATGATCCCCGGAAGGGGCCACCCACGCAAAACCACCCGCCTGACGGCAAGGTAACACCGCCACCGTCGGTTTTGTCAACGCGGCCGGTGCGGTAAAATCAGAATCTCCCGCCGAGGGTCAGCACGAAGGTTCCGCTGCGCCCCCCTGGCAGGCCGTCCTCCGCAAAGCCATGGAGGTACTGCCCGCCCAGCGTCAGCGTACCCAGGTAGAGGGTGACCCCGCCCCGCCCCCGCCAATCCAGGCCGTGATCGATGGTATTTCCCGCGACCGTATCGTCACCGAAGGCGAAGCCCGGCACCACGGCGGCGTGCAGGACGAGGTTGATGTCGAGGTCCGCAGTCAGTATCCGGTAAGCCAGGCCCAGCGGCAAAGAAATTTGTCCGTAATTGAATACCTCCCCCGCCCCGCTCTCGTAGCTGTTCGGGCGGTAGACCAGGCCGGCCAGCGGGGCAAGTTGTCCCGCGCCCACCAGCACGTCGACGCCCAGCAGGAAGCGGTCTCCCGCATAGCGCTACCCGCGCATCGTTCGGACCGGGCAGGCTAACCGCCTGGTCTCCCGTTGCCAGCCCGAGATAAGGATTGACCTCCAATTGCGCGAACGCGGGTGCGGAGAATATCCCGAGGAGGAGCAGAATAAGCGGATGACGGAGGCGGAACATACTGCTGGCTTTAACGAATGACTCACCACGAGCAACGTATTTTCGCGGCACCTGCGTTAACCGCAGCAAGAATATTCTAAAAAATCGTAAAAAATAAGGCGCCGGCACAATACGTTATCCGTGCCTGACACGCTTCTCCCTAAGTGGACGGAGGCACTTCGCCTTCCCGAACGGAAATTTAATCAACCTAATGCAACACCTACTCTTCCACCTCCTCGCCACCTCGACCCTACTGATTGGATTGAGTGGAGCACTCCGTGCGCAGGCGCCCTGTTTCCCGGGGCCCGACGGAACGAACGTCGCCGCGGGCGGAGGTCCCTGTATCAATACCGTAGTCACGGCCGTCCCCTTCCTGCGGATCAACCCCGACGCCCGCGGCGGCGCCATGGGCGATGCCGGCGTGGCCCTCAGCCCCGATGCCAACGCATTGCACTACAACGCCAGCCGACTGGCCTTTTCCGAGGAGGACCTGGCCCTCAGCGCTACCTACACCCCCTGGCTGCAGGCACTCGGCCTCAACGACGTGTACCTGGCCTACCTCAGCGGCTTCAAGCGATTCGGCGACGGCAACCAGGCCGTCGGGGCCAGTTTGCGCTACTTCAGCCTGGGCGACATCCAGTTTACGGACGACAATAATCAACCCTTGCAGGTCGGCCGACCCAACGAGTTCGAGTTCGCGCTTTCCTACACCCGCCGCCTCACCCAGACCTTCGGCATCTCCATTACCGGCAAGTACATCAACTCCAACCTCGCCGCCGGCCAGCAGGTGGGCGGGGAGATCCTACGGGCCGGGCAGGCAGTGGCCGCCGACCTCGGATTCAACTACCGCAGCGAGCCCCTCGGCGCCAGTGGCAATATCCTTTCGGTAGGTGCCGCCATCACCAACATCGGCAATAAGATCAATTACTCCCGCGACACGATCCGCGATTTTATCCCCACCAACCTGGCCATCGGCGCGGCGTACACCTTCAACCTGGACCAGTACAACCAGATCACCGTCACGGCCGAGACCAATAAGCTGCTCGTGCCTACCCCCTGCGACGGCAGTGACAAGTGCAAGCGGACCAACGAGGAGATCAATGACCTTTCGCCCGTCTCGGGCATCCTTACCAGCTTCAACGACGCTCCGGACGGATTCGGGGAGGAGCTGCGGGAGTTCACCTTCAGCGTAGGTGCCGAATACTGGTACGCCGAGCAGTTTGCGGTGCGCGCCGGCTACTTTCACGAAGATCAGACGAAGGGCGGGCGCCGGTACATCACCACCGGACTGGGCCTGAAGTACAACATCTTCGGCATCAACCTCAGCTACCTGGTGCCCACCGGCAACCAACGAAATCCGCTGGATAACACGCTCCGCTTTAGCCTGCTGTTCGACTTCGGGGCGAATGCCGGTCAATAGCTCCCCCCTTCCCCCCACGCCATGGGGTGAATCGGCTAAATCATGGGGTTGACAAGTTAAAGTTTTTGACAGGTCAGGATATTTGGGGAGACTAACCCTATATTGCAGCATGCGAGCGGAGGTCATCCCGCTCCGCCAAGAATTTTTATAACTGGGGTTTAGTTCAGGAAAGGTGTGGCACGCGTGCCGCGCCTTTCTCTTTTGTGCTTGCTGGAGACTACCTTTCGCGCCCTATCGGCATGCCCCACCTTCTTCCCTTCCCCCACTTTTTCCGGCTCCCTGCGGGGCAGACCGATACCCTGCCCGTCACCCGCGACGGCCTCCGGCGCATGCGGCCCTTTCCCTTCGTCCGGCACGACGGTCCCTGCCTGCCCCTGTTGACCGTAACCGACTCCACGGGTCGCCCCCCGGTCCGGGGACTATGCGGACTGCTCCCCACCGCCGCCTTCATTGACGGGCGGGTGCGCCCCCACGAGAACACCCTTTTGCCCCGCCTGGAGCGCCAGCGCCGCCTCGTCCTGGAAGATGGAGGTGCCCTGGGCAAGCCCGTGTTGCTCACCGTGCCTTCGCTGCGCACCCTGTGGCCCCGCCTGCCCCCCTACCCCGCCGACGCCGCCCTGACCTACCGGGGGGGCCAACAGGAGTACCGACTTGCTTCCGGGAGGCGCACGGAAGCTTCCGTCGATCTGAGTGCTCTCGGCCCGCTGGTGGTGGCCGACGGACATCACCGCGCGTACACCCACGCAGCCCTGGCCGCGGAGGGACATACTGACTTTCAGTACGTCCCCGTGGTGATTGCGGGAGCCGATGAACTGTCCATCGGCGCCTTCCTGCGGGTGATCGAGGGCGATGGCATGAGTCTGGGTGAACTCCTGCGCGTGCTGCGCTCCTTTTTTCGGGTGACGGCGGTTCCGGAGGCAAGGTGGGTAAGGGGTCCCGGCCGCTGGCTTTTAAGCTACCGCGGCGCTAACTACCACCTGCAGCGCCGGCCCTCGGAGGCGGCGGAGGACACCGACACCGGGTGGTTGACGCGCGTAGTGCTCCCCGCTGCCTTTGGCATCACGGATATGCGCCACGATCCACGTATTCATTCGATCTACCCCCCGGATAGCCCAGCGGGCACGCTCCACCTCCCCGCGGAACTGCGGGAGAAGATCACCCTATTGGGCTATCCCATCAGCCGCCGCCGCTTCTTTGCGGAAGTAGCGGCCGGGCGCGTACTGCCCCCCAAGAGCACCCGCTTTCTTCCCCGCATTCCGAGCGGGCTCCTGGTGTGGATCCCTACTTGAAGCGAATCGCCCGTACGGGATCGATCTTGGTCACCAAATACGAGGGAAGGATGAGAAAGGCCAGGATGATCAGGAAGGTCCCCACGTTCAGCCCCAGGATCGTGAGCCACTCCAGTTTGATCGGCGCCACGGCGAGGTAGTAGCTCTCCTCATCGAGCTTGACGATGCCGAAGGTCTTCTGCAGCCAGGCCAGCCCCAGCCCGATCAGGTTGCCGAGCAGCAGCCCGACTACCACGATGAAACCGGCGTAGTAGAGAAAGATCTTGCGGATGCTCCAGTTGTCTTGTCCGAGGGCCTTGAGGGTACCGATCATGTTGGTGCGCTCGAGGATGAGGATCAGCAGGGCGGTCATCATGTTGATGACGGCCACCAGTACCACCAGGATCAGAATGATGATGCCGTTGTAGTCCTGGATATCCAGCCAGTTGAAGAGTTCCCGCAGCTTGTTGCGGATGCTGTCGGCGTAGAGGTCCTGGGGTAGGACATCGTAGTGGATGTAATTGGAAAAGGCGTCCAGGTCGTTGATGTCGTCCAGCACCACCTCGAATCCCCCGACCTCGTCTTCCCGCCAGTTGAGCAGCCGGCGCAATTGCTTGATGTCGACCAGGGCGAACTTGCTGTCGTACTCCTCCAGTCCGGTCTTATAGATGCCCTGCACGGTAAACGCGCGATTCTTCTCTTCCCGTAGGCCGCTGAAGTAGACGAAGTCGACCCGGTCGCCCACTCCCAGCTTCAGCCGGCGCGCGGTACTGTTGGAGATCAGGATTCCGCGAGAGGTAGAATCCGGCACGACTTCCAGCGCTTCCCCCTCCAGCAGGTACTGGCTGAAATCCTCCCAGGCGAAGTCCTCGGCGATGCCCTTCAGGATCAGGGGTTCGGTATCGGCCAGGCGCTCGCCTTCCTGGAATACCGAGATGATGCCCGGCAGGAGAATGAACTGCTGAATGTGGCGGATACCGCCCGCCGTGGTCCGCTCCTCGCTGCTGTTGTTGCCGAAGGGGTCTTCGAAGTCGCGGTAAGAAATCGGCCCGGTCTCCTCCAGGGAGGGGTAAAAATCCTGCTGCGTGCTGATCGGATAGTCGCTGGTCAGCATGATGTCGTTGGCCGCCCGCTCCTCGGTGATGTGTACGTGCCCCCAGAAGCCGAAGATCTTGACCGATATCTCCGTCTTGAAACCCGAGATCAGCGCGCTGGCGAGCACCATGGTGGCTACGGAAATGGCTACGGCCACTACCGCGATGCCTATGATGGTCCGGCTGATGGACTGGCCGCCCCCCTTGGCGACGCCGCGGGCTAGGAATAGTGGTAGATTCATGCTGCGAAGATAGGTGGGGACGTTTAGACCGCTGGCGCGGGGGACCGCTGGCGCGGGGGACCGCTGGCGCGGGGGACATGGGACGCGGCGTGGGGGATTTAAGTGTGCTCGAATCCCGAGTAGGGGTTGGTGATGAAAATGAATTTGGTGTCCCGGCGTCTTGATTCCCCCGCGATAGCGGTCCCCCGCGGAGCGGTCCGGCGCGAAGCGCCGTGTCCTATATATTTGCGGCCCACCCCACAGACGACCCCTATGGACTTTATCGCTGAATTAGAATGGCGCGGCATGCTGCACCAGTTGACGCCCGGTATTCGCGAGCACCTGACCGAGCCGCGACGGGCCTACATTGGCTTCGACCCGACGGCGCCCTCCCTGACCATCGGCAATTACGTACAGGTGATGCTGCTGCTGCACTGGATGCGGGCGGGGCACGAGGCGGTGGTCCTGTTTGGCGGGGCTACGGGGCGCATCGGGGATCCCAGCGGGAAGGACAAGGAGCGGGAGCTGAAGACCTACGACGAACTGGACGCAAACCTGGCGCGGCAGCGGGAGCAAATGGAGCGACTGCTGGGCGCGGACGCGGGTGCCACCATCGTCAACAACCTGGACTTTTACCGGGAGATGAACGTACTCACCTTCCTGCGCGACGTCGGTAAGACGCTGACGGTCAGCTACATGATGAGTAAGGACAGCGTACAGAACCGGCTGGAGAGCGGCATGTCGTTCACGGAATTCAGCTACCAGCTGCTGCAGGGATACGACTTTCAGCAACTCTACGCCAATCACGGGGTGACCGTACAGATGGGGGGCTCCGACCAGTGGGGCAACATCACCAGCGGCACCGAATTCGTACGTCGCAACCTGGAGGCCAAGGCCTACGCCGTAACCACTCCCCTACTCACGAAGGCGGACGGCAGCAAGTTCGGGAAGAGCGCGGAGGGCAACATTTGGCTGGACCCGGAGCTGACCAGTCCGTACGACTTCTACCAGTTCTGGCTGCGGGCGGACGATGCCGACCTGCCTACTTACCTGAAATACTTCTCCCTACGCTCGCGGGAGCTCATCCTCGCGGACTGCGCGGCCGTCGAGGCTCACGTGGGGGGCGAAGACCGCTACCGTGAGGTCACCGAGATTAAAACCACGCTGGCCACCGAGCTTACCCGGCGCGTACACGGCGACGAAGCCCTGCAAACCGCCCAGCGCGTCACTAACCTGCTGTGGGGGCGCGGGGCCACCGCCGATGACCTGCGCGCGCTCGACGCCCGCGCCTTTACGGCACTGAGCGGCAACATCCCCACCCACCGGGTGGATCGCACCCTGCTGCCCGTAGGCCTGATGGAGCTACTCGCCGAGCACAGCGACGTGGTCGCCAGCAAGAGCGAGGCACGCCGGGCCATCCAGGGGAATGCCATTGCCGTCAATAAGGAAAAAGTGACGGATGTAGACGGGATGGTGGGTACGGATTACTTACTACACGACCGCTACCTGCTCCTCGAAAATGGCAAGAAGAACCGCTTCCTGTATGTTTTTGTCTAACGTGAGCAGGAACGATGAACAGCCCCCACCCGCTCAACCGGCGAGGCGGGAAACAAAATATTTGCGGCATGTCCACTGTAATTAGTCGGGGGAGGTTTAGGGCAGTCTGAGGGGCAAAAATCATAAAAGCGGACCAGTCGCTATTTTGGTAGTTACCACACTCCCGTGATACGACTTGTCCTACGAAGACCAGAGCCCCCGCGCGTTCAATCAGAGCTTGTTTGGGATTCCGGTCACCGCCGCAAAGCTCTTTTACGCCTACTCTTCGCCTCAAAAAGCGTCACTTAGCCCGCCACCGCGAAGCAGCCACGAAGTGCACCTCCCCGTTTGAGGCTCAAACAGACCCAAAATAGCGGCATTTTCGTCTGGCTCGGAAAATCCAAACAAGCTCCCAGATATAAGTCCAAGGCGATGGCCGTTCGCTTACCCAGACCATGGGGCCACCGCCGTAAGGAGTGGCCCCTTTTGTGGATAGTCTCGGCGCACGAAATCCCCCCGCCTGAAGGTCGAAACGCCCGGCATTTCCTCCACTCGGAGGACCGAACAAATCACGATAGGGTAGATTTTGCATCCACCTACCCCCCGTAGTCGCTGGGAAGTACATAAAATAGAGCCGATTTGTGGGGCGACACCCCATGCCATGGGGTTGCTTTTATATCGTGGGAATGAATCAGACCCGGGTTCCGAGAGCGGATAGGACGGCCCGACGACGTTTAGGCCGGACCTTTGCATCTTCACAATGTCATAGCTTTGTCATATTGTCTGTTGTACACTAAGTACCCCTTCCATCAAATTACGTGAAACGATCAGCGTGTTTAACCAGTAAATGCAGGCCTGCCACCAGAAAAGGCGGGTAGAGGGTTGGGGGAGATGGGTACAGCTGAACGAACATGCAAAGCGGTCACACCCCATGGGCACCCCATGATTCTCCCCCGTGCAAGTATCTTCGTGGTGCTTTTACTACTGGAATAACCAACAAAGGAATTTAGAAGGATGATATCAAGCAATACGCGCACAGCCGTAGAGGGGTACTACGTGCGGACGATCGGGATTTTTGCCTTCCTGCTACTACTGGCCGGCCTCCAAGGCGGCAAATTGCAGGCCACCTCCCTCGCCGCGTACGGCCTGACCGGGACCACGGACCCCACTCCGATTCCGGCGCTCACCATCTTTGCTAATCAACCCGAGACCCTGGTCATCAACGGATCGTTCGGGGGCAACGTCAGCTTGCTTAACTTCTCGGCGACCCTCGCCAACGGCAGCTCCCTTCCTTCCTGGATGGAGTTGGCCAGCACCAGCGGCACGTTCACCTTCACCCCTCCGGGAGGGGCGATCGGGAATCTGTATCAGATTCGGGTTACCGCCAAGGACGGCTCCCGCGCAGGTAGCACGAGCTTCTACCTCATTGTAGAGGACGGCGACGCGGATTGTACCGTAGACGCTAATACCGACGGGCTGGCCCGAATGCTCGGCTGCGCCTCCAAGACCGTTCGCCTGCGGGGGTATACCTCCTCCGGCAACTACCGCTGGACCGGCCCCAATGGATTCGTATCCTCCGAAGCTGAACCCGTCGTAAAGTCCCCCGGTCTGTATATCCTGACCGATGAGGCCTGTGCCCGACGCAGCATCGTGGAGGTACTGCCGACCTCGATGGGCTGCAGCGGTGGAACCGACAAAAATAAACTTCCCGTCGTCGAATTGAAGGCCAACCGCACGTCGGGTACTGCCCCAGTAGTGGTTGATTTCGACGCTTCCGGGTCAACCGATGACGGAACCATCATTGATTACGTGCTTTCCTGGGACGGGGGCTCGGCCACGGGCGAAATGCCCACGGTGGTTTTCCCCGAAGGCACCCACGATGTAACCCTCACGGTCACCGACAATACGGGTGCCAAGTCGACCGATCGGATGCGGATCACCTCCCGGAAGGACGTTCCCGTCTACGCTTACTGGCTGGAAGCCGAGTGTGCTACCGTTGGCGGCAACTGGTCTTCCGCAACCGAAGCCGCTGCCTCGGGCGACCGCTACGTAGTTTCCCAGCAGAGCGCTATTAACACTGCCCCCGGCGATGTGCCGGACAACCGCATCCGGTTTGCTATCGATAAGGTAGTCGCGGCCGACTACAGCCTGTTTGCCCGCATCGCAGCGGCGGACGATAACAGCGATTCCTACTGGGTGCGCGTCAACGGAGGCACGTGGACCGCGTGGAAAAGCGGAATAGCCACTACGCGTGGTTTCCAGTGGAACGAGGCTCCCTTTAACCTCGCCCTACGGTCCGGCAGCAACACCGTGGACATTGCGTTCCGCGAAGCCGGCACCCGCCTCGACAAACTGCTCATCACCACCGGATCGGACATGCCCGGCGGCGAGGGAGAAACGGCCACCAACTGCGTGAGCAACATCCCTCCCGTTGCCCGCTTTACGGCTACGCCCAGCTCGGGAATTGGTCCGCTCAACGTTTCCCTCGACGCCAGTAAATCTTCCGATCCGGACGGCAGCATCGCTAAGTACGACTGGGCGTGGAACGGAGGAAGCGGAAGTGGCATGCGTCCGCAACTCACCCTCAGCCCCGGCAGCTACCGCGTCACTTTGACGGTCACCGACAACGATGGCGCTAAAGACAATGAGGTGGTAGCCATCGAGGTGGACGCCGCTCCCGTTACTTCCGAGACCACCACCTCCGCGGCGCGCAGTTTTTGGCTGGAAGCGGAATGTGCGCAGGTCGGCAGCCGTTGGGCAAGCACGTCGACCTCCGCCGCCTCCGGTGGCAAATTCGTAGTGGCCACTTCGGGAACCGCTTATGGCTCCGCACCCGCTGACAAGCCCGATAACTACGTCCGCTTCGAGCTAAGCTCCGCCCGGTCGGGCGACTACACGATGTTTGCGCGGATCAACGCCGCCGACGGGCTTCATGATTCTTACTGGATTCGGGTAAATGGTGGCAGCTGGATCAGCTGGTCCTCCGGAATCTTGCAGGGCAAAGGGTTTCACTGGAACGAATTCAACCGCACGCTGCGCCTCAAAGATGGCCAGAATACCGTGGATTTCGCCTTCCGCGAGTCAGGTACCCAACTGGACAAAATTTTCGTGACGTCCACCAAGTCAAGCCCCAGTGGCCTGGGCGAGAACGCAAGCAACTGCGTCAGCAGCGAGGCCGTAGCTACCGACATCTGGATGGAAGCCGAATGTGGAACACTGGGCGCGGCCTGGAGCAGCCCCTCCTCCACTGCTTCCTCCGGTGGTGCGTACACCGTCTTTGAAGGCGCTAGCAGCACCTCATCCCCCAGCACCAATAGTAAAGACCAAATGACCTTCCAGGTGACGGTCACCGAACGGGCAGTTTATCGCCTCTTCCTGCGCATGGACGCCAAGGACACCGGCCATAACTCCTTCTGGGTACGGATGGATGAAGGCAAATGGATAAAGTTCTGGAAGGAGGCCGGCGGTGCCGATCTTCTCACCCGGGGAATGGAGTGGCGAGAGGTCAGTCACGACGGAAAGGAGATCTCCTTCGACCTGAGCCCCGGCGAGCACACCATCACGATTGGCAACCGCGAATCCGGCACCCTACTGGATAAACTCCTGCTCACTGCCTCCGCCTCCCGCCCCACCGGCCAGGGAGGGGCGGCAACGAATTGCCAGGCGTCCTCCCAGTCGATCAGTATGTTCTCCAACAGTACCCAGCAGTCCCCGGCGGCTCCCGCGGATACGGAACCGGTAACCGTGGCCGACGCGCCGTCCGCCCTGAGCATCTTCCCCAACCCGGTTGTAAGCGACCTCAACCTCCAGCTCACCGGCAGCTACGAGGGACGGGTAGACGCCTACCTGATCGACGCAAGCGGCCGCACCCTGCGGGAAATTCACTTGGAAAAGGCCGGCGACCAACTGCAGGTCCCCGTCGACGTCAGCGACTTGCTTCCCGGCATGTATCACCTGCGGGTGATTGAAGGCGACCAGCAACTGGTCAAGCCCTTCATCAAGCGGTAAGCCACAAGAATTTGTTTAGTGTATTTGTTTCAATGGGCCTCTCCGCTATGCGGGGTGGCCCATTTTCTTTTGGCGGGGGGTTAGGAAGCGGGCGTCGTAGTTTTGTCCCACCATGCCCCACGCCAGCATCCGGGCGGCCGTCGCCGTCAAGCAAGCTATCCGCTCCGACTCCGCCCTGCTCCTCCGGCTCGGGGCCGCTACGGATGCTTGCGTAGCCACTTTCCGGACGCGGGGCAGGGTGCTCTTCCGCGGCAACGGCGGATCGGCCGCCGAGGCCTCGCACGTCAACGCCAGTTTTCTGACGGCGGTGGCCAACGACTACGAATACGATCATGCCTTCTCCGGACTCACCACGGCCATGGCCCGTCCCGGCGACGTGCTCTTCCTGCTCAGCGCCAGCGGCAACAGCCGCAACGTGCTGACCGCCGCCGTAGCGGGCAAAAAAGCCGGCCGTACCCAGGTGGCCAGGACCGGCTCCCGCGGCGGGGAGCTCGGTGCCCCCGTCGATATTCTCCTTAACATCCCCGGCGACGACACCCCGCGCATCCAGGAGGGCCACATGCTGCTCGGCCACCTCCTGTGTGAGGACGTAGAACGTCAGCTGTTTGGCCAACCCCGGTAGCTATGCATTTACCTCCCGACCACAAGCTGATCCTGGCCAGTAAATCCCCGCGCCGCAGCTACCTGCTGGAGCAGGCCGGCATCCCGTTCACCGTACGTACCGCGGACGTGGAGGAGATTTATCCGCCCGAAACCCCCGTGCTGGACGTGGCCCCCTACCTGGCCCGTCTGAAGGCGCAGGGGTCCATGCACCTGCTAGAGCACGAAGACGAGGTGCTCCTCACGGCCGACAGCGTAGTTATCATCGACGACGAGATCTTCGGAAAGCCCCGGGACCGCGCGGATGCCCTAGCGACGATTGCGCGGCTGTCCGGACGCCGGCATACGGTAGTAACGGGCTGCTGTCTGAAGTCCAGGAATAAGGAGGAAGTCTTCAGCGGCGTAGCGCAGGTGCACATGAACCCCATCTCCCCGGAGGAAGCCGCCGCCTACGTCGACCGGTACCGGCCCTACGACAAGGCCGGGGCCTACGCGATACAGGAATGGATCGGGCTGGCAAAGATTCACCACATCGAGGGGACCTACCCGACCATCATGGGCTTGCCGGTAGACTTGGTGTACGCGCGCCTGCTCCGGTTCTGATCTCCGCACCCGCGCGCCGCCGGCCCAACCGTCGGCCGGCCCACGAAAGCCAAGAAATAGAATTGTGCTATCTTCGCGGCCCTTCCGCCTGCGGACGGAATAAATACAGACGTTACCCCTATGGCACTGATTGGTAAGATTAGAAATAACCCGCTTCTTGTACTGCTGTTTATCGGCGGAGGCATCGCCTTGTTCGTCCTTTCGGACATTATGAACAGCGGAAACCGCGGCCCCATCGGCCCGGCCGAAGCCATGATGGCCCGGGTGGGCGAAGTGGAGATCGAACGCACGGACTTCGAACGCACCCTGGCCGTGGCCGGCACCAGCGCCGACGCCTACCAGAGCCGCGACAACCTCTGGAACTTCTACCTCAGTGAGGGGCTCATCCGCAACGAAACGGATCGCCTCGGCCTCACCGTGACCAAACCCGAACTGGACGAACTGACCTACGGGCCACGCTACAGCCCCGTCATCCGCCAGAGCTACGGCAATCCCCAGACCGGCCAGATCGACGCGCAACTGCTTAACCGCGTCCGGGCCCGCATTGACGAGAACACCATCCAGGAGGGCATCGACGCCCGGGAACTGCCCCCCAACTTCGTGGACATCTGGCGCTACCAGAACCGCCAGGTGGGCACCCAGCGCCTGCAGGAAAAACTCAGCGCCCTGGTCTCGAAGGCCATGTACGCCCCCAGCTGGATGGCCCAGGAGTACGCCGACGCCCAGAGCAGTAACCGCAACGTCGCCGTCCTGCGCATCCCCTTTGACGAGCTGGACAACGACGAGGTGGAAGTTACCGACGCCGACCTTCAGGCCTACGTAGACGAATACCAGAGCAATTTTGACAACCTGGAAGAAACCCGGCAACTGGCCTACGTGAGCTTCCCCGTCGAGGCGACCCAGGAAGACTCGAACGCGGTGCGTACCCTGATGAGCGAGGTAGCCAGCGATTGGAGACAGACCGCCAGCCGCGACGATAGCCTGTTCGCCCTGACCGCCAACGGTTCCTATACCGGTGCCTACGTAACCGAGGATCAGATTGCCCCCTCCATTTCCTCCGCCCTCATGAACGAGGTGGCCGTCGGGGAGGTATACGGCCCCTTCGTGGAAGGCCAACTCATGGCCGTGGCCAAGCTAGTCGACCGCCAGGAGATGGCCGACAGCGTGACCCTGCGCCGCATCGTACGTAATGCGACCATCCCCAGCCAGTTTACCGAAGCCAACCGGCTGATCGACAGCCTACGCACGGTACTGGAGGCTGATCGCAGCCAATTCGCCACCCTGGCCGGGGAATTCAACCGCGATAACCGCAGCATCGCCACCAATGGACTGCTCGAGAACATCGAACCCGGTCAGCTGGCGCCCCCCGTCGACCGCATCGCCTTCATCTCCGGCGAGCCCGGCCGTTTCTATAAAGTGACCACCCCGACCGGCGTGCAACTGTTGGAAATCGTGCGCCGGAGCAGCTCCACCACCCCCCGGGTGAACGTGGCCTACGCCACCGAGCCCATGATCCCGAGCAACGACACGGAGGACGCCGCCCGTACCCGCGCCGAGCAGTTCCTGACCGGCAAGAACAGCCTGGAGGAGATCCGCTCCGCCGCCGAGGCCGAGGGGCTCAGCGTGGAAACCACCAACCCACTCAGCGTAGGTACCTACTTTATCCCCAACCTGGGCAACGGACAGGACGTCCGCGACATGATCTGCTGGGCCTTCGGAGCCGACCGGGGCGACGTCAGCGGATTCGTGTACACCTTCACCGATCAGAACTTTTTCTACGAGGATAAGTACGTCGTCGTAGCCGTCGAGAACGTCCTGCCTAAGGGAGATGCCCCCGTGGCCGCCCTGCGCGAAAGCCTGGACGGTACGGTGCGGAACCGCCTCAAGGGCCGTAAGCTGGCCGAGGCGTTGCAGGGCATGGACCTGACGGCCGCGGCCGACCGCTACGACGCCGTCATTGACACCCTACGCTCGGTTAACTTTACGATGAGCAGCCTGCCCCAGGGCATCGGCAGCGAGCCCCGGGTCATCGCCGCCGCTACCGCGGGCACCACCAACACGGTTTCCTCGCCCATCGTGGGCAACAACGGAGTATACCTCGTCAAGCCCCTCACGGAGGCGGCAACCGGGAGCAGTGGCAATTTGCCCGGTGCCCGCTTTGCCATCAACTCGACCAGCCGCAGCCGGGTTAACCAGCAACTGCTGACCGCCCTGCGGGCCGACACCGACATCGAGGACCAGCGCGTCAGTACCGAGTGCAGCAACCTGCGTTAATCCACCCCTAGGCCGGCCGGTAATGGCCACTAACTTTTAGTTATGTCTGAAATCAAGCAAGCAGGATTCAAGGGCTACATCCTCATGGGAAGCGTCGTCGCCTTGTTCCTCTTTATCGTGCTCATGATCTACATCTATAAGTACAACCAGCGCTTCGTGCCCGAGAGCCCCGAACTCTACGGCTACGTGCAAGCACTCGTGCAGGACTACCGGGCATGATCCGGACGCTGCTGGTCGCCGTCTCCACCTTGCTGCTGGCCGGCTGCGTGAATGACCCCGCCGAAGTAGCCTGGCTGGAGGATACCCTCGACGAGCAGGTAGAGGTAGCTACGGGCGTACAGATCCTGTACAGCGATTCAGCGCGCATCCGCCTGATTCTCGAAGCGCCCCTGATGTATAACTACCTGACGCCCACCGACCCCCGCCAGGAATTCCCCGCGGGTATCGAAGCCTTTTTCCTGGACGAGGCACAGGACACCACCAGTACCCTGATCGCGCATTCGGGCGTTTATCGTTCCCGCAATAACCTCATCACGGTACGTGACAGCGTGGTCTGGGAGTCCGTCGACCAGCAACGGCTGGAGACCGAGGAACTCAACTGGGACGAGCAGCGCCAACTCATCTACACCAATAAGTTCGTCGTACTGACCCAACCCGACTACATCATCACGGGCTACGGCCTGGAGAGTGACGCGAACTTCAGCAACGCCCGCGTACTGGAGGTGGACGGGCGCATCCCGGTTTCCCGACCGGTAGAATAAAACAAAAGGATGCGTAGTTTTGGAGGTAGTGAAAAACAAGATACTTCCATGCTGCTGAACGCCGTAATCATCGAGGACGAACGCAAGGGCCTCATCAATTTGAAGAATATGCTGAGCCTCCACTGTCCGGAAGTGGAGGTGATCGGCGACGCCGACAGCGTGACCGCCGGCCGTGTTCTGCTGGAGCGGAGCGACACCAACCCGGACGTGGCCTTCCTGGACATCAACCTCAGCGACGGCAAGGTATTCCAGCTGCTCGAGCAGCTGCAACCCATTGAGTTCGACATCATCTTCGTGACGGCCTACGATCATTTCGCGATGAAGGCCTGCGACTATTCCAGCATCGGCTACATCCTTAAGCCCATCGATCCTGATCGCCTCATCGAGGCCGTGGGGAGGGTCCATCCCCGCCAGCAGGCGCGCACGGAAGAGCGGCTGGAAGCCATGCGCCACTACCAGGAACATCCTAACTCCTTTAAAAAACTGCCGATCGGCGCGGTAGACGGCATTCACTTCGTTTCCATTAACCAGATCGTACGCTTTGAGGCGGAGGATAACTACACCCACCTGTACCTTTCCACCGGTAAGCGCCTGACCACCTCCAAGACCATCAAGTACTACGAGGATCTGCTGGCGCACGTCAACTTCTACCGCGTGCATAAGCGACACGTCGTCAACCTGAATTACATGAAAAAGTACTTAAAAGGAGACGGGGGTTATCTGGTGATGGACGACGATATGCGCATCGAGGTAAGCCGCCGCCGAAGGCCGGCCTTTCTCACGAAATTAAGAATGTTGCAGGATGTCTTGTAAACCCGGGGTACTTCCCCCTATTTTGGCTGCGGATTCCGTTTCGTCTGGTGGAGCGCTTGTTGCGTACCCCGCCCCAACTTACTTGGCCTACCAAAATTTTCCCGTCTAATGGCGCAAACTGGCAAAAAAACAATCGAAGAACTGCGGCAAGACCAGCAGGTCAAAACGCTCGACCGTGATACCATGGACCAGGTGACCGGCGGTAAACGCCAGGGATTCTGGTTCCGGCGGGTTTGTGGAGGCATCATGCCCCAGTAAGCGCCCTCCCCATGCACCCCCTGGCCGTGACGCCGCAGGAACTGGATGACCTGGACCTGAAGATCGACGTCCGCTCCGGGAATTCGGAGCACATCGAGCACATTGACGTGTTGCTCCTCCACTACGTTTATACCCGGCCCCGGCGCGCGCGGGAGCTGCTTAGCCTGCAGGCCCGTCTGCTGCAGGAAGCCGGTCAGGCCCTGACCCTACTGGAAAACCGGACCGGCCGCGACTACCAATTCAATTACCACCTCAACCTCGGCAAGCTCGAAAGCCAGGAGTACCGCAACGAGGCCGCCGGCGGCCCCTTTGGAGCGGCCCTGGCCATCGCGGAGGAACGCGGCGATATCACCGACAAACTAGAGATCTACCTCGCTTATACCGGTCACCTGAGTAATACCGGGCAGACGGAATTAGCCAGTGACTACCTCGACCGCTGTCAGCGGTTGCTGGAGTCCTATCCCAGCGAGCGACTCCGTGCCCACCTGGCGTGTCGCCACGGCTACCTCTACCTCCTTTTCTTCAGCTACCCAAAGGCCACGATGAAGTTCCTGGAGGCGGAAACCCTGCTGGAAGGTAGCTCCTTCGAGCTCACCCCCCAGGATCACTACTTCTATTCCCTGACCCAGTCCGGAATCGGTGCGGTCTACCAGAATAGTGGAGAGCGCACCCTGGCGGTCGAGGCGTTTATGAAGGCTATTCAGCGCTGCGAGAAGATCGGCCTGAGTGCCCGGCTGCCGTGGCACCAGCTGAATTTGGGCAAGGAACTCATTGCGCGGGAGGACTACCGCGAAGCCTCGGCTTACTTTCAGGACGTGATCGACAGCGGCGCCAACGGCTCCACCCGTGCCCTGGCCGCGGCCTACGCCAATAAGGGATTCTGCGCCCACCACCTCGGGGAAAGCGAACGGGCCTCCGATTTCTTCGACCGGGCCGACACACTGTACCGCAGCGAACGAACGCCCGACCTCATGGAACTGGCCAGCATCGGCTTCATGCGGGCCACCCTGCTCATGGACGGCAAGGAATGGACAGCGGCCATCGACCAGCTCAGGGCTACCCTCCCGGTCGCCGAAGTCAACGAAGCCAGCAACGACCCCCGCCTCCTGAGCATGATTGCCGATGCCTACTTCTACCTCTCGGTCTGCCACGCCAATAGTGGACAGTTCGAGGCCGCCTACCACCACCACTGCACCTACGACACCTACAACGACCGCTTCCGGACACAGATCGACCTGCTCCGGCAACAGCAATTCGCCGCGCAATTCCGGGCCGAGCAACGGGAGCAGGAGAACCGCCAACTGAAACTGAAGACCAGCCAGCTAAAACTCCGGGCCCTGCGCGCGCAGATGAACCCCCATTTCCTGTACAACGCCCTCAACAGCATCCAGTCGTTCATCTCCACCAGCGACGCCGCCACGGCCAGCAAGCACCTGGCCAAGTTTGCCAACCTCATGCGGCAGAGCCTGGAGTTCACCAACCGCGAGTACATCAGCCTGGAGGAAGAGCGCAAGTTCCTCACGGACTACCTGGAGATCAACCGCCACCTCCGCTTCGACGGGCAGCTGACCTACGAGATCGCCCTGGCCCCCGAGCTGGAGGAAGACATCATCGCCGTGCCCACCATGATCCTGCAGCCCTACGTAGAAAATGCCATCGAGCACGGTTTCCGCGGACAGCCCGAGGGCCATATCGCCGTCCGTTTCCTGCCCGACGGCGACGAGCACCTTACTGCTACGGTCACCGACAACGGCATTGGGCGGGAGCGGGTCCGGGAGATTCAGTCGCGCGACCAAACCCGCCTCCACCACCAGTCGCGGGGCACCGAGATCACTGAATCGCGGCTCCAGTTGCTGTCCGATCAGCAGACCGAGTGGGTCACCATCGAAGACCTCTACCACCCCGACGGTCGGGCGGCGGGGACACGGGTGCGGGTGCGAATCCCCGTGAGCGACGTACTTCCGCGGCGCTAGTCCTCACGAAAGCCGGCGGCCTGCGTACCTTATACCCGATTTCACCCTTCTATGTCCCAGCAGTCGCTCCGTCACCGCATTCATGAAGTCATCTTCGAGGCCGATACGCCGGCGGGAAAGTTCTTCGACATTTCCCTGCTGGGCCTGATCTGCTTTTCCATCGTGGTGGTCATGTTGGAAAGCTCGGAAGACTGGAACGTCGTCTATGCCTCGGCCTTTTTTTACATTGAGTGGGTCCTGACGATCATCTTCACGATCGAGTACATCCTGCGCCTGTGGGTGACCCTGAAGCCCCTGAAGTACGCCCTTAGCTTTTACGGGATCGTGGACATCCTGGCCATCCTGCCTTCTTACGTTGGCCTGTTTATCCCCAATAGTCAGTATTTCCTCATTATCCGGATCCTGCGGCTGATGCGGGTTTTCCGGATCTTCAAGCTGGGGCAGTACCTCAACGAGGGCGATCAGCTGCGCCGTTCGATGATCGGCAGCCGGAACAAGATTGCCGTCTTTCTCTTCGCCGTGACCATTCTGGTCATTATCATCGGCTCGGTGATGTACCTGATCGAGGGCGGCAGCAACGACGGCTTCTCCTCCATTCCGCGGGCGGTATACTGGGCCATCGTCACCATCACCACGGTGGGCTACGGCGATATCACCCCCCAGACGAAGATCGGGCAGTTCCTCTCCGCGGTCGTGATGATCCTCGGTTACGCCATCATCGCCGTACCGACCGGCATCGTCACCAACGAAATGATGAAGGAGCACCGGAGGCTGGAAAAGACCAGCACCCAGGTGTGCCGCTACTGCGCCCGCGAGGGGCACGATCTCGACGCCATCTTCTGCAAGTACTGCGGCGGACGCCTGAATCCCGAATAAAGCCGGCGGGGCGGCCCACCACCCGCCGACCGCCCTGCATCTGTCGGGCAATCAATCCACCCACCTATGTCTGAACGCAAGCCGCGCCGGGAAGCCCCCGCCGTGAACGCCGGCTCCATGGCCGACATCGCCTTCCTGTTACTCATCTTCTTCCTCGTCACGACCACGATCGCGGAGGACAGCGGGGTACTGGTGAGCCTTCCCCCCTGGGAACTCGACCCGCCCGAGAAAACTTCCCACGCCCTCACGGTGATCGTAAATACGCGGGATGAACTCATGGTCGAGGACCGCCTGGCCCGTACCACCGAACTCCCGCAACTCCTCCGCGACTTCGTCTACGCACCCGGCCATACCCCGAAGCAGGCGGTCGTCAGCCTGGTCCACGACCGGGGCACTTCCTACACCCGCTACGTAGAGGTCTACGATGCGCTCCTGCGCGGATACCGCGAACTGTGGAACGAGGCGGCCGGCCGGCAATTCGGCCGCACGTACGGAGAACTGACCGAGCGGGAAAAACGGGACATCCGCCGCGAACTGCCGATGACGATCAGTGAGGCCGAACCCATCAATTTAATGGGGTCCTAATAACAACTCGCCACGACGGCCCGGGCCAGCAACTTATACCCGGCCGCGTCGAAGTGGATGCCGTCGGCGGAGTGGGAAAGCACGGCCTCCCCCGGCTTTTGCTGCAAGTCGACCAGGCAGTAGCCCTCCCGCGCCGCGATCCTGCGCATTTCGGTGGACAAGTCGGCAACGCACTGCCTGGCGCCGGAGTACCGCTCGGATACGGCCGCATCGCCGCCGATGGGCGGGGGCGTGAGGAGTACGATGCGGGGCACCTCCTGGCCGCGTTCGTCAAAAAAGCTCCGGATGCGGGTAAGCATGGTTTCCAGGTTCTCGGCGATCTCCCCGTGGCGGTCGGCAAAGCTTGTCTTACAGTCGTTGGTCCCCAGGGCGATGAGTATCTCGTCGATCTCCCCCATTTCCGCGTAGCCCCGCCGAAGGTAGGGCGTGAGGTTCTCCAGCGTATTGAGTTCCATGCGGTTATCACTGTTAAAGCCGATCGTGTTGCCCCCGAGGGAGGTGTTGACCAGGGGACCGCCACCGCGCAATTGCTGGAGCTGGTACACCCAGCCGTCGGCCGCCGCTCCGTTACTGTCGCCGACGACCAGCAGGCTGCGCTTGCGCAGGGGTTGGTGGCAGGTCAGGAGGGTGGCGACAAACAGGAGGGCCAACAGGAAACGGGCGGGGGTCATGCTTCTGGATTTACACCGCACCTGCGGTACCGCCGGTAAAGGTACGGCGGAGCCAATTTCGCTCGATCAGGGCCAGCAGGCAAACCAATGCCAGCAGCAAAAAGCCCCGCCAGAGCAGGTGGTGGGATAGGGTCCCCAGCAAGCAAACGCCCGCGGCGGCCCCGGCGTAGAGGAGCAAGCGGCCGAAGGGATAGGCGACCGGGAAGTAGCGTCGGGACACGAAGTAGGCCAGTACGCACATGACCAGAAAACACGCCAGCATTCCCCAGGCGGGGGCGTAGATGCCGTAGCGCTCGGTGAAGAGCAGGGGGCCACCCACCGCGAATACGGAGCCGACTACGGCGATGAGGCCGCCGAGGAAGGTCTGGTCCGTCAGCTTGTACGCGATGCTGAGGTTGCTGTAAATCCCGAAGAGAAAATTAGCGGCCAGCAGAATGGGCAGGACGATGAGCCCCGGGCGGACGTCCGGACCGATGAAGTACTGCAGCCACGGCAGGCCCAGCAGGATCGCGGCGCTGGCCACCGTGCCGACGATGCCGTAGGCCCGCATGGCGTCGGCGTAAATGGCCCGGTCAGCGGTGGCCAGGTCGGCCCCCGACTGCCGGAAAAAGAAGGGTTCGGCGGCGTACTGGTAGGCGGTAACGAAGAGGTTGAGGAACACGGCCATGCGCAGGGCCGCGGTGAAGTACCCGGCTACCCCGTCGTCGTAGGTCATCAGCACGCTGGGGCCCACGAGGGCATTGGCGATACCGGCCACGGAGACGACCGTGAGGGGCAAACTGTAGCGCAGCAGCCGGCGGAAGCTCGGCACGGAGGCATCACCACTCCCCTGCTGCTGCCGCAGCCCGTCGACGAGCAGGGCCAGGTAACGCAGTCCGGCCGCCGCCGCAATGGCGATGAGGTAGTAGCCCACCCGGAAGGTCGGCAGGAACTCCCCGGGCAGGGCCGCCGGCAGGTAGTACAAGAGCAGGTAGATCAGGAGGATGTTGACCACCACGTTGCCCAGGTTGACGGCCACGAAGAACCAGGCGCGTTGTTGCAGCCGCAGGCGGGCCAGGGGTACCGCGCTGAGGGCATCGAAAGCGATCGTGACCAGGACCAGGCGCACGTAGGTCGTGGCGGAAGGGGCCTCCAGCAGCTCCGCGATGCGGTCGGAGGCGAGCAGCAGCGGCCCAACGATAAGCACGGTCAGCACCAGCACCAGCCGCTGCGCCCGCCGGAAGACGGCCGCCGGGTCGTAGTCGCCCCGACTGGCAAAGCGGAAGACGGCCGTATCCATGCGGAACACCAGGGCGGCAATGAGCAGGGCCGTCCAGAACATGAGGTTACCTACTTCCCCGACCTCCCCCTCGGTCATGACGCGGGTGATGAAGGGCGTGACCAGGGCAAAATTGAGCAGGCGGCCCAGGATGCTGCTGAGGCCGTAGACGAGGGTTTCGCCGGATAGTTTCTTCAGGGACACGGTGCAAGGTAGGGGGCCAACAATAACGGGTGGCGATAATTGGTTACTTTTGCGGTCCCCCCGGGCCAGCTTTTTCCGAGTAACTGGATGAATAGACACCAAATGAACAAGTGCTTTTTCGGGCTTGCGCTCTCCCTCCTATTTACCGCGCCGCTCCTGGCCCAGGCCGACGAGGAGGTGCTCTTCACGGTGGGTGATCAGCCCGTCACCGTGGGCGAATTCCGCTACATCTACGGCAAGACCAACGGAGAAACCGCCGACTTCAGCCGCGCCAGCGTCCTGGAGTACCTCGACCTGTACGAGCGCTTCAAGCTCAAGGTGGCCCGGGCCCGCGATATGGGGCTCGACACGGTCACCGCCCTGCGCAACGAACTCGAGGGCTACCGCAAACAGCTCGCCGACAACTACCTGGTCGACCGGGAAGTCACCGATCCGCTGGTGGCCCAGCTCTACGCCCGCCAGCAGGAAGATGTCGACTTCAGCCACATCCTGTTCAAACTGCCGTCCGATACTCCGGCCGACACCCAGGCCATCTACGCGCGGGCCCTCGAAGCCAAAGCGCAGCTCACCACCGCCAACTTCGCCGAGCGGGCGCGGACGCTCAGCGACGACACCTACAGCAGGGAGCAGGGCGGCCGCATCGGCTACGTCAGCGCACCCCTTCCCCGCGGTATGCACCGACTGGAACGGGCCCTGTACGACGCCCCCCGGGGCCGGGTGATGGGCCCGGTCCGTACCGCCGCGGGTTACCATCTCTTCGTCCGGGAAGGAAGTCGCCCCG
Source organism: Lewinellaceae bacterium (assembly GCA_963803525.1). GTDB lineage: Bacteria > Bacteroidota > Bacteroidia > Chitinophagales > Saprospiraceae > Neolewinella. Next base: position 271,391 of record CAWDMV010000013.1, read on the forward strand.
CGGCCGGTGAGGTAGAAGTGGCCCACATCCTGATCCGCAAGGGCGGGGAGGCTTCCGGTACCAAGGCCCGCGAGAAGGCGGAAGCCGCCCGTAGCGCGCTCGCTGCCGGGGAGTCCTTCGAGGAGGTAGCCGCGGCGTACAGCGAAGACGACAAAACGAGCCAGCAGGGTGGGTACATCGGTTTTTTTGGCATCAACCGCTACAATAAGGACTTCGAGCGGGCCGCCTTTGCCCTGACCGAGGACGGACAGGTGAGCGAACTGGTCGAGAGCCCGGTCGGCTTCCACCTCCTCCGGCGCATTTCCCGCCGTGGCGTACAACCCCTGGACGACCAGCGCCCTCTTTTGGAGGCCGCCGTCAAGCAGGACAGCCGCTTCGCCGAGGGGCGGCAAGCGCTGGTGCAACGACTCAAAACCGAATACGGCACCCAGGAAATGGAGCAACACCTGAACACCTACGTCTCCGGCCTCGACGCGACCTTCTTCGAGGTGCAGCGGACCTTCCCCGCCGCCGAGCGGCCGGATGTCCTGGTGCAGGTCGGTGACCGGAAGCTGACCACCACGGACTTTGAGGCTTACCTGACGCGCAACGCCCGCCTGCGCGCGAGCCTGCAGCGGCGCAGTGACCCCGCAGGAGCCGCCCGCGAACTCTACGCCAGCTGGGTCGACGAGCAGGTGGAAGCCTACGCGGAAGCCCAGCTCGAGAACCAGTTTCCTGAGTTTCGGGCCTTGATGCGGGAGTACCGGGAGGGCATCCTGCTCTTTGAGGCCACCAAACTGGAGGTCTGGGATAAAGCCGGGGAGGATACCACCGCCCTCAACACCTACTTTGCGGCTCACCGTGATGCCTATCGATTCGGTCCCCGCGCCGAGGTGTATGCATTCCGCATTCGTACCGGTGACGACCTGAGCGCTGCCGCCGTGAGGGAGTACGCCATGACCCATTCAGCGGAGGAAACCAGGGAAGAATTTGGTCGGCAGGCCGTCGCCGTCGGGGTAGAAACCTACGAAGCCGACCGCCTGCCCGAGGGACTACGCATGGAAGCCGGGAGCCAGACCGGTCCGGAGGTGGACGCGGGTAGTGGCCTGACGACCTTTTCCCTGGTCAAGGCCGTAGAACCCGCCCGCCGGAAGGAACTCTCCGAAGCCCGTGGCTACGTGATCGCCGACTACCAGGACCAGCTCGAACGGGAGTGGGTAGACCAACTGCGGAAGCAGTACACGGTAAAGGTCAACCAGGGCGTCCTCAACAAACTCATCCGCTCTTGAGCACGAATTTAGGGGCGGCAACGGCCGTCCTGCTGCTTACCGTGTTAGGCTGCGATAGCCCGCCCCCCGAGGATCCGGCCGATCCGGTGCTGGCCCGCGTGCACCAGCGGGAGTTGCGCCTGTCGGAAATGGAAGGCATGTTTCCGGAGCGAGCTACCGCAGCGGACAGTTCCCTCATTATGGAGGCCTTCGCCAACCGCTGGGCCCGGGACGCCGTCCTCCTCTGGGAAAGCGAGCGGAACGCCCCCAGCGACCTCAACCTGGACCGCCTGGTGCGCGACTACCGGGCCAGCCTGGTCCGCAGCAGCTACGAGGAACAACTGGTCAGTACCAAACTGGACAGCGCCATCAGCCAGCGGGAACTGGAGGCCTTTTACGAGGCTACCAAGGAGCAGTACCAACTGGAGAAGCCCATCGTGCGTTGTCTTTTTATTCGGGTAGCCTACCCCACTCCGCAGGAAGCCGAGTTGCAGGACTTGTGGAACAACGGCAACCCCCAGGATACGGCAGCCCTGGCTGACTACACCAGTAAGTACGCCGAGGTAGCGCTGCTGCGGGACAGCGCCTGGTACGGGCTCGACGAGATTGCCCAGCAACTGCCCGAAGGGACCCTGACGGCGGAAAACGTGAACTCCAAACGGGAGTTCAGCCAGCAGGACGGGATGCACCGGTATTACTTTCGGCTCTTCGAACTTAAGCCCCGCATGGAAATTGCTCCGCTGAGTTACGTAGAGAACCAGGCCCGGCGGGCCATTCTGCACGGACGCAAGCGCGAGGTGCTGGAACGTACCCGGGAAGAGATCTTCGAGCGGGAGGCCCGCCGCAACAACATTGAATTTTTTACCAACCGTTAACCGGAATTATGAATAACATCCTCGCCCTCCTGCTGTGTCTTCTCTGCACCAGCGTTTCCGCCCAGCAGCGCGCCGTGATCGACGAGGTGATCGCCCGCGTGGGTGGTGAGTACGTCCTGCTTTCCAACCTGGAGGAGCAGTTCGCCCTGGCTCAATCGCAAAACAACGAGCCGCTGCCGGCCGAGGCCCGCTGTGCCCTGCTCGACCAGACCCTGGTCGGCAAATTGCTCTACAACCAATCGAAGCTGGACAGTATTGAAGTGAACGACGGGGAGGTGGAGACCCAGCTCAACGCCCGCATCGACCGCATCCTGAGCTACATGGGCGGCGACGTCAACCAGTTCGAGGATTATTACGGGCAGAGCATCACCGCCACCAAAGAGCAATTTCGCGAAGACCTGCGGGAGCAGCTTGCGGTAGATCGCATGCGTGCATCCGTCGTGCGCGAGGTCAAGGTGACACCGGCCGAGGTCAAGGACTTCTTCGCCGAGATCCCCCGGGACAGCCTGCCTTACTTCAACTCCGAGGTGGAAGTGGGAGAACTCGTAATCAAGCCCCTGGCTAACGACTCCACCAAAAACGCGGTGATCGCCCGGTTGAAGGAGCTGCGCCGGCAAATTCTTGCCGAAGAGATCACTTTCGAGGAAGCCGCCCAGAAGAACAGTTCCGACGGCAGCGCCCGCGGCGGTGGCGACCTGGGGTGGGCCAAGCGTGGAAAGTTCGTACCGGAATTCGAGGCCGCCGCCTACAACCTCAATCCCGGAGAGATCAGCGACGTGGTGGAATCCGAGTTCGGCTACCACCTCATCAAACTGGTGGGCCGTCGCGGCAACTCCATTCGCGTGAGCCACATTCTTTTGCAACCCGCCATCCTGGACAGTGACTTGGAAAAGTCGCGCTCGTTCCTGGACAGTATCGCCCACCTGATCCAGGTAGACACCTTCTCCTTCAGCTACGCGGTCAAGCGCTACGGCTACGATAAGGTACAGAGCTACAACAACGACGGGCGCATGAGCAACCCGAACAGCGGCAACACCTTCTTTGAGATCGGCGACCTCGACCCCGACGTTTACTTTGCCATCGACGAGCTGGCGCTCGACTCCCTGAGCGGGGTGCTCGAATTCCGGGGCCCCACCGGCGATCCCCTTCTACGGGTCGTGCAGCTGCGCTCCCGTACCGCCCCCCACCGGGCAACGCTCAGCCAGGATTACGCCAAGATTCAGGATGCTACCAAGGCCGCAAAACAACAGGAGTACCTGAGCGACTGGATCCAGAAGAGGGTGAGCTCTACCTTCATCAAGATCGATGACCGCTACGCGGTGTGCCCCCAGATCAAGGTATGGCTGGAGGACAGCCGGAAGATCACCGTTGGCGGCCCCTCCGGGAAGATCGTAACCGGTAGGTAATTCAACCGATTTTATTTTTTGAGGTTTGTAGGGTGTCCGTCCATCCGGGGAGCGGTGCGTCCGAACATTTCTTTCGGATTAGGAAGAATAATGCTTTAACACAACACCATGCCCACCCCATGGCCCGTTATACTCCCAACCACATGAAAAAAACCCTAGCCCTGCTGTTCAGCTGCTTGTTCATTACGGCAGTTTCGGCCCAACTTGATAGTCCGGTGGGCCGGTGGACAACCATCGACGAGGAGTCGGGAAAGGTAAACAGTATCATAGAGATTTATCCCAACGGGGATACCTATAGTGGAAAGATTTCCGAAATTCTCACCGGCAATACCACCGCCGTTTGTACCGAGTGTGACGACTTCCGGAAGGGGAAGCCAATCCTCGGTATGGTAATTCTGGAGGATCTCTCCCGCAATGAAGACGAGCCGGCATACTGGACCGGCGGAACGATTTTGGACCCCAAGAAGGGAAGCACCTATAAACTATCGGTCTGGTTCGAGGACGGTGATGCCAATGTACTCTACGTACGGGGCAAGCACTGGACGGGACTTTACCGCACCCAGGAATGGATTAGACAATAATCCCCTATATTATTTTACGTACGGGCCACGAAGCGCGCCGTAATACGATCTTTCACTTGACACTTTGAATTAAGCAAACACTTTTTCCATGAAGCAATCATTTACCCAAGAAGACTTAGTCGCATACGCCTACGGCGAGGCGAGCAAGGAGCAGATCGCTGCTACCGAAGCCGCCCTCGCCGCCGACCCCGCCCTGATCACCGACCTTACCCGCTTGGTTGAGGCTCAGGCCGCGCTGCCGAACGTTCGGTTCAGCCCCCGCAAAAGCATCGTGAAGGCTATCCTCCGCTATGCTCGCGGAGAGCCGGCACCGCAACTCTGCTGCTAGCATCATCGCTACAAGAAGCACCGCCCTCCCGGGTGGTGCTTCTTTCGTTTAGGGCCTGTGCAACTGACTTTACCCCCTGGTCCAGCAGAAATCAGCCACTCCAGGTACGCCTTGTTTTTAAATCGCTTAGAGCTCGTTTGGGTTTTCCGAACCTGACGGGAATGCCGCTATTTTGGGTCTATTCGAGCCTTGGAAAGGGGAGGTGCACTTCGTGGCTGCTTCGCGGTGGCGGGCTAAGGGACGCTTTTCGAGGCGAAGAATAGGCGCAAAAGAGCAAGTTTACGGCGGTGAGCGGAATCCCAAACAAGCTCTTAGTCCCCGTCCCCAAAACAACACACCTCCATTCCCCGCGTCGGTCTCCGGCGCGGGGAATTTTTAGTCAGCGCATACGTCAAATTCGGGAGGGGTTGCATCTCATGGGTATCTAAGCGTAGCCGGCACGCGCCACCCTTCAAATACCCTAAGTATGCTTCTCTATACCTTCAGTGGCACGACCGTGCTGCTGGGCCTGGGCGTAGCCTGCCTTGCCCTGATCGCCCTGACCTATCTTCTTCGCTACCACCTCCACCGGGCCAGTCCGACGCCCCAGGACGGGCGCACCAAACTAGCCGGCGCCGATCTCCAGGGATATTCCCGGACCATCGGGGGTGGGGCCCTGTCCTTCGCCCTCCTGGCAAGCTTTCTAGTGATCAACTGGACGCAGTACCGGGAAGCGCCCACCTACACCAGTGGCCCGCTTGAAACCGATGCGCTCATCGAGCAGATTCCCATCACCTACCAATTGCCTAAGCCCCCTCCGCCGCCGCCTCCCCCTACGGTGATCGAACCCATTGCGGATGAGCAGGCGCCTACGGTGGAACTGATTGACCGCAGCATCAGCGAGGCGGACCCGGTAGTGTTTGACCTCAGTCCACGGCCCGTGCTGGAGCGGAAAGCCCCACCGCCGCCGCCCGTGGCTCCGCCTCCGCCTCCGGTTGACGAAGGCCCCGTCCTGTTCGCCGAACGCATGCCCGTATTCGGGGAGGACTGTAAGCAACTCTCCGGTGAGGAGCGCAAGACCTGCTCGGACCGTGCCCTGCTCACCTTCATCATGGCCAACATTTCCTATCCCGCTCCGGCGCGAAATAACGGCATCGAGGGCACCGTCTACATCAAGTTCGTTGTAGAGAAAGACGGTACCGTCACCGGTATCGAAGCGGTGCGTGGCCTTCCCGGTGGCCTGACGGACGCGGCGCTGCGGGCGGTCCGGCGCATCAACGCTGCGGGTCGGAAATTCTCCCCGGGCATACAAGCGGGGCGCCCCGTGCGCGTGGCCTTTAACCTGCCGGTAAAGTTTCAGTTAGATTAAGGGGTTGATAGCCAACCCGCTACCCGGGTTTTGCCCCCCACCCGATAAAATTATGCGGAATTGCCTTGCACCTTCTCAGTGAGCGACTGTATATTTGCCGTCGCAATCGGGCAGGAAGCTGTCTGGGAGCACTAAGGTTTGGTAGTTCAGTTGGTTAGAATGCCGCCCTGTCACGGCGGAGGTCGCGGGTTCGAGTCCCGTCCAGACCGCATAAGGGGTTACTTCGTAAGAAGTAGCCCCTTTGCGTTTTTAGTCTGTACCTTGAAAAGGCTTAGTATTACCGCCTTATGCAGCTTCAGCAAACAGCCCTCCTCCGCCATCAAGCCTTCATCGACGGACGGTGGACCGATGCGGCCGACGGGCGTACGTTTTCCGTTTTTGATCCCTTTACCGGAGAGCTGCTGGCGGAGGTAGCCGATCTAGGTGCGGAAGAGACGGAGTTGGCCGTTACCGCCGCCGACCGGGCCTTTTCCGACTGGAGTGGTAAAACCGCGGGCGATCGATCGGCTATTCTGCGCAGGTGGTTCGACTTATTGCACGTTCATCGGGAGGACCTGGCTACCATCCTGACGCGGGAGCAGGGCAAACCGCTGTCCGAGTCCCGTGGGGAGGTCAGTTACGGCGCCTCTTTCATCGAGTGGTTCGCCGAGGAGGGGAAACGGGCCTACGGCGACGTGATTCCGAGCCACCGGCCGGATGTCCGCATCGTGACCATCAAGCAGCCGGTGGGCGTAGTGGCGGCCATCACGCCCTGGAACTTCCCGGTGGCCATGATCACGCGCAAAGTGGCCCCGGCCCTGGCGGTCGGCTGTACGGTGGTGGTCAAACCCGCTGAGGACACCCCCCTCTGCGCTCTGGCGCTGGCCTGGCTGGCCCGGGAGGCCGGCTTCCCCGACGGCGTATTTAATGTTGTACCAACTAGCCGACCAAAGGAGGTGGGCGGCGTCCTGACCGCGGACGTCCGCGTGCGCAAGCTCAGCTTTACGGGCAGCACCGCCACCGGCAAGAAGTTGATGGCGCAGAGCGCGGGTACCCTCAAAAAGCTGTCGCTCGAGCTGGGGGGCAATGCTCCCTTCATCGTGTTCGACGACGCGGACGTAGCCGGCGCGGTCGCGGGTGCCATGGCCTCCAAATACCGCAACGGCGGGCAGACCTGCGTGTGTGCCAACCGGCTGTACGTGCAATCCAAAATATACGATGCATTCGTCGCTGCCCTCCGCACGGCGGTGGAAGCTCTACGCGTGGGGAATGGGATGGAGGAGGGAACAGACATCGGCCCCCTCATCAACGATGCCGCGCTGGATAAAGTGGAGCGTATGGTGCAAGACGCGGTGAGTAAGGGCGCCGAGGCCGTGCTCGGGGGCGGCCCCTCCGACGCCGGCCCGCGGTGCTACCGCCCTACCCTGCTGCTGGGCGCCGACGCTACGATGGAGATCAGCCAGGAAGAGGTCTTCGGGCCCGTTGCGCCGGTTTTTCGCTTTGAGACCGAGCAGGAAGTGATCGAAAAATCCAACGCCACTCCCTACGGCTTGGCGGCCTACTTCTACGGCCGCGACCACGCGCGCATCTGGCGGGTGGCGGAGGCCCTGGAGTACGGTATGGTGGGCATTAATACCGGCATGATCTCCACTACCCTGGCTCCCTTCGGCGGCGTGAAGGAGAGTGGCTTCGGTCGGGAGGGGTCGAAGTACGGCCTGGAAGATTACCTCACCGTCAAGTACCTCTGTTGGGGCGGCATCAACTAAAAATGCCGCGCCCCTAGGAAAGGACGCGGCACTTCAACTTGGATAAGGGTGGGTTAAGACCGGCCGGGCGTGAATTGATTGCAGCCGAAGCTGGCTTCGGTCAGAAATTCAGTGCCGGTCGCGGCCGATTGGTTTTGCAGCACGGGAAGAACGTACTTCATGCCGCTTTCGCTGAGGACTTCGCATTCGCCGAAGTTTTCGCGATTCTGTACGGCGGGTGCATCGTGCTCCCAGTGGTTGCAGTTTTTGCAGGTAGAGTCCATAATTGGAGAAATTTAGTGGTTAAATAGATTCTACTGTGAAAAGTAATTTCAACCACTCAATGTTCTTCTAAGTCATTGATAACCGACAGTTTATAGACAGACTAAATAAGGAGTTGCCTCCCCGCGTAACTTCACTCGATTCCCATGATCTTGTGGGTTTGTAGGCTCACCTTCCAGCGGGGATGGGCCATACAGTAGGCAACGGTGGCCGCGGTGTGGTTGATGCCGGCCTCGTCCTTAGGCTGTAGATAAAAGTGGGTGAAGTTGAGGGCCTCGAACCGCTCGGGTTGGGCCCCGGACTCCGGTTGGGGATACACCAGCTTGAGTTCGTCTCCCCGCGCTACGGCGAGGCGCGCATTGGCCTTGGGGCTCACGCACACCCAGTCGAGCTGGGCGGGCACGGGCAGGGTCCCGTTCGTTTCCACGGCCACTGCAAAACCCGCGTCCTGGAAGGCTTCGATGAGGGGGACATCCAACTGCAGCAGCGGTTCTCCCCCCGTGCATACGATGTAGGGGGTGCCGCCGCCGGGCCAGAGGCGTTGCACGAGTTCCACACACTGCACCTGCGTGTACCGCCCGCCGTTGGTGCCGTCGGTACCGATGAAGTCCGTATCGCAGAACTGACAGACGGCGGCGTGGCGGTCTTCCTCGCGGCCGCTCCAGAGGTTGCAACCCGTGAAGCGCAGGAAAACGGCGGCCCGCCCGGCCTGGGCACCTTCGCCCTGCAGGGTGTAGAAGCATTCCTTGATCTTGTAGCTGCGCGCCATAGGGAGGGAAGACACCTCAGCGGGCGGATTGGTTGGCCCTTACCTTTACCGGATGCCCGAACCCGTCACGCCCGATAGCTATTGCATTCCCACCGGCCCGTCCACGGGGGAGTTTCGGGACCGCGGCAGCAAGTTCGTGGCTCACCTGGCGTCGGTGCGCACCGAAGCGGAGGCCCTGGCCGTCGTCGACGAACAACGCGGCCTACACCACAAGTGCAACCACCACTGCTACGCCTACCGACTGGGGCCGGGGGACGACCGCTGGCGGGCCAACGACGACGGCGAGCCCAGCGGCACGGCGGGTAAGCCCATCCTCGGACAGCTGGACAAGGCGGGCGTCAGCGACGCGGTGATCGTCGTTTCCCGCTACTATGGCGGCACTAAGCTGGGCACCTCCGGCCTGATTAACGCTTACCGCGAGGCCGCACGCCTGGCCCTCGACACCGGCACTACCGGACTGCGCTACCTTACTACCCGGGTGCAACTCGACTTCGGCTACGCGCTCATGGGGCCCGTGATGAGCGCCCTGGATCAGCTCGGACTAGCCATGACCGATCAAGACTTTTCGGAGCGGGCCCGCGTCATGCTCGAACTTCCGTGCTCTACGGCTGGGCAAACCCTGCGGGAACTGAAGGCGGCGGTGGCGGGGGTGTACGTGGATGAGGTGGATGCGGATTTTGTGGTGGAGGGCTTGGGGATTGTTGCGTTTGGGTGAGGGGGTGGGTTGTTGAGTTGTTGGGTGGCGGGTAGAGCCGTTATGCTGGTGTGCGTTTGGATGACGGCAACCGGATCAACCTGCTAACTTAGCACGATGGACCGCAGAAAAATTCTTAAAGGCGTGGCTGCCGGTACTATTGGCCTACCCCTGGCGCTTCGCCTGTTCGGGGGTGAGGGGCAGGCGCAATCGCGCGCCGCAACGGTAAGCGGGGAGCGGTTTGACTGGAAGATGGTGACGACCTGGCCGCCGGGCTTCCCGATCCTGGGGGAGGGGGCACAGTTGTTGGCGGACCTGTGCCGGGAGATGTCCGGGGGCAGGCTCCATATCACGGTGTACGGGGGCGGGGAGCTCGTGCCGGCGCTGGAGGCCTTCGACGCGGTGCGGCAGGGGGCGGCGCAGGTGGGGAGCGGGGCGGCCTATTACTGGTCGGGGAAGTTGCCGGCGGCGCAGTTCTTCGCCGGTTTTCCATTCGGCCTGAACGCCCAGCAGATGAATGCCTGGTTGCTGGCCGGCGGAGGTATGGAACTCTGGCGGGAGCTGTATGCCACCGTCGGGCTACTGCCCTTCGCGGGGGGCAACACCGGCGTGCAGATGGGTGGATGGTTCAACCGGGAGATCAATAGTGTGGCGGACTTCAAGGGACTAAAAATGCGGATGCCGGGCCTCGGCGGGCGGGTGCTGGAGCGCCTCGGTGGCACGCCCGTGTTGCTGCCCGGCGGGGAGATCTATACCGGGCTCGAACGCGGCATCCTGGATGCTACCGAGTGGGTAGGCCCCTACCACGACTACGTGATGGGATTCCAGGAGATCGCTAAATATTACTACTACCCGGGCTGGCACGAACCCGGCACCAATTTTGAGTTCTTCGTCAACCTGGAGCAGTACAACGCGCTGCCGCAGGATTTGCAGCGCATCTTCGCCGTGGCCACCCACTACATCAATATGTACACCCTATCGGCCTTCGAGGCTAAGAATGCGGAGTACCTGGAGAAGTTGCGGCAAGTGCCTACGCTGTCGGTCCGCCCCTACCCCGATGCCCTGATCGCAACCGCCCGCCGCGTGTCGCGGGAGGTCGTGGAGGAGTACGCGGATTCCGACGCTACTACCCGCAAGGTGTATGCCTCCATTCAGGAGTTTCAGCGGCTGGGTAAGCCCTGGAGCGAGATTACCGAGCGACGGTTCTACGAGGAGTTGTCTTAGCGCTTGCTTGGGTTTTCCGAGCCTGACGAAGACGCCGCTATTTTGGGTCCATTCGAGCCTCATAAAGGGGAGCCTAGCGGGCTAAGTGACGCTTTTTGAGACGAAGAATAGGCGCAAAAGAGCAAGTTTGCGGCGGTGAGCGGAATCCCAAACAAGCGCTTAACTAGAGTTGGTGGTCTTCCGGCACCTGGCTCGGCGCGGTGATCTCGGTGGGGTCCTCCAGGTGGTCGGCGGGGGCCTTCCGTAAGAGCGACAGCAACACACCGGCCGTGAGGGTGGTGAAGATGACTACCAGGCTAATCCACTCCGCGGGATGCCATACTTCGTGGAGCAGCAGCTTAATACCCACGAAAACCAGGATCAGGGCCAGGCTGTACTTCAGGAGACGGAACTTGTCGATCATGGACGAGAGCACGAAATACAGGGCCCGCAGGCCGAGCACCGCCATGATGTTGGACGTAAAGACCAGGAAAGAATCGGTAGTGATGCCCAGGATGGCCGGGATGGAGTCCACGGCAAAGATGATGTCGGTCGTTTCCACCATGATGAGGGCCACGAACAGGGGGGTGGCCGCCAGCACGTGCCGCTTGCGCACCCAGAAATCGTGCCCGTGGTACTCCGTCGTCACCGGCACCACCCGCTTGACCAGCTTGATGATGGGGTTGTCGGACGGATGGATGTCTTCCCCCTTGCCCACCATTTTGTAGGCGGAGTACAGCAGCAGGACGCCAAAGACGTAAAACATCCAGTCGAACTTTTCCAGCAAGTAAACGCCGGCAAGGATCATGGCCAGGCGGAAGAAGACCGCCCCCAAAATACCCCAGAAGAGCACCCGGTGCTGGTACATGGCCGGCACCTTGAAGTAGCCGAAAATCACCGCGATCACGAACACGTTGTCCATGCTCAGGGAGAGCTCCACGAGGTAACCCGTCAGGTAGTTGATCAGGGCCTGGTGCGGCGTCAGCGGAGAGTCGACCCACCCATTGCCGTAGGCCAGGTATACAAAGCCGCCAAAGCCCAGCCCCAGCGTCACCCACATGGCCGTTTGCCCCAGTGCCTCCCGGGTACGCGGCACGTGATCCTTCGCGTTGAGCACGAAGAGATCTAAAAACAGAAGAAGCGCCACGAAAACAGCGAACCCGATCCAGAGGAGGGACATGCAGCAAAATGTTGTGGCTCCTATAACCCCTTCCTGCGGGGGATGTTCCCCGGCGCACTTGCCTGCTGCACGACGGAATCCCGGCACCCGCGCCCCGCCGCCGCCCGCCCCGACTACGTACCTTTGGATAAATCAATCCGGTCGCGCATAATGCGGTTTTTGCTGTCCCTTCTTGCTTTTCTATTCACCTGCGGACTTGCCGCCCAGGACACGCCTTCCGCCGCCCGCGCGTGGAATGAGGTTTACCTAACGGCGATCCGCAAGGACTTCGCCCGGCCGGTAGTCCACGCCCGCAACCTCTACCACGCTTCGGCCGCCATGTACGACGTGTGGGTGCTGGTGAACCGCCGGGGCAACACCGCCCTCACCCCCACTCCCCCCGATTTACCCATTTACCCCGATCCCCGGGCGGCCACCGAGGAGGCCATCAGCTATGCGGCTTACCGCTTGCTGTTGCACCGCTACCGGCGCGCCCCGGGCATCGATACGATCCGGCGGGCGGCCCGGGAGTTGATGCAGGCGCGGGGCTACGACACCACCTTCACTTCCGTGGACTACCCGGGGGGAGCGCCGGCCGCCCTGGGCAACTACGTAGCCGCCACCCTCATCGCGTACGGCATGAGCGACGGGGCCAACGAAGCACTCGACTACGCCAACGACGGCTATCCCGACCCCAAGAATGATCCCCTCATCCTCGATCGTCCCTTCAGTATTCTTTCGCTAAGGGATCCCAATCGCTGGCAGCAACTGGCCTTTCCCGGTACGGTGGTGGACCAGTCCGGCAACCCGATCGGTAACGTGCCCACCTTCCTGGGCGCCAGCTGGGGCCGCGTGACCCCCTTCGCCCTGCCCGACGCCGTCAAGGTGCTGCCCACCGCCACCGATACCATCCACGGCGATAGCCCGGTTTACCACGATCCCGGTCCGCCGCCCTACTACGACCTCCGCGACACCGCCCAGCTCAACCTGTACCGCTGGAACTTCGAGCTGGTGCTGAAGTGGTCCAGCCACCTCGACCCCACCGACGGCGTACTGTGGAACATCAGTCCGGGCGCCCGCGGCAACCTGACACAGGCCCTGCCGGAGACGCCGGCCGATTACCGGGACTTTTACCGCCAGCACGAGGGCGGGCAAGCAGGTAGCGGCCGGGCGCTGAACCCCGTAACCGGGCAGCCTTACCCCGATAACTTCGTGCCCCGCGGCGATTACACCCGCGTACTCGCTGAATTTTGGGCCGACGGACCCGAGTCCGAAACCCCGCCGGGCCACTGGTTTACTATCCTGAATAAGGTGATGGACCACCCCGACTTCCGGCGGACGCTGTGGGGCCGGGGCAGCGAACTCGACGCCCTGGAGTACGACGTCAAGGCCTACCTCACCCTCGGCGGCGCCATGCACGATGCCGCGATCGCCGCCTGGAGCATCAAGGGGAAGTACGATTACGTGCGGCCCATCACCGCCATCCGCTTCCTGGCCAGTCAGGGACAGGCGAGCCTTCCCGACCGCCCTTATTACACCCCCGGGGGCATCCGTCTGGACCCCGGCTACATTGAGGAGGTCGGCAGTTCCTTAGAGGTAGTGAACGCGGCCGCGCTGATGCGGGTGAAGGCCCGGGCCTGGATCGGCAACGCCTTCATCGACGACCCCGACCTCGAAGTGGCGGGCGTCGACTGGATCAACCCTTCGCTCTGGGAGCCCTACCAGCGGCCGAACTTCGTCACGCCCAACTTCGCGGGCTACGTCTCGGGGCACTCGACCTTCAGTGCCGCCGCCGCGGACGTCCTGACGGAGCTGACGGGCACCCCCTACTTCCCCGGGGGCGTCGGGGAGTTCGTGGCGAAGAAGAACGAATTTCTGGTCTTCGAGGAAGGGCCGAGTGTAGACGTGGTACTGCAGTGGGCTACCTACCAGGATGCCTCCGCCGAGACCAGCCTGAGTCGCATCTGGGGGGGGATTCACCCTCCGGCCGACGATATTCCCGGGCGGAAGATCGGCCGCCTGGTGGCCAGGGATGCATACGGTAAGGCGGATCGCCTCTTCGAGGGCATGTTTACCGCCAGCGAGGAAGCGCCCTTGCCCGTAGATGTAGTTGCGGTTTATCCTAACCCCGTGCGCGAAGGGCAGGCGGTGCGGCTCTACGTGGCCCGTCCCCTACCCCGGGATACGTGGGTACGGGTGTACAACGTGCTGGGGCAAACTATCGGAAGTACCTTGCTGAATGACTCTAGCGCGGTGCTATCCACAGCAGGCTTGGCTCCGGGTACGTACTTCCTACGCGTGGAGGGTAGCCGGGGGGTGGCCAGAATTCAGGTGCGGTAGGGCAGCGTTGGGCTTCTACGGTCAGACCATCAAACGGATGGGCTCTTCCAGGGTCGCCTTCACGTCGTTAAGAAACTGGGCGGCGCTGGCGCCATCCACCACGCGGTGGTCGCTGCTCAGCGTCACTTTCATCACCTTACCGGCTACGACCTCGCCGTTCTTGACCACGGGCTTATCGTTGATGCCGCCGATGGCCAGGATGCAGGCGTCGGGGGGGTTGATGATGGCGGTGAACTCCTCGATGCCGAACATGCCGAGGTTCGAGATCGTGAAGGTGTTGCCGGTCATCTCGTCGGGACCGAGCTTCTTGTTCTTCGCGCGGCCGGCCAGCTCCTTCACTTCGGAGTTGATCTGGGAGAGCGACTTCATGTCGGCGTAGCGGATCACGGGGACCAGCAGGCCGTCGGGAATGGCCACGGCCACGCCGATGTTGACGTCTTTGTTGACGCGAATCTTGTCGCCCAGCCAGCTGGAGTTGATGGCGGGGTGCTTACGTAGGTTGACGGCGCAGGCCTTAACTACGAGATCGTTGAAGCTGATCTTGACCGGCGACACCTCGTTGAGGCGGGTGCGCATTGCCCAGACCTTGCTCATCTCGATCTCCACGGTCACGTAGAAGTGGGGAGCGGTGAACTTGGATTCTCCCAATCGGCGGGCGATGACCTTGCGCATCTGGCTGACGGGCACGTCCTCGTAGTTGGGCTCGCCCCCGTTGATGGAAAAAGCGGGGACTTTGTAGACGGGCTGCTCCACGTCGACGTTGGGGCTCTCCTGCTTGGCGGGTACGGGCTGGGGCGTAGTGGGCTGGGGCGCGGACGCGGGTGCCGGGGAAGTCGGGGCCGCGGCGCCGCCGGACTGGGCCTCCTCGATATCGCGCTTCACGATCCGGCCGCCTTCGCCGGTGCCGGTGATCTTACTGATGTCCAGACCGGCGTCCTTAGCCATGGCGCGGGCCAGGGGGCTGGCCTTGAGGCGGTCGTCGGAACCCGATGAGGTAGACGCGTTCGTGTCCGTAGCCGCGGCGGGGGTGTCGTCTTCGGTTTCGGGGGCGGCCTCTTCCTTAGGGGCGGCCTCGGAAGCTCCGTTACCGGCACCTTCCAGGGCGGCCTTCCAGTCTTCCCCCTCCTCTCCGATGATGGCGATGACTCCATCGATGGCGACGGCGCCTTCCTTCACGGCGATGTGTAGTAGCGTTCCCTCGAAGAAAGAGTCGAGCTCCATGGTGGCCTTGTCGGTCTCTACCTCCGCCAGGGTTTGGCCGGGTTCTACCGCGTCGCCTTCCTCGACGAGCCAGGCTACGATGTTGCCTTCTTCCATGGTGTCGCTCATGCGGGGCATGCGTATAACCTCAGCCATAATCTCTTCTTTTGGGTTGTTGTGGGGACGGGCAAATTTGCGGCCTATTCCCGGGATAAACAAACTGTAAGGGGGTGCGATTGTTTTATTAGTTCGCGCGATGTGCCGCCCGTCCAGTTTTCAAGTTTCCTTATGCAATTCTCCTCCCGTCTGATCGAAGATGCCGTCAATGCCTTCGCCGCCCTGCCCGGTATCGGAAAGAAGACCGCCCTGCGCCTCGTCCTCAGTCTCGTACAGCGGCCGACCGAAGACAGCGTCCACCTCGCCCGCGCCATCGCCGGCATGCGGGAGAACATCCGCCACTGCATCACCTGCGGCAACCTCAGCGACCAGGACGTCTGCAGCATCTGCCGCGACCAGCGCCGCGACAAGTCCACCATCTGCGTAGTCGAAACCATCCGTGACGTTATGGCCATCGAAGAGACCCAGCAGTACCGCGGCGTCTACCACGTGCTGGGCGGAGTGATCTCCCCGATCGACGGCATCGGTCCGGCCGACCTCAACATCGACACCCTCATCACCCGGGCGCGGGTGGCCGAGGTGCAGGAGGTGATCATGGCGATCAGCCCCACCATCGAGGGGGATACGACCATTTTTTACCTCAACAAGCAGTTGACGGACGCCGGGGTCCAGGTAAGCAGCATCGCCCGCGGCGTCAGTTTCGGCGGCGAGCTCGAGTACGCCGACGAGGTGACCCTAGGCCGGAGCATCGTGGCGCGCCGGAAGCTCTAGATCCTCCGGCAGGAAGGGCGAGGCATCCCCTCCCCCCTTGATGATCTCCCGCACGATCGTGGAACTGATGTGGCTGTAGGCCGGCTGGCTGATCAGGAAGATGGTTTCCAGCCCGTCCCCCACGATCTCGTTGAGCTGGCTGATCGTTTTCTCGTAATCGAAATCGCTGGCGTTGCGCAGGCCGCGCAGCAGGTAGCGGGCCCCGATGCGCTTACAGAAGTGGGCCGTCAGTCCCTCGAAGCTGTCCACGCTCACCCGCGGTTCGTCGGCGAAGACCTCGCGCAGCCACTCCATCCGCTGTTCCAGGTCAAAGAGGTGCGACTTCTGGCTGTTGACGCCGACGGCCACCACGATGCGGTCGAACAGCGGCACGGCCCGCTTGACGAGCTCCACGTGGCCACGGGTGATGGGATCGAAGGATCCGGGGAAGACGGCGGTTCTCATGGGTCCTAAGGTGATTTTCTTTGGTATACGGAAAGGTGCCCGAACTCCACTAGTTTGAGGTACGTGGAATCGACGTCGAGACCGAAGCGGGGCTCCGCAGACGCATCCAGCACGAGGTAGGTAACCTGATTGTTCTTCACCATATCATTCCATTGCGTATAATCTACGGTACCCCGACGGAAGCTATATACGTGTATATCAAACTGAAACAACAAGACTTGATCCGGAAAAGCGAGCCCGACCATTTTGTCGTTCGTATACAACAGATCGTTTCCCAGCCGCGTAGAGAGGTATTCAACCGTTCGCGCGCGATCTTCCCACAGGGGCGAGGTCGAACGCGTAACCCCTTCTACCAGCGTGGGTAGGTACTGTTTAGCGTGACCCGCTACCCGCTGCGTCAGCAGCACGAGCAGCACCAGTCCGGTAAGTAGCCGGCGGGAGTAATGACTGGCGGCCAGGTGGGTTCCCAGCCAGAAGACCAAAACCAGCAAAAATTCATTGAAGTAGTTGGCAGCGGAGCCCACCTTAAGCGCCGTCATCAGGGCGAAGCCAGCGGTGCCGAGCAGAAGAACCCGGAGCTTCTCCTCCACCGAGGTGGAAAGAAAACGCGCGCGCCCACGTACTAAGAGCAAGTAGCCGATAGCAAATAAGGGCAATACATAAATGATGAACTCAAAGTAAGCCACGGCCAGCGCGTTACGGAGGTCCATCCCATTGTCAATACCATCCAGCATGTTTTGCTTAATGAAGCTGAGGTTGTAGCCACAGACTAGCAGCGTCAGTAAGACGCTGCCACCACCGGCCAGTCCACCAGCAATAAAGGCCAAACCCGCCCGGGGCTTCCGCTTTATAAAAAAATATGCCGGAAGCAGTACGGCGAATATTCCGAAACTCAGCTTAAATCCAAGCCCCAGCGCGGTGATGGCTCCCAGCGTAGCCGCCTGGACAAGAGACAACCGATCCCGCAGAAAAATACGCAGCAGCAGCACCGCCATCAGTAGTACGCCTACATCGGATCGGGCCATTAAAAACCACGGAAAGGTGTACCCCGTAAAGAGGATCAGCAGTAGGCAGGCGAATTGGCCACTCAAACCTATCTCCCTCAGACCAGCGTAAAGTTGCCACAAACTCAGACCCAGTAGGAGGGCCGCTACGGAACGACACAGCAATAGTAAGGTGTGGGGTTCGGCACGGCCCACCCCCAAACCGGTAGCTACCGCGTCAAGAAGCACGTAGAATAACGGACTATACTGGGTGATGCTAAAGGGAGCCTGAGCCGGGTCCAGGTAGAGGCGAGCATTGTCAACCAGCAGTTGCTGAACGGTGTGCACCACGTTTGAGTCGATCCCCCTCAGATCGGCCGGGTAGGCGATGGCCAAACCAGAAAAGATCAGGAGGATCAGCGCAATACCCCCGGTAAGTATCCATAATACCCTGCTCACACCGGCCGTTTCCATACCCCGATCAGTGATTTTCCGAACGCCCGATTCGCGACCGGGTCCGTCCAGCGGGAGAACGGAACCAGCACGCGGTCCCAGAACCGCACCTGGGCCAGCGTAGGCGAGGCCTGCTTCAAAAACGCCCGGTTGGCTACCGACGCCAGGAACCCCGCGGAATCACGGTAGGTCAGCAATTCTTGCCTAAGTATAGGCGGAGCAACGGCGGATAGCGTCCCCTTATCGTACCTCCGGAAATGCCCGATGTGGCGATCGAATTCCGTGTAGAGGAAGGCAAAGGCCGGAACCAGCACGATCAGGTGGCCGCCCGGCCGGAGTCTACCGGCAGCCGCCCGGAGTTCCCCCGCGTCATCCGAGATATGTTCCAAAACGTCGATGTACAGGATCGTATCGAACCTCCGGTTCTCGGGAATATCCCCCAGGGTTCCGGTGATTATTTCTACCCTGGGATGTAGGTGGCCGGTAGCTACCGCAGCGTCCCGCGCCAATTCGGCATCTGGTTCCAACAGGGTAAGGGTAGCTAGTTTCTTACCGGCGTCCAGAATGTAGCTAGCGTTGCTGCCCAGGCCGCCGCCGACCTCCAGTACCTCCCCCCCGACGAAGTCGGCTACCGTATCCGACCAGTAGCGCTTCCAGTTCGTCGCGTGCTGGAACAGCCCAAGCTCGTCCCCAATGTATTTCTCTGTACTCATACCAGATGCGGATAACGATCGACCGAGAGGATTAGATTCCGGTAAAAGCCTACGGGTGGTTCGGGCCTCAGGCTTCTGCGGTTGAGCTGCTGCAGCAGCACCAGCAGGGATATGGCGGATACGGTGACCACAATGTTAAAGATGGTAGCAAAAAGAATGGAGGCCCAACCCGGAATGGCCAGCTCCGTGAAGTAGCGAAAGTAAACAATACCCCCCAGGCCGATCAACATCAGGATCAGGATGCCTCCCAGCAGGCCGAATAACTTTATGACCACCCGATCGGTGTACAGCGAGTAAGCACTCATGCCGTGTAGGATGAGTGACGAAAAATTCATGTGCGAGGTGCCGGCGTAGCGCCTGCCCCGATCGGTGGCAATCACTCGGTGCGGCAGGGACGCCTTGAGTATCGCTGCCGAGTAGTGGTTCCAAAAATCGGCATTGTGAATGATGCGGGGCAGCAGTCCGAGCGGTACGCAGCTGAAATTACCAAAGCGGATGCGTTCCCCCGACACCAGCCGAAAGCACTGCCGGTACCACCAGTACCCAATTTTGAAGCTCCTGCGCTCCGACCGCCTTGCCCGTCCGGCGAATACGATCGTATCGGCATCGGCGGCGTGCAGCAGTCGGGGAATATCTTCCGGGCGATCTTCCCCGTCCGCGTCCATCACGATGACCCTGTCCGCGCGGTGCTCCAGCTCCTCATTCACGTAGCACAATCCCAGAACAATGGCGCGCTGGTGGCCGTAGTTCGTGGACAGGTTGACCACGTGCAGGTGGGCCAAGGGGGGGAGTTGGGGCGGGGTAGCCAGTGCCGTGGAACCATCGTTGACGACAATGAAATGGACCGTCTGACACACCTCACTCACCGCGTTTAGTGCCTGTTCCATCAGGTGGGTCAAGCTCTCCCAATCGTTGTATACCGGCAGTACAATGATTAAATCCATGAACGCAGCAAGGCTTTATCGTGCAAAAGTAACGTACTTTATCCGGTGACCGTCCCCATCATCGCACCGGCATACAATGCTGAGGCCCTCATCACGCAAAGCCTCACGTCCGCAATACGGGCGGGGACACGGGTGCCAGGCAAGTGGGAACTCATCGCGGTCGTCAACGGCTCCACCGACCGCGCCCCACAAATGCCGCGGGAATTTGTGGCCGGGCACGGCACGATTCTCAGTACGGGCGGGTGGCTGCGGTTCCTCGACGCCGACGGCACCATTGCTCCGGATAAGCTCAGCCGGCACCTTAGCTTTGGGGGGTGATCTCCGCACCCGCGCCTACCGCCTACTACCTGCCCCCCGTACCCCCGTACTGGCGGGAACCCCACTGCCCCGAAGTCAGCGTATCGGTCGTGACGTACAACCAGGCCGGACTGATCGGCCGCGCGCTGGATAGCATCCTGGAGCAGCGGGTGACGTTCACCTTCGAGATCGTGGTGGATGACGATGGCAGTACCGACGGCACCCGCGCCATTCTAGAGGAGTACCAGCAGCGGCATCCCGATAAATTTCGGCTATTGCTGTATAACCACCGCCTGCCCGGCACCCCCGGCCGCCGCAACAATATGCTCAATCCCATGGCCTGCCGCGGCAAGTACACCGCCCTGCTCGACGGCGACGACCACTGGATCGATCCGGATAAACTCCAGGCCCAGTACACCGTGATGGAGGGCGATCCCTCCCTGAGCATCTGCCTGCACGACACGCGCTGCACGAAGGTAGACCAGCACGGCCAGCTGACTGAGCCCCCCTTTCTGCGAAGTACCTCCCGCCAGCCCCGCCGCACGACGGGCGTGTATTCCCACGCCCACTTTTGCGCCGACCGCAATGTTCGGGTGCACACCAGTTCCTTTTTCTTCCGGACGCGCATTTTCGGCGACTGGCCCCCGGACATGGAAGACGTGGTCGCCGCGGATCACTATTTTTTCCTGCTCATCAGCCAGCGGGGTCCCGCCTACTACGAAGACCGGGTGCGCTCCGTCAACGAGCGCCAGCCAGCCAGCCTGAGCAGTGGGCCGGACTACCTCTCCGACGCACGCCTGCGCAGGCACCTACTGGACCTGGACCTTTACCGCAAGCGCTTCCCCGCCACCCGCCTGACCCCTTCCTACAGTATGTTCGCTGCACGTATAGCTAAGGATCTGCTGCTCAAATCCCCGCGACAGGGCGACCGCAAGCACATCTTAACGCTCCTCGCGCGCCTCCTCCGCGAGCCCCGGGGCGTGTGGCAGATCCTGACCCATAAATTGGGGAAAATGAGTTCCCGGTGAAGGTCAGCATCATCATTCCCTGCCTGAATGCCGAGCGCTTCATCGCCCGGAGCCTGGAGAGTGCACTGCAGGCGGGGACACGGGTGCCAGGCAAGTGGGAACTCATCGCGGTCGACAACGGCTCCACCGACCGCACCCCGCAAATGCTGCGGGAATTCGCGGCCAGGCACGGCACGTACGTGCGGGTGACGACCTGCCCCCGCCCCGGGGCCCCGGCCGCCCGCAACCATGGGGCGAGCCTCAGCACGGGCGAGTGGCTGCAGTTCCTCGACGCCGACGATACCATCGCCCCGGATAAGATCAGCCGGCAACTCGCCCTGGCCGGAAACGCCGACTGGGTGGTCGGGGCTTACCGCCACCTGTACCCGGACGGCAGCACGGAGGATTCCCTTCCTGCGGTCCCCCTCTGGGAGGGACTCTTTCATAATTACCGGACGGGCTGTACGCATTCTAATCTCCTACGGCGCAGCGCCTTCGAGCGGATAAACGGGTGGGACGAGAGCCTGGCAAGCAGTCAGGACATCGATCTGTGGTTTCAACTGCTTCGCGCGGCCACTCCCTACGTCATCGACCCCGTAGTAGGCAGTTTCTACCACCACCACGCCGGCCCCCGCATCACCGGCAGCGACCCGGCGGGTACGCTGCAGCGCAGGATCGCCATGCTGGCGGTCGCCAACGCCCACCTGCACACCCACCAGCCGGCGTACTGGCACGCCCGCGCCTCCTACTTCCGCGGCGCCCTCCTCCGCTCCGTGCGCATGCTGGCCACCCACGACCTGGACGCGGCCGCCACGGCCTACCGAACGCACTTCGCCGACTCCGTTTACGGGGACACCGGCCACCCCTTCGAACTCGTCCCCCGGTACACCCGGCTCTACCCCACCCTAGGTTTCCGCAAGCTGGAGCGCCTGCGCCTGGGCCTGGCCGACGTACTCCCCCCCGCGATCAAACAGCGCCTGAAGCGGTGATGAGTACCTTTGGGCCCCTTCACTCATTCACCCCTTCACTCATTCACTCATTCACTCCTTCCCCCCATGTCCGGCAACACCTTCGGCACCCTCTTCCGCGTCACCACCTTCGGGGAAAGCCACGGCGTCGGGCTGGGCGTCACGATCGACGGTTGTCCCGCCGGGCTGGCGCTGGACGTGGAGGCGATCAACCGGGAGATGGCGCGGCGGCGGCCGGGACAGAGCCGGCTCGTCACCCAGCGCAAGGAAGCAGACGGCGTGGAGCTCCTCTCGGGCACCTTCGAGGGCAGGACCACGGGTACCCCGATCGGCCTGGTGATCTACAACCAGGACCAGCGAAGCAAGGACTACAGCCACATCTTCGACAAGTACCGCCCCAGCCACGCCGATTACACCTTCAGCGCCAAGTACGGCCACCGGGATTACCGGGGCGGGGGCCGCTCGTCGGCCCGGGAAACCGCCGCCCGGGTCGCCGCCGGCGCGGTCGCCCGGCAGTTACTGGCCCATTACGGGATCAGCATTCACGGCTACGTGGACCAGGTGGGCGACATCGCGACCCACATGGAACACCGCCGATCTGGACCTTTCGCTGATCGACAGCAACGACGTCCGCTGTCCCGACCCCACCACCGCGGCGCGCATGGAAGAGGAGATACTGACGGTCCGCAAGGCGGGCGATACCATCGGCGGCGTAGTCAAGTGCGTAGTCCGCGGCGTGCCGGCGGGTTGGGGGGAGCCCGTCTTCGATAAGCTGCATGCGGATCTGGGCAAAGCCATTCTGAGCATCAACGCCTGTAAAGGGTTCGAGTACGGCAGTGGATTTGCCGGAGTAAGCCTGCGGGGCAGCGCCCACAACGATGCCTTTTATACGGACGCGGACGGAAACGTGCACACGCGCACCAACCGCAGCGGCGGCATCCAGGGCGGCATCTCCAATGGGGAGGAAATCTACTTCCGGGCCGCCTTCAAGCCGGTGGCCACGATCATCTCCGACCAGGAGAGCGTCAACGCGGCCGGGGAGGCCGTCACCGTAGTGGGCAAGGGGCGGCACGATCCCTGCGTGTTGCCCCGCGCCGTACCCATCGTCGATGCCATGACGGCCCTGGTGCTGGCCGACCACTGCCTGCGTGCCCGGAGCAACCGGCTCTAGTCCGGCACTTCCCAGCCGTAGCGGAGCCAGTCTTCCAGGTAATCTACGTCCGACAGGGGGGTGAGTGGCGTTACCCGCAGGCCCTGCACCCGCGCCCGCGCCAGGGTGTCTTCGAGTACGTGGTCGGTGCTCCACTCCATATTGGTGAACAGCCCGGGATGGGGGTGGCGCATGCCGAGCAGGTAGTAGCCGCCATCGAGGGCGGGCCCGACCACCACGTCACTGGTCAGCAGGGCGGCGAAGGCTTCTTCCAGCAGCGCGGTGGTCACGCCGGGGCAGTCGCTGCCGATGATGATGACCCGGTCGTGCCGGCGGGCGAAGGCGTGGTCGAAGGCCCGCGACATGCGTTCCCCGAGGCCATCGCCCACCTGTACTAATTTGATGAATGCCGCACCGGGCCAGGCGTCGTGGTCATCCACGTACTCGGAGTAATGGAGGTAGCGGGTCACGCCCGGCAGGGCCGCGGCCTGCACGCGGGTGTGATCCAGGAGCCGCCGGTACATGAGGAGTGCCCGGTCGTTGCCTACGGCCTCCGCCAGCCGGGTTTTGGTTTTACCGGGAACGGGGTTTTTGACGAAGACCAGGAGGGCGGGATGCGGCATGGGGGCCAAGATAAGCCGGGAGGCTCCCAACTTGACCGGGGACTTTGCCGTTACTACAATCCTCAAGCCTCGATCATGATGCAAGCCATCTGGAACGGTCACGTACTGGCCGAAAGCGGCTCCACCCAAGTGGTGGAGGGCAACCACTATTTCCCCGCCGACAGCCTCAACCGCGCCTACTTCAGCAACAGCGAAACAAGCTCCCACTGCGGCTGGAAGGGCGATTGCCGCTACTACGACCTTACGGTCGCTGGCCAGCGCAATGCCGCGGCGGCCTGGTATTATCCCCAGCCCTACCCGCAGGCCGAACACCTCCGGGGACACGTGGCCTTCTGGAAGGGCGTAAGCGTGCAGCCTAAGTGACCTCCGCCGGCGTCACCGAATCCGCGACCCGCCCCGCCCCGATCGCGCTTCATTTCTCCGGCGTCCGGGAGCAATCGGTCCGCCTGTGCGCCCCCCTGCTGCCCGAGGACTACACCGTGCAGCCGCACCCTGACGTCAGCCCCCCCAAGTGGCACCTGGGCCACTCCAGCTGGTTCTTCGAGAACTTCATTCTGGCCGCCCACGCCCCCGGCTACCGACTATTCGACGAGCGGCTGAACTGGTTTTTTAACAGCTATTACGAAAGCCAGGGCCCCCGCATTCTGCGCAGCAACCGCGGAAATATGACCCGCCCGGACCTCGACGCCATCCTGGCCTACCGGCGCCACGTGGACGCCGCCATGCTCGACCTGCTGCAGAGCGGTACCGAGGAAGTCAGGCAGCTGACGACGCTGGGTCTGCACCACGAGCAACAGCACCAGGAACTGCTGCTTACCGACATCAAGTACATCCTGGGCACCAACCCGCTCTACCCCGTGTACGGCGAAAAGCCGGTCGGCCGGAAAGTAAAAGCGGCACCACCGCTCGGCTTTATCCCGATTTCCGGGGGGATTTATCCGATCGGGCACGCCGGGGATGACTTTCACTGGGACAACGAGCGGAGTCGTCACGACGTGCTGCTGCAGGACTTCGGCCTCGGCTCGCGCCTGGTCACCAACGGCGAGTACCTCGCCTTCATGGAGGACGACGGCTACGGCCGGTTCGAACTCTGGCAAATGGAGGGCATCGCCTGGGCCCGCGGACTAGACACCCCGGCCCCCCTGTACTGGCACCGTACGCCGGAGGGGTGGAAGCACTACACCCTGAATTACGGGCTTACGGACATCGACCCCGCCCTGCCCGTGACCCACATCAGCTGGTACGAGGCCGACGCCTACGCCCGCTGGGCGGGGGCCCGCCTGCCCACGGAGTACGAGTGGGAAGCCGCCTGCCGGCAACTCGCCCCCCGGGTGCCCGTGGACGGCAACTGGGTAGAGCGCCGGGACTTTCACCCGACGGCCGCTGCGGGGCCCGAGGACACCCAACTGCTGGGGCATTGCTGGGAATGGACAAATTCCGCTTACCTTCCCTACCCGCGCTATCCCCGCCCGGAAGGGGCGCTGGGGGAGTACAACGGAAAGTTCATGATCAACCAGATGGTGCTGCGGGGCGGCAGCTGCACCACCCCCCGCAGCCACATCCGCCTCACGTACCGCAATTTTTTTCAGCCCGACAAACGCTGGCAATTTACCGGCATCCGCCTGGCCACAGACCGCTAACCCATGACGATTTCACCTACCTCCAAGTACAGTCCGTTCGCCGAGGACGTCATCGCCGGCCTCTCCAGCGAGCGCCGCCACCTCAGCAGCAAATGGTTCTACGACGATCGGGGCAGCGCCTTGTTTCAGGAGATCATGGAGCGCCCGGAATACTACCTGACCGGGGCGGAAGCCGAGATCTACCGGCAGTGTGCCGACGACCTGCTCGCACCGATCGGCGGACGGCCGTTCGACCTCATCGAATTCGGCGCGGGGGATGGCACCAAGACCCAACTGCTCATCGAACGTTTTTTGGCCGCGGGTGCCCAATTCACTTACCGGCCCATCGACCTCAGCGACAGCGCGCTCGCCAGTTTGGGAAAACTGATCAAAATGCGGTGGCCGAAACTGGAATTCAGTCCCATCCAGGCCGACTACTTCGAAGCCCTCGACCGACTCGGATCGTCCACCGGCGGAAGGCTGCGCCTCGTGCTCTTTCCCGGGGCCAACATCGGCAACTTTACCCCACCGGAGGCGGTACGTATGCTGTCGAACATCCGTTCCTTTCTCAAGCCCGGCGACCTGGTCCTGACCGGTTTCGACCTCAAGAAGGACCCCTCGGTGGTCCTGGCCGCCTACAACGACCCCGACGGAGTGACGGCCGCCTTCAACCTCAACCTCCTCACGCGCATCAACCTCGAACTGCAGGGTAACTTCCAACTGGATTGCTGGCGCCACTGGGAAACCTACAACCCCGCCACGGGGGCAGCCAACAGCTACCTGGTGCCCATCAAGCCCCAAACCGTCACCATCGGCGCCGTGGGAAAGTCCTTCCAGTTCCGCGCCTGGGAGGCCATCGAGGTGGAGATCAGCCAGAAGTACCACCTCCGGGAGATCGAAGGGCTGGCCGTAGCTTCTGGCTTTGACTTTCTCCAGCACTTTACCGACGGGCGGGAGTGGTTTACGAATAGCCTATGGCAAGTCCCCAGCCGCTAACCCACCATTTGATCTTCAGGATGTCGAGGGCGCGCAGGTTATTGGTGCGGAGCAGGTGATTGCGCAGGGTAGTTTCCGGCAACAGTTCCGCGAGTTGCACCATCATCGGGTAGCGGTCGGCGAATTTGGTCAGCCGGGTGGACAGCGTAGGGTGCGCTTTACGTAATTCCCGCAGGCTCTGTACCGCCTGTTCCTGTTTGCGTAGGAAGGCCTCGGCCGTTTCCAGTCCCAGGTGAGTCACGGGATTATCGATGTAGGCGATCTTCGTGCTGCTGGGGGCGAGCAGTTGTCCCCAGAGCGTGTCTTCGTGTCCGTAGCCCTTGACGTCCGGGAAGGGGTGGGCAAGGAAGAAGGGGCGATGGACCCGGAAATTGTTGCTCTGGAAGTGCAGGTAGGGGTGTGGGGCCCGGAGGGCGGGTGTGAGGGCTTCCCGCTTGCGGCCGTAGTTCCAGTGCAGGGCCAGGGCGGGATCCGCCGGGGCGGTTGCGGAGTAGGTCGTCCCGCCGACCACCACTTCCGCATCCGGCTGTTGCAGGTAGTTGATCAGGTAGTCGGGGTTGGGCCAGCTGTCCACGTCGACCAGGATCAGCGTTCCGTAGCGGGCGTCGTGGGCCATTCGGTTTCGGATGGCCGCCCGGCCGAGGTTGGTGGGCAGCTCCACGTAACGCACGGCGGGGTGGGCGGCGAGTTCGCGGTTCAGTACCCGGCAGGCTTCTTCGCTGCCGTCGTCGTAGGCCAGGATTTCGACTTCCCCCTCCAGGGATTCGGATTGCCGCAGCAGTTCAAGTACGAGCGGGCGGGCGTCGTAATTGTAAACGGGTGTACAGATAGAAAGCATTCCAGTTATTCGTTCGCTGGTAAAGCTACTGCACCGAGCCGGGATAGGCGCTACACTACTGGGGGTCTGGCCGTTGCAACTCCCGTAAGAAGCGGAAGAAGTCGGGAAGCACTTCCGTTCCCCGCCCGCGCAGCCACCGCGGCGGATAGCCCGCGGCCAGGCGGTAGGCATCCTCCACGACGTCCGCCATCTGCTCGTAATTGAAATCCTCCAGGCTACCGGCCGCGCGGAGGCCCCGGAGCCCCCCGTAGTCGTAGCCCATAGCCGTGCGCTGTGCGGCCAGCGCCCGGGGAACGTAGAGGGCACCCCGGTGGCGATACTGCCATACGTGCACCACCTCGTGGATCAGCGTCGGCGGGTCGATCGGACCCCAGCTGTTGATGGTATGAAAACTGACGTAAATGAAGCGGTAGGAACGCGGCCCCAGTCGGGCACGTTCGTCCAGGCGGATGCGGTGGTACGGTACGCTGTCGCCGAAGACCGGGCGGAGCAGGCGTACCTCGGCGGGATGCAGGCCCCGTACTCCGGGTGACAGGTAGTTACTCACCCCTTCGTACAGATCGAAAACGAAGAGCAGATCGAGCAACTGAAAGAGGCGGTCGAGCCCCGCGGTACCCACCACGGAGGGGGGCAGCGGACGGGTAAGCCGCCGCCAGCGCAACAGGATCAACGAACGAATGCTGAACATGGGAATTCCCCCTTTAAGTAGTTGGACACCATTATCTATACAATTTCCCTCGCCGTATCCTGCGCCTCACCTTCGTTAGAAAGCCTCGCCAACACTCAGGTGTTGCCTACTTTTTCTGTTTGGATCAGCCACACGATCCACCAGATGGAAATGGCACGATAAATATGTCCGACTACTTAAGGTGTGAGCAAGTACAGCGGGAGGCCGCCGGTACTTAAACACCCTAAGGAAGGAATCAGGTTGCTGTAAGGGCAGGAGTCGAACCTGCACGGGGCGGTTAGCCACCTTCCATTGCTCCGGAGAGCGGCGCTCGCGCGGAGCACTGAATGGGGTTTATCCCGACCTCCCCACCCGCGAGACCAGCGGGCATGGCTGCCAATTTCATCACCTTACAGTATGCGGACGCTGCCGTTGCTTCGTCCTTGCAATAGCAAAGATGCAAGCTTTTGCCGGTAATAACCAAGTCTATTCAATCAATTCCATATTTTTATACGATCCTATCAAATGTAGGGCTCAATTAATGAAAAACATTCAATACTGACGCGAGTAACCGGACCCGGTTTAGACGATCCTCATTCCGCCTCCTCGACAAACCAGAGCCCCTCCCGCTCATCGCCCGCCATATAATTAATGAGCAACTCCTCTCCCGGCACGATGTCGCGGGCGGCCGTGAAGCGGATCTGCCCGAAGTCGTAGTCGAGCTCATAGTTGAGGTTGGCCTCCTTAGCGTGATTGTAGAGCGATCCGTAACCCAAAGCGATCGCCGCACCCGCGCCGTCCCACAAAAAATAGTAGTCATGCAGGTGGGTCGCGTGAATGACCTGCCGGTCTTGTTCCGACAACTCGATCACCGGGGCCAACTCTACGATGGACTCCGCAGGGATGGCCCCGGACGTGAAGACGCCCCTGCCCCCGCGCGCGCTGGGTTTGAGGTAGAGGGAGGGTAGGTGAAGCATGTTGGGGGGGGAGTAGTTCTTTAGTTCGTTAGTTCTTTAGGGGCACACGTGGCGTGTGCCTGACGAATTAACGAACTAACACACTAACGAACTAGAAAAGCCCTTCGATCACTTTCTCCTCCGTGATGCCTTCCGCCTCCGCTTTGTAGTTCCGGACGATGCGGTGGCGCAGTACGTACTTGGCAATCGCCTGCACGTCTTCGATGTCGGGACTGTACTTGCCATTGATCGCCGCGTGGCACTTGGCGCCGAGCACCAGGTACTGACTGGCCCGCGGACCGGCCCCCCAGCTGATGTAGTCGTTTACGTTGGTGCCGGCGCGGGAGGTGTTCGGCCGGGTTTTGCCGGTGAGTTTGACGGCGTATTCGAGCACGTTGTCGCTGATCGGGATCTTGCGGACGAGCTCCTGGAAAAAGAGGATCTGTTCGCCGCTGAGTACGTGGTTGACCCGGTTGCGCGTCACCCCCGTCGTACCGCGTACCACGGCCAGTTCCTCTTCGTAGGAGGGGTAATCCAGGGGGATATTGAACATGAAGCGGTCGAGCTGGGCCTCGGGCAGGGGGTAGGTGCCCTCCTGTTCGATCGGGTTCTGGGTGGCCAGCACGAAGAAGGGGGCGGGCAGCTTGTGCCGTACGCCCACTCACGGTGACGGAGCGCTCCTGCATGGCCTCCAGCAGGGCGGCCTGGGTCTTAGGTGGGGTCCGGTTGATCTCGTCGGCCAGGACGATGTTGGCGAACAGGGGGCCGGGCACGAATTCAAAGTGGCGCGCGTCGTTCAGTATTTCCGAGCCGGTGATGTCGGTGGGCATCAGGTCCGGCGTGAACTGCACGCGCTTGAAGTCCAGGTCCAGCACTTCGGAGATGGTAGACACCAGGAGGGTCTTAGCCAGTCCGGGCACCCCGACCAGCAGCGAGTGGCCGTTGGAAAAAAGCGAAATCAGCACCGTTTTTACTACTTCCTGCTGCCCGACGATCACTTTGCCGATCTCATCACGCAGGTCGCGGTAGGCTTGGGCGAGGGCGTCGACGGCTTCCACGTCGGATTGATAGTTTGGGGTAGCCATAAGAAGGGGGGGGGTAGTATAAGTTGGGCGCGGGAAGGTAGTACCTAAGCAGGTAGCGTACAGTAGTTACGACGGTGGAGGACGATTGTTGTCGGTCCGGTAGCTTTTCCAAACCAGGCGCAGCAATCCGGCGGCTCCCAAGATAAACAGTCCCATGGCCGGAAAGCCCCCGAGGGTCGAAATGAGCCGGATACCGTCCAAGCCCGCATAGGAAACCAGCAGCCAGGAGGTGGAGCCGATGACCCCGCCCCATAGTAACTTGATGCCCACGGGGGCTTCGGCGGACTCCGGCCCCGTGTCGCGCATGCACAGGGCACTCATCGCGGAGACGTTGGAGTCCGCCGCGGTCACGTAGGACAAAAACACCAGCACCAGAAACAGCAGGCCGGTTAGGCGCAGTCCGGGCAGCAGTTCCAGCAGGGCGTAGGCCACCCCCTCCGGCCCGTCCGCCGCCAGCGCGGCCGAGAGGATGCCCCCGTGCTGGTCGTCCAGGACCAGGGCGGTGCCCCCGAAGGCCACCATCCAGCCCGCTCCGAACAGGGAGGTACAGAGCAGATTGACCTCGATGAAGCGCCGTACGGAGTAACCCCGCGCGAGGCGGCCCAAAAAGAGGGCGGTGATCGGGGCCCAGGCGTACCAGTTGGCCCAGTAGAAGGTGGTCCAGGCGTGGCTCCAGCCGGCCGGAATACCGGGGTCGAGTCCGAGGTTGCGGGGCACGAAGGTCGTAACAAAATCGACCAGCCCCGCGCCGCCGAGCCGCAGGGTCTCCCCCACCGGCCCCGCCAGGAAGACGAACGCAGCTAGGCCCATAAAGCCAATGATGTTGTAGTTGGACAGCAGCCGGATGCCCCGCTGCAGACCACTCACGGCGGAAATGCTGAAGGCCACGACGATGGTACCGATAATCACGGCCAGTTGTAGGGGCGTTGCACCCGCGTCCGCGCCCGCGTAGCCCGCTAGCCCCCCGTGGAGCGCCAGGCTACCCGCCCCCAGGGCCGCCGCCATCCCGGACACCAAGGCGAAGAGACAGACCGCGTCGACGACCGCCCCGCCGTGGGTATGCACCCGCTGACCGAATACGGGCGCCAGCAGGGTACTCAGCGAGAAGGGTTGCCGGTGGTTGTAGAAGCCCAGGGCGAAGAGCAGTCCCCCCACCGTGTAGATGGCGTAGGGCGTCAGCGTCCAGTGCAGGAAGAGGGTGGAGAGGGCAAACACCGCCGGCTGCTGCTCCCCCGCCGGCGGCGGCGCGCTGACGTGGTAGATCGGCTCGGCGATGCCCCAGAACAAAATACCCGTGGCAATAGTAGTGCACGCCGTGACCGCGAACCAACGCCAGGGACTGAGCAGCCGCGCCGCCCCCTCCCCCCCAATTATAGTCCGGCCGAGCGGAGAGCCATAAACCAGCGCGAGCAGCAGCAGGAAGGCCGAGCAGGACCACGAGAAGAGCCAGTCGAAGTGCGCCAGAATCCAGTCGCTTGCCCCCCGGGCGTAGGCGATGAGCTGCACCGGGTCATACAGGGCCAGTACGGCACAGGCCAGCAGCGGCAACAGGGGCGGCAGCAGGACGGGGTAGCGGATGCCGGACCTGGGGTGCATAGGCGTTGGGTGGGGTTCAGGGGCAGGCCCACACCCATTCGCTCAGGGGCTGGCGGGGGCCGAGGAAATTGAAGTGCCACCATTCGGTGCGGATGGCGGCGAAGGTGTTCCGGGCCATCACGTCCTGCAGCAGCGCCCGGTTTTGCAGCACGTGGGGGGGCAGGTCGGTGGTTGTGGTATAGGCTTCCTCTCCGAAATAATCGTAGGGCGTCCCCATGTCGAGCTCCACGCCGGTATCGAGATTGATGAGGGTCAGGTCGGCGGCGGCGCCCCGGCTGTGGAGGCTGCCCCGGGCGGGGTTGGCTACGTAGCGGGCGTCGGGCAGCACGTCCCACAGGCGCTGCTGGTAGGGCTGGGGCCGGTAGCAGTCAAAGAGCTTGAGCCCCAAACCGCGGGCTTCGAGTTCCCGCTGAACGGACGCCAGGGCGGCGGCCACCGGGGGGCGGTAAAAGCAGCGGCCACAGTCGTAGATCCGTTGCTCCATGAAATTATTCGTCGAGGCGTAGCGGATCTCGAGTTCCACGCCCGGTACGAGGCGGTTCAGTTCCGTCCACTCGCTGGTGTCGTAATCGATCGCGGGCGCGGCGGGTGGGGGCGGGGCGGGTGCTTGTGGGACGTCGATCGGAAAGGCGGGGGCGGCCTCCGCGGGGGGCCAGGGGGGCGCGCTCGCAGGTGCTGAGGACGAGAACAAGAACGAGGAGAACGGCGGGGGGCATCATCGGCAAGGGGCAGGGGGAGGGTAAGATAAGGCACGCGGGAGCTGTATTTTGCGGGCCACATGGCGCGAACACCGAAGCTATTCTCTCCCCTGGTCCTCCTCTTCGTTCTGCTCGGGGGCACGGCAGGCTACCTGTACTGGTTTACGGAGGAGGAGGTACACTGGCCCGCCTTCGGCAGTATGGCCCTGTTCTACGCGGCGGTCTACTACGTCGGTGCCCGGGCCGCGGCCAAACGTAGGCAGGAGAACAACGGCGCGGACGGCATGATGCTGGCCGGCCGCAACCTGCCCCTCTTCGTGGCCATCTGCACCATGAGCGCCACCTGGGTGGGCGGCGGCTTCATCAACGGGACGGCGGAGTATACCGCCACCCAGGGGCTGGTCTGGGTACAGGCCCCCTGGGGTTACGCGCTCTCGCTCGTCATCGGCGGGCTGTTCTTTGCGCGCACCATGCGCCGGCGCCGCTACCACACCATGCTCGACCCCCTCACCGAGCGCTACGGCAAGCGGCTGACGGCCGTGCTCTTCCTGCCGGCCCTGACCGGCGAGTTGTTCTGGACCGCGGCCATCCTCACCGCGCTCGGCGCGACCTTCGGCACCGTGCTGGGCATCGACCTGACTACGGCGATCCTGCTGTCGGCCACCATCGCCGTGGCCTATACCGCCCTCGGGGGACTGTGGGCGGTGGCCCTGACGGACGTGCTGCAGCTGGGCATTCTGTTCTTCGGGCTCGCGCTGATCGTGCCCTTCGCCCTGGAATTTACCGGTGGCCTCGGGGCGACCTACGCGGCCTACCAGGATAAATTCGGGGCCGCCGCCAGCCTGCTGCCCTCCCGGGAGGCCCTGGGCGACAGCTACTGGACCTGGTGGGATTACGCCCTGCTGCTTGTTTTCGGCGGCATCCCCTGGCAGGTCTACTTTCAACGGGTGCTGTCGGCCCGTGACGAAGGCACGGCCGTGCGGCTCAGCCTCATCGCCGGCGTGGTTTGCCTGCTGGCGGCGGTGGCGCCCGTGCTGATCGGGATGGTTTCGGCTACGGTCGACTGGTCGAGTCTGCCCGCCGGCCCGCCGCCGGATGCCAGCGCCACCCTGCCCTGGGTCGTCCGCTACCTCACCAAGCCCGTGGTGGCCGTGGTGGGCCTCGGCGCCGTGGCCGCCGCCGTGATGTCGAGCGTGGACAGCAGCGTGCTGAGCGCCAGCAGCATGGGCGTCTGGAACGTATACCGCCCGCTGGTGGACCCCGGTATGCCGGACGGAAAGATTGCCCGCCTGATCCAGCGCTGCATCTGGATTGTCGGCGTGGCGGCTACCCTCATCGCCTTCCAGGTGCAGAGCGTGTATGCGCTGTGGTTTCTCTGTTCCGATTTCGTGTACTGCCTGCTCTTTCCCGCCCTGGTGTGTGCCCTCTTCGACCCGCGCGCCAATAAATACGGGGCCGCGGCCGGATTTGTGGCCGCGGCCTTTCTGCGGTTCGGGGGCGGGGATGGGACGCTGGGCCTGCCGGCGTACCTCCCCTACCCCGCTGATTTCCCCTTCCGCACCCTGGCCATGCTTACCGGCTTGATCTGCATCGTCGTCGTGTCGCGCCTGGCCGGTACCGTGGACCACCCTAATGCTTCAGGATTGAAGTAAGCAATAGATGGATACTTCCAACTTGGTCCACTAGCCCATAAAGAAAAAACCCGGACGAGCGTTAAGCTCTCCGGGTTCGAATTATGAAATTGTCGTGTTCTAGCGTCTCAGTAAATAGGTAATTTATGGTGATCCCCCGGATAAGGCGGGAGAACTGCAAAAGCGTACCTCCAAAATAATTAGTAGCCTCTGGAAGTTATGCTCGCAGCAAGTAAGAAGGAACACTGAATGTTCTTTCCTTACGTTTGTTCAATTCACAAATATACGGTTATCCGACTATTGCGCGCAAGCCTATTCAGCCAGGCCCTCGATTATTCAGGGAACGGCGGCAATTTATCAGGGAAGGCCTTTCCGCTGACCCATCCGTAGTCTTCCTGGGCCGCACGCTATTCCATTCCGCCGCTATGGGGCATCTACCGCTTCGCGTCTTTCTTCTCCTATCGTTGGTGACTTCCCTCACCGATCAGCTACGCGCTCAGCCGGCTGCCGCCGCGGAGGCTGATCGTCTACTTGATCTGGCGTACGACTTTGCCTACGTAAACATCGACAGTTGCCAGCATTACGCGCTCCTCGCCCGCGCCCGGGCGGAACAGGCTGGCGACGAGTGGTTGCTGGCCGAGGTGTACACCTGCATCGGTGAGAATTTCACCGAGCTGCAGCAGGCGGACTCGGTGCTCCAGTACTACCAGCGGGCCCGGGACATCTACGCGACCAGCCCCCGGCCGGACGCCCGGGTCAGGGAACTGGAACTCGCCACGGCCATCGCGCGGATCGGCGGACGGATCGCCGAGTCCGTCAGGCTCAGCCTGGAGTGGGCGGCCGCCTGCCAACGGCAGGGGAACGTGGACGGCCTGGCCGACGCATACTGGGAGGCCGGAACCGCCTTTTACCAACAGAACCAGCAGCAACAGGCCATCGAATACAGCAAACGCGCCCTGGACCTCCTCGCTGGCGGGGAGGATCGCGAGGGATACGCCAGTTGCCTGATCGGATACGGCGAATCCCAGTACCTGCAGGGCGACTACCCCGGTGCCCGCCAGAGCCTCGACGAGGCTCGGGCCCTGCTCTCCGGTCAAAACATCCCCCTCCTGCTGACCGACCTCTACCTCAACGAGGGCAAGATCTACGTCGCCCAGGATTCGCTGCCCCAGGCCAAGCGGAGCCTCCGGACGGGCATTGCATTTGCCGACTGCAGTGGTGCCCGCATCGCCAGGGCCATGCTCCACGGCACCCTGGGCCGGGTGGCTCTGCGGGAGGGCAACTATACTGAGGCGGTGTCTTTGCTCAAGCTGGAGCTCGCCGCCGCGGCCAACTTCCGGGAACACTACTACGCTACCGACGATCAGCTAGCGCTCAGCCAGGCCTTCGCGGCCCAGGGGGCGTACGACAGCGCCTATCACTACCTGAGCGGGGCGGAACACGCCTACCGCCAATTCGTACACAACGACTACGATCAGCAGCTCTCCGAACTCCAGGTACGCTACGCTACCACCGAGAAGGAAAACCAGATCGCCCTGCAGGAGATCGAACTCCACCGCCGGCGCGTGCAGCTTTACGCCTGCGGCGTGGTCGTGGTTCTCCTGTTGCTGGTCGTCTTCACCAGTGGGGTCTTTTCCCGAAAACTGGGGCGAAAGAACCGACAGAACGAACGCCTCATCCGGGAGAAGGAAACCCTGATCGGAGAGATCCACCACCGGGTCAAGAACAACCTGCAGGTCATCGCCAGCCTGCTGCAACTCCAGCGCCGGCGGCTGGCTACGCAGAACCCCCAACTGGTCGGTATCCTGCAGGAAACCCAGTCGCGTATCGAAGCCATGGGTCTCATCCACCAGAAGCTGTACCTCGATGAGAACCTGGTGACCGTCGACATGTCCGTATACCTGGAAGAACTGGGGGAGGTCCTGCTGGATGCCTACCGCATGGACGACTGCGTGGAGCTTTTTCTCGACGTGGAGCCCCTCTTGTTGGACGTCAGCGTTGCCATTCCCGTGGGCCTCATCGTCAACGAGCTCATCACCAACTCCCTGAAGCACGCCTTTCCCGGCAGGCGGGAGGGCACCGTCGAGATCGTGCTTTACCAGGAAAACGGACGGGTCGTACTGCGCGTTTCCGACAACGGGCGCGGTACTAGGCGGGCGACCACCGTCCAACGGTCAACCCCCTCCTTTGGGACGGAACTGATCGGCCTGCTCACCAAAAAACTGCGGGGCGTGGCCCGGCGCATCGATACGCGGGGCTACGCCACCGAAATCACCTTTGCCCTACAGCTTGCCGATCCGCGCCAGTAGCTCCCCGCGCCGGGAACGGCTCAAGGGAAGCTGCCGGGTGCCTACCCGGACAAAGAGGTCGCCGATCTCGGTCACCTTGCGCAGGTTCACGAGGCAGGAGCGGTGGCACCGAAAAAAGGGGGCCTCGGCGGGAAGGAGTTCCGAAAAGCGCTTCAGCGTCTTGGTGACCAGGTGATCCCGCTCGGCGGTATGCACCTTACAGTAGTAGTCGTCAGCTTCCACCCACTCGATGTCTTCCAGCATGATCCGGGTGAGGCGGTCCCTCACCTTTAGAAAAAGCCGATCGTCAAACAGCAGGGCCGTCTCTCCCTCCGGAAATTCGGCGGGGACGTCCGTACCCCCCGCCGCGGGTAACTGAGATCCGCCCGTTCCGGAAAGGCCGGGAGCCAGCGCCAGGTCTATGGCGTGGACCAAGTCGCGCCCCCGGAAAGGTTTGGAAAGGAAGGCGCGCGGCCGGACCGCCCGGGCCCGTTGGAAGGTGGCCTCGTCACTGTTGCTGGTCAGGAAGATAAGGGGAACGTCCAGCGACTCCCGAATACGGAGGGCCGTGGCCACCCCGTCGAGCATGCCGGCCAGGTGGACGTCGAGGAGGATCAGCTTGGCGTCCAGTGCGGAAAGGACCTCCAGCAGGGCCTCGCCGGTATCGAAGGTGCCCACGACGGCGTAACCCAGCTCCTGCAGCCGATCGGCCAGGTCCGCGGCAATGATCGGCTCGTCCTCTACGATAGCTATTCGGGCTCCCTGCATGGGAGCAAAGTACGCGCATTGCGATCAGAAATCCTGCCCGATAAGCCAGCCGCCCGTCCACGCGGCCTGAAAGTTGAAGCCCCCCGTGATGGCATCGATGTCCAGCACCTCCCCGGCGAGGTACAGGCCGGGGTGGAGCCGCGACGCGAAGTTGCGGAAGTCCACTTCCCGCAGGTCCACCCCGCCCGCCGTGGTGAACTCATCCTTGTTGGTGGCCTTGCCGCTTACCGGGTAGCGGCCGGCCGTAAGCTCCTCCGTCAGTGCCTCCAACTGGCCCTTGCTGAGCTGCGCCCACTGCTGCTCCTCCGGGATACCGGCTGCCCTGACCAGCGACTGCCAGAGGCGCAAGGGGAGCCCCAGGCGCGCGTGCTTACCGATCTGCCGCCGCGCCGCATCCTCCCGCACCTCCTGCAGGGCCTGCCGGACGTCCTCCGGGCGCTGGGCCAACCAGTTCACCACCAGGTCGAAGGCATAAGCAAGCGGATGAAAGGTGCGCGCGCCCCACGCACTCAGGCGCAGTACGGCCGGTCCACTCAGCCCCTTGTGGGTCACCAGCAGGGGCCCCTCGGCCCGCAGGCCATCGTCTCCCGCGCCCACCTGACTCCAGGGCAGGCTGATCCCGGCCAGGCCGGCCAGGCGCGGGTCGCGGATGTTGAGGGCGAACAGCGACGGCACGGGCTCAATGATCTGGTGCCCGAGCCGCCCCAGTAGCTTCCAGACGGCCGGGTTGCTGCCGGTAGTGACCACCAGGCGATCGGCGTGGTATGCCTCCCCACCCGCCGTAACCGTCCAGTGCGTTTGCGGGGCCGCGGGTGCACTGATCTCCCCTACCCGCGCCCCCGTGACTACCCGTACCCCGAGCCGTTTTGCCTCTCCCCACAGGCAATCGATGATGGTCCGTGAATCGTCGGATACCGGGAAGACCCGTCCGTCTTCTTCTACCTTCAGCTCTACGCCACGGTCCCCGAACCAGCCCATGGTATCCCCGCAGGCGAACTTGTGGAAGGGGCCGAGCAGTTCCCGCCCGCCCCGGGGATAGTACTTCACCAGTTCCCGGGGTTCCCAGCAGGCGTGGGTCACGTTGCAGCGCCCTCCCCCGCTGATGCGCACCTTCTCGAGCACCGACTTGCCCCGCTCCAGGATGACGACGGTCGCCGAACGGTCACGCGCCGCTATGGCGATAGCCGCGAAAAAACCGGCGGCGCCTCCGCCAATCACCAGTATGCGCATAGTAGTTGGGCTGGATAGGCCGGCAAAGGTAAGCGCAAAATGCCTCCTGGTCTTGGTCAGCATAGGTCACTCTAACGATCATCTCCTGCTGTATAATAAGTGTGCCCCCCGCGTGATGACCTTGGACCATGGCGGTTAAACGAAAGGCTGAAACATCGCTAGTGGACTAAGTTGGAAGTATCGATACATGAAGTCGACGGGATCGTGGTGGGAGCCGAGCCAAAGAAATCCAGCATAGCCTGAGCTACGCGCGGTTTTCTTTAGCGAAGGATGCCGCCGCGAGCACTAGACTTGGATGTTTCAGGACTTGCGACTTGGTCCACTACGGTGCTCTGCTAAAAAACCGCCGAGTGCGTGGAGTTGCGTAGACTTCAGGTGATGCGGGCCTCTGCGTAACTCCGCGTCCTCTGCGGTGAATGTGCTTCTTAGCCTACACCGAGATTCCGTAAGCTTCCGGACCGTGCTCGAAAATGAAGCGGAGCCCGCGGTCATATTTCCTTCGTCTTCCAGCTGCCGCGCCGGAACAACCAGAGCGCCACCACCGCCAGCACGATCTCGGCAACGACCACCGCCCAGATCACGCCCCTCACTTCATAGCCGAGACTTACCGCGAGGTAGTAGCTCAGGGGGATCTCCAGCAGCCAAAAGCATACGAAATTGAGTAGGGTGGGCGTGAGCGTATCTCCCGCCCCGTTGAAGGCCTGCACGGGAATGAGGCCCAGCCCGAAGAAAACGTAGCCGATTGCAAACACTTCCAATGCCCCGACCCCGTAGGCTATCGCTTCCGCATCCTGGGCAAATCCCCGCACCAGCGGCCCCGCCAGGAAGTAGTACGCGAACGACAGCACCCCCAGGTAAACCGTGGTGATGCCCAGGGTCCACCACACGCCGTCCTCCGCCCGGTCGGGCCGGCGGGCACCGAGGTTTTGCCCGACGAAGGTGGCCGCGGCATTGGACAAGCCCCAGGCGGGCAGCAGCGTGAACAGGATCAGCCGAATGGCAATCGTATAGCCGGCGACGGCGGCATCCCCGAAGCTGGCAATGACCCGCGCCAGGAAGATCCAGCTGGCCGAGCCGATGAGGTACTGGAACGCCCCGCTGCCGGCAATACGAATGATGCGCGCCTGCATCCGTGGGTCGATCCGAAAACGTGACCCGGCAATCTTTACGATCGAGCGGCCGGAGAACAGGATGTACAATTGATAAAGCACCCCGGTGCCCCGGCCGATGGTCGTCGCTACGGCCGCTCCTTCTACCCCCATGGCCGGGATGGGCCCGAAGCCGAAGATGAAAATTGGATCCAGTACGATGTTAATGCCGTTGGCGATCCAGAGTACGCGCATGGCGGTAGCCGCCTCTCCCGCACCCCGGAAGACCCCGTTAAGCAGGAAGAGCAGCATGATGATGCCGTTGCCGGCAAACATAATCCGGGTATAACCAACCCCCTCGGCGACCACCGACGGACTCCCCCCCATGAGCCGGAGCAGGTCGCCGGCATACAGAAAAGCCGGAACCGCAATGAGCAGGCTCAGGAACAGGGTAAGTACGATCGACTGGCCGGCGGCCCGCCCCGCCTTGTCCGGCCGTTTCTCCCCGATGAAGCGCGAGATGAGGGCTACGGGGGCCAGGCTCAGCCCAACGCCGATGGCGTAGATCAGCGTCATCATGACCTCCGTCAGTCCGACGGTGGTGAGCGCCTCCACCCCGATGCGCCCGACAAAGAAGGTGTCGACGAGGGCGAAGATGCTCTCCATGGCCATTTCGAGCATCATGGGGATGGCCAGGAGCACGATGGCCCGCCGGATGCTGCCCCGGGTAAAGTCGTAGCGGTCTCCCCGGATAGCGGAGCGAAGGAATGCCCAGGTAGATTGCTTACTCACGGTGAGGGGGGTTGGGGTCCCTCCCAACGCCCGCAGACCCAGGAGAAGTTGCCCGAAATGAAAAGAGCGGACACCCAGTGGATGTCCGCTCGTAGTATAACTTGATTTTGAAGGCTAAAAATCGGCACCGATCTGCTGCATCCGACTGCCGGTTCCCCGGCCTTCGAGACGTCCTTCTTTAGAAAGGCCATCGTACTTGCGCATGAGCAGATACGTATCGATTTGCTGGAGCGTGTCTAGCACGACGCCCACCATAATGATGAGGGAGGTTCCCCCGAAGAAGATGGCGAACTGCTGGTTGACGCCGAGGCCAGCTACGAAGGCAGGCAGGATGGCGATGAAGCCGAGCAGGATAGAACCGGGTAAGGTGATGCGGCTCGTGATGGAATCGATGTACTCCTCCGTCTCCGTGCCGCCCCGGATGCCGGGAATGAAGGCATTCTGCCGCTTCAGGTACTCGGTGTACTGACCGGGATTAACGACCAGGGCGGTGTACACGTAGGTAAAGGCAACCACGAGGACGAAGTACACGATGTTGTACAGCGGAGAAGTAAAGTCGTTAAACTGGAGGGCCAACCAGCTGGTTTCGGCGTCGCCCCCGGCAAAGCCGGCGAGGCTGGCGGGCACGAACATCAGCGCCTGGGCGAAGATGATCGGCATAACCCCGGAAGCGTTCACTTTCAGGGGAATGTAATCCCGGGCGGTAGCGGAGGGGGCAGCCCCCTGTCCGCGGCCAACCATGCGCTTGGCAAATTGGATGGGGATTTTGCGTACGCCGGTCACGATCATGACCGTGGCCATGGTGACCAGGAAGAAGCCGAGCATCTCCAGGACGAAGATGAGCAGGGCCCCACCCTGGAGGCGGGACTGCAGTTCGAACCCAAGGGCGGCGGGCAGGCCGACGATGATGCCCACCGTGATCAGCAGGGAAACACCGTTGCCAATACCGCGATCGGTAATCCGCTCGCCCAGCCACATCGCGAAAATGGTGCCGGTAGAGAGGATGATGATTCCGGAGATCCAGAAGACCGACTCGGAGACCGAGGCACTAATGCCATTCTGAGTCTTGATGTAGGTAAGGTAACCGGCGCCCTGAACCAGCGTGATTGCTACGGTGAGGGCACGCGTGATCTGGGTGAGTTTCTTACGTCCGGATTCCCCTTCCGTCTTCTGCAACTTCTGGAAGTAGGGAACGGCAAAGCCTAACAACTGCACGATGATGCTGGCCGTGATGTAGGGCATAATGCCCAGGGCCATGATCGAGGCGTTGTTGAAGGCGCCTCCGGTGAAGAGGTTAATGAGGCCGAGCAGGTCATTGGCATCCCCCTGACTGGCCAGATTGGCCTTCAGGGCGACGACATCCGCACCGGGCAATACGATGAAGGATCCGAGGCGATACACGGCCATGAGGGCGAGGGTGAAAAGGATGCGTTTGCGCAATTCTTCAATCGACCAGATGTTTTTTATATTCTCGAAAAACTTCATGTCTCGTTAGTTTAGGCGATGGTCAGGGTACCACCTGCTTTCTCGATGGCTTCCCGGGCGGAAGCGCTGGAGGCGTGGGCGGTGATGGTGAGACCGGTCGTCACTTCTCCGTTACCGAGCACTTTGATCCGGTCGCCTTTCTTGACAATGCCCGCATCAAAGAGCGAAGTAGGATTGATCTCGGTCAGGCCATGCTTTTCGCTGATGGCCTGGAGGGTTCCGAGGTTCAAAGCTACGTATTCTACGCGATTCGGGCTGTTAAATCCACGCTTCGGCAGCCGCATCTGGAGGGGCATCTGGCCACCTTCAAAGTTGCGTTTGCTCTTGTATCCACTGCGCGATTTAGCGCCCTTGTGCCCCCGGGTGGAGGTACCGCCGCGTCCGGAGCCTTGACCACGGGCGATGCGCTTGCCGGATTTGGTAGAGCCGTCGGCGGGGGTAAGATTGTGAAGTTCCATTACTTAGTTTATTGGGGTCGGTCGGAAAGGTCAGGGCACGGGGCCCGGGCGTTACTCGACTACGACCAGGTGGCTTACCTTATTAACCATGCCGCGGATGACGGGAGTATCCTCCCGCTCCACCGTTTGGTTCATTTTCTTGATTCCGAGGGCCTTGATGGTATCTTTCTGGCTTTTGGGCCGGTCGATTACGCTCTTGACCTGGGTAATTTTAATCTTTGCCATTGTAAATGGTTTACGCCCGGAGGCGGGGTGAGGTCGGACTAGCCTTCGAAGAGCTTTTCCATGGAGATACCGCGCTGCTTGGCGATGGTCTGCGGGCTGCGCAGCTTCTGCAGGGCGTCGATGGTCGCCTTGATCACGTTGTGGGGG
This sequence comes from Lewinellaceae bacterium, assembly GCA_963803525.1. GTDB lineage: Bacteria > Bacteroidota > Bacteroidia > Chitinophagales > Saprospiraceae > Neolewinella. The sequence continues at coordinate 313,584 of CAWDMV010000013.1, forward strand.
TTGGAGGAACCCTGCGACTTAGCCAGTACGTTGTGTACCCCGGCAATATCGAGAACGGCGCGCATGGCACCACCGGCGATTACCCCGGTACCCTCACTAGCGGGCTTCAGGAGGACCTTACCGGCACCGTACTTGCCCAATTGCTCGTGGGGGATGGTACCCTTGAACAGGGGCACCTTGATCATGCTCTTGCGGGCTACGTCGGTGGCCTTCTGGATGGCTTCGGAGATATCCCGGGCCTTGCCCATACCGTAACCTACCTTACCCTTGCCGTCGCCTACGACCACGATGGCGGCGAAGGTGAACGTACGGCCACCCTTGGTTACTTTGGAGACCCGGTTGAGGGCCACCATTTTTTCCTTCAGGTCGGATTCGTGCTGGTCGCCCCGGTTGTTGCGGCCGCGATCCTTATCGCGACCTCCACGATTGTTGCTGTTCCGGTTGTTGCCGCCGCTTCCGCCGCCGCTGTTATTTCTATTGTCAGCCATTGGAGCTTGATTTAAAGGTTAAGGCCACCCTCACGGGCACCTTCGGCGAGAGATTTCACGCGGCCGTGGTAGAGGTAGCCACCGCGGTCGAAGAGGGCACGCTCGATACCGGCGGCCTTGGCGCGCTCGGCGATCAGTTTGCCCACTTCCTTAGCCTGGTCGGCCTTGCTGCCTTCGTTGGCCACGGAGGCTTCGTAGCTGGAGGCACTGGCCAGGGTAGTCCCGGTGGTGTCGTCGATGAGCTGAGCGTAGATGTAGCGGTTGCTGCGGAAGACGTTGAGGCGCGGCTTCTGGCCGGATCCCTGGATCTTCTGGCGAACGCGGCTGTGAATCCGCTTGCGCCGCTTGAGTTTCGTTAGTTGCATTGCTGTTATCTTTTAGGCTACTTCTTGGCTGCGGTTTTACCGGCCTTGCGACGGATGGTCTCGCCTTCAAAGCGGATACCTTTTCCTTTGTAGGGCTCGGGCTTACGGAGGCTGCGGATCTTCGCGGCGACCTGTCCGATCAGCTGCTTGTCCATGCTCTTCAGCGTGATGATGGGGTTCTTACCCTTGGCGCTGACGGTTTCGACGGCGACTTCGGAGGGAACCATGAAGTAGATGGGGTGGGAGTAACCCAGGGTGAGGATGAGCAGGTTGCCCTTGTTTTCCGCCCGGTAACCGACACCGATCACTTCCAGATTCAGGGTGTAACCATTGGTTACCCCTTCGATCATGTTGGAAATGAGCGAGCGGTACAGCCCGTGAAAGCTGCGGTGCCGCTTACTGTCGGTGGGACGGGTGACCTGGATCTCCTGTTCCTTGACCTCGATACCCATATCGGGATCGACTTGTTGGGTCAGCGCTCCCTTAGGACCCTTTACCGTCACTAGGTTGCCCTTGGAAACGGTCACGGTCACGCCCGAGGGAAGGCTGACCGGATTTTTGCCTATTCTTGACATATGCTATGATTGATCTTACGGACGGCCGGGGCCGCCCTGCAGAGGTGGACTATTAATATACGTAGGCGAGGACTTCTCCTCCAACCTTTTGCTCGGCAGCCTGGCGGCCGGTCATCACGCCGTGACTGGTAGAGACGATGGCGATGCCGAGGCCGTTGATGACGCGGGGCATGGCGTCCGACTTGGCGTATTGACGCAGGCCGGGCTTGGAGACGCGGATGAGCTTCCGAATAACGGGGCGCTTGGTTTCCTTCTCGTACTTGAGCGCGATGGAGATCTCTCCCTGCTTGCCCTTACCGGCTTCATCGTCGAACTTGTACTTCAGGATGTAGCCCTGGTCGTACAGAATTTCGGTGAGGCGCTTCTTCGTGCGGGAAGCGGGAATGGTTACTACCCGGTGTCCGGCAATCTGAGCGTTGCGGATGCGGGTCAAATAGTCGGCGATTGGATCGGTGACTGCCATGATAAAAACAATTGCGCCCTGTGGTTTTCCGCTGGGGAACTTCCGGGGCTATTAAAAGTAGGTGGATTACCAGGAGGCCTTGCGGACACCGGGGATTTTGCCGTCCAGGGCCATCTCGCGAAACTTAACGCGGCAGAGGCCGAACTTACGCATGTAGCCCTTGGGGCGACCGGTGAGTCCACAGCGGTTGTGGAGACGGATGGGGTTGGAGTTGCGGGGGAGCTTATCCAGCTCTTCCCATTCTCCGGCGGCCTTGAGCGCGGCACGCTTGTCGGCGTACTTGGCGACCATGCGCTCCCGCTTGCGTTCGCGGGCAATCAGTGATTTACGAGCCATTAGTCGTTGGTATTATTTTGGTTCTTGAAGGGAAGGCCCAGCTGCTTGAGCAGTGCGAGCGCTTCCGCATCGGTGTTGGCACTGGTTACGAAGGTGATGTCGTAACCCGTGATGTTGGCCACGTCGTCCAGGCTGATCTCGGGGAAGATGATCTGCTCGGTGACGCCCATGGTGTAGTTGCCGCGGCCGTCGAAGCTCTTGTCGTTGATGCCGCGGAAGTCACGTACCCGGGGAAGGGCGGTGGAAATCAGGCGGTCGAGGAAGTCGTACATTTTTTCCCGACGCAGGGTGACCTTGGCACCGATGGCCATGCCGTCGCGCAGTTTGAAGTTGGAGACCGACTTCTTGGACTTGGTGGTTACGGCCTGCTGGCCGGCCACGAGGGTCATTTCCTTGACGGCATTCTCTACGAGCTTGCGGTCCTGGGTGCCCTTACCGACGCCCTGGTTGATGACGATCTTCAGCAGCCGGGGCACCTCCATGGGAGACTTGTAGCCGAACTGCTCCTGCAGCTTACCGCGGGCCTCGTCGTCGTACTTCTTCTTTAATCTTGGCGTGTAGCTCATTTGGCGAGAATATTATCGTTACGCTTACCGTAGCGCTGCATCTTTCCGTTTTCGTCCGCCTTGCGGCCAACGCGGGTAGGCGTGACTTCTTCTACGGAGGGATCGACGAGCATGAGGTTGCTGATGTGAATGGGGGCGGACTTTTCGACGATACCGCCGGCGGCCTCTTCGGTGGGCTTTTGGTGCTTCTTACGGAGGTTGACGCCGTCGACCAACGCCCGGTTCTCGTCGGGGTACACTTCCAGTACTTCGCGTGCCGTGGTCCGGTCGCGGTTAGCCCCGCTGATCACGACGACCATATCGCCCTTCTTAATTTTGAGCTTCGGCGTGTGGCGCTTCTGCTTGTCTTTGTAGGTCTTGTTAGCCATGGCTCTTCTTATTTACAGTACCTCGGGGGCAAGTGAAACGATTTTCATGTAGTCGCGGTCACGCAGCTCGCGGGCTACGGGGCCGAAAATACGGGTGCCCCGGGGCTCCTCGGCGGCGTTCAACAACACGACCGCATTGTCATCGAAGCGGATGTAGGATCCGTCTTTGCGGCGGATTTCCTTTTTGGTCCGTACCACTACGGCACGGGATACGGAGCCCTTCTTAACGTTGCCGCCGGGAGAAGCCTCCTTAACGGTGACGACGATCTGGTCGCCGATCGAGGCATAGCGACGCTTAGAGCCTCCCAGTACCCGAATACAGAGTACTTCTTTAGCTCCGCTGTTGTCGGCTACGCGCAAACGTGATTCCTGTTGGATCATGACAAATTTCTTTTACTGTCGTTTACGGATGGGATTACTTGGCCTTCTCCAGGACGGAGATCAGGCGCCAACGCTTGCGGCGGCTAAGGGGCCGGCATTCCATGATGCGAACGACATCGCCTATCTGGCACTCGTTGCTCTCGTCGTGGGCGATCAGCTTTTTGGTTTTCTTCACGTACTTGCCGTAGATCGGGTGCTGCAGACGACGCTCGATGGCCACGCTGATGGTCTTATCCATCTTGTTGCTGACTACGATACCGTCACGGGTCTTGCGTTCGTTCCGCCCCCCCTTGTGCCGTTCGCTGGCAGCCGTGGCGGTCGCCGTGGGAGCGGGTGCGGCAGCAGCAGCTTCTTGCGGGGCCGCGGGTGCCGGGGACTCAGCGGGGGAAGTGTCTTCTTCCGCGTCATCGCCTCCCTTTAGCCGTGAGGTAACCCCTTCCACGGCTCCTGCTGCGGAAGTAACAGCCTCGGCCGCGGTGTCGATGGCGTCATCGACGGCGTGGGTAATCTTGTCGAGCAGACTTTCGTGCTGCTCGTTCTCGGGAGTGTTCTTTTCCTCGTTACTCATCTTCCAGTTACTTTTTACGACGGCGGCGGCGAATGTCATCCCGTTTGGCGAGGCCTTCCGCGGGAAGTGCGGCCAGCTCCCGGCGACGGATTTCGGTCTTTATCCGGGCCACATCGCGCCGGACGGTACGCAGTTGCAAGGGGTTCTCGATACCGTTTACGGTATGATCGAACTTCATCTTGTCAAAGCTGGCACTGGACTCGTTGAGCTGATCCTGCAGATCAGCGTCGGAGACATCCCGCAGCTCTAAGGTTTTATTACTCGCCATCAGATTCTGATTGTATCGGGTTCCGAATAAATCGGAAACGAATTTCGCTTAACTATTCTATTATATGGTGCGGGTTAGCCCTGGTAGTCTACCCGGGTGATTGTCTTAGTAAGCACGGGGAGCTTCTGGGCAGCTAAGCGCAGCGCTTCTTCCGCTACTTCGCGCGTGACCCCATCCAGCTCAAAAAGTACCCGGCCCGGCTGTACCTGAGCGACCCAGTGATCCAGGGCACCCTTACCCTTACCCATACGTACCTCGAGCGGCTTGCTGGTAATCGGCTTGTCGGGGAAAATGCGGATCCATACCTTGCCCTCCCGTTTCATATGACGGGTCATGGCGATACGGGCAGCTTCGATCTGCCGGTTGGTGATCCGGCCGGAGTCCAGGCTCTTGAGCCCGAAGCTTCCGAAGGAAACCAAGTTACCCCGTCCAGCAAGACCGGTGTTGCGTCCTTTCTGCTGCTTGCGGTATTTCGTTCTTTTCGGCTGTAACATTTTACTTCTTTTTAATAGGGCTCTCTTAGAGCGGGGCAAAGGTACGGTTTTGCCCCGACATGAAAAAGCGGAACGCCCGTTTTATTCCGGGCAAAATAGAAGCAAGGCAGCATGGTGGATGGACCACCGCTTGCTACCCTGCTTCTCGGGAGAAGAGCCAGCGCAAAGCACTGCTTTGGTAGCTCTTGGTTCGGTTGTTCTCGCCAGTGGCGGTTAAGTCTGCCGGAGGTTGATTCCATCTAGGGGAATCGGCTACCGACGAAGTAGCAGCTTGTTCGGATCGAGGCGGTTGCTAGCGACGTCCGCCGCCGCCACCACCGCCGCGGCGGTTGCCGCCACGACCTCCACGATCGCTACGGTCTCCGCGGTCCCGTCCACCGCCGGAGCGGTCGTCGCTGCCTTTGGAGGTAAGTCCGGCGTTGGGGTTGAGGTCCCGCTTGCCGAGTACCTCACCCTTGCACAGCCATACCTTGATGCCGATGCGGCCGTACACGGTATGCGCTTCCTTGTGCGCGTAATCGATGTCGGCCCGGAAAGTATGGAGAGGGGTACGGCCCTCCTTGTACTCTTCGGTGCGGCTCATGTCCGAACCGTTCAGGCGGCCGGAGATGCGGATCTTTATGCCCTCGGCACCGGCCCGCATCGTTGAGGCGATGCTGGTTTTGATGGCGCGGCGGTAGTTGATCCGGGCTTCGATCTGATTGGCGACCGATTCGGCTACGATGTTGGCATCCAGCTCCGGCTTGCGGATCTCGATGATGTTGATCTGTACGTCCTTATCGGTGAGGCGACGGAGTTCCTCGCGGATCTGGTCGATCTCCTTACCGCCCTTGCCGATGATGATGCCGGGGCGGGACGTGTGGATCGTGAGGGTGACCCGCTTGAGGGTACGCTCGATGATGATCCGCGCGATGCCGCCCTTGTTGATGCGGGTATTGAGGTAGACGCGGAGCTTTTCGTCTTCGATGACGTTAGCGGCGTAGTCTTTGTCGGCGAACCAGTTGCTGTCCCAGCCGCGAATGTAACCGAGGCGGTTACCAATTGGATTAGTCTTTTGACCCATGGTTGTTTATGCTTGGACGGTGGCTGATTCGGTGACTTCGGTACGCTCGGCGGGCAGCGGGATGCCGTTGCTCACGCGGATGGTGATGTGGCAGCTGTGCTTCCGGATCCGGTGGGCACGCCCGTGGGGAGCCGGACGGAAGCGCTTGATCTGCGCACCTGCGTCAGCGAAGGCTTCGCTGATCACCAGGTCATACTCGTCGGCACTTTCGAGCCCATCGGTCTTGTATTCCCAGTTGGCCACGGCGGAGAGAAGGTTCTTCTTCAACCAGATGGCGGCTTCCTGCTTGCTGTACTCGAGAATACCCAGGGCCTCCCCTACCCGCTTGCCGCGGATGAGGTCGACGACGAGCCGCATCTTGCGGACCGACATCGGAATGCTATTTAAACTTGCTGATGCTTCCATGATTGGATTAATTACGAGGGAACGGGTTAGTAAGCCGGGCCGGAGGGCGAGGACCTACTCTTCCTTCACTCAGATTCAATAGAGGGTACCGGGGTACCGTATTATTTTTTCTTGCCGCCGTGACCGCGGAAGGAACGCGTAGGGGCAAACTCACCGAGCTTGTGTCCTACCATGTTTTCCGTGACGTAGACCGGGACGTGCGTTTTACCGTTGTGGACCGCGATCGTCAGTCCGACCATGTCGGGGATGATCATGGATGCGCGCGACCAGGTCTTGATCATGCCTTTGCGTCCGCCCTCCTGCGACTTCACGATCTTGTCGTATAGTTTGTGGAAAACGTAGGGGCCTTTCTTTAGGGAACGTGCCATAGCTTATTTCTTGTTCTTGTTCTTACGACGGCTGATGATCATCTTGTTGCTGGCCTTGTTGACGTTGCGGGTCTTCTGGCCCTTGGCCATAATACCGGTACGTGAACGCGGGTGCCCACCGGAGGCACGCCCTTCGCCACCACCCATGGGGTGATCGACGGGGTTCATGGCTACGCCGCGGACGCGGGGACGACGACCCAACCAGCGGGTGCGACCGGCCTTTCCGGCTACCGTGAGGGCGTGGTCGGGGTTGGAGGTCGCGCCCATCACGGCGCGACAAGTCTTTAGGATACGGCGGACTTCTCCGCTAGGGAGTTTGACCGAGACGAAACGTCCCTCCTTACCCATCAGCACACCGTTGGTACCGGCGGAGCGGGCCAGGGCCGCACCCTTACCGGGTTGCAGTTCGATGGCGTGGATCTGGGAACCCAGGGGGATGTCTCCCAGCAGCATGCAGTTTCCTACATCGGGGGTAGCATCGGCACCACTGACGATGCTGTCGCCGACCTTCAGGCCCTGGGGCGCGATGATGTAACGCTTCTCTCCGTCGGCGTACTCCAGCAGCGCGATAAACGCGGTGCGGTTCGGATCGTACTCGATGGTCTTGACCTCAGCACGGATGCCATCCTTCTCGCGACGGAAGTCGACAATACGGTAGCGGCGCTTGTGGCCACCGCCACGCTGGCGGACGGTCATCTTACCCGTCCGGTTACGGCCACCCGTACGCTTGACGGGGGCGAGCAGGCTCTTCTCCGGCTTGTCGCCCGTCAGTTCGGTAAACTTGTTACCTACGTGAAAGCGGGATCCGGCGGAGACCGGCTTGAACTTCTTAATTGGCATTATTGCACGGATTGTCCGGTGAATCTCGGAGCATGAAGACGGGTGCCCGGATCGACCCTGGCCCGCTGCTCCCCACTCACCGGGGTTAATTAAATTTCGTTATACAAATCGAGGGTGTCTCCTTCGATCAAGGTAATAACGGCCTTTTTAAAGCCCGATACCCGACCGCGGACCACGCCCGACTTGGTCGATCTGTTCTTACTCTTGCCCGGCATGTTCATGGTGTTCACGCTGTCTACGGTGACCCCGTAGCGTGACTCCACCGCATTGCGGACTTCGATCTTGTTGGCAGCGCTGTTGACCACGAAGGTGTACTGCTGCTTGCTTTCGCTGAGTAGTTCGGCTTTCTCCGAAACTACCGACTTGATGAGGATTGTCTTAGCCATTGGTCGGGGTGGTTTCGAGGGCAGCGAACTGCTCCTTCAGTTTTTCAATTGCACCTTCCGCCACGAGTACCGTTCCGGCCCGCATAACTTCGAAGGTGTTGAGGGCACCGGCGCTCACGACGGTGCTGTTGGGGAGGTTGCGTCCGCTGCGGTAGACATGGGCGTCGTTTTCCGCGGTGATCAGCAATACCTTGCCCTCCGTGGCCTTCACGGCACTGAGGAAATTGACGAAGTCCTTCGTCTTAGGGGCGTCGAACTTGAGGTCTTCCACCAGCATGATCTTACCGGCGGCTGCCTTGGCCGAAAGCGCGGAAGCACGGGCGGTCAGTTTAACCTTCTTGTTCAGTTTGATGCCGTAGGTACGGGGGCGGGGGCCGAAAATGCGACCACCACTACGGAACAGGGGGTTTTTGATATCGCCTTTCCGCGAGCCACCGGTACCCTTCTGCTTGTGCAGTTTTTTAGTCGAGCCGGCCACCTCGCCGCGCTCTTTGGTCTTGTGGGTGCCCTGACGCTGGGCGGCCAGGTAGGCCTTGACGGCCAGGTATACGGCGTGCTCGTTGGGAGCCACACCGAAGATGTTTTCGGGCAGTTCTACCTCACGGCCGGTTTCGGCACCCGTTGCGCTATGAACTTGGAGTTTCATTTCTTGATGTTTTTTAGTGGGCGGGGTGCCTTACTTGTGAAGAATTACGGTGCCGCCTTTAGGGCCGGGAACGGCACCCTTGACCAGGATCAGGTTACGGTCGGGAAATACCTTGAGGACCCGCAGGTTCTTGACGGTCACGCGACCGCCACCGTCTCGGCCGGCCATCCGCATGCCCTTGAATACCCGGGCGGGGTAGCTGGCCGCGCCGATCGAACCGGGAGCGCGCTGCCGGTTGTGCTGACCATGGGTCGCGTCGTTGACCCCCTTGAAGTTGTGTCGCTTGACGACACCCTGGAAGCCCTTACCCTTGCTGGTTCCGACGGCAGCGATCTTGTCGCCCTCTACGAACACCTCGTCGACGGTCACGGTGTCCCCCAGTGCTTTGGCCAGGTTCATGTCCCGAAACTCGATCACGTCTGACTTGGGGCCGGTGCCGGCTGCCTTGAAGTGGCCAACGAGCTGCTGGGTGCTGCTCTTCTCCTTCTTATCGCCGTAGGCGAGCTGGAGGGCGCTGTATTGATCCGTGTCGTCGGTCTTCACCTGAGTGACTACACACGGGCCGGCCTCGATGACCGTGCAGGCTACGTTGCGGCCGAATTCGTCGAAGATGGAGGTCATCCCGACTTTTTTACCAATTATACCGTTCATCGGTCTTAATTTATCCGCCTTCCCCATGTCGGAGAGCGGGCGGTATGCTCCCAATTGTGTAGGGGGAGCAGTTGAGTAAATAAGTTATCGTCACTGACTACTGGTCAGGACCAGCCGATAGCGCGGCTTTCCCGTCCGAAGACGGTTTGCCGGCCAGCGACTAACTAGGTCAGCTTCACCTGGATGTCCACCCCACTCGGAAGCTCCAGCTTTGCCAGGGCATCCACCGTCTTTTGGTTAGGGGTGTAGATCTCGATGAGGCGCTTGTGGGTGCGCAACTGAAACTGCTCCCGTGATTTCTTATTTACGTGCGGCGAGCGCAGAACGGTGTAAATATCTTTCTCGGTGGGCAGCGGAATCGGGCCGGTTACGATGGCCCCACTGTTCTTGACGGTCTTGACGATCTTCTCGGTAGACTTGTCTACCAGGTTGTGATCGTAGGACCGCAGCTTAATGCGAATTTTCTGATTCATGCCAGTTTTAGATTTCAAAGGACTGAAGGAGAGAAGGATTGATGGATGGAAGGACTAACATCCTCCTCTCCCCTCAACACTTCCATCCATAATGACCGGGAAGCATTCTTTCCGGGGTTACTTACTAGTTTACGCTTCTCCGCGGGCTTTGTCGATGATTTCCTTCGCAATGCCCGAGGGAGCCTCGGTGTAGTGGCTGAAGGTCATGCTCGAGCTCGCCCGGCCGGAAGTGATGGTACGCAGGTCGGTCACGTAACCGAACATCTCGCTCAGCGGTACGTCGGCGGTGATCTTTACGGCACCTCCCGATACGGGGTTCTGTCCTTTCGGCAGCCCCCGGCGGCGGTTGAGGTCACCGATTACGTTACCGGTGTACTCTTCGGGAGTCGTGATGACGACATTCATGATTGGCTCCAACAGTTTGGGCTGGGCCTGCTTAGCGGCTTCCCGGAATCCCTCCTTGGCACAGAGCTCGAAGGCGATGGGCTTAGAGTCCACGGAGTGCATCGCACCGTCGAATATCCGCACCTTCATGCTGTCGATGTTGTACCCGGCCAGGATGCCGTTCTTCATCATCGACTTGAATCCGTCCCGGATGGGCTTCTGGTAGTTCTTATCGATAGAGCCACCGACGATGTCCCACACGAATTGCAGGCTCTCCTTGCCGCTCTTGAAGTCCTCGCTTTCCAGGAACTCCTCGTCGGCGGGGCCGAGATCGAAGCTCATATCAGCGAACAGACCCGAACCACCCGATTGCTTCTTCAGGCGCTCGCGGTGGGTAACCGTATTGAACAGCGCCTCCTTGTAGTTCACCTGGGGGGCGCCAACGTTGGCCTCCACCTTGAACTCGCGCTTGAGGCGGTCCACGATGATCTCGAGGTGAAGCTCGCCCATACCGCTGATGACGGTCTGGTTGGTGTCTTCGTCGTACTTGACCTGGAAGGTAGGGTCTTCCTCCGCCAGTTTGGCGAGGGCCATGCCCAGCTTATCGATGTCCTTCTGCGTCTTGGGCTCGACGGCTACTCCGATCACGGGATCGGGGAAGACCATGGATTCCAGTACGATGGGATGATCGGCGTCGCAGAGGGTATCCCCGGTACGGATGTCCTTAAAGCCTACCGCGGCGGCGATGTCACCGGCTTCCACCTTGGTGATGCTTTCCTGCTTGTTGGCGTGCATTTGGTAGAGGCGGGAGATCCGCTCCTTGCTGTCGCTGCGGGTGTTCTTGACGTAAGAACCGGCGTCGAGGCGACCCGAGTACACGCGCATGAAGGCGAGGCGACCCACGAAGGGGTCGGTGGCGATCTTAAAGGCCAGGGCGGCGAAGGGCTCGTCGACCGAGGCTTTGCGCTCGAGGATCTTCTCCTCGTCGTCGGGGTCGGTACCCTTGATCGGGGGAACGTCCAGCGGGCTGGGCAGGTAGGCACAGACGGCATCGAGTACGGCCTGTACGCCCTTGTTTTTGAAGGCGGAGCCACACATCATGGGAACGAATGCGGCATCCATGACGGCGTCACGTACGGCCTTGCGCACTTCCTCGACACTGATGCTCTCGGGGTCTTCGAAGTACTTCTCCAGCAGAGATTCGTCGTATTCGGCCACGGCTTCGAGCAATTTCTCGCGCCATTCGTTGACGGTTTCCACGAGGTCGGCGGGGGTATCGATGACCTGGAAGGTCATGCCCTGATCTTCCTCGTTCCATTCGATGGCCTGCATCGTGATGAGGTCCACCACGCCGGTGAAGCGCTCCTCGGCACCGATGGGCACCTGCAGGGGGATGGACTTAGAGCCGAGCTTCTCCTCCACGTCCTTGACAACGCTGAAGAAGTCCGCGCCCGAGCGGTCCATCTTGTTGACGAATCCGATACGGGGGACTTTGTAGTTATCGGCGAGGCGCCAGTTGGTTTCCGACTGGGGCTCTACGCCGGATACGGCACAAAACAGGAAGACGAGACCGTCGAGTACCCGCAGCGAGCGGTTAACCTCTACGGTAAAGTCGACGTGACCGGGGGTGTCGATGATGTTGAAGACATAGGATTCATCCTTCCACTTCCAGTTGGTGTGGGTAGCGGCCGAGGTAATGGTGATGCCCCGCTCCTGCTCCTGCTCCATCCAGTCCATGGTAGCGGCACCGTCGTGTACCTCACCGATCTTGTGGGAGATACCGGTGTAATAGAGGATGCGTTCCGTGGTGGTCGTCTTGCCGGCGTCGATGTGCGCGGCAATACCGATGTTCCTGGTATATTTTAGATCCGTTGCCATGGCAGGGGAAATTTTTAAAATTGAAATTTGAAATTGAGGAATTACAATTTCTACCGCCCGTAGTGGGCAAAGGCGCGGTTGGATTCGGCCATCTTGTGGGTTTCTTCCTTCCGCTTGACGGCCAGGCCTTCATTGCGGCTGGCGGCCAGCAGTTCGGCGGCGAGCTTTTCGGCAAAGCCTTTGCCACTGCGCTTTCTGGCGAAGTTGACCAGCCACTTCATACCGATCGACATCTTGCGCTTACCGCGGATCTCGGTCGGGATCTGGAAGGTAGCTCCACCGATGCGGCGGCTGCGTACTTCCACCTGGGGCATGGCGTTGTTGATGGCCCGCTTCCAGACTTCGTACTCGTCGATCTCCTCGCTGGCTACGCGTTCCTTGATGATGTCCATGGCATCGTAGAAAACGGCAAAGGCCGTGCTCTTTTTACCGGAGTACATCAGGTTGTTAACGAACTGCGTGACGAGGGTGTCCCCGAAACGGGGGTCCGGGGTTACGATCCGGAGTTTTGGTTTTCTTTTACGCATAACTGCTTTGCTTCAGATGGCCGTTACCGACCGCTGGGCACCCATTCGGGGGTGGCCCGTCTTACTAATTGATTACTTCTTGGGGCGCTTGGCGCCGTACTTCGAGCGGGCCTGCTTGCGGTTGGCTACGCCAGCCGTGTCCAGGGCTCCCCGGACGATCGTGTAGCGTACGCCGGGAAGGTCCTTGACCCGACCCCCACGGATCAGCACGATGCTGTGTTCTTGCAGGTTGTGTCCCTCACCGGGGATGTAGGCGATCACCTCGATGCCATTGGTCAGGCGCACCTTAGCCACCTTCCGCAGGGCGGAGTTCGGCTTCTTGGGCGTGGTGGTGTAGACGCGGGTACAGACGCCGCGTTTTTGCGGGCAGGCGTCGAGGGCGCGGGACTTACTGGACTCCACGATCTGCTTGCGGCCTTTCCGCACTAATTGATTAATTGTAGGCATACGTTTTCTTTGCTTTACGAACGCTTTTTAAAATTACCAGAGGCCTACCTCCTGAAAAAGCGAGCACAAAGGTACCCTTTTATTTTTGGATATCCTAATGCGGTGACGATCGGAATCATTTTTTCCCACGCGCTTACGCCTGCGAGCCCGGGATGCGCCCCGCACTCCGCGCGCCGCCGCCCGCAAGCGCCTCAGAATGCCTCGCCGAACAGGCTGTCGACGAAGGCGCGTTTGTTAAATACCTGCAGGTGGTCGATGCCCTCCCCTACCCCGATGTAGCGGATGGGGACCCGAAACTGGTCGGTGATGCCGATGGCTACGCCCCCCTTGGCGGTCCCGTCGAGCTTGGTCAGGGCCAGGGCGGTCACGTCCGTCGCTTCGGTAAAGGCCTTGGCCTGCTCGATGGCATTTTGTCCGGTGGTGGCGTCGAGCACGAGCAGCACCTGGTGGGGGGCACCGGGCATCGCCTTAGTGACGGAGCGCTTGATCTTGGACAGCTCCTTCATCAGGTTGAACTTGGTGTGGAGGCGGCCGGCGGTGTCGATGATGGCCACGTCGCAGTGGTTGCGCTGGGCGTACTGCACGGTCTCGAAGGCCACCGCGGCGGGGTCGGTGTTCATCCCCTTGGAGTAGAATTCACAGCCGACGCGCCGGGCCCAGATGCCGAGCTGGTCCACGGCGGCGGCCCGGAAGGTATCGGCGGCACCCAGGACGACCTTGTGGCCGCGGCTCTGGTACTGCTTGGCCAGCTTACCGATGGTCGTGGTCTTGCCTACCCCATTAACGCCGACCACCAGGATGATGGCGGGGCGCTCGGTCGTGGGAAGGATATAGTCGTCGTAGTCCTCCTGGTTCTGCTCGGCAAGTAGACCGACGATCTCGGCACGGAGTATCTCATTGAGCTCACTGGTGTTGAGGTAGCGATCATCGGCGACCCGGGCCTCGATGCGTTCGATGATCTTGATGGTGGTGTCGAGGCCGACATCGCTGGAGATCAGCACGGTCTCCAACTCGTCGAGTACCTCCTCGTCGACGCGATCCTTACCGGCGACGGCCCGTCCGATCTTATTGAAAAAGCCCTGCTTGGTTTTTTCCAACCCCTTATCCAGATCTTCCTTCTTATCGGGGGTGAAAAACTTTTTGAAGAAACTGCTCATACGCTCGGCGGATTAAGGCCGCAAAGGTACACCTTAACCGCGGTACAGGGGGCGGGGCAGGCGCAGGCGGGGAAGCAGGCGGTTGGCCACGAGCGGTGGGGGGGCGGCGGAAAAGTCAGGCTCCGGCAAGTGCTCCAGTACGAAATTAGGCAGTTGGACCAGGGAGTCAAGCATGGCGTGGTGGGGTACGGTAGCGAGTTCCCGGTAGGGGGTCGATCCGTTGCACACCGCGAGGTTGAAGTGGACGCGGGCCGCATTGGCGAGGGTGAGCAGCCGCGGAGTATCGGTGGCGGAGAAGCTGAGGCGGCCGTTAGATAATCCGGCATGCTCCTGAGCCAGGCAAATGGGATTCGCCTTGTCCCGTTGTTCGGTAATCACTTCCTGTACCGTACCCGGTTCATCGACCGTCCAGTTGAGGCGATCCAGGAGGAGCTGGGTGGTTGGACGATCGTAATCACTGAGCAGACAAATCCGCACACCCCGTCGCCGCAGCCACGTGAAGGTCGCCTCCACGCCCGGCATTTTCTCGAGCGCGGCGGTTGCCAGGTAAGTGTCCATACCTTGCTGTACCCCAACGCACATGTCGTTGAGGTGAAAAATGGCAAGTTGGAGGTACTGGTCGCTCATACGACGGGGGAAAAAGGTCACGGGTGAGAATTGGTAGGACGCAAAGCGATAAATACGTGGATCACAGACAACTAGAACGAGTGAACCCGTAAAATAGGTGTCCCCGAAGCGCGCTCCCGGCCTGAATTAATGTAAGCTTAATATGCCGGACCCATTTCCAACACGCCCCGACAAACCCTGGATGCTTTCATCACGTTCTACCCCCATGAAGCAGCAAGGGCTGGCCCCGGGGATACTCCACCACACGATTTACAAGCGGGACGACACCTTTGACTGGATGATCTTTATCCACGGTGCCGGAGGCAGCTCCGTGACCTGGAAGCACCAGGTCAAGGCCTTTCGCCCCTTCTTCAATCTGCTGCTTATCGACATGCGGGACCACGGGTACAGCAAGGACCTGGAGCCCGAGTACAGCACCTACGACTTTGATATCGTGACCGACGACGTCCTGCGCACCATCGACCACGTTGGTCTTCAGCGGGCCCATTTCCTGTCGCTCTCCCTGGGCAGTATCGTGCTGCAGCGGTTGTATGACCGACGGCCGGAGCTGATCGAGTCCATGATCATGGCGGGGGGCGTCTTCAAGGCCGACTGGAAAATTCGGATCTTCGCCCACAGCGGAAAGTTCCTGAGCTTCTTCGTCCCCTTCCGCTGGATCTACGATACCTTCATTATGATCGTGCTGCCCCGGGAGAACCACGCGCCGAGCCGCCGGCTCTACCGCCTGCAGTCGAAGAAGCTCACCCCTTCCGAATTCCTCAAATGGCTGGGACTCTACCGCGATTTTTTCTCTATCGTCAAGCGGTTCTACCGGCGTAAGCTCAGCACCTCCAGCCTGATCGTCATGGGCGGGCAGGACCACGTATTCCTGGAGGCGGCCCAGCGCTTCGCGGCCAAGCAGGCCCACCACGCGGAGTTGGTAGTACTCGAAGGATGCGGCCACCTCTGCAATCTGGAGGAAGTGCAACGCTTCAACGAGGCCGTACTGAAATTTCTCGGAAAGTCGGTGGCGACTCCGGTTTAGCTTTCGGGAAGCTTAGTGGAGATTCCGGGCGCCCTGCACCAGCAGATTCACTTCGTTGTTCAGCACTTCCACGAAACCACGGTCGATACTAAAGGTCAGGCTGCGGTTGGCGGAGGTATCCTCCGACATCCCTTTGGTATCCTCATTGTAGTAGCTGTAAGTGCCGGTGCCGGTGACCATCGTCACGCGACCGGCCGTCAGGCTGGACACGAGGGGGGCGTGGTTGTCGAGCAGCTGAAAGCTTCCGTCCGCGCCGGGCAGCGACACCTTGGTGATGGTACCGGTGAAAATGGTGCGGTCGGGGGTGAGGACGGAGATCTTCATGGAAGGGTCATTTAGGCCGTTCACTGCGCGCGTGCACGGAACTACGGAATGGGCCGACGAACGGATTAGACTGCGGCGAGCTGCTTATCGCCCTTGGCGATGGCATCCTCGATGGTGCCAACCAGGTTAAAGGCATCCTCGGGGTACTTATCCACCTTGCCGTCGATGATCATGTTGAAGCCCTTGATGGTATCCTTAATGTCTACGAATACACCCTTGAGGCCGGTAAACTGCTCGGCTACGTGGAAGGGCTGGCTGAGGAAGCGCTGCACCCGGCGGGCACGGCTCACGACCAACTTATCCTCTTCGCTGAGTTCGTCCAGACCGAGGATCGCGATGATGTCCTGTAGTTCGTTGTAGCGGGCCAGGATGTTGATCACGCGCTGGGCGGTGTTGTAGTGCTCCTCTCCGATAATGGCGGGATCCAGGATCCGGCTGGTGCTGTCGAGGGGGTCGACCGCAGGGTAGATACCCTGGGAAGCGATCTTCCGGTTAAGTACCGTAGTGGCGTCGAGGTGGGCGAAGGTCGTAGCGGGGGCGGGGTCGGTGAGGTCATCCGCGGGCACGTAGACGGCCTGTACGGAGGTGATCGAACCGCGCTTGGTGGAGGTGATCCGTTCCTGCATGAGACCCATCTCGGTGGCCAGGGTGGGCTGGTAGCCTACGGCGGAGGGCATCCGGCCGAGGAGGGCGGATACTTCCGAGCCGGCCTGGGTAAAGCGGAAGATGTTATCGACGAAGAAGAGGATGTCGCGGCCGCCGGTGGGGTCGCTGAGGTCGCCGTCGCGGTAGTACTCGGCGATGGTCAGTCCGGAGAGGGCCACGCGGGCACGGGCTCCGGGAGGCTCGTTCATCTGGCCGAAGACGAAGGTGGCCTTCGACTGCTCGAGCTCCTTCATGTCCACTTTGCTGAGGTCCCAGCCCCCTTCTTCCATGTCGTGCATGAAGGCTTCTCCGTAGCGGATGATGCCCGCTTCGAGCATTTCGCGGAGGAGGTCATTGCCCTCACGGGTACGCTCCCCTACCCCGGCGAATACCGAGATGCCGTCGTAACCCTTGGCAATGTTGTTGATCAGCTCCTGGATCAGTACCGTCTTGCCTACCCCGGCACCGCCGAAGAGACCGATCTTTCCGCCCTTGGTGTAGGGCTCGATGAGGTCGATGACCTTGATGCCGGTGAAGAGCGGCTCGCGATCGGTAGCCAGATTCTCAAACAGCGGGGATTCGGCGTGAATGGGCCGGGCGTCGGCTCCCTTGGGTACGGCGGGCATACCGTCGATCGGCTCGCCTACTACGTTAAAGAGACGGCCCTTGATGGCCTCACCGATGGGCATGGCGATCGGAATGCCGGTATCGACTACGTCGAGGCCGCGCCGCAGGCCGTCCGTGGCATCCATGGAAATGGTACGCACGGCGTCCTCCCCGAGGTGCTGCTGCACTTCGAGCACGAGGATCTCCCCATTTTCCCGGGTGATCTCCAGGGCGTTGAGGATGGCGGGCAGACTGCTGCCTTCGGCGGCGAAGGATACGTCGACTACGGGTCCGATAACCTGCTTTACTTTACCGATATTGGCCATGGATCTAAGCTTCTTAGTAGTGGAAGGGGTTACAATTGAGGCGCAAAAGTACGAAAGGTTTCTCAAAGAATATGCCCCGGCTCACCCTTTTACTTGCTCCGGGAGTCGGCACGAGCGGAGTGCGGAATGTACACTACTTTTAAACCTCCGCAATTTACTCCTTAACTACCCCAACTTCATGGGCCACCGCAGGACCATCCTTTACCGCGCCGGACACTACGTGACCCGCCTGTTGATCCAGGATCTTCCCCAGGACCGCGTGTTTCACAACCTGCACCACACCATCAACGTCATGCAGGGCGCCCACAAGATCGGTAAGGCCGAGGGACTCAACGAAGCGCAGCTGGAGATCGTGATGCTAGCCGCCTGGTTTCACGATACCGGCCACGTCAGGACCTACACCGGCCACGAGCAGGTGAGTATGGAGATCGCCCGCCACTGGCTGGAGGGCGAGCACTACCCCGCCGAGCGGATCGAAGCCGTCCTGCGCTGCATCGAAGTGACGACCATGCCCCAGCAGCCCGCCGATACGCTCGAGTCGGTCATGTGCGACGCGGACCTCTACCACCTGTCCTTCAATACTTATGATCATTACCAGGAAATGCTGCGCGAAGAGTGGCGGCGCGAACTGGGCATCGAGGTGTCGGACGAAGACTGGAACCGGCAAAACGCCGCCTTCCTCAACGCCCACCACTACTTTACCGCCTACGGCAGGGAGCACCTGGAATGTCGCAAGAGCGTGTAGTCACTTTGAAAACCGCGATCATATCCCACCGCGCGCGGTTGTAGGATTGAATCGACCATGAACCCCCCTCCCATCCCGACCACTCAAACAACTACCGAGGCGCACGCCGGCCACGGTCATGCCCACACGGGGGGCCTCTTCGGCGAGCGTACGGAGCTCTACTTCTCCGTCGCGAGTGGGCTGTTCTGGCTCCTAGGACTGCTTCTCCCCTTGCTCACCGAGCTGCCGGTATCGGTGAAGATCGGAGTATTCGCCCTTGCTATTTTCCTGGGGGGCTACTACGCCATTCAGGAGGCCTATCAGGGCATTAGTATGGGGCGCTTCGAGATTGACTTTCTCATGATCGTCGCGGCCGCGGGTGCAGCGGCACTCGGCAAATGGAGCGAAGCCGCCCTCCTGCTCTTCCTGTTCAGTCTCGGCCACGCCCTGGAACACTACGCCATGGCCCGGGCCCGCAAGTCGATTTCCGCTCTGGCCGAGCTGGCCCCTGCGACCGCCCTGCGCCAGCACCCCGACGGCTCCACCGAGGAAGTGCCCGTGGAGGTCCTGGAGCTGCACGACATCGTGGTGGTGCGACCGAATACCAAGATCCCGGCCGATGGCGTAGTCATTACCGGCAGCAGTGCCGTAGACCAATCGGCCATCACCGGCGAGAGTGTACCGGTAGAGAAGTACGCGATAGCGGACGCCGGGCAGGACTTCGAGCTGGCCACCCTGCCCGCCGAGCACCGCACCTTCGCCGGCACCATCAACGGCAGCGCGGTCCTCGAGGTCCGGGTGCTGCGGCCGGCCAAGGACAGCACCCTGGCCAAGCTCGTTACCCTGGTGCAGGAGGCCGAACAGCAGAAATCGCCCACCCAGCACCTGACCGACAAATTCGAGCGCTATTACGTGCCCGCCGTGCTGGCGCTGGTGACCTTGTTGTTGTTCGCATTCCTGGTGCTAAACGAGACGTTCGGGGAAAGCTTCTACCGGGCCATGGCCGTACTCGTGGCGGCCTCCCCCTGTGCCCTGGCAATCTCCACGCCTAGCGCCGTGCTGGCCGGCGTGGCCCGCGCGGCTCAAAAAGGCGTACTCATCAAGGGAGGCCGGCCACTGGAGGACCTGGGTAGCCTCACGGCCATCGCCTTCGACAAGACCGGCACACTCACCGAAGGGAAGCCCGTGCTCACCACCGTACTCCCCGCGCCCGGCGTCACCCGCCGCGACCTGCTATCTACCGCGGTAGCCGTCGAGGAACTCAGCGATCACCCCCTGGCCGCCGCCATCGTGACGGGCGGTATCGCCGAGATTGGAGGCGCACCCGCTACGAAGGCAACCGGCCTGGAGGCCCTTACCGCCCGGGGTATCCGCGCGGAATACCTGGGAGAACGGGTGCACGTCGGTAACCGCCGCCTGCTGGAGGAAATTACCGGCGAGCGCGTTCCCGCCGAGCTCGACCGGCAAATGGAAGAACTCGAAATGACCGGCCACACCGCCATGATCGTCCACCGGGGTGATCACTACCTGGGAATCATTTCGGTGATGGACGTAGCCCGCGCCTCGGCTAAGCCTACCCTGGCGGCCCTGCGTGCCCTCGGTATCAACCGGATGATCATGCTGACCGGCGATAACCAGCAGGTGGCGAACGCCGTCGCGAAGGACATCGGCATCACCGATCCGCTGGGCAGCCTACTGCCGGAAGACAAGGTGGCCGCCATCGAGCGGCTGCGCGAGGAGGAAGGCCGGGTGGCCATGATCGGAGACGGCGTGAACGACGCGCCCGCCATGGCCCGCAGTACCGTCGGTATCGCCATGGGGGCGGCCGGCTCCGACGTCGCCCTGGAAACCGCCGACGTGGCCCTCATGGCTGATCGCCTCGACAATCTTCCCTTCGCCATCGGCCTGAGTCGCAAGGCCCGCACGATCATCAAGCAGAATCTGGTCATCAGCCTGGGCGTAGTGGCCGTCCTGGTGCCACTGACCATGTTCGGCGTGGCGAGCCTGGGCCCCGCCGTCATCGCGCACGAAGGGTCTACTATGGTCGTGGTTCTCAATGCCCTCCGCCTACTGGTTTACGAAAAATAGCACCGGTCAATAGCAATATTGCTATATTTGCATATAAATTACCACCTATGCTACTTTCCGAACTGACTAGCTTCCTTTCCGGTGCCCGGGAATTCTCCATCCAGTTGCCTGACGGCACGCTCGTGCCCCGCCACTTTCACGTGACCGAAGTCGGGGAAGTCACCCGTCGCTTTATCGACTGCGGGGGTACGCGGCGCCACGAGCGGGTAATTAACCTGCAGTTGTGGAATGCCGACGACTACGATCACCGCCTGGCTCCCGAAAAGTTGCGCTCGATCCTGGACCTGGCCCGACGTGACCTGGACCTCGGTGACCTCGAGATTGAGGTGGAATACCAAGGCCAGGACACCATCGAGAAGTTCGGCCTGTCCGCCGCCAGCGATCGTCTCCTGCTCACGAACAAAGCGACGGACTGCCTGGCCCGGGACAAGTGCGGCGTTCCCGCACCCAAAAAAGAAATCTCCCTAGGTGCCTTCGTCGCTAAGCCAGCGGGTGTGTGCACTCCCGGCAGTGGCTGTTGTTAAGCACGCGGCCATGGGAATTACTAAGACCGAAGTTTATACCGACCAACAGAACCAACTGGCCAAGTTGTATAAAGTATTGGGCCATCCCGCACGCATCGCCATTCTGGAAAAGCTACTGAGCACCGAGTGTTGCATCTGCCGTGACTTTACTTCGGAGATCAATCTTTCGCAGCCCACGGTGTCCCGTCACCTGAAGGAACTTAAAGATGCCGGACTAATTGCTGGTACCATCGAGGGTAGTAGCGTGAGTTACTGCATCAACCGCCGCCGGTGGAAACAAGTGCAAGCAGCCATCAATGTATTATTTGACCGTCCCGGCTCCTGTGGCCCGAACAACTGCTAAGCCCGGCTATGCTTGTCTCTCCCCCTAGCCTACTGCCCGACCTGACCGCAACGATACGGTCTCTCACCTCCACCTTCGAGATCATATCCCACGAGCGGATAGCTAAGTTGCGTGAGCTTTCCGGCTACCTCCGAGAGCAACGGGAACGCCCACTTCGTCTCAACTTCATTTGCACCCACAATTCGCGCCGCAGCCACCTTGCGATGGTGTGGGCGGGCGTGGCGGCCGTCCGTTACGGATACCCGGACGTGCAGGTCTTTTCCGGGGGGACGGAATCCACCGCCTTCTTCCCGGAGGCCGTAGCTGCCCTGGAGCGAGCGGGCTTCCGAATCGATCGCTCCGGGGGTGCTAATCCCCGCTATCGGGTAACCTATTCTACCGGTGCTCCCCCCCTGGTGTGCTACTCAAAGCGCTTTGACGATCCGGTCAATCCCGCACGGGATTTCGCGGCGGTAATCATGTGTAGCGACGCCGAAGCCGGTTGCCCGCTAATCAAGGGAGCAGACCAACGCATTTTTCTGCCCTACGATGACCCGAAAGTCGCCGACGGGACCGGAGAAATGCAGCAGCGCTACGACGAACGGACGGCAGAGATCGGCCGGGAAATACTTTATGCCTTCGCGGCGGGGGCCAGCCCGTATCTTAGCTGGGCTGAACCGCTAATACCCTAAATTTGTACTCAGGCTAGTGCAACGCATTCTCCCCCTATTCCTGGCAATCATGATGCTCATCGGCTCCGTCGGCGTGACGGTGAACCGCCATTTTTGCATGGGGGAACTGAAGTCGTTAACACTGTTCAGCCAAGCCGAGGTCTGCGCCATGGCAGAAATGATGGCCCCGCCCGCCTGCCCTATGCACGGGACCGGCGCGGTAGCTAAGAAAGGATGTTGCGACGACGAACACGAATTCGTGAAGTGGGACGATGACCGCCACGCATGCGAGTTGCAGGCCTTGCCGCCGCTGACCGCCTTACTTGTTCCGGCTGTCCTCCTGCCTTCCGTCGGCCCGCCCCGGCACCCGCGCGCCGCCGCCCTGCGTCGCTACGAAAATTACCGCCCGCCGCCACTCGTTTTTGACGTGCCGAGCCACTGGCAGGTCTTCCGCTTATAATTGCCGCCGCCCTTCCTTCTTGCCCTCCGCTGACCGCGTGCAGGGCTGTTCTCGTTGTACCAAGGACCGCGCATGTTAGCTGCAATTATTCGTTTTTTTCTGGAGAATAAGCTAGTCGTCTGGCTGCTCTTGCTTGGCTTTGTGGGCTGGGGGTTGGCAACGGCCCCCTTTAACTTCCCACTGCCGGGGCTGCCGCGCGACCCCGTAGCCGTCGATGCCATTCCGGACATCGGGGAGAACCAGCAGATCGTGTTTACCGACTGGGCCGGGCAGTCGCCGCAGGACGTCGAAAACCAGGTCACTTACCCCCTCACCTCCGCCCTGCTGGGTATCCCCGGGGTGCGCAGCGTGCGCTCTACCTCGATGTTCGGCTTCTCGAGCATCTACCTGATCTTTGAGGAGGAGGTGGAATTCTACTGGTCGCGCAGCCGCATCCTCGAAAAGCTCAACAGCCTGCCCGAGGGCCTGCTGCCGGAGGGGGCGGTGCCGGCCCTGGGACCGGACGCTACGGCCCTGGGCCAGGTCTACTGGTACACCCTCGAAGGCCGCACGCCGCGGGGGGAGCCGGCGGGCGGCTGGGATCCGGATGAGCTGCGATCGATCCAGGATTTTTACGTCCGCTACGGCCTCAGCGCGGCGGGCGGCGTAAGCGAGGTGGCCAGCATCGGCGGCTTCGTGAAGGAATACCAGGTGGACGCGGACCCCGAGAAAATGCGGGTCTACGGCATCAGTCTCGACCAGGTGATGCAGGCCGTACGCGGCAGCAACCTCGACGTGGGGGCCGCCACCCTGGAGATCAACCTGGCGGAGTACTTCGTACGGGGACTGGGCTACCTGCAGAGCCTGGAAGACCTCGAGCAGAGTGTGGTGTCCGAGGTGAATAACGTGCCCATCCGCCTGAGCGATATCGCCCGGGTTACCGTGGGGCCGGCCGAACGCCGGGGGCTTCTCGACAAGTCGGGGGCCGAGGCCGTGGGCGGGGTGGTCGTGGCGCGCTACGGGGCCAATCCGCTGGAGGTCATCGACAACGTCAAGGCCAAAATCGCTGAGTTGGCACCGGGCCTGCCGCGGCGGGTACTGGACGACGGCACCGTCAGCCAGGTGACCGTCGTACCCTTCTACGACCGCAGCACCCTGATCCGGGAGACCATCGGCACGCTCGAAGAAGCCCTGACCCTGGAGATCCTGATCACGGCGATCGTGGTGATCCTGCTGCTCTTCAACCTGCAATCTTCCCTCCTGGTCGCCGGCACGCTGCCGGTGGCGGTGCTGATCTGCTTCATCGCCATGCGCTACTTGGGGGTGGACGCCAATATCGTGGCGCTTATCGGGCATCGCCATTGCCATCGGTACGATGGTGGATATGGGCATCGTGCTCTCCGAGAGCATGGTGTACCGCCTGAACAACGCCCCGCCCGGGGAAAGTCGGCTGGAGAGCATCTACGAAGCGACGGTCGAGGTGGCCTCGGCGGTGCTCACGGCGGTGGCCACCACCATCATCAGTTTCCTGCCGGTCTTCACCATGGAGGCGGCGGAGGGTAAGCTCTTCCGCCCGCTGGCCTTCACTAAGACCTTCGCGCTGGTGGCGGCGATCTTCGTATCCATCGCCTTCCTCCCGGCCCTGGCGGACCAGCTTTTCGGGCTGGACCGGCTGGGACGCCGGCGCAAGATTCTGGGCAACGTGCTGCTGGCGACAGCGGGCGTGGCGGCCTGGGTATTCGTAGCCTGGTGGTTGGGGGCGATTGCCTTGCTGGCCGCTCTGCTCGGGCTGGCCAATACCGTTTTGGGCGGGGACGCGGGTGCAGGGCAAAGCCCTGCGGCAGGAAGCCGGCCCACGAGCCCAGCTCCGCAAGGCCCGGCCGGCGGCTTCCTGCCGGCAATCATCAATGTCCTCATCGCCCTGACCCTGGCCTGGCTGCTGGCCGGCTACTGGCTCCCGCTCGGAGTGGAACGCACCCAGGCGTACAACTTCCTCTTCGTGGTGGTGGTGGCCGGGGGGCTGCTGGGCTTCTTCTGGTTGGTGATTCACTTTTACGGGACCATTCTACGGTTTCTGTTGCGGGTCAAGTTCCTGTTCCTGCTCCTGATCGCCCTGATCATCACCGCGGGAGTGGGCGTCTACCAAAATATCGGGGAGGAGTTTATGCCGGCCCTGGGCGAGGGGACTTTCCTGTTGATGCCCACGGCCATGCCCCACGCCGGCATCGCCGAGAACCTGAATAACCTGCGCACGCTGGATATGGCCCTGACCACCATCCCCGAGGTGGACATGGTGGTCGGTAAGGCGGGACGGGTGAACAGTCCGCTCGACCCCGCGCCCCTGTCGATGTACGAAAACATCGTGCAGTACAAGAGCGAATACGCCACGGATGCGGACGGGCGGCGCTTGCGGTTTCGGGTGGATGAGGCGGGGAATTTCGTGACCCGGTCCGACGCTACCCCGTTGGACGGGGGGGGGCCGTCCAACGGGTAAGCGGTCGGACGGGGGGGGGCCGTCCAACGGGGTAGCGGTAGCCGACCTCATCCCCGACGACCACGGGCAGTACTTCCGGCAGTGGCGCGACCACATCCGCTCCCCCGACGACATCTGGGATGAGATCGTGCAACGCCGTGAACCTACCCGGGGTCACCTCCGCCCCGAAGCTCCAACCCATCGAAACGCGGCTTATTATGCTGCAAACCGGCATGCGGGCGCCGATGGGCATCAAGGTGAGGGGCAACGACCTGGCCACCATCGAGGCCTTCGGCCTCCTACTCGAGGAGCACCTGCGGGACGTGGAGGGTGTTAAAGACGCAGCCGTTTTCGCCGACCGCATCGTCGGGAAGCCCTACCTCTTGCTGGACATACGGCGCGAGGCCATTGCCCGCTACGGCTTATCGGTGAACGACGTGCAGCAGCAAATCATGGCTGCCGTGGGCGGCATGCTGCTGACCACGACCGTCGAGGGACGCGAGCGCTACGGCGTGCGCCTGCGTTATCCGCGGGAGTTACGCGACGACCCGGAGTCCATCCGCCGCATCCTCGTCCCCGCCGGCAACGGGCGGCAGATCCCCCTGGGCGACCTGATCGACATTCGTTACGAGCAGGGACCGCAGATGATCAAGAGCGAAGACGGCTTCCTGGTCGGCTACGTGCTCTTCGATAAGGAAGAAGGCTACTCCGAAGTAGGGGTGGTCGATAAGGCCTCCGATTATCTGAATACCCTCATCGAGCAGGGGCGGCTCGACGTCCCCGCCGGCATCAGTTACCGCTTTGCCGGCAACTACGAGCAGCAGGTACGGGCCGACGCGCGGCTGCAACTGGTGCTGCCAATCGCGCTGGCGCTGATCTTTCTCATCCTCTACTTTCAGTTCCGCTCGGTGACCGTAGCGCTGATGGTCTTCAGCGGGGTCTTCGTAGCCTTCTCCGGTGGCTTCCTGCTGCTCGGGGGGTATGCGAATCCTGATTTTTTGAACTTCGACTTCTTCGGCACCAACCTGCGCGACCTCTTCCAGATGCGGACCATCAACCTGAGCGTCGCGGTCTGGGTGGGCTTCCTGGCCCTGTTCGGTATCGCCACCGACGATGGGGTGCTGGTGGCCACCTTCCTGCGGGACAGCTTCGAACGCAATGAACCCACTACGGTGCGGGAGGTGCGGGACGCCGTGGTCGAGGGCGGCCTCCGGCGGGTGCGGCCGGCGATGATGACCACGGCCACCACGATCCTGGCCCTCCTGCCCGTACTCACCGCCACCGGGCGGGGGGCCGACATCATGCTGCCCATGGCCATCCCGAGTTTCGGGGGAATGCTGTTTCAGGTGGTCACCATGTTTACGGTACCGGTACTCTGGGCGTGGCGCGCGGAGTGGCGGGTAAAACGGAAGCTATGATTTATAAATTACCCATTACGAAGTACCAGTTACCATTGGCCCCGCTACTGCTCACCGGGGTAGCGGCTACGCTCGCTGCGCTCCTACGCACATCGGATCCTCCTCTGCGACACCTCCATGAAGCCCTCCGCGTCACCTCCGTGGTGACCTTGATCCTGTTGGCCAGCCTCCCCGCAGGTGCCCAATCCCTCGATTCCCTCCGCGAGCTCGTCCGCGAAAACCACCCCGAGCTGCGCGCCCTCGCCTACGCCTACCGGGCGGAAAGCACCCGCGGACGCCAGCAGAACCAGCTGCCCGACCTGGAGGTCAGCGGCGGCGTATCGCCCATGCCGGTGGAGACCCGCCTCGGGCCCCAGCTCGCCCGGATCGGGGTGACGCAGATGTTCCCCTGGCCGGGCACGCTGGCCGCGCTGTCCGATCTGGCCGACGCCCAGGCCCGGCCCCTGCTGGAAGAGGCTGCCGCCCGGCAACTGGAACTGATCTACGCGCTGGAAGCCACCTACTACGAATTGGTGGAGGCCGGGGCCAACATCACTACCCTGCAGACCAGTGTAGAGCTCTACCGCGGCCTGCGGGAAGTGGCGCTCAGCCGGGTGGAAAACTCCCGGGGTAGTAGCGTAGAGGTCTACCGCAGCGAACTGGAGATCAACGCCGCGCTGCGGCGCATCCGGGAGCTCGGGGTGATGCAGGCCCTGGCCTGGACCCGCATCGAGGAATTGGTGAACACCCCCCTGCCCCGGCAACTGGTGGCGCCCGCGTCGCGCATCCTCCCCGAGCTGCCCGAGGCACTCTACGCCGACCATCCGCTCGTCCGCATTTACGCCCTGCGGGAGGAGATCGCCCGTCGCGCGCTGTCGGTCAATGCGCTGGATGCCCGGCCGGAAGTTGCGCTGGGAGTGGAATACGCCGTTATGGGCAGGCGTACCGACGCGGATCCGGAGGGCAACGGACGGGATATGATCATGCCCCAATTCATGGTCCGCTTCCCCATCCGTCGGGGAAAATTCGACGCCAAACGCGAGGAGGAGGAAATACGGCTTCAGGAGTTCGGGGCGCGGCGCGAGGCCGTGGTTAACGAACTACGCGCGGCCGTCGCCACCGCCCGCCTGGCCGCCGCCGACGCGGCCGACCGCCTGGAATTCCTGTCCGAGCAGGCCAAACTAACGGAGGCTGCCCTCCAGATCGCCCGCAGCGAGTACGCCAACTCCCGCCGCCCCTTCGACGAAGTGCTGCGGCTGCTCAACGAACTGGTGGACTACCGCATCCAGGCGATTGCCGCCCGCCGCACCCTTGCCACCCAAACCGCCGCCCTCGACCGCTACCTGCCGCGGCGCTAACCTCCCGCCGGCCGGGCGTTGCGCTGCTTCGCTCGTCCGCCGGGGATAAAACCAACATCCATGAACATCTCCAGGCTACTATCCCTCACGTTCGCGCTTGCCGTAGGCCTGCTGGCCGGGTACGTATTCTTCGGTAGCGAGGACGCCAGTCACGCTCATTCGCCGGACGGACAAGCCCCGCCGACGAGCGAACTCGTGCAGTACACCTGCTCCATGCACCCCCAAATCCAACGGGAAGAACCCGGCGACTGCCCGATTTGCGGCATGGACCTCATCCCCCAGTCCGTCGGCACCGACAGCGACCCGACCGTACTGACCATGACGGAGGCGGCCGTCGCCCTGGCCCGCGTGCGCACGACCCCGGTCGGAGCCCCCCTCTCCTCCGGAGCGGGGCAGGGGGGAGAGGAGAACGCGGGCATCCACCTCACCGGCCGCCTGGCCGCCGACGACCGCACGGCGGCGGT
Organism: Lewinellaceae bacterium; assembly: GCA_963803525.1. Classification (GTDB taxonomy): domain Bacteria; phylum Bacteroidota; class Bacteroidia; order Chitinophagales; family Saprospiraceae; genus Neolewinella. Next base: position 341,693 of record CAWDMV010000013.1, read on the forward strand.
GCAGTCGGTCAATTATCCCGGCCGGCTGGAGCAACTCCTCGTCACCTACCCCGGCGAACGCGTCACCGTGGGGCAGCGCATCGCCACCATGTACTCCCCCGAGCTGGTGGTCGCACAGGAAGAACTGATTGCGGCCGGAAAACTGGCTAGCCTATCTCCGGAACTCCTCACGGCCGCCCGCAACAAGCTCCGCAACCTAAAGATCGGCGACGAGCGGATCGCCGAGGTAGAGCGTAGCGGGGAAGTCCTCACGAATTTTCCGGTGTACGCCGAGCGGGGCGGCACGGTGCTGGAGGTCCGCCGCCGGGTCGGGGATTACCTCGTGGCGGGGGAGGCCCTGTACACCCTGACCGACCTCGGTCAGCTGTGGGCGCTCCTCGATGCCTACGAGCGGGACCTTGCCGCGGTGCGGGTGGGCGACCACGTCACCTTTACCGTAGCCGCACTGCCGGAGCAGTCCTTCACGGCCCGGGTGACCTTCGTCGATCCCGTGATCGATCCGGCGACCCGCACCGCGTCCATCCGGGCGGAGGTGAGCAATCCGCGGGGGGTACTGAAGCCGGCGATGTTTATCGAAGGCACCATTCGTACCTCCGCCCCCCGCAGCTCGGGCCCCTCACTGGCGGACGGTCCGCTAGAGGTGCCCAAAACCGCCGTGCTGTGGACCGGCGAGCGCTCCGTCGTCTACGTAGAGGTACCCGACCGTGGGGTGCCGACCTACCAGTTTCGGGAGGTGACCCTGGGCCCCTCCACCGGTTCCGGCTACCGCGTCCTGGCCGGTCTGAAAGCGGGCGAACGGGTAGTGACGAACGGCACCTTCAGCATCGATGCCGCCGCCCAGCTCAACAACCAATTTAGCATGATGAACCGCGACGTCCTCGTGCAGGGCCGACAGGTCGCAGGATTTACCGCCCTCACCCTGCCCAATTTCCGCGGCGAAACCCCGCCCGATTTCCGGCAACAGCTCACCGAAGTGGTGGATGCCTACCTGCCCGTGAAGGACCGGATGGTGTCCTCCGCACCCGCGGGCCCCGCCCTACTGGAACCGCTCCGCGGCGCACTTGGGGCGGTAGACATGCAGCTGCTAAAGAATCCGGACGCGCACACCTTCTGGATGGAGCAACTAAACGCCCTCAACGATCACCTGGGCGCACTCGCGGGTGCCGCGGGAGACCTCGAAACGCAACGCGAGCAGTTCGGCTTTCTGTCCCAGGCGCTGATCAATGTCCTGACCGCTTTCGGCGCGGAGGAACCGCTGTACGTGCAGCGCTGCCCCATGGCCTTCGCGGGGGCCGGGGCGAACTGGATCAGTGCCGAACTGCCCATCCGCAACCCCTACTACGGCGAGGCCATGCTGACGTGCGGCTCGATCATTGACACCCTGATCACCGACTGAGGCGATGATGACATAATGACAGACCTCGGAGGTCTGCCAGCCTGGCAGCCGGGTGCTGCTATATCCCAAACCGACGCGGCAGAAGCCCTCAGGCGAGTAAATAAAAAGCACATCGAGCAAACAAAGGTGCTAAGAGATGCGTGTGACACACGTGCCGCAACGTCTTGCGGCCCCCTCCGACAAACCGATAATCCGTCATCATACCACATCTTATGAGCGCCCAGCTAAACATCAACTACCTCGACTGCATCGAAGCCTGCCAGGCCTGCCTGATCGACTGTAAGGTCTGCCTCGCCAAGATGGCGGGCAAGGAATCCATGAACGACTGCCCGCTGTGCTGCGTGCAGTGCATCGACGTGCTGCAGGCCAGCATCGGCTTAATGGCCGTCGACAGCAAATTCGCCGCCGAGCACTGCGCGCTCTGTGCCAAAGTCTGCGAATACTGCGCCGGAGCGTGCGAGGCCCACGATCATGCGCATTGTCAGCGCTGCGCCGAGAGCTGCCGCAAGTGCGCGGAGGAATGCCGCAAGATGGCCGCATGACTTTTTGACAGACCTCCGAGGTCTGTCATCCTGTCACCCTAAGCCAGCCGCCGTTTTACCAGCTTCACCACCAGCGTGACCAGGAAGCCCGAGATAAAGATCGCCGCAAAGCCCAGTACCAGCCAGCTCGTGTGGTCGCGGATAAAGGGCACCGTGCCCAGGAAGTAGCCCAGGGTCACCAGCGAAATGACCCAGATGCCCGCGCTCAGGATGTTGTAGCGTGCAAAACGACCGCGGTCCATCTCGGACACCCCGGCAATGAAGGGTACCAGCGCCTTTACGATCGGCAGAAAGCGGGAAGTGATCAGCGCCGTAGCCCCGAATTTTTGGTAAAAAGCATGGGCCCGGTCGTAGCTCCTCCGGTCGAGCCACTTGAACCGCCGGAACAGTGCCGGTCCAAGTTTATATCCGAGCCGATAACCCGTCCACGCCCCGAGAGCGGCGGCTACGACCAGCACCACGGAAACCACGAAGGGATTGAGCAACGTACTGGCGCTCAGCACCCCCACCGCGAAGAGCAGCCCGTCGCCGGGAAAGAAGGGAGCCAGGGGGAAGAAGGCCGTCTCGACGTAGATCACCGCGAAGAGCAGCCCGTAGGTCGCCACCGGATACAGCAGCGCCGCCTGCCGCAGACTGTCGTCGAGATGAAAAAAGAAGTCCGCGAGCTCGCTCATGTAGAGGAAGAACCGCCCAGCGTGGGCAAAATGTTTCGTGTCTAGACAAACAAGAGAAGCAGTGTCAGCACGATTCCCCCGGCGGCAAACCACAGTCCTTTCCGCAGGATGGGCCCGCCCGGCATGTACATCCAGAAGGCGGAAATCACGAAAAACAGGAGCGCGGCACCGAAGAAGAGGTTAAAAAGGTACAGGGCATCCTTGGTGCTGGATTTATGCAGGTCCGTCATCTTGTTCAGCACGTAGGGCAGCTGCTTGCGCGTCTCCACGAAGGTGCCGTCGTCGGCGTTGTAGGAACCCCCCGGAAAGTAGACGACCGCCCCCCGGGTGCTGTCGGGGACAAATTCCTTAATGCGCGCCACCTTACCCAGCATCTCGTTGTCCAGCCCGACCTGGATGGTCCGCTCGGCGACGACGGTCTGCTTGAGGAAGTCCGTATTGCGGAAGATCAGTACCATACCGCTGATCGCGTACACGGCCATGATGCCGGCCAGGAAGAAGCCGAGGTAGCGGTGCAACACGCGCATGGTAAAGGAGAGGGGGCGGGGGGCCTGGGCCATGGTCAGTAGACATTTGCTAAGTAAGGGGAGACAAAGGTAAGGCGGGAACGCGGGTGCGGAAAGCACCACGGGGCGGCGGCAAACCTCTGTCCGCGCCGGGCGTTATTTCGACACTAACTTATTCACCGATCATGCGCACCGAATTATCTACCCTCCTCCTTTTTGTATCCCTCTTGCTCGCCACCACCGCCTGTGAGCGGCGCACCAACGAGGAGGATATGGTGACCGCCACGGCCAGCGCCCCGTCCGAACTGGTCGTAGAGCCCCGCATCCCCGACTGGCACAAGGATGCCGTCATCTACGAGGTCAACACGCGCATCTTTACCCCCGAAGGCACCTTTGCCGCCTTCCAGGAGCACCTGCCCCGCCTGGCCGATATGGGCGTCGATCTCCTCTGGTTCATGCCCGTCCACCCGGTCAGCGAAAAGAACCGCAAGGGCGAACTCGGCAGTCCCTACGCCGTAGCCGACTACCGGGCCGTCAACCCCGACTTCGGCACCAAGGCCGACTTCAAGCAACTCATGGAAGCCATCCACGCCGCCGGTATGCACGCCATCATCGACTGGGTGCCCAACCACACCGGCTGGGACAACCACTGGACCACCACCCACCCTGACTTCTACACCCAGAAGGACGGCGAAATCACTGACCCCATTAATCCGGAAACCGGCGAAAGCTGGGGCTGGACCGACGTGGCCGACCTCAACTACGACAACTTCGAGATGCGCGACAGCATGATCGCCGCCATGCGCTACTGGGTGGAAGAAATGGATGTCGACGGCTTCCGGGTCGACGTCGCCCACGGCGTACCCGTCGATTTCTGGGAGCAGGCCGCCGACTCGCTCTACGCCCTGGAGCCGCTGTTTATGCTCTCCGAGGGGGCCGTGCCCGCCATTGTCAACGACGGTGCCTTCGTGATGGACTACGGCTGGGAGATGCACCACACCCTCAACGCCATCGCCAAGGCCCGCGGGGCCAACCGCCAGGTCGACACCGACCTCAGCAACATCGCGCGCGAGGAGGGCGAGGAGATGGACGACGTCACCGCCCTGGCCATCGACGAAACGCTCGCCAAGCAACGCGAGGAATATCACCGCGGTTACAAGATGCACTTTACCTCCAACCACGACGAAAACGCCTGGGCGGGTACCGAATATCAGCGCATGGGCGAAGGCGCCCAGGCCTTTGCCGTCCTGACCGCCACTTTCGACGGGATGCCGCTCATCTACACCGGCCAGGAATCGGGGATCGACCGGCAGTACGAGTTCTTTAAGAAGGACCAGATCGAGTGGGGAGACTTTAAGCTTGCCGGCTTCTACAAGACCCTCTTCGACCTCAAGGAGCGCAACGCCGCCCTCTGGAATGGCGAGGCCGGCGGTGAACTCATCAAGATTCCTACCGGAAACGACGAAAACATCTACGCCTTCACCCGCGAAAAAGACGGCGATAAGGTGGTCGTCATGATCAACCTCTCCGGCGAAGCCCAGACGGCGGAGCCCACCGGCGGTCGCTTCGCCGGTACCTACACCGACGTATTCGCCGACGCCCCCGTGGAACTCACCGAAGGTATGCGGCGGGAGTTCGAGCCCTGGAGCTACCTGGTGCTGTCGAATAAGTAGCCCTCCTGGTGCCGCATCCCACGGCCGGACGCAAGCCTGATTTACCTTGCCGGAATTACCCAGGCAGGGAAGCGGGTGCGGCGCGCATCCCAGGAAGCGAGATAGCCCGCAGGTGACGTGTACACTTCACTGCACTGAATTCGCGGACCGAGGTACGAAAGCTGGGGTCGGACCGTTTACTTCCCGTCTCTCGTCTTGATCGTACCGGAATTGATTTTCACCTTGGTAGAGCACGTGCAGCCTGTCCTGGATGCTCCGCTGATCCTTCCGCACCGATAAGGAGTGGGACGCGTTTGTTATCGTCTTCATTTCTAACTCTACCTCATGAAAAAAGCTTTACCTAAAACTGCCTCCCTCCTGCTCAGCTGCCTGTTCCTTGCCCTCTTCATCTTTTTGACGGGCCGCTTGGAGGCTAAGAGCTTTGCTCCCCTCCCCTGTGCGGAGGAAGTCGCCGACCCGGAGGTGATGCCCATCAACGAGTAGTCCACCCGCAACACTAGCCCATGGCAACATGGAGGAGCACTCCCGTGGGATGCTCCTTTTTTATTGGGGAACAGTAGGATTCATTCTACAAATCCCATACATCACTTTGTCTCGTTCGTCCGTGCCCCGCAACAATCGGCTACAGCATTTTGAATTTAGGGAAATCGGTGCGCTGACGATCATTTATTGAAGGTGACAGCTAGCTGGAGCTCCACTGCACGGGGAAGGACGGCCTGCTCACCTTCAGCCTGAACGGGAAGCGGGTCTTTCGGGTGGAGAGCCAGGAAGAACCGAAGGAGATTATCGGCATCCGCTACGAATTCATGGGCACGGGCTGGGTGAACGAACTGCGCTTCGCGAACAGCTCGGGCACGAAGTGGGGGGAGCTTTTCTGAGGACGACGATCTGCCTACAACGACCCAAGCCGCTTGCGGAACGCCGTCCGGTAGCTGTCGCTGACCGGGAGCCAGTGTCCGCCAATCACTACCCGCCTGCGTTCTACGAAGTCGATCTTACGCATACAGACGAAGTGACTGCGGTGGATGCGACAGAATTCATCCCCCGGTAAGCGTGCGAGCAGGTCTCCGAGGTTGTCGTTGACCACCACCCGACCGCCGTCGTCGAAATGGAGGTGGAGGTAGTCCCCGTCCGCACTGCCGTAGCGTAGGGTGTTGGTGTCCACCCGAATGATCCGGTGTCCCGATTTGGCGAATACTTCCGTGGTGGCCGGCGCTCCCGGTGAAGGTTTCGGGGGCGTGACCTTTTCTATAGCCCGACAAAAGCGGTCGTAGGATACGGGCTTTACTAGGTAGTCGACAATATCCAACGCGTAGCCGGCCAGCGCGTGTTCCTCGTAAGCCGTGGTGAGGATAACGGCACACCGACCCCGCACCAGGCGGGCCAGGTGCAGGCCGTTGAGTTCCGGCATCTGGATATCGAGCAGGAGCACATCCGGAGGATCCTGCTGGATGATCTCCAGGCCATCCACCGGATTGGTGTACGCACCGACCAGGCGCAAGTCCGGATGCCGGTTAGTGTACTGCTCCAGCAACTGCACCGCCAGGGGCTCGTCGTCGATGATCATCACTCTCATACGGTGGGGGTGCGGTCTATGGTCAAGCGGACGCTAAACGTCGTCACCGCTCGGTGGACGACCAGCTCGTGGGCACCGGGGTACAGGATATCCAGGCGCTTGCGGACGTTGCTCAGGCCGATGCCCCCGACGCCGTCCGTCTGGTGTTCGGTAGGGCGCAGGGAATTAGTTACCGAGAATGCCAGGCGGGACGGTCCGGCGTCCAGGCGGATCCGCAGCGGCTGATCCGGGCAAGTAAGCGCGCCGTGCTTGAAGGCATTCTCGACGAAGGGGACCAGGATCAGGGGCGGAATTTCCCAGTCGGCCGTCGCGCCCGAGACGCTGAGCGTGGGCGGGGCGAGCCCGTGGATGCGCAGGCTCTCCAGGTGAATGAGGTCGTGCACGTAGGCCAGCTCCCGGTCCAGCGGGATGAGATCCTCCTGGGTGTACAGCGAATACCGCAGGAGACTGCTTAGTTTTTCCAGTGCGATGAGCGACTGCGGATTGTTGGTGCTCACCAGCGCGTACAGGTTATTGAGCGTATTGAAGAGAAAGTGGGGATTGACCTGGGAGCGCAGAAATTTAAGTTCGACTTTCCGCAGGTGCGCCTCGGTGCGGAGGTGGAGTACTTCGGTATAGCGCCCGTGCTGTACGAAAAAGTACACCACGCCTACGGGAATGAAGACGATGGCGTAGTAGAGGTTGTCGCGGAAATAGGCGAGCCAGGTCATCGCCGGATTGTAATTATTAAGTCCGAAGAGGGAATAGAGGAGACCTTCTTCCAGTAAGGCACGCAACGACATGATCCCCACCAGCAGGCAAACAAAGGCCGCAGCGATGACCAACCCCCGCGCCCGCTGGTGAAGGTACCGGAGGAGTAGGTAGGCTCCAAAGGTATAGGCCCCAAAGCTTAGGTTGGACGTCAGGAAGAGGCCGATGCGGTGCGGCGAGTTGAAGGACTCGATCAGATGGGCCATGCCCCCGTCCCGCAGCACGAACTGGAGGCGGATGACCACCAGGTAAGTGACTAGGTACCAGAGGGCGAGCTTACGTAAACGAAGGGGCAACATGGCTTGCGGAATGATTTCACAAGCTAGTGGATCAAGTTGGAAGTATCGATATACTAAGTCGACGCTATCGCGGTGGTAGCCGAATCAGAGAGACCAAGCATAGCCATAGCTACGTGCAGGTTTCTCTGGTGAAGGATAGCACTGCGAGAGCTAGACTTGGGTGTTTCAGGACTTCCGACTTGGTCCACTAGTGCTTCCGGATTGAACTAAGCAATAGCCCGACGCCGACAGCGTGGTGCTGAACGAGCGGACGAAAGTTCAGCATAGCCGTAGCTACGGTGGATTTTTGGTTGGGAAGTCCAGCGCCGCGATGGCAAGTCAAGGGGCAGCTTAGTTCGGTCCTGAAGCACTAGCTATTTGCCGGAGGCCCCTGGCTACCCGATCGGTGGATCGGCCGATTCGGTCGGTGAGTGCAGCTCGGCAAACTCACCGAACGGTTTGGGGGGTTCAACGAACGGACTTGATCGACTCGGGAAGCAGCAGGAATATTGGGACATCACCAACCCGCCTTTCCTCATGTACAGGTTCTCCCTCCTGCTCCTGCTCCTCGGTTTCCTTCCCTGCACCCGCGCCACCGCCCAATATGCAAGCCAGCTACAGCCCGCCGATCCGGACTCCCTCCTCGTAGGCGACCGGGCGGTCCCCAAGGTCCTGCTGGTGGGTAGTTGGCACTTCAACTACCCCGGCCTGGATGCCCACCGGGAAAAGGAGGAGGATAGAATCAACATCTACTCCGAGCGCCGCCAACAAGAGCTGCGGGAGCTCCTGGACTACCTGGAGCGGTTCCGCCCCACCAAGATCCTGGTCGAATCGGGGGCCATCACCGGCTACCTGATGAACAACTACCGGGCCTACCGGCGGGGGGAGGAAGCACTCTACGCCAATGAGCGCAGCCAGATCGGCATGCGGCTGGTCGACCGCCTGGGCCTGGACACGATCTACGGCGTAGATGCCTGGCCGCTCATTCTCGACCTCGACGACCAGCGCGACACCCTCCAGCCCCCCGGCTACGTCGATGAGATCCTGGAGCGCCACTACTTTGGCGGGACGGACGAAGTATCCCAACGCTACTCCGAGTTCTACGGCTACGTCAACCGGTTGACGGTCCAAAACCCGCTGCTGGAAAGCTTTAAGTATATAAATTCCGACAAAGTACTTGACCGCGGCTTCGGCGCTTACCTGTACGGCGGGCAGTTTGAGTCCGAGCGGTTCGAGGGTCCGGACGCCCTGTCCATGTTCTGGCTCAACCGTAACCTCCGGATCTTCAAGCGGATCCAAGACTTAGGCTATACCGGCGACGATCGGGTGCTCATTTTGTTCGGGGCGGGCCACGTATCCCTACTCAGGTACTTCTTTGCGTGCACTCCCGAGTTTGAGCTCGTGGACTTTAGTGCAGTGGGGGAATAGCTTGTCTGATCTCCAGCTTAGCCCGTAGGCCGTGCCTGGCGGTTTTCTCCACGACCATCACCCGCTTGAGGGCAGCAAAGTTGGACGTGCGGAACGACAGGGGTTCCTTCACCCCAAGCAACCGTTCAATTTGCTCGGTGGGGGAATACCGCGAAGGCGCCGCCCCTCTCTCCTTACCGGGGTCCTTTTTGGTGCCGCTAATAATTTTCCGCCTGCTCAAAGATCTCCCGGTACACCTCATCCCGGTCGATGGGCGGATAGCCGTGATTGGCGAGCAGAATGATCAGGTCCATCTTGAGGGAGGCCTGGATGTCGGCGCGGTCGTGCCAGTCGGTGTACTTGGCCTTGTCGTCGACTACCTGCTTGACTTCCTGGGCCAGCACGAGCAGCTTGTCGTCCGGATACTTGAAGTCGTACTTGGCGCAGAGTTGTTGGCGGATGTCGTAGAAGGCCTTCCCCTCGAAGTCGATGCTGAGGTCTTCGTAGCTCATCCATTCCGTCCGTACCTCTCGGATCATATCAACGATCTGAGCTGCTAGGTCATCGATCACATCACTTTCAAGGGTATCGTTCTCCGTCCGGTCGTTGTAGCGCTCGACCAGCGACCGCAGCTTGTCGCTGAAGTTGATGCCCTGTGCCCGGTTCACCCGGCGGAAGGCGTCGATGGCTTTCTTCAGCAGTTGCTGCAGCAGCTTGATGCGGGTGTTGGGCAGCTTGATCTTTTCGAGCTTCTTCAGGTAGTCGTCGCTGAAGATGTCCTGGGTGCCGTCCTGCCCGTCGAAGGTGAAGAGCTCCTCCACGCCGTCGCTGGCCAGGGCCTGGTCGATCATCTCCCGTACGCGGGCATTCATCTGGGCGGTGTCGGGGGCATCGCCCTTGGTGAGCTTGTGGATGATGGAGCGCACCGCCAGGTAGAAGTGTACGTGGTCGCGCTCCTCCTGCGTCAGGGCTTCGCTGCCGGTACAGAAGTCGTAGGCCGCCTTCATGCGCTTGACGGGTTCCAGGAACCGCTTTTCCACCGACTGAGTCACCTGTACGTATTCCCCCGCCCGGCGCAGCGCTTCGAGTTGCTGTAGGGGGGTGCCATGGAAGTAATCGGTACTGTCGAAGCGATGGAATACCTGCCGCAGCAGGTCCAGCTGGTCGCGCAGGGCGACGATCGACTGGTCCACTTCCTCGAGGTTCTTTTCCTCCCCCTTCCCGTAGAGGGCCATGGCCAGGTTCAGCTGCCGCTTGATGCCGATGTAGTCGACCACCAGTCCCTTCTCCTTGCCGGCGTAGCGCCGGTTGACGCGGCTGATGGTCTGGATGAGGTTGTGCCGCTGGATCGGCTTATCGATGTAGATGGAATCCAGGAAGGGGACGTCGAATCCCGTCAGCCACATGTCCACGACGATGGCGATCTTGAAGTTGCTCTTTGCCTCCTTGAACTGGCGGTCCAGCTCCTTGCGGTAGTCCTTCGTGCCGAGGGCGTCGTAGAGTTCCTGGGGGTCGTCCTTGTCGCGGGTCATGATCATCTTGACGCGGGCCATGGGCTTTACGGTTGTGTCGTGTGACGCTGCACCTGCGTCCCCGCTACTTTCCCTCACCCCCAACCCCTCTCCGGGGGAGAGGGGGGCTTCCGCCCACTCCGGACGCAGGGCAATGACCTGCTGGTAGAAGGCGTAGAAAACCTCGTTCGTCTGTGTCTCGTCGCCCGCCGGCACGGATTCGTAGTGGGGGTCGAGGTCCGTGAAGTCGAGCAGGTGGATGTAGAGGTCCTTTGCCCGGTGGTCGTCACGCTTCAGGATGAAGCCGTCCATCACCTTCCGGATGATCGTCCGGTTACTGGCGTAGAGGTCGGAGGCCGGTAGCACTTCCAATTCGTGAATGATGCGGTTGGCTTCCGCTTCCGTCAGACCCGCGCGGCCGTAGCGCTTGCGCAGGGAAGCGTGCAGGTCGTCGCGAAGTATTACGTTGTCATTACCCGGCCGGTTAAGGGTGGTGCCGCGGGCGTGGGGGTAGCCCTGTTCGTCCAGTAGTTCGACGACCGCGGCTTCTAGTTGGGCTTCGTTGAAGGGGCGTAGACATTTGGCGGGGGCGCGGGTACAAAGCCAATTGGCTAAGCGCAATGGATGGTGGTAAGTACCGGCAAGTTTAGTAAATGAGCGATGGGCAGTCTCAAATCCGCTTACCCTACCTGATCACGAAATCACGGAAGTTGTCCCGGTTGATGAGGTATCCCTGAGCATCGTAGTTACTCAGGAAGGTAGTAGAAATCTTACCCTTTTTCTTTGCGCTCCACTTGAACTCGTAAGCGGTAAGCTTACTTCCCTCCTGCTCTACGTAGTCGATCTCCTGCTGCTGGGCGGTACGCCAGAAGTGGGCTTTCCCGAAAGTAAGCTTGTAATTATTCTGTTTGATCCGCTCTGAGATCAGAAAATTTTCCCACAGGGCACCCCGATCGTTTCGCAAGTTCAGGTCGTCGAAGTCACCAATGATGGCGTTCCTGATCCCGTTGTCGTAGAAATAAACCTTGCGTCCCTTTTTTATCTCGTTCCTCACGTTGCGATTGAATGACCGTAAACGAAAGACGACGTACCCCTTTTCCAGAATGTCGATGTAGCGCTGTACCGTATCCTTGCTGATACCCACCAAGTTACTGAGCTCATTGTAGTTAACCTCGCTTCCGACCTGCAGCGCCAGGGCCTGTACCAACTTTTCCAGTATTTCCGGTTTCCTGATCTCTCCGTGCGCGAGGATGTCACGGTATAGGTAGCTGTTGACTAGGTTGCGTAGAATTTCCCGCTCTTCTCCCTGGGTATTTTCGACCACGTCGGGGTACATACCGAAGATCAGGCGGTTTTCCAGGGCTTGCTCCGCCTTCAGGTAACCGACGTGGTTTTCGTATTCTTCCCAACTGATGGGGAACAACTCGTACTCCCATTTCCTTCCCGTGAGGGGTTCACTAAGCTCGTTGAACAGGGTGAAGGAAGAAGACCCGCTGATCCACAGCTGCACATCTTTAAACTGATCGGTGATGATCTTCAGCGTTAGTCCAATCCCCCGTATACGCTGGGCTTCGTCGACGAAAACAACCTTTTTATTACCGATCAGCTTCCTGATGGTCTCGGTATTCGGCGTGTCAAGGGTAGCCCGCACGGAGGGGTCGTCGCCATCGAAGAACTGAGCCTCACTTCCCGTAAGAAGCTGTTTGATTAGGGTCGTCTTCCCTACCTGTCGGGGCCCTACGACCATTATGGCCTTGCCGCGACCGATCTTTTTCTGGATGAGGGGAGTGAGCGTGCGGAAGATCATGCGGTAATATAATCATTCGCTTTTACGCTGGCCAATAATAATAGTGATGCGCTTTTACGAATGCGGATAACCTGTGTTCCCAACTGCGATAGCGGGCGCGGACGCGGGTGCAAAACTTAGGGATGAAGAGCAAGAGCTCCGACGATTGGCCCCTAAATTACCTTAAAATGCAGCAGTTTTCACTCTAGACCTGGATCATCCGTGATTGATGGATGCTCAGCACCTTATGGCAATCGTCGATGCTAGTGGCTGTCACCATTCTGAATACAGTGCGGACGGCATCCCAGACCGCCTTCTTGGTCTTGAGTCCCCGCCAGATACTTCGGAATACGCGACTACCGTACTGACGGAACTTATCGCTCGCGAATTTGAGGAAAATAAGGGCCAGCACCACGTGTTTGTATTCACTCGATTCGACCTTTCCGCGAAGTTTGTTGGCGCTGTCCCAGAGGGACTCTTCCATCGACTTCTTGGGGGTTTTGTTTTTCGTTTTGGCCATGAGTTGGGGTTGGCGGCCAAAGTACAAAAGGGCAGCGAGCATGGAGTGGCTCGTTGCCCCTTGTACTTAATTCTGCATCAATAAATTACTAGGGCTGCTTTACCATCCTAACGGTGGACACCTCATCTGCTATCGTGAACTGGAAGAACAGCAAACCAGTGGGTAGGTCCGCCAGGTTGAGGGATTGGCGGTTCTGGATGGTGTCATACATCGCAACTACCCGGCCGTCTACCGTAAGTATGCGTAGCGAGGGACGTCTGCCGTCTAATACGCTGCTCAGTTCCACCGTTACCTGATCCCGAACTGGATTAGGGAATAAAGTGATAGCCCTTTCGACGAGAACCTGGTTGGTGCTGGTAGTGCCACAGCCTGCGGTAGTCTGAAAGATCAGAGAAGGTATAACTGCTGGCTGGATTGTCCGTTTGCTTGTGCAACGACCTGTATAAAATACTGTCCACTATCCTGAGTAATCAACTGAATGGGTCCCCCCAGCACCTCTTGCTGTAAAGTTACTTGGGTTTGGTCAGCCGCGTAAGCAAAGAGATTAACGGCGATGTCGGTATTAAAGTCACCAAACGTGATTATTGTGGTGTCACCCGCACCGGCGCTTACGCTGTATATATCTTGGTCACCCGTAGGGAAGATTGCTCCCATATATCGTGTCGCAAAGCGTGACGGGAGCCGCCGAGGAGAAATCATTGTTGCACTCGTACACATCGGAGGTGTCTAAGGCTATACCCAAGCGGTAAAGTTGAGCACTGGTTTCGTTGTCAAAGCGATCACGCAATCGAAAATAATACGTCCCTGCTGAACATACAACTGCGTCAAGTTGACTGGTTGCTCATTGCTTCCAGCGCGTAGCAAAATCTCCCGCTGGGTGGAATCAAAAAGGGTAATCTCCATTTCGATGCCCCCAGTGACGTTCGTTACGTCCGCTACCAGCACGCCTTCGCGGGGAATATCTACGCGATAATAATCTGCATCTGCCGTACCCCTTATCTGTGCGAATACAACGGCTCCAGGATTTATACGCGTAGCGGTCTGAAAAGTATTATTGCATTCGTAAACGTCGGAAGTGTCTAGCGCTACGCTAAGCCGGTAAAGCAGTGGACTGGTTTCGTTGTCGAAGCGGTCACGCAACCGAAAGTAATACGTCCCCGCTGAACGTACTTAATTCAGTGAGATTGATTGGCTGCTCATCACTTCCAGCACGCAGTAAAATCTCCCGCTGGGTAGAATCAAACAGAGTAATTTCCATCTCAATACCCCCGGTGACGTTTGTGACGTCTGCCACGATTACCCCTGCACGTGGAAGGTCTACACGGTAATAGTCCGCATCTGCCGTGCCCCTAATTGTCACAAACAACAGCTCCGGTATCAATACTAGTCGCTGTCTGGAAGGTATTGTTGCATTCGTACACGTCGGAGTGCTTTAGCGCCACACTGAGTCGGTAAAGTTCAGGACTAGTCTCGTTCTTAAAGCGGTCGCGCAGCCGAAAGTAATACGTCCCTGCGGAGCACACTTAATTCCGTGAGATTCACTGGCTGCTCATTACTTCCAGCACGCAGTAAAATCTCCCGCTGGGTAGAATCAAATAGAGTAATTTCCATCTCAATACCCCCGGTGACGTTTGTTACGTCTGCCACGATTACCCCTGCACGTGGAATGTCTATACGGTAATAATCCACATCTGCCGTGCCCCTGATTTGTGCAAAAACAACAGCTCCGGTATCAATACTTGTCGCTGTCTGGAAGGTATTATTGCATTCGTATACATCGGAGGCATCTGGTTTCCACCCTAAGCCGATAGTTCTCAGGACTCGCCTCATTGTCAAATCGGTCGCGTAATCGGAAGTAATTCGTTCCTGCGGAGCACACTTAACTCCGTGAGGTTTATGGGCTGTTCATCGCTTCCGACCCGTTGCAAAATCTCTCGCTGGGTTGAATCGAACAGAGTAATTTCCATTTCAATACCTCCGGTGACGTTAGTTACGTCAGCCACCAGAACCCCCGCACGGGGTACTTCAACACGATAGAAGTCCAAATCCCCAGTAGGGTTGATAGCCCCATCTACCTGCGCAGAAAGATCAACCAGCGTCACTACCGTAGCGGTAGCAAACGAGTTATTCGGCTCATTCAGATCCTGCCCCCACAAGCCGGTAAACCCGACAAATAATAGTGAAAAGAGTAATACGTTCTTCATAGTGGATAGCAAGGTTAGGCCGACGGGGGTCAGCATGGTGAGCGTGCCGAATAACGGCATCCACCCAGGCAAAGCAGTAGCTAGCCATGGCAGATGGCGGTCAATTCACGCGTGTAATTAGTAAGGTTGGAGGAAGCCTATCTATTATCAGTATAGAGTAGCAGGTTTCCGACTGGTGGTGAGTGTGTTTATAGTGGTCAAGTAGTCGTTTAAACGAATATAATACTATTTGAGCGCGAGCCAGACAAAATTCAGCCTTTTGTGAAAATTTGTATAACTAATCATCTACCAACTCTCCCCCAAAACCTCCGCCACGTGCAACGCCCGCACCCCCAGCTCATCCTTCACCGTATGCCGACAGCTCGTCCCCGCCGCCACCACCACCGTATCCGCTGACCGGCCACGCAGCTTGGAAATCAGCGACTGCTCGGCGATCTTGCGACTCACTTCGTAGTGCTCCGCCTCATACCCAAAGGAGCCCGCCATACCGCAGCATCCACTATCCAGTAGGGTCACGTTAAAATTGGCCGGCAGCGACAGCACCGCGGCACACGTACTCGCTTCTCCCAGCGCCCGCTCGTGGCAGTGTACGTGGAGTACGATCTCCTGTCGCTTCGTCCCGAAGTCCTCCGTCCCTACCCTACCGGCGGTGAATTCGGCGAATAGCCACTCGTCAAAAGTCATTGCATACTTCGCCAGCACCTGCGCCCGCGCCCGGAAGTCCCCCCGAAAGAGACGCGGATACTCATCGCGAAACCCGAGAATGGCGGAGGGTTCGAGCCCCACCAGCGGAGCGTCCTCCCCCACCCGATCGGCGAATACTTCGATATTACGCGCCGCCTGTTTACGCGCCCGACGCAGCAGCCCCTTACTCAGTTCCGCCCGCCCGCTACCGGCGTGCTGCAGCCATTCGACGCCGTAGCCCAGTTTCCACCAGAGCCGCAGAGCCGCCCGACCGACGCTTACATCCTGGTAATTGACAAATTCGTCACCGAAAAAATATAGCTTACCCCGTTTGCCCTCCACCCGGGGCCGTTCCCGCTCGTAGAAAGTGCGCAAGGATTCGTCCGGAAAGCGCGGCAGCGAACGCCCGGGGGCAATGCCAATCAATCGTTTCATTAGCGGACCGGCCACGTCCAGTACCGCATTGGCCAATCCGGGCACCTTGCCCCCCAGTCGGTACAATAGCTCGTTGGCAGCGATGAGGCGAGTGCGCAGCGGTATACCCTCGCGGTCGTGACGCTGTTGCAGATATTCGGCCTTTAATACCGTCATATTGACCGTGCTGGGGCATTCACTGGTACACGCCTTACAGCTGAGGCAGAGGTCCATGGCCTCGGCCAGGGCGGGGTGGGTCCAGGGGTTTTTGCGCTGATCCTGGGTTAGAATCTCCCGTAAAACGTTGGCGCGGCCGCGGGTGCTGTCTTTCTCGTGAAGGGTAGCGCGGTAGCTCGGGCACATCGCCCCGCCCGAGAGCTTTCGGCAATCTCCGGACCCGTTACACTTTTCGGCCGCGGCCAGGTAACCGTCGTCCGCACTGAAATCGAGGGTGGTCGGATAGTCCGGTATATCCTGGTCTGCCGCGTAGCGCAATCCCTCGTTCATGGCCGGCGCCTCGACGATCTTCCCGGGATTAAAGATACCCTTCGGGTCCCAGGTCCGCTTCAGTCCGACGAGTAAGGCGTATACCTCCGGCCCCAGCATTTCCGGTAGAAACTGTCCGCGCACCCGCCCGTCGCCGTGCTCGCCACTGAGGCTGCCCCGGTATTTCTTGACCAGCCGGGCGACGTCGCGCGTGATGTCGTGGAAGCGTCGGCGGTCTTCGCTTTTCTTCAGGTCCAGGATGGGCCGCAGGTGCAGCTCGCCCGCTCCGGCGTGGGCGTAGAATACGGGGTGCTGCTGGTACAGCTGCATGAGCTCCTCGAACTCGGCGATGTAGTCGGCCAGGTCCGGCAGGGCCACGGCGGTGTCCTCGATGCAGGCAACGGCCTTGGCGTCGCCGACCATGTTGCCTAGGATGCCGAGTCCGGCGGCGCGGAGGGCCCAGACGCGGTCGGTTTGCTGCTGTCCCTGCAGGGCCGGGGCGGCGTAGGCGGGCTCAGCTAGGGCCGTCGGCTGCATCAGACTTTCGCCCAACCGGCGGGCCAGGTCCAGGGCCAGTTCATCGGTGGCCGCGCGGTACTCGACCAGCAGCAGGGCGCGGGGATTACCCTCCACGAAGGCCGCGTTCTTCCGCTGGTCGGGATTCTCGAGGGCGAGCTGCAGAATCGTATCGTCCATCAGTTCGCACATGAAGGGAGCGGTCTCCATCGACAGCTGGGTGGCGCGCAGGGAAGCGTCGATGCTGCGGAAGTGGAGGGCCACCACCGCCGAGCCGCGGGGGGGCAGCGGGAGAATGTTCACCTTCAGCCGGGTAGTAAACGCCAGGGTACCTTCGGAACCGGCCAGCAGGGTACAGAGGTTCAGCGGCGGCCCGTCGGGATCGAAGGGGGCCTGCCGGGCCAGCAGGTCGAGGGCGTAGCCGTTGTTGCGGCGGGTCACGCCGGGTTTGGGATAAGCCGCGGCAATGGCCTCGCGCGTGGCGGGGTTCGAGAGGTGGGTATGGAGGTAACGGTGGACGTTTTGTAGGATGGGCTTGATTTCTGCTTGCTCTGCCCTCACCCCCGACCCCTCTCCGAAGGAGAGGGGAGAACCCCCCGACAATGATTTTTCGGGGGACGACTGCTTTTCATCACCCACCAGCGAGAACGTCCCCCTCTCCTCCGGAGAGGGGCTAGGGGTGAGGAAAGAGGGGCTAGGGGTGAGGGAACATACACTCCCGTCACTCAGCACCACCCGCGCCTCCAACACATGGTCCCGCGTACTGCCCACCGTGATGCTGGTACTCCCACAGCTGTTGTTACCGAACATTCCCCCCAGGGTACAGCGATTGGCCGTACTCGTGTTCGGACCGAACCAGTAACCCTGCTCCCGCAGCGCCGCATTGAGCTGATCGCGCACCACGCCGGGCTCCACGATGGCGTAGCCTTCCTCCGCGTTAATCTCGATGATCTTGCGCAAGTGCCGGCTGATATCCACCACCATTCCATTCCCAACCGCCTGCCCCGCCAGGCTAGTCCCGCCCGCCCGCGGCGTAATGGGTACGCCGTACCGCCCGGCAAAGCGCACGCAGGCGACGATATCCGCCTCCGAGCGCGGAAACACCACCGCCCGGGGCACCTCCCGGTACACGCTCGCGTCCGTCGCAAACAGGATGCGGTGCAGGGCGTCCGTTTCCAGCTCCCCCTCCAGTTCGGCAACGAGGATAGACCAGGGGGGGGCGGGGTTGGTGGACATGGGGCGAAGATAATTGTTGAGTTGTTGGGTTGTTGGGTTCGGCTTCGAAATCAGCGAACTCACGATCGCCGTTTGTTGTAGTTTTGTCCATTACGATATAACAGTGGTAGACACAGTTGAGTGTACAGTCTCACAGTCTCCGAGTCTCCGCCTGTAACGCCTGTAACGCCCGCAACGCGAGCAACGCTTGTAACGCCTGTAACACCTATAACGCCAACAACCCAACAACTCAACAACCCAACAACCCACCACCTCCATGCTCCTAATCGGCAACATCCTAGTCTCCGACGACGTAGTCGAGGAACACTTCGCCTGCAACCTCACCGCCTGCAAGGGCGCCTGCTGCTGGGAGGGCGACTACGGGGCCCCGCTGGAGGAGGATGAACTGGCCACGCTGGCGCGCATCTACCCCGCCGTGGCCCCCCACCTCACCGATGCCGGCCGCGCGGCCATCGCCGAACAGGGCGTATACACCGTGAATGGAGACGGGCACGACACGCCCCTCATCGACGGCGGGGCCTGCGCCTACATGACCCTCGACGGCACCGGCACCGCCCAGTGCGGCATCGAACAGGCTTATAACGCCGGCGACGTCGACTGGAAAAAGCCCGTCAGCTGCCACCTCTACCCCATCCGCATCAACAAGAACCCCCAGACCGGCTTCGAAGCCCTCAACTACGACGTGTGGGACATCTGCTCCGCCGCCTGCAGTCGCGGAGCCCGCGAGCGGATCGCCATCTATGCGTTCGTGAAGCCGGCCCTGATCCGGAAGTACGGAGAGGATTGGTATGCCGAATTGGAGGCTGCGGTTACCCGGGAATAGGCTGCACCGAAGGAAACCACCGGCCCCGGAGGGGACGTCCCTACACAGCGGGGCGGCGGAGACGGACGCAAAGCGTCCACGCGGAGTCCCTCGCGATCATCCAAGCTGACGGAAGCGGTCACTCAGGGGTCAGCCTACTACTCCGCAGGAGCAGCCACCACCTCCAAATCCACCAAAAAGCGCGACTCGTCGATGCGCACCTCCTCCGGCGTTACGTCGGTGCCCAGGGGCTGCCAGTCGCGGCGGACGTTCAAGCGCACGGCCTCGTCGCGGATAAACACCCCCAGGGGCAGGATCAGCTCGGGCACGTCGGCGCGAAGGCGGTACTCGGCCTGGTCGCCGTTTTGCCGCACTTCTAGGACTGGCACGTCCGGGTGCTTGAGGTACTGGTCGAAGAAGGGCTGCAGGTTGATCTGGGTGTACCGGCTGAAGTAGTCAATTACCTCCTGGGTGCTCACGGTGCTGCGCACGTGGTCCTGGTAGAAGCTGCGCAGGGTGCCGAAAAACAGCGGGTCGTCGTCCAGTACCCCGCGCAGGGTATGCAGCATCCAGGCGCCCTTGTAGTAGTGGTCGGAGGAGGCGAAGTCGGTGAAATTTACCCCGAGCGGCCCGAGCATCGGTTCCTGATTGGTGATGAAGCGCCGCTGGGTCACGAGGTAGCGGCGGGCGGCGGCGGGGTTCATCGTGTACTCCACGTAGAGGGCCTCCAGGTAGGTGGTGAACGACTCGTGCACCCACATCTCGGCGTGGTCGGCTACGCTGATGGAATTGCCGAAGTACTCGTGGCCGGACTCGTGGATGATGATGTAGTCCCAGTCCATGTCCTCCGGGATCAGCCCCCCCAGGTAGCCGCGCATATACCGGTTGCCGTAGGCAATGCCGCTCTGGTGCTCCATACCGAGGTAGGGCGTTTCGATGAGGGCGTAGCCGTCATCCCAGAAGGGATACTTGCCCAGGTAGTGTTCGTAGGCCGCCAGCATACCGGGCACTTGCTTGAATTGCTTCTTCGCACGGGCGAGGTTGTAGTCCATGACGTAGTAATCCAGCGCCAACTCCTCCCCGTCAAAGCTGCGGTAAGTATCCTCGAAGTGGACGTAACTGCCGATGTTGATCGACACGTCGTAGTTGTTGATGGGGTAGCTCACGAACCAGTCGTAGCGCTTCTTACCCCCGTCCAGTTCCGCTTCCTCGCGCAGGTTGCCGTTGCTGGCAACGAACAGCCGCTGCGGTACCGTGATGCTGATGAGCATGGAGTCGGGCTCGTCACTCAGGTGGTCCTTGTTGGGCCACCACAGGCTCGCCCCGGCACCCTCGCAGGCCACGCCCACCCAGTAGCGGTTCTTTTGGTCGAGCCCCCAGATGAAGCCGCCGTCCCAGGGGGCATTCTGGGCCACGGTCGGCGCTCCGCCGTAGCGGATGGTCATGCGGTGGCGGCTACCGGTATCCACCGGGTGGGGCAGCTCAACGAACACGGCGTTGCCCCGGCGCGTGTAGCGCAGGTCCTTACCCCCCTGCTCGATGCCGTCGATCGCCAGGTTTTCGTAGAGGTCGAGCTGTAGCATCGGCAGCTGCCCGGTGATGGTGTAGTCCATCTCCACCCAGCCCTCGATCGTTTCCTCGCGGGGGTCCACGTCGAGGTGGAGTTCGTAGTAGGTCACGTCGTAATTGGCCCGGGCGCTACCGAGGGTACCCCGTAGGGTATCGGCCTGGGTAAAGGTGTAGTTGCTGAAGTAGTCCGTCTCCTGGGCGCGGACGCAGGTGCAAAGGAATACGGCAAGGAGCAGGGGGAGCGAGTAGCGGGGCATACGCAAAGAACGCCATTCCCCTACGGCTGGCGTACCGGGGGGCTGGCTTTAAAGTTTTGTTAGTACGAGGCCTGACGCTCCCCCTTACGTTTCGTCGCCGGCAAAGAGCACGCTGCGCACCACCGAGCGGGAATCCGCCGAGCCACCCAGCGAACCGGACAGTACCCCCACCGCCGCCAGGAAGGTCACCAGCCGCATGTGCGCCCCGAAGGTCGAGCCGTCGCGGGCGGAGGTCCAGGTGCGCATCAGCTCATCCGGAAATACCCACACCACCACCCCGTACATCAGGGCGGCAAAGAGAAAGAACAGGCACACCAGCGTGAGCACCAGGGCCAGGTAAGTAGCCCCCGCCGTGACCACCGCGCTCTCCGAGGTCTTGCCCTCCCGAGTGTCGATCAGCCGCAGGGAAAAGGCCCGGTAGAGTACGAAGGTCGCTCCCACGAAACTGGCCGCCACGAAGGTCGCCAGTTGTCCGTTCGATACGGAGGCGGCAAAGTCCCAGGTCTCACCGCCAAAGATCAGCAGGATGATCACCGAAAGGGCCGTGGCGATCATGGTCGGCAGCTTGGTGGCCAGCTTCAGCGGATTGGCACTCAGGGCGCCGCGGACGATCCGGGGCAGGTTCCCCGCCGTGTGGCGGAGTACGAACAATAGCTTGCTGCCCGTCGAGTAACGGTCGTTGGCCTCCTCGCGCAGGTTTTCGTTCATGCGTTGCAGCTGTTCCGCGGTGAAGTGGTCCATCCGGTCGAGGTCGTTCGGCAGGGTGATCCGGGCCAGGTAGTTGGTGTCATCGGGTACGTAGGGCAGGTTGAGCAGGCGCCCGAAGCAGTGGAGCATCAGGGCCGTCAGCCGGTCGGTCAGCCGGGCTTTCTCCTCCTGGCCGGCGGGGCCGGCCTCCGCCAGGCGCCGCGTGGAGATCACCGCCACGTTGGTGAGCCGCGAGGGCAGGGCCAGCAGGTAGGAGATCGAAGAGGCCGACAGTTCCACCTCCGTCAGGATGAGCAGGAAGGCCAGGCGGCGCTCCGTTTTCTCGTTGATCCCGATCTGGATGAAGTCGAGCGGCCGGTAGCCGGTTTCTTCCGGCAGCAGCCCCGGCCCTTCGAAGGTGAGCGACTCCACCCGGATGCGGGACTCCCGCTGCACCACCCGGGTAAATTCCTCGGTAGCCAATTGGGTCAGCCGGTCCAGCCCACGGGCGTCCCGGCCGGTAACGTCCAGTTTCATGATGCCGATTACCGTGGTCTTTTCCTTCATGGGGGGCACTCCCTTGTATGCGAGGCGCTTGTACAAAGCGGAACGGCGGTCCGGGGTTTGCCCGCCCTGGGAATCCACGCCCTTTATTCTGGATACGGTCGTACTATTCTCAAGCGTAACCGTCGCCGTCACCGGGGTACGGCCCGGCACCCCCTTCACGCGCTGCAACACCTGTCACGACGGCGCGCAGGTGGATTTCGTCGCCGTGATGCAGCGGCGCGAAGACGCAGATCGCACCGCCATCACGCAGACGGACGCCGAGGTGCTCGAGCGCCTGAAGCGGTCCGCTAATTCGTATCCCGCCCGCGACCGGAGTTTCGGCTGGGGCCAGGTGGGTGCGGATCTGGCTACGCGGTAAAAGGTGAGATCAGGCCGGGGAGACCTGGCGGGCGGTCACCCGCTCCAGGAAGTTGCCGAGGAGCTTGTTGAACTCCCGGGGCCGCTCCATCATGGGGGCGTGGGCGCACTTGTCGATGAAGTGCAGCTCGGAGTCGTGGATGAGCTCGTCAAACTGCTCCCCGACGAAGGGGGGCGTAATGGTATCCTGCTTGCCCCACACCAGTAGGGTAGGCGCGAGGATGTTGTGTAACTTATGGGCGAGGTTGTGGCGTACGGCGGACTTGGCCGTCATGATGATGCGGATGCCCCTGCTGCGGTCGTTGACGGTGTCGTAGACCTCGTCCACCAGCTCCTTGCTGGAGGTTGCCGGGTCGTAAAAGGTGCTTTCCACCTTCTTTTTGATGAACTCGTAGTTGCCGCGGGGCGGGAAGCTGTTGCCCATCGCGCTCTCGAACAGACCGCTGCTGCCGGCGAGGGTAATGGAGGCGATGCGATCGGGATGGTCGAGGGCGTAAAGAATGGCTACGTGACCGCCCAGGCTGTTGCCCATGAGGTGGACCGTGTCAAAACCTTTGTGATCCACGAAGTCGGCGAGATGATCCACCAGTCCGGCCAGGGAAACCTTGCGCAGCGGCAGGGTCATCATGGGCAGGGTAGGCACCAGGACATTGAAGCGGCTGCGGAACTCCTCGATCTGCGCCCCGAAGTTACTCAGTCCGCCAAACAGTCCGTGCAGGAGGAGCAGGGGTTCGCCCGGCCCTCCCGTCTCGAGGTAGTCGAACTTACCGTCCTTCTTCATCTTCAAATCCATGAGGCGAAAAATACAATTTAGGTCCAACTATCACCGGACTTTATTTGAACGGTAATCGCTCGCGCTTAGTTTGTTTGCTAAATCCCCCGACCATCACGACCCTGACCCTGCTCCATTATTCCGGCTTCCGCAACCGCCTCTGGGCCCTGTCGCAAATGCAACTGGCCCAGGCGCGCCTGGCGGGCGTACCGGGGCTGCACTTCAGCCGCCTGATGGGCAGCGGAGGCGGAAACGGCTTCAGCCTGGCCCCCAACTGGGGGGTATTCGCGTGGCTCG
This sequence comes from Lewinellaceae bacterium, assembly GCA_963803525.1. Classification (GTDB taxonomy): domain Bacteria; phylum Bacteroidota; class Bacteroidia; order Chitinophagales; family Saprospiraceae; genus Neolewinella. The sequence goes on from CAWDMV010000013.1 coordinate 365,160, forward strand.
GTCAGTGGACGGATGCGGCCGCCGCCGAGCGTTTCTTTCGGGAAGACGCCTGGTACGCCGAGGTCGTCGGACATACGGATCACCGCCTTACCTTCCGGCTGGAGGCCACGATGACCCACGGGGAATGGGGCGGTGGCAACCCCTTTACGCCCCGGCCCGAGCGCTACGACCCGGCCGAGCCCGTCGCGGTCATTACCCGGGCGACCATCCACACCCGCAAGCTGCCCGATTTCTGGCGCTACGTGCCCGCCACCAGCGCCTCCGTGCAGGACCGGCCCGAACGCCTCCTCAGCATCGGGATCGGGGAATACCCCGTCTTCATGCAGGCCACCTTCAGCCTCTGGACGAGCGGGCGGGCCATGACCGCCTTCGCCTACGCCGGGGAGCGGCACCGCGAGGTGGTGCGGCTAACCCGCGAGCGCGGCTGGTACAAAGAGGAACTTTTCACCCGCTTCCGCATCCTGGGCGCCACCGGAGATTGGCCGGACCTGGATCTGTCCTCCATCCGGCAAAGGCCGGCACCCGCGGCCCCGCCCTCCGGGGACTAGTGTTAAAGTTCGGGAGGTACAAAATTATTGGGGTACCTTATCTCCACCAAATCAAGTGTTTAGCGACCCGCAGTCATGCCACAGTACTCCTGGAACATCACCGGCCACCGAGGCAACAACTACAAGTTGGGGCTCTTCCACGGGGATAAGACCCAGCACGTCGTCCTGCACTGCAACGACAGGGTGGTACAGATCGACTTCGAGGTAAGGGAGTCCAAAACCTACACGGTCTTCCTCGACCAGGAGCTCTGCGAGGTCAGCATCGACCACACCGGTGGCAACCACTACAAGTACGGTTGTCGCATCAACCACGATGCCCAAACGCCCCTGAATACGTTGCGGAAATCCCGCCGCGCCACCCAGAGCCGGCTGGAAAAAACACGCCTCATCGCGGCGGGCTGCTTCATCCTGCTGGTTGTTTTCTTCCTGATCGGCAGCGCGCTTTCCTAGTCTACTTATAAACAGTTGTCTAGTGCTTCAGGACCGAGATAAGCTGCACCTTCACTTGCCATCGCGGTGCTGCACTTCCCCGCCAAAAATCCACCGTAGCTGTGGCTATGCTGAACTTTTGTCCGCTCGTGCAGCACCACGCTGGCGGCGTCCAGCTATTGCTTAGTTCAATCCTGAAGCACTAGATCGGTACGACCCGCACGATGCCCGTGCCCTCGATGCTGGCGTAGATGTAGCCGTCGGGGCCCATCCGCACGTCGCGGAGGCGTCCAATATTCTTGATGAGGTCCTGCTCGCCGGTGACGTCCTTGCCGTCGAGGTGTACGAGTTTCAGGTAGCTGAACTTCAGGCTGCCCACGAGCAGGTCGCCTTCCCAGCCGGGGTACTTATCGCCGGTCACGAAGGCCATGCCACTGGGGGCGATGCTGGGCACCCAGTAGTGCAGGGGCTGTTTCATGCCTTCCTGGGCTACCTCCTGGGTGATCTGGCTGCCGTCGTAGTTGATGCCGTAAGTGATCACCGGCCAGCCGTAGTTCTCTCCGGCCTCGATGATGTTGATCTCGTCGCCGCCGCGGGGGCCGTGTTCGTTCTCCCAGATCTCTCCGGTAGTGGGGTGCACGACCATGCCCTGGGGGTTCCGGTGGCCGTAGGAGTAGATAGCAGTTTTCGCCCCGGGCTCACCTACGAAGGGGTTGTCCTCGGGGATCTGCCCGTCCGCCGTGATGCGGTAGATCTTCCCCCCGTCGCGAGTGGTGTCCTGAGGATTCTCCTCGCGGTTCCCGCGCTCTCCGATCGAGAAGTAGAGGTAACCGTCTTCGGGGCCCCATACCATGCGGCTGCCGTAGTGCTGCCCCTTCTCGGTCGCGGGGCCGGCGTCGTAGAGCGAAGTGAACTCCTCCAGTCGGCTAGCGTCGTCGCTCAATCGTCCGCGTCCAACGGAGGTATGCCCCTTCTCGCCACCGTCCTCGGACCGGCTGTAGCTCAGGTATACGTAGCGGTTCGTGGCAAAGTCCTGGTCCAGCAGCACATCCAGCAGGCCGCCCTGCCCCGCCGTCCGTACCTCCGGCGTACCCCCAATCACGGTCGAGGTCTCCCCGTCCACGAGCAAGAGCCGGCCGTCCTTCACGGTGGCGAGCATGCGCCCGTCCGGCAGCCAGGTGAAACCCCAGAGGACATCCTCGAAGGAGAAGACCGTCTCCGCCTTCACGCCGGAGGCCGTCAACATCATAACCGCTTCCCCATCCGCCGCCCGGTCGGGGGCATCGGTGGTGGTGGATTCAGTCGTGGTGGTGGCATCGCCGCAGGCGGTGAGTAGCCCGGCGAAAAGCAGGAGGGTTAGATAGCGCATCGCGCAAAGATAGGGAAGTAGGACGCAGCGCTTTACGCTGTTGACCGCTCCGCGGGGGACCGCTGACGCGGGGGAATCAGGACTGCGGGTCACCAAATTCAATGAATCCAGTAACCCGGCGTCCCCCGCGCAAGCGGTCCCCCGCGCAAGCGGTCCCCCGCGCAAGCGGTCCCCCGCGCAAGCGGTCCAAAAGCGAAGCGATCCCCCGCGCAAGCGGTCCAAAAGCGAAGCGATCCCCCTTCCCCTTACGGTTTCTTCACCGCCTCCGTCTTAGCAAAATCCCCCGCCCGCAGCAGCACCATCTTCTCTACGTCGATGTACTTCTGGATGGCGGCGTTGATCTGTTCGGGGGTGAGGGCCATCATCTGGTCTTCGAGCTGCTTGTCCCACTGCATGTCGCGGTCGAGGTAGGCATTGTTGCCGAGCTCGCCGGCCATGCTGCGGTCCTGGGCGCGGCTGACGGCGGCGTTCTGCTTCCAGCCGGATTTGGCGGCCGCGATCTCCTCGGCGGTGAAGCCTTCGGTGCGGGCCTTTTCGATCTCCTCACGAAAAGCCTTCTCGAGGGCCTCCCGGTTTTCCGGGTTGTAGATGGCGTAGGACAGGAAGGTACCCACCTTGTCCTGGGAGCTGGCCGAGAACTGGCTGCCCACGCCGTAGCTCAGGCCGTCCTGCTGGCGAATGCGGGTAGCGAGGCGGCTGTTGAGAAAGCCGCCGCCGAGCATGTAGTTGCCCATGACGAGCGCCGGGTAGTCGGGGCTCTCGTCGCTAATGGGCAGGGTCTGTACCGCCACGAACCAGGCGTTGGCCTTGTCGGGCGTTTCCATCTTCACCATGTCTGGCTTAATGGCTTTGTACTCGCGGGCAATGCGCTCGTACTTCGTGGGGCTTTTCCAGTCGCCGAAGTTGCGTTCGAGGGCTTCCTTGACGGCCTCGACGTCCATGTCGCCACTGGCGGAGAAGACCAGGTCACCACCGCCGTAAACGTCTTCGTAGTACTGCTTGACGTCGACGAGCTTGAGTTCCTTCAGGGCGGCCACTTCCTCGTCGAAGGTCATGGTGTAGAAGGGGTGATCCTTGGGGTAGTCGTTCATGCGGCGCTGCATCTCGGTAAAGACGATGGCCTGGGGGTCGCTGCGGCTTTCCTCGATGCCGCTGAGCTCCTCCTTGATCATCTTATCGAATTCGGCCTGGGGGAAGCTGGGGTTCCGCAGCACTTCCCCGAGGAAGTCGAGCACGGCGGGCAGCGACTCGTTTTCCGTCTCGATCGAGGCGTACGCTCCGTTGGCGTCGCCACCTACGTTCACGCGGGCCTTGAGTTCGTCGAGCTTATCCTGAATCTGCTGGCGGGTGTATTTCTCGGAACCCATCATGAGCATGCTGCCGGCCTTATCCCCGGCCACGGACTTGCCCTTAAGCACGTCGAGATTACCGAAGCGCAGGCGGAGCTGGGCATTGACGCTGTTGCCGCGGGTCTCCTTGGGCAGCAGGGCATACTCGATGTTGTCTCCGATCGTCCCGGTGACGGAGCGGCTGTCGATGTTGTCGTAGGCGGGGTCGAATTCCTCGCCCTCGGCGATGGCTTCGCGGCCGGTATAGCCTTCCGTCATGGCGGTGAGGTCGCTGATCTCGGGGATCTCGGCGCGGTCAGGCGCGGCTACGGGATGGAAGCGACCGATGGTACGGTTCTGGGGCTTGAAATACTTCTCGGCTACGCGGACTACGTCGGCTACGGTGACTTGCTCCACGCGGTCGCGGTAGATGAAGCCCAGGCGCCAGTCGCCCTGGGCGATGTAGCTGCTGAGGGTCAGGCCCACGCGGTTGGCGTCGCGCTGGTTGATGTCGAAGTTCTTGAGGATGCCGTCCTTGGCCCGCTTCACCTCCTCCTCGGTGGGCGGATTCTGGGCGAGGCTGTCGAGGGTATTTTTCAGGGCGGTTTCCACCTCCATCAGGTCGTTCTCCTTTAGTACGTTAGCGTTGAAGAAAGCGAAGCCGGGTTCGGCGAGCGCGGGTGCGAAGCCCCAGATGTAGCTGGCGTTGCCGTTTTCGACCAGCGCGGTGTAGAGGCGGCCGCTGGGCTCGTCGGTCAGCACGTCCATCAGTACGGCCACGGCGGGGTAGTCGGATTGCGGGCCGGCCGGAATGTGGTAGGCGGCCTGGACCACCTGCACGTCACCGACGCGCTTGAGCTCCACGAAGCGCTCGCCGTCCTGGACGGGCTCGCGGGTGTAGGTGGGATACAGGGTGCGCTCGGGGCGGGGAATGCTGCCGAACTTCTCCTGGATCAGCTCCAGGGTCTTGGCGGGATCGAACTTGCCGGCCACCACGAGCACGGCATTGTCGGGCTGGTAGTACTTCTTGTAGAAGCCCTGCAGGCGCTCGATGGGCACGTTCTCCAGGTCGGCCTTGGAGCCGATGGTGGATTTTCCGTAGTTGTGCCAGAGGTAGGCGGTACTCAGCACCCGCTCCATGAGCACGCCGCCGGGGTCGTTCTCCCCGCTCTCGAACTCATTGCGCACCACGGTCATCTCGCTGTCGAGGTCCTTCTTGGCGATGAAGGAGTTCACCATCCGGTCGGCCTCCATATCGAGGGCCCAGTCGAGGTTCTCGTCGGTGGCGGAGAAGGTTTCGAAGTAGTTGGTCCGGTCGTACCAGGTCGTGCCGTTGGGCCGGGCGCCGTGCTCGGTCAGTTCCTGGGGAATGTTCGGGTGGTCGGGCGTGCCCTTAAACACGAGGTGCTCGAGCAGGTGGGCCATACCGGTCTCGCCGTAGGCTTCATGGCGCGAGCCGACCTTATAGGTCACGTTGACGGTGATCGTCGGCACCGACTGGTCGGGGAAGAGCAGCACGGTCAGGCCGTTATCGAGCTGGTATTCGGTGATGCCCTCGACGGAGGTGATTTCCCGGGGCGCTTCCTGCGCGTACAGAAGCCCGCCGCAGAGCAGCAAGCTGAGGGTAAGAATTCTAAACATGGTGAGGTGGTTTAATAGTGGTTAGCATAGCGGACAGAAAGATACACCGCCCCACCCACCGGCAAGCTACCCGATTCGATAAACGTTGCCTTATGGCGGACGTACGGGCTTTAAGAAAGAGTGAAGGAGTGAATAGGCGCCACCGACGCCGCATCTACCGCAACCGCAGGGAGCTCTACCGGCGAAGCCCTATACCGCAAGCGCCCTCTAACCCAGCGCGAAGCGCGTCTAATACGCCCGTTCCCCGCTCCCCTCCATATAATTCACAAAGGCCTTATTCACCACCCGAAAGCCCCCCGGCGTCGGATAGTCTCCGCTGAAATACCAGTCGCCGTTATTATTGGGGCAGGACTTACGTAAATCCTTAATCGTTTGGTAGATCACGTCGATCTTCGGCTTGGTACCCTTGGGGGTCATGATCTTGGCGATCTTCTTGCTGATCTCGTCGTACTTAAACTCCCCGTAGAGCTCCTTGACCATGTTGCGCTGTTTGTAGTCCGGCTTCTCGAGCTCCTTTTTGGCCTTCTTATAGACCTCCCGCATCCGCTTTTTCTTCCCCTTCTCCTCCATTAGGGCTTCCATGGCCTTGAAGGCCACGAACTCTCCCATCTTGGACATGTCGATGCCGTAGCAATCGGGGTAGCGGATCTGGGGGGCCGAAGACACGATGAGGATGCGTTTGGGCCGCAGGCGGCTGGCCATCTTGATGATGGAATCGCGCATGGTGGTACCCCGCACGATGCTGTCGTCGAGCAGCACGAGGGTATCGATGTCGTCGCGCACGATGCCGTAGGTGACGTCGTACACGTGGCTGACCATGTCGTCACGGCTCGTGGTATCGGCAATGAAGGTGCGCGTCTTGCCGTCCTTTACGATGATCTTTTCGTTGCGGACCTTGGTCTTGAGCACCTTGCCGAAGCCGTTCTTGCCGTTTTTCTCGCGGCGCTTCATTTCCTTTTTGCGCCAGTGGCGCAATTCGTCCTCCAGCCCCTCGATCATGCCCTGAAAGGCGGTTTCGGCAGTGTTCGGAACGTAGCTGAACACCGTGTTGTCGAAGTCGTACTTCACGGCCTTGGCGATGGAGGGGGCCAGGCAGCGACCCAGTTCCTTGCGCTCGAGGTAGATGTCGCGGTCGTTGCCCCGGCTGAAGTAGATGCGCTCGAAGGAGCAGGCCGCGCGGGGCGCCGCCTTCGTGAAGCGCTCCATGCTGGTCTTGCCGTTCTTCTTAATGATGAGGGCGTGACCGGGCTCGACCTCCCGGATGGCCTGGTAGGGCACGTCGAAGACCGTCTGCAGGGCCGGCCGCTCGGAAGCCACGGCGACGAATTCCTCGTCCTCAAAGTAAAAGGCTGGCCGGATGCCGTTTGGGTCGCGCATCACGAAGGCATCCCCGTGGCCGATCATACCGCCCATCACGTAGCCGCCGTCGAATTTCTTGCTGGCCCGCTTCAGCAGCCGCTGCACGTCGAGTTCCTCGGCGATGATGTCGTTGATCTCGATGTTGGAGTAGCCGTCGGGTTTGTGCCAGGTGTGGATGCGCTGCACCTCGTCGTCGAGGAAGTGGCCGATCTTTTCGAGTATGGTGACCGTGTCGGACTTCTCCTTGGGGTACTGCCCCAGGTCCACCAGTTCCTGGAAGAGTTCGTTGACGTTGGTCAGGTTGAAGTTGCCGGCGATGATGAGGCAGCGCGTCTTCCAGTTGCTCTGCCGCAGGAAGGGGTGGCAGGTCTCGATGGCGTTGGTCGAGTGGGTGCCGTAGCGGAGGTGGCCCATCATCACCTCGCCGGTGTAGGGCAGGTTTTCCTTCAGCCACTGCCCGTTGCCGAGCTGCTTGGGGGTCAGCTCGTCGAAGCGGCGGTACACCCCGGCCCAGAGGTCGTCGAGGTAGTTACTTGCGTTGGACCGCTTGCGGCTGATGAATTTCTTGCCCGGGGGGTGGTCGAGCTTGATGGTGGCCATGCCGGCCCCGTCCTGCCCGCGGTTGCGCATCTTGCGCATCAGCAACTGCAGGCACTTGAGTCCGTGCAGGGGCGTCCCGTATTTTTTGTTGTAGTAATCCAGTGGCTTCTTGAGACGGATCATCGCTAATCCGCACTCGTGGTGGATGGCTTCACTCATGCTAGGGCACCCTTTTTGGGGAGGGACAAAGGTACAACGTTTTAAAAAGGCCCGGGTGTGCACGCGCTTCCTGCAATACGGTTCCGGCGGGTACGCAGGTGCCATGAACGCCTCGTGGACCAAGCCGGGAGTCGGGAGGCGAATTAGGGGAAATGTTAATTAAGCGGAACGACGCGCGGGAATCCTGCACGGATTCGTTGCCCCCCTACACTCCACCTATTATGTTGAAGCTTTTGTTCCCGTCGCTGCTGCTACTCGGACTTTCTTATACCGCCCACTCCCAGGGGAACTCCAGCCTGGATGTTTCGGCCGGGGCGGGCTTCGCCTTCCGTAGCCTGTCCTATTCCGGGGATGAGCAGACCATGAAAAATATTTTCCAGGATCGGCAGGACCGCGAGCGCCTCGGCTCCGCCTGGCACGCGGGTTTTCACTACAACCACCAGTTGGGTGGCCAGTTCTTTCTACGCACCGGCCTGCGCCTGACGCGCATCGGCTACGTCAACGCGTGGATCACTGATCTCCGCTGGGGTCACCAACACGACGGGAACGGCGGGTTTACTAATGACCCAAGCTTGGTCCGTGATCTCAAGACGACTACCAGCTACTCGTACGTCGAGCTTCCAATCGCCGGCCGCTATGAATTCGGTAGCGGCCGCTGGTCGCCCTTCGTGGAGGTGGGGTTGTCTCCCGCCCTGTACCACGCGACTTACACCATCCGGACGATCGATACCCCCCAGCCCAGACTAAGCCGCTCCCGGGAAGAAAGCATCCGAGACCTTCAGCTGATCGGCAGTCTCTCCGCGGGGTGCGCCTACCGCCTCTCCCCCAACTGGCAGGTATTCGGGCAGCCCACCTTTCGCTACCACCTTACACCACTCGCGGAAGGACCAATTCAGGAGCGCTTATTCAGCTACGGCCTTGAATTGGGGATACGCCGGGCCCTGTAGGTGGAACCGGAAGCCTAAGCTTCCAGCGGGGTAAAATCATCCTGCTGGTTGGTCTGTACCAGGGTAATAAATACCTGGTAAGGAAGGGGGGCGAAGACGCCTTCCACCAGTTTGCGTACCTCACCCGTAGACAGGACGCTCACCAAGTCAGGCCGCGTTCTCACCCGCAGCCAGAGCAGTTCTTCGGAGATGTCCTCTATTTGCACGCATACCCCCTGGGCGCGGAGGAGGGATCGGTGAGAGTCAAACAGACCCTGTGACGCTAAGTCAGGTTTCTTCATGAGACGAATAGAAAAGACACCCGGGGATAATTCCGCCACGATCCGGCGCTAAATGATCATTAGGGTGCATATAGGCGAAGCAAAATACCTAGTGCTTCAGGATTGAACTAAGCAATAGCTTGACGTTGACAGCGTGGTGCTGAACGAGCGGACAAAAGTTCAGCATAGCCGTAGCTACGGTGGATTTTTGGCTCGGAAGTGCAGCGCCGCGATGGCAAGTCAAGGTGCAGCTTATTTCGGTCCGGAAGCACAAGTGGACTAAGTTGTAAGCATCGATACATAAAGTCAACGAGATCGTGGTGGCAGCCGAGCCAACGAAAGCCAGCATAGCGTCAGCTACGCGCGGTTTTCTTTGACGAAGGATGCCGCCGCGAGCACAAGACTTGGATGTATCAGGACTTGCGACTTGTTCCACTAAGTAGGGTAAACGCGTGGATCCCGGGGAAAGTATGCGCGGCCGTAGCGAGCTTCGCACCCGCGCACCCGCAGCTTACTTACTGATCGCTCGCCAATAGTAAACGCAGAATGAATGTCTCGTTCGGGCCGCGAGAGAGTTGCTGTCGCGTAGAGCTTGTTTGGGATTCCGCTCACCGCCGCCAACTTGCTCTTTTGCGCCAATGCTTCATCTCAAAAAGCGTCACTTAGCCCGCTAAGCGGCCCTTTATGAGGCTCGAATAGACCCCAAAATAGCGGCGTCTTCGTCAGGCTCGGAAAACCCAACCAAGCTCTTGATTCGCCGGAGCCGCAGGATACGGCGGATGGGGGCCACCCCCGCAAGATGCCGCTTCCCCGCCGGGAAATTTTTTCCCATCCCAAACGCGTTAAGCCGCCTTCTTCAGGTAGTGGCTGACCACGGCGAAAACCAACAGGGCCAGGAAAATATAAAACAGGATCTTGGCAATTTCGGCTACGGCGAGGGCTACTCCGGCAAATCCGAGGAAACCGGCGATGAGGGCGAGAACGAGGAAAATAACGGCATAACGCAGCATGGTGGGTGAATTTCGGTGTAAGAGGATCGGGGGCGCCTTGCTTGTTACCCGCCCGTAAGGGGAGTATTGTGCGTGCCCGCTTTACCTTACCATCAACACGGGATTTTCCCGCATGTTGGTTTACCCCCCCCCGCCCATGCACGTAGCCGCCTATCAATTCGACGCCGCTCCCGGCGCGGTCGCTGAGAACCTGCGGCGGATCGCCCACATCCTGCACGCGCTTACCCCCGGCGAGCTCGACGTACTGCTCTTCCCGGAGATGTGTGACACGGGCTACGCCATGGACGTGATCGTGCGGGAGGCCGTGCCGTGGTCTGCCGATCACCTGGCGGACATCCGTGCCCTGGCCGCGAAAAAACGGGTAAACGTACTCATCGGCCTGTCGGAGCGGGTCGACCGCAGCATTTACAATACCGTAGCGGTCATCGATGCCGGCGGCGCGCTGGTGCATAAGTACCGCAAGACGCACCTCGTCTCCATACAGCCCATCGAGGAACACCGTCACCTTACCCCAGGGGACGCGCTGGGCGTATTCCCCCTGGCGGGCACGACCGCCGGGGTAGTAACCTGCTACGAGCTTCGCTTCCCGGAGGTAGCCCGTACCCTGACGTTGCGGGGTGCCCAAGTCCTCTTCGTACCCGCCGCCTGGCCGCACGTGCGGGTCGATCACCTCCTCACGCTGTTGCGCGCCCGCGCGATCGAGAACCAGGTCTTCGTCGTCTCCGCCTGTCGGGTGGGGACGGACGCGGGTACCCGCTTCTCGGGCCACAGCCTGATCATCGATCCGAACGGCACGATCCTGGCGCGGGGAACCGAGACGGGGGAGGCCCTGCTGCGGGCGTCCCTTGACCTGGAGGAGGTGGGACGATCGCGGGCGCGGATCGGGGCGCTGGGGGAGCGGCGGGTGGACTTGTATGATTGAGGGAGTGCCTAAGTCGGGGCGGTAAGTGGGTCTATCCGAGTAGCGATCTGGGCGCCGCTGTCCCTGAACTTATAGAGGTGGCGTAAGCGGTCATCAGGATGGGAACCCCGATGGGTTCTCGGGGATCCGCTAAATATAGACTTAGAACTGCCAGCGCAGCCGGAGGCTGCCTTTTACTTTCGCGGTCGGAGACCGCATCGTACCGGGCCCGGGGGCGGGCAATCCGTGGCCCTCGGTGCCTAAGCAAAGCGCCTCCGTGTCCACCGCAGGCGATCTGTGGTGAACCCATAACAGCTGATGGATGGTGTTCAGCCCCTGGGACTGCTATGCGGCAAACGGTGAACATTTTACCCCACGTCGACCTGCAAGAATACCTACCCTCCCCTAAACGACTCTACCTTGGCCACCTGCGAATTCCCCATCACTTTCCACCAGGACGCGGACGAACTGATCGGGCGGTTCCAAACGGCCGCGGCCGCAAGGACGGGGACCATCACCGACCGGCCCGCGAACCTTAGCTGCCACGGGATCGAGAACACTTTCCGCAGCCTGATCGGGATGCCGCCCGATACCTCGCTCGACTTCAGCTGAGGTCGGGCCCGCCATCCGCCCCGCACCCGCGCGCCCGCCTTCCCAAATCCTACCCGTATGACTCCCCTGACCCTCGCTCTCGACTGGACCCCGAACATCAACCACATCGGCCTCATCGTGGCCCGCGAGCAGGGGTATTACCGAGCGCAAGGAATCGACTTAACCCTGCTCGATCCGCAGGCGGATGCCTACGCCACCACGCCCGCCAAGAAGGTAGAACTCGGGGAGGCGGACCTGGCCCTGTGCCCCACCGAGAGCGTAATCAGCTACCGGACGAAGATTACCCCCTACCCCCTGATCGCAATTGCCGCCCTGCTGCAGGAAGACCTGAGCGCGATCGCCGTGCGGGCGGACGGACCGGTGGCCCGCCCCCGCGACCTCGATTGGCGCACCTACGCGTCCTACCAGGCCCGCTACGAGGACGCCATCGTCAAGCAGATGATCCGCAACGACGGCGGCACCGGCGCTCCGCGCCTGGAATGCCCTGCTAAACTCGGCGTCTGGGATACCCTGCGCGACGGCACCTACGATGCCACCTGGGTTTTCGAAAACTGGGAAGGCGTGGAGGCCGAGGGGCAGGATCTGGACCTGCGCTACTTCCGGCTGCGGGATTACGACATCCCCTATTCCTACTCCCCGGTCATCGCCGGTCGTGCCGACGCGATCCGCGCGGATGCCGAAACCTACCGAAAATTCCTCGCGGCTACGAAGCAAGGGCACCGCTTTACCCGAGATCAACCGGAGGAGTCGGTGGCCATCCTGGCGCGGGCCGTCCCGGAGAAGGACCGGCACATCTCCCTCCGGGAGGCACTTACCCGCACCCTCCCCTACTTCGGGGAAGGCGCCTCCTGGGGTCGGATGGACGCGGGTCGGGTAAACACCTTTCTCGACTGGCTGCAGGCCCAGGGGCTGGAGCCGGAGCGGCCGCCGGTCGGTGAGGTGATGACGAATGAATTGCTGGGATAATACGGGCGCTATATTGGGACGATGATCCGTACCCTCCTGCTTCTCTGCGTGCCAACCCTATTCCTGCTCACCTGCGGCACCAGCGCTCCGCCGCCCGCGAAAGCGCTAACGGCCGGTCCTACTCCCTACGATACGATCACCGATGCCGCCTTCCCGGCCGGTTTCCCCCGCTTTGCGTCCTTGTTCGGGGATTCGATCGCGCGGGCGGCGAAAACGGGAGCACTACGCAGGGATGCCGATAACGCCTATCTACAGATCGGCCGGTACGCCACCGTGAATCAACGGTCGGAACTCGAACTGGAATGGGGATTGGACACGCTGCTGCCCGAGGCCGTAAACCTACTCGCGGCCTACGAGCTGGTAGACGCGGAAACCGAAATCGCGCGCCGGGCGCGTACCGCTAGGCTGTCTCATCATCACCGAAGCCCACACCAAACCCGAGCACCGGGTATTCACCCGCTGTCTGCTGGATGAGCTGTACGCCCAGGGGTACCGGCACCTGGGGCTGGAAAACATCACCGCCAACTACACTTTCGGGGAAGGGGTACCACACGACTCGCTGCTGCAGGCACGGGGCTATCCCATCCTGAACGTCGTTTCCGGCGAGTACGCCGCCGAGCCGGAATACGGCAACCTCCTGCGGCACGCCGTACGATTGGGCTTCCAAATTTTCGCCTACGAGCGGAACGGCAGCTCCGACGAGGAACGCGACATCCAGCAGGCGCAGCACGTCATTGCTTACCAGCGGGCCCATCCCGGGGAGAAGATCATCTGCCACGGCGGTTGGTACCACGCAATCGAGACGCAGGTGGAAAAGCGACCCGGGGATGGCCGCTACTGGTTCGCCTACCACTACCGCCGCCTGACCGGCGATGACCCCCTCACCGTCTACCAGGATGCGATGAACGAAAAGGTGGCTCCACTGCAGACTTCCAGTCCTTACTACACTGCCCTCCTCGACCGCCTGACACCGGGCGGTCCGCCGCAGGTGCTGGTGAACGCAAGCGGAGAACTGTGGCGGGGCCCCGGCGGCGATATGCCCTTCGACGTGGTGACCGTCACCCCGCCCCTCGGCAGCACGGACGGCCACCGGGGATGGGCGGACTGGAGCTGCGACGGCAGGGCGTACGCCACCGTCGAGCTACGGGAGGTCATGGGCCGGGAATGGGAAAGCCTGGATTTTCCGGTGCTGGTAGCCGTGCGGGGACTACACGATAGTCCGATCGCTACCCCGCTGTATGCCTCCGAACTGCAACATAGCGGGGAGGATCGGGACATTCGTCTGTGGGCAGGAGCCTACCGACTGGAGGTCCGGGACCGCGGGGGCCGACAAATCGCGCGGGAAGTTCGCCTGAAGTAACACGAATCGGCTCCACTCAAAGAAAAACCCGGGGTAGGCAACTACCCCGGGTTGTACGAATCGACATCTCAAATAATCGTTCAAATCTGTCTCTCAAAAAGGTTAAGCGCTTGGCGCCCACGATTTATACGGGGCGGTCGCCGGGGGAAAATCCTGAACCACTACCCGGGGTCCACGGTTTAAATCGTAAACGAACACCCCATGCCCGCCGACACCATCACCGTACAAACTACCGCTGCCGCTGCCCTCGAAGACACCTGGCACTATTACACCGAAGCCGAGCACGTCATCAATTGGAACTTTGCGTCCAAGGACTGGCACTGTCCGGCTGCCGTCAATGACTTGCGGGAGGGTGGTGAATTCAAGATCACGATGGCGGCTAAGGACGGCAGCATGGAGTTTGACCTCGAGGGCACCTACGACGAGATCCGGCCCGAAACCCACATCGCCTATACCCTGAAGAACGGCCGGCACGTAACCGTAGACTTCGACGAGCAGGAGCAGCAAACCGGCGTCACGGTCACCTTCGATCCCGAATCCGCGCAGGAACGCGACCACCAACGGCAGGGCTGGCAGGCCATCCTCGATAACTTTCGCGACTACGTCGCCGCCCAGTAAGCAGCGGTTTCCGACCGCGCCGTGGCCACCAATTCACCAGGCGGTAGCCCACCCGTCCGCTTACTTTATTTTATAAAGCACTTTATTACATCTTCGCGCGTTACTCCCCCATGACCCCCTACGTCCCCCCCACCTCCATCGTCCGGCGCATCTGGGGCACCAGTGATACGATCCTTTTCATCTTCGCCGGGGCCGCCGCCGAATTCTCCGTCAACAAGGCCGTCGACTGGCTGTACTTCACGGGGCGGCTGCCGGCCGATCCACTTGCCCGACTGTTCTCGACGGTCGAGTACGCACGACGCATCGTCTTTTCGGACCGCGCGGGCGCCCACCGCGCCATCGACGCCATGGCCCACATTCACGCCCAGGTGGAGGAGCAGCGCGGGATGCGCATACCGGACTGGGCGTACCGCGACGTGCTCTTCCTGCTGATCGACTATTCCATCCGCGCCTTCGAAGTCCTCGAGCGGCCACTCAGCTTCCCCGAACGGCGGGAAGTCTTCCGCGTCTTTTCCCGGGTAGGCGAGCGAATGGGCGTACGCGGCCTCCCTCCTACTTACGCGGATTGGGTAGGCATGCGTCAGGAACACCTGCGAAACAACACGGTACACAGTCGATACACCGACGATCTTTTCCGGCAGTACCGCAAGCACCTCGGGCTGCCGCGCTATCTGCTACTGCGGGAAGCGCAGGTGCTGGTGGTTCCCCCGAGGGTACGCGAGCTCCTGGGGTTTCGTCCGGTGAGTTTGCTCACTCCCCTGCTGGGACTGTACAAGCTGGCCCGCCGGGTGGGACTGGATCGCGTGATGAAGGCCATCCTCCTTCCCGGCGCTTACAAGCGGCAGATTGATGCCCTAGACCGCTTACCTGGCTAAAACACCTCCCCCACTCCCGCGGTTAGCCAGGTGAACCGCCACGCTCCTTACCGTCCCCTGAAAGCTCAAAGCCCATGCCCCGCCCACCCCAGGTAATCTTCTTTGATGTCAACGAAACTTTGCTGGATCTGTCCCCGGTAAAAAACAGCGTGGCCCACGCGCTACAGGGTAAGGTGGAGTTGGTATCGCGCTGGTTTACTACGCTGCTCCAGTACAGCCTCGTAGCTACGGTAGCCGACCGGTACACCGATTTTGGGGAGATCGGGACGGCCACCTTGCGCATGGTTGCCGAACAGGAGGACATTCCCCTCAGCGAGCAGGAGGCGAAACGTGCCCTTGTACCGATGCGCAACCTACCGCCCCACCCCGAAGTACCCGCCGCCCTGAAATGGCTGAAATCCGCCGGCTACCGCCTGCTGCCCCTGACCAACTCCGGTACGGCGGCGCTGCAGGACCAGATGACCAACTCCAAGCTCAGGTCTCTCTTTGAGGAGCTGCTCAGCGTAGAGGCCGTCGGCAAGTTTAAGCCCCACCGGGAGGTGTATGCCTGGGCCTGTACCCGGGTAGGTGTAGCCCCCGCGGATTGCCTACTCGTCGCCGCCCACGGCTGGGACGTCGCCGGCGCGGGATGGGCGGGGCTGCAAACGGCCTTCGTGGCCCGCCCGGGACAGACACTTTACCCCCTGGCCGAGGACCCGGACTACGCCGTGAATGACCTCGCGGAGCTGGCAAGTCTGCTCGTTCGGTAGGAGGTAACCGAGCGGGCCGCCGTACATTAAGCGTCTAAAGCCGTCGCACCATGCGTGTATTTTTCTGCCTCCTATTCGTGGGGGGCTCCTTCCTGGCGGGAGCTCAGGACCAACGTCCGCCGAATATCATCATCATATTCGCCGATGACCTGGGCTACGGTGATCTGGGCTGCTACGGCCATCCCACTATCCGGACGCCCCGGCTGGACGCCATGGCACGGGAGGGACAACGGTGGACGGATTTCTACGTAGCCGCCAACGTCTGTACGCCCAGTCGGGCGGCCCTGCTTACCGGCCGCTACCCCGTACGTAGTGGTATGACCAGCAACCGCGTCGGCGTACTTTTCCCCAACAGCACCGGGGGGCTGCCCGCTACGGAGATCACCCTGGCCGAGCAATTGCGCACGGCCGGCTACGCTACGGCGGCGGTAGGTAAGTGGCACCTCGGGCACCTGCCGCAGTACTTACCTACGGCCCACGGCTTCGATTCCTACTTCGGCATTCCCTACTCCAACGATATGGACCGCGTATCCGAGCTCTCCGGCGGGGAGTTCTGGAAGCAGCCGCACGACTCTATTACCTACCAGAACTTTGACGTACCGCTCCTGCGCGATACCTCCGTGATCGAACGCCCCACGGATCAGCGCAACATCACGCACCGGTATACCGGGGAGGCCTTATCGTTCATCAGGGAGCACGCGGAGCAGCCCTTCTTTCTCTACCTCGCCCATAACCTGCCCCACGTCCCCCTCTTTGCCTCCCAGGAATTTCTGGACCGTAGCGACCGGGGGCTTTACGGCGACGTCATCGAGGAGATCGACTACGGGGTAGGACAAATCCTGGACCTACTGCGCGAAACGGGGCTGGCCGAAAGGACCATTGTCCTATTCACCTCCGACAATGGGCCGTGGCGGTCGTACGGACTCGACGGGGGCAGTTCCGGTCCTTTTTACGCCGGCAAGGGTACCACGTGGGAAGGCGGACAGCGCGTACCCGCCATCTTCTGGCAACCGGGGACGATCGAAGCCGGTACGACGGTACACGGTATCGGGACGACCCTGGACCTGCTGCCCACCTTCAGTGCCCTGGCAGGCGTTGCTCCCTCCGACAACCGCGTCATTGACGGAGTGGACCTGTCGGGGACGCTTACGGACGGCGCGGCGAGCCCGCGGGAAAGCTTCCTGTACTACCGCGGTACGCAGCTGGATGCCGTCCGGATGGGGGACTACAAGGCACACTTCGCTACCCAGGGCGCCTATGGGCAGTTCGGGGAACGCATGGTGCACGACCCACCCCTATTGTACCACCTGGGCCATGACCCCGGCGAAACCACCGATATTGCCGCGGCTCACCCGGATATCGTAACCCAACTGCGGGCACTGGCGGACCGTCACCTCGCCACCGTAATGCCCGTCCCCGATCAACTGGCCGAACGCCGAAATCAACCCTGAACCCATGCGCCCCATCATCGCTACCCAACCCGCCACTTCTCCGGAGGAAGCCTTTCAGAACACCGCTCTTCGTCCCATCCTCAAGCAGCACCACGCCGCGGTAGTGGCCGTCATGCGCTACTACCTCAAAAAGCGGAAGGTCCGCTACGAGCAACTCACCAGTGCCCTGCGCACGGATAAGATCAAGGAGCTCGTCACCCGCGATAACCGCCTGCGCGGCCTGCTCTTCGGTATGGTCGTGGGCCACTTCACCCCCGAAGAGATAACCTACTACCTGGAGAACGAGAGCGGCGTGAACCGGCGGATGACGAATCTGCTGGTGGAGCGTTTGGTGGATGGGTTGAAGGGAGTGGAGTAGTGAATGAGTGGATTAGGGAAGGGTCGAAGGGGCTGGGGTCGGTATCCGGACGTTCGGGGGGTAGGGCGCTGGTGGAACGGGCGGGATTAGATACCTTGGGGGGCTCAACCGGTTTCGGTGTATGAAGGACTTCTTTTCGCTCCTATTTCTGCTTTTCGGCACTACGACGCTCTCCGGCCAACTCGATCTGCCGTCGGACTTCGTGTACCTGCTCGATAGCCTGGATATCCGCTTTACCGCCCCGCTGGACAGTGACTACCGGGAGACGATGCGGCACGACAACGACTACCTGACGGACCACTACGCGATGTATTCGCGGCGGGAGAAGCTGGAGCTACGTTTTCACGTGCTGCCCATCGGCGAGAACGATCGCTACTACCAACTGCCGCAGGTGGCGGCGGCCACGCTGGCGATGAATTTGGGGAGTAACGATGATGATGCCGTCACGGCGGTCCATTACTTTGACGAGGAGGAGCTCGACCTGTACCAGGCGGACTGGGCGCGGATGTACACCTTCCGGCCCAAGCGGAGTTTCAGCGACAAGGAAAATGCCCAGTTGATCGCCCTGTACCGGGAGGGAAGGGGAATGGCCTACACCGTCTTATTATTCGATCGGGCACCGGATACGCTGGAGGGGCGGCAATTGTCGCTGCGATTTCGCTAGCCATCAGCGGACCGCCATCACCATTTGCTCCGCCAGGACGAAAACCTGGTCCCCGGCCCGCACCTTGACCTCCGCGCAGCCGGTGAATTCTCCGAAGGCGGGCAGGATGCCCTCGTGTTCCCCGAAGTAGAAGCTCGGAAGCTTCATCCCGCTGCCCGTGCGATCGACCAGGCGTACGCAGGGGTGGACGTGGCCACACAGATTGTACTGGCCGGCGCGGCGCTGCGGTTCCTCCAAGGGGTGGTGACTGAGGGAAAAGGGGCCGATGCTAATAATTTCCGGGTGGACGAGCAGTCCGGCCTCCACGTAGGCGGTCGGCGGCAGAATATCGTGATTGCCGGGGACGAGCTCGAAGGACAATTCGGGCAGGGAGGCGGTGAAGGCGCAAAAGGCGGTCCAGACGTGGTTGTGGTCGCTGTGGAAAAGGTCGCCCAGCAATAGGACGCGCTCGGGGTCGAAAGTTTCGATGAGGCCCCGTAAGCGGGCGAAATTGACGTCGCATACCAAGCGGGGCACGGCGATACCGGCCCGACGGAAGTGGGCGCCCTTGCCCAGGTGCAGGTCGGCGAGCAGCAGGATGCGCCGGGCCGGCCAGTAGACGGCGCGGTCAGGATGCAGGAGCAGGTGCTCGCCGGCGACGGTGACGGATTCCATGGGGCGCGAAGATACTTAGTTGGCTCCCGACCTCCGGTGGGGTTATGGTATGGCTCCCGACCTCCGGTCGGGTAGCAACAAGAGAAACCCGGGGTCTGACCCAACCATCCGATTCCCGGGAGGCTTTGCTAATATGCGCTTATCCATTCGTTCCCTGCTGCTCGCCACCTTCCTCTGCACCTGCGGCCCCGCCCCGCTGGATGCGCAGCTGCCCTACCTGCTCGATCAGCCCGAGCTGCTGGCGGAAATGCCCGATATTCTCGAGGAGATCTCCGGACTTGGCCTCCGGGGCAACGAACTCGTGGCCGTGCAGGACGAGGACGGGCTGGTTTTTCTAATTGACCGGGAGACGGGAGCGGTACGGCGGCAGCTGCAGTTTCGGGAAGGGGGCGATTATGAAGGGGTGGAGTTCGTGGGCGACGAGATCTGGGTGGTGAAAAGCAACGGCAAGTTGTACCAGATTACGGGTGCCGGGACCGAAACCCAGCATGTCCGCGAACACAAGAATTGGCTTACGGGCGACAACGACGTCGAGGGCCTTTACTACGACGCCGCGAAGCACCGCCTGTTGCTGGCCTGCAAGGACGACCCGAAAGGAAATGGACTGGATAAAGACAAGCGCTACATCTTCGCCTTCGACCTGGAGAAAAACGAACTGCTGGAAGCCCCCGCCATCACCATCCCCCGGCAGGAAGATTTTTCCCCGTCCGCGCTCTCGGTGCACCCGCAGACCGGGGAGCTCTACCTGACCAGCAGTAAGGGCAAGCAACTCCTGGTGACCAGCCCCACGGGGGACATCAAGTTGCGGGTGAACCTGGACCCCGAGTACTTTCCGCAACCGGAAGGGATCACCTTTGCTCCGGACGGTACCCTCTACATCAGTACCGAAGCCGGGGAGGGGGAGCCGGCCCGCATCTACCGCCTGCCCTGCCTGAAGTAATTTTCAGTAATATCTGAAAGGTCGCCCGTCGGGGCTACCTTTAGCCCCCTAACCAGCCGCCCCCCAGATGGCCTACGGCCTCGACGAGATAAAGCGCCCCATCGCTACCGAACTGGAGACCTTCGAACGGCGGTTTCGGGAAACCCTGCGGTCGCCGGTGCCGCTGATGGACCGCATCACCTACTACATCGTCCGCCGCAAGGGCAAGCAAATGCGCCCGATGTTCACCTTCTTCAGCGCCCAGGCCTGCGGGGGGATCAACGACGATACCTACACGGCCGCGAGTCTGATCGAATTGGTGCACACCGCCAGCCTGGTGCACGATGACGTGGTGGACGAAAGCTACGAGCGGCGCGGCTTTTTCAGCATCAACGCCCTCTGGAAAAATAAGATCGCGGTACTGGTGGGCGATTACTTTCTGGCCCGTGGTCTTTCCATTGCCCTGGAGACCAAACAGTACCGTACGCTGGAGATCAGCTCCAATGCCGTCCAGGCACTGGCGGAGGGTGAACTCCTCCAGATCGAGAAGGCCCGGCGGCTGGATATCGACGAGGCCATCTACTTCGAGGTGATCCGGCAGAAAACGGCCAGCCTGATCGCGGCCTCCTGCGCGGCCGGCGCCGCCTCGGCCACCGCCGACGAAGCCACCGTACAACTCATGCATGCCTTCGGCGAGAAGATCGGCATCGCCTTTCAGATCCGGGACGATCTTTTTGATTTTGGTCTCGATGACGTGGGCAAGCCGCGGGGGATCGACATCAAGGAAAAAAAGATGACCCTGCCGCTGATTCATGCGCTTAACCAGGCGTCCCGCGCGGATCGCCGCCGAATCATTCGGGTCGTCAAAAGCCACAGCGAGGAACCCAAACGTGTAGCCGAGGTTTTGCGTTTCGTAAGAGAAAGCGAAGGCATCGCCTACGCGGAGGCGGCCATGCACCGCTATCGCGAAGAGGCATTCGTGCTTCTACGCCAGCTGCCGGCCAGTGAGGCCAGGGGGGGGTTGGAACAACTCGTGAACTACGTGGTGGATCGGGCTTATTAGCGGCAGTTATAAACCTTTAGCGGGAAGTCATACTTTCGCTAAAACAAGTTGTAACACCCAAGCGACCCTGTACCATGAATGAATTAAGCTTGCTTACCATCGTAGGCAGCAACGGGGAGCACCTCCACCGGATGCTGCGGGGAGTGGCTAAGCAACGGTCCCGGCCGCGGGAAATGATCATCATTTTCCTTGATGGGCCCGCCCCGGATACGGTACCCGATCCGGGTTGTCCGCTCTACCTGCACAGCTTTTCGGATGCTAAAGGGGGCCTTCCCGTGGCCGCGGCGCGCAATAAGGCCGCTTCCCTGGCACGGGGGAACCTCCTGGTATTTTTGGAGCCGGACTGCGTTCCCGGCCCCAATTGTCTTCACCTTTTACAACTCACCATCGGGCTGAGTCACGCGATCGTCGCGACGCAGGTCGTCGAGCAGCCCCCCTCCCCTACCGAATCGGAAGGGTACCTGGAGGAACCGATGGACACCGCGGGCGGGAGCCTGACTCCATTACCCTATCCGGACTTTCGTTCCTACTGCTTTGGACTCCGGGCGGCGGACTACGCCCGCATCGGGGGCTACGACGAGCTATACCGGGGCTACGGACCCGAGGACACCGACTTCGCCTTCGCCGCTCGAGATATCAAGCTACAAGTCCTACGCTGCACCGGGGTGGTGTACCGGCAACAACCGGCCGTCGCCACCCGACCCGCTACCGACCTGCGGGAAATCGTAGCGAATGCGGCGAGTTTTTACCACAAGTGGCAGCAGTGGCCCATGCCAGAGCTGCTGCGGGAGTTGAACCGGGCGGGGAAGATCCGCCTCACTAAAAATGCCATCCAAATCAACAAGGACGCCAATGGATTCCAAAAGTGAAAAGATCAGTAGATGCCGCCGGTATGCACCACGACCACCTCGCTGCCCGCCGGGTAGCAGCCCCGGACCAGGCGGTCGAGCACGCCGGTAAAGAGCTTGGCCGTGTAGACGGGCTCGAGGGGGGGCAAGCCGGCCTCGCCAATGTCCGCCCGCTTAGCGCCCGCGCCCGGCGGCGTGTGTATGCTCCACCGCGGAAGGAACTTGCCGTAGCCTCCCCCGTGGTACTCCGTCACCACTTCGAGGTTTTCGGTAGCTTCTCGCCCTTCCAGCAAGTACATCAGCTGCCTGCCCATCCAGTTGCCCTTCAGCGCCGGGTACACCTCGACGTGGGTGGGGGAACCATGTGCCGCCGCCGTGATTCCCGCAGCCGTGCCACCGGTACCGGCGCTTACGCACAGGTAATCCGGGGCGTGCCCCAATTGCGTACAAACCTCCCGGAAGATTTCGCTCGTAGTGGACAGGGCAGCGGGTGTGGTGCCCCCTTCGGGAATTAGGAGCTCGCCAGGACCGATACCGAGGGAAGCCAGTACGGCGGGTTCGTGTTTGCGGCGGTAGGTACTACGGGACAGGAAGTGCAACTCACTACCGCCTTTCCGCACTTGATCCAGCATCGGATTACGGACGGCTTCCCCCCGGATAAAGAAGCGGGTGGTGAAGCCGAAGCGACGGCCCGCCGCGCCCAGGGCGGCTACGTGATTGCTGTACGCCCCCCCAAAGGATACCACGGTGCGGCCCGGCAGGTCGGGACGCTGCAACAGGGGAAGCAGTTTACGCACCTTATTTCCCTGTAGGGGGGAACCCCGCTCCCACCCGTAGAGATCGTCACGCTTGCAGTAGAGCGCTACCCCGACCGCCGCAGCCGCGGGATGATGCAAGCGCCGGAGCGGGCTGGGTAGGGGCGGAGTCAGTCGATTACCTTAATGTCGTAGCCGGCCTCCCGCACCACTTCCATGATCTCGTCCTCGGTGGCGGTGCCCTCCACGGTGAGCACCTTGCGGTCGTCCTCGACGTCGACCCGCCAGATGGTCACGCCGTCCAGGTCGTCCAGAAAGGGCGTGACGCTGCGGACGCAGCTGCCGCAGTTGATGTTGGTAGCGAAGGAGTGCAGACTTGCAGGCATAGGGTATGAGTGTAGCTGTCGTCGAAGAACACGGCAAGCACGAAAAAGGTCGTCTCCCGGATGGAAGACGACCCTTTACGTTGGTGCACCGATGATCTGTTAGCCGAGGCTGACGTGCTTGAAGTCCGTGACCTTCAGTCCCTTCTCCACGGAGTCGAGGTACTGGGCCACCGTTTGCTTATCGCTTTTGACGAAGGACTGGGCCTCCAGGGTGTTCTCCTTGAAGAACTTGTTGAGGCGTCCCTGGCCGATCTTTTCGAGCATGGCTTCAGGCTTGCCTTCCTGGCGGGCGAGGTCCATGGCGATGTCGAGCTCCTGGTCGATGGTAGCCTGGTCGATGCCGCTCTTGTTGACGGCAATCGGCTTCATGGCCGCCACCTGCATGGCTACGTCACGGCCGGCCTCGAAGGCCTCATCGTCGTTTTTGGTCAGGGCCACCAGCACACCGGCACGGTAGCCGCTGTGGATGTAGGGGGCTACGAGGGGGCTGCTGAGCTGCTCGTAGGCGGTCACGCTGATCTTCTCGTTGATCTTACCGACCATTTCGGTGACCTTATCCCCGATGGTCAGGCTACCTTCCATGGGCAGGGCCTTCAGGGCCTCGAGATCGGCGGGCTTGGCCTCCAGGGTCAGGTCAGCGATCTGCTGAGCGAAGGCGACGAAGTCGTCGTTCTTGGCCACGAAGTCGGTTTCGCTGCTGAGCCGGATGATGATGCCGAAGTCCTTTGCGTCGTTGACCTGGGCGATAATCACGCCTTCGTTGGCGTCGCGGTCGTCGCGCTTGGCGGCTACCTTCTCGCCCCGCTTGCGCAGGATCTCAATGGCCTTGTCGAAGTCGCCCTCGGCCTCGGCCAGCGCCTTCTTGCAGTCCATCATACCGGAACCGGTCATGTCCCGTAGTTTTTTCACTTCTTGGGCGGTGATTGCCATATCGTATAAATATTTTGTTGGTCTGAATATTGAGTACGCACAGCGGGGTGCGGCGCCCGTTCTTAGGTACCGCACCCCGCCTGCTGCACGCTGATTATTACTCTGCGGCCGTGGCGGTGGCGGCGGTTTCTTCTCCGCTGCTCTCCTTGGCGTCCTTCTCCTCTCCGCGCTCGGCGAGTCCTTCCTTGATGCACTCGACGAGGTAGTTGGTGATGACACCTACGGCCTTGCTGGCGTCGTCGTTGCCGGGGATGGCGTAGTCGACGCTGGTGGGGTCGGCGTTGGTATCGACGATACCGAAGGTGCGCATCCCGAGCTTCTTGGCCTCGGCGATGGCGAGGTGCTCGTGTACGATGTCGACGACAAAGATGGCGTTGGGGATGCGCTGCATGTCAGCGATACCACCGAGTACCTTGTTCATCTTCTCGTGCTCCCGGGTCAGGGTCAGGCGCTCCTTCTTGGTGACGCTGTCGAGGGTACCGTCGGCCAGCATGCGCTCGATGTTCTGCATCTTGCGGATGGAGCGGCGGATGGTGTTGAAGTTGGTGAGCATACCGCCCTGCCACCGGTCGGTCACGTAGGGCATATTCACTTCCTGAGCGGCGGCGGTGACGATGTCGCGGGCCTGCTTCTTGGTGGCCACGAAGAGGATCTTCTTACCGGCGCGGGCGATCTGCCGCATGGCGTTGCCGGCGCGGTCGATGTTCTCCAGGGTGCGGTTGAGGTCGATGAGGTGGATGCCGTTCTTCTCGGTGAAGATGTAGGGCGACATCTTGGGGTTCCACTTGCGGCGCAGGTGACCGAAGTGTACACCGGCCTCCAAAAGCTGCTGATGGGTGGGCTTAGCCATGGTTGTTTTATTGATGGGGTCCGGGAGCAAGCACCCGGACGGTGGTTAGTTGAGGAAAGTAGTGCCGGATTAGCGCTTGGAGAACTGGAAGCTCTTACGGGCCTTGGGCTTACCGTACTTCTTACGTTCCACGACGCGGGCGTCACGGGTGAGGAACTTGTTCGACTTGAGGGGGCTGCGGAAGTCTTCGTTGAGCTTCACGAGCGCGCGGCTGATGGCCATACGGATGGCTTCGGCCTGTCCCTTATAGCCACCACCGTCTACGTTCACCTTGATGTCGTAGATGGCGTTGTCTACTTCGATGACTTCGAAAGGGCTGTACGATCTTACCCTGGACGTGCGTCTGGGGGAAGTAGGTCTTGTAGTCCTTACCGTTCACGATGATATTACCCTGGCCCTGCATGAGGTAGATGCGGGCGACGGCGGCCTTGCGGCGACCTATGGCGTTTATTTGTTCCATTTTTTAATTGTTGGGTTGGGGAGTGGTTGGGTTGTTGGGTGGCGGACGCGGTAGGCGTAGCGTGTGTGAGGGGCGGGGTCGCAGGTGCGGCGTTAAACGAGCAAAGCGAGCATTCCCGCTACCACAACGACCCAACAATCCAACAACCGGCTACTTAAGTTCCTGAGGTTGCTGAGCGGCGTGGGGATGCTCCGTTCCGGCGTAGATGTGGAGCTTCTTGTACTGGGCGCGACCGAGCTTGGTCTTGGGCAGCATGCCCTTGATGGCGTGCTCGAGGATCAGCTCCGGGCGGCGGGCCATGATCTGACGGGGGGTCGCCTTACGCTGTCCGCCGGGGTAGCCGGTGTGGCGGAGGTACTCCTTGTTGTTGAACTTCAGGCCGGTGAAGCGGACCTTGTCGGCGTTGATCACGATCACGTGGTCGCCGTTGTCGAAGTGGGGGGTGAAGTCGGGCTTGTGCTTGCCGCGGAGGACGTTGGCGATCTTGGAGGACAGGCGGCCGACGATCTCGCCTTCCGCATCCACCACGTGCCACTTACGCTCCACGGTAGTGACGTTGGCCGACTGGGTCTTGTAGGAAAGGGTATTCACTGGAAATACTTGTTTTACTGATTCATTGCACCCGCGGCCCCGGCCAGTAGAGACGGTCCCACGAAAGCGGACGCAAAGGTAAGGTCCCTGGTTTTCGCAACCAAGCACTTCATGCCTTATTTTTTATGGTGGACCCGTATAACTCCCTGAAAAACAGTTAAAATATCGCACGGCTCCGGAAGTAGCGCCTACAACCGCCTAGTTTTCCACCACTTGCACCCGCTCACGCGCCAGCCGGGCACCGGAAGAAAGTTGGGCCAGGTAGCTGAGCATGGTCTCGCGTACGTCGCAGTGCAGCTCCCAGGCCGTGCTGGCGTCCCTGGCGGAACAGAGGCAGCGTATTTCCAGCGCTTCCTTGTCGCTTCCCACCACCTGTACCTTGGGTTCGCTCGCTTCGTCGTAGAGTTCGTGGTTGCGGACCACTTCCCCGAATTTCTGCCGCACTTCCTCTACGTCAATGGTATAGTCGGCGTGGAGGATGATGGGTTTGAGCATGTGGGGGTCGGTCATGCTCCAGTTCTCGAAGGGGTGGGTGATGAAGTACTTCAGGGGGATGATGAGCCGGCGGGCATCCCAGGTTTTAATGACCAGGTAGGTAAACCGGATGGCCTCAATGGTGCCGTATTCCCCCTCGAAGGTGACGCTATCGCCGATGCGGGCGGGTTTGGTGATGGCGATCTGCAGCCCCGCCACGATGTTCCCCAGGGTGGGCTGGGCGGCGATGCCGATGAGGATGGTCGCCAGGCCCGCCGAGGCCAGCAGGCTGACGCCGAGGTTCTGGAGGCCCGGGAACTGGCCGGCCACCACGCCGATACCGACCACCACGACCACGAAGGTGATCACCCGCCGCGCTACGCTGATGGAGGTGAGGGTGCGGCGGCTTTCGATGTTTTCCTCATCGGATATATCACCTACCTGGGTGTCGGCCAACCGCTCCATGACATAATCAATAACCCGCATTACCAGCCAGGTAAAGGAAATTACGACCACGACCAGGAGCAGGGCATAGAGGTAGGGCGACCAGCCGCCGGCGATGCTGAGCACGTTGTTCATGCCCAGATAAAAGAGCCAGTACCGCCAGGGCTATGGCCATGGGCTGGGCGATGTTCTCGCTGAGATCGGTCAGCCACGGGTTATCGCTGCGACGCAGCAAGCGACGGGTAGCGTAACGGAACACGAAGTACAGCAAGTAACACAAGCCCCCCAGCAGAAGCATGGCGACCGCTTTCCAGAGTGAGATGCCGAGCACCTCCCGGTCCGCCCAGTCCGGTACCCGGCGGTCCAGCCACGTCGGCCCGTAATTGGCGTACAGGGCTTCGATGTTTTCCACGGTCGACGGGGCCACGAGCCAAACCGGTGCCCGCTCCCCGACCCGCACCCGCTGGAGGTAGAGGGGGACTTCCCGCCCGCCAACGGTCAGGCGCCCGAAGGAGATGCTCCGCTGGGGAGTACCCGCGATGGCCTCCTGGCCCGCCCCGGCCATGTTGATCTGCCCGTCCGGACGGTCGGGTAAGCCGCCCCAGTCGATGGATACCCGCTGGCTCAGTACGTAGTAGAGCTTCTCGGCCAGGACGGCCGCTTCCGCCTGCTGCACTTCGCTGGGCAGGAGGTTGAGGTTGAGGGCGTAGGCCGCCCGGGCGAAGTTGCCCTCCCGCACGGTGAGGGTAAAGAATTCCAGTGCCCCCTGGGGGGTGCGGAGGTTGATGTCGGCGGGCCGCTCGGGCAGTCCGGTATTCAGTCGCTCGAGCGGGTAGTAGGCGGCGTTGTAGCCGCCCAGGGCCATGGTGTCGGGCAATTCCCCGCCACGGGTCTCGATCAGGGTATCCCGCCGGGGAAGGGAGTCCGGGGAGGTGGACTGAGCGTGTAGACACAGCGTCAGCCAGCAAAAAAGAAGGGTGAATGGTAGGCGCATGCTTACCGAAGCATCCAAGTCCGGCACATGTTTATGCCCCGCCCGCTAGAACGCTACGTTTTCGGGCAGGGTAAACCGGAAGGTGGTGCCCCGGCCGACCGTCGAGCTTACGTCTATGGTTCCGCCCAGGGCCTCGATGAGGCGCTTGACGATGGCCAGGCCTACCCCGTGTCCCGCGGCGCGATCGGCCGCGCCGGTACTGAACAAATTAAAGATGGATTGCTGGTACGCCGCGGGAATGCCCGGACCATTGTCTTCCACGGAGAAAGCAAAGATTCCGTCGACTTCGGCCACGCAGTCGACCAGGACGTGACAGCCGGTGCCGGGGCTGTGTTTGATGGCGTTCCCGATCAGGTTCTGGAAGATCTGCAACAGCGCGATGCGGGAGGTGGTGAGGCATTTGACCCGGCCGGTGTACTGCACCTGGCATCCCTCCTGGAGGTCCAGTTGCCGGGCGATCCGGTCCACGACCTGCCCGATATCCACGACCTCGCGGGAGGTGCCCAGGCTGCGGATGGCCTTACTGTACCGCAGTACGCCGTCGATCATGCGCGTGGCATCGGTGGCCCGCCCCTCGATCATGCTCAGCACTTCGTTGCCGTCGGCGGGGAGTGCATGGCCGTAATCTTCCCGCAGCAGCTCGCTCAACTGGCCGATGTTACGGATCGGGGCCTTCAGGTCGTGGGCGATGATGTGGCTGAAGTCGCGCAGCGTATTGTAGGCCTCCTGCCGCTCGGCACTGCGTTGCTCGGCCTCCAGCAAGGTGGCCCGGAGTTCCAGGAGCTGGATGACCTGGCGGGAGAGCCGCTGGAGGGCCTCCAGCTGTCCCGCATCCAGTTGGCGCGGCTGGTGGTCGATGACGCAAATGGTACCCAGGGGATGACCTTCCGGAGTGACCAGCGGCACTCCGGCGTAAAAGATCACCTTGGGATCGTCGACCACCAGGGCGTTATTGGCAAAACGCGGGTCCAGGCGGGCGTCGGAAACCACCAGCGGCCGGTCGGGCTCCCGAATGGCATGGGCACAAAAAGCCAGATCGCGGGAAGTCTCCCGTACTTCCAGCCCCCGCACCGATTTGAACCACTGTCGATCCTCGTCGATCAGGCTGATCAGGGAGATCGGCGTGCCACAAATGTGCGCGGCGATGGCGGTCAGGTCATCGTATTCCTGCTCCACCACACTGTCCAGGATGTGGTACCGGCGAAGCGCGGCTAATCGGCTGGCTTCGTTCGGGCTTTGGGGCTCTGTCACGCTTCAAAGGTATGATCTGAAAGGGTAGCTTACGCGGCAAACCCCCTTCCCGTCTGCTTTCTCGTTGCGGAATTCGAGCAGAAATGACATTTACTCGCGTGCGCTGTCGGGCACTCCCCCCGGACCGGAGGCGTACGGTTGAATTGAGCGGTTTGCTCCAGAAAGGACCGCGCTTTAGCGCGGTGGCGGTACGGGGTGACCCAAACGGCAGTCAGCAGATGCTGAGCGACCGGATCGGTACCACAGTGGCCCCTCCCGAGTTTATGTTGCCACGCCTCCTTTTTCTCCTCGCTACCATATTGATTACTGCTTGCGGTACGCCCCGCCCACCCGCGTCCCCGCATGCTCCCGTCCCGTTCATCGTCCTGCAACTCAACGACGTGTACGAGATTGCTCGCCTGGAGGGCGGCCGGGTGGGCGGTCTGGCGCGGGTAGCCACCGTACGGTAGGAACTGCTGTGGGAGAATCCTCACGTCATCACGGTGCTGGCGGGCGATTTTTTCAGCCTCTCTTTCCTCGGCACCATGGAATACACCACGCCGGAGGGTCGCCGCGAACGGATCGCCGGCCTCCAGATGGTCGAAACGCTCAGCGCTTGTTTGGGATTCCGCTCACCGCCGCAAACTTGCTCCTTTGCGCCTATTCTTCGTCTCAAAAAGCGTCACTTAGCTCGCTAGGCTCCCCTTTATGAGGCTCGAATAGACCCAAAATAGCGGCGTCTTCGGCTGGCTCGGAAAACCAAAACAAGCGCTTAGCGCTCTGGGCCTAGATTACGTCACCTTCGGCAACCACGAATTCGACCCGAAGAGCCTGGAGCTGCTGGAGCAACGCGTGGCCGAGGGCACCTTCAGCTGTACCGTGTGCAATGCCTCCGCCGTGCCCCCCGGGGTACCCGCCCCTTCCGGCAGGCCGATACCCTGGTGCCTCCCTACCTGGTTCACCGCATCGGCGAACCGTGCATCGGCCTGATCGGCACCGTATTCCCCTTCAACCTGACTGATTACGGGGCGTACACCGACATCAACACCTCCTTCCAGCGCACCCTGGCCGAGGTGGCGCCGCAGACCGACCCGACCCTGTCCATCATTCACCAGCCCATGGCCGAGGACGTGGCCCTCGCCACGGCCGGCCACCCCGTCTAGAATGACCTGCGGGAACTCGTAATCCACTACATGGAATCGCTAGTGCTTCAGGACCGAAATAAGCTGCCCCTTGACTTGCCCTCGCGGCGCTGCGCTTCCCAGCCAAAAATCCACCGTAGCTACGGCTATGCTGAACTTTTGTCCGCTCGTTCAGCACCACGCTGTCGGCGTCAAGCTATTGCTCAGTTCAATCCTGAAGCACTAGCCACCTACTGAATACGGCTCCCTTCGCGGTTACCGGTGTAGCCCTTACCGGCTCAGCCCCTCCACCACCTTCCCGGGCCCCCATAGCAGCACTATAGCCATTAAGGAAGCGCTATTGCCTGGCGTAGCGACTGTTGAAATATACCCGAATGCCGTAGACCACGTTCAGCAGGTAAACCGCCAGGGCCAGGGGAACGGCCATTGTCATCGTCTCCCGGGTGATCCCCGCGGAGAAAACCAGTACCGCTAAACCTCCGAGGGTCATTGCACCCGCGGTACCGACGTACTTGAGCCATCCCTGCTCGAAGGCATAGAGTCCTACCATTCCAGCAATCCACATGAGTGTTGACCCGGCGAAGATCACTACGGTCAGCCGGTGGAGCAGGTGGTACACCTCTTCACTCTCTACGACCGGGTATCCACCAAAAAGCACCAGATACCTGACCAGCAACAACAGGTGAGCGATCGCGACGAGGTTCCAAAAGCGGTTACGCTTAGCCAAGTTTAGCGCGCTCCACGCAATCAGCACGACGGCCAGCATTTCCCCTCCCAGGAGATAGCCAACCACGTCCCAGTCGTCCATATACCGGGCTAGATCCTCGCTCCAGCCCTCCCGCTCGATGGCCCCGAAGTAGTACTGAAACATACCAAGTAATAAGAATAAGGTTAGGGAACTGCCGGAAAACAGTAGCCCGGAGAGTCGGCTAATCGAGGTGTTCATAGTGTAAAAAGTTTACCCGATCGACTTAGAGCAGGCGGCGATCCACACATGAAGTATGCCCGCAACACGTAACTACGAGAGACGGTGCGCGCCAGGATTCATTGTAGCATTATTCGCTCCCACCTCCACCCGTGGCTGAAGTTTAGCTTCGGCATCGATGCGCGGAACTCCTATTGGCCCAAGTCGGAAGTCCTATCGCGAGCGACTGCGCGCGGATTGATCAAAAAATAGAAGTAGACTCCCCCCAGGGCATAAAACAAGTAATCCACCGCGTCGTGCCGAAAGCCCGCTCCGTAACGCGGAAAGACTTCCTCGAAAATAAGCGCCAACACCAGCGTAGCTACCGCCGTTTCGAGCCAGGTGAGCCGCGCTAGGCGAAAAACCAGCCGGCGCTCCAATTGCCAGAGTCCGAGCAGGATCGGGGCGGCACAGAAGGGGTCGAGGTAGCCGTCGATCGCGCCGGTATTAAGTTCCAGCAAGTGTTGCAGCACCTGATGCCCCAGGAACAGGAGCACGGCGAGCCACCACCAGGGGTTGCGGAGCAGGTTGTTCATAGCACGGCGAAAAAGGCGATGACCACCCCCAGCAGGATAATGGGGGACAGCGCCAGTAAGACAATGATGCCCAGCAGTCGGATACCGATTTTAGCCGCCCCCACCAGGAAGGGATCCTCGGCATTGATCGTAGCCAGGTTGTTCCACCACTGGTAGGTTTCGGCGGCCTTATCGGTGAGGGCGTTGCCGGCCGTAGGAGTTTCGGGCGTGGGCGGGGTGGGCGGTGGAGATTCCATAGCGGTAGTACGGATTAGGGACCGCTTGGGTTCTCCTGCCGCTTCGCCAGCGAAGTACCGTGGGGCTGCCAAATTACCAGCTGTGGTGTAAACTGAGCTGCAGTTGTCCTTTGCTCCAGCGGTCGGTAGTCTGGATCATGTAGCCCACCTGGGTACGTAGGTTGTCGCGTAGGCCGTAGCCGAGTCCGAAGTAGGTCCGGTTACGGTCGAAAATTTCTACCGTATTCCCATTCCCGATATTCCGATTACCGTTGACGAACAGCTCGTTGTAGAGCGCCAGGTAAGTTGTCCCGCGCACCAGTTCGGTGTTGTTGAACGGGACGTTGACGAACAGCATATAGCGGTACCGGATACGAAAATCTTGCCCCTCATTGAACCGCTGCTCGAACCGGAGCCGGTGGGTAAGGAGAAAGCGCGTGCCAAGCCGTTGGCCGAACAACGCCTCCTGGTAGATGCGGTTTTCGCCCACGGTTTCGGTACGCTCTCCCGGCGTGCCGGTCGTGATGTTTGCGTATCCCAGCGTGAAGGTCACCCCGGCGTCCTCCGGAGTGTAGGTCAGGCCGGAGCGAAGAAGCAACTGCTCGAGGTCACCGCCCAGGTTCCAGTTGCGAAATTGGGCGTCGCCCTGGATGCCCCACGGCCCGTCGCCGAAGCGATGGTTGTAGAAGTACATATACCAGGCCCCCAACTGATTCTCGTCCACGGTCTGAGCGCGCAGGAAGGGGGTACTACAGATCAGGCAGCAGAGCGCTACCAGCAGTCGATTGAGCATAGTATACTATTTCCCCTTACTGGAGAAACGGGGGAGGCTGGCGACGGTTTCTTCGATAAAGACCACCTGACCGGACTCTATGTTATATACCGCTCCAACAATCAGGATATCCCCGCTTTCGTACAGGCGACTCATCACCGGTTCCAGGTTACGCAGGAGGTTGACCTGCTCAATGACGTTTTCCCGAATGGCCAGGTCGAGCATTTCCTCCGTGCCGGACGCCTGCGCCTCGGCGCGCTGGGCGGCAGGCTTGATGGCATTAATCAGGGTAACAATGTGCCCCGGAGGGGCCTCCGGTCGCTGGATGGCCGCGTCCACGGCCCCACAGGATTGGTGTCCGAGTACAACCACCAGTTTCGTATTGAGCATTTTGACGGCGTATTCGATGGTGCCGTAGCTGGCCTCGGCCATGACCTGCCCGGCCGTACGGGTGATGAACAGGTCACCGACTCCCTGGTCGAAGATGATTTCGTTGGGTACCCGGCTATCCGCGCAGCCGATGATGACGGCGAAGGGCTTCTGTCCCAGGTTGGTGTTGCGCAGGTCTTCGTCGGTTTGCCGGGGCCGGATGGCTTTGTTCTCGGCAAAACGTTTATTGCCATAGATCAGCTTTTTGAGACCTAAATAAGGATCCGTGTAGGCACTATCGCGATCGGCAAAGTATTGGTTTTCTTCGAGCTCAAGCAGTTCGGATATGGTTTCGGTTTGGGCATGCAGGGGCAGGTAGCCCAGGAGCGCGAGGAGGAGAAGGTAACGCATAGTTAGATGATCATTTGATGTTGTTACAGTAATAGCATTACTATCACATGTTGTTCGCCACTTACCAAAATATGACCCAGCCCGGTGTTTTGACGCTCTGCCCTAATCCCCTTAGTCTCCGGGGCAACCCGCCGCCGCCTGTCCTACAGTAGGGTATTCCCCGGGCGTAAAACAGCTGCGGGGCCAAATTTTTACCCAACACCAGGTGCCCCGATCGCAAAGCTTACCATTTTGCTTCCCGCTCGTTACGTATATTTACCGCCTACCTATTGTTTGGACCGTATGAGTACATGCAGAATTTTATTGGCGATAACACTTTCCCTTTGCTTAGTAGGCTGTGCCAACAGAAACAATATGGCGGCATCCGGAGGAAAATGGGTCGACCTGCTTAGCCCTGACCTAAGCAACTGGGAAATGTACAGCCAGGACCAGCTGGAAGGCTGGGAGGTCGTCGACGACGAACTGCGCGCCTCCGGTGCCGGCTGGGACGCGGAAAAAGATCTCATCACCAAGGAGGACTACGAAAACTTCGAGCTGGAACTGGAGTGGAAGATCGACTCGGCCAACAGTTCCGGCATTTTCTACCTCGTCCCCAAGGATGGCATCCACCAGATCTACGAGCTGGCCCCGGAATACCAGGTCATGGACGACGCGAACTGGCCCTCCGAGCTGAAGCCCAACCAACGCACCGCCGGCAACTACGCGATGCACGAGCCCGTAGGTGCCCAGCCGAAGCCCACGGGCGGATGGAACACCACCCGCATCGTCGTGCGCCAACCCCATGTAGAGCACTGGCTCAACGGCAAGAAGGTAGTCGACTACGAGATCGGCAGTGCCGACTGGCATGCCCGCAAAGCACAGGACAAGTGGGCCGACGTCGATGACTACGCCACCGCTACTTCCGGACGCATCGGTCTACAGAACGCGGGCAAGGTCGCCTACCGCAATATCCGTATCAAGCGGCTCTAATCTCTGTCTCCCTCACCGATCAAAAAGCCACCCCTTATGTCCCTCGGCTCGACGCTATTCAGACCGTTGCTGCTTGCGGCCCTCACCTTCACCCTCCCCTTCCGCTTGACCGCACAGCCCTCGGAGGTCACCTCCACGCTCGAAATCTTTGACATCACCACCAATGAGCGCACGACGGTCATGAGCGAAGAGGCGCACTTCGAGGCGCCAAATTGGAGTCCGGACGGCACCTACTTCCTGATCAACCAGGCCGGTAGCCTGTACCGCATTTATCTGGATGGACGCAAGGAGCAGTTACCCACCGGCTTCGCTACCCGTTGCAACAACGACCACGGCTTTTCTCCGGACGGCCAAAGCATCGCCTTCAGCCATAACCTCGAGGACGGTCCCGACGGCTGGCTGACCTCCTGCATCTTTACCGTGCCCGTGGACGGGGGGACGCCCACGCGGGTCACCCCCAACGTCCCCTCCTTCTGGCACGGCTGGTCACCCGACGGCAAAACGCTGGCCTACACCGCCCAACGCGACGGTCAGTTCAACATCCTGACCATTCCCACCACGGGCGGGGAGGAAACGGCCCTCACCAATTCCGAGGGGCTGGATGATGGGCCCAGCTATGCACCCGATGGCCAGCACCTGTACTACAACTCCGTGCAGTCGGGCTCCATGGAGATCTGGCGGATGCACCCCGACGGCAGCAATAAGGAGATGCTGACCAACGACGCCTACTCCAACTGGTTTGCCCACCCCTCTCCGGACGGCAAGCACTTCGTCTTCATCTCCTACCTGCGGGATCAGGGCAGCGCCCACCCCGCCATGCAGGAGGTCGTACTGCGGCTCTACAATACCGAGGACCATTCCATCCGTATCCTGTGCGGGCTCACGGGTGGGCAGGGCTCCCTGAACGTACCCTCCTGGTCGCCGGATGGTACCCGCTTTGCATTCGTAAGCTACCGGCACCGGTAGAATTCTCTAAGACATCGGCTCATACCCTTTTACTTATGGCTCCCACCACAAAATCACTCCCCCGCCGGGACTTTATAAAAAAGACCGTCACCGCCGGCATCGGCTTCTCCATCGTCCCCAGTCACGTCGTCAGCGGCCTGGGCTATACCCCACCCAGCGATAAACTCAACATCGTGTGCGTTGGCGTGGGCGGCAAGGGCCTGCAGAACCTCTCGGCCATGACGACCGAGAACATCATCGGCCTGTGCGACATCGACTGGAACTACAGCCAGCGCGCCTTCGAAGCCTTCCCGAAAGCCAAAAAGTACTACGATTGGCGGGTCATGTTCGAGGAGCTCGGTGACGAAATGGACGCCGTCGTGGTTGCCACGGCCGATCATACCCACGCGGCCATCGCGGCCACGGCGATGACGATGAACAAGCACGTCTTCTGCCAGAAGCCCCTTACCCACTCGGTCTATGAGTCGCGCCTACTGACCAAGCTGGCCCAGGAATACCCCGTAGCCACCCAGATGGGCAACCAGGGCAACTCCGGCGATGGCGTGCGTCAGCTCTGTGAGTGGGTCTGGAACGGCGAGATCGGGGAAGTGCGCGAGGCACATACCTGGACCGACCGGCCCATCTGGCCCCAGGGCCTCGAGCGGCCCGCCCAGGCCATGGAGATTCCCCAAAACTTCGACTGGGACCTCTTCATCGGCCCCGCGCCGATGCGTCCCTACCACGAAATTTATACCCCCTGGAACTGGCGCGGCTTCTGGGACTTCGGTACGGGTGCCTTCGGTGACATGGCCTGCCACATCATGGACCCCGTCTACCGGGCCCTCAACCTCAAGTACCCCGAGGCTATCTCCGGCAGCTCCACGACGGCCAATACGGAAAGCGCGCCGCAGGCGGAAAAGGTCCGCTTCGACTTCCCGGAACGCGAGGCGATGGACAAGGTTGCCATGCCGGCCGTCCAGGTGCACTGGTACGACGGCGGTTTCCTTCCCGACCGGCCCGCGGGCTTGGAGGACGGCGTTCCCCTCATCAACGACGGACTCGGCGGCTGCATGCTCGTCGGTACCGAGGATACCCTCATTGCCGGGGCGGGCGGCTTCAATCCCCGCCTCCTCTCCGGGCGCGTCCCCGACGTCGAGCCCTACCTGCGTCGCGTACCGGGCTCGGTCGACTACAGCGACGGGCCCCACGAACAGGATTGGATTCGGGCCTGCAAGGAAAGCCCCGAGCAGCGCGTCGAACCCTCGGCCAACTTTGCCTACTCCGGCCCCTTCAACGAGATGGTGCTGCTGGGCGTACTGGCCATCCGCCTCAAGGGCCTCAACAAGGTGCTGCAGTGGGACGGCGAGAACATGCGTTTCACCAACATCGGCCCGGGCGAAACCATGCGCGTCGTTAAGACCGACGGTTTCGCCATGGTCAACGGTATCCCGACCTGGAATACCGAGCGCGTGGACATCGACGCCCTGGAAGCCGCCACCGAATACATCAAGCACACCTACCGCGAGGGCTGGAGCCTGCCGGAGATGCCGGGATAGTACCCGCTCTACTGCGCTCCCTTGCTACGTCTTACGCGGCAGCCCTAAAAAACAACGCCCGATGGTCTTAAGACCACCGGGCGTTGTTTGTAAGCCAAGTCAGAAAACTTAGTCGCGGTCGTTGCGGTCGCGGCGGTCGCCCCGGTCGCGTCCACCCCGGCGTTCACCGCGGTCACGTCCGCCGCCTCCGCGGCGGTCACCACGATCACCGCGGTCACCACGTCCACCGGACTTACCGGCCTTGCGCTCTTCCTCCAGCTCCTCATCCGTGGGGATGGTACCGTCGGCACGGGGCATGATGGCCTTGCGGCTGAGGCGCAGCTTACCGGTGCGCTCGTCGACGTCGACGATCTTGAACTTCACCTTGTCGCCTTCCTCGAATTCGTCCTCGACGTTTTCGATGCGGCTGTGGCTCATTTCACTCACGTGCAGCAGGCCGTCGCGGCCGCCCTCGAAGCCGATGAACACGCCATAGGGCATGATCGTCTTTACGGTGCCTTCGTAGACGCCGCCCACTTCGGGGGTGAAGGTGATCTTCTTGATGCGGGCAACCGCGTCGTCGATCGCCGCCTTGTCGTTGCTGGCGATGGACACGTGGCCCTTGCCGTCGATCTCATCGATGTTGATGTTGGTGCCGGTGAGCTCCTGCAGTTCCTGGATGATCTTACCGCCGGGTCCGATGACCGCGCCGATGTAGCTCTTCTCGATAATGAGCTTAACGATCCGGGGCGCGTGGGGCTTGAGGTCCTCGCGGGGTGCCGAGAGCGTCTTGTTCATCTCGCCCAGGATGTGAAGGCGACCTACGCGGGCCTGCTCCAGGGCCTGCTCGAGTTGCTCGTAGGGCAGTCCGTCGATCTTGATGTCCATCTGGCAGGCCGTGATGCCCTTACTGGTACCGGTCAGCTTGAAGTCCATATCGCCCAGGGCATCCTCGTCGCCGAGGATGTCGCTCAGGATGGCAATCTTGCCGCCCTCCGCCACCATGCCCATGGCAATGCCGGCTACGGGGCGGGTGATCTGCACGCCGCCGTCCATCAGGGCCAGCGAGCCGGCACAGACGGTGGCCATCGAGCTGGAACCGTTGGACTCCAGAATGTCCGAGACGATGCGGATGGTATGAGTCATCTCCTCGGGCAGCACCTGACGGATCGAGCGGGCGGCGAGGTTGGCGTGACCGACCTCGCGGCGACCGGGGCCGCGCATGGGCTTAGTCTCACCGACGGAAAAAGCCGGGAAGTTGTAGTGCAGGATGAAATTGGCGTAGCTGTTCTCGTGAGCTACGTCGACCATCTGCTGATCGGTCTTGGTACCGAGGGTCAGGCTGGTCAGGGCCTGGGTCTCCCCGCGGTTGAAGATGGCCGAACCGTGGGCGCTGGGCAGGTAGTCGACCTCCGTCCAGATGGGACGGACCTCATCGAAGGCACGACCGTCTAAGCGCACGCCCTCGTTGAGCATGAGGTTACGGATGGTCTTCTTCTGCACCTTGTCGTAGGCGGCGTAGACCTGCTCCTTGTTTTCGGTCATCCACTCCTCGCCCTTCTCTTCGACGATCGCTTCTTTGAAGTCGGACTTGATCTGCTTGAGGGCGTCCTTGCGTTGCTGCTTGTTGAGGGCACCCCGGGCCATTTCGGCAACGGCATCCTTTACTTTACTTTCTACGTAGGAGAAAATCTCCTCGTCCTGCTCTACGGTCTCTACGGCGCGGGTGGTGGCCTTATCGCCGACCAGGTCGCGGAGTTCCAGCTGGGATTTGCACATCACCTTGATGGCTTCGTGACCGGCCTTGAGGGCACCGAGAATGGACTTTTCGTCCACCTCCTTGCCTTCGCCTTCTACCATCATGATGTTGTCGGCGTCGGCCGCAACGATGAGGTCGAGGTCGGCATCCTTCAGGGTGGAGCGGTCGGGGTTAACGACGTACTCCCCGTTGATGCGGGCTACGCGGCACTCGGAGATCGGGCCGGCGAAGGGAATATCGGACACCATCAGGGCAGCCGAGGCGGCCAGGCCGGCCAGGGCGTCGGGCATCACCTCGGGGTCGAGGCTGATGAGGTTGAT
Organism: Lewinellaceae bacterium; assembly: GCA_963803525.1. Taxonomy (GTDB): domain Bacteria; phylum Bacteroidota; class Bacteroidia; order Chitinophagales; family Saprospiraceae; genus Neolewinella. The sequence goes on from CAWDMV010000013.1 coordinate 403,899, forward strand.
GATGACCTGGGTGTCGAACATGTAGCCCTTGGGGAAGAGCGGGCGGATGGCCCGGTCGACGATGCGGCTGATGAGCACCTCGTAGTCGTTGAGGCGGGTTTCCCGGCGGAAAAAGTTGCCGGGGATGCGGCCGGCGGCGGCGAATTTCTCCTGGTAATCCACGCTGAGGGGGAAGAAACTCTGGCCCTCGCGTACGCTGGTGCTGGAGACTACGGAGCAGAACAGCATGGTTTTCCCACACTTGACGACGACGGCACCGTCGGCCTGGGTGGCGAGTTTGCCGGTCTCGATGGTGATCTCCCGGCCGCTGGGCAGCGCGAAATTTACCGACATTGGGGTCTGATTACCCATTATTGATTGGACTTTAAATGAAATATTCGGGTTGGCAACTTACCCCGGGGCAAGTTGGACGACAAAAACAGCCTGGGAGGGGGGAAGGGAGGAGATTCGGCGGAAACCGAAGCGCGGGAACGGTGGGGTGCATGACCGACATCGAACCGAGTATTTCTCTTAATCCCGCCGGGGGTCGCGGTTGACCGACGGAGGCCGCGCGTCTGCGGCCCAACTCATGGTTATTTTGTTTCGGCGCGAATATAGGTAAATCTATGGTACTCCCCGCAGGCGCCCACCGGTACGGCCTGCCACGCTTAGCGCTTGCTTGGGTTTTCCGAGCCTGACGAAAACGCCGCTATTGTGAGTCTATGCGCGCCTCGAAAAGGGGAGGGGCACTTCGTGGCTGCTTCGCGGTGACGGGCTAAGTGACGCTTTTCGAGTCGAAGAATAGGCGCAAAAGAGCACCTTTGCGGCGGCGAGCGGAATCCCAAACAAGCGCTTACTTACGAATTCACTGGTCATAAGCCCCCTGCTGCCTATTTTTGAATTCCTAAATAACAGTTAACCAAACACCTTGCCTTCCGCCGTTGCCCAACTCGCCCGCGTTAAGACGAGTCGCCTCTTCCGTACGCTCTTCTTCGGCCTCATCCTGCTGATGACCGTAGTCCTGGCGTCGGTCATCATGGAGACGGCCGCCCTGGACGTACGGGAAAAACTCGACAACGCCGTGCGGCTGGAGCGCGACCTGGGTCTCCTTTACGCTACCCTATTGGAAGCGGAAAGCGGGCAGCGCGGCTATTTGCTTACCCGCGACGAGACTTACCTGGCCCCCTACCGCAACGCCATTACTTCCATCAACCCCATTCTGGCCCGCGTCAGTAAGGAGGTACGCACCGACAGCCTGCAGCAGGCCCGCCTCCAATACGTCCACCGGCTCACCGACCGCAAGTTCGAGGAGATGGATAAGACCCTCGCGTACGACGTGGAACGCGACTCCAGCAGCCTCCGGCAACTACTGAGCAGTAACCTGGGGCTAGACCTGATGGACCAGATTCGCACCAACATCGATCAGCTGCGGGAGGAGGAAGCCCGGGATGTAGCCCGCCGCCAGCAGCAGGTGAAACAACTCACTTCCATCACCACGGTACTGCGCTTCCTCGGGGTACTCGGGCTGGCGGGGGCCTTCTTTTACATCTTTACCCAGCTGCGCCCCCTGTTTGCCGACATCCTCCAGGCCGTAGCCAGTCGCGACGCGGAGATCGAGGAACGTAAACGCGTCGAGGTGGTCAACAACGCCCTGATCGCTGACCTCAACGTCAAAAACCGCGAGCTCGACCAGTTCGCCTACATCGCCTCCCACGACCTGCGCGAACCCCTGCGTACCGTCAACAATTTCGTCGAGCTGATCACCGAGGAGTACGGGCAACAGTTCGATGCCGAGGGGCGCGAGCACCTCAACTTCATTCAGCGGGCGACCGCCCGCATGAGCGTGCTGATCGATTCCCTCCTGCTTTACAGCCGGATCGGCCGCGGGGAATCCCCAACCCCCGTGGACCTCGACCTCACCACCCGGGAAGCCCTGGAAAACCTGGCTTACCTGGTAGAAGAGTCGGGCGCGGAGGTGCAGCTGCACGGACTCCCCTCCCTGATCGGCTACCCCATCGCCCTGCGGCAGTTGCTGCAAAACCTCCTGGCCAACGCGCTGAAATTTCACGCGCCCGGCGCAGCACCACGGGTAGAAGTGTTTGGCGAGCGGAGTGGCAATGACGTCCGCTTCTCCGTCCGCGATCATGGCATCGGCATGAGTGACGAGGGGCAAACCAAGATATTTGAGTTGTTTACCAGACTTAACAGCAAGGAAAATCACGAGGGACAGGGCATCGGCCTCGCGTTTTGCCAAAAAATAGTACAATTGCATCAGGGCACGATCCAAGTAGAGAGCCGGCTCGGCCTCGGCAGTACCTTTACCGTCCAACTACCCGGCATTGTGAACGATGAAAAAGTTAGGGAGCATACTGTTGGTTGACGATTCGAAAGCCGACAACTTCATTCATTCCCGCCGCTTGGCGCGCTTGGAAATCGCCGAGGAGGTCATTGTATGCAGCGATGGCCGCCAGGCCCTCGATTACCTGTGCACCACCAGGCCCGACGGGACCTACCCCCGACCCGATGTGTTGTTCCTCGACATCAACATGCCCATTATGGATGGCTGGCAGTTCCTCGAGGAGTACAGTCAGCTGCCCGCCGAACGCCGGGCCACCGTCACGGTAGCCATGCTCACCAGCTCGGTCGGCGAATCCGATTACGCGCGGGCCTACAGCTATTCCGTACTCGATGCCCACGAAGCCAAACCGCTCAGTAAGGAAAAGATCCGGGCGCTGTTGCACCAGTACTTTCCCACGCACTACCGCGACGGCCTCGGACTTTAGACCAGGCGCCGCAGGACCAGCATCGTCCCCAGGTGCATGGTCTCGTGCATATTGTTGAAGGTGACCGCTTCCTCAATCGACGAGAAGGACGAACCGAAACTGGTGGTGTAGGGCCGGTAGGCCGACCAGTCCAATCGTTCGAAGTCCTCCACCAGCCGGGCGTGTCCCGCCGACAGTTCCCGACGGATGTAGTCGATCTCCCGCTGGTCCACCTCCCCCTCGGGCCGCGTCCCCTTCCGGTAGCGGTTGATGAATTCCAGGCCGCTGGGCAGCGGGTGGCCCCCCAGGCCGTAAGTCAGCTGTTCAGCCGTAGCGATCACGTGACCGGCGTTCCAGATCAGGTTATTGTTGCAGCTGGTGGGTACCTCGTTGAGCTGGTCGGTGGTCAGGGCCTGGACGAGGGTGAGCACGTTCTCACGCGCCTGCCGGTGTAGATCGAAGGCATAGGTAAGGGCGGGGGTCATTTACTTGCGTTTTGCGACAAGGTAAGGCACTACCCAGCGGCGACCCGCATTGAGCGTGGGGAGTTGCAAGAGGGTGCGCTGTAGGGGGGCGGTACCGCCGGTGCAGTGCAAGTCGTAACGCGGTGGTGACCCGCCTTCCGGCACCGGAAGTCCCCGCTTGTCCAACAGCCGTTGCACCTGCCGCGCCGCCGCCGCCGAAGGATCGATGACCCGCACGCCGGGTCCCGCCGCCCTACGGATATCCTCGACGATCAGGGGGTAGTGCGTGCAGCCTAGGACCAGCGTGTCCAATTCCCCCGCCGGGGCTAACAGCTCCTCCAGGTAACGCCGCAGGGCCGGTGCTCCGGACGCGTGCGCCTCGATGAGGGGGACCAGTCCCGTACAGGCGTTCTCCCACACGGGACGGTCGGCCAGGTAGCGGTCCCGGAGCGCGCGATAGCGGGGACTCCGCAGGGTAACGGCCGTAGCCAGCACGCCCACGCGTTGCCCCGCCGCGGCGGGCTTCACGGCGGGTTCCAGGCCAACGAAGGGGACATCCGGGTAGTCGGCCCGCAACTGGTCGATGGCTACACTCGTGGCCGTATTGCAGGCTACGACGATCAGTTTTACGCCGGCGGCGAGCAGGTACTCCGTAATCGCGCGGCTGTACTCCAGCACCTCCGCGTCGGTGCGGTCGCCGTAGGGGGCGTGGGCGTTATCGGCGACGTAGAGCATGGCTTCCCGGGGCAATAGCCCGGAAACGGCATTGGCGACCGAGAGGCCGCCAATGCCGGAGTCGAATACTCCAATTGATCCTTGATGATCGGGAAGGTACATGGTCGCGGCGGTGAGGCCGCAAGGTAAGGGCTTATAGACCCAATTTGGCCTTGACCATGGCGCTGACGTCCTGGCTTTCCTCTCCGTAGAGCAGCACCTGCTGGTCGAAGATGAACTGGTAACCGTTCTCCTTGGCTACTTCCTCGATGGCCTTGTTGATGTCGTCGTAGATCGGCTCGAGTAGTTCGGTCCGCTTCTTCTGCAGGTCGGCCATCATGGACTGCTCGAATTTACCGATTTCTTCCTCGCGAACCTGGAGCTTAGCGGCAGCCTCCTGCTGCTGCTTGGGGCTCATGGTACCCTCCTGGGCTTCGGCCTGGAGCGCCTGGTAGTCGGTCTGGAAGCTCTGTACCATGGCCTGTCCTTTCTTCTGCAGTTGTTTCTGCATGGCTTCCAGGTTGGATTCGGCGGCCTTCATGGCGGGAAGCTCGGAGAGGATCTCGGCGGAGTTCACGTAGCCAAATTTCTGTGCCGTAGCGGATGCCGTGGCGACGAGCAGAAGGAGGGCAACGAAGGTGAGTTGAATGTACTGTTTCATTGTTGATGTTTAGTTCTAAAGGGGAGGAGCACGCCTGGCGGAATCTCCTAATTTTTCAGTGCCCGCAGGATGGCGTCCGTCTTGTCGTAGGTTTCGCTCGAGAAGATGATCCCGGCGGAGCCGGCACGGTCGAAGATGAAGTCGTAGTTGTTCTGGTTAGCGTAGGTTTCAATGGCCTCGTAGATGGCGTCCTGGATGGGCTGGACAAGTTCCTGCCGGCGCTGGAAGAGCGATCCCTCGGGACCGAAGCGGTCGCGCTGCATGTTGCGCACTTTGGTTTCCCGGTCGAAGATGGCTTGCTCTTCGGACTTGCGCTGGTCCTCGGTCATGAGCACCTGCTCGGCCTGGTACTTGTTGTACAGGCCCTTGATGGCGTCGTACTCCTGGTTGATCTCCTGCTGCCACTTGGAGGTCAACTGATCGAGCTGGGTCTGGGCGTCCTGGTATTCGGTGATGCTGGTCATGATTTTCTCCATGTCCACGGAGGCGATCTTCTGGGCGGAAAGCGAGGCGCCGAGGCTAGCCCAGGCCAGTACGGCCACCAGAAAGTAATTGCGAATACGCATAGGATTCGATTTTGGTCCACAAAAGTACAAGCGGCGGTGCCACTCTGCTGCAGTATAGACGCAAAAGGGAAGGCGAAGTTACGGCAATAAGGAAGGTTTAACCGTTTAAAATAAATATCAATCCACTGACAATCAGCAAATTGTACCATTCATTCGTTCAATTTCCCCATTCTCGCTTTAACGGAAAATTAACGGCTTTCCTCAGGCATCCTTGTTTTTCCGGCGGGAACCCCGGCGCGCATTCGTCTTTTTCACCGATTTCTTTTCGGGAGCGCCGTGGATCTTGAGCACTTCTACCAGCGCCATGTCGATGCGGCGGCGGTCCAGGTCTACGTCCTCGATGCGGACGCGTACTACGTCGCCCATTTTGAGGGTCTTACCAGATTTACGGCCCACGATCGAGAGCTTACCGGCACTGAGGTCGTAGGGTTCGTCCATCTTATCGAAGGGGATCATGCCCTCCACGAAGTTGTCGATGAGTTCGATGAAGACGCCGAAGTCGGCCAGTCCGTTGATCACGCCGTCGAATTCCTCGCCGACGTTGTCGAGCATGAATTCGGTCTGCTTGTACTTGACGCTCTCGCGCTCGGCGGTGACGGCCTTGCGCTCCTGGCTGCTGATGTGCTTACAGGTTTCCTCCAGTTTCTCGGGGTTGGCCTTGAAGAGGCTGCCCTTCTCCAGGTTTTTCTCCAGCAGGCGGTGCACCAGCACGTCGGCGTAGCGGCGGATGGGGCTGGTGAAGTGGCTGTAGTTCTCGAAGCCCAGTCCGTAGTGGCCGATGTTGTAGGTCGTGTAGACCGCCTTCGACATGGTGCGGATGGCGATCGGGGAAAGCATCTTGACCATCGGGTCCTCGTCGGCCTTAGCCAGCAGCTTGTTGTAGCTGGCCGCCACCGTGTCGGGGGAGCTCAGGTCCATCTCGTAGCCCAGCGCCAGGGCAAACTTGGCCAGTTCGGCCACCTTATCCATGTCCGGCTCGTCGTGCACGCGGTACACGAAGGGGATGATCGTCTTGAGGCGCTCCTCCTTTTTCTTGATGAAGCCGGCTACCTCCCGGTTGGCCAGCAGCATGAAGTCCTCGATGAGCATGTTGGTGTCGATGCGGTCCTTGATGTAGACCGACAGCGGCTTGCCGTTGTCGTCCAGCTTGAAGCGCACTTCGTTGGTGTTGAAGTCGATGGAGCCCTCCTTAAAGCGGCGCTTGCGCAGCTTGTCGGCGATGCGGTCCATCATGTCGAGCTCCTCCACGAAGTCGCCCTCCCCGGTGTCCAGTACTTCCTGGGCCTCCTCGTAGGTGAAGCGGCGGTCGGAGTGGATGACGGTGCGGCCGAACCAGCGGTCCGACGACCTTGAAGCTTTGGGGGTCGAACTGGAAGATGGCGCTGAAGGTCAGCTTATCCTCGTGGGGCCGCAGGGAGCACAGTTCGTTACTGATCCGCTCGGGCAGCATGGGGCAGACGCGGTCGACCAGGTACACGCTGGTGGTGCGGTCGGCGGCCTCCTTGTCCAGGGCACTGCCGGGCTTGACGTAGTGGCTCACGTCGGCGATGTGCACGCCGATCTCGATCTTGCCGTCTTCCAGGTGCTGGATCGACAGGGCGTCGTCGAAGTCCTTGGCCGTCAGCGGGTCGATGGTGAAGGTGGTCACCTCGCGCAGGTCGCGGCGGATGTTGATCTCCTGGGGGCTGATCTCGGCGGGCAGGGCCTCGCTCTCGCCGGATCACGTCCTCGGGGAAGGTGATCTGGAAACCGTTGTTGATGAGGATGGACTGCATCTCGATGTTGCTCGAGCCCGCCTCGCCGAGCACGGCGGTGATCTGTCCGCTGATCTGGCCGAAGCGGTTCTCCTCCCAGTCGAGGATCTTGACCACGACCTTTTCTTTGTCCTGACCGCCGATGAGTTCGGCGCGGTGCACGGCTATGTTAAGCTTCTTGCCGACCGGGTCCTTCGACCACCACTTCGGCGTACTTCTCGTAGATGCGCAGGGTGCCGACGAAGTGGGAGACGCTGCGTTCGAGCACTTCCGCCACTTCGCCCTCGGGCTTGCGGCGGCCGCCGGGGGTCCAGAAGCGGACCTTGACCTTGTCGCCGTCCTGGGCGTTGCCGAGGCGCTGCTGGGGCACGAAGATGTCCGCCGCATCCCCGTCCATGATCACGTAGGCCGACCCGCTGCGGGTCATGTCCACTCGTCCCTCGGCGTAGGTGTTGGAGCGTTTCTCGCGGGCCGAGCCGTTGAATTGGTACCGAAATTGGTCGTTGACCTTGATCTTATCGGTCGCCACGAGCTTATCGAGGGCGGCCTGTACGCTGTCCTTGCTGTTCTTCAGTTTTAGTTTCCGGAGGAGTTGTTTGGGGTTGAGCTCCTTACGCGCGTTGGCTTTAAACTCCTGGTACAGCGCGCGTTCCAAGTCGCGGGCCTTGAGCTTTCCGCTCTTCGTAATATTCTTAGGCATGCAGATAAAAAAAGTGCGGCCATCCCCGTCGGACGGCCGGTGCGCAATGCTGGCGCAGCGGATCTTTGGTATTCAATTCACACCGAGAACGATTGCTTAGATATAAAGTTCTTGGCGGGCGCGCGGGTGTTAGGCCGCTCCCTTAACGCCCGCCGTGCGAACACCCTTACCGGTTCGGCCGGTTCTACCCCCAAACCCTGCGCTGTGAAGTTCTTTCCCATCTATCTCCTGCTGCTCCTGCTGACCGCCTCCTGCTCCCAGGACGGGGACGTTAATTTCTTCTCCGTCGAGCGCGACCTGGAACTCGGACGTCAGACCGACGCCCAGATCCGCAGCGACCCCGGGCAGTATCCCATACTAGATCCGGTGGACTACCCCGAGGCCTACGCCTACCTCCAGGGCATGACCGACGCCATCGTGGCGCAGGGTGACGTGCCCTACGCGGATGTCTTTCCGTACACGGTGGCCATTATCAACGAAGACGTCGAAAATGCCTTTGCAGCCCCCGGTGGATTCCTCTACGTCTACACCGGCCTGGTACAAACGTTGGATACCGGTGATGAACTGGCCGGCGTGATGGCCCACGAGATCGCCCACGCGGCCCAGCGGCACTCCACCGATCAACTGACCAAGCAGTACGGCTTCGCCACCCTGGTCAGCGCCGTCACCGGTGGCGACCCGGGCTTGGTCAGCCAGATCGCCTCCAGCCTGCTCACCCTCAGTTTCAGCCGCAGCGACGAATCCGAGGCCGACGCCCGCTCCGTCGACTACCTCTGCAACACCGATTACGCCGCCAACGGGGCCGCCGGCTTCTTCGAGCAGCTCCAGGGCAGCGCCCAGCCCCCCGCCTTCCTGAGCACCCACCCGAGCCCCGACAACCGGGTCACCGCCATCAACGAACGGGCTGCCGACAAGAACTGCTCCACGGCCACCGACGACGTGCGCTCCTTCCAGCGGTTTCAGGCCCTGCTGCCGTAGGGCGCCCGGCCGCTAGCCCGTCAACCAGGACGATAGCCAGCCGCCGCCGGACCGAGACGATGCTTCCGCCCTGCCAGTTTGCAGGTGTACGGTGCCGGTCCCGGAAAGCTCGCTCAGAAACCCCTCCCCGCTAGTCAGCGTTTCCCGGACTCCCCCCTTGGCAATCGGCTCCACGCGTATGTCCCCGCACAGGGCTACCACGGCATCCTCGTCCACCCGCAACGGAACGCCCTTCCGGAGCTCATGCACGACCACCCCGCCGGTAGCCTTATATACCAGACAGCCCGCCTCGCCCTCCACCGTGAGCAGGGGAGAACCGGCTGCCAGGTGCTTCAGGGTGTAACCGGTAGAGGAAAACGTCAATCCCGAAGCATGCGCAAAGTAGGCGGCGGGGTGGATACGCAGGGGTAGTCCGGGCCGGTGATGAAGCAGGCCCAGCGTACGAAATCCTTCCGGGGCGAAGCGAAAAGTGGCTTCCGGCCCATCGCAGTAGTACACATTGTGTAGTAGATCCTGGCCGTACAACTTCAGTACCCACCGCCTGCCGGAGCGCACGCCCGACCGTACCTCGTGGCGGTACGTGCCGGCCACGCTGAGCAGGGCGTCGCGCTCGACGGTTAGTGACTCGCCCTGCCTTAGCACGGCTTTCAAGCAATTGCTGAAGGCCCCGTTGCGGAGCAAGCGTAATTCCATGCGGCAAAGGTTTATGGTGCCGGGTGATCTCCGGTAAAAGAAAAGTAGTCCTTCCGGCCGCCGCTTCTTGCGGCTCGACGCCATTAACCGACGGAAGGGTACGTCCCTGCCGACCGGCGGGGGACCGCTGCCGACGGGGGAGACAGAAACCGCCCCCGCCCCCGCGCCCCGCCGCCCGGACTTACCTTTGCCGGCATGACCCCTACCCCCATCGTCATCATCGGTGCCGGACCCGCCGGAGCGGCCACCGCCTTACGTTTGTCTTTTCTCGGTATTCCCAGTGTACTCCTCGATAAGGCGACTTTCCCCCGCGACAAAGTCTGCGGCGACGCGATTTCCGGGAAGGTCCCTACCCTGCTCAACCGCCTGGACCCGGCCATCATGGATCGCTTCCGCCAGCGCTTCAGCCCGGCCGACGTCTGGGGCATCCGCTTTTACCCGCCGAGCCGCAAGCTGATCGAACTGCCCTTCAAGATCGGCTACGAGCGCATCCCCGACCAGGCACCCGGCTACGTGAGCAAACGCATCGATTTCGATGCCTTCCTGATTGAGGAGGTGCAGCGGCGGGACGACATCGACCTGCAGCTTGAACACCGAGGTCGTCGCTACCGAACGCACCGAAGACGGCTACCGGTCAGGGCCCGCGACGGCCGGAGCTGGGATTGCAGGCTGCTCATCGACGGCAGCGGGGCCCACAGCAAATTCAGCCGCCACGAAGCGGGTCAGGAAATGGACAAGGACCACCACGCGGCGGCCGTCCGGGCCTACTACCGCGGCGTGACCGGCTTTCACCCGGACAACTTCATCGAGCTGCACTTCCTGGAGAATTACATCCCCGGCTACTTCTGGATCTTCCCCCTGCCCAATGGGGAGGCGAACGTGGGACTGGGCATGCGCTCCGACGTCGTCACCAAGCGGAAACTGAACCTGCGTAAGGAACTGGATAAGATCGTGGCTTCGGAGCAGTTCCGCGAGCGATTCCGGGAGGCCGAGCAGATCGATCCCACCGTAGGCTACGGACTGCCCCTCGGCTCCAAGGAACGGACCCTGTCCGGCGACCACTACCTGCTGACCGGCGACGCGGGCCACCTCATCGACCCCCTGACGGGCGAGGGCATCGGCAACGGCGTGTACTCCGGTTTCATCGCCGCCGAACTGGCCGCCGACTGCCTGAAAGCGAACCGCTTCGACGCCAAGTATCTCTGGCCGCCTACGACGTGCGGATCGAGCGCGTGCTGCGCACCGAACTCCGCCTCAGTTACCGGCTGCAGCAGATCATGCAGTACAAATGGATAACAAATTTTCTCACGGGCTCGTCTCAGCCAACCCTAAGGTCATCGAACTACTCTGTAGAATGTACACCGACTTCGAACTGCGCAAGCAACTGGTCAGACCGACCTTCTGGTGGAAACTCTTCCGGGCCAAGACCGGTAAAGTTCCCCTCGCAGCCGAGAAGTAAAGCGCGATTGTTAAGAAGATCAAAAAAATTGAGTCTTACTATAACATTTGCGGATATTAGGTGGTTAATTGAGTAGTTGATTAAGTTTCATATATACTAGTGAGTGTAAAGTGAGCCTCCGACCCAATTTTGTGGGTACGGGGGTTCTTTTTTTGTTGTCGCTGCGCGGTGGGTTTTTTCACTGCGGAGGGCGCGGAGTTTCGCGGACTTGGTGGGGCTGATGCGGTCGCTGCGCGATGGGGGGGTATCACGGATTAGGCACGGATTGGGGCACGGATCAACGCAGATTACTGTCGCTGCGCGGTGGGGTTTTTTCACCGCGGAGGGCGCGGAGTTTCGCGGACTTGGTGGGCTGATGCGGTCGCTGCGCGACGGGGGAGGGGGTATCACGGATTAGGCACGGATTGGGGCACGGATCAACGCAGATTTATGTGCTACTGATGCGTGGGAAATCGGTGGCCATCCGTGCCTGAGCGCAGCGCATCCGAGTCCGACGCAGTCGATCTGTGTTGAAAGCGCGTCAGTAATGCGATTGGGAAATCGGGAACGGACACCCCCTCTACCCCGATGCCGAACAGGGCGAAATCATAGCGCGTGGGATCGGCCGCATCGAAGCGCTTCAAGTTCTGGGTCAGTTCTACCACCGCGCTCCAGTCGCCCTGTTTGCGGGTGAGGAGGCCCAGGGAGCGGCCGACGCGCTCGACGTGGACGTCCAGGGGCATACAGAGCTGATCGGGGCGAATGCGGGTCCAGTGCCCGAAGTCGACGCCGCGATCGTCGGAGCGCACCATCCACCGCAGGAACATACAGAGCCGCTTGCAGCGCGACTTACGGGCCGGCGTTGCTACGTGTTTGCGGGTGCGGTGGGGGGCGTCGGGCAGGCTGAAGAACAGCTCGTGGAAGCCACGCAGGGCGGGTTCGATCGTCGTGTCTTCCGGACGGAGATGGCGGGCAAAGGCGTCCTCCAGGCTGTCGTGGCGGCGGTAGTACCACTGCAACCACTGGACGAAGTAGGTGGTATCGGCAAGGGTGAAGGTGCGGTGCTTCCACTCCCCCAGGGTGCGGGCGATGACCTCCGGCCGGTCGCCGTATTCCATGATAAAGCGGTAGGGTTCGCCGCCCATGGCCTCGATGAGCTGCTGCCCCTTGTCGATGATGGTGGCCCGCCGGCCCCAGGCGAGCATGGCGATCCAGAAACCTACGATCTCCCGGTCGCGCAACTCCTCGAAGGCGTGTACCAGTCCGATCGGATCGTCGGGGATAAAGTCCGGCCGGTTGAAGCGGTCGTGGTAGTGATCGAGCAATTCCCGCTGTTGGGCGCGGGAGAACTTGGGGCGGGGCATGGGTGTAAGACCCGTGGGCCGCTGGAATAGTTCGCAGCGGCCACTTCAGTGGCCAGGCTGCCGGTAGGAAGTACCTGCGTTGGACGAATTACGGACGTAAGGGAGAGCAGCGGGTCCACTGAAGTGGACGCTACGCGGCTACTCGAGGAGGCGTAAATAATCCTCTACCACCTGCAGGGCGGCCGAGCGGTCCTGGCGCCGCAGGGAATCTCGCCACCCCCGCGCCTGCGCCAGCGAGAGCAGCTCCCCGTCGCGCCGCAGCTCGGCGCGGTCCTCCAGCCAGTAGTCGACAATGAGCAGGTCCTCGGCGGCGATAAGCTCATCGTGGCGGTAAGCCTCTACCCCCTCCTCCAGGGTGACGGCCACGTAGTCCTTGCTGCGAATATTCTTGAAGTAGAGGTGACTGGGGTCGCTGACGTAGTCCTCGCCCCGGGCGGCGCGGCGGTCGCGGGAGGCCCCATCACAGGCGAACAGGAGGACACTTACGACAAAAAGGGGCAAATAACGCATGCGGAAGAACTTGCCGGGTATAATGTCGCCAGCCGACTTTGGTTCGTTCGCGTTTCCCGGCCCGGCCCCTTACCTTCGGCCACGCCTTACCCCCCTTCCATGCGCTGGACCTCTTCCCTCATCTCCGCCGTCGTGCTGATCGCCTGGTTGCTGCTCGGCAGCCTGTCGGGACTATTCGGCCTGCCGCTGCCGGCCCTCGGGCAGTTTTTTAACCCCGCCCACGGTTTCTGGCGGAACACCGGGGAGGGCGCCCGGCTCGAGCAGCTCACCTTCCATCTCGACCACCCCAGTGCCCGCGGCGAGATCCACTTCGACGAGCGCGGCATCCCCCACATCATCGCCGCCGACCTGGCCAGTGCCTGCTTCCTGCAGGGCTACGTCAACGCCTACGACCGCATGTGGCAGATGGACATCAGCACCCGGGCCACGGAGGGGGCGCTGACGCAGGTGCTGGGGGAATCCATGCGGGAGCGCGACCTCGAGCAGATCCGTAAGGGGTACCGCGAAATGGCCCGTACGACCGTCGACACCATCCGCGAGCAGTTTCCCGCGGACTACGCCGTCTACCAGGCCTACGCCGACGGCATCAACGCCTACCTCGATCAGCTGGAGCCCGAAGACTACGCCGTCGAGTACAAGCTCCTCGGCCACGCGCCCCAGCGGTGGTCGCCCTACCGCTCCGCCCTGCTGCTGAAGGGCATGTCGTCGGGCCTCAGCGGCTTCTACCGCGACGCCGAAAACACCAAAACCCGGGAGGTGCTCGGCAAGGAACGCTTCGACGCCCTGTACCCGGAGCGCTTTCCGGACGACACTCCCATCGTACCCGATGCGGGGCCGCGGGTCGTCACGAGCCAGTTCTCCCTGCTTCCCGACCTGTTCTCCGCACCCGCGTCCGCGCCACCCGCAGCAGACCCGGACACCTACACCCCCTTCCCCTACGACCCCGACAACGGCAGCAACAACTGGGCCGTAGCCCGGAGCCGCTCGAATACCGGCTTCCCGATGCTGGCCAGCGATCCCCACCTCGCCCTGACCTTCCCGAGCGTCTGGTACGAAGCCCAGATCACCTTCCCGGGATGCAACGCCCGCGGGGTCGGACTGGCCGGGGCCCCCGGACTCATGATGGGCTTCAACGACTACGTCGCCTGGGGGGAGACCAACGTGGGCCACGACGTGACCGACTGGTACCGCATCAGCTGGACCGACTCGACCCGTACCCGCTACCTGCTCGACGGGCGGGAAACGGCCGCGCGGATCGTCTACGACACCTTGCTCCTGCAGGGCGGCGGACAGGAAGTGATCGCCACGCCGTGGACCATCTTCGGTCCCGTGCCCTACACCGAGGGGAAGTACGCCGACATGGCCATGCGCTGGCGGGCCCAGGACGAACCGGGCAAGGACGCCCGCCCCCACACCAGCGCCCTGACCTTTATCAAGCTCATGCAGGCGCGCAACTACGCCGACTACGTGGATGCCCTGCGCGGCTACGTCGATCCGGCCCAGAATTTCCTCTTTGCCGCGCGGGACGGCGACATTGCCATCCGGCCCAACGGCTTCTTCCCGCTGCGGGAGCCGGGCGAGGGGCGGTTTATCCGTACGGGCGACAGCACCAAGCACAATTGGCGGGGGGTGATCCCCTTCGACGAGCGGCCCGTGCACTACAATCCGGAGCGCGGCTACGTGAGTTCGGCGAACCAGCAGACGACCGGTCCGGGCTACCCCTACTACTACGTGGGCGGCTTCGACGAGTACCGCGGCCGCTACATCAACCGCGCGCTGGAGCGGCAGCCCACCATGAACCAGCGCCGCATGAAGGAGCTGCAGCTGGACGCCCACTCCATCTTCGCCGAGGAGCTCGCGCCCCTGCTGATCGCACGGATCGACCGCCAGCACCTCGATGAGGACGGCCGGCGGCTGTTGCGGCTGATCTCCGAGTGGGATTACGACTACGCCGGCGACAGCCGTGCCGCTACCCTGTTCGAGGACTGGAGCAAGCGGCTCTACGCCCTGACCTTCGACGAGATGCCCCCCGACTCGGGCCTGCTGCAACCGGAGCGGTGGAAGTGGACCGCCCTGCTGCGCGACGCCCCCAGCGACCCGATCTTCGACGTCGTGGCTACTTCCGACTTCCGGGAGACCGGTCCTACCCTGACCCAGCGCGCCTTCGAGGAGTTGCAGGAGGAACTGAACGGGGAGCTGCCCAAGACCTGGGCGGAAGAGCGCGATGCCCGCATTCCCCACCTGGGGCGGATACCGGGCTTCGGCTCGCCGTTGATCACCACCGGCGGCGCGCGTACCGTGCCACGGGTGGTGGGCGACGGCTTTGGGGCGAGTTGGCGGATGGTCATTGAGCTGGGTAAGAATCCGCGGGGCTGGGGGGCGTTGCCGGGGGGTGCGTCGGGCAATCCGGGCAGCCGCTTTTACGACAACGGCTTTGCGGAGTGGGCCTCCGGGGGCTACCACGAACTCACCCGCTGGAAAATGCCGGACCACCCGATCGGCAGCTGGATCTTCGAATAAGCGCTATGTACCGACTCTTTTTCCTGCTCTGCGTGATGCTCGTCTGCGCCCTCTGCCTGTTCACCGGCGCGAGTTGGTACGCCCTGGCGATCGGGGCGGCGGCGCTGGGCTTCCTCTTTCCGGTGTGGCGGCGCAGCGCCCTTTACTTCGCCTTCCTGGCGGCGGCGCTGGTGTGGGGTGCCTACGCGGGCTACCTGCACTTCCTCTCCGAGGGCCGGCTCGGCGACCGACTGGCCGTGACCTTCGGGGTGCCTACCGGCTGGGTGATGGTGGTGATTACGGCCGTATGGGGCGGCATTACGGCGGGGCTGGGGGGACTCTTCGGTGCCTCGGTGCGGATCGCGTTGGCGGGGGGTAAAAAGTAATTTTGTTTCTTTAGCCTTTACGTTCGCCGCTGCGGTACGCGTATGCGTTTCGCGGATTCGCGGGGGCGTACGGCATTTTCGCCCGCCGCCCGCCCGCTGCCGATACGACACTAAGCTTAACCTCACCCACATGAATACTACCAGCGTACGCCATCCCGAAGACGGGGGCAGCATTTTCGGCCACCGGCCGGGCCTCTTCGTGCTCTTTTTCACCGAGATGTGGGAGCGCTTTAGTTACTACGGGATGCGGGTGTTGTTGGTGGTTTTTCTGGTCGACGTTGCCTTCGGCGATACGCCCTGGGAGCGGGCGGACGCGCTGGCGCTGTACGGCATCTATACCGGACTGGTTTACTTCACCCCCATGATCGGCGGCATCCTGGCCGACCGGCTACTGGGCTACCGCCGGGCGGTGGTTCTGGGTGCCTTCATTATGACGCTGGGTCACGCGGCCATGGCCTTCGAGACGGCGGGCTTGTTCTACACCGGCCTGGGCCTGCTTATCGTCGGAAACGGCCTATTCAAGCCCAACATTTCCTCCATTGTGGGGCAACTCTACGCCCAGGACGAAGAGCGCAAGGACGGTGCGTACACGATCTTTTACATGGGCATCAACGCGGGGGCCTTCCTGGGCATCCTGCTGTGCAGCTACTACGGCGAGAACCCGAATTACGGCTACGGCTACGGCTTCGGGCTGGCGGGCATCTTCATGTTCATCGGGCTGATCCAGTTCTGGTTCGCCCAGGACATTTTTGGGGAAATCGGGCTATCACCCGGGCAGTCCCGTAGACTGGAGGAGGGCAAGAGCGCCGTCACCGAATCGCGGGCCGTCGAGCCCGAGGGCTTTACCGTAGACGCGTCCATGACGCCCATCGGCAGCCGGGAAGACTTCACGCCCTCGGTGGGCGGCGACGACGACGGGAAGCGGGCAATTACCTGGGGCGGCATCGGCCTGGCCGTGGCGGCCATTTTTTACTTTCTCATCGCCACCTTGGCCGAACCGCAGGCGAATGCGCTGCAGACCTTCAGTCGCGAGTTCATGCCCCCCATTATCCTGGGGGCGGTGGTCGGCTTCGTGGGCTGGATCGTGGCCGATAAATCGCTGACGAAAGTGGAACGCGACCGGGTCTGGTCGATTATCGTCTTCAGCTTCTTCATCATCTTCTTCTGGTGGGCCTTCGAGCAGGCGGGCGGCTCCATGACCATCTTTGCCCTCGACTACACCGAGCGCAACCTGACCGGGGAGGGGGCCGGGTACTTCCGCATTGCCAATACGGCCATTACCGTCATTCCAGTCCTGGTACTGACCTGGGTGCTCTTCAAGCTCTTCAGCATCACCTTCAAGGATTACAGCCTGTCGAATATCGTCCTGGGCCTGGCCTTCGTCATTGTGTGGTTGCTTATCGGTAATATGCTCTACGAGCAGTTCACCGAGGCCGCGCCGGAGGTTCCCGCGGGCTGGTTCCAGATCTTCAACAGCCTGTTCATCATTTGCTTTGCGCCCTTGTTTGCCAAACTGTGGGAGCGCAAGTTTGCCCTGCTGCGGCGGGGCCCGGTCAAGTTTGCCCTCGGACTGACCCTGCTGGGACTCGGCTTCGCCATCCTCGCCGTCGGCGCGCTGAGCATTCCCGACGGGGCCAAGACGGCCAGCGTGAGCATGTTCTGGCTCATTGCCGCTTACCTCTTTCATACCCTGGGCGAGCTCTGCATCTCTCCCGTGGGCCTGAGCTACGTGTCTAAGCTGGCCCCGGTGCGGCTGGTGGGCCTGATGTTCGGCGTCTTTTTCGTGGCCAACTTCATCGCCAACTTCGCGGCGGGCCTTACGGGCTCCTACATCGACGAGATTGCCGAGGCCGTGGGCCTGAGCGGTTTCTTCGCTATTTTCGCCGCGGTGCCGATCACGGCCGCCGTCATTTTCATTGCCATCTCCGGCTGGATGAAAAAGATGATGCATGGCATTGAATAACCGCTGGTTCCAACAGCTCCAAACGGTGTTTTACGCGGTGCTGATGGCGCAGCTGGTGTTTGCGATCGTGGTCTGGTTTCTCATCCGCGGACAGCCCACGCGTTACTTCCTGGATGCCCAATCGGATATCTGGATCGTGGCGGGCTATGCCGTGTGCATGGTCGGCGGGGCCTGGTTCATCGATCAATTCCGTGCGCGTACGGTGACCAAGCAGAAGAACGTCCGCGAGCGGGCCGCGAGCAGCTACCGGGCGACCGTCTTCATCCGCCTGGCGATCGTCACGAGTGCCACCTTTTTACTCACGATGATCGCGCTGCTCACCTACAACTTCGAGCCCCTGGCGCTGGTGGTACTGATGCTGGGAGTGTTCTGGGGGTTGCGGCCTACGGTGGGGGAGTTTGCGGGGAGGTATGGTTAGAACGTTAGTTTTTTAGTTCGTGAGTTCTTTAGGGCGGATAGGATAAGCGGGTAGGCGTTACGGATGGTTGCGGCATACTTGTTGTCGGACGCAGTATGGGGGCGTAGGGCGGCGGGGCGCTGGTGCAATGGTCCGGTACAATACGATCCGTGACCGCGACTGTGCTACGCAGGTATAGCTCCGGTGTTGATTGCTCGGGATGACTATGGCCGCGAGGGACTACGCGCGTCAGCTGCGCTGGCGCTCTCCGCCGCCTCGCTACAGCAAGAAGGCCCCCTCCGGGGACGAGGATAACTAACTATGGGGCGAGTTGGCCAGAGTGCTAACGGAGCGCTATCGGTCTGTGGAATAGGGCTGAAAAGTCATCTTCGTGTCGTATGGTATTCCCTGAATTCTTAGGGGTCAATCTGATGCTTCAATCCGTACTAGCTATGTACAAGTGGGACGTCCAGGCGTGATCAGTTCTTTAGTCAGAAGTCTCTGACTTAAGAACTGACCACGCTAATGATCTATAACTTTTACCTAAACAAACTTCTCCCCATACTTCTCCTCCGCCCGTGACCGCAGGGCTTTGATCTCCTGCTCGCGGTTGCGGGGGTAGACGAGGAGCACGTCGCCCTCATCGATCACCAGGAGGTCATCGACGCCGCCGACGACGACGAGCTTACCCTTGGGGGCGCGGATGTAGCTGTTGTGGGTGTCTTCAACGATGACCTCACCGGAGAGGACGTTGCCTTCCTGGTCCTTCTCGGTCTCGTGGTAGAGCGCCCCCCAGGCCCCGAGGTCCGACCAGCCGAACTGGGCGGGAATGGTAAAGATGTTGGTGGCGTTCTCCATGATCGCGTAGTCGACGGAGATGTTGGGGGTCTGGGGGTAGAACTCGTCGATGAAGGACTGCTCCTCCTCCGTGTTGTAGTACTTCAGTCCCTGGGAGAGCAGGGCGTAGATCTCGGGCGCGTAGTTCTCGTAGGCGTCCAGGATGGTCTTGGCGCGCCAGATGAAGATGCCGGCGTTCCAGAGGTAGTCACCGCTCCGGAGAAAGGACTTGGCGGTCTCGACGTCGGGCTTTTCGGCAAAGCGCTTGACGCGGTAAACGTCTTCAGGATCGGTGCTCGCGGCATTGTCCATAAACTGGATGTAACCGTAGCCGGTGTGCGGGGCGTCGGGCGAGATGCCCAGGGTGACGAGGGCGTCGTGCTCCGCGGTGTACTTCAGGGCCTTATTTAGGTTGGCGGTGAAGAGGGTGTCGTTGACGATCAGGGCATCGCTCGGGGCGATCACGAAGTTGGCCTCCGGGTCGAGGGCGTGCAGCTTAAAGGCGGTGTAGGCCACGCAGGGGGCGGTGTTGTTGCGGCTGGGCTCACAGAGGATCTGTCGGGCGCTGATCTCGGGGAGGTGCTCCAGTACCAGGTCTTTATAGCGGCCATTGGTGACGATATAAATCTTATCGGCGGAGGTCAGCTTCAAAAAGCGCTCGAAGGTCATGCGCAGCAGGCTGCGTCCGTCTCCGGCGATGTCCAGGAATTGCTTGGGCTTGTCCTCGCGGCTGGCGGGCCAGAAGCGGGAACCGACGCCACCGGCCATGATGGCTACGTAGGTATGCTCGTTCATGTGGGGGGGGGTTATTCTGTTCGTTGTGTGGTGGGTACGAAAGTACAACGCCCTCACCGGTTGGGTAGTGCGGGGTGGCGGTAGAGGGGTGCCCGGTAGTACAAGGCGGTCTCCGACCGCGGAAGCAAAATGCGGTCTCCGACCGCGCTAAGCCACCCGCGCCTCAATAAACGCCTCATACAAGTCCGGAGCATACCAATTTCCCGTCCAGCTCAGCGCATCGAACGTCAAGCCGGCTTTCACCGGATTATCCAGCACGTACCATAATACGTGCTCAAATCCGCCCCGCCGCACCGTCCGGCTGTATTCTTTTTCTGCCCACACCCGGCGTCCCTTCGTCCCGTGCAGGCGATTCAGGAGGGTTGCCGTGTACTTCTTGTGATCCTCCAGGGTCTGCGTCAGCGAGACTTGCTGATCGGCCAACTGGCTCTCCAGCAGGACGTGTACGTGGTTATCCATCACGCTGATCGCGTAAAGCTTAAGCCCCCGCTGCTGGGCAATGTGTTTCCAGGAATCAATAACAATCTGTTTAGCGGCGGCACCGGCCAGGAAACGGGGCCCCGTCGTGGGGTAGTCGAGCAGTCGGTCGTAATTGAGGTAGTGATCCACTTCAGATTCGAGAAGGGCGGCGCGGTATTCTTGTTTGAGTTCCGGGTCGGCGTTGATCTGGTCGGTCGGGTAATCATCCCGCAGCCGCAGTTTCCGGAGGCGGTGGGAACTGTGCAGCGCGCGCAGAGGCAGGTTGGGGATGCTGCCGTAGAGGCGG
Source organism: Lewinellaceae bacterium (assembly GCA_963803525.1). Classification (GTDB taxonomy): domain Bacteria; phylum Bacteroidota; class Bacteroidia; order Chitinophagales; family Saprospiraceae; genus Neolewinella. The sequence continues at coordinate 424,125 of CAWDMV010000013.1, forward strand.
TAGGTGATGTGTATGGGGGTGTTTGGGATATATAGGGTTCGCATTTTTTGTTGTATTATTTACGGTAAACATACAATTTGTTTTTTAATGACGCAAGGGGTGCGCTGCCGGAGGCAGCATTTTGCTTTCGCGGTCGGAGACCGCATTGTACTAGCGCGGTCGGAGACCGCATTGTACTGGCGCGGTCGATAAAGGCTGCTACTTTACAGCTGCGGACTGCCCTATACCGACCGAAAGACGCCGCCCCGTACCTTCACCCCGTGTCCGACACCGAACTCCTCGCCCATTTCCAGCGCACCGGCCGGCCCGACGATCTAGTGCCCCTCTACCAGCGGTACGGGGAGCTCATTTACGGGTGGTGCCTGCGGTATCTACGTACGCCACAGCGGGCGGAGGACGCGGGTGCGGAGATCTTTACCGAATTGCTGCGTAAGCTGCCGAAACACGAAGTGACCAACTTCCGGGCCTGGCTGCAGACGCTGGTGCGCAACCACTGCCTGATGCAGTTGCGCAAGGAAAAACGGGACCCGGTGCAAATCCCCGCCGTGCCCCTTATGCAATCCGGGGGCTGGGAGCATCTACGCAGCGAAGAGACCGACGGCCCGGTGGATACCCGCCCCCTCCACCACTGCCTGAACCAGTTGCGGGCGGAACAACGGCAGTGCATCCGGCTGTTCTACCTCACGGACGGTGCCAGCTACGGCAGTGTCGCCGCCCAGCTGAATCTAAGTGTAGGGCAAGTGCGTTCTCACCTGCAGAACGGCCGCCGTAACCTCAAAATCTGTCTGGAAGGACCCCAACCCACCCCCGACCCCCGTGCCCACTGAAACCTACCGTGACGATGAACTCCTCCGCCGCTGGATCAGCGGAGCCATCACCGCCCCCGAGGAGGCGGAGCTGGAAAGGCGTGCGGAACGGGATCCCGGCCTGGGGGAAGCCCTCGCCGGACTACGGCAAGCCCCCGAACTAGATCACCAGGCCCGCGTAGCCGCCATGGTCGGCCGGGCACGCCCCGCCGCCGTCGTGCGCCGCCTTCCGTACCTCCGCTTCGCCGCCGCCGCTGCGGTGCTCGTCCTGCTGGCCGTAGCCGCCCTGCTGTTGCCGCGCTACCTGGACGAAGCCCCGACCACCGTCGCCATGACCGCGCCCATCGTCCGGGAAGGGCCACCGGAAGACCTTTCGCCCGCGCCCGCCCCCCCGGCACCCGCGCCCCGCCGCACGGAAGCCACGCAATCCGCACCCGTGGAAGAACCTGCCGCGCCAGTGAACCCGCCAACCGTGCGCGCACCGGCCGCGGAACAAGCCATAGCTATAGAAGAAGTCGCTGAGGCCGTAACCGCGCCCGCTTCCCGCGCACTCCCCGAAGAAGCGGCTCCCGTCCCGCGCCGTGAGGTCCTTTCGCCCCCCCCGCCCCTGCGCGCGCCGACGCCTGCTCCCATTCTGCAGCGTGCCGTCGTCGTGGCACCGCCCCCGCCCTTCACCGGCCGCGTCACCGATGACGAGGGCACCCCCCTGCCCGGGGCGGACGTTCGCCGACTAGGCCAGGCCCTCGGCGTGGAAACGGACAGCAGCGGCGCCTTTACCCTGCCCTACGACCAGACGCTCAACCAATTGGTGGTCACCCACCCCGACTACCAACCGGAGACGGTGGAGGTCTTCGACACCAGCTCCACCCTGCAGATCAGCCTGGAGGCCAGGGCGGATACCGGCCCGCGCGCCGCCTGGAAGGAAAATTCCGACCGTATCCGGGTAGGCCTGCCCCCCACCCCGCCCGTGCCCGCCCAGGCCCGCCCCCTGGAGGGCTACCGCGAACTGCGCGACCGCATCGAAGCCAGCAAACCCGCCGCCGTCCCCCCGGGCAAGGTGCGGCTGAGTTTCCTGGTCGCCAAGGACGGCTCCCTGAGTGATTTCCGCTTCCGGGGGCGGCCCGATACGGTCACCATGGACTACGTGGGCACGACACTGGTCGAGTCCTCGTCCTGGAAAGTCGTGCAGGGGGAAGCCCCGGTGCGCGTTTACTTTACCTTGCGTTTTGAATAGACTATACTAGCGACATGACCTACGAGAACTTTACCACCAAGGCCCAGGAAGCCATCATTCAGGCCCAGAAGATCGCCAAGGAGATGGACCAGCAGCAGGTCGATACTCCCCACCTCCTGGCCGGCATCATGACGGTGGACGAAAGCGTCGCCGACTTCATCCTAAAAAAAGTAGGCGTAGGCCTGGCCGACGTGCGCCGCGAACTCAAACAGGTCCTGATCGACTACCCCCGCGTGAAGGGCACCTCCAAGCAGTACCTCACCGGAGATGCCAACCGCGCCCTCAGCCGGGCCAAGAAGATGCTGGTCGATTTCGGGGACCAGTACATCAGCATCGAACTCATGATGCTCGGCATCATCCAGGGCGCCAGCGACAAGGGTGCCCGCATCCTGAAGGACCTCGGCGCCACCAACGAGGGCATCCGGGGGGCCATCGAGGAACTCCGCAAGGGCCGCTCCGTCGAGGAGCCCTCCGGCGACGATACCTACAACCTCCTGGAGAAGTACACCGTCAACCTCAACGAGCGGGCCGAAAACGGCAAGCTCGACCCCATCGTGGGCCGCGACGAGGAGATCCGCCGCCTGCTGCAGATCCTCAGCCGCCGCAAAAAGAACAACCCGCTCCTGATCGGCGAACCCGGCGTGGGCAAGACCGCCATCGTGGAGGGCATCGCCTGGCGCATCGTCAAGGGCGACGTCCCCGAGAGCCTACGGGAGAAACGAATCTTCGTGCTCGACATCGCCGGCATGCTGGCCGGGGCGAAGTACAAGGGCGACTTCGAGGAGCGGCTCAAGGGCGTGATCAAGGAGGTCACGAGCAGCAACGGACAGTACATCCTCTTCGTCGACGAGATCCACACCCTCATCGGGGCCGGCGGCGGCAACGGGGCGATGGACGCGGCCAACATCCTCAAGCCCGCCCTGGCCCGCGGCGACCTGCGTACCATCGGGGCCACCACCCTGGATGAATACCAGAAGTACTTCGAGAAGGACAAGGCGCTGGTCCGCCGCTTCCAGACCGTCCGCATCGAGGAGCCCAGCGTGGAGGACACCATTTCCATCCTCCGCGGCCTGCAGGAACGCTACGAGGTGTACCACAAGATCGAGATCCTCGACGAGGCCCTGGTGGCCGCCGCCGAGCTGAGCAACCGCTACATCAGCGACCGTTTCCTGCCCGACAAGGCCATCGACCTCATGGACGAGGCCGCCGCCCGCCTCCGCCTGGAGCTCGACAGCGTACCCGAGGAGATCGACGAGGGCGACCGCCGCCTGCGCCAGCTCGAGATCGAGCGCGAGGCCATCAAACGGGAAAACAGCCCCCCCAAGCTCAGGATCATCGAGGAGCAGATCGCCAACGCCCGCGAGAAGCGCGACAGCCTCCGTGCCCGCTGGCGCAACGAGAAGGAGCTCGTCGACAACAGCCAGAACATCAAAAAAACCATCGAGGAGCTGGAGCACCAGGCCGCCAAGGCCGAGCGCAACAGCGACTTCGAGACCGTCGCCAAGATCCGCTACGGCCAGCTCGCAGGACCTCAAGAAGCAGCTCGCCTCCGCCGACAAGGAACTGGAGAACCTGCCCGACGAAAAGCGCTTCACCAACGAGGAAGTGACCGCCAACGACATCGCCGAGGTGGTGGCCCGCTCGACCGGCATCCCCGTACAGCGGATGTTGCAGAGCGACCGCGACAAGCTGCTCGTCATGGAAGACGAGCTCCACAAGCGGCTGATCGGGCAGGAGGAGGCCGTACGGGCCGTCTCCGATGCCGTGCGCCGCAGCCGCGCCGGCCTACAGGACGAGAACCGCCCCATCGGCAGCTTCATCTTCCTGGGGCCGACCGGCGTGGGCAAGACCGAACTGGCCAAGGCCCTGGCCGAGGTGCTCTTCAACGACGAGCGCGCCATCACCCGCATCGACATGAGCGAGTACCAGGAGCGCCACACCGTGAGTCGCCTCGTCGGGGCCCCTCCCGGCTACGTGGGCTACGACGAGGGTGGACAGCTCACCGAGGCCGTGCGGCAGCGCCCCTACTCCATCGTGCTGCTCGACGAGATCGAAAAGGCCCACCCCGATACCTTCAACATCCTGCTGCAGGTGCTCGACGACGGCCGCCTCACCGACAACCGCGGCCGGGTCGCTAACTTCAAGAACACCATCATCATCATGACCTCCAACATGGGGTCGGATACCATCCTGGAAAACTTCGAGGACCTCGCCGACATGGGCGACCAGCACCGCGCCGAGATCATCCAGACCACCCGGGAGGAAGTCTTCGAGACCCTCAAGGACAACCTGCGCCCCGAGTTCCTCAACCGCATCGACGAGCGCATCATGTTCACCCCCCTCAGCCGGGCCGAGATCAAGCAGATCGCGCGCCTGCTGCTGCGCCGCACCGAGAAGATGCTCGCGCGCCAGGGCATGGTCATGAAGATCAGCGACCGGGCCCTGGCCTGGCTGGCCGAGCGGGGCTACGACCCCCAGTTCGGCGCCCGCCCCATGAAGCGGGTACTGCAGGCCGACCTGGCCGACGAGCTGTCTAAGGATCTCATTTCCGGCAAGTTTACGGCCGGCAGCACCATCTACATCGATCTGGGCGAGGATGCCCTGGCCTTCGGGAAGGAACCCTTCGCGGTCGAAGCGGCCGCGGAGAGCAGCGAGGAAGACAAGGCGGAAGCCGAAGCGGTGGCCTCCCAGCAGGGAGAGGCGGAGTCCGGCCCGAAGCGCACACGGCGGAGCGGTAAAAAGCGCGAGGATGCGGGCGGGACCTCTACCGAAAATCCAACGGAAGAGGAGTCAGCCACTACGGTAGCCGAACTGAAAAAGGCTACCCAGGACCTCCTGGACGCTACCGAGGAGGCGAAGGGGGAGTGAGGTGTTGTTCTTATCCGGCAGCCATCGTCCGCGGGTAGAGGTCTTGCTGTGTCCCTATTCCGAAGGATGGTGTAATAAACACGCTGCATTCACTATCCTGATGCCGATTAAGATAAAGATAAAGAAGTAGGGTACTCTCCCTGAATATTAACTGGTGTTAACCTAAAGTTTGCAATATCATAACCTGTTAAATACGGTTAGTAATATCTTTTCTTCCGTGGTTGTGGGTACAAACGACCTACACTATGCGCGCACTTTACGTTTTATTGTCCCTGTTTTCTTTCGCGACCGCGGGTGCCCAGTCCTGTCCCGAAGAGCGCGCACTGCCCAGCGCCTCCGGAGAACTCGAGTTGAACCTCCTGGCTAGCTACGCAACCGGCGTATTCGACGACGGGGCGGCCGAGATCGTTGCCTACGACACGGTCTCCCGGCAGCTTTACTTTACCAATGCCGGGGCGAATGCGATCACTATACTGGACATCAGCGATCCGGAACGCCCTACCCTAGTAAGTGAAGTGACGCCCGCCACCGACGGATCGGGGGGCATCAATAGCGTAGCCGCCGGCGGCGGATTGATCGCTGCCGCCTTCCAGGGCGCCGGGGTGGACAGTCCCGGTGAGCTCGTGGTCATGAATGGCGCGGGGGAGGTACAGGCCCGTTTCGTGACCGGGGTACTGCCCGATATGGTCACGTTCAGCCCCGATGGCCGCTACCTACTGACGGCAAACGAAGGAGAACCCAGCGATGATTATACTATAGACCCCGAGGGCTCCGTCACCCTCGTCGACCTCAGCGGCGGCCTGGAAACGGCCACCGCTACGACCATCGGATTTACGGACTTCAACCGGCAGCGGGCCCGGCTGAGCCTGGCTGGCGTACGGCTTTTCGGCCCCGGCGCTTCCGTGGCGCAGGACCTGGAACCCGAATACATCACCGTACAGGGCGATCGTGCCTACGTAGTACTTCAGGAAAACAATGCCTTCGCCATCCTCGACCTGCCCACCCAGCGGTTCGTCGACATCGTCTCCTTCGGTACCAAGGACCTGAGTTGCCCGGCCAACGCCCTGGACGCCAGCAACCGCGACGATACCATCAACTTGGCTAATTATCCCGTCCTGGGACTTTACCAGCCAGACGCCATTGCCAGTTTCGAAGCCGGGGGACAGACCTACCTGGTCACCGCCAATGAAGGGGACGCCCGCGATTACGGAGGCTTCAGCGAGGAGGCACGCGTTGGTGACCTGGCCCTCGATCCCGATGCCTACCCCGATGCGGACTCCCTCCAGCGAAATGCCGTGCTGGGTCGGCTCCTGAGCACCACGGCCACGGGGGACGTCGACTGTGACGGGGACATCGACCAAATTTATGCTTACGGGGCCCGCTCGTTCAGTATTTTTCTACCCGACGGCAGCCTGGTTTTCGACAGCGGGAGTGACTTCGAACGCATCCTGGCCGCGCTGCTGCCCGATGACTTTAACAGCAACAACGACGAGAACGATAGCTTCGACGCCCGTTCCGACGATAAGGGACCGGAGCCCGAGGCCGTCGAACTGCTGATGCGGGGCGACCGCAGGTATGCCCTCATCGGACTGGAGCGTATCGGCGGGGTCATGATCTACGACATCACCGACCCCGCGGCCCCCTTCTACGTCAGCTATACCAACAACCGGAATTTTTCCGTGGATGCTACCGTGGAAGTAGACGGAGTGGACCGCGCTAATCCCGCCGCGGGTGATCTCGGGGTGGAGGACGTGCTGTACATACCGGCGGCCGACAGTCCCAATGGCCGCGAACTGGTGGTGACCGCCAATGAGGTAAGCGGCACCATCAGCCTCTTTGCCCTGGAGGAGCCCACCTTTACCGTCCGCCTGATCCACAACAACGACGGGGAATCCAAACTGGTGGCCGACACCCTAACTGATGGTACCGCCTTCGGGGGAGCCGCCCGCTTCGCGGCCATCGTCGACAGCCTGCGGGGCACCGAGGTACCAAGCATCACCCTGAGTAGTGGTGACAACTTCCTGCCCGGACCGGCCTTCAACGCCAGCCTGGCACGCGCCGCGGGACTGCCGCTGTACGACAGCGAGGTACTCAACGCCATCGGCTACGACGCCCTGGTCATCGGCAACCACGACTTTGACTTCGGCCCGGAAGTGCTCGCCCGCGTGATCGAGGAAACGGCCGGGAGTATGGCCACCTTTCTCAGCGCCAATCTGGACTTTACGGGCGAACCGAGCCTGCAGGTCCTCGTCGATGCCGGCCGCATTGCCGCCCGCACGACCGTCGGCGTGGGTAAAGAGACGCTTGGCGTAATCGGTTTGACCACGCCGGCGCTGCCCACGATCTCTTCGCCCCGGGGCGTCACGGTAGACTCCAACCTCACCGCCATCGCTCAGGCGCAGGTCGATGCGCTCCTCGCGGAGGGCGTCAATAAGATCATCCTGATCAGCCACCTCCAAAGCATCAACGAGGAACTGGCCCTGGCGACCACCCTGACCGGCGTAGACATCATCATCGCCGGCGGTGGCGACGAACTGTTGACGCGCGACGCCACCAATGCCCTGGGTGGGTTGACTATCGACGGCACCTATCCCCTGGATACCCTGGACGCGGCCGGAGATACGGTCTACGTAGTCACCACCCCCGGAGAGTACCGCTACGTGGGCAACTTGCTGGTAGAATTCGACCTGGCGGGTAAAGTTATTAACATCGCTGACGAATCCGACGTCATCCCCGTACTGGGCGACGCTCTCCGGGACTCGCTGGTGGCTACGCTCGAGGACAGTATCCTGCGCTACACCTCCTCCCTGGCGGAGAACGTCATCGCCGTCACCGAGGTGGACCTGGACGGACTGCGCGCCAGCGTACGCACCCGGGAGACTAACCAGGGCAACCTGATCACCGACGCTTACCTCTGGTACTTTGATCGGGTAGCCGCCGGCTTCGACTTCACGGATAATCTCCCGGTCATCGCGGTGCAGAACGGTGGTGGTATTCGCAACGATGAAATTATTGCCGCCGGCAGCGAGATCAGTGAGCTGCGAACCTTTGACATCTTGCCCTTCTCGAACTTCGTGAGCGTACTCGAACCCATCGAACCGGCGGCCCTGAAGGCAGCCCTGGAGAACAGCGTCAGTCAGGTACCGGACCGCGACGGTCGCTTCCTCCAGATCGCCGGCTTTAGCATCGAGTACGACACCGCCCGGGTGGCCGGAGAGTCGCGCATCCGCACTATAACCCTAGATGACGGAACGGCCATCGTTGAGAACGGCGAGGTAACGGATGGCGCGCCCTCGGTACGCGTGGTGACGAACAGCTTCACCGCCGCGGGGGGCGACGGCTACGATGAGTTTGCCGCGCTGGAGTTCATTAACATCGGCCCGAGTTACCAGCGTGTCCTGTTTGAGTACCTACGCGAGGAGAGCGGGCTCGACGGCTTGGTCACCGCCGCAGCGTACCCGGCCGGCGGGGAGGGTCGCATCGTACTCTTGGAACCTACCGGCCTCCGGCAGCCGCTGGACCTGGAAGCCTTCGACTGGCAGCTCTACCCTAATCCCTTCGGGAGGGAATTACAGGTGACCTTCAGCCTCCCGACTGCGGTAAACCGGGCCCAAATTATCCTGAGCGACATGAACGGTCGTAGGGCGCGCACGCTGTTGCAGGGCCGGCTGGCGGCTGGCCCCCACGCCGTACGGGTACCCGCGGAGCAATTGGCTGCCGGCACTTACGTACTGACCGTGCGTTTCGGCGACCGGGTGGCCAGTCTGCGGGTGGTGCATCACTGATACATTTTCAGGGGCCTAGCACGAGGCAGTCGATGCCCTGTTCGGCCAATTGCAGGGCAATGGCCTATCCAATGCCGGAAGTAGCGCCGGTGACGAGCGCCGTGGAGGAGGAATACAGGATGGGTTGTATAGACATAAATAAAGCGTTTACGGATGTATTAGAAGGGTTGGATTTACCTAATATCGTGGTGTAAGATGGCCTCCCGCAGCATCCGGCGTGCCGTATGCACCCTACTCTTTACGGTGTTATCGCAAAGGCCGAGGGAGGCCCCGATGGACCGGTGGGTTTGCCCAGTGATTTTGCGTAAAAATGCTTGGCGGTAAATGAGTGGTAGACCCTCGATTAGAGTGAGGAGGTCTTCCGCTTCCAGCCGCCCCTGAATACCGTTCCTTACCGTGGAACGATTGAACCACCCGTCCGGGAGTGGCTTTTGCTTCAGCATTTCGTCTCTGCGCTTTTGCTTGCGGTAGTGCGTAAGAAAGGTGTTGGACACGATCGTTTTGATCCACTGCCGCAGGTTGGTGCCCTCCTCGTAGCTGTGGCGGTGCTTGTGGGCCAGGTAGTACGCGTCTTGCACCAAATCTTGCGCGCGCTGTTCCTCGCGGGTTAACGTCCGGGCGAAGAAGATGCACTCCTGGTAGAGCGGTCCGTAGAGCTGGTTGATTTCTGATTGATTCACGAGCGCGTACTGAGGTTGATGGCTTTGTGGAAGGACCTACTTCTCCCCCCGGTCAGCGGGCGTCAACCAGCCGTACAGCACCGGTACGACCAATAAAGTCAGCAGCGTGGAACTGATCATCCCCCCGATGATGGTCCAGCCGAGGGGCGACCACAGGCTGGTGGCCTGGGCGGTGAGGGGGAGGAGTCCGAGGATGGTAGTCAGCGTAGTCAATACGATGGGGACGAAGCGGCGCTCGGCACCCTCGCGAATGACCCGATCCAGGGAGAGCCCATCGGCCTTCAACTGGTTCATATAGTCTACCAGGATAATTGAGTTGTTGACCACGATCCCGCTAAGGGACACAAAGCCGACGAAGGCGAAGAAGCTGAACGACCAGCCGGTGATCCAGAGGGCGAAGAAGCTACCCGTTACGGCCAGCGGCAAAGCTGAAAAAACGATCAGCGGCTGGAGTAAGGAGCGAAACTGCAACACCAGGATGGCAAAAATGCCCAGCATGGCCAGGCCCAGTACGATACCCAGCGTACCGAACGTGGCCTGCTGGTCTTCGTACTCGCCACCGACCGTATAGTTATAGCCGGTCGGCCAGTCGAGCTCCTCCAACTGAGCGATGAGTTGTTCGGTAATCGGGATGGTGTTGTCGGAGTCGGCCACGTCGGCGGTAATGGTCGTGACCCGCTCCAGATCGTAATGCTTGATCGTGGCGGGGGAATTGGTAAACTCCAGGTGGGCGACTTGGCGCAGGGGTACCTGTGCCCCGGCGCGGGTGGTGAGGTATACGCGGTTGAAGTCCTCGATCCCGGGGGCCTCGGTGCCAAAGGGGATGCGGACGTTGAGCGGATAGTCCTCGCCGTCGTCCAGGGTTACCTCGTCGAAGTTCAGCCCGGCCAGGCTGCCGAGTACGGATTGGTCGAAGTCCAGGGGGCTGAGCCCGATCAGGCCGGCCTTATCGCGGTTGAGGTCCACTTTGAGGTCGGTTTTACGCTCGGTGAGGTCGGAGTCAACGTTCACCAGGCCGGGCGTCGAGCGCATGAGGTCTTTGACCGCGCCGGTGAGCCGGGCCACCTCGTCTTCCTTGGGGCCGCTTACGCGAAACTCCACGGGGGCGTTCACGGGGGCACCATTCTTGAGTTCCTGGAAGGTAATCTTTGCACCCGCGTACCCGCCAAAAGTTTTGCGGAGGTCGCGCAGGGTGGCGTAGAAGGTGGCCGGGTCCCACGCGTGGAAGTTGACGAGTACCTGACCGACGTTCTTTTGGTAGTTCGGGGGAATGCGGTTGTAGTACACGAAGGGGTTGCCGTGGCCGACGTTGGCCGAATAGTCACGTACGTAGGTCAGGGTGTCGACGACGGACTCCACGTAGGCGACGGCACGATCCGTTTCCTCCAAATCAGAGCCCGCGGGAGTTTCTACCTCGATGAGCAAGACGGGTTTGTCCGCCGTAGGAAAAAAGCTCACCCCGATACTGGGGAAGAGGGCCACCGCACCGCCCAAGAGCCCGAGGGCCAGCAGGATCACCAACACGCCGAAGCGTAGGCTAAAATTTAGCGCCGGGCGGTAGACCCGCTCGACGAAGCGCTGCAGTATTCGCTGGGGCAGGGGGTCCTTACGGTCGCGGTACTTGAGTAGCTTGGCGGCCAGCAACGGACTGAAGGTGAGGGCCAGCAGTAGGGAAACCCCGAGGGTGAACACCACCGTGACGGGGAGCGACTTGAGGAACTCCCCCGGCCCGCCCCCGAGTTGGCTGAGGGGAATGAAGGCGAGCACCGTGGTGGCAGTAGAGCTGACGATAGCCCAGCCGACCTCGCCGGTTCCCTTCGCCGCCGCTTCCCCGGGGGGGAGCCCCTTCTTCAAGTAGTCGTTGATGTTTTCGATGACGACGATGCCGTTGTCCACCAGCAGGCCGAGAGCGATCACCAGAGCGGCAATGCTGATCTGCTGGAGCGCGAAACCGTTGGCGTTCAGCAGGGCCAGCGAGATCAGTATACACAGGGGGATAACCAGCATCACGATGACCGCCGGTCGGAAGCCCAAGAACAGTAGAATGATGACGCCGACAAGTACGACGCCCTGGAGCAGGTTGCCGAAGAAGCCCGAGATACGCGCGCTTACGGCCGGCGCCTGCTCGAAGGCGGTATGCACCCTCACCGTGGGCGGTAGCTGCTCGCGGCTCACCTCGAGCTGCGCGTGGATGGCCTCATTGACGGTGATGATATTTGCCTCCGACTCCAGCTTTACCGCGATCAGCACGGCCCGCTCGCCGTTGTAGCGCGCCCGCCAGCGTTCGTCCTCGTAGGCAAACCCCACGTCGGCAAGGTCGGAGAGATAGACCAACTTGCCCGCCCCCTGGCCGACGACCGTACGACGCAGCTCGTCCAGGTTTTCGTAGCTGCCGGTGGTCTTGATGCTGAACGAGCGGTTGCTGGCCGCCACGTCGCCGCCGGGTACGTTAGCGTTGTTCTGTTGTAGGGTGGCGAGGATGGACGTCGGGGGGATGTTCAGGGCGGCACAGCGTTCGAAGTCGATGGAGACCCGGACGATGCGGTCGGGGAAGGCCTCGATATCTACCCCCTTGATACCGGATATCCTTTCCAGGCGGTCCTCTACCTGCTCGGCAATGGGTTCTAGCTCCGCGTAGGGAGCGGCCGGGGAAGTCACGGCCACCTGGTGGACGACGGATCGATCCTCGGCCTTGAACTGCTCGAAGTCGTAGATGACAATGCCGGCGGGCAGTTCACCGCGCACGTTACTGAGCTCCCGCTCGATTTCATCCCCCTTATCGTCCCAGTCCTCAACCGAGAACAGGGCTTCGATCTGGAATATGGCGATGCCCTCGGAAATAGTCGTTTCGACCTTGTCGAGATCATCGATGTCCTCCAGCACATCCTCGAGGGGGTCGACGATGAGCTCCTCCATATCCTCCGGGCTGGTACCGGGGTAGACGACCGTCAGGATGTAGTTGGGTAAGTTGATGCTGGGGTCTTCGGAGCGGGGCATGCCCTGGTAGGAGAGTACGCCGACGGCGGTAGCGATAAGGGTCAGCACGAGCACGAAGGCGGCGTTGCGGACGGACCAGACGGGTAGGAGCATGAGGTTACTTTTGGTATGTGATATGCTAGACTCGATATGCGGTATGCGAGACTCGATATGCGATGTGCTAGACTCGATATGCGATGTGCTAGACTCGATATGCGATGTGCTAGACTCGATATGCGATGTGCGATATGCGAGACTCGATATGCGATGTGCTAGGTGGCTACCGCTTTTCTTGCTCGCTTCGCTCGTTGTAGACGAGACAGGGTTAGCGCTTGGCGGGGCCGCGGGATGCAGTGCTTATCGAATCGCCCTCGGTGAGGTAGCCACTGCCACGGGTGATGATGTGGGTGATGCCTACGAGCTGGTCGGCGGAGATGACCAGGGCGTCGTCGAGGAGGTGGGTGAAGTGCACCTCGCGTTTGGCGGCCCTGTTCCCTTCGGGGTAGTAGAGGGTGGCGGTTGACCCCTCGCCCTCCCCCAGGGCGGCCAGGGGGATGCGGTAGTGGAGGGGGGCGGCCGAAGGAAAGACTTTGGCCCGGCCGACGAAACCCGGGCGCAGCGCCAGGTCGGCGGCGTCGAGGGTCAATTCTACCTCGAACACTCCGGTGCGGGGGTCGGCGGCCGTGGCTACCTGGGTGACGGTGGCGGCGATGACCCGACCGTCAAAAACGTCGAGGGTCACTTCGGCGCGGTCGCCTTCGCGGAGTTGGAGCAGGTCGCGGTCGGCTACGTTGATGCGCAGGACGTGTTCGCCGCGCCCCTCGCCGGTAACCAAGTACACGGGGGTGCCGGGGCCGATGAGCTCCCCGGTTTCGGCCATTTTGCTGGCGATGCGGCCACTGACCGGGGCGGTGATGGTGGCATACTGCCGGTTGAATTCGGCGATTTCGAGTTGGGATTCGGCCACTTCGAGGGCAGTGGTCAGTTGTTCGACCTGTTCGAGGGTGGCGGCTTTTTCCGCGTAGAGTTTCTCCGTGCGGTCGAGGTCGCGTCGCAGACGATCGCGTTGCTGTTGGGCCTGAGCGGTTTGAGCGTCGATTTCGGTGGTCTTTAGGCGGGCCAGGGTCGCTCCCCGCTTCACGTACTGCCCCTCTTCGGCGTAGACGCGATCGATCACGCCACCGACTTTAAACGACAGGCGGGCCTCGGTCTTGGAGCCGATCGTACCGCCGGCTTCCAGGGGAATGGGCTGGTCAGTTGGGGAGATATCGATCACCTCCACGGGGATGGGTGCGTCGGGGGGGAGGCTTTCGGCTTCCTGGCCGGGGTAGTCGGTCTTACAGCCGAGGAGCAGGACCAGCAGGAGGGGAATGGATTTTCTGAGTAGCATAGTGGATGGTTATTCTCCGAGCGCGGCACTGAGGGCCGCGCGGGCCTGTAGTAGACGGAAGCGGCTGAGGTTTTCACTGAGTTCTTGGGTGGTCACTTCGTTACGGGCATCGAGGAGTTCGACCAGTAGTGCTTGCTGGTTGCGGTATCTGGCCTCGACGATCGTATAAGTAGCGCGGGCGGCGTCGGAGCCGGCAGTGGCGGCGGCGAGCTGGGCCGTTTCGGCGATCAACTCGCGCTGCGCCTGGTAGACTTGTACTTCTATCCCGGCCGCGGCGTCTGCCTGCCGTTGGCGGAGCTGCTCGACCTGCAACTGGGTTTGCTGACGGGTGAGGGAGCGTTTTTCTCCGTCGTATAGGCTCCAGGCCAAACCAACCCCCCCGAAGGCGTAGGGCTGCTCGCCTAAGTCTGCGTCACCATCCAGAAAGCCCTGGGCGCCGGCGTTGACGAACAACCCGAGCGTCGGCATGCCGCCGGCTTCCTGGAGCTGGTCGAGCAGTTGCAGACTCTGGATACCGGCCTCCAATTGCCGTAGCTCGGGCCGTTGCCGGACGGCCTGTCGGCGTAGTTCTACGTCGGAGGATACGGGGCGGTCGGGCCGTCTAGGCTCGGACTTTTCGATGGGCGTGGTGATTTCGCGGCCGAGCAGGCGATTGAGGGCTGCAGCGGCTACGTCCTGTTGTCTGCGAAAGGTCGCCGTACGACCGTCAAGTTGGGCGATTTCGGATTCGGTACGGTAGATGGCGTCGGCCGTGATCTTATCATTTTCGACCAGAACGCGGTTGATACGCAGTACCTCATCGAGCACTAGGCGGGAGCTGTCGACGATCCGCTCCCCCTCCGTAGCCAGCAGGTAGGAGTAGTAGAGATCGCGGACCTGGCGGCGCAGGTCATTGCGCAGCACCTCGGTGGCCGCCTCGCTTTCCCGTACCTGCTGTTCGCGCAGGGTGACTTCCCGTTTGATGCGGGGTTGCAGCAACGGCAGGCGTGCCTCGAAGCGGGCGTCGTAGAAATTGCTCGGATTAAGCAGCTCGTTGACGTTCTCCAGGTTAGTGGGGAACTGCTCGCTGTCGGTCAGGCGGTTGAGGGCGGTGTAGGCCGGATTGAAGAGGTCTCCCACTGGGAAGTCGATCGTGCGTCCGCCGGCGGCCAGCAGGTAATCCGTTTTGAAGTCGACCGTGGGCCGGGAGTTGGCGCTGGCCAGTGCCACTCCGAGTCGTCGCTCGTTCTCCTGCAATCGTGCGGCTAGGACGGTGGGGTTCTGCTCCAGGGCGGTCGTGACGTAGCGTTCCACGACTACATCTTGCGAGCGGACGGATGGCCCCACGAAGATTAGCAGAGCAGTCAATGTTTTATAAACAGTGTTCATCATACGGGCAAAAAAATCTATTCGACGCGGAGAAAGCCGATCATGAGGCGGTAGGTTTGTTCCAGGAGTTGGTCGTAATCCAGCAGCTGAGAATCTCGGTGGGCGTTTATTTTTTCGTAGATGTGGATACGGTCGCTGATGTGCAGGCTTACCATTCCGTGCACGAGTGACCAGAGCCCGAAGCTGAGGCTATCGGGGTCATCGGATTTAATTTCTTCGGCCGCGATGCAGTCATTCACGGTGTCGGTCAGCAAGCCGTGCAATTCCAGGCCTGAGCGCCAGGTTTCATCTTCTTCCAGGGCGGCCATGGGTCCTTCCATCATAAACATGAGGCGGTACAGGTCGGGGTTATCGACGCCGAAGCGTACGTAGCGCTGCCCCAGTGTAATGAGGCGGTCCATCGGTGAGTCCATAGGGTCGATCTGCTGGATGTAGGCAAAGCCTACCTTGAAAGCCCGCTGCTGTACGGCGAAGAACAACTGATCCTTATCGCGGTAGTAGAGGTAGAGGGTACCGACGCTGTACTCAACGCGCTTGGCGATCTTACGCATGCTTACCGCTTCGTAACCTACCTCCCGGAAGAGTTCGGTGGCGGCCGTGATGACCTTGTGCCGCAGGGCCTCCTTTTCCCGTTCTTTTCGATCCTGAATGCTCATCCGGAATGTACAATGCTTAGATAATGAACAATGTTCAATCCTTCTGAATAAATTTTCCTGCAGCCGTCCCCAGCCTACAGAAGTGACCGTAACCACCGAAGGAATTGCACGTGAGGAATCGACCTAGCGCTTGCGTTGGTTACCGCGAATTACTCAGCGGGCATGCAGCCATCCCATGATCATTTCCGGGATCATGGCGCGTACGCCCGCTACGTGCTGCCGGAACTTTTCGTCGTCCATCTGGCCGGAGTACAGGGTACTTTGCCGGGCGATGAAGGGGTAGATCGTCATACCGACAAGGGCAGTCGTGAACTCCTCGGCGGATACTTTGCGGTTCTCCCCCCGTTCGGTTCGTTTTCTGAGTTCGGTGTCCATGACTTCACGGTAGGCGCGAAAGTCCATAATGTCGCGGTAGCCGGCCGGGTCGCGTTACTATCGAGTGGGTCCCTCACCCGCACGAAGTACGAATTTCCCGCCGATCGGATGTTTATTACGCCGGATTTACTCCGCAAGCGATACGGTGCGTTTGACCCGCATGTATTTCCGCGGTGGCAGCGGCAGGGTTTGGTGCGGAAGCTGCGGAAGCTGCGGAAGAACTACTACTGCAACCCTGACTTCGAACTCATTGGAGAAGGGCACTACTTTCAAGTAGCCAATCGGCTGTAAAGACCTTCCTACGTGTCCCTGCATAGCGCACTCCGGTACTATAATTTTATTCCCGAAACGGTCTACGCCTTTACGTCGGTAACCACGAATAAGACCAATAGCTAAGTAGTCGGACACAATTATCTATACAATTTCCCTCACTGCCTCCTGCGGCTCTCCTTCGTTAAAAAGCCTCGCCAACACTCAGGTGTTGTCTGCGTATTTCGCCTCGGTGAGCCACACGATTCACTAGATGGAAATGGCACGATAAATATATCCGACTATTTATCGTGTAGGCAATTTGCGATTCCACTTCCGGCATTTACAGCCCAACTTATTCTTCGGCTACCGGGTCGAGCAGTGGAGGGGGTGACCTTCAACTTCGCAGGCCCGGAAAATTGCTTACTGGATTTCGCCTATTATCACCCCGTCTTTTCCGACCCCGACCGGTTGGAGGAGATGCGCTTCGACGCGGAAGAAATGAGCGAGTTTATCGACTGGCGGATCATGGAAGCCTACCTGAGTGTCTATGCATCCCGAGAAGTGGATAAGCGGGTGGCTAACCTGCGCAAAGTGTATGAGCTGTGATGGACCTGGGTGAAATACGCAAGTGGTATCCCGAAAGCCTGCACATGGGCACTCCCTACGAAGCGTGAAGTGAGAGCCCTACGGTGAAGTATGCGTCGGGAGTATAAGGAGGATGATCGGTATACTGCGTTTAAGTATAGTTTGGCAGAACGTGATGGGGAGGTAAAGTGAGGTATGGGTCTATCCGCTCCTCCTGCTAAGTACGGCCAGGGATTACATCTGCCCAAAGCAGGGGCTGCGCACCGGCAGGCATAAGGTTGTAAGACTTTGCGCGGCCGCGGGTGCCATGACAAAAAGGAACGTGCCGTAGCTTCGCCCGGGCGGCGAGACGACTATCTTCTCGTCCGGCCCACTCACCCCTAGCCGCAGTCTATGCCTACCCGTATCTCCCTCGTACCTTTTCTGCTACTCTTCCTAAGTCACTGGGTAACCGCTCAGACCTTCCCCCTCCAGGTTAGCCCGGATAACCGTCATTTGCAAACGGCAGACAACCGACCGTTCTTTTACCAGGCCGATACCCCCTGGTGGATTCTCTACCGGTTAGAAATGGACGAGGTAGCCGACTACCTGGACACCCGCAAGGCCCAGGGGTTCAACGCCCTCCAGATCATGCTTACCGGCGGCAAGGATCTAAAAAATATATACGGTGAAGGGCCCTTCCCGGGCGACAACGACCTCAGTCGACCAAACGAACGCTACTTCGCCCGCGCCGACAGCATCCTGGATATGGCCACGGAGCGGGGCTTTTTGCTGGCGTTGGTCCCCCTCTGGTCGGGCTGCTGCCGCGAAGACTACGCCGGGGAAGACGGCGACGGCAACCCCCTACCCCTCAACATTAACGGAGCTGCCAAAGCCGAAGCTTACGGCCGCTGGCTCGGCGACCGCTACGGGGACCGCAATAACATCCTATGGATCATTGGCGGAGACAACGACCCTTTCAACGCCCGCGACGAGATCGATGCCTACGCCCGGGGGCTGGCCGCCACCACGACCGGCCAACTCTTTACCTACCACCCCTCCTCCACCCATAGCAGCACCGACGTATGGCCACGCGGCACCCCCTGGCTCGACGTATCGATGGTCTACACCTACTTCCGGGGCTTCGAGCGGGCGTGGAACCGGATTCAACCCGACGTTTACGAGGTGAGCCGTACCGAATGGAATAAGAACGAATTGCCCTTCTTTCTCGGGGAATCTACCTACGAAGGCGAACACCTCCCCCGGGGTTCCGCCCAACAGGTGCGCAAGCAGGCATGGTGGGCCGCTCTCAGCGGTGCGACCGGCCACGCTTACGGTAGCCCCAACTGGAGGCTCGACCCCGCCGACGACTGGCGGGCCAACCTACAACTCCCCGGGGCCGCCTCGCTCGGGCACCTCCCTACCCTGCTGACCGAGTTCGGCTGGCCGGCCTTTGACTACGATTTCCACGATGAACTGCTCGTCACGGGCCGGGGCCAATACGCCAGTAACGACTTTGCCGTTGCCGCCTACGCACGCGACTACCGCGCCGCCTTAATCTACCTACCTAGTGCACGTCCCGTCGGCCTAAGCGCCGGACAACTACGGGGTGACGGGCATCGGGTACGCTGGTTCGACCCGCGCACGGGGCAGCGGCATCCGGCCGAGACGCTTGCCTACGATCGTGAGTACGCTCCCCCGGGGGAGGGAGATTGGGTACTAATCGTGGAGGCGAACTAATAGGTAAGGATTACGGATAGGCCGGCGGTTGCCTCAGCTACTGTAATCTTTAGTCGAATTGTCATGCGCACCCTTCTCTGTTTGCTATGTCTTCTTAACGTACCGGGGCTTGCCCTTCCGGACGCAATCGGCACCCGCGCCCGCGCCCATTCCGATCGCTTAGTAAGCCTGCACTTGAAAGATATCACCGCCAGTGGTGTCTATACCTGTCCGGGGATGAATACACTGGATATTATCGCCGTGGTGGCCGCAGCCCGTACGGCGGAGATTCCGTACCTCACGCTGGAAGTAGATCAGATAGAGGATGGGATGGCCTGCGCCCAACGATTCATGGATCTGGTGGCCTAGCAATTACCGCCCGGCAGGAGCAACATATGTAAAAGCCGGTCCATCGTTCTGTAAAAGTAGGTATCGGGTGCGCCCGTCGGGGTCCGGCAGGGGAAGTACACGGCGTCCCTCCGTGACATCCCGCCAGTCCAGGGGGGAGGGGGAAGCGTTGCGGAAGCGGCCGGTCCCGTCGTTCAGCAGGACCAGGAGGGGATACCCCAATGTGTAGCCCAGGCGCGTGTTTCCACTACAGCTTCCGGTAGCGGCGATGAGGTCGGGATAGCCATCGCCGTTCCAGTCGGCCACGTGGAAGTCGTTGATGGGGGCCAGCTGTGCGGCGAGGGGGAGGGGCCGGGAATGGAAGGTGCCAGTGCCGTCGTTTTCCAGATAGAGGCTGGCAAACTCCTCCGCCCGAAAGGTCTTTTCTCCCCGGCGCTCCTCCCTGGTAAATATGGCATCGAAGTCCGCCCCACCGTACGCCTCGTAGCTGGTGAATCTCCGCAGCAGCCCGGGTATTCGCTTGGCAATTAGATCGCGGGGCGCAACGGGATATTCACGTCCTTCGATGTAGCTGGTTAAAATCGGATCCTGTTGGCCGTTGGCGTCGAAGTCGTTGACGTGTAGGCGCACCGGACGCTGCGGGCTCACCCCGAACCGGTTGTTCAGCCCGTAATTGCCGGCAATAATATCCTGGTCGCCGTCACCGTCCATGTCCGCCGCAGTCACCGCGCTCCACCACCCGGACGTTGCACCCGCGACCCCGCTATTTTTCGCAGTAAACTCGCCGTCCGACCAATTCAGGAGGAGGAGGGGCCCGAATTCGATGCCTACGAGGAGTTCCTGTCGCTGGTCCCCGTCGGTGTCGGTAGCGTGAGCGGTATTCACCATACCGGTAGCCGGAAAAGAAGCAGATACATCGACGGCCCGAAAGGAAAGATTTCCGCCGGTGGATTCATTTAACAGGACGTAGCTGACGGGACGGTCGGGGTAATGACCGGGGACAACCCCACCACCGATGAATACATCTTGATCCCCGTCGTCATCCAGATCAAGGACCACGGCGGCCGTGCTGCTGGATCGCAGCTCGGGAAACCCCTCCGTTGCCGCCCGGAAACCGCTCCGCCCGTCGTTGAGCAGCAGGACGTGAGTGTAGGCCGAAGACCCAGCAGGCCACTCGCTGCCTCCGGCAATCCGCAGCAGGTCCTGATCCCCGTCGCCGTCCGCGTCGAAAGCCAACAGTGCTCCCGCCTCTCCGATGGCGGGTGGCAGGCTACCTATGGAGTCCAAGTGGCCGTCGGGTAACTGCTGATAAATGGCGTCACCGATAGTAATCTCCGGCTGACCGTCGGCATCCCAGTCTTCAACAACCGCCGCCGGGCCCGGCCGGCTGAACTGCCGGTGGAGGAAGGGCTGGGCGTCGAAATCGAAGAAATGGTTCTCCCGGTGCAGCGGTCCGACGAGGGGCGCCGCTTCAGGCTTCCCTGCGGGGGCGGGGCGATCCGCCATGGGCCTGGTGGGCATGAGGAGGTCCAGTACTTGGTTGGTAGCCGTGTTACCCAGCCGGGTTACCGACCGGTTGGGCCAGGTAACGACGATGCTGTCTATTGCGCGGCGATCACCCAACCCTAAGTGTACCATGTCTTCCGAAGAAGACAGATAACCCCGAACGCGGTAGTGCTCCGCCACCCAGCTGGTATCACCCGCGTAGGCGCGCAAGACCGTACCTAATGTAGTGGCCGTAGTGCCCGGAGGGGCCGACAAGCGAATACGCAGGTAAGCATTCTCGGTTAGGGAAGCCTCACTGCGGTACACGAAAGCCGGCCCGTTGAGATTGTTGACGATCACGTCGAGGTCGCCGTCGCCGTCGAAGTCAGCCACGGCGGCTCCGTTGGAAAAGCTAGCTTGGTCAAATCCCCACGCGATGGTACGGTCCGTGAAACGCGGTGTACCGTAGTTGCCAAAGACCCGATTCGGCTTTTCCACGCCCCGCAGGCTTCCTACTTCACTGGCGATGCGCTCGGACATGGCCGTTCCCTGACCGAACAGGTCGGTTGCCTGGTTGTAGGCCAGAAAATCGAGGTTGGTAATGTCCTTCACGTAGCCATTCGTGATGTACAGATCGCGGTATCCGTTGTTGTCCAAATCCACGAGTAGGGGGGCCCAGCTCCAATCGGTGGCGTGGATTCCGGTAAGTTGGCCCCGTTCGGTAAAGTGGCCGAAACCCTCTTCGTGGTACAACATGTTGCGCACGAACTGAGGTTCGTACGCCAACCGGAGGTTGAAGTCGAAGTTATTGTAATTACCGGGGGGGAACATGGTCTTTTGCCGCAGGTTATCCTCGGGCAGCATATCAACGGTCACGAGGTCGCGCCGGCCGTCGTTGTCGTAGTCCGCGATGTCCATACCCATACTGTTGTGGCTTTGGTACGGCAGGCGGATGGCAATCTCGTTGCGGAAGGTTCCGTCCCCTTGGTTAATCCATAGGAGGTCGTTGCTCAGAAAGTCGTTGGCGCAGTAGATGTCCGGGTACCCGTCGTCATCAAAGTCCGACACGCCAATCCCTAGCCCCCAGCCCGCGGAGAGGATGCCTGCTTCTACGGTCTGCTCGGTAAAGCGGGGACGGCCCCGCTCGTCGTTCCCTTCATTGCGGAAGAGCCGATCGTTACTCGGGGCACTCCCGTCGGTAATTTTGGGACGGCTACTATTGCGACTGTAGTCCTCCAACGCATTACGGAGTAAGTAAACGTCGACGTCGCCGTCGAGGTCGTAGTCCAGCAAAGCAGCCTGGGTGGTGTAGCCAAAGGGATCGGCCAGGCCCGTGAGGTCCGCCACCTCCTCGAATTGTAGTGTACCGTCCTCGCCTAGGCGGTTGAGGAAGACCTGGTTAGGCGCCGGAGTGCCCGCCCGGGGGGAAATAGATGAGAGAATAATGTCGTCCAACCCGTCGCCGTTGAGGTCTCCTACGGCGACGCCGGTGTTCCAGTAGATGGAGGTGACCCCCACGGAATCGCTGACGTCCTTGAAGTTCAGGTTTCCCCGATTGAGGTACAGCCGGGTGGGCACCTGGTTTCCCGCGAACACCGCGTCCGGCAGGCCGTCGTCGTTGAAGTCCCCGACCCCGACCCCCGCGCCGTTGTAGAGGTACTCAAAGGTCAGTACATTGAGGGCATCGTCCTCGCGGATCGCGTTCTCAAAGACGATGCCCGTCCGATCGGGGGGAAGGAGGGTGAACAAGGGCGAGGCTGGACTCGGTGCCTCGCTACATCCGGCCACTACTCCGAGCAGGAAGAATAGTAGATAATGCAGGCGAAACGGGGGCATCGAGAAGCTTCGAATGGCGGTCTAGTATCCTTCGTTCTGCCGCGCGTTGGGATTAAGATCGATCTCGTTGAGGGGGATGGGGTAGTAGAGATTTTTCAGGGAAAAGGCGAAGTCGTCACGATCGGAACTAAAATCCCACTGGGTAAGGTCGATCTGGCCGCCAAGGTGCCACCGACGGAGGTCCAACCACCGGTGGCCGCCCTCGCCAAACAGTTCGATAAGGCGCTCGTTGCGAATGATGTCCATTACTTCTTCGGCGCTCTGTCCGGCTAGGACGATGTCCTGGGGGAAGTCGACATCGGGGTTCATCGCGTTGGCCCGGCCGCGGATGCGGTTGACCAGCGCGATTGCCTGACCGAGGTCACCGCCGCTCTGCACGAGCGCCTCCGCTTGTAGGAGAAGTACGTCGGCGTAGCGCAGGATGCGGGGGTTATTCGTGGAGCCGGCACCGGAGTCCGTGAGGTTATTATTGGTTACGTATTTGAGGATAAAGCGCGTTTCCACGTCAACGTTAGAGGCCGTCCGGGGGTCCAGCGTATCGCTGGCCGCGACAAACTTTTCGGTGGCCGTGTAGCGCGGTTGGCCGAAGAGGCTGAAGTTCCCGTCGTAGAAGCCCCAGTAAGCGGAGGTAGACCCTACCCCTCCCTGGGAGAAGTCATTGGATAGCCAGATGTTGTCGGTAGCCGGCTGGCTGGCCTGGAATTCGAACAGGGATTCCGCATTGTTCTCCGTGAAGGCATTAAAATTATCGGCGTAGTCAGCGACTAGTTCCCGTCCCTGAATAGCTTGGCGGCGGTAATCGCGGCCTGGTAATCGGCCTGGTTATTGGTTACGGTTCCCCGAAAAACGAGGGCTTTGGTCAGCATGCCGTTAGCGGAGTGGGAGGTTACGCGCCCCACTTCGGTGGCCGGCCATTCCCCGGGAAGCAGGGTAGCCGCCTCCCCCAGGTCTTCGATGGCCTGGTCGAGCAATTCGGTACCGGTGGAGGTAGTCGGATTAACGCCGTCTCCCCCCAGTTCGATACGTTCCGTAATGACGGGAGCGGTACCATAGTAGTTCCACAGTTGAAAGTTCATCCAGCCGCGCAGGAATAGACTTCGCCGCGGTGGATATCCTTCCGCCCCGCGGTCCGGTAAACGTCAGTTCCTCGTCCATCTTTTCCAGACGGTGTTGGCCCGGTTTATCAGTTGTAAGCCTGTTCGTAGTAGCGATTGACGAAACCCCACCCCGGGGGTGAGCGTACCAAATATTTCGAACGGGTTTTGCGCCAGCGTGGTCACGTCATCACCGGGCAATTGCCAGAATCCGTGCATCGGCGCGTTGGCATTGAACCAGTAGATATCGGTCATTTTGGCGTAGACACCGATGACGCCGCGCTCGAAGTCATCTCTTCCAGGAAGTAGTTGGCTTCAGTAATGTTGGCGGGTCAATGTCCAGGTTATCCTCGTCGCACGAGATGACGACGATCGTCAGTAGGGCAACGAGTAGAAAGGTGGACAGACGTAGAAAGATGTGCATGATGGATTGACTTTAGAAAGAAGCGTTAATACCGAAAACAACGGCACGTGTGGGGGGCACTACGCCTCCCCGGAACGCATCGGTGGATTCCGGATCGATACCCGTCCAGTCGGTTATCGTAAACAAGTTGGTGCCCGTAATGTATAGCCTGGCGTTGCTGAGAAAGTTTAGCGTTACTCACCACGTCGGGAGAAAGCGTGTAACCGAGTTGTAGGTTGCGTAGACGTAGGAATCCCGCATCCTCGATGAATCGATCGCTAAAACGGCTATTACCCGGACTACCCACGACGGCACGGGGCAACGAGGCATCCCGGTTCTCGGGGGTCCAACGGTCTAGCACGGTCGTGAACTGATTGTCTCCCCTACCGCACATACACTCGAAATTGGCACGTTCCCCGTTGAATCGCTTGACGCCACCTACTCCCTGGAAGAAGATGGACAGATCAAAGGAACCATACCCCAACTCCAGGTTCAGACCGTAGAAAGTGGTCGGGAATCCGACTACCCAGGAAATACGCGGTCCGCGTCATTGACTACGCCATCCGGCTCCATCAAAATTTCCGTGGTGCCGTCGTCATTGTCTACCCGGGTAGCTACGTCCTGGAAGAAGATATCGCCGGGGAGCTGATTGTCGCCGCTGATCTGATCGGTGGTCGTAGCGAGGTATGCCGTCGACTTCCGCCTGATCGCGGAAGATGCCGCCTACTTTATAGCCCCAGAGGTAACCCAGTGGTTCGCCCTCTTCGATCCGTCCGCCAAAGCCGTTGAAGGCTTCACCGTCCTGTAATTCTTCGACCCGGTTTCTCACCGTAGTCAGGTTACCGCTCACACCGTAAGTAAATTTACCGATCTGGCTCCGCCAGCTGGCGCTAAACTCGAATCCACTGTTCCCCACTTGGGCAACATTCAGGATGGGGTCGGTTTCGTTCCCCACGCTGGGGGGAGTTGGGTGGGCTGAATGATGCCCTTGGTGGTTCGATCGTAGTACTCCACGGTAAAGGTCAGGCGGTCGCGTAGAGCGTAGGCATCGATACCAATGTTGACCGTCTCGGCGGTTTCCCAGCTGAGCAGCGTGTTGGGAAGATCGGGCAGTCGCGCACCGAAGCGCAGGGCACCGACGGAGTTGCCGTTGCCCGACCCAAAGGCGTAGTCGGGGGTAAACGACACGGTCGACAGGTAGGCAAAGGCACTCGTCTCTTGATTACCGAGCTGGCCCCAGCCGGCCCGTAGCTTTAAATCGGAGAAGAAAGACATGCCCTTCATAAACGGCTCATCGGTCAGCCGCCAGGCTACGGCTACGCTGGGGAAGGTGCCCCAGCGAAAGTCCGGGGCGAAGCGGGAGCTGCCGTCGCGCCGAACGGTGACGTCCAGGTAATAGCGGTTAGCGTAGTCGTAGCTGACGCGCGCCATGTATCCCTGGAGGGCCGTTTCTTCACGCTGACCGGCCACCGAGGTAAAGGGGTTAGGGCCGTTGAGGGTGCGTAGATTCGGATCGGTCAGGATGGTGATCCCGGTCCCTACGGAGGTGTTCTGAAAGGAGTAGCGTTGATCCATTGCATTAAGCAACAGGTCAAAGGTGTGGCTCGCCGAAAGGTGCGGCCGTAGTTGATGCTAAACTCCTTGACCAGGTTGAAATTCCGACTCACGCTTTCCTGATTGAGCCCGTTGCTCGATCCGTCTTGCCCACTGTACGGGTTGCGGGCTACCTGGGAGTACAGGTAGCGGTCGAACTCGATAAATTCCTCCTGTCGGTTGGTGTAGTAGTCTACACTTAGCGTACCCCGTAAGCGTAAGCCGCCAGCGGCTCTACTTCGACAAATCCGGTACCTAGATTACGCAGAATGGAGAAACGGTTATCCGTGACGCTCTGCAGGCCGACGAAGTTACTCGACGTTTCGGGACCGTACAGCAGGGAGTCCGCCTGAATGTTGAACGGCGCACCGGTGGTGGCATCGTTGGGATTGAAGTTCAGGTTGGGCTGGAAGTAGAATCCCTGTACCGGTGCCGGGGTGCCGTCGTCGTTGTAAATGGGTTGCCAGGGCGGTGCCTGGGCGGCTTCGTCGAGGTTGCCGCGGGTGTTGTCGTTGGCGTCTACGTAGCCGATTCGGAAGTTGACGCCGGTCTTAATGTGTTCGGACACCTTAGACTCGAAAGTTGCCGGAGAAACTGTAGCGGCCCAGGTCGTTCTCCTTCAGCGGGACTGTCCTGAAAGGAATAGCCGCCGGACAAGGTAGTAGGTCGTGGATTCGTTCCCGCCACTGATGCGCAGGCCGTAGTTCTGTACGGTCGAACCGGAGTTGATCAGTTCCTCCTGCCAGTCCGTCGTCGGGCGGTTACCCAGAAACCGAGGACTGTTAGGGTCGAATACGTCGGGCAGCTCCTCGTTCGGATCGTTGTCAAAGGCATCGGTATACAGATCGACGTATTGGTCTACGTTAAGCACGTCGTAGGTGTTGACCGGTTCCTGAAAGCCATAGCTGGCGTCGAGGGACACGCGGGGTGCGCCTTTACGCCCCTTCTTGGTAGTAATGAGGATTACTCCGTTGGCCGCGCGTACCCCATAGATCGCCGCCGCGGAGGCATCTTTAAGCACCGATACGGACTCAATGTCGGCCGGGTTGATGAAACTCAGGATATTGATCGTTCCCCGCAGGTCTCCGCACGGGCTGTTGCTGGCCGCCCCGGTGCCGAATTCGGTGATGGGAACGCCGTCGATGACGTAGAGGGGCTGAGCGTTTCCAAAAGTGCCGATTCCACGGATTTGCACCTCCGGCCGCGCGCCGGGATTACCCCCCGGCGTGGAGATGTATACCCCGGGAAGACGACCCTGGATGGCCGCCTCGGGGGAGATATTGGGTGATTTTTCGATCTCCGCGGCCCCGACGGCGGATACGGCCCCGGTGAGGTCACGAGCATCCCGTGTACCATAGCCGATCACGACCACCTCATCCAATAATGCCTGGGAAGGGGCCAGGTCTATGTTTATGATCGACCGGCCGGCGATGTCCACCCGCTGCGTTTCGTAGCCCAGGTAGGAAAATACGATCGTCCCGGCGAGTTCCGGCAGATTCAGGGAGTAATTTCCGTCCACGTCGGTGACCGTACCCGTGCCGGTACCATCCACCAGGACCGAAACGCCGATCATCGGAATACCGTCCTCATCCTGTACCCGCCCGGAAAGCGCGACAAACGGAGCAAGCAAACTCACTGTACCCCGGCCGTATGGCCGGAAACCGAAGGCGGAAGTCTGGACTTCGGTAGCCCCCTCACTATAACGGAGGGGCGGGGTGGAGCGCTGCTGCCGGTTAACGGGGCGGTAGGCGGGCAGGGCTTGGATCTCCGCTTCGGGTGCGACCACCACCTGGGATTCCCCCGTACGGCGGTAGCTCAAGTCGGTATCCTTCAGCATCACCACCAGCGCTTCCTCCAGCCCGAGGCGCTGCAGGTCGGGGACTACCACCTGGTAGCGACGAATGGCCTCAGGGTAGTAATTAAAGAAGACGCCGTAATGCTCCGACGCATTCCCGAGTACCTGCTCCAGGTTTTGCCGTTGCTGCTGATGAAAGGTCACGCCATGGACCGCAATTCCGGACGCGGCGAAATCCGAGGTGTTAGCTGCCAACGTCTGCGCCTTGCTTGCGAGGGCCAGCAAGAGACAAGCGAGCGAGCATGGCCGATCTAGCTGAAAAATTGTTCATAATGGGTAGTTTGCATGATTCTAAGCGCTAAAAAATCTACTCCGGACCTTCCGATAGCCGGATCGTATCCGTGCTTCGGTCGACAATCAGCTTTCGGGGGGAAAGCTGATCTAGGGTGGAAAAGAAGACGTTGAGGTC
This sequence comes from Lewinellaceae bacterium, assembly GCA_963803525.1. GTDB lineage: Bacteria > Bacteroidota > Bacteroidia > Chitinophagales > Saprospiraceae > Neolewinella. The sequence continues at coordinate 451,821 of CAWDMV010000013.1, forward strand.
GTCGGCCGAGGTAGAGAGGTGCACGAGTCGATCGCGCATTTCCTGGTCCGCCAGCACGATCTCGGTGCCGAAAATTTCTTGAAGGCGCTTCGTAACGTCTTCCAAACGTTGGTTTTGGAACACCAGAGAGCCGTCCTTCCACGCCAGGATCGGCTTAACTGCCAGCTGTTCACTGGCCAACGATTTGGTCATGGTATCGTACTGGATGCGTTCGCCTGGTTTCATCAGGATGGAATCGCGGTTGCCGGCGGTCGCATAGTCTACCAGCACGCTCCCCTCCTCCAGAATCACGCTCGAAGAAGCCCCGCGGGCGTAAACGCCGAACCGAGTTACCGAGTACGTTAACCATCAGCCCGTTGCCATCCACTTGAAAGCCCTGGCCCGTGCTACGCTTGGCTACTTGAAAAAAGGCTTCGCCCCGCAATACCGCCCGCCGCAAATCCGATTCGCCGTTTTCGGGGGGCAGGTACTCAAGCGTTGAATTCGCATTAAGGTCCACTAAGGTTCCGTCGGGCAGTTCGACCCGGATTCGCTCGCCAAACGCGGTCTGGTAATAGTAACGCTCGTCTGCTGCGGATCACCCTGGGGATAGAAGCCGCCTAATCCGACGATGAGCAGGATTGCCGCGGCGGCCGCACTATACCATAGGGTCCTACGCCGTCGGGTAGGGGAAGCAGGTTGCGTACTCCGGCGGATGAGCAACTGTCGGTAGGCCAGTTCGCTTTGCTTCTCGTCGGGAGCTGGCGGCGTAGTGGGCACGTAAATCCACCAACAACTCCCTGGCCCGCTCCTGAGTCTTTCGGAACTTCTCATCCCGGGCGGCGAGGCCGTCCCAGAACGATGACTCTTCCGGTTCCGGCCGGAGGCACCAGTTGAGGAAGCGTTCGTCAGTAAGCAGGTCCTCTACCTCGTAAGACAGGTAGCGCCGCTGATCGGGGGAGGTCATAAAATACGTTTAGCAAGCAGAGGAAGGCGCAGCACGCAGGGCCGCCTTCTACTGCAGAAGGCAGTTCGTAACAAGATGTAACCCCGTGGATAAATTTATTTTACGCTAGCCTAAACCGGTGTTACCCGAAAGACGGACCAGCCCACAGCCAGCAGCACCAGCGGCAGCCACGAGCGCTTGCTTGCCCTGCGCAGCTTTTTTATTGCCCGATAGGTCAGGTTCCTGAGCACCTGCTCGCTGATTGACAGCAGCGACACTGATCTCCCGGTAGCTCTTCTCCTCCATGAACCGTAAATGAATGATCTGCCTCTGCCGGGGGAAAGCGTGGCGAGTATCTGGGTCAATATGGCGTGCTGGGCCTGCTCCGCTTCCCGGTCGATGAAGCCCAGTATCGCGTGCTGGCCCTCCGGCTCCGCGCGGGCCGCTTCCTCCGCCGCCCTACCCCGTTGTCGCCAGGCCTGTTCACGCCGGAGGGCCCGCTGCATATTGCGGTAGGTACTCCGATATAAGTATTCCTCCAGGCTATCAATGTCGCTCAAGCGCTCGCGATTATTCCATACCCAGAAGAACAGGTCCTGTATCACCTCTTCCGCCACCTCGGCGTAGTCACCCGCCTGCCGGGCGGCCACCACCAGACGCGGATACAGTCCAAGGTAGAGGGTGCGGAAAGCCTCATCGTCCCCGGCGATAAACCGGTCTAACAGTCGCTGATAATTAATCATTGTCATAGCGTACGACCGGGCGAAGCGCTCACCGGGTAGGATCGAGATTTGAATATAAGCACCGATTCTCACTCTTCCGCGAATCACCACTGCGGAGCTGAAGAAGGCTACCCGGGATTCGCTGGACGCGACCGAAGTAAGGCGAGGGGCCTCAGAGAGATTTGAGCACCAGGGAATAGCTTGTGTTTCAGGATTGGACTAAGCAATAGCTTGACGCCGACAGCGTGGTGCTGAACGAGCGGACAAACGTTCAGCATAGCCGTAGCTACGGTGGATTTTTGGCGGGGAAGTGCAGCGCCGCGCTGGCCAGTCAAGGGGCAGCTTATCGCGGTTCTGAAGCACTAGTCACCAATTCTACTGGCTTAAATCACAATTTTTTTAACTTTAGAGCATCACCAGTCGTCCCGTTTGTCGTAAGCCGGCGAAATGGGAGGAAAGGCGTACCTATTCTTCACCAGTCACAAGTAGATATGAAACAAAAAGTAACTACATTCTTATTGCTGCTAACCACCTTGTTATTAGGAAGTTATGGATTGCAGGCCCAGTTTACCGCCACCGGAGTAATTGTGGACGAGGAGGGCACCACCATCATCGGAGCCAGTATCCTGGTGGAGGGCACCACCTCGGTACCGTCGCGATTTCGACGGAACTTTCTCCGTAAACGTCTCGACCAACGGGGTAGCCCTCGTCATCAGCTATACGGGTTTTGCCACCCAGGAGGTGAAGGTCGCGGCGGAGAACCCCACAGGGTGGATCTCGTGCTGCGCGAAGCGGCTGATTTATTGGAACAGGTCGTCGTAACGGGCTACGGCGTGACCGACGTGGAAACCTTCACGGGGGCGGCGTCCGAGGTCGACCTGGAGCGGGTGCCACCGTACCCCGTATTAACTTCGTGGAAAGCCTGGACGGCAACGTGGCCGGACTGCAGGTCAACCAGGGCAGCGGCCAGCCCGGTGCCTTCCAGAACGTGCAGATACGTCGGCCAGGGCTCGATCAATGCCAGCTCCAATCCGCTCTACGTCATCGACAGCGTTCCCGTCTTCACCGGCAACGTCGGGGACGTCAGCACCACCAGCTCACCGCTGGCCAGTATCAACCCCAGTGACATTGCCGACATCCAGGTATTGGAAGGACGCCTCGGCCACTTCGATTTACGGCTCCCGCGGAGCAAACGGCGTGATTGTAATCACGACCAAGCGCGGTCAGTCCGGCAAGGCGCGCATCAACGCCAACGTCCAGACCGGGTTCAGCAACGTGTCCCTCGACGATAAGCTTACGCCACTCAACGGCGAGGAGTACGTCGAGTTATTCACCGAGGGGCTCGTCAACAACGGAGCTACGCCCACGGAGGCCCGCGCGCAGATCGGTGGCATCTATGACCTGGATCAGCGCACCGACTCGTTCGACGAGATCATTCGGCAGGGGACCTTCACCAACCTCAATCTGAGCGCTTCCGGCGGCAACGGGACCACGCGTTACTTCGTGAGCGGCGGCTTCCAGGAAAACGAAGGCACCGTAATCGGCACGGACTTCAAGCGGTACAGCAGCCGACTCAACCTGGGTACCGACCTCACCGACTGGTTTGAGCTGAACCTCAACGCCAGCGTCGGACTCACCAACCAAAATACCGTTCCCGGGGGAGGCTTCTTCGCCAATCCCGTGCGGTCCATTTTCCGCCTGGTGCCCCTGCTGCCGGTGCGCAACGAAGACGGCTCCTTCGACCAGAGCTACAACCTGGGCTACAACCCGGTGGCGGAATCCGCGCTGAATACCCGCACCTCCGATATCCTCAACCTCTTCGGTTCGGTGAGCGCCGTGATCGATATTCCCTTCCTCGACGGCCTGAGCTACCTGCCCCTGTTGAGTTACAACAGCGTATCGGGCCGGGATAGGGTATTCCTGCCCCCGACGTCCGGTGCCGGACGCCCCCTCGGTTTTGGCACTAACGATAACGACACCCAGAACAACTGGTTGGTCCGCAACATCATCAAGTATAACAGGCTCTTCAACGACACCCACGGGTTCGACGTGACGCTGGGCATGGAGGCGCAGGAGTTTACCCGCATCAACAACGAGGCGAACGCGGAGAATTTCGCCTTCCCCACGCTGACCACCCTCAGCAACGCGGCCGATCCTACCTTCATCGGAGGTACCCGGACGGACAACTCCCTGGTCGGCTACTTCGCCGTGGTGGAGTACAAGTACCAGAACCTATTCTACGGTGACGTCACCTACCGGCGGGACGGCTCGTCGCGCTTCGGAGCGGACAACCGCTATGCCAACTTTTACTCTTTCGGCGCGGGGGTTAACATCAACAATTTCGCCTTCCTGGCCGGCAACGGCATCATCGATCAGCTCCGGTTGCGCGCCAGCTACGGGCAGAACGGCAACCAGGCGGGCATCGACGACTTCGCCTCGCGCGGTCTTTACGAGACCGGGCAGGACTACAACGGCAATCCGGGCATCCTGCTCGATCAGCTGGAAAACGCGGGCCTTAGCTGGGAGGTCAATAAACCCTTCAACATCGGCGTGGACTTGGGCCTATTTAACCGCATCGACCTCACGGTGGACTTCTACAACCGACGCACCTCTTCCCTGCTGTTCGAGCAGCCCGTATCGCGTACCAACGGAGTGGAAGAGATCAACGCCAACATTGGAGAGCTAGAAAACCGCGGCGTCGAACTGGCGCTGAATACCCGCAACTTCACCAGCGAGAACGGCGGATTCGAGTGGACCACGAGTTTCAACTTCGCCGCTAACGTGAACGAAGTGATCGCCCTTCCCGGTGGTGATTTCGCCGACGGCAGTTTCTTCCGGGCCGTGGGGCAACCGTGGAATACCTGGTACATCCGGGGCTACGCGAACGTCAATCCAGCCAACGGACGCCCGCAGTGGTACACCGACGAAACCGAACGGGAGATCACCGAGAATTTCGACGACTCCGAACCCTACGAGCAGGGACAAGCCAATCCGGACTTTTTCGGTGGCATCCGCAATAGCTTCCGCTTTAAGGGCTTCTCCTTCACCGCTCAGTTTAACTACAAATGGGGTGGCCAAGTGCTGCACTCCTGGCACTCCTTTACCCATACGGACGGCTCGCGCGGCCTCGGCAGCACCGGTAACGTGGCCCGGTCCGTTTACGACCGCCGCTGGCAGAATCCGGGTGACGTGACCGATACCCCGCAGTTCGTAGTCGGCAGGAACTTCCAGGGCCGCGACCGCTCCACCCGCTTCCTGTACGACGGCAGCTTCATCAGCCTGCGGGACGTGGTCTTCGACTACACCTTCAACCCTAGTTTCCTCGAGCGTGCCCGCCTGGGCAGCCTTCGCGTATTCGCCCAGGCCAGCAACCTCTGGATCTACACCAAGGACGACCGGCTGGAGCGCGATCCCCGCACGGACGTAAACGGGTTTATCGACCAGGAAGTCCCCATTCCGCTGACCGTCACCTTCGGTATCGACGCCTCCTTTTAATCCCCACCGTCCTTCAAGCAAACGTATCGAACATGAATACTTCCTTTAATAAACCCACCCTACTCTTAGGGATGCTTTTAGTCCTCTTCGCTGCTTGTTCTGATGAATTTCTGGAACAGACCCCCGAACAGGCGCTCTCCATCGACAATGCCGTAGAGGACATCATCTCCCTCAACGCGGCCGTTAACGGGCTGTACAGCAGCCTGCAGGACGCCAACATCTACGGTTGGGACCTGCCCCTCATTCCCGACCTACGCGGAGATAATGCCTACATCAGCCGCCAGAATGCCGGGCGCTTCATCGAGTTCGGAGACTTTACCATCAACGAGCAAAATGGCCGCGCGGAGGATGAATGGACGGATATGTACGCCACGATCGTCAACGCCTCCAACATCATCAACCGCGTCCCCGACACCGAGTTTTTGGCTTCCGAGCAGGACGAGGTCGACCAGCTGCTCGGCGAAACCTTCGCCATCCGGGGACTCACCTACTGGAACCTGCTGCGCATGTTCGCCCCTCCCTACACGGCCGACGGAGGTGCCAGCCTGGGGATCCCCTTCAACAATGCCGGCACCAACGGAGAAATCATCAGTCCCGCCCGGGAAACGGTGGCCGCCGGTTACCAGCAGGTCATCTCCGACCTGCGTGCCGGCATCGACCTGATGGACGAAAACAACGACGGCCGCCTCGGTAAGGCCGCCGCCCAGACCTTGCTGGCCAAGGTCTACCTGTACCAGGAAGACTGGGCGAACGCCGCCGCCCTGGCCACCGAAGCCATCAATACGGAAGGGTTCAGCCTCTACGCCGATAGTACCTCCTGGTTCGACAGCTGGGGAAACAACTTCGGCTCCGAAGACCTCTTTGCCCTGGTCAACCTTCCGGTGGACGGGCTCGGGGTAAACTCGATCAGCGGAATCGTCGACCAGGAAGGCTACGGAGACGTGCTCGGCACCGACGACCTGTACAATGCTTACTCTCCCACCGATTACCGGCGCTCAGCACTCGTATTCGGTGACCGGATAGACGGGGAAAGCGGGGTGTGGTTTCTGCTTCCTAAATATCCCAGTGGAGAACTGGGAGAGGACTACATCAAGATCGTACGCCTTTCGGATGCCTATCTCATCCGCGCCGAGGCCCGGGCCTCCTCCGGGGATGAGGATGGTGCCCGCGAAGACCTCAATGCCGTAGCCAGCCGCCGCGACTCCGAGTACGAAGATTCCGAAGCCAGCGGAGAGGACCTGATCAACGCCATCCTGAATGAGCGCCGTAAGGAATTCGTTCTGGAAGGCGACCGGGTCTTCGACCTCATGCGCCGTAAACGTACCTGGACCAATTTCGGAACCTTCGAGAACCGGATCATCAGCTGGGACAACCCAAAACTGATCAACCCCATCCCCCGCGTGGAGATCGACGTGAACGAGAACATTACGCAGAATGAGGGTTACTAAGTAGTCGGACATATTTATCGTGCCATTTCCCTCTGGTGAACCGTGTAGCTCACCGAGGCGAAAAACGCAGACAACACCTGAGTGTTGGCGCGGCTTTTCAACGAAGGAGAGCCGCGGGAGGCGGCGAGGGAAATGGTATAGATAATGGTGTCCGACTAGACGTATGCCGCAGGCGCTCTCATAAATGGGGGGCGCCTGCGCTGTTTCCGGCCGCTGGCATCACGAAGGGGGCACGGGGCAGACTAAGCCAGGGCGGGGCCGCGGGTGCGGGGCCCGTGCCAAGAGCGTTCTACACTCGGAGCGATCCTTCCCTATCTTGGGATTCGTTCCACACCCGAACCATCATGCGCACGCCTTCCATATTTCTACTGCTTTTGCTCTTCACCTCCGCCGCCGCCGCTCAGGACGACTTCGCCAACCTCACCCGCTACCGGGCAGCCAATGCCGCCCTGCCCGCCCCTGCGCCCACGGAGCAGCGGGTGGTCCTCCTGGGCAATTCCATCACGGAAGGATGGGCCCGCCAGGATTCCGCCTTCTTCGCCGACCACCAGCTCGTGGGGCGGGGCATCAGCGGGCAGACGTCGCCCCAGTTGCTGCTGCGCTTTCGCCAGGACGTGATCGACCTGCGACCCACCGCCGTGGTCATCCACATCGGCACCAACGACGTGGCGGAAAATACCGGACCCTACGATGAGGACGTTACCGTGGGCAATATTCACTCGATGATCGACCTGGCGCGCGCCAACGATATTCAGGTGATCCTGGCGGCCGTCCTGCCGGCCACGGCCTTCGGGTGGCGATCCGCGCTCGGCGATCGTTCGGCGATGATCGTGGAGCTCAACCGCCGCCTGGCTGATTTAGCCGCCGTGGAGAGGATTCCCTTCGTCGACTACCATGCAGCCCTGAAGAACGACCGGAACGGGATGGACGCCGCATTAGCCGAAGACGGCGTACACCCGACGGCACGGGGCTTCGCGATTATGCAGGACTTGCTGCTGCCGGTCATCGAACGCGTACGGGGCAGGTAGTTCCGGAAGTGCTTATCTTCCCTTACCCGATCATGCCCGACTTCATCTTCCCCGACAATCCGCTAGCTATTCACTACGCCATCCCGGCCTTCGTGATCCTGCTGTTGGTGGAGATCGGCGTGGCCGTGTACGAGAACCGTGACTGGTACGAAACGCCGGATACCCTGAGTTCGCTAGCCATGGGCATCGGCAACGTCATTATTCGGCTATTTACCAAGTTCCTCACGCTGGGGGTCTTTTTCTTCCTTTACCAGTACCGCCTCTTTGACCTGGGGGCCGCCTGGTGGGTATGGGTGCTGTGCTTTCTGGCCGAAGACCTGGCCTACTATGCCTTTCACCGGGGCAGTCATTCCATCCGCTACTTCTGGGCCAGCCACGTGGTGCACCACAGCAGCCAGAAGTATAACCTCGGCACGGCCCTGCGCCAGACCTGGACCGGCACGCTCTCCGGCGCATGGGTCTTTACGGCCTGGCTGCCGCTGCTGGGTTTTCATCCCATCATGATCGCCATTTTTGGCAGCCTCAGTCTGATCTACCAGTTCTGGATTCACACCGAGGCCATCGGTAAGCTCTGGCACCCCGTGGAGTTCATTTTCAACACCCCGAGCCACCACCGGGTGCATCACGGCAGCGACGTGAAGTACCTGGACCGCAACCACGGCGGCGTGCTCATTCTCTGGGATCGCCTGTTCGGCACCTTCCAGGCCGAAGAGGAACGGCCCACCTATGGTCTGACGGTCAATATCGACACGTACAACCCCCTGCGCATCGCTACCCACGAGTGGGCTGCCCTCTTTGACGACCTGCGCCGGGCCCCCGACTGGAGGAGCCGGTGGGGCTACCTCTTCGGCCCACCCGGCTACAGCCACGACGGCAGCCGTAGGACCAGTGAGCAGTTGCGAAAATCCGCGTCCCGCGATGCCGAAGTACCCCACTAAGTCCGTGCCGACTGTCTATCTTGGGGGGCTGTCAATTTTCGATCTATGCCACGACTGACCTACCTGCTGCCCCTCCTGGCGCTCTGCCTGCTTTACTACTGTGCCCCCAAGCCAGAGACGGCCCGCGCTCCGCGCTACCCCGACCGGGACATCGAGCTAGAACCGGTAGCCGCCGCTAAGCTGGCCGGCAAGATTCGCGCGGAAACCAACGTGAACGTCGCCGAGGACCTCGAACTCACCCTCTGGGCCAGCGACAGCCTGGTGGCCGACCCCGTAGCCATCAGCGTAGCCCCCGACGGACGCATTTTCTACACCAGCGCCAACCGGCCCATCAGCTCCGAATTTGACATCCGCGGCCACCGCGACTGGATGACGGCTTCCATCGCCTTCGAAACGGTGGAGGATCGCCGGGATTTCCTCCACAAAACCTTCGAGGCGGGCAGCGACCAGTCCGAGCGCCACCTTAAGGATCTTAACGGCGACGGCGTACGCGACTGGCGCGACCTTACCGTCGAAAAAGACGAGGTCTGGTTCGTAGAGGACCGCAGCGGCAACGGCGTGGCCGACCACGCCAAGCTCTACCTCGAAGACTTCAACGAGGAAATTTCGGACGTTACCAACGGCGTGGAATACGCCAACGGTCAGGTGTACATTTCCGTCGGCCCCGATCTCTGGAAGACCAGCGACACCGACGGCGACGGTATCGCGGACGAAAAGGAATCCCTTAGTCACGGCTGGATCGTTCACATCGGCTTCGGCGGTCACGGGATGTCGGGCGTAACCGTCGGCCCCCAGGGACGTATCTGGTGGGGCGGCGGAGACGTCGGCATGAACGTCATCGATAAGGAGGGCAAGGAACACAAATATCCCAACGAGGGTACCATCGTCCGCTGCGAGCCGGATGGTACTAACTTCGAAGTATTCGCGCACGGCCTGCGGAACACCCACGAATTCGTCTTCGACGACTGGGGTAACCTAATTTCCGAGGACAACGACGGCGACCACAGCGGCGAGAGCGAGCGGCTGGTCTACCTGATCGACGGCTCCGACACCGGCTGGCGCATCAACTGGCAGTTCGGCAAGTACACCGACCCCAGCAACAACGACTATAAGGTATGGATGAACGAGCGTATGTACGAACCCCGCTGGGACGGACAGGCCGCCTACTTCCTCCCCCCCATCCAGAACTACGTGAACGGCCCCACCGGTTTGGTATACAACCCGGGTACCGCCCTCGGTCCCGACTACTACGGTCATTTCTTCGTGGCCGAATTCCGGGGCAACCCCGCCAACTCCCCCATTCACGCCTTTACCCTCGAGCCCGAGGGGGCCGGCCTCAAACTGGGCACGACCAAGGAGGTCGTGTCCGGACTACTGCCCACCGGGCTGGATTTTGGTCCCGACGGGGCGCTCTACTTCGCCGACTGGATCAACGGCTGGGGCATTAAGGAAGAGGGGCGCATTTGGAAACTCGACGTGCCCGGTGGGGCCGACCAGCCCATCCGCCAGGAAGTGAAACGCCTACTCGTCACCGACCTGAGCACCCTGACCAGCGACACGCTCAGCCTCCTACTGGCTCACCAGGACCAGCGCGTCCGCCGCAACGCCCAGTTCGAACTCGCTACGCGCGAAGAGGAGGGCTACCGGGTGCTGCTCGCCGCGGCCAGCAACCACGCCAACCAACTGGCCCGCATACACGGCATGTGGGGGATGGCGCAGATGATCCGCCTCGACGGGGGGGATGCCGCCGATTTCGTACCCCTGCTGGGCGATGCCGATCCCGAGATCATTGCCCAGGCCGCCAAGATGATCGGCGACGTCAAGTATACTGGCGCGGGTAGGGAGTTGACTACCCTGGTCGGCAACGAAAATGCCCGCGTCAGCTTCATGGCCACCGAGGCCCTGGGGCGGACCGAGAACCGGGAAGCCGTGACGGCTATCCTCGCGATGCTCGAACGCAACGACGACGCGGACACCTACCTCCGCATGGGCGGCATGATTGCCCTGGGTCGCATCGGTGCCGTGGAGCCGCTGGTTAATTTAACAAACAGCCCTTCCCGCGCCCTGCGTACGGCGGCCGTAGTGGCCCTGCGCCGCATCAAATCGCCACAAATTGCCGCCTTCCTGACGGACAAAGACGAGTACATCGTGGCCGAAGCCGCCCGCGGCATCAACGACGATTACTCCATCGAGGAGGCCCTGCCGGCCCTGGCCGCGACGCTGGATGACGATCGCTTCCGCGGCGAGCCGCTGTTGCGCCGGGCCATCGGTGCCAACGTGCGGGTAGGCGGACAGGAAAGCGTAGAACGGCTCGTCCGCTACGCCCAGCGCAGCAGCGCCCCCGCCGCCCTGCGGGCCGAGGCCCTCTCCGCCCTGGCCTCCTGGGGCCATCCTTCCGTATTCGACCGCGTCGATGGCCGCTACCGCGGGGAAGTGGAACGGGATTCTACCGGAGCAGCGCGGGCGCTGGCTCCGGCGGTTGCCCAACTGATGAGCCGGGGAGAGGAGGCCGTCCGCCTAGCCGCCATCGCCGCGGCCGGCCGGCTGAACCTCCAGCAAACCATTCCCCAGCTGACCAAGCTGCTGACCGCGGATCGTTCCGGCAGCGTTCGCACCGAGGCCCTGAACGCACTCCATGCCCTGAACGCCCCCGAGCTCGACCGCAAGTTGGAAACCGCCCTAGCCGACCGCGACGGTAAGCTCCGCGCCCGCGCTCTCGAGATCCTGCCCAGTTCCGGCATTCCGGAGGAGCGCTCCGTTTTGCTCTACGACCGGGTGCTGCAGAACGGCTCCCTCATCGAGCAGCAGGCGGCTCTACAGGGACTCAGCCAGCTTCCCGGTGAGTCCTCCACCGCGCTCTTCGGCCGCCTGCTCGAGCGACTGGAGTCCGACCAATTGCCGACCGAGGTGCGGCTCGACCTGGCCGAGGCCGTCGAGCAGCACGGCGATCCCAAGCTCAACGCGCTGCTGACGGGCTACGCCGGTAAGCTCGATAGCGATCTAGGGCTTTACACCCTGGCGCTGGAGGGCGGAGACGTCCGCCGGGGACAGCAGATCTTCTACAACAACGAAGCCGCCAACTGCGTACGCTGTCACGCCGTGTTCGAATACGGCGGCAACGTCGGGCCCGGCCTGGAAGGTATCGGCGACCGCCTCGACCGGCGGCAACTGCTGGAATCGCTCATCCGGCCAAGCGCCCGCCTCGCCCCCGGCTACGAAACCCTCTACGTCACGATGAACGACGGCACGGAAACCGCCGGCACCGTCCTGGAACGGACCCCGGAGACCATCAAGCTAAAGGTAGGTAAGGAGGACATCCTGACCCTCGCCGTAGCCGACATCGCCGAACAGACCACCCTGCCCTCTAGTATGCCCTCGATGGAGGATCGGCTTTCGCGCCGCGAGATCCGCGACCTCATCGCCTTCCTCTCCGGCCTGCACCACGAGGCGAGCTGATCATTCGTTTTCCCCGCCCCGCCAGCGCAGCCGAACCGGGCCGCGCCAGGGGGCGGTGGGATCAATCGCTTCGCCTGCCTGAGTAATCTCAATGCGGCCCTCCACGGCTAGTAGACGAGCGCGGCGGCGCACGGGTAGCATGAGGGGTCGCCAATCCTGTGGGGCCAAGTGGCGGGCAACTTCCGAGGGGCACACGGTCTTGGTCGGCCCGCGGCGGTGCGTGAGCGATAGTATGGTCTCGTCGATGGCCGCCTCATCCATGGAGGGAATAACGGAGAATATTCGGGAAAGCTTACCGCCGTATCGCGGAAGTGCACGGGGCGGGGTCACCTTTGGGTCCCTGCGGCCAAACACCACCACCGCTCCGCCGTTGAGCTGAGTGGACGCGGCGCCCTCCGGTCGTCGGCCGCACCCACGAAGCTGCCTCCTCATACTAATTACCCAACACGATATCTACCATGTCCACCACGCACACCAACACCGCCGCCCAGTCGGGTACCTACACCCTCGGCGGAGACCTCACCATCCACCGGCTCGGCTACGGAGCCATGCGCCTTACCGGTAACGGCATCTGGGGTCCCCCCAAGGATCACGATGAAGCCATTCGGGTACTCAGGGCCACCCAGGACCTGGGCATTAATTTCATCGATACCGCCGACAGCTACGGCCCCTACGTATCCGAGGAGCTGATCGCCGAGACCCTCCACCCTTACCCCGAGGAACTACTGGTCGCCACTAAGGGCGGACTGGAGCGGACCGGTCCCAACCAGTGGCCCGTCAATGGTCGCCCCGAGCACCTGGAGGAAGCGCTCAAGGGCAGCCTTAAGCGACTCAAGCTCGAGCGGGTGGACCTCTACCAGTTGCACCGCTTCGACGAAAAGGTGCCCGCCGACGAGTTCCTCGGCAAGCTGGCCGAACTGCAACAGCAAGGTTACATCCGCCACCTTGGGCTATCCGAAGTGAACGTGGACCAGATCAAGCAGGCCCAGGAGCACTTCGAGGTCGTCAGCGTGCAGAATAAGTACAGCCTCACCGACCGGCAGTGGGAAGATGAAGTGACCTGGACCCGCGACCACAACATCGCCTTCATTCCCTGGTACCCCCTCGACGCCGGTGCCCTGGAGAATAAGCAGTTGCAGGCGATCGCCGGGAGGTACGACAGCAGCGTCTACCAGATCGCCCTCGCCTGGTTGCTCGCCCACAGCGACAACATCCTGCCCATCCCCGGCACCAGCTCGGTCGCCCACCTGCAGGAGAACACGAAAGCCGCCACGATCGAGCTCGCTCCGGAAGACGTCGAGGCGCTGGACAAGCTTTAATTTTGGAGTCCTGAGTTAACCGGCCACCAATACCCGATACCCCCACGGCCGCAGCGCCACCGCTTCCCCCTCGGAGATCACCTCCTCCCTGCCGCTCAGGCCGTCGGTGTAGGTGCCGGGGTACAGCGATTCGGAAAATCTTAACACCCGCGTCTCGCCGCAAAAATTGAAGAAGGCGAAGATCTTGGTGGTGTCATCCTGGCGGACGAAGCTCAACACCTCCGACTCATAGTTATTGGGCACCCGGATCATGGTGGCGCCCCAGGGGGCATTGGCCAGGGGCGCGTGGGCCTTCTTCAGCGCGATGAGATGCGTGAATAAGTCGTTGAAGGCGTGGGCCTTCCACTCGATGGGGTCGCGCTCGAAGAAGGCGAGACGCTTATCGAGGCCGGCCTCCTGACCGTTGTGAATGAGGGGCATGCCCTCGCCGATGAAGGAAAGGGCGATGCTGGCTTCGAGGCCCTCGCCGAGCAGTTCGTACATGGAGCCCTCCCAGGCGTTCTTGTCGTGGTTGTCGGTAAAGGCCAGGCGCATGGCGTCGGGGGGCCAGGCGCGCTCGTTCCAGGAGTAGTAGACGAACAGGGCCCCCACCCCGTCCTTGCCCTGGGTGATGCGGTGCAGGGCCTCGTGCCAGCTCCAGGCGTAGGTAGCGTCAAAGGCGGCGCGGTGCAGATCGCGGGCCTCCCACTCGGCCAGCATAAAGACGGGCTTGATGGCGTCGAGGGCCGCGCGGACCTCCTCCCAAAAGTCGACCGGTACGAAGCCCGCCACGTCGCAGCGGTAACCGTCGATGTCGAACTCGCGGACCCACCATTCCATGACTTCCCGCATGTAGGTGCGCAGTCCGGAGTGGCGGTAGTCGAGATCGATGATGTCGGACCAGTCCCACCAGGGCGTGGGGCGGAAGTCGCCCTTGTAGTCGCGGGCGTACCACTCGGGGTGGGTGTCTACGAGGACGTTGTCCCAGGCCGTGTGGTTAGCCACCCAATCCAGGATAACGTACAGGCCGTAGTCGTGGGCCCGGCGGATGAAGTCTTTGAGGTCTTCCGCCGGGCCAAACTCTGGATTGACGGCGTAGTAGTCCCGGATCGCGTACGGACTTCCCAGTTCCCCCTTCCGGTTTTTCTCGCCGATGGGGTGGACGGGCATGACCCAGAGGATGTCAACCCCCAGCTCCCGGAGGCGGGGCAGTTGATCTGCGGCGGCGCGGAAAGTGCCCTCGGGCGTGAACTGGCGGGTGTTGATTTGGTAGAGAACGGCGTTTTTCGACCAGTCGGGATGGTGCATGGGCAGTAGTGTATATTGCGTCAAAGAAAGATTATGCAACGGAGAACATTCATTCAGGCGGGCGTCCCCTTGGCCCTCGGCGGCGCGGTCGCCCTGAGCAGCGCGGAGGCCCTGGCGGCCACCCCACACCGGCCCGCCGCGGAAAGCGAACTCATCGAATGGCGCACCTACGACCTGGCCTGGGGGGGCAACCAGGCCCTGCTGATGCGCTACCTCAAAGATGCCCTGGAGCCCGCCCTGCGCGGCCGGGGAGCTACCCAATTCGTCACCTTTAAGGAGTACGGCGACCCCAGTCCGGGCAAACTCCACGTCATGATCAGCTACCCGGACGCGGCCACCTACGTCAGCAGCCAGGACCTGAGCGGCGACGCCACCTTTGCAGAAGCCTCACGGGAGTACGATGCCCTGGCCCCGGCCCAGCCGATCTTCAGCCGCTATTCTTCCTGGCTACTGAGCGCCTTCACGGGCATGCCCCGGTCCGTAGCCCCCGACGCTTCCGCCGGTTTGTTTGAGCTGCGCATTTACGAAGGCTACTCCGAGGACGCCACCCGGCGCAAGATCGGCATGTTCAACGACTACGAGATCAAGATCTTCGACGACACCGGGCTCAAGCCCGTATTCTACGCCGATATGATCGCCGGCCCCCACCGCCCCGCCCTCATCTACCTGCTCCAGTTCGAGGACATGCAACAGCGCGACGAAAACTGGGTCAAGTTCGGCGCCGACCCCACCTGGAACACGATCAATAAGCTGGAGAAGTACGCGGACTCCGTGTCCAACATCGTCCGCACTTTTCTCGTGCCGGCCTAGCGTTCGAGTGCCTGCAGCAGTGCCTTGGAAAAGCGGTCAAAGCTTTCGATGTGGGGCAAGTGCCCCAGCCCGTCCAGCTCGATCAGGCGGCCCTTCGGGATTTGCGCGACGATCGTCTCCCCCAGCTGATCGTAGCGCCCCATCGTCTCCCGGACGGCGGGACTCACCAGCGATTTGCCGAGGGCGGTCCGGTCGCGGGTACCCAGGATCAGGGTAGTCGGCATTTGCAGGGCGCTGAACTCATACACCACCGGTTGGGTGAAGATCATATCGTAGGTCAGCGCCGCATTCCAGGCGACGTAGCCGTAGTCCTCGCTTTCCGCCCAGCCGGCCAGCACGTTCACCCAGCGGTCGTAGGCGGGTTTCCACTGGCCGGCGTAGTAGTTTTCCTGCTGGTAGGCCCGGATGCTTGCGTAGTTCTTCCCGAGCTCCCCCTCGTACCATTCCGTCACGGACTGGTAGGGCACGTGGAGCTTCCAATCCTCCAGCCCGATGGAGTTCACCAAAATCAGTGACTCCGTGAGGTCGGGGTACATCAGGGCGAAGCGGGTGGCCAGCATCCCCCCCATGGAGTGGCCCAGGACGATCAGCTTTTCGATCTTTAGCTGGTAAATCAGCCAACGGGTGTTGTGGGCGAGCTCGTGGAAGGTGAACTGGTAGCGCTGGGGCTTCGAGGATTTGCCGAAGCCGATCTGGTCCGGCGCGATGACGCGGTAGCCCTGGTCGAGCAACAGCTTCATGGTGGTTTCCCAGTAGGCACTGGGAAAGTTCTTGCCGTGGAGCAGCAGGACGGTCTTGCCGTTGGGCGTGGCCGGGCGCTCGTCCATGTACACCATTTCCAATTCCTGCAGCTGGGACTTTAGGGTATGCACCTGCGTGGGGAAGGGATACGGGTAGTCGCTGAGCCGCTCGTCCAGCGGGCGGATGGCATCGGCCTGCGCGGATAGGCCGGAGAGCGCCAACACCAGCAGTAGGGGGAAACAAACGTTCATCAAGCAGGGGCTTAGAATACCCGGTGGGGATCAAGGTACGCAAAGTGGTGGGTCCGCTCACGGCGGCGGGGCGCGAGGTGCAAAGCAGGCGGAGCTCCCGTTTTCTACATTTGCCGCACCGACTTGATAAATTTCTTGCGCCAGTTTAGCCGACGCCCTATATTTGCAGCCGCTTACGGCAATTGGCGCGGTAGCTCAGCCGGTTAGAGCGCAGGATTCATAATCCTGAGGTCGGGTGTTCGAGTCACCCTCGCGCTACTACGGACTTTCTCCTTCGGGGGGAAGTCCGTTTTCGTGCTATCTCTTACTCGCAGAATATCCTTCCTCCGTCACGGGTGAAGAGGGCAAATTTAAGACCGTGTTTTACGTCTATCTACTATTCAGCGATTCCCTAAACAGATTCTATATCGGCCAGACAAGCCTACAACCTAGGGAAAGACTGCAACAGCACAACGATGCTACCCACTCAGGCTTCACTGCGAAGGGAGTTCCCTGGCAACTCGTGCTTATCCTAGATTGTGACAGCAGAGAACAAGCAATAGCTATTGAGAAACACCTGAAGCGCATGAAGAGCTCGAAGTACTTAAATAATTTATCGGCTTACCCAGAAATGCAAGAGCGCTTAAAAAACGAATATATTTTCGGAAGTCGTTAAACAAGATTCATACTCCTGAGGTCGGCCCCGATAGCTATCGGGGGAGTCACCCTCGCGCTACTACGGACTTTCTCCTTCGGGGGGAAGTCCGTTTGCGTTTACGCCACCCCCTCCGCGATGGCGCGGATGGTGGAGCTGTCGCCCATGGTGTAGTAGTGCAGGCAGGGGACGCCGCGTTGCTTCAGTTCTTTACTCTGGGCGGTACACCATTCGATACCGACCTGGGTGCGGGCCTCGGCATCCTTAGCGGCGGTAATGGCCTTGACCAGGTCGTCGGGCAGGTCGACGTGAAAGAGGCGCGGCAGGGCGTTGAGCTGGTAGAGCTTGGTGACGGGCTTCAATCCCGGTACGATCGGCACGTTGATGCCGACCTTCCGGCACGCATCGACGTAGGCGAAGTACTTCTCGTTGTCGAAGAACATCTGGGTGACGATGTAGTCCGCCCCGGCCTCTACCTTCTCCTTCACGAAGCGCAGATCGTGCTCCAGGTTAGCCGCCTCGAAGTGCTTTTCGGGATAGCCGGCCACGCCCACGCAGAAATTGGTCTTGCTCGCGTGCTCGTCCTTAACGAGCTCATCGAGGTAGTGGCCCTCGTTCATATCGACGATCTGGCCCACCAATTCACAGGCGTAGTGGTGCCCTTCCTTTTCCGGCACGAAGCGTCCCTCAAACTTGCGGGCGTCGCCGCGCAGCGCCAGTACATTTTGCACGTCCAGGAAGGCCAGGTCGATAAGGGCGTTCTCGGTGTCCTGCTTGGTGAAGCCGCCGCAGAGCAGGTGGGGCACGGCATCCACCCCGTAGCGGTGCATGATGGCCGCGCAGATACCTACGGTGCCAGGCCGCTTGCGAATGGCGGTCTTTTCATAGTACCCGCTCGGGCGCTTCTTGTACACGTACTCCTCCCGGTGGTAGGTCACGTCAATAAAGGGCGGCTTAAACTCCATCAGCGGATCCAGGGTGTCGAAGATCGCCTGCATACTTCCCCCCTTCAAGGGCGGCAGGACTTCAAAGCTAAGGAGGGTCTGGCCATCGGCCTGGTCGAAATGATCGGTAACACGCATAGAGTAGACGGAGCTTCGCTCCGGGTATAGGGCTTCGCCAGTAGAGGCCTTGCCAGTAGTGACTGCGCCGGTAGAGGGCTAAGCCGGTAGAATTATCCGGATGGAAACGCAAAGGTATGTACAGTGGTTTTCATTATCTACCCCAGCGAAGCGTCTACCGCGCGACAGCGCCCCTACCGCGCGACAGCGCCTCTACGTGAGCGCAGCGAACAACTCCTCCCACCCCTTCCGATTCCGCACCACCACGTCCAGGTACTCCCGCCACACGGCGCCGTCCTGCTCCGGGTCCTTGACGACCGCGCCGGAGAGGCTGGCGGCCAGGTACTCCACGGCGATGTCGCCGGTGCCGAAGTGATGACTCAGCGCCCGGCTCTGATTGACTACCGAGATGGCCTCGGCGGTCGAGAGGGTGGAGCTGGGGGATTTCAACTGCGTCCGGCCATCCTCCGTACGTCCGCTGCGGAGCTCGCGGAAGATGGTGACCAGCCGGGTGATCTCGGCGGCCGCGTCCTGCTGCACGGGGGGCAGTTCCATGCGGGCGGCGGCGGCGCGGCTCCGGTCGGTAACGATGCGGACCTCCTCCTCCAGCGTCGCGGGCAGCGGCATCACCACCGTGTTGAAGCGCCGCCGCAGGGCGCTCGAGAGCTCGTTTACGCCGCGGTCGCGGTCGTTGGCGGTGGCAATGACGTTGAAGCCGCGGCGGGCCTGGGTTTCGCGGTTGAGCTCGGGGATCGGCAGGATCTTTTCGGAGAGCACCGTGATCAGGGCATCCTGTACGTCACTGGGGATGCGGGTAAGTTCCTCGATGCGTACGAGCTTCCCGCTGCGCATGCCCGTCATGATCGGCGAGGGCACGAGGGCCGCCTCACTGGGGCCTTCGGAGAGCAGGCGGGCGTAGTTCCAGCCGTAGCGCAGGGCGTCTTCGCTCATGCCGGCGGTGCCCTGGACAAGCAGCGTGGAATCGCCACTAATCGCCGCCGTCAGGTGCTCGCTCACCCAGGTTTTGGCCGTACCGGGTACGCCGACGAGCAGCAGGGCGCGGTCGGTAACCAGGCTGGCGACGGCCACCTCGATCAGGCGGCGATCGCCGAAGTACTTCGGGGTGATTTCGGTGCCGCCGGGCAAGGTATCACCCATGAGGTAACGGACCACCGCGCGGGGACTCAGCAGCCACCCGCCGGGCCGCACGCCGGTATCTTCGGCGCGCAGGGCTTCCAGTTCGTGGGCGTAGGCGGTTTCGGCGTGGGGCCGCAGGATTTCGGATTCGTTCATGGCTTCCTCTTCGGCCGAGGGTTTACTTCGTTTTGGACGCGGCTTTGCCTACGGCTTTATCCCGGTCCATCAGCAGCGTGGCCATGCGTTGCTTGCCGTTGAACAACTTTACGATGTTCTTCTGGTCGGCATAAAACTCAGTCAGCACGCTATTCTCCACGGTCACCTCCTCGGGGGCCTTCAGGCCTTCGGCGGCCAGATAAATCCAGAGGCCGTGCATATCATCGTCCAGCTCCCACCCGACGAATGAGGTGGATACGGGCTGGCCGTTCCACTCAATACTAAAATGCTTATCGAGGTAGCTGATGAGGTAGCGCTCGCTGTCGGGGTCTTCGTCTTCGGTACCCAGCTCCAGGGCGGGGGCCCCGGCGTCCTGCAGGGCGGCCTCGAGATCGTCGACGAACACCTGCATTTCTACTTGCACCTGATTGCGCTCAGCGACGTACCGTACGTTCGTCTTGCTCACGTGGTAATCGTGGGCCGGCGGAGCGAAAAACAGCAGGAGGGTCAGCAGGAGGGTCATGGCGGATCGGTTGGTGGGTACCCAAAGGTAACTGCTGAACCGCTTACCCCGTCCGACGGCTTAGCGGTTGGACGGGGTGACCCCGTCCAACGGCTGGGCGGTCGGGCGGGCGGACGGGGTCGGCTTATTCGCGTTATTCCTGGATTTTGAAGTAGAAGACCAAGTTCAGGGAGTCGGCTACCACCACCCCACCGCGCGTCGCCGGCTCAAAGCCAAGATCGACCAGGAAACGGCCCATCTTCTCGGTCTCCTCGATCAGCGCCCGGTCGGCGGCCACCTTCATCAGGCCGGAGACGGTTGCCCCCTCGGTGTCATCACTCGTCTGAATGACGAAATTGGTGACCTCGCTATCTCCCGGCAGTTCGGACAAGGGCATAGCACGGAAGGTCGAGCCGTTCTCATCCACGATGATGGTAAGCGCATACGTTCCACTCCGCCGGGCCTCCCGGGCTTTAGGCGGGTAGGTGACGTTCTCGTAGACGCTCTGCAGCAGGTGTCGCTGGGCGGTGCTGCCCGCCGGGGCTTCCCGCAGGGTGATCGGCGTAGCGGCATCCTGGGCGGTCAGGAAAACCGTGGGCAGCAGGAAGAGGAGGTAGAAAAGAGGGAGAAATAGAAATTGCTTGGGTACGTTCATGGTGTCGGTTAGTTCGGCTAAAGCGCTAACCATTAACCCCTGAGCTTGGAATAAGGTCGAGGGAAAGCAGTCTGCGCAAGGGGGATTCCCCCCACACTCCGCGCGCCGCCGCCGCCTCCTATCGAAGCCCGAAACTAAAGTCCATCACGATCCGCGCCGCACGGGCCTCCCCCTCCACCATGGCCGGCCGGAAGGGACCGAGCTCCTTGAGCACCCGTTGCACCTCGTCGGTAAAGTAGGTGGACCCGGCGTCGGAGGTGGGTTGGCCCACGTTGCCATACCCAGTCACAACCACCCGGTTGTTGCCACTGACCGGCTGGCGAATGGTCGTAATGTCGAGCACCTCCCCGCTTTTGGAAATCGTCATGCTGGCACTGAGGCCACCCTCCATATTTTCGGCGCGCGCAGCGGGGGGGTAGGTGATCCGCCCGTAAATGGCGTGTAAAAAGGAGGGGGACTCCTCGTCGGTAAGCTGGGGAGCCGCCTCCAGTTCTTGCATCTGAGATAGGTCGAATTCAACGGGCGGATCCTGCTGGTCGGCGAGGTCAAACTCCTCCGTTACCTTGCTGCAGGCCAGGAGCAGACCAATGAATAGGATGAGCAGGGTGGCCCACCTCAGCGGACCTAAATTTCGGGAGGTGTTGTGCGTCGTTAACATCATAATGCGCTGCTTTAGGGGGGATGAAAAAAGCGCCGGTACCAAGCGCGGTGCCAGCGAGGCTTGCAGGAGCTGCCGGCCGTAGGTCTTGACGGGAACGTGGCGGGCCACCTCCGCATCGGCCTCGTATTCGTGTACCTCGGAGAGTAGACGCGCGTAGATCCAGCTCAGCGGGTGAAACCAAAAGAGCGCCGTGCCCAGCAGCAATGCCATGCGCTCGCTAAAGTGCCCGTGCCGCAGGTGGGCGGCCTCGTGGAGCAGGGCGGTCTGCTCCAAATCAGCGGGTAGTACGGCGGGCAAATGAATTTTCCCGAAGGCGGCATAGGGCGTACGGATGTGTGCACTGCGGACCACCGGGTAGCCCGCAAAGGCGTCCAGAGTCGGGGCGGCGGGGCGCAGGTGCCGCAGCAATCCCCAACCCGCGGCCATCAGGTACAGCAGGGTACCGGCAGCCCAGGTGGCCAGCAAAATGTTCATCCAGCGGTAGCCGGGAGTTGCGGCGACGGCTTCCGCGGGAGATTCAATCGTCGGCATAATATAGCCGAATAGATCAGCGGGCAAGTGGGTGGCGGCTCCCGAACTGCCGAGCGTGATGGGGGGCAAAAGCGGCAGCAGTACGCCCAGCCCGAAAGCCGTAAGCAGGAAGCGGCGGCGCGCGCGCCAATTGGTGTTGTGGCGGAAGGCGACGAGGTTAAATAGGAGGAGGGCCGTCCAGACGAGCGTAGCTTCCAGCAGGAAGCGGGGGAGTTCAGGGCTCATTCTTCTTCGAGTTGGCGGACGAGGGCGTTGAGCTCGTCCAGGCTGAGGTCTTCGTCCTTGACCAGGTAGCTGACCGCCGCGCGGGCCGATCCGCCGAAGAACTTACGGACCACTCGCTGCAGCCGTTGGCGGCCGTACTCCACCCGGCTGATGCGCGGCGAATACACGAAGGTGCGGCCGTACGCCTTGTGGCCCACGAAGCCCCGCTCGTCCAGGGCCAGGATCAGCGTGGAAATCGTGCTGTGGGCGGGCTGCTTACCGGTCCGTTCCTCGATCGACCGTCGGAGATCGGCTACGGTGCATTCGCCGAGGTCCCAGACGTGGTTCATCAGTTCTTCCTGGGCCCGAGTAAGTTTTTGCATTTTTAGTTGTTTAACGTAAATATACGTTGTTAATGTGAAAATGGCAAGCCTTAGGACCCCGTCCGACCGCTTACCCGTCGGACGGGGTGACCCCGTCCAACGGGTATAGCCGTCCAACCGCCCTCTGCGCCCGCCATCGCCCCCCCCCCCGGTGCATCTTTTCTACCCGATAAATTGTTAGTTTCCCTCATAAACACCAGACGCTATGGCCTTCCTGCGCCTCTTCAAGACCCCCAAGAACCAGCAGTTCTCCTACAAGCCCCGCTACTGGGACCCCAAGAAGGAAGAAGCCGAGGAACGGCGGCTGCGCGTAGAGGCCCTCCAGACGGGCGGCGTAGACGGGATGAAGGAGCGCCTCCGCGGCGGGTTTCGCAAGGGCGCGGGGGGCGAAGCGGCCGGCCGCTACCGCAACGAGCGGGTGCGGCGCTCCAACTATAGCCTCATCATCATCCTGATCACGCTCATCGTGGTGTGCTACGTGGCCTACAAGCTGTACTTCCCGGACTTCGAGCAGTTGCTCGGCTAATTCTGCGTAGTTTGCCGGACCCTACTGATCCTTAACCCATGACGGACAACCTCGTCCACCTGCTCCCCGACGCCATCGCCAACCAGATCGCCGCCGGCGAGGTGATTCAGCGCCCCGCCAGCGTGGTCAAGGAATTGGTGGAAAATGCCGTCGACGCGGGCGCCTCCGAGATCAGCCTGCTCATTAAGGACGCCGGCAAAACCCTCATCCAGGTCATCGACAACGGCTGTGGCATGTCCGAAACCGACGCCCGCATGTCGCTCGAGCGCCACGCCACCAGTAAGCTGCGCACCGCCGACGACCTCTTCACCCTCCACACCATGGGCTTTCGGGGGGAGGCCCTGGCTAGTATCGTAGCCATCTCCCAACTCGAGATGAAGACCCGCCGCGCACCCGACGAGCTCGGCACCCGGCTGGTCGTGGAAGCCACCGAGGTCGTGACCCAGGAGCCCGTAGCCGCCCCCCCCGGCACCAGCATGGCGGTACGCAACCTCTTTTACAACGTCCCCGCCCGCCGCAACTTCCTCAAGAGCGACTCCGTCGAACTGCGCCACGTCCGCGACGAGCTCATCCGCATCGCCCTGGCCCACCCCTCGATCCGCTTCGACCTGCACGTCGACGACCGGCTCGACCTCTCCCTCCCCGCCGGCAACCTGCGGCAGCGCATCATTGCCGTCTTCGGCAAGAAGTACCGCGATATGCTGGTGCCGATCGAGGAGGCCACCGACGTGCTCCGCATCGGGGGCTACGTCGGTAAGCCCGAGGCGGCCCGCAAGACCAAAGTCGGGCAGTTTTTCTTCATCAACGACCGCTACATCCGCAGCAGCTACCTGCACCACGCCGTGACGACGGCCTACGACGAGTTGCTGGGCAAGGACAGCTACCCCTTTTACGTCATCTACCTCGAGATCGACCCCGCCCGCATCGACGTCAACGTCCACCCCACCAAGCAGGAGATCAAGTTCGAGGACGAGCGCCTCATCTACAACTACCTCAAGGCCACCATCCGCCACGGCCTCGGCCGCGCCAGCATCATGCCGACCATCGATTTTGAGTCCGATAACCCCTTCTCCCCCTCCCGCACCCACCTGCGGGCCCCCATGACGCTAGAATCCTCGGGTGAAGCCCTGCCGAGCAAGATGAACTCGGACACCCCCCGCACCCGCGACGACCGCCCCCGCGACGACCGCGGCAGCGAAGCCCAACGCCACGCCAGCAACCTGCGTAACTGGGAAATGCTCTACGACGACCTCGGCATGGACGTCGACACCGACACCGGGGAGATCCTGCAGAGCCGCATGGGCCGGGAAGAAGACGAGGAGGTGCCCCCCACCCAGGGCCGGGCTCCCTACCAGCTGCACCACCGCTACCTCGTCAGCGCCCTCAAGAACGGCTGGTTGCTGGTCGACCAGCAGTCCGCCCACGAGCGCATCCTCTACGAAGACTTCCTCGGCAACCTGCGCGACAAGCCGGCGACTACCCAGCAGTCGCTCTTCCCCCAGACCCTCGACCTGGCCCACGCCGATGCCGAACTCATGGCCTCCCTGCTGCCGGAGCTGCGCCAACTGGGCTTCGACCTGGAAGCCTTCGGCGGCGGCAGCTTCATCGTGCGGGGCATCCCCGCCGAACTGGCCGGCCGCCACGGGGAACTGGAATTGCTCGAACGCCTGCTGGAACAGTACAAGAACAACGTCGACTTCCAGAGCCACGGCCACGAGCGGCTGGCCCGGCTGCTGGCCCGCACCGCCGCCATCAAGCGGGGGACGGCCCTGGACGAGGCCGAAATGCGCTCGCTCATCGACCGGCTTTTCGGCTGCGGCAACCCCCGCACCGCCCCCAATGGCCGCAAGTGCTACGTGAAGTACGCCCTCGACGAGGTGGAGCGCCTCTTCGAAGGGTAGAACCGGGAGCTTCCCCCACGCATTAGTACACAAATCCTTCCCCCGCATGCCGCCGCTGACCCCCGTTGTAAAAAACCTGCTGATCATCAACGTGGTGATTTTCGCGGCCATCTTCCTGCTGCCCTACCTCGGCTTCAACACCAACCTGCTGGCCGACTACCTGGCGCTGCACTACCCGACCAGCGACCGCTTCCACCCCATTCAGCTGGTCAGCCACTTCTTCGTGCACGGCGGCCTGACCCACATTTTCTTCAATATGTTCGGGCTGGTGATGTTCGGCCCGCTGCTCGAGGCGCGCTACGGGGGCAAGCGCTTCCTCATCCTGTACCTGGTCGCCGCCGCCGGCGCGGTCGCCCTGCACTTCGGCTACACCTGGTACCAGCTCAACCACCTGGAAGACCTGCTCTACGCCTTCCAGCAGGAACCCACGCTGGCCCACTTCAACGCCTTTTTTAACCCCATCGACACCAAGGGGCTGAACATGGACAACGGCGTCAAGGTGAGCACCGTCGTGGCCAACATCCAGAACGAGATCGTACTCGGCAAGGGCGATCCCGCCCAGACGCTGCGCGACGGGGTCGGCATGATGCAGGAGTACATCGACTTCAAGACCAGCGTGCCCATGGTCGGGGCCTCCGGGGCCCTCTACGGCGTGGTGGCGGCCTTTGCCATCCTTTACCCCGACTTCAAGCTGATGCTGATTTTCCTGCCCATCCCCATCAAGGCCCGCTACTTCGTGCCGGTGCTGCTGGCCGTCGACCTCTTTTTGGGCATCATGGAATTCAGCTGGGACCCCATCGCCCACTTCGCCCACCTCGGCGGGGCACTGGCCGGCGGACTGCTGGCCTACATCTGGTACAAACGCGATCCCCCGGCCGGAGCCCAGCGGTGGGACCACGGCGTGCGCCGCTAAGGGGCTTAATTCGTAGTTTGTACGGCTTTAACCCGCTAAGGGTAAATCTTTTCCGCCCAAAAACGTTTTTAAGGGCACACCACGCCTACTATGCTTCAATCCATCTGGGACGATATCCGCAGGGAGTTCGATTATGGCAACATGATTAGCCGCATCATCATCGTAAATGTGGCCATCTTCGTCTTCATCAACCTGGCGTGGGTATTCCTGCGTGTCTTCAACGGCTGGGAAACCCCCAACCTCTACCTCGACATCCGCAACTTCCTGGCGATCTCCAATTCGGGCTGGCACCTGCTCACCCACCCCTGGTCGATCATTTCCCACATGTTCCTCCACGAGGGCTTCTGGCACCTGCTCTGGAATATGCTCTTCCTGTTCTGGTTCGGCCGCATCTTCGGGGACCTGCTGGGCGACCGGCGGGTGCTTCCCCTCTACATCCTGGGCGGGCTCGCGGGTGCGGTGGCCTTCATCGTGGCCGCCAACCTGACCGGCTTCGGGGGAGACGGCAGCGTAACCCACTACGCCTTCGGGGCCAGCGCGGCGGTGATGTGCATCCTGGTGGCGACCGGAGTGTTCGCCCCCGATTACAGCATCCGGCTCTTCTTACTGGGCAACATCCGGCTTAAGTACATCGTCGCTTTCGTCGTGGTCATGAACGTCATCAGCGTCGGCAGCGACATCAATACCGGGGGCGCTTTCGGCCACATCGGCGGTATCGTCATGGGCTTTCTCTTCTCCTGGTACCTGCGGCGGGGCACCGACCTCACTACGCCCGTCCAGTCGGCCATCTCCGGGGTGGAACGCCTCTACGACAGCCTCCTGAAGCCCAGCAAGTCACACCCCAAGCGGGGTCCCCACGCCGCCTTTCGCGGCGGGCGCTCCGTTAAGGAGACGGCCACCACCAAGGAGCGGCCGGGCTTCATGCGCCGCGCCGGCGGCGCGGCCAAGCCCTCGGTCACCACGCCCGGAGGTACCCCCGAGGGGGAGGCCAGCCACCAGGAGCAGCTGGATGCCATCCTCGATAAGATCAAGGAGCGCGGCTACAACAGCCTCACCAAGGAGGAAAAAGAGTTCCTGTTTCGCGCCAGCAACCGCAACTGAGTCCCGTGCGCTGGATCGCCCCCCTGCTCGGCACCCTGGTGGCCCTCACGGCCGCCCTCGGCCTCCTGGCCCGTTACGTACCCCCCCAGGTCTTCTGGCCGCCGGCCATCGTGGCGCTATTGGTGCCGGGCCTGCTGCTGCTGACCGGGCTCTTCGTGATCTTCTTCCTGACGCGGCGGCGGCGCTGGAAGTACGCGATCTTGCCCCTCCTCGTTCTGGCTTTTTCCCTTCCGGTGCTGGATAAGCTCTTCGTCTGGCCCCGTGCCACCCCGGCCGACGAAGGGCCGAGCCTCACGGTCGTAACCGGCAACCAGCGCCTCTTCCGGGAAGCCGATACGGAAGCCGTCGACACCACCCGGGTAGCCGAAACGCTGGGAGCCTACGGCGCCGATGTTTTGCTGCTGCAGGAGATCTGGCCGGCCAGCCACAAGCCCAACTACATCAACGCGATCAGGACCAATCCCAAGCTCACGAGCCGCCACCAGGAGGTCAATACGCTGGTCGCGACTTACGGGCCCGGGCTCACGCCCATAGCCGCTTCCTTTACTCCGCCCAACGAATACAACGGCTACATCGTCACCGATGTACGGACCGAAATCGGGCAGTTGCGTTTTATCAACGCCCATTTAGTCTCCAACCGCATCAGCGGAATGACGGACGGCATTCGCAGCAATAACAAACTAAGCGACCGCCTGGAGACCTTCGCCCGGATGCTGGAGGGATACGGCCAGGCCACCCGCCAGCGGGCCCGGCAGGCGGAGGAGATCCGGGCCCTCGTGGAGGCCAGCCCCCACCCGGTTATACTTGGCGGAGATTTTAACGACGTGCCCTCCTCCTACACCTACCAGCAGATCGCCTCGCCCCGCCTGCGCGACGCCTGGATCATGGCGGGCTCCGGTTTCGGGTCCACCTTTACCGGACCGCTTCCGGGCCTGCGCATCGATTACCTGCTGGTCGACACCAGCCTCACGGTCGTCGACATCGAGCGCCTCCCCTCCCACTGGTCCGACCACCGCCCCCTGCGGCTCACGGTATCCCGATAGCCCGCACCAGCCGCTCAGCGGGCAAGCCGCCTACACCAGTCGATAAAACGGGGGGACTAATCAGTTTCCTGTCGTAACTTTAAGATCGTCGCTTCGCCACTACCGGAGGGACATTCACCTGCCCCATACCTACTTTCTTCTTTTCCGAGTGAACCCTCGCTATGCGTGTCCGCCTGCTACTGCCGGTCTGTCTGCTGCTCTGGAGCCTTTGTGCCCGGGGCCAGGGGACTGCGGTGGTCATTGGCATAGCGGATTTTCAGGACCCCGCCGTAACCGATCTGCGCTACGCGGACGACGACGCCCACTCCTTCGCCAACTACCTGACCGCGCCCGACGGCGGGGGCCTACCCACCGATCGCGTACGACTACTCACCGACAGTACCGCCACCCTGGCCGCCATCCAGTCCGCCCTGGCCTGGCAACTCGCGACCTCTACGCCGGAATCTCCCGCTTACCTCTACCTGGCTACCCACGGCGACGTGGAAACCTCCGACCCCCTCGCTACCGGCTACCTCCTGGCCCACGACACGCCCTACAACAACTACAACTTACTGGCCCTGAGCGTGAGCTACCTGGACGAGCACGTCACCGCCCTCGCCGCCAAGGGCGTGACGCCAGTCGTGATCAGCGACGCCTGCCACGCCGGCACCCTGGCCGGCGACGCCGTAGCCGGACGCCGCCTGACCGCCGCCCGCCTCATGCAGCGACGGGCCGGGGAAATCCGCATGCTGGCCTGCCAACCCTACGAACTCTCCCAGGAGGGCACCCGCTGGGGGGGCGGTCACGGGGCCTTCAGCTACCACCTCCTGGAGGGGATCCGGGGGGCGGCCGACGAGAATCGCGACCGCCGCATCGACCTGCTCGAACTGGAACGGTACGTGCAGGACCTGGTCAGCGCCGACACCGACCGCCAGCAGCATCCGGAGGTATTCGGCGGACGCAAGCATGTCGGCCTCTTCACCGTAGCCTCGGAGCAAAGCACGGATTACCTCACCAGCCGTACCGAAGCCCTGCAGGCGGATTTTCTGGAATCCACGCTCGCCCTCGCCCCCCCGGAAACCCAGCGCGACTACCTCCGCTTCCGGCGGGCGGTACACGCGGGTGCCCTGCTCTATCCCGAGGAACGATCCGCACTGGCCTACTACCGCAAACTGCGCAGCGAACCCAGCCTGACCGCCGTCCGCGGGCTGCTGGACGAGCGCCTCACCGTAGTCCTGCTCGATTCGGTCCAGCAAGCCATTCGCGCCTACCTCGCTACCGATGCCCAGGAATTGCTGCAGCGCGAACGGCTGGACGATAAGTACCGCCATTTTGCCGCCTACCTTGCCCTGGCCGGTGAAATCCTGGGCGTAGAAGACCCCCGCTATCCGGCCATTGCGGCAAAGCGGGCCTACTTTGAGGGGCTCGTGCTGCGCCTGGGCGCGGACAACGGTAGCCGGGAAGCGCGGGTGTACCGCGAAGCCCTGCCCTACCTGGAGCGCGCCGTAACTCTGGAGCCGGCCGCCGCTTATCTACATAACGAACTCGGTCTGCTGCAACTCCGGCTCCGGCTGCCCACCGAAGCCTACTATTCCTTCCAGCGCGCCATCGCCCTGGCCCCCACCTGGGCATTACCCTACAACAACCTGGCCAGTATGCTGGGGCGGATCGACCCCCAGGTGTACGGCGATTCGAGCCAGATACGCTACCGGATCGCCACCCGGCTGAAACCGGACTTCGCCAGCGCCTACATGAACTGGGGCAACCTCATGCTCGCCCTGGGCCGGCCCGATACGGCCGAGACCCTGCTTCGCCAGTCCATCGCGCTCGCCCCGGAGTACGTCGACCCCGTCTATAACCTCGCCTTCCTGCTTCACCAGCAGGCCGAACGTGCCGAAGCGGCCATTCCTCTGTTTCGGGGCCTCATCGATCGGGGGGGCTACCCGGCGGACTGCTACCTCGGCCTGGCCCGGGTGTACCGGCAGCAACAGCAACGGGACAGTGCGGAGGCTAATATCCAGCGCGCCCTGGGCCTTCATCCCGACAACCCCACCGCGCTGGCCTGGCTGCGGGAATACGCCCAGGAAACGGACCAGCCGGAACTGGCAAGCAGTCACCTCACTGCTCTACTAGCGACCCAGCCCGATCTAGCGGTCGCTTACCTGGAACTGATGCTGTTAGACACCACCGACGGGCGCTGGTTGAGGCAACTGCGCCGAGCCCCGCTGGACGACTCCACCAAGGCCGAAGTAGCTACCCGCCTATCCACCGCCCTCTTCGGGAGTCAACAACGGGCGGCGGCGGAATCCGCCCTCCGGCTCGCGGTCCGCTCACGGCCCCGCGCCGGTATATCCTACCTCAATTTGGCGGCTTTCTACGCAGCCTCTACGGACGAACCCGCCGCGCTGAAGGCACTCCGGGACGGCTTTCGGATAGCGGGTGACGAGGGGGACGTTTCGACGTTTTGTGCGGCCGTGTCGGCCAACGGTAACGTGCGGGCACTGCTCCGCAGCGCGGTCGGGGATAAGCTCTACCAAACGCACTGCGGCGGTTTACCGCCCCCCGATTGACCGCGCACCCGCGGACGCGCGCTACGCAACAGACTGTACACTATGCAACACACTATTTTATTTTTCTGCTTTTTTGGACTGACCGGACTGTGCGCGCAAACTACTTTGCACGTGGCCTACACCGTCAATCCCCATCCCGGAGACAGCATCCACGTGGGGTGTGAACTCGATGGACGTAACCTGGCCGAGCTCTTCTCGGCGGTAGGGGAACTGGCGAGAGCATCCGAAGCCGGGCTAGGGGTGCGGATCTACCGACTGGACTACGAGCCCACCGCGGTCGAGCACTTCCTGGATACGCTGGCCGCGGAACCCGATGACGGAGTACTGTTCCTCTTTAGCGGACACGGGTATATGCCGCTGAACCGGGACTCGCGCTGGCCGCTGCTGTACTTCTGCCCGGAAAACGCGGAGGTGTCGGCGCGGGACCTGCAGGCCAATACCTGCGGACTGCTCCTGGAAGACATCCACGAACGGCTGCGCAAGAAGGGCGTACGGATGTCCCTGACCATCGGGAGCAGTTGCAACGAGGACATCAAGCTGCCCCTGGACCAACAGGTCGTACGGCAGCTGAACGACCACGTCCTCGGGGAGGGGCAACGGGCGACGGGGCAGGGCCTCAATTTCGACCTCTTCACGGAATACCGGGGCCACATCCTGAGCTCGGCCTCGCTGCCCGGGCAGTTGGCCTACCTGAACGACTCCATCGGCTCCTACTACGTAGATGCCCTGCTGGGGGTACTCGTAGACGGACTGGCGGCCACGGAGGGGGCCAGCTGGGCGAGCATCCTACGGAAGACGAAGGACGTGGTGACCAACGTGCGGGGTAAGGAACAGGACCCGCAGTTCATGATCTTTCAGGACGACGAGCGACGGTACTCCGATCCGGGGCTGCGCTTTGCCGACGAGCCGGAGCAGCTCCGGGCCATCGAGGAATCGGCTTACAACCGCGCCTTCGAGCGGGAATTTGACTGCCAGCGGGCCATTACCGTACTGCCCTACATCCTGCTCAACGAGCTCATCAGCCGGGTAGACCTGAACGACAATGTTCTGGTCGAGCGGGAAGCGGACCGGATGAACGACTTCTTTATCCAAACCGTACTGCGCCCCAACCACGACTATTATACCGATGACATGGCCACCCGGCTACTGGAAGCCCCCTGGAAGGACCTGGAGGCCGGCACCTTTGGCCAGGTGCTCAATTACGCCAATTTGGTGCGCCCTGATTTGGGGCCCGTCCTGAGTCCCCAGGTCGAGGACTTCATCGAATCCCTGGGCCAATAACTAATCACTAAAACTACCTCCCTATGCTACGCTTACTTATCTGTTGCGGTCTTCTCTACGCCGGTACGCTTCCGGCACAGGCGCCCCCGCCGCCCAACCCCTCGGGAGGGGCCACCTTTAGCACCAACTCGGGAGGCTCCTCCTCCGGCGGTTCCACCAGAGACAAAACGCAGGGCCTGGGCGACCGCCTGCGCGAACTCCTGGCGAAAAATCAGGGGCTGGTCGCCGTAGCAACCACGGCGCGGGAGTCCGCCCCCCGCCCAGCCGAAACTACCGCCGCCCCCGACAGGGAGAACGAAAGCGCCGATATGCCCCCGGCCTCTCCCCTCCGGGAATCCCTCGGCCTGGACGACGAACGGTCCTTCGACGTCGCCGCCGGGCTGGCCTACTACTACCTCGAAGAGGGGGACGCCGAGGGCGCGGAGGAGGAACTCTTCGTAGCTGCTCTGTACGCCGGCGCGGACCGGCAGTTCGACGTCATCGCGCTCATCGAACTCTACAGCTTGCTGGCCGTGACCTACCTGATAAACGATTACGCGGAGGAAGCCGATGAGGCCTTCTACAAGGCCGAACGGGTAGCAGATGCCTACTTCGACACCTACCCGAGCGACGAGGAGGCGCACTTCGTCTACTCCGAACTGGGAAACATCTACTACGAGCTGGGCTTCTACGGGCAGGCCGCCGAGCAATACTACGCCATCACGGAGATTTCGGAATACGACGCCGAAGCCGCCTACCGCCTGGCTGCCAGCTACGCCATGCTGGACGAGCCGGAAGCCGCCCTCTACTACCTGGAGCAAGCCCTGGAGGGTGGGTATCAGTACCAGGACGCAGCCGTGGACGTGGCTACCGACCCGAACCTGGAGGCCATCCGCGGTACCGATGAGTACGCCGCCCTGGCGGAAGCCTACGAGCTAGAGTAAGGGAGTATGTCCAGGCCCTCCCCCTACCTGCACGCCCTGATCATCACCGGACTGGTCTTTGCCCTGATCGGGCTACTTAAGTTGGTGACCTTCAACTCGCACTACTTCGCTCCCTTCAACAACGGGATCAAGGACTACGAGATCACCGACATCCTGTTCTCCCAGCTGCGGGACCCCGACCGGGTGCGGCGGGAAAGCCGGGTGGTGCTGGTGCACGTAGACAAGCCCGCGCGGGCCGAGGTGGCCCGCCTGGTGGAGCGGATTGCCGGGCAGTCACCGGCAGCCATCGGGGTGGACATCGTATTTCCGGGCCGCAAGGACGCGCGGGGGGATTCCCTGCTGGCCGCCAGCCTCCGGGCGCATCCACAGGTGATCCTGGCGGGCAACCTCGGCCCCTACGACGAAAAGCGCAAGGGCATTACGGGGATGGCCGGCTCCGATCCCCTGTTCACTACCGGGGTGGAGACGGCCTATACCAACTTTCTCGCCGGGACGGACCGTACCATTCGCCTCTTCAGTCCGTTCGTCACGACCCTGGACAGCCAGGAGCACGTGGCCTTTGCCGTGGCGTTGGTGCACCGCTACGCGCCCCACCGCATTGGCCAACTCAAGTGGGACAGCGGGGACCGTCCGGTGCGCATCAACTACTCGGGGGACTACCGCAATTTCCTGCGCGTGGACGGCCAGGCCCTGCTCGACGCCGACGAGGAGGCCCTGGCCGTGTTCCGCGACCGGATCGCCATCATCGGCTTCACCGACAGCCGCGCGCGGGATGCCCCCATCGAGGATCGCTACTTTACGCCCCTGAACGCGGTGTATACCGGGCGGAGTCTGCCGGATATGTACGGGGCGGTGATCCACGCCAACATCGTCTCCATGCTCCTGGACGGCAGCTACATCTTCGAACTGCCGGGCTGGTTGGAAGGGCTTTTGGTGGTGGTATTCACCTACGCGAACGTGCTCATCATCCACTGGATCTACCACCGGCTACCGGATACCTTCCACGGCGTCACGCGGATCATGCAGTTGGTCGAACTTCTTTGCTTCTTCTTCCTGGTGGCCCTACTTTTTTACTACTTCCGGCTCAAAATAGACTTCGCCACCGGCCTGCTGGCCCTGGTGCTCGTCTACGACATCGTAATGATCTACGAGAGCTTCATCCGCAAGCGTATCCCCTTGCTTAACCGTCCCGACCATGTGTAAATACCTCCTAGCGCTGATTCTCTTCCCTTGGCTGCTGCGCGCGCAGGTGGCGGAGGTACCCCTGGTGATGTACGCCGCCGGGCCGGTGGACTACGCCGACAAGGCGGGGCGCGGGGCGCAAACTCCCGTGGTAACCGGCCACTACCTGACGGGGTCGGGCATGCTTTCCCTCGGTCCCGATGCCGTGCTCGAGATTGCCCGCGGGGATGCCTTCATCCGGCTCGAAACGCCGGGAAAGTTTTCCGTGGATGAGCTGTTTGGGGAAGACGCAGCGGCCTCGGCGGGCTTCATCGATCGCTTCCTGCAGTTTATTCGCCGGGGGCTCGACCAGTCGGCCAGCAGCGCTAACCTGGAGCGCGCCTACCTGGAAAACCAGGGCAACGCGGAGGGTAACATCGAAGGCTTCGGGGATAGTGGGCTGGCCGGGCTCCTTCCCTTCGGCGGCACCTTGCTTCCGGAACTGACCACCTTCCGCTGGCCGGCCGAGGGCACTGCGGAGTCTTACCGGCTGCGCGTGGTGGATAGCCTGACCGAAGCGGTCATCCTCAGTGCGGTAACCAAGGATACCACCGTTCAGCTCGACCTGACGGCGCTGCAGTTGCAGGACGGTCGGGCGTACTACTGGGAGGTATTTGCCAATGCTCCGCCGAGTAGCGCGCCCAAACGGCTCGGCGTGCAGGCCCCCTCCGTAGTGGGCACCCGCATCGATTTTCGTTTCCGCGATACGTCGGCCGGTACCGCACTAGACTCCCTTCAGGACACCCCTTTCTACCGGGCTACCGCCAGTGAGGCGCAGCGTAGCCTGATGGAAGCCATGACCTACGAAGCCGCCGATCTGCTGTATGCGGCGGATGAAGCCTACCGTAGAGGACTTACCCAAGAGTCGGACAACCTCCTGCTGCGCCGCACCTACGCCGCCTTCCTCAGCCGTTGGAACCAGCGCAAGTCTGCCCGTGACCTGCTCCAAATCGAGGACCGATGAGCCTCCGCCACAGCCTATTCCTCGCGCTTCTCTGTACTACGGCAGTCTGCTACGGCGGCTGGTGGGGGCCTCCGGCCGATAAGGAGGCCACCGCCCGGGTCATCTTTGACCGCCTCGTGGCCGCACGGGGGGCCTATGCCGTGCCGCCGCCCGAATTCATGCTCGTGACCGGCAAGCGAAGCGGGGCCTACTGCACGGCACAAGCCGTCGTACTCGAGGAGGCAGCCTTTGACGTCTGCGCCGCGCTGGGTCCGGACGCCGAGGCGGCACTGGCCGGCCTGCTGGCCCACGAGCTCATTCACTACTATGCGGGACACGCGGACGAGGCACCGCTAGGACTGGTCAATACGGCTACCGATACCACCGGCGGGCGGCGGGGCGCGGGTGCCGCGGCAATCGAACGCGAGGCGGACTACCTGGGGGGCTTCCTGGCCCACATGGCGGGTTTTCCGACCGTGGAGGTCATGCCCCGCGTGCTGGAGGGCATATACCGGGCCTACAGGCTACCGGAGGAACTGACCGATTACCCGAGCCTGACCGAGCGCAAGGCCCTGGCCGAACGCTCCCATGCACAAATGCAGCAACTCGTAGCGGTCTTCGATATGGCCGGTGCCCTCACCGCCCTGGAGCGCTACGGCGAGGCGGCCACCTACTATACCTACCTCCTGCGCGAGTTCCAGAGCCGGGAGATGCACAACAACGCCGGCGTGCTGTACCTGAAGGCTGCCCTGCCCCACTTCCGGGCCGGCACCCTGACCTACGTGTACCCCACGGAGCTCGACCTCCGCAGCCGGCTCGAGCCACAAACGCGTGGGGTAGCGGTAGATCGCGCCACCCGGGAGTTTTACCTGGAGGAGGCACGAAAGCATTTTCAACGGGCCTGCCTGCTCGATCCCGATTATGCGCCGGGGCTACTCAACCTAGCCACCACCCACGCACTCCTCGCCCAGTCCCTCACCGAGCAGCCGGCCGGGGAAGAAGCCGCGGCCATTGCCACCGACCGCCTGCTGGAGGCCGGTATCCGGGCCCGGGAAAGTCTGCGGCTGGCGGATAAAGTGGGGGAAGCGCGTACGACTTCCGATACGCGGGTGCTGCTCGGCGTGCTGGCTGCTCTGTCCGGTGACAGCATCGAGGCCCGTACCCAGTTCGAGCTCGCGGCCGCTAACCCCGCCGCTGTAATCAATCAGCGCATACTCACTACCGGAACGCCTCCCGCCGCCGTACCGCCCCGCTCCGACGCCCCCTTTGTCATGGAAGAACTGATCGGCGGACAGCCCCTGGTGGATATGGTACGGGCGGCTGCCGGGCCTAAGCTTTCGATCCTGGTGAGTGGCGGTGAGCAGCGGATGACGGTCACCGGTCATTCCAGTCCGGTGCCCCACACCACCCTGTTCAGCCACGCGCTGGACGGTGGCGACAACACGCTGGTGGTTGCCCGGGTAATGCCGGGCTATACGGGTAAAACCGCCCTGGAAATCAGCCTGGGAGATCCGGGCGCGCACTTGGTAGGAGAATACGGTACGCCGGCCTACTCCGTCGGTACGGTAAGGGGTGAGCTGCTGGTGTATCCAGAGAGCAAGCTGGTGGTCGAGGTGCGGGGGGGTAAGGTAGCGGGTTGGTTCGTCTACCTCACCGGGGGCTAAGTGCCCGAACAATCCCGAACCGTCCGGGTTTCCCACGGTCCCATCACCACAACGCCATGAGAGGTAACCCCGCCCGTCGGGCCATCGCCTGGTATACGCGCTTTCAGATCAGT
The DNA here is from genome assembly GCA_963803525.1 of Lewinellaceae bacterium. Lineage (GTDB taxonomy): Bacteria > Bacteroidota > Bacteroidia > Chitinophagales > Saprospiraceae > Neolewinella. Next base: position 488,343 of record CAWDMV010000013.1, read on the forward strand.
AACTCGCCCCAGATGAACATCGTCTGGGGATTCTTCCTGTATACGATGGTCGGCTGGGCGCTGCTTTGTCTGTCTATCTTCCATACCAGCTCCGTCCCGATACTCGACAACCTGTTCATTTCCGCCTCGGCCATTTCGACGACGGGGCTGGTGACGGTCAGTGTAGCCGACGCCTATAACCTGGGGGGAGAGATGCTGATCGCCCTGCTCTTCCAGGTGGGGGGTATCGGCTACATGACCCTGACGACCTACTACCTGCTGTTCACGACCAAGACCATCACGCAGTGGCACTCCAGGGTCATCGGGGCGGCCTTTACGATGCCGGAGACCATCAAGGTGGGGGACTTCATCAAGAGCGCGATCCTGTTTACGGTAGTCATGGAGGTGCTCGGCACCATCGGCTTTCTGATCGCCTTCACTTCCAGCGGAATGGCGTTCGGACAGGCGCTGTGGTACAGCGTATTTCACAGCATTTCGGCCTTTTGTACGGCGGGCTTTGGCTTATTTAACGACAGCTTCGAGGGGTATGCGGACAATACGCTGATCAACGTGATCATTTCCGTGCTGGCCATCGCCGGCTCGTTGGGCTTCATCGTCATCACCGACCTGTGGTACCGGTTATCGGGCCGGACCAGATCGGTTTCCTTCACCACCAAGATCATCTTCTACGGCTTCCTGGTGCTGCTCACGCTGGGCACCGCGCTGATGTACTTCACCGAGCCGCTGGTGCACGAGTCGGGCGACGACGCCCTGATGAAGAGCTTCTTTGCCGCCATGACGGCCATGACCACGGTGGGTTTCAACACGATCTCCACCGGTAGCTTGCGCGAGCCGCTGCTGCTGGTCACCATCTTTCTGATGTACGTCGGTGCCTCCCCCTCCGGTACGGCCGGGGGTATGAAGATCACTACCCTGACCGCCATGCTCGCCGTGCTGAAGAGTCGCCTGTTTGGCGAGAAGCAGGTGACCTTCCTCCGTCGCCGCATCCCCTTCGAGCGGCTGTACGTGGCCACCTCCACCTTTATGCTCTATACGAGTCTGGTTTTCGTGTTCTCCTTATTGCTGACGTACTCCGAGCCGGGGGTGGCCTACGACCGGGTGCTCTTCGAGGTAGCCTCGGCGCTGGGTACGGTGGGCCTGAGTACGGGCGTTACCGGTGCGCTCTCCCCGGTGGGGAAGGTGCTGCTCATCCTGCTCATGTTCATCGGTCGGGTCGGCGTACTCACCTTCGGTTTCGCGCTGCTGGAACGGCGGCGGGCAGCGGGGGTCGCGGAGGATCAACACCTGGTGGATGACCTGGCCGTGTAGCGATGGTTTAGCCGAGGAAAATCGCATCGTCAGCGGTCGATCCGGGGTTGTTTTACAGGAAACGCCTGGTCGTCCGTAGCGACCCGGGCGTCGCCGGAAGGTAGTATTGGTGTAAAAACCCCTAAATTAAGTTAACCCCGGCCTTCAACCCCTGCAATCCCATGGATAAGCACACGTACATCGCGGTGGCTGTCTACTTATGCAGCCTGCTCCCCTTCACGCTCCTGACGGCCAATGCCGGCGGTGGTACGGCAGTGATCGTGGGGATCTCCGACTTCGAGGATCCCAACATCGCCGACCTGCGCTTTGCGGACCGCGACGCCGAGTCGTTTGCCGCTTTCCTGGGAAGCAAGGCGGGGGGTGCCCTGCCCGCCGACCAGATCCGTACCCTGACCAATGCCCGGGCTACGCTGGCCTCCATTCAATCCGCGCTATCGTGGCAACTCGCCACCGCCGGGGCCGGCACGACGGCCTACATCTACCTGGCCACCCACGGGGACATCGAGGCCACCGAGCTGGTATCGTCCGGTTACTTGTTGGCCCACGATACCCCCTACAACAACTACAACCTGCTGGCCCTGGGCGTGGAGTACCTGGACGATCACCTGGCCGCCCTGGCGGATAAGGGAGTCCTGGTTATCCTGATCACCGATGCCTGCCACGCCGGCAGCCTCGCCGGAAATGCCGTGGCCGGACGCCGGCTCACCGCCGCCCGCCTGATGGAGCCGCAGGCCAACGAAATCCGCCTGCTTTCCTGCCAGCCCTACGAGCTCTCCTTCGAGGGGGAACGCTGGGGCGAGGGCCGCGGCGCCTTCTCCTACCACCTCGTCCGGGGGCTGAGCGGAGCGGCGGACAGCGACCACGACCGGCGGATCGACCTGTACGAGCTCGAACAGTACGTGCAGGATCAGGTCAGCGCGGACACCGACCGGGAGCAACATCCGGAGGTGGCCGGCGGGCAGAAGGACGATCGTCCCTTCGCCGGCGTGGTGGAAGCCCAGGCCGATATCCTGGAAGAAGAAAGCCGGGCCGTGGCGGCGAGCTTTGAGGAAACCCAGCTGGCGAAGGCGTCCCGGAGCGCCCAGCTCGATTATGTCCGCTTCCAGCGCGCGCTGGACGGGGGGGAATTACTCCAGCCGGCAGAGGCCTGCGCCCTGGCCTACTACCAAAGACTTCGCGCGGATCCAGGTCTGCTTCCCCTGCGGGGGCTGCTCGACGAACGGCTGACGATCGTGTTGCTCGATTCCGTGCAGCAGGCCATCCAGGACTACCTCGACGCCGACGCGGAAGAGCTCATGCAGCGGGAACGATTCGATGAGAAATACCTGCTGTTCCCGGCTTACCTGCAACAGGCCGCCACCATCCTTGGGCCGCTCGACCCCCGCTTCCCCTCCATCGAGGCCAAGCGCCTCTACTTTGAGGGACTGGCCGCACGCCTGCGCACCGCCTTCACCACCCAGCGGGATTCCCTCCTGGCGGCGGCCGAAGCCAACCTGCAAGAAGCCGTGAGGCTGGCCCCCGAGGCGGCCTACATGCACAACGAACTCGGCATCATCCTGGAAGACCAGCGCAAGGATTCCCTGGCACAACTCGCCTACGAGCGGGCGCAGCGGCTGGCCCCGACCTGGGCCCTGCCGTATATGAACCTGAGTAATCTCCTGCGCACCGTCGATCCTGAGTTACACTACGACCGCATCGTCGAGGGTTACCAGCGGGCCATCGACCTGCGACCCGACCTGGGCGCGGCGTACATGAACTTCGGAATTCTCCACCAGTCAAGAGAAGCGCCGGACACGGCTGTCCTCCTCCTCCGCCAGGCGGTCCGGGCCACCCCCGCCCTGGCCGAAGCCCGCTACTACCTGGCGGAGGTCCTGCGGGTCGATCCGGAGGGACAAGAGGAGGCCGCCGACCTGTACCGTTCCGTCGTCCGGGACCGCCCCCGCATGACCGAAGCCTACCTCGGGCTGGGACTCACCTTCGAGGCCATTGGCCTCCCCGATTCCGCGGAGACCTACTACCTGCGGGCCGTGGCAATCCCGGACGGAAAGTGGATCGGCTACCTCTACACCCAACTGGCCCGGATTTATACGCACCACCACTCGTCCGCCGGCCGGGCATTATTTCGTCAAATGATGCGGGAATCCCCCCACTCCCCCTACGGCTATGCCTTTACCGGGGTGCTGGATACGACCGACCGGTCATGGATGAATACCCTGTCCGAGCTGGACTTGCCGGAAGCGGAACATTTTGACCTCCTCACCGAAGTGGCCGTCAACATCTTTCAGTGCAATACGGGCCTGGCCGTGGAAACCATGCAACTGGGCACTCAATTATATGGCCAACTCACGGCCGCCTACCCGGAACCTTACCGACGTCCTCCTCGTAGCCGAGCGAGGAAAAGAGGCGGAGCGCGCCGCGCGTCGCGCCCTGCAGTTAGCCAAGAAGAACGATGAGCTCGCCGACCTGTGTGACTACGTGCGGGAAGTAGAGCTCTACGAGCCCCTGCTCCGGGAAAGCTCCCTGCTCAACCTCTACGCCAGGCAATGCCCGGAATGGCAGCCCCTCCAGCGGGAAGAATGACCAGCCTGCGGTAGGCCTGTCAACCCTCACGCGCACCATGGACGTGTGCTATTGATCATGTACCGCCAGAATTTAGCCTATCCCAGGGGTTACCTTTTCCGAGCTTCTCCCATTAATACAGGCGAGTGGACGAAACATCCCCTATATTAAAGCAGCGCCACCCGGTGCTCTCCCTTTTTGAACGACACAACACTCCCCCATGTACTCTCCGTGGCCGCTGCTGGTGACCCTCTGCCTGCTATTCTCGCTTCCGAGTGGCTTGGTGCTGCTAAAATCGAACACCCTAAAATCACCCGAGCCGGTATATGATGCGGATCAGGCTCCGCCTCCATGTACGTACAATGCTATGCAGGCTACCATCACCCGGTACCTGGCAGCAGACTTAACCGAATTGAGGAGCCGCACCGGAAACGGTCGTATCGCTACGCAGCGGGATTATATCTCCTGCCTTGCTACCCTGGTCAACTCCTCCCTGCCTCCAGCGCAGGAGAAGGATGTAAAGGTGTGGGACCACTACTATCATGGAGTTCTGGGGCGCATGCAAGCAGAGCAACTGATGGAAGGCGACCGTGCTTCAGTTGCAAATGCACGAACTCTATTATCCGAGGCAATGAACCACCTTAATTCGGCAAATGCTGAGTTATCGGATCAGCCTTACGTGATTAATGAACGCGGTATCGTGCATGAGTTGCAGGGGGAGTATAATGAAGCACAGAGAGAGTTTAGGAATGCCTCGAGGATAGAATCCGGGTGGGCCTTACCCTACAGCAATTTAGCCAATGTGCTGCTAAAGAATGAATCAGGAGCTGATACCACCGCAGCTCGTCAAAATTATGAGACCGCTCTCCAGAAATCCCAGAATCTAGCCGTTGCGCACCTTGGTCTAGGCAATTTAACGGAAGATAACGACCTATCCGGAGCGTTAACGCACTGGGAGGAGGCATACACCCTGCTACCCGGCGCCTCGCAAACGCGTTACGGGTATGCACGGGGGTTGATCAAAAAAGATTCCGCCGTTGCTACCGGTCTAGACCTCTACCGATCCATCACTGCTGATTCCAGCGGACTCGGGAAGGGAAAAGCATTTTACGGATTGGGATATTATCACGACACCATACAAGATTACAACTCCGCCATATCCAATTATGAACAGGCCGGAAAGTATGTCGGAGACTCTCTAATCGCTATACGAAGTTCTGGGCGACTCGGTTTGGCCTATAAAAAAGACAAAAAGGAAGCGCAGGGGCGTAGTTATTTCATCAAAAAACTTGACCCTAAAAACCCGAATCCAGGAGCTTATGCTGCCTACATTTTACTGCAGGGGAATGGTTGGATAGGAAAATTAAATCAGATAAAATTAGATAACGGAAGAAAAGGACCGAAGAGCTATGCAGCGATCCAGGATATTTCCGGCACTTTATGACCAACTCGGAGAAGACAGCGCGGCACAAGCGGTAGCAGAGTGGGCCGCTACGGATAATGTCTACCGCAAATTACCGCGGCCCCAGAGCGAATACATAAGGATTCTGATTATTAATAAGGCTAGCGACGATACCGTATGCGACGCATGGAATGAAGCGGAAAATAGGATCAACGACCCATATAAATTCAAAGACATGAATGAACAGCTCAAGGATTATCGCTACTACTTATGCAGTATAGGATGTCAAGAAATTGTAAAGTATCTAGGATGCCCTTGATTCTCAAAATTTCTCCCTTTCCCGACTGCTTCCACTCACCTTATTTCGATCCGTTTCATCCCGTACCGGCATTAAATATCTAACGCATGGCGTTCTACAAAATCTCCGCAGCTGTCCTGTTACTCACCGTGTTCGCCAACTGCGGCGGGGATAAGGAGGTAACGTCCACCGATGCTGCTGCGAGTGCGTTACCCACCGACTCCTTCGCAGCCGTGTACAACGACACGACCTACCAGTTTTTACGAGGGGGGGGACACCACGTTCACGGAATCTATCGTCCTAAATTCGATAAAAATCTATGTGCCCGGTCGAGACACCTTTCAATTACTGCTCATCGATGGAGAGCAAGCCGTCATGATCCTACGGCCGAATTTCCATCGAATCAAATAACACGTATTAGCTCCGGGCGAGCGATACGAAGTTGTCTTCAACGAAGCGTTCTATGAAATGCTATCCGGTGGGGGCACCGTCTTCGTCAAACGCAAAGACACCCCGCCCCCCACCACCAAGTCGATGTGATCAGATGTGCAGCGCCCGGTCGCCCGTAGCGGCCAGGGCCGCCTCCCGGAAGGCTTCCGTATAGGTGGGGTGGGCGTGGCTCATGCGGGCGGCATCCTCGGCACTGGCCCGGAATTCCATCAGCGCCACGGCCTCGGAGATCATGTCGGCAACGCGGGCCCCCACCATGTGTACCCCGATGATCTCGTCGGTCTCCGCGTCGGTCAGCACCTTCACCATGCCGTCGGTATCGGTACTGGCGCGGGCGCGACCCAGGGCCTTGAAGGGGAACTTGCCGGATTTGTAGTTCACGCCCGCTTCCTTGAGCTCCTCCTCGGTTTTACCCACGGCGGCCACTTCCGGCCAGGTGTAAACGACGCCGGGGATGAGGTTGTAGTCGATGTGGGGGTCCTGTCCGGCGATCTTTTCGACCACGTAGATGCCCTCCTCTTCCGCTTTGTGCGCCAGCATGGCACCCCGGATCACGTCGCCGATGGCGTAGATGTGGGGGGCACTGGTCCGCAGGTGATCGTCTACCGTCACCCGGCCCTTGTCATCCACGGTCACGCCGGCCTTATCCAGGCCGAGATTGTCGGTGTAGGGCCGACGGCCGATGGCGATCAGGCAGTAATCGTATGCCTTGGTGGTCGACTCGCCGTCGGCCTGCTTTTCGAAGGTGACCGTTGCACCCGTGTCCCCGCCCTGGACGTCCGTGACCTTGTGCTTGAAGAAGAAATTGATGCCGGTTTTCTTAAGCGCGCGGGTGAGTTCCTTGCTGCAGTCCTTGTCCATGAGGGGCAGGATGCGGTCCTGGAATTCGATCACGTCGACCTCGGTGCCCAGGCGGGCGAAGACGCTGCCCAGTTCGAGGCCGATGACGCCGCCGCCGATGACGGCCATGCTTTTAGGCACCTCGGTGATGTTAAGGGCCTCGGTGCTGGTGATCACCCGCTTTTTGTCGTAGTGGAACATGGCCGGGGTGATCGGCTTGGAACCGGTGGCGATAACGAAGTGCTCGGAGGTAACGGCGCGGTCTTCCCCCTCGTTCATGGCCACGTGCAGGGTGTGGGCGTCGGTGAAAGTGCCGTGGCCGTAGAGGACCTCGATCTTGTTCTTCTTCATGAGGAACTCGACGCCCTTGACGGTCTGGTCCACGACCTCGTTCTTCCGCTTGATCATCTGCGGCATGTTCACCTGGAGATCGCTCAGATCGATGCCGTGCTCGGTGAATTTATCGTGGGCGTTGTGGTAGTGCTCGGAGCTGTCGAGCAGGGCCTTAGAGGGGATACAGCCTACGTTGAGGCAGGTACCGCCGAGGCTGTTGTACCGCTCGACGATGGCGGTACGCAGCCCGAGTTGGGCGGCGCGGATGGCGGCCACGTAGCCTCCGGGGCCACTACCTACGATGGTTACGTCGAAATCCATGGGTATTCAGTTTGGGGTGATCAGATAAGAAAACCTGTCGTACGGGGAAAAGATGAGGCCAGCGGCGGTTTATTCTCCCCCGTTGGGCTTCTTCTTCATGGGGCGGCGGCCCCGGCCGCTGCGCTTCTTTGGCGAGGCAGTGGGCTTATCGCTGGCTGTCGGGGAAGATGATGCTTCCCCGCCACCGGTGGGTTTGGTTTTCTTGCGGCCGCGGCCACGGGTGCTGCGTTTATCCGAACCGCCGCTCCCGGACTTCCATTTATTGCGGCGGCGCTTCTCGGCGGGCAGCTCGACGGCACCGGTGACGTCTTCGTACTCGAAGACCTCTCGTCCTTCACCTCGACGACGACCTGGAAGGTCTGGAGGTCGGCGGGCTCTTCGCCGTCGCGGTTCAGGGCCAGTGATCTCGTGCACCTTCGCCACGGGGATGGGGTAGAGCAGGCCGCGGTTTTCGCGGTAGGTATAGTACATGATGCCCTTGAAGATGTCGGTCTTGATCAGGATCGCCAGGCCGGCGCTCGGTCTTGCAGTTTGTCGGCCTTCTTGGGGAAGGCTTCCAGCGCCTCCATGTAGGTGTCCAGCTCGTAGTTGAGGCAGCACTTCAGGCGGCCGCACTGACCGGAGAGCTTCGCCTGGTTGATGGCGATGTTCTGGTAGCGGGCCGCGGCGGTGTTGACGCTGCTGGAAGTCGCTCAGCCAGGTGGAGCAGCAAAGCTCGCGGCCGCAACTGCCGATGCCGCCGAGGCGGGCGGATTCCTGCCGCGGGCCGATCTGCCGCATCTCGATCTTCACCCGGAACTGGTGGGAGAACTGGCGGACCAGCTCCCGGAAGTCTACGCGGTCGTCGCTGGTGTAGTAGATGGTGGCCTTGCGGCCGTCGCCCTGGAACTCCACGTCGGAGATCTTCATGTTCGACGTGGTTCGCCGGGCGATGGCGCGGGCCTTCACCAGGGTCGGACTTCTCCAGCTCGCGGGCCTCGTGCCAGCTTCTCCAGGTCGCGGACGTTGGCCTTGCGCAGCACCGACTCGGTGACCTTGGCTTCCTTGACCTTCTTTTTCTTCATCTGCAGGCGCACCAGTTCCCCGCTGAGGGTGATGCGGCCCACGTTGTAGCCGTTGCTGGTCTCTACGGCCACGTTGTCTCCGGTAAAGACCTCGCAGTTCGGCCGGGGCGTGGTAGAAGTCCTTGGAGGCACCGTCTTTGAAGCTGACCTCTACGATATCGGTGGTGTACGGGTCGTCGATGCCGAGGTCGGCGAGCCAGTCGTAGGTGCTGCGTCTTGTTACAGGAACCCGTGTTGCAGTTGCCTTTGCAGCCGCAGCCTTGGGGGGTTCCGCAGGATGTACATCCCATGTGGGGGGTAGTTTATGGTTACGCCCGTGCGGCGCGGGACGGGGAGGTCTCGCGGTCGCGGTGGCGGAGGATTTGGTGAATGCGGATGCCGGCGTCGAGGAAGAGAATCTTGGGGTTCGCGTTGCGCTCGACGTGCTCGGCGCATTCGCTGAAGATGGTGGTGATGCCCGCCAGTTGGTCGTGGTCGACCAGCGGAAGGATCTTGCGTCGCGCTCTTCAGCTCTTCGGCGGGCAGGCGGACGTCGCCGCCCGCGTTGTCCGTGACGCTGAGCAGGAGGAACTCCCGCCAGAAGTGGAGGGCGTAGCGCAGGAAGTGTTTTTGGTTTTCGCGGCCGAGTTTGGCGAAGTCGTCGGTCCAGGCGGTGAGGCGGGCGGCGCTCCCCTGGAAGCAGGCGCGCATCCAGGTCAGAAAGCCGGGCGCCGTGGACGTCACGGCTTCGTTTTCGGCCAGGGAGATGGCGAGGTTGAAGTTGCCGTCGGCCAGGCGGGCGGCGGTCCGATGGACGCGGGTGTGGTGCCGGCAATCCCCCGCGCGGCGAGGGCCGGCAATCTCCCGGTCGTCCGGCGGCGACAGCTTGGTGAACTGGCAGCGACTGAGGATAGTGTTCAGGATCAGGTCGATCCGTTCGGTCACGAGCAGGAAGATGGTGCGCTCGGGCGGCTCCTCGATCATCTTCAGCAGGCGGTTGCCCTCGTTGCCCAGGTATTCGGGCAGCCAGATGAGCATGATCTTGTAGCGGCCCTCAAAGATCTTGAGGTTGAGCTTGCGGAGGATGTTACCGCAGCTTTCGCGGGTGATGTTGCCCTGTTTGTTGTCGGCGCCGATGCGCTGCAGCCAGTCGTTGGCTTCCAGGTAGGGGCTGTCCGGCAGGGCTTCGCGCCACTGGGGCAGGAAGGGATCGCTGGTCATTTTACTGCCGACGGTCGGGAAAGCGAAGTGCAGATCGGGGTGTACGACGCCGGCGGTCTTGCGGCAGGCGGCACGGTGCCGCAGGCTGCGATCCGCCGGCTGCCCCCTGGCGGTCTTCACAGAGCAGCAGAGTCGCCAGTGCCAGGGCGGCGGGCAGGCCGCCGCCGCCGGGGGGCGCCGCATGAGGTTGGCGTGGGGCAGCCGGTCGGTAGCCGCCAGTTGGCGGAGTTGGGCAAGCCCGGGGGGCTGGTGTATGAGCTGATCGAACCGCATGAAGGGGTGGGCGAAGGTACGAATTTTACGCGCCGCGGGAGCCGCTTGCGGCGAACCGGCCCATCCGGCGGCCCGTACCGTATATTGCCCTGACGGACGGTCCCCCCCGACCGGCCGTGACCCATTCGCACACCCGATAAAACGTTCGATATGAAAAAGATCATAGTAGCCACCGATTACTCCGAAAGTGCCAGCAACGCCGTGCAGTACGGCGTCTCCCTGGCGAATCACTTCGGCAGCTTGCTCACCCTGGTGTCCGCCGTGCAAGAGCCCTATTCCGCCGCCGCGGGCGTGCTCGTAGACATGAAGGACCACATCCGCGCGGAAGCCATGGAAACGATGGGTAAGGTGGAAGAGGAGGTGACCGGCCAGCTGACCAACGGGGCCACGATCAACACCCGCACCGTAGACGGCGACCCCGGCCCCACCATCACCCGGGTAGCCAAGGCCAAGCAGTACGACCTCATCGTCATGGGTACCAAGGGATCTACCGCGGCCCGGGAGCTGTTCACCGGCAGCGTGGCCAACTCCATGATCAAAAACTCCAAGCTGCCGATCCTGGCCGTACCCAACGGCGCAGCCTTCACGGACATCCACCGCGTGCTCCTTTCCGTGGATGAACGTCCGCTGGCCGGCCCCCACGTCCTCCAGCCCCTCCTCGACCTGCTGCGCGCCTACGGAGCGGAGCTCATCATTTACCACGGCGATCAGGACGGCGACGGCAAGGGCTACGACCCCCAACTGCCTACCTACCTGTCGGGCATCCACCACCGCTTCGAGGTGCGAAGCGGGAAGGAGGACTCCGTGCTCGGAGGTATCCAGCAAGCCGTGACGAATAGCGGGGCCGACCTGCTCTGTATGATTTACCACGACCGGGGCTTCTTCGGCCGGCTGTTTAACGAGAGTACGGTGAGTAAAGTGGTGTTTGACAGTTCGGTACCGCTGTTGGTGCTGCAGGATGGGTGAGGGAATGAAGGGGTGAGGGAGTGATAGGGAGCGGCTACCTTTGCCTATATGTACCAGCTGCTTAAACCCCTCCTGTTTCGTCTACCGCCCGAGCGGGCGCATGCCCTGACCGTGCAGGGCCTGGCGGCCACCCTGTCCCTGCCCGGCGTAAGCGAGGTGTTCCGTAAAACGTATCATTACGAGGATCCCCGGCTGGAGCGCACCGTCTTCGGTATTCCCTTCCGGAATCCGGTGGGGCTGGCTGCGGGCTTCGACAAGGACGGTAAGTACTACCGGGATATGTCCAGCCTGGGCTTCGGCTTTCTGGAGCTGGGTACGGTGACGCCGCGCCCCCAGGTGGGCAATCCCCAGCCGCGGCTGTTCCGGTTGCCGGCCGACCGGGCCCTGATCAACCGCATGGGCTTCAACAACGAGGGCGTCGAGGCCCTTGCCCGCCGGCTGCTGCGCGACGGCCGCCCGGGCCGCGTCGTCCTCGGCGGCAACATCGGCAAGAACAAGACCACCCCCAACGCGGAGGCGACCGCGGACTACGTCACCTGCTTCGAGCGGCTGTTTGCGCTGGTCGACTACTTCGTCGTCAACGTCAGCTCCCCCAACACCCCGAACCTCCGCGAACTCCAGGACCGCGAGCCCCTGACCGCCCTGCTGTCGACGCTGCAGGAACTCAACGTCCGGCTCGCCCGCTCGACCGTCCGACCGCACTCCTCCCTGGGTACCCCCGGCGAACTCTGGCACCGAAAGCCCATCCTCCTCAAGATCGCCCCCGACCTCACCGAAGGGCAGTTGGACGATATTCTCCAGATCGTCACCGCTACCGGTATTGCCGGCATCATCGCTACCAATACGACCATCGCGCGGGAACCCCTGATCACGCCGGGTAAGCAGGTAGAGGCCCTCGGCAACGGCGGGCTCAGCGGTGCCCCCCTGCGGCAGCGGGCTACGGAGGTCATCCGCTACCTCTACGCGGGCAGTGGCCGCACCCTCGACCTCGTCGGCGTCGGCGGCATTGATGACCTGGCCTCCGCGCAAGAGAAGTTTGCCGCGGGTGCGAAGCTGGTGCAGCTGTACAGTGGAATGGTGTACGCGGGGCCGGGCTTGGTCCGGGATATTAAGCTGGGGCTGTAGGGGCTGATGGGGTTTTCACCGCGGAGTTCGGGGAGAGGGGGTGCTGATGCGGGTTTCACCGCGGAGTTCGGGGAGTTTCGCGGAGTTTGGGCCGCTGTGCGGCTGGGTTCACCACGGATGGGGCACAGATTGATCACAGATTGCGGACTACTCGCTTGATGCCGGTTTTCATACTGACGACGTGAAAATTCATGAGTAGTCCGACGTTGAGGCCAGACAACTGAAGGTAGGATAGGAGTTGAGCAGTATGGATTGGATCAAGTCGTTTGATCGCCTTCAGCTCCAGTATAACCAGCTTTTCTACCAGAAGGTCAATTCGGTAACCGACTTCCAATTGTACCGATTTGTAGCGGATTGGTAAGGGTACCTGCTGCTGAACGTTGAGCCCCCGCTCTCTTAGCTCGAAAGCCAGACAGTTTTCGTACGCTGATTCTAATAGCCCGGGTCCTAGAGCCGTGTGCACGGTGAATGCCGCTCCCCGAATGTCGTAGGTAAGTTGACTGACGTCCATGACCGCAAGGTCAGGCCGCTCCCTCTACTATGCGTGGAGTCGTGTTAACCCTGCGCAACTCCCCGAACTCTGCGATTCAAAATACATTGCGCAGCGACAAGAATCTGTGCCCAATCGGTGGTGACCCCCACCTACCGCACCGAATTCCCCTGCCGCTTACTCCGCTGCTTAGCCGCCCGCTGCCGCTTCTTCTGGGCGCGGCGGCCCCGCTTACTCTTTTCGATGGTGGGACAGCGGACGTCCCCGAAATAATAATTCAGGCCGAGGCCGAGGAAGAGGTAGTGATCGTTGAGGCTGGCATCGCCGCGCTGGGTACCTTCCCGGACAAACCGGTCTTCGCCGCTTTGATAGATGGCGGGGTCGCTAAGGGCTACGGCCCGACCGCCCCGGCGGCTGTTCAGCACGGAGAAATCGGGGTAGAAGGTACTGACGTCGTCGAGGTAGTCGGTCCGGGTATTGCGAATGCTGAGGTGGGCGTCCATGCTCCAGGCGTAGGAGAGGTCCCAGCGGATACCGACTCCGTAAGCCAGGGCGGTACTGATCGTGCCGTATTCGTCGCCCACGGCCTGCCCTTCGGTGCCAAAGTTGCGCAGGAAAACGGCGTTGCCCTCGTTGTTGATGGTCTTGGGGGAGAACTGAAAGACCGACACCCCGACGAACGCGTAGGGCGTGAAGAAGTATTCCGGACTGCCGTGGTAGTACGGGAGGAAGTTGAACTCGAACTGGCCGGTCAGATCAAAGATGTTCGACCAGAAATTGAGGTTGCGGTTGCGCTCGAAGGTATTCTCGCTGTCGCTGTCGAAGGCCTCCACCCGCCCGTAGTTGAAACTGCCCCGTACCGCCAGGCGGTGGTTGAAATTGTAGCGCGCGGCAAAGCCGGCGGCCAGGTTCGGGCGGTTGAAGCGGAAATCGGTGTTGAGGTCTCCCAGGTAGAAAGAGGTGCCGGCCCAGGGGCCGATCTCCAGCCCGCGCATCTCGAACTGGGCCCGGGCGGGCGCGGCGAGCAGCAGAAACAGGGAGCAAAAAAAACCGGGGATGAAAAGCCGCATGCAGTGTGTCGTACAGTGTGTCGTAATGCCCGTAACGTCTGAAAGTCACGCCGGCGTATACGCCCAAAAGCCTTTCCGCCCCTTTGTAGTTCACCTTGCACCCGCCGCCCGGTCAGATGCTGAGCCAGTAGGTAACCTTGGCGACCAGGGCGCGGTTCTTCACTCCGAAATCGAGGCTGTCGTAGTTGTCGGTGTACACCAGGAAAAAGTCGCTCACCGGCGCGAAGCGCCACTGCAGGCGGGCGTTGACGTTGATGTTATCGATCTGGTCGTTGTACTGCAAAAAGGTGGTCAGGAAGACCGACTTGCTGAAGGTGAAGTCGATGCGTGGCCCGATCAGGAACAGCGCCGTCTGGGCGTAGGGCTCGGGCAGGTCGATGTACTGGTAGCTGAAGCGCAGGTCGATGCTGCCGTAGGGCTGGTAGCGGTACAGCAGGTTACCCGAGAGGCCGTAGCTGTAGCCGTTAAAGAACTGGCCGACCTCCGACTCCAGGCCCGTACTGAAGCGCTTGCGGGTGTCGCTGACGTATTCCGCCCCGCCGCGCCAGTACCCGTAGCCTTGCTCCCCCGGCAGCGGGGCGGCGCCGGTGCGCGAGGGATCGAAGTCACTAAACAGATAGATGTATTCGTACCCGGCACTCAGGTTGAAGCGACTCGTGTTGGTGTAGCGCCACTGGTAGCCGGCGCTGACGTTGCGGTCGATCAGGCCGTCGCCCGGCTGGAAAAACACCCGCATTTCAGTGATGGGGCCCTTCTCCACTACTTTCGGATTGGTAGGATAGTCGATGCGGGCGGCCTCCACTCCACTCGAGAAGTAGCCGCGGCGGGGCACGAAGCCGACTTCGGCGTTGAAGTCTTCACCAACGTAAATGTGACTGTACTGCACGTTCCAGTGGCGGTGGCGGTACTCCAGGTTGAGTCCGTGGGAATAATCATCGCCCCCCTCCTCGGCCGAGAAGCTGCGGTGCACGAAGGTCTTGCCGTTCCAGGCGTTGTTTTTAGTGGCCAGGTTGTAGTCGAAGCCCACGACCCGGTTGAAGTCCGGGTTGTTCTCGGTGGTGTCCGTGAAGTTGGTGAAGTTCTGTTTGTTGACGAAGATGGCCCCCACGTTGCTGCGCGCGCCGATCAGCCGCTGGGTAGTGGCTACCGTGTAGTTGAAGCTCGGCAGGCCCTGGTCGGCGTTGCGGGCGGCCTGCATGCTGAGCAGACCCACGCGCCATTCGTCGTTGAGCTTGCCGCTGAGGCGGGCCCCGAAGTAGATCGGATTCTGCAGCCCCTCGCCGGTGGAGGTGTCGCGCGTCACCCCGATGCGCCGGCTGAAGAAGGGGTTGGCCCGCTCGAAGCCGAAGGAGCCGAAGAGGTCGGCGTTCTCTAAAAAAAACTGCCGCCGCTCGGGAAAGAAGATCTCGAAGCGAGTGGTATTGATCACCTGGGCGTCCACCTCTACCTGGCTGAAGTCGGGGTTGACGGTCAGGTCCAGATTGAGCCCGCTGCCGATGCCGATCTTGGCGTCGCCCCCGATGTCGGCGTCAAACTCGGAAGGGGTTTCCGCATCGTAGTCACGCCGCAAGCTGCCCCCGACGTAGGGGATGAAGGCCAGGTTCTTACCCTGGGCGCGGGGCGCGCCGCCCTCGAAGCGGAGGGAGCCCATGTAGGCCAGGCTCATGATGGTCTGGTTCTGGGGAATGCGGTGCCAGGTGCTGCGGGTGTTGCTCTGGGTGTCCATCCGGTAGGAGTTGAAGAACCACTCGGGGGCCCCATCGGGAAAGCGCATACTGGACAAGGGGATGATGAGCTCGCACGACCAGTAACCCTCACCGATGAAGCTCTCGCCGCGCCACTTGTTGTCCCACTCCTCGCGAAAGTCATCGCCGCTCTCCCCGCCGTTGTAGATGAGGGCCTCGCGGTTGACGCCGTAGGGGTTCATGCCGAAGACGATGGCGTTGGTCTTGTCGCGGAAGGGATTGAAGACGAAGGTGATGTTGTCGTTGCCCCCGGCCCGGTAGTCCCGCCGTAGACTGGGGATGACGTAATCTCTTCCCGGCGTCCGGCAGATGGCCGCCACGTAGAGGTTGGCGTCGTCGTAGCCGAAGTAGATCTCGGTCGGGAAGGCCGAGCGGCTGGTATCGGCGGGGAAGGTTTCCCAGAAGTCCTTGGCGGGTTCTCCGTTTTGCCACTCCCCTTCCTCCAGCTTGCCGTCGAGGGTGATCCCTTCGTGGATGCGCACGGCCGTGGCCGACGGGGCCTGGTTAGCGGTCGTAGGGTCGAAGATCAGGGACTGCGCAAAGGCGTCGGCAGTAATCAGCAGCAGGAAAATGCCGAGGGGATATTTCACGGGGGGCAAATATAGGGTGCGGACACCTACCTTCGCGGCGCAATCGGGATAAGGGAATCCGGTGAAAATCCGGAGCTGTCCCCGCAGCTGTAAGCCTCGTAAACCTGCCGTCAGAATGCCACTGGAACTTTCCGGGAAGGCGACGGCCAGGGGGGTGAGCCAGAAGACCTGCCCGGTAGCGTCATATTCCTTAGCGCTTGTTTGGGATTCCGCTCACCGCCGCAAACTTGCTATTTAGCGCCTACTCTTCGCCCCGAAAAAGGTCACTTAGCCCGCTAAGTTCCCCTTTCCGAAGCTCGATTAGACCCAAAATAGCGGCGTTTTCGTCAGGCTCGGAAAACCCAAACAAGCGCTTAGTCTTTCGGTGAGAAAAGGCGGGAAGGCGGGCAACCGGCCGGCTAGCAACCGGCCAATCAGCAACCAGTCCCCTCCGGCCGGCCCTGCCCCCCTACCCCCTTGCCTCGCTGGCCAGTCCGCTCCTTTCGATGCTCCAGCGCCTTAACATTTTTCTGCTCCTCCTGCTCCCCGTGCTTGTCCACGCCCAGGAATCCCCCACCCTCTCCACGACCGGCGAGGAAGTGATCGTCACCGGGGCCCGCTACGCCCGTCCCGCCACGGCGAGCCCCGAACACGTGACCGTGATCGACTCGGCCCAGATCGCCCGGGCCACCGACCTCAGCCAGTTGCTCAACGACCAAGCCGGCATCGTGGTGAACGGCGCCTACGCCAATCCCGGCAAGGACCGCAGCCTCTTCCTGCGCAACGGCGCCAACCAGTACACCCTCATCCTGATCGACGGACAACCCCTCACCGACCCCTCCTCCCTCGGGGGGGCGGTGGACCTCCGCCTGCTTTCCCTCCGGGGCATCGCCCGCATCGAGATCCTCCGCGGGGCCCGCTCCCTGCTCTACGGCTCGGACGCCGTGGCCGGGGTGATCAACCTCATCACGGACGGGAAGGCCACCCCCGACCCATTCACCCTGCACCTGCGCGCCGCCGCCCAGCGCTACGGGACCTACGAGGGCAGCGCGACGGTCTCCGGTACCACCGAGAAGCTCGACTACCGCCTGGGCTACGACCACTTCACGACCGACGGACTGAGTGAGGCCCTGGCCCCCGCCGACAGTCCCGTGGAATTCGGCCGGGACGGGGCCAGCCGCCGCACCTACACCGCCGGCCTCACCTACCGCCCGACCGAGCAGTGGTCCATCCGCCCCGCCCTGCGCCGCGCCGAGTTCGACGGCGACTACGACGGCGGGGCCTTCCAGGATGCCGCCAACACCTACACCAACGCGCTCTGGCTGCCGAGCCTGGCCGTGGATTATACCCAGGAGGCCTACGCGATCGGCGGGCGCTACAACTACGCGGCGACCGACCGGGTCTTCGCCGATGCCGCCTTCGGCCCCTCCCCCTTCCGCGGCCGGGCCCAGCAGGGCGATCTTTTCGGCACCTACCGCCCCGCCCCCACCCTGACCCTGACGGCGGGGACGCAGGTGCGGCGCGAACACCTGCAAACCGACAATGCCGCCGCGGATACCCTGACCGCCACCAACGTCAGTCCCTACCTCCAGCTCAACTGGCAGGCGGCCGAGCGCTACCTCCTGGAGGCCGGCTACCGCTACAACCGCCACTCCCAGTTCGGCGGCCAGAGCAACTACTCCGTCGCCCTCGGCGTGCAGGCTACGGAAGTGCTGCGGGCCCGCCTATCGGTCGCCAACGCCTTTCAGAGTCCGACCCTGGACCAGCTCGGCGGCCCCTTCGGCGCGAACCCCGATCTCCAACCCCAAGTCTCCACTTCCGTAGAGGCCGGCACCGAATTTACCGACCCGCGCGACCGCTACCGCCTGAGCCTGAGCGTTTTTCAGCGCAACATCAGGGACATCGTGATCTTCGAGGCCACCGGCTACCAGAACCGCGACGAGCTGCGCGACCGCGGCGTGGAGTTCGAGGGCAGCGGCCGCCTCACCGAGCAGCTGGACCTGGCCGGCAACCTCACCTTCGTCAAGGGCCGCCTCACCGAGGCCGACGGCACCGAAACGGAAGACTTCTTCCGCCGCCCCCGGCTGTCGGGCAACCTCCGCCTGACCTACCGCCCCCGGGACCCGCTGCTGCTCCGCCTGTCAGCCGTATACACCGGCGGGCGGCCCGACGTCTACTTCGATGCCGCCTTTACCCGCTTCGAGACCGAGCTCGACCCCTTCGCCCTCGTGAATCTCTACGCCGAATACCAGTTCGGCGCGGCCCGCCCGCTCACGGTTTTCGCCGAGGTCCGCAACCTCACCAATACCTCCTTCGTGGAAGTGACCGGCTACAGCACCCTAGGCATCACCCCGCGCGCCGGAGTAGCCTGGACCTTCTAGCCGTGCCGCTCCTTCACTCCTTCACTCCTTCGTCGATCCCTACCGGCCAATCGTCCAAAAAGGTACCGTACTGATGGGTGGTGTGACATCTTAGCTCCTAACAACTCACCCCCTATGGAGCTCACCATTACCCACCTGAACAAGACCTACGCCAACGGCGTACGGGCCATCAACGACTGCACCCTCACCATCCCCCGCGGCATGTTTGGCCTGCTGGGGCCGAACGGAGCGGGCAAGTCCAGCCTGATGCGCACCATTGCCACCCTGCAGGAACCCGACTCCGGCAGCATCACCCTGGGCGACATCGACGTGCTGCGCGATAAGGACGCCGTGCGCCGCGTGCTGGGCTACCTGCCGCAGGAGTTCGGCGTTTACCCCCGGGTCACCGCCGAGCACATGCTCGACCACGTCGCCCGGCTGAAGGGCGTAGCCAACGGCCGCGAACGCAAAGAGGTCGTCGCCGCCCTGCTCAACCGCGTGAACCTTTACGACAAGCGCAAGAACAAGCTCGGGACCTTCTCCGGGGGCATGAAGCAGCGCTTTGGCATCGCCCAGGCCCTGCTCGGCAACCCCCGCCTCATCATCGTCGACGAGCCCACCGCGGGCCTCGACCCCACCGAGCGCAACCGCTTCCACAACCTGCTGAGCGAGATCGGCGAGAACACCATCGTCATCCTGAGTACCCACATCGTCGAGGACGTCACCAACCTGTGCAACGACATGGCCATCATCTGCCTGGGGCAGGTCATCGCCACCGGCCACCCCGGCAGCCTGGTCGACACCCTGCAGGGCAAGATCTGGAGCAAGCTCATCGACAAGGCGGAGCTGCCCGGCTACGAGGCCGACCTGCGGGTCATCTCCACCCGCCTGAAGGCCGGCCGGACGCAGATACACGTCTACGCCGATGTTCAGCCCGACCCGAGCTTTCAGTCGGTCCAGGCCGACCTGGAGGACGTTTACTTCACCCACATCGGTGCGCGCATGACCCCAACTGCCGCCGCCGCCGTCACCGCCTAAACGCCCCGCGACCATGTGGAACATCTTCCGCTTCGAACTTCGCTACCGCGCCACGCGGCCGGCGACCTGGATTTACTTCGGCCTCCTCGCCTTCGGGGGCTTCCTGATCGCGGCCAACAACGCCCTGGTCAGTAGCGAAAAGGCCTTCGCCAACTCGGCCTCCAACATCGTCCTGGTGATGATGATCTTCAGCATCTTCGCCTCCCTGATCGCCTCGGCCGTCATGGGGGTACCGGTGTACCGCGACATCGAGCACGGCGTCAAGGACTACTACTTCACCTACCCCATCGGGGAGAAGGGTTACCTGCTCGGGCGCTACCTGGGCTCGCTTCTGACCCTGTTTTTCATCAGTACGGGCCTGGTTTTGGGCCTCGTGGTCGGCTACAGCCTGGGGCCGGCCCTGGGGTGGGAGGAGGCCGAGCGCTTCGGTCCCCACCGCTGGGGGGCCTACCTCAACGGACTGGTCTTCTACATGTGGCCCAACCTGCTGCTGGTGGGTACCATTTTCTTCTGCCTGGTGGCCCTGACGCGCAAAATCTTCGTCAGCTACCTGGGCAGCGTCCTCTTCTTTATCGGCTACCTGGTGGCCCAGACCCTGCTCCAGGACCTGGACAACAAGCTGGCCGCCGCCCTGGCCGATCCCTTCGGCACCGCCGCCTGGCAGCAGATCACCAAGTACTGGACGCCCACGGAGCAAAACGAGCTGCTGGCACCCATCACCGGCAACCTGCTGCTCAACCGCCTTTTTTACCTGGGCATCACGGCCGCGCTGCTGCTGTTCACCCTGTTCCGTTTCGATTTCCAGCGCTTCCTGGGCGGCAGCCGGGCCAAGAAGATAAGTAAGGAAGAGACGGCGGAAACCGTTCAGTCGGGCGGGGCCGCGGGTGAACTGTTGATGCCGCAAGTGGCACAGCGGTTCACGACCGGTAATGCCCTGCGGCAAATGCTGAGTCAGGCCTGGATCGAGTTTCGGAGCGTGGTGCGGGATCCCTACTTCGTGGCGATCATCACGGGGGCGGTACTCTTCCTGTTCCTGGATGCGTACTTCGGTACCAGCATCTACGGTACGCCCTCGCTGCCGCAGACCTACTACATGATCGAGGCGAAGAACGGCACCTTCATTCTCTTCGTCATGATCGTGCTGGTGTTCTATACCGGGGAGGTCGTGCACCGCGACCGCACGGTAGGCTTTCACCAGATTGCCGACGCCCTACCGGTACCCAACTGGACGCTCTTCGGCGGTAAACTGCTGACGATGGCCGGGATCAGCTTTCTGCTGGCTTCGCTGGTCTGGATCGTCGGCGTGCTTCACCAGACGATCAAGGGCTACTTCGCCTACGACTTCGGACAGTACTTTACGGACCTCTACCTGCTCACCTGGCCGCAGTACCTGGTGCTGATGATCCTGGCCTTCGTGGTGCACGTGCTGGTGAATTCCAAGTTCGTCGGCCACGTGGTGGCCATCGGACTGTACGCGGCGCTGCTGTTCATCCCGGGGCTGATCGAGATCGACTACAATATGTTCCTCTTCGGGAGCCGGCCCAGCTACCTCCTTTCCGACATGAATGGCTTCGGTCACTTCCTACGCGGCGTGACCACCTTCAACGTGTACTGGCTGGCCTTCGGGGTGATGCTGTTGGTGGGGGCCCTGCTGCTGTGGGCGCGGGGCACGGAAGACAGCTTCCGCTCCCGCCTGCGGGTGGCCGGGCAGCGCGTCAACTGGCGACCGCTGGCGGTACTGGGCCTCGGCTTTACGGTCTTCGCCGCTACGGGCTTCACGATTTACAATAACGTCAGCGTAAAGAACAGCTACCAGAATGCCGAGGCGAGTAAGGACGCCCGGGAACGCTACGAGCGCGACTACCGCCGCTACCTCGGGCTTCCGCAGCCCAAGATCACCGCCGTCCACTACCAGATCGACCTCTACCCCGAGCGGCGGGCGGCGGACGGGCGGGGCACCTTCACGATCCACAACTTCAGTCCCGCCCCCATCGACACCATTTTCCTCAATGGCGGCTACGATCCGAAAGTCTTTACGCTGTCCTCCTTCACCATCGGGGGACAGGCTCCCGAACTCGTCAAGGACGATCAGGAGGTGCGGATACAATTGTACCACCTGCCGGCCCCGCTGCAGGCCGGAGACTCCGCGGAGATGGTCATGCAGGTCGCGCTGAACTATCAGGGCTTCCCCAACGAGGGCTACCAGTCCGACATCGTCGCCAACGGCAGCTTCCTCAACAGCGGTCTGTTCCCCTCCTTCGGCTACTCCCCGAGCGGGGAGATCGGCAGCAATCAGGAACGGCGCAAGCGGGAGCTGGAGATCCGCGACTACGACCTGCCGCCGGTCACCGACGAGGCGGCCCGCAACACCCTGCTCTTCGATGCCAATGCCTACCTGGTCGACTTCAGCGCGACCATCAGCACGAGTCCGGACCAAATCGCCGTAGCCCCGGGCAAGCTGGTGCGGGAGTACGAACGCGATGGCCGCCGCTACTTCGAGTACGCCAACGACGGCAAGATCCAGAACTTCTTCAACATCTCCTCGGCCCGCTACGAGATCCGGGAGGAAGACTACGCCACGTCCAACGGGCAGGCCATCAAGTTGCAGATCTTCCACCACCCAACCCACGATGCGAATCTCGACCGCTACCTGGATGCGATGAAGCGGAGCCTGGACTACTACACCACCAACTTCGGCCCCTACCAGTTCGACCAGCTGCGCCTGCTGGAGTTCCCCCGCTACGCCACCTTCGCCCAGTCCTTTCCCAATACCGTGCCCTACGCCGAGAGCTTTGGCTGGGTGGGTGACTTCGGCGATCCGGAAGACACGGACTACGCCTTCACCGTGACCGCCCACGAGGTGGCGCACCAGTGGTGGGCGCACCAGATCACGCCCTCGGCCACCCGGGGAGCCAACCAACTGTCCGAAACCATGGCGGAGTACAGCTCCCTGATGGTGATGAAGGAGCGCTACGGCGAGGCCGTCATGCCCGAGTTCCTGAAGTACGAGCTCGACTCTTACCTCAGCAGCCGCGCCCAGGAGAGCAAGTTCGAGAAGACTTTGCTGGACAACGACAACCAGTCCTACGTCTGGTACCGCAAGGGCGCGAACATCATGTACACCCTGTCCGACTACGTCGGCGAAGACGCGCTCAACGCCGCCTTCGCCCGCTTCATCGACTCCTTCGGGCTGCGGACCGAGCCCCCCTTCCCTACTTCCCAGGACTGGTACGGCTACATCAGGGAGGCCACTCCGGACTCCCTGCAGTACTTCCTGCGCGAGAGCTTCGAGGAGATCACGCTGTACGAAAACCGGGCGCTTTCGGCCACGTACGCTCCGCTGGAAGCGGAAGCCGGCAAGTACCGCGTCACCCTCCAAGTGGACACCCGCAAGATCGTCTACACCGGCGAGGGCGAGGAGGACTACCGCCCCGACGAGCGCAGCCTGATCGAGATCGGCGTCTTCACCGAGGACGCGAAGAACGACCTGGGCATGACCGAAAAGCAGCCAGTATACCTGCAAAAGCACTGGCTCACCCCCGGCGAGCACACCCTGGAGCTGATCGTCGACGAACTGCCGGTCAAGGCCGGGATCGACCCCTACAACAAGCTGATCGACCGGGTGTCGGATGATAACCTGATCTCCGTTGAGCAATAACCCACAAGCCAAATAGCCGCCTCACCCCATCACTCCTTCATAAATTCCAGCACCTGCTCCACCGGCAGGGCCGGGCGAAAGTGCCCGTCGCGCCCGGTCATGTCCTCCGCCGCGAAGAGGGAGTTGATGATGGCCTCCTCGGTGGCCTCGATGACGGCCAGGAAAAGGGGGGATACGGCACCATTGTGAAGCTCCCGCACGGTACGCACCCGATCGCCCGGGGCCACGATACGGTTTTCGGTGGCGGTGGAAAAGGCGATGACGTAGTCCCCGCTGCCGTTGCTGGCGATGCCACCGGTGCGGGCCAGGCCCAGCATGGCGCGTTTGGCGAGGCGCTCCAGGTTGCGGGGACCCAGCGGGGCGTCGGTGGCCACCACGATCATACAGGAACCGTCGGCGTGGGTTTCGAGGGCGTCGCGCAAATAGTACTGGCCCAGCAGCTGACCGATCGGCTTGCCGGCGATCTGGAGGACGCCCCCAAAGTTAGTCTGTACGAGTACGCCCACGGTGTAGCCCCCCAGGCCCTCGGGCAGTAGCCGGCTGGAGGTACCGATGCCCCCCTTCCAGCCGAAGCAGCTGGTACCGGTACCGGCTCCGACGTTGCCCTCCGCCACCGGTCCGGTAATGGCCCCCTCCAGGGCGGCGAGCACGTGGGCCTCGGTGACGTGGCGGCCACGGATGTCATTGAGGTAGCCGTCGTTGGTTTCCCCGACTACGGCATTGACGCTCTGCACCAGGGGGTTTTCGTCCAGGCAACGGGTGATCAATCCCCGCATGCCGGTGGCGACCGACAGGGTGTTGGTCAGCACGATGGGGGTTTCCAGTTCGCCCAGTTCACGCACCTGGCTGTAGCCGGCCAGTTTTCCGTAGCCGTTGCCGAGGTAGATGGCGGCGGGTACTTTGTGGCGGTACGGATCGTCCCCGTGGGGCAGGACGGCCGTGACGCCCGTGCGGATGCTGTCGCCTGTGATGAGGGTCGTATGCCCCACCCGTACGCCCGCCACGTCGGTAATGGCGTTCAGGGGGCCGGGCGACAGGACCCCGAAGGGAAGACCCAGCTCCCGGGGGCGGGATTGCGCCGGCAGGTAAAGCACGAGGACAAGCAGTAGGGACAAAAACAGCGGACGTAGAAGCATCCCGAAATTTAAGCGTTTGTATGGGTTTCCGCTCACCGCCGCAAACTTGCTATTTTGCGCCTTCTCTTCGCCCCGAAAAAGGTCACTTAGCCCGTCACCGCGAAGCAGCCACGAAGTGCACCTCCCCTTTCCGAAGCTCGATTAAACCCAAAATAGCGGCGTTTTCGTCAGGCTCGGAAAACCCAAACAAGCTCTAAGCCGCCCCGCCCACCACCACAAAAAAAGCCCCGCCTCAGGAGGCGGAGCTTCGAATAAAAGGTGTTGTATCGTGTTGTTCGTAAAATCTGGAGTACTATGAAGTCTTGTCGTTTGCTTTGTCGCACGTCCAGTCGCGCAGTGTTCATAGTGGCTATCCGTAGGGCGGAAATGCGCCATTAAGACGTGCCCCGGAGCATCGGTCACGCCCTTCGGAAAATTATTTTCAATCTTTTTAAGGGCGGTGGTGCCGGGGTCCCCTCAGCGCGTAACGAGCAGTTTACTGGCCACGACCCGGCTGAGTACCTCCCGGGAGTGACCGGCGTAGGAGACCGTCAGGGAGCCGTCGTATTCTTCCTTCGCGTGGATCTCCAGCACCGCGTGGAGGCTTAGGCCGCGGGCGTTGAGGAAGTGCAGGAAATCGTCGGAGCTGTTCTCCAGCCCGGTCACGGTCACGGTTTCACCGACCGCGCACTCGGCCAGCCGGCGCTGCTGGGGGGCGTGGATGTGGCCGTCGGCGCTCGGGATCGGCGAGCCGTGGGGGTCGATCTTGGGGTGGCCCATCAGCTTGTCCATGCGGCTGAAGAAGGCGGGACTGTCCACGTGCTCGATCTGCTCGGCAATCGGGTGCACCTCCTCCCAGCCGAAGCCCATGACGTCGACCAGGAACATCTCCGTCAGGCGGTGCTTCCGGACCACCAGGGCCGCCGCCTTACGCCCCGCCGGCGTAAGGCTCAGCGGCCGGTATTTGCGGTATTCAACCAAGCCCCGCTCGCTTAGTTTGCGGACCATGCTGTTGACGGAGGGGGTACTCACGCCCAGCGATTGCCCCAACTGGGAGATCGTGGCGCGGCCGTCCTCGTCGGCCAGGGCCAACAATGCCTTGAGGTAGTTCTCTTCCGTCGGGGTCGCCATCCCACAAATATAGCAGTCCGGGCGGGGACGCGGGTGCCGGGAAATCCCCCGAACGGCCTTGGGTACCGTAAATATCAGAACAAAGTTAGTCTATTCTAACTTTTATCATAAGAGTCTTTACCTTTGCATGACGTTCGCCGCACCCGTGGCCCCGCCCTGAACCCTTACTTATGCCTCATCTGTACTTGTTGCTGCTTCTCTGCTCCCTGTCCGTTCCCGCCCAAACCGGTTTGCTGACCGGGACGGTGGTCGATGAAGCGGCAGTTCCCCTCGGCTTCGCGAGTGTTGGGGTGGAGGGAAGCAGCCAGGGCACCCTGGCCGACGACCTGGGCGCCTTTACCCTGCAACTGCCGACCGGCGAGCACCGCATATTGGTATCCGCGCTGGGCTATGCGCCCCGGCAGGTGAGCGTAACGATCCGGGAGCGCGATACGACGGTGGCACACCTCCGTTTGGAGGCCAGCGCGGCCGTACTGGAGAGCGTCGTCGTGACCGGCACCATGAAGGCGGTGAGCCGGGCGGACAGTCCCGTCCCGGTGGAAGTGTATACCGCGAAGTACTTCCAGGCCAATCCGAGCCCGAGCGTATTCGAGAGCCTGCAGACGGTCAACGGCGTACGGCCCCAGCTCAACTGCGCGGTCTGCAACACCGGGGACATCCACATCAACGGCATGGAGGGGCCCTACACGATGGTGCTGATCGACGGGATGCCGATCGTGAGCGGGCTGTCGACGGTGTACGGCCTCAGCGGCATTCCCCAGAGCCTGATCGAGCGGGTCGAGGTGGTGAAGGGGCCGGCCTCCACCCTCTACGGCTCGGAGGCGGTGGGCGGGCTCATCAACGTCATCACCAAGGACCCCGCCGACGCCCCCCTGGCCGCGGCCGACCTGATGGCCAGCAGCTGGGGGGAAGTGAACCTCGACCTGGGCCTCAAGGCGCGGACCGGCAGCGCCCACTCCCTGCTGGGCGTCAACTACTTCCACTACCAAAATCCCGTAGACAACAACGGCGACGGCTTTACGGACGCCACCCTGCAGGACCGCCTGTCCGTCTTCAACAAATGGACCTTCGACCGAAGGGGCGACCGGCCCCTTACCCTGGCCGCCCGCTACGTGTACGAAGACCGCTTCGGCGGACAGCTCGACTGGGAGCGCGGCGACCGCGGTGGCGACCGGGTGTACGGCGAGAGCATCACCACCAACCGCTGGGAGACCTTCGGCACCTACCGGCTGCCGGTGCGGGAGGCCATCACCTTCCAGTTCAGCGCCAACGGCCACTACCAACGCTCGGCCTACGGGACTACCCTATTTGACGCGACTCAGTACGTGGGTTTCGGGCAGCTGACGTGGACGCCGCTCGGTGGGCGCGCACGACCTGCTGCTGGGGGCCGCTTACCGCTACACCTGGTACGACGACAATACCCCGGTCTCGGCCGCCGGGCCTTCCGCCACCCGCCTGCCGGGCGCCTTTCTCCAGGATGAGATCCGCCTAAACGCCTCCAACGTCGTGCTGCTGGGCCTCCGCTACGACTACAACAGCTACCACGGCAGCATCCTGACGCCCCGGCTCAACTACAAATGGAACTCGGCCGAGAACCGGGACGTCGTGCGCCTGAGCGTCGGCAACGGCTACCGCGTGGCCAACGTCTTCACCGAGGACCACGCCGCCCTCACCGGGGCCCGGGAGGTGCGCTTCGCCGAGGCCCTGCGCCCCGAAACCAGCTGGAACACCAACGCTAACTACACCCGCAGGTTCCTGCTGCCCCGCGGCGTGGTCGTAAACCTCGACGGCTCGGCCTGGTACACCCGCTTCGGCAACCGCATCCTGCCCGACTACACCACCGACCCCAACGCCATCATCTACGCCAACCTGCGCGGATCGGCGGTCTCCCGGGGACTGAGTCTGAGCACCGACCTGAGCCTGCGCGGCGGCACCACCCTCAACGCCGGCCTTACCCTGCAGGACGTCTATACCCAGGAAGAGCGGGGGCAGCGCGAGCGGCAACTGCTCACCGAGCGCTTTTCGGGCGTGTGGCAACTGAGCGTGCCCCTGCCGGCGGCCCTGCTCAGGCTCGACTACACGGGCAACGTGTACGGCCCCATGGACTTGCCCCTGCTCGGGGCGCTGGACGACCGGGCGGGGCGTTCTCCCTGGTTCTCCACCCAAAATGTACAGGTCACCAAAACCTTTCTTAGCGGACTGGAAGTGTACGCGGGCGTCAAAAACCTGCTCGACTTCACGCCGCCGGCCAACAGCATCGCGCGGGCTTTCGACCCCTTCGACCGGGGGGTAGCGTTCGCCGCGGACGGCAGCGTGCTGGCCACCCCGGATAATCCCCGCGCCCTGACTTTCGACCCCACCTACGTCTACGCCTCTAACCAGGGCCGCCGGGGCTACCTGGGCCTGCGGTGGGCGCTGGCCAAATAAAAAGCGCCCTATCCGCAGGGGATGGGCGCTGCTGCGCACAAACGTGCGCGTAAGGGATAAAACGTCTCTCAATAAAAACCTAAATTCGAAGTATCAATCCTGTCAATACGCAGCCATGTAATCGTGTTGTTCACTGGTCTCCGGGGAGCGGTAGTTGTCGTGTAGCCTAAGGGTATCCATGAGATGCCCGCCCGGGAGGGCGGTCACAACTTAATGCAGCTATATTTTGGGATGTTACCCTTATAGCTTTTTTGGGTTGTCCGAGCCTGACGAAAACGCCGCTATTATGGGGCTAATCGAGCCTCGGAAAGGGGAGGTGCACTTCGTGGCTGCTTCGCGGTGACGGGCTAAGTGACGCTTTTCGAGGCGAAGAGTAGGCGCAAAAGAGCAAGTTTGCGGCGGCGAGCGGAATCCCAAACAAGCGCTTATTTCATCCACGCTAATAGTTCCGCCAATAAGGGATCGGGAGCCCCCGCCTGCGGGACTACCTTTTCCACGAATTGCTCAGTAGTTTCGCTACGCACGGTCATGGCCATGAGGCGCTGGCGGTCGTAGCGGGAAAACGAGGAAAACGTGCGGCGGAGCAGGGCCACCACTTCCTCGAAGTCCTCCCAGTCCAGGCCGGCCACCCATTCATCGACCAGGGTGAATAGCGGCGGGTAGTGCAGCAGCAACTGTCCACTGCCGTGCAGGAAGCCCTGGATCCATCCGGCCACGGCCGCCGCGCCCCGGGCGCGGGAGAGGGCACGCGCGAAGCGGCGGGCAGTCTCTTCCCCGTCGATGCGGTTGCGGTCGAAGAGCAGGCGTAGGCAGAGGCCCTCCACGGCCGGATGCACGCCGGCGTCGGCGGTGCGCAGCAGTCCATCGAGCCACAGCTCCTCCAGTTCCGGCCGGTCCAGCTGCGCCAGGGCGTAGGCGGCGGCGGCCAGCAGGTCGACCAGTTCTTCCCCCCGCTCGACGTCGATGTTGGTCGCGGCGGCGGGCAGGCCGGCAACGAGGCGCGGCAGCAGCTCGTCGATGACCAGCAAGAGGGCGGTGGTGTCGGTCTTGCGGCTGTCGCCGTAGCGGCTGGTTTGCACCAGGGCGGGCAGGGCGGCCAGCAGGGCGGCCACGTCGGTGGTCTCCGCGGCCCGCGCGCGGAGCAGCTCCAGCATGCGCGGGACGACCTCCGGCAGGGCGGCCCGCAGGCAGTGGAGCGTGAGTTCGGCCAGCGGACGCACCGTAGTGAGGGCGGCGGCCTGCTCGCGGGCGTAGGCGGCCGCGGCCGTGGCCACGGTGTTCCCGTAGCTGCCCCGTTCGATCACCAGCAGGCTAAATTCCGGTTGCCACTGCAGCAGCCAGATCTCCCGGAAGCTGCTCAGGCTGTCGGGGCCGCTCGGCTGCAATTTGCCCCAACGGATGCCCAGCAGGTTGAGGCGGTGCAGCAGGTGACTCTTGCGCAAATCACTGGGCTGCCGCAGGTCGATGCCGCCGCGGGGATCCGATTTAGTGGCTTTGAGGTAGTGCTCCCCGGCGGTTTCCCAGAGTTTGCTCAGGCGGGTGCTTTTTACCTCGGTCCGCAGGTCTTCCAGCAGCGGCACGGTGGTGATCCCGGGCGGCACGAAGCCCACCGTCGTCCCCACCGTCAGTTGCTCGTGGATGAGGGCCAGGCGCTCGGTCAGCCCCGCCGCCAGGGTGCTCAGCACGGCCTGCTCCAACTCCTCGATGCCCGGCCGCTCGTGCTCGCGCAGGGTGGCCAGGGTATTGGCCAGCCCCACCCCCTCCGTGGCCATGGCCGGGCTCGCCTCAAAGCCCGCCTTCCGCAGCAGGATGCCGGCCCCCGCCATCCAGCGGTCCACGGCCCGCTCCGGAAAATCGAACAGGGTCGCGTACCAGGCCGGCGAGGTCACCCCCGCCCCGTAGCCACCGCCCCGGGCCAGGCGGGGAAAGGACCAGGGCACCCAGGCCTGGCTCACCCGCATCTTCGGCAGTCCCCTGAGCAGCGCCCGGTCGGTCCCCACGGGGTAGGCCGCGGCGTCGGCCACCGCCGGTCCGTGCCAGGCCCCCACCACGATCGCCACCCGCTGCCAGTCTTCCTTCAGCGCCTTGCGGATCTCGGTGCGCATCCAGGCTTCCCGCTGCTGGTTCTCGGCGTCCGAAGCCTCGGGGAAGGTTTCCCGCAGGTCGGTCACCACCTGCAGGATGGCCGCGAAGGTTTCCCCGGCCCCCGCCACGCCGCGCTCCAGGGTCGCATCCCACCAGCTTTCGCTATCGGGGTAGCCGGCCAGTTCCGCCACCAGCGAGAGCGGGTCGCGGCGCAACTGCGCCGTCAGCTCCGCCCGCGTCTTCCCGGGGAAGGGCGAAGATTCCTCCGCTACCGGAGCTGGAAATAAGCTTAGCGGCTGCTCGTCCCGCTGCGCCAGGTAGTGCCGGGCGGGCAGGTCGATGGGCCGCACCTCCACCCCGTGATCGCGGGCCCACTCCAGCGCCTGGTATTCCGGACTGAAGCGCGCAAAGGGGTAAAAGCTCGCCCGCTCGATGTCCTTCGTATCGTACAGCACCAGCGCCAGCGGGGGCCGCATGCCCGGTGCCGTCAGTTGAAAGAGCGCGGGCGCACTGTCCGCCGGGGCTTCCAGCAGGATCAGGTCGGGTGTCCACCGCTCCAGCTCCCCCCGCAAGCGGCGCGCCGAGCCGGGCCCGTGGTGCCGAATGCCAAACGTGCGCGTTTCCATCAGCCCGAAGGTAAGCCCCCTCCAACCGTTCACGCCCTCAATCCTTCACGCCCTTATTCCTTAACCCCCTGCCCTATCTTCACCCCATGCACACCACCCCCCTGACCCGCTGGCTCGTCGGGCTTACCCTCCTGGTCCTGCTGCTGTTCGCGGCTTTCCTCTGGTTGCGGCCCCTCCTCAGCATCGGCGGGGGCTACGCGGCCAAGCATGCCTGCAGCTGCCACTTCCTGCAGGGGCGGGCCCTGGACGAGATCAGCACCCACGATCTCAACTTCAGCGTGCTGGGGCTGTACGGCCTGGAGCTCCGCGGCGATACCGTGCGCTCCTCCCTCTTGGGCCTGGTGGAACGGAGCGCGGTACACCTGCCGTCGGGGGGCTGTGTCCTGATTAATGAGCTCGATCTCCCCCTGCCTACGGGCGGGGCCGCGGGTGTAAGGAAGGCCCCGAAAGCGGAGGAACCGGAGGTCGACAATTCAGCCTACAGGGAAGCCCTCGACTACGGCATGCTTCCCGTGCCGGGCGGTGGCGCGCGCGGCATCGTCGTGCTCAAGGACGGCCAAGTGATTGCCGAGCGCTACGCCGAAGGCTTCTCGAAAGACACTCCGCTACTCGGCTGGTCGATGACCAAAACGCTGACGGGCATGGCCGTGGGGGCCTACCTGGCCGGGGCGGATTCGACGGCTGGCTTGGCCGACAAACTCAGGCGCGCCCGGCAACAAACCGGACTGTTCCCTGACCGCTGGACCGACAAGCGGGCGGACATCTCCCTCGCCGACCTCCTGCACATGAACTCCGGCCTGGCCTGGAACGAGGGCTACGGCAGCCTCACCGACGCCACCGTGATGCTGCACGAACGGCCTGACTTTGCCGACTTCGCCCTGCGTAGCCTGGTGACCGAGGAGCCCGGTACCTTCTGGAACTACTCCAGCGGCACCACCAACATCCTGACGGAGTACCTGCGCCGGGAACTGGGAAGCAACGGCGCCCTCTACGCTTTCCTGGATTCCCGCTTTGCACCCGTGGCCCCGACCCTGATTATTGAGCCCGACCAGCGTGGCCGCCCCGTCGGCAGCAGCTACGGCTGGGCTACCGCCCGCGACTGGGCCCGGCTCGGTCAGTTGATGCTGCAGGAGGGAATGTGGGAAGGCCAGCGCCTCATCCCCGCCGCCTGGATCGACTTTATGCGGGAGCCCGCCGCCGGCAGCGCGGGTACCTACGGGGCCCAGCTCTGGCTGCCGGGGCCGGATACTCCCAGCCTGCCCGCCGACGCGTTCTCCATGCGGGGTTTTCAGGACCAGCGGGTGTTCATCATCCCGAGTCGTGGCCTGGTGATCGCCCGGCTCGGTCACGGGGAGGACAAGGTCACCGACTTCGACGGACTCCTGCAACGCATCCTCGCCGCCGATGAGTGATTACGACGAATACCTGCGTAAGTGGCGGCTCATCCTCGGTCAGGACGCTCAGGCTCCGGACGGCGGTCCCGAACTGCCCGCCCGCGCCGCCGGTATGGACGCTACCCTGGAGGCCCTTTACCGCGGGGAAGACCGTAAGGGGGGGCTCGGCGCCTCCAGCCCGAATGTCAACCGCTGGCTCGGTGATATCCGCAAGTATTTTCCCACCGACACGGTGCAATTACTCCAGCGGGACGCCCTCGAGCGCCTCGGCCTGCAACAGATGCTGCTGGAGCCGGAACTGTTGGAGACCATCGTGCCCGACGTACACCTCGTCGGCACCCTACTGAGCCTGAAGAACGTCCTGCCCGAGCGCAGCCGGGAAACCGCGCGCATGGTGGTTCGCAAGGTCGTCGAAGAGATCGAAAAGCAACTCCGCCAGCCCCTGCTGCAGGCCATCAGCGGTCGCCGGCGCACCCACGCCCGCAACCGCCGGCCCCGCCACGCCGACATCGACTGGGATCAGACCATTCGCGTCAACCTCAAGCACTACCAGCCCGACTACCGCACCGTGCTGCCCGTTCACCTGCGGGGGCAGCAGCGCAGCCAGGCCAGCCTGAAGCACCTCATCCTGCTCATCGACCAGAGCGGCTCCATGGCCAGTTCGGTGGTCTACGCCGGGGTGTTGTCCTGCGTCATGGCCAGCCTGCCCAGCGTAAAGACCCACGTGGTCGCCTTCGACACCAGCGTGGTCGACCTCACGGCCCAGCTGCCCGACCCCATCGAGCTCCTCTTCGCCCTCCAGCTCGGCGGCGGCACCGACATCGGCCGGGCCCTGCGCTACGCCGAGCAGCTCGTCACCAATCCGCGCGACACGGTGGTCGTCCTGCTCAGCGATCTTTTCGAGGGCGGGTCCGTCGCCAATATGCTCCAGAGCGTCCGCCGCCTCACCCAAACCGGCCTCACCTTCCTCCCCATCCTGGCCCTCAGCGACCAGGGGGCTCCCGCCTTCGACCACGGCATCGCGACCCAGCTCACGGAACTCGGCCTGAAGCCATTCGCGAGTACGCCGGGGGCGTTTGCGGAGGTGCTGGCGCGGGCGCTGTACCCTTGATGGTTGGTGGATGGGTGAATTAGTGAATGGGTGAATTAGTGAATGGGTGAATTAGTGAATGGGTGGGCGCATTGCTCGCGGGGCCGCACGGATATACATTTGTTTGGTGAATGCGTGCATGAGTGGCCGTACATGCGATGCGAGCCCCATTCACTCATTCAAAAACTCACCAATTCAATCCTTAAAAACTGAGATCCACGATCCGCAGCCGCTTGTACCTTCCGGGCTTGAACTTGCGGGTGCCCAGGACCTTGAAGAGCAGGAATCCGGTGCCCACCGATACGGCCGTGACCAGGGCATCGGTGCCGGAGTAGCTGGTGGAGGGGTCCCTATCGACGGCGTAGCCGACGGCGGCGAAAAAGGACCAGCCGGCTCCGAAGGTGATCAGGCCGAGGCCAAGCTTAGCCGCGACGGTAGTGCCGAGGTGAATGGCCTCAATCTCGTCAATCAGCACGTAACGGTCGTTGATGACGAGCGCCTGGATGTCGGGGCGCATCTCGCGGATGTAGCCCTGCTGCCAGAACTTATCACCCTTAAGGCGGAAGCGCAGGGCGTCTCCCTCATACACCCGATCACTCTTCGAAGCCGTCAGCTTTTCGAACAGCAGTACGCGTTGGGCATGCACGGCATCGCCGGGCCACAGCAGAAGAAACAGGGGAAGGAGCCATACGAGGGGGCGCATACCGGAGGGGTGTTGGAACCAAGGACGTTGTGTACGCAAAGATAGTTGGCTACTTCGTGGCGGTAAGGCTGATGATCTTTTCCATCTGATCGGCGTAGGCTCCGAGCACTTCGCCGAGTTTGACGATCTGCTCCTGGGCCTCGGTATAATCGCGCTGCTCGATGGCCTCCCGAACGCCGGGTACCGTCTTCACCCCGTAGCCGGTATAGTAGCCGGGGGCGTACACGTGGTGAATGAACCAGGGCCGGCGGGGCAGGCCTTCCGGACGCGTGAGTTGCCGTTCGAGGTCTATGAACAGTCCGTTTAGGCGCTCCCGTTCGGCGGTGGGCAGCTGGGCGGCCGCCGTGGCGTCGTAATCGCCGGCCAGCTCACTGATCCGATTGAGGCCGTTTTGGAGGGGGGCGAAATTCAGGTAGGGTACTTCTTCTTTAGCCTCCGGGGCGAAGAAGGGCTTGGTCGGGTCGGCGGCCAGTTTGTAGGCACCCTCCTCGATCAGCCGGTTTTCCCGGGCGATCTGCTCGCGCAGCTTTTCGGTGAGGTCCATGACTTCTTTACCGTAGCCGGCCAATGTCTTACTGAAGCGTTCGAACTCGAAGGGCAGCACGTCGGCCTCGGCCAGGCGCAGCGTGGTACGGCCAGCCACCTTCACCAGCGCGGCACCGTAGCTGAAGTCCGGGTCCTTGAAGCGTTTGTAGTGGGCGTAGGAGTCGTACATGGTGTGGTACTCCCCGCCGCTGCTCTCGCCGCCGAAGCCCATATTGAAGGCGGCGATCCCCAGGTGCTGAAAGAAGGGTGAATAGTCCGATCCGGACCCCAGGGCCGACAGGGGAAAGTCCGTAATCACTTTTTGCTCGTTCACCTCGGTTTCGGCCTTAGCGCGGGCAAATACCGTCACGCCGGTTTCCGGGTCATCGACGTCCCGGGTAATCTCTCCGAAGAATTTCTCCAGGGTGTGCGAGCCGCCCGCGCTGAGGAAGCCCCGTCCGGTACCGTCGGTGTTGATGTAGGCGACGGCTTTTTCCCGCAGCTCGTCGGCGTGGGTTTCGACCCATTCGGTGGAGCCAAGTAAGCCGGGCTCCTCGGCACCCCAGGCGCAGAACTTGATGGTGCGCTTGGGTGTCCAGCCGGATTTGACCAGTTCGCTTATTACCCGGGCTTCCTCCATAACGGCCACCATCCCGCTGATGGGGTCGTTGGCACCGTGCACCCAGGCGTCGTGGTGATTGCCGCGGATGACCCACTGGTCGGGGTACTCGCCGCCCCGCAGGGTGGCAATGACGTCGTAGGCCGGGGCGAGCTCCCAGTTGAATTCCAGTTTTAGCCGCACTTGCGCCGGTCCGGGGCCGATGTGGTAGGTCAGGGGCAGAGCACCGCGCCAGGAGGAAGGGGCGACCGGTCCGCCCAGTGCCTTGAGCAGGGGTTCGGCATCGTGGTAGGAGATGGGCAGCACGGGGATCTTCGTCAGTCCTTCCGCCTCCGACCGGTCGATTCGTTTGGCGTCGGCGGTGGCCCCGTAGCCGGGAGTGAGGGGGTCCCCGGGGGCGGAGGGCAGGTCCATGACCGCACCGCGCTGTACGCCGTATTCGTTCTTGAAGGCTCCGTCGGGGTAGGTCTCGCCCTGGTAGTAGCCATCGTCTTCCGGGTCGGAATAGCAGGATGCAGCCAATGGCCCCCTTTTCGGCGGCTACCTTGGGCTTGATGCCGCGCCAGGAGCCCTGGTACTTGGCGAGGACGATCTTGCCGGTCACGTCGATGCCGCGCTTCTCCAGCTCCTCGTAGTCGGCCGGCACGCCGTAGTTGACGAACACCAGCTCGGCCGTCACGTCGCCGTCGATGGAGTAGGCATTGTAGGGGGGCAGGGCCTCGTCGGTCTGCTCCGTGGAAGGATCGCCCGCTACCGGCGGCTCTTCGAGCAGGGCGGTGTACCGGGTGGGGGCGATAAGCTCCAGGCTGCGCACCTTCGGCGTCGGGAAGAGCACGTCGAAGCGTTCCACTTCCACCTCGTAACCCCACGACCGGAACTTCTCGGCCATGTAGTCCACTACCTGCTTATCGTAGGGGGAACCGACGTGGTGGGGGCGGGCCGTCATGTACTGCATCCACGCGTCGAGATTGGTGGGGGTGACCAGGGCATCGAGGCGGTGCTCGAGCGCGCGCTGCTCGGCGGCGTGCTCGGCGGTGAAGCCCAGGAGGGGGGCGGCGGTCTGGGCGGACAGGCCGGCGGCACACAGGAGAAGAAGAAAGGCGTAGAGATGGGACATAGTCTTGCGGAGATAGGGCGGTACCGGATACACCGGCTAGTGGTGAATGTACATCAGCGATCGAAAGGCGGTGGGTTCACGCGGAAGATGGAGTCGCTGATGGTATGCATATTATAGGTCTGCCAGTCGGGCGAAAGGAAGCGGAAGCGGCCGATACCGATGTCGCCGTTGGTTTTCCACTGGTCCCAGGCGGCGGCACGATCGAGCCAGTAGTCGGATCCTGCGCTCAGGAGCAACCGGGCATCCGCGCGGTCGTCCGTCCGGCTGGAGTCGGCCAGAATGAGGCGACCGTCGATGGCCGTCCAGACCGCCTCGATGTCGGTAGGATCTATTTCGACCCGCCCCTCCTGCGGCCAGAAGTGGAAGTTGTAGCCGTCCTGCAGGGTAGCCGAATATCCCTCGGCCTCCGCTCGGATGTCGGCGGGGACGTTGGCGTCGTTCTGAAAATCTTCGGCGTAGTTGGCTCCGCCGACCTGACTGGAGTGTTGCCAATTGGTCCATTCCCCGCTGGCCTTGCTGAGGTACCAGGTGCGTAGGTTCTTGAGCTGGAAACGGGTGTTCGGGGGGGCGGAGTGGCCGACGGCGGCGTAGACTTGTCCCCAAGTGATCATGGCCGACCAATCGGGGGGTGGCTCGTTACCGTAGGCGGTACGCGGGCCGGTACGCCAGTCCATATAATCGGGTACGCCACGGGGGATGGCGGCGTGGGGCAGGACCATGTCGTTGCGGAGCTGCTCGAGGCTGTTGGGGATGGTCATGGAGGACACGATGTCAGCGGTGCCAGCGGGAGCAGACTCCTCTTCCGTGGTGCAGGCTGGGAAGCAGGTGAAGAGCAAACTGGCAATAATGAAAGCACGGAGCATGGAGCGGGCAATTAGGGGCATCAAGTTAGTAACCTAAGATAGGAATTACGCGCTGACCCCGTTGGACGGCCCCACCCCGTCCAACGGGTACCCGTTGGACGGGGTGGGGCCGTCCAACCGCTTGGCTCAAATTGCGTAAATTTATCCCCAGCCGGCGTACCGGGGTCGATCACCACTTTTCCCGCTTTTTCAACTACCACCCACCATGCTTCGCTACCTCCCCTACCTGCTTTTCCCCCTGCTGGTTTCCTGCGGCGACTCCGGCGCCAAGGCCCCGGCCGGGCGGTCCGACGTCGAACTGCGCGCCCACGCCGACAGCCTCGCCCACGCCTACCTCATCACCGATGGCCACGTCGACCTCCCCTACCGCCTGAAGGTGAAGAACTTTCGCCTCGACCGCGAGCTGCTGGGCATTCCCATCGAGACCGACGAGGGCGACTTCGATTACGTCCGTGCCGTACAGGGTGGTCTCGATGCCCCCTTTATGTCGATCTACATTCCCAGCGGCCTGCAGCTGGAACCGGGGGCCTCCCCCGCCCTGGCCGACAGCCTCATCGATATGGTTAAAGGAATTGCCGCGGCGCACCCCGACAAGTTCCGTATCGCCCGGAGCCCCGACGAGTTGGAGCAAAACTTCCGGGACGGAGTTATGAGTCTGCCCCTGGGCATGGAGAACGGCTCGCCCATCGAAGACGACCTCGGCCGCGTGCAGGAGTACTTCGACAAGGGGATCCGCTACATCACCCTCACCCACGGCAAGGACAACCTCATCTCGGATTCCAGCTACGATACCACGGCCACCCACGGTGGCCTAAGCCCCTTCGGCGTGGAAGTCGTGAAGGAGATGAACCGCGTCGGCATCATGGTCGACATCAGCCACGTCAGCGACTCCACCTTCTGGGACGTGATGGACCTCACCGACGTGCCCGTCATCGCCAGCCACTCTTCCGTACGCTACTTCACCCCAGGCTTCGAGCGCAACATGGACGATGACATGATCAAGCGACTTGGGGAAAATGGCGGGGTCATTCAGATCAACTTCGGCTCCACTTTCCTCGATGGCGCGCTGCGCGAACGGCAGGATAGCCTCCGCGACATCATGCGGACGCGCCTGAGGGACGCCAGCTTAGACCCGGACAGCGAAGCAGGCGAGGCCATGATCGACAGCTTCCAGCAGGAGAACCCCACCCTCTATTCCGACCTCGAGATGGTTGCCGACCACATCGACCGCGTCGTAGAGATCGCCGGCATCGATCACGTGGGGCTCGGGTCAGACTTCGATGGCGTAGGCGACAGCCTGCCTACCGGCCTCAAGGATGTAGCCGACTACCCTAACCTGATTTACACCCTGCTTAAACGCGGCTACTCCGACGCCGACATCCAGAAGATTCTCTCCGGTAACGTCCTTCGGGTCTGGCGCGCCGTGGAGGCGGCTTCATCCGCCCGCGGCTAAGCGCGTCAGCAGCTTGATCATCCTGCGCTCGATCAGGGCGTAGTCCGACTTTTCCTTGCCGGTGTACATGAACAGGAGGGCCATTTGCTGCGGGCGGGACTCCCCCGGCACCCGCGGCCCCGCCGCTAGTAAGTCCTTGTGCAAGCGGTAGGCCTCGCGCATGCGCCGCTTGAGGAGGTTGCGGTCAACGGCCCGTTTGAAGCGGCGTTTGGGCACCACGAAGGTCACCTGAAAGGGATGCGGTCCGTGCACCGTCTCGACCGGCCGGTACAGCACCCGCACCGGGTAGACCGCCTGAGAACCCGCCCCGGCCGCAAAGAGCCGACCGATCTCCGTGCGGGACTTCAGGCGTTCGGCGGAATGGAGACGGTAGGGCACAAGCGGGGTTTAGGGACGAACATCGGGGCGCGCGTACCCGTTGCACCAACGTAACAAAATAACAGAAAATGGCTAACCCCACCAAAGAATCCAAAGCCCCCGCAAAGGGCAAAGCTACCAAGAAATCCACCCTGCCAAAGGCCAACCTACCCGAGGAAATGCTGGACACCCCCACCGATCTCGATCAGGAAATGGTCGACAAGGTGGTCAACGCCCTTAACCCCCTCGTGGCCGACCTCATCGCCTTGTGGGTGAAGACCAAGAACTACCACTGGCACATGGCGGGCCGTAACTTCCGGGATTACCACCGGATGCTCGACGACCAGAGCGAAGAACTCATCACCACCGTCGATCCCCTGGCCGAGCGCGTGCGGAAGCTGGGCGGCAAAACCATCACCAGCATCGGCCAGATCGCCAAGCTGCAGAACGTAACCGACAACGATTCGGCCGAGGTACATCCCCGCGATATGCTCATCGACCTGATGCGCGAAAACAAGAAAATGGCCGCTAACCTACGCGCCGCCCACGCGGTGTGCGAAGAGGCGGACGACATCGGCGGCGGCAGCTTGCTGGAGGACTACATCAATGCCACCGAGCGGCGGACTTGGTTCCTGTTTGAGGCCACCCGCGAGGTGCAGTAGGGATTAGATCCTACCCAAGATAAGAAAGCCCGTCTCGATTCATTCGAGACGGGCTTTTTCAATTGAGTTACCTAGTGCTTCAGGATTGAACTAAGCAATAGCTTGACGCCGACAGCGTGGTGCTGAACGAGCGGACAAAAGTTCAGCATAGCCGTAGCTACGGTGGATTTTTGGCCGGGAAGTGCAGCGCCGCGATGGCAAGTCAAGGTGCAGCTTATTTCGGTCCTGAAGCACCAGGTACTACACATCCACCTTAGCGTACTTCGCATTCGCCTCGATGAAGGCCCGGCGGGGCGGCACCTCGTCGCCCATCAGCATGCTGAAGACGCGGTCGGCCTCGGAGCTCTCCTCGATCTCGACGCGCTGAAGCATGCGGGTATCGGGGTCCATGGTGGTTTCCCAGAGCTGGGTGGCGTTCATCTCTCCCAGACCCTTGTAGCGCTGCACCTTTACGGCCCCGTCGTTCTCGCTCTTGCTGTAGTTGGCGATGGCTTCGCGGCGCTCGTCCTCCGTCCAGCAGTAGCGGAATTGCTTGCCGCGGCGCACCTGATAGAGGGGCGGCTGGGCGATGTAGACGTAGCCACCCTCCACGAGGGCGTGCATGTAGCGGAAGAAGAAGGTGAGGATGAGGGTCACGATGTGGCTGCCGTCGATGTCGGCGTCACACATGATGATGATCTTGTGATAGCGCAGCCTGGATAGGTTCAGCACCCGTTCGCCGTGCTCGCCCTCCACGATGCTCACGCCCAGGGCGGTGAACATGTTCTTGATCTCCTCATTCTCGTAGATCTTGTGCTCCATGGCCTTTTCCACGTTAAGGATCTTACCACGCAGCGGCAGGATGGCCTGGAAGGCGCGGTTGCGGCCCATCTTAGCGGTTCCGCCGGCCGAATCGCCCTCGACCAGGTAGATCTCGGAGCCTTCGGGGTCCTTGTTGGAGCAGTCGGCGAGCTTGCCGGGCAGGCCGGTGCCGGTGAGGACATTCTTGCGCTGCACCATCTCGCGGGCCTTGCGGGCGGCGTGGCGGGCGGTGGCGGCGATGATCACCTTGTCGATGATGCGCTTGGCCTGCAGGGGGTTCTCCTCCAGCCAGTGGCCGACGCTCTCGCCGACGGCGCGGCTCACGATGCCGGTCACCTCGCTGTTGCCGAGCTCTCCCTTGGTCTGTCCCTTAAACTGGGGCTCGGGCACCTTCACGGACACGACGGCGGTGAGGCCCTCACGGAAGTCCTCGCCGCTGACCTTGAACTTAAGCTTCTTGAACAGGCCGTTGTCGTCACCGTACTTGGTAAACAGGCGGTTCACGGCGCGGCGGAAACCGTTGACGTGGGTGCCGCCCTCGCGGGTTTTGATGTTGTTGACGAAGGAGTAGATGTTCTCCTGGTAGGTGGTGTTGTACTGCATGGCTACCTCGACCTCCACGTTGTCTTCCTTCGACTTCACGTAGATGGCCTCTTCGAGCAGGTCCTGCTTGCCCTCGTCGAGGTACTTGACCATCTCGGCCAGGCCGCCCTCGCTGTAGTAGTCCTTGCGCACGAACTTGCCGTCGTCGTCGAGCTCGCCGCTCGTCGGTCAGGCTCAGGTAGAGCCCGCTGTTCAGGAACGCCAGCTCCTGCATGCGGCTGGCCAGGGTCTCGAACTTGTAGACCACGCTTTCGAAGATCGTCGCGTCCGGCTTGAACATGATCGTGGTGCCGGTATGGTCGGTGGTGCCTACCTCGTGCACCTGGTTCTGGGGGATGCCCTCGCTGTAGTCCTGCTGGTAGATCTTACCGTCGCGGTGAACGGTGGCGCGCAGGTGGCTCGACAGGGCGTTGACGCAACTCACGCCTACCCCGTGCAGACCGCCGGAAACTTTGTAGGTATCCTTATCGAATTTACCGCCGGCGTGGAGCACGGTCATGACGACCTCC
Organism: Lewinellaceae bacterium; assembly: GCA_963803525.1. GTDB lineage: Bacteria > Bacteroidota > Bacteroidia > Chitinophagales > Saprospiraceae > Neolewinella. The sequence goes on from CAWDMV010000013.1 coordinate 529,492, forward strand.
AGGGCACTCTTTTGGAGCTTTTCGTGCATCCCTACGGGGATGCCCCGGCCGTCGTCGATGGTGGTGATCGAGTTGTCCTCGTGGATGATCATATCGATGCGGCTGCAGTAGCCGGCCAGGTGCTCGTCGATCGAGTTGTCGACCACTTCCCACACCAGGTGGTGGAGTCCCCGCGTATCGGTGCCCCCGATGTACATCCCGGGCCGTTTGCGAACGGCTTCGAGGCCCTCCAGTGCGGTGATATTCCCGGCGTCATACCCCGCTTTCGGGTTCAGCTCGTTGTTCTTTGTCATACCAACAAAAGTACAAAAAGTATGCCAGCTTTCCTAGGGTTTCGGCGCTCCAAAACCGTCCTCTAACGGGCACTTCGGTGGCCTTGCGGAATGGGGAGATTTAGGTCTAATTCCACGCCTCCCCGGTGCTGGAAAACACCTCGTCGATGCGGTGGCGGAAAGGCGGGATCGGCAGCAGCACGGCATACCGCGTAGCGGCTACTTCAGTAACTATGCTGCGGGTAAGGGTTGAGGCCCGCCACGACGACGGCGTCCGGGGGAGAGATTGTCAGGTCGGCACCTGCTATAGAGCGGGTCAAGTGGGCAGCAGGACGGCTAAAGCCGTCGCTACTCGACCTCCACCATAGGTCGGTGAAGTCGTACAGGTTCGGCGTACGCGGACCGGCCGAGGGGGCGGGGCCGCGGGTGCTGAGGAAAATCACGGGAAGGGCCAGTACGGAGCGTCGGTGCATGTGGCTAAGCTAAGTCGGTACCGGCAGATTTAGAGCTTGTCTGGGTTTTCCGAGCCTGACGAAAGCGCCGCTATTTTGGGTCTATTCGATCCTCGAAAAGGGGAGGTGCACTTCGTGGCTGCTTCGCGGTGACGGGCTAAGTGACGCTTTTCGCGGCGAAGAATAGACGCAAAGGAGCAAGCTTACGGCAGCGTGACGGCTAAAGCCGTCGCTACGCGTAGCGGCCACGCTGCCTGTCAAACTTAAGTAGAATTCTTGCAGTACACCCTCACGCACGGTAGGCCAAGCGGCAGCCCGGGAGCTAGTAAAAGCTAACCCGCGGTGCGCTATGTCGGTAGAGATCTGCCTCTTGCTGCCGGAGGCAGCGGCGAACTGCGCGGTCGGAGACCGCACCGTACCGGGGGGCGAAGCGCGGGCAATAGTATGTGGCACCTCCGTAATTGGTAATTGGTCAATCTACCCCGCTACCAGGGCCGCAACAAGCGCCGGTACGTCTCCACCATCTCCCGCTGATCGGCGCCGCGTTTGTACATCCGCACGATGCGGAGGTTAGCCAGCTGGACGGTGAGCCAGCTGTTGTGGGTGTACTTACGGGCCGATACCGTCACCGCCCGTGGGATGATGCGGAAGGGGTAATGCGTTCGGGCCCGCCGGATGATGTCGTAGTCCTCCATGATGTCCATGTCCCCGTCGAAGCCGTCGAGTTCCTCCCACACCGCCCGGGTGAGGTAGAGCGATTGGTCGCCGCCCCGGCAGAAGGTGAAATCAAAGCGGGTGAACCAGGAGTTGATGGCCAGCAGCGGGTGGCGGGAGTCGAAGCGGAAGCGGTAGCAGCCCACTGGAACCCCCTGCGCGATGCTCCGCCGGATATCGTCGTAGAAGCCGCGGGGAGGGCGCGTGTCGGCGTGGACGAAGTACAGCACGTCGTAATCAGCGGTGCCCAGGGCGGCGGCGGCGTTCATTTGCCTGGCCCGGCCGCGCTGTTGGCAGGATAGGTATTGCACCTGCGTTAAGCGCCCGACTACTTCCGCGGTACCGTCGGTGCTGCCCCCGTCGGTAACGGTGATGGTGCCCCGCCCGGCCAGCTCGCCCACCAGGTAGGGCAGCAGGGAACGGAGATTTTCCACTTCATTGACGACGGGAATGATCACGTGTAACTTCATCGGACGGCGGGTAGCGGCAGGCAAAATTACGGAAGCCGCTGACGCTTTGGTTTTAATCGAGGCGGTAATACACCGCTTTGAGGTAAGCCCCCTCCGGAAAGCCAATGGGGTGGTCGACGTCGTGGTACGATTTTTCGAGCAGGGTATAGCCCCGGCCGCTGCGCTTCATCACTTTCTCTACCGTGGCAAAGAAAACCTCGGCACTCACGCGCGCGGAACAGGAGGCCGCCAGGAGAATGCCGCCGGCCTGCACCAGGGGGACGGCCAGGGTGTTGATGCGGCGGTAGGCATCCAGGGCGCCCGGCACTTCTTTTTCCCGCTTGGCGAAACTGGGGGGGTCTACGACGACCACGCCAAACTGCTCCCCGCGTTTGGCCAGCTGCTCGAGTTCCTGAAAGGCATCGCCCGCGAGGGTCTCGTGGCGGGGGTCCTCCCCGAAGTTGAGGGCGACGTTGCGCCGGGCGGTTTCCAGGGCGGGACCGCTGATGTCGAGGCTCACCACCCGGTAGGCCCCGCCGTGGAGGGCGTGCACGCTGAAGCCGCCGGCGTAGCTGAACACGTCGAGCACGTCCTGCCCCTCCGACAGCTCCCCCACCCGCTTGCGGTTGTGGCGGTGGTCGAGGAAAAAGCCCGTCTTGTGACCACTCACCACGTTGGCCAGAAATTCTACGTTGTGCTCGCGAAAGGTGACCTCCGGGTCGGGCAGGTTGCCCAGAAGAACGGCACCGTCGGAATACGCGTCGACCGGCTTCACTACGCGGGCCAGGCGCAGTACGACCGCCTCGGCCTTCGCCGCCCGCTGGATCAAAGGCAGCAACTCGGCGAGGTAGGGAAACCAGATCGGGGCGTACAGCTTCACTACGGCCACCGTGGCGTAGACGTCGACCACCAGTCCCGGCAGGCCGTCGTTCTCGCCGTGGATCAGCCGGTAGCCGTTGGTGTTTTTCTTCAGCAGGGGCAGCCGCAGCTTGCGGGCCGCCTGGATGCGCGCGTTGAACCAGGCGGCATCGATTTTCACCGGACTCCCCTGGTGAAGCACGCGAATCCGAATGGGCGATTCCGGATCGTAAAGGCCGGCGCCGATGAATTTATCCTTCTTCCGGTCGAAGATGATGGCCAGGTCCCCGGCTTTCCCTGCCCCCTTCACGGCGGCCACGGCCCCGTCGAAGAGCCAGGGGTGACCGGAGCGGAGGATGCGCTCGCCCTGGGGCGTAAGCGTGGTGGCGAGGCGTTGGGGAGTAGGCAAATTGGGGATTTGAAATGGGGGAGTTAAAATTTAAAGTTTAGCCCAGCACTAATTGTAGGACACCGGCCTGGAGTAGGGCCTGCTGCCGATCCAGTTCGCAGACCCCCCGTTTCCGGTTCAGGTGAAGCGCGTGTCCGTGATTCAACCGCGGCTCCCGCGACCCGCCCCCGCAATTTTCCCGGGTCTTTCTTTTGAGCCGGCGAATATAGGGGTAATTTGGACGCGACATGCGCGCCTCCCTGCACAATCTGTACCGCTCCTTTCCCGTGCAGTTGCTGCTGCTGCACTTACGGACCAACTACCTGCTCCTGGGCATGTGGGTACTCTTGTTATTGATGACAAGTGGCCTGCTCGGTGCCCAACTGGGCCTGCAGTACCTCTTCCTCGATCCGGAATACCTCGGCGAGACGGGCTACTACTCCTTCTTGATGGTCGGCCTGGCCTTCGGCTTCTTCACCATGAGCTGGAACCTGACCACCTACCTGCTGCTGGGCGGCTACTTTAACTTTTTGGCGAGCCTGTCGCGGCCCTTCTTCAAGTTCTGCATCAACAACGCGCTGTTGCCCCTGGCCGTCTTCCTGACCTACTGCCTGCTGCTGGTCCGCTTCCACGCCGCGGCGGTAACGGGCGGGATCGCGGGTGCCTCGGCCGTACAGGACCTCTCCGGCCTGGTGCTGGGGCTGGTGATCAGCCTCTTTATTTATGCCATTTACTTCAACCTGACCAACCGCGACATCACCTACTACACCGGCGGCCGCGACCTGCCTCCCAACCGGGGGCCGAGCCAGCGCGGCGGACTGGGCTACCGCCCCTACCGGGCCACCGCGCTGGGGCCGCAGTTGGTGAACCAGTACGACAATCCCTACCGGGTACGCTTTTACCTCAATGCCCGACTGAAGAACAAGCGCGTCCGCTCCGTGGCCCACTACGAGACCGGCCTGCTCCGCAACATCTTCCGGCAGAACCACGTCAACGCCCTCCTCCTCCAGTTCGTTACTTTGCTGATGCTGGTGGTGCTGGGCCTACTGATCGAGCAGCCGACCTTCCAGATCCCGGCGGGGGCGAGCTTCCTGATCCTCTTCAGCCTCTTCGTGAGTATCATCGGGGCGGTGAGCTACTGGTTTACCGAATGGCGCCTCACGCTGCTGGTGCTGTTGCTCTTCCTCATCAACTGGCTGACGAGCACCTCCTTCTTCGACCACGGCAACCAGGCCTACGGGCTGGCGTACGGGGAGCCGGCCACGTATACGCTCGACACCCTTCAATCCCTGTACCAGCCCCGGCACCTGCGCGAGGACCTGGCCCACACCACGGCCATCCTGGAACGGTGGAAGGCCAAGCAACCCAGTGCGAAACCCAAGCTGGTGGTCCTCTGCGCCAGCGGCGGGGGGCTGACGGCCGCCCTCTGGGCCACTCACCTGGCGCAGAGCATCGAGGCCTGCAGCGACGGCCGCCTGCTGGAATCCACCGCGCTCATCACCGGAGCGAGCGGCGGCATGCTGGGACTGGCCTACCTGCGGGAGGCGTACCTGGAATCGCCGACCTTCCGCTCCGACGGCATCAAGCGGCTGGACCGCGTCAGTTCCGACCTCCTCAACCCCGTGGCCTTTTCCATCGTCAGCAACGACATCTTCCTGCCTTTCCGGCGGATACGGATCGGCGACGAATCTTACCGCCGCGACCGGGGCTACGCCTTCGAGCGGGCCTACAACATCGCCACCGACTACACCCTGGCCCGCCCGTTGGCCTCCTACCGGGCGGCGGAGGAGGCCGCCGCCATCCCCCTCCTCTTCGTGACGCCGAGCATCGTGGAGGACGGCCGCCGCATGGTGATCTCCCCCCAGGGCGTCAGCTACATGATGGTGCCGCCGGTGAGCCACCCGGGCGCCGTGCCGCTCGTGGCCGACATGGTCGATTTCGGCCGTTTCCTACAGCGGCAAGATGCCGACAGCATACTGCTGAGCACCGCCCTGCGGGCTAACGCTTCCTACCCCTACGTCCTCCCCCAGGTCAGCCTGCCCACCGAACCCCTCATCCGCCTCATGGACGCCGGCTACCGCGATAACTACGGCATCGCCTCGGCCTCCCGCTTCCTGCACGTCTTCCAGGACTGGATCGAGGAAAATACCTCCGGCGTAATCCTAATCCAGATCAGTGCCTTCCGCGAACAGGAGATCCCCGATTTCGGTCCCCGTGGCGTCATCAACGGCCTCTTCAGTCCCCTCGGCGTAGCGGGCAACATCCTCAGCCTGCAGATCCTGGACCAGGAGGAACTCCTGGCGGGCCTCTACCGCTCCTTCGGCCCCGACCGCTTCGACATCTTCCGCTTCAATTACCAGCCCGGCGCCGAGGACCCCCTCCGCACCTCCGTCTCCCTCCACATGACCGCCTCCGAAAAATTGCAAGTCCTCCGCGCCCTCGACGAGCCCCACCAGCAGCGCCAGATCGACGCCCTCCTCCAACTCCTGGACTGAGCCCCACATCAATTCTCGACCCTCTCCTAACCCCTTTACCCCTTGCCCCCTAACCCTTCCTATATTTACCCCATGGCCCAACCCCTCACCCGCATCAACCGCCTGGAGCGGGAACTTCACCTGCGCCAGTTGCAGGTCCGGCGCCTGTTGCAGATGACGCAGGCCATCAACAACAACGTGTCGGCCGAGGACCTCTTCCATATGTACCACGCCTTTCTGCGCAGCGAGCTGGGCGTCAAGGAGATGGCGCTGTTCGTCCGGCAGAGCGAGCGCGACGAGCGGTGGGAGCTGGCCACCTCCATCGGGCTGAGCGAAGAAGAACTGGACTTCGGGGAAGACTACGGCGCCGACCTGATGCAGCTCAAGCGGGCGGGCGTCATCGATCAACCGGACCACCCCCTCTTCCGCCACTTCGAGCACGTCGTGCCCGTCCTCCACAAGGAGCGACCGATCGCCTTTATCCTCATCGGCACCTTCACCGACGAGGACGATATGTTCGAGCGGGTGCAGATCATCACGACCATCACCAACGTGATCGCCGTGGCCATCGAGAATAAACGCCTCTTCCGTCGGCAGATCGAGCAGGAACGCCTGGAGGCTGATTTGGACCTGGGGGCCAAGGTGCAGGGCATGCTCATCCCGAAGGAACTGCCCGCCAACGATTTCTACGAGCTCAGCGCCATCTACCGCCCTAAGCTCGGCGTTGGCGGCGATTACTTTGATTACCGGGAATTCGTGGACGGCAAGCTCGTCTTCTGCATCGGCGACTTCACCGGCAAGGGCGTCAGCGCCGCCCTCCTGATGGCCAACTTTCAGGCGAACTTTCACACCCTGATCCGCAAGCGGACCGACCTGCGCGACTTTGTCAACGAGATCAACGAGAGCGTCTACCGCATCACCAAAGGCGACCGCTTCGTGACCTTCTTCGTCGCCGAGTACGACCGGGAGGCCCATCGCCTCACCTACGTCAACGCCGGCCATCCGCCGGCCCTGCTCGTGGCCGAAGACACCTTCCAACTGCTGGACAAGGGCACCACGGTGCTGGGCTCGATCGACTTCCTGCCCCTGGTGGAAGTGGGCACCGTAGACCTCCCGCCCCAGGCGCTGATCGTAACCTACACCGACGGCCTCACCGATCTCCAGAGCGCCGCCGGGGAAACCTTCGAGGAGGAAATCCTCTACGAATTTGCCCGGCGCCAGTTTTCCCGCTCGGCCGCCACCTTCAACGGCAACCTGCTCACCAAACTCGAGGAGTTTCGCCAGGACCAGCCCTACCCCGACGACCTGACGATCCTGACCTGCCGGATATTCGGCGATTAGGACGCCACCGGAGGTTCCGGCCGCTGGCTGCACGCGGACAAAAGTCCCCCGCGGGAAGAACGAAAACTCGCCCGCAACCGTTCCCCTTACTGAGATGAAGGACAAGACGATCGCGGCCATTTTAGCTTTTTTCGGGGGTATCATCGGCCTCCAGCGTTTCTATCTGGGGCAGAAGGGACTGGGCATGGCCCACCTCTTCTTCTTCGTGCTGGCCATGTCGGCCGGGCCCAGCCCCTTCACCGTGCTGCTCATTTCCCTGGCCATGATCTTCGGCATTGTCGACGCCATGTCCTACCTTTCGATGGATCCCCGGGAGTTTGACCTGAAGTACAACCAGTCGCTCGCCCCGACGTCCACCGGAGTCAGCCCTTACTCCACCCCCGAGCAAAAACAAGGCAACATGACCGACCGCGAGCGCCGTTTCCAGGAGCGGCAAAGACAACGTGCCGAACGCGAAATGGAGCGGGAACGGCAGGACCGCGCCCGCTTCAACCAGCGTCCGCCGGAGCCTACCCCGGCCACCGTCGTGCAGCAGGACCCGGGCAGGACCGACCGCGAGCGCGGCGTACAGCACTTTCGCGAGTACGAGTACGAGGAAGCGATCACCGCCTTCCGCCGGGCGCTCGAGCTCAATCCCCGCGACGTAGCCGCCCACTTTAACATCGCCTGCGCTTACTCCGTCGAGGAAGAAGCCGATCGCGCCTTTTACCACCTCGACCGGGCCGTAGCGCTGGGCTTCGACGACTTCACCCGCATTCGTACCCACGATAGCCTGGCTTACCTCCGCGTGCAGCGGGCCTACCCCGGCTTTGCCGGCAACCAGTTCCGCCTGGCCACGGTATCCGAACAGCCCCTCCAGAATCAGGAAGACCCCCTGGTCGGGACCGCTGCCCCGCCCCTCGACACGACCTCGCCCATCCACGACGAACTGCTCGAACAGCTGCAACGACTGGCCGCCCTGCGCGAAAAGGGCCTGCTGACCGAGCTCGAGTTCTCCGCCCAGAAACGGCGGCTGCTGGGTTAGGCACCCCCCTTACTTTTACCTACCTTCCCCCCCCAGATGACCGCTGACTTCCTCCTTACCGACGCCCTCGTCCCCCTGCGTCCTTCCGATACCGGAGAGGAAGCACTCGAGATCATGAACGAGTTCTACATCCGCCACCTGCCGGTAGTGGCCGACCACAAACTCGTGGCCGTCATCTCCGAAAGCGATGTCCTCGACGCCGACCCCATGGAGACCGTAGACAGCTACCGCACGGCCCAGCTGCCCCCCTCGGTCTTCCCCGACGACCACCTCTACGACGTCATGCGCCAGCTCGTGGACAACAACCTCACCGTCGTGCCCGTCATCAACCGGGAAGGCGAGTACGTAGGCATGGTGACCGGGGAAGACCTGCTGCGCTTCTTCGCCCAGTCCAGCACCTTCAGCGACCCCGGCTCCATCGTCGTCCTGGAACTCGGCCGCCACGACTACAGCCTCGCCGAGATCGCCCGGATCGTGGAGAGCGACAGCGCCATCATCCTGAGCTCCTTCGTCCGCAGCGTACCGGATTCCAACCTCGTCGAAGTGACCCTCAAGCTCAACAGCCAGAACATCGCCGGCACCATCGCCACCTTCGAGCGCTTTAAGTACACCGTAAAGGCCAGCTTCAATGAGAAGCAGCTGCAGGATACGCTGCGCGAGCGCTTCGACAGCCTGATCAATTACCTGAACGTTTAAAAACTTCCGCTGAAGAGCAGGCGGAACTGTACATCGTTTTGATCGGCGGAAAAGAGGTCCTGCGTGAGGCGGTAAGCCACCTCGACGCCCAGCGTGATGTCCGTACTGTTCAGCCAGGTGTTGTCGAAGTAGAACTGCCCCCCCACGCTGTTCTCGTCGAAATCCGGTCCCCCAAACGCGTCGATGGTAAAGCGGCTGTAGTCGTAGAAGGCGTTCAGCCGCACCCGCTTGAAGTAGGTGATGCCGAGGATGCCCAGGTCGGGGTACAGCAGCGGCAGTTGGTAATTCACGCCCACCCGGAAGACCCGGTCGTTCAGCGGGGCCTCGTAGCCGCGGGCGTAGCGGAAGAGGTCGGGGTACTGGTACAGGTTCTCCCCCTGCTCCTGCTGGTAGTCGAAATCGAGGCGAAATCCGTGAGTGGGGAAGGCCCCCGGCAGGTACGTGGACGTGCGGAGCAGGAAGCGTTGGCCTAGCCCCGCATCCGCCAGGGCCCGGTCGTACTGCAGCACGGCGGTAGCCCCCAGCCGGCTTTGCACCTGCCGCAGGGCCGTCCGCCGCAGGCTACTGAAGGTCACGCCTACGGAGAGGTTACCAAAGTTATCCGGCAGCCGGCTCTCTCCCCCATTTTGCAGTAGGTAATACTGGTAGCCCACCGTAGGCACCACGCTCGTGTACTGGTTCCCCGCTACCCACTGCAGGGGCACGGCCACGGTGGGCCCGAAGGTCCACTGGCTGAATTCCTGGCGGAAGAACTGCAGGCTGTCCACTTCCTGGGTCAGGGTGTTGCGGTCGCGGTACAGCCCCTCCAGCGTGATGACCGGAAAGAGGCCGCCGTAGGTAACGCGGCCGCCCCCACCCAGGCGGTTCTCGTTGAAGTTGTAAAGTCCCTCCAGCGTCAACTCGACGGTGTTAAGGGCGTTGCCGAAGGCGGCGGCGATGCCGGGGTTGACGTAGCTGCCGTTGTACGACCAGCTGTGAAATTTGACGCCCCCCAGGGTATTGGAGAAGTTACGCACGGGGTAATCACGCACCTCCACGTCGGCGGGCAGGTCGGCGGCTTCTTCCGCGTAGGCGGCCGGGCGCTCGAAAAAACTGGGGGCGGCGGGCGCGGGTGCCAGGGACTCCCCCAACACCAGCTGCCGCATCCGGTTGCCCCGCGGCGTGGGACTGCTGTAGTAGAGGGTGTCTCCCCGCAATAGCGGGTAGTACGCGCCGATGGCAACCTCCGTAAGCGGTTCGGGCGCTCCGCCCCGGGGATCGAGGCGGTACACGTTGTCGGTGCCGCTGCGTCCGCTGCTGTACACGAGACGGCCAGTGGGACTGACGGACAGCATATCCAGCGGTGCGGTGGTCCGGTCCAGCACGGTACGGAGCACATCGGTGGCGGTGGACCAGGCCCGGATGGCCACGCCCCCCAGGGACTGATCGAAGAAGTAGACGGTCGCGCCGTCCGGGGAAAACCGGGGCCAGGCCACGTTGAGCGCGTCCACGGCCTGGCGGGCGGTGACCGTCCCCGTGGCGACGTCAAGCAGGTGGAGCTCGGGCTGGTCGGCCAGGGGGTCGAACCACACCGCGACGAGCTGCCGCTCGTCGGGACTGAGCGAGGCGGAGAGGTAGCGCCCCCCGTCCGTCAGCTGCCGGCGAACACCGCTGCGCAGGTCGTAGACGACGAGTTCCGAGTAGTTCTGGTTCGTATAGCGGGGATCCTGGCGATACTCCGTCCACACCACCAGGTTTTTTCCGCCGTCGAGCCAGGGTTCGCGTTGCACGCCAGTGCGCGTCAGCACGCTATCGGGCTGGCCCACTTCGACCAGGGCCGGCAGGGAGGTGTAGCTGCTGCGGAGGGCCAGCAGCCGGCCCCGGCCGTCGACGAAGGGGAAGCGGTAGTTGCGGATATCGCGGGTCTCCTCGCCGATCACTACGCCCTCTACCAGGGGGGCGCGGGTGGCGAGTATGCTGTCTTGGGTCCGTTCCAGGTCGGCCATGGCGGTATAGTAAAGCTCCGGGGTGGTCAGGCCGGTCCGGCGCCTGAGCGCCCGGCTGAAGGGATAAAACAGGCTGCGGTAGGCCGCGCCCTCCTGCAGCACGGGTTTCCAGACGTCGTTGCCGAAGCGCTCGCGGGCGTAGGTCAGCAGGGCGTAGCCGTAGCGGTAGTGATCGGGCACGAAATCGCGGAAACTGCCGTTGCGGGCCTTGGGGTACTTGTAGATCACGTTGGCGGCGAGCAGGGCCCGCAGCTCGCTGCTGAAGGCGGGGGTACGCCCGCGGCCCGAACTGCTCAGGGCCGTTTCCATGATGACCGCGTCGCCCTCGCTGAACCAGTTGGGGGTCGCCAGGTTGGAAAACACCGCCCAGCCGAGTTGTCCCTGCAGGATTCCGAAAAGACGGGTGAGCCCGCGGCGCTCGTTGCTCACCTGCTGCACGTGACGGAACTCGTGTAGGGTGAGCAGGTCCACCCACGGCGTGCTGCTGAGGGAATTGAAGGACTGTGGCGGGGTCACGAAGTACTCCGACCGGAAGGGGGCCAGGCCCACGTAGCCGTTGACGGTCATGTTGGGGGTCTGGAGCACGAGGTCGAAGTCGTACAGTTGCTCGCCGACGCTGCGCTGGTGGTCGGTGGCCAGCCGGTCGATCAGGCTGGCGGCCCGGCGGGCACGGGCCTCGTAGCCGGCCGGAAAGATTACGCGCACGTGCTCGGCCCGCAACTGCTGCCAGTCGACCTCCGGCGGATGCAGGCCGATGCCCTGGGCGGCTGCCCACCCCGAGAGAAAAAGACAATAGGCAAGCAGGAGCGACTTCATGGGCCGAAATATACCATTCCCCCCCGGACCCCGGAGCGTGGCGCCAGCCTCCTCCGGGTGTCCGGGGCAGACGAGCCTCCTCCGGGGGTCCGGGGCAGACGAGCCTCCTCCGGGGGTCCGGGGCAGACGAGCCTCCTCCGGGGGTCCGGGGCAACGAGCCTCCTCCGGGGGTCCGGGGTAACGAGCCTCCTCCGGGGGTCCGGGCAGACGACAATCGTACCTTGCGCCCCACTTTTGCCCCCGCACCTGCGTTCCCGCATAAACCCACTGCCCGCTCTTGATTAACCCGCCCATCCAAACCGTCCCTCCCGGCTCCTTCCGCGCCGAGGCCCACTGGTACCCCAAGGCCCTGAACGCGACCATCCACCCGATGGTCAGCTTCTTCCTGAACCTGGACCGGGAGCGCATCGTTTCCCGCTACACCCACCTCAATCCCCAGGTGGACGCCGAGGGCCTGCGCGAAATTCTGTCCTACCGCTGCAAGTCCTTCCTCTGGGGGGGTGCCGACCTGATCAACGCGACCACCGCCCAGGGCCGGCGCCGCATGGTCATCATCGAGAACAACTCCTGCCCCTCCGGACAGAAGTCCATGCCCCTACTGGACGACCACCAGGAGGAAGGCAGCTACCGCCTGCTCATCGAGCGCACCTTTAAGCCGCTGGTAAACAAGCGCATGACCCAGGCCGACGGGCGCCTCGCCGTGATCTACGACAAAAACCCCATGGAGGCCAGCGGCTATGCGGCCACCATCGCCGACGTGTTCCAGGAGGACGTGCTCTACATTACCGACTACTACCAGGCCCCCGAGCGCAACCTCAAGGTGGAGGACGACTACCTCTACGCCCTCCACGAAGGCGAGTGGGTAAAGCTGCGCGCCGTCTTCCGCTACCTCACCCAGCGGCCCTGGACGCGCATCCCCATCAACTGCAAGACGCGCATCCTCAACCCCATCATCACCTGCCTGGCCGGGGGGCGCAACAAGATGGTGGCCGCCAAGGCCTACGACCTGTTCAACGGGGAGATGGAGCAGTACGGCCTGCGCATCCATACCCCGGAAACCATCTGGGACGTCCACCGCGAAGAGATTCCCCTGTGGGTGGAGAAGCTCGGCGGGCAGGCCGTCGTCAAAGTGCCCTACAGCAACGCCGGCCAGGGCGTGTACACCATCACCAGCCCCGCCGAGCTCGCAGCCTTCCTGGCCGAGCCCATCGACTACGAGCGCTTCATCGTGCAGAGCCTCATCGGCAACTACGGCTGGAGCAGCACCGGCGGCGGCGGCAAATTCTTTCACGTCGGCACCATCCCCGACAAGAAGGGGCGCACCTTCGTCAGCGACGTCCGCCTCATGGTCAGCAGCACCGAAGACGGCATCCGCCCGCTCTGCTGCTACAGCCGCCGCGCCCCCGATCCCCTGACCGACGCCCTGGCCAGCGGGGCCGACTCCTGGTCCATGCTCGGCACCAACCTCTCGGCCAGCCTCGGCGACAACAACTGGACCTCCGACACCAACCGCCTGCTGCTGATGGACCGCCGCGACTTCAACAAGCTCGGCATCGGCCTCGACGACCTCATCGAGGCCTACATCCAGACCGTGCTCAGCACCATCGCCATCGACCGCATGGCCGACCGCCTGCTCAACAGCAAGGGCAAGTTCAGCCTGCGCATGTTCACCAGCCTGAACAACGACCCCGTCCTCCTCTCCGAACTCCTGGTATGACGCCCCTTTCCTTCCTCGTCCTGACCGACCACCGCGGCCATTCCGACCAGAATTCCGTCTACTCCCTCGTGACCACCCTGGCCGGCGATCCCCGCTGCGCCCACGTCGACGTAGCCACCCGCGGTGACGTCCGCAACCAGGCGTTCTTCGGGGGCGGCGGCGCGCGGGTGCTGGGGACACGCGTCCGGGGAGCGCTGACCTACGATCCGGCCGGCGGAGCCTTCGCCCGGGCCGATACCCCCCTGGACCCGAAGGCCTACGACGTGATCTGGCTCCGCCTGCCCCACCCGGTCCCGGCGGAATTCTTTGCTTTCCTGGCTAACCTGGCACCCGCGGGGCCCGCCCCCCTCGTGGTGAACGACCCGGCCGGCATCGCCCACACCGGCAACAAGGCCTTCCTCGTAAACTTTCCCGACTGGACGCCCCCCGTGCGCCTCGTACGTAGCGCGGAGGAGGCCCGGGATTTCGCCCGCCAATTCCCCCTCGTACTCAAGCCCCTGCGGGCCTACGGCGGTAAGGGCATCGTGCGCATCGAAGGGCCGGATGACGTAGCTGCCGTTGCTTTCACCGAGCCCTACCTCGCCATGAAATTCCTGAAGCACGTGAGTGCAGGCGACAAGCGCATTCTCGTGGTGAACGGCAAGTTCATGGCCGCCTCCCTCCGCCTGCCCGCACCCGGGGAGTGGCTCTGCAACGTGGCCCAGGGGGGCAAATCCGTCAGCGCCGAACTGACCCCCCGCGAATACGCGCTGATCGAAGCCCTGGCCCCCACCCTGCTCGAACACGGCATCTGCTTCGCCGGCATCGATACCCTGGTGGGCGACGACGGCCAGCGCGTGCTCTCGGAGATCAACACCCTCAGCATCGGGGGCTTCCCCCAGGCCGAGGCCCAGACCGGCCGGCCCATCCTCCAACAGACCATTGACGAACTCTTTGCCTACTGCCATGACCACGCTTAACGCCGACATCCCCACCATCCTGAGCCTGGCCGAGATCGACCAGGCCCCCGCCACCATCCGCCGCTACTGGCTGCGCATCATCAGCGACGGCCTGGGCGAGCCGGTCCGCATTCCCATCCTCGTCGCGAAGGGCAGCGGCGAAGGGCCCGTCCTCGGCGTAACGGCGGCCGTCCACGGCGATGAGCTAAACGGCATCCGGGTGATCCAGCGGCTCTTCTCCGACCTGGACGTGGAGGAACTGAAGGGCACGATCATCGGCGTACTGGTGGTCAACATCCCGGCTTTCCTGCGGCAGACGCGGGTGTACACCGACGGCTTCGACCTTAACCACGTCATGCCCGGCAAGGAAAACGGCCGGGCGAGCGAGGTGTACGCCTTCCGGCTCATGGACCGCGTGATTCGCCACTTCAACTACCTACTCGACCTCCACACCGCCAGCCGGGGCCGCGTCAACAGCTACTACGTACGGGCCGACATGTCGCAAGAGGTCACCCGCCAGCTGGCCATCCTGCAGAACCCTCAGCTGATCGTCCACAATCCGCCCAGCGACGGCACCCTGCGCGGTGCGGCGGACCTGCTCGACATCCCCGCCGTCACCCTCGAGGTGGGCAACCCCGGCGTGTACCAGCGGCGGCTGATCCGCAGCGGCATCGAGGGCGTACACAACGTGCTCTCTCACCTGGGCATGACCAACGATAAGATCATCCACCCGGCCAGCCCACCGGTTATCTGCAAGCGCAGCTTCTGGATCTACACCCACACCGGCGGCCTGCTCACCGTGGAGGTCGACCTCCTGCAGGAAGTGAAAGCCGGCGACCTCATCGCCACCCAGCGCGACGTCTTCGGCAGCCTCAAGGAACAGTATCTGGCCCCCGAAGACGGCATCGTGATCGGCAAGAGCACCATGCCCGTCAACCGCAGCGGGGGCCGTATCCTCCACCTGGGAATCCTCTAATGGCCCGCGACCCGCGGTGGCGGTAAGCGCTTGTTTGGGTTTTCCGAGCCTGACGAAAACGCCGCTATTTTGGGGCTAAGCGAGCCTCGGCAAGGGGAGCCTAGCGGGCTAAGTGACGCTTTTCGAGGCGAAGAGTAGGCGCAAAAGAGCAAGTTTACGGCGGTGAGCGGAATCCCAAACAAGCGCTAAGCTATAAACACCCCGACCCCGCCCGGGAAAGGGCGAGGTCGGAAGCAGGCATGGGCAAGCCGGTAACGGTACGTGGGCAGCCTACCGCAACAGCGTAATGTAGCCGGTCTTGGCTACCACGCCCCGTTCGTTGGGCATGCCGGTCCAGTTGCGGTCGTTGGCGAAGCGGGCACGGTGGACGCGCCACACGTAGGTGCCCGGTTTGGCCGGCTGCCCCTGGAAGGTGCCGTCCCAGGCTTCGGTGGGGGAGCCTTCTTCATCCAGGACGTCGGATTCCCAGACCAGCTGGCCCGTGCGGGAGTAGACGCCAATGTAGAAGTCCTCCAGCCCGATACCCTTGGGCTTGAAGATGTTCTGCTCCGCGATGGTGTTGTCGTCCGGGGTGAAGATGTTGTGGATGAACAGGCCTACGAGCAGGTCGAGCTCGATGGGTTTCGCGAGGGTATCCGTACAGCCATAGGCGTTTTCTACCCAGTGCCGGACCGTCTTATCGAAGCTGGACAGGTAGCGGTGCATCGGGTCCCGGGCATCGCTACCGTGGCCGTCGCCGAAGTCCCAGCCAAAGCGGATAACGTCCGTGCTGGACTGGTCCTCGAACTGGATCGTGTTCATGATCTCCCCCTCGGCGTTGTCGAACGTAAAGTCGGCAAACGGACGCGGGTAGATCTCCACGAAGTTGTTGGCCACGAGGGTGTCGGCACAGCCGCTTGCGTTGCCCGCGATCACGGTGACGTCGTAGCTGCCCGGCTCGTCGAAGCCGCGGGCGAAGTTCGCCTCTCCGGTGGTGTAGCCGTCGGAGAAGGTCCACTGGATAAAGTCGGTATGGGCGCTGACGCTGGTGAAGGGCATATCCCCGGCCGTACAGCCCGTCGTATCGGGAATACTGAACTCCGCTACCGGAGCCCCGTAGATCGCTACCGGAACAGCCGCCTCGGCGGTACAACCGAAGTCACTGGTGGCGGTGAGGCGCACGTTGTAAGTACCCGCTTCGGTGTACGTATTGCAGGGGGCGTTGATGCCCGAAGTCGTTCCGTTACCGAAGTCCCAGGCGTAGCCCGTCCCCCCGGTGGTGGTGTTGGTAAAGCACACCTGCTGCGGCAGGCCGCAGGCTTTGTCCGCCTTAGCCGTAAAGGCCGCCTCGGGCAGGGCATGGACCACCACGGGGGCCAGGGCGGTATCGCGGCTGCACCCGTAGTCGTCCCGTACCGTCAGGCGTACCTGGTACTCCCCGGGCAGCGGGTAGGTGTGCGTACCGGGCCGTGAACCCACGGCGGTGTTGCCGTCGCCGAAGTCCCACAGGTGCGTACCGGCGTCGGCGGCCAGGCTGGTGGCCCGCACGTCGAGGGGCGCACAGCCCGCGGATTCATCCAGGGTAAAGGTGGCCTGGGGCAGTTCCCGCACGGTAACGGTCTGGGTGTAGCTGCCCGGACAGTCGGCGCCGGGAACGCTGGCGGTCAGGGTAACGGTGTAAGTGCCCGGACCGGGGAAGACGTGCCGTGGGTCCTGGGTGCCCTTTTCGGTCTGTCCGTCGCCAAAGTCCCAGCGCAGCTCAGCCACGTCACCGGAAGTATTCTGGAAGGCGACCACTTCTCCCACGCAGCTCATCGGAGGCACCTCGAAGGATACGTCGGGGGCCGGGTAGACCGTCACGGATCGAGTAGTTCGCTCCCGGGCGCAGCCGTTGTCGGCCGTCAGGGTAACGGTGTAGGTACGCACCTCACCGGAAGTATTGCGGAAGGTGTGCACCGGCTCCCGCGCGTCGGAAACCGCCCCGTCGCCAAAGTCCCAGCTGTAGGTCACCCCACTCGTGGGGTCGGTCGTGTTGTCAAAGCTGACCTCGAGCGGGGTACAGCCCCGGTTGGCTACCGGGGTGAAGCGCACGTCCAGTTGGCGCGGCTTCACGGTGATCTGCCGGTGGAGGGTACTGCTGCCGCAGGTGTTGGTCACGACCAGCGTCACGTGGTACACCCGGTTGTTGCTGCCCGGCGCCCGGAAGGTCCGCGTGGGGGGCTCCGCCTCGGTGGAGAACTCCTCCCCGTCGATGTACCAGGCGTATTGCAAGCCTGCCCCCCGCGACTGATTGGCGAAGGAAACATCCAGCGCAGTACAACCCGTGGTGTCCGACAGACTGAAGGCCGCCACCGGGGGGGTGGTCACGGGTACGAGCATGCTGTAGCTGTCGGTGCCGCAGGTGTTGGTGACCTCCAGGGTCACGCGGTAGGTAGTGTCCGAGCGGCCCGCGGCAAAGCGTACCGGCAGGGGGTTCTCCAGTTGGCTGCGCTGTCCATTTCCGAAGTCCCAGCGGTAGCTGGTCTCGGGGCTGACGGAGCTGCTGCGGTTGACGAACTGGTAGGGCTCGTCGTCACAGGCCTGTGCCCCTTTGCCGGTGAACCCGGCCGCCGGTGGCGCGGAAACGCGTACCTGCTGGACGACCGTCTGGGCACACCCGCTGCCGTTCGTAGCGGTCACCCGAATGGCCTGGAATCCGGGCGTAGCGAAGGTGAATGCCACCGCCTGCCCCCGGACGGGCGGATCGTCGGCGTAGCGCCAGACGTAATCCATCGGCTCCGTACCGGACGCGGCAAACGCGGTCGTTTCTCCCTGGCACACTTCGGAGGGACCGATCAACTGGACGACCGGCTTCGGCCGCACCTGTACGGTGAAGTTGATCGAGTCGGCGCAGGTCATGCCGGTAGGCCGGTAGTGGTAGGTCAGGGTATAGGCACCCGCTCCCAGACTACTGGGATTCATCACCCCGGCGGGATCGGTGACCCCGGGGCCGGCGTACCAGCCGCCGGTAGGACGACCGTTATCCAGCACGAAGTAGGTTTCGGTTTCGCAGACCTCCAGTACCGGACTACTCAGCCGGAGTTCGGGACGTTCGATGACGACCAATTCCCGGTAGGCGGTGACCGAACAGCCTCCGGCCGCGTAGGTGTAGGCCAATACCGACATTCCGGGGCCCGCCGCGACGGGGTCGAAGTAACCCTCGGGGGAAACGACACCGGGACGGCTGCCGGCATCCTCCCAACGGCCTCCCGCGGGCGTCGGCGTGTCCAGGACGTACACCCCGTCGAGGATGCAGACGGTATCCCGGCCGGCCATCACCACTTCGGGTTGGGTATTAATGGTGAAGGTTTGGGTAGCCGTGTCCGTTCCGCACTTGCCGTAGCCCACCAGGTTGATGGTGTAGGTGCCCGTGCCCGGGTAGAACACTTCACCGGGTTCGCGGTCGGTGGAGGTACGCATGATGGCACCGGCGAAGCTCCAGCGCAGGCTATCGTACTCCGCCGCGTGGGTGAAGAGCGCTTTGGGGGTGAAGCGGGCTTCCCCGCAGTAGTCGGCAACGGGCAGGAGTCGGAGGGTCGGGGTGGGCCGTACCCGGATCAGGGTATCGCGGGTACCGACGCCACAGGGCCCGTTGTCCACGTCCAGTCGGAGGGTGTACAGTCCCGCGACTTCGTCATCCGCGAAGCGGAAGGTCGCCGGCGTACCCGCGTGGCTGGCCAGCAGGCTGCCGTCGGGACGGAACAGTCGGAAGTTCACGCTGCCGGGATCGTTGCCCCCCCCCGTCGCGGGCGGTGAACGCCGCTCCGGGGCATATCGCGTCGTCGTTAACCAATAGGTCCGGAAGTGGGGGGTCGTTAACGATGAAGGTATCGCGGGCCACGCTACCCACCGGCGAGCAGCGGCTGTAGGCCGCGGCGGTGAAGACGTAGGTAGCCGGTCCCACCAGGTCGATCGGGGCGGATCGGTGCCCGCCCGTGTAAAGCACGGCACCCGCGTCCGCGCCCGAAAGTACCGCCAGGGTCCACCGGATGGAATCATAGCGCAGGGTATCGCCGCCGTAGGTCACCCGGGGAGTGACGGACGTGATACCACAACCGTCGGGAAGCTGGTCAATCGTTACGGTGGGCGCTCCGTCTACGATCACCCGGTAGGTGAGGGTTTCGGTGGTACACAGGCTATCGGTAACCACGGCCGATACGGTGTAGGTGCCCGCCGGTCCGGCAAAAAGGATGTCGGGGCTGGTAGCGTCAGCGTCGCTGATGCTGACCCCCGTCGTCGGGGTGACCTGCCAGTCGTAGGTAAGGCCCGTGGAGGAGGTGTTGATGACCCGAACGTTGTCGCCGGCGCAAATCAGGGTATCGGAGAGGGCCAGGGAAACGGTCGGGGGAGCGGGCCGGTCGAAGCGGGCCGTGGTCGTCTGCTCCCCGCAAATACCGTAAACGTGGAGGCGCACGGTAAGGTCGCTGCCGTAGTCCGCCAGCGTGATCCAGCCGGGGTTGCGTTCGGTGGAGCTGGCCGGGAAACTACCGGCGGGGAAGCTCCAGCGTACGGAATCAATGCTGGCGTAATTCGTGTAGGCCGCTTCGGGATCGAAGCCGTCCACGTCGCAGCTCACCTCAATCGGGAGAATAGCTGCCGTGGGGGCGGGGGCGAGGGTGATCAGGGTATCCCAGGACACGTCTCCACAGTTAGCGGTACGCAGCATGGCTTGGATCGTGTAGTCGCCGGGCGCCACGTCGCTGTCCAGGGTGAAGACCGGCGCGGCTTCTTCCGAGGTAGCGTAGATCGTCCCGGAGGCATCCACTACGGTCCAGCGGTAGTGATCGGCGGCGGCGGGCAGGCGGTTGACGATCGGCACTTCCGTCAGGCCGTCGTGGCAGTACACGGTAGCGGCTACCGAGAGGTCGAAGGCTCCGCTGTCGTAAACGGTGAAGGTGCGCGAGTCGCTGGTGCTACCGCAGTCGTTGGTGGCGGTCAGGGTGAGTGCGTAGGTGCCGGGCCGGTCGACGAAGACCACTCCGGGGTCGGCCGTGGTGGAAAGCACGGTGCTCGTGACGCCATCACTCAGCTCCCAGCGGACGCTCGTTACCGGGGCGGTGCCCAGGTAGTAGGTCGGCAGGAAGGCAATCTGGTCGCAGCCGTCGGTCAGGGGGTCCAGGCGCACGGCGGGGGCCTCCTTGACGGTGATCGAAAGGGTTTGTTCGGCGGGGGCGCAGGCGTTTCCGTAGGCCAGGATATTAAGGGTGTAGGTACCTGCGGGTACGCCGGTGAAGCGTACGTCCGGAAGCGCGGCGGTGGTATCGCTGAAGCTAATCCGGGGGTCGGAGGCCGTCCAGCGGTAGCGGAGGTCCTCGCCCGTTATGGTTCCCGCAACGGTCAGTTGCTCATCCTTGCAGACGGTCTCCTGCGGCAGGGTAAGCGCGATCGCGGGCGGACGGGAGATCACCAGTTCCTCGGTGACGGTCGTAGATCCACAGGCCGTGAAGGCCGTCAGGCTAACGGTATGCGTACCCGGCTCGTAGTAGATCGACGGGGGCGTAAGCCCGGTATAGGTGGACGGTGGGGAGGCGGTTTCGAAGCTCCATACGTAGGTGGTCACGGGGGAGCTGCACGCGGCCCGGGTAGCGGTAAAGTCCACCGACTGGGCACCACACAGGGTATCGACCGCGGTGATGGCTACGTCGGGCTTGCCGAGTACCATGACCCGCTCGCTGTAGGTACTGCTGCTCGTGTCTCCGCAGGCGCTGATCACGTCCAGGGTCACGGTGTAGGCATCGGTCCGGATCAGCTCAATGACGGGTTCGCGGCTGCTGGCGGAGGTGCCCTCGATGAAGGCGTAACCGGGGACGCCGCAGTCGGTAGAGTCGGGGGTTACGGACCAGCGCACCTTTGCGGGCGAGCAGGCGTCTAAGTCATTGGTCAGGTTGCGGGGGCGCAGAATAAGGCCGGTTGCCTCGCAGGCATCCGTAGGATCGACCGTGAAGTTGGCGACCGGTTGGTCGCGGACGCATACGGTGGTCTGGTCACTGGCGGAACAGCCCCCCTTGGTTGCGTAAGTATAGGTAAGGGTGTAGGTGCCGGGCGTATCGGCGAGAAAGGTGCCGTCGGTGCTCACGAAGTCACCACTCCACGTCCCCCGCTTTCCTTTGGTAAAGGGGGTTCCCTCCAATTGAATTTCCTGATCGACGCAGGCTTCCTGCGCGGGACCGGCGTCTACATTCGGCAGGGAGAACACCTCTACGTAAACGGTATCCGAAGCGTCGCAGCGGCCGGCCGGGTCGGTACCGTGCACAATTACGGTGTAGGTGCCGGGCTGGTCGTGCGTAAAGGTGACCTCCGGGCCGGTGGTGCCGGATAGGTGGTCGCCCGTCCAGGTGTACGCGGATCCGCCGGTGGCCCGCAGGGTGACCGTTTCCCCGATGCAGAGGTCGGCCCCATCGGCCGTCACCTCGATGGGGGCCTGTGGTTCGACCTCCACGGCATAAGTAGCGGACACGGAGCACCCGAGGCTGTTGGTGGCCGTCACGGTGTAGTTGCCGCTCATGGCGGTGGTGGCGTGAGGCCGCGTCCAGGCAGCGGTGTGGGCCTCAAAGCCGTCCGGGCCCGTCCAGTGAAAGGTCATTCCTAAACCGGGCGTATTGAGTTGGGCGACGATCGTGGAAGAGGCGCAGGTTTCGGGAGTGACGGAGATCGTGGGCATGGTTGCCTCCCCGAAGATCTCGAAGGTCTCCGAGGTGGTCGCCAGACCGCAGCCGTTGGAGACGGTCACCGAGATGGTGTAGGTACCGGGCTGGTCGTAGGTAATCAGGCCGGGGTCGGCAC
Organism: Lewinellaceae bacterium; assembly: GCA_963803525.1. GTDB lineage: Bacteria > Bacteroidota > Bacteroidia > Chitinophagales > Saprospiraceae > Neolewinella. Next base: position 551,393 of record CAWDMV010000013.1, read on the forward strand.
TGCCGGGGTCGCCGCCCGTGCCGCCGTCAAAGTCCCAGGAGTAGGTGGGGGGATCGGAGCAGTCGATGTTCATGTCCAGCACCGGTTGTAGGCTGACCGGCCCCAGCATACAGGTGTCGGGGATCTCCTGAATGGCCAGGCGGGGCGACTCGGCCACCCGGACCTCCTGGTAGCTGGTGTCGCTGCCGCAGGCGTTGGTGGCAACCAGGCCCAGGCGGTACACACCGGCGGAGTCGAAGCGGATCTGGATGTCCCGGTCGGTATAGGCCGAGTTGCCCCCCAGCAGGGTATAGGAGGACGTGGCTTCGCCGCAGTCGGCCGGTAAGTAGTCGACCAGCCAGGCGTAGGTCATTCCGCCGGCGCATTCGACGGGGGTATGGGAGGTATTGGTGGTCGAAACGGTGACCGGGGTGCAGCTTTCCGGATCATCGTTACGCACGGTGAAGTCGCTCACGGGGGGCGAGACCACGCAGATGTCCCGGCTCATCGGGGGGGCGGTACAGGCATTGGAGTACCGGGGCGTGTAATTGAGGGTAACCGTGTATTCCCCGGCCTCCAGGAAGCGGATGTCGACGCCGTTCTCGTCCGAGAGGGAGCCGGAAACGATCTCGTACTGCCAAGGTTCGGCCGAGACTACCCAGCGGGTCATCATGTCGAAGCTGCAACCGTTTCCGACCGCGTAAAGGGCGGGTTCGGATTCGTTGCGGATACTCACTACCCCACCCTCGCAGGTGGTCTCGTCGGCGGTGAAGTCCACTTCCGGCACCTTGTTGGCCCGAATGATGGTCCCCCCCGACTGGGTAAAGCAGGGGTTGGTCGCTTCGAAGTAGATGTTGAAGTAGTTGTTGCTGGTCTCGGCACTCTCACACGGGCTCTTGGTGAGGTGGTAGACGTACTCGGAGGGCGGCGGGTGGTTGAAGTAGGTGGTGTCGCCCAGGCCATCGTTGACCCAGACTTTGTAGGTGGTCCCCGGTGGATTCTGCTCGGTTCCCGAGATGGTGAAGCGCACGTCCTCCGGAACGCAGGCAATTTGATTACTTACCGGTACGATGTTGCCGCCCGGATTACTGCCGTAAAAGAAGGGGACGGTTTCCTGCGCCCAACACCCGTTGGCCCCGCGCACCGACACGGTGAGGTGGTAGAGCCCTACCTCACTGTAGACGTGGGAAGTCCCGTCCGGCAGGTCCGCGGCGGAGTAGTTGGGGGTTCCGTCGCCCCAGTCGATGGTGTAAAACGTGTTCTCCGCCCGGGTAGCCGAGGTATTGTTGATCGCCAGCTCGTAATTGCGGTCGTTCGTGGGGGCACAGTTCACGAAATTGTAGATACCGACGCTTTCAATGGAGACGTCGGGCAGATCGTTCGGGTTGATGGTTACCCACTGGGTGACGGTATCGGGTACGCAACTGCCGCCGGTAATGAGGGTGACGGGAAAGACCTTGGAATCGCCATCCTCCACGTCAAAGATGTGGGTAGGATTCACCTCCGTAGAGGTCTGTCCGTCGCCAAAGTTCCAACGCACGGTTCCGCGCGAAGTACTACTCGGCCGGAACTCGAGTTCGTTACAGGAAACCGCCGCGTACGTGAAATCGGCCGGACAGATCTGGCCGGACACGGCGGCGGTAGTAAGGGTAAGCAGGAGGAGGGTAAAAATGCGCATAGTCAGTTGGTGGCTGGTCCAGAAAAGGGGAGGCAGGTAGGTTAGAAACTGACGGGGCACTTCGCCCCTGGGTAGAGTTCGTTCTTGCTGACCTGGCGGCAGCGGGACTTGAGGTCGGCCAGCATGATGCGGCAGTTGACCTCCACCGTACCGAGTGAGGACGTAGCGTTGACGCCGCTGAGGGGCACGTCGTAGGAGAAGCCCACGATCCAGCCGGTTGCCCGGTCGCGCCAACGGCGCCCGACGTCGAGAAGGGTACGGGCGTCGAGGCCCCAGGACAGGATGAGGGCGTTGCTGTTCCTGCCCCCGATTTGGTTCCCGCCGTTGGGGGCCGGCCGGCTAAGGGCGTTAAACTGGTAGAAGACGCCTCCGTAGTACCCCTTGCCAAACATGTAGGAGCCTAGGGTGAACAAGTTCATCTTGCCGCCCTGCTGGGTATCCCAGCGAAACTGGGGCGCAATCGAAGTAGGGGTGTAGTGCTTGGTGCCCCGCATGGAGCTGAGGCTGCGGGTAAAGCCCATGTGCACGGTGGTACGGCGGGGCAGGGTGGCCTCGTTGCGCTCGGGATCGAAGGCGATGATGGGCTCGTTTACGTTCGATACGCTGGCCCCCACCGTAAAGATGGTGTAGTCGTGCAGGCCGTGCTTCCAGGCCCCGCGCACCATGCCGCCGAGATTGACATTCATGTAAGGCCCGGTACTCACGTCGATGACCTGCGGCGCGCTCATCACCCCGGCCACCGGGTCCACCTGGTAGGCAAAGAAGTAGTGGCCGCTGCTCAGGGTACTCTGCATGAGACTCAGCTGGGTACCCAGCCGGAAGTCGAGCCGCGAGAGGCCGGTCCGGGTGTTGCGGCTCGGGTCCATCAGGGCGTACTCGAAGGCCGCGGCCAGTCCGCCCCCGGTAGTGCGCAGGGGTGCCACGCCGGTCTCGTCCTGAAACAGGGAGCCCGCCACGCCGATGGTGACCCGCTCGATGTCTCCCAGGCAGGGAATGCGCTGGTTCAGGGTGACGTTGTAGGTGCGGTAGCCCCCCTGGAAGGGCGTGCTGCTCGCGTCCGGCAGGCCGAACCACTGATCGCGGTAATTGAGGATGAGCTGCGTACCCGCCTCCAGGCCCGCGTAGGCCGGGTTGAGGTACACGCGGTTGGCGTAGAACTGGGAGAAGAAGGGATCCTGAGCCGAAGCCAGTACGGAAACACCGAGAAGAGCGCCCAGCAGAAAAGTGCGTAGAGGTGGAATCATAAGCAGACGGTTGCTCCGAACCCACTGCCACCGATCCACCCACGCAAGTGAGCGTATATACCGGAGTAGCCTCCGAAGATGGAAGCCGTTAAGTTCAGAAAATCAGGTGTGCGTGTCTACGGGTGATAACCCAGCCTCAAAGCAGCCTGGAGCCCAATTCGGTACAAACCGAAATAAGCATCGTCCACCGCTTCGCTATACAAGGGATTTCCCCCGTATTCTTCATTCAAACGGTAGATATTATCCGCAGATTGTTGCCTTAACGTCCCGTTCTCCCAATTCAGCTCAATGCGATACGAAAAGGCACGCAACTGGCCAATAACCGCATAAATGTTTGACCAAACAGTATTCATCCCCCTAAACGCTAAAGTCCTCCACGAAAAGAGTACGACGCGTCGCCCCCCTGCCTCAATAGCAGTTCCCACCGCCAAAATCTTCGATCAATTCTGGAAAGGTAACCACGATAGAAAGCGGTTTCTCCCAATTGCTTCCTCTTACTCTCCGGCTCCATCAAACGGAATCCCCCACCGCTCGAGGTAGTGGGCCAGCGAGTCCAGCCCTACGGACCGCCGCCGGGCGTCCACCCCCTGAGGATCATCCAGCTCGTACAACGTCCACTCCCCCGACACCGGGTTCCGGACGACCTGCGAGCCGTAGCGCTGCGGCAGTCCGTCGTCCATTAAATCACGATCGGTGATGAGGGCCACGGTTTGCCAGCCGAGGTCTCCGTTTTCTGCGGCCACTTCCAGCATGGGCAGGTAGCGCTTGCGGTAGGTCTTGTCGGAGTGCTGCAGCACCGCCCAGACGGCGGTCATGCCGATTTCCCCCACTTGGGCCAGGGTGGGCATGCCGCATTTGTCGAGCAGACTTACGAGGAGTTCCAGGTTCTCGTGGTCTACGCGGCGGTCGTAGGGCGCTCCGCCGCGGATCGCCTGATCGCGCTCGAACACCCCTTGCAAAATACGGGCTTGCTCCGCGCAGTCGATATCGATGCCTACGAGTTCGGGACCGGTATTCATCGCCTTTACGAGTTTCCGCTGGAACGCCCGGTCAGCCGCCGTCGATTGCATTACCACGATTTCGACGATCTGACCCGTGCTGTCCTGGTAGTAGTGCGGAACGTATTGCTCGGGGTCCGACAAACGCCGTAGGGAGTCCGGATCAATCAGCTTTCCCTCCTCGTTTTTGAATGTGAGGTCCGCATAATCCGGAAAGGTGAAGTGGTAGGCTCGCGTCAGCAGCTCTTCGTTCGTCACGCGCGTAAGTTGATCCGGGGTGTATGCGGCGGGCTCCCCACACGACCAAAGCAGGCAGAGCCACGTAGCCAAGAGCGCTGGGACGGTAGTATCCAGTAAGGTTTCCATAGCAGTTGACCAAAAGGTACGCAACCGGCACAAAGCGGGCTATCCCGATGGCTATCGGGACGCAGTTGCCCGGGACTTGTAGTTTCGGCAGTTCTAACAAACCGATCAACCCGTTCAGATCAACACCTACCGGCAGCCATTTAGACTGTACCAGTCACAACGGAAGCCCCCCAACTAAACCCAACCCCCACGCGTCTCCCCCAAAACGTCCAAGATGAAGTACCTGCTACTCCCCCTCCTGCTGTTCGGCTGTACGCCGGAGCCCGCGGAAACCACTAGGGATACCGACTTGGTGGAGACTCCCTTTGCCCCCCACGCCGACCGGATCGCAGCCGCCACGGAACGCCTCGGCACCAGCGTCCCCGCCCAGCAGGTGCTCAGGGCCATCAACGCGATGGGCGGGTTGGAAGCCTGGTACGGGAACGGGCCACTCTATTACCACTTCAACTACCAGCCGCTGGATGGCGGAACGCCCCGCAATACCCTCGTCACCAACGATTACGTGCGCAGCCGGGCGGTCCACCAAGTGGCCACGGATACGACCCAGCGATTCGGCTTCGACGGGGAGCAGGCCTGGTCGCTGAGCGGAGAGCGCGTAGCGGGCATGAGTCCGCGCTTCTGGTCGCTGACGCCCTACTATTTCGTGGGCCTGCCCTTCGTGCTGGCGGATGCCGGCATCAACTTCGCGTCCCTGCCCGCCGCGAAACTGGACGGCGTGACCTACGACATGGTCAAAGTGACCTACACGCAGGGGACGGGCGATGCCTCCGGTGATTACTACGTGCTCTACCTCCACCCGGAAACCGGCGAACTCGACGCGCTGCGCTACATCGTATCCTATCCCGGCTACTTCCCCGACGGCGGCCACCACCCGGAAAAGCTCATGAAGATCACCGGCAAGACCAAAGTAGACGGGGTCACCCTCCCCACGGGTTACGCTACCCACATGTGGAACGACGGCGACCCCGGCCCGGAGGTCACCACCATCACGGTATCCGACTACGCGTTCCTCCCCGGACTGGACGATTCCTTCTTCGCAATGCCCGGTGCGGCCCAGGTCTACAACGACCTCCCGCAGGAGTAGGGCGGCGGCCGGCAAGCCCCCTCTCCTTCGGAGAGGGCGGGGGGTGAGGAAAGCGGGCACGACGGAACCGTCACCTCCACCAAATCACCCACCCACCCCACGGACCGGCAAGCCCCCTCTCCTTCGGAGAGGGCGGGGGGTGAGGAAAGCGGGGGGGTGAGGAAAGCGGGGGGCAAGTCTGGATAGCAGCGGGACGGCTGAAGCCGTCGCTACTCGTGGCTACCGCACCCCAAAGCGATAAACCGTGGTGGTCACGTAAACATCCCCCGGCTCCAGCACGGTAGAAGGGAAAGCGGGCTGATTCGGCGAATCGGGGAAGTGCTGGGTTTCCAGGCAGAAGCCCGTGCGGTAGTCGACGGACCGGCCGCCCTTGCCGGTGAGGGTGCCGTCGAGGAAGTTGCCGCAGTAGAATTGCAGACCCGGCTCGGTGGTTTCCACCTCGAGGGTGCGGCCGCTACCGGGGTCGTACACGGCGGCGGCGCGGTGCAGGCCGGGCCCGCCCCCCTCCAGCACGAAGTTGTGGTCGTACCCGCCGCCGAACCCGAGCTGGGCGTCGTCCAGGTCGATCCGCTGGCCGATGGGCGTGGGCACGGTAAAGTCGAAGGGCGTACCGGCTACGTCGGCCAGCTCGCCGGTGGGGATGAGGGTCTCGTCCACGGGGGTGTACTGCCCGGCGTTGAGCTGCAGCACGTGGTCGAGGATGGTGCCGCTGCCGGCCCCCGAGAGGTTGAAGTAGGTATGGTTGGTCAGGTTGACCGGCGTGGCCCGGTCGGTGGTGGCGCGGTAATCGAGGGTCAGGGCGTTGTCGTTGTCGAGCCAGTAGTCGACGGTCACGTCGAGCGTACCGGGGTAGCCCATCTCCCCGTCGGGACTCACGCCCGTCAGCCGCAGTCCCGTACGGCCGTCCCCGTTCAGGGGGGCAGCCTGCCACACCTTGCGGTTGAAGCCCCGGTCGCCCCCGTGGAGGCTGTTGGGCCCGTTGTTGACGGGCAGGGTGTACACCGTCCCGTCGAGGCTGAATTTCCCTGCGGCGATGCGGTTGCCGTAGCGACCGATCAGGGCCCCGAAGTAGGGGTTCTCGCCCGTGTAGCCGGCCAGGCTGTCGAAGCCCAGCACCACGTCGGCCAGGGTGCCGTCCCGGTCGGGCGTCACGATCCGGGTGATGATGCCGCCGTAATTAATGACGCTCACCGCCATGCCGTTGGCATTCGTCAGGGTGTATTCCGTGATGGCCGCTCCCCCGGTGGTGCCGTAGGGAGCATCGGTGATGTGGAGGCCGGAGTCGGCCCGGGGGGCGGACTCCCCGTTAGTCGCGGGGGCGGGCGATTCGCCGCAGCTCACCAGCAGCAGCAGGAAGAGAAGGTAGATGTACAAGCGGTCGTGCATGAGGTAGCGGTTGATCAACGGCGCGGATGCGCGGTCAATAATCGTCATTTCTCAGCATACTAATACCTACTCGACGTACGTGCGGACCAAGTCGCCTACGCGCCGCATATACGCGGCAACGGTGGGGGCGTCGGGAAAGTCACCGTGCCACTCTACGTAATCGCCGCCCGCGTCGTCCGCGCGCACGACGCCCAGGTAGGGGCAGCCACCATCGTAGGCCAGGGCCGGGCAAGCCACCCGTTCTTCTATCCCCAGCAGGGCGGTGAGGGGCAGCTCACGCACGGCGGCCAGCACGTTGGCGGGCGCGGGGCCCACCGGGGTCCAGTTGGCCGCATCGGTAGCCAGGGCGTCGCGATTCAGCTTATTTCCGGCTTCATTGGTGCGCAGTCCGGCGTAGGAATTGCGGTAGAGCACCCCGTCGTGGTAGCGCACGTACTGCTCGCTGCCCCACCCGCCCCGGTAGCCGAAGACCACCGTCGACATCTCTACAGCCTGCCCATCCTCCAGCACCGCCACGGCCTCCTCCGGGGTGGAACAGGAAATAAATACAAGCAGCAGCGGCAGGATCAGGGAGCGCATAGCGGGTGATTTTCTGCTGCATAGAACGCAGGGCGGGGCCGCAGGTGCAGGGAGACTCCCCCTATTGCACGACGAATTCTTTGATCCAGCGCGCTTCAGCGGCTCCGTTCTCGTAGAGCTCAATGCGGATCTTGGGAATCGGGCCCGGGTCCACCGGCTCCGGCACGGCGGGCGGTGGCGGGAACAGGGTGTCCTGGCCGATCAGGCAGGGATAAGGCGGGGGTTGTTGGATGGTGTCCATGGCCGGATCCTCATTGCCCTGGTCGCTGTAGCACGGTCCCAGAGGACTCGAAGGCCATACCGGGGGTGTAGGGGGCGTCGGCGGATGGTAGGTCCGCACCAACTGCAAGCCAAAGTCCACCTCCCCTACACGGGTGGTTGTAAAGGTCCGGGAAGTGTTGGGGCCGAGGTCGCCATACTTCCAGCCGGTATCAAACTGGTTGGACTTAAAGTACCAGCCCGGGCCACTAATTTCCACCCGGAGGCTCTGGTGGGCGGCCGGAAGGTTGGCGGCCAGGGAATAATTTGCCGTCGTGTATACCGTATCTCCGGCGACTAACAGGTTTCTTCCGGTGGCGCCGTCGGCGGGATACTCGATATGATTACTAAACTCAAAATCCGACTGGGCGAGGAAATTGGCGATGTACGGCTCAAAGGCGGGAATGGTCACCGTGATGCCCATGGCTTCGTACCGGGCCACCAAATTAGCCCGGATCTCGTCCGGCCGCAGCGCCGCGGCGTTGTTGACCAGCGTGGATCCGAGGGTCCGGCTGTCGAGTACCCCGTCCGCGCGGATGTCGGTACTCAGGTTCGCCAGCAGTTCGGAAAAGTCCGCTACCTCCAGGTAGCCCTGCAGCATGACCGACACCGCCAGCAGTATGCCGTTCTCTTTGCCGTCGGCGGAAATGTCCAGCAACTCGGAGGAAGCTATGTCCTGCGCGTCGATCTCGAAAATAGCCAGGATCTCCCGTTGAGCCTGCCGCTTGGCTGCGGCAAAGTCGCTACCGGCATCCATGAGGTACTCGATGCGGCCCTTTTCCAGGCTCGACAGCACGTTTACATTCACCCCGTGCTTGTCGCTGAGGTCCGATAGGGCGAAGAGCGTCAGTTGGGCCGAGGAGTTGGTGTTGGTGACCTCGTTGAAGTAAAAACCGGCTGAATACAGCTGCACGTACTGTGACTGCAGTTGTACGTTGCGTACCGCAAAGCTGCCGCGGTTATCGCTTAGTTGGGTGGTGTAGGTTTTCCCGGTGGGCACGAGCGCCGAATCAAGTTCCGAGATCATCATGGCCGTCCCGTTGAGGAAGGGGCCCTTCTGCACGTAGCCCCCTACCCTATCGTAGGTGATGGTGGATGGGGGCGGGGGCGCGGGTGTAGGGGGTGTCGGCGGGGTTACGACGGGAGGAAAGGAGGCAGGCTGGAGGACTTCCTTCTCACAGGATGCGATGAATAGCAGCAGCAGCATGGCCGCGAAGAGGTACTTACTCATAAAAGTGAATAGGGGTTGCAGCGGACCAAAAGGTCCGAATAGGCAAAAGGCTTATTTTCTGCTGCCCCTTTAACGGGGCACCTCCCTCCCTATTGCCCCTTAAAGAATAGCCACTACCCCCATTCCTACATAGTTACCTCGCTCGATGGCGCCGACGCCCCCCTGCTGGAAGAAGTTGTTGATGAGGGTCACCGGATCGCCGTCCCCCGCCGCCCCCTGGCGCCGGACGTAGAAGAGCAGGAGCTTGAGGTCGGGATTGAAGTAAAGGTTGGCCCCGAGGTCGAGGCCGCTGTCCCGACCCGAGAAGGCGCCGATGCGGGTGGCCAGGGCCGACTCCGCGGCACCCGTCTGCCCCCGGAAGAACCAGTAGCTCACGACCGGCTCGAGGACCAGCTGCCGGGGCAGAAGGAAATTCCTACCGGCGCGGAGGTAGCCGGTGGTACCGGTAGTCGTGCCCGACCGGGCCGTCCGCCGCAGGACGTAGACATCCCCGTCGACGTGTATGGCCGGGTAATTAGCCAACAGCTCGAAGCCGGCCGCGAGGTTCTCGCGAAAGAGGTCGGTACGCCCCTGCCGGGCGGCGCCCAGGCCGAGGGTGATGCCCCGGCGCTTGCCGAAGTAGTTGACCCGGTGGACCAGGGAGTAGGCTTCGTTCTCGGGGTCGCCGATGCTCAGGGCCACCCGGCCGCTGACCAGCGGACTCGCCCGCCGCCCCTCGGAGTTGCCGCCCAGGACGGTGAAGAAGGGGTGCTGCAGGCCCAGCTCGTAGGTCAGGTGGGTGCGCTCGTCGGCGGGGTGCCACTGACCGCCGAAGAGGAGTCCGGTGGCCCGCCCCTGCCCGAGCCCGGTCAGGTGGCGGCGCAGGTAGTTCTGCGACCAGGCCTTCTCGAAGGTGGTGCTGCGCAGGGCCGCCGTGCCGCTCTCCCGTCCGAGCGGCGGCAGGAAGTAACCGGCCGAGAGGTAGGCCGCGTCGCTACCCGGCATCACCTGCCACTTCAGGAAGAGGTTCCAGAGCCGGAGGGCCGGGACGGCCGGGGTGGCGGACCCGGCATCGGTGGAGGAGAGCACGTCCCGGCCCACGGCATCCAGGGCGGTGATGAGCTGAAAATCGATCGTTTGGTAGGGCTGCCCGCTGATCGTGTAGCGGCTGCGTCGTAAGCTCGTATTCAGGCGGTTGTCCACGGGCACGTAGGCGCCGCGCTCAGCGTCGTAAACCGCCATGCCCGTCGAGTACGTCGTCCACAGCTGTACGCCGACCGTACTCTTGATCTGGTAGTTGCGCAGCAGGCGGCTGAGGGCGGTGGTATCCTGTTGGGCACTCAGCGCGCCGCCGAGGAGTAGGCAGACGAAGAGGAAGTCTAGCCGCCGCAGGGCACCGCCCCGCACCTGCGCGCCGCCGCCCGCCGAAAAAGAAGTAGAAAGGGTTGGCTTCATGGGTAGTCCCTGTAACTGCCGTCTGCCGCCCTTGTTTGCTGCCGCGATAAGCCGTACATTAGGTGACCACGGGCACCCCACCGGTCCGTAAGAGCTTGTTTGGGTTTTCCGAGCCTAACAAAAACGCCGCTATTTTGGGTCTAATTGAGCCTCGGGAAGGGGAGCCTATCGGGCTAAGTGACGCTTTTCGAGGCGAAGAGTAGGCGCAAAAGAGCAAGTTTACGGCGGTGAGCGGAATCCCAAACAAGCGCTTAGCTTTTTGCGGATCGCCGTGTACTTCATCACCCTTCAATGCGAAGCTATGTATACGCCCTTCCCTACCCTTTTTCGCTTGCTCTTGCTCTGCCTGTTCGCCCCCCTGTCCCTGTCCGCCCAGTCGGGGATGGCCGATGGTGACGAGCCCACCCTGCTCCGGGAGGGCATGCAACTGAGTTTCTACTTCTTCCCCGAGCACGCCTCGTTCTCCGAGGAAGGGGCTCCGCTGACCGCCGACCCCGTCTACCTGCTGGCCGGCGAGCGGGGCATTCACGAGGGGCGGGAGGCCGTACTCTGGATCTCGCCCGACACCGGTCTGCACGCCCCCCAGCCGCAGGCCGAGACCCGCTACGACCAGGCCCTGAGTGCCGACTACGTCATCCTCGAGGCCGGCAAGCCCATCACCCGCAACTGGATGAGCCAGGGGGCCATCCTCGGCGTCCACCACCTGGAGCTCAAGCCCGGTACGGAGGCGGCCGACTTCGAACGCTTCATCCATGACATCTGGGCCCCCACCCGCTCCGACGCCCTGCCCGACTCCAAGATCATCTTCCTGAAGGGCCTGCGGGGTGACCGGGCGGGCGAGTACAGCTACGTGTGGTTCATTGATTCCGAGGAAACCCGCGACTACTACTTCCCCCAGTCCGAAGTACCCTCCCAGATGTACACCGACTTCGAGAAGGGCTGGAGCTGGCTCAACGACGCCAACAACCTGGGTAAGTACCTCCTGGCCCCGGAAGACGACGCCTTCACGGACTACGTGGTGATCAAGTAAGCTACCTGCCCGCACCGCCTGCCGGGCGGCGGCAATCAGTGGGGCAAGCGCTCCCGGAACACGCCGTAGGCGAAGGTGCCCACCACCGAGCTGGCGATGACGATCAGGATGGTCCACAGTCCCTGCCCCAGGAGCGTAAACATGGGTCCCGGGCAGGCACCGGTCAGTGCCCAGCCCAGTCCGAAGAGGATACCCCCGAAGAGGTAACGGGGGACGGTCATGTCCTTGGGCTTGAGGCGCAGCTCCCGTCCGTCGTAGGCTTTGATGCCGAAGCGCTTGGCCACGGCCACGCCGATGGCGCCCACGACTACGGCCGTGCCGATGATGCCGTACATGTGAAAGCTCTCGAAGCGGAACATTTCCTGAATGCGGAACCAGGAGACGGCCTCCGACTTGGTCATCACGAAGCCGAAGCAGACGCCGATGGTCAGGTATACGAGGTAACGCATGGCTTAGAGTTGGAGGATGAAGGGGAGCATCAGGCCGCTCATGAGCAGGCCACCGATGAAGAAGCCGACGACCGCGAGGAGGGAGGGCAGCTGGAGGTTGGACAGTCCGCTGATGGCGTGGCCGCTCGTACAGCCCCCCGCCCAGCGCGCCCCGAAGCCGATCAGGAAGCCCCCGATCACCAGGACGACGAAGCTGCGCAGGCTAAAAAATTCCCCGACCGCGAACAGCTCCGCGGGCACGTAGGAAGAGAAGCCTTCGGTCGAGCCCGGGGCACTGATGCCCACCGACTGCAGGTAAGTGACGGTCTCCGGGGAAATCTCCACCGGCGCGCTGCTCGGAAACACGTGGAAGGCCAGGTAGCCCCCGATCACGGAACCCGCGACGAAGGTGAGGTTCCAGCGTTGGGCCCGCCAGTCGATGGCGAAAAAGCGGTAGCGCTCCCCCGCCCCGGCGATGGTGCACATGGTCCGCAAATTAGACGAGACGCCAAATTCCTTGCCGGCGTAAAGCAGGGAAAACATGACGGCGGCGATGGCCAGTCCACTGACCGACCAGTGCCACGGCCCGGAGATGAGTTCTAACATGTAGGTAGTTCCATTTGGTTGTTGGGACTACAAAGGTCGGGACGTGGATTCGGTATTTACGTGATGTGGATCACAGTGGCTGATTTTTTAACACCGATGGCCTGCGGCGGAAGGAGGGCTCCGGCCGGCCGTGGATTCGCGCAGATTCTTCTCGTCTGGCTGATGCCGGCCGCAAGGTGAAGTCCGCTAATTGCTTCTAGCGCGGCAATTGTGTATTTGTAAAATTGTGCCAAGGCTACTTTTCTTATCTATCCCGTAGTAGGTTTTAACCTTGCTCGTAGGTGGCCGGATGCCTCCGTCTACCGGGACCGGGTTCGGTTGAAGTGTCCGTTTATAGCGCGGCCGCAGGTGCAAAGCCCCAACTAATTAGCAGTACCTTCCTCCACCGCTAATTCCCCCAACTTGCCCTACCGCCCCACCCTGGACCTACCGAAGTGTCGTAGTCCGCGGGACGGTCACCAGCCCGAGCATCACCGAGGCCAGCGGCCTGGTGGCTTACTACATCGAGGCGGGGGCCTTCTGGACGCACAACGATTCCGGCGACGGGCCCAAGCTCTACCTCATCGGGCCGAACGGCGCGTTGCTGACCCGGGGGGCCATCGCGGGGGCTACGTCCCAGGATTGGGAGGATATGGCCTCCTTCGAGTAGGACGGGGAAGCTTCCTCATCGTCGGTGACTTCGGGGGGATACCCTCCACCAAGTGACCGACAACCCCACCTGGCCGGAACGGGACCGGCGCCAGAGCTGGCGGTTCGACAACGAGGGGCCTACGCCACCTGTCGCCGGTACATCACCGAGATCAACGGCAATTCTCAGCGCTTGATGCAGATGGCCGAACTGAATATTTACGGCACGGTCGGTGAACCGGTATCGCTTGCCTCCGGGCGCGTCGCTGAGTTGGCGGCGGTTTCCGTTTACCCGAACCCCACCTCCGCGCTACTGCACCCGAGTGGGCGGGAAGCCGCTGCATTCCGGTATACCCTGTTCAGCGCCACGGGGGCGGAAGTAGTCCGGGGGAACACCGTCCTGACCGCCACGGGCGTCGAGCGGTCGTTTCGGGTCATCAGGCGCTAGCGGACGGGCTTCGCGCGCTCCATCTCCCGCGGACACGGAATTAAACGTGCTCGTTACCCTTTCCTATCCCGCCCGGACTTAACTTGAAGGACTCACCAGTCCAAGCCTGCCTTGATTCCCCCCGCATCCGTGCTCATTGTTGCAGAGAAAACGCTCGTCGCCCGCCGGATGCGCCGCGACCTGCAGCAGTTCGGCTTCGTGGTGCCGGAGATTTTGTGCCGGGGCGAGGTGGCCGTTCGCCGCTGCCGCGAAGCGCGCCCCGATATTCTGCTGCTCGGCGAGCGGTTGGCGGGCGCACTGGACGGCATCGCCACCACGCTGGCCCTGGAGAGCGAGCAAATTTTCATTCCGACCATCTACCTGACGGCCGCTCCGGGGGCCGCGCCCCTCGTCCGGGCCTGTGACACCCGCCCCCACGCCCTGTTGCCGCGTCCCTACGACCGGTCGGGGCTGCACCGCGCCATCAGTCAGGCCGTGCGCCGCCACCATACCCCCGCGACCCCGCCTGCGCCACCCGCCGAAGCCCCCCCCATGCTGAGTGACCGGATCTTCGTACGCCAGAAAGACGACTTGGTCAAGCTGCTGCTAAACGACATCCGCTACGTCTCGGCGGAACGCTCCTATTGCCTCATCCACGCCACCGACGCGGAACACCTGCTGAGTATGCCCCTGGGGAAACTGGCCGCCCAGTTGCCTTCCCCCGATTTTCTGCGCGTGCACCGGTCCTACATCGTCAACCTACGGCACATCGACCGGGTGGCCGACCATCATTTGATGATTGGGGAACACACGATCCCGGTGGGTAAGCACCAGTACGCGGCCCTGACGCAGCGCGTGCATTTGGTGCGGTAGCCCCCATCCGGAACCCGGGACCACCATCCCGGAAGACGAAACCCGCCTCCGGGGAAACAAGCTAAAAAACCACCTCCTTCCTTTCGAGCTTGGGGACGGCCTACGCTACGCGGGTGGCTTACGGCCAACGCACGGACGCGCGGGCGGCCCACCGCTGGATAACCGGGAAAGGTAGCCGTCCGGCAGTACGGCGACACGAGACAACTAGCGGCGGCGACAAATAACTATCTAACCAGTCTACTTCATCTACTATGCACGCATTTACCAAACTTCTTTGCACCTGCGGCCTCGCCCTCCTGCTCGGGACTACCCTAACGGGACAAGGCGAAGACCGCTTTTACCAACTCACCCGCTGGCACATCACGCCGGGACAAGAGCAGGCGGTGATCGATAACTTCGCTAAGACCAGCGCCACCTTTCGCGACAATACGGACCTCGAATGGGGCTTCTACCTCAACTCGGACCACTCCCTCGAAGTATGGCAACCCATGAAGGACATGGCCGCCATCGACCGCGCCGATGCCGCCCTGAATCACGCCATGGCCAGCCACCCCGACCGCAAGCCATCGGCCGATGAGTACGCCGCGAGGGAAAACATGATCGCTAAGACGGAGGCCGTCGTCATGAAGTATAGTGGCGACAAAAGCTACGTACCGACCGATCACGACTTCAGTTACGCGCCCTACTACGAGAATAAGGTCTTTCACGTCAAGCCCGGGAAATACCGGGAACTGATGGCGCACGCGGAAGCCCATTTGCCCATTCTCCACGCCATGAACAGCCCGGTGGAGACGGAATTTTACCTGTACGAATTCGGTGGAGAGCGGGACAGGTATATGATCTCCTTCCCGGGTCGCAGCGCGGCCGACCTCGCCGAACGAAGGGCTACACATGAGGCAGGCCTGACGGAGGAAGGGAAGGCGTGGGAAGCGAAACTACGGACGCTGGTCGATGAAGTGTCCGCCACCACCAGCACCTTGGTGGAAAAGATCTCCGCCGTACCGACCGCCGAAGCGCGGCCGGAAAGCACCAACCTGTTCGTCATCAGCGTGGAACAGTTCGTACCGGACCAAGAAGCGGAATACGCCGCGATCTACGGTAGAATGAAGACGGCCCTGCGGGAGGGGGGAGCTGATTTTTACTGGAACTCAAGCGTGCTGGAAGACGGTCGGCTCTTTAGCTCGGCACCCATCGAGCATATGTCGGACATCGACGTGATCAGCGAGGAGATCGGCAAGCGGACTTACCAGTGCGACAAGACGGAATTAGCCGCCCTCCAGCAGCGGCTGGATCTCGCCCGCACCGTTTCCCCCACGATCATGGTGGCGCGTCTGCATCCGGAGCTGAGCTACCAGGCGCCGATGGAGGCCGATCCCGCTGGTTTTACACACTTCAAGCGAACGGAGTACATATTTGCCCCCAAGTTGCGCAATGCCGTGATGGAGCTGGCGCGGGAGTTCGCCGATCTGTACGCGCAGGAGGAAGCGGCAACCCCCTGGCAAACCTACACCTACACGATGGGCAAAGCCGGAAGCGTACTGATCATCCGGCAATACGGGCCATCCCGGGAGGGAATGGTCAGCCTCCGCGAGCAGGATCGGAAAATGATGGATTCGCCGGCTTACCAGGCACTGGTCGCAAAGCGCGACAAGTATTTAACGATGACGGAAGAAGTGTACGGGCGGCTGGCACCCGAGTTCGGCTACCAACCGCTGGAGATCGGGGAGTTGGCGGGAGAAAAGTAGCCATCCCCCGTGGCGGTTAAATGGCCCGCTCCAGCTTACCTTCCTGCTTAACCTCCCCTACCCGCTTGGCCAGGGCCTCCAGGGCGTCCTGGGCCTGGGTGAGGTTAAACACGCGCTCCTTGACGAGGCTGAGGCGGCGGGGCGTCTGCTTCAGTTGCAGGCCGCGCAGCTTACCCTCGCCGGCGATTACGCCGCTGAGCGCCTTGAAGATGGCGGAGTCGTAGTAGAGCGACTGGGCGTCCTCCACGAAGTAGCAAATGAGCTTGTCGTTCTTCAGTACCACCCGGTCGAAGCCCAGTTCGCGACAGAGCCAGCGGAGGCGCAGACCATCGAAGAGCTCCTCCACCTGGGTGGGGAGGGGGCCGAAGCGGTCCTTAAGGCCATTGGCGTAGGCCTGCAGGCGCTGCTCGTCCTCGACGTGGTCGAGATCCTGGTAGAGCCGGAGGCGCTCCTGGGTAGACTCGACGTAGTCGGTCGGGATGTGCATTTCGGTGTCCGTCTCGATGGTCACGTCACGCACGAAGTCGGCCCCTTCGGTCATGGTGTCGGCGAAGACGTCGCGGAAGTCGGTCTGCTTGAGTTCCCGTACGGCCTCCTCCAGGATGCGCTGGTAGGTCTCGTAGCCGATGTCGGCGATGAAGCCTGATTGTTCGCCGCCCAGCAGGTTGCCGGCGCCGCGGATGTCGAGGTCCTTCATGGCGATGTTGAAGCCGCTGCCCAGTTCGCTGAACTCTTCCAGCGTACGCAGGCGCTTGCGGGCGTCGGGAGTTAGGACGCTGAGCGCGGGTGCAATGAGGTAACAGTACGCCTTCTTGTTCGAGCGGCCGACCCGACCCCGCAGCTGGTGGAGGTCGGACAGCCCGAACTGGTGGGCATTATTGATGACGATGGTGTTGGCGTTGGCGATATCGAGGCCCGTTTCGATGATGTTCGTACAGACCAGCACGTCGTAGCGGCGGTCGATGAACTCGATGAGGGTCTCCTCCAGTTCCTTGGGGTCCATCTGCCCGTGAGCCGTGGCGAACTGGACGTCGGGGCACAGCTTGCGGAGCATGGTGACCATGTCGACCAGCGACTTCACCCGGTTGTGGACGAAGAACACCTGACCGCCGCGGTTCACCTCCTGCTCGATGGCTTCCTTGATTACCTCCTCGTTGAATTGCCGCACTTCGGTGTGAATGGGCTGGCGGTTGGGCGGCGGGGTGCGGATGACGGAGAGGTCGCGGGCGTTCATGAGGCTGAACTGCATGGTGCGCGGGATCGGGGTGGCCGTGAGCGTCAGCGTATCCACGTTCACCTGGATGGCCCGCAGCTTCTCCTTGGCCTTTACCCCGAACTTTTGTTCCTCGTCGATGATGAGCAGGCCCAGGTCCTTGAACTCCGCCCGCTTGGACAGGATGGCGTGGGTGCCGATGAGCATGTCCAGCTTGCCCTCCTTCAGCCGCTTGAAGATGGCCGTCTTCTGCTTGGCGGTGCGGAAGCGGTTGATGTAGTCTACGGTGATGCCGAATTCTCCCAGGCGTTCGCTGAAGGTGCGGTAGTGCTGCAGGGCCAGGATAGTAGTGGGCACGAGCACGGCCACCTGCTTGCTGTCTGCGGCGGCCTTGAAGGCGGCCCGCAGGGCAATCTCGGTCTTGCCGAAGCCCACGTCGCCGCAGATGAGGCGGTCCATGGGGTGGGGTTTCATCATG
The DNA here is from genome assembly GCA_963803525.1 of Lewinellaceae bacterium. Classification (GTDB taxonomy): domain Bacteria; phylum Bacteroidota; class Bacteroidia; order Chitinophagales; family Saprospiraceae; genus Neolewinella. Next base: position 569,057 of record CAWDMV010000013.1, read on the forward strand.
TCCCCCTTGACGTCGTTGGTGGCCTTCAGCTGGTCGGGGGTATCCTCGTAGATGAAGCTGGCCTCCAGCTCGTTCTGCAGGTAGCCGTCGGGGGGGAAGGCGTGGCCCGGACTGGCCTGCCGCTTGGCGTAGAGCTTAATGAGTTCGCCGGCCATGTCCTTCATTTTCTTCTTGGTCCGGGCCTTCAGGTTCTTCCAGTGGTCGCCGCCGATCTTGTCGAGGCGGGGCAGCTGGCCGTCCTTGCCGCTGTACTTGGAGAGTTTATGGAGGGAGTTGATGCCGACGTAGAGGATGTCGTTGTTCTTGTACACCAGGCGCACGGATTCCTGCACCCGTCCGTTGATCTCGAGCTTCTCCAGCCCGGAGAAGCGGCCGACGCCGTGGTCGATGTGCACCACCATGTCGCCCGGCGTCAGGTCGCGCAGCAGGCGGAGGTTGAGGGCCTGGTCGCGGGTAAAGCCCCGCCGCAGTTTGTAGCGGTGGAAACGCTCGAATATCTGGTGGTCGGTGTAGCAGGCCGCCTGCATCTCGGTGTCGATGAAGCCGGCGTAGATCGATACCGGCAGCGGCTCGAAACGCACCTCGGCGTTCAGGTCGGTGAAGATCGAGTAGAAGCGCTCGATCTGCTTCGCGTTGTCGGTAAAGATGTAGTTCGTCAGGCCCGTGGAGGTATTCTCCAGCAGGTTGCGGATCAGCAGCTCGAAGTTCTTATTGAAACTGGGCTGCGGCTTGGCGCGGCAGTCGATGGTGTGGTCGATCTTCACCGGCTGCTTGTAGTCGCTGAAGAAGACCACGGGGAGGCCGGACACGTCGTCGATCACTTCTCCCGGACGGATGAAGGCCCGGTCGCGGAAGATCTGGGCCAATTCCTCATCATCCACCAGGGTCAGGTTCTTGCCGAATTCCTCCGCCTTCTTGTAGGCCTCCCCGAGTCGGTCGAGCAGCAGCTGAAAATCCTTGAGCCAGACCGTGGTGTTTTCCGGCAGCACGTTGAAGATGCTGGTCTTCTCGTCGCGCTGAAACTTCGTGTTGATGTTGGGGACGATGCTGACGTAGCTGACCGTCTCCACCGACAGCTGGTTCATCGGGTCGAAGGTGCGGATGCTCTCTACCTCGTCGTCGAAGAGCTCGATGCGGTAGGGGTACTCGTTGCCGTAGCTGTAAATATCGACGATGCCCCCGCGGATGCTGAACTGCCCCGGTTCGTACACGAACTCCTCCCGCTTAAAGCCGTACTCGACCAGCACCTCGATGATGGTGTCCACGTCGATGTCCTCCCCCTTCGTGATCTCGATGCGGCTGCTCGTCAGGACCGCCGGCGACACCACCTGCTCGAACAGCGCCTCGGGGTAGGTCACGACGAGCTCCCCCTTCGACTGGCTGTGCGTCAAATAGTTGATCGTTTCCGTGCGCATCAGCACGTTAGTGGGGTCGAGCACCTCGAAGTACAGCGGCCGCCGGAAGCTGTCGGGCAGTAACCGCACCTGCTTTTTCGGCAGCAGCGCCGCAATCGTATTCTGAATGTAGGCAGCTTCCTCCTTGTCGGTAGCCACCACCAGGAAGTGCCCCCCCGACTTGCGGTAGCAGCCCGCCAGTAGAAAACTCTCCAGCGACCCGGCCAGTCCGCGCAACTGAATCCGGGGAGCCGACTGGCCTCCCGCCCGGGTAAAGGCGGTGATCTTCGCTACGCGCTCACTCTCGGCATAACGCACTACTAACTGCTCGATGGAATCCAACTGGCTGGGGTTTTGAATAGTAACCGTTGGTTTGGGGATGGGGTTTTTGGATAGTTCTTTAGTTCTGTAGTTCGTTAGGTAAACGTAAGAGGCGTGATAGTATGTGTACTATCACGCCTCCAACATGTGCTCCAAAGAACTAACGAACTAACGTTCTACTGAACTAACGTTCTACTTAATAACTCCAGAGATCCTGCTCGTAGTTAAAGATCTCCTGCTTGATGCGCTCGGATTCCAGGAGCTGCTCGCGACCACTACGCTCGGCACGATCGATCCGTTCGTCGAGCACGTTGCTGGCCTTGGTGATGTAGCTGTTGAAGTAGCGGTACTCGAACACGTCCTCCCAGCTTCGGTTAGCGGCGTCGTTGCCGAAGGCGTAGGCGCTCTCGTTGGCCAGCAGCTGCCGGGCCTCGGGGTAGTATACCCAGAACATCGGACGCTCGATCGTACGGCCGACGTTCTCCGTGGTTTCCATAATCATCGGGGCAATGCCCAGGATGCGGACCTTCATGGTACTGCTCTCCTTGTCGAAGAACCACATTTCCTGGATGCGGTACCGCATAACGCTACTCGGGTCGAAGATGCGCTCTTCGTAAACGGGTACCTGCTCGTAGGTAACGGGGTCGGTGACCAGTACCGTATCTATTCCGCCCGCCATCTCCTGGAGGGTGGCCTGGTCCATCAGCATGGAAAAGTTGTCGCCGCCAATGGGGTTGAACACCCGGAGGTCACCACTCTGTGCGGCTTCCAGCAGGATGGTTATGAGGGGACGCTGGGGGTTGATGAAGGGCAGGTTGATCTTCTCGTTGACGTCGAGGAGGCGCCAAATGCGCCGCTTCCACATAATGTCCGCTTCCCGCAGGTCTTCGTACTGGAGCACCCGGCGCTCGCGCAGGGATACGTTTTCGATGATGTCGTTGAGCGGGGGAACGAAGTCACCGTCCTGCATCAGCGGATTATCGTCCGCCACCCCCGGCAGGGTGAAGGTGCTGGGCTGCTCCTCGGGGTTGGTGGGCGTCTGGGCCGATACCGGGGCGGAAGCCGCGAGTACGAGCAGGACCACAAAGCTATATACTGCCTTCATCTGAAAGGGGATAGGGGGGAATTGATTCATGCGAACAGCTTATCAACGCAAGCTACGCCTAATGTGGTATGTAGAAAACGTAAAACGGGCCTCCCGGAGCGCTAACTGCGGAAGGCCCGTAATAGTTGGTCGGCCAAAAGCCAACTACTTGATGGTGAAGGCCATCGTACCGAGGTCCCGCGCCGCGGCATCGCCCGGGCACTTTGCCTTGATGTTCTTAAAGGTGAAGTTGTCGCCCGGCTTGGCGCGGCCGATAAGAGCGGCCGCCTCGCCACTGAACGAACCACCACCATTGGTGGCCAACAAGGCATCTTCCCGGGCGGGGACGTAAAGGATCTGGAAACCGGCGATCTGACAGCGGGCATCGAAATCGAAGTTTCTCAGCTCAGCAAACACCCCGCGCTGGGCCCGGAAGGTAGAGTTCGCGATGTCACCGCCCTGCTGACCACCCATGGTGGGCACCGGATCGGGAATGGGCTTCACCCGGAAGGGGAAAGTACCCAGGGTCTGTCCGTTGGCAGTTACGGTCACGTTCGTCGAGCCGGCACCGGTCGGGCGAACGCCCTTAACCATATAGCTGTTGCCGGAACCGCTGCCCGTGATGGCGTCGCCGAAGCTCACGCGCACGTCGTTGGACGCCACGCCGGCAGCGGCTACGGTGAGGGGGTTATCCACGCCCATATAGAAGACGTTCATCTTGTCGGCCGAAACCGCCACGGAGCGGGTTCCGATCTCGTAGGTAAAGGTGCCGGTCTCACGGGTCACCTCCCCGGTGAGGGGGTTAGTGACCGCAACGCTGGTCTGGATGGTTTTGGGTCCGGGAGAACCGCTGGCCACCAGGCTGAAGTCGGCTTCTCCGTTGGCGCCGATGTTGAGCCGCTGTCCGTTCACCCGCAGGTCGATGTTCTCGGGCTGCAAGGAAGAGGAATAGCTGCCCACGGACACCTTGGCGTTGAGGCGCTCGCCGCCGATGACGTAGCTCTTGTCCGCCTGAAAGACGGGGAAGAACTTATCGAAAACGATCTGCTTACCGCCGGCCAGCTGTACGATGTCGTTGACCAGGTTCGACTCGGAGACCTTGAGATCGGACTGGATCTGCGACATCAGGGGCAGCACCGCGGCCAGGGGCATGTGGCCGAACTTGAAGTCCGCCCAGCTCACCTTTTTATTGTTGGACGTCCGCCAGGCCTGATCGTCGACGTCGAAGGGCATATTCTGCGCGACGCTCTGGATGCGGGACTGGATCTCCGCCTCGTTCAGGTCAAGCTCCTGCCCGTACTCGTTAAGCAAGGCGGAATAAATCTGAACCAGACGCTCGCGGGTATCCAGGATGCGCTGCTTGAGCGCTTCGCCTTCGCCCACGCCTTCCGCTACACTGCCGTTCGGTCCCTGTACGAGCAGGCGGGTGGTGACGTCCTTATTCTTCTTTCCGATGGGAGAAATCACTCCGTGACTCTCGGCGTAGTCCAGGGTATCGTGAATGCCGTCCTTGTTGCCGGCGGCATCGATCAGGGTATCCCGAATACCTTCCATGTAGGTATTGAACGATTCTACCTCCTGCCGGATAGAAGTGATGGCGGGCTGGAGTACGCGAAATTTCTCTTTCGACTTGTCCTCCAGCAGCTTATCCAGTCCGGTGACGGTTTCGGCGATCTGCTCGTCGACGGTGGCGATACTTCTGCGGTTGCCCTTGTCCAGCGTCTGGAAGGCATCCATTACCTCCGCGGAGACGTTGAGGGCCAGCAGGGCCATCAATACCAAGTACATGATATTGATCATTAACTGCCGGGGTTCCTTAGGAATTGACATAAATCTTGTTGGTTTAGACCGGCGGGATCGCCCTGGTCAGGGAGTTTTTGAATGGGATTATACTAGGCGGTCGGCACGCGCATGGCGCTGATCATATTGCCGTACACGTTATTGAGCGTACCGAGGTTGGCGTTCAGCTGCTGCATGTTCTGCTTGTAGACCTTGGTCTCGTCGGTGGTGGCGGCGAGGTCGGCCATCGCTTCGTTCAGCTTGGCGTAAAAGTTACCCATCTGCTTGATCTGGGCGGAGGTACCGCTGAAGTCAGCCTCCTGTAAAGCCTTTAGGCTGCTCATGCTCTTCGACATGTTCTGCAGCTCGGAAAGCATACCACCGAGTTGCTCTTCGACTACCTCCCCGTTGAGGGCGGCGGTAGCGGGTGCGGCAATGGCACCTCCCGTGGTGAGGGGTTGTACGTCTCCGTCGTACTGCGCCAGGCCGGGGTACAGCTTATCCCAGTAGTAATCGGGGTCGGGCCCGACCAGGGCAATCAGGACGAAGAGGAACGCTTCCACGCCCAGACCGATGGTCAGCAGGTCAAAGGTTTGGCCACCGATGGTAGGCATTTCCCAGGACTGGATCTTGTACAGGGCACCCAGCATGACGATCGCCGCGCCAATACCGATGATGAAGTTCTTGGCGTACTTGACACCGGGAGATTTGAGAAAAGACATATGGGGACAAGGTTTGTAAAGAGTAAAATGTAAGGTATGAGTAGCATCGCGGTGAGGCGTCGCGCCCCACTAGTTTGAATAACGGGGTTTTAACCGTTCGATCCGGGCCGTTATTGCTTATTTTCCAAAAAAAGGTCCGGCCGGTTTGTCCGCAGACGGTCCAGTTTAGGCGCGATGTACCGCCGGCAAAACGGACGGTCCGGGTCCGTACGGTAGTAGTCGCGGTGTTCGGGCAGGGAAGGCCGGAAGGAAACAAAGGGAAGTACCCGCGTCACCACCCCCTGCCCGCCCGCTTCCGCGAGTTCCCGCCGGTACGTTTCTCCCTCCCGCGGGGAGAAGCAATACACCGCCGAACGGTAGCGGTGGCGCAGCGCATGATCCGCCTCGGAAGCGTGGGTGTCCAGGTGTACCCGAATCAGTTCCGCGCTGTTGATCCCGGCCGGGTCGTAGTGTACGATGACCGCCTCGGAAAAATCCCCGTCGGGAGCTTCCGAAGCGATCCAGCCCTGCTCCACTTCGGCAACGCCGCGCAGCGATACGAATATCCCCTCGGTACACCAGTGGCAGCCACCCCCCAAGCCTATGCGTTTGCGTTCAGACACCTAGAGGAAACACCCCATCCCCTGCTTTAGATTACTGCCTGGCCGATTTCGTCTGCTGGCTGTCCCAGATGAGCCGCTTGCCTTCCTCCCGCACCGCTGCCGGCGAGCGCCCGAAGACGGAGGCCAGTTTCTCGCTGTCGTTGGTGTAGCACATGGCCTCGATGAGCAGGGCCCGCTCCGCCCGCGTCCAGGGCTCGAACGAGCGGGGCAGGTGGGTGCGCGCCTTGGCCATATAAGCCGGCAATCGATCGGTTGGCTTGCGCAGGCCCAGGGCGGTTACTTCCCGGTACAGTTCGGTGGCCTTGGCTTCCGTCAACTTGTCGAAGGCACCGGAGGTGAAGAAGTCGAGTGCTCGCCAGGGCCGCTCCTTTTTGCTCCGAGGCTTGGGAGTGCTCGCAGCGACTCCCACGATAAGGTGTTCGTCATCGCGAAGCCGTTCACGGATTACCCGCCGGGTAAGCACGCCCCGGTACCGACGGTAAGCCGGCAAGCCCCGTAACCGGGGGTCGACGATCCTGCGGCTGCCGATAAAGACATTCGCGAGCTGCTCGGCCGTAGGTTCGTAACCCAGTGCCCGGAGGTCCGTGCCGAGGGCGGTGATCTCGGCTTCGTCCAGGAAGGATTCGGATTGCCGCCGCACCAACCGCCGTTCCAGGAGGTCAAGTTTCTCCTGGATGTCCGGGTCGTCCAGGCAACTGCCCGGAGTGCCCGCTTCCCCGGTGAGCGGATTGACGCCTTCGCGCAGTTGACGGAGCAGGGAGAGGAAATCTGTAGTATTCACGAAAAGGGAATTGATGGATGAAGGGTGATGTCGACCACAAACCTCTACCCACCAATTCCTATTAATCGTCGTATAAACGTATACTTGCGAATACAGACGTTTACAAACGGCTAAGAATTTGTTTGGTTTTTCTAAGCCTGACGAAAACGCCGCTATTTTGGGTCCATTCGAGCCACGAAAAGGGGAGGTGCACTTCGTGGCTGCTTCGCGGTGACGGGCTAAGTACCCTTTTTCGAGGCGAAGAATAGACGCAAAAGCGCAAGTTTGCGGCGGTGAGCGGAATCCCAAACAAGCGCTAGGCTCAGAGCTTGATCTTGCCGTCTACGCTGTCGTCCATCGTCTTGCCGATCACCATCGAGGCGGCCATCTTAGCGAAGGCCACCACCTTTCCGTGCTGCGTATCCCAGTAATAGCCGTCGCTGGGCCGGAAGTGGATCAGGCTCAGATTGGGGTCCGTCGGCCCCTCCTGAAACCAGGTCTTAACGAAGGGGGTCCAGAGTTCCCTGGCCTTATCCAGGTCGTACACGATGGTCGATTCCCCGTACAGGCTCAGGTATTCCTGATTGCTGGTGCTGCTGTACAGGATCTGGGTGGCCGGCGATTTTTTGATCTCGGCGTTCCGGTCGCTGTCCTTGGCGCTGAAAAACCAAAGGGAACCATCTTCCGCTACTTGCTGGGTCGACATGGGGCTGGCACTGAAGGGACGACCGTCCAGGTTCACGCAGAACATACAAATGTCCTCGTCCTTGGCGATTTTCTTGATCTTTTCGATCGCTTCGCTGCTGAATAAATGCTCGGTCTTAGGCATGTTAGTTTTTATGCTGCAACGTAGGGACCGACAGCGGGGTTCGGGCGGCGGCGCGCGGGTACGGGGAGGACTACTCCAGGAAGCTCCGCACCCGCGTGCCCGCATTCTCCCGCACGTTCATCCAGAAGAAGTTGTAGTCGGCAACGTGGTAGTTCTTGGAGTTAAAGAATATATCACCGAAGAAACTGGGCTTATTGGTGTATAGCCCCGCTCCACGGATCTCGGCCCACACCAAGTCAGGCAGGAGGCCGCCTTCGTAGTTGTAGAGCACGCCACCGCGATTGAGGGTGGCGGGTGCGCGGGCGGTGTCCGTGGTCCAGGTCAGCGGATTCACGACGGCCACCTCCGGGTCGTCCTGGCCGGGGCCGGGCACGAAGTCTTCCCGGTAAGTCCGCCAGCTCACGAAGCAGCCGGTCTGCTCCGGTGTCGTGCAGACGGGGATGTCATGGAATGCTTCCCGGCGAATGGGCATACCCACGAGGTAGGCGGCCACGAGTCGGTCGGCCAGGGGCCGTCCGTCGAAGCGATCGGCCAATATCCGCTTGGCGTGCAAGGTGCCCTGGCTGTGGGCGGCCAGGATGATGGGGCGCCCGCTGTTGTAGTGGGTCAGGAAGTAGTCGAAAGCCGCCAGTACGTCATTATAGGCCGTATCCAGCGCCTGCTCCTTGACCGCGGCCCCCGCTTCGTAGAACACGCTGAGGTTAGCCTGCCGGTACCGCGGGGCGTAGACTTTGCCGGCGGCGTTGAAAACGGTAGCCTGGTTGAGGATCGCCGAGGCATCGACTGCTTCGTTGAGCTTTTCGTCCGCCAGATTGGCGTTCCACAGCCGGTTGTCCTTCCGGGTGTCGCGGTAAATGGTGGGGTGAATAAAAAACACATCCGCGGCGGCGGTCACCTGTTGTTCGTGCAGGGTATCGCCCGGGGTGCGGTCGGCCGCGTCATTCGTGGTGGGTAGGGCGGCCCAGTTCCGGGTCCGTCCGTAATCGGGCGGCGGCGGCACGGGAAAATCGTCCGCAATCGGCAAGTCGGGCCGGGAAACACAGGCTGTCAGCAATAGCGGCAGCAGGAGGAGCAGTAGTATCCGGGATGGGCGATCTACTGGTGCAGGGCGGTATCGCCGGACAGGTAAACGCCGATCAGCGCCAGTACGGCTAGGAGGAGAATGGTCATATTGTTGTTCAAAGGGTTGGAAGTACAACCGGAAAAATTCGCATTTGGTTCCCATTCGTAGCAGGATTTGCTTATAGTACCCGCGCGAGCAGGGCCGGGATTTGGTTCACTTCCTCCCGGGTATTGTAGAGGGGGGCCGGGGCCAGGCGCAGTACCCCGCCGCCACTGCCGTCGAGGTTGTCCTGACGATAATCGCAGATCAGGCCCGCGGCCGACAATTGCTTTTCCAGCTCCGGTCGGTGGCCGCTTAGGTAGGCGGATAGCTGGGCGCCGCGCTGTGCGGGGTCACGTCCGGTCAGGAGGCGTAGGGCGGGGATGGCCGACAGGCCCGCGTAGAGGGCCGTGGTGAGTTCCACGCTTTTCTCCCGCACGGCCTCCATACCGCCTACCTCCGCGAAGAGCGGCAGGCTGGCTTCGAGGGGCGCCAGGGCCAGGACGGGCACCGTCGATACCTGCCAGCCGGCGGCCCCGTATTCCGGATGGAAGGCGGGTTTCATGGCGAAGCGATCGCGCTCCCGGTGGCCCCACCAGCCGGCGAAGCGGGGCAGACGCTCGTCCTCGGCGTGGCGTTCGTGCACGAAGAGCCCGCCCGGGGCCCCGGGGCCGCCGTTGAGGTACTTGTAGTTGCACCAGACGGCAAAGTCGCAGTCCCAGTCGTGGAGCCGCAGCGGTACGTTGCCCGCCGCGTGCGCCAGGTCGAAGCCGACCGTCGCCCCCACGGCCCGGCCCGCCGCGGCGATGCGGCCGAGGTCAAAGAACTGCCCGGTGTAGTACTGCACCCCGCTCCAGAGCACGAGGGCCAGGGTATCGCCGGCCTCCGTAATAGCGTCCAGGATGTCTGCGGTATCGATCATGGACTCCCCCCCGCGAGGATGCACTTCAATCAGGTCGGTCGCCGGGTCGAGGCCGTGGAAGCGCAACTGGGCGTGCACGGCGTGCTGGTCGCTGGGGAAGGCCCCGCTTTCCATGATGATCTTGCACCTGCGCCCCGCCGGCCGGAAGAAGGAGACCATCAACAGGTGGAGGTTGACGGTGAGGGCGTTAGCGGCGACCACTTCGGCGGGCCGGGCACCTACGATAGCCGCGAGCCCGTCCTGCAGCCGGCGGTGGTAGCCGAGCCAGCCGCCCTGCTCTCCCTCCCACCAGCCCTCTACGCCGCGGTGTTGCCAACTGTCGAGTTCGGCGTCCAGGCGCGCACGTACCCCTTTGGGCTGTAGGCCGAGACTGTTACCACAGAAGTACAGCAGGGGCGCGCCGTCGGCGCCGCGGGGAAGGTGAAACTGTTCGCGGGTCATGGTCAGGTACGTAATGCGCCCTCCGCGGCCAGGCGGCCACTGCGCATGGCGGCGTCGAGGGAGCCGTTGAGCTGCTGGTCGCCCGCCAGGAAGACGCGATCGATCAGGCGGGAGTGGGTAGGATGATACTGGTAGGCCACCGCGTCCAGCCGCGGCAGGGCGCGCTTGACGTCGTAGCGCTTCAGGAAACTGAGGGCGTCGTTGGGCAGGCGGGTGTGGCGCAGGAGATCCTGTTCGGCCTGGGCGAGGCTGTCGGAGGGCGGGCATTCCTTGAGCGAGATGCTCAGCAGGGAGCCGCCCTGGTTGCGGACTTTGTAGGTGGGGGCCACCTCGTCGAGCACGCAGAAGGTATTGATGGTGCTGGTGGGGTCGGCCACCAGGTTGATCAGGCGGTTCTCCTTCAGGCGGCGGTTGCTGTAGAAGTAAAGGTTGGTCGTGGATTTCCACCCGGGCGCGTCGCCGGCCAGCTGGGGGAAGAGGGCGTAGGGCGCGCACGCCACCACAATGGCGCGGGCGGGGACGCGGGTGCCATCATCCAAGAAAACAGCATTGTCGCGGATGGCGCTGACGCGGGTGCCGAGGCGGACCTCCGTGCGGGCCAGCTGACCGGCGAGTTGCCGCGGTACGGCCTCGATGCCGTCGGCCGGCAGCACGGCGTTGCCCTGGGCGAACATCTTGAGGATATAACGGAACATGGCCGCCGGGGTCACCAGCTTCTGCTCCAGGAAGATCCCCCCGAAGAAGGGCCGGAAGAAGCGCTCCACGATCTGCTCGCTGAAGCCGTACTCCCAGAGGTAGTCGATGGTCGACTGCTGCCCGTAGCCCCGGAAGCATTCCTCCGGGGTGAGGCGCATCAGCCGGAAACCCAGTTGGGCCAGGTGGATTTTATCGTTGAGGGTGCCCACGGGCGAGAGGGCGGACCGAAACAGCTGGGCGGGCTCCCGCAGGGGGTCGGCAAAGCGGAAGTGCTGCTGCCGCAGGTGCACGTGTCCCCCCGGGCGGAAGGCCTGCACCCCCAGGGCGTCGAGGTCGAGGTAGCGTTTCACTTCGGGGTATTCGGTGAGCAGCACCTGAAACCCCCGGTCCAGGAGGAAGCCGTCTACCTCATCGGTACGCAGCCTTCCGCCGAGGGCATCACCGGCCTCCAGCAGCAACGGGGCGTGGCCCGCGGCCTCCAGGGTACGGGCGGCGATCAGTCCGGCCACGCCTCCACCGACGATTACAAATCTTTCTTCGCTCAAAACCACGTAGTTGACCCCGCAAAGATGATAAACTACGGCCGGCCCTACTAGGCATAGGCCTTAATTCCGGCGATCGGCCAGCAAATAAGCGTAGCGCAGGAACACCCCGTAGGCCAATACCATGCTGATGAGGAGCCCCTCCCGCCCGTCGCGAAAGCCCCCCTGGATCAGGTAGTGCTTGCAAAATCGGTAGACGGGCTTCACCCACAGGTGGTAAAAACCGACCCGCGGGGTCCGCGCGGCGTGGTCGCGGGCACTCCAGCGGGCGTAGCGGCGGGTCTTGTCGAGGAAGTGGTCCAGGTCCTTGAAGGTGTAGTGCAGCAAGCGCCCGCGGAGCTTGTCCACCCGCAGCCCGGTGAGGACGATCTCTTCGTGTACCTGCTTGGCGTCGTAGCGCGCCCGGTCGCGGTGAAAGAAACGCACGACCCGGTCGCCGGCCCAGCCGCTGTGGTAGATGCGGCGGCCCATAAAGTGGTTGTCGCGCCCGATCCAGTAGGCGTCGAGCGGGTCGGGGGCGGCGGTCAGCAGGCCGTCGATCTCGGCCCGCAGCTCGGGGGTGACGATCTCGTCGGCGTCGAGCAGCAGGATGTACTCGTGCCGGGCCCGGGCAATGGCCCAGTTCTTCTGGTCGGCCGGGCCGCTGTACGCCCGCTGTTGCAGGATCACCCCGGGCATATCCGCCAGCAGTTCGGCGGTGCCATCAGTGCTGAAGCTATCTACCACCACCAGGTCATCGCTCCACCCCGCTACGCTGGCGAGCGATCGCTCGATGATGTCGAGCTCGTTGAAGGTGGTGTAAATGATCGAGAGCGGCCGCCGGTCCATCAGCAACTCAGCTGCCCCTCGCTCACCGCGCCGTAGGCCACGAATTCCGGGTTCCGCAGGACTTCCTTGTTATAGATGAGTTCCTTTCCCGTGTTGTCGTCCACCAGGTGGCCGCCGGCTTCCAGCAATACGGCGTGGGCGGCGGCGGTGTCCCACTCCATGGTCGGGGCCAGGCGGGGGTACAGGTGGGCTTCGCCGCGGGCCAGTTCGATGATCTTGAGCGAGCTTCCCCGGCTCACGATTTCGGGGGCGTTCAGCTTGTCCATGAAGGCCTGGGTGGCCGCGTTCAGGTGACTGCGGCTGGCCACGACCTTCAGATTCGGATCCTGCATGGTGAAGGCGGCGGCGGCTACCCGGCCCTTGTCCTGTTGCCAGGCTCCCTCGTTCTGCGCGGCGTAGAACAGTTCGTCGGTCACGGGTACGTAAACCGCCCCGAGCACCGGCCGGCCGTTCTCGATGAGGGCTACGTTGACGGTAAACTCTCCGTTGCGCTTGATGAATTCCTTGGTGCCGTCCAGCGGGTCCACCAGCCAGAAGCGGGTGTACTGGGCGCGTTCGGCGTAGGGCACGTCCTTTCCCTCCTCGGAGACTACGGGGGCCTGGAGCTCCAGCTCTTTCAGTCCCGCCACGATCACGTCGTTCGCCGCCTTATCGGCCCGGGTTAGCGGGCTGTCGTCGGATTTCTGCTCCACCCCGAAGTCGTCGCTCTCGTACACTTTCAGGATCGCGGCCCCGGCGCGGCGGGTGATCTCACCGACTGCTTCGGCTAGTTTCAGGTAGTTCACTTCCATGGCGCAAAGGTAAAGGAGATGATTTACCAATTACCATTTACGAAGTACCATTTACCATTGGCACGCAGGGGTGGGGAATTTTGGAAGGACCATTTATGAAGTACCACTTACCATTGGCACGCAGGGGCGAGGATCTAAAATTGCCAATTTTAAATTTGCCCGCGTGGCCGTGCACACGAGCGAAGCGAGCATCCACGCCAAATGGTACTTGGTAAATGGTAAATCGTAATCGGTAAATCCCCCAGCCCACAAGCATCCACGCTAAATGGTAACTGGTAGATTGTACTTCGTAATTGGTAGATCCCCGGCACACGAGCGAAGCGAGCAGAGCCACAAATTTTAAACCTTACCTTTTAAATTGTAAATCACCTCAGCGTCCAGAGCAAAAACTCGCCTACCACCGTGCCCCAGGTCTCCGGGTCGTGGGTGCCGCCTTCGACTTCCACGTACTGCATATCGGTACCGGGCTGGAGGCCTTTTTCCTGGAGCAACCCCATGAGTTGCAGGGTATCGTCGATCGAGTCGATGACGCCGTTGTGGTTGCGGTCGGCGGTTTCGTCGGCGGTGCCGGCCATGAACCAGAAGCGGTTGGTGATCTTGCGGTGGGCACGGGCGACGTAGTCGTGCACGATGCGGTTGGCGTCGGGGCGCTTGGGGTTGAAGGGCCGACCGCGGTACCAGAGGGATCCGCTGAAGATCCCGGCCGTCCGGAATTGCCGGGGGCGCCGCCAGGCGATGTCGAAGGCGCTGAGCCCGCCCAGGCTGAAGCCGGCGATGGCGCGTCGATCGGGGCCACGGAAGATATTATTGCGTGCTTCCAGCCACGGTATGAGCTCCTCCACGATAAAGTCTTCGTAGGCCATGGCCTTCGCTCCCCGCCCCTGGTCATCCGTTCGGCCGGCCGTGCCGTATTCCTGGAGCCGGTCATTGGCGTACACCCCGACGATCAGGGCGGGCGGCAGTTGCTCCTTGCGGTAGAGTTGACGGAGGCGGACGGAAAAGTCCATGCGCTCCAGGTCCTGCCCGTCGTTGAAGATCACCAGGGAGAGCAAGCGCCAGGGGGGGACGGCCGGGCGGTAGACCTCCACCAGTACCTGCCGCTTGAGGTGGGTGCTCGTCAGCGTGTAGGTGCGCCGGAGTACGCCCTTACGCCGGGAGAGAATACTGCCCGCGAGCTGCTTGAAGTAGGTGATGGGTTGCACGGGGCCAAGGTAGCGGTATTGCGGCGGTTTGCTACCTTAACCGTTCCTAAGCTCACTCTACGCGGAGTCCTCCGCCACCCCTCCTTCCCCATGCAGGAATCCTTTACCGAATTCTACAGCCACCACCTGGGCCACTCCGTCAAGGTCCTCACCTTCGGCACCCGTGGCTATCCCGTCGTGATCTTCCCTACTACCCTGGGCAGCTACTTCGAGGCCAAGGACCGGGGGATGATCGAGGCCATCCGGTGGTTTATCGAGCGCGGCTTCGTGCAGGTCTTCTGTCCGGATAGCATCAACGACGCCAGTTGGTACGCCAACATCCACCCGCGGCACCGCATCGAACGCCACATGCAGTACGATAAGTTTCTCCACGACGAGTTCGTGCCCCAGATCCGGTGGAACACCCCCAGCGGCCGCATCGCCTGCGCCGGCATCAGTTTCGGCGGCTACAGCGCGACCAACTTCGCCTTTCGCCACCCCGCTATGGTCAGCCACCTCTTCAACATGAGCGGCGCCTTCGACATCAAGCCCTTCCTACGGGGCTACTACGACGACAACGCCTACTTCAATAATCCCGCCGACTTTATCGAGGGGGCCAACGATCCCAACCTCTGGGACATGAAGATCGTCCTGGGCACCAGCAACTGGGACATCTGCCTCGATGCCAACCTCAAGTTTTCGGAAAAACTCCGCCGCAAGGGCATCAACCACTGGCTCGACGTCCGGGGCAACGTGGAGCACGACTGGCCGCTTTGGTTGGAGATGTTTCCGCATTACGTTAGTCTTATTTAGTTGCTGGGTTGGTGGGTTGTTGGGTTGTTGAGGGGCCGTCGTTGGAGGCGAGGCAGTGCCCCGTTCCAAACGGCTTCTCCCGATAGCCATAGCGACGCAGTACAAAACCCCTTCTCCCGAGCGCTATCGGGACGCAACAGAGTGCGGCTTCCAGCCGCGCAGAAACGCCTAGACGAGCAAAGCGAGCATACCAGCCAACTCACAATTCACTAATTCACTAATTCATTAATTCACCAACTCACCAATCCACTAACCCGCCCATGTCGCCCCTAGCCGCCGATCTCCTCACCAGCTACCACAAACAGTTTGCCTACTATCGCCACCTGGGCAGCGGGGCCATGCAGCAGCTCACCTTTGCCGAACTGACCCGCGACGACGCGGCCGGCTCCAACAGCATCGCCGTGATCGTTAAGCACCTGGCGGGCAACATGCGCAGCCGCTGGACGGACTTCCTGACCACCGACGGGGAAAAGCCCTGGCGCAACCGGGAGACGGAATTCGTCGATGACTTCCCCGACCGGGCCGCCCTCGAAGCGGCCTGGAACGACGGGTGGAATCTGCTGGAGCAGACCCTACATGACCTCACCCCGGAGCAACTACCGACCATCGTCTACATCCGCAACGAAGGCCACACGGTGGTCGAGGCGCTGAATCGGCAACTGGCGCACTACAGCTATCACGTCGGTCAGCTCGTACTCCTGGCTAAACAGTTGCGCGGGGCGGAGTGGGACCCCTTATCGATCCCACGCGGGGAGTCAGAAACCTACAATGCAACTAAATTTTCGCGGGCAAGGGGCCGGCGCCACTTCACGGACGACGTGACTTAGCCCAGCGAAAAGAACTCGATCTGCACCGTATCCTCCACCTGGATGCCCAGCAGGGGCGCGGCGCGGCCCAGGTTAACGGCCACTTCCAAGTAGCCATCGGAGTCGAAGCGGCAGAGGGGTTCCCCCTCCGGCACGTCGTGGTAGCGAAAGCTGAGGCCGTCCAACGGGGTCATGCGCTTGACGAGCAGCTGAAAGCCCCTGCCCTGCCCTACCCGCTCGAAAATCTCGCGGGTGATGTTGGTGGTCACGTTGTCGTAGCGATCGACGAAGACGGCGGAGCCGCGGATGTAACTGGGGCCGATCACGGGCTGGAAGGCCAGGCGTTCGGTGTAGCGGGTGGCCGGCAGCCCGATCTCGTGGAAGGGCTTCTGCCGCGCCAGGTGGGCCACGGCACGGGCGTAAATATCACTGAGGGGGGTACCGGTGTCGTAGTCGTCGAGGACGTAGGTGTCCTCCGGAATGCTGCCGAAAATGAGGGAGAAGATGCCGTTATCGGGCGCGATGAAGTAGTGTCCCGCGTGGCGGCATGCCAGAAAGCGCCCGCGGGGCTGGTAATAGTCGTACACGCTGAGCAAGTGCACGCTGCCCTTGGGGAAACGCGACCATACCTTGGTGAAGATGAAGGCCGCCCGCACGATGTCGTAGGTGGGTACCTCGTGGCTGATGTCGACGATGCGCAGGGCGGGGAAGGCCGTCAGCAGGGCCGCCTTGAGGCGCGGTAAATGGAAGTCCTCCCGGCCGAAGTCGGTAGTGAGCGTAAGGAGGGGAGCAAGGGAAGCGGCCACATCGGGTTGGTTTGCCACAAAGAAAGAGTACCCCGGACAAATCATCGGTCCCGCGAACACCGCGTGGGCAACTCGTCGTTGTGTTTTTATGCGCCCAACCGCCCTTGCCTTCACCCTGCTCGCCCTGCTCCTGGGGGCTTGCCCCGCACCCGCGACCGCGCAAATAGAGATCGAGCAGGGCAACCTGGAGGTACTGACCGACGACCATCCCGTGTTTTCCCGACCGGGCGTACGCTACCGCAGCCAGAGCCGGGGAGTATCCATCCGTTACGAGACGCAACCCAATTTCGCCTGGGACGGTGGCACGGCCATCGCGGGCGGCGAGCAGCGGGTCACTCACCTAGAGCAGTTCACCTTCAAGTTCAAGGTTCCGCTGCTAAATAAACCCCAGACTAAGCTGCTGCTCGGCTACGAATGGGATACGGAAAAGTACTTCTTCGACGATCCCTATGTGGGCTATGAGGATCAGCAAACCCTCTTTCAGCTTCTCGACGAGCGCCGGCTGAAGGCCAATAAGCTCTCGGCCTACCTCACCCACAGCTGGAACGAGCGCTTTTACTCCTCGGCCCGCTTCCGCATGTCGCTCAACGGCGACTACCAGGGCCTCATTGCTTTCGACAACATCTACCGGACCTACAGCGCGGCGGCCGTCTACGGCAAGAAGGTCGACGCCGATACCGAATGGGGCGTAGGCCTCACCTTCAGCCACAATAAGGCGCGCAGCATCGCCCTGCCCTTCCTGGTGTACAACCGCACCTTCAACGAACACTGGGGCGTACAAACGGCCCTGCCCGGACAGGCATACCTACGCCGCAACGTCGGCCGCAACCTGGTCAATACCCTGCTGCTGGGCGCCACCTTCGACAGCCGCTACTACGCCATCAATACCGACGATCGGCCCGGCTTCAGCGAGCTCGGCCAGTTCTTCCTGCGCAACAACGGCATCCGGGCCATGCTGCAGTACGAGCACAACGTCTCCAAGTGGGTCTGGGCCTTCGTGCAGGGCGGTTACTTCCTGCCCGTGCAGACGCGCTTCAACCCGGCCGACGACATTGAGCTGGACCTGGAGACGAGCGCCGGCACGCGGCCCTTCGTGCGGGCGGGAATTTTTCTGGCACCGCCTAAGGACCTCATCCGCTAGGGAGCGGGAAATGAAAGGAGCCCCGGCAGCTGATGCTACCGGGGCTCCTTCTACAAGCTCAGAATAGTGATCCAGCCCTACTGGAAGCTTATCATACGGGCGGTGACACCGTCATCGATCCGTAAGCGTGCGATGTACTGCCCGCGTGGCAGCAGGCCCCGGTCAATAAAGCGGCTCGACGTATTGATGTCCCTGACCTGCAGCACGTGCCGGCCACTGACGTCGTAGAGGTCGACCTGACGGATGAGGTGCTGCTCCGCTACACTGACGGTGAATCCGTTGACGGCGGGGTTGGGAAACATCTCCAGGCTCACGGTAGCGGGAGCCACGAAGCGGGTGCTGGTGATGTCGAAGCCAAAGGCAACGAACGCCCGCGGCAGGAAGAAGGCGATCATGGTATCGATCGTGCGCTTGGCGGCCTCGGGGTTGTTGTAGTTGGGGTTGAGCAGCTTTTCGGTATTGATGATCTGGTCAACATTCAGGTTAGCTGCGCCGCTCCCATTAATGGCGCCAATGGTGGCACGGTCTACCGCTTCGTTCGACCAGTTCCAGTGACCGCCCGCCCCTACGAAAGGAAAGAGGTTGTCATAGCTCAGGGGCATATTGGTCGTGTCCAGATTCATGCTTTTGTACTCCGCGTTGAGCGCGTTGAGGTCCTGGGAAAATTCGGAAAATCTGTTACTCAGGGTTTCCCCATTGACCGCGGCGAACGCATCGTTAATGCCTTCGCGATTCGCAATGCGGGCGACGGCATAGGCTCCACCGACACCGTTGATGACGGTACTGTTGGTGGTGGGCACGATAACCGCACCGATATTGAAGGGGGCGAAGGGATCCAGTACCCGGTGAAATCCAACGAATCCACCGGTGTTATTCGGTCCGCTCTCAATCCAGCTCGTGTCGCCGATGGCACCTCCGGCATTCACGGTGAGCGCTACGTCATCGGAATAGTCGGGGTTATTGACGGTGTTAAGGGGTGCCGCCAGGGTACCCTGGGGGTTACCGTCCAGGGCCAAGCTAACGAGTAGCTCGGGATTGGCCTCGTTATCGTAGAACTGGTCGTTCAACTCAATCTCCCCGATGCTGTCTAGGAAAGCATGGGTTAGGGTTACATAACCGCCGGTACCAAATCCCCAGAAGGCGATTTTGTCTCCATCGATTCCGTAGGGATTCTCGTCTTCGGCAATGGTCTTGCGCAGATATCGGGCCAGGGCCTTAGCGTCTTGTCCGCCACGGTAAGCGGCCTTCAGCAGGGTTTCGGTTTGGATGATCTGATCCGTTGCATCGGGCCGCCATCCCTGGCGGTATTCGGCGACCATGGCCACGAATCCGCGGGCGGCTAGCTGGCGTGCCAGGTATACGTTAGCGGAATCTTTCCGGCTACCGTATACCCCCTGGTTGATGTAGGTGGGCAGGAAGTTACCGGTGGGGAAAATAGCTACTACGGCGCGGTCCGTAGCCGTATCGCCCATGGGCATGTATACGTCTACGGAGAGGTCCTTTGGGGCCGGGGTACCGGTCAGGACGGATACGTTAGTGGCGAACGTATCGGTGGTGACGGGCATCACCCCGAATTGGGTTTCCAGGTAGCGGTTGTCTTCCTGCGCCCATAGACCCGGGAGGGTGAGCAGCACGATAAAAGCAAGCAGGGTAATTTTTTTAAACATGTCGTTTGTTTTAAAGTAAAGGAGGGAAAAAGGTTAACGCCGGTCAAGGCTATAGGTAGCTGATACATAGGCCAGTCGCCCGATCCGGGGACCACCGTATACCTGAAAAACATCGTTATCCAATAGGTTCGAGGCACCTAGTTTGATCGTGGTGTTGATCCGGGGAATGCCGAAATTAACCTGGGCGTCCAGCAAGCCATACGCTTCGATCAGTCCGGTAAATTGCGGAGACCCTTCGAAAAGGAAGCCGTCCACCCACTTGTAGGTAACGTTGAAGCCAAAGGAAGGAATGCCGTTGCCGAAAATATAGCTCAGCGGCACGTCACGCCCCGCGACGCCAATATTGTACTTGTGCTCCGGCGTATTGAAGGCCGGGATAATGGGGTCGTCCGTAGTCGTGTTCAGGCGGTTGAAGCTGTAGTTGCCGTTCAGGGTGAAGTAGTCGCCAAAGTAGTAGTTCCCCCCGACGCTGAAGCCCTGGGTAGTCACCTGGTCGCGGGCGTTGGCGCTAACCCGGTAAGCCTGCGGGGTGCTGGTAATATTCGCCCCGAAATAAGACAGGTCAACCCCGATATTGAAACCGATGAAGTCGGTGTAAAAGCTGTAGTAATAGGTAGCGTCCAGGTAAAGCTTCTCCCACAAGGTGGTGCGCAGACCAGCCTCCAGGGTGCGGACGCGCTCGGGGCGGATGGGGGCTACGTCGAAGAAGTCCAGCGTATCCTGATTACCGGTATTTGAAAAATCGATCACGCTTTCTACCGTGAGCAGATCTTCTACCCCATCGATGTTGCCGAGCAGGATGGCCCGGCCGACGTTGTAATTCAGGAACTGATCGTTCAGGGTGGGGTTGCGCAGGGCGGAGGAAAAGCTGATGCGGGCCGTAGTGATGTCGGTGGGGGTATACACCAAGCTAGCCGCGGGACTTAGGTTAAGGCTAAAGTTCTCGTGACGATCCGCGCGTAGGCTGGCGCTGATTTTAAAGCGGTTGTTGAGGTTTAGGGTACCGCCGCCGTAAGCGCCTACCTCCCAGGTATCGATGTTGCGTCCCGCGGTGTCTAGCAGGATGGTACCGTTCGAGTTGGGAGTGTATATACGGCCATTACCCCCAAAGGTCAAGTCCAGGCGGGTATTCTCATTCGGTTCCCAGATCCCCGGCAGCTGCTTCTCGCCGTGGAGGTGGTAGAGGGCGCTGCGGTCGAAGAACTGGGTCCCCCCCTCCGTGACCGGAGTGGATACGATCTCGTTAAAGGCGTCGGTAAAGCGCTGGGTCCCCACTTCGTAAAAGTCTTCGGTGCCCACCGCCGTAGAAGACTGGGCATAGGCACGGGCTTCCGCGTGGTAACGTTCCAGTAAAGCCATACCCTCGGCCGAGGCAAAGAACGCGGCGCGCTGCTGATCCTGTTCACCGATGCCACACTCCCGGGGGAAGCAGGTCGAGAAGTTCTCGTTGTTGCGTAATTCAGGAAAGACCGTATTCTGCCAGTAGGTGCTGTAGTCGGTCCGCCAGGTGTCGTCGTCCTTATGACGATCCTGCAAGCGGATCGCCGTGAAGTAGGGGTCGTAGCTGTCCCCGGCATCCTCGTGGGTGACGTAGGCGCGGACAAAGAAATTATCCCGGTTACGGAGCTCCAGCCGGTGCTGAAAAAACTGGATGTTCCGCAGGCTGAAGCGGTTATCGCCCTGGTAGACAGTCGTGCCGGTGCTGTAGTTAGAGGCCACCAGCAATTCGGTGCTTTCCAGGCTACGTTCGGGATTCAGGCGGAAGTGGACGGCCGCTCCGACCTTCAGATTCTCACTGTCGTAGTCCACCAGGTCGATCTCCTGGTACCCCTGCCGGTAGATGCGACCCAGTCCGGGAAAACGGCGATTGGTCGCGAAATTGAACAGCCGGTTCCCCTCGTCTCCGTAAATATTTACGGCATCGTATCCACCGGGGTTGTCCCGCCCGGCATCCGTATTGAATACCGGATCGTAGTTGTCCGCTACCCAGTCGTCGGCCCGGAAGCCGGCCATGTTCAGCTTGTAGGCCACCCAGGGTTGTCCCTCCTTGTTCTCGATGGCATCCGCCCAGCGTATGGCCGCCCTCAAAGAGATTGCGCTCGGCCCCCTTGAGCTGGGCACTGAAGCCCTGCTGCAGGAAAGGATCCTTAGTTTCCAGGGCGATGACGCCGTTGAAGGCGTTGGGGCCGTAGAAGGCCGAGGACGCCCCGACCACCAGATTCACGCGGTTCACGTCGAGTTCCGAGGCCCCCAGAAAGTTACCGAGGGAAAAGTTGAGGCCGGGCGACTGGTTATCCACCCCGTCGATGATCTGCAGCGAGCGCACCGGGTTGGTACTGTTGAAGCCCCGGGTATTTATGATCTTAAAGCCGAGACTGGCCGAAGTAAGGTCCACGTCCTTGAGGCTGCCCAGGCCGTCGTAAAAGTTGGCGGCGGCCGTTTCCTTGATCGCAATCGCGTCGAGGGTTTCCACGGTGAGCGCCGCTTGTTGTTGCTTTTCACTGATCCTGCGTCCCCGCACCTCTACCACGTCGGTGGTGATCGCATTATCGCCGAGGCGGATGGTCAGGTTCTGGTCGGCAGCTGGTGACTTCCAGCTCCGTGGGGGCGAAGCCGATGTAGGAAAACTGTAGGATGATCGGGAGACCAGATACCGTGAGCTCCCAGCTGCCGTCGATCTCGGTCACCGTACCGGTGGTCGTGCCCTTGACCAAGACGCTGGCCCCAATGAGCGGTTCGCCGGTGCCCGCTTCCAGGATGGATCCCGGAGAGGGTGGTTTGCGCGGACAGGCAGCCGCAAAGTACTACCCACGCGGCAGTAAGAAATAGTGATAGCCTCATTGGTTGCTGCGATTGATTTCGCTACATGATCGTACTCGTCGGCCCAGCATAAGACTCAGCCGGGGTGCAATATAGCGAATATTCGCACCCAACATTCCCTATTACGCTTTTCGTCGGCGGTGCGCGGGTGCGGGGCGCCTCCCGCATCCGGGCTTGCTTTCCTACCTTACTCGCTATTTCCCTACCTTTGCCCGTCTTTACCAATGCAGGAGCTGGAACAACAAATCGACAAGCAACGCCTCCCCGCCCACATCGGCGTGATCATGGACGGCAACGGCCGCTGGGCACAGGGCCGGGGGAAACCCCGCGTCTACGGCCACCACAGTGCCGTGGAGGCCGTACGCGCCACCGTGGAGGCCTGCGCCGAACTGGGCGTGCGCTACCTGACCCTCTACGCCTTCAGCACCGAAAACTGGGACCGCCCCGAGCTGGAGGTCGGCGCCCTGATGGAGCTGCTGGTCAACACCATCGGCAGCGAGATGAAGATGATGCTCGACAACGGCATCCGCCTGGCCACCATCGGCGACACCGCCGGGCTGCCCGAGGCTACCCGCGAAGCCCTGGTGCACGGCATCGAGCATACCAGCGGCGGCGACGGGCATGACCCTGATCCTCGCCCTCAACTACAGCGGTAAGTGGGACCTCGCCCGGGCCGCCCGGCAACTGGCCGCTGGAGGTGGCCGCCGGACGGCTCGATCCCGCGACCCTCGACGAAGCCGCCCTGGGCAGCCGCCTCAGCACCCACGCCTATCCCGACCCCGAACTCATCATCCGGACCAGCGGCGAACACCGGCTCAGTAACTTTTTTCTGTGGCAGGCCGCCTACGCCGAGTTTTACTTCAGCCCCGTATTCTGGCCCGAGTTCCGCAAGCCGGACCTCTACGCCGCCGTCGTCGATTTCCAGCACCGGGAACGACGCTTCGGCAAAACGAGCGAACAACTTAAGCAGGCAACCAACCCCTGAGTGCCCCCTCCCTATCCTTACCCCCGGACGGCCGGCCCGCGTGCCGGCAAATTGTACTAGTATGAGATTAAGTTTTATCCTGTTGTGCCTCGTTGGTCTGCTTTCCCTGTCACCCCTGGGTGCCCAGACCGACTCGCTCGCTCAGACGGACTCGCTTAATCTGCCGGTCTTCGATTATTCGGAGGCCCAGACCTTCGAGATCGGCGGCATCAAGATCGAGGGTGCCTTCTTCGCCGAGGAGAACGCCATCATCGGGGTCACCGGCCTGATCGGTCGGCCAGGAAATCCGCATTCCCGGGCCCCGATATCCCCCGGGCCATTCAGAACCTCTGGCGGCTGCGTCTCTTCACCAACGTGTCCATCGAGAAGGAAAAGACCATCGGTGACGTAATCTTCCTCATCGTGCGCGTGGAGGAACGGCCGCGCTTCCTGCGCCACAGTTTCACCGGTGCCAAGCAGAGCCGCCACGACGACCTGAACGAGGAAGTCAACAAGTTACATCGTGCGCGGGGGCATCGTTACCGAAGACGCCAAGGTCAACGCCGCGGAGGCCATTCGGGCGTACTACGTGGAAAAGGGCTACCTCGACGCCGCGATCACCGTGGAGGAGATCCAGGACACCAGCCGCGCCAACTCCGTACGCCTCGTCTTCGACGTCGAACGCAACGAACGCGTCAAGATCGCCGAGATCAACTTTGCCGGCAACGCGGCCGTCAAGGACAAGAAGCTCGCCAAGCAGATGAAGGAGACGAACGAGAAAAGCCGCATCTTCAAGTCCTCCAAGTTCCAACCCACCGAGTTCGAAACCGACAAGGACGCCGTGGTCGCCTTCTACAATACCCTCGGTTACCGCGACGCCCGCGTTCTGGGCGACAGCATCTACCGCAACGACAAGGGAGACCTGGTCATCGACATCAAGCTCAACGAGGGCAACCAGTACTACTTCCGCAACATCACCTGGAAGGGCAACTCGATCTACGACGACGAGACCCTCGCCCGCGTACTCGGCCTCGAAAAGGGCGACATCTACAACGAGGAGGAACTGCAGGAACGTCTGAGCTTCAGCCAGGACAACGCCGACGTCTCCTCGTTGTACATGGACAACGGCTACCTCTTCTTCAACGTCGACCCCATCGAGGTAGCCATCGAGGGCGACTCGATCGACCTGGAGATGCGCATCTTCGAAGGCCCCCAGGCCTCCATCGATAAGGTGGTCATCAACGGCAACGACCGCACCCACGAGCACGTCATCCGCCGCGAGATCTTTACCCGCCCCGGCGAGAAATTCAGCCGCTCCGACATCATTCGCTCCCAGCGGCAGATCATCGGCCTGGGCTACTTCAACCAGGAGACCCTCGGTATCGAAACCCCCGTCAATCCCGACCGCGGCACGGTAGACATCATTTACACCGTCGAGGAAAAGCCCAGCGACCAGCTCGAACTCAGCGCCGGTTGGGGCGGACGCCGCGGCGTGATCGGCACCCTCGGGGTGACCTTCAACAACTTCAGCCTGCGCAACCTCTTCAACCGCGAGGCCTGGCATCCGCTGCCCCAGGGCGACGGACAGCGCCTGAGCCTCCGGGCCCAGACCAACGGCCGCTTCTTCCAGAGCTACAACGCCAGCATCACCGAGCCCTGGCTCGGTGGTAAGCGCCCCACCTCGCTGTCGGTCTCGGCCTTCTACAACAAGTACGACTTCGGCACCGATGCACAGCCCCGTAAGCTGATCATTCAGCAGGCATCCGTGAGCCTCGGCACCCGCCTGCGCTGGCCCGACGACAACTTCGTCTTCCGCACCGGCCTCAACATGCAGACGCTGACCCTCAACAACTGGGGCGAACTCTTCACCACCGACCAGAACGAGCGGGTGACCACGGGCAACTACAACAACTTCAGTTTCCAGTTCTCGCTCTCGCGCAACACCGCCACCGACCCCATCTTCCCCAAGCAGGGCTCTAACATCGAACTGTCGGTGCAGGCTACCCCGCCCTACCGCAGCCTCGGCATCCGCAACGACCCCGAGAACCTGGAGACGGTGGAGGAGCGCTTCCGTTACGTCGAGTACCACAAGTGGCGGCTCAACGCCGAGTGGTACACGCCCATCACCGGCAAGCTCATCCTCAAGACCCGGGCCAAGATCGGCTACCTCGGTGCCTACGACGACGCGGTCGGCGTAAGCCCCTTCGAACGTTTCCAGCTCGGCGGCGACGGCGTCAACAACCAACAGTTCGCCTTCGCCGGCGTCGACATCGTCAGCCTGCGCGGCTACGAGATCGAGGACCTGGCCAACAACTACGTCTACGACGGCACCACCCAAGACCAATCGTAAGATCGCCACCCCGATCTTCAGCAAGTACACGGTAGAATTGCGCTACCCGCTTTCCCTGAATCCCTCCAGTACGATCTTCGTCCTCGCCTTCGCCGAAGGGGGTAACACCTGGCGCACGGCCCGCGACTTCAATCCCTTCGACCTGCGCCGCAGCGTCGGCCTCGGTGCCCGCGTCTTCCTGCCCATGTTCGGCACCCTCGGCTTCGACTGGGGCTACGGCTTCGACAAGGATGAGATCAACCCGAATACCGGCGAAGCCAATAAGATGAGTACCTTTAATATCATTCTCGGTTTTGAACCGGAATAGCGCAGCGCATGCGCTAGACGGGCTTGCGCGCTGGGTAGACGCTTCGTTGGGTTAGATGGATATCAGTTCAGCGATTGGCATGTCTAGCTAGGCCGTAGGCCGTCTACCGCAGGCGCGAAGCGCGAGCCTCTACCCCAGCGACAGCGTCTACCGTGACCGCAGGGCACTCTAACCCAGGCCGCAGGCCGTCTACTAAAGCGTTCCCCGCATCTCCTGCTCCCGCTCAATCGCCTCAAACAGCGCCTTGAAGTTGCCCTTGCCGAAGCTCGTGGCGCCCTTGCGCTGAATGATCTCGAAGAAGACCGTGGGCCGGCTGCCGATGGGGCGGGTGAAGATCTGGAGGAGGTAGCCCTCGTCGTCGCGGTCGACCAGGATGCCGAGTTCGCGCAGGGGGGGGATGGTCTCGTCGATCTCGGCCGACCCGGTCGAGCAGGTCGTCGTAGTAGGTGTTGGGGACGCGCAGGAACTCGATGCCGCGGTCGCGCAGGGCGGTTACGGTCTTGACGATGTCGTCGGTAGCCACGGCGATGTGCTGGATGCCGGGGCCACCGTGGAATTCGAGGTACTCCTCGATCTGGGATTTTTTGCAGGCCGGGGGCCGGCTCGTTGATCGGGAATTTGATGCGGCCGTTGCCGTTCGACATCACCTTGCTCATCAGGGCGGTATACTTGGTGCTGATGTCCTTGTCGTCGAAGCTGACGAGCTGGCGAAACCCAGCACGTCGGCGTACCAGTTCACCCACCTGTTCATCTGGCCCTCGGCCACGTTAGCGACCATGTGGTCGATGAACTTCAGGCCGACCGGCTCGGTGCGGTACTCGGGGCTCCAGGCTTCGTAACCGGGCAGGAAAGACGCCCTCGTAATTGGAGCGCTCCACGAATACGTGGATCGTATCGCCGTAGCTCTTCACCGCGGCGCGAATGGTCCGGCCATGGCCGTCGCTTTCCTCCTTCGGGGCGTAGTGCGCCTCGGCTCCCCGGGCCGTGGCCGTCTCGAAGGCGGCCGTCGCGTCGTCCACCCACAGGGCTACGGCGCGTACCGTGTCGCCGTGCCGGTCGATCAGTGCGGCCGATATCGGTGCCCGGGACAAGCGGCGTAGTAAGCACGATACGGATCTTGTCCTGCACGAGTACGTAGGACTCCCGGTCACGTAAGACCGGTACGACAGTCCCGCGTAAGCCAGCGGCTGAAAGCCCATGGCCGTCTGGTAAAAGAGGGCCGACTGCCGGGCGTTGCCGACGAGCAGCTCGATGTAGTCGGTGCCATTGATGGGAAAGGCATCGGTGTTGGGAGCGGTAGTGGGCGTCTTGGCGGACTGGGTCATGATCGATTATTTTATTGCTATGACAACTATTGACTAGGCAAAGTTATGCACTGTGACGCGAAACACGCCAACCCTTCAACCGCCGACTACCCTACGGAGTTTCCTAAACGCTCGTCTACCCCAGCGCGGCGTCTACCGGCGCAGCCCTCTACCGGCGCAGCCCTCTACCGGCGAAGCCCTCTACCGCGAGCGCAGCGAGCTCCACCTCAGCGAATCGTCTATCCTCAGCCCATGCTCCTAAAAACCCGCGGCATCATCTTTCGCTCCACCAAATACGGAGACTCCTCCCTCATCCTGGAGGTGTACACCGAGCAGCGCGGTATTCGAAAGTACATCGTCAGTGGGGTACGCAAGGCGCGCAGCAGCACCCCGGCCAGCAAGTTGCAGTTGATGAATCTGGTGGATCTCGTCGCCTACGAGCGGCCCGGCAAAGACCTGACCCGCCTCAAAGAGGTACAGCCCGCCTACATCTACACGCGCATCCCCTTCGCGGTAGAGCGGGGCACCATCGGGCTGTTCATGTTGGAAATGGCCCGCAACAGCATTCGGGAGGCGGAGGAGAACCCCAGCCTGTTTCAGTTCCTCTTCGAGTCCTTTGCTTTTCTTGACGCGACCACCGGACCGATCAACAACATCCACCTACACTTCCTGCTGGAACTGACGGCCCACCTCGGCTTTTTGCCGGCGGGCGACTACGGGGAGGCCACGCCCCTCTTCGACCTGCGCGAGGGCAGTTTTATCGCCGGCTTTCCCGGGCACACCGACTACCTGGCCGCCGAGCGGGCCGTGCTCATGTACCGCCTGCTGCACGCCGACCGCGAGTCCCTGGCCACCATCACGCTTACGCGGGACGAGCGCTCGGGCCTGCTCAATGACCTCCTGCGCTACTACCGCTACCACATCGAGGGGATGAAGGAGATCAACTCCCTGACCATCCTGCGGGCGGTGATGAAGTAGCGCGCCAGTATCTTCGTGGCATGGCTTCCCGGACCCGGCTGTACATTTCGCTCTTCCTTACGGCGCTGGCCGGTGTCGTCGCCTACCTGATGTACGCCCGCGCCGCGCGGCAGGAACTCTGGAATTACCTCCCCCTGCTACTTTACCTCTTTAGTTGGGGGGCAGTGACCCAATTCCTGCAGCGCAAGGCATCAACCGAAGCCCACGCGCGCTTTTACCAGTCCACGGCTACCGGCGTACTGCTCGGGCTGGGTTTCCCGGGCTTTTTACCCTTCCCCTTTCTCCTGCTGGTCGCCTGGGTCCCGTTGTTACTCCTGCAGCGCCAAAACCTGAGTGCGGGCACCGTATTCCGCCACGGCCTCAACGCCTTCCTGCTCTACAACATCCTGGCCACCTTCTGGGTCACTAACACGGCCTTTGCCGCCGGCCTCTTCGCCGTCGGGGTGAATAGCGTGCTCATGTGCATGCCCTGGATGCTTTTTCACTGGACCAGCCGGGTCTCGCCGCGGGTTTCCTACCTGTCGCTGGTGGCTTTCTGGCTCAGCTTCGAGTACCTCCATTACCACTGGTCGCTGAACTGGCCCTGGCTTACCCTCGGCAACGGCTTTGCCCAGTATCCCTCCCTGATCCAGTGGTACGAATTGACCGGGGTACTGGGGGGCAGCGTCTGGATCCTGGCGGTCAATTGGCTGGTCGTACGCTTCTACGCACCCGCGCGCCCGCGGCGCTTTCCCTACCTGCTCGTAGCCGCGGTGCTGCTCCCCATGGTGGCCTCGCTCCTGCGCTATTTTACCTACACCGCACCGGCCGGAGGGGAGGTCACCGTCAGCGCCATCCAGCCCAATTTTGAACCCCACTACGAAAAGTTCAGGGGGGGGGTACGGCAACAGCTTCAGGTGTTCACTGACCTGAGCCGGCAGGCCCTGGCCGAACAAAACGACCGGGTGGATTACCTGCTGTTCCCCGAGACCAGCTTCTCCCAGATCGACGAGTCCACCGCCGGCACCGCACCCGCGCTGCGCGCCCTCCTGGACGAGTTGCCCCCGGGAAAAGTGCGTCATCTCGTAACGGGCTACGACGGCTACTATCGCTTCCTGCCGGACGAGCCGGTCACGGATGCCGTGCGCTACTATCCCTCCCCGGGCGGCGGCGAGATTGCGCTGGAAGCCCTCAACGGAGCCGTGCAGATCGACGTCGCTACCCGCGAGTTTCAGACCTACCGCAAGGGCGTATTCGTGCCGGGGGCCGAGAGCTTCCCCTTCCGCGACGTGCTATTCTTCCTGGAGCCGCTGGTCAACAGCCTGGGCGGCACGGTCGCGGGCATGGGCAGCCAGACCGAGCGGACGCCCCTGGTCGGGGAAAAGGCCCGCATCGCGCCGGTCATCTGCTACGAAAGTGTCTTCGGCGACTACTTCACCGGCTACGTACGGGAGGGGGCCCAGGCCGCCTTCGTGATGACTAACGACGGCTGGTGGGACAACACCGCCGGCCACCGCCAGCACCTTTACTTTTCCAGCCTGCGGGCCATCGAAACGCGCCGCGACGTGGTGCGCTCCGCCAACCTGGGAGCCTGCGCCTTCATCGATCAGCGCGGGCACATCAACAGCCGCACCTACTACGACGCGCGCGGCTACCTCAACGGTACGGTGCGCCTCAACGACGCGATCACGCCCTACGTCCGCTACGGCGACCTCCTTTCGCGGGTTGCCCTGCTGCTGGCCGCCATGGTCTTCCTCTCCAACCTGGCGCATACGCTAAGGCGGCGGGCGGGGGCGTTGGAGGAGCAGTAACCCCACCCCATGCGCCTCCCCCTGTTTTGCTGCCTTCTTCTGTTTGCCCCGGGGGCGGGCGCGCAGGTGCCGGGCAAGTGGACGCTGAAACCTATGGCCACGGATTTTAACTGGACGGACCGGGTACCCAAAGACTTCCCCGACTCCCAGGCCGTGGTGGATTACCTCTCCGAGTGGCGGCAGCAGGCACTGGAGCGCGCGCAGTGGGAGGCCTCCGTCGACAGCCTCTACTCCCCCGCCCCGGGCCGCCTGACCGCGGTGTTGCACCGGGGACCGGAGTATTCCTGGTCTTCCCTGGCCCTGGACGATGACCCCGACGTGGAGCGCTGGGCCCGCCGCGCGGGCTACCGCGCGCGGCGCTTCGGTGGCGGCCGCCGCCTCACCCCCACGGCCTGGACGGGGGTCCGGGACAGCCTGATCTCCCGCGCGGCTACCGACGGTTACCCCTTCGCATCCATCGCACTCACAGACATCAACTGGGTAGCGCCCGGGCAATTGGCCGCCAAGGTGGACGTCCGCAAGGGCCCCTACATCCGCGTGGGTGAGGTGCGGGTGCCGGAGGGCGTGCGGGTCCGCAACATCTTCCTGGAGCGCTATTTGGGGCTGGTGCCGGGGGAGGCCTACTCCCAGCGGCGGGTGCGGCGGATGAGCGATCGGCTGGCCCAGCTGCCCTACCTGCGGATGGCGGGCCCGCCGGTGATCAGCTTTCGGGACAGCCTGGCCT
Source organism: Lewinellaceae bacterium (assembly GCA_963803525.1). Taxonomy (GTDB): domain Bacteria; phylum Bacteroidota; class Bacteroidia; order Chitinophagales; family Saprospiraceae; genus Neolewinella. The sequence continues at coordinate 599,521 of CAWDMV010000013.1, forward strand.
ACCTCGACCTGCCCCTGGAGCGCCGTCCCGCCAGCCGCTTCGACTTCGTCATCGGGGTATTGCCCAACAGCAACCAGACCGGCCGCCTGCTCATCACCGGGGAATTGAACGGGGAACTGTATAATGGATTCGGGCAGGGGGAGCGGATTGCCGCCCGCTTCGAACAGCTGCAGCCCCAGACCCAGGAACTCCAGCTGGGGCTGGACTACCCCTTCCTCTTCGGCCTGCCCTTCGGCTTCGAGGGGGAGCTCGAACTGTACCGCCGCGACACCTCCTTCCTCAACCTGAACTGGCGGCTGGCCGGTACCTACCTGCGGGAGGGCAACGACCGGCTCTCCGCCTTCTGGGAGCAGCGCCGCACCATCGTTCCCGGTCTGGACAGTACCCGGCTCGTCAATGGCCAGTTGCCGGATACCCTGGGGGTGGCCCGCTCCTTCTTCGGCCTGCAGCTGCGGCGGACGCGCACCGACCGGCGGTTCAGCCCACGCAATGGCTATACGGTGGATGTGAGCGCTTCGGCGGGTTTCCGGCGGCTGCGCAACCTGGAGTTCACGGGGGAGGCGGCCGACAGCCTGACCCAACGCAACACGCAGTTTCAGCTGGCGGCGGCGCTCGACTTTTACCTCGACCCCCTGGTGGGAACCGTGATCTACCTCGGGTTTCGGGCCCAGGCCTTACTCACCGACCGCAGCGTACTGGCCAACGAACAGTACCGGATCGGGGGTGCCCGGCTGCTGCGGGGATTTGACGAGCAGCAATTCTTCGCGACGGACTACCAGTTGCTGACGGCGGAGTTCCGGCTACTGCTCGGAGAGCGGGCCTTCCTCTACGCTTTTGCCGACGCGGCGCGGCTGAACCAGCGCAGCAGCGCCGCCCCCCGACGGCCGATCAACTATCCGGTCGGCTTCGGCGCGGGCGTCAATTTTGAGACGCGGGCGGGAATATTCGGACTCAGTCTGGCCCTGGGCACCCAGAATGGCGCGCCGGTGGACCTGGGCGCACCCAAGGTCCACCTCGGCTACGTGAGTGTGTTCTAAAACTTCACCACCAGCGGCAGGCGGGCCTGGGGGCCCTGGGCTCTGGTCATGTCGCGCAGGAGTTCGAAGTGCTCGTACGTCTCGGCGCCGAGCTGACTCTTGAGTGCCTTGGCAACTACTTGGTTGTCGTCGGATTTCCCCATTAATTCTTCGAGGAACAACTCCCAGGCCGGCTTCAGTTTGGGGTAGTAGGCAATGGAGTGGTTCTCTTCCCCTTCGAGGCCGGCGAGGCCGGCGGCGGAAGCGATGGCGGCGTCGAGGCCACCGAACTGGTCGATCAGCCCGAGCTCCTTAGCTTCGATGCCCGAGTACACGCGGCCCCCGGCGAGCTGCCGCACCTTATCTATTGGGAGCTGGCGGCCGTCCGCCACCCGGGTGAGAAAGGTGCTGTAGATGGCCTGGGTACGCTGATTGAGAAGTAGCTTTTCCTCTTCGCCCATGTCGCGGAAAGCGCTGAAAGCATTGGCGTTGCGGGCGGTGTTGACGGTGTCGAAGTTGATGCCGATCTTATCTTCCATGAGTTCCTTCACGATGGGGAAGGTGAGGAAGACCCCGATCGAGCCGGTGATCGTCGTGGGCTCGGCAAAGATGCTATCGGCCGCGGCCGCGATGTAGTAGCCGCCACTGGCCGCGTAGTCGCCCATACTCACCACGACGGGCTTACCGGTCTCCTTGAGGCGCTCGATGGCGTACCAAATATTCTCGGAGCTGCTGGCGCTGCCGCCGCCGCTGTTGACGCGCAGGACCACGGCTTTGACGTCATCGTCCTTGGCGAGCTGCTCGATCTCGTTCACGTACTTCTTGTCGCCGATGCTGCCCAGTCCGCCCGCACCATCTACAATGCCGCCTTCGGCGATGAGGACGGCCACCTCGTCCTCTCCGCCGGTGAGCCGGTCGAGGCGGGCGGCGAAGTAGGTGGCGATGTCGAGGGTGACGAGCTTTTCGTCCTGGTCGAGGCCCACCTTTTCGTGCAACAGCTGGTCGATCTCACTGCGGTGGCGGATACCGTCGACGAGACCGACGTCCACCGCCTGCTGGTCCTTCCAGCCGGTCATGTTCCCGGCGGCGGCCCGGAGGCGGGCGGTATCGATGTTGCGGCCGGCGCTGATGTCGGACAGCATCACCCCGAAGAGGTCGCCCAGGAATTTCTTGGTCTGCTCACGGTTTTCGGGACTGATGTTGGTGCGGCGCAGCGGCTCGGTGGCGCTTTTGTAATCACCGGCGTAGAAGATCTCGAAGCGGATGCCGGCCTGGTCCAGGGCATTCTTGAGGAAGGGAATCTCGGCACCGAGGCCGCGAAAGTCGATCACGCCGAGGGGGCCTACGTAGACCTCGTCGGCTACGCTGCCCAGGTAGTAGGCGCTCTGGGAGTAGTAGGGGGAGTAGGACACCACGAATTTGCCCGCCGCACGGAATTCGGCGATGGCTTCCCGCAGCGTGCGCAGGGTGGTGAAGGGTACGCCGGCGATGGCGTCGTTGAGGTAGATGCCCTTGATGTCGTCGTCGGTGCTTGCCCGGCGAATGGCCCGGACGGCGTCGTGGAGGCCCGGGGACACCTCCCCGTCCAGGGCCGGGAAGGGGGAGGCGTCCGTGGTATTGCCCGTAAGCTCCGGGAGCGCCTGCAGGTTGAGCGTTAGGATGGAATTGGCTTCTACACTGGGTTCGTCGGTGCCGGAAGCCGCTAGCCCACTCACGACGGAAATGCCGATGACGACGAGCAGCGCGAGGGCCAGTACGGTACCGAGGCACGAACCGAGCAGGATCTTAAGAAAATTGGGCATGCTAAAGCTTTAAGAATCGAACGAGGGAGTACGCAAAGAACGAAAGGCCGCCGCAAAGGTTATCCCCCTTTTCGATCAACGGCCGCTTATGCCAGACGGCCGGGGCGGACTTGCGGTCGTGAAGTGCCCTCCACCCTATCTTTGCCCGCCCCCAAACCCGCCGTATGAAGCCCGAAGCTCGTGACCTGCGCATCACGGATTACGATTATCCCCTTCCCGATGAGCGCATCGCTCGTTATCCACTGGCCGACCGCTCCGCTTCCCGTTTACTGCAGTACCGCGAGGGCACCCTTAGCGATCACCGCTTCGTCGACATGCCTTCCCTCCTCCCCCCGGGCAGTCTCCTGATCGGCAACCAGACGCGGGTCATCCACGCGCGGCTGCGTTTCCCCCTGGACAACGGACGGACCATTGAGGTCTTCTGTCTGGAACCGCTGGAGCCCCACGATTACGCCCGCTCGCTGGGCAGGACCGACGCCGTGAGCTGGAAGTGCCTCGTGGGCGGCAACCGCAGGTGGAAGGCGGGTACGGCCCTGCTCTCCCTGACGGTTGGGGATCACCCCATCGAACTGACCGCACGACGGGGCGAGCAGGTCGACAACACCTTCGTCATTACCTTCCAGTGGTCGGGCCCCGCCCCCCTCAGCTTCGGGGAAGTCCTGGAGGCCGCCGGCACCATTCCCCTTCCTCCCTACCTCAATCGGGAGGCCGAGCGCGAGGACCGCGACCGCTACCAGACCGTCTTCGCGCGGCGGGAGGGCTCCGTTGCCGCCCCCACGGCCGGCCTGCACTTTACGCCCGACGTCCTGGAGGAATTGCGGGAACGCGGCGTGGATTGCCGCACCCTCACTTTACACGTAGGGGCGGGCACGTTCAAGCCCGTAACGGCCGACACCCTCGGGGGCCACGTCATGCACCGGGAGTACTTCAGCGTACCTCTGGACCTACTGCGCGCATTACATCAGCAGGTGCTCGCCGGCCGGCCGATCCTGGCCATCGGCACGACCAGCATGCGCAGTCTGGAGAGCCTGTTCTACTACGGTGCCCACCTGCTTACCGATGGGGGTCGGGACACCGTGCTGGATCAGTGGGTAGCCACCGACGCCCGCTTCTTCGGGGTGGACGCGGCACCCGCGTTGAGCGCCCTGATCGGCTCCCTGGAGGAAGCGGGGCGGACGGAATTCAACGGATATACCCACTTGCTGCTGACGCCGGCGGCGCGGATCCGCGTGGTGGACGGCCTGATTACGAACTTTCACCAGCCGCGCTCGACCCTGCTGTTGTTGGTGGCGGCCATGGTCGGGGAGGACTGGCGGCGAATCTACCAGCACGCGCTGGCGAACGGGTACCGTTTTCTGAGCTACGGAGACAGCAGCCTACTCTGGCGTACCGGGGGCCAGGGGGCTGGTGCGGAGTAAGACCACGTAGCGCTCGGCGGTATCGGCCTGCATGCGCAGGACCAGACTATCGACGGTCAGCAAATCGATCGCGACCACCCGCTCCGGATTAGTGGGCTGGGTCGTGTCGCGGGCGAAGAGGTAGCCGCTGTCGTAGCGCCAGGTGCCGGCTTCGTGGTAGCGCAGGGTGGAGGTAAAGTCGTAGCGGTTGTCGGGCCGGAAATCGAAGGTGATCTCCCGGGGATCGAGCTTGAGGCTGTCGCCGTCTTCCATCACTTGAGCACCCTGCCACCGCCCCAGCAGCAGTTGGTCTTCCCGCTCGCAGTGGAGCAACAGGAGGAGAGGCAAAAAGAAGAGAACGCGGGTGCGCAAAGTGGACGGGAGCTAGTGGCCGATGTTGAAGGTCGACTCGATGATCAGGAACGTCACCGCACCGGCGGCGAAGCCAACGAAGGCCAGCCAGGCGATCTTTTTAAAGTACCAGATGAAGTCGATGCGCTCCATCCCCATGGCGGCAACGCCCGCGGCGGAACCGATGATGAGCATACTGCCCCCCGTACCGGCGCTGTAGGCGATGAAGTGCCAAAGCCGGGCATCGATGGGGTGAGTGGCCAGGTCGTACATGCCCATGGAGGCGGCCACGAGGGGTACGTTGTCGATGATGGCCGAGAGGAATCCGAGCACGATGATGACGATGTCTTCATTGGGGATGACGGACCGCAGGCTTTCCGCCACCGCGCGGAGCGAACCCACGCCATTCACGACCATCGACTCGAGGGCGGCTACGGACATCAGGATGCCGAGGAAGAAGAGGATGGAAGACATCTCGATCCGGCTCAGGGCCTTGTGGGCCGAGTACTTCGCCTTGCGCTCTTCGGTGAAATCTTCTTCGGGGTGGATGTACTCGGAGACGAGCCAGACCACCCCGAGACTCAGCATCATGCCCAGGTAGGGGGGTAAGTGGGTGAGGGTCTTGAATATCGGTACGAATACGATCATCCCGAGACCGAGGAAGAGCATGGTCTTGCTGGAGAGCAGGCGACTCTGGTCTTCCTCCTCGGCGGCGGTCAGTTCCACCATCTCCAGTTCCCCCTGGAAGGGCTGCATGAAGCTGGCGATCAGGAAGGGCACCACGAAACACACCAGGGAGGGAACGATGAGGTATTCCATGAGGCCGGAAGTACTCACGCGCTTACCGATCCAGAGCATGGTGGTCGTCACGTCGCCGATGGGCGACCAGGCTCCCCCGGCGTTGGCCGCGATGATGATGAGGGCCACGTACCAGATACGCATGTCGCGGTCGGGCACCAGTTTACGGAGCAGGGTGACCAGGACGATGGTGGCCGTCAGGTTGTCGATGATGGCCGAAAGAATGAAGCCGAGTACGCCGACGATCCAGAGGAGCCTGCGCTTATTGCGCGTCCGTACCCATCCCTTGAGCACGTCGAAGCCCCGGTGGAGGTCGACGATCTCCACGATGGTCATGGCACCGATCAGGAAGATGAGGATTTCGGCCGTTTTACCCAGGTGGTGCAGCAGGGTACCGACGAAGCCTTCCTCGGCGATCTCGTGCGCGCCGGCGTGACCGACTTCCATGGCCTCGCCGCTGAGGCTGTTGAACATATTGAACACCTCCCCTTCGGTATTGACGATCTCGAGCGTGCCGGAGTTGAATCCAAGGCTGAGCAGGGCCCAGCAGATGGCCCCCATGAGCAGGGCGGGGACGGTTTTGTCCAGTCGGAGGGGGTGCTCGAATACGATTACGATGTAACCGATGACAAAACAGGCTACTACGGCTGCGATCATGGGGTGGGAGGATTATCTTGGGCGGTATGCCCGCCTTACTGGCAGGCAATTATACGAATTGTACGCAACTACCACCCACATAAAACAGTTTCTTAGGCATGAAACCGGAACAAGGACCCGACTTGACGCGTGTACTCATGATTGGCGGCCTGATCCTCCTCAGTCTGCTGTTGCTGCTGCGTATCTATCCCCCGATGGCTTTCATGGCCTTCGCCCTCGGTAGCCTGCTGGGCTTTTTTCTCCTGGGCGATCAGCTCACCAAATGGATCAGTGGGGAACGGCCTTTTAAGTCCCCCAAGGGCCCTAAGCAGAGCGAGTTCTCCCTCCGGGTAGCCGATCGCCTGGCCGACTGCCGCCGCCGGGAAGAACGTTTTCGGGACGAAGGCGAGCGCATCCTGAAAAGCATCAGCACCCTGCGCGACGACCTCGACCGCAACCCGGCCGCCGAGGCCCGGGAAACCGCCAAGGCGGAAACCGTGATCAAGGAGCTGGAAGCCGAATTTAGCCTGCGCCACGCCAAGGCCAGCTTCTTCGCCGACTGCGCCGCCCGCCTGCGCGAATTGCTCGACCGCCACCGGCTCGTGGAAAGCATTGCCGCGCGCCGCCGGGAACTCCGGGAAATGCGGCAGAACAACTTCGACGACGAAGCCGCCGTGGAAGAAGCCCGCTTCAGCATCGAGCAGGACAGCATCGAGTTGGACACCATCGTCGAGCTCAGCAACTCCGCCGCCAGTAGCCATAAGGCCGAGCAGGCCGAAGACTTACGGGATCGCCTGGATCGTCTCCGCGGATCGCTCGGCAAGCAGAGCAGCCAGGAAAAAAAGCCATCCTAAGGTTTTTTTGCGCAATCTCTTGGGATTTTCCCTCCCGCACCTATCTTTGCACTCGCTTAGGCCAGAATGCTGGCGCGTCAATTTAAAATTGACCATATTAGATTTGAAATTTCCGGCCCGTTCGTCTATCGGTTAGGACGCCAGGTTTTCATCCTGGTAAGAGGGGTTCGATTCCCCTACGGGCTACGTAGTAGTAGATTAGTTCTTTAGGTCCGCGTTTTACTGCGCGCCTAAAGTTCTAACGGACTACTCCTCCCCCCGGCCCGTTCGTCTATCGGTTAGGACGCCAGGTTTTCATCCTGGTAAGAGGGGTTCGATTCCCCTACGGGCTACTTAGTAGTAGATTAGTTCTTTAGATCCGCGCATGACGTGCGCGCCTAAAGAACTAACAGACCAACGAACTACTCCCCCCCTCCCCCCCTAATTGTGTTTGATACACTAAGTAGTGTACTTTTGAACATTCAGCAGTACAAACCTTTATCTTAGCGCCCTCAACACCGCACGCTGCACCCGCGATCCCGGCCGCGGGCGTAAGTATTATGCGGGAGAGCACCTTCAAAATCAAGCACCCTTATGGCAAGAATTGCAATTAACGGTTTCGGCCGCATCGGACGTATCACCCTGCGTAACCTCCTCGAGAAAGGACTCGACGTGGTCGCCATCAATGACCTCACCGACAACGCGACCCTGGCTCACCTCTTCAAGTACGACAGCGTACAGGGGAACTATCCGGGAGAAGTGACCTCCGATGACGACAACATTTATATCGACGGCAAGAAGATCGATGCCCTGAGCCAGCCCGATCCGAGTAAACTGCCCTGGGGCGATATGGACGTAGACGTCGTACTGGAGTGCACCGGACGCTTCGTAGAGCGCTCGAAGGCCGACCTGCACCTCCAGGCCGGTGCCAAAAAGGTTCTCATCTCCGCTCCCGCCAAGGGCGACGTGACGACCGTCGTACTCGGCGTCAACGACGAAGTGATCAAGCCGGAGATCAAGGTGTACAGCAACGCCAGCTGTACCACCAACTGCCTGGCCCCCATGGTGAAGGTTCTCGACGATGCCTTCGGTGTGGAAAAAGGATTCATCACCACCGTACACGCCTACACCGCCGACCAGAACCTGCAGGATGGCCCCCACAAGGACCTCCGCCGTGCCCGTGCCGCGGCGTTGAACATCGTCCCCACCACGACCGGGGCCGCTAAGGCCGTAGGCCTGGTGCTCCCCCACCTCGACGGTAAGCTCGACGGGGGCGCTATGCGCGTCCCCGTACCCACCGGCTCACTCACCGACCTTACGGCCATCGTAAAGCGCGACGTTACCCTCGAAGAGGTGGACCAGGCCTTTAAGAAGGCTTCCGAAAGCGGTAGCCTCCAGGGTATCCTCGCCTACGTCGATGCTCCTTACGTGAGCAGCGATATCGTGGGCAGCAAGTACAGCAGCCTTTACGATAAAGAGATGACCATCGTTTCGGGCACCCTCGTCAAGGTGGTAGCCTGGTACGACAACGAAGCCGGCTACAGTGCCCGCCTGGCCGACCTCTGCGAGCGCATCGCACAACTGTAAGCCTTTTAACTTATAGGAAGGGGCGCAGCGAAGGCTGCGCCCCTTTTTACTTATAAAGCACCCCACCTCGCTATGAATATCAAAGACCTCGACGTAAAGAATAAAACCGTGCTGGTACGGGTAGACTTCAACGTGCCCATCAACGAAGACGGCAAAATTACCGACGATACGCGGATCGAGAAGGCCGCCCCCACCATTCGCTACCTGCTGGAAGCGGGTGCCGCCGTCGTCCTGATGTCTCACCTCGGTCGCCCCCAGCAGGAAAAGCTGGAAGATGGTACCGTGGACAAAGAGGCCTTTACCCTGGCACCCGTCGTCTCCACCCTGGAAGACCACATCGGCTGCCAGGTCTCTTTCGTGGAGGACACCATCGGCGTGGATGCCCTGGAAGCCGTAAAGGCCCTGCAGCCCGGCCACGTGCTGCTGCTCGAAAACACCCGCTTCTACGCCGGAGAGGAGAAGGGCGACGAGGATCTGGCTAAGGCGATGGCCGACCTGGGAGACGTGTACGTTAACGACGCCTTCGGCGCGGCCCACCGGGAGCACGCCTCTACGGCTACCGTTGCCAAATATTTCGATCCCTCCCATAAGGCCTTCGGTTTTCTCATGGGGGCCGAACTCGAGGGTGCCGAAAAGCTGCTCAACAACCCCGCCCACCCCGTGACCGCCATCGTGGGCGGTGCCAAAGTGAGCGATAAGATCAAACTACTGGACAAACTGCTCAACTTCGCCGACAACATCATCATCGGCGGGGCCATGGCCTACACCTTCAGCCTGGCCCAGGGCGGGAAGGTCGGCAACTCTTTGGTGGAGCGCGACAAGACGGGTCTGGCCCTCGATCTGCTCAAGAAAGCCGAGTCGAAGGGCACCAAGATCTACCTGCCCATCGACACGGTAGTGGGAAAGGAATTCAGCAACGAGACCGTTTCCGACGTCGTCCCCACCGGCGAGATCGGTGACGAATGGGAGGGCCTCGACATCGGACCCGCGTCCATCGCCTCCTTCCAAAGCGTGATCGCTAAGAGTAAGTCCATCCTCTGGAACGGCCCCATGGGCGTTTTTGAGATGAAGAACTTCGCCAAGGGTACCAACGCCATCGCCCAGGCGGTGGCCGACGCGACGTCCGAAAACGGTGCCTACAGCCTCATCGGGGGCGGCGATTCGGTGTCCGCCATCAATCAGGCGGGACTGGCCGATAAAGTCAGCTTCGTGTCAACCGGCGGTGGCGCCATGCTCGAACTACTGGAAGGCAAGGAACTCCCCGGAATCAAGGCCGTACGCGTTAAATAAAACTCTTTGCCCCCGCCAGGACGTTTTCCCGGTATGGAATTGGAGTTACTGGTCGACGACCACCGTACGATGTTGGGGGTACCCGTGAACTTTCCGGGGCAAACGGGCGGTGATCCCTCCTTCGACCCCCTGGACATGCCCTACGCCAACGTCCTCTGTTTCGATGTGGCCTTCCGCCGGATCAGGAAACTGATGGAAACCGCCGATTCGGGCACCCGCTTCCTGGCCCGTGAACTGCTCCGGCGGGTGGAGGAGAACCCGGGCCTGTGCGGGCCCATCGAGGACCTCGACCTGCTGCGCAGCCACGCCGACATCTTCGACCTGTTGCTGTTGTTCTTACTTCCGCCGCTCGACCGCGGCACCCAGCTGTTCAAGTTTTCCCGGCCCTTCCAGTTTGCCCCGCTCTACATCAGCAGGGCACTGCGGGAATTGCTGGAACGTAAGGACGTGTGCTACTCCTTCGAGGTGGATGCCGTGGAAGTGTGGCAAACACACCAGATCGTTCTGGGCTGTACGATCCTGCAACAGTGCTACGGAGTGGAGGTCAGCCTGAGCAATTCTCCGATGCTTACCGTGCCGGATCCGGCAACCGGCCTGGAGCGGTTCTACCGGGCAGACCTCAACCACGATTTCGTAGAGGTAGTCGTGCACGGTGACCTTCCGCCCCTGGATGAGGAGAATATTCAACGTCTGCTTCATAACATCCACGACACCGCCCTGTGGCGTAAGCTGCTCCCCCCCGAGACCTTCGCTTTTCACGGCTTCCACATCGCCCAGTTGCAGGACGTGACCGAGGAGGAGAGCCTGAGCCGGCTCAAGCACCGCCTCATCAGTCGCGACGCCGTACTGGACGTCGAGCGGGTCAAGGAACTGGCCGATCTGGTCCGCCTGCACTTCCAGCGTCCGCAATTGCAGTTGGGGCTGACCGCCGTCGATTACCCCCTCGAGCGGGCGGTGGATCACGAATACCGCATCCGGTACAACCTCCTGGCCGACGAGGTGGACCGCCTGGTGAGCCCGAACTACGCGGGCAGCATTTACGACCAGGTCTTTCATTCGGGCGAAATGCTGGTCATCGAGGACCTCCGGGACCTGGCCTCCCCCACCGTACTGGAGGAAAAACTGATCGACCTGGGCTACCGCAGCATGTTGCTCGCCCCCCTGCTGAGTCAGGAGAAGCACATCATCGGCATCGTGGAGCTCGCCAGCCCCGAGCCCTACTCCCTCAACGCTTTTCTGACGGCCAAATTCCAGGAGATCCGCGGCCTGTTCCGCACGGCCGTGGAACGCAGCCGGGAGTACATCGACAACCGCATCGAGATCATCATGCGGGAGCAGTACACCAGCCTCCACCCGACGATCGAGTGGCGATTCACGGAGGCGGCCTTTAACATTCTGAAGCGGCAGGAAGAAGGGCTGCCCCAACTCACGGAAGAGATCCGCTTTAAGAAGGTTTATCCGCTCTACGGGCAGGCCGATATCGTGGGGAGCAGTAACCTGCGCAACGCGGCGATCTACCAGGACCTCTTCGACAACCTGCGCGCCGGCCGCTTCTTCCTGCTGCGCGCCCTGGAACTGGTCGATTTTCCCATCGTCAACCAGGTGCTCATGTCGCTCGACGTCCACCTGGCCACCACCCTGGAGCAGTTTGACAACAGCCATGAAATCCGCTTCGGCGATTTCATCCACAAGCAACTCACCCCGCTGGTCAAGCAGCTGGGCAGTCAACTGACCGACTTGCGCCCGCTCTCGACCACCTACCTAAAGGACCTCGACCCCGAGTTGGGCCTCTTTTACCGAGTGCGGCGCGACTACGAGCACAGCGTCACCTCCCTGAACCGGACGATCAGCGATTTTCTGACCGAGCGGGATCAGGCCGCCCAGCGCGTCCTCCCCCACTACTTCGAAAAGTACAAGACGGACGGGGTGGAGTACGAGATCTACGCCGGCCAGAGTTTGCTCAAACGCCATGAGTTTTCGCGCATCCACCTGCGCAACCTCCGCCTGTCGCAACTGGTCGATATATGCGAACTCACCCGTCGGGTGGAGACCCTGAAGGAATCCCTGCCCATGCCCCTGCGCACGGCCCAGCTGGTCTTTGCCTACACCACCCCACTCAACATCCGTTTCCGGATGGACGAAAAGCGCTTCGACGTCGATGGCGACTACAACGTTCGTTACGAGATCCTCAAAAAACGGATTGATAAGGCTACGATCCGGCAGGGAGAAGAGCGTCTCACCCAGGCCGGCATGGTTAGCATCGTATACCTGCAGGACCGCGACGTCGAGGAGTACGAAGACTACCTGAGCTACCTGCACCAGGCGGACTACATCAATGGGGAGGTGGAATACCTGACCCTCGATCCCCTGCAATCGGTCAGCGGGCTGCGGGCGCTGCGCTTCCGGGTACGGGTATAGCGGGGCGGGGACGCGGGTGCGGTGTGGGCAATAAGCCGGGGTGCCATACACTAAATCCTCAACTTTGCACCTTTTACCCGGGTTTACTAGCCAGTAGCCACGGCAACTTCTTCGTGGTTAAAACCCACTCGTTTGAGCGAAATCGTAATGACCATTAACGGGGTGGACCCCGTGGAACTTCTCGGTGAGAACAACAGAAAACTGGACCTACTGCGTGCTTCCTACCCGGAGGCGACAATTACTCAGCGGGGAACGAACGTCAAAATCAAGGCGGAGAAACAGGATGCCCAGAAGATCAAGCACCACCTGGAATTGATGATGCGCTTGCTTCAGGACAACCGGGAGTTAAGCGATCAAACGGTAGAGGACCTTCTAGCCGGAGAAAACCCCTTTCAGACCCGCCTGGGGAACGGGGACAAAAACAAGACCATCGTCTTCGGCCGCAATGGCAAGCCGATCAAGGCCCGCACCCCCAACCAGGCCATCATGATCGAGGCGGCGGAGACCAACGACATCGTCTTCGCCGTAGGCCCGGCCGGTACCGGCAAGACCTATACCGCCGTGGCCCTGGCGATCCGAGCGCTGAAAAACAAGCTGGTCAAAAAGATCATCCTCACCCGGCCCGCGGTAGAGGCCGGTGAGAGCCTGGGCTTTTTGCCCGGCGACCTACAGGATAAGATCGACCCTTACCTGCGCCCGCTTTACGATGCCCTGGATGACATGCTGCCCCGCGAACGCCTCGACAAGTTCAGGGAGGATGGCACCATCGAGATTGCCCCCCTGGCTTACATGCGGGGTCGCACCCTGGACAATGCGTTCGTCATTATGGACGAGGCGCAGAACACGACGACTTCCCAGATCAAAATGTTCCTGACCCGACTGGGTCCTTCGGCCAAGTGCATCGTCACCGGCGACCTGAGCCAGGTGGACCTGCCGCGGAACCAGGTTTCTGGACTCCGCCGGGCCATTAAGCTCCTGGCTCCGATCAGGGGAATCGCGGTCATTCGCCTGAGTGCGGACGACGTGGTTCGCCACCGATTGGTGAAGTCCATCATAAAAGCCTACGACGCGGCAGACGAAGCGGAAGGGCGTGGTCGTTTCGGTCCGCCCAACGAAAGCACTTTCGAACGTTTAGGTCCTCCGGGACGGAGCAGGAGGGAGGATTACGACGACTCGGATACGCTGGAAGAAGGTACATAAGCACTTTCTCATATTACAGATATTCAAAAAGCCATTGGTGTAAACCAATGGCTTTCTGCGTTTTACACGATTTAACAGTGTCTAGCCGTCAAAAATTTAGCTTTCAAACCGTCGCAAAGTGCCGGTGGTCTGGCCTCTACCGGTGTGCATCTTTGGATCACAATCAGCAACAGCGATTTAATCTTCTCTCATGAAACCGACCCTTCCAAATTACTCATCCAGTCTTGTAGCGGCTACCAAGTTCTACGGAGCGCGGCAGCTTGACACGGCTAAAACCCAGCAGCATCATGGTCGAAGATATCATCATGTAGGTGTGGCCTAACGGCCCTTCCTCCCCTAACGCCCTCGCGGGCTTCAAAATTTTTCTCTCTCTCTTAATTCTTTCTCATGTCCTTCTTTACCGAACTCTTCTCCCCCGAAACCCTCCACGCCGCCCAGTCCTTCGTTGACTACCTCGGCACCATCACCCCCCACATCGTTGTCGAGGACATCATCATGCGCGGCCAGGAGCTGGCTTCCTCCAACATCGTGGTCGAGGACATCATCATGCGCGGCCAGGAGCTGGCTTCCTCCAACATCGTCGTCGAGGACATCATCATGCGCGGCGGCAACATTGTCGTTGAAGACATCATCATGCGCGGCCAGGAAATGGCTTCCTCCAACATCGTCGTCGAGGACATCATCATGCGCGGCGGCAACATCGTGGTCGAAGACATCATCATGTAAGCGACTTCAGCCGCTATTCATACACCCCTTTACCCATTCACGGATTACTACTCAGTCCTTAATACTAACGCTCATGTCTTTTTTCACCGAACTCTTCTCCCCCGAAACCCTCCACGCCGCTCAGTCCTTCGTTGACTACCTCGGCACCATCACCCCCCACATCGTTGTCGAGGATATCATCATGCGCGGCCAGGAGCTGGCTTCCTCCAACATCGTCGTCGAGGACATCATCATGCGCGGCCAGGAACTGGCTTCCTCCAACATCGTCGTCGAGGACATCATCATGCGCGGCCAGGAAATGGCCTCCTCCAACATCGTCGTCGAGGACATCATCATGCGGGGTGGCAACATTGTCGTTGAAGACATCATCATGCGCGGCCAGGAAATGGCTTCCTCCAACATCGTCGTCGAGGACATCATCATGCGCGGCGGCAACATCGTAGTCGAGGACATCATTATGTAAGCCTACCGGCGTAACATCTCCGCACTTTCTCGCATAATGGTGCGTCTGCACTGCTGTTGCTCGGCAAGAAACAGTCTTTGCCCCCTCCACTTACACACCCTCAAATTCCCGCAGCCATGGTCGAAGATATTATCCTGTAAAAAGTGGTCATCCCTTTTTACCCACCCCCTCCAGCGTGCATCCGATTCCGCCTGATCTACGGATGTACCGGCCCTCAGCGGGTTCCTTACACCCGGGCGCGCATTTTTCGCCCATCGGGGGATACCGTCTCCAGATTGTCCAGCACGATTTCCCACAGGGTCTCGTAAGGAATGATCTCACTGCTATTCGCCCGTCCTAATTTTCTGGCCTGCGGACTGATCATTTTCTGATACGTCTTATTAGATTCCCGCACCGTTGCCGCCCGGTGAAAATTGGACTTCTCGACCGTGAGCAGCAACTTGAAGAAACAGTTATTCCGCAGGTTTTCGTTGTTCATCAGGTAACGGCTACCGTAGCGAATCAGGGCATCCGTGCGGTCGATGATCTTCCCGTACTGCCCGTTGATGATCAGGAAAATGACCTGCAGTATGAGAATTTGGATGTTCATACCTTGCTTATCCTTGGAGTAAGACGGTACGTTATTCACAAATTTGTACAGCTTGAAGTCCGGTAGCGTTCCGCTGGTCTTCTTCGGATCGATCTTTCCCGCTACGATCAGGAGATTGATGTAAGCCTCCAGGATCAACCAGTACTCAACGTGTTGCATGGTTAGCAAGCGGTTCAACACCTTCCGGTCCACCATCGCCAACTGCTCGTAGGCATAATCAAAGTTCCCGGTCTGCAGTCCGAGGGTGATGGCGTACTCGGAAAGCTTGATGTGATTGATCGACCCGGCGGGAATCATTTCCTGAGCACGCTTTACCTGGAGGTAACCCTCCGTGAAGTCGCGCAGTTTGACCGAACATTCCACCCGCGTCAGCGCCATCAGACTCAGTGATTGTTTACCGGCCCCCTTGCATTTCCGGAGTACCTCCTCGGCCTCATTGGCCACGCGGATCGCTCCCAGATAGTTGCCAAGCAGGGTCAGACCATGCACCTTCATAATGAAAAACATGGCCTGTAGGGCGGATACCTGGGGATACTTAATCACCAGGTGCTCGCAGTCGGCAATCGATTCACCCACCCGTCTGCCGATTTCATTAGGCAGTAGCTTATGGGCGTAGATCATGCGCCGCATCTCCCGGTAATGACTGGAGACCCTGTTGAGGACGCTTTCTGCCTCGGCGTAGTGATCGGCCATGGATTGGTACTTAACGAATTGCTTTTCGTCAAAGCCCACCCCCAAGTACAAACTCGCCAGGATGGAAGCCAGGCGATGGTTGATGGGTAGGATCTCAAACTCCTTTACCCGGCGGAGGGTGAGGTGGGAGAGGTACTTAGCGCTGTGCCAGGCGCGCCGCAGCAACAGCAGGTTAATGAGGTTGAGCTGACGATACCCGTTGATTTGCGCGTTATCGTAATCGTGGTAGTTGGCCGAGTAGACGTCCTCGTCCATGATGGCCGTAGTGACCAGATCCCGAAGCCGGCCCTTCAGCGCACGGTACGCGGCGTGGCGGGAGGTATGCCCCTCTCCGTAAAGCGCAACTACGATTTCTTCTTCGGTGATGTCGTCCTTAGTGGCCAGGCGGTAAAGCTCGCCGATCATCGAAGTTCTTCCCTTAGTTTGGCTGATTTTCAGCAGTTTAGCCACCTTTTTCGGGGAAGCGATCGCTAGAAGTTCTCTTATATCTTCCATGAGAGTATTCCGAATTGTAGGATTTCGTAAGCAATTCGTTACCTGCAAAGTACACTAAATCAGTGAATTACCAAATTTAGTGCATCGGAATAGTCAAAATCAAGGGCTACAAATTGTCGCAAGTTGCTTGTTTTTGGCTTACTCCGCCCGCTATATTTGTATCATCAACGAAGGGGAAAGCACCTAAACCCACCCCTTAAAAAAGATCTTAATCTTGAGTTTTATGAAATTGTGTTTGTTCATAGTGTCTCTTTAGTTATAATTCGCAACCCTTGAATGTGGGGTTAAATAGCATCAAAGGAGTGGTTGACATAACTAGCCTCGTGTCAACTAACCGATTTAGCGAACTTATAACGACAGCGCCAACCGCATTTCGGTTGGCGCTATTTTTTTGCGCCTACGGCCGAATGCCACAAATGTAGGGAAAAACTGCCGATCCGCAGCGAGAATAAGGCGTTTAGAGCTTGCTTGGGTTTCCCGAGCCTGACGAAAACGCCGCTATTTTGGGTCTATCTGAGTCTCGAAAAGGGGAGCCTAGTGGGCTAAGTGACGCTTTCCGCGACGAAGGATAGGCACAAAAGAGCAAGTTTGTGGCGGTGAGCGGAATCCCAGACCAGTTCTTAGCGGAACATTCCCATACAATCGTTCCACCGGTCGGCGTGCCGCCGGCGTTGCACCTCTTTACTGTCGCCAAAATCTACGGCGAAACTGAACTCCAGGGTGGGCCCCAGGCCACCGGGGACGTCACGTAAGCCGGAGACTACGGCATCATAGCTTATGCCAACCCGATACACGTCCTGGCGGAAGGTGACCGAAGCGATGAGTCCGTCGGCATTCGCAAATGCGTGCCGGTACCAGCCACCGAGCGCGAGGGCGCCAAAGCCCAGGTAAGCCCCCAGGTTGAGTTGTTGCAGACTCGCCTGGGCCGTGTAGAGAAAGTTTGGCGTCACGTAGAGCGCTCGCTGTGCTCTGCCTCCTTGTTTCAGATCGATCTGGGCGCCGGCGTGTAGACTAAACCGCTGCGGGCGGCCGGCGTAGAGGTTGTTATCCAGGGCCAAGATATTTTCACTGGGCCGGTTGAGGTGCTCGATACTGAAGCCGCCGTACAGGTTCTTACCGTAAAGCAGGATGCCGGTACCCAGGTCCACCGATGTTTGCGACAATCCCGCCAGTTGCTCTTCGGTCACCCCACCCGCCCCGGAAGCCGGGTCGATCATATCCCCAAACAGCAAGCCTCCAAAATCCAAACGACTGGAGAGTAGGCCGGCACTTAACCCGATGCGCGCGTGGAGCTCGCGGCTCAGCTGAATGTCGTAGGCATAGACGAAAGCGAACTGCGAATTTTTATACAGCCCTTCCAGCTGGCTGTCCGTCAACAGGCGAAACCCAAAGCTCGAAGGGCTTCCGTAGACGGGAAGTTCCAGGCTAGCCGCGAAGGTCTTGAATGCGCTGGGGTAGCTGGTGTGCTGACTCCGGTAGTTGACGGTGATGCGCGGAGCCACGCTGACGCCGGCAAAGGCCGGGTTGAGTTGCATCGGGGCGGCGTAAAATTGGGAAAACACCGCATCCTGCGCCCGCGCCGCCGTACTCAGACACAGAAGCCACAGGGCGAGTACGAAGAGAGGATTGCGCATGCCTAAAGCTAGTCTTCGGGACGTCACTTTCCAAACAACAGCCGACCCTGGTCGGCTCTCCGACAGCCGCTCCCCTGCCGGCGGCAATGTGCGGAGGCGGAACAACGTTTACCGCCGGGTAGTGTATCTTAATCTTGTGCCCTAATGTCACACTATGTTAAAGTACACCCTCCTTCTGATCGCCTGCCTCCCCTGTTTTTTGCTTTCTGCCCAGCAGGACATCAGACAAGAGCTACGGTGGCAGCCGGCACAGACCATCGAGTGGGAGGGGGAGCGGCGCGTCGTGCTTACCTACTTGCTGGAAGCGGCCGACGGATCCCCCGGCAAGGAGCGGGAAAAAACCGGGGAACTGCCGACTTTCGTCCACACCTTCCCCGCGAACTCCGGTAGTCCGCTCGCGGTCGAGATCGTAGGCATACAAAGCGAGCCCTTTACTCCGCCCACGGGTTTTCGTGCCGAAGCCGCCCCGGCCTTCGACTTCACGTACCGCGTGAGTTCCCAACCCGAGGGATGGCTGGGAAAGGTGAGTGGCCCGTCGATCATTCGAACGCCTACTGGCTATGAGCGCCTCCTGTCCGTTCATCTCCGCCTGGTACCCGGGAGTAGTGGCACGGGACGTGGCCGGTCAAACTTCGCTTCCAATTCGGTTTTACGGGACGGTACGCTTTACAGGTTCACCATTCCCACCACGGGCGTCTACAAGCTTACGCGCGCTTTCCTGACCGATCAGCTCCGCGTTGCCGGTCTGGAGGGCATCGACCCGCGCGACATCAAGATATACGGACAGCGCGGCGGTATGCTCCCCGAGACGACTAACGAATTTCCACCCGATGACCTGCTGGAGCAGGCGATCAGCATCGAGGGTGAGGCCGATGGGTCCTTTGACGGCAACGACTTTATCCTCCTGTATGCGGAGGGACCGGACGAAAGAAACTACGATGCCGTAACCGACCGCTTCACGGTTGTCAAGAACGTCTATACTACCACGAACAGCTACTTTTTACAGGTCGGCACCGCAGGGAGGGGACGCCGGGTCAGTCCCCTAGCCGCGGCGGTCGGGGGCGGAGCGACGGACGCTTACGACGCCCTGTATCACGTCGAGGAAGATCGCTACAACGTCCTGCATGAATTGGGCGGCAACAGCCACGGCAGCGGGCAGAGTTGGTTTGGCGAATTCTTCCGGGTAGCGCGGGAAAAAAATTTCCCCGGAATTGCCTCCATTCCCGGACTCGTAACGGAGGAGCCCGTGCGGGTACGTGCCCGCATGGCGCTGCGTTCCTCTACCAGCAGCCGATTCTTCGTGGAGGTCAACGGGCAGGAATTGGGCAGTCTGAACGTAGGTGCCGTGAACATCGGGCGCGAGGAACAGAGCCCCGCGGTGGTCCTTGGCGAACTGGTGGGCTCGGTATCGCTCTCCGGAGAGCAAGTTAGCGCCAGGGTGAGCTACCCCTTTCCCGCCGGGGCGGAACGGAGTGAGGGATGGCTCGACTGGTTACAGTTGCGCGCGCGCCGCCGCCTCACCCTGGGGGGGCAGGAACAGTTCAACTTTCGGGATACGCGCACCGTCGACCAGGCTACGGTTACCTACCAGCTCTCCGGAGTGCCGGCGGACCTGCGGGTATGGCGGGTTGACGGACCTGACGTCCGCCAGCCTACCCTGAGCGGGGGAAGCTTCTCCGCACCCGCGGGTGGTACCCTCTACGAGTACGTAGCTTTCCGGCCGGACGCCAAACTGCTGACCCCTACGGCAGTCGGTGCCCTGGAGAATCAGAACCTGCACGCGATTGGCACCGCGGATATGATCATCGTTACTCACCGCGATTTCGTAAGCCAGGCGGAAACACTGGCCGCCCACCGGCGCGAGCACAATGGCTATACCGTACACGTCGTAACCACCCAGCAGATCTACAACGAGTTCAGCAGTGGGCGGGACGACGCGGCGGCGATCCGTAATTTCGTACGGATGGTGCACGGGCGGGATCCCGCCTTGCGTTACCTCTTACTGTTCGGGGACGGAAGCTTCGACCACCGGAACATCTATAAACTCGGGACCAATTTCGTGCCGGTCTACCAGCATCAGGGGGCGTTTACACAGGTGAAGAGCTTTCCCGCGGATGATTTTTTCGGCATCATTGATACGGCATTTGCCGGACAGCCCCTGGCACCCGACCTGAGCGTTGCGGTAGGCCGGTTGCCCGTCAAATCCGCCGATGAGGCCGGCCCCACCGTCGATAAGCTGATCCGCTACGACGTGGACCCCTCCTCGCTGGGGGACTGGCGAACGCGCATGGTTTTCGTGGGCGATGATGAGGACAGTGGTAAGCACACCATCGACGTCAACCGGGTGGCGAATGCCGTCAGCTCCCGCAAGCCCGACCTAAATTTCGATAAGCTTTATTTCGATTTGTTCCCACAGCAAAGTTTGTCCGCCGGGGACCGCTTTCCCGACATTACCGAGGGGCTCGACCGCGCGGTTTTCCGGGGCGCCCTGGCGGTGACCTATCTCGGTCACGGCGGGCCGCGTGGCTGGGCGCAGGAACGGGTACTGACCATCCCCCAGATCCGGAACTGGACCCGGACGGCCAACTCCCCCGACCCGATCCAGCCACCGGTATTCATTACGGCGACCTGCACCTTCAGCAACTACGACGATGCCGCCTTCGTCAGCGCGGGCGAAGAGGCCTTTCTCACCCCCCGTGGTGGCGTGATCGCACTGATGACAACCACCCGCCCGGTATTTGCCACCCGCAACTACGAACTCACCAACAATACGGTACAGGCGATGCTCGACCGCCCCAATGGGGAGTGGCGAAGCTTGGGAGACATTATCCGGATCGCTAAAAACGAAACGACGCCTAACGATCGCAGTTCCTTTCTCTCGGGAGATACGGAAAACGCCCGGAAGTTCACCCTGCTCGGAGACCCGGCTACCGTCATCGCGCTACCTACCTTCGGCGTACGCACGACCATGATCGACAGCCTCGCGGTGGACTCGGTGCGTACCGATACCGTGCGGGCCCTGCAGAAAATGCGCATCAGCGGCGAGATCGTAGACGTGAGCGGCAACCCGCTACGCAATTTCAACGGGGAGGTGTACCCCACCATTTACGATAAGGCACAGACCATTCCTACCCTCCAGCAGGACCCCGGAAGTCCGCGGATCGAGGTGGACGTACAGCGCAACATCGTCTTCCGCGGCCGGGCTACGGTAACCGACGGCCAATTTTCCTTCGAATTCGTAGTGCCAAATGACATCAACTACTCCTTCGGTCCGGGTAAGGTCAGTTACTATGCCGCCGACCGGGCGCAGTTCGTTGACGCGGCGGGTTACTACGACCGACTGATCATCGGGGGTACCGGCGACAATGTAGTTGGAAACGATCAGGGCCCGGAGGTCGACATCTACCTCAACGATACCGAGTTTGTATCCGGCGGCCAGGTGGAAGACGATCCGGTGCTCCTGCTGCATCTGTCGGACGATCTGGGCATCAACGTGACCGGCAACAGCATCGGTCACGACCTGGAGGCCGTGATCGACGAGGACACCCGCAACGCCATCGTGCTCAACGACTACTACGAGGCGGACGTGGACAATTTCCGCAGTGGCAAGGTACGCTACCCCCTTTTCGACCTGGAGCCCGGGCTGCACAAGCTCTCGGTAAGGGCCTGGGACGTGGCCAACAACAGTACGGTGGCCACTACGGAGTTTATCGTTGCCAACGACCTGGGGGATGCCCTTACGCACGTGCTTAATTACCCCAATCCGTTCACTACCAGCACCTGTTTCCAATTTGACCATACGCTGGTCGGACAGAACGTGGAAGCCCTCGTGCAAATCTTCACCGTGAGTGGCAAGCTGGTCAAGACGATCGAGCGCCCCTTTGAATTCAGCGACGGCTCTATACGCCAGGACGACTGCATCCCCTGGGACGGCCTGGACGACTATGGCGACCAACTCGCCCGTGGGGTATACCTCTACCAGATTCGCCTGCGGGGGGATGGGGTGAACGTGGTGAACGGGGAGTTGGAGAAGTTGGTGATCCTGCGGTAGTTATTCCCCCCGGCGGTACTTCGCTGTAGCTTTAGAAATCCCATCAATCCGGCGAGCCAGATCGCTTCTTCTGAAGGGCCGTAAGTGGGACTTGTTGGGAGCCATAGTCATGGTATTGGCTGCTTGTCTATCGCGACCCCACCGCTAACGGCTTTGCATTCTTCGGCCCTTGCCTTCCGGTACACACCTACGCCAATCTACCATAACAAAAGAGGCGACCAAGCACTGCTTGATCGCCTCTTTCTTATCCCACGCTAGGGTTAAAGCAATGAATACTAGTAACCTTCGTTCTGTGGCAGCAGATCGGTTCCCTGGAGGTCGATCTGGCCCTGTGGGATCGGGTAGTAGAGATCGCGGGGGCTATCAAACTGAGCACCACCGAACTGGACGGGCAGGAACTGCCGCTCGTAGTCGATGTAGCCATTCAAGAAGTTCTCGGCGATCCCCCACCGGACGAGGTCGAAGAATCGTAAGCCTTCCATTGCGAGTTCCAGCTTGCGCTCCATGTAAAGCGCGTCGAGTGCAGCTTGCTTGCCGCCAAACGCACTTCCGTAAGGACGCACATTGTAGTTAGCCACGGTGGTGCCGTCAGCCGTCTTGAGGTGCTCGAGGGTAGCCTCGTTAGCGGCGCGCATCCGCACCATGTTGATCAGTTCGCGACCGCGCTCCAGGTTGTCGAGCTCGATCTCGGTTTCAGCCAGCAGGAGGATAACATCCGCAAAACGGAGGATATTCCAGTTAACGGCGGAGTAGCCGCGCGTCCAACCACCTTCGTGGCTCAGGGTATTTTCTTGATCAGCGTAGTACACGTGCTTCTTAGGGCTGTAAGGACCACCGTTCGACTGGTCTCGGACCCAATCCCTACCGGGGTGAGCTCCCCAACCCAAGTAGGGGATGCCCCGCCGGCCGACGCTGTGGTCTAGGCGAGGGTCGACTGGCTTGTCGTCAACCGTAAAAGGGTCATTGGTGCCCAGACCAAAGTCGTTCGCCAGTGCATTGCCTTCGTCGCGGTAGGATGTACCCGGCAGGGGGAGTCCGTTCTCGGTACGGTAGCTGTTGACCAAGTCGAAACTAGGCTGGAAGAATCCACAGCAGTTACCGGGGCCGGCGTTGTGCGGGAAAGCCAGGACCACGTCGGCATTGGAGGTATTCACCGACTCGGTGTTGACCGCAGCCTGTACCGCGAAGATGCTCTCCCGGCTGTTGTCGAATGCGGCGTTGAAGTTATCGGCGTAGTCGTCGAGCAAGCCATAGGCGTCGCCGCCCGAGGTTTGGCCATTATCAACCACGTCGTTCAGCACCGTGCGGGCCTCTCCCCACTTCTCCTGAAATACCAGGGCTTTACCGAGGTACGAGCCGGCAGCCCACTTGTTTACCCGACCTATTTCCGACTGGGTCTCGGGCAGGTTTTCGTATCCGAAGCGGAAGTCTGCCTCAATCTGGGGCCAGAGATCGGTAGTGGAAGGAACGGCGACCACTTCTTGTACCGTGAGCCCGGCGTCGAGGAAGGGTGCCTGATTGTACAGGACCTTCAGCTGAAAGTAATAGTGGCCACGTAAAAAGCGAGCTTCTCCTTCGAGACGGCTGGCCTGAGCTACGATCGCGGGAACCTCCTGCTCCACGCCAATGCGGATCAGGTTAAGCGCGGCATTGGACCGGTTAACGCCCTCCAGTGCGGCACGCCACTTTTCGGCAATGGGACCGTTAGTGGGGTTCGCCTGGTAGCGGATGATGTCGTTGAGCACCCCTTGGTCTCCGTCGGTGGTACCCTTGTTAGCGTCGCCGCCCCGGATAGATCCGTGTACCCAGTTAGAGGAACCGGAATACCAGCCACCCCGGCCGTTCAATTGTGAGTAGGCACCCACCAGCAGGAGATCGACTCCGTCCAGGGTAGCCAGTACTTGCTGATTGAGCGATCCGGTCGGGTCTACTTCTAAGAACTCATCGCTACACGCCCAGAGGGTGAGGAGACTACCGACCGCCACGAGCGGCAGTAGAAAAAACCTAGTGAATAATTGCATGATGTAGTTGTTGTGTTGATTAGAAACCGGCGGTCAGGCGGAGGTTAAAGGAGCGGGTGACGGGATAGTTACCTACGTCGATGCCGAAGTCGACGTCCGCGTCACCACCTACGGCCGGGTCGAGACCTTCGTAATCCGAAACGGTGAAGAGGTTATTAGCGGCCACCGCGATACGCAGATTGCTCAAAACATCTCCGAAGGCCCCATTAGGTAATGTGTAACCGACACTTAGGTTCACCATGCGCAGATAAGAGCCATCTTCCACGTAGTAGCTGAGGGATTCCTGGTTCGTGCTCAGGTTAGAGGCCGATTCCCAGATGGGCAGAGCGCCATTCGGATTATCGGGGGACCAGCTATCCAGCGCGCGCTCGGATATGGCGGCTCCCCGGAACGAGCCCCCGAAGTCAGTGAACCACTTCGAGTTGTTATAAATCTCGTTGCCTACGGAGGCGTAGATGAAGGTGTTGAGGTCAAACTGTCCGTAGTTCAGGCTGATGTTCAAGCCCCCGGTGAAGTCGGGAACGGCGCTACCCAGGAAGGTACGGTCGGCCTCATCGACGACTCCGTCGGGTTGCCCGGTCAGTTCACCATCGTCGCCACGGCCGTTGTTGTCCTGCAGGCGGAAACGCCCTGGGGCGGCACCGGCCTGTTCGGGGGCATTGACTACCTCCTGATCCGACTGGAAAATACCTAGTACCTGGTAGCCGAAGAAGGTGGCCAGGGAAGATCCTACCTGGTTGCGGACTACCGGACCGGCGATTCGGCTACCGAAGTTATCGAAGAAGTCGATGCCGTCTGCGTACGAGAGAATTTCATTGTTCAGGACCGATCCGTTCACGGACACCTCGTACTTGAACTTACTGCCGACGCCGCCGCGGTAAGCGAGCAAAAAGTCGATGCCCTGGTTGCGCATACTACCGATGTTGCGGACGGGCGCAGCGGCCTGGCCGGCTACGTTCGGTAGGGGGACGGATACAAGCAGGCCATCCGTGGTTTTGCGCCAGAGATCAAGGATAAAGTCCACCTTTCCGTTGGCCAAGGTGGCGTCGATACCTACGTTTACCGTCTCGGCGGCTTCCCAGCTGGCATCTTCCGTACCGATCCGGCTGGGAAAAATACCGGCCACGGCACTGCTGTTAGTACCGTTAATGTCATAGCCGGCAGCTCCGACACCGGCGCTGAACAGGGAGAAGCGGTTATCCCCACTTACGTTCCGGGAGTTACCCATTTGGCCCCATCCACCCCGGATCTTGATGTCCGTGAACAGGTTTTGGTTAGCCATAAAGGGTTCGGCCGACAGGCGCCACGCCGCGCTGAAGGCGGGGAAGGTTCCGTAGCGGTTGTTGGCCCCGAAGCTACTGGAGCCGTCCCGACGAACTACCCCGGTCAGGTAGTAGCGGTCGTTGTAGTTGTAATCCACCTTAGCAAACAAGGAGTAGAACCGCAGGCCATTGCCGAAACCGCCGAAAGTTTGCCGGTTGTTGACGTTGTTAAGGGTTACGAAGTTGATGTCCTGGCTGAAGGGGTTGGTACCGTTGGAACTGCTACTGCGGCCCCGTCCATTTTCTAGCGCTTCCACTCCGCCTAAAATGGTGAAGTTGTTGAGTCCGAAGCTCGGATCGTAACGAACGGTGTTGGTCCAGACCCAGTTTGAACTGTAGCCCTGGAACTCGCTGTAGCCGAAGCTGCTGTTGTTCTCGGAGTTTTCGTAGGTAAGACGGTCGTAGTTCCGACCGGTGAAGTTGCCGAAGGATCCGCCGAAACTCGACCGAACGGTCACGTCGGCAATAGGGTCTGCCTCAATGTATACGTTACCGAAGGCGACGTTCGAAAAACTACGGTTATTGGCCAGGCCCTCCCGGCCAGCTAAGGGGTTACGGGGGTTGTTGAAACCCGAGGCCCGGGTACCGGCGTAGCCCCCGAACTCATCGTAAAGGGGGATGAGCGGGTGCATCCGGTAGGCTAGGTTGAAGTCGTTTTCGTCATCAGCTAGTCCGGCACCACCGCCACCACCAATCTGACCGGGGGTCCGGCGGTGGGTGAACTGCAGGTTCTCTCCCACGCGAACCCGGGAGCCAAGTTTAAACTCCGTGTTAACGCGCAGGCCATAGCGCTCAAACGGGTTGTTGAGCAGAATGCCTTCCTGTATTTGTCCGTGGCCACTGATGTAGTAGCGGACCTCATCGGTACTGCCGGAAAAGGAGAGCGTATGGCGCTGGATCGTTCCCGTTTGGGTAATGGCATCGTACCAGTCCGTACCCTCCTTGTTCGCGCGCATGACCTGGAAAAGCGTCCCATCGCTGGGGTCGATGTCATACTGCGGCCGCAGGGCCTCTACGTCCACCTCGCCCGATACGCCAAGTTCGCCGCCGACCATGATGAAGTCCGGAATAACGGGGGATGCCCCGCTACCATACTGGTCGTGGCCGAAGCCGGGCTCGCCCGGGAGCAGATTGTCGTTGTACAGGCCTTCCCAAACCTTGGCGGCATCCTGCTGGGGGCTGAGCGGTTGACGGCCGCTGCCCGGACTGGTGAATCCGATCAAGCCATCGTAAGTGACCTTAAGTGGTTGGGGGGTATTCTTACCCCGCCGGGTCTGTACCACGATCACGCCGTTAGCCGCGCGGGCTCCGTAGATACTGGCCGAGGCGGCATCCTTGAGGATACTCGTGGCCTCAATGTCTTCGGGGTTGACGAAGTCAATGTTGTCGACCGGCACGCCGTCTACGACGTAGAGCGGACGGTTATCGCCGAAGGAACCAAAGCCACGTACGCGCACGATGGAGCTGGTACCGGGCTGCCCGTTGGTGATCACCGTTACGCCGGGGGCCCGGCCCTGCAGCTGCTGCTCGACGTTGCCGCTGGGCACCAGGGCCAGGTCCTCGGTGCTTACCGTAGATACGGCTCCCGTGGTCTGGCGCTTAGTGGTCGTAGAGTAACCCGTTACGACGATCTCGTCGAGGGCAACCCCTTCGCTCATCACGACGTCTACCAGGGTCTGATCCGTGAGAATCACGATTTGGGTTTCGTAGCCCGTATAGGAATACTCCAGTTCCACGATCTCCGCGGGAACGGTGAGTTCGTATTTTCCGTCGAAGTCGGCTACGGTACCTACCGAACTGCCCCGCGCGAGGACCGTAGCTCCCACCAGCGGGAAGCCGTCGGGGTCAGTAATGGTACCACTTATGGTGGTTTGCCCGTAAAGGGCTACCGAGCACAGCAGCGCCATCAGGAGGCTTAGTTGTTGTTTCATGATCGAAATTGAATTAGTGAGTCGTTGATTTACCGGTCGGGTACTAGCTCCCTGCCCCATGAGGCTTACCGAAGCGCTAACATACTGAATTTTGTCTGAACTCCACCAAAGCAAATTTTAAGGTTTGGCGGCCAGCAAACGCATATCCGTATTTGGATTGGCCGGTTAGGGATCGACCTGCCGCATCAATGGATGTTTACCTACCTTACCCGCTCCTTTACCTGAGCTATGAAACGGTCGCGTCTTCCCCTGTTTTTTTTCCTTCTGTTGCCTTTTTTAGGATGTCAGGATCCCCAGACTACCCTGTTCCAGCGCGTGGAAGCGGAAGACAGCGGCCTGACCTTTGCCAACCGGATTACCGAAGACGACACCTTTAATATACTCGATTTCGAGTACGTCTACAACGGGGGCGGCGTAGCGGCGGCGGACTTCAACGGCGACGGCCTCACCGATCTCTACTTTACCGGCAATACGACCGAGAACCGACTCTTTCTT
The DNA here is from genome assembly GCA_963803525.1 of Lewinellaceae bacterium. Classification (GTDB taxonomy): domain Bacteria; phylum Bacteroidota; class Bacteroidia; order Chitinophagales; family Saprospiraceae; genus Neolewinella. The sequence continues at coordinate 627,269 of CAWDMV010000013.1, forward strand.
AACCTGGGCGATTTGCGCTTCCAGGACGTCAGCGAGGCTGCCGGAGTACTCGGGCGCGGACGCTGGTGCGGAGGAGTCACCGTGGCCGACGTCAACGCCGACGGAAAACCCGATCTCTACGTCAGTGCGACCATCTACGAGCCCGGCAGCCGCCGGGCCAATTTGCTCTACCTCAATACGGGTAACGAAACTTCGGCTGGCGGTACTCCCGTACCCCGCTTCAGGGAAGTCGCCGGCACCTGCGGCATCGCCGACACCTCCCACACCACCCAGTCCGCCTTTTTGGACTACGATGGAGATGGAGATCTCGACCTCTATCTCTTGGTCAATGAAATGGACGACCGCGCCATTCCCAACCGCTACCTGCCCAAAAAGACCGACGGCAGCGGCCGCAAAAACGATAAGTTGTTCCGCAACGACGGCCCCGGCCCCGATGGCCTCCCCCGCTTTAGTGACGTCACGCGGGCTGCCGGCATCCTGAAGGAGGGCTTCGGCCTGGGCATCAGCGTCTGTGACCTTAACCAGGACGGCTGGCCCGACCTCTACATCTCGAATGATTACCTCACCAACGATCTGCTGTGGATCAACAACCAGGACGGCACCTTCACCGACCGGGCCGAAGACTACCTCAAGCACACCAGTTATTCGGCAATGGGGAACGACGTTTCCGACTTCAATGGCGATGGCCTGGAGGACGTGATCACCGTCGATATGTTCCCCGAGAATAACCTGCGCCGCAAGGCCATGATGCCGCCCAACAACTACAGCACTTACCTCAACAACGCCCGCTTCGGCTACCAGCCGCAGTTTGTCCGCAACGCCCTGCAGCTCAACCGCCGCCTTTCGGATTCGACCTTCCTCCTCAGCGACGTGGGCATGATGGCCGGCGTATCCGCGACCGACTGGAGCTGGAGTCCCCTGGCCGCCGACGTCGATAACGACGGTGACCGCGACCTGCTGATCACCAACGGATTTCCCCGCGACATCACCGACCGCGACTTCATGGATTACAACGTCCAGGTGAGCAAGATCGCCAGCCGGAGCCTGCGCCTGTCCCAGATCCCCTCCGTGAAGATCGCCAACTACGTCTACGAGAACGACGGCGCGCGGGTGCCCAGCTTTACCAAAAGGACCCAAGCGTGGGGCTTCGATTACCCCTCCTTCAGCAATGGGGCGGTGTACGCCGATCTGGACAACGACGGCGACCTCGACTACGTCGTCAACAACATCAACGACAGTTGTTTTCTCTTCCGCAATGACCTCATTCGGGGGGACCGGCGGCCCGACACCACCCACTGGCTCGGCGTGCGGCTGGTCGGCGAGGCGCTTAACACCCAGGCCATCGGGGCCCGGGTTACCGTAGATGCCGGCAGCCGCCACATGACCGCCTACAACCACCCCACCCGGGGATTTCTCTCCAGCGTGGCCGACGTACTCCACTTCGGGTTTGGCCCGGGGGATACGCTCGTCTCGGTCACCGTGACGTGGCCCGACGGACAGCAGCGTGTATATAAGGATGTAGTCTGGGATCAGCGCGCGGTGCTGAAACCCGGTGGCGGGACGGCCGCCCCCTCCCCTACTCCACCGACCCCGCGGCCCCTAGCCGGCTTAATCCCGGCCCCCGATCTGCTGCGGCAACTGCCGGTACACCGCGACTGCCTGTTCATCGACTTCAACGTGCAACCCCTCCTGCCCCACAAACTCTCGGAATACGGACCCGGCCTGGCGGTAGCGGACGTGAACGGGGACGGGCTGGACGACCTCTACCGCTCCGGCTCGCACTTCTACCCCGGATACCTGCTGCTGCAGGGCCAGGAGGCTGGGGGAGCGCCATTCTTCGGACCAGCGATTCAGCTTCAGACCGATAACTCACCTGAGGAACTGGGCTCCCTCTTCTTCGATGCGGAGGGCGACGGCGACCAGGATCTTTACCTCGTCAGCGGGGGAAGTGAGTTTGGCCCGGACAGTCCCGAACTACTGGATCGCCTCTTACTGAACGACGGCAGCGGGCAGTTCACCCCGGCGGCACCCGGGGCCCTCCCAGCGCTGCAGTCCAGCGGCTCCTGCGTACGGGCCGCGGACGTGGATCGGGACGGCGATCTCGACCTCTTCGTCGGCGGACGCCTCATGCCAGGCCGCTTTCCCGAGGCGGTGGACAGCTACGTGCTGATCAACGACGGGCGGGGAAACTTCGCACCCGTGTCCCCGCCCGAATTCACCAAGCTGGGGCTGGTGTGCGATGCCCTCTGGACCGACATCGACAACGATGGATGGACCGACCTGCTCATTGCCGGCCAGGGCATGCCCCTGCGCCTGTTCCGCAACCGCGCGGGAACGCTTACCGAGGCAACGCCGCCCTCCCTGGAGGATCACGTGGGTTGGTGGAATGGCCTCAACGCGGCGGACCTGGACCAGGATGGTGACATCGACTACGTGGTCGGGAATTTTGGGATCAACAACCTGTACGGCCAGAGCGGAGTGGATTACGTCGGCCTCTACGGCGCCGACTTCGACGGCAACGGGGGCTACGACCTGCTGATCGGGGACTACGCCCTGGCCGAGGATGGGACGTACCGGGAGTTTCCGCACAACCAGCGGGCGGATACCGAAAAACAACTCATTAGTGTCAAGCAGCGCTACCAGCGCCACGACGAATTCGGGCGGGCTACGATCCAGGAAGTAGTGGACAACTATCCCAACGCGGAGCTCACGGTACTGCGCGCCAACTACCTGCGGTCGGCCTGGGTAGAGAACCTGGGCGACGGCAGCTTCGCCTGGCACGAATTGCCGCGGGAGGCACAAATGGCCCCGATCTTCGGCACCCAAGTGCTGGACGTGAATGGCGACGGATACCAGGACCTGATCGCCATCGGCAACGACTACGGCGCGGAGACGGGGATGGGCACCCTGGATGCCCTCAATGGGCTGGTGATGACCTTCAATCCGCTTACCCGGGAGTTCGAGTATATGCCGGATCGCTGGCGGGACTTTTACGTGCCCGGTAACGGCAGGAGTCTGACCGTAGTGGATGCCGGTGGCGAAGCGGTGGTGGTGGCATCGGAAAATCAGGGGCCCACCCGGGCCTACCAACTCACGGGAAGCAAATCCCGGGCCTACCGCGTACCGCCCGACGCCCAGCGGGTAAGCTACACCCTGGAGGGGCGCCGGACGGCAGTGGAGGTGTACTACGGGAGCGGCTACCTGAGCCAGCGCAGCCGGACCGTCTGGTTACCGGCCGGCGCCGAGGACGTACGGGTGGTCACCTTTACGGGCGAGGCACAGGAACCGAGCCGTTAGTTCATCGGCACTTCCATGGCGAGGATGCGGGCCCCCTCCGGACCGGCGGTCAGGCGGAACGCCTCGGCCTCCGTGATGCCCAGGCCATCGCGCCGGTGCAACTTTTGGCCATCCAGCTCAGCGCTGCCTTCCAGTACGAACAGGTAGACGCCGTGACCGGCCTGGCGAAGCGTGTAGGCGGCATCGCTGCCGGCGTCGAAATTTCCGATGCTGAAGTACGCCTCCTGATTGATCCAGACGGCGCCCTCCGCGGGTTCGGGGCTGAGCACCTGGTGCCAGGCGTTGTGCTCACGGCTGCGATCCATGCTGATCTGGTCGTAGCGGGGGGCCACGTTGCGCTCGCGGGGGAAGACCCAGATCTGGAGGAATTTGACGTCGCGGTCCAGGTTCTTATTCTTTTCGGAGTGGACCACGCCGGTGCCGGCGCTCATCACCTGGATGTCCCCCTCCTTGATGACGGTGGTATTGCCCATACTGTCCTTATGCTCCAAATCGCCCTGGAGGGGAATGGACACGATCTCCATATTGTCGTGGGGGTGGCTACCAAAGCCGCGGCCGGCGACCACCTCGTCGTCGTTGAGGACGCGCAGCACGCCGAAGTGGGTGCGCTCGGGGTTGTAGTAGCTGGCAAAGCTGAAGGTATGGTGGGTATTGAGCCATCCGTGGTTGGCGTGTCCGCGGGATGCGGCGGGATGATAGATGGTGTTCATGATGCAACTGATGTATGTACATTAAACAAACCCTTAAGCCCCCGAAATAGTTTGCTTCCCCCCCCGGCCCCGCTCCCGCCGGCTTGCTACCTTTGCGGGATGGATCAACTCATCGTTCACCACCTCATCGTCCACGAACTCAAGAAGCAGCCGGAGATGGCCGAAGCCGACCTGTTGCTGAGCAGTCAGACCCTGGCGATCACCGAGCAATCTACCGATCTGATCGGGCGGCTGGACCAAACCTTCGAGCGCAAGTCGGACCTGCTGCAGGGATTCCTGGTGGAGCCCGATGAAGGGCTCTTTCCCGCTTACTACCAGAACTGGCTGGAGGAGGGGCGCAGTCGCCCGGCCTTCGTGACCTTCAGTCGGGAGGCCATGTCCGTCCTGAAAGATAAGCTACAGGGCGTGGTGGGGGCGAAGGGGGGCTACCTCCTGTTTGCGGACTACAGCATGGAAGAACAGCGGATGCTCGGCATCTACCTCATCCGCAATACGGAGGGCATGATTTTCGTAGACGACGAGGAGACCGACGCCCTGCGCCTGCAGACCACTGCCTACCTGAATATTCAGGATATGGCCATGGCCGCCCGCCTGCTGGCCGGGCCGGGGCGCAACGTGCAGATGATCCGCCACGCCCGCACCCAGAGCAGCATCAGCCAGTACTTTACCGACTGGGTAGGACTGGACCAGGCGGAAACCAGTTCGGAACTCACCCATTCCTTCCTCGAAATGGTGCAGGAACTGCCCGTCCCCAAGGACCGGGAGACGGGCTTCGCCATGAATGAGGGCGACTTCGAGAAGGCGCTGGTGAAGTATGCGGCCAAGGCGCCGCAGCAGACCATCCGGGCGCAGGACTTCGATTCCCACTTCTACGGCAACGACAAGCCGTTGCAGGATATGCTGGCTGAGCAGGAGAGTCCCATTACCGATGGCTTCCGCGTGGACCGCAAGGCGTTAAGAAATCAATTTTACCTCCGCGCCGGAGTGGGGGGCATCAGCCTCACCTGCACCAAGGACCACTTTCGCAACGGCCTCATCCATATCGACGAGGCGAGTGGGAAAATCACCATCAACAGCGAGGAACTGGCCTCGCTGCTACTCGACCAGTACGGGGAATAGCGCGGTGTATTCCGGGTAGTTAACGAACATTTGCCGTGTTCGGGCCGGTTATAATGAGTACTAACCTAAACTTAACCAGACCATGGCAACTACCGAGCAAACCCAGCACACTTCCACCGCCGAAAACGGCAACCCCGAAAACCTTCCCGCTAAAACCAACCACGAGAACAAGGCGGATCAGGCCAACGCGATCATTCGCCGCTACTCCCTCTACGGAACGGGCACCGCACTCATTCCGATGTTCGGACTGGACGTCGCCGTCCTTACCGCCGTCCAGGTCAAAATGATCAAGGAGCTGGCGGAGCTTTACGAATACGACGTTAACGATCAGATGATCCGCATGACGATCACCACGGGCGTCACCTCCCTGGCCGGCCGCCTGCTGACGGGCATCGCTACCAGCATCACCCGGGCCTTCTCCCCCCTGAAGTTTCTCGTGGGCGGTGCCACCCAGGCTGCCCTGAGCGGATTCATGACCGCCGAGACCGGTAAGATCTACCAGGCCCGCCTATCCAGCGGCCAGAACCCCTCCGACATTACCGTGAGCGAGATCGTCAACCACGTGGTCGCCCAGGTCCAGCAGGGCAAGTGGAACCCCACGAAAGTGGCCGGCTTCCGCAGCAACTTCGGTTACCTGTTGAACGACAAGAAGTAATCTTCGGACCACCTAAGAACAAAGCCCCGGTGCGCATGGCGTACCGGGGCTTTTTGCGTGCTAAAAGTTGAAGTTCAGGCCCGTACGCAGCTCGTAAGGGGCGTCATTGATGTACTCCCGGGAACTCAGCCGGAACAGCAACAGGATCTCGAAGCCGGTCGCTCCGACTCCCCCACCCTGGTTGAGTCCGGCCCCGAGGAAGGGGATGGGCCGGGTACGCCGCTCGGAAACCGGAGCGCCCGTCTGCTGGTCCAACACGAATTGCTTTTCGCTCAGCAGGCTATACTCCGCATGTACGAAGAAGCCCCGGTAGATCTTAGCTCGCCCAAACGCTCCCGCCGACCAGGTGATGGAATTGTCGGTGATCTCGGGGTTGACGCGCGTCTCATCGTAGTGAAAGCGGTTGTAGATCAGGCTGGCCCGCGGACCGACGCTCAGGAAATTGTTCAGCTTATAACCCACGATCGGGGAAATCCCGATGCGAAAAAAGCTGGAAAAGCTCGTCGCGGAGAAGCCCAGGGTAGCCCCGGCGCCGTACCAAATATCGCCCGCTTCGTCTGCCGCCGGTGCCCGCCGATCGGAACCGTAGCCCAGGTCCTCGCGGGCCTCCCGCTCCCGGATCTGGGCGTAGGATAGCATAGACGTCAGCAGGAAGGCAAGAAGGAGGAGATAGCGGTTCATAGGACTCAATTTACGGTACAAAGATAACGGCCCCCGGTACCCTATATGTTTGTGTGGTATGACGGGCGGCGGCCAATACCCGTAAATCCCCTTATTTTGCCCGCCATGACCGACCGGAAGAAGACGGGCAACCGGGGGGAACTGTTGGCCAGGGCCTACCTGGAGCGCAAAGGGTACACGATCGAAGCGACTAACTACCGCCACCGCCGCACGGAGATCGACCTCATCGCCCGCCACGCGGATATCCTGGTTTTCGTGGAAGTCAAAACCCGCACCTCCCTCGCCTTCGGTCATCCCAGCACCTTTTTCAAGCGCGCGCAGCAGGGCCGGATGAGCCGGGCCGCCGCTAGTTACATGGAGGAGGTCGACTACGACTGGGAAATTCGCTTCGATCTCATTGCTATCCACCTGCGCTCCGCCGCCGATTTTAAGCTGGACCACTACGAAGACGTGTTCTTCCCCGGCTTACACTAAAGGCCGCCCCGCCCCCGCATTTCGAGATAGCGGGAAATAACCGCGCCGGTGAGCGCTTCGGGCCTTACTAATAGCACCTGGATGCCGTTCTGCCGCAGCCGAGCCGCTACGAGCTGACGTTCAAGTAAGTAGCGACGTGCCGTCCCCTTCCGGTACACCGTTTCCGCGTCCGATGTAGGGGCATCCAGCAGGCCGGTGACTTCCGTGTTTTCGAACAGGACCACGAGCAGGGTGTGGTACCGGGCGATCCGACGTAGTGCGGGGAGTACCCGGTCCAGGGCATGGGCACTTTCCAAGTGAGTAAACAGCAAGAGCAGACTGCGCGCCGGCACCCAGCGACGGATCGCCTGATACAGCAGGTCGTAGCTGCTCTCGCCCTCCCGCTCCTTTTGGCGATAGAGGGTCTCGAGGATGCGCCGCAGTTGGTCCGGCTTGCCGTCCGCGACCAGCACGTCGCCCAGTTTATCGGAGAAGGTGAGGAGTCCGGCGCGGTCCTGTTGCTGCAGGACGACCTTGGAGACGGCCAGTGCGGCATTAATGGCGTGATCGAGCAGGCTTAGCCCCCCGAAGGGCATCCCCATGGTACGCCCCTTATCGATGAGGCAGTAAACCCGTTGCGCACGCTCGATGTCATACTGATTGACCATCACTTCCCCCCGGCGGGCCGTTGCCTTCCAGTTGACCCGCCGGAGATCGTCGCCGCGCACGTATGCCCTGATCTGATCGAAGGCATAGCTTTTGGCTAGGGTACGGGCCCTCTGGTTACCGGTAGCAGACACCCCTCCCCGGATCGGCGGGGCAAAGCGTTCCATCTGTACGATACTCGGATATACGGCTACTTCCTGGGCTTGCCCGACCCTCAGTCGCCGTTCGGCAAGGCACCAACGCGTATTCAGGAATACGTTCACCGCTCCAAATTTATACACACCGCGGCTTAGGGGGCGCAGCCCGTAGGCTAGCGTCTTGCGCTCCCTAGGGCCGAGGGTCAGGGATAGCCGGTGATCCCGCAGCTGAAGCTGGGCCGGCAGCTCATCGATGATGGTGAGGTGAAGGAAGAAGGAGGAGACGTTTTCTACCGATATCCGCACCGGCAGTTCATCGCCCAGGGAGAATACCCGGGGTGGTTGGCGCACGGCCGTCACCCCCGCCGCCGCCAGGTAGAGCCGGTAAGCGTCAGCCAGGGTAAGCATGAGTATGCCAACCGATCCGCCAACCGCCAACCAGAACAGCGGGGGTAACCAGTGGCTTGCGGCGGCGACCACTATCACCCCCCCGAGCGCCCCGAAAAACCGCTCGCTCGGATAGAGCTGCGTTAAGTGTATCACAAAGGCGGGATATCGGGAGGCCACGGGAGGAAAGCTAAACTAAATTCCGAAATACTGACGTTCTTACCCCACAATTGATTCGCTTGAAATTTCCCCTTGCACCCGTCCTTCTGCTCGCCATCTTCCTGACCGGCTGCAGTTCGTTCCGCCCGGTATCCACGGTACGGAACCCATCGCGTGCACCCCGGACTAACCCGACCGTCCAGCAGCGTACCCCGCGCGAACGCGCGCCTGCTCCCCCACCCCGGGTGCGCAGCCGGCCGACTAAGCCCGACCCGCGTCCGGCACCCCGGGCCAGCGGACCCACGGCCGTCGTGCGGAATCAGTTAGTCCAGGAAGCCGAACAACTGCTCGGCATTCGCTACAAGTACGGGGGAAATACGCCCCGGGAAGGCTTCGACTGTTCCGGCTTCGTAAAGTATTTGTACAACGACCAGGGGCTGGACATTCACCGCGTTTCCCGCGACCAGGCCAAGCAGGGCAAGCAGATCGACCCCGCCCGCGCCAAGCCCGGGGACCTCGTCTTTTACCGGCGTGGGGCCAACCAGCCCGTATTTCACGTGTCCATGATCGTCGATGCCCGGCCCGGGGAGATCTGGGTGATCCATCCCACCAGCAGCCGCGGGGTGGTCCGGGAAAACATCCTGGCTTCCTCCTACTGGAAACCGAAAATTTACGCGGTTAAAGATTTGATTCGTTCGGGTCAGTAGTTTCCCCCATTACCCGGCCTTCCCGCCTGATTGCGGTGGATCTGGCTGTCGTTCCCGTAGCCCTGAATGAGCTCCCGCTGGCGCATGGGCATGCCGTCGATCAGCGTGAGCAGGACGGAAACCGGTGTCACGGAATTTTTCGCCCGGAACTTCTCGGTACCGTCCAGCCCGACCAGAATCAGCTCCAACTGGAAGGGTTCGACGCTGAAGTAATCGTAGTAGTAGTCGGAATTACTCTCGGTCAAAAATATCCCCGTATTGCTTCGGTCTCCATCCGGGGTAACGAGCATAATCTTCAGCCGGCGAGTTTCCAATTCATCCGCCGCTTCCCGGAGTAGGTTATACTGCTCGACGAACAGGGGGTCGTCAATGGCGGGGGTGAAAACAAACAGCAGGCGCGATTTCCAGCGGTAAGCATCGAGGCTTTGTGCCGCCGCGGACAGGGGCAGTAAGGATAGCAACACGAGCGGTAGGAGGAGTTTCATGGTTTTGAAACATAGCCTTTATTCGGATGTTCCGGCGAGGGCGACCATCAGCGAACGAAAGCTTTCGGGGGTGTTATACAGGGCGTCCTGATAGGTCGTGGCCCGCAGGCGGAGGTTCCAGGGCAGGTCGTCCCGCAGTTCCAGTTCCACGGTGATGTTGCCGAATTTCTGGTCCAGGCCGCCCCGCTCCAGGCTGGCCGCCTGCCGCTGCTGCCGGGTACGCGGCTTCAGGTAGTGCCGCTCCTGGGTCTCTACCCACCGGGGTCGGTTGAACACGCGCCGGTCGCTGATCTGGGTGCGGTAGTTGAGCTCGAGCACCCGCTCCTTGAGGTAGTGAAAAAAGTGATTGATCTCCCTGCGGGTGTAGTGGGTGCCCTGGAAGTGCACCACGAAACCCTTGCTGCTCGGCGTGTCCAGGAAATCCAGGCTCTGGTCCGTCTGCCCGCTCGTTTGGTAGAGCGCGTACTGGTCCATGATCCAGTCGAATAAGCGACGCCGGGCCAGGGTCTTCTTCCACCGCTCGTAGTCCGCCATTTCGTCGGCGTCCCGGGTAATCATCTCGTGCACGGCGGGGGCCGCCGGGGTACTCTGCTCCGCGGCCTCGAACAGGGCGGTCACTTTTTGCCAGAAGGTAGACATCGGTCGTTATTTAAAGCGGGTTAATTCTCCCCGGTAGCGCATTTCCCGCTCTTCCGTGTAGCCGAATTCAGCGTGGGGCAGCAGGCGGTTCAGGGTTTTGGTGACGAGCAGCAACTTCCCCGCCGGCAGGCTGAAGTCGTGGACCGTTCCGTCACCCTCGACCAGGTACAGCGTGGCCGAGCGCATGAGGTTCAGCCCGAAGGGCATCCTTTCGGTGACCAGGCCGTATACCCACACGTAGCGTTCGGGACGTGCCCGCAGCTCCTCCCGCCAGGCGGCCACCGGCTGTAGACCGAGCATGCGGAAGAGCCAGTACAGCCCCAGGCAGGCCAACAGGGAGCCGGCGAAGGGAAGCGTCGCCGAGGACCGCAGGTTCATAAAACAGAGCAACAATCCCGCGATCACGAGGCACAGGGCCGCGACCTGCTTGGTCCGGTGCTCACGCTCCAGGCTATCCCACAACGGTACCAGGCCCGGGTGCCGCAATATGCGCTCGGATGACTTCATAGGGGTATAAGCACATATCGCGGGAGCGGTTTATCATGGGCTCGCTTTTTACGTATCGTGGACAAACATGAACCTCGCCTCCTACGCTTTATAGACCCCATGTCCGCCGACAACCACATCCAATCCTACGCTTTCGTAGCCGTACTCCATGCCCCTTCCCTGGAGATACGGGCGGCAAGCCAAAATTTGCTCGACTGGCTGGGCGCGGACGCGGGTGCGGTGATTGGTAAGCCGGCCACCGTCCTGTTTTCCGAGGCCCTGCTCGACACCATCGTCCATAATCGCCACCACCGCGTTGCCATTCCCCAACCGATCGCCGGCTACGCTTCTCCCGTGGAATGGGGGCAGCGTCAATTAATCGCCTTTTTTGCCGGGGACCGGATCGTACTCGAACTGGAACCCGTGGAAGCCACCCCCGTCCACTTCGACCGGGAAGTAGCCCTCCGCGACATGATGACCGGCTTTAGCGAGGCCAAGCGGATCAACCAGCTACTGGACTACCTGTGCGCGGCCGTGGCGGACTATATCTCGCTCGATCGGGTCCTGGTTTACCAGTTTGAAGAAGCGGGTCAGGGGGTCGTCCGCAATGAATACAACAACGGACAATTTCCCTCCCTGCTGAAGGTAATGTTCCGGGCGGAAGACTACCCCCCCGAAGGCTTTCGGCTGCACGCCAAAGAGTCCGTACTGGCCTTCCGCACGGCCTCCGGAAATGCCGCGCCTATGGTTGGTACGGTAGGAGCGGCGGCCGATACCATTAACTACCGCTTGGGATGCCGCACGCCCTACCCCGTCCTGCGCCAGTTCGCCGAGGCGTCCGGAATCCAGACCCTGCTGAGTGTGGCCATCTTCATGGACGGTAAGCCCTGGGGAGTACTCTTCGGTCATTCCCGTAGGACCATTTTCCTGAACTATCAGCTCCGCACTTTCCTCCACCTGATCGGCACCCTCGCCAGCCAGACCATCGCCTTCCGGAACGTCGATCAGGTCCATCAACGGGTGCTCCAGTCGGACGTGATCCGCTCCCGCCTGCGGGAGATGATCGCCAGCGCCCCCAGCCTCATCGAGGGGCTTACCCGTGCCGACGACTCCGTGATGCACTACATCGCGGATACTACCGGCGCGGCGGTGCTGGTGGAAGACCGACTGATTACCACGGGCGTCACTCCCCCGGAGGAAGATATACGCGGGCTGCTGCTCTGGGCGCGCGATCTGGAGGACGGTCAGTCCGTCTGGTCTACGCATTACCTCGAGGGGCAGTATGCCTCCGATGGTCGGCTAAGAAAAACCGCCGCGGGGGTGCTTCTGGTTCCCCTCAATAGCAGCCGTACGGAGTGGGTCGGCTGGTTTCGCCCGGAGAAAATCGAGGAAATCACCTTCGGCAGCGTCGACGACTCGATGATCGTGAAGTTGCCCCAACCCCGTTTCAACCACAGCGTAGAGGTGAGACGGGGGCGGTCCCTACACTGGTCGAGCAACCAGATCCAGGCGGCCGCCGAGCTCCAGTCGTTCATCCGCGACATTATCATGGAGCGGTACAGTCAATTACGCCGGATCAACCAGCAGCTCAAGACCGCCTACCGGGAGATGGAGGACTTTAGCTACATGGTAAGCCATGACCTCCGGGCTCCGCTGCGTGGTATCGACGGCTTTGCCGAAATTCTGCTGGAGGATTATGGGAAGGGCATCGACGAGGACGGGCGCGAAATTATCCACGTGATCCAGCAAAATGCGGCGCGCATGAATCAGTTCATCGCCGACATCCTGGAACTGAGCCGGGTGGGGCGGGCGCAACTATTCGTGAATGAACTGAACGTAGCGAAGCTCGTCGCGCAGGTATCGGAGGAAATCAGCAGTAAGATCGGCATGAACGTGCAGGTAAAGGTAGCGCACGATCTCCCGCCCCTGATCGGCGACGAAACCCAGATGCGGGTAGTTTTCTTCCACCTGATCTCCAACGCGATCAAGTTCAGCCGGCTGCGGGAAATTCCGGAGGTGACCGTCGGTTTCCGTTCGACCTCCCCGCGGGGAGATGGTGAGTTCTACATCTCGGACAACGGCATTGGTATTCCTTCCCACCACCACCAACGGGTGTTCGGCATGTTCAACCGCCTGGTCACGCCGGAGGAATACGCGGGCAACGGTGCCGGGCTGGCCATTGTACGGCGCATCATCAGTCGTCACCAAGGAGACATTCGCATCGAGAGCAGCCCGGGGGGCGGTGCTACCTTTCTGTTCTACACCAACCTAATTTTCCCGGCGAAGTAACGAACTAAATCCATTAAGCTGAGTTTTTGCTAACATTGCGTCGCCGGTCTTCCCGGTAAGGACGTATGCCGACGCTCCCCCCCCCTTTCCGTTCGCAAGTAAATCCCCCCATGTACGCTCATCAAATCTTGCTTGCCGAAGACGACACTACCGACGCTGAATTCTTCCGCCGCGCCGTCAATCGGTTAGACTCACCGCCCGATCTGGTCTGGTGTAAAAATGGAACCGAGGCCTTTGCCGGCCTGACCGACCGCAGCAAGAGCGACAACCTCCCCCGTTTGGCCATTTTGGACATCAAGATGCCGGGCATGAGCGGGCTGGAACTGCTGCAGAAAATTAAGACCGACGAACGGATGAAAGATCTCCCGGTCCTCATCATGTCAAGCAGTGATGAGCCGCAGGATATTGCCCGGGCCTACGACTCCGGGGCCAACGGATATTTGGTAAAACCGAATCGGTTTCAGGATCTAAAGGAACTGGTGAGTTCTATTCACTACTTTTGGATTAAGACCAACCGCTTACGCCCGCTTACCAAGTCCGCTGCTTAGCAATCCCCGAGCCATTGCTTAGCGATCATAGATCGAGTCGGATTGATTGATTCAACCGATGCGCCCTTGGCTTTGTATAATTGCAGATCGACCTTGCAATAGAAATTATCGAATGACATTTACCGACGACCCGGTCGCGCGGTCCATCCGGGAGGTCTATCCCTACCAGGTAGATCTCGAAAACTGTGCCAAGGAGCCCATCCACCACATTCAGGTAGTGCAGGGGCATGCCTGCCTGATTGCCGTGGATCTGGAGACGTTCATAATCCGTTACGTCAGCGAGAATCTATACGATTTTATCGGGCATGCGCTGGGAGATGTCATGGACAAGCACTTTTCCTCCGTGTTCGGGGTAGAGGTGACGGGGCAGATTCCCGCTGGGCCTGGCCCGCGAGGACGGTTTTGAGGGCGTCAACCCCGTGCAGGCTTTTTTCACGATCGACGGCGAGATGATGTTGCGCAACGTCATCATCCACCGCAGCGCCGACTACCTGATCCTCGAGGTAGAGAAGGCCTCCCAACTGCTGCAGACCTCCACCTACCAGCAGATGCTGGCCCGGGCGATTCGACGCATCCAGAACGTCACGAATTGGGATACGCTGTTCCCCGAAACCGCCAGCATCATTAAGCAGCTGACCGGCTACGATCGGGTGATGGTCTACAAGTTCGATCCCGATTACAACGGGACGGTCATTGCCGAGGCCCGCAATGCGCAATTGGAACCCTTCGAGGGACTTCGTTACCCCCACACCGATATTCCAAAACAGGCCCGCGAGCTGTACCTCACCAATCGCGTCCGGTTGATCAGCGGAGTTAGTGACGTCCCTTCCCGTATCCAAATTAGCGATTCGGTCGACGGGGCCACCTTCCTCGACCTGACGCACGCCACGGGCCGGGGGGTATCGCCCGTCCACCTGGAATACCTGGGGTACATGGGGGTGAACAATTCGCTCAGCGTGGCCATCGTCATGGAGGGAAAGCTGTGGGGACTCTTTGCCCTACACCACTACTCTCCCCGCAGCGTCGACTACGGCACCCGGAACGTGCTGCAGTTCATCGGCCAGATTTTCAGCGGCCACCTCGCTCTGCATGCCGCCAGCCGGCTACCAGGAGCAGGTGCTGGAACGCAATCTCGTCCGCCTATCCATCGGGGAACACATCACTAAAACCCGAGAACATCTTCGAGGGGCTCACTACCGGCGAATCCAATCTGCTGAACCTCTTCGACGGTGTCGTGGGTGCTGCCATCTGTTTCGAGGGTCGCCTGGAGCTGTATGGCGATTGCCCACCGAAGGACGACGTATCGGCGTTGATGGAGCAAGTCAACCAGAAGGCCCACCACGAGCATCAACTACATTTTGAATCCGATTCCATCGCGAAATCGTTTCCCCGATTTGAGCAACACTGCGACAACGCAGCCGGGGTCCTGGCGATCTATCTGAATCCCTCCTATCAGGATTGGATCTGCTGGTTCAGGCCCGGCATCAGTAAGGGAGATGAGCTGGGGAGGAAAGCCGGAGGGAAGAGTGGTGGTCTCGGGGCCGGAGACCCGTCGCATGAGTCCCCGAAAGAGTTTTGCCCGCTACATCGAGACCGTGGAAGGGTGTAGCGCGGAGTGGTCCGATAACGATATCGAGAGCGCCCTGGCGCTCCGCGTCACGGTCATCAACAGCATGATGCAGCGCTACGTGGAGGTGCGCGAGATCAACGAGCGCCTTCAGAAGGCTTACGAAGATCTCGAAACCTTCAGCTACACGGTCTCCCACGACCTCCGGGCTCCGCTGCGGGCCATCAATGGCTATGCGGAAATTCTGGAAGAAGATTACAAAAGACCTGGACGAGGAGGCCGGCGAGCTGATCGCGGGCATCCAACGGGGAGTGGACCAGATGAATAACTTCATCACCGACATCCTGGAACTCAGCCGGGTAGGCAGCAAGGGTCTGGAAGCGACCTACGTGGACCTGGCGCCCCTGCTGCAGGAAGTTATACACGACGTACGGGGCGAGCAGACTGACCAATCGTGACGTATCCGTCACGGTAGATCCCGATCTTCCCGCCCATTCAGGGTGATGCGCGTCTGCTGCGCCAACTCTACGTCAATCTGATGTCTAATGCGGTCAAGTACGCTCAGCCGGACGACGACGGTCAGGTGAGCGTCGAGATAGGCTCCCGTCCGGGAGCCCCGTATGGATAAGGTCGTCTACACCGTTAGCAATACCGGGCCGGCCATTCCGGATGAGTATAAAAGAACCGTCTTTGAGATGTTTACTCGCCTTTCATCCTCTCCACGACCAGGAGGGTAGCGGGGTAGGTCTTGACGATCGTGGAACGTATCGTGCACCGCCACAACGGCAAGATTTGGATCACCGATGACGGTAAAGGGCGTGACCTTCAACTTTTTCTTTGACGTGGAGAATTCATGATTCATGAGTATCACCTTCTCCAGGGCGTATCAGCAGCAACCATGCCACCGCCCCTTATCTGCTCTACGCGGAGGATAACCCCACCGACTATCTCTTCTTCCGGCGGGCGTTTTCTGCATTATCAACGACTCGCTACGGGTGGTGCACCGATCCGATGGTAGCCTCGTAAAGCGCTACCTTCTGGAGGTGGTCGAGCGCAATGCTCCCCTACCCCACCTGATTCTTCTGGACATCAAGATGCCGGGCATGTCCGGACTGGAAGTCCTGGAATTCATTCGGGACCACCCGCGTCTCCGCTTACTGCCCGTCGTGCTGCTCAGCGCTTCCGATCAGGAGCGCGACATCGTCCGTGCCTACGACAGCGAGGTCAACGCCTACCTCGTCAAGCCGGGTCGCTACCATCAACTCAAGGACGTGATCGGTTCCATCGACCGATTTTGGATCCGTCACAACCGAGTTGCGGCATGAGTAAAATGCTAGCCGCGCTGCGGTCCGCTACCTCCGCGGCGCACACCCAACTGGAGGCCGCTACGCTGGGAGCGAAAATAATGGATGGAAGCCTGACCCCGGAAGAATACGCCCGGATCATCGACTGGCAGCGGCGGGCGCACCTGGCACTCGAACCCGCACTCTATGCATTCGCGGGGGGCAACTACCGCTACCAAGCCCGCTTCCCGATCGACTCCGCCGTGCCCTGCGAACCGCCCCTCGACCGCGCCACCGCGATCGGCCGGCTGTACGTGCTGGAGGGCTCCAGCCTGGGCGGGACCATGATCTACCGAAAGTTGCGGCAGCTGCCGGCCCTAAGTTCCTTTGCCCCCTTCGATTTTTACCGCGCACAGTCGGAATGGGGGCTCAAGCAGTGGAAGAGTTTCGTCGGCTACCTGAAGGAAACCCCCTTTACCGACGAAGAGATCCGCCAAGCTACGGCCAGCGCCCTGGATACGTTTGCGGAATTCGGGCGGCTGTGGCGAGCGGGCAGCGCCGACTGATTACCTTCGTTCCATGGCTAAGCTATACCAACTGGACAGTTGTAGTACCTGTGCACGCATCCGCAGGGAGTTGGGCGACCAGCCCACGCTAGAGGTTACGAACATCAAAGAAACACCTATTACACCACGGGAGTTAGACCACCTGGCCACCCTTGCGGGTAGTTACGAAGCGCTGTTCAGCCGGCGGGCCATGAAGTACCGCAGTATGGGTCTGGCGGAGCGCGAGCTGACCGAAGCGGACTATCGCCAACTGATCCTGGAAGAGTACACCTTCCTTAAACGACCCGTGCTTCTGGTGAATGACCGCGTGTTCGTGGGCAGTGCCAAAAAAACCGTGGCCGCCGCCAAAGCCTTCCTCGATGCCTGATCTAAGCCCCAGCCTGCAGGAAATTACCGCCTATTTCCGTGACCTCCAGGATAGAATCTGCGGTAGCCTCTCCCAGGCCGATGGCAACCCCTTTACGGAAGACGGTTGGGAGCGACCGGGGGGCGGGGGCGGACGCGCGCGGGTGCTGCGGGGAGACACCATTGAAAAGGGCGGCGTGAATTTCAGCCTGGTACACGGAGAACTTCCGCCGGCTGCCGCTGCCAGTCTCCACGTGGAAGCGGAGGAGACGGGCTTTCACGCGACGGGCGTCAGTATCGTACTCCACCCCCGCAACGTCCACGCCCCGATCATTCACATGAACATCCGCTACTTCGAGCTCGACAGCGGGCGTTTCTGGTTTGGCGGGGGCATCGACCTGACCCCCCACTACATCGACCGGGAACAGGCCGCCTGGTTTCACCGCCAGTTACGTGCCACCTGCGCCCGCTTTGACGACTCCTACTATCCGCGCTTTAAAAAGTGGGCCGACGACTACTTCTACATTCCCCACCGGGAGGAAACCCGGGGCATCGGGGGCATCTTCTTCGACCGGCTCGAACCCGTGGCGGAGAAAAAAACCAAACGCGAGCTGTTCGATTTTACGGCCGCCGTGGGGGAGACCTTCGTACCTGCTTACCTGCCTTTGCTCTTACAAAACAGCAGTCGTCCGGTGACCCCCGCCGAAGCCCGCTGGCAGGAGCTCCGGCGCGGGCGCTACGTGGAGTTCAACTTGGTGTGGGACCGCGGTACGAAGTTCGGGTTGACGACCAAAGGACGTACCGAAAGCATCCTTATGAGCCTGCCCCCGCTGGCCGGATGGACCTACGACTACCAGCCCGAGGCCGGAAGCGCCGAGGCGGACACCCTGGGACTGCTGCGTAAAGGCATCGACTGGTGAGTGACTTCCAAGCCTTCCGAAACCGCCTGCGCAAGATGGCCCGTCACTACGACAAGTGGGCCAGGCGCCAGCAACTGGAGGCCTACCGCATCTACGACACCGATCTGGAGGAATTTCCGCTGACGATCGACCGCTACGGCGACCGCCTCTACGTCGCCCTGTACACCGCGGAGGCCCCGGAAGAAGACACCACCGTTTACCGGGAGCAGATCGCCCAGGCCCTCGAAGCGGAACCCACACGCATTCACTTTAAGGTACGCCAACGGCAATCGGGCAGGCAGCAGTACGAGAAACTGGACACCGTCCGACAAGAATTCCCGGTTGCCGAGCACGGCCGCCGATTTCTCGTCAACCTGACTGACTACCTCGATACGGGGCTCTTCCTGGACCACCGCGCGACCCGCAAGCTCATCGGCGAGCGGGCGGCCGGTAAGCGTGTGCTGAACCTCTTTGCCTATACCTGCTCCTTTGGCGTATATGCCGCTACCGGGGGGGCCATGCGGGTAGACAACGTCGACCTGAGTAATACCTACCTAGACTGGGGCCGACGCAATTTTCGGGCCAACCAGCTCTCGCCGGACCGACACGGCTTCGTCCGGGCGGACGCCCTACAGTGGCTGGCCGAACCCGCCAGTAGAGCTTACGACCTGATCGTTCTCGATCCCCCTACCTTCTCCAACTCCAAAATGATGACCGAGGTGCTGGACACCCAGCGCGACCACGTGCAGCTGATCAACCAGTGCATGGATCTGCTGGTGCCGGGGGGTGAACTGTACTTCAGCACCAACTACCGCCGCTTTAAGTTGGCGGAAGATCAGCTAGCGGGGCGGGCCTCCGAAATTACCAAACAGACGCTGCCACCGGACTTCAGGAAAAAGAATCTCCACCGCTGCTGGCGGATTGTTGCCCCGGGTGCGGACAGCCATTAGTAATTCGCCCGAAACCATTCATCGTAGCCCTCGAAGGTGCGCGCCTTAAGAATTTCCCGGTAATTGGACTGAGACACGGGGTAAACCTGGAACTCCTGCCCGCTGCCCTCGAGAAACTCACTGGCGTTCTGCCGCGAGGTCTGGTAGTAGTCCATGGCCTCCCGGCCGCTCTTGAAGCGGCGCATCACGAGGACGGGCGTTTCGTTGTCCCGGCCGATGAATATGGGGGTAGACCGGAGCCGGTCGAGTTTGTGGTACTTCTGATTGTACGTCTCCAGTTCCACCTTGAGGTCGTTGAGGCGGGTCTGGGCATCCTCGAATACGATGAGCACGTAATGAATCTCATCCATACTCTGCCGGAAGCCCGTACTTCCCGCGGTGGGCGAGGTCCGGCCGGGCAGCCGGGCACCGCCTTCTCCGAGGAGCCGCAGGATCTCCCGGGCGCGGCTCTGTTCGGGGCTGCCGTCGTACTGGGTGACTACCTGCTGCAGGGCACTGACGTAGGCCGCCCGCCCTTCCAGTTTGCCGGTTACCATCGCTTGCAGCAGGTCGTACCGCGGCTTCAGGGGGTGATTGGCGGCTACTTGCTGGCTGGAGGTGGCAATCAGACGCCGGGCCTCCTCGAAATTCCGTTGTTCAAAGGCGGCGTAAGCCGACTCATACGCCCGGTTGCGGGCACCTTCCTGACCGACCAGTTCCCGGGCGTAATCCGGATCATTGGCCAGCCGGGCGAACTTGCTGTCTGGGTACGATCGGTGAAGCTGATTAGCGTAGCGCCCCGCCTCGGCCATATTACCGGCATCCTTGTGTAGCAGGTAGAGGTAGTACCAGCTTTCGGCCTCGTAGTCGGAACCGGGGTAGCGTTTGTTGAGCTGGTTGAAGGCCTCGATGGACCGGGGGTAGTCTTCTATCCGGTCGCGGTACTCACGCCCGAGGGTGAAATAGGCTTTGGCGAGCTGGTCCCGCATGACGGTCTGGGCTTGCTCGTCCATGGGAATGTCGGCCAAAATCGCGTTGATCTCGTCTTCGGTCACCAACTGCATTTCCTGCCGGCTGGGGTCGCCCGGCGCGATACCGTCCCCATCGTCGGTAAAGAGCCCCGAGTCGGTCCGATTACTGCGGCGCCAGTTGTCTTCCAGGCCGCGGTCGCCCCACCGCCGCTCGAAATCGCGGGCACCGCGGCGGATGGCCTGGCTGTTGTAGCCCCAAAAAGCGCTGTTGCCATCCGAATCGGCGAAGGCGGCCGCGTTCCGGACCGGAAGACTACCCTGCACGGTGGGGGTACTGAAGTTAGCGGCGGAATTGGTCGCCCGGCGTAGTTCAAAAATGTTTTCGGCCCAGGTACGGCGATCGGCTTCGGGCAGCAGCCCGACGCGCAGTAAGCTGTCCTTGAGCGTGATATCCTGTAGGCTGGTAGCCACCTCGGTGAGGCGGTCGCGACGGCCGGAGGTTTGGGTAAAGCGGGCATCGGTCTGCCCCATCACCTGGAGGGTGCTGTCGTAGTAGAGCTTGGAACCGAGGTAGTCACCCGAGGTATAAGCCATGTCGCCCAGGAGCTGGTAGGCCTCGACCCGGGTGGTCGCGCCGCCGTAGGGGCTATCGAGGGCGCGGCGTAGGTAAGTTGCTCCGGCCACTTCGTCTCCGCCCCGCATGGCGATGCCCGCCATGGAGTACAGGATTTGACTTTCGTACGGGAGGTTTTTCTCTTCCTTCACCATCCGTTCCAGCTCTCGCAGGGCTTCATCGGGGCTGCCCCCTCCGCTGAGGTAGGCGTTCTGGGCGGTGTTGATGCGGGCCCCCAGTTCGAGTTCGTAGGCGGGCTTGCTGGCCACCACGTTGCGGAAGTTCTCCAGGGCGGCGGCGGGCTGGTTCAGCTCCTGGTGGAGCTGACCGGCGATGTAGTAGTAGCGGGCACGCTCGTTGCGTTCTTCCGCGACTTCCGCGGCGGCCTCGAGGTAGGGAATGGCTTCCTCCAGCCGCTCCTGTTCGAGGTAGAGGTAGGCCTGTACGGCAATCGCCTTGCGGCGTACCTCGGCGTAGGTACCCCGGTCATTCCTCAGATCCTCGAGGATGATCTGGGCGCGGTCGAAGTTGTCGCGTTTGATGAGGGTCCAGGCCAGCCACAGCCGGCTTTCCTGGTAGGCGGGCCGGTGCTTCAAAATGTAGGAGCCGGACTTCTTGCCGTACTCCCCCCCGGCGGCATCGCCGGCATCCCGGTTGCTGAAGATGGAGATCATTCCGATGGGGCCTTCCTCCAGTTCGGCCATTTCGTCTTCCTCGGCTTCCGGTTCGTTTTCCAGGCCGGCTACGGCGGAGGTATCGGCGGGGCTGACCTTGGTCGGCAGGCGGATACCCTTTTTGCGGGCGCGGATCTTAGCCTGGCGCTCCTTGTCGCGGGCCTTGGTCTCGGCTTTTCGTTCCTTTTGCCGCTGCTTGGTGGTACGCTCCCGTTCGCGCTGGGCGTCCCGACGCGCGCGGAGCCGGTCGCGGCGGCTCTGGGTCTGGGTGGTGCCTACCTCCCGGCGGCTCTCGAATTCCTCCCCGTCCTCCCCGGCGGCTTCTCCCTTTTTCCCCTTCTTGCGCTCGGGCCGTGGGCGAAACTCGGTGACGGTAAAGTCCAGCGTACGTTCGGCGCTCTCGTAGTCCTGCTTAAGCAATTGGGCCTGACCGACCAGGAGATAGCTGTCGTCGGTCCAGTTGCTGTAGGGGTGCTTCTTGACTACGATGGCTACCTTCTCGATGGCGCGGTCGAGCTCTTCGGCCACGAGGCTGGGGTTGTCCACGGCGAGGAAGGGGAACATCTCGAGCCGCTGGTTGTAGTTGTCGACGTGCACCTCGTTGAGGGCCACGAGGCTCGCATCCATGATCTCCCGGGCGTTGAAGTAGCCGTTGTAGTGGGCGTTGGTGTTGTGCCAGGCCTTGGCAACGACGCCCTGCTCCTCGCGACTTTTTGTTGACGAGCAGCTTACCACGAGGAGGTGGAAGGCCAATAGAAGCACCAGCAGCTGCGTTAAGGTTTTCAAATCCGGAGTTCGTTTATCGTGTCTGCCGCGGTAAGGGGCTTAAATTGGACTAGTACCGTCCGCCGTATCTTTGCCCCAGGCAAACGCGCCGCGGGGCCGTGAAAGTACCCCACGCGCGGGCTTAATTGTACGTACGCCGCACCCGCGACCCCGCCAACCCATTGAATGCCATGGAGGAACCAACCGCAAAGGAAAGCCGCTGGAGGCGACTCAGGGACCAAAGCCGCAGCGAATACCAGCTGGTGGTACGCAATACCCAGGACTACGACGCCGTGGGCAGCTATACGCTGCGCCCCCTCGACGTATACCTCGCTGCCTCCACGATCTTCCTGGTGGTCGCGCTGCTGGTGTATCTGCTGATTGCCTTTACCCCCCTGCGCAAGTACATACCCGGCTATGGCGACGTGGTGCAGCGCGAACAACTGAACGAACTCCACGCCAGGCTGACGGAGCTCACTACCATCGTCGAAGACCAGAACCTTTATATCGACAACCTCCGCCGCACGGTCCTGGGCGAAGCGATCACGGCCGACAGCGTCGAGGCCCGCGAGGAGCTCGTCAATCGCGAGAAGGTGGTGCCCCTGCCGCCCTCGGAATCCGAGATCCGGCTGCGCCGGGAAATGGAGGAGGTACGTCAAGACAGCCGGGCCCGGGCCGTTGCCGCTCCCCTACCCTCCGCCGGCGACGGGTCCGTCCCCCTGGCCCAGGTCTACCTGGTAGCGCCCGTGAACGGAGAGATCAGTGCCTCGTTCAACCTGCCTGCCGCCCACACCGGCGTGGACATCCTGGCACCCCAGAATACGGCCATCAAAGCCACCCGTGCGGGCATCGTCTTCATGTCGGAGTTCACCAGCGCGAACGGCAACGTCATCGGCATCCAGCACGACCACAACCTCATCAGCTTTTACAAACATAACTCCCAGCTCCTCAAGCAGGTCGGCGACCGCGTCCAGGCCGGCGAGGCCATCGCCATCATCGGCAACACCGGTACCCAGAGCACGGGCCCCCACCTGCACTTCGAGCTGTGGTACGAGGGGCTGGTGGTGGACCCTCGGGAGTATATTAGTTTTTAGGGGCCTCGCCGCGCTCGGGTGGGTGGGTTGTCGGGCTGCCAACGGTACCCTCGCCCCTCGCTGCGCTCGGGTATGTGCGTCAGGGCGGTAACCTACCCGAGCGCCGGCGAGGGGCGAGGGGCGAGGGTAAGAAGAGTAACCCGACAATACAACAAGCCGAAAACCCGACAACTAACTCAAAAGACTATAAAGCAACTGCACCGCCAAAATCTTCCCGATCAGCACCACCGGCAGCATGCGGGTGTAGCCGATCGTGGGGTACTTGTTGCCGGCCTGCTCGACGGCGAAGTCCAGAACGGCGGGCTGGGAGCCGACCATGCCGCCGAGGAAGCTGAAGGGGATGCGCAGGAGGCGGTAGCCGATGACCAGCGTGGCGGCGGTAGTGATCAGGGCGATGATGCCCCCGGCCAGGAAGAGTTTGAGGCCCAGGTCGGTCTGGAGCGTCTGGTAAAACGTCTGGCCGGAGCGAATGCCGATGCCGGCGAGGAGAAAGATCAGGCCGAGCTGGCGCAAGGTCAGGTTAGCGCCGTAGGGCAGCGTCCAGACGATGGGGCCGGTGCGCCGGAGGTGGCCCAGGAGGAGGGCAACGATCAGGGGACCACCCGCGAAGCCCAGGCTGAAGGTGTAGCCGCCCGGTAGCGCAAAGGTGACCATGCCGAGCAGCAGGCCGAGCGTCATGCCCAGGCCGAAGGAGAACAGGTTGATGCGGGAGAGGGCCTCGTAGCTGTTGCCGAACACGCGAAAGACCTCGGGGAGGTCGTCGCGGTGGGCCACCAGGAGGATGCGGTCGCCCAGTTCAAGCACCGTATCGCCGCTGGCGAGGATGTCCATATCCCCCCGTTGGACGCGGGTGATGAGCACGTTGAATTTCTCCTGCAGGTTCAGGGAGGCGATGGTCTTACCGGCGATGGCATCGTTGGAGACGAAGATGCGGCGCACGTCGAAGACGGACCGGTCGTGGTTGAGTTGCCCTTCCACGGCAGGTCCGACGAAGGCAGCCGCCTCGGTGATGGCGTCTGCGGAGCCTACCAGCACGATGAGGTCACCGCGTTCGGGCCGGCTGTCCCAGTTGGTGAGGGTGGTCTGCCCCGCGTGCAGCATCCGCCCGAAGGCTACACCCACCTGGTGCGCCTGGCGAAACTCACGAATGGTACGACCGGCCAGGTCGGCGTGCTCGACGCGGAAGGTGCGGCTGAGTAGTTTCTCCCCCATCGGGTACTCCTTCTGCAGGTCGAGGAACTCGGCGGCGTAGTCGATCTTATAGAGGCGCTGGAGCAGGAACAGCCCCAGCATCACGCCCAGTACTCCGAGGGGATAGGCCAGGGAATAGCCGACCACCGCCTGCTGGCTCAGTGCATCCTGCCCGTCGAAGGGCGCGTTCTTCTGAATGGCGTCGAGGAGTCCCGCCAGGGCCGGGGTATTAGTGCTCGCGCCGGCGTAGAGTCCGCTGGTGGTCGCCGGGTCGAAGTCGAACCAGGTGCCGATGCCATAGGCCAGCAGGGCGGAGAGCACTACGGTACCCGTGGCGAAATAGATGTCGCGCAGGCCATTGCGCCGAAAGCTCGCGAAGAAAGCGGGAGCGGAGGTGAGCCCGATGGTGTACACGAAGATGGCCAGCCCCATGAAGGTGATGAACTGGGGTACTTCCAGGGCGGGGTCCAGGGCACCAAAGCCCAAACCCACGAAGAGCACGGCGGCCACGCCGAGTTTGAAGCCGCGGATACGGATCTCCCCCAGTCCGTAACCGATGGCCATGACGGTAAAGAGCAGCAGGAGCGGATTGGTGGTAAACAGCTCGATCATGGGCGTCTATCTCTGGTGCAGCAGCGCGGTGTAGGCCGCCCCGACCCGCTTGGCCAGTTTACGGAACACGTCGATGACCCAGTTTTCCAGGTAGTAGTCCGGGCGCAGGAGTTGCGGACTACGTAAGATGAGGTCTTTGCCCATAACGGCTACTCCCAACAGGAGTTGCGTGGCTGCGGAGCGCACGCCCGGAGCGGTCTGCCCGCCGAGCACCGCGTCGCGCCCCGCCGCGAAGTAGGACCGGAAGAACCAGTCTACCGAAAGCTTCTGGGCCATCACTACGTGGTAGATGATCAGCTCGGGGTCGTAGGCCACCGCGATGCCCCGGGCCCGGGCCTTGGCCTGCAGGTACGTCTCTTCCCCGTAGGCGATGCGGGTGCCGACCATCCCCACGCGGGGATCGAACCCGCCGAGGTCTTCCAGCAATTGTTTTTCCCAGAGCATGACCCCGCCCGTGGCGACGTAGTTGCCGCGGGGTACGGTCAGCGTGGCGTGGGGGAGGGCGTTGCTGCCGTAGCGGTCTTGCCACCAGCGCGGCCGCCCGTAGTGGTACCAGGGGTAGTACACGCCGCCCACGATGCGGTAGCCGCCCTCGGCGACGAGCCAGGCCGTCCGCCGCAGGAAGTGGGTTGCGGCCTTCGCATCGTCGTCGAGGTACACCACCCAGTCGGCGCTAGCTTCGCGGTAGCCGCGGTTGCGGGCGTGGCTGAGCCCCTGCCGGGTTTCGGTGAGGCAGCGTCCCTGCACCTCGGGGTGCTGCCGCAACCAATTTTCGGTGAGCTCCCGCGTATGGTCCGGACTGTTGTTGTCGATGACCAGGAGCTCCCAGTCGGGGGGGGCGGCTTCCTGGGCCAGGAGGGCGTCCAGGCAGTGCGCCAGCAGGTGGGCCCGGTTGTAGGTGCAGATGATGAGGGTGAAGGGGGGTGGAGGCATGAGATCGTAAGGATGAAATATCGTTTACGGAATTATGGCGTAATTTGGCTCCGTAATTTGCTAACTCTGTTTTCTGATTTATGGTGAGTCTCTCCCGAAAAATTATTCCTTTTTGGATCTTCATTTTACTCACTGCAGCCGTAGCTGCACAGGGAGAAAATGCCAACTGGCACTTCGGATGTTTCGGGGGGCTCCGGTTTGAAAACGGTAACGTTACACTTATTGAGTCTTCCCTACAGAGTCGGGAGGGCACGGCTAGTGTATCGAATGCTGAGGGTGAGCTCCAGTTCTATACTGATGGAACCAGCATTTACAATGCAAACAACGAGCCCGTGGCCGATGGTCTACGCGGCCACCCCTCTAGTACGAGCTCGGCGGTGGTCATACCCGTGCGGGGCTCTCCTGACCAATATTGGATCTTTACTAGTGACTGGGTCGATGGCACGAACGGAATTAACTATTATCGTTATGACTCCGGGGCCGAACGGATCGTTCAGGGGCCGGTGCAAATTATCGATCGGAGTACCGAAAAGCTAGCGGCGCTAAAGGCATGTGGGCACGAGAACTACTGGCTAGCCACCCTCGACCGGACCGGCAATTACCGGATTTACGAGGTAGGAGCATCCGTTGACCTAAAGTCAACAGTCGCTACGCGAACGACAGAGTTTTCTAAGCGCCAGCTCATTGGCTACCTGAAGTTTTCGGAAGACGGCACGAAGCTAGCTAGCGCTATACCAGACGACCAGAATGGGTGGCTAGGGGGGATTGTTCAAATCTTTGAATTCGACCCCATCAATGGGGAGATCACCAATCCAGGTAACCCGGCAATTCTAAATTTCAACTTGGATGAGCGGGGGGAGGCAATCGGATTCCCTTACGGTTTACAGTTTTCTCCCAGTGGAGAGTTTTTGTACGTAAGTATCGTTGGAAACAACAATTCCCCGGCGGAGGGGGGGGAGTTATACCAGTTTGACGTTTCAGCAGCAAATCCCAACGCCACGCGAACGCTGATCGGATCAGCTTCCCCAAGTAACATCCTTTACGGGGCACTACAAATTGCCCCGGACGGCAAAATCTATCTGGGCACGGAAGCGGGAAATGAAAATACCTCCTCTTGCGCCTGTTTCGAATCACGGCAGTATCTAGGCATGATCGAAAATCCGGACGCTCGGGGGATGGACGCCGCCTTTGTTCAGGATGGGCTATTGCTGGGAGGGGGACTACGTACCGACCAGTGTTCCTACACTTCGACCGGCAGGTCAAAACTGGGCCTGCCCACCTTCATCGCTGCATCTACCCTACCTCCTTCCATTAATTCTATTCCGGACACCAGCGTCTGCGGGGCCACCGAAATCCGCCTACTGCGGGGCGCGCCACAACCAGGAATAAATTATACTATAACCGCGCCGGGGCTCTCTAGTCAAGATTACTTCGTGACCGTCAAGCCGGAGGTAACGACTACCTACACGATTATAGCTACTTCATCCGATTGTAAGCAGGCCAGTAGTGAGCTTACCATCCGCGTTGAGAATGATTTGACCCCTTATCAAACCGAAGTCATTAACCCCTCCACCTGCGGCGAACCAGGGGATAGCACAGGGACCATTATTATATTCAACCCCAATTTTTCAGTCGGGGACCGGGTAATCATTCAATACCGAAGTCCGGATTCTATGGTAGTTACCGTCAACTTAGAAATAATTGACCAAGGGAAGGTGAGCGTGAGACAGCTTCCGGCGGGAACATACACGGAATTTGAGCTTACCCCTGCTTCCTCGTGTACGGTACGGCTAGCTGAACAGCTCACTATTATTGAAGACCGAACGCTTCCCGCACCCCTCATAAGCCAGCGGGGAGGCAAGTGTACGGGTACGGAAGTCACCCTCTACGCAGCTGCGAGCGGCGGAACGCAATTCACCTGGTCGGGTCCTAATAACTTCTTTTCGGATTCATCGGAAGTCTTTATTCCCGGAGTAACCGCGGAGACCGAAGGACTTTATACCCTCACCCAGCGCCTGAATGAGTGCGTAAGTCCTCCCGACAGTTTCTTGCTTGCCTTCCGCCCGCCACCCGCTGACCTGGGTTATGACACTACCGGATGTACCTCCCTAGATCTTGACGTAGACTATCCCTATGCCGAATTGACGTGGACCGATGGGGCTCCTACCGGTGAACGAACGGTTACTTCCAGCGGCGTTTATGCATTTGCGATTACAACACTGGATGACTGTATTGTTGACGACAGTATCCTCGTGCAACTGTCCCCCTTGCCGGAATCCCTCCTTCCCGCTGAGCTCTCCGTTAATTCCTGTGAGGAGTTACTCCTCGATCCGGGCCTCCCTGTCTCCCCTACGCTCGCGCTGACCTGGTCGGGAGACTACGACCTCTGTACGAACTGCGCAACGCCCAATTTTATACCTGACCGAAATGGCCTGGTACTCCTAACACTTAACGATGCGCTCGCCGGATGCGTCCGTACCGACTCCCTGCGCATTTCGCTGTCTGGTGAAGCAGGTTTGTATGTACCCAACGCTTTTTCTCCGAATGGGGACGGGGTGAACGACGGATTTACGGTGTACACTTGTCAGAGCGACGCCAGGGTGGTCCTCATGGAAGTGTATGACCGCTGGGGCGACCAACTTTTTCAGCGCGAAAACTTCGCTGCGAATGATCCTGCCCTGGGATGGCTGGGAGATGCTCCGCGCGGCAAGTCCGGCAGGGTGCTTAATAATGCGGTGTTCGCGTACGTTATCCGCTTACAATTGACGGCCGAGGAGACGATTGAGCTAAAGGGACTGGTGCATACCGTTCGTTAACCAGTTGGTTGTGGGACCCTATCTTTGCGCCTTTCTACAGTTGTTCACCCCCTGCGGCATCCCCATCCACCCACGCGCTAGCGCCCCCTTATTTAACCTAATTGTATGCCTTCGGAAACGGTAAGCCAGCACGACTTTAAACCTTCTTACGTAGGATTAAGAACGGACATAGTTTCCCTCATTGATCCCGCGGTGCGGGACGCGGCGGTCCTCGATGTGGGTTGCGCGACCGGCACCACCGGAAACTACCTGCTGAATACGGGAATTGCCCGGGTCGTCTACGGAGTCGAGTATGACCCGGCGATGGCCACCGAGGCGGGGAAGCGCTACACCGAAGTTTTGGTCGGGGACGTGGAAGCCATGGACTTTAGTCAGGCCTTTTCACCAAATACTTTCGACTACCTCATCTTCGGGGATATTCTCGAGCACCTGCGCGCGCCGGAAAAATTGCTTAATGCGCTGATGCCCTATCTAAAGCCTGGGGAAAGGTGATCATTTCCGTCCCAAATATGCAACACGTATCTGCGCTCTGGCAACTGGCGGTCAAGGGTTACTGGCCGGGCAATGACCGCGGTATTTTTGACCGGACGCATTTGCGCGTGATCACCCGGAAGAACCTGCTCGAACTGGTAGAAACCGCCGGCCTCACCACGGTAAGAATTACCCGCATGTTCCGGTTTCGCGACCGCATCGGCAGTCAGTTCCCGGCGTACGGGAAACTGCTGAAATGGGCATTTCCGGACTACTATACCTTTCAGTACATCGTGCTGGCGATCAAAACTGAATGAGCTTTCAGCGTGAAATCGTCAGTAATTTCCTGAAGGTCGGCATACTCAAGTACTCCGGCATCATGGTCACTTTCGTGGGTAGTGCCCTGGTTTCCCGGCAACTGACTCCGGATGAGTACGGCATTCAAGCCATTGGTGCCATCTTTTACGGCGTCATCGCACTCTTCTTGGACGCCGGCTTCTCCCTAGCGATTATTCGGGAGATCGACTCTCCTCTGTTTCAGCGTAGCGTGCGCTTATTTGCGCTGGCCACGGGTGCGGTGTTGGGTGGACTGCTGCTCCTGACCGCTTACCCTATTTCCCTATGGTATGGCATGCCGGAAGTGATCGGGGTACTGGCCCTATACGCGCTTTGTGCCTTCCTGACCTCCGTGCCCCTGGTGGACGAGGCCATTCTTACGAAACGGGAGGAATTCGGCTTGATCGCCCGAGTGTCTCTCTTTGCTACCGTGTTGCAGGTAATCGGTACTTACCTGCTGGCGCTGGCCGGGTACTCGTATTACGCTTTAATTATTCCGCTGCTGTTCGTGCCCATGGTCAAGTTCTTTCTCTACCATCCCCATGTGGCCCTACTTTCCGGGGGTAGGCAGTGGAGACGACTGCCGATTGTAGCCAGTTTTCGGCGCATTCGAAGCCTAGTGGTAAACCTGTCTCTGTTCCAGATTTTGGTGTACGCTAGTTCGAACGTGGACAATGTGTACCTCAGTAAGCTCCATAGCACCTCCGCCCTCGGCTTGTACAATCGGGCTTACAGTTTTAATCGACTACCGCTAACCATCGTAGCTGGCGTCATTTCCACGATTCAGCTGCCCATGTTTGAGCGCAGCCGCGTGGAGGGGTTGAACATCAAGGGAGAGTTCACCCAGTACATTCACTTGCTGGGCGGCATCGGATTTCCCGCCGTGGTGGTTTTTCACCTCTTTTCTTACGACATCAGTGCGCTCATCTGGGGGGAGGACTGGCGGGAGGTGGGGCGTTACCTCTACCCACTCTCCATTATTCTGCCTATTTCCCTGATGATTAGTGCTTGTGGTAATCTTTTTATCGTGTTCCGGGGAGAGCGCTACTTAGTTTACAATAGCGTAGTCAGTGCACTAGCTCAGATCATCGGCGCATCGGTAGGGATTGCCTTCTCGATAAAGGGGATGATTATCGGTATCATTGTCGGCTAATCTGTTGGGCACCTTACCCATCACCATGTACCTGGGTTTCTACAAGCTCTTCGGCTACCGTCCGCTGGAAATCTTGCAGGTCTGGTGGTTCAATTATCTTACGGTGGTGGCGCTACTTATTTGCTACGTAGACGAAGACCGGCTCGCTACCTATGGGTGTTGGGGGTATACAGCCTGGGGTCGCTCTGGTCAATCGGGCGCTACATTAAGGAAAATTACTATGCCTAGGGTACTGCTCATCATCGTGACCTATCAGGCCGCATCCTGGCTGAAGTCTTGTATGCGTGCGGCAGCCGCCCTTCAGCCCCTAGCGGATGTGGCCGTGGTGGACAATGCTTCCACCGATGGCACCCGGGACCTCCTGTCTACGGAGTACCGTAATCTGATCACCACTACTTTCCGCTCTCCAGAAACATTGGATTTGGTAAGGCACACAACCTGGTGTTTAGCCAACCCTTCGCTGCTGCTCTACGACTATTATTTCCTTGCTGAATCAGGACGCGGAAATAGTGGCTACGGAGTTCGACGAGCTGGTAAAAATCGCGGAAGCATATCCCGAGTTCGGTGTGCTTAGCCCCCTACAGTACCGGGATGCGCACCATCTGGACGTTCGCTTCGAGCGCTACCTCGGTACCGGCTACGGCAGACCGGCGCAGGTGGTCGGGGTTGACTTCGTTAACGCGGCGGTCTGGCTGCTGCGGCGAGACGTGGTCGAACGGATTGGCTACTTCAACCCCGTTTTTCCCGCACTACGGGGAGGACATCAATTATCTCGAGCGGACCAAGCTGGCCGGCTATAGGGTAGGATCACGCCGGGGGTCCGCGCGTTTCATTACCGAGTCGCCGGACCCCGTGCCGGACCGACTGATAACGCCACCCTACGGATATGTGGCTTACCGGCCTCCTACGCATGGTCGATCCAACTAAAACGCTGGGTAACGCGCTGCTCCAGACCGGATATGACTACCTGCGCCTTTGCGCGCAGCTGATGGTGAAGGGGAAGTGGGCGTTAGTTGGCGGGCACTTGACCTACGCCCTGCGCCTGCTTATCGGACGTGCCGCAGTATGCGGAATACCGTAAATTGGTCGTCTCGGACAGTGGCCTGGACGGAACCGAAATCCTCCGTGCATGACCCCACTGGCCTCCATCCTGGTCCCCGTTTACAACTCCGCGCCCTTCCTGCCGGGCTTGCTGGACTGTGTGCGGAAGCAGACCTACGCCAACTGGGAATTGATCCTAGTGGACGATGCGTCTTCGGACGACAGCAAAGGGATGATGGAGCAGGCGGCGGCGGAAGATCAGCGCATCAAGTGCGCCTATAACGAGCGCAATTCAGGACCGTCCGCTACCCTCAACCGGGCGGCGGAACTGGCCTCCGGCGAGCTGCTGTTTCGCCTGGATGCGGACGACACAATGGTGGAGGGTCGCCTTCGGCGGCAGGTGGACTACCTAGAAAATAATCCCAACACAGGCCTACTCGGCAGCGCATACGTGAATGTGGACGAATACGGGCGGCGGGGCAGTAAGGTGGGTTCCCGCCTACACCGGAGTCCCGCGCTCACCGCCAAGTTTCTCTTTACGAATGCGATGGGTCATAGCACGGTGGTGTACCGGAAATCGGTCTTCCGGTCGATCGGGGGGTATGATGAGTCGATGCGTGCCTCGCTAGATTACGATTTGCTTGCCCGGCTCAGCTTGGTAACTGAGTGCGCCTTCCTCCCCGACGTGCTGATCCATTACAAAACGCACACCGAAAACATCAGCACAAACCGGCGGCAACTGCAGCGGGACAATGCACGGGCCGTTCAGCAAAGGCTGTTCCGTCACTATGGCTTTACGGGCACGGACCGGCAACTCGACCTTCACGCGGAAATATCCTTTGGACTGCAGGAGTCCCGCTCCCGCGAGGGGTATATAGATTTCATCCGGCAATCACGAGCGTGGCTGACGGAGTTGCGGCGACAGAATACGGCGCACCACGTCTTTCCGCCAGCGGATTTCGACCGCGTCCTGGCGGAGATCCATACCCGACTGTTTGCCCGGGCGGCTTCTCCCCTCCTTTTCCGGGATTATCTCCGCGCGTTTACCGCTGATTTCGGTACGCTTCGTCCCGAAAACTTAGTCTTACAGGTCGGGCATGCCCTGAAGCGGGGGCTTTAGCCTGCC
Organism: Lewinellaceae bacterium; assembly: GCA_963803525.1. GTDB lineage: Bacteria > Bacteroidota > Bacteroidia > Chitinophagales > Saprospiraceae > Neolewinella. The sequence continues at coordinate 660,072 of CAWDMV010000013.1, forward strand.
TGAACTGGCTCAACCGGCAGTACTGGTCGCGCCAGATACAGTCCGATCACTACCCAGAGGCCCCGGAAGTTCATCACGTCCTTGAAGATGCTGGCGACCAGGAAGAGCAGCAGGAGGACCCCGAAAACGCGCAATCGTTCCGGCCGGTAGGAAAACAGCGCTAGCACGAGCGCGAAAAGGGCGAGCAGACCGGGCAGGCCGGTCTCGGCGAAGGCGCCGGTCCAGGCGGAGTGGGGATCGAAGCGGCCGAAATTTTTGGGGAGTTCGCCGGGGCGGGCGAAGGAGGGCGAGTGTTGCGCGAATTCGCCGGGCCCCAGCCCCAACCAGGGATGCTGCCACCCGGCACGTAAGCCCGCCCGCTTGATCGGAAGATAGACGGACTCTACCAGTTCCAACTTCCCTAAGCGCACCTCGGTATTCCGCCCCAGGTACTGACTGCCCGCTCCCGAACCACCAATCTGCTGAACCACCAGGTGCGTCCCTGCCACCAGCATACAAGCAAGCAGGAGGGCGAGCACGGACCGGGTGACCCCGCGACACTTCAGCAGTACGGCCCCCAAAGCCAGCAGTAAAAGTTCCTTGCTGAAGCTGGGTACGGCGGCGGCAAGGGTGACCAGTACTAAGGAGTACGCCTCCTTATGCCGCCCCGATTTGTCCAGCGCCAGTAGTACGCCGGGAAGTAGCAGCATTACCCACATGCCCGAAGTGGATCCGGTAGCCCGCAGCCGCAGGATACTGCCCAGATAGGGATAATCGTCGTACCTGACGATACCTCCAGCATTAGGCAGGAGTCCGCTTATCCCCCATCCATAGTAGACTATTGCCCCCGCGGCGAGTAGTCCGGTAGCCCACATCCACCATTGCGTGAGGCGGTGACTCCCATACAGACGCACGTGGGTAACGACGAGTAGGGATAAAACCCAGAGGTAGGCACGCGCTCCGCCTTCCAACAGGGCACCCGCAGTTCCTGCCGCTATTCCACTAGCGAGGTTAAAGACGACGTAGCACGCGCCGACGGTAATGTAGCGGGAAAGGTGAGGGGGGGAATGCCAAATGTCTTTACGAAAAGACCAGAGGCCACCGAGGAACAGCAGTTCGGTCAGCTGTACCTGCGCTAGGGGGGCGGGCAGGGCAAGAGATCGAGGCAGTAGCGTGGCGATGGCAAACAGTGGAAGCCAGTAAGCTTTCACCGCTATCTTGCCTGGGGGCCTGTCGATGCTACGGGAGGGGCCTCCAGATAACCGGCCATAGCCCGCCGATCCGTGCTCCAACGCAGGCCCTTCCCCTGAGCCCGCCACTGCTGGTAGCAGCCGAGGATCCACTGCGTGGGCGATGCCCCCGTGGCGAATACCCGGCCGGCGTGGCACCCTTCCACGATGCGCCTGAGTTCCGGGTCGTCCGGACCATTAACCAGGGCCAGAATAGGCCGCCCGGTCGAAAGGTAGTCGTACAGTTTGGCGGTGAGTACCCCGTAGTAATCTTCCGCCGCCCAGTTCAGCAGCAGCAGCAACTGAGCCCCCTCCTGCAATTTCTGCGCGGCCGCGGGTGCAACGTAAGGCCGGGTGTTGCAGTGTACGGTAGGGTTTAGCGAAGCGAGCCAGCGGTTCCACAGGTCGTCGTCCTTTCCCCGGTAGATCAATTCCACCTCGTCGGCCGCCATTTTTCCCTCCGCCACCAGCTGGTTCAGGGCCTTAATGAGGGGGGTGATCGTCTGGAGGCGCTCGTACAGACTGCCGGTATAGACGATCGTGAAGCGTTCGCTTACGGGAGCGGTAAGGGGGGGAGGAAGGAGAAAAGCCGGTTGCGCCGGACCGTGGCTCCGGGGTAGAGCTCGTCCAGGTACCGTACCTGGCCCTCGGAGACGCCCCAGACCTCATCGGCCGGGGCTACCACCCACTGCGCCCACCGCTTCTGCAGGGCGGGCCACCACACGTCGCGGCGCACCGGGTCGGCGTGCAGGTCGCGGAAGTCGGCAATCCAGTGCAGGTGGGGGAAAGCGCGCTTGAGCCGGCGGGCGACCAAATGATCGGACCAGGGCCGGAAGGAGGAAAAAATGGTAGTAATGCCCGCCTCCTGAATTATCCGAACGGCCTCGCGGTAGGCGCGATAGCGGTAGTGTGGCCCCCCGTCGTCGGTGAGGTAGAGCAGCGGGAAGGACTGCCGCAGTTGGAGCAAGGGGCCGTACATACGACGCCGGTAACTGCTGTGGGGAAGGGTATGCGCCGGGCCGGAGCCGCCCAGCAGGGTCCGGAGGTCGTAGGCGGGAATGGGCACGACGTGGAGGTCGGGAAGATCCTCCCCCACGAATTTGCGGTCTCCCCGAATCACGTATACTTCCTCGTAGTGCTGGCGCGCCCAGAAGGCCAGGTGGCCCAGCCGACGACCGGCCACGGCGGGGCGCGGCGGAAAGTAGTTGGTGAGGAAGAGGATTTTTTCCGCCGGCAAGGAGCTTTACTTAGTGATCTATCCTAATAACTGGCCCGAAGCTAAACGGTTTGTGTAGAGAACTCGGGGACTTCAGGGAATGCTTTATATACGAGGTTAGAGTCAGGCTGGATGATTACCCAGGCGGTAAGGAGTAGAATTTTAAAATCCACCAGGAAGGATTGGTTGGCCTGGTACCACTCTTCTACGCGCCCTTTGTGCGGATAGATGACGTCCCGGTAGTACGCCCAGGTGTCCCCCCCCCGATCCCGCACGGAAGTGATCAGCTGCTCCTCATCCCGGAAGACAATGCTGCCGATGCCGGTGATACCCGGCTTAACGTTGTAGATGACTTGCTGGACCTGGGCGGGGTACTGATCGAAACTCTTCCGCATGACCGGCCGCGGCCCTACGAAGCTCATGTTGCCAAACAAGACGTTGAGGAGTTGTGGCAACTCGTTGATCTTCGATTTGCGTAAAAACCCGCCCATGGGCGTGATGCGCGGGTCCTTCGTTGTGGTGATGATTCCTCCCTTCATGTTGGGACTGTCCTTCAGCATCGTGGCGAACTTATAGATGTTGAAGGTTCGGTTCCGGTAGCCTACCCGCTCCTGCAGGTAAAATACGTGCCCCTCACCGGTGAGTTTCAGTCCGACGACGATGGGTATCAGCAGCGGACTGAGGATGATCAGGGCGGCCAGGGCGAAGACTAGGTCGAAAAAGCGTTTAACGGTAGGGTACATACTTACATTTTCTGGTCCAGGGACCGGCCGGTCTCGATGTGCTCAAAATTAGGAATGAAATCCGCAATGAGCCGTACGATCGCCGCCTTGTCGATCGTAGTGTCCTGAAACTGAGCGGTCAGTCGGGCAAACATCACGTCGATGTCTCCGATACTCTTTCGTCCCGCGTTTTGGATGACGCCCAGTTGCTCGAACCGCTGGTGATCTACTTCCTCTCCTTCCGTGAAAAATTCCTCGTAGGGCTTCTCTCCCGACGTATTGCTGCCGAAGAAGTAAACGGGATAGTCAGCGGAGTCCTCCGTCAGCGCGGCCGCCCGTTCCCGGGCCGCCTGCTCGTTAGCGCAGTACAGCGGTGCGTAGCCTCCATATTCGCGGAGAAAATCCTCGGCGATGCTGGAGAAGGTCTTCATCTGTTCTTCGCGCAGGTTGGGGAAGAAAATTTCTCCGCTTCTACCGAGAATACAGGCGAGCAGACAGAGTTGTCCGGATTCCTCCGGACTCACGAAGTAGCGCTTCACGTCGCTGGGGGAGCTGAGGGGCTGCTCCTTCATCATGCGTTCCAGAAAGCCGAAGAGCAAACTTCCGTTAGAGAAGGCTACGTTGGCGAAGCGGGCCGTAGTGATTTTCAGCCGATCGGAGTAAGCGAGAATCACTTCTTCCATAAGTTTCTTACTGGCGCCCATGACGTTGACGGGGTTGGCCGCTTTGTCCGTGGACACGCAGAAGAAGTGCTTGGGTGGGTAGGCCAGGAGTAACTCCAGCAGGTGCTTTGCTTTCAGCACGTTGTTATCGATCATGGCCTCGATGGAGTAGTGATCCTTTTCGCTCCGTACGTGCTTGTGGGCGGCGAAGTTGGCTACGATATCGAAGGGCCCCTCGTTGTGCATGATCTTCTTGAACACCGGGTCCCCGAAGTTGATGGGATAGGGCTTGTAGTCTTCGGGTACGTGCAGGCCGTTACTGGACCGGATGTCGCGGGTCAGTTCGGTCAGTCCGTTCTCATTGGTGTCGATGACGTAGAGACGGGCGGGTTTGAAGCGTAAAAGCGCCCGGATAAAGGACGAACCGATCGTCCCCGCACCTCCGATGACTAAGGCCGATTTCCCATCAATTTCCTTTGCAAGCTCTGCCTGACAATTAGCTAGATCGGCGGAGAAGAGGCTCTGATCGCGTTCGGTGACGTACTGGCTGATGAAGTTATTGAGGCTGAAATGTTTCATAAGGTGAACGGGGCTTTATCCTAAGTAAAATTCTTTGATCGCGTGCACTACCTCCGCTAGTTGCTCTTGGCTTAACCCACTGGAACTGGGAATGCTGATGGCGGTAGCGTGTACGCGGGTGGCATGATCCTCGTCCGTAATGTACCGGAGATGAGCGTACATCGGGAGCTGGTTCATGGGGGTCCAGAAGGGGCGCGACTGCACTCCCCGCGCGTTGAGGTAGTGAAGGAGCTCCCGCATCCGCTCGGTGCGGAACGTAAAGAGCCAGCAGTTGGGGTCGACCCCTTCGGTGATTTGTTGGAACTGGATGTCCCCTACCCCGGCAAGCTGCTCCCGGTAGTAGGCGTCCATCCGCTTCTTGTGTACGATCAGATCCGGAAGCTGCTCCATCTGGGCCAGACCGATGGCGGCCAGTACGTTCACCAGCCGGTAGTTGTAGCCGACTTCATCGTGGAAGTAATCGAGCGGATCGGTCTTGGCCGTAGTGGTGAGGTGCTTGGCGTGGGCAGCGAGGTCTTCGTTCTGGGTGAAGATCATCCCTCCCCCGCCGGTGGTGATGATCTTGTTTCCGTTGAAGCTGCTGGTACCGAAGCGACCAAAAGTGCCGGCGTGGCGCCCGCGGAAGGTGGAGCCCAGCGCCTCCGTGCTGTCTTCGATCACGGGTATATGATTGTTGCGGGCAAGCGCGCCAAGCCGGTCCATGTCACACATATTGCCGAGCACGTGGACGGGCATCAGAGAGGCAATGCGACGGTCGTCCTCCCTCAGGTAGCAGACGTTTTCTTTTACGTACGTAGCTGTTTCCAAAAAGCGCTGCAGCAGATCCAGGTCCAGTTGCCAGCTCTGCGGATCGATGTCCAGCAAAAGCGGCTCGGCCTTGGTGTAGGAGATGGCATTCAGGGTGGCGACGAAGGTCAGGTTGGGGGCCAGGACGTAGTCACCCGCCCCGATGCCCAGGAGGTTCATGGCCGTGTGCAGCCCCGCCGTGCCGTTCATGCAGGAGATGGCGTGCTTGCTCCCGGTGAAGGAGGCGATCGCCTCTTCAAAACGGGTGACGTAGGCCCCTGCGGTGGATACCCATCCGGTATCGAGGCATTCCTTGACGTAGGTCCACTCGTTGCCGGCCAGGTGGGGGATGGAGAGGGGGATCATGAGATAACTTTTGCCGGATTGCCCACTACGGTGGCTCCGGGGGGTACATCGCGCAAAACTACGGCTCCGGCACCGACGGTAGCGTATGCACCCACCGAGATTCCAGGAATAATGGTGGCTCCCGCCCCGATAAATGCGCCCCTACCTACCGACACATTCCCGGTGAGCACGGCACCGGGCGCAACGTGCGCGAATTCGCCAACCGCGCATTCGTGCTCGATGACCGCAGACGTGTTGATGATGACACCCCGCCCGATGATCGCCAGGGGATTGATGACCGCGTTTCCGGCGACCAGGGTACCATCCCCGACACCTGCGTTACCCGCCACCAAGCTACTGCCATGCAGGACCGCAGGACCTATGGTATACCCCGATTGCAGCAGGCTGGTAGTGAGCCTTTCCCGAATCCGGTTGTGGCCTATTGCGACGAAAAAGGGGCTGCAGGTCAAATGTCGTCCGGCTTCCGCTCCGTCTTCCGGTCCTAAATAGGCCAGGTCGTACGGGTCGATTGTCTTCCTCTCCCGATCGCAGTAGCCCGTCAGTTGCAGCCCCGCGGAGCGCGCCGCCGCGGCCACCACGAAGGCGTGTCCGGAATACCCGATGAGAATCATGAGTTCGCGGGCTGCTTCAGCAGTTGCCGGTACCGGTCGAGGATAAGTCGGTGAATGACCTTTCGGTCGAAATTCGCTACCACTTTCGTACGCAGGGCAGCAGCCATATCACGCATGACCTCGGGAGCATCCAGGGCGAGCCGAAGCGTCCGCTCCAGGTCCCGCGCGTCCCCGACCCGAAACCTGCGGCCGGTGACGCCATCGTCCACGATGTCGATGTTTCCGGGTATGGTGGAGCAGACGATGGGGCATTCCATGGCACCCGCCTGCAGGGGCACGTTGGGAAATCCTTCCCGGTGGGAGGCGTGTACCAGTATATCGGCCACTTTAAGGTAAGCGGGTACGTCGTCCGTCCACCCTACGTGGATCACGGCGGGGTTGTCCGCAATGGCGGCCAGATTTTCCGGCGGTAGGGTTTCTTCCGGGCGTTCTTTTTCCAGGGGACCGACGAGTACCAGCCGCAGCTCGGGATAATCAAGCTGTAGGTGACCGAAGGCCGTGAGTAGCTCCGCCATCCCCTTGTCGCGGACGATACGCCCGATGGCCATCAGGTAAGTTTTTCCCGCTTCGTACCCGATCTGCGTCTTGACGATGTGTTCCGCCTCCTCCGAAACGCTGCTGCGGGAAAACTGGCCGAGATCGATGCCGTTGGTGGAGCCTTCCCCGACCATGCCAAGCTTGCGCTCGGGACAGAGGTTTTCCTCCCGCATAAAGGCCAGCATACTTTTGCTGTTGGGCCAGACGTGCTGGGCGGCGAGGTAGGTCAGCTTCTCCATCGCGATCAACAGCCTACGGCGTTTTCCCGTCGTCGTCATAAACGGAAGGCCCGCAATCGTATGGATGCGGACGGGCACCCCGGCGATCCTTGCCGCCAGCATTCCCAATAGACCTGCCTTCGGTGTGTGTGTATGTACGATATCGGGCCGCTCGCGGCGCATGATCGCGACCAGTTGCCTCAGGCAGCGCAGGTCCTCTACGGGAGTGATCGCGCGGGTAAACGGAATGACCAGGTGGGGACATCCCTCGGAGTCCATCACCGCCTCCCGCTCCGGGCCGTCGGCACTGCCCATGAGCACGTCCATCCCGTGGTTCGCCATGTAGCGGGGCTGACCGGTCAGGAGCAGGCGGAGGGAGATGGGGACGGTGGTGAGGCGGAGGAGTTTAGGCTCAGGCATGTGGCGGAGGAGTGGTGCATTCTTCCATGCTGACGCTCTGCATGCCAAATTCCTTGCGTAACCGGCTGAAGTGGTGCAGGATGTGGTTAAGGGCTTCCATATTTTTGCGGGGATGGGTTGCCAGATTGTGGGGATGCCACCACAGGTGGTAGTCGCGGCCATTCCGGGCGGCCGCGGTCAGCTCCCGGCAAATACGTCCGATCTTGAGCTGCTGCCCCCCCAGTCCGTCGACCTTTGCCAGATAGGGCCGTAAAAAGCGGCTGGCGGGGATGCCCAACGGGCCGGATTCTCCAGAGACTAAGCGGTAAGAACTATCAGCGTCCAGCGGCAGGTAGTGATCCGCGAGTCTGGCCGCCTTTTGGAGGGTGCCGGTGCCCTGTCCGGAGCTGGCGTTCCAGAACCAGATGTCGGGATTCGTACGGTAAGAGGTGAAGCCGTTTTCCTCGATCACGGACACATACTCCGGCGCGTACTGATTGCGGGGAAAGACTAGGGATTTCAACTTAATGCCGAAATTCTCTTCCGCCAGCCGGCGCGCGGCCCCGAGGTCGGAGGAAAAAGCCTCCTTGGTTTGTCCCGGCTCCAGGCAGTAATAATGGGAGAAGGTGTGGCTGCCGACCCGCTGGCCCGGAGTGTCCGTAATGAGCTGAATGAGGGAAGGGGCGAAGTGGTAAGGATCTGAACCCTCATCCTTACCCAGCGTTCGATCACCACGTAGGGATCAAGGCGGGGGTTTGTATAGGAGGGCCGGACGTCCGGCAGTACCCGCGACAATTGCTCACGATCACGGGCGAACAACAAGCCGACCGTTGCCCAGGTGGCATGAATACCATGCGCCGAAAAAGCATTCAATACCTCCGGAATGAGTAGCCGTGTTTTATCAAAATATGACCTGCCGGTCGCATCTAGAGAGAGGTGATCAAAAACGCCCCAGTGTAACTCAAAGTCTAATGATATGAGTAGTTTGCTTTGCATTTTGGTATGCTTACTTCATTAGAATTTACTCCGCACGAAGTGTTCAAAATATGTCCCGTACGCTTATGCTGCCTTAGCTTTCCTGAGCCTAATTTTGGAGAAAGAGCGCTCAATCGTCAGTAGGTAATAATTCGAGGATATGCATAATTTTTGCTGACCGTGCGCGCACACGAGGAGTCGATAAATTTTGCTATCTTCTATCATGGATACCTTGAAAGTACGTAAGAACGAGCGACAACTACAGGCCTTGACGAGCCTCAAACCCGAAGAATTTGACGAGTTGCTACCTATTTTTCAACACCGCTATGAACAAAAGCGCAAGCACTTCAATATGCGTGGAACGCGGCGGAGCAAACCGGGTGCTCGGGCTATGCGCAATCCGACCAAAACCATCCCAACGGTAGTGGATAAGCTTCTCTTTATTCTGTACCATTTCAAAGCAGATTCCATTCAGTTCGCTGAGGCGGCCTTCTTTGGGCTGAGTCAAGGGCGAACTTAGTCGCTGGATCAAGTTTCTCATTCCGGTGCTGCATGAGGCCATTGTCGATCTACATCTACAACCTGCCCGTTGGGTAACCAACTCGTTCGCTTATTTAGAAACCGAGACAGCGGCAAGACTCCGAGGTGGATAGACACGCGAGCCAGACACTGCACGCTGACGGTAATGAGAGAGTTATTACACGTAGTGTAGACCCACAGGCTCAGCGCTACGACTACTCGGGAAAGCAGGGCAGTCATATAGTGAAAAATACCGTGATCAATGATGAATTTAGATTCGTTCACTATGTGGGGCCAACCCACCGTGGTGCCATTCACGACAAGCGGATGCAGGCCGAAGAAATAGCGGATTTTAATCACCATGTATTCCAGGACCTGTGGCTGACCAAAGACAGCGGTTATCAGGGTTACGTTCCGCAGGAAATCAATTCCATAAAACCCCTCAAGAAAAAGGCGGGTGTGCCTCGGACAGGTATACAAAAGGAATTCAATACTTGGGTACCGAAGATTCGAGCGGTCTCGGAAAACTCTATTGGCGGCATTAAGATTCTGCTGACGACTGAAGCATAAGAGCAGAAGCTTCAAACTGGCTATATCGGATGCCATAGTTGCGATTGCTGCTGGACTACACAATCTACGCGTTACGCGCCGACAAACGAGCTACCAAACGGGGAATGATCACGTGCGCACAAACTTAACGTAAGATTATACATATCCTCTAATTACGCACCTATCATCTTAAAATAAAACTCTTCAGTATGGTCAACAATATCGTCGATGTTATCCTAAGAGCAAATTGGTACGCCTGTTCCGTCATTTCCCAAAGATCCTGATCGGATGGTAAGTTTTTCAGCACTGTAGTCAGATCGTCAGCGTTTCTTACCTTGAAGAAGAGTGCATGTCCTCCAGTTACTTCCTTATGAACATCTATATCCGAAGCAATAATTGGTATTCGACTGAGCATTGCTTCTATGAGCGACCCCCCAGTCCCTCATAGAATGATGGCATCAAGAAAAATCAGCCTGAGCTAATAGGACGGACACATCATTCCGGTACCCAAGGAAACTGAACCTGTGGATATTGGGAAGGCTTGACGCAAAATTTCGGATAGCTGCCCCTTCACCCCTTCTCCCGCAATTATGTATTTACAATCGTCGGCAATACTGGATATCGCAGTAAAAGATTCTTTTATAGCTCTTCCGCCAAAGGAGTCGACTAGAACTGAAAAAAAGTAAGTTTTTTCGAGATTTCAAATCTTTTTTTGCAGGTGAAATGAATTTATTTACATCCCTTCCTCTATATATTACGGTAACCTTATTTTCCTTTATAGGCAAAGCCTATGTTTCGTTTTAACGGCTTCAGTTATAGCGAGAAAATGATCAACTCGCCAAATTGTGACGGCGTCCATAAACTGTATTCCACAACAACTTGGCCTTCCCTTTAACGCTTGATTTTAGACTATACGTGATAAGATGAATAGGAGTCATTAACGAACGACCCTATTAGCTTGACCTCATTTTTTCCAATTAACACTAATCTAGATATGATCTCAGACCTAAACAACGTTGCCTGGATAAGACTGGGTCGCTCATCATCAATAATTTGACCGAGAAGTTTAGCGGCATGTTTAAACCCATATTTGGCTTTAATTCCAAGAATTTTTAATGAGCAGACTGCAGCAAAACTCATCGGCAAGCACACCTCCACTGCGAACCGCGACAACAACATATTCAATTTTTTCCTTTTTAGAATTCTGCAGTATTGAGAATTCAGCCTTTTCGCTCAGCGCCGCCGGCTTCCAAGGTATCCAAAACCCATATAACCTTTTTACTTACAAAACTCATGCTTTTATTGGGACGTCAGTAACAATCCGCAAACTGATAATTAAAGACACAGGGATGTGTAACGTGGAGTAATGAGGCTTTTGACAGATAAGGAACTCATTATTTATTGTTAAGACTTACCATCTTCTCACTAATTTTTTTTGGGACAGTTAGGATACTCATTAGGTGTATTCTTTAATAAGTCCGCTAGGAACTTAGCTAAGTAAAGCCCGTTATGTCTACACCCCTTGAGTAGCGGGAATCAGCCACCTAAAAAAGCTCCATATCCCCTAAACTATATGCCCAATTGTTCAGAGGGGGCGGGGCGGGATGGTTTAGTTCTTTGTAAGTTAGCACCGGACCCAAAGGACGGCGGAACCAGCCAAATCCGGCAAGAGAAGTAGTCGGTGCCGCCGAAACCATTACGGGCTGATGCTCACGTACAAGAGTCATCAGGGCACGCTTGGCCGTGGACTCTTGCCCCGGAGCAATTCGTTCTTCTACCACTCTGAATTCAGTACCGAAAGTGGTCGCCTTGGGGTGAACAACGACTAAGAACTTACCCGGCTCGCCCACAGTTAGGTAGCTCGCCACTGGACAGTTAGCGTACCGCCACCGAAGATACGTCCGGGCGGGCGGCGGTCCTCCAACTGCCACTTGTATTGAGGGGTAAATTTTCCCAACCGGTCCACAGCGTGTCTTCCTGTGAGGACGTAGAGTGGGGATCGTCTCCTGCGCCACCCCCGGTGGCACGGTTAACGATCATCCGTACCGGCCGCCGAATAGAAAGGGCAACCGGAAGACGCCCTACAACTTGCCAGCCCATCTTCAGGTAGCCCGGTCGGCTTTGATCGTTTGGCGTGTTAAAGATGAAGTCATCCCCTGCGGCACGGCGGCGGTCGATCAGCTCCATTGTAAGCTTCTTGAAGATGCCTTTACCCTGATAGTCGGGGTGAGTGGCAGTGTCGACCGCACGTAATGCCGTGAACTCACGACTGCCATTACTCCACCGCCACTGCATGAAGGCGCGGATTCCTACGATTATTCCGTCTTCTTCAGCTATAAGCACGTGGCTTTTTCCAAATGGGTTTTCGATATGTTTCCACCGCCAGTAAGTAGCAGACTTGATGGTTGAAACATCTCCCAGACTGAGTTTCAGGAGCGCGACGATTGCCTCGGTATCTTGCTCGGTAGCGATGCGGATAGTCATACCTAAGTAGATTTTGCAGCGGCTGCGGTCCGACGGTAGACAGCTTCCAGTTCACGAGCCATTCGCTCGATACTGAAATCTTTGACTACCCTGTTTCGGGCAGCCTTACCGATTCTTTCGCGTAATTCGGTATCGCGCATGAGCCGCAATAATGGTGAGAGCAATTCCTCCCATTCGTTTACCGCCAACACAAACCCTTCGGTACCGTCTGTCACGGCTTCTGCGATCCCCCCGGCGGAAGTGGTTACAATTGGCAGCTCCATACTCATGGCCTCCAGTAGAGCAATTGGAAGTCCCTCGAATTCCGAGGTCATCAAATAGACATCCATTGCCGCCAGCCACGGCCTTACTTCGCGCAGGCGGCCAGGAAATGTGATTCGATCTCCAAGTCCCAGAGCTTGTGCCCGTGCTTTCACCTTCTCCTCCGTCGGGCCATCACCGATAAGCACGAAATGGGCATCAGGAATTTCTGTTAGCGTTCGAGACGCTAAATCGAGCCAGCACTCTAGCCGCTTTTGAGTACGGAAAACACAGACCGTACCCACAATGGGTGCGTCAGCGGGCAGGCCGAGTTTCACTCGCGAGCTGGCCGGATCATGCTGAACCGGGTCGTAACGACTGGTATTTACTCCATTGATCAGTACGCTAACCCGTTGCTGGTCACCCGACCAATGGGCAAGCAGGCTCTGGCGTACATCTTCGCTTACCGTAAGGACCTCGGCGTTCAAGCCCATTGTCATTAGGTTAAGCGCTCTCGTTGCAGGGTGGTAGCGCTCCTGCTTGTTGTGCTCGGTATAGACTACGGGGACCCCAAGGTACTTTCCCACCAATCGACCCGCGGCGGCGGATACCGGCAAGTGACAATGGATCAAATCAACTTTTTGCTCCTTCACTAATCGGGCCAGGGCGGGGAGTAAAGCCATTATTGCCGGGGCCGAATCCCCGTTCAGGCACCGGACCTCAACCCCCTGCTCCCGAAGTTCTTCGGCAAGCTGGTCTTTGGAGCTCACATAGTATGCATACTGAAACGCAAAAGCTGCACGATCGTGGACGCGCAGGGTTTCGCTCAAAAGGGTTTCGGCACCGCCTCGACCGAGCGACTTAATGAGATGTAAAACGCTAATCAAAGCTGGGAATTTTGGTACATGGCTTGTCGGCTAGACCGCATAAATCTACACCTGTGGAGCGAGTAGTTTCAGTTCAGCAAGCACTTAATAACAGTTCTTGATAGGCATCATGAAACTCACCGCTGATCCGGGCTATAGTTTTTGACATGACAAAGCTACGAGCCCCACCGCTTAGTGTTTCCCGTTCTGCTTTACTGTTTAGCAACTCTTCTGTTTTCTTCACAAAACTATCCACATCTTCGGAAGGGATTACCACCCCGGTTTGCCCGTTAATGATTACTTCAGGTATTCCTCCTACCGCAGAGGCTATGACCGGCACACCCCTCATCATTGCTTCTAGAATGACTCCAGGCATCCCTTCAATATTAGAAGGCATAAGCATCACATCCGCCGCTCCTAAAATATCGACGGCATCCCGGCGAAATCCGGTTAGGATGACGCTTTTACTGAGATTTTTGTGCGCTATTGCGGCCTCGATTTTCGGGCGCAATCCTCCATCTCCTACCAGGACTAACTTACTATTTGGATGATTTTTTAATACTCTGGAAAAAATTTCTAACAGCCCCAAGTGATTTTTTTCAAACGTGAACGATCCAACGTTCACGATCATTTGGCCTGAAACTTCCAACTTCCGTTTTATTTCAGCAATTTTCTCTTGCTCCAAGGGCTCGGCCATCGGAGTACCTATCGTGAGTGTCCTGGTTTTGTTGGATGGGTAAGAGAAGGTTCGCAGGAAATCCCTGCGTGAATTTTCGCTTACCGAGGCAACGAAGTCAACTCGATTGATCAACTGTTGATTGTAAATCCTTTTTGCGCGGCTATTGATATAATCACCCATTTTGCTGGCGTTCCTAAAGACAAGTTTCCCCTTCCAACTGTATAGCAACTTGGAAATTACAGCATACTTTAAAGTATCCCCTGAGTTGGCTTGAACTATATCAGGACGCAGATCGCCAATATATTCTGCAAGGCTTCGGTAACCAGAGAGATCAATGATTCTCCGTTTTTCATTTGCATCTAAGACGTCAATTGGCGAATCTTCATCCATGAGTTTGTCATCTGATGCATGGGCAAACAGTGCAACGACTTTGACCTTGGCACCTAATCTGCGGTGATGCATAGCCAGTTGAGTGGCAAAAATCTCGGCCCCGCGAAGTTGAGGACGCTGAATGATTTGCAGTATAGTCAATGAACGTTGATTTAATTGGGAGTCTTAACATAGCCCTCGCTAGAAAAAATTAATAGTGCTTACTTCTTTAGACTGGACATTCGGCCTTTGTACAAATATTGCTGCTAGCCAACTGACTGCCAAAACACGGATATTTCATGTCGGAGCACGTTTGCCCGAGCGACAAAAGACAGTTCTGATCGATTTATTCTAAATCTTCCTGGCCATACCGTACAGTGAATTAAACAGCTCTACGAGTTTACGCCCCATTACGAGATACAACACTAAAAAATACACTACAACCATTGCTATTGAAATCACCGATATACTAACTAAGCCTGATTCCATAAATTGTGCAATACAGAATCCACAGCATATAGCGAAAATCGAGGCAAGCATATCCGGAAGAAATTCTTTTACCAAGCGCATCACTTTCAGACCGGTCGTCTTATGGATAAAATAACTGGTGATGGGCAGGTCAATGAGTTGTTGAACGGCAACTGCTCCGGCAGCACCTTCGATCCCATAATATTTAATGCCGATATAAAGCGCCGGAGCAAATATTGCTATAGCTCGGAACATCTGCAGCCTAAATTGCAAACCCACCTTGCCCATTCCCTGAAAGAGCGCGCTTTGACTATTACTGATAGTTTTAATCATTGCAGCGATAGTCATGAATTGAACAGCTACTGTGGCCCCAATCCATTTTTCTCCGAAAAACACCGCAATAAAGTCATGAGCGTTTACCAACAAAATCGACATTGGCAGATAAATAACCAGCACGCTGATCTTTACGATCCTAAGGTACAGCTTCTGTAATTTCTGCTTGTCATTTTGGGCAACGCTATAAGCGGGAAACATTACTGAGTTAATGACCGTCAATATTTGACGACGAGCGGTATCCGTCAATAAAAAAGCAAAACTATAAAGTCCTAGCGCATACTTCGATACCAGCTTACCAACTAGTAAATAATCTAATTGATTGATAAATGTACCTAATACTGCTGTACCCGTTGTAAAAATCCCAAAACTTAAATATCCTTTAGGGCTGCTTTAGACAAAGACAGGCCTGGTATGTATCCGGTGGCTCTGAATAATTGTGGGAGCATTATTATGACGGGCAGAATAGTGTACCATACCAGCGCCCACACCCCGTAACCTGCAAAGGCCATGAACAGTACGATTATTCCGCTTACAATGCTAGCCTTATTATTAATGAGCGCAATTTCCTTGAAATCTGAATTCCCGGTTTAGCTGTGACCGATGAACCGTGTTCAATGGAGATATAAGAATACTTATGCTCAGAGCCGGAATTATTTTTGTCAGTAGGGGCTCATCATAAAAATCTGCCGCCAACGGGGCAACGACGAGAGACATAGTTACGAACAAAAAGATACGACCATGCTACGCTGAACCAAAAGGTAGTATCAAGGTGACATTTCGTCAACCTCTTTTCATCCATTTGGACGAGTGCCGGGCCAATACCTGATTCGGATAAAACCCTTGCAAAGCTTATAAAGACGATAGACATTCCGACGATTCCATAATCATTCGGAAATAATAATCTTGCCAAGAATTAGTTTGATAATAAAACCAAACCCTTTATTCACCACTAGGTTGAAAGCAGTCCATATTACTCCGCCCGCAATTTTATTATTCAATTCCATACCTGGTCCAAAATTAAAATGCCCCTCTTGAGCAGTTAAATCTCTTAAAGCCGGGAGCACAACAAGCAGGTCGAACAGATATCATTTAGTCAAATTACGGCAGGCATGAATAAATCCCGGGCGTTATCTGACCCTATTCTCTTTGATTTGATACTTTTCCTTCACCTATAACAGTATTCATTCATAAGGGAGGACGCTGGATGCGTATTTCTATATATGCTAAGCTGATTACTCCCCAAACAAAGGTTTAGAATGTTTCTTGTAATAGAAATCAGCAAATGCCAGGATGACAAATAACAACAAAAAGAAAAACTGCGCCTTCTGTCGAATAGCGATGCCCATGTTGGACATGATTTGAGCCATAGCAAGGCCAGTAATTAAGAATGAAAATAAGCTGAGTTTCACAATCCAACGAGAACTCAAAACGAATGGGTAGAAACTTTTTGATAAAAGCAGTTTCAATGTTAAATATAGATAGAAAATATTTTCGAATGAAACTAGCAATTCCAGAGCATTAGGCGCGTCTACAAATAACGGTCGGTACAAAAACGTGAACAACTTTACAGGCTGGCTATAATTAGAAAATATCTACTCCTGATCCAGCATTGGATAAACTTCCTGCCCTGTTCTCCACAAACTCGGTCATTCCATCCACACTTGTGTCATCAAGATTAATAGTTGAGCTAAATTGAGAAAATGCAAACACTCCTAGCGCCAGCGTAAGTGTAATCCCCAGAAACCGTTGCCTGAAACTTAGATTAGAACTCTAAGAAACGATGCTACGAATCCCCCTACTAGAACAAATGCCAAGCAAATGGGGGCGTACCATCAGGATTAGACCTCCTCCCAAACTCGTCAATATCAGCCCTATTCTTTAAATTTGACAAACCATAGAAGAGCATGCCAATTCCAGCGGTCATTAGAGAGCCCTTACCCAAAGACACAGACCAAAAGTGTAGGTTGGGTAGAAAAAGGAATAAGGTTATCAAATCTGTGCCGAAAAGCTTATGCCTATACGTTATATTATCCATTACGAGCAAATAGCAGAATAATATTCCGATCAACCCAGAAACGCGAACAAGATCATCGTCGCCTCATAGGGAAGTGCTAGATAGTTTATAAATGGATAAGCTAAGAAATGCACAAAATGGGTCGTGGGTTAGCCAATGTAGCCACCCTTCGCTTGCTAATCTGAGTGTAACATTGTAGTATTTTCTTGAGTCGACTCCCCCGTTTACAGAAATATAATATACTAAAAACATTAATGTATGGTACCAATACAAGCCATAAAGCATTCCAGAGGAATGGCTAATACGCTGTCCGTACGATTTCACGATTGCCACCCATATCGCAAATAAAAACAGGGTCAGTACAATAGCTGCGATCATTGCTTAGAGACGTATATGAAATTTAAAATATCCAACTTGGCAACGGGTAGAAAGTCCTCAACTGATCACTAATTTAGCAGGGACCTTTAGGCCCTTCATCCAAATTTCAAGCAAAGGCCCCACCTGAAGTCAAACACCTTATTCTTCAAAGCGAAGCCCGAAAATCTGATGTCGGGTGGTCTAGCAGAATTAGTAGTAGAAAATTCTAACGAGTTAAGTCCTCTTTTATACCGACTTTCAAAAGGGCAATTTGCTATTCGTTTCAAGAGATCAAAGGATTTGATAAATGCGTACGGGCCTTTTCCTTCAGCATATTCCAAGAACCTAAAGGATGATCAACCTATAACTGCCTGTTTTAAATTCACCGAATGCAGCAATGCGGCAGAAATAAGGATAGCTCCATTGTCTACGTCAACGTAAACACCCAACAAGTGAGGTATGAATGGGAGGCTCATATAGAAATAAATAACTCCGGTTTGGATCTTTTGTCCTTCAAAACAATCGAGAGGTACTTCCACCTTATGCGTGCCAATGCCTTGACAGCGGTGTATGACTTGTTGTGTTGTTAAGCAGAAGATTTCTCTGTCCTTGATGTCTCTTACCACTCAAACTTTTGGTTCAGCATCTCTTCCAGGCGAGCATTGTAGGGCTCAAAGAATTTTTCTAGCTTAAGCACTATATCCTCATCTATAGCTCGCTTCTTTTTGGTGATGTTGTAAACTGGATAGTCTGCCAACTCTAAATTTTCTAAGTTTAAAAAGTCTTGTACAGCGTGCATATTCTCTAGCGGAAACTGGTATAATTTTTCACTCTGTAGGACTTTTATCTGGTCCCTTCTGAAGGTTTCCAGCCATGATGTTAACTGCATGGAATACAGGCTTCTTAGCAGGACTGGATACTTTTGCCGTTCTTCAAACATCTCCTCGTAAGACTTACCACTGTTGAGGGCTGCGGAGATATTGTCCAGTTCAATGTTGACGTGTTCCGCAAAGGATTTGCTACTCGATTTGTATACATCCAAGAAAAAGAATTCTGAGATAGATCTCTCTACAGGATTCCTTAGAATGACCAGCAGCTTTACCTCAGGCATCCACAGCTTTATCTTACGTTCAACCCCGGGATAATATATATAATCGGCTGTCGACTCCCCGGTGATTTTTACACGTTTTCCGTTGTCCGATAGCTCATCCACTGTGGGAAAATTAGCTTTATAATAATCGGCTCCTTTATTGTAGTGGTAAATAAAAAAAAATGTACCTTTCAGTAGAGAAGGCATTACAGATGGATGTTCGTTTATATATCTAAATAACGAAGTTGTGCCCCCCTTTTGCGTCCCGATAATGATGAAATCAGGAAAGATGCGCTTTCTCCTGTCAATTCTTAATCTGAAAGATCTTATTAAATTGACTACATCCCCCTTCAGAGATTTTGGAATGTATTTAACGGCTAGTTTTCTCACATCATTCATAATCAATAGTATTTTTAGTGATGATTTGAAATGAGTAATTCGATTCAGGTTTTAATTAGTAGTAATGAAAATAGAATTTCTTTCCTAACTATTTTACTACGAACAAAATATATTAACTGATGAAAAAAGTGAGTTTTGTTTTGAACCTCGTGTTTAAGACAGCCGGCACACTATAGGTGAAGAATAGCGACCATAATAGTTCCCGGAGCAAGACGCCAACATGATCACAGCTAAAGGAAAAGATAAATCCGTAGAGCATTAAACCTTTCTTCAAAAGTACGAATTTACATTAGCGCGTATGTGATGTACCGACCTTTTATAAAGGTGCGTTTTAGCATACAAGGGCGCAGTTTCGTCATGCTGCTCGGTGCTAAATTCACGAGCTGGCAGTCACCATGTGGTCAATCAAGTCCTTGCACCACCACGGCAAACTGCCTGGTATATTGCCACTTTCCTCTACAAAATTTTGTGCCCGTCATAATTACCGGTGGTGTCGGGATGTAAAAGGTCAATACCGGCTGTAGTATTGCGCACACTTGTGTGGGTAAACCCCGCTTGCCGCTCCACCCCGAGTCCGTTTATCATAAAGAGAAACACTCTATAAATCGGTAAATTTTTTCATAGCACTCCACTTGTTGGATACCGTGGGATACTTATCTACAAGTATTTTAGTATCCGCTTGTAGCAATGAGGCTACCTCGCACATTTGTTCATCTGTGAAGGAGGGCTTATCAATCTTAATATTTACTATAGACCAGAAACGGTGATAAGCGTTAAGCAAGTGATTGTTCTTAACTCTACTATGGATAAAATCATGATACGGGATTTTGTATCTCTTACTTGTAAGATTCCCCGGATGAACTTCAATTGGCTTCGCAGACTTTGACCCTACGTACGCCATAATTTCACTGAACGTTGCAGCAAAATTGCCGATTAGATTTTCAAAGGAAACCACCATTATTTGGTCCGAAGAAAAGAATCTTTCGTAAGCTTCCAGTTGGTAATTGTAAGAACTCGTCAAGACGTAAGTACCGTTGGGATCGCTTGCTTTTTCAAATGCTTCTTCAGGATCGAACCTGGCTCTATACAGGTCATGGTGCAGATGAGAAATTAAACGCTTGATAGGATCTCTTACAATATATATAATTTTTGCATTAGGTGCATATTTTGCCAGCCTGGCTGCTGTTTGAGGAGAAATATGCCTCAAACTGTAGTTGGGTGATACATCGGCCCTCACGCCCGTACCGGCAGTAAAGGAATCATTGTATATAGCTAATTGAACAGGATCAATTTCATTATTGAAAAAATTTGCCTCCTTCTTCTTAGTGAGCAGTATGTCCTTATGAGGTTGTAAAGATGTAAACAATGTCGTAGTACCAGCTTTCATTGCACCAATACAAACGAAATCCACAATATCCGATTCGTTATGTTCCATATGATGTATGATAATTTAGGCTGCGTTTACATTGCGTGGGTAAGCGATGTTGAAAACATACCGATCAAAATCTCAAGTTTGGAGGGAATGATGCGTAACAAGTGCTGATGGTTTAGGCTTTGCCAAAACTGCACAACTCAAAAAGCGCTAAACCCGAGCTGTCAAAATGGATCAATGGATTCGGAAGGATAGATCACCAAGGGTCAGCAAGCGAGTTATATATACATTAACGGACAAGCTGAATTTAAATTGACGTGCAGATCGCCCGCCCTTGAATCATAGCAGCGTCGCTAGCCTTTTCACTATTCTTTCTTTACACTCTCGGCCAGTTCATATCGAGAAATAAACTATAATTCGCCGCTTTCTGCAAGAAGGCGTGGTTGAGCTTTGTAGTTTGAAAAGCCGGTATGTTCACTATCCGCTAATTACATCCTCATAATAGCTCAGATGTTGAGCTCCAATCCTATTTATATCGTAGTTCAGGATGGCATAAGAACGTGCAGCATCAGCATTAGCTACCATTTCTGGCCAGTTGTCATGGATCGCAAAAAGAGAATCCGCTAGAGATTCTACTGATTTGGGTTGAAAGAGCGAAATATATTCTTCTGGAAGAACTTCCCGATTCATTGGTATATCGGATGCCACAATGGGAATTCCAGCCAGAGCTGCTTCTACCAACGCGCCACTGAATCCTTCAAAATAAGATGGGAACACAAATACTTCACAGGTGGAGAGAAGGCCTGGTATATCATCTACGGTTCCAAGTAATAAGACATTCTCCTCAAGCCCGTGTGCGTAAATTTCCGACTCAAGGCGATCTTTAAGTGGTCCACGCCCAGCAATAAACAATGTAAAAGCATTACTATACTTCTCTTTGTAAATTGCAAATGCTTTAATCAACTCAAGTTGACCCTTTCTCTCGATGAGTCTACCCACATTTACGAAAACTGTAGGCTTGACCGTTTTTACAGCTTTACTCGGGGCCGAGTATTTTGAGGAATCTCTCCCCCTATGAATCACTTTTATTCTATGTAAAGGAATCGATAAAGCCGCAGCATTAGACTTTTTTATGTAATGTGAATTTGATAGAAATCCACTACACAAATTCCCAGTAATTTCATTGATAACCTTTAAAAGGAGAACTTTGATTCTCACTAAGGGGCTTAAAGTATTTAAGTGATAGTTGGAGTAGGAATCATTTACGAATGTACCAACAACTGGAACTCCCGTTAATTTGCTAGCTACTCTACTTATCTGTTCTGCTCTATATAAAGTTCCAACTATAACATTAGGAGATTCATGTTTGATGACATCAACCAACATATTTACAGCTTTAAACATAGCATATTTCCCACTCAAATTAAAGTTATAGAACTTTATCTTAGATTCCTTGAAATACTTACTTAATTCATCTTTATCATACAAGCAAACGACTACACTATCTGCTTCTATGACGTTTGCGATCTCAAGAGTGCTTCTTTCGGCTCCTCCAACTTGTAGAGAATCAAGCACATATAGAATTTTCATTTGATCCTAAATTATAATTTGTTCCTTACTGTACGCGATACCACGCATCACGGCCATAAGCCAAGGCAGTTGACAGCATTAGCCTCCTCCAAACCCAAAAATATGACCCACGACATTCAGCGCTCATAACAAAATAGTGAAAATAGATATTGATTATGTAAAAAGTCAGCTTTATTCATTAATCTCCATAGTTACCGTAGCCGTAGCCATAGCCGTAGCCATAGCCGTAGCCGTAACCTCTACCAACCTTTATGCCATTAAGCACCAAAGCCATACTCTTAAGCTTTTTGTCAAGGTAGAGGTCGTTTGCAATGGAGAGTTGGCCGACTTCTGTAAATCCATATCGCGTCACGTAGAGCGTAGTATCCACGCGGCCGGCCATCAACATTGCGTCCGTCACCAACCCAATGGGCGGCATATCAACGAGAATATAGTCGAATTCTTCTCGCAATTCAGCAATCGTCTCTCCGGTTTTTTCCAACATGATCATTTCAGCCGGATTGGGTGGAATTATCCCACTACCGATAAAATACAGACTCTCATGGAGACCACTTGGGTTTATGGCTTCTTCAAGAGAGATGCTTCCGGCTAAATAATTGGTCATTCCGGGTGCTGAATACTTCTCGTCTCCGGTTATATAACGTCCAAGCTTGGGCTTGCGCAGATCCATATCGATCAGCAGCACCCTCTTACCTGAGATGGCAAGGCTCATTCCTAGGTTCAGACAGATAAATGTTTTTCCTTCCCCTGCCATACTCGAGGTCACCATCAGTACCTGTTGCACTCTATTGGCTCCTATAAATTGCAGGTTGGTTCTCATCATGCGAAACATTTCCGCAATAGGAGTTCTAGCGGAGAAATCAATCAGCATGCGCGACTTATCCGGATTGATGGAAACAGATCCAATTAGGGGAATGTCTGTCAACTGCTTGATCTGGTCCGGAGACGTGATGGTGTTGTCCAATATTTCCGCTCCCGCCAGTCCAGCAAGCGGAAATAGCAAACCACCAATGATTCCCAGCAAATAAACCTGTATGGGTAATGGCCCAGTTGGTCCACTACTTCTAGGCTCTTCGATTATCTGCAGCCCTGATGCGGTAATTGCCTGCGTAAGCGCTGTTTCCTCCCTCTTTTGAAGCAACAGCAAATAGAGTTCCTGCTTAATCTGCTGTTCCCTTTCTATCCCCAATAGTCGGCGGCGCTGACCGGGTACTTCACGCACCTGCCCAAGAAGATTCCCACGTTGGGTCTGCAGACTATCTATGCTCTGAGTAGTTTCAACTCTCGCCCGTACAATACCCTCAAGTATTGTCTCTTTTAGTTTATTTAGAGGTTGATTCAGGGCTACTACTACTGGATTGCTCGCGGACGCATTGCTGGCCAGTTCTGAGCGCTGCAAAATCAGGTCGTTATATTGTTGAATGAGCGGAGTTACGTTCAGGCTTGCAAATTCAGCTTTTAGTGGAATGAATTCAAGATTCTGGGGTTCGTTCTGCAGATAGTTTGCAAGTATATCTATTCCCTGAAGCTGTTGATTCAATAAGGCCAGTTGCGCTTCTGTCTGTTCAAAATCAGCAAGAACGATTTGTAGATTGGTCGGTATATCAACTAGCAAGTTGTTATCTTGAATAAAACTTTCAGCCTCTCCTTCCACAGCTGATAATTCACCTTCAAATTCAGCGATTCGGTCATCTATGAAGGCAAGTGTCCGAACCACACTCTGGTTTTTCACGTCAATCGTGATGGAGTCATAGGTGCTTATCACTCCATTGATAATGTCTTTTCCACGCTGGGCAACCTCCTCAGGTAGCGCAATGGTCAGCAAGTTGGAAGTACCTACGGATTTGATACTAAGAGAATTAACATAGTTTCCGGCTACGGTGCTTGGATCTAAAAACTGAATCAAAAGGTGGTCTACTGGGTCAGTCGCCAAAGTGTCTCCCTCAAACAGGAAAGTTCCGTAGACGGACGTGAAGGGTAATCCCAACCGGAAAGTATCCAGTTCATCTTCAGTACCAAAGGAAAACTTACCGTCTCCAACTAGATTCAGCTGTAGCCTTTTACCATAGGCAGCTTGCTCAGGTACATAACGTTTCACCGCAATCGGCAGGTTACTGGATTTGTAGAGTTCAGAATTCCGTATGCGCCCTTCCGTAAAAAATCGTATGTCAATGCCCAGATCGGTCACTACTTTCCGCAAGAGAGATCGGCTTTTCATCAACTGAATCTGAGTTTCCAGATTCTGGTCCTCCTCATAACCAAAATCACGGATAACGATCTGTTCGCTGATTCCTTGCTCCTCTTCATCCTCAATCTGGACAATAGCACTGATCGAGTATTCAATATCACGGTACCTGAGATACAACTTTGCTGCTAGGTATCCCAGAAGG
Source organism: Lewinellaceae bacterium (assembly GCA_963803525.1). GTDB lineage: Bacteria > Bacteroidota > Bacteroidia > Chitinophagales > Saprospiraceae > Neolewinella. The sequence goes on from CAWDMV010000013.1 coordinate 684,073, forward strand.
ATACCAATGACCAATAACCACCAATAGCGCAGAACCCGATGGTATAACATTTTCGGATTGAGCGAACTGGATGAAGACGCAGTTTTCGCCTGGGAAGTATCGGGCTGCTTTACTTCAGCCTCTGAGCCTTTACTGTGTAAGTGTTCCAATTACTTGATTTGTATCAATAACTTCTATCTGGCAAGAAGCACTATCGCCGTTATAACAGAAATTAATGCAGTACCATAGCTTATCAATCTAGTGACTGGGTCTGCGACTGTGGCAACTTTAGCCTGGATAGGTTCTACATAGATCACGTCATTCTGCCGGATGTAGTAGTATGGTGAAGCGAAAAACTCATCACTTTGTAAGTCAAGTTCCGCGATAGTGCGTACACCGTCTATTTCCCGAATGATGGACACTCGCTGCCGGGCGGCGTATGGTGTCATGTCTCCTGCAGAAGCTAACGCCTCCAGTAAGGAAACACGCTCGTTGATTGTCGTGTAGGTGCCAGGGCGAACCACGTCTCCAATAATGCTATATCGAAAATTCAAGAATTTAACGTTCACAGCGATATTACTAAGGTATGGACGGAGAGCCTCCGCAACCACATTTCTTGCCCCTTCCAGGCTCATTCCCCCCACCTTGAGTTGACCGATGTTTGGAAAATCGATATTACCGGTACTATCTACAGCGTACCCCTGAAGCATAAGCATCATAGATTGCCCCGCGGCCATGTTTGAGCCCTGCCCCTGTGTAAGGTTGTATGGCTGGCTCGCCAAGTCATTAGGACTATTGACTGTGATGTAGAGAATATCGTCAGGCTGAATATACAGGACAGGCAAGTCAATGTTCTTCCGATAATTGTTCAACGAGGCCTCGTCCTGTTTGCGAAAATTTACTAACTGGTGGTGTCGGACGCAGGATGTTAAAGCTAAGCAGAGTAGCGCGATCAGAATATAGAAGGGAATCCTCTTATAGATCATACCGATAAAAGTTCTTTGTTTTGAAACGGACTCCCTACCAAGGAATCAAGTATAGTGCCATCATTGAGTAAAGACCTGATCTTCTCCAGATGCTGCAAATTGTGGCCATCAGTTCCTGCATAGCTGACCATCCCATTTTTCAGTAGGTACAGGGCAACCTCCTTTACCTGCTTTCCGTAGTGACCGGAAAATGAGAGCAAGTTTAGTTGAAACTTGAGCCCCTTTTCTAGCAGGCTGTTGAAGTAAGATCGGTCCCTATGTAGATAGGCATATCTCTCAGGATGGGCTAGAATAGGTTGATAACCCGCCGTCTGCAACTGAAAAAGCACAATATCCAAATTCATCGGCTTTGCGTAGAATCCAAATTCAATAAGCACACTCCGTCCATCGGGCATCGTGAGCAGTTTGCCCTCCTTTAAATGTCTCTCAAATCCATCATCCAGAAGATATTCTGCCGCAGCGTACAAGTTCAGGGGGAGCTCATTTTCGACCGCCGCCTTCTTTACTTCTCGCAGTTTATCCAATATGATTTCGGGAGTATTTTGGTAGTAATCTACCATGACGTGCGGAGTTGCGATAAGACTTGAATATCCAAGCTCAACGAAACTCCGCAGCATTTGCATGGTTTCCTGCAAGTCCTTTGCCCCATCGTCGATACCGGGCAACCAGTGAGCGTGCAAGTCCGTATTCAGAAAGCTAAAATCTGGTACGGAATGTCGTTTCTTGCGCAGCCAGTCAAACACTAGCTTGTTTGATTTGTCGCGTCAGCATATCCATAGTAAGCCCGATACCAACTCAGAAACGAGCGAATCCCGTCCCGCACATTGGTTTCGGGTTTGTACCCCAGGTCATCCATCAGATCCTGCACGTTAGCGTAAGTTGCGGGCACGTCACCCGGTTGAAGATCCATCATGATCTTTTCTGCATCCTGTCCGAGCTCTTCTTCAATGGCGGTAATGAACTCCATCAGGGTGACGGGATCGTTGTTACCAATGTTGTAGACCTTATAAGGGGCCTTAGAGGTAGAGGGATCCGGTGCTTCCCCAGTCCACGATTTATTTCCCTTTGGCGGATGAGCGATGACACGGCAAATACCCTCTACGATATCGTCGACGTAGGTAAAATCACGGACCATCTTGCCGTGGTTGAACACCTTGATGGGCTCCCCCTTCAGGATCGCCTCGGTAAAGAGGAAGAGCGCCATATCGGGTCTGCCCCACGGCCCGTATACGGTAAAGAAGCGGAGTCCGGTAGTGGCTAAGCCAAACAGATGGCTGTAGGTATGAGCCATCAACTCGTTGCTCTTCTTGCTCGCGGCATACAAAGAAATCGGGTGATCCACGTTGTCACTCGTGGAGAGGGGCATCTTCTCGTTTAGACCGTACACACTCGAGCTCGACGCATAAGCCAGGTGCTTCACGCCATTGTGGCGGCACGCCTCGAGAATGTTGTTAAAGCCGATGATGTTGCTGTCGATGTAGGCCTGCGGATTAATCAGGCTGTAACGCACTCCAGCCTGGGCGGCCAGGTTCACTACGGAATCAAACTGTTCGCTGGCGAATAACTTGTTGAGTCCTTCCCGGTCGGTCAGGTCCAACTTAATAAACCGGTACCCGGCTTGGGAACTACTCTGCACCAGCTTGCCGTACTCGATCTGTTCTTTATCAATGCCGGCTTCCTCCAGGCGGCTGTACTTGACGTTGACGTCGTAGTAATCATTGATGACATCCAGTCCTACTACTTTTTCTCCGTCTTTCAACAGGCGTTGAGCAAGGTGGAATCCAATGAATCCGGCGGTTCCAGTCACTAAAATCATGGGTGTGTTTTTTAAGGTGTGGGGTTATATTAAAGTCGCCAGATGGTTTCGCCTTCGCGCAGCTCACCGCGATCGTAGAGTCCCTTCAGATCGAAGAGGAGCAGATCATCCTTGCTTAGGTCACGGAATTTATCCAACGAAAAGGACTTGAATTCCTTATGCGACACGGCTACTACAATGGCGTCGTAATCCTTCGTAATCTCGTCCACCATCGTGAGCTGGTATTCATGGGCGATCTCGTTAGGGCTGGCGTAAGGGTCATAAAGCTGTACGTTGACGCCGAAGTCCATGAGCTCGCGCACTACATCGACTACTTTGGAGTTCCGGATATCGGCGACGTCTTCCTTGAAGGTGACTCCCAGCACCAGCACCTTGCTGCGCTTGGGATTTTTATCCGCCTTCAGCAGCGCCTGCACCAGTTCCTTCGCGATGAAGGCCGGCATCCGGTCGTTGATCCGGCGCCCACTGGCGATGACCAGAGGATCGTAGCCCATTTTAACGCTCTTATGGAGTAGGTAATAGGGGTCGACGCTGATGCAGTGACCGCCGACCAGGCCCGGCCGGAAGGGGAGGAAGTTCCACTTGGTGCCGGCGGCCTCCAGTACGTCCTGGGTATCGATCCCCATCTGACGGAAAATGATGCTCAGCTCATTGACAAAACTGATGTTAACGTCGCGCTGACTATTCTCGATCACTTTGGCCGCTTCGGCCACCTTGATGCTGGCGGCCTCGTAAATGCCGGCGGTGATGATGTCGCCGTAGATACCAGCGACTACCTGAGGGTTTCCGGGTCACTACCGGACACGATCTTCAGGATCTTGTCGACGGTGTGTTCCTTATCTCCCGGGTTGATGCGCTCCGGAGAGTAGCCCACGGTAAAGTCGGCCCCGAAGGTCAGGCCGCTTTCTTCTTCCAGGATCGGCACGCAATCCTCTTCGGTACAGCCAGGGTAAACGGTAGACTCAAACACCACGATGTCTCCCTGCTTCAGCACCTTGCCCACCGAACGGGAGGCTCCCATCAGGGGACGCAGGTTAGGCGTACGGCTATCATCCACCGGCGTAGGGACCGCCACGATGTGGAAGGAGGCTTCCCGCAGTCCCTCTCCGTCGGAAGTGAAGGTGATGTCTTTACCGTCGAAGGCGGCGGCTTCCAATTCCTCGCTGGGATCCTGACGATTCCGCATCATTTCCACGCGGGAATCGCTGATGTCGAATCCGATCACGCGAAATTTCTTAGCGAGTTCCAGGGCAAGGGGCAACCCAACGTACCCCAGTCCGATTACGGAAATCGCAACTTTCTTACTCCGGTAAGCCGCTAACTGCTGCTCGGCATTCAAGCGGGCGATACCATTCAAATCTGACATACTAGGGTGATTTTGATCGAGGGATCGGGAACTCCGCTAAATGGCCTGTAACTCCACCATTTTTCGAAAGCTCCGTGAGTTTTGAAATAAAGAATCGAAAGTACCGATCTCGTAATTACCCCCGGGCTGCAAGTGAAGTATTTTGTCCGCCTTGCGCACGGTAGACAGGCGGTGGGCAATGATGATCAGGGTGAGTCGGCCACCGAGGCTTTCGATGCTTTCCTGGATCATCCGTTCACTCTGAGAATCAAGCGACGAGGTGGCCTCATCCAGGATGAGTAGCTCGACGTCCCGGTAAAGCTCTCGGGCAATGGCCAGCCGTTGGCGCTGTCCGCCACTCAGGTTTACCCCATCGCTACCCAGCTTGGTATTTATACCGGCGGGTAAGGCCCGCACGAAATCTGCGGCCTGCGCTAGTTGCAGAGCGCGGTTGAGTCTCCCATTCGATTCCGGACACTCATTGTCCCAGAACGTAACGTTGTTCCGAATGGTGTCGGAAAACACTTGAGGCTCCTGCGTAACGTAGCCGATCTTTTGCCGGTAACTCGCTTTATCCAGCGTGTTGATGTCCGTTCCATCTACCCGTATCGTCCCGCTCGGGGGGCGTAAGAGTCCGCAAATAAGATTAACCAGGGTAGTTTTTCCGCTACCGCTTTGTCCGACAACGGCTACCGTCTCATACTTACTTATTTGCAACGAGACGTCATTCAGGATGGTCTGGTCGGTGTAGCCATAGGTGAGCTCGTCCACCTCGATGTTGTCCTTTAAGGATGCAAACCGGATGGTGCCCCTCTCTTCCTGCACGGCCTCCATTTCGCTGATGTAGCTACGTACGTTTTCTAACGAACCGGCCACGCTGAGAAACTGGGTGTAGCAATTCTGTACGGCGGTGACTGAGGTGAGCGCCCGATAAAAGAACAGAAGACTCAGGATAAGGATGCCTAAAGTATCCCCAAATAGCGTAATCTGCACGAGAACTGCGACCACGACCACCAGCACGATCAGCGGTTCACGAATCGCAGCAGCGGCACCGTTCATCATGCCGATTGACCGCTGCTGCCTTTCAATGTCAAGAACGGACTCCTGAATTTTACCCCGAAAGACGTGGATCAAATTAGTGGCTTTGAGAAATTTGAAGGAGCGAACCCCCTCGATCAGCAGACCCTGGAAATTATTTGCCCCTAGCGTTAGCGAGCGGGAGGCTTGTTTTGTCCGCCGGTTGATCCAGTTAAAGGCTAGGTTGGACAGCAGGCCACTCACGACCACGATGGCCGCAAAGGCCGGATTGGCAGCATAAACCAGTCCCGCGTACACCAGGGCCATGATCAGGTACTGCAACAACTGGAAGTAGTTAACATAAGCCCGGTTGAGTTGCTCCATCTCACCGCTCAGGGTATTCTGTATTCTGCCAGAATGAACTCGGGAGAAGTGTTCATAGCTGCAACCGGCAAGCAGGCCCAGGTTCTGCATACGCAGCGAAGTGGTGAACCGCTGCTGCAGCAGCACCCGATGATACTCCGTGGTAAATCGGGCTACGCCCTTCAGGAAGAAGAGGCCCACCATCACTGCGAGTACGGTGGTCAGGGTGACAGACAGGCCCGTTATTTCCATAGCGCGGGTCAGAAAAGTGAATTCTCCTCCCCGGGCGGTATCAGTTCCTTGCCCGGCAGCGGCAAGTAGCGGTAAAAACATGGCCAGCCCGAATCCATCGAGCAAAGCTACCAATAGACTGCTGACGAGGGTTGTTATGGTACCGCTCCCCAGGTAGGCGTAAAAAAACCTGAAATGCCGGAACAGGCCAAACAGGTTTCGGGCTGCCAACCTGGTTAAACTAAGGTTTGCAGGTACTTCCCATAACCGCTTTTGAGTAGGGGGGCAGCAGCCCGCCGCAACTCCTCCTTGCCGATGTAGTTCATCCGGTAAGCTACCTCCTCAATACATCCGATCTTCTGGTCCTGCCGCTTCTCAATCACCCGCACGAATTCCGCCGCGTCGTGCAGGCTCTCAAAGGTGCCGGTATCCAGCCAGGCGGTACCGCGCTGCATGATGCCGACTTCCAGTTCTCCCCGCTCCAGGTACCACTGGTTGACGGTGGTGATCTCGTACTCGCCGCGGGCACTGGGTTCCACATTTTTCGCCACTTCCACTACGCGCTCGTCGTAGAAGTACAGTCCGGGCACGGCGTAGCGGCTTTTGGGTACATCAGGCTTTTCCTCGATGCTGATGGCTTTGCGGTTTTCGTCGAACTCGACCACGCCATAACGTTCCGGGTCCTGCACGGGATAGGCAAAGACCCGCGCTCCCGAAGTAAGTTGGGCACTTTCCTGCAACAACTGGCTGAGGCCAGCCCCGTAAAAGATGTTGTCTCCCAGTACCAGCGCGCACTTATCCCCGGCGATGAAGTTTTCTCCGATCACGAAGGCCTGCGCCAATCCGTTGGGCACTTCCTGGACGGCGTAGTGAAAGCTGCACCCCAGCTCGCTTCCGTCGCCCAGCAGGTTCTCGAAAGCATCCCGGTCCTGGGGAGTGGTAATGATGAGTACCTCCCGGATCCCCGCCAGCATCAGGATGCTCAGCGGATAGTAGATCATGGGCTTATCGTACACCGGCATCAGCTGCTTGCATACGCCCTTGGTGATCGGGTAAAGCCGCGTACCGGAACCGCCGGCCAGAATAATTCCTTTCATGGGTCTGGCTTTAGCGGTTTTGGTACATGGTGGTGTAGTACTCCTGGTAGGCGCCACTGGTCACGCCCTGCATCCAGTCTTCATTATCCAGGTACCAATCGATCGTTTTGGCGATACCTTCCTCGAACTGGAGGCTCGGCGTCCAGCCCAGCTCTTCCTGCAGCTTGGTGGCGTCGATGGCGTAGCGCATGTCGTGTCCGGCGCGGTCGGTGACGTAGGTGATGAGGCGTTCACTGGCACCTGCTTCCCTGCCCAACTTCTGGTCCATCGTGCGGCAGATCACCTTGATGAGGTCGATGTTCTTCCACTCGTTATGACCGCCGATGTTATAGGTTTCCCCGTGCTTGCCTTCGTGCAGGATCAGGTCGATGGCCCGGGCGTGGTCCACTACGTAGAGCCAGTCCCGCACGTTCACGCCCTTTCCGTAGACCGGCAGGGGCTTTTCCTGGCGAATGTTGTTGATGAAGAGCGGGATCAGCTTCTCGGGAAACTGGTAGGGACCGTAGTTATTCGAGCAGTTGCTCAGCACCACCGGCATGCCGTAGGTGTGTCCCCAGGCCCGCACCAGGTGATCGCTGCCCGCCTTGGAGGAGGAGTAAGGACTGCGCGGATCGTAGGGCGTCTCCTCGGTAAAGAAGCCGGTTTCCCCCAGGGAGCCATAGACTTCGTCGGTCGATACGTGGTAGAACAGCTTTCCATCGAAACTCTCTTTCCAGGCTTCTTTGGCGGCCTGCAGCATGGTAGCCGTACCGACGAGGTTCGTACGAACGAAGATCAGGGGATCCTTGATGCTGCGGTCGACGTGACTTTCCGCCGCCAAATGCACGACGGTGTCGATCGGGTACACCGCGAATACCTTACGAACAGCGTCCAGATCGGTGATGTCCGCCTTCACGAAGCTGTAGTTGTCGCGGTCGGCGATGTCCGTCACATTGGCGAGGTTACCGGCGTAGGTCAGCTTATCGAGGTTGATGATGCGGTACTCCGGGTACTTATTCACCAGGAGGCGAACGACGTGGGAGCCGATGAAACCGGCTCCCCCGGTCACTAAAATGGTTTTATTTTTCATGCTGCAATGGAGTCAAGGTACCCCGCCAATTGTTTTACCAATCTGGGATGGCTATATTCCTTGATCAACGTGTCGTCCATTTCAATAGTGCCCCCCTCCTGATAAACCGCGTAAGCCTCCCGCAGTATTTCGGCGGCGCGCGCGGGTGCGGCGGTGTAGCTCACGGTCTGCCCGCTACCGGTATTCCTCAGTATTTCCGCGACGTCGCTCTCGGGGAGTCCGAAGTTGAGAACGGGCCGGCGGGCGGCCAGGTATTCAAACAACTTACCCGGAATGCGTCCCTTGGCGTTCGACTGCTGGTTGAGCAGCAGCAGTAATACGTGGCTGTCCAGCGTCTCCTGCAGCGCTACGCGGCGGTCAACGGAACCGGCAAAGTTGGTTTGCGGGAGCAGGCCGTACGCTTCGATGGCACTTCTCACGCGGTGGTCGACCTGTCCGTAAAGCCGCAACTCAAAATCCTCCGCGAATCCCGGCACTTCTTCCTTTAGCTGCTGGATCGCCCGAAAAAGCACCTCCGGGTTCCGGTCGTAGCCCATGATACCCAAGTGGGTAAGGGTGAATTTTTGGTGGGGGGTCCGCTTCAGTGCTGCAAAATCAGCGGGATCATAGCCCCAGTACAGCACCCGTACGTTTCGTGCGCCTATTGCTTCCAGGTCCTGCTTCCAGCTGGGACTGACGATGGTGGTCAGCGGTAGCCTGGGCAAAGGCTTCCTGCTCCATCCGCTCGTGCTTCCGCCTCCCCCACCCCGTCAGCTTGAGCAGTTTGTAGTAATCTACCTGCGTCCAGGGATCCTGGAAATCGGCCAACCAGGGTAGACCGGTCGCGCGACTGACCAGGGTAGCGATACGGGTATTACTATGGGGCGGACCATCGGAGAGCAGGGCGTCTACTGGATTGTCTTTCAGGTAGCCTAAAATGCGCTTTACGGAGCCGTTGATCCAGGTGGCCCGGGCGTCGGGAATGAAGAAGTTACTCCTGACCCACACGGCCAGTTCATGTTTCCAGCCGCCGTCCGCTTCATCGGTATAGAAGACGTTGTTGACATTCTCGTCCGCTGGCTTGCCCATGAACTGCTTGTACCAGGTGTAGGGCTCCCAGATTGGCTGACGGATCACCTCCAGGTCGGGGGGCAGATCGCGGTTATTTGAATCATCCAGGGTGGGATAGTGTGCGTTGGCGGCGGTGAAGATTACCGGTTCCCAGCCGTAGTCGCGCAGGTACTTGGCGAACTTCAAACACCGCAGGACCGCGATGCCTCCGCTGGGCGGCCAGTAATAACTCACGATGAGCACGCGCTTCACGGCTTCGCCCTCCATGTGTCGTAACCACTTTGTCCGATCCGCGCTTGCGGTACGTTTTTAGCCTTGGTACACGGGTTTACCAAAGTTTCTTGCGATCCTGATTTTGGGTTTCTTTGACGGCGTCCATTCCCGGGAGAGGGATGATGTCCTCGGGCGAGACTTCACACGTCATCAGGCGGGCGTCGAGCCCCCCGAAGGAGATGATGAATTTCTTTTTCGTTTTCGCGTGCAGGTAGTAGCCGCGTACGCCGGCCAGGGGGCCCCGGGCGATCTCGACGACCGTGCCGCTCTCCAGTTCCTGTAGCTTTTCCTCGACTACCCACTCGATCGTGTTGTCGATAGACAATCGCCTGAGCAAATCGATCTCCGCCTGGGTCACCTGTCGGCGCTCCTTGCCGATTTTGATGAAGCCGAAGACAAAATTCAGCCGCTGGACCTGTAGTTGCTGACTGGCCACGATGCGGACGAAGATGTAGCCGCCCAACAAGGGGATCTGACGGACTCCGGTCTTCGATTTGTACTTGAATGGGCGCTCCCGCAGCGGCAGGAAATACGTTACTCCTTCGATGTCCAGCAACTTAGCGACCACCTTCTCCTTGCGGTGCCCTACCCGCACGGCAAACCATCTCGCCTCGTCGGGGTGCAAGTCATCGTGAACGGCGGACGTTCGATGATTGGTGTAGTTAGAAGGGACAGTTATCGGCACTAAACGAGCGATTTGCTAGGCACGGTTTCGGTAAGAGATCGCAAAGATAGCCCTTTAATCCGACTGCCTCTAGGGGCCTCCTTAAGTTCAGGGTTTAATAATTCTCCCCGTGTCAATTGCCCAATCTTCTTGCAGCAATCGACTTGTTCTCGCAATTTCTGCACCTAAAAAAATTACCCCGGACTCGCTTTGGGGCCGGGGTAACTGGATTCGGTAAGCGCTTGTTTGGGATTCCGCTCACCGCCGCAAACTTGCTCTTTCGCGCCTTTTCTTCGTCTCAAAAAGCGTCACTTAGCCCGTCACCGCGAAGCAGCCACGAAGTGCACCTCCCCTTTATGAGGCTCGAATAGACCCAAAATAGCGGCGTCTTCGTCAGGCTCGGAAAACCCAAACAAGCGCTAGACGGCGTAACTGCCTAGCGGACGATCACGAAGCGGAGGGTCTGGGTCTCCTCGCCGTGGATCGCCTGTAGCGTATAGGCACCCGGCGCGAACTCCCCGAGTTCGAGGCGGTAGTTACTGGCCTCGGAAGCCAACAATTGGCGAACGCGACCTTCGGGACTGATCACGCGGAGTGTCACCTCTCCCACGAAGTGAGCGGGCATGGTCAATTTGAGGAAATCATTCGTCACTGGGTTCGGATAGGCTTGTACCCGATCAAGCGCCTTTACGCTAGGCTTCGCGGCGGCTATAGGCTGCTGCACGACGGGACCGCAGAGGGACTGCTTTTCAAAGGAACCGATATCCCGGGTACCGCCGAAGACCGGCTGCCCGATCTGGTCGGGGGTGTCGTCACCGGGGTCGCCGGCGTTCACCACCGGGCTGGAGCAGTTGGGCGCGTGTGTCATGGTCATCCCGCCGTTGTCGGCTAAGTCCATGAGCATGGCACTTACCCCTTCGATGTCGGTGGGCTGCTCGGGAAACTGGTCGTAGTGATCGTCGCCGATCAGGTTGTAACCGTTGCTGGTCACCATGCCCTGTAGCGTACCGAAGTCGGGGGAGATTTGGGCCATGTTGTCCGCCACGATCGTACCCGTGATGGTGAGCTTTGCGACGGAGCGTGCCTGGGCAAAGCCCCCGGCCCCGGGCGAGGAGTTGCGGGTGATGGTAGAGTTGATCACTTCCATGGTCCCGTCGTTACCGATGCCGCCACCGACCAGGCCGGCGGCGTTGTTGGATACGGTGGAACGCATCAGCGTAATGTTACCGCCGGTATTGTTGGCGATGCCGCCCCCACCGGTAAGTTGGCCGCCGGTGGCCGTGTTGTAGGCGATCGTAGACGCGTCGATGTCGATGATGCCGCCATTGTTGAAAATTCCGCCGCCGCCGACGCGGGTGGTGAAGGAACCAGGATCGGTCACCCGATTGTCCAGAATACTTACGCTAGTGATCGACATGATGGTCCCCGATTGATTCCAGAGTCCGCCGCCTTCGTTTGCGGCTACGTTACTGGTCACGGATCCACCCACGAAATCGATCGTGCTGCCCGTACCCGTTACGTGGAAGGCTCCCCCATTGCCGGGAGTGCTACCCGCCTTGTTTTTATTGTACGCCACGTCGGTAGAGGAATAGCTGCCATCTACGATCTCTACCCCGCCGCCGGCGCGATTGGACGTATTGCTGTCGAACGTTCCGCCGGTGACCGTGATCATGCCGTCCAGGCTAAGCAGGCCACCACCGGAACCAGCGGTACCCGTGGCCCGGTTACCACTCACCGTGACGTCCTCCAGTTCCAGAGTACCACTGACGTTGAAAAGACCGCCGCCACCGTGGTTGCTCGCGTTTCCGGTCGCCACGTTGTTGGTTACCGTAGTCCCGGTTACCTTCATGGTACCGGAACCGTTCCAGAGTCCTCCCCCTTCACGTCCGGCTTCGTTACCGGATACGCTGCCACCGGTTATGGTCGTGTTGCCGTCTCCTCCGGTGTGCACTCCGCCCCCGTTACCCGGGGCCTTGTTCACGCGGTTTTTCATGATCATCGTGTTAGTCAAGGTGAAGGCGGAGGTACTCCCCGAGGCGTCCTCGATGCCGCCACCCGCGCGGTTGGCTACGTTGTTCGTGATGCGGCTGTCCGTGATCGTTAGGGTTCCAGCGGTGTTGTTAAGAATACCGCCACCACTGCCGGCCGTGCCGGTGGCCTGGTTACCGGAGATGTGGGCCCCGCCGCTTACGGCAATGGTTCCCCCACCATTATTGTACAGTCCGCCACCGCCCTGATCGGCGTCGTTGCCGGCCGCGGTGTTGTTGCGGATCCGGGTGCCGACTACGGTCAGGGTACCGGTGTTGTTCCAGATGCCGCCGCCTTCGGATCCGGCGCTGTTGGTATTGACGGTACCCCCCGTGATGGTGAGGTTGCCATCACCACCGATGTGAATGCCGCCGCCATTGCCGGGAGCGTTGTTTACCTTATTCTGATTGACCATCGAGTTCGTGATCGTGAAGGCCGCAGCGCTACCCGAGACGTCTTCGATACCTCCGCCGGCTCGGTTGGCCTCGTTATTTTCGATCCGGCTATCGGTAATGGTCAGGGTAGCGTCCACGTTATTGAGGATTCCACCGCCGCTGCCGGAGGTGCCGGTAGCTTTGTTGCTTTTGACCATGGTTCCGCCGGTGAGCGCGATCGTGCCACCGCCATTATTGTAGAGGCCACCGCCGCCCTGGTCGGCGTCGTTACCGGCCGCTGAGTTGTCGCGGATCACCGTGCCCATTATGCTGAGCGTACCCATGCCGTTCCAGATGCCGCCGCCTTCGGCGCCGGCCCGGTTGCGGCTGACCGTGCCACCGCTAAGCGTGAGGTCACCATCGCTGCCGATATGGATGCCGCCCCCGTTGCCGGGGGCATTGTTTACCTGATTGTCTTCGATACGGCTGTCCGTGATGGTGAAATCCGTAGCGGCTCCGGAGACGTCCTCGATGCCCCCCCCGGCTCGATTGGCTACGTTGCCCTTAACCCGTGAGTTAACGATCGTCAGGGTAGAGCCCACGTTGTTGAGGATACCCCCGCCGCTACCGAAAGTGCCCGTAGCCCGATTATCCAATACCTGAGTTCCTTCTTCCAGCACGATCGTACCGCCGCCGTTGTTGTACAGCCCGCCGCCACCCTGGTCGGCTTCGCTACCGGCCGCGGTATTGCGCTGAATGGTGGTTTCGCTCACGCTCAGGGTTCCGCTGCCATTCCAGATGCCGCCGCCCTCGGCGCCGGCTTGATTGCCGTTGACCCTACTCCCGGTGATGGTCAGCTTACCGTCGCCACCGATGTGAATACCGCCTCCGTTTCCGGGAGCATCATTCACGCGGTTTCCGTTGATCGTCGCGGCGGTAATGGTAAAGGCCGAGGTACCGCCCGAGGCATCCTCGATGCCGCCGCCGGCCCGGTTGGCCACGTTATTGTCGACCCGACTGTTCGTGATCGTCAGGGTCGCCTCGGTGTTATTGAGGATACCGCCGCCGCTGCCGGCCGTGCCCGTGGCCTGGTTGCCCGAGATGCGGGCGCCGCCGCTCACGGTGATGGTGCCGCCGCCGTTGTTGTAGAGCCCGCCACCGCCCTGGTCGGCCATGTTACCGGCCGCGATGTTTTTGCGGACTTCGGTACCGACAATCGTCAGCCTACCCATACCATTCCAGATGCCCCCGCCCTCGGCGCCGGCCTGGTTGTCGTTGACCGTACCCCCAATGATGGTCAGGCCACCGTCGCTAGCGATATGGATACCACCGCCGTTACCGGGAGCATCGTAGACTTTATTTTTGTCAATTTTCGAGTTCAGGATGATGGTGGTAGAACCACTACCCGAGGCATCCTCAATGCCCCCGCCGGCCCGCCGGGCCTCGTTGTTGTTGATTGTTGTACCGGTAACGGCCATTGCCCCCCCGGGAGCGTTTAGCACTCCTCCGCCGGAGCCCATACCCCGTAGGGCTTGGTTTTCGGTGATTATACAGTCGATCAGGAAGAGAACCCCCTCGTTGTAGATGCCACCACCCCCCTGACCGGAGCGTACGCCACTCGAGGTGCAATGATCTACGCGAACCCGGTCCAGTATCAACGTACTCCCCGCACGCACCCGCAGTCCCCCGCCGATCTGCATGACGCCATTGAAGATCCGCAGATCCTTTGCCGTAACGCCGGCCCCCTTACGTACGGAAAAGGCTCGGTTCGTTCCGTTCCCGTTGAGCAGGGTACGGCCCATGCCGTTCCCCAGGATGACCAGATTTTTCTCAATGTATATGACCGAACGCAGCGTGATGGAGCGCCCGTTGGTACCCGAAGCGAACAAGATGGTGTCCCCCGCGGCGGCGGCCATGATGGCTCCCCGAAAGGTGCCGGGTCCCCGGTCCTCGTTGGAGGTGACCGTAATGGTAGCCGCAAAGATGGAAGAAAGGGCACTGAACCCGAGTAGTAGGGTGAGCACGGCCCTAGCCGAGTAAAATTGTTGCATGTAAGCTTACTTGTGGTTGTATAGTGTTGTTGTAATTCCGAACTCCCTAGAAAGCTACAGAATAATACCCCTCTATACTGCACGAAGCCCCTACATGGTTCTGAAAATTTAAATTTAAATTAGCTAATGTTTTACGAACAAGCAGTACACACTAGCGTTACCGCGCCCGCAAAAATAGTTAGCTGCCAAGTTTCTCGTCCTAATCACCCCGTAAAGCCGCTTTGTCCTCAGACGAAAAGTGCCGTGTCGAACCCGCTCTCCGCCCGTCGACCAACTTTATTTTTCTTAAGGCGCAATATTTTACTGACGGCTAATAATTACCGGACCATCTCCGCAGCACCCACTCTCCGGCAAACAGGGCCAGCAGGATGAAAAATATGGCTTTCAGGTTCAGGATCGATCGGGTCGTGACCGTTTCAAACAGGACGGGCTTAACGCCTCCGGTCGCCACTAGCCGATCCGGAAGCGTGGCAAGCTGATCGGGGAAAAGCAGCGCGCCACCGTAGCGCCCGCTCAGACGGCGCAGCAGGGCATGGTCCGCCTCCAGCGCATAACGCTCCAGCTCCACGGCCTGCACGGTGAACTTGCCCGCGCTGGTGAGCGTCTCTCCCCCATCGTTGACTACGGCGCGGTAGTCGTAGTTGCCCACCGGTAGCCTGCCCGCGTTCAGGGTGTACGCGGTTGCCGCGCGGGTAAAGGTGTAATCGTACTCCCTGCCCTCCGGACCGGTGATGACCACCGTTGCCTCCGGGTCGTTGATGAGCTCGTAGCTGCTGTTGTACAATTCGGCGTCCAGTTGCACGGGCTGGTTCTCGTCGAAGATGTTTTCCGCCAGGCTGACCCGGAATCTCCGCTTGTCTTCCCGCACCGTCAGGTACTGGGTGAGCTGGCTGATCAGCTCGTCGAAGCGGGCGTGGTCGCCGTACTCCAGGTAGTCGAAGAGCCGCCACTGCCAGAGCCCCGAACCCAGCCATACCCCCGTCCGGATGCCCCGGCTTTCCCCGACGGCCAGTAGGGGGAAGTCCGTGTCCACCCGCCCGATGCGCTGCCGCAGCAACTGGATCGCGCCCGGGCCGGCCGCGAAATCCCCGAAGGGTACGCTCAGCGGCGGGAAGGTCGGCAAGGCCCGCCGCAGTTCTTCGCTCAGGGTGAAGGCATTAAATCCCGGGACCAACCTGGCCGTCGCCTCGTTGCCCTGCACCCGCGGTCCCCCGCCCTGCACGTTTACCAGGTCCTGTACCGCGTTGAGGAGTGGGGCGGGCAGGCCGGCACCGGTAATGTAGAGGACGGGCACCGTGGCGCGCTGCATGCTTTCCAGCAATGCGCTGACGCGTTGGGTAGCCGAGGGCAATTCGTGAAGCACGATCAGGTCGTAATCCTCAGGATCACCGGTAAAGCGATCGGCGTAGGCCACCTCGACCTCGTTGTTCTGTCCGGTCCGCAGCGACTGCCGCAGGGCGGATAGGTCCGGGTGGGGAGCCGCGGCCAGCAGGAGGATCCGTTGCCGCGCATCGAGGACGTCGACGAAAATATCGCGCTGGTTGTTGGCGGTACTCACCTCCTCCCCGATCCCCGTCACCGCGATGCGGTAGCGTTGCACTCCGGCCCGATCGGCGGCCAGGACGATCTCGCGGGTGGCGAAGAAGTCAGCCCCCGTAATGGGAATCGACTCCGTATGCAGCACGGGGCCGCCGCCTTCCCCGACGCGACGAACGGTCAGGGTAGTGGTTTCCCCGGCGGCGTTACGGGCACTCAGGTCGACCTGAATGGAAAACCGGTCGTCCAGGTAAGCTATCCGGTTGTGAAAAACGCGGCTGACCAGCAGATCGCGGCGGCGGGTCGTATCGCCCAGCCCCACGGTATAGACGGGCGCCCGGAGCGCGTACTCCCGGTAGGCCGGATTGCTTCCCGCATTGTAGATACCATCGGTGGCCAGGACGACGGCCCCCAGGTTCTGGTTGCCGTACAGGTCGGCCACTTCGGTGAGTACGGCGTCCAGGTTCGTCTGCTTGTCCGTGAAGTTCAGGTCGCCGGCCTCGCGCACCTCGCTGCCAAAGGTGTAGTCCACCACGCGGTAGCTGCGGGCGAGTTCCTCCCGGAGTCGACGCCATTCCGTCGCGTAGGCGGTAGTATCGGTCTCCAGAGCCACGGACTCGCTCACGTCCTGCGCCAGCACCACGATCGGCTCTTGTCGGTCCGTATCTACCAATCGGAGAAGCGGGGAGAGCAGTAGGGCCGCCAGCAGACTGTAGCCCAAAAATCTCAGGACCGCCATGCTCCACAGCACGGGTCGGGGGGCCGGGTGGGGCGCCCGGAAGTACAGCAAAAGCGCCACCCCGAGGCCGGCCCCTGCACAGAGCGCGAGGTACCAAACGGGGTATGCGAAAGTCAGGTCTTGCATGCGGGGGCGGGGGCGCGGGTGCGGGGCTTACTCTACGAACTTGTACCCAACGCCGCGTACGCTCAGGAAGTGTACCGGGTTCTTGGGATCCTGCTCAAAGTACTTACGAAAGGACAGAATGAAGTTATCGATGGTCCGGGTACTGGGGTAGACGTCGTAGCCCCAGACCGACTGCAAAATCTGCTGGCGGCTGACCACCTCCCCCCGGCGCTCGGTGAGCAGTTTGAGGAGCATGGCCTCCTTTTTGGTCAGGGTAAAGGTGCCCTGGTTGCCGCTGGCTTCGTAGGTGGCAAAGTTCACCTTATTGGTCCCGAACTGAAAGAGGTCGGGCTGCACTTCGGGCGACTTGCTGGTTCGCTCGATGAGGCGGTTAACGCGCAGGAGCAGTTCCTCGAACACGAAGGGCTTGGTCAGGTAGTCGTCGGCGCCCTTTTTGAGGCCCTGGATGCGGTCCTGGGCCTGATCCTTGGCCGTCAGGAAAATGATGGGGGTATCGCGGTTGGTGAGCCGCACCTGTTCCACCACCTGGAAGCCATTGACCTCGGGCAGCATCACGTCGACGATCATGATGTCGAAGTACTGCTCGCCGGCGTGCTTGAGGGCCTTGCGGCCGTTCTCGGCGGTCACTACCTCGAAATTTTCCATCTCGAAGTTGAGTTTTACGGTGTCGCGAATGTTCTCTTCGTCTTCAACCAACAGGATACGGAGCATGGACAGGACTTTGGTCTTGGGTACAACGGCAGATTGCCAATGGTTGCGGCCGGGGGGCCACCGGCGGGGTCTGCGGACAGGAATAACTATTTAATGCCGTTCTTTGCCTCCCGACGACCACGCCTTTCTATGAACAACTGGACCTTCTTCCGGGAAGCCGTAAAAAACTTTCGCTCCACGGGAGCCATCGCCCGGGCATCCCCCGCGCTGGTCAAGCGACTCATCGAAGCCATCCCGTCGGACAGGCCGCTCACGGTAATCGAACTGGGCCCGGGCGAGGGCTGCATCACCCGCGCCCTGCTACGGAAGCTCAGCCCGGAGAGCCAGCTGACGGCCTTTGAGATCAACCCGGCCTTCGTCCACCGCCTGGGCACCCTCCGGGACGACCGCCTCCGGGTGCTGCCCGTGGGGGCGGAACGACTCACGGAACACTTTGCGCGGAGCAGCGTAGACTTCGTCGTTTCCAGTCTGCCGCTGAGCATGATCGACCAGCCGATCAAGGAGACCATCATCCGGCAGGCGCAGGGCATCCTAAAACCGGAGGGACAGTTCCTTCAGTACCAGTACGCCCTCCAGGATTACGGCCTGCTCAAGGACAACTTCAACAAGGTATCGGTCGGCTTTACCCTGGCCAACTTACCGCCGGCCTTCGTGTACAGCTGCTCGCTGACTTTGCTCTGATCACCGGATCGTGACCCGCTCGATCACCACGTCCTCCCGCGGGCGGTTGGCGGCACCGGCTTCCCGCTCGGCGATGGCCTCGACGACGTCCATTCCGCGCACGACCTCCCCGAAGACCGTATAGTCCTGATCGAGATCGGGGCGCCCGCCCTGCTCCTTGTAGGCCTGCCGCTGGGCGTCGCTGTACTTGATGTCCTTCATCCGCTCGATCTGGTCGAGGGAGTTGTCGGACTGCAACTCGCCGGTCACGATGTAGAACTGGGAGCCGCTGCTGGCCTTCTCGGGGTTGGGGGTACGGGCGGCGGCCAGGGCTCCGCGCAGGTGGGGTGCGCCAATCTCTTCTTCGAGCTCGTAGCCGGGGCCGCCCATACCGAGCATGGTGCCGGGGGCCGCCCCCTTACTCGTTGGGTCACCGCCCTGGATCATAAAACCCGGGATCACCCGGTGAAAGAGGGTGCCGGTGTAAAAGCCCTCGTTCGCCAGCTTGATGAAGTTCTGGGTGTGGCGCTCGGTTTCGGGGTAGAGCTGGACTTCTATCTCGCCGAGGTTGGTGACGATGAGGGCGTGGGTGGGGCCGTTGCTGCAGGCCCCGAGGCCGAGGACGAAAAGTAAAAGAACGAGTAGACGCATGGCGTAAAGTTACGGCATGGGCACGAAGGTCAGTCAGCGTCGATGCGCCCCTCCTCCGTCTCCAGCTCCTCAAAGTACCCGATAATCTTTTCCTTCAGCAGCCGCTCCTGCCCCCCCAGATCCGTCGGCGGGATCTTACTCGTCAGCTCGTAGTGTGGCCAGCCGTCGGCGTCGCGCCCTACGAAGCGGTAGTGGCCGTCTTCGGAGAGTAGGCGGCAAACGGCGACGTGCATCAGGTCGCGCTTTTCCTCCTTGGTGAAATCTTCCTGCCAGCGGCCCAGTTCCTGCACCCCGATCAGGAAGAGCAGGGCGTTCAGGTCGGGCAGGGCCGGGCGGCGGAAACGCTCCTGGATGAGGTGGCGGACGCGCTGGTAGGCGAAATCTTGTTCCCAGTCTGGTTTTTTCACGGGGTGAGGGGGTGAAGGGGTGAGGAATTGATGCGCCGGAGCAATTCAAGTAACTACCTTGCACTTCAAATCGCCCCCCGCCCGTTAACATGGTCAGCCGGGATTTCGGTTGAATGTTGATTGCACGATTTACGCACCACTTATGCCATTTCTACCCACCCCGATTGAGGGACTGCAAATCTTCGAGCCGAAAGTTTACGGTGACAAGCGGGGTTATTTCATGGAGACCTACAACGAACAAACGTTTCGGGCGGGTGGCATCCTTACGACCTTTAAGCAAGACAATCAGGCCCTGAGCTCCAAGGGGGTGCTCCGGGGGCTTCACCTTCAGCGGGGGGAGCACGCGCAGACCAAACTGGTCCGGGTCATTTCCGGCGAAGTGTTCGACGTGGCCGTTGACCGGCGGCCGGGTTCTCCCACTTTCAATCAGTGGTACGGGATTTACCTCAGCGGTGAAAACCAGCGTCAGCTCTACATTCCTCAGGGTTTCATTCACGGCTACCTGGTTACCTCCGAAAAGGCGGTCTTCGCCTACAAGTGCGACAACTTCTACGCCCCCCGGGCCGAGCAGGGCTTCCGCTACGACGACCCGGCCTTCGGCATCGAGTGGCCGGAAATGGACGGGGAGTACACCATCGCCGAGCGCGACCTCAGCTACGATTTCCTAACCTAAGCAGCTGACCCGCTGTTGGGATGGCATGGACACCTCCCACCCCATCCTCTTCTTCGACGGCGCGTGCAAGCTGTGCAGCGGCTCGGTCCACTTCATTCTGCGGGCGGACCGGCGGGGCATACTGCGTTTCGCCACCCTGCAGTCCGAAGCGGCGGCCGAATTGCTGCAGCCCCTCGGCATCAACCCCAAGGCACTCGATTCCGTCGTCCTCTACGACGGCGGAAAAGTTTACACCCACAGCGACAGCGTGCTGCGCACCTTCCGCCTGATGGGGAGTCCCTGGACCTACCTGGCCTCCCTGGATATCGTGCCGCGGTCCTTCCGCGATTTGGTCTACAACTTCATTAGCCGCAACCGCTACCAATGGTTCGGGGACCGGGACCGGCGGATGGTGCCGCCCCCGGAGTATGCCGATCGGTTCCTGGGCGTTTAACGGATTTCCCCCGCACCCGCGACCCCGCCCCGTAACACGCGCGGGGTTTGGGGCTACCGCTTACCTTTAGCGCATGACCTTACAATTCTGCGGTGCCGACCGCGAAGTCACCGGATCGGCCCACCTGCTTACCCTGGATGACGGCTACCGTATCCTACTCGACTGCGGCCTCTACCAGGGAAGAAATAAGGAGATGGAAGACTTTAATCAGCACTTCCCCTTCGACCCGGCAAGCATCGACGCACTCATCCTTTCCCACGCCCACATCGACCATACCGGGCGGGTGCCCAAGCTGGTCCGGGACGGCTTCCGCGGTAAGATTTATTCCACCCACGCGACGCGCAGCCTGTGCGCCATCCTGCTGTTGGACTCCGCCTTCATCCAGGAGAAGGACGCCGAGTACTACAACCGCAAGAACGACGACCGCCGCGAGCCCCTCTACGTGAGGGCCGACGTGAAGCCCACCATGCAACGTTTCATCGGCCACCCCTACAACGAGTGGCTGGAACTGCGGCCCGGCGTGGAGCTGCAGTTGCGCGATGCCGGTCACATCCTTGGCAGCGCCAGCGTGACCCTGCGCATCCGACGGGAGGATGGGTCCACCACGACCGTCGGCTTCACCGGCGACGTCGGCCGGCCCGACCGGCCCATCCTGCGCGACCCGCAGCGGATGCCGGACTGCGACTATCTCCTCTCCGAATCCACCTACGGCGACCGGGAGCACGAGCTGCCGCCCAATGAAATGCGTCGCTTCCTGGACATCATCAAGCATACCTGCGTGAAGAAGCGGGGCAAGCTCCTGATTCCGGCCTTCAGCGTGGGGCGTACCCAGGAGGTCGTGTACATGCTGGACCAACTGGAGAGCAGCGGCCAACTGCCGCGCATCCCGGTATTCGTGGACAGTCCGCTGGCCGTCAACGCGACGAGCGTCTTCGGCTCCCACCCCGAGTGCTACGACCTCGACCTGCAGACGTACATGCTGACGGACGACAACCCCTTCGGCTTCAACAACCTCTCTTACGTACAGCGCGTAGAGGAAAGCAAGGCCCTGAACTTCCTGGACGGGCCGGCCATCATCATCAGCGCCAGCGGCATGATGAACGCGGGCCGCAGCAAGCACCATTTGGCGAATACCATGAGCGACCCGAAGAACACCATCTTCATCGTCGGCTACTGCGCCCCCGGCACCCCGGGCGGCAAGCTGCTGGACGGGGTCGATGGCCTGAAACTTTACGGGAAGTACCGTGCACTGCGCGCCGAGGTCGTCAGCATGGACTCCTTCAGCGCCCACGCCGACCGTTCCGAGCTCATCAACTTCCTGAACGGGCAGCAGGATACTTGCAAGAAGCTCTTCCTGGTACACGGTACGCTGGACCGGATGGAGGTCTTTGGGGAGAGTCTGGGCCGGGCGGGTTTCCGGGAGGTGGTGATGCCGCAGCTGGGGGATGTGGTGGAGCTGTGATTGTGGGGTGGGTGGTTTGCGGCTTTGCTCGCTGCGCTCGGGGGGGGGGGGGCACCACGGATGGGGCACAGATTATTTCGCTGCGCGAGGGTTGGGTTCACCGCGGAGTACGGGGAGTTGCGCGGAGTTCTACTCGTTGCGCTCGGGGGGGGGCACCACGGATGGGGCACGAATCATTGCGAATGCGAATGGGTAATGGAGAGTAAACCGGTGCCCCATCTGTGCCCCATCGGTGGTGAGTTAAAAACCGCGCAGCGGCTAAAACTCCGCGCAACTCCGCGCCCTCTGCGGTTCAAAACCCGTCGCGCAGCGACAAAAGACTATTTAATCTATGGCGCATTTTTCCTGCGCAGCAGATTGCTAGTATTGCTTCTTGTGCTGATCGCCGCTAGTTGCCAGGAGGAGGCACCGCCGCCGAAGGTAGCCTTCTACCACTGGGAGACGCAGCTCGACCCCCATCCCGACTTACTCGCGCAGTACGCCGCCGACCGGCTGTATATAAAGGTCTTCGACGTCAGCTGGAACAAGGGGCGGGCGGAACCCGCGGCGATACTGCAGGCCGGTGATACGCGCTCCGTAGCAGCAGTACCCGTCGTCTTCATCACCAACGAGGTATTCACCCACCCGACGGGGGAACTCGCGCAGTCGGTGACGGACCTGCTCGTGGAGGTTTTCCCCTTCCCCTTCACCGAGCTACAGATTGACTGCGACTGGACGGCGGGGACGCGGGAAGCCTACTTTAAGTTTCTGGCGGCACTCCGTACCCGCTTGCCGGAGCGGCAGATCAGCTGCACCGTCCGCCTGCACCAATACCGCGACCGGGAGGCACAGGGTATCCCACCCGTGGACCGCGGCGTGCTGATGGCCTACAATACCGGCGATTTGGGGAGCTGGGACACCGAGAACTCTATCGTTGACACCCTAGCCATCTCCCGCTACGTGGACGGACAGCCCCCCTACCCCCTCCCGTTGGACCTGGCGGTGGCCGTCTACGATTGGGCGGCCGTCTACCGGCGCGATGCCCTGGCCTACCTCATCAATGAGCCCGATCTCGCGGAGCTAGCGGATACGAGTCGGTTCACGCCCCTGGCACCACTCCGGTACCGCGTGGCGCGCTCCACCTACTACGGGGGGCTGTACCTGTACGCGGGGGACCTGATTAGACGCGAGATTGCCGACCGCGCCGGGGCCTTCCAACTAGCGGACGCCCTGTGGCCGAAGATCGCCGGGCCGCAGAGCAGACGCATCATCTTCTACCGGGTCGGCAGCCGGCAGTGGGTAGAACCGAATTAAGGCACCCGCCGCTTAATGCGCCGGGCCATGGCGTGCCGGCGCAGGCGCGTAGCTTCCGCCCCGACGTACAGGTAGCGCTCGTTGTAGACGGCCACCGCCTCGTGCTGGGTGGGAATGGCCCAGGAAATATTTCGGCGCCTGGTTTTTCCGCGAAAGAATCGATCCTCCGGGTAGTCCGTCAGGGCGATCAGGGAGGCCGAGCTGGTCGGCAATTTCCCGAGCAGCATGCGGAAGTTGTAGGCAACCAGGTAGAGGGTGCCGGATTCCCGGTCCAGGGTTGCGCCGGTCACCACCCGCCGGGGCAGGTAGAGGCTATCGACCAGTTCGGCCACGTAATTGCCGGGGGCGGCGGGTAGGCGAAAGTGCCTGAGGTAGAAGGGGCGGTCACCGTACAGGATGTCCTTGGTGAAGAGGTGGAGCGTGCCGTTCAGCTCGACGACCGCCTCACAATCGTAGTTTCCGGGGACGAGGCGCCCGCCGCCGTCCTGACCGGGATAGGTATAGGTGATCGAGTCGGTTTTTCCGGAGTTGCGGTCGTAGGTGTAGATCACCGCACCCGCCCGCAGGCCCCGGTTGTTGCCGAAGTCCCCCACGAACAGGAGACCGGCTTCATCGGCGCAGAGATCCTCGTAGTCGCTCGCCCGCGCGTCCAGGGTATCGGTCCGCAGGAGATTGCCGCGGAGATCGGTGGTGTATAGGTACGGCCCGTCGCCGCTGTCGTTGTGCCAGATCATCTCGTCGCCGTCGATCACCAGTCCGGAGGCCTCGCTGAGTACCGGCGGCAGGGAAAATTTACGGGGCATACCCCCGCTCGCGCAGGAAGTGAGCAACACCAGGGCGGGGACGCAGGTGCAACATAAGCGCACGAGAAGCGGGTGGAACATGGGGGTGCGGTTGACCGGCGAAGGTACGCGTAGGAGAGAACGAAGCGCACGCTAACGGCGTTTCTCCCGGGAATTCCTTCTACTGCCTACGCAACGTCCCTACTCCCTTATGCCCCAGCGTACCCTAAAACTGATCACCGCTACCGACGACGACCGGCCCGTCTACATTGCCGGCACCTTCAACAACTGGGCGGCCGGCGACGAGGCTTACCGCATGGAAGCCGACAGCCGGCCGGGCACCTACCGGCGCACCTTTCAGTTCGACGAAGAAAATCTGCGCGTAGAGTACAAGTACACCCGGGGGGGCTGGGAGGGCGTAGAATTGGGTCCCCACGGCGAGAGCGCCGACAACCGCGTCCGGCACGTCCACGAGCACTGGCTGGCCGCCGACCGGGTGGGAAACTGGGCCAGTCCGGGCCTGCAGTACCGCGAGGAGCTCCTGCCCATCATCGAGATCATCCACGAAAACTTTGAAATTCCGGAACTGATCCGCACGCGCCGGGTAGCGGCCCTGCTGCCCCACGATTACTACTCCTCCGGTAAGCGCTACCCGGTGCTCTACCTCCAGGACGGGCAGAACCTTTTCGACGACTACGCGCCCTACGGCAGCTGGGGCGTGAACAAGCGGCTGGCGGCCCTCGCCGAGCGGGGCATGGGCGACCTCATCGTCATCGCCATCGACCACGCGGAATCGGAACGCATGAGCGAGTTCACCCCCTCCTTCCGCACCAAACTCGGCCGGGGGGACGGAAGAAAGTACGTGCGCTTCCTGGCCGAACGACTGAAACCTTATATAGACGAGCACTTTCGCACGCAATCGGGACCGGAGCACACGGGCATCGGGGGCAGTTCGCTCGGGGGGCTCATCAGCATCTACGCCGGCATCCTGTATCCCGGGGTGTACGAGCGGCTGCTGGTGTTCAGCCCGAGCCTGTGGGTGACCTCCGAGATCCCCTTCAACCTGATGCGCCTGACCCACCAGTACCGGGGCCGCCTCTACCTCTACGGGGGGGAGGCGGAGAGCCGGACCATGGTGCCGAACCTCGAGCGGTTCCGGCAGCAGCTGCTGGAGCAGACCGGGAGTACGCGGCTGGAGATACAGCTCGCCACCGATCCCCTGGGGCAGCACAACGAGGCGCGCTGGGGGAAGGAATTTCCGAAAGCGATCGAATGGCTCTTTTTTCAGTAACTTCTGCCCTGCCGGGATATGATTACCCGGGGGTTTTACGCTATAGTATCTACACATTCACCACATTTGACCTGCTTACACCGCCTGATTTTTTTGTTTGTCCTGTGCCTACCCGTAGCCCTGGGAGCGGCAACTCCCATGGCCGTCGAGGCCCACGCCCGGCAGATCATGGAGTTGAGCCGAAAAGACGTAGAGCAACGACTGGCTGCTTTCGACCATTCGTTACTTGATTACCAAGTGGACGACGCGGTGTACCGCCGCATCGTCAACTACCTCGAAAACTGGCCCATATCGAGCGGCCGGATGCTGGCCCGGTCCGCCCGCTTCTTTCCCATCTTCGAGGAGGAACTGGCCGCGGCGGGCATGCCCCTCGAATTGAAGAACCTCAGCATCGTGGAGAGTGCCCTGCGCTCGTGGGCGGTGAGTCCGGTCGGTGCCGGTGGGCTCTGGCAGCTGATGCCCGGTACCGCCCGGGAGCTCGGGCTGCGCGTGACCGACGTCCTGGACGAGCGCCTCGATCCGACCCTCGGCTGCGCCGCCGGGCTGGAATACCTGAACCGGCAGTACGATCGCTACGGCGACTGGGCCCTGGCCCTGGCCGCTTACAACTCGGGGCCCGGCAACGTCAACCGCGCCAAGCGGCGGTCGGGCAGCAGCGACTACTGGAAGCTCCGTCGTTTTCTTCCGCGGGAAACGCGCGACTACGTGCCCAACTTCATCGCGGCCATCTTCCTGACGAGCTACCACCACCACTACGGCCTGGCGGCTTCCCAGATCCCCCTGGACGACCAGCTGACCGAGCGCATCCAGGTATACCGCAAACTGAGCCTGCACCGCGTGGCCCAGGTAACCGGCCTGCGGCCCGAGGTGGTCATCGAGCTCAACCCCCAGTACTTACGGGGTTACCTGCCGGGATTACGCGGCGGCCACCTCCTCCAATTGCCCAAGCGCGTCATGCCGGCCATGCTGCACTACCTGCAAGCATATCCCCGCAGCACCCCCGAAAGCGAGATCGTCCTCCCCTGGGCTACCCCGCTGGTGAGCGACGGCGAATTAAACGGCGACCGCTATTACCTCCGCTACGGCGTGACGGCGGAGGCCGGCGAAACGCGGGCCCGACAGGTCGCCGAGCGGTACGAACTTCCGGTAGATCGTCTCCTCATCTGGAGCGAGCGGGGGGAGATGGATACGATAGGTACCGGCGACGTCTTCTATTTTTACGACGTGGAACGGTACCAGCCCTTCGATCGCCGATCGCGGCAGCTGCCGGACCCTACCCCCCCCTTGTCGATGGCCGACCTGCCCCGGGTGGATAAGTCCGTTCACCGGTATTTCGAGCCCCTGCCGCCGCCCGCCATCCGCTCGGAGGAAGTGCCCCAGCGTAAGTGGTGGCAGGTGTTCCGGAGGTAATTCGTCGCACCCGCGGTCGCGCACATTGTTGGCATGCTGCCTGACAGGGAAAAGGTGGGGGGTAAACCTTATTGCCGCTACATTATTGCTATTTTACCGCCCCTTAAGGGGGATCACAAAATCGATCATATGAAATTCAATTCTCAGGGTGACGCGGAAGTCACTTACGACGCCATCGTAGTCGGTACCGGCATCAGCGGAGGCTGGGCGGCCAAGGAACTGTGCGAGAAAGGGCTCAAAACGCTCGTCCTCGAAAAGGGCCGCATGGTCCAGCACGGGGACTACCCCACCGCCAACCTGGACACCTGGGACCTGGAGCTGAATAACAACGTGCCCGCCGAAGAGGTCCAGGAGCACTACATGAAGCAGAACCGGACCGGCTACACGGTACGGCCGCAGAGCAAGCACTGGTTCGTCAAGGACGACGAGCACCCCTACGGAGAAAAGGAGCGTTTCGACTGGATGCGGGGCTACCACGTCGGTGGCCGGTCCATCATGTGGGGACGGCACAGCTACCGCTGGAGCGAAATGGACTTCAAGGCGAACGCTAAGGAGGGCATCGCCACGGCCTGGCCCGTGGGCTACGCCGACATCGACCCCTGGTACGACTACGTGGAAACCTTCGCGGGCATCAGCGGGGAACTGCTGGGGCTGTCGCAGCTGCCCGACGGCAAGTTCCTGCCCATGATGCCGCTTAACTGCGTGGAGGACAAGTTCCGCAAGGGCGTGGCCGAGAACATGAACGGGCGCGTCGTCACGGCGGGCCGGGTCGCTCACCTGACCGCCTACGATCCCGCCATCCACAAGGGTACGCGCGGCGCCTGCCAGTTCCGCAACCGCTGCATCCGGGGTTGTCCTTACGGCGGCTACTTCAGCAGCGTATCCTCCACCATTCCGGTGGCCATGGAAACCGGCAACATGACGCTGCGCCCCAACAGCTCGGTCTACTCCCTGATCTACGACAAGGAAAACAAGCGCGCCAAGGGCGTCCGCTTCCGCGACAGCGAGACCGGCGAGGACCACGAGGCCTACGCCAAGGTGGTCTTTCTGTGTGCTTCGGCCATCCCGAGTTCCTACATCGTAATGAATACGGAACACGAGGAGGGCGTCCCCATGGATACCAGCGGCGAACTGGGCGGCAATATCATGGACCACCACTTCCGGGTGGGGGCCAACGGCACCACCGACGAGTTCGGCGACCGGATCGAGAAGGGCCGCAAGCCCAACGGCGTCTACATTCCCCGCTACCAGAACCTGGGCGACCGGGCCAGCAAGAAGGACTACCTCCGCGGCTGGGGTTATCAGGGCGGCGCCGGACGTGGCGGCTGGGGACAGACCGTACGCGAAATGAACGTGAAGGTCGGTCCCGAGATGAAGGATATCCTGCTCCGCCCGGGCGAATGGTCCATGGGCGTCACCGCCTTCGCGGAAACCCTGCCCGATACCAACAACCGCATGTTTATCGACCGCGACAAGCTCGACAAGGACGGCCTGCCGACGCTCACCTTCGACGCCAAGTGGGGAGAGAACGAGTTTGCCATGGTAGACGATATGATGAACGACGCCGCCGAGATGCTGGAAGCGGCCGGCATGAAGGACGTCAAGACCTACAACGCCCACTCCTACCCCGGCCTCGGCATCCACGAGATGGGCATGGCCCGCATGGGCAGCAGTCCGAAGAACAGCGTGGTCGACAAGCACAATCGCCTGTGGGCCGCCCCGAACGTCTACCTGACCGACGGTGCCTTCATGACCTCCGCGGCCTGCGTGAACCCCTCCTTGACGTACATGGCCTTCACCGCCCGGGCGGCCGACCATGCCGTCAACGAACTCAAAAAAATGAACATCTGATCCGATGAAAAGAAGAGAATTACTGCGGTACACCGCCTACATCACCGGCGTTGCCATCAGCGGTCCGGTCGCCTCCGCCCTCCTTGCCGGTTGCAAGCGCGACGAGGCCGTTGCCGCCGGAGAAGCCGTCTATGAGCCCTCCTTCTTCTCGAAGGAGGAATACGAATACATCAGCAAACTGGCCGACACCATGCTGCCCACGACCGACACTCCCGGCGCCCTCGACGTAGGTGCCCCGGAAATGGTCGACAAGATGGTCGGTCAGGTCTACTCCGAAGAGGCCCGCGCCAAGTTCCGCAACGGCCTCCAGGAGCTGATGCGCAAGATGGACGCCGACAACGTCGACGGCGGTTTCCGGGCACTCGACAGCGAGAAATCGCTCGTCTACCTCCAGGACCAGGACCTCCACTACAAGAATCCCGATACGCCCTGGGACACCCTCCCCGAAGCGGAAGGTACCGCCCGCAGCACCTACTTCGACCTCAAGTCGCAGCTCGTCGGCGCCTGGTTCAACAGCGAGGAGATCGGCACCGAGGTGCTGGCCTACCTGCCCGTTCCCGGGGAGTACATCCCGTGTGGGGATTTGCAGGAGCTGACCGGCGGAGTGGCCTGGGCAATCTAGGATAGACGCGCTGCGCGCGGTAGAGCGCGCAGCGCGCGCGGTAGAAGCTTCGCCGGTGGAGGCGCTCCGCGCGTAGACCAGCAGGACTAATTCCCCCTACCGACCCTAGCCTCTACCGACGCAGTCCTCTACCGCCCCTGTCCTCTACCATCCCCTTCTAATCAAGTCGAATGAATATCAATGCTCAGGGTAAGGACGAGGTGTCCTATGACGTAATCGTAGTGGGGTCCGGTATCAGTGGGGGCTATGCGGCCATGGAGCTGTGTAGGAAGGGCTACAAAGTGCTGATGCTCGAGCGGGGCCGGATGGTGAAGCACGGGGAGTACCCGACGGCGAATCTGGACACCTGGGAACTGGAGTTCCAGAATAAGGTGCCCCGGGAGGAGATCGCCGCCCACTACTTCAAGCAGGACCGGCTGTCGTGGTGGGTGAAGCAGGACAACAAGCACTGGGTCAACAAGGACGACGAGTACGGCTACGAGGAGAAACAGCGCTTCGACTGGATCCGTGGGCACCACGTCGGCGGCCGCTCCATTATGTGGGGACGGCACTGCTACCGCTGGAGCGATTTGGACTTCGAGGCCAACGCCAAGGAGGGCATCGCGGTAGACTGGCCGATCCGCTACGCCGACATCGAACCCTGGTATAGCTACGTGGAGAAATTCGTGGGCATCCAGGGGAAGAAAGAGGGGCTGGCCCACCTGCCCGATGGTGAGTTCCTGCCGCCCTTCGACCTCAACTGCGCCGAGGACCACTTCAAGCAGTCGGTCGAGAAAGCCTTCCCCGAGCGCCGCATCACTCCGGGCCGCACGGCGAACCTGACCAAGTACATCCCGGAGCTGCACCACGGCACCCGCGGGCAATGCCAGGCCCGTGATCGCTGCTGGCGGGGCTGTCCCTACGGCGGCTACTTCAGCAGCCTCTCCTCGACCATACCCGTCGCTAACGATACGGGCAACTTCACCCTCTTGGCCGATAGCATCGTCCACTCCATCATCTTCGACGACGCGACCCAGCGGGCGACCGGCGTGCGGGTGATTGACGCCAACACCAAGGAGACAAAAGAATACTTTAGCCGGGTCGTTTTCTGCAACGCCAGTACGATCGGCTCCACGGCCATCCTGCTCAACAGCAAGTCCGAGCGTTTCCCCGACGGGCTCGGCAACGACAGTGGAGAGCTCGGCCACAACATGATGGACCACCATTACGGGATGGGGGGCTCGGCTACCTTCGACGGGATGGCGGACAAATACTACAAGGGACGTAAGCCCAACGGTGGCTTCTACATTCCCCGCTTCCGCAACATTAACAAGGCGACTACGCGGCCCGACTACCTGCGCGGCTTCGGCTACCAGGGGGGCTTGTCGCGATCCACTAAGCTGGACGCTCCCCTCGGTGCCGAACTTAAGCGGGCAGCCATGACTCCCGGCCCGTGGAAGTTTTACGCCACCTGTTTCGGGGAACTGCTCCCCTACCACGACAACACGATGGCGCTGAGTCCCGACAAAGTCGATCAGTACGGCATGCCTACCCTGGTTTTCGACGCCGGACTCAAGGAGAACGAAACGAAACTGCGGGAGGATGGCGTGCATTGCCTCGCGGAAATGATGGAAGCGGCGGGGTTCAAAGACATCAAAACCCACAATGACCCCACCGCCGTCGGGGCCGCGATCCACGAGATGGGTACCGCCCGCATGGGCCGCGACCCCAAAACCAGCGTCCTGAATAAGTGGAATCAGGTGCATGCCGTTCCCAACGTATTCGTGACCGACGGCAGCTTCATGACCAGCTCCGGCACCCAAAACCCCTCGATCACCTACATGGCCATGACCGCCCGGGCGGTAGACTATATGGACAAGCTGATGAAGCGGGACGGGGTCCTGTAGCACAAGGTACCGTCGGCCGACGAGGGAAGCTGCGCAACCCTCGGCGGACGACTAGCTGCTCAGCGTACGGTGCACGTCCGTATTCGCGGCCCGCAGGGCGGGGACCACGGCCGCCAGGGCTCCGACGACCAGCGCGCCCAGCACCAGCCAGGCTTCCCCGGGCAAAAACACCAGGGCGCGAAAATCGTAGCGGTAGGCGTCGGAGAAGTAGCGGGCAATGAGCAGCATACCCGCGTGACTGATCAGGAGTCCGAGGAGCGCCCCGGCTACCGCCGTAAGCGTACCCTCTAACAAAAGCAAGCCGAACAGCTTTGCCGGTACGGCCCCCAGGCTCCGCAGCAACGCCAGTTCCCCGCGGCGGCGATCCAGCGAGCTATACAAGCCGATGAAGATGCTCAGGATGCTCACGCCGACCACCACGTAGCCCAGTTGCCGGAGCACGGCCTCGCCCTGCCCGACCGTAGCGTAGAGCTCCGCAAGCTGGATGGAAGGGGTAACCGCCTGCAGCTCCGTGTTCTCGTTGATGCTGCGCTGCATATTCAGGGCGGTGATGCTGTTGCCTTTGAAGCGGATGAGCACGGAGGTGATGGTTCGGTCGGTGTACTGGCTCAGCGGGGCATTCACATCGTAGGTTACCGCATGGTCTTCTCCCTCGGCGTGGTCGTGGTCGTGGGTATCGTGCACCGCCCAGAGGCTCTCCGTCGGCGTAAGTAAGATCAGGTCGGCCACCGTGCCGGTCGGTGCCAGGATACCGGTGATGCGGAATGCCGGGGCATCGCGGTGGGTGAGATCATCATCTTCGATCAGGCCGTGACTGCTCCGGAAAGTGTCGCCCAGCTGAAGGCCGAGTTCGCGGGCGGCGGTGGCCCCGGCTACCACGTCCATCACCCCGTTCCACATGCTGCCTTCGGCGAGTTCCGCAGCGTACAGCTGCAGGAAATCGGGCCGGGTACCGACGATGCGCCGCCCCCGGTAGCTGTCTCCCAGGGAAAGGGGCACGCCCAGCTCGATGTAGGGATGCTGGGGATTCAGAAAGGGGAGGACGCCCCCCAGGGGTACGTTACCGGTGGGCGAACTGATGTGGTACATGCTCGCCATCATCAGCTGGAGGGGACTGCCCTTGGCCCCCACTACGAGGTCGATACCGGCCAGGTTGCGGTCGAATTGTTGCTCCAGTTGCCAATTGAGGAGCAGGATGAGGCTGATCAGTCCGGCACCGAGCGCGGCCAGCACGAGGCTGAGGGCGGTCGTCCAGGGACGGTAGAACAGGTTGCGGAGGGCGAGGGAGAAGATGGACACCGGCTAAGGAGTTGCTTGGGGAGTGAGCGCTACGACGGCGGGGAAGTCGCTGCGGAGACGTTCGTCGTGGGTCACCACCACCAGGGCGGCTCCCAGTTCGGCGGCCCGTTGCCGCAGCAGTTCGCTGACCCGGGCGGCGTTGCGGTTGTCGAGGGCGCTGGTAGGTTCGTCGGCCAGGATGAGCTGGGGGCGGTTCACCAGGGCACGGGCAATGGTCACCCGCTGCCGTTCGCCTACGCTGAGCCGGCGGGGACGCTCGTCCGCGTAGTGGGCGATCCCCAGCTTCTCCAGGGTCGCGTGCAGCAGCTCCCGGTCGGCGGACAGGCCGGCGGTACGGCGGGCAATCGCCAGGTTTTCCCGCACGCTCAGTGCCTCCAGAAAGTAAGCTCGCTGCAGGATCAGCCCGATGTTCCTGCCCCGGAAGCGATCCAGCGCTCCCCCACTCAGGCGGGCGTAATCCGTACCCTCCAGGGTGGTCGCGCCCGCGGTGGGGGTCAGGACGCCCGCCAGCAGGTGCAGCCAGGTGGATTTGCCGGAACCGCTCGGCCCCAGCAGCAGCGTCGGTTCGCCCGGGGCCACCTGCAGGTCGGGGAAGTGGAATTCCGGTCCGGAGTCCGGGTACCGGTAGCAGAGATTGCGGGTGGCGAGCATGGCCGTGAAAGTACGGTGTTTGTGGGCGGGGGTGCCCGGCCTAACCAAACCCCGGCCCTACGCGTTTACCCGCCAGAGCTATGCTAGACAAGACAGTACTCATTACGGGGGCCAACGACGGCATTGGCCGGGCGACGGCCGAGCGCCTTGCCCGTAAGGGGGCCCACCTGGTGCTGGCTTGCCGCAACGAGACCAAAGCGCAACGCACCGCCGACCAGCTCGTCAAGGCTACCGGCAACGAGCGGATCGATACCATCCCCCTCGATTTGGCCGATCTGAGTAGCGTACGCGCCGCCTCCGAGCTGTTCCTGGCTGAGCACCCGCGCCTCGACGTCCTTATTAATAATGCCGGCGTGTACTGTGAGACGCTCGAACTCACCCCCGACGGCTACGAACTGCAGTTCGGGGTCAACCACCTGGGCCACTTCCTGCTCACCCTCAACCTGCTGCCCGCCATGCAGTGCTCCAAACTCTGCGGCCGGGTGATCAACGTGGCCAGCGCCATGCACACGAAGGGCGGCATCGACTTCGGCAACCTGCGCGGCGAACGCGGTCCCAAGGGTTATGACGGCACGAGCGCCTACTGCCAGAGCAAGCTGGCCAATATTCTGTTCACCAAGGAACTCGACCGGCGCCACGGGTCGGAACTCACGACCAACTGCCTGCACCCCGGCGTGGTCGGCACCTCGCTGGCCAACAAGAAGGGCAAGCTCTTCACCAAGGCCATCTGGTCGCTCTACAAGCCCTTCGCCCGCAGCCCGGAAGCGGGGGCCGACACGAGCGTCTACCTGGCCAGCAGTCCCGAAGTCCGCGAGGTATCGGGGCGTTACTTCAACCCCACCCAGTGCCTCGTCAAGCCCTCCCCCACCGCCAGCAACGAGCAGCTGGCCCGCCGGCTCTGGGAGTACAGCGAGGCGGCCGTTCGTGATTTCCTTCTCTAATATCCACTAGGTACCTTCGCGCCATGCCACTCGATCAACAGGACGTAGACAGCTGGGAATACGACGACCAGGGCAAACCCGTGCCCGCGGCCGAAAAGGAAATGTCGTTCGTGGATCACCTCGAGGAGCTGCGCTGGCACGTCATGCGCGCCCTGATCGCCATCCTCGTCGGCGGCGTGCTCCTCTTCATCTTCAACGACTGGTACTTCACCTACATCCTCTACGGCCCGCTGCGGGAAGACTTCGCCAGCTACGCCGTTTTCTGTCGGCTGTCCGACTACCTGGGCACCGGCGCGGCGCTGTGCTTTCACCCGCCCCAGGTACTGGTGCAGGCTACGGAGTTCGGCGAGCAGTTCATCACCTCGGTCAAGATGGCCTTCGTCGGCGGCTTCGTGGTGGCTTTCCCTTACGTGTTTTACGAGATTTGGTCCTTCGTGCGGCCCGGCCTGTACCCCGCCGAGCAGAAGGCCACGCGCTGGGTGATCCTGATCTGCTCCATCCTGTTCTTCATCGGGGTGGCCTTCGGCTTCTTCGTCGTGGCCCCCTTCGGCACCAACTTCCTGATGGGCTTCGAGGTGGGCGGCACCGTCAACCAGCCGAAGATGGATTCCGTGATCAGCTACATGATCATGTTCACCCTGCCGGCGGCCCTGATCTTCGAGTTGCCCGTACTCGTTTACTTCCTGGCGAAGTTCGGATTGGTGACGGCCGAGTCCATGCGGCAGTACCGGCGGCACAGCCTCATCGGCATCCTGGTGTTATCGGCCCTGCTGACGCCTCCCGACGTGGTCACGCAGATTCTCATTGCGGTGCCGCTGTACACCCTCTACGAAATATCGATCTTTGTGGCCAAGCGTGCACAGAAGCAGTACGAAGCCTCTCTCCTCTAACCTCCCCTGCGGCGGGCCCGCGGGTGCCGGGTCAATAAAACATCCACCATGTTCATCATACCTCCTTACCTCCGTTTCGCGCTGATTGCCGCCGGCATCCTGGGTGGCGTCGCCCTGTGGGTGGCCTTCGGGTTCTGGTACGGATTCCCCTTCCTCCTGGCCGGCATCATTCTGCTGGCGGGCTTCATCTTCCTCGGTACCGTCGGCCCCGCCGCTAAGGCCGTCCAGGTCCAGGACTTCGACCGCGGCGAGCAGCTCCTCAACCTCACCCTCAAACCCGAGTGGCTCTACAGTGCCAACCGGGCGTTCTACTACATGATGCGGGGCACGATCGCCCTGAGCCGCAAGGACCTCAACACCGCCGAGGGCTGGCTCAAGAAGGCCGACTCCATCGACGTGCCCACCGCCAACGAAAAGGCCATGCTCAAGCTGCAACTCGCCCAGATCGAAGCCAACCGCCGCAATTTCCCCGCCGCCAAGAAGTACCTCAAGGCCGCCAAGGAAACCAACGTCAAGCTCCCCCAGATCGTCGAGCAGATCGCCCTACTCGACAACGCCCTGAAGAACTCCGGCCAGGTCAAGGCCGCCCAGCGCATGGGCAAGGAAGGCCACCAGATGATGGCCCGGGGCGGGAAGCGGCGGCGGCCCAAGGGGCGGTAGGGGTTGATTTACAATTGCAAATTTGTGCCCCGATAGCTATCGGGGTCGCTTCGCTCGTCGTGTAGGGTAGTTGCCGCTCGCTTCGCTCGCGTGGGCCCGGGCTCGAAGCCGAAAGCCGAAAATTTCCCGCACCTGCGCGCTGCCGCCATCTGTTTATCCATTCATTCGGCGACGACGGGCCCACGAGCGAAGCGAGCAAAGCCGCAAGACGAACATCAGTGAGCAGAGCCGCAAATTGTAAATTGTACATGGTCAATCGTAAATTGTAAATTCTCTCGTGCTCTACCTCCACATCCCCTACTGTAAGCAGGCCTGCAGCTACTGCAACTTCCACTTCAGTACGAACCTGCAGGGGCGCGGGGAGATGGTGGACGCCCTGGTGCGGGAACTGGAAGTGCGCCGACCGGAGTTGCCGGCGGGAAGCGTACCGTCCATCTACTTCGGCGGGGGGACGCCCTCGCTGCTCACGGGCGCGGAACTGGAGCGCCTCTTCACGGCCCTGCGGGAATACGGATACTGGCGGGGGGAGGCGGAAACGGAAATTACCCTGGAGGCCAATCCCGACGACCTGAGTCCGGAGACGATCGCGGTGCTGACGGCCAGTCCGGTGAACCGCCTGAGTATCGGCATCCAGAGCTTCGACGAAGCGGACCTGCGCTTCATGCACCGGGCCCACAATGCGGAGGAAGCACTGGCGGCGGTACGTAAGGTGGTGGCGGCCGGTTTCCGGGACCTGAGCATCGACCTCATCTACGGCGCCCAGACCACCAGCGACGCCACCTGGCAACGGAACCTGGACATCACCACCGACCTGGGCGTAAACCACGTGGCCGCCTACGCGCTGACCGTAGAGCCGAAGACCGCCCTGGGCCACCGGGTGGCGAGCGGGGCCGTGCCGGATACCAGCGACGCCAAGTTCGCCCGCCAGTTCGAGCGCCTGATCGACCACCTGACGGGGGCGGGCTACGAGCACTACGAGATTTCCAACTTCGCGCGGCCGGGCCACCGCAGCCGCCACAACAGCGGCTACTGGACGGGGCAGCCCTACCTGGGCGTCGGCCCCGGCGCCCACAGCTTCGACGGCATTAAGCGCCGGCGCTGGAACGTCGCCCACAATGCCCGCTACGCCAAGGTGTGGGCACAAACCGGGGACTACGCCGGCTTCGCAGCGGCCGGCCCCCTCCTGTTTGATGAGGAGATCCTAAGCCGCGACGAACGCTACAACGAATACGTCATGACCGGCCTGCGCCGCAGCGAGGGCGTGGATCCCGAAGCCGTGGAGGCGCAGTTCGGACCAGAAAAGCGGCGGCACTTCCTGGCCATGATGCGCCCCCATCTCCTGGCCGGTAACCTCCGTCAACCGGAGGAAGACGGGCGCTACCGCCTGAGCCGGCAGGGACTGGCGGTAGCGGATGGCGTGGCGGCCGACGCTTTCGTTTAATCCAGCAGGTAACGGATCGCCAGGCCGCCGTAACCGGGCCCGAAGTGGTTGAATCCGCTCACCCGGTGGCTCCCGATGAAGAGGGTGGGCACCCAGTCGAGGGAGACGGAAACGGGAAAGTCAGGAATCACGTATTCCAGGCCCAGGTAGCCGGAGAGACTGAGGGTGGCCGAACCGCGGTCGTAGTTGCGGTAGCTCCAGAGCTGGATCCCCGCTCCCCCTCCGTAATACCACCGCAGGCCCTCCACCGCGGGCAGGTCGGCGTGGATCTGGTAGGCTCCGTTGACGCTGAAACTCCCGTACCTGGAGTAGGGGCGCAGGCCGACGTAGCCCTCCACGGCGTCGGTGTAGGAGAGGAAGGTCTTGTAGGAAAGGGAGAAGGGGGCACCGAAGCGGGCGCCGACGGCGCTGGTGTAATCCTGAGCGGAAAGTGCGGCGCCAGTCAGCCAGACGGCACCACAGAGGAGAAGAGAGCGAAAGGCCTGCATGCGTGGAATCGGTTTAGCCCGCAAAGGTATTCCAGGCAGCGGCTTCCCACACCGGGTGGGCAGTAAGAGCTTGTTTGGGATTCCGCTCACCGCCGTAAACTTGCTCTTTTGAGCCTATTCTTCGCCTCGAAAAAGGTCACTTAGCCCGCTAGGCTCCCCTTTTCGAGGCTCGAATAGACCCAAAATAGCGGCATTTCCGTCAGGCTCGGAAAACCCAAAGAAGCTCTAGGTTTTTGCGTTCAGGCCCACCAGCCGTACGCGAGCAAAATGAGGACCGCGACGATGCCCGCCGCCAGCCCGAGGCGGGAACGGATACGGTTGCGGCGCAAAGCCTCGCGAAACTCCGACTCCAGTCGGCGGCGCACCGCGTCGCTGGCCGCTTGCTCGGTCCCCGGCGTGTCCTTCCGCCCGCCGGAGTAGGTGACCGGTCGCACGAAGGACCGTCCGCCCCGCGGGGCGGCATTGTTGCTGATGGTGATGTTGGCTCCTCCGGATCCCATGATCGTGGGGGTTGATGAATAAGGAAAATAGGGACAGGCGCTAGCCGCACCCATTTTTTTCGACAAAGAGTATGCAATACCGGCCCGAGTTGCATCCAGTAGCCAAACGCCCGCGCTCATGGCCTACACCCCGCTACGAATCTCCATCCCCGAGCCCTGCTCCGAAGACTGGGACCGCATGACGCCGGTCGGTGACCATCAGCGCCACTGCGGCAACTGCGCCAAGCACGTCACCGACTTCAGCTGGATGACCGACCGCGAGATCCACCAGTACCTCGCCGCCGTGGCCGGGAATAACTTATGCGGCCGCTTCCGGCCCGACCAGCTCGACCGCCCGCTCCGCGCCTACGTGAAGCCCGCGACCGGCTGGCGGTCACTGGCCGCGGCGGGTGGACTACTGCTCAGCGCCGGATTTCCGCCCAGGCACCCGCGCCCGCGCCACCTAGTGATCCATCTCCGGGGGCGGTAACCATGACCTTGACACCTCCGCTATTCCAACGCCATTTCCCGGGCCGGCAACACGGGCCTACTCTTCGGCCACGTCACGGACGACAACGGGGAACCGCTCATCGGCGCGACGGTCGTCCTCCTGGGCACTCCCTCCGGCACGGTGACCGATCTCGACGGCAATTTCAGCCTCCAGGCCGCCCCCGGTCAGCGGATTCAGTTGAGCTACGTCGGCTACGAGCCCCTGGAGTTCAGCGTGCTGCAGGATGACCCTGGCTTCGCTGGTGCGCAGCCGGTATACGTGCTGTTCACACGGGCAGCGGAGCTCGGGGAGGTACTCGTGGTTGGCTCCAGAGGCGTATTGGGCATGGTGATGACGGGTACGGTCATCAAGACGGAAGAACAGGCGTGTCTAACTACGGCCGGCTTCCGCTCCACCGATCCGGCAGTCTGCACTCCAACTTCTGCCACTGGTAGCTACACCAGCTACCCCAACCCCTTCACCGACCAAATCAACGTGCAGCTACCGGGCGGGGACGCGGGTGCACTGTCCGCCCAACTCTTCAACGCCAACGGCCAGTTGCTGCGGGTGTGGCCGGCCCGTACCTACGAAACCGGGGAGGTCAGGATGTCTTTCCCGACCGGCGACCTGCGCCTGGTGCCCGGGCCCTACATCCTGCGTCTTACGGACGGCAGGGGGGAGCCCCACAGCCTGGTGGTCCTGCACCCGTAAGCGAACAAAGCGGTACCCCCGGTAATCTATCGGTATGCCCACCACCGCCACCAAGCTGCTCCGGGAGCGCATCGTCCTGATCTTCGATTTCGACGA
This sequence comes from Lewinellaceae bacterium, assembly GCA_963803525.1. Lineage (GTDB taxonomy): Bacteria > Bacteroidota > Bacteroidia > Chitinophagales > Saprospiraceae > Neolewinella. The sequence continues at coordinate 723,095 of CAWDMV010000013.1, forward strand.
TACCCTCGGGCCGAACACCGATAAATCCTACCTCGAGCACCTGGGGCTTTCCTACGCGGATTTCCGGGCGCGGGCACAGGAGCGGCAGGATGACCTCTGGCAGGGACAACTCGCCAAGGCCGACCTGATGCGGGAGTACAGCCAGCCGCCGGACAGCCCCGTGAACCGCCAATCCATGGAGGCCTTTGCCGATCGCTTACCGCTCTTCCCCGGGGCCGATCGGGTCGTGGACTACCTCAAAGCATACGTGCGGGAACAGGACGACGCCATTACGCCGTACTTCGTGCTCCTGACCTCCGGCTTCAAGACCCTCCCGGAGCACTCCCTGATCGGCCGGCAATTCGACCGAATCTACGGGGGGGAGTACCACTTCGGGGAGGAGGGGCAGATCCTGGGTGCCCGGCGCATCATCAGTCACGTAGATAAAGTGCACTACATAAAACTACTGGCCCAGGGCCTGGATATGGACCGGCCCAGCGACCTGGAGAATACCTACCTGAGCTACAACCCCCGGGACAACTTCGTCCCCCTCGCCCAGGTGATCTACGTCGGGGACGGGGCCAGCGACATGTCGGCCTTCCAGGAGGTCGAAACGGGTGGCGGCGTAGCCATTGCCATCGATCCGCGAACCGGGGGCGAGTGGGACGGGTACGAACGCATGAGTCCGGACCGCCGCGTGCACAACATCGCACCCGCGGACTACCGCGAAAACAGCGTATTGATCACCAGCCTCAAACTGGCCCTATCCCTGATGGTCCACCGCATCAAGCTCCTGCGGCTGGGCGACGGCAAATAGCAGTGGGGATTCGCTATCTTCCGAGCTACAACCGTCGATCGTGAAGCTCCCATCTACTGCCCTTCTTCTTTCCTTGCTGGTTTTTGCCTGTACCCCGGAAAGGAAGGAGGGCCTGCTCCGGATAACCGGCGGGGAGCACATCGTCTTCATCGGCAACAACCTCTGCAGCCGGATGAGCGCCTTCGGGCACTTCGAGACGGCCATCTACCAATCCAAGCCCGACGCCCGCCTGACCGTGCGCAACCTGTGCGACCCCGGCAATACCGCCGGATTCCGGCCCCACGCCAGTCGGAACGCGCCCTGGGCCTTTCCGGGGGCGGAGGCCTATAACCCCGGCCTCAGCCGCAACAGCGGGAGCCAGGGCGACTTCCCCACCGAGGACCAGTGGCTCGACACCCTGCACGCCGACGTCATCCTGGCCTTCTTCGGCCTCAACGAAAGCTACGGCGGTCCGGCGGGCCTGACCAACTTCGCCCTCGAGCTCGATTCCTTCCTTCGCTACACCCAGCACCAGCGCTACAACGGGGCCACGCCCCCCCAACTGGTGCTGATCTCCCCCCTCGCCTACGAAAATTCCGCCGAGCTGGGCCTGCCCGACGGCATCGCCGAAAACGAGCACATCGCCCGCTACACGGAAGCCATGCGCGACATGGCGGCCGACAACGGGGTGCCCTTCATCGACCTCTACACCCCGTCCAAAAGCTGGCTGCGGGAAGGGGAGCGCCTCACCACCGACGGCATTTCCCTCAACGCGGCGGGCTACCGCAAACTGGCCGGCTACCTCAGCGAGCAGCTCTTGGGGACCGCGCCGCCGGAGCCAGACGCCGAACTCCTGGCGCGGGTGATGGACAAGAACTACTTCTGGCTGCTCGACTTCAAGATGCCCAACGGGGTACACGCCTACGGACGGCGCTACGATCCCTACGGCCCGGACAACTACCCCTACGAAAAGGAGAAAGTACGTCAGATGACCGCGAACCGCGACTCCGCCATCCTGGCCTACCTCGCCGGCGAAGCCTACGACCTGGCCGCGGCCGACGCGGCCACCCGTCCCCTGCCGGTGGTACGGACCAACTACGCCGTGGAGCCCGCCGATTCCGTGCGCTACCTGTACCGGGAGGAGGCCCTGGCGTCCTTCACCGTGGCCCCCGGCTTCTCGATCGAGCTGTTTGCCTCCGAAGCGGACTTCCCGGAGCTGGCCAATCCCACCCAGATGAACTGGGACGACCGGGGCCGCCTCTGGGTGAGCCTGATGCCCACTTACCCCCACTACAAGCCGGGCGACGCCCTGCCCAACGACAAGCTGGTCATCCTCGAGGATACCGACCACGACGGGCGGGCCGATGCACTGAAAGTCTGGGCCGACAGCCTCCACCTCCCGGTCGGCTTCGAGTTCGCCAACGGCGGGGTGTACGTGTCCCAGGGCACCAACCTGGTGTTCCTGCGGGATACCGACGGCGACGACCGGGCGGATACCCGGGAGATCATCATGAGCGGCTTCGACGACCACGACACCCACCACAACATCAGCGCCTACGAGGCCGATCCCGGCGGGGGCATTTACATGGGCGAAGGGGTGTTCCTCCACACCAACGTGGAGACGCCCTACGGCCCGGTACGGGCAACGAATGGTGGTTTCTATCGCTTCGACCCCGCCCGTCGCCACCTGGAGCGGACCGCCCAGATCGCCATCCCCAATCCGTGGGGCATCATCTTCGACGACTGGGGCCAGCCCATCTTCGCCTACACCAGCGGTCCGGAAGTGAAATGGATGCTCCCGAGCACCATCAGGGACCTCTACGGCGACCAGAATCCGATGGCGGAGGAGCTCATCGAGCCCGACCACCGGGTGCGGCCTACCTCCGGACTCGAGATCGTCTCCAGCCGCCACTTCCCCCCCGAAATGCGGGGCGACCTGCTCATCAACAACACCATCGGCTTCCTCGGCACCAAGCAGCACCGCGTGTTCGACCGGGAGGGCGGCGGCTTCGGCACCCGCTGGCGGCAGGACCTGCTCACCAGCACGGACCCCAATTTTCGGCCCGTGGATATGGAGTTCGCCCCCGACGGCAGCCTCTACCTCGTCGACTGGCACAACGTGCTCGTCGGCCACATGCAGCACAACGCCCGCGACCCCCTGCGTGACCACGCCCACGGGCGCATTTACCGCATCACCTATCCCGGTCGGCCACTCGTGGAACAGCCCCGGGTGGCGGACGCCTCCATCGCCCAACTCCTGGACAACCTCAAGCTCCCCGAGTACCGTGCGCGCTACCGGAGCCGGCGGGTGTTGCGGGCACGCGAACGCGACGAGGTCATGGCGGCGGTGCGCGGGTGGGCCGCTGCGCTCGACGAGACGGATCCCGACTACACCGCGTGGCTGCGGGAGGCGCTCTTCGTAACCTGGGGGGCCCATACCGTCGACCCTCCCATCCTGGACGCGGCAAGCGCTTCCGATGACTTCCGCCTGCGGGCGGCGGCGGCTCGCGTGGTCCGCTACCTCGCGTACCAGATGGAAGACGCCGCCGACCGGCTGGCCATGTTTGCCGCAGATGATCACCCCCGGGTGCGCATGGAGGCGATCACCGCCGCCAGTTGGTTGCCCGCAGCGGAAGGCGACCGGGTGCTGGCCAGCGTAGACGAGGGGAAACTCGATGAGCTGGGTCGGGAAGTGCTCGTCAATGCCCGGGCCCACCTGCACCGCGAGGTGTACGTGCCGCCGGCCGGGGCGGTGGCCGATGCGCCGGACAGTCCCCTCGGCCGGGCCTACGCCCTCGGGGCCGAGATCTTTCAGCGGGATGGCTACTGCGCCACCTGCCACCAGCAGGACGGCCGGGGCCTGGCCGCCACCGGTTACCCGCCCCTGGCCGGCTCGCGCCTGGGTGACGGGCGACAAGCAGCGGCTGATCAAATTGGTCATGCACGGCCTGTACGGCCCGCTCGAGGTGAACGGAAAAGCCTACGACGGGCAGGTGCCCATGACGGCCTACGGCGGCCTGCTGAGCGACGAGGAGATGGCCGCGGTACTGACCTACGTCCGTAACTCCTTCGGCAACGCGGCCCCGATGATTAAGCCGGAGGACGTGGACGCCGTCCGTACCATCACGGCGGGAAGGAAAGATATGTATAGGGCTTCCGACCTGTTGAAGGAGCACCCGATGCAAGAAGAAGTAAAGAAATAATATGCACAGCTATCCGATAACCTACCTGGCCGCCCTGCTGCTTGGGTTCTTCCTTTGCACCTGTGGCCCCGCCCCGGAAGCCGATGCAGCCACGGTAGACGAACCCCGGTCAGGCCCTAAGATCGTCTTCGTAACGGGCGACGACGAGTACCGCTCCGAAGAGTCGATGCCCATGCTCGCCGCCATCCTGGAACGGGAGCTCGGCGCGGAAACGGTGGTCGGCTACGCCCTGGACAGCGCCGGCTACATCAACCCCACCAACCTCTACCACATCAGCCGCCTGGACGAGCTGGCCGACGCCGACCTGATGGTCCTCTTTACCCGCTTCCGCCAGCTGCCCGCCGCCCAGGCCAAACTGATCACCGACTACGCCGAAAGCGGCCGGCCGATGGTGGGTTTTCGCACGGCCACCCACGCCTTCAGGTACGTGGAGGAAAAGGATAGCGCGATGATGGAGCTCAACGACGATTGGCCAAGCAGGGTCTTCGGGCAGCAGTGGATCACCCACCACGGCCACTTCGAGGACGGCCACGGCCGACTGACCGACGTAAACCTGATCGAGGGGCAGGAAAATAGTCCGATACTACGCGGGGTGGAGCCCTTTGAAGCCTATTCCTGGCTCTACCACGTCGACGGCGGCGACTGGGAACTCAGCGGCGACAGCGCTCCCCTGCTCACGGGACACAGCCTCCGCTCAACGCACGAAGCGGAAGGCCGGCTCGAGCAGTTCCCCCTCGACAACCCCGTAGCCTGGACCAAGACCTACACGGGCAGCAGCGGCACCCCGGCCCGGGTGTTCTTCACCACCCTGGGTCATCCCTACGATTTTCGGGAGGAGGCCATGCGCAAGCTCGCCCTCAACGGCATCTACTGGGCCCTCGGGCGGGAGGCGGACATCCCCGAAAACGGCGTGGCTGCGGAGGTGGTCGGCACCTACGATCCGAGCAACTCCGGAATGGGAGACGCCTACCGGGCCGGGGTGCTTCCCCCCACTAACTAATCCAGGGTGTCGGAGATCGCCTCCTTCTACCAGCGGCTCGACGCGGCGGGGCTCTGGCACCGCAGCCGGACCCTGAAGCGGGCAGAGTACCTGCTTCTGCCGGGCCATCGCGACCGGGGCTTGTACTACGTGGAGCGCGGCAGTCTCGTGGCTACGGTGGAGGTTAGCGGGGAAGAACAGTGCATGCGTTTCGCCTACTCCGGGGAGATGGTGACCGCCTTCGATACGCACCTGACCGGGATGCCCTCGGCGTACGGGTTCCGGGCCCTGCGGCATACCCGCGTACGGGCTGCGGATTATGGTGCTTACCAGGATCTCCTTCAACGCGACCCGGAACTGATGGCCCTGTGGCAGCGGCTGACCCAGTGGCTAGTGCTCGGCCTGCTGGAACGCGAACTCGACCTACTGACGCCCAGCCCGGAGGAGCGTTACCGCCGGGTGCTGCAACGAAGTCCGCGGCTGTTTCAGGAAGTGCCGGCAAAGTACATCGCCAACTACCTGCGGATGACGCCCGAAACGCTGTCGCGGCTGGGCCGGGAGCGGGAATAATCTTGCGCCAGGTCAAGATTTGGCGCGCGGCCTCCCCCTAGCTTTGCGGCTATGAAAGCAAGACCTACTACCGAACTGCTGGACCGGCTCGAAGATCGCCTCCGTAAAAACCGCACCCTCGCCGAGCAGCTGAACCTGCTGCCCGATGCCGACCTGCAACGCCGGCCCGCCCCCGGCGCCTGGAGTGCCCTGGAGGCCGTCGAGCACCTCAACATCTGGAGCGGCGACTACCTCGACCGGGTGGAGGCTGCCCTGCACGACCACGGAACCAGGCCCAAAGACTCCTTTACGAGCAGCTGGATCGGCAACTTCTTCGCGGCCAGCGTGAAGCCGGGTCCGAAGACCCGAAAACTCCCTACCCTCAAAAAACTGAACCCGATCCACCGCGACCTGACCCGCGACGGCCTGCACACCTGGTTGGCCAACTGCGACCGGCTGGAAGCCCTGTTGCGGCAATCACGGTCTGCCGACCTGAAGCGGGTGCGCATCAAGACGGTGCTGAGCTCCCTGATCCACATGCGGCTGGGCGACATCCTCCGCATGATGGTGTACCACGACTGGCGCCACCTCGAGCAGGCGGCGCGGGCGAGCGGAGGGGGGCCCGTCCGGTGAAAATCGGTTGGACGGACCCACCCCGTCCGACGGATTTTTGGCGGACGGGGTGGGTCGGTCCGCTCGAAATCGGTCGGACGGGGTGGAAGCCGCAAGTTTTTACGAGGATCGTTTGCACAGGTCGCCGGCTTATTCCTACATTTGCATCCGCTTAGGCCGGGAACGCCCGGGCCTACGGCAAATCAGGTGCGGTAGCTCAGTTGGTAGAGCAATGGACTGAAAATCCATGTGTCGGCGGTTCGATTCCGCCCCACACCACATGAATCTTGGAGTACCCCATCATCACGCGACCTTTCCTTGCCCCGTCGGCGAGTAATCGTTCAGTGCGATAAACCCACCACTCCACAAACGTATTGCTCAGAGGTCCGCCGGAAACAACCGGCGGGCCTCTTTGCATTTTAGCCCTTAGTGTATGCCCGCTTCCACGCCCCCCCTCCGCATTGCCGTTCAGAAATCCGGCCGCCTCTTAGACGAGTCCATCGAGCTGCTGAAAGAATGCGGCATCCGCATCGACAACGGCCGCGATCAGCTCAAGGCCCCCGCCCGCAATTTTAACGCCGAGGTCCTCTACCTCCGCAACAGCGACATCCCCCAGTACATTCAGGACGGCGTGGCCGACATCGGCATCATCGGCGAGAATACCCTCGTCGAGAAGGAGAAGGAGCACGAGGTCATCCTGAAACTCGGTTTCTCCAAGTGCCGCCTCAGCCTGGCCACCCCCCGTGGCATGGCGTACGACGGTCCCGGCACCCTCCACGGCAGGCGCATCGCCACCAGCTACCCCAACAGCCTCGGTGCCTACCTAAAGGAGAAAAACATCGACGCCGAGATCCACGAGATCAGCGGCTCGGTCGAGATCGCCCCCAATATCGGCCTGGCCGACGCGATTTGCGACCTCGTTTCCACCGGCAGTACGCTCTTCAAGAACGGACTGGAAGAACAGGACGTCATCCTCCGGTCGGAGGCCGTTATTGCCGCTAGTCCGCACATTGACGCAAGTCGCCGGGAGATCCTCGATAAGCTGGTATTCCGCATCAAGTCCGTGCTCGCCGCCCGCAACCAGAAGTACGTACTGATGAACGTGCCCAACGACCGCATCCCGGCCGTGACCCAGCTGCTGCCCGGCATGCGCTCCCCCACCGTCCTGCCCCTCGCCGAGCCGGGCTGGTCGAGCGTCCACACGGTGATCAGCGAGGACAAATTCTGGGACATCATCGACCAGCTTCGCGCCACCGGCGCCGAGGGCATCCTCATCGTCCCCATCGCTAAAATGATCCTGTAATGCGCATCTACGAATCCCCCAACCCCGGTGAGTGGGACGCCCTCACCCGCCGCCCGGCCAGTGACCTCAGTAAGCTGCAGGCATCCGTACGTGAGGTCATGGAGCGCGTGCAGCGGGAAGGCGACGCCGCCCTGCGCGAGTACACCGCCCGCTTCGACGGCGTGGAACTGGACGAGTTTGCCGTAACCGAAGAGGCCATCGCCGCCGCCGTCGCGCAGGTGCCGGAGGAGCTCCAACGGGCCATCGCCGTAGCCAAAGCCAACATCGAGACCTTCCACCGCAGTCAAATCACCACGCCCCGCGAGGTGGAAACCATGCCCGGCGTCCGCTGCTGGCGCGAGGCCCGGCCCATCGACAAAGTGGGGCTCTACATCCCCGGGGGCACCGCGCCCCTGTTCAGCACCGTGCTGATGCTGGCCGTACCCGCCCAGATCGCGGGTTGCCGCGAGATCGTCCTCTGCTCGCCCCCCAACCAGGAGGGCAACATCCCCCCCGCCATCCTCTACGCGGCCCAGCTCTGTGGCGTCACCCGGATCTTCCGCATCGGCGGTTCCCAGGCCATCGCGGCCATGACGTACGGGACGGAGACGGTACCCAAAGTTTACAAGCTCTTCGGGCCGGGCAACGCCTACGTTACCGTCGCCAAGCAACTCGCTTTGCTGCAGGGTCTAGCGATTGACATGCCCGCCGGTCCCAGTGAGGTCCTTGTTTGCGCGGACGCGGGTGCCCGGTCTTCCCACGTGGCCGCCGACCTCCTCAGCCAGGCCGAGCACGGACACGACAGCCAGGTCGTGCTGGTCACCGAAACCACCGAAAAGGCCCAGGACGTCTGGCTCCAGGTCGACGCCCAACTCGCCCGGCTGCCCCGCAAGGAACTCGCCGCCAAAAGCATCGCCAACAGCCTGTCGCTCGTCTTTCCCGACCGCGCCGACGCCGCCGCCTACATCAACCGCTACGCGCCGGAGCACCTCATCCTGAGCATGGCCGACGCCCGCGACTTCGCTCGCCACATCCGCAATGCCGGCTCCATCTTCCTCGGCTACCACACCCCGGAGAGCGTCGGCGACTACGCCAGCGGCACCAACCACACGCTGCCCACCTACGGCTACGCCCTACAGTACAGCGGCGTGAGCCTCGACAGCTTCGTCAAGCAGATGACCTTCCAGGAACTCACCGCCGAAGGCCTGAGGAACCTGGGTCCCACCGTGGAGATTCTCGCGGAAGCGGAGGAGCTGCGGGCGCACCGGAATGCGGTTAGTTTTCGCCTGGCCGATTTGGAATGAGTGAATGACGGGATGAGTGAATGGTGGAATACCTGCCCGCACTCCCCCGTCCGCCCATTCACTAATTCACTCCTTCGCTCCTCCACTCATTAACAAATCATGTCCCCAACCACCACCACCGACATCCAATCCCTGGTCCGCCCCAACATCCTCACCCTGACGCCCTATTCCAGCGCCCGCTCGGAATTTAAGGGGAAGGCGGAGGTCCTGCTGGATGCCAACGAAAGTCCCTTCGACAACGGCCACAACCGCTACCCGGAGCCGCTGTCGACGGACATTCGCAACGCCCTGGCGGAGATCAAGGGCATCGACGCCGACAAAATCTTTATCGGCAATGGGTCGGACGAGATCGTGGATCAGATCACGCGGGTATTCTGCAATCCCGGGGTGGACTCGGTAGTCGCCCTGCCGCCGACCTTCGGCATGTATAAGGTGGCCGCGGGCATCAACGACGCGGAATTCCGGGGGGTCAACTTGTTACCCGACTTCAGCATTCCGGTCGATGCCCTCAAGGCGAGCTGGGACGAGACGAGTAAGGTGCTCTGGCTGTGCAGTCCGAACAACCCCAGCGGCAACCTTATGGACGCGGGAGTCATCGAAGACCTCATCCGCACCTTTCCGGGCATCGTGGTGCTGGACGAGGCCTACATCGACTTCGTGCCGGAGGCCAGTTTTGTCCCCCGCCTCGATGAATTTCCGAACCTCATCATCACCCAGACGCTCTCCAAGGGCTGGGGCATGGCGGGTATCCGGCTGGGAGCGGCTTACGCGAGCGCCTTCATCGTCACGATGCTGCGGACCATCAAGATGCCGTACAACATCAACGTCCTGACCCAGGCCGTGGCCCTGCAGTCCCTGCAGCAGCCCGAACGCATGCGGGAGCGTGTCGACCTACTGATCGCCGAACGCCGGCGGCTGGAGCGGGAGCTTTCCGCCTTCGACTGCGTGGACTATATCTTCCCCTCCGTCACCAACTTCCTGCTCGTCCGCTTCCACGACTCCGCTGCGGTGTATCCATACCTTTTGGGGAAGGGCATTGTCGTCCGCAACCAGAGCTACCAGCCCAACGCCACGAACTGTCTGCGAATCACCGCCGGCTTGCCGGAGGAGAATGATCTCCTGTTAGGGGCGCTGCGCGCTTTTTAAACATTAACCACAGCGGAAGCGGAGGGCTTCACGGAGGGAAGCTTCATTGTGCTACCTCCGTGACCGCCGTAGGTAGCAGCGAAGCTAACCCTCCCTTACCTCCGTGGTGAACCAACGACCAAATGGCACAAAAACTACTCTTCCTAGACCGCGACGGCACCCTCATCCTCGAACCCGAAGACTACCAGGTGGATGCCGTAGAGAAACTCGACTTCTACCCCGGCGTCTTCCGCTGGCTGGGCCGCATCGTGCGGGAGCTGGACTACCAACTGGTCATGATCACCAACCAGGACGGGCTGGGTACCGAAGAATTTCCCGAGGACACCTTCTGGCCTACCCACGAGGCCATGCGACGCGCGCTGGCGGCCGAGGGCATCGAGTTTGGGGAAGAACTCATCGACCGGACCTACGCCAAGGACGACGCCCCTACCCGTAAGCCGAATACCGGGCTGGTGAAAAAGTATATGCACGACGCGACCTACGACATCGCGGGCAGCTACGTGGTCGGCGATCGACTGACCGACATGCAGCTCGCTAGGAACATGGGGGCGCGGGGCTTCTGGCTCGCCAACGACCCGGAACTCGGCAACGACGAGCTGTCCGGACCAGCAGCTGGAGGACCTCAGCGACACCATCGCCCTGCGCACTACCGATTGGGAAGACATCTACCGCCACCTCCGCCTCGAAAACCGGACCGCCAGCGTGCGCCGAACCACCAAGGAAACCGACATCCGCATCGAACTGGACCTCGACGGCACCGGGCAGACCGACATCACCACCGGCCTCGGCTTCTTCGACCACATGCTCGACCAGCTGGGCCGCCACTCGGGCTGCGATTTGACCGTACGGGTGCGGGGGGACCTCCACATCGACGAGCACCACACCATCGAGGATACCGCCATTGCCCTCGGGGAAGCCTTCGCCCGGGCCCTCGGCGACAAGCTCGGCATCGAGCGCTACGGCTTCTACCTGCCCATGGACGACGCCCTGGCCCAGGTGGGCATCGACTTCGGTGGCCGGCCCTGGCTCGTCTGGGACTGCAACTACACCCGCGAAAAGATCGGCGACGTGCCCACCGAGATGTTCTTCCACTTCTTCAAGTCCTTCACCGACGGCGCCCGCTGCAACCTCAACATCCGCGTGGAGGGCGACAACGAGCATCACCAGATCGAAGCGACCTTCAAGGCGTTCGCGAAGAGCATCAAAATGGCCAAGCGGCGGGACGTGGATAATATGCGGTTGCCTAGTACTAAGGGGGTGTTGTAGAGTTTTAGATCGTTAGTTTTTTAGTTCGTTGGTTCTTTAGGGGGGTGACCTTTGGGGGCGGGTGCGTTTGTGGAATTTATTGGGCGGTCATCGGATGCGGATGTCTTGCCCGTTGTAGGCGCTCGCAGGTAATCAGACTACAGGCCGGCGCACTAACGTTACCTCCTCGTGATCCCAAAATGTTTGTGGCTGGTGCTTTGCCTGCTCGGGACCGGTATGCTACTGGGCCAGGGAACGGAACTGTCGAATGTGCGGGAGAAAACGGTGGCGGTCAATCCGGCGGGGCAGCTGGTGGATACGCTGACGGTGGCGCCGGGGAGCCTGGAGATCACTACCCCGGACGGTACCCGGATTCCGGAGAACGATTATCTGCTGAGTGGGCGCTTCGTGCGCTGGCTCAACCCCGATTTGCCCGATTCATTGCACCTGCGCTACCGCGCCCTGCCCTTTGCGCTGGACGAACGTATGCGGCTCATTGACTCCACCCAACTGCGGCAGGAGGAGGCGGGACTGGTCATCGGTGCCTACGACCCCTACGTGCGCTCGGGCCTGCTGGACAACGACACGAAGGTGCAGACGCGGGGGAGCTTCAGCCGGGCGATCAGCTTTGGTAACCGCCAGGACCTGGTGCTCAACTCGGCCTTTAACCTGCAACTCAACGGGGAACTGGGCAACGGCATCGAGGTCGCCGCGGCCATTACCGACGAGAACCTGCCCGTACAACCCGAGGGCACGACCCAGCAGTTGCGGGAATTCGACCGCATCTTCATCCAGCTGCGCAAGGACCGCAGCCAGCTCACCGCCGGCGACTACGAGCTGCGCAACCCCGAGGGCTACTTCATGCGCTACTACAAAAAGCTAGAGGGCGCCACCTTCACGACCGTTACCGGAGGAGAAGCCCCCCTCTCCCCCGGAGAGGGGCCGGGGGTGAGGGAAGACGGGGACGCGGGTGGCATGTGGGCCAACTCCGCCAGCATCGCCGTAGCCCGCGGCCAGTTCATCCGCCAGAACATCACCCCGGGCGAGGGCAACCAGGGGCCCTACCAGCTGACGGGCGACGGCGGGCAGCGCTTCCTCATCATCCTGGCGGGCACCGAGCGGATCTACCTCGACGGCATCCTGATGGAACGGGGACTGGATGCCGACTACGTCATCGACTACAACCTGGCGGAACTGACCTTCACCCCCCGGCGGCTCATCACCCGCGACGTGCGCATCACGGCCGAGTACGAGTACGCCGACCAGCGCTACCTGCGCACCCTCACGGCGGGCAGCAGCCACTACGCCCGGGGGCGGATGACGGCCTACGTGAACCTCTACTCCCAGCAGGACAGCAGGAACGCCACCGGCGACCTGGAACTCACCGCCGGGCAGCGGGAGGCCCTGAGCCTGACGGGCGATGCCCCGGGGGGCGTGCCGGTTTCCAGCATCGACACCCTCGACGGCCGGGAAGAGCTGCGGGCGACCTACGAACTGCGCGACACCAGCATCGGCTGCGCGGTCGATCAGACCTACCTCCTACTCAGCAACGATGCGGAACGGGCCCGCTACGTGGCCACCTTCACCAACCGGGGGGCGGGGGGCGGACCCTACCGCCTCGACCCGAACCGACCGGCGAACGAGCGGGTGTACGTCTTCGTGGGTTACGACGAGGATTGCCGGCCACTGGGACAGTACGTACCGGAGATCGACCTCGTGGCCCCCCAGCAACAACAACTCATCAGTGCCGGCGGGGAGTACCGCTTCCGGGGGGAGGGGGGCATCCGGGTGGAGGGCAGCCGCAGCAAACTGGACCTGAACCGCTTCAGCCGGCTCAACGCCAGCGACGACGTGGGTCACGCCCTGCGCGTAGAGGCGGACCGGACCCTGGCGATCGGCCCCGACAGCAGCGGCTGGGCGGTGGCGGGGCGCGGGCACTACGAATTGGTGGAGAAGACCTTCACCTTCATCAATCCCTACCGCTCGCCGGAATTTTACCGCAACTGGAACCTGAGCAACCGCCTAAGCACCATCCTCCCGGAGGCCGCCACGGAACGGCTGGCGGGCGGCGGGGTGGGCCTCGCCAGGCGGGGAATCGGGCGCGTCGACTACGATTATGAGGAATTCGTGCGGGGGGAAGACTACCAGGGGCGGCGGCACGAGGCCCTCCTCCAGCTCGACGTGGCCAACTGGCGGGCGGCGGGGGCCTTCAGTCAGCTCGACAGCCGGGACACCCTCAGCACCGGCAGCTTCCGGCGGCCCAGCCTGCGGGTGAGCAAGCGCTTTCCCACCCTGGGCGACTGGGAAGTGAGCGCCGCCTACGCCGGGGAACAGAGCCGGCGCCAGGGCCTGACGAGCGATACCCTCTCGCCCCTCTCCTTCCAGTACGATAAGTACGTGCTCGGCATCTCCACGCCCGGCAACGAGCGGTACGCCTTCAGCCTCTCCGCCACCCAGCGCGACGACAAGCTACCCAGCGCGACCGAACTCCGCCCCAGCACCTCCGCCCGTGAGGTAGCCGCCGAGGGCAAGTACCAGGCCGGGCGCAACCTGCAGTTGGGCGGCAACTTCACCTACCGGGCGCTGGAGGTGCCGGGGCAGGACCTGGTCGAAGACCGGCCCAGCAGCACCTTTCTGGGCCGCTTCGACGTGCGCGCCGAGGCCCTCAAGCGCTCCTTCACCAGCCAGACGACCTACCAGGTGGGCAGCGGACAGGAGCCGCGGGTCGACTTTCAGTACCTCTACGTGGGCCCGGGCCTCGGGCAGTACATCTGGCAGGACAGCCTGTACAATAACGACGGCCGCATCCAGCCCAACGAGGTCGAGCTGTCGCCCTTCCCCGACATCGCCGACTACATCCGGGTGAGCGTCTTTAATAATACCTTCATCCGGACGGACAACGCCGGCATCAACCAGCGCTTCAACTGGGACCCGGACCGCCTCTGGCGCGGCACCACCGGGGTGCGCAAATTCCTGAGCCGCGTCGCCCTCAACACGGCCATCAACATCGACCGCAAGACGCGGCAGAGCGAGGCCATCCAGGCCTGGAACCCCTTCCAGCTCGCCGTGGCCGACACCAACCTGGTGGCCCTTACCGTCCGCCGCCGCCACGGGCTCTTCTTCAACCGGGCCAACCCGCGGTACGACATCCAGCTCTCCAACGACGAGCAGCGCAACCGCCGGGTGCTCACCACCGGCTACGAGAGCAGCCGCCGCGAGGAGTGGGAACTGCGCTTCCGCTTCCGGCCCAACGACCAGCTCAGCCTCGAGGCCGCCGGCATGACCGGGCGCCGGGAATCCGACTCCGAGCGCTTCAACGAAAAGGACTTCAAGATCGTCTTCCACCGGCTCGAGCCCAGCATCAACTGGCAACCGGGGGAGTTCAGCCTCACCACCACCCTCGTGGTAGGCCGCGAGGAGAACGTCCTGCCCGAGCTAGACGGCGAGTTCACCCTCCGCCGCGAAGCCCGCCTGGAAAGCAACTACCGCAACTGGATCAACGCCGGCTTCCAGTGGGTCCAGATCGACTACGAGAACGGCCGGCCCAGCAGTCCCGTCGGCTTCGCCCTCCTCCAGGGCCTCCAGCCCGGCCGCAACCTCCTCTGGAACGTCAATCTCACCCAGAACCTCGGGGAGTACCTCCAGCTCAACCTCCTCTACGACGGCCGGCAAACGGGCGAGGCGGACGTGGTGCACGTGGGGCGGGCGCAGGTGACGGCTCAGTTCTAAGGATTGAATGAGTGAGGGAATGAAGGATTGAAGGGGGCCCGCAGGACATTAGCCCCTCGCTGCGCTCGGGTGTGCCACACACGATCCCGAGCGCAGCAAGGGGCAAATGAACCATGCGCCCTTCAATCCCTCACTCCCTCTATCCTTCAATCCTTGATCACAATCCTTCACTCCCTCTATTCTTCAATCCTTACCCCTTCAAAGGAAACCCTCGATCCCCAAAAATCTCCCCCTCCCCAATCCGAAAGCGGGTGTAGGTAATGGTCTTCCCCAAATCCCGGTGCATCTGCTCGTAGTAGGTGCGGGTGGCGAGCTCGGGCGTGACGTAGGGCTGGGCGTCGATGTCGTGCGGTGTGGTAGAGGACGTCGATGGCGGGTTGCCCGGCGAAGGTGGCGTGGGTCCAGTCGTAGAGGTCGCGGCTGTCGGTCTTGAGGTGGACGACGCCTTCGGGCTGCAGGAGCTGGCGGTACTGGCGGAGGAACTGGGCGGCGGTCAAGCGGCGGTTCTCCTTACCTTTCTTCAGGAAGGGGTCGGGAAAGGTGATCCAGATCTCGCTGACCTCCCCCGGGGCGAAGAAGCGGCTGATCACCTCGATGCGCGTGCGGAGGAAGGCGGCGTTGTCCAGTCCCTCGGCCAGGGCGGTCTTGGCGCCTTTCCAGATGCGGGCGCCCTTGACGTCGACGCCGATGAAGTTGCGGTCGGGGTACTGCCGGGCCAGGTCGAGGGTGTACTCGCCGCGGCCGCAGGCCAGTTCCAGGGTGATCGGACGGTCGTTGCCGAAGTGCTTGGCGGCCCAGCGGCCGGCCAGGTCGACCTTCGTGCCCCCCTGTCCGGTAAGCTCGGGTTTGGTCGGTTCAAAGCTCTCGTAGACGTTGGGCATCTGGAGCACCTCGGCGAATTTCTGCAGCTTGTTGCGGCCGGACATGCGGTAGGGGATTGAATTTGCCGCAAAGGTAATCAGCCGGACAGCCATTCCCACCGGTCCTACCGAATGCGTGAACCCGACAACCCCACGTCGGCCGTCGCCCAGGCCGCTTCCACACGGGCCGACAGGCGTTCCACCTGCGCCCCGTCGCCCAGTCCCCGGTAAGCGGCCTGGAGTCCGTGGAGCGCCCAGCCGTTTTTCGGAAAGGTCCGGAGGTCCTGCTCGTATATTTCGATGGCTTCCTGATACTGACCCGCGTCCACCAGTACGGCACCGAGGTGATGGCGTACGGAAAAAAACCAGTCGGGGGGCTCCATGTAGCTCAGGGCATCCTCCATGGCTACGGCTTGACGGAGAAGGGTGATCCCGTCTTCTTGCCGGCCGGATCCTGCCTCAATCTCTCCCGCCAGTACCCGCTCCGCGATGGAGGCTACGGAACGTGCCGGGTTTACGCCGATGACCATACTATCGATGGACTGTTCAGGCAGCAGCGCCCGCAGGGCGGCAAGCTCTTCCCGCGCGGCGGCGACATCCTCCTTCCCGAGGTAGGCCATCCCCCGTGCGTAATGCCGGATCAGCTTTGGGTAGGAAAGGTCGCGGCGCACGTCCAGGGCACTGAGAATAGCGTCCCAGTGCCCGAATTTTACCAGCACGAAGTCGGGAATACTGTAAAAGTGCTGCAGCAGGCCGAGCTGGGGAACCTTGATCAAGTCGTTATCCGCGTGCCGGGCCGTACGTTTGGCCGCGTCGATGGCCCAGGCGCTGTTTCCCTCCAGGGTGGCCGTAGCCGCCAGGAAATGGTAATTGTGGGGGTGGTAGATCAGCGGGTAGGCACCCTGCGCCCGGCAGGCGGTGATGTAGCTGCTGTCAACCTTTACCGCTTCCCGGTTAGCGACCGAGCCCTCGTGGTAATTCCCGGTACGAATGTAGATGTGGGAGGGCATGTGTACCAGGTGGCCGGCTCCGGGCACCAGCCCCGCACCCAGCCGACGGGCACTGGCCAATCCCTTTTCCGGCGTATGCGAAGCCTCGATCGCGTGAATGTACAGGTGATTCGCCCCCGGGTGACCGGGATGACGGGCCAGCACTCCATCCAGTACACCCAGGATCTCGGGCGTCCAGGATTCCGGATTCCCTTCCTTGTCCCAGAGCTGCCACGGGTGGAGGTCCATCAGCGACTCGGCGAACAGCGTACCTACGTCGGCATCCTCGGGAAAGTCGCGCTGCACCCGCCGCATGGCTTCGGCGTAGGCCTTGTCCAGGGAACTACGGTCTGCGGGGGCCTCCGCACTATATCGCAGGGACAGGGCTTCGATGAGTGCTTTTTCCTTGGGTGTTCCCATTGTCTTGACCAGCTCCCGGCCCCGCTGCACCGCTTCGTAGGCGCGGGCGTAGTTATCCGCTTCCATGCCCGCGTTGTAGTTGGGGCCAAGTACGTAGGCGTAGCCCCAGTGGGCCATCGGGCAGTCTGGCTCCAGGCGGGTGGCGTAATGAAAGGAACGGGCCGCCTCCGCGTGGTTGAAGCCGTAGGCGAGTACCAGGCCCTGGTTGACGTACCGCTTGACCTCGGCGGTCTCGGCGGTGACGGCTAAGCCCAGGTCGGTCAGGTCATCGAAGAGGGGGGCACGCTGGTCCTCGTCGTACCACGAGCGGTCGGTGGCTTGGGGAGCACAGAATACGGGCTCGCTGGCCGCAAGGCCGTAGGCCGGCGGTTGGTAGGTACGGTCGAAGCAGGAGAACATCAGCAGCAATAGGAGATAAGTGATTTGCCGCGGAAGGGATACGTGCGTGTTCATAATCCAAAATTTGTAAGGCACCCCGCCCGCCCGGGTACTGACCCTCCCTATAAGTTAGCGCCTATATCATTGCCGTCCCACGTTTCGTTTACTCATTCCCCTTTAAATCATACGTTCATCACCCCAGGCTGTATATTTATTCACCAAACTTGCATGTGCCGAATATAGGAATATTTGTTTTTTGCGCATCCCGAACTACTTATCCATCTCGATTTGCTTTTCTTTCATTTTCTACGGGCGGGGCCACAGGTGCGGGGTCAGTGTAACAAGCCCTCCCAAACCCGTATATTATGGGAAAAGCCACACCGGATGAACGCTCACGCCTACGAACAAATGGTCTTCGACATCGTCGAAGACCTGAAGACCGAAAAGACCCAACACCCCGAACGCTTCCGCTACTCCGACGTCTTCGACGCGGTGGGGAATCAGTACGTCAACCTCGTGCAGGAGGGCGGCGGCGTACTCGGCATCGCCCTGGTAGGCTTCACCTACGTGCTGGAGGAACTCGGCCTGCGCTTCCTTAGTCTGGGCGGCACCAGCGCCGGCTCGATCAACGCCCTGCTGATGGCCGACGCCGGCCCCCCCGCGGAGGCCAAGAGCCGCTACATCCTGGAGCACATCGCCGCCAAGGACTTCCTGGACTTCGTGGACGGGGGCGAAGACGCCCGGCAACTTCTCGATGCCCTGGCCCGGGGGGGCAAGTTGCGCATGGCCGCCGCCGCCGCCGCCAATTTCACCGAGCTGAAGAACGACTTCGGCATCAACCCGGGAAAACACTTCGAGGACTGGCTGCGGCAAATTCTCCGCAACGACAGCTGGGAGGCCCTGGAGCAAAACCTGCGCCAGCTGCCCGAGGGGGGCCTGCGTTACCGCCCGCCCTACGGGGGCGACGACGTGGCGCTCTCGCTGGGCCACGACCTCAATCCCCGCCTGGCCATCGTGGCGGCCGACATCACGACCCAGACCAAGGTCGAGTTCCCCCGCATGTCCGATCTGTATTACGAGGACCCCGCGGCCCAGCACCCGGCCAGCTTCGTGCGGGCCAGTATGTCGATCCCCTTTTTCTTTACCCCCCAGCGCGCATCGCTCCTGTGGGCGCGCCAGGACCAGGCCGCGGTACGTCGCCGCTGGCGTAAAAAGGCCGGCTTTCACGGCGAGCTCCCGGACGAGGTGATCTTCGTCGATGGGGGCGTAATGTCCAACTTCCCGATCGACGTCTTCCACGAGCCCGACATCATCCCCATGCAGCCCACCATCGGGGTCAAACTGGGCATCGACCGCCGCCACGCCCGTACGATCACCGGCGTCACGGGCTTTCTGGGCAGCATGTTCGAGGGGGTACGCAACCTGCGCGATTTCGAGTTCGTCCGCAACAACCCCGAGTATAAGGACCTGGTACAGTACATCGACGTGGAAGGATTCAACTGGATCGACTTCAGCATCAGCCACGACAACAAGCGCCGCCTCTTCCGCAAGGGCGCGGAGGCGGCGGCCGAATTCCTGCGGCGTTTCAGTTGGCCGCGCTACCGCGAAGAGGTAAAGGCCAGCCTGCTCCAGCGCATCAAGCCCGTGCTCTGGGAACTGAGCAACATCAAAGACCTGGACCGTACCCTGGAAGCCTTCGGTATTCACGACGGCGAGGCGATCCGCACCAAAATTCACCGCCTGCAGGAGCGTAAGGAACCCTACACCATCCTCTGGATCGACGATAACCTGACCTACCCGCTGCCCCAGGCCATCCTGGACCGGCTGCACACCCGCTGCGAAACCGTCCGCAACAGCGAGACCGCCCTACGCTACCTACTCGACCACAATGTGTCCGGCCGGGACGAAAACTGCCGCGTCGACCTCATCATCAGCGACGTCAGCCGCAACGAGGCGGGGGGCGACGATAAACTGCGCGGCGTCAAATTTGCCGAGATGCTGGCCGATCACCCGGTGCTCTCCGACGTTCCCGTGCTCTTCTACGCCCACCGCCGCGAGGACCTTCGGGAACGTTACGGCCGCGAGCTGCCCCCGAACGTCGTCAACACGCCGGGCCGCTACACCATTCTGCACGGCGACTTTATTACCGAAGTCGTGGAGGCGATCTACGACCGGGTCGTGCCGCCTCCACCTTCCCCGGTTTAGCGCTTGACCAGGCGGCGGATCGCTCCGTCGGCGCGAAGGAGGTAGATCCCCGCGGGAAGACCGGCGGTCGGTACGTTCGCGGCACCCGCGTTCACCGGTATCCGTTGCTGGTGCAGCCGGCGGCCGTTCAGGTCGTACAGTTCCACTTCGATCTCCCGGCTGCCGGTGGCGGACCAACGGAGGTGGGTATCCCCGAAGGTAGGGTTCGGGAAGAGCTGCAGGCTGGCCTCGAGAGCACTGGTTTGACGGGTCGAGTTGATGGCATCCGCGGTCAGGATGATAGCGTGGGAGGTCACGGGTAGGTAACCACCCTCGATGGTGTTGACGACGAAGCCGAAGTCATCCGTCATGAGGCTGGTGTCCACGCTCTCGTAGACTATTCGCTGGCGGTTGATGTCATCCTGGCTGAAGGAATCGCCCAACATCAGGGTAGTGCCGCCCAGTTCCAGGAAACCACGCGCGGGAAGGCGCGTCAGGAGGAAGAAAGTCTCGTCGGCATCGTCCGTGGTGCTCAGGATCTCCAACTCGGAGCGCAGGATGGCATTGCGGCCCAGGGGCATGACTTCCGTGGGCTCATTCACGACCGTCTGGGGCTTGGCGGCCGTGGCATCGGCGCAGAATTCCACGCTCCAGCCGGCGATCTGACCGGCCGCGCCGTTGGTTTCACTCACGGATACCGTGAGGATCCACTCGCCGAAGGTGTCCTCTCCGTTGAAGGCGGACAGGTCCCCCTCCGGTTGGAATACCCGCTTATCGTCGGGCGGACAGGCAACGGCGATCGGGGCATCGTCGTCGAAGCCGAGGTTGATGGTGTTCGTGCTGAAACACTTCTCGGTGTAGAGGGCTACGGTCGTACCGGCCGGGCTGGTCAGCGTAAGGGAAACCTTGGAGGCAAACTGGTAATTGACCGTAACGTTCGGCAAATTCAGATCGTTGATGCTGCCGCGGCGGTCCACGAAAAGCTTCGACTCCCTGGTATAGGCGCCTCCGGAACCGGGCAGCCCCACCGGAGTATCGGTGCTGCTGAGCACGTCGCAGCGACTGCTGACGGTACGGAAGGAGGCAATGTCCGTCCACGGACCCGGGCCACAGGAATTCATGGGGCGCACGCGCCAGAAGTACAGGGTATTGGGGCCGAAGAAGTCCTCGGGCTCGAATTCCGTTTCCGTAAGGCCAGTAGCGGCTTCCACGAGGGTAGCCGGGGCGAAGGAGGGCGAGGTAGCGACCTGAATTTCGTACTCGGCTGCGTTACCGGAGGGCGTCCAGTCGAAGGTGGTCGTCAGGACGATACCCTCCGTTCCCTCCGCCGGGCCGGCCAGCGCCAGGTCGGAAAAGTCGTTGGAAACCAGGTCGAGTACGATTTCCCGGCGGCTGCTGTCGAGACCCGGGGCGGCCACGATCAGCGGCACGACGATGCGGCCACTGGTGGTTACGCCGGACAGGTCGATGGTCAGCGTAGTGGTTTGTCCGGGGATCAATTGGGTGCGCTCAAGGCTCAACTCCAGATCGTCCGCCAGGGCGGCGGAATCAAAGGACAGGGTGACCGGCTGATCGTACCCCAGCACGCTGCCCACGGTGAGGTTGGCGGTCAGCACTTCGGGGAGGCAAACGTCGTCGTAGCGCAGATCCGATTCCAGGGTGTAGGTAGCCTGGTTGGCCGCCGCGATCCGGAAGTCCTGGGCGTTCATATTATAAAAAATGTTTTCGGACGCCTCCACGATGATTCGCATCGACTCGCCTACATTATCGGGTACGGTGATGAAGGCGCTGCCGGTATTGGCGACGTTGCTCGCCAGCACCCGATCGAAGGTGAGGCCGCCATCGTCGGAGAGCAGGACGTTGACGCGCCGGGCGAAAACGGGGAATCCGTCCGTTCCGGCCACGTCCCAAGTCACTTCCCGGTACTCGCCCACCCGCCAGGGGGCGTCGTCCACCAGTTCGGGCTCATTGACCAGGAAGGGGCCGACCTCGGCGGTTTCGAAATTGACGGTCGCCCAGCCCACGGCCCCGGCCTGGGGATTGTTATCGCGGGCCGTCAGGCGGAAGGTCATTTCGCGGGCGTAATCGGGCAGGACTTCATCGTTGCTGCTGATGTTGCTGGCCACCCGGCTGACGCGGGGGAAGTAGCGTGTGAAGCCGTCCGGGCTCGGGGGGACCGACCGGAAGGTAGGGGCGGTCCCTTCGGGATCGTCGATGTCCGCGATCGGGCCCAGGTCGTACTGCTCCCAGTTGTACGTAAGCGCGCTCTGGGGATCGTTGGCGTCCGTGGCGATGCCCGTCAGTCGAAAGGGCGTGCTTTTCGGGATGAAGAAGCCATCCTCGTAGTCGAGGAGAACGTCGGGCGTCACGTTCTCGGTTTCGATCACGGTCGCGCAGGCGCTGGCACCGCCTTCACGGGTATAAAACAAAAACTGTTCCAGGCTACCGGTGTGGTAGTAAGCATCCTCGCCCCCGATGTTCTGATCGCCACAGGCTCCGGCGTAGGACATGATGGTCGTGCCCGATCCCGGCTCGAAGGCCGTATTACCGGCCCGCTGCCCCTGGCTGGAGGGACAGTTGTTCCAGCTGTGGGAAACCGTAAACTGGTGCGCGATCTCGTGGGCCATCACGCGCTCGGCCGTACGGGCGACGTTGCCGCCCTGCAGGCAGGTGACGCCCCGCGTCTTGCTGCCGCTGCAGGCCAGGCCGCTGACCACTCCGCCCACGTCAACGCAGCGGGAGGTGAAGATATGTCCGAGGTCGTAGGCGGTAGAGGGAATCTCCGCGATCTGAAAGGCGGTGATGACCTGATCCAGCAGCCCGCTGCCCTCGTCCGAATCGCTGAAGGGGTCGCTGGCACCGTCCAGGTAGATGAGTTGCTCGGAAATGGCCAGCAGGTTCATGCGTATGCCCACCTCGCGCTCGAAGATGGCGTTGATGGTGCTGACCGCGGTATTGAAGGCCGCGAGTACGTCCTCCTTCGTTCCCCCGACCTGCTTGGCAAACTCCCCGGTGTTGGTCAGGGCCAGGTCGTACTGCCGCAGCTCCCGGGCCTCGCCGAAGCTCTTCTGGATGATCCTGGCACCCGCGGCCGCGCCCGTTTTGTGGTCCGGCTCCAAGCCGGTGAGATTGAGGGGGTCGGCGGGGTCGTAGCCGCAGCCCAGGGGCAGCGTGTCGTCCTCCCCGGAGTAGTCGCGGGAGTAGAACACGAGGTGCTCCCGACCGTTCTCCGCGGCCTGGATGGCGTAAGTGCCCCCGGGGCCACGCAGTAAGGCATCTACCCCCTTATGGGATATAGCGACCCGGCCCTCGCCCCAGGGGCCCCGCACGCGGTAGCTGCCGATCTGTGGGTAGCGGGCGGCTAGCGCGGGTGCGAAGACGGGACTATTCTCGGCCGAGAACTCCGCGAAGGTGCCGTCGGGCAGGGGCAGTTCCAGGTGCGCGCGCTTGGCGGAAAGGGCGGTGCGCAAGCGGGCCATATCCAGGCGTAGGGTAGCGTGGGGTCCGTCGATGCCGTCACCGGCGGTCCGGGTGGTTGCCTGGAGGGTGAAGGCGGACTGGGCGTGCAGGCCGATCGTAGACAAGAGAACAAGACAGAGTAAAGCTCGCAACATGTTAGGGATTTAGATAAGCGAAGATAAGCCAAGGTACCGGCGAAAAATGTCGGGGACTAGTAGCGGGCCGGTTTTTTGCCGGGGAGGGCCTCCTCGATGAACGTGCGTAAATCTTCGTTGGCGGTTTCCAGGTCGGCGCGGCGCAAGTACATCATATGGCCGCTGAAGTAGCCCCGAAAGCTCAGGCGGTCGCGCATCCGGCCGCTGGGGTCGAGGTGCCAGAGGCTGTACTTGGCGTCGTAGTAGTTGGTGGCCCCGTCGAAGTAGCCCGACTGGATCATCACGTTCAGGTAGGGGTTCTGGGCCATCGCCTGGCGGAGGTTGGGGCCGGTGCGGTCGCCGGAGCGGTCCCAGGGGTAGACGGGCCCGAACATATTGTACTGCAGGTCGGTGCGGAAGCCCAGCTCCTCGCGCAAATAGTAGTTGATGGCCGGCGTGAAGGAGTGGAGCCAGCTGGTGAGCTCGCTGTTGTAGTCGGGCTCTTCCCCGCCGGCCATGGCGTCGATGCCCTTGTAGCGACTGTCGAGGCGGCCCACGGTGTAGTCGCCGGCTTCCTCGCCGCGCAGTAGGTGCTTCCAGAAGTACTGGGTGGTGGGCATTAGGTTGTTGTCGAGCCACTCCTGGGCGTCGAGTCCGGAGTAGCGGGCGGCGGCCTCCGCTACTTCCCGGCGGCGGGTGGCGGTGAGGTCCATGCCGGAGGCCAGGGCGGGCAGCAGCTCGTCGCGGGTGTAGGCTTCTACCTCGGCGAGTAACTCCTCCAGCTCACGGTTTTGCAGCTCGGGTGGCAGCTGCTCGTGGTACCAGGCCGCGGCGGTGAAGTAGGGCAGCTGGTTGGCGGACTCCACGATGCCGGCCCGCTCGATGCCGATCTCGGTCGGGGAGACGAGGATGACGCCGTTGAGGTACATCCAGCGCTCCTCCTGCAGCTCCAGGGCCAGGCCGGAGACGCGGGTGGTGCCGTAGCTTTCCCCGATGAGGAATTTGGGCGAGCGCCAGCGGTCGTGGCGGCTGACCCAGTTGCTCACCCAGTCGGCCAGGTACTGGATGTCGGGGTTGACCCCGAAGAACTGCTCGCGGTCAGCGCCCTCCACCATGCGGCTGAAGCCGGTATTGACGGGATTGACGTAGACGATGTCGGTCACGTCGAGCACCGAGTAGGGGTTGTCGCTCACGCCGTAGGGCTGTACGGGGTAGCCCTCGTCGTCGATGTTGAGCACCTTGGGCCCGGTGTAGGCCAGGTGCATCCACACGGAGGCCGAGCCGGGCCCGCCGTTGAAACTGATGAGCAGCGGGCGGTTGGGATCGTCGCGGTCCGTGCGGGCGTAGTAGGTGTACTGCAGGCTGGCGGTCACCTCCCCGGCCGCGCCGTAGACGGGCTGCATGCCGGCTTCCACGCGGTAGGCCACGTCCTGCCCCTTGATGCCGACGCGGTTTTCGGAGACGATCACCGTATCGAGGGGGAGGTGGCGGTGCTGTTTTTGGGCAAATAGGGCCAGATTGCCGGTCAGGGCGAACACAAAGAGCAAGAAGCGTGACATATAGGGGCAGTTGAGCGTTGGCATACCGACTCGTCCGAGCGGCGGTCCATGCGGCCGGCGGCGGTTAAGACCAGCTAAAAGTATCCAAAAATTGAACGGGACCCTTCGTCAGTGGCGGGAATTCTTCTCCAGCAACCCCTATCAGCACCTGCTCGCCACCTCCTGGCGGTACGCGCGGGGCATGCGGGGGCGCTACGTGCTGATCTACGGCATGTTCCTCTGCGTGAACCTGATCGTTTCGGTGCAGCCCATCATTTTCGGCTACTTCATCAACTACCTGCAGGCGGGGGAGGGCGATCTCGTCACCGCCGCCTGGATTTACGGGGGGGCGTACCTGGCCACCATCCTCGGCTTCTGGGCCTTTCAGTGGCCGGCCCGCCTCATGGAGCGTCGCCTGGCCTACGACATCAGCCGCCGGCTTTTGCTGGAGACCTACGACCGGGTCGTGCACCTGCCCCTCGAGTGGCACCGGCGGCACCACAGCGGCGATACCATCAACCGCACGCGCAAGGCCTACGAGGCGCTCAAGACCTTCTTCGACGACGGCTTCGTGTACTTCCAGACGCTGGTGCGCATGTTCCTTTCCATCGTGGCCATCATCTGGTTCAGCGCGCTGTTTGGCGGGGTCGCGGGTGCAACGGGTGTCCTGGTGGTACTGGCCGTCCTGGCGTTCGACCGGCCCATCATTGCGGCCACCAAGGAGACTAACGAGCGGGAGAACGACCTCCTGGCCGGGCTGTCCGACAACCTCGGCAACATCATCACCGTGACCACCCTCCGCCTGGGCAAGCAGACCTCCAAACAGATCGACCGGCGGGTGTCGGCGGTCTGGCCGCCCTTCCTGCGCATCACCCAACTCAACGAGCGGAAGTGGTTCACCACCGGGGTGCTGATCGGGCTGATGTACGTGGTCATCACCGTGGGCTACGTCTACCAGAACTACGTGCCGGGGCGGGTCTTCCTGGTGGGCGGACTGGTCACCCTCATCGGCTACGTCACCCAGTTCGCCAACATGTTCAACGCCCTGACCGGACAGTACAACACCATCATCCGGCTCCGCGCGGACCTGTCGGCCATCGACCCCATTACCGCGGCGTATACGGAGCGGTCGCGCCCCGACCTGCTCCCCGGCAGCAAGCCGCTCAAGGACTGGCAAGAACTGGGCATCGACCACCTCAGCTTCACCTACGACCGCGCCAGCGAGGAGGCCCGCGGCCTCACCGACATCCGCCTGCGCCTCGGCCGCGGCAAGCGCATCGCCTTCATCGGGCCCAGCGGCAGCGGCAAGACTACCCTGCTCTACAACCTGCGGGGCCTCTATCCGCCCGACACCCTCTCCGTGACCTTCGATGGCCGGCCCGTCGACTCCCCGGCCCAGCTTTTCGAGCAGACGACCCTCATCCCCCAGACGCCCGAGATCTTCGAGGAGACGATCCTGCAGAACCTCACCATGGGCCTGCCCCGCAAGCCCGCCGCGATCGACCGGGCCATCCACCTGGCCGCCATGGAAGACGTCATTACCAAATCCGAGAACGGCCTCGACACCTGGCTCTCCGAGGGCGGGGCCAACCTCAGCGGCGGACAGCGGCAGCGCCTCAGCATCGCCCGCGGCCTGCTGGCGGCGGACTCCTCCACCCTGCTGCTGCTCGACGAGCCCACCAGCAGTCTCGATCCCCAGTCGGAGAAACTGGTCTACGCCCGCCTCTTCGCCGCTTTCCCCGAAAAGACCATCGTCTCGACCCTCCACCGCCTGCACCTCCTGCGCGACTTCGACTACATCTACTACCTCGAGAACGGCCGGATTCGCCACGAGGGAACGCTGGAAGAATTGTTGGCCCAGAGCGAACCCTTTCGGAAGCTCTGGCAAACGTAACCCCCGTCGTCCACTACCCAGCATTCGTAGAACGAAGCTTGCGGGAAGGGAGAATACCCTGCTAATTGGCGGTATTCATAACCACAAACCGTCCGCTCGCATCCGGATACGACCATGTTATCGCCCAATACTACGAAAGCCCTGAAAGAACTGCTCCCCTTCGGGGTGCTCTTTTTCCTTTCGAGCCTCTTTTTTTTCGTGATCGAGGCCGCGGCCGTGGATGCCCATGCCCCGGCGGCCGCTACCGCCATCGCCCCCAACCTTCGCATTTACGTCTTCGGGGTGCTTATGATGACCGCCGTCGGGTTCCTCGTCGGCTACCTGGAACTGTACGTGCTCAACGGCCTTTTTGCCCGGCGGACCCTAGTCCGGATGGTTGTCTATAAGCTGGTGATCTACCTAGTGGTAGTCCACCTCGTTGTCGCGATCACCTTTCCGATCGCGGCGGCGATGGAGCTGGGCACCGGTCCGTTCACCGAGCAGGTGGGCAGCAAGCTCCTGCTCTACCTGCTGAGTCGGACCCACCTTAGCACCTGCCTCCAGATCGGTGCCACCATCGCCCTGGCCGTTTTTTACGCCCAGCTCGGCCAGCACATGGGACTGGCAACCATGCTGAGTTTCCTGTCGGGCCGATACCATACGCCACGGGAGGAAGCCCGTATTTTCCTTTTCGCCGACATGACCTCCTCCACCGCCATGGCCGAACGACTCGGCCACCTGCGCTACTTCGAGCTGCTCCGGGCGTACTACGTCGACCTTTCGAAGGCCATTACCCGCTACTCAGGAGAGATCCACGAATACGTGGGGGACGAGGTGGTCATTTCCTGGCCGTACCGCGAGGGCGTCCAGGCGGACAACTGCCTGCGGTGCTTCTTTGCCATGCGTGAAAGGCTGCGGCAGCAGGAGGGAGCCTACCGGCTCCGCTTCGGGGTAGCCCCGGCCTTCAAGGCGGCCCTTCACTGCGGGCGGGTCACTACCGGCGAGATCGGCGTAGCCAAAAAGCAGATCGTTTTCTCCGGCGACGTACTGAACGCCGCGGCCCGGATGCTTGCCCTCTGTGGCGATTACCAGACTGACCTGCTGCTGTCCGAGAACATCCTGAAGAAACTCTCCGCCGGCGCGGGCCGCCGCGCCACCGCCCTGGGCAACCGGAAACTTCGGGGCAAGGCCGACCCGGTACCCTTGTATACGATGGCGGAAGCCCACCCCCTCCACGCGCCCGTCTCCGCCCGTACACCACACCCCCAATCCGCATGAACGCTCCCCCAAGCCCACCGGCACCCGCCACCCCACGACTGACCGCCTTCGGTCTCTTTGCCACCCTGGTCGCCACCGGCCTGCTCCTCTACCAGTGGTTCCGGGTCGTGCCATACGCCATGGAAGATTTTATCGGTCCGGAACCCTACCTCACCAAGAGCTTTTGGACCCTGGCGGCCCCCCTATACTTCTACCTGTCCCTGTGGCTGTTGGGCATTACGCTGCTCCTGCGGCCCCGCCGTACGGCCTTCTGGCTCGCTGCTTTCGGATTCTTGGTGCTCGAGCAGTTCCTCTTCGTTCTGTTTGGCTGGTCGCCGCTGCCCGTAGGTATCCTCACCGGTTTGCTGCTGCTCGGTACTGCCCTTTATGCCCTCTGGCTGCTGTTCACGGGGGCAGCGGGGAATCCCCGGACGGGCAGGATACTCGGCGGGGCGGTCTTCAGCTTTTTTATTGACCTGATCTTCACTACCGGGTAAGGAAGGGGCGGCACCACGGGCCGGTCAAAACCCGCCACCGGAAATCAGCCTGAAGATCGTAGGTTAGCGGTTTATCCCCGACCCCGTCCTCCGGACGACCACCGAGCAAGTCCAGCGACCGATCAAACGCATCCCCCCACCCCTCGTTATGCTCTTCGCCATCATCGTGCTGGTGACGGTCCTGACCTACCTGCTGCCGGCAGGGCTGTACGAGCGGACCGAGGTCGACGGGCGCTTGCAGGTGATCCCGGACAGCTTCGCCGAAGTACCTCCCACCCCGGTCGGCTTCTTCAAGATGTTCCGGGCCTTCCCGGAGGGCTACCGCCTGGCTACGCCGGTCATCTTCATCTGCCTGGCCAGCGCCCTGATGTTCTCGGTGCTGGAGGCCACCAGGACGATCGAAAACGCGGTAGGCCGGCTGGTCTTCCGGATGGGGATGCAGCGGGCGGAACTGCTGCTGGTACTGCTGACCTTCGTGTACGGGATGCTCGGCGTACTCGTCGGCTACGAAAACAACATCGCCACGGTACCAATCGCGGTGGTCGTGGTGCTGGCCCTGGGCGGCGACCTCGTTCTGGCGGCGGCCGTGAGCCTCGGGGGCATGACGGTAGCCTTCGGGCTTTCCCCGATCAATCCGTACACCGTAGGCATCGGCCACGAGATCGCGGGGCTACCGCTCTTCAGCGGGTGGTGGTTGCGCTCGATCCTCTGCTTCGGGGCCCTGGCCATCACGGCCGGTTACAACGTGCGCTACTACCGGCGCCTGCTGGCCGATCCGGCATCGGGCATCGGCCGCGGGCTGGACACGACCGGACTGGCCTTGTCCCGTCCCCTGGCGGACTACCGGATCACTGCCCGCAACTGGTGGCTGCTGGGCGTCTTCCTGCTCGGGCTGGCGACCGTCCTGTACGGCGTCTTCACCTGGGGATTCGGCATCAACGAGATCTCGGCCGTTTTCCTGATCGTCATGGTGGTCTGCGCCGCGACCAGCGGACTGTCGGCCCGTGCCCTCACCGACGGCGCCATGCACGCCGTGGCGGAAATGGCGCCGGCCACCTTCATCATCGGTATGGCGGCGACCGTGAAGGTCATCCTGGAGCAGGGGCAAATCCAGGATACCATCAGCTACGGACTGGCGCTGGCGCTGGACGGCCTGCCGACCTACGCCTCGGCCGTGGGCATGTCCATCGGCCAGAGCGGCATCAACCTCCTCATCCCGAGCGGCAGCGGACAGGCGCTAGCTACCCTGCCCGTGATGATCCCGCTGGGGCGGGCTTTGGAGCTGAGTCCGCAGATATCCATCCTAGCCTTCCAGATCGGGGATGGGGTGACCAACTTATTTAATCCTTCTTTGGGGGGATTGGTCGCCATGCTCGGCGTGTGCCGGGTGCCCTTCGACCGCTGGCTGCGGTTCGTGCTGCCGCTTACCGGCATCCTGCTGTTGTGGGCGTGGGCGGGGCTGTTGCTGGCCGTGGCGGTGGGATATCAGTAGGTTTACGGTATCGGGAAGCGGCTTACCGGGCGCGTCCGGCCACTTCCCGACCGACCCCCGGAGAATAGAGGATAATGACCTGAACCGCTAGGGCCAGAATTATCAGTGCCCCGATTTCGAGCTGGGTAAATAGGTTGGCCAGGCTGAGGGCCTGCTTGCCGACGTGCAGCTGCCGACGGCCTTCCTTCATCTGGATGTCGGATAGGTCGGCCAGCGCCTCCTTTACACCATCCGTGGCGTAGCGTACAGCTTGCCGGGACGACTCCCCGCGGGCGAAGGCCGTCTCTTGCTCCTGTAACTCCCCGAGGGTGGTGCGCAGGCGAGCGAAGAGCACCTCCTCCTCCGGAACGAGGGTGGTAGCCGCGAAGCGATCCATTTCCTGCGCAATCCCGTCGATTCCCGCGGCGAGTCGGGCGGTCTGGGGCGGGCGGGCCTCACCCTCACTAGCCATATACTCGCGCTCCGCCGCCCATATGTGCCTGGTGATCCTCAGGATAATGTCCTGAGCGACGAGCCGGTCCGCGTAGATGGTTTCGATGGAGTCCTGGATCTTCCGGAAGTTCTGCCGGTCAACCAGGTTGGTCGTGAGCACGAGTAGAAAAACCACTACGATGCCCAGGACCCACTTTACTTTATCAATAGTTGTCATTGGCGTGGGATTGAAAACCTAGAATCCGCCGGATTTGGCGCCCCGGTTCTTATACCGCGGGCCCATCAGGCGCGGACGCAGGGTGCGGAGTGGCGTAGCGGAATCTAGCGGAACGAACACGGCCTTCCGGTTTTTAAAGGCGGGGCCGGAGGGGCGCAGCTGGGCGTAGGTGGTGGGCAGGGGGGGGGACGGCCCGGTTGATCGTACGGACCCGTCCGGCCGCGTTCCGGTTCTTGTAGTGGGGACCGAATTTCGTGTGCTCGTCGATGCGTCTCAGCTCCTTCTCGGCTACCTGGCGGGGAGGGACCGAATCAAGCGGGCCGGTGTGCGCCTGCGCCCGACTGGCCTGGCTTACCAGGAAAAAGAATGCAAGGACAAACAAGAAGGGAAGGGGGTTCTCACGACGCATGAGGATAGGGTTTGTGTTGAAACAGGCCTCGATTTGCAAAGTTGATAGTAAAGCTATTGATTTTGGTTAAAACACTATCCCCTGCCGAGCCGTCGCATCGCCCTGCGGCTGGGTTGGGAAGCGTACCCCTCAGGAAGTCTCCGTTCCGGGTACCGCACGTTCACCCGTACGCCGGATCCAGTAGGCGATCACGCCACCCCCCACGACAAGCGGGGCAAACCAGTTCCACAGGCCGGGAAGCGTCTGATTGACCACCAGGAAGGCGGTGACGGAAGCGATGTACGCACCGGTCATTTTGGCCAGGTGCAACCTCAGCCACTTTTTCCGCAAGCCAACTGGATCGCGGAAGTGGGACAAATCCCGCAGACCGAGAAATACGGCAATCGATCCGAAAGTGATTAAGACCGGCTCGAACCCGCCGGCCAGCACGGGGGGCCCCAGGACCATGGCCAGCCCGACCAGCACGATGAAATACGCTAATGCCCGGTCGCGCACCAGGAGGACGGTTGCCCGTTTGTGCCGCAGGCTTCTGTATCCACTCACTAATAAGTAAGCAGTGAAGATTCCGATGGAGAAAAGGAAGGGACTGTAGTGGCCGGGCAGCACCGCGATCAACAGCGAGAGCAGGGCCGAGCCCAGCATGGCATAGTAGAATACCCTGCCCGCCCGCCGGTGCGCTCCCCCACCCTTGCGTACAAGGAGAGACACGCCACCCGCCGCCAGCGCTACGCCGCCCGCCGCTGCGTGCACATAAATTAAAGCGGTAATCGGATCCATGAGAAGTAAGGCTGCGTAAGGAGTACCATGGCGCTGACCGGTTTACCGGACAACTAGCGGGAATATAGCCCAAATGTGGGGCAACACACATGAACACATCATCCGCTTATCCCGCCGGATTAAGGAAGCTTTCTGTATAGCAGGGTTTTTCTTTTGCGGGTACACGGGTGCGGTGTAATAGCAAATAGTCGTGCCGCCCCCCCCAGCAAGCGGCCTCCACCAGACTGCTTATCTTCGCCCCATGCCCAACCCCGCCACCGACAAACGCCTTTTTCTGCTCGACGGCCACGCCCTGGTCTACCGCGCGCACTTCGCCTTCATCAACCGGCCGCTCATCAACTCCAAGGGGGTGAACACCTCGGCGATGCACGGCTTCACGCGTACGCTGTGGGACCTGATGAAGAACCAGGAGCCCACCCACCTGGCGGTCGTCTTCGACCCGGAGGGGCCCACCTTCCGGCACGAACTGGCCCCCGACTACAAGGCCAACCGCGAGGAGCAGCCGGAGGACATCGGCATCGCCTTTCCCTACATCCACCAGATCCTGCAGGCCTTCAAGATTCCGATCATCATCGTCCCGAACTACGAGGCGGACGACGTGATCGGCACCCTCTCCAAGCAGGCGGCCCGGGCCGGCTACGAGGTGTGGATGGTGACGCCCGACAAGGATTACGGCCAGCTCGTGGAGGAAAAGATCCACATGTACAAGCCCAGCCGCATGGGCAACGGCATCGAGATCCTGGGCGTCAAAGAGATCAACGAAAAGTGGGGCATCGTGCACCCCCTGCAGGTGATCGATATGCTGGGCCTGATGGGCGACTCGGTCGACAACATCCCCGGCGTGCCCGGCATCGGTCCCAAGACCGCCCAGAAATTCATCGAGCAGTTCGGCAGCGTGGAGGAGCTCCTCGACAACACCGACAAGATCCGCGGCAAGAACCAGGAGCGGCTGCGGGAATTCCGCGAGCAGGCGCTGCTCAGTAAGAAGCTAGCGACCATCGATCTGGAGGTGCCCATCCAGTTCGACCCGGAGGCCTACATCATCGAGGATTTCGACCGCGACTACCTGACGGACGTCTTCCGGGAACTGGAATTCAGGAGCATCGCCAACGAGATCCTGGGGATGGAGGAAGAAGCCCCCCGCCCCGCCTCGGCCCAGGGAGATCTCTTCGCTCCCGCTACATCCTCCGCACCCGCGGGCGCGCCCCGCAAATCCTACAAGGAGCCGGCCGCCCACGCGATTGCCGACGACAATATGGGCAACACCGAGCAGCAGTACCACAAGGCCGAAAGCGCCGGGGAACGGGCTGCCCTAGTGGCCGCGCTGCAACAGCAAAAACTGATCTCCTTCGACACGGAGACCACCAGCGTGGACCCGACGACGGCCGAGCTGGTTGGAATGTCCTTCTCCTGGAAGAGCGGGGAGGCCTACTACGTGCCCGTCCCCGCCGACCGTCGGGAAGCCCAAGCGATCGTCGCCGAATTTGCCCCCGTACTCGCGGACGAAGGGATCGACAAGGTCGGGCAGAACGTGAAGTACGACATGATCGTCCTGCAGCGCTACGGCGCCGAGGTGAGGGGCAAACTGCTCGACACCATGATCATGCACTACCTGCTGCACCCGGACAAGCGGCATAAGATGGACCTCCTCAGCGAGGAATACCTCAACTACAAACCCGTGCCCATCGAGGCCCTGATCGGTAAGGGGAAAAAGCAGCTCACCATGCGCGACGTGCCGGTGGACAAGGTCGTCGACTACGCCTGCGAGGACGCCGACATTACCCTGCGCCTCTACCACGCCCTGTGGCCGGAACTGGAGGAAGAAGAACTGGTGGAACTCTACGAAACCGTGGAAGCCCCCCTCATCCCCGTACTGCGCGACATCGAGCTCTCGGGCATCAATCTGGACGGCGAGTTCCTCACTACTTATAGCAAGGTGCTGACCGAAGAGCTGCGCACGATCGAGCTGGAGATCTACCGGATGGCCGGCTCCGAGTTCAACATCGGCTCCCCAAAGCAGATCGGCGAGATTCTCTTTGGCCGCATGGGGGTCCCGTACAAGGGCAGCAAGACCAAGACCGGACAGTACAAAACGGACGAGGCGACCCTTGCGGAGGTCAGCGTGGACTTCCCGATCGTGAAGCTCATCCTGCGCCACCGCAGCCTGAGCAAACTGCTCGGCACCTACGTCGACGCCCTGCCCCTGCTGATGAACGAAGACGGCCGCGTCCATTCCAGCTTCAACCAGACCATCGCCGCCACCGGGCGCCTCAGCAGCAACAACCCGAACCTGCAGAACATCCCGGTCCGCACCCCCGAGGGCGCCGAGATCCGCAAGGCCTTCATCCCCCGCGACGCCGACCACGTGCTGCTGGCCTCCGACTACTCCCAGATCGAGCTGCGGCTGGTGGCGGCCCTGAGTCAGGACGAGGGCATGCTCGACGCCTTCAAGACCGGCAAGGACATTCACACCGCCACGGCGGCCCTCATCTTCAACGTGCCCTACGAGGAGGTGACCCGCCTGCAGCGCTACCAGGCCAAAACCATCAACTTCGCCATCCTCTACGGCGCCGGCGCCCAGCGCCTCACCCAGGAACTGGAGATTAGCCGGGCCGAGGCCAGCGAGCTGATCGCCAACTACTACGAGCGCTTTACGGGCCTGCGGAAATTCATGAGCGGCACCGTGGAACAGGCCAAGGAAGAAGGCTACGTCACTACCCTGCTCGGCCGCAAGCGGAGCCTGCGTGACATCAACAGCCGCAGCAGCCTGGCCCGCTCCAACGCCGAGCGCATGGCCATGAACACCCCCATCCAGGGCACGGCCGCCGACATGATCAAGCTGGCCATGATCCGCATCCACCGCGCGCTGCGCGACCAGGGTTTTCAGACCCGCATGGTGCTGCAAGTGCACGACGAACTCGTCTTTGACGCCCCCCGCAGCGAGGTCGAGCGGGTCACTCCCCTCATCGAGCAACTCATGCGCGAGGCCATCCCGAATTTAGACGTGCCGATCGTGGTGGAGACGGGGGTTGGGGAGAACTGGCTGGAAGCGCATTGATAGAGGGCTGAGGCCCGGTAGAGGGCTGACGCCGGTAGAGGGTGATTTTCTTTAAGATAAGCACCCTCTTTTTTCGATAAGCACTTGTCTACCGCGCACCAGCGCCTCTACCGCGACCGCAGGGAGCTCTACCCCGGCAAGCCTATTTTTTGCAAAGCAAAAAAAAGGCGAGCCGGCATCGCCAGCTCACCCGAACATTAACCAAAAACCCAGCAAAATGACATGACCTTAGGTTTTGCGATCAGGTGCTTCCGGAGCGGAAAGCGATCGCGATAAATAGTATGTCAGACAGGAAGTCGCCGCTGCGCTGAGCTGCGATCCCAGCGTTGGGACTGGCAAGTTCAGCGGAATTTCGATGGGTCTTCCGGCCGGGCAAAAACAGGCAGCGGTGCGCGTTCTGATAAGTGCACTGCTTGTTAATAAAATGGGGTCCGGGGGAAGTTGTTCATGCAGTTCCAGATTTTACCGGCCGAAAATTGGCGGGGCAAACAAGCTCCACGCCTTTCCGTTGGAGTACCTACAAAGCCAGAAAACCAACCTACCATGCAACAGCTCACCGAAGCACAGAATCAAGAAAAGCGAGCCGTAGCCGCCCAGCTCCTGACGATCAAGGAAAACTCGTATAAGAACATGATGGAAATGCAAACTTCGGACATGGAGGAGGCGGAGACCACCAATGACAACGTCCATAATATGTTCGAGGACGGCAAGGTCGATCAGTCCATGAACCGCGTGGAAGCCCGGGCTTCGGTCGTGGAGGCGCTGCAGCACGACATCAACGTTCTGTCCAACCTCGAAGACATCGAGCCGACCGAGGAGATCCAGCTCGGGGACATCATCAACACCGATCAGGGTACCTTCTTCGTGGGGGCGGCCAGCGACGCCTTCGAGGTCGATGGCAAGACCTACCGGGGGATCTCCGTCGAAAGCCCCCTTTACCTCGCGCTACGCGGCAAGCACGACGGCGACGCGGTGGAGGTCAACGGGACGACCTTCACGCTGCACTCCTCCTACTAGCACCGCTACCCCATTCATCCAAATCACGCGGAGGCGCTGAGCACCCTCAGCGCCTCCTTTACGTATGCCCATGACCCTCCGCGAAGCCCAGGCTACCGTCGACCAGTGGATCACCACGACCGGCGTTCGTTACTACGACCCCCTTACGAATACGGCTATCCTGATGGAGGAAACGGGGGAAGTCGCCCGCCTCATGGCTCGCATATACGGCGAGCAGTCCTTCAAGCGCGCGGAAGATGCCACGGCCGCCCCCGCCCAACTGGCGGACGAGCTCGCCGACCTACTCTTCATCGTGCTCTGCCTGGCCAACCAGACCGGGACCGACCTTACGGAAGCATTGAGCAGCAACCTGGAGAAAAAGACCCGGCGCGATAGCGAGCGGCACCAAAACAATCCTAAACTTCGCAATGAATAGCCTATTGCTTCAGGACCGAAATAAGCTGACCTTGACTGGGCATCGCGGCGCTGCACTTCCCCGCCAAAAATCCACCGTAGCTCCGGCTATGCTGAACTTTTGTCCGCTCGTTCGGCACCACGCTGTCGGCGTCAAGCTATGGCTTGGTTCAATCCTGAAACACTAGCTACTGGCCGATCGACCGGACAAACCAAGGGCCGGCGGCGCGCGGGTGCGGAAAATATACCGGAAGCGGCGAGTCGGCCTAGCCGGCACTATTTCAAACATTTTTTGTAATCATATTATTTATAAATAGAATTTTATCGCTAAAAAGCTAATTTTTATTCCCTTATTTATGCGTTTTCCCTTGCGGGGCAGCTACAACATGTTTATATTTGTAGCGTCGCAAAACAAAAGCAGTTTCAAACAAAAAGGATAATGGCAGATAATCACAAAGACACCGCCGCCAAGTTGAAGGCCCTCCAGATGACCATCGATCGGCTGGACAAGGCTTACGGCAAGGGCACCATCATGCGTCTCGGCGAAAGCCAGGCCGCGAACGTAGAGGCCATCCCCACCGGCTCGCTCGGTCTGGACGTGGCCCTCGGCATCGGTGGCTTCCCCAAGGGCCGCATCATCGAAATTTACGGGCCGGAGAGCTCGGGTAAGACCACGCTGGCCATCCACGCCATCGCCGAGTGCCAGAAGCGCGGCGGTATTGCCGCCATCGTAGATGCGGAGCACGCCTTCGATCGCTTCTACGCCCAGAGCCTCGGCGTAGACACCGACAACCTACTCATTTCCCAGCCCGACAACGGCGAACAGGCCCTCGAGATCGCGGAGAACCTGATCCGCTCGGGTGCCGTGGACATTCTCGTAGTTGACTCCGTGGCGGCCCTCGTGCCCCGGGCCGAGATCGAAGGCGAGATGGGTGACAGCAAGATGGGTCTCCAGGCCCGCCTGATGTCCCAAGCCATGCGGAAGCTGACCGGTACGATCGGCAAGACCGGCTGCTGCTGCATCTTCATCAACCAGCTGCGCGAGAAGATCGGCGTCATGTTCGGCAACCCCGAGACGACCACGGGTGGTAACGCCCTGAAGTTCTACGCCTCGATGCGGATCGACATCCGCCGCACCGGTGCCGCCATCAAGGACAAGGAGGGCAACGTAGTGGGCAACCACGTAAAGGTCAAAGTAGCCAAGAACAAGCTGGCTCCCCCCTTCCGGATCGCCGAGTTCGACATCATGTACGGAGAGGGCATTTCCAAGTCGGGTGAGATCGTCGACCTGGGCGTGGATCAGGACATCATCCAGAAGTCCGGCGCCTGGTATGCCTACGACGAAGCTAAGATTGCTCAGGGCCGCGAAGCCGCCAAGCAGTTCATGCTCGACAATCCCGAAGTGGCCGACGAGGTCGAAGCCAAAATCAAGACCAAGCTTATGGGCATCCAGGAGGAAGCCCGCGCCAACCGCAACGGGAAGGGCAAGCCGGCCGACGCCGAGGCTGTTTCCTAAGATTTTACCTGAGACACTGAACACTTCTGCCGCCCGCTCCGATTATCGGAGCGGGCGGTTTTCGTGAAAGCGGTACCTTTGTCCCTCCCCAAAACTCCCCCAGATATGAACCGTGATTCCGCCGTATTCGACCGCATTGACCGCGAACTGGAGCGGCAACGCCACGGGATCGAGCTCATCGCCTCCGAAAACTTCACCAGCGCCGCCGTCCTGGAGGCCGTAGGCAGCTGCCTCACCAACAAGTACGCCGAGGGCTACCCGGGTAAACGCTATTACGGTGGCTGTGAGGTCGTCGACGAGATCGAGCAACTGGCCATCGACCGCGTCCGTGAGCTCTTCGGTGCGGAGTACGCCAATGTGCAGCCCCACTCCGGCGCCCAGGCCAACGCCGCCGTCTTCCTCGCCTGCCTGAAGCCCGGTGACAAGACGCTCGGATTCTCGCTCAGTCACGGCGGTCACCTCAGTCACGGGCACCCCGCCAACTTCAGCGGGAAGCACTTTCAGGCGAACTTCTACGGGGTGGAGGAAGCGACGGGCCGCATCGACATGGACAAAGTAGCCGAGAAGGCCCGGGAAGTCCAGCCCAGGATGATCATCTGTGGCGCCTCGGCCTACAGCCGCGACTGGGACTACGCCCGCTTCCGCGAGATCGCCGATGAGGTCGGAGCCCTCCTGCTGGCGGATATCGCTCACCCCGCCGGCCTCATTGCCGCCGGTCTGCTCAACGATCCGCTGCCCCACTGCCACATCGTGACCAGCACCACCCACAAGACCCTGCGCGGTCCCCGCGGGGGCATCATCCTAATGGGTAAAGATTTTGACAACCCCTGGGGCCGGACCACCAAAAAGGGCACCACCATCAAAATGAGCAGCATCCTCAACAGCGCCGTTTTTCCCGGTATGCAGGGCGGCCCGCTGGAGCACGTGATCGCCGGCAAGGCGGTGGCGTTTGGTGAATGCCTGTCCGCCGACTGGAAGGCCTACGGTAAACAAGTGATCGCCAACGCCCGGGCCATGGCCGAGGAGTTGGTGGAGCGCGGCTACCACATCATCAGCGGGGGGACCGACAACCACAGCATGCTGATCGACCTAAGCAATAAGGACATTACCGGCCGGGAAGCCGAAACTGCCCTGGGCAAGGCCGAGATCACCTTGAATAAGAATATGGTTCCCTTCGATAAGAAGTCCGCCATGGTGACCAGCGGAATCCGCATCGGCACCGCCGCCGTAACCACCCGCGGATTTACGGAGGAAGACTGCCGGCAGACGGTCAAGTGGCTCGATGCGGTCATCAGTAATCCGACCGACGAGGCGCTACTGGAACGGGTACGCGGCGAAGTGCGTCACTTTATGGAGCGTTTTCCCCTTTACTCCGGGCAATTGGTGAGTTAGCCTGCATCCTGCGCCCGCGCCCTTGGCAAAGATTCGCATGCTATTCACATTATTCACAAACATTTACCTAAATCATCGTACCGGGTACGTACATTAAAGGCGTTGTATAGTTTGACGCCCCCATCGCGTCACTTTCGTTCTGCTGCACCAGCTTACTACTCCCCGGACACATGAATCTTTCTTTTTCCACCTTCTGGCTTTCGTTTTGCTGCCTATTATTTTCCTCTGCCCTCTCCGCGCAGCAAGCATATCGTGGTGACCTCGCGCAACCCTCCGCCTCGGAAAAACGCTGGGTAGACTCCGTTTACGCCTCCTTTACCCTCGACGAGCGTATCGGACAGCTGTTCATGATCCGGGCCCACAGCGACCTGGGTGCCGACCACGTCGCTAGCGTAGAAAAGCAAATCAAGGACTACCACGTCGGGGGCCTGTGTTTCTTCCAGGGCACCCCCGAGAAGCAGCTTGAACTGACCAATAAGTACCAGGCCCTCAGTAAACTACCCCTCATGGTAAGCATGGATGCCGAATGGGGGCTCGGCATGCGCCTGCCGGAACATACCATCGGCTACCCTAAGCAACTGGCCCTCGGTGCCATCCGCAACAACCAGCTGATCTACGACATGGGGGCGGAGATCGCCCGGCAAATGCACCGCCTCGGCGTAAACGTGAGCTTCAGCCCGGTACTCGACGTCAACAATAATCCGAACAACCCCGTCATCGCCACCCGCTCCTTCGGGGAGGACCGCTACAACGTGACCGCCAAGGGCTATATGTACATGAAGGGGCTGCAGGACAACGGCATCCTGGCCAGTGCCAAGCACTTTCCCGGTCACGGGGATACGGATGTGGACTCCCACTACGATCTCCCGGTCATTCCCCACGACCGCGCGCGCCTGGACAGCATCGAGCTCTACCCCTTTCGGGCGTTAATCCGGTACGGCATCGGTAGTATGATGGCCGCTCACTTACAGATTCCCGCGCTCGACCCCCGCCCGAACCGGCCCTCCTCCCTGAGCAAGCCCATCGTGACCGACCTGCTGCGCAAGGAACTCGGCTTTACGGGACTCGTCTTCACCGATGGCCTGGAAATGAAAGGCGTGACCAAGCACTACGGACAGGGAGAAGTGGAGGCCGAAGCCATCGCGGCAGGCTCCGACATCCTCCTGCTGCCCGAAGACATCTCCGCCTCGTTTTCTGCGATCAAGCGCTATATGGACGAAGGAAAAATCACGCAGGCGGGACTGGAGGAGAAGGTACGTCGCATCCTGCTCTCCAAGTACCGGCTCGGACTGACCCGCCCCACCTTCCCCCCACTGGCCGGGCTGCGGGCCGACCTCAACTCCCCTACGGCCCGATCGCTGAAGCAGGAACTCTTCGAGGCGTCCATGACCCTGGTGCGCGACGAGGCTGGACTGGTACCCATTCAGCCTACGGAAGCAGGGAAGATCGTCTCTCTCCGCATCGGCAGTGCCAAGGCTACCCCCTTTACCGATCGCCTGGATGACTACGGACAGATTACCCACCTGACCACCGCCGCCGCGCCTACGGCTAAGGAGCAGCAGCAAGTCCTCGATCGGATCCGCGACAAGGACCTGGTCGTCGTCAGTCTGTACAGCGACGGCAGCCGCTTCATTGAGAAGGTAGCCATCGGAGCTCCCCTGCTGTCCCTCCTACGGGCCATCGATGCGAAAGCGGAGCTGGTCGTGACGGTTTTCGGCAACCCCTACAGCCTAGCGGCCCTGGATGAGTTTGGCACCATACTGGAAGCCTATACCCGCGACGAGGTCGCTCAGGACGCGGCGGCCCAGGCGCTCTTCGGGGCCATTCGCATTACCGGCCGCCTGCCCGTTACCGCCAGTCGCCGTTCGCCGTACAATGCCGGACTGGAAACCACGGCTAACTTCCGCATGGGCTACGCCGATCCCGAAAGTGTGGACATCGACGGAGAAAAACTGGCCGCCCGCGTCGACGTGTTAGCGAATGAAGCCATTCGCCTTCGCGCTACCCCGGGCCTGGTCGTGCTCGTGGCGCGTCACGGTAAGATCGTTTTTGAAAAGGCTTA
Source organism: Lewinellaceae bacterium (assembly GCA_963803525.1). Lineage (GTDB taxonomy): Bacteria > Bacteroidota > Bacteroidia > Chitinophagales > Saprospiraceae > Neolewinella. The sequence goes on from CAWDMV010000013.1 coordinate 764,273, forward strand.
CGGCCGCCATACCTACAGTAAGGACAGCCGTCGCGTGACCCCCAACGACGTGTACGACCTGGCTTCGGTCACGAAGGTCGCGGCCACCACGCTGTGCCTCATGAAGCTGGTCGATGAGGGCCTGATCGACCTGGATAAGCCGCTGAGCCACTACCTGCCGGAACTGGTAGGTACCAACAAAGAGTCCCTCACTGTTCGCCCGGTACTCGCTCACCGGGCGGGCCTGCACTCCTGGATTCCCTTTTACCGCTATACCCTGGGGCCAGGCAAGAATGCCAAGCCGAGTTCCCAATTCTACCGCACCGTCCAGACGGGGGACTTCGTGATTCCGGTGACCGACAAGTTATTCATGAATAAGTCCTACGTAGACTCGGTCTGGCAGCAAATTTACGACAGCCCCCTACCCAATGTCGGGCGGTACCGCTACAGTGACTTGGGGTTTTACCTGATGGCGCGGCTGGTTGATCGCGTCAGCGGCCTCACGGTCGACGAGTTTGCCGCCCGGTACTTCTACCGGCCGATGGGTTTGGAGTCGCTCACGTTTAATCCGCTGCGCACGATATCCCGCGACCGCATCCCACCATCTGAGGTCGACCGGTACTTCCGCATGACCACGATCCAGGGTTACGTCCACGATATGGGGGCCGGGATGATGGGCGGCGTCAGCGGGCACGCGGGGCTATTCGGCTCGGCGCACGACGTAGCGGCGCTCTTTCAGATGCTGCTGCAGGAGGGATCGTACGGGGGCAAGCAGTACCTGAGCCCGGAAGTGATCGGGGAGTTCACCAGCCGATTCGCGGGAGACCGGCGGCGGGGACTGGGCTTCGACATGAAGCAGCTGGATACCCACCTGAGCCTGAACGTCTCGGTCAAGTCTTCTTCCCGCACCTTCGGGCATTTAGGCTTCACGGGGACGGCCGTATGGGCGGACCCGGAGGAGGACCTGGTTTACGTGTTTTTGTCCAATCGGACGTTCCCCAATATGGAGAATAATAAGCTTAGTAAGCTCGATACCCGCAAGACGGTACAAACCGCGGTGTACGAATCCCTGAAGCCCGTTCATCGCTACATCCCCGCTACCGTGAAGCTGGGAAAGCTGCCTTAACGAGGAAGATTGCCGGACCCGCCGCTTAGGGCCTTGATGAGGTAGCCGGCGGGCAGTTGGTCATTCAATTCCATGCCATTGAGCACGGCCAGTTCCGAGAGTCGATCCTGGGGAACGCGGGCATCTACGAGCGCCTGTTGTAGCGTTTTTGCGCGATCCAGCGTAACGATCCTGATACGCTCCGGCTGGCGATTGAGCTTGCTCTGGTCGGTCAATTTGGCGAAACTACCGAGACTACCCTGAATCGCGTTGCCGTAAGTGTTGAAGGTCTGTGCGAGGGACAAGCCGGCCATCATGTAGACATTACCGCCGTAGGAGATGAAGCTGGACATGGTACGCAGGGCCTGCGATTGCCCACTCTGCTGGTCCGTTTGTACGATGTCGCCTACGATGGTGGTGGCGGGCAGGCCGTTTATCGGCTGATCGCTGGAGTTGCTCACCTGAATGTTGTTCTGCTGAATGAACTGCTGAGCGGCGGCCTGGGGGTCGTTGCCCTCCGCGAGTCGCATCTGTATGATGGCCTTCTGATCGGGGCTCACCATCTGTACCATGGTGGGCGAGTTGATCAGTTGCCAGCCCGAGGGGATACCGAACTGAAACTTGAGGGCGGGGTGATAGAAGGCGCTGCCTTCCACGTACCCCTGGTTGGGGTCTTCGCCATAAAGTAGTCCGTCAATGCGCCGTAAATAACCATCACGGTCTACTTCAAACGACGTTTTGGTAGAAGTGGCCTGTGCTTTCTGTGCTAATTGCTGTACGTTGGCCTCCCGGTTCAGGGGATCGGGGTGGGTGCTCAGGAAGCTGGGAGCCCGGTTTTCGGAGCCACCGCTCAGCCGATCCAGGGTACTGAAGAAGCCGGCCATTTCGCGGGCATCGTAGCCGATGGCCGTGGAGTACTTTACGCCCAGCCGGTCGGACTGGCTCTCCGCGTCCCGGCCGAACTTGAGGAAGAGGAGTTGCATGCCCTGCATCAGCGATTGTCCCTGATTCGCCAGCTCGGGAGAGAGGATCATGCCGCCGATCAGTCCGATTTGGGCAACTTGCTGTTTGCTCTGTTGGGCAACGGTATGGCGGGCCGTTACGTGGCCGATCTCGTGCCCGAGCACCCCCGCAAATTGCGCCTCGTTATTGAAGTGGGCCATAATGCCCCGGGTGAAGTAGACGAAGCCTCCGGGTACGGCAAAAGCATTGACGACTTCGGAGTCGACCAGGCGAAAGGTCCAGGGGAGGTTGGGGCGTTCGGAGATGGCGGCCATGGCCTTTCCCTTGTCACTCAGGAAGGTCTGGAGCTGCGGGTCGTCGTAAATACCAAACTCCGCCACGACCTGCGGATCGTACTGCTGTCCCATCTGAATTTCGCTTTCCTCGGAGATCAGGGAGAGTTGCCGCTTACCCGTTACCGGATTGGTGGCGCAGGCAGACAAAAGCAAGCCGAGCGCAAGGGCTAGAACGATAGAGGTGAATCGGGAGAGCGATACGTACATGTGTTGTTGAGGACTGATTTACCCTGCTAGAAGTCGCCTCAGCCCGTATAAGTTTGGTCTTTAAGGTATGCTTAAGACCGCAGGCGGGCGCCCGTCCCGTCGAGGGGCGGATATACGGCCAGCCCGGTTTCCCCGTCGAAGGTTACCCCCGTAGCTGGATCATCCGCGATCAACATGGCGCCGTCGAGATCGGCATAATCGAGTTCCGGCAGGAGTTGGGCGATCGCACTGATGCCGACGCTGCTTTCCGTCATGCAGCCGGCCATCACGCGCAGTCCCAGCTCCCGCGCCCGCGCGATCATTCGCCGGGCCGGCAGGAGGCCGCCGCACTTGACCACCTTGATGTTGATGCCGGAGAAGTGATCCGCGCAGCGTTCCACGTCCGCCTCGGTCTGGCAGCTTTCGTCGGCCAGTACGGGCAGAAGGGCGTGCCGGTGGACTTCCCGCATGCCGTTCAGATCATCGGGTTTCAGTGGTTGCTCGATGAAGACTACCCCGAGCTCCCGCAGCGGGCCGGAGAGATCGATCGCCTGCCGGGCGGTCCAGCCCGTATTCGCGTCCACGTAAAACGGGGCATCGGTATGCTCGCGCAGGGCCCGAATGAGTGCCAGGTCGTCATCCCCTCCCCCCAGTTTGATCTTGTACACCGGCCAGGGGAAGGCCCGCAACTTCCGCACCATTTCGCTTTCGGAGGCCAGCCCAATCGTATAGCAGGTGGGGATTTGCCGGCTCCGGTCCTGTTCCCACAGTAGGCCCAGCCGTTTCCCTTCCGCTTGCGCCCAGAGGTCGTGCAATGCCACGTCGATCGCGCACCGCAGAAACGGGCTCAACCCGGCGGGCAGCACCCCGAACACTTCCTCCAATCCCGCTATTCCGCTATCCTTCAATCCCTGCACGGAGTAGGGCGCGAACGCGGGTGCCAGGCCCTCCAGTTCCGCCGTGCACCGCGGGCCGTCGAGGCCGTAGTAGCGCGTCATGGGGGCTTCTCCCAGTCCGCTTAGCCCTCCGTCGGTCAGTTCGACGATCAGGGTGGCCTGTTCCGTGCGGCTCTCGTGGGCGATGCGGAAGGGGTCGCGTAGGGGGAGGGTTTTGGGGTGAACGGTGAGGATCATGGTTGCGGTAGCTGTTTGGTCTAAGGCGGACGTTTGGAGTGGATGGGGGATTCACCCAGATGCCGAGGTACGACAAGTACGGGATATTTCTGTTCTGCTACCCTTCCGCAAGCCAGCATTGAGATTCACTAATTCCCGACCCGTTTTGCCTTCACTTATCCGACAAGGCCGCTATCTCCCTTTCCAGAAATTGCGTCACCACGTCAGCCAGTTTCGCGTATCCTTCCGCCGAGTAATGAACGTCATCCGACCCTTTCCCGAACTCCCGGTGAATGGAAATGGAAGGTTTATACAAATCCCTTACGGTGATGGAGTGTTTTTCCATTACTACCCTTGCCGCATCGTTGTAGCGTATGGCATCCTCCATAAACCGGCCGGCTTCATCTTCGGGAATATAGGTCGTGGTCACGAGAATTAGCTTCGCATCCGTTTCCTCCTGCATTATCGTGACGATGGAATCCAGGTTAGCGGCGTACTCCTCAACGGTGTAGCAAAGGGTGCCGTTTATTTTATCCCGGTTCCCCTGGACCTCCGAAGCCGGGTGGCGGTAGCACAGGTTCCAGAGCCCCTAGTTGAACTGGATGATGTCCCAGTCTTCGTCACCGATCCATTGCCTGATCTTCTTAAGCCCCGTTCCCGTGTGCTGGGCATTACCTGGATTGTGCAAAACTTACGCCTCGCCGGCGAGCGCCTCCCTGACGAAGGGGGTATAGCCGATGGAGATCGAGTCACCGATGATCAGTATCCTGGGTTTTTCAGCACTGCTGCTTGCCGTGAATGCGGCAAGGGTTATAAGTAGGAAAATAGTGGTGAATATTCTCATGATAATTGATCTTGAATAAGGCGTCATTTAATCGCGGCTACGCAAAACCTGGAACGCTGACTATATATCCTCCAACCTGCGCTCCCGGTAGTGATCCAGTGCTTCCCGCAGCATTTCGTAGGTCGCTTTGGCTTCTTCATCGAGGGTTTCGTACTGCAGGGGGCTATTCTCTTCGTAGTCCACCGGAACTTCATAGAACTCACCCGACTGATATAGCTTGTAGCGTTGCGTCCTGGCAAAAACCCTGGCTTCACTCGCCTCCCCGTTGCGGGAATACCAGTTGTAAACCCACTCCCGCGGGTCAGCCGTTTCACCGAGCAGGCGGGGCAGAAAGCTGCGTCCGTCAATATCCAGGGAATCGGGTACTTCGATGCCGGCCGCTTCACAGATGGTCGGGAGCATATCGCTGAAATCCACCAGATCGGTCGTAGTCGAGTTCGGTTCAACCACCCCCGGCCAACTTACGATGAGGGGTACTCTGGTCCCGCCATCCGTCGCCTCCCCCTTGGCGCCGGCCACCTCCCGACCGTACATGGTGGATACGATCGGCCGGTCGGTGCCGTTGTCTCCGGTAAAGACGATCAGGGTATTTTCCGCGATTCCCATTTCTTCCAGTTTACCGTTGATCTTCCCAACTATTCGGTCCATTTCAGCTACCATGTCCCCAAAGTAGTGGGCCTGCCCCTTGTAGGTAAGTATGGTCGAGTCGTCCACCATCCACTCCGGAGATTCGGGCGTGGGACTGAACGGGCAGTGGGTCAGGATCATGGGGTAGTACAGCAGGAAGGGTTTTCCGGCCGCGTGACTTTCCTCGATGAAGTCCAGCCCGTAGTCGCTCACTATTCGTGGCCCATAGTCGGTATCGGCAAAGGTTTTCCGGTTCCCGTCAACCTGGAGAAAGGGTTGGGCGTAGCGGTTATCCCGGCCCGTAGAGTCCATCCGTCCCCCACCTACCTGCCACAGGCAGTGGCGGTCGAATCCGGCATCCCGGGGACTTTGCGGGTCGTCTCCCAACTGCCACTTTCCGATGATTCCGGTGCTGTAGCCCGCGTTCCGGAACAAGTGGCCGAAAGTCGTCTGACTGGTATCCAGCAAGCCAAAGCGCACGTAGTTGCGCACATTGGAGATGCCGGTCATGATCTTAACCCGACTCGGGGTACAGAGGGGTTGGGAGTAACAGTGCTGGAATCGCATGCCCCCGGCGGCCATTCGGTCGATCTCCGGCGTCCGGTAGGATTCTCCGCCGTTTGCCCCGATGGTCTCGTAGCCCAAGTCGTCCGCCATGATTACGATGACGTTCAGCGGCTCGTCGATGGCCGTCGCGGGGGGGTCTCCGTCACAGGATAAAAGCCCCGCAAGCAGGACCAGTGCAACCGCGGCGTTCCATACCCCGCGAAAGTGGCTTCTACCGTAGCGATGAAAACGGGTGCGCATCATGATGGGAATGCTTGTTCCGGTGGTCCGAACCTAAAGATGAGGGGAATGTAAGGTAGGGGGCGGCGGCGCGCGGGTGCGGGCTGTTCCGGTCCTTCCGTGCCCCAACCCGCTTACACCGGTACCGGATCGCCTTCCCGAATGGTAAACAAGCTGGTGGTCTGCTCTTTTCCGCGGAGTTGAACTTCCCCGATTTCCGCAACCTCATAGTGAGCTTCCACCTTCAGGGCACGGATGAACCTTTCGGAAGCGAGCAGGTCGACCGCGTAGGTATTGCACAGGCTCTGGATCCTGGCGGTGGTATTCAATATATCTCCGGAAAAGGCAATATCTTTTTTGATCACCCCTATTTCCCCGGTGGTCACCTGGCCGTAGTGAATACCGGCCTTGAAGGTTGGCATCACCCCATACTTTGCGAGGTAGTGATCCCTCCGGCTACCCAGTGCCCTCTTCATTACAAAAAAGCTGCCTACCACCTCTCTGGCAAACCCTTCCTTAAGTCGCCAGGTAATTACGATTTCATCTCCCACGTACTGGTAGATCTCCCCGCCGTGGTCCACGATGGGGTCGGAAAGGTCGCCGTAATACTCCTTCAGCATTTGGAAGTACCGGATATGCCCGAGTTGTTCGGCGTACGTCGTGGAAGACTTCATGTCCAGAAACATGAATACCCGCTCCTCCACAGTCGGCTGGTGGTACTTACCGGAAAAGATGTTCAGGGAAACCGCCTGCCCCATACTATCACTAACCTCCTTGTAGAACGAACTGATGATGATTGCAAGGGAGTAATAGCACATGATGCTCCAAAACGCAAAGTTCCCGAAAAACGACAGTACGTATTCCCTCACCTCACCACTGAAGGGGCTTTTACCCTGGGAAAGCGTATGGCCGGCCACGATGATCAGCAAGGTCGCCAGCACTATGGCAAAAGTGTAAACGACGGATTTGAAAATTACCTTGCGGGAAAAGCTCTTGTCCTGAAACCACCGGTCGACGTAGAATACGTCAAAGGCCCCGATCAGCAAACCTACCCCGAGGGAAAGGATGGCGGGGATAAAAAACTGGGCTTGGTAGGGGTTGCCGGTGGAGGGATACTCCGGGTAATCCCCCAGGATCCCCTTTTCTAGTATTGACTGGACGAGACTGAAGATCGCCGGTATTACCCCAAACGGAAGGATCTGAAAGAGGCTTCTTTTCTGTTTGTTCGACAACAAATTCCGGTTGGATTAGGGGGGTGCGTAATTGACATCCTGACCGCGCCGTGTTTCGCAGAGGGTGGTCGTACCGTAATTTACCGACAAAATCAATACATACCGACCCTCGGAGGTCGGGGACGCTCCGAGGTCGTAAGTTACTAAAAGGACCTCAGAGCGTGGCCCGACGAAGGAGGGGCTCCTCCGAGCGTCCGGGCAGACAACCCACAACCCTACTTCTGTCGGAAGAAGATCGTGATCGGCACTCCGGTAAAGTCGAAGTTCTCCCGCAACTGATTTTCCAGGTAGTTCTTGTAGCTGTCCTTGACGTGTTGGGGGTGGTTGCAGAAAAAGGCGAAGGCGGGGTAGGCCAGGGGGAGCTGGGAGACGAACTTGATGGAAATGACGCGGCCGCGGGAACTGGGCGGGGCGTACTTCTCGATGGCGGGCAGCATCACGTCGTTGAGCTGGGAGGTGGGGATGCGGCGGGTGCGGTTGGCGTAGACCTGCTCGGCGGCCTCGATGGTTTGCATGATGCGCTGCTTCTCGGTGACGCTCATGAAGATGACGGGCAGGTCGTTGAAGGGGGCGAAGCGGCGGCGGATCTCGGCTTCCAGGTCGCGGATGGTGTTGGTCTCTTTATTCTGGACGAGGTCCCACTTGTTGATGGCGATGACGATGCCCTTGTTGTTCTTCTGGGCGAGGCGGAAGATGGCCAGGTCCTGGGATTCGACGAGGTCGGTGGCGTCGATCATGAGGATACAGACATCGGCCTTCTCGATGGCGCGGATGGCGCGCATGACGGAGTAGTACTCAAGGTTCTCGTGCACCTTGGCCTTTTTGCGGATGCCGGCGGTGTCGATGAGGGTGAATTCTTTGCCGAACTTCTTGTAGTGGCTGTTGATGGTGTCGCGGGTGGTGCCGGCGATGTCGGTGACGATGTTGCGCTCTTCCCCCAGCAGGGCATTGATGAAGCTCGACTTGCCGGCATTGGGCTGGCCCACGATGGCGAGCTGCATGAGCTCCGTTTCCTCCTCCTCGTGCTGGGTGATGTACTCGACGGTAGCGTCCAGCAACTCGCCGGTGCCGCTGCCGGTGACGGAGGAGAGGAAGAAGGTTTCCTCGAAGCCGAGCGACCAGAATTCGTTCGCCTCCAGTTGCCGGCGGTTGTTGTCGACCTTATTGACGGCCAGGAGGACCGGCTTGGGCGAGCGGCGGAGCATCTGGGTGATCTCCTCGTCGAGGTCGGTAATGCCGGTGGTCACGTCGACCATGAAGATGATGACCGTAGCCTCCTCGATGGCGATGATGACTTGCTCGCGGATGGCGGCCTCGAACACGTCGTCGCTGTTGCGCACGAAGCCCCCGGTATCGACCACGGCGAAGTCCTTCCCGTTCCAGACGCTGTTGCCGTACTGTCGGTCGCGGGTGACGCCGCTCTGGTCGTCGACGATGCTCTGCCGGATACCGATCAGGCGGTTGAAGAGGGTAGATTTACCTACGTTGGGGCGACCTACTATTGCTACGATGTCCAAGGGGATTTACAATTAGCTGCGCAGCTGCTGCGCGGTTATGGTTGATGGAGTACGAGCTACGATTTTTCCCGCAGGAACTTCGCGATCGGCCATTAAGGACTACAAAGGTAGTTGGCCCGGACGAAGCGCGGGAAGGACGGCCTTGGGATGGTGCGAATGTTCGGCATTTACTGCCGCCTCCCGGGTTCCAGCTCACTTTATACTCCAAACTACCAAGCCTTTCACCTGACCGCCGACCAACTGCGCGGCGGCCTGACGGAGCGAACATGTAGGAGGTACCAGCGCGGATGGATGCCGCCTTCGCCGAGGTGCAGAAAAGGTATACCGTGCGGGTAAGGCGGGAGCGCGGGTAGATCGGCCTTAGGGCGCGAACAGGGTGTACTGCCGTCCCTGGGCGAGCAGGGTAAAGCTCTTGCGGTGGTGCTCGGTGGCTCCGAAGGCTTCGATGGCCGCGCGGTGGGCCCGGGTGGGGTAGCCGCGGTTGGTGTGCCAGCCGAACTGGGGGTAATCGGCGTGCAGCCGCAGCATGTGCGCATCCCGGTGGGTCTTGGCCAGGATGCCGGCGGCGGCGATGGACTGGTACTTCCCGTCCCCCTTAATTACGCAGAGGTGGTCGGTGCCCGGGTAATCGATGAAGAACTTGCCGTCGATCAGCAGGAAGTCGGGCCGGGGGGCGAGCCGATCGAGGGCGCGGTGCATGGCGCGGTAGCTGGCTTGAAAGATGTTGTGGCGGTCGATCTCGGCCACGCTGTAGCTGGCTACGGCCCAGGCCAGGGCGTTGGCCTCGATCTCGGCGCGTAGGGCGTCGCGGGTGGCCGCGTCGAGCTGTTTGCTGTCGTTCAGTCGTGGGTTGTTGTAGTCCGGGGGCAAGATCACCGCCGCCGCGCAAACGGGGCCGGCCAGGCAGCCGCGTCCGGCTTCATCGCAGCCGGCTTCTAGGCGATCTCGTTCGTGGTGAGGGAGGAGCACGGGGGTGAATTTACGACTTACCCGCGGCGGACCCGTTGGACGGGGTGACCCCGTCCAGGCGAAATCCGTTGGACGGGGTCACCCCGTCCAACGGCTCAGCGGTCGGACGGGGTCCCCACCCCCTACTCTTTCAGCGCACCAAATTCCTTGAGCACCTTCCGCCAACTCTCGGAGAGCGTCACCTGAATGACGGCGGCGTCCAGCCGCTCCCGGTAGGGGCTGTCTTTTTCTACGGCGATGGCCAGGGCCTGGGGACGGGTGTCGGTGGGCTGTACGTCAGCCGCCAGTGATTCATCGCTGCTCAGGGCGAAGGTGATCGCGCTGTTGTTGTCTACGTAGTAGTCCAGCTCCCCCGCATTCAGCCGCTGCAGGCCGGCCGGCAGCTTATCGAAGGGATCAAAGGCAATGCCCTGATCTTCCAGGTACTCCGCCGCCTGCGAATGGGCCGTGGCCCCAACTTTTTTGCTTCGCAGGTCGTCGGGAAAACTGACGGTGCTCCCCTTATCGAGGGCGCTGACCACCGCCGCGGTGAGGCTCGCCGTCAGGGCCAGCGCGGTAAGCATCCAGAGCATGGCCACGATGCGCCCACCCAGGGTTTTCGGGGCCTTGTCGCCATACCCGATCGTGGTCAGGGTCACGCCGGCCCACCAGAATCCGGAGCCGATGCCTTCCGCCAAACTGCGCTCCCCCCCAAACTGCTCCTCGTTCCGCTTACGTTCCAGGAAGTAAATCAGCGTACCGACGATGATCAGCAAGCCGGACAGATACAGGACGATCCACAAAAATTGCAGGGAAAACAGGTTTTTCGCCACCTTGAGGATGGTGTTTCGCTTTGGCTTGGCAACCGCCAGGGCCGTGTCGTGGTAGGGCTGCAGGTAGCTCACTTCTTTCGTCCCGTTGGCCGTGACCGGCGCCTGGAGGAGTACATCGACCCGACGCCCGACGAGGGGAAGGAGGCTATCCCGGGCCTCCAGCGGCAGCAGCTCGTAGGTCAACTGCTCGCGTTCGGCCACTTGCCGCCAGAGTTGGATGGCCAGGCCCGTCCAGTTGCCCTGTTCGTCGCGCATGGCGTGGGGTGCGCGTTCGACTACGCCTACCCGGAGGTGAGTCGTATCCGTTTGGGCGGTGAGGGGCAGGGAAAAGATCAGCAGCAGCAGGGAAGTGAGTAAACGTCGCATACCCGTGAAAGCAACTTCCTTCGGGTGGGTGTTCGCCTTCGCCCGTTGGAAAATGCCCGCCGAATCCCGCGGAAGGGCTCCTGCCGGTAATTTCCGGATGATGGAGTTTACGACTATTCGTTATGCCTGGCTAGGCTTATTCATGCGAGCATACCGCACCAAGCGGGCGGCGGAGCGCAGGTGAAAACTGATTCAGGCCCAGCAAACTGAAGTGCCCCCCTCCGCGGCCTCCGGCCGCATTCTACTGGCGCGGCCGGAGGCCGCATTTTACTCGGGCGGGGTGATCAGGCGCGCCGCGCCGTTCCCGAAGCCAGCCACTACCCCGCCCCCGGGTACGCCCTCCAGGGCCCGCAGCTCCCCCCGCAAGCCCAGATCGAAGCGGTAGCGTAACTCGCCCTCCGCGCCTACCGCATACACCTGTCCATGATTAGCGGTCATCTGGCCGATCCGCACGCGGGTGTGCGTGAGGTTGCCGCCGAGGAGGAGCTGCCGCCGTCCGTCCTCCGCCACGTTCAGGGCAGCGACCGCGAAGACCGGTGCCCGCTGTGCCTCCATCGGCAGCAGCTCCCAGTGGGGAGACGTGGAAAGGAACAGCACCATGGACCGCAGTTCGGCCGCCTCCCGCCGCTCCGCCGCCCCGTAGGCTTCCCCTAGCACCTCCGCTACCGTGGCGGTACTGTAGCTCAGGTAGTCGGGAAACTGCTTCTTCAGCCCCGGCAACACCTCCATCAGCTCGTCGCGGGCGGCGAGCGGGTACTCCTTTCCGTCCTGGGTGAAGGCCAGCAGGGGAATGCGCTGCCCCGCCCCGAAGAAGCGGCCGTGGTAGAGGGCCAGTGCTCCAGCCCCCACGGCGCTGAACGGATTGTTCGTGCCCAGATTACCGGCGACGATCTCCGAACGGCCATCCCCGTCGAGATCGGTGGCGTAGATGGTGTTCCAGAGCCCGGTGGGGGAAAGGTCCCGCGATCGGGCCGGATCGAAGGCCCCTCCCTCGTTCAGTAATGCGGTCACCGTACCGAAGTGGCGACTGACCACCAGGTCCTCGTCCCCGTCCGCGTCGACGTCCAGGGCCAGGGCATCGGTGACCATACCCAAGTCCAGGGCAGTGGCGGTTGAAAACCGGCCGGTACCGTCATTCAAGAGCATATAAGAGTTCCCCCCCAGCGGATATTCCCCCGGCGCCACCCGGGAACCGAAGAATAAATCCACGTCGCCATCCGCATCCATGTCCCAGGCCAGCACCACGGAAGCGGAAAGAGTCAGTTCCGGGGGCAGCACATCCCCGACCGGCCGGAAGGCGCGCCCCTCGTAGCGGTACACCCGGGGCCGCAACTGCGCGTCACCGGGCTCCAGTTCGTAGCCCGCGCTGGCTACTACCAGTTCTTCATAACCGTCGCCGTCCAGGTCGGTAAAAGTGGCGGCGGTATCCTCGAAGTCGGCCGAGGCCGAAAAGGTAGTGCCACCAACCGCTACGTACCGGCCGTTCTCCAGTCGGAATAGCTCCGAAGCCTGCCCCCGTGCCCCACCGAAGAAGAGGTACTCCCCTTCCCCGGACACCGCCAGCGCCGGCCCCTCGTACGACAGCATGAAGGGCAGCAGGCGCTGCAGATCGAAGTCGCTGCGGGTATCCTCCCGGTGTACGAAGGGGAAGGTATCGATGCGCAGCTGCGGAGGGGCGGGCGACTGACCCGGTGCCACCGCAACGGCGGAAGTTCCCGGCCCCGACAGCCGCAGCACCTGGCCGGCCATTTGGCCATCGAACAGCTCCCGCCGCCCGTCCGTCCACCGCACGTCCACCCGCACCGCACCCGTGGCCCCGCCCAGGCCAAACGTAAGCGGCACGTAGGCACAAGACTGGAAGCCCCGCACCGGATAAAACTCCTGGACCTGCACCAGGGAGTCGGTCGAGACGGTGACCCGGGCCCCGATCGCCAGGGCCGGTGGGGCGGCCGTGAGATCGACGGTGATGCCCCGGGCCCCGGTGGTACCGTTGCGGTAGAGGTCGGCCGGGGCGTTGACGTTGCTGACGACCACGTCGAGATCCCCGTCCCGGTCCAGGTCGGCCAGGACCGCCCCGTTGGAGAGCGAATTGTCGGTGAAGCCCCAGGCCGCCGAACGGTCGACGAAGCCACTGTCCGCGCGGCCGGCAAAGGCATAATTGGCCACGTCGATGGACGGCATATTGGCGATCACCTCCAGCTGGTCCACGGCCGTGCCATCGGTACGGGATTTGGTCTGCACGGCCATGGTGTAGTTGAGGAACTCCATGTTGGTGTAGTCACGGGCGTAGCCGTTGGTGACGTAGAGGTCCTTATGACCGTCCAGGTCCAGATCGCCGCCGAGCACCGACCACGACCAGTCCGTATTGGATACCCCCCACTGTTGGCCCACCTCGGCGAAGCTGCCGTTGCCCTGGTTGAGCTGCAGCATGTTGCGGGAGTACTGGTAGTAGAAGCCGCGGTCGACCAGCGCCCGGAATTTCTGGTAATTGTCGGCCCCCGAGGTCAGCTTGATGCGCTCGTTGCCGTGCGGCAGCATATCGAGGGTGACCAGGTCGGTCAGGCCGTCGTTGTTCAGATCGGCGGCGTCGGAGCCCATGGAGAAGAGGGATACGTGGTCGAAGGCGGCGGCCAGCTCCGAGCTAAAGGTGCCGTCGCCGCGATTGCGGTAGTAGTAGTCCTGCTCGTGGTAGTCATTGCTCACGTACAGGTCCGGCCAGCCATCGCCGTCGAAGTCGCTCACCGCGGCGGAAAGGCCGAAACCCAGCACGTTGTCGTGCAGCCCCGCCCGTTCGGAGACGTTGACGAAGCCCGCCGCCCCGTCGTTGCGGAAGAGTTTGGAGGCGTACTGGGGGCCGGGGGTGTTCTTCAACTTACCGTTCGCCGCGCTGAAACCGGCATACCGTTGCACGGAGTGGTTGAGCACGAAGCAGTCCACGTCCCCGTCGCGGTCATAGTCAAAGAAAACGGCCTGGGTGGAGTAGGCCGGATCGTCCAGCCCGTACTCCGCCGCCCGCTCGGTGAAGGTTTCGTCGCCGTTGTTGACGAACAGCAGGTTCTCGCGCAGCCGGGGGGAGGCGGCGGCCGAGCGGCACTGGTAGATATCGAGGTGGCCGTCGCCGTTGATGTCGACCAGGCTCACGCCGGTGTTCCAGCCGTCGGCGCCCCCGATTCCGGCGCTTTCCGGGGCCGGACGGTAGGTCATATCGCCCGTTGCGAAGTAGAGCCGGTTGGGCACCAGGTTACCGCTGAAGTACAGGTCGGGAAGGCCGTCGCCGTTCAGATCACCGGCCGCCACGCCGCCCCCGTTGTAGAAGTAGCCGTACTTGAGCACGTTGAAGTCGGCCGATTCCTCGAGTTTGTTGACGAAGCGCACCCCGGTATCCGCCGGCGATAAGCGGGTAAAGCGCGTCTCCTCCGCCCGCTCACAGTGCAGCAAACCGGCGATCGCGAGCAGCCAGAGGTAACGAAGTGGAAAGGACATACGGCAAAGCCACCAAGGTACTGCATATCCTTTCATACATTGATGGCCAATCAAAGCGTAGTGGATGGGTAGGATCGGCTGGAGGGTATTTCGGCTCCTGTTGGCGTTGGCGGTTCTGGGGGCGGGTCCGCGGGTGGAAGGCCAGTCGCGGGAGCAACGCTACGACGTCGCCATTATCGGGGCCGGCGCCAGCGGGACGACCGCCGCCATCCAGGCCGCGCGCATGGGGGCCCGGGTCCTGCTGATCGAAGAAGGCCCGTGGGTGGGCGGCATGCTCACCGCCGGCGGCGTTACCGCCATCGATGGCAACCACCGGCTGGCGGGCGGACTGTGGGGGGAATTTCGCGACAGCCTCTACGCGTACTACGGCGGACCGGAGGCCGTAGCCACCGGTTGGGTCAGCAACACCCTCTTCGAGCCGGAGGTAGCCCAGCGTATCCTGCGCGGCATGCTGGACCGCGCGCCGGGTATCGACCTGCACCTGAACACGAGTGTGCGACGCATCGAACGGACGCCCGATAGCAGCTGGACGGTAGTATGGCATAGCGACGGAGATTCCTTGACCCACACTGCCAGCATCCTGATCGACGCTAGCGAACTGGGCGACGTGGCCGCCGCCCTCGGGGTTTCCTACGATCTGGGGATGGACGCCCGCGCCGAGAGTGGCGAGGCGTACGCTCCGGACCGGGCCAACGACATCATACAGGACCTGACCTACGTACTTACTCTGCGCGATTACGGTCCGGGAGCCGACCGCACCATTGCCCGCCCGGCCGGCTACGATCCTGCGGCCTTCGCCTGCGTCTGCAGCACCCGCGACCCCGCCGCCTACGACGACGACTCCCCGCATCGACTGCGATAAGATGCTCGCATACGGCCGCCTGCCCAACGATCGCTACATGATCAACTGGCCGAACTGCGGCAACGACTACTACCTGAACCTCGTGGAGCGCACGCCCCCCGAGCGCGCCGAGCTGCTGCAGGAAGCGAAACTCCACAGCCTGCGTTTCCTCTACTACCTGCAGACCGAACTGGGCTACCCCAACCTGGGCCTCGACGCGACCTACCCCACCGCCGATAGCCTGCCGCTCCTCCCCTATCACAGGGAGAGCCGGCGCATCCACGGGGAGGTGCGTTTCGATCTCAATCACCTGACCGAGCCCTTCGGGCAGCCGGACCCCCTGTACCGCACCGCCGTGGCCGTCGGGGACTACCCCATCGATCACCACCATAAGATGCGGCCGGACGCGCCGGAGATCGACTTCATCAAGATCGGGGCGCCCGCTTACGGGATTCCCCTGGGGGCGCTCATTCCGCGGGAGCAGGAGGGGCTCATCGTCGCCGAAAAGAGCATCAGCGTAAGCAACATCGTCAACGGGGCTACACGGCTGCAGCCCGTGGTGCTGGGCATCGGTCAGGCCGCCGGGGCACTGGCCGCCCTGGCTGCCCGTCGGGGCATGTCCCCCGCCGAAGTGCCGGTACGGGAGGTGCAGGCGGCTTTGCTGGAGGCCGGAGCTTTCCTGCAGCCCTACCTGGACGTGCCGCCCGCTGATCCGGACTTCGCGGCGGTCCAGCGCATCGGTTCCACGGGTATCCTGCGCGGCGTAGGGATCAACTATAAGTGGGCCAATCAGCGGTGGTTCTATCCCGAGCGGGAGCTGAGCGAATACGAGCTACTGAAGGGACTACAAAGCTTCTACCCCGAACTCGCTAACCGTAACGATGGTTCCGGAAGCCCCCTGCGCCAAGCCTACCTTAGCGATCTGTTGCTGAGCCTGCACGTTGACGAGACCACGCTACGTACCGCCCTGGGCTCCCTGCCCGCCGACCGCAAGCTGACCCGCCGGGAAGCGGCGGTACTACTCGACGCCCTCCTTCACCCCTTCGCGCGCCCCATCGATCTGCGCGGTCACCCGCAAGCTACCCCCCGCCCGTGAGTCTCAGCACCCTCGACCTGGCCATCCTCATCACCTACGTGGTCGTCGTACTGGCCGCCGGCTTCTACGTCTCCCAGCGGGCGAATAAGAACCTGGAGTCCTACTTCCTCGGCGGGAAAACGATGAAGTGGTACGTACTGGGCCTGAGTAACGCCTCGGGGATGTTCGATATCTCGGGGGCGATGTGGACGGTGAGCATCCTGTTCATCTACGGGCTCAAGAGCGCCTTTATCCCCTGGCTCTGGCCGGTGTGGAACCAGGTCTTCGTGTTCGTCTACCTGGCGATCTGGATGCGGCGGTCGAACGTGATGACGGGGGCCGAGTGGATCACCTTCCGCTTCGGCGACGGGCGGGGGGCACGGCTGAGCCACCTCATCATCGTCGCCTTCGCCGTGATCAGCGTGCTGGGTTTCATGGCCTACTTCTTCGAGGGCATCGGCAAGTTTTGCGTACTGGTGCTGCCGTGGGACCTGGCGCTGAACGTAGGCCCGATCGACCTGAGCTCGGCCAACTCCTACGCCCTGCTGATCTGCGGGCTTACCGCCCTGTACACCATCAAGGGGGGCATGTACTCGGTGGTCTTTACCGAGGTGATCCAGTTTGCGATCATGACCGTATCCTGCTTCGCCATCGGCTACATCGCCTACACCTCGCTGACCCACGAGCAGGTGATGGCGGTGGTGCCGCCCGGCTGGGACGATCTGAGCTTCGGCTGGCGGCTGGGGCTGGACTGGTCGGATACCCCCTACGCGGCGGTCAACGAGCGCATCGCCACCGACGGCTTCGACCTGTTCGGGGCGCTGATGATGCTGATGATCTTCAAGGGGATCTTCGCCTCGGTGGCCGGACCGGTACCGAGCTACGATATGCAGCGCATCCTGGCCGCCGGCACCCCGGGCGAGGCGGCGAAAATGGGCTTCATGACCACGGCCGTCTTGTTCATCCCCCGCTACCTGATGGTGGCCTCCTTCGGGGCGCTGGCGCTGGTCTACCTCGGGCCGGAGATCGCGGCCATGGGCAGCGCGCTGGACTTCGAGCAGGTGCTGCCGCTGGCTATCCAGAAGTTTTTGCCCACGGGACTGAAGGGCCTACTGCTGGCGGGCCTACTGGCAGCCTTCATGGGCACCTTTTCGGCCGTAGTGAATTCCGCGCCGGCCTACCTGGTCAACGACGTGTACAAGAAGTACATCGACCCCCACGCGCCGCAGTCGCGCTACATTCAGCTGAGCATCTGGTCGTCGCTGCTGCTGGTCGTGGTGGGCATCGGTTTCGGCTTTTACGCTACCTCCCTGAATCAGCTCACCCTCTGGATCACGGCGGCGCTCTACGGCGGCTACGCGGCGGCCAATGCCCTGAAGTGGATCTGGTGGCGCTTCAACGGCTACGGCTACTTCTACGGCATGCTGTTCGGACTGATCGCCTCGACCGTGAAGCTGTTCGTCTTCCCGGACTACACCGACATTTACATCTTCCCCGTCATCCTGGCCTGCTCGGTCGCCGGCTGCGTGTTCGGCACCTACGCCTACCCGCTGGGCGACCGGGAAGCGATCAAGCAGTTCTACCGGCGGACGCGGCCCTGGGGATTCTGGGGCCCAATCCGGGAGGAGGTAATGGCCGAGCACCCGGACTTCGTCCCCAACCGGGACTTCAAGCGGGACGTGGTGAATATTCTGATCGGCATTGTGTGGCAGATGGCGCAGGTGGTGATCCCGATCTACTTCATCATCAAGGACAACGGGCGGATGGTGCTGTGGTCGGCGGTACTGGTGTTAACTACGGGTCTGCTGAAGCGGCTCTGGTGGGATCGGCTGCCGACCTAATTAAAGCCTGCTAACCAAGGCACTGGCAACTTGCCGAACTGCACTACCGTTTATTGTATAAATAGCATACCATGAACTTCACCGTGGATCGAACGAAGGACGAAATCCTGATAAGACTTCCGCTGTCTTCAACGCCCCTACAGGTGCAAAACGCCCTGAACTTTCTTCGGTACGTCGAACTAGGGGCACAGAGCAAAATCAACGACAACGATATCGATCAATTGGTAAAGGACTCCAGAGGTAGGTGGTGGAGTGAAAATAAGGAGCGGTTTCGTGGGGTAAAGGGATTCGAAGATTTCCTTGAGTGAAGGCCTACGTAATTGACACGAATATTGTGTTTACTACTGCTTTGAACACGGAGAGTCGGATCGGTCAGTTTATCATGCAGACCGACCCATTGGCAATCAAATTCTATGCGCCTACCTATTTGAAACGAGAGATCGAGCGACACTTACCAAGGATCGTCAAACTTTCACGGCAATCAGAAGCGGAGGTGAGAGAAATTATCGATCTTGCCTATACGAAAATCACCTTTATTGACGACGAACAGATTCCACTTAGCCAATACTCTATTGCAGCTAACCTGATCCGAGACGTGGATATTGACGACGTTCATTTTGTCGCATTAGCATCTTATCTAGGGGCGGCGCTCTGGACCGGAGACCGAAAGCTATATAGACACTTGATACGGAAGGGTTACGACAGTGTCATCACTTTCGAGGAAGTGCGCGATCAACTAAGCGAATAGTCGACCCCATGCACCTAACCGGCACCTTCCTGGACGAGATCTCCCACGACATTCCCCACCAGAACTGGGGGCCCGCCCAGTGGGAAGCCGACTTCCGGCACATGCAGGCCGCCGGTATCGACACCGTGATCCTCATCCGCGGGGGCTACCGGCGCTTCCTGACCTGGCCCTCCGACTACCTGATCAATCACCACGGCTGCTACCGCCCCGGTGAAGACCTGGTCGAGCGCTTCCTCACCCTCGCCGGCCGCTACGGCATGACCTTCTACTTCGGGCTCTACGACAGCGGGAAATACTGGGACACCGGCAACATGCAGCACGAAGTAGACGCCAACCGCTACGTGATCGACGAAGTCTGGCAGCGCTACGGCCACCACCCCGCCTTTGGGGGCTGGTACCTGAGTATGGAGATCAGCCGCAAAACCCGCGGCGCCATCGAATCGTTCCGCACGCTGGGGCAGCAGTGCAAGGACGTCAGCGGCGGGCTGCCCACCCTCATCTCTCCCTGGATCGACGGCAAGAAGGCCGTGGCCGCCGCCGGGGCCGCGCTCACCAGGGAGGACGCCATCAGCCTGGCCGCCCACGAAGCGGAGTGGGACGAGATCTTTTCCGGTATCCACGAGGTCGTGGACGCCGTCGCCTTCCAGGACGGCCACGTCGACTACCACGAACTCGACGCCTTCTTCGCGGTCAACAAACAGCTGGCGGATCGTTACGGCCTCGCCTGCTGGACCAACGCCGAAACCTTCGACCGCGACATGCCCCTCAAGTTCCTGCCCATCAAGTTCGAAAAGCTACGCCTCAAACTGGAGGCCGCCGCCCGGGCCGGTTACGATAAGGCCATCACCTTCGAGTTTTCCCACTTCCTGAGCCCGCAGTCGATGTACCCCTCGGCGGGAAACCTGCTGGACCGCTACCGGGAGTGGCGGGATTCAGGAGTCCGCTAATTTCTCCAGTTCCCACCAGCACTGCACCAGCGCCCGCGGCACGTGGTAGCAGCCCTTCCACTTGCCGCCCTTCAGGTCGAGCAGCACCGCTCCCCGCCGGTTGAGGTAGCCGAACCATTCGCCGCCGTGCTCCGCGTCACGGAAGTGGCTCCAGGCGTAGTCGTGTACCCGGTGGAACCACGCCAGGCAGCGATCGTCGCCCGTATGCCGGTAGCCTTTCAGCAGGGCGATCAGGGTTTCCAGGTGTACCCACCAGAGCTTCTGATCCCACTCGAGTTGCTGCGGCGGCTGGCCCAGGCGGTCGAGGAAGTAGAAGATACCGCCGTGCTCCCGGTCCCAGCCGTATTCGAGGGTGCGTAGGGTGAGCTCCTTCGCCCGTTCGACGAGCTCGGCATCCCCCCGCCGCTCGGCCAGGTCCAGCACGAACCACATGGCTTCGATGGCGTGGCCGGGGTTGAGCAGCCGGCCCTCGAAGCTGTCGGATTTCGTGCCGTCGGGGTGTACGTTTTCGAGCAGCAGGCCGGTCTCCTCGTCCAGGAACACCGTCATCACCTCGTGCAGGCACTCGTCGGTCAGACGCTCTACCAGCTCCGCTTCCAGCAGCGGCTCGATCTCCAGGGCCAGGTTACAAAGGATCATCGGCAGGGCGAAGTTCTTGAGGGGGCGCGTGCCGGCCACCGCCTTGGACCAGCGGCCCTTGGGATCGTCGCGGCGGTCCAGGATGGCGTGGAAGGTGTTCCGGGCCAGCTCCGCGTACCGCTCCTCCCCCGTGGCCTGGTAGAGCTGCCCGAAGGCCTGGGCGGCAAAGCAGTCCGAAAAGATGTTGTAGGGCGCGACCAACGGTTGCCCTGCCTGCGTCAGGCTGAAATACCAACCCCCTTCCGCCGCGCGGCCGTGGCGCTCCAGGAAGTCGGCACCCTGGCGGGCCAGCTCCAGCCAGCCCCGCCCGGCATCTACCCGCCGGTGCAGCATGGCGAAGGTCCACACCTGCCGCGCCTGTAGCCACACGAATTTGTCGGTATCGAATACTTCCCCGTCCGGCCGCAGGCAGGTGAAGTAACCCCCGTACTCGCGGTCGATGGAATGGCGCTCCCAGAAGGGGATCACCTCCTCCAGCAACTCACGGCGGTAACGATCGGCAAGCGCGGCAAAGGACTTCGGCATGGGGCGTAGTAGCTTTGCGGCTCAAACTACTGTATGCGCGCCACTCTGCTGCTGGTTTTCTTACCCTGGCTGACGCTCCCGGCCCAGTCGCCGGTAGATTTCGTCGACCCCTTCATCGGCACCGCCGGGCACGGGCATACTTACCCGGGCGCTACCCTGCCCCACGGCGGCGTCCAGCTTTCTCCCGATACCGGCGACGAGGGCTGGGACTGGTGCAGCGGCTACAACTACGCCGACCGCAGCATCATGGGCTTCAGCCACACCCACCTCTCGGGTACGGGCATCAGCGACCTGGCGGATATCCTACTCATGCCCCACACTGGTGCGGTCGAGCTCTATCCGGGCACCAAGGAAGACCCCGACAGCGGCTTCCGTTCCCGCTTCGATCACGCTACGGAGCTCGCCGAGCCGGGCTACTATGCCGTCACCCTGGCCGATTACGGCATCCGCGCCGAGCTAACGGCCGACGAGCGACGGGGCTACCACCGCTACACCTTTCCGGCCAGCGATTCGGCCAGGATCGCGATCGATCTGCTCCACGGCCTCGACCGGCACCGAACCTGGCTCACCGAGCGCGTGCTCGACGCGGAGCTGCGGGTGGTCGACTCCGTTACCCTGGCCGGCTTCCGCATCTCATCGGGCTGGGCCAACGTGCAGCGGGTGTACTTCGAGCTTAAATTCTCCCAACCCTTCCGGGAGTTCGGCCTGGCTACGAATGGCACTTACCGTCCCGACAGTCGTCTGGCGCGGGGGCGCGACGTGCGGGGCACGGTCGGTTTCTCCACCACGGAGGGAGAACAGGTGGAGGTAGTCGCCACTATTTCCCACGAACCGTTCCCGCACAATTCAGTGGGCGGGGCCGCGGGTGCCGGGTCCTTTGCAGACGCGAGAACGGCCGCGCGACAAGCCTGGTCCACCGCCCTGAGCCCCATCACTATCGAGGCGCCCGACTCCGTAAAAACCATCTTCTACACCGCGCTCTACCACACCGCCCTCTCCCCCAACCGCCTGATCGGGGCGGCGGGCGACACTGTACTCACCACCCTCAGCCAGTGGGATACCTACCGCGCCGCCTTCGCCCTCAACACGCTGATCCGACCTGCGCTAACCGAGGATATCCTGGTCGCCCTACTCGACGGCTACCGGCAAAACGGCTACCTCCCCGTCTGGAAGCTCTGGGAGGACGAAGTCAACACCATGATCGGCACGCCCTCGGTACCGATCGTGGTGGAGGGACTGCGCAAGGGTTTCGGCAGCGATATCGCCGATGCATTATACGCCGCCGTGCAAGTATCCCTGACTACCGACAATCCCGTAGCCCCCTGGTCCTACTTCGACCGCTACGGCTACGTTCCCAACGACGTCGGGGAGCTCTTCGCCACTTCCAAAACCCTGGAAATGTGCTACGCCAATGCCTGTGCCGCGGAGCTCGCCCACCTGCGCGGAGACACTTCCAGCGCCCGCCGCTACGCCCACCGCGCCACGTACTATGCTAACCTCTTTGACCCCACTACCGGCTTCTTCCGCGGTAAGAACCGCGCCGGCGAGAGGAACCCCGACTTCAACCCCACCATCACCAACGAAGCGGAATTCGTCGAAGCCACCCCCTGGCAGTACAATTTTCACCTGCAGCAGGACCCCGCCGCCCTGGCCGACCTCCACGGCGGTACGGCCCAGTTGTCGGCTAAGCTCGACGAGCTCTTCGCCACCGATGACGTCACCATCGACCAGCACATCCTCGACATCACCGGCCTGATCGGACAGTACGCCCACGGCAACGAACCGAGCCACCACGTCGCCTACCTCTACAACAGCGTAGGCGAGCCCCACGAAACCCAGGAGCGCGTAGGGGAGATCTGTCGCCGCTTCTACTACCGCCCAACCCGACGGACTGTGCGGCAACGAGGACTGCGGGCAGCTATCGGCCTGGTACGTCTTTTCGGCCCTCGGCTTTTACCCCGTCCACCCCGCCTCGGCCACCTACGAGCTGGGCATTCCGCAGGTCGAGTCGGCTACGTTGGCGGTCGGTCAGGACCGCAGCTTCACGATCACCGCCGCACCCTACGGCCCCGACTACCGCTACGTGCAGGCCGTTTATCTGAACGGCGAACGGATGCGCACTTCCACGCTGACCCATACGGCCATCGTGGCGGGGGGTACGCTGCGCTTCGAGCTCAGCACTACCCCCCAACCTACCTTCGGCGAGTAAAGAAGCCCGGATACTTATCGATGCCCTCGTAGAAAAAGTACACCTCCCCCTGCAGTCCGTACTGCCGGTTCACGCCTACCATACTATCCAGCAGGCCGGGGCTGGGGTTGTAGTCGTTCACTTGCAGCAGGATGCCGGGGAAGACCCGATCGGTCCGTTCGGGGACCTGCTCGCTGACGATCCGTTCCACCTCGCGGGCGTAGGGCGCGAGGTCGTAGCGGTACACCTGCGGTACGGCGTAGTCGATCCAGTCCGCGTTTAGCCAGGTGGGCCAGTCCTGCAGGTACTCCTCCTTGCTCCAGGGATAGATGCTGGGGGCCATGGAAATGATCAGGGCGGGGTCGCGGGTGCGGAGTTGATCGGTCAGGGAGCGCAGGTAAGCGTTCAAGCGATCGGCACGCCACTGTACCCAGTCGGGATCCCTGGCGTTGCGGGGTGGCGCTGCACCTGCGTGCCCGGCGCGGTAGAGGCTATCGGTGTAGCCGTCGTAGCCCGCCAGGCTGGGTTGGGCGGGCAGGCGGTCGTCGCCCTGGATGCCGTCGATGGCATAGTTATCGACTACTTCCAGGATGAGGTCGGTCACGAACCGCTGCACTTCGGGGTGGAAGGCGTTCATCCACTGAAAGTTGTTCTTGGAGGCGATGTTGCCGGCCGTATCGCGGGCCGCCCAGTGGGGCCGGGCGATGAGGAGGGGACCGCCGTCCGCCGGCCGGTCGATACTGCTGGAAAAGCCGAACTCGAACCAGGCGTGCACCCGCAGGCCCCGGGCGTGGGCGGCCTCGATCACTTCGGCCAGCGGATCGCGGCCGGCGAACTCCGGCTGGATGGCCACCCCGGTGACCGCCCGCACCGTCTCGGAGGGGAAGGTGGTGGTGGCATCGTTCCAGGTCACCACGTAGATATCCGTGAAGCCCAGGGAGTCGCAGCGGGCGACCGCCGCCTCGATGTTAGCGCGGGAGTAAAGGGCCTCGCTGGCCACGTTGGTTAGCCAAACGCCGCGTAGTTCGGCGGTGGGCACCGGGTCCGCGCTTCCGCGGGGGAGGCCACAGGCCAGCACCGACAGCGCGAGGGCCGTAGCAACTAATCTTATTGTTGGCAAGCTTGGGTGACCTGACTTAGTTCACGTCCCACCACAGCCGCGTAGTCACGTCGTCGGGACCGCCGAGCAGATTTACGGCCGCCTCGACGGCTTCGCCGTTCGTGTTCTTTTCGTAGTCGAGGAAGGGAATGCGGCGGGGGCGCTCGCCGTTGGGCAGGGCGCTGTTCTCCGAATTCACTACGGGGTAGAGCTCCGGCAGGTCGCTGCGCCGTTGGTCGGCCCAGGCCTCCATTCCGTCGGGAAAGAGGGCGATCCACTTCTGCATGGCGATCTGCCGGCGTTGGGTGGCCTCGTCCGCTCCGAACCGTATCGGCGTATCGTTGACGGGTGGGGAGCTCAGAAAGTCCCCGGGGGCAACGGGCATGGCTTCCGACTGCTGGTAGGCTTCGATCGCCGAGGCATCGCTAATGCCCCACTGGTTCATGGAGGCCGCGATACCCATATTGTACAGTTCTTCGGGAGTCCCGCCCATGTTCCAGCCCAGGAGGGCTCCTTCGGCGCGGTTGAAGTAGGCCTCGGCGGCGTGCATGATGTTCTGTCCGGTGGTTCCCTGCCGCGTCCAGGCCGAGCCGGCTCCCGTCACCCAGCGGGTACCGACGTTGGAGTTGGCGTTGGCCAGGTTGACGGCATCGCCCAGTTGGGCGGGGTTCAGTCCGTTGCGCAATCCGTTAAACTCCCCGGACTCGGAGGCGGGCTGGAAATAAATGCCGATGCGGGGGTCGTTGTAGCCCTTCAGGCTCGACTCCATGGCGGCACTCATCCGGAACTCGTTCCAGACCGAGATGCCCGCCAGGCCGTTCAGGTCGTCGCCGGCCGGCGTTTTGATCATGTAGGCATCGTCG
Source organism: Lewinellaceae bacterium (assembly GCA_963803525.1). GTDB lineage: Bacteria > Bacteroidota > Bacteroidia > Chitinophagales > Saprospiraceae > Neolewinella. Next base: position 789,355 of record CAWDMV010000013.1, read on the forward strand.
GCGGCATTTTCCAGGACGCCGCTCGCAACGGCGGCCTCGGCCTCGGCGCGGGCGCGGGCGGGGTCAACGTCCGAAATGCGCAGGGCCAGGCGCAGCCGCAGGCTGTTGGTCAGCAGCAACCACTGGTCGACGTTGCCGCCGTAAATGAGGTCGAAAGAACCGTAGGGCGCCTCGCCGGTGTAGTTGCTCAGCACTTGCTCGGCCGCGTCGAGCCGGTCGAAGAAGTCGTAGTAGATGTCTTCCTGGGCATCGTAGGGCACCGAGCGCAGGGGCTCGCCCACCTGGAAGTAAGGGATGGGCCCGTAGTAATCGGTCAGCCGGTGGAACGCGTACACCCACGTCACGCTGGCCAGGGCGTACTCCGCGCTGGTCGGCTCGGTGTTCTCGAGAATGTACTTGAGCTGGGGCACGACGTCGGTATAGATGGGGCGCCAGTGCCACTGCAGCCAGTCCATGCGAATGACGTTGCGGTCCGAGGGAAAGTAGGTGGCCGTGGTCGCGTAATACTGGGCGTAGAGGTCGGCGAACAGGTTCTGCGCCACCTGGTAACGCCAGAAGGCGTAGGAGGAACTCGACTGCGCCTTGCTGAACAGGAAGGGGATTTCGGCCTCTCCGAGCTGTGTCAGTTTGACCGGGTCGATGTTCGTCTCCTCGAATTCATCCGTACAGCCCGCAAACAGCGACACGGCCAGCACGGCGATCAGGAGGTTACGGACGATTGGGTAGAAAGTGATGGTCATCATGCGTGCTTTTCGTTGAAGGACTAAGGGGAATACTAAAAACCCAGTTGAAGGTTCAGGCCGATGGTTCGGGTGGAGGGCAGGTTGCCGTATTCGACCCCCTGGAAGTTGCCCGCACCGAGTTGGATGTCGGGGTCGAAATTCATCCGCCGTTCCGGGAGGCCCGGAATATCCAGCAGGGCCTTTCCGCGGTACAGGAAGAAGAGGTTACGCCCCGTCAGGGCCAGGCGCAGGTTCCGGATTCCCAGTCGCTCCGGTAAGGTAAAGTTATAGGCCAGGGATACTTCCCGCACCCGCACATTGGTCGCGTCGTAGGCAAAGAACTCCCCGAAGGAGTAGCGCCCGCCGGATACCCGTGTCCACAGCGCCTCGGCGTCGATGGCCACCGTGTTCGGCGTGCCGTCGTCCTGAGTGACCGCGTCCAGCACCAGCCCACCCTCGCGGAAGGCGGTCGTGTATTCGCCGGTGCCGTCAAAGGCCAGGTTGGCATCCGTACCGGAAACCATCACGCCCCCGAAGCGGCCGTCGAGGAGGAACTGCAGGTCCACGCCCCGGTAGCTGAACTGATTGTTCCAGCCGAGGCTGAAGTCGGGGTTGAAGTTGCCGATGAAGGTCTGTCCGCCGCCGGAGCCTACGGGGAGCCCCGCATCGTCCACGACGAAGTTGCCGTCCTCGTCCCGCAGCCAGCCCTCCGCGTAGAGGTCGCCGTAGCGTCCCCCTTCCTCGACCACCACGCCGGCGGTACGCCCGAAGCCGCCACTCAGGAAGACCTGGCCAATGTCATCGGTCAGCTCGATGACGTCGTTGACGTTACGGGCGAAGTTGAGGGTGGTGTTGTACGAAAAGTCCGCGGATTCGACGGCCCTTCCCCGCACGATGACTTCCACGCCCCGGTTCTCAATGTTTCCGGCGTTGATGTACTGGGAAGAGAAGCCCGTAGGGGCGGGCAGCGGCACTTCCAGCAACTGGTTGAAGGAGTTGGTCCGGTAGTAGGTGAAGTCCACCCCGATGCGGCCGTTCAGTACCCGTACGTCCGCGCCGAACTCGATGGCGCGGGTGATCTCCGGCTTGAGGTCGGGAATGTTGCGCACCGGATCCTGGGCGATGAAGCCGTTGGTCCCGCCCTGCTGCACCGAAAAGGTATTGAGCAGGCGGTAAGGATCGGCGTCGTTGCCCACCTCCGACCAGGTGCCCCGCAGCTTGACGAAGGAGAAGAAATCGGGCAGGCGGGTCATGTCGCTTACGATCCAGGACAGGCCCACCGAGGGATAGAAGAAGGAGTAGTTTGCCGGCAGGGTCGACGACCAGTCGTTCCGCACCGAGGCGTCCAGCACCAGAAAGTCCTTGTACACCAGCGAGGTGGTGCCGAAAACGGACTGGTACTCCCGCTCGCTGACGGAGGTGGTCGAACCGATCACCCGGCCGAAATCAGCCGAGAAGGTATTCGGGACGAGCAGTCCGTTCGCGTTCAGGAAGGTGTACTTGCTCTCCCGCCGGTTGCGGGCCACGCCCACGAGGAAGTCGACGCGGAGGTCTTCGTTGATGTCCTGGTAACCGTTCACGAACAGGTCCAGGTTGTTCTCCTCGAAAAAGCCGTTGCCCTCCTGGTAGCTGCCCCCGGGACCGGCAAAGAGCAGCGTGCGGTCGAAGAAGCGGAAGGTCAGTTGGTCGTTGCTGCGGTCGAGGTTGGCCCGCCCGGTGACGCTGATGCGGTCCGTCAGGTCGTAGGTTACGCTGGCCAGGAAGATGCGGCGGTCGCGGCGGTCGGTGTTCTGCGTCCGGTTGAGCGTCCAGTAGGGGTTCATGTAGATGGACGAGGTGGTCCAGTAGGTCGGGTTGCCGGTCTCGTCCTCGAAGGTTTCGTACTGGCCCAGGTCGACGGAGCGGGGAATTTTGTAGAGGTTCTGCACGATGCCGCTTTCTTCCCCGGTCTTGACCTTGTTCTCGATCTCCTGATCCATCAGGGTAGCCTTCACGTCGACGCTCAGCCGGTCGCCGAGCTGTTGGTTCAGGCGGAGGTTGAAGGTGTTGCGGTTCAGGTCGTTGTTGGGGATGATGCCCTGGTTGCGGTTATTGGTGTAGGAGAAGTAGGCCTGGGTGTTTTCCGTACCGCCCGAGAGGCTGACGCTGTTGTCCAGGCTCACCCCGGTACGGAAGAAGTCCTCGATGTTGTTCTCGAAGGTGGTAGCCTCCCCGCCCCAGCTGCCGGCGGCGGTCGCATTGGAGACCCCGCCGTTCCCCTGTCCGTAGGTGTTCTGGAGGGCGGGCAGCAGCATGGGGGTTTCGGCGGCGATGCCGCTCATGACGTCGACTTTGATCCGGCCGGCCTCGCCCCGCTTCGTGGTGATGAGCATGACGCCGTTGGCGCCGCGACTGCCGTACAGCGCCGCCGCGGCTCCCCCCTTGAGGAAGGAAACGCTCTCGATGTCGTTCGGATTGATGTTGGATACCCCGTCGATGCTGTTGAAGCCGCCGAAATCATTGCCGGTCTGCCCGCGGCTGGAGTTGTCGATCGGCACGCCGTCTACCACCACCAGGGCGTTGTTGGAGCCGGAAATCGAGCGGTTGCCGCGGAGTACGATCCGCGCCGCGCCGCCCGGGCCGCTGGCTCCGGTGGTCACGGTCAGGCCGGCCACCTTGCCGTTCAGGGTGTTGACGAAATTGGGGTCGCGGGTGGCCCGCACCTGGTCGCCGTCCAGTTCCTGTACCGAGTAGGTGATGTTTTTCGCCTCGCGCTCGATGCCCAGGGCGGTGACCACCACCTCGTTGAGCTGGGCACCCTGACTGAGCTCCACGTCGACCGTGGTTTGCCCGGCGGCCACCGGCACCCGTTGGGTACCGTAGCCTACGTAGGTCACCAGCAGGGTAGCCGGCGTCTGGGTCAGCGTGAGTGCGAAGTTGCCGTCCAGGTCGGTCACCGTTCCGCTGCTCGTACCCTGCTGAAGGACGGTAGCTCCGATTAGGGGCGTACCGTCCTCCTGATCGGTAATGGTACCCGTAATGGTCTGCGCCGCCAGCCCTGCGCTCAGCGCGAGGACTACGGAGAGGAAAAACGTGCGGAATAGGAACCCCCGTGGGGGGCTCGTCAGGGTAGTGAGTGAAGCCATATTCGCTGATTAAGTTCGTAAACAGAACACTAAATCGCCACATATCCAAACTTTAGCGGCTCTATTTTATCTCCCGCGGCCCCGCCCGCTTCACATATCGGTCGGCAGCCCGTCGATACTTACCGCATTCTTCTCCTGCCAGTAGTCCGCCAGACCGGCAGGTCCCTTGCGTTCGGCGAATTTATTGAGGGCCTCGCGGTCACTCACGTAGTCCAGCAGCGGTACCGCCATGCCGCAACTGGTCTGCACCAAGTCCACGTGGAGCTCGAAGAGCTGGCGTGCCCCCGGGTTACCGGGCAGGCGGGCGTACAGCTCGGCCCAGCGGGGGTCATCGGGGTGGACGTTCCGCGCCGTTCCGTAGGCCCGCAGGACCAGGGGTGCTCCCGTGAAGGCACACCACATCAGGGTCATGCGCCCGTTCTCGAGCACGTGGGCGGCGGTCTCGTTGCCGCTGCCGGTAGCGTTCAGCCACAGCACCCGGTCGGGGGCCACCACGCGCAGGCTGTCCATCCCTTTCGGCGAGAGGTTCACGCGACCGGCGGCCGGAGCGGTGGCCACGAAGAAGACCGGCTGGGCGTGGACGAAGGCCATCAGGCGGTCGGAAAATACGGGGAATTGCTTGGCCATCCGAACAAGATACTCTAGCCCCCCCGGTCCTGATCGACCACGGGGTTGGGAAAGCGGCCGCGGGTTTTCGGAAAGTACCGTTCTGGATTGGTGGCTGCGCGGGCGATTATTCGCCCATACTACTTCTAGCCACTGCTCCGCGTAAAGGTGGAGAGGGTTAGGTAGCAATGATTAATTTAGCGTAGCTCCCGCCAATCCGACTATGCACCCGATACGCCGTCTCCTCTTTTTTACCGTTTTCGTATTTACCGGGCAGCTGGCGGGGCAGTCCGTACCGGTCAGTGAGGTAGTGTACGAGGGGGCGGGGGTGGAGCTGCCCGGCCGGGCAACGATTTCGCTTGCCCAGACCCGCGACGGATTCTTGTGGGCCGGGGTCTACGGATACGGGCTGCTACGCCACGAGGGCAAGGGCGGTTCCCCCTTCGCGCTGGCGGCCGCCGGAGTGAGTAACGTGGACCGCATCGTGGCGGATCGCCGCGGGCACCTCTGGGTGCAGGGAAATAACCAGGGGCAACCGTATACCGTGCGGTACTCCTCCGTTCCGCTCACGGGTGGGGTACTTGCCGATACGGTGGAATGGCGGGAGCGGGCCGGGGCGCTGCCCCTTCCGTCAACGGGCGTGGCGGATATTTCCGCCGATACCCACGGACAGGTATGGGTGGTGACCGACTCCCTACTGCAAGTCTACCGCTGGGTGGGTGACACGACGCTAGCGGTAGTTTCGGCGGACTCCATGCTACTGGGCTTCCGCTACCACCGGGGCCTGTCCGTACTGCCGACCCCCGACGGCAGTGTCTGGATAAGCCTGGTCGACAGGGCTCTCTACCGGCTGGAACTCCCCCCGGGCACCGCCTCCATTAACCTGCTGGATAGCATCCCCGCAAAACCCAACCAAACGCCCGTGCTCAGCGCGATAGACGGGGCCGGGCGGCTGTGGGGGCACGTGAACAATACACTGCTGATGCGGGCCGACCCCCGGACGCATCGCTACGACCTACTGCCCCTGGGCGTCAACACCCGGACGGTGCGGATGCTCGACCCGCAAACCGTGATGGTGCCGACCACCGGTCGGGGGCTCATGCTCTACGATGCCGCCACCGGCCAGCAATTCCGGACCATCGGACAGGAAGAAGGACTACCGTCCGGGACCCTCTTCGACGCCGCGGTAAGCCGGGAGGGAAACCTGTGGCTGGCCGCCATCGACGGCGTGTACCGCTTACCGGCGGACCTGAGCGCATTCACCCACTATACCGGACAGGTGCTGGGGAGCAAGCCGCCGCTGCTGAGGGAGACCAGTATCAATAACGTCAATACCGGCATCCGAATCGGTGACCCGGAGGGGAAGCGGGACACCGTCACCCTGGCCGGATTGGTGGACGGACTGCTGATTGTGCCCCGGGAGGGCGAAGCCTTCACCATCGGGGAGGAGGATGGGCTCCCCATCAAGACCGTAATGGGAGCCGTACAGGACAGCAGTGGGGGCATCTACCTGACGTCGCTACGCAACGGCATCGCCTACCTGCGCCGGGGCGGCCGGCCGCTACCCAACGCGAAATACAGTGCCCCCCTGCCCGCCCTGGGACCCGGGTACTTCGTGGACCAACTGCGAGCGCCCGACTCCTTCAACCCCTACCTCCTCCGGCTGCGGGGCGAGCGGAAAGCCAGAATATGGCTCGGTCGGTCCCGCTCGCTGACCACCTTCACCGACGCGGGGGAGTGGGTCGATATTCAGCTACCCATTGCCGAGGGGTCGCGGTATCCAAAGGGTATTTTCCTGGATAAGGACGGGCACCTGCACGTCGTGGGCCAGTTGAACTGGGTTCGCTCCCGCAGGCCCTTTACCCGGGAGGTCTTCGCGTCGCTGCTGATCCCCAAAAACCGCTCCGACACCTACGTCAATTACACGGTGCCCGCCAGCGACACCCTCTTCGAGCGGGTTGCCTTCAGGCACGGCGGAAAGGAACCAGCAACGCTGCTCGCCTACCAGATGATCGACAATCGCCTGTGGATCACGGTCGACTCCCAGCTCCTGGTGATCAACCCGGCCACCGCGGCGGTGGAGCGCTCCGTGACCTTCCGGGAGCCGACCCACCTCGGGCGCGCCCTGGCCGATGGCGGCGATCGGGTATGGGTAGGGACCGAAGGCGGCCTGTACGCGATCCGCAAGGCGGATCTGTCGATCGCACACCATTTCTTACGGGAGCACGGGCTGCTGTCTTCGGCGAACTGGTCGCCGAACGGCCTGGCGGCCGATACGCGCGGATGGGTGTACCAGGGCACGTCGGAGGGCTTGCAAGTCATTCGGCCCCAGCTACACGTGGCGGATACGGCCCGGCGCCCCGTATACCTGACCGGGCTGGCCTACGGGGAGAATGTTTGGGGGCGCAACGAACTGAACGTCGAATACACCCTGCTCTCCTACCGCGACGATCCGGGGACCCTCCGGTACCAGACCCGCCTGGCGGGCTACGACGACGGGTGGTCCGCATGGAGGTCGGACAACTCCCTGCGGTATACCAACCTCAGTGCCTACCTCTGGCCGCGCACCTACGATATGCAAGTCCGCGCGACCGACTACCTCGGCAACGTGTACGAGACCGAAGCCGGGGCCTACCCGGTCACCGTGCGCGCCCCGCTGTACCTACGGTGGTGGGCGGTGCTGGTATACTTCACCCTGCTGGCACTGGCCATTCGCGCCTATACGCGCTATCGGCTCCGGCAACAGGAGCGCGACCTGCGCCTACGGGAGGCGGATACCATTCGCGAGCAGCGGGACGAGATCGCCCGGAAGAACGCGGAGAACGAGACCCTGCTGAAGGAGATTCACCACCGCGTAAAGAACAACCTCGAAACGGTATCGAGCCTGCTAGAGCTACAGTCGAGTACGCTCGAGGAGGGGGGAGCCCTGGACGCCATGCGGGCGGGGCAGAGCCGGGTAGCCAGCATGGGGCTACTACACCAGAAGCTGTACCAGGGCCACGACCTGGCGAAAGTGAATATGCAAGAATACCTCAGCGAGCTTAGTCAGAGCCTTTCGGAGACCTACGATATCAACGAGCAGGTGTTCATCTCCGTCGACGTGCCCGCCGGCCTGTCCCTGGACGTAGACCGCGCCGTACCGGTGGGGCTGATCGTGAATGAATTAATGACCAACTCCCTAAAGTATGCCTTTCCAGCCACCGCGCGCGATGGGGAGAATGCTGACTGGCCGGATAGCGAGATTCGCATCAATCTACGACGGAACGGTGAAGAAACGATCCTGACGGTAGCCGACAACGGCGGTGGTAAACCGGCGACCGGTAGTGCACGGGGAACGGGCTTCGGTACCCGCCTGGTCCAATTGCTGACCCGCCAACTGGACGGCCGTCTCCAGGAAGTAAATGCTCACGGCCTACGTACCGAAATCATTTTTTAGCGATACCCTAACCCCCCCCTTCCCCTTGGCTCAACCCATTTCCGTACTGGTCGTCGAAGACGAAATGATTATCGCGGCGAAGATCAGCCTGCACCTCGAGCAACTGGGGTACGCGGTGGCCGGCATCCTGCCCCGCGGGGAGGAGGCGGTACTTCACTGCCGCAAGGCCCCTCCGGATATCCTGTTACTGGATATCAACCTGCGGGGGATGCTGGATGGGGTAGAGACGGCGATGCTGCTGGAAAAGGAGGGAATCCATATTCCCACCATCTACCTGACGGCCAACGCCGATGCCGCCACCTTCGAACGGGCCCGCCGTACCCGGCCCCGCGCCTTCGTTGCCAAGCCCTACAAAAAGACCGAGCTGTACCGGGCCATCAGCCTGGCCGTTCATCAACGTGCTGGCCCCACTAAGATGGCACCCGCGTCCCCGCCCCCCTCCCCGGAACTCCAGCAGCTGAATGACCGCATTTTCGTCAAGTACAAGGATCAGATGGTCAAGCTTTTTTTGCGGGACATTCTGTACGTGAAGGCCGAGCGAGCTTACTGCCAGATCAAGACCACGCACACCGACTATACGCTCAGTATTTCCATGGGCCGGCTGGCCGAACAGCTCACCTCCCCCGAGTTTCTGCGCGTGCACCGCTCGTACCTGGTCAATCTGCGGCAGATCGATGCCGTCTCCGAGGGCTACCTCGTGATCGGTAAGCAGGCCATTCCGGTGAGCCGCGACCAGCGCGAAGAGGTGATGAACCGGGTGAACCTGATCCGCTAAGGGAGCTTCCGGGGCCATCCCGGCGGAAATTTATACAGTTCGGAAAGACATACCCCCCATTCGGAAAAAACGGGACGGGAAGGGGCGGTCGTGGACCCGAAGTTAGGATCATTGTTCACCCACCATCATCCCGCCATGAACTTCCGCCCCTGTTTTGTCGCCTTCATCATTCTGCTGGCCCCGCTAGCCCAGGCCGCCGCCCAAACCCCGGTGCTCGCCTACGCGCCGGTTCCCGCTGCCCCCGCGGCGAAGGTCACCGCCTCCCTGACCCTCAGCGCCGTAGAAGCAGCGCCCGCCCTAGTCGGCGAGCAGCCCGACATCACCCGCTGGATCGCCGAGCGGATTGTCTACCCCGACCTGGCCCTGGATTACGGCATCGAGGGGGAAGTCGTGGTCAGCTACCGGGTAGCCGCCGACGGCACCATGTCGGAGGTGCGCGTGCACCAGAGCCTCGGCTACGGTTGTGACGCGGCCGTACTGGCCCTCTTTAAGCAGCTGCCCCAGTGGAAGCCGGGCGTACGTCAGGGCAATGCCGTTTCCGTGCAGTGCTATACGCCGGTGTCCTTCCGGCTGCGCTAGCCCTTTTCTGTAGGGCGGGGACGCGGGTGCCACCCAGGTTGGGGGCGGTCCCCGGCGATCACCACTTATACGTCAGGCCCACCCGCACGAGCTGGCTCTCAACGTAGTTCTGGTATATGGCCGTAAAGCCCTCCCCGTCGATCTCCTGCCGCAGCCCGAAGCCGTTGAATAGGTCGGTCGCGGCCACCACCGCCTCGCCCCGCCCGGCAAAGACGGGCCGGCTGAGCGCGAAGTCCACCGACGAGCGAGACAACTCCCTCCCCTGGGGGATGGCGCGCGCCGCCAGGTAGATGGCCGTCAGCTGGGCCTTCCACCCCCGCGGCAGGATAAACTGAGGCCGTAGTACGCTCAATGGCGATGAGGTGGGAGGTATCCGCCCCCCGCCGGAAGCGGGTACTGTCGTTGAGGAAGTACTGCTCGTTTTCCTTGCCGCGGGTGAACTGGGCGGCCAGGGTCAGGGCGTGGCCCGGTTGCCGGAAGGCGTGGCGCAGGTCGGCCCGCCCGTTGATGAAGCCGGTCGATTCGTCCTCCTTCCACTGCCAGTAGCGGTGGCGCCGCCCGGTATTGAGGTCGATAAAGGGGATTTGGGCCGTGTCAATGTGGTGCTCGTAGTCGTAGATACCCGAGACGCTGAGGGTATTCCGCTCGTCAATCGCGTAATCGAAGCCCCCCTTCGGCACGTAATGCACCTGCTCGCGGTTCTCCCGTACTTGGCTGATGGTGCGCCGCCCGTCGGTGTAGTTGCGCTGGGTGAACTCGTTGTTGGGCAGCCGCCGCTGCGCCAGTACCGACCCCTGCAGGAAGGTGGAGAACTTCCCGCTACGGTAGGTGAGGGAGGCATTTGGCTGCAGGTGGGAATTGAGGCGGTAGCGGCCGAGGTCGGTGGGCAGGTCGGCGCGGCGGGTGGTGAGCTCGCCCAGGGCGTAGCTCAGGCCGAACTCCCCGTTGAAGCCCTCGGTCTTCTCCTGTTTGTAGATGATGTTGATGATACCGGCCATGCCCGCCGCGTCGTACCGAGCCCCCGGCCTGGGCCCGGCGGTCGCCCAGGTCGAAGGTCTTCTTGTCGAGAGCGCCGCTGAGGGTGGCGCGTTCGCCGGTCACGGTCCTTCCTCCAGCGTCTGGGCGTCGGCTACCAGTAGCAGTTTACCCGTAGCGTTAGGTATCGTTGTTGGTTCCGATGTAGAGCGACCTGCTTACGGCCACGTAGCCCAGGTAAGATACCGTGAGGGTCAGCGTTCCCCGCCGGTCGGTACCGAGTACGAAGCCTCCGGCCTCATCGGTCAGCGTCCCCCCCCAGCAGGCCGCCTTCCGCGTCCGCCAGGCTGACCGTCGCGTAGGCGACCGGCTACCCCGTCGCGGCCTCGAGCACCTGCCCCGCCACCGTCACCTGCCCGGAGAGGAGGTTTGCCAGCGCTAGGCCAAGCAAAAGGAAGGTTAAGCGCATGGGGGGTATTTGGCGCGAAGATCGGGCCAAGGGAAGTAGTTTGCGTAAGTAAGTAGTCGGGCACAATTATCTATACAATTTCCCTCGCCGCCTCCTGCGGCTCTCCTTCGTTAAAAAGCCTCGCCAACACTCAGGTGTTGTCTGCGTTTTTCGCCTCGGTGAGCCACACGATCCACCAGATGGAAATGGCACGATAAATATGTCCGACTACTTATGTTCGCTACGCTTGTCCTAGAAGAGGGGCTCACCGGGTGGCCGCATCATTCGGGCCGGGGGAAGATGGCCCACTCCCCGGGACCCCGTGTAAAACTCCGTGCACCTCCGTGTTGCCCCTCCGACACCAAGCAGCGAAGTGAGCGCCCGCTACCTAGTCCGCAGCCGGATTACCGGACAAACGATCTCCTCCAAACTAATGCCGCCGTGCTGGAAGGTGTCGCGGTAGTAGTTATTGTAGTAGTTGTAGCTGTTGGGGTAGAGGAAGAATTTGTCCTCCTTGGCGAAGATGAAGCTGCTGCTCAGGTTGGGGCGGGGCAGCTTAGCCTCCCTGGGCTCGCGGACTTCCAGCACGTCCTTGTTCTCGTACTGTAGGTTGCGGCCGACCTTGTAGCGCAGGTTGGTGCTGGTGTCGCGGTCGCCGACGACCCGGCTGGGGGTGTTGACGCGGATGGTGCCGTGGTCGGTGGTGACGATGAGGGTGATGTCGCGCTCGGCGAGGCGGCGCAGGGTGGCCCAGAGCGGGCTGTTCTCGAACCACGCTGCGGGTGAGGCTGCGGTAGGCCTTTTCGTCGCCGGCCAGTTCCTTGAGCACTTCCATCTCGGTGCGGGCGTGGCTCAGCATGTCGATGAAGTTGTAGACGATGACGCTGAAGTCGTTGTTGAGGAAGTCCAGCGCGCGGTCCTGCATCTGGCGGGCGAAGTTGGTGCGGGTGACCTTGGTGTAGTCCCACTTGATGTCGCCGCGGCGCACGATGCGCTCGAACTGCTTGCCGAGCAGATCGGCCTCGTGGTTGTTCTTGCCGCCCTCGTCGCTGTCGTTGAGCCACCAGTCCTTGTAGTGCTTTTCGATTTCCGATGGCCACATGCCGGCAAAGATGGCGTTGCGGCTGTACTGGGTGGCGGTGGGCAGGATGCTGTAGAAGTAGTCCTCCTCCTCCACCCGGTAGAGCTCGGTGATGTAGGGCTCGATGACCTTCCACTGGTCGTAGCGCATATTGTCGAGTAGCACCATCACGGTGGGCCGCTCCTTATTGACGTGGGGGAAGACCTTCTCGCGCATGAGGTTGTGCGACATGATGGGGGCGTCCTCGCCCTTCACCCAGTCGAGGTAGTTGCGTTCGACGAACTTCGAAAACTCGGCGTTGGCCTCCCGCTTCTGCACGGAGAGGATCTCGCCCATCTGGTCGCTGTTGCTGTCGTCGAGCTTGAGCTCCCAGTTGATGATCTTTTTGTAGGTGTCGACCCACTCCTCCTTATTCAGGCCGCTGTTGATCTGCATGAGCAGCTGGCGGAAGTCCTGCTGGTAGTCGCTGGTCGTCTTTTCGCGCACGAGCCGCCGCTCGTCCACGATCTTCTTGAGGGTGAGCAGGATCTGGGAGGGGTTGACGGGCTTGATGAGGTAGTCGGTGATCTGGCTGCCGATGGCTTCCTCCATCACGTCCTCGGCCTCGTTCTTGGTGATCATCACGACGGGGATGGCGGGCTGCAGGTCCTTGATGCGGGCGAGGGTCTCGAGGCCGGTGAGGCCGGGCATGCTTTCGTCGAGGAAGACGATGTCGATGTCCTTCGTGGTCTCCATCTCCTCCAGGGCATCGTGTCCGTTGGTGACGGTGAGTACCTCGTAGCCTTTCTTGCGCAGGAAAAGGAGTTGCGGCTTGAGGAGGTCGATCTCGTCGTCGGCCCAGAGGATCTTGATGCTGTCCATGCGGTGTGTTGCTTTTTAGGGTAGTGTAGTTGTTAGGGGTAACGAGGGGCTTGGTGGGGAAGTTGTTGGTTGTTGGGTTGTTGGGTTGCGGGTGTTGGAGGCGTTTTAGGGGTTGTGGGTGTTACAGGCGTTGGAGGCGTTGGGGGCGTGACGGGGGCGGGGGCGCGGGTGTAAGGGAATCGCCCACCTCTTCAGCATCTCGTTGACCATCTCTTGCAGCAGATCGCTAAGCGCTTGTTTGGGTTTTCCGAGCCTGATGAAAACGCCGCTATTTTGGGTGTAATCGAGCTTCGGAAAGGGGAGGTGCACTTCGTGGCTGCTTCGCGGTGACGGGCTAAGTGACCTTTTTCGAGGCGAAGAATAGACGCAAAAGAGCAAGTTTGCGGCGGTGAGCGGAATCCCAAACAAGCTCTAGAGGGACTATCGGCACCAAAAAAAGGACATCTACTCCTCAGATGGGACTTCAGCTCGTCAAACTGACCCGTAGACTTCAAATGGGTCGTCAGCTCATCATTAAGCGCTCATCAGGCTAAGTTTGTAGATACCGTTTGATGAACATTCTCGACAAACGAGCGAAGCGAGCATCCCCGTAATTCAACAACCCAACAACCCAACAACCCACCCAATACACCCCCAAACAACACTTGTCAAGACAATCCATTAACTTCAGCCTTTGCCGCCAACTGAAAACCTAATGGAAAACTTTGCCCTTCTCCGCGACATCTGCGCTACTCCCGGCGTATCGGGCTTCGAGCGCAGGATTCGTGCCCTCATCTTACGGGAAGTGACCCCACTCGTCGACGAGGTCAGGATCGACAATATGGGTAACGTCATTGCCCTAAGAAAGGGCCGGGAACGTAAGCGCGTGATGGTCGCGGCCCACATGGACGAGATCGGCTTCATCGTAAATCACGTCGATGACAAGGGGTTTCTCCGTTTCCTTCCCCTGGGGGGCTTCGACCCGAAGACGCTGACGGCCCAGCGGGTCATCGTACACGGACGCCGGGACCTGATCGGCGTCATGGGCAGTAAGCCCATCCACATCATGAAGGCGGAAGAACGGACCAAAGTGGTCCCCATTACCGAATACTTCATCGACCTCGGCCTGCCCAAGGAGGAGGTAGACAAACTCGTGGCCATCGGCGACCCCATCACCCGTGACCGGGAATTGATTGAGATCGGCGATTGCGTGACCGGTAAATCGCTCGACAACCGCGTATCCGTCTTTATCCTACTTGAGGTCCTGCGCCGCCTGCAAGGGCAAGAGCTCCCCTACGACCTCTACGCCACCTTCACGGTGCAGGAGGAGGTGGGGCTGCGTGGCGCCATGGGCAGCGTGGGGGCCATCGACCCCGACTTCGGCTTCGGCCTCGACGTCACGATCGCCTACGACGTCCCCGGCGGCGCCCCCCAGGAACGCGTCACCTGCCTGGGGGAAGGCGCGGCGATCAAAATCCTCGACGGCTCGGTCATCTCCGACTACCGCATGGTCAACTACCTCAAGCAGGTCGCCACGCGCAACGATGTCCTCACCCAACTGGAACTCCTACCCGCCGGCGGCACCGATACGGCGGCCCTGCAGCGCTACGGCAAGCGGGCCAGCATTGCCGGGGCGATCTCCATCCCCCTGCGCAACATGCACCAGGTCATCGAAATGGCCAGCAAGGCCGACATCACCCACTGCATCACCCTGCTGGCCGCCGCCATCCGGGAGCTCGATACGTACGACTGGGACTTTACGGCCGATCACGGGCATGGACCGCATCCCGATCGAGGGAATGGAGGAGTCGATTGGTTGGGGTAGGCGTTGATGAAGGACGTGTGCGGTGGTAGGGAGTCGGCGGGGTCGCAGGTGCGGTATCACTCGATCACCTTATACTTGACCCTGACCCCTGCAATGGTCCGTTGCGATTAACACTTGAGCTGGCGGCCCCCAAGGTACCAGCCCAGCAAAGTGGGTAAGTCAATATCTTGTAGGTAACTACACAAACGAGATATGACTTACCCGACGAAGGTCGAGACCCTCGCCCTGCAAATTATGGACAAACTGCCAAACGTAGGTCGCTGGCAGCGTAAGTTTTTAGCCCATCTCTTCGTCCTGTGGCTGTCCCTGCGGGGGCGGTACAACTTCACGCACCTGGCCCGCTACGGGGGCGGCGGCAGGAAGGAGAGCACCTACCGCAATAACTTCGCCCGGCCCTTCGACTGGCTGGCCTTCCATACGGAGCTGTGTCGGCAGCACCTCAGCCCCGATCTCATCCTGGCCTTCGATCCGACCTACCTACCCAAGTCCGGCCGCCATACCGATGGGGTGGACCCCTACTGGAGCGGAACGGCCCAGGCGGTCAAGCGGGGCCTGGAAGCCAGCGGCATCGCCGCGGTCGACCTGCAGGATCGCACCGCTCTGCACCTGCTGGCCGTACAAACCGTGCTGCGGGACGAAGAGGAGAGCCTGCTGGACTATTACGCCAGCATCCTGGTCCTCCTGCGCCAGCAACAAGTGGCAGCTATCCCCCTACGTAGTAGCCGATGCCTACTTCAGTCGCCAGCCCTTTGTCCAAAAGTTGCGAGAGGCGCAACTGCACCTCACCAGCCGCCTGCGCCAGGACTGCGTGCTGCGCTATCTCTACACCGGGGCGCAAAATGCCCGGGGCCGCCGGCGAAACCGGAATGCAGCAGCTCTACTTGCTGCCCAATGCCGAAAACGGCATAGTAGCTTGGCAGGAAGCCGTCACCGATGCAGTATACCGGGGCGAAGCCGCGGACTGATCCTAATGCATTATTTAACCAATGGTCCGTACAGGTTTGACGAGGTTGAGGGGAAGCGTAAAAAAGGCGGTGAGCCCGTATCTTGAAGGTTCTCCAACTTTTAAGACCCATGGCTCACCTGACGAAGGTTGCTACCCTCGCTGCTTCAATAATACGACAAATGACCCACGTGGGTCGCTGGCAAAGCCAGTTTTTGATCCATCTCTTTCCCCTTCTGCTCTCCATACGTGGTCGGTATAACTTTACTCACCTGGCCCGCTACGGTGAGCACAACGAGGCCACCTACCGGCGCCAGTACGCTAAAGACTTCGACTGGCTGAGCTTTAACCTGGGTCTGGTCGAGCGCTACCTATCGGATCATCGCATCATCGCCCTGGACCCTTCTTACGTGACCAAGAGCGGTAAGCATTCCGCCGGCGTAGGCTACTTCTGGAGCGGAGCGGCCGGTCAGGCCAAGTGGGGGCAGGAGTTTTGCGGCCTGGCTGCCGTAGACCTAGCCGACAAGACGGCCCTACACCTGCTAGCAGTACAGACCGTAGCTCTGGGAGAAGGGGAGAGCCTACTGGACTACTACTCCAGCATCGTGACCCTCAACGCCGCTAAGCTGCGCCGCGTGTCTGACTACGTGGTGGCCGATGCCTACTTTGCCAAGGCCAGTTTCGCCGATGCGGTGCGCTCGGCGGAGCTTCATCTCAATACGCGGCTCAGAAAGGATCAGGTGCTCTACTACCTCTATCGAGGACCACGCCGCCCGGGTCCAGGTGCCCCCAAACAGTACGATGGCCGGGTGGAGGTGACCCATCTGCGCCCGGACGTCTTCATCCTCTGTGCCCAAGGCGATGACGGTTCCTGGACGGCCTTCGAAGCGGTGGCGTACATCAAAGCCTGGAAGCGCAAGGCTAAAGTAGTCGTCATTCACCGCTACGACACGGCAGGCAACATTTGCTCCCACTCCACGCTAGCTTCTACCGACCTGCACCAAAGCGGGGCTGATCTGGTGCTGAGCTACACCTGCCGCTTCCAGCAGGAGTTCCTCTACCGGGATGCCAAACAGGAACTCGGTCTGGAGGACTGCCAAGCCTACAGCTGGCCAAAGATCGACTTTCATCTCAACGCTTCACTGACCACCGTTTCCCTGGCTAAAGCCGCCCACTGCTTAGCCCCCCAAAAGCCCTACGATGAGCCCTTCAGTATGGCGGATATCAAGACGGAATATGTCAACGAGAGCCTAGCTTTGCGAATAATTCGCGGGTGTGGGTTGTCGCCCGACCTGCCGATAATTCGCAAACTGCTGCCTGAGATCAGAAATCTGGGTAAACGAGCCGCTTAAAACTATACGGACCATTGAGTCCATGACTAAGGAGGTTCTAAGTCAGGCTTACGCAGTAGATAATGGTGGCCATATATTAAATATCGCCGCCGCCCCAAACCATCAAATTGGAGCAAGATTAGGATTGGGAGCAATGCTAATCCATGTAGCTCCGGAAGATCAGATCCCGAGAAACTTATTAAATCCGCCTAGTAAACCAGGTAACGCTGCTACATTCAAATCAGATGGAACAAGTGTGGAACTACATCATGTGGGTCAAAACCCGGACGGCCCCTTCAAAGAAATGCACTGGAAAGACCATCGTGGAGCGGGTAATGATGCCATAAATCATCCCAATAAGCAGAAAGCAAGCCTAATTGATAGACAACAGTTTAACAGCGGCCGACGTTCTTACTGGAGACAAGCTTTAAAATTATGGAAGTGAACAGGAGTGAATTTAGCGAGATAGATCAGCAGCGGTGCAAAATGGCAATTACGCGCGTTTCCAAACTGCCGAAGGAGTATGTAGAAACAGCGGCAGGTCTACCTGAAGATATGCTCAATCAACATCCTGAAACAGTGGCCAATTTGCCTTATGACTACTTGTTTTTCTTACAGTGGTCAAACGGATTCAGCATAATGGGCGATGAAATGCTAGGGTTTAAGGAAAACGGCGGGGGGATTGAACAAATCACCTATCGGGAACAAAACTTGACCAATAATTTAATACCTAAATACTTTATCCCATTTCTTGGTAATGGAAGAGGAGATCATTATTGTTTTGATTCCAGGCCCTCTGAATTCGGACAAGTTATTTTTTGGCAGTGGGATTATTCCGATCCAACAACCTACGAAGTTGTATCTGACAGTTTCATAAGTTTTTTCGAAGGATTTTTGGACGAAATCGAGGATGAAGCAGCTGCTGACCTTGAGTAAGTCAAAGTGAGGTTGTAGTCATCCGTATTATATAACCATCGCTAATGATAGTGGTAGTGCTACTTAACGAGTGATAAGTTATAATTGTGGATAAACAGCTTCAGCATCAGTTCGTGCATTTCTTCGGATTTGGAAAACGATAGGCTCTTGCGGACAAAGCGGCCCAGGCGTTGCCGTAGGGTACAGTTCCAGCGCTCCACGTGATTGGTCAGGCCGCTGTCCTTACCCACGGTGCAGTGGCGAACGCCCAACGGAACGAGCAGTACTCTACAGCCTGCTGGCGACCTGCAAGGCCCGGCGGGTGAATCCGCGCGAGTGGTTACAATCTACGCTGGACCACATCCTAAGCCACCCCATCAACCGGATCGAAGAGTTGCTGCCGGGCTATACGAAGCTCGAGGCGGATGGGCAAGACGGGGTTGGCTAACCGCTTAAATACTATTAGCCTTATCCAAGGTTGCTTTTACCGGCAAAGTTCTAACCCCCAATCCGGCAGAACAAGATGGACTTACTCAGACGCTTACTAGCGCCATTCCGTTGTGGTGCTCTTTTTTCGGCATGGACGGGGCGCAGCGATTGGGTGGTTTTTTTCGCCATGCTAGCATGGCTTATGTCACAACACACTATAATACCTCGGGTTTTCAGACCACGGAGCCAAGTTAGTTAGGTGAAAGTTAGGCGGCGTTTTGGTACCGCTGGATAGGTTTTCTTCGGTCGATTCCCTGGTGGTCCCGGTGGTGGTAGCGATGCAGCCATTTCTCGATTCCTCGGTATGAAGTGCCCCCAATTGTTAAACCACGAACCCGGAGAGGTTAAGACAACGTATGATTAATAATTAGATATATTTGGCCCTTCCTGAGCCGCTTTTTTTTCCTTGCCTGCTCGGTACCAGTCTGCCGGATAGTCATCCCCGATGGAGGAGTGTCGGCGGGCGGTATTGTAGTAGATCAGGTAGTTCTCGAGCATCCGGTAGAGCTGCTTTCCGCTCTCGTATTCGTGAAGATAGAGCCGCTCGTACTTAACGCTGCGCCAGAGTCGCTCGATGAAGGCATTGTCCGTAGCTCGGCCTTTACCATCCATACTCAACCGCATTCCCTGACTCAGGATGAACTCGGTGAATACCCGGCTGGTATACTGCGCCCCCTGGTCGGTGTTGAAGATATCCGGAGCCACCTGGTGGATCTCTAGGGCTTCGGCCACCAGATCGCGGCACCAGCTGGCCTCCATGGAGTTGCAAAGCTTCCAGTGGACCACGTAACGGCTATACAAGTCAATGATGGCCGTCAGGTACAAAAAGCCCCGCCGCATAGGCACGTACGTAATGTCCGTGGCCCACACCTGGTCGCTCCGGTCAATCTTTAGATCGCGCAGCAAATAGGGAAACACGGCGTGGTCTTTGCACCGCTTAGACGTGTGGGGGCCTGGTAAAAGGGACTGTAACCCCAGGATTTTGTAGTACAGCCGATCAATGCGATTACGACTCACCCGGTAGCCCCGGTCCCGGGGGGTGTAATTCAGATTGTCGCGTCGGGGTAAATCCGTATATTTCCTGAGAAAACGCTTAATTATGCTGTCCGAAGATAAATTTATGGCCCTGGCCAAAGATAAGTACGCGCGCATCAACGCCCTGACCGATCAACCCAATATGCTGGACTACGAACGCGGTCTGCGGGAGTTGATGGACGAACTTGCCCGGGGAGTGATCAACGAACAACTTGGGGGGCAGACGAACAACCGCCGTAAAAAAAAACCGTCGTCTCCACCTTTGGCAAAGTGAGCATTGCGAAGGCACAAAGTTGGGGAGCAGGCAGTGCTCACGGCATGGCCATCTCCCCCTTATTACAGAGTCACTACTTACGCTACTGCGCACAGGTCGTACCCGCAAAGGCGGTTGACTTGCTCAACGCCACCCTGGGAAGCGATCTTACTAACCCGGCCCAGGCCCGCCGCCTGGAGGAACACTTCGGTCGCCTATCGAGGGTGGAGGAGGAGTTAACCAAGCCGCTGAGCCACGATGAATTGCAAGCAGGTCCCGAGTTGAAGCCCGTAATGCCGGCGGAAGAAAGACTGTACGGCATGTTCGACGGAGGAATGTTACTCTATGATGGGGGCTACCAGGAAGTAAAAATAGGACGCGTTTTTCGGGGATCACAGGTGGTGAGTGGTCAACTAGACGATGAGCAGGCAGACCAGCGCAACCGGGTGCTCAACTCAGAATACTTAGTACGGGAAGGTCACTGTTCTAGTTTTATGGATCACTTCGGCAAGTTGCTTAAGGCGCAGCGGCAGCAGTACCCCACCGCCCCCCTGATCATCATCACCGATGGAGCGACCTGGATGCGCAACTGGGTGAGCGAAGCTTTTCCGGATGCGGAGCACATTTTGGACTTTTACCACGCCTACGAGCACCTCTGCGAGTTCGGCACTTTACTACTCCCGCAAGAAGCGAAGCGCAAAGAGAAGCTCGCGGGCTGGAAAGAACAACTCCGCCAGGGACAGAGTAAGGACATCATGCGGGAGATCAAGATATACTTGACCCATCCCCGGGCAAGTGTGGTCAAGGCGGCCACCGATCTGCTGACCTACCTGACCAACAACGCATCGCGGATGAGGTATAAAGAATACCGGGATAAGGGCTATCTTATCGGAGCAAGACCAACGGCGCCAAGTAAAGACTACAAA
>CAWDMV010000014.1:0-18924 GCA_963803525.1 Lewinellaceae bacterium
ACCCTAACCACCGAACTGGAACCCCTACTTACCGAGGGTCTGGATGGCGGCACCATCTACAAGCTACACTGCCCGATGGCCTTCGACGGGCAGGGGGCTGACTGGTTCAGTGAAGTGGCCGAAATACGCAATCCCTTTTTCGGTCAGGAAATGCTGACCTGCGGTAACGTGAGTGAAGAAATCAGTAAGTAATAATGAGTACTACGTCAAAAGCCAAGCACCCACCCCGACCCAGCCTAGACCACAACCACGACGGTCAGATGCAAGGCGGTATGAATCCTTACCTGAAGTTCGGACTCATGATGGCCACCTCCTTCGTGATCATGTACGCCGTGATGTTCCTCAACGTGGACGTTTTTGATCACGTGATGCTGAGCCCCAGCCGCACCTATATGACCTTCCTGATGATTGCCGCAATGGTGTTTGTTATGATGGGTTTCATGTGGGGGATGTACCGGAAGAAAGTCTGGAACTACGCCATTCTCGGGGTAGCGGCACTGACCTTCATTCTCTGTTACGCAGGAGTACGCGAGCAGACTTTCGTCAGTGACGTACAGTGGATGAAGGCCATGATTCCCCACCACTCCATCGCGATCATGGTAAGCCAGAAGGCTCACCTAAAGGATCCCGAAGCCATTAAGCTAGCCGAAGAGATAATTGAAGCCCAGGAAGCAGAGATCGCCGAAATGAAGCGGATGATCTACCGCCTGGAGCAGCAAGAATAACCAAATCCGTTTTACTATGAGTTTATCCCTCCCCGTAAAGGATCAGTACACCACCTGCATGGAATCGTGCCTGGAGTGTCTGATCGACTGCAAGGTATGTTTGACCAAAATGGTGGGCATGAAGTCGATGAACGACTGCCCCTACTGCTGCATCCAGTGCATCGAAGTACTGCAGGCTACCATCGGACTGATGGCCGCCGACAGCAAGTTCACGAAGCAGCAGTGCGCCCTGTGTGCCGAGGTCTGTGACTACTGTGCCGAGTTGTGCGCAGAGCACAAGGACCACGAGCACTGTCAGCACTGCGCCGAGACCTGCCGCAAGTGTGCCGAGGAATGCCGCAAGATGGCCGCCTAAGCTAGCCGTCTAATTTTCTTAACCGCTGGGTGCCGTGAGGGCATCCGGCGGTTCTTCAACCCCCAAAGACTACCGACATGTCCCGCATATTATTCAGTGGTTTACCCCTACTACTAATCCTATTATCCCTGCCCGTCTTCGGTCAGCAAACTGGCGACGGGAAGACCAGTACCTACGATATGATCCCCGGTCAGTCGCTCACTACGCGGACTGGCAGTACGATGACCTACCACCTTACGGTAGCGGACACCGTCGTCAACTTCACGGGTAAGCCCACCCCGGCCCTGGCCACCAACGGCAGCATTCCCGCCCCTACCCTAAATTTTACGGAGGGCGATTCGGCACGTATCTACGTGACCAACCGGACCGAGGGTACCGTGTCCTTTCACTGGCACGGTCTATTACTACCTAATGAATACGACGGTGTACCCATGCTCAACACTAGTCTCATTAGGCCCGGTGATACCTACGTCGCCTCCTTTCCCATCATTCAGCACGGCACCTACTGGTACCACTCCCATACCGAATTTCAGGAGCAGAAGGGGCTGTACGGCTCCATCGTGATCCAACCCAAGGCGGGTACGCCAACCAAAGAGAAAGTAGTCCTGCTCTCCGACTTTACGGAGCAGGATCCCCATGAAGTGCTCCGACAGATCAAGCGCCACACCGACTGGTACGCCATCAAACGAAATGCCGTACAGAGCTACGGCGGTGCCCTCGCCTCCGGTAATCTGGGCAAACAGGCCTGGCTGGAGTGGAACCGCATGCCCAGCATGGACCTGGCCGACGTTTACTACAATGCCTTTCTAACTAATGGTCAGATAACCGATGCCTACGCCGATCTGGCCGCCGGTGAAACAGTACGCCTGCGCGTCATCAACGGATCGGCTTCCTCTCACTTCTGGCTACAGTTTGCCGGGGGAAAGATGACGGTCGTTTCCGCTGACGGCCAGGAGGTCGTGCCCGTCGCGGTAGATAAGCTCCTCATCGCCACGGCCGAGACCTACGATATTGAGGTTACGCTGCCGGCCGAGGGTCGCTACGAGTTCCGCGCTACCTCCTGGGATCGCTACAAGCATACGACCACCTGGCTCGGATCCGGCACCGAACACGCCGCCCCGGATCTGCCCCCCGTCGACTACTACGCCCTGACCAAGGAGATGAAGGATATGATGGCCGAAATGCCCGATATGCAGATGGGTAAGGCACCCTCCGACATCCCGGAGCCGCAGGTCTACCCCGCCGGTCAGGCCCCCACTAACGAGGATATTCTCATGCAATCCATGATGAAGATGGGGATGCAGATGGATATGGGAATGCAGGGCATGGAGAAGCAAGGTGAAGGCCCGCAGGGTATGGCCGCCCATGGGGACATGAATATGCCAACGGAAGATGGTTCGTCAACGATGGGTATGTCCGGTATGGACCACGGCAAGATGGACCATGGTAAAATGGGTCACGATATGCCTGGCATGAAGAAAGACACCACCCCGCCCGCCGGTATGGACCACGGCAAGATGGACCATAGCAAGATGGATCACGACATGCCCGGCATGAAGCAAGACACCACTCCGCCCGCCGGTATGGACCACGGCAAGATGGACCATGGTAAAATGGGTCACGATATGCCTGGCATGAAGAAAGACACCACCCCGCCCGCCGGTATGGACCACGGCAAGATGGACCATAGCAAAATGGGTCACGACATGCCCGGCATGAAGAAAGACACCACTCCGCCCGCCGGTATGGACCACGGCAAGATGGACCATGGTAAAATGGGTCACGATATGTCCGGTATGAAGCAGGATACCACCCCGCCCGCCGGTATGGATCACGGCAAAATGGACCATAGCAAAATGGGTCACGACATGCCCGGTATGGATAAGGGTAAGACCTACAAAGCCTCCGAGATGGACGGTAAGACCATGGATATGCAGATGGGTGCCGATGCACCCATGGGCGTCATGATGACCGGCTATAACGAACTCAAAAAGGCCTACCCCGACGAGACCATCTTTGACTACAACATGCTGCGCTCCGAGGAACCCACCGCCCTGAAGGATGGCCGGCCCGTTCGGGTAGTGCACCTCTACTTAGGCGGCAACATGTTACGTTACGTCTGGATGATCAACAACGAGCCCCTGTCGGAGTCGGACAAGATTATGATCGAGCGGGGAGAGAACGTCCGCTTCGTGTTCCACAACACGACCATGATGAGCCACCCGATGCACCTGCACGGTCACTTCTTTCGCGTGGTCAATAACCAGGGCGATCACGCGCCGCTGAAGCACGTAGTCAACGTAGCTCCGATGGAGACCACCATTATCGAGTTTGCGGCCACCGAGGATAAGGATTGGTTCTTCCACTGCCACCTGCTCTACCATATGATGTCGGGTATGGCGCGCATCATTGGCTATGAGGGCAGTTCCGACCTACTCATCGCGGATAAGGCAGACTACGACAAGTTCGCCATGGACGACCGGCAGTACTTCGGTATGGCCAGCGTGAGCGGACTAAGCAACGGCAGTTGGGCGGATTTCGCCTACTTCAACATCTACAACGAGTTCAGCCTGGAGGGCGAGGCCGACTACGACGGCAACTTCGAGGTGGAGGGTAAGGCCATGCGCTACATCGACCCCCGGCAATTCCTCTCTGCCTACGTGGGCTTTGAGTACGACGGGGAGCAGGTGATGGATCCCGAGATCAACCGGGAAAGCCTGGAGACCGAGGCCGTTGCGCTGGCCGGCGTACGCTACTTCCTGCCCATGATGGTGTGGTCGGATCTGCGCGTCGACCATCGTGGCCGCTTCGAGCTACAGCTGGAGCGGGAAGATATTCCGCTGACCAGTCGCTGGCGGGCCTCGGCCCAGGGCCGGTACAGCTTCACCGGGCAGTCGTTCGAGTACACCTTCGGCACCAGCTATATCCTGGGGCAGTACGTCGGCGTAGAGGCTCGCTACGATAGCGATTACGGTCTCGGTGCCGGTATCAAATTGATGTGGTAGGCGACTAAACACGCACACTATGAAGTATTCCTTGCTGCTGCCTGCGATCGTATTACCCGCCATGGGATTTGCGCAACGGATTGAGCAATCGTCCGTTGTGAACGCTTCCTTGTCCGACTTCCCCAATCTGCACCCCCTGGTGGTACACGTGCCGATCATGCTCCTGCTGCTGGCGGTCTGTACCCAGCTCGCCACCTTTTTCGTGTGGAAGAAACCGCTCGACTGGATTACGCTGCTACTACTGCTGGGCGGGGTCGCAGGTGCACTAGCGGCCAGTGAGCTTACGCATCCCCACACCCAAGGCCTGACCCCGGCCGCCCAGCAGGTCCTGAACCTTCACGATACATATGCCGAGTGGACGCTCTGGCTTAGTGTTACTGCCCTCGTGCTGAAGGGAGTCAACCTCTGGGTGCTCACGGACCGTAGGTGGCTCGAAGTGGTGGTGGCGGTCGTCGTAGCGGGATCGGCCGTCACCGTCGGTCTGGCCGCTCACTACGGCGGCACCCTGGTTTACCTCCACGGGGTGGGTGTGCAGGGTAACTACGTGGAGGGCCAGTCCGATCACATCACCGAAGACGAACCGCACTAAATCTCGATTATGAAAGACTGCTGCCAGCCCGATGCGCCGAAGGGAAAATTCCGCCGCCTGCTCGATACCCTGACCACGGCGATTATCGTGCTCCTGATGGGTGGCGGCTTGGTTTTTACCCTAATTCACTACCTCCGTGGGTAATGCCATTCAGTGGGGACTGCTTCTGCGGGAATCTGGACTATTACTAGGGGGTAGTTTGCTGGCCGTCGTGGCCCTCTGGTCCGACTTCGCCCCTACCGCAGCGCTGATCGCCCTGATCGGTAGCGTGCAGTTTGCGTTCTATCTGTTTACCACCTTCCGGCGGGTATTCAATCACATCAACGGGGACAATATGTCGATCCGGAATTGTCTGGTCTCGCTGGGGGTAATGGTTGCCTTTTTTGTCATTGCCTACGGAATCAATTACTGCCTGCTGACCCTAGCGGATAGCGATGCACTAAAGAATTTCCACCCCCCCTCCCTGTTCTACCGCTTTGTCGATGGACTGTACTTCAGCACCGTGACCTTCACGGCTACCGGCTTTGGGGAAGTCGTGCCGTCTACCTATCCGGCCAAAGTGCTGGTTTGGGGGGAGATGGTGCTGGGTTTTGCGACCACTGTATTTGCCGTTTCCTCCTTTATCTCCCTTACTAACAAAGACTAATTATGACCGTACTGACTAAGACCGCCTGCCTGGGTATACTGCTATTGTTCTGCACCTGCGCGCACGACCCGGCAACGGATGACGGTCAGGCACCGGCCGGTCACGACCACCGGCAAGATCACCAGCACGATCACGACCAAAGTACCGACATGGAAACAACGGCTAAGCCCCCCTTAAGTCCGCATACCTCCGCCATGGGTACCATCGGCGATACGCACGTGCATGTAGACTACTCTTCCCCCGGAAAACGCGGACGTATGATCTGGGGCGGGCTGGTGGCCTACGACCGGGTCTGGGCCACGGGAGCACACGACGCTACTTCGGTTAACTTTAGTGGACCGGTGAGCATCAATGGCCAGGAAGTAGCCGCAGGTACCTACGGCCTATTCACCATTCCGGGCCGGGAAGAATGGACCATTATCCTCAACGAAAACTACGAACAGCACCTGGCCGACGACTACGACGAGAATCTTGACGTAGTGCGCTACCGGGTACAACCCGAGCGGCTCGATCGGGTAACCGAATCACTAACCTACACGGTACGCTCCACCGATGATAAGGCGGGTGCCATCAGTATAACGTGGGATTCCCTGCGAGTATCCCTCCCGTTAACATCCCTTCAGTAATCCCAAACCCATGACCCACGAATACCGCGTTGCCGGAATACACGACCGGACCACTTCGGCCACCGTTCAACGGGCACTCGAACGTATCGGGGGGGTAGAGGCCGTGGTCCTCAACGAGGACCGGGCGGTGGTCACGATGTCGCGTCACATCACTACCGAAGAGATTAATCGCCACCTGGCACAGGCCGGAGACTTCTCGCTTACCGATAAAGTACAAGCCATAGAAGATCACCTGGTGGAGCTCACCGAGCACGGCCACGAAAGTGCCATCAGCCGGAATAATCACGGAGCCATGGACCATAATAAGATGGACCACGGTAAGATGGGTCCTGGTGAAATGGACCACAGTAAGATGGACCACGGTAAGATGGACCACGGCGACGGCGGCGGTAGCCACCACGATCACCACCGCATGATGATCGAGGATTTTCGGCGCCGGTTCTGGATATCACTCGTACTGACCGTCCCGGTACTACTACTGGCCCCAATGATTCAGGGGTGGCTGGGGCTGACCTGGTCCTTCCCCGGGCAGATGCCGGTGCTGTTCGGCCTATCGTCCATTATTTACTTCTACGGGGGATGGCCCTTCCTGAAGGGGCTGAAGGAAGAACTGAGTAAGGGGGCACCGGGGATGATGACCCTCATCGCCGTAGCCATCTCAGCGGCCTATCTGTATAGTTCGGCCGTAGTCTTTGGACTGGAGGGAAAGACTTTCTTCTGGGAGCTGGCCACGCTGATCGACGTGATGCTGGTGGGCCACTGGATCGAAATGCGCTCCGTCCTTGGGGCGAGCCGGGCGCTGGAAGCACTAGCGGAACTGATGCCCGCCGAAGCTAACCTAGTGCGTGGCGACCAGGTCACTAAAGTAGGAGTCGGCACGCTAAAGCCGGGGGACACGATCCTGATCAAACCCGGCGAGAAAGTGCCGGCCGACGGTAAGATCACGGAGGGAAGCACCGACCTGAACGAGAGTATGCTGACCGGCGAAAGTAAACCGGTAACCAAATCGAGCGGCCAGGAGGTGATCGGCGGATCGATCAACGGTAGTGGGTCGATTCGCGTGCGGGTAAGCGGTACGGGAGAAGACACCTACCTATCGCGGGTGGTCAAACTGGTGCGCGACGCCCAGGGACAAAAATCCAAGACCCAGCGCCTGGCCGACCGGGCCGCCTTCTGGCTGACGATCGTTGCTCTCGTTGGCGGCTTCGGCACCCTTGCGGTCTGGCTGCTACTGGGTAGTACGCTTGCCTTCGCCCTGGAACGGATGGTGACCGTTATGGTCATTAGCTGCCCCCACGCCCTAGGACTGGCGATTCCCCTGGTGGCGGCCATCTCGACGAGCGTATCGGCCAAACACGGATTACTGATCCGCAACCGCACCGCCTTCGAAAACTCCCGTAAGATCACGACCATTGTATTCGATAAGACGGGTACGCTGACCGAGGGTTCCCACGAAGTGACGCGGATCGTGCCGCTCGATCCGGTTTACGATGAAATTGAGTTATTACGCTACGCCACTGCGGTGGAGAGTAATTCCGAGCACCATATCTCCAAGGGACTGCAGCGCCGCGCTAAGGCCGGCGGTATCGAAGTACCCAGCAGTAGTGATTTTGCCTACGAGGCCGGTGTGGGGGTCAGTGGAACGGTCAAGGGTAAAGAGGTGCGCGCCGGGGGATATCCCATGTTGGAACGGGCGGGCATCACCGCACCGGTAGAGGACAGTGAAGCCGTGGAGACAAAGATCTTCGTCCTCATCGACGGTACGCTGGCTGGGTTCGTGACCTTCGCCGATCGGGTGCGGGCCAGCTCCGCCGAAGCCGTCAAGACTCTACAGGACAACGGCATCAAGTGCTCCCTTCTGACCGGAGACAACGAACGGGTCGCCGCGGCCGTGGCCCGCGAGCTGGGCATGGACGACTACATGGCCGAAGTACTGCCCGAAGAAAAGCAGACTAAGATTAAGGAGCTACAGGCCGCCGGCGAGTTCGTGGCCATGACGGGTGATGGCGTCAATGATGCCCCCGCCCTGGCGCAGGCCGATGTAGGTATTGCCATTGGATCGGGCACCGACGTGGCCGCCGAGACGGCCGATGTCGTGCTGGTAAATAGCGATCCCCAGGACATCGCTAACCTGATCCTCTTCGGTAAGGCAACCCACCAAAAGATGATCCAGAACCTCTGGTGGGCCACCGGCTATAACGTCGTAGCCCTTCCCCTGGCCATGGGTATCGTGCCCGGTCTGCTCATCAGTCCGGCCATCGGGGCGGCACTCATGAGCGCCAGTACGGTGATCTGTGCGGTAAACGCACAACTGCTCCGGGGTAAACTGAATGCCTAGTTCACGCGGGCGGGAAAAGCCGCAAAAAGTAGGGTGTATTAGCAAAATACAACAAGACCGTAAGCCATGCCTTAGATGTTTCCAGAGTAAGAACCTTTGACCATGGCACTGCTAGCAGAGATTGATACCTCTACGCACCCCGAGATCTTCCCCGTTACCGGTATGAGCTGTGCTAGCTGTGCGGCCAGCGTCGAGACCATCATCGGTAAACTACCGGGTGTACGGAGCGCAAGCGTCAACTACGCCAATACTACGGCGCGGGTGGACTTTGACCACCGCCAGCTCTCCCCCGAAGCTCTCCGCAGTGCCGTACAGGCCGTCGGTTACGATCTGCTTATCGACGCCGACGATCCCGATGCCGCGCAGGAGGAAATTAAGGAGGCTGAGTACGAAACGATTAAGCGACGTACCCTCTGGGCTGCGGTATTTACCCTACCCGTCTTCGTGATCGGTATGTTCTTTATGGAGTGGGAGACCGGCCGCTGGATCTCCCTAGTGCTGGCCGCAGTCGTACTCTTCTGGTTCGGCCGCCACTTCTACGTCGGGGCCTACCGCCAGGCGCGGCACGGCACCGCGAATATGGATACGCTGGTCGCCCTCAGCACCGGTATTGCCTTTCTGTTTAGTGTCTTCAACACGGTGTATCCTCAGTTCTGGCTAGCACGCGGACTAGAGCCCCACGTCTACTTCGAGGCGGCTACGGTTATCGTCGTTTTTATTTCTCTAGGTAAACTGCTAGAAGAACGTGCTAAGTCCAACACCTCCTCGGCCATTAAGAAGCTAATCGGCCTGCAGCCCAGTACGGTGCGCGCCGTGGTCGACGGCCGGGAAGTGGAGCTTCCCATAGCTGAGGTGCAAGTGGGGCATACCCTTATCGTGCGGCCCGGTGAGCGAATCCCCGTTGATGGTCAGGTCACTGAGGGCGAGAGCTACGTCGACGAGAGCATGATTACCGGAGAGCCGGTACCGGTACGCAAAGCGGACGGCGAGGCGGTGTTCGCCGGTACCGTCAACCAGCGCGGTAGTTTCCGCTTCGTAGCCGAAAAGGTGGGGGGCACTACCCTACTGGCCTCCATCATTCGTATGGTACGCGAGGCGCAGGGTAGCAAAGCTCCGGTCCAGAAACTGGTCGATAAGATCGCCGGCATCTTCGTACCCGTCGTGATTGGTATCGCCGTGGCGACTTTCATCGTCTGGATGCTGGTGGGTGGGGAGAATGCTTTTTCCCATGCTCTGCTGGCCTCCGTGGCCGTACTCGTGATTGCCTGTCCCTGCGCCCTCGGTCTGGCCACTCCTACCGCCATTATGGTTGGTATTGGCAAGGGGGCGGAGAATAATATACTCATCAAGGATGCCGAAAGCCTGGAGCTGGGCCATAAGGTGAACGCCGTCGTCCTCGATAAGACGGGCACCATCACCCAGGGAAGGCCCACCGTCACGGCGGAGTACTGGGAAGACACGATCGATGCGGGGGCGGTAAAGGGCATCCTGCGGGCCGGCGAATCGCTCTCCGAGCACCCCCTGGCCCGCGCGGTAGTGGACTGGCTGGAAGACCAGCGTCTGATCGACGCCCAGATTACCGACTTCGAGAGCCTTACCGGCCGGGGCATTCGCTTCGTCCACGGTCCCAATACCTACTACGTGGGTAATCAGCGCCTACTGACCGAGCAGAGTATCACTACCTCCACCGACCTCGAAGACCGCGCCGAAGCCCTCCGCCAGCGGGCCAACACCGTAGTTTTTATGGCCAGAAACCGGGAAGCCATCGGTATGGTCGCCATCGCCGATCCCATTAAGGAAAGCTCGGCCGAGGCCATCCGCACCCTCCACGATCGGGACATCGAGGTGTACATGCTCACCGGTGATAACCAGCAGACCGCCGCCGCCGTCGCGGAGCAGGTTGGCCTGGACGACTACCGCGCCGAAGTGCTTCCCGCCGATAAGGCTGACTTCGTGCGGGAACTGCAGCAAAGGGGTAAGGTGGTGGCTATGGTCGGGGATGGCATCAACGACTCTCAGGCCCTGGCTACGGCCGACGTCAGCATTGCCATGGGCCACGGCTCCGACATTGCCATGGACGTAGCCAAGATGACGCTAATCACTTCCGACCTGGCCGCCATCCCCCGCGCCCTGGAACTCTCCAAACTGACTGTTCGGGGCATCCGGCAAAATCTTTTCTGGGCCTTTATTTATAACCTGATCGGCATTCCCATTGCCGCCGGCCTACTCTACCCCCTCACGGGCTTTCTGCTCGATCCCATGATCGCGGGGGCGGCTATGGCCTTTAGCTCCGTCTCCGTGGTGCTCAACAGCCTACGCCTTAAATCCATTGATCTGTAAGCTTAACCGTCGGACGCCCATAGACCGTGCGACGGTTATAAATTCCCTACCCATGAAAACCATGCAATTCAAGACCAACATCAACTGCGGCGGCTGCGTCCGCGGAGTGACCCCCGTGCTGAACGACAGTAAAAACATTAGGAACTGGAAGGTCGACCTAGCTAGTCCTGACCGTATTCTTACGGTAGAGACCGACGACTCCGTTACCCCCACCGAGGTCAGTCAGACTGTTGCGGAAGCAGGCTTTACGGCGCAACCGGTGGATTGACATCGATCTACGAAAGGTGGTGTGGCCAATAACTAGGATTTTTGGTCAAAAGAGCAAGATTAGATCTCCGCTACTCTTTGCTCCAGGCCTGCTGTGCTATATCCCTGTCGAACTACCCTAGCCTTTTACACTCGGCGCATTTTGCCTTACCTCCAGTGCCCGGGCGTTTATTTTCTCGTTCGATGTTATTGCCCGTGTTGCAGTTCGAGTCATCATGGTAAACGTTCGACTTGATGGAATGCCAGGGAGATCTTTTAGCCATGATAAAAGGAGGGATTTAGTTTCCCCAAATATAGCGGAAAAATGTTAGTCTACAAATAGAAGCCAGGGTCCCCTGGACTAGAATGAGCTGCTTCTCTTTGGGGGGTGTAATTCTTCGTTTTTATAGTAAATCGCCCTACAAGATTAGTAGGCATGTGTCAAAGGATTGCGGAGCTAGATCACTCAACCAGAAGTGAGGTTGTCTTAAGTAGAGGCAAGAAAGAGGTTCTACCCCACCGGAATTATGGCCCTTAGCGGTCTCTATACCACCAGATTGCGACGTAAACTATAGATGTGGCCTTCCTGTACTCCAGCGAGTATCTTGCAACCGAAGATGTTCTACTAAACAAGGTGACGAATGACCGATGTAAAGCTTTGGACAGTCAGGCTGAAAGCCTTAGCTGGGCCTAATCCACTAGGGGGTGAAGCTCTAGCAGCCATGGAGGAAACGCTTACCGTTAGGGCGACTACTAAGTTGGAAGCAAAGGATAAAGGTTTGCTTAGTCACACGCTCAAACTTCGTGGTCACGAGCTAGAGGTATGGATTGATGGCCAACAATATTTCGATCCCAGATTCTAGCAGCCTTCCCCCATGACAGGAAATACCATCTCATCGAAATCCTTACCGTCGCCTATTTTTCATCTGCCTACCGACTCCTGAGGTATGGTAGCGCCAACGAGCCATCTGAGTACTGACATTGTAGTTGTCGGCCAATTGAGAGATCTGGAGTCCCTGTATTGCAAGCGATAAAATCCCTTCCCTTGGCATAAGAAGGTAACCTGCTAAATGGTTAGCCTCCTCATCCTCATCAGTACTATCACCCCGAAAAAATTCACTCTCCACGCTTGAATAGGTCATTGCTTCGTGACCACAAAGGTGGTGGGATACTTCATGCGCGATCGAGCTTTGGATACGGACAGGTGGGTGGCTCTCATTGTAGACGACTATTTCCCCTACTGGTCTGCGAACCATCACTGCAGAAACTACCTGTCCCTTCTGATTCTCGTAAAGTGGCCGGAACATCTCCTCTGGTAGATTCATGCAAGCCCTAAGTTCCTTGAAGCTTAGAATTTCTAGGCCGAGACATCTACAGAGAGTAAAGCTATCTAAGGGGTCGGTAGGTCGAAGTCCAAGCTCTTTGCGCAAAGCCGAAGCATCTCTTTTGAGCTTCGCTTTCAATCCATGTTTCATAAGTGAGGCCTAGTTCAAAGCTATGGTTGTCGAGGAACTAAGTAGGCCATCTGAATGACTTGCTGCAATGTTTCTCGCGCTTCGGGAGAAAGAACCTCATCAGCACGAAGATGGTAAAGAATCTCCTCTTTGTGGTCTACCTCATCCATAGACTCTCCCGCTGAACCCCGAAAAGTGTCAGCATCTACATTCAGCCACGTACAAATTTTGAAGTAGGTAGACAGGTCGGGATCCTTACCCTGTTCGATTCGCGAGAGCGTAGCGATGCTGAGATCACCAATGGAGCTAGCTGCTTCCCTAAGGCTGGTATTCCCCCGTTTGCTACGCACCTGCCTAGCTAGGGCTTCGGTATTGATATCTGACATCTGATGATGTGTTTTGCATACGTGTAACAATAAAAGGCAAAATTTATTGCCTGAGCGAAACTAAATCTAAAACAGCCGTGTTCTCTTTGTAGAGACAAAGTTCTTAACAGAGAAACAGTAACCTTGTTCATTTTTCTACTTCTACTACAGATCGGTGTCGGTTTTTGTAGCTAGACCTCACCATAATATGAAGAAAAGAAGATTAAAACCAAAGTCCGATGTTGTGCACCGACTCTGGATCTCATCGGCCGGCCGGTGTCAGCTTGAAGGGTGTAACGTTGAGCTGTCCCGAAATCCCCGGACCCAAACTTACATGAATCGAAGTTACATAGCCCACATCTACGGCGCGGAAAGAAAAGGACCACGTGGAGACAATGATTTAAGTCCAGAGGAACTCAGAGCGTTTGACAACCTAATGCTACTGTGTGATGCGTGCCACAGGACTATCGATCGAGAAGCCGTTGAAGAGTATGGGGCAGCCCGACTCATTGCTGCTAAAGCGCAGCATATCGCCGACATCCGCAGACTAGTCGAGCAAGCATCCGCACCCCGTACGCAACTTTTGTTAGTCGGTTCCAAGATCGGGCAGCATAACGTTCCACTTAGCTACAAACTAGCCAGCGCCGCGGTACTCACCACCCACCAGCCGAACGATAGCTCAGCAATCGAAATCGGCATTAAGGGTCTTTCCTTAGACGACCACCAAGAGTCCTACTGGATCGTCCAATCCAATAATCTGGAGGCCGAGTTTAAAAAGCAAGTTCTGTCACTTCGGGCAACCGGTAATCCGGAGCACTTTTCCGTGTTCGCCTTAGCACCTCAGGCACTGCTCATAAAGCTCGGCATCCTTCTGGGAGACCTGAGGAACGTTAGCTGCTACCAGCTAAACCGAGAACCAGCAATTTGGGGTTGGCGCGACGATGAAGGTGCTGTCTCACATACAGTCACCCGAGTGAAGGAAGGAAATGGACCTATAGCACTGAAGCTATCACTTAGTGCTAGAATCCAGGACGGTCGAGTAACTCGTCTTCTTGGCGAAAACTGTACGATCTGGGAGGTGACCCATACGAACCCCAACAATGATTATCTCCGGGCTGAAATGGACCTGGCAAATTTCCGCCAAACCATTCGAGAAGCGTACAGTCGGATCAAAGATTATCACGGAGAGGTCGGACCTATTCATGTGTTTCCGGCCGGCCCCGTATCGACTATGGTTGAGGCTGGTCGCACCTGGATGCCTAAGGCAGACCTTCCCCTAGTAGTCTATGATGAAAACAAGAAAAGCGGCGGCTTCATCAAAGCGTTGTCAATCACCCCCCAAAACCATCTGACTCATGTTTAATGTAGACCGAAAAAGTCAAGCTAGCGATATTGTTCTTCGCGTATTAGAAACCCTTGACATCACGCCAACGCAGCACGAGGAGGCGGTCAAGCGGTACGAAGCTGTTGGCGCATGGCTATGCGCCGAGGGTTCACCCTTAGCTTGCTACCAGCCTGAGGTTGCTCCCCAGGGGTCGTTCAAAATCGGTACGGTAATCAAACCCTGGACCAATGCAGACCTGTTCGATATTGACCTGACGATCAAATTTGCTACATCAGAATTCTTCCATACTCAGAGGGAGTTGAAAGTAATGTTGGGCGCGCGACTTATCGCTCACGACACCTACAAAAGGATGCTCGATGCAGAGCACCGACGGTGTTGGCGTCTCATCTACGCAGAGAATACTCGGTTCCATATGGATCTGGTACCCGCGATACCCGATAACCAGTTCCGGTTAGTGGGTAAAGGAGTACCGGTACAATTCTGTACCGATCCTCTAGCTATAACTGATAACCTCCATTTAGAGTACGATGATCTCCATGCGAACTGGCCTAAGAGTAACATGGTAGGCTTCTCGGCGTGGTTCATCGAAAGAATGAGCTACCGACTTGGCCTTGAAAAGAAAGCTTACGCGCTTCGGGAGGGAATGGGTGTTGAGCAGGTCAAGTTCTATCAAGTTAAGACTCCACTGCAGCGCGTAGTTCAACTACTCAAGCGACACCGAGATATGATGTTTGAGGGAGATGAAGATGCCCCCATCTCAGTGATCATCACAACCCTGGCTGCCCGTGCGTATGATCAGTATCAGAATGATGACTTGTATAGCACTATCCTAGGCGTAACTAATAGGCTACGGGAGAAGGTGGAGCAAAGGATTGTGGATGGAAAAACTGTCTACTGGATCTCGAATCCCGTGAATCCAGACGAAAATTTTGCGGACAAATGGGAGCACTGCGATCGCAAACGTCAGCTTTTCTTCGCTTGGATCGAGCGTGTAGAGCATGACTTCAAGGACGTGCTCGCTAGGCCTGGAATCCATCGCTTTACCGAAAGCCTAAAAGGTATACTAGGTGGCGAAGTTGTATCACAAGCTGTGAACGCCCAGGCTCAAGCAACCCGGTCAGCTCGTGAGACAGGGACTCTACTTGTGACACCAACGACCGGCGTTCTCAATCAGGTCAGCGGGCGGAAGGTGCCTGATCATCAGAATTATGGCTCGAAGTAGATGGGGGTGATCAGCATCGATACTCAGGCTCGATCCCTCAACCGGTACCGTAAACACAGCTGTACTATTCGGACCCCCCGGCATTTGGACTGGCGGTGTTGGCTACGACCGACGCCACTATCGGACCGTTACCAAATTAGAATGACCTATTACTTGGGTGGGCAGCCACAGATCAAAGTTGAACAGCCCAACCTCACATTATTCGAAGGACAGGACGAAATTCCGCACATGTATGGGCAGGAGTATCTCTGCCTCTTTCATCCTAAGAATAGGGAGTGGACCCCCCACAAGCTTCTATCACGTACCGTAGTACCGTGGATCTCAGACTGGTTGGGTCACTACGAATACTGGTTGGCTACGGGCATATGGGAAGGCGGCGGTATTGAGCACTGAGGTCCCAACCCAACTTGTCGATAACTAATTCGGCTATCGGAGATTTTCGGGTAGCTCAATCATCAAAGACTTGTCGTACTCGACGGCAGCAACCCTTTGGTTATAGAGCTCAAGCAAGGAAACTAGTTTAAGCCTTCGCCCATCCCTAGTGAAAGTGCTGAGCTCATCGATATTTTGCGAAACAAACGACTCTAGAGACTCCACCGCTACCAGCTCTGCCAGGAGAGCAAGCTCTATATTTTGCCTTGCCCCCTGCAGGCGTCGGTCAGGTACTAGGATATAAACCTTGAATCCTCGGTCAACGTTCCGACGGCATTTGTCGTAGAGTGCTTGCATAGGAGCCACCGTAACGTGGAACGCCGTATCGCCAATCAAGAAGTCTCCCGGGCGCTGCGTCTGCTGATCGGCCGTCGCAAACCCTTCGTTAGTGATTTCGACTTCTGGGAACCTCAGTTGAAGTTTTGCCCCTACTAAGTGCTGAGCTACTGGTCCTGCTTTACCCTCCTGGTCGGCTGTATCAAGGATAGATTGAACTAAGTGCCAGGTACTTGACGCCTGCGAGTAGGTGATAGCGATACGCTGCCTGTTATGGTACTCCCTAACTCTTTCAACTAAGAACTCTTGGCACGACTGTAGAATTGCGGCTCGATCCTCCTGACTCATCTCGTCCAATCCGGTTAAGGCGAAGGCGTCAAGCATGGAACTCACTCCCTGAATCGATCCGCGATTCGTGCGGCCACCTTCCGAAGTGTAGAGACGGTGTTCTCCAAACCTGGCTAAGATATCCTTGACTGTTTGACCGGAAGTACGGACCTGGCCGTTACCTGGAGTAGTATGAACGTCCAGCGAGAGGTTGTACTCCTCGCGTAGCCGATCAAGGATAGCTAGGGAGGCTGCAATCACCCCTCTAGCCGGGGTTGGATCCTTCTTACTAGTTGGCTTTAAACTTTGGTACCACGCCAAAAACTCAGTGGGGGTGCTAGCTGGCATGAGATGCAGCTTCTGGGGAAAAGGAATTCAAGAGCACGGGATTAAGATAATTTTCGGCGATCCAGGTGATAACGGGTACGCAGACGGCGTCGCCAAACCCGAACAGTTGGTCGGTTTTACTACCTGTGAGACGATAGTCACCCGCGCCCATTAATTTGGCGTATTCGCTTGGCGTCATGTAACGAACGCGAGCCTGCCCCTTACCGACCTCCACCAAAATTTGTCTTGCACTGCCCCCCTTAGGCGTCCTCAGACAACCAGCAATACCATCGTTTCTGATCTCGGCCATCGACTTACCGTACCGGACCCGCCGAAAGGCGGTGAGATAGTGATAACCACTATCGTGTCGTAACGCATCCACAACTTGAGCGTGACGCTCACTCATCTGAGAGAAAAAGTAGCGCGTACGTTTGTCGTTCCACCACTCGGGGTCACCGGGTGGAAGCAGATCGACAAAGTCCGAGAGTGTAGTTCTGAGTCTTGGTAGCTCGGGTAGCTCACGGAAGCACCAACGCACCTGAGGGTGTGACTTCACAAATTTAATCAGCTTGCTAGGGCGCAACTCCGATACATCCGTAACCGGTTGTCCTTCGCAAGCACCCTGCATTCCAACAACGAATAGTCGCCGCCTACTCTGAGGAACGAAGTGTCTTGCGTCAACGATGAATACATCAACTACGTATCCTAAGCCATTTAGAGCGAGAAGCGCCTGCTCAAGATCGTCTCCTCCGTGAGACGTAAGAAAACCCTCCACGTTTTCCAGAAGGACAAGATTTGGGCGTCTATCCCCCATATCTTGGATGACCTCGACGAAACCCCAAAAAGCGGAAGAATGCTTACCGGCTAGTCCGACTTGACGCCCAGCTAAGGATAGATCAGTGCAGGGGAAAGAGGCAGTGGCCAGGTCAACATTAGGGATGGTCCTTGCGCTGACCTCGTGAACATCGGCTAGATGGAAGTCTTCGTTGCTCTCGAAGTGATGGCGGTAGGCCAACTCCTTCTTCGTGTCAATGTCATTCGCGTAGGTAACGTTCCAGCCTGCCTTCTCTAGACCCATTCGCACAAGGCCAATGCCAGCGAAGAATTCTGCAACATTTCGTCGGTTTTTCATCTACCACAAAACTAACAAAATATGGTAGATGAGTGCTGATGAGTAGGTGCGCCCAACAATATTCTTATGTCAGATCTACGTACGGGTAGACCACTTCGATGCCCTAATGATTGAACACAAAAACCAAACTAATCTCCGCGTCTCTATTCTGACCTTCGGGTCGGGTAGACTAGTGATCGCTTCGACTGTCAATGTAGGAACTCGCAACCGGAATAGCACCAACCACCTCAGCGGTGAAGGATGCGTAGCCGGCAGGAGGTTCTTCTATAGTGTAGGTAAAAGACTGGTTGAAACCAGGAGCCACTACCTCATAGACGAGGTAGTCTCTAAACCCGATCCTCGAATCAGTCTTGGAGTAGAACGCGATTCGAACAGACACATCCTTGAAGTAGGCCTGGCTAGCTGTATTTCGTATGGTCCCCCGCAGGTTATACCCATCTACTCTCTCTTTACTAAAGACATTCTTGCGCACCAGGTTAGGACCTAGTGTTGCGGAGACGTCTAAGTAACCAAGCAGGTTTTGTTGTTCCCTCTCCTCCAGAGTAAGTTTTAACTCATGGGTACTGACATGTGCTGGAGACATAGATGCGAACACTACTACACCGCCGTAGGCGGCACCAAGTACGACTATGATGAGCAGAAATTTCTTGAGCAAAACGCAGGTTTATTTTAAAAGACAACGTGGTCACTTCCTCTATTTTATGTAGAAAGAAGGCTTTAACACTGTCTCTAGTACTCACCACCCATCCATGATTACCATCACCGCGCTAGTGGATGAAGACTACACTGAGGTGACCAGCGGGAAGCTTCAGTGTCCCCCCTACCCTTTTCCCCAACATCA
This sequence comes from Lewinellaceae bacterium, assembly GCA_963803525.1. Classification (GTDB taxonomy): domain Bacteria; phylum Bacteroidota; class Bacteroidia; order Chitinophagales; family Saprospiraceae; genus Neolewinella. Next base: position 18,592 of record CAWDMV010000014.1, read on the forward strand.
AGAAGTTACCGCGGGCATCGACGGTTCTTTTTTCCTCGTCTTGCTTTCTTTAACGGCGAATTGATCCGACTGGATCTAGTCTCGCCGTAGATGTAGAAGATCTTCTACGGCAGATACCGGCACCAGTCAACAAGACATTGTTATAATGGTGGTCGGGGATCAGGCCTTTGATGATGTGTCGTCCTGAGTCCACCTAGGAGGGGCGGTCGACACCAAACGTTGCGGTTTTGCCGTGGGACTAGGATAAGTCCGGCAGGTTATAAAAACCGCCGTTCGCACAGGAAAACGAAACCTAGAAATGAAAAGGTAGGAGCCAAATTTTCCTAACTAGCT
>CAWDMV010000015.1:0-62672 GCA_963803525.1 Lewinellaceae bacterium
AAGATTCTGACGAGAAGCTGGCGCGCAAGGACGTTGAACTAAAGCTGGCCGACCATATTTTCGTGGCCAGCAGCTTTACGGCGTCTACCCTCTCGGAATATCCGGGGACCTTGGCCCCGGTTACTGTCATACCCTACGGTTTCCCACCCGCAAATCGCGCCCGCAGGTACGGCTATGCCGGCGATCGGCCCCTCAAACTACTCTTTGTGGGAGGCTTATCCCAGCGAAAAGGATTAGCGGAGATGTTCGAGGCCGTGGCACATTTTGGCAAGCGGGTCGAATTGACCATCGTGGGCCGCAAGCCCAGCTCGGAGTGCCCTATCTTGGATACCCACCTGCAGGCTCACCGATATATTCCTAGTATGGTTCACGCCGAAATTCTCAAACTCATGAGCGATCAGGACGTCCTCCTCTTCCCTTCTCACTTCGAGGGTTTTGGATTGGTCATCGCCGAGGCTATGTCTCAGGGGACTCCGGTAATTACGACGGAGCGTACCGCGGGGCCCGACCTTATAGAGCACGGAGAAACGGGTTTTTTAACCTCCGCGGGTTCCGTTGAAGGCTTGATTGAACAGGTAGATCAACTCCTTACCACGCCGGCACTAGCCAAACGCGTGGGCCAGGCTTCCATCGAACGCGCCCTGCAACGGCCCTGGCCCGTTTATGGACAGGAAATGGCCGCTGCCGTTAGCGCCCTCATCAAGTAGACCGCCTAGCCGCCGCCCTCAGATGACTTCATCCCCCCCGCTACGCCTCCCTACCCTGTCCCAGGCGAATGCCGGTAATCGGGAGATTAAGGTGGTGGTTTACCTATACTTTTTCTTTCTGGTCTTCGAGGGGGGGCTGAGAAAGTGGGTGCTCCCCGGACTGTCCGCCCCCCTGCTCATCGTTCGGGATCCAATAGCGCTGCTGGCCATTTTGATGTACCTGAACCAGAAGCGCGAGCTCCTGAATTTCTACACGCTCCCGATGCTGCTCATCGGGGCGCTTTCCTTCCTCTTCACCCTTGGCTTTGGCCACGGCAATTTGGCGGTTGCCATCTTTGGCTTCCGGACATTGATTCTGCACTACGTGTTTCTGTTCATTATCGGCGACGTCTTTTCCAAATCAGATGTCGTTCGTATGGGTAATTGGCTGCTCTACATACTGCCACCCCTCACGCTGCTGATTGGTCTCCAGTACTTTAGTCCCCAGTCAACGTGGGTAAACCGGGGCATTGGCGGCGACGTAGATGGGGCGGGCTTCAGTGGAGCGATGGGCTACTTCCGCCCCTCCGGTACGTTTTCCTTTACGACCGGCCTGACGACTTGCTATAGCCTAGCCGCTGCCTTCGTCGTGGCCTTTTGGAGCGAGCCGCAGCACGCCAAGAAGCTTCCCCTCCTCGTAGGCACTGTCTGTATTTTCTTAGCTATCCCCCTGTCCATCAGCCGGGGATACCTCTTTCAACTGCTGCTGACCGTGGCTTTCTTTGGCGTAGCGAGTATTCGCAACGGTCGTTCCTTCCGCCTCTTCCTAATCGCCGTAATCGTGGCGCCGGTCCTCCTGCTGATGCTAAGTACCATCGGCTTCGTCCAGACCAGTTTACAAGCGCTGACTACGCGTTTTACCCTGGCGGCACAATCTGAGGGAGGACTCGAAGGAACCTTGGGCGACCGATTGCTGGGTGGCCTCTTTCGTTCGGTCACGGACTTCGAGGGCACCCCCTGGTACGGTTACGGATTGGGTATGGGAACCAACGTAGGCAGTCAGCTGCTTACCGGCGGCCGGAAATTCCTCCTTTCAGAGGGAGAGTGGGGCCGAATCACCGGAGAAATGGGCCCCGTTTTCGGACTGCCCATCATCCTACTTCGGTGCGCCCTGGCCGCGCAGCTTTTTTTTGCTAGTATCCCCCGCTTGTTTCGGGGGAACGCCCTCCCCTTTATTTTGCTGAGTTTTGGTCTGGTTCAAATTACTATAACCAGTTGGTCCCAACCCACCTCACTCGGTTTTTACGCCTTCACCGTTGGTCTCATCATCGCATCTTTAAAGGACGATACCTATGGACACACTACGCAATAATTCCCAGCTTCGGGGGTGGTTTTACGGCAACAAGGACCGATACGAACTGACGAAAATACTGGACTACTATCTTAGTTCCGCTAGGCACTTAGACTCCGGGCTCGGTAAGAATCGCGACATCGTCGTATGTGGAATGCTACGCTCCGGCTCTACGCTGGTGTATAACATACTCCGCGAAGTGCTCCTGCACAAGATGAAGTACCACCAGGGATTCTACGGCCTGGAGAAAGACTACCGCGCAAAGCGTCCGAAGGACTTCATTCCGACGCTCTGGAAGACACATACTTATTCCCATCTCCTAGTCAAGCGGGTGAATGCAGGTCAGTCTTCAGGCTTTCTTCACCCACCGGAACCTGCTGGATTCCATCGCCTCCCAACTGCAGAAGGGCTGGATTGATGACCTGGACGAGTTCCTCGCATCGACTAAGCTAAAGCGATACGTATTCACTTCCATTCTGTACGATGAAAACCCCAATTTCGCCTCGATCGCTTATCATGACCTCATGTCGAACAAGCGGGCGGTGGTCGCGCAGTTATTCACATCAGTTATCGGTACTACGGATGAGGAGGTCATCGAGCGCATTCACCAAAATACCGAAATAGAATCAGTGAAGGCTAAGATTAAGGAACTCACCTACGACGAGCACGATAGAAACCGGGTAAACCACGAAACCGGCCTTCATCAAGACCACATCAACGATCCGAAGATCGGGAAATGGAAAACTGTGATCTCGAATTCTGACGCTCAAAAGATTCGACAGACTGATGCTTACCGCGTGTTCTCCGACCACTTTAAATACACCGATGCGGCCAGGTAGTCCCGGCGGTAGTCCCCTCCCCTTTCCCCTGGCCTCCTCTAGAATTCCTAACCTTGTCTTCCACTCCCCCCTCTACCCCAGTTAAGAATAGCCAAGCACCCGATCGAGCGCCCGGTGTAAAGGGGGTCGCTTATATCAACCGCAAGCGGTACCCCACGGCCTTTAGTATCGAGCGGCTCTTTGAGCGGTTAGCGCTGGAGTTGCAGCGCAAGGGTCTTCGCGTACGGGCGGATGAAGCACCAGACTACAACAATACCCTACCTAACGTCCGGCGCAACATCGAATGGGCGCGGACGCGGGGGCAGGGAAAAGACGCGATGAGTGGTGAAGTCTTTCACATAACCGGAGACGTCACCTCCTGCATTTTTGGACTGAAGGGACCGACGGTAATTACGATTCACGACTGCAATCCCCTTCTCCGCTACTCCCGCATGCACCCCCGGTACTGGTTCTACCGTTGGTTCATTTTATGAATGGCCGGCACGTAGAGCCGCGGCTGTTACGGTCATCTCGGAAAAGACCCGGGAAGAACTTCTCCGGCTCACGGATTGCGCCCCGGATAAACTGCACGTGATTCCCAACTTCGTTGACCCCTCTTTTATCTACCGTCCCCGGGATTTCAACGCTGCTTATCCCACCATTTTACAGATTGGGGTGAAGGAGAACAAGAATATTGCTCGCCTGGCGGAAGCCCTTCACGGTATCCCCTGCCGCCTGGAGATTGTCGGCGAGCCTTCGGAGGCTGACCGCCAAGCCCTGAAAAAGTTCGCCATCGACGCGCACTGGGCGACCGGCCTTTCGGACGAGGCCGTGCGGGAACGCTACGCCGCCAGCGATCTCCTGGCCTTCGTCTCTACCTATGAAGGCTTTGGGCTCCCGATTCTGGAGGCCCAGGTGACGGGACGGCCCGTAGTAACCAGCGCGCTATCCCCCCACCGGGAGATCGCGGGCGAAGGTGGGGCCGAATTGGTAGACCCATTGCGGGTGGATTCGATCCGACGGGGCCTACTCCGCCTTATCAACGATAACACCTACCGCGACGCCCTGGTGTCGCGGGGAAGAACCAACGTCACCCACTACCAATTAGAAGCGGTAGCTGACCAGTACATCGATCTATACTCGCGCCTACTTTGAAGAAACAACTCACCATCCTGTTCCCGGCAGGAAGCTTTTACCCCGCCCAGACCGGAGGGCCCGACAACACCGTGTACTGGATCACCAAAGCCCTTACCCGCCGCGGCCACCGCACCCTGATCGCCTCCACGGATCGCGGGCAGGGCTTACCCATGCCCCGGGACCGCTGGCTCGAAACCGACTATGGCAAAGTGGTGTATACCCGCGAACTGCTGCATTACCTTCCCCTCAAGGTACTCTATCAGACGATCCAGGAGCATTCGATCCGCGGATGTACTACACCTGTCCATGATTAGCTATCCCTCGTCCTTCCTCATGGCCGTCATCAACTCCTGGTTCGTGGGCAAACCCATGCTGTGGTCCTCACGGGGAGACCTCGACCCCCCCATGCTCCAGCGTTCCCGCAAAAAGAAGCAGGTGGTCCTCTGGCTGATCAACAATCTGGTGAGCAAGAAACTGCTGTGGTTTCACTCGACCTGCGATGCCGAAACCGGCTACATCCGCGACAATTTCGGTGCGGATGCCAAGGTGATCCAGATCCCGAATTACATGGAGCTTCCGCAGCGCATAGCCACCAATAAGGAGAAATTCCTTCTGTACATCGGCCGGATCGACCGCAAGAAAGCAATCGAAAACCTGATCGACGCGCTTTCACGATCGGCCAGTTTTCTCGCCAGCGATTTTACCCTGAAGATCGTGGGTGACTACTATAACGAATACGGACAGGGGCTCGTCAGGCAGGTGGAGGACCTGGGCCTCACCCAGAAAATTCGGTTCCTGGGTCACCGGGAAGGAAGGGAGAAGGAGGAGATACTGGCCTCCGCCTGGTTCACCTTCATGCCCTCCCACACCGAAAACTTCGGAATGGTGGTCATGGAGGGCCTGGCCCGGGTACCCCCGCCGTGGCTTCTACGGGTACTCCTTGGCAGATTCTCGAGGAGCGGGAAGCCGGTTTCTGGGTGGACAACGACCCCGAAAGCCTACGAGAAAGTCATCGACCACATCCTTACCATTTTTCCGGAAGACCGCATGCTGCAACTCAACAAGAATGCGCTTCGCCTGGCGCGGGAAGAGTTCAGCATTCACGCCAACGTGGGCGAGTGGGAGGCGGCTTATCAACAACTACTAGTATGAACCCCCAACTCACCATCTGCACTCTGACCTACAACGAGGAGGCCAACATCGAGGCGTGCCTTGATTCCCTGGCCACCGTTGAGGCCCCCGTTTTTCGTGGTGGATTCCTTTCCAAGGATCGTACCCTGGGAAATTCTGGACGAGCGGGGCATCCCCCACGTACAGCACCCCTTTCAGAACTACGCCAGCCCAGCGCAACTGGGCCCGAGCCAACATCTCCGGAGGCCGGTGAATGGGTACTGCACCTGGATGCGGGCGAGCGCCTTACCCCCGGCATGGCCCGCTGGATCAACTCGTCCTTCGACCCCGACATCCGGGAGGTTGACGGGTACATGTTCGCCCGCCGGGCCATCTTCCTCGGTCGCTGGATCAAACACGGCGGCTATCACCCCATTTACCACCTGCGGCTTTACCGCCGCCACTTGGGCCACTGTGAGAACAAGGTCTACGATCAGCACTTCATCGTGAATGGCACGACCGCCAAGGCCAGTGCCGGTGCCGATCTGGAGGACGGGGTCATGAGCAGCCTGCGGGATTTCACCGTCTCCCACGCCCGCTGGGCGGTTTTCGAAGCCGTAGAGTCGATCCTGGCGGAGGAGAAAAAGGCGAAGTGAACGCCCGCTTCCTGGGAAACCCCATCGAGCGCAAACGCTGGCTCAAGAACCGGGTGTTCCAACGCGCCCCCCTCTTCCTTCGCAGCTTCCTCTACCTCTTTCACCGCTACATCATCAAGCTGGGATTTCTCGACGGCAAGGAGGGACTCATCTTCCATTTCCTCCAGGGATTCTGGTTTCGCTTCCTGGTGGACTCCACCATCTTTGAAATCAAGCAGGAGATGCAGTACCGCCCCCTCGAAGAAGTGGCGAAGGATAAGTACGACCTCGACGTCAACGTGTTTCTCAATCAGGAAACCGCCATCGGTCTAAGGATGAACCGGCCATACCAAGATCTCCAGACGTTCCGCATGCCCGATGGGTTTTCGGGGGCGTCCCGCCTGGATCGTGCAGCTGTGGTGGATCGTGGAAGCGCTCTTCTTCCGCCCCTCGCCCCAATTCCTTCTACGGCTGGCGCCGTTGGCTGTTGCGCAAGTTTGGGGCTACCGTGGGGGAAGGGGTCATCATCCGGCCAACCGTCCGTACTCAATTCCCATGGAAGGTGACCATCGGGGACCATGCCTGGATCGGTGACGATGTAGTCCTCTACAGCCTGGGGGAGATCACGATAGGAAAAAACGCGGTAGTATCGCAAAAAGCCTATCTTTGTACGGGTAGTCACGATCCGGAACGCTCGGATTTTACTATCTTCAGCCTACCTATATTTATAGAGGATGAATGCTGGATAGCGACCGATGTATATGTTGCACCGGGCGTAACCATAGGAAGAGGGACCCTTGTGGGGGCCAGATCTTCCGTTTTTAAGGACCTTCCTTCGGGGTAAGGTCTGTATGGGATCTCCCGCACGAGTTATAAAAGACCGGATTCGACCCAACTAGCCACCCTGATAACTCCCCGCAAATCGCGGAGAATCATTTCGGAGACTTCTGGACCCGCTTCTGGACTCAATCGACCTTACCTTACTTATCTCCGGCGTTCGGACTAACCCTTTAGACCAGCTTTATGCTGGAAGCGGATTGTGAAAATACCCGTCTACGGCATAAATTATGCCCCTGAACTTACCGGTATCGGTAAGTATACGGGGGAGATGGCAACGTATTTCGCTGCTCCGGAGATGACGTGGAGGTCATCACCGCCCCGCCGTACTACCCGCAGTGGGAGATAAGGGGGGTTACCACAACGCTTACCGAGAAGAGCGCATGGACGGGGTCACCGTGCTGCGTTGTCCACTCTACGTCCCCCGAGAAGTGAGTGGAGCTAAACGCATTCTTCACGAATTTAGCTTCGTCTTAGTTCGCTACGGTACTGGCTTCCCCGGTACTTCCGGAGCTACGATCTTATTCTTTGCATCAGCCCTCCCTTTCACCTCGGTTTTCTGGCACTCCCACACGCGTGGTTGCACGGGACTCCCATCATCAACCACGTCCAGGACCTGCAGGTAGATGCCGCTCGCGATCTGGGCATGATCCGCCAGGAAGGGGTGTTGCGACTACTCGAAAAGGCCGAGCGCTGGCTGATGAAGCGGGTGACAAACGTGTCCACCATCAGCAGCGGAATGCTCCGGAAGATTGCCGGAAAGGGAATTTCGGAAAAAAACATCACCATTTTTCCAAACTGGGTTGACAAAAATGTCGTATATCCCGTTGATAAAGCAGACTCTGCACGCTCAGATTGGGGTTTTGATGACCGCGATCGCATCGTACTCTATGCGGGCAACCTTGGAGAGAAGCAAGGATTAGAAAACGTTCTACTCGTCGCTCAGCGCCTCCGTGAGGTCCCTCGCCTCACCTTTCTCATTATCGGGGAGGGGGGCGCGAAATCTCGTCTCATGGCGGAGGCCGAGCGCATGGAATTGCGAAACGTCGTCTTCAAACCACTTCAGCCACTTTCCCGCCTCGCAGCCAGCCTGGCTGGGGCTGACGTCCATTTGGTACTGCAAAAAAAGGCGGCGGCCGACCTCGTTATGCCCTCCAAGCTAACGAACATCTTAGCGGTTGGGGGACATGCATTGGTGACGGCGGAACCCGGTACCACCTTATATGAACTGGTAAACCGCCACCAGTTGGGGACCACCGTGGAGCCAGAAAACATAGACGCCCTGGAGATCGGTCTCCGGGAAATACTTAGCGGGCAACGTGCAGCCGATTTTCGCGGCGCACGGAGCTTCGCCAGCGAGAATTTAGACAAGGAGAATATTCTTTTTGGTTTTAGACAGATTTTGACACAGAACACTAAACAACACAATTCATGGAAGTCTCTACACAGTTAGCAGCTCCTGCGGAAACGCGGGTGCTACGAACGACTCCGCATCGGTATGACCTGATCGCGACCGACTTTTTTCTAATCAACTTATCCTTTTTTCTAGCCAGCCTCATCACTTATGGCCTTTTCGACTACGAAAGCGTCATCAACGGACGTAACCTAGCCCTAATCGTCTTCGTAAATATTACCTGGGGATGGCTGTGCGTGTACTTCAACGCTTACCGCTGGTACGAACGGGTGCGGATGGAGCAGCAGCTCTCCAAGGTGTTCAAAATTTTGATGTTTCTGCTGGCCTTCACTTCCCTGTTCTACTACAATGTACTGCGTGAAGCCCCCTACACTCCCTTCATCCTGCTAGCTCACGGTCTGGCCCTCTTACTGGTTTCTACCGGACGGGTGTTTCACCGCCTTCGGGAAGAAAGTCCCTTCGAGAAATTTCGCTATGTCATCGTCGGGGGAAAGGCAGAGAACCTGCGCCAGCTCTTCAAGGCTTTTGATTACTGCTTTCCCGGCAGTGCGGAACTGGTCGGTCGATTTGGTAACACCCCCCACGCCAACGTAGCCAACATCGGCAAATACCACGACCTGAAAACCTACCTGTTGCAGAAGCCTAACATTGATAAACTCATCTTCTTCCACAGCGACCTTTCGCTGGAGGAGGAACGGGAGATCATGCGCATCTGTGAGAATCAATTTATTGACGTGGAGGTCGCCCCCCGCGAGACTACGCTCTTTCCCCGTACTTATAAGTGTCAGCAGCTGGGAGACCTTTCCATGCTTACCCTGAAGGAGGAACCGCTTACCGCTTTGCGAAATAAGTTCATGAAGCGCAGTTTCGATTTGATCGTCAGCTCCATGGTCATCCTGCTCATTTTCCCCATTCTGATCCCCATCGTGGCCATCGCCATCTACCGCGAAGACCCCGGACCGATCTTCTTCCGCCAGGAACGTACCGGCTACCGGAACAACGTGTTCCGGATGTGGAAATTCCGCTCCATGCGCATCAACGAAGGCTCCGACGAAAAGCAGGCCACCAGAGGCGACGACCGGATCACCAGGGTGGGTGCCTTTTTACGCCGCACCAGCCTGGATGAGTTTCCCCAATTCATCAACGTATTCCTCGGACAGATGTCGGTGGTCGGCCCACGCCCGCACATGACAAAACATACGCAGGAGTATTCCCGCATCATCGACACCTTCATGATCCGCCACAAGGTGAAGCCCGGGGTGACCGGACTCGCGCAGATCAACGGCTACCGTGGTCCTACCGATGAGGTTTGGAAGATGGAAAAGCGTGTAGAATACGACGTGTGGTACCTGGAAAACTGGAGCATGCTGATGGATATTCGCTGTGTAGTGATGACCATCTACAATGCAGTTAAGGGCGAGGAGAACGCGCTTTGATTAAGAGCTTGTTTGGGATTCCGCTCACCGCCGCAAACTTGCTCTTTTGCGCCTATTCTTCGTCTCAAAAAGCGTCACTTAGCCCGCTAGGCTCCCCTTTTCGAGGCTCGAACAGACCCACAATAGCGGCGTTTTCGTCAGGCTCGGAAAACCCAAACAAGCTCTAAAGGGATTAACGGAAGACGACAGCACTATCCACCCGTGCTCCCACCGATCCGTAAATCCTTGAATGACCTACCCCTCTATGAAGATTTTGATTTCTACTCCCGTCTTCAAACCGATGGTTGGAGGCATGGAGGTACTGGCAAATAATTTTGCCGTACACTTTACTAACCGGGGCCACGAAGTAACCTTAGTAACTCCAATCCCCTACGAGGGGGAAGACGACGCGATCTACCGCATCGTACGCCGTCCCTCTCCACTTCAGTTCTACCGGCTGGTGCGCAACACGGATATCGTGTTTTCCAACGGAGCAAGCCTCTACGCCGCTCCCTACGGACTTCTTACCGGCAAGCCCTTCGTGATGCGGCATACCGGCTACCAGGTAGCCTGTATCGATGGTGCCGGCTGGTTTAAAGGACAAGATGCTCCCCTGCGCCCCTGGTCTTCCTTTATGCACCACCTCAAGCACAACACGCTTACCGGTGCACTGCGGGGAGGATTGAAGGTGGCTGCCCTCCGTTCGTTTGCTAAATATTCCGTGACTAAGAACGTAGCGATCTCCGACTGGATGAAGAGAAGGCATCCGCTGCCCCACCAGGTGAGGATCCATAATCCTTTCCCGATCGTGAAGTTCGTCGGAGCGATCAACACCACGGGCGAATACGCCTACGATTTCTTTTTCTTAGGCCGTCTGGTTACGGAAAAGGGAGTTGATCTACTGGTTCAAGCATTTGCCCGGATTCAGGAACAGATGAACAACAAGTACCGCCTCTGCATTATCGGCGACGGCCCGGAGCGCACCCGTTTGGAGAAAATGGTGAGTGACGCAGAACAGACGGAATACGTCACCTTCAGGGGCTTGCTCACTAACGGCCCCCTCATCGAGGCGCTGAAGGATTGCAAGATTGCGGTTTTGCCCTCTACCTGGGAAGAACCCTTCGGCGGTGCGGCGTCGGAAATCCTGGCCGCCGAGAAGAACATCATCGTAGCCCGTGACGGTGCGCTTTCCGAGATCGTGAGCGATGCCGGCCTGGCCTTCCCCAATCGGGACAGTGAAGCACTGGCGGCGACCATGTTGCTCCTGGCCGAAGACGAAGCCTTGCAGATTACCCAGCGCAACAACGCAAAACGGCGGATCAAGGATTTCAACGAGGACCGACTGATTGACGACTATCTTCGTCTCTTCGACGAGGTACTGGCTTAGCCCTTAGGGTCTTAAAAACAACAACTAGAAACTTTCCACCTGCGGTACCGCCCTCCCGGGTCGGAACACCCTGAATACTCCTTTACTCCTCTCATTCCCATACCCTAGCGGACCCGATTGGATCGGATCTGCCCTCACAACTGATGTATGTCTAAAATTGCCCTTATTACTGGTGTCACTGGACAGGACGGCGCCTACCTCACCGAGTTGCTCCTGAGCAAAGGCTACGAAGTCCACGGTATTAAACGCCGCGCCTCCCAGTTCAACACGGACCGGATCGACCACCTTTACCAGGACCCCCACCTTGCTAATCGCAACCTTATCCTGCACTACGGAGATCTGACGGACTCCTCCAACTTGATTCGCATTATTCAGGAGGTACAACCCGACGAGATCTATAACCTGGCCGCCATGAGCCACGTAAAGGTGAGCTTCGACATGCCGGAATACACGGCGGACGCCGATGGTATCGGTGCTACCCGGATACTGGAAGCGATACGGCTACTGGGGCTTACCAATAAAACTCGGTACTACCAGGCCTCTACCTCTGAGTTGTACGGACTGGTGCAGGAAGTACCGCAGTCAGAAACTACTCCCTTCTACCCGAGGTCTCCCTACGCGGTGGCCAAGCTCTACGCCTACTGGATTACCGTCAACTACCGGGAGGCCTACAATATGTATGCCTGCAACGGCATCCTGTTCAACCACGAAAGCCCCCTGCGGGGAGAGACCTTCGTAACCCGAAAAATTACGCGCGCCGTAGCAAAGATCTCCCTCGGCCTACAGGAAAATCTCTACCTCGGCAACCTGGATGCAAAGCGCGACTGGGGTCATGCCAAGGACTACGTGGAAGGCATGTGGCGCATGTTGCAGCAGGATGAGCCGGAGGATTTCGTACTAGCCACGGGCATTACGACTAAGGTACGGGACTTCGTTACCATGTCCTTCCGCGAAGTCGGGGTGGAGCTGGAGTTCAAGGGGGAAGGCACGGAAGAAGTCGGCATCATCTCGCGGGTGAACAATCATGACTTCCCGCTGCAGGTCGGGGCTACCGTAGTGGCGGTAGATCCACTTTACTTCCGGCCGACGGAAGTAGAACTGCTGCTCGGTGATCCCTCCAAGGCAAAAGCAAAACTTGGCTGGGAGCACAAATATGACCTGGCCGCCATGTGCTCCGAGATGGTCCGCTCCGACATCGATCTATTCCGCAAAGATCAGCTGCTGAAGCGCGAAGGCTTTGACGTCCGGAATCAATACGAATAAGCCCGATCCAGGTTGGCCCGCGAAACCGGTACGTAAATTCATGCCGTTTTTGCGGGCCAACTAAAATATTCATTCCCGCATCCAAGTTATAGGAAAGGAGGGCGATGTTCTTACGCACTTTAACTTGCGGGATCATTATCGGGCAAAATCCCAACGGTTTTGCTAGGTTCTCCGAGGAAAAATCCGAGATTTTTCCATTTTGACTTGTTTTGGAGACGCAGTCCTACTACTTTTGGGCCGCCCGGACGTGTTCGGGCTATGATATTGCCTTCTTTACGGTATTCCAATTTGCAAAACTCTCGAGATTAGACCCCCTGTGAATCGTCACAAGGTCGCTCACCTGATTGTTTTACATTTTAAATACCTGCGATTTGACAGTACAATTATCACAGCAGTTTACGACGGGTGCTAGCATTGCTTCATATTCTGGAGAATGGACCCTCAGAACCGCGGCCCACTTACTTCGCCGGACGATTTATGCGCCCCGGCTGGACGAGATCAAGCGCATCCACGCCATGGGGCTGGAGAAAGCGGTAGATTACCTCATCAAAGCGGCCCCGATCCCGACACCTCCCGTCCAGCATAAACCCGGAGTGGACCTGAGCGTGAAACTGGGCACCACCTGGGTGAATTCCCCCTACGTCGGGCTAACGAAGTTCAGGGGCCAGTCCTTAGACGGCTGGTACTACCTGAACCTGATGAAGTCGGGTACGAACATCCAGCAACGGATGGTTTTTCTGGCTCGACTACTTCGGAATTTCCTGGCATCTCCAGGGACGCCCGGGCCATGTACAGATAGCTGCGCCTCTACCAGGAACTGGCCGTAGGGAACTTGAAGACGATGATCCAGCGCATTTCAGTCGAGCCCGCCATGCTGGACTTCCTGGATGGTAACACCAACGACAAAAAGAATCCCAACGAAAACTTCGCCCGCGAACTGCTCGAACTCTTTACTATCCAGAAGGGTGAGCAGGTGGCGCAAGGGGATTATACCAACTACACCGAGCAGGATGTCGTGGCCCTGGCCCGCGTCTCACCGGCTGGAGAAACTACAAGTTCGAATATGCTGACGACAATACGCCCGTAGACAGCTACTTTGAACTCGAGCACCCACGACACCGGGTCTAAAAAGTTGAGTCACCGATTCAACAACGTGGTGATCGAAAATGGCGGCGCTAACGAGTACAAAGGGGCCATCGATATCATCTTTCAGCAGGAGGAGACGTCGCGGGCATTCTGCCGCGAACTGTACCGCTACTTCGTTTTCCACGACATTACCCCGCAGATAAACACGGAGGTGATCGAGCCCCTGGCCGCCACCCTGCGGGCAAACAACTACGAGATTACAGCCGGTGCTGAAGGAACTCTTCACGTCGGCACATTTCTTTGACTTCAAGCACCGGGGCGCGATCATCAAGAATCCGCTCGACTTCCTGACCAGCCTGCTGCGGCCGTTCAAGGAGTATGAGCACATCGACCTCGGGCTCAACCGCACCGTCGAACAGGGTGCCAAGATAAGGGATACTCGACGAACTGAATCTGGAATGCCGCAATCTCCGACGGTTTCCGGGTGGAAAGCCGTATTGCGATGCGCCGCTGTATTATCGTCACTGGATCAGCCCCACCCTGTTGCAGCGACGTCTACAGATCGGCCAGGGCGTACCGTTCGGGAAAACTACCACATGATAATGGTGACCCGGAGTTCGACCTCAATTCGATTGATTCGTCAAGTCCCTATTCGAACCCAGTGGAGGTCGATGCAATGATCGACGAAATCGTTCTGATGTTGCTGCCCCGCGAATTTGGTGCTGCTCAGACCGCAAGACTCAAAGACAATTTGTTGAAGGATTTAGTGATCGGGAATGGAAAATGCAGTGCTACAGCGGTCCTGGGCGAATACCGACAACGTCTACCACAGCGAGCCGCGTCTCCGACACCCCTACGCCAATATGTTTAAAACCGCAGTGTTTCAGCCTGCCCGAATTTCAGCTCCAGTAAACGTATACATCATGAAACGCAGAAACTTCCTCCAAACGGCCGCTGCCCTCACCGTGCCGGCCGTTATGCCCTTCGCCGCCGTGACGCGCCAGCAAGTCTTCCCCCTTCACGTTCTCTCATCGATCCGGATTCTGACCGTGTTCTGGTTATCGTTCAGCCTCTTCGGCGGCAACGACGGGCTAAACACCGTCATCCCAATCGACCAGTTCGACGGGCTGGAAAAGCCGCGGCCTCTCACGTCCGCGAACAGAAGTCTACCCTCAAAGTCACGGATACGATTGGTCTCCACCCCCGCGCTGACGGGGATGAAAAAGATCTTCTCCAGGAAAAGCGGGCATCCAGATACAGAGCGTCGGCTACCCCAAGCACAACCGCAGCCACTTCCGCTCGACGGATATCTGGACCTCGGGGTCCAGTTCCGACAACTTAGTTACTACCGGATGGATCGGTCGCTACCTCGACACGTGTATCCCGGGTTACCCCACAGGCTACCCGAACGCCAACCAGCCCCACCCACCGGCGATCTCAATCGGAAACGTCGCCCACCCGACTTGCGAAGGAACGGTCATGAACTTTAGCCAGACCGTGGTCGACGCCAGTAACGCTACCATTTTGGACCGGGCCGATATGAGTGGCACTCCCTCGAACGATAGGTACGGCCAGGAGCTGGACTTCGTGCGGACGACCATCCTCAGACCAACAATTACAACACCGTCATTAGGAAGGCATACGAGAAGGGCAGAATAAGGTAAGGAGTATTCGCCCGGGGCAGTAACCCACTGGCCAACCAGCTCAAGGAGGTTGCCGCATGATCAGTGGTGGCCTACAGACCAAGGTATACACGGTATACATGAGCAGGCTTCGACACCCACGCTAAGCAGGTTGGCTCCAACACGAGAACGGCAATCACTCCAAACTCGTTAAAGAGGTTGGCGAAGCGATCACTCGCCTTTCAGAAGGACCTCAACGCACTGAAGGTCGACGACCGCGTACTGGGCATGACCTTCAGCGAGTTCGGCCGCCGCATCCGAGCAACGCCAGCCACGGCACCGACCACGGTACGCCGGCCCGATGTTTCTGTTCGGCAATTGTGTCAATGCGGGCATCGTCGGAGACAATGTCGAGGTCGACGGTGACATCACCCAGAGCGACGGCGTGCCGCTGCAGATCGACTTCCGCGACGTGTACGGCTCGATCCTGGTGGACTGGTTCAACGTCAAAGACTACGTCGTCAGGTCAGCTCCTGCACCAGCAGTTCAAGTACATGCCGCTGGCCGGCGACTGCAACGAAGACAGCTCCTTGGGTCGGAGAAACGCCTGAGGGGAGGGATGGACGATCGGTGACCCCTTACCGAATCCAACGTCGAGGTTCGTATCACCATTCCGAGCCCGAAGGCGAGCGACTGCGCTACTCGCTGTTTGACGGTCGGGGACGTTTAGTGCTCGCCAATGAGATCGAGGGTCAGTGGAATCACAACTATCCCTCTTCACCCGCCCCAGCGCCTCCCCTCCGGCACCTACGTGTCCGCCTCGCTACGGATGTGGAAGTGTCACGACGCGCGACGGTGGAGTTCAAGTAGACTGTAGCCGGCCGACCCAAACGGTATTTAAACAACATGTCACTCGACTATTTACCGGTTACCAGGGGAGTCAGCACTCCCCTGGTTTTGCTTTTTTCCTCACTTTACTGCGCGCAACCCCAGAAAACAAAATGCCCAAAGTTCTTATTACCGGTGCCGCCGGATTTTTAGGTTCCCACCTTTCCGATCGCTTTATCGCGGAAGGTTTCCACGTTATCGGAATGGACAACCTGATTACCGGTGATCATGGACAATATCGCCCACCTGATGCCGCGCAAGGAGTTCGAGTTTTATTACCACGACGTCAGCAAGTTCGTGCACGTCCCCGGTGAACTCGGACTACATTCTCCACTTTGCCAGCCCCGCCAGTCCGATCGATTACCTCAAAATGCCGATCCAGACCCTCAAGGTAGGCAGCCTGGGTACCCACAATCTACTGGGCCTGGCTAAAGCGAAGGGAGCACGTATGCTCATCGCCTCCACCAGTGAGGTATACGGCGATCCCCTGGAACATCCCCAGCAGGAAACGTACTGGGGCAACGTAAATCCCGTAGGCCCCCGGGGCGTTTACGACGAGGCCAAGCGCTTTCAGGAAGCCATGACCATGGCTTACCACACCTTCCACGGCGTGGAGACCCGCATCATTCGCATCTTCAATACCTACGGCCCGCGTATGCGGCTCAATGACGGCCGCGTACTGCCGGCCTTTTTCAGCCAAGCCATCCGCGGCCAGGGCCTGACCGTCTTCGGTGACGGCAGCCAGACCCGTTCCTTCTGCTACGTGGATGACCTCGTGGAGGGCATCTACCGCCTGCTGATGAGTGACTACGCCCAGCCCGTCAACATCGGCAATCAGGACGAAACCACCATCATGCAATTCGCGGAGGAGATCATCAAGCTGGTCGGGTAACCCCGATGCCTACCTGACCGTCGCCCCCTCCCGGTAGACGATCCTAAAGTGCGCCAGCCCGACATCACCCTAGCCAAGAAAGTTTTAGGCTGGTCTCCTAAGGTCAGCCGTGAGGAGGGCCTGCGCCGCAGCCTTCCTTACTTCCAGGATGCCGTAGCTAGAAGCGGATGCCCAGAAAAGTTAAATCAACCCCATTATTCATCAAGACTGATTACCCGCGGGGCATCGCCTTCTTATGAGGCCTTGCACCTGCGGCCCCGTCTGATTTGTTTACCAATCAAAACCCCTTCCACCACACTATGAAAATTGCAGTAGTTGGAACCGGTTACGTAGGACTCGTAACCGGCACATGTTTCGCCGAAACCGGCAACGACGTGGTCTGTGTCGACATCGATGCGGCCAAGATTGAAAAGATGAAGCAGGGCAAGGTGCCCATCTACGAGCCCGACCTGGACGTGCTCTTCGAGCGCAACCAACGCCAGGGGCGTCTCCGCTTCACGACCGACCTGAAGGAAGCCGTCGATGCTTCCGACGTGATCTTCCTGGCCCTCCCCACCCCTCCCGGCGAGGGCGGTGCGGCCGACCTGAAGTACATCCTCGGCGTCGCGAAGGACCTCAGCACCCTCATCACCAAGTACACCGTGGTGATCGACAAGAGCACGGTACCCGTAGGCACCGCCGAGAAAGTACACGCCGCCCTGGCCGAGAACCTCGACGAGAGCCTCTTCGACGTGGTCTCCAATCCCGAATTCCTGCGGGAAGGCGTGGCGGTAGACGACTTCCTGAAGCCCGACCGCGTCGTGATCGGCACCGACAGCAAGAAGGCCGAGGAAAAGATGCGCCGCCTGTACGAGCCCTTCGTGCGCAGTGGCAACCCCATCATCTTTATGGACCTCCGCTCGGCCGAGATGACCAAGTACGCCGCCAATACTTACCTGGCCACCCGCATCAGTTTCATGAACGAGATTGCCAACCTCTGCGAAAAGGCGGGCGCGGACGTAGATGCCGTGCGCAAGGGCATGGGCAGCGACAGCCGCATCGGTAAGCGCTTCCTCTTCCCCGGCGTCGGCTACGGCGGATCGTGCTTCCCCAAGGACGTGCAGGCCCTGGCCATCACCGCCGGGCAGCACGCATACGACTTCAAGATCCTCAATGCGGTTATGGACGTCAACACCAAGCAGCGTTTCCGCATCGCCGAGAAACTGGAGGCCCACTACGGCGGCGATCTTGGCAATAAGACCATTGCCCTCTGGGGACTGGCCTTCAAGCCAAATACCGACGACATCCGCGAAGCTCCGGCGCTTTACACCATCGACCGCCTGCTTGAAGCCGGTGCGAAAGTCCGGGCCTTCGATCCCGAAGCCACCGAGCACGTAAAAGCCATCTACGGCGATAAGGTCACCTTCTGTGACGACCAGTACGCAGCCCTCGAGGGGTCCGACGCCCTGGCCATCGTGACGGAGTGGAGCGTGTTCCGCACCCCGGACTTCGCCCGGATGAAAGAACTGCTCGCCGAACCCCTGATCTTCGACGGCCGGAATCTCTACGACCTTGATCGGATGCAAGAAGCCGGCTTTCACTACGACAGCATCGGGCGCCAGGCGGTCGACGCCTAGTCCCCAGCCCCGAACGACATGAAACCAACAGACAAAATCTACGTCGCCGGCCACCGGGGCATGGTAGGCTCAGCCATCGTTCGCAAGCTGCGGGCGGATGGGTACGAGAACATCGTAACCCGCACCAGCCGTGAACTGGACCTGCGCAACCAGCAGGCGGTACAGGATTTCTTTGCCGCCGAACGCCCCGACTACGTATTCCTCGCCGCCGCCAAGGTGGGAGGCATACTCGCCAACAACATTTATCGCGGGGAATTCCTCTACGACAACCTCCTCATCGAGGCCAACGTAATCGAAGCCGCTCGCGTCAATGAAGTAAGGAAGCTGCAGTTTCTGGGCTCCTCCTGCATCTACCCCAAGCTGGCCCCCCAGCCACTGACGGAAGACGCCCTGCTTACCGGCCCCCTGGAAGAAACCAACGAGCCCTACGCCATTGCCAAGATCACCGGCATCAAGCTGTGTGATGCTTACCGTTCCCAGTACGGCTGCGACTTCATTTCCGTAATGCCGACCAACCTCTACGGCCCCAACGACAACTACGACCTCCAGAGCAGCCACGTGCTGCCCGCCCTGATCCGCAAGTTCCACGAAGCGAAACAGGAAGGAAAGGAGGAAGTGGTCATGTGGGGAACCGGCTCGCCGAAGCGGGAGTTCCTCCACGCCGACGACCTGGCCGCCGCCTGCGTCTTCCTGATGCATCACTTCAGCGACTACGGGTTCGTCAACGTCGGTACGGGACAAGACCTTAGTATCCTATCTCTGGCGGAAATGATTAAAGACGTTGTAGGCTACCGAGGAAACATTACCCACGATTTGTCTAAACCCGACGGCACTCCCCGTAAACTCATGAATGTGGATAAGCTCCACGCTATGGGATGGAAACATCGAATTGGTCTACGCGAGGGAATTGACGAAGTCTATAACTCACTAACAGATGCGGCCAAATGGTATTGATACTGATGCAATAGCGCACACTTAGGGGTTATCGGCAAATAATCTATTCAAGCTGAGTTGATTATCTTTGTGCGCGGAAAATAAGGAAAGAAAAATAGAAGAGTTACGGCAGAAATGGGATCTCATTTCTCCTCAACTAAATGAACGTAGCAGACGCTTGTGGGCGGGGGTTGAAGCCTTAGCTATTGGCTATGGCGGGATGAGCGCAGTCCATTTAGCTACGGGACTTAGCCGTCTGACGATTGCCAAAGGCAAAGCTGAAAGTGAGGACAAGACGCCAAGAGTGGGCTTGGATCGCCTGAGGGCAAAAGGCGGTGGTCGCAAATCCAAAACGGAGCAGTATCCTGGCTTGGTAGATCAAATTGAGCGACTCGTTCAGCCCCACACGAAGGGAGACTCCATGAATCCGCTACGCTGGACATCAAAGAGCACCTATCGCATCGCCGCTGCACTCAACGAACAGGGATACGTGATCGATCATGAAACGGTGGGCCTAATTTTGCGTGATCGGGGCTACTCGCTGCAACTCAATGTGAAGGAGAAAGAAGGTAAACAACACGTTGATCGCAATGCTCAGTTTGAGTTCATTAACGAGCGGGTTACTACTCAGATCAGTTCTGGCGGAGCCGCTATTTCCGTTGACACCAAGAAGAAGGAGTTGGTTGGCAACTTCAAGAACGCAGGTCGTACCTATGCCCAAAAGGGAGCGGCACCGGGAGTCAACGTGCATGACTTTGCCGATGAAGAGTTGGGCAAAGTCGCCCCGTACGGTATCTACGATATCGATGTCAATGAGGGCTGGGTGAGCGTGGGAGTGAGTAGTGACACGGCAGCTTTTGCGGTCAACACGATCCGTGAGTGGTGGTATAAAATGGGCAAGAAGTTTTACCAAAATACGGATCGGCTGCTGATTACGGCTGATGGGGGTGGCAGCAACTCCAGTCGGAGTCGACTCTGGAAGTTGGAACTACAGAAGTTAGCCAACGAATTAGGCATGGTTATTAATGTATCTCACTTACCTCCGGGTACGAGCAAATGGAATAAGATCGAGCATAAGATGTTCTGCTTCATCTCGCAGAACTGGCGGGGTGTGCCCCTGATCACTGTTCAGGCTATTGTACAGTTGATTGCCAACACCACCACTACCAGTGGGCTCAAAATTATGTCGGCACTAGATGAGCGCACCTACGAAAAGGGGGTCAAGGTGACCGATGAAGAAATGAAAGCTATAAACCTGACGCAATGCGATTTTCACGGTGAATGGAATTATTCAATTTCTCCTAATATTCGACATGAATAGCTTATTTGTCGACAACCCCTTAGCGGCGTTGAGGGTCACGATGCTGGTGTAGTAGTCCAGTAGGCTCTCCCCTTCTTCCAGAGCTACGGTCTGTACTGCTAGTAGGTGTAGGGCCGTCTTGTCGGCTAGGTCTACGGCAGCCAGGCCGCAAAACTCCTGCCCCCACTTGGCCTGACCGGCCGCTCCAGAAGTAGCCTACGCCGGCGGAATGCTTACCGCTCTTGGTCACGTAAGAAGGGTCTAGGGCGATGATGCGATGATCCGATAGGTAGCGCTCGACCAGACCCAGGTTAAAGCTCAGCCAGTCGAAGTCTTTAGCGTACTGGCGCCGGTAGGTAGCCTCGTTGTGCTCACCGTAGCGGGCCAGGTGAGTAAAGTTATACCGACCACGTATGGAGAGCAGAAGGGGAAAGAGATGGATCAAAAACTGGCTTTGCCAGCGACCCACGTGGGTCATTTGTCGTATTATTGAAGCAGCGAGGGTAGCAACCTTCGTCAGGTGAGCCATGGGTCTTAAAAGTTGGAGAACCTTCAAGATACGGGCTCACCGCCTTTTTTACGCTTCCCCTCAACCTCGTCAAACGGGTGTGACGGATTTTTGATGTAGCAAATTACGCTGCATACCGCATTCGTTTGGCCCAGTACTGGTCACTTCTTCCGGTGGTGAGCACCAGGCTGCGCGTCAGCAGCATATCGTCGGCGTGCACCCCCAACCAGCGCATGCCGCTACCCCCTAGGCGATGTTTGACCAGCGTTTTGCAGCCCGCCTCGACGGGTCCCGAGCCGATGGGTAGCTTCTGCTGGCGTAGGGCGTAGTAGTTCATTCGGTCCTCCTGATTGGTCAGATAAGTGGCTTGCTCACTAGCGATCCGCTTGCCGGCCGCCGTTTTGACCGCTTCGGCCACTACCCGCCGGGCTTCGCTAACTACCCGTGCGGCTCCGTCTGCTTCTTCCAGCAGGCAGCGCTTCTGCTCCTGGAGCCAGTGCGTCCGCCGCCGCTTACCCCCGGGCAGTACGGCCGCCAGTTGGTGCAGCCGCTGGCTTACGTGATCGTAGTCCGTTACCTGAACCGTAGTGAGTCGGTTTATTTGCTCCCAGTTGTCGACCGCCCCATCGGCTACGCCTACCTACCGGGGGGTCAGGCCCGCACCGTCCAGGGCGGCTTTGAGCCGCGCCACTTCCTCGTCCAGTACATCGGTGAAGGCGCCCTTGCCCTGCTTGGGGACCGACGCCTACGTAAATGGTATGCAGCAGGGTTTACCCCCCAGCATACAGCAGATCACCCCGCACATACACTCGCGGTAACCGGCCTGCTCCGGCCGGGGCCGCTCCGGCTTGGCATCGAGCAGGTGCGCCATGGCCCCGTCCCGGCTGATGGATACCGCCTTTACCTGCTCCAGCGGCAGCCCCTCCGGTAGGGCATAGTTCCAGCGGGGCTCGACCTGCTTGAGGTGCTTACTCAGCTGGAGGTGTAAATCGCGTACCAAGTTCTTGGTGATCTTTACCGCGTGGTGCTGCCGGAACTGAGCCACCACCCGGCGGGCGGGTTGGGCGGCATAGTCCTGCTGAAGAAGCTTCGCCAGGCGCGGAGTGCTTTTGACGACAAGTCAGGCTCCGTAGTCGACCGGGCAGTAGGTCTTGCCCCCGCAGCTGACTTGGTACACGTGACGCGCCAGGGACAACGGGCCAAAGGGCGTAGTGATCACTTTTTTTTTCTGCCCTTGCTCGTCAGTCGCCGGCTCTTTACTAAAATGGGCTGGCCGTCGGTATCGAAGCCTTCCAGCGCCGTTTGGGTAGCCAGTTTGCCCGCTTCGTTGACCGCCCGTTGGATGGCTTCCTCCTGACTCAACATGCTGCCCGTGAGGTTCATATCGATCTCGATGGTGACCTTACTCCCATTCTTCTTCACAATCCGTGCGCTCATGCCTGTTTTAGCTACAAACTACGCAACTTACGCTACATCAAATTCCCGTCACACCCCGTCAAACCTGTACGGACCATAGA
Source organism: Lewinellaceae bacterium (assembly GCA_963803525.1). Lineage (GTDB taxonomy): Bacteria > Bacteroidota > Bacteroidia > Chitinophagales > Saprospiraceae > Neolewinella. The sequence goes on from CAWDMV010000015.1 coordinate 22,416, forward strand.
ACCTATTTAGCCCGGAAAAGGATTGGCCTGTAATATCTATATAATTGCCGGAAACGAAGCTACGGCGACTTTCAGGAATTATAAATTTTAACGTACCGCCGCCCGGCACAACACTTTCATCAATTTCCTTTATGGAGACATGTCTTAAAAAATCTTCACAATTTAAGCCGGGGTTGCTTTTATAGTGATACGAAGAGAAGACTGCTGAAGAATCGCCCAATTTATGAACTATGGCTTTGTAAACACCTCTGTCGTTAAAGACCTTAGCAAACCTACCCTGTATTTCGGCCTGACCTTTGAATACTGAACTTTCGTCGATCCGAGCTAAGAAAAACCTCTTCCCATTTGGAGATAAATTGAGCTTAGCATTATACTTCATTTCAGTATCGTATTTCATTTTATTGTAGCCTCTCCATTTTTTTGTCTCCGTTTCTTCAACTTGAATAGTTCGTATTGGCATTTTTATATATTTATCGCCTTCGAAGTCATATATATATTGGTATCCACCGTATTCAGCTACTTCGACAGCGTTAACATATTCAATCACTTTAGTGATCGATATAATCGTATCGCTACACACATAATAATCAGTCGTAATGGTGTCAATATAATCTAATGGCACTCCGGAAGCTCGTGACATAGCACTAAACAAAGATGTCTTAGAAGGGCGGTGGTATATGTCGTATGACTGCTCCACAATATGTCCCCTGAAGACTTCCTGCCCACTCAACTGAGATAAACACAAAATGCTTACTATCACAATACCCCACCATTGGATCTGACATAATTTGAAACTGTTCATACATCTATTTTTTTATGAATTATTAGTTTAACCATATTCCCCCAAAACGAGATGAGCCTTTATAGCATTTGCCTGGTAAAAAGTGTCTATAAGAAATCCATCATCAGTAAGCAACAGCGGTTCTCAGTTTAGATTTGCAATACGCGTAAGCCACACATTTCCAGCATCTTACGCCACACATCGTCCATGCCGGCCAGGACTGTGGTCAGGATTACCGAGCGCTGAACCTCCCACAACTTGATGCGCGTACGTAGCTTTTTCAACATCCGGCCAAAGGATCGATTGCAGCATTCCAGGATTTGGTCTGCCGTAAAGGCCAGCATCATCAGGTAGGCAAAGTTGGTCGCCAAGTTTTCTTTACCGTGACCGTAATTATGACCGTAGTTGTATTCCTGATTTTTTAGCGTATTGAACACTTCATTTTCGATCTTCCACCGACTGCGACCCATTTCCAGTACGGCCATCAGATTGCTGTCGTGCAATTCAATATTAGTGAGATAACTGAAGATAACTTCCTTACCAGAGGCTTCCCTGACCCGACAGTATAGGACGTTGACGCGCACCCCCTCGTTTGACTTGTTCAGGGCCACATCGTTGACATAACCTAACTCATAGCTACCCCGCTTGCGTCGCTTCGTTTTCCAGCGTACTTTGCCCCCGGCGTTGAGCTCGTCAAACTGCTCAAAAAGGTATTTTGACCCTGACTCCTTGGCGTTGATGATGTACTTCCAAGTCGGGCTGGACTCGGTAATCAAGTTCACGATGGGTGCACAAGCATAAAGGGCATCGAGTACGTAAACCATTGATCGATGACCGTTTACGGTAGCCTGACGTTCAAAGAACCGCTTAGCTGCATTGTGTTCGCAGTCATTTTTTGTCTCACCGTCTTGCTTAAGAATCGGCTCATTATCCACGACGAAGACTGGACGGCGTTTGGGACACACCAGCGCGCCGCTCAACATCGCATGTGAATAGGATCCACCGTGCCGTTTTTGTGCTGACGCTTCAGGCAGTAAGGACACTTCACCTTATGGGAACATTGGTGCTGAACGCCATCCACGCTAACCACGTAATGATCGTTCCAGTAGCGATAGGAGGGGGCCACTTGTTGACCTTCTAGAAAGGGCAGCACCCGGTGAAAACCTTCATTCAAATGTTGAGCGGTTAAGCGGTCCAGGATATCGCGTAAGCCATTATCGGAAGGAATACGATCAATACCGTAGACCGATTGGAGATTCTGTTTTTCGACCGGTAGTTTGGGCCGAAAGCCAAATAGAGAGGGGGCCTTGAGATGAAAAACAGCGTAACCGCTTTTAAGGGCATCCATGGCCGTGTGGGAGGCGTTCTTGCGCCGTGAATCGCTGCTTGCGCAGTGCTCCAGGGCGGGCAGAACAAGTTGCTCGTAGACCTGGGCTGGGCGGATTTGATTGCTTTTGGAGGTAGGTGGCATCCGCGAAAGGTAGCTAATACCTACCTTTCAGGCGCCTGGCAGGCTAAACTGAGAACCGCTGCTCCGGGTAGCGAATGACCGCCGCTAACCCCAGCACCACCGCTAGCGTCACCGCGATCACGGACAGCCCCGAACGCAGCAGCCAGCCCGGCGGCCGACCCAGCATGTCCTGGATGGCGGAGTCGCGGTACTGCGCGTCGGGTATAAGGGTAGTCTCTGGCATGGCTTAGTTTCCGAGTTCGAGTTGGTTCTTGACTAGGGTATAGTACTGGCCCCGTGCGGCGGTAAGCTCCTGGTGGGTGCCTTCTTCCACTACCCGGCCCGCCTCGAGCACCACGATCTTATCGGCGTGAGAAACCGTAGAGAGCCGGTGCGCAACCACCACGACGGTCTTGCCCGCTAGGAACTCGTCCAGCCGATTCACGATGGTCCGCTCGTTGTTGGCGTCGAGGGAGTTGGTCGCCTCATCCAGAAAGACGTAGCTCGGGTCCTTGTACACCGCCCGGGCAATGAGGAGGCGTTGCCGCTGCCCCTGACTCACCCCGTTGCCCCGCGCCCCGATCATCGTATTGACTCCCAGCGGCAGCTCCTGGACAAAGTCCTCGATGTTAGCCACGTGCAGCGCCTCGTTGAGCCGGTCCGTCTGCGGCCAGTCGTCACTCTCGCTTACGTTGTTGGCGATCGTATCGGAGAAAATGAAGCCCTCCTGCATCACCACCCCGCACTGGTCGCGCCAGGCCTGCTGATCGAATCGACCGACGTCCCGCTGCCCCACCGTAATCTTCCCCTTGGTCGGCGGATAAAAGCCCAGTAGTAGCTTCAGCAGGGTCGTCTTGCCACTACCACTCGTCCCCACGATGGCCGTCACCTTGCCCTGCGGTATGACCAGGTCTACCTCCTGCAGCACCTCCTCTACCAGCGCATTGTAACGGAAGCTCACCCCGTGGAACTCCAGGTCCCCCTCCCTCCTGGGCGGGGCCGCAGGTGCGGTAGAGGTGGAAGCGAGCGCATCCTCCTCCGCGACCGCGTGTATCTCCCCGAGTCGGTCCAGACTGATCTTGGCATCCTGCCCGGAGCGGACGAACTGGATCATCTGCTCCAGCGGACCGTTCAGTTGCCCTATTATATACTGTATGGCCAGCATCATACCGAGCGTCAGTTCCCCCCGGATCACGCCGGTAGCCGCGATGACGGTGATGACGATGTTCTTGGTCTGGTTGATGGTGGAGCCACCCGCCTCCTGCCACTGCCCGATGCGCAGGGCGCTCATCTGTACCCGGAAGAGCTTCGCCTGGATCTCTGCCCACCGCCACCGCCGCTTCAGCTGACTGCCCTGGAGCTTGATCTCCGTCATGCCCTGTACGATCTCGATCAGGGAGTCCTGGGTCGCGGAGTGTTGCTGGAAGGCGCGGTAGTCGATCTCCTTACGTAGCCGGAGGAAGAAAGCGATCCAGCCGAAGTATAGCACGGAAGCCCCCAAAAAGATGGCAAAGATCGTGGTGGAATAGTAGAGCAGGACCACGCTAAAGGCCAGCAGATTGAAGATCGCCAGAATGGCCCCCAACGTGGATTGGGTAAGGAAAGCCTCGATCCTACGGTGGTCGCCAATGCGCTGTAACAGGTCGCCCGTCATTTTCGTATCGAAGTAGCCTAGGGGCAGCCGCATCAGTTTCACCAGAAAGTCACTGATCAGCGCTACGTTCAATCGGGTACCGATGTGCAGTAGGATCCAGCTCTGAATGAACCGTACCCCGATGGAGGTCAGAAACAGCATCAACTGACCGATCAAGATCAGGTAGATGAAGCCGATGTCCTGATTGACGATACCCGTATCGACGATGGCCTGCGTCAGGAACGGAAACAGGAGGGCGAGCACAGAACTTACCAACAGACCAATACCGAGCTGCCAACCCAGACCCTTATACGGACGCAGGTAGTTCAGCACAAAGGACAAGCTCAACTTATCACTTGGTGGCTGCTCGGAGGGGTAAAAGGAGGGGGTAGTTTCGACGATGAGCGCGATGCCCTTCCCGTTATCACTCTCCCAGCCCCGTAGAAAATCCCGGATGGAGAGTTTATGCTTACCGTCGGCGGGGTCGGAGATCCACACGTACTTCCTATTCGCCCGGTAGATTACGATAAAGTGATTCTGATTCCAGTGCACAATGGCGGGAAAGGGTGCCCGCAGTAGGTCGGGTTGACTACCGCCAGCACGGTACGGTACCTTCACAGCCATCGTCCGCAGCCCCACCCGCTCGGCCGCTTTACTGATTCCCTTTAGGCTTACCCCCTCCCGACTGATGAAGGAGATCGATCGCAGCCCAGGACCGAAATAAGCTGCACCTTGACTGGCCATCGCGGCGCTGCACTTCCCAGCCAAAAATCCACCGTAGCTACGGCTATGCTGAAATTTTATCCGCTCGTTCAGCACCACGCTGTCGGCGTCAAGCTGTTGCTTAGAGCTTATTTGGGTTTTCCAAGCCTGACGAAAACGCCGCTATTTTGGGTCTATTCGAGCTTTGAAAAGCGGAGGTGCACTTCGTGGCTGCTTCGCGGTGACGGGCTAAGTGACCTTTCTCGAGGCGAAGAGTAGGCACAAAAGAGCAAGTTTGCGGCGGCGAGCGGAATCCCAAACAAGTTCTTAGTTCAATCCTGAAGCACTAGTCCATCTTGCAACGCATAAACTGACGCAGAACGCATCTCAAAGTGGCAAACGAGGCACCCCGTTCCGCCCAGCCCTTACCCCTCACCAACCCTCCCCCCTTTTCCGTTATCTTTGCTGGCCTTTACCTATCATCACCTATGGGCAAGCTACACCGACTCCATCAACTCACCGGTTGGGTGGTCTTTTTGATCACCGCCACCATCCTATTGCTCAGCGTAGAGCGTACGGGCAGCCTCTGGGACGTGGGCGAATTTATCCTCGGCGCCTACAAGCTGCAGGTGGTACACCCGCCCGGGGCCCCCCTGTTCCTGCTGATCGGCCGCATGTTTGCCGGCTTGGGAAGTCTGCTGTCTGACGATCCGTCGTTTATCGCGGCCTGCGTGAACGGGATGTCGGCCCTCTGCACGGCCTTCGGGGCCACCTTCGTGGCGTGGTCGACCATCCGGTTTGGGCTCCTCTCGCTGACCGGGCGCGATGAGCACGCGGAGATCGGCGGCGGGCAGGTCATTGCCGTAGCCGGCGGGGGACTGGTGGCCGGACTCTGCGCCGCCTTCACCACCTCGGTGTGGTTTTCGGCCGTGGAAGGCGAGGTGTACGCCATGTCCTTCTTCTTTACCTGTATGACCGTCTGGGCGGCGGTGCGGTACTACACTACACCCCGCGACCGCGACTACGTGGCCTACCGCTGGCTGATCTTCAGCATCTTCTGTATCGGGCTCTCCTCGGGCGTTCACCTGCTGAGCATCCTGGTACTGCCCTTTATCACCTTGCTGTTCTACCTGCGGGAGCGGGGTGGGCTGTTCATGAATCGCGTCGGCAAGATCGTGGGCTACCTCTTCGCGGCAAGCCTGCTCCTGACGGCGGGGGGCTTCGGTGGCAAGCTGATCGGTATCGTGGCGGTGGCGGGCCTGACCTACTTTTTGGGTGGGCGGAAGCTGCCCCACTGGATGCAGTTTATCGTCGCGGCGGGCTGCGGCGTGCTCATGATCGGTATCATCCAGACGCTCGTTATCATCGGCGTTCCCTCGGTCTGGCAGTGGTTCGAGATCGGCATGGTCAACGGCGGACTGCCCGTGCACATCGGCATCCTGCCTACGCTGATCGCCTACGGGGGACTGGTCTTCCTGGCCTTTCGCTACGCCCACCGGCACAACGACCAGGCGGTGCAGCTGGCGGCTATGGGCATCACCACCATCCTGATCGCCTACAGCGTGATCGCCGTGGTGGTCATCCGGGCCGACGCGAAGACACCGGTCAACATGAACAATCCGGACAACGTCACCAGCCTCCTGCCCTACCTCAATCGCGAGCAGTACGGGGAGCGGAGCCTGATCTACGGCCCCCACTTCGAGGCCCAAATCACGGGCACGCCCCTCACCGACCGCTATGGCCTGGTCAACGGACGCTACGAATACACCAATTATAAAGTCGACGCGGAGTACGAGAAGGACAAGCAGATGTTTTTTCCCCGCATGTACGACGGCAGCCAGGGGCGCCCCGGGCTGTACAAGCGCTGGATGGGCCTCGACCCCTCCCAGCCCATGCCCGCCGGGCGGCCGAATGCCATCGACAACGTCAAGTTCTTCGTAAACTACCAGCTGGGCTGGATGTACTGGCGCTACTTCATGTGGAACTTCTCCGGGCGCCAGAACGGGCAGCAGGGCTACTTCAGCTGGGACGAGAGCACCGGCAACTGGATCACCGGTATCGACTTCATCGACGAAATGCGCCTGGGCAACCTGGAAGAGCTGCCCGACGGCTTCCGCGACGATCCCTCGCGTAACACTTACTTCCTGCTCCCCTTCCTGTTCGGTCTCCTGGGACTGTTCTGGCACTCGGGCCGGCGCGGGGAGGAATTTTTGGCCTTGCTGGCGCTCTTTGTCATCACGGGTATCGGCATTACGGTCTACACCAACCAGCCGCCGAACGAACCGCGGGAGCGCGACTACGTGCTCGTGGGCTCCTTCTTCGTCTTCTGTATGTGGATCGGCCTGGCCGTACCGGCGATATACGAACTCCTCAAACAGCAATTCCGGGCCCGGGGGGCCGTGGCGGCGGCGGGGGTATCGGCCCTGGTGCTGGTGGCTCCCATCCTGATGGTCACCCAGAACTGGGACGACCACAACCGCTCCCACCACACCGCCGCGCGGGATTACGCCCACAACTTCCTGGAGTCGGTGGACCAGAACGCCATCATCTTCACCTACGGCGACAACGACACCTACCCCCTCTGGTACGCCCAGGAAGTGGAGGGCATCCGCACCGACGTGCGGGTGGTGAACCTGAGCCTCATTGCGGTGGACTGGTACATCGACCTGCTGCGCTACCAGATGAACGACTCGCCGGTCATCGACCTCCAGCTCACCCAGGACCAGATGCGCGGCAAGCTGCGCAACAACGTGCAGTACTACAACCAGCGCAGTCCGGAAACCCCCTGCAGCTCCGGCCCCGCCATCACCCTGCAGACTTTCATGAACGAGCTGGCTACCGACAAGAACCTGCCCGTACAGGGCGGCCGCATCATCGAGACCGTCTACCCCTCCTGCAACGTGAGTATCAAGGTCGACCCGGGACGCCTGGCCCAGGCCCCCTGGCTGACCCCCGCCGGGGAATCGGTGGCCCAGAGCATTCCGGTACGGATCGACGAGCGGTCGATCCAGAAGGACGAGATCGCCATCCTGGACATCATCAACTCCAACTTCTATAAGCGGCCGATCTACTTCGCGGTGACCTGCCAGCCCTCCAAGTTCATGGGACTGGAGGACTACATGCAACTCGAAGGCCTGGCCCTGCAACTGACGGCGACCAAAACGCCCTCCCAGACGCAGCGCTACCAGAACATCGGCGCTGGTGGCATCGACGTAGATAAGAATTACGAGCTGATCATGAACGAGTGGATGTGGGGGCAATTCGACCAGGTCGATACCCACGTCAACACGAGCTACGCCCCGGCCATCCAGTCGATGCGCGGCGTGATGCTCCGGACCATGGACGCCCTGATGCAACGTGGCGATAACGAGCGGGCCCTCGCGATCGGGGATAAGTACTTTACGTCCTTCCCCAACATGAACTTCCCGTTCTACTACGAGGCCTTCATTATGCTCGACCCCTACTTCCGCAGCGGCAATACCGACCGGGCGGCTGACGTGATCGTGCAGCTGGCCGAGAACACGGCGGAGCGCCTGCGCTACTACGACAGCCTCGACCCCCAGGTACGCGATGAGAGCTACTTTTACGAAAACCGGCAGGGACAGGCCATCGCGCAACAGCTGATCGTGCAACTGAGGAACAGCGGTAACGAAGAACTGCGCAACCGCGTGGAAGGAATCCTTTCTAACTACCTCTACCTCGCGGAAGCACCGGGGCCGGGATAAGCCCATGGACAAGCAGAAGTTTGGCACCGCGCCGGTATTCTTCACGGCCATCTCCACCATCCTGGGCGCGATCATGTTCCTGCGGTTCGGCTTTGCCGTGGGCATGGTGGGGCTGGCGGGCACCATCGGCATCATCCTGATCGGGCACGCCGTGACCATCCCCACGGCCATGGCCATCGCGGAGATCGCCACCAACCAGAAGGTGGAGGGCGGCGGCGAGTACTACATCATTTCCCGAAGCTTCGGGCTGGTGATCGGTTCGACGATCGGGATGGCGCTGTTCATGTCGCAGGCCATTTCGGTAGCCTTTTACATCATGGCCTTCACGGAAGCTTTCAAGCCATTGCTCGACTGGGTGCGGGAGACTTACGTGCTCCTCCCCTGGGTAGACACTCTGTTGGGTTATCCCCAAACCATTGGTATCCCTGCTTTACTGCTGCTGACGCTGCTGATCCTGACCAAGGGGGCGGACCTGGGCGTCAAAGTGCTCTATACGGTGGTGGCGACCCTGGCCGTGGCCCTACTGGCCTTTTTCCTGGGCAGTACGGAGTATGCGGATAACCACTCGGTCGCTTTCTTCAACAGCTACAGCGCGGATGCCGCCGCCACGAACGCCGTGCTGGAGGACCTTGTCGCCGACGCGGCGGCCGAGGCCGGGGCGGGCCCCGATACGGTGTACTACCCCGGCGGAGAAGTAGTGGCCCGCGCGGCGGCCCCCGCCCCCGCGGAGGAGCCGCTCCCCAGCCTACCGGCCCTGAGCTTCTTTACGGTCTTTGCCATCATTTTCCCGGCCTTTACGGGCATGACGGCGGGCGTGGGGCTGTCGGGCGACCTACGGGACCCCGGCAAGTCGATTCCCCGCGGAACCCTGGCGGCCACGATAGGGGGCATGATCGTCTACTTCTTCATGGCCTGGAAACTGGCGGCTTCCGCATCACCGGAAGCCCTGGCCGATACAAGTAAGCTCGTCATGGCGGACATCGCCTGGCAGGGCTGGTGGCTGATCCCACTGGGACTGGCCGCCGCGACGATTTCCTCCGCGCTGGGTTCCATCCTGGTGGCGCCCCGCACGTTGCAGGCGATCGCGGCCGACAACATCTTCCCGGCGACCGGCATCAACCAATTCCTGGCCCGCGGGAAGGGGGAGCGCAACGAGCCCTACAACGCCAGTCTGGTCACGGTCGTCCTGGCGGCCTTCTTCATCCTATTGGGTGCCCTGGACAGCGTGGCGGAAATCATCTCGATGTTCTTCATGGTGACCTACGGATCACTTTGCCTCATCAGCTTCCTGAATCACTTTGCGGCCGACCCGAGCTACCGGCCGACGTTCAGGTCCAAGTGGTACGTCTCGCTGTTCGGGGCCATCGCCTGTTTCGGGCTTATGTTCTTTATGAATTCGACCTACGCCGCGGCGGCCGTGGTGCTGATCGGCTTGCTGTACCTGTACATCGCCTACAGCAATCCGGACAAGCGCAGCCTCGCCCTCATCTTCCAGGGGGTGATCTTCCAGGTGAGCCGGCGGATCCAGATCTTCCTGCAAAAGGCGGATAAGGAGGAGAAAAAAAGCTGGCGCCCGAGCGTCATCGCGGTGAGCGACGCCACCTTCACCCGGCTGGGAGCCTTCGACCTGTTGCGGTGGCTGTCGCAGAAATACGGCTTCGGCACCTACCTGCACTACATCAACGGCTACCTGAGCCACGATACCAGCGAGGCGGCCGCGGTCACCAAGCAGCGCATCATCCGGATGGCGGAAACCACCGAGAGCCGCATCTACGTCGATACGATCGTCTCCCCCTCCTACACCTCGGCCATTGCCCAGATCATTCAGTTTCCGGGTATCGCGGGGACGGACAACAACCTCTTGTTGCTGGAGTATTCCAAGCAAAGCGGAGAGGGCCTCGACGACATCATCGACAACTTCAAGCTGATCAAGTCGGTAGACTTCAACATCGGCATCCTCGGGCTATCGGAGCGGGGCTTCGGCCTCAAGCGGACCATCCACGTGTGGATCACCCGCGCCCACTACCAGAGTGCCAACCTGATGATCCTGCTGGCCTACATCATGACGGGCCACAACGACTGGAAGAACGCCGAGATCCGGCTATTCGCGGTCTTCGAGGAATCTAAGATGGCGGAAGAAGAGCAGCGGCTGTACGACCTGATCGAAACCGGTCAGCTGCCCATCAGCCGCAACAACATCGACGTGCTTCTGCCGCCGGGACGGCGACGACTCCCGCAGCGTGATCGCCCGCAAATCCGGGGAGGCCGACCTGGTGATCCTGGGCTTTCGGGACGAGGCCCTCAAGCGGCTGAAGGGGGAGCTCTTCGCCGGCTACGACGAAATCGGGAACGTGCTGTTCGTCAACGCTTCGGAGGAGGTGAAGATCCGCTAAGCTCGCCGGCCCCTGCTCGTCGGCCGAGCGTTGCGGAGCTTCGCTCGTCCGCCGAGCAGCAACCAATCCCGATTTACATCTACCTTAGTCGGCGGACGAGCCAAACTCCGTATGGCTCGGCCGACGACTTCGCTCGTCGGCCGAGCGTTGCGTAGCTTCGCTCGTCCGCCGAGCAGCTAGCCTAGGGAAGTACCTTAGCTGGTTGAGTACCCGGGACACACCGCCCACGCTACCATCATGCACCAAAGACAGCTGACTATCTCCTTTCAGGAGTACACCACCCCGGAAGACCTGCAAGTAGAAGACCGCGACCTGCTCACCACCGCCGCCACCGCCCTCCCCCACAGCTACGCCCCCTACTCCAACTTTAAGGTGGCCGCCGCGGCCCGGCTCGCGGACGGCAGCGTGGTCACCGGCACCAACATCGAGAACGCCGCCTACCCCATGTGCATCTGCGCCGAGCCGAATACCCTAGCGGCGGCCGCCTCCCTGCGGCCCGGCATGCCGGTGGTCGCCCTGGCCATTACGGTGCAGGCGCCGGGGCGCGTGCTGAGCGTACCGGCGAGTCCGTGTGGATCGTGCCGGCAGATCCTGAGCGAGCACGAGAGCCGGTTCGGACACCAATTGCGGCTTATTCTGCGGGCGGAAACGGGACCGGTATACGTCTTCGAATCGGCTAGCCAGTTGCTGCCCTTCGGTTTTAGCGGGGAGTTGCTGTAGTGTAATTTTGCGGCATGCGCCTCTCTCTGCTTCTGCTTTGTTGTTCCGTTTCACTATTTGCCCAGTCCGACGGCTATTTTCAGCAGGAGACCGACTACGTCATCGACGTCCGCCTCGACGACCGGGGACACGTCCTACACGGCCAGCTGGAACTGACCTACACCAACCATGCCCCCCGGGCGCTGGACTCCATCGTGTTCCACCTGTGGCCCCGCGCCTATAGGAGCGACCATACCGCCTTCGCCCGTCAACAGCTGCTCGGGGGCAGGACGCGCTTTCACTTCTCCGCCGCTAGCCAGCGGGGCGACCTCGACAGCCTGGCCTTCCGCGTAGCCGGTGCCGTGGCGGACTTCCACTACACCCGCGACCCCGACATTGGCGTGCTTATGCTGCCCCAGCCGTTGCCGCCGGGCACTTCCGTGACGATCACCACCCCCTTCCGGGTGAAGCTCCCGGCCAGCTTCAGCCGCCTCGGGCACGTCGGCGACCTCCTACCAGATCACCCAGTGGTACCCCAAGCCGGCCGTTTACGACCGCGACGGCTGGCACGCCCTACCCTACCTCGACCAGGGGGAATTCTACAGCGAGTTCGGAGATTTTCGCGTCACCATCACCCTGCCGGACAACTACGTCGTGGCGGCCACCGGGGTGCTGCAGGAAGCCGAGGAGCGGGCGTGGCTCCTCGCCCGGGCCGACAGTACCCGCAGCCGGCTGGACGGGGCCGAACCGCTGGATTTGTCGTCGACCTACGTAGACGAACCGTACCCGGCCAGCGCGCCCGGCTACAAGACCCTCACGTACACGGCCGAAAACGTGCACGACTTCGCCTGGTTCGCGGACAAGCGCTTTGCCGTACTCCACGATACGCTACTGGTGGGCGGTGACCCGATTGACGTCTGGTCCTTCTTCACCCAATCGGAGGCGGCCCTTTGGAAAAGCTCCACCGACTACATCAAGCGGGCCACCCGCTTCTACTCCGACCGCGTGGGGGCCTACCCCTATCCCCAGGTAACGGGCGTGCAGTCCGCCCTCAGCGCGGGTGGCGGCATGGAGTACCCCATGATCACGGTGATCGGCCTGAGCGGCAGCGGCTACGCCCTCGACGAGGTGCTGGCCCACGAGATCGGCCACAACTGGTTTTACGGTATCCTGGGCAGCGACGAGCGCGAGCACCCCTGGATGGATGAGGGCCTCAACAGCTACTACGAGGGGCGCTACACCCGGGAGTTTTACCCCGAGCGCAGCGGCCGCGTTCAGGTGGTGCCGGGCCGGCAGGTCGATTTTGACCGGGTGGGCTACCGCTACCTCGCCCGGCTCGGCCGCGACCAGGCCCCGGACACGCCCAGCGACAGCCTCGGGCAGATCAACTACTGGATGGCGGCCTACAGCAAGCCCGAGCTCATCCTGCGGGAGTTGGAGCGGCGTATCGGGCCCGCCGGCGTGGATGCCGCCTTTCAAGTTTACTACGACAACTGGAAATTCCGCCACCCCCAGCCGGAGGACTTCTTCGCGGTGATGGAGCGGGAGACCGGCAGCGGGGACTACCTGCGGGATGCCCTGACGACCACCGACCGGGGGACGTTCAACCGGTCCGCCCTGCGCCGCGACAGCACCCGGGGCTTCGGCCTTGCTCTGCTTACCGACCAGGAGCGCGCTCGGACTACCCTCTTCGCTACGCCACTGATCGGCGTCAACGCCAACGACGGCATCCTGCTCGGCGCGGCGCTGCACAACCGGACGCTGGAGCCCCGCCCCTTCGAGTTCCTCCTCGCGCCGCTGTACGGTCTCAAAAGCCAATCACTAGCGGGTTTCGCCGGCGCCCGGTATCGCTTCACCCGGCCGGCGGAGGGGCTGCAACGGGCGGTCCTGAGCGCGGGCGTGCAGCGCTTCAGCGACTTCGAACCTACGGCAGACCGCTTCGCCGGTCTCGACCTGATCTACTACTACACCCGCGCGGCCGGGAAGGCGGAACTCTTTTTCGATCACCCGGCCGTGGACCTGCGTACGAGCAGCGTGTACGGCCAATTTATCTACCTGGACCAGCAGCGGCCCGATTTCACGCCAAGCGGCGAACTGCTACCGGAGGCCGAGCACGTACAGACTTCCTTCCTGAGCCTCGGCTACGGAAGCCGGTGGGACCGGGCGATCAATCCGGTGGCCTACTCCCTGCGGGTGGAGTACCGCGACGCGGGTGATGAGCAGTCCAGGAGCCCGAATTCCCTGCGCCTGGAGGGCACCCTGACGGGCGGTTACCAGTACCAGCGGGGCAAATTCGTGCGGTGGCGCTTCTTCGGCGGGTACTTCCTCTACCACGCCGCGCGGGAGGGCAACGACTCTCCAGCCACGAGCTTCTCCCTGGTGGACAACGCCGCCAGCGACTACCGCTACGACGATCTCTACTTGGGGCGCAACCGGGGCGGGGGCTACGAGCAGCAACTCGAACGGCGGCAGGGGGGCTTCCGCGCGCCGATCTCCTCGGCCTTCCCCTTCGGGCGGTCGAACACCTACCTGACGGCCCTGAACCTCGACGGCGACCTGCCCTTCCCCCTGCCCATTGGCGTCTTTGCAGATGCGGGAGTGTACGGCTACCGACCCACGACGAGCAGTTCCGTAGAAACCCCCTTCAACTACGTGGCCGGGCTTTCCATCAACATCCTGCGCGACCAGTTTCACCTCTACGTACCCCTGCTGGCCGATGCCGATACCCAGAGCCGGCTAAAGGAGCGCGGCAACCTGCTGGAGCGGGTATCCATCCGCCTCAACCTCCGCAAAGTCCTGCCCTGGCAGTGGCTGGATACCTTGCCCTAAGTACCTTCACGCCATGACGCTCAACGACTTTTTCCGCTTCGCTTCCGACCACCACACCGAAGTGATCTTCTACTTCGCCCTGATTCCCTTCGCGGCGCTGCTGGCGGGCTTCATGGAACGCGAGGAAGGCCACCTGCCCCCCTGGAATTTTCTCTACAGCACCATGCTGTACCTGGTGGCTATCCCGGCCACCCTGTCGGTGGCCCTCACGGTCTACCGCTGGCTCTTCGAGCGGGGGAGCATCCTGGAGGCCGACCTGCTGCTGCAGTTTCTGCCCGTGGCGAGCTTCCTGCTCACGCTGTTCATCATCCGCGACCAGGTGTCGGTGCGGGCGCTGCCGGGATTCGGTCGGCTGGGGGGGCTGATCGGTATGATTGCGGCCGCCCTGGCGATCATGTGGGTGGTGGACCGCATCCACTTCGTGGTCTTTAGCCGGATGAAGATGCAGTACCTGGTGCTGATTTTCCTGCTCCTGCTGTACGTCATTCGCAAGGGGTGGCGGCGGCTTACCTTGGTGTAGGCGGGGCCACGGGTGCAAAGTGTTTTCCCCGTCGGGCTGGCGACGCGTGTCCCTGCGATTATGCCGTATTTTGCCCCCGCTTACGTATTCCTCCACTCCCCGGCTATGAACCCACTTCGTCCCCTCTTGCTGCTGTGCCTCCTGGGGTCGGCCGCCCTGGGCGCTCAGATGGTGGAGTACGGGCAGGGACAACTGATTGTACAATTGCGCGGCGAGGTGGACGGCAAGCTCTGGGCCTACCGCCAGCCCGAACTCTACGCCTGGAAATCATTGGGCAGGAGCCTCAACACCCTGTTGGTTAACTTCGACTGGCGGCAGCACGCGGAGGACAGCCTGCGCCTTCATTACACCCGCGACCCCGCCGTCCTGAACGTACAGCTCAACCACCGCCTGAGCTTCCGCCGCCGGCCCGACGACCCCCGCTACGCCCAGCAGTGGCAACTGAGCAATACCGGGCAGACCGGTGGGCCCGCCGGTTCGGACTACAAGCTCGAGTCCGCCTGGGAATTCACCACGGGCGGCGTGACGCCCAACGGCGATACCATCGTGATCGCCTCCATCGACAACGGCATCGACCTCGACCACGACGACCTGCGCGATAACCTCTGGATCAACCGCGACGAAATCCCCGGTAACGGCCTGGACGACGACCGCAACGGCTACGTAGACGACGTCTACGGCTGGAATACCGCCCTGGAATCCAACGACGTGGAGGGCGGCAAGGGCGACCACGGCACCCCGGTGATGGGCCAGATCGGGGCCAGCGGCAACAACGGCCTCGGCGTGACCGGCGTCAATTGGAACATCAAGGTGATGTCCGTCACCAACGACTTCGACCCCCTGGAATCGGAGGTCATCCAGGCCTACACCTACGCCCTCGACGCCCGCAAACGCTACGACGCCACCGGCGGCCGGGAGGGGGCCTACGTGGTCGCCACCAACGCCAGCTGGGGCCGCGACCGGGCCTTCCCCTCCCAGAGCCCGATCTGGTGCGCCATTTACGACAGCCTCGGCCACCACGGCATCCTCAATATCGCCGCCGTGCCCAACCAGAACGTGGACGTGGAGGAGGTCGGGGACCTGCCCTCCCTCTGTGGCTCGGAGTACCTGATGATCGTCACGAATCTCGACGACCGCGACCGTAAGGTCACCGCGGCGGCCCGGGGGGCCACCTCGGTGGACCTGGGGGCCTACGGAGAGGGTGTCTATACGACCCTGCTCGGCAACAGTTACGGAGCGGTATTCGGCACTTCCTTCGCGACGCCGGCCGTGACCGGGGCGGTCGGCCTGTTGTATTCGGCGCCCTGCCCGGGTTTCGGCGATCTGCTAGCGAGTGACCCCGCCGCGGCGGCCCGCTACGTGCGGGACGCGGTCTACACCAACGTGCGGCCGGTAGATGCCCTGCAGGGCCAAACGGCCACCGGCGGACGGCTGGACATCGGCAGCGCCATGACGGCCGTGATGAACGACTGCGCGAATTGCCAGCCGCCCACCTCCTTCACCGCTATCCGGCCCGACGACCTGACTACCGACCTCATCCTGGAGTGGAAGGAAGTAGCGGCGATCACCTCCACCCGCCTGCGCTACCGACCTGCGGGCACTACCGCCTGGTTGGAGCTGGAGAACGTGGAATCCCCCTTCCGCCTTACCGGGCTGCCGGCCTGCAGCCGCTACGAGCTGCAACTGGTTTCGCGCTGTGGCAACGAGACGGTACGCACCGAACCCCTGGTGGTGGAGACCCCCGGCTGCTGCCGGTTACCCGACGACCTTCGCGTCGAAGCCCTTTCCGGTGCCCGCCTCCAAGTCTCCTGGACGCCCCTGCTCACCGCCGTCAGTTATACCCTGCGCTACCGCAGCGGGACCGAGGCCTGGACGGAGCTCACCACTACGGACTCCCGGCTGGAAATCACCGGGCTGCGCAACTGCCGCAGCTACACCCTGGAACTCCGGACCAACTGTACGGGCAATCATTCGGGCTTCCGGGGCAGGCGAACCATCAAGACACTAGGCTGCGGCGTTTGCCTGGACACGCAATACTGCACCCCCGCCGGCAGCGACAACGAGCAGGAGTGGATCGCCCGGGTCGATCTGCCCGGCGTACTCACCAACGAGTCGGGACGCGACGCCAGCGGCTACGCTAATTTCGGTGACCTTACCCAGGCCGCCGTGGTGCCCGGAGGGGTGTATCCCACGACGCTCGCCTCCGCCTTCCGGGGCAGCGGATTTACCGAAGACTTCCACGTTTACGTAGACTGGAACCAGGACGGCAGCCTGGCGGAAGATGAGCTGGTGTTACAAAAGTCGGCCTCCCGAGGCACCCCGGCGTCCGGCCTGATCACCGTGCCCCCGACCGCTAAATTCGGCCTGACCCGAATGCGGGTCGTCATGCAGTTCGGGGCGGTCTCCACCGATGCTTGTCCTACGGACAGCGGATCGCCCCGCGGTGGAGAGATCGAGGACTACTGCCTGGACGTCACCCCGGTACAGGGTTGCCCGCCACCCGCGGCCGTGGAGGCCACCTACAGCGAGGAGGCCAATACCACCACGCTCAGCTGGGGCGCCTCGGCGGCCCCCGGGAACCGCTACCGGCTGCGGTACCGCGAACGGACCACCCCCAACTATACCGAGGTGCAGGTGGAGGGGCTGACGGCTACCGTTGCGGGGCTGAACCTCTGCTCGAGCTACGAAATCCAAATCGCCAGCCTGTGCGACGACGGCGTGGGGGGCTACCGCACCGTCTTCCTGGGCGACGACTGCGTATCCGACCGCCCCGTTGAGGTGCCCGATCGCCTGTGGAGCTTGTTCCCCAATCCGGCGGGCGTAGAGTGTACGCTAAGCTGGGAGCCGCAATTATCCGTGGCCGAGTTGGCCATTTACGCCGTGGACGGGCGTCGGGTGTGGGAAGCCATCCCCGAGCGGGCGAGCGGGCGCATGACGGTCCCGACGGGCACCCTGTCGCCGGGCCTTTACCTCTTCCGGCTGACGGCCGACGACGGGAGCCGGGGAACGAAGCGCCTCATCGTGCACCGATAACTTCCCGCAGCCGGGGGCTACCTTTGCGCCCATGAGCGTACATAAGATCATCGACGTCAAGCGGGTCACCACCCTTACCCTCCGCGCCATGAAGGATGCCGGGGAGAAGATTGCCATGCTGACCGCCTACGATTATTCGATGGCCCGCATCCTGGACGCCGGGGGGGCCGACGTGCTCCTCGTCGGTGACTCGGCCAGCAACGTCATGGCCGGCCACGAGACGACCCTGCCCATCACCCTCGACCAGATGATCTACCACGCCGCCAGCGTCGTGCGGGGCGTACAGCGCGCCCTGGTCATCGTTGACCTGCCCTTCGGCACCTACCAGGGCGACAGCAAGATGGCCCTCAAGTCCAGCATCCGCATCATGAAAGAAAGCGGCGCCCACGCCGTAAAGCTGGAGGGCGGACAGGAGGTGGAAGACAGCATCCGCCGCATTCTCAGTGCCGGCATCCCCGTGATGGGGCACCTGGGGCTCACGCCGCAATCGATTTATAAATTCGGCACGTACACCGTCCGCGCAAAGGAAGAGGCCGAGGCACGTCGCCTGCTGAAGGACTCCAAGATGATGGAAGAACTCGGCTGTTTCGGCATCGTCCTGGAGAAGATCCCGGCCGAACTCGCCAAGCGGGTGAGCGAAGGACTGGAGATTCCCACCATCGGCATCGGCGGCGGGGCGGACTGCGACGGGCAGGTGCTGGTGACCCAGGACATGCTCGGCATCACCAAGGATTTTCACCCCCGTTTCCTGCGGCGGTACGCCAACCTCTTCGACGTGATCCAGCAGGCGACGGAAGCCTACGTCACGGACGTGAAGGCCCGGAATTTTCCCAGCGACAAAGAGCAGTACTAGTGAAGAAGATCATTACCCTCGTCGTCGTCCTGCTCCTACTGCTGGCGGCCTTTGCCTACTACCAGGTCATGGTCGTACCGGCCGTTCCCGCTGACCGGGCTACCCCCGTAGCCATTGAGATCCCGACCGGCAGCAACTACGAGCAGGTAATGGACTCGCTCTACGTCCGGGGGGTACGCCCCAACCGCGTCTTCTTCGATCCGCTGGCCGAACAAATGGGCTTCCGGCGCGACCGCATGCGGTCCGGCCGCTTTACCCTCGCACCCGGCACCAGCAGCATCGGGCTCATTCGGAAGCTCCGCAGCGGTGCCCAGGCTACGGTGGACGTCGTACTGACCACCGAGCGCGAGCCCATGAACGTGGCCGCCAAGGTGGCCCGCTTTCTCGAGCCCGACAGCCTGGCCTTCCTCCGCCTGCTGCAGGATTCCCAGTTTGTGGACAGCATCGGCTACACCCCCCAAACCCTGCAGACGCTCTTCATTCCGAACACCTACGAGATGTACTGGAACGCCACGCCGCGGGAGTTCATCGCCCGCATGGTCAAGGAGCACGAGCGCTTCTGGCGGGCCGAGGGGCGGCTGAAGAAGGCCGAGGCCCTGGGGCTGAGCCCGGCGGAGGTGTATACCCTGGCCAGCGTCGTGGAAAAAGAAAGCCTGCAGGCCAGCGAGCGCCCCCGCATTGCCGGGGTTTACCTCAACCGCCTGCGAATCGGAATGCCGCTACAGGCCGACCCGACCGCCGTATTCGCCACCCGGGAATTTGACGTCGGCCGCGTACTCAACCGCCACATCGAGTTCGACAGCCCCTACAACACCTACCGCTATCCGGGATTGCCCCCGGGCCCGATCACGATGTCCAGCGTGGGCAGCATCGACGCCGTCCTCGATCCCGAGCAGCACGATTTCCTCTATTTCTGCGCCCGGGGTGACGGCAGCGGACTGCACAACTTCGCCAGCACCCTGGCCGGGCACTCCCGCAACATTGCCATCTACGTAGCCAACCTCAAACAGCGGGGCATCCGCTAGCTCGCCTACTGCCGCAGCACCCGGACGGTCCGTGCCGCCGCCCCCGCCCGCACGCGGACGAAGTAGAGCCCCGTGGGCCGGTTGGCCAGGTCGATCTCCGTGTTCAGCCGACGGTCCAGACCCAGCTCCCGCTGCTCGATCCGCTGTCCCCGGGCATCGTACACCTCCAGGCTCAGGGCTGCCGCCTCGGTTAGTTCCAGGCGAATGTCCACCCGGCCGGAGGTCGGATTGGGGAAAACCTCCAATAGCGTCAGCAGCTCGCCGGCCTCGTCCGTGCCTACCGGATTCAGGTCGATGTTCACGGCGCGGGTGTCGGTGCAGCCCAGGGCGTCGGTCACGGTAACGGAGTAGTCGGCTACGCTCAGGCTATCGGCTGAGGCACCCGTATCTCCGTTGCTCCACTGGTAGGTGTAGGGGCCCAGGCCCGCCCGTACTTCCAGGTAGGCCTGGCCATCGTCGGCGAAGATGCCCGAGGGGGGGACGGTAGTCAGGCGCAGATCGAGGGACTCCGGACAGCGCTTCACCCGGATATTGTCGAAGTCCACGTAGTAATCGCCGGATTCCCAGATAACTTCTACCGAAAATCTTCCACTCGGGCCGACACCGGGAATGGCGATCCGCTGGGTCCCGGCACGCAGGGCGATGGGCTCCTCGAGCAGCAGGCTGTCGTCGCAGTCGGTGTCATAGGTGATGAGTAGGGTTCCGCTGACCGCTTCCCCAGCGGTCAGCGGAGTCAGGGTTACCTCAAATTCAACGGAGTCGCCCGTCTCGTACGGCCCGTAGGAAGCGGAGGTAAAGAGAGCGACTGTATCCTGCGCATTGAGGTTGTCGTACAGGGTCACCGAGCTGCTGCCCGGCCGTTGGGCGATGAGGAGGTCAGGAGCAAACTCCCAGTTCGTGGGCCGCCTCCCGTCCTCGAAGTCAACGAGAAAAGGCACCTCCTGCAGGGGGCGGTACACCAGCACGGTGGTGTCGTTGTAGGTGGCCATGTCGCCAATTGCCTCGACCCAGGCCTCCACCACGATGGAGTCCGGGAGGGTAAGGCTGCCGTAGCCGGAATTGAACCGCACCGTCCGTCGATCACCCAGTACGGTAGGCGCGGCCACGGTTTGGGCGACGACCTCGCCCCCGTCGATGCGGTAGCTGACGGTGGCGCTGTCCACCCGTTCGGTGCCGATGTCCGCGAAGGTGAATTCCAGCGTATCGCTCCCCGCGCCGCAGCCGTTGAGCCCGGGGAAGTCGGCACTCACGGCGGCCAGGTCCACCCCGTCCCGCGCGGTCACGCGGATGTTATCGATGGCGATGCCCTCCCGCGTGCCGTCGCCGTCGCTGCGGAACACGAAGCGGAGCTGTACCTCCTCCTCGCCGGCGAGTCCGGCCAGTTGCTGCCCCGCCAGGGCGTAGCCGCCCCCAAAGCCGCCGTCGCCCTCCCAGGCCTGGTCGCGGGCATTATTATACCAGTTGATGCCGGTGGGGTTGCGCTGCACCCGCCGCCAGGTCTGTCCGTCGTCGATGGAAGATTCCAGGTAGAGCTGGTCGAAGCTCACCTCGGTATCCACGTAGAGCAGGAAGGAGAGGAAGGGATCCTCCGTGAGCCCGGAGAAGTCGAAACAGGGGGAGCGCAGGTAGCTCAATTCGTCGTTGTTGTAGTCGCCGCGGGCGTTGGTCACGTAGGCAAACTCCCCGGAACCGGCCCGGTCGATGAGCGCATTGCGCGGGCGGGCGCGTTGCCACGAGGCGGGGCCCCGGCCGCCCCGCTCGGGCCGCCAGAATCCGTTGCCCGCCTCGAAGTCCTCGACGTACGGCAGGGTACTGATCACCGGCACGCTCGCCACGATAGCGGTTAGGGTGTCGTTCGTGAGGTCCTCGTCGCCCTCCAGCATGGTGAAGGCCTGGATGGTGTAGTAGCCCGGCGTGCGCAGGTCCACGTTTACGTCGAAAGTAAAGTACTCGGTACTGTCCACGCCCACCACCCCGGTGTAGATGCCATCGAAGGGAAAATCCACGCCCCCGGGCTGCCCGTTGATCAGGAAGTCGACCCGGAAGAATTGCTGGGCCTCCCCCCCGAAGTTGGTGATGCCGATGGTGACGGAGTCGGTCGCTTGCGGCGCGCAACGGTCGGTCGGCTTTAGCAGGACCGTGACGCCGATATCCTTCTGCACCTGCGTCCTGATGCGGAAGGGGCCCCGCCGCACGCTCGTGTCCGCGGGCGATTGGCAGACCGTGGATACATAAAAGGTATAGGCCGTATTCGCCTCCAGGCCGCTCACCCGCAGCATCGTGTCCTGGCTCGTGAGCTGGGTACCCGCGTCGGTAGCGGGGTCGAAGTCGCCCGGCCCGTACTCGATCAGGTAGGTGGGGTCGGCGGCCGCGGCGGTCGCGCGGAAGCGGATATCTACGGAATTGTAGCGCAGGCGGTACAGCTCGATGGACGACAGGGGCGGCGGCGCGCAGGTGCGGCAGGCGGCGGCGAAGGTGGTCAGGCTGGCGTTGGTGGCCGGTGCCTGTACCCGGTAGATCAGGCTGTCGTTGTTGTCCAAAATGGAGAAGCCGACTTCCTCCGTAAAAGCCCCCGCCAGGTAGCCGACCGTGACCGGCTCCCCGTCGTTGACCCCGAAGAAGAAGTCGCGCCGGCTGCCGTCGTCGTTCATCGCGTCGAGGGTGTAGTCGGTGGAGGTACCGGCCACCGTGACCGTGACGGCCCCTCCGTTGAACCCGTCGCCCGCGCCGTCCTCCAGGCGGAGTTGGTAGAAGCAGGACTGGGCGTGTAGGCCGGTCACAAGCGAAAGGAGAACAAGGAGTACAAGTGGTCGCATAATGGGAAAATTGGGGCGGCCGCCGGCGTTCAATGCACCTGCGGACCCGCGAAAAATACCACAAAGGCGGCGAACGCCCCTCCGGAGACTTCCTGAACCATTTAGGTAAGGGGGCGTTAGTCCCCCGGACATCGAACTTACACCCTAGCAGGCTTCAAAATTGGCGGTTTACTCGATCAAGGACGTGGAAAAACTTACCGGCATCCGGGCGCACACCCTGCGTGCCTGGGAGCAGCGTTACGACCTCATCACCCCCCGCCGGAGCAAGACCAACATCCGCTTCTACCTCGAGGACGACCTGCGGAAACTCTCCGCCATCGCCCTGCTCAACAAGAATGGCTACCGCATCAGCAAGATCGCGGAAATGACGGAAGCGGAGCGCAGCGAACGCGTGGCCTCCCTCTCGAGCCTCAACGTCAGCCCGGACACCCAGCTCGACGTCCTCACCCTCTCGGTGGTCGAAATGGATGCCTACAAATTCGGCCTCATCGTCGATACCAACATCGAGCAGCGGGGCTTCGAGGAAACCATGATGGAGGTGATCTATCCCTTCATCGACAAGCTGGGCCTGCTCTACTTTACGGGCTCGGTCACCCCCGTCCAGGAATCCTTCGTCGCCGGCATGATCCGCCAGAAGATCCTGGCCGCTACCGACGCCCTGCCCGCCACGACCGGGCACGACCGCCCGGTGTTCGCCCTCTTCCTGCCCGAAGGGGAGCGGCAGGACCTGAGCATGCTCTTCATCCAGCACCTGATGAAAAAGCGCGGCTTCTCGGCCCTTTACCTGGGCACCGGGATCGCGCCGACCGACCTCGGCGACCTCTGCCGCGTCACCCGGGTGGACTACCTGCTGACCCTGCTTTCCAACAGTTTCGTGGAGCGCCCGGTCGACGAGCTCATCGCGGAAATCATGGACCACTGTCCGGACGTTCGCCTCCTGCTATCCGGCTACCAGGCCAGCCTGCGCGAATTCGAGGGCTACGCCCGGGTGGAAAAGGTGGCCGGGCTGCACGAGATGCTCGACTACCTCGACCGCCTCAGTACGCACGGAGATCTGAGTACTGCTGGAGGGTAATGATCTGCCAGTCGTTGAGCACCCGATCTACCTCGGCGGGGTGCACGGCGGCCAGGGCGATCAGGGTCGTCCCCGTCTCGGGCCGCGGCAGTAAATCACTGTAGTACTCCGGAAAGGCCCGCCGCTCGTCTTCGCTGGCCTTGGCCCGGTCCTGCTGGAGGGCGCGGGTGGCGTTGCTCCAGACCTCAAAGCCCAGGCCGGCGTCAAAGCTGAGCTGCTCGAGTTGCTCGATCGGGGCCTCCCCGGAGGTATGGAGCAGGCAGCTGAAGGTCTGGTAAGGCGAGCCCTTGAGGCGATCGACGTGCTGGAAGATCGGTACCCGGCGCCGCCCGATGACGTTATAGCCCTTTTGTCCGCGGCGGTCGTAGAGAATGAGGTCGCGGTAGCGCATGCCGCTGCCGGGGTGCGGAATGCTGACCACCCGGGCGCGGGCGGCATCCAGGGGCTGCATCCAGAGGATCTCGTAGCCGTCCTGGTGCTGGAGCTGCAGCCCGAGCGGCTTGTCGTGGCGCAGGCGGTCGTAACCGAATTTGGCCCAGACGGTCTGGGCGGTGCGCATCCGCTTTAGGGGGACGGCGGCCAGGCCGAGTTGCCACCAGGCGTCGCGGTCGTCGGCGTCCAGGGCGACGGTCTTGCTCCAGTAATGGAAGGCGGGCTTCCATTCCTTCCGGCGGGTGTAGATGGTGCCCAGGCTGCGGTAGGCGTCGGCCCAGTCGGGCACCAACCGACTCACCTTCTTCAGGAGCTTCACGGCGGTATAGGGATCGCCCACCCGGTCGTAGCGGAGCGCCTGCGCGTAAAGGTCCAGGTAGTTCGGTGGTAAATCCATAAGCCGTTTTTCGGAGCAGTGTCCGGCGCTTGATAACGCATCAGCGGACCCGAGGTTGCGCCAGGACAACCAGCCCGCCCGCTGGGGCGTTTGCCTGGAATGTCCGCTACGCTTTCCACCACCCAACCCGATATCCGTTCCCTCAGCCTGGAAGAACTCACTTCCGCCCTGATCCTTTCGGGGGAGAAGAAATTCCGGGCCAAGCAGGTATACGAATGGCTGTGGCAAAAGGGGGCCCGCAGTTTCGACGAGATGACCAATCTGTCGCTCGACCTGCGGCAACGCCTGGCCGCCGAGTACACCCTGCCCGTCATCACGGAAGATAAGGTACAGCGCAGCGCCGACGGCACCATCAAGAGCCGCTTCCGCCTGCACGACGGCCACCTGGTGGAGTCGGTGCTCATCCCCGTAGTGGCGGACGACCGCTTCACGGTCTGCGTATCGAGCCAGGTGGGCTGCAGCCTGACCTGCACCTTCTGCGCCACCGGCCGCATGAAGCGCGTGCGCAACCTCACCGCCGCCGAGATCTACGACCAGGTATTTCTGGTCAATCAGCAGTGCCTGGACACCTACGGCAAGCCCCTGACCAACATCGTCTACATGGGCATGGGCGAGCCCCTGCTGGCCTTCCGGGAGGTCGTCGGCAGCATCGACCGCATCACCAGCCATACGGGCCTCCACATGGCCCCCCGCCGCCTCACCGTATCCACCGCCGGCATCGCCAAGATGATCCGTAAGCTCGCCGACGAAGACACCAAGGTCAACCTCGCCCTCAGCCTCCACGCCGCCGACGACGCGAAGCGCAACGCGATCATGCCCATCAACGAGACGAATAACCTGGAGGCCATCGTGGAGAGCCTCGAGTACTTCTACGCGAAGACCAACAAGCGCATCGGCTTCGAGTACATCACCTTCCAGGACTTCAACGACTCCCTCGAAGACGCCGAGCAGCTGTACCGCATCTGCCGCCGGGTACCCAGCATGGTCAACATCATCGAGTACAACCCGATCGACAACGCCCCCTTCCGCAAGTCGAGCGAGCACCGCATTGACGATTTCGCCACCTACCTGCGCGACCGCGGCGTCATGGTGACCGTCCGCCGCAGCCGCGGCAAGGACATCGACGCCGCCTGCGGGCAGCTCGCTAACAAGGGCTAACCTAGGTTCAGCAGAATATTCTCCAGTTCCACCTGCTTGGCTTCCTCATCGACCAGGTAGATGGGCAGCATAAGCCGGCTGCCGTCCTGCAGCGTGAGCAGGAGTTCGCGCACGGAGGGCCGCTCCGCCCGGGCCACCGTCTTCAAATCCACGCGTTGTGCTCCGTTGAGTTGGTCGAGCTCCCACACCATCACTCCGTCCCGGATTTCGACGTAGCGGTCGGGCGGGCTTTCCTCATCGTCTCCGTGGTGGTAAGTGAACCAGGCGATGAGGGCGCTGACGAGCAGGTACACCAGCCCCAGCACGAGGTACCAGAAGTGGCCATCGTCCCCGGCGGACCAGTCGGTGAAGTAGAGGTACAGGCTGTGGGCAGCGGCTGCCAGCAGCAGCCCGGCCCCGAGGTAGAACAGGAGGTGGAGCCACCGCGTGGTGCGGGGGGCGGCGTGTTCGGTGCGGAAGGCGTAGTTGGGGATCACGCCGGCGAAGATACGGGGTCCGGCGGCACTCCCCTTCCTAACGGATAAAAACGATCTTGCCCACCGCCGCCCGCGGGTTGTCGGAGCTGACCGTCACGTTGCTCGAGGCGTACACGAGGTAAACGCCCGAGGTGACCCGCCGGCCGGTATAGTCTTGCCCCGACCAGGTGAACTGCCCGCCGGTAGCCAGGCCTTCGTTGACCAGTTTGCCGCTCAGGTCGGTGATCTTGACGCGGGCGTTGCGGGCCAGGCCGTTGATGGCGATGGGCCCGTCGTAGCCCGGCTCGACCGGATTGGGGAACACGACCAGGTCCGGAGCGAAGCTGGCCGTGGCGGCCGTGGCGTCGCCCCGGTAGCTGATCACGCCGAGCTCGGTGCCGAAGAATACCGTACCCGAGGCGGGGTCGATGGCGATGTCGCGCACGGCGTCGTCGAGCAGGGGGCTGTTGCCGCGGTCGAAGAAGAGCAGCTGGTCGCGGCCGTCTTCGGAGAGGAGGTAGGCCCCGCCGTTGGTGCCGATCCACTTGCGGTTGCCGCCGTCGACGGTAAGGGCCCGGATCTCCTCGGTTTCCAGCAGGAAGGCACCGAAGCCGTCGTCGGACTCCACCGGCGGCCGGAAGCCCTGGCAGCGATCGGTATCGAAGACCTGGTTGCCGCAGTCGAAGGTCACGATCCCGGAGGCGGTGCCGATCCAGACGCTGCCCTTCAGGTCCACCGCGATGCTGCGGATCTCGTTGGTGGGCAGCGCGCTGTTGCTGGCCGTAAAGGTGCGGCAGCGGTCGTCACTGGGGTCCAGCGGGGTGCCCATGGGGTCGATCACGGTTATCCCGCCCTCCTGGCCGGCGCG
Organism: Lewinellaceae bacterium; assembly: GCA_963803525.1. Taxonomy (GTDB): domain Bacteria; phylum Bacteroidota; class Bacteroidia; order Chitinophagales; family Saprospiraceae; genus Neolewinella. The sequence goes on from CAWDMV010000015.1 coordinate 49,260, forward strand.
GTGGATGACCCAGAGGTAGCCTTCCGGATCGATGGCCAGGTTGATGGCCAGGTTGATGTCGCAGGCCTGCCCGAGGGCGGCCCACTCCCCCGTGGGGCTGCGTACGCTCACGATGCCGTTGTTTTCGGCTAGGCTAGTGGCGAAGTAAGTGAAGCCCTGGGGGTCAGTCACCGCCCCGGCGGCCCGGATGCGGCTCGGCCCCGCCGCGGGAGCCGTCTGTAGGCTGCTGTTGGCCTCGTCGTAGTAAGTAGCCTCCCCTTCCGCGTCGAGGCCGATCACTCCCTCGAAGAAGGAGCTGAAGTAATGGATGCGGTTGACGGGATCGTAGTGGACATCGATGATGGTGGGCACGTCGTCGTCCCCCGCCCCGCGCAGGCCGTCGCGGCCGTAGAAGGCAGTGGTATTCCTGATGCTGTAGGTTTGCCAGCTGCCGTCGGTGTAGCGGTACACCCCGTTGAAGTCGTAGATCGGGGTGGTGTTCTCGTCGAGTTGCCCGGGGGCCACCCACAGGGAGGTACCGTCGTGGAAGAGGCGGTAATTGAAATCATTGGGGGGTCCGGGGTAGGTCAGCCCCTGACATGCTCCGTCCAGTCCGCTCAGGTAGCGGATCTGCTCGAAATCGTCCCCGAACCAGATGCGTCCCGCCTCGTCCTCGATGGCGTAGTTCGTCAGGTTGGCACAGCCGGGGAGGCGCGCAAACTGCCCGATCGGCTCCTCCAGGGCGATGATGTCGCTGCTAAAGCAGTTGGTGGCCGTACAGCGGTAGCCGGCGAGCAAGCGGGTGGGCCCCGCGCTGAGGTACTCCAGCCGGCTAACGGTCGCGCCGCTGCTATAAAATGGCCGTGCGCCGGTGGCCCCTATGCGCCAGACGTCCGCGTCTATGCTGAAGTACAGCTGATCCTTCCAGGTGACCACGGTCGACGAGGAGTAATCACCGGGCAGTCCGTCGTCGGGGCCCAGCAGCTCCCAGTTGTTGAAATCGTTGATGTTGACGCCCGTGAGCGGGACGCGGTAGAGCCCCTCCGGGGTGGCGGCGTAGATGCCGCCGGCGTACTCCGCCACCCCATCCACCCGCACGCCGGTGAAGGTGGTAAAGGTGAAGGTTTCGTCGCTAAGGGAAAGCGCCGATACGCCATAGCCCGCCGCCAGGTAGATGCGGTTGTCGGCACCGAAGGCCAGGTCGTAGATGCGCTTGTCGCCGCTGAAATTAAAGTTATCGATCTGCCGCAGGGTCGTAAAGCGGCCGTCGCGCAGCAGGTCGATGGTGCTGTTATCGTATACGACGATCAGGGTAGCGGTGGGCGGGTGGTACCGCACGAGGTTGATGCGCCCGCCGGCCAGGCCGTCGGTGCGGGTCAGGCGGGTAATGCTCAGGTCGGTCTTGTCGAGGAAGAACAGGGCGTTGCCGGTGGTATAGATGATCGACTCCGGGCTTTCGGTCACGTAGGTGCCGGTGGAAAACGACTGCAGGCTGTTCCACTGTCCGAGGCTATCGGTCTGCCCGGTCAGGGACAAGGCCAGCAAGAGCCCGCCGAGCAGGGGAATAATCTTCGTCAACGCCATGGGGTAAAGGTACAGCGGGGCGGGGCCACGGGTGCAGGGGCAAGGGGGGAAAGCTCGTCAAGGAGCTTACCTTTGTCAGGATGCACCGACTGGCGGAAACGTGGTCTGCCACCCGCCCGCACCGCACCCGTATCCCCATGCACACTTCCCCCGGCATCGTGCTGTTTTACCTCCCCGAGCGGGGACAGGGCTACCTCCGGCTGGAGGGGACGCGGGAGGAGTTCCACTTCCGCCGCGCCAACCTGCGCACGGGCCCCGTAAAGAAGGGCGACCGCGTACGCTTCGTCCTGCGGGAAGGCCGCCAGGGCTACTACGCGGATGCCATCACCGCGGCCGACCAAACCTAGCCTTTTCCCACAAACTGTTGCAAACAGTTGTACCTTTGCCGGGTTACTACCACTTATGGCTGCCCCAACTACCACCGCACCCGCGGCCCCGCCCCCCTCCCCCGCCGACATTCCCCACACCGAGCGCTTCCTGACCGTGATCGGCGCCAGGGAGCACAACCTCCGGGACATCGACGTGGAACTGCCCCGCAACGAACTCGTCGTGATCACCGGACTGAGCGGCAGCGGGAAGTCCAGCCTGGCCTTCGACACGATCTACGCCGAGGGGCAGCGGCGCTACATGGAGACCTTCAGCAGCTACGCCCGCCAATTCATGGGCTCGATGGAGCGGCCCGACGTCGAGCAAATCACCGGCCTGAGCCCCGTGATCTCCATCGAGCAAAAGACCACCAACCGGAGCCCCCGCTCGACGGTGGGCACCGTCACCGAGATCTACGACTTTCTGCGCCTGCTCTACGCCCGCGCCGGTACCGCCTACAGCTACCTCAGCGGCAAGCCCATGCTCCGCTACACCGAGGAGCAGATGCTCGACCAGATCGCCGAGACCTACGACGGCCGCAAGATCATCGTGCTCTCCCCCCTCGTGCGCGGCCGTAAGGGCCACTACCGGGAACTCTTCGACTCGGTGCGCAAGCAGGGCTACACCAAGGTGCGGGTCGACGGCGCGATCCAGGACCTCGCCGAGGGCATGCAGGTCAGCCGCTACCAGGTGCACGACATCGAGCTGGTCGTCGACCGCATCCGTATGGGCCCCGAACGCCTCGACCGGCTGCGGCAGGCCGTGGCCACCTCCCTGAAGATGGGCGAGGGCCTGGTGCTCGTGCAGGACGCCGAAAGCGGGGATACCTCCCCCTACTCCAAGAACCTGATGGACGCCGAAAACGGCATCAGCTACGAGGAGCCCAGCCCGAACACCTTCAGTTTCAACTCGCCCTACGGCTACTGCCCGACCTGTAAGGGACTCGGACAGGTCAACAGCCCCGACATCACCAAGATCATCCCCGACCGCGGCGTCAGCATCAATAAGGGCGGACTGGTGCCCCTGGGCGACAGCCGGGAAAATACCACCTTCAAGCAGATCAAGGCGATCGCCAAGGCCGAGAAATTCAAGCTCAGCGACCCGATCGAGAAGATCCCGGCCGCGGCCCTGAACGTCATCCTCTACGGCCGCAAGGCCAGCGGGAAGAAGAAAAGCAAGTACGACAAGAGCGCCCACGACCTGGTGTGGGACGTGGAGGCCAACGGCCTCGTCAACATGATCGTACGCTGGTACGAGGAAACCACGAGCGAGCGCATCCGGCAGTGGGCCGAGGAGTTCATGACGATCGACAGCTGTCCGGAATGTGCGGGTGCCCGCCTGCGCAAGGAGGCCCGCAACTTTAGGATCAAGGACAAGACCATCAGCGACCTGGCCCGCATGGACCTCGGCGAGCTCGGCAGCTGGATGGAAACCGCCGAGGAGGGCATGGACGCGCGCACCACCCTCATCGCCACCGACATCCTGAAGGAGATCCGCTTTCGCCTGCAGTTCCTGCTCCACGTGGGGCTGGGCTACCTCAGCCTCGACCGCCCCGGCCGCACGCTTTCCGGTGGGGAGGCCCAGCGCATCCGCCTGGCCACCCAGATCGGCAGCCAGCTGACGGGCATCACCTACATCCTCGACGAGCCGAGCATCGGCCTGCACCAGCGCGACAACCAGCGCCTCATCACCGCCCTGCGCGACCTGACCGACATCGGCAATACCGTCCTGGTCGTCGAGCACGATAAGGACATCATGATGGCGAGTGACTACCTACTCGACCTGGGCCCGGGCGCCGGCGTCAACGGCGGCCGCGTGGTCACGGCGGGCAAACCCGCCGACTTCCTGCTCGAGGCCAACGCCGGCAGCATCACCAGCGACTACCTGGCGGGCCGCCGCCGGATCGAGATCCCGGAACAGCGCCGCAAGGGCAACGGCAAGTTCCTCACCCTCAAGGGGGCCAAGGGCAACAACCTCAAGGACGTCGACATCAAGATTCCCCTCGGTACCCTGACCTGCGTGACGGGCGTATCGGGCAGCGGCAAGTCGACCCTCATCAACGAGACCCTCTACCCCATCCTGCGGCAGCACTTTTACAGCAGCCTCAAGAAGCCGATGGAGTACGGCCGGGTGTACGGCCTACAGAACCTGGATAAGGTCATCGACATCGACCAGTCGCCGATCGGGCGCACGCCGCGCTCCAATCCGGCCACCTACACGGGCGTCTTCACCGATATTCGCCAGCTCTTCACCAAGCTGCCGGAATCCATGATCCGTGGCTACAAGCCGGGCCGCTTCAGCTTCAACGTGAAGGGTGGGCGCTGCGAGGTCTGCAAGGGCAGCGGCATGCGGACCATCGAAATGAACTTCCTCCCCGACGTCGAAGTGCAGTGCGAGAACTGCCAGGGCATGCGCTTCAACCGCGAGACGCTGGAGATCCTCTACAAGGGCAAGTCCATTACCGACGTACTCAACATGAGCGTCGCCGAGGCGGCCGACTTCTTCCAGCCCATCCCGAAGATCTACCGCCGCATGAAGACGCTCAAGGACGTCGGCCTCGGCTACATCACCCTCGGCCAGCGGGCTACCACCCTTTCCGGGGGCGAGGCCCAGCGCGTGAAGCTCGCCGAGGAACTCTCCAAACGGGACACCGGACAGACCGTCTACATCCTCGACGAGCCCACCACCGGCCTGCACTTCGAAGACATCAAATACCTCCTCAAGGTGCTGCAGAAGCTGGTCGACAAGGGCAATACCGTAATCGTCATCGAGCACACCATGGACGTGATCAAGGTCGCCGACTACCTCATCGACATGGGCCCCGAGGGCGGACGCGGCGGCGGTGAACTGGTGGCCAGCGGCACGCCCGAACAGGTGGCCGGGGTGGAGGAAAGCCACACGGGAAGGTTCCTGCGCGGGGAGCTCTAAGCGAACTTAAACGTTTGGAGGTACCGGGCACCCGCGGCCGCGGCCTTCAGGGGGGTGGTGCCTTCGTATTCTTCCTGCTCCAGGATGTAGTAGTTCATGCCCTGTTCCTCGGCCACGGACAGGACGGCGGGAAAGTCGATGGTGCCTTCCCCCAGGTTGACCGAGGCGTCCATGTCGTCCGGTGCGGCGTCCCTGCTGCGGTCCTTGACGTGGCAGAGCGTCCACTTGTCGGGGTAGCGGTTGAGCCAGGCGATGGGGTCTTCCCCGGCCGTGACGACCCAGTAGATGTCCATTTCGTAGTCGACGGTAGCGTCGGTGTTGTCCATCAGGTAGGCCTGGGGCACGATGCCGTCCACTTCCTCGAAGGTGTACGCGTGATTGTGGTAGGCAAAGCGCAGGCCGTTGTCGGCGCAGGTCTTACCGCAGGCGTTGAACTGTTCGACGACCTCCTGCCAGCCGGCCCGGTCGTCCCGGGTACCGATGTAGGGGCAGATCAGGTACTCCAAGCCGATGGAGGCGGCCTGCCGGGCCTTTTCCGCAAAATTCTCGTTGATGTCGCAGTGGCTGGAGACCATGGTCAGGCCCAGTTCGTCGAGGTAATCCTTGAACGCCTGCGGCTCCATGCCCCAGAACATGCCCAGTTTACCTTCGTAACCTTCGATCTGGGTGTAGCCCATGTCCGCAATTTTTCGGAGGGTGCCCTTCGGGTCCTTCGGCATTTCGTCGCGCAGCGTGTAGAGCTGGAGACCGTATTCTTCCAGGTCGCCGCTCGGGCTACGGTCGGCGCGGTTGGTCGTACTGCCGGTCCCGGTGGATTCGGACTTAGCGTTGTTGCAGGCCCACAGGGGCAGGACGAGGGCGGCGGCACCGAGGCTTCCCGCGCGGCGGATGAATTGTCTTCTGGAGTCGGTCATAATTGGTGTCTGCTGGCTAGGCCATCAATGTAAGCAAAACTTCAGGCTTACAAATTCCCGGGGCGGGGACGCGGGTGCCGGGGAAACTTCGCGCGGCTCCCCGCTATGCACTAATTTCGGCCTACTCAACAGACCGCCCGTGTTCCGCTACCTGCCCCTCTGCCTGCTCCTACTGGCTGCTTGCACGTCCACCCGCGCGCCCGCCCCCCGAGCCGAACCCCTTGCCGCGGCACAACGGGCCCAGGAAACCCTGGATCAGGAATACCTGGACCCGGAGCGCTCTATCCTATCGGAGGCCCAACGGACGGCTTTGCAGGAGGGCGGCGGACTGTCCTTTTTCCCCTTAAGCACGGCCTACATCGTCTCAGCCCGCCTGGAACGCTACCCCGATCCCGAGGTCATCAGTTTGCCTACCAGTGCTGACGTCTCGGCCGAGTACTACGTCTACGGCCGCCTGATCTTTGAGCTCCGCGGCCAGCCCGATACCCTCGACGTATTCCGTACCACGCGCACCCAGCTGCCGGAGGAATACCGCAACCTCCTCTTTCTCCCCTTTCGCGACGCGACTTCGGGCGTGGACACCTACGGCGGCGGGCGCTACCTCGACCTGCACCTTCCGGAGGCGGAGCAAGTAACGCTGGACTTCAACAAAGCTTACCATCCCTACTGCGCGTACACGACCGGGTACGCCTGCCCCGTACCGCCGTCCCAGAATTACGTCGATCAGCGGGTAGAGGCGGGTGTACGGAATACCGATCCGGGGGACTGATCCGTGGCCCCTATCTTGAAGGCAAAAGTTTCCCATGCCCGCTCCGATTTCCGTCGGCCTGATCGGCTTCGGCCTCTCCGGTCGCTACCTGCAGGCCCCCTTTTACCGCGCCAGCCCTCACTTCTCCGTCGACCGGGTAGTGACCAGCCGTGCGGACGAACTGACGGCAGAGTTTCCGGGTATGGAACCCACCCCGAATCCAGCCACCGTACTGGCCGATGACGGCATCGACCTCGTCAGCATCGCCACCCCCAATGCCACGCACTACGCCTTGGCCAGGGCCGCCCTGGAGGCGGGCAAGCACGTGCTCGTCGATAAGCCCGCCTGCGCCACGGCCGCCGAGCTGCGGGAATTGCGCGACCTAGCGGCGAAGAAAAACCTCCACCTCTTCGTCTTCCAAAACCGGCGCTGGGACAGCGACTTTCTGACCGTCCGTCAGGTGATTGAAGGCGGCACCCTCGGCCAGGTCGTCAACTACGAGGCCCGCTACGACCGCTGGAAACCGGCCCCCAACGTCAAGCCGTGGAAGGAGGCGCCGGGGGCCGCCGCCGGCATGCTCTACGACCTGGGTGCCCACCTGATCGACCAGGCGGTCGCCCTCTTCGGTCCACCAGAGGAAGTGACCGGCACCACCTGGACGCAGCGGGACCACAGTGCCATCCCCGACGCCTTCGACCTGCAGTTTACGTACGCCCGTCCGCTGCGCGTGAGCCTGTCCTGCAGCCTGCTCGTGCGCGAACCGACGCCCCGCTACGTCCTCCACGGCAGGAACGGCAGTTTCGTGAAGTACGGCATTGACGTGCAGGAAGATCAATTGCGGGCGGGCATCCAACCCGATCACCCCCACTTCGGGGAGGAACCGGCGGAGCAGCATGGTTTATTACACACCGAAACCGGGGGCGTTACGGTGCGCGGCCCCGTGCTCACGCAGACCGGCCGCTGGAAGGCGCTGTTTGACAATATGTACGCGGTGATCACCGACGGGGCCGTGCCGCAAGTACCGCTGGACGATGTGATCCTGCAACTGGAGATCATCGGGGATATTCAGGGCACCGGCGACCCCGCCTAGACGAGCTTTCCCTCCTTGCCCAACTCCTGCCGCAGCACGTCCAGTACCATATCCTGGTCCACGTGGCGGTCGCCGTTCGCGAGCAAGCGGAGGCAAATTTTTTGCACGACGTTGTTGATGGTCGCGCCAGTGATCTCGTAATCGGCCGCCAGCGTGGCCGGGTCACAGCCGCTGGCGAAGGACAACCGTCCGCTGGGCCAGGCGTTCGCCCACAGCCGGCGCCGCTCGTCCTGGGAGGGCGGCAGGAAGGCGATGACCGACTGAAACCGGCGCATGAAGGCCTCGTCGATGTTGCTCTTGAAATTGGAGGCCAGGACGATCAGGCCGTCGTAGGCCTCGACCCGCTGGAGGAGGTAGCTGACCTCCTGGTTGGCGTGGCGGTCGTGGGCGTCCTTGGTGGCGGTGCGCTTGCCGAAGAGGGCGTCGCCCTCGTCGAAGAAGAGGATCCAGTCCTTGTTTTCCGCCTTGGCGAAGAGGGCGGCCAGGTTCTTTTCGGTTTCCCCGATGTACTTGGATACCACCATCGAGAGGTCGACGCGGTAGACGTCGCGGCCGGTCCGCTTTCCCAGCAGGCTGGCGGTGAGGGTCTTTCCCGTACCCGCCGGACCGTGAAAGAGGGTGCGGTACCCGGGTTTGAGGCGCTTGCCCAGGCCCCAGTCGCCGAGCAGCGTATCCCCGTGCTCGACCCAGGCCAGGATCTCGTCCAGCTGCTCGTGGGTGCGGGGGAGAGCACCAGGTCTTCCCACTCCATGCCCGTCGTGAGCCGCTCGGCGGGGAAGCGGGTGCTGAAGTGGGGCTTGGCCTCGTGGCCGCTGAGGATCATCTCAACGGCATCGGGCTCCGGGAGCAATTTCCCGGCCAGCCGGGGCTCGCCCGGTGGCACGTCGGCCAGGAGGAGCAGGCGGCGCTCCACCAGGAAATGATCGCCGCTGAAGAGGGTCCGCACTTCCGCCCGCCAGTCGGCCCGCTCGCCGGCCAGCAGGAACAATACGGTCTCCCCGGTCGGCAATACGCCCCGGTACTGCTCCCCCTTCGCGCCGCCGAGGCGCGGGAAGTCGCCGGCTTCGGTGAGTTGTTCGCGCAGGAGCCGGTCCAGCAGGTCGGGCGCGGCGTGGGGCAGGAGGGCCAGCAGCCAGGCCACGCGGGCCTCGTCGGTCCAGGGGGCATCAGGTTGGGGGCAGAGTTCCTTCAGTTGGGCACTGCGGCGCAGGAGGCCGCGGCGCTCGCGTCCGTCTTCCGAGGCGGAGAGCTGGAAGGTCAGCAGGTCGCGGAGCAGGGTGTAGGTGGCCTGGGTTTGGGCGGAGGTCATACGTGAGGGGATTTAGGCGGCCTGGCGGTCAGGGCAGCAGCATCAATTCCGCGAAACTGAAATAATTGACCTTGCCGATCTTGTCCTGGTCGATGTTTTTGGAGACTTCTTCCAATTGTCCGCTATTGGTCTCGGTCAGCTTCTGGTCCGCGTCGGCCATCGAGTAGCTCGGGTGTCCGCCCCCGCGCCACATGATATTCTCGGGGTTCAGGTTTTGGTGGATCGCCTTGATCGCCGCGCCGATGAGACTCGACTCTTCCCCCTTCTCCATGAGGTGTTTCAGTCCGGCGGTATGACCCACTTCGTGGGGGATGGTGTTACCGTCCGCGCCGGAGATCATCCCCCCGATGTGCTTTTCGTTGAGGTAGACGATGGTGCCGTAAAAGGGCCCCCGGCCGTAGGTGCCGTTCACGCGGGGGTTGGAATCATCGAGGACGACCAGCAAATGCTCCCCGCCGATGGTGAGATCACTCAGCTTACTGATGCTCCTGACCGTTGCCGTGGTTTGCACGTCGTACACCAACTTCATTCCGAGGAACCGTTTCGTGATTTTTCCCCGGTAGCTCTGTTCGATCTGCCGCTTGGCGGCGCCGGCCAGCGCGGTGGTATTCACCGCGGCGTTCGAGCTTTTGTTGAGTACCGCGCCGGCGAATTTCAGCCCGACCTTGATGGTGAGCGCGCCGTCCTGAAAACTTGGCGGTCCATCGGTCTTGCTCCAGTGTCGCTGTACGGCCGGGGTAGCATGGGAGGGGGCCGGCTTGCCCCCGCCCTGCTGCACCGTATGGGTGAGCTCGTGCGCCAGCAACCGCTGTCCGGTGGCGGTATCCGGATTGTATTCCCCCGAGCGGAAGTACACGTCCTGCCCGCGGGCGAAGGCGCGGGCCCCCAGCTCCCGGTTCATTTCGTCGGCGGCGTTGTCGGTGTGGATACTGACGCCGGAAAAATCACGGCCGAACCCGGATTCCATCTTGTCCCTTACCCCGCCGCCCAGCGCTTGCCCCCTGCCCGAGCGCTGCCGGATGCGATTCGCCAGTTGATCGTTGACGGTGCCCTTTCCACCCGGGCCACGTTTGGCCTGAATGGGTGCTTCTTCCTCCTCATCGCCCATCTTGCTGGATCGGCTCCTCTTCCTCTTTTCCCATCTGCTGGATCGGTTCCTCCTCTTCCCCGGGCATTTTCCTTTGCACCTGCGGCCCCGCCCCCCGGTCCGGCTTTTCCTGTACGGCGCGGTCCTCTTCCATGCGGCTATCCGGCATGGCCTGCACCTTGGGGCTTTCGCCCTGGTGGCCGGAGCTTACCACGCGGTTCGCTACGGCGTCGGCCTCGCGCTCGTACTGGTCGTCGGGCGCCCCGACGGTGAGTTTGGCCTGTACGGGGGCGGCCGGCGCGAGCGGCTGAAAGAACGGCTTTTCTTGCTCCCGGCTTTCCGGGCGGGGAATGCGGTGGCGGCGTGACTTGCGGGTGGACTGGAAGGACATGGCGAAGAGAATTTAGCGGTTATTGACTAAGGCCCGTCAGGCCGTTTCGGCATTGACGAAGTGGATCAGGTCGACGAAATCGAAGCGGTGGGGCTCCCGGCCGAGGGTGGGCCGCCAGCGGGGGTAGCGCTTCAGGTAGCTCTCGTCGTCGTGCCGCAGGATGGTCAGGAAGCACTCGCCGAGAAGGGTGCCGCCGACGGGACCGAGGTACTCCCCCTCGTTGCCCAGCTCGGCCGCCTCGTGTAAGATGTAGTACCAAAGCGGCGTACCGGGCGTACCCAGTTTTTGGGTGAGCGGCACCGACAGCGGCTCGAATCCGAGGCGCATCGCCACCGTTTCCCCACTGGGTAGTCCGTAGCCGACCCCCCGGCGGATGTTGCGGAAGGGCAGCGACTGTTCGCGCCGGTCGGCGGTCTTAATGAACGGCAGCCGGTGGAAGGAGCGGCCGATGCGGGTATCGATCCGGCGGGCGTACTGCACGCGGCCGTCGCCGAAGTCGAAGAGGTAGCGCCAGTCGACGAACTCCTTCATGGCGGTGAAGAAGCCGAGCTCCATGAGCTTTTTTTCGGTGGTGTCGTTGATGCGGTTTTCGTCCCGCGTCTGGCTGTGGCCCGTCCGGAAGGCCGCGCCGGTAAATTCCAGCGGCAGCGGGCCCGGCCAGGTGTAGAAGCGGGCCGGCTCCCGCAGCAGGCGGCCGAAGAGGCTGGGGTCGAGCATCTTGCCGAGAAATTCGTAGACGATCAGCCAGTGGTAGTGCCAGATCACCTGGCGGCGGGCGATCGCGAAGGCCTGCTGCGGGCCGCCGGTGGCGCGAACGTGGTCCACCATCCGGTTGTGGAACTCGATGAAGAGCACGTGCAGCCGGGAGACGATGATGTTCTCGTCGTTGCGGCTGTCGCCGATGATGGCCTTGTGCTGGGCGTTGCGCTGTAGGTCGTGCCAGCGGTGGGTACCGTCGCCGTACGGCTCGCCGAGGAGCAGCTTATCGGTGTCTTTGGCGTCGTAGTAAAAGTCCTGGGTCTTCTGGCCGTAGAGGCAGTCGAGGTCGAGATTGATGGTCCGGTCGTTGGCGATGTCGGCCAGGCGGTTGCCGGCTCGCAGCCGGCTGTTGGCGTCCAGGGTGATGTCGTGGGCCAGAAACTGGCTGAAGATAGCCACCCCGTTGGTGACGGTCGTGGAATCCGGGCTCTCCAGTTCGCCCCAGTCCATCATCTTCTGGGCGTAGGCCCAGCAGTCGGCGTCCGTCAGTTCCAGGGCTTCCAGCTCGGGGAAGAGGCGGGTGAAGTGGTCCTTGCGGTGGGACTGAAAGTGGGGATTCTGTTGGGACTGCATGGGTGTGTGTTTTGGGCGGGTGCGCGGGTGCGGGGGGAATCAGGTAAGGCCGGGGGAGGTGACACGACTAGGGTCCCTTTTCCGGAGCGCCTCTCTCTGTCCTTCGCTCGACGTCGTAGGCCAGGGAGAGGTGATCCTCCGCCCCGTGGGCGTGGGGGGCGTGGGCGTAGATATCGAGGCCTGCCTCCTGGGCCTCGGCCAGTGCGATGTTGGTGCGGATGGCCGTGGGAAAGAGCCAGCCGGGGTAGGTCGTCCTCCAGTTCCCGCCGCGAGCGGGCGTGCAGGTTCTTGCGCGGGTCGTAGCGGGACAGGACGAGCCCCAGCACCCGCAGGTCGGGATTGAGCGCCTGCTGCAGCCGCCGGTGGTGGCGGTAGCAGCTCTCCAATCCCTTGCGGGGCAGGTACTCCGCCTGCAGGGGCAGGATCACGAAGTCGCTGGCTACCAGGGCATTCACCGTCAGCATCCCGATGGCGGGCGGGCAGTCGATGAGCACGTAGTCGTACTCGTCGATCAGGGGCTCCAGCAATCGCTTGACGAGGTGTTCCTTCCGTAGGTCGCGACCAGTTCCAGTTCGGCATCGGCGAGTTCCAGTCCGGCGGGTACCAGTGCCTGTCCGCCGGCCGTAGTAAGGACGATCCGGCCGAGCTCCGCTTTTTGCCGTTCATCTCCATCCGCAACAGGTGGTAGATGTTTTCCCGTTCCCCGTCTTCGTCCCGGATGCCCAGGGAGTGGGTCAGGTTGGCCTGGGGGTCGAGGTCGACCAGCAGCACGCTCCGCCCCAGCCGCCGCAGCGCGGCGGCGAGGTTGAGGGCGGTGGTGGTCTTACCGGAACCGCCTTTCTGGATGGCTAGGGAGATGGTGGGCATGGGGAGTTAGTCTTGTTCTAGGTAATCAGCGTAGACGAATCCATTCTGTACGTGGCGTTGGTCGAGGCTGATGGAGAGCGACTTCGAGACCGTGCCGTTACTGTACGCAAACCAGTGGCCGTATACGAGCTGGTCATGCTGGAGTACGCCGTAGATTTCGGTACTGCTGCTCGGTCCACGGCGGATATTGAGCGTCTCTCGGGCGTGTTGACGCGATAGCGGTGCTGTTCGGATCGGCCCCGACCTGGTACCAAGTTGTAAAAGCTTATCAGGGGAAATGCCGGCCCCGGGTCTACCTTCCGCCCAATGGCGATTTCGTCGTGGCCGACTGATATCCGTGATCGTCGGGTAGTTCTCGATGAGTGACTGACAGATCTCGCGACAGGTAGCCACCTGGGATCCGGGAAGCGTTCCCAGTACGCTTCGGAGCCGCCGTTGGGGTGGTAGCCCTTCACGACCTGATCGGCAGTTAGCGGATCCCCAATGTGCTGCCCAACTTTCGTACTCCAGCCAGTAGCGGTTGCCGTATTTATTGACCGACCGGGCGATTGGCCATGCTGATCCCGATGGCGTGTGCGTTCACATCCTCGGCAATGTCGCGGTAGTTGCTCTGCCCGGCGTGCCAGGCTCTTTTGTTCAGGGGCACCCCCTGCACCAGGCTGCCGTCGCGGTCGATCAGGTGATGGTAGCTTAAGTTACGGGGCTTTAAGTAACTAAGGGTGCCGGCCAGGCTGGTGCCGGCATCGTAATGGAGGACGATGTAGCGGGGGGTGACGGACTGGCCGCCGTGTCGAGGGGGAAACTGGTGGGCGGGGGTG
>CAWDMV010000016.1:0-42638 GCA_963803525.1 Lewinellaceae bacterium
GGAATGAGTGCCGCATAGCGGCTAAAGAAACGCTTGCCCTCGGGGGTACTGGGGGGCTGGTAGAAGATCTTCATCTTGATATGGATTTTGAGTGGTCCCCTGGCGGTACCGCTTCGCAGCAGCTGCGGCGGCGGGTCGTCTAGCGGAGGGGATTCACGGCCAACCCTCGATTGGCACATGATGGAAGGTTGTACTGCGGGAAAAGGGGTGGTGGTCGGGGATGCGGTGGTCCATAGGCATGGGCGAGGCAGATGTTAATCTGCCCCGCCCTGCCCTGCCGGACTCCTTACTGCTGCTCCCCGCTCAAAAAGTCAACGGCTTTCTGTGCCTGGGCTGCGGCCTTATAGACAAGCATCTTGTCATTTTTCAGGGCTTGCAACCAGCTGCCGATGTAGGCGGCGGTGTTGTCAATGTCGGGTTCGATTCCGGTAAGGGCGCAGAGGAACGCGCCCCCCATTTCTGCGGTCAGTTCCTCCCGCGCGTACTTGGGGGAATTACGCTGAACCAGTTCCGTGAGGTCCTCCCGGTTTAGGCGGTCGGCGTGGCCGGTGGCGTGGGTCAGTTCGTGAAAAAGGGTGTGGTAGTAGGCGTCTCCCGTCTTGTACCGATTGCGGGGGTACATAACGATGATGTCGCGCACGGAATCGTAAGAGTTGGCCCGGTTGGTGGCCGTGGTAATTGCTGGGCCGTTCTTGATGGCGTTGACAAAATTCTCGGCTGCCTCAACGGGGTTATGGTCGAACGTATCGACGGCGGGCAGATCAAAATCAATGCCTTCCACATCCTCGACGCTGAACACCGGAGTGGAGCGAAGGAAGGGCGTACCGTCCAGCTTTACACCCTTGTCTTTCAGGGCTTGGGCTGCTGCATCGGATAGGGGTTTGCCGTTGGCGTCCTTGTACAGCATTTTGAAGAAGTACACCTTTTCGGACTTGGCCCCCTTGCGGACCTTTCCCCCCAGGGTTTTGGCCTGGTTAAAGCTGAGGTAGGCGCTTTGGATGTGGGGGCGCATGAAATTGAGCAGGAAGAAGTTAATTCCCCGGTACTCGTTGCCGCTGACGTAATTGTATGCAAACCTTTGGTTCCCGCTTCCGATGGGTGACTGCCAGGGTACTAGCCCACTTTCGAGGGCTGCAATCACCTTGTCGGTGATCTCCTGGTAACGGTCTACGGGGGCGGATTTGATGGCCTTGCGGCCCTTTACATTAGACATGTGCTATGCTATTGTGAAAATGAACTACCGCTGGCACGGTAGGCGATCAATTGATTGCCCTACTAAGATAGGGCTTTTTTCATTTACACACAATCTTTTTTCATTATTTCGACCCTTTATTTTCACCTTTTTTTGGCTGCTTTTCCCCGCTGACTGCCGCCTGCCTCTTTCTTTTTTCCCGGCAAAAACTCCCGACCCGCAGCAGCTGCATGCTGCTGCGGGTCGTCTTTTCGTAAACCACTACTCGCCAGCCACCCAACTGCCCGCGCGTCCCCCTGGTGGATCCCGATTATCCGGGAACCCAGCCGGGGGGTACTATGTCCGCCTCGTGGCTGTTGCAGCATTCGGGTGTCTGGTGGCTGCGTTCTTCGGCGGTGGAGAAGCAGTAAGCCTCGGTGAAGATTTCGGCGGTGGTGACTTCGAGCCAGAAGAGCTCGTTTTCTTCGTACTGGCGGTAAGTGGTGTATACGGAATGACGGCTCATGGCTTTCTGGTTGTAGTCGTTTGGCGGGGGATATCCCCCTTTGTTGCCACCGGACTACTGGCCGTACTGTGGGATAAGACAAGGGCAGTGGGATCATTATTTTTGGAGGGGAGGGATCGACTTGGAAAAAAAAATTAGCCCGCTGGCGGAGCGCACCCTTGATGTTCCCGCTAGGCCAGTTGCTTCGTGGCTTCACATAAGGGGGGATAGCTACCGCCTTTCGACTACAGCCAGATTGCTTTAGGAATCGGGATCGCGCTTACCTGTGTGGCGGGGATGCGGGCGACTGCGGGGGGGGTACTGCGGGGCAGGTATGGGGGTTGGTGCGGCAGGGTAGGGGAGTGGGTACTGACGATGTGCCGTGTCCGCTGGCCGCTACTGGGGAGCCTAGCTGATTGCCTTATCTTTGCTCTTGCTATGCTATTGGCTTCCACTAGGGAGCAAATAGTAGCCCCAACTCCCTGGCAGGAGTTGGGGCATTATTATTTTAGACCCTCACCACTGCAGGAACATGGTCAGCTCTTTCCACTGCTGGTCCAGTTCCCCCCACCGCTGAAATTTGAGGGCCGCAATTTTGCGGACCAGCGTAAGGGGGGCGGTCGCCGGAAGTCGGTAAGTTCGCTGCTCTCCCTGACAGCGCATGTCAAAAAGGAAGTCCCTGGCCATGCGGTTACGGATGGCCTGGGCCTCGGCCAGCGCGTCACTATTGCCGGTGGCCCGGTACCGCTCCATTGCCTGAATGTACATGGGGTAACGACCGTACCGTTTGAGTCCGTTCTTCTTCGTACGTGATGACTTACGCTTCTGGGTTGGCCGGGTAGCGTCCGTCACGACCTGCTCGGGGGTCATGTCCGGAAACTCCGACCGCATGAACTCGGCAGCAAACAGCGGGACACGCGCTAGCATCCGCTTGGCTACGCGCCGGCGACGTTGCAGACGACGGGCATGGTACTGCTCAATGGTGATTTCATCGTGCCGCGGGGTCGGCTGCTCGGCCAGTACGGTGATGTGGTGGCTCATGGCAAACAGCTGTTGGGTGCTGCTGCCGTATAGCCCTGCAGCTGTGGATCATCGACGATCAACAGGGGGATCGACTTCATCAGGCGGTCCAGTAGCTTTCGGTAGTTCACGTTCTTTTTTGGCTGGGGGATGGACTCCTGGTGATTGGGGGGAAGTGGGTTGGTAGGATTCATGGTTGTGGGTTGTGGGTTGATAGGGGTGGTGGTCGGGGATGCGGTGGCCTATGGTCAGTCGGCACCCGGAGGGGGGTGCCGACTGACTGGCTGACTAGTAAAAGTCCTCCAGACGGTACCCCTTCATGATGTCGGGAAGGTTGGTAGCAAAGCTGTAATAGCCTCCGGACGGGGCAAGGATGATGTGGTCCAAAACCGGAATGTTGTGGAGCTTTCCGAGGGTGGCAAGGGCCATGGTCGCCGTTATGTCGGCGGCAGATGCTTTGAGGCTTCCGCTGGGGTGGTTGTGGGCCAGCACGATGCAATTGGCGTTGCATTTGAGGGCCGCAGCCATGATGAGCTTGTTATCCACTATTACCGCGCTGGTGCCGCCCTTGGTGTGCTTGTAGATACCGATGATGCGGTTTTGCCGGTCCAGTAGGAGGACGACGAAGATTTCGTACAACTCGATACTATCCGCGTCCCACCACTCCCGCAGGACCTCATGTAAATCATCGGGGGTTACTACTGCTCTGCGGTCCTCAGGGGGGACCTCCGTACTATACGTCAGTTTGATCTCGGCTACGCCTAGGCAACCGACCTCTAACTTGTCTAGAATCTGCTTTTTCAAGGTGCTACGCTATTGAAGAATGAGCTACCGCTGGCACGGTAGGCAACCAATTGATTACCCTACTAAGATAGGGCTTTATTCATTTACACAAAATCTTTTTTCATTATTCCGACCCTTTATTTCCCGTCTTTGGAATCTTTTTTTTCTAGCTCGCCCGCCGTCCATCTGCTTCTTTTTTCCTGGCAATGTCCTGTTTGCTGTCCCTCCGGTCGCCCCGGATGAAGACATAGGGTAGGGGACCGACCCACTCTTGTCGGCTGCGAGTCAATGGCTTAGGGGTAGGAACGGAGCGTAGCGGCCCGTAGGGCTGAGCGAACAGCGAATGGTGGATGGCCCGACCCGGAGGGGAAGCGATATATGCTACTGCTTCATTTGTGCAGCTACTTCCCTTCAGCTACCTTGCCACGAGTAAACTTTCGACGACACCTAACAACACCTATTTCAACCGGGAAAAGAAAAGCACCCGGCCCCTCCTTTTACTGGATTCATCTGCCCGCTACACCCAGCGGTCACCCCTCTGCCCGTCACAGTGTGACCTGGCACACCCTTGCTTTCGCCCCCCCCAATTTCTCGCCCGCGCGACCTTAATCTTATAGCTTAAACATAGGCAAAGGTAAAATTATAGTCCCTATCTTATCTAATACGTATATCTTCGTTGCGTATAATAGCAAAAGCGTATCTTTCCGCAGCCTTACACGGTTTGTTCTTGGGAAATTAGTGGACTAAGCATCATATAAATATATGTTTGACCACTAACCCCACACCTTAATCCATACTTCTTAAAATCCACGTCAATGTTTTCAGGCATTAGCTGGGGTCAGTTTCTAACTTTTGCGATCCCTCTACTCGTGGGCTATGCGGTCGTGGTGGTGTACCTATTCTACCGCGACAAAGTCTCTAAGACTGCCACCGCTTCGGCTGTGGTGGGCAAGCCAAATCAGAACGGTTACACGCCAAAAGGCGCTACTAGCGTGGTCGGTAAGACCCTCGAGCAAAAGGCTGGCAGGGACAATTCGGTAGCTGTTCCGGCTACTGCGCCGTTCGTTTGTGAGGCTTGCGGCCACGCCCACGGCACCCCGGCAACGGCTACCGCGCCGCGTCTGGACAGCTACGGACGCCCCATCATCAATTACGTTGCTCCTTTGGTAACTCCCGCTACTCCCCTGACGGAAGACTTTGACCCCGTAGATGGCTCCGTGGACTTGGAGAGCATGCTTGCCAATCTCGCCAAGGTGTCGTCGAGTACAACGACCGTAGCCAGTGGCACTCCAACGAATGAAGTGATCTCCAAGAAGGCCGAAGCCCTCTCCGTATTTACCGGCAATGACATATTCAACAGCGAATTCACCTCCCTGCTGGCATCGGAGCTAGACAAGGTTGCGCCAACCTTCGGGTACAGTGCAGCTGATTCCCTGGAAGACTTAAAGGCCGCGGCATGAGGAAGCGCAGAAACCTCCTGTTGGTCGCCCTGATCTTGGTGAGTACCGTCCAGCTGTGGTCACAGTACCCCACCCTCAATCAACCTGACGAAGCAAAGATTTTTACGGGTGCTTCTGAACTGCTCAACAGTGTACAAAGCATCTGCTACGTGCTGGGTGCCATCTGCGCGATCATCGGTGCGCTAAGAACCTACACCGAGATTTTGGACGGGGGGGAAGACATCCTTTCCAGCGTCCGCAACTGGTTCGGCGGCTGTCTAGCCCTCCTCATTTTTCCCATGATCATTCGTGCACTGGCTGGGTTCTGAACCCTCCGGTAGCCCTCAAAGAAATCCCTTGTTTTGGTCCTTCCCACGCTGGGAAGGTATTGGACGAGGGTTCACTTTCACCAATCCCATAGTATGATTTCCTTTTCTAACTCCCGCTTTTCCGCTCGCTTTCAGCAGCGCATGTTCACCCTCCTGGCCATGCTCAGCATTGCCGGAACTGACCTTGTAGGACAGCGTACCCTGCAGTCCGGTAGTACCGCCCTCGCCGGTGTAGAAACCGGACTGACGGCCTATATCCAGCCCATTACCAATATCTGCTACATCATCGCTGCCCTGGTCGCGATCGTCGGCGGTGTTCAGGTCTACTCCAAAATGACCAGTGGTGATCCCGGTGCCGGTAAGACCGCCGCCTCCTGGTTTGGCGGCGCGGTATTCCTGATCCTGATCCCCACCATCATTACGGCACTGTTCGGGGTAAACATGAACTAGTGAGGATTTACCGAGTCAGTCGGGGAGTAGGCAAATCACCGGAGGTCTTCGGACTGTCCGAGAAATTCCTGGGCTACCTAGCCCTGGGCCTACTCCTCGGCTTTATCGCCTTTTTCATCTGCCGGGTACTGATCGATTCTAACCTGATCGGGATCATCGTCTTCTTCGTGATCATCGGGGGGGCTTTCTTCTACTGTCAGAATATGTCGATCAAGCACGGTGAGCATGGCATGGCGAAACAGAGTGCCTACCAGAAGCGTCCGCGCATCCTGGTTACCCGCAGCCGCTCCGCCTTTCTGAACCTCAAAAAATAGTACGCTATGGCTACTGGCATTACAGGCCGCATCCCCTCACGCAAGCTAGAGGACATCATGCCCATCATGGCGGTGGAGGACGGCCTGATCATCAGCAAAAACGCGGAGGTGACCGTAGGTTTCCGGGTGGAACTCCCGGAGATTTACAGTCTCTCATCGGATCAGCTGGAGCAACTACACGTGGACTGGGTAAAGGCGCTGGGCGTCCTTCCATCCGGTACCGTCGTGCATAAGCAGGACTGGTACTATGATTCGTCCTACGAACTGAATATCGACGAGACCGCTGAAATGGACATGAGTGACCGGGCCAGTGAACGCCACTTCAACGAGCGTCCCATCCTGCGTCACGAGTGCTACCTGTACGTGACCTTTCTGACCAACACCAAGCGCAAGGCGACTAGCCTAACCAGTACCCTCAACCGTTTCAAGATTGTACCCAAGCGGATCAGCAATCCGGGAGCGGTTGAGCATTTCGTTTCGGTGGTCGGTCAGATGGAGCGTATTCTATCCGACGGTGGCAAGCTGACCCTGCACCGCCTGACCTCCGACGAGATCGTGGGTACCCACACCCAGGCCGGGGTCATTGAAAAGTACCTGAGCCTGAATCCGAAGGCCGAACCGGTCCTGCGGGACGTGGACTTTCGCTCCGGCATTAAGATCGGTGACACCCGTTGCAAGCTCTTTACCATCAGTAATGCCGACTGCCTTCCCGGTACGGTCTCTCCGGGGGTGGTCGTCAGCAACGTATCGCACGGTGCGGCCAAGCTGTACATGTCAATGGGCAACGCCTTCGGCGTGTACTGCAACAGTCCGCACATCTACAATCAGTACGTCCTCATTGAGGAAGACAAGGAGGTTATTGCCGGACTAGAGAGCCGTCAACGGCGCATGGAGTCACTAGCTCCCTACGCCCGTCCCAACGCGGTCTACGCCGCCCAGATCAACGAGTTCCTGCACGAGACCACCTCCTCCCAGGCCAACATCGTACAGGCTCACGCCAACATCCTGGTCTTCGGGGAAACCGACGAAGAGCTCAAGCGGCACAGCGGCGTGGTGCAGTCCTGCTTCTCGAAGGTGAACATCGTTCCCAAGGAGGAACAGTTCTCGATGGCTACGATCTGGTGGGCGGGCATACCCGGCAACGCCGGTGACCTGCCGCGGGAGGAATACTTTACCACCTTCGCGGGTCAGGCGAGTTGCCTGTTCAACCTGGAAACGAACTACCGGTCCAGCGCCAGCCCCTACGGGATTCGGCTGGTGGATCGACTGACCGGCTACCCGGTCGCCGTGGACATTAGTGACGAGCCGATCAAGCGCGGACTGACGACCAACCGCAACAAGTTTATCCTGGGTCCCTCCGGGTCGGGTAAGAGCTTCATCGTGAACCACTTTCTGCACAACTACCACAAGCAGGGGAGTCACATCGTCCTGGTCGATGTGGGCGGCAGCTACTACGGCACCTGCCAGTACGTAGGGGGTAAGTACTTCGAGTACACCGAGGATGATCCGATCAGCTTCAATCCCTTCCGGATTGGGGAACTGGACGTCTTGGATACCGAGAAAAAAGAAAGCCTAAAGACGCTGCTGGTAACGGTGTGGAAGTCGCAGGACAAGTCGGTCGAACAGGCCGAGTACGTGGCCCTCTCCACGGCCATTACCCAGTACTACAAGCACCTGGACGCCCGCGCGGACATTAAGCCCAGCTTCAACACCTTTTACGAGTTCATGGACAACGAGTACCGTAGTCACCTGGAAAAGGAAAGGGTACGGGAACAGGAATTCGACCTGATCAACTTCCTCTACGTCCTGCGTCCCTTCTACCGGGGCGGGGAGTTTGATTACCTGCTGAATTCGGACAGTGAGGCCGACCTGCTGCAGGAACCCTTCATCGTCTTTGAGCTGGACAACATTAAGGATCACCCGATCCTCTTTCCGGTGGTCACCATCGTGATCATGGACGTGTTCATTTCCAAGATGCGCAAACTCAAAGGAACGCGCAAAATCATCTGCATTGAGGAGGCGTGGAAGGCGATTGCCAAGGAAGGTATGGCCGACTTCATCAAGTACCTCTTTAAGACCGTCCGTAAGTTTTACGGGGAAGCCTGGGTCGTTACCCAGGAGGTCGATGATATCCTGAACTCGCCCGTGGTCAAGGAATCCATCATCGCCAATAGCGACTGTAAGATTCTCATGGACCAGCGCAAGTTTGCCAGCCGCTTCGATGAGATCGCCACCCTGCTGGGGCTGAACGAAAAGGACGTGGCCCAGGTCCTGAGCGTCAACCAAAACCTGGACCCCCACCGCAAGTACAAGGAGTGCTTTATTGCCCTGGGGGGCGCGTACTCCAACGTTTACGGGGTGGAGGTTCCGCTGGAAGAATACCTGATCTACACCACGGAGAAACTGGAAAAGGAGGCCGTCGAGGACATGGCGAAGCTCATGGGTTCCTACGAGGCCGGAATCATGGCCCTGGCAAATAAATGGCGTGCCTGATGAAGCGCCGTACCGCCCAATCCCTTGCCGTAGGCTTAGTGCTCTCCCTGCCCGCTGGGTCGCTGCTGGCTCAAACTGCTCCGGTGGATCCGGGTAGTGCCACTTCGCCCGATCCCATCGCGATTGTCACGGCCCACATCATCAAGGGACAGACCAACGCCGAACAGCGCAAAACGATCCGTTTGGAATGGCTTAGCGTAGCCTCCCAACAGGCGGAGGACTTGCTACGCACTGCCGCCTTCCAGCGCATCATCGAGTTCATTCAGAAGAACCACGACCTGTTTGCGTCGATCTACGCCGGGCTGAAAACGGCCAACAGTGCCGTGGCGACCGGCAAGCGGGTCAAGGACGTATTTACCCTGCAACGCACCCTCCTGCTGCGCTTTGCCGATACCGGTCAGCTGCTGACCGAAACGGAGTACTTCACGACCGATGAGCTGCACCACTTCACCGGCGTCCTCGACCAGATCATGGAGGACACCGAGGCGAATTTCCAGCTGATCATCGCCCTGTTCCGGGGTGTCAGTGATGCACAGCTCACCGACCTGGAACGCTTCGAGGTACTTAAAACCGTCGAGCAACGGCTACTGCAGAACGTCCAGGCCGTCAGCCAGCTCAACCGCTACATCACCTACCTCAACACCAACCGGGCCGTCCAGCGCGACGGCGGTTTGGAGATGTTCACCCAACCCCGCTAGCTATGTGGTCCTCCCGCTCCTTTTCGTTCGCTGCCCTCCTGCTGCTGTCGCAAGAAGCCGCTGCCCAGATCACCGGCAGTGGTAACCAGTACGTCACCGAAACCCTGAACCTGGACCCCCAGGCCATTCAGGGACTGATCAAGGCCGGCGACGCCCAGGGGAAGAACGTGCGCTGGCTCACCCTCGGGGAGAAGACCATGAAGTACGACCTGACGCTCAAACAGACGGAGGCCAAGCGACGCGAACGCGACCTGCAGCGGAAGCAGCTGGCGGAGCTGTCCGAGGGGCTGCGCCGGACCAAGGATCTCTTTGCGAAATACTACGAGCAGTTCACGATGGTAAGCAATGCCGCCCAGACGGTGGCGGGCTTCCTCGAGATCGGCAAACGGGTCCGGTCGATCATCGAGATCATCGACCAGCTGCGGATGCAGTTCACCCGCATGGACCAGTTCACCGACCAGGAGCGCGACCTGATCGGTCGGACGCTTACGGCGATGATCGACCGCACGCAAGGGGTGGTCAAGGCGTCCAAGTTTGCCCTCATGGGTACCAATACCTCCCAGGAGGAACTAGCCGAACTGCGCGCCGAGCACGGCAACTTCATGGTCACCCTGCGCAGCATCGACCGCACCGACCAGCTCGAACTGATCGACCGGGAGATCGTGAGCATCATCCATGATTTGCAGGGATTGGTCGGCCTCCTTTCTAACATCCAAAACAACCGCGAAAATGATAAAGTACCTGAAACGGAAGTCCTGCGTAAGCTCCTTAGCGGTAACTAGTCTCCTGGTACTGGGATTACCCAGTAAGGGGATGGCGCAGAACTGGAACGATGTGGCCTTCTGGTCCGCAGACTTTGCCCTCAACACCATGCAGCGTCAGGCTGCTGCCCAGCAGCTGGAAGAGTACCGCAAGACCTATGTCGTCCTGCGCGACGGCTATGAGATCGTGCGTGGACTGGTCAGCGATAACCATCAGCTGCACCAGGAATTCTTCGACGAGTTGGCTTCCATCAACCCGGTAGTTAGGAACTACCATAAAGTGCTCGAAACCCTTAAGATTTATAGTCGTGAGACGCAAAATCTTAAAAACGACGCTCCACGCTTGGTCGGTCTGCTTCGTAATTCGGACAACTTTACCCCCGCCGAGTTGGAGCAGGTGAAGCGGGTATTTGATGGTATGCTAGACCGGATCGAGCATTCTTTAGGAGAAGTGTATTTGGTTGCTGTTAGCGGAAGCGGCGACTTGGAAATGATGGACAGTGAGCGCATCGTCATGATTGACCGGCTCTACGCGGAAAGCGTGGAGATCGTTTCCAGCATCCGCGACTTTCGGGTATTGCTGCTCAACCTCGCCGCCCAGCGCAGCAACACCCACGTCAACAACCTCGAAAGCCTGTTCCGTGTCCGTCCCTAAGCTCACCCGCTGGTACTCGGCCCTGGTGGTTGTGGCCGTAGCTACGCTACCGCTCACCGCCCAGTTCGCGACGCCCCCCTTTAATCCCGCTGAACCCGCGGTGCTCAGCCGGTCCAGCCAGGGCGTACAGGAACGGTTGGACACCCGCAAGTGGCGCAGCCGCTACAATCAATTCGAGCTGATCGTACAGGTTTGGCAGATTTACTACGCCCGCAAGAAGGGGGCGGACTGGAAAGAGATCTTCCAGCAAGTGAGCGGTTTGATGGAGTCCGAAATCAGCCTCCACACGGACTATTACAATGGACTGTCCCAGGCCGATGCCCTGGTCACCTCATACTATAAGGTCGATGATATCCGCAAGGAGTTCAAGGCGATCATCGCGATGGTACCCGCCCTGGTCGAGGCGACCAGTGACCGGCAGGTCTGGACGGACCTCGACGAAGTAAAGTTCATCTGCAACACCGGGCGGGAGATCGAGAAACAGGCCATCGCTACGCTTAAGTACGTCACCCTCGTGTCGGGCGTCGAGATCGACGCCTGGGATGGGGTAGCGGATGCCGGGGTGGAATCCACCCGCGAGAAGTACTGGGCGAGTACGGCCGACCGCTTGCAGCACCTGGACCGGATGCAGAGTGAGCTGACCACCCTGCGCACCCTTCTGGACAACCTTTACCGCCGCGCCCAGCAGACCACGCTTTCCCGTCACGCCCAGCAGAATGAGTACAACAGTGCCACCAAATTATTCAGCTTCAACTAACACCGCCATGCCCAAATCACTACTCCGGATCCTCGTTCTTGTTTTCCTCACCACCGCCACGGCCAGCGCCCAGACCTATGCGGACGTTGACCTGACCCGTGCCGACGCAATGTTAGAGCGGGTGTACGACAGCATCTTTGAGCGAGCGGGAGTCTTCGTATCCATTGCTTGCCTCATCGGCGCAATGGGGGCTATCGTGATGATCTCTACCCATATCTACGGCAGGATGCTGGACCGCAAGTCAATCTACCTTAGTGAGATCACGCGGCCCCTGGTGATCATGGCGGCACTCATCCTTTACACTCCCCTGGTAAAGACGGTAAACCTCGTGCTGAGCCCTACGCTGACCGCATCCAAGGCACTGGTCAACGGCGAACGCGACGTACTGGACAACGTGCTCAAGGAAATGCTGAACAATGACGTGAAGAACGGGCGGTACGATGCCTACGTTGGTGACCTGGGGGAAGGCTCCTTTGATAACTATATCACCGCCTACGGCTTAGAAGATGAAGCGGGGTTCATGGGTACTGACCGCATCGGTCAGTTTTTGAGTTGGCGGATTGAGAGCCATATGTACAAAATCCGGTGGGCGATTCGCAATGCACTGTTCTGGCTGTTGGCCTTCCTTTATACCGCCGTCGTCTTCTGCCTGAGTGCCGTTCGCACCTTCACCCTGTCGGTACTCGCCCTGGTCGGTCCCCTCGCCCTGGGCTTCTCGCTGTGGAAACCCTTTTCGTCCTCTTTTGCTACTTGGCTCGGTCGCTACATCGGCGTATACCTGTGGCTACCGGTCGCTAACATCTTCGGCTTCCTGATTACAACGGTCATGACGGAGTTCAACCTCGTCCACCTGGAAACCGTACAGGCGACCGGTACCGACATGGGCTTTTCGTCTTTAGACATCATGTATGCCATCATGCTCGTAACGGGCATTGTGGGCTATATCGCGGTCCCCAGCATCACCGCCTACGTGATTACCGCCAGTGGCGCTTCCTCGCTGCTTAGTGGTGCTGCCGGTGCCGGTAAGATGGCCGCTGGTGCAGTCGGCGGTGCGGTTATGACCGGAGGTGGTGCAGTGCTCGGTGCGGCGATCAGCCAATACGGCGGCTCTAGCCCCGCTCCTAGCCCCAATCCTCCGAGACCCAGCGAGGCATCGGGGGGTAACCCATCGGCTCCCCAACTGGGTCCTGGCCGTCCTGGCCGGTAGTCACTCCACTAGGCTACCTCCATTCAACAACTTACTTCTCTAGCTCTAAATCATTGCCTCATGTTGCAGTCTCTCAATAATATGGATAAGGTCTTTCGCCAGTCCCGCATCCTGACCATCGTCTGTGTGATCGGAATGGTGGTTGTCTCCCTGACCAGCGTTTCCTACGTATACAGCGCGCAGCGCCAACAATCCCAGATCGTCTATGCCCTCATTGGCGATAATGCCGTCAGCCTAAGTGCGGTCGATGTGCTGGAAAATCGCCCCGTCGAAGCAAATAACCACGTCGAGCTATTTCACCGGCGCCTGTTCGGGTTGGATCCCGATCGGGAAGTGATTGATCGTAACCTGAACGCCGCGCTGAGCATGGCCGACAATAGCGTGCAAGCGCTGGTGGATGCCTACGAGGAGGATGGTTACTACCGGGGGCTGATCAGCAGCAATATGTCGCAGTCGATCACTGCGGATTCCATCTACGTGGATATGGCTACCGAGCCATACTACTTCCGCTACACCGGCGAACTGACCATTACCCGCCCTTCCAGTATTGCCACGCGGTCACTGATTTCCGAGGGCTATTTCCGCAACGTCCAGCGCAGCCAGCTCAATCCCCACGGCTTCCTGATCGAGGGCTACCGGGTTCTGGCGAACGAAGACCTGCGCGTCGAAAAGCGCTACAACTAACCCCACCTCCAAGCGAACTGCCATGATTTCACCTGGAAAAGAAAAGCTATCCGCCCTGTTTGATCGCCCCGTCCGGTACCTGGACGAGTGGATCAACGACCGTCTGGCGCGGACTTCCCTGCGGACCGCTTCGCTGGTCCTGGTTTCGCTCTCGATCAGTGCCGCCTGCGGTGCTGGTCTTATCCTATACTTCAGCGGCGGTTCGATGAATGGGGTAGGGGCGATCAGCTCCCCTACGCTATTGGAGCATACCACCCGGTCACTCGGGGACAAGAACCCCCTGGAAACCCTCTACGACCTGCGCCGCAATCAAGCCTTTATGGATAGCGTCGAGCTGCTTGGCGTCGAGCGCATGGAAGAAATTTATCTCGAAAAACTTAAGCCCACTAATCATGATTGATACCACGATTGATACCTCCGATCCCGCCGAGTTTGAGCGTAAGAAGAAGTTCTTCACGTTCCTCCCCCTGTTCATTCTTCCCATCCTGATCCTGCTGTTCTGGGCCTTGGGCGGCGGTAAGGGAAATGCGGCAGAACTGGGCGACGACGGCGGCGTTACTACCGGCCCGGTCAGCCAGGTCAAAACTGACCTTCCGGGCGCAATCGTCGAGCGCGAAGAAAGTAAGCGGGGAGTGTACGAACGGGAAGCCAAGGACCGGGAGCGCCGCCGCTACGATATGGCGCGCGATCCGTACGCCGACCAGCTGCAGGAAACCGAAAGTCCGGGGGCCATCGCCTCCGGAATTGACGATTGGGAACAGCGCTTCAACGCCCGTACCGGCAACCTGCAGCGGGAGCTGGATTCCTTTGATGAAGAGGTGGCCGGTGGGACAACTCCCCCTGCGCCGCCCGTTGCTTCGTCCGAACGGCAGCGTTCCAGTAACCGCAACCAACCAGCGGCTACTTCTTCCTCCCGCCGCCGCCGTAGCGCGGCACCCACCACCCTGGCCGTGGAGGAGGAGGACGAGCAGGTACGTCAGATCGAAGAGGCGATCGCCAAGCTGAACGGAGGGGATGCTTCCGCTGCTTCCTACGGCACGGCCTTTGCCCCTACCGGGGCAATGCCCGGTATGGATGCTGGCGGTAACGCTCCGGACGGGGGCGTACCCATGACGGCCCAGGATAGCGCGGCCTACAAGCAGGTCGAAGCCCTGGACCGGATTATGGAAAGGGCTCACCAGCTGCAGTACCCGGAACTGGCCCAGGAAGAGATCCGCAAACAGTCGCAGAAGAACGCCAAGCACCTCTACCCGGTAGCCGATGCGCCCTCCGCTGCCGGCGAGATCGAGATCTTCGGTGCCACTCCCCGCCGTGATACGGTAGCCCCCCCGGTCGCCCAGCGGCAGGTAGGCTTCTTCACGGACAATGCGGGCGATCAGTCGGATGATTTTACCCAGCTCACCGTTCGCGCCCAGGTGCATAATTCGGCGGTGGTCATGGACGGTTCTACGGTCAAAATGCGCCTCCTGGAGGACGTGTACGTGGCCGGTCAGCGCATCCCCGCCAACACCTTCGTCTACGGTCAGTGCGGCCTTCGGGGTGACCGCCTTAGCGTGGTGGTCAGCACGATCAACTTCCGCAACAACGTCTACGACGTGGGCCTGAACGTCTACGACCTCGACGGTCAGGAAGGCCTTGCGGTTCCCGGTTCGGTGGAACGACAAATCGCCAAGCGGGAAGCTGCCTCCACCGCCCGCGGGTTGGGGGGTAGCAGCTACGCTTCGGGAAACCTGACCGAACAGCTTGCCGCCCAGGGCACCCAGGCCATCAAAGAAATAACCTCCCGAAAAATTAGTGTGATCAAGGTCGAGCTGAAGGCTGGTCACCGGGTAATCCTCCGCAATCAGTAACCCACTTTCTCTACTCCTAAAATCCTACCACCATGAATCTTCGGCGGTCCTTTTATCTACTACTCGTCTGCTTGCTTACCTGGCCCCTGGCCGCACAGCACGGCCTTCGGTTGCCGGATTCCACCCACGGTGACGACTGGCACCTGGACGTCAGCGACGTACACACCACCACCCTGATTTTCCCCCACGACGTGGTAAGCGTCGATCGGGGGACTGCAGATGTGCTTACCCAGACGCTGGACGAGGTGACCAACATCGTCAAGGTGAAGTCGGCCAGTGAGACGATGGAGCCGAGTTCCCTCACGGTAATCACTTCCGGGGGCATGGTCTACACCTTCCGCGTGACCTACGCGCGCAACCCCTCGACCCTGACCTATCACTTGGCTCCCCTCCGTTCGCCGGGTAAGCAGCTGGCCCCGGCCTACCGGCCCGCGCAGCCTACGGTCGTACCGATGAGCTACCTGCCCGCCCAGCCGGACTTCGCACCGGGGCTTGACCTGGTTACGACCCCGACTATCTACTACCCCGCAGCGGTAGGTGCCGATCCGGAGGCAGTGGGTACGCCCACCCCCCTGAACATGCATCCCCTGGCCTTGGACAGTACGGACAATCCCATGAGCATGAACTACGGACGGACGGTAATCAATACCGAATCCCTGTGGACGGCCAGCAGCCGGATTCACGATACCCGGACGGACGGCGCGGTTGCTACCGATAAGGGATCCGGATCAGATCTCGCCCTGAATGATATTTGGATCATCGACGATATCATGTTCTACCGCTTCACCCTGTCCTGTACCTCCAACGTCAGCTACGACATTGACTTCTGGCGGTTCTACGTGATTGACGCCAAGCAGACCAAGCGTACGGCCGTCCAGGAACGTGACGTGGAACTACTGCAGGTTTACACTGCCGGTGAGGAGCCTTCCCACATCGGAAGTCACCAGCTGCGTACTTTCGTCGTCGCCGTAAACAAGTTCACCATCCCCGACAAGAAGCGGTTGGTACTCGAGGTCTTTGAGGCAAACGGTGGACGCCACCATTCCCTCAAGATCAAGAACAAGGACATCGTTGGCGCGCGTTTAGTATCGCCTTCACCCATCAATCAAGTCAAGTAATGAAACACCTATCCTACCTCTTGCTCTTGCTGCTTCCGCTGGCCTATTCCTGTGACCCTTCCAACTCCAAGGAGGACGAAGAAGAGAATCTGTGTGCTGCCGGTGACGCCCTGGATCAACTGAACTGTAAGGTTGGCTTTGCTAACTGGCGGCTCAAATCGGTCACTTCCGATGTACCGCGCACCGACTCCACCCAGTCCACCACTGACTGGATGGGGTTTCGTCCCGACTGTTACCAGAATGGCATTCTTGACCTTAGGGGGTTTGGGCCAACAAGTGAGGAAGGGGAAATCGTCAACTTCTACAAGCTCGACAACGCACAAGCTCCTTGCGTGAATACTTCGATTAGCACGCTAGAAACGAATACCGATTTTGAAACTGCTCAGGTACTCATTGACCAGGATGCTTCCCTTTTCTTCTACGGAATCTCGTTCGACGAAGACGGTGCCGTTACGGATACTTGGTATGACATTGACTACAAGCAAGACGAATACCTGAACTTCCGGGTCGACAAAACCTACAACGACATGGACTACCGCCTGACCTTCGAATTGGTCCCCGCCAACTAACTGCCGGGAAAAGAGAAAGCTAGTGGTGCCTGAAATTAGAAAGCCCCTACATCAGTGATGTAGGGGCTTCTTCGTTGGTGGACACTTCTTGCGGTCAGTCCACCAGCAGGAACGAGCCGCTCAACCGCTCGAGGGTTTCCTGGTAGTTGACTGGTCGCTTGGGTGCTGCAATCTCGAAGCTGTTAATGGTACGGTTATTCTCGATATTGAGCAGACGCACCGTGCAGGGCTGCGCTGCCTTGCCTTCCTCTAGCGCCAAAGAGACCGAACTGGCCTCTGGCAATGTTTTGAAGTCCCAGGTCACTTCGCCCTGGTCGGTGGTTATGGTTATGCGGTAGTTTAATTGATCACTCATGGGTATGGATTGAAGGAGTTAATTCAGGTTATGATTCTGGGGTAGCGGAAGGTGGAAGTGCCGGTACATCCGGTTACGCACGACGCTGGTCACCGCTTCGTCGTAGCTCTCCTGGCTGATCGGAAAGAACCGAAACTTTAGGTGCTGCACCCCGTAGGCAACGTTGCGCTGATTGAAGGAGTGTAGGCGTTCCCGCTCGGGACCTACGTCACCCAGCTCCGTGATGGCAATGGCGTCCCACGTCCCTTCACTATCCCGGTAGATGATGTGGTAGTGAGTCAGCTGCGTTTCTGCAGGGAGATCTCCCGACAGCTCCACCAGACAGTTTTCGATATCGTTGGTCAGGGACCGACACTTGGTTCCCTCGTCTTTCAGCCAGAGAATAGATCCATCAATTCCCCAGTTGAACCGCGCGCGGAAGGTGGGTCTGTAGGGGTCGTTGGTGTTGGTCATTGCCACCTTTATCGCTTGGTTATTAATTGCTTTACTGCCGCAACACCTAGCCGCGGACCACTTCCTTCAAAATATCCTCGTGATAAGTACGAACCTTACCGAAGCGCTCGTCGTGCGCCGTTCCGGTTGCAATGCCTTCTTTCTTGCTCAGCAACGTGGCTGCCTTGCCCCACTCCTTGGCCTGATGTAGCGGGCAGGGAATACGGTGCAAGCCGCAGTAGCCAGCGATGGTATAATAATGGTCATCCACCGAAGTCACCTTAGCCTCGATCTCATCCACCCGGTCACGGATGAAATCGACGTCGTTACGAATCTCGGTATTGAACACTTCCTGCTGCTCCAGCTGGGAAACGATCATCCGCAGACCTCGAATGACGTTGCTCTGGGGAACCACGCCGGGAATACTAGTTTGGCCAGTGAGCAGTAGCTCGCGAACGCGCTCGCACATCCAGATTTCGAAGTCCGGACTGAGCCAACCGGCAAACTTGATCGCCAAAAGTTCGTCCATCCAGGTACCCTGCAACTCGGGTGTACCACCTTGAATCACCTGCAATACCTCGCGTTTCCCGTTACGGGAATTCCCGTAACGGGCTTCTAAAGCCACCACAAAGTCCTTGGTATTCTTAAGCCGAAGGAAGTCGTTGACCTTCTTGGCGGGGAAAGCGTGCGCCATCTGGGTGGCGTTGATGAGGTTGTTCTCCCCACTGAACTCAAAAGCGATCAGGTTCCCTCTGTACTCATGCTGTGTAGTCGTGCTCATAAAAGTGTGAATCGGTTTGTGTATTACCAGACCTGGCTGATTAACTGCCGGCGCTCGTCGTCGAGAATGTCCAGGTAGATCATGGTGTTCTTGACGGAGGCGTGGCCGAGCACCTTCTGAATGACGTTGACCGGCACCCTTTCCATGGCCAGCATCACCCCCATACTGTGGCGCAGCCCGCGAGAGGTGGCCTTGCGGCCGGTGATCCCGGCGGAGGCCATTACATCAGAAACATAGTTGCGGGCCATGCGATCGGAGATAGACCAAAGGGGTTCAGCGGCCACCGCTTTATGTGGGCGGCGGCCGCGAACCGTGGCGTAGAAACCCTGGATCTCGTTCAGGTAGGTTTCCGGTAGTTCGTTATCCCGGTACCGCTCGACCGGCTTACCGTCGCGGCTGCCCTGCTTCAGGGTCCGGAAGGTGACGTAGCCGCGCTTGAAGTCGAAGCTATGGTGGGTGACCTCCAGGGCTTCGGACAACCGGCACCCGGTGTAGTAGAGTAATTGGCAATAGTACTTCTTGCGGGCTTCCTGGTGCTGGGTCGCTTCCAGGAAGGCGCGGCGCTCGTCGCGGTCGAGATACTTGCGCTCCCCGGTTTTGGGGTCCTTAAGTTCGGCAGAAAGGGGCATGTTTCCTATTTCGGATGCAAAATAGGAAACTAGCTTATTCAAAACAAGCCTATTTGTAATAAAAAGAGATTAAAATGGCAGGGTAGGGGGGAGTTGATTTCCGCTTCTGTACTACAGAAGCGGAAGTGCACGCTTGATTTCGGTCACTTACGCTACTACTGGCTTGACCATGGAGTTGAATGTACCAAGTGAACACTACGTCAGTAGTGTTTCAAATTTTGCAGATTAGAAGAGCGTCGCTGACCTAGATGCTCGCTTTCAGGGTGGTAGAGAAGCAAGATCTGAAACACTTATGCTAATAGTGTTTCACGAATTCGTGACGAGGGGCGGGTAAGTCGAATGCATCGGGTGAGGCCGAAAGGCCAGCTAACCTTAATACAGCAACTTTAGTCTCGTGGTCCGAAGCCCCAGGACGTCAACTGTAGGACAATTTAAATAGACAGAAGTCAAAATCCTCTCTGCTATAAAATGAAATCCTGATGGATACTTCCTTGATTTTTTGGTCCAATAAATATTTGATGACCATGATATTCTGGAAACTGACTGATGGTTATATCAATAATGAAGTCTTCATATTCAACCCATCCATGAGACTTTTCAGATCTCCAGCCCCATTTGTAAGTAGCGCCCGAGAATCCTTGCGCCCTCATGCGATCGCACAAAATCTCGCTGGCATTTCCGCAGCAGCCGCGGGGAAAGTTATCGCTACTTGGAAAGGAGCATTTACCGCGCTGGATGTCGTCAATTAATTGAGAGCACAGGGCCTCAATTTCTTGAAGTTTTGCTATGTCCATAGACTACACTGAAGGTCAACTAAACCTACAAGTTAACCAGTGGAAGGCTCCAAAAGGAGTGGGTTAGGCTTTATCTATAAAATCTTTATCGTAGCTTTGCGATCAAACGATCACTCATCCATGGGAGCCGTAAAGAACGAGCTGTTTACCGACCGGCAGAACGAGATTGCCCGTTTTGCCAAAGCCTTCGCGCATCCGGCGCGGGTGGCCATCCTACAGTATCTGTTCCGGATGGACGCCTGTGTCTGCGGCGACATTGTCAGCGAGGTAGGGCTCGCGCAGCCCACCATCTCCCAACACCTAAAGGAGCTCCGCCAATTGGGCCTGATCAAGGGAACGGTCGAAGGAACCAGTGTCTGCTACTGTATTGACGCCGATAACTGGAGTGTAATGAAGACGGTCATGACCGACTTTCTGGACCAGGACCTCTCTTCTGCCGACTGCTGCTAAAAAATTTGCGCCATTCAATCGTAATATTGCAATAATTAAATATTAAGTTTCTGTGAAGATCATCCTATTCAGCGACATTCACGCTAATCTGCCGGCCCTTCAGGCCTTCTTCGCCGACGCCGATACGCACCAGGCCGACGCGATCTACTGCCTCGGCGACCTGGTCGGCTACAACATCTGGCCCAACGAGGTTATTGAAGAGATCCGCCGTCGCCGCATTCCGACGATTGCTGGCAACTACGACTTCGGCATCGGCCGGCACAGCGACGACTGCGGTTGCGCTTACAAGACCGACGAGGAGCGGGCCAACGGTGCCGTGTCGATTACTCTAACCAACGAGCTCGTCACCGGTAACAATCGCGCCTACCTGCGCGCGCTACCGGCCCACCTTCGTCTGGATTTTCACCTTAATGACGACCGCCTAAGTCTACTGCTGGTCCACGGCAGCCCCCGCCGCATCAACGAATACCTCTTCGAGGACCGACCCGAGAAAAGTCTAGCGCGGATTCTGGAACAGGCTGAAGCCGATATCCTGTGCTTCGGACATACGCACCAACCCTTCCACCGGGTGCTCAATTCCGGCAATGCCACTGCCCCCCACTACCGGCACGCGATCAATATCGGATCGGTCGGTAAGCCGAAGGACCACGACAACCGGGGGTGTTACGCCGTCCTGGAAATTGATGAGTCCTTCTCCATCCTGGATAAGGATAGCATCACGGTGACCTTCGTCAAGTTTGACTATGACATCGAGACGGCGGCCCGGGCGGTGGAGAACAGCCGGCTGCCCAATACCTATGCGAATAATCTTAGAAACGGCTACTAAATAACCGACTATGGAACAGTCCTCAGACCTCTACTTTTCCCCCGAGCACACCTGGGTCCGTTTGGATGGAGCTACGGGCACCATCGGAATTTCTGCCTTCGCCCAGGACGAGCTCGGCGAGATTGTTTATGTCGAACTGCCTAGGGTAGGGGAGACCTTTCAGCAGGACGAGGTATTCGGCTCATTGGAATCACTGAAAACCGTCAGCGATCTGTTCATGCCCCTTACCGGGGAAGTCACCGCGATCAACAAACTACTGGCCGACCAGCCGACGCTGGTCAACGAGCAACCCTTTACGGAAGGCTGGCTACTCCAAATACGGGTCCGCGAGCCCGCCGAGCGCGAGGCCTTGCTCAACCCCACCGCCTACGCTAAACTGACCAAAGACCCCGCCGAATGACAATGTCTCCCCGTAGCAGAAAGCTTACCTTCCTCGATAGTTACCTCACGCTGTGGATCTTTCTTGCGATGCTGGCCGGTGTCGGCATCGGCTACCTCGTTCCCACGGTACCCACCACCATCAATTCATTCAGCCGTGGTACAACAAACGTACCCATTGCGATCGGGCTGATCCTGATGATGTATCCACCCCTGGCCAAGGTCAACTACGCCCTCCTGCCGCGAGTATTCCGGAACGTCCGCATACTATCCATCTCCCTCCTACTCAATTGGGTCATCGGCCCCATCCTCATGTTCCTGCTCGCCATGGTTTTTCTGCGAGATTACCCAGAGTACATGGTTGGGCTTATCCTCATTGGTCTGGCCCGCTGCATTGCCATGGTACTGGTGTGGAACGATCTGGCCGAGGGCAGCAGTGAGTACGGCTCCGGCTTAGTGGCGCTGAACAGCATCTTTCAGGTCTTCGCCTACAGCTTCTACGCCTGGATTTTCATCACGGTGCTACCGCCCTACTTTGGTTTCGAAGGGGGCATCGTGGACATCTCCATCGGCACGATTGCCGAGAGCGTAGCCATCTACCTGGGTATTCCGTTCGCGCTCGGATTTTTGAGTCGCTTTATCCTGGTGCAATTGAAGGGAAAGGATTGGTATAAGAACACCTTTATTCCAACCATCTCCCCCCTTACCCTGATCGCCCTACTCTTCACGATCGTGCTTATGTTTTCCCTGAAGGGCGGAGTGATCGTCGAGATTCCAATGGATGTGCTAATCATTGCCGTACCGCTGCTCGTTTACTTCGCACTGATGTTCGCCATCGGTTTCTTCGTCACCAGAGCCCTAGGAGCTAAGTACGATGTCACGACCGCGGTTGCCTTCACGGCGGCGGGTAACAACTTCGAACTGGCCATTGCCGTAGCGATTGCCGTTTTCGGAATCAACTCCGGTCAGGCGTTTGCCGGAGTGATTGGTCCCCTCGTGGAGGTGCCGGCACTGATCTTGTTGGTGCGGGTCTCGTTCTGGCTGCGGGAGCGGCTATACGGTGGAGTACCCAGGTAGATTTTGTTATACTTCAGGGACGTATTCAAATCATGAATTGACTAGCCGCACAGCGAGCTATCTACACTTTAGTCGCTAGGTCATACTTCTTGTAGAAACGCAACCCAAGATTGCTTGGAACAGAAATACGAATAGTGTTTCCGCACGGAAAGGGTAGGGGAGAAGTCCTCTATAAGGATTGCCTTCGTGTTAGTATTCCGTTATGGGAATTCCCGTAACGGGACTCATGGAGCTCCCCGCTACAGACGTACTCTCGCAGAGGGTGATTGTGTAAATCGATCAACTTCATAGTCCAACCTTTCCAACCGCCGGCCGTTAAAGGGTCAATGCGCTGGCCAATCATACTCTTCGCCGCTTACCTCTTTTCTCTCGCCCTGGTACCCTGTGGTGATAGTGGTGTCGTACTGGCTAGCGATGCGCCGACCCTCCTGCACGAGATGAACGCGGATCATGAGCACCAGACTCCAGAACACCAGGACCACTGTACACTCTTCTGCGTCTGCGCCTGTTGCAGCGCCGTGGTGGGAACGCCGCCGGCTTCCCTTAATCTCTACGCTGAGGTGATTCCCCTACCGCCTGTGGGTAAGACGGTGCCCGCTTTTGCCCGGCACTGGACCCCGCTCCTTTCCGGCACCGGTACCTGGCAGCCCCCCCGAGCTTAGTTAAACCACCCCGTATGGGATAGGTACGCCCCGTCCCCATCTTCTGGTTTAACTCCTTATCTTCTATGTTTGACAGCATTATTGCTTATTCCGTACGGAATAAGCTGGTCGTAGGACTATTTGTCCTGGCCCTCATTATCTGGGGCGTATTCTCCCTGCGCCAGATTCCCATCGATGCCGTACCCGACATCACCAATAATCAGGTACAGGTCATCACCTCCTCGCCCACGCTGGCTACCCAGGAGGTAGAACAGTTTATCACCACCCCCATCGAGCTGGCCCTGCAGAACGTACAGGACCTGGTCGAGATTCGCTCCATCTCCCGTTTCGGACTGTCGGTGATCACGGTAGTCTTCGAGGAGTCTACCGACATCTACCTGGCCCGACAGCTGGTCAGTGAGTACCTCAAGGAGGCCGGCGAGAACATTCCCGACGGTCTCGGTACGCCCGTTATGGCCCCGATCTCTACCGGTCTGGGGGAGATATACCAGTACGTCGTCCGCCCGCTAGAGGGTTACGAAGACCAGTATTCCGCCACCGAGCTGCGCACCATCCAGGACTGGATCGTACGCCGCCAGCTCTCCGGTATTCCGGGGGTAGTGGAGGTTAACACCATGGGGGGCTACCTCAAGCAGTACGAGGTAGCCATCGATCCCGACCTGCTCAAGTCAGTGGGGGTTACGATCGGTGAGGTCTTCACCGTCCTAGAAAACAGCAACGCGAATACCGGGGGTGCTTACATTGAAAAGGGTCCGCGCGCCTACTACATACGCACCGACGGCGTAGCCCAGAGCCTGGCCGATATCCGCAAGATCGTGGTGGACGTGCGGGCCGACCGGCCCATCCTAATTGAGGACGTCGCCACCGTACAGTTCGGTAGGGCACCACGCTACGGGGCGCTGGTCTGGAACGGGGAGGAGGCCGTCGGCGGTCGGG
The DNA here is from genome assembly GCA_963803525.1 of Lewinellaceae bacterium. Lineage (GTDB taxonomy): Bacteria > Bacteroidota > Bacteroidia > Chitinophagales > Saprospiraceae > Neolewinella. The sequence goes on from CAWDMV010000016.1 coordinate 24,124, forward strand.
TGATGATGCTGAAGGGAGCCAACTCCGCCGCCGTCACCGAGCGGGTGAAGGAGCGGGTGGAACAAATTCAGGAGTCGCTACCGGAGGGGGTGGTCATCGAGCCCTACCTGGTTCGGGACAAACTGGTAAGTACGGCCATCGGCACCGTTGAAAAGAACCTGATCGAGGGGGCGTTGATTGTCATCTTCATCTTGGTGTTGCTGCTGGGTAACTGGCGGGCCAGCCTGATCGTAGCCTCGGTAATTCCGCTGGCGCTGCTCTTCGCCATCTCGATGATGAACCTACTGGGCATCTCGGCCAACCTGATGAGCCTGGGGGCCATCGACTTCGGGTTGATCGTCGACGGGGCCGTCATCATCGTGGAGAGTATCGTACACCGCCTCGGCCACCGCTTTGCCGGTCAGCAACTGACGCAGGAACAGATGGACGCCGAGGTCACCGAAAGCTCCATCAAGATCCGCAGCTCGGCGGCCTTCGGAGAGATCATTATTCTGATGGTGTACATCCCCATCCTGGCCCTGGTGGGCATCGAGGGAAAGATGTTCCGACCCATGGCGCAGACCGTCATGCTGGCCATTCTGGGGGCACTGATCCTGTCACTGACCTACGTGCCCATGATGGCGGCGTTGGTCCTCAAAAAGCGGGTGAACAACAAGCGCACGATCGCTGATCGGATCATCGAATTTTTCCAGCGGCTCTACACCCCCCTGCTCCGTGCCGCACTGCGCTTTAAAGTAGCGTTCGTGCTCGCCACCGTAGTGCTGTTTGCCGTCAGTTTCTGGGTATTCAGCCGCATGGGTGGGGAGTTCATCCCTACCCTCGACGAGGGCGACCTGGCCATGCAGCAGATCCTGCCCCCCGGTACCTCGCTGAGTCAGAACATTGACCTAACCAAACGGGTACAGCGGCGGATACTCGATCGCTTTCCCGAAGTGAAGGAGGTGGTCACCAATATCGGGGCCGCCGAGATCCCGACCGACCCCATGCCCGTGGAGATCGGCGACTATACGATCGTCATGAAGCCTAGGGAGGAATGGACCACGGCCCCCGACCGGCAGGGGATGTTCGAGGCCCTTGAAGAAACGATGGAAATCTTCCCCGGCGTCGGCCTGGAGTTTAGTCAGCCCATCCAGCTGCGCTTCAACGAGCTGATGACGGGGGCCAAGGCCGACATCGCCATCAAGCTCTACGGTCCGGATCTGGAACTGGCCTACGCCAAAGCCAGAGAGGCGGAGGCCATCATCAGCACGCTTCCCGGAGCCGGTACCGTAACCGTCGAGCAGACCGTCGGTATGCCCCAGGTAGTGGTTGATTTCAACTACCCGAAAATGGCGCAGTACGGCCTGCAGGTCGGGGATATCAATACGGTGGTGGGTGCCGCCTTCGCCGGGGCGTCGGCCGGTACGGTCTACGAGGGGGAGCGTCGCTTTGACCTGACCGTAAGACTCAGCGAGAATGCCCGTGGCGACATCGGCAGCATCGCCAATCTCTACGTACCCCTCCCGAACGGTAGTCAGGTACCCCTGCGGGAGGTGGCCGACGTTAGGCTGGTCGACGCGCCCATGCAGATCAGCCGCGAGAACACCAACCGCCGCATCGTCATCGGCGTCAATGTCGGTGACTCCGACGTGGAAACACTGGTCAGTGATATACAATCGGCGCTGAACGAGCAAATCGAACTGCCGGCGGGCTACTACTTCACCTACGGGGGGCAGTTTGAGAACCTACAGGCGGCCTCGGCCCGTCTTTCCATTGCCGTGCCCCTGGCCCTGGCCCTCATCTTCATCCTACTATTCTTCACCTTCGGTAGTTTTTCTCAGGCGGCGCTCATCTTCGTGGCCATTCCACTGTCCGCCATCGGCGGCATCTGGGCGCTGGAGCTGCGCGGTATGCCCTTCAGCATCTCGGCCGGCATCGGCTTCATTGCCCTCTTTGGCGTAGCGGTACTCAACGGCATCGTACTGATCGGTTACCTGAACCAGCTTAAGGAGGAGGGAATTACCAACGTCCGCGACCGCATCATGGAGGGTACCCGCGTGCGCCTTCGCCCGGTGATCATGACCGCCTCGGTGGCCTCCCTCGGTTTTCTTCCCATGGCCATTTCGACCTCGGGCGGTGCGGAGGTACAGCGTCCCCTGGCTACGGTGGTTATCGGCGGGCTCATTACGGCTACCTTCCTCACCCTGGTCATCCTACCCATACTTTACAGTTGGCTGGAGGGTTGGAAGACGCGCCGGATGGCTAAGTCCAGTCTGCTCGTTCTACTACCGTTCCTGCTCTTACCTGATTGGGCGGGGGCGCAGGAAGTGCAACGCATGTCGGTGGAGCAAGCCGTCGAAACCGCTCTGCGTACCAATCCGAGCGTACGGGCGGCCGATCAACGGATCGAGCAGAGTCGTAGTCTGCGGGACCTGTCCTACCTGCCCGGCGTGACCGACATCAGCTACAATGGCGACGGACTCTTCCGGGAGAACGGTCAGCGGGTTAACCAGCTGTCGGTAATCCAGCAGTTTGCTAACCCGGCGGGTGTCCGGGCGGCCAACGTCGCGCAGAATGCCCTGATCGCCAGTACCGAGGTACGCGGACAGCTCACCCGCGCCGAGTTGAGCTACCGGGTCCGGTCGACCTACTACCGCCTGCAGCAGCAGGAGGCGCTACTGTCGCTCTACAACCAACTGGTAAGTACCTACGCGGAGTATGCCCGCACCGCCACCGTGCGCGTAGAGGTCGGGGAGGCGAACCGCCTGGAAACCCTCAACCTGAATTCGGGACTAGGTCGGTACGAGCAACTAGCCCAACGTACCGACCTGGCGGTTGCCAATCTCCGGAGTCAGCTTGGCAGCCTGCTGAATACCGGCGGTGCAGCCGTAGCGCCCAGCGATACCCTGACATTAACGGACCCGCCCCCCCGGTTGGGCGATACCACCCGCTCCGGGCTGGAGGTCGAGCTGGCCGCCCGGCAGGTCGAAACGGCCCGGGCGGGAATCGGCGTGCTGAGCGCCCAGCTCCGGCCGGGCTTTCGCCTGGGATACTCCGCTCAGCAGTACTTCGAGGGAGGCTACCTCAGCGGGATCGAGGCGGGTATTACCGTACCCCTGTTCAACGGGGTCACCCGCCGCCGTATCGCCTCCGAGCGCCTGGGCGTCACCGTGGCGGAAGCGGAACTGGAAGCCCAGCGCCTGCGCTACGCGCAGGATCTACTCCAGGCGCGGAGCGAGCTCCAACAAGCCGCCGTTACGGCCAATTACTACGCCGATCAACTGGCGCTGGTAAACCCGGAGATCGTACGCGTCTCCCGGCTAAACTACCGCGCCGGTGAGATCGGCTACCTCGAACTACTCGGGGCCCTGCGCCTGCTGAGCGAAAACGGCGTGGAATACCTCGACGCCGTGACCAGCCACCAGCAGGCGGTCGCCCGCCTGCGGTACCTCCTCAATCAATAACCCTTACGTCACTACGATGAAAACGATAACTATAATTGTTAACACCGGTCTTGCTTTGCTCCTGACCGTATTGCTCAGCACCTGCGGCCCCGCACGAAATGAGGAAGCAGCGGACGCGGATCACGGTTCCGGTGGCCCACTAGCCGAAACACTACAGCCGCCGGAGGGCGAAACCCACTCCGCAGCCGAAATTGATGGTCAGGTCACCGGACACGAGGAGGAGGAGGGTATTCACCTGAGCCGCCAACAACTCGACGCCATGGATGTCGCCTATGGTGATATACGAGACATGAAGGTGAACGACTACCTCAAAGCCACCGCAACCCTGGGCCTGCCCCCCAACGCCTACGCCGCCGTGAGCGCCCGGGCCAGCGGCTTCATCCGGGATAGCCGCAACTACGTGGAGGGGGATTACGTAAAGCGGGGCGCGGTGATCGCCTACCTGGAGAACCCCGAATTCATCGAGCACCAGCGCGAGTATCTGGAGTCCGCGGCCGAGCTGACCTACCTGCAGCAGGAGCTGGAACGCCAGGAAACGTTGCTGGCCGAAAATGCCGGTATCCTGAAGCGGGTGCAGCAGTTTCGCTCCCAGGTAGCGGCTAAGGTGGCCAACGTGAGCGGGCTGCGGCAGCGGCTGGAGTACCTCGGTATTCGAACCGCCGACCTGCGGCCCGACAACATTATTCAGCAAATCACGCTGTTCGCTCCGCGCTCCGGCTACATCACCACGATTTCTCTGCACGATGGTATGTACGTCGAGCCCAGCACCCAGCTGATGGAGCTCATCGATGAGAAGCACCTGCACCTGGAACTGGACGTGTTCGAGCGGGACATCGCCCAGGTTGAGAAGGGGCAGCGGGTGACCTACCAAGTCCCCTCCCGGGGCGACCAGCGGTACACGGCCGAGGTACACGTGATCGGAAAGGAATTCAATACGGAGAACAAAACGGTGCGGGTGCACGCCCACCTAACTGGCCAGCAGCCCCCCTTCATCCGCGACCTCTTCGCCGAAGCCCGCATCTGGCTAAGCGATCAGACCACTCCGTCCCTACCTGAGTCGGCGATCTTTCGGGACGGGGAAACGGCCTACGTCTTCGCGGGGCCGGAGGATGCTACCGGAGACGAGGTCAGTTTCGAGCGACTACGGGTCAACCCCGGAGCAACCGACGATGGCTTTACCGCCGTACGCCTGATCGACCCCCTGCCGGCGGGGATGCGCATCGTCACCCAGGGGGCCTACTACGTGTACGCACAGAGCCAGTCGGGGGAATTGGAGCACGGACACTAGGCCATTATGAACAAGAGTATCTATAAAGTCACCGCCATGGACTGTTCAGCCGAAGAGCAGATGGTCCGTATGCAATTGGAGCCGCTGCACCAGGTAGAGCGGCTTGACTTCGATCTGCCCGCTCGACAACTGACGGTCTACCACCGTGGTGAAGCCGAATCGGTTACCGAAGCCCTCCATGCGCTCCGATTAAGCGATCAGTTGCTGACTACAGAAGTGTCAGAACTTCCCGTCATGGATAGTGATCATGCTCAGCAAAAGCGGATCCTGTGGTGGGTGCTTGGCATTAATGCCGGATTCTTTATCCTCGAGATGACCTTCGGCCTACTCTCCGGCTCCATGGGGCTCGTCGCGGACTCGCTCGATATGCTCGCCGATGCGTTTGTCTACGCGCTGAGTCTGTGGGCTGTCGGTGCCGTGGTCAGCCGCAAAAAGCGGATCGCTGGATATAGTGGATACATCCAGATGGGGCTTGCCATTATGGGCTTTGCGGAAGTATTGCGGCGCTTTATTGGGTATGGAGAAATACCGGAATTCAGGACCATGATTATCGTTGCTTCACTGGCACTGGTCGGCAACGCCATTAGCCTCTGGCTTATTCAAAAAACCAGCCGGGGCGAAGCCCACATGGAGGCCTCCTACATTTTCACGTCCAATGATATCGTCATCAATTTCGGAGTAATCATCTCCGGTGTGCTTGTTTACCTCACCGCTACCCGATGGCCGGATTTGATTGTCGGAAGTATTGTTTTCGCCGTCGTCCTCCGGGGAGCGGTGCGAATCCTTAAACTCGCTAAGTAATGGATCGTCGTATTAACCCAACCAAGTTCGCCGATCAGTTAGCGGATTACACCCCGGAAGTACGGGACAAAGCCATCGAGATCGCCAACCGCCTGCTGGTAGACCACCCGGGTTTAACCGACCGCCAGGCGCTCGACCGGGCACTACAACAAGCGGAGCAGTGGTGGATCGACCGGGCCGGATAAATAAATCACGCGCTATGAATTTCGAACTGTCCAGTTTGATTCCCTGTATAGCCACCCTTGCCGGTGGCTTAGTTACCCTCGTAAGACCGCCGGGGGAGCGAATGCGTAATGTAATTATGCACTTTGCCGCCGGCGTGGTTTTCGCACTCGTAGCGGTAGAGCTTCTTCCCGATATCGTCGAAGAACACGCCCCCGTAGAGGTAGGTGTCGGGTTTGCGGCCGGAACCATCCTCATGCTCGGTATCCGGTTTTGGAGCCAACGGTTGGAGAAAACATCAGCGGCACGACCCGGAACAATCCCATCCGGATTCGTGAGCGCGATGGCGGTCGACTTCCTGGTCGACGGGGTTCTGCTGGGACTGGGCTCGCTGGCCGGGGAGCGGGTCGGCACGCTGATGGCCATCGTGTTGTCCGTAGAATTATTTTCCCTGGGGGGCACCGTAATAGCCAGAATTGGTAGTGAGGGCGCACCCGCGTGGAAGCAACTTGCCGTGCTCGGTGGGATGATCCTGGCGTTTCTATTTGGGGTGTTTGGAGCGCAGTTGTTACTGGGTGATGCCTCTACCGAGGTGCTCGTGATCTTTCTCTCCTTCGGTCTTTCGGCCTTGCTCTTTCTTGTTACGGAGGAACTGTTAAGTGAAGCTCACGAGACCGAAGATACCCTCCTTTCCACCAGTATGTTTTTCCTGGGTTTCCTGGGCTTTTTACTTTTTGAAATGTCAATTTGATCGCTCCCGTAAATCCTAACGGCAAGTAGGAGATATAACCTACAATTTAACTAATTCGCCATTTAACCGCACTAACTAATGAATAAGCTACAACTCGACCTTCCCGTCCTGCTACCCGAGGTACCCGACGCCCGCGACCTTTGCGTCGATCGCCTGCTTAAGGCCCTGAATGCCGAGCCGGGAGTTGATACCGCACACTTAAAGGAGGGTAAACCGACCGAGGTCTGCATTCACTACGACCCCGATCAGCTAGCCCTGGAAAAGGTAGAGGCTCTGGCTAAACGGGCCGGCGCAAAAATCACCCGCCGCTACCGGCACGTGCTGCTCGACGTGACCGGTATCCGCCACCAGCGCCACGCGCGTCAGGTCGGCGAGCGGATCGGCAGGACCGAAGGCGTCACCGAGGCCGTAGTCTCGGGGGCTGGGGTGGCGCGGATCGAATACGACGCCGAGGCCATCGACGAGGCGGGCGTGCGCCGGGCGGTGACCGACACCGATCTGCGCATCTCCGGTACGGTGGAAGGGGACGACCATGCCGGTCACGACCACGGACCGGGTGAGCACGGCAAGGAAAAGCACGCCCCCGGCGACGGCCATAACCACGACCACGGCGGCATATTTGGGGAGAACACCGAGCTGTACTTCGCCATCGGTAGCGGGGCGTTCTGGCTAACGGGGCTGCTACTAAGCTTCCTGGAGGGGGTGGGTGAGATCGTGCCAACCGTTTTGTTCGTGATCGCCATTCTGCTGGGGGGCTACTTCATTCTGATCGAGGCGATACAGACCATCCGGCAGGGAAAGTTCGAGATCGACTTTTTGATGCTGGTAGCCGCGGCCGGGGCCTGTGCTCTCGGGGAATTTCAGGAAGCGGCGCTACTGCTGTTTTTGTTCAGCATCGGGCACGCGCTGGAGAACTACGCGATGGGTCGGGCGCGCAAGTCCATTGCCGCCCTGTCCGATCTTGCCCCTCCCACCGCACTGGTGAAGCGGGGTGAAGAAACGGTAGAGGTCGGGGTGGAGGAGCTAGTCCTGGGCGATATCATCGTAGTGCGGCCCAACTCGAAGATCGCCGCCGACGGACTAATCGTGGGCGGCAGCTCGGCCGTTGACCAAGCCCCGATCACGGGGGAGAGCGTGCCGGTGGACAAGCGACCCGTTGATGATCCCGCAAAGGACTACGAACTGGACACGTTGCCGGCCGAGCACCGGGCCTTCGCCGGCACCATCAACGGTAGCTCGCCGCTGGAGATCCGGGTGATGAAGCTGGCGGGCGACAGTACGCTTTCCCGCCTGGTAACCCTGGTGAAGGAGGCCGAAACCCAACAGTCGCCTACTCAACAATTGACCGACAAGTTTGAGCGCTACTTCGTGCCGGCGGTGATCGGGCTGGTGGTGCTGCTGCTGTTCGCCTTCCTGGTGATCGACGAGCCTTTTTCGGTTAGTTTCTACCGGGCCATGGCCGTGCTGGTGGCGGCCAGTCCGTGCGCCCTGGCGATCTCTACGCCCTCGGCCGTCCTGGCCGGAGTGGCGCGGGCCGCGCGGCAGGGGGTGCTCATCAAGGGGGGCCGTCCGCTGGAGGACCTGGGGGGCATCACCGCCCTGGCTTTCGATAAGACGGGTACCCTAACCGAGGGGCGGCCCCGGCTAACGGAGGTCATTCCCGCCGGGGGTATGTCGGAGACCGAACTGCTCACCACGGCCGTGGCCGTAGAGGAACTGAGCGACCATCCCCTAGCTGCCGCGATCGTAGAGGGCGGCAAGGAACGCCTGGCCGGTGCTACCATCCCACGGGCGGAAAACCTCGAAGCGCTAACGGCCCGGGGCATCAAAGCGACGGTAGATGGCCAGCAGGTACACATCGGTAACCGCCGGCTCTTCGAGGAACTGACCGGATCGGCCGTGCCTGAGCAGCTTGATCGGCAGATGGGCGGGCTGGAGACGAAGGGAAATACGGCGATGATCGTCCACCGCGACGGCAAATACCTCGGCGTGATCGCCGTAATGGACGTGGCCCGCCCCGAGGCAAAGGCCACGCTGGCCGCGCTTAAAGAGATCGGTATTCGAAAAATGGTGATGCTCACCGGCGACCACCAGAAGGTGGCCGATGCGGTGGCCGCCGACATCGGAATCACTGACCCCCTAGGCAGCCTGCTACCCGAAGACAAGGTGGCCGCCATCGAGCGACTACGCGAGGAGGAGGGTATGGTGGCCATGATCGGCGACGGGGTGAACGACGCGCCAGCCATGGCTAAGTCCACCGTTGGTATCGCCATGGGCGCGGCCGGTTCGGACGTAGCACTGGAGACGGCCGACGTAGCACTGATGGCCGACCGGCTCGACAACCTGCCCTTTGCCATCGGACTGAGCCGTAAGGCGAAGTCAATTATCCGTCAGAACCTGATCATGAGCCTGGGTATGGTCGCTATCCTGATTCCCCTGACCCTGCTGGGGATTGCGGAGATCGGTCCAGCGGTGATCGCCCACGAGGGCTCTACGCTGGTGGTAGTGGGCAACGCCCTGCGCTTGCTGGCCTACAAACGAGAGACTAAAAACTAAGTACGATGAGTAACGAGAACAGAGAAGAGACCCTGCAGAAAGCCGAGCGGCTACAGATATTCAACGTCATCTACGATATGATTGAAGTCGGCGTGTCCCTGACCGCCGGTTTCACCTCCGGTAGCGCCGCGCTCATCGGATGGGGACTGGACAGTACCATCGAGGTAATTTCCGCCAGTACCCTGTGGTGGCGACTGCACGGTGAGTCCGAAGGTATCGCGGAGGAAGAGCTTAAGAAAAGGGAGAAAACCACCTTCTATGTCATTGCGGCCTCCTTCCTAATCGTGAGCATTTTTATTACCTACGACTCGGTATCAAAGCTTATTAGTCGGGAAACCGGTGAGTGGAGTAATCTAGGTCTGGGTATCCTACTGGTATCGTTGGTGGTCAATCCCTTCCTGATCTACTATAAGCGCAAGTACGGCAAGGCACTGGACAGCGGAGAGCTGATCGCTGATTCCAAGGACACCTTTATCTGTCTTTACCAGACCGTTGCCGTGCTAGCTGGGTTACTGGCTGTACGCTACCTGGGCTGGTGGTGGGCCGATCCGGTGGCGGCGCTGCTGATTGTGCCCTATGCGCTGAAGGAAGGGTGGGAGGCTTTTGGGGAGGGGAGAGAGCTGTAACCTAAGCAACACGTTTAGGTTACACTTTCTGTAGAAGCATAACCTAGAAAAGAGAAGTACTTCGTTGACGTTCAGCTAGTTAGGAAAATTTGGCTCCTACCTTTTCATTTCTAGGTTTTATTTTCCTGCGCGACCGGTTGTTTTTATAACCTGCCGAGCTTACCCTAGTCCCATAGCAAAGCCGCAACGTTTGGTGTCAACCGCCGCCCCTAGGTGGACTCAGGCCGACACCTGGTCAAAGGCCTGATCCCCGACCACTATCACAACATTGTCTTGTTGACTGGTGCCGGTATCTGCCGCAGAAGATCTTCTACATCTGCGGCGAGACCAGATCCAGTCGGATCAATTCGCCGTTAAAGAAAGCAGGACGAGGAAAAAAGAACCGTCGATGCCCGCGGTAACTTCTTGATGTTGGGGAAAAGGGTAGGGGGGACACTGAAGCTTCCCGCTGGTCACCTCAGTGTAGTCTTCATCCACTAGCGCGGTGATGGTAATCATGGATGGGTGGTGAGTACTAGAGACAGTGTTAAAGCCTTCTTTCTACATAAAATAGAGGAAGTGACCACGTTGTCTTTTAAAATAACCCTGCGTTTTGCTCAAGAAATTTCTGCTCATCATAGTCGTACTTGGTGCCGCCTACGGCGGTGTAGTAGTGTTCGCTTCTATGTCTCCAGCACATGTCAGTACCCATGAGTTAAAACTTACTCTGGAGGAGAGGGAACAACAAAACCTGCTTGGTTACTTAGACGTCTCCGCAACACTAGGTCCTAACCTGGTGCGCAAGAATGTCTTTAGTAAAGAGAGAGTAGATGGGTATAACCTGCGGGGGACCATACGAAATACAGCTAGCCAGGCCTACTTCAAGGATGTGTCTGTTCGAATCGCGTTCTACTCCAAAACTGATTCGAGGATCGGGTTTAGGGACTACCTCGTCTATGAGGTAGTGGCTCCTGGTTTCAACCAGTCTTTTACCTACACTATAGAAGAACCTCCTGCCGGCTACGCATCCTTCACCGCTGAGGTGGTTGGTGCTATTCCGGTTGCGAGTTCCTACATTGACAGTCGAAGCGATCACTAGTCTACCCGACCCGAAGGTCAGAATAGAGACGCGGAGATTAGTTTGGTTTTTGTGTTCAATCATTAGGGCATCGAAGTGGTCTACCCGTACGTAGATCTGACATAAGAATATTGTTGGGCGCACCTACTCATCAGCACTCATCTACCATATTTTGTTAGTTTTGTGGTAGATGAAAAACCGACGAAATGTTGCAGAATTCTTCGCTGGCATTGGCCTTGTGCGAATGGGTCTAGAGAAGGCAGGCTGGAACGTTACCTACGCGAATGACATTGACACGAAGAAGGAGTTGGCCTACCGCCATCACTTCGAGAGCAACGAAGACTTCCATCTAGCCGATGTTCACGAGGTCAGCGCAAGGACCATCCCTAATGTTGACCTGGCCACTGCCTCTTTCCCCTGCACTGATCTATCCTTAGCTGGGCGTCAAGTCGGACTAGCCGGTAAGCATTCTTCCGCTTTTTGGGGTTTCGTCGAGGTCATCCAAGATATGGGGGATAGACGCCCAAATCTTGTCCTTCTGGAAAACGTGGAGGGTTTTCTTACGTCTCACGGAGGAGACGATCTTGAGCAGGCGCTTCTCGCTCTGAATGGCTTAGGATACGTAGTTGATGTATTCATCGTTGACGCAAGACACTTCGTTCCTCAGAGTAGGCGGCGACTATTCGTTGTTGGAATGCAGGGTGCTTGCGAAGGACAACCGGTTACGGATGTATCGGAGTTGCGCCCTAGCAAGCTGATTAAATTTGTGAAGTCACACCCTCAGGTGCGTTGGTGCTTCCGTGAGCTACCCGAGCTACCAAGACTCAGAACTACACTCTCGGACTTTGTCGATCTGCTTCCACCCGGTGACCCCGAGTGGTGGAACGACAAACGTACGCGCTACTTTTTCTCTCAGATGAGTGAGCGTCACGCTCAAGTTGTGGATGCGTTACGACACGATAGTGGTTATCACTATCTCACCGCCTTTCGGCGGGTCCGGTACGGTAAGTCGATGGCCGAGATCAGAAACGATGGTATTGCTGGTTGTCTGAGGACGCCTAAGGGGGGCAGTGCAAGACAAATTTTGGTGGAGGTCGGTAAGGGGCAGGCTCGCGTTCGTTACATGACGCCAAGCGAATACGCCAAATTAATGGGCGCGGGTGACTATCGTCTCACAGGTAGTAAAACCGACCAACTGTTCGGGTTTGGCGACGCCGTCTGCGTACCCGTTATCACCTGGATCGCCGAAAATTATCTTAATCCCGTGCTCTTGAATTCCTTTTCCCCAGAAGCTGCATCTCATGCCAGCTAGCACCCCCACTGAGTTTTTGGCGTGGTACCAAAGTTTAAAGCCAACTAGTAAGAAGGATCCAACCCCGGCTAGAGGGGTGATTGCAGCCTCCCTAGCTATCCTTGATCGGCTACGCGAGGAGTACAACCTCTCGCTGGACGTTCATACTACTCCAGGTAACGGCCAGGTCCGTACTTCCGGTCAAACAGTCAAGGATATCTTAGCCAGGTTTGGAGAACACCGTCTCTACACTTCGGAAGGTGGCCGCACGAATCGCGGATCGATTCAGGGAGTGAGTTCCATGCTTGACGCCTTCGCCTTAACCGGATTGGACGAGATGAGTCAGGAGGATCGAGCCGCAATTCTACAGTCGTGCCAAGAGTTCTTAGTTGAAAGAGTTAGGGAGTACCATAACAGGCAGCGTATCGCTATCACCTACTCGCAGGCGTCAAGTACCTGGCACTTAGTTCAATCTATCCTTGATACAGCCGACCAGGAGGGTAAAGCAGGACCAGTAGCTCAGCACTTAGTAGGGGCAAAACTTCAACTGAGGTTCCCAGAAGTCGAAATCACTAACGAAGGGTTTGCGACGGCCGATCAGCAGACGCAGCGCCCGGGAGACTTCTTGATTGGCGATACGGCGTTCCACGTTACGGTGGCTCCTATGCAAGCACTCTACGACAAATGCCGTCGGAACGTTGACCGAGGATTCAAGGTTTATATCCTAGTACCTGACCGACGCCTGCAGGGGGCAAGGCAAAATATAGAGCTTGCTCTCCTGGCAGAGCTGGTAGCGGTGGAGTCTCTAGAGTCGTTTGTTTCGCAAAATATCGATGAGCTCAGCACTTTCACTAGGGATGGGCGAAGGCTTAAACTAGTTTCCTTGCTTGAGCTCTATAACCAAAGGGTTGCTGCCGTCGAGTACGACAAGTCTTTGATGATTGAGCTACCCGAAAATCTCCGATAGCCGAATTAGTTATCGACAAGTTGGGTTGGGACCTCAGTGCTCAATACCGCCGCCTTCCCATATGCCCGTAGCCAACCAGTATTCGTAGTGACCCAACCAGTCTGAGATCCACGGTACTACGGTACGTGATAGAAGCTTGTGGGGGGTCCACTCCCTATTCTTAGGATGAAAGAGGCAGAGATACTCCTGCCCATACATGTGCGGAATTTCGTCCTGTCCTTCGAATAATGTGAGGTTGGGCTGTTCAACTTTGATCTGTGGCTGCCCACCCAAGTAATAGGTCATTCTAATTTGGTAACGGTCCGATAGTGGCGTCGGTCGTAGCCAACACCGCCAGTCCAAATGCCGGGGGGTCCGAATAGTACAGCTGTGTTTACGGTACCGGTTGAGGGATCGAGCCTGAGTATCGATGCTGATCACCCCCATCTACTTCGAGCCATAATTCTGATGATCAGGCACCTTCCGCCCGCTGACCTGATTGAGAACGCCGGTCGTTGGTGTCACAAGTAGAGTCCCTGTCTCACGAGCTGACCGGGTTGCTTGAGCCTGGGCGTTCACAGCTTGTGATACAACTTCGCCACCTAGTATACCTTTTAGGCTTTCGGTAAAGCGATGGATTCCAGGCCTAGCGAGCACGTCCTTGAAGTCATGCTCTACACGCTCGATCCAAGCGAAGAAAAGCTGACGTTTGCGATCGCAGTGCTCCCATTTGTCCGCAAAATTTTCGTCTGGATTCACGGGATTCGAGATCCAGTAGACAGTTTTTCCATCCACAATCCTTTGCTCCACCTTCTCCCGTAGCCTATTAGTTACGCCTAGGATAGTGCTATACAAGTCATCATTCTGATACTGATCATACGCACGGGCAGCCAGGGTTGTGATGATCACTGAGATGGGGGCATCTTCATCTCCCTCAAACATCATATCTCGGTGTCGCTTGAGTAGTTGAACTACGCGCTGCAGTGGAGTCTTAACTTGATAGAACTTGACCTGCTCAACACCCATTCCCTCCCGAAGCGCGTAAGCTTTCTTTTCAAGGCCAAGTCGGTAGCTCATTCTTTCGATGAACCACGCCGAGAAGCCTACCATGTTACTCTTAGGCCAGTTCGCATGGAGATCATCGTACTCTAAATGGAGGTTATCAGTTATAGCTAGAGGATCGGTACAGAATTGTACCGGTACTCCTTTACCCACTAACCGGAACTGGTTATCGGGTATCGCGGGTACCAGATCCATATGGAACCGAGTATTCTCTGCGTAGATGAGACGCCAACACCGTCGGTGCTCTGCATCGAGCATCCTTTTGTAGGTGTCGTGAGCGATAAGTCGCGCGCCCAACATTACTTTCAACTCCCTCTGAGTATGGAAGAATTCTGATGTAGCAAATTTGATCGTCAGGTCAATATCGAACAGGTCTGCATTGGTCCAGGGTTTGATTACCGTACCGATTTTGAACGACCCCTGGGGAGCAACCTCAGGCTGGTAGCAAGCTAAGGGTGAACCCTCGGCGCATAGCCATGCGCCAACAGCTTCGTACCGCTTGACCGCCTCCTCGTGCTGCGTTGGCGTGATGTCAAGGGTTTCTAATACGCGAAGAACAATATCGCTAGCTTGACTTTTTCGGTCTACATTAAACATGAGTCAGATGGTTTTGGGGGGTGATTGACAACGCTTTGATGAAGCCGCCGCTTTTCTTGTTTTCATCATAGACTACTAGGGGAAGGTCTGCCTTAGGCATCCAGGTGCGACCAGCCTCAACCATAGTCGATACGGGGCCGGCCGGAAACACATGAATAGGTCCGACCTCTCCGTGATAATCTTTGATCCGACTGTACGCTTCTCGAATGGTTTGGCGGAAATTTGCCAGGTCCATTTCAGCCCGGAGATAATCATTGTTGGGGTTCGTATGGGTCACCTCCCAGATCGTACAGTTTTCGCCAAGAAGACGAGTTACTCGACCGTCCTGGATTCTAGCACTAAGTGATAGCTTCAGTGCTATAGGTCCATTTCCTTCCTTCACTCGGGTGACTGTATGTGAGACAGCACCTTCATCGTCGCGCCAACCCCAAATTGCTGGTTCTCGGTTTAGCTGGTAGCAGCTAACGTTCCTCAGGTCTCCCAGAAGGATGCCGAGCTTTATGAGCAGTGCCTGAGGTGCTAAGGCGAACACGGAAAAGTGCTCCGGATTACCGGTTGCCCGAAGTGACAGAACTTGCTTTTTAAACTCGGCCTCCAGATTATTGGATTGGACGATCCAGTAGGACTCTTGGTGGTCGTCTAAGGAAAGACCCTTAATGCCGATTTCGATTGCTGAGCTATCGTTCGGCTGGTGGGTGGTGAGTACCGCGGCGCTGGCTAGTTTGTAGCTAAGTGGAACGTTATGCTGCCCGATCTTGGAACCGACTAACAAAAGTTGCGTACGGGGTGCGGATGCTTGCTCGACTAGTCTGCGGATGTCGGCGATATGCTGCGCTTTAGCAGCAATGAGTCGGGCTGCCCCATACTCTTCAACGGCTTCTCGATCGATAGTCCTGTGGCACGCATCACACAGTAGCATTAGGTTGTCAAACGCTCTGAGTTCCTCTGGACTTAAATCATTGTCTCCACGTGGTCCTTTTCTTTCCGCGCCGTAGATGTGGGCTATGTAACTTCGATTCATGTAAGTTTGGGTCCGGGGATTTCGGGACAGCTCAACGTTACACCCTTCAAGCTGACACCGGCCGGCCGATGAGATCCAGAGTCGGTGCACAACATCGGACTTTGGTTTTAATCTTCTTTTCTTCATATTATGGTGAGGTCTAGCTACAAAAACCGACACCGATCTGTAGTAGAAGTAGAAAAATGAACAAGGTTACTGTTTCTCTGTTAAGAACTTTGTCTCTACAAAGAGAACACGGCTGTTTTAGATTTAGTTTCGCTCAGGCAATAAATTTTGCCTTTTATTGTTACACGTATGCAAAACACATCATCAGATGTCAGATATCAATACCGAAGCCCTAGCTAGGCAGGTGCGTAGCAAACGGGGGAATACCAGCCTTAGGGAAGCAGCTAGCTCCATTGGTGATCTCAGCATCGCTACGCTCTCGCGAATCGAACAGGGTAAGGATCCCGACCTGTCTACCTACTTCAAAATTTGTACGTGGCTGAATGTAGATGCTGACACTTTTCGGGGTTCAGCGGGAGAGTCTATGGATGAGGTAGACCACAAAGAGGAGATTCTTTACCATCTTCGTGCTGATGAGGTTCTTTCTCCCGAAGCGCGAGAAACATTGCAGCAAGTCATTCAGATGGCCTACTTAGTTCCTCGACAACCATAGCTTTGAACTAGGCCTCACTTATGAAACATGGATTGAAAGCGAAGCTCAAAAGAGATGCTTCGGCTTTGCGCAAAGAGCTTGGACTTCGACCTACCGACCCCTTAGATAGCTTTACTCTCTGTAGATGTCTCGGCCTAGAAATTCTAAGCTTCAAGGAACTTAGGGCTTGCATGAATCTACCAGAGGAGATGTTCCGGCCACTTTACGAGAATCAGAAGGGACAGGTAGTTTCTGCAGTGATGGTTCGCAGACCAGTAGGGGAAATAGTCGTCTACAATGAGAGCCACCCACCTGTCCGTATCCAAAGCTCGATCGCGCATGAAGTATCCCACCACCTTTGTGGTCACGAAGCAATGACCTATTCAAGCGTGGAGAGTGAATTTTTTCGGGGTGATAGTACTGATGAGGATGAGGAGGCTAACCATTTAGCAGGTTACCTTCTTATGCCAAGGGAAGGGATTTTATCGCTTGCAATACAGGGACTCCAGATCTCTCAATTGGCCGACAACTACAATGTCAGTACTCAGATGGCTCGTTGGCGCTACCATACCTCAGGAGTCGGTAGGCAGATGAAAAATAGGCGACGGTAAGGATTTCGATGAGATGGTATTTCCTGTCATGGGGGAAGGCTGCTAGAATCTGGGATCGAAATATTGTTGGCCATCAATCCATACCTCTAGCTCGTGACCACGAAGTTTGAGCGTGTGACTAAGCAAACCTTTATCCTTTGCTTCCAACTTAGTAGTCGCCCTAACGGTAAGCGTTTCCTCCATGGCTGCTAGAGCTTCACCCCCTAGTGGATTAGGCCCAGCTAAGGCTTTCAGCCTGACTGTCCAAAGCTTTACATCGGTCATTCGTCACCTTGTTTAGTAGAACATCTTCGGTTGCAAGATACTCGCTGGAGTACAGGAAGGCCACATCTATAGTTTACGTCGCAATCTGGTGGTATAGAGACCGCTAAGGGCCATAATTCCGGTGGGGTAGAACCTCTTTCTTGCCTCTACTTAAGACAACCTCACTTCTGGTTGAGTGATCTAGCTCCGCAATCCTTTGACACATGCCTACTAATCTTGTAGGGCGATTTACTATAAAAACGAAGAATTACACCCCCCAAAGAGAAGCAGCTCATTCTAGTCCAGGGGACCCTGGCTTCTATTTGTAGACTAACATTTTTCCGCTATATTTGGGGAAACTAAATCCCTCCTTTTATCATGGCTAAAAGATCTCCCTGGCATTCCATCAAGTCGAACGTTTACCATGATGACTCGAACTGCAACACGGGCAATAACATCGAACGAGAAAATAAACGCCCGGGCACTGGAGGTAAGGCAAAATGCGCCGAGTGTAAAAGGCTAGGGTAGTTCGACAGGGATATAGCACAGCAGGCCTGGAGCAAAGAGTAGCGGAGATCTAATCTTGCTCTTTTGACCAAAAATCCTAGTTATTGGCCACACCACCTTTCGTAGATCGATGTCAATCCACCGGTTGCGCCGTAAAGCCTGCTTCCGCAACAGTCTGACTGACCTCGGTGGGGGTAACGGAGTCGTCGGTCTCTACCGTAAGAATACGGTCAGGACTAGCTAGGTCGACCTTCCAGTTCCTAATGTTTTTACTGTCGTTCAGCACGGGGGTCACTCCGCGGACGCAGCCGCCGCAGTTGATGTTGGTCTTGAATTGCATGGTTTTCATGGGTAGGGAATTTATAACCGTCGCACGGTCTATGGGCGTCCGACGGTTAAGCTTACAGATCAATGGATTTAAGGCGTAGGCTGTTGAGCACCACGGAGACGGAGCTAAAGGCCATAGCCGCCCCCGCGATCATGGGATCGAGCAGAAAGCCCGTGAGGGGGTAGAGTAGGCCGGCGGCAATGGGAATGCCGATCAGGTTATAGATAAAGGCCCAGAAAAGATTTTGCCGGATGCCCCGAACAGTCAGTTTGGAGAGTTCCAGGGCGCGGGGGATGGCGGCCAGGTCGGAAGTGATTAGCGTCATCTTGGCTACGTCCATGGCAATGTCGGAGCCGTGGCCCATGGCAATGCTGACGTCGGCCGTAGCCAGGGCCTGAGAGTCGTTGATGCCATCCCCGACCATAGCCACCACCTTACCCCTTTGCTGCAGTTCCCGCACGAAGTCAGCCTTATCGGCGGGAAGCACTTCGGCGCGGTAGTCGTCCAGGCCAACCTGCTCCGCGACGGCGGCGGCGGTCTGCTGGTTATCACCGGTGAGCATGTACACCTCGATGTCCCGATCGTGGA
>CAWDMV010000017.1:0-841403 GCA_963803525.1 Lewinellaceae bacterium
AAATGCAATAATACTATTTCTCATTTTCCTAGTAGCTTAAAAAGTTAAAACTAACTATAATCACTAATACCTTAATTTCTTTGGTTCTATGTCGAAATACATAGAACCGTTTCTTTTCATTATTAAAGCGTAGAACGTATTGTATGGGTTCATACTTTATACTTTGACGGTAAGAATGGCGCTACTTGTGTTATCAAATTTAATTCCCTATACAATTGTTAACTATAGCTAAGGTAATCTCCCTGCATTCGTTGCGCAGAACGTTTGCCTACCCGACGGCCGCCATCACCAGCAAACAATTCGGGTTCTACATTTCATCGCAACAGCATTTAAAGCAATGATAGCACTCAAAAGCTCAACTCGCGGCTGTGCGTGGTAGGCGGTGTTGTGCAACGTTTTTTTAAAATTTCCACCATTTCTTTTGTCTAGTTAAATCTGTTACTGGAAATGATCTAGTTTCTCCGCTCTGCTTTTCAAATTCAATCTGGCCATTTACTAGAGCTATTATGTGATGCCAATTTGCTGTGAAGCCTGCTTTAACTTCTGTATCATTTGGTGTGTAATTTTTCTCAATCTCGATTTTGTCGATGACTTCGAATGAGTCAAGATAGTCTCTTACAAATCTATCAGGCGAACACCAAGTTATTGCTGGTTCTTGATCCCAATTTCCAAAGCTTGCAACAAGAACTTTGGAGCTTTCAAACTCTTTCTTTGTTGGTTTATTAGGCTTATTTAGTCTAGTTGAGACGATGAGATTGTACCCGTTATTCAGCGGTTCTCAGTTTAGATTTGCAATACGCTTAAGCCACACATTTCCAGCATCTTACGCCACACATCGTCCATGCCGGCCAGGACTGTGGTCAGGATTACCGAGCGCTGAACCTCCCACAACTTGATGCGCGTACGTAGCTTTTTCAACACCCGGCCAAAGGATCGATTGCAGCATCCCAGGATTTGGTCTGCCGTAAAGGCCAGCATCATCAGGTAGGCAAAGTTGGTCGCCAAGTTTTCTTTACCGTGACCGTAATTATGACCGTAGTTGTATTCCTGATTTTTTAGCGTATTGAACACTTCATTTTCGATCTTCCACCGACTGCGACCCATTTCCAGTACGGCCATCAGATTGCTGTCGTGCAATTCAATATTAGTGAGATAACTGAAGATAACTTCCTTACCAGAGGCTTCCTGACCCGACAGTATAGGACGTTGACGCGCACCCCCTCGTTTGACTTGTTCAGGGCCACATCGTTGACATAACCTAACTCATAGCTACCCCGCTTGCGTCGCTTCGTTTTCCAGCGTACTTTGCCCCCGGCGTTGAGCTCGTCAAACTGCTCAAAAAGGTATTTTGACCCTGACTCCTTGGCGTTGATGATGTACTTCCAAGTCGGGCTAGACTCGGTAATCAAGTTCACGATGGGTGCACAAGCATAAAGGGCATCGAGTACGTAAACCATTGATCGATGACCGTTTACGGTAGCCTGACGTTCAAAGAACCGCTTAGCTGCATTGTGTTCGCAGTCATTTTTTGTCTCACCGTCTTGCTTAAGAATCGGCTCATTATCCACGACGAAGACTGGACGGCGTTTGGGACACACCAGCGCGCCGCTCAACATCGCATGTGAATAGGATACCGTGCCGTTTTTGTGCTGACGCTTCAGGCAGTAAGGACACTTCACCTTATGGGAACATTGGTGCTGAACGCCATCCACGCTAACCACGTAATGATTGTTCCAGAAGCGATAGGAGGGGGCCACTTGTTGACCTTCTAGAAAGGGCAGCACCCGGTGAAAACCTTCATTCAAATGTTGAGCGGTTAAGCGGTCCAGGATATCGCGTAAGCCATTATCGGAAGGAATACGATCAATACCGTAGACCGATTGGAGATTCTGTTTTTCGACCGGTAGTTTGGGCCGAAAGCCAAATAGAGAGGGGGCCTTGAGATGAAAAACAGCGTAACCGCTTTTAAGGGCATCCATGGCCGTGTGGGAGGCGTTCTTGCGCCGCGAATCGCTGCTTGCGCAGTGCTCCAGGGCGGGCAGAACAAGTTGCTCGTAGACCTGGGCTGGGCGGATTTGATTGCTTTTGGAGGTAGGTGGCATCCGCGAAAGGTAGCTAATACCTACCTTTCAGGCGCCTGGCAGGCTAAACTGAGAACTGCTGCCCGTTATTTGATTTTTATCAGCTGCTAATACGATACGCACCCCATAGTTCCATTATTTAATTTGATGAGACTCCTCAGCATCAAGTTTTCTCCCTTCAACCCGCTTATCAATATTTCTGAAAAAGCTTCTTTTTTTTCTGTCAAAGAGCAAGGCGAGGCTAAACCAAAAGTTATTGCTGTCCTTAGTCTTTGGTTATCTCCTGATTGTCCTGAATCAGTTGATTAGAAATTTGTGTAGGCTCTTGTCCTTCGTTATCAAGTCGAATAGTCCTATTTTTTAATAATTTGATACTCCGACGTACGGTCTTTGCCCCTTATTTTTGGAAGTATCCATTTTTGTTCACGTATTTCAAATCTCTTGTTGCAGTGGCCGTCGATATGTCTTTAAAAATAGCCATATAGTCCTTCCTAGTGAACGAGTCTTTCCCACTAAATTCTATAAAGTGTTCTATTCGTTCAGTGTTGGTCAGGCTTCTTCGCTGTGACTCGATTAGGTCTTCTAAACTTTGGTAGATTCTTTCTAACATATACTCTACAAATGCTGTAGCGATTCCAGCTTTGTCGGACTTGCCTAGCGCATCGTAGTATTCCTGCTGACTCGCTTTAATCTGTCCTTCAATCGGTAGGAATTGAAAAACTGGATTGTACCTCATCAGCAACAGTGTTTGCCAAAGTCGGCCCATCCTTCCGTTTCCATCTATGAAGGGATGAATAAATTCCATTTCGTAATGAAACACACAGCTTTTAATTATCAACGTGTCTTTCTCAGTCTTTAAGTAGCTAAATAAATTCTTCATCAAGTTATCCACGTTCCAGGCTGGAGGTGCCATATGTGCTACCGCACTTCCTTTGAAGATTCCAACTGACTTTGTTCTGTACTGACCTGCTCCTTCTACCAAGCCTTGCATAAGCATATGATGTGCTCGTAAATAGGACTCCTCTTCAAAGGGATCAAACTCCTGCAGACTGTTATACACTTCAATAGCGTTTTTGACCTCAATAATGTCTTTTGGAGGGCCAGCTATCCGCTTGTTATCGATCATGTCCGACACCTGATCGAGTGATAAGGTGTTTCCTTCAATAGCTAGTGAGGAGTAAATCGTTTTGATTTTGTTATCTCTCCTAAGCTTTGTCGTCGGCTTCTGTAGATAGTTTGAGTCAACAACTCCAATCAGCCGGCCAATTTCGGTACTCAGTTCAATAATTTTGCTAGTCCCTTCGTAGTACTTCTGGAGCATGATGCCATCATTTGATAGCATCAAAGGTACTCATCTTTTGGTGGTAAGCCTATTATTGAGAGGATGATGTGTTATGGATTGGCGGGGGGCACGAGCCGGCGCTCAGTGCCCGCATGGACGGTGGCGCGGTGTTCACAACCATTAAGCTAAGCAAATCCGTAGAAATCGCCACGCTCACGTTGCAATAATATGCAACCCATCATCCACTACTTCTCCCGACTACGCCAGTTCGTCAAACTCAATGCCGACAAACGACAAGCCTATCTACAACGTCCCAACCGGGACTTCACTCGTAGCAGTCCGCTTACCTTCCGCCGCACCGTCAGTTTTGTTTTAGATCTGGCGCGGCAGACTTTAGCCGTCGAGCTAGCGCGATTCTTTAACTGGCAGCCGGACGAAATCGTCACCAAGTCCGCTCTCTGCCAACGGCGCAAGGCTATCGCGGCTGATTTTTTTCGCGACCTCTTCGATCATACCGCCAGCTTGTTCTATCACTGTTTCCCAGAGCACAAACGCTGGCGCGGCAAACGGCTATTCGCCGTGGACGGTACCGGACAACGACTGCCCTACGAAACTGCGCTCGGGCAGGCATTCGGCACCCATATGAACCAACACGGCGCGCGACCGTCGATGCGACTGCTACTTACTCACGATGTGCTCAATAACGTGCTCTACCGGGTCGATTTCTACAATCAAAATAGCTCGGAGATTTATACCGCTTACCCCAATGTCGAGCAATTGCCCCGCGATGGGGTTTATATTTATGATCGACATTACGCCAGTTTTGGTCTAGCCTACCTGCACGATCGCCATGGCTCAGATTACGTCATCCGTATGCCGCTGGATCAATCGAACGTGGTCAAGAAATTCGCCGAAAGCACCGATAATGAACGGATTATAACCTTGAAACTTGGTGTGGGCCGGGCTTATCGTAGTCTGAAAACACTGGGGCTCAATCCGGTGCTGCATACCGAATTTAAAGCGCGACTGCTGCGCGTCGAACTCGATGACGGTCAGGTCGAAGTGGTGATGACCTCACTGACCGACCGATTCAAATATCCCCAAACGGAGTTTAAATGGCTGTACGGAAAACGGTGGGGCGTAGAGACGACGATCTACGTACTGAAATCATTCTTGCAATTAGCCCTAGTCTCGGCGAGAACGCTTCCCGGAGTAGCCCAGGATCTGTGGGCCACCTTCGCCTTCTATAACCAACAGAGCGCGCTGATCGCCGCCTGCGAAGATGAAGTCAAACGAAAGACCGGACACCGGCGGTATCAGTACAAGATTAACCGAAACGTCACGGCGGGACACCTTAAAGAGTTTCTTCTTTCCATCTACCTGGACGGGCCGGCCCGCTGGCGAAGCCGGACAAAGGTTCTCCTCGAACTCATGCCTCGCTACACCGAACCCTACCGCCCGGATCGCGACCGGGAGAGGGAACGGAAAATCATGCGGGCCAACGACCGGCACATACACGAGAAAAATTATCGGAAGAGTATGTAATAACTCTACATGCTAAACAACCTTACAGCTGCTAATAAAGCGCGGCGGGCCAGGGGTATGTTCGGTTGGTATCGTTCAGAATATGTCACTCTGATGTTGCTCAGAATCAGATCGCTGTTGCCGGAATGAATTCTTGTGCAATGGCTTAACTTAATGGTGTTGGCGCGGTGTTGGCTGATGGCTCTTTCTCTTAGTTTTCTTCTGCTGTCAGCCAACGATTGCATCTGCGCCGTGCGACGCTAGGAGCATGGACGTCAGATGCGGTGTTGGGGGCCGTACAGTGGTGTTTCTATTTTTTGCATCCGTAGTGCGGGATCTTTATGGATTCCGCTTCCGCTAGCAAAATAGAAACCTCTCCGTTAAGAAAAAGCCTTGTCGTTGGTTGACCACCAACGCAGTTGCTTTTTTAGGAGAGACACGTCCTGACGATGACCGGATGTTTTGTGCCGCCGATCCTGGTTAATTGATGTCTTACTGGTGAATACTGGATCGGTGATTGATGCGCGCATTCCGGTCACCGGCGGCGGCGTAGTGGTAATTTTCTCCTTCCGCTACGCCGCCGCCGGCAAAAACACGCCCGCCGGTCTACTTCATTGATTGATCGGAGTCCCGCTATTTTTTGGTCGGGCGGTCCCAACCTTTTTCTCCTTCAGGCTGTTGGCTAGCTTGCTCTTGCAGTTCTGCAGGGCACGTGCCGCGCTTCCGGCGGTTCACCTAAGCTCACTTACCGTCCCGCCCGTAGCTTCGGCACTTTCTCAGTAGCGTGTCGCTCTGATAAACGCTAGCCAACTGCCTGATTTTACCCGGGGACCGCCTTGCCTTAGTGGCTCCGATCTGGTCCTATTTCTACCGGCGGGCGGGGTGACAACCCTGTTGTTTTTGTCGGGTATGGCCCCCAACGGGGGCCTACCCGACGGCCGCCTTCACCAACAAAAATTCCGGGTGCCGACTTTCATTTAAGTCGCTTCTCAAGCATTGATAGTACCGAGAAGCTAAACCGGCGGCTGAACGTGGTAGGCAGTCTTCGCTGCATTTTGAACCATCATGTATGTATATACGGATTCAAATACTCGAAATAGTCTACATCGAAATATTGATTGATCCTATCAAATATAAATCCATAAGATACTGTTGAATCTATTCTGCTATTCCCGCGCACGTGCATAAATAATGCTGCCCCGTCAGCCCTCCTCCATATCATTCCCGAATCTCCAACGTTTAAAATAGATCCATCAACTAAATCTATTATGACGTCATAATTGTTCACTATTTCCATAATAGTGAAATCCTTGTAAAATCCCTCTAACAGTTTGACGTGTAGTTACACTATACCCATTAAGTTCCAAATAGGAATAATCCAAATAGTTTCCGGATACAAGTAGCGCAGAATAATTTAAGTTGCTAAGATATGGCATAATTCTGCCACTTAAACGATCACCAATTTCAAAAAGCGCAAAATCTAATAATCCAAAGTCTCCATAATTTTCCGTTCCAAAGGAGAATATTCCATCAACAACACGACCTGAAGGCACCCAATCGTCGTTCTCGTCATCAAATATATGTACTATGTTTTCTCCTCCATCATAGTGGTTCGCGGAATGAAAAAGCACATGATGGGCACTAAGTCCATACAGTAGATTATTTGGGGTGAGCAAGAAGCAAGATAATGCCCCTACATTTTCCCCGGAAACCACTCTACTAAACATCATTGTAAGGAAACTGGAGTTAGTGTAGTTCCGCTGCTATCAATAGTAATTTCAAATAGCTCAAATATAGATTTTTTTGACAAGGTAAGCCCCAATAACGATTTAGCAGCTTTTAATTCTTTAATATATGTGTTTATTCTTCCATTATAACTTTTTCCAGCATCTGTATCTGCTTGTATTTTTAAATTCTCTAATTTTAGTATTAGCTCATCTAATTTTTCTTGCCAATAGTTGGAATATCGACAATGTTTCTTCGATTAAGTGTTTGGCTCACTGCTGAGAGATCGTTTTCAATCGTACTTCCTATAGCTTTTTGATTTGGAGTCAATTGTGCATTATTTTTATCTGTACCGATACCTGATTTAACATCATCTACAATCTTTTTAGCTGAATCCATGTCACTTATACTTCCAGCTTGGTCGACTTCTTCATCACTTACTTCACCAGCTTCACCAGCTTCACTTTTTAGTAAGCCAGTTGTCGCAGAAAGCAAGCCCGCTATTGAGGTTATAGTTTCAGGAACCTTTGTATCCGCAGTGATTCCATAAGAATTGATGATACCATTTTTGAGATCTAATTGTAAATCAGTAGATCCAATGCCTGGTTTTATCTTCGCAAACTTTGGATTCTTTAAATCAGGTAAGTAGATAATTGTTGTTTTGATCGAAACTCCTTTGGCTGGATTTCTTTCGACAAGTAGATAGGGTTTCGGCCCATAAAACTCAATACCGGTCTCTACTTTCAAATCTTTGTCCTGGTAAAATTTCACAGTCGCACAACCGTGAAGACAAAAAAGAGTCATGGCTAGCATTAAGAGGTTGTAAAGCTTCATGTGTGATTAATTTTGTAGTTAAGAGATGGTTATCTGTAAATAACATTCATTGATTGAACCAACGTGGGCGCCACCGCCGTGCCCATCGGGGTAACCCTTCTATCGCTAATTTTTTTACTGGCATTCTCGCTATGGATATGTATTACAGCCGAACGGGTGCGCCACCGCAGGCCGGCTACACCGAGCCAACTTCCGGATCTGGATTATCTTTCCTCAGCCGATAAACGCATCATCGATACCCAAAACCACTCACCGCCGGCTTGACGATGGCGCAATGTTCACAACCATTAAGCTAAGCAAATCCGTAGAAATCGCCACGCTCACGTTGCAATAATATGCAACCCATCATCCACTACTTCTCCCGACTACGCCAGTTCGTCAAACTCAATGCCGACAAACGACAAGCCTATCTACAACGTCCCAACCGGGACTTCACTCGTAGCAGTCCGCTTACCTTCCGCCGCACCGTCAGTTTTGTTTTAGATCTGGCGCGGCAGACTTTAGCCGTCGAGCTAGCGCGATTCTTTAACTGGCAGCCGGACAAAATCGTCACCAAGTCCGCTCTCTGCCAACGGCGCAAGGCTATCGCGGCTGATTTTTTTCGCGACCTCTTCGATCATACCGCCAGCTTGTTCTATCACTGTTTCCCAGAGCACAAACGCTGGCGCGGCAAACGGCTATTCGCCGTGGACGGTACCGGACAACGACTGCCCTACGAAACTGCGCTCGGGCAGGCATTCGGCACCCATATGAACCAACACGGCGCGCGACCGTCGATGCGACTGCTACTTACTCACGATGTGCTCAATAACGTGCTCTACCGGGTCGATTTCTACAATCAAAATAGCTCGGAGATTTATACCGCTTACCCCAATGTCGAGCAATTGCCCCGCGATGGGGTTTATATTTATGATCGACATTACGCCAGTTTTGGTCTAGCCTACCTGCACGATCGCCATGGCTCAGATTACGTCATCCGTATGCCGCTGGATCAATCGAACGTGGTCAAGAAATTCGCCGAAAGCACCGATAATGAACGGATTATAACCTTGAAACTTGGTGTGGGCCGGGCTTATCGTAGTCTGAAAACACTGGGGCTCAATCCGGTGCTGCATACCGAATTTAAAGCGCGACTGCTGCGCGTCGAACTCGATGACGGTCAGGTCGAAGTGGTGATGACCTCACTGACCGACCGATTCAAATATCCCCAAACGGAGTTTAAATGGCTGTACGGAAAACGGTGGGGCGTAGAGACGACGATCTACGTACTGAAATCATTCTTGCAATTAGCCCTAGTCTCGGCGAGAACGCTTCCCGGAGTAGCCCAGGATCTGTGGGCCACCTTCGCCTTCTATAACCAACAGAGCGCGCTGATCGCCGCCTGCGAAGATGAAGTCAAACGAAAGACCGGACACCGGCGGTATCAGTACAAGATTAACCGAAACGTCACGGCGGGACACCTTAAAGAGTTTCTTCTTTCCATCTACCTGGACGGGCCGGCCCGCTGGCGAAGCCGGACAAAGGTTCTCCTCGAACTCATGCCTCGCTACACCGAACCCTAGCGCCCGGATCGCGACCGGGAGAGGGAACGGAAAATCATGCGGGCCAACGACCGGCACATACACGAGAAAAATTATCGGAAGAGTATGTAATAACTCTACATGCTAAACAACCTTACAGCTGCTAATAAAGCGCGGCGGGCCAGGGGTATGTTCGGTTGGTATCGTTCAGAATATATCACTCTGATGTTGCTCAGAATCAGATCGCTGTTGCCGGAATGAATTCTTGTGCAATGGCTTAACTTAATGGTGTTGGCGCGGTGTTGGCTGCATGATATTTATAAAACCTATTCGTTTAATAAAGAGCTAATAACTTAATAAGCCGTCCGATTTATTTCTAGAACCACACCCCGCCCAGGTACTATAATTGATCCCTATGCCACATTCATATGATACGCATAAATATCCATAACGAACCTTATATTCTATCTAAGTCTCTAAACTATCAGACAGTCTATACTGCATTTCAGAATTTATTAATCCGAATCCAGATATAGGGTTACCTGACAAATAATCTGGAGTTAGGTCTGCTATTTCATTCGGATAAACACCAACCGCATCCTTATATTGTTCTATTGCTTCACATAAATTTTCTAAATTAGTCATAGTCAAATCATATTGATAGCTTACAATTTGATCCTCTACCAGTGATGATAATATCATAGGTACAATAATTACTAAGACCCATTTATTTATTCTCCTATTTTTTACACCTTTTACAATCAAGATGAAGACTGCAAACATTGTAGCGAATGGCAATAATTGATCCGCCAGGCTTTGTGGTCCAGATAGTTGATAGATTTGTATAGTCGATCCATTCAATACATCCATTAGAAATAGGATAAACAATACCCACGCTAAATAAAATTGGCTCGCGCTGTCTATACAAAGACTTTTCATAACTCCTGTATTCATAATATTTGAACCATATATTACGTAGTGAGTAGTTACTTATCGAGCTCATTTGGGAGATCAAATATATACTACACCAAATCTATCTATCAATGATAAAGCATGTTCGAAATAGTGATCTCTACTGTTGAAATGAATGATACCATACTGGATCTTTATCAAAACCAGATTTAAACAGCGCAAAAGAATTACAAGTATCTACATTGCATTCGAACATATGCCCCATACTACTATATAGTTGATTTGTATCAATCAACTCGCCAAAAGAATCAAAAGTGATGTCGGATATGATTAGCCATTCAGTAGGATTGGGTATGGGACCACTGGTATGTGCATATCCAATTTTACAATATGGACACTGGTATTTCATCTGTCTATTTGTAGTTTATTTGTTGCAGCCAACGTCCCGCATATACGGCGTGGCGGCGTTTAGCCGACATGATCGTTATATGCTTTGTTGGGGGCAGCTTTCTTTATATCATATTTAACTTTAATCGATTGTATTTGTCGCTGACTATTTTCCATGCTTCTGGTAGTTCTCTGTTGATGGTCTGAAATACTTTATCTTTAATTTTTGGCAAACAATTTTGTCCACCACCAATAGTTCGATATTCGCTCTTCTCAAATGGATTTTGTCCTTTTTTGTATTCTCCTTCAAACTCTGCTAAAAATGCTGAGTACCAAGATACGTTTGATGTATTTCCAGCAGCAATAAAGTAATTATCAACAGCTTTACCATATTCAATAAAAGCTTCGATTATTTCATCATCATAGAACTCTTCTAAATCAACTTCTTGTAGATTTTGAGCCAAAGACCTAACTGTTATTCTATCTCTTAACAAGTGAATTCTACTTTTTTTGAATAATTCAATTGTCTCTTCAATTTTGTCCTTTGAGTTGATATTTTCATATAAGATTGAAAATGACTTCACATAGTCATCATGAATAGATTCTAATCGAGAGAAGCTTGGTTCAATAAATTTCTCTAATAATTCATCTTTTTTGGTTCGACTTATCTCTTTCTTTTTTAGAACCAACTCACGAATTTCTTGATAAGCACCAATCAATATTGTCCAAATTGTATCAATCATTTTGTCTTTTTTTAGTTGCCCCCAACGTGGGTAGCCACGACGCGCGCCATAAACCATCAGCTTTCCTAGCACTAACTTGCTTTTAATCTCAATTTTTAGCTTCATAGAAAACCAAAAACACCATCGGCGCGTGGACGCTGGCTACAGTGTTGGGCGAGCCTATTCTTCAACATTTCTACTCAAATTGTAGAAATAGATAAATTGTTTGAGTATATTATCTTCGGTTTGATGGTGTTCAAGAGAATTGAGGAAATAAACAGTTTCCTCCTTCCTAGAATTTTTTAATTTTTGACTGACAACATCTGCAATCTCGTCAACAGGAAGTACTTCAGACATAGAATTGAAGCTTTGCTGATCAAAATTCCCACGATATTCTTCGACATGGACGCTACTTGAGGCAAGAGGTGCATAGGGTATAACTAAATTCGAAACATATTCAGGCTTAGCTTCTAGGAGATTTTTTACCCTGCTATGCAATTCTTCTTTGTTTATCAATGACCAAACATATATTAAGTACTTAATTGTCTCGGAATACTCAACAATGGACTCTTCAAAACTTGATGACTCTTTTATTCTTTCTAGCAAAATTGTAGATAGTTCAAGACTGATCTCTTCTGTAAAAAGCAAAGTTCCATCTTTTCTCTTGTACCGAAGTATTGACAGTAGATTCAACCCTTGTTTTATTGACTTAATATCTTGTAATAATTCCTTTGCGAATTCAATTTGTTCAAGACCCTCAAGACGTTCAAGTATTGCGCGTATAAACCCAAACGCTTGACCTCTAGGGCTAGCAAATCCAGAAAACCACAACGAGTCACTATGAGTAAATATGTGGCCTAAATTCCCTAGAGCTATGGAAATTTTCCTTCCAAGCTCCAGGTTTACAGTTTCCTCTATAGATTTCAATTTATCTATAACACTGACCTGCGCGAATTCGGTTAGAAGTTTCTCTAAAGCTATCTCTATCTCGGAAGCTTGAAAATTGTCTACACCATCAATAAATTCATGAAAAACTTGATCTGGAATATCTCCTGACTCAATAGACAACGAGAAATATTTCTGATAGTATTTTTTAGCAGCCACTCGCTTATCTCTTATCCAACTCAGGCGAGTTTCTTCTGAATATTCTGTCTTCTGCAATTTTGCCTGATATAACGGGAAAAGTTGGGTGCACAGGTAATATAAAGCAGTCTTGTCTTTATCAATAAATCCGTCTAAAATATCCTTTCCTTGATTAGATTCGGCTGATACCGTAGGAAAGGGCCAGCGGGCAATAGTCACATCCATGTATGAAGTAAAGTATACCGGATTGTCTCTAATTAAGATAAATGCATCGGGATAAAATATCTTAATAGCTTCTAGGAGCATAACATCTACATGATTGATTTCTCCACGGTGTATAGGCATATTGAATCTAAGAGTATTAGAATATCTAATACTTTGCCTAGGAGTTAACAGCTTTGGCATGATGTTTGACTCAAATAATCCTGTAAACCTGTACCTTTCTTCATCGCTAAGTCGAATACTTGAGTGAGTCAGCGCATCCTCTATTAATTTATATTGGAATTGCTTTAAGGCTGGCCTTCGAATTTCAGGCAATTCTAATGGAAGTTGCACAATTTTTTCGATGAAACTGCTCCCGGGGCCTTGATCAATCGAGGGGTATCTTTTGCTTATTGCTTGCGTAACTATTTGAAGATCGAAAGATAATAAATATGAAACGTAAGGAAACTGCCCTGTTAGTTTTACAAGCTTAAATAGATTATATATTTCGTTATTATCCAGTCGATCTATATCGTCAATCACAATTAGCAGCTTTTGCTGGGAGGTTCTCAATAATCGATCAACCTTCTCTTTGTGATCTTCTGGGCTAATTTCATTAATCACATCTGGCACAAATTCCATAAGAGTACCAGCGATTCCACCTACATATGGAATAAGTTTTACTAATGGACTTACAGACTTTCCGTAATCTTTAAAAGCACTTAATATCTCCTCTTTATGCGTAAACTCAGACTTTCCTATGGCTGAGGCTATAGCAGAAAAAAAGTGTTTGAAAATTTTATCTTCCTCATCATACCTCCAAGGATTAAATCTTACTTGAACTATGCTTTTGTCCAATCCTGAGCCCACGAGATTAAGTACTGATGTCTTTCCTGATCCCCATGGGCCATACAAGCCGATGACGATACCTTCAATTGTAGATATATCATTAACTATACTTGATATTCTCTCCGCGAATAAACTTCGCTGAAAATGATCCTGGTCTGGCTTAGTGATAGGGGAATCAGTATTCATGATCGATAATATAGTAAGATAAATTCTTATGGCTGATCAAATTCAAACAATAGTATGAGGTTTGTCTCGGCCCGCCTTTAATGGCGGGCTGTCGCCCAACGAGTGCGGCCACGCCGGGCCGCCATCGACCAGGACAAGCCCTGTTCGCTTGCCCAAGATACTTTTCACAGCTCACCAAAACCACTCCACCGACAAGCTTAGGCCTGGACGTGGCCGCAGTGTTGGCTGACGTCCCATTTTTTTGCATCAGGTACTGCGAGCATTTTCTATCTGGCTCGGCGTCAGATGCTGCGGGCCATTTTGTGTCCCACTCGGCGTCAGATACTGCGGGCATTTTCTGTCCAACTTGGCGTAAGATACTTCGGGGCATCGTCACGGTGGCCTAGATAATGATCTATAAAATCCTGAATGTTAATCGTGCGCGTTTTTGGAATGCGATTTCTGATCTAGGTGATTATCGGGAAGCATAAAATTATACACCTGCTTTATCTGTGGAGTAGGTTCTTAGCTAGCATCCCATCTATTTTACCCACCACTGATCTGCCCAGATGGGTCTGCCATGGTGAATCCAATGCCATATTTTATTTGACCAGAAGCTACTCACTGTCTTAGTAATTTCATAGTTAGTAGTATTTGTTAAAATTGTCCATTCCCCTGCTTCGTTAAGATTTGAAATATCGAAATGTACTTGAACCGAAGTGTCGAAACTCGCAAAATGAAGAGATTTAGACTTAACTTTCCATAAATTAATATCGATCAGTTTAAAATTAGGGTTTACGGTTTCCAGACCATTTGCTATAAGGTAAAAGCGCTTTATAGGCTCGGGAATAGAGATACTCAACCGATTTTCTACGGTATGGAAATTGTCCATGCTTGGTATTTCCCCAAATGTGTAGTTGAAATTCGGTCGGATTTTTTTTGTCTTGTCAAGTTGGCGTTTAAAATGCTCAAGTTGCATAATATGCAATTTTCGAAAGTGGTGTGTTACAAAGGTTGAGAAATTTGCCTACTACTATTCAACAACAATTATTTGTTTACGTCTACCCTCTCCTTGATTTGCGGGTATGGATGGCAGCCAACGTGGGCGCCACCGCAGGCCGGCCTCACCAACAAGCATTCGGACTTCGACCAGCTTTGAGTCACTTTGTAAGGCTTCATCGACAACTAAAAGCTTCATCGCCGGCTTGACGATGGCGCAATGTTGGGCGAATAGTTCTTTCAGTTGACTTGAAATCCAGATGCGTTCATTTTAATAAATAATTCATCTTTGGAAATTTGAGCTCTGTTTACATACTGAAGAGCCCTTAACACAAATTCTCGGAGACTTTTAAATTCCGAGCTGATTTTATGGTAATCTACCGCGCTTGCACCATGTATTATAGCGCTTCTTAAATCATACATTTTCTTCAACTCTCTGTAACGGCATTCAAACTTTTCGGCATCTGGTTCTAATATGAGAGATAAGTGCCTGGCAATAGTGTGGGCAATCGGCGACTTGCCTCTATTAAACAAGCCCTCTAAAGCTGTCATTAAATGTAGATAGCATGTTCTTATATTATTTGATCTGTATGATGCCTCATATTCATTCAGTGCAAATTGAAAATATTCGCCCTGATATAAATCAGAACTTAGAATTTCTTTTGCTAATTCAAGATCTTCATCTGTTATTAGTAGTCTATTATGAAAGTACCTTTCTGGGTCTAGGTTTCCTGTCCACGCACGGTAATCCTGACCACCATAAGGATGTTGAATTGTCGTAACATACTCAATACTACTACTTTTTAGTAAATGCAGTTTCTTCAATAATATATTACTGTAATCTCTCACCTTATTAAGAGCTTTTGACAAACCATCTTTATCATCCGCATTTTCAAATTCCTGTTCCGCAGTGAGGATTATATAATAAGGTTTTTCATCGGACATTAACTGATCGTTGTTTATACGGCTTCTTCCATAGGCTTTGACAAACTCCATAGATACTATTGATCCATCGAGATGTTTTATCATTTCTTGGCTATACTCAGGAGCTCTTAACAGAAAACTTATAAGACTTGACAACTGAGCCATATTAATTTTCTCAAACTGATATCCATCCTTATGGATTATTGGATTTAGCTTAAGTATGCTTTCTGTTGCATCTCTAAATAAAGTGTGAGTTTTAATCATATTTATTTGGTTACGCATTAATTTATTAAGGATCAAACAATATAGGTATTGGATCACTAGACTAGTGGATCTATTTTACCTATAGAGATAGCGTATAAAGTTCCGTCTTCGTTCAGTTCTACTTTGTAAATTTTATCCTTGGCTTTTGCTTTGACATGTATATGATTCCTGTCAAACTCATCACGAAGTATACTTAATAATACGATTTCTTGAGACGGCACACCGGTATATTCGGCTATTTGATCTACAACCTGATTGCCTATTTTTATAAAGTGATTAAACTGCTTTTCTACTTTAAATACTTTTCTATAAAAAAAAGTAATACCATTAGTTAGAATATTTCCGATTAGTCCGGAAAGTCCACCGATTATAACCACGGTTTCAAACCAACCGCTTGCTCCTTTTTCATAGTTGCTAATTGATCGAAGATTATTCCCACTGGTAATGTTACGATTTACGTTACCATCATCTAAATCCGATAATACTGATTCAGCATCAACTATAAACAACCTTACATTCTCGAGATCTGATAAAGTTAAGATGCCGCTCGATTGGTCAATAAATGTATAGTTACCTTTTATTTGAGTGAATAGCCGATCTACATCAAAGCTTCCTCCACCTAACCCTTCTAGTGATAAGTTAATTGTTTTATTATTAAAACATGCTTCGAAAACAGTACCTTCTCCATATATTGTGGCCTTCAGAGTTAGCATTTCATTGAACACCTGGTCAACCGTTTTATCAGTTGCTAAATAGTATGTTCTTACTCTCGAATTATATCTTCCTTCATTGTGAGCGTTGGGATAGGCGTCAATAAATGTGAACGTTAGGATCATTAGTTCAAATTATATTCTTTACTAGGATAATAATGGTTCGGCAACCCAATATTTTTGGCAGAACGACGTCAATCAACGGCGAGAAATGGCACTTCATATCTGAATAACTGTTTTCTAAAGGCCAGTTCATAGCCAGTCTTCACAGTGCTCCTAACGGGTAAAACTACTATCTACTGGCTTTGATGGTTATTTCGCCCAACGGGGGCGCCAGCGCAGGCCGGCTCCACCTACCAGCGTTCGGACCTAGGTAAGCTTTAGGTTAGCTTTCTAAGACTTCATCGACACCCAAAAGCATTACCACCGGCTTGACGATGGCGCTGTAGGCTTCCCCTATGCCGCTACCGGTGAATAGTAGAATTTCTGATGTTCAATTTCGTGTTCTGCTGGGGTACAGTGGCCTAAGCTTTGGTGGGGGCGGTCCAGATTGTAAGTCTGCGACCAGTTCTGGATCTCCTCGTTGAGCTCTTCCATGGTAGTGAACCACGTCAAATCTAAACATTCGGTTCTTAAGGTCTTGTTCAGTCGTTCGATCAGGCCGTTCTGAGTTGGCTTGCCGGGTTGGATAAAGCGAAGTTCAATCTGCTGGTCTGCCGCCCACTGCTTAAGCTGATGGCTGATGAACTCGGGACCGTTATCGCAGCGAATGTAGCTGGGCACTCCCCGGACCTCCACCACCTTATCCAGTACCCCGATCAGCTTACGTGAGGAAATGCTGGAGTGTGCCTCGGTCCACAGCGCGCGGCGCGACCCTTCGTCCATGATATTGATCACTCGAACTGACTTTTGGCCCGGACCCACCACCCAGTCACTGACGAAGTCCATCGCCCAGCCCTCATTAATCCCGTCAGGCGCTAGTAACTCCTGGTACTTCCGGTGGATACGTTTGCGCTTTGGAGGCCGACGTAAATTTAAGTCCTCTCGTTTCCAAATACGGTACATCCGCTTGTGATTAAAGGTGTGCTCGGGCTGGCGCCGCAGGAAGTGGAAAATCTTCCAGAAGCCCCAGTAGGGGTAATCTTTACAGGCCTGCCGTAAAACGGTCGCCAGCCTATCGTCTTCCACGTCGGGCCGGTGCCCCCGCTTCCTGCTTTGATAAGTTTGACGACGAAAGCCCAGGACGCGACAACATTGACGGATGCTCTTCTTTGCATCCTGCTGTCTGATTTCATCGATCATTTGCTCTTGACGTCCTGGGCCTGCCACTTTTTTAGCATCGAGTAGCCTTCCTGAAGAATCTCGTGGTCCATACTCAACTCGGCGTACATCTTCTTGAGGCGGGCGTTCTCCCGTTCGAGTTCGGCCAGACGGCGTTCCTCCTGTTGACCGTCCTCTTCGTGGCCTTTTTTCCATTTGTAGAAAGTGGCCGGACTGATCTGATGCTCACGACTCAGCTCGGCTACGCTGGTGCCGGCATCGTGCTGGGCCAGGATCGCCTGTTGCTGGGTTTTATTGAATCTGCTCTTACGCATGGCGCGCTTATTAAGGGTGAAGTAAAGTTAAAACCTAACTCTACTAATTCCATGGTAGCGGCAATGGGGAAGCCTACAGCGCAATGTTGTGTGAATAAATTAAATGGATTATTCTTAACAAGGGAAGGCATTGAAATTATATCAACAATAATGTGAGCATATCTTTTCGTTTTACTAAAATATCTCCAAAAGGTTCTCCTTGATTAGTTTGAATGACGGAATCAGCGATTGTAATGTATTTAAAATACGGGTGAACCAAGCACTAGAATAAATCTCTTGGATTGACTTGAATTGGTACCATAAGAGATAGCGAAGATCCAGTAAATGGATCTACCAATTCTAAGTACAAATTAAAGTATTGAATGGTATATCTACAATTCCGACACCTTAAAGTATTAGAATTTATCTCAAATTTAAAATGAGCACTCTGACGAGGTGGCAATCTAATGACTCTTGTTCTGTCTAAATACAGCTTTTCCCCGTTTATTGTGAGTTCGAACATCCCTAAATTTAATCTATTGGATTTCGTATCATGGATAGGTCGAAGAACAAATCCTGGGCCTCTATCTCTTGTGATTCTGTAGTCAATATAAATTTGTGATATAGTTAAGCTATCTGTTAGATCATTCAAATTGAATAAAGAAAATAAAATTAGTCTTTGGCTTCCAATTAATTGGACCCTGTCGATTTGAATTACTGGCTTAAAATATCTTTTTTTTTATCAGAAAATGAACTCAAATCATCTATTAAATCTACTAACAGGTCCTCAGCCCGTTTCCTAGTTTCTTCACTGCTTAAACTCTTACTATTTTTCAGTAACTCATTTAATCCACACAGTGCGGTAGTTTTATTATTAAAAAGTTGATAATACTCATTGGTAACATCTAGTGCTCTCTCAGATGATGAGGTATTTATTTTAGACACTGCAATAGATAGATTATTTCCAACTCTACCTTCACCTTTTAATTGTTGCAAGTCACTTTCTAGAGCAGCGACCAATGAATCATTAATAGAAACGGTATTAATTAAAGAATCTTTTTCAGTAGAAGTAGTAAAATTTAGTCTTCTGAATGGGCAATCCTCATCATATAATGGTGTATAGTTGTAGGAAGATTTACATCCCAAAAGGATCAGTATGATAACTAAGACGGCAAATGTTAGCCATTGGTTACTTTTCATCCTACAAGTTTTCCGTTACATATTTATTCAGAAGTCGACTCGACAGACTCTTTAAGTTTTTAAGATAGCAATTGTAAGTGGTAAATTAGCATAGTGAATGATAATATTTCACACAACACTAACGCATACGCATGTCGCATACGCACGCAATGGCTTAGCCATAACTTTCGGGTGTGCACCACCATCCCCCACAAAGTACGCAAGTAGTTGACAACCACGCCAAGCAATTGACGGGTGTGCCCCAATTGACGGGTGTGCGCCCCCCGTACCGACCAAAAGCGCAACGGGTAACCCGCTCCCCCCAAGCAATCCGCGGGCGACCCTGCACACCCGCGCCCCCGCCCCTACCCCCGCCAGGTCTCCAGTTTCCGCACCTCCCGGATCGCCACCGCCAGCGGTACGATGCACACTACCCCAAACGAACAGTCGATCAGCTGCCAGTACCACGGGATGCCGCGTAGAGGACCGCAAAGGAAGGCTAGCGGCAGGATGAGCAGCGACGACCAGATGCCTACCCACAGTACGCCCACGTAACGCGCCGGCTCGCGGTAGGGCAGAATAAAGAAGAGCATGATCATCAAGTGCCCGAAGGCCAGCCAGTCGGTGCCGTAGGCAAGCCAGGGGTAGGCCGCGTAGGTGATGTCCAGGCCCTCGCGCACCTGCAGGATCCAGCGGACGATGCCGGAGTAGGCAGATGGATCCAGGGAGGCGCCGGCGCCTACGAGCAGGCGGCTGAGGACGTTGACCTCCGCCAGCAGGGGGAAGGCCGTGACGCCGGCTACAAAGAGGCCGAGCAGGACGATCAGTAGGCAGAGGCGGATTTCCCCTCCCTCGGCGGACGAGCCAAGCTGCGCAAGCCTCGGCCGACGAGGGGGACTACGTGCGCGTGAAGAAGCGGCCGATCATGGTGGCTACCTGCATCGCCAGCGCCTTGCGCCGGATCGTGCTGTCGGGGAACAAGCGGATCGGGGCGGCCACGTGTTTCCAGTACGCTTTATCGGTCGGGGTGGGGCGGGAGCCGGTGGTGAGCACGTTCTTTAGGTAGGACTTATGCCACGGCTTACGCGGCCCGGCGGCGTGCGACATCACCTGGCCGAATTTGTCGAAGTCCATGGCTTCCTTGCCGAGCAGGCTGACCCGGGGGAAGAGGTCCTTGGCTACGTTGAGGGCGTCCTGGTCCATGAAGTGGAAGAGGTTCCAGCGGTCGGCGATGCCGATGCGGTCCTGCTTACCGGTGTAGGCCTTCATGTGGACCTGCAGCTGGTCCCACAGGTCGTTGAACTCCCGAAAGTCGCGGTGGAGGCCGACGAAGCCCCCGTTGACGTACACGTTGTCGCGGGCCACGTAGTCAATGCCAAACTGGGCGTAGTACTGCCGCCACTGCTGCCGCAGGAGGTGGTTTACGGCTACCGGCGAGTTCATGTCCTCGCACAGGGCCACGCCGAAGCGGGCCCACTCCTCGAAGTGCTCCCACCGGGCCTTGATCACGATGTCGCAATCGATGTAGAAAACGTTCTCCACGTCGGGGCCATACTGGTCCCAGACCTGCCGGATCAGTTGCGGCTTCACGTTGGCCAGCATCTCATCCGTCGCCAGCGGGGCAAAGTGGAGGTACAGCCCGGAACTGACCTCAAACTCAGCGTATCCGGGTCCGACGGGCACGCTGTCCTTCACCCAGGGGGGCAGGGGCCCACGGTAGCCGGCGTGCAGTATCCCCCGGAATCCACTGGCATATAGGGAATTAGCCAGCGCGACGACCCCATAATGGTAGTTTCCTTCAAATACGGTGCAAACTATGCTCCTGGCAGTACGCATCACTGGGGTGGTTTAACAATTTTCACTGACCGCTCGGTGGCCAAAAGACCGCGAATAAAAGAATTCCTGATTTTGAGCAGCACTCTCCCGGGGGGTGATTTCTTTCCCTCCAACACCAAGTATTCCTCACTCGGTGCCGCCGTGGGGCCTGATTTACGGTGCGACGGGGAAGGAAGGGGAATGACCCGGGCTACAAGCTGTGGCTACAAAACTAGTAGAACGTCTCCGCAAGTATATTCCGCGCGGCACTTTTCCGGAAATAATCCCGGTCAGGGTGCTCCCCAAGCGGGCCGACGTACCTTGCCTCCATGCGTACCCTGCTCCTCCTCTGGCTGGCCTTCGCCGCCGGCCCGCTCCTGCCCGCTACCAGCGCACCCGCGCTCCGCGCCCAGGAACGGGTGATGCCCGTCCTCCCCTTCGGGGCCATCTACGACATTCCCGAAGCCACGGTAAAGCCCGACCCGGACCTGGACTACAAGCTGGTCGTCGACGTCTACTCCGGTGCCGAATCCCCCGACAGCCTCGGCGCGGGCCTCTACAACGCCGCCCGCATGCTCAACCTCTTCGCCGTCGGCGGCGTACCGGCCGATCGGGTCGACGTCGTACTGGCCATCCACGGCGGCGCGACCTTCGGGGTGCTGGACGATGCCCACTACCGGGCGCGCTACGGCGTCGACAACCCCAACCTCCCCCTGCTGCGCGCCCTCCGGGAAGCCGGCGTGGACGTGGTGGTGTGCGGACAGTCGCTGCTCGGCCGCGACATCCCCCTATCGGCCGTCACCCCCGAGGTCGAAATTGCCACCTCCATGCTGACTACCGTAGCGATGTACCAGATGCTGGGGTACGGAAATTTCAAATTTTAAACTGCCCATTTAAAATTTCCCTCCTAACAGTCCATCACCGGCTCCTCCGGGAGGATGCGGCTGCGCTCCAGCACCATTTGGTAATACGCCTCGTACTGGGGGATGATGGCCTCGATGTCGAAGCGGGCGGCCTGCGCCAGGGCGTTCTTGCGGAACTCCCGGAGGGTCTCGTCGCTTTCCAGGATCTTCATCACGTCCTCGGCCATCTTATCGACCATGCCGACGCCGGAGGTGAAGCCGGTCACGCCGTCGATGTTGACCTCGGGGATGCCCCCCACGTTGCTGGACACCACGGGCACCTCGCAGGCCATGGCCTCGAGGGCCGCCAGGCCGAAACTCTCGCTGGCCGAGGGGAGCAGGAAGACGTCGGCCACGGCCAGGAGCTCCTCCACGGCGTCCTGCTTGCCGAGGAAGCGGATGTCCTTGGTCAGGCCGAGGCGGCGGCTGAGGTCTTCGCACTTGCCGCGCTCGGGCCCGTCGCCGATGAGCAGCAGCTTGCAGGGCGTCTGGTCGTGGATGATCTTGAAGATGTAAATCACGTCGTCGACCCGCTTGACGGGCCGGAAGTTGGAAACGTGGATCAGGATGCGCTCCCCTTTGGGCGCGATGGCCTGCTTGAAGTGCTCCTTGTTGTCGCGCTTGAAGCGCTTGAAGTCGATGAAGTTGTAGATCACCTGGATCTCGCGGCAGATCTCGAAGCTGTCGAAGGTCATGGCCTTGAGGGAGTCGGAAACGGCCGTGACCCCGTCCGATTTGTTGATCGCGAAGGTGATCGTGGGGGCGAAGGCCGGGTTGGTGCCCACCAGGGTGATGTCGGTGCCGTGCAGGGTGGTCACGAAGGGCACGTAGCGCCCGCGGCTCACCAGGATCTTGCGGGCCATGTAGGCCACCGCGGCGTGGGGCACGGCGTAGTGCACGTGCAGGAGGTCCAGGCCGTAGTTCTCCACCACGTCCACCAGTTTGGAGGCGAGGGAGGTTTCGTAGGGGGCGAACTCGAAGAGGGGGTAGTCGGCGCCGCTGTCGACCTCGTGGTAAAAGACGTTCTCGTGGAAAAAGCCCAGCCGCGCCGGCCGGCGGTAAGTGATGAAGTGGATCTCGTGTCCGCGGCGCGCGAGGCCCAGTCCCAACTCGGTCGCCAGCACGCCGCTGCCGCCGTAGGTAGGATAACAGACAACGCCGATCTTCATAGGTATTCGTTTGCGGGGGCCTCGTATCAAGGTCTTACTCAAATGCACGCGGGGATTAAATAGTTTGCTCCCCCGGCGGCCGGCTAGGGGGAGTGAACTCCCTACCCCCTCGGGGCCTTACTGCACTATGACCGAGATCACCCTGCTCCCCGCCGAAGGAACCGACGACTACGCCGATGCCCTCCAGGCGGGTACTTACCTGCGCACCGTCCACCCGACCGGCTTTCTCGTGCGCCTGGCCAAGGACGCTACACCCGCGAGCGCGCAAACCCTCGCCCACGGCCTGAGCCACCAAGAACGCGACTACCTCACCGGCGGGGTTACCATTGCGGCCGACGGGGTCGACGCATCCCTCACGAAGGCCTTCATCGGTGGGCTCAGGCTGGGCAGCTACTCCGCAAGCCAGCGCCGGCAGGACTATAAGGAGCACCCCCTCACCCAGGGAGAGATCCAGTGGGGCGGGGACGCGGGTGCCGAGCTCATCCTGGCGGACGTACAGACCCGCATCATGGCCCTCGTCGACGCGCCGGCCAACAAGAAACGGCCCCAGGACCTCGCCGCCTGGGCCGTGGAGAGCGGCCGTACCTACGGCTACGACGTCAGGGTACTCGACAAGGCGGCCTGCCGCGAGGAAGGCCTCCACGCCCTGCTGGCCGTCAACCGCGGCAGTGAGGACCCCGCCGTATTCATCGTGATGGACTACCGGGGCGGCGGGGAAGGCCAGGACACCACCGCGATAATCGGCAAGGGCGTCACCTTCGACACGGGGGGCGTGAGCATCAAGGGCAGCCAGAACCTCCACCTGATGAAGAGCGACATGGGCGGGGCGGCGGCCACCCTCGGCACCCTGGAAGCGGCCGCCCGCCTGCGGCTGCCCGTTAACCTGGTCGGCATCGTCCCGGCCACCGACAACAGCGTCGACGCCCTGAGCATCAAGCCCAGCGACGTGATCGAAAGCCACGCCGGCAAGACGATCGAGATCATCGACACCGACGCCGAAGGCCGCCTCATCATGGCCGACGGCCTGAGCTACGCCGTGAAGCACTTCGCCCCCACCACCCTGATCGACGTCGCCACCCTGACCGGC
This sequence comes from Lewinellaceae bacterium, assembly GCA_963803525.1. Taxonomy (GTDB): domain Bacteria; phylum Bacteroidota; class Bacteroidia; order Chitinophagales; family Saprospiraceae; genus Neolewinella. The sequence continues at coordinate 23,909 of CAWDMV010000017.1, forward strand.
TCCGCGGTACGCACCTTCGGCTACGTCTGCGCGGCCGTCCTCAGCAAGAACGAGGAACTAATTGCCCAGTTCCGCACCGCCGGAGACGCCGTAGGCGAGCGCGTCTGGCCCCTGCCGCCCTGGGACGACTTCGCCAAGGGTCTGGCCAGCGACGTGGCCGACGTCAAGAACTTCAGCGGCAACCCGCTCCACGGCGCCACCGATGCCTTCAAGTTCCTGGAGCACTTCACCCACGATCACCCGCGCTACGTCCACTTCGACATTGCCGGCGTGGCCCTCAAGCAGGGTCCCTACGCGAAGGACCGCCAAGCGACGGGCTTCGGGATGCGGCTGTTCGTGGAGTGGCTTTCCCGCTTTGCCTAGGCCCTGCCCTTGCACCCGTCGCGCCGCCGGCTGTCCCAAATGATGATGCCCTGTATAATGGCGGCCGCTTATGGGTGACGACTCACAGTATACAGCAGGCCGCCAAAAATCCGGTGTTTTTTATCACGGAAATACCAAACAAATTGTTTTCAATTCAGCTTCTAGAAGAAAAACAACCGCCATGAAAGTCCAAGTCAACGAAAAACCCCGCCTGCAGCACGGCCGCCACGTGGTCACCATCACCGAGATCAGCGAAGGCAAGAGCGAGTACAAGGGCATCCCCTTCTTCGCCGCCCGCATGGAAACCGAGGAAGGCTTCGTGGAGCAGCGCTTCTACGACAGTGAGCCCAGCAAGCCCATCCTCGCCGAGCTCATGCGCGCCGTGGAGATGGAGGGCAAGACCCTCGATACCGAAAAGCTCGTGGGCAAGCAGCTGAGCGTAGAGGTGCACGAGCGCAGCTACCCCGACCCCGACACCGGTCAGGAAAAGACCATCACCGAGGCCGGTCATTTTCAGCAAGTAGGCAAGGCCGACACCAGCCCACAGCCGAAGTAGGTCGGTTATCCGTCCACTCATAGGGTACATTAGACGAATAGCGGGCCGGGGACGTAACCCTTGCCCGCTATGCGTCGTTTAGCCACCAGATGAAACAACCCCTACTCACTCTCCTGCTGGCCCTGTTTACCCTCGGGCTGACCGCCCAGACCAACGTGACCGTAAAGGGCTACGTGCGCGACGCCGCGAACGGGGAAACCCTGATCGGCGCTTCCGTGTACCTCGACGGCACCACCAAGGGAACGGTCACCAACGAATACGGCTTTTACTCCCTCACCGTAGCTCCGGGCACCTACACCCTCGTGGGCAGCTACCTCGGCTTCGGAGACCAGCGCAAGGAGATGGAACTGCTCGGCAACCAAACGCTGGACTTCGCCCTCGGGGAAGCGGGCAGCGTGCTCGAGGAAGTGATCGTGACGGCCACCGACGAGGACCGCAACGTCAGTACCGTGCAGATGAGCGTGGAGCGGCTCGACATGGGGACCATCGAGAAACTCCCCAGCCTGCTGGGAGAAGTGGACGTCCTGCGCAGCATCCAGCTCCTACCCGGCGTGACCAGCGTGGGGGAGGGGGCCGCCGGCTTCAACGTGCGCGGCGGCAGCATCGACCAGAACCTGGTGATCCTGGACGAGGCACCCGTCTTCAACTCCAGTCACCTGTTCGGCTTCTTCTCGGTATTCAATCCCGACGCGGTCAAGGGCGTGCAGCTCTACAAGGGCGGCATTCCGGCCCGCTACGGGGGGCGGCTGTCCTCGATTCTGGACGTGCGGATGAAGGAGGGCAACAACCAGCAGTTCGAGGTGCAGGGCGGCATCGGCACCATCTTCAGCCGCCTGAGCGTGGAGGCCCCGATCGTGAAGGACAAATCCTCTTTCCTGCTCGCGGGCCGCCGCAGCTACATCGACGTGCTGGCCGGGCCCTTCCTGAGCGACGAGTTTTCCGGCACCCAGCTCAACTTCTACGACCTCACCCTCAAGACCAACTACCGCTTCAGCGACAAGGACCAAATCTTCATCTCCGGCTACCTGGGGCGCGACGTATTCAGTCCGGGCGACGCCGCCGGCTTCAGCTGGGGCAACACCACCTCGACGGTACGCTGGAACCACCTCTTCAGCGATAAGCTCTTCGCCAACCTCACCTTTTACTACAGCGACTACGACTACGCCATCGACTTCGGCGACGACCCCAACGAGGACGCCTTCAACTGGGACGCCAGCATCGTCAACACCAGCATCAAGCCGGAATTTTCCTGGTTTCTGAGTCCCACCAACGTGGTGCGCTTCGGCGGCCAGGCCATTCACTACCGCTTCGAGCCCGCCAACGCCATCGCGGTGAGCGACGGCGACCGCATCGACATCAGCATCAACCGACAGTGGGCCCTGGAGTCGAGCGTTTTCGTGGAGAACGAAGTCACCCTCTTCGACCGGCTCAAACTGAACTACGGCCTGCGCGTCAGTCACTTCGGCTACCTCGGCGGCCGCAACGTCTACGCCTTCGGGGAGGCGCCCCGCCCCGGCCTGGCGCGCCCGCTGGTGGGCATCACCCCGACGGAGCGCAACGAGACCATCAAGGACTGGCTGAACTTCGAGCCCCGCGCGGCGGCGCAGTTCTCCCTAAACGACAACAGCTCCGTCAAGGCCAGCTACCAGCGCACCGTACAGTACATCCACCTGCTCAGCAACACCACCGCCTCCATTCCCCTCGACATCTGGACGCCGAGCACCAACAACATCGACCCCCAGCAGGCCGACCAGTACGCCCTGGGCTACTTCCGCAACTTTTCCGAAAACCGCTACGAACTCAGCCTGGAGACCTACTATAAGGACTTTCGCAACCTGGTGGATTACGTCGACGGGGCTGACCTCGTCCTCAACGAACTGGTCGAGGGGCAGGTACTGAGCGGCAAGGGTCGCGCCTACGGCACCGAGGTGCAACTGAAAAAGACGGCGGGGCGGGCTTCCGGCTGGATCAGTTATACCCTGGCCCGCACCGAGCGGCTCGTCGAGGGCATCAACAACGACGCGTGGTACCCCACCCGTTTCGACCAGACCCACAACTTCAACCTTACCGGCTTCTACGAGCTGAGCGACCGGCTTACCCTCAGCGGCACCTTCGTGTACAACACCGGTACGCCGCTTACCCTGGCCAACAGCGGCTACTACCAGCTGGGCTACTTCGTGCCCAACAACGCCGGCGACGCGCGCAACAACTTCCGCATCCCCGATTACCACCGCCTGGACCTGTCCGTCACCCTCGACCCCAAGCAAGAAAAGGCCGACCGCCGCTGGCAGGGCCAGTGGATCTTCGGGGTGTACAACGCCTACGCCCGCCGCAACCCCTTTACTGTCTACGGCACCCAGGTCGACGGCCGCACCGCTCCCGGCGCGGTGATCAATACCGAGGCCCTCAAGCTCTCCGTAGTGGGCAGCATCATCCCTTCCGTATCCTACAACTTCACCTTCAAATGATGCGCCTCCCCGCCCTGCTCCTGCTGGCCCTCGGCCTCTGGAACTGCACCGACCCCATTGCCCTCCAGACCGACTTCGAGACGCCCCAGCTCGTGGTCGACGCCTGGCTCACCGATGCATCCACCCCCCAGACCATCCGCCTCACCCTCAGTCAGGACTTCTACGCCAACCGTCTGCCCACCGGTGTCGAAGACGCCGAGGTGATCGTCTGCAACGGACTGGACGTGAACGACTGCTTCCCCTTCGTACACCAGGACTCCGGCCGCTACGTCTGGACACCCGCCGCCGGGGAAACGCTCGGAGCGGTTGGGGATGACTTCGTACTGGGCATCCAGCGGGGGGAAGAACGCTACGCCAGCCAGACCCGCATGAACCGGGTACCCGCCATTGATTCCATCAGTATTCAATTCGAGGAGGCGCGCATCGGTCTGGATTCCGGCCGCTACGCCCAGATCTACGCCCGCGATTTCGTTGGCCTGGGCGATGCCTACCTCATCCGCACCACCATCAACGACACCCTGCTCAACCGCCCCTCGGAGCTCAACCTGGCCTTCGACGCCACCTTCGATGCGGGCAGCGCCACCGATGGCATCGCCTTCATCTTCCCCATCCGCTTCAGCATCAACAAGACCGATGACGACGGCGCCTTCGTGCCCCTGGTCGGCGGCGATAAGGTGCAGGTGGACATCTGGTCGCTCAGTCCCGAAGCCTTCCTCTACCTCAGCGTGGCCCGCGACCAGATCCAGAACGGAGACAACGGCATCTTCCAAATACCGGTGGCCAACTCCCCCGGAAACATCTTCAACGTAGACAACGGGCCCGCCGCCCTGGGCGTGTTCAACGTGGCGGCCGTGAGCTCGGCCGTCCGCATCGTGGAGTAGGCCTTTTTTGGCCGTCTTGTGACCCGCGTCGTACATTGACGTCTCACCTACGAATCGCTTCCGTCGACGGGGGCGGCCGGGAAGAAAGCAGCGTACATGCCGATTGCCCCTCCAGTAAAGGGTTGTGATGCCTCCATGGAGGATCTGGACATCATTATAGCTTACCGCGAGCGGCAGCACGAAACTTGCTTTCAGGTGCTCTACGACCGGTATGCCGGAAGGGTCTACAGCAAAGCGGTGACCATGCTGCACAAGGAAAGCGAGGCCGAGGACGCCACCCAGGAGATCTTCACCAAGATCTTTCTCAACCTGGGCAAGTTCGAGGGGCAGTCCAAGTTTTCGACCTGGGTGTACTCCATCACCTACAACCTCTGCATCGACCGCATCCGCAAGGAGAAAAAAAGCCGCGAACTCTTCGCCACCGAGCTCGACGACCCGCCCGACACCACCGACGAAGTGCCCGACGAGGCCCTGATGACCATGCAACTGAACGAACTGAAGTACGTCCTGGGTCAGCTGACCGAGGGCGAGCGCACCTTACTGCTCATGAAGTATAAGGATGGCGTAAAGATCAAAGCCATGGCCGACCTGCTGGGGAAGAATGAATCCGCGGTAAAAATGCAACTCAAACGAATCAAAGAAAAAGCAAAGCGGATCCACGACCGCCAGTTTGCTTCCATACCTAAAGGCAGATGAACCCTTTTCTAGCCCTGCGGGAACAAGACCTCACGTCCTTTAGCCCGCAACACCGCGCGCGGGTACGCCAAGAGGTACGGCGCAGCCTGCGCACCGCCGAGTTGATCGCCAGCATCGTGCAGCTCTTTGGCCCCGTCATGGCCGATACCCTGAGCGTGATGGGCGGCGGAGACTCCTTTCTGGAAGAGGATTACCTTACGGTGCGGGAGACCACCGAGCCCGACGGCGACCCCTTCGGCGCCGCCCCGGGCGGCCCCCACGAGATCATCCGTTAATTTGCCGTATGGATTCCGTTTTCGACATACTCCGCCTCCAGGCCTACCAGGTGCTCACCGCCCTGCCCGCCCTGCTCAAGGCGGCCACTATTTTTCTGATCGGCTACGTGCTGGCCCGCGTCCTCTACCAGGTAGTCCGTCGCCTGACCACGGCCGCCGGGCTGGACCGCCTGGCCGACCGCCTGCTGCACATCGATCTGCTGCGGAAAGCTAAGTGGAAGGTGCAACCCAGCCGCCTCCTGGCCGCGACGGTTTACTACGTGGTGCTGATCATCTTCACGATGTCGGCCGTGCACGTCCTCGGCATGGACATGCTCTCCGAGATGATCGCCGACCTGGTGTCCTACCTGCCCAACGCCATCGTGGCCTTCGTCGTTCTGATCGGTGGGATCTTCCTGGCCGACTTCATCAAGAAGCTGGTCCTGTCCGCCTGCCGCTCCCTCGGCATCGCCTCGGGTAAGCTGATCGCCAACGCCATTTTCTACTTCATCCTGCTCAACATCGTCCTGATCGCCCTCGGTCAGGCGCAGTTGCAGACGGACTTCATGGAGACCAACATCAGCATCATTCTGGCGGGGATCGCGGGTGCGTTCGCCATCGGGTACGGCATGGCCTCGCGGCACATCATGAGTAATATCCTCAGCAGTTTCTACAACCGCAACCAGATCCGCGTCGGGGACGAGGTAAGCATCGACGGCAAGCGGGGGGAGGTCATCCAGCTCAACAACGTCAGCATCACCCTGCAGGCGGAGGACTCGGAGTACACCATCCCCTTCAGCAAGCTCAGCAGCGACGGCTTCGAAATGCACAGCCGCCGCTCCGACCGGCCCGCGCTGCCGCCGAACCTGGGTCGTTAGCCCAGCACCCGCGTTCCCGCTTCCGGGCTTTTGCTACTTTTGCCGAATGAAAATAGCCCTGTCGCTCGTCCTCTGCCTGACGCTCACCGCTACCGCCTTCGGTCAGAAAAAGGAAAAAGAAGAAATCCCCGACGGCTGGCGCACGGGGGCCGGCATCGGCCTCGACTTCGCCCAACTGCTGCAGATCAACCCCAAGCAGGGCGCCGGACAGAACCGCCTGGGCCTCGGGGGCGCCTTCAATGGCTTTGCCAGCTACAAAATGGACCGCCGGGCCTGGGACAACACCCTGCTGTGGCAGTTCGGCGTACAGCGGCTCGGGGCGGGCGTCGTGGCCCAGGGCTCGACCGACAGGATCCCCTTCCAGAAAACGATCGACGAGTTCCGCCTCAACAGCAAGTACGGCTATAAGATCCGGGAGAACGGCGAGCTGTACTACTCGGTCAACGCCACCTTCCTGAGCCAACTCACCCCGACCTACCAGTTTCCCGACCTCTATTCGGGCAACTTCATCAGCGACTGGCTGGACACCGGCCGCAGTCCGCTCTCCAAATTTTTGGCTCCGGCCACCGCTACCCTATCGGTGGGCATCGACTACAAGCCCGTCGACAACTTGTCGATCTTCTTCTCCCCCCTGTCCTCCAAGTTCATCATCGTGGCCAACGACAGCATCGCCAGCCGCGGCGTACACGGCAACCAGGTCAGCGGGGAGCCCAACGACCGCGGCATCTACCCCGAATTCGAGAACGTGGACGCCCAGCTGGGTGCCCTGGCCCAGCTCCAGTACAAGGCCGCCCTGCTGCCCGACGACCGACTCACCTTCACCTCCATCCTCGGGCTGTACACCAACTACCTGCGCAACCCCCAGAACGTCGACGTAGACTGGCAGAACGGCCTGGCCTTCGCCATCACCGAGCATTTCCAGTTGAACCTGTTCGTCAATACCTTCTACGATGACGATATCCGGGTGCAGATCACCGACTACTCCCAGCCCAACGGTACGGCCGGCCTCGGCAAGCGCATCAGCATCACCGAGCAGATCGTGATCACCTACGCGCGCACCTTCTAGTCGATGGCCAAAGGATTCACCCCGGACTACGACCATCCCTTACTCGGCGCCGCCCGTGCCTGCACCGTGTGTGCCGCCGCCCTGCCGCTGGGTCCCAAGCCGATCTTCCGTATTCACCCCGCGGCGCGCATTGCCCTCATCAGTCAGGCGCCGGGGCGACTAGCTCACCTGTCGAGCGTAGCCTGGGACGATCCCAGTGGCCGCCGCCTGCGCGCGTGGCTGGGCGTCGGCGAGGAGGAGTTCTTCCGCACCCCCACCTTCGCGGTGCTGCCCATCGGGTTTTGCTACCCGGGCAAGGGAAAGGGGGGGGACCTGCCGCCCCGGCCCGAGTGCGCCCCCCTGTGGCAGGAGCCCCTGCTGGCCCTCATGCCCAAGCTGGAGCTGAAGATCCTGATCGGTGCCTATTCCCAAAAGCACTACCTGGGCGACCGCCGCAAGAAGAACCTGACGGAGACCGTGCGCAGCTACCGCGATTACCTGCCCGAGTACTTCCCCATTCCTCACCCCAGCCCGCGCAACGGCATCTACCTGCGCCGCAACGCCTGGTTCGAGGCGGACAATATTCCCCACCTGCAGACGCGGGTGGCAGAAATCATCGGCGGGGCCGCGGGTGCTTAGATCGTCCCGATGCCGCCGTCCATGGTGATCACCTGACCGGTCATGAAGGCCGCCCGTTCGCTGAGCAGGAAGGCGGCCATGGCGGCTACCTCACTGGCCTCCGCCACGCGGTTGAGGGGATGGCGGCGGGCGCTGGCTTCCCGCTTCTCGTCGCTGGAGAGCAGCTTTTCGGCCAGGGGCGTATCCGTGAGCGAGGGGGCAATGGCGTTGACGCGTACGCCCGGCGCGTACTCGGCGGCCAGGCTGCGGGTGAGGCCCTCGATGGCCCCCTTGGCCGCGGCGATGGCGGCGTGGAAGGGCATGCCGTGCTGGACGGCCACCGTGGAGAACAGGACGACGGAGGCCGTGGTGCCCTTCTTCAGGCTGCGCTCGGCGGCCTGCAGGCAGCGCACGGCACCGACGACGTTGAGCTCGAAGGCCTCCCGAAAGGCCTCCGGCTTGAGGCTGCGGAAGGAGCGCAGGTCGATGCTGCCGGGGCAGTAGACCAGGCCGTCGAGGGCACCGGGTAGGGCGGCCTTGAGGTCGGTGGTAGCGTCGGTGACGTCGACGGAGGTGAAGGGGACGGTGCCGGGCAGGTCGCGGGACTGGCGGGCCCAGACGTGTACGGTGTGGCCTTCGGCGAGGAGCTGGTCGGTCAGGGCGCGGCCGATGCCGGAGCTGCCACCGACAATGAGGTAGGTCATGAAGTGGGAGGGTTAAAACACGGAACGACCCGACCGGCGGGTGCCGATCGGGTCGTTTGCGGGTAGGCTTTCCAGCCTAATGGGGGCGGGCCGAATTAGTTGACGGACTCGCTGAGTTTCTTACCGGGCTTGAACTTTACGACGTTCTTGGCCGCGATCTGGATGGTCTCGTTGGTGCGGGGGTTGCGTCCTTCGCGGGCGGGCCGGTTGGTTACCGAGAAGGTACCGAAGCCGATCAGGCTTACGCTGTCGTCCTCCTTCAGGGCATTTTCGATGGCTCCGATCATGGCGGTCAGGGCGCTTTCGGCTTGGTCTTTGGTGAGGCTGGCTTGGTCGGCGATGGCCGAAACTAGATCTCCTTTATTCATTGCTGTAGGAATTTTGGAATGGTAATAGGTCGGCAACACATGATTGCCAGGGTGAAACGGGTTATCTTTAGGAAGCTCGTACGCGAGCCGGTGGGCCACGCTGAAATTCCCTAAAGTAGTCGTGCAAACGTATGAAAAAGCTGAGTGTTTATCCCCTTTTCCTTATTTTACTAGGCTCCACGGTCTTATTTACCAGTGCCTGCAACCGAAAATCGGGCTGTGCCGCCCTCGATCAGACCACCAAGCCGGCCAAAAAGAAGCCCGCCCGCAGTAAGGACCTCTTCGGTCACCGCCCCTGAGGCATGCGTTCCGCCGCCCGCTCCCGCGGCAAGGCCAGGGCCGTAGGCTCCACTTCGCCTCCCCGAACGATCTCGCGGATCTTGTAGGGCCGCTTGTTCTGGCTCTCGTAGTAGGTGCGCATGAGGACTTCCACGATGATGCCTACCGTAACCAGCTGAATACCAGCCAGTACCAGCATCGCCCCCAGGATGAGCAGCGGCTTTCCCCAGATATCCTGCCCCATTATTTTCAGGACCAGCAGGTAGGCGTTGATGAGGGCCCCCAGGGTGAAGAGCGCCAGTCCGGCCTGGGCAAACAGGTGCATCGGCTTGCGCAGGTACTTCTTGAGGAAGAGCATCAGCAACAGGTCGCTGACGACCTTGAAGGTGCGTCCGAGGCCGTACTTGCTCTGCCCGAATTGCCGGGCGTGATGGCGTACGGGGATCTGGGTAATGCGGGCACCCTCCAGGCTCGCCAGGACCGAAATAAATCGGTGGAGCTCCCCGTAGATGCCGAGATCGTGCGCGATTTCGGCCCGGAATACCTTGAGCGCGCAGCCGTAATCGCGCAGGTGCACCCCACTCAGCTTGCGGATGATCCAGTTGGCGATCCGGCTGGGAAGCTTGCGCAGGAGGGCGCCGTCCTGCCGGTTGACGCGCTCCCCGACCACCAGGTCCCAGTCGCCCGCCTCCAGCAACTCCACCATGGCGGGGATGTCGGCGGGGTCGTTCTGCAGGTCACCGTCCATGGTGACGATGTAGCGGCCGCGGGCCACGTCGATGCCGGCCATGAGGGCCAGGCTCTGTCCGTAGTTTTTGCGCAGTTCCACCACGACCAATCGGGGATCGTCGATGGATTTGAGGAGGGCCACGGAGCCATCGTCGCTGCCATCGTCTACGTAAATGATCTCGTAGTCAAATCCCCCGAGGGCCGCGTGGAGGCGGTCGATGAGGGGCTGGATGTTATCCAACTCGTTCAGAATGGTGACGACTACGGAGAGTTGCATACGTGGGAAGAAGGTGATGTAAGGATTTACAAATTAGGCCGCGGTAGGTTGCCGGAGCTACCGGAGGGGGATGCCGGAGCCCATCCCGTCGCGCACGTCTTCGACCTCCCCCCCGGTACTGGGGATCGGTGAAAGCAGCCGGCCGACCGGGTAGCGCGTACGCAGGTGCCGCAGATAGAGCGAATCGCGGGCCTGGATCCGGATGTCTGGATACTGCAGGGGACTGCCAATGTAGGCGGCCGTGCTGTCGTACGCTTCGAGGTCACGCCGTACGACGCCCCCGTAGGCCACACTGAGGTAATAGCCCGTCGCCGGCTCAATGAGGGTGCGCCGAAAGATCGCCAGCCGCTGGCCCGCCGTGGTTTCCACGACCGAATAGGCCGTATCCCGCACGGCGATGCCCCGTTCGTCGCCCGCCGCCCGCGGGGGCAGGATGAAGAAGTTGAACACGATGCGCAGCACCAGCAGGAAACAGCAAAAAATGAGCAGGAAGTTGCGCTCGTCCCGCCAGCCCGCGATGGCCAACGCACCCGCGACCGCGCCCCAGCCCAGGCTCTTGACCCAGGGGAAGGTCACCACGGAAGTCTGGGGCACCACTGGAACGAAGGGAATCAGCACCGCGCACAGCGTCATCGCCCCCAAAATCAGGTAGCGCAGGAAGCGGTAGGAGGTCGTCTGGCGTGCCGCATGGTCCTGGTGCAGCCACAGCAGGCCCGCGAAGAGCAGGGGAAACAACATGAGCAGGTAGCGGGGATACACGTTGGGCGACAGCCAGTAGACGGGGATGTTGACCAGGAAAGCCACCAGACAGAAGGCGGTGAAGTCGTTGGTGCGCAGCAATTGCCAGGCACCGGGGCGGAGCAGGTAGACCAGCCACAGCGTCCAGGGCAGGAAGTGGTAGCTCATCTCGAAGGGGAAGGCCGCGACGTGCTTGACGGTGTTCCAGGCGCCGTAAGCGACGGCCGTGCGTTTGCCGCTTTCCTCGAAGAGCCGGCCCGCCACGCGGGTCAGGTCGACGTACTGGTGGTAGGGCAGGTAGTAAGCGGCCAGCAGCACGAGGCAGCCCAGGCCCGTGAGCAGGTGGGCCGGCCGGATGAGCTGTCCCCACGCCCGCCGCCAGCCCAGGATGGCAAAGACGCTGAGGCCCTGGAAGACGATGGCGGGCAGCCCCTTGAGCATGAAGGCGGCGGCGGTGAGCAGGTAGGTCCAGCCGAAGGCCCGCCACCAACGGCCGTCCTTGCCGAAGTGGTAGAGCAGCATGATCTGGGTGTAAATGACCCAGCTGAAGCAGACGTCGATGAGGCCGAGCATGCTGTCCCAGAAGAGCATCCGGCCGCAGGTGATCACGGTGAGGGCATGCACTACGGCCAGGTAGCGGTCGAAGTAGCGGCGGCTGAAGGCGTAGGTGGTCGCCGCGAAGCCGAGCAGGCAAACAACGGTCGGCAGGCGGGCCGCCCACTCCCCGGCACCCCCGTGGAGGGTAAAGCTGAGGGCCAGGATCCAGTTCCACAGGGGCGGCTTGTTGAGGTAGGCATCGCCGTGCATGGCCGGGGCGATAAAGTTGCCGGACCACAGCATTTCCTGGGCCACCAGGGAGCGGATCGCCTCATCGTCGATGAAGACCATGACCCCGAGGTGGATCAGCAGGGCCGGAAAGACCAGCACCGCCGCCAGTATGTAGTACCACTTGCGCACCGGGGCGAAGATACGCGCGCCCGCACTCCGAGGACTTTATGACGGCAGGCAGACGACTTGCGCGGGCTTAAGGTGTTGTTAAAGGGGGCGGAGAAGCCCTGGGGGGTCAACCACCTGTGCCCGCCGTACATTTATAAACTACCGCTATGCTCTCGCCCAATAATCAAATGGGCAAAAGGAGAGTTTATAAAAGAAAACCTATGAAAACGAGAGGCCCCCTGCTCTTTTCCGCCCTTGTCCTGGTCTTTGCGCTCTTCGCCGCCGTGCGCCCGAGCGACACCCCGCCGGGGGACGCGCCCTCCGTGATCCTGAAGACCATGCTGGCCAACCTGCAAAACTACCACTACCAGCCGGCCGATATCGACGACGCCTTCTCGGAGCGCGTGTACGACCAGTACCTCAACGACATGGACGGAGGACGCCTCTTCTTCACCCAGGAGGACATCGACGCCTTCGCCCCCTACCGCGACGCGATCGACGACGAGAGCAAGGCCGGCGAGTTCGGTTTTTACGACCTGGTCCAGGAGCGCTGGGAGGCTTCGCTGGACAAGACGCAGGCCTGGTACGAGGAAATCCTGGCCCAGCCCTTCGACCTGGAGGAAACCGGTAACCTACAGGATCGCGACGAGCAGTCGGGCTGGGTCGCTAACGACACCGAACTCAGGCAGTATTGGCACGACTACATGAAGCGCGAGTTGCTCAGCCAGATCGTCGATAAGCAGGAGGAAATGGAAAAGGATACCACCGGTGCCTTTCAGCCTTCACTCGATTCCCTGGAGATCGAGTTTCGCGGCAAGATCCTCGACCGCTACGACGACTGGTTCAAGCGCATGCGCGAGATGAAGCCCAGCGTCAAGACCGCCCAGTACCTCAACGCGATGACGGCCGTCTTCGACCCCCACACCAGCTACTTCCGGCCGAAGGACAAGGAATCATTCGACATTCGCTTCAGTGGCCGTCTCGAGGGCATCGGGGCCACCCTGCAAACGGACGACGAGTACACGAAGGTCACCTCCGTAGTCGTTGGGGGACCCGCCTGGAAGGGCAAGGAGCTCAAGGAGGACGACGTCATCATGGGCGTACGCCAGAAGGGTAAGGACTTCGTCGACATCAAGGGCATGCCGCTCGAGGACGTGGTCGACAAGATCCGCGGTAAGAAGGGCACCGTAGTGACCCTCAAGATCAAGAAGCCCGACGGCACCATCCAGGAGATCAGCATCGAGCGCGACGTGATCGTGATCGACGATACTTACGCCAAGTCGCTCATCATCGACGACGAGGAGGAGGCCGAGAAGATCGGCTACATCTCCCTGCCCAGCTTTTACGCCGACTTCCAGAATCCGGACGGCCGCTTTTCGGCTAAGGACATCGCCGCCGAACTGGACAAGCTCAAGGCGCAGCGAGTAGACGGCATCATCCTCGACCTGCGCAACAACGGCGGCGGATCGCTGCGGGACGTGGTCGACATGACCGGCTTCTTCATCCCCGAGGGCCCGGTGGTACAGGTGGCCGGCCGGGGCATGGACAAGGAGGTGCTCAAGGACAAGGACCGCCGGGTGCAGTACGACGGCCCCGCTGGTGGTGCTGGTGAATCAGTACTCCGCTTCCGCCAGTGAGATCCTGGCCGCCGCCCTACAGGATTACGGTCGGGCCGTGATCGTGGGCAGCAACTCCACCTTCGGCAAGGGTACCGTACAGCGCTTCATCGACATGGATCAGACCATAAACGGATTCGACGACATCAAGCCCCTCGGCACGGTCAAGCTGACCATGCAGAAGTTCTACCGCATCAACGGCGGCTCGACGCAGCTGCGCGGCGTGGTCCCCGACATCATCCTGCCCGACAGCCGCTCCCTCCTGGAAACCGGCGAAAAAGAGCAGACCGCTCCCCTGGCCTGGACGGAAATCGAAGCCGCTAAGTACGGACAGGATGTCTACAATATCCACAACATGGACGAACTCAAGGCCCGCAGTGCCTCCCGCGTGGAGAACAGTCCCACCTTCGGCCGCATCATGGAGAATGCCGAGCGCGTCAAGCGGCAGCGCGATCGCGATACCTACCCCCTGGCGCTGACCGACTTCAAGGACCTGCAGCGCGCCAACCGCACCGAAGCCGAGATGTACAATGACCTCTTCGACGACGTGGTCAACCCCGGCGTATTGAACCTGCAGGTCGACCTCGAGCCCATCCTCGGCGACGAGAGCAAGACCGCCCGCAACGACGACTTCAAAAAGAGCGTCGAGCAAGGACGTGTACATCCGCGAGGCCGTCAACATCGTGGAGGATATGATTAAGCTGGAGGGGAAGTGAGGAGCGCGGCCGCGCTCCTCACTTCCTGTTCGCCGGTACGCATGTTCTTGACCGTGTACTCCCCGCTCCGAGCTTCGCGGCTGCCGATGATGATGACCCGCGGGGCGTTGCGCTGATCGGCGTACTTCATCATCTTGTTGAGCTTGGCGGCGGTGGGATAGAGATCGGTGTTGTGGCCGGCGCGGCGCATCCGTTGCAGGAGCTGGAAGCCGTGGGCGAGGCTCTCGTCGTCGAGACAGAGCAGTAAATAATCTAGATCTTCACTGGCGTCCGCGGGCCAACGGCCGAGGTCTTCGATCACGTCGTAGATGCGCTCGGCCCCGAAGCTGATGCCCACGCCCGGGAGGTCGCGGCCGCCGAAGATGCCGGTCAGGTCGGCGTAACGCCCCCCGCCGGCGATGCTGCCCATCTGGATGCTGGGGTGGGCCTCGGTGTCGACGGCCACTTCGTAGATGCAACCGGTGTAGTAGTTGAGTCCGCGGGCGAGCGTGACGTCGAATTCCAGGCGGTTGCTGAGGGCACCGACGGTATCGAACACTTCCTGCAGTTCGGCGATGCCCTGGCGGCCGATTTCGCTGTCGGTCAGCAGGGGGGCCACGGTCTCCAGGCTGGTGACGCCGAGGAACTGCTTGATCACGTCCACGGCACCGGCGTCGACGCCCCTTTCGAGGAGTTCTTTTTCTACGCCGGCCTCGCCCGATCTTGTCGAGTTTATCGATGGCGATGGTGATGTCCAGCATGCGGTCGGCGTGGCCGGCGATCTCGGCCAGTCCGGCGAGGATCTTGCGGTTGTTGAGGCGGATGACCACGTGCAGGCCCAGCTCGGTAAAGACGGCATCGAGGAGCTGGGTGAGCTCGGCCTCGCAGAGCAGGGAATCGGAGCCGACCACGTCCGCGTCGCACTGGTAAAACTCGTTGTAGCGGCCCTTCTGCGGCCGGTCGGCGCGCCAGACGGGGGCAATGGCGTAGCGCTTGAAGGGGAAGGCCAGGTCGTTCTGGTGCATGACCACGTAGCGGGCGAAGGGCACGGTGAGGTCGTAGCGCAGGCCCCGTTTGGAGATCTGGGAGAGCACGGCGTTGCTGTCCTTGTTGGCCAGGTCCCGGTCGTCGGCCTTACTCAGAAAGTCGCCGTTGTTGAGCACCTTGAAGAGCAGGCGGTCCCCCTCTTCGCCGTACTTGCCGGTGAGGGTAGAGAGGTTTTCCATCACGGGCGTCTCGATCGGCTGGAAGCCGTAGCGGTGGAAGTGCTTGCGGATGACGTCGAAGAGGAAGTTGCGCCGCCGCACTTCGTGGGGGAGGAAATCGCGGGTGCCCTTAGGAATGGATGGTTTCAATGTCGGGGGGGGTGCTGGTGGGGGGGTCAAAGGTCGGATAAAAGTTCGGTTGCTTCCGACCGGTAGGGGTGGTCGGAACTTTCGGCGATCTGCTGGAGGAGGGCCTTTGCACCCGCGGTCGCGCCCATTTCCAGGCGGGCCAGGGCCTGGTACCAACGGGCGGCGGGGTAAAACGGACTGGTGGAAGGAATCTGGTTGAGCCATTCGCCGGCACGCTGGGGGTCGTGGAGGGCCAGGGCACTGACGCCGAGGTAGAGCGGGCTGGCGGGGTACGCGGGTGCGGTGGGGAGCAACTCGTCGTAGGCCGTGCGGTACTCGCCGCGGTCGTAGTAATACAGGATACGCTGGAGGTCGCGGTCGGCCTCCGTCGCGGGGGGATTGGCATCGAAGATGTTGGGATAGGGCGCGAAGTAGGTGGCAGCGAGGCCGTCGGGATCCTGGCCGAAGGTGTCGTACAGCAGCCAGAGCAAGCTGCCGAATAGCAGGCCGGCAACGATGGTGGCCAGGGCGGGCGGACGGTACGTGCTCCGGCGGCGGCTCGGGGGTAGTTCCGGTACGGCACGCGGGGGAGCGGGGGCCGCGGCGGGGGCTTCCCGGGAGCGGGTTTCTTGCGCGGAGGAGCACCTGCACGAGATCCTGGCGACCGGCAACGGTGAGCACGGGGGTCCAGAGCAGGGGGCTTTCGGGGTCGGGCCCCGCTACGGCGCGGCGGCACTGCCGGAGGCGGGCGTCGAGCTGGGCGGCTTGGTCGTCGAGCTCCAGGGCCCGGAGCAGGGCGGCGGGGGCGAGGCGGTGGTAGTCGGCGAGCAGCAGGAGCTCCTGGCACCCGGCCTCCTGTTCGTGAAAACTGCGGAGCAAGAGCTGCCCGGCCTCCTCGAGGACGATGGCTTGCGGAAGGTGATCGAGCGCCTCCTGGCCGGTCATGGCGACCCGGTTTTCGGTGGGCGGCCTGCCCCGTGAAATAGTATGCGGCGACGGCCTTCAGGAAGGGGTAGACGTCGCCCAGGTAGGGGTCGGCGGGGTCGATGCGCGCCTCGTACCAGGCGATCAGGGCGCGGCGGTAGTTGGCCAGCGCCGCTTCGGTGGACACGTCGAAGTGTTCGGCCCAGACCAGGTAGTCCTCCCGGTACTGCCGGTAGTGGGCGGTGAGTGCTGCGAGGTGGCGACCGTCTTCCATTGCGGATCGAACACCAAAATTGCTTCGACGTTTGCTAGGTACATCAATACCCAAGCAGCATGAGCGCCACCCACGATCGAATTAAGGGGAACTGGAACCAAATGAAGGGCAAGGCCAAGCAGCAGTACGGCTCCCTCAGCGACGACGACGTCGCCTACGAACACGGCAAGGAAGACGAACTCATTGGCCGCCTCCAGCAAAAACTCGGCCAGACCAAGCAGGAAGTGATGGACTGGATCGACAGCCTATAAGCCCACAACTAATCCCCCTTCACCGTGGTGGAGGGGGATTTTCGTTTCTAATCCCTTCCGCGATGGCGGGCTTTTACCATCCGCGCCGCCCCCGGGATTTGGCCCAAAACGTGCTAAATTCGTGCATTCGCCGGCCCGCCCGGTATCTCTTAAATTTTACCTTTTCCATGGCAGACATCCAAGAACTCAAACGCATCGCCTCGCAGGTAAGGCGTGACATTATACGGCAAGTGTACGGATGCCAGAGCGGTCACCCCGGTGGTGCCCTCGGCAATACCGACCTCTTCGTGGCCCTCTACTTCGAGGTCATGAAGCACGACCCCGGCTTCAACATGGAAGCCCACGGAGAAGACGTGTTCTTTCTCTCCAACGGCCACATCTCCCCGGTTTTCTATAGCGTGCTGGCGCGCTCCGGCTACTTCCCCGTGGAGGAGCTCCGGACCTTCCGGGCCATCGACAGCCGCCTGCAGGGCCACCCCACCACCCACGAGGGGCTGCCCGGCGTGCGCATCGCCTCCGGCTCCCTGGGTCAGGGGGTCAGCGTGGCCTGCGGCGTAGCGCTGCAGAAGCGGATGGACGGCGACGACCGCACCGTCTTCGTCCTGACCGGCGACGGCGAGCAGCAGGAGGGCCAGATCTGGGAAGCCGCCCTGTTTGCCCCCCACAATAAGCTGGAAAACCTGGTGCTGATCATCGACGACAACGGACAGCAAATCGACGGCCCCACCAGCGAAGTGCTCCGCCTCGGCAGCTTTGCCGATAAGTACGCCGCCTTCGGCTGGGACATCCTGCAGATGGACGGCAACAACATGGAGGAAACCATCAAGGTGCTCAAGGAAGCCCAGGCCAAGCGCAACGGCAAACCCACCTGCATCGTCATGAAGACGGAAATGGGCATGGGCGTCGATTTCATGGTCGGCACCCACCACTGGCACGGCAAGGCCCCCAACAAAGAACAGGCCGAGAACGCGCTGTCGCAACTGGAAGAAACCCTGGGCGACTTTCCCGCGGAAGGGATTTAGTAGTTCGTTGGTTCTTTAGTTCGTTAGGCGCGCAGCCTGAAGCGCGCGCGCCTAACGAACTAAAGAACTAACAGACTAACGAACTATTATCATCAACCAAGAATAATCAAGCACATGCTTACCCTAGATACACTAAAATCCACCGGCAAGAAGGCCACCCGTGACGGCTTCGGTGCCGGACTCAAGGCCGCGGGCGACAAGCACGACAACGTGATCATGCTCACCGCCGACCTGCGGGGCTCCATGAAGTCCGAAGACTTCATCAACGCCTACCCCGAGCGCTTCATCCAGATGGGCATCTCGGAAGCTAATATGATGGGCGTCGCCGCCGGACTCGCTACGGGCGGGAAGATTCCCCTGACGACCACCTTCGCCAACTTCAGTACGGGCCGGGTCTACGACCAGATCCGCCAGTCGATCGCCTACAGCGACAAGAACGTGAAGATCTGCGCCAGTCACGCGGGACTCACCCTCGGCGAGGACGGGGCCACCCACCAGATCCTGGAGGACATCGGTATGATGCGGATGCTGCCCGGCATGACCGTCATCAACCCCTGCGATTACAACCAGACCAAGGCCGCCGTACAGGCCATCGTCGAGCACCACGGTCCGGTGTACCTGCGTTTCGGCCGGCCGAGCTGGCCCATCTTCATCCCCGAAGACCAGAAGTTTGAGATCGGCAAGGCCCTTCCGCTTAGCGAAGGCAGCGACGTGTCCATTTTCGCCACCGGCCACCTGGTATGGTACGCCGTCGAGGCCGCCCGGGAGCTGGAGGAGGCAGGCATCAGCGTGGACCTGATCAACATCCACACCATCAAGCCCCTGGACGAGGAGGCCGTACTGGCCAGTGCCAAGAAGACCGGTGCCGTCGTCAGTTGCGAGGAACACAATATGTACGGAGGCCTCGGCAGCGCCATCGCCGAATGCCTCGCCAAACACCACCCCACCACCCAGGAGTTCGTCGCTACGAAAGACACCTTCGGGGAGTCCGGGGAAGCCGAGGAGCTGCTCGAAAAGTATGGCCTCGGCGTGAAGGACATCGTCGCCGCCGCGAAGAAAGCCATCGGCCGCAAGTAGTTTTTAAGGATTAATGGCGTGAGGGGTTGATGGAGTGGAGACTCTTCAATCCCTCTTTCCTTTTATCCCTCACTCTTTCACTCCTTTATTCCTTCAACCCGGTGGAACCCGTAAAAATCACCCTAGCCCGCAAGGACGCCCAGCTCAAGCAGATCATCGCGTTGCAGCGTGCTAACCTGATGGACAGCATCGACGCGGACACGGCCTCCGCCCAGGGCTTCGTCACGGTGGCCCACGAGCTGCCCGTTTTGCAGGCGATGAACGCCGCGACGGCTTCGGTCATCGCCCTGCGCGAACGCAAGCTCGTGGGGTACTGCCTGGCCATGACCCGGAACTTCCGTGATCGGGTGCCGGCCCTGGCCTCCCTCTTCGCGCGGCTCGACGGCCTGCAGTACCGGGGCTCGGCCCTCGGGGAAGCGGGCTACCTGGTCATGGGTCAGCTGTGCGTAGCCGAGGAGGCCCGGGGGCAGAAGATTCCCGACCGGATGTACAAGTACCTGCGGGCGTGCTACTACCTGCGTTTTCCCTACTGCATCACCTCGATCGACGCCCGCAATACCCGCTCGCAACGCGTGCACGCGCGCACTGGCTTTACGGAACTGGACCGCTTCACCGAAGCCGACGGCCGCCAGTGGATCATCGTGATCTGGAACTGGCGGGAGGGCATGGAGGGCTTCGACTAGCGGTTTCACGCTCCGGGAGACACGGGCCAACCCACCCCGCTTCCGGGCGTTCACTGGGAAACGCCGCCGTCATGTCTCCCCGCTCCGTCGCCAACGTACTGCCCGCCCACGCCCTCGACATGGGCGGATTTCAGGTGTACCAGCCGCTGCCCACCCAACGGGTCGATCAGATCGATCCTTTTCTGTTGCTGCATCACTTTGGCCCCTTCCCGGTCGAGGCGGGGGGGCGCGATCCCCTGGACCTGGGTGCCCATCCCCACCGCGGGTTTGAGCCGGTTACCTTCCTGTACCAGGGCGCCATTCGCCACCGCGATAGTCGTAGCAACACCGGTTACCTCCAGGGCGGCGACGTCCAGTGGATGACGGCCGGCCGGGGCATCATCCACGGCGAGCGGGCCACGAAAGAATTCGTGGAAACTGGCGGTACCCTCGAGGGCATCCAGCTCTGGGTGAACCTCAGTCCGGAAAACAAGATGGTGCAACCCCGCTACCAGGATATTAAAGCAGCGGATATTCCCACCGTTTCTCTCGCCGGAGGGGCTACGGTGCGGCTGGTCGCCGGCCAATTGGGCGGGCTCGCGGGTGCGGCGAAGACCTACAGCCCCCTGCTGGCCTGGCAAGTCGACCTGCCCGCCGGAGTATCCCTGGACCTGCCCGTGCCTCCCGCCTGGTCGCTGGCGGCATACGTACTCCACGGCGGCGTGACGACCGCAAGCGGCTTTGACTACGGCCCGCGCACTCTCCTCCACTACAAGCTGGACGGGGACACCCTCCACCTCACCGGCCACGCTGAGGACGACAGTCAGCTGCTCATTCTGGGCGGTGAGCCCCTCGGCGCCCCGGTGGTGAGCCACGGCCCCTACGTGATGAACTCCCAGACCGAGATCCTGGAGGCCATGCGCGATTATGGCATGGGGAAGATGGGCTTTTACGTGGATTAGGGAGGGACCCCGTCCAACGGCTTACCCGTTGGACGGGGTCTGCGGACGCTGATTCTTCCACGTACTTTTGGCAGCGGGTGGACTGAAGTCGACGCTACCGGCGCACCCGGCCGCTGCCGTCGCCTTCCATCAGGGCGATGACTTCCTCGGCGGTGACCAGGTTGACGTCGCCGGGGATGGTGTGCTTGAGGGCGGAGGCGGCCACGGCGAAGCGCAGGGCGTAGGACGGGTCGCCGGGCCAGGTGATCAGGCCGTGGATCAGGCCGCCCATGAAGCTGTCGCCCCCGCCCACGCGATCGACAATGTGGGTGAGTTGGTAGGTCGGACTGGAATGCAGTTGATCCCCATCCCAAAGGAGAGCGGTGTAGGTGTTGTGACTAGCGGAGATGGAATCCCGCAGGGTGGTCACGATGCGGGTCGCCCTGGGGAAGCGCTCCCGTAGGGCAATGGCCGTGGGCACGAAGTCCGAGGTATCGGCCACCTCGATGCCGAAGTAGCGTTCGGCCTCGTAGCTTCCCCCGACGATGACGTCGCAGTACCCGACCAGTTCGGGCATCACCTCGGCGGGGGACTTGCCGTACTGCCAGAGTTTGCTCCGGTGGTTCAAATCGACGCTGATCGTGATGCCGCGCTCCGCGGCGGCCCGGCAGGCCTCCAGACAAACGGCCGCGGCGGAGGCACTGACCGCCGGGGTGATGCCCGACCAGTGAAACCAAGAAACCCCCGCGAATGCCCGATCCCAGTCGATGTGCCCGGTTTCCAGGGTGGCCATCGAGCTGTCCTCGCGGTCGTAGATCACCTTGGAGGGGCGTTGGACGGCCCCCGTCTCCAGGAAATAGATGCCGAGCCGCTTGCCCCCCCGCACGATGTGGCTGGTATCAATGCCGGCGGCCCGCAGCGATCGGATGGCGCATTCGCCCAGGTCGTTGTCGGGCACCCGGGAAACGAAGCGGACGTGCTGCCCGTAATTGGCCAGGGACACGGCTACGTTACTCTCTCCCCCACCGTATTCGACCTCCAGGGTGCTGGCCTGCCGGAAGCGTTGGTGGCGGGGCGTACTGAGCCGAAGCATGATCTCTCCGAAAGTGACTATTTCCATAGGTAAAAAGTATGTTTGTAGGGAAAATCCTCGGCTGCCGGAAGTTGCCTGACACCCGCGCGCCGCCGCCCCCTAGTAGAGCAATTCCAGTTTGCGCTGGGCCTCGACCTCGATTTTTCCGGAGCGTATTAGGGTGTTGTCGCGGTGGTGGTTGTTTTTCTCTCCCCAGAGGATGGCTACGAAGGGTAGTGGATTGTCCCGAAAGGTGTTTCCGGCAATGAGGACGTTAATGATGCCCGGGGTTTGGATGAGTACGCCGCTCGCTTCGTCCTGCCCGCAGTCCGTGAAGGTGGTGCCGGTCAGTCGCAGGTAGCCCCCGATCGTCGACTCGTCGTAGCCTCCCTTGCGGAGACGCGGGCCGAAGTAGTTGTGGACGATCTGCTGGTAGTTATCGGTGTGTTGGTTGCCGTCGTGGTAGACCATCAGCGTGACCCCGTCGTTGGCCTCTCCGGCTACGTAACAGTGATCCAGTTGGTTATGCTTCCCGTAGAACTCGATCCAGCGGTCGTTCTCCCAGCGGTTGGGGCGGGTGTAGCCCTCGATGCCGCAGGCCGTCACCCGGCAGTAATTGGCGGTGCTGTCGGCACCGATTTGGTACCGGATAACGCCGCGATCGGGCGAGTAGCCGTTGCGGAAATACAGACCATTTACCACTAAGTGCTCCCCACCCAGGTGGATGGAAGATTGCCCTTCCAAAAACACCGCCCCGGGGGTTTCGGCGCGTAGCGTGACGGGCGCCTCCTCCGTCCCGTGGCCATAAAAGTTGATCGGAACATCCGTCCAGGTGCCGTCAGCCAGGATGATTTCGGCCCCGGGCGTAACCTCACGGATGGCGTCGATCAACTCCTCTTGATCCCGCACGCGATGGGCATCACGGGCAGCAGGCGTACTACAGGCGAAGACCAACAGCGCTAAAAGCAGGGGGGAAATTGAATAGTGCATGGATAGTGGCATGGCGTGATCGAAAGGCAAAGCTAAAGTAGGGATAAATTGGTTGACCAAAGTTTGGTTGACCAATTATATTATTCCGGAGCCTGGAGCATTCCTGCTGGTTAGATAGGATTTGTCCGTGACGATTTCGACTCGGGCGCGGCCGGAAAAAATTGGTCCCCCGGGAAAGAAAAGGTGGCGAACGTTTGGTGGAATGAAAAAGCGGCGTATATTTGGTCAACCAATTATTGGTCAACCAATATCTGGTCAACCAAAAGGGAGCGGCGGTGACAGTGCCTGGATTATGCTCCTTTTAATAATGATTAAGCGTCGTAGCCAGCCGCCCCAATAAGGGGGAGCGGGCAGAGCCCGGGAGGCAAGCACTTCCTGCATAAGGGTGGTCACCGGGTGCCAGGTAACTTCCTGCCGCGCGGCCATGCAAACCACGGTTCCCCGTAGGGAGAGCCTAACCATTTATCTAATCAGTTGTGATCATGCAAACAAGCTATTTACACTCACGCCCGCCGGTATCCTGGAGGATCTGCCTGCTGGTAATCCTGTTTTCGCTCGCTGCCGCCGCTCCCCGAGCCTGGGCGAGAAATATGGGTACGGATGGCGGGTCGATTCCGGTCGTTCAGGAGATTTCCGGGACCGTCACCTCGCTGGAGGACAACTTCCCCCTGATCGGCGTATCCATCACCGTGCAGGGCACCTCCAGTGGTACGGTAACCGACATCGACGGGACCTTTTCGCTGGATGTACCGGAGGGCACGATACTCCTGTTCAGCTACACGGGCTTTAAGACCCAGGAGGTGATCGTGACTTCCCAGACCACCTACAACGTCGTGATGGAATCCAATTCAGAACTACTGGAGGAGATCGTCGTAGTGGGATACGGCACGCGGAAGCGCTCCCACAACACCGGGGCGATCGCCCAGGTCGGCGGAGAAGACGTAGCCGCCATTCAGGCCAACCGGGTCGACGATGCCCTGGCGGGTAAGCTCGCCGGCGTGCTCATCCAGAATCAGGACGGGGCTCCCGGCGCGGATCCCAAGATCCAGATCCGGGCCGCTTCCTCGATCTCCGGCGATTCCAATCCGCTGATCGTTGTCGACGGCTACCCCATCTCGGGAAGCCTGGCAACCGTCAACCCCAACGACATCGAGAGCCTGGAAGTCCTCAAGGATGCGGCCTCGGCGGCCATCTATGGTTCCCGGGGAGCGAACGGCGTGATTCTGGTCACCACGAAGAGTGGTAGAACGGGAGCTCCGAGCATCAGCTACAACGCTTACGTAAGCACTTCCCGTCGGTACCGGGGCGACGTCGAGCAGCTTAAGACGGCCGGGGAATGGGCCGGTGAGCTCCGAAGTGGCATTGCCGACGGTACGTACAACGTTTCCGAGCTGGACCCGGCCTTCGTGGACTACAAGCTCAATGCCTACGAAAACGCTCCCGACGTAGTGGCGGTGGAAGACTGGCTCTTCCGCACGGGCTACAGTACGAACCACGACTTCAGCGTCAGCGGCGGGACGGATAACGTCAACTACTACGCTTCCCTCGGCTATTTGAACACCCAGGGGATCGTCATCACCCAGGGATTCGAGCGGTATAATACCCGACTAAACGTCGACGCGAAGTTGGGCGAACGGTTCAAAACGGGACTGACCTTCAACGGCTACCTCGGGGATCGGGACATCGTAGGGCACGACATGCGGGATCTCCTGCGGGCTTACAGTATTCACCCCATTTACCACACGGAGGCCTCGATCAATTTCGTGCAGCAACTGGATCAGCAGGCGCAGGCGCTGGGGCTGGACGGCTTTGACGAAGGTTACCGGGGAGGCGACGCGCCCTTCAACAACAGCATCTACACCCTGGAGCCCGGGATGACGGCCCAGGACTGGCACTACGGCCGGGACGGCAACGGCCTGGGCGGTTCGGGGGATGCCGGGCCGGCGACCAAGCTGGACAACACCGACCGCTACGAGAAAACGCTCTTCGGCAACATCACCTCCTACCTGGAATTCGGCCTCTTCGAGTGGCTCAACCTGCGTACCGTCGTGGGTGCCGACCGGCAGGACGTCCGCGATTTCTTCTGGCGGGGCCTGGAGTTCGATTCCCGGGGGCGTACCAACCAGACCGCCCTGGATCGCACCGACGTGGCCCGGTCTTCCGTCCTGAGTGAAACCACGCTTAACTTTGCCCGCCTCGTTGGCCGCCACGATATATCCGCCGTCGCCGGCCTGGAATTTCAAAACTTCTACATCGACGGCATTGCCCTGCGGGGCACCAACGTCCCCTTCGGTGAGCCGCTCAATTTCGCGCTCCTGGAACCGGCGGATGTCGCGATCGCGGAGCGCGACGAGACCATCGCGCGCCGCAGCGTCTTCGGCCGGGTGAACTACGCCTACGACAACCGCTACCTGGCCTCGGTGTCCGTCAGAAGGGACGGCGACTCCCGCTTCGGGGAAAACAACCGCTTCCAGAACTTCCCGGCCCTTTCCGTGGGCTGGAACGTACACAACGAGGCTTTCTACACCTCTTCCTTCCTCACGGACCTGAAACTGCGCTACAGTCTCGGCTCCCTGGGAACCACTTCCTTCCTGGGCGCGTACAACTCCCTGAGCCTGCTGAACCCCGGGGCGACGATCTTCGGCACCGGATTCCTGATTCCCTCCGACGTAGCTAACCCGGACCTGACCTGGCAGACGAACACGGAATCCAACTACGGCATCAACCTGGGCTTCCTGGACAATCGCTTCCGGGTGAGCGTGGATTACTATACCTCCGATATCAAGGACATTCTGATCAACCAGAGCGTATCCGAAGTACTCGGTACGACCTCCATTGCCCTTAACTCCGGAGACGTCAGAAGCTCCGGCGTGGAACTGGAGCTGGGTGCCGCCCTGATCAATAAGCCCGGCTTCCGCTGGAACGTGACCGGCAACATCTCCACGGTCAATTCGGAGATCATGGACCTGGGTGGTCTGCAGGAGCTGCCCCGGGTGATCTACGGCCAGTCCGGCCGGGGGCCCGTCTTCAGAAACTACGTAGGCGGAGAGATCGGCGAGATGTGGGGACTGGAAACGATCGGACTGGTGGAGTCGGAGTACATCGAGGACCCGACGCGGGCCATCGGCATCAGCAGCTCGGAGTACTACGTCGTGGACCAGAACGGCGACGGCGTCATCGACCGCAACCGCACCGTCGAGGAAGGCGGCGACCTGGTGAAGATCGGCCAGAATACGCCCGACTTCTACTGGGGCCTGAACAGCCAGATGAACTTCGGCAACTTCGACGCGTCCCTGCAGTTCCAGGGCGCCCAGGGCGGCGACGTATTCAACATCGACGAGATCTACTGGAGATCGGAATTCGGGGGACGCCTCCGTGAGAGCTTCGACGCCGACAACGACGGCTTCGCCGATCACAACGGCCTGCCCTACACCCAGTCCAGAAACCAACTCGACGCCCAGGTGCAGGACGCCTCCTACCTGGCCCTGAGGAACATGACCATCGGCTACTCCTTCAATGCGGAACGGGGGATCGCCAGTCGCCTCAACACCCTGCGGATCTACGCCGCCGCCACCAACCTGCTCTACCTGATGGGCGAGGACTACACCTCGCTGAATCCGGAAGGCGTGGAAGTCACCCAGAGCGACTACCTGGGGCCCACCACCTACGGCGTGCAGGTGGGTGCCAGCCCGGTGGTACGCAGCTTCACCCTGGGCCTTAATGTCAACTTTTAAATAGACCAACGATGAAACCATTATATATCCTACTCGGGTCGATGCTGTGGCTTACCGCCTGTGACAACGACCTGGAGCAATTCCCCGCCAACATTGCCAGCTCCAACTCGCTGACCGACTATACGGGCGTACTCAATGCCGCCTACTTCTACCAGCACGGCTCCGTAACGCCGATCGCGGTGATGGGTGATTTCCGGGCGGACAATGCCGTCATGCAGGAGCCGCCCTACACCGAATTTGACGAGTTCGGTCCCGACCTGACGATCATGGAAGATCAGTTCTTCGGCCCCTTCTACACGGCCCTCTACAAGTCGATCCTGAGCGCGAATAACGTCATCGAGAATTCGTCCGACGAAGAGCAGGTAGGGGAAGCCAAGTTCCTACGGGGCCTGTCGTACTTCAAACTGGTGCGCGCTTTCGGGGACGTTCCGATCAATTTATCCGCTACCCCCAGCGTGACGGACGGCTCCATTCTCGCCCGGCGGCCGGCCGCCGAGGTTTACAGCAGCGTGATCATCCCCGATCTACAGGACGCGGCGGCGGCCCTGGATAACTCCGGGCTAGCGAACGGACGCGCCACCCGCCTCGCCGCTCAGGGCATGCTGGGTAAGGTCTACGTTCAACTCGGCGATTACCAGAGTGCGGAAGCCCCCCTGGCGGCCGTGGTCAACGCGGCCCCCGAAGCGGGCGTCGGCCTGCAGGCCGACTACGCCGATATCTTTGGGGTAGAGAATGACCTGAACCCGGAGATCCTCTTTGCCACCCAGATCTCCAGCTCCATCACGGACGAGTACGGCTTTTCGGAATTCTGGTCGTGGTACGGCGGGCTGGATTCAAAAGCGTTCCAGCCAGTCGATCCCGACCTGATTGAGGCCTTCGGGGGAGAAAATTCCACGGACCTCCGGTTTCCCGTGGTCATCGATACCTCCACGCTCATCACTTCCGCTAAGTATCCCCAAACCGGGGGGCCCGACCACGACTGGATCGAGCTGCGCCTAGCGGACGTCATTCTCCTCTACGCCGAAACGCTCAACGAGCTCGGTACTTCACCCGCTACGGTACTGGATCTGCTGGACCCGATCCGGGAGCGGGCCGGACTGGACCCACTGGACGAGGCGGACCTGAACACCCAAGCCCTGGTCCGCCAGGCCATTCAGGACGAAAGGAGACTCGAACTCGCCTTCGAGGGCCAGCGGTGGTTCGACCTGGTCAGAACCGGTACCGTGGATGCGGAGCTGGGGCAGTCCATAAATAGCGACTACTACTTATTCCCGATACCCGTCTCGGAGTTACAGGCCAGCTTTGACGTCATCACGCAAAATCCCGGGTACTAAGCCCTCGGGATAGTCAGTACCATAGGGGGGGTGTCCCCCCCGCACCCGCGTCCGCGCCACTTCCTTAAAAACTAACGGGATGGGCCGTTAAATAGGGTGATGAATACCCGCCCGGGCTACACGCGTGGGAAGTTTAGAGCTTGTTTGGCGGGCCCTGGTCTTTAGCGGAAACCGAATC
This sequence comes from Lewinellaceae bacterium, assembly GCA_963803525.1. Taxonomy (GTDB): domain Bacteria; phylum Bacteroidota; class Bacteroidia; order Chitinophagales; family Saprospiraceae; genus Neolewinella. Next base: position 51,803 of record CAWDMV010000017.1, read on the forward strand.
ATATAAACCTCAGCATTTTAATACCACCCTTACATGAAATTAGAAGGAAAAACAGCCATCGTCACCGGAGCGACGGGCGGCATCGGCTTCGAAGTCGCACAACACCTGGGTCGGCAGGGCTGCACGGTCATCCTGAACGGCATCAACGAAGAGCACGGAGCGGATCGCCTGCGGAAGCTGCGGGAAGAAGGGATTACCGCGGAATACCACGGCTTCGACGTAACCGATGAGGACGAAGTCAACCAGCACATCGCGGCAATCGGGGAAAAACACGGCAAAATTGATATCCTGGTCAACAATGCCGGTGGTCTGGGCGGTCGCTCCCGCTTCGAGGAAATGACTACGGAGTTCTACCGCTCCGTCATGGCGCTGAACCTGGATTCCGTATTCTTCGTCTCCCGGGCCACGATACCCTACCTGAAGCAGGGGGAGCACCCGACGATCATCAACTTTACCTCCAACGCGGCCTGGAACGCCGGGGGGCCGGGAGCGGGCATCTACGGCACGTCGAAGGCCGGGGTACACGCCATCACCCGGGCGCTGGCCAAGGACCTGGCCGAGTACGGCATTCGGGTCAACGCCGTCTCGCCGGGCACGATCGATACGCCCTTCCACGCACAAATCAAAGAGACCAAACCGGAAGTATTCGCCTCCTGGAAGAACAACATCATGCTCGGCAGACTTGGACAACCCAGCGACATTGCCTCCGTGGTGGCCTTCCTCGCCAGCGAGGATGCCGCCTTCATTACGGCCGAAACCATCCAGATCGGTGGCGGACAGGCGCTGGGTATCTAACGGTCAATCGTAAAGAAGTAAGCCATGCAAAAATTGAAAGGAAAAGTAGCCGTCGTAACCGGCGGTTCGCGGGACATCGGCCGGGCCATCGCCGTTCGGCTGGCCCGGGAGGGCGCGAACGTTGTTGTCAATTACCTCCACTCGGAAGCGGGTGCGCGGGAAACGGTCGCCGAGATCGAGGCCCTTGGCCAGCAGGCCATCGCGGTGCGGGCGGACGTCTCCAAGATGAAGGACATCAACAAACTGAAGGAGGAAACGGTGGCCGCCTTCGGGGACCAAGTCGATATCCTGGTCAACAACGCGGGCGGACTCTTTGCCCGTAAAACCCTGCCGGAACTGGACGAGGACTTCTACGACTTGGTCATCAACGTGAACTTCAAATCCACCGTCTTCGTCTCCCAGGCCTTCGAGCCCCTGATGCGGGCGGGCGGCGCGATGATCAACCTGTCTTCGCAAGCGGCCCGCGACGGCGGCGGCGGCGGCTCCTCCCTATACAGTGCCTCGAAGGGCGCGGTGACCACCTTCACCCGGGCCATGGCCAAGGAGCTGGGCCCCAAGGGTATCCGGGTGAATGCCGTGTGCCCGGGCCTGATCGGCACCAAATTCCACGACGACTTCACGAAGGACGAGGTGCGCGCCGCCGTGGCCGCCAAGACGCCCCTCGGCAAGGAAGGCGCCGCACGGGAGGTCGCCGACCTGGTGGCTTATTTGGCTTCGGAGGAGTCTTCGTTTATCACGGGGAACAATATTGATATTAACGGGGGGCTGGCATTTAGCTGATGCAATAACTCGTCGGCCGATGACGTGCCGCTTCGCCAGTTCTCGGGTTCGCCCGGGGCTGGGGAAGCGGCATTTTTTGTTACGGCAGAAGGCTAATTCCAGGGGCGGCGGGGCGGCGGGGCGCGGGTGTAGGGGAGTACCCCGCAACCGGGGCGGAGACGGCAATACAGCCAACTTTGGGTCACTATAAGGATAGGTTATTGCAAAGCAATTCCTTCACCCGCCGCATCGTACCGGTACTTCACCACCTCCCCACTGATCATCATCGGCACCACCTGCTCGATGATCCCCAAGGGAGCGATGAACCACTCCCGCGGTTGGTGGTAGCGGCCGTCCGGACCAGCGATCTGCACATCCAGGCAACTGTTGCCGAAGAAGTTGTGCAGCAGCCCCTCCAGCTTCTGTGTATTCATGTTGAAGCACTGCCAGCCGCCGACGATCTCCACGTCCGCCATCAGGTAGGTGGGCTCCTTCGCGGCGTTGCGGATGCGCTGCTCGATCGGGCCACTGCTGAAACCGATCTTATAGAGGTCTCGGTGGACCGAAATTGCGGGGTCGGTACTTAGCGAACGCAGTACGTAGATGTAGCCCGTCGGGCGATCCTCCTGCCTGACGTGGTATAGCTCGTCCAGCACCCGGTCCTCGTGGTAGGTGATGCGTTTACCGTCTGCATAGAGGGCACTCGCAAGTGAGCGGATGAGGATGCTCGACTCGGTACCGTTCTCGTAGATCGTGCGGGTTCGGGCATCGTAGTCGCCTGCGCTACCGCGAATGTGTCGCTCCCCGACGTCGGCGATGTACAGCATCACGCCCTTCAGTACGTGAAACTGCCCCTCCTCCAGTTCCTGGGTATTTTTGAACTTGGCAAATCGCCGCTTGCCCGTCCGCAGGTCCGCGTGGCAGGCCTTAAATAGTGGCTCGAACTCGGCAAAGTCCTTGCAGGGTTTGCGCCGCGCCACGAAATCCGGTTCTGACTTCTCGACGGGTACGTGCCGCAGGGTGTGCAGGTCGGGCGCATCGTCGTCCAGCAGGTCGAAGTCGTCGTCGGCGAAGATGTCGTCGAGGGATTCCAGTTTCCTGGGTGGACTGGGAACGGTCGGAGCGTCTTTCGTCGTCTTGGCCTTCAGCAGGCCGTGCTCATCGTACGGTCCAAGCTGCGCCGCCTGCTCCGGCCGGTCGCGGAGACTCTTTAGCGCGGTCGCCAGTAGCTTCTCTTCCAGGGTGGTCCCGGCCAGCGACGGTTCCCGCCCGTCGTGGATGGCTACGAAGGCATTGATCTCCTGAAACCTTGCCAGTAGCCGGTCGTCCATAGTGGCCGAACGGGTAGGCGCCTTCACGGAGAGTAGGCCGTGCGGATCCGCGTCCGCGAAGATTTCGTCCAGTACCGAATCCTTATCCAGCGGCATTGCGTTTGCGTTTTTCTTCCTTCAGGTAGATCAGGCACTCGGCCATGCGGTGCTCCTGCCGGTCCTCGGCGTGTAGGCGGGGCTCCCGACCGTGCTCCTCCCGGAACACCTTGATCTTCGGCCACAGGATCTTGGCCTCCTCGAAGTCCATCGTGATGCGGGTACCGGCGATGGCGTCCTGAATGACCCGCAGCGTGGGTCCGTCCACGGACTTCGACAGTACCTCGAAGGCCCGCTGAAACGGATTTACCTGGTCGATCAGGTCGATGTGCAACTCGTCGATGTTGACGAAGCTACCGGCCATCTTGATGAACGCCTTGTTGCCCTCGTGCTTGATCTCCCCACGCTTCACCGCGGAGTCGACTACGACGTGTTGCCTTACCTCCTCAATTTGCTCCTCATCCAGGTCCGGAAACTTCAACCGAATCACCTTCGGGATCAGCACCTTGTTCATCACTTCGGCGTCTACGTGGCCGGGGATCGCCTTCTGGATCTGGGCGTCAGCCAGGATGTCCGCCTTCAGGTCGTGGAGGTCCTGCTCGATGATGTCCCGCACCCGCTTACTGGACGGCTCCTTCAGCCCCCCGATCTTTAGTTGGCCCGGCCTTGCACTCCCGATAGCTATCGGGACCCCGTCTTCTTCGTCCTCGTCGCGCCGGGTTTTGAAGGTCCAGTTGGGCGCCAGTACCTGCTCCATGAGCAGACTGGCCGTGATTGCCTTCAATAAGTTGTTGACGCTGACCTTCACGTCGTCGTCCTGGGCGTCGGGCTGGGCGATGAGGTTGGTAAACTGGGCGTGGGTCTTGTTGGCGCTGTCGCGCGTAGCCCGCCCGATGATCTGGATGACCTCCGTGAGGCTGCCCCGGTACCCGACCGTGAGGGCGTGCTCGCACCACGGCCAGTCGAAGCCCTCCTTGGCCATGCCCAGGGCGATGATGATGTCTACGGCATCCTCTTCGTCGTGGGCGCGCAGGTACTCGACGATCCGCTCCCGCTGCCGGGGGTCGTCCTCGACCAGGTTGGCCACCTTCAGTTCGCGCCCGTCGTCGGTGGTGACGTGAACCAGGCCGGTCGCAAAGTCCTGCTTGTTTACGGTACCGATCTTCGACAGGATGTGGTCCACCTCGGCGTACTTGTCCTTCGTGCTTTCCCCCGCATTCGGACTGGGGATGTGGACGATGGTCTTCTTGGTGGTATCCAGCACCTCGTCGATCGCGGTGGTGTACTTCCCCTGGTAGAAGTGGTAGCCGATGCCCAGGCTCTTCAGGTACTGGTAGCCGTTGAGCTGCTCGTAGTAGTTGTAGGTGACGTTCGTGAAGCGGGCCTCGTCCTCCCGGCTCAGGATCGGCACGGCGTCGCCGCGGAAGTAGCTGCCCGTCATGGCGACCACGTGGGCCGTCGAATTTATAAGGATGCCCCGCAGCGTTTGTCCCAGGATGTTATCCTCCTCCCTGCTTACGTGGTGAAATTCATCGATGGCCAGTAGACAGTCGTTAAATTCCTCGTCACTCAGTCCGGCGGCGGCAGCGCGGAAGGTAGCGTGGGTACAGATCAGAATTTCGGACGCGGAGTCGGCCATAAAGCGGTGGAACGCATCTTTCTTGCCCGCTCCATCGTCGGCCCCGGGGGTGCAGAGGTTGTAGCGGGGGTCCGGCTCCCAGTCCGCGAAGAAGCCGTACTTCGTCAGTTCGGTGGGCCGGAAGCTGGCCCCGATGCTCCGCTCCGGCACCGTTACGATGACTTTACGCAGGCCCTGCTTCCGCAGTTTGTGCAGCGCGAGGAACATCAGCGCCCGTGATTTTCCCGAGGCGGGCGGGGCCTTCAGCAGCAGGTACCGGGCATCCCGCTGGGCGTAGGCCCGTGCCTGCATGGCCCGCATACCGAGCGCATCGGTGGTGATGCTGTGGCCGGTTTGCTGGTAGGTGACGGTGCTTAGGTTGGTGGGCATGCAGACAAGTTAGGGCAGCGGGGCGCAGGTGCAAGGTCTATGGGTAAACGGCGAGGATTGGGTACGTCAGTTATACTTTGACCACGGAAAGTGTACAATCACAACCGAAAGTATACGCACGTATAACTTCGAGAACGAGTTTATATTTTTCTAGCACAAAGTATAATTACGGAGCAGATGATTACAAAATCCGGGCTTTTCTGTGGACATATTCTTTGTTCTCACAAATTTTGTAAACATTTTCTACGGTTGGTCGGCGAACAGGGCCAGGTACGGATCGAATCCGTAATGACGGCCGCGACCGCCGGAAGGCACTTCCACCAGTAGCTTGAGCCCCACGAAGTCGTTGATGAGTTTATAGGCAGTAGCCGGGGTCACCGTGAGTTGTTCGGCGATCGCAGCGGCGGTGACTACCGGCTGGCGGAACAGTACGCGCAGCAATCGCCGCCCGTTAGCACTTCTTCCGCCGAGGGTATCGACTGCTTCCGGTAACTCCCGTTCCAGACGGATGGTTGCTTTAAAGGTTTCCACCCCGTCGCGGGCCGTGCTTATGATCCCATCCAGAAAAAAGTGGAACCAACCCAGCAGATCGCCCTCTTTACGCACCTTTGTCAGGTGATCGTAGTACGCCGCCCGGTGCCCCTCGAAGTAGGCCGATAGATAAAGTATCGGCTGGCGCAGGATCCGCTCACCGATGAGGTAAAGGGGGATAAGTAAACGGCCCAAACGTCCGTTGCCGTCGGAAAAGGGGTGAATGGTTTCGAATTGGTAATGCAGTAAGGCTGCTTTCAGCAGGATCGGCAGCCCATCCCGGTCCCCATTGATCATCTTCTCCAGGTCGCCCATCAGATCCTGAACGCGTTCCGGCGGCGGCGGGACGAAGGCCGCATTACTCGGTCCGCTACCGCCGATCCAGTTTTGACTGGTGCGGTATTCCCCCGGTTGTTTATTCTTACCCCTCACGCCCTGCATAAGGATCTTGTGTGTGCTCCGTATAAGACGGCTGGAAATCGGGAGCGTTTCCAGCTGGCCCACAGCATGATTGAGTGCCTGAATGTAATTATTGACCTCCTCCCAGTCGTTGCGTCGCTCCCGGGCAACCGCCTGTCGTTCCAGCAGGGCTTCACGCACACTGGTTTGCGTACCCTCAATCTTGGCGGACAGCGTAGCCTCTTTCGTAACGTGCATAGCAACGTAAAAATCAATGTCCACCAGGTCCGAGAACGCATCCAATCGTCCGAGGAACCTATCCGCAACTCCCAGTTTCTGGATCAGGTCCATATCGGTGATCTGCCACTTCCGATCGACTTCCGCGGGGTGAAATGCTCGGTAACCGAGATTACCCCGCGAGACAAACTTGCCCGAATCGAAGACTTCCATGTTTAATAATTGAGAACAAAATTGAAACAGTGATTCAAATTTATACTTTTTGCGCCTAAAATTAAATACAAACAACTGCCCAGTACTATTTATGTTACCTAAACACCTGAATATCAGTACATTAATCCATACCACTCACTTAGTGCAGCTTAACCTGCGCTATTTACCCTATTTTAGTGCAAATTTGCACCCACTGCCCTATCTATGGCACTACGAGCGATTTCTGAAGAGCAGATCATTGCCCGGCTCCGGGTAGATAATCCATGGTGGGAAGACGGGCAGGTAGCGCACTACTACCGGCAGCTGACCCCGCGCCTCTACTTCGATTCCCTGCGGGAACAGGTGGTCTCCCGCAACCCGACCCGAGCCGTCGTACTGATGGGGCCGCGCAGGGTGGGAAAGACCGTCCTGCTATTTCACGTCATCCAAGATTTACTTACGTCCGGCGAGGTGGACCCGCACCGTATACTTTACGTCAGCCTAGACACCCCGGTCTACTCGTCGGCGGACTTGGAACGGTTGTTCGAACTGAGCAAACTGGCCTCCCGAAAAACATCGGACACTTCCGAGTACTTCGTTTTCTTCGACGAGATCCAGTACTACAAGGACTGGGAAATTCACCTGAAGTCCCTGGTCGATACCTACCGTTCTACCAAATTCGTCGCTTCCGGTTCCGCAGCTGCCGCGCTGCGCCTGAAGAGCACGGAATCCGGGGCCGGAAGATTTACCGATTTCAGCCTGCCGCCGCTCACCTTTCACGAATATATTCACCTCAAGGGACTTAATTTGGTGACTCCCTTCCCGGATACCTTTGAGGGCCACGCGTACACGTCGTATACCTCCCCGTCCATCAACGGCCTAAACGAGGAGTTCATCCGGTATTTGAATTTCGGGGGTTACCCGGAGGTGTCACTAAGTGAAAAGATTCAGCGCGACCCCGCCAGGTACCTTAAAAGCGACATCATTGACAAAGTGCTACAGCGCGACCTGCCAACCCTGTACGGTATTGATGATATACTTGTCCTGAACCGCCTATTCACCACGATTGCCTTCAATTCAGGACAGGAGTTCAGCTACCGCACCCTCACCCAGGCTTCGGGGCTTCCCCGGGAAACGATCATCCGCTACATTGGCTACCTGGAAGCGGCTTTTCTCATTCGAGTGGTTCACCGGGTGGATGAAGCGGGCAAGAAACTCAGACGCGTTACTTCCTTCAAGATCTACCTGACCAATCCTTCCATTCGCAGCGGTCTGTTCGCCCCCATTCGCGCAGGTGACGAAAGTATGGGTAACCTCGTCGAAACGGCCATCTTCTCACAGTGGTTCCACCGGGAAAGACAAACCCTGTTCTACGCCCGATGGAAAAAGCAGGGCGGCGAGGTAGATATCGTAGGCCTTCATCCGGCGACGCTTTCTCCGCGCTGGGTTGTTGAGGTAAAATGGTCCGATCGGTACGCCAAAAAACCCGGAGAGCTTAAAAGCTTGCTTCATTTTGCAAAGCAAAACAAACTTACTACCGCCATCGTGACTACGAAATCGGTCGAAAAGAAGGTCGAAATAGATGGAATCACTTTACACTTCCGACCGGCAGCACTCTATGCCTATTTGGTCGGACAGCGCAGCCTTGAAGTAAGTTAGGCTTCCGCCGCCGTCATCTCCTCGTACAGCCGGAACAGCCACGCGAGCCGCTCCTCGTCGCTCTCGAAGGGCTCCGCCCGGTAGCAGCGCTCCACCGCCCGGTCGTTAGCGCGGTGGGCCTCCCGCAGGTTATCCGGCATCTTGTCTGGGTCGTAGAGCTCGGCCAGGGTAGCGCCGGGGTGGGCGGCGCGGGCCAGGAGGATGCCCTCGGCGGTTTGCTCGAGTTCGGCTTCCTGGGCGGGGGTGATTTTGGGGAAGGGAAAGGTGTTGTAGACTAATCCATTAGAATAACTATAATCGGATTTCAGTCTGCCACCAACTGTTCTCATCCACGTCATATGCATACTCGATGATAACAGACCGATCAGATATGTTTTAGGAACATAACAAGCATATATCTTATTTGAAAGGACAGTCATTTCATCAACAAAGTCAATTGGTAAGTATTCCCGTCTTTCGGAGGATACTTCAGGTACTGCTATCGCAATAGCAGGTTCATGCTGGACTTGTATAAATCTATGATGACCACCCGAAAACTCTCTCGTCGATTTTGCTCTTACTCTCAGACCTGATAATTCACCAACCTTTCGAATTCTATACGCAAGTGGTGGGATGGATTGGGCATCTTGCAGACTATTATTATCTACCCAAATGCAGTACCGTGCATCTCCATTGATAAACTCTCGTAGAACCGTGATACTTTAAAATAAATTTCTTCGAATCCGGAAAAGCCGACAACAACTCTTGTCTTTCGCATTCTTTCAGAACCAAATTACCCCCGTCGGTTGCCTTGTTTCCCATTAACATCAATGGTAATTTACTAAGTGAACTGCGTCTCCTATGAATGTATAAGTCATCACCTTCAATCAGATACGAGTTAATACGCTTCACGGTGACCGCAACTCCACTTTTGGTATAGATATATTATTTGGTTTGCGGCCGCGTCCTACTATGCCAATAATTGACACTATTACGGCTGCATTATTTTTAGCTTGGTTTTTCCATTTAAATGATGTGTGGCAAATGAAATGAAATTTCGGCTTGAACATATGGCCACAGAAGCCCAACCTGTTCTCCCTGACAAATAGAATTTGTACTAACAAAAGCAGCACAACTATTAGAGCCATCTAAATAATCTGCCGCTTTCTTAAACCAAATAGCTATATAATCAAGGTTTTTGTAATTTTTAAACCCTTGAAAGACAGACTTCATGTCTTGTTTCTGGTCCGCGTCCTGCATACTACTACCCAAATAAGGCGGATTCCCCAAAATAAACACCTCCCACCCCTCCTCCTTCGGGCACACCTCCTCCCAGTCCAGCCGGCAGGCATTACCGTGGACGATGTGGCCCTGCTCGTTGAGGGGGAGGGTAGGTTGGGCGCGGCCGAAGACCTCCCCGAAGCGGAGGTTCATCTGGTGCTCGGCAAGCCAGAGGGCTAGGATGGCGATCTCGTGGGCGAAGTCGTCGAGTTCGATACCGTAGAATTGGGAGAGGCGGATGACCGAGCGGCTGCCGGCTCCTACGCCAAACAACTCCGCACCTGCGTCCACGCCCTTGCTTAGCTCGTGGATGCGCTTGATGATGCGCATCTCCAGTTCCCGCAGCTCCTTGTAGGCGATGATGAGAAAGTTGCCGCTGCCACAGGCGGGGTCGAAGATTTTGATCCTAGCGAGGCGTTCCTGCAGGCGCTCGAGTTTGGTGCGGCTGTCCCTGGCTTTGTCGTACTCGGCGCGGAGCTCGTCCAGGAAGAGCGGCTCGATCACCTTCATGATGTTGGGCACGCTGGTGTAGTGCATGCCCAGTCCGCCGCGGTGCTCGGGGGTGACGACGGCCTGGATCATGGAGCCGAAGATGTCCGGGTTGATGGCGGCCCAGTCGAGCGAGCCGGCGGCGACGATGGCGCGGCGGCTGCGGGCGGTGAAGTTGGGCACCGAGATGCTGTGCCGGAAGAGTCCCCCGTTCACGTAGGGGAAGGCCAGGAAGTGGTCGCGGAAGTGGCGGCGTTCCTTGGCGGGGCAGTCGAGCACGTTGAAGAGCTCGGTGAAGTAGCCGCTGAGGTTGCTGCCGTCGCGCTCCGTCTGGCTGCCGATGCCGTTGGTGAAGAGGTTGTCGCCGGGGAAGATGCCGGTGTCTTCGGCGAAGTAGCAGAACAGAAGGCGGCTGAGGAAGACGTTGAGCTCGTGGGTGAAGTGCTCGTCGTCCCGCGGGTTGTCCTTCTTGATGAGGTCGTAGAGCCGGGCCATGCGGCTGGCGGCCTTGACGTCGGCGGGGTTCTCGTCGCGGTGCTGGGTTTTCTCGATGCCGGCCCAGGGGAAGAAGAAGTCGTAGTGCTGGGGTAGGTCTTCCAGGTCGATGTCGAGGGCTTCCTCGGTGACGGTATCCCAGGCGAGCAGCACCTCGTAGTCGGTGAGGATGATGAAGCGTTCCTTATGCCGCAAGCTGCTCTTTATCTCTTTGAGTACCGTCCAGGGGTCTTCTTCAACCTTTAGTTCGCGAAACCACAGCTTGCGTTTCAGTCCGACCTGCCCGGCTTCGGTGGCGGTGTTGCGGTCGCCCTGCTGCAGCAGGGTGATGGTGGCCTTGGGGAGCTTGTAGGCGCGGAGGAGGTCGTAGATGAAGGTTTCCGGGTCGGGTTGCTGGGTGATTTTGGTGAGGGTCTTGGCTAGTTTGGTTTCGTTCATGGGGTGGGTAGGGGGGGTGAGGGAGCGACAAAATAAGGAATGGGTGCGGGTGTGGTTCGCGTTCCCCCGCACCCGCACCCCGCTGCCCTACCCAAAAATATCCGCCAGCCCATTCCAGGAAATGATGAGGGAAAAGACAAAGGCCGCCACCATGATGCCGTTGGTCCACCACTTGCCGGTGGGTAGCCCCGCCCCCTTGCGGTTCCAGAGGACCAGGAAACAGCCGATGACCAGGGGCAGGGCAAAGACGTTGAAGACCTGGGTGAAGATCTGCCCCTGGATGGGGTTGAAGCCGAAGACGGGCACGCTCAGGGCCAGTACACACGCCACGCCGGTGACCCACTTGAAGCGGCTGGAGGTGACGTCGAGCCGGCCGGAGGTGTAGTCGCCGAGCATCAGCGGGACGATCATGAGGCAGGGGAAGATCGAGCTCAGCCCGGCACTTAGCGTGCCGGCAAAGAAGATGCTGACGGCGAATTTACCGACGGACGGCTCCAGCGCACCGGACATATCCAGCACCTGGGTGATCTCGCGCCCACTTCCGTACAGGCTGCCACTCGCCACCGCCATAATGGACCCACTGATGGTGAAGATGAGCAGGGCCGCAATGATGGAATCGTTCCGCTGAACCCGGAAATCTTCTTCTGGTCCACCCCTTCCCCTGGATGAACAGGGGGCGGGAAAGAAAGGTGGCCGCCGCCATGGTCGTGCCCACGAAGGCCGCAAGGAGGATACCCGCCCCCTTCACGTCGGGAATCTTCGGGACCAACCCCCGGATGATCTCCGCGGGCTGCGGGAAGACGAACAGCAGGGTGAACACGAAGGAGAATCCCATCAGGGAGACGAACAGCGCCAGGACTTTCTCGAACAGCGAATAATTACCCCGAACGAGCAGCAGGTAGAATACGCCGATGACCACCACCGCGATGCCGAGCACGATGCCGTACTGGTGGTTCTGTAAGCCCGGAAAGTTGATGGCCAGGATCTCGAAGATGACGTTGGAGGTGATGCCCAGGATCCCGATCAGGGAGTTCCACTGCCCGATACCGACCGCCGCGATGACGGCCAGGGCGAGTAGCCGGCCCTGCGGCAGGTGCTTGCGCACGGCATAAGAGGGCCGTCTCGCCGGTGGAAAGGTAGTAGCTCCCGGATACGTAGATCAACACGCCGGAGAAGAGGCAGCTGAAGAACAGCACCCACAACAGCCCCATCCCGAAGGAGTTGCCCGCCACGATCATGGAGGTGACGCTCCCGGTGCCGATCGTGTAGCCGATGGCGAAGATGCCGGGCCCGAAGGAGAGGAGGAACTTCAGGAACTTGTTCATGGGCTCCCCGGTCGAATCGGCTTCAGGGGCTCAATCCTCGGGCAGAGCACCCAGATCGCGGCGATGGCAATTAGGGCCATGACGGCACCCAGGACGAACACGGGAGTGTAGTTGCCGCCCGTAGTCAGGACGGGAACGAAGAAGGTCAACGCCGCCCCGGTAAGCTTGGCGGCCGTCCCGGCAAAACCCGCTAGGGTGCCGACTGTCTTGCCCCCAAATAGATCGCTGGGTAGCGTCTGCACGTTGCCGATGGCCGTCTGGAAGCCGAACAGCACCACGCCCATGATCAGCGAGGCCGCCAGCGGGCCGCCGGGGTTAGCTAAGGCCAGCAGACTAGGCAGCATGATCGCGCAGCCCAGTGTAATGACGAGCTTACGCGTGTAATTGGTCGACTTGCCGGCCTTGATCCGGTTCTGCGCCAGCAGGCCCCCGAACCAGGCACCGACCATCGCGCCGACGTAGGGGATCCAGCCGTAGCTCTTGATCTCCACCGTGCTGATGTCGTACACCTCGAACAGGTAGATCGGGATCCAGACGACGAACAGCCACCAGATCGGGTCGATCACGGCGGAAGCGACGATCACGCCCCAGCTTTCCTTCCGGCTCAGCAACTCGCCGACGGGGGGGTTGTACCCTTCGTCGAATTCGCCGTCCTGGTCGAGGTCCTGGTTGCGCTGACCGGTCAGGATGTACTCCTTCTCCGCGTCGGTGATCCAGGGGTGGAGCTTTGGCGGCGCCTTGACCAGCACCAGCCAGGGCACGAGCCACAGCAGCCCGGTGATCCCCACCATGATGAAGATCGTCTGCCACGTGTAGAAGGCCGCCAGGTAAGAAATGATCGGGATGGCTACGATGCCACCGATGGCCGCACCGGAGTTGAAAATGCCCCTGGGCGAAGGCCCGCTCCCTGGTCGGGAACCACTCGGCGTTGCCCTTCGTCGCGCCGGGCCAGTTGCCGGCCTCGGCGATACCGAGGATGGAACGGAAAAAGGCGAAGCTGGTCAGGCCGGTCGCCAGGGCGTGGGCCGCCGTAGCCAGCGACCAGACGCCGATGGAAAGGACAAACCCCAGCCGGGTTCCGATCCAGTCGAAGATCCGGCCGAAGATCGCCTGCCCGAAGGCGTAGGAGAAGATAAAGACGACCGAGATGAAGGCGTAGATTTCTTTCCGCTCGTCGGCGTTTTTGTCCGGATAGAGATCCTGCGCAATGTCCGGCCACAGCACGCTTAGCGACTGCCGGTCGATGTAGTTGATGACGGTCGCCAGGGCGATCAGGCCTACTACCCACCAGCGGAGTCCGGAGATCCTCATGCGTGCTTGACTGAGGGGAGGAAGTCCTCACGAAGGGGAGAAAAAACGTCGATCAGCACCCCGGCCTCCTGACACACGCAGCCGTGCATGACGTGGGGCGGGATGTAGTACGAATCGCCGCCGCGGATGGTGCGCACGTCGTCGCCGATGGTCATTTCGAAGACTCCGCTTTCCACGTAGGTCACCTGGCTGTGGTGGTGCTCGTGGAGTTGACCGACGGCACCGGGTTGAAAGTCGACCTTGACGAGCATGATCTTATCGTCGTAGCCCATGATCTGCCGCTTCAGGCCGGGGCCCACGGTTTCCCACTCGAGGTCTTGACCGAAGATGAATTCTTTACTCGCTTGCATGACTGGTTTTTATCAGGTGATGGACGCCCCGCCACCGGTAGGACTGTCCGTTGATTGCTAAAGTATGCGGCTGGTCCGGCGCGGGCTCCTGGTTCGCGAAGAGCAGGAGCCACTGCGGGCCATTCTTGTGCGTGATTCTAAGGCGGTGTACGGAGCACTATCTACCAACAACTCCAGATCGGTGATGCTGCCGTAGGGGTCGCGGGCCACCTCCTCGCGGGGGTCGTAGCTGCCGTGGCTTTCGAGCACCGACACGAAGGTGGTGCTGGCCTCCCCCGCCCGCCGCAGCAGGAAACCGGGATCGCGGCGCAGGTTAAACTCCGGGTCGTTGGCCCCCGGGCGGACGAAGAGGATCTCGTCGCCCGGCTCGGTAGCCATCGTCTGGGTGTAGAAGCGCCCGTTACCGAACCACTGCACGAAGGCGGTCGTGCTGTCCGGACGGCCGGTGGCCTCCAGGAAGAGGTGCTGGTAACCGTGGGCGGTGTCCAGCGCCTGGAGTACGGGTTCCGCACTTAGGTCGAAGTTGGTCGCCATCAACTGCCCCATGTACCAGGTCGGGAGCTCGTAGGTCGCGGCGCGGTCGCCGGTGCTGCGCAGCAGGTCGATGAGCAGTGGATGCTCGAAGGCGGTATCCTGCAGCAGCCACTGCGCCCGTTGCAGCCTACGGTCGGGGTAGGCGTTGTCGGAGACGGCGCTGACCAGTTGCAGGGTGGAGTCTTCCGTCCGGAAGGCGTACAAATCGGGGTGGTGATTTTCGCCGACGCGGATGTCCCCCCGGTAGTGGGAGGTGCGATCGACGACCAGGGTGTTGTGGGCTACGGTCTGCTTGGCCCAGGTCTGGTTTTCCGGCAGGTAGCGTCCGCCACCCTTCTGGTCGATGTTGACCCAGCGGGCGGCGCCGTAGTCCTGGATTACCTCCCCCGTGAGGTCGTAGAGGGAATAGGCCAGCTTATCGAAGTGGCCGTGGCCCATGCCCTGGGCGGAGTACTTCATGACCAGGGTGGTTTGCTCCTCACCGGCTCCGTAGGCGCGCAAAATGCCGACGCCCCCTTCGTTGCCCTCCGCTCCGTCGGTGAACACGATGGAAGGCGGGTGGAATGCAGTGGCCTTGCCGGCGGCCAGGGCCGTAGCCACCGCCAGGCCCGCCGCGTCGAGGGTGACGCTGCCCTGCTCCCGGGCCAGCGTGAGCAGGCTCGGGTCCTGGCCGTACAGCGCGTAGCCGTAGTCGACGGCCTTGACCACCTCGGGGGCGTAGAGCGACATCCCCTTCTGGGAGTCGTTGAGGGGGAAAAAATCGCCCCGCGGGTCGGCCTCCAGCAGCAGGGCGTCGATGGCCTTGCCGAGGATGCTGTCGCGGTAGGCCAGGATATTGAGGTCCGGTCGCTTCTCCGCCAGGGCCCGCCCGAAGAGCAGGAAGGGCGACAGGGCGTAGCGCAGGTAGTAGGGGCCTTCGGTGAAGTAGCCGTCGGGCGAAAAGGAGAGATCGAGCTGGGCCAGGAAGCCGGCGCGACCGGTTTCCGAGAGGATGAGCCCGCTGTCGTCGTCGCGCAGGTCCTCGGGGAGTTCGTCCGCCGGGATGCCGTAGAGGGCCCGCCGGACGAGCTCCTCATCCTGCATGACCAGGCCGATCATGCCCACGGCGGCGTTGCCCCAGGTGCTGTGGTTGTGGATGCGGTTGAAGAACTGGGGATTCCCGACGGAGAGGAAGTCGGCCATGGGGCGGAACAGCTCGGCGTTGAGTTGCTGGCGCACCGGCGGCGGTAGCCAGTCGTAGATGTCGCCGTAGGCCTGGCTTACGTAGACCAGCCAGTTGGCGTCGTTGAGGGCCTGCCAGAAGATCTTGCCGGTGGCGTAGGAACGGTCGGTGGGGTGCAGGGGCCAGTCGCGGTACACGGCGGCGTACCGCAGCAGTCCGTCGCGGACGAAGGCGGCATACCTGTCCTCCCCGGTGAGCCGGTAGAGGGTGGCGGCATCGCCCAGGGTCTTCCAGTTCTGCTTGTGGACCTCGTGGGTGTAGCCGCCCGCCATGTCCAGGGGGGTGGGCACCAGGAAGGGCTGCTTCAGGGCCGCGTCCACCTGCACCTGCGTCCGCGCCAGCGTGGTAGCGAAGAGCGGGGGGTAGTCCGGCTGTGCGGGAAGGGCCAGGGTGGAGAGTAAGAGGAGGATAAGGATGCGCACGCTTATTCGGGGAGTTGGGTGCCGACGGGGGTACCGTCCGCCAGTTTGGTGAGGGGCTCGGCGACGAATTGCAGGTTGCGGGTGCCGTAGGGCGCTGCGTTATCGAGCAGTTCCGTACCACCGGAGAAGACGGAGTTCTCGATGTTGACGACCGGCTCGCCCACCACCAGGTGCAGGCGTACGGGCGCCGAGTCGTCGAAGATGCTGTTGGTGATGCTCACGAACTGGGTGCCGTGCAGGAGCACCGCGCTTTCGCTCTTGTTCCACTTGGCGTCCGTACCCACCTCGTCGAAGGTGCACTGGTCGATGGTCAGCATGGGCCCGAAGGTGCTCTCGTCGCTGCCGCCGCGGTGCAGGAGCAGGGCCGCCTGACCGATCCGGTCGAAGAAGCAGTTTTCCAGCACCACGTTCTCGGCGTTGTAGATGCCGATGTCGTCGTTTTCCTGGTCGAGGGGCAGTACGCTGCCACTGACGTTGCGGAAGCTGGAGTTGCGCACGACGATGGAGTCGGCGAAGGTGTGCTTGAAGACCCGCAGCACGTTGAAGCTGTGGTTGACGTCGAGGTTGGTGAAGTCGCAGTCCTCGATGAAGAGCTTGTAGTTATTGACCATGGAGTAGCGGCTGGTGCGGATCACGCTGTTCAGCGGCTGGTCGAGGCACTCGCGGCCGTCTACGCGTACGCCCCGCAGGGTGAGGGCGCCGCCGTTTTCGATGTTGAGCAGGGAGGTTTTCTGGAAGAGCAGCAGGGGCTTTTCCTCACCCAATGCCACGATGGTTACGGGGTGGCGCAGGTCGATGGCCTTGGTTTGGAGGTATTCCCCGGGGGACAGGCGGATGACGTCCCCGGCCTTTGATGCGGCGACGGCGTCGTAGAGGGTGTTCTCCCCCGGCCCGATGTTGATGACGTTGCCGGTGCCGAAGGCCTGCCCCTCTTCCCGTAGTGCGTACCAGCGTACGCCGGTGCTTTCGGGGGTGGCCATGCTGTCCATGCGGGAGCGGATGCTGTCGGCGGCGGGCGTGCCTTCCGGTAGGTGTACCCCGTGGCCGGCATCGGTCAGGGTGATGGTCGTTTTGCGGAAGCCCTCGTCCTGGAGGGGCACCAGGTTGTCGTCGAGGAGGTTATTGCGGAAGGTGATGCCGCTCATGTCGTCGTAGACGGTGAAGAGGGTGTCGCGGTCGCGGTTCACGAAGACGTTGTCGGCCACCAGGGTATTTTCGGGCACGGCGCTGCGCTCCTCATCGCTGCCGGCCCCGAGCTGGATGTGGTCGCTGTCGATGAAGACGTTGCCGCTGGCCTGCGAGTCCTTCACCTGGAAGTAGCGGTTGATCGGGGAGTTGGGCACCCCGTTCATGATCACCAGGGCCCCGCGGAAGCGGTAGCCGGTGAGTCCGTCGAGGTAGTTGTTGGTCACCCGCTGCCGCTCGTTGATGATGCGGATGCCGCCCGTGTTGGGTTTGCCGTTGCCGAAAAAGAAGTTGCCGTCGACCGTCGTGCCGTTGCCGTGGCGCATCGTCAGCGTGCCCTGGCATTCGTGGAAAGTATTGCCGCGGAAGACGTTGCCGCCCGACTTGTTGGAGATGATCTCGTGCTCCCCGTTGCAGCGGTCGAAGTAGTTGCTTTCCACCAGGGTGTTGGAATTGCTCAGGGAGTAGTGGCTGGTGCCGATGCGGAGGGTCTCGCCCCCGTTGGAGCCGAGGATCGGGTGTTCGCCGAAGTAGTTGTGGTCCAGGCGGTGGCCGTTCTCGCGGCTCTCCTCGGCGTCCAGGCGCACGGCCACGGTGACGCCCTGGTTGCGCTTGCCGGTGAGGTAGTTGTGGTCGAAGCGGTTGTCCTTGCCGTAGATACCCACCCAGTAGTCGCTCTCGTAGCGCTCGACGGGATTGTAGTTGTCGATCACGCACTCCGTCACGCGGCAGTGGTTGCAGAGCTCCTCCCTGGAGGTGCGAAAGGAGATGACCTCACTGGTGGGGGTGTAGCCGTTGCGGAAGACGAGTCCCTCCACGATTAAGTATTGGCCGGCGAGGCGCAGGTAGGATTGCCCCTCCAGGAACACCTTGGCCCTTTTCCTCCGCCACCAGGTAAATGGGGGCATCGGCCGTTCCCTGACCGGTGAAGTCGAGCTCCAGGTCGCGGTAGGTGCCGTTGGGGACGACGATGCGGTCGCCCGGACGCGCATTCTTGATGGCTTCCTTCAGGGCGGCGGCGTCCTGGGCCCCGGCCGTGGGCGGGAAGCAGGTCAGCAGCAGGAATAAGCCACCGCAGCGGACCAGCCAGTGGGCGGCGCGCGCGGGTGCGGGGAAGTAGCGGGGAAAGCGGTGCATGTTGGTCGACTTACGGTACGATGATAAAATTTGCCGCGGATAAACACATACCGCACCCAGCCGTCCACGGCGGGCGGGGCGGGGCGGGCGAATGGCGGAGCTTCTTTGGGAAGCGGTCGTTCGCGGGTAGGCGGGGCCGTTTACAGCTGAGCGGGGGCGGGAGGGTCCCGTTAGGCGCTTATTTGGCTTACGCTTCGCGCAGCTTTTGGCTGAACTGGTATACGTCCTTTAGGTGCCGGCGCATGGCTTTGGCTGCCGCCGTTACGTTTTGGTCCCGGATGTGGCCGAGTATTTCTTCGTGTTCCAGGTGCGCCCGGAGTTCCGTGCGGTCGTCGCAGACCCGGTACTTGACGTAGCTGCTGATGATGTCGGGGGTGATGACCATCATGAGCGACTTCAGCACATCGTTCTTGCTGGCGTCGGCGAGGCTGAGGTGAAACAGCAGGTCTTCCTCCACGGCGGCTTGGCCGGCCCGGATCTTTTCTTCGTAGGCGGCCAGGGCCAGCTCGATCTGCACCAGGTCGTCGGGGGTACGCCGCTCGGCGGCGAGTTTCACGCACTGCACTTCGAGCATGACGCGGGTTTCGACGAGGGAGCTGAAGTCGCTTTCCTCCAGTTGCAGGACGTCGGTGATCAAGCCTTCCAGGGCGGCGATGCCCATACCCGCGACCACCGTGCCGCTCTGGGGCAGGGTACGCAGGATACCGTAGAACTCCAGCTTCTGCAGGGCGTCCCGGACGTGCCCGCGACTTACGCCGAGGCGCTCGGCCATCTTGCGTTCGGCCGGTAACTTATCGCCGGGGGCCAATTGTCCGGAGGTGATCAGCGCCCTTACCTGTCGGATGATCACATCTACGGGGCTCTCTACCTTGATCTCACTAAAGTTCTCTAACATGGGTGGGGATTTATGCCTGGGCTGGTAAGCAGGTGCAACAAATATAGGCCGCTTAAATTGGTCAACCAAATTTTGGTCAACCAATATCCCAATTACTTTTTGGCCTGGCTCGCTGCCATCCTGACAGACCTCCGAGGTCTGTCACGTTGTCAGCCGCCGCCCCGCCCGGTTAGCGAGCACCGCACCCGCGACCCCCGCCCCCATGAACCCGAGCGCGATGATCTGCGCCTGCGTAAGCTGAACCCCGAGCACCTCGTACTGCTCGTTGAGCCGTACGAATTCGATGAAGAAGCGCTCCACCCCGTTGAGGAAGAGGTAGAGGCTGAACAGCAGGCCGGGAATGACCGTGAGGGCTTGCGCACCACCCACAGGATGCCGCCGATCGCGAAGGCCATAATGGTCTCGTACAGCGGCGTCGGGTAGTGCAGTTCCGGCAGCCGCGTGCAGTACTCGACGGTGCAGCCCGGGATGGGCACGCCGTCGCGAATGACGTTGTGGGGGTAGTCGAAGCCGTACAGCCAGTCGGGCAGAAACCAGCCGGCCGGGATGGCGTCGATGGCCGTACCCCAGTCCCCGTCGCCACTCAGCTGGCAACCAATGCGCCCCACGCCGTAGGCCACGATGAGGGCCGGTGCCACCGCATCCATGATCGGCACGGCCGGTATCCGGTGCCGCCGCAGGTAGAAGAACACGGCCACGAATCCCCCGATTAAACCGCCGTAAATCGCCAGTCCGCCGCCACTCAGCAGTTCCTGAAGGGGGTTTTGCAGAAAGCGGTCCCAGTACTCGATGATGGCAAAGAACTTCGCGCCGAGCAGTCCGCCGATGGCCGCCTGCATGGTGATCGGGCCGACCCGATCGCTGGGGTACACGTCGACCGGCACGGGCTCGGGCACGGCCCCCTGCTTGCGGCCGATGCGGTAGTAGTAGCCGACAAAGAGCGCCGCGCCGAGCAGTCCGGTCAGGAAGTAACCGTCGGAAGAAAGCAGCACCCCGGACGGATCACGCTGCCAGGCCGCAAAGTTGGCGATGGCGTAGGGCAGCTTGTAGCCCAGCACGAAGCCGAGGATGCCGTTGGTAACGTAATCGGCCGTGGTGACCGTCACCCCCGGCACCCGCAGGGTACGCTCGGGCCGCAGCTGGCCGATCCGTTCCCGGCGCTGCAGCTCCCACTTCAGCAGTTTGGCGGCCACGACAAAGGCCAGCAGCAGAAAGAGCCCGAAGGTCTTGATGATGCTGAAGCCGTTGTCGCGCGCGGTACCGATCAGGGCGTGCAGGAGGTAGGACAGGTCTGGATACATGGCCGCCAAATTACGGCGTGCCTAATTGGCCGCGGCCTTCAGCTCGTCGATCAGTCCCTGGATGGCGCGGCGGTAGTTGTCCGGCCCGTCGCCAAAGCGTTCGAGGGCGCGGCCGGCTATCTTCAGCGCCTGGTCGTGCCGCTCGCGGGACTGCAGGAAGCGGGCCAGGCGGTAATCGTCGCGCCACCCCTCCACGCCAAGTTCCGCGGCGGCGGTCAGGGCCTCCACCCCGAGGTCGATGATCTCCCCGTAGTTCATAAATTCCGTGGCCTCGAGGGAGGCGAACAGGGCGCGGAGCCGGTCGGCGTCCCCGGCGGCCCCCTTCTTCAGGTAGGATTTAGTGGCCTTTTCCACGGCTTTGCGGTCGGTACCGGCCAGGGCGAAGGCAAATTCCCCCTCGGATTCCAGCCGCTTGCCTTCCTCCTTATCCAGGTTGGAGAGCTTCTCCACGGCGGCGGCCAGTAGGCGACCATCGCGGTATTCCAGCGACTTATCAAAGGTCGCGCGCACGGCCTTACGGGCCTGGGTGGCCACGGCCCCCTCCCCTTCCAGGGCGTCGATGGCGGTGCGGTGCGCGAGCAGTAGGTCGTAGATCCGGCTGTCGGCCTCGGTGGCGGAGCGGTACACCAGGCGGAGGGTCGCGGGTGCGGTGAAGTCCACCCCGGGCCGGCGCAGGTAGTCATTGGCGACGCGGAGGTGGGGTTCCCCATTGCGGATCAGGGCGCGCACGTACTTGAAGGCGGCCCCGGGCTTACCGGCGGTGTAGGCGGCCTGCAGGTCTTCCAGGTTCTCGGTGCGGGCCAGGGCCCCGGCGGCGTCGCGCAGCAGTTGGCGGGCGTCCCGGGCCCCAACCAGCCGGTGCACCACCTCATTTTGCGCATCAATGAACAGCAGGGTCGGATAGGCGCTCGCCGCGTGCCACTGCCGGAAGTCCTCCGACTCGGGCTTCTCCATATCCAGCTTCACGTTGATGAAGTTGGCGTTGAAGTAGGCTCCCACCTCCCCGTCCGGAAACACCCGGGCCGACATCACCTTGCAGGGGCCGCACCATTCGGCGTAGGCATCCACGAAGATGAGTTTGTCCTCGGCCTCGGCCCGCGACAGCGCCTCCGACCAGCTGCCGGTAAAGAAATCGATGCCCGCCTCCTGGGCGGTCAGGGTGGTGGTGAGGCAGAGGAAGACGAGGAGGTAGGTGGGCATGGGGATAAAGTTAGGGTGGCGGGGGGATTGGCCTAGTGCTCCAGGACCGAAATAAGCTGCCCCTTGACTGGCCAGCGCGGCGCTGCACTTCCCAGCCAAAAATCCACCGTAGCTACGGCTAGGCTGAACTTTTGT
Source organism: Lewinellaceae bacterium (assembly GCA_963803525.1). Classification (GTDB taxonomy): domain Bacteria; phylum Bacteroidota; class Bacteroidia; order Chitinophagales; family Saprospiraceae; genus Neolewinella. The sequence goes on from CAWDMV010000017.1 coordinate 73,449, forward strand.
CCGCTCGTTCAGCACCACGCTGTCGGCGTCAAGCTATGGCTTAGTGCAATCCTGAAACACTAATATCAACTGCAGTTCCAAACAAATATTGGTCGCAGATTAGTTGGGAAGTCGGCAGAAACCTGCCGCTCACTACCGGAGGGAGTTACGAACGGCGCTGCCGGAGGCAGCCTTCTACAAACGCGACCGGAGGTCACGAGCTATTAGGCCTCACTCCTCCTTCTTAGGCACCGGATCAAACCCAAAGCCCCCCCAGGGATGGCACCTACCAATCCGCTTCAGCGCCAGCCAGCCGCCCTTCAGCACGCCCCACTCCCGGATGGCCCCGATCGCATAGTGCGAGCAGGTAGGATCGTACCGACACCGCGGCGCCAGCATGGGCGACAGCGCGACCTGGTAAAAGCGGATGGGCAGAATGAAGAGTTTACGCAGCATGGATGACCAACTAACGCCCGGCCGAAAATCAAAGTTCTTCGGCCGTCAGCCGCACCCAAACCTCGGCGTCGTAGTAAGACAGCAACTCCTTCCCCCGGGATTTCCGGGTCTGGAGCTTCAGCGTCAGGGGGAGGTGATCTCCGTGCCGTCATACGTCCGGATCAGGCTCGGCATCCGGCCGCCCCAACCGTGCCCCGGCAGCTCCAGGAAGTTGCGGTCCGGGGAGAGGGCCCACTTCCCCTCACTGAGGAGGCGATCGCCCGCGAAGGCGTGGTAACTGCCGTCCTCCGCAAATTCAAAATCCAGCCCACTGAGCTCCCCTTCGGTGAGTCCGCCAAGGCGCTCAAAGTCCTCCAGGTAGGCATACTGCACGCCCACGAAGTCGGGCTCGGGGGTCAGGCTTTGCGCGCTTAGAGCTTGTTTGGGTTTTCCGAGCCTGAAGAAAATGCCGCTATTTTGGGTCTTTATGAGCTTTGAAAGGGGGAGGTGCACTTCGTGACTGTTTCGCGGTGACGGGCTAAGTGATCTTTTTCAAGGCGAAGAATTGGCACAAAAGAGCAAGTTTGCGGCGGCGAGCGGAATCCCAAACCAGCTCTTACTTGGCCCCGGTTCATGAGGGCAAGCAGCTCGGACCGCTCGACGTCCGCCGGGATCAGGGCGGGACAAATTGCTGGCTTTATCCACCGCGCCCCCCCCTTCCCCGTACGTGCGGCAGCTGGTGGACCTGTAGCTCCCCCCGGCGGTGGCGGAGAGCAGGAGGGCATTAAACCGGCAGGGACCGTCAGCGTGCCCGCGATTGGAGAGCATAAAGTTGATAATCCCGTCGTGGCGCATCAGTCCCCCCATCCCCAGAAACCGCTCGGTGATCCGGCGCTCGGTGGCACTGTCCAGCGGGTAGAGGTTTGCTATTAGCTTGTCGTTCTTGCCGACGGCTACCTGCGTGAAGATGACCAGAAGTCCATGCTGTCCAGCGTGAATACATGGGTACGAGTGGTCAGCTTCGCCGTGATGGGGTGGGCGTACAGCGGTTCTACGGGCCGGTAGGCCTGCCTTCGATCTTCTCCGTCGGGAGTAGGCAGGCGGACGTGTATGGTGCTGTCCGCCGCCAGCCTGTAGGTCAAAAACAGGGAGTCAGCATGCGCGGCACTATCGGCGGCGTAGGCCCGGTAGGGTTGGTCGTGCTGGGCGAAGGGGTTGTAGATCCGGGCGGTATCTCCCAGCAGTTGCAGCCGCTGGCCCGCGAAAGGCTTAGCACTGGTGGGTTGTTCGGGCGGCGCTTCCGTGGTCAATAGTCACTCCGTGAATTTCGGCGGCCGGGGCCGTGCATCCAGGGGTTCGGCGGGGCCGCAGGTGTAAAGAAGTGAGACAAGAACAAACAGGGTAAAATAAAGGGAGCGCATAGCCGGTAGATGAAGTTGGGCAGCGATTGGGTGGGCGATTTCATGCATGCGGATAAAGCCCGTACAAGCCACCTCCATCCGATGCTCGGCAGCAACACGAGCGCCAGGATTGAGCATGACCCATCAACTAATACACTACCCCGTCCGACGGGATAGCGTTGGACGGGGTGACCCCGTCCAACGGGTTAGCAACGGACGGGGTGACCCCGTCGGACGGGGTAGCGGTCGGACGGGGTAGCGGGACGGGGTAGCGTTTGGCAAGCTTTAGTATCTTTCCGACTTACCGTCATCCTATGAACCGACTCTTTTTGCTCCTTGCCGTGTTGCTCTGCACCTGCGGCCCCGCCCTCCTGAACGCCCAGCTGACCGACCAGCCCCTCGATGAGGAATACTGGAAGGCCCTGGCCCCCCGCGCCATCGGACCGGCGGGCATGTCGGGACGCATTACGGCCATCGACGTCGACCCCACGGATAAGGATAAGATCATCGTCGGCAGCGCCTCGGGCGGCGTATGGATCAGCACCAACGGCGGGGTCAGTTTTGAGCCCGTCTTTGACGACGAGAAGTACCTCTCCATCGGCGCGGTAGCCATCAGCGATGCCAACCCCGACATCGTGTGGGCCGGCACGGGCGAGGGCAACCCCCGCAACTCGGCCAACTACGGCGGCGGCATCTACAAGAGCCTCGACGGCGGCAGGAGCTGGAAGCTGATGGGCCTGGAAGACACCCGCGCCATCCACCGCATCCTGCCCCACCCCACCGACCCGGACGTCGCCTACGCGGGCGTGCTCGGCAATATGTGGGTCCCCAACCCCGAGCGCGGCGTGTACAAAACCACCGACGGCGGCGCTACCTGGCAACAAGTTCTTTACCTCGATGCGGGCACCGGCATCGGCGAGATGGTCATGGACCCCAACAACCCCGATAAGCTGATCGCCGCGACCTGGACCTTCGACCGCGACCCCTGGTTCTTTAACTCGGGCGGACCGGCCTCCGGCATCTGGGTAACTACCGACGGCGGCGCCAACTGGGTACGCCGGACGGCCAAGGACGGCCTGCCCAAGGGCCACCTCGGCCGCATCGGCCTGGCCATCGCCGCCAGCAATTCCGATATCGTCTACGCCCTCGTCGAAGCCAAGGAAAACGGCCTGTACAAGAGCACCGACGGCGGCCAGACCTTCAGCTTGGTCACCACCAAGGACGTCGGCGACCGGCCCTTCTACTACGCCGAGATCTACGTCGACCCGCAGAACCCCAACCGCGTCTTCCACATCGCCACCTACATCAGCAAGTCGGAAGATGGCGGCAAGACCTTCACCGAGATCGCCAACTACGGCAACAACGTACACCCCGACAACCACGCCTTCTGGATCGACCGCGACAACCCCGAGTACGTGATCGAGGGCAACGACGGCGGCCTCAACATCAGCCGCGACGGCGGAGCCACCTGGCGCTTTGTCGAGAACCTGCCCGTGGGGCAGTTCTATCACGTCGCCTACGACATGAGCTACCCCTATCTGATCGGCGGCGGCATGCAGGACAACGGCAGCTGGGTCGGCCCCAGTCAGGGACTCAAGAGCGGCGGCATCACCGCCGCCGACTGGCAGGAAGTATACTTCGGCGACGGCTTCGACATGATTTTCAAGCCCGACAATCCCGAGGTGGTCTACGCCGCCAGCCAGGGCGGGGCACTCGGTAAGGTCGACCGTACGACCGGTAAGACAACCTACATCCGGCCCGTCCACCCCGACGGCACCTTCCTGCGCTACAACTGGAACGCCCCGATCGCCCAGTCGCCCAGCGACCCCAACACGGTCTATATGGGCAGCCAGTTCGTGCACAAGAGCACCAACGCCGGCCACAGCTGGGAGATCATCAGTCCCGATCTCACCACCAACGACAGCACCAAGCAGCACCAGGACAGCAGCGGCGGCCTGACCATCGACGCCACCCAGGCCGAGAACCATACCACCCTCCTCGCGATCGTACCCGAGCCTTCCGCTTACGGTCAGCCGGAAAACACCCTCTGGGTCGGCAGCGACGACGGCCGCCTGCACCTCACCCGCGACGGCGGGGCCAACTGGACCGACCTCAGCGGCAAACTCACCGGCATGACGCCCGGCGGTTGGATCGGCTACATCGAAGTATCGCCCGTCAATCGCGGCGAGGCCTTCGTGGTCGTCAACGACTACCGCCGCGGCGACATCCGCCCGATGGTCTACCACACCACCAATTACGGCGACAGCTTCACCCAAATCGTGGACGAAACCAAGGTGTCGGGCCACGCCCAGGCCATCGTACAGGATCCCGTCGAGCCCAAACTGTTGTTCCTCGGCACCGACCAGGGCCTGTGGTACAGCCTCGACTACGGCGACCGCTGGACGCGCTTCGACGCCAACTACCCCCACGTGTCGACCATCGACCTGAAGATCCACCCCCGCGAACACGACCTCATCATCGCTACCTTCGGCCGGGCCTTCTACATCCTGGACGATATCCGGCCCTTCCGCGAGATGGCCCAGGCAAGCACCGACGTGCTCCAGGACTCCTTCCACGTCTTCCCCGCCCCGGACGCTTACGCCTGGGAGACCCGCTCCTACCAGGGTTCCCGCTTCTACGCCCAGGGCAACTTTCAGGGCGACGACCGTCCCTCCGGCGCCATGCTGACCTACTGGGTGCGGCCCGGCGGCCCCTCGGCTACCCTCGACCCCGATAGCGTGGACCTGAGCCGTCTGATGTCTTACTCGTCCGGGCTGCCCCCCGAGATCAGGGAGGACGTGCCCGCCCGGGAAACCGGCGACCCCGAGCGCGCCTTCGTGAACCAGCGGGAGGAGACCGACCCCATCGCCGCCCCGAAGGAGAAGGTCAAGTTCCAGGTCATCGACGTACAATCGGGCGACACCATCCGCACCTTCACCCAGCAACCTAGGTGGGGCATGAACCGTACGAGTTGGAACCTGCGCCGCGACGGCGTGGAAATGCCCAGCCGCCGCGAGCGCAAGGAGGATGCCGATCCGCCCACCGGCATGTCGGTCGTCCCCGGCACCTACCGCATCCTCATGACCTACGGCAACCACGCCGATGGGACGACCGTAACGGTGGTCGCCGATCCCCGGGACGCCTACTCCGGCAGTGCCCGCTACGCCCGCCGCGATGCCATGTACCGACAACTGGAGGATGAGGTCACCGGCGTCACCACCGCCTTCAACCGCCTGCAGGAAGCGCGCAAGAGCATCACCCGCGTCGAGGGTGTCGCCGCCAATGCCCCCAAAGCCGTAAAGGACAGCCTGAGCGAGCACAGCAAGGCCCTCATCAAGGAGATCGCCCGCCTGGAGGAGATCCTCACCGAGCCCGAAGACCTCAAGGGCATCCAGCGCAACCCCACCAACCTCCAGTCTTACCTCTACGGCGCCCGCAACTACATCGGCCAGACCGAGGGCGAGCCCAGCCAGATGGCGAAGCTGATGCTCCAGCAGTTTCACGAAAAGGCCGGTGACTTCGTCACTCAGGTGAATACCTTCCTCTCCGGCGATCTGCGGGAGTACCAGGAGGAGGTGCGCGCCGCGGAACTGAGCTTGTTTGGGGAGTTGGAGCCGGTGGGTAGGGAGTAAAGGGGTTAGGGGACCCGTGCCCGGGTGCTTCAGTTAGCCCCTTAACTCCCTGACCCCCTGCCCCCTTCGGCATTGCCCCCTCAGCTCCTAGGTGTGAAGACCTGGCTGGCCCTGCCTGGCGCCGGCGCTGGTGGAGCGGCGGGGCAAGTAAACCGGCAGTGGCATGACTATTCCGCCGAAGGAAAGGGCAGGACGTAGTGGGTGCTGCGGCCCTTTCCTTGCCGGAGTAGCGCGCCGATTTCGGTCAAGTGTTAGAGTGCGCGGGCGGCCGTAACCTGTGAAACCCGATTTATGCGCATGTACTTTTTAGTCGTCATGCCCCCCTGAAAGCCATCTGGCCCGATCGCGAGCATTTTATCAATGACTTTCAATTCGTGCGTGGAAACTTGGCTCCGGACCTGGGCTAAATATGCGTGCTTACGTAAGGTGAAGCCGATTAAAGAATTAGCGTATTCGATAGATTCTAAAAGCACCAGTTCTCTGCACCCGCGACCCCGCCCGGCTGCAGTGCTGCACCAATTTGTTGGTGTAATGATGTCCTACTTCAAGTCCCCCAACTTGATCGGAAACACCTTCACCAGCTGCCCCGTCGCGTTGTAGACGGCATTGACGATCGCGGGGGCCATGGAGATCATGCCGATCTCGCCGATGCCCTTGGCGCCCAGTTTATTGATGATGGCGTCGTGTTCCTCCACGAAGATCACGTCGAGCTCGTGGATGTCGGCGTGCACCGGCAGGTGGTACTCCCCCAGGTCGGTGTTCATGTACTTGCCGAGGGTGGTGTCGAGCAGGGTTTCCTCGCGCAGGGCCATGCTGATGCCCCAGACCATACCGCCGAGGATCTGGCTGCGGGCCGTTTTGGGATTGATGATGGTTCCGCCGGCCACGGCCGTCACCGCGCGGGTCACGTTGATGACGCCCAGCTGCTCGTCGACCTCCACTTCCACGAAGGACGCGGAGTGCGCCGCCCGGGTGTACTGCTTCAGCTTAAGGTAGTTGGGAAGGGTCGAGCCGGAAACTTTGATGGAATCTTCCTGCGCGAAGGCCAGCACGTCGGTCAGCGCCACCCGGACGGAGGGCTTATCCCGCAGCACGATGGCCCCATCGATGAAATCGGCATCCTCCGGCAGGGCATCGCCGAGGGGGAAACCGTCCATGATCTGCGCCAGTTTGAAGAGCTTTTTCTTAAGCGCTTCGCAGGCCGCCTGCACGGCCGAGCCCATTACCCCCGTGGTGTAGGAGCCGCCCTGGATGGGCGAGAAGGGCAGCTTGCTGTCGCCGTAGGCAAAGGTAACGGCCTCCATGGGCAGACCGAGCTCATCGGCCGCGATCTGGGTCATGACGGTGTAGGTTCCCTGTCCGTTGTCGGTGACGGCGCTGCGCACGATCAGCTTCCCCTGCCGGGTGAATTCCGCCTCCGCCGTGCCGGGCAGGGCGATCACGTCCCACATCCCCGAGCTCATGCCGTGGCCCACCAGGCGGTTGCCGCGGCGGTTGGGCTCACTGGTGGGTTTGCGTGCGGACCAGCCGAAGCGTTCCGCCCCCTGCCGGTAGCACTCGCGGAGTTCCTTACTGGAGAAGGGCTTGTCCGAGCTCACGTCCCGCTCGGCGTAGTTGCGCAGCCGAAACTCCAGGGGGTCGAGCCCGAGCTGGTCGGCCAGTTGGTCCATGGTGGTTTCGATGGCCAGCATGCCGGTAGCAGCCGCCGGGGGCGCGCATATCCAGGGGGGTGAAGCGATCGAGCGGCACCAGTTTGTACTCCAGCGTCACGTTATCCGCCGGGTAGAGCATATTGCTGTGGTTGACCACCACCTCGTTGTAGTCCTCGAAGTGGGAGGTTTCCGCCAGCGCCACGTGGTTGATGGCGGTCAGCGTGCCGTCGGCGGTAGCCCCGAAGCGGAGGTGCTGCAGGGTTTCCGGCCGGTGGCCGAAGGTGAACATCTGGGCCCGGTCCATCACCACCCGTACGTTGCGCCGCAGTTGGAGGGCAGCCATGACGCAGAGGACCAACTGGTACTGTGGCCGCAGCCCCGAGCCGAAGCCGCCGCCGACGAAGGGCGCGATGACCTGGACGTCCTTGAAGCGCAGGCCGAAGAGGTTGCTCACGTAGAGTTGGGAGTTGCTCGTGCCCTGGGTCTTATCGTAGATCGTCAGCTTCCCCTCCCCTTCGTACACCGTGGTGCTGGCGAAGAGCTCCAGCGGATTGTGGTGCTGGGCCCCGTGGTGAAAGCGCCCCTCGAAGCGGGCGTCGGCCCGGGCGTAGGCCGTCTCGAAGTCTCCACGCGGCGAGGGGGGCAGCGGCTTGATGAAGGTGGCCACTCCCTTGGAGGGCTTATGGGCCTTATCCAGGTTGGCGTGCAGGTCGACGTCGAAATCCGCCCGCGCGTAGGTGAACTCAAGCAAGGAGGCCGCGTAGCGGGCCGCCTCGAAGCTGCTGGCGACCACCAGGGCGATGGGTTGTCCGTAAAATTTTATCTCCGCGTCGTACAGCGGCCGAAAGGCCGAACCCGGCGGCGCGTCCATGTCCTTGTACTGGAGGTCGAAGCTGGCCATTTCCGGACGCCGTAGGTGGTGCAGGATCTCCACCACGCCGTCTACCGCCCGGGCCGCGGCTTCGTCGATGGCCGTGATCTTCCCCTTGGGCACCGTAGCGTTGACGATGTAGCCGTACAGCAGATCGGGTACGGCATATTCGGCGGCGTACTTGGCCTGACCGGTCACCTTCAGGGCGCCCTCGATGCGCCGGCGGGATTTTCCTAGTTGCTCGTGCTTCATCGGATCAAAGGGAAGGTTGGGCGCCGGGGCGCTGGGTGGAAGGATCGAGGGCCATCAGGCCGTTGCGGACGATGGCGCGGTGGGCCAGTCCGATCTTGAAGTCGTTGTGCCCGTAACCGGTCGCGCCGGCCAGCAGCAGGTCGGCGGCCTCCGCGAAGGCCTCCGGCGTCGGCTCTTTACCGATCAGGACCGCCTCGGCCTCCGGCTTGCGCCACGGTTTGTGGGCTACGCCGCCGAGCGCGATGCGCGCCTGGGTGATGCGACCGTCCGTGAGCTCCAGGCCGGTCGCCACGCTCACCAGGGCGAAGGCGTAGGAGTTGCGGTCGCGCAATTTCAGGTAGCTGTGGTGGGCGGCAAAGCCGGTGGCCGGCAGGTCGATGGCGGTGATCAGCTCGCCCGGTTTCAAGTTGGTGTCGCGCTCGGGGGCGTCGCCCGGCAGGCGGTGGAAGTCGGCCAGGGGGATTTCCCGGCTGGCGTCGGGGCCGCTCACCCGTACCACGGCCGCGAGGGCGGCCAGGGCCACGGCCAGATCCGAGGGGTGTACCGCGATGCACGCCGCGCTCTCACCCAGAATGGCGTGGAGGCGGTTTTGCCCGGCGATGGCCGGACAGCCCGATCCCGGCACCCGCTTGTTGCAGGGTGAGGCGGCGTCGTAGAAGTAGTAGCAGCGGGTGCGTTGCAGCAGGTTGCCGCCGTTGGTGGCGCGGTTGCGGATCTGCCCGGTCGCGCCGGCCAGGATGGTCCGGGATAGCAGGGGATAGCGCTCCCGTACCAGGGGGTGGTAGGCGGTGGTGTTGTTGCTCACCAGCGCGCCCAGCCGCAGCCCGCCATTGGGCAGTTCGGTGATGGATTTCAGCTCGTCGAGCCCGTTGAGGTCGACCAGCCTATCCGGGTGGGTCAGGTCGTACTTCCAGAGGTCGATCAGGTTCGTGCCGCCGGCGAGGTAGTGGTGGGCGGGCCCCTGGGCGACGGCGGAGACGGCCTCCGCGGTGGTTCCGGCCTTCAGGTAGTCGAAATTATTCATGCTTGCCTTCCTTTACCGCCATGATGGCGTCGATGATGTTGGTGTTGGCACCGCAGCGGCAGAGGTTGCCGCTCATGAGGTCCTTCACCTCCTCCCGGGTGTTGCCGTGGCCCTCCTCCAGCATGGCGATGCCGCTGCAAATTTGCCCGGGGGTGCAGTAGCCGCACTGGAAGGCGTCGTACTCGATAAAGGCCTCCTGCAGGGGATGGAGCCGCCCGTCCGTGCCGATGCCCTCGATGGTCGTGATCTCGGAGCCCTGCTCCATTACCGCGAGGCTCAGGCAGCTCAGGACGCGCTCGCCGTTGCAGATCACGGTACAGGCGCCGCACTGCCCGTGGTCGCAGCCCTTTTTGGTGCCCGTCAGGTCGAGGTGGTCGCGCAGGGCGTCGAGTAGCGATACCCAGGGAAGCAGGTGCAACGAACGTTCGCTGCCGTTCACGCGAAAGGTGACGGCGTGCGGGGAGATGGACGGGCCGGTAGACATGGGCAGACGATTAGCGAGGGTGGGCGGTATGAACAGACCAACGGCTTTGTACGTCGTGCTTGTTCGTTCCTTGCACGATATTGTGTCCGGCAACTGCCGGTCCCCCTCACTCCACCCCCCGCGTCAGGAAGGCCAGCGACCAGCCCCGCTTCACGGCGAAGAAGCGGATCAGGAAGACCACGACGATGGCAATGCTCATACCCGCCACGTCCCCCAGCCAGGAGTCGATCAGCAGAAACACCAGCGCACCCAGCAGACAGGCCGAGGCGTAGATCTCCCGCCGGAAGATCAGCGGCACCTCCCCGGCCAGTACGTCGCGGATCACGCCCCCGAAGGTGGCCGAAACGACGCCCAGCATCACGGCCAGCAGGGGCGACAGGCCGAAGGCGAGCGCCTTCTGCAGGCCCAGTATCGTGTACAGCGCGATGCCGATCGTATCGAAAAGAAACATCGACCGCCGCAGCTTCCCGATCTGGGCGTAGAAGAGCAGCGAAAAGGCCACCCCACCCACGACCAGGTACACGTACACGTTGCTCAGCATCCAGCCGACGGGCGTGCTGCCGATGAGCAGGTCCCGCAGCGTACCCCCACCGATGGCCGTCACCAGTCCCATGATGAAGATGCCGAAGATGTCAAACTTGCGCCGGATGCCGGCCAGGGCACCGGACACGCCGAACACGAAGGTGCCGGCGTAGTCGATGAAGGGGATCAGGAAGTCGATGGTAGAGCAGTTGCGGGGGGGGGGCCGTAAGGCCTTACTTCAACAACTGCTCCGCCCCCAACTGCACCTGGAAGCCCGACACCACCATCGGCACGCCGGCGGTCTCCGTGGGGTGGGTGAAGACGAGGTAGAGGTCCTGCAGCGCCGTGGGGTCGGCTCCGGCGGGCAGGGTCAGGGGAATGTGGAGCGGTTCGGGCACGGCCATCGGGTTGAACTGCTCGGTGGCCTCCAGGTAATCCGACTGGCCGACCAGGGGGCCGTCGGGCGACCCGAGGCGGCACTCGATCGCGCCGCCGATGGCGTTGGCCTGCGGCTTGGGGGCCACGGCCGTAACGTTCAGGGCTTCCACGCCGGCCAGGCTGACGTCGCGGAGCACCAGGTAGGAGCCGGGGGCGTCGGGCAGGAGCAGGTTGCGGCCGCCGAAGTTGAGCTTTTGCACACCCTCGTAGGCATCGAAGCCGAAGACGTTCAGGTTGGCGTTGCGCAGCACGACGGTCTTTTCGCCCGTCAGGCCGGGCAGGCCCCGGGCCCCCCGGTCGCGGTAGGCGGCCCGCAGGATGTACACCCCGGTGCCGGCATCGTCGTCCGGGAGTTGGACGGCGTAGTCCCCGCGCAGGGGCAGGGCACTGGCCTGCTTATCGGACAGGGCGAGGATGTAGCGGACCATCGCCAGGGCATCGTCCTGGTCCAGTTCGGGGTGGGCCGACATGACGTTCTCCCCCCAGTTGCCGCCGCCGCCGTTGATGATCTTACCGGCCAGCATTTCCCGGGCACCCGCGTCCCCGGCGTAGCGCACGGCGATGTCGGTGTAGCTGGGGCCGACGGATTTATCGGCCACCTTATGGCAGGCCAGGCAGTCGTTTTCTCCGATCAGCGTCTCCCCGCGGGAGGTGGTGGCGCCGTCGTCCGCCATGCGGTGCCCCTGGGCGATGGCGACGCGGTCGTAGCCCTCGGGCAGGTAATCGACGGTAAAGGCCACGCGCTCGGCGGCAATGCCCTGCTCCAGGGTGCCGTCTTCGGCGTCCTTCACCTCCACGTCGTAGCGAATGGGGCGGCCGGCGGTGTAGAAGGAGGGGCTGCCGCCCAGGTCCAGGGCCACCACGGGGGCCTCGTTGCCGACGGTCAGGTCGGTGGTGCGGGTAGTCACGCCACCCTGGCCGTCGTCTACGGTGAGCGTCGCCCGGTAGCGGCCGACTTCCTGCAGGGTGACCTCCGTTTCCTGTCCCTCAAACTCCTCGGCGTAGCCATTTTCGGAGGTGATCTTCCAGCGGTAGGTGAGCGGATCGCGATCGGCGTCGGAGGGATTGGCCGCGCTGAGCCGCACGGTCAGCGGGGCCGCGCCACCCGGGGTGCTGGCGAGCAGTTCGGCTTCCGGCAGGCGGTTGCCGCCGTTGTACTCGATGCGCACGAGCCGGGCGTCGTCGTTCTGAGTGAACCAGCCGGTGCCGTACTCCAGCATATACAGGTCGCCGTTGTCGGCAAAGGCCATGTCCATGGGGTTGCTGAAGGTAGCATTAGGCAGGAAGCGCTCCATGGAGACCAGGTTGCCCTCTGCGTCCAGGGTCACGGCCATGATCCAGCCGCGCATCCAGTCGTAGGTGAGCAGCTTGCCGTCGTAGTAGGCGGGGAAGGACCGCTCGGCACCGGTGAAGTCCTGGCTATAGAAGACCGGGCCGGCCATGGCGTTGCGCCCGCCGCTGCCCACGAGGGGGAATTCGGGGGAGGCGCCGTAGGGGTACCAGATCATGGCCTCCCGGGCGGGGGGCAGGGTGGTCAGGCCGGTATTGTGGGGGGAGGTATTGGTGGGCGCGCTGGCGTCCCAGGGCTGGCCGGGGGTTTTGGTGGCGAAGTCGTACCTGTGGTAGGCCTTGTTGTTGCCGACGAAGTGGGGCCAGCCGAAGTTGCCGGCCTGGCGGGCCTGTCCGACCTCGTCGTGTCCGGCGGGGCCGCGGGTGGAATCGGCGTCCCGGGCATCGGGCCCGACCTCTCCCCAGTACACGTAGCCGGTGTGGGCGTCCACCGAGATCCGGAAGGGGTTGCGGTGGCCCATGGTGTAGATCTCGGGGCGGGTCTTGGCGGTGCCCTCGGGGAAGAGGTTGCCGGCCGGGATGGTGTAGCTGCCGTCGTCTTCGGGGTGGATGCGGATGATCTTGCCGCGCAGGTCGTTGGTGTTGGCCGAGGACTTCTGGGCATCCCACGGACCGCGATCGGGCCGCTCGTCGCTCGGGCTGAAGCCGTCGGAGTCGAAGGGGTTGGTGTTGTCGCCGGTGGAAAGGTAGAGGTTGCCCTCGGCATCCCAGGCGATGGAGCCGCCGGTGTGGCAGCACTGCTTGCGCTGGGTGGGCACTTCCAGGATCACCCGCTTGCTGTCCATCAGCAGCTCGTCGCCGTCCATGGTGAAGCGGGCCAGTTCGTTACGTGACTGCTCCGGGTGGGCGTAATACATATAGACCCACTGGTTGTCGGCGAAGTCGGGATCCTTGTTGAGGCCCAGCAGTCCGTCCTCGGCCGTCTTCCGTTCCCCCTCCGCGTTGGGTTCGTAGCGGGTGCTGACCGGGATGGTGGCGATGGTCTTGAGTTCCTCGGTGGCGGTATTATAGAGCATCACCTCGCCCTTGCGCTGAATGAAGAGGATACGCTGGTCGTCGAGCAGCGTCAGCTCCATGGGCTCGTCGAGGCCCGCGGTCAGGACCACCTTGGAGAAGCGGTTCTCCTCGGGCCGGGCCTTACCGTAGTCCAGCGCGACCCCCTTGCTGCCGCCGGCGGCGTAGTCGATGCCGGCCCAGATGTGCCGCAGGAAAACGGAGTCGGCGAAGGCCTCCGCGGTGTGGCCGAGGGCGGTGTAGAAGGCGCGGCCACCGTCGAACTCCTGGTACCAGGACATGGGGTGGTAGTCGGGGTTGGCGCCGCCCTCGTAGCTGGCGTCGTCGAGTGCCAGGACGGGCGTGATCTTATCGGAGAGGTTGCGGAAACTGTAGAACTCGTCGGTGCGGCGGAAGGTGTCGGGGAACATGGCCGTCGCCCAGCCCTTCTCCAGTACCGTGAACTTGCCCTCCTGCACGTTGCTCGGCGTGGAGGGGTGCAGGAGGAAGTAGCCCCCGGCCAGGCGGCCGTACCAGGGCCAGTCGTACTCGGTATCGGTGGCCGCATGGATGCCCATGTAGCCGCCACCGGCCTGGATGTAGCGCTCGAAGGCCTCCTGCTGGGTGGGATTGAGCACGTCGCCGGTGGTGCTGAGAAAGACCACGGCGCGGTACTTATCTAGGGTATCCTGGTTGAAGCGCTCGGCGTCCTCCGTCAGGGTGACCGCGTAGCCGTGCTCGGCCGCCATCCGCTGGATGGCCGCCTGCCCGGGCTCGATGGACGCATGGCGGTAGCCCTCGGTCTTGCTGAAAACGAGCAGCCGGGCCGGGACGGTAGCAGCAGCAGTGCCCGTGTCGCAGCCCGTCAGGGTGAGCAGCGAGGCGCCCCCGAAGAGGAGCAGGTAGGAGAGGTATCGGAGGAAGTTCATAGTTGCAGGATCGAAGTGGATTCCAAAGATAAGTGCTTGTTTGGGTTTTCCGAGCCTGACGAAGACGCCGCTATTCAGGGGCTGATTCGAGTCTCAGGAAGGGGAGCCCAGCGGGCCAAGGGACGCTTTTCGAGGCGAAAATCAGGCGCAAAAGGAGCAAGTCTGCGGCGGTGAGCGGAATCCCAAACAAGCGCTAAGCTCCGGAAAGGTCAACCACCTAAACGGAAGCGGAGAAGGCCGGCAGGATCGGGTGACGGGGCCGGAAACTCTTCCAAAAACAGCGTCTATTCCAAAAGATGGAACATATGATCAAATCACATATTCTTATTCAGCTGATTTTCAGCCTTCCACATTCTGGCACCGGTATTGCCTACATCATTGTGCCGACACGAACGAACGCAACATCACGAAAGGCTTTTAGTGATGGCTTCCTCCCCCGGCCGAGAAAGAGAAGTTAGCGATTTAGCGAGACACACAAACGAAGCTTGACCCGGAGATATTGGCTACGAGAGAGACACACGGATTTAAAAATTAAGGCCGGCTACGGCGACGCCCACTAGACAACACAGACACTGAGAGCGTTGAATTTTAAAGGTTACAGAGACACACACTATGCACACCCCCTGAGTTTGAGTAATTAGAATTTAGCCTTACTTAGCGCGACAGCCGCACTATACAACACGGACACTGAGCGTTTTACACCTTCATGTATTTACCTTTATAAACACTTGAGACATTAATTGACACTTACCCGGTTTTATAATTCAAGATGATAAAATTATACGAGGCTAGTTTGGAGCGGATGTTACCCCCCGGTAGACGCTGACCGACCGTATACACTCCAGTTTAGGTCGGCGATTCCCTCCCGTCATCCAGGCCCCCGAGCAGTAGTACTGCTTGGGGGTTCTTTTTTTGGGCGTGGGTACCAATTGTACAGGTTAATCGGATTTCATTTTTAGTAGCTGTATGCTAAATATCGACCCGCTCCTTCGGGCCCTTGGCCTCCTACCAACGGGGCAGCTGCAAAGTAACCGGGGGAAGCCAGCGCTCCTACACAAATGGAAGTTGTCTCATACCCATACTTTCGGCGCTTTTTCCCTCTGTCCTCACCCCGCCCGCTGCGTTACGCTTCCTTGGAGGGGCCGCCGCGGTATAGCACACGCGTACTATTGCAGGTTAAAAAATTTAAGAATTTTCGGAGGTGTCAGCAAGGTTGAATACCTGGCTATACAGCAATAAATTAGGGAACTGGTCCATAATTCTAATAATTAGTAATAGCATACGGAATTAACAATATGCTCCCGCGGGCGCTAAGGGTCGTATTTTTCATAATTATCGGTGACTGTTCGAAACAGGGCAAACGGGCTTGCCCTGCATTCGGATAATGCCGTATATTGATAATGCACTTCATAACCACCAAACCCCCTTACAGATATGAGATTACTTATCCTACTGCTGGTGACGCTTCAGTCCACCCTTGCTGTGTCTCAGCACCGCCTCGATCCTGCCATTGAATACGCGGTACCCATCATCGCCAAAGCTATCCACCCAAGTAGCTCCGTCGAGGACTCCGGGTGGCAGTGGTCCGACGACGGGCGTACACTGCGAATAGGAGTTATTGCTTCCGAATTTCTATCCGGCGACATACACCAGACTGTCCTGAGTTTAGATTTTTCGGGGGGATACCTCTCCAACATTACCGTACGGGGCTGTACCGACAAGGGAGTATTCAAGTGCTTCGATGCGGTGACCGCGATAAAGAACCTGGTGGTGGAGTATTACTTCGACCAGTATCAAGGATCGGATAGTACGCTGGAACAAATGTCGCTAGCGCTGTTCGAGACTTCCCTAAATGCACTGAGTGGAAAGCAATTGATCATTGCCGTCACCGACGCCATCATTTATGAAGCCGGTCTATGGCCCGGGGCCAAATGAGCTCTCTTATTCTAGTGGACCAGCCGGTAAGTTCCCCACCCCGTCGGCGGACAAGCCAAACTCCGTATGGCTCGGCCGACGACGGGGCCTAATAATCCACACACTTCTCCACGCTATTCTCGCGCAAATACGCCAAATGCTTGGCCAGCAGCCGCCGGTTGTCGGTGTAGTTGCGGCGTTTGAAGGCCAGGTAGGCCTCCGGCAGGTCGGCCTCCTCGAAGGTGAAGGTGCGGTACTGGTACACGTAGTAGCCCCCGCCGTTGTGGATGGCCAGGCTGTCGGCGATGCGCTCGTAGCCGTTCTTGAAGTGCTGGCTGGTCACGTAGGCCAGGCCGTTGCCGGCCAGCTGCAGGTTAGAGCGGCTGACGTAGTGGGAAATGTGGCCCAACTCGTGGATGAAGCAGCCCACCTGGGCGGAGTAGGAGGCCCTGCGAAAGTCGGAGGCCTTGTCGCTCACGTCGTCGGCGTAGATGAGGTAGGTGCGGCGGTCGCGGCTGAGGCTGAAGCCCGCCGGGCGGGCGGCCATGGAGGTGCGCAGTCGCTTGCGGACCAGCCGGATCTTCACGTCGCGCAGCCCGGGGTAAAAGGACAGCGCGGCGAGGATCTTATCGCGGTAGGCGGAAGTCTCCAGGTTCTGGCCGAACCGCGCTTCCAATTCGGGCAGGACGGCGGCCACGGCCAGGGAGTCCAGCGGCCGGCAGCTGTAGCGGTAGCTGGCGAGCGGACTTTCGTAGGGCGTAGCAAACACGGTCACCGGGCGGCGGGCGCAGGTGCTGAGAACAAAAAGCAGCAGCAAACTATATAGCACGGGTAAGACAAACGGGGAGGAGGTCATCCGCGGGGCATCGGGAGGGGAAATGTAGCCGTTTTCGAATTTCTCCCCGCACCCGCGCCCCCGCCCGCCCACGTTTACGAATTTTACCGACATGAACTATTACGTCATCATTTCCGGACTGGTCTTCCTGGCCGCCGCCTTCGGTTACCTCAACGTCCGCTTCCTGAAGCTGCCGACGACGATCGGACTGATGTTCATCACCCTGGTCTATACGCTGGGGGTGCTCGGGCTGAGCATCTTCGACGATACCCTGCTGCAGGCCGAGGCGCGGCTGATCCGGGAGATCGACTTCGAGCAGGTGCTCATGGACTATATGCTCAGCTTCCTGCTCTTCGCCGGGGCGCTGCACACCAACTTCCAGGAGCTGCGGGCCCAGCGCTGGCCGATCATCGCCTTCGCCACCCTGGGCGTGATGACCTCCACCTTCCTGATCGGTACGGCCACCTTTTACCTGCTGCAGGTGCTGGGCACGGACGTCAGCTATATCTACTGCCTGCTCTTCGGGGCCATCATCTCGCCGACCGACCCCATCGCGGTGCTCGGCCTGCTGAAGCAGGCCAACGCCCCAAGAAGCTGGAGATCAAGATCGTCGGGGAATCCCTCTTCAACGACGGCGTGGGCGTAGTGCTCTTCCTGACGCTCTTCAACA
This sequence comes from Lewinellaceae bacterium, assembly GCA_963803525.1. Taxonomy (GTDB): domain Bacteria; phylum Bacteroidota; class Bacteroidia; order Chitinophagales; family Saprospiraceae; genus Neolewinella. The sequence goes on from CAWDMV010000017.1 coordinate 90,829, forward strand.
TCGCCTCGCTGCCGGGCGAGATCCATCGACCCGCTGGCCATCGTGAAGCTCTTCGGGCAGGAGGTGTTCGGGGGCATCCTGCTCGGCCTCGCCGTGGGGTGGATCAGCTACAAGCTGATGAAGTCCATCAACGACTTCAGCATCGAGGTCATCATCACCCTGGCCGCCGTGATGGTGGGCACCGTGATCGCGGATCAGCTCCACCTCTCCGCTCCCCTGGCGATGGTGGCGGCGGGACTGCTCGTCGGCAACGACCGGGTACGCGAATCCGCCATGTCGGAGACCACTGAGCAGTACGTGGATAAGTTCTGGGAGCTCATCGACATCCTCCTCAACGCCGTGCTCTTCGTGCTCATCGGTATGGAGATGCTCATCCTGACCTACAAGGGCAACTACCTGATGGCGGGCCTGCTGGCCATACCGATCGTCTGGCCTGCCGCTACGCCTCGCTGTGGCTGCCGGTCAAGGTCTTCGAGCGAAGGCTCGATTTCGTGCCCCACACCGACGCCATCATGACCTGGGGCGGACTTCGCGGCGGCATCTCCATCGCCCTGGCCCTGAGCCTGCTGCCGGAGATGAACCGGGAGATGTTCCTGGTGATGACCTACGTCGTGGTGGTCTTCTCCATCCTCGTGCAGGGGCTCACCATCGAGCGGGTGATCAAGCGCCTGCTGCCGGACTAGCGCTACTCTTCCTCCTTGCGCAGGGCGTCAAGTTCGTCCGCGGAGTAGGCCCAGCCGGTGATGGTCGCGTAGACCACCGGCACGAAGAGGATGGCCAGAAAGGTGACCGCCACCATGCCGCCGATGACGGTCCAGCCGATCGTCTGCCGCGAAGCGGCCCCGGCCCCGCTGGCCAGGGCCAGGGGGATCATGCCGAAGATGAAGGTGGCGCTCGTCATCAGGATGGGCCGCAGGCGGCTCGTGGCGGCGTTGACGGTCGCCTCCCCGACTTCCATGCCCTCCTTTTCCACGCTTATTCTTGGCGAACTCCACGATGAGGATGGCGTTCTTGGCGGCCAGGCCGATCACCGTGATGAGGCCGATCTGGGCGTAAATGTTGTTGTCGATCCCGGGCAGCACCAGAGCAGGAACAGGGAGCCGAAGACAGCCCACCGGCGCGGCGATCAGCACCGCGAAGGGCACCGTCCAGCTCTCGTAGAGGGCCACCAGGATCAGGAAGGCCATCACGATGGAAAAGCCAAAGATCAGCGGGTGGTGTTGCCGGAGTTGGCCTGCTGCCGGCTCAGCCCGCTGAAGCGGTACTCGAAGCCGGGGGAAGTTTGGCCGCCTCTTCCCGCAGGGCGGTGAGCACCTGCCCGCTGCTGTAAGCCCGGGCTCGCGTCGCCGGATGTCGGCCGAGCGGAAGAGGTTGTAATGGCTGATGAGGGGTGCCGTGCGTGGTGAGTTCGTAGCGTACGAGGTTCGACAGCGGCAGCATCGTCGCCGCTGGCGTTTGGACGTAGTAGTCGCCCAGGTCCGTAATGCTCGCGGTAGGCGGTATCGGCCTGGGCCACGACCCGGAAGGTGCGGCCGTAGAGGGTGAAGTCGTTGACGTAGCTGCTGCCGAGGTAGGTTTGTACGGTGCGGTACACGTTGTTCAGCGGCACGCCGAGCTGCTTGGCGCGTTCCCGGTCGACGATGAGCTCGTAGCTCGGCGTCTGCGCGGTGAAGAAGCTGAAGGCCGCGCGATCTCCGCGCCGCTGGTTGACGGCACCGAGGAACTGGTTCATCGTCTCTTCAAATTCGCTGACGCTGGACTTCCCCCCGCGGTCCTGCAGCACGAAGCTGAAGCCCGAGCTGCTGCCCAGGCCCGGGATGGCCGGCGGGGCAATGACGACGATGCGGGCGTCGACGATATCGGCGAGTTTGCGGTTGAGGATTTCGGTGAGGGCCTCCACGTCCTGGTCGTCGCCCGTGCGCTCGCCCCAGGGGGCCAGCTGGAGGAAGATGGTGCCGGCGTTGGAGCGGTTGGTGCCCGAGAGGATGTTGAGGTTATTGGCCCCGGTGTAGGCGCTGATCTCCTCGCAGGCTGTCCAGGGTCACCATGATGGTCTCCATCACCTCCAGGCTCCGGTTGTTGGCCGCCCCCTCGGGCAGCTCGTAGGTGATGATCATGCGGCCGTTGTCCTCCTGGGGGATGAAGCCGGTGGGTTCCACGACGAAGAGCAGGTAGGTGAGCCCGCCGACGACGCCCAGGGCGATGAGCATGATCCAGCGGTGGCCCAGCGTCCAGCCCACGAAGTCGCCGTAGGTGTGCTTGAGCTTGTCCAGCCCGCGGTTGAAGGGGTCGAAGATCTTATCGAGCCAGCCCTGGTCTTCGTCCGCCGCTTGTTTGCGGAACAGGAGGCGGCGAAAGCGGGTGCCAGGGAGAGCGCGACGAGGGAGGACAGCAGCACGGAGACGGAGATCGTCATGGCGAACTGCTGGTAGAGCTGCCCGGTCAGGCCGGGGATGAAGGCCACCGGCAGGAACACGGCCACCAGGATCAGGGAGGTGGTAATGATGGGGGCCGTCATGTCCTTCAGCGCCCGGCGGGCGGCCTCGGCCGGACCGAGGTCTTCCGCCTCCATGTTCTTCTGGATCGCTTCCACCATGACGATCGAGTCGTCGACCACGATGCCGATGGCCAGCACCAGGCCGAAGAGCGTCAGGGTGTTGATCGTAAAGCCCAGCGGCAGGAACAGGATGAAGGCCCCGACGATGGAGGTCGGGATCGCCAGCAGCGGCAGCAGGGTAGCGCGCCACTGCTGCAGGAAGAGGTACACCACGAAGACCACGATCGCCAGCGAGATGCCCAGGGTAATGATCACCTCCCGGATGGAGGCCTCCACCACGGAGACCGACTCGAAGGGGATGAGGTACTCCAGGTCGGGGGGAAGGACGCCGCCAGGCGGTCCATGGTCGCCCGAATTTCCTTGCCGGTGTTCAGGGCGTTGCTGCCGGGGGCCTGGTAGATCAGCAGGATGGCCGCCGGCTCGCCGTTGGTGATGGACTCCCCGCCGTAGGTGAAGGTGCCCAGCTCCACGCGGCCGACGTCGCGCAGGCGCACCAGGGCCCCGGCCGCGGGGTCGTTGCGCACGATCACGTCGGCAAAGGCCGAGGGCTCCTCGAGGCGGCTGTCGAGAAAGACGGTGTACTCGAAGGCCTGGGCGTCGCGCTGGGGCGGCGCCCCGACGGAGCCCGCCGCGACCTGCACGTTCTGCTCCTGCAGGGCCTCTACCACGTCGCCCGGGCTCAGGCCCAGCTTGGCCATTTTTTCGGGATGGAGCCAGACCCGCATGCTGAAGTCCTTGGTGATGGCCTGGGCGTCCCCCACCCCGTCGATGCGCAGGATCTCGTTGCGCACGAAGATGTTGGTGTAGTTGTCGATGAAGGCCCGGTCGTGGGTGCCCCGGGGCGACTGCAGGGCGACGAGCATGAACAATCCGGGGTTGCGCTTCTGTACCGTAATGCCCAGCCGGCGCACGGCTTCGGGGAGGCGGGGCTCGGCAATGCCGACGCGGTTCTGCACGTCGAGGGCGGCGATGTCCACGTCGGTGCCCAGCTTGAAGGTGGCGTTGATGGTGGTCGTGCCGTTGTTGGTGCTGCTGCTCTCGAGGTAGTCCAGCCCGGGGGTCCCGTTGATCTGGGTTTCCAGGGGGGTGGTGACGCTCTCCTCGGCCGTCTTGGCGTCGGCCCCCGTGTACTGCGCCCGCACCGTCACCGTGGGCGGCGTGATGCTCGGAAACTGGGCCACGGGCAGCACGGCCACGCTGATCCCGCCCAGGATGACCAGCAGGAGGGCGATCACCATGGCCGCCTTGGGGTGGCTGACGAAGAAGTAATTCATGAGGCGGTCGTATCGGCGCTTCCGCGGGTGCGGGGGGCAGTCTCGGGATTGCGGGCCGGCAGGAGCTTGACCCCGCTGCTGTCCTGCACGTTCTTGAGTCCTTCGGTGACGACCGTCGTGCCGCCCTCCAGGCCCTCCCGGATGACGGCGCGGCCGTTGATGCGGTCTCCGGTGATCACCTTGCGGCGGTGGGCCGTGCCGTCCTCCACCACGAAGACGTAGTACTCCCCCATCTGCTCGCCCAGGGCCTGGGTGGGGATGAGCACCTGGCGGCCCGACTGGGCGTTGAGCATCTCCAGCTCGCAGGCTCATGCCGGGGCGGAGCAGTCGGTCCGCGTTATCGAATTCCAGCCGCACGTTGAGGGTGCCCGTGCGGGGGTCGACCGCCCGGCCGCTGGCGTAGACGCGGCCGTACTCGGAGTAGACCGAGCCGTCGGGCAGGAGCAGGCGGAAGGTGCTGTCGGGGGATGCCGCCGGTTCGCGTTCCAGGCGGCTGAGGCGGGGGATGGCGTCCTGCGGCAGGGCGAAGTCTACCCCGATGGGTTGCTCCTGGCTGATGGTGGTGAGCAGGGGGTTGCCCGGCGAGACCTGGGTGCCGGTCTTGACGGTCGCCAGGCTGGTCGACCCCGCTGAGGGGGGCGTGGATCACGGTGTAGTCCAGTTGGGTGCGCGCGCTGCGCACGCCCGCCTCGGCGCTCTCGAGGGCGCGGCGGCGGGCGGTAAGCTCGGCCTCGGCCTGGTCGAGGGTCTGCAGGGCGATGGCTTCCGCCTCGGCCAGGCGGCGGTAGCGGGCCACGTTCTTTTCGGCGAGTTCCAGGTTGGCCCGGGCGGTACCGACCTGGCTCTGGGCCTGTTCCACCTCGGCCACGTAGCGGCGCACGTCCACCGTGAAGAGCCGCTGCCCCTTACGCACGAAGTCGCCCTCCCGGAAGTGAACCCCGGTGATGTAGCCCGCCACCTGGGGGCGGACCTCCACCTCGTCCAGGGCCGTTACCGTGCCCGGGTATTCGTCGTAGTAGACCAGTTCCTCCACCACGGATTCGGCCACCCGCACGCTGACGGAGCGATCCCGCGGGGGGTCCGCTTCACCGGCTTGTTCCCCTCCGCCGCAGGCGAAGCACAGCAGGGTCGGGAGGAGGAGGAGGGCGTAGCGGCTGGGGGGCATGGCGATGGCTTAGAGGGTTCCGCTGACCCGGCGGTATTCCAGGCGGGCGACGAGGGCGTCGATGAGGGCGTTCAGGGCGGTGTTCTGGGCGGTGCGCAGGTCGTTTTCGGCGATGACCACTTCCAGGAAAGGTTCGATCCCCTCGCGGTACTGCAGCAGCACGACGGCGTAGATCTCCCGGGCCAGGGCCACGTTTTCCCGCGCGGCGAGGTAGGTGATGCGGGCCGAGCGGTAGTCGCTGGTGGCTACGGTGCGCTCCCGCCCGATCAGTTGGCGGAGGGCTTCCAGCTCCAGGTCGAGGCCGCGGCGGTAGACGGTCTGCAGTTCCACCTGCCGGAAGCGGCGGGCACCCGAGAAGAGCGGGGCGGAGAGGTTGAGGGCCACCAGGCCGGCCGGGAAGCGGCGGTCGTAGAGGCTGCCGAAGGCACTGGCCTGCCAGTGGTAGGTGTACTCGGCCCCGGCCCCGACGGTGGGCAGCCAGGCGCGGCGGAAGTACTGGGTGTTCAGGTCCTGCAGCTCCTGCTCGACCAGCAGGCGACTGACCTCCACGCGCTCCCGGGTATCCCCAAGGTCGAGGCTGTCGGCCAGGAGGGTGCCGGCGGCGGCCTCGAAATCGTAGACCAGTTCTAGTTCATCATCGGCGGGGTAGCCCATGGCGGCCTTGAGCTCGGCCAGGCGGGCGGTGTAGGCGAGGCGGGCGGAGGCGAGGCGGGCGCGGGCCTGGTTGAGGGCGATGGTGGCCCGCTTGTAGTCGACCTTGTCGTTGAGGCCGTTGTCGTAGCGCAGGCGGGCGTCGCGGAGGTTGCGCTCGAGGCGCTCGATGTCGGCCCGGCTCAGGGCGATCTGCTCCCCGACCCGCAGGGCTTCGTAGAAGGCGGTACCGACCTCCACCTCCACGCCGATCTCCGCTTCGCGGATGGCCAGGCGGGCGGCATTCACGCGGGGGCCGCGGAGGCGGGCGTCGCGGGCCACCTCGGGGCTGTAGATCAACTGGTCGGCCGACAGCCCCAGGCGGGACAGCCAGGCCTGCCCGAGCACCACCTCGCGGGTTTCGCCGGGGTTCATGAAGTCCGGGAAGAGGCTCACCTGCTGCTGGAAGTTATTGGTCAGTCCCCCGCTGGCGGCCACGAACGGCTTCCAGGCGGCCAGGTTAATGGCGTTGGTGAGGCGGGCGATGCTGTCTTCCAGGCGAACGTTGCGCAGCGCGGGCTGGTTGGCCAGGGCGTAGGCGACACACTGCGCGCGGTCCCACCCCCGCACCTGCGCCCCCGCCGTCGCCGCTCCGAACGTGAGCACCAGGAGGAGGGAAGACAGGTACTTCATGGTAGATCCTTGCGACTGGGAAAAGGCCTATACCGGCGGGACGCTTACTCGCCGGGGCCGTCCGCCATTTTGTAGCCGGCGGCCGTGCTGAGCACCTGGGCCAGTTGGGTGAGCAGGATGCCGTAGATCACCTTGGAGATGATGTCGGCGGCGGTATAGGTCATCTGCCGGCCGACAACGCCGCTCTCGTTGAAGAGTCCGCCCTCGACGCCCAGCAGGTGAGGCATCAGGTAGGCCCCGGGGTAAAGGAACCAGGAGATCAGGAACACGATCCAGATGGTGCCGAGGATCTTTTGTCCGGCCTCGGGAATGCCTTCCTTGCCCTCCCGGATCACCTTGTTCATCAGGTACAGGACGTGAAAAAGAAAACCGTGGAAATGGCGCCCCAGACGAGGAAGGCCGTTAGGTTGGTCACCTCGTAGAACTGGCCGATGTAGCCGGTCACGATCATCAGCACCCCGGAAAACCAGAACTGGTTGCGGACGCTGGTGAAGCTGCTCTTGGTGAGCTGCACCACGAAGAGGATCTGGAAGAGGAGCATCGGCACGTCGATGAGCCAGTTGAGGTAGCGGTAGCCGTTGTTGAAAAGGTCCTGCCCGGGGTCCAGGTAGTAGCGGCCACGCTCCAGGTCGAAGGAGAAACCCGTCACCCAGTTCTGCGCCTGGACGTACAGCAGCAGGAAGGCCGAAACCATCACGACCACGGAAAGCACGGAGCTGATGCGGTAGCGCGGGGCCACCGATTTAAGCGTCAGGGCGAAGTACAGCAGGGCGGCCAGCATCACGGCGTAGCCCAGCGTGAGCAAATGACTGACCATCTGGTAGGCCATCTCGGAGTAGCCCTGGGTGAGGCCTACGTAATTTTCAAAATTGGCGTTGCCCAGTTGGTCCATGGCGCGTCGTGTTTTGCGTGGTTGGTTTTTGCACTTTGGGGTTTAGACAGCGGCCCGAAAAAATTGTTCGGAGAAAAACCGGGGCCGGCGGGGCGGCGGGCGGCGGGCGGAGATTGGGGGACGGGGACTACCTTGTTGCCGCACCAGTCCGTTCGCCTTGAAGTTTTGGATCCTCCTTTTTCTGTCGCTCATCACCTGCCGGAGTGCCCCGGCCCAGGGCGGCGCGCGCGCGGTGGACGGCCTGCTTACCCCCCGGGTACGCAGTTTCCAGAGCGGGGACTACGGGGCCGAGAACCAGAACTGGGCCATTACCCAGTCGCCGGACGGAGTGCTCTACGTCGCCAATTCCGGCGGGGTGCTGATCTTCGACGGGCGGGCGTGGACGGTGCGCCGCCTCCCCAAACGCCCCACCGTGCGCGCCGTGGCCTGGGGCGGCGCGCGGCTCTTCGTCGGCGGCTACGGCGAGTTCGGCTACTTTCCGGGCGGGGCCGGGGGACAACTGGGCGACTACGTATCGCTCTCGGCCGGCCTCCCGGACAGCGAGCAGGGGGAAGAGATCTGGCACATCGAGGCGCTGGCGGACGGCAGCGTCGTCTACCAGTCCTTCTCGCGGCTCTACCGCTGGTCGCCCACCGCTGGCCTCCACATCGAGCAGCCGGGCAACCTGATGTTCGCCCACGCGGCGGGCGACAGCCTCCTTATACCCGTCACGGGCCGGGGCCTGCTGCTGCAGGCAGCCGGTACCCCACCGGTGCTGCTGCCGGGAAGTGACCCCGGTGGACGGGCCATCGTCGCGGTCACGGGTCCGGCCGCCGCCCCCCTGCTGGCTACCCAGGATCGCCTCTTTCGGTATCACGACGGCCGGCTGCACGCCTGGTCGGCGGAGTCCACCGCCTGCCTCGCCGGCCAGCAGATCAACCGCTTGCTGTCGCTGCGGGGGGGAGAAGTCGCGGTGGGTACCATCCTGGGGGGCCTGTACCTCTTTGCCGCCGATGGCCGGTTGGCCTACCACCTCAGTTTCGGGGACGGGCTCGGCAACAATACGGTCCTGGCCCTCTTCGAGGACCGCAACGGCGACCTCTGGGCCGGCCTCGACCGGGGCCTCGACCTCATCGTACGCAGCGAGCCCCTGCGCTACTACCGGCCGGGCGGGCAGGCGATCGGGGCGGTGTACGGGGCCACGACTTACCACGGCCACTTCTACGTCGGCACGAACCAGGGCCTCTTCGTCCGGAAACCCGGGGCGGCAAACTTTTCCCTGATCCCGGGGACGGCCGGACAGGTCTGGGAACTGCGCCCCACCCCCACGGCCTGCTCTGCGGACACAATGCGGGCACCTTCCTGGTCACGGAGGGCCGGGCCCGGCTGCTCACCGATCGCTCCGGGGGCTGGCAGACGATTCCCTTCCCGCCCGATACCAGCCGGTTACTGCAGGCCAACTACACGGGACTCAGCATCCTGGACCCCGGGGCGGCGGGCGCGGGTGCGGAGGTTAAACTCCAAGGGCTGCTCGCCCCCCTGCGCTTCCTGGCCCGCACGGGGGAGCGGGAGGTCCTGGCCCTGCACGGCTCGCGGGGGGCCTACCGCGTCCACTTCAGCAGTGACTGGCGGCGCATCGAGGCCGTGGATACGATTAGCAGTCCGCTCCTGATCCGCCCGCTCCTGACCCGCTTCGGCGACCGCCTGCTGGTGCAGACCGCGGAGGCCGTCTATGATTACCGTGCCGGAGACTTCGCGGCCCTCGGTGAGTTTCGGGGAGTCGCCTTGCCGGAGGGTAATTACGTCGCTTCCCGGGCGGGCGGGCTCCTCGGACTGGTTCCTGGTCGGGCCGGAACGGGTCACCCCTTACCGGGGCGCCACGCGGGTCGGGGCCTACCCGCTCGCGTTGCGCCATAACGTTCCCCGCATCCTGCCCCTTCCCGACGGCGGCTACCTCTTTTGTCTGGAAGATGGTTTTGCCGTGTACGATCCAGATCAAGCGGGCCGGACGGCTGCCCTGCCTGCTTTATTCCTCCGTTTGACGACCGACAGCCTGCGGCGGCGGCCGGGACCGCGTGGGCTGCGCCTGCCTTACCGACAGAACGATCCCCGCTTCCGCTACGCCCTGCCCGCCCTGGACCGGCCGGTCAGCTACCGCTACCGGCTGCTGGGCTTCGGCGAACGGTGGTCCGAGTGGTCGGCCGGTGGGGAAAAGGAATTTACCAACCTGGACGAAGGGGACTACCGCTTCCAGGTGGAGGCCGACTGGTACGGAGCCCGAGCGGAGATCGCCTTTACCGTGCTGCCCCCTGGTACCGCACCCCCTGGGCCTACCTCGCCTACGCCCTGCTGGTGGGCGGCTTGCTCTTGCTGTTTTACCAAGCGCACCGCACCCGCCTCCGGGCCCAGGCGAGAAAAATGGAGGTCCTGCGGCAGCGACAACTCCAGCGGCAACGCATCGAGGCCCGCAACGAGCAACTGGAAGCCGACGTGAAGCGCAAGAGCCGCGAGCTGGCCAACACCACCCTCACCCTGGCCAAAAAGAACGAGATGCTGCTCGACCTGAAGGAGGAACTCTCCCGCCTCGGCCAACGCGGTACCCCCCCGGCGGATTCCCACAGGCTGCTCCACCTCATCGACCGCAACCTGAACAGCGAGGAAGACTGGGCGATCTTCGAGTCCCACTTTAACGAGGTGCACGAGGCCTTTCTGAAGCGGATCCGCAAGACGCACCCCCGGCTCACCGCGGGCGACCTCCAACTGGCCGCCTTTCTGCGCATGGACCTCAGCTCGAAGGAGATTGCCCCCCTCATGCACATCTCCGTACGGGGGGTGGAAAACAAGCGCTACCGCCTGCGCAAAAAGCTCGGGCTGGCCGGCAACGACAACCTGAATCAGTACCTCCAGGAATTCTGAAGGGAAAAGCGTAGCGGAAAGACAATTTTTGGAAATGGCGTAGTCATGGTGAGGTGCATCACTAGGTTTTTCGGGGCTTGCGGGCGAACTTGACGAGGTCAATTTAGAGCTTGTTTGGGTTTTCCGAGCCTGACGAAAACGCCGCTATTTTGGGTCTATTCGAGCTTTGAGAAGGGGAGCCTAGCGGGCTAGTGACCTTTTTCAAGGCGAAGAACAGGCACAAAAGAGCAAGTTTGCGGCGGCGAGCGGAATCCCAAACAAGTTCTTAGCTCTCGTAGCTGCCGTTTAAGTCGATCGTACATGCCTGCACCCCTACCCACCCGCCTGAAGGCCTTGTTGTGCTTCCCCCTGTTCTGCTGCGCCGGACTGCTGTCCGCCCAGGCGGGGCCGGTCACGGGCCTGTCGGCTACGGCGTACGATCACCACGTGGAGCTGCGGTGGGAGCAGCCCGTGAATCCGGCCGTGCAGGGCATCCGCATCTACGGATCGATCGACGGGGGGGAATTTGCGCTGCTGGCCTCCCGGAACAACGTTCAGCACAACTACATCGACTTTCGCGGGGACTTTGACGTAACCGGACGCTACTTCTTGCGGGCGCTCACCGGCGGGGGCCAAGTCGGGGAGCCCTCCGATACCGTCACGGCCACCACCTACGAGATGAGCGACTCGGCCCTGCTGGATATGGTGCAGGAATATACCCTGCGCTACTTTTACGACTTCGGTCACCCGGTGTCCGGCCTGGCGCGCGAACGCGACGTCACGGGCACCGTCACCAGCGGGGGCAGCGGGTTCGGCCTCATGGCCCTGATCGTGGGGGCCGAGCGCGGCTTCATCACCCGGGAGGAGGCCCTGACCCGCACCAACAAGATCGTCGACTTCCTGCTGACCGTGCCGACCTTCCGGGGGGCCTTTTCCCACTGGATGAACGGGGCGACCGGGGCGGTGGTCCCCTTCAGCGCCCGGGACGACGGCGGCGATCTGGTGGAAACCGCCTTCCTGATCCAGGGCTTGCTGACCGCGCGGCAATACTTCGCCGGCGCTGCGGAGGAAGAGGAGCGGCTGCGCGCCAACGTCAACCAGATCTGGGCGTCGGTCAACTGGAACTGGTACCGGAAGTCGGTGGAAAACGTGCTCTACTGGCACTGGTCGCCCACCTTCGGCTTCGAGATCAACTTGCCCCTGCGGGGCTTCAACGAAACGCACATTGTCTACCTGCTCGCGGCAGCCTCGCCCACGCCGGCTTACCGCATTCCGCCCAGTCTCTACCATACGGGGTGGGCCGGCGGCAGCTACACGACCGACGCCAGTTTCTACGGCATCCCGCTGCTGGTGGGCGAGGCCAAGGGGGGCCCGCTCTTCTTCAGCCACTACAGCTACCTGGGCTTCGACCCCCGGGGCAAGCGCGACCGGTACGTCAACTACTTCGTGCGTAATACCAATCAGACGCTGATCAACTACGCGCACTGCGTTGACAATCCCTACGAGCGCGAAGGCTACGGCCCCGACGCCTGGGGGCTCACCGCCAGCGACGACCCCGACGGCTACCTCGCCCACGCCCCCGACAATCCCACCCTCGACAACGGTACCCTCACGCCCACCGCGGCCCTGAGCAGCATGCCCTATACCCCCGAGAAGAGCCTAGCCGCCCTCAAGCACTTCTACCGCGACCTCGGCGACAAGACCTGGGGCCGCTACGGCTTCTACGACGCCTTCAACCCGGGCCGGGGCTGGTACGCCGACAGCTACCTGGCCATCGACCAGGGCCCCATCGTGGTCATGATCGAGAACTACCGCAGCGGCCTGCTCTGGGATCTCTTCATGTCGAGCCCCGAGATCGCCCCCGCCCTGGAGGCGGTCGGCTTTGTGGAGGACACCAGCACTACCGCGGTGGCCGTGCTGCCGGACTTCCTTGACGCCCGGCCCCGCCTTTACCCCAACCCGGCGGTAGAGCATACGCGTCTGGAACTGTCCCTTTCCCGCACCCAGGCGGTGACGGTGACCCTGACCGACGCCTCCGGGCGCGCACTCGCCACCCTGCTGGCCCCCACGGTACTGACCGGCGGGCGGACCGAGCTGCCCCTGCGGCTGCCACCAACCGCCGCGCGCGGCCTTTACTACGTAACCATCAGCGGTACGGACGGCAGGCTTTCCCTGCCCCTGCTGCTTCACTAACCTTTCTTCCTACCTTTCACAATAAACACCATCATGCAAAGACTTCTACTCCTTTTTCTGTGCGTCGCCGGCTTCGGCCTGCTGAACGCGCAGGTCGTACTCGAGGACTTCGAGGGCGGCGAAGCCGACCTCCCCTGGAACGCCTACGAGGGCACCTTCGCCGTCGTGGAAAACCCCATCGATACCGTCGTCATCACTACCCCCAATTCCACCTCCAACACCAGCGCGTTCGTGGGCTCCTACACCAAGGCGGGCGACAAGACCTTCAGTTTCTTCGTCGCTGAACTGACCGAGCCGCTGGACCTGAGCACCAACAACCAGATCTCCATCCAGATTTACGCCGGCGCGGCCACCCGCCTGCTCATGAAGCTGGAGCAGCGCAACGCCGCGGGGGCCGCCCAATTTATCCAGGGTACGGTGAATATCCCCACCGCCAACGTCTGGCGTACCTACACTTTCGACTTCAGCGGGGCCGCCGAACTGGACAGCCTGAATAACATCATCCTGTTCTTCGACCCGGGCGTGGAAACAAGCGCGGACACCTACCTCTTCGATAACCTCATTGCCTCCCCCGCCGGTCCCTGCGCGGGCACCGAGGTGAATCCTACCGTACTGGACGACTTCGAGTGCCAGCGCAACGCCACCTACGGCCTGGGGTACGACGACCTCATCGCTATCGCTAACCCCGACATGAGCGGCATCAATATGAGCGCCAGCGTCGGGCAGTACACCGACCGGGACGGCGGCTTTCACGCCCTGGTGATCGACTACAACAGTCCGATCGACCTGTCCGAGAACAATTACCTCTGTATGAAGGTGTGGGTGCCGGTAGCCGGCGACATCCTCTTCAAACTGGAGGGGGGCACCGTGTACGAGCAGCGCGTAACGGTCGCCCAGACCAGTACCTGGGTAGAAGTCTGCGTAGACCTGAGCGCCCAGGCCAATAGAGGCAACAACAAGATCGTCCTCTTCTTCAACGTGGAGGTGGAAGAGGCCGCCGGGGATGTCTACTACATCGACGACATCACCCTCACCCCCGCGCCCGCGCCCGAAGCCATCGAGGACTTTGAAGACGGGGCCCGCCTCAACTGGAATACGGCCGGCGGCGACAACGGCACCTTCGACGGTGCCATCGCTAACCCCGACATGGACGGCAACGACAGCGAAACGGTGGGTGCCTACACCCGCGGCTCCGCCCTCTTCGCGGCCCTGAATGCCAACTTTAACGACGGCATCGACCTGACCGGCGCGCCCCAGCTGAACCTAGACGTGTGGTCCCCCGCGGCCGGCACTACCGTGACGCTGCAGCTCTCCAGCCCCACGGCCGGCCGCGTCAGCGCCACGGCTACCGGAACCGCCGCCAGCACCTGGGAAACGCTCAGTTTTAACTTCGAAGAATTCGAGGACGTCACCGACTTCGAGAGCCTCACCCTGCTCTTCGCGCCCAACACCACGGGCACCGACACCTACTACTTCGACAACCTGACCGCCGGTAGTGCGACCGTGGACGCCTGCGCCGACGTGGAGGTGAATATGACCATCCTCGACGATTTCGAGTGCCAGCGCAACGCCACCTACGCCGGGGGCAGCGAGTTCCTGAGCGCGATCGACAACCCCGACGGAGCCACCGGATCGGGCAACACCAGCCCCACGGTCGGTGCCTTCGCCGATCAGCCCGGTTCCTTTAATGCCCTGGTGATCGACTTTACCGACCCCATCGACCTGCGCCTGAACAACCAGCTCTCCGTCGACATCTGGGCTCCCGTTGCCGGACAGATCCTGTTCAAGCTCGAAGGCGGTTCCAGCGCGGCGGTAGAGATTTTCCAGGATATCCCCGAAACCGACAGCTGGAACACCTATACGGTCGACCTGAGCAGCTACGAAGATATGGGCTATACCCGCCTGGTGCTCTTCTTCGGTGCCGGCGTGGAGAACACCGCCGTCAACACCTACTACATCGACGACCTGCGGTTGTCCCGCGCGCCCTACGTGTCCGGCTGCGTATCCACCTTCGACGACGTGGACTACTCCGTCGTCAACTGGACCGCCTTCCAGAACGGCTCCCTCAACGACGCGAGCTTCGCCGTAGTGGAAAACCCGCTGGTGAGCGATGCCAACATGAGTGCATTCGTAGGCTCCTTCACCGAAGCCGCCGACGGGGGGGCCACCTTCGCGGGGATTGCCGCGGCCCTGGACGCCCCGATCGCCCTGCCCACGAACGCCAAGACGCTTTCGATCAAGGTCTTCTCTACCGAGGCCCAGCAATTCGTCATGAAGCTGGAGGGTGGGCTCGATAGCGTACCCAACACCAGCGACCTGGCCGCCGAATACACTACACCCGGTGCGTGGCAGACGCTCACCTTCGACGCCAGCATGATCCCCGACGGTGCGCGCTACGGCCGCCTGGTGATCATCCCCAACATCATGGCCACGCCGACGGCGAACCTGATCACCTACTTCGACGACATCAGCGTCGGCGGCGGCAACTGCGCGGACCTTACCGGCCTGTTCGCCCCCGTGTCGATCGCTGCGCTGCGCGTCTACCCCAACCCGATCACCAACCAGCTGACGATCGAGAATCCCGCCGAGGCCGTCCGCTTCACCCTGACCAACATGCTCGGCCAGCAGGTGCGCGAACTCCGCATCGAGGGGGCGCAGACGCAGGTGCAGTGGGAACTCGGAGACCTCGAACGGGGCGCCTACCTCGTGACCGCCCGGGACCGCGCCGGCCGCGTGCTGGCCCGCTCCGTGGCGATCAAACGCTAGGCATGCGCGTACTGACCGCTCTTTTCGCCCTGTTGCTGACCGGCGGCGCCTGCCCGTCCCCCCGGGGGGCGGGCAGGTGCCCGGCAGCGGCACGACCGTAGTGTCCGACCGCGACTTCAGCGTCGACGAGCTCCAACGACGCACCTTTGGGTACTTCTGGGACACGGCCCTGCCCGGCAACTACCAGATCCCCGACCGCTGGCCCACCGCGCGCTTCAGCAGCATCGCCGCTACGGGCTTCGGCCTGACCGCCTACCTCGTGGGCGTCGAGCGCGGCTACGTCACCCGCGCGGAGGCCGCCGAGCGGACCTTACAGACCCTGGAGAAGCTCTGGAGCCTACCCCAGGGTCCCGAGGAGACCGGCGTGGCCGGTTACCGGGGGTTTTTCTATCACTTCCTGACCAACGAGGAGGCCTTGCGCTACCGCACCGTGGAACTTTCCACCATCGACACCGGCCTGCTGATGGCGGGCATTCTCTCCGCCCAGAGCTACTTCGACGGCGATTCCGAGCGGGAGCGGCGCATCCGCAGCCTCGCTGACGCGCTTTACCGCCGCGTCGAATGGGACTGGACCCTCAACGCGGAGGGCCGCATGAGCATGGGCTGGCGCCCGGCCCGGGGCTTTATCCCCGCGAACTGGAAGGGCTACAACGAGGCCATGATCCTGCTCGTCCTGGGCATGGGCTCCCCGACCCACCCCCTGCCCGACGACGCCTGGGACCACTGGGCGGAGAGCTACGTCTGGGGGGAGTTCCAGGGCTACGACCACCTGAACTTCAGTCCGCTCTTCGGCCACCAGTACAGCCAGATGTACATCGACTTTCGCGGCATCCGGGACGCCCCGATGCGCGCACACGACAGCGACTACTTCGAGAACAGCCGCCGCGCCACCCTGGCCAACCGCGCCTACTGCCTCGACAATCCCGGACAGTTTGCCGGCTACGGGCCGAACCAGTGGGGACTCACGGCCTGCGACGGGCCGGGCCGCCTGGATACCGTGTACCGAGGACAGCCCGTGAAATTTTTTCGTTACCGGGCGCGCGGGGCTTCGGCCCGGCGTGTCGTCGACGACGGCACCATCGCTCCGACGGCGGCCGGGGGATCGGTCCCCTTCGCCCCGGAGGAGTGCCTGGCCGCCCTGGAGCACATGTGGACGACGCGGTACGACAGCCTGGTCGGTCCCTACGGCTTCAAGGATGCCTTCAATGCGAGCTACACCTTTACGGACGGCACCCGCGGCGGCTGGTACGACATCGACTACCTGGGCATCGACCAGGGCCCCATCCTGATCCAGCTGGAAAACCACCGCTCGGAATTGGTCTGGGACCTGATGAAAAAGAATGCTTATATCCGCCGCGGCCTCGAGCGGGCCGGCTTCACCGGCGGGTGGCTGGAGGGATAGGCCTCGTCCGCCGAGCAATTAACAATGTACGTGCCACCTCCTCGGCCGACGAGCCAAGCTGCGCAAGCCTGACGGACGAGGGGAGGCCCATGATTTAGGAATAACCTAGCTATGAAAAAACTGCTTTTCCTTCCGCTCCTGTTGCTTGCGGGCCTGGCCATGGCCGCGCTGCGTGCTTCCACTGACGCACCTGCGGCCCCGCCCGACCGCCCTAACGTGATCTTCATCCTCAGCGACGACCACCGCTACGACTTCATGGGCTTTACGGGCAAGGTGCCGGGGCTGGAGACGCCGAACATGGACCGCATGGCCCGCGAGGGCATCCACGTGCGCAACGCCTTCGTGGGGACCGCCCTGTGCTCGCCGAGTCGCGCCAGCATCCTGACCGGGCAGTACAGCCACGTGCACGAAGTGGTGGACAACGACGCGCCGGCCCGGGAGGACCTGACCTTCTTCCCCCGGTACCTCCAGCAAGCCGGCTACGAAACCGCCTTCCTGGGTAAGTGGCACATGGGGCACTACAATTCGGACGCGCGACCGGGTTTCGACCGCTGGATCAGCTTCGAAGGGCAGGGCGTGTACTATAACCCCCTGCTGAACGTCGATGGCCAGGACGTGCAGTTTAGCGACAACGCCTACATCACGGACGTGCTGACGGACTACGCCGTGGACTTTATAAAAAAGGAGCGCGACGACGCTCAGCCCTTCTTCCTGTACCTCTCCCACAAGGCGGTGCACGCGGATTTCAAGCCTGCCCCGCGCCACCGGGGAGTGTATAAGGACATTGCCATTCAGTATCCACCGACCATGTATCCGCCCGATGTAGATTTGGTGGGCTACCAGTCCGTCACGGCCCCCCGTCCGACCCTGCGCGAGAAGCGACGGGCCATCGATGTAGGCTACCGCTACGACCTGGTGCCCAACTGGGTCAAGGCGCAACGCAACAGTTGGCACGGGGTAGACTACATGTACAACGGGGACACGGACTTCAACAACTTCTACCGCGACTACCTGGAAACCCTGCTGGGCATCGACGAGAGCATCGGCACCGTACTGCGCACCCTGGAGGAAACCGGGCAGCTGGAGAATACCATCGTGTTCTACATGGGCGACAACGGCTTCAGTTTCGGGGAGCACGGATTGATCGATAAGCGGCAGGCCTACGAGGAATCCATGCGCGTGCCCCTGCTGGTGTACGCCCCTTCCCACCTGCGGCCCCGCCCGATGGACGAAATCGCTACCAACGTCGACATCGGGCCGACCATCCTGGATATGGCCGGACTGGACACCCCGGAGCAGATGAACGGCCGCTCCTTCCTGCCGTTGCTGGAGGGCGAAGCGGCGACCGACTGGCGCGACTACTTCTTCTACGAGTACTACTGGGAACGCCCCTTCCCGCAGACGCCGACGGTGCACGCCATTCGCTCCGACAGCTTCAAGTTTATCCGCACCCAGGGCATCTGGGACATCAACGAATTCTACGACCTCCAGAACGACCCCGACGAGGCCCGCAACCTGATCGAAGACCCCGCCTACCAGGCCAAGATCGCCGAAATGAACCGCGCGCTCTTCGCCTGGCTGGAGGAAACCCAGGGACTGAAGATCCCCCTGAAACCGACGCTGCGGATCCGCGGGGGGCAGGACTGGCGGTACGGGCACACGTATTAAGGATTGAAGGCGGGAGGGCTGGTGAATGACTTTCAAAAATAAACGGATGCACAAGATTGATCCCCCATTGCCGCCTTTGCGCTTCGTAGGCGGCGATTCCCGCGCCGCAAACTCCATCACGCTGACCCATCGAATAACACCCATCATGAAAGCACCCTTCCTTCTCTTACTCGCCCTTTTCCTTGGGGCATCGGCCGCCGCCCAGACGACCGTCGGTGGCACCGTCACCGACGGCAGCGACCCCCTCATCGGGGTGAGCGTGCAAGTGATCGGCACCAGCAGCGGCACCATCACCGACCTGGACGGCACCTACCGCGTCTCCGTGCCCGCGGGGGCGGACAGCCTCGAATTTTCTTACCTCGGCTTTGCCCCCCAGCGCGTCGCCATCGCGGGCCGCACGTCGGTGGACGTGGTGCTGGGCGAATCCAGCCAGTTGCTCCAGGAGGTCGTGGTCATCGGCTACGGCATCCAGCAGAAGAGCGACCTGACGGGCGCGGTGGGGGTCGTGGAGGCCGATCAGCTGACCGATATTCCCACCCAGTCGCTGGGCCAGTCGCTGCAGGGCAAGGTGTCCGGCCTACAGATCATTCCCGGCTCCGGCGCGCCGGGTGCCGACGCGATCTTCCGGATCCGGGGCGTGGGCACGCTCAACAATGCCGACCCCCTCTTCGTCGTGGACGGGATGATCCTTAACGACATTGCTTTCCTCAATCCCCAGGACGTGCAGAGCGTATCGGTCCTGAAGGATGCCTCGGCCACCGCGATCTACGGGGCGCGGGGGGCGAACGGCGTCATCATCGTCACCACCAAGCAGGGCGGGGGCGCGGGTGCCGGGGGAATCACCGTGAACGTGTACACGGGTACCCAGGAGGTCGTCCGCCAAATCGACGTGCTCAACGCCACCCAGTACGCTACCCTGCTCAACGAGGTGGATGCGAACGAAGGGCGCCCGCCCCGCTTCGCCAATCCGGACCAGTACGGGGAGGGCACCAACTGGCAGGACGAGGTCTTCCGCACCGCCCCCATCTACAACGCCCAGGTCTCCTTCGACGGCGGCGGGGAGCGGGGCGCCTTTAATTTCAGCGCCAACTACTTCCGCCAGGACGGCATCATTCGGGGTTCCAACTTCGACCGCTTCACCCTGCGCCTCAACAACTCCCGCAAAGTCAAGGACTGGCTCAACGTGGGCAGCAACCTCTCGCTGGGCATCAACGGATCGGACAACATCGATGCGGGCAGCATCCTGCTGACCGCCTACCGGGCCGACCCCATTACCGTGCCGATCGACTCGGCCGGCAACTTCGGCGACGCCTCGGCGATCGGCAACACCGGCAACCCGCTGGCGACCATCGAATTCGCCAACAACCGCAGCCAGTCGTACCGCGCGGTGGGCAATGCCTACGCCGACGTCACCTTCCTGCGGCACTTCACTTTCCGCACCAATTTCGGCCTGGACTTCAACTACGACCGCAACCGCAACTTCAGTCCGGTCTTCTTCGTCAGCGCCAGCCAGCAAAACCAGCAGAGCAGCATCAGCGCCTCCAACGCCTACAACCGCAACTGGCTGTGGGAGAACACGGTGAGCTACACCAACGATTTCGGTATTCACCACCTCGACGGGGTAGCGGGGGTGACCTACCAGGACAATTTCGGGGAATTCATCAACGGCAGCCGCCAGCGGGTGATCGGGGATGACCCTTCCTTCTTCTACCTCAATTCCGGCGACGTGACCACCGCGACCAACGGCGGCGGAGCGGGCGCGAACTGGGGGCTCGCATCCTACCTCGGGCGCCTCAACTACGTCTACGACAGCCGCTACCTCATCACGGTCTCGGGCCGGGTCGATGGCTCCTCCCGCTTCGGAGCCAATTTCCGCTACGGCTTCTTTCCCTCCGTGGGCCTGGGCTGGAACATCAGCCAGGAGGAATTCTTCAACACCGGCGGAGCGATCAGCCGGCTGAAGCTGCGGGCCAGCTGGGGCCAGACCGGCAACGACCGCATCGGCGACTTCGACTACCTCCCCCGCGTGGTCAGCGGGATCGGGGCCGTGTTCGGTTCCGAGCCCGTGCTGCAGCCGGGGGCCACCCTGACCACCCTGGCCAACCCGGACCTGCGCTGGGAGGCCTCCACCCAGGTGGACCTGGGGATCGAGGTGGGCCTATTCGACAACAAGTTCCTCCTGGAGGCGGACGTCTACCGCAAGGTGACCAGCGACATCCTCTTTAACGCCCCCATTCCCAACTACATCGGGGCCAATGCCCCCCGCCGCAACGTAGCCGAAGTGCTCAACCGCGGCGTCGACCTGAGCCTGAACTGGCGGGAGACCCGCAGCAACGACTTCCGGTACTCGATCGGCGGCAACGCCAGCTTCGTGCACAACGAGGTCCTGCAGCTGGACGGCACCGCCGTCGACTTCTTCAACGGCGGACTCGGCGTCGGCGGCCAGCTCGGTACCAACTCCCGCGTCGGCTTCGCGGCCGGCTCCTTCTACGGCTACGAACTCGACGGCGTATTCCAGACCGAAGAGGAACTGGCCCAGTTCCCCAACTTCGGGACGCAGGAGGTGGGTGACCTACGCTTCCGCGACCAAAACGGCGACGGCGTCATCACCGCGGCCGGCGACCGGGTGGTGCTCGGATCGGCTATCCCCGACCTGATCGTCGGCGTGAACGGTTCGGCCAACTACAAGGGCATCGAACTGAGCTTCGACCTCACCGGACAGTTCGGCAACGAGGTCATCAATGCCAAGAGGATGGCCCGCTTCGGTGCCTATAACTACGAAACGAGCTTTCTCGACCGGTGGACCGGGCCGGGCGGCAGCGACACCGAGCCCCGCATCACCCAGGCCGGGCAGAACATCGAGACGCTTTCCACCCGTTTTATCGAGGACGGTTCCTACCTGCGGCTGCGCAACGTCACCCTCGGCTACCGCTTTGCCTCCGGGCTGACGGACAAGCTCCGCGCCCAGTCCGCTGCGCATCTACGTTTCCGGCACCAACCTGGTCACCAGCCAGGACTACTCCGGCTACAACCCGGAGATCTTCAACGGCAGCGTCTTCGACAACGGCATCGACCGCGGCACCATCTACCCCATCGCCCGCACCCTGACGGCCGGCCTCGATGTTACCTTTTAGCGCTTGTTTGGGATTCCGCTCACCGCCGTAAACTTGCTCTTTTGCGCCTATTCTTCCTCTCATAAAGCGTCACTTAGCCCGCTAGGCTCCCCTTTATGAGGCTCGAATAGACCCAAAATAGCGGCGTCTTCGGCAGGCTCGGAAAACCCAAACAAGCTCTTAATCCCAACCTTCAAACACTATCCGCATGAAATCCATCATCCCCACCCTCCTGGCCGCCTGCCTGCTGGCCGCCGGATCGTGCAGCGAAGTCCTGGACCGCACCCCCCAGGGCGAATACACCCTCGATAACTTCTTCCAGTCCGAAGACCAGGCCGTCCAGTCCGTAAATGCGGCCTACAACCAACTGCGGCAGTGGGAAACCCACGTCTTTAGCTACATCGGCCTGACCGACATCGTCAGCGACGACAGCGACAAGGGCAGCTTTGCCGCGGACGGATTCTTTCTGCAGGAAATCGACGACTTCACGTTCACGGCCACGAACAACGCCCCGTCGTCCGTGTGGAGTGGCTACTACACCGGCGTATTCCGCAGCAACCTGGCGATCACCCGCATTCCCGAGGTCGCGGAAATGGACGAAGACCTGCGCGGCCGGCTCATCGGCGAGGCCCGTTTTCTACGCGGGTACTTCTACTTCAACCTGGTGCGGTGGTTTGGCGACGTCCCGCTGATCCTGGACCCCTTCCCGGACGGATTCACCATTGCCCGGACGGCCCGTGATCAGGTGTACGTCCAGATCGAAGCCGACCTGCGGGCCGCCGCCGACGTACTGCCTGTTTCCTACAGCGGCGTGGAGGTGGGCCGCGCCACGCGGGGGGCCGCCAACGCCCTGCTCGCCAAGGTCGCCCTGACCCGCCAGGATTACGCTGCGGCCGCCGATTACGCGCTGCAGGTCATCAACGGCGGGCAGTATGCCCTGCTCCCCAATTACGGTACCGTATTTACGGAGGAGGGTGAGAACAGCAGCGAGAGCATCTTCGAGGTGCAGGCGGCGGCCTTCGAGATCGGGGGCGGAGGTTCGCAGTACAACGAGGTACAGGGGGTGCGCGGCAGGCCCAATCTCGGCTGGGGCTTCAACCGCCCGAGCGACGACCTGATCGCCTCCTACGAACGCGGGGACCCCCGCCGCGACGCGACCATCCTCTACGTCGGCGAAGTCCTTCCCGATGGTTCCGGCATCGTCGAGGGCGACCCCAACATCGAGGGCGAACGCTTCAACCAGAAAGCCTACGTTCCCGACCACCCGGGGGGCAACGGCAACGGGCCGGGCAATATCCGCGTCTTCCGCTACGCCGACCTGCTGCTCATCGCCGCCGAAGCGCTCAATGAGCTCGGTCGCCCCGACGAGGCTTTAGTTTACCTCAACCAGGTCCGCGCCCGCGCCCGCGGCGGGAGCAGCAGTGTCCTTCCCGATGTTACTACCACGGAACAGGGTGCGCTCCGGCAGGCCATCTGGCGGGAACGCAGGTCCGAGCTGGCTCTGGAACAGCAGCGGTGGTTCGACCTCGTCCGCACCAATCGCTCCTTCGAGGTGATGAACCCCCTGCGCCCCAACTTCATGCAGAACAAGAACGAGCTCTTCCCCATCCCCCAGACGGAGATCGACCTGAGCGAGGGGGCCCTGGTGCAAAATCCAGGTTACTAATGCTTCAGGACCGAAATAAGCTGCCCCTTGACTGGCCATCGCGGCGCTGCACTTCCCCGCCAAAAATCCACCGTAGCTACGGCTATGCTGAACGTTTGTCCGCTCGTTCGGCACCACGCTGTCGGCGTCAAGCCATTGCTTAGTTCAATCCTGAAGCACGGTGGATCAGGTGTAATGCAAGCACGGTGATGCTTGGAAGAGGCGCGGGACAAAGTTCCGCGCCTCTTCCACGTTACGCCGCGGAGGTTTCAAATAGGTGGGCCGGATCGTAGGGCATGTCGAAGCTATCCAGTATTCTTTTAAACTCCTCCTCGAAGGTCACTTGCTGCACGGCCTCCAGGTAGTTCTCCTGATTGCCGTAGTGATGGACCTTCTGATTCCTCACGTACCGTTCGATGGGGGCCTGTCTACGGTAGTCAACGGAATGACAGGCGTACCCGATCTGCCACCTAAACTTTAGGCAACCCTGCTTTTTCATCCATTTACTGCTCAGCGATTTCACCTTACCCATGACGTCGGCAATGGATATATCCCGGGGTAAGCCGTGAAGAATGTGCAGGTGGTCTAGGGTACCGCCCACGGCGATCACGTTGCAGTTGTGCTCCCGGAATCGTCGGCTGATGAACTGGTACAGGCCCTCCTCGTATTCGGGTAAAATGTAGGGTCTTCGGTACTTGGTGCTGAAGGTGGTGTGAAGGATAACCCGGATGTAGGAGGAAGGCATGTATTCGTGGTTTTCCCTCCAAATAAAACAAATTGTTTGTTATCTACCAAATCTTCGCTCTTTAAGCGGAAAATTTCTGACACTCGGTAGGTGGGGGGAACGCGACGGCGTCGCTCTTCCCCCCACCTACCGTTTAGGACATCCCCTCCGGGGCTGGAAAGGATATTCCTGGCCCCGGAGGGGACATACAAATCCAGCTACGGGCGCAGAGAAGTCCCGCAGGGAGTTCACCGGAGTCCGTAGCTGGAAGTCCAGAAAATGACTTTATTCGGTAGGTGGGGGGAACGCGACGGCGTCGCTCCGTCCCCCCACCTACCATTCAAGGACATCCCCTCCGGGGCTGGAAAGGATATTCCTGGCCCCGGAGGGGACATGCAAATCCAGCTACGGGCGCAGAGAAGTCCCGCAGGGAGTTCACCGGAGTCCGTAGCTGGAAATTCAGAAAATGACTTTATTCGGTAGGTGGGGGGAACGCGACGGCGTCGCTCTTCCCCCCACCTACCATTCAAGGACATCCTCTCCGGGACTGGAAAGGATATTCCTGGCCCCGGAGGGGACATCCAAATCCAGCTACGGGCGCAGAGAAGTCCCGCAGGGAGTTCACCGGAGTCCGTAGCTGGAAATTCAGAAAATGACTTTATTCGGTAGGTGGGGGGAACGCGACGGCGTCGCTCTTCCCCCCACCTACCATTCAAGGACATCCCCTCCGGGGCTGGAAAGGATATTCCTGGCCCCGGAGGGGACATACAAATCCAGCTACGGGCGCAGAGAAGTCCCGCAGGGAGTTCACCGGAGTCCGTAGCTGGAAATTCAGAAAATGACTTTATTCGGTAGGTGGGGGGAACGCGACGGCGTCGCTCTTTCCCCCACCTACCGTTCAAGGACATCCCCTCCGGGGCTGGAAAGGATATTCCTGGCCCCGGAGGGGACATCCAAATCCAGCTACGGGCGCAGAGAAGTCCCGCAGGGAATTCACCGGAGTCCGTAGCTGGAAATTCAGAACTCCCACAGCGGAAATCAGAAGAACATCCGGTAGGACTGGACGCCCGCCAGGACCACGAACAGTGCTCCCACCAAGAGGTGGATATGACGGCTGATGACGTGAGCGTGACCGTCGATCCAGCGGGCGGAGCGGGCGTAGCCCGCCAGGATGAGCATGGCACCCGCGGCCGCGCCGACGACGAAGCACGCTTTGGCCACTGCCGCCGTAGCCAATATGCCGTCATTCATCAGCCAGCTGCCAATGGCGAAGAAGTAAGGAATGGCTAAAAAATTGACCAGGGAGACGCTGATGCCCTGGCGGAAGGGATGATTATTCTCCTCCCGTTCCCGCTGCTCCTCAACCGAGTGGGGAGAATTGCGCTGCCGGTACCACTTGAAGAGAAAGTAGACCGCCAAACAGGCCAGTACGGGGATGGCCCACCAGCCCAGGAGCTCGACCAGGTCGGGATTAACGCGCAGGTAGTTGACGCCGATGATGGCAACGGCGGCCTGCACGAAAAAGACCGTTACCACGCCGCCGGCGTACCAGTAGCCCGTCCGGCGGCCCGATTCGAGGCTGGCGGTAACGACCGACATATTAAGCATGCCAGGGGGCAGCACGGCACCCGTCGCGGAGAGCATGCCAATGAGCAGGGCAGTCAGGTAGTCCAAATCCGGATTAAACTTTGGTGAGTGAGCTACCCCTAACAGCAGGCCGGACGGGAAGTTGGAGAAAGTCAACCTTCCGCTGCGCGTGTTGGTGACATTGGGGTAAATTGTCGGCATGCAACGTCGATCCACTCCCGCACTCCTGTGCCTGCTGTTCCTGTCCTGCCTGTCGGGCAGCCTCCTCGCTCAGCAATTCCGTGCCCTGCTCGTCACCGAGACCGGCGGCTGGCACCACAGCTCCATCACCACCGGCATCCCCGCCCTCCAGGCCCTGGCCAAGCGCCACGACTTCCGGCTCGACCGCCAGCAGGACGCCATGCCGCTAACCGATGAGGGGCTGCAGGATTACGACGTCATCATCCTGCTCAGCACCACGGGCGATATTTTCAACGACGCGGAGCAGGCCGCCTTCGAACGTTTCATCCAGTCAGGTAAGGGCTACGTAGGCATCCACGCCGCCTCGGATACCGAGTACGAATGGCCCTGGTACACCCGGCTGGTGGGCCACATGTTCAAGATCCACCCCAGGAACCAGTCGGCCATGCTCGACGTGGTCGACCACGATTTCCCCGGCCTGGAGCGGTGGCCCGACCGCCTGCTGTGGACCGACGAGTACTACGAGTTTGACGCCGCCACGGTAGATAACCTGAACTACCTCGTGACCGTAGACGAGAGCAGTTACGACCCCCAGGTGCAGTGGGGCGACGGCCGCAAGGGAGAGGGCATGGGCGAGGTACACCCCGTGGCCTGGTACCACGAATTCGATGGCGGTCGGGCCTTCTATACCGCCCTGGGCCACATCGACGAAACCTACCAGGATCCCCTCTTCCTCCAGCACATCTACGGCGGCATCTTCTACGCCGCCACGGGCAGGGGCGTGAAGGCCAAGTAGGGCGGCCCCGGGTTTGGCCGGACCTACCTCCGCACCCGATCCAGGCGTGCGACCAGCGGGGCGATCACCGCCGTCCAGATGGCGTAGCCCTTCGCGTTCATGTGCAGGTCGTCCCCGACGAAAATATCGTCCATCACCTCACCGTCGGCCCGCAGGGCGGGCGTCCAGACGTCCGCGTAGTAGGTATGCTCGGTGCTGTCGGTGAAGGCGCGCAGGCGGGCGTTGGCCGCTTCGTACGTTTCCTTCATGGACCAGCGCGCCAGGCTGGGCTTGGGGGAGATGAACACGACGGCGACCTCCTTACCGAGATTTTTGGCGATCAGTTTCCGGAGCTTCCTGGCGGATCTGAGCACGTCCTTCGGGGAAGCGCCGGCGGCCAGGTCGTTGTCGCCCTCGTACACGAAGACCACGGCGGGGGCGTAGGGGTAGATCACCCGATCGGCGTAGTGGAGCAGGTCGGTAAAGGTGGAGCCCCCGAAACCCCGGTTGAGTACGGCGTGGCCGGGCAGGTCCTCGGCCAGCGTTTTCCACATTACGATCGAGGAGGAGCCGACGAAGAGTATCCCGCCGGGCTCCACGGGGGTTATGCGATCCGCCTCCTCGAAACCTTGAATGGTCGATTCCCAGCGGGTGGGGCTGGCCTCCTGGGCGGCCAGCAGGCTGGTGAGTGCGAGTAAAAGGAGCAGAAAGTAGGTACGCATGGTCGAAAGCTTGTACGTCGTGGATTGGTGGATCAATGTAAGCAGCATGCACTTCCCCCGCACCCGCGTCCCCGCCCGAAGCAACCGCGCACCCGCCGGCCGTGTTCCCCGGCATTAAACTCCTCCGCCTTGCTCGCTAAACGCATCATTCCCTGCCTGGACATTAAGGACGGGCGCACCGTCAAGGGCGTCAATTTCGTGAACCTGCGCGACGCCGGCGACCCCGTAGAGCTCGGCGCCAAGTACAGCCTGGCCGGGGCCGATGAGCTCGTGTTCCTGGACATCACCGCCACCCACGAGCGCCGCAAGACCCTGGCCGACCTGGCCCGCGACATCGCCCGCCACCTCAACATCCCCTTCACCATCGGGGGCGGCATCAAGAGTTTGGCCGACGTAGACGTGCTGCTCGACGCCGGTGCCGACAAGGTGAGCATTAATTCCGCCGCCGTCCGCCGGCCGGAACTCATCGACGAGCTGGCCTACGCCTTCGGCAATCAATTCGTGGTCGTGGCCGTGGACGCTAAATTCGTGAATAATGACTGGTACGTCCACCTCAACGGCGGCCGCATCCAAACCGCCCACAAGCTCTTCGACTGGGTCGGCGAGGCGCAGGAGCGGGGGGCCGGCGAGATCCTCTTCACGAGCATGGACCACGACGGCACCAAGCAGGGCTTTGCCAATGGGGCCCTGGCCCGCATGAGCGCGCAGCTCAGCATCCCCATCATTGCCAGCGGTGGGGCGGGAAACAAGGAGCACTTCGCCGAAGTCTTCACTACGGGCAAGGCCGACGCCGGACTGGCCGCCAGCATCTTTCACTTCGGGGAGGTAGAGATCGCAGACCTGAAGACGTATCTGGCCGGCCAGGGCATCCCGGTGCGGCCGGTCTAGCTGCCCAGGAAGGCCGCGGTACCGCCCACGACCATCATCAGCATCCAGAGGGCGTAGAAGGCCAGTTGAATGATGGTGAAGATGCCGAGAATTTTCAGCAAGCGCCCCAGGGAGGCAAAGGAGGTGGTGATGGCCTGCGCGCTCCCGTGGTCTACGGCCTCCATCGCCTTATTGCCAAAGTTGTACAGCAGATAAGCGAGGTACAGAAAGACGGCAAACAGCAAGCCGTAGATAATGATCAGGGGGAGCATCCAGGCCGCAATGTCCAAACCGGGCTGGCTCATGCTGAGTACCCCGATGAAGGTTCCACTGAACAGGAACAGCATGACGACCACCAGGCCGACGCTCACCATACTGACGAGGCCGATAAAGCGGCCCCACTTGCCGGCTTTCCGTAGGTTTGCGGCGCCTTCCGGGGGCAGACGGGGTCCGTTGTGGTGTCCGGTGTCCAGGAGGTTGTCATTTTCGAGCATATACAGGCGTAGTTTTTCTCAATATAGAGCCATGCAAGTAATTTCGAGTACCATCGGTCAACTGAACTTCGGCAAAGACCGGGGGCTGATCCCCGCCATCGTACAGGACGCCTCCACCCGGGTCGTCCTCATGCAGGGCTACATGAACGCCGAGGCGCTCACCCACACCCTCGAAACCGGCCTGGTCACCTTCTTCAGCCGCGGCAAGCAGCGCCTGTGGACTAAAGGTGAAAGCTCCGGCAATTACCTCCGCCTCGTCCGGATCGACGCCGACTGCGACCGCGACTCCCTCCTCGTGCAGGCCCACCCCGCCGGCCCCGTCTGCCACACCGGTGCCGCCACCTGCTGGGCGGCCGAAAATCAGGGCGAATTCCTCGACCACCTCGAGCGTACGATCCAGGACCGCCGCGACCACCCCAGCGAAGACAGCTACACCACCTCCCTCCTCCGCCGCGGCATCAACAAGGTGGCCCAAAAAGTAGGCGAAGAAGCCGTCGAACTCGTCATCGAAGCCAAGGACGACGACAAGGACCTCTTCCTCGGGGAGGCCGCCGATCTCCTGTACCACTACCTGGTCCTCCTCGCCGCCAAGGGCTACACCCTGGAGGAGGTCCGCCAAGTTCTCCGCACCCGCCACCAGTAAGTACCCCTGGGCGGCGGCGCGCGGGTGCCGGGTAAGCAACTAAAGCCAGCCCCCGCGTTGTTACCTCTACCCCGGGACCGCAGGTCCGTCTACCCCCTCTACCCCAGCGCAACGCGCGTCTAACCCACCCCCTCTATAATGTCCCTACAAGACCGCATCACCCCCGACCTGAAAGATGCCATGCGCGCCAAGGACCAGGCCGCCCTCCGCGGCATCCGCGCCATTAAGAACGCCATTCTCCTCCAGCAGACCGACGGCAGCGGCGAAACCCTCGACGAAGCCGGCGAGATCGCCCTCCTCCAAAAGCTCGTCAAAAGCCGCCAGGAGAGCCTCGAGATCTACGAACAACAGGGCCGTGAGGACCTCGCCCAACCCGAGCGCGAGGAGATCGAAGTCATCAGCCGCTACCTCCCCGAGCAACTCTCAGACGAAAAGCTCGAAGCCCTCGTTAAGGAAGTGATCGCCGAAACCGGAGCCACCTCCCTGCGCGACATGGGCAAGGTCATGGGGCAAGCCAACGCCCGCGCCGCGGGCCGCGCCGACGGTAAGCAAATTGCCGCCACCGTCAAACGCCTGCTCGCCTAGCCGTATCTACCCCAGGACCGCAGGCCCGCCTACCGGCCGAAGGCCCCCTCCCCCCTATGATCAAGAAGCTAGACTGGTACATCATCGGCAAGTTCATGCGCACCTTCTTCTTCACGGTGCTCATCTTCTCGATGGTCAGTCTCATCATCGATTTTAGCGAGAAGATCGAGCGCTTCATCGAATCGGACATTCCGAAGCAGGTGATCGTTTTCGAGTACTTCCCCACCTTTCTGTTGTTCATCCTGGGCCTGCTGTGGCCGATGCTGACGCTGATCGCGGTGATCTTCTTCACCGGGCGGATGGCGGACAACTCCGAGATCATCAGTATCCTCAACGCGGGGGTCAGCTTCTGGCGCCTCATGCGGCCCTACCTCATCTCGGCCGGCTTCCTCTTCGTGCTGTACCTGGCGGGCATCAACTTCCTCGTGCCCTGGGCCAACGGCCACCGGGCGGAGATCGAGCGGGTCTACTTCAACCGGGGGCGCGACGAGGGCAAGACCACCAACGTGCACTTCTTCGTTGCCCCCGACACGAAAGTCTTCATGACCCACTACAGCAAGCGCGACAGCGCCGCCCGCAACTTCCGGATCGAGCACTTCGTCGACAATCAGCTGGTCAGCCTCACCAAGGCCCGCTCGGCCAAGTTCGTGGAGGGCGACCCGGCCATCTGGCGACTCGACAATTACGAGACGCGCACCTTCGACGACCTCCACGAAACGCTGGTGATCGGCAACCGCGAGACCCTCGACACCGTGATCAACCTGCGCCCCGACGACTTCGTCGATTACCGCGAGCAGCAGTCGGCCCTCACCACGCCCGAACTCCTCGCGCAAATCCGAAAACAGCGCGAGCGGGGAGCGGGCAACGTGCGTAAGTACGAATTGGAGCTGGCCCGCCGCACGGCCGAGCCCTTCACGATCTTCATCCTGACCATCATCGGCCTGGCCGTCGCCGGCCGCAAGGTCCGGGGAGGAATGGGCATCCAGCTGGCCATCGGTATCTTCATGGGCGCGCTGTTCGTCTTCCTCAGTCGCTTTGCCTCCACCATTAGTGCCGGCACCGACTTGCCCGTACTACTCGGTATGTGGATGCCCAATATTCTGTTCTTCGCGGCAGCCATGTACTTTGTCTCCCGGGCGCAGCGGTAGACCGCCCGCCACTACATCTATCCGGTCCCTTATTTTGTTGTAAGGGCGAACTTTCGTTTCGATTCGGAACGATAAACCAAAAATTAGATGGATCAAAAGAAATTAATGACCTGGGGCATCACCCTCTTCCTGCTGTTCGTGGTCCTGGCCATGGTCAGCAGCGCCACCTTCGTTACGGTAGATTCCGGCGAGCGGGGGGTGCTCTTCCGGCGCTTCTCGGGGCTCGACAAGGAACAGATCTACCCCCCGGGGTTCCACGTGGTAGCCCCCTGGAACACGATGCACGTCTACGAGGTGCGGGAGCAGCAGATCGAGGAGGCCATGGAGGTCCTTTCCAGCAACGGCCTGAACATCAGCATCGACGTGACCGCCCGTATCCGGCCCAATTTCGGTGAGGTGGCCCTGTTGCACGAAACCTTCGCCCAGGACTACATGGAGCGGCTGGTCCGCCCCGAGGTACGCTCCAGCGTCCGCCAGGTGATCGGTAAGTTCACCCCCGAGGAGCTCTACTCCACCAAGCGCGACGAGGTGCAGACCCTCATTACCGACGAGCTCTCCAGAACGCTGGCCGAAAACTACATCGACCTGCGGGCCATCCTCATCCGCGACATCGAGCTGCCCGATAAGGTGCGCACCGCCATCGAGGAGAAACTGGAGGCCGAGCAGGGCTCGCTGAAGTACGAGTACATCCTGACCCGCGAAAAGCAGGAGGCCGAACGCCGCCTCATCGAGGCCCAGGCCAAGGCGGACGCCAACCGCATCCTGGCGGCCAGCCTCTCCGACAACATTTTGCGCGATAAGGGGATCGAGGCCACCCTGGAGCTGGCTAAGTCCCCCAACAGTAAAGTGGTGATCGTCGGCGACTCCGGTAACGGCGGGCTGCCTCTCATCCTCGGCGGGGGTAACTAGTGCTTCCGCAACAACCGCAGGTGATACTGATAGACGAACTTGGGGGTAGCCGCGTAGAGTTTTTCGTAGCGCTCCAGTGCCTGCTCCCGAGACTCCGCGTCGGTCATGTCGCTCACTAAGTAGTGGGTGAAGTAGGCCTCGGCCTCCTGTTGTTCGCTAAGCTCCCCGCCCTTGAGCAGTTCCTGGATTTCCCCCCCGGCCGCTTCCCGAACCGTAGCGTCGTAGGCTACGCGGTAGCGTGCGTGTAGCAGTTTAGCGGAAAAGAGCAGGTCGGGATTTCCGATCTCTTCGGCAATTTCCAGTGCTTCCCGTTCGACATCGCGCGCGGCCTCCAACTGGCCGCTGGCCAACAGCACCAGCCCCTTCTCGTACAGGCTCGAGCCCAGTACCAGGCGGTTGTTGGTCGTCCGGGCGATCTCGATGGCCTGATCGTAGTACTTCTCCGAAAGGCTGTATTTCTCCTGGTGATAGTAGATGTCCCCCAGGGTGTTCACGGCCTTGGCCACGCCCTTCCGGTACCCGAGGTCACTGCTGATGGACAGGCAGCGGTCGAGGTGGTCGATGGCCTGGGTGAAGTTGCCCATGACGCTGTGGATGTCCCCGAGTAGTCCTTCGGTGACGGCGATACCCTGGCGGTCTCCCAGTTCGTGGCACATCCTGAGATCCTGCTCGAACAGCTCCAGGGCCGCGGGATAGTTGCCCTGCCGTTCGTTTATGCTGCCGAGGCTTCCCAGCCCGATGGCCTGTAGCCGGCGGTCTCCGAGTTCCCGGGCCATTCGAAGTCCGACGCGGTGGTGCTCCAGCGACTGCTCGTAGTCGCCACTCTCGAAGTAGACGATCCCGAGGTTGGTGTGCAGGACGGCCAGTCCCATATTATCGTTGCTGCTTTCGTGCCGTGGGATTTGCTCCTCGATCACCCGGATGGCCGCTTCGTACTCCCCGAGGTTCATGTGGGTGAGTCCAAGGTGACTGATCGTACTGGCGGAGGACGAAGTCCCCGCGGTGCTCAGCCCGCTCTCCAGCGCGCGCCGGTAGTAGGTGAGGGCCCGATCGTAGTGGTTGGTACGGAAAAACAGGTTGCCCATACAGCTGTAGGAACGGGCTACGCCGAAGAGGTCGTCGACGGACTCAAACAAACCGCTGCCCACCTTTAGGTATTCCATGGCCAGCTCGTAGTCGCCCTTCAGGGTGTGCAGTTGCCCGAGGGCGGTGTTGGTGCGTCCGAGCAGGACCACGTCCCGGCTGGTCTTCGCCAGGCGGTGGGCCTCCTCGTAGGCCGTCCTGGCTTCCTCCCAGCGGCCGACGATCTCATACACGCTGCCTTGGTTCAGGTGCACCTGGACGGATACGTCGTCGCCGGGCTGCTGACTCATTTTCTGTAGCAGCCGCTGGTACAGGTCCAGGGCCTGCTGGTTCTGGTAGTTTCCCCGGGCGTAACTGGCGGCTTTACTGAGGTACTCCAGCGTCTTTTCGCTTTCCCCGCTCTGCTCGTAATGGAAGGCGAGGTCTACGTAACGCTCCTCAATGGTATCGGCATAGATCTTCTCGATAGCCTGGGCGATCTGCCGGTGCAACTGCTGTAGGCGGGTGGTAAGCTGCATCCCGTAAACGGCCTCGCGCAGCAGACTGTGGCGAAAGATGTAGCGCAGCTCGTTCATCGCGCTCCAGATCTGGCCGCGTTCGGCCACCTCGATCTGTTCTTCGAGGAGTTCCATTGCATCTTCGGCCCCGTCAAAGCCGGCGTCGGTGCGCATGACCTCGTTCAGTACCGGAATGTCGAATTCCCGCCCGATCACGGCGGCGGCCTTGACCGTTTCCCGTACCATATCGGAGAGGCGGTCGATACGGGCCGTCAGGATGGAGGTGATGCTGGTCGATAGCTTGATGCTCTCGTCGCTGAGGTGCAGCAGACCGTCTTTCCGCGTGTGCAGCAGTTCGTTCTCCCGGAAATACTCCAGGATCTGCTCGAGGTAGAAGGGATTGCTGTTGGTGGCCTTTAGCAGGGTCTCCAGCGTCTGTTCCGCAATGGCTCCACCCAGGGTGGTTTCCGAGAGTTGGCGTACCGCCTCCCGGGAAAGGCCGGCTATTTCTACGACCTTGACGGGCAGGGCAAACCGCTCCAACAGCGACTCCCGGATGAGGTGGGGATAATTGCCGTCGTCGTCCGGCCGGGCGGTAGCGAGGAGCATAAGCGGAAGGTCTTCTACCCGCCGCACCAGTTCCCGCACCAGGGCCAGGCTGTCTTCGTCGATCCAGTGGACGTCCTCCAGTTCCAGTACGGTGGGGCGCAGGTAGGCCTCCGCGACGATCAGGTTGACGAGGGCGTCGATGGTATTTTGGTAGCGGCCCTGGGCGTCCAGGCGGGTCCAGAGCGAGTTCGGGCGTACCATTCCGAGTTGGGCGGCGAGCACCGACTGGGTGCGCAGCAGCTCCTCCGACAACTGGCGAGCCTTGGGGGTTTCCGCCCGGTCGAGGGTGATGCGCATCCGGCTGATGCGGTACTCAAAGCGCTTGAAGTTCTGTTCGTCTCCGGCTTCAATGCGTTGGCGGAACATCCGCTGCAGGAGGTAGGTAAAGGGATTAAAGGGCTTGCGCAGGATCTGGTCGCAACTGCCGACCAGCCACGTGATGTTCCCCCGGTCCGAGAGGCGGTGCCGCACCTCGTAGGTCAGCCGACTCTTGCCGATGCCCGCCTCCCCCATAACGTAAGCCAGGCCGGCCGGGTGGCCCGCAAAGAGCGGCGCCGCAAACTCCGTCAATTGCCTGACTTCGGCATCCCGGCCGATGGGCTTTCCCCCGTAGATGGGCTTGCCTATACTCTGCCGCCGACCCTGCAGGGCATAGGTGGGTTCGGGTTGCTGGACGCCCTTGTACTGGATGGCCCCCTTGGGCAAAAAGCGGAACTGAGCGCTGGAGGCGATCTCCTCGTCCACCAGTACCACCCGCCAGTCCGCTTCGGCCATGATGCGGGCGGCCAGGTTCACGCGGTTACCGACGCAGGCGTACTGGGCGCGCTCCTTGCCCCCGACGATGCCGGTGAAGGCCGTCCCTATGGTCATCCCCATCCGGTAGTGGAAGGGCCGTTTGGAGTTGCTCTCCAGCAGGTCCAATTCCTGCTGTACGACCAGGGCGAATTCTACCGCCCGCGCCAGGTTGTTCTCGTAAGAAACGGGCGCGCCGAAGAAAATGACCATCAGGGCACCCTTGTCGCCGTAGTCGACTTCCTTAAAGTAGCCCCCGAAGTCCCGGACCTGATTGAGCACCACGGTGGCGAAGCGGTTGAGCTCCGCGTGGGTACGCACCGCATCGAAGGACAGAAAGCAGGAGACGACCGTGCGAAACTCCCCGGACTGATCGTAACGCACCACCTCCGGGGGCAGAAAGGCGGCGGCCGTTCCGGAGTCGACGGCCGGTAGGGGGAGTGGTGCGATCTCCACCTCGCTGAGCACGGCGATGTCCCCCAGGATCCGGAAGGCGTCCGTTTCGATGTCCTCCGTGTAGACGAGCCCGCCCTCGACGAGGGAGTGTACGAACGCGTTGATAACAATCTCCTGTTCCCCCGCCAGGCTCTGGCACTTGGCCGCCCCGTCGATTGCCGGCCCCCGGAAGTAAAAGGCGTGCAGTTCCTCCCCCACGATGCCGTAGTCGACCGTGCCGGCGGCAATGCCGGCCTTGATGCCGATCTTAAAGTTCCCGCCGAACTCATTGCCCCGCTCCCGGAACAGCGCGCGTGCCCGCTCGGCCACCCGCAGCAGGTGCATCGCGTGCCGCCGCTCAAGCTCCAGCGGAAAAACCGCCGTGAACGCGTCCCCGGCGAAGTAGGGAATGAAGCCCCCCGAGGCGTACACCAGGGCAACCAGGGGCTCGAAGACCTCATTGAGGATGACGGACAACTGCTCCGCCCCGACCAGCCCCTGCTTCATCAGCGTTTCGGTGAGCGGCGTAAATCCGGATAGGTCGATGTTCAGCGTAAAGGCGCTCAACTCACCGTGCAATTCGCCGGCCAGAAATTTCTGCTGGATGAAGGGGGGAATAAGCGGCTGCACGGAAGAGAAATAAGGTTCGCTAAGAGCTTGTTTGAGGTTTCCGAGCCTGACGAAAACGCCGCTATTTTGAGTCTAATCGAGTCTCGAAAAGGGGAGGTCCTCCTAGCGGGCTAAGTGACCTTTTTTGGGGCGAAGAGTAGGCGCAAAATAGCAAGTTTGCGGCGGTGAGCGGAATTCCAAACAAGCGCTAAGATACAGGGGTAAAACAAAACGGTCCCCCGCGTGACGGGCGACCGTTAAGAGCTTGTTTGGGTTTTCCGAGCCTGACGAAAACGCCGCTATTTTGAGGCTAATCGAGCCTCGGAAAGGGGAGGTGCACTCCGTGGCTGCTTCGCGGTGACGGGCTAAGTGAGGCTTTTCGAGGCGAAGAGTAGGCGCAAAAGAGCAAGTTTGCGGCGGTGAGCGGAATCCCAAACAAGCGCTAAGATGTCGGTGTACGGCCGGGGTTCCGGCCGCGGCGGTTGGGGGTGAACTAAAAATACTTGGTGCCGTCCAGCAGGGCGGAGGTGAGACTCAGGCCACCACCCAATGCACAGGCGGCCATCAGAACGTAAAGGATCGTCATCGGGAAATAGGTTAAAAGCGAAGAAGAAGGTTGACGAAAGGTCCGGATAAGATCATCTGCGCGCGGGTAAGCAGGGCTTTTCCGGCAAATACCGGACCTGGGCACAATGATCAACATTTAGCGGCACCTTTCCAACAACAACGCTTACTTTCCGCCTTTATTTTGACAGGGGAAGGGGTAATTGCACGATGGCGGAGTCCCGCGGCGTCGGCGGACTGGTCCGACCAATGGCCCACTGGTAGATTCTCAGCTGGGGGTCCTCCTCGGCGAGCTTTATCGCGTAGAGTCCACTCAGCTTCCGGGGAGTTACGATTTCGGGCCGTAGGGCCTGGTGGGAGTCGGCCCCCGTAAAGATGTAGTAGGCATGGCCATGGGGCGGTGGCGGTACGTCCGACAGGTCCACCAGCGCCATGGCCACCCCGGGCAGCAGGTGAACACGCAGGATTCCGGTATCCATCGGCCGCTCGAACGATTTCAGGTTGTCCCAGTCGCCGGTAGCCGCCTCGAACGCCTCCCGGCTGCGCTCCATGTCCAGGCGGTGGCTGGTATCGTCCTGGGCGTGCAGCGCGCGCTCGCGTACCAGCATGGCCTGGGCATCTTCCTTGAGCCGGAAGAGGTAACCGCCCGTACCGATGAGGAGGAAGCAGGCGGCGATGAGTACGTAGCGCCAGATGTTGAGCGTGTGGTTGCGCTCCATCATGGACGTGATCATCTCGTGGTCTAGATCCTGGAATTCCTCGGCGGTACGGGGGGTACGGCCCGCGGGTGGGGGCCCGATGTTGCGGGAATCCGCGTAGGCGTCCAGTTCCCCGCGTAGGCGGTCCACTTCCTGTTGAAGAAAGGGGTCTTCGCCCATCAACTGCTCGACCTCGGCGCTCTGCTCGGGGCCGAGTAGCCCGAGCACGTACTGGTCAAGCAGACCGCTGCGCTTTAGTTCGTCCCTGGTCATATATTCCCCTTCGCTTATTATGTGCAAACACGGGAGAAGTGGCGTTGTGCGCCTCCCGGTAGGTATAATAAGAAAGCGGGCCGCTTGTTTAAACGGGCGGCGGGGACGCGGGTGCGGGGTCGTAGGACCACTTGATGTACAGGGCTCCCCAGGTGAATCCCCCCCCGAAAGCCGTCAAAATGAGGTTATCGCCCTTGCGGAGCTGACTTTCGTAGTCCCACAGGCACAGCGGCAGGGTACCGGCCGTGGTGTTGCCGTAGCGGTGGATGTTGACCATCACCTTATCCAACGGGAAGTCGACCAGCTTGCTGACGGTCTCGATGATGCGGATGTTGGCCTGGTGGGGAACGAGCCAGTTGACGTCGGCGTTGGTCAGTCCGTTGCGGTCCATGACCTCCCGTACGACCTCCGACATGCCCTTGACGGCCGCCTTGAAGACGGGCCGGCCGTTTTGCCGCACGAAGTGCTCGCGGGCCATTACGGTATCCACCGTCGCGGGCCGGCGGGAGCCGCCCGCCACCAGGTAGAGGTACTCCTCCCCGCTGCCGTCGCCGTAGTGGCGGTAATCCATGAATCCGGTGCCGTCGGTGGTGGGTTCGAGCAGCACGGCCCCACAACCGTCGCCGAAGATGACGCAGGTCGTGCGGTCCGTATAGTCGATGATGGAGGACATCTTGTCGGCCCCCACGACGATCACCTTTTTGTGCTGCCCGGCCTCGATGAACTTGGCCCCCACCGTGAGGGCGTAGAGGAAGCCGCTGCAGGCGGCACTCACGTCGAAGCCGAAGGCCTTGCGGATACCAGCCTTATAGGCGGCCACGTTGGCGGTGTCGGGGAAAATGCTGTCGCCGGTAACCGTAGCACAAATCACCAGTTCCACCTCATCGGGGTCGGTGTTGGTTTTCTCCAGCAGGCGCTGCAGCGCCTGGACGACCATGGTGGAGGTCCCCATGTTTTCCCCCTTCAGGATGCGGCGCTCCCTGATGCCGGTCCGGCTGGTGATCCACTCGTCGTTGGTGTCGACAATCGTAGCCAGTTCTTCATTGGTGAGTACGTAGTCGGGTACGTAGCCCTGGACACCGGTGATAGCGGCGCGAATTTGACTCATGGTTTAGGGGGTAAGCTTAGTTTGGGCCCGCAAGGTAAGCAGGTCCGTGCCCCCCCACAAACCACTTTGCCCGCAATTGCCGGTGGCTAAGCGCTTGTTTGGGTTTTCCGAGCCTGGCGAAAACGCCGCTATTTTGGGGCCAATCGAGCCTCGGGAAGGGAAGCCTAGCGGGCTACGTGACGCTTTTCGAGGCGAAGAGTAGGCACAAAAGAGCAAGTTCGCGGCGGCGAGCGGAATCCCAAACAAGCGCTAAGCTGGCAAGACGGCCTCGCGATTGAGGGGTTCGGTGGGGTCGATGAGGGCGATCAGGCCCAGGAAAGTCAGCAGGCCGTTGAAGGCCAGGATCAGGAAGCCGAACTGGAAGCCGCCCAATAGATCCGCCGAATACCGGTCGACCAGGATCGACAGGATCGGCGACAGCACGCAGACCAGGATCAGGGCCGGCACGTCCACTCCTCCGATCCAAACGACCTCCCGCACCCGGAAGTTAGTCAGCAAGCCGAAGGCAAAGAGCCCCAGCAGGGGACCGTAGGTATAGCCCGCCGCCTTGAAGAGGCTATTGATCACCGCCGTATCGTTGATCAGCTGGAAGGCCATAATGACCAGGAACAGCAGCACCGAAAAGCCGGAGTGCACCAGGAGGCGCCGCTTGCGATCTGAATTCCCCGGCACCGGCGCGCCGCCGCCGCCCGCTACTTCCGTTTCGTTCATGCCCAGGAAGTCGACGCAGAAGGAGGTGGTGAGCGCCGTCAGGGCACTGTCCGCGCTGGAGTAGGCCGCCGCCACGATGCCGAGTACGAAGAGCACCCCGGCCACCGGCGGCAGGTTGACGAGGGCGATGGTGGGATACAGCAGGTCGGAACTCGGGGGAATGCCCAGCCCGACCGTCGACGCGTAGATGTAGAGCAGGGCCCCGAGACTGAGGAAGAGCAGGTTGGCGAAGATCAGTACGATGCTGAAGACGAGCATGTTCTTCTGGGCGTCCCGGAAGTTGGGCATGCTGAGGTTCTTCTGCATCATGTCCTGGTCGAGGCCGGTCATGACGATGGTGATGAGGGCCCCGCTCAGGAACTGCTTGAAGAAGTTGTTGGGGTCGCCCCAGCCCCCCTCGAAGAAGAACCACTGGCTATAGTCGCTCTGCCGGATGAGGTTGACCATCCCGCTAAAGTCCGTCTCCAGGGCCCCGGCGATGTAGTACACGGTGATGCCCGCCGCCGTGAGCATGCAGAGCGTCTGCAGGGTATCGGTGACGATGATGGTCTTGATGCCCCCGCGGAAGGTGTAGAGCCAGATCAGCAGAATGGTCGCGGCCACGGTCATCCAGAAGGGGATGCCGATCGGCGAAGCCACGAACTGTTGCAGTACGACGGCCACCAGGAACAGGCGGAAGGAGGAACCGATCGTGCGGGAAAGGAGAAAGTAAAAGGCCCCGATCTTGTAGCCGTGGGGACCGATGCGGGTGCGCAGGTATTCGTAGATACTGGTCAGGCCCATACGGTAGTACAGGGGCAGCAGCACCAGCGCGATGAAGACGTAACCCAGCAGATAGCCCATCACTACCTGCATGTAGCTGAAGGCCTGGTTCACCCCGCCCGCCCCCACCGCGCCGGGGATGCTGATGAAGGTGACGCCCGACAGGCTGGAGCCCACCATGCCGATCGCCACGATGGGCCAGGGCGATTTGCGGCCGCCCAGGAAAAAATCGGCGTTATCGCTCTCCTTGCGGCTGGTGAGGAAGGAAACGAGGATCAGGACCGCAAAGTACACGGCGACGATGCCGAGGATGGCGTAGGGGGAGAGGGATGCGTTCATGGAAGGGTCCGCAATTTATACATTCCCCCCGTAAAGCATCAGGCCGGGTCCAGCTTGGCCAGCTCGTCCTTCAGGGTCTGGGGGCTCTGCACGCCCGCGGCGCGGAACTTGAGCTCCCCCTTGTGGAAGATCATGGTGGTGGGCATGGCCTGCACGCCGAGCTTCTGGGTGATCTCCGGGTTGCGGTCCACGTCGATCTTGATGAGGCGCATCTTCTCGCCCACGTCTTCCTTGAGTTGCTTGAGGATCGGGGAGTAGGCGTGGCAGGGGCCGCACCAGGTAGCGTGAAAGTCGATGAGCACGGGCACGTCGCCGTTGACGAGGTCGTTGAAGGAGGTTTGGTCGGCCATGGCTTTTGTTGATGGGAACGGGTGGGGCTTGGCTGGGGTTCGGCTTGGGGAGTTCCACTACGGAGGAGGCGGAGGGTTTTTACCGTGGTGAACGCTTGGAGCTTGTTTGGGATTCCGCTCACCGCCGCAAACTTGCTCTTTTGCGCCTATTCTTCGTCTCAAAAAGCGTCACTTAGCCCGTCACCGCGAAGCAGCCACGGAGTGCACCTCCCCTTTATGAGGCTCGGATAGACCCAAAATAGCGGCGTTTTTGTCAGGCTCGGAAAACCCAAACAAGCGCTAAGCCAAGTCCAAAAACTCCGCCTCCGTCATCACCCGCACGGTACCCAGCGCCTCCGCCTTCTTGAGTTTGGAGCCCGGCTTCTCCCCCACGACCAGGATGTCCAGCTTGCCGCTGACGGCCGAGACGATGCGGGCCCCGAGGCCCTGGGCCCGCTCCTGGGCCTCCTTGCGGCTGAGCTGCTGCAGACTGCCGGTGAAGAGCATGGACTTGCCCACGAAGGGCCCCTCGGTGACCTCGGCGGCGGGGCGGTCCTCCTCGGTGGGGCGCACGTTCACCCCCAGGGCCTCCAGTTCGCGCAGTTGCTCGAGGTGGAGGGGGACGGCGAAGTACTCCGCTACGTTACGGGCTACGGTCGGACCGATGTCTTTGATGTGCAGGTAGTTTTCCTCCGTCCAGGCGGCCAGGTCCAGGATGTGCTCGACGTGCTGGGCGATGAGCTGACTGGCCTTCTTGCCCAGGTGGTGAATGCTGAGGCCATGGAGCAGGCGCCAGAGCGGGGCCTGCTTGGCGACATCCACGCTGCGGCGCAGGTTCTCGGCCGACTTCTCCCCGAAGCCCTCCAGTTCGGCGATGCGGTCGTAGGGCAGGCGGTACACGTCGACGATGGTGTGCAGCCAGCCCAGTTCGTAAAACTGCTCGACGTAGCGGCGGCCCATGCCGTCGATGTCCATGGCGGCCTTCGATACGTGGAAGATGATGCGCTGCAGGTTCTGGGCACCGCAGACGCACACCGGGCAGCGCCAGGCGGCCTCCCCCTCCGCCCGCACCAGGTGCACGGGGGTCTCCGTCTGGTTGATCGGACAGGTGGTCGGCCATTCGATGGGCTGTTCGCTGCCGTCGCGGAGCTCCTCCAGCGGCTTGACGATGTAGGGGATCACGTCGCCGGCCCGCTCCAGCAGGACCCGGTCGCCGAGGCGCAGGTCCTTTTCGCGGATGAAATCTTCGTTGTGCAGGCTCACGCTGCTGATGACGACGCCGGCGAGGCCGACGGGCTCGGTCTTGGCGACCGGCGTGATCGTGCCGATCTTGCCCACCTGGTACTCCACCTTGAGCAGGGTCGTGGTGGCCTGGCGGGCGGCAAATTTGTAGGCGATGGCCCAGCGGGGGTGGTGACTCGTGTAGCCGGCCCGCTCCTGGAGCGCCAGGTCATCGACCTTCACGACCATGCCGTCGATTTCGTAGGGGTAGGCCTCGCGCGCTTCCTCCCACTGCTTGCAGAAGGCGGCGGCCGTAGCGATGTCCGGGGTCTGCGTCCGTTCGTAGCCGGTCGCCGGCACCTTAAAGCCCAGCTGAGTGAGCACGTCCAGCGCGTGGGTGTGGGTGCCGAGGGCCTGCACGGCGTCCTGCCCCGCGGCGTCGGTGCCGTAGCCGAAGCTGTAGATGAAGGCTTCGAGATTACGGTCGGCCACTTCGGTGGGGGACTTCATGCGCAGCCCGCCGGTCGCGGTATTGCGGGGGTTGGCGAAGAGGGGCAGGCCCGCCGCGGCCCGGCCCGCGTTCATTTCCTCAAAGCGGTCCTTCCGGATGACCACTTCTCCCCGTAGTTCCACCCGGTGCAGGCCGTAGCGGCTGAAGTTGGCGGTGAGTGGAATCGACTTGATTACGCGCGCGTTGTGGGTGATCTCCTCCCCCAGGACGCCGTTGCCACGGGTGGCGGCGCGTACCAGGCGGTCGTTTTCGTAAACCAGGGCGATGGTGCCCCCGTCAAACTTTGGCTCCGCTACGTAGGCCAGAGCGGCCGCCTCGTCCATATTGAGCATACGCTTTACT
The DNA here is from genome assembly GCA_963803525.1 of Lewinellaceae bacterium. GTDB lineage: Bacteria > Bacteroidota > Bacteroidia > Chitinophagales > Saprospiraceae > Neolewinella. The sequence goes on from CAWDMV010000017.1 coordinate 133,218, forward strand.
TGCCGGTCGAATTCCGCGAGGTCGTCGGCGTCGTAGCTGTTGCCCAGGCTGAGCATGGGTACGAGGTGGGGCACGCTGGCGAAGTCGCCGGTCAGGTCGCTGCCGATACGCTGGGTAGGGCTATCGGCGGTGACCAGGTCCGGGTGGTCGGCCTCCAGGGCCTCCAACTGCTTGTAAAGGGTATCGTACTCAAAGTCGCTCAGCACGGGATCGTCGCCTACGTAATAGCGCCATTCGTGGTAGCGCAGCAGGGAACGCAGCTCGGGCAACTGCTCGGCGACGGGCAGGATGACCTCCTCGGCGAGGTATTCCTTAGAGCGGGTGTAGAGCTGGCGCTGTTCTTCGGGTGCGTACATGGGTGGGCTAATGGTCGGGCAGCCTCAGCTGGCCTCGCGTTCCGTGTCGCGGTCCGGCGACTCGGGCAGGGTGATGAGTACCTCCTCGATGCGGCGCTTATTCACCGACATCACCTGGAAACGATAGCCCTCGTAGACCATCTCCTCCCCCGCTTCCGGCAGGCGCCCGATAATTTCCAGTAGGAGGCCGGCCAGGGATTCCGCCTCGCCCTTGACGGGATCGAAGGTGGCGTTGTTCATCTTCAGGACGCGGTAGACGTCGTTGAGCAGGGTCTTGCCGTCGAAAACGAAGTTGAGGGCGTCGATGCGCTGGTAGATGATCTCGTCGTCCTCGTCGAATTCGTCCTGAATGTCCCCGATAACTTCTTCGAGCACGTCCTCCAAGGTGACGATGCCCTCGGTGCCGCCGTACTCGTCGACGACGATGGCCATGTGGGTCTTCTCCGTCTGAAACTCCTTGAGCAGGTCGCTGATCTTCTTGTTCTCGGGGACGAAGAGGATGTCCTCCCGTACAAGTTGGGTCCAGGCAAATTCCGCGGGCTCGTGGCGGTAGCCCAGGAGGTCCTTCACGTACAGCAGCCCCTTGACCTTGTCGAAATCCTCCTCGAAGATGGGGATCCGGCTGTAGCTCGATTCTCTGATCACGTCTACTACCTCGTGATAATTGAGGCGGGAGTCGACGGCCACCACGTCGCCCCGGGAACGCATGATCTGGCGGACGGTAACGTTATTGAACTTCACGATGCGCTTGAGGATGTCGACGTCCTGCCGCTGCGTCTCCTCCCCGTTCTCGTCGGTACTCACGGTCAGGTCGATGGCCTCGTCGATGTCCTCCTGGCTGGCGGCGGCGGCGTCCAGGGTGTGGTTCTCCAGCCGGCGCTCGATGAAGGAGGAGGCATTGACCAGGGTGGAGGACAAGGGATTGAAAGCCCGCATCATTACATCCATCGGGCCGGCCATCCGGGTGGCGAGCTGCACCTTGTTGTAGCGGGCGTAGACCTTGGGGGCCACTTCCCCGAAGAGGACCAGCAGGAAGGTCACTCCGATCACCGTGATGGCAAAACCGATGGCTCCGCTCAGACTCTGGGCCGAAAATCGCTGGGTGAAGGCCAGGTGCTCCTGAATGCTCGCCGCCCAGTAGGCGAACAGCGAGGCGGGGAACAGCTTACGCAGCATGATCTCCGAGACCAGCACGATGGCAATGTTAATGAAGTTGTTAGCAATCAGGATGGTCGCCAGCAAGCGCCGGGGCTTCTCCCGCAACTCGTAGAGCTTGTCGCGGACAGGATTGCTGGCCTGCTCCATTTCATCGTAGTCGTTCGGCGTCAGGGAGAAAAAGGCCACCTCCGATCCCGACACGAGACCCGAACTCAGCAGCAACAGCGCGATAACCCCAAACCCCAGCACAAGCTCCAAGCCGTTACTCATCAGCAACAGGTCGGGCCAGTAAGGTATCAAAGGGTCTGCGGGATCCAACGGTGTGTCTTGATCAGCTGCAAAGATAGGCGGCGGCGACCACTAGAAGGGCAGGTCTTCCTCGTCTTCCAGGACCGGCGCGGTCCTGGCGGCGGGAGCCGGAGATTTAGCTGCGGGCGCGGGCGCGGGTGCATGGTTTTGGACGGGTTCTTCCCGGTTGTCCGACCCCTCATCCTCATCCCGCTTACCGTCCAGCAGGCGAAACATCGCCCCTACGACTTCGGTGGTTTTGCGGGCGTTCCCGTCCTTGTCCTCCCATTTGCGGTGGGTGAGTTTTCCCTCGAGGTAGACCAGCGAACCCTTGCGGGCAACCTTCTGGGCCTTCTCCGCCAGGTGGCGCCAGACCACTACGTCGTGCCACTGGGTCTCCTCCTGCCACTGACCGGCACGGTCGCGGTAGCTTTCGGAGGTGGCCAGGCGCAGGCGGGCGACCATGGTGCCGTTACTCAGGGTGCGTATCTCGGGGTCGGCGCCCAGTCGGCCGACCAGGGTAATGCGGTTAATCATCGGGATATAATTTTAGGACAAAACTACGGCACGAGAGGCGCTATTCCCAGCTCGGCTGCTCCTATTTAAAACATTCTGTTTCATTTTAGAAGCCCAGCGTAAGCGTCGTATCCTCCAGGAAGCGGGTGATCACCCGGGGAAGGGCATAGTGCACGAATTCGGCCCGGGCGACCTGCAAGCGGGGGGAATTCGCGGGTAAAGTCATGTCCCGCCCGTCAAACACGTGGAAGACCGCGCCGATGCGCTGGTGACTGAGCTGCTGGGTGTATACTTTGCTGCGCCGGATAAATTGCAGGCCATCCGGAGAAATCCAGGATGGCCAGTCGGGATGCGCGGCCAATTGCGCAAACGTGAGCTCGACCGTAGCCGCCTCCACGAGCGGAAACTGAAAGAGGGCCTCCCAAATGTCGCCCGCCCCCCGCTGCTCGAGGAGTTGCCGCCCGCTGCCGTCCGCGATCACCAGGTAGTGGAAAAAGCGGTCCCGGCGCGCCGCCTTTTTCCCCTTTACGGGGAAGTCGTATACGGTACCCGCTTGCCTTGCCCGACAATTTTCCGCCAGCGGACAGCGCCCACAATCCGCCCGCTTGGGCGTACAGACCAGCGCCCCGAAGTCCATGATCGCCTGGTTGAACCGCGCCGCAGGATACTCCCCCAGTGCCCCGTCCACCAGGGCTTGAAAATGAACGCGCCCCTTCCCCGTATCCACCGGAGTAGCGTCCGCCGCGTAGCGCGCCAGCACGCGGTACACGTTACCATCCAGCACGGCTACCGGTCGCCCGAAGGCAAAGGAGGCAATGGCGGCGGCGGTGTAGGGGCCTACCCCCGGCAGCGCCTTCAGGCCCGCGTAGGTGCCGGGAAAGGTACCCCCGTAGTCGCTGACGACCAGTCGGGCGGCCGCCAGCAGATTACGGGCGCGGGAATAGTAGCCGAGGCCCTCCCACAGCTTCATGACTGCTTCGTCGGGGGCGGCGGCCAGGTCGTGTACGGTGGGGTAGGCGGCTACGAAGCGCTCAAAGTAGGGCAGCCCCTGCTCCACGCGGGTCTGCTGCAGGATGATCTCACTGAGCCAAATGCGGTAGGGGTCCGATTCCTCCTTCCAGGGCATCGGCCGCCGGTCGGGCCGGTACCAGCCCAGGAGGCGCGCGCCGAATAGCGTCCAGTCCACATGCGTCATGCCTAGGGAAAAGCGCGGTCCGCTATATAGTTGTCGGGGGCTTATTTCTCCCGCAGGCGGCCGTACTGCCGGGCGATCTGCGCCTTGAGATCCTTACGGGCAAAGAAGATGCGGCTCTTGACCGTTCCCAGGGGCAGCTGCAGGTGGTCGGCGATCTCCTGGTACTTAAAACCCTGGTAGTGCATGAGAAAGGGAATGCGGGTAGAGTCGTCCAGCTCATCGATCATCTCGGTGAGTTCCTTGATCAGGATGTTGCTGTCCGCCGCGTTGTCGATGGAGTGGGCCCCCGAGTTCAGGTAGAACAGGTTGTCGGTGTTGTCCATGATCGTATTGGCCTTCACCTTCTTGCGGTAGTTGTTGATAAAGATGTTCTTCATGATGGTGAAGAGCCAGGCCTTCAGGTTGGTGCCCTGACGGAACTTATCGCGGTTGGTCATCGCCCGGAAGGCGGTTTCCTGATAAAGGTCCTTGGCGTCTTCCGAATTCTTCGTGAGGTTGTAAGCGAAGGAGTGGAGCACGTTGGACTGCTGGTCGAACTGGCGGAAGAAATCAATCTGGGTCATAATGTTGGTCTTTGGGCTTATGTTGAACCAAAATTAGGCAAAGGTTCCATACGACGCAATGCCCTGACCCAAATTTGGGTGCTTTCTTTTCACATTTGTCCCCCAAGAGCCGCGCACACGACGATAAAAGGCTGATATAGAGAAAAATAGCGTGTTGACCTAATGAACTAAACTTTATAAATTTTCAGTAATTTTTGAAAATTGATTCATCCGGGACCTAAACAGACGTGGCCCGACGCTGCTAGAGCGTCGGGCCACGTCAATAATTGGGTGCGAAAGCTATTCCTCCACGTAGCGCACGTCGTCAAATTCCGCGGCAATAATCTTGAGGACGTTCATGATCGTCTCCTCTTCCAGGTCGGTGCGGCGCACCAGATCTTCGGGACTCATATCGATCACCGAGCGGGCCGTGTCGAGTCCGATGCCCTTGAGGGCGTCGATGACCCAGCTTTCGATCTCATCGCTGAATTCTTCCAGGTCGACGTCGTCGATCTCTACTTCGTTGTTGCGGTAAACATCGATCTCGAAATCCACCAGTCGACTGGCCAGCTTGATGTTCGTCCCCCCTTGCCGATGGCCAGACTGACCTGGTCGGGCTCCAGGAATACCTTGGCGCGACGGGATTCCATGTCGAGCTCGATGTTCGACACGCGGGCCGGGGTCAGCGAGCGCTGGATGTAAAGGTTGGTGTTGTTGGTGTAGGGAATGACGTCGATGTTCTCCTGGTTGAGCTCCCGGACGATGCCGTGGATGCGCGAACCCTTCATACCGACGCAGGCACCGACCGGGTCGATGCGGTCGTCGTAGCTCTCGACCGACACCTTGGCGCGCTCGCCGGGGATGCGGACGATGCCCTTGATGGTGATGAGGCCGTCCTCGATCTCCGGCACTTCCTGCTCCATCAGCTTGGCCAGGAAGCGCTCGTCGGTGCGGCTCACGATCACGACCGGGTTGTTGTTGCGCATCTCCACCTCCTTGATGACGCCGCGGACCATATCCCCCTTACGGAAGTAGTCGCCGCGGATCGTCTCGGTGCGGGGCATGACCAGTTCGCGGCCGTTGGCATCGTCGATGACGAGTACCTCGCGCTTGAGGATCTGCTGCACCTCACAGAGCACCAGTTCGCCCACCCGCTCGGTGTAGCTGCGGTAGATCTCGTCCTTCTCCAGGTCCATGATGCGGCTGATCAGCGTCTGCCGGGCGGCCATGATGCTGCGGCGGCCGAAGTCCTCCAGGAAGAGCTGCTCGTAGCATTCCTCCCCTACTTCGTAGACCTCGTCGATGGCGATGGCCTCGGAGAAGGAGATCTGGGAGAGCTCGTCGGTGACTTCCCCGTCGGGGACGATGTCGCGGACGCGCCACAGCTCCAGGTCACCCTTGTTGGCGTTGACGATGATATCGAAGTTCTCGTCGGTAGTGAACTTCTTTTTGATCAGCGTGCGGAACACGTCTTCGAGTACCCGCACCATGGTGGGGCTGTCGATGCTCTTGCCCGAGCTGAATTCCTTAAAGGTGTCGACCAGGTTCATCATGGTTAGAAGGAGATTTTGACGATTGATTTTTTAATGGCGTCGGTGGCGATGGTGATGTCCTCCACGACTGTTTTTTTGCGTTTGCCGTCCTGAATGCGTTGCTTCGCTTCCAGGATCACCGCGGCGGGTTGGGCTTCTTTGAGGATGCCGGTGTAGGTCTCTCCCTCGGTGGTGGTCACCTCCAGGGTCCGACCTACGTTCTTTAGGTACTGCCGGTAGAACTTCAGGGGGCGGTCCACCCCGGGGCTGCTCACGTCCAGGACGTATTCCTCGCCCAGGGGCTTGGCCTCGTCGAGGTAACTCTCAAGATAACGACTGATCCGCTGACATTTACCGAAGGTCATGGCGGAATCGCTGTCGACGAACACCTCCAACTTCTTATTGGAGTGGTGGACGTCCACGACGAAGCAATCCCGAAACTCCTCCTCGGTGGAGAAGAAGGTGTCCAACAAATTGGTGATCGTTTCTTCCATGACTTTTCTTTACACCCGCGTACCCGCCCGAAAGTTTGGGGGGGTACACAAAAAAGAGGGAACCTCGCGGTTCCCTCTCGTGACGTTTTTACGGCCTTGTTTGGCAAAGATAACGCACTTTCCCCAATATAGTTGCTTTCATTGCGGCCGGGGCCGCGGGTGCCGGGGAGGGCGTCTGCCGTCGGGCTATTCCTCCAGTTCCGGCAGCAGCACCTTATCGATGAGGTGAATGACGCCGTTGGTGCCCTGGATGTCGGTGGCGATGAAGTTGACCACGGTGCTGTCGGGGGTGATCAGGACGGGAGGCAGGGCATTGCCATCGGCGTCTTCCTCGATGCTGACGGTAAGGTCCTGCATATTCAAAGTGGTGACATCGCCGTCTTCGAGCATGTCGGAGCGCACGTTACCGGAAACCACGTGGTAAAGCAACACGCTGGTCAGGGTTTCGGTGTCCAGGGTCATGATGGTATCGTTGGCGGCGGCAAAGGCAGCGTTTACCGGAGCAAACACGGTGAAGGGGCCGGCACCCATCAGGTCATCTACCAGGTTGGCAGCGGTGAGGGCGCCCTGAAGAGAGTCGACGGCGTTGGCCATGACGACGAAATCAACGATGCTTTGCATTTCCAGCACCTGGTCGATAGCGTGAATGACACCGTTGGTGGCATTTACGTCGGCGGCCACTACGGTAGACATGCCGTTTACGGTTACTGCATCGCCATCCTTTTGGAGGAGGAGGGACAACTGGCTGCTGTCGGGCCCGGCGGTGCTGAGGGTAGTCTGGAAGGACTGGCCATCCGGGATGTCGGCGGCGGGTACTTCCATACCGAGCACGTGGTACAGCAGCAGGTCACGCAGGTTGTCGTCACTCACGGTGGCCAGGTTGATGCCGGAAGCCGTGAAGGCGGCGTCGGTGGGGGCGAAGACGGTGTAGGCTCCGTCAGCGGCCAGCACGCCATCGAGCCCGACGCGCGTCAGGGCGGAAAGAAGGGTAGTGAAGCTGCCGTTAAGCACGGCCCGGTCGACGATGGTGGGTGGCGACAGGACCATGTCGATGGGGTAGATCACGCCGTTAACGGCCTCGATCCGGGGTCCGCCAACGGTGGCCATGTTGTTGATGCGAATGTTGCTTCCGTCGTTGTCGAAAGTCAGGGGTAGGGAAGCATCCGCGGGGCCCTCCGTATTGAAGGAGCCGACTTCGGAGCGCCCGTCTTCGATGTCCCCGTCGCGCAGTACGGTTCCGCTGACCACGTGGTAGGCGAGGATGTTGGCCAGTTGCTCGTCCGACAGGCTGGCCAGGTCGATGCCCGCGGCGGCGAAGGCGGCATTCGTGGGGGCGAACACAGTATAGCGGGCGGTCGGCTGATCGAGCCGCAGGAGCAGGTCGGTGCGTCCGAGGGCGGAGGCTAAGGTGGTGAAGTCTGAAGCGTCGGCAACGATGTCGGTGATGGTGCCGATGACGGGGTTATTGGGCCTGTCATCGTCTTCGCCACAGGCGGAGAAGCCTACGAAAAGTAGGCTAAGTAGAAGGTAAAAAAGTGGAAGTTGCAGTTTCATATGTGCGTAAGTTTTGGTGATACCTGTATGGCCAAAGATATATTGGAATTTGCTTACCCCGCTCGTCAACGATCAGGTCGGCAAATTACCCCTAGCTATGGACCTTCAACCAGACGGGTAGAGGGCTAGACGTACTACTGTCCCAGTAACGTTAGCCCCAGGTTCATGTTTCGCCTCATCTGACAAATAATCACGCCGCTTGTCCGGGGCCGGTCACTTGCCTCGCCGGCTAATCGTGCTGCACCGCCGGCAGGTTCCAGTCGCTCCGGTCACCCCGGTCGTGGTAGTAGCGGATGGCGTCCTGGATCGACAGGAAGTGACTCTCTACCCCCATGCGCTGCATCAGCCCCGCGCGGTGCAGCACGTCGCGGACCGGCCCGATGGTACCGGTCAGGTAGAGGGCAAGGTCCCGGCTCCGTAGTTTTTCGTAGAGTTGTTCCAGGGCGTAAAGGCCCGTGGTGTCCAGATCGTTGATGGTGTGTCCGTCCAGGATCACCACCCGCAGGCGCTCGTCCCGCCCCTCGACCATGGCCAGAATCCGGTCGCCGAAGAACTCGGCGTTACCGAAGTACAGCTCGGCGTCGAAGCGGACGATCAGCAGGGCGGGGTCCTGCTCGGCCTCCACGAAGCGGTCGAGGTTCCTGAAGGCATTGGTGCCCGGAATGCGACCGAGTTCGGCCAGGTGCGGACGGGCCGCCCGCAGGAACACGAACGCTAGCGAAAGCAGTACCCCCCCCGCAATCCCGTACTGCAGGCCGGCAAAGAGGGTAAATAGGAAGGTCACGAAAAGTACCGCGAACTCCCGGGGAGCCAGGTGCCACAGCCGGCGCATTTCGTTTAGGTCAAAAAGCTTGCCCACCGAAAAGATGATGATGGCCGCCAGCATAGTCAGCGGCAAATAGTAAAACAGTGGCGTGAAGAAAAGCAGTACCGCCACGAGCACCACCACGGACACCACCCCGCTCAGCGGCGTACGTCCCCCGCTTTCCTCCACCACCGCGGAGCGGGCAAAGCTGGCTGAGCTCGGAATGGCCGAAAAGAAGCTGCCCAGGATCTTCGAGGCCCCCAGCGCGATCAGCTCCCGGTTGGGCTGGATACGGTAGTACCCGTGACGGGTAGCCAGGGAGTTGCCGATGGATAAGGTCTCTACGAAGCTCAGCAGCGCCAGCACCAGCGCGATCGGCAGTAGGGTGAGCACCAGGTCACCGTCCAACGCGGGCAGGGAGAAGGGCGGCAATCCGCCGGGAATCTCACCGACCACCGCGATGCCCGTCTTGTCCAGCCGCAACAGGTACACCAGCACCGTAGCCAGCACGATCCAGACCAGCATGACGGGTGCCCGGGGCAGGTAACGTTTGCCCAGCATCAACACGGCCAGGGTACCGGTGCCCAGGGCCGCGGTGGGCCAGTGGAAGCTCCCCAGGTGACGCACGAAGGCCACCGCCGTATCGTAGAGGTAAGCGGTGCGCGGCATGTCGAGCCCGAAGATGGACTTCAGCTGCGACGCCACGATCAGCACCGCCGCCGCCGAGACAAAGCCCGAGAGCACCGGGCGGCTCAGCAAACTCACCAGTCCCCCCAGCCGCAGGAGCCCGAAGAGCAGTTGGATTATCCCGGTCAGTCCGGCCAGCAAGACCGCATAACCGATGTAATTGACACTACCGGGGTCCACTACGCCACTCAGCCCGTTGAGACAAAGGAGACTGGCCAGGGCGGTAGGGCCCACCGATACGTGTGGCGTACTCGCCAGTAGCGTATAGATCAGTAGCGGCACCAGGGCGGCGTAGAGGCCGTAGACCGGTGGCACTCCGGCCAGCAGCCCGTAGGCCATGGCCTGGGGGATGAGGATGACGCCCAGCGTCAGGCCCGCCACCACGTCCCCCCGAATACCGGCGGTCCGGTAGTCCGCGGGATGCGGAAACCAGGAACCTTTAGGGTGCTTCACCCCGGCCTAGGCGTCCACGGATTCGGTAGCCAGAATGCTGGCTACCTTATCCTGTACGTTCACGATGTGGTCGAATCCCCGGGACTTCAGGATACTGCTGGCGATCGTAGACCGGTAGCCACTCCCGCAGTGCAGGTGGTAGGTCGCATCGGTATCCAGCTTCCGCGTCGCCGTGCCGAAGGTGCTTAGGGGTACGTTCTGGGCGCGGCTGAGGTGGCCGGACGCATACTCGCTCTCCTTACGCACGTCGAGCACGTGGGCGGCATCTCCGGGAGCGAAGTCCCCGGCCGTAACGGTCTCGATGTGATCCACCTCCCCGCCGTAGGCCCTCCAGGCTTCGATGCCGCCGTCGAGGTAGCCCAGGGCGTTGTCGTAGCCGACCCGGCTCAGGCGTTCCACGGCCTCGGCCTCGCGGCCGGGCTCGGTGACGAGCACGATGGGCTGCTGCAGGTCCGGGATGAGCTCCCCGACCCAGGGGGCGAAACTGCCGTCGATGCCGATGAAGATGCTGTTAGGGATGAAGGCGGTCACGAAACCTTCCTTGGCCCGCACGTCCAGCACCAGCGCCATCTCCCGGTTGACCACCTCCTCAAATTGCCGGGGTGAGAGGGGGACGGCCCCACGGTCCATGACGTCCTGAAAGGCATCGTAGCCCGCCTTGTTCATGCGCACGTTCTCGCTGAAGTACGCGGGCGGCGGCAGTAGCCCGGCGGTCACTTCCTCCACGAATTCCTCCCGGGTCATGTCCGCGCGCAGGGCGTAGTTGGTCTCCTTCTGGTTGCCGAGGGTATCGGTGGTTTCCCGGCTCATTTTCTTACCGCAGGCCGATCCGGCGCCGTGGGCGGGGTAGACGATCACGTCGTCGGGCAGCAGCATGATCTTGCGGCGCAGGCTATCGTAGAGCAGCCCGGCCAGGTCCTCCATGGTGAGCGCCCCCTTCTTCTGGGCCAGGTCAGGCCGCCCCACGTCGCCGATAAACAGGGTATCGCCGCTGAAGATGGCATGGGGCTTGCCCCGCTCGTCGAGCAGCAGGTAGGTGGTACTCTCCAGGGTGTGGCCCGGGGTGTGCAGCACCCGGATGGTCACTTCCCCCAGTTTGAACTCTTCCCCATCGACGGCCTCGTGCTTTGCATAATCAGTCTTGGCACCGGGTCCGTACACGATGGTAGCCCCCGACTCCCGCGCCAGGTCGAGGTGCCCACTCACGAAGTCCGCGTGAAAGTGGGTCTCGAAGATGTACCTGATGGTGTCCCCGGCCTTACGGGCCCGCTCGAGGTAGGGCTCGGGGCTCCGTAGCGGATCGATGACCGCCGCTTCCCCGTTACTTTCCACGTAGTACGCGCCCTGCGCGAGGCAGCCGGTATAAATTTGCTCGATGGTCATCTTTGGTGAGGTTATATGAAGGATCGTTCATATGAAGGCCCGAGGGGCTAAATGGTTGAATCCGGCCGGAACCTATTCCCCGCACGGCCGCAGGTCGAAACGGGCACCCCCCTGGCGGTGGGCGTAGCGGTACTCCCCGATGTATTGTTCCAGATCAAACGTATGCTTGGCGTAGGTCGGGGTGTAACGTGCCTGGTCCCAAAAGCGGGTTTGGGGTTCCCGGTGGCGTGGATCGTCCGTCGCTTGCATGAGATCGTCCAGCGTTGCTGAGAGGGTTTTCCGGACTTCGGCATACGCGGACCGTTGCGCCACGTTATTTACCTGATCCGGGTCGCGGCTCAAGTCGTAGAGTTCTTCCGCCGGTCGTTTGGCGAAGGCCAGCCGGAAATAATCGGTGGTGTCCCCGTCCGCTTGTTGCCCGGCCAGGATGAGCATTTTGGTGATGGAGTTGTCGACGTCCCCGTAGGCTCCGACGCTGAGTACGGCCTCGGGGTCCCCGGCCGGCCAGCGTTCGGGAAAGAAATTGCGGAGGTAGAGAAAGCTGTCGTTGCGCACGCCCCGTACCGGGTAGCTCAGGGAGCCGGCCCGCACCTGGGCGTGGCGTTCCCGCTCGAGCAGCACCCGGTCGTCTCCCGCCACACCGGCATCCGTGAGTTGCGCCAGGAGGCTGGGCAATTCCATCGCGTCGGGCACCCCACCTGCGCCCGCCGCCTCCAGGAAAGTAGCGGCCAGGGAAGCCAAGTTCACGTAAGACTCCCGCACGGTGCCCGCCGGAATGCGCGCCGGCCAGTGGGCCACGAAGGGCATGCGGGTGCCGCTGTCGTACAAATTAGCCTTGGCGCGGGGAAAGGGCATCCCGTTGTCGCTGGTCACGATGATGAGGGTGTTCTCCAGTTCGCCGCGTGACCGCAGTAGGTCCACCACCGCCCCGACGTGCCGGTCGAAGCGCTCGACTTCGGCGTAATAGTCGAGCATGTCGTTGCGCACGCAGGGCAGATCCGGGAAAAAAGCGGGGACCCGCACCGAATCCGGCTCCATGCCCGACCAGGCCCCCAGGTTTGTCTGGTACTCGCGGTGGGGGTCGGTGCTTCCGAACCAGTAGCAGAAGGGTTGTTCCGCTTTCTTTTCGGCCAGGAGCTCGGTGAGGTTATCGTAGGGCTGCCCGGCCGGGTTGTGTGCCCAGCCGTTGCTGGTGAAGTCGCCGGGCCCCCAGCCCTTCTGTTCGTAACCTACGAGGTAGCCCGCCTGCTCCAGTTCAGTGGTATAGACGGTCGTGCCCGCTAGAAAGTCCGACCACAGATTCCCCATCACGCCGTTCTGGTGGGGGTAACGCCCGGTCAGGATGCTCGCCCGCGACGGGCTGCAACTCGGGCTTGCGCAGTAGGCATTGGTGAACAACATCCCCCCCGCCGCCAGCCGGTCGAAGTTCGGGGTTTGCACCACGGGGTCGCCGTACACGCCCGCATGCGGAAACGACCAGTCGTCGGCCAGGAAGAGAATGATGTTGGGCCGCTCGGCCACGTCCGCTGCCGGCCGGCGTATCGCGATGAGCGTGCCCGCGGCGGCCAGGAAGAGAAGTAGTAGCGAAGCGCGTTTGACGTTCCGGAGCAGGTGCATGATCGGAGGATTTCCTCCAATATCGCGATTATCCGTTCGTCGGGCCCTCGCTTGCATTGCTCGTGCAGTTCTGCGGGCCAACTTCAAATTCTCCTAAGGCACCTCCACCACGTTCAGCACCCGCTCGATGATGTCTTCCTGCCGGATGTTCTCCGCCTCGGCTTCGTAGGTCAGGCCGATGCGGTGGCGCAGGACGTCCTCGCAGACGGAGCGCACGTCCTCCGGCGTCACGTAGCCGCGGCGTTCGAGAAAGGCCTGGGCCTTGGCGGCCAGGGCGAGGTTGATGCTGGCGCGCGGGCTACCGCCGTAGTTGATCAGCGGCTTGAGGTCCTCCAGTCGGTAGGCTTCGGGCTCGCGGGTGGCGAAGACGATGTCGATGATGTAGCGTTCGATCTTGTCGTCCATGTAGATCTTCCGCACCGATTCGCGGGCGTGCAGGATGTCCTGCGGCGTGGCCACGGCATTGATCCGCTCGAAGCCGGCCCCCAGGTTGCGCCGGATGATAATGCGCTCGTCTTCCCGCGTCGGGTAGCCGATGTTGACCTTCAGCATGAAGCGGTCGGTCTGGGCTTCGGGCAGCGTATAGGTGCCTTCCTGGTCGATGGGGTTCTGGGTGGCCAGGACGAGGAAGGGTTCCTCGAGCCGGAAGGTTTCGGTACCGATGGTTACTTGCCGTTCCTGCATGGCCTCCAGCAGGGCCGACTGCACCTTGGCCGGGGCCCGGTTGATCTCGTCGGCCAGCACGAAGTTGGCGAAAACCGGCCCCTTGCGCACGCTGAAATCGTTGAGCGTTGGGTTGTAGATCATCGTACCCACGATGTCGGCGGGCAGCAAGTCGGGCGTAAACTGGATGCGGCTGAAGTCGGCGCTGATCGTCTGGCTCAGCGTCTTGATGGCGAGCGTCTTGGCGAGTCCGGGCAGGCCCTCGAGGAGGATGTGTCCCCGGCTCAGCAGGCCCAGCAGCAGGCGGTCGATCATGTTTTCCTGGCCCACGATCACCTTGGCGGTTTCCTTCCGGATGCGGTCTACGACTTCGCTGTCGGCGCGAATTTGCTGGTTGAGGGCTTCAATATCTACACTTGCCATGGGAGGGGTTCTGGTTTGGGGGCGGGGCCGCGGGTGCAAGGTAAATGATTGCGGGTTGTTGGGTTGTTGAGTGGTTGAGTTGTTGGGTGGTGCCCGCAGGGTGATATCCCTCGCTGCGCTCGGGTGGGGGCGGTACTGATGCGCGCACTTACGCACAGGATAATGTCCCTCGCTGCGCTCGGGTGGGGACGGCACTGATGCGCGCAATTACGCACAGGATAGTGTCCTTCGCTGCGCTCGCGCGCGGGGGGCGGGGCGGCCTCCCACCACACGTGCTTGATCAACCCACTGAGTAAGCCCTCAGGCCCGGCCAGGGGACGCTTGTGTTCCGTAAGCCCGTCGATGAGTTCGGCTTCGAAATCAGCAAACTCGCGATCGCCGCTTGATGTAGTTTTGTCCATTACGATATAACAGTGGTAGACACAGTTGAGTGTACAGTCTCACACTGGGTAGTATCCTTCGCTACACTCGAGTGGGACGTCACCAACGCACCCACCCGAGCGCAGCGAGGGGCAACTCCAACACGAGCAACCCAACAACCCAACCACCCAAAAACCGCATCAGCAACCCAAGCCCCCCACAACAATTCAACACACCAAAGTGTAAATACACCAGCACCCCGGTGCCTTCCAAACAAAAAATACCATACAAGTATGTACCCCGTCGAGCTCACGATCCCGATGTCTAAGGACCTCACCAATTTCGGCTTTCAATCCCTGACCACGCCCGAGGAGGTAGACGCCGCCCTGGAGCAGACCGAGGGCACCGCCCTGCTCGTCGTCAACTCCGTTTGCGGCTGTGCCGCGGCCAATGCCCGCCCCGGCGCCAAGATGGCCGCCCAGAACAATGCCAAGCCGGACCACCTGTACACCGTCTTCGCCGGCGTAGACCCCGCCGCCACCGCCCAGGCCCGCGAGCACCTGTTGCCCTACCCCCCCAGCAGCCCCAGCATCGCGCTGTTTAAGGACGGCAAGCTGGTCCACTTCCTGGAGCGCCACCACATCGAGGGGCGCCCCGCCGAAGTGATCGCCCAGAACCTGAAGATGGCCTTCGATAAGTACTGTGCCTAAAACCTTTTAAAATTATTAACGCCCCGTGGACACCGATCCCCGGGGCGTTCGTGTTTATAGGTACGATATTTGCTTTATCACCTAATTCATACGGTTTGCCCTACCTGATCGCTTTGCTCTTCCTGGCTACCCTGACCGATGCGCCCCAGCGCGTGAACGTGGAAGTCCGCAGCTCGACGGCCGGCGGGAAGGTGTACGTGGCGGCCTACGACAGCGCCGACGGGTTTGAAAACGAGGATTTTATCTCCAACGCCAGCAGCCCGCTCAGCGCCACCGCGGACCGCGCCGAGCTGGCCCTGCGCCTGCCTAAGGCCGGCAGCTACGTCGTGGCCGCCTTCCAGGACCTCAACGGCAACGGCGAGCTCGACCGGAATATGCTCGGGGTGCCCACCGAACCCTACGGCTTCTCCAAGCTCCCCCCCAGCAAGTGGCGGGCGCCCTCCTTTGGGGAAGTAGCCACCCGGCTCGCGGGCAGCGACAGCCTCACGATTGAGGTCCGGCACTGGCGCGATTACTAACACCACTATATTGGGCAATGACCACGCCCATCGTTTCCGCCGCCGAGCTCTCCGATCTCCTCGCCAAGAAACCCTTGCTCCTCGACTGTCGCTTCGACCTGATGCACCCCCACCGAGGACGTCAGGAGTATCTCGCGGGTCACCTGCCCGGGGCCCACTACCTCCACCTCAACGACGACCTCTCCGGCAAGATCATCCCCGGCACTACGGGCCGCCACCCCCTGCCCGACCGCGGGACGTTCGCCCTCCACCTCGGCCGACTGGGCCTAACCCCCAACCGGCGCGTCGTCGCCTACGACGATAAGGGCGGCGGCATCGCCGCCCGCGCCTGGTGGCTGCTTAAGGATCTCGGGCACGAGCGGGTCGCGGTGCTCGACGGGGGCTTCCCCGCCTGGCAAGCCATCGGTGGGCGTACCGAGCCGGGCCCCGCACCGGAAATGCCGGCCGGACCGTATCCCCTGGCTTCCCCGGGACTGCTGCGCACCTGCGACCGCGCCGCCGTGGATGCCTTGCGCACGGACGCGGACTTTACGCTGATCGACTCCCGCACCGCCGACCGCTACCGGGGCGAGAACGAAACCATCGACCCCGTAGCCGGTGCCATCGCGGGGGCCATCAACCTGCCGTGGCCGGAGAACCTGGAAAACGGAAGGTTTAAATCGAAGGAGGCCCTGCGCGAACGCTTTGCCGGGCTAAAAAAAGAGCCACAGCAGAACGTATTCTACTGTGGCTCCGGCGTGACCGCCTGTCATAATATCCTGGCGTACTACTACGCCTTCGGGGAGCTGCCGGCGCTGTACCCGGGCAGCTGGAGCGAGTACTTGCTAGCTGAATAGCGGGCTGGGGTAGGTGTTCTCGGCGACGAGCATCGCGAACGCCTCCTGCACCATGGGCTTATCTTCCTGGTAGGTGACGCCGTACCACTTGTCTTCGCTGACGAGCACCTTGACCCTGGCGCTGCCGTCCTTGATCATGCCGTCGACGAGCTCGGGGATCAGGTACTCGGCGCGGGCGTCTCCCTGATTATCGCGGGCGAATTGCTGGAAGCCTTCCTCGATGCGGTCGAAGATGGAGGGGTGGAAGCCCCAGAAATTCATGGAGACCACGGAGTCGTCGGCCAGCTCGTACTGGTGGCCGTCTTCGCCGAGGTAGCGGACTTTCTTATCGTCGCCGCGCTGAATTTTCAGGCGCTCGTTGACGTCCTGCAGGAGGTAATCCTCGGCTACGACGGTGACGCCGCGGTTCACGTGGCCGTGGTCGGAGAGGGTGCGGTGGAGGACATAGCCGACCATGGCGAAGGTTTCTTCGTCGGCCTCGGCCACGAGGAAGGAGGCCATTTTTTGGAAGGCTTCGGTGCCGTAGTAATCATCGGCGTTGATGACGGCAAAGGGCTCCTGGGTGACTTCCTTAGCGACGAGCATGGCGTGGGTGGTGCCCCAGGGCTTCTCCCGCTTGGTGTGATCGACATCATCGGGAACGTAGCTGTCCATCCCCTGGAAGGCGTAGGCGACCTCGATCTTGTCGCCGAATTTACCGTCGAACTTCTCGCGGAAGGGCTCCTCGATGTCCTTGCGGATCACGAAAACGACCTTGCCGAAGCCGGCCCGGATGGCGTCGTAGATGGAATACTCAATGATGCCTTCCTCGCTGGGGCCGACGCCGTCGATCTGCTTAAGACCTCCGTAGCGGCTACCCATGCCGGCGGCTAGGATAACTAAGGTGGGTTTGGTTGCCATGGACTACTGGTTTACTGTGAGAGCGGCTAAACGCGCCGTTTGTTTATCTGGGCCGCCCGAAAATGAGTGGCCTCCCGGTGGGTAAGGTAATATGCATAGCCGTAGGAGCCAAAGAGCAACAACATACCGGCGAGGAAGACCCCGAAGCTCAGCCCCGTCATCCAGGCGGCGTAGGCCGGATAGAAATTTTTGATCACCAGCAGGTTCACCGTCACCACCAGCGCCGTCAGCAACATACACAGGATGCACGCCGCCCGCCCGAACTGCAGCATGCCCGTCCGCTGCCGGAATAGCGTAGTCCGCAGCAACCGGAAGTAGAGTACCTCCCGCGGTCGCATCCGGATAAGCTCCCGCAGCACGTGCTCGGTGGTCGCGTACTCCTGGATCCGGAACGCACTGGCCGCCTTGCGAAAGAGCTGGTACACGTAGATGTCGTCCTCCCGCCCCGGCACCTGCCGGATGTCGTGCCGGATGCTCGCATGGATGACCAGGTCCACCATCAGCTGGTGCTCGCGGTAGGCACCCGTCTCGAACAGCGCATCGACGTAGGCCACGGTGATCTCGAAGTGTTCCACCACGTCCAGCCGCCCGATCTCCTGCTCCCGCTCCTCGTACATCCGGATGATGCGGTGGTAGTCGGCCGGGTCGACGGCCCGCAGTTCGCGGTAGAGTTGGGAGTAGTGGCGGGGCATTAGGATTTACAATTTACCATTTACAAAGTACAATTTACAATGTGCGGCTCTGCTCGCTTCGCTCGTGGCCCACGCTATTTGCTCGCTTCGCTCGTGCACACACTTTATGCGCGCCCGTTCGTACATAGCCACAACTCTATTTTCGAGGCTTGGGTTTTGGAAAGCATCAGGCCGTCCCCCCTCTCCCACGGACCTCCGGAGGAAGCCGTGCAGCGAAAGGGGCCGGGGGTGAGGGAAACACAGGCAGGGGGCATCAGTGGTGCAGGCCAATTGTAAATTGTAAATGGTCAATTGTAAATCGTAAATCCCGCTCCCTACCTTCGCCCCATGGCTTCCCAAAACAGCAGCACGCCCCAGCTGGTGCCCTTCGTGATCGTTTCCCTCGTGACCCTCTTCTTCATGATCTGGGCCATGCGGCAGTGCAGCGCCAACGACAGCGACTACGCCATGCTGGAGGAGCAGAATACCCGGGAGGACTACCTCGAGCGGCGCGACAGCATCCTGCGCGACAGCATCCGCCGCCTGCTCGCCAGCCAGGAACCTACCGAAGCGGGAGATATCCTGCTCTCCGAGGCCCAGCAAGAGGCGGCGGCCCGCGAGGCCGCTCTGCTCCGGGCCCGCACCCAGCCGCTGCCGGGCGATACCCTGGGCTACGTGCCCGGCACCCGCATGCCCCAGCAAATCGTGGTGCAGAAAGAAACGACCCTATACAGCACCATCGATGGGCTCAACGTCCGTGTCCGCCCCGAACTCGGGGCACCGATCATCGGCCGCCTAACCTTGTACGCTCCGGTGACCTTCCTCAACGAGGTAACCGACTCCCTCTACCGCATCGATCTTGGCGAGGTCACGCCCACCGAACCCTGGGTGAAGGTGCGCCTGGCGGACGGTAAGGTGGGCTGGGTCTACGGCGCCGGCGTCCGCTACTACAAGTACAAACTCGAGGGCGTACTCAATTAATCTGGTCCCGGCGCTTCCGCCCTAAACTCCGATCCTATGCGACTTCCCCTTCCCACCACCGCAGCGGAACTCGCGGACCGCCTCGGCGCGGAACTGATCGGCGACGGCCGCCTGTCCGTGACCGGTCTCAACGAGATCCACCACGTGGAGGCGGGTGACCTGTGCTTCGTAGACCACCCCCGCTACTACGCCTCCACGCTGGCCTCGGCCGCCTCCGTCATCCTGATCGACCGGCGTGCGGACTGTCCGGCGGGGAAGGCCCTGCTGATCCACCCCGAACCCTTTGCCGCCTACAACCGCCTCGTCTGGGAGGCGCGGCCGCAGGTGCCGTGGAAAATGGAGGAGCAAACGGTGCGGGTGGGACAGGGCACCTACATTGCCCCCGGCGTCGTCCTGGGCAAGGACGTGGTTATCGGCGCGCACTGCCACCTGGAACCCAACTGCGTCATCGGCGACGGCTGCGTACTGGGCGACCGGGTCACGGTCAGCTCCGGAACGGTGGTCGGCGGCGAGGGATTTTACTTCAAGCGCACCCCCGACGGGCTCATTCCCTGGCGCAGCGGGGGCAGCGTTCGGCTGGAGGACGACGTTTTTCTGGGACCCTGCTGCACCATCGCCCGCGGCGTTTCCTCGACGACGGTCATTGGACGCGGCAGCAAGCTCGATGCCCAGGTGCAGATCGGCCACGATTGCAAAATCGGCGCTCACGTACAGATGGCCGCGCAGGTTGGTGTAGCGGGTAACTGCGTGATCGACGACTGGTCCATCCTCCAGGGGCAGGCGGGCGTCGCTCAGAACGTCCACCTCGGTGAACGCACGGTGATTATGGCCCAGAGCGGCGTGGGCAAGGATACGGAGCCCGGCAAGTCGTGGTTCGGCTCGCCCGTGCAGGAGGCCCGCAAGGCCTTCCGGGATATGGTGCTGATGCGACAATTGGGGGAACGGGAGGAGAAAAAGCGCCCTTAGGGTGGCTTTTCGGCGCTGGCGGCGTCTAAACACGGGACCCTGCCGGAAGCGATGCGCGCCGAGCGTCAGCCGGCCCATTACCGACCCGAACGGCAACCGGATGAAGCGGTGAGGGCCGGAGTTTCATCCGATTACCGGCTTATTTTGTTATTTCTTTCCATGGCAGAAGTACTCGACATCACGGTAGAAGAGCAGCGCACCATCCAGCGGGCCTACGACGACATGATCGCCACGCTGCGCAATCCTCCCCCCGAGGACCGCGAGCAAATGGACCGCGCCTTCAAGCTCGCCAACTTCAGCCACCGCCACCAGCGCCGCAAGTCGCACGAGCCCTACATCTTCCACCCCATCGCCGTGGCGCGCATTTGTGCCGAGGAGATCGGCCTGGGGCCCACCGCCATCTGCGCCGCCCTGCTGCACGACGTGGTCGAGGATACCCCCGTCACGATCGAGGAGCTGCAGGACCAGTTCGGCGAGCGCATCGCCCAGATGGTGAACGGCTTGACGAAGCTCGACAGCGCCTACCAATCCGAGAGCCAGCAGGCCGAGAACTTCAAGAAGGTGCTCAGCACCCTGATCGTCGACGTGCGCATCGTGCTCATCAAGATGGCCGACCGCCTGCACAACATGCGCACGATCAAGAGCATGCCCGAGCACAAGCAGCTCAAGATCGCCGCCGAAACCAGCTACATCTACGCCCCCCTAGCCCACCGCCTTGGGCTGTACAACTTCCGATCGGAGTTCCTCGACCTGTGCATGAAGGTGCTGGAGCGCGACGACTACAACGCCGTAGCCCGCAAGCTGCAGGAAACCAAGGCCGCTCGCGAGAAGTACATCGAGAGCTTCATCGCCCCGCTGCGGAAAAGGCTCGACGACCTGGGCTATTCCTACCGCGTTTTCGGCCGGCCGAAGTCCATCTACAGCATCGCCAACAAAATCAAGAAGAAGCAGGTCCCCTTCGATCAGATCTACGACCTTTTCGCCGTGCGGGTGATCCTCAACGTACCCCGCGACAAGGAAAAGCTGGCCGCCTGGGCCACCTACAGCACCATCACCGATGCCTACCAGGCCGTGCCGAGCCGCCTTAAGGACTGGATCACCATCCCCAAGTCCAACGGCTACGAAAGCCTCCACACCACCGTCGTGGGCCCGGGCGCGCGCTTCGTGGAGGTGCAGATCCGCAGCGAGCGCATGAACGAGATCGCCGAGCGCGGCTTCGCCGCCCACTGGAAGTATAAGGGGGTGAGCAACCACCGCGACGTCTACGAGCAGTGGTTTGAGAGCGTCCGGGACATCCTGGAGAACCCCAACAGCGACACCGTCCAGTTCCTGGGCGACTTCCGGGCCAACAGCTTCTTTAACGAAGAGGTCTACGTGTACACCCCCGACGGCGACATGAAGGCCCTGCCGAAGGGCTCCACGGCCCTGGACTTTGCCTTCAGCGTACACAGCATGGTGGGCTATCACTGCCAGAGCATCCTGTGCGACGAGCGCATCGTCCCGATGTCCTACGTCCTCCGCAATGGCGACCGCCTACAGGTAAACACCAGTCCCCAGCAGAAGCCGAACCCCAACTGGCTGGACATGGTCAAGACCGGCAAGGCCAAGGCCAAGATCCGTCAGGCCCTGAAGGAGGAAAAGCGTAAGCAGGGGGAACTCGCCCGCGAAGCCCTCCTGCGGAAGCTCAAGAAACTGCACGTCGAAGACGACAAGGTCGCCATCGAAACCCTGGCCCGTTACCACACCGAGGGCAGCCACGTCGAGTTGTTCTACGACATCGGCCGCGAGGCCATGAGCATCAACCAGGCCCTCAAGCCCTTCACCGTCGAACACGGCAAGTTGGTGATCGCCGCACCTGCGCCCGCCGCCCCTACTCCCCCACAGGAGAAAGACCCGGAGAGCAAGGGCCGCCGCAACCCCGCCAGCAAGGTCCGGGGCCACACCAAGCTGCTGATCAACGGCGAACCCGGCGACCAGCTCGAGTACACCATGGCCAGCTGCTGCAATCCCGTGCAGGGCGACCAGGTCTTTGCCTACCTCACCTCCACCGCCGGCCTGAAGATCCACCGCGTGATCTGCCCCAACGCCGAGAACCTGATGGCCAACTACGACTACCGCATCATGAAGGCCGAGTGGGTGAGCACCACCGAGCACAGCTTCGTGGCCGAACTGCAGCTGACCGGCCTGGACAGCGGCAAGGGCGTGATCGAAACCATCAGCCACGAGATCACCGAGATGGACCTCGACATCCGCAGTTTTCACATCGCCGCCGAGAGCGGCACCTTTACCGCCCGAATCAGTCTGTTGGTGCGCAACACCGATCAGTTGCGGCTGGCCTCCAGGGCGCTGCAAAACTTAGATAACGTCTCAACCGTTTCCCGGGTGGAGTAGGTTGTTAGTTCTTTAGTCTGTCGGGCCGTTGGCTCGTCCGCCGCCGCCGCGCGCCACCCTGACACGCTAAAGATTACCGGCCCAAAAGACGAAGCATGCAGACCAACCCGACCACCGACATTCGCCAGGTCAAGGACATCTTTTCCGAACACCTCCGCCAGCGTAAGGCGCGGCGGACGCCGGAGCGTTTCGCCATCCTGGAGGAGATTTACAGCCGCGACGATCACTTCGACGCCGAGTCGCTCTACATCCACATGAAGACCAACAACTACCGGGTGAGTCGGGCTACCGTGTACAACACCCTGGAGCTGCTGGTGAGCTGCGACCTCGTCAAAAAGCACCAGTTCGGCAAGAACCTGGCGCAGTACGAGAAGAGCTACGGCTACAAGCAGCACGACCACCTGATCTGCAACTCCTGCGGCAAAGTGCTCGAGTTTTGCGACCCCCGCGTCCAGCAGATCAAGAATATGATGGGCGACATCCTTAACTTTAAGGTCACGGGCCACAGCCTGAACCTCTACGGGGAGTGCGCGGGCGCCTGCGAGCGTACCCGCTAAGACTTAAATCCACTTATTACGCGGTGCTCTGAACCGGAGTGCCCCGATACTTGCTTGATATAAAATTCAGTTAAACAATCACCTATGTCATTCGAAATTACCGGAAAGCTCGTCAAGAAATACGAAACCGAAACCAAGGGAGAGAGCTTCCGGGTACGCGACTTCGTCATCAGCACCCAGGACGGGCAGTACGAGAACTTCGTTAAGTTTCAAACCACCCAGGACCGCACCTCCATCATCGACGACATGAACGAGGGCGACGAGATCAAGGTGCACTTCGACCTGCGCGGCCGCCAGTGGCAGGACAAGTACTTCACCAACCTCAACGCCTGGCGCGTGGAGGCCGCTACGGCCAATAACGCCCCCGTGTCCGCCCCGGGCAGCGGCGCGCCCAATGACTTCCCGACGGCCAGCAACGAACCGGCGGTCGAGGCGGACGACGACCTGCCCTTTTAACAACCCTTTCTCCCATGATCAGCCAAACCACCCAACGCGTCACCGTAAGCGCCGAAAGTTTTTACCAAGAGCAGTACTCCCAGCCGGAGGACGGCCAGTTCGTGCATGCCTACCGCATCAAGATCGAGAACAAGGGGGCCGTCGCCGTCCAACTGCTCAGCCGCAGCTGGGAGGTGATCGATGCCACCGGCGAGCGCCGGCACGTAGAGGGAGAAGGGGTCGTGGGCAAACAACCCCTGATCGCACCGGGAGAATCTTACGAGTACAACAGCTGGGTACAGTTTTCCACCCCCATCGGGGCCATGGAGGGCAGCTACATTATGACCCGGGTCACCGAGGACGGTGACCGGCAGAATTTCTTCGAGGTGAGCGTCCCCCGCTTCCTCCACCTTGTCCCTAGCGTACTCAACTAGACTTCCGCTTCCCGGCCGGCCGCTTCCAACCAAAAGTCGTTGAAGCCACTGCCCGGAACGAGGCGTACCTGACCCGCATTCAGTAGCTCCAGCAGTCCGAGAAAAGTGACGATGGCGTGCATGCGGGTCAGGCACACGCCGAAGACGGCCGCGAAGCTTGACCGGGGCTCGCCGGCGCGGACTCTGCCCACCAGATTCATAATCCGCCGTTGCTCCTCCTCGATGGTGTGGGTAAACTGGGCGATCTCGTGCACCACCGGCCGTTTGCCCGCCTCCTCCAGCCGGCTCAGCATGCGTTCGTAGGCCCGCAGCAGCTTGAACAGCGTGACGCTTTCCAGCTCTACGTCGACCAGGACGCGGGTGGACAGTTCCTCCAGTTCCTCGGTCAGGTTACCGCGGTAGCTGCGCAGGCCGCGTTCCGTTTCCAGCTCCCGGAGTTCTTGCAGCACGCTCTTGTAGCGCTTGTACTCGAGCAGGCGGTGCACCAGTTCTTCCCGCGGGTCGATCTCATTGCCTTCTTCATCGACTGGCTTGCGGGGGATGAGCATCTTCGCCTTGATCCGACAGAGGGTGGAGGCCACGAGCACGAATTCGCTGGCCAGATCGATGTCCATCCGCTCGGCTTCCCGCAGGTAGGCCAGAAAATCGTTGGTGACCTGGGAGATCGGGATGTCGTAAATGTCCAGTTCGTCCCGCTCGATGAAGAAGAGGAGCAGGTCGAAGGGGCCCTCGAACTGGGGGAGGTGGATCGTGTAGCTCAGGGCGAGGGAGGTTATCCCCCAAAGGTATCACTTAGGATTTGCTCCAGCCACCGCTGGTCCACCCCATCGAAGGAACCTTCCTCGGTGCTGTCGACGTCGAAGACGCCCAGCAGGCTGCCGTCCGCCCGCCGCACCGGCACGACGATCTCCGAGCGGCTGTTGGGGTCGCAGGCGATGTGTTCCTTGCCCTGCTCCAGGGCGTGGGTGTCCGTGACAATGCGCGTTGCGCCGGACTCGGCCACCGCGCCGCAGACGCCCCGCCCGAAGTCGATGTGGAGACAGCCCAGGGTGCCCTGGTAGGGGCCTACCCGCAGCCGGCGGGGACCGCTCACCAGGTAGAAACCCACCCAGTAGTAATAGGGCAGGTAGGTCTTGAGGAGGCAGTTGACGGTGACCATCTTCACCACCTCGTCCGTTTCCCCGGCCAGCGTGGCCGAGAGGGCGGCCGCGGCCTGCTGGTAGGCGGATTCCTTAGCACCCGCGTGCAGCGGCAAGGAGGGTTTGATGAAGTAGGGCATTTCGGCGGTGGCGGACATGCCGCTACGAACAATCTCCCCCACGCATCCGGTTGTGAAGGGTGTAACCAATCAAGTAAAATAACATGAATAATTCCAAGTTCCAGCGCCCCCGCACCGTCGTCATTACCGGCGCCTCGGCCGGTATCGGCCGGGCCATCGCCCGGGAATTCGCCAAGGGCCACGCCCGCATCGGCCTGATTGCCCGCAACCAGGAAGGGCTGGAAGGTGCCCGCAAGGAGATCGAGGCCCTCGGCGGAGAAGCCCTCGTGCTGCCCCTCGACGTCACGGACTACAAGGCCCTCGACCAGGCCGCCGCCAAGGTGGAAGAGACCTTCGGCCCGATCGACGTGTGGGTCAACAACGCCATGACCTCCGTCCTCGGCCTGTTCAAGGACATCGACATGGAGGAGTTCAAGCGCGTCACGGACGTAACCTACCTCGGCACCGTCTACGGTACGAAGTGCGCCCTCAACCGCATGCAGCCCCGCAACCGCGGCAGCATCGTCTTCGTGGGGTCCGCCCTCGCCTACCGCGGCATCCCCCTCCAGACGGCCTACTGCGGCGCCAAGCACGCCATCGAGGGGTTCTACGACAGCCTGCGCTCCGAACTGAAGCACGAGAAGAGCCGGATCATGACCACCATGGTGCAGCTGCCCGGCATCAACACCACCCAGTTCAACCTGGTGCGCAACAAACTCGACAAGGAGCCCCGCCCCATGGGCACCATCTACCAGCCCGAGGTAGCCGCCCGCGCCGTCGTGGCCGCCGCCGCGACCAACGACCGCGAATACTACGTGGGCCTGCCCGCGGTCCAGACCATCCTGGGCAGCAAGCTGTTCCCCGGCCTCATGGACCTCTTCCTCGGCAAAACGGCCGTGAGCGGACAGAAGACCGAAAAGCCCGCCTCCCACAGCCAGGACTACCTCTTCGAGGCCGTCCCCGGCGACCACGGCAGCCACGGCGACTTCGACGACAAGGCCAAGGAAAGTGGCATCGTCGTCAAGGGCTCCACCGTGCGTGCCCTGGCCTCCATCTTCGTCTTCGGCACCGTCATCGCGGCCTCCAGCCTCATCACCAGCTCCCTCAACCGGCGGTAGGCGTCCGCGCTCATACCACCCGAAACCGCAAGGGCGCACCGGATTCGGCGCGCCCTTTTTTTGCCTCGCCCCCTCTGCCCTCACCCCCAACCCCTCTCCGAAGGAGAGGGGAGCGTGACGGAGGAGCGAGTTGATTTCATCCTATCTATTCATACTAGATTCCCCCATCATAATCGCTCCCTACGCTAACCCGCTTCCCTAAACCCTAAATCCAGGACTGCATCAGAAGCTCACCCCTCTCCTCCGGAGAGGGGCCGGGGGTGAGGACGCATCAGAAGCACCCCCCTCTCCTCCGGAGAGGGGCCGGGGGTGAGGGAAGAGGGCCGGGGTGAGGGAAGAGGGGCCGGGGATGAGGGAAGAGGGCCGGGGGTGAGGGAAGAGGGGCCGGGGATGAGGAAAGAAAAGCCAGGGGCCGGAAAGAAAAGCCGGAGGTGAGCGCAAAAGGGGCCAGTAGTGAGCACTACTTACTCCACTCCTCAATATCCTTCTCGTTCATCCGCACGTAGTCCATGTTGCCAGCCTTTTCGGCCAGGTCACGGGACTGCTTAGCGGCAGCCAGGGCCTCGGCTTTCATGCCGAGCTGGCCCAGGATGACGGCTTCGCGACGGACCATCCAGAAGGCGGGATTGTCGGTCATGCCGTTGGCCTTACGGATGTACTCCAGGGCCCGTTCGTTGTCCTCTCCGGAATCGTTGAGGAACACGGCGGCCTGGTAGTAATCGTTGGAGCTCGGGCCGGCCATGACGCGGTCGATGGCGGCCATTACGTCTTGCTTGGCGTTCGACACGATGGGCAGGGCCACCAGGGTGTTGCCCCACTTGATCGTCATATCCGCGCCGTCGAAGGAGTAGTTGGCCATCTCGATGGTGAAGGTCTCGGTGGTCGCTTCCGTCATCTCGGGGGTAGCGGTGACGGTCACGGCGGGCTCCATTTCGGTGTAGCTGGTCCAGCTGCTGGTGGCGTAGGGGAAGAACATCACCTCCCAGCTGTCGGCCCCGGGCTTGCTCAGGATGGCGTAGCTGCCGGCGGGTACTTCCTGGCCCGCTACGGTTACGGCGTCGCTGAAGGTCACTTTGGTGGCCTGATTGGCCCCCGTGCGCCAGATCTCTCCGTAGGGCACGAGTCCGTCGGCGGCAAAGAGGGTGCGGTCCTTCTTATTGGGGCGGCTGTATTCGAGGGCGACGTCGGTGAGGCCGACGGTGGTTTCCAGCTTCACGGTGGGCGAGGCGGGGGGCGACTGTACCTGAGCGGTCAGGGTGCCGGCCAGTAGGAACAGACAAAGGGTAAGGATGCGTAAGGGCATGTAAGCGGTAGTTTTGGTTTGGCCCGCAAAGGTACGCAACTCTCGGGCGGGCGCGTACGCGGGTGCCAGGTGAATCCCGGAATGGGTCCGTTAGTGCGCCGACTTGTTGGGTACCGGCGCGCTCGCGTGAAAGTCGGTGGCGATGCGGCGGGCGTAGTCGTCCAGCAGTTCCCGGATGCGCTGGGTGGACTCCGAGGCCACGATCAGGCCGATGTGCTGCTGCTTATCCATGCGCCATACGATCTCCGGATCGTCAAAGGCTGACGTATCCGGGTGCTCGAAGCGCGAAAGGCTGACCACGATGCCCGACTGGTCGTAGCGACGGTTCGGGAGCCGGTACGGCCGGCCGCCGGCCATGGCCGTTTCCAGTTTGGCCCACTCGACCCACAGACTGATGCCGCTGGCCGCCTCCACCATCTCGGCGAGGTGGGCGCCCCCCACCCGACTGGCCGTTTCCAGGAATACGAAATTGCCGTCCTGCGTCCGGATGAACTCCGTGTGCGAGGCGCTGAATTGCATGCCGAAAGCGTGCATCACGTTTTCCGTCAGCCGGCGCAGCGTTACGGCATCCTCGTCGCGGTAGGGCACGCTCACCGAGCGGAAGATGCCGCCGCCGTGGGCCACCTCGAAGGGGGTACTGAGGTAGCGCGACACCTGACAGAAGACCACCTCCCCGTCGACCGACAGCGCATCGACGTGGTAAACGTCGCCGGGGCGAAACTGCTCCACGAGGTAATCCTTGCGACGCTCCCCCAACCCGTGTACCCGCTCCCAAAGCTCGCTGGCCGAGTGCACTTTAGTGATGCCGGTGGCACTGGCCTCCCCCCGTGGTTTCAGCAGGCAGGGGTATTCGACGGTGTTGGCGAATTCCGTGAGGGCCACGTCGTTGAAGAGGTCGGTAAAGGCGGGGACGGGAATGCCGTGATCCCGGGCCTGCACCCGCATGGCGAGCTTATCGCGGAAGTAGCGCGCCGTGGTCTGTCCCATCCCGGGAATCCGAAATTCCTCCCGCAGGTAGGCGGCCTTCTCCACGTCGAAATCATCCAGGGCCACGATGCGGTCGATCTTTCGGCTCTGCATCATCCAGGCCACGCCCTTCGCGATGTTGGCCAGGGCGGTGGGCGCGTTGCTGTCGTTCTCGACGTAGAAGAATTCGTCGATCGACTCCCGGGGCCAGGGGTCGTGCTCCAGTTTCTTGACGGTCAGCAGATACACGGTATTGCCGGCGGCCTGGCAGGCGCGCAGGAAGGGTACTCCCTTAAAGTAGCAGGAAATGCAGAGGAAGGTCATGGGCGTTGGTGTTGCTGTAGTACGACAAGGTATACATCAGTCCGTAAAGAGCGCGGGCAGCCACAGTGACAGTCCCGGCAGCAGGGTAACCAGGGCCAACACCACCAGGCTCATCACCAGGAAAGGGAAGCCCGCCCGGGTCACGCTGCCGATGGAAGTCTTGCCGATCCCGGCCGCCACGAAGAGGCAGACCCCCAGCGGCGGGGTGGTCAGTCCGATCATCAGGTTCAGCAGGGCCACCACCGCGAAGTGGATCGGATCGATCCCGACCTCCACGGCCACGTTGAGCAGGATCGGGAACAGGATGAGCAGGGCCGCGATGGTCTCCATGAAGGTGCCGACGAAGATCAGCAGTAGGTTCACCAGCAGCAGCACCACGTAGGGATTGTCGGTAAAGCCCAGGATGCCCGCCGACACCGTCTGTGGCAAGCGCTCGATGATCAGGATCCAGCCGAATAAATTGGCAAAACCGATCAGTACCATCAGGGAGGCGGAGGTCCGCATGGAATCCAGGATAACCACCAGGGCCTTCCTCAGCGTCAGCTTGCGGTACACGAACTTGCCCACCAGCAGGGCGTACACCACCGCGACGATGGACGCCTCGGTCGGCGTGAAGAAACCTCCAATGATGCCGAAGAGGATAACCACGGTCATCAGCAGCGCCCAGAAGGTGTTGAAGAAGCTCCGACCCACCTGCCGCCAGTTGCTGCGCGCGTGGACGGGGTACTGCCGCTTGCGGGAGATGTAGTAGGTAATCCCCATCAGGCTCAGTCCGAGCAGCAGCCCCGGCAGGGCCCCGGCCAGGAACAGCTTGCCCACCGACAGCCCCGTCAGGGTAGCCGCGATGATCATCGACACGCTCGGCGGGATGATGGGCCCCACCGTCGAGGAGGCGGCCGTCACCGCGCAGGCGAAGGGCGCGTCGTAGCCCTCCTTCTTCATCGCCGGAATCATCACCGATCCGATGCTGGCCGTATCCGAGATGGCCGTCCCCGAGATGCCGGCAAAGAGCATGGAGGCCGCGATGTTGGCCAGGGCCAGGCCGCCCCGGATGTGGCCCACCAGCCGGTTGCAGAAGTCGATGATCTTCTCGGTCAGGCCGCCCTGGTTCATCAGGTTGCCCGCCATAATGAAGCCGGGAATACTCAGCAGCACGAAGACGTCGATGCCCGAGTACAGCTTCATCGGCAGCACGATGAGGGGGATGCCGGCCGCCAGCAGGTAGAGGAGACACGACAGCCCGAGCGCGAAGGCAATCGGGAACCGCAGGAGCAGGAAGCCGGCGAAGCTGCCGAGCAGGATCCAGATCATGAGCGGCGCGTCTTTATAGGTAGGTAGGTCCGCAGCCGGTCCACGGCGTAGAGTAGGATCGACAGCGCCAGCACCACCATCCCCCCGAAGGCGATCGCCATGGGAAATTGCAGCGTGGGCGACCGCTCCACCGTGCCCATGATCGTGAACACGACGGCATAGTACAGGAACAGCAGGAAGAGTACCACCGTCGAGACGTCGATCGCCAGCGTGAGCAAGCGCCGCCAGCGGGCACCGAGGCGGTCGTAGAGGAAGTCGAAGTAGACGTAGGCGTCCCGTTTAAGGGCCGGGCCCGCGGCAAAGGCAATGGCCAGCAGGAAGAACAGGCGGGCCGCCTCCTCGGTCCAGGAGGGGGCGGTAGCCAGGAACAGCCGCGCGTAGATCTGCACCACCACGCAGCCGATGAAGGCCCCGGTCATGAGCAGGGTACCCCACTTGAGGGTGGTGTCGGCTACCCGGACGAAGGACCTCATTCCTTAGGAGCTTTTAGCTCCCGGTACAGTTGCTGCATCTCCGGCGAGAGGGTATTGTAGACGGCGTCCCCGCAGCCCGCCACGAAGGCCGGGCGGTCCACTTCGATAAACTCCATGCCGGCGTCCTCCAGGAAGCGGCGGGTATCGGCCGCGTTGGCGTAGAAGAGTTCTCGCTCGTACAACTGCATTTCCCTGGCGCATTCGAGGAAGATCTCCTTCAGGTCGTCGGGCAGGCGCTGGAACTGCCGTTCGCCGATCACGGGGTGGGTCCAGCCGAAGACGTGGCTGGTCAGGTTGACGTACTGCTGCACTTCGTAGAAGCCGGCCATCTTGGTGAGGGGCAGGGGATTCTCCTGGGCGTTGATCACCCCCTGCTGCAGGGAGGTGAAGGCTTCGGAAAAGGCCATGGGCGTGGCCTTGGCCCCGAGGGCGTCCCAGGCCGTGACGAAGGCCGGGATGTTGGGGATGCGGATGACGAGCCCGGTGAGGTCGTCCGGGGTCCGGATGGGGCGGTTGGAGGTCAGGTGACGGGGACCGGCCTGAAAGTAGCCGACGGGCCGCAGGCCGGTATCCCGGATCATCGCCTCCCCGATGCGTTCGCCCAGGGTACCCGCCATGAGGCTGTCGACCTCCTCCATGCTCTCCATGTAGAAGGGCATCTCGCAGAAGCTCATGATCTCCGTCCAGTTGCTCAGCAGGCTGCTCGTGCTGGTCATGTCGATCACCCCCGCCTGGATCATCCGGATGGCCTCGATCTCCTTGGCGAGCTGTTCGGAGGGGTAGGTCTGCAGCACGATGCGCCCGTCGCTGCGCTCCTTCAGGATGCGGCCGAAGTATTCGAAGGCCCGGTACCAGGTGTGGTCCTCCGCCACCAGCAGACTGGCCCGTAGCAAAAACTCCGGCTCCCGTTCCGCCTTACGGCACCCCGCGCTGACGAGCAGCAGCAAGGCGAGCGGAAGCAGACGACGGAGCAAGCGCATGGTGGGTAAGTGAGGGTAGCCGGAGTGTAAGTCCGGAAGGTAAGAAAAGTTGTCGCCCGGCCGGTCAACCCCCGCCCCGCTCCCCGCCTTATGATGGGTAAGACATAAACGCGCAGCAATGGCACTTACGGAATCCACCATGGTCGACATCGGCACCCCCGCTCCCCCCTTCGAACTGGTGGACGCGATGTCGGGCGCCAAGCTCAACTACGACGACGTGCAGGGACCGAAGGGCACCCTGGTGCTGTTCATCTGCAACCACTGTCCCTACGTGCTCCACACCATCGAGGCCCTCGTCGACCTCGCCAACGACTACGAGCCCAAGGGCATCGGCACGGTCGCCATCAGCAGCAACGACGTGGAGAAGTACCCCGTCGACAGCCCCGACAACATGGAGGCCTTCGCCCTCGACCACCTCTTCACCTTCCCCTACCTCTACGATGAGACCCAGGCGGTGGCCCGGGCCTACGACGCCGCCTGCACCCCCGATCTCTACCTCTTCGACGGCCAGCGCAAGCTCTACTACCGCGGCCGGTTGGACGACAGCCGTCCGCGCTCCGGCAAGCCCGTCACCGGGGACGACCTGCGCGCCGCCATCGACGCCATGCTCGCCGGCCAGCCGAGCCCGGAGAAGCAGTACCCGAGTGCAGGGTGTGGGATTAAGTGGAAGTAGAGAGGGGCGGGTGCGCTGGTGCCGGGGGGTGTTGCGCAATCGGAGCGGATGGATGTTGTGTTTGTAGGCTTCCCCAAACCCGCAACCACATCAAACGAGAAATTCTTATTGGCAATTTCGTAGGCTTCCGGACTCTGGCAGCCCACGCTCCGGTGGGGTCGGTCGTAATTATAGAGCAGTGACCACTGCTGCAGCTGGTCGTTGATTTCGTCCAGGCTGGCGAACCAGCACTGGTTCAGGCACTCCACCCGTGGTCCTAGAATGATCTCACGATCAACCGAAGCTAGCAAAGGCAAGCTTTCCTGAGGAAGATAGGGTTTTTGAGGCAAGGTCAAAATAGAGCTATCATGGGAGATAAGCTTACAATTATGCTATTACGTGATTTAATTCACCTAAAAGTATAATTAAAAGTGAATTTGGTTTATCTTGGCCATTATGATTGAAAGGACGATAGCGAAACGCATAGAGAACAAGATTGGCCGGGGCAAGGCAATTATGGTTATCGGTCCGAGACAGGTGGGGAAAACTACGTTGATCGAAAAGTTTTTGCAGGGAATCGACTACAAATTTTTCGATGGTGATGACCCTGTAATCCGTCAGACCTTAGATACTCCCAATACTGAAGAGATACGAGTTTTACTTCGAAATAAGAAGGTAGTGTTTATCGATGAAGCTCAACGGATCAACAATATCGGATTGACTATGAAAATTATTATTGATCAGTTCAAAGATGTGCAGTTGTGGATAAGTGGATCGTCCTCCTTTTCATTATTTAACGAGTTAAACGAACCCCTCACGGGCAGAAAATGGGAGTATGAACTCTTTCCGATCAGTTGGGAAGAATATGAGGAGAGCAACGGGTATTTAGAAGCCAAGATGCAATTAAAGAATAGACTAAGATTTGGAATGTACCCAGATGTGATCAATAATCCTGGAGAGGAAATTGAAATTTTAAGGACTTTAGTAGAAAGCTACCTCTACAAAGATGTTTTATCCTACGCGGGCATCAAGAAACCTGACGTTTTGGATAAATTGATTAGAGCTTTGGCATTACAGGTCGGCAGCGAAGTCAATTACAGCGAACTAAGTAGATTGGTTGGAGTAGATAAAAATACAATTGAAAAATATATTACCGTTCTGGAACAGGGCTATGTCATATTCAGGCTACCCAGTTTCAGCCGTAACGTTCGGAATGAAATAAAAAAAGGGAAAAAGATTTACTTCTACGATAATGGCATAAGGAACATGGTGATAAAATCGATGAATGAAATTGAATTCAGGTCGGATGTAGGGCCACTTTGGGAGAACTTCCTCGTGTCCGAGCGGATCAAGCAAAATAGGTATAAACTAAAGCTAGCTAGTTCTTATTTTTGGAGAACAACACAGCAACAAGAAATTGATTACGTTGAGGAAGTCAATATGCAGCTATATGCATATGAATTTAAATGGAACCCGAAAAAGCGCGTGAAGATATCCAAGACCTTCACGGAAAGCTATGGTGCAGAAGGCAAAACTATCAATAAGGACAACTTTAGAGATTTTGTAATAGTATAATCAATCGCCCGACCTTGCGCCCAGCGTCCCTGGGGAGTATTGAATCAAGTCCCCATAGAATACCGGGGGGCTTGGGTAAAAAACACGTTGACTATCGCACGCACACGTCCAGGCGTAATCGATCATCGTAAATAATGGCCCGTTAGAAAAGGATCCTTACACCCCCTCCGCTTCTACCGACCGGCCCCCGCACCCGCGGCCCCGCCGCCTAGTCTACGGCAAGGAGGTTCTCCAGGAACACGGAATACCGGTCCGTCGCTGCGTCGTAGGCGATGCGGTAGGCGGCGGGGTAGTAGCCCGCCTGCTGCCACTCCTGCGGTTGACGTACCTCCGCGGTTATGTCGGTCCCGGGGTCTCGAGGTAGGCCGGCGGCAGGTTTTCGGCGGGCAGCGGCTGGTTGAAGGCCAGGGTATCGTCCGGACCGATGCGGTCGCGCTCGGCCTCCGATAGGAAGTAGTAGTGGACGTCGAAGTGCGGCTTGTCGTACACGTGCATGGGCTCGTGGCCGTGCTCGTTCCAGTCCAGGGTGACGTGGTCGTAGGGCGGAAGGCTCACCTCCGCCGGAAGCCGCAGCACGTAGGACGGCGGGTGGTGCTGCCCCGTCGGCAGGCCTTCCAGTACGTCGGCCCCGAATTCCATGGCCAGGCTCAAGGGATTGCCCTATCCACTTCCGGTCCGGTAAAGCGGGTCTGAACGACGGGGTCTTCCTGGCAGGCCGACAGGCCGAGCACCAGCAGGACGAATAAAACAGCGTGCGTTTTCATAGTGATGTCATTTAATGGTTCAAAGGAAAGGGGCGGCCTCAGACGAAGCGTATCCCATAGCGCTCGCAAATGCCGAATACGGTGGGCATGTCGGGCGGACCGGCCGGCAGCTCGCCAATCTCCTCGAACATCTTCTCGATGCCGGAAGGATAGGCGGTGAGCAGTACCCGGGTCTTGCCGGCACCTACCGTCTTCCAGCTGTGGGGCACGCCGCGGGGGCCGAAGGCCAGGTCACCGGCTTTGAGGATGGAGGATTCTCCGCCAACGGTGACTTCCAGTTCGCCCTCCAGGACGTGGAAGACCTCGTCTTCCAGGTCGTGCACGTGGGGCGGGATCATCACCCCGGGATCGTTGTGCTCCTCGATCAGGGTGAGCAGGCCGCCGGTGTCCTCTCCGGTGAGCTTGAAGGTCATACGGTCGCCCAGCACGTTGACTTGCCGGCCCTCCCGGTCCCGCACGATGCGGGGGTCGAGGATCGGGATCGCCCGGCACGGAGCGTGAGTGGGCGGAGAGGGGACGGAGGGCGGCAGCGGCCCCGGCGGCGAGGAGGTACGCGGAAAAGCGCTTTGCGTTGCATGGCGGGGTGAATGGAAGGGTGAAGAATGATGCCGGAGTCATCTGCTCGGGATACCCCTAATTCCGCCCCGACCGCCGCGGCCGCCCACACAAATGGGTAGTTATTCGTACACTTTCGACACCAGTTCGCCCGTCCGGCCACCCCGTACTTGGCGTAGAGGTGCTTGACGTGGTACTTCAGGGTGTTCTGACTGATGTGCAACCGCTCGGCAATGCCCCGGTACGGCAATCCCTCGATCAGCAGCCGGGCGATCCGCTCCTCCTGATCGGTGAGCGGTTCGGGGCAGTTACTGAGGTCGATGCCCCGGTTTTCCCGCAGCCGCCGGGTCAGTTGGTCCAGGCCACCGCCAGGGTGCTCAGTACGGTTTCGTCCTGAAAGGGCTTGACGAGGTAGCCGAACGGGCCCTGCTCCATGGCGGCCTCCAGCGTAGCCGGATCGGAGTAGGAATGTGAGGAAATGTAGGGCAGGCGGTACTTGGTGTGGAGTACCTCGGCGATCTCCACCCCACTCGGACCACTACCCAGGTTGATGTCCAAGATCACGAAATTGGGCCGGGCCGACTGCAGCAGGTCGTAGGCCCGAACGGCGTCCTTGGCCGCCCCGACGACGCTCAGCCCGTGACTGACGAGCAGGGACTTTCAGGTCGGTCCGGATGACCGGATCATCCTCCACGATCAGAATGCGCATCGCTTCCAGGGTCATGCCGCTACCGTGTATTCTTTGAGCAAGATATTGATCCGCGTGCCCGCCTGCCCATTAACTTTCAACTTCCCCCTCGAGTTATCCACCAGGGCCGTGATCAACTCGTAACCGTAGCTACCACCCCGGGTGAGCGCTGCGGGGTCTTCCAGTCCCACGCCGTCGTCGTCGACCGTCACTTCCAGTCCGCCCGTGGTCTACCGGATGCCCACGGCGATGCGTCCGCCCCGCCGGACGGGAAGGCGTACTTGAGTGCGTTGGTCATCAGTTCGTGGATGAGGCCGAGGGGGATGAGGGTGTCGACGTCCAGCACCAGTTCCTCGATCTCGGTGACTACCTCGATGCGGTCCGGGGAGACCTGGTAGGTCTGTAGCAGGTTCTGCAGCATCTTGTTGAAGTAGTCGCGGATGTTGATGCCCGACAGCTGATCCTGTCCGTAAAGGTTCTGGTGGATGAGCGACATGGTCTGCACCCTGCTCCGCCCTTCGTCGAGGGCCTCGCGGGCCGCCGGATCGCTGACGTGCCGCGACTGGATGCCCAGCAGCGAGGAGATCACCTGCAGGTTATTCTTTACGCGGTGGTGGATCTCCCGGAGCAGGGTCTCCTTTTCGAAGAGCTGCCGCCGGACCAGGGCGCGTTGCCGCCAGAGCAGGTAACCCAGTCCGGCGAGGAGGAGCAGTCCGCCGACCAGTCCGAAGATCACCCAGCGTTGGGTCGTGAGCCGGCTCTGGCTGAGCGCTTCCCGCAGTTCCAGGTTGGCCAGTTGCTGCCGGCTGAGGAGTTCGCGTTGCTGGAAGTCGTTTTCCAGCCGCAGGGTGGTCAGGGCCTCCACGTTCTCGGCGTTGAGGAGGCTGTCGCGCAGCGCGAAGGCGGCTTCCAAGTGCGGCAGCGCCCGGGCGGGGTTGGTGCCGGCGTAGCTTGCGTAGAGGCCGTGGTGGGCGTCGTAGGTCAGCTGGGGGTCTCCCATTTCTTCCGCTAGTTCCAGGGCCTGGCGGTACCGATCGCGGGCTTGTGCCGGCCGACCGAGATGGCGGTAGGCGTGCCCCAGTTCGACCAGGCAGAAGGCCGCGTCGCGGGGGTTGTCCGGGACCGGGCCGCTTCCAGTCCGCGGTGGTTGTAATCGAGGGCGGCGGGGAAGTCGCCGCGTTGGCTGCGATCTTGCCCAGATTATTGAGGGTGGTGGCGATCTCGGCGTCCAGTCCGATCTCCTCCTTCACGGCCAGGCTCCGGAGGAAGTAGATTTCGGCGGTGTCGGGCACGCTGCGGTCCAGGTAGGCGACGCCCAGGTTATTGAGGGCGGTGGCTTCGCCGCGGCGGTTGCCGCCAGTCCCGGCTGGTTTCCAGGTAGGCGGTGTAGTGGCGTACGGCCCTGGGGTAGTCCTCCTGGGCGTGGTAGACCTGTCCTGATGTTGTTGTCACGATGGCCACCGCGCCGGCGTGCCCGAGTCCTTCGAAGAGATTGAGGGCCTCCAGGTACACCCGCATGGCGGCGGGGTACTCGCCCCGGGCGTAGTAGATGAGTCCGAGGCTGTTGCGGACCGTACCGCGGGGAAGCTGTCGGGCCGCGACTCGAATACCTCCAGGGCACGCTCGTAGACGGCGGCCGCCGAATCCAGTTCGCCACGGGCGCGGTAGGCCGTACCCAGGTTGGCCAGGGCGCGGGCCCGGGCCGGTCGTTCGCGCCGACCGGGAGGGTTTCCGGATCTGCGGCGGTGGTACCACTCCACCGAGTCCATCCCGCCCCAGGCGCTGGTAGGCGGCACCGTGGTAGTGGAGCCAGTCGATCCGCTGCCGGGGCGTGGCGTGGGCATCAGGGGCGCAAGGGTCGCCAGTAGGTCGAGCGTGGGCCGGGGTTGTAGGACGAAGAGCGAATCCGCTACATCCAGCGCCCGGCGGATGCGGGTGGTGTCTTGCGCGATCAGGGCGGGGCCGCCGGTGCAGAGGATTCCGACCAGGAGGAATAACCACCGGAGGTCCGGGGCGGTAGTGTGCGGGTAGGGCGCTGACATCCTACTTAAAGTTAGCGAAGTATAGCGTATGTCCCGCCGCGCGTTGGATGCTCCCCGCTGCGATAGCCGCGGCGCCCGGGGTAAAGACACGTGCTTCACCTTCGTGACCAAAGACATGCCGGCGCGTGTACCGGGCATCGGCCGGGAGCGCTGGATCAGGCTAATCCGACCGATAAGGAACCGCTGCGGTGGCCATGGAAGACTATACCCCGCGCGGCCACCTTCAAGTGATTTTTGACTTGCTCTTTTCCCGCCCGGCGGCCTTGCAACTTAGGAGTGGGGCCCTAGCCCACTCCACGTAGTCGACACGATGGTGTCGCCTACGTTTTGCGCCTAGTGGTCTGTCCCAGAAGTTAGCCATCTTACAAAGGTGGATTTCCGCTTGCAAATCTGGGTATTTGGATGGCAACTTTGCCAAGAAATGGCCTATCGTACCTCCCACCCCGTGGTGCTCACGGATGAACAACGCGGCGATCTACAGCGCTTTATCGCAACCGGCCGGCACCGCAGCCGGGAGATTATCCGGGCAACTATCTGCTCCGACTAGACCGGGGCATCGCGGCCACCGCCGTTGCCGACCAACTGGACATCACGTACCAGCGGGTCAATGAAACGCGCAAAAAGTTCGTGGCCGGAGGCCTGGACCGGGCCCTGTACGATGCCCCCGCAGTGGCCCCCCCAAAGTGACCCAGTGCGGAACACGCTGCTGGCTTGTTCGCCCTGCCCGCAGGCAGGACACTGGACATGCGTTTGCTGAGGGACCGGATGGGTGAGCTGGGCTACACCGAGGGGGTGTCTAAATCCAACGTGGAACGAATTTTAAAAAGCAATGCCGTGGCAAGAAGCTAGCTGGTGCATGGATCGCTAACGGGGAGCTCGCCACGATGGAGTCGGTCAAGGTATGACAAGGAGCCGGTCGCGGGAGTGGTGCGCCTAACTTTTGACGAGAAGCCCTGTCAGCTGCTCGGCCAGAAAGTCGAACCCCTGGCGGCCAAGCCCGGATCGATCAAAAAAGTGGACCACGAGTATGTCCGTCAGGGCACGGCCAATATTCTACTGGCCTACGACGTCGAAGCGGGTATCCGGCACGCACAAGTGCGTAAACAACGCACTCGCCGCGATTTTGCCGAGTGCATCCACCAGCTAGTTACCGAGCAGTACGCGGCGGCCGAGCGGGTAGAGATTTTGTTGGATAACCTCAACACCCATACTACGGTTCCTTTTATGAGCACCTAGCCCTGGAAGAGGCCGAATTACTGCGGCGAAAAGTGAAGTTCGTGTACACCCCAAGCGCGGAAGTTCGCTGGATATGACCGAGATTGAATTCTCGGCCATCGCCGGCATTGTTTAGCTAACCGACGAGATTGGAAGCCTGGACCAGCTAAACACGGAGATACAAGCGTGGGTGGAGCAACGAAACGCGCAGCGGGTACGCATCAACTGGACCTTCACCACGACTAAGGCGCGGGAAAAATTCTCGCGCCGTTACGCCAAGCTACGAGTCCAATCTGATGAAACTTCCGGGACCGCCCACTAGTGCTTCAGGACCGAAATAAGCTGCACCTTGACTGGCCATCGCGGCGCTGTACTTCCCAGCCAAAAATCCACCGTAGCTAACGGTCTTACGGGTAGGGCACCGTAAGACTTAGTTTGCTGAACTTTTGTCCGCTCGTTCAGCACCACGCTGTCGGCGTCAAGCTATTGCTTAGTTCAATCCTGAAGCACTAGCATCCCAGCTTGGAGGAAATCTTCGCCGGGGGACAGAACGGTAGCTACCGCTTGATCAAGCGCACTACCTCACTCTTACTACCCGAAACGGTACGGATGAGGTAGGCCCCTGAGGCTAAATTGTTAACGTTTACGGTAAGTCGGTCGGTACCGGTGGGAATCAGCCACTGCTGAAGCACCCTACCCGTTACGTCGTGTAGACTTACCGCCGTTTCCTGATCGTTCACTGCCGTCAGAATAGCTACACTTTCGTAGGCGGGATTGGGAATCAAACGGAGACCAGCTTCCTCAGTATCTCCATGATTTACGGAGACTACGTCCGAATAAGCAAAGCTACCATCGTAATCCACTTGCTTTAACCGGTAGTAATTGTAGCCCGGCCCGGGTAGGTTATCCCGGAAGGTATAATGTAGTACTAAACGGGAGTCACCTCCACCTACTACTTGTCCGATGGCAGCAAACGTCTCCCCGTCGAGTGAACGTTGGACTTCAAAGTGGTCATTCTCCGTTTCCGTTGCGGTTGACCAATCCAGTTGGGTAGAACCTCCGGTGTGCACCGTAGCCGTAAAGGAGATAAACTCCACCGGCAGAGCGCCCTCCGCCAAACTTCTGGAAAATGCAGTGGGTACCTGTAATCCTACGGGGTCCCGTTCTGGTAATGCGATTGCATCGCCCAAGAAATCGATGTCTTCATCATTGGCCGGAAACATACCCTCACCGTTATTGTCAATCCGGTAGTACCGACCACCCTCATCAGGATCGTACATCACGAACATATACTTCTCGTAGTCACCCGGAGTCAGTACTTGGAGCGAGCGGTCTGTATTCTTGCCCGCTTGGCACTCGGCGAGCGCCGCCTCACCAAACGGATTTCCCTCAATGGGGTTAAAAAACTGCCCGACATCGGTCACACAATCCAGTGTGCGGGTTACCTTAATCTGCCGGAAAAGGTACGTGCCCATTTGGGCATCCAACTCCACGCACTTGGCCGGGCCCACCATGCGGCCGTCGCTACGAATGGCCACGACTGATTCATTTCCGTTCATTGCGTGGCCGATCGGGATGAAGGCCGCTTCAAAAGTCCCATCTATGCCCCCTGGACGGTCATATGCGGCAAAATCCGCTGGAGGGGTACAGAAGACCTCCTGCGCACTGACTGTTAATCCGACAAGAGAAAATAGAACGACAAGTAAAAAATGGAATAATTGAATGTGTACAATGTGTTTCATAGTATCTATTAGATTGAAAGATTGGGGAAGAGGCAGGTGTAGTATCCGGCCCGTACCAACCCTAGAAGGGTCGGTACGGGTGGATAACTATCGTCGGCACGGGAGGAGGAGACTAGCGGACTCGTTGTAGCTTTCGCGTCATAATTCCTTCACCGGCGAGATCGCAACGGAGCAGGTACATACCAACTGGTAAGTTTTGGGTAGCCAGCTTAACGGTTTGGGTACCCTGCGTCGAAATAGAGTTCTCAATCCATTCGTCAGCTACTACTCGGCCGCGGGCATCGATCAGGGTGATGTGCAGTCGTCCGACAACCTGGAGCGGCACATCAACGGTAAGTTCCTCTAGGAAAGGATTGGGGTATGCGGTCATTGTAGGTCCGGCCACGGAGGTATTTACCGAGGTAGTCTGTGCGAACGTCAGCTCGATGCGCTCGATTCCCCCTTTGCCCCGGAAGGATAGGGTTTGATCCGCTACCATTCCATCAAATTCGAAGTACAACTCCTCGCCAACTTGAAGTTCCGGATTAGCTTGCGTGAGCTCGTCGTATCCAAAAACCGTCGTGGTGTGAATGGATCCATCCTCTTCCACCTGCAGTTCGGCATGTACTACTCCCTCCGTATCGACTACGGAGATTACATCACCGGCCTGTAGCGCTTGCGCTGTTCCGTAAAGTACCGTGTACACGCGGCTAGCATGCTTGAGCGGGCGGGGGTCTACTGGAGGGAAACTTTTAGGACCGTTTAGCCAACTTCCTTGGGAGGCACCGCCACCGAACGTTAGCACTTCGTATCCCTCTCCGTTCGCTACCCGCGTTAAGCTGGTCTGATTAGGCTGCGAGGGTACATAGTACTCAGAATCTCCGAAGGTAAAGTCACCCCTCCTACCCAAGGCATAGAATAACCCTGGAATGGTACCAAAGTACTCCGTAGGCGTAGTTTCTGCACTTGGCACGTAACCTACCCAAGCGTACCCGCCGGGTATAGCCATCCGGAAATCCGGATCGACCGTATTGCCACACAGGTTAATCTGACCAGGTTGGGTCGCAAATACCAGATAAGCCTCACCGGGGACTATATCAAAGTCTGTTCCGATACTCGGGGCTATAGGAATGTAGGTCTGGACTTCTCCAAATGGTGTGCGTCGCTGAATGTAAATCATTCGTCCAGCCGCAGCACCAAGCACCTGGGAGATGGAACGTTGTCCTTCTTCTGGCAGCACATCGAAGCTGATGTAGTTAATGCCTCCACCAAATCTTACCAGATCACAGCCTGGCTGGGACTGGAAAGTAGCCGTCACCTCCTGACACACCTGCACCGTACCACAGTCCGTAACGATCTCCAAACAGACATTGACCGTCTCCGAAGCGGAAGCGAGGGTGACCGAAGCATCAGCGGTAGTGGCCAGGGGTTGTCCATCGACCGTGTAGGCCCAGCTCGTGACGGGGACCGTGCTGCTGCCCATCAGGGTAAAGGTCAGCCCGGAGGCGTCGCTGGGATCAACTTCCACGGTAAAGTCTACCGTAGCGGCGCCGATCTGGTCGTCGAGCGGGGCGCAATCGTCGGCGTTGAGGATACCATCGCCGTCGATGTCGTCGTCGCAGACGTCGCCCAGCCCATCGTTATCCGTGTCGAGCTGATCGACGTTGGCTACGGTCGGGCAGTTGTCCAGGCCGTTGGCGACACCGTCGCCGTCATCATCGGACTCCCCGACCACTAGCGTCAGTTGGTCGGTAGCCGTGGCGTTGTCATCGTCCGTGACGGTCAGGGTGACTTCGTAGGTGCCTTCGGCAAAAGTCACCGTAGGGCTCACGCCACTGGCGGTACCGCCGTCCCAGGTCCATTCGTAGCTGCTGATCGTACCGTCACTGTCCGAAGAGCCACTGCCGTCGAAGAGGACTTCCAGGGGGGCCGGGCCGGTCAGTACGTTGGCGCTGGCCACCGCAACGGGGGCTTCGTTCGAATCGTAAAGCAGCGTGATCACGTTGGACGTGTTGCTGACGGCCTGGTCTGCCGCGTAGGGCCCGACGGAAGTCACGGCAATCAGTTGGTTCAGCCCGCCATTGGGGGTCGTGTTCCCACTCTCCGTTACTAGTAGCGTCACGGGGATATCGACCGTTCCGCCAGCTTCGATGATTGCCGTGTACAGGCCTTTCCCGGACATCGCTTCGTTCGCGTAGTACGTCACCTCCGACACACCGAAGGGCGGAGCACCGGAATTGATGTACAGGCGTGAATCCATGACCAACAGCGAGACGTGATCGCCCGGCGTACCGGATACCGTCACGATTTGGTCCAGATCGCTTACGGTCGCCGGAGCGGAAGCGATACCCACCACCGCGATGGTCGGGGTTGCTGGTGCTCCCGCGGACACAACTGCCTGGCTACCGCCGAGGCTCCCGTCTTCGTAGAGGCTGCTGACCAAAGTCGAGCCGTCGCTAAACGTGAGGGTCAGCGTGGCGCCCACCAGTTCATACCCGGAAACTGCTCCGGCTGCGCCGGCACCGGGTACTCCCTGGATGCTATTCGGATCGACATCTACCGAAAAGGTGAAGATTTCTCCCGGATCGAAGTCCGTGAAATCCATACTCAGTACGTCGAATCCGCCGTTACGGGCGCCGGAGAAAGGATCTACGCAGGCATTGGCCGGCGTGACCAGCCCTACGGCCGATGCACTGCCGCCGGCGTTGAAACACTGGGCCGTTTCATCACCGCCCGTCCCCGTGGGGTCAAACACCATGTCTGGTAGGATGCCCGTCGAAAGATCAAACGTCACACTGGTGACCTGTAGGCTACCCGTGGACTGGTTGGCAATTTGGAAGTTGTTGCTGCCCCCGAAGGTAGAAGCATCGAGGTCGGCACCGGGCAGAATTTCAATCTGCACGATGGGGTTGCTTACCACGGGACTCACGGTCACCGTACGGCTCACCTCCGTGGCCGCGTTACCGGCTGCGTCGGTCACATTGTAGGTGACCACGTAGGTTCCGTCTACGCTCGTGTCTACGGCATCGCCAGCTACCACGATGGCTGCGGTGAGGTCACCATCCACGTCATCGGTAGCCGTAGCTCCCGGTTCGGTGTAGGTAGCGCCCACCTGTAGCTCGAGGGGGTTATCGCCCAGCAGCGTGATGACGGGTGGGGTATCGTCCGCCGGAGCCGAGATGCCGCAAATCTGAATACCCTTGAGGGCGGGATTGTCATTTCCCGTATGCAGGAATTCAATGTCTAGGGTACCGTCGGTGACCGTCAGCGTGGCGGAGCGGGAAAAAGCCCCCTTCGGACCGGCAATGGCGATCGGGTCGATACCGTCAAAGGCAGGTAGTACGGTCCCTTCCAGGGATACATCGAATATGCGTTGTCCGGCCGCATCAACGGGTCCGTATAGTTCCGCAAACAGCAGGGTGACCTGTACCTCCGTGCCGGGCGCAATGGGGAATTCCCACTTCATCTCCGGGTTTGAATCGAGATCGTACCGCTCCGTGAAGAATATGCCGGCGGGTGCGGAGGTAGGCACCGAGGGGTCGGTCGTGATGATGGGGCCACCGTGGGCGTTGGGAGCATCACCCTTATAAATGCTGTTTCCGCCCGTCATAGCGACCAGGTACTGGGAATTATTCGCACTGGTGAAGTTTCCTTGATCCGCGCTCCAACCGAGTGGGGTAGCATCCGCGGAAGGCGTGGCGGGCCCACCGACGTTGATCCGGTACAGCGTGTTCTCGCAGGGGTCGGGCAACTCCACCCCAGCGGCTACGCTGACCGTGCGGGCGGCAGTCGCCAGATTGCCGGCCGCATCGCTCACGCTGTAGGCCACCGTGTAGGTTCCCTCCGTGTTCACGTCGACGGTGGAAGCGTCGATGGCGATGCTGGTCGTAAGGTCTCCGTCAATATTGTCCGCCGCCGTAGCACCGAATTCCGTATAAGCGTCCCCGACCGACAGGTTAAGCGGGTTATCGCCCAGCAGCGTGATGACGGGTGCCGTATCGTCTACCACTATGGCATTGACGTTCACCGTACGGCTAAGCTCTACTGCCGCGTTACCGGCTGCATCCGTCACGTTGTAGGTGACCACGTAGGTTCCGTCTACGCTGGTGTCTACGGCATCGCCAGCTACCACGATGGCTGCGGTCAGGTCACCATCCACGTCATCGGTAGCCGTAGCTCCCGGATCGGTGTAGGTAGCGCCCACCTGTAGCTCGAGGGGGTTGTCGCCCAGCAGCGTGATGACGGGTGCCGTATCGTCTACCACTACGGCATTGACGGTCACCGTACGGCTCATCTCCGTGGCCGCGTTTCCGGCTGCGTCCGTCACGTTGTAGGTGACCACGTAGGTTCCGTCTACGCTCGTGTCTACGGCATCGCCAGCTACCACGATGGCTGCGGTCAGGTCACCATCCACGTCATCGGTAGCCGTAGCTC
Source organism: Lewinellaceae bacterium (assembly GCA_963803525.1). Classification (GTDB taxonomy): domain Bacteria; phylum Bacteroidota; class Bacteroidia; order Chitinophagales; family Saprospiraceae; genus Neolewinella. The sequence goes on from CAWDMV010000017.1 coordinate 178,022, forward strand.
CCGGATCGGTGTAGGTAGCGCCCACCTGCAGCTCGAGGGGGTTGTCGCCCAGCAGGGTGATGACGGGTGGGGTATCGTCCGCCGGAGCCGAGATGCCGCAAATCTGAATACCCTTGAGGGCAGGATTGTCATTTCCCGTATGCAGGAATTCAATGTCTAGGGTACCGTCGGTGACCGTCAGCGTGGCGGAGCGGGAAAAAGCCCCCTTCGGACCGGCAATGGCGATCGGGTCGATACCGTCAAAGGCAGGTAGTACGGTCCCTTCCAGGGATACATCGAATATGCGTTGTCCGGCCGCATCAACGGGTCCGTATAGTTCCGCAAACAGCAGGGTGACCTGTACCTCCGTGCCGGGCGCAATGGGGAATTCCCACTTCATCTCCGGGTTTGAATCGAGATCGTACCGCTCCGTGAAGAATATGCCGGCGGGTGCGGAGGTAGGCACCGAGGGGTCGGTCATGATGATGGGGCCACCGTGGGCGTTCGAAGCATCACCCTTATAAATGCTGTTTCCGCCCGTCATAGCGACCAGGTACTGGGAATTATTCGCACTGGTGAAGTTTCCTTGATCCGCGCTCCAACCGAGTGGGGTAGCATCCGCGGAAGGCGTGGCGGGCCCACCGACGTTGATCCGGTACAGCGTGTTCTCGCAGGGGTCGGGCAACTCCACCCCAGCGGCTACGCTGACCGTGCGGGCGGCAGTCGCCAGATTGCCGGCCGCATCGCTCACGCTGTAGGCCACCGTGTAGGTTCCCTCCGTGTTCACGTCGACGGTGGAAGCGTCGATGGCGATACTGGCCGTTAGGTCTCCGTCAATATTGTCCGTTGCCGTAGCACCGAATTCCGTATAAGCGTCCCCGACCGACAGGTTAAGCGGGTTATCGCCCAGCAGCGTGATGACGGGTGCCGTAACATCGGGCACATTGACGGTAAAGGTCACCACATCCTGGATGAAGCTCGTAGGATCGTTCGGGTCAGTCAGGAATACCTCGTGGAACTGATTGGCTACCCGGATCACCACGGTGTTTTCACCCGCGGTAAGGCCATCCGCTTCAGTCAGGTCCCATGACGTTTGCCCGATCTCGGAAGCGGTGGAGATATGGTCCACGCTGCTCAGGTCATTTAGTTCCGCCGGATTGACGTAGAGGTGGAAGTGCTCGGTCAGGTCATACAGCACATCCGTGGCAGTCCACTGCAGTTGTACGTTGGTGGAGCTTAGCGTAGCGTTATCCGCGGGTGCGGTGAAGGCTACCTGTGGCCCCGCAACCGTGACGGTGACTACGTCAGAGCCGGTGAGGTTGCCACTATCCGTAGCGGTAGCGGTAATGGTCTGGGTACCCGGCGTCACCAGCTGACCGGTGATGCTTGCTCCGGTACCACTTACGGGATCCGTTGAAAGCTGGGTATCGCTGGACGTCCACTGCAGACCGGCCTCCAATCCGCTTTCTTCCGCGTCATTTACCGTTGCCGTCAGGGTGATATCCGTGCCGCGGCTGACGGCCGCACCGTCAAGGGGAGCCACAATGGAGACGACGGGGGCCGTGTTGGCCCCTACCGCAGTGATGGTTACCGCTTCCGAAGTGGTCGTTGCCGTACCGTCAGACGCTTCCGCCGTGAGGACGTAGGTGCCCGTTCCGTTAAGAATGGAGAATGCGTACGGAGCTTCCGTATCGATGCCCAGGCTGGTCGTGCCATCGAACAACTCCACTTGGGTAACGCCTCCGTCGTCCGTAGCATCTACGGTGACGGTCACGCTGCTCCCTTCCTCGAAGGTGCTCCCGTCAGCGGGCGACGTGATGGCGACTACCGGAGCGGCGTCACCGGCAAAACTCACATCAAAGTAATCGATGTTGAATAGAAACCCACTGCCCGCCGACCAGTCGAATCGGAGTGTTTGTGGCCCTGCCGGAAGGTCCACGGAGGCAGCCACGGTCTCGTAGGTTAACCAGTTGGCCGTCTTCGTTACGGAGATTGCACCCAAGGCCGGTCCTCCGTCTTGCACGCGGATCTGCATGGTACCGGTGCCATTGCTACCCTTGGCAACCTCGAACGAGAAATCGTAGGTGCCCGCCTGCGGTACATCGATCTCATACTCGGCAAAGTCCCCCACGTGGGTGAAGCCAATGTTGATGATGCCGGTAGCGTCATTGATCTCCGCACCGATACCTTTGTTACCAGGATTGGACCCACTGTTGGGTGGCCCCTGGTTGTCGAACGATTCGGCCTCGATCCGCGTAGTGGCGGTGGTAGAAAGCGGCTGGGCGACGTCCGTCACCGTCAGCGTAAAGTCCGTATTCACGCTACTGTTTCCGTCCGATACCGTAACCGTTACGGTATAGACGCCATCTCCGTCGCCATCAGCTCCGCCACCGTCGCCGAAGGTCGGGGTGAAATTGAGGTTGGCACTGTAGGCCCCGGGATTATTCACTTCATCACTTACGGTCAGGAAGGCATCCGCCGATAGGGGATAGGGATCCACCTGCGTCCCCGAGCCCGTCGATGATTCGAGGAGTTTGGGTTCATTGGATATAGAGGTTATGATTACGGTCAGGTTATCGCCGTCCAAATCACTAATGGAAACGGGTATTTGCAGGCTACCGTCTTCCGCTACCATTTTAGCAGCGGGGCCCCCTACGGTCACCACGGGCTCGGTAGCCGGTGTGGAGGCCGTGACCGTTACCGTAGCGGAGGTGGTGGTGGCACCATCGTTATCCGTAGCCACGGCAGTGAAGTCGTGAGCACCCGCCGCCACGTTTGCTAGGGTTGCCGAAAAGGGTGCTTCGGTGTCTATCCCCAGCGAGGTAGTGCCGTCGAAGAATTCGACACTGCTCACCGAGCCATCGGCATCCTCCGCGGTTGCCGCAAGAACAACCTCCTCCCCTTCCGCGTAAGTCGCTCCGTCGAGGGGGGAAGTGATGCTTACGGTGGGTGGGGTGTTAGCGGCTGGATCTACAATGGTGATGGTGGCCCCGGTGGCTGTTCCCAAAAGGAGCGTTCCCTGGCCATCGCTTGCCGTGACGCTAGTCAACCGCTGGGGATTTGCGTCGGCTTCAAACGCAAAATCGATAGTGGTCGTACCGGCCGCGGTAGCAGTCAAATTTATCGTTATGAAATCAAAAGTTCCGGTTGCGGGTGCTCCAAAGGTCCCATAAGAATTATCAATTTTCCCCGTAGGGTCAGATTCTCCCGCGTTGGGGAGCGGAACGGGCAACTGCGCCGACGCGTTGTACTCGACCGAACTGATGGTTACAAAAGCGGGATCGAAATCAAGGAAAGCCGAGACCCCATTGATCTCCTCGGTACCGGCAATCACCTGCAGGGTCAACGTTAGATTTTCCCCTACGTCCACGGTAGAAGTAACCGGTGACAAAACTAAATCAACTTGTGCCTGAATCTGCCAAACCGGCAACAGCAGCATGATGATTAGACCAACCTTGCTGCAAGGCTTCAGCAAAAAATTGCTCAAATTAACAATAGGTAATGTGATGTTCATAGTAAACGATTTGCCACCCTCGACTGGGTGATAGGCGAAATACCGGGATGGGGTTGCGCTAAGCAATCCCATCCCGGTCATTCTATTTATTGGTTATTGATTAGTGATTCTCCGCTCTTGCCAAAATTGGGCGCCAGGAGTGAAAAGTCCTGAAGGTTGGTTACTCCATCGCCGTTGATATCCGAGAAATGCTCGGAAACTCCAAAGGCAGAGGCAAGTATGGAGAAGTCCTGGATATTGATCACGTTGTCACCGTTCACGTTACCCCCGAGTAATTGGGCGAAGGTGTATGTACTACTTCCCTCCGTTAACGTCATCTGTTGTACGCGCTGCAGGTAACCTGGGCGTTTGACGAGTACTTTGTATTCGCCGAATGCGATACCGGACATTGTCATTGTACCACTCGCATCGGCCGTTGCGGTATACGTATAGAGCGGGTTTGCCAGATCACTCATTCCGTACAACTCTACCGTATGGTCTCCCTTATGATCGGGACGTCCCTGACTCGGCACGGTCAGGCTCAGCGTGGTGGTCGATGCGGGGTCACTCACCGTCCAGGTGAAGGCGGTCGATCCGCTAAACGCGGGCGTACACCCATCGGTCGCCGTTACGACGACGTTGTAGGGACTACCCGCCGCTGCACCTGCGGTACCCGCCACGGTCTGCTGCGATTCGGGCAGACTCAGGTTCTGCGGGTTGCCGGAATAATCCGCGTGCGACAAGACCATCCGGTCGATGATGTGGGAGGAGGACCGCGCCGAAAGCAGGATGTTGTACACCCCTGGATTATCGAAGCGCGCGTAAATCTGGTGTGGGTCGTTATCGCTGGTCATGGTACTCCATTTCCAGTCCAGTGCCCCAGAAGAATACACCTTGAACCAGCCTGCCGCTCCGGCCCCTTCGGGTGCGCCCCCGGTACAGGCGTTTTCAGTGGAATTTGAGCCTTTAGGACAAACTATTTCACTACCCTTCTGGCCGTAGAAGGCATCGGACTCAATCTTCACCCAGGTATCGTTATGATCCGCGGAGGCAGTTCCATTACCTACCTGGTTGCGCCACTGGAAGCGGTAGACTCCGGGCTTCGTGATCTTCACCGGATACGTAAGGGTTCCCTTACCCGGTGTGGGTAGCGACTGGTTCCCCTCCCAAACAATGAAGTCACTGCCGGTAGCGCTACCGGGGTTGTCGATGTTCGGAGAAATGCTGCTGCTGTAATTCGCTGCCTTTTTCCAGGAACCGGTCAGTGTCTCGACGGATTCCGCTTCGATCACGACCAGTCCGTCGCTTTCGATAAAGGCACCCGCTGGTCCAGCTCCACCGCCGGTGGCTACTTCCAAAGTGCCGGTGATCAGCCCCGAGTTCGGATCGATCGTCAAGCCCGGCGGGAGGCCCGTCGCGCCGTAGGTCAACCCGCTGCACGCATCCTCATCGGTGGCGGCAACCTGCAGGGAGACCGCGCCGCCTTCCGTACCGAACTGCCCGCCCGGGTTGCTCACGATGGGTGAGGTATTGGTGGGCAGGGTGGAGCCCCCGATGATCTCGATGCCCTTGATGCTGGGGTTTTGAACCCCTAGGAGAAAATCGATATTCAGATTACCATCGGTTACCGTGATCGGAATGGATACTACCCCGGCGGTATTCCAGCCGTAGGTTGCCGTTTGGTCGAAGTTGGGTAAGACCAGATTCCCTTCGATGACTACATCAAAGACGCGTACACCAGGGTCCTTGGCACCGGTCCAAACTTCCGCGAAGAGCAGATTGACGGTATAGTCGCCATTGGCCACCGGGAAATCCCACTGCATGTTATCGGGATTGGGCTGGGTACTGTACCGCTCGGTAGCGAAAAGCGCGTCGGGATAGCCGGTGGTGTTTGCCCCCGTAAAGTTCGCGCCGAAGGTGATGTCTTCCGCCGGGGGGGCCAGGTTGTAGTACTGGGAAGGCGTACCCAAGTTTGCATTGCCGTTCGCTTTTACGGCGGACTGATCCACCGCCCAGTCCGTCGGGTCGGCGTCGTGGGTAGCGACGAGCGCGCCGCCCGCATTCACCCGGTACAGTACGGCGGTGGGGGAGCCACCCGTGCCATTCAGCGCCACGGTCACCGTGCTGCCCGCACCGTAGGTGATCTCTAGGGTCGCCGTCTCTCCTCCCGCACCGCTAAAGGCTACTGGGATATTCAGGCTGGATCCCGGTGCTACGAGCGTGAAATCAAGGGGGTTGGCTAACGAGAAGGCGGCGGCACCCGGACCGGTAATTGCGATACCGGTAATGATGGTGCCGGTATTACCCCCCGAGGTGGTTACCGGGACGTCGGTGGTCCCGTTGGCGCTTATCTCCACGCTGCCTGGTGCTTGCACCTGGCTACCGGTAAGGGGCGTACCCACCGGGTTGTCTACACCGAAGAACTCCATGTTCTTCATCTTCCCACTGCCGCCTTTGGTGCTGGAGCCGGCGGTCACGTGGATCCCGTTGCCGGAAACGATTGCCTGGGTCCCGTGCCTTTTGGTCAGGAGGTCGGGCTTGGAAGACCAGGTACCCGTGGCGGGGTCGAACGCTTCGGTCGTGCTGACGGCGTCATTCACAGCCTTTCCCTGTAGGTCAACACCGATTTCACCCCCAATAAGGTAGAGTTCGTTGTCCAACACGGCGACGGAGGCGGCTGCCCGGGGGGTAGGTAGGTCGGGGGCGGTAGACCACGTTTCGGTAGTAAAGTCGTAGACGTCTACTTCGGCGATCAGTGGGGCAAATACATTACCGGGGTTCCCACCGGGGGTGCCGGACAACCGTCCGCCCGCTACATAGAGCTTATCCCCAATTACGGCCGCATGGAAATGGTCCCGGGGCCGGGGTGCATCGGCCAGTACCGTCCAGGCCCCGGTGGCGGGGTCGAACATGTCGAACCAGGGAATGTACCCTCCGGCGTGGCCTATGGTATTGCCGCTGATGATGTAGAATTTGTCGTTGTGCACCACCAGACCTGCGGATCCCCGCTTCCGGCCGTTGGGCACTTCCGGTCCCTGTATCCATTCGTCGGTCGCCGGGTTATAGGCCCAGACGTAATCGGCGGGCACTTCCTCCGGAAACGCGTTAGTTTTGAAGGCTCCGATCACCCAGATCAATCCCTGGTACTCGAGTGCCTGGAAGTGATTGAATTCCTGAGGTGCGGAGTTGGAAATCTGGCTCCAGGATTTCGCCTGGTAGTCGTAGACGTCCAGCGTGGTAGGATTTTCCCGACCGCCGAAGAGATAAAATTTATCCCCGGCCTGTACAAAGGAGCATTCGTGGCGGGCGGTATGGTTTTCATCGTCGGTCTGGGCGGTCCAGTTCGCGGTTGCTAGCGGATTGGTTACCGTCCAGGTGAAGGGCTCATTGACCGAGGTGCTACCGGGTTTGCTAACCGTTACGACGGTATTGTAGGCGCTCACGATGGAGGCTCCCGTAGCGATGGTACCAAAAATTAAGCCGGTAGTGGACTCGATCTGCAGGCCCGGAGGCAGGTTAGTAGCGCTAAACGTAAAGTTTGCGTTGGCGTCTCCCCCGGAGGGTAGCACCGTCAGGTCGACGACATCATTTTCCTGATTGTTCTGATCCGGAATGGGTGCGATCGCAATGGGAGCAATCAGCTCGCCACCAATGGACAAAATTTCGATCCCGTTGATCAAGGGGTTCTGCGTATTATGCCCGAACGAGATGTTCAGGGTGCCATCCGTGAGAACTACGGGGTACTCAATCATCCCACCAATCTGGTGGCCGAACCTATCCGAGAGATCGAGGTCGTCCTCCACCAGCTGCCCTTCGATAAAGATGTCAAATAGGCGTTGATCGGGCAGGGCGGTGCCCTGCCAGCCATTGGCCATATATAAGCGTACGTAGTAATTGCCATTGGGCATTCCGAAGGTCCACTCCATGTCAGGAGCGGCGGCGTCGTCATCGTAACGTTCGTTGGCGAAGAGGGCCTGTGGGACGTAAACGGGGAGGGAAGCATGCCGACCCGTCGTAGGCTGGGCGGAGAAAATTCCGGTATTTATCCCGTAGGTCAGGTTATTAAACGTGCCGTTTTGTGCTCCCTCACCGAGGCCACCGATCCAGTCCGGATTCGGCGCGTCGGTAGCCGCCAGGGTTGCCCCGGCTGCCCGGATGCGGAGAACGGTCACCGCTTCATCCGATACGGTCACGGTGAACGTTTGTTCCACGGTCAGGCCACCGCTATCGGTAGCCCGGATGGTAAGCTGCGCCACTTCGGGCGTGGCGGGGAACGAAAGCGTCAGTGTGTTGTCCAGGACACTCGCACCGACGGCCGTATTCGTATTGCTTTCGACGGTATAGTTTAGGTTGCCGTCGCCATCGTTATCGGCGAAGTAGTTGTCCAGATCAATAGTTTGAGCACTGGCACTGACCGCTACGCTAACATCCGGCAGGGTTTGCTCGATAAAGGGCTGGGAGCTCTGCACGTACAGGTAGTCCCAAGTCCCCTCCACTTCCAGACCCACTTCATTGGAGGTACCGATCAGGCCTACGGCTAGGGGCGCAGCGTTGCTTGTAATGGCGGTCAGCACTGTGCCTTCAGCGGTGAGGGTGCCCAGCGTCTGCACAGGTCCGCCGTCGGTGGCGTACTGCAGGGTCACCACTCCACTGCTGGCGTTGACCTGGAAGAACATCACGATGTCCTGACCGACCGTAACGGGGGTAGTGATTGGCGGTTGGGGAACGTCGTTGACTTCCTGGAGTGCCTGCAGGCTACCGTCCGTTGTGAGCACGAATTTGATGTAGTTACTCTGGGTGCCGTCTCCCATGAATAATCCCAGTTCCCCGTTCTGGGGAGCCGAATTGCCGTAAAGCTGAAGCGGATCGGAGAAGCTGAGCAGGCGGCCCTCGACGGAGAATGTACCGATACTCTGATCTACGTTGACCCCGTACTGAAAGGCTTTTTCCTGGGTGTTCGCACTGCCCAGGGCCGTGCCGGCAGTCATTTGCATGGTCATGGCCCCTACCGCGCCGCCGAGAATATCGTTGGGGTTGGGCTCATTGGGATCGTCCCGACGGTCGATCCAGTTCAACCAGTTGGGATTGGCGGCACCGTTGTTCATCATACCCGTGAATCCGAGACCGAGGTATCCTTTCAGTTGCTGGTTATCGGAAAACAGGTCGTTGCGTACCGGGAGGTTAAAGGCGTCGTTGCCGCCGGCCGTGGGGTCTCCCATTTGAAAGGGATCGTCGGCGTCGGGGACGTTGTCGTTGTCGTCGTCCGAATCGTTAAGGTCGGAAACCAGGCTGCCGCCGGCTGGTTTATCGAAGTCATTAGGTTGACTTCCTCCGTTGCAAATGACGTCTTCTACGGTTTGGCCGTCGACTTGGTTGTCAATCTCGTCCTGGTTGGTGTAGCCATCACTGTCATTGTCTTCCGTGGCCGCGTAGCCTGGCTCGCCGGGGAGCACGCAAACTACCAGATCCTGGGGTTCCAGAATCTTAACGACGTTATTGAAAGTAGCGATCCAAACCGTACCGGGGAAGGGGTCGGAATCTCCGTTACAGGTGACACCCAGCGCGTTGCCCCCTAGATTGGAGACAAACTTATCGGTTAGCTTTTTAAGGCTGCCGTTGGCATTCAATTCTACCCGGCGAAGGAGTCCGCCATCGTTTACCCCCGCTAGCAGGTTGCCCTTCATGGCCCCACCGAAGTTAGAGGCCGTGTACTCGTCGATCCCATTCGTGTTGGTCCCCCAATTCGTTACCAGCACGTCATCGTCCCCATCCGGGTTGATGATTCCGGGTCCCCGCCAGTCCCCTTCCCGGATATCGGCTAGACTGAGGGCTACCGGTGGCCAGTTAGCCGGTAAAGCGATGTTCGGATCCGTCGTGTAGCCGGCCCCGCGGGAGCCATCCGGGTCGTAGATGAGCGTCCGAAATACGGAGTTTATATTTTGATCAAAGGTGGGGTTGGTGAACAGCCCCGCCCCGCTCGGATTAGCGCGCACGGGGGAGGGGTGACCGCCGTAAAAGCTGCCAAGCACGTAGTTTTGGATATCATCCGTGATCAGGGTAAGGTGATCCTTATTGTTCACCTTTTCCCCTCCCACATTCGTGGAGCTTCCGGGCTCGGAAGAGAGGTAGTCATTCGTGACCGTGCCGCTCATGCCCTCGTTGACGGGCAAGCCTCCCCAGCTTGGGTTAGCGCCGTTGTCGGTACAGTAGACGCTACCACCTTCGGTAACGACCAAATCGTAGGAGTTCCGGTAGCCAGCCGAGAAAATCTGCACGGGACCGCCCTCGACGAGCATGGCCTGGTTCAGGCCGTCGTTTCCTCCCCAAGGATCATTGACGTCCACCCCGGTGTATCCGGCCGCGTCGGGATCGATAATCCCATTCGCGTTCGCCCGCGTGGGGTCGTCCAGGGTAGGTAGATCGTAGATGTACGCCCGCCCGGAAATGGCATCCGTCAGCGTAGGCAGGGCTTCCAGTTGCGTCAGATTAACGGAGAGGATAGCGGCGGATAAGGCGTATTCGGTGGTCCAGGCAAATTTAGTGGAGGGTGACCCCGCATTGGTATGGCCACCGGAGCAGACGATCAGGAAGTCCGTACCCCCGATCGTCACGAACTCCAGGCCATTCGTGGCGTGGTTTTCTTCGGAGCGCGACAAACCCCGTACAATGTCCACGGCCTCCCAGGAGTTGCCGTTCCAGGTCAGGCGGGTGATCACTCCGGAGTTCGTATCGAGGTCCTTGTCTCCACTCGGCCCACCAATCCGCGAATCACTCGAAGTCACGTAGACTACGGGATTAGCCGCCGTGCCCGCTACCGTCAGACCGGTTGCCTCCCGGTCGTTGCCGCTGTGCGCGTTCCCATTATCGTTGTGGTTAGGAATATTCTTTACATCAAGTAGCTCTTCAGCATCCGTAACCACGTAGTCATCTACCCCATTTCTTTGAATGGAAAAGACGTCCACATTTCCACTGATAGTTAGGACGTAAAGTCGACCGTCCGGGCCAAACATCAGGGAGGTACCATTCTCTACCCCACCCTTGCCAGCAAAGTCAAGGTTGCTCTGGGAAAAACTCTGCCCCTGTAGATTGAGGGTCAGGAGGAAAAGCAGCCCAAGGAATACACCTCGTAGGAGTGGTAGCGCTGATCCTTTAAATATCCTATTATAAAATTTGAGTACCTGTGTGTTCATAGTGAAATGGTTAAGCGTAGGCAAGGTTGGTGGATGACGAGATGGAACGAGGAAAAATCGACCCGCCACTGGAGGGGTCTTCGTCCGTCCTGCGCGCCCGGCTAGGAAGAATACCTTCGTTGCCATCAACGGGGCGGTCCGTAGTGCATCTCAATACATGAGGGTGGTCGTCAAAAGACACCACTATCGGTAGCACCGCCTCCCTATCCTTAGAGGTTGTCTTACCGATTGGACTGTCGTTACGGGCCGACAGGTAGCCGGGGGGCAGCCAGGGGAGGGCAGGGAGTAGACACACTACTACCCGTCGGGTAAAAACCGCTATGCTGTTCATTAATGTGTTTCTTGAGTTCTATCTACTGCTACCTGGTAAAAAGGTGGCATTTAAAATAATACGTAATACTCTCCTTACAGACTCCCCAACTGGGTGGCCTGTTTAGTTTTTTGTATATATTTCTAAGACTCCGATGGGGCACTTAGATATACCCGAATTATAGATAGCGCAGCTACGGCATCTATTAGATTCGTATAACCAGACTTGTCGTGACGCTTATGCGTGGGAAGGAGGGAGTGTACACCTAGTCAAGCTTTCGCAGAGAAAGCATGCCCATTCTACAACGGGGTGAAGCAGGACCTAGCCTGCTACCGTGGAATAAGAAAATAAGGTGAGTAACCGTCTAGCCAACGGAAGTGTCGTTCATAGTGAAATTATCGAAGAGGCTTAGAGCCTAACATTGGTATTGTGTGTCATAGTGTGGTCTGGGGTCACCAGTAATATGATGTAAGATATGACATGTACGCAACCTACGCAAGTAATTTCGCTCCGGCTAAGTCAGCTTAACTAAATTTAAGAAGTAATGAGTTTTTAATACTCGCTTCCTGCAGTTTTAGTTTGCTTTGCAGCAGAATCATATACATGGCAGCTCTTCGCATATGTCGGCCAGCACATCTTCTCCACTTTACTACCCTAAGCGGAGTAAACACCTGGCGCACTTTTTGTTTCCGCCCAAGCACCCGACTGGCTTGACCCCAGGAAACTTTCGCTATGCCTTGCATGCGTTGGTTGGCTTATTTATTTTCATATGCTCTTTAGGCGGTTTTATCCCCTATTTAATGCTTGTTTATTCGATTAAACGCGCATTTCATTTCCTGTCACACAACGCCCGTACACTCTTTTCGGCCGCGCCGCAACTCTTTAATCCCATACCGCAGCCGCCAGAGGCTGATCGGTCTATTTGTTCTTATATGACATTTGTGGCTGTTTGTCCCCAGATTAATGCTTGTTTAATCGTGTTGGGGGTACGTTATTCCGATCCCTAAAGTGAGCTGACCACCCCCCTCGGCCCGCGCCGCCCCTAGCTGAGCCCGTAACGCTGGTACGCGTTGAACGAAACACGACCGCAGGGTACCCCATCACCGGTGCGCTCGTGATGGCAGCGACGTGCCACTGCCCGATTGAATCGCGCTACGCCGGATGCCCACGCTGAGGACCACACCGGTCGCTGCTCCAGTAGCCGCTAGACTTGGCCAAGAAAAGGCGCCACTTAGTTCGGTCTTGAAGCGCCTAGTGCTTCAGGATTGAACTAAGCAATAGCTTGACGCCGACAGCGTGGTGCTGAACGAGCGGACGAAAGTTCAGCATAGCCGTAGCTACGGTGGATTTTTGGCTGGGAAGTGCGGCGCCGCGATGGCAAGTCAAGGTGCAGCTTATTTCGGTCCTGAAGCACTAGGCGACTAACTCGCGCAACCACCCTCTTAATTGACGCCGAGCTACCCGTGGTTCGGAATGTCCCCAAATGATTATCCGAAACTCCTAAACAAAAAACCCCCACACCGACCGAAGTCCGTGTGGGGGTAATAATGTTACTCGGAGGAGGCCGGGCCAGGCGCGCGCCTTTCCCGCCCCTGCGCTTACTGAGTGACCACCGAACCGATGGGCAGCAGCAGAATCTCCCGGGCCGCGATGTCGAGGCCGCCGTCGGGGTTCTGGGCGGGGGTGGTGGCGTCGTCGCCATTGATGTTCACGCCGGTCGCGCCCTCGGGCAGGTCGTAGCGTTCGCCCACCATGGCGGCGCCGTAGCCGAGGTCACGCATGGAGCCGGCGGTGATGCGGCTCAGGGGGTTTTCGCCCAGGTTGAGGAAGCCGGTCATGAGTTCGTTGCGCAGCACGGATTCCCGCCAGTGGCCCAGCCGGGTGCCGGGGCCACCCATGTCCTCGACGGGCAGCTCGAAGGTGCCGCCCTCCGCGTTCCAGAAGACGTTGGCCTGCTTGCCGGCGAAGTAGGGATTGGTCTCCTCGGCCCGGCGAAGGTTACGCCCGCCGAAGTCCCACAGCGTGCCAACGCCCAGGACGTGGCCCATTTCGTGTACGATGACCTCCTCGAAGAGCCCGATCTGATCCAGGAAGTCCAGGTCGGCCACGTCGAAGAACATCACGCCCGATACGGGCAGGTTATCGGCGATCCGCGTGAAGCGGGGTCCCGCCTGTCCCAGAACGCCCCCGGGCCCGTCGATGGGCGCCAGCGCGACCTCGATGACGATGTCGTCCACGGTTCCGGTAGCGGCGGGGGGAAAACCGGTGAAGGCCGAAGGAATCGTGGCGGTGATGGAGGGCACGTCCTTGATGATGATGCGCTCCCAGCGGGCGGCGGCGGCCTCGAAGACGGCCACCTGCTCGTCCGTAGGGGGGACGATAAAGTTCAGGGTGATGTTAAATCGGCCCCGGTCGTTACCCGCGGCGTCGGTGGCCCGCTTGGCTTTCTCCGTGCCCTTGAAGTCGACGACGTCGCTGGCCTGGATGGTTACCCATTCCCTGGGGGCCGGAGCGAGTTGGATGATCTGTGGCACCGCCTCCTGCTGCGGAGTGATGGCTTCCTGCGTGTCTTCGGTACAGGCGGTGAAAAGGAGCGGGAAAAGCACGGCGGTGCCGAGCCCCCGGAGGGCGCGCCCTCGGGAATGGTTGAACATGGTTAGCATAGGAGCTAGGTGTTTGGGTTATATATTCGGATGGTAGATAAAAAGACTCCCGGACTCCGCATCGCATCGGATGCCCCGGTTAGTTCAGAGCTTGTTTGGGATTCCGCTCACCGGCGCAAACTTGCGCTTTCGTGCCTATCCTTCGTCTCGAAAAGCGTCACTTAGCCCGCAGGCTCCCCTTTTCGAGGCTCGAATAGACCCAAAATAGCGGCGTTTTCGTCAGGCTCGGAACAACCCATACAAGCGCTTAGTCACCAAAGTAATTGGGTTAGCGCAAGTCATCCTAATGATGTTGCACCACGTATAGGCGCGGACCGGGCTTGTGTCCGCCGCAGGCCAATTTGACAAATTTGTCACGACAACAAATTGTTAATTCGTATATGTTGGCCACTTTCCGGGCGCTCGCGAGTGAGGTAAGGCATCCTACTTTCGACCCTATCGCCGCATCCGCTTAGGTCCGTACCACAGCCAGAAGCCGCTGATCGTGAACACGAGCGTAGCCAGGCCCATCACCGTAGAGTACACCAGTTTCACCGGGTCGCTCACGATGCTGCCATCGTGCAGTTGCTCGATGAAGTCGCTGCGCCGGATGCCGACGCTGAGCACCGCACCCGTGGCCCCGTCCAGTTGCACCTCCCCGTAGTGCTCCCGGAAGAGAAACTTGACGGAGCCCTTACCGGGACGAAAGTCGAGGCGGTCGATGGCCGTACCGTAGGCCGGACCGAGGGAGTCGACCAGCGCCCGCTGCGCGCGGGACACCAGGGCCGGAGTGGGCAGCCACTCCGCGAGCTCCGTGTTGCTGCCGCGGGCGGTGGGGGGCATGAGGTAGTCGCTGTTTTTCTTCCAGCCCAGTAAGACGCTCGTGATGCCGATCAGGAAAAAGAAGAGGAACAGGGCCACGCCCGTCCACCGGTGCACCTTCCGGGTTTGCCGCAACGTCCGGGCCTGCCGCTGCCGGCGGGTGTTGTTCGCCATAAGTAATGTTTAGAGCTGGTGTGGGATTCCGCTCACCGCCGCAATCTTGCTCTTTTGCGCCTATTCTTCGTCTCCAAAAGCGTCACTTAGCCCGTCACCGCGAAGCAGCCACGAAGTGCACCTCCCCTTTTCGAGGCTCGAATGGCCCCAAAATAGCGGCGTTTTCGTCAGGCTCGGAAAACCTAAACAAGCGCTTACCGCTCCTACCAGTTCTGCCGGCTTCCGAAACTGGCCAGCAACAGGAACACGTAATGGAACGAATATAGGGCATCGCAGAGCAGCAGGCCAGCCACCCCGCTCACCCGCACCGCACCCGTGCCCCCGCCCAAAAAGGTCGCGACGGGTTGGTGGAGATAGGTCAGCAGCACCGCCAGCGCCCGCAAACCGTATAAGGCCAGCGCCCAGGGCCACAGGTCCGTAAACAACAGGACGAAGCCGCTCAGGTAAAACACCCCGTGACTGGCCCCGATGGCGGCCAGCAGCAACTTATGCTTCATGCGGTAGTACAGGCCCACCGACTGGTGGCGCGCCTTCTGGTAGACGTAGGTTTCCCAATCGGGGGTCGGGGCCGAGAGCGTCCAGGCCGTGGGGTCGGTGACGCGAGTGGTGCGGCTCGCCTGGGCATTGGCGTTCACGATCAGGTCGTCATCGCCGCCGGCGACGTCCGCGTGCGACTCCAGTCCCCCGGAACGCGCAAAAAAATCCCGGGTATAGGCCAGGTTCCGCCCGGTGCCCATGTACGGCATCCCGAGGCGGGCCAGGCCCTGGTACTGCAGCAGGACGCTGGTGGATTCAAAGCGCTGCCAGTAGTTAAGTACGCCCGGCGCGCGGCGGTAGGGCGAGCACCCCAGCACCAGCTCGGGATCGCCGGCCAGCGGGGCACTCATCCGGCGCAGCCACTGGGGGGAGGCGGGTACGCAGTCGGCATCCGTGAGCAGCAGCCGGGGATGGCGGGCGGCCTCGATGCCGGCGGTGAGGGCGTCCTTCTTTCCGGGGCGGGTAAGCTCGGGGCGGACGGCGCGCAGGTGCGGGGCTTCCTCCCGGAGGCGCTCCACGATGGCGGCGGAGTCGTCCTCGGACCCGTCATCCACGGCAATGACCTCGAAGTCAGGATGGTCCTGCGCC
This sequence comes from Lewinellaceae bacterium, assembly GCA_963803525.1. Classification (GTDB taxonomy): domain Bacteria; phylum Bacteroidota; class Bacteroidia; order Chitinophagales; family Saprospiraceae; genus Neolewinella. The sequence continues at coordinate 193,757 of CAWDMV010000017.1, forward strand.
AGGATGCCCCGTAGGCAATCCTCCAGATTATCGGCCTCATCGCGGTAGCAGACGATGACGGATACGGGCTGGTCCGCGTCGGGAGCCACGGGCGGCACCGGCCCCTGCAGCGCGGGGCGAAAGATTAGCAGCCAGATGGCAAGTTGGACGGCCGTAGCCACCAGCAGCAGCAGGAGCACCTACGGCTCGGTTACTACGTCGTTCCACTCGGGGTGGCGCTGCACGTAGGCGGCCACGAAGGGACAGGAGGGGATGGCCTGGTAACCATTATCTTTGGCGTACTGCAGGGCAGCTACGACGAGGGCGGAACCGATGCCCTGCCCCGCGAGGTCCTCGGGTACTTCCGTATGGACCAGGTCGATATCGTCGCCCCGCATCTCGTACACGAGCTTGGAGACCTGAGAACCGTTGACGACTTCAAAGCGGCTCCTGGCTTGATTATTGACTACGGACTCGGAAGAATTAGGCATGGATGAAGATTAGCGATCGGAAGGATATAATACACCCGGCGGCGCAAGATGTTTGCTGGTCACTACAGCTCCTTACGCAGGCGGGCGACGGGCAGGCCGAGCTGCTCGCGGTACTTGGCTACCGTACGGCGGGCGATGTCGTAACCGGCTTCCTTGAGGGCCGCCTGGAGCTTGCTGTCGTTGAGGGGCTTGCGTTTGTTTTCCGCGGCGATGATCTCGCCGAGCACCTTCTTGACCTGGGTGGTGCTGACTTCCTCCCCTTCCTCGTTGGTCATGCCCTCGCTGAAAAATTGCCGCAGGGAGAAGGTGCCGAAGTCGGTCTGCACGAACTTCGAGTTCACCACCCGGCTCACGGTACTGATGTCGAGCTCCGTAGGGCCGGCGATGTCCTTCAGGATCATGGGGCGCAGGGTCTTCAGGTCGCCGGTGCGGAAGAAGCGCTCCTGGTAGCGCACGATGGCGTGCATGACGCTGTAGAGGGTCTGCTGCCGCTGCTGGATGGCCTCGATGAACCAGCTGGCGGAGTCGATATTCTGCCGGATGAAGCCGGCGGCCTGCTTCTGGGCGGTGGTGAGTTTACCGGATTCCTTTTGCTTGCGGCGGTACTCGGCGAGCTGCTGCTGGTAGTAATCGTTGATCTTGAGGTCGGGGGCGTTGCGGGCGGTGAGGCTCAGCTTGAGCTCGCCGTCGTGCACCGTGACCAGGAAGTCGGGCACCACCACCCGGGCCACGCGCCCCCCGGCCCGGCCACCGAGGGCGGAGGCGGGCTTGGGGTTGAGTTTGAGGATTTCGCCGAGGGCATCGCGGAGCTCGTCCTCGTCCACCTCCAGTTTCTCCCGCAGCTTGTCGTAGTGCTTCTTGCTGAATAAGTCGAAGTGATCGCGGATGACGGTCTGGGCCAGCACCAGGTCGGCGAAGGTGTGGGAGTCGTAGCTCTCCCCGGCCTCCACCTTGGCATTGAGCTGCAGCAGGAGGCATTCCCGGAGGTTGCGGGCGGCCAGGCCGGCGGGTTCCAGGGACTGTACGATGCGCAGTACCCGCTTGATGTGGCGGACATCCACGTCGACGTCGTAGTTGATCAGCAGGTCGTCGGAGATGGCGCTGGGCAGGCGCTGGAGGTAGCCGTCGTCGTCGATGTTGCCGATGATCTGCAGCGCGATGGTGCGGTCGAGGGGGGTATCGAACTCCAGGTTGGCGAGTTGGGCCTCGAGGTATTCGAAGAAGGAGCTCTCGTCGGCGGTATAACTGCCGGGGGCGTCGTAGACCTCTTCGTTGCTGCCGTTCTGCTGGTAGTTGGTGGGGTCGTCGTCCACGTACTGCTGGAAGAGCTCCTCCATTTCGAAGGGGTCGCCGTCGCCATCCCCGCGCTCGGCCTCCTGAGCGTCGCGGTCGGCCAGGCCGTCGGGTTCGGGGATGGCCTCCTCCAGGGTGGGGTTGCGTTCCAGTTCCTCCTTGACCCGCTGCTCCAGCTCGTACAGCGGCAGCTGCATCAACTGCATGAGCTGAATCTGCCGGGGGCTGAGTTTCTGGAGCTGGGATTGCTTTAGGGTCTGTCCGAGCATACGGGGGAAATGGGCGGCGTAAGGTAAGGTTCAAATTCGGCGGGCGGCACTCTGCTAGGTAGCGTAACGTCCGATAAATTTATTGCCGCGCGCGCAAGTGTGCTTGTTCGCTTGGTCATTTTTCGGCAAGGACGCGTTTCTTCCCGCTGCATCCCGCGTCCCCGCCCCTCCCCGCTACGGCTGGGGCCCGCAAACCTCTGCCGCCCCCCGCTTGTCTATGGGGTATGTCACGACTCACCTTCCCCGAATTTACCTACGAACGCCCGGACCTGAACCGCCTGGAAGCCGCCTTCAACGCCGTCCTGGAAGAACTGAAAACCGCCGAATCGCTCAACGACGCCATCGCCGCCGTGGAGCAGATCGACAGCATCCGGGCCAGCGTAGCCACGGCCTACAACATCGGCTACATCCGCTTCAGCATCAACACCAAGGACGTATTCTACCGGGAGGAGAAAGACTGGTTCGACCAGCACCTGCCCCGCACCGAGCAGTGGCGGGTCGACTACTACCGCGCCCTGCTCGACACCCCCCACCGGGCGGCGCTGGAGGAGCACTTCGGCAGCCAACTTTTTGAGTCGGCCGAGGTGAGTATCCGCACCTTCCGCCCGGAGATATTGGAGGACCTCCAGGCCGTCAATACACTCAGCAGTGAATTCACCCAGCTGCGTGGCGGCGCCGAGATCGTGGTGGACGGCAAGACCTACAACCTCTCCAGCATCGCTCCGCTCGAGCAGGTGGCCGACCGCGAGAAGCGCAAGACGGCCAGCAGCGCCAAGTGGCAGTGGTTTGCCGACCACCGGTCCCGCCTCGAAGACATCTACGGGGAGATGGTGGGCCTGCGGACCCGCATGGCCAAGAAACTGGGCTACGACAACTACGTCGGCCTCGGCTACGCCAACATGAACCGCACCGACTACGGGCCGGAGCAGGTGGCCAACTTCCGCCGGCAGATTCAGGAATTCATCGTGCCCATCGCCCAGGAGCTCTACGCGCGGCAGCGGGAACGCATCGGCGTCGACCGCCTGCACTACTACGACCTGGGCTTCCGCTTCCCCGACGGCAACCCCACCCCGACGGGCAATCCGGAGCAGATCGTGGCCCACGCCGACAAGATGTACCACGCCCTGAGTAAAGAAACCGGCGCGTTCTTCCAGCTGCTGCAGGACCGGCAGCTCATGGACCTCGAGGCCAAGGACGGCAAGGCCCCGGGCGGCTACTGCACCTTCATCAACGACTACCAGACGCCCTACATCTTCAGCAACTTCAACGGCACGAGCCACGACATCGACGTGCTGACCCACGAGTTCGGCCACGCCTTCCAGGTGTACAGCAGCCGCGAGCAGCGCCCCATGGAGTACACCTGGCCCACCTTCGACGCCGCCGAGATCCACTCCATGAGCATGGAGTTCTTTACCTACCCCTGGATGGAGGGCTTCTTCGGCCAGGACACCGAGAAGTACTACTTCAGCCACCTCGCCGGGGCCTTCCGCTTCCTGCCCTACGGCTGCGCGGTGGACGAGTTCCAGCACCGGGTCTATGAGCAGCCCGAACTCGACAACGCCGGCCGCAACGCCCTCTGGAAGGAAATGGAGGCCAAGTACCTGCCCCACCTCGACTATTCCGACCACGACTACCTCGATGCCGGCACCTTCTGGCAGAGCCAGGGCCACATCTTCAGCGTCCCCTTCTACTACATCGACTACTGCCTGGCCCAGATCTGTGCCTTCCAGTTCCTGCTGAAGGACGAACGGGACCACGCCACGGCCTGGGCCGACTACGTCAAGCTCTGCCGGGCCGGGGGCTCGCTGTCCTTTCTGAAACTCGTCGAGCTGGCCGACCTCGAAAACCCCTTTGAGGACGGGGTGGTGGAGAAGATCGCGCGTAGGGTGCGGGAGCGGTTGTTCAATTAGTGAGTGACTGGATTATTGAATGGGTGAATTTGCCGCCTGACCTGCGGGCAGTTCACTCATTCACCAACTCATACCTTCACTAATTTACCCGCCCGCCATCCCAACGCTCATGCCCGCTACGCGGCTCAGGGTACGCCTTTCCCTCCTCCTCTTCCTTCAGTTCGCCGTGTGGTCGAGCTGGCTGATCAACCTGGGCACCTACCTGCTGGAGAGCCTCCACTTCACCGGCCTGCAGGTGGGGATGATCTACGCGACCAACGCTATTGCCGCTACCATTGCCCCCCCGCTCATGGGCTGGCTGGCCGACCGCAGTTACGCCTCCGAGCGGCTGATGGGCGTGTTGAATACGGTGGGGGGACTGGCCCTCATCGCCTGCTACTTCACCGTCTCCTTTCCGTGGTTTTACGGCTGGATGCTGCTGTTCAACTGCTGCTTCATTCCCACCTTCAGCCTGGCCGCGGCCATGTGCTTTTACCACCTGGAACGGCCGGCGGAGCAGTATCCGCTGATCCGGGTGTGGGGCACGGTGTCCTTCATGCTGGTGGGCGTGGCGCTGAGCGTATTCCGGGTGGAGAACTCCGCCCTGCCCGTCCTGGCCGGAGGCATCACGGCCCTCCTGCTGGCCGCCTATTCCTTCTTGCTGCCCCACACGCCACCGGCACCGGGCTTCGACTGGCGGGAACTGAAGGGGGAAACGGTGCGCGGCATCTTCCGGCAGCGGGGGATGGTGGTGCTTCTGCTCGCGCTGCTGGCCAGCTGCGTTCCGTCGGCCTTCTACTACAGCTTCCTCAATCCCTTCCTCAACGAGATCGGCTGGGCGGCCGCCGCGGCCAAGATGGCCCTGGGGCAGCTGCTGGAGATCGCCGTAGTGCTGGCCATGCCGCTGATCTTCCGCCGCTTCCGCTTCCGGAACATCATCTTCTGGGGGCTGCTGGCCTGGGGACTGCGCTACCTGGCCTTCGGCATCGGCCGGCCGGGGCACTACGAGTGGCTGCTGTACGCCGGCATCCTGGTGCAGGGGGTGGCCTTTGCCTGGATCATCATCGCGGCCCAGATCTACGTCAACAACCGGGTACCGGCCAGCCTGCGCAACACCGCCCAGGGCCTGATCTCCTTCGCCAACCTGGGGCTGGGGGCCTTCCTCGGCAGCTGGATCGCGGGCGCGGTCGTCAGTGCCAATCTCCTGGCCGACGGCACCCACGACTGGTGGGCGATCTGGCGGATACCGGCGGGCGTCGGCGTGGTGGCGGGAGTCCTTTTCCTCCTGGCTTTTCCCCGGGACGAGGAGCTTTGAAACGGCAAAACAAAGCGCCACCACTCCAAACAGAGCGGTGGCGAGGCGACTAATTGAGAACACTATACACACACTTAAGCTAAGCCCGCAGCGTGGCGCTTGCGGTAGGTGGTGGGGCTCATACCAGCCACCTCCCGAAATGCCCGATAGAAGGTGCCGGAGGAATTAAAGCCCGACTGCCGCGCGACCTGGAGAATACTCAGGTGGCGGAGTTTGCTGTTGCGCAGCAGGCGACAGGCCTCCTCCAGGCGGTAGGCGTTGATGAAAGAGCAGAAATTTTGGTCCGTCCGTTCGCTAAGCAGCCGGCTCAGGGTCCGGGTACTTAAGGAGAGTCGATCGGAAACGTCCTCCTGCATCAGAAAGGGATCGAGGTAAGGCCGTTCCCGGTCCATAAAGTAGAGTAGGCGATTCCAGTGGTCTTCCTGTGCGGAAGCGTACCGGTCGGTTGATGGGGGCATGTGCTAGAGCGAGGCATTCACGGGGAGTACAAATCTCGAGCTCCTAACCCAGCCCGTTGCTCAACATGGAGCAAGTACAAGGTTCATGGCGGATTATTGATCCAATTGGCGGATATGTTTACACTTTCCCCCTTCACTCCGCTGCGGTCGGTCCTCCTCTTTGTCGGCGGTATACGGCCGGGCTCACCGCATTTTCCCGCTTGAAGGCCTGGTAAAAGGTGGCCTTGGTATTGAAGCCGGCCTCGTTGGCGATGCCCGCCATGGTGTAGCGGTCGTAGTCGGGGTTTACCAGCATCTGCTGGGCGGCGGCTATCCGGTAGCGATTGACATAAGCGTTGAAATGCTGTCCGCTGCCCGCATTGACGATGCGACTCAGGTTACGCTCGCTCTGACGCACGTGCTTGCCCAGGTCCCCGAGGGTTAAGTTGGGGTCCAGGTAGATCTTGCTGTTCTGCATGTACTCCTCGACCTCCCGGAAGGCCTGCTCGTGATCGGTCCCCGGTTCGGGTTCCGGATCGGACAGCTGCGGCTTCACGCCCAATTGTCGGATGCCGTGGAAAGCGACGTAGTAGATAATGGCGGTATTGCCGATTGCTCCAAAGGGAATCCTTATTTCTGGAGCCGCGGGCAGGGGGCCGTATACCAGTAGGGTATACAGGAGCGCGAAGCCGATCATGGCAAAGAAGGCGTTGCGTATCCAGAGCAGGTCCCGGTCCGTGAGGTTGGAGTAGTAAGACAGTAGGTAGTCGCGGTGCCCCCGTAGAAAGTGGAGCGTGCGGTACATGTAGTAGGCGGCCGGTACGATGGCCACAATGGTGCAGGTGCCGATGATGCCGCGTTGTACCTCCGGCGGGAAGAGTGGCCCCTCCTTGCTTACGTCTATCACGTAGAGGGAACCAAGGCCGAGGAACTCGATCAGGCCCGGTAGCAGGTGTATGCCGTCCTTCCTCCAGACCAGCACTCCCGCCAGGTCCCGAACGTAGAGGTACACCAGCGGAATGCACGGCAGCCAAAAGTACAGGGGTAAAAAAAGGACGCTGGGCTGGGCCACCCCGTAGGGCGTGCGAAGCAGCAGAAAGGGAATGACGCGCAGCGCGAGAGTCAGAATAAACAGGCCCAGCAGGTAAGTGGGCCGGTCCCGCCGATGGGCCAATACGATCACCGCACCCAGCAGGACGCCCTGAGAAAGCCCCAGCAAACTAACCACGTTAGCAAAGGTCACGGACTGAGTAAGATAGCTGAAATAAGCCGGCCCCGCCGCCCGGGGGACGGCGGAACTGGCTGGACCTCAAAAAGAGCCGGACCCGGCGGGTAGCTCCCTTTAAAGCGTACAAGAGACACTATAAACACAACACTACCTACAAGTTAGGCCGTAGAGCAGCGCGCGCAAGAGGGGATGGCGGATAATGACACACGAAATCAATTACCGTCGCCCCGGCTTCAGAAATCCACCTGCGCCCGTAGGTTGACCCGCCGCCCGGTCAGGCGGTTAGGCACGGCATACTGCTGCTCGAAGATGGTCTTGATCCAGGTATTGCCCGCCTGGTTGCTCACGTTCATCAGGTTGAAGACCTCCAGGCTGAGGTGGGTGGACCGCGTGAAGCGCAGGGGGGAGGTCATGCGGTTACGGGAGGTCTCCCGGTCGTAGAGCCGCCAGCTGAAGCCGATGTCGATGCGGTGGTAGGTATCGAAGCGCAGGGCGTTGCGGTACACGGTGTTGTTGTCGAGGATGCCGAAGGGCAACCCGCCGCCGACCGTCAGGTTGACGTGGGTCCGGAAGTTGGGGTTGTTGCGCAGGTAATCCTGGAAGAACAGCGAGAGCTGGAAGACCTGATCCGTCGGCCGCGGCACGTAGTCCACTTCCTCGTCGATCACGCTGCCGTCGTCGGCCCGGCCCAGCACCTCGCGGTGCTGCACGCCGGTCAGGCGCTCGCGGGCCCGGAGCAGGCTGAGGTTGAGCCAGCTGTCGGCCCCCGGCACGAACTCCCCGTTCAGCCGAAAGTCGAGGCCCGCCACGTAGCCGCTGGCGTCGTTGAGCCCGGAGTACCGGATGCGGACGTTCTCGATCTCGTAGCTCACCAGGTCCCACAGCGACTTGTAGTACGCCTCGGTGATGAGCCGGAACTTCTTGGGGTTGCGCTTGCCGTAGTAGAAGTCGCTGGTCAGCCCCCCGACCAGGTGAAAGCTCTTCTGGCTCCGCAGGTCGGTGTTGACCCGTCCGTCGGGCGCCCGCATCTCCCGGTAAAAGGGTTGCTGCTGGTAGAGGCCCCCGGCCAGCTTGTAGGTGATGTCCTTGTTGGTCCCCAGGGGCTTATAGAGGAGTTGGGCGCGCGGGCTCACGTTGACTTCACCGTTGAGGTCCCAGGCCACGGCCCGCACCCCCGCGCTCAGCCGGATGTCGGCCTTATCGTCCCGCCGCCAGGTGTAGGTGTCCTGGAAAAAGGCGCTGAAGCGGGTGCTGACCAGCTCGTTCTCCGATTTCAGGACGCTGAACAGCCGCACGCCCTCCTCGTCGAAGGGCAGGCTGTAACCGGCCGAGTCCAGCCGCTCCCACTCGTTGATGTAGTCGTTGATGCGCTCGTGCTGCACTTTCGTGCTCCACTGTAGGAAGTGCGAGCGGGTGGTGGTGGCGTTGCCGCCGTTGAGCTCGAGCCCACCGCGCAGCTCGGCGTTGTAAAGCTGGATGTTGAGGAAGTTGCGCACGAAGTCCTGCTGCAGGCCGGTGCCGATCACGCTGCGCAGCTCGCCGAAGGTTTCGGAGCCGAGGTCAGTGTCGAGCTGGCCCAGGGTGTAGCGGCCGCCGATGGACACCCCCTCGTCTTCGTCGCTGCGGAAGGCCGAGGTCAGGAACTTGAGGAAGAGCGGGTTGGCCGGCCGCTCCGGGATGAAGGTGAGGGACAGTCCGCCCATCTGGGTCAGGAAGTCGTCCCGCTCGCTCCCCTCGAAGTTGGTAAACAGCTGCAGCGTCTCGAAGAAGCCCCCGAAGGCCGTCGACCGCTGTACCGGGTCGAAATTGTAGATGCTGCGGTTGTAGTTGCCGAGGAGGCCGAGCTGTAGGGTCTGGCTGAAGTCGTAGGTCAGGTAGCCCTGGAAATCCACGAAGTTGGGCAGGTACTCCCCGGTCGTTTCCAGCGTGCCGAGCAGGTAGCGGGTGGTCTTATAGCGGGCACCCCCCAGGAAGCGCAGCCGCTGGTAGGCGGTCTTGCCCAGCTGCTTGCTCCCCTCGATGTGGGCCGAGCCCCCGAGGAAGCTGGCGTCGAGGGAGGCGCGCAGGCTGTCGGGCCGCTTGTACTTGATGTCGAGCACGGAGGAGAGCTTATCCCCGTACCGCGCCTCGAAGCCCCCCGAGCTGAAGCTCAGGCTCCGCATCAGCCTGGGGTTGGCGAAGGTGAGCCCCTCCTGCTGTCCCTGCCGGATCAGCTGCGGCCGGTAGATCTCGAAGTCGTTGACGTACACCAGGTTTTCGTCGTAGTTGCCGCCACGCACGTTGTACTGGCTGGTCAGCTCGCCGCCCGACCCGCTGCTCACCCCGAGGGCGATGCTGGGCAGGATGCTCTCGAGGTTGCCGGTCACCGAGGGCAGCAGCCGCAGCTGGGCGGGGTCTTCGCGGATCATGCCGCCCTCCTCGATCTTGCTCTCGCGCACGATCACCTCCAGGTCGCTCTCCAGGGGGGCCAGGGCTACGTCGATCTGCTGGCGTCCCCCGGCGGGCAGCTCGGCCACGTCCACCTCGGTTTCCCGGTAGCCGAGGCGGCTGAACACCAGGACAAAGGCTTCCCCGGCGGGCACGGTCGTCACGTAGCGGCCCTTCTCCCCGGTTTCGGCGGCGCTGGTGGCCCCCTTCACGTACACGGTCACGAAATCCACGGGCAGTTCACTCACCAGGTCGGTCACCCGCCCGCTGATCGTCGCCGTTTCCACCTGGGCGCGGACGCAGGTGCCAAGAAATACCAACGAGAAGAAAAACGAGATCCGTAAGCGCATAAATACCGGGGCGTGCAAAGGGCCAACGCCAAAGGTACGCGGATTCGTGCCCCCACCGTACAAGGCGGTCTACGACCGCGAGGGTACCGCGCAGGCTCCGGCTGCTACGTATCCCTCGCCGGGACTGCAAGTCCCGGAGCACGGGCGCGGTCGGAGACCGCTGCGTACCGGGATCGGAAAATAATTTGCTACCTTCGCCCGTCCAACAAGCCTACTGCATGGCAACTGTATTATCCTTACTGAACCACAAAGGCGGCGTCGGCAAAACGACCAGCGCCATCAACATCGGCGCCGGCCTCGTAGAGCTCGGCAAGCGCGTACTGCTGGTGGACCTGGACCCCCAGGCCAACCTCACCCTCAGCCTGGGCATCCCCCGGCAGTCGGTGACGATCTACGAGAGCATGATGGGGGAATCCGACCTGGCCCCCTACGAGGTCAAGGAGGGTTTCCACGTCATCACCTCCAGCCTCGACCTGTCGAGCGCCGAGATGGAACTGGTCAACGAAGCCGGCCGGGAATTTATCCTGCGCGAGCTCTTCGCGGGGGTGGACGACGACTACGACTTCATCATCATCGACTGTCCGCCCAGTCTCGGCCTGCTCACCCTCAATGCGCTCACGAGCAGCCAGCAGGTGATCATCCCGCTGCAGACCGAATTCCTCGCCATGCAGGGACTGGCTAAGATCAAGCAGGTCATCCAGAAGGTGAAGCTGCGCCTCAACAAGGACCTCCACATCAGCGGCGTACTCGCCACGATGTACGACCAGCGCAAGGTGCTGAACCGCGACGTCGTCGAGACGATCAAAAAGTACTTCGGCCCCCTGCTCTTCGAAACTTATATCCGCGACAACGTTTCCCTGGCGGAGGCCCCGGCCAACCGGCAGGACATCTTCAGTTACAGCCGCTCCAGTCACGGAGCCAAGGATTACCTGAAGGTGTGTAAGGAGATCATCGCCCGCACCGAAAACCCCATGCACCTGCGTCCCCGCAAAAAGGACGTGCCCGCCTAACCACGCATCGGGTTGCCGCAGTGACCGGGACCGCTACACGAATTGAAGATGGCTAAGAAACGCTTTACCGACGATCTATCCGGACTCTTTGAGGACAACTACCTCATCGGCGACGACCCCATGGCCGTAGACGAGGAAGTGGTGGAGGTAAGCGTGCCGGTCAAGACCAAGCGGGCCCAGAAGAAGATCTCCAGCAAGAACTTCACCCAAAACCTCGACGTCTTCCTCGGCGACGACACCCGCCGGGCCGCCGCCGCCCCCCGCACCAAGCGCCGCCGCACCGGCCTGGACTACCTCATCCGCAGCACCGTCCAGGACGACCCGGACCAGGAGCCGGCCGAACCCGCCAAGCCCGACACCAAGCGGGTCACCCTAGTGTTCAATAAGGAGCACCTCCTGACCCTCAAGGAGGAGGCCAAGGATCGTAAGATGTACCTTAAAGATGTCGTACAGGAGATGGTAGCGCAGTACCTCGAGAAGTAGGTTAACCTATCGGGACCTTTATGGTTATCTTCCGACTAGATAATGCCTAAGTTCCTGTCGATGCGAATTCTCCTTACCCTTCTCGCCTGCGGTGCCCTGACGAGCGTGGTCGCCCAGACCTCCCGCGTGGAGTTCGGTAAGAACCGCGTGCAGTACCACCGGGACTTCGAGGAGTGGGAGAAGTACGAATCGGACAACTTCATTACCTACTGGTACGGCAATAACCAGGGCGTGGGCCAGGCCGTGGTCCAGCTCGCGGAGTACGATTTCGCCTACATCCAGAAGATGCTGGAGAGCCGGATGAACGAGAAGGTGCAGCTGATCACCTACCGCGACATCACCGACGTCAAGCAGAGTAACATCGGCAGCGAGGAGGTCTTCGAGCTGACGGGCAACCAGTCGCTGAACACCAATACCAGCTACGTGTCGGGCACCCAGGCAAAATTCCTGGGCAACAAGGCCTTCGTGTACTTCAACGGCGACCACACCGACCTGCGCCGGCAGGTGCGCGAGGCCATGGCCAGCGTGTACATCGAGCAGCTGCTCTACGGCTCCTCGGTGCAGGAAGTGGTGCAAAATGCCGTGCTGCTCAACCTGCCCGCCTGGTTCAAGCCCGGCCTGGTCGGCTACCTGGGCGAGGACTGGAACACCACCCTCGACGACCAGCTGCGTGACCTGCTGGCCTCGGGGGAGTACGAGGACTTCAACGACCTGGCCGCCGATTACCCGCGGCTGGCCGGCCACTCCTTCTGGTACTACATCGCGGAGAACCTGGGCAAATCGACCGTCTCCAACTTGCTTTACCTCACGCGCATCAACCGCTCCGTGGAGAACGGTTTCCTCTACGTGCTGGGCAGCAACTACGACACCGTGCTATTCAACTGGCAGGAATTCTACCGCAACCGCTACAACGAGGACGCCCGCAACCGCAGCACCCCCCAGGATGGCCTGCTGCCCATCAAGAACAAGCGGCAACTGCCCATTACCCAACTTAAAGTGAGTCCCGACGGGCAGCGCATCGCCTACGTGCTCAATGAGATCGGTAAGTACAAGGTTTACCTCCAGGACGTCAACACCGGCGAGCGTGAGTTGCTGCTCAAGGGGGGACAGCGCAACCTGCTGCAGGCTACCGACTACGCCTACCCGATCGTCGATTTCTCGCCCACCAACCAGGAGGTGGCGATCATGTACGAATTCCGCGACCAGCCGAAGCTGCTGCTCTACGACCTGAACACCGGCAAGAAGACCACCGATATCCTGGGCATCCGCCTCGACCGGGTGCTGAACCTGTCCTACTACGATCCGAACACCTTCCTGATCTCGGCGATGGCCGACGGCTTCAGCGACATTTATACCTACTACCCCGCCTCCCGGCAGGCGGTGAAGATCACCAACGATTTCTGGGACGACCTCGATCCCACGCCCGTCAACGTGCGCGGTCGCCGGGGTGTCGTGTTCGCGAGCAACCGGCCTAATACCTCCCTGCTCGCGCAACGGCTGGACACCCTGCTGCCCATCGGCCACTACGACCTATTCTACTACGACCTGGAGAACAAAGCCGGGGAACTGGTGCGCGTGACCGATACCCCCCTGGCCGACGAGCGGCAGCCCGCCGCCATCGATGGGGAGCACTTTGCCTACCTCAGCGACGCCAACGGTATTTACAACCGCTACCAGGCCCACCTGGAAGATTACCTCGATCACTACGAACAGACGATCTACCTCAATGACGGGACCGAGATCACGATGCACGGGGATTCCACCCTGGAAAGCCTGGATACGGCGCTGATCGATTCGATTGTCATTTTCCCCGTCATCAAGGAGCGGGCGGTCACGGAGGCGGTTACCGATCTCAGTACTAACCTGCTTACGCTCGACGGGAGTGGTAAGCTGCCGGTCGCCGTGGAAAGCTTTCTGGATGAGGGGACGACCTACGTCCGCCGCTTTACCTTCGATACCACCACCACGGTCAGCCTTACCCCTACCGCCTACCGCCGCCGGAGCTACCGGGTCGCCGGGCAGGTCGTGCCCCAGTTCACCACCATGGCCCGCCGCTCGGAAGACCGGATCATGCGGCCGAACCGGATCAATCCGGAGGTCACCGAAGATGAAGACGGCCTGCTTTTCCAGACGCGCTTTCAGGATACGGCCGTAGCCCCACCCGCGCTAGAAACGGGGGGAGAAGATCTTTTGTCCGGCGACCCCGTCACGACCACCGTCCCGCCCCCCGGTAGCCGGCCCGACAGCACCGGTACCCGCCCGCCCCTCACGGTGGTAGGCGGCGAACCGCAGCAGCAGCCGCCGCAACCGCAACCGCAGCCGCGGGCCCCGGCCTCGATGAACCCCGTGGCCCGGAGCGAGCGGCCCGTTCCCCTGCTGAACCGGATATACCGTTTCCGCCCGGGCCGCGTAACTTCCTACCGCACTACCTTCCGCGTCAACTACGTGAAGACCACGGCTGACAACGAGCCCCTCTTCGATGGGATCAACACCTTTGCCGCTAATCCCGACGGGTACACCCAGCAGCCGGTCGGTATCCTGTTTAAGGGCAATATTGTCGACCTGATGGAAGACTACGTGATCGAGGGCGGAGTGCGTATCCCTACCAGCTTCAACGGAACGGAGTACTTCCTGACCGGCTCGGACGTGAAGCACCGCCTCGACCGTATCTATAGCATCTACCGCCGCAACCGCCGCTACCAGGAGGGCACCTACAATAATTCCACCTTCATCGACCGCCCGCGGCTGGTGGAGGAAAATACGCTGATGGCGCAGTACGGCGTGCGTTACCCCCTGGACGTCTTCCGCAGCCTCCGGGCCACGGCAACCATCCGCCGCGACCGGGTGCAGACCCTCCCCACCGAGCTGGCCGCCCTGCAGACCGAGCCGCTGAGCACCGAGCGCCTCGGGCTGCGCCTGGAGTACGTCTTCGACAACACCATTAACCTGGGGACCAACCTGCGTATGGGCACGCGGTATAAGGTGTACGGGGATGTATTCAAAAGTTTCAACATCTCCTTTGACGAAGGGGTGGACTCCCAGTTCGAGCCCGGCATTCTGGGCATCGTGGGAATCGACGCCCGCCACTACCAGCGCATCCTCAAGCGGAGCATCATTGCCCTGCGGCTGGCGGCCGCTACCAATTTCGGTCAGCAAAAGATCCTCTACTACCTCGGGGGGGCGGACAACAGCGTACTCAACAACTTCAACGAGAGCATCCCCACGCCGCAGACCGGGGATTTTGTCTTTCAGGACCTGGCCAATCCCCTGCGGGGCTTCGACATCAACATCCGCAACGGGGGCACCTACACCCTCGGCAACGCGGAACTGCGGGTACCGGTGTTTACCTACCTGTTCAACAACCTCCGTTCCTCCTTCCTGCGGGACTTCCAGCTCGTCGGCTTCTTCGATGTCGGCACCGCCTGGGCCGGTAAGAACCCCTTCGACGAGGACAACCCCGTCAACATCACCGAATACCCGGACCAGAACGCCGATGGCTACAGTCCCGTACGGGTGCGCGTACGTCGCTTCCGCGAGCCCATCGTCTACGGCTACGGCGGCGGGGTCCGGACTACGCTGTTCGGCTACTTCATCCGCGCCGACTACGGCTGGGGGGTAGAAACGAGCGTACGGCAGCCGGGGAAACTGCATTTGTCTTTGGGGCTGGATTTTTAGAGGCGCGGTTGCGCGGTAGAGGGCTGAGGCCGGTAGGGCTCGCTGCGCGCGCGGTAGAGGGGGGCGGTATGGGGTATATTGGCTTGGGTTCCGTTTATTGCGGGGTGAAGGAAGCTGAGTTAACGCGATGGGGATACGCCGACCTACGAGCGGCAATCGTTTTGGTTGGCCTTTGGGCAATTGGAATTCTTATTGTCGGAGCGGAGGGGGATTTCCCCTTGAACGACGACTGGTCGTACGCCCGGGGGGTAAAGAGCCTGACGGAGACCGGCAGGCTCGAACTGGATACCTGGCCGGCCATGACGCTGATCTCCCAGATCGGGATAGGGTTCGTGTACGGCAAGCTGTTCGGTTTCTCCTTCGAAGTGCTGCGCTGGGCTACGCTGATCAACGCTTTGCTGGGGGTATGGCTCAGCTACCGCTTGCTGTTGCGCTTTACCGGCACCGGGGTTGCCCTCTTCGCGGCGCTCGTTGTTTGGTTCAACCCCTGGTACTTTTCTCTCTCGTTCACGTTCATGACCGAGATCCACTTCACGCTGTTCCTACTGGCGGTTTTTCTCAGCTTCTTTAAGTACCTCGAGACGCGGCGTTATTCCTTCCTGGCCCTCGCTACCCTTTTTTCGGTGTTGGTCACGCTGCTGCGGCAGCCCGGTCTGATCGCTCCGCTGGCCTGTGGCCTGGCGTTGGTATTGCACGAACGGAGCTGGAAGTCCGCACCGCTGTTAGCCTTGCCCTTCGTCATCAGCTTTATGGCCCTACAGGGCTATTACAGCTACCTGGACATCAACCATCCCCAGCTGAACCGGGTGGGCAGCTTCGGCGACCTGGTGGACTCCTTGCGGAACAAGGAGTTGTTCGACTTCATCCGGTCCGGGCTGAACTTGGTCCTTACCCCCGCCGTATCCCTGCTTCCGCTGGTGGTGCTGCTGATTCCGACGGTCGGTCGCCTCCGGACGTCGAGGGTGGTATTGGCGATGGGGCTACCGAGTATAGCGGCTTACTACCTGTTGCAAACCACCTGGCTGTGGCCGCTGGGCAACGTGTTTTACAATCTGGGGCTCGGCCCCCGCCCGCTCCGGGGTTCCTTTCAGTTGATCACCGATTACCATCTGAGCGATTTCTGGTGGAATGCCCTCGACTACCTGGCCCTCGGGGCCACCTTAGGCGTCGTACTGATGTGGATGCGTACGCTGCCCGAGCTGAAGGGCTCGTTTTATAAGGAGCATCCACTGGCCGACCGGGGTACGAAGCGCTGGATGCTACTGCTCTTCTGCGGGGGCTACTTCGTCATCTCCCTGCTGGTGCTCTGGCCCTACGATCGGCATACCGTACCGCTGTTTCCCCTCCTGGCGGCCCTGGTGGTGTGCCACCGGGATGGCTTCTCCCGCCTGACTACCCTTCCGGCCCTCGGTTGTCTTTTGGGCATTACTTTATTCAGTACCGCGGCTACCCATGACTACCTCTCCTGGAACCGTGCCCGGAAAGTGGCGGATGATTACCTCAGCGAGGTAGCCGGCGTACCCCCTTACTTCATCGATGCCGGGGTGGAAATCAACGGCTGGAAGAAGGCCGGGCCGGAGGGGTCTTACATGGAGGGAAAAATGTTTTTTGTTTCCGAAGACGACTACATACTAGCGCTGCGGGACATCGAGGGATACGACCGCCTGAAATCCTTCCCCTTTCCCACCTGGCTCCCTCCCGGCCGGGATGAGCTCCATATACTGAGGAAAACCGAAGCGCGGCCGCTGGGGGCAGACGACTACCCCCTAAGCAGTAGCTTCGAAGAGGAACTTCCGGATGGCTACATTCGGTACCCACCCACTGGCCGGTCGGCGGAGCGGGCGCACGCGGGCAAGTTCGCTTACCGCCTCCGCGCCGCGGAGGGGAGCCGCCGCCTCTCTACCCAAATATTCGATCCGCTTCCCGGCGGCCGCTATGTTGTATCCGTATGGTGTAGCCCGGCCGCTGCGTCGGTAAGCATGCTGGGTAGCCTCGATTACGGAGGCGTGTTGGCCGCGCAACCGCCAAGCGTCACGGCCACCGACCCGGATGGGTGGGAGCGGATCACCGCGGGCTTCACCGTGCCCGACTACCCGGGCGCGAACCGGCTCACCCTGACCATCGAGCTTCGTGATACCCAGGACGTCTGGCTGGACGATATCCGCATCGACCTGCTGGAAAATTAGGTAGAGGCGCTGGCGGCGGTAGAGCCTGGCGGTGGTAGAGCCTGGCGGCGGTAGAGTCTGGCGGGGTGAGCTGGCGGCGCGGTGGATTGGCTTGGGTTCCGTTTATTGCGGGGTGAAGGAAGCTAAGAGCTTGTTTGGGTTTTCCGAGCCTGACGAAAACGCCGCTATTTTGGGTCTATTCGAGCCTCGAAAAGGGAAGCCTAGCGGGCTAAGTGACGCTTTTTGAGACGAAGAATAGGCGCAAAAGAGCAAGTTTGCGGCGGTGAGCGGAATCCCAAACGAGCTCTAAGATAGCGCGATGGAGCTACGTCGATCTGAGCGCGATGATCGTTTTGGTGGGTTTGTGGGCGGTCGGCATTTCCATTGTCGGGGTGGAGGGGGAATTCCCCTTGAACGACGACTGGTCGTACGCCCGCGGGGTGGAGAGCTACGTACATACCGGTGAATTGGTATTGGATACTTGGCCGGCCATGTCTTTAATTTCGCAAGTCTGGATAGGTATAGGGTACAGGCCAGAGCGGATAGCTATAACTACCTGACCGAGGAGGAGCAAATCCCCCCCACCCGCATCGATGCCGGTTTTGAACTAAACGGATGGGCACGGGCAGGTCCCGAAACGCACGGCGGCAGTGGGCCCCACAAATCCCGGTTCGTAACCCGCGACGACTACATTATCGTTTTTGAGCCCATCGCGGGATTCGAGCGCTGGAAAGCCTATCCGTTCCCCACTCTCCTGTTCTCCAGAACCGACAGCCTGTATCTCATGCGAAAACAAGGCGCATTTCCTCACCCCCGCTCTGAATCAAAGGAGTAGCTGCTCAAGCGAGTACACGCCCTCTACCAACGAAGTCTCTACCGGCGCAGCCCCCTATCACACAACCAGCATCGCATCCCCATAAGCAAAGAACTTATACTTCTCCTTCTGGGCCTGGGCGTAGGCCTCGAGGATGAGGTCGATGCCGCCGAAGGCGCAGGTGGTGATGAAGAGGCTGCTCTTAGGCAGGTGGAAGTTCGTGAGCAGGTGATCGGGAATGTGGAAATCGTAGGGGGGGAAGATGAATTTGTTGGTCCAGCCCTCGTTGGTGGCCAGGAGGCGCTCGGCGCTCACGCTGTTCTCGACGGCGCGCAGGGTAGTGGTGCCTACGGCGCAAACCAGGCCGCCGTCCTTCTTCGTGGCGTTGACGGTATTGACGGCGGGCTGCTGGATGCGGAAGTACTCGGCGTCCATCTTGTGCTTGGAGAGGTCCTCGACCTCGATGTCGCGGAAGGTGCCCAGGCCGAGGTGCAGGGTGATCTCGGCCTTCTTGATGCCGGCCAGCTCCATGCGCATGAGCGTCTCGCGGCTGAAGTGGAGACCGGCGGTGGGGGCGGCTACGGCACCAACCTCGGAGGCGAAGACGGTCTGGTAGCGCTCGGCATCGCGGCTGTCGGCTTCCCGCTCGAGCAGCTTGGGCAGGGGGGTGTTGCCGAGGGCGTGGAGCTCCTTGGTGAATTCGTCGTTGGGCCCGTCGTAGAGGAAGCGGATGGTGCGGCCGCGGCTGGTGGTGTTGTCGACCACCTCGGCGACCAGGCGGTTGTTGCCGCGCTTGTCGTTAAAGTAGAGCTTGTTGCCGACGCGGATCTTGCGGGCGGGGTCGACCAGCACGTCCCACAAACGGGCCTGGCTGTTGAGCTCACGCAGCAGGAACACTTCGATGCGGGCCTGGGTCTTCTCCTTGAGGCCGTAGAGGCGGGCGGGAAAAACCTTGGTGTTATTGAAAACCAGGGTGTCGCCTTCGCTGTAGAAGTCGAGTAGGTCGGTAAATTGCTTGTGCTCGATCGCCCCGGTGTCGCGGTGCACGACCATGAGCCGACTGTCGTCGCGCCGCTTGCTGGGGGTGCGGGCGATCAGTTTATCGTTGAGCTCAAATTTAAATTGCGACAATTTCGTCCTCATCCCTGCTATCGGTTTAATGCATCGTACTTGCGAAACAGCCGGCAAAAGTACGGGTAATTTAATTAACCTAAGGGTAGCCACCCCGCCTAGTAATGCGACGGGTCCGGGGAAAGTTGATTCGCCGCTACCGACGCGGCATTCGTCGAAAACCCCGCACCCGCGGCCCCGCCCCGCCGTACTTTCACCCCTTAATCCAGTGACCCATGATCTTATCGAAGGTATTAGCGGAAAGCATGCGGCAGGCCTGGCAACAGCTGGCCGGCAACAAGCTGCGCACCTTCCTGTCGCTGCTGGGCATCTCGATCGGCATCTTCTGCATCATCGGGGTGCTCTCCGCCGTGCAATCCCTGCAGGACAACATCTCGGGCAGCCTGGCCAAGCTCGGCGATGACGTGGTGTACATCGATAAGTGGCCCTGGAAGGACAACAGCGACGACTGGTGGGAATACGCCCAGCGCCCCTACCCCGACCACGACGATTACGAGGCCCTGCGCGATAACCTGGCCACGGCCAGCATCGTCAGCTACTGGACCGTCCCCGGCGAGCGCGTGCTGAAGTACAACAGCAAGTCCGTGGAGGGCGGCTACCTCTTCGTGACCAGCTACGAGCTCGACCGCATCTTCAACATCGAGGTCGACCGCGGCCGCTACTGGTCGACCGCCGAGTACCGCACCGGTACCGACAAGGTTATCCTGGGAAACACCCTCGTGCAGGAACTCTTCGGCCCGATCAACCCCATCGGCAAGACCGTCCGCATGCAGGGCCGCAAGTACGAGGTCATCGGCACCCTGGCCCCGGCCGGCGACGACCTGATCAACCCCCTCGACTTCGACGACGCCATCCTGGTCACCTACAACAACGCCGCCCGCTTCATCAACCTCAAGAACCGCAGCCAGTACGGCGGCACCGTGGCCGTCAAGGCCCGGCCGGGAGTGGAGATGGACCGGCTGCAGGACGACATCCGCGGCGTGGTGCGCGCCCAGCGGCAGCTGCGCCCCCGGGAGCGGGACAACTTCGCCCTCAACGAGCTCAGCATGACGGCCGACGCCCTCGGCAACATCTTCAGCGTACTCAACATCATCGGCTTCGTGATCGGGGGCTTTTCCATCATCGTGGGGGCCATCAGCGTAGCCAACATCATGTTCGTGAGCGTGAAGGAACGCACGGGCCTGATCGGAGTGAAAAAGGCCCTCGGGGCCCGGCAGTACGTGATCCTGATCGAGTTCCTTACCGAATCCATCATTCTGTGCATCATCGGCGGGCTCATCGGCCTGGTGATGGTCGTGGGGATCACCTCCATCATCAACTTATTTCTACCGGGGTTCCAGATTTCCCTGAGCGTGATCTACGCCATCATCGGGGTGGTGCTGTCGGCGACCGTCGGCATTTTCGCGGGCCTGGTGCCGGCCCTGCTGGCCGCGCGGATGGACCCGGTGGAAGCCATGCGCAGTTAGTGCATTGAGTCCGAACACGGGCCGGGGTCGCGGCGGTTGCTGCGGGTATGCAACAATTCGTCCTCCTTACCGCGGCCTTTGCCGTGGGTGCCCTGGTCACGACCTACCTGACCGTCAACTCCCTCCTCGCGGAGAAAGTGGGCTCCCCCGCCCAGGCCAACCTGCTGTATTTCTTCCTGGCCTTTTCGGCCACGGCGGTGGTGTTCCTGGTGCGGGATTCCCCGGCCGACCTGGGCAAATTCTCGGAGGTGCCCTGGTGGGCGCTGCTCACGGGGCTGGGTGGGGCCGTGGCGGTATTCGGCTCTACTATTTTGATCGAGCAGATCGGTCCGGACCGCTACTTCGTGGCGGGGCTGGCCGGGCAGGTCATCGTCTCGGTGCTCCTGGCCCACTTCGCCTGGCTGGGCGTGGAAGAAAATGCGATTAACTGGCAGAAGGTGCTGGGCGTGGTGCTCTCGCTGGCCGGCATCCTGCTGGTATCGTTTGGCAACGCGGCTTCGGCGGCGGAGTGATGCCTTACTGTACCCGGCGGACGGTGGCGTCGCGGAAGCCGGCCTCCCGCACGCGGACCTTTAGCTGCTCCGCTTCGTCCTGAAAGTACATTTTGCCGGTATACACGCGGTGAACCTTCCCCACCTTGGCGGTCCATACGTCCCCGTACCCGAGGTTGGTCAGCTTGGTCGCGAGGCGCTCGGCGTTGGCCAGCTTGCCGAAGGCGCCGACCTGTACGCCGAAGAGCATGACGTCGGGGGCAAAGGTGCGGGTGGCTTCCGGGCCCTTGGCCTGTAGCGTCGGCGATTGGGTGTTGGTGGCGGCAGCGGGGGCGCGGGCGCGGGTGCAACGACGACCGAGGGCTCCGGTTCCGCGGCTTCCCGCTGGGCGGCGGCCCAGGCGGCGCGTTCGCAGGTGGGGCCCAGTTCGCCCAGCTCGATGACCCGCAGGCGGACCCGGGAGGTGCCGTTGCGCAGCAGCCCGATACGCTGGGCGGCGGCGCGGCTCAGGTCGATGATGCGATCGGGATGGTGGGGGCCGCAGTCGTTGATCCGGACCTCGACCTTGCGGCCGTTCGCCACTTCGGTTACTTCGAGGAGGGTACCGTAGGGGAATTCCTTACTGGCCGCGGTGAGGGCGTTCTTATCGTATGCTTCCCCGGTACTGGTCGGCTTGGCGTGGTAGCGGTCGGCGTAGTAACTGGCCATGCCCTCGGTGCGCTGGGCCACGGCGGGCAGGGCGAGCAGGAGCAGGACAAACAGGCCGGCGAGGCGGGGAAGCGGGGTGGACGTCGGGGACATGCGGTTGTTTTGTTGGTGAGGAAGGTGTGGAAACAATGGGACGGACGCCCGGAAGTTGAAATGCAGAAAATACTTTAGCGCCGTAGTAACACTTTTCGTACCGGGTGAATATAAAGATAAACCCCACGCACCGTGAGGATTAGCTCATTAAAACCCTACATTTGGCGTACAACTCTCTTTTCATGGAACGCCCACCGCTGCAGGAGCAAAGCGAAGACACCACCCTCTTCGAGGCGATCAGGGGTGGGGATCACCGGCTGATCGACCGCCTGTACCTGGACCACCGCGCGGCCTTCGTGTCCTTCGCCTGCCGCCAGCTGTACGCTACGGAAGAGGATGCCGCCGACTGTTTCCAGGATGCCGTCATCGCCTTCTACAAGAACGTGGTGAGCGGACGGCTCCAGGAACTGACCTGCTCCATCCGCACCTACCTCTTCAGCATCGGCAAGCGCCTCGTGTACCGCCGCAACCAGAAGCGGCAGCGGGAGCAGCCCACCGACCACGAGGCGGGCATCCAGCCGGCCGATGAGCTCGACTGGAGCCTGATCGACCGCTTCGAGCACGAGCACCAGCGCACCGTCTTGCAGGCCGCCATGAAGCAACTGGGAGAGCCCTGCCGGGAAATACTGACCCTTTACTATTACCACCACTATCCGATCGACAGCATCGCCGAGGCCGTCGGCCTGTCGTCCGCCGGGGCTACGCGCATCAAAAAGATGCGTTGCCTCAAAACGCTCAAAAGCATCCTCCAACCCCAGGCCAAATGAATACCGAAGACCAACAAAACCGTATCGACGACTACCTGCGGGGGCGCGCCAGCGACCCGACGGCGTTTGAGCGGGAACTGCAAGAAAACCCGCAACTGAACCAAGAAATGAACGCCACCCGCCTCGCCCTCGCTGCCATCCACGTCGCCGAAGATGCGCACCTCAAGGACCGCCTCCGGCGGCTGGAAGCCGGTGTAGCCACGGCCCCGGCTTCTTCCGCCCGGGTAGTTCCCCTGCACCCGCGGCCGCGCCGGCAGTGGCTGACCTACGCGGCGGCGGCCGCCCTCCTCCTGTTCATTGCGGGCTACTTTATGTTCCGACCCGTGCCCACGGACAATGCCCTGGCGGCGCTCGACGGGGTGGAGCCCTTTCCCAACCTCGGCTACGTCATCACCAAGGGCGGCAGCGGTACCGAACCGGATCGGGCGGCGGCGTACACGGCCTACGAGTCCGGCAACTTTCCCGAGGCGGAAGCCGCTTTTTATACCCTGGGGGACGAAGACCCGGTCGACCGCTTCTACCTGGCGCAGAGTTTACTGGCCCAGGACAAGTACGGCCCCGCCCGCGATCTCTTCCGGGAGCTGGCGACCGCTACGGAATTCAATTTGACGCAGGAATCGGCTTACTACGAGGCGGTGGCCCAGCTCGGACTCGGAAACCGCGCCGGGGCGGTCGGGACACTCCAAAAAATTGCCGCCCGGTCGGACCACCCCATGCGGGAAGAAGCCGCTACCTTGCTGGCCGAACTCGACTAGCCCGCCCCTATGACCGCAACCATCGGATTGGAAGACGTGCGCTTCCACGCCCCCCACGGCTTCTTCGAGGAGGAGCACCGGATGGGCAATGAATTCAGCATCGACGTGGAAGTGGACGCGGAGGTCGGTCTGGCCGCCGAAGCGGACGATCTGGGCGAGACCGTCAACTACGCCACCATCTACTACCTGCTGCAGGCAGAAATGAAGAAGCCGACCCAGCTGTTGGAGGCCCTGGCCTTCCGGATGGGCAGCCGCATCCTCAACCAGTTCGACGCGGTGACGGCCGTGCGGCTGAAACTGCGCAAACTCAGTCCCCCCCTCGGGGGCCGCGTGGGGGCCGCCTTCGTGGAAGTGAAGCTGGGCGCCGGGGGCACGGCACCCGCCCCTGCCTTCGGCGGGGGACAGCAAACCTTCGAGGACCCCGAGGAATACGAGGACGATGACGACTTCGGGGGAGCGGGGGGAGATTTCGACTTCAGCAAGTTCAATTTTTAGGGCTTAACAAGGTGCTGGCAAACTAATGGCCGATGATCGGGCTTATAGCAAGGCCTTTTCTCGCCAAATCCCCCGCTATGCGCCGCCTTCCTCTGCTGATGCTGATGCCTCTCCTCCTTTTCGGATGCACCAGCCAGCAGATCAATCAGACGCTGAATACCGTGCTCAACGGCGGCCTGACCTCCACCGACATCGGCAACGGGCTCAAGGAAGCATTGCGGATCGGGGCTTCCGAGGGCGCGAATGAGCTGTCCCAGGCCGGCGGCTACTTCGACGACCTGACGTACCGCATCCTCCTACCCGAGGAGGTGCGCCAGGTGACCGACCGCCTGCAGGCGGTGCCGGGCTTCAGCAACCTCGAGGAAGTCATCCTGAAAAAGATCAACCAGGGGGCCGAAGACGCCGCCGCTAAGGCCGCGCCCATCTTCGTGGACGCCATTCGCGGCATGAGCATCCAGGACGCCGTCGGCATCCTCAAGGGCGACAACACCGCCGCTACGCAGTACCTGCGGCAGTCGACCACCGACCGGCTTACCGCCGAGTTTTCGCCGGTCATCAACACCAGTCTCGACAAATACGACGCCAATAAAGTATGGCTCGACGCGGCCAATGCCTACAACAACTTCCCGCTGACCCGCCAAAAGGTCAGCACCGACCTGGGCGCCTACGTGACCGAACGGGCACTGGAGGGACTGTTCAAGAAGGTGGCCCTCAAGGAAGTGGACATCCGGGAAAACGTCTCGGCCCGCACCACGGACCTCCTGCGCCGGGTCTTCGCCCAGCAGGACGCCGTCAACTAACCATAACGACTACAACAAGCACGTACTATGAAACTTCAGGGAAGAAAAGGCAGCAGCAACATCGACGACCGCCGCGGCCGCGGGGGCGGCAGCTTCATTGGCGGCGGCGGCGGCGGCCGGGCCGGCAGCTTCGGCATCGGCACGATCATCATCATGATCGTCGTCTTTTTCCTGGGCGGTAACCCGCTCGAATACCTCGGCATCGGCGGCGGCGGTGGCGCGGCGCCTACCCAAACCACCAATCCTCAGGCCGACATTCAGGAGGACGACACCAACGCCCGCATCGTCAGCGTCACCCTGGAGGAGACGGAAAATGCCTGGAACCAGATCTTTCCCCAGGAGTACAACCGTCAATACCAGGAGCCCGTCCTGGTGCTCTTCAGCGGGCAGGACCGCTCCGCCTGTGGCTTCGCCAGCGCGGCCACCGGGCCGTTCTACTGTCCGGCGGACCAGCAGGTGTACATCGACCTCTCCTTCGCCGACCAGTTGCGGCAGCGCTTCGGGGCCCCGGGCGACTTCGCCCTCGCCTACGTAGTGGCCCACGAGGTCGGTCACCACATCCAGAATCAGCTCGGCTACAGCCAGCGGGTCTCCCAGGCCCGCGGACGCGTGAGCGAGACCGAGGCCAACGCCCTGTCCGTGCGCCTGGAACTCCAGGCCGACTACCTCGCCGGCGTCTGGGCCCATTACGCCAAGACCAACACCGACCTGCTGGAGCAGGGCGACATCCAGGAGGCCATTGCGGCGGCCACCGCCATTGGCGACGACACCCTGCAGAAGGAAGCCCAGGGCTACGTGGTGCCGGAGAGCTTCACCCACGGTACCTCCGAACAACGGGTAAAGGCCTTTACGGCCGGCTACCAGAGCGGCGACGCGAGCAAGGAGGCGCTGGACATCTTCTTTTCGGCGCGAACGCTGTAGCGTCGACTTCAGTCGACCTGCTGGCTCCTAGACGGGAACATTCCCGTACACCTCCTCAATCTCCCTAAGCGTACCGAAAAGCGTAGCGGGATCGAACTCGCTGACCAGGATCTTGCGGTAGTGCTTGATGTTGGGCAGTCCGCGGAAGTAGTTCGTGTAGTGGCGACGCATCTCGAGGATGCCGAGGGTTTCGCCCTTCCAGTCGATGCTGCGTTCGAGGTGCTCGCGGGCGGCGGCCACGCGTTCCTCCACGGTGGGGGGATCGAGCAGCTGGCCGGTGGCAAAGTAGTGCTTGATTTCGCGGAAGATCCAGGGGTAGCCGATGGCCGCCCGGCCGATCATGATGCCGTCGACGCCGTAGCGGTCGCGGTAGGCGGCGGCCTTTTCGGGGCTATCAATGTCGCCGTTGCCGAAGATGGGGATCTTGACGCGGGGGTTGTCCTTGATCTTACCGATCAGCGACCAGTCGGCCTCGCCCTTATACATCTGCTTGCGGGTACGGCCGTGGATGCTGAGGGCCTTGATGCCGATGTCCTGCAGGCGTTCGGCGACCTCCTCGATGAACTTGCTGTTGTCGTCCCAGCCGAGGCGGGTCTTGACGGTCACGGGCAGGTGGGTGCGCTCGACGATGGCTTTGGTGAGCTCCACCATTTTGGGGATGTCCTGGAGGATGCCCGCACCCGCTCCCTTGCAGACGACCTTCTTGACCGGGCAGCCGAAATTGATGTCGAGCACTTCGGGATTGGCTTCGGTGACGATGTCGGCGGCCTGCACCATGCTGTCGAGGTTGGCCCCGAAGATCTGAATGCCGACGGGCCGTTCGTAGTCGTAGATGTCGAGCTTGGCCACGCTCTTGGTGGCGTCGCGGATCAGGCCTTCCACGCTGATGAACTCGGTGTACATCATGTCGCAGCCCTGGGCCTTGCAGAGGGCGCGGAAGGGGGGATCGCTTACGTCCTCCATGGGGGCGAGCAGGAGGGGGAATTCCCCGAGTTCGATGTCGGCAATCTTGACCATAGTAATTCGATCTACAGCTAGGGGCTGGGCGAAGTTCAAAGGACGGGCGGGGCCGCGGGTGCGGGGTGCCATCCTGACAGACCTCGGAGGTCTGTCAGGATGGCAGGGTCAGCCCCTCCGCACGCGGGGCAAAGCGAGCCGGTTCCCTAAGGTCCGATGTCTGGGACATGGCTTAATTTCGCCACCATGAATCAACAGGGTACCATCACCACCGATCACCGCATGGGATTTGCGCGGATCGTCTTCTCCCACCCCGCCCACAACAGCATGCCCTCGGCGCTGCTCGCCGAACTGGTGCGCCACATCGATGCCGCGGCTGGCGACGACAGCATCCGCGCCCTGCTCCTGCGCAGCGCGGGCGACGACACCTTCTGTGCCGGGGCTAACCTCGACGAGCTGCTGGCCATCGAGGACGAGGAGAGCGGCAAGGCGTTCTTCCAGGGCTTCGCCAACGTCATCCTGGCCATGCGCCGCTGCCCCAAGCCCGTGGTCGTGGCGGTACAGGGCAAGGCCATCGGCGGCGGCGTCGGCATCGCGGCGGCGGCGGACTACTGCCTCGGCTGCCGGGGGGCCCAGGTCAAATTGAGTGAGCTGGCCATCGCGATCGGTCCCTTCGTCATTCTGCCGGCCCTCATCCGCAAGATGGGGGTAGCCGCGGCCGGCGAGTTGTGCCTCGATACCCAGTGGCACGACTCCAAGTGGGCGCGGGAGAAGGGATTGTACCAGCACGTGTACGCCGGCCCCGAAGAGCTCTTCCGCGAAGCCCGCCTCGTGGCCAAGCGCCTGGCCGAGCACAGCCCGAAGGCCTCCGCCCGCCTCAAGCAGAGCCTCTGGGAGGGCACCGAGCACTGGCCGGAACTCCTCGCCGAGCGGGCCGCCGTGACGGGCAAGCTCGTCCTCACCGCCGAAGCCAAGGCCGCCCTGACCAAGTTCAAAAAGAAGTGAGGCCCCACGTCGTCGTCCTTTCCGGGGCGGGAGTGAGCGCCGAATCCGGCCTCAAGACCTTCCGCGACAGCCATGGCCTGTGGGAGGAGCACCGGGTGGAGGACGTCGCTACCCCCGAGGCCTTCGCCCGGAACCCCGAGCTGGTCATGCGCTTCTACAACCTGCGGCGCGCCCAGCTGAAGACGGCCAAGCCTAACGTAGGACACAAACTCATCGCGGCCCTGGAGGGCGACTACCGCGTCACCGTCATCACCCAGAACGTGGACGACCTGCACGAGCGGGCTGGCTCCACGGAGGTCGTTCACCTGCACGGGGAGCTCACGAAGGTGCGCCCGGTAAGCGGCGGCGGCGGCGTGCGCGGGTGGGAAGGGAATCTCGAGCTGGGGGACCTAGACGAAGCCGGCGTGCAGTTGCGGCCGCACATCGTCTGGTTCGGAGAGGAAGTACCGCTCATCGAAACGGCGGCGCTGACGGTACAGACAGCGGATGCGGTGATCATCGTCGGGACGTCCCTGCAGGTGTACCCGGCCGCCGGTTTGGTGAGCTATGCACCCGCGTCCGCGCCCGTCTTGTACATCGATCCGGTGCCGGCGGTCAGCTATGAATTGCAGGGGAGGGAAAATCTGTACGTGCTGGAGATGGGCGGCAGCGAAGGCATGGAACGGGCCCGGGAACTGCTGGAGACCCTGCTGTAGGCTATCTTCACGCCTCAAATACCGACGTATGAAATTCGGAGTGATCGTTTTCCCGGGCAGCAACTGCGACGATGATATGGTGCACGTGCTCGGCACCGTGCTCGGCCGCGAGACCGTCAAGCTGTGGCATAAGGAAGAAAGCCTCGGCGACCTGACCACCGGCGACTGCATCATCGTGCCCGGCGGCTTCAGCTACGGCGACTACGTGCGGGCCGGGGCCGTGGCGCGCTTCTCCCCCATCATGAAATCGGTCATCGACTTCGCCAACCGCGGGGGCTACGTCTTCGGCATCTGCAACGGCTTTCAGATCCTCTGCGAGGCGCAGTTGCTGCCCGGTGCCCTGCTGCGCAACCGCGAGCAGAAGTTTATCGCCAAGAACGTGTACATCCGCTCCGAAACGGACCAGGCCGCGACCAACCGTCGCCTTTCCGATGGCCAGGTCCTCCGTATCCCCATCGCCCACGCCGAAGGCCGCTACTATGCCGACGCCGATACCCTGGCCCGGCTCCGGGACAACGACCAGGTCCTGTTTCGCTACTGCGACGGTGCCGGGGAGGTCACTCCCGAGAGCAATCACAACGGCTCGGTCGACAACATTGCCGGCATTTGTAATGAAGCCCGTAACGTATTCGGCATGATGCCCCACCCGGAGCGCGCCAGTGAGATGATCCTGGGGAATGAAGATGGGTACTCTATTTTTCAGGGACTGGCGGAGGCCGTAGCTTTGGAAGGGATTTGAAATTGAAAATCCCTCTCCCCATGCTCCACACCATCATCTTCGACTTAGGCAACGTACTCATCGGCTGGCAGCCCCGCGCCCTGTTCGAGCAGGTGTTTGAGACGCCGGAGGAGGTGGACTACTTCCTGCAGAACGTGGCCACCCTGGAGTGGAACGAAAAGCAGGACGCCGGCCGCACCATCGCCGAGGGTACCGCCGAGCTCATCGCGGAGCACCCCGAGTTCGAGCGCGAGATCCGCATCTACTACGACCGCTGGACGGAAACCATCACCGGCGCCATTCCCGGCACGGTCGAGATCTTGCAGGCGCTCAAGGCCTCCGGTAAATACCGGCTGCTCGGACTCACCAACTGGTCGCACGAGCTCTTCCCCTGGGCCCGCGCCACCTTCCCCTTCCTGTCCCTGTTCGAGGACATCCTGGTTTCCGGGGAAGTAGGCCTCCAGAAGCCCGACCCCGCCATCTACCGCCTCCTCCACGACACCTATGACCTGAACGGCTACGCCGGCTGCGTCTTTATCGACGACAGCCTCCGCAACGTCGAAGCCGCCCGCCGCGTAGGCCTGGATACGATTCGCTTTGAAAACCCCGCACAGCTGCGGGAGGAACTTGCGGCGCGGGGGGTAGAAGGGATTTAAGAGGGGATAATTGGGATAGGCTGTTCGTTGATTGTGCCTTTCCCGTCCTCACCCCCCGGCCCCTGCTATGAATCTAAGCGCTTGTTTGGGATTCCACTTATCGAAAGAGGAGCATCAGTTACGCGGGCAAATCGTAAATCGTAAATCCCACCCCTCCCCCGCATCAGTACCAACGGCCAATTTTCCATTGGAAATTTTAAATTTTAAACTCCCCCCACCCTAACCGTCGTATCGACCGCCGGCCGCGCCCGTGCATACACGGCAAGCGCCACCCCAAACACCACACACGGCACGCTCAGCCACTGCCCGGTGGTCAGCGTCTGGCCGAAGCCGCCCTGGTCGCTCTTGAAGTACTCCCAGATAAAGCGGAAGCCGAAGATGAGGGCGAACCAGAGGCCGGTCAGGAAGCCGGGCTTGCGGGGGGCGTCGGTTTTCCAGTAGAGGAAGAGAAGCAGACCGAAGACCGCCAAATAGCTGACCGATTCGTAAAGTTGGACGGGGTGGCGGGGCACGTCGCCCAGGCTGCGGGGCAGCGCGTTGACGAAGTGAAAGGCCCAGGGCTGATCGCTGGGGATGCCGACGATTTCACTATTCATGAGGTTACCGAAGCGGATCATGGCGCCGACGAGGGCGATGGGGGCGGTGACCTTATCGCTAATCCAGAAAAAGGACTGCTTGCTCACGAACTTACTGAACAGCCAGAGCGCCGTGACCACCCCGATGACGCCGCCGTGGCTGGCGAGCCCGCCCTCCCATATCTTGAGGATATCGCCGGGGTGCTGGCTGTAGTAATCCCACTGGTAGAACAGGATGTGGCCGAAGCGCGCGCCCAGGATGGTGCCCGCGATGAGGAAGTAGAAACAGTAGTCGAGCCAGGCCTCGGGCGCCCCGTCGCGCAGGAACATCCGGCGCACCATGATGAAGCCCAGCAGGAAGCCGATGGCGAACATCATGCCGTACCACCGCAGCGTAAGGGGACCGAGGGAGAAGATTTCGGGGGAGGCGTCCCAGGTGATGTAGAGAAGCATGGAGTGTATTGGACCCCTAGGCGGTCATGGGGTACGCCCGATCAAGGTGTTCCTCGATCAGGCAGAAGCCCGCCCCGGTAGGGTTGATGGATTTCGCGCTCTTGAACAGGGCGGTGGAAAAATGATAAAGATTCTGCGTGCCCCGTACCCGGAAGTCGCGATCCACCGGCGCACCGGCGTCCGCGCCCATACGAATGAAACCCACGGGGTGGTAGGTGTCCTCCATCTTCTCGTAGGTATCGATCTCGGTGAACATCTCTTCGTACTGGTGGCCCCCGCGGTCCAGGACTTCCTTAACCAGGGCTTTGCCCTCCGCGATGGCCGCGCGGTCGCTGCCGCTGACGCCCCACTGGATGACGATCCCCCGTTCCTGGTAAGCGTCCACCTCCTCGCTTACGAGGACCCGATTCTCAGTTTCCGAGCCCTGCTCGATGTCCAGGTACACGCTCCACTTTTGGTCGTGAATGTGGAGTTTGCGCAGAAACACCAGCTTGGCCCCGAAGGAAGCGAGAAACTTGACGCTCTGCATGATCTCTCCGAAGTCGGTGCTCCCCTCCTGCCGGCCGAACATGGCTTTCTTGAGGACCGTAAAAGCGGCAACGTCTTTGTTGGGGACGACGTGGGCGAAGTTCACCCGCCCCCCCGCCGTGTTCACCAGCAGGCGCTTGGTGAACAGGGAAGTGCCGACAAAGCGGGGGGTGAAGTCGACCCCCTCCAGCACCGGTGCCGAGCCGGTGACCCGGAAGAGCTCCACGCTCACGTGATCGCCCAGGTTTTTCCCCAGGTCGCTGTCCGTGAGGGCGGGGTGGGTGAGCTTGCTCATCAGGCGACAGCTCTCCAGGGCGCCGGTGGTGAGGTAAAAGCGATCCGCCGCGACGTCGGATTCCTTTCCCGTCTTCGTACGGATACGGACCGACTCAACGGTGCCGTCCGGCTGCAACTTGAAGTCGACCACGCGGGAATCGGTGATCCAGTTGACGGCCTGCTTGTCCTGCTTGCCGAGCCGCTTGAAGAGGTTGCGCTTGAAGTAGCCCAGCCAGAGACCGTTTTTGACGCGGCGGTGTTCCTTGGTGTTCGCCAGCTTGTCCTGCCCGAGCAGCTCCTTTAGCACGCGCCCCCGGTGGCGGTTGTTGAGCTCGACGATGTAGTCCCAGTCGGCATCGGGCTCCGCGACGTCCCGCTCGTCGAAGAATAGGATTTGTCCACCCCAGCGGGCGGAAGTTCCCCCCAGCCCGAAGTAGCGACCAAAGCGCGACACCTTGCTGGTGTCGGAGACCGTGGCGATGCCGATCTCCTCCGAGCTCCGGGTCTGCTCCCCCCGAGCTCGATCACCGTGATGTCGGTGTCCGCGCCGTAGCGCTCCCGGACCTGCCGCAGCAGGTAGGAGCCGTAGGTCCCGCAGCCGATGATGCATACGCTGGGTCGTTTCATGTCTGAGCCTTTTCTTCCGCCAGCACGAAGGATTGGAATCCTTCGACTACACTCGGGGGTAATTCGTTGTCTTTCCTCCAGAGCCTAACGACCTCCCGGATGTTCTCATTCTTCGACGAGGAGAATAGCGTAAATCCGAAGCTGCGGTCTTCCTTAAAGTAGGCCATGCACAGCTCGACGGGGGAGACGTCCCGCCGGCCCCGGGACTCCAGAAAGCGCCGGGCGCTCCCCATCAGGGAAAACACGCCGAAGCGGAAGTATTTCCGGCCGGGCGGATCGTCCGTGATGGTCTCGCGGAAGCGCGTATCGAGGTTATCTCCAAACTGGATGGCCGTGTACTCGCTGCGCAGGGCCGGCGGCGCGTAGATGTCGTCGAAGCTCCCCGCCAGCCCGAAGTGGCGCAGTTTTCCCGCTTCCCGCAGCCGCAGCAGCCGCTCGGTCACGTCCTCCTGATTGGCCAGGGAGGAGTCGATGCGGTGCAGCATGTAGTGGTCGACGTAGTCCGTCCGGAGTTCCTTCAGGCTGTTGTTCAGGCTGTCTTCCAGGCGCTGGGGATCGACGCTGGTCGCGTAGGTGAAGGCGTGGTGATGGCTGCTGCCCGAGGCCTTCACGGCGGTGGCCAGCAATTTCTTCAGGGGGTTGCGGACGAGGTTGAAGGCGGGCATCAGTACGAAGGGGATCCGCTTGGGGGTGATGCCGAACTTGGTGGTCACCGTGACGTCCTGCCGGCGGGTGCGGAGAAATTTCCCGAGCAACATCTCGGCGTGACCGAAGCAGTAGGCCGGGGCGGTATCGAAGTGGGTAACGCCCTGGTCGAAGGCCGTCTCGAGGTTCTTCACGGCTCCCCCCACGGTATTGTTCTTCGCCAGGGAGGACGTGCCAAAGGCGAGGTGGACCTTATCGGGAGTGGACATATGCGCGCTTATCGGAGTACGAAGTTAGGGTCCTCATTTTTTCGCGCCCGCGGGGGCTTCGGGTTTCATCTGGGGGAAGAATAGCACTTCCTGGATGGACTTCTGTCCGGTCAGCAGCATCACCAGGCGGTCGATGCCGATGCCGATGCCGGCGGTGGGGGGCATGCCGTATTCGAGGGCGCGCAGGAAGTCTTCGTCGGTGGCCATGGCCTCGTCGTCGCCGCGCTCCGCCAGGGCAAGTTGATCGGCAAAGCGGGCGCGCTGGTCGATGGGGTCGTTGAGCTCGGAGTAGGCGTTGGCGATCTCCTTGCCGTTGACCATGAGCTCGAAGCGCTCCACGAGGCCCTCCTTGCTGCGGTGCTTCTTGGTGAGGGGCGACATCTCCACCGGGTAGTCGATGATGAAGGTGGGCTGGATGAGCTTGCCCTCCACGTGCTCGCCGAAGATCTCGTCGACCAGCTTGCCGCGGCCCATGGTGTTGTCGACGTGTACGTGCAGGCGGCGGGCGATGGCGCGGAGCTCGTCCTCGTCGGCCCCGTCGATGTCCTCGCCGGTGTGCTCGCGGATGGCGTCGGCCATGGTGAGGCGGCGGTAGGGACCCGTGAAGTCGATCTCATTGTCCCCGGCTTTTACCTTCGCGCTGCCGTTGACGGCCGTGACGGCGTGCTCCAGCAGTTGCTCGCAGGTT
This sequence comes from Lewinellaceae bacterium, assembly GCA_963803525.1. Taxonomy (GTDB): domain Bacteria; phylum Bacteroidota; class Bacteroidia; order Chitinophagales; family Saprospiraceae; genus Neolewinella. Next base: position 227,301 of record CAWDMV010000017.1, read on the forward strand.
TCCATCATCCAGTTGTAATCCTTGTAGGCGACGTAGAACTCGACGGCGGTGAATTCGGGATTGTGGGTGCGGTCCATGCCCTCGTTGCGGAACATCTTGGCGAACTCGTACACCCCGTCGAAGCCGGCCACGATGAGCCGCTTGAGGTAGAGCTCGTTGGCGATGCGCAGGTACATCGGGACGTCCAGGGTGTGGTGGTGGGTCTTGAAGGGCCGGGCCGCCGCGCCGCCGTGGATGGGCTGCAGGATGGGCGTTTCCACCTCCATCAGGCCGAGCTCGTCGAGGAAGCGGCGCATGGAGCTGATGAGCTTGCTGCGCTTGCGGAAGATCTCCTTGTACTGGGGGTTGACGGTCAGGTCGACGTAGCGCATGCGGTAGCGCAGCTCGGGGTCCTTGAACTCGTCGTAGACGTGCCCCTCGTCGTCGCGCTTGGGCGTGGGCAGGGGGCGCAGCGACTTGCCGAGGAAGGTGAGCTCCTTTACGTGGACGGAGGTTTCGCCGGTCTTGGTCTTGAAGACGAAGCCCTTGATGCCGATGAAGTCGCCCAGGTCGAGGAGCTTCTTGAACAGGGTGTTGTACATCGACTTGTCCTCGCCGGGGGCGATGTCGTCGCGGCTCACGTAGAGCTGGATGCGGCCGCTGCTGTCCTGGAGGTTGGCGAAGGCGGCCTTGCCCATGATGCGCTGCGACATGATGCGGCCGGCCAGGGTGACGTCCTGGAGGTTGGTGACCTTACCTTCTTCGTCCAGCTCTACTTGCCGGAGCACGTCGGCGGCCAGGTGGGTGACCGGGAACAGGGCGGCGGGAAAGGGGTCGATGCCCAGTTCGCGGATTTTGGCGAGGTTGTCGCGCCGGGTGATTTCCTGGTCGGTGAGTTCCATGGGGCGTAAGCTTAAGTTGCGGAGGGCGAAGGTACGGTTTCGTTGGTCGATTCCGCGGCACCCGCGGCCCCGCCCATTGCTTACCTTCATGGGAAAACCATCCATGTACCGCTGCGCTATTTTTCTCGTGTTGCTCCTGGCTGCCGACTGCTCCGCCTCCGCGCCCAGGACAGCCCCGCCTGACGGACGCCCAGGATACTACGCAACTGAGCCCGGACCAGCGAAAACTGCTCTTCAATCTCTTGCGCGACTATCCCGAGGGCGGCGAGGCCGGGAGTGGCCCTGATCTCCGGCGATTCCACCACCTACTACGGCGTGCGGCGCACGGAGGGCAGGCTGGAGACCGTCGATAATGCCGACGGGGGATTCGGGATCGGCTCGGTCTCCAAGGTATTCACGGCTACCCTGCTGGCACGGCTGGTCGAAGCCGAACGTTTGCAGCTGGACGACCGGGTGAACGTCGTTTATCCTTATGCCTTTGCGGACAGCATCGCGTTTACCTACCGGCAACTGGCCAGTCATACCTCCGGACTGCCCCGGCTGCCGAACAACATGCCGGAGCTCTTCCTCAATCCGGGCAATCCCTACGGCGCCTACACGCCCGAGCGGCTGGAGGAGTACCTGCGCGACGGACTGACGGTCGCGCCCGACGGGAACGGCGGCTACTCCAACCTGGGTTTCGGGCTGCTGGGCTACACCCTGGGGGCGAAGGTAGATACGGAGGGCTATACGGCAAGTCTGCACGCGCGGGTGCTCGATCCCCTGGGCATGACGGCCACTTCGGTGGGACCGGATAGTTTGCGGGCCCCGCGGGTGCCGGGGTGGAACACCGATGGGAGCCGGGCTTCCTACTGGGGGTTTACGGAGGCGATGGCGGGGGCCGGGGCGATCGTGTCTACCCCGCGGGATATGGTGAAGTTCCTCCGCGCGCAAATGGATCCCGCATTCACGGCCGGCACCCTGACCCGCGAGCCGGTCAGCAGGACGGACGAGCGGCGGGCGGTCGGACTCGGCTGGCAGCTGCTGCTGACGCGGGAAGACGGCCGGCAGATCTACTGGCACAACGGCGGCGTGGGCGGCTACCGCGCGTTCGTGGCCCTCGACGTGGCGGGCCGGCGGGGCGTGGTGCTGCTGACGAATGCGTTGCTGACGACGGATGTGGTCGACCGCACGGGCTTCCAATTGCTGAATAGCCTGGACTAGGCGGGGACCCGGACGCTCGCAGGAGCCCGTCGCTGCGCTTGGTCACCCGGACGCTCGCAGGAGCCCGTCGCTGCGCTCGGTCACGCTGCGAGGTCCTGGCCTTTTCCCGGCCCCGTGAGATCGAGGACCTCGGAGTGTGCCTTAGCTCCTCCGAGCGTCCGGATAGTACGGTAGCCCCCGGACGCTCGCAGGAGCCCGTCGCTGCGCTTGGTCACACTGCGAGGTCCTGGTGATCTTCCGTAGCAGGATCGAGGACCTCGGAGTGTGCCTTAGCACCTCCGAGCGTCCGGCCAGCGTGGTACCCCCCCCATAACAAAAAAGCTCCTCCACCCCGTAGGACAGAGAAGCTTTTTCGACCAGGAAAACTGGTGGGCTACTAGACGTTGTCGCGGGTAATAAAGGACTCTTCGCGTTGGCGACGGGCCTCGCGCTCGCGCAGTTCGCGCAGCTCGCGGGCGTCCTTCTCGCGTTGTTCTTCTTCCTTCATCCCTTCCTTGAGCTCCTGTTCGAGGGAGCCCTTGGCGGTGTTGAATTCCCGGATCCCCTTGCCGATGCCGCGCATGAGCTCGGGGATTTTTTTGCCTCCGAAGAGCAGCAGAATGGCGAAGAAGACGAGGATCATCTCCGGGCCGATGGCGTTGAGGAAAAGCAGCGTTGTGTTCATCTCGATGTAGTTGAAAGCGGTACCAAAGGTAAGGCTTATTCGACACTAACGTATGGGGGTGGGCTTGAGTTGTTTTGGGCCAGGGATATGTGCGGTCCTGTCCGCCGAAGCTGAGTGTATCTTGTTCTGAAATATATGACGCTAGCAGTAACCCACCTTCACCGATACGTTGACCCTGGCCACCTGGGATTCTACAGTGCCGCAATTTTTACCGCTTTCGCACCGGGGCCGACGCTGGGTGCCCTGGTGCAGGCAGACGTACTGCGGGACAGGAATTTTGACGACCGGGAGGACATAGGCGACCGCAAACAGGCGTGGTACGGGCCGCTCCTGCCCGGCGGGCTGCGGGAAGCTGATTTTTACCGGGGGGACTATTCGGGCTTCCAGGCGGTCATGCAGCAGTACGTACGCGACGAGCACTGGGGGGAGGACCTGCCTGTATTCAAGCAAAATCTGGCTACCTGCCTGAACTACCTCGACCCATCCTTCCGGGAGGGGGCGACCTACGTAACCCTGACGATGGAGGGGCTGCGTCCGGAACTGCTCTCTCCGGAGCACTTCTTCGCTTACTACGTGTGGATTATCGTCTCTCATCCGGAGGAATTGGAGGTGTACGCCTTTCAGCTGGGGGAAGACTAGGGACAGGGGAGTCGTAGCTTTGCGCCAGCGTATGGAACACCTCACCACCTACCTCAGCCTGGAAACCAGCCGGGCACCCCACCTCGGGGCATCGTACTGCGGGTCACGGAAGGTACCGGCGTGAGCAAGATTCAATACTACCTCGCCGCCCGCGACTGCCTCTTCGACGTGGCGAATACGAATTACCAGATCCGCTTTCGGGTGGGACCAGCCTACCTTGCCCGCTTCGGGGAGGCATTGCACCTGCCGCCGGGCCAACGAACGGTACGCCGCTCAAGGGGCCACCTAGGTGAACAGATTTCTTTGGGGACTGTTTGCCTGGGATGCAGTGGCCCATACACGATTTACTAGACGAGAAAAAGAGCTACACCGAGCTGTTGGACAAGCTACACGGGGGTGAGCTGAAGTGCGCCAAGTGCGGTGGAGCAAACTACTACCGGCACTCCGCCTACCGCGATGAGATCGACAAATACCGCTGCCGGGACTGCCGGCACGTGTTTCATCTGTTCAGTGGAACGGCCTTTAGCGGCACCACGATGAAGTGCTCGAAGATCCTGATGATCCTACGTGGGTTTGTCAAAGGACAGTCCACGCGCAGTCTGGCCCTGGAGCTGGGCATGGACCGTAAGCATCTACTCGAGCTGCGGCATCAGGTGCAAGACAATGCGTTCAACAATCGACCCCGGATGGCTTTGACCGATGCGGTTACCGAAACCGACGAATGCTACCAGAATGCAGGGGAGAAAGGCCTCCCCCACCCCGATCCAGACGACCCGCCCCGCCGGCGGGCGAATAAAAAAAAAAGGGGGCCGGTAACTTCGCTAATGACCGGCCCGGGATCCTGGGAACGATTGGCCGCCAGTCGGGCCAGGTGCGCCTGCATGTCCTGCAGCGCACCACCAAAGTGGAGGTGCAGCAGCAGCTGCCGCAACATCGGCGACTAGGGCCGGAGGAGCCGGAAGCGGAGGCCACTTGCTATGCGGATGAGCACCTGGCTTACTGGAACCTAGGGCAACTGGGCTGCCACCACGCAACGGTCTGTCACGGGCGCTACGATTGGGCGCGCGACGACGACGGTGATGGGATCCGGGAGGTGCACACCAATACGATCGAGGGCTTCTGGACGGGACTGCGCAACTACCTGCGTACGTTCCGGGGCGTGAGTAAGCATTATTTACATCAGTACGTAGCCATGTATGGCTGGATGCACAACGTCAAGGTCATGAATGCAGAAGTAGCTCAGGCTATGGTGTTCACCGGATAGACCCCTTGAGCGAAGTAGTATACTACTTCGTAAAATCAACATGCCGGTTTTGACACACAGAACCGGGGCGTTTCAGACAGTTCTGAAGCCTAAACAGAAAGCTAATTTAGAAAAACAAGATTTGGCTGGCCGAAATCAACTTTGATGTTACTACGCTCGAGCGTCACCGACCAAATGCCAATTATTCAGCGCACCGCAGAAAGATTATTAGCAGGAGAAAGCTAGCCTTTTTTACCCCCCGATCCCCCACTTGAGCTTTTGGATCCAGTGGATGGGGCATTACTCCTTCCACCACCTGATTTATTCCCAGTGGTTGAGGGCCACCCTCCGCTATTGCCTTGTCCCGATTGTCCTGTCTTCTTACCCATCTTGAGCGTATTTTATGTGGTTTTATACATAAATGTTTAGATTGCACTTATTAGTTCACTGATCCACTTTTTAACCTTCAGCGGATCGTTTTATTTTGTATGAAGCATGCTTCGTCAGTATGCTTTAATAGTCGTTGACCACATGCAAATAGACCATCAGCGAATCGCGTCGCTATATAGAGAAGTGATTGCTTCCATTGTCAATCAGCCGAAGTCGTTTAAAAACAGCGACCAACTGGTTGCGCTCTACCCAATGTCGGGACGTGCTGAGCATGTTGACACGCTGTACTTCGGTCGGGCACTCAACGGCTGGCAGTGGCACTTCACCTTGGAAGAGCTACAACAAGACCCTGAGGAACCTCTAGAGTGGATCGTGCAAAATAGCCGGGGCGAATACAAACCGTATGATGAGCGCCTGGATTGGGTGGAGAATCAGTGGAAGAAAAAGGATAGTTACAACACTGCCCGGTCGCAATTCTGGCAGGTGATCCGGAGTGTGAGCCTGGCACGCCAAGAAGATGCAGAACACTGGTGGGATGCTATCGCTTGGTCCAATCTCCTTAAGGTAGCCCCATACGGCAAGAATCCGACCCAGCGTCAGATTCGTGTGATCGGTGAAGCTTCGTTGAACCTGGCCCAGGAGGAGATAGCTGTATTTAAGCCAAAAAATGTCGTCTGCCTCAGCGGCATGGTCTGGGCAGGAGACTTACAGCGATGTGGCAAAGCGGAAAAAGCAGTGCCTTTTGATGAGTCTATACTGGAATATGCTGCCGACCTAACCTTTGGCGATCACACCTGCCGGTTCGTCGTTGCTCCGCATCCCCAAGGAAAATCCAGCTCGGCAATTGCGGCCGAACTCATCAAGGTGCTATAACCCGCTTACAGGGAGTAGTAATATTGCTCAATCTTGGCCGCCATCAATACCCTTCGCTCGTTCAGGAAATCCTTATAATCGTCTACCGTCAGGTTGAATATGGAGAGGGGAATGCAATTCATGGCCAGGTTCTCTTCGAGTGCGGCTTCGCTGTCGATCGCACCGTACCCAATGGTCCCCTTATTAATCTGGTTGAGTATGCGGCGGAAGTAGGCTTCGGGTGACTGCGCACCGATCTGGATGTTGATCTCCTGCTGCATATACACGTAGTTGGAGATCTGATTGTACTGTCCGCGCTTCATTCCCTCGCTGGCGAGGTACTTGCGGGGGAATAGGTGATGGATGTCGCCGCGGTGCATGATGAGGTCGGCTACGGTGATGTCACGGGACAAGAAACCCTTGTCGCGGGCCTTTACCTGGCTCGCCAGAAATACCTGGAAGTAGGGACTTGAGCGAACCGAACTGTCCATGTGCTGCTCCGGCAAGGCGACTTTCCAGTACCCTTCCGTTAGGGTCGCACTCTCGATAGAGCTGAGGTATTCACCGAAGTCAACCCCCGCCATACGCTTGAGGTCGTAATCGAACTGGGACTCAAAGGAGCCCACCGCACGTCCGGTCAGGATGGTCAGGACGAACCAGCGGCGCACGTAGGACTCAATTTTCGCTGCTTCCGTGCCGTTGCTGCGCAGGGTAAGATAAACCAGGTAGGCGAAGTTGATGGCATTACTCGACCGGATCATGGCGGGATCAATGAAGCCCGCGGAGCGGATGATCATGAGGAAACGCTTGAAGTTCGTTTCGTTCATGAACTTCATCACGCCGTCCTTCAATTTACCGAAGGACCGTTCCGCGATCTCCTCTTCGAAAGTGCGCGTCTCGAAGTTCCGGCCGCTCAGCAGGCTGACCAGGTCGGCAAGTTTGCCCCGGTTAAACTCCGAGCCGAAGGATACCCGTAGCATATCGGTATACGATGGATCGTAGAGGTCGTCCTTCTCGTTTTTCAGCCAGGTCATCTTGGTGAAATAATCGGTCTTGGCGAACTCTTTATCGTTGTCCCGGATGTACTCGTAATACTCCGGGGCCACCGCCAGATGGCTGAAGTAGTCGATGGCCTTGCGCAGGTCTTGCCCGCCGTAGTCCTCGTTGGCGGCGATCTTGGACATGGCAAAGTCGGCCTGGCTAGCTCCACGCCTTTCGGAGTTGATGCGGATGAAGATTTCCGTGACCGTTTCTATGTCCAGATCCGGCGCCAGTTCAATCACACCGACCGGCTTTTTCAGGAGGTCATAAAGCGCGGTAATGGTTTGAATAACGGAAGCCTGGTCGGCTTCCGGGTTGCTTGCCAGGTAGCTGCTGATCGCGGTGAAGGCGTTCCCATTTCCCACAAACAGGTCAGAAATATCCGGAATCCATACCCTGTCTTTGCGGATGACGGGGGTCTGTACTTCAAACCGCCCCTCCTGTGGATTGAAGGCGATCTTGATGCGGATTCGCTTGTATGATTTGTTGACAACGTACTCACCGTTGATCGCGGCACGCAGGGCCGTTACCCGCTGCTGCCCGTCGATCAAAATCTTCTTACCCGAGGATAGACTGCCGTCCTTGAGGCGGACGTCTGGGTTTTTCCAAACAATAATGTATCCGATAGGATAACCATTAAACAAACTGTCCATGAGATTGCGGACTCCCGACCGGTCCCAAACAAAGGGTCGCTGAATCTCCGGAATGGCGATCTCGCCCGAACGGACCCAGGCCAGGATATTCTCGATGGGTTGCTGATTGACATTGTACTTTTGGGTAAGGCTCGGGGGATTGGTCATTGAGACGGAGGTGAAAGTCTAGGCAATTATGCCTGTCGGATGGGCTTTGTGGTTTTTGAAATCAGCACCCAAACTAAGGGAATTCTTGAAAAAGGTACTCTTCGCAGAACCTTAGGGACGGAAACGGATAGAGAGGGTGAGTTTTTGCCCCCTGCTTTATTCCGTTAAGTAGCTTACTATTGAAGCTTGTGCTCCGAAAGTACAATTGAGGTACCCCTTTTATCTACTAATCAACATTTCAACTTTCAATACTTTACCCAGTAAGAGCTTGTTTGGGTTTTCCGAGCCTGATGAAAACGCCGCTATTTTGGGGCCAATCGAGCTTCGGAAAGGGGAGCCTAGCGGGCTAAGTGACCTTTTTCGAGGCGAAGAATAGACGCAAAAGAGCAGGTTTGCGGCGGTGAGCGTAATCCCAAACAAGCTCTAAGCGACCATCCGCTCGTCAACTGCATTACACAATAAACACAGGACCACGGGGCCTCTCCCCTCTCCCCCGGAGAGGGGCCGGGGGAGAGGTAAAAACATCCTCAAGCACTACAAAGCCATCTACTAAAGCAGCCACCCCGGTACGTCAGCAAACGCTTCCCACCCGCGCCCCCGCATCCACCCGCCAAAGCCCCCCTCACCCCCACCCATTCAGGCGCATATCCATCCGGATAAAGCCGATCAGCTCCGCCACGTCATCGAAGGGGGCCACGACCGCTCCCGCGTGCAGGAGCTTGAAGAGGCCAGCGTGCTCCACTTCGATGGTGTAGTCGTGCGCCAGGCGCAGTTGCTTTCCCTGCTGGTCTATCACGATGAGCCCCGCTTCCTCCAGTTGCTTCCGGATCATACCAGGAGGTTTTCGTACACGACGTAGGCCCCGTAGCCGAGGCACAGCAGGGCGGAGAGTACGCTTAAGCCACCGCGCAGGGCCGGCACTTCCACCAGTCGCCGGGCAAAGGGCAGGCCCAGCAGGGCCGCGGCCACCCACATGCCCGCGACCGAGCCCAGACCGAACAGCAGCAGGTACAGCATCCCGTGGGACGCCGTGGTATTGGTCATCACCAGCAGCACCAGCGCCCCGCTCCCCGCCAGCCCGTGCACCAAGCCCACGCCGTAGGCCAGGCCGTGGCCCTCCGCCGTATCCCGATCCTCCGGGGCCTCGCCGTACGCCATTAGCCGCCAGACGCCCAGGGCGATCAGCATCAGCCCCACGCCGGCCTCGAAGTAGGTGAAGACCTCCGCCGAAACGCGGGCCTTGCCCACCACGATGAGCAGCCCCATCAACAGGATGGTCGAGGTGTGGCCCATGCCCCAGTACGCGCCGTCCTTCAGGGTCATCCGCAGGCGGTCGCGGCGGGTCACGAGGTTGCTGACCGCCACCAGGTGGTCGGCCTCGAAGGCGTGGCTGAAACCCACGACGGTCGCCAGCAGCAAGGATACGGTAGCTTCCATCAGGTCGGCGGTAGGGGGTGGAGGAGGATCCGGTGGTTACCCGTGTCGGCAATGGCCAGCCAGCCGTCCGCGATGTCCAGGTGAAAGGGCCAGTACAGGCTCTCCGGCGTCGCGTGAATGCTGTTGCGGTTCTCGGTGCCGATCTGGAAGCTGGCTTGCCCCAGCACGGTGGTTGCGGCTGCATTATTGTCCGTGGGTACCCGGTCGAACCACAGCACCCGGCTGTTGCCCGTGTCGGCGACGTAGAGCCCCTCCCGGTAAAAGCAGGCATCGTAGCACCAGTTCAGCGTATTCGCCTCCGGAAACCAGCGGAACTGGTTCTGCCCGTTGTCCTCCAGCGTAGCCTGCCCGATCAGCACGGGGCGCGGACGCGGGTGCAGCGCCTCTTCCAAAGCGGGAAACAGCCACACCCGGTAGTACTGCGTATCGGCAATCGCTACTTCTCCCCGCGGACCGAGCTTCACGGAGTAGGGCCAGATGGGTTGGGTATGATCGTAGTCGCGGTCACTAAAACTTTGCTTTCCGATCACGGCGTCGGCCGCTTGATGGTTCTCGGTCGGGATCCGGTCGTACACCAGCACCCGCCGGTTCCCGGTGTCGGCGATGAGGAGCCGCTCTCCGTCGGAAGTCACCCCGTAGGGCCAGTTGAGACTGCGGGCCGTGGGCGCACTGCCGATGCCCGCTACGTTGGGTTCGTTGCGGGTGAAGTCCGACTGTCCGATCACGACGTCCGCCGGCTGTCCGTTGCGGGTCGGCCAGTGGTTCCAGATCAGCACGCGGTGGTTCCAGGCGTCGGCGACGATCACGCGCTGCCCGTCCGACCAGAGGCCCGAAGGGTACATTAAGGTACGCGCGCTCACGCTGCCGCCGGCGTTGCGGCCGGTGTCGTCCTTTTCTACCTGCCCCAGTACGATGTCCGGTTCCTGGTGGCTGCGGGTGGGCAGGCGGTTCCAGAGGAAAACCCGGTTTTGCCCGGTATCGGAAACCAGCAGCCGCCCGCCCGCCAGGTGGACGCCGCGGGGGGCCAGCAGGGGATTGTCCTTCCCGCCCAGAAATATCCGATTCGTAGTGGTGGTCGCCTCCGTTAGCATATCCGCGGGAGTTGTTCGCCGATGAGCATATTAACGACCCGCCGCCCGCCGATACCACTGGTGAGCACGACCTGCCGGGGGTGGGCGGCGGTCATCTCCCCGATCTCGGCCGCCCCCTGGCCGGCGGGGTGCTCGCGCATGCGTTCGATCACGGCACTCGCGGCCCCGCCCCGGACGATGGCCAGGAAAAGTCCCTCGTTGGCCACGTAGAGGGGGTCCAGGCCCAGTAATTCGCAGGCCCCGGCCACCTGCTCGTCGATGGGCAGCTGCCGCTGGTGAATGCTGATGCCCAGTTGCCGGTCGCGGGCAATCTCGTTGAGCACCGTAGCGACGCCTCCCCGGGTGGGGTCGCGCAGCAGCTTGATGTCGTTGCCGAACGCGTCCAGCAAGTCCTTTACCAGGTGGTTGACGGGCTGGGTATCGCTCTCGATGGCCGAGTCGAACTCCAGTCCCTCGCGGCACCGACATGATGGCCATGCCGTGGGCCGCCAGGGGGCCGCTGAGCAAAATGCGGTCCCCCTCCTCGATGCGCTCGGTACGAATGTCGGCGGCCGGGTGGACGGTGCCGATGCCGGTGGTATTGATGAATATTTTGTCCCCCTTGCCGCGTTCGACCACCTTGGTATCGCCGGTCACCACCTGCACCCCGGCCGCCGCGCAGGCCTGCTTGATGCTGACCAGCACGTCCCAGAATTCCTGCATCGATAGTCCCTCCTCCAAAATGAAGCTCAGGGAAAGGTACTGGGGTATGGCCCCGCACATCGCCAGGTCATTCACCGTACCGTTGACGGCCAGTTCGCCGATGGACCCGCCCGGGAAGAAGATGGGGGAGACGACGAAGCTGTCCGTGGTGAAGGCCGTCCGCCCGCTCAGTTCCAGGATGGCCCCGTCGTGGCGCCGGTCGAGCAGCTCGTTGCTCAGCAGGTCGAAGACCCCGCTGTCGAGCAGCTGGTTCGTGAGTTTGCCGCCGCTGCCGTGGGCCAGGGTAATGGTGTCGAAGTCGAGCTGGGGCAGCGGACACTGGAGGGTCATCTTCATACATCCACCTCTTGCAGCAGTCCGCTAAAGTGGTAGTAGGCCGCGCAGGCGCCCTCCGAGCTGACCATGGGCGCGCCGAGGGGGTTTTCGGGCTTACACTTGGTGCCGAAGTTGGGGCAATCTGTGGGCTTGGCCAGTCCCTTCATGATCGAGCCGGCGATGCACTCGGCGTTCTCGGGAGCCTCGGCGATGGTGACGTGGAACTTGCGCTCGGCATCGTAGGCCGCGTAGGCCTCGCGGACCCGGTAGCCGCTTTCGGGAATGGTGTCCATGCCGCGCCACATCCGATCGGTGATCTCGAAGACTTGCGCGATGGTCTCCATGGCATTGGCGTTCCCCTCGGCGCGGACGATCCGGCTGTACTGGTTCTCCAGCTTGGCCTGTCCATTCTCGAGTTGCCGCACGACCATCAGGATGCCCTGCAGCAGGTCGATGGGCTCGAAACCCGTCACCACCATGGGGATGCCGTATTCCTCCACCAGCGGACCGTACTCCGAAGTGCCCATAATGGCACACACGTGTCCCGCGGCGAGGAAGCCCTCGATGCGGGAAGCGGGGTCGTCCATCACCGCCCGGATGGCCGGGGGCACCAGCACGTGACTGGCCAGGATGCTGTAGTTGGTCACTCCCATCCGCTCGGCGTGGAGGACGGAAAGCGCATTAGCCGGGGCCGTAGTCTCGAAGCCGACGGCGAAGAAAACTACCTCTCTTTCCGGGTGCTGGGCCGCAATCTTCACGGCCTCCAGGGGCGAGTAGAGGATGCGGATGTCCGCCCCGCCGGCCTTGGACTCCAGCAGGCTCTTCTGCGAGCCGGGCACGCGCAGCATGTCGCCGAAGGAGCAGAGAATGACTCCTTTCTCTTCGGCCAGGTAGATGGCCCGGTCGATCAGGCTCACCGGCGTTACGCAGACCGGGCAGCCCGGGCCATGCACCATATTGATGGGCTCGGGCAGCAAGTTGAGGATGCCGTTCTTGACCAGGCTGTGGGTCTGACCGCCGCAGACTTCCATGATCGTCCAGGGGCGGGTTACGCTACGGCGCAGCTCGTCGAGGTAGCGGGCCGCCAGGTCGGGATCGCGGTATTCGGAGAGGTACTTCATGGCGGTCAGTTTAGGGTGGGCGCGGACGCGGGTGCGGAGGTAAATGCGGACGCGGACGGGCGGGGGACGGCGGGTTCGGGCAGGAAATCCTTGATGCACAGTTCGTCCTCGACTTCCCCCATTTCCTCCAGGTAGGCAAAGGTGCGCAGGGCTTCCACCTCGTCGACGATGCTGATGGCCACGCCGACGTGTACGAGTACGTAGTCGTCCACCTCCGCGGTGGGTACCATATCTAGGGTAGCGTCCTTGATGATGCCCCCGAAGGAGACCTTGGCCATTTTGATTTTCCCGTCGTATTCGTAGCGGATCGATTGAATTTTACCCGGAATAGCTAAGCACATGATCGGTCGTTTTAGTGGCCGGACGAGTCGTCCGGCGCTGTTGAATGGTGTAGTGGACGAGTTGTCCGTACGCCAGGTTTTCGTCGTTGGGGGAAAGCTGCTCGTGAAAATATAGGGTGTACCGCTCTCCCAGTTCCCGCTCCAGGAGCTCGACCAGGAGGGTGTTCTGGAAAGCGCCCCCGCTGAAGGCCAGATCGCCCAGTTGCTCCCGCTCCGCCACGGCCCCTACGTAGGTAACTAAGGTAAGCAAAAAACGGGCAGCGATCCGGCTCGGAGGGATTCCCGCCCCGTAGTCTCCGGCGATTTGTCGTAGGCACTCCCTTGCCGACCAGTCGCCCGCTGCCGTGAGGTGCACGGGATAGGGGGTAAGCACGGCTTGCGTGGGCATTCCCTTCCGGGCCAGACACTCCAGGCGGCTAGCGACCATGCCCTCGTGAGATTGGTGGGTACCCAGCCCCAGTAGGCAACCCACTGCATCGAAGAGCCGGCCGATACTGGACGTGTGCAAGCTCGGACGGCTGGCGCTGCGCCGGTAAAAGCTCCATTCCACCGGGCTGAAGTAAAGGCGCAGTAGCCGATCGGTCTCCGGACTATCCCCTGCTACCGCCAGGGCGGAGAGTCGTGGCTCCCGGGCCATCTTATCGCCCGCGAGGTGGGGATAGTAGGCCAGGTGGCTCACGCGCGTAAATGCTTGGTCGGCGTAGCGGAAGGTTTCTCCGCCCCAAACCTGTCCGTCGTGCCCCAATCCCGTACCGTCCCAGATAAAGCCGAGCACCGGGCGGGGGCCGTCGAGTAGATGGTGTTCCCCGAGCACGGCCGCGAAGTGGGCCTCGTGGTGCTGCACGGCGCAGTGGGGGAGGTGACGCGCCTCGGCCCATGCTTGCGCTAAGCGGGTCGCGGCGTAGTCGGGGTGCAGATCGGTGACGACCACTCCCGCTTGGGCGTCCAGTACCGCGAAGAGGTGATCGCGCACGAGGGTGTAGTTCTGCTTGGGCCGTGAAGCTTTCCAGGTCACCGAGGTACTGGCTCAGGTAGGTCGTGCCCCGCAGTTGGAGGCCGAAGGTGGCCTTTAGTTCCCCCCCGGCGGCAAACACCGTTTGGGTGGTGAGGGGGCTACCCCCTAAAAAGCTAGGCGCCAGTCCCCGGCTTCTCCGGTGAATGATTCGCCGCCGGCCGTCGTGAAGGTTACTACGCTGTCGTCCTGCGGGACCAGTATCGCGCGGTCGTTACTGAGGTATCGGTCGGCCACCTCCCCGAGCACCGAAGCCACCTCCGCCTCCCGAAATACGATGGGCTCGCCGGAGCGGTTACCGCTGGTGGCTACGATCGGGGCACCCAGCCCGGTCAGCAGCAAATCGAAGACGGGCGCATAGGACAGCATGACCCCCACCCGGTCGAGGGCCGGCGCGATGCCGGGGTAGTATGCTTCGCGCGCCCGCAGGAGAACGATGGGCGCGGCGGGGCTATCCAACGCTTCCGCCTCTTCCGGTGATACGTGGAAGTCTTCCCGCACCCGGACCAGGTCGGGGTACATGACCGCCAGGGGTTTATCCGGCCGGTACTTGCGCTGGCGCAGCCGGGCTACGGCGGCTTGATCCCCGGCAGCACAGACGAGTAGGTACCCCCCGATGCCCTTGACGGCCACGATCTCGCCCGCCCGGATAGCCCCCACGGTGGTGGCGATCATTGCATCCCGCGGCCCCGCCCCCCCGGAGGGTGTACGGAGGTTTATTCGGCAGTCGGGACAGCTGTTAGTCTGGGAAAAGTGGCGGCGGTTGGTGGGATCCTTGTACTCGGCTGCACAGGCCGCGCACATGGCAAAGTCGGCCATGGTCGTCCGGGGTCGGTCGTAGGGAAGGGCGGAGGTGATGGAGTAGCGCGGCCCGCAGTTGGTGCAGGTAGTGAAGGCGTAGCCCCGGCGGCGGTTGTCTGCCTCGTACAGTTCCCGACGGCAATCGGCGCAAAGGGCAAAATCCGGGGAGAGGAGGAGGTCGGGCGTACCGCTGAGGGGGCTATCCGCGATCCGAAAATCGGGGTACGACAATTCGGGAACCTCGGTAAGGCGGCTGCCCGTGATGACGGCCAGCCGGGGAGCCTCCCGCGCTACGGCAGCTTCGAAGGCCCGGGCCCGCTCCGGATCGGCGGAGAACTGCACGCGCAGGCCGTCCACTCCGTTGCTGACCCGACCGGTCAGTCCGTGCGCATGCGCCAGGCGGTAGACCAGGGGACGGAAGCCGACGCCCTGGACGCGGCCACGAATATGCAGTTCCCAGCCCGCCACCTAAGCGGGGCTTGCGGTGGCGGTAGCGGCTTGGCGTTTTTCGGCAGACCTTTTGGATCAGCCAGTCGCACCAGGCGTCCATGCCGTCCCCCTTGAGGCTGCTGAGTTCGAGGACCTCGATGTCGGGGTTGATGTCGCGGGCGTCCTGAATGACCGCTTCCGTGGAAAAGGGCAGGTAGGGCAGCAGGTCGCACTTCGAGACGACCATCAGCTCGCTGGTCAGGAACATGCGGGGGTACTTCTTGGGCTTGTCGTCGCCCTCGGTGGTGGCGATGAGGGTGACGCGGTAGTCTTCGCCGAGGTCGAAGGCGGCCGGGCAGACGAGGTTACCGACATTTTCTACGATCAGCACGTCGGTGCCGTCGAGCTGGAGGCCGTCCATGGCCTGCCAGACCATCTGGGCCTCCAGGTGGCAGATGCCGCCGGTGACGATTTGCAGGGCGTCCAGGCCGACTTCGCGCAGGCGGTTGGCGTCGCGTTCGGTCTCGAGGTCGCCGACCAGCACCTTGATGTTGAGCCGGTCGCCGATGCGGCGGGCCGTCTCCTGGAGCAGGGAGGTCTTGCCGCTGCCGGGACTGGAGGTCATGTTGATGAGCAGGATGTTGCGCGCAGCGACCTGCTTGCGGATCTGCTCGGCCATGAAGTCGTTGGCCTTGAGGAGGTGCAGGGTGGTGTTGTCGCAGTTGACGGAGCCCCGCGCCATGCGGTTGGATTTTTCGGTGCGGTTCATGATCGATGGTGGTTAGGGGGTAGAACGTGATTTAGGCGGGTTGGGGTTGCGCTTCGGGGGAGGGGTGAAAGTGGACCCGGTGGATCAGCAGCTCATTGCCCTGCACGACATTGCTGCAGGGGCGACCGCAGTTCGTACACACGAATTTGTAGTTCTCCACCTCGCTGCGCGTCGTGCAGAGGAGGCATTCCACCAGTACGGGCAGCACTTCTACGTGGAGCGTGACGTCCTGAAATTTTCCCTCCGCCTCCTGCACGGCGCTGAAGGCATTTTGCATCAGCACCGGTTGGACGTTGCTGAGCTCGCCCACCCGCAGGTCGATGGCGCTGAGGCGGCGGAGTTCCTCGGCGCTCAGGCTTTCTTCCAGGGTGGCGGAGATGGTACGGACCAGGCTGATTTCGTGCATGGGTCAGGCGTAGGCGGATTTAAGTAAGTCGAGACGCTGGAGCTGCCCCTGCGCCTCGGCGACCAGTTTCGGATCGGGGCTGATGGCGATCACTTCCCCGGCCCGGGCCCGCATATCGGCGAAGCGGTGCGGGTCGAAGCGGTCCTCGGGCATGCCGAGGTTCCACTGGGCCTCCAGGTAGTTGAGCAGGGTGAGGCTGCGCTCCAGGGGCATGGCCTCGGCCGTGCGGACGTCCAGGGCCTTTTGGTAGTAAAAGAGGGCCTTTTCCGTATTGTCCGTCAGCTTGGCGGCCGGGTATTTGGTCAGGGCGTTGGCGTAATGATTACAGACCGTGGCGAAAGCGTAGGGGTGCTCCTCCGGCGTGTAGATCGCGAGCGCTTCCTGGAAGGCGGAACTCGATACGGCCGCCCACATGCCCTTCTTTTTAATTTCGTCGGGCACTTCGGCGTAGACCAGTCCCAGGCGGTGCTGGATGTCGGCGTAAACTAAGGGTGCATCTTCCCGGGTAAAGGTGCGTAGGGCCCGTTGCAGGGCTTCGGCGGCCGGCCGGTAGAACTGCGGATTATCGTGCTGGGCCCAGGTGTAGAGCAGGATGCCCTTGCGGAGGTGGGCGTCGGCCAGCAGGGCGGGGGCATCGAGGGTGTCGAGCAGTTTGATGGCCTGGCTCAGGTAGCCCAGGCTCTCGCTCCAGCTTTCGGCGTAGGTGGCGATCGTACCAGCATCGAGCAGCACCAGGGCGGATTCCATGGGGCGTTGCTGCTCCTCGTACACTTGCAGCACCCGCCAGAGGTCTTCCTTTAGGCTAGTGAGCATGGCCTCATCGTAGGGCACCGTGAGCAGGGGCAGGCGGGCCTGACACAGGGCGTGGCGCAGGGCCGTCTTCCCCTCCTTCGACTCGGCACTGGCGAGTCCGACCTGAAGCAGCCGGACGGCATCCTCCGCCTCCCCCAAGTCGACCAGCAGCAGCCCGAACTGCCGCATGCTGTAGGCGCGCAACTCCCCCGTGGGGGCGGATTCCATGGCCTGGAGGTAGTAGTACTTGGTCTGCTCGACGTCCGCATCCTCCATCCCGTAGTGGCGGATCACGCCGTGGTTGTGCATCAGGCGGTACTCGTCGTACTCGTTGTACTGGGATACCAGGTCTTCGGGGGGAATCGTAAGTCCGTGCTGCAGCCGGTTCAGGATGTCGAGTTCGTGGTTAAGGCTGGGGTCGGTGCCGGCCAGGTAGTAATAGACGCGCTCGTAGTTGTTCAGCCGCGCGAAGAGGAGGGCCAGCAGGTATTCCGGTCGTAGGTCCAGCTTTTCGGGCAGCAGGTAGGGGGGAAGCAGATCGTACCAGTCGGGCAGCGGGTAGATGGCCTGGTCGCGCACGACCAGGCTGTGGGCGCAGGGGCGGGGGCGCTCTTCCAGGTAGTCGACCACGCGCACCAGCTCGTGCAGGCGGTCTTCACGGGCGATGGCCTCGTGGATCCAGGCGTGGTAGGTGGTGGCGGCGTAAACGGTCAGCATCAGCGGTCGATGGGGAAATTGCCGCGGGGGTCGCGGCGGATTTGGCGTAAGAAGATCTCGGCGTACAGTTCCGCCTTCCGCAGGGTCGGATAATCGTCGATGCGGCGAATGAGCATCTGCGCGGGATCGGCGCAATCGGTGAAGATCATCTCCACGTGGTAGCGGCCACGTTCGGCACGGATGCGGTAGTTCACCCTGCAGGTTTCCAGCCAGGAGTCGTCCCCCAGTAAGCCGTAATCGTCCTTCCGGGGGGGCGGCTGCGGCATGGTCAAAGCGTTACCTGCAACATCCGCAGCCCCGGTTTACCGGTAAAGGCCAGGGGCCGATCGCTGGGGTCCAGCTCGTGGTCGATCACGATCTCCTGCAGGGAGAGCGACTTGTCGCCGGCCGCATTCCGGTCCTTAAGCATGACGAGCGCCGACTCATGCAGCTGTTTAAAGGCGGTATCCGACATGGGGGCCAGCAGGAGCGAGCGCCGGTTGGGGTAGTACACTACGTAGATCTGCCGCTCCCCGCCAAAGGCATTTTCCGCCACGGCGGCGGACAGCCACAGGTGCTCCCGACGCAGGCGCACCGCATCCGCCTCCAGGCGGGGGGTCAATCCCGCCAGTGCGTCCATACTGGTCACGTCGAATATGCGCTCCATCAGGGTGTGGGTATGGGCGCGGACGCAGGTGTAAGAGAATGCGGGGCGGCGGCGGTCATCCGCTCCAACAGGAGATCCACCAGGCGATCGCCCGCCCGTTGGACCACCGGACTCATCCCCACCTCCAGGCGGGTATCGGTCACCGCGATAAGGTAAACCCCGATGTCATCCGGGTAGTCATCCCCCAGGATCTTCCTGGCGTAGCTCAGGGCCTGGTCCCACTTGAGGCTATGGAGGAACACCATGGGATCATCCTGGATCGCCGCGTCGATCTCACTGGCGGGAAGCTGGAACAGGCTGCCGTCTTCCTCGCCGCTATTGATCACGGCATCCACGAAGATGATCTGCCGGTGGCCCTGCAGCTGGAACAGCACCTCGAAGGCGGAGGTGCCCATATCTAGCAAACTGATGTTGGCCAGTAGTTCCGCCGGCAGGCGTTCGCGCAGCCGTTCGATGACGTAGCAGCCTACGCCGTCGTCACTGCGTACCGGATTGCCGAAGCCGAGGATAGCGGTTTGGGCCATGGGACTACAGTTTGAAGCGGGCCATTTCCTGGCCGTTCTTCGCATCGTGGGCGTGTACGGTACAGACCAGACAGGAATCGAAGGAGCGGGCGACCATACCGACTTCCACCGGGTCGTGGGGGTCCTCGATCTCAATGCCGGTAAGGGCCGCTTCGATCGGTCCGGGCTGGCCGGTGTCGTCCTGGGGGCCTACGTTCCACGTAGTGGGGGCCATCACCTGGTAATTCTTGATCACGCCGTTCTCGATCTCGATCCAGTGGGCCAGGGCTCCGCGGGCGGCCTCGGTGGCCCCCCATCCCTTGCCGTCGCGCTCGGTGGGCTTGATGTAGAACTCGCCATCCAGCTCCACTTCACCGAGCCACTCCATGATCTGCCGGTAAAGCCGGGGGGCTTCGTGCATGCGGGCTAGCGCACGGGTAAAGACACTCGGCCCCCGGTGCTTCATGATGTCCACGAAGAGTGTATCCTTGGTCTGGTGGTCCAGGTTTTTGGGGTTACCAGTCATGATGCAGCGGCTGAGCGGACCGGCCTCGGCGGCGTGGCCGTCGAAGCGGGGGGCTTTGCTCCAACTGTACTTGCCGCCCCAGTCGGTGGTGTGCAGGTTCTGGCTTTCCATGGGGGTGGGCAGGGGTTCGTCCCAGGGGTGAGCGGCCGGCGTATCGGCGTACCAGGCGTGGCCGACGTGCTCCTGGATCTTGAGCTGATCCATGTCATGAAATGCCGTTCCATCGTAAAAACCACCCGGGCTGATCACGGCCTGCTGCCGGATGTCGATACTGGGATCGTTATACATCGCCTTATGCAGGTAGGTCCCGTAGGCGATGAATTTATTGACTCCCTGACCGAAGGTGTCCAGTCCGAACTCCAGCGAGGCACGGATGTACAGGCCCAGGTCGGAATCGCGCTGGCTCTCGTTTTCGTAGACCCATTCCATCAGCTGGTCCCAGGTCTGCACCTGCAGGTAGCGGTCGATCGAACAGCCCAGCCAGACGGTTTCCAGCCAGTCGTTCTTAAACTGGTTCATGATGGCTACCGAGCGCGTGATGTCCTTGAGCGTGGGGGCGCACATCACGCCGCCGGGGATCATGTACGAGGAGTGTGGCCACTGCCCACCGAAGATGGCGTACACCTCCACGGGACGGCCGGAGGCGACTACGCCGCGCTGGAAGGAAGTACCCACGTAGGCGCTGAAGCGCTTGACGACTTCCGGGTAGAGTGGTTTGTTGGCGAATTTCTTGTTCGCCAGGTCCGTCGCGAAAATGGCGTAGAACCAGCGGGGGATACTCTGGATGGTCTCGCAGGCCTGCCCGATCGCCCGCAGGAGCAGGGCGTTAGGGGTCAGTTTCGTTTTCCAGACCGTGTCCAGGGCCGAGGAGGCGCAGTAGAGGTGGCTGCCGCCGCAAATGCCGCAGATGCGCGGCGTGACGATGAGGCCCGACTGGGGGTCCTTGCCCGCCATGATCTGTTCGAAGCCGCGGAACATGGCTGCCTGGGTGTGGGCTTTGGTGACGAAACCGTCTTCCATGTAGACCTTCACGTCGAGGTCGCCCTCTACCCGGCCGACCGGACTAATATTAAGCTCTTTTACTTGTTGCATAATGACTGCTTGCGCATGCGCGGGTTGAGTTTAGGGAGGAGCAAGGCTAAGAGCTTGTTTGGGTTTTCCGAGCCTGACGAAAGCGCCGCTATTTTGGGTCTATGCGAGCCTCGAAAAGGGGAGCCTAGCGGGCTAAGTGACGCTTTTCGAGGCGAAGAATAGACGCAAAAGAGCAAGCTTACGGCGGTGAGCGGAATCCCAAACTAGCTCTTACTTGCTGGTTTCGAAGTGTTCCTGGTAGGTACCGGTCACGGTCTCTAGCTTACCGAGTACCTTCTCGAAGCCGGCACGGGTGTAGTAGCCGACCTTGCTGACCCCGGTGGGGACGTCCTTGGGCAAGAAGCCTAGATGCTTCATGGTCTTGAATACGGACCCCTTCACCAGGTCGTGGTGGGGGAAGCCCGGCTCGGTACAGCCCAGACAGGGGTGGTTGGTCCGGGTCTTGGAGCTCTGGCGGTTCCACAGGATGCGGTTGCAGCTGGCCCGGGTCATGGGCCCGCGGCAGCCGACCTCGTAAAAGAGGCAACCGCCCCGCTTACCGAAGTGGCCGTCCACCTTCTGGGCGAAGCTGATGGCGTTGGGGCAGCCCGTCTGCACGAAGTCGGTAAAGAAGGTCTTCGGGCGGTGGTAGTCGTCGATGAGTACGTCGCCGATCCGTCCGGTACTGATGGCCACCAGGATTTGGGTGACCCAATCGGGGTGGGCCGGGCAGCCGGGGATGTTGATCACGGGTAGGCCGCCCTTGCTTTTGTAGTCGGAACCCAGCAGGCCGCCCTTCGCTTTTTTGTGGAACTGCATGCCCGTGCTCTCACTCGGATTGGGCGGTACGGCCGGGATGCCGCCCCACGTGGCGCAGTCGCCGATGGCGACGACGAAGCCGGCCACTTCACTGAGTTCCTTTACCCAGTCGATCATGGGTCGCTCGGCGAAGAAATTCATCGTGCCGGTGCCGTTGGGCCCCTGCACGAGGCTGCCTTCGAAGACCAAAATATCCAGGGCGATCTTGCCGGATTTCAGGTCCTCCATCAGGTCAACCACCTGGTTACCGATCTCCATGCCGATGCTCGGGTGCCAGAGGATGTTGATGCCGAAATCGACCACCAGCTCGGGGACGGTCGGCTCCTCGGCGTTGAGAAAGGACATCGTGTTGCCGCTGCACGCGCCACCCTGTAACCAGAGTAAATTTGCCATGATCGAAAGCTGTTTTGCGTTGAAAGTAGGCCAATTACGGGGGTAAGGCCAAAGATTAGGCAGCCCAAAGACCACGGATGGCCTGCTGCTCGACTTTGAACGAATATAGCTGGTATTTGGGAAATTGGAGCGTAGCCTATGTTAAATTTGCTTCCGCCCCTTGCTTCGGTGCTTAACAATGCGCTTGTAGATGCTGCGGCAAAGCGCTTAGCCCGTCCCGCTTCTCATGGCCGGGGCGGCAGGGAGTAACTCAACTGTCGCGGGAAAAAATACTTCCAGATTGGTAAGCCATCCGTCATTTTTAGACCGACTATGGGGAGAACTGCCGGCCCACCCGGGAAGAGCGGCGCACCGTTCAGCAAGTGCTGCATTCCCGGGAATTGCGCGTCCGCTATAACGTAGTGGTCACGGGAAAACTGAGTGACCACTACTAGTGGACCAGCCGGTCAGTATCGTTATATTGAGGTGCCGGCGTGCTGGCTCTGAGCAAGGCAGCAAAACCGGAGTGCAGCCATAGCTGCATGAGGATTTTGCTAACGCCGCGCAGAGCCAACAGGACAAACCTTGGATGTAACAGGACTTGCCGGCTGGTCCACTAGTCCACTTTCCCTACTCCTCCACCGCCCCAAGTGCCCACCCCACCCCCGTCCCCCGACGGCATCTATCCCGAAGACCTCTATGACCCTCGTCGCCGCATCGGCCGGGCGTACTTCCCCGCTTTCGCCCTGCTGCTGTCGGTGATGCCGGTGGTCATCTTCTTCGGGGTGCCCGCGGTACTGAATCTCCTGGTCGCCACCCGCCGCTTCGGTCGTCGGCTGCTGTTCGGAAGACCGCCCACGGAGTTTGCCCCCGAAATCTATCCCTACGCGTTCGCGGTATTCGCCTATGTCGTCGTGGTCGTGTGCATCAACCGGATGCGGGCCACGGGCTATCCGCTTTGGTACCTGCTGTTGCCGGGATACAATTTGTATTTGTTGTTCCGGGCCCCCGACCGCTAAATATCCCCATTTCTGGGGAGGCGGGGCCTCGAAAAGAGTTGGGTAATTGCGGTACCCGGATGGAATTGCCGATCGCCCGGCATATCCGGCACGAACAACACCCGCTCTACGGGTGCAAACCGGATTGCTGCACAAATGCTTGCTCCCCCTGCTCCGGCCCAGGGGCCAAAGGAGCGGAGCGAAAGATTGGTTTGCGCCACGCCCTAAATGTATACCCCATGTTTCTAGGTTGGATTAAAGACGACGCGGCTACCTCCGAAATCGTCATGAATAATGGGTACCTGGACCTCGGGGAATACCCCATCACCGGCACCGGCGTGGGCAAGCGCGTCCTCCTGACGGAAGCTTTTTCCCAGCTCCCCACCGCGGTGCCCACACCGGTGTACGTACAGCGCGCCGCTGATTGCGTCTCGATGGCCTTCGCCATGGCCGTGTCCACGCTGATGGCGGTACGTGAGGTGACGGTCCAGGCTCAGATTTACCCGGGGGAAGTGGCCAGCGAACCTATCCACGCGGGCAGCCGAGTGGAAGTGAATACCAGCCGATTTATGTGCAGCGACCTGGGAGCCATCCCCGCCTACGCCGTGAAGTGGATCCAGGACTGGGGCATCCTCTTACGTCAGCCGTACGGAGACGGTACGGACCTGACCCACTACGATTCCGACCGCGTCAAGACTTGGCAATGCAGTGGGGTGCCCGACGCGCTGGAGGCAATCGCCCGCGCCCACCCCGTACGTGAGGTCGCCCTGGTCAGTTCGTACGCCGCGGCCCGGGACGCCCTCGCCAACGGGTACCCGGTTACCGTAGCTTCGGATGTAGTTTTTCAGGAGTATCGGGATGGTAACGGCTTTGCTACTCCCAGTACCTCGTCGGCTCAGCACTACATCTGCCTGGTTGGCGTAGACGATGACTTCGAGCAGCCCGGAGTACTTTGTTACGATTCCTTCTTAGGCTTTTTTGGTGGAAAACGCAGGGGCCTGGAGGGGAATACCTTCTACATGCACGCGGACCAAGTCGATACGCTACTTCACGCTAATTCGGGCTTTGCCATTACAGACCTGGACGGTTTCGAAGCCCGGGAGAACCTCCAAACACTGCTCTGAATAACTCTTAATACCCATATCCATGAAGCATTCCCACCGCAATCACAGCAGCAAGCGAATCAAACGTCTTGGGCCAAAGGATCCCATACCCTTGCTAGACAATCAGCTTCCGGAAGACATCGTCGACGCCCAGGCGTTTGATTACTACCTGATCGACGATTCGTTTTGCGTAGGCCATAAGGCACTTAACCAGTCCTCCCCGCCACCTCCTCTCCAAGTGGGCACCGACGAGGGGTATTACTACAACCAAAGCAGTCTGGTCATTCCCCGGCATATGTACCGGATTGACGATCTAGAGAACAATCAGCAGGTGGGCGGTGAGCTTGCCTCCCCGCCGGACGGCGACTCCGTACGGGTGCCCCTGATCGTGGAGGGGGAAGTGATAAAAATAAAGGACCCGCGGCAGACTAGCTTCTTCTCCGTCGATCACCACTGCACGGATGCTCAGGTCTACATGGGGGGCAAGACCGGGGGCGGCGTCTGCGGGAAGAAGATCGGCTCCCCTTACGTGGCGGAGCTCTGGAAGTGGGAGGACCAGTACCCCGCTTCCGAAACGGATACCATGCGCCAACTGGTGCACCACTACTTAAAGACGCGCTTCAAATTAGCAGGCGTGATCCGTCTTGTGCAACTGGTACTGCCGGACTATAACATCGTCAGGATTCCCGTTTTTCGCTCCAGCAACGACCAGGAAGCCAAGGAGGTCCACAAAAAGCTTATGAAAGCGGACGCCGACACGGTATTCGGGATAGACGACCTGATCCTCCTGGATGGACCGGACATTTTCCTCGGCACCTCCACCTTCGACCCCATCAGGTAAATCAGCTCAGGCTCAGGCCCGCCCAGTAGTGGGGGTGCTTCCAGCGGGCGTACCCCGCACCCGCGTCCGCGAACAACTGTTGTGCCCCCGCCAGAGCCGCTTCCGGTGCGTGCCCCGCGAAAAGCTGCGTATAAAATTCCGCGATCAGTAGTTCCGTAGTTTTGGCCGGAATATCAAACTGCGAGGCCACCACGTCCGGCACCCCCGCCAGGTGGAAGCTCCGCCGCAGGCTATAGGTGCCCTCCCGCCGCTCACTCCAGCCCCGGGCGGTGGAGCAGGCCGCTAGTACCACGAGGCGGGCACGCAGGTGCAGGGCGCCGATCCGAATGCCGCTGATGCTGTCCCGCGCGCTGAGGTACAGGTAGTTCTCGTTGAGCTGCCGGGGGTTTCCGCGTGCGTGCACCGACAATTGCAGCAGGTCGTAGTCCGGGGCCTTCTCGAGCAGACTCGCCGTCGTAGCCGCCGCCGCCGTGAAGTGCCGGCCCCTTATGTCCGGAGCGGCCAACAGCTGATCGGCCAGCCCGCCCAGGTAGTTGGTCAGCCCGGGGTGGGTCCAGATGCCGGCGGTAGCGAAGGCGCCCCGTCCGAATTCCCGGCGCTGCTTCCGGTTGATGCACTCGGTGCGCCAGCTGTCCACGTAGCGCAGCGTATGGCGTTGGATCAGGTACTGCCCGCCCCCCTCCCCGGTCGGGCGGAGCGCCGCCATAGGCAGGCCCTGCAGGGAGGCACAGGGCGAGAGGATCAGGTGACTGCGCCGGGCCAGGACCTCCGCCGCCGGACCGAACAGCCGGTCGTACAGCGCGCCACCCAACTCGCTCAGCCGCTGGAGGTCGCTCTTCGGATCCTGTACGAGCGCCTGGAAGGCCACCGCCTCCGTTCGCACCACACTGTCGATGGTGTAAGTAATGACCGTGTCGCGGTCCACGTAGACTCCGTACACCCCGTCTTCGGTCTCCAGCAACTCCAGCAGGGCTTCCCCGTGCCTCAGCTGGCCCTGCACGGCCACGACGGGCAGCGGCGTGCCAAACGGGGTCTCCCCCGCTCGCTGCGCCGCGGCGTAGGCGACCTCCGAAATCAGCGCAAGCGGCCGGCGTTTTTGCATCAGCGCGGCGAAGTCGGCCAGTTCCTCCGCGGATAAGCCCCCGTCGCGGGCCGACTTGTTCTTGAGCAGGTCGATCTCCCCCTTCACCTCACTCAGTTCGAGGTAGTGTACCTGGTTGTCTCCGTCTGCGCGCTGCCGGGCGAGCTGGCTCAGCTCCAGGGCGAGGGAGTGGGCCTTGCCGAACTCCACGGCCTCGAAGGCCGCCGCCCGCACGGAATCCGGGGGCATCAGGCGCGCCGCCTGCAGCGCGTAAAGCGTGCGCATGGCGGTGGTGATGATCAGGTCGCCGTGGGAGACGGTCTGGTTGTAGGTTCCCTCATGGCTGATCCGGGAAAGCGCCTCCTGGTACCCGTGGACGGCCCCCCTGATCAGTTGGTAAGCCGCGCGTAGGTCATCCGGATCGCCGGCGTCCACGAAGCGCTGCCGCAGGATCTCCGCGTGCTCCGCCAGGACGAACACGCACTGGGATTTCCGCGCGCACGGGCGGTCCGGGTCCCCGCCCGCGCAACAGCCGTAGTACGCCATGACGGAGTCGCTGACCGTGAGCGCCTCGGAGAACCGCCCTGACTGCCGCAGCAGGTCGAGCAGAAAGTACTGCCCCTCCAGCAGGTAGCCGTGCGCGAAGTGTTCGGTGCGCAGCAACTGTCGATAATACACGATGGCGCTGTCCACGATGCCCCGTTTGCGGAAGGCGTAGCCGAGCAGCCGCGGTAGTCGCGCGGGGTCCGCGTCCTCCGCTTCGCGCAGTTCCCGGACGAGGGCATCCAGTTCCCCCTGCCGGACGGGCAGCCGGGTCAGGAGGATGCCCAGTTCCTCCAGGGTGTGGTAGTAGCGGGGCAGCCGGGCGGCGCGCAGGGTGTCCAGTGCCCCCCGGAAGGCGGCTTCGCTCTCCGCGTAGGTCATCTCTTGGGTCTCCTGCGCCTTCATCCGGTCGCCCAGTTGCTTGAGCGCGTGGCCCCGGGCGGTGAGCAGGAGTCCCCGCAGGTGCGGATCCGGCGCCGATGTGCCCTGCAAGTAGTTCAGCCCGAGGGCCGTGTAGAGCTCCATTTCCCGCATGGCCCAGTCGTGGTAACTCACGTAGGCCCAGCAGAGCGCCTGCCGGGCGGATACGGCGGGAGACATGGTCGGGGTGATCAGCGCGTCGGCCCGGGCCGTAAAGTAGCGGATGGAGTCCAGCCAGCGCTCCCGCTCGAAGTGCAGCATAGCCAGGTACTGGTAGACCTCCGCGCGCAGGTCCGCGCCCACCGAATCTTGTTCGATCTCCACCTGTACGCGCATCCGACGTGCCCGCGCCAGGGCCTGGTGGAGCTGCAGTTGGTCGTAGTCCGTACGCAGCAGCGCCAGGCTATCGCGTAGGCGTACCTCGTTCCGGGTAAACGGGGCGGGTGGCGATGGGGGCTCCGGGGCGGGCGTGCACGAACCGAGCAGGACCGCCAGGAGGGCCGTGTAAAGGTGGACGTTGTTCATAGGGGCCGACTCGACCCTCAAGTTAGCCTGGCGGCCGTGCTTCGGCAAGGAGTTGGTTAATATTTCCGGAACCCGCCCGTATTAAGCGCTTGTTTGGGATTCCGCTCACCGCCGCAAACTTGCTCTTTTGCGTCTATTCTTCGTCTCCAAAAGCGTCACTTAGCCCGTCACCGCGAAGCAGCCACGAAGTGCACCTCCCCTTTATGAGGCTCGAATAGACCCAAAGTAGCGGCGTTTTCGTCAGGCTCGGAAAACCCAAACAAGCGCTAAGTATTCCCTCCCTTGCACCCGCGCCCGCGCCGTCCAGAACCCAAGTCCCCCAGCCCCGGTTACTCCCCCGTGACTCCCCAGGAAATCCTCCGCCAGCGCACGCGCGCCCTGACCCCCCACCCGGTCGACGGGAACAAGGACTACGTCCTCTGCTGGCTCATGCAGGCCCTGCGGGCCGAGGAGAACCCGGCCCTGGACGTGGCGATCCTGCTCGGCAACGAGCGTGGCCTGCCGGTCGTCGTCGTGCACGCGCTCGAGAACCGCTACCCCTACGCCTCCCACCGGCTGCACCGCTTCATTCTGGAGGCGAGCCTGGAATTAGAGACCGGGGTGGAGGCGCGGGGCCTGCGCTTCGTCCGCTGGGTACGGCGGGAAGGGGAGGGGGAAGTGGACGTGGTGGCCCGCCTCGCCGCCCGGGCCGCGGCGGTGGTGGTCGACGACGTGCCCACCTTCGTCACGCGCCGCTACGCCGACGACCTGGCCGGCCGACTGTCCGGCGCGGTCTGGGGCGTGGACGCCTGCTGCGCCGTGCCGATGAACGCCCTGCCCGACCACCTCGACACCACAAAGAAGTTTCGCGCGGCCCACAAGGTGCTGCGGGAGGTGCACCTCACTACGGAACTACGCCAGGAGTCGAAGGTGCCCGCCTACGCCGGCGAGCTGGAACTCGGCAATGCCGAAGCTAATGGCCTTACTCCCGACACGCTGGATGATCTCATTGCTACGTGCGGGGTGGACATGACCCTCCCCCCGGCCACCGACTACCCCGGCTTCCGCTCGGTGGCGCTGGAACGGCTGGCCCACGCCGTGGAGGCCGTCGTGCCCCGCTACAAGTGGACGCGCAACAATCCCGCCCTGGCCGAGGATACCACTCACCTGTCGCCCTACCTGCACTTCGGCGTCCTCTCCCCCCGGGAGGTGGCCATGGCCGTGACGCGGGCGGAAGAGGCGGGAGACGTGCACCCCGCCGCCCGCTACAAGTACTTCGACGAGCTGCTCACCTGGCGGGAGTACTACCACCACCGCTGCCGCCACGTGCCCGACTTCACCCGCTGGGCCGGTCTGCCCGCCTGGGCCCGGGAGTCGATGGAAGCGCACGCCGACGATCCGCGTGAGCACCTCTACGACCTGCGTACCCTCCTGCGCGGCGAGACCCACGACGAGACCTGGAACGCCGCCCAAAAAGGCTTCATCCTCGACGGCTGGCTCAATAACAACCTGCGCATGTACTGGGTCAAGCAAATTCACCAGTGGCGCCCCGACCCCCGGGAGGCCTTCGCCGTGGCCTGCTACCTCAACGACCGCTGCAGTCTGGACGGCCGCGACGCCTCCACTTACGGGGGCATCCGCTGGGGCTTCGGGGAGGCTAGGAAGGGTTACCGGGAAATTCCTATCTACGGCTGGGTGCCCGGGCGGAGTGACGCGGCCTTGCGGCGGCGCGCGGGGGTGGCGGAGTGGCTCGCGGAGCAGGCTGGCCGGTCAGTGGGGGAGGTGGCGGTGCCGGAGGATTTGGTGGGGATTATGGCTAGGTATGTGGGGTAGGTCTGGTACCACAGATAGGAGATGGATTTTGTCGCTGCGCGACGGGGGTATTCACCGCAGAGTGCGCGGAGTTGCGCGGAGTTTGTGGGGCTGATGCGGTCGCTGCGCGAGGGGGGGTCACCACGGATATGGGGACGGGGGGTGCACAGATTGCCTGTGGTACGGATGCAGAGTGGAGGGGTTACTGCGCCTTCAGGGCAGCAGCACTAAGCTGTCTCCATAGCTCAGAGGCATTAGCCAAGCCAATTATTGGAGAAACCCTAGTTTACGTGCTAAATCCTGAGTTTATGCCCCAACACGACCGCCGCCGCTTCCTTCGCCACTTGTCTACCGGCCTGTTGGCCGCGCCTCTGCTGTCCATGCGGGCGGTGGGGCCGAACGACCGCATTAATCTGGCGTGCATCGGGCTGGGCATTCAGGGATTCAGTGACCTGGCCGCGGCCCTGCAGAACCCGGCGATCCAGCTGGTGGCGGCCTGCGACCTGTATACCGGTCACCTGGAGCGTATCCGGGAGGTGTACGGCAACGACCTTTTCCTCACCCGCGACTACCGGGAGATCCTCGCGCGGCCGGACGTGGATGCCGTCATCGTGGCCACCCCCGACCACTGGCACGACACCATTACCATCGCGGCGCTCGACGCCGGCAAGCACGTGTACTGCGAGAAGCCCATGGTGCAGCAGCTCGACGAGGGACGGGCGGTGCTCGAAGCGGAGCGGCGCAGTGCGGGCGTCCTGACCGTCGGCAGCCAGCGCGTCAGCTCTATCCTCACGGAGCAGGCCCGGGAGATCTACCGGCGCGGCGACCTCGGACAACTCGTGCTCGTAGAAACCTTCCTCGACCGCTTTGACGCGCTGGGGGCCTGGCAGTATTCCATTCCCCGCGACGCCTCCCCCGAGACCGTAGACTGGAAGACCTTCCTCAAGGACACCCCTGACTTACCGTTTGACGCCACCCGCTTTTTCCGCTGGCGCAACTACCGGGATTACGGCACGGGGGTGGCCGGCGACCTCTTCGTCCACCTTTTCTCCGCCAGCCACCGCATCCTGGATTCCGTAGGCCCCGAGCGCATTTTCTCCACCGGCGGCCTCCGGTACTGGAAGGATGGCCGCGACGTGCCCGACGTCTTCATCGCCAGCTGCGACTACGGCGAGCAAGCCAGTCACCCCGCCTTCAACATGCAGCTGCGGGTCAACTTCGTCGACGGCGGCGGCGGCGGCTCCCGTACGCGCTTTGTCGGCACCGAGGGGAGCCTGGACGTCATGGACAATTCCCTCACCCTGCGGCGCAAGACCCTGCCCGCCGCCCCGGGCTACGGCGGCTGGGACACCTACAACACCTTCCCGAAGGCGGGGCGGGAGGAATTTGAAGCTTGGTACAAGAACACCTATCCCCCGGCCCCACCATCCGTGGTCGGCCCGGAGGAGTGGACCTACACCAATCCCCCGGGCTACTCCGATCACGTCCACCACTTCGCCAACTGGTTCGAAGCCATCCGGGAAGGGGGGCAGGTGGTCGAGGATGGCGCCTTCGGCTTCCGCGCCGCCGCCCCCTCGCTGGCCGCCAACCTCAGCTACTTCGAGCGGCGGGTGGTGGACTGGGATCCGGTGAAGATGAGCTTGTGAGACTTTAAGTTCACCACCGATCGACTGCGTCGGACACGGAGGCGCTGCGCTTAGGCACGGAGGACCACAGATTACCCACGCCACTCATACAGCAGCACCTACAGCGCCCTAACAATCTGTGTTACCGCCAAAAGCAGCAGCGAAGCTCATCCGTGCCCCATCCGTGTTGCCCCCCTAGCTAACTCTGCGCCCCTCCCCGTCCTCTGCGGTGACCCCCCCCTAACCTAACTCTGCGCTCCTCCGCGTCCTCTGCGGTGCACCCTTCATCCACGCCGACCGCAGGTCGCCCACAAAAAAGGGCCGACACCCGAAGATGCCGACCCTTATTCAGGTACTATTCGCGCCGCTACTGCTTCACGAAGCGCTCGATCCGGTGGGAATCGCCCTCCCACACTTGCAGGTAGTAGATGCCGGGGGGCAGGTCCGCTACGGAAAGCTCGGTCCGCAGGGCGCGGTCTTCCTTAGGTAGACGCACCTGGCGCACCCGCCGTCCGAGGCCGTCCACTACGCGGACGTCTACTTCTCCGGTATAGGGATCGTTCACTTCCAGGGTGAGGCGGTTCGTCACCGGATTGGGGTAGAGGGAAAGCGTAGCCTCGTCCACTTCCGCGTACGGCTGGGCGGGCCGGGCTTCCGCTTGCGCCGTTTCATTCAGCATCACCGAGGGGTACTCCGTACAGTTCTGGGCGGGGACGCCGGTGCCCTGGGGAAGCCCTTCCGAAGGAGACAGGAACAGCTTGTCCAACCGCGTGCCCGACTCGCGGGGAGCTACCGTGATGGTGTGGTTGCCGGGCGTCAGGGAGAAGGAAACCGGCTGGGCATCGTCGTTGACGCGGCGCCATTCGAATCCTTGGGTCAGGAGTTGACGGCCATCCGATTCCCGCCACATCTTGATCCAGTCGCCGTCGTCCACGCGCACCCAGAGGGAATTGCGGCCCACGTCGGGGGCGTCGAGGCGGAGGAAGAGGTAGTAGGTGTCGGACATGGTGGTGTTGAAGTCCACGTACAGGTTACGGTCCTCCTGCCCGGGGGTCGGTTCATCCAGTCCGCGCGGACCGGTAAAGTCGACGAATTGGCCACCACTGGCCCCGGTGTTGGCCCTGCTCACCCAGTGGGGGCCGCGGGCGCTACACTCGGCCTCGAAGGAGAAGGGTGGGGAGCTCGGCACGTCGTCGGGTTCGGATATCCGCAGGTCAATGCTGGTCGTGTTGCTGGCCCCCTCGTTATCGGTGACCTTCAGTTCGACGGTGTAGACGCCGGCCGCGAAGGTTGCCATGGGGCTAGGCCCGCTGGCGGTACCTCCCTGCCAGCTCCAGGCGTAGTCGGCAATGGTCCCGTCGTAGTCGAAACTCGCGCTGCCGTCGAGCTGCACCATCAGGGGGGCTACCCCCCGGGTCACGGAAGCGGAGGCAATGGCCGTGGGCGGTTGGTTAGCCAGCGTCGAGCAGTTGGTCGCCAGTTCACCGAAGCCGGTGGGTTGGGTGTCGACCTGGGCGAGGTAGACCTTATCGAGCTGGGTCTTGCCTTCCCGGAAGGCCACGTCCAGGGTATTGCTACCGGCGTTCAGCTCCAGATTGGCGGGCAGGGTCGCCCAACTGAACTTACGTTGGCTGCTGATCTCGTTCCACCGGATCCAGTTCCCGTCGTTAGCCCGCACCCAGAAGGAGTCTTCGGAAGAATTGCGGGCGTAGGCCCGAATGTGCAGGAAGTAGGTCCCGGCCACCGCCCGGTCCACGGTGAAGCGGATGCGGTTGGCGGGTACGTCCGGTGGGGGGCTCGCGGTGAAGCGCTGGCGGGGCGCCGACACGAAGGCCGTGTTGGACGCGTCGACGTCCGCACCGATCTGCCAGTTGCTGCCGACCATGCCGCATTCCGCTTCCAGCCACCATTGCGTGACGGTGTTCGCATCCGTCTCGTCGCAGGCATCCCCTATGCCGTTACCATCACTATCGGTCTGACTGGGATTGGCGGTCGCGGGACAGTTATCGGTAGTTAAGGAAGTCAGTTCCTCCTCAACGAAACCATCCGCGGGTCGCGCACAGGCGGTGACCGAACCTTCCGGATAACCGTCGCCGTCGCGGTCGAGGTACCAGCGCTGGCCGGGGAAGGCCAGGGGATCGTTGTCGTCGCAGTCTTCGTTGTTACTCACGAAGCCGTCGGGTAAGGAGCAGCTCTCCATGGTATCGTCTGGGTCCCCGAAGCCATCGCCGTCGGCATCGGCATAGACGGTAACAGCGGCTCCGCTGTTACCGTCGGTGTCGTCACAGTCATTGGCGTTGTTGACGTAGCCGTTCGGCAGGGAGCAGCTCTCTACGGAGTCGTTCGGATCACCAAGGCCATCTCCATCATCATCGGCGTAGAAGGTGGTAGTGGTCGTGTTGTCATCGACCGTGCCGTTGCAGTCGTTGTCGAGGCCGTCGCAGCGCTCGGGGGCTCCGGGGTAGACCGTGGCGTCCGCATCGTCGCAGTCACCGGACAGTGCTACGTAGCCCACGGGGGCACTGCAGGCGGTGGTGGTGATGGCCGCGTCGCCATAGCCGTCGTTGTCATCATCAGCGTAGAAGGTCGTGGCCGCGCCGATTGCCGCATCGCTATCGTCGCAGTCGTTAGCGTTGTTGACATAGCCATCCGGCAGGGAGCAGCTTTCCACGGAGCTATTCGGATCACCGAGCCCGTCGTCGTCATCATCGGCGTAGAAGGTGGTGGTGGTCGTGTTGTCATCGACCGTGCCGTTGCAGTCGTTGTCGAGGCCGTCACAAAGCTCGGGGGCGCCGGGGTAAACGGTGTCGTCCATATCGTTGCAGTCACCGGAGAGCGCTACGTAACCATCCGGAGCGGCACACGCGGAGGTAAGGGTATTGGCGTCCCCGTAGCCATCCCCGTCTCTGTCGGAATAGAACGTTGAAACTTCACCGATGGCGGGGTCGCTGTCGTCGCAGTCATCGGCGTTGGTCACGTAGCCGTCCGGCAGGGCACATGCCTCTACGGAGTCGTTCGGATCACCGAGTCCGTCGCCGTCACCGTCCGCGTAGAAGGTGGTGGTGGTCGTGTTGTCATCGACCGTGCCGTTGCAGTCATTGTCTAGGCCATCGCAGAGCTCGGGAGCACCGGGGTAGACCGTGGCGTCCGCATCGTCGCAGTCACCGGACAGGGCTACGTAACCCACGGGGGCACTGCAGGCGGTGGTGGTGACGGCCGCATCACCGTAGCCGTCGTTGTCATCGTCTAAGTAGAAGGTCGTGGCTGCGCCGATTGCGCGCATCGCATCGTCGCAGTCATCGGCGTTGGTAACGTAGCCGTCCGGCAGGGCGCAGCTTTCTACGGAGTCATTCGGATCACCGAGCCCGTCTCCGTCATCATCTGCGTAGAAGGTGGTGGTGGTCGTGTTGTCATCGACCGTGCCGTTGCAGTCATTGTCTAGGCCATCGCAGAGCTCGGGAGCACCGGGGTAGACCGTGGCGTCCGCATCGTCGCAGTCGCCGGACAGGGCTACGTAACCCACGGGGGCACTACAGGCGGTGGTGGTGACGGCCGCATCACCGTAGCCGTCGTTGTCATCATCTAAGTAGAAGGTCGTGGCTGCGCCGATTGCGCCATCGGCATCGTCGCAATCATCGGCGTTGGTAACGTAGCCGTCCGGCAGAACGCAGCTTTCTACGGAGTCGTTCGGATCACCGAGCCCATCGTCATCGGCATCGGCGTAGTAGGTAGTAGAAGTGGTACCCTCATCCGTGGTACCGTCGCAGTCGTTGTCGAGGCCGTCGCAAAGCTCGGGCGCGCCGGGGTAGACGGTGTCATTCGTGTCGTCGCAGTCGCCGGAAAGGGCTACAAAGCCCGTGGGTGCGGCGCAGGCGGTGGTGGTATTGTTCGTATCCCCGTAGCCATCGTCATCAGCATCGGCGTAGAAGGTGGATTCAGCGCCGATGGCGGCATCGCTATCGTCACAGTCCCGATCGTTGTTGACGTAGCCAGTCGGTGGGGTACAGCTCTCGACGGAATCGTTAGGATCCCCTAGCCCGTCGCCGTCATCATCGGCGTAGTAGGTAGTGGAGGTAGTGCCCTCGTCCGTGGTGCCGTCGCAGTCGTTGTCGAGACCATCACAGCGCTCGGGCGCACCGGGGTAGACGGAACCATTTTGATCGTTACAGTCGCCGGACCGGGCGACGTAGCCTCCCGGAGCGGTGCAGGCCAAAGTGGTGGTTGCTGCATCCCCGTAGCCGTCGTTGTCCCGGTCGATATAGTAGGTCGTTTCCACCGTTATGGCGTCGTCGAAGGGATCGCAATCGTCGGCATCCGCAATCCCGTCATTATCGTCGTCGGGATCACAGACATCGCCGATGCCGTCCTGATCGAAG
The DNA here is from genome assembly GCA_963803525.1 of Lewinellaceae bacterium. Lineage (GTDB taxonomy): Bacteria > Bacteroidota > Bacteroidia > Chitinophagales > Saprospiraceae > Neolewinella. Next base: position 262,187 of record CAWDMV010000017.1, read on the forward strand.
TCCTCCTGATTCGGGTTGAAGTCCGCGGGGCAGTTATCTACGGCATCGTCGATGCCGTCGCCATCGCTGCCGAACTCGTCCGCACCGATGCTGGGTGGATCCCGGCGGTCCTGTCCGTCGATGTCCTTAGTCACCGCCGCCAGGGCTACCCCGGCCTCCGAGAGTGCCAGGTTTTGCGCGTGCAGGTCGGTGTCGGAGACGAACTGCGGGTCGACGCTCAGCGAGTTGGCGTCCTGTCCCGAAGCACTCCGCCAGGCGGCCAGGTCCGTTGCGAAATCATTACTGAAACGCCCCAGGTAGGTCCCGTCGCCGAACAGGTCGTTGTAGTCCATGTCCAGTGCCGTAACGTTGGACACCTGGACCGCCGCGCCCGTCCCGGACCGGAAGATGTTGTTCTTCACCCCGATGTTCTGATCACTGGCTAAATAGAAGGCCACGCCCCCACTGCCCGCCGCGTTCACGCTGTTGTACACGAACTGCACGTACTCGGAACTGGCGAGGTACACCGCCTGCTGGGCGGTCCCCACGCTGACGAAGTTGTTGGCTACCAGTACCGGGGCGGAGGACGTGCCGTCCCACTGCGAGAGGTACAGCCCGTAGTAGCCGGTGTTGGTGCCCCGGCTGATCACCCGGTTGCCCGTCAGCGAGCCGCCCTCCAGTTGGGTGAGGTAGATGCCGAAGTAAAAGAAATCCGCTACCACGTTGTCGGTGATCTCCGTGCCCGTGGGCCGGGCGTTACCGCTCCCGGTGAAGTAAATGCCGTTGCTGCCGCCCGTGAGCTCGTTGTTGCGGATGCGCAGGTCGCCGCCCAGGGACGGATCCAGGAACACCACCGCCTGGTTGGCGCTAGTGGAGCTTACTACCGGCGACCGCAGCCGATTGTTCTCGATCGTCAGGTCGTCCGCCCGGTTGAGTACGCTGATCACCTGGGCAAAGGAGGTGCCGGTAGCTACCAGCGTCAGGTCGGCCAGCCGGATGTTGGAAGCGTTCTCCAGCCGGATCACGTAGTTGTCCGCCGCCGACGTCGCGGAGTAGCTGATGGTCACGTCCGCCGCATCGCCCGTGGCCGAGGTGAAGGTGACCGTGTTGGTGGCCGAGCCGCCGGAGATGTCCGGAATGACGACCTGCTCGGTGTAGCTGCCCGCGGCGATCTCGAAGCGCACCGCCCCGGCGATCCCGTTTACCCGCATGGCATCTACGGCCGCGTTCAGGCTGGCGAAGTCCGCTCCCGTTCCGCCGATGGAGTAAGTACCCGACAGGGGCGTCAGGCCCGCGGCGGAATACTCGTCCGCCCCGATGCTCGGCGTAGCGTCCCGCGCCTCGCCGTCGATGTCCGTGGTCACCGCCGCCAGGGCTACCCCGGCGTCGGCCAGCGCCGGTGCCGTGGCGTGCAGGTCGGTGTCCGAGACGAACTGCGGGTCGAAACTGAGCGAGTTCGCGTCCTGCCCCGAAGCACCCTGCCAGGCGGCCAGGTCCGTTGCGTTCGTGTTGGTCCACCGCCCCAGGAAGGTCCCGTCGCCGAACAGGTCGTTGTAGTCCATATCCAGTGCCGTAACGCTGGACGCCTGGACCGCGTAGCCCGTCCCGGCCCGGAAGATGTTGTTCTTCACCCCGATGTCCTGATCACTGGCTAAATAGAAGGCCACGCCCCCACTGCCCGACGCGTTCACGCTGTTGTATACGAACTGCACGTACTCGGAACTGGCGAGGTACACCGCCTGCTGGGCGGTCCCCACGCTGACGAAGTTGTTGGCTACCAGTACCGGGGCGGAGGACGTGCCGTCCCACTGCGAGAGGTACAGCCCGTAGTAGCCGGTGTTGCTGCCCCGGCTGATCACCCGGTTGCCCGTCAGCGAGCCGCCCTCCAGTTGGGTGAGGTAGATGCCGAAGTAAAAGAAATCCGCTACCACGTTGTCGGCGATCTCCGTGCCCGTGGGCCGGGCGTTACCGCTCCCGGTGAAGTAAATGCCGTTGCTGCCGCCCGTGAGCTCGTTGTTGCGGATGCGCAGGTCGCCGGCCAGGGCCGGATCCAGGAACACCACCGCCTGGTTGGCGCTAGTGGAGCTTACTACCGGCGACCGCAGCCGATTGTTCTCGATCGTCAGGTCGTCCGCCCGGTTGAGTACGCTGATCACCTGGGCAAAGGAGGTGCCGGTAGCTACCAGCGTCAGGTCGGCCAGCCGGATGTTGGAAGCGTTCTCCAGCCGGATCACGTAGTTGTCCGCCGCCGACGTCGCGGAGTAGCTGATGGTCACGTCCGCCGCATCGCCCGTGGCCGAGGTGAAGGTGACCGTGTTGGTGGCCGAGCCGCCGGAGATGTCCGGAATGACGACCTGCTCGGTGTAGCTGCCCGCGGCGATCTCGAAGCGCACCGCCCCGGCGATCCCGTTTACCCGCATGGCATCTACGGCCGCGTTCAGGCTGGCGAAGTCCGCTCCCGTTCCGCCGATGGAGTAAGTACCCGACAGGGGCGTCAGGCCCGCGGCGGAATACTCGTCCGCCCCGATGCTCGGCGTAGCGTCCCGCGCCTCGCCGTCGATGTCCGTGGTCACCGCCGCCAGGGCCACCCCGGCGTCGGCCAGCGCCGGTGCCGTGGCGTGCAGGTCGGTGTCGGAGACGAACTGCGGGTCGAAACTGAGCGAGTTCGCGTCCTGCCCCGAAGCACTCCGCCAGGCGGCCAGGTCCGTTGCGAAATCATTACTGAAACGCCCCAGGAAGGTCCCGTCGCCGAACAGGTCGTTGTAGTCCATGTCCAGTGCCGTAACGTTGGACACCTGGACCGCCGCGCCCGTCCCGGACCGGAAGATGTTGTTCTTCACCCCGATGTTCTGATCACTGGCTAAAGAGAAGGCCACGCCCCCACTGCCCGACGCGTTCACGCTGTTGTGCACGAACTGCACGTACTCGGAACTGGCGAGGTACACCGCCTGCTGGGCGGTCCCCACGCTGACGAAGTTGTTGGCTACCAGTACCGGGGCGGAAGACGTGCCGTCCCACTGCGAGAGGTACAGCCCGTAGTAGCCGGTGTTGGTGCCCCGGCTGATCACCCGGTTGCCCGTCAGCGAGCCGCCCTCCAGTTGGGTGAGGAAGATGCCGAAGTAAAAGAAATCCGCTACCACGTTGTCGGCGATCTCCGTGCCCGTGGGCCGGGCGTTACCGCTCCCGGTGAAGTAAATGCCGTTGCTGCCGCCCGTGAGCTCGTTGTTGCGGATGCGCAGGTCGCCGGCCAGGGCCGGATCCAGGAATATGACCGTTTGGTTGGTGCTGAAGAAGCTCCCAATCGGTGACCGCAGCCGGTTGTTCTCGATCGTCAGGTCGTCCGCCCGGTTAAGTACGCTGATCACCTGGGCAAAGGAGGTGCCGGTAGCTACCAGCGTCAGGTCGGCCAGCCGGATGTTGGAAGCGTTCTCCAGCCGGATCACGTAGTTGTCCGCCGCCGACGTCGCGGAGTAGCTGATGGTCACGTCCGCCGCATCGCCCGTGGCCGAGGTGAAGGTGACCGTGTTGGTGGCCGAGCCGCCGGAGATGTCCGGAATGACGACCTGCTCGGTGTAGCTGCCCGCGGCGATCTCGAAGCGCACCGCCCCGGCGATCCCGTTTACCCGCATGGCATCTACGGCCGCGTTCAGGCTGGCGAAGTCCGCTCCCGTTCCGCCGATGGAGTAGGTACCCGACAGGGGCGTCAGGCCCGCGGCGGAATACTCGTCCGCCCCGATGCTCGGCGTAGCGTCCCGCGCCTCGCCGTCGATGTCCGTGGTCACCGCCGCCAGGGCTACCCCGGCGTCGGCCAGCGCCGGTGCCGTGGCGTGCAGGTCGGTGTCCGAGACGAACTGCGGGTCGAAACTGAGCGAGTTCGCGTCCTGCCCCGAAGCACTCCGCCAGGCGGCCAGGTCCGTTGCGAAATCATTACTGAAACGCCCCAGGTAGGTCCCGTCGCCGAACAGGTCGTTGTAGTCCATGTCCAGTGCCGTAACGTTGGACACCTGGACCGCCGCGCCCGTCCCGGACCGGAAGATGTTGTTCTTCACCCCGATGTTCTGATCACTGGCTAAAGAGAAGGCCACGCCCCCACTGCCCGCCGCGTTCACGCTGTTGTACACGAACTGCACGTACTCGGAACTGGCGAGGTACACCGCCTGCTGGGCGGTCCCCACGCTGACGAAGTTGTTGGCTACCAGTGCCGGGGCGGAGGACGTGCCGTCCCACTGCGTGAGGTACAGCCCGTAGTAGCCGGCACGGTTACCCCGGCTGATCACCCGGTTGCCCGTCAGCGAGCCGCCCTCCAGGGCGCTGAGGAAAATGCCGTAGTAGTGGAAATCCGCTACCACGTTGTCGGCAATCTCCGTGCCCGTGGGCCGGGCGTTACCGCTCCCGGTGAAGTAAATGCCGTTGCTGCCGCCCGTGAGCTCGTTGTTGCGGATGCGCAGGTCGCCGGCCAGGGCCGGATCCAGGAATATGACCGTTTGGTTGGTGCTGAAGAAGCTCCCAATCGGTGACCGCAGCCGGTTGTTCTCGATCGTCAGGTCGTCCGCCTCGTCGAGCACGGCGATGACCCGGGCATAGGTAGTCCCCCCGGCGGTAAGGGTGAGGTTTTCGATCCGGTAGTGACTCGCGCCGCTGAAAAGAACGACGTAATTGTCGGTAGAGCCCGTCGCCGTATGGCTGATGGTCACGTCTTCCGCGTTGCCGCTCGCCGAACGAAAGGTGATGGTGTTCGTCGCGGAGGCTCCATTAACAGCCCCAAGTTCTATCTGCTCGGTGTACGATCCGGCGCGTAGTTCGAATACCACCGCCCCGGAAACTCCCTGGGAGGTCAAATCCGCTGCGGCCGCATTCATGGTGGTGTAATTCGGTGAGCTTCCCCCGATGGTGTACGTGCCCTGCAATTGCGCGTAAAGGGGAGAAAAGCAGAGTAGTAGGGCGAGGACCGCGGATAACCTTGCAAATGCGGGTTTCCGGTCGAGTAGGTAGAAAGGAGCCATAGTGCTACGATTTAGTGTCAGAAAATGAGTTGGCGAGTCTCGCCGGAGCAGCAGGTGCAGCTGCAAAGTGTAATAGTGGGGTAGGTGGCGACTTGACACACAAGGGCAGCGGTTAGCATGACCTAACGCGCGCGGCAAAATCGACCTGATACTTGCGCCGAACTACCTACCCATTGCTCAACGATGAGAAAAGAGCGAGGTGGGGACTATTCGGCTATACCGCCTTATGCGGTAGTATTTTAATTTGTTACACCGGGGTACACCGAATATATGGATTAAAACTAGGATTTAGGCAAGTCAGTTGGTATACCTATTTATGGGGATATGTAGGCCACCCCATCCGTGCCGCCGCCCTGACGGACAGACACCTACGGAGCCGCCAAAAAATAGCCGATCTTTAGCCCGCCCGTTTTCTAAACTATCCCAACCTTGAAATTTCTCCTTCCCCTCCTCCTGGTCACCCTCGGACTCACCGCCCAGGAGTCGCCGAACTGGCTGCGTCATTCGGCCATCTCCCCCGACGGCTCCCGCATCGCCTTCACCTACCGGGGCGACCTCTATAGCGTACCCGCCGCCGGAGGCGACGCCACCCGCCTGACCTACCACGAGGCCCACGACTATATGGCCACCTGGAGCGCCGACGGCAAGCAACTCGCCTTCGCCTCCAACCGCTACGGGAATTTCGACGTCTTCGTGATGCCCGCCGGGGGGGGCACGGCTACCCGCCTCACCTACCACAGCAACGACGAGCTTCCCTTTTCCTTCGGGGCTAACGATTCCACCGTCGTCTTCGGCACCCACCGGCAGGATGCCGTCGACCACCGGCAGTACCCCACCGGCTCCCAACCCGAACTCTACACCGTGCCCACGGGTGGCGGGCGCGTCGCGCAGCTCCTCACCGTACCGGCGGAGTACGCCCGGGTGAGTCCCGACGGCACCACCCTCCTGTACCACGATAAGAAGGGCGGCGAGAACGAATACCGCAAGCACCACGTCTCCGCCATCACCCGCGACATCTGGGCCTACGACCTGGCTACCCAGGCGCACCGGAAACTGACGGACAGCCCCGCCGAAGACCGGCAGCCCGTCTTGACCGCCGACGGTCAGGGCTTCTACTACCTGAGTGAGCGCAGCGGCAGTTTTAACGTGCACAAGCGGGGCCTCGACGCCAGTGCGGCCGACGAACAACTGACAAGTATGGGCGACCAGCCCGTCCGCTTCCTCAGCCGCGGCGGCGACCTGCTCAGCTTCGGCTACGACGGCGAACTCTACACGATGCGGGAGGGCGAACAACCGAGGAAGGTAACGGTCAACATCGTGACCCAGGACGGCAGCAACAACGACGGCTTCATCTCCGTCGATGGCGACATCGAGGAGATGGCCGTCTCCCCCAACGGCAAGGAAATCGCCTTCGTCGCCCGCGGCGAGGTCTTCGTGACCTCCGTCGAGGAATCCTTCACCAAGCGGCTCACCAACACCCCCGAGCGGGAACGCTTCGTGACCTGGGGGCCGGAGGGGAAGTCCGTCGTTTACGCCAGCGAGCGCGACGGCAAGTGGAGCACCTATAAAACCGAGAAAGTGCGCGAGGAAGAGCCCTTCTTCTACGCCGCCACCCTGCTAAAGGAAAGCCCGGTGCTGGAAAACGGTAAGGACAACTACCTCGTCCAGTACGCCCCCGACGGCCAGCGGATGGCCTGGATCGAGGACCGCCGTACGCTGAAAGTGCGCGACCTCGTCGCCGGCACCGACACCATCCTGTTGGCGGCCACGGAAATGTTCCACATGCGCGACGGCGACAAGTACTTCACCTGGAGCCCCGACAGCAAGTGGCTGCTGGTCGAGCACGACGTGCTGCTTAACAACAGCGAGGCACTGCTGATGAATGCCGATGGCTCCAAGCGGGTCAACCTGACCCAGAGTGGGTACTACGACAGCCAGCCCAAGTGGATCGACAAGGGCAAGGCCATGATCTGGTTCAGCAACCGCGACGGACTCAAATCCTACGCCACCAGCGGGCAGTCCGAGCAGGACGTCTACGCCCTCTTCTTCACCCAGGAAGCCTGGGACGAGTTCAGCCTCGACGACGAAGACTACAAGCTGCAGCAAGCCATCGAAAAGGCCAAGAAGGAGGCGGACGAAAAAGATAAGGACGAGGAGAAGGATAAGAAAGAAGCCAAGAAGGACAGCACGAAAGTGGAGGACCTCACCTTCGACTGGGACGGCATCCACGACCGCACGAAGCGGCTGACCATCCACTCCTCCCGCCTCGGCGACGCGGTGCTCTCCAAGGACGGCGAGAGCCTCTACTACCTGAGCCGCTTCGAGGACAAGCTCAACCTCTGGGTCACCAAACTGCGCACCCGCGAGACCAAAATGGAACTCGAACTGGACGCCAGCAACGGCTCGCTGGAGTGGGACCGGGAGCAGAAAAACCTCTTCCTGCTCAGCAGCGGCAAGATCACCAAGCTCGACCTCGAGAAGGACAAAAAGACCCCCGTGAAGCTGCAGGGCGAAATGACCTTCGATCAGGAGGCCGAGCGGCGGGCGATCTTCGACCACGTGTGGCAGCGCACCGATGCGATCTTCTACCGCTCCGATTTCCACGGCATCGATTGGGACTCCCTGCGCGTCGTGTACCAGAAATACCTGCCCTCCATCGGCAATTCCTTTGAGCTGACCGAACTGCTCTCCGAAATGCTCGGCGAACTGAACGTTTCCCACGCGGGGGCCCGCTACCGTGGTCCCGATATGGAAAACCCCGACGAGACGGCGAGCCTCGGCATCCTGATGGACTACGACTACGCGGGCAATGGCATCCGCATCGCGGAAGTGATCGACGGGGGGCCGCTGGACCGGGCCGCCTTCGAGGTGGCCCCCGGCATGCTCATCGAGCGGATCAACGGGGAGGTTATCTCCGCGGATCGCGACGTAGCCGCCTACCTCAATCGGCTGGAAGATGACTTTACGCTGCTGGAATTGGTGGATTCTACTGGGGAAAAGCGCACGACCATCACCGTTAAGCCAATTAGCCAGTCGGAAGAAAACCGGCTGCTCTACCGCCGGTGGGTCAGGCGGAACGAAGCGGAGGTGGACCGCGAGAGTGAGGGGCGACTCGGCTACGTACACATCCCCGGCATGAGCGACGAGCCCTACCGGAGCATTTACCAGGACATGATGGGCAAGTACTTCGAGCGGGAGGGCATGATCGTCGACACCCGCTTCAACGGCGGTGGCGACCTGGTGGCCGACCTGGCGATGTTCTTCACCGGGGTCCCCTTCATCAGCTACGCCACCGAGGCTAAGGTGGTCGGCGGGGAGCCGACCTCGCGGTGGACCAAGCCGACGCTGGCCCTGATCAACGAGGCGCAGTACAGCGACGGCCACTGCTTCGCCGCCGGCTACACCGACCTCAAGATCGGCAAGACGGTGGGCATGCCCACCCCGGGCACCTGCAGCTTTGCCGGCTGGGAGCGGCTGCCGAACGGCATCGTCTGGGGCGTCGTGCCCGTGAGCGCCCGCGACATCGACGGCGACTGGATGGAGAACAACCAGACCAATCCCCAAATCGAGGTCAAGAACTTGCCTGACCTGATCGCCGCCGGGCGGGATCAGCAACTGGAACGTGCCATCGCGGAAATGGTAAAGGATTTGGGCAGCCGGTAGACTATCCAATAAGCACGGATCAGCGGCTTGAGTACGCGACCAAAACCGGGTCCTTATGCGTTCACCGGGTACCAACACCCCAAAAGCATTCCCTCCGCGGCCCCCGCTTATCTCCGGCTGACCGAGGTGCTGGATCTCCAGACCCTCACCCTCATCAAGCTCTCGCTCGACCGCGCCGCCCTGCGCTACCGCGTGCTGTTCGAGCACAGCCTCTACGTGGGGGCCTACCTGCTCGGCAACCGCGGGGCCATCGTGGAGGTGGCCGCGGGCGACTACGCCGCGGCCCGGGCGCTGCTGAAAACCGAAGGCCTGCCCTGCGATGCGCCCGGGCGGGGCGAGGAGTTCGGCTCCCTCCACGAACTGGAATTACTTACCGAAAGCCTGCCGCTACTGGGTCGCCTCCCCGTCACCCCGCGGCTGCTCGTGCTGGCCCTGCTCCTGGCCGGGGTGCTCACGGTGAGCATCTACTGGCTCGCCCTGGGCTGAGGGGAGGGGATCAAATGCCTAGTGGACCAAGTTGACCGCCTGGAGCCACTCGCCTTTTGCCGTAGAGGTCGAAAATCACCCGCTGCGGGATTACGGTAAAAAATTTGGGTACGGGGCCCTCCTCACCCGCCACCCGGGCATCCCGGACAAGGCCTTCCGCACCACGGCGGTCTACATGCCGCGGGAGGGGGAAGATCTGGTACCCGTTAATCCTACAGCCATACGCTCCAGTGGTCGCGGCGTCAACGTGCTGCGCGCCGGCATCACGAACTATGCCACTACCCGTGCGGATATTGATCGCCTGGTCGAACTGCTGGGGTAGCTGTACTATCCCTACCGGCCCCGGAGGGGACGTCCTACCCCAGCGGAGGGCGGAGCAGGCCGCAGGCCCGTAGTCCTCCGCTGGTTCGAGCTCACCTTGGCGGAAAGCAGCAGTGACTACCCACACCCCGCCTACCGGCCCCGGAGGGAACGTCCTATCCCAGCGGAGGGCGGAGCAGGCCGCAGGCCCGTAGTCCTCCGCTGGTTCGAGCTCACCTTGGCGGAAAGCAGCAGTGACTACCCACACCCCCCCTACCGGCCCCGGAGGGAACGTCCTACCCCAGCGGAGGGCGGAGCAGGCCGCAGGCCCGTAGTCCTCCGCTGGTTCGAGCTCACCTTGGCGGAAAGCAGCAGTGACTACCCACACCCCCCCTACCGGCCCCGGAGGGGACGTCCTACCCCAGCGGAGGGCGGAGCAGGCCGCAGGCCCGTAGTCCTCCGCTGGTTCGAGCTCACCTTGGCGGAAAGCAACAGTTACTACCCACACCCCCCCCTACCGGCCCCGGAGGGGACGTCCTACCCCAGCGGAGGGCGGAGCAGGCCGCAGGCCCGTAGTCCTCCGCTGGTTCGAGCTCACCTTGGCGGAAAGCAACAGTGACTACCCACACCCCCCCCTACCGGCCCCGGAGGGGACGTCCTACCCCAGCGGAGGGCGGAGCAGGCCGCAGGCCCGTAGTCCTCCGCTGGTTCGAGCTCACCTTGGCGGAAAGCAGCAGTGACTGCCCACACCCCCCTACCGGCCCCGAAGGGCGAACGAATCAACGTGCGCGTGGCCTCCTCCTGCATCAGCTACGCACAGGCCGAGCGTAACCTCGGGGAACTGGGCGACAATGACTTAGAAGCCCGCCTGAAGAGCGGGGAAGCCTACGATTACGACATCCAGAACCACTACGAAGCGCTGCTGCACGGGGCCAATAATGCGGGGCCGCTGGATGCCGTGGGACGCGCGGGAGCCGCCCGCCGCCTCGAGTACGCCTACGACGACTTTGCCATCTACCGCCTGGCCAGGGCCCTCGGCAAACCGGCGGAGAAGGTAGAACGCTACCGGCAGCGCAGCCTCAACTACCGCAAACCGTTCGACCCCGAAACCAAGCTGATGCGGGGCGCCACCCTCGATTTCGAGCTGGTGGCCGAGCCCGATCTACCGCGCGGCACTACCCCCTCCGCTTACCCGTACTCCCCGTCTACGCATGAACAGGGAGCTGAGCCAGCGCCGGGGAAGTAGCTTCCTTTGCACCTGCGCACGCGCCCAAGAGCGTCCGACGGCTGGTGATTACCTTTAGTACGCGTACTTGGGCTACGCGGGTTGGCGTACTTTCCCCATCCGGCCCACCGCGGAATTTTTTAAAACGCCTATGCCGAGCAAACGCCCTTCCCTGAAAGACATCGCTAAGGAGCTGTCCGTCTCCCCAACCACCATCTCTTTCGTGCTGAACGGGAAGGGGAAGGAGAAGAAGATCTCGGACGAGGTGATCGAACGCGTCCTGGCCTACACCCAGTCGATCAACTACAAACCCAACATGCTGGCCCGGAGCCTGCGCACCGGGCGGACGAAGATCCTGGTCTTCATGGTCGAGGACATCAGCAATCACTTCTTCTCCAAGATCGCGCGGATCATCGAAGACATCGCCTACGCCCGTGGCTACCGCGTGCTGTTCTGCAGCAATGAGAACGATGATGTGCGCTCGCGTGACCTGCTGACCATCTTTACCGAGCGGCAGGTGGATGGATTTATTCTCATTCCCTCTCCCGGCATCAGGGAGGACATCCGCGAACTGATCGCAAGCGGCGTGCCGGTCGTCCTCTTCGATCGCTATTTCCCCGATCTCAATACCCACTACGTAGTCATCGACAACTACGCGGCTTCCCGCAAGGCTACCGAGCACCTCATCGAGAACGGCTACCGCGACATCGCCTTCGTCACTACCGACGTGCAGCAAACTCAGATGATCGATCGGCTACGCGGCTACGCGGACGCGATGCACGCGGCCGGTCTGCGCGCTACCCCCCTGCGGATCCCCTTCACGGAAGTGGACTTCTCCGGGAGTAGGAAGAGCATGCGGCAGCTTTTTTCGGAAACCGATGCAATGGATGCCGTTTTCTTTGCCACCAATTACCTGACCCGCAACGGTCTTGAGGTCATAAAGGGCATGGACGCCCACCGAATCGGCCAGCTCGGCATCCTGACCTTCGACGACCACGAGCTTTTTCGTGTCAACACCCCCTCCATCTCCGCCGTCGCTCAGCCCCTGGAGGAGATCGGGCGGGAACTGATGCGCATCATGCTGCAATTGCTGAAGGGCGGGGGCAAAAAGCAGGATAACGTGCAGGTAGTACTGCCCACGAAACTGATCCCCCGGGAATCCTCGCTGCGGAAAGTGCCTATTTAACCGGGCGTCGGTTTTGGGGTCACCACAGGCGAAGATGGGGCCACCTCTATCCAGTTCGCTGCAACCCGCGACCGGAGATAGTGGTGTTTACGCTGCCGGCTCGCGACCTGTAGTTTCGACCGTCCGACCGCTTAAGCCGTTGGACGGCCCTACCCCGTCCGACCGTTAGCCGTTGGACGGGGTCACCCCGTCCAACGGGGTCCAGGCGTCCCCACGAGCGCAGCGAGCAAGAAGCAGCGGCAGCCCAATCAGCAATTTTGAATCCAAAACTGTCACTTCTTCAGCCCAATCTCCCGCAGCCGCTCATCCAGGTACTCTCCGGCGGTGATGGGGGCGTAAGCCTGAGCGCGCGTAGTCGTGACCGTGCTCGGCAGCACGTCGAGGGCCATCTCGGGGCGGGGGTGGAGGAAGAAGGGGATGCTGAGCCGGGGCTTATCCCACTCCGAGCGCGGCGGATTGACGACGCGGTGGGTCGTCGACTTCAGGTAGTTGTTGGTGAGGCGCTGGAGCATATCGCCCACGTTGATCACGATCTCGTCGTTTTCGGGCACGATCTCCTGCCACTCGCCCCGGGCATTCTGTAGTTCGAGCCCGCCGGCACTCGCCCCGACGAGCAGGGTGATGAGGTTAATGTCCTCGTGCTGCTCGGCCCGGATGGCGCTTTCAGGCTCCTGGGTGATGGGCGGGTAGTGGATGGCCCGCAGAATGCTCATGCCGTCGTTGGTGTACTGGTCGAAGTACTTCTCGTCGAGGCCCAGGTAGAGTGCGATAGCGCGCAGCAGTACGCCACCGCTGGTCTCGAAGGAGCGGTAGAGCTGGCGACCCAACTGCATGAAGGCCGGGACTTCCGCGACGTCGGGGTTCTTGGTGTACTGGGCGGAGGAAGTGTCGGCCAGCTCCTGCCCGATCTGGAAGAATTCCTTGAGGTCGGCGACCTGCGACTGCTTGGCGTGCTCCTTGCCGAAGGAGGTGTAGCCCCGCTGGCCGGCGGCACCCGCCACTTCGTACTTGCGCTTGACGTCTACGGGCAGCGCAAAAAATTTCTTGGCGGCTACGTAGAAATCGTCGATCAGGTCCTTGGGAATGCCGTGCCCGGTGACACCCACGAAGCCGATGTCGTGAAAAGCACTTCCGAGCTGGTCGATGAAGGCCCTGCGCTGCGCTTCGTCCCCCTTTTCAAACTGAGAGAGATCAACGAGGGGAATGGTACGGGGGGCGGTAACGGGCATGAGGGACAGATTTTTCGATGCTAACACCGCTACCCCTACCGCGGTTTGTAGCGGGCGCGCCGTAAAATCTCCTGCCCGTCGGTAATCGCCAGCAGTTCGGGCACCGTCACCCCGGGGTTGGCGGCCATAAACGCGGCCACGATCTGCCGACCGAGGTAATTCACGGAGCCCCCGGGCGACTCCACCGGCATGCCCGGCGAGTAGGGGGCCGGGCCGGTGTACTTCTTGATCTTGGCGACGTCGGTCGCGTAGAGCTCATCCTCCCGCTGCAGGTAGGCGTAAATGGCGGTCTCGTTGTCGCGCAGCCAGTCCATTTCCTCGGGGGTGACCTCATAGACCAGGTGCTCCGGCGTCGTGGGCTGGACGAGTTGGAGGAGGTAAAGCTTTTTGCCTTCGTAGATCAGGTAGTCGATCAGGCGGCCGCTGCGGGGCGCGGGAAACTCGTCTTCCACCAGCACCCGCATCAGCTTGCCGGCGAAGTTGGCGGGGGTGTAGCTCTGGGCGAGGTAGGACGAAAAGATGGGCTCCTCGGGATTCACCTGCTCGTAGTCGAAGTCGGGACCGAGGAAAAAGTCGAGTCCCGCCGCCAGCTGGCCGCTGCCGTAGAGGAAGGCGGCCAACTCGAAGTGGGTGTCGAAGGTCACCAGGGTATCCGGCACGGGCGCTTCGGGCAGGTAGTGGCGGTAGTAGCGAAGGGCGCTTTGCAACTCGTCCGCCAGCCCTTGCACCCGCGGCCCCGCCCCGCCCTGGGCACCCGGGGGGAAGCGGTCGAGGACTACGGAGTCCACGCGGCGGGTCAGGGGGAAGTCGAGGTAGGCCCGCAGCACGTCGACGCCCTCTTCCGGGCTGAAGTCGCCGCGCCTTACCGGCACCAGGTGGGTAAAGAAGGCTTCGGTAAAGCTGCCGTACTTGGCATCGAGGCGGGCCAGTTCGGCGGGGACGCGGGTGGTGTCGAGGGCCTGCAGGTCGCGGTCGAAGCGCAGGACGGTCAGGGGTACCTCGATGTGGCTCACGTCGGGCGGCGGCGGGATATCGTCTCCGCAACCGAGGAGGAGCAACAGGCAAATAAACGGGCGGAAACGCATGTGTCGGCTTTCTTTCATCGTTGGGCTAAACACCGCCGGGGCGGGCTCGTTTGACAACGACTGACAAACCCAGATAGTACCACATGAAACCGACCATTTACCTGACCCTCGCCCTTTTGCTCGGCGCGCTCCCGCTCTCCGCCCAGGTGCTCAACCCCATCCGGTTCGGCGTCCAGCTCAGCCCCACCTTCAGCTACCTGAACACCAACAACAACCTGATCGAGAGCGACGGCACCAACCTCGGCCTGAAGCTGGGCGTGATGGCGGAGTACTACTTCCAGGACAACTACAGCATCCATACCGGCATCAACCTGCACTTCGGCTCCGGCGGCGCCCTGCGCTACGACGAGCAATTTACCGAGGTGAATATTTGGAGTGAGTCGCTCGGGGAGACCCTCGTCACCGCCCCTACGCCGGCCCAGCTCAGCGGCAAGGTGTTCGACTACACCATCCAGTACGTGGAGATCCCCCTCGGCCTCACGCTGCGCACCCGCGAGTTCGGCTACCTGCGCTATTTCGTACGGCCCATGCTGGCCCTCGGCATCGTGACCAACGCCCAGGGCAGCATCGAGAACGCCAGCTTCATCGCCTCCGACGAAAACTTCGGCATCGGCAAGGAGACCAACGCCCTGAACCTTTCCTGGGGCTTCGGCGGCGGCGTCGAGTACAGCATCTCCACCCAGACCTCGCTGATCGGCGGCATCGGCTTCCAGTCGGGCTTCCTCGACATCACCAAGGACAACGGCACCAGCCTCACGCGCACCGGCCGCGTCGACCCCTCGGAGGACGACAGCAGGGCCCGGCAAAACTCCATCGTGCTCATGCTGGGCGTGATGTTCTAGCAGCCGACAATTCACCCTTTGGCGGAAACGCGGGTGCAATGAAATACCGCGCCCCGACGTTCGTTCCGAGTTACCCCCGCAGGACCGCTCCCGGCGGTAACCCTACTTCGTGCTTATGAACTTCACACGTATGCGTATCCGCTTTCTGACTACCGCATTGACCTTAGTTTTATTAACTGGGGGGGGGTCGTACGGACTTTTCGCGCAGCTTTCTACCATTCACCCCATGGCTACGTCGCGCGTGGTGGGCAAAGCCGGACTGGGTGCCAAGCTTGCCTGTACGAACGACGCGGGTAACATCGCCGGCTTCATCGACGTCAACGCACGGAGCAGCAGCTTTAACGGCGCTACTCCCGGGGGCACGTTGTCCTATAGTTCGCTGTCCACCGACACGCTTTTTCTCTGCCGGGGGGACGAGTTCACCATCGACTTCAACGAAGGCAGCGAAGACCTGAGCGGAGACCCCGACCCATCGACGCGCCCCGGTATCGGGTGGGCCTACTACCGTGACCGGCCGACCGTCCCCGGTACTTCCCTGATCGATCTGAACGCCGATCCCGCCAATCCCTCCGATGGCAATCCCCCCTTTCAAAACGGCAACTTCCTGGTCTCCAGCCCGGTAGATTATTTTAGTGGCAACTACAACCTACGGCTGGATAACATCGACGCGCCGTTCATCCCCGGTTTCTTCCCCGGCACCGACGGGCGCCCCTCCCCGGTCGTGTTGTTCGTCGCACCCGTCACGATTGACTCCCTGGATACTTCGAGCGGCGTTGCCGTAGCACGCGTGGAATCGGTCGATGATCCTGCTGGAGGACCCGGCGTACCCGAATGCATCAACGTACGGACCGATCAGGTAGTCGCCGTAGGTTTCCTTAATCCTATACAGACCGCCAACCCCACCCAGAGCACGACCGGCTGTACCGGTAGCTTTACCGTACGGGGGGGGATCAGCGAACTCCGCCAGTCGGCCGAGTACACCATCACCGTCCGCAACACGCTCACCAACGAGCTGGCCGACCTGGAGCGTCCGACGGGCGAGTACCTCCACGACGACGTGGTGAATTACACCGTACCCACTCCCGGAACTTACGCGGTAACCATCGAGGACGGTATGAGCTGTTCATTCACCAGCGCGCCCATCACTTTCGCCGCGGGGGCCTGCTCGACCAGCGCCCTGGCACTCACGGTGACGCCGACCGCCATCGTCTGTACCGGCAACACCGATGGTGTCCTGACGGTATCGGCTACCGGTGGCACCCCCAACTACACCTTTACTTACACCCGTACCAGCCCCGCTACCCCCCCCCGATTTGGCACCGGGGAAGCTACGGCGGACGATCAGACGGTCACCTTCGGCAACCTGCCCGGGGGCCAGTATAGCGTGACGGTCACCGATGACACGGGCGCCTCCGTTACGCAGAGCGTCGAGGTATTCGAGCCCAACATTACCGTCGGTATCCAGACGATCCAGACGATCCAGTGCTTCGACGATGACAACGGCGCCCTGCGGGCCGCTCTCTTCGACGGCAGCAACGAGGTCAGTGCGGCGGACTACACTTTTGCCTGGAGCAATGGTGCCACCACCCAGGACATCGCCAACCTGGGCCCGGGCGCTTATACCGTGACGGCCACTAACAACTCCACGGGGTGTGTGTCGACCGACTCCGAGACCCTGCGGGCCCCCAACCGCCTGCTCATCGAGAACAGCGCCCGCACCACCGACCCGGCCACCTGTTCCGGCGTAAGCGACGGTACGGTAGACGTGCCCGTCTCCGGCGGTACCCGCGACGCGGGGGGCGACTATATCATCGCCTGGTCGGACGGCGTGCAGACCACCGCGAACCGCATCACCCGCACCGACCTGTTGCCCGGTGAATACTCCGTGCTGGTCACCGACGCCAACGGCTGTGAAGATTCGACCAGCTTTCTCGTGGCCGCCGAAAAAATCCTGATCCTGAACGTCGACTCCACCAACGTAAGCTGTTTCGGGGCCGAAGACGGCAGCGTCACCGTCACCGCGGCCGCGGTAGGGGCCCCCGCCGACCTGCCCTTCCGGACCCGCCTGCTGAACGCCGACGGCACCCTGGTCCGGGACTTCTCCAACATCCCCAATGCGGGAGCTACCCCGGTATCCTTTCCTAACCTCGCGCCCGGCGATTACATCATCGTCCTTCAGGACAGCGACCCGGAGGGCTGTGAGGTGCAGCGTGCCATCACCATCACGGAGCCTGAGCTGCTGGAGATCGCCGACGAGATCAACACCACCGACGTCGGCTGCCCCGACATCGCCGGCTCGGCCACCGTCGACGTGACGGGCGGCACCCAGCCCTACACCTACCGCTTCGTCAACGACAGCCTGCCCGATCCGGTCGACACCTCGATGACCTTCGACTCGACCACCCTGGCGGGCCTCAATACCATCGGTGACCTCCAGCCCGATACGAACTACCTCGTGATCGTGACGGACGCCAACGGCTGCGTCGATACGGCCAGCTTCGTGATCCTGTCGCCGCCCCAGGCCCGGGTGAGCATTCCGTCGGATGCCGTGCTGTGTCCCGGAGATGAGAACGGTCAGCTGACGGCGACGGTCATTCCCCCCGATACGGTCGACGTGGTCAGCAACAGTTGGTTCCGCATCAACCCGGACGGCAGCCGTGGAGACCTGGTATCTACCGAAAGGAGCACCGGCAACAACCTGGCGGTAGGATTCTACGAGTTCGAACTGACCTTATCCAACGACTGCGTGTCCTCCTACCTGGGTGAAGTACGCAGCCCCGGGCTGGTGGTCCTCGACTCCTTTAACCTGAACGCGCCCGAATGTCGGGGAGAGTCGAGCGGATCGATCTTGCTGTTCCCTAGCGGTGGCACCCCCAATGTCGACGGCAGTTATAATTACGTCTGGTCGGGCCCTTCGATCGACTCCTCCGATACCCGCTCCAGTTCCGTCACCGGCCTCCTCGCCGGCAGCTACCGCGTTGTCATTACCGACGCGAATGGCTGTCAGCCCCCCTTTGACACGACCTTCCTGCTGGAGGATCCCGTCGGTATCACCGGCTCCTTCACCATCGAAGACGTAAGCTGCCCCAACGAGACGACCGCCGATGGGGTGGTCATCTTTGAGGCGATGTTATCCGACAGCACCGATGGCGGCACGGGTGGATTTGACTTCTTCTGGTCGACCGGCGATACCATCCGCAATCAAACGTCCGCTACGATCCGTAACCTGACCCGTGGTCCCATCTCCGTTACGGTCACGGACGGCCGCTGCCCCCAGATATTCACCGACAGCGTGGGCAGCCCCGAAGACTTTGCCTTTGTCCCTACCGTGGTCGACGCGAATTGTAGCGGAGACGCAACCGGCGCGCTCACCGTTGCCGTGACCGGCGGCACGCCCGGCTATACTTTTAGTTGGGTAGACCGCACGGAAACGACCAATACGTTACAGGACCTGACGGCCGGGACTTACGGACTGATCGTGACCGATTCCCGGGCCTGCCTGTCCGATACGGCCCAATTTACCGTGGGGGAGCCCGATGCGCTCACGCTGACCCCCGACGCGACGACCACTCCCCTCGTCTCTTGTTTCGGAGATGAAGACGGTGTCATTTCCGTATTCGTGAGCAGCACGAACAATAATCCGCTGGCCGAGAATCCCTATACCTGGTCACCCAATGTGGAAGACAACGACGACGGAACGGCCACCAATCTGAGCCCCGGCGACTACAGCGTAACGGTGACCGACATTAATGGGTGTACCGATAGCCTGGACTACACGATTCTGGAACCCTCCCGCATCGGTTTTACCATTCAGGACGTCCTGCCCCCGGTATGCTTCGGGGAGCAGACGACGCTGAGCCTGGATACCGTGTTCGGGGGACAATCATCCGACCTTCTCGATTACTCGTTTACGCTGAACGAAGATGGTTTTCTCTTCCCCGCCGACCAGCCCGGCCCCACCTTCGCCGGTGACGTCATCGTGACGGTTTTTGACTCGGTGGGCTGTTCGGTACAGGATACCTTTAACGTACAGGAGCCCCCACCGATCGTCATTGACCTTCCGGAAAGGATCGTGATCGAACTGGGCGACAGCCTCACCCAGCTTAATCCCCTCATCAGCCCCGCTACCGACCGGTACACCTACCGGTGGACTCCCCCGCTTTATCTGTCGTCCGACAGCGTACGCGCGCCCTTTATTTTTCCCCTGCGCAGTGAAGATTACACCCTCACGGCTACCAACCAGGATGGTTGTGAGGCGCTGGCCGACATCTTCGTCGAGGTCGACGCTAACCGCAACGTGTACATTCCGAATAGCTTCAGTCCCAACGAGGACGGCCGCAACGACGACTTCCGGGTCTACGCCTGTCGGGGAGTAACGGTGGTCAACAGCGTCAGCATCTACAACCGCTGGGGCGGACTGGTCAGCCGCGCCGAAAATCTGCCCGCCAGTTGCCTCGATGGCACCCTCCTCTGGGACGGCACGACCGGTGACCGGGGAGTGGCTACGGGCGTATACGTTTACGTGATCGAAGTGACCTTCCTGGATGACTTCTCTTTAATCTACCGGGGAGACATCTCCGTCGTGCGCTAGGATTCGGGCCGCCTGCTCCGGCCAGCTTTCGGCTCCGGATACCGGCGAGCAGCCCGCCTGGAAGAGCATGGCCTCAATCTCCGCCGGCGGCGTGGCCGCCAGGTCGGTGAGCGTACGTACCCCGGCATCGCGGAGCACCCCGACCAGTTCGTCATCGATGGCCTCCAGCTCCGTCAAGTCCTTCGGTGTCGCCTTTGTCGCCGCCAGGGTCTGGGCCTGCCCGACCCAATCCTGTATCCGGATAAGTTCCGCGACGTAGCCAATCCGGGCGGCGTAATCCTCAATGTCGGCGTCACTCCAGGCGGCGATCTGTGAGAAAGTGGTCACCCCGGCCGTGCTCAGCTTTTGGTGGTTGAACGGACCGATGGACTTAATGCGGGTAAGGTCATCCCCCCCCGCCGCCGGAGCCACGGTGCCCATCTCGGCTGCCGCGAGGGGATCTCCGATCCGCACTTGGTGGGTGGATCGCCCAAGATTCAGGGTCGGTGCCGGCGGCCGTGGAGCAGTCGTCCGCCGCAGATCGGCAAGTGCTTCCTCTACGACCCGCAAACGTCGCTCTAGTCCGGCATCCCCGGCACCCGCGGACGCGCCCGGTCCTTCCCCGCCGAGCAACTGGGCGTTGCGGGTCTTCAGTCCGATGACCTGGTCGTTTAGGTCTTCAATCGTGTTGGAGAAGCTCTGGTTGGTGGCGGTGAGTTGCTCGTTGTCCGCCCGCTGGCCGCTCAATTGGGTGGTGAGGGTCTCGTTTGTCGTACGTACGTGCTGGATTTGCAGGTGCAGCTCGTCTTTCTCCGTGGTCAGTTGGACCAGTTCGCGGGTCAGCGATTTTTGCTCGTCGTCGGCGGCGGACAGACGTTCCTGAAACGCTTCTTTTTCCCGGTGGGCGATGACTGCCTGTTTGCGGTAAACGCGGGTGCTGCGTTTCTGGAGCAACCAGCCGAGCAGGAGTCCGAGCGTGAACAGCAGCAGACTGATGATGGCCAGCAAGAGGACGGTCTCGGCCGGGAGGGTGGCCAAAAAGTCGGTGAAGTCGTAGTAGGTCTGCATGGCCGGGAAGGGGGTGGTGTCCCGACAAGATAAGGCAAGGGCTAGAAGGGAATATCGTCGTCGGTATTCATCTTGCTGGGCAGGGTACCGCCCCCGTAGGGCGGAGTAGGCTGTCCGCTCGTGATGGCCCCGGAGGGAAGCAGGTCGAAATCCGGGTCGTCGAGGTCACTGAAGCGGGCGAAGTCACTGTCGAAGCGCAGGCGGATATCGCGGGCCTCGCCGTGGCGGTTCTTGCCCACGATGATCTCGGCGATACCGGCCAGGCTGTTGCCCTGCTCGTCCTCGGTAATCTTGTAGTACTCGGGCCGGTAGAGGAACATGACCATGTCGGCGTCTTGCTCGATGCTGTTGTGCACGATGACATCGTTGGCTACGAAGTTATGCGGGCCGGGAACGGTAAGGTCGAACACCTCTTCTACGGCGTCCTGCTCGATGGATACGATCTGATCCCAGTAGATGTCGCTGCGGGAAAGCCGCGCTAGGGCGTAACCTTCCGTAGCAGTGGCGACGGCCAATGCACGCTCTCTACTGAGGTTGGAATTATACAGGGAGGTGCCGCGGTACTGCGTGCC
The DNA here is from genome assembly GCA_963803525.1 of Lewinellaceae bacterium. GTDB lineage: Bacteria > Bacteroidota > Bacteroidia > Chitinophagales > Saprospiraceae > Neolewinella. Next base: position 283,395 of record CAWDMV010000017.1, read on the forward strand.
CGGGGTAGCCTGTGAGCTACGGGTGGTGATCCCGTAGTGCTGGAGATCCGGCTTGACGATGCTGTGCCATACGGGTTTGGAAATCACATCCCGATTGGTATTCGCTACCCGACCCTCAAGGTAAGTCAGTATTCGCTCAAGGGAAGCCGACTTGTAGGTTCCTACGGCACCAACACGTTCGCAGAACGTCAGCAAGTCTGATTTGCCGGCTACGATCACGTGGTATTGATCACGCCCTTTTCCAATCTGGGGAACCTGCTTTTTTCGAGCGGTAATGCCGAGGCTTAGTAAAAGATGTTGCACGTCCTCCGCCAGGCGTGAACTGCTGGAGGCATAGTATACCGCCGGATATGGCTTTTTACCCTCTACCATTTTTACACAGCCATCCGTAGCCCAGAGGTGGCGCAGAAATAGGGCGATCTTAGATTTTTCGGCCTGAAAAACTGCCTGAGGCACAAATTTTTCGTGCGAGCGCAGTCCCCATACATCCAGCTGATCGAGCCATTCGGCTACCGCGCTGCGGACGCCATGGGTATGCTTGCGGGTGGAGCTGAGGTACACCTGGTACCAGGAAGAACCGCTCTTCTTCGACGATTCTAATTTGATTCGGGGTGCTACCTCGTATTCAAATGCTTCAGTGGCCAGTTTTGCGACCATGTCCGCCAAATCGCGCTCGCGGGTAGTATACTGGATACTGTGCTTGGGGAGGGTACATCCGTCGCCGATCAGATGGCCGAGGAGCGCCACTTGTTGGTCAGTAATCTCCGGGTGTAGGGTTTCCGTCTCCGGTACGCAGCGCGGGGTAGCCAGGTGGTCGCCGGCGGTGAGTTGGTCCAGCCGCTTCCAGCCGTCAACAGTAAGGAACTTGTGGTTGGCGGTAGCGCGGATGGTACGACCGAGCTTAGTGGTAAGCCGGTAAGTCTGCTTGACGCCGGTACTGAAGGCGGCACTGGCCATAGCCGGGACCAACTTATCATCATCATCCGTAGCCCATACCCGGAATCCTCCCCGGGGGTAACGCGCTACCAATTCTCTAATGGGAACCCGGCGACCATCGCCGGCCAGGGTAACCAAAGAATCGCCAGTCAGGCATCCCGATTCGCGCAAGTCGCTGAGCTGCGGGCGTTTATCCCCGCCCCGCGTCTCCACGGCCCGGCTGAGCTGGGACAGGGCGATGACGGGCACCTCGAGTTCCTTGGCCAGGCCCTTGAGCGCGCGGCTGATGGCCGATACCTCCTGTTCGCGGTTGCCGCCCTTGTTGGCTTCCCCGGTGCCGGACATCAGCTGCAGGTAGTCGATAATGACCATGCTGATGTTCTTTTCGAGCTTCAGGCGGCGGCACTTGGCGCGCAGTTCGAAGACGTTGATGCCGGCCGTATCGTCGATGTAGATCGGGGCTTCGCCCACGCGGTTCATGGCCTCGACCAGGCGGATCCACTCCTCGTCGGTGAACTTACCGTTGCGCATCTTCTGGCCGTTGACCTCGGCGTCCTGACTGAAGATCCGGCCGGCCAGCTGGGCGGCGCTCATCTCCAGGCTGAAGATGGCCACGCCCCGCCCGTGCTCGGCGGCGGCGTTGCGGGCCATGGAGAGCACGAAACTCGTCTTGCCCATGGCCGGGCGGGCCGCCACGATAATGAGGTCGGAGGGCTGGAGGCCGGAGGTCAGGCGGTCCAGCTCGATAAAGCCGGTAGGCACGCCCGTCAGGCCGTCTTCCTTCTCGCGCAGCATGGTGAGCTGGTCCATGAGCTGGTTGGCCAGGGTGCCCATGTCGGCCACCTGCTTGCCCATGTTGCGCTCGGTGATCTCGAAGACGAAGTTGCCCGCCTTGTCGAGGAGGTCGAGCACGTCGGTGCTGTCCTCGTAAGCGTCCTTGATGATCTCGGAGCTCGTGCGGATGAGCTCGCGCTGGATGAACTTCTCGGTGACGATCCGCGCGTGGTACTCGATGTTGGCCGAGCTGGTCACCTTGCTGGTCAGCTGAGCCAGGTAGGCGGCACCGCCCACGACCTCCAGCTCCTCGTTCTTGCGGAGGTCCTCCATCACCATCAGCAGGTCGATGGGCTGGCTGCGCTCGAACAGCCGGCGCATGCTGCGGTAAATGGCCTGGTGGGCGGGTTTGTAGAAGGAGTCGGCGGAGATGATGTCGAGCACCTTGGTCATGGCCTCCCGCTCGATGAGGATGGCCGATAGGATGGCCTCCTCCAGGTCCGGCGCCTGGGGCGGCAGCTTACTGTAAGCGGGCAGGTTCGCCTCCTCCAGGCGGCTGCGGTTGGAGTAGGCCAGGGCGGTGCTGCCGTTGCCGTTATTCCTGCGTTCGTACTGTTTGTCCTTCGCCATCTTACCCCCAAAGGTAGTCTCTATTTCTAACAAATTGTTGTTGAAAATCCTGTGGAGAACCGCTTTGTCGTGTGGAGAACCACCTGGTTCTCCACATTCTCGGGGTGGGTTCCCGGGCACTCCGCGCGCCGCCGCCCTTCCCGTTCCCTCAGGGTTTGCTGCCGTATTCTCCCGGATCGACGCCGCTTACGTCCAGCATGCCGAAGGGCTCCCAGCGGGCCTCCGGCACGAGGGCCTTGCGGTAGGCGAGGTGGACCCGGTGGATATCGGTGTTCATCTGCCGGCAGGTGTCGACCATGAGCTTGTTGTGGCCGCGGATGGTGGCCATGTCGACGTAGCGGTAGGTGCGGCTGGTGTGGCGCTCGCCGCTCTGGAACATGGCATCGACCATGAGGGGATACACGCCCTGCCGCTGGTAGTCCTGGGCGATGCCGAAGGCGATGCCCTTGCAGTTGCGGGGCTGCCGTTGGAACTTGAGGCGGTAGAGGAACTTCGGGAGTCCCCGCCAGTTGAGTTTGCCGTTCACGCCGCCCAGGAAGCAGTTGATGTCGGGAATAAGCCCGGCCAGTCCGATCGGACGCCCCTCTTTATTGTAGGCGATGCAGGTCAGGTGGGGGTCCATGATGGGCTTCATCTGCTGGAAGGTGGGGTAGATGTCGTCCCCCGTCAGCGGCTTGAAGTAGGGCCAGTGGTTGAAGGCGGCGTTGTAGGCCTCGGCGAAGTCGTCGGCCCCCTGGCGTAGGTTGTTGGCGTGGATCTGCTGCGTGTACAGGCCGTAGCGCTCGCGCACCCGGGCGGCCAGCTTGCCGAGGCGCTCCCCGGGGAACTCGGAGACCACGCCGCGCATCGTCAGGCACTGCTCGTGGGGCCGGTAGCCGTGCCGCTCGAAGTAGTCCTGGTAGTAGGGCGGGTTGTAGGTTTCCTGGTAGATCGGTCGGTACCAGCCGCGCACGAGCAGGCCCCAGAACTTGTCGCGTTCCCCGAAGTTGATGGGTCCGTCCACGGCCTGCATGCCGCGCTCCCGCAGCCAGGCTTCCGCGGTAGTGAAAAGCAGGGCCGCCACGGCCGGATCTTCGATGGTTTCGAAAAAACCGATACCCCCGGCGGGCAGGGCCAGTTCCTGCTTGCGCGCCTCGTCTACGAAGGCGGCGATGCGGCCTACGGTACGGGAGCCCTGCCGTACCACCCACCGCCGGAGGTTGTCCCCGGTGTGGGCGGCGTTCTTCTCGCTCAGGATGCCCTCAATGTCGCTGCGCAGCGGATGGATGTACTGGGGGTTACCCGCGTAGACGACGTCCAGCACCCCGTGCCATTCCGGCCACGCGGTATTCTCCTTAATCCGGTACTCCACCATGCCGCGAAGGTAGCACCTTAGCGCGCCACCCCGTCCAGCAGGATGCTCTCGAGGGGCTTGTCGCCGGAACCGTGCAGCACCGATACGTCGCCGGTCGTCTCGAATACCACGGCCTTTACCTCGCTGAGCTGGATCACGTTGGCCTCCCGCAGTTTGGCGATGAGGTCGGAGCGGCTGACGCCTACTTTCTCCATATTTTTCTCCAGGAAGTTAGGACCGTCCATAAGCAGGACGGGATCGTTCTCCGCCAGATCCTCAAAGTCGTTAGATAAGTACTTCATCTTGGCGAAAAAGTGCTGAAAGGCCACGATGGTCGCGAGGGCCGCGGCCCCCTTGAGGATAGAGGTGGTGCCGTTCATGACCACGCTGGCCAGCACCGAGCCGATGGCGATGGTGGAAGCGAAGTCGATGCTCGACATCTTGGCAAAGGTGCGCAGTCCGGCGACCCGCACGATCAACAGGATAACGGTAAAGATGACGAGCGCGGAGAATACGGTCTCGAAAATCGTGCTCCAGGGAGCGGTCAGCCAGTTTTCCATACGTCGGGGGTTTACCTGTAAGCGCCCCGGGCCACCCGAATGTTTAGCGCTTGTTTGGGATTCCGCTCGCCGCCGCAAACTTGCTCTTTTGTGCCTATCCGTCGCCTTGAAAAAGGTCACTTAGCCCACTAGGCTCCCCTTTTCAAAGCTCGAATAGACCCAAAATAGCGGCATTTTCGTCAGGCTCGGAAAACCCAAACAAGCGCTGCGCTTATTGGTCCTTCCAGGCGGTATACCCCCCGGCCAGGTTGTACACTTTTCCGAAACCGGCCTCGGACAGCATTGCGCAGGCCCCGCCGCTGCGGCCCCCGACGGCGCAGTAGACGAGGTAGGTCTTGTCCTTATCCAGTTCGGCCACCTTAGTGGAGAAGGAGGGGTCGCGGTAGTCCATTTCAACGGCCCCTTCGATGGTTCCGGCGGCGGTTTCGCCGGGAGTGCGTACGTCCAGGATTACCACGTCGGGGTCGTCCATGAGCTTTTGAAACTCCTCCGGGGAGACGTTGGCGAAGGACGGCGCGGCCGCGGGTGCCGGGTCGGTGGACGAGGATTGCCCGCAGGCAACCAGGGAGCCCAGGCAGAGAAACAGGAGGAGGCGGGTGATCATTCGTAGGCGTTTAGGCCACCGTCGAGGTGGACGAGGTGTTCAAATCCGGCGTTCTTCATCAGGGTGCAGGCGCGTACGCTGCGGCGGCCGCTGCGGCAGTAGACGAGGTAGGTGCGCTGCGGGTCGAGCCGTTCCATTTCTTCCAGGAAGTCGGGGCCCAGGTAATTGACGTTTCGCGCGCCCTCCAGGTGGTAGTCGGCGAACTCCCGCTCGTTGCGCACGTCGAGCAGGGTGCCGGCGGGAGCTGCCTGGCGCAATCGGTCGAATGCTTCCGGACCCACGTTCTTTAACTTCTGCTTGAGCAACTGCCAGCGGGGGATGGGGCAGGCCGGGGGAGATTCTGACATGGCGGGCGTACTTTGGTGACTTCAGGTAAAGATAACGGATGAGGTACCGGGCCGGATGTATCGGAGTGGGGATGTTATTACTCGTGGCCTGCGGGGGCGGCCCGGAGGACGCGGGATTGCAGATTACGGCGACGTCCGATATCGTCAGCGTGCGCCTCGACGGTGCCCCGGTGCTGGAGTACGCCGTCACCGTCCAGCGGCCCAGCGACACCACCCTGCCGGCCTACTACGCCCGCAGCGGCTTTATCACGGACGTGCGCAGCCCCGCCCGTCACCTGCTCACCGACGACTTTCCCGCCGGCCACCCCCACCAGCACGGCATCTTTACGGCCTGGACGAGCACTACCTTCCGGGGCGAGCCCCTCGATTTCTGGAACCAGCACAAACGGACGGGCACCGTCCGCCACCGCGAACTGGTGCAGGTGAAGGATTCCGGCGAGGTGGTCGGTTTTCACGCCCGCCTGGAGCAGGTGAGCCTCCGGCACGGGCCGGTACTGGAGGAGGACTGGCACGTGCGGGTGTACGCGGACCGCGACCCCTACGTTTGGGACCTGCGCAGCGCACAGCGCAACGTGACCGGCGATACCCTCTTTCTGGAGCGCTATGACTACGGTGGGCTCGGCGTACGCGGCAGCGCGGAGTGGAACCGGGCGGACGGCGTTACCTACGGCACCGAAGCGCACTTCCTGACGAGCGAAGGGCTTACCCGGGACTCCGCCAATCACAGCCGGCCGGAGTGGGTGGCGCTGTACGGAGCAATTGACGGCAAGGACGGGGGCGGCACGGCGGGCATCGCCGTCTTTCCCCACCCCGAAAACTTTCGGGCGCCGCAATTCGTCCGGGTACACCCGGAGATGCCCTATCTGTCGGTTACGCCGGTGGCGGAAATGGGCTTCTTCATCGCACCCGGGGAGACTTACCTCTCCCGCTACCGCTTCGTGGCCTTCGACGGGCCGCCCGATCCGGAGGGACTGGCGGAGTTAGGCTGGGGCAGGCGTTAGCGCTTGTTTGGGATTCCGCTCGCCGCCGCAAACTTGCTCTTTCGTGCCTACTCTTCGCCCCGAAAAAGGTCACTTAGCCCGTCACCGCGAAGCAGCCACGAAGTGCACCTCCCCTTTTCGAGATTCGCATAGACCTAAAATAGCGGCGTTTTCGTCCGGCTCGGAAAACCCAAACAAGCGCTTAGTCGGGCTACGCACCACTTCGGGTACAAGCGCGTTATTTAGGGTATGCAAACCAGCGTTCTTCGGCGGGTGATCCTACTTGGCGTCGTGGCCATCCTCGGCATCGTGGGGATGCAGACGTACTGGGTGACCACGACCTGGAACCTGAACGACACCGAGTTCAGCCAGAAGGCCCAACTGGCCCTCTACGGGGTGGCGCGGCAGCTGGCGGCGGAAAACCAGGCGGACCTGCCCAAGCGCGACATCGTGCGCCAGCGGAGCAGCAATTACTTCATCGTCAATACCGAAAGCGAGATCAACGCCGCCCGCCTGGAGTACCTGATGCAACAGGAGTTGGAACGACTGCACCTGGACATCGACTTCGAGTACGCCATCTTCGATTGCTCGACCAACGAAATGGCCTACGGGGGCTACTGTTACGCCAGCACGCCCCAGCTGCCCGACGGGGTATCCGTGGCCGGCAGCAGCCTGCCTCCCGATGCCGGACTGCTCTATTACTTCGGGGTGAAGTTTCCGACGCGCATTGGCTACATCTGGCGCAAGATGCAGCTGGTGGTCTTCCTCTCGGCGATCCTGGTCCTGACCGTGGCCTTCTTCGCCTACTCCGTGGTGGTGATCCTGCGGCAGCGGCGGCTGGCCACCATGCAGAAGGAATTCATCGACAACATGACCCACGAGTTCAAGACGCCGCTCTCCACCCTGCGCATTGCCGCCGGGGTGTTCCAGCGTGCCCCCTCCGTGGCCGGCGACCCGCGGCTCTCCCGTTACGCACGCCTGATCCAAGACCAGTGCGAACGGCTGAACGAGCAGGTGGAAAAGGTGCTGCAGATCGCCCACATCGAGAAGGGCAGCTACGACCTCAAGCGCGAGCGCATCGACCTCCAGGAACTGCTGCCCCCGCTGCTCGACACCGCCCGGGCCCGTACCGAGGAGCGCCACGGCCGCCTGACCTGGCAGCTGCCCGCCCGCCCCGTGCCCCTTTTCGCCGACCCCCTGCACCTAAGCAACATCCTGCACAATTTGCTGGACAACGCCATCAAGTACGGGGGCCCGACCCCCGACATCGCCGTGGTGGGCCGCATCGCCGGCTCCTCCTTCCACCTGGCCGTCAGCGACCGCGGGCCGGGCATCGCGCCCGAACACCAGGAACGGCTGTTCGAGAAGTTCTACCGCGTCCCGACGGGCGACGTGCACGACGTCAAGGGATTCGGCTTGGGACTTTACTACGTGGCGCAAATCTGTCGGGCGCATCACTGGGACATCCGGGTGGAGAGCAAGCCCGGGCGCGGAACTACCCTGCACCTGCGGCTCCCGCTGTCTGCCCTCCCTGAAGTCGTAGCCGTATGAGCAAAGCACGCATCCTCTACGTGGAAGACGACGAGAGCCTCGGCTTCGTCACCCGCGACAACCTGGAGCTAAGCGGTTTCACGGTAACCCACCTCGACCGGGGCACCGAGGCGGCCCGGCTGATCGAAGGCGGAGGCCTCGACTTCGATCTCTGCCTGCTGGACGTCATGCTGCCGGGCGTGGATGGCTTCGCGCTGGCCCGCCGCATTCGGGAGCGTGACCAGGATATCCCGATCCTGTTCCTGACCGCCAAGAGCCTTAAGGACGACCGCCTGCACGGCCTGCGCCTGGGGGCCGACGACTACATCACCAAGCCCTTCAGCATTGAGGAGCTGATCCTGAAAATCGAGGTGTTCCTGCGTCGCAACCGGGTCCGCCCGGCCGCACCGGCCTTCGATCCGGGGCGCATCGGCGACTACCGCTTCGATGCCGCCCAGTTGCGGCTGGTCCACGGAGAAGACCCCGAAGGCCGGCGGCTGACCCGGAGGGAGGCCGAACTGCTGCAGCTGCTGCTGCATCACCGCGATCAAGTGCTCGAGCGCAGCCTCATTCTGGAGCGCATCTGGGGGGAGAATGATTATTTCCTTGGGCGAAGTCTCGACGTCTTCGTAAGCAGGTTGCGGAAGTACCTCCGGAAGGATCCCCGCATCAAAATCGAGAATATTCACGGGGTGGGTTTCTCGCTTACCCTAGCCGCGGTACCACATCAGGATGGCCCCAAAGCAGGTGATGAGTAGGAGGAGTACCGTACCCATCTGAATGGTATAGCGCAGGTTGTTACCAAAATCCCTAATAGCCTGTGCCTGAGCGGGGTAGGCCGGCACGATCTCTTCCTCCATCCGCTGACGGTTGAGGATTTGTCCGGCCGAGAAGTCTACTTCGTGCCGCACCAAGACGCGGTAGGCGCGCATCACCTTAGCCCGAAAGTACAGGTTGACGAAGAGCATCGCCAGGAAGAGACCGATGACGATGGTGATCAGAAGTATGAACATGATGGTGACCGCCAGGCGGCAAACTTAAGGATGACGACGAACAAACACCGACGTACGGATGGTAGTTTTGGTAAACGGAGGGGGTGGACAAAAGTTAAATATCGATATTCAGGGAAACTTTCACTTTTGACGAGTCGTACAATAGAATGATGTAGCAGCCGGTTTAAATATCGGTTGGTGACTTGTGTTGCTGATCTTACTCCGAATTCATCTTTGCGGCCAGGTGCCGCTCGTGTCTCTCCGTGCTTATCCGAAGACCTGACAAACGGCCCTTGATGGTTATGCGTATTCTTTTCCTGTCCGTGTTGTGCTGGGGGGCAAACCTCGCCCACGCACAATCCTCGTTGGAGCTCGACCCGAGCTACTCGGCGGAGCGACTGGTGAAGGAAGTCTTTGCCACCGACCGCTGTGAGACCATCTTCAACGTGCGGCAAATCGGCAACAATCCCGATGGCATCGGTTACTTCGAGGCCCCGGAAGAAATCGTGGGCTTTTCCCGGGGCATCATTATTTCCACCGGAAAGATCGAGGATGCCGCCGGTCCTAATAAGCAGACCAACACGGGATCCCGGCTGAGTGGCCCGACCCCCGATCCCGACCTCGACTTGGTAACCAGAGGGGGGATCTTCGACCGCAGCGGCGTCGAATTTGACTTCGTACCCCTGGAGTCGGTTATTACTTTCCGCTACGTCTTTGCTTCGGAGGAATACTGCGAGTACGTAGGCTCTTCCTTCAACGACATATTCGGGTTCTTCGTGAGCGGACCGGGTTTCGAGGGCCCCTACGACCGCGGGGCGGTCAATATCGCCCAGGTGCCCGGTACCAACCAGGCAGTGAACATCAACAACATCAGCTACCGGAACAACAAGAGCTACTACCTGGACAACGAGTTTCTTTCCATTCGCACCGAGGCGAACTGCAGCGGAGAGCGGGGCGACGGCAGTCGTTTTCAAACCATCGAGTACGACGGGCAGACGGTCACCCTTACCGCTACCATTAAGGTACAAGCCTGTCAGACCTACCACATCCGGCTCCTGGTAGCCGACGTTTCCGACTCCGACCGCGACTCCGCGGTATTCCTCGAGGCCGGAAGTTTTGATCTCGGGGCCAGCGTGACGCTGCAGGGAGAGGGAGATGAGAATTCGCCCGTGATCGCCTATGAAGGATGCGCGCCCGGCATCCTCCGCGTCGTGCGGGGAGAAGACAGCTCCCTGGACCGCGCGCAGAACGTCACCTACCGCGTAAGCCGCAACTCGCAGGCGACCGACAGCCTGGACTTCGACGCGGGCAGCGGGACCGTTACCATCCCGGCAGGGGCCACCTTCGCCGAAGTGCCGATTCAGGCCCTGGCTGATACTACGGTGGAGGGAGACGAGTCCGCCTGGCTCATTCTCGACGTACCCTGTGCCTGCTTCACCGACTCGGTGGAGCTCATCATCCGGGAAGCCCAACCGATGGAGATCGGGGATGAACGCCCCTTCTACTACTGCGCGGGTGGTGGTTCTACCCTGTCCGCCGGCGTACAGGGGGGCGTACCGCCCTTTGCCTACAACTGGAACTTCGGCAGTACCGAGGCCGAACCCGTCGTTACGGAGACCCTGCCCGATACGGTGTCCCTTACCGTCACGGACGCCTGCGGGCAATCGCTGACGTGGCGGGCCTCTACCGAACTGAGCGATCCGCCCGTGCTGGTATTCCCCGAGCGGGAGATTACCGCTTGCTGGGGGGATGAGCAGCGTATTCCCACCAATCTGGTCGGCCACGGCCCCTTTACGCTGACCTACCAGATCGATGCCGGACCGACCAGGGTCTTTACGTTTCCTCAGGAAGGCTCCGTAGAGTGGCCGGTATACGAAAGTGGGATCTATCGGGTAATCGCCGTGCAGGACCTGGCCTGTGGCGTGCGGACGAACGAGAGCGTGAAAGTTAATTTCTTCAAGCCCGTGATCAACCCGGCTTACACCAACCCGCACTGCGCGGGAGAGGCCAACGGCAGCATCTCGGCGGGCCACCTTCCGACGGTGAGTCCCTATCTCTACCGCGTCAACGGGGAGCCCTCCGATGGACTGGAGCTGGATGGATTAGCCCCGGGGAATTACGTTCTGGAGGTCATCGATGCCCTGGGGTGCCGGGATTCTACGGACCTCGAGTTAGTCGAGCCGGAATACATCCAGCCCGTGGAAGTAAATTGTGACCAGCTGCGCCGCCCCCCGATCTCCCTCAGCGCCACCGGCGGCGTCCCCCCCTACCAGTACAGTGCCGACGGCGAAGAATTTTACAACGAGCGTGATTTCTGGAAAGAGTTGCGGGCCGGGAATTACTACGAACTGACGATCCGGGACGTCTCGGGCTGTGAGATCACCCAGTCGGAGTTCTTCTTCCCCCGCGCGGCTACCCGCCCGATCGCCCTGCCCAGCTTCATCCCGCAGATCTCCGGCGAGCCCACGGACGTACAGCTCATCTACCGGGTCCCGACCAATCAGATCTTCAGCTACAGCTGGCAGCCCGCCGAGCTGTTCGACTGCCCGACCTGCCCCAATCCGGAACTCCTGGCCCCCTTCACCCAGGACATCAACCTGGTGATCGAGGATATTTATGGCTGTACGGACAGCCTGAGCACGTACGTAGCCGTGGACGGCCGTACGGCCATTTTCGTTCCCAACACCTTTACCCCCGATGGGGACGGGAACAACGATTACCTCTCCATCTTCGCCAATGCCGGTTTGGTGGAGCGCGTAATGACCTTTCGGGTGTTCACCCGCTGGGGAGAGGAAGTCTGGGCGGATGTTGACTTCCCCCCCAATTCCGCGCAGCGCGGCTGGAACGGTCAGCTGGGGGGCCGACCCGCCAATCCGGGAACTTACGTATGGGTAGCGGAAGTCAAAATGTTTGACGGAGATATTCGTCGGCGTAGCGGTTCCGTTACGCTGTTGCCGCAATGAGGTATTCCAGTTCCGCCAGGGTAGTCGTACCCAGGTACTTGCGGGCTACCCGGTTGATCTCGTCGACCGTAAGGGCCAGGTACTGCTCGATTTCCGTGTTGATCAGGTTGGGCTCGCCGAGCAGGGCATAAAATACCAACTCGTTGGCCCGGTTACTGATGTTGGCCTCCCGGTAGTGGTTGCGCTGCTCGAGCTGATTGATCACTTTTTCGAGTTCCCCCTGGCTGATCCCCTCCGCTACCATTTCCGCGATCGCGTCGTGTAGGGCGTTCCGGGCGAACAAGTACTCTACGTCCTCACTGGGCCGGGCCTCCACGATGATGCCGCCCGCCTCCAGGTTGTCGTTGATGCCGGCACTGACTTCCGCAAAGAGCTCGCTGTCGCGCACCAGTTTGCGGTACAACCACGAGGAGCGGCCGCCGCCCAGGAGAAAGCTGAGCACGTCCGTGGCGGGAAAGTCCGGATGGAGGCGGTCCACGGTACGGAAGTGCAGGTAGATCACCGGGCTGGGAACCTCGCCCTCCACGCGCTGGTGACGAAATTCACGCTGTTCCGGCTCGGGACGGATCGACGGCCGTGGCAGTGCGGCATCCGAAGCCGGGATGCTTCCGAAGTAGTGGCCGATGCGCTCGTGAATAGTGGCGGGGTCGTAGTTACCGGCTAGGCAAAGAATGGCGTTATCGGGTCGGTAGTAGCGGTAGTAGAATTCCTTAACCTCCCGTAGGGTGGCTTCCTGGATGTGGCGGACCTCCTGCCCGATTACCGGCCAGCGATAGGGGTGCTCGCGGTAGATCAGGGCATTGAAGTGATGATAGAGATCTCCGTAGGGCTGGTCGAGACAGGTTTCCTTGAATTCCTCGATGACCACCTTCTTCTCCTTTTCCAGGGACCGGGTGCTGAAGCGCAGCTTTCGCATCCGGTCGCTTTCCAGCCACAGCGCCGTGTCGAGGTTCTCGGAAGGCAGCGTGTCGTAGTAGAGCGTATAATCGCTGCTCGTGACGGCGTTGTTCTCCCCGCCGGCCAACTGCAGGGCGTCGTCGAAGTTGGGGACGTGCGCGGAGCCGGCAAACATCAGGTGCTCGAAGAGGTGGGCGAAGCCCGTGCGGTGGGGCGGGTCATTGCGGCTACCGACCTTGTATAGGACATTTACGGTGATGACGGTACGCTGCGGGTCGTGGTGCAGCAGGACGGCCAGGCCGTTGGCCAACGTGTAGCTTTCAAACTTAATCATACGCCAAAAGGAAACCGTCGCGCATCGGTATAGTTGCTATGCGTACGGCCCTCCTCCAGTTTGCTTCCCTGCTCTTGTTGCTGCTCCATTGCACCTGCGGCCCGCCGGTCACTCAGTCACTTTTCTCTCCCCTCGATTACGCCGAACTGCGGGGCAACGACGGCTGGCGGCTCCGCGTCCACGGCGACGGAAGCGGCACCCTGACCCACCGGCAGCACCCCCGCCATCACCTGGACTACCCCGCCCACACCTTCGAACTGGCGGGCATGGTGCAACTCGCCGCCCGGTGCCATGGAAAATATCCATCCGGCGGCACCTTCTCCCTTACCACCTACCACGCCAAGCGCGATCAGACCCGCCACTGTCGCGGTACCGCCGGTGCAGCGCTGGACGCGGCCATGGCAACGGCCATCGCCGATATGCAGCTGGCCGTAGACGACGTGCGTAGTGAACGCGCCTGCCGCATGCTGCGCCGGGTGTGGCTGGCCGCCAACTGATTGGCTACCACTCGATCCCGTACCGCGCCTTCAGCTCCTGCACGCGCTTATAACTAATGTTGGTGACCAGCCGAAAGCTGCGGGTCCCGCCGTAAAACTCGCGGAAGGTCACCCGCCGGGCGTACAGGAAATCTACCACTCGCAGGAACTGCCTCCGGCTCATGGCTAGTTGGTACTCCCAGCGTGGGAGTACGCCCGAACTCAGCCGCAAGATGGCGTGAAAGCCCGGTTGGGCATCCCCCGGAAAAACGAGCTGCTCCTGTGCTAGGGTCGTATAATCCAGACGGAAGGAGGGCACTTCCTCGTACGGGTGATGCACGGGTTCGCCCTCCGGCTGCGTCACGGTAATGCCGGTTTCCGTGAATTCCACCCGGAGGCGCGCGGGTGCCTCCGGAGGCGGTTGGCGACCGTGGGGCCGGGCCAGGGCATAGAGGAGGTCCTGAAAGAGATTAACGTAGGCGTCGCCACGGAGGAAGGCCAGCCACCGCACCTCGGCCAGCGGGTTGCGCACCGGCAGGGCAACGGCGGATCGGGAAGCCGGGATCTCCTGGAATACCATGCCCTCCATGCGCTCGTCATCGTTTAGTTCAGCCGCCAGAAGTAAGGCGTAAAGAGCACCAGCACCGTGAAGATCTCCAGGCGCCCGACGATCATCAGGAAGCTCAGGAATACCTTGACGGGCCCCGACAACCAGGCAAAGTTATCGACCGGCCCTACGCCGCCGATGCCCGGTCCGACGTTACTCAGGCTCGTGGCCGTCGCCCCGATCGCGGTGAGAAAATCTAGCCCGAGTACGCTCAGTACCACCGACCCGAACACGAAGATGATCAGGTACAGCAGCAGGAAGTTGAAGATGTGGGTAATGATGCGCCCCGGCACGATCTGGTTATTCAGCCGCAGGGGGATGATCGCCTGCGGGTGCACGATGCGCTTGAATTCGAGGTAGCTGTTTTTGAAGAAGACCAGGTTGCGGATGATCTTGATCCCCCCCGAGGTAGAACCCGCGCACGCGCCCAGGAAGATCAGTACAAAGCAAATCATCGTTAGACTGGGGGCCCAACTGGTGTAATCAGCCGAAACGAAGCCCGTAGTGGTCACGAGGCTGATCACCTGGAAGGTGCTGTCGCGGAAGCTTTGTTCCACCGTATTATCCGTCAGGTACCATACGCGGGCGGTGAAGAAGAGCGATACACACAGGATCAGGCCGATGTAGGCTTTCAGCTCATCGCTTTGCCACACTTCCGACCACCGCCTTTTCAGGCTGAGGTAGAGTACGGTGTAGTTGACCCCCGCCAGAAACATAAAAACCATCATGATGTACTGGATGATCGGCGCGAAGGCGGCCGCACTGGCGTTGCGGGTACTGAAGCCGCCGGTAGCCATGGTGGTCAGGGCATGATTGGTGGCCTCATAGGGCGTCATACCGGCGAAGTACAGCAGTATCCCCTCCGTAGCCGTCAGCCCGACGTAGATCAACCACAAGCGCTTGGCCGTCTCGCTGATCCGGGGGTGCAGCTTATCGGAGGTCGGGCCGGGCGCCTCGGCGGCGAACAGCTCGATGCCGCCGATACCGAGCAGGGGGAAGATGGCGACCGTAAGCACGATGATGCCCATACCCCCGATCCACTGCGTCAGGCTGCGCCAGTAAAGCAGTCCCCGGGGTTGGATCTCAATGTCCGTCAGCACGGAAGCCCCCGTAGTCGTCATACCGGAAACGGTCTCGAAGAGGGCATCCGGCACGAAGGGCAGCATCCCGCTGTAGAGGTAGGGCAGCATACCAAAGGTCACCATGGCCAGCCAGCTCAGCGCCACGATGAGGTAGCCCTCCCGCTTCCGGATGGTGAGGTCGGCCGCCCGTGGCAAGACGTCGTCCCTGCGGTGACGGGGCACCAGCCAGAACAGTCCGGCCGCCCCGATCGTGGTCAGGCCGGCGTACAGCAGGGGCAGCATACTCTCGCCGTAGTAGGCACTGAAGGGGAGGCCCGTCCACATCAGCAACCCGATGATCAGCAACAGGACGCTCACCACCCGGGCGATGGGACGAAAGTTGATCAACCGCGCCATGACTTAGCGAAACAGTTCTTCGAGACGACGGATGGCCTGCGGTTTTGCGAATACGATGACCCGGTCGCCGAGTTGCAACTGGGAGGAGCCGTTGGGAATCACCGTCTCCTCCCCCCGGATAATGCCGCCGATGATGGCGGTATCCGGAAAGTAGAGGTCCTTTAGCGGCTTCTTCGTCAGCTGGTTCGTTTTGGAGATGACGTACTCGATCACCTCCGCATCCACCCCCTGCAGGCTGGTGATGGCCTCCACGTTTCCCTTCCGCACGTAACGAAAGATGTCGTTGGCCGCCAGCAGTTTTTTGTTGATGAGGGTATCCACCCCGATGTTCTGGCTGATGTGGATGTACTCCTTATTCTCCACCTGGGCGATCGTCTTGTACACCCCGTGGTTGTGGGCCGTGAGGCAGGCGATGATGTTGGTCTCGCTGTTCTCCGTCAGCGCCATAAAGGCATCCATTTTCGATAGCCCCTCCTCCTCCAGCAGGTCGAAGTTGGTGTAGTCCCCCTTCACCACCAGCACGTTGTTGAGCACCTCGTTGATGTGCTGGCAGCGGCGCTTGTCGTTTTCCACGATCGTCACGCTGTAGTCGTTTTGCAGGAGTCGGGCCGTGGCGATGGCCAGGTCCGTGCCCCCCATGATCATGGCATTGGTCACCTTGCGCGCCTTCTTCCCTACGAACTGCTCCACCATGCGGGTGTGCTCCGGACGGGTGATGAAGTAAATGTGATCGTTCCGCTTGAGCTCGGTATAGCCGCGGGGGATCAGCGTCTGGTGACCCCGCAGAATGGCAATGAGTTGCAGTTCCTCCCGCAGGTTCAGGCCCTCGATCTCACTGAGTTGCTTCCCGATCAGGGGCGAGTCCGAGGCCAGGGTGATGCCCACCAGGGAGAGCTTCCCGTCCTCGAATTCGTAGATATCCGTAAACGAGCATTTTTTGATCAACCGCTCGATTTCCACCGCCGCGAGTTGGCGGGGACTGATGAGCTGGTCGATGCCTAAAGAGCAAATGGTTTTTGTTCCGTCGCAGTCGAGGTATTCTTCGTTGTCCACGCGGGCGATCACCCGGCCGGCACCCATTTTCTTGGACAGAATGGCGGACATCATGTTCGTCTGCTCGCTGGTCGTCACGGCCAGCACCAGATCGGCCGCACTGACGCGGGCAGTTTGCAGCGTAGCCAGGCTGGTGGCGTCCCCCTTCACGGTGAGCACGTCCAGGTGGGAGCCCGCGTAGTCGAGCACGTCCTGGTCGTTGTCGATCAGCACGATGTTTTGGTTCTCCGTAACCAAGAGCTCGGCGAGGTGAAAACCTACGTCTCCGGCACCAGCGATCACTATATTCATCGTTCCAGATTGAGGGTTAGCGGCCGCTAAGTTCGTCATTCGCCCACACATTGGGCGGGGCCACGGGTGCGGGGAACATGGCGGGGGATCGGAGCAGCCCCCCCGTACGTACAAAGCCCCAACCTACGGAGTAAGTTGGGGCTTCGTGCGGGTCGGAGCGCTTAGCTTCCGAAATCGTCGAAGGCGATGTTTTCCTCGGGTACGCCCAGCTCGTCGAGCATACTTTGTACCGCCTGCAGCATCAGGGGAGGTCCGCACAGGTAGTACTCGATCTCTTCGGGCTCGGGGTGGTCCTTCAGGTAGTTGTCGAGCACCGCCTGGTGGATGAAGCCGGTCATGCCGTCCCAATTGTCCTCGGGCAGGGCATCACTCAGGGCGATGTGGTACTTAAAGTTGGGGAAGTCCTTCTCGATGGCTTCGAATTCCTCGGTGTAAAAGAGCTCGGCCTTGGAACGACCGCCGTACCAGTAGCTGACCTTCCGGTCCGTTTTCATGGTGTGGAAGAGGTGGAAGATGTGGCTCCGCAGGGGGGCCATGCCGGCACCACCACCGATGTAGATCATCTCCTTGTCCGTGGGCTTGATGAAGAACTCACCGTAAGGACCCGAAATGACGACTTTATCGCCGGGCTTCTGGTCAAAGACGTAACTCGAGCATACGCCGGGGTTCACGTCCATGTAGGCACCCTTCTGCCGATCGAAGGGTGGGGGGGCAATCCGGATGTTGAGCATGATGATGTCGCCTTCTCCGGGGTGGTTGGCCATGGAGTAGGCGCGGAACTGCTCCTCGTCGTTCTTCATCTTAAAGTCCCACATGCCGAACTTATCCCAGTCGGGCTTGAACTTGTCGGCGGAGGCCCCTTTGTGAAAAACGGGGTGAGGCGTAATGTCGAAGTTCTTAAAGTCCACCTCGATCTTGGGAACGTCAATCTGAATGTAACCGCCGGATTCAAAGTCCAGGCTCTCGCCTTCGGGCAGCCGCACCACGAATTCCTTGATGAAGGTGGCCACGTTGTAGTTCCGGTCGACGGTGCACTCCCACTTCTTGATGCCAAAGATCTCCTCGGGGATCTGGATCTCCATGTCCTCGCGCACCTTCACCTGGCAGGCCAGGCGCTTGTGTTCGGAGACTTCCCGACGGGTAAGGTGGTTCAGTTCGGTGGGCAGTACGTCGCCGCCGCCCTTCGTGATGTGGCATTCGCACATGGCGCAGGTTCCACCCCCGCCGCAGGCGGAGGGGAGGAATACGCTCTTATCCGACAGGGCGGAAAGCAAGGTGCTTCCGGGCTGTACGAGAAGGGGGTTTTCGCTATCGCCGTTGACGATGATCTTGACCTCGCCCTGGGGGACGAGCCTGCGACGCGCCACCAGCAGCATGGTGATGAGCGCAAGCACGATAAGCGTAAAGACAACGACCGCTGCTCCGATGGTAATCATGACGGGGTATTTTAAATATAAGCCGGATTAAGCTCCGACGGTTTAAGGTTTGGGGCTAAATCTTACTCGGCCGCACCGCTCCAACCCGCGAAGACGGAGGGGTCGATACCGGTAAGGCTCAAAAAAGCAATACCCATCAGGCCGGTGATGAGAAAGGCCATGCCCAGTCCGCGCAGGGCGGGGGGAACGTTGCTGTAACGAATGCGCTCCCGGATGGCCGCCAGGGCAATAATGGCCAGGAACCAGCCGAATCCACCGCCCAGACCGAAGGCCATCGACTCGGAGAGGTTGTAGTCCCGGCTCACCATGAAGAGGCTACCGCCCAGGATGGCACAGTTTACCGTGATGAGGGGGAGGAAGATGCCGAGGGCCGCGTACAGTCCCGGGCTAAATTTTTCCAACACCATTTCTACCAGCTGCACGGTAGAGGCGATCACCGCGATGAACAGAATAAAGCGCAAGAACTCCAGATCAACTGGAATCAGGATATACTCGTTGATCAGCCAGTTAATGGGCATCGTAACGCCAAGCACGAAGATGACGGCAAGACCCAGACCGCTAGCCGTCGTCAGGGTCTTGGATACGGCCAGAAAGGAACACATCCCGAGAAAGTAGGCCAGGACCATATTCTCGATGAAGGCCGATTTGATGAAGATATTTAGAAATTCTCCCATGGTGGATATGGATTGAGGGATCGAAGGAGTGAGGGGGAACGCAAGGCGGAGGTCCTACGATACGTCGACCAGCTTGGTGTTGTAGCTGCGTTGGATCCAGATGAACACGGCAATGACGAACATGGCGGCCGCGGGCAGTACCATCAGGTTGTTGTTGGCGTACCAGCCGAAAAAGCTGCCGATGCCGCTGTCGGCGGCGGTATTGATCCAGTAGTTGGTCGTGTCGTTGCTGGGGCCGATGATGTACATCGCAATTCCGGATCCGGCAAACAGGCTGCCCTTACCGAAAATCTCCCGTACTACGCCTACCGCGACCAGGATCAGCCCGTAGCCGAGCCCGTTACCGAGTCCGTCGATGAAGGAGCGCCAGGGCTTGTTGGCCATGGCGTAAGCCTCCAGGCGCCCCATCACGATACAGTTCGTAATGATCAGGCCGATGTAGACCGACAACTGCTTGTAAACCGGGAAGGCCAGCACCTTGAGGGCCTCGTTCACCAGGGTCACCAGGGTGGCAATGATCACCAGCTGCACGATCAGGCGAACGGCCTTGGGGATGATGTTGCGCATCAGCGAAGTAGCCAAGCTAGATGCGCCACACACGAAAGTTACGGCCACGGCCATAACCAGGGAGGGGTAGACCAGCGAGGTAACCGCCAGCGCACTACAGACGCCCAGTACCTGGATCGTGATGGGGTTGTTGTCCAGCAGGGGATCGGTCAGCAGGATTCGTTCCTTCTTACCAAAGAGGGGTTCCTTCTCCTTAGGGGCATCCGTGACTACGCCGGTTCTGAGTTCAGTTGATTCTGCCATGTTGGAATACGGTATAGGTATCCGGTGCCCTTCGGGGCCTCCGGTGGGTATTTACTTAAGGTTCATGCTGGTAGCACCGGCGTTGGCCCGCTGCTCCTCAATGTAGGGCTGGTAGGCCTTCAGGCCCGTGTAAAGCATCTTGGTGACGCCGTCGGCGGTGATGGTGGCACCGCTGAGTCCGTCGACCTCGTGCACTTGGTCGATAGCTCCCCCCTTGCGAACGAGAATGCTGACGAAGTCATCGCCGTCGTAGATCTTCTTGCCCTTGAACTGGGACTTCCAGCCGGCATTATCCTTGATCTCGGCACCGAGGCCCGGGGTTTCCCCGGCGTGGTCGAAACTGGCACCGGTGACGGTGTTCAGGTCGTTAGCCAGGGCGATATTACCCCAGATGGCGTCCCACAGCCCGTTGCCGCGGACGCTGAAGACGTAGTACTTGTCGTTGTTGTCGCCGATCGTGAAGATGTTGATCGGGTAGACCCGCTGGGCTTCCGGCAGCTTGTACTCGGTGGCCAGGTCGATCGAAGCGAAATCACGATCGGACACGACCGTACCGGCATTGTTCACGATCACTTGCTCCACGCCGTTCTTGAAAAGGTCCAGCACCTCGGCGTCCGTCAGCGAACCGATCGGCTTGCCGGCCTCCGCGAGGGGGTCGGCCACGGTGGCCAGGATCTCCCGCTTGTTGAAGACGTCTTCGTTCCTGGCGGCGGCATCGGCGGTCACGGTACGGAACCCGGCCAGCAACAGGGCTACGAGAACCGTCATGATGGTACCGAAGGTATAGATGTATTTCGTGCTCATGGTAAGGGGGATTTAGTGAAGTGCGCCTTAGCGTACTCCGGTGCTGCCTACGTCGGGATAGTTAGCCGTCTGGGGGGTCAGGATCTCGATGTCCCCGCGGCGGGTGATGAGTTCGTCCCGCTGCTTGGCCATGTCGGCGGTCCGCTTGGCGCGTCGCTTGATGTTGGCCTGGTAGACGTAGTGGTCGATGAGGGGGGCAAAGGTGTTGAGCAGCAGGATGGAGAGCATCCAGCCCTCGGGGTAGGCCGGGTTCAGTACCCGGATGATCAGGCCGATGAAGGCGATCAGAAAACCGTAGATCCACTTGCCGGTAGGCGTATCGGCGCTGCTGACCGGGTCGGTAGCCATGAAGGTGATCGCGAATAGGAAGCTACCCATGATCATCTGCCGTAGGGGGTGGATGGCCATGAATTTGAAGATGCCGGGGGTATCGTCCGTCAGCACGGCCGGCGCGATGGCGTTCAGCAGCAAGCCCCCGACGAGGAAGCCAATGAGTCCTCCCACGATCACGCGGTAGTCGGCAATGCGGGTGAACATGAGAAAGAACATGCCCAGGATGATCAGGGGAGCGCTCGACTCACCGATGGAACCGGGTATGGTCCCCCAAAAGATCGAGGATTGGTCGTACACGGCGGAGACGCCCTCCCAGCCTTCCTTAGCCGCGATGCCCAGGGGGGTAGCGCCCGTCCAGCCGTCGGCAACCAGCGCGCCGCCCGCTCCGAAAGTGGACCAGCCCAGACCGGCAAAGAGCCAGTCGAAACCGTGGTGCACGAAGTTGTAGGCCTCACTGGCGTACACGCCGATGTCCACTTTCTCGATGCCGCTTACCCACACCTCGTCACCGGAAATGGTCGTCGGATAGGCGAAGAAGATGAAGACCCTGGACAGCAGGGCGATGTTCCAGATGTTCATGCCGGTACCCCCGAAGGCCTCCTTACCGAGAACAACGGCAAAGGCGACGGCTACGGCAAGGATCCACAGCGGAAGGTCCGGAGGCATAATCAGGGGGATCAGCGCACCCGACACCAGGAAGCCCTCCTCTACGGAGTGGCCCTTCTTGGCCGCGTAGAGGAACTCGATGCCCAGTCCGACGACGTGGGTCACGACGAAGATCGGAATGACCTGAATCAGGCCGTACACGACCTTGAGGTGCAGACCCTCGAGTAGCCCGGTGTACTGCCCCAGCGCGGTGAAGTGCTGGTGACCGATGTTCCAGGTACCGAAGATGTAGAGCAGCTGCAGGGCAAGGACCACCTGCACCATGAGGCGCTTGAGGTCCATGCCGTCGCGCACGTGTACGCCTCCCTGGGTGACGGTGGGGGGTTGGAAGAGGAAGGTGTAGAAAGCGTCGTAGGTCGTATGCAGGAGCGGTGACTTTCCGTGATCCGGCTCGAACCTGGTGACAAAATCGTGAAGTGCTTTCATGTCAAGCTTTGATTCGGACTGAGAGGTAAATTATAACAGTCCGGGTGTACGATAGTTAACCCTGGGAGATCATGGTGTCGTGCCCCTGACGCAGGATTTGTTGGAGCGGCTGCTTCGATACGCAGGCAAATTCCGCGAGGGCTACATCCTCGGGGACCAGCTCGTAAATGCCGAGTCCTTCCATGCTTTCCAGGTCATTCACGATGATGGACTTCATCAACTGGGTCAGGTAGATATCCATGGGCATCACCTGCTCGTAGTCGTTGTTTACTACGAAGGCGCGCTTCTCCCCGTGGGTATTCGTGGTAATCTCGAGGTGGTCGGTCAGTACCGGGATGGTGGGAGAAATAGACGCCCGCGGTTTGATCGGCAGCAGCCAGCCGAAGATTTCGGCCTCGTTGCCCTCGGGGATGGCGGTGATCTGATTGTCGAAAACACTGAGGAACCCGTCGGTAGTCCGCTGGCTGCCGGAGAGTACGTCTCCGCTGATGAGACGGGCATTTTCCGCTACGGCCTCCCCGGCAAGCAGTTCGCCGACGTTGGCTCCGGCCCGGGTGCGGACGTAGCCGGGCTCACTGAAGGAACCTCCGCCGAGGGCCACCAGACGGGTCGTGTCGTAGCGGCCATTGCGGAAGAGCTCACCGAGCAAAAGCACGTCCTCGACGTTGACGGTCCAGACGGTGTTATCGCCGGTCCCGCAGGGGTGGATGTGATGGATCTGAACGCCGACGTTACCGGCCGGGTGGGCACCGCGGAAGTACCGCTTTTCGGCGCCCGTAACGGCAGCAAAGGGGGAGTCTTCGTCCCCACGGCCGTCCAGCCCCAGGTAGACCAGCCCGTGGGTCAGGCGACGCAGTACGTCGATGCCGGCCTGAAATTCGTTCATGCGACCGCGTACGCTCAACTTCAGGTCAGGGCCGACGGGCGAGGTGTCGAAGGTGGACACGAAGATGTCCCGGGGAACCACGTCGGGATCCGCTACGACGTTGTAGGGCCGCTGGCGCAACACGGGCCAGGCCCCGCTTTCGAGCAGGAAGTCTACCAACTCCTCGCGCGAAGCCGATTGGGCGGGCAGGCTGTACTCCCGGCTGACCTGCTCCTTGTCGGCCAGGATTACGATCTCGGCGATCGAGCGCTTCAGACCGCGGTTGATGGCGATGACCTCTCCACTGACGGGCGCGGCGAATTTGACGCGGGAAAGTTTCTTATCGTAAAAAATGGGATCGCCGGCTTGCACCACGTCGCCTTCCTCGACCACTACCTTAGGAATGGGCATCAGACCGAAATAATCGGGCGGGGTGATGGCAAAGCGGGTCACTTTGGGGGTACGGATGACATCCGCTGGCGCACCGTCCATAGGGATGTCGTACCCCTTGGTCAGCGTATACACGTGGGCTTCCTTAAGGTACTCCGGCTTGCGGCTGGCGAAAAGCTGGCGGAAGGCCGGAAAAAGGCCCGCGGCCTTTTCGTCCTCCAAACCGATGGACTTAGACTCGATCACCATAAAGTTATCGGCGACACTCACCACGATGGCAAAAAACAGGATGAGGGCCAGGGCAGCAATGCCGTAGAACACTAAGTTGCTACCGCCAACCGGAGCTTGCGATTGCAGCAAAAGGGCAGCCAGCAGCAAGATGGAAGGGCCAGCCGATCTCGTTAAAGTTCTCATACGCGGGGGCGTGCGTTAGTACAGTTGACTCGGCCTAAGGCGGCCGAAAATGGAGAAAAGACGGGAAATTTACCAGTCTTTTAATAATTGCGGCAAAGTTACGACTTGGGCAACATAGAAGCCAACCGGGCTTTCAGTAGTTAAGTCTTTATCCTTATTTAGATTTAATCTATTTTACTGGCTTACTTTGCACCCGCGCCCGCGCCCGCACGGCTGCCCGCTGTAACTTTGCGTGCTCCCCGGACGTTCCTTGAATCTCGAAGAAAGCGCTTATGTTTCCTACCTACGACGTGATTGTGGTCGGCGCCGGCCACGCGGGCTGTGAGGCGGCCGTTGCCGCGGCTAACCTCGGTGCCCGGGTGCTGCTGGCCACCATGAACATGCAGACCATCGCCCAGATGAGCTGCAACCCCGCCATGGGGGGCGTCGGTAAGGGACAGATCGTGCGCGAGATCGACGCCCTCGGTGGATATTCCGGCATCGTGACCGACGAAACCATGGTGCAGTTTCGGCTCCTCAACCTGAGCAAGGGGCCCGCCATGTGGAGCCCCCGCGCCCAGAGTGACCGCATGGCCTTTGCCCTCAACTGGCGCGAAAAGCTGGAGGCGCACCCCAGTATCGATTTCTGGCAGGAGATGGTCACGGGGATCATCGTCAGGGACGGGCGCGTCTACGGCGTACACACCGGCCTGGGTATGGAGATCCCCGGCAGGTCCGTCGTCCTGACCAACGGCACCTTCCTCAACGGCACCATCCACATCGGGGAAAAACAATTCGGCGGCGGGCGCGCGGGTGAACGGGCCGCCACCGGCCTGACGGCGCAGCTGCAGTCCCTGGGTTTCGAGGCCGGCCGCATGAAGACCGGCACCCCGGCCCGCCTGGACGGGCGCACCCTCGACTACGGCGCCATGAGCGTACAGGACGGCGACGAGGTCCCCGGCCGCTTCAGCTACACCGATACGCCGCCGCTGACCGACCAGCTGCCCTGCCACATCACCTACACCAGCCCGGAGGTGCACGAGACCCTCCGCGAGGGCTTCGACCGCAGTCCCATGTTCAACGGCCGCATCCGCGGACTGGGCCCGCGCTACTGCCCCAGCATCGAGGATAAGATCGACCGCTTTGCCGACCGCGACCAGCACCAGCTCTTCGTCGAGCCCGAGGGCCGCAACACCTGCGAGATCTACGTCAACGGCTTCAGCTCCAGCCTGCCCGAGGAGGTGCAGTATAAGGCCCTGCGCAAGGTGCGCGGCTTCGAGAACATGAAGATGTTCCGGCCGGGCTACGCCATCGAGTACGACTTCTTCCCGCCCACCCAGCTCGGTCCGACCCTGGAGACGCGCCTCATCGATGGCCTGTTCTTCGCCGGACAGATCAACGGCACCACGGGCTACGAGGAAGCCGGCTGCCAGGGCCTCATCGCCGGCATGAACGCCGCCCTGGGCGTGCAGGAACGCGACCCCTTCATCCTGAAGCGCAGCGACGCCTACATCGGCGTGCTCATCGACGACCTCATCAACAAGGGCACCGAGGAGCCCTACCGCATGTTCACCAGCCGGGCCGAGTACCGCATCCTCCTCCGGCAGGACGATGCCGACCTGCGCCTCACGCCCATGGCCGCCGCTCTCGGCGTACGTAATATGGACGGGCGCATGGCGCGGGTGCAGCGCAAGCGGGAAGCCGTCGCGGCGATTGCCACCGAGCTGCGCCACCACAGCATCACCCCCGACCAGCTCAACCCCTACCTGGAAAGCGTGGGGACCGCCGCCCTGCGCCAGGGCGTCAAGCTCGACTCCGTGCTCGCCCGCCCCGCCGTGAGCCTGCTGGGCATGGCCGCCGCCGTGCCCGCCCTGGCCGACTTCCTGGCCCCCTACGACGCCGAGATCATCAACCTGGCGGAGGTGACCCTCAAGTACGAGGGCTACATCGAGCGCGAGCGCCAGGCCGTCGAAAAAATGAGCCGCCTCGAAGGCATCAAGCTCGGCAAGGCCTTTGACTACGAGCAACTGACCTCCCTCTCCAAAGAGGCCCGGCAGAAGCTCAATAAGCTCAAGCCCGTCACCATCGGGCAGGCCAGCCGCATCAGTGGGGTCAGTCCGGCGGACGTGAGCGTGCTGCTGGTGCATTTGGGGCGCTAGGGCGGCCCACTAAGCGCTTGTTTGGGATTCCGCTCACCGCCGTAAACTTGCTCTTTTGCGCCTACTCTTCGCCCCGAAAAGCGTCACTTAGCCCGTCACCGCGAAGCAGCCACGAAGTGCACCTCCCCTTCCCGAGGCTCGATTAGCCCCAAAATAGCGGCGTTTTCCGTCAGGCTCGGAAAACCCAAACAAGCTCTAATACGCCCACTCCACGTGCACCACCGGCAGGCGATTGAGTAATTCCCGTAGTCCCCGCCAACCGGGTAGGAATTGGTCCATCAGTTCCATAAAGCGCGCATTGTGGTGTCGTTCCCGTAGATGTACCATTTCGTGGACCACCAGGTACTCCAGGCATTCCGGTGGCTTGCGTGCCAGTTCCAGGTTCAGCCAGAGGCGACGCGCCTCGATATTGCAACTCCCCCACTTCGTTTTCATACGCCGGATGCGGAACTCGGCTACGGAGACGTCCATTACGGGCTCGTAGCGTTCGATGATCTTGGGAATTTCCCGTTTCAGGTACTCCCGGTAGAAGCGCTCAAGCAATGACCGCCGGCGCTCGGTAGCAAAATTAAGGGGCACCAACATTTTCAGCTGTTTCCCATGGCATTGCACCCGCGGCCGCGCGCCCTGCTTTTCCTCGACCTCCAACAGATACCGCTGGCCGGCGAAGTAATGACTCTCGCGGGTGATGTACTGACGGGGCGTCTCCCGGGCCTGGCTGCGTAGCTCCCGACGCTGCTTTTCGATCCAGTCGAGCCGGCCAATGGTGTAGACGCGCAGGGCATCGAGATCAAACCGCTCGGGGGCGCTCAGGTGGACGCGCCCGTCGGGAGGGTAGACGCTGAGGTGGATGTTTTTAATCGCCTTACGATCTACGGAAATCTCCAGCTCGCCGAGGGTGATCGTATCCGCCATCAGTAAGCCGGTTGATTGCGGATGAAGTCGAAAATTCGATTTACCTCATCTACATCGTGGACTACTTTGTACATCGCCGCTTTGATTTCCTGCTCCTTAGCCTGGTTTCCACGCCAGTCGGCTCGGGCACTTACCCTGATGGCGGTGTCTACCCGCACGGTCAACCGTTCGTCCTTGCTCAGCAGGCCGAATAGCGCACGCTGTTCCGGTCGCTGTAGGCTGTCGGGCACTTCGCTCTTGTTGCCCTCATTCACCCGACCGGCGAGCTCACCGACGCGGCGCATCGCCTCGGCGTAGTCGGTGACCCCCTGCCTGCGCTCTTCGATGATACCGGCTAGGATACACGACATCTCATCGAAGTAGGTGGGGTCGAGGTGGTGCTCCCTGATGATCTTGCGGCGGACATTGTTTTCGATGGTCTCGGCCATGGCCTCCGGACTACCGCGAATGCCCGAGGGGAGGTGACCGAGCGCCCCTTCAAGGCCTTCGGCTTCAATCAAGTCCAGTAACGTCTGATTACCGAAGTCGTGAAGTTTCCGGGCATCGTCGGCGTTGATGTAGTTATCGATCAGGTAGCGCATATCCCCCTCGTAGGCTTTTCCGTCGAAGGTCTCGCCGGCGGCCTGCCTAATGACCTCCCGCAGGTCGAGATAATCCTTGATTTCCCGCTGCATGGTGGCAATATCTTCCTCGGAGTAGCCGGCGCTCTGCAGGCTGTCGGCGAGTGCGGCGTAGGCTCGAAAGTAGCCAACGAAGGATTTATAAAACTCCTCGCGTTGCGGCTTGGTCCGCTCGATGTCCTCCGCCAGTTCGCTGTTGCCAACAAAGTAATGAATGTGCTCCAGCGTACCGTAGGGCGGTTGCACCGGTTCGAGAATGAGCTTCACCCGCTCGCGGGCCGCATCAATCTTTTCCCGACCCAGCTCCAGACGACTCCTTAATTGGATCTCGATGTCGCACTGCTGAAAGTGCTGCGAGTCGAGCTCCTCGGTGTAAACGGACATGGCCCCGGCCACCTGCGCGAACAGCCCCTTATAGTCGACGATGTGGCCGAACAGCTTGTCCTCCGTATCCAGTCGGTTGACGCGGGTGATGGCCTGGAAGAGCCCGTGGTCCTGCATCCTTTTGTCGATGTAGAGGTAGGTGCAGGGCGGGGCATCGAAGCCGGTCAGCAGCTTGTCGACCACCACGAGCAACTTCATTTCCTGCGGCGATTGTTTGAATAAATCCTTGACCTCCTCTTCGTAAACCTCGGTTTTACTCTTGCCGGCTTGCTCCTTCACGTCTTCGAGTAGCTCGGTGTATACTTCGTAGACGAATTCTTTCTGGGTGTCTAGCTCGTCCCCGGTAGCTTCGTGGACGATATCGCGCGTGCGGGGGTCGTAACTGGTGACTACGGCGCACTTGCCGCGCAGGGCACTACCCCGCTGGTTGAAAGCTTCGTAATAGCGGCAAGCTTCGTAGATGCCCTGGGCGACGAGGATGGCGTTGCCCCTACCGTCTTTGAGGCGTGGCCGGGTACGGAAGTCATGGCTGACGTCAGCCACGATCTTCTCGATGCGCCCCTTGGAACTGAGCACCTGCCGCATGGTCGCCCACTGCTTCTTGAGTTTGCCGCGCTGAAAGTCGTTGAGCCCGCCGGTTGTTTCGGCGAACCACTGATCGACCCGCTCGGGGCTGCCCATGCGCTGGTCCACGTCGCGGGCCTCGTAGGCCAGGTCCTTCACGATGCCGTCGCGCACCGCCTCGTTGTACTTGTACGTATGAATGTAGGTGCCGAAAACCTCCTGGCTCGTTTGCTTGTCTTTTTTTAGCAGCGGCGTGCCGGTAAAGCCGATAAACGTTGCCCTGGGCAGCAGTGCCTTCACCGCGCGGTGCAACTTTCCACTCTGGGTGCGGTGGCATTCGTCGACGAACACGAAGAGGTCACCGTAGGGCTGCCGGGGGGCGTGGCGCAGTTCTTCCAGGTATTCCTCGAAGTCGCGGGCGGGGTCGCGCTTGCCAAACTTGTGCACCAGCGAGCAGAGCAGGCGGGGGCTGGGCTTGAGCAACATGTCCATCAACTGGCGTCCGGAGTCGGCCCGGGCGATGACTTCCCCGCTGTCTTCGAATACCTCCTTAATCTGCGTGTCGAGTTCTTTGCGGTCGGTAAGCACCACTACGCGGGCCTCGGGGTTGAACGACAGTATCCAGCGGGCCAGCATCACCATCACCAGGCTCTTGCCGCTGCCCTGGGTGTGCCAGATGATACCGCCTTCGTGACGGCGCACGTGGTCCTGGGCGGCCTTGATGCCGAAGTACTGGTGGGGCCGGGGTAGTTTTTTCTTGCCGGCATCGAAGATCACGAAGTCACGCAGTAGCTCCAGCAGACGCAGGGGTTGCAGGAGCTGTAGCAGGTGCTTATCCAACTTTAGCCGCGTGCTATCTTCCTCGTCTTCCTTCCATTCCAGGAACCACTTATTCGTAGTTCCCGTAGTGCCGTAGCGCAAGCCTTCGCTGTCGTTACCGGCAAGCACGATCTGCACGGTGGTGAAGAAGTCTTCGATAAACTCCGGTTCCTGGTTGCGAATACTCTGACGGATACCGTCGCCGATACTCCCGCTCGCCCGCTTGAGTTCGAGCACCGCCAGGGCGATACCATTGACGTATACGACCACGTCGGGCCGCTTTTCCTTCTTGCCGTGATAGGTGACCTCTTCGGCTACGTAGAAGTCGTTGTTGATCATTCCGTCCCAGTCGATCAGGTGCACCGTTTCGGTGGGCTCACCGGGGCCGGGCTTAAGCGGTACGCCGTAACGGAGCAGTTGGTAAACGGCGTGGTTGCGGGCGTAGAGGTCCTTACCGGCTTCATTAGCGGTGGCACGTAGCTGACTGATGGCCCGGCTGATGAGATTGGCCGGGTACCCGCGTCCGTGGAGGTACTTCCCGAGCAGGCCGTCGATGATATTGTCGTTGTCCGCCTTATGTTGCAGGTTACCCAGTGACTGATAGGGCAGTTCGGTAGTAAGCAGGTGGAGGATGCGATCCTGGGTTTGGCGTTCGGAGGCCATAGGGGGAGTGTGTGACTGGGCTGGGGCCGGCTAAGATAGGAGGTTAGGGCGGGGACGCGGGTGCAATGCACGGCCAAGACTGCAAAATTACCGGCAACGAACTATCTTGGCTACACGTTAGCAGTTGACTATGATCAAGAAGATCACACTCGAGAACTTTAAAAGCTACGCACGCGCGGAGTTAAAGCTAGCGCCCCTCACCGTACTTATCGGGGCCAATGCATCGGGTAAAAGTAATGCGCTGGAGGCCCTACGATTTTTAAGCTGGCTTGCTCAGGGCCAACAGCTCAGTCATCTACAATATCTAGTTAATAATGATGACGATAAGATCGTACGGGGTACGGTAGCCGACTTATTTAGATTTGGAGAAAAAACCTTTACGCTAACGTGCGAGTCGGACCAATTAGAATTTAATATTCTCACAGTTAGCATCGAAGGGAGAACCAATAATGAATTGCATATTGCTAGTGAAGCAATGTATCAACTTACGGATAACGGAGAGCCGTACTATCTTTATCAGACAGTCAGTAAAAGTGAGGGAAACCGTACAGGTCTGAAGGTAGAATACAATAACTTCGCCAGAGGCGGCAAAAAGCCACAACTCCCCGCTACCGATCAGAGAGCTTTGTTTCTACAACTTGATAGCCCCGCCCGTTTCGCCGCAACTCACGAAAGGACGATCAAAACAATTCCGGAGCTAACCGCTAAAATTGCAAGTGAATTAGCCGAAATACATTTTCTGGACCCTACCCCTTATAAAATGAGGGCTCCTAGCTATTTATCGGAGCGTAAAATGCAGAACAACGGCACCAACTTAAGTGCTGTGCTGTATCACCTCTGGATGGAAGGAGATGACGTAGAGAAAGAATCATTGCTCCAGTTTGTTTCAAGCTTACCGGAGCAGGAAATCACGGGATTCAAATTCTTAAAGGGCATCAAAGGCGGTGTGCTGTTGCAGGTTACTGAAACGTTTGGCGGCGAGGAGCGAAGTGTTGATGCTACGCTCTTGTCAGACGGGACATTAAGGGTCATTGCTTTTGCCACGGCACTGCTGACTGCCCCTGAGGGTAGTCTCGTCATCATCGAAGAGATAGACAACGGCCTACACCCGAGCAGGGCCAGCATTTTACTAAAGTCAATTCAACAAGTAGCGGCCAGCCGAAAGCTATCCGTTCTGATCAGTAGTCATAATCCCGCCTTACTGGATGCGCTACCGGACGCTAGCGTACCGGATGTTGTTTTCTGCTACCGCGAACCGACGTCGGGTAATAGTCAACTGGTACGGTTAAAAGACTTAGATGATTACCCTTCCCTTACCCTACAGGGCTCGCTTGGTGATTTACTTACGCAGGGTCTTATTGATCGATTTGTCAAGTCTCACCGCACCAAGGAAGATCGATATCGAGCAGGGTCTAGCTTGGTTAGATTCTATCTAATCAACCGAGTTTTTTGAAACATGTCTAAACCGATCATTTGGATACTCGATACCTCGATCTTACTCAATATCCTAGAACATCCAGACCGAAGTCAAGACAGAGTTGAAGTAACCAAACTATTCAGAGAAAGGATTAAAAATGATCACCGATTCGTGGTACCAATCACTACTATAATCGAGACGGGAAACTGGGCATACAAGATGGACCGGAATTTACGCAAACCTTG
The DNA here is from genome assembly GCA_963803525.1 of Lewinellaceae bacterium. GTDB lineage: Bacteria > Bacteroidota > Bacteroidia > Chitinophagales > Saprospiraceae > Neolewinella. Next base: position 314,763 of record CAWDMV010000017.1, read on the forward strand.
GTCTAAAAAATATGCTGATTTCATCCGAAGATCGCTAGCGGAAGAAACACCATTTATTTTGCTAGATTTTCCGACGCATAAGGAAATAATGGCCTTCCTCGATACGCTCCCACAACAGATTGATACCATGGGATTGGGTGATTTACTGATCCTGCGACAATGGGAACAACTATGTGCGTCCGGAAAATACGGCGGCTACCAGATTAACATTTGGTCACTAGATAATGATGCTCTAAAGGGGAGAGAGTGCAATCACTGATCCCCTAGCACCCCCCGCACCCACTCCTCCCCCGCCCACCCTCGCAGCGACCCCGCAAACCGCCCTCCATCGCTCTCGCATGCACCTCCTCTCCAGCTAACGGAGTGAGGTGAAACCACCGCTGCTCCCCGGCCACCCACAAAAAGAACTCATGCGCCCCCCGCCCCGGCCGCACCTCCATCGCCAGGTACTTACGCGTTAGCTGACGCGGCAGCACGCGACCGTCTTCCGTGCGGTCGAGGGCGACTTTGCGGTGGGGCGTCGCCTTAACCCGGGGCGGCGGCTCCATCGCGGGTAACAGCGCACGTAGTTGCTGGATCATCTCGTGACGGTTCCACAGTCGACCTTCGCCGACGGGCTGGGTGAGGAGCAGGAGCAAGCGATCACCCTCGGCTACCTCGGTATCTAGCACAATGCCCACGGTCAGCAACGTGCGGCGGATCTCCTCCAGGTGCTCATGCAGTAGCTCCTCCATCACACCAGCCGGATCTTGCCCGTGAGCAACTCCTGCATCATGGCGGACTTTAGGGCGCGGGCTTTGGTGAGTTTGGTTTGGAGTGAATTTCAGGTCTTTGCATCAAGAAATCCAAAATCAGCAATTTCTTGCTGCTCAACTTTTCATTAGACATCAGAAATTCGTAAGTTCACTTACATGAGCCAGTGAGAAGTTTGGTTGACGCTACCTTGTGATCCAGCTATCTCAACCTGTTTCGAATTCTATCGTGACTTCAGATAATACTGTAAATAACGCTAGTTGATCACAGCATCTTTCTTAAGTCATACGAATACTAAAGCTTGAGTACAGTTTTACCTTGAATGGTTTGTACTCGTGACATCACCAACTTCTACTCCAAAGCTCCTGCAATACGAAATCACCATTCCTCACTATATTTATAATTGACCTATTGATTGTACGCGGATAGAGTTTCATCGGCAATATCATAAGTAACTCTGTCCATATTAATTGTAAAGTCATATATCAGTTGATTCTACCTTGAACAAATGTTACACCTGTCTCTGTAACTATGACCCATGAGTAGGAGTCGTTCCTTCGTAACAACTTACGCATTCATCGCAAGTCTTACCTCCCGCCACCCCACCCCCGGCCGCAACAACTCCGCCATCACCCCCTCCTTCACCCGCCGCTTCTTAGCCAGCAGGGCCTCCAGCCCCCGGATCCAGGCGTCGGCATCGCCCAGGGCGGTGGCGATGGCGCGTTGCTCGGCTTGGGTGGGGGGGAGGGGTATTTGTAGTAGCTTCTACAACTCTTCGAGATACCTTAGTTCCTTAGTGCCCCGTAGCTACTTTGTTGCAATTGAGTCTCCATAACTCTAGTAACATGTATAGAATATATTGTAATCAGATACTTCATCAATTGTCTCTTACAAGCAGAAAGCTGATTGGTATTAGCTTTGACCATCATTCTACATACTGCCACGACGTCCTTTCGACCTCATCGTAATCTTCGGAAGCATCGTGCCATAACCAATCATCCATGGCTCGTGACAATTTATAGATTTTGTCACTCTAGCTTCCGCTTTCTCAGTAATATACGTCAATGTCTAATTATTCTGTTATAATCTTACATGTATCTGCACTAGTGATCGCAATTATGAGTTCTTGAATCATAATCAGGTTGTCCTTGAACGGATGTCATCCCAGTATGTAAATCGGATAACATCTCCAAATTCATCCATATCCCAGTCCTCCGGCAGCACCCCCACCTCCGTCAGCTTATACCCTTCCCGGACTACCATGCGAAACCCATTTTTTCGAGGTGGCCCATTACTTTCCCCTCCAGTTCTTCTACCTCACCGGAGAGCTCCCGCAGCGGCGTAGCGTAGCGGTCGGCCAGCTCCCCCAGCCGGACGGCCAGTTGCTGAGAGCTGCGGTCCAGCTCGGCGGCGATGGCGGTTTCGAGGTGGGCCAGCCACTTGTCTTCGACGACCAGCGTTTTGATCTCGGCCTCGCTGAGCTGGCCGTAGGTGTTCCAGACCTCGTCTTCGAGGGCGGCTTCGAGCCGCTTGCTTTCCTTCTTGGCGGTGGCCTCGCGGGCGGCGGCGGCGAGGTACTGCTTCATAATGGCGCGCTCTTCGGCCAGGTCCTTGTCCCCCTTGGTCTGTTTGTAGAGTGCGGTGACGTTCGTTTTGGTTACGCTGTCCAGGTCGGCGAAGGCGCCCTCTTCCCCGCCGTGCTCTTCGGCCAGTTCGTTCTGGGCGGACTGGGCCGCCTCGATCTCCGCCGCCAGTCGGTCCAGCTCCTCTCGTTCGTCGGCGAAGTAGCGGTCGATCAGGTAGCGGGGCGGCAGCAGTTTGCTCTCTATCCCGTCGATGCCCTTGATGTCGACGGTCTTGGTCTTATTCTTGCTCTTGGTGGTTTTCCGCAGGCGGTAGACTTGTCCGCCGGGGGCCCAGCCGTCGGTGCCGATGAGGTAGAGGTCGTCCTGCAGCGTCGCGTTCCAGTAGTCGAGCAGGTGCTGATACACGGCGTAGGGGTCCACGAGGGGTTTACCGGCGTAGCGGGCCAGGAGGTCTTCGGCCATTTCCCGGATGAGGGCCTTGGGGTCCAGGCCCGCCTGCAGTTCGGACAAAACATTGGACCAGCGTCCCCGCCAACTTTCAAAAACTTGCTGCATGCGCTCCTGGTATGCGGTGAACTCAGGGTGTTGCAGGATAGTCTCGCGCAGGTGGTTGCGGTCGGCGCTGAGCGTGTAGTAGTGGGCGCGTACGCGGGTGCAGAGACTCTGACGGAGGGCGGGCAGCACGTCCCAGTAATCCCGTAGGGCGTCGATGTCGCGTTCGGGGATGCCCCCGTTGAGGTGACCGTCGATGTCCTGCACGTCGGCCACGTCGCGGCCGTCGAGGTAGCGGGGCAGGTTGAGGTTGTAGTCGTTGGCGGCGATCTCGGCTACGGGCACGCGGCGGCTGTAACCGGGTACTTCACGGTCCTGGGTGGCTACGTCGACGATGCGGTGGATGTCGCGCTCGCGGAGGCGGTTTTTGTTGCCATCCTTGATGAAGCCGCGGCTGGCGTCAATCATGAAGATGCTCTTGCGGGTGGTGGCGTTCGCCTTGTCGAGCAGTAGGATGCAGGCCGGGATGCCGGTGCCGTAGAACAGGTTAGCGGGCAGGCCGACGATGGCCCTCAGTAAGCCGCGCTGTACCAGCTCTTCCCGGATGCCCGCCTCGGCGTTGCCCCGAAAGAGCACGCCGTGGGGCAGAATGACGGCCGCCCGCCCGGTAGACTTCAGCGATTTGAGGATGTGCAGCACCCAGGTGTAGTCGCCGTTCTTGTTGGGCGGCACCCCGAAGCCCTTGAAACGGTCGTACTTGTCGTTGCTCGGATTGACGCCGTTGGTCCACGATTTATAGGAAAATGGGGGGTTGGCGACTACGAAATCGAACTGCTTGAGCCGCCCGTCGGTGAGGTGCAGCGGACCGGCCAGTGTATTGCCCTGCCGGATCTCGTGGAGGGCACCCGGCATATCGTGCAGGACTACGTTCATGCGGGCGAGGGTAGCGGTGGCGACGTCGTTTTCCTGTCCGTAGATCGAAATCTTGCCGTCCGCCTCGTCGGCCACCTTCAGCAAAAGGCTGCCACTACCACACGCCGGATCGAATACGGTGACGTCCGGGCCGATCTCGTCGGGCCGGAGTTGCAGGACCTTGGCCACTACCCGACTCACCTCGGCGGGGGTGTAAAACTGTCCCTTACTCTTGCCCGACTCGGTAGCGAAGTGGCGCATCAGGAACTCGTAGGCATCGCCGAGGATATCGTCGCCCGCCGCGCCGTTACCGGAGAAGTCGAGGTCGGGATTTTCAAAGATGGCGACCAGGTTGGTGAGCCGGTCTACCATATCCTTGCCCTGGCCGAGTTTACTGCCGTCGTTAAAGTCGGCCGCCTGATTGCGGGGAATCTTGTTGGCCGCAAAGAGGGGCTCGATGATCTCCTTGTTGATGCGGTCGCCAATGTCGGGCTTCCCCTTCAGCTGCACCATGTCGGCGAAACTGGCCCCCTCCGGCACCACGATCTGCCCGAAGGGCTGACCGGCGTACTTATCCGATACGTACTTGATGAACAGCAGCACGAGGACGTAGTCTTTGTACATGCTGGCGTCCATCGACCCCCGCAGCTGGTCGCAGGATTCCCAGATGGAGCGGTAGAGTTCTGACTTTTTTATCGGCAAGGGGGGTAGGGATTTGACGGCGGGCGCAAGGTACTACCAGCCCTACATTCTGCTCCAGTGGGACCGGCCGGCAATTCCCGTTCCATCCAAGGTTTGTAACGATACCTACCGGCTGGCCACTAGTGCTTCAGGACCGAAAGCTGCACCATGACTGGCCAGCGCGGCGCTGCATTTCCCCGCCAAAAATCCACCGTAGCTACGGCTATGCTGAACTTTTGTCCGCTCGTTCACCACCCCGCGGTCGGCGTCAAGCTATTGCTTAGTTCAATCCTGAAGCACTAGGCAAAGTATCCATACAGCTGATAGCCAAACAACCCCACCCCCGCAATACAGAGGTAAATATTTACCGCCCGGTAAAAAGCGTCGTAGCTCCCCCGGCCCCGCCACCGGGTGATCACCAGCACGATCGGGATCAGGGCCAGCACCTGCCCCAACTCCACGCCCACGTTGAAGGAGACGATCTTAGCCAGAAACTGGTCGGCACCGATGTCAAAAGATTGCAGGCGGGTAGCCAGGCCGAAGCCATGAATCAGTCCAAATACGCCCACCATCCCGAGCAAACCGGGGGTCCGAATACCGAACCATTTTTGGAAGCCGTCCAGGTTCTCGAAGCCTTTGTACAGCACGCTCAAGGCGATCACGGCATCGACGAGGTGCTCGTCCGCCCGCATGCCGAGGTACGTGGCCCCAATAAGGGTGATGCTATGGCCGATGGTGAAGACCGTTACGAAGCGGACGATGTCCCGCAGGTCTTTTAGGTAGAAAATTACCCCGACCAAAAACAGCAGGTGATCGTAGCCCGTGACCATATGCTTGGCCCCCACGTAGATGTACGCTAATAAGCCGCCCCCACTGAGGGTGGCCTGGTCGCCGGTGCTCACCCCGTGGGCGGCCAGCCATAGCGGGAAGAGTAGCAGCGCCGCGGTAAATACGTTACGCGCTTTTCCAGCTAGCATCTACGAACGCCGACTGAAGTAAACGAACAGGCCCCCGACGAGCGCTAAGCTCCCCAGCCACCAGACGTAAGTAGGAATGCCCCCTTCGTGGTCGTGAGGGTGATCGGCGCCGCCGGCATGGCTGTGTCCGTGATCTAGCGCGAAGGTCAGCGTAGCCCAGTTGGATTCGTGGGTGAGCCCCTCCTCCCGCGGGTTCGTCATATGAATGGTCCGGAGAAACCAGGTGCCGTCGTGGCTTACGTCGAAGTTGAGGATCCCGTCCTCATCGGTGCGCAACTGATCGGTTCCCGCATGAGTATGTTCCGGGTCGCCCTCGCCGTGGGTATGCTCCGCGCCTTGCCCATGGGTGTGCCCGACTCTCTCCGCGTCCACGATTACGAGCTGGTCGGCCAGGGGTTCTCCTTGCCACAGCAACCGTACCCGCATGGGGTCACCCGCGTGGAGGTCGTAAGGATTTTGCAACGGAACGAATTCAATCGGATAGCCCAGGGGCGTTTGCCAGTCGTCCGTTCTCGTGTCGCCGACCTGCACGATGGTCTTGACGTGCTTGCTGTACCGCTCCACCGCATCCGTGTCGAGGGTACCGTCCGTCCGCCGCCGTGCGAGTTCATCCACCACGCCATCGTGTTCCAGGTAGTTATTAAAGGCTTCGGCTTCCATGGCCAGGCTGCGCGGCCGGGTGCTGACGCCGGCAACGTAGGTACCGGACTGTCCGGTGGTGAAGTCCAGCACGGTGACCAGGCCGTCCTCCCGCCACTGGGTACTGTCCATCCGTGTGCGCTCGCCGTGGGCCAGCACGCTGACGTCCCGCATCCGGTCCCGGTCGATGGTGTTGTCACTCTTGGCGAAGGTCCCGTTGAACAGCTGAATGGAGGCTTTGCTATCGGGCTGGAGGAAGTAGCTGTCCAGTTTGAGATACATGTCGTGGCTACACAGGACGACTAAAACGAAGGCGATGAAGAGCAGTTTTTTCACAGGAGCGCGGGTTGTTCGGTATGGGGTTTTGTTACGGGGAAAGTTACGACGGGGCCGGTCAATGCGGTTTACCTTTGCCCCATGATCGCCATCATCAACTACAACGCCGGCAACATCCGCTCGGTCCTCTACGCCCTCGAGCGCATCGGGGTAGCCCACGAGCTGACTGCCGATCCCGCCAAGATCCGGGCGGCGGATAAGGTCATTTTCCCGGGCGTAGGGGCCGCCGCCTCCACCATGGCCCACCTGAACGAAACGGGGCTCTCCGAGGTGATCCGTTCCCTCACCCAGCCCGTCTTCGGGGTCTGCGTGGGCATGCAGCTGCTCTGCAGCCACAGCGAAGAGGGCGACGTCGACTGCCTCGGCATCTTCCCCGAGCGGGTACGGCAGTTTAAGCCGACGAACGGAGAGAAAGTACCGCACATGGGCTGGAACGACGTGCGGGTAAACGCGGGTAACGCTTGGGTCAGCCCCGAGGTCGACGGCGGCTACTGCTATTACGTCCATAGCTACTTCGTAGAGCCGGGGCCGGATACGGTGGCTACTACTACTTACTGCGGGACCGATTTCGCGGCCATGATGCGCAGGGACAACTTCTACGCCGCCCAGTTCCACCCCGAGAAGTCGGCCCTGGTCGGGGAGCGGATCATCCGGGATTTCCTGGCGGTCTAGAACTCATCCTCGACCGCATCGTCCACCCCAAAGGTGGTGGTAAAACTCAGCCGCACCCCGAAATCGTCGTAGCCCCCGTCGCGGAAGCTGGTGACGAACTCCAGCCGCAGCACCCGCAGGATATTATCCAGGGAGTAACCGACCTCCGTGTAGTGGTCGGAGGTGGGCGTGTAGAGGTAATTGACGAAGAGGTCCTCCTTGAGGCCCATCAGGTGCAACTGCCAGATCTGGGTGAGCAGGAACTTGCGGAACTGGTAGTGGGCGTAGACTTCGGCGTACTCCTCCCCCGTGCTGTTGCGGTAGTAGGGCAGCAGGCGGTAGCTGCCGATGGGGTCGAGGCGGGTAAGGATGATCTCCGAGGTGGCGAAGTGCTTGAAATCGGGAAAGTCCACGTAGTCCTGCTTAAGGAAGGCCCCGGCCCGCACGAGCAGGTTCACGTCCCCCTTCCGGCCGGCGGCGAAGCGGTGGCGGTAGCTGCCCTCCAGGAGGGTAAAGGACGACTCGCTCTGCCCGATTCCCCGGAGGCCCGTCAGGCTGCGCACGCCCAGGGTAGGCGCGGAGTCGTCGACAACGCTGCGCCTGCCGTTGCGGATCACGTACTTGAGGCCCGGTCGCCAGGCCGCCTTTAGCTCCACGAGAAAGGCGTTTTCGACCTGGCTGATCAGCCCGCGCTCCGCGTTAAAGGGGCTGTTAGGCAGGTAGGCGAAGTCGTCCTCGCCCCCCCAGCGGTGGTCGGTATTGTTGGTCACGGCGCGGCGGTCTTCGTAAGTGACCGAGCCCCCCAGTTTGAGGGCATCGCTAAAGCGTTTGCTGTAGCCCCCGCTGGCGTAGGCCCGCTCGTACAGCCGGGCGAAGTTGTTGCCGAAGAGTAAGGCCGTAAAGGTATTGAGGGACGGATCGATGGCCGGGGTCGGATCGAATTGCCGCAGGTAACGTCCACCCTTCAGGTAATACTTGCCGGCGGTATCTTTATTGGACCAGCTGCGGTAGGCGAGCTCCCAGCTTGCCCGCTTCCAGGCGAAGCCGTAGCGCGTACGCAGGCTGAGATCGGCGAATTTCTTCTTGACGGTAGTAGTGTCCTGCACCACCTTATAGCGCAGGCTCTTGGTCAGTTTGGCGCCAACGGCATAGCCCTCCACGGGGTTGAAGACGACGTCCGGGTCCACGTCGAAACGCAGGGCCGGCGGTAGCCGACGGCGGTTCTTGCCGGACTTGCTTGCTTCCGACGTTTTTTCCCCCAGTGATTCGGCGATGGAGTCCATGCGGGCCACTTCCGCCAGGCTGTCCTGGAAGCGGTAGCCCACGATCTCCTCGGCCGTCAGCGGGATGGGGCGGATGGCCTCCCACTCGGAGGAATCGCGAATGGTCTTCACGCTGTCGTCCGTGAAGGTGTAGTTGCCCACGACCTCCGGGGTTTCCGATTGCTTCTCCTCCTCCTTTTCGTAGGAGCGCAGCAGCTTGCGGAGTTCCTTTCCGGTAAGCTCGCCCCCCTCCTCCAGGGTGTTTTCGTAGCCCGTTGCCCGATTGTCTTTACGAGTGACGGCGGCTACCTCCGGCTGCGTCTTCTCGTCGATCACCTCGACGTAGCCGCCCAGGTCGGGGTTGATGGCGATGTCGTAGTTGCTGGTGTTGGCGATGTAGCTGGCGCTGATCTTGATGCCTATGAGACCGCCCCGGCCTTCGATGGTAGTGGTGGTCGGCATCCAGACGTGATCCAGCACCTCATTGTAGTTTATCCGGACGTCCACGGTAAAGCCGGTCTTATAGGTACGCAAGTCCAGACTATGCAGCGACCAGTCGTCCTGTACGATATATACGTAGCCCTCGAAAACGTCCTCCCCCCGGCTGCGCGGGACGACCCTGATCTTATTGATGAGCTTATCCTGATCCACGAAGACGCCCTCGTGCTCGAATTTGTAGTAAGCAAAGGACTTGGGGGAGAGGGGGCTCACTACACCCGCGACCTCCGGCTGGTAGAAGGAGGTGAAGACGTAGCCGTTTACGTTGAAGTCGTCCTGCCCCACCGCGTAGCGGGAAATGACCTCCTCCGAAAAGGTATTCGGACGGGTATAGCTGATGCGGCTGGTAGTCTCGCTGGTGAAGTTGCGGCCGACGACCTCCTCGATCTCCTTGCGGTCTTCCTTGGGTGCGAGTGCCTTCAGCAGCTTCGGGATCTTTTCCACCTTCCCCTTGCCCTTGAGGTAGACGTCGGCCGTATAGCGGTCGATCTGGTTGCGGTGGTAGTCGGCCTTGGCGATGGCCCGGCGGATGACGCTGTAGCTCAGATCCTCCGCCCCGCTGATGACCTCCACCTGGTCGAGATCAAGGGCGGCGGGGCGCAACTGCACGTCCAGGGAGCCGCGGCCACTCGACACCTCCACCACCTGGGTCTGGTAGCCCAAAAACTGGAAAATGATGGTGTTGGTCCCCGGCTTCAACCGCAGTTCGTAGCGCCCCTCGGTATTCGTGGTCGCGCCGCTGCCCGTTTGCTGTACGTAGATGGAAGCGTAGGGAAGGGCTTCGCCGGTGGCTTCGTCGGTGACACGGCCGCTGAGGGTTTGCGCGCGGATGCCACCGGCCGTCAGCAACAGCAATAAACAGTAGAGGAAACGGAAGTTTGTCATGGGGAGCGGGATCGGATATACCTACGAATGTAGTCCGCAAGCCGCTGGCAATGCCATCCTGCCACCAGCTTTCGATGTACGGCTTCAAGGGCCGGACCAACGGTTCCTAAAAAAGGTGACCCGCTACCAGAACTGGAAGCGGGCCACCGATAAGGTCAATAAAACTGCCGGGAAGGAAGCGCGTTACCGGCTCAGCCGGCGGTATTTCTCTTCAAACTTACGGTAAAGTTCCGCTTGTTTGTTATCCAGATTCACATCCCGGCCGTCGATGTACGCTTTTTCTACCCGGCTGCTGCGCATGTCGAGCAGGTCACCGCTTACGATCAGGAAGGTGGCCGACTTCCCGGCGGCGATGCTGCCGTAGTCGTCGCTGATGCCGATGATGCGGGCCGGGGCCAGGGTGACGGCCTCCACGGCCTTCTCGTAGTCCAGTCCGAAGCCGACGGCCTGCCCGGCCACGAAGGGCAGGTTACGTTCCTGCCAGGTGCCCTCGTGGCTGATGGCAAAGTCGACTCCCGCCTCGGCCAGGAGGGCCGGGTTGCGGTAGGGCTGGTCGATGGCATCGTCCTGGGAGTTGGGCAGGGCCTGGGTGCTGCTCAGAATCACGGGAACGTCTTCCCGCCGCAGGAAGTCGGCTACGAGGTAGGCCTGGTAGCCGCCTACGACCACGGGGCGGGCGCCCATCCGCTTCATCAGCAGCACGCCGGCCTGGATGTCGCGGGCCTCGTCGGCGTGCAGGTAGGCGTTGGCGTTGCCGCCGACGGCCGCGCAGAAGGCTTCCAGTTTCAGCAGGCGGTTGCCGGCGTCGGCGGGCCGTCCGCAGTAGCTGATGGCCTGCTCCAGGAAGGCCTCGAGCTCGCGTACCTGCTCGGGGTAGTCTTCGTTAGGTTTCAGGTCGCCGGTCTGCCAGTTGTAACTGCTGCGGTTGGGCCAGTTGATGTGCACCCCGTCGTCGGCCAGCACGGCGGCATCCTCGTAGTTCCAGCCGTCGAGTTGCATGATGCTGCTGCGGCCGCCGACCAGGGTCCCCTCGGGGGTCGCCTGGGTGAGCAGCACGCCGCGGCTGCGCACGGTGGGAATAATCTGGGAGTCGGTATTGAAGGCGATGAGTGCCCGGGCGTTGGCGTTGAAGGTGCCGATCTCCCGCTGGTCGTTGGTCGCCCGTACGGCGTTGATCTCCACCAGGCCGAGCTGGCTGTTGAGGGCAATGAGGCCGGGGTAGATCTCCTTGCCGGCCCCGTCGATGGTCGTGTAGCCGGCCGGAACGGTGAGTCCGCTGCCCACTTGCTCGATCCTGCCGCCGCTCACCAGCAGGGTAGCGTTTTCGAGTACGGTCCCGTCGCCCACGTGGACGGTCGCGCCGGTCACGGCTATGGGCCCCCGGGGCGCGGGGGCCGGGGTGGGGTTCTGGGCGCGGACGCCGGTGCAGAGGAAGAGCCCGCAGAGCAGGAGGAGTTGGTGCTTGATGTGGTAGTTCATGGGGCTTAGTTGGATTGGTGAAGGCTGTCGCAGTGCAGGAGGCGGCGGCTGCTGCCGCGGGGCGCCTGGGTCTTGCCGCCGTTCTTCTTGTCGTCGAGGCTGGCCTGGATGAGGGCGTTGCGCTCGTTCAGCAGTTCCTGGCGGCGCGCCTCGTTGGCTTCGCGGTTGAAGTATTCCCTGCCGTCGATGAAGGTGCGCTCCGCCCGGGCGTAGATGCTTAGCGGATTGTCGTTCCAGAGGACCAGGTCGGCGTCCTTGCCGGCCTGCACGCTGCCGACGCGGTCGTCGATGTGCAGCATTTTGGCCGGATTGAGGGTTACGAATTTCCAGGCCTCTTCCTCACTCACGCCGCCGAAGAGCACGGCCTTGGCGGCTTCCTGGTTCAGCCGGCGGGCCATCTCGGCGTCGTCGGAGTTGAAGGCCGTGACCACGCCCTGCTCGTGCATGATGGCGCCGTTGTAGGGGATGGCCTCGTTCACCTCGTACTTGTAGGCCCACCAGTCGGAGAAGGTAGAGCCGGCCGCGCCGTGTTCGGCCATCTTATCGGCTACTTTATAGCCTTCCAAGATGTGGGTGAAAGTATTGACGCGGAAGTCGTGGCGCTCGGCCAGTTCCATGAGCATGTTGATCTCCCCCTGCTGGTAGCTGTGGCAGGTGATGAAGCGCTCGCCGTTGAGGATCTCCAGGAGGGTCTCCAGTTCGAGGTCGCGGCGCACGTTCTTGCCCGCCTTCAGTTCCCGACCGTATTCCGCGGCGCGGCTGAAGTAGTTCTCGAAGATCTGCTCGACGCCCATGCGGGTCTGGGGGTAGCGCACGCGGGCGTTGTCGCCCCAGTTGGACTGTTTCACGTTCTCGCCCAGGGCGAACTTGATGAAGGGGTCGGCCCCCTCGAACATCATCTCTTCCGGGGTGGCGCCCCAGCGCAGCTTGATGAGGGCGGACTGTCCGCCGATCGGGTTGGCCGAACCGTGGAGCAGCTGGCTGGTCGTCACGCCACCCGCCAGCTGACGGTAGATGTTCTCGTCGACGGCATCGACTACGTCGGCCATTCGCACTTCGGCGGTGCTCGACTGGGTGCCCTCGTTCACGTCCAGCAGGGCGATGTGGCTGTGCTCGTCGATGACGCCGCTGGTCAGGTGCATGTCGGTCGCGTCAATTACGGTAGCTCCCGCGGCGGAGAGGTTCTTGCCCACCCGGCTGATCTTGCCGTCGGCGATGAGTACGTCGGTTTCTTCCAGGATTCCGTCGGCCTCGTTGGTCCATACCGTGGCGTTCCGGAAAAGTACCCGCCCGGCGGTGGGCATTTCCGTGATGCCGTAGGCGATATTCGGATAGGTGAGGCGGCTCTTGTAGTCGGGGGATTTCGCTGCTTCTGGTGTCTTCGCCGGTTCATCGTCGGTCGAGGCGGTGCCGGCTTTAGGTGTGGCGGTAAAGGAGACCATCTCTCCGTCCGGGCCGCGGCCGCTGCCGGTGAAGCCGTCCCCGTCGGGAGTGGCGTTAATACGGTAGTAGCCGCCGTCCTTACCCGGGCGGAAGCGCAGGGTGTAGACCCCTCCGCTCTCCGTGAAGTTGACGTCGTGGCCGGTGGTGTCGCCGGCCACGCTGATCTTCATCTTCTGGTCGCCCGGCTCGCCGGTCACCGTGGCGGCGTAGGCCTGGCCCCCGACGGTGAGGTCGTAGGCGTCGGCCAGTTCGCTGGACTGGAGGGGCTTGAGCTCGTAGGGGTGGCCCTGCACCCAGTTCTGGTAGATGGTGGCTTTTTCGGTAAACAGGTCCTTATCGGTCACGATGAAGTTGGCCAGTTTGCCCTGCTCGAGGGTGCCCACCATATCGCTGATGCCGAGCAGCTCGGCGGGGCCGGTGGTGAAGGCGGCGAATACCACCTCCGGGGAGGCCCCCGCGTCTACGGCCTTGCGCATGGCCTCGTGCAGGTCGGCCGCCTTCTTGAAGCCCTCGCCGGTCAGTACGAAGGGAATGCCGGCTTCCGCCACGGCGGCTACGTTGCCGGGCGCCCGCTCCCAGTGGCGGAGCTGGGCGATCGAGACGAGGTCGGCCGCGAAGGGATCGCTGACGTCGTAGGTCTCGGGGAAGGTCAGCGGCAAGATGAAGGTGGCCCCGGAGGCCCGGAGGGGGGCCAGGCGCTGGTACTCATCGCCGCCGCCGCGAATTACGTACTGCTGCTGGAACTCGTCCCCAACCTTGTCGGCGCGCAGGGCGTCCTGCCAGTTGCTGACCTCGAAGATCTGGGGAAGGTCCTGCACGTCATTCCAGGCGGCCAGGCTGAGGTTGACCTCCTGCCCGCGCTGCTTGGCGTACCAGTCGGCGTCGAGGTAGGTCTGCCGCAGCAGGGCCATGGTGCCCATCCGCGAATTCGGGTAGTTCTGGCGGGAGGTGCCCTTGTCGAAGGAGAGGTGGTGGGCGGCGTTGCGCTTCAGCAGCACGGTATTGTCGCTGGTCTCGTCGAGGCTCACCACCGCGGCCGTGCCGCGGCTGATGCCGTCGTGCTGGTGGGTCGACACGGTGCCGAAGCCGGCTTCCCGCAGCGCCTTGGCGGCCTTGTGATCGATGGTGAAGAGCGCGGCCGCGTCGGTTTCCGGCCGCATGGCCTGGTTCCAGGAGTAGGCCCCCTCGGTATTGCTCTCCAATTGGGGCGGGGTGCTGCGGCGGCTGCCCCGGGGACCGGACGTTTCCGGGTCGGGCATGCCGTAGTTGCCGTACACCTCCACGAAGCTGGGGTAGAGGTGCTTGCCGGCCAGTTGCACTTCCACCGCACCCGCGGGTACCGCCCCGGCAGCCGTTACGCTTACGATCTTGCCGTCGCGGATGGTGAGGGTGGCGTTATCAATGGTCCGGTCGGGACTGACGTGTACGGTGGCCCCGGTGAAGGCATAAGCGCCTTCCCGTTGATCGTATACACCGTTGTAAGGGAAGGTCACCTGGGCCGTCAGGCAGGGGGAACCGAAGAAGAGGACCAGCAGCAGGGCCGGCCAGCGTCGATGAAGCATAGGTATTGGTTGGTGGTAGAAAGTCGGATACCACTCCCACGCTGGCGCGGGAGCGACGGAAATTTAAGCAATTTGCCAGGCTTGGAACCCACCCCGTTCAGGCGCGGAGTACGGACTCCTCCGTAAGCGGGGTTTCGCAAGGCCTGACGGGGCGAAAAAAATGCTATACCAGGCGCTACCTACCCGACGTTTTCCGCCGGGGCCACGGGATGCGAAGAAATTTCACGGGGCCCACATACACCGTGATCCGGCATCCGGTATCTTGTATCATGAACCCATACGCGTGAAACCCTACCCCTGTATTCTCCTCCTCTGCCTGCTGGCCTGCGGCTCCCTGCGGGCCCAGACGCTCGTTGCCAACCTCGCCCAGTCCAACGACGGCAGTAGTCCGGAAGCGCTGCAATCCGACGGCCGCTATGCCGTATTCACGGCCGCCGACGCGGTGTACACCCGCCGCCTGTTCATTCAGCGGGGCGCGGAGGGCGTGCCCGAGCCGCTGGTAGACGGTACCACCCGGGAGCCGGTGCTGAACCCCTACAGCGTGACCCTGATCGACGGCAGCGTCTATTACTACACCCACGGGGAGGGCTCGACCACCTACTACCGGGCGGACCTAGAAAGCGGGGCGATCACGGAACTGTCCAGCCTGCCGTCTCCCGGCGCGAACGGAGGCGATGCCTTCTTCACGCCGCTCGACGGCCAGGTCGTATTCGCGCACGTCAATGAGCATTACACCCGGGAACTCTACGCCACCGGCAAGGACGGCGGATTAACGCTGCTCACGACCCTACCCCCCGAAAGCTACCTGAACGGCCTGCGGCCCCTGAAGGACCGGATCTACCTGTGGTTCTCCACCTCCAGTTCCGAACCGGCGCGCTTTGGCATCACCGACGGGACCCCGGCGGGAACCCGCGTCCACTACCTGGACGACGGCACCACGTACCTCGGGCAAGCGGTCGGTTTTGACGAATCCTTCGTACTCCAGGCCGTGACCGACAATGTCCTTACCCTATACTACTACGATACGCTCACCGCCGCGCTTATCCCCCTGCGGGAGCGGATCACGGACCTGCCCACCGGCAGCTTCCGGCCCATCTCTTCGATGGACTCCCCGTATTTCCTGCGTGTTGGAGACGATCTCGTCAGGGAGGTCTGGCGGATCGACCCGCTAGCCGGTGCGCCGGTACGGATTGCGGACCTCAATCCACGACTCGACTCGATCAACATTTATCAGGTGCAGGTATTCGAAGACCTCATCTTCTACACCCTGTACGATCGGGACACCAGGCTGAGCTCCCTCTACCGCGCGGACCGGCAATCGACGGAGACGACCCTGCTGCTGGGCGACTTCCCGAACAGGAGCGTCAACGGCTTCGGCCTCGGGGAGGTGGTGGCTACCGACGACGCCTACTACTTCCTGGCCGACCAGCCCGCCAGCGGCACGGAACTCTGGCGCACCGACGGCACGCCCGCCGGTACCTACCTGGTGAAGGACATCTACCCCGGCAGCGACGACGCCGCGATCAGCCAGCTCACGGCCATCGGTTCGGATCTGCTCTTCGTCGGCACCGGACCGGAGTACGGCAGTGAAGTGTACCGGACCGACGGTACGGCCGCGGGAACGGTCGTGGTGGCCGACCTGAACACCGCTGAATTGGGGTCCGTCCCC
The DNA here is from genome assembly GCA_963803525.1 of Lewinellaceae bacterium. Lineage (GTDB taxonomy): Bacteria > Bacteroidota > Bacteroidia > Chitinophagales > Saprospiraceae > Neolewinella. The sequence goes on from CAWDMV010000017.1 coordinate 330,588, forward strand.
CACCGCTTTTTCACCTTCAACGATACCCTGTTCTTCACCGCACGCACCGCGTGTACGGGCTTTGAAATCTTCAAGACCGGAGGCACGGCCGGTTCCACCAGCCTGCTCCGTGACTTTAAGCCGGGACGTGAGGACACCTACACCTCCCCCCCGGTCCGGATCGGCGATCGCTTTTACCTTGGACTGGACAGTGAGTATCCCCGGCCGGATAGCCTTTTCGTCTCGGACGGCACGAGCGCGGGTACCCGTTCCCTGCAACCCGCGGGACTGCCCGGCGACCTTCCCGTGTTCCTTTCTGGTCCGGGCGTGCTCGGTGACCGGCTGTTGGTGCCCGGTTACTTTGCCGGCGTGGGGCAGGCCCTGTATTCCCTCGATCCGGAAACGGGAGAGGCCGAACTGCTGCGGGTATTCTCCCGCTCGGGCGCTAACAGCCTGGGAAGCGGCTTCCTTCCCTTCCAGGACAGTCTCCTGCTGTTTCAACAGCACAGTGATGAATTCGGCCCGGAACTGTGGCGAACCAACGGGACGCCGGAGGGCACCTATATGGTCAAAGATATTTATCCGGTCAACGACCCTAGTTATTTGCAGTACCACATCGGCGACCTGACCGTCATTGGCGACCTGGCGTACTTCTCGGCGGACGACGGCTTCGGGAGTCGGCCCTACCGGTCGGATGGTACCGAGGCGGGCACCTTCGCGTTGCAGGGCGGCGGTAGCCTGGCTTCCCCCGGCAACTTCACGGAGTACGCGGGGCGGGTTTACTTCGCCGCCGGCTATTACGGCAACACACAGCTCTATTCGACAACCGGTGGGCAGTACGACGTCGTCGCCTCCCCCATCAGCCGGGAAACCGCGTTTATGCACATCGACCAGCTGGTGACGCTGGGCGACAAGCTCATTTTTTCGGGCACCACCTCCGGGCAGGGCGCGGAGCTCTGGGCGGCCGCGGACGGGGAGTCCCCGGCGGTACTGCTCGGCGACCTCTACGCGGGGCCCGGGGACAGCTACCCCCGCTCCCTCTCGGTGGCCGACAGCATCACCCTCCTGTTTTCCGCCGAGGTCCCCGAAGTGGGCCGTGAGCTCTGGTCGACCGACGGAACCCCGGAGGGAACCCTGCTGGTGGCGGACATCAATCCGGGCACCGCCTCGAGCGATCCGGATGGCTTATACGTCTACGGCGCCTTTACCTATTTCGCGGCCAACGACGGGGTGGTCGGCAGGGAACTGTGGAAGTACTCCCCGGCGGACCTGGACGGGGACGGCTACGTGGGGGCGGACGACGCGGACGAGAGCGATCCGCTGGTCAATGCGGGGACCAACGGCGACCCCAATGCCGTGGCCCTGGCGTGTGCGGCCCCCGGCGATACCACCACCACCTCGCTCGCATTGCCGTCGGAGCTTCGGGTGGAGGTCTTCCCGAACCCCACCGCCGACCGGCTCACCATCCGGGTTCCGGAGGGTCGGGTCGTGGGGGTGGAGGTATTCGCGGGTGACGGGCGCGGCGTACATACCGCGACGGGGGTAACCTCGGAATATGGCCTGTCGGTCGGCCACCTTCCGGCGGGTACGTACGTCGTGCGGCTGCGCGATCTGGCGGACGGTCGGACGGGATACCAGCTGGTGACGGTTGGGGGGTTAAATTAAATTCCGCGCCGGCTGGTCCCAAACTATGTACATCTATCCGCGTTTACCCGGATACGGTATAAAGGAGGTGAGCCTGTCCCTTGATACCTTTGTTTAGCTTATCTTTGCGTCGCATTCGGATAGTGTTCCGGAAGTTATCCTCCAGCGCGGCGTCAGGCAGGTAGGGGGAAATCGGCTTTTTAGGGTAGTTCTAAACGGCCCCGCGGCAGCACTCCGCGGTTAAACAAGACGTGCTTAAGAGATCGAATGAGTAAACGACTAATCAAAGTAGCGAAGGAATTGAACGTGGCCACCTCGACAATCGTCGAGTTCCTGACCGGTAAGGGCTTCGAGATCGAGAACAAACCGATTGCGCAAGTCAGCGGAGAAATGGAATCCGCCGTGCGCCAGGAATTTGCCAAGGCCATCTCCGACAAGGAGAAAGCCAGCAAGATGGAGTTCGGTACCCGCCCCTCGGCTCCGCCACCGCCGCCGCCCCCCCCCGTCGTTCGTTCCGCCCCGCCGCCACCGCCGCCGCCCCGGCCGATCAGCGTGCCCGCCCCACCCCCGGTGCAGCCACCTCAACCCGCCGCGGCCAAGGCTACGCCCCCGCCGGCACCCGCGCCCGCGGCTCCACCCCGTCCGGCTACCCCGCCCGCGGCTACCCAGGGCCCCACTGCCCCCAAGCCCCCCGGCCCGCAGGACCCACCCAAACGGGAAGTACCCGGCCTGAAGGTCATGGGCAAGATCGACCTGGACGCCACCCGTCGCCGCCCCGCTAAGAAGGAGCAGCCCAGGCCGAAGCCCCAGGCCGAGACCCGGACGCCCCAGCCTCAGGCCAAGCGCCCCCCCGTCCCCCAGCCGCCGGAGAAGCCTAAACCCGTCGCCCCCGCCGCAACCCCCGCGCCAGCGGTCACTGAGGTAAAGGCCACGGAAACCCCCGATATGCACGTGACCGCCGAGCCCAAGCTCCGTGGCCTCAAGGTGCTCGGTAAGATCGAGATCAAGCAGCCCGAAAAACGGGGTTCCACTTCTTCGTCCACCGACGACAGCCGGAAGAAGCGCAAGCGCAAGAAAATCACCACCGGACCTCCGCAAACCGGCGGTGCCCGCACCGGTGGAGGCGGAGGTGGAGGTAGCCGCGACCGTGGCCGCACCGGCGGCCGTAGCGACGAACCCCGGGAGGTCTCCGCTAAGGACATCGAGGACAAGATCAAGGCCACCATGGCCCGCCTCCAGGGCGGCGGCGGCAAGAAGAAACGTCAACGGCAGCGCCGCGATAACCGCGACCGCATCCGCGAAAAGCAGGAAGCCCTCTACGACGAGCAGAACAACGACAAGCTCCAGCTCACGGAATTCGTAACGGCCCAGGAACTGGCCAACATGATGGACGTCGGCATCGGCGAAGTCATCACGGCCTGTATGAACGCCGGCGTGATCGTCTCGATCAACCAGCGCCTCGACGCCGAGATCATCGAACTGGTCGCCGAAGAGTTCAACCACGAGGTAGAGTTCATCAGCGTCGACGAGACCGACGACGAGGAGGAAGAGTACCTGGACGATCCCGAGGACCTCAAGCCGCGGCCACCCATCGTGACCGTCATGGGCCACGTCGACCACGGTAAGACCTCGCTGCTGGACCGCATCCGCGACTCCAACGTCATCGCCGGAGAAGCCGGGGGAATCACCCAGCACATCGGTGCCTACGAGGTGACCCTCGAGAACGGCAAGGAGATCACCTTCCTGGACACCCCCGGTCACGAAGCCTTTACGGCCATGCGCGCCCGGGGGGCCAAGGTCACCGACATCGCGATCATCATCATCGCCGCCGACGACAACGTGATGCCCCAGACTAAGGAAGCCATCAGCCACGCCGAGGCCGCCAACGTACCGATGATCTTCGCGATCAACAAGATCGACCGCCCCGGTGCCAATCCCGACCGCATCAAGACCGAGCTCGCCTCCATGGGCTACCAGGTCGAAGAGTGGGGCGGTAAGTACCAGTCGCAGGAGATCTCCGCCCTCCAGGGCGTCGGCATCGAAGACCTGCTGGAAAAAGTACTGCTTGAAGCCGAGATGCTCGAGCTCAGCGCCAACCCCGACCGCCCCGCCGTCGCTACCGTACTGGAGGCCTCGCTGGAGAAGGGTCGTGGCTACGTGACCAAGATCCTCGTACAGCACGGAACCCTGCGCGTCCAGGACATCCTGGTCGCGGGAGAAGCCAGCGGACGCGTCCGCGCCATGTTCAACGAGCGCAACAAGCGCGTCAAGGAAGTAGGCCCCGGTTCGCCGGTGCTGCTGCTCGGACTGGACGGTGCCCCCCAGGCCGGAGAGATCCTCAAGGTGATGGGCAGCGAACAGGAAGCCCGCCAGCTGGCCAGCCGCCGCGCCCAGATCAGCCGCGAACAGGCCAACCGCGCCGCCAAGCGCGTCTCGCTCGACGAGATCGGCCGCCGTCTCGCCCTGGGCACCTTCAAGGAGCTCAACCTCATCGTGAAGGGCGACGTGGACGGTTCCGTAGAGGCCCTGTCGGATTCGCTCATCAAGCTCTCGCAGGAGACCGTTCAGGTCAACGTGATCCACAAGGCCGTCGGCCAGATCATCGACTCGGACATCCTGCTCGCCACCGCTTCCGACGCCATCATCGTCGGCTTCCAGGTACGCCCCAGCTCCTCGGCCCGCAAACTGGCCGAACGCGAAGGCGTCGAGATCAAGACCTACTCGATCATCTACGAGGCCATCGACGAGGTCAGCAGCGCCATCGAGGGCATGCTGGAGCCGACCCGGGAGGAAAAGACCACCTGTCAGGTTTCCGTCCGCGAGGTCTTCAAGATCTCCAAGGTGGGCACCATCGCCGGCTGTTTTGTCGAAGAAGGCAAGATCACCCGCAACACCCTCATCCGCGTCATTCGCGATGGTATCGTGGTCTTCCCGCTCAAGGAGGGGCAGCAGGGCGAGCTCGCCAGCCTCAAGCGCTTCAAGGACGACGTCAAGGAAGTACGCAACGGCATGGAGTGTGGTCTCAACATCAAGAACTTCAACGACATCAAGGAAGGTGACGTGATCGAAGGCTACGAGATCATCGAGATCAAGCAGAAGATGCAGTCCAATTAGTGGATTGTTGGGTTGTTGAATGTCCGTCGTCAGCGGCGTGATAGGGAGACAGCCGGGTGCACTAATAGATTGCCGCCTGTAGCAGCGCCGGCAATCTATGGGTTCCCGTGGCGCTGATGTTTCGTACGTACGCGAGCGAAGCGAGCCTTCATGTGATTCAACAAATCAGTCATTCGATAATCCAACAACCATGTGCGGCCGTTACTCCGTAGTCATCGACGAAGCCAAACTCCGTAAGCAGTTCACCCGGGACCTGCTGGTACCCGCCGGGAGTCTGCAGCCCAACTACAACATGGCTCCCACCCAGCAGGGGATGGTCATTACCGACGCCTCGCCGGGCGAGCTTTCGGCCTTCCGCTGGGGACTCGTGCCCTTCTGGGCCAAGGACCTCGGCATCGGGGCCCGCATGATCAACGCCCGCAGCGAAGGCATCGAGGACAAGGCCAGTTTCCGGAAGCCCATCCGGGAACGCCGCTGCCTGGTCATCGGTGACAGCTTCTACGAGTGGCAGCGTAAGGACGGGGGGAAGGTGCCCTTCCGCATTCAGCCCGCCGACGGCGGTCTGCTGGTGATGGCCGGCATCTGGGAAAAGTGGCAGCCCAAGGAGGGGGGAGACCCGGTGTTCACCTACTCCATCATCACCGGCGCCCCCAACGCCGAAATGAAGCCGATCCACGACCGCATGCCGATGCTGCTGACCGACGCCGAGCAGCAGGGCAATTGGCTGGACCCGAAGCTGGATCTTCCGGATATCCTCTCCCTCTTGCAGACGCCGCCCGATGGCACGCTGGAGCCCTACGCCGTCTCGGCGAAGGTGGGCAACGTGCGCAACAATGGTCCGGAACTCCACGCCCCGGCCTAATGCCTGCTCCCCGGATCGTTGCCGCCACCCCCGACGATTTCCCCGCCATCGAGCGCATTGCCCGCCTGACTTGGCCGGATACCTTCGGCGGTATCCTCTCCACCCGGCAAATCGAGTACATGCTCGATCGGATGTACCGCCCGGAGGCGCTGGCCGATCAAGTGGCGCAGGGCCACGTCTTTCACCTGCTGCTGGATGCCGCTCAACCCACGAGGACGCCCTACATCCGGGAAGCGGCTACCCGTTACCGGCCGGTCGGCTACGTCAGTCACCAGGTCGATTACCTGCCCGGCACCACCAAAATTCATAAACTGTACGTCCTGCCCGCCGTCCAGGGGCGGGGTTTCGGGAAGGCCCTGATCGATCGGGTGGAGGGCCGGGCGCGTCGGGCCGGACAGTCCACCCTGCGGCTGGACGTGAACTACCAAAACCCGGCCGTCGACTTCTACCAGCGCCTCGGTTTCGTCAGGCTGGATCGCTTTGACACCGACATTGGCAACGGATACCTGATGGAAGATTGGCGCATGGAGAAGGCACTGCCGTGAGTCATTACACCCGCTCGTACCTCGCCCGGATGAACATAAAAATGCCGTAGGCCAACAGCCCGAGGCCCACGATGGCCAGCAGGGCGGCCCCGTAGCTCTGGTCTTCGATGTACTCCAGCGACCCCCCGATGCCCTTGAACTGGCTGGCGTCGTCGAGCGTAGCGGCGCGGTAGAGGAAGTAAGCGATGATGCCATATACGACAAACCGGGCGGTCAGGCCCAGCTCACCGGCTTCTTGAAGGTTTCGCGGGTATCGTGATCGAGCCCCTGCCCGTCGATCCCCTCCATGTGCTTGTTCTGGATGGCACGGTAAAGCTGAAAGATGGCAACGCCAGCCATGATGGCGGCCAGTAAACCGACTACGTAGGGGCCCCAGCTTTCCGCGAGCAAGCGGGCGATGATGTCCTGCTTCTTATCGCCCCCACTACCGCCGCCGCCGGTGAAGGCCAGCTTGAAGGCGTGCGCGCTCAGTACGCCATAGGCGGTACCGCTGACGGCGTAACCGATGCGCTTGACGATCCCTTCCTTATCCTTCCCCTCGTTCTTCTTGTCCTGGACGGCCGTGTACCAGCGCCAGCTGCAGTAAGCAAGTAATCCGAGCCCAATGAGAACCAGGAGGATTTGTCCGAAAGGATTGGTGCCGATCCACGAGATCACGGCCTTCGGTCCACCACCCGAACCGCTGGCTCCCCCGATGACCCCGGCGATGGCGAATATGCCGATCAGGCTGTAGACGATGCCCTTAGCCGTGTAGCCGGTGATGAACAGCTTATTTTCGGTCGATTTACTGAGTGCCACGTGCGTTGTTTACTACCCTAAGTGCAGCGGTAAGGCGCATTGTTCGCTAGGGGGGCGGAAACGCAGGTGCGGGGAACCGCCAAAAGCCACGCGGAGCCGGCTTATAATCCCCGACCATAAAAGGATTACCTTTGCTCACGTTTTGAAACGGGTGCCCCACAAGACCGTGCGGCGTGCCCCAAAAGCCAAGTTGTAATGGCCGTAGACGTACTGCTCGGACTCCAGTGGGGAGACGAAGGAAAGGGGAAGATCGTGGACGTTCTCGCTCCCGAATATGACATCATCGCCCGCTTCCAGGGGGGCCCCAACGCCGGACACACCCTCATCTTCGACGGGAAGAAGTTCGTGCTGCACACCGTTCCCTCCGGCATCTTCCGCAACACGCAGCTAAACCTGATCGGCAACGGGGTGGTCATCGACCCCATCACCCTTACCCGGGAGCTGGACGAACTCGATGCGGCCGGAATCGACTACCAAGACCGCCTCTTCGTAGCCCGCAAGGCCCACCTCATCCTGCCCAGCCACCGCCTTCTCGACGCGGCCCGCGAAAACGCGAAGGGAGAACGTAAGATCGGCTCCACGCTCAAGGGCATCGGGCCGACGTATATGGACAAGACCGGCCGTAACGGCATTCGCGTCGGCAACCTGGAGGCCCCCGACTTCGAGGAGCGCTACCAACGCCTGAAGGAAAAGCACCTGCAACTCGTCGGCCTTTACCCCTACATAGAGTTTGACCTGGCTGCAGAGGAAAGGGCCTGGTTCGGAGCCGTAGAACGGCTCAAGTCCTTGCCCTTCGTCGACGGGGAGTACTACATCAATCGGGCCATGGCCGAAGGCAAGAAGATCCTGGCCGAAGGGGCCCAGGGCAGCATGCTCGACATCGACTTCGGCACCTATCCCTACGTTACCTCCTCTAACACCATTGCCGCCGGCGTTTGTACCGGTCTCGGCATCGCGCCCCAGCAGATCGGTGAGGTCATTGGCATCACAAAGGCCTACTGCACCCGCGTAGGCGGCGGCCCCTTCCCCACCGAACTTCACGACGAAACCGGTGCCTTCCTCCGCAAGGAAGGGGCCGAATTCGGGGCCACCACCGGCCGGCCACGCCGCTGTGGCTGGATCGACCTCGTACAACTGCGCTACACCATCATGCTCAGTGGGGTCACCCAACTGGTCGTCACCAAAGTCGACGTCCTCAACAAGTTCGAGACGATCAAAGCTGCCGACGCCTACCGCATCGACGGCCAGCTCAGCCGGGAACTCCCCTTCGACCTCGTCCACGAAAATTACGAAGCGGTGTATACCGAAATCGACGGCTGGAACAGCGACCTCTCGGGCGTTAAGGAGGAAAGCGCCCTGCCCGCGGCCTGTGTCAACTTTGTCAAATTTCTGGAGGACAAATTGGAAGTCCCCGTCACGATGGTATCTACCGGGCCCGACCGGGAAGAACTGGTTGTCCGCTAAGCGCTTGTTTGGGTTGTCCGAGCCTGACGAAAATGCCGCTATTTTGGGTCTGTTCGAGCCTCAAAAAGGGGAGGTGCACTTCGTGGCTGCTTCGCGGTGACGGGCTAAGTGACCTTTTCGGGGCGAAGAGTAGGCACAAAAGAGCAAGTTTGCGACGGCGAGCGATATCCCAAACAAGCTCCAAGTATTTATGGCGGAGCCAACGGAGTAGTCTGCCGTAGCGTTTGGAGGGTATAAGCTTTGCACCATGCGTTCCCGCTATCTCTTTCTGCTGCTTCTGTGTATCACCCTGATCAGCGCCGCGCGCTACCGCGCCGCTAGCTATACTATATCCGAGGACTACGTGATCGCCTTCGACGGCAGCGGTGCGGAAGGCACCTTCCGCGGCCTGAGCGGGGAGATCGTCTTCGACCCCGCCGAGCTCTCTGCCGCCCGTATGGACGTAAGCGTCGACGCCACCACCATCGAAACCGGCAACCAAACTAAGGATAGGCACGCCCGTGGCGACGCCTGGTTCGACGTGGAGCGCTACCCGAAGATCACCTACGTCGCCCAAGAATTTACGCGTACCGAGACGGGTTACCTGGCTAACGGGATCCTTACCCTGCACGGCGTCAGCAAGTCCATGCCACTGCCGTTCACCTTCACGCCAACGGCGGACGGGGGCCTCTTCGTGGGGAGCATGACGGTCGACCGCGAGGCCTTCGGCATCGAAGGACCCTGGCTGGCCTTCACGGTAGGCGATGAATTCGAGGTAGAATTACGCGTACCGGTAAGGTAGTCTACCCACCCAAGCGCAGCAAGGGGCCTACGCCTTATGTGCGCCATTCACTAATTCAATAACTCACCAATTCACCAATTCACCCACCCAACTCACTCCCCAAAGTGATTCCACCCCTGCGCCTTGATCGGATGAATATTCCCCCCCTTGGTGTGCAAGTTGACGCCTTCTTCCTTCGCCACGATCTCGCCGGCGATGTAGAGGTCGGGGAGAAAGCGGATCTTTTCGGTGTCCTTGGGGTCGATGGTGAAGAGGAGCTCGTAATCCTCCCCGCCGGAGAGGGCGCAAGTGATGGGGTCGAGGTTGAATTCCAGGGCCTGCAACTGGGCGTCGTTATGGATGGGCACCCCGCTCTCCTCGATGATCGCCCCGACCTGGGAGGCTTTACAGATATGAAAGATCTCGCTGGCCAGCCCGTCGCTGACGTCGATCATGGAGGTAGGCACGATGTTCTCCTTGGCGAAGGTGTCGACCATATCGGTACGCGCCTCCGGACGTAGCTGCCGCTGAATGAGGTAAGGTGCGTACTCCCCCATGTCGGGCTGCATATCCGGATTATCGAGGAACACCTGCTTCTCCCGCTCCAGCAACTGCAACCCCAGGTAAGCGGCGCCGAGGTTACCGGTGATGCAAATCAGGTCGCCCACTTTGGCTCCACTACGGCGGGTAATGCGGCCCGCGGGTGCGCGACCGATGGCCGTCACGCTGATGATGAGTCCGCGGGTAGAACTGGTCGTGTCCCCCCCTACGAGATCCACCCCATAGCGATCACAGGCCGCGCGAATTCCCGCATAGAACTCGTCCAGGGCCTCCACCGAAAAGCGATTACTTAGCGCAATACTCACCGTAATCTGCTGCGGCCGGGCATTCATCGCGCAGATATCGGACAGGTTGACCACCACCGACTTGTACCCCAAGTGCTTAAGGGGGGTGTAGCTGAAGTCAAAGTGAATTCCCTCCACCAACATATCCGTGCTCACCACCAGCTGCTCGTCCCCGCCCTCGATCACGGCGGCATCGTCTCCGACCCCCAGCACCGTAGAGGCATGGTGGACGGGAAAGTCCTTCGTCAGGTGATCGATCAGGCCAAATTCACCCAGGGTATTTACGTCCGTACGTTCCATAAGTAGCTATTCGGGATAAGAACCCCCATACGCCCCGGTAGTTGAGGACTACCAACAACCCCCCAACCCCCCCAACTAATACTCAAACTCCAACTTCTCACTAGGATACCCAAACAAACAATCCGCCTTCACCAGCTTAGCCACCCGCTCCGGCACCATCTGTTCCCAGCCATCCTCGCCGGCCCGGATCATGTCCAGGACCTGCCGGGAATAGATGTGCAGATTTTCGGCTTTGTAGCTCTCAATATCCACGATCTGCCCGCTGTCGAGCAGGTGACGGTAGAGGAACTTGACCCCTTCCGGGATGGGCACGTTCTCGGCCGTCATCAGGTCGGCGCTGCCCTCCTGCTGGGCGGGATAGACGTACAACTTGACGTTGCGGGTGAAGATCTCGCCGAAGGCGGCCAGCAGGCGCCCGTCCTGATTAGCGTAATACTTGTCGCTGATGAGTTGCAGGAGATCATTGACGCCGACCACGATGCCCAGCGGTGATACTTTATAGAGGGAGAGGTACTCGATGAGGTCGCCGTAGCGGTGGTAGTTGCTGATGATGACGGTCTGCCCCAGGGCGTTGAGCAGCGTCGCGCGGTGCAGGTAATCGCGCTCGTTGAGCTCGGAACTGGCTTGCAGGTTATCGAGGGTCAGCTCGGTGAGCAGGAAGCTCCTGGCGGGGTCGATGTGCTCCTCGGAACGGAACTGCTTGTAGCCGGCCTCCAGCATGTCCGCGTTCACCAGGGTCGTCGGACGAAAGCTGCCCCGGACGACCATCACGGCCTTCTTGTACAAAAACTCGCTGGGGTGGATGCTGCGGCCGCGGGGGTCGAACATGGTGATGTCCGTCAGGGCGTGCTTCACCATCCAGAGACTCAGCAGGCGGTTATCTATGGCAAAATCCGGGCCGCTGAGCACCATCATGTCGATGGCGATCCGGCCCTTCAGTCCGTCGAGCAGGCTCTCCACCAGCATCTCCGGATCGTCGTAGAGGTGGTAGGCGCCGTAGATCATATTCACGCCGAGTATCCCAATGGCCTGCTGCTGCAGTTGGTTATCGTTGTCGAGCATGCGCGCGTGCAGCAGTAAGTCGTTCGCCCCGCCGTTGGGGGTGAGCTGGAAGCGCAGGCCGAGCCAGCCGTTGCCGCGGATGGTGCGGGTGTAGTTGATCGCCGCCACGGTGTCGGCAAATACGAAGAAATTGGTCTCCGGCCGGTCGTGCCGCAGGCGGTCCATCATCAGGTCGTACTCGTGGTCGACCATCTTGTGGATGCGGCTCTCGCAGACGTAGCGGCCGCTGGGCTCCACCCCGTAGATCTGGTCGGAGTACACCTTGTCGTAGGCACTCATCGTTTTGGCGATGGTCCCGGCCGCCGCCCCCACCTGGAAGAAATGGCGGGCCACTTCCTGCCCCGCCCCGATCTCGGCGAAGGTGCCGTAGATCCTGGGGTTCAGGTTGATCTCAAGGGCTTTCTGTTCGGTTTCGAGGAGCTGGCGGGCCATAAGAAATTACAATTTACGAGCTACAATGTACCAATTACAATTGGCTGCCCTTTCCCACCGTCAAGGCTTCCAGCACCGCCTGGGCGGCCCAGGTGCGGTTGTTGGCTTGCCGCAGCACCAGCGAGCGGTCACCGTCGAGCACCGCGTCGGCGACCACCACATTACGCCGCACCGGCAGGCAGTGCATGAAGTAGGCGTCGTTGGTAAGGGCCATACGCTCGGCGGTGACCGTCCAGTCCGGGAAGCTGGCGGTCTTCCCGTAGAGCGCGTAGGCCGACCAGTTCTTGGCGTAGACGAAGTCCGCCCCGTCCAGGGCCGCGGCCTGGTCGTGCAGGACCTCCGCCCCCCGCGTGAATTCGGGTGCCAGGTCGAATCCCTCGGGATTAGCGATCACCAGGTCCACCGCCCCCCAGTGCGCCATCCACTCGGCAAAGCTGTTGCTCACGGCCTGCGGCAACTGCCGGGGGTGGGGGGCCCAGGTCAGCACCACCCGCGGCCGCGCCATGGTAGCCCGCTCCGCGATGGTGAGGCAGTCCGCCAGGCTCTGCAGGGGGTGGCGGATGGCCGATTCCAGGCTCACGACGGGCACCGTTGCGTACTTCCGAAAGGCGTTGATGATGCGGTCCGCGTAGTCGGCCTCCCGGTCCTCCAGGCCGGGGAAGGAGCGGACGGCCAGGATATCGCAGTACTGGCTCAGTACCCCGGCGGCCTCGCGCACGTGCTCGGCCCGGTCGAGGTTCATCACCGCCCCGTCCTCGAATTCCAGTTTCCAGCCGCCGGCCATGTCCATCGTGATCACCTGGAAGCCCAGCTGATGGCCGGCCTTCTCGGTGCTCAGGCGGGTGCGCAGGCTGGGGTTGAAGAAGAGGTTGATGAGCGTCTTGTGGCGCCCCGTTTCCCGGGCCGCGAACGGATGAAGCTTATGGTGCTGTCCGCGCCGGATCAGGTGGTCGATCGAGTCCACGTCGTGGACGGAGAGGAAGTGTTTCATGTCGCAGGGGCATCGGCCGGGGGGGCTGGTCCGTCGGGCCGGAGTGAATGATTAGTGTGCCGCTCTGGGCTCCAGGGCCGCGGTGAAGGCCGCCAGGAGCTCGTCGCATTCCTCCCGGGTCACGTTCAGCGGCGGGAGCAGGCGGATGGTATTGGCACTCTTGGCCGAGCCGGTGAAAACGTGGTGCTGGAAGAGCAATTCCTTACGCAAGGCCCCGATGGATTCTTCCATATCCAGGCCGATCATCAGCCCCGCGCCGCGTACCTCCCGGAACAGGCCGGTATCCGCCAGTGCCTTTTTCAGGTATTCCCCCAGCTCCGTGGCGTTGTCCAGTAGCCCTTCCCGTTCGATGACGTCGAGGACGGCGATGCCCGCGGCGCAGGCGAGGTGGCTCCCCCCGAAGGTCGTGCCGAGCATCCCTTTTTTGGCGGGGATCTCGGGTGCGATGAGTACCCCCCCGATCGGGAAGCCGTTGCCCATGCCCTTGGCCATCGTCACGATGTCGGGCCGCACCCCGCTGTGCTGAAAGGCAAAGAATTTGCCGCTGCGCCCGTAGCCCGACTGCACCTCGTCCAGGATCAGCAGCGCCCCGTTGGCGTGGCACATCCCGGGCAGCGCCTCCAGGTAGGCGGCGTCGGGGATGTGGATGCCGCCGATGCCCTGGATGCCCTCGATGATGACCGCGGCCACGTCGCCCTTCTCTAGCTCGCGGCGCAGGCCGTCCAGGTCATCGAGGTCCAGGAAAGTCACCGGGTAATTCCGGTTGATCGGCGCCTTAATGCCCTCGTTATCGGTCGCGTTCACCGCGGCGGAGGTACGGCCGTGAAAGCCGCCCCGGAAGGCGATGATGCGGCTGCGCCCGGTCTGGAAGCTGGCCAGCTTCAGGGCGTTCTCGTTCGCCTCGGCCCCACTACTGACGAGAAACAGCTGGTAATCATCCAGGCCGGAAAGGCGACCGAGCTTCTCGGCCAGCTCCAGCTGGAGGGCATTCTCCACGCTGTTGCTGTAGAAGCCCAGTTTGCCCACCTGCTCGGAAATTAGCTGCACGTAATGCGGATGCGCGTGCCCGATGCTGATGACCGCATGCCCGCCGTAGAAGTCCAGGTACCGCTCCCCATTTTCCGTGAAAACGTTGGCGCCCGATCCGCGGACGGGCTCGATTTGGTAGAGGGAGTAGACGTCGAAGAGTTCCATGGGGCAAGGATTGAAGGAAAGAAGAAGGATTGAGCTGTTCCCGGCCGACGAGCGAAGCTGCGCAGCGCCCGGCGGACGGGGAGGCCTAGAACATCGAAGCCTTAAGCTTCAGCCCCATCGCCTCCGGTAGGCCCAGCGCCAGGTTCATGTTTTGCACGGCCTGGCCGCTGGCGCCCTTGAGCAGGTTGTCGATGGCGGTGGTGACCAGCACCTTGTCGCCGTGTTTCTCTACGTGGACCAGCCCTTTATTGGTGTTGACCACCTGCTTGAGGTGAATGGGCTCATCGGTGAGGTGCGTAAAGGCCGCCCCCTGGTAGAATTCCCGGAAAACGGCCCGCAGTTCCTCCTGGGTAGCGGTCGTGTCCAGGTAGCAGGTAACGAGGATGCCCCGGGTAAAGGGCCCGCGGACGGGCAGGAAATTGAGTCCCCCGGTCGCCATGCGGCCGACCTTTCGGGCGCTGCGGCCGATCTCCGCGAGGTGCTGATGGTCGAAGGGCTTGTACACGCCGACGTTGGCGTTGCGCCAGCTGAAGTGGGTGGTGGGGGAAGGGCTCTGTCCCGCTCCGGTACTCCCCGTGATGCCGTGGAGGTGCACTTCGCCCTCCGCCAGTCCGGCCGAGGCCAGGGGCAGGAGGGCCAACTGGATGGCCGTGGCGAAGCAGCCGGGATTGGCGATGCGTTTCGCCCCGCGGATTGCCTCCCGATGGATCTCGGGCAGGCCATAAACCCACGATTCGTCCATCCGGTAATCGGTGCTTAGATCGACTACCAGCGTACTTTTCTTCGGCCGGTGACTTTCCACCCAGCCTTTAGACATGCCGTGGCCCATGCAGAGGAACACGGCATCCAGCTCGTCCAGCTTTGCACCCGCGGCCCCGACAAATTTAAGGTCGGTGTCGCCTACGAGGTCGTCGTGTACCTCGGCAACGGCCTTGCCGGCCTGGCTGCCGCTCTCCACCAGGGCGATCTCCACTTCGGGGTGGTGGACCAAGAGCCGCAGCAGCTCGCCCGCCGTGTAGCCCCCGCCCCCGATGATGCCTACCTGCTTCATGATTGTTGGTTGGCTACGGAGTTGCGGATGCGCCCGGGGACACTGAGGATCTTGGTGAAGCCGCGCACGTCGTCGCCCGTCCAGCCCTTGTTCATCTCCCCGTAGGAGCCGAAGCCGGCACCGAGCAGGTCGTCGGGTGAGGTGATGCCGTCGAGCGTGTAGCGGTAGGGGTGCAGCGTAAGGTGGACCGTGCCGTTGACCGTGCCCTGACTGCTTTCGAGAAAAGCCTCGACGTCGCGCATGACGGGGTCGAGGAACTGCCCCTCGTGCAGCATCATGCCGTACCAGTTACTGAGCTGCTCCTTCCAGAAGAGCTGCCACTTGCCGAGGGTATGCTTCTCGAGCAGGTGGTGGGCCTTGATGATGAGCACGGCGGCCGCGGCGGCGAAACCCACCCGCCCTTTGATGCCGATAATGGTATCGCCCACGTGCACGTCGCGGCCCACGCCGAAGGGGGCCGCCAGTTGTTCGAGCGCCTGGATGGCGGCCACCGGGCCGTCGAACTCCCGACCGTTGAAGCCGGTGAACTCCCCGGCGGTGAAGTGCAGGTCGAGCTTGCGGGCTTCGGTTTCCGTGACGGGCACGGGCCAGGCGTCTTCGGGCAGCGGCTGGTCGCTGGTGAGGGTCTCGCGGCCACCGACCGACGTGCCCCACAGACCGGCGTTGATGCTGTAGGTGCCCTTCTTCTCGGGCCAGTGCAGGCCGTGCTTGGCCAGGTAGTCCACCTCCTGTTGCCGCGTGAGCTGGAGGTCGCGGATGGGCGTGATGACCTCCAGCTCCTTGCCGCTCAGCGCGAAGGCCAGGTCGAAGCGCACCTGGTCGTTGCCCGCGCCGGTGCTGCCGTGGGCCACGCCGTCGGCATCGATCTCCACGGCGTAGCGGGCGGTGGTCAGGGCCTGGAACATGCGCTCGGCGCTGACCGACATGGGGTAGGTCTGGTAGCGCAGGCAGTTGCCGTACACGAGGTAGCGCAGGCACTCGGCGTAGTACGCGCCGGTAACGTCGATGCGCCTGTAGGAGGAGGCGCCGAGGGACAGCGCCCGCTGCTCCATTTCCCGGATTTCATCCTCGGCGAATCCCCCCGTATCCACGGTCAGGGCGTGCACCTCGTAGCCCCTCTCTTCGGTAAGGTACCGGACGCAAAAGCTGGTGTCGAGGCCTCCGCTGTAGGCAAGAACGATCTTTTTCAAGGGGGCGGGGGGATTGAGGGGTTATTAGGTGAAGTTGGAGCTATCCTTCCACGATCATGTCGGAAAGATCGACGGCCATTTTCTTTGCCTCCACGGCGCTGGGGGCCATCATGGCGGTGCAGAGACACAACCGCCGGTCGTTGCGGGTAAGGATGTCGTGGTTGGGGCAGGTCCGGCAACCACTCCAGAAGGCATCGTCCTGGGTGAGTTCCGAAAAGGTGACGGGCCGGTAGCCCAGGTCGTGGTTGATTTTCATCACCGGCAGGCTGGTGGTGATGCCGAAGATGCGCGCCTCGGGGTACTTCGCCCGCGAGAGATTAAACACGGCCGCCTTAATGCGCCGCGCCAGGCCGTGGCGGCGGAACTTGGGGTTGACGATGAGCCCCGAATTGGCCACGTACTTACCGTGTTCCCACGTTTCGATGTAGCTGAATCCGCCGATCTCTCCGTCGACGAGGGCGACGACCGCCTTGCCGGTGCGTATTTTTTCCTCCACGTAGGCCGGTTCCCGCTTCGCGATGCCGGTACCCCGGGCCTTGGCGGATTCTTCGATGAGGTCGCAAATGGCCCGGGCGAACACCGTATGTTCCGGCTGGGCCACCAGTATCTTGATCTGCATAACTAAGGAAAATCGACCGCCCCGGGGGCGTGGTCTGATGGGAAAAGGGGACAGGTATCGCGTGAATCAGCGGCAGCGAGGGCCGGGGCTTCCGGGCCGTAGCGGGAAGCGTATCAGATCCTTCGCCTGAGCAGGCGGATGCGGGGGGGGGATACCTGGAGCATGGCGCAAAGTTAAGGCGCTTTGCATGAAGTTTACCCCCTTAAATACCCATCGGGCGGGGCCGCGGGTGTAACGAAACTCCCTTAGCCGCCGTAAAACAGTTCCCCAAACGCCGGAAGCCGGACCACCGGATGGGCGGCCCGGCTTCCCGGTTCGGTTTGGTATCGGTGAGTTACTGCTTCACCACCTGCTGGCTGTAGGTCTTGTTATTGATCAACAGCGAGAGGTTGTATATGCCCTTGGGCAGGGCGGTCAGGTCGAGGCTGTTCTGGGTGGCATCAAACTGGCGACCCATCAGGAAGCGTCCCTGCACATCGGAAACCAGGACCGTAAAGCGGTTGACCTTGGCGTCGTTATTCACGATGTTGACCACGTCTACGGTAGGGTTGGGGAAGAAACTCAGTTCGAGGCCGCTGTCCGCGATGGGCTCGGCTACGTCTACCCGCAGGCCGTTGTACTCGATGGCTCCGATGTCGGGCATGCTGTCGCGGGGCTCGTTGAAGAAGTCCACTTCGGGAACGAGCTCCCCGGTAGTTCCGCCATTGATGAGCGGGTTGGTGCCGCCGCCGATCAGGTCGAGGTTAGGGAACTCGGTATCGAAGTCATCCAGCTGCGGGTCGAAGAAGATCTCCCGGTCGACGATGTCGACGTTGGTGATGTCCTCAACTCCACCGACGTAAGTGGTGGGGAAGTTGGGCTGTGCACTGCTGTTAAAGTAGTTTCCACCGAGCGAGATCACTACAAACTCACCGTCGTCGCCCGTTTCCTCGATGCCCAGGCTTTCCTCGTTCGCGTCGAGTTGGAAAAAGGCGTTGTTCTGAATGGTCAGGCCGACGAAATTGCTGTCGGGGTCCGTGTCGCCTTGTTGGAAAACTGCGATGGCATTGCCGGCAGCGCCTAGCAAGGTGTCTAAGCCTTCCCGACCACCGTCGTTGTTGTTGTAGAAGGTGTTGTTGACGAATACGTTGTCGAGCTGGAGCGGCGCGGCGTCCGTGCCGTTGATGATGATCGCACCGCCGCTACCGGATCCCAGGGTAACCTGGTTGCCGATGAAGAGGCTGTTGGTAGCGGACATCTGGCTGGCCTGCAGGTCGGCAACCCCGCCCTGATCACCGGCCTGGTTGTTGAGGAACAAGCTGCGCGTTACCAGGAATTCGGGGGTGTTGTCCTCCGGGTAGAACGTGATGATTGTCGTATCGTTGGTCGTGGTATCGATCTCTTCGATTTCCTCGGTGAATTGCAGGGCGAAGAAGGCGCCGCCGCTGCCGTCCGCGTTGTTGTCACTGAAGTCGCAGTCGGCAATATCCACGATGGAACCATTGACCAGGTAGATGGCCGCCCCATCGGCCCCCTCGAGGGCGGAGTTGAGGTTGAAACGGGAGTTGGTGATGCCTACGTAGGGACGGGGACCGAAGTCGCCGGACACGTAGATGGCTCCTCCGCTTACAAAGCCCGGTTCGATGGTGGTCACGTTGCTGGTGAAGGTGCAACTGTCAATCATCAGGCTGTCTGGAACATCTCCTCCAACGAGTGACGTATAGATTCCGGCTCCTACGTTATACGGACTATCCTGGCCGTTGTTGGTAAACGTACAATTGGCGAAGGAGTACTTATCGGCGGCCGACCCGAACATACCCACGGTACCGGCATTACCGGAGTTGTTGGAAAACGAGCAGTCGGTGAACTCAAAGCGCTCATCCTGGATATACACGGCACCGCCAGTAGCGCCGGCGGTATTACCCAGGAACTGACAGTTACGGAACACCGTAGACGAGTCGTTCACCACGCCATCACCGAACATGAGGACGGCGCCCCCAAAGTTAGCGATACAGTCTTCGAAGGTGGTGTTGGTGATTGTCTGATTCTGGTTACCCGTGGTGTACAGGGCCGGTCCGTTACTGGTGGGCGTAACGATACCGGTGAAGGTGCAGTTGTCGATGGAGAAGTTTCCGGCCTGCTGCACAAATAGCATGCGGTCGCTGGCCGCGATGCCCTCCCCGTCGAAGGTGCAGTTCGTGAAGCTCATGTCGTTGGGGAACACGATGACGTACTGGCCCAGGTCGTTGGCGTAATTTCCCCGGGTAACGACATTGTTGACACTAGACCCCGAGCTGTTATCACCGATCATGTACATGACCGACCCGCGCCGGGCACGGTTGGTGGTAAACAGGATACGGTTGAGGTTCACCTTAGCCGTCGTGTACATGCCGCCGCCTAAGGAGCTGCCTCCGTCGTTCGCAATAACTCCGTCGCGAATGGTCAAGCCGTCGAGGGTAACGGTAAAGCTACTTCCCGTGCTTGCGGTATCCAGGATGAGGAATACCCGGTTGTTGTCGTCCATCTTCAGGCTGTCGTACACCCCCACCGAGTCGTTGCCCATCACGTCGCCGCTTATGATGGTTTCGTTGGCCATCGGGTCGGCGGCACTGGCTTCGGTCTCCGTACCGGCAAAACCTCCGTAAAGGGATATTTCCCGGTCGATCACGAAAGAAGAGGAGTCGGGGGTGACGTACGTGCCGGCAGCTAGCCAGAGGGAGCTTCCGGTGTCGGCGCTGTCGAGGGCCACGGTCAGGTCGGTAAAGGCGTCGTCCCAGGAACTGCCGTCTCCGGCGCCGGTCGCCGCGGCATCCACGTAGACCACCTGGGCGGAGCCCGCGGCGGTCAGTAAGAGGAAACTAAATAGGAGTAGAAATTGCTTCATGAAATTATGGTTTGTACTAGTGCTTCAGGACCGAAATAAGCTGCCCCTTGACTGGCCATCGCGGCGCTGCACTTCCCAGCCAAAAATCCACCGTAGCTACGGCTATGCTGAACTTTTGTCCGCTCGTTCAGCACCTCGCTGTCGGCGTCAAGCTATGGCTTAGTTCAATCCTGAAACACTAGCTTTCGTTGTTAGAGAGCGGAAATTACTTAAAATTCCCCACAAAAATTCTGCCGCTACGGTAAGGCGCAAAATACTTACCGCCGGTAGTTAGGCTGACAAATATAGCAACAAGCCCAATAAAAAAAAGCCCGCCTCCAATCGGAGACGGGCTTTTGCGTAGACCTACAAGGACTCGAACCTTGAACGACAGAACCAAAATCTGTTGTGTTGCCAATTACACCATAGGTCTGAGTGCCGTTAGCGGCCGCAAATATACGGTGGGCGGAATAATCCCACAAGCGGCGCGGCAAAATTGTAACTCTTCCGGGGTACGGGAAGTTTCTGGTCCCCCCCGCTACGGTATTTTTCCGGAGGCGGTGTACACGGTGTAGCGGAAGTCCCCTGCCTCCGTCCATTCCATGAGCTGGCAGCCCGGGGCGTGGGGGTCCAGCTCGAAGTCGGGGGCGGAGGGATTGATGAAAAAGCTGGTGGGCGGGCACAGAAGTACGTCCAGATTTTTGTGGCTCACCAGGCGGTTAGCGTGGTAGTGACCGCAGAAGACGCGGCGGCGGCGTCCGTCGGCCGTGAGGAGTTCCAACAGGCGATCCGTCTCCTGCAGGGGATGCTTAGTGTCCATGAACCGAATGCCGAGCGGCACCGGCGGATGGTGCAGGACAATGGCGGCCTGGGGATGGGCAACCAGTTCGTGGGCCAGCCAATCCAGTTGCGCGGTATCGACGTAGCCCGGACTGGAGTCGAGAAACAAAAAACTGCGCCCCTTCAGGTGAACCACGTAGTTGATCCCGGCGTCCCCGCTGCCCGGCAGGGGAAACGCGTTTCGCAGCATGGCCCGGTCATCGTGGTTGCCGGGGGTCAGGTAGTAGGGTACGCCCAGACCATCCAATCGTTTGCGCAGGCGGTGGTAAACAAGCTGCACGGGCTCCTGCGCGCAGAAGTCACCGGTCAGGAACAGCGCATCCGGTCGCAGCCGCAGGGCCAGTTTTAATGCCGCTTCGAAGCGGGCACCGACGTCCAGTCCCATCAGTTCCTCTCCGGGAGCCAACAGGTGGGGGTCGGTAAGTTGTACAATGCGCAGCGACACGGAGGGAACGGAGGTTGGTTAGCCTATTAACCAAAACGACCTCCCCACTAGTGCGGGGAGGTCGCTTATTTATGATAATCGGTCGTACTTAGGCTAGTTTCCGGTAGGCAAACAGGAGGATGAGTGCACCGATGACAGCGATGACTACCGATCCAATATTGAAGCCATCCACCGTTCCGAAGCCGAGGGCCGTACTCACGAAGCCGCCGATGACCGCACCGACGATGCCGATCAAAATGGTTACGATCCAGCCACCGGGATCGGGGCCGGGCATGATCCATTTTGCAAGAGCGCCGGCAACAAGGCCGAGAATGATCCAGGAAAGAATACCCATGAGGCGTGTGTTTTGTGTTTGTGATGAAATACGTCTGTAAAGCCGTCTACAACACCCATTTGTTCGCTGGCTGTCAAATTTAACCTTCCCCGTCCCCAACTGTTTTCCTCCCAAATGGACCATCCGTACCCCATCCTCTTCTTCGACGGCCACTGCAACCTGTGCAACGGCGCCGTTCAGACCATCCTCCTGAACGACCGCCGTGGCCTGCTGCGCTTCGCGAGTCTACAGTCTCCCCTGGCCGCCGAACTCCTCCTTCCCCGGGGGGTGGACCCCGCCGCGCTGGACTCCCTCGTACTGTACGAGAACGATCGCGTCTATACGCACAGCGAAGGCGCCCTGCGCGCCGCCCGCCTGATGGGCGGCCCCTTTGCGGTACTGTACTACCTTCGCGTCGTTCCCCGTTTCCTACGCGATGCGGTTTACAACCTCATCGGCCGCAACCGTTACCGCTGGTTCGGGAAGCGGGAATCCTGCATTCTTCCCCGTCCGGAGTGGAAAACCCGCTTTCTTTCCGCTTAGTCCGCCCCGCCCATGCGCCTGTTTCTTCTCCTCGCCCTGCTCCATCCCCTGGCCAACTTCGCCCAAACCACCCTCGGGCTCACCGCCTATTATCCGTTCGAGAGTAACCTCGGCGACGGCAGTGGTGACGCTTCCAATCTTGGCGTCGCGCAGGGGGTCATCGACTACGACTGCGGCGTCAACGGAGAGGCGCTGCTCCTGACGGATGCAGGCGATTTCGTCCGTATCCCCGGAGGGGCTACCAACAACGTTAACCGAAAATTCGACGACGAGGACTTCACCGTCAGTCTCTACTTTAAGCCCCTGGATTCCACCGGCACCCAGTACCTGATCTCCAAGCGCGACACGCTCTGCGATAACCCCGCCCGTTTTTCCGTCCGCTACCGCGCGGATACCCGTACCCTCACCGTCACCGTAGCGCAAGATGGCGCCGTCACGACCCTGGATCACCCGATTACGAATTCCTTCTGCTGGCAACACCTGGCGGTGGTACGCGACAATACCCGCCTGCGGCTCTTCGTAAACGGACAGCCCGTCGGCTCCGCCACGGCAACCGACCGCGTCAATGTGGACAATTCCGGCGATCTGCTCCTAGGGTCCGCCACTTGCCTGAGGCCGGACGAGCAGAGTTTTACGGGCCTCCTGGACGAGGTACGCATCTACGGCCGCGCCCTCGCTACCGAGGAAGTAGGCGCCCTATTCTTCTTCCCCGACCGCATCCTCACGGCTCCACCCCCGCTCTTCCTAGGCCAAAGCATCGACATCACCCTCAACAGTAACTGCGGTACGGATTTCCGCTGGACGCCCACCGACGGGGTAGACGATCCTACCGCCGCGGAGCCCACGATCACGCCCACCAGTGCCGGCACCAAGACGTACTTCGTAGACATCGACGCCGGGCAGGGCAGCTGCCGGGCGCGCGACACCCTCGTGCTGACCGTTATCGACCCCGCTTCCCTCGACTGCCGGGAAGTCTTCGTCCCCAAGGCATTCACGCCGAACGGCCTTGGTCCCGAAGCCAATGAAACTTTCGGCATCGCTAATCCCTTCGCCGTGAGCGAGCTGGTCACCTTTGAGGTGTACGATCGCTTCGGAGGGCAGGTGTTCCGAACCCGGGATCCTCAGGAGCGCTGGGACGGCACCTTCCGGGGGCAGGCCGTCAACCCCGGCGTGATGCTCTGGCGGATGGTTTATCGCTGCGAGGGGGAGGAGTTGCGCCAGGCGGGCAGCGTTACGATCCTGCGGTAGCGAAGTCGGCCGGCCGGTCCATCCACCGCCCCCGGGTAAAGTCGGGAAAGGACTGCAGGCTACCGCCACCGGCGATGCTTTGCTCGGACAAGGGCGTCACGGCCAGCCAGGTCGCCGCGTCGTAAACGTCGAGGGGCGGGGCGGTGCGGGCCTTCGCCACCCGTACGAAATCCTTGATGAGGAAATAGTCCATCCCCCCGTGGCCGGCCCCCGCCGCCAGCTCCCCGTCCCGTTTCCAGTAGGGGTGGTCGTACCGTTCGAGCCAGGCCGCGGCGGGCTCCCAGCCGTGTTCCGGCGATTTTCCCTCGATGTGAATGGAGTCGTTGACGTCCATCCAAATGCCCCGCGTCCCCTGCACCCGAAAGCCCAGACTGTACGGACGGGGCAGGTTGGTATCGTGGTGGAGCACGACCACCTCGCCGTTCTGGGTGGAGAGCATACTGGTCACGACATCGCCGAGTTTCCACTGCACCCGTGCGTTGGGGTGGTCGGGGCCCGCCTGGTCCACGATGTACTGGTGCAGTCCGCGGGCCTTGGTGGCCATCGAGCTGAGGCTCACGAAGCGATTGCCCCGGTTGATGTTGATCAGGTTGGCCGCCGGGCCGAGGCCGTGGGTCGGGTAGAGGTCGCCGTTGCGGTACTGGGAGTGCTGGGTGCGCCACCGGGCCTCGTGAAACGCCCCGGGACCGTACTCCACGCCGCCCCCGTAGGCCTGCTTGCCGTCGTTGAATTTCACGGCCCGCAGGTCGTGCTGGTAGCCGCCCTCCAGGTGCAGCAGTTCCCCGAATACGTGTTGCCGGGCCATATTCAGCACGGCCATGACGTCGCGCCGGTAACAGACGTTTTCCAGAAAGAACAGGTGGGTACCGGTGGCCTCGTGGGCCCGCACGAGCTCCCAGCATTCGTCGAGGCTGAAGGCGCCGCCCACTTCCAGTCCCGTGTACTTACCGGCGTGCAGGGCGGCCACGGCCATCACGGTATGCCAGCGCCAGGGCGTGGCGATGATCACCGCGTCGACCTCCGCTTCGGCCAGCAGCCGCTGGAAGTCCTCCGGTCCCCGGTCGTAGATCACGGGGTAGGGTCGCGCCGCCTTCTCGCAGATCGCCTTTGTCCGCGCCACCATCTCCGGGTCGATGTCCGCAATGGCCGTGACCCGTACCCCCGGCTGGCCGAGCAACTCGCGCAGGTGGCTCTGGCCCCGGAATCCGCTGCCCAGGATACCGACCCGCAGGTCTCCTTCCTGGCTCCTCCCCGCACCCGCGACCCCGCCCAATGGGAGCGCGCCCGCCGCTAGGGTACCGAGGGAAGTTTGGACGAACTGGCGACGATTGATGGGCATGCGAGGGGAGATTTGGACCCCATAATGTAAGGCATCTCAGGCGTTCCCTTCCGCCCGCAGCAGGCGCCGGCCCCACAGCAGCACCTGGAAGCCGTATACGGTCAGCCACAGCAGCAGTACGGTATAGGAAAGCGACTGTACCCCGGCGTACCATTCCCGGCTGCGCATGTCGATCAGCAGGTAGTTGTAGCTCACGAAATCACTGAGGGCCAGGATGGCGTAGGCGATCACGAAGAGCATGC
This sequence comes from Lewinellaceae bacterium, assembly GCA_963803525.1. Lineage (GTDB taxonomy): Bacteria > Bacteroidota > Bacteroidia > Chitinophagales > Saprospiraceae > Neolewinella. The sequence continues at coordinate 355,250 of CAWDMV010000017.1, forward strand.
TGCCCTTGAGCAACTTGCGGAGGTACCACAACAATCGCGGCAAGGTCCGGCGCCCCAGCTGCGCCCGCCGCCGCCGTAGGTACTGGTAGGCGAAGATGATGTAGGCGGGCCAGATGATGAGGTAGAGCGCCTGCTCCAACCCCCCGTAGAACGGACTGTAGAAGTAGCGTCCCTCCGGCCGGCGAAAGGAAGGGATCAGCCAGATGGAAACGAAGAAGAGCAGTTGGGCAACCGGAAAGATGAAGTGTTTGAGGTCGCCGATGCGCAGGCGATACCCGGGGTAAATGCTGATCTTGACGTGCAGGAAGAGCAGCACGGGCAACCAGAGCGTCAGGTAGATCGGCAGAAACTCTAGTCCGGGATGCGCTAGCGCGGCCCCCGAAAACAGGAGCAGGAAATGCAGCTGGGTCAGCCCGCCCGCGATCAACAGGGCCCCGTAGAGGCAATTGGCCCGCCATTCGCCGCTGCGCTTGAGAAAGAACAGTCCTCCAATACCGATGGCCGCCAGCAGGCTGACGGCCATAAGCCCACTGGGCAGGTAAAAGGTGAGGAGACGGACGGCGTTCATGCCGCGAAGGTAAGCCCCCTAGTGGCCTACCCGCTCGTACTTAAGTTCGCGGAAGAAGCCCTTCAGGTACTTCGTGATCTCGCGCCGGCTGCTTGCGTCCAGCTGATCGAAGTCGGCCACCTGTTGCAGCAACTCATCCTGTAGGAGCAGGAACTCATCGGCGGCTAGGGACAGGTCCAGCGACTGCTCAAAGCTCCACACCAGGGTGCGCCCGGCGAGGCGTTGCTTGGTATAGGTGGGGTTTACCAGGGTGCTGAAGTCGAAGTCGTAGGGCACGGCGGTCAGGCGGCCGTTGGGGTCGCGCATCAACTTCAGGTTGCGGACAAGCGGGGTGCTGTAGTCGCCGTTGCCGATCATGTACTGAAAGAGGGTCAGGCGCTCGGCGTTGACGTAGCGGTCCAGGGGAGCGTTGTAGCAATCCTTGCAGAGCTCGGCGTCGAGGCGTCCCTTGAGTTCGTCGGTGTCTTCGATGAGGATGGCGTAGCTGGTCGTCACGCTGCCGTCGGCGGTGTTGACGTAGTCGACGGTCAGCAGCTGGGTGCGGAAGCTGGCGTTGGGGTCGACCGTCCGGTACAGCTCGTAGGCGAGTTGCTCGCGCAGAATGGCTTCCTGGCCGGCGGGGTCGCTGGTGCAGTGGGTCACGAGTTTGTAGTCGTTGTGGGTGTTCAGGCCGGCGAGGCGGAGGCCTTCCTTACTGAACTGCAGCATCAGGGGCGGCAGGGCGCAGGTGCGGCGGCGGTAGCGGCCCCGCACGCTGATGTCTACCCCGAAGGTCAGGCCGCTGTCGACGATGGTGCCCGCGATCTGGTCGGCGGAGTTGCGGTTGGCCAGCAGGCTATCGAGGTTGAAGCGGAGGGTGATCCGCTGCTTTCCGATCTCGCTCCAGCGGTCGAAGATGCTCTCCCCCCGCTTGGCGGAAAGCCCCGAGGAGCATCCAATAAGTAAAGCGAGGAAGAGGAACGTAGAGCGGAGCATGATCGGGAGGCGTGACTGAAATTTGAATGAAGGACGGGTTAGCATCCGGGGGGTTGCACCCTGGACAGCAGGCATTTAGCTGCTTTCCCGTTTTGATGATTCAAATGTCGTCGCTCCCCGCTCCGCCGGCAACTTAGTTCGAGCGCTCCTTGGATTCCATCGACGAATGCGGGGAATCGTCGATGGACGCTCCGTTCCACGCGCGTTACGGCAGCGTGCGGCCGGTCCCGAGATGACGTGTCCCGGACTAGTGCTTCAGGACCGAAATAAGCTGCCCCTTGACTGGCCAGCGCGGCGCTGCACTTCCCCGCCAAAAATCCACCGTAGCTACGGCTATGCTGAACTTTTGTCCGCTCGTTCAGCACCACGCTGTCGGCGTCAAGCTATTGCTTAGTTCAATCCTGAAGCACTAGTGCTTCAGGTGATATGCCCTGACCTACAACTTGATCACCTCGGCGTCCATGGTCTTGCGTCCGAGGTCGATGGCGAGCTTAGTGCCCACTGCATGGTGTCCCGTCTTGACGTACCCCATACCGAGCGGATAGTCCAGGCTGGGGGCATGGGTGCCGCTGGTCACCTCCCCGATCACCTCCCCGTCCGCACTCAGGATGGGGTAGCCGTGGCGGGGGGCCCGGCGGTCGTGCACCCGGAAGGCCACCAGGCGGCGGGGGATGCCGGATGCTTTCTGTTGCAGGAGAAACTCCCTACCGACGAAGTCGTCCCCGTTCAGTTTGGTGATCCAGCCCAGCCCCGCCTCGAGGGGCGTGGTGGTGTCGTCGATGTCGTTGCCGTAGAGGCAGTAGCCCTTCTCCAGGCGCAGGGTGTCGCGGGCACCGAGGCCGGCGGGGATCAGGCCGTGGGCCTTGCCCGCCCGCAGAATGGCTTCCCAGGCCTGCTCCGCCCGATCGGCGTCGAGGTACAGCTCGAAGCCGCCCGAGCCGGTGTAGCCGGTGGCTGAGATGAGCACGTTGTCTACCCCCGCCAGGTTGCCGCGCACGAAGCTGTAGTAGGGAATGGCCGCCAGGTCCACGTCCGTCAGCGGCTCGAGGATCTCTACGGCCTTGGGGCCCTGTACGGCCAGCAGGGCCGTCCGGTCGCTGATGTCGAGGAGCTCGGCCTGGGTAGTGTTGTGCGACTGGATCCAGTCCCAGTCCTTCTGGATGTTGCCCGCGTTGACGACGAGCATGTAGGCCGGGTGGTCGAGGCTGGTTCCCATTCGCGGATTGGCCGGCAGGCGGTACACCAGCAGGTCGTCCACGATCCCGCCTTCGGGGCGGGGAAAGCAGCTGTACTGGGCCTGTCCTTCGGCGAGCTTCGTTACGTCGTTGCTCGTGACGCGTTGCACCAGCGCCTGCGCCCCCGCTCCCCGCACGATGAATTCCCCCATGTGGGACACGTCGAAGATGCCCGCGGCCTCGCGGACCGCCTGGTGCTCCTCCTTGAGGGAGGTGTAGGATAGGGGCATCTCGAAGCCCGCGAAATCGACGAGCTTCGCGCCGAGGCGCCGGTGAGTTTCGGTAAGGGGGGTGGTTTGCATAAGTTTCTGGTCAGGGTGGGCCCAAAGTTAGCGTACGGGCAGGTAAACCCGGAATACGGTCCCCCGGGGCTGGTTGTCCAACAGTTCGATCTGGCCGCCGTGCTTGTCGATGATCTGTTTGACGATGAAGAGGCCCAGGCCGGTCCCCTTGGTGCTGCGGGTATCCTCGTTCCCCACCCGGTAGAACTTGCTCCAGACCCGCCGTTTCTCCCTATCGGGGATGCCGAGGCCGTTATCCTGCACCGTCCAGACGATCTCGCTCTCCCCACCCCGGTGAAGGCTGGTGTGGATAACGGGTTCGGGCTGGCTGTACTTGGCGGCGTTTTCGAGCAGGTTGACGACCACGCTGGTCAGTCCCGGCCGGTCGCCGGAAATGAAGGGGATGTCGGGCTCGATGTCGACGTGGAGGTTGGTGCCGCGGTACTTCATCACGACGCGGTCGGCGGCGTCCTGCACCAGCTCCCCGAAGTCGATGGGCTCCCGGTTGAGCTGGTACACGTTCTCGAGTTTCGCGCTGAGCAGCAGGTCGTTGACCAGGGCGGTCAGGCGGTCGGTTTCGGCCAGGGCGTTGGTGCTGAGTTTCTGCTGGATCTCCGGCTGGAGTTCGCGCCGCTTCTGAAAGGTTTCGAGGATCAGGCGGATGCCCGCCAGCGGCGATTTGAGCTCGTGGGTAATGCTGAGCAGGAAGTTGCTTTGCTGCTCCGCGGCGCTGATCTCCTTGCCGAGGTTGCGGAACAGCAGGTAGATGCCACCGACCAGGCTCAGCACCAGCAGGAGGGCCTCCCCGAGGATCATGCGCTGCTGCCGCTCGAAGCGTTCGGTGAGCAGTTGGTAGTTCTCCGTCAGGCGGAAATCACTGGCCCGCTCGATCCGCTTCTGCACGGCCAGCTCGATGGCCAGCTTGTCTACGCGGGCGTTGTGGGCTTCCTCGTTCTTGCGCAGCAGCAGGATGGACCACCAGCCGAAGGCCAGCAGCATGTACAGCATGATGGCGTAGCTGATGGGGGGAAGCCGCCGCAAAATCAGTTGAAGAAGGAATCGTACTGATTCGAACTGCCCGCCTGCCGCTGCCGCTCGGGCACCGGTGCGTCGAGGTCGAGTACGTCACTGTCATTGTTGGCCTGCAGCAGCAGATTGGACTTTTCCTCGCCGAGCAGCAGGCTGTTCGACTCCTTCTCCCACTGCTCCAGCATATTGAGGCCCTCTTCCTCGAACACGCCGTTCTGGAGGTCGACCGAGTCCATGAAGTTGGCCGAGACTTCCATGAAGCGCTCCATTTCCCCCACTTTGTTGGCTACGTCTTCGGTGATGTTCTCCATGGCCATATCGAACATGGCCCGCTGATCGGGGTCGCCCTGAATGACGCTCATGGCCGACTGCATCGCGCCGTGGCTCGCGTGGATGGCCTTGCGTTCCTGCTCCTTGACGGACACCTGGTCCTGTATGTCCTCCGCCAGGATGGCGCTGTTCTCATACATCTTGGTGAGCACGCGGTAGAGCACCTCCATCTTCTTGTAGAGCTCTTCGAGCTTGATGTTGCTGTCCTTGAGGCGGCCGGCGCGGCGGCTCTTCAGGATCATGACGTTGCGCTTGTTGGTCTCCTTGGCCTTGCCGGCGATCTTCAGGTTGCTGCTGATCTCGCGCTCGTTGTTGACGATCACCTCCTTGAGCTTGTGCATCTGGGCGCGCAGCTGGCTGATCTGCTTGTTCATCTTGCGCAGGTTGCCCTGCAGCTCGTCGACGTAGGTCTTCAGGATGCCGATGGGGTCGATCTGCACGAACATGCCCGTAATGGCCCGCATCACGCTCTTGTACATGTAGAAGACCAGGTTGCGCGTCTTGGGGTCGGCGATCATGTAGATGAGTCCCAACACGATGAGCCCCGCCACCACCAGTCCGATGGTCGTGCTGATGAAGCTCAGGATCGCCGCGCCGAAGGTCACGGCCACGAAACCGAGTACGCCCACGAGGGCTACGAGGAACAGCAGGCCGGTCACGCCCTCGGGGCGCTGCCAGAAGGACTTTGGTTTCATCTGTGGTGCTTCCATGTGCTTATCAGTTTGGGGGCCATCGTCAAAGATAACGAACCGGCTTTCGTATGTAAAGGTGCAAAACGGCCGCCGGGTTGGACGTGCTCGACCAGCATTCCGAAATTATCGACTAGTCAGCGGGAACGCGGGTGCGGCGGAACTCCCGTACATGATCAAACCGGCGTGGCGAATGCCGACCAAGCTACGCCTTTTACCGCTTTCTCCGGTACGCGCAAAGGCCCACCCGACGCTGTCGGGTGGGCCTTTGCTTGCGGTAAGGGCAAATTTAGAACCGCAGGGTCACGGTCTCCCCGATCCCACAGCCTACGCTGACGCGATCCCCTTCCTTGAGGCTCCGGGAGAAGGCCTCGGAGCGAATGGGCATGGAGCTGCGGTAGTTACCGATGCGCCGGTTGGCGTCACCGGAGACTTCTCCGTCGATGCTCTTCGCGTAGTTGTATTTGTCGATGGCGGCCAGAACGGCCAGGCGCTGGTCCCAGGCATCGCCGCAGTTGCTGCTCATGCGGCCGTAGATGTCGCCGATCAGGATGTAGGGCTTGCCCCAGCCGGGGTTCAGCTCCGCGGCGCGGTTGGCGCTCTGGCGGGCCGAGCTGTACTGACCGAGCTTAGCGAGCTGGATCTGGGCGATCTGGTAGTAGGCCTGGGCTTTCTTCTCGCTGTCGTCGGTGGCGTCGACGCCCCGCTGGTAGGCCTCGATGGCTTCGGAGAACTTGCCCTCGTTGTAGAGCTCGCTGCCCTCGTAAAGCGGGTTGAGGCGCCGGCGCTCGGCTTCGTACTCCTCGGCCTTCTCGGCGTAGAGGTCGTCGTACATATTCTGTACGCGTACGACATCTATATCGGTAGAGTCACAGCCCTGGGCCTTCAGTTTGGTGACGATGTACTTCAGGATGTTGATGCTGTCCTTGTTTTCTTCCACCTTGGGGAGGAGGAGGCCCTTGAAGTAGGCACAGTCAAAGATCTCGTCGGCGAATTCCAGGATATCGGCTTCGAGGTTATCCTTACCGGCCTGGTAGTAGACGGCGTAGGTTTCGTTGTTTTCGATGTTGTAGTCGGCGACCCCGGCGGCCTTGTCGTACAGTTCGCGGACGCGGCCGTTGTCGATGGCGTCCTCCTTGAAGTAGTAATTGAGCAGTTTGCCGAGGGGAGCGAGGACCACGTATTCGGTCTCGTTTCCACCTTCGTCGATGGCCTGCTCGATGACGCCGATGGCTTCTTCGCTGTAGCCCTTCATGTAGAACATATCCGACCCCTTCCGACCGAGCAGGTAAGCCTGGTACTTAGGGTAGCATTCGAGTTCCTGGTCGTACAGGCTGAAGACCATATCGGTGTACTCCTTCTTCTTAGCGTCGTCCGTAGTCTTCTGGGCCATGGCCTTGTAGAACATGCGGCCGTCCCGGTAGTGGAAGGGCCGGTTGCCGTCGGCCGCGGGGGCAATGTCGTAGGCACGCTTCCAGCTTTTAAAGGCGTCGTTGAATTCGCTTTCGGGCAGGGCGGCGAGTTCTATCTCGGTCTTTCCCTTGATGAAATTGCGGTAGGCAACGTGGGCGTTTTCGGCCTGTTCCTTCTGGGGGGAATCTACCCAGGTCACGCACTGGGCGGTCGCCAGGGTGGTGGAGCCACAGAGGACCAGCGCAAGCGCCAGGGTGCGAATAATGATTTGCATATTGGTTTAGTTGAGTTTGCGTTTAAAGAACCAGGAGTTGTCGTTGAGCGAAAATCCTAGGGTAAATTGTACATAGGTCTCGTCTAACACGTCGGGGACGCCAAATTTGCCGTATTCGACTGCCAGATCCAGGAAAGATATTTGCTGCCGGGGTAGGCGGATGGGCAATCCCACGCCTAAAGTTACCGCATTTCGCCGAGCCTGCACGGCGTCGATGACCCGCGGATCGTCTTCCAGGCGTACACCCGCCCGGTAGCGGACGCGCTGCCAGTAGCGGTTGTAGGAGCCCACGTTGGGAATGAACTGGACACCGGCGGCCACGCGCGATGCGTCGGAAAGACTTTCCGGCTGGGCATCGTTGCGGTAGCTTCCGTAAGCCGAGCGACCGTACTCTATCCCGACGTAGAGGCGGTCGATTTCCTCGTACGCTACCCCGAAGGAATAGCTGGCCGGCAACTTGACCGTCCCCAACACCCCTTCCTCGAAGCGGACGGTATCCCGCACGGACACCTGGGGGTTCGTACTGAACTTCCGGAAGAGCAGGCTGGACTCGGAGGTCACGTCGTTGCCCAGTGCGCCGTTGGCCCCCACGATGATGCGCTTGCCGTTGGGTTGCTTGAGCCCCTCCTCGTTCAACTCGGTGAAGTTGAAGGCATACTGTACGCCATAGCCGAAGTTGAACCCACGGATGCTGTACTCCTCCAGAAACTCGGTGGCCAGGGCCGTCGAGATGCTGTCGAAGGCCAGGATGCGGCTGTTGGAAAGCTTACCGAAATTGTAGTTGACGTTTACCCCCCCCGAAAGGCCCCGGTACCGCAGGGCGGTGGACCAGGTAAAGCGATAGGCCCCACCGTTGCCCTTGAGGCGATTGGAGACGGGGCCGGTGATCGGATTGTCTTCCGTCAGTTGCAGGTCGTAGCCCACCAGGGTAGTGGGAGCCAGCGAGAAAGCCATGCCGCCGTTCCAGGAATTCAGCTGCCGTTCCAGGTTAAGGTTGATGGGATTGCGCAGCGGGAACCCGAGGGCGATGTAGTTGAGGTTGCCCTGCCAGGTATTGGCCGAACTCCCGGCGTCGCTCAGGTCGGCGTTACGGGCGTACAGTCCGATCTCGAAGCTGGTAGCCTGCAGACTGGCCAGGCTGGCGGGATTGAGCAAATTGAGGTGATACGCGTCCTGGTACGTAGTCTGCAGGGCCCCCATGCCGGCGGCCGCGGCGTGCACCTGGTCGATGGGGTCGCCGAGACCGAAGCGGCTGAGGGGGCTGTTCTGTTTGGGACGAATGTCAACGAAGTCCGTGCCCGCGATCGACTGTGCCGCCAGCTCGGTACCGAGCATCGTCAGGCCCAGCAGCAGCGCAAGGGAGAGCAGACTTGTATTAAGAAAACGTGTTGACATAAGTTGACAATATTTGATTGAGCCCACGCAGGACCAAATTGGGGTAGCTTAAAATCTTAATGGAAAAGTAAGGGAGCAGGTGGGGGGCATCGCCCCCGGTGAGCACGACCTGTAGGTCGCGGTGATCCGAAAGTAAGCGGCCATAAAGGCCCTCGATCTCGTAAACCACCCCGAGTTGTCCGCCGTGGAGGAGGGCTTCCCGGGTAGCGTCGCCGACCAGCCCACGCGGTTGCCCCGGCTCCACCAGGGGGAGACGGGCCGTAAAGGCGTGCATACTGCGCATACGCATAGCGACCCCCGGACTGATGTTCCCCCCCAGGTAGTGGTCGCGGGCGTTCACTAAGTCGAGCGTAACGCAGCTTCCGGCATCGACGATGAGGCGGGAGGTGTCGATCCTCCCGAGGGTACCGGCAACGGCGGCGATGCGGTCCTGCCCCAGCGTTTCCATCGTCCGGTAGGCGGACGAGAAGGGCAGCGGCAGCTTTCGGTCGAGGGTGTATACTCCGATTCCCGAGCGTTTCCATTTATCGATCCACCGTTCGGAAGGCACGTTTGCCACGGTGGAATAGATGATGTTATTCACCCCAAGGTTGGTTACCCGTGCATCGATCGACTCCCAGTCGCCCGCCGGGAAGCGGAAAACGGGGAGCATCAGTTCGTCGTCCGCAAAGCAGGCGGCCTTAGTGCCGGAGTTTCCGACGTCGACGACGAGCTGACGATGTGGTGTTCCCATCTTAAAGTCGGCTATAAGACGCAGGGAGCCTGGCCGGGGGTTCTTAAGCGGAAGTTAAATTCCGGAGGTTATAATTCGGTTTAGTGCTTGAAGTGCCGAACACCCGTCGTCACCATGGCCACTTTCCCCGCATTTGCTGCGGCCACGGAATCTTTGTCCTTGATGGACCCGCCGGGCTGTACCACGGCGGTGATGCCGGCCTCCGCGGCGATCTCCACGCAGTCGGAGAAGGGGAAGAAGGCATCGGACGCCATGACGCAGCCTTCCAGCTCAAAGCCGAAGTTAGTCGCCTTGGTAATGGCCTGCTTCAGGGCGTCGACGCGGCTGGTCTGCCCGCAGCCCATGCCGATGAGTTGGTTGTCGCGCACCAGGGCGATGGTGTTTGATTTAAGGTGCTTGGCGCATTTGTTGGCGAACACCAGATCGGCCGTCTCGCGCCCGGTAGGCTGGCGGTCCGTGACGATCTCAAACTGGTCGGCACTCTCGGTCTGCAGGTCAGCTTGCTGCACGATCACTCCGTTGAGCAGGCTCTTGAAGGTCTCGGACTGCTGTTGCAGGTGGTGGTACTGCAGGAGTACGCGGTTCTTTTTCTTGCTGAGGAGTTCGAGGGCGGAATCGGTAAAGTCCGGCGCGATGAGCACTTCGTAAAACAGCTTGTCGATCTCCTGGGCCACGGAGAGCTCCAGCGGCCGGTTCGTGATCAGGATACCTCCGAAGGCGGAAATGGGGTCGCCGGCCAGGGCAGCCTTCCAGGCCTCGAGTTGGGTGGGGCGCACGGCTACGCCGCAGGCATTGGTGTGCTTGAGGATGATGAAAGCGGGGTCGGCGTCCTCGAATTCCTTCATCAGGGCTACGGCCGCGTCGATGTCCACCAGGTTATTGTAGCTCAATTCCTTACCGTTGAGCTTAGTGAACATCTCGTTGAGCCGACCGAAGAAGGTGGCCTCCTGGTGGGGATTCTCTCCGTAGCGCAGGCCGTTGGCCTTCATCTCACTCCGCTTGAAGACGGGCAGTTCCCCGTTTCCGTTGAAGTAGGTGAAGATGGCCGTGTCGTAGTGGCTGCTCACGGCGAAGGCACGCCGGGCCAGCTTGCGGCGGTCCTCGAGGTGGGATGTCCCCTCCTGTTCGTCCAGAATGACCTGCAGGGTCGCGTAGTCCTCGCGGCTGGGCACAATGAGCACGTCGCGGTAGTTCTTAGCGGCCGCCCGGATCAGGGCGATACCTCCGATATCGATCTTCTCGATGATGGCCTCCTCTTCCTCGGTGTTGGCCACGGTCTCTTCGAAGGGGTAGAGGTCGACGATCACCAAGTCGATCTCGGGAATTTCCAGCTGCGCGAGCTGCTGCAGGTGATCTTCCTGCCGCCGGGCCAGGATGCCGCCGTGCACTTTGGGGTGCAGCGTCTTTACGCGGCCATCGAGGATGGAGGGGTAGCCCGTCAGCTCCTCCACCGGGGTGACGTCGGCCCCGCGATCGCGAATGAAGGTCTCGGTGCCTCCGGTGCTGTAAATGGTGACGCCCAGTTTTTTCAGCCCCTCAATGACGGGCCCGAGGCCCTCTTTGTGGTAGACGGAGATTAAGGCGGAGCGTATCTTACGTGACGTCATAGGCTCTCGTGTTGGTTTGAGGGGCGCAAAGATACGTTATTAGGGGCGCTGCGCGCTTAGTCGGGTGTAAGGTAGTATGTTAATCGGGTAGGGGGTAGTCGGATAGGCGATCGTCGGAGGTGTAGCAAGCCTGGGATAAATGGTCTTGATTTCCTGGTGCCACCGGCTAAGGTCGAGGGCCTCTGGTCCGAGGCTATAACGTGCGATAGCTTGGCGGCTCTGCTCGGACCGGAGGCCACTCGACCCTTTTTTAGGATTTGACTAGGTTTTTATAGGCCCAGCACCCAGCCTTCATGGTTGACTGTTTTGTCCTCGCCCCCGGCCCCTCTCCAAAGGAGAGGGGAGAAACACCTAAGAGTAATTTGGGTGTTAATAGTAGCTGATCGGGCTTCACGGGCTAGGCAAATCAAATACTAAAAAACGGGGGAGCCTAGTATCCAGCCCTCATGCTGGGTGACCCGCTTATGGATCGCGGAGCTGTCACCCCATGGCTGGTTCATCAATTCTCTAAGTGCTCCATCACGTTGCTGTATTTGTAGCCACTCTACGTAGCCCTTCACCTGTGCACGGTCACGGATGTTATCGGTAAGGTCGAACGGCACGGCACTCGGATAGATTTCAGTGTGCACGATTATTGCACCCGCGTCCCCGCCCTTATTTATTTGATCGAACGGCCATGCGCGACTTCTATGCTCTAGTTGTTCGTGGTGTAATAAACGGTTGACCCGAGGAATACCGACCAAAGCCTGGCTCCCCACAGAACCGTTGCCAAGCAGTTGCCAGACGGATTTAGTAGAGTTTTCGTTTTCCGTATGACGCCACTCCTCAAGACCCGCTACGGGATATTCAAATATACCGTTACGACGACTAGTTAAGTTTTCGCTTGCCATAGACGGGGGTACTCCCCAAAAGGGCCCGGGGCCTTCACTGATCTCTCTGTTCATAGCAGACGCGACCGAAAAACGGTTGGACTTATTTCTCGCGTCATCCTCTATCCGATCGGTGAGGTAATTCCAGACTTCCCGCCAGGGAGAATTTCCTTTGAGCCCGAGTTTCTCTGCCAGACCCATCGGATAGCCGAAATTGAAGTCCCAGCAGACAAGTACCCTTTCGTTTTTTTGCGTAACTAAATATTCTTCCACGTGCTGATAGCACAGTTCACGGGTGCGGAAATAGTGAACTGCGATAGCGCCAGTAGTGGAACCCTTGGCGAGCCAAATGGCATTCCCACTGGCGCGCACTGGGCTCCGGCTATTCAGCGCAGACCAATCTATTACCATAAAGCGGGTAAAGTCTTCTGTCATATATGTTTAACCACGAGGTACGGTAAAACATTTGAAGACACTCCGTGAAACGCTGTGCCTACCTCCGTGCCACTCTGTGGTCCCTTTAGCGCTTGTTTGGGATTCCGCTCACCGCCGCAAACTTGTTCTTTTACGCCTACTCTTCGCCCAGAAAAAGGTCACTTAGCCCGTCACCGCGAAGCAGCCACGAAGTGCACCTCCCCTTTTCGAGGCTCGATTAGACCCAAAACAGCGGCGCTTTCCTCAGCCTCGGAAAACCCAAACAAGCTCTTACTTAAGCCACCATCTCATAAACCCCCTCCCGCTTCGCCTCGATCTCCGCCGACTCCAAATACTCGTCGTAGGTCATCAAGCTATCGACCATACCCTTAGGCCCGATCTCGAGGATGCGGTTGGCTACGGTGTTGACCAGTTCGTGGTCGTGGCTGCTCATGATGAGGTTGCCCTTGAAGTCGCGCAGGGCGTTGTTCAGCGCGGTGATGCTCTCCAGGTCGAGGTGGTTGGTGGGCTCGTCGAGCAGTAGAAAATTGGGGTGGTTGAGCATGGCCTTGGACATCATGCAACGCACCTTTTCGCCCCCGCTGAGGACGCTCACGTTCTTGTGGACCTCCTCGCCGCCGAAGAGCATGCGGCCCAGGAAGCCGCGGATGAATTGCTCGTCCTTGTTCTGGCTGAATTGCCGCAGCCACTCCACGAGATCCAGTTGGCCGACCTCCTCGGTGAAGAAGTCGTTATTCTCGTTGGGCAGGTACTGGGGGGTGATGGTCTGTCCCCACTCGATGGTACCGCTGTCGGGCCTGGCGATGCCGGCGAGCACCTCGTAGAAGGCGGTCAGGGCGGCGGAGTCGAGGCTCACGAGGGCGATCTTGTCGGGGCCGTTCATGGTGAAGCTGAGGCCGGAGAAGAGCACGCTGCCGTCGGGGGATTTCTTGCTGAGGTTGGTGACCTTGAGGATCTGGTCGCCGGGCTCCCGTTCGGGCTGGAAGGCGATGAAGGGGTACTTGCGGCTGCTGGGCTTGATCTCCTCGAGGTTGAGCTTCTCCAGGGCCTTCTTGCGGCTGGTGGCCTGCTTGGACTTGGAGGCGTTGGCGCTGAAGCGCTGGATGAACTCCATCATCTCGGCGCGCTTGGTCTCCATCTTTTTGTTCTTGTTCTGCGCCTGCTGCATGGCGAGCTGGCTCGACTGGTACCAGAACGAATAGTTGCCGGTGTAGATGGTGGCCTGCTGGCGGTCGATGTCGACGATGTGGGTGCAGACCATGTCGAGGAAGTAGCGGTCGTGGCTCACGACGATCACCGTATTGGGGAAGTCGGCCAGGAAGTCGGCCAGCCAGTGTACCGTGTGGGCGTCGAGGTCGTTCGTGGGCTCGTCCAGCAGCAGGATATCGGGGTTACCGAAGAGCGCCTGGGCCAGCAGGACCTTCACTTTCTCGGGGCCGGTGAGCTCCTCCATCTGCTTGTAGTGGAGGTCTTCTTTAATGCCCATGTTGGAGAGCAGCTCGGCGGCGTCGGAATCGGCCGTCCAGCCGCCCATCTCGCCGTAGGTATTCTCGAGCTCGGCGGCGCGCATCCCGTCGGCGTCGGTGGCGTCGGGGTTCATGTAGATCGCGTTTTTCTCCTGCTCCATGGCGTAGAGCTCTTCGTAGCCCATCTTCACCACTTCCAGCACCACCTTGTCCTCGTAGCCGAAGTGGTTCTGGCTCAGCACGGCCATGCGGTTGCCGGGCTCCATACTGGCCCGTCCGCGGTTGGGGGCGAGCTCACCGGAGAGCACCTTCAGGAAGGTCGACTTGCCGGCCCCGTTGGCCCCGATGATGCCGTAGCAGTTGCCGCGGACGAAATTCAGGTTCACCTCATTGAAGAGGACGCGTTTACCGAATTGTACGGTGAGGTCTTGGACGGAAAGCATAGCGGCAAATTTTGAGGGCGCAAAGGTAACGGTTTGCCCCACTAGTGAGTTGACCATTTACCATGGGCTGCTCCGCCCCGCCTACCCGTTGCCGCCGCGGTGCCGCGCCACGGTTGCCGCCGCCGCTTCGATGCGCTCCCGTAGGGCCGCCTTGCGCGCCTCCAGAGTCTCGGCCAACGCACTCTTTTCCTCCCCCGTGCCTTCCGCCCGGAGGCGGTCGAGACCGAAAGATGCTTTGCGCAGCGCGGTGGCGAGCGTAAACTGGTAGTAGCCGTACTCCTCCCGTATCCGGTCCGTTTCCCGCTGGTAGGCAGTGATCTTGTCGCGGTGTTCCCGGATGAAGTCGGCGGAGAACTGGTACTGGAAAAACTTCCGCCGGGCATCGTCCAGTTTGCCGGGTTCCAGATTGACCAGGGCATAGAGGTCGTGGTGGAGGGCGCTGGCCCGCGCGTAGAGCGCCTCCCCCATTTCTCCGGCGAAGGCCACTTCGGTGGCGATGTAGTCCAATTCCCGATCGGCCCGCATGGCAAAGTCCAGGACGGTGATCAGGGGCTGGATTTTGGCGCGTTCTTCCTCCCCGTCCTTGCTGCCCAGGGCGGCGGTAAGGGCGTAGATGCTAGTGAAGTAAGGATTGTCGAAGCGCTGGATACCGGGTAGGCGCAGGCTGTTTTTTTGTTCCTCCTGCAGGAGGGCCAGTTCCTGAGTGAAATTGTCGTAGGTCGCGGGGTCGGCCAGGGCCCGGGCATCGCCGACGAAGTTGGGCCAATCGCAGAGCTTACGTAGGCTGTCGATACTTTCCAGCAATTGGGTAGACTCGGTCAGATCCCGCTGGTAAGCCTCCCCTAGTAGGCGCACCTCGGCTACTTGCCGCAGGGAATCCAGCACTGCGACCCGTTCGATGGATTCCCGGGCCGCCCGCGCGCCCTGCTCCATTCCGCTCATACGGCCTTCCAGCTTGAACAGCTGATTGATCAGGTTCTCCATCTCTACGCTGCGGTAGGCCTGCATAGCCAGCTGCTGCTCCGGGGTCATCTCCTCCAGCCCCGAAAAGGCCGGAGCAGCCACCGAGCGCATGGCCTCCCCCGAGGTGGCGGCTGCGGTATCCTGCCCGGACACTAGCGGATTCAGCAGCAGCGACACCGCCAGGAAGAATAGCCAGCGCGCGGGCGTAGAAAGCGCGGCGTAGCGCATACGAGCGCCGTGGCGTGGGGAAGGGGAAGGGGAAGGAGTAGTTAGAAGCATAGCACCGGAAAATGGGCCACTCCGCACGGGCGGAAGCACGTTGATTTTCTCGTTAATTCCGACTTATGGGCGAAGGTAACCCGGGAAAATCTCCGGAATTTGGCGTGGCTAGCCGCTAAGAAGTAAGGCCTTATGCGTTAAAAACCCCCGCCACCCGCCACCTGGCGCCTTCGTGGCCGTTAGTTTTTCGTCAGGCCCTTCGACCCGGCCGTACGTTCACCGCACCCGCGACTGCGCATGGCTAGCTTCTTGGCTGCATGCCCCCGGCGGGTTTGTTCTTTTTGAATACCTCACTCCTGTTTTACATGACCGGATTCTTTCGCCTCGCGGCCACCACGCTCCTGGTCTTGCCGCTGGCCCTCCCCGCCCAACTGCTCGTAGATGACGCGCAAACCGAAGCCGAAGCCTGGGCGGCGGCCTACCAGGCCGAGCGGGACAGCCTGGAACGAACGCTGGTGTTCTACGCGGACACGACCGTGACGCTCGGCGACGGCCTGGCCGAACTCGACGTGCCCCCCGGCTACCGGTATATTTCCGGAGCGGACGCCGCGACCGTGCTGGTGGACATGTGGGGAAATCCTCCCGCCAACGGTCAGGGATCGCTGGGTATGCTGTTTCCCGACAAGTACGGCCCCGCCGATATCGGGGGCTACGGCATCGAGATCAGCTACGTCGAAGACGGCTACATCGAGGACGACGACGCCGCCGATCTGGACTACGAGGAGCTCCTTGTCCAGCTCCAGGAGGAAACCGAAGCGGGGAACGCGGAGCGGGAAGGTGCGGGCTACGTCCCCATGCACCTGCGGGGATGGGCCAAGCCGCCCCACTACGACGTCAACAATAAGCGCTTGCACTGGGCCAAGGAGCTCCACTTCGAGGGCGAGGAGGTCAATACCCTGAATTACAACGTGCTTTTCCTTGGCCGCCGCGGTTTCCTCACCATGAACGTCATCGGAGCCATGAAGGACCTGGAGGAGGTCAACGCCGACCTGGATGATTTTCTCGGCAGCGTTAAATACACCGCGGGCAACCGCTATGCGGACTTCGATGCCAGCACGGACAACGTGGCCGCCTACGGGTTGGCCGCCCTCCTCGGGGCTAAGGTGCTGGCCAAGACCGGCCTGCTCGCAACCATCGGCATCTTTTTACTGAAGGGGTGGAAACTGATTGCGATCGCGTTCGTAGCGGCTATGGCGGGCTTAAGGCGCTTCCTTGGCAAGTAAGAGCTTGTTTGGGATTCCGCTCGCCCTCCCGCTGCGGAGGGCCGGCTCTCGACTAATGGGAGAGGCGCACCGTACGGCCTCCACTCTAGTAGTAACAGCCGCACCGTACTGGTAGGCCCGTCAGCGGAGGATAGCCTCCGCTGCGGCCCACAAGCCGGCGGGAGCACAATGCCTAGTGGACCAGCAGCAGGTCTGCGGCGGGTAGCCATGCAGGTGGATCGCCAAAATTATTTCATTTTATCGCCCATCACCTGAACCACATTCAGCTGGTGGAGTTAGGCTGCTGATTTCAGTAGGATATTTGGTTAAGACCTTTTTACCTTATTTAAATATATAGACTTACCTACTCACGCTGAATATTAATTCCGCCGTCCGTGTTTAGCGGCCCACTACTGGTACCCCGACCAGGCAACTAAACTTTTGTCCCATGACCTCTCCTTCCATAGTTGGATACGGCCTCCCCGTGTCCGTACTGATCACGACGGTGGCATTTATCGTGCTGGGAAGCGCTGCTCCCCAAGCTTTGGCGACCGCTGAGCCTTTCCTGGTCCTGGGCATGATGTTGCTGTTGGGCCTCCCCCACGGGGCTACCGACCACGGACTGTACGAGGCGTTGCAAAGGCGGGGGACGGGCAGACCTCCCCGATTCTACCGCGCCTACCTCGGCTCCATCGCTGGCTACGGCTTACTGTGGTATTTCTTACCCGTGCTGGCGTTCGGACTCTTCATTCTCCTTTCCGTGTACCACTTCGGCCAGTCGAATTGGGTGAGCGTCCGGTACCGTGAGGCGTGGCTGGCCCGCCTGCACTACCTGCTCTGGGGGGCGGGAGTCCTGCTCACCCCCATCCTGCTGCACGCCGGGGAGGCGATCAACATCGTGGGGGCCATGACCGGCGTGCTGTTGCCGGCCCCCGGCGCGGGCCTCGTCACCGCTTTCATTAGCGGCATGGCCGTGCTGAACGTGGCGGTGGTGGTCGGGCTGTTCGTCCGGCGGATGATCGATAAGAAGCGGGTGGTACTCGAGGTGGTGGCCTACGCCCTGCTGATGACCCTGTTTTTCACCAACAGCTTACTGCTGGGCTTTACCGTTTACTTCGTTTTCTGGCATTCGCTGGCTTCCGCCCAGGACCAGATCCGCTTTTTCGACCGTCACCTTTCCCCCGCCCTTCGCCGCAAACTGTTGGTGCACATCGGGTGCACGGTGGTGGGTGCCCTGGTCTTTTGCTTAGTGATCTGGTTTGGCCCCGGCCCCGCCGCCGCCCTCCAACCCGCCGTCATCGGCGGGGTATTCATCGCCATCTCCCTGCTGACCCTGCCCCACATGCTACTCGTCGAGCGGCTGTACGCGGTGTGGTCTCCCGCAGGTCACGTGCCGACGCCCGATACCGCGGGTGCCGGTACCAATATCGCTATTCATACCTCACGGTCCACAGCCGGTCGCACGATCGGGGAAGGGCTTCCAATCACTTATTAAATCCGTCTTCCTATGGAATTATTTTATGCTCCCCCGAATCTCTACCTCGCCAGCATCCAGTCCGGCGACTACGTAGGGTTCACCTTCTTCATCGGCTCCATGGCGATGATGGCCGCTACCGTATTCTTCTTCTTCCAGACCACGCAGGTGGAGGGGAAGTGGCGCGACAGTATGCTCGTAGCCGGCCTGATCACCTTCATTGCCGCCGTCCACTACTTCTACATGCGGGATTACTGGGCCGAGACCGGAACCTCGCCAACGGAACTGCGCTACATCGACTGGATCCTGACCGTACCGCTGATGTGCGTGGAATTTTTCCTCATTTTGCGCGCCGTGGGAGCCACCCAGGGCTTGCTCTGGAGGTTGATTGGCTACTCGTTACTCATGCTCGTGGCCGGCTACCTCGGCGAAACGGTCTTCCGCTCGCAGTCCGTCCTGTGGGGTACGATCTCGACCATCGGTTACGTCGGTATTTTGTACGAGGCCTGGTTTGGCTCCGCACGCCGCCTGGCCGTCAACAGCAATGACCCCAAACTGCTGGGCGCGATCAAGGCGCTGGGCTGGTTCGTCTTTGCCGGATGGGCCATTTACCCCATCGGTTACATGACCATCCCCGGTGGCTTCCTGGACGGGGTCTTCTCCGCCAGGTCGCTGGACCTCTTCTACAACATCGGTGACGCCATCAACAAGATCGGATTCGGTCTGGTGATCTACGCCCTGGCCGTCTCGAAGTCCAACAAGGTCAACTACGACAGCAACGTCACCGTCCACGAGACTCCTCCAGTCGTCAAGGGATAGGCGATTTTTAGCGATGAACGAATAACCTTCCGCCACCCCGGCCTTTGCCGGGGTGGCGGTTTTCGTTCGGGGCACCCGCGCCCCGCCGCCCGCATCTCCCCTTCCCATCTTCAAGCCCGTCCCCCAGGGCTCTTCTTGTCTGGTGGACCAGGTGTGGAGCGTGGATGCGGTAGCCAAGAGCGGCTCCACTTCCATCTTCGGACGGACCACCCGCATTGCCGGGAGCGCCCCGGACGCCCACCTCCCCTGGGCCGGCATCGACGAAGGACTCCTGCACAAAACCACTGACGGCGACGCTAACCGGCAGCGGTTCGATAAGCGCTTGTTTAGGATTCCGCTCACCGCCGCGAACTTGCTCTTTTGCGTCTATTCTTCGCCTCGAAAAAGGTCACTTAGCCCGCTAGGCTCCCCTTTCCGAAGCTCGATTAGACGCAAAATGGGGGCGTTTTCGTCAGGCTCGGGAAACCCAAACAAAAAAAGCCGGCACGAATTCGCGGGGAACTCGTGCCGGCCGGGCCTGACTAAGGAGAGGGACTACTGCCGGATTACCCGGGCGGAGAAGACGTCCTGCCGCTCGTCCGTGATGCGGAGGTAGTACACCCCGGTGGGCAGCTGCTGCATATCCACCTCGGTACCGGGCTCAAGGTGGGTGGCTACCCGACGCCCGTAGCCGTCGAAAACGTCCACCTGCCGGGCATTTACGCCCTTGATCGTGACCCGTCCGGAAGTCGGGTTGGGGTAAACGGCGATGGCCGTTTGCTGGATCGGCGTAACCGCGGTGGTCGTGATCTGGGTTACCTCCAGGGCATAGTCGATGCCGGTAGCACTGGCCCCGTCGACGAGTAGGGTGTAGGTTACCCCGACCTCCGTCGAGACTTCTACCATCATGTTTGCGGTACCGGCGGCCTCGTCCTCGTTGCAGCTGAGCGAAGCAAGTTCGTCGCAGGAACCGGAGAGCAGGGCTCCGCGGGTGTCCGCGTCACCGGTAGTGCGGATGCGGTAGGTTTCCCCATCGCCGGTGAACCGGAAGTACACGGGGTGGTAAAGCGTGTCGCTCTCGGAGAAGCAGAGGGACCGGCCATCCAGGAACACGGTATCGCTGGCGTACTCGGAGTTATCGAAGGTACCGGTAAGTACGGCTACCTCGCGTTCTCCCCCCAGCAGGCTGTCGATCGTGATGGCCTCATCGCAGGCCTGGCCCGGCAGTATGCGTAGGCTGACGGTCACTTCCGTGCTTGTCGTACACCCGTCGGCGTCCGTGACGACTACTTGGTACTGTCCGGCACTCAGGCCGGTGATCGTATCGTTTGTCGATGCCTCGGAGTCACTCCACGCGTAAGTGTAGGGGGCCAGGCCGCCGGTGGCGGCTACCGTGGCCCTGCCGTCCTGCGCACCCGAGTCCTCGGTCGAAGTGCCAATCAGCGTAATCTCCGAAGCTTCCGTAATGGTCACCGTCGTCTGGGTAGTACAAGCGTTGGCGTCGGTAACCGTCAGTTCGTAGCTTCCGGCGGTGAGGTCCATCAAGCCGGCCGTGGTGGCTCCGTTAGACCAGGCGTAGGTGTAGGGGGCCAGGCCGCCGGATACCGTAGCCGTAGCGGTACCCTCGGCACTGCCGAAGCAGCCGGCGTTAGCCTCTACGGTGGCGGAGGCGGTAAGGGCCGCGGGTTCGGTGAGCGTAGCCGCGGCGAAATCGGTACAGCCGTTGGCATCCGTGACGGTGACGGTGTATTCTCCGGCCGCCAGTTCCGTAGCCGTAGCCGTAGTGGCGCCGTTAGACCATAAGTAGGTGTAGGGAGCCATTCCGCCCGCAGCCGAAACCGTAGCGCTACCGGTGGTGGCACCGTTACACGTCAGGTCAGTCTGGGAAAAGAGCGTAGCCGAAAGGACGACCGGTTCGGTGACGGTGGCGGAAGCCTGCTGCGTACACCCGTTGGCGTCCGTGATGGTGACCGTATACATACCCGCCGCCAGTTCATTGACACTGGGTTCCGTATCCCCGTTGAACCACAGGTAGGTGTAGGGGGCCGTACCGCCGGTGACGAGCGCGGAAGCTACGCCGTCCGTGCCGCCGTTGCAGCTCACGTTGGTATCTACCTGTCCGGAGACCATCAGTTCCGTGGGCTCGGTGATCGTGAAATCCGCCGTGCCGGAACAGCCATTAGCGTCCGTGACGGTTACCGTGTAGTCACCAGCGGGAATGCCGGTAACGCTAGCGGTAGTAGCCGTGTTTGACCACAGGTAAGTATAGGGAGACGTGCCGCCCGATGCCGAAACCGTAGCCTCCCCGGTGCTGCTTCCGTTGCAGGCAATATTCGTCTGGCTGGCGGGAGACACCAGTAAGCCGGAGGGCTCGGTGACCGTGGCCGTAGTCGTAGTGATGCAGTCATTGGCGTCGGTGACGGTGACCGTGTACGTACCGGCGCTAAGCCCGATGATGCCAGCCGTGGTGGCCGTATTGCTCCACTGGTAGGTGTACGGGGGCGTACCCCCGGTTCCACCGGCCGTGACCGCACCGTCCGCTTCGCCGTTACAGCTTACGTTCTCGTCGACCACTGTCATGGCGGAGAGGACCGTAGGCTCGGTAACGAAGAAGTCCGCCTTACCGGAACAACCGTTGGCGTCCGTGACCGTCACCGCGTAGCTGCCGGCGGAAACACCGGAGATTTCGGTGGTCGTGGCGCCGTTCGACCACAGGTAGGTATAAGGCGTAACTCCTCCCGAAGCGGTCACCGCAGCCGCGCCCGTGCTGGTGCCACTACAGGCAACGTTGGTCTGGCTGACGGGGCTCACCACCAGGGCCGGCGGTTCGGTGACCGTGGCGGAGGCCGTCGAGGTACAGCCGTTAGCGTCGGTGATCGTGACCGTGTAGGCACCCGCGCTCAGCCCCAGCATGCCGGCCGTGGTAGCCGTGTTGCCCCACGTATAGGTGTAGGGCGGGGTACCTCCCGACCCCAGCGCCGTGACGGCCCCGTCGGTACCGCCGTTACAGGTGACGTTGTCATCCACCCGACTGGCGGCCACCAGCAGGGGCGGCTCGGTCACGGTAGCGGAGGTGACGCCGGTACAGCCGTGAGAATCCGTCACCGTGACGGTGTAGGTACCGGCCGCTAGGTTGGAAGCCGTACGGGTTGTCGCCCCGTTCGACCAGGCATAGGTGAAGCTGGGCGTACCGCCAAACCCGTCGGCCGTCGCCGCACCCGAGGTACCGCCGAAACACGCTACGTTGCTGAGGCTCGTAACCCGGGCGCTCAGCACCACCGGTTGGGAGACCACGGTCGAGGTGGTCGCCTTCTTCCCTTCGCTGTCCGTGACGGTCACGCTGTAGGTGCCTGCGAGCAGGTCGAAAATCGTATTGGAGACATCCATAGTCGTTAAGGTGCTCGCTCCGTTCGACCAGTCGTACGAGTAGGGTGCCGTACCGCCGGTGACCGAAGCGGTCGTGGAACCGTCAGCGGCCGAGTGACAACTCACTTCGGACAGCGCCGTGATTTTGACCTCCAGGGGGTCAGGGGTAGCCACTACGCCCGTTCCGTCGAACTGCGTCAGCTTATATCCGGTTTTAGCAGACTGCCAACTCCCGGACGCCAGATTGGGGGGGTTAGTACCCGTGGCCGCGAAGCTTTCAAAGTATGCCTCCTCGGTATCGGCATTCTCGATGGTCCAGTGGCCCGGGGGAGCGTCCCAATACGCGGAAATCTCTTCACTGGCATCCATGTAGTAGTAGGTTCCGTTTCCGACGTCACCCCTGTAGTCGAGTGTATAGCTGGTGGGTCGACCGTCTTCATCTTCATATTCCAGCTGGATGGTCGTCCCCGCCTGCCCGTACAGGGTCCCGAATCCGACGAGGGCGAAAAGGCTAAGTAATTGGTATAATTGTTTCATGAGAGTTGTTGAGATCGACCAAAAGGGCGGCCCCTACCCGAAGCGGGCAGAAGGAGACGTTATCCGATCGATATGATGTAAGGGGCCGGAGCAGCAACTGGGTCCTGCCCGGGTGGGGAAAGGGTATGGTTTTGCGGCAACTACCGCAAAAGGGTGAAGGATTAAGCGCGGGATACGAACCCATCAAGGGCAGCCCCGCCAGGTATTTACGTCAAGGGGCCGCCGGAGATTGTATCTACCCGACATTTTCCACCCATCCGGCACGCTTATTGGGGTGCGCTAAAGCGCGGATTGGTCAGTAGCGACTCATCCGTTAGCGTACGCAAAAAGGCAAGCAAGGCTTTTTTCTGCCGCTCCGTAAGGGGAAACCCGGTGATGTTGGGATCCTCATTCTCCAGGCCATGGCCGCCATCCGCGTAGTGATCGAGCACCTCCTCCAGGGTCTCGAAGCGGCCGTCGTGCATGTAGGGCGCCGTCAGGGCGATGTTGCGCAGGGTAGTGGTGCGGAATTTCCCGTTGTCGAAGCGGTTGCCGGTCACGCCGCCACGGCCCTTGTCGACGAAGTCGTCCAGGGAGGCCACGTCCTGAATACCGTTGTTGCGAAACTTGTTGTCCCCGAACTGGGGGGCGTTGTGGCAGTGTCCGCAGCCGGGGTGCAGGGTGCCGGGGGGTACGTTCTCGACGAAGAAGAGACTGTCTGCCCCCAACTGTTCTTCCTCGGTAAAGAAGTCGGTATTCTGGTAGACCACCCGGTCGTACTTGCTGTCGGCCGAGATGATCGTCATCTGGAACTGGGCCAGCGCCTTGATGGTTAGCTCCTGGGTGATCTCCTCGGGTTTGTCGATGCCGAAGGCGGCCCGGAAGCGGGCGGGGTAGCTATCGTCTTCCCGGAGCTTGCGGAGCACCTCCTGCCAGTCGTTGTCGAGCTCGAGCATGTCCTCGACGGGGTGGATGGCCTGCTCCCAGAGGGTGGGCGCATCGCCGTCCCAGTTAAAGCCGTTGGGGTTAAAGGCCAGGTTGACCAGCGACATGGAGCTGCGGTTGCCCTGCAACCGGCGGATGCCCTCCGATACGTTGAGCCCGTCGGTAAAGGCCAGTTCCTGCTTGTGGCAACTTTCGCACGACATGCTGCCGTCGGAGCTGAGGATGTCCTTATCGTAAAAGATCCGCCGGCCCAGTTCGATGCCCTCCACGGAGAGGGGATTTTCGGGATCTACGATGGGCGCGGGGAAGTAGCTCGGCGCCTCCAGGGCGTAGGGGGTGGGGGTATTGGGTCCGGTAATGCGGTCCGGCTCGATCGTAAGCTCACCGGTTGGCTCCTCCTTACAGCCGATCGCCGTAAAAAAGATAACCAAGCCGAGAAGCAACATCAATCGTGTCATGTATCCTTGCATTTCGGGGAATTCTTACGCACCCGCGGACGCGCCGCCGCTTACTTTAACCCCTACCGCTTAACAAACGAAGTATCGGTTAGGGTGTGCAAAAAAGCCACCAAAGCGGCCCGTTGGTCGGCGTCCAGTCCCAGGGGGTGAACGTTGGGGCTGCGGTTTTCCGCGTAGTGGCCGCCGGAATTGTAGTGATCGACCACCGCTTCGAGGGTAGCGAAGCGCCCGTCGTGCATGTAAGGGGCGGTGAGGGCTACGTTGCGCAGTCCCGGATTGCGGAAGCGCCCGTTGTCGTACACCTGCCCGGAGATCGCCCCCCGGCCCGGATCGGCAAAGTCGGTGAGGGCGGCGGCCGCGTCCAGTCCGTTGTTCTCGAAGCGCTGGTTGGTGAAGTGGGGCGGGGTGTGGCAGTGCGCGCACTCGGCCGTGGGCAGACCGGCGTAGGGGCCCTCCGGGTCGTCGCCGTAATCAAAGAAGAGGGCGTGACCCAGCGCCTCCCGCCCGGTGTAGGTCGCGGTGCCCGCCTGCACCCGGTCGTACTTGCTGTCGGTCGACACCAGGGTGCGCTGGTACTGGGCCAGGGCCCGGCCGACGCGCGTGGAGTCGGTCAGCACGTCCCCAAAAGCCACACGAAAAGCCTCCACGTAAGCGGGTTCCCGTTGCAGGCGCTCCATCAGGGCCGGCCAGCTGCCGCCCATTTCGTGGGGACTGCCGACGGGGTGCAGCGCCTGGGCCTCCAGGTTGGCGGCGCGGCCGTCCCAGAAAAGCGGGTGGTGGAAATAGCCGATGTTCGTCAGGCCGGGCGTATTGCGCGCTCCCTCTCGGCCATGTATGCCGATGCTGACTGGCTGCCCGTCCGCAAAGCCCAGCTCCGGCCGGTGGCAGCTCGCGCAACTTACCGTAGAGTCTTCGGATAGAATGGGGTCGAAAAACAGCCGTTCCCCCAGGGCAATACCCGCTGCGGTAGACGGATTATCCGGCGGATAGAGGATAGCAGCGTAGGGCGGTGCCCCCTCGGGCTCCTCCCCGCAGGCGAAGAGAAACAGCAGGAGGCTGGTGCACAGCGCCCACCGCACCTATTCGCTGACTTCGAGGGTGAACTGGCCGGCCAGGCGGTTCCAGATGCCCCGGGCCACGGCCTGGTTGCCCCCGTGTACGGCCTGCTGGCCGGGCAGGCCGATGTCGAAGGTTTCGCCGTTGCCGGACAGCGCCTCCAGCACGTCGGCGACGAGGGTCAGGTCGGGACTTCCGTCCGCCGCTACGGTAAAGTTGCTGTCGAAGGTCACGGTAGTATACAGCGCGTCGCTGCCCATGTGGTAGCTCAGTCCGGTATCGAAGGTGCCGTCGTTCTCCAGGTCGGCATTGGCCTCGATCTTGGCGAAGACGTAGCGGGTGGTGGGCCCCCAGAATTCGGCCTCGTTGAGCACGTAGTCGGCGGCGAAGGCGCTGGGGTCCAGGGCATTCAGGGTGGGCTTGACGCCGAGGCCGAAGCGCAGGCCGCGGTAGGCGCCCACGGGTACGCGGTAGGTCCGTTCGGTGGTGGCGTCCTCAGTCGCCGACATCCAGCGGATCAGGTCAATATCGGCCAGCCTGACGGGCGCGCTGCCGTCGGCGGGCAGCAGTTCGAGGTCCGAAATGTAGTACTGGAACAGCAGCACCTTCAGCTCCGCGCCGGTCGGGTAGGTGTAGGTTTCGGACTGGATGGCGAGGGGCTCCCCGTCGTATTCCCCCCGGAAACTCACCGTCAGGTCGGTTTCCAGGGGGGGGGCACTGACGTCGTCATCATCCAGGCAACCGAGGAGGGGCAGGCACAGCAGCAGGGGCAGGAAGTATTTCATAGCGGGCGGGTACGCGGGTGCAATGGGAAATCCGGGTACTGCCGTAGAACGCACGAGACTACCCTATGGCACATCGTAAAACCCCGGATTATCGGTGAGCAGGCAGACAAACCGCCCGAACAATCGCGAAAAGCCGACCGTTGCACCAGCACTATCCATCCTTAAATTTTTACCCCAACCATGGCAGACCAAAACACCGAGTCCTCCACCTTAGACCACGCCCTGAAGCAACTTTCTTACGGCTACTACCTCGTCGCCACCCGGGCCGACGGCCACGAGCTCAAGACCCGCAGCGAGGACTGGGTCAGCGCCGCTACCGTGAGCTGGGCCATGCAGTCCAGCTTCGATCCCCCCCTGATCACCATCGCCGTCGAGAAGGACAGCGACCTCAACGAAACCATCCAGAAGGCCCAGTCCTTCTCCCTCACCATTCTCGGCAAAGACGACGAGGATCTCATCAAGAAATTCGCCACCCAGAAGGAAGTGGACTACAGCAACCAGTCCGTCAACGGCGTGAAGTACACCGAGGGCCAAAGCGGTGCCCCCCTGCTCGACTGCGGCATCGCCACCCTGGAATGCACCCTGGAGGATGCCCTGACCACCCCCGGCGATCACCTGCTCTTCGTGGGCCGCATCGTTTCGGCCACCAGCGCCGGCGGTCAGCCCATCACGGAGCAAGACACCCGCAAGCACTACGAGGGCGTCAGCCCCAAGAGCTAGGCGGCGGGTGATCGATCCCGCCATCCTGGCCCACCTGCGGCAACACCCGCCGCTCGGCGCGTTGGTCGACCGGTACGAATTGAAGCCGCGCGACGACCACGGGGGCGACGTGTACTTCGGCCTGTTGCGCTCCATCACCTACCAGCAACTCAGCGGGCGGGCGGCGGGTACCATCTTCGGCCGCTTCCTCGACCTCTTTCCCGACGGCTACCCCCACGCCGAGCGCCTGCTCGAACTTACGGAAGGCGACCTGCGCGCCGTAGGCATGAGCCGTCCCAAAGCCGGTTACCTCCACGGCGTGGCGGAGTTCTGGCTGGCGCACAAGCTCATCGACCAGGACTGGAGCGCCTACTCCGACCAGGAAATCATCGACCTCCTCACCCGGATCAAGGGCGTCGGCCGGTGGACGGTGGAGATGGTGCTGATGTTCGTCCTGCACCGCCCCGATCTCCTCCCCCTCGACGATCTCGTGGTGCGCCGCAACCTCATCGAACTGTTTGACCTCCACTCCCTCAGGGGCAAGGCCCTGATCGCCGCCATGACGGAAGCCGCCGAGCCGTGGCGCCCGTACCGGAGTTTTGCGAGTCGCTTTTTGTGGGAGATGGGGTAGGTTTAATGGTTGGGTTGTTGGGTTGCTCGCGGGGCTGACGCCGCTCGCGGTTTCGCGATTGCTTGCTGGGTGCTGATTACCCGTGTCGCGCTTATCCCTTGCCGCGCTCGGGTGAGGCCATGGTGCGTCCCCATTCGGGCGCAGCGAGGCAGAATACCGTAATTTCGCCCCCGAAACTTCCCCCCCATGCCCAACGACCTGACCCTCTACAACAGCCTGACCCGTGAAAAGGAAGTCTTCCGGCCCCTGCACGCGGGTCACGTGGGACTGTACGTCTGTGGGCCAACGGTATATAACCCCGTGCACCTGGGCAACTGCCGCACCTTCGTAAGCTTCGACGTGATCTACCGCTACCTGCTGGCTAAAGGGTACCAGGTGCGCTACGTGCGCAACATCACCGACGTGGGCCACCTCACCGACGATGGCGAAGACCGCATGAGCCGCGGCGCCCGCCTGGAGCAACTCGAACCCATGGAGGTGGCCCAGAAGTTCAGCAACCAGTTTCACGACATGATGCGCACCCTGAATGCGCGCTCCCCCAGCATCGAGCCCCGCGCCACCGGTCACCTCATCGAGCAGATCGAGATGGTGCGGGAAATCCTCGCCAACGGCTTTGCCTATGAGGTGAACGGGTCGGTCTACTTCGACGTGGAGGCTTACAACGCCGCCAACGACGACCGCTACGGCGAACTCTCCGGCCGCCGCATCGACGAGCTGATGGCCGAAAGCCGCGAACTGCGCGCCCAGGGCGAAAAGCGCAACCCTTCCGATTTCGCCATCTGGATGAAGGCCCACGAAGGGCACATCCTGCGCTGGGACAGCCCCTGGGGCGAAGGCTTCCCCGGCTGGCACCTCGAATGCTCGGCCATGAGCACCAAGTACCTCGGCGCGGAATTCGACATCCACGGCGGGGGCAACGACCTCAAGTTTCCCCACCACGAAAACGAGATCGCCCAGAACGTCGGTGCCTGCCGCCACGGGGGCGCCCGCTACTGGCTGCATACGAACATGCTGCTGATGAACGGCAAGAAAATGTCAAAATCCGACGGCAACACGATCTCCCCCGAGGAGCTCTTCTCCGGCGACAGCCCCCACGTTTCCGAGGGCTACGCCCCGATGGTCGTCCGCTTCTTCATGCTCCAGAGCCACTACCGCAGCACGATGGACCTCAGCGACGAGGCCCTGCAAGCCGCCAAGAAAGGCTATACCCGCCTGCTGGAGGCCTGGAATTTGCTCCGCGAAATGGAGGCCACCGGTACGGACGACGGGCCGGTTGGCGAGGACCTGAAGGCCGGGCTGGAAGCAGCTTACGCGGAGATGGACGACGACTTCAACACCCCCCGGGCGCTGGCCCGCGTGTTCGAGCTCGTAACCAAGATCAATGCCCTGCGGGGCGGTCAGCTTTCGCTCGCCGAAGTGAGCGCGGAGAGCTTACAAGCCTTCCGAAAGGGACTCTCGACCCTCCTCTTCGACGTGCTTGGTCTGAAGGACGAGGCGGCGGGCGCGGGTGCCGGGCAGGAAGCCCTGGACAAAGTGATGCAGATCATCCTCGACCTCCGGCAGCAGGCACGGGCCGATAAGGATTGGGGGCTCTCCGATAAGCTGCGCGATGCCCTGACGGCAGCCGGCGTCACGGTAAAGGACGGCAAGGAAGGGGCCAGCTGGACGATTAACTGACCACTAGTGCTTCAGGACCGAAATAAGCTGCCCCTTGACTGGCCAGCGCGGCGCTGCACTTCCCAGCCAAAAATCCACCGTAGCTACGGCTATGCTGAACTTTTGGTCGCTCGTTCAGCACCACGCTGTCGGCGTCAAGCTATTGCTTAGTTCAATTCTGAAACACTAGATCGCGGCCGTCTTGCGCATGTGGCGCTGGTAGGCGTACATCGCCGCGCCGACGGTCCCGGCCGTGTTGCGCATCTCGGCGGGCTTGACGGCACAGGTGACCTTGAGGTATTTCTTGTAATCGGCAAAGTACTTACTGCCTCCCCCGCCGAGGACGATGAGGTCGGGATTGAGGATGGAGTTGACGAAGACCAGGTACTTGTTGAGGCGCTTCCCGAAGGTCTTCCAATCCATGTCGTTGTCCTTGCGTACCTTATTGGAGATGAACTTCTCGGCTACGATATCCATGCCCTTGAGGTACAACTGCCCCAGCTCGAAGTTGGGGATGAGCTCACCGTCCAGGAACATGGCGCCGCCCAGTCCCGTACCGATGGTGATCATCACCACCGTTCCCTCTTCCTTGTGGGAGCGGCCGGTCCCGAAATGCATGGTGGCGATTCCCGCGGCGTCGGCATCGTTGAGGGCGTAGATGGAGACGTCCCGCGAGCGGCCGAAGGTCTCGGAAATGGACGTACCGACCCAAGCCTTGTCGATGTTGGCGGCACTGCCCGCCACGTTGCGGTGTACGGTGGCCGGAAAGCCCACGCCGACCACCCCGCTGTATTCGAAGTGGTCGACGAGGCTCCGGAAGGTATAGGCCATGGCGGAAGGAGTGGCCGGCTGGGGGGTGTCAAAACGGAAGCGCTCCGTGAGCATGGTGCCGGTCTTTACATCTACGAGCCCGCCCTTGAATCCGGTAGCGCCTACGTCGACGCCCAAAATCGTAGTATCCTTCATTCCGCTGTATTATCCTGAGGCGGTGAATATAGCAAGTTTGGCGTGGATGCCCCGGACCGCCCTAGCGGACCAGGGTGACCTTCATGGTCACGTCCTCCTTGGGGCGGTCGCCGGCACCGGTAGCCGTAGCGGCAATCTTGTCGATCACGTCGAGCCCCTCGATCACTTGTCCGAAAACGGTATAGTTCTGGTCGAGGAAGGGAACTCCACCCTGCTCGAGGTATTCCTCCCGGACTTCGCTGGGGTAGCGAACGCCCGTCTGGCCTTCCTGCCGGTTGAGTTCCGCCTCGGTGACGGGCCGTCCGTGTACGATGTAGAACTGGGAGCCGCTGCTCAACTTTTGGGGGTTGTTCGTGCGGGCCGCCGCGATCGCGCCCTTCACGTGGGCCAGCGAGGGGTCGAATTCGGCGGGCACCTGGTAGCCGGGGCCACCGCTGCCCAAGCGCGCACTGGGGGTAGCGTTCTTGCTGTCGGGGTCACCACCCTGGATCATGAAGCCGTCGATCACGCGGTGAAAGAGCAGGCTGTCGTAGAAGTTCTCCTCCACCAGTTTGATGAAGTTATCCTGGTGCTGGGGGGTCAGGTCGGAAAGGCGCGCGAGCATATCTCCCTGGGGAGTCTCGATGCGGATGAGGCATTCTTTGGGTGGAGTCACGTTGATGGTTTGGGTGATGGATTTTGATTTGCCCTTTTCGTTGGTGGCGGTCAGCACTACGGGGTAGTCGCCCGATTTGTAGTAGCGGATTGTGGGGTTGGGGTCCGTGCTGGTTTGCCCATTGCCAAAATCCCAGGCGTAGCTTACGGCCTTCTCCGATTGGTTTTCGAAACGGACCGTATCGGCGGCCTGCACCGTGCGGGAATCGGCGGTAAAACCGGCGACCGGCCGGGCGCAGTAAGAGAGTAAAAAGAGGGGCAGGAGCAGCAGGAGGGAGGGGCGCATGAGCAACGTTTGGTGGAATGAACGCGGGGGCGGGCCGATTATTTGCCGAGGAAGTACTGCAGCAGCACGTCCCGCTCCTGGCTCAGGCCGTACTTGGGCCGGTCGCGCCCGGCGCGCTGGTACCAGTAGTTGGCGTTGGCCTCGTCACCCTCGATGCGGTGCAGGTAGGCGTGCACCCAGGCGCGGTCGGGGCCGGCGGAGCTGTCGATCAGGAGGTGGGCGCGTTCCCACTGGTTGTTGCTGATCCACCAGAGGGAGGTGAGTTCCAGGCCCAGGTGGTGGGGAGGTTGGGCTTCCGCGAGGGAGGCATCGAATTCCGGGCGGGTCAAGGGGGTCTCTTTTTGAAATGTGAGGCCCGCGAAGATAGCGACAGCCGGCCGGCCTTTTACAAATTTTGTTTGGAAAGGCCAGCTTGCCGTCGCTTGGGGGGGGGGCAGAACGGAACGCGTTAAACAACTGATGATCCTTAGAGCTTGTTTAAGATTTCGCTCACCGCCGTAAACTTGCTCTTTTGCGCCTACTCTTCGCCTCGAAAAAGGTCACTTAGCCCGCTAGGCTCCCCTTTTCGAGGCTTGATTAGACACAAAATAGCGGCGTTTTCGTCAGGCTCGGAAAACCCAAACAAGCTCTTAGCGATTTACTTCCATGTACGAAATCGGAGGCCTGATCATCATCGGCGTTGTCGCCCAGTGGATCGCCTGGCGGCTACGCGTTCCCGCCATTTTACCGCTTATTCTGGCGGGCATTCTCATCGGCCCCGGCTGGGAGTGGTACAGCGGCCACCGCCTGGTGAACCCCCGCTTCGACAGCGAGGCCGGGACCGGGCTCTTTCCCGGCAACCTACTCTACAGCTTCGTCTCCCTCTCCATCGGCCTCATTCTCTTCGAGGGGGGGCTGACGCTGCGCATTAAGGAGATCCGGGGATTAGCCGACAGCATTCTACGCCTAACCACCATGGGTGCTTTCACCACCACGGTGGTAGCGGGCCTGGCCGCCCACTTCGTCATGGGCCTCAACTGGCAGATCGCCTTTCTCTTCTCTACCCTTATCGTAGTGACCGGCCCCACGGTTATCGCCCCCATCATGCGGCAGATCAACGTCAAACGCCAGGTGGCTACCGTACTGAAGTGGGAAAGCATCGTCATCGACCCGGTCGGAGCCTTTCTGGCGGTCCTGTTTTACAACTTCATCGTAGCCTACTACGATCCCGAGGCGACCGTATATAAGGCCCTGATCAAGTTTTTTCAGTCCGGACTGGTCGGTATCGGACTGGGTTTCGTGGTGGGGCATATGCTTTTCCTCCTCATCTCCCGGCGTTACGTACCCAAATTTTTGCTCAACATCGTGACGCTGGGGAGCGTCGTGGGAGCTTTTCTGCTCTCCGATTCGATCGCCCACGAGAGCGGACTCCTCACCACCGTCGTCATGGGTGCTTACCTCGCCTACCGGGAAGTACCCTTCCTCGACGACATCCTCGACTTCAAGGAAAGCCTGACCCTGCTGCTCATCTCCCTGCTCTTCATTTTGCTCTCCGCCAACATGACCGTCGATCAGATCACCCTGGTCCTGACCCAGGAAAGCCTGCTCGTTTTCCTGATCGTGGTCTTCCTGGCCCGGCCCCTCGGCGTATTCTGGAGTT
Organism: Lewinellaceae bacterium; assembly: GCA_963803525.1. Taxonomy (GTDB): domain Bacteria; phylum Bacteroidota; class Bacteroidia; order Chitinophagales; family Saprospiraceae; genus Neolewinella. The sequence continues at coordinate 387,365 of CAWDMV010000017.1, forward strand.
TGGCGGGGTCGGACATGAGCTGGCGCGATAAGGCCTTTATCAGCTGGGTGGGCCCCCGGGGCATCGTAGCGGCCGGGGTCGCTTCCCTCTTCGGCATCGAGCTCGCCAAGGAAGGCGTGGCGGATGCGGAGTACATTACGCCCCTCGTCTTCCTCATCGTGCTGGGTACCGTACTGCTCAACGCTACCCTGGCCGGCTTCATCGCCCGCAAGCTCCAGGTCAGCCTGCCCAAGGGGAGCGGCGTACTCATCTTCGGCGCCTCGGAGGGTGCCCGCCAGCTCGGCCTGTCGCTGCAGGAAAGCGGGCGCGACGTCACCCTGGTCACGGCTAATCGTGCGGAGTCCGACATCGCGGAGGAATCCGGATTGATCTCCGTAGTGGTTCCGCTGGACACCGAAGAACTGGACAGCCATTTGGACCTGACCGAGATCGGCTACGTTCTCGCACTGACCGGCAACGACGAGGACAACTTCTACCTACTCAACAACTACCGCAGTCGCGAGGGTATCCGCGGTGCATTCCGCCTGGTGACGCGTAAGGAGATCCAGGCACAACGCTACGGCCGCGATGGCCTCTTCGGTCATTATTCGAGCTACTTACTCTTCAACCGAGCCGCCCGCAACTTCCGCTCGGTCAGTAGCGTCGAGATTCTCCACCCCGAACGCCTGCCCAAAATCTTGGGACACCTACGGGAAGAAAAGGCCATTCCCCTCTACCTGCGCGGTACGGAGTACGGGGAGATCACCTTCATCACCGCCGACGATACGGAATTCTCGGTATCGGCGGGGGACACGCTGTATTTCCTCGGTGAGCCTACCGTAGCAGAACCTCAGGAGAAGACGAGCACCGAGCCTAAGGAGCTAGCCGTCTAGTGCTTCAGGATTGAACTAAGCAATAGCATGTCGCCGACAGCGTGGTGCTGAACGAGCGGACAAAAGTTCAGCATAGCCGGAGCTACGGTGGATTTTTGGCGGGGAAGTGCAGCGCCGTGATGGCCAGTCAAGGGGCAGCTTATTTCGGTCCTGAAGCACTAGTTCAGCAGCTTTTCGAGCCGGTTGCCCCTGCTGCCCTTCACGAATACCCGTTTCCCCGTCCAGTCCTGTTTCCAGAACCACGCCGCCAGCTCCTCGCTATTATGAAAATGAGGGCGATCGAATTCCCGGGCTACGGGGGCCATTTCCTCCCCCACCAGCACCACGGTACGCGCGATCTGACCGGCCCGCAGGGCTACCCGGCGGTGGGCCTGGGCACCGTAGTCCCCTAATTCCAGCATCTCCCCGAGGATGATAACGGCATTGGAAGGAGCTACGTCGGCGGCGAAACCCTCCAGGGCGGCGGCCATGCTGCTCGGATTGGCGTTGTAGGCGTCCCAGTAGAAGTCTACCTGCCGGTGATGCATCCACTGGCTGCGGTGGTTGGCGGGTTGGTAATGCCGAAGCGCCAGGGCAATGGACGCTCCCGGCACCTTAAAGTACTTGCCTACCGCTACGGCGGATTTGATGTTCTGTAGGTTATGCTTGCCCGCGAGCTGGGTGTCGGTGGTGATCAGTTCCCGGGATTCATTGAGGAAGGACACCCGCACGCTGGGGTTTAGGGCATCCGTTCTTATTTCCATGCCCGCAACAAGTGGGGAGGGCTCCGTGCTGGTAAAATAAGGCACTACGCGCTCGACCTTGCCGGACAGGTCCCCCAAGTCGTCTTCGTCGGTGTTTACAAAAGCTACTCCCCGATTTTCCGCCAGGTAATCGAAGAGTTCCCCCTTACCCTTGCGTACGCCCTCCCGGCCACCGAACCCCTCCAGGTGGGCATCGCCGATGTTGGTAATCATGCCGTGGGTGGGGCGACCGATGCGGCACAGGGCGGCAATCTCCCGCTGGTGGTTGGCGCCCATTTCCAGGATGAGGAATTCCGTGCCTTTGGGCATGGACAGGATGGTGAGGGGAAGGCCGATGTGGTTGTTGTAATTACCCGGAGTCGCGTGTACACTATACTCCCGCGTCATCACCTCCGTGATCAGCTCTTTGGTGGTGGTCTTTCCGTTGCTACCCGTAATGGCCAGCACCGGCATCCGGAACTCCAGGCGGTGGTGGGTGGCCAGCTCCTGTAGGGCGGTCAGGGAATCCTCCACCAATAGATAGCGTGCGTCCCCTTCCGGGATGACCAGCGCGTCGTCGACCACGACGAAGGCAGCTCCGGCTTCCAGGGCGGCGGCGGCATAGCGGTTGCCGTCGGTCGTCCCCCGCAGGGCAAAGAAAAGACCGTCGCGGCTCACCTTCCGGCTGTCAATGGTTACGGCGGAATGCTGCAGATAAATGGCGTAAAGTTCTGCTATGCTCCGGAATGATGGCTTCATCCCGTAAAGCTAAGGTTGGGACAACAAAACAGAATGCCCCGACCGATATTTCGGCCGGGGCATCTACGATCAAAGGTGTTTATGTCTAGCGCCGCGAGCGCCGGCGATTCTTTTTCTGCTTCTTGGGCTTTTCGCCGAAACGGTTGACCTGTGCGTCATCCACGCCCGCACTGTTACCTACGCGGGCAACGACGCAGCGGAAGCCGATGGTCCGGGTGGCCCGGTCCTGGTCGAGGTAGCGGCGCGTACCGGGGCTGAGCCAGTAGGCCCGGTCGGCCCAGCTGCCGCCCTTGTAGACGCGCGACTTATCGCTGATGAGCGTGTAGGTGTTGGTGGCGTACTCCGCACCGCTGTCTTCATCACCGTCCAGGTAGTCGTATACCCGGCCCCGGTTGTAGTTGTCGCGATCGGCCACGTCGGCATCCTCTACGGGAACGTAGACCAGGCGGCCGAGGCTGTCCTTTTCGGAGGCCAGTCCGTCCTGGTCGCGCTTGACGTTCTGGAAGTCGTTGCCCCGGAAGCTGTTGAGGTCGTGGTTATCGGCATCGACCAGCGTCTGGGTCGTGAGCGGACGGTAAAGGTCCAGTACCCACTCATTCACGTTACCGGCCATGTTGTAGAGGCCGAAATCGTTCGGGAAATTATCAAAGACGTTGCTGGTGATCATGTTCTCGTCGTTGGGCTTACCGGCGATCCCACTGTAGTCCCCCGCACCCCGCTTGTAGTTGGCGTACATCTTGCCCTGATTCTTATCGTGGCGCTGGTAGCGCATACTCGTTCCGCTCCAGGGGTAGATGCGACGGTCGGTGTAGTTCTCGTCTTTCTCGTTGGCCTGCAGGCCCTGGAGGGCCAGGGCGGCGTATTCCCACTCGGCTTCGGTGGGCAGGCGAAAGTCGGGCTGTAGAATACCGTCGGCCAGGCGGACCGGGCGGGTGCCGCCGGTCTTCATGTCCTTCTTGCCCTTGCGCTCCACGCCCTCGTACTGTCCGGCGAGGTAGGCATCGGTCACGAACACGTCGGAGCCGCTCTGGTCGGGGCGCTGTTCCTGGATGCCCTGGTCGATGAGGATGGCCTCATTGACCCGGTCGGTCCGCCAGCGGCTGTATTCCCGGGCCTGTACCCAGGAGACACCCACCACGGGGTGCTGGGCGTAGGCGGGGTGCCGCAGGTAGCCGGTCACGTAGGGCTCGTTGAAGGACAGTTCGTCGCGCCACACCAGGGTATCGGGCAGGGCGGCCAGCATCACTTCCGGGTACTCGCTGTAGACGTCCTCCGTCCAGTCGAGGTACAGCATGTAGTCCTCATTGGCGATTTCGGTCTGGTCCATGTAGAAGCTGCCGACGGTTACGCGGCGGGGGATATTATCCCAGTCGTAGGGCACGTCCTCTTCGGTGTAGCCCATCACGAAGGTTCCGCCGGGGACGAACACCATATTAGGGGGCGTCTCCTGTCCGTCGAAATCATCGCTTTTCTCGTAACCCCCCCACTTCTCGTCGTTCATCTTCCAGTTGGTGGTACGGGAGCGGTCGTTGTTGCGGTTACAACTCGCGACCAGGAGTACCAGGCAGAGGTAAGGCAGCGTCTTTAGCAAAATCTTCATGTGGCGTTGGTCGTCCAGTTATTAAGGATGCAGGTCTAGTTGCCCGTTGCTCGAAGGGTGGGAGTACTTACCTACGGCTAGTTAAACCGAAATGCCGGAATAACTATTGTGTTGGAATGCTTAAAGTTCGCGCGTTGATCCCCACTGCCGGATGCCCGACAAGACTATTCGCGCGCGGTCCGGCGGTTGATCTCATCCTGCAGCTGTCGGCGCAGGTCCTGCTCCACCGTCAGGCGGCTCTTGCGGCTCTGCTCCAGGTCCTCGGCCAGTTTGTCGCGTTCCCGTTTCAGGCTGGTGTTGTTACTGGCGGCGATACGGGTACTGGCCAGGGCCACCAACAGGGCAATCAGTAATCCGATCACCAGCGACCACATCACGAGGCTGTAAGTCCCCTTGTCTAGCTGCATCCCCAGCAGGCTCACGCTATCGCGCTCGGCGTTGAGCTCCTTGATGGTCGCGTCCCGGTCTCTCACCTCCGAGGAGGTAGCGTCGATCTGGTCCTGTAGTCCGGCGAGTTCCTCTTCGAGGCGATCGATGCGGGTCGTATAGCCCGAGATCGAGTCGTTGATGTTACTCATAAAAGCGTCCAGGTAGTCCCGGCGCACCACCTTGAATTCCCGGCTGCCCTCCCGGTAGCGGTTCGAGGTGCTCAGCATGTTGTCGTACTGACTTTGCAGGGGGGTGTCCGTCGCCGTAGCGGGGTTGGCCTCCTGAGCCCAGGCCGAAGTGCCCAGGCAGAGCAAGAGGAGATACAAAAAACAACGCATACCAATTCAGTTATGGGGCTAGTGTATTTGTTACTTCGCGGGCTGACGGGACGTGAAGTACCATAAGTCGGGCAAAGTTAGGCTTTACCTTCGGCAAATGACGGATCACCTCGTTTATGTCGTCCCCGGTTTGAGCGCTGCCGCCGCCCGTTTTATTGCCCTGGGCCTCCCCCCCAGCCCCGGTGGCCGCCACCTTTCCCGCGGTACCCACAACCTGCTGCTGCGCTTCGGGCCCCGCAGCTACCTGGAACTCCTGGCGGTCGACCCGCTCACCTCCGTGGCCCCGCCCCGCTGGATGGGCATCGACGCCGGCCCCCTTCCCCGCATCAGCCGCTGGGCGCTGTCCGCGGGTGCCGCGATCACGGAACGCGCCCCCGCCCTGGCCGCCTTCCCCGGTACGTCCACCGCGGTGCAGCGGGGCGAACGCCAACTCCCCGACGGCCGGATGCTGCGCTGGCAACTCAGCGACCCGGGCACCACTCCGGCCGTCTCGTCGGTGCCCTTCCTGATCGACTGGGGCGAAGCCGGCAGCCCCCACCCGGCCGACGACCTGCCCGACCTCGGCCTCAAACTGCACGCCCTGCGGCTGTTCCACCCCGAGGCCCCCGCCCTGCAGGCTTTCCTACGGGCGTGCGGCAGCGAGCTGGTCGTACACCAGGCTCCGGAAGCGCGCATCGCCGCCGTATTCACCACGCCCCGGGGAGAACTGATCCTCTAAACGCCCCCCGCACCCGCGGCCCCGCCCCCCCCTATGGGCACAAAAACGGCCGGCATCCACGAGCGAATCGTGAATGCCGGCCAGTAATCAATGCGGTGAACGCGCCTAGAGCTGCTTGAGCGAGCGGTCGATGAAGGCCTTCAGTTCGGCACCGGTCAGCAGTTGCTGGCTCAGCTGTGCCAGTTGATAGAGGTACTTGGCATTGGCGGTGCGGACGTTCTCGTCGGCCTCCCCCAGGATGCGCTCCTTAACGATCGGGTTGTTGGCGTTGACCACCACCTGGTAGGAGTCGGGGAACATACCGGGGTCCATGCCCTGCATCATCTGCATCTCCTTCATGCGGCGCATGAACTCGTTGCGCACGATCTGCACGGGGGCATCCTGCACGTCCAGTGGCTTCAGTTCCACGCTACCGGCGCTGCCGACGACGCCGCCGAAGAGGGTGGTGATGGTTTCACTCTCCTCCTCGCTGAGCAGGCTCTCCTTCTCCTCGTCCTTCTGGACGAGCTGGTCGGGGGTGGCCGAGTCCACGCGGACGAAGGTCATCTTATCTTCCTTCTGCTCCAGCGACTGGATGGTCGGCGCATCGATGGCGTGCTCGAACTTCAGGACGTCGTAGCCCCGGTCGCGGGCCGCCTCCACGAGGGTGTGCTGGCGGTCGGCGTCGGCGGTGTAGATCGCGACGAGGCGGTCGTACTTGTCCGTCTGATTTTCCTGGATCCGCTCGCGGTACTCCTCGGTCGTGAAGAACTTGCCCTCGGTGTTCTCCAGCAGGGCAAACTTAACGGCCCGGTCGTAGAACTTGTCGTCGGAAACCATACCGTACTTGACGAAGACGCCCAGGTCGGGCCATTTCTCCTCGTAGCTCGGCCGGTCGTCCTTGAAGAGGCTGTTGAGCTTTTCGGCTACTTTCTTGGTAATGTAGCCGGTGATCTTTTTCACGTTGGTATCCGCCTGCAGGTAGCTGCGCGATACGTTGAGGGGGATGTCGGGGGAGTCGATCACCCCGTGCAGCAGCGTCAGGAACTCGGGCACGATCTCCGACACATTGTCCGTCACGTACACCTGGTTGCTGTAGAGCTGGATCTTGTTGCGTTGCAGCTCCAGCTTGCCGGATACTTTCGGGAAGTACAGGATGCCGGTGAGGTGGAAGGGGTAGTCGATGTTCAGGTGAATCCAGAACATGGGGGGCTCGCCCATCGGGTAGAGCTCGCGGTAGAAGGCCTTGTAGTCCTCGTCCGTCAGGTCGGCGGGCGATTTTTTCCACAGCGGATCGGTGTTATTGATCACGTTGTCGACCTCCGTTTCAATCTTCTCGGGGGCGGGTTTCTCCTCCCCCTCGGCTACTTCGCCCTCGAATTCCTTATACTCGGTTTCGGTCTTGGTGCCGAAGCGGATGGGATAGGGCAGGAAGCGGCAGTACTTCAGCAGCAGGCCTTCGACCTCGTCTTCCTCGAGGTACTGCTTGCTGTCTTCGCTGATGTGCAGGATCACGTCGGTGCCCTGCATGTCCCGTTCGGCCTCGCCGATCTCGTAGCTGGGGTCGCCCTCACAGATCCACCGCACGGCGGGGGAATCGTCCTGGTAGCTCTTCGTTACGACCTCCACTTTATCGGCCACCATGAAGGCGGAGTAGAAGCCCAGTCCGAAGTGGCCGATGATCGAGGCATCGTCCTGGTACTTATCGACGAAATCCTGGGCGGAGGAGAGCGCCACCTGGTTGAGGTACTTTTTCACTTCCTCCTCCGTCATCCCGATCCCGCGGTCGCGGATGGTCAGCGTCCCGGCCTCCTTGTCGACCAGAATATCGATGGTCTTGTCGGTGTAATCACCCTTCGCCTCCCCCTTGCGGGCCAGGGTCGCCAGCTTGCTGGTGGCGTCGGTGGCGTTGGAGACCAGTTCGCGTAGAAAGATTTCCTGGTCGGAGTACAGGAATTTCTTGATGATCGGAAAGATGTTCTCCGTCTGTACGGATATATTGCCTTTTTGCATAGTTGTAGGTTTAGGGGGAGCACGGTCCCTCCCGCTAGGGGGACAACATCCGTACCAGCCGATTTGTACTGTCAATTTGTCGGAGGGCCGTCAGCCGCCCGGTGGGGGCATCAGCCGCGGTACATTCCCGATTTGGCGAGCTCTTCGGCGACGGCTTCGGGCACCAGGTAGCGGATACTTTTTCCGGCCCGGAGGCAGGTGCGGATGTAGGTCGCGGAAAGCTGCATAAGCGGGGCCTCGTAGACGGTCACTCCCGGGTGATCGGCGAGCTCCCCGCCGGGATAGTCCGGGCGCCGGTACACGTGGATGGGGTAATCGCGCAGGATGATGTCCGCGTTCTTCCACTTGTGCAGGGAGGCGAGGTTGTCGCTGCCCATGATGAGGGCGAAGTCGTAGTTGCGGTGCTTGTCGCGCAGCACCGCCAGGGTATCGATGGTGTAGGAGGGCTTGGGCAGGTCGAACTCGACGCGGCTGGCCTTCAGGTGGGGGGTATCCCCGATGGCCAGCTCGACCAGGTGCAGGCGGTCGTGATCGCGGGCCAGGCTCCCGGCCTTCTTGAAGGGATTCTGGGGGCTCACCACCAACCAGACTTCGTCCAGCGCGGTCTGGGTGGCCATGAAGTTGGCCAGGATCATGTGTCCGGTGTGCACCGGATTGAAGGAGCCGAAGAAGAGGCCGATCTGTCGCCGGGTCATAAGCGGGGGCTAGTAAGCGAAGGAAGCGCGGAAGGGCTCCACGATAAAGAAGCCCTCCTCCCCCTGCTCCTGGTAGAGCGGCATCAGCATGTAGCCATCGCAGGGGGCGGCGATGGGGCCGTTGCGGTCGTCGGCCACGAGAGTGCCCGCCGTAACCTGCTGGAAGTTGGTGAAGCCCGGCCGCATGGTAAAGCCATTCCCCTCGGGTTGCTCCAGCCGGTGGACGTACACCAGCTCCAGCAGGGGGGGCGCACCGACGCTGGCCTGGCGCAGGGTCTCGTCGTGGTGGGTGCTCACGTCCTCCTGGCTTACGCAGCCCACGGAGCGGAGCAGGTTGACGGTGGCGGCCAGGGCGCGGTCCACCGAGTCCGGGTCATTGTGGGCCCCCGCCTCGAAGGTGATCGCCCGGCTGGGCCGGTCGAAGTCGAAACTGCCATTGCGAAAGTAGCTGAGGGTGGTGCCCTGCAGGTTACTCAGCATGCCCTTGATCACCGGCACCCCGAGCTCCGCGGCCAGCATCAGGCTGGGCGTATCGTCGCCGGTAATGGCAAATACCCCGCCGGTAGCCGTGGTGGTGTGCAGGTCGAGCATCACGAGCTCGCTGGCGGGCGCTTCCTCCAGGGCGTGCTCGATGGCGGCGAGGAGGCCGTCCAGCTCCCGGGCCTCCGTAGTGGGGTAGGGTTCGTCGGTGGCGCGGACCACCGGTTTCCAGATGCGGTTGAGGTCGGTGTCGATGTACCGTTTGCCGGACCTTAGCGCCTCCAGGTTACCGCGCAGGGCCAGCAGTTCCCCGCGAAAGGTGAAGCCGGGATTGATCAGCGGCTCCTCCCGCAGCAGGTCGAAGAGTTGTTCCAGGGCCGACACGCCCGCCGGCTCGTTGCCGTGAATCCCGCCGATGACCACCACCAGCGGACCGCTCTCCTCGCCAACGTAGTGGCCGATCACCCGGGGCGATTCACCGAGGGGGTCGGGGGAGGGATGGTCGGGATGGGGAAGCATCAGAAGTAAAATTTCAGGGCCACGAACTGCGTCACGAAGCCGAGCAGGTAGCCGGCGTACAGCTGCATCCGGTCGTGGGCCCCCAGCGAGAGCCGGGCCACGCCCACCACGCCGGCCAGCAAAATAGTGAGGATCAGGACAAGGGGCAAGCCGATGGTCCAGCTGCCGATCCCCACCCCGTTGGAGCCGAACAGCCCCAGGCTGATCACGGCCACGGCGACCAGGCCGCCCATCCCCGTGGCGTGCAGGCTGATCTTCTCCACCAGGTTGATCACGAAGGCGGCCACCAGGGCCAGCACCACGCCCAGCAGAAAGGAGGTGAAGATGGTGGGGGTCTGGTTGCTCTGGCTGAAGTTCCAGAAGATCCAGAAGTACAGCACCATCACGAGCAGCAACGGCCCGATGCGCTCCGATTTCTCGTGCATCATCACGCTGTCGATCATCTTCAGGCGGGCCATGATGAAGACCGCGACCACCGGAATCACGAAGGTGTCGAGAAAAATGAGGATGAGGTTGCTCATCGCCCGCGGCTCCCCCAGGTCGGAGGTGCCGAAGAGGTAGGGGTTCACGCCCACCAACAGGAGAAAAATGTAGGTAGGCATGAGCAGCGGATGAAACAGCCCGCTGACCACCAGGGCCGGCAGGTTAGGGGCGGGGGCGGAAGCCGCCATCCGGATCGTTTCATCGTCGGGCATCCCGCAAAAGTAGCGACTAAAACAGCAACCGGAAGGTAGTCCGGCGGTTACGTGCCCGTCCCTCCTCCGTATCGTTGGGCCCGACCGGTCGGCTCTCGCCGTAGCCGACGGCCGTGATGCGCTCGGCGGGGATATCCTGCTCTACCAGGTAAGCCTTGACGGAGGCGGCCCGGTGCTCACTCAGGTCCTGGTTAGCCTCCGTAGCGCCGACATCGTCGGTGTGGCCGGCAATCTCCACGCGCACGCCATCCTGTTCCCGCAGGAGACTAACCAGCCGGTCCAGTTCCTCGGTGGACAGTGGAAGCAGGTCGGCGCTGCCCGTCTCGAAAAATACGTTTTGCAGTACGATGGCCCCGTCCTCCCCGGCGGCCTCCGCTACGGTTTCCTTCCCCACGGGCTGTAGGCGAATGAGCAATTCGTACGGGTCGCTGGCGGTATACTCCCCGGCCAGCAGAAAGCGGTCGGAATAGAAGATGTAACCCGACTTGTCTACCGAAAAGCCGTAATCCACGCCCGTAGGCAATACGGTCACGTACTGGCCAAACCGGTCCGTCTGGTTGGCCGTCACGCGCCCGCCGGCCCGCTGGGGCTGCAGGCGTACCGCGGCCGTGAGGGGCCGGCCGGTCTGGTCGTCGACCACCGTAACCTGAACGTAGGTAGCGGGGGCCGGACGTACCCGCTCGGGCAACTCGAAGGTGTAGATATCCACGTCATCGCCTATCCCCTTGCTGAAGAAGGCCGTCTTGCCGTCGAGGGCAACGAAGAGATTGGTTTCCTCCCCGGGCGTATTGATGGGGTAGCCCAAATTCACCGGACTTTCCCACTGATTGCTAGAATCCACGGAGGTCCGAAAAAGATCCGCCCCTCCCATACCGGCCCGCCCGTTGGAAGTGAAGTACAGGGTCTTGTTGTCCGCGGCCCAGAAGGGGTAGCGGTCGTTGCCGCTGGTATTCACGGCGGGGCCGAGGTTGACCGGGCGGCTCCAGCTGCCATCGGGCCGGCGTCCGGCGACGTACAGGTCGTCGTTGCCCAAGCCCCCCTCCCGGTTGCTGGCGAAGAAGAGCAGTTTGCCGTCCTTGGACAGGCTCGGCTGGCTTTCGGAGGCGCGGGTATTGATGCTTTCCCCCAGGTTACGGGCGTCCGACCACCGCTCGCCGATCCGCTCGCTGAAGTAGAGGTCGCAGGAACCCAGTCCGCCCGGGCGGCCGCAGCCGGTAAAGATCAGGTAGTTGCCATCGGCCGTGATCGTCTGGGCACCTTCGTTCCGGGCGGTATTGACTCCACCGAGCGGCACGGCGACGCCCCAGCTGCCGTCCGCCTGTCGCTCGCTCTGGTAAAAGTCCTCCTGCCTGCGGTCGACCCGCCGCGTGAAGAGCATACGATTGCCGTCGATGCTGAGGCTGGGAAAATACTCTAGACTCTCGGTCGTATTGATGCCCGATCCGAGCGGCTCGGGGGTGAAGGGATAGGGGTTGGCCGCCAGTCCCGCAACGGTCTTCGCCTGGGCGACCAACCCTTCGGCCCGGGCAATCGCTGACGCCCTTCCGAGGCCCTGCAGGGCCCGCAGGTAACTTTCGTAGTTCTCCAGGGCCTCGGGGTAGTTGCCGGCCAGGGTATGTGCTTCACCGAGCATCAGGTATGCGCGGTAGCTACGCCCGTTGTCTAATTGTATGCCCCGGTCCAGCGCGGCGATGGCGGCGGGATAGTCGTGCTGGTACTGGTGGATCTCCCCGCTGAGGTAGTGAAGTTCCGCCACCTCCGGATACTTCTTTAGTAGCTTGTCGAGACCTGCTTCGGCTTCCTCCAGCTTGTGCAGGGCCACGAGCGACTGCACGGAGGCCAGTTCCCGCCGATCCCGTTCCTTCATGTTCGATTGTCCCGCGGCCGCAAGGGTCAGGAGCAGGGCCAGCAAACACAGGGAGAATCGCGGGGAGGCAGTAGGCATTACACGTAGCTTGACGTAGAAGGACCAAAACGCCGGCCACCCGGAAAAAGTACGTTCCGTTTGCCTAGAGCTTCAGGACCAAAACAAGCTGCCCCTTGACTGGCCAGCGCGGCGCTGCACTTCTCCGCCAAAAATCCACCGTAGCTACGGCTATGCTGAACTTTCGTCCGCTCGTTCAGCACCACGCCGTCGGCGTCAAGCTATTGCTTGGTTCAATCCTGAAGCACTAGTTCAGGCGAGCCCGTGCCTGTTCCAGCGCCTCGCGGATCTCACGCTCTTCCGGCGCTTTGGGATCGGGAGCGGAAGCCAGGGAGCGCTCCAGGGCGGTGACCGCATCCCGGATGCGATCCGTCTGCAGGTAAAGTTTGCCCAACTGGAAGGCCACCCGCCGATCGTAGCGATCCAGACTGGCGATCTTCTGCTTGCGCTTGGTGAACATCCCGAAAATGCGCTGGGCATCGGCCGGGCGCCCGAGCTCGAGGTAGGCATCCCCCAGGGCTACCTGCGCCACCCAGTAGATGGACTGGTGGGGGATGCTGTTCTTCGTCACGGCCTCGAAGTCTTCGGCGGCAGCCTGTAAGTTTTTTTGCCGGATGTTGACCAGGCCCCGCCCGTAATAACTCTCGGGCATGAGCGGATTGATCGAGATGCTCTTGCTGTAGTCGTACTGGGCGTCCTTGTCGTTGCCCAGGCGGTAATTGATGAAGCCCCGCCGCTCGTAGGCCTGGGCGTGGCGCTCGAAGCGGCTCACGACCTTGGTCATCATCTTGAGGGCTTCCTGCTCGTTGTCGCGCTGGTCGACCAACTCGCGGCCGTGGTTGAAGAGTTGCACCGTGGTGCGGTCGCTCTTGGGCTCGAGCTGGAAGTGGTCGATCATTACACCCGCGTCTAACCGCCATAGGTTGAGGCTACCGGCGATGCTGAAGGTGACGACCCGCTCCAGGAGATTGAGGGTGTTGAGCCAGAGCCGCTCCGTACTCGGCAGGACGGTGCGGGGAACGTCGAGGGTCATTTCTTCTTCCTTAAAGATGTTTTCCGGCTTCAGCAGGATATCGTTCTTGTAGTAGTTCTCCATGCGGTGGGCGTACTGCTCCATCACCTGGCTGAACGCCCGCTGGGAACCGAATTCCAATTGACCCGCAATTATGACCTTATACTCAGACATTTCCCAAAATACTTTGTAGACCCTTCCCCTGCGGACACTAAACCGTGCTTTCGGCCGCCGAACCTGATGTACCGATTTCTACTCGTGCAACGGCACGGCGGCCCATGCAACAGCGGAGTGGGAACAAAGGTGCGCTATTTATAAATAAAAGAGGGTGCTTCCGCGCTTGGAAGCACCCTCTTCAAGGTTTCCGGAGGAGCTGAATTACCTCATGTCAATCATACGGGTAGGCTCGGTGGCTACCGGGATCACGACGCGGTTTTCGCGGAGCGTGGATCCTACGGGCTGGTTCTCACCGAATCCGATGGCACTCAGGTTTGCCGGATTGGCTCCCTGACGCTCGGAGTACTCGCTGGCGGAAGTGGCCCGACGCTGCGAGAGGTTCATGTTGTACTCATCGGAAGCGCGGCGGTCAGCGTGGCCTTCGTAGCGGATTTTGAACTCGTTGGCGCCTTCCAGGGATAGGAAGCGGTCGATCTCCTCGATGATGATGCGGTCGGGACGGTTGAGGCTCGACATGTCGGTGGGGAAGTAAATCCGGTCGATCATGATGCTTCCGTTGATGGAGTCGATGCGGATGTGCTGGAAGTCCTGTCCTTCGAGCAGCTGGCCGTAGCGGGCGATCCGCTCCTGCAGGTTCTCGGGACGGTTATTGGGTAGGGGACAACCGTTGCGCTCGGCAACACCGGCCTCATCGGGGCAGTCGTCGTCCTTGTCGGCGATGCCGTCACCGTCGCGGTCGGGGCAGCCGTTGGTGGCGGCGGGGCCGGCTTCTGCGGGGCACTCGTCGTCCTTGTCGGCGATGCCGTCACCGTCTCCGTCGGGGCAACCATTCAGGCTGGCCAGACCGGCCTCATCGGGGCACTCATCGTCCTTGTCGGCGATGCCGTCACCGTCTCCATCGGGGCAACCCTGGGTAGCAGCGGTACCGGGCTCGGTGGGGCAGAGGTCGTCTTTGTCGGCGATGCCGTCACCGTCTCCATCGGGGCAACCACGGAGGTTGGCCAGGCCGGGTTCGTCGGGGCAGTCGTCGTCTTTATCGGCTACGCCGTCACCGTCGCGGTCGGGGCAGCCGTTGGTGGCGGCGGTACCTACCTCGGTGGGGCACTCGTCGTCGGCATCGTTGATGCCGTCACGGTCCGCGTCACGCGAGCCGAATCCGATGGAGTAGCTCAGGGTCGTGAAGGCGTAGCTGTCGTCGGTGTTCGCATCGACGGCGCGGGAAACGCCATCGATCAGGTCGCTATTCGTGATGCGGTAGTTGACCTCGATGCCGAGGCTGGACTTCGGGGAGAGGTGGTACCGGATACCGGCACCGAGGGGGAATACGATGCCGCCGGCGTCGTCTTCTTCGTCCGTAATGTCCTGGCTGATGTCGGCACTAGTGGCGCCGTTAAAATCGATGTCTACGTCGCCCCAGACGCCGTAGCCGACACCCGCGGTCAGGTAGGGGGAGATTCCACTGGTGAAGGTGTAATCGTCCAGGAAGCGCGACATGAAGAAGGGTTCCCACTCCAGGTTCAGGCTGGGCTCGATGACCGTAGCTTCGCTGCTGTAGCCGCGATCGGGGTTTTCGTTACCGTCCGCTTCATTCCAGTGCAGCGAACCGTACATGAGCTCCCCGCGAAGGGCGAATGCGGAGGCTCCCAGTCGACGGCGCAAGAAGATGCCACCACCAAAGTGAGACTGGCCGAAGATGTTGAATTCATTGTCGGGGAGGTCTCCACCGAGGGCGGCGACGCCGGCCTTAAGGCCGAATTCCCAGGGGTAGGGGCTCTCCGGGCCCTCCTGCCCGTAGACACTGATACAGGTGAATACCGCTAAGACGAATAGTAGTTGCTTAAGCATGTTTGCGGGTTTGACGTTAGTTGGTTCTTTCTTAAATGAGGCGGCGCGGATGTAGTTCCGCAACACCTACCGATCTATCGCTTATCCGCCCCTTTTGTTCAGGGAGGTAAGTTTCCGGGTGCAATTTTAGGGCTTAAACCCATTACAGAGTTAGTAAATCTGTAAAAGCAGGGTGTGTACGCGCCTCCATTCAATCCCCGCGGCCGTGGAAACGCAGCAGGTGGCCGGGGGCAGCCTCGTCGTACACCCGTAACAGCAGGGCGCCCCGCTTGCCCCCGGGCGGGGGAAAAAGAATGCGGACGGGGTTGTGCACGTAACCATCGTCTCCAAACAGGCTGAGTTGCTGCCGCAGCCGGGAAGGGAGGCGGAAGGCCCGCAGCTCGCCGGCATCGGCCGGTACGGGAACGTTGCCGTAGCCCTGCTCAACCAAGAATTCCCGGACCATCGCGTAGGTCCGGTCCAGCCGGCCGGCCGCGAAGGTGATGCGGAAGCAGTAGCCGTCGGAGGTACCACCGTGCCGCTCCTCGCCCGCTGCGGGAAAAGCCTGGCGCAGGGGCGGGTCTTCCGCCGTATGTTGCGCCTCCTCGGGGGCCGCTTCTTCCTCCCGCGGGGGGAGGGGGCGCACCGTTCCCGCCTCAAAGGAGGCGATGAAAACCGGCCGCAACGTAGCCCTTACTGCCATGCTTCTTGTTTTGAGTCGTCCCAAAATTAAACAAATAGTTTGTTACCGCTCGCTTAACCTCCGCCGTGTTACCCGAAACCCCCCTCCTCGAGCGCATCCACTCCCGTATCCTGGCCTCCGCGGTCGGCCCCCACGGCCGGCTCACCCTGCCCCACCTCATCCGTTTATTCCAGGAGGCGGCCATGCAGAATACCCAGCGGCTCAGGATCTCCACGCCGGACCTGATGGAGCGCCACGGTCTCACCTGGGTGCTGCACCGACAACTGGTCACCGCCACCGCCTGGCCCCGGCTCGGCGACGCCGTTACCGTAATTACCGCTCCCACCCGCGTCGACCGCCGCTTGGTGACCATTCGGGAGTTCGAGCTCCTCGATGCCTCGGGCACCCTCCTGATCGCGTCGTCTTCTGCCTGGTCGGTGATGGACTTTGCCGCCCGCCGCATTCGCCCCCTGCCGGAGGAGGTCCTACGCCTCCTCCCCGACCTGCCCCCGCCCGCCGGAACACCCTGGCCGGGCGCCAAGCTTACCGTGCCGGACCACGCCGATCACCACCGGGAGTTCCGCGTGGCCTTTTCCCACCTCGACTTCAACAACCACCTGACTAACCCCTCCTTCGCCGAGCTGATGGTGGAGCCGCTCGGCCTCGATTACCTAAGCACGCACCTGCCCCGGCGGGCCGACATCACCTACCACCGCGAGGCCCGCTACGCCGACGCCCTCGTAGCCGCCGCCACCGGGACGGACGGCACCGTACGTCACACCCTCCGGCGGGCCGACGATCTCCTCGCGCTCATGGAGAGCGAGTGGACGGCCCTGTAGTAATTTCACCCCATGCGCACCCTGCTCCCCCTACTCCTCCTCCTGGCCGCTCCCCTGTCCGCCCAGGAGTCGCTGGCCGATTCCATCCGCGGTATCCTCGACGAGGGCATCCGCGGCGGGGCCTTCCCCGGGGCCCAGGTGCTGGTGTGGCAACACGGGGAACCCCTCGTCCACGTAACGGCCGGCCACCACGCCTACGATTCCCTGCGGGCCACGCGGCCCGACGACGTATACGACCTGGCCTCCATCACCAAAACCAGTTCCGCCCTCCTCGTCCTGATGGAACAGTACGGGGCGGGTGCGCTCGACCTGGACACCCCCCTGGGTGCCCTCTTTCCCCAGCTGCAGCGGACCGACAAAAGCGCCATCCCCCTCCGTTCGGCCCTGGCGCACCGGGCCGGTCTGCTGCCCTGGGTACCTTACTGGCAAACCACCCTGCGCGGCGCGGGGCGCTACCCCTGGCAGAAACGCTGGGACGCCTCCCGCACCAACGATTACCGCTTCCGCCACCGCACGATGAAGCGCGACAGCTCCCGCCGCTTCCCGATCCGGCTCACCGACGACCTCTGGCTGCACCGCAAATACCGCGAGCGCCGCATCTACCGGGCCATCCAAAAGTCACCCCTAAAGCCCCCCGGTGACTACGTCTATTCCGGTCTGCTGTTCTACCTGCTGCCCGACTACGTGGAGCGCACCACCGGCACCGACTACCGCACCTACCTACGGGAGCACTTCTACGACCCCCTCGGCGCGACGACCCTGGGCTACCGCCCCCTGGACCGCGGCATCCCCCTCGACCGTATCGTCCCCACCGAAGTGGACACCTTCTTCCGTATGGACACCCTCCACGGGGTGGTCCACGACGAGGGGGCCGCGATGATGGACGGCGTAAGCAGCAACGCCGGGCTCTTCTCCACGGCCGAGGACCTCGCCAGGCTCTACCAGATGTACCTCAACGGCGGTACCTATAAAGGACGTCGCTACCTCACGGAAGCGGCCGTAGCGGAATTCACCCGCTACCAGTACCCCGAGGAGGGCAGCCGCCGCGGGCTCGGCTTCGACAAACCCCTGCTGGAATACGATGCGACGACCAGCTCGGTAGCCGAGGCCACGCCCTCCACGAGCTTCGGGCACAGCGGGTACACCGGCACCTTCGTATGGGCCGATCCGGAGAATGACCTGCTCTACATCTTCCTGAGCAACCGGGTGTATCCCAGCCGCGACCGGCGGGCGATTTACGAGCTTTCTATCCGGCCCCGCGTCCAGGCTCAGATCTACTCCTTCATAAAGCGGAACGAGCGCACGCCCGAACCCCGCCGCAACCGCAAGTAGTAGCTGCCCGCCGGGAGGTGGGAAACGTCCACCGTGGGTCCCCGACTGGTCGCCAGCAGCCGACCGTCGCTGTGGTAGAGCTCCAGCAACTCGTCTTGCCCCACTTCGCCCGTCAAATGCAGCCGGTGGGTCACCGGATTAGGGTACAGGCGGATCACCCCGCTGTCCAGCCGAACCGACACCGGCCCGTACAGGGTCTCCGTGCCGTCGAAATCCGCCTGGCGCAGGCGGTAAAAGCTCTCCCCGGGGAAGGGGTCGGCGTCCACGAAGGCGTAGGTGCCCGAGCCCGCCGGCACCCGCCCGAGGGGCGTGAAGTCCCGGCCGGTCTTGCTGCGCTCGACGATAAACTGCTCGTTGTCTACCTCCCGCGCGGTGGCCCAGTCCAGGCGGACGGCCCCCTCCATGGCGAGGGCGGTGAAGTGCAGCAGGTCCACCGGCAGGCTACGTGCCACGCAGGGGGAAGCGGTCACGTTGGGGAGGACGAGGGAGTGCGCCCGGTAGCCGCCGGCCAGGTTGCCGTCCGGGGAGAGCACGAGGGATTCCCCCGCCGGGGCCGAAGGGTAGCTGGCCTGGGCCACGATCCGGCCGGCGGGGTCCCGCAGGCTGACGGTTTCCGGGGAGTTGTCGTTCAGGCCCAGGAAGCCGCTGGCCACCCCGTGCGCGCAGCCGTCCGGCACGGTACCGGCACCGGCAAAGATCACGAAGTAGTCACTTGGCTCCATTTTAGCCCCCGCGGGAAAGGTGAAGCGGGCCCCCGAATTGGACGCATCGTGTAGCGTGAAGCCAGACACGTCCCGGGCCACGTCCGACGTATTAAAGAGCTCGACGAACTCGTCGCCGGAGGACACTTCCCCGTCGCCGTTGTGGTCGTCGGTGGGGGCCGCCATGATCTCGTTGATGACGATCGAGCTCGGCGCGCACTGGTCGGCGGGATAGGCCAGGGGGCGCTCGATGGCGCAGTCTCCGCCACTCACCTCCAGCAGGTAGTCCGTCCCCTCCCGCATTCCATTGAGCTCGATCACCCCATCCTGCCGGGTTGCGGGATTGTCTCCCCCCACCGTAGCCCCGTCCACCCGCACCACGGCCCCGGTTTCCGCGCCGGTGTAGGGGATGCGCAGGGTCAGCAGGTCGGCCTCCCCGGTGAAGTCGCGGCAGTTTACCGTCGCCTCCCCGAGCCGGATGCCGCAGACGGGCAGGCAGTTGCCATCATCGCCGGTCGCAACCAGGCGCACGTTGTCCACCCCGGCCAGGTCGTCGCCATTCTGGTCGAAGTAGAGTATGAGTTTAGCGGTCTGTGCCGTGCCGGGGATGTCCACCGCATGACTGAGCCAGCCGGGCGTCGAGGTACCCCCGCCGTTCACCCCATCGACCAGTACCACCGTCTCGTAGAGAAAATCATCGAGGTAGAGCGCGTAACCGAAATCATCCCCCGCGTCGTAGCCGACCACGTAGTAGTCGAAGCGGAACTGGGCGCTGGTCAGGCTGCAAATATTCCCGGCATCGAATACGAGTTCACTGACGGGGGAGTTGGTGATGGCATTCTCCACGTCCCGGGCCGCCCAGAAGCGTTGCCCCTCGGACGGTCCCCCGATCGAGCCGATTTCCTCGACGCTGTTCCAGGTGGGCACGCTGCCGACGCCGTAGGGGTCCGTAGAAGGCGTATAATAAAAGGTCTCTTCCGCGCTGCCCTCGAAGCCCTGGTAGCGGAAAACCTCCTGGGCGGGCGCGCGGGTGCAAAGCATATGCACGAGGAATAAAGCGAGAAGAAGTGGGTAGGTAGTTGTTCGCATACTTTTTTTTCGCATAAGTAGGCTCCGTCACTCCACTATGGGTGGAGTGGTGTTAAATCTTATCTTCGCCCCCCGTATGATATTTCAGATACGCGAAGGCGAGCGGAAGATTTTCGAGGTGATTGGCCAGGCGGCCGGCCACCTGGGCTTTCCTACTTACGTCGTCGGGGGCTTCGTGCGCGACCGCCTGCTGGCCCGGCCGAGCAAGGACCTGGACATCGTCTGCGTAGGCAGCGGCATCGACCTGGCCCGCCGGGTGGGGGACAGCCTGCACCCCCGCAGCCGGGTCACCGTCTACAAGCGCTTCGGCACCGCCGCCCTGCGGCACCGCGACCTGGAGATCGAATTCGTCGGTGCCCGCAAGGAGAGCTACCGCTCCGACAGCCGCAAGCCCACGGTGGAGTCCGGCAGCCTGGCCGACGACCAGCACCGCCGCGACTTTACCATCAACGCCCTGGCGATCAGCCTCAACGAGCGGGACTACGGCACCATCATCGACCCCTTCAACGGACTGGAAGACCTGGAGGCCCGGCGCATCGTCACCCCCCTCGAGCCCGGCAAGACCTTCAGCGACGACCCCCTGCGTATGTTGCGGGCCATCCGCTTCGCCACCCAGCTCGGCTTCGATATCGACCCGGTCACCTTCACGGCCATTAAGGAGCACCGCGACCGTCTCAAAATCATCAGCTGGGAACGCATCGCCACCGAGCTCAACAAGATCCTGTCAGCCTCCCGGCCCAGCGTAGGCCTGCGCCTGCTCGACCGCTCGGGCCTGCTCGACTACATTCTGCCGGAACTGGCGGCGCTGCGCGGCGTGGAAAGTCGCAATGGCCGGAAGCATAAGGATAACTTCATCCACACCACCAAGGTCGTGGACAACCTCGCCGACCGCAGCCCCGACCTCTGGCTCCGCTGGGCCGCCCTGCTGCACGACATCGGCAAGGCCAGGACCAAGCGCTGGGAGGCGGAGGCCGGCTGGACCTTTCACGCCCACGATGCCGTCGGCGAGCGGATGGTCCCCAGTATCTTCCGCCGCCTGCGTCTGCCCAATGACAAGCTGAAGTACGTCCAGAAACTGGTCGCCCTGCACCAGCGCCCCATCTCCCTGACGCAGGAGGAGATCAGCGACTCGGCCGTCCGCCGCATCCTCTTCGACGCCGGTGAGGACATTGACGACCTGATGACCCTCTGCGAGAGTGACATCACCAGCAAGAACCCCCAAAAAGTAAAGCGCTACCGCACCAACTACGAGGGGCTGCGGGACCGCATGCGGGAAATCGAGGAGAAGGACCACCTCCGCAACTGGCAGCCCCCGATCACCGGGGAGCTCATCATGGAAACCTTCGGCATCCCCCCCAGTCGCCAGGTCGGCCTGATCAAGGACGGCGTACGGGAGGCCATCCTCGACGGGGACATCCCCAACGCCTTCGAGCCCGCCTTCCGGAAGATGCTGGAAGTGGCAAAAAGCATGTCCCTGGCCCCCCTACCGGGCCAAACCCCGGATTTCGGGGGATAAGCTCCCCATTAAGGGGCCCCATCGGGCGAATATTCGTAAAATTTTAACAAAATATTCTCCTACACCCCACGGTCGTGGGGTGTGCCCCCCCTACCCCCTGCCCCTATCTTTGAGGTATCGAAGGGAAGGTGCAACTTCCCGACGTGTTTTTCCAAAAAGCGTATTCGTTTGATTCGGCGGTCGGGATTGTTGGTTTTCCCTCCGCCTGATTTTAAAGGTTTGTAATATGATCCCTGCGCTTAGCGCACTAAATTCCAGTTATTTTGGTAGTTAGAAAGCTACAATTTAAGGCCCGTGCGTAACCCGCGCGGGTCTTTGTTTTTTAGGCTACCCCGGGCGATAAGCGCAGACGGTACCACTCGTACAGAAAGACGCCGGTCACGATCAAGTACTCCGCCCCCACCAACCAGAGATTTTCCCGGTAAGGCTCCTCCAGGTAAGTCGTGTAGGTAAGCATAATGAGGAAGGACCACCACAACGGGAACCGCCAGGGGGTGAAGCAAGCCAGCACCAGCGGCACCGCCAGGTACCAGGGGTGCACGGTCGTCGCGCAGAGTAAGTACAGCACGAAGGCCCCGAACCACCGCCCGGGCAGGGAGCGCCAGTCCGTGCGCTCGTCCAGGTAGGCCAGGATCAGCATGGCCGCCGCCGCCAGTTTGGCCAGTTGGGGACCGAAGCGGGCAATCTGGTTCCACCCGATCTCGTAGTAGCCGTAGGCCCGCAGCAGGTAGTATATACTGGCGTTGAACTCGAACTTGCGGAAGTATAGGTCCAGGCTGTTCCCAAACCCGTCCACCAGGCCCGCCCCCGCGAACAGGGGAAGAAAAAGCAGCAGGGTCACCGCCCCAAAGGTCAGAAAGAACACCCGGTAGGGCTTGCCCCACAGTCGCCACAGCAGGAAGGGCAACAACATGAGGGGCAACAACTTAGTGGCGACGGACAGCGCCAGGGCACCCGCGGCCCCGCCGTACCTCCCCCGCGTGAGTAGGTAGAGCGCCAGCAATAGGAAACAGATCATCACCCCCTCGAAGTGCAGGTTGCCGACCAACTCGACGATGATGAGCGGATTGAGCCAGTAGTACAGGGCGCGGCCGGCGGGTAAGGAGAAGATCCGCAGCAGCCGCAGCAGGAGGAACAGGGTGCCCAGCTCCGCGGCAAAGAGAAATAGTTTCATCACCACCGCCGCGCCGTACCAGCTGCCCGGACTCAGCCAGGCCGCTACCGTAAAGACCGCCTGGGCCACGGGGGGATAAATAGAGTAGTATTCCGGCGAGTTGAGTTGCTGGTAGAGCTCGGGGCCCAGCCCCCGCACCGCCTGCCCCGCCGCGAGGTAATGGGCCGGCAGGTGGGCAAAGGGGTTTTCCCCGGCGGCAACCAACTGCCCGTCCCAGATGAAGCGGTAAACGTCGTCACTCAGCCGCGGAAAGGCGAAGATCAGAATCAGCCGCAGCAGGATACCGAGCACTAGCCAGTAGCGTATCCTCTCCGTGCCCACCCGCCAGACGAGCAGCAGGTAGCCGGCAAAGGCGGTCACGAAGGCCAAAAAGAGGGAAGCGAAGTCGGTCCGGTCGACGCCGAAGCCCAAATAGAGGATGCCGGCGGTAAGCAAGAGCGCGCCCAGCGTCCGCGCCCGGGCACTCACTTTCCGAGCACCTTGGCGGCCACGGCCCGGGCGACGTTCTGTCCGTCCATCGCCGCACTCAGGATGCCCCCGGCGTAGCCCGCCCCCTCGCCGCAGGGGAACAGGGAGGCAGCCTCCGGATGCTGGTAGGTATGCCGGTCGCGGGGGATGCGCACGGGGGAGGAGGTGCGGCTCTCGGTGCCGATGACGTTGGCCTCTTCGGTGTAGTAGCCCTTCATTTTACGCCCGAAGGCGGTGACCCCCTGGCGGAGTTTGTCGTAGATGCTCCCGGGTAGGAGGGTGTGGAGCGGGGCGGCGTGCAGCCCGGGGATGTAGCTGGTCGCGGGCAGGTCACGCGAGACCTTCCCCTGCACGAAATCGGGCAGCCGCTGGGCGGGCGCGCGCTGGCTGCCGTCGCCGCTGGCAAACATGGCCCGCTCGACCGCCTGCTGGAAGGCCAGGCCGGCAAATACCCCGTGGGCGGCGAAGGGCTGCAGGTCTTCCAGTTCCACGGCCACTACGGTGCCGGAGTTGGCGTAGGGGCTGTCGCGGCGGCTGAGGCTCATGCCGTTGACCACGATCTCTCCGGGGGCGGTGGCGGCGGGGACGACCAGTCCGCCCGGACACATACAAAAACTGAACACGCCGCGGTCGCCGACCTGGGTGACTAATTTGTAGCTGCTGGCCGGCAGGTTTTCCTCCCGCTCGGCCCGTCCGTACTGGATGCGGTCGATGAGGGGCTGGGGATGCTCGATGCGTACGCCGAGGGCGAAGGGTTTGGCCTCCAGCCGGATGCCCCGCTTGTCGAGGAGGTAGTAGATGTCGCGGGCGGAGTGGCCGGTCGCCAGGATGTAGGCGGTCGCGGTGAAGCGGTATGGCTCCCCTTCGGCATCCTCCACGAGCAGGGCGGTGAGGTCCTCGCCGTACGCCACGTCGACCACCCGGTGCCCGAAGCGGATCTCGCCCCCGTGGGCCAGGATGGTCTCGCGCATATTGGCCACCACCCCCGGCAGCTTATTGGAGCCGATGTGGGGGTGGGCGTCGATGAGGATGTCGGGTTGGGCCCCGTGGTCGACCAGGGTCCGCAGGGCCTTCAGGTAGTTGCCCCGCTTGAGGCTGCGCGTGTAGAGCTTGCCGTCGCTGTAGGTACCGGCCCCTCCTTCGCCGAAGCAGTAGTTGGAGTCGGGGTCCACTTCCCCGAATTGCTGAATACCCCGCAGGCTGCGGCGACGGGCGCGTACGTCCCGGCCCCGCTCCAGGATCACGGGCTTGAGCCCCAGCTCGATCAGTTCGAGGGCGGCAAACATGCCGGCGGGTCCGCAGCCGACGACGGCCACTACGGGGGCGTCCGCCACCTCCCGCAAGTGAAAGGAGGGAGGAGCCTCGGCCACCTCGTCGTCCGTCGGCGTACCCACTTCGACGCGCAGGCGAAAGACGGGCCGGGCCCCGCGGGCGTCGATGCTCCGGCGGCTGACGGTCACTGCTCCGAGCTCCGTTTCCGGTACCCGCGCTTCCCGGCTGACGGCCCGCCGGAGGGCGGCGGGATCGTGCAGGTCCGCGGGCGGCAGCTTGATTTCTACGGTGGTGGAGGCCATGGGGGCAAAGGTACGCACTCCCGGTGGGCCGCCTTACATCCCTACCCGCGTATACTGTCCGTCCCCGGCGGAAGTAAAGGCCTCGGGCATATAGACCATGATGTGGACGCTCTCGGAGGCACTGCCCTCGGTGCCCTTCACCATGCGGCGGCTCTTGTCGTGGCTGACGAGCTGCATGGCGTCGCCCGAGACCTCGGGCTGGAGGACGTAGCGATTTTGCCGCATATAGAAGTCGAGGATGTCCTGCTTGACGTTCTTGATCTCCACGCTGGTCTCGATGAGCACGTCGTCCCCCGGCCAACTCCGGTACTGGATCTGATCCTTGGGATAAATGTCGAAGGAGATCCGGTTGACGTGGTCGACGTCGACGGTTTTGTGGAAGATGTCCGCGGGGTCCTGTGCAAGGGACACGGCCGCGCAGCCCAGGAGGGCCAGGGTTAGTAGGTAACGCATAGGGTATAAAGGCTCCAGTTATTCGAAGAACGGCCGGGGGGGCTGGTTTGGTACCCTCACCGACAGTGATAACACACGGTAGACTTAAAGATAAGTCATCAGGCGCTTTCCCGGGCCTCGGTCACTCCTTTTCCGCTCGTGGCCCCCGGAAGTTGGACCCCCAGATAGACCAGTTGGTAGCCCCCCGCGTCTACGTTGACGGTGGAAATGTCGTAGGGGATCATCTGCAGGGTGCCGTCGGGAGATTTCAGGAACAGCGGTACGGTGTAGTTCTCCCTGTTCGCCTGCGCGAGGAGCTCGGTCAGTTCCGCCTGCCCGGTGAGCGGAAGCTCGTGGACCACGGCGGACTCCCGGTGGGCCTCGCTGAAGTTGATGAAGTCGTCGGCAAAACTGAAGACGTGCTCCGGGTCATCGGGCGGGGTACTCGCCTTGAGCTCGTCGGAAGTGATGAGGCGGTAGGCCCCCCGCTCCCCGAAGATGTCTTCGTACCGGCGTATGGCGTATCCGTTGACGTCGTTGCTGCCGGTGAGGGCCAGCAGGTAGCCGACCTCGAGCAGATCGAACTCATCGCTGAGGTCGGAAGTGTAGATGTTGACCTCGATCCCCTTGAGGTCCTTCGCCCGGGCCCGGCGGATGTTACTGGGGTTGCTGTCGACCAGGAAGACTTCGCGCCCCTGCTCCATGAGGTACTTCCCGATGTCGATGGCGAAGTCGTTGGCGCCCAGAATGAGCACCCCGTTGGAGCTGTCCTGGATGACGCCGAGCAGGCGGGCGACGAGCCGGGCGGTCGTCGCATTGATCAGTACCGTACCCAGCACGACCATGAACACCAGCGGAGTGATGTACTCGGCACCCGGTACGCCGTCGGCCGCCAGCTTGAGCCCGAACAGGGAGGCGATGCCCGCCGCCACGATACCGCGTGGCCCTACCCAGCTGATGAAGAGCTTTTCGTTGAAGTCGAGGTTGCCCCGGGCGGTGCTGGCAAAAACGCTCAGGGGGCGCAGCACCAGGATCACGAAACCGAAAAGCGCAATGGGCCGCCAGTCCTCGGTGAGCAGCCGCAGCTCGTCCATGTTCATGTTGGCCGCCAGGAGGATGAAGAGGATGGAGATCAGCAGCACGCTGAGCGACTCCTTGAAGGACAGGATCTCCTTGATGCGGGGCACGTCCTTATTGGCCAGGACCAAACCCATGACCACTACGGCGAGCAGGCCGCTCTCGTGGGCCAGCTGGTCGCTCACCACGAAGATGAACAGCACGTAGGCCAGGATGAAGACGTTGAGCAGGTAGTGGGGCACCAACTCCCGCTTGATGATGTGAAAAAGCGCGTAGCCCATGAGGAAGCCCAGCGTCCCCCCGTAGATGATGATCTGGATGAAGGTGCGCACCGCCTCCCCCGTAAAGCCGAGTCCGTGGTCGGTCGAGCGGATGAACTCGAAGACGAGCACCGCCACCAGCGCCCCCAAGGGATCGATCAGGATGCCCTCCCACTTCAGCACGGTGCTGACGTTGCGGTTGAGGGGGATGTTTTGCAGGATGGGGGCGATGACCGTAGGCCCGGTCACGATGATCAGGGCCGCGAAGAGGAAACTGACGCTCCAGCCCAGCCCGACGATGTAGTGGGTAGCCAGGCCGGCCCCCACGAAGGTGATGAGACTGCCGATAGAGATCAGCCGCAGGATGGAGCGTTGGGTTTCCTTGACCTCCCGAAAGCGCAGGGTAAGCCCGCCCTCGAAGAGGATGACGCCGATGGACAGACTCACGAAATAAAAGAGCGACTCGCCCGGAAAGAGGCCCTTACCCAGGTTATCCTCCCCGATGACGTGGAAGATGGGGCTGATGAGCTTCTCCCCGTCCGCCGTAAAGAGCGTGGAGACCGGTCCGACGAGCAGGCCGATAACGATCAGGGGAAGGATCGCCGGCACCCGGATCCGCCAGGCGAACCACTGGGCAAAAATGCCGAGCACGATGATTCCCGCTAGTTCTTCCATGTACGCCTAAAATTAGCGATTATCCCCCGAGTAGGCTACCGAGTCCGCCGGGCAGCATATTGTCCATCATTCCGCCGGCCTGCTGGGCCTCGTAGGCGGCGGCCTTTTCCAGGGCGCGGTTGGTGGCCACGACGAGCAGGTCCTCCAGGGCTTCCAGGTCGGAGGGATCCACCCGTTCGGCGTCGATGCTTACGTTCTGAATGGTGCGCGTGCCGTCGCAGGTGACCTTCACGGCACCACCACCGGCATCGGCCTCGAAGGACTGCTGGGCCAGCTGCTCCTGCATCTTGGCCTGCATCTCTTCCATCTGCTTCATCATATCTCCGAACATGGCTTCATCGTTTGGTGAGCTCTTTAAAGGCCGGGGGTCGCGCATTAGTTTGCCGGGCGCGGCCATTCTTTGCGGGCACCCTACCTTTGGCGGCCACTAAAACAAGGATTTACATGGGATTACTGGACGGAAAGGTCGCGCTCATCACCGGAGGCTCCCGGGGCATCGGTACCGCACTCGTACGCGCCTTTGCCGGGGCCGGGGCTAAAGTGGCCTTCACCTACCGCAGCTCGGCCGGTCCGGCGGAGGCCCTGGTCGAGGAACTCGGGGAAAACGTGCGCGCCTACCAGAGCGACGCCAGCGACTACGGCGCGGCCGAGGCCCTCATCAAATCCGTCGTCGCCGATCTCGGTGGCCTTCACGTGCTCGTCAACAACGCCGGCGTGACCCGCGACACCCTCATGCTGCGGATGAACGAGGAACAGTGGGATACGGTGATGGACAACAACCTCAAATCCGTCTTTAACCTCACGAAGCACGCCCTGCGCACCATGATGCGCGGCGGCGGCAGCATCATCAACATGTCGAGCATCGTTGGCATTCAGGGCAACGCCGGCCAGGCCAACTACGCGGCCAGCAAGGCGGGGATCATCGGCTTCAGCAAGTCGATCGCCAAGGAAATGGGCAGCCGCAACGTCCGCTGCAACGTCATCGCCCCGGGCTTCATCGAAACCGACATGACCGACCAGCTCCCCGAACAGGTGCGCGACGGCTACCTCGCCAACATCCCCCTCAAGCGGTTCGGTAAACCCGAGGAGATCGCCAACGCCTGCATTTTCCTGGCCTCCGACATGGGCAGCTACCTCAGCGGACAGGTCATCAGCGTAGACGGCGGGCTATCGTAGTGGTGATCGACGTCATCATCCCGGCCTACAACGAGGAAGCCAGCATCGGCCTCGTCGTCGCCGAACTACCGCACGCCCTGCTCCGCGAGGTCATCGTTTGCGACAACAACAGCCGGGACCAAACGGCGGAAGTAGCCGCGGCCGCGGGTGCAACGGTCGTCCACGAAGCGCGGGCGGGCTACGGCTCGGCCTGTCTGCGGGGCATGGAGCACATTGCCGCCCGCCCCGCCTCGGAGCACCCGGATATCGTGGTGTTCATTGATGGAGACCACAGCGACTACCCCCGGCAGTTGCCGGAGCTGGTAGCCCCCATCCTCAACGAGGGCTACGACCTGGTCATCGGCTCCCGCGCCCGGGGCCAGGCCGAGGCCGGCAGCATGACGCTGCCCCAGGTGTTCGGCAACTGGCTGGCCACGAATCTTATTCGGTGGTTATATGGTTACGAGTTTACCGACCTGGGGCCCTTCCGCGCCATCCGGTACTCCTCCCTGGTGGCCCTGCGGATGCGGGATCCCGACTTCGGCTGGACGGTGGAGATGCAGGTGCGGGCGGCCAAGGCCGGGATGAAGTGTACCGAGGTGCCCGTGGGCTACCGCCGGCGCATCGGCGTTTCCAAAATTTCCGGCACGGTGCGCGGCACGGTGCTGGCGGGCCACAAGATCCTGTGGACCATCTTCAAACTGATCTGAGCATGACCGCCCTGGCATTCGTGGTACTGGCCGTTTACACCCTCAGCCTGCTGTACATCACGGTCTACTGCCTGCTGCAGTTTAACCTGCTCTACCACTACAAAAACAGTCCCGACCCCACCGACCACCCCGTCTCCTTCGCCCAACTGGCCAAAGCGGGCGGGCGGAAAATCAAGCGGGTGTACGCGCCGTCCGATTCCCCCGAGGCCGGTTCCTCCGCGACCCTCCTCGCACCGGCGTCCGCGCCCGCCTACCCCTTCGTGACCGTGCAGCTGCCGATCTTCAACGAGCTCTACGTGATCGGGCGGCTGATCGACGCCGTGGCGGCCTTCGACTACCCGCGCGACCGCCTGGAGATCCACATCCTGGACGACAGCACCGACGAGACCGTGGAGCTGGTCGCCGCCAAGGTGGAGGAGTACCGGGCCCGGGGATTCCGGATCGAGCAAATCATAAGAAAGGAGCGGACGGGCTTTAAGGCCGGGGCCCTGCGTGACGCGACCCGGATCGCGCGGGGAGAGTTCATCGCCATCTTCGACGCGGACTTCGTGCCGGAGCCCGACTTTCTGCTGCGGACCATCCCGCACTTTGCCGACCCGAAGGTGGGCGTGGTGCAGACGCGCTGGGAGCACCTCAACGAGGGGTACAGCATCATTACCCGCCTGCAGGCCCTGCAGCTGAACGTGCACTTCACCGTGGAGCAGGTAGGGCGGATGAACGGCGGCCACCTGCTGCAGTTCAACGGCACGGCGGGCGTATGGCGGCGCGCGGCCATCGAAGCGGGCGGGGGCTGGCAGCCGGATACCCTGACGGAAGACCTCGACCTGAGCATCCGCGCCCAGCTGGCGGGCTACCGCATTCACTTCCTGGAGCGGGTGGGGAGCCCCGCCGAGCTGCCCGTGGAGATGAACGGCTTCAAGAGCCAGCAGCACCGCTGGATGAAGGGCGGCGCCGAGACGGCCCGCAAGATGCTGCCCGACGTGTGGCGCAGCGAACTGGCCTTCGGCCACAAGGTGCAGGCGACGGCCCACCTGCTGGGCTCCTCCATTTTCCTGTTTGTCTTCGTGTGCGGGATCTTCAGCGTACCCCTGCTCTTCCTGTTCGGGGAGCTGGTGAATTACGGCTTCAGCAAGAACTTCTTCGCGGCCTTCCTGGCGGGACTGCTGTCGGTAATCGCGATCTACTACGTGGCCAACGTGCAGAGCGTGGCGAATAAGGACGGCAGCTTTATGCGGTCCGTCTTCAAATTTCTGTTCCTGTTTCCCCTGTTTCTGGCCCTGAGCATGGGCTTGTCGCTGCACAACTCCGTGGCCGTGCTGCAGGGTTACCGGGGCAAGAAGAGTCCCTTCGTGCGGACGCCCAAGTTCAACATCAACTCCGTGGCCGACAAGCTGACCGCCAAACGCTACCTCTCGGGGGGGCTGAACTGGATCACGGTGGGCGAGGGCTTGCTGAGTCTGTACTTCCTATTTGCGGTCGCGGGGGGCGTATACCTGCAAAACACGACCTTCATCGTTTTTCACGCCCTGCTGGCCCTGGGCTACGGGACCATCTTCTTCTTCAGCGTGAAGCACCTCGGCCTCGTCCGCTAACATGGAGAAAAAACAGAAAATACTCAACGACCCCGTCTACGGCTTCATCAGCATCCCCTACGGCATCCTGTTTGACCTGGTGGAGCACCCCTACTTCCAGCGGCTGCGCAACATCAAGCAGGTGAGCCTGACGCACTACGTCTACCCGGGCGCCCTCCACACCCGCTTCCACCACGCGCTGGGGGCCTTGCACCTCATGCAGCAGGCCGTCATTAGCCTCAGGGGCAAGGGGGTGAAGATCAACAAGCGGGAGGCCGAGGCCGTGATGATCGCCATCCTGCTGCACGACATCGGCCACGGGCCCTTCTCCCACACCCTGGAGAGCACCCTGATCGAGACCAGTCACGAAGACCTGAGCGTGCTCTTCATGCAGCGCCTCAACGACCAGTTCGGGGGGCAGCTGGATTTAGCCATTCGCGTCTTTCAGGGCAGCTACAAAAAGCACTTCCTGCACCAGCTGGTGAGCGGGCAGCTCGACATGGACCGCCTGGACTACCTCAACCGCGACAGCTACTTCACCGGGGTGGCCGAGGGGGTGATCGGTTACGACCGCATCATCAAAATGCTCAAGGTGGTGAACGATCGGCTCGTCGTGGAGCAGAAGGGCATCTACAGCGTCGAGCGCTTTCTGACCAGCCGCCGCATCATGTACTGGCAGGTGTACCTCCACAAGACGGTGGTTTCCGCCGAGCAGATGCTGCGCCTGGTGCTGCGCCGGGCCCGCGAACTCGCCGACCGGGGACAAACCCTCTGGGCCCCACCCGCCCTCCAGTACTTCCTGCAGCACCGGGTCACCGCCGCCGATTTCCGGGCCCGCCGCAACGAGCTCCTCGACTGCTTCGCCGCCCTCGACGACACCGACATCAGCAGCGCCGTCAAGGCCTGGCAGCAGCACCCCGACCCCCTGCTCAGTTACCTCAGCTACGGGCTGGTCAACCGCCGCCTCTTCCGCCTTGAATTCAGCAATACCCCCTTCGACCCCGACTACGTGGAAGGCATCCGCGCCGCTA
Source organism: Lewinellaceae bacterium (assembly GCA_963803525.1). Taxonomy (GTDB): domain Bacteria; phylum Bacteroidota; class Bacteroidia; order Chitinophagales; family Saprospiraceae; genus Neolewinella. The sequence continues at coordinate 418,407 of CAWDMV010000017.1, forward strand.
TCCGTGCGCACCGTCAGCTCCCCACGGACAGTGCCGACCAGCTCGTCATTCAGGGCGTGGAGACCAACAGTGCCTACACCCTGACGAAGGAGGAGATCATGGTCTGTATGAAGAACGACGAGGTGGTGCCGATGTCGAGTATTAGTGATTTTGGCATTTCTCCGCAGACGTTTACTAAGTATTTTCTTTGTTATCCTAAGGAGGTTTCTTAGTATTTTAGATCGTTAGTTCTTTAGGGGGCGCGGGATACTGGCGAGCGGCATTTCCCGGTTGCGATCGGCTAGTTTAGTCTTTCAGGGCTTTAGTTTTTTAGGGGGTTTGTGTAAGGCGAGGATATGTCTCCTGGCTAGATTGGCCTGGGTTTGGTCTTTCAGGGCTTTCGGTCTTTGGGTAGTACGGGTAACTCGCGAAAGTGAAATCCCCATCGCCACCAGCCGACTCCCTTCTAACGAACTAACAGACTAACGATCCAACCCTCTACCCCTTAATCCGGTCCATGATATTGTACCCTTCCGAGAGGCGGGCGAGGGTTTCTTCGTGACCGACCGCTTCGAGCATGGCGAAGGCGTCCGGTCCGTTGGTGGTGCCGCTGACGGCGAGGCGCAGGATGGGCAGCACGGCCCCGAAGCCCAGCCCTTCGGCTTCCATGAAAGCGAGGGTGGTGGCCTTGATCTCGGGGGCGGTCCAGTCGGAGACGGTGGCGAGGCGCTCGCGCAGGCGTTCGAAGGCGGGCCGCAGTTCCGGTTTCCACTTCTTGCGGGCCATCTTCTCGTCGGGGACGCCCACGCGGGTGGCGAAGTAGCTGCCCTGGGTGTAGAAATCGGGGATCGTGTGCACGCGCTCCTTGAGGAGGCCGGCGATCGTCGCGGCGTGCTCCAGACTCACGGGGGTGTGCTGATCGGCGAAGAGCTCGAAGACCCGGGGGGCCAGCTCCGCGTCATCGGCCGCGATGAGGTACTGCTGGTTGTACCACTTGGCTTTCTCGAAGTCGTACTGCGCACCGCTCTTGTTGATGCGGTCGAGGTCGAAGGCCTCCACCAGCTCGGGCAGCGAGAAGATCTCCTGCTCGGTGCCGGGGTTCCAGCCCAGGAAGGCCAGGAAGTTGATCGTCGCCGCGGGCAGGAAGCCGGCCTCGCGGAAGCCTTCCAGCTTTTCATCGGAGCCGTCGCCCGTCCAGTCGAGGGGGAAGACGGGGAAGCCCAGGGCCTGGCCGTCGCGCTTGCTGAGCTTGCCCTTGCCCGTCGGCTTGAGCAGCAGCGGCAGGTGGGCGAAGCGGGGCATCGACTTCTCCCAGCCGAAGGCCCGGTACAGCAGCACGTGCAGGGCGGTGCTCGGCAGCCACTCCTCGCCCCGGATGACGTGGGTGATCTCCATCAGGTGATCGTCGACCACGTTGGCCAGGTGGTAGGTGGGCAGCCCGTCGGCCTTCATGAGCACCTTGTCGTCGACCTCCTCGCTCTGGAAGGCCACGTCGCCGCGCACGATGTCGTCGATGTGTACCGTTTGTCCGGGATCGACCCGCAGGCGCACCACGTAGGGCGTGTCGGCCTCGATCAGGGCTTCCGTCTCTTCCTTCGGCAGACTCAGGCCGTTGCGCATCTCCCCGCGGGTGGCGGCGTCGTAGCGGAAGTTGTGGTTGCCGGCGGCCTTTTCGCCTTCGCGGCGGGCGTCGAGCTCTTCCTCGGTGTCGAAGGCGTAGTAGGCGTGGCCCGAATCGACCAGGTGCTGGGTGTATTTGCGGTAGATCTCGCGGCGCTCACTCTGCCGGTAGGGACCGTAATTCCCGCCGATTCCCGGACCCTCATCGGGGGTGATTCCGGCCCAATCCAGCGCCTCGCGGATGTAGTCTTCCGCGCCCGAAACGTAGCGTTTTTGATCCGTATCCTCGATCCGCAAAACAAAGGTGCCGCCCGCCTTGCGGGCAAACAAATAATTGTACAGGGCGGTGCGCAGCCCCCCGATGTGGAGGGCGCCGGTGGGGGAAGGGGCGAAGCGTACCCGAGCGGTATTCATAGTATTGTAATTAGGCGGACAGCGGAATAGAAAATTTAATTACGTGAGCAGCACTTATAACCAGCAAAACGTTCAGTTCGTAACTACAACTTGCGCGGTGGGGTAGGCTCCTCTTCAGCGCAAAGGTAGCGAAGCCCGTAGAAGGGTTTTCCCGCTGGCGATCCCCAGCAGCTATTCCCCCCCCCCAAAGATCCAAGCCATGTACCTGATCAAGACACCGCGGTTCATTCAGAAGCTTTTCCCCAATTACCACTGGCGGGTGGATCAGGACACGGATCAACCCACCCTCTACCTGACCTTCGACGACGGCCCCATCCCCCAGCTCACGCCCTGGGTACTCGAGGAGCTCGCCAAGTACGACGCCAAGGCCACCTTCTTCTGCGTCGGAAATAACGTGCGCCGCTACCCCGCCGTCCACCAGCAAACCCTGGACGCCGGCCACACCGTCGGCAACCACACCATGCACCACCTCGACGGCTGGAAGACCGACAACGTCCCCTACTTCCACGACGCCCGCCACTGCGCCGTCCAGCTCAAGACCTCCCTCTTCCGCCCGCCCTACGGCCGGCTGAAGCCCAGCCAGGCTCAGTTCCTCCAGCGGCACTACAACGTGGTGATGTGGGACGTCCTGAGCGGCGACTTCGATCCCGAACTGACTCCCGAGGACTGCTACGACAACGTCGTCGACAACGCCCGCCCCGGCAGCATCGTCGTGATGCACGACAGCCTCAAGGCCGAGGAGAACGTTCGCGAAATTCTCCCCCGCATCCTGCAGTACTACACCGAGCGCGGCTACGCCTTCGCCAGCCTGACTCCCGAGCTGCTGCTCGACCGCGTCCAGGTCGGCGACGCCCGCCTCAAGACGGCCTAGCGCGCCAGCCGGTCCAGTCCCGCCTTCGCCATCAGGTGCAGCCCCACGCGGTACTCCGCGGGGTCGATGTCCAGGCAGGTCTCGAAGTACTTCCTGGCCGCCGCCGTGTTCCCCCGCTCCTCTTCCAGCAGCCCGGCCTGTAGGGCGGCATTGCAGGCGTAGTAGGCCGGATTGTCCCGCCCCAGCGCAATGGTGCGCACGTAGAACGAGAGGGCCCCGGTGTAGTCCTTCAGTCCCCCGAGCACCCGCCCCGTCCGGTAGCGGTGTTCCAGCACTTCTTCGGGGGTAAGCCCGGCCTGCTCGATGCCGTCCAGTTCCACCCGCGCCCGCGCAAAGTAGCCCCCGTCGAACAGGAGCCGCGCGCGCAGTAGCCCGATGTGGGGCGCCCGCTCCGTTGCCGCTTCCCGCACCGCGTTTTCGTCCCCGCCGTCGCGACTGCCGCCGCCCGCGATGCCGGCCATGGTGCGGTAGTACTGTTCGGTCTTGCCCTCCAGCAGGTACGACCAGGCGATTTTCTGGCGGGCCTCCTCGCGGAAGTGGCGGCCGGGGTAGCGCAGCAGGAAGGACTGGTAATACACCCGCGCCTGGGGCTCGAGGTGGTGCAGCTTCGTCTGGCCGAGGAGGAAATCGAGGTAGGGGAAGTCCGCCGTGGATCCCCCCCGCACCTGCTGCTCCAGCAAACCCATTGCTTCCGCGTTCCGGCCCGTGCGCATGGCCACGGAGGCCAGCACGAAGCAGTGCAGCTTGTTCTTCCCCGGATCAAGGCGCAGTTTTCGCAACTGCTGATAAGCCACCTCCGGCCGGTCGGCGAGGTGCAGCTCGAAGAGGGCGTAGAGCACGGCCGTCTCGAGGTAGAACGGACCGTCGGTCGCGCCCACGGCCCGCTGCAGTTCCTGCCGGCCCTGCCCGATGGACCCGCTCAGCGAGGTGAACAGCTCCACGCCCCACTTGAACTGCGGCGGGATGGCCCCGACGGTGGCGTGCACCAGGCCGAGGTCTTTGTAGGTAGGCAGAAAGGCCGGAAAGGCGGCCGCGTTTTCCTTCAGCTCCTTGTGCGCCCGGTTGAGGTGGCGAAAGGAGGCCAGGTAGCGCTCGAAGCGCAGGTCGACGAGGCTGCGGTGCAAACGGACCTCCGCCAGGGCGTAGCGGTAGTAGGGCGAGGAGGAGTCGCCGCGCTCCAGTAGGGCCACTCGCTGGTCGAAGCGCGCCGCCAGTTCCGCGTCCAGCCGCTCGTCGCCGCTCAGATAGAGGCGAAAGAAATCGAGGTAGCTCTCGAGGTGGTAGGCGGCCAGGTTGCCGGGCTCGTGGCGGAGCAGGTTTTGGATGCCCGTGGCGGCACGGTCCAGTTCCAGCGACAGCACATCCCTATATATGGACTCCGCCGCCGGCGTGAATGTATAGTGGTACTCGGCCGCGGTTAGCGAACAGCTGCACCACATCAAAGCCACCAAAAAAACCAGCTTACGCATAGCGGGCGAAGATACCGTCTATCTGTCCGGCCAGTTTGCGGTCGCGGTCGGTGACGGTGTTGCCGGCGTCGTGGGTATTCAGCTTGATGTGCACGCGGTTGTAGACGTTCGACCAGTCGGGGTGGTGGTCCATTTTATCGGCGGCAAAGGCCACCTCGGTCATGAAGGCAAAGGCCTGCCGGAAGTCGGCGAATGCGAAGTCGTGGTGGAGGGCGTTGTCTTTTTCGGTCCAGGGCATGGAGAAGCTACTTAAAGGTGGCGGAATACGGATTGGCTAGCGGCACAAGGTACGGCGGGCGGCGGGGCGCGGGTGTGGGGGTTATCCCGGGAGCGCCTGCCGTTCCGCTTCCGTTCGGATGTGGTGCAGGACCCGCAGGTGGATGCGGTGGACGATCGCGTCGCTCCACCAGCGCCAGTAGAAAGCGGGCTTGAGGTGGTGGGAATACCAGGTCGTGCCTTCCAGGACGGTCGTGCCGTCCGGCTGGGCGATCAACCGGAATTGGCCGCGCTTAGAGACGAAGTAGTCGTGCAGGTGGGGGGCATCGACGTCCCAGAAGCTAAGCGCTTGTTTGGGGTTCCGCTCACCGCCGCAAACTTGCTCTTTTGCGCCTACTCTTCGCCTCGAAAAGCGTCACTTAGCCCGCTAGGCTCCCCTTCCCGAGGCTCGCTTAGCCCCAAAATAGCGGCGTTTTCGTCAGGCTCGGAAAACCCAAACAAGCGCTTGTCTCGCATGGGCACCGGCTGCTCGAGCACGTCGAACCGCAGCAGGTGGGGGGCGTCCCAGGTCGTGATGGGCTCTACGAAGCTCCCGGTGTTGAAGTTGCAGTGGCGCACCGCCCCGACGCCCGCTCCGTCGATCGTCGCATTGATGGGGTAGGCGATGCCGAGCCGGAAGAGCCATTCCGTGGGTGCGTCCAGCACGGGGAAGGCTACCACTTGCTCCCACACCGCTTCCGGCGGCGCATTGATGACGACCCGCGTCACCACGGGGTCCACCTCCGGTTCAACCCGGTGCTCCGCGGCTGACAGTAAGGGAATTGCCACGATGAGCAGGAGGGCGGAAAGCAGCGACTGCCCCGGCCCCCGCCGCACACGGGAGTAGCCGAACAGTACGCCCAGGTAAGAGCTTGTTTGGGGTTCCACTCACCGCCGCAAACTTGCTCTTTTGCGCCTACTCTTCGCCCCGAAAAAGGTCACTTAGCCCGCTAGGCTCCCCTTTTCAAGGCTCGATTAGACTCAAAATAGCGGCGTTTTCGTCAGGCTCGGAAACCCCAAACAAGCTCTTAGTGAACAGTACGCCGAAGGGCGCGGCCATCGCGATGCAGATCAGCCCCTCCCACGCGAACACGATCAGCCCGAGCGTGAATAAGCCCAGCGTGGCGAAGCCTAGCTTTATGCACTCATTTACCTTGACCGGCCGACCGTGCCCATACAGCACCGCCGGCAAGAAGCCCAGCAAAATGGGGGTCAGCGCAAACAGTGCTACCCCGTATTCCCCGATGCCGTGTATTCCCCAGGCCGTCAGGGGCGTCGCTACCACTAGGGTAATGGCCATCGCTGCCCACTTGCGTGGACGGCTATTTTCTGGAAGTGCTAGGGGCATGGGGGGAGGGGTGATTTTGGGAGGAATTAATAAATTGTGGCCTGCTCGTTTGCCCCCTTGTCCCCCAGAGGGAGGAGGCGAGCGATTTCACTTTGAGGATAACCAGCTTTCTTATCTCCCTATTGGACCAAATCTGCATTTATGCGGATAACCTACGTAACGCTAGCAAACCACGGAGACACGGAGGGATGCACAGCGCATGGCGCAAAACCTCCGTGCATCCCTCCGTGACTAAGCGCAGCGCCTCCGTACCCGCCGCGGGTGATCCGTGTTAAACGCTACCCCTCACACCACCGTAGTCTTCCTGCCCCCACCGCCATTCAGATGCCGCGTCAGCGCAATTTGCGCCCGCGCGCGCCCATGCAGCAAGCGGTAATCGATCTGCGCCCGACTGGCCGTCAGCGTATCGCCGAGTACGTTAGCCTCCGGCTGGATGACGACCGCGTTGAAGTACTTGAGCTTATTGCCCCGCCCGCCGGTTTCGGTATCGTAGTCAAAGAGCTCCCCGTTGGGGAGCTGGTCGAGAAATTGCTCGAGGATGTAGTTCTTATCCAGGAACTCCCGGATGTCGTTGTTGAAGATCTCGGTGATGGCGATGTCGACCAGGGCGCGCAGGGCGATTTGGACGATGTTCTTGTCGGAGAAATCTTCTTCGTCGATCTTGCCGGAGCTGCAGTTGATGATGATGATGGTGTAGTCTTCGGGCGAGGCGTCCTTGGCGATCTCGTCGATCACGTCCCCGAGGGGAGAGACGTCGCGGATGCCGCCGTCTATGACGCTGCCGAAAGTGCCCGCCGCGGTGGCGATGCCCTCCACCGGTTCCCACACGATGGGCATGGCCGTGGAGGCCAGCACCCCCTTGGCGAAGTCGGCGTCGCTTTTGAAGTCGTCCTGGCTGATCGAGTAATACTTGCCGTCGTTCAGCGACACGAAGCCGCACTTGTAGGTGGTGCCGTTAATTTCGTCGCGCTTGGCCAGCCGGTCGAGCTTGCGCCGCAGGGGGGTGTTGTCGGCGAAGGAGCGGAAGTTCCGGAAGTCCTCCGCGAAGGACCGCAACAGGGCCTTGCGACTGAAGAGGGCCCGCAGGAAGACGTTCTTGGTCGTGGCGGGGAAGCGCCGCTTGATCGTGTCCCAACTCAAATTAAGTTTGAGGGGTGGGGCGGCATTGTTGCGGTCGGCCGTGGTATCGATGAAGTCCGAGGTATAGATCTCCCCTACCCCGTTCTCGGCCACGTCGTTCCAGAGCTGCTGCAATTCGTCGAAGCGTCCCAGCGCGATCAGCAGTCCGTTGAGGGAGCCCACCGACACCCCGGCCACGATGTCAAAGGAAAGCGGCGGCCGGTCGGGCGCGATTTGGGCCCAATTTTCGCGGAGGTAGTCCAGCGCGCCCACCTGGAAGGCGCCCTTGAATCCGCCACCGGAGAGGACGAGGGCTGTTTTTTTCATGGGGCTTGGGTTGTGGGGGGTTTAGGTTGGGTTGAATGTACGGCATGTGGGGGGCTTGGGGGCGGGGCGCTGGGGTATTGCTGGGTAATTGGGTTAGTGGGGGTGGTGTTCCTGGTGGCGGTGTACGGCAAGTGGCATCGTCACGGTACGCACGTACTGGGGAGTGGTTTGGCCTTTTCACTCACCTTTCGTTTGCGGCATCCCGGCGGATCAGTCGTCTGCGGGATGACCGGTACCCCCCCCCGGGCACTAAGCCGGGAAGTTGCGGGTGTGCGGCTTACCGGGGGCGCACACCCGTCAATTGGGGCACACCCGTCAATTGCCTGGGGTGCTTGTCAACTACTTGCGTACTTTGTGGGGGATGGTGGTGCACACCCGAAAGTTATGGCTAACCCATTGCGTGCGTATGCGACATGCGTATGCGTTAGTGTTGGGGGCCATACCCGACAAAAACAACAGGGTTATCACCCCGCCCGCCGGTAGAAATAGGACCAGATCGGAGCTATTAAGGCAAGGCGGTCCCCGGGTAAAATCAGGCAGTTGGCTAGCGTTTATCAGAGCGAGACGCTACTGAGAAAGTGCCGAAGCTACGGGCGGGACGGTAAGTGAGCTTAGGTGAACCGCCGGAAGCGCGGCACGTGCCCTGCAGAACTGCAAGAGCAAGCTAGCCAACAGCCTGAAGGAGAAAAAGGTTGGGACCGCCCGACCAAAAAATAGCGGGGCTCCGATCAATCAATGAAGTAGACCGGCGGGCGTGTTTTTGCCGGCGGCGGCGTAGCGGAAGGAGAAAATTACCACTACGCCGCCGCCGGTGACCGGAATGCGCGCATCAATCACCGATCCAGTATTCATCAGCAAGTCATCAATTAACCAGGATCGGCGGCACAAAACATCCGGTCATCGTCAGGACGTGTCTCTCCTAAAAAAGCGACTGCGTTGGTGGTCAACCAACGACAAGGCTTTTTCTTAACGGAGAGGTTTCTATTTTGCTAGCGGAAGCGGAATCCATAAAGATCCCGCACTACGAATGCAAAAAATAGAAACACCACTGTACGGCCCCCAACACCGCATCTGACGTCCATGCTCCTAGCGTCGCACGGCGCAGATGCAATCGTTGGGCGACAGCCCGCCATTAAGGCGGGCCGAAGCATCAGCCAGCCTGTCGACCAAATTCAGGACGATTTATTTGTTTATAAGGACGGAAATTGTCATCTTTACCTGCACAGCTACCTGTCACCAAAATGACACACATGAATATGAGGCAATGAAGAAAAACGGAACACAATAAGGGTCGAATTTCTTTTGGTGAAGCAAGCATTAGTGACTATGAAATTAAACTTGTAAAATGGTAACAAGGTACATGAATCCTGTAATTACTTTCATAAGGCAGTCGAATAATTTAAATACATATATGAAAACTCAGAACAGACTAAAATTTTCTTTTGTGATTGTGCTCTTAAAATCCACTATAGGGAAACTAGTGTCTCTCTTAGCTAATTATGGACAACCACTTCACCAGAAGGATAAAATTTCGGGTTTAGGTATCTTCATTATTAGAATGAAGCGATTTCTAATAACAATATTTCATAGAATACTCTATATTACGATATTAGCGTTTTTACTTGGAATTTTTACTTCTTGCGGCGGGGAAGTAAGTTTAAGTTCTCATTTTATCTGAGCGAGTCATATCAGAGCCTGTAATTTATACTTTTACAGATAACGGGGCGGCCATTGATAAGGATGGAAATTTCTGGCACTGGAAATTTGACGGAGGTGAAATTAAAGACTTGTATCAAGTGAATATTTCTAACGTTGTAAGTCAGGATGTAGCCATGGATGGATCCTTTGAGTCCATTCTTGTAACTTCCGACGGAACTGCTCATAAATTTGAATTTTTATCTAGCGATAAATACAAAGACAGTGGTATATCTCCAAAATCTATGGGTTTCCCTAACAAGGTCCAAAAGGTTATTAGGGAACTTAAGTATTACTTTGTACTATATCAGGACGGTACAATGGAAGTGTATAATTTTACACTTGACAATCCAGAAGGGGGAGTAAGCTATGAACCATTTTTGGTGCCGGACATAATTCCAGACACACTGACAGTTAAAGACGTCCAATTTAATCCACAGTATGACCAGCTATTTTTGCTTACAAATGCAGGGGATATTTATACAGTCGGAATTAAAATTTCACGCGGTCGATCGTCATATCAACACTCTATTCACTCACCCCTTCGGAAAATCTCCGGTGTGGACCGCATAGCCAGAATGTGTGTTGAGAGAGAGTTGTTTGTCATAGATGACCATAGTAATTTTTATACAATTTCAAATGGTCAAGCTAAATTGTACGAATATGCTAAAGGAAGTTACATTTCTCCAGCAGGCATTGTTGACACTTCTGGTAATTTTAGTTATCGACACAGCCCAAGCAAAACACCTGATGAATACCGGACCGGAATACTCCAACAACAAATGATCAATTCTGGTCAAATACAAATTCTGCAGAATGGCCATTTAATTTATACTCCCGAAGGTGGAATGCGCCTTGATACTACGAGGGCTCAACCCATTGGAAATGTTCAGGTGGATGTAAGGTATTTCACTGAATTAAATTGATGATAGAATACATAATTCTACCGATCACGTTCATTAAGCTTGCCTGACTAATAAGTTTTTGGACAATGACACTACAAGAACTGTTGAATTCGCCCAACACTGCGCCCGACGTCAACCAGGGCTGAATGGCCGTAGTTTTGGTTGGATGCTATCGGTGCCCGGGCTCGTCCCGTCGCCAATGGCCCGAAAGCTCGCTTTGGCTCGGTTTCAGGGCCATGCCGCCACGCCGCCCCCTCGTGGTTACGGTTAAAGTTTTTACCTTCGAATAAATGAAGCCCCGGCTGCGTGGGCACTCCCGTTGGGCGAAAGGACTACCATTATCGGCTATCAAACAGATAATTTAGTTGATAAATATTTTAATCTTTAGTTGGGTAGATTTTCGTAAATTGCATCCATGGAAGAAGTAATTACAGATGGAAAATCTTCCAAGCAAAAGATTATTCAATCTATTGCCTTGGCGAAAAATTCGGTAAGGATTGCAATGGCTTATTTTACTGATAAAGAGATCGCTAATAGTCTTTTGAAAATCAATAGACTTAAAAATGTTGATATAGAACTTATTCTGTCCGATAGCTCGACTAACACGCCTGTGATCAACCTTCTAAGAGATGAAATTCGCTTAGGGGTTTTTGAGTCAAGTGGAAGGGGGATAATGCATCATAAATTTTGTATTATAGATGGACAATATCTATTGCACGGGTCCTATAACTATACATATAACGCAACTAACAACAATGAGGAGTCATTGAATGTGACTGATTCAAGAGAACTAATTAGCCGCTATGAAGAAATTTTTCTAACTTTAGCTGATGATTCCACATACATTAATAAAGAATCACATTCCTCTACAGACATGTACGATACAACGGGTGTAATTCAGATTGTCGCGTCGGGGTAAATCCGTATATTTCCTGAGAAAACGCTTAATTATGCTGTCCGAAGATAAATTTATGGCCCTGGCCAAAGATAAGTACGCGCGCATCAACGCCCTGACCGATCAACCCAATATGCTGGACTACGAACGCGGTCTGCGGGAGTTGATGGACGAACTTGCCCGGGGAGTGATCAACGAACAACTTGGGGGGCAGACGAACAACCGCCGTAAAAAAAAACCGTCGTCTCCACCTTTGGCAAAGTGAGCATTGCGAAGGCACAAAGTTGGGGAGCAGGCAGTGCTCACGGCATGGCCATCTCCCCTTTATTACAGAGTCACTACTTACGCTACTGCGCACAGGTCGTACCCGCAAAGGCGGTTGACTTGCTCAACGCCACCCTGGGAAGCGATCTTACTAACCCGGCCCAGGCCCGCCGCCTGGAGGAACACTTCGGTCGCCTATCGAGGGTGGAGGAGGAGTTAACCAAGCCGCTGAGCCACGATGAATTGCAAGCAGGTCCCGAGTTGAAGCCCGTAATGCCGGCGGAAGAAAGACTGTACGGCATGTTCGACGGAGGAATGTTACTCTATGATGGGGGCTACCAGGAAGTAAAAATAGGACGCGTTTTTCGGGGATCACAGGTGGTGAGTGGTCAACTAGACGATGAGCAGGCAGACCAGCGCAACCGGGTGCTCAACTCAGAATACTTAGTACGGGAAGGTCACTGTTCTAGTTTTATGGATCACTTTGGCAAGTTGCTTAAGGCGCAGCGGCAGCAGTACCCCACCGCCCCCCTTATCATCATCACCGATGGAGCGACCTGGATGCGCAACTGGGTGAGCGAAGCTTTTCCGGATGCGGAGCACATTTTGGACTTTTACCACGCCTACGAGCACCTCTGCGAGTTCGGCACTTTACTACTCCCGCAAGAAGCGAAGCGCAAAGAGAAGCTCGCGGGCTGGAAGGAACAACTCCGCCAGGGACAGAGTAAGGACATCATGCGGGAGATCAAGATGTACTTGACCCATCCCCGGGCAAGTGTGGTCAAGGCGGCCACCGATCTGCTGACCTACCTGACCAACAACGCATCGCGGATGAGGTATAAAGAATACCGGGATAAGGGCTATCTTATCGGTAGTGGTTTCATTGAATCTGCCGTCTCCAGCGTAGTTCAGCAGCGCTGTAAACTCAAGGGCCAGCGCTGGAATCAGGGTGCTCAGCCGGTACTGAACATCCGCTCCATGTACTGCAGTAACAAAGCAAACAGGATGGAAAAAATTATAATTGATCAGTATGATACAGCGGCATAGGCAGCGCGACAATCTGAATTACACCCGATACAACTAGTGATAATGATGATTATCTCAACGATTTTACTAAACAACTTCAAACTCACATATCCGGACTGTTTGATAGTTATGATGAGAATGAGATAATCAAGGATGGAAGAAATGCATCAAAGGAAAATAAGGGGTCAGAAAGTGTTTTTAAAGCTTACCTAGATTCAGCCCTATCTGCCGTCAATAACAGGTTAAACCAAGATAATAAAACTAAAACTGTTGTTAGGACTCAAATGACAGCTTCCTATAATAGAGCAATAGAGACTAATAACAAAAACTTAGAAGCAGATTTGACGAACACTGCCCAATATTATGATGAACAGAAGATAATTATAAATGATAAAATTACTGCTATAAAGGAAAGAAAAAGATTAAAAAGAGAACAGCACAATGTGGAAACGAATTCAGTTATTGGTATTCAAGCGGCAATCGAGGAAGTACAGGATGAAATAGACAGTCTTGATAGACAGATTGTTGTAACAAAATTTTGGACTTTTCCATCCATTCTGAAAATATTGTTAATATTTATATTTCTTTCTTACTTATCAGTCTTCTTCGGTAGCGCAATGTACAAAATGTTCTTCGAGGAAGATCATGTTATGAACCTCCTTCAGAAGGGCATTACTCCTGATCCCACTCCCCTGCTAGATGCTAATGCACTCGCTAAAACATATAATAGGGAAGGGATCTTCTATGGTGTAATAGCCACCCTTTTCTTCCTTATACCCGTACTCTTAACTAATATAAAGTTATTGACCGATAATAAATTTATTCGTGTTTTCATAGGATGGGTGGTTGGAATATTTGCTGTTGACTTTGTGGTAGCCATACTGATTAGTCAGTACACATTTGAAATCAATAACTTACGAATAGGTGGAAGCGGGGAATGGGATATAGTAGATGCTTTTGAAACGGGGGAATTTTGGTTAATATTTATATTTGGTGCTTTACCGCTCTTCATTGCTAAGATGCTGATTCAGAGTGTATGGGGTGGTTACACTCGCTCTAACCCGGAGTTAGTCAATAGAGAAAAATCGCTTCTTTTGCGTTCTAATAAACGGAAGCTAGCAGACAAGCGACAAACTCTTGAAACACACAAGCTTAAGTTAGACAACGTAGAAAGTGATATCAAAGAACTAGATGATAGTATTCAGCAGTTAGAAGATCAGAAGAATGAGATACTATTAACTGAGAATAAGAAAATATTAGAATCTAGGGAGAAGAATGATAAACGTAATAATAGTCTTAGCGAGATATATAACGTATACATAGCGAGTGTTGATTCTGGAAGTAGGCAGTTCTTAAGGAATATTGTTAGCGGTAGAGTTTCAGCCTTCAAAAAGGGGTACTATAACTTCCTCAATGCTTACTACGCTCCTGAGGTAGCCACTTCGAAGATTGATAGCCTAGAAAACGTTCACAGGAACTGGATCAATCAAAACTTCGATTAAATGAGAAGGACTTACATTGCGATTATATTATTTGCAGTGCAAATGATGGGATGTGAAACTGAATCTATTCAGTTTGAGTCGGAAATATTATTGTATGATAACATAATGATATACTCAGACCTTTCTAGTAGGCTATTAAAAAATCCGAATGATACGATTGTAATCGATCAAATATCTGAATACTTTGTAGATCATTCAGTTATGCCGGGTACTAAAGTAAATGATAGGTCTTCAATCTATTTTTCGAGAATAAACTATCTACGATCGGAATGCCCAACAAGTAAAGTTGATATTGGTAATTTTGGAAATCTTGAACTTCAAAAGAAGCAACAATTTGTTAATGATCAGATCCCCGGCAGTAGCTTGAGCGACGCTATGATAGACTTCAGACAAGCCGTAAGATGTGCGTATGATGAGAGAGACAGTGGGGGGTTAGATGTATTATCTCTCATAAATCGAGAAATATCTTCAGGCAATCATGTTAAAGAAGAACAACTTTTAATTGGTGAGCAAGATACTACTATAATTTCCTTTCGAAACCATCTTATAATATTTACTGATGGCTACTTGGAATTTTCACGGAGCGACGGACCGAAAGGCGTTTATCTAGGAGGTAGACAAATTAAAGAAATAAGAAAATTTTGTGAAATGAATAACATGAACCCTCGAGAGGCTCTTAAGGAAATACCTAGATTTAAACTTACTCCGCTACTATCTAAATACAACAAAATTGTTGATCTCTATATCTTGGAGACTGATGATAGAGGCATGAATGTAAATAAAGGCACTTTAAAAAACACAGGTGCTCTAAGTGATAATAATATATTAAAAACCGTCTGGGGTATATGGTCCGAAGAGAGTGGGTTCAAATCGTTTACATGGAAAGAGAAAACGACACCTACTAACTTGCCTTCAGATTATGTGTATAAGATGATCCATAATAATAACTGAACCTATACCTTGACGATTTATGGTGCATCACTAGCTAACGCTAGGTGTCATAAGTACTATCTCATATTGGAATATACCTTTACAATTTCTGATTAGGAAATAAATGGTATAGTCACCTATGAAGAACGGCAAAATGAGCCCATGCCAAAGAAGTATATCGTTAATGTGAATCAAGGGCTAAATTAGCTCTAAATCGTCCAATCTACTGTAGATGGCCGCCGTAATCTTACCAAAGATATGCACCAGTAATCCTTGAGTCGACCTGACCTTCGATGCGCGTTGAATATCGGTCTGCTCAATCAGCCACCCAAAGAAGGATTCGATGGGCTGCCGAATAGAAGACACCATTTTACTATACAAATCATCGGCGGCCTTATGCCTTTGCTTATCCGCCAATGACTGACCCTTGCGATGTTTTACCGGGATAAATAGCTTGCCACCAGCTGCAACAAAAGCATCTTCTAACTGCCTGTCTTTAAATGCTTTGTCAGCAAAAGTATATTTGTTCATGTTTTCTTCCAGTATACTCCGCTGTGCGTTTAGATCATGTTCCGAAGCTGGACTTACCAGTAAGTATTCCAGCGCAGGTAATGCGCCCTTTATAGACATAGAAATTGAATGAAGCTTAACGCCCCAGAAATGCATTTTTTTGCTTGCATTATATCCTTTATCCGTTACCTCTGGTGCCACTACGCCATATCGACGTCCGGAGCAAGTAATGATGGGCATCGAGTCCGTCAGTAGAAATAACTCCTCCTGGCTGCCCAGGGCTCGATCTTGCCACTTGGTCACCAAGCCAGCTAACAGTGGCGCGAAGACTGGGTTGAGTCGATTAAGCCGCTGGTTAAACGCTTCGTAGCTTGGCAAATCCGGGAAGCAGTCTCCGTAGTGTTGACGCATGCATCGGTGCAGGTCCTTAATTTGTAGGCGCTTTTCGTGGCCGACCCCGAAAAGATACACCGTAAGTACCTCCTGGTCAGTAAATTGTGGGGAGCAGCCATTTTTAGTGTGACGGTGCACCAATGATTTGAGCTTGGTGTCGTATACTTCGCAGACGTAGAAGTACAGTTGGATCAGTTTGAGAAGTTGCATTCCTAAAGCTAAGACAACTTGCTTCTACGTGCTTTTTAGCCCTTGATTGGCATGAAGAATAGGAAGCTCGCTTCGAGAGCCTTCTAAAATTGGTAAAATCCATCAAAAACGTGTAACTAAACGATCATTCGCCCAACACCGCGCCAACACCATTAAGTTAAGCCATTGCACAAGAATTCATTCCGGCAACAGCGATCTGATTTTGAGCAACATCAGAGTGATATATTCTGAACGATACCAACCGAACATACCCCTGGCCCGCCGCGCTTTATTAGCAGCTGTAAGGTTGTTTAGCATGTAGAGTTATTACATACTCTTCCGATAATTTTTCTCGTGTATGTGCCGGTCGTTGGCCCGCATGATTTTCCGTTCCCTCTCCCGGTCGCGATCCGGGCGGTAGGGTTCGGTGTAGCGAGGCATGAGTTCGAGGAGAACCTTTGTCCGGCTTCGCCAGCGGGCCGGCCCGTCCAGGTAGATGGAAAGAAGAAACTCTTTAAGGTGTCCCGCCGTGACGTTTCGGTTAATCTTGTACTGATACCGCCGGTGTCCGGTCTTTCGTTTGACTTCATCTTCGCAGGCGGCGATCAGCGCGCTCTGTTGGTTATAGAAGGCGAAGGTGGCCCACAGATCCTGGGCTACTCCGGGAAGCGTTCTCGCCGAGACTAGGGCTAATTGCAAGAATGATTTCAGTACGTAGATCGTCGTCTCTACGCCCCACCGTTTTCCGTACAGCCATTTAAACTCCGTTTGGGGATATTTGAATCGGTCGGTCAGTGAGGTCATCACCACTTCGACCTGACCGTCATCGAGTTCGACGCGCAGCAGTCGCGCTTTAAATTCGGTATGCAGCACCGGATTGAGCCCCAGTGTTTTCAGACTACGATAAGCCCGGCCCACACCAAGTTTCAAGGTTATAATCCGTTCATTATCGGTGCTTTCGGCGAATTTCTTGACCACGTTCGATTGATCCAGCGGCATACGGATGACGTAATCTGAGCCATGGCGATCGTGCAGGTAGGCTAGACCAAAACTGGCGTAATGTCGATCATAAATATAAACCCCATCGCGGGGCAATTGCTCGACATTGGGGTAAGCGGTATAAATCTCCGAGCTATTTTGATTGTAGAAATCGACCCGGTAGAGCACGTTATTGAGCACATCGTGAGTAAGTAGCAGTCGCATCGACGGTCGCGCGCCGTGTTGGTTCATATGGGTGCCGAATGCCTGCCCGAGCGCAGTTTCGTAGGGCAGTCGTTGTCCGGTACCGTCCACGGCGAATAGCCGTTTGCCGCGCCAGCGTTTGTGCTCTGGGAAACAGTGATAGAACAAGCTGGCGGTATGATCGAAGAGGTCGCGAAAAAAATCAGCCGCGATAGCCTTGCGCCGTTGGCAGAGAGCGGACTTGGTGACGATTTTGTCCGGCTGCCAGTTAAAGAATCGCGCTAGCTCGACGGCTAAAGTCTGCCGCGCCAGATCTAAAACAAAACTGACGGTGCGGCGGAAGGTAAGCGGACTGCTACGAGTGAAGTCCCGGTTGGGACGTTGTAGATAGGCTTGTCGTTTGTCGGCATTGAGTTTGACGAACTGGCGTAGTCGGGAGAAGTAGTGGATGATGGGTTGCATATTATTGCAACGTGAGCGTGGCGATTTCTACGGATTTGCTTAGCTTAATGGTTGTGAACACTGCGCCATCGTCAAGCCGGCGGTGGTGCTTTTTGGTGTCGAGGATGTTTTATTGGCTAGGTCAGAAACCTATTGATCCGAGTGTTGGCTGGAGAAGCCGGCTGCGCTGGCGCCCACGTTAGCGGGCATTGTAAAACACAACATCAAAGCCAAAACAAAGTAACAAATCAAGAATATGACAAATCAAATTGAAGACTAAAAAAACCAACGATGGCAAAAGTAGTAGCATTTAACCTTTTAAGCCTTGACGGCTTTTTTGAAGCAGCAGACCAGACGATTGATTGGTTTAATGTAGATGAAGAATTCAACGCATTTGCTTTAAATCAACTCAAAACAGTAGAAGCAATCTTTTATGGTCGAAAGACCTATGAAGGAATGTACGAGTATTGGACATCTGAAATGGCAATGCAGTCAGACCCAGAAATGTCAACTTTGATGAATGAAACAAAGAAAGTGGTGTTCTCCAAAACTCTCACTTCTTTAAAATGGAAAAATGCTGAGTTAATTTCAAACGACTTGCCTTCTAAAATTAATGAGTTAAAAAACACGTATTCTAAAGATATAATTGTTTTTGGAAGCGGAGATTTAATTTCATCCTTAATAAATTTACAACTATTAGATGAAGTTCGCTTAATGATTGTTCCTGTTTTATTGGGAAAAGGCAAACCAATGTTTCTTGATTTAGAAAGACTTACTTCTTTGGTTTTAAAAGAAAAGAAAGATTTTAATTCAGGAAATTTACTTTTAACATACGAAATGATGTACAAGTAAAAATTGGACGAATGAAAAACAACGACCCGCTAACATCACCTATACGCAAGCAGGGGTTTCGTGCTTCGTAGGATAGGAAAGTGCTAAATTTAAAGTTCAGTTCTTCGCAGGAAGTTCAGTGGTTAAAATCCCTGCCTGCGTATAGCTGAGAACCGTTAGCGGGCATTGTAAAGACGACCTACGAAGACAGAGAATTTCAGTCAGACAAAAAAAATCAAAAATAAATTTGCGAAACCGAAAAGTTGCGCATATATTTGCAACCGATTAGTTTGGCAATTTAAAAACAAGAGAAAATGAGAAAATTAAAATTACAAGTGCAAATGTCGCATTGACGGATTTATTTCGGGGCTGAACAATGAAATGGATTGGATGACTTTTAATTGGTCGGACGACATTAAAAAGTATGTTGACGAAATCACTAAACCCGTTGACACAATCTTACTCGGTAAAAATTTGGCAATGGGTTTTATTCCCCAAGGGCTGAAGTTGCCAACGACAAGGACAATCCAGAACAAGAAGCAGGTGTTACTTACACACAAACACCTAAAATTGTGTTTAGCAAAACATTGACTAAATCAGAATGGGATAATACGGAAGTTGAAAATGGAGACTTTGTAGAGAAAATCAACACATTGAAAAATCAATCAGGCAACGACCTTATTGTTTATGGTGGTGGCAAGTTTGTTTCTTCCTTAATCAAAGAAAAACTTATTGACGAATTGTATTTATTTATCAATCCATCAATACTTGGCAAAGGAATGCCGATTTTTCAAGATGTAGATGCAATGCAAAAATTGAATTTGGTTTCTTCAAAACACGTTGATTGTGGTATTATAGTGCTTGTCTATAAACCTTTGTAAAATGCGTAGAGACATATTTCAAGCCATTGCAGACCCGACAAGAAGGGCAATTATCACGCTGATTGCTTTACAAGCAATGACACCAAATGCCATTGCCGAACATTTTGACACAACGCGTCAAGCGGTTTCAAAACACTTACGCATTTTAACTGAATGTGAATTAGTTAAACAAGAGCAAAAAGGACGAGAAATATACTACCAACTTGAAATTGAAAAGTTGAAAGAGATTGATAAATGGTTAGAGCAATTCAGAGCCATTTGGGAAACCAGATTTAATCAATTAGACAACCTATTAACCGAATTAAAAGGAAAGAAGAAAAAATGAAAGCCAACTTACAATTTGACTTTATAGTGGATAAAGAGAGTAATCAATTGACTTTAAGACGGGAATTTATGGCTACCAGACAATTGGTTTGGGACTGTTACACAAAAAGCGAATTACTAGACCAATGGTTTGCACCTAAACCAATGACAACCGAAACAAAGACACTGGATTTTAGGGAACGCGGTCATTGGCATTATGCAATGGTTGACACAAATGCTACAGAGTATTGGGGATTTACGGACATCTATTTTTATTGTGCACGGTATACCGGAAACAAACCTTTTGCAATTACATCCTCATTGGTGTTTTTAGGTTTAGGGGTCACAGGCGTGATTTTAGCTATTGGTTATGACCCGTCTCTTTGGGATACGCCCGCTCCTTTATTATTGGTTTATCGTTGCTTTCTTTGGATTCTTAGGGGGTGTAATGGAAAAGTCTAACCACATTAAAACCACGTAAGAAAATGGAGATAACATTAGTTTTAGTTTCACTTATGGCTTTTATCATTGCCATTGTACTATCCATTTATAGCTGGAATAGATATCGGCCATTTAGCTATGCCTTGCTTGTTTGGTTTTTCGTAGCTTTTGGTCTAGCACAAATCCCCTACTTTCAAGATTCAAAAACTTGGACGGATGAAGATTGGAAAGGTTTTTTAGCTTTTGGTAGTCTGCTAATGATCCCTGTTTTTGCGTTAATAGTTGCTTGGTCAAAAAGTGAAAAGTTTAAAGCCTTTCTTGATCAGATTCCAACTTGGCTGCTTATTTCAACACAAGCTTATCGTTTTGCAGGTATTTTCTTCCTTGTATTTTATGTTCAAGATAAATTGCCCCTTGAGATAGGTGTAGTCAACGGATTGCTTGACGTAACAGTAGCTACTAGTGCCATTATACTTGGTATATTGATATACTACAAAGGGAATAAATACAACAAGTTAGTATTGGCTTGGAACGGATTAGGTTTATTAGATTTCGCTAGTGCGTTAACTGTAGTCGGTTTGTCTTTCTTTGGTCTAATTAGTGTTTCTCCAGCACCTACACCTATGGGATTACCTCCATTAACATTGATTTCTATTTTTCAAGTTCCAATTGCAATGTTTATTCATATATACTTAATTAATAGAATAAAAAATAGCTAATAGAACAACAACCAGAATCGAATTTCTTACGGTAGTACAATTCGATACCTCCGAAAATAGAAATAAAATATCGCGAACATTGGCTATCGTCAAGCCGGCAGATATAGCTTTGGGTGTAGATGAAGGTTTTTAAAGGCGACTTGATGCCGGTGAGGTCCGAATGCTTACCGGTAAAGCCGGTCTGCGCAGTCACCCACGTTCGGCGAAACCCGCCATCAAAGACGGGCCGGGAAAATAAAATCGACGACCCTAGCCATCATCTTAAATCCAGTCAAAAGGATAGATTGTAGACTAGAGGATACGCAAAATGCCAATCAAGGGCTAAAAAACGCGTGGAAGCAAGTTGTCTTAGAGCTTGTTTGGGTGTTCCGAGCCTGACGAAAATGCCGCTATTTTTGGTCTATTCGAGCTTGGAAAAATGGAGGTGCACTTCGTGGCTGCTTCGCGGTGACGGGCTAAGTGACCTTTTTCGAGGCGAAGCGTAGGCACAAAGGAGCAAGTTTGCGGCGGCGAGTGGAATCCCCAACAAACGCTAAACTACTCCACCACCTCCACGAACACCCGAAACCCGATCCCCGGACCGCTGCCCTCCGCCGGGATCACCCTCTTGGCCTCCGCCGGCGACTCGTTCCAGCCGCCGCCCGTCCGACTGCCCGCGCCGTTGAACTCGGAGACGTTGCCGAGGAGGGAGGTAGCGCGCTGGCGGTTCTGGCGAAAGGCGCGGACGGGCGCGGTGTAGGACGCGCCGTCGATGTCGGGATAGTCCGTCCCGTCACGGGAATACGTGAGGTTGGCGAAGGACGCCCGCCACTGTCCGCCTTCGCGGACCGGCTGTAGCGATACGGTGTCCAGCCGGGCGAGTAGGCCCCGTTGTTCCGCCAGGGTGGGGAGGCGGTAAAGAAGCTTAGACGGTGCGGACGCGTTCAACCACCGGCAGTACCGCCCGGCCGCGTCGGCGGTGATGTTGACGATGGGGTAATCCGCGTACGCCGGGTGGGTGTGGTACACGCGCTCCAGAGCGTGGTTCGCCTCCCCGGGCTTCGCGGTCCAGCCGGTGGAGTCGTACCGCCACGTTTTCCAGACCGCGGAGTCCTCCCGCGCCATCGCGTCCAGGAACACCCGGTACTCGCCGTTGGTCACTTCGTGGCGGGCGTAGTATACCCGTCCCGGCGCGGCGCGGGCGTTCCTTGCACCTTGCGTCCCCGCCGCTAATGGTATGAACCCTTCCAGCAGCTGCCCGGCGTCCCCCGACCGCTTGACCGCGCACGACGCCACCAGCAGCGTCAAAAGAAAGGTCATCGTAGCGGTCGTGACACGCATATTGGTGGGGATTTTTTAATCCCCCTCTCCTGCGGAGAGGGGCTGGGGGAGAGGTACTCCCCCCCTTACGCCAACCTCCCCATCCCCCGCTCCCGCAGCTTTTCCGCAATCAGCCGCTCCAGTTCTCCGAAGTCCACCTTCAGGGTGCTGGAGAGTATGCCGATCGGGGAGCCGTAGAGCTTGTTGTTCATCCACATCGACCGCTGGAAGAGCTTACTCGTGACGCGTTGGATGTACTTCTCGGGAGCGCGGGTCATGATGAGCAGAATTTTGGAGGAGTAGGACTGGGCGATCTGGACCCCGATGATGTCTTCCCACTCGATCAGGCCGACGCCGTTGGCGCTGGAATTGTCGGTGATGCCCGCACCGTCGATGGTCAGGCCCATCTTGCCGTCCGTCAGCTTCTGCCAGATGAAGTAGGCGCACAGCGCAAAGTAGCCGGCCGAGACCACCCCCACCGCCCGCACGAGGCCGGCGGGGACCAGGCCCGGAATGGCCCAGGCCCCGGGGTGGACGATGAAGAGTAAGCCGACGATCACGAAGGCCAGGGCCCCGACGAAGAGTAGGCCGATCTTGATCTTGCTGAGGGGAATCTCGATGATTTCCTGCATAATTTTATCCGGTTGGTGGACAAGCTGCGCTAAGCGCGAAGAGATACAACCCGCGAACCACCCGCCCGGTTGAGCGGGGTAAGCACGGGCCGGGCGACGCTGGCTTGCGCGGCACTCGCCTATCCACGACGAAGCCCCCAGCTGCTGCTGCTGCAGGCTGGGGGCTTCGTCATCGTACAAGGTCAGCGGTAGGTATCTCAGCGGAGGACGGCTTTCCCTCCCTTTGGGGGCCGGGGGGCAAAAGCCGTCAGCAGCGACCGGTCTAGTGTCATCAAGACCAAGTCAGGTTTACTAGTCGATCAACGCCACGTCAAACGGCACCTTCAGCTTCTCCCACCGTAGGTAGGCCTCGGTGGAGGTGGGGGTGATCGCGTCGAAGCCGTAGGTCAGCCACTCCTCCATGGGCGCTTCCTCGGGGGTGACCATCACGCGCAGGGCGTCCTGGGTCTCGTCGTACAGGTAGCTGCCCCAGATGTCGGAGACCTTATTGAAGATGATCGTCCATTCGCCCTCCTCGGCGGGGATCATGTGCAGGCCGTAAGTGCCCGCCGCCAGGCGTTCGCCCTCGACCATCACGTCGGTGCTGAAGGTGACGGTGGTGTTCTCGTTGGCCCCGGCCCGCCAGGGGTAGGGCTTGTCGTTGGAGTACTTGTTGCCCTCGGCCATGCCGTAGGGGACGATGCCGCCCCAGACGACGCGGTCCTTCACCGCGGGACGGCTGTACTCCACGGTGATCTCGGTGCCGGCACCGATGGTCTGGGTGACGGTGGCGAGGGGACTGGGCCGTACCTCATCCGCCTGCGCCTGCAGGAAGCCGGAAAAGCCGAGGGTGAGGAGGAACAGCAGGCAGGTAGGAAAGAAAGTAATAGGGCGCATAGCACGGGTGTATTGTAAGTGATCGGAAGAAAGCTCCCGTAAGGTACGGCTTCCTGCCGGGGGTAGACCTTGCACCGGCGCGCCGTCGCCCGACAAAGGAGAATTCGCCTCTCCGGACTGCCCCCGGATGAATTACCTTAGAGCT
The DNA here is from genome assembly GCA_963803525.1 of Lewinellaceae bacterium. Taxonomy (GTDB): domain Bacteria; phylum Bacteroidota; class Bacteroidia; order Chitinophagales; family Saprospiraceae; genus Neolewinella. The sequence continues at coordinate 441,868 of CAWDMV010000017.1, forward strand.
TGTTTGGGATTCCGCTCACTGCCGCAAACTTGCTCTTTTGCGCCTATTCTTCGTCTCAAAAAGCGTCACTTAGCCCGCTAGGCTCCCCTTTTTGTGGCTCGAATAGACCCAAAATAGCGGCTTTTTCGTCAGGCTCGGAAAACCCAAGCAAGCTCCTAGCCAGCCCCTTTCCGTGCGTTTTTTCCCGTCGACATGCGTATTTCCGTTACCCTGCTTCTCCTGTCCTTCCTAAGTGCCCCCCTGTGGGGCCAGGACGAGTGTACCGGTAACCTGGGCGAGAACATCTTTACCGACGGGGATTTCGGGAGCGGATCCGCCAACATCCTGCTGCCCGACCCCCGCATTGCCCCCGGCTTTCAGTACCAGACGCAGCCGCCACCCAACGACGGCTTCTACACCATCACCAACGATATGGGGGCTTGGGGATTTCGCTACGATACCTGGCTGCCGTTGCGCGACAACAGTCCCGACCCCCAGGGATACATGATGGTCGTCAACGCGAGCTTCGACCCCGGCCTGTTCTACGAGCAGGAGGTGACGGGGCTGTGCGAGAACACCCTGTACCAGTTCACCGCCGACGTGATCAACGTGATCCGCCGCGGCAGCAACAACCTGCTGCCCAACGTATCCTTTCTCCTGGACGGACAAACCTTCGAGACCACCGGCCCCCTGCCCGAGAACGAGCAGTGGCGAACCTACGGCTTCACCTTCACGACGGTGCCCGGACAGAATACCGTCACCCTGGCCCTACGCAACAACGCCCCCGGCGGCTTCGGCAACGACCTGGCGATCGACAACATCAGCTTCCGGGCCTGTGGCCCCGAGGCCCTGATCCTCCCCCTGGAGGTGGCCGATATCTGCGAGGACGGCGAGCCGATCATCCTGACGGCGACCATTAACGGCGACCAGTTTCCGAGTCCGGCCGTACAGTGGCAGCGCACGCCCGACGGCGGCCTAAGCTGGGAGGACCTGCCCGGCGAGACCGGCCGCAGCTACGTCCACGACGAGCTGGCCGTCGGGCTGTACGCCTACCGCTACCTGCTGGCCAACAGTCCGGCCAACCTGGGCAGCAGCAAGTGCCGGATCGTCTCCAACCAAAAGCTCGTGAACGTGGTGCCGAAACGGTACACGGTGGCGGATACGACCTGTGCCGGGCTCGACTACCGGATCGGCACGTCCACCTACGACAGCAGCGGTACTTACATCGATACCCTTCTCTCCTCCATCGGCTGCGACAGCATCGTGACGCTGCAACTGACGGTGGTCGCCGACCCCGGCCTGGTGCCGGAGCTCACCGTGACCGACCCGAGTTGCGACTACCTCACTGACGGCCGCGTGCTGCTGACCGGGGTGCGGGGCGGGGCGGGACCGTACCGCTTCACCTTTGCCGACACCTCCGCGAGCCTGGGTTCTCCGCTGGACGGCCTGGCCGAGGGCGACTATCCCTACCGGGTGGAAGACCGCTACGGCTGTGCCACCGGCGATACGCTGCGGCTGCGCAGTCCCTTTCCCTTTGCCGTGGAGTTGGGGGAGGACCGCGACGTCGTTCTCGGCGAATCCGTGCAGCTGGACGTCGGCAGCAGCCAGCCGGTGGCCGATTACGCCTGGTTACCGGAGGGCCTGATCGACTGCGACTCCAGTTGTACGCTCATCGAGCTTTTGCCGCCCCGGTCGCTGACGCTCACCCTGAGTGCGACCTCCGTCGACGGCTGTATCGCCACAGATTCCGTGGGTATCCGCGTGCGGGCCGACCGGCTCGTCTACCTGCCCTCGGCCATCTCGCCCAACGGCGACGGGGTCAATGATTACTTCACGGTGTACGCCTCCGTACCGAACGTGGTCTCGGTGCCCAGTCTGCGCATCTACGACCGCTGGGGGGCCGAAGTGTACGCCGCTACCGACCTGCCCCCCAACGACGAGCCGCTGGGCTGGGACGGCACCCGGGGCGGGCGTGCGGTGCCGGCGGGGACCTACGTGTACGTGGCGGAGGTAGCCTTCCTGGATGGGGCGGTCTTACAGTATACGGGGAGCCTCTCGGTAGTCAAGTAGCGACGGCTTTAGCCGTCCCGCTGCCTCCGAAGTTTGTCCTTTTACTGCCCGCTAAGCTTAGCCGTACGCTGCCTCCGAAGCTATTCCTTTTACTGCCCGCTAGCTTTAGCCGTCCCGCTGCCTCCGAAGCTTAGTCCTTTTACTGCCCGCTAGCTTAGCCGTCCCGCTGCCTCCGAAGTTTAGTCCTTTTACTGCCCGCTAGCTTTAGCCGTCCCGCTGCCTCCGAAGTTTAGTCCTTTTACTGCCCGCTAGCTTTAGCCGTCCCGCTGCCCGCCAAAATTTAGAGCTTCCGCGGTAGGAATTAAAATCCAGCTGAGGACTACGGGCCTGCGGCCCACTTCGCCCTTAGCTGGGGAGGGGACGTCCCCTCCGGGGCCGGTAGTGTAGTGGTGGGGTAGCTGCGTTGCTGGTTGTAAGGTTAGCCTGTAGCTGACAACAGAGCGTATATAACAGGCAGCATGTCCACTGAAGTGGACGCTACTGAAGTGGACGCTACTGAAGTGGACGCTACGCGTACATATCCCCCACATCCAGCGCCGCCAGCTCCACGAAGAGGTCGGCGAACTTGGCCGTCACGGCGCGGAAGAAGCGCTCACCCTTCTCGGCGGTGGACTGATGGGGATTGCCGATGCCCGTGTCGGCGGTGACCTGCGACCAGCGCCGCTCGTGGGCCACCCAGCCCTCGCTGAAGGCCTTGATCTTATGCTTCTTCTCGGCGCCGGCACCGGCCTCCTCCAGGGGGAGCACCAGCTCGGGGCGCAGGTGGAGGACCAGGCTGGTCTCCATCTCATCGGCGTGGTCGCCCGGCTCCGCGAAGTACTGGGTTTTGTCTACGGACTGAAACCAGTTGGAGGTGCACAGGAACATCTCCGGGAACTCCAGGCCCAGCTCCTTGAGCAGCACCTTGAAGCTGTTGCCGCCGTGGCTGTTGAAGACGAGCAGTTTCTTCACGCCCTGGCGGTCGAGGGTGCGGATCACGTCGCGCAGGATGGCCAGCTGGGTGGTGGGGTTAAGATTGATGTCGAGGAAAATGTCCGTCTGCCCCGTATTGATACCGAAGGGGATCGTGGGCAGCACCATCACCCGGGCACCCCGCTCCCAGGCCAGGCGGGCGGCCTCCTCGGCCAGGCCCTTGGCCTCGATGTTGTCGGTGCCGTAGGGCAGGTGGTAATTGTGGGCCTCGGTCGCCCCCCAGGGCAGGATGGCCAGGTCGACGGCTGCATCCTTGAGGTGCTTCCAGTTGGTTTCGGTGAGGATATAGGGGCGGATCACGGGCGAGAATTTTGGATGGCTAGGTGCTTCCCTGGCTGCGGTCCCGCAAGGTTGGGGGATCGAAGTGGACCGCGATGGCGGTGACGCCCGCCTCCCCCGTGCCCGGCAGGTGGCGCTGGACACGGCGCCCGGGCGTCCCCCCCAAACGTTGGTAAAAGGCCAGTGCGGAGGTGTTGCTTTCCAGTACCCAGAGGTAGAGCTTCCCCGCCGGATCGTGGCGCAGGATGGCCCCGGCGACCTCGTGCAGCAGCCGCTTGCCCACGCCGTGGCCCTGGTAGTCCGCCCGCACGTGCAGGTTATCGAGCAGGGTGCCGTCGGTCGCGTCGTGATCGAAGAAGAGGCAGGAAAAGCCCACCAGATCGGTACCCGCCTCGGCCAGGACGACCCGCATGGTATCCGGGGTGTCGGTGAACCGGTCGGTCCAGAGCGCCAGGCGTTCCACGGAGGCTTCCCCCTCCAGGTAGGCGGCGGACATGGCATTCGTATAGTGCTCGCGCCAGCTGCGGGCGTGCAGGGCGGCGATGCGCGGGGCGTCGAAGGGGGTCGCGGGGCGGAACGTGATCGCAGGCGGTGACATAGGGCGGCGGTAAAGCCCTAAAGTAGCACCCTTTGCGCTATCGCCGGACCACCCGCCGGGTCGTCGCCCGACCGCTCGCCGGATTCTCCACCCGCAGCAGGTAGATGCCGGCCGGGTAGGCGGTGAGCGACAGCGCCTGCCTTGCCCGGAACGTCCGTTGCAGCAGCTTACGGCCGGTGGCATCGAGCAGGCGGACGCGCAGCTCGTCGGAGCCGGAGTACTCCAGCCACAGGACACCGTCGGTCGGGCTGGGGTAGATGCTCAGGTCGCCCAGGAGTCCGGTTTCGGTGACCGCTACGGTGGCCCGCAGCGGCAGGTCCTCCCCGTTGCAGTCCTCGTCAATGCCGTTGCCGGCAATCTCCGGGGCCGCGGGATGAATAGTGGCGTCCAGGTCGTTGCAATCCTCGTAAAAGAAGTAGGTATCGCCGTCGGCATCCAGCTCCGCCATCAGGGTGGAGATCACGGTGTTGGTGACGATCGGGCGGTTCCGGTCGAAGATGATGCTGGCGGTATTGGAAACGACGGTGAAGTCCTCCACGTCCGGATAGGCTGCGATCTCGAAGGCGACGTAGCCCTCGCTGCCGGCGGGGTTGGTGATGCTGTCGACCAACTCGATGTCCGTGAATTCCATGGTCAGCAGGCCCCCGTCGGAAACGTGGGCCGTGTAGGGATGGCTCCGGGCCAGGGGCTTCAGGGTGGTCCAGTCCAGGTGCTCCGAGAGCTGATCCTCGATGCGGACCGCGAAGGCCGTATCGTTGCCGAGGTTCTGGAAGCGGATCGTGTACATCAGGGTTTCGTCGGTCCGGGTGTAGTTGTTGTTGCCGGGGTCGGTGCGAAAGGGGCTCACTTGCTTGTCGTTGGGGTCGATGGCGCAGCGCAAGGGTTTGGAGAAGGTGAGGGTATCGGTGGCCGCGGTCCCGGTATTGGACGCCGCACCCGCGCCCACGCCAATGACGATGTCCTGGCCGGTCGCGTCCTCGTTGGGCATATTGAAGTGCAGGAGATTGTGGTAGCGCTGCCCGGGCTGCAGGGTATCGAAGGTGAAGGTGTACACGCCATCCGCCACCGCGGCGTACTCCGGGGAGGTCGAGGCAAAGGTGACGCCCGCGGGCAGGGTGACGGTCGCCGTCCCCGCCAGCGGCAGGCAGCCGTCGTTGCTGACCGTGAGCCAGAAGGGCACCTTCTCGTTGCAGCGCACGCGGCCGGCACTCAGGAGGGTGCGCAGGACGGCCGCGCCGGGCTCCGCCTGGAAGCCGAAGTTTACGTCGGGCACCGTAGCGTAGGGATAGCGCACTCCGTAGCTGTCGGCGGTGGTGATGGTGTAGCAGGACTGGGGGTCGGTGGTGATGGCATAGTCCTTGCCGTCCTCCACGAGGAAGGTGTAGTTGCCGGACTCGTCGGTGTAGTAGCGGTCCACGCTTGTTCCTTCGGTCACGACTACGGGTACGTAGGCCAGTCCGTCCTCGCCCACATCCTGCGCGCCGTTTCCGTCGAGGTCGCGAAAGACCGAGCCAGTCAGGGTACGTTGCTCATCGACGACGAGGTAGTGGATCTCTTCACCGAGAGTCGGGTCATTGGCGGCGAAGTAGAGGCGGTTGCCCACGATCGCGGGGGGGGGCGTCGGTCCGTGGAGGTCGAAGTCCGCCGCTACCTCCACCAGGTTCTCCGTGCGGGGGTCGAGCAGGTAAACCGGCTTGCCCGCGGAGTAGAAGGCTACGTAGTCACCGAAGCGTAGGATTTGTTCCGGCCCGTCGGCGCTGATGTTGGCTACGGCCGTCACGTCGCGGGTCCCCGCGGGGGTGCCGTCGGTGCGGGCCAGCATCCAGGTGCCGGTACTGGTTTGGCGGAAGAAGAGGGCATCGTCGCCGTCCAGGGCCAGTAGTTTGGGGCGCTCCGCGTCGGTCACGCCCGTCCGGGCGAGCAGGGTGGCGTTGCCGCTGGCGTGGTGGATGGCGTAGACGCCGCCGGTCTCCCCGATGCCCAGCAGGGCGGAGGGGAGGGTGACGGAGAGGTCTTCCAGTACGTTCACGGCGTGGGCCGGACCGACGCCGGCGGCCGACACGAAGTAGGTCGTCACGGATTGGTCGGTGGCCGTGTGGCGCAGCAGCAGTTGCCCGTCTAGCTGTTCGTAGCTGATGGCGGCCGTAGCGGGTAAGACCCCTCCGTTCGTCACGACTTCGCTAGTTACGTCGTAGGTGGCCGGTCCGTAGCCGCCGGCCTGGATGCGGCTGAAGTAGATCCGGTCGCCGTCGGTCACGAGGCCGGTGTTGTAGGGGTGCGCTTGGGTGGCCAGGGTATCGGCAAACACGATGCGCTCCTGCCGGGTGACGGGGTCCGCCTCGATCAGCTGCACGAGGTGTTCGCCGGTGGCGGAGGGCTTGGCTTCCCGCAGGGCGTAGAGCTTGCCGCCCGCCATGACGGGGGCCACGTGGTGGTAGCCCTTCGCTTCGAGCAGGGAGAAACTGAGCAGGTAGGGGACGGGCATGATGGCGTCCACCACGATGTTGTAGCCCTTCCCCTGGGAAGTGTAGTGGAAGTAGTAGGTTTCCCCGCTTTGTCCCAGCAGCACGACGCCGTCGCGCAGGCCCGATTCTCCCGCAAAGCTGATGGTGGAGGCCACCGAGCCGTTGGAGACGTAGTTCATATCTCCCTCCACGGCCCAGTACAGTTTGCTACCGAGGGAGGCGATGTCGAGGATCTGCTTGTCCTCCCCGGCGGGCTGGAGGTCGAGCACGTCGATGTGGTACGTGAGGGCCTGGGCCGCGACCAAAAAGGGCAACAGCAGGGCCAAAGGCAGCAGGTAAAATTTCATCAATCAATTGGGGTAAAATGTGGGGAGGGCGGGCCCGCGGGTGCCGGGGCCACTCAACAAAACGCATCGAGGAATGCGGAAGTCCCGACGGATCAACTGTCGGGTGTTCCGGTAGCGCGGTGCTTTCGGACAAAAGTCCGGAAGCCGCGCTGTGGGGAAAACGTGGGGGAGGCGGTAAATATTTTAGTTCCTCCGGCAGCGCGGTACGAGGCTGCCTCCGGCAGCGCGGTACGAGGCTGCCTCCGGCAGCGCGGTACAAGGCTGCCTCCGGCAGCGCGGTACAAGGCTGCCTCCGGCAGCGATAGTACAAGGCAGCCTCTGGCTGCGCTGGTACGCGGTAAAAGCCAATCGTCTTGCCATGGGGTCAAATTTTGTAGTATCGATGTTTCCACCCTTACCACCATAACCTGCACGGTGGCGAGGCTCTTTGGTGGCTACTTAGGCAAGTAATAAGTTACCCGGCGCTGCCAGAGGCCGCCTCGTACGGCGCGGTCGGAAACCGCTTGGTAATGAAACCGACTATTAAAATTGTCTTTAGTCTTCCGAAATAGTCAGCTGATTAAACTCATACTGCGAGCTTGCCGGAGCTGCGTTAGGCTGTTCCACCCAGTAAGTCACAATAGCTGTGGGTGAATTTAAAAAGCTTACACTACCTTAAACGACGATCAATTCGTGGGTGTTGCTGCGGTACGAGGCTGCCTCCGGCAGCGGTAGTACAAGGCAGTCTCTAGCTGCGCTGGCACGTAACAGGAGCGATCTCACCTCTGAGAAATCAAACATTATAGTACCGGTGTCGCAACTCTTGCAGCCGTAGCCTCACTACTATCGATGGTCTGGGGTCACTAATTGTGCCTTCACTAGGTTTTCTAACGCGGTCGGAGACCGCCTTTTGCTTGCGCTGCCGGAGGCAGCACGCGGTCGGAGACCGCCTTTTGCTTGCGCTGCCGGAGGCAGCATTGTACGGGGGCTGCCGGATACCGCCCTACACGCCCTCCCCATAGCAATCGGGAGCGTCCGCCCTGTACGCGGACGGCCCGGCCTTGGATTTCCCGCTACGCCCTATCTTTGCCCCCGCTAAACGCAACCCCGACGCATGAAAGACCTCTTCGATAAGTTACGCGAATCCAAGGGCCCCCTGGGCCAGTACCAGGACGTGGCCCACGGCTACTTTTCCTTTCCCAAGCTGGAAGGCGAGCTCGGTCCCCGCATGACCTTCCGGGGTAAGGAGTGCATCATCTGGAGCATCAACTCCTACCTGGGCATCACCAATCACCCCGAGGTACGTAAGGCCGATGCCGAGTCCGCCGCCGAGTACGGCCTGGCCTACCCCATGGGCGCGCGCATCATGAGCGGGGAGACCGACGCCCACATTCAGCTGGAGGAAGAGCTCGCGGAATTCACCCAGAAGGAGGGCGCGTTGCTGCTCAACTTCGGCTACCAGGGCATCATGTCCATCGTCGACGCGCTGCTGTCCCGCCACGACGTAGTGGTCTACGACCGCGACGACCACGCCTGCATCATGGACGGCATCCGTATGCACCAGGGCCCCAAGTACGCCTTCACCCACAACGACATCGACCACTTCCTCGTCCGCATGGAGCAGGCCAAGGCCGAAGCCGAAAAGCGGAACTCCGGCATCCTCGTCATCACCGAGGGCGTCTTCGGCATGCGCGGCGAGCAGGGCATCCTCAAGGAGATCTGCGCCTACAAGGAGCAGTACGGCTTCCGCCTGCTGGTCGACGACGCCCACGGCTTCGGCACGATGGGCGCCACCGGCGCCGGCGCCGGCGAGGAGCAGGGCGTACAGGATCAGATCGACGTCTACTTCAGCACCTTCGCCAAGGCCATGTCCGGCTTCGGTGCCTTCGTAAGTGCCGATAAGGACATCATCGAGTTCATGCGCTACAACCTGCGCAGCCAGGTCTTCGCCAAAAGCCTGTGTATGCCGATGGTCAAGGGGGCCCTGGTCCGCCTCAAGCTCCTGCGCGAGCAGCCCGAGCTGCGCGAGAAGCTCTGGAAGAACGTCCACCACCTTCAGAACGGCCTGCGGGAAGCCGGCTTTGACATCGGCAACACCGGCGCCTGCGTCACGCCCGTCTTCATGAAGGGCAGCACCTACGAGGCCGGCGCCCTGATCTACGACCTGCGCGAGAACTACGGCATCTTCTGCTCGGTGGTCCTTCCCCCGGTCATCCCCAAGGGCCAGCTGATCCTCCGCCTGATCCCCACCGCCGAGCACACCGCGGCCGACATCCAGGAAACCCTCGATGCGTTCAAGGCCGTCCGCTCGAAACTGGAGGACGGTTCTTACGAGAAGATGGGGGAGCTGTTCCGGGCCGGGGAGATTAATGTGGTTTAGTAGGGGGATTCACCACGGAGACCCCTTGCGGACTACCCAGAGGGTTTTACGGAGATTTTTACAGAGGGTATAGCTACTTGCGCCTACGGCGGTCACGTAGGAATGCATAAGGCCAGCGTTTCAGCGTGATTTTCTAAGGACTGTCCGCGGCAGGGAGGAGTGATTGCTTCGCGTGGTAGAATGAACCGGCTAGGCCGAATTCGGTGTTGGGGGGGGTATGGAACGACTCTACTACTGTTACGATGCCCTGTGTGGGTGGTGCTATGGCTTTAGCCCGGTGATTACTGAATTTGCCGCGCGGCATCCCGGGGTGCCCATTCAGGTGGTGTCCGGGGGCATGATCACGGGGCAGCGGATCGGGCCGATCGGGGAGGTGGCCGGCTACATCAAGCAGGCCTATAAAGTCGTCGAAGACCGTTGCGGCGTAAAGTTCGGGCAGCCCTTCCTGCAAAACATTCTGGAGGAGGGGAGTGCCATATTCACCTCCATTCCCGCCGCCATCGCGATGTCCGTGTTTCAGCAAGCCCACCCCGAGCGCGCCCTGGACTATGCCGCCGCACTGCAACACGCGATCTATCACGACGGCATTCAGCCCGGTGATTACGAGGCCTACGCCGACCGCGCCGCCACCCTCGGCGCCGATCGCGACGACTTCCTCACCCGCATGCACGACCCGGCTTCCCTACAAGGTGCCGAAGCCGACTTCGAGCTGTCCCAGCGCTTCGGCGTGACGGGCTTCCCCACCCTGGTCTATCAATCCGCGAACGGCGAACGCTACGCCCTCGGCCGGGGCTACCTATCCTTGCCGGACCTGGAGGCCAACTGGCAGTCGCTACAGCAAGCGCTGGTGGGACCGCAGGGTAACACGAAGGTAAACGCAGCGTAGCGCGGACCTCAGGGCGGCCGCTCCCCTACCGCTACGAGAGTTACTCCGCGCAACTCCGCGAACTCTGCGGTGAATTCTAGTACCGCCAAGACCCCAAATCCGCCCCCGCCGGCGCCAGCTCCCCCACCTTCTCCGCCCACTTGGGAATAAACATCCGGTGGTAGCGCAGCCGGCTGATCGCATTCGGCTGCGTAGGATCGCCGTTCCAGCAGTGCTCGGCCCGGTCGCCGTAGGTAACCTCCCCGCCGAAGTCGTGGGCGCGGAGGAATTTCTCGGTGAAGTAGACGGCGTTGTTGAGGTAGTAATTGTCCATGTCACCGACGTAGATGTTGACCTTGCCGCGCAGCTTGGGGCCCAGGGTTTCCCAGTCGCGCTCCATGATGTGGCGCAGGTCGTAGTTCTCCTTCCAGTAGGCGGCCACGGCGGGGTCGATGCGGCCGGACACCTTGTCCCAGATGGGCTGGGGGTAGCCGTCGTCACCCACGGGACTGTACACCGCCTCCCAAATATCGAACTGCTGGCCGCTGCGGCCGTGGTCGCCGAGCACGAGTTCGCGCCGGTTCATCTCCTCCAGGGTGCTGGAGACGTGGCCCAGGCTGTCGCGGTGGCCGGGCCGGGGCGTGTCCTTAAAGCGGCTGTCGAGCTGGTAGGCATTGGCGTCTTTATAGAGGTCGACGGTCACGTAGGCGCGAAAGTCAATGGGGTCCGGACAGGCGGCGTAACACGTGCCGTACTCGTCGGGGTACTTGACCTGCACGGCCAGGGCCTCCCAGCCACCGGTGCTGCCGCCGTAGACGAAGCGGGCCCAGCCCTCCCCGATGCCGCGGAAGCGCTGCTCGATCTCGGGGATCAGCTCGTAGGTGATGGCGTCGCCGTAGGGACCCAGGTTTTCGGAGTTGACGGCGTAGCTGTCGTCGTAGTAGGGGTTGGCGTGCTGAATTTCGATGGCCAGAACGCGGGGAAAGTCGGGGCCGGTCCACTGTCGGTAGAAGTCGTAGGCCTCCTGGTCGACCACCCGGTTGTAGCAGTCAATGCCGAAGCGGGCGCTGTACTCGCAGGGCACGGACGCATCCGGCGGGGTAGTGCGCCAGCCGCCGAAGTCGTCGGGGAAGTGGCCGTGCATAATGGCCAGGGGGTACTTCACGTCGGGGTGCTCGGCCCAGCCCTCCGGCAGCAGCACGTGGGCCCCGAGGTACATATCGCGACCCCAGAAGTCGCTCAATAACTTCGAGCGAATTTTGATGTGCTTGACGTACTTGGTATCCTCCGGCTCCTCAATTTCGGGAATGGTTTGATCGAAGGTCAGCGCTATGGGCCCGCTGCGGTCCGCGCCGATCGTAATCGCTACCGGCGTCGAGAGCAGGTTGCCGGGTGCCCGGTTCCACTGCTGGCCCTCGCCGCGGTCCATGGGCAGCTGCACGGTGTGGCCGTCGCTGCGCCGGAAGGTCTCGTATTTGTGCAGCAGCACCTGCGCGCGGTAGGTGCCGGCGGGCAGGTCCGCGGTGGAGGCCAGGGGGTAGCCGCGGTCGCCGGCATCGATGGTCACGGTAGTACCGGGTTGCCAGCCGTTGACGTTCTTGCCCCACGCCAGTTGGGTTTCCGGTCCGTCGGTGAGCTGGAAGCGCGGCTCGGTATCCGTGGTATCGGCGGAGAGCAGCAGGAGCAGGCGGCCGTCCAGGGCGCTGTCCGCCAGGCGCTCCGGCAGCGTAATGGAGAAGGACGTCTGGGCGCGGACGCAGGTGCCGAGCAGTAACAGGAGGGAGCAGTGGAGTATAGTGCGCATCCCGAAAGATAGCGCAAGCATGGGCTACAGCAGCACCTCGCGGTAGAGGATCGGCTCTTTGTACTCCTTGCGGAGCGTATACCGGATCACGTCGAAGGCCGTCACCACGCCCTTCAGCTGGCCGTCGATGTTGACGACGGGCAGGGTCTTGAAGCGGCGGTCCATAAAGAGCTCGGCGGCGGTACCGACCTTGTCCTTCGGGGCCAGCTTGACGACGTGGGTGTTCATCACTTCGGCGACGGGGCGGGACTCGCTGTCGCGGTTGCCGCGGCAGTCGCGCCACATGTCGTAGGAGGTGATCAGGCCCAGCAGGCGCCCGGCTTCGTCGATGACGGGAATTTGCTGAAGTTGGTTGCGCAGCATCAACTGGGCTACATCGCCGACGGATTGGTGGGGGTAGGCGGTAACGACGTCCGTCGACATGATCGTCCGCACTGCTTCATTCATCATAATGAGTATGGATTTGCGGCTTTTCGGGAGGTTCCCTAAGGTACGCATTGTCGGCAATACGCCACCACAACATATTTGCCCTCCGCGGCGTACCAACCCCAAAGCTTTTCGTCCATGGATCCCCTCCGTGCCATTTACCTCGCCGCCGCCTGCCTGATCCTGCTGGGCGCGGTGCTGACGTGGCAGACCAACGAAACCTACACCTGGCTCATGCTGCTGCCGGCCGTAGCGGCCGCGGGGGCCTACTCCATTGCCCCCCAGTTGCGGTGGGCCTACTGGAAGCGCAACCCGCCCGACCTGCCCGGCGCCATGGCCCCCATCGTCGACCGCTTCCCCCTCTACCGCGCCCTGGACCTGGCGGGTAAGCGGGAGTTTCGCCGCCGCGCCTTCCTGATCCGCGAGAACACCGAGGTCACCGGCATGGCCACCGACAAGATCCCCCCCGACGTGCGCCTGATGGTGGCCGCCTCGGCCGCTACGGTCACCTTCTACCGCGCGGACTTCCTCATCCCCGGCTTCGAGAACGTCGTATTCTACAAGCACCTCTTTCCGACGCCCGTCCACGAGCGGCTCCATTCCTCGGAGCTGTACCCCGAAGACGGCGTGGCGATCTTCACCCTCAACTACTTCATCCGCTCGGTGGTGGAGCCCGATAAGTACCTCCAGCTCGGCATCTACGAATACACCCGCGCGCTGTTCCATACCGCCCCCCACGTACGCGAGGCCCTCCTCCCCCACACCCTGACCTACCCGCAGATCCACCAGCTCACCGACTTCTCGGAAACGGCCCTGAAGGGCTTCATCGGACTGGAGGACCTGGACCTGACCGCCATCACCGTCACTGTTTTTCACACCCACGCCCCGGCCTTTGCGACCCGCTTTCCAGAGCAACTGGCGGGTATCCTACGGGTATTTCCGCTTCGCGGGGCGCTTTAGTCGTTATTGTCCTTACTTCACCGCTGCTATGGAAGATCCCCGCACCCGCGACCCCGCCCCCGAACGTTCGCCGGAAGACCGCGCTCGCCTGGATGCCCTACGGAATGCAGCCGACCGGATTCGGGAGGAAGTAGGCCGCCTGATCGTCGGGCAGCGCGAGCTCATCGACCTGCTCATCGTCTCCCTGCTGGCCGGGGGCCACGTGCTGGTGGAGGGCGTGCCGGGCATCGCCAAGACCCTCACGGCCCGTCTGCTGGCCAAAACGATAGCCGCCGATTACCGCCGCATCCAGTTCACGCCCGACCTGATGCCGAGCGACGTGACGGGCACCACCGTGTTCAACACTACCGACGGGCAGTTCACCTTCAACCGGGGACCGATCTTCGGCAACCTCATCCTCATTGACGAGATCAACCGGGCACCGGCCAAGACCCAGGCCGCCCTCTTCGAGGTGATGGCCGAGCAGCAGGTGACGGTCGACGGCACCACCCACCGCCTGCCCGATCCCTTCTTCGTCATCGCCACCCAGAACCCCATCGAGCAGGAGGGCACCTACCGCCTGCCCGAGGCCCAGCTGGACCGCTTCCTCGTGCGCCTCGTCGTCGACTACCCCGACCAGGAGGACGAGCGCAGCATCCTCTACCGCTTCCGCAATGACTTCCGCCAGCGGCGGCAGGACGACGTACGGGCCGTCCTGACCCGCGCCGACATTGCCGACTACCGCGCCGTGGTGGAAGGGCTCTACATCCGCGACGAGCTGCTCGACTACATCGCCGCCGTAGTGCACCGCACCCGCACCCACCCCGATCTGTACCTGGGCGCCAGTCCGCGCGCGTCCCTGGCCATCCTCCGCCTCGCCAAGGCCGTGGCCGCCCTGGCCGGTCGCGCTTTCGTCACCCCCGACGACATCCGGCGGGTCAGCTTCCCCGCCCTCAACCACCGCATCATCCTCACCCCCGAGCGGGAGATGGAGGGCTTCGGCACGCGGGAGGTGATCGAGGAGATTTTGCGGGGGGTGGAGATTCCTAGGTAAGTATTACTGGGGAGGTGTTAGGGGTTGTTAACCACGGAGGCACGGAGGGATGCACAGAGGGCGGCCAGGGCGGGCTACATTTAAAATAAGAAACAATTTGTTTGTTTTAACTCGAGGGATTATATTAGCTACAATCTTAGAGAAAATGAACGAATTGAATGAACTGACGTACCGCATTCGCGGAGCTGCGTTTAGGGTACATAGTGCACTTGGTCCAGGACTGCTAGAATCAATATATGAGCTCTGTCTGGCGCATGAATTGAGAAAGGAGGGATTGAAGGTTGAGCGGCAGAAAGCGCTCTCCGTGTGCTACGACGGACTCGAACTGGGCACCGGCTACCGGATGGATATTCTGGTTGAAGATAGAATCGTCTTAGAGTTGAAGGCCGTTAAGGAAACCACGCCTGTAGATATGGCGCAATTATTAACCTATATGCGGTTGAGTGAAGTAAAGGTGGGGCTGCTGATGAACTTTCACGTTGCTCGTATGAAGGACGGTATACAGCGATTTGTGTTGTAAGTAATACCCTGTATACGGGGATGAAACTCAGTGCACACGGAAAGCTTACAGACGCTGTCGCCAAATGGCTACCCTATGTTACCTCTGTGCATCCCTCCGTGTCTCTGTGGTTTTTTAATCCGCATGCTCATGAGCAAGTAACTAAGCCGTGATCAAGCGACCCAAGCGCGCAGCGATAGTAATCACGCCCCCATAAACGCCGCCACCACCTTAGCCATCCGCCGGCTATTCACCCCCAGGTCACTGTGGCCCACCCGGCTGGCACTGCGGTAGTGAATCACCCCTTCCTCCGGGTCGACAATGAACTCGACGTCGTCGATGTAGGGGATGGGCCAGGTCTTGAAGGTGTAGTGCAGGTAATTGCCCTCCTCTTTTTGCAGTTGCGTACGTGCCATTCCTTCGATCACCCGCCTGAGCTTCGCCTTCGCCTCCTCGGCGGTACCGGTGAAGGCGATGGGGTCGCGCTGCTTCTTGGGGTCCGTACTCTGGGTACTTACGCAGTTGGGCGATTTGGGGCAGGGTTTGAGCGTCATGGCGGTAGCGGCTTTAGGGGGCACAAGCGCGGTCGGCCCCGCATTGTTCGTCCGGCCAGCGGACAGCGTGAGGGCGGCCATCACGGCATCGTCGTCAAGGGCGCGCACCTCGGCCCGGACTTGCAGGCCGCCCGGCGTATCCAAATAGTGCAGGAGGCCGTAGTTCCGCTCCGCCACCAGGGGGCCGAGGCGTTTGTCGTTCTTTTCTTCCGTGCCGGTAAAGGCGTGGGTCAGGCCACTGGAGGTCATCTCGTATACGGTGTAGCCATCCAGGGTGTCCGCACTGAATTCCGCCAGGTGGCGGTCGCCGCTCAACAGCAGCGGCAGGGCCGGGCGGGTATCGCGCAGGAGTTGCAGCAGCCGGATGCGGGCCCGCGGAAACAGGCTCCATTTTTCGTAGCCGTGGTCGGCCGGCAACACCTGAATGCTGCTGGTGATGAGGTGCGCCCGGGCGTCGCTCTCGCGCAGTTCCCGTTCCAGCCAGGTCCATTGTTCCTCGCCCAGGATATCCCCTTCCGGATTTACGCCGTAACGCGAGCCCGCCCGGTCGGAAGGGTAAAGGGCATCCCGGAAATAGCGGGTATCGAGGATGATCACCTGCACGTCGCCGATGCGGTAGGACTGGTAGGTGCCCGGATGGTCCCGCACCGCCGCGCCAGCGGGGACCCGCAGGAAGGTGAGCAGCTCCTCCTTCGCCCCGTCTTTGGCCGCCCACTCCTTGCCGCCGTCGTTGAGGCCGTAGTCGTGGTCGTCCCACCCGCCGTAGATCACGGGGGTAAAGGCCACGAAGGCGGCGTACTCCGGGGTTTCGGAGAGGATGCGGTAGTCGGTCCGCATCTTTTCCATGTCGTCCGTATCCGAGTAGATGTTGTCGCCGAGCCACAGCCAGGCATCCGGAGAGTGACTGGCGATGGTTCTCCAGTAGTCCTGGGGATCGTTCTGACGGTTACAGCTCCCGAAGGCGATCGTCGTCAACACGCTATCCTGCACAACCAGCGGCGCGAAAGTTTCCGGCGCAGCGGCGGCCGAGTGCCGTGCCTGCAGGTACAGGTAGCCGAGGGCGACGAGCGCCACGATCATCCCGATGAGCCCCGCCCTACGCATACCGTCGGCGGACCAGGTCGATAAATTCCCGGGCGGTTTCCTGGCGGTCCTCGTCGGCCCAGTGGTGCAGCTGGGCCAGGTCGACGAGCTGCGGCCGGGCGTTGGCGAAGCTGCCCTTCAGGTTGAGCTCCTTCAGCGCGGCGTTGAGTTCGTCGTTGGAGGCGAACAGCTTATTGGAGAACAGCACCCGGTTGTTGATGCTGAGGGCGCGGGTCAGGTCGCTCACCTTTTGCTGGATGCGGCGGCTGAGCCCGGCGTTCTCGTTCTCTTTGAACAGCGCTTCCACTTCCGGGCTCGCATTAGGCCGGGGCGCCGGCTGGGGGGGATTGGGGGCCGGGCGGGTGTATTCCGGGTCGATCTTGGCGGTATGGGCCGTGTAGGCCGGGGCGGGGGGCGGCGGCACGGGGGCGGCGGGCACTTCCGGCACAAAAGTTGGCTCGGGGGCGGGGGGCGCGGGTGTGGGGGGCGGCGGCGGGGGCGGCGTCGGCGTTTTTGCCGGCTCGGGCTTCGGGGCCGGGGGGGGAGTGGGGGCGGTCGGGGGTTCGGGGGTAGGGGTATCCTGTTTTACCTGCTGTTCCGCCGTGGCGTTCCCGACGTTGAGGTAGAGGTCATACACTTCGCGGAGGTAGCCGAGCATCAGGTCGCGTTCGAGGCGGGAGGGGCCGGATTCATCCTTGTCGAGCTGCAGGCTGTGGTGCAGCGCGGTGATGCGGCTGATGAGTCGGTCTGCTTTCGATTGGGACATAGGCTAGCGTTGTGTTTGGTACCTTCGGCCGCCAAAATACGGCGGTGCTTATGTTTTTAGAACCTCACTTTAGCGGTCAACGCAGTGGCTGGTTGGAAGTTATCTGCGGCTCGATGTTTTCGGGCAAGACCGAGGAGCTCATCCGCCGGCTCAAGCGCGCGCGCATTGCCGGTCAGCACGTCGAGGTATTTAAACCCAGTCTGGATACCCGTTACGAGAGCGACAAGGTCGTCTCCCACGACAGCAATTCCTTCGTTGCCCGCCCCATCACCCGCTCGGCTACCCTCCTTGAGGTCCCCGACGACGTCACGGTCATCGGCCTCGACGAAGCCCAGTTCTTCGACGCCGACGTCGTCCGTCACGTGCAGGACCTCGCCCACCGCGGCAAGCGCATCATCATTGCCGGCCTCGACATGGACTTCCGCGGCAAACCCTTCGGCCCCATGTGCGATCTCCTCGCCGTGGCCGAGTACATCACCAAGGTACACGCCATCTGCTCCCACTGCGGCAACCTGGCCACCCACTCCTACCGCCTCACCCCGGATACCGACACCGTCGTGCTGGGGGAGAAGGATTTGTACGAGGCGCGGTGCCGGAAGTGCTTTCGGATGGGGAATATGTTGGATTTGCGGTAGTTGGGTTGGGTTGTTGGGTTACCCTTCTCGCATTTTTCCCTCGCTGCGCTCGGGTGGGAGCGTTACACCCCCAAGCGTAGCGAGGCGTAAGTATCCTACCCGAAACCCAACAACTCACCAACTCACCAATTTCCCCCTTCCGAGCAAAGCGAGGAAAACTACTCGAAATAAGTCCGATAATAGGGCCACCACGCCCGCACGTACCGCACCAGCAGGGCGATGCCCACCACGGCCAGGCCCAGCAGCACGAAGCGGACGGCCCGGGCGGTATCGCGGTTCTTCTGTCCGCGGGTCTTGTAGCGGTGGCGGGTGGATTGCTTTCCCATACGGCGAAGGTAGGTCGTCTCAGAAATCCAGCTCGATGGTATCGCCGGGTTTGAGCTCGCTCTTGTCGGCCTTGCCGTTCGTGGCGGCTTTACCCGCTGCCTTTACTGGCGCTTTTTCGCGGGGCACGAAGGGCTCGTTCAGCTCCTTTACCGAGAGCAGCTTGCCGTCGTGGAGGCGGTTGCCGAGCGACTTCCAGCCCTTGACGTCGATGAACTGGTCTAGCCGGACCGTCTTCTCCATTTTTTCCCGCTTTTCCCGCCAGGCGTAGGCGATCTCGGGTTGGGGGTGGACGCTGGCAACGTAGAGCTTGCTCTGCTTGTGGTCGGTGAGAAAGTTGAAGGCCTGCCCGGGGGAGGAGGTCTCGATGTGGAAGCGCTTGACGAGGGTGACGCCGCGCTCCCCTTCGTAGTAGACGGCACTGACGACCATGTCGTCTTCGTATTTGCCCACGAAGAAGAGGTTGCTGGGGTCGTAGCGGCGGGTGAGGTCGAGCTCCTCGCGCTCGTAGCTGCCGTCTTGATAGAGGACCAGCAGGTAGTCGCCGGTATCGAAGCCGCCGAGGAACTGGCCGCGCTCGTCGAGGTTGAGGCGACCGCTGACGGTGTCCATCCACACCTTCATGGCGCCGAGGGTACTCTTACCGACCTCCTTGAGGGTCACCTTGCGGATCGGGTAGCGGGTCATGATGTTGCCCGCCGCTCCGCGGCTTTTGATGGCCAGGTCCGCGAAGTCGAAATCGAAGTTCTTCTGCCGCGCCTTGGCCGACTGGCTGATCTGGGCAGTGACGATCTCCGCCTCGCCGTTGGAGTTCGCGCTGAAGTAGAGCAGCTTCGAGCCCTTGTTCCCCTTGGTGAGGTCGTACTCCCGGTCGCGGGTGATGGCCGTGACGTTGAAGCGTTTGGCCATGGAGCGGCCGGTCTTGCCGTCGAGGTACACCAGGTTGTAGGTGGTGCGCTCGTCGCCCTTCTTCCAGACGTTGACGTGGATGATGTCCTTGCCCACGAAGGTCTTGTCGGCGATGCGGGTCACTACCAGGGTACCGTCCCGGCGGAAGACAATGATGTCGTCGACGTCGGAGCAGTCGCAGACGAACTCCTCCTTCTTGAGCCCCTGCCCCACGAAGCCTTCCTTGCGGTCGACGTAGAGCTTGGTATTGTTGGCGGCTACGGCGGCTACTTCCACCTTCTCGAAGGTGGAGATGGTAGTTTTGCGTTCCCGGCCCTTACCGTACTTACTGAGTAGTCCGGTATACCAGGCGATGGCGTATTGCGTCAGGTGATCGAGGTCGTGGCGTACTTGCTTGAGTTCTTCCTCCAGCTTGAGCATGAGCTCGTCGGCCTTAAAGCTGTTGTACTTGGAGATGCGCTTGATCCGGATCTCGGTGAGGCGGGTGATGTCTTCCTCGCTGATGTCGCGGAGTAACTGGAGGCGCTTGTCGCTCTTGGTGGCCTCGTCGTTGGGTTCGCGGACGTACTTCTTCAGTCCGGCGAAGATGAGGTCGATGACCTCCTCGAAGCTCTCGGCCTCCTCGATGTCGCGGTAGATGCGCTTTTCGATGAAGATCTTCTCCAGGGTCGCGAAGTGGATCTTCTCTTCGAGTTCCCGCTGGCGGATGAGGAGTTCCTGCCGGAGCAGCTCCTTCGTCTGCTCGGTGTTGACCTGCAAAATGTCTTCCACCCCGATGAAGTGGGGCTTGTCGCCGTCGATGATCACGCAGGCGTTGGGGGAGACGGAGAGCTCGCAGTTGGTGAAGGCGTACAGGGCGTCGATGGTGACGTCGGGGCTCACGCCCGGGGCCAGCTCGATCAGCAGTTCGACTTCGGCGGCGGTGTTGTCGACCACCTTCTTGATCTTGATCTTGCCCTTGTCGTTGGCCTTGATGATGCTGTCGATGAGCGTCTGCGTGGTCATGCCGTAGGGGATCTCCCGGATGGCGATGAACTTGCTGTCGATCTTCTCGATGGTCGCCCGGATCTTGATGCGCCCGCCGCGCCGGCCGCTCTGGTAGTCGCTCACGTCGACGGTGCCGCCGGTCGGGAAGTCGGGGTAGATCTTCACCTTCTTACCCTCCAATACCTTTATACTGGCTTTGCAGAGCTCGATGAAGTTGTGGGGCATGATCTTGGTGCTCAGGCCCACCGCGATGCCCTCGGCGCCCTGGGTGAGGAGCATGGGGAACTTCATCGGCAGGTTCACCGGCTCCTTCTTACGGCCGTCGTAGCTCAGCTGCCAGTCGGTGGTCTGGGGGTTGAAGACGACGTCGAGGGCAAACTTCGTCAGCCGCGCCTCGATGTAGCGGCTGGCGGCGGCGGAGTCGCCGGTCAGGGTATTGCCCCAGTTGCCCTGGGGGTCGATGAGCAGGTCCTTCTGGCCGAGGTTCACCAGGGCATCGCCGATGGCGGCGTCGCCGTGGGGGTGGTACTGCATGGTTTGCCCGATTACGTTGGCCACCTTATGGTAGCGGCCGTCGTCCATTTCCTTCAACGCGTGGAGGATGCGGCGCTGCACGGGTTTGAGGCCGTCTTCGATGGCGGGTACGGCCCGCTCCAGGATCACGTAGCTGGCGTAGTCGAGGAAATAATCCTCGTACATCCCCTTGAGGCCGGTGACCTCGCCGTTGGTTTCTATTCCGTGTTGGTTTTCCATCTGCTGCTTTACCGAATTCTGTGGCACCTGCGTCCCCGCCGACTTTTACCGCTGCCGGAGGCAGCATCTTGCTTTCGCTGCCGGAGGCAGCCTTTTACCGGGCCGCGTGCGAAGATAAGGAATTCCGGACTGCTAACAAAATGTTTGAAATGTTCTTTCCGCCTTCTCGTCGGCCGACCGAGCGGAGCGCAGGCTTGGCCGCCGGGAAGCCAGCTGGGCGAACAGTGAATTACCAGGAAGGAGAAAATAATTCCGTCCCGGATTCCAACCTTTCTCCGGCTCCCCCCTCCAAGCCCATAGATTGCACGATAACCGCATGTCCGATAACCCGCCCGATAAAGAGTTGATCCGTCGCTGCCTACGTGGCCGGGCGGACGCCCAGCGGGAGCTTTACCGGCGCGAACTTCAGCCTACGTTCAATCTGATACTGCGGCTGGTGAGCAACCGTAGCGATGCGGAAGACCTGACCCAGGAATGTTTCCTGCGCGTCTTTACCCAATTGCACACCTTCCGGGGGGAGGCAGCGCTGCGCACCTGGATCAAGCGCATCGCCATCAACCTGGCGACGGATCACCTGAAGCGACAGCGCCGGTTACCCATTGTCGCTGTAGAGGAACAACACCTGCCGACGGATTCGGTGCCCCTACCCACCACCGGAATGAGTACTGCTACCCTACACGCGGCCATTAATGCGCTGCCGGAAGGTTGCCGAATAGTACTGACCCTGCACTTGCTGGAGGGTTATCCCCACGCTGAGGTGGCGGAGTATCTCGGCATCTCCGTTTCCACCTCAAAATCACAATACTGGCGTGCGAAACAACTGCTTCGTACGGCACTCCAGGACAAACGCTACACCAATGGATGAGCTCGAACGCCTACTTCACCACCACCGAGACGCACTCCATGCGCAGGAACGCCTGGACACCAAGCGCGGCTGGGCCGAACTCCACGCCCGGCTCGGGCAGCAGCGGGCGACCGCGCGCATCCGCAGGCTTCGCTTGGGACTGGCGGTAGCGGCCACTCTGCTGCTGCTGGTAGCCGCTGGCTGGTGGTGGTCGGTGGCTAATGCCCCAGCACCGGGTGGCCAGAAACTCGTCAGCGATTACGCGCCGGAACTCTACGCGGATGAACGGGGCTACCTGATCGCCATTGAGGAAAAGCGGGCGGCGCTGCACCTCGAATCCATCGACTCTTCGCTCTTCGCGCCTTTTTTGGAGGAACTGCACCTGATCGATTCGCTGCAACGTGCGGATCTCGACGGGCTGCCCCAGGGCGGGGTGAATAATCGCGCACTACGTGCGCTGATCGGCTACTACCAAACCAAACTAGAACTTTTAGAACTCCTCGAAAATGAACTCCTCAAGCAACGCAAATACCAACAGCGACGCGTCAGGCAATCGATTTAGCCTGTTGCTTCTGCTCCTGTTCCTCACCACCACCCTCGGGGCGGCTGATCCCTACACGAAAACGATTGATCAAACCTTCGCCGCCGTGCAGGAAGTTGCGTTCGCCCAGCGGAACGGACACCTGGAGATACTGCCCGCTACGAACGGCAAGATTCGCTTAGTCGCCCAGCTCAGCATCAATGCCACCGATGAGGGGGAAGCACAACGTTTCCTGGAAAGGGCTGAATTATACGCTACGGCAACCGCTACCACCCTGAATTTACGGCTGGCCCTGCACGACATCACGTCGTGGATAACCACCGGTTCCCGGTCAGTAGTGAAGTTTACCGACGGCGAAAAAATCCGCGGAGTACGCGATTTCGACGTCCGCGCCACCCTATACCTTCCGCCTACCCAATTGCTGGAGCTGGCCAGTCAGTTCAGCGACATCAATATTGCAAACCAGGTGACGCTGAATAACCTGACGCTGGAGCTCAACAACGTAGATCTGAGCGGCGGGGTGGTAGCGGGTGACCTGAAGGTCGACGCCCGCTTCGGTAGTATCCGGCTGGAAAGTGCGGCCGGACAGATCACCGGTAAACTGAACAATGGTCGCCTGAAAATAGACCGGGGCGGTGGTAACTTAAATCTCAACACCCGCTTCAGCGATCTCGAGCTCGGCCCAATGCAGAACGTCGAGCTGATCTCCTCCAACGACAAAGTGGATATTGAAACGGTGAGCGGCCAACTCCAACTGAACGAACGCTTCGGCAAATACCGGCTTGGCACGACGGGCAGCGCCGATATCATCAGCTCCAATGGCGATTACACCGTGCGGCAGGGGGATACTTATACCATTAACGGGCGCTTTACGACCATCGACTTTGACGAGGTCAAAGTCCTGGTCCTGACTGCCAATTCTAATTGCACTTACCTGGCCGAACGGCTAGACGAGGTGCGGGGCGACGGCCGCTTTACCGACATCCGCGTGGATCGGTTCACGGGCCGGGCGGAACTGGACCTCACCAATGGAGAGTTTCGGGTCGATGAGCTTGCCCCCTCGTTTACCGGCATCCGGGTGGATGGCCGCTTCTTTGACGTAGATGTCCGGCTGGCCGGTGCAATGCCGTACCAGGCAAAAGCCAAGCTGACCTTTGGCCACTTCGACGTCCCGGGGGAAATGACCTCGCGGATTGATAAGGAAAGAAGCAATGAAATGGAGAAGCATTTCCTCAGCAAAGGGGCCACCGCAGCTAGCCCGACGATTGAGGTAAGCGGTACGAATAGCTCGCTGCGTATTAATTGAATGCCTCGTCGGACGAGCCGACGAGATGGTTGGTGTCCGGTACTCGTTTCGTTAGCTTTTCACCTGCGGATACGCTCTTTCTTCCCCCCTTCGTTTGTTTTCCTCACCTGCCTCATTATGACCCTTCCCCGCCGTCCCGCGCTGCTCATCCTCCTGCCACTCTTGCTGTTGTCCCTCCCCGTAGCAGCCCAGCAGTCGCCGGACGATGACCTGACGGTAGAACGCATGCCCGTGATGCGGACCGAGTGCCCGCAAGACGACGCCTATTAGCAATGCGTAAGCCGAACTTTTCTGGAGTACGTATACGGCCGACTTGAGTATCCGAAACGCGCCCGGAAGCTCGGCCGTGAAGGCATGGTGGTTGTCTCTTACGTAGTGGAAAGGGACGGTACGCTCGGCAGTTTCCAGATTATCCGCGACCCCGGGTACGGGATGGGGCAGGAGGTCGTGCGGGTCCTGGAGACCTTGAACGCAAACGGGCCGTCCTGGATCCCGGGCATTCAGGGTGGTGAGTACGTGCGGGTGCAGTTCAACCTGCCGGTTAATTTCTCGCTTGGGGGAGCGGATGAGGGAAGGCGGTAGCGTATCCGGTTTGACCGGACACTCGCAGGAGGCCTCCGCTTCGCTCAGCCACGCTCCGAGGTCCTAGCTTTAACCCCACGGGATGAGCACAGGACCTCGGAGCGTGCCTTAAGCACCTCCGAGTGTCCGGTGCACCGACGAGCTTAGTTGCCGATCGGCGAGCCGTCGGGCAGGTCGGGCACCGCGGCGGGCTCGTAGTTTTCGGGATTGGCGAGGTAGCTGTTCACGAGCTGGTCCAGGTAAAGTTCGTGATCGTTGGGGAGTCGGCTTAGGTTTTCCGGAAAGCGAAACTTCACCACCTGGGCCAGGGCCGAAGCGCTCACCGCCCCACTAATTTTCTTACTGGCGGCTAATCCAATAAGCTGGTGCAACAGCCGGCGCTGGACCAGGCGGGCGATCTCCCCGGAGTAATCCGGCTGGTCACTGACGGGCACCTGCCTGGCTACGGCACCGCGCACTTCGTCCAGGTAGTCCGTCAGCGTAGGTAGCGCCTCGCCGGAAAGGGCGTGCTGCTCCACCACCCGGGCCAGCCGGTCGGGGTGCAGCAGGAAGGTAAGTGAATTATCGGCCGCCGACTGCGCCATGGCCAGCGGGTCCAGGCCACCGCCATTCTGCGTGTTGAAGAGTTCGCGGTTGCGCCCGTAACCCATGGCCGGGGGCGGAATGAGGGCACGGAGGTTTTCTGGCAGCTGCAACACCTCCGGAGAGAGGGTCTTCAGCAGGGCCGCGCGCGCACGCTGCTGCACTGCCGGATCGGCTGGCATGTACCCGGGGGTGACGCCCGCCTCCCGCACGCCGTAATCGTACCCATACCCACCAATCACCTTGGCCACCGCCTCCACCTGGTAGCGGTGCATGAGGTAAACGGGCACCAGCACGCTTTCCAGCTCGGAGAGGGGCGTACCGACGGGGATGTTCCGCTCGCTGAAGCGCTCCAGCGCTACCTGGCGGAGCTGGAGCAGACGCTCCATCTCGGCCACGGGCTCGCTCCCGTTATCCCAGAGGTGCGCCTCGGGCTGGCTGCTGCCCTGCGGACGGGCATCGGAATCGCTGATGTAGCGCAGGCCCAGTTCCCGGTTTTCCCGCAGGATCTCCTGCAGGGCGGCGGCCTCGTCGGTGCCGGGGGCGAAGTCGGTGTAGCCGTACTTGATGGTCTGCTTGTCCCACTCGCCGATGTTGGTACCGTAGGCCTGGCTGAAGTCCATCTCGCCGTCAGCGCCGAGCGTGACGTAGGGGCTGGGGTAGTCCATCACCGAGGACCGGTCGTTCGTCGAGGCCGCGAAGTTGTGGGCCAGGCCCAGGGTGTGGCCGACCTCGTGGGCGCTCAGCTGGCGCAGGCGGGCCAGGGCGAGCTCCTCCAGGCGGGGGTCGGGGGTGGTCCCGTCCTGCCCGTAAGCAGCGATGAGGCCCTGGGCGATCAGGAAATCCTGGCGTACGCGCAGACTCCCCAGCAGCACGTGGCCCTTGATGATCTCGCCGGTGCGGGGGTCGGTGACCGAGCTGCCGTAGCTCCAGCCCCGGGTGCTGCGGTGTACCCAGTTGATCACGTTGTAGCGCACGTCGAGGGGGTCGGCGCCCTCGGGCAGCACCTCCACGCGGAAGGCATTGGTGTAGCCGGCCGCCTCGAAGGCCTGGTCCCACCAGCGGGCGCCTTCGAGCAGGGCACTACGGATGGGCTCGGGCGCGCCGCGGTCGAGGTAGTAGATGATGGGCTCTACGGGTTCGCTCGTGGCCGCGCCGGGGTCCTGCTTCTTCAGCCGGTGGCGGGTGATGAAGCGCTTGACGAGCGGCTGGTCGATCGGGGTGGCGTAGTCGGCGTAGGAGGTGGCGTAGTAGCCCGAGCGCGGGTCGAAGGCGCGCGGCGTGTAGTCGTCGTCGGGCAGCTCCACGAAGCTGTGGTGCATGCGCAGGGTAAAGCGCTCGCCGTTGGGCGTCACGCTGCCCACGTTGCGGCCAGTCGGCTCCCCGGTGAAGGTGATGGTAGCCTCGAATTCGGTGTTCTTCGGGAAGTTCTTGGTGTTCTCCGGGTAGACGGCGCTGCGGTCGGCGTCGACCTTGTAGGTACCTTCCTTGCGCTGCTTGAGTCGGGCGGCCACGCCGTGTACGTCGCTCATGAGCAGGGGCGTCAGGTCGATCAGCACCTTGTCGCCGTCCCTGGCCACCACCTTGAACCCCTCCAGTACCGACTGCGCGAAGGCCTCCGAGACGCTCTTGGCCTCGTCCGGATTGTCGGAGACGGCCCGGTAGTCCAGGTTACGCTGCTGCAGGAACACTTTCGGCCCCACCCGCCGGAAAAACACCACGCGGGTATCGCCTAACTGGTTGCGGTCCAGCCCGATGTCGTTGCTGCCCAGTCCGGCGGCCAGGCTGTTCACGTAGAGGAAATCTTCGTTCCAGCGCTCGATTTCGAGGTACACCTTGCCCTCCTCGTCGCTCCAGTAGTAGGTGAAGTAGCCTTCCTTGGCCACCATCTCCTTCGTTTTCTCGGCAATGGTGGGCGTCTTTTTGTCGTCTTTTTCCTGGGCGCGCAGCAGCGGCGGACAGGTAAAAAGAAGCAGGGTGAGCAGCGCTAGCGTTGGTTTCATCGGTCGGTAGTGGGTAGTTGACCCCGTAAAATACGGAGCGCGCGCAGAAGCTGGGGGCGGCGGCGCGCGGGTGCGGGGTTAATTCCGGGGAGGCGTACCTTAGGCTACCCGTTCCCTTCATCCCGGCCGTCTTGCCATGCCCACCCTCGTTCTTCGTCCTACGGTCGACCGGCTCCACTTCAGCGACCGGCTGTCCCTGCCCTGGTCGGCGACCAACCTGGCGGCGGGGGCCTTCCGGTTGCGGGAGCGGGAGGCCTTCTACTGGGAAGCGGAAATGGTCGAATACGACCGCGCCGGGGGGGTCCTGCGGCTCCGCGTCACGGACTTCTCCGCGGAGCCGGAAGATTACCAACCCGCCCGCCGGGCACGGGGCGAGGTGCAGCGGGTCATCTTCGAGCCACTGGACCGGACAGCCTTCTGCGCCCAGCTCAGCTACTACCGGCCGGGCGCCCTACCCCTCACCGATTTAGGGTCGACCAAAGAAAAAGCGCCCACCGCCCCACTCACCGAAGCCCCGGCCCCCGAGCCCGGGCCCGAACCGATTACCCGCGAGCTCCACTTCAGCGTCCCCCTGGAGGAGTTGACTTTCGCCGACGGCTACGTAAGCGGCACCTGCGACGAATTGGCGTGGCCCGCCCTGCCCTTTCGCATTCCTAATGCTCACCTGGTCAAGGAATTTAACGCCATCCGCGGCTACTTCGCCCGCCAGCTGCGCCGGAAGCGCGTCGATGTATCCGCTGAGTTGCACTTTTCTGCCGCAGACGAGCCGGCCCTCCGCCACGCCCGCTCCCCCCAGATCGCCCGCATCGACGCGCGGATGTTGGACGTCCTTCGCACCCGCGCCCTCCGCCAGTTTATCCGGCAGGAAGACCCCGATAAGTCCCTCTTCACGCCCGAAGCCCTATGGGAACGCACCGCCGTAGACGACCCGGTGCGCGCCCTGCTGCCGCCCCCCGGCCAGGAACTGCTCGCGTACCTGTTGCGCGAAGGCACCGTACGCAACGCCCGCCAACTCGCCCACCTCGCTACCCGCCACGACGGGGGGCAGCAGCTCCGCTTTGTGCTCACGCCGAACTTTGGATTTTTCTTTTTTATCCGCGGGGAGGGGATGCACCATTTCGTGCTGGAACTGCTCGACAGCAACGCCACCTACGTCTGGAGCCTGCCCCGGGAGACCGGTAGCCTGTCCAATCATTTCGACCTGGTCAAACAGGAAGTAGAACAGCTCACCGCCACGGGCCGCCAGGCGTACCGCCGCGCGAGCACGTTCGCCTACACCTTCTGGTCGGTGCGCCACGCGCAGATCGGTTCCGATTTCGTAGACGGCTTTCCGCGCTGGCGCGCGCGCCTGGAAGAGGGGTTGGTGTAGGGCGCGCCTAATGGCCTCGCAGCGGTACCCGCAGCACCTCACTCTCGGCGTACCCGTAGCGTACGGCCTTCGCCTGTAATGAGTCGCCCTGGGGGAGCGGGATGGGGTGGGTATAGGGCTGCCAGCGCCCCGCCCCGGTGCGGTAGGCAATGCTGGCACCGACCGTTTCACTCGTTAGCGTCAGCGTGCCGTTCTTCAAGTTTGCCGTGGGCGGGCGGGTGAGGGGTTGCTTCAGGCCCGGCCACATGGTTTCGGCCTGCGCTACCTCGTCCATGGTCCCGTAGTCTCCGTAGGTCGACTGCCATTCGTCGAGCGCCGCCCGGAAGCGGACCATTTCTGCAGCGTAGGCCGGGTCCGTCGCCAGGTTGTTGATCTCGTAGGGATCGGCCTGGGTGTCGTAAAACTCTTCCGCCGGTTTGGCGTGGTCGAGCCAGTAGGATTGCCCGGGGGGCAGGGCGCCGGCGGCGTTGAGGCGGTCGATCTCGGCCATCAGCGGCATCTGGTGCAGAAAGGTGGTGTACTGGCTGTACCGTACCTCCGGCCGTAGGTTTTTGATGTACTTGTAGCGGTCGTCGCGCACGGCCCGCCGGGTGTCGTAGCGGTTGTCGATGCGGTCGCGCCCGGCGAACACGTAGTCGCGGGGCGGGTCGCGGAAGATCGACCGCCCCTGGATCCAGTCGGGCACGGGTACCCCGGCCAATTCCAGTACCGTAGGCGCGAGGTCGACTCCGCTGACGAGCCGGTCCGTCTGGGTGCCCGACGCCGGCATGCTCGCGTTCCGGTAGGCTTCGGGAATGTGGACGATGAGGGGGATGTGCAGGCCACTGTCGTAGATCCAGCGCTTGGCCCGCGGCAGGCAGTCGCCGTGATCGCTCAGGAAAATGACGATCGTAGATTCCAGGAGACCGTCGGCTTCCAGCTCCGCCATGATCCGACCGATCTGCCGGTCCATCCGACTGGCGTTGTCGTAGAGCCGCGCGACGTGCCGGCGGGTCACGGGCAGGTCGGGCAGGTAGGGGGGCACGGTGACGGCGGCCGGATCTACGGCGTAGCGCGCGTCGAAGGGCGGCCGCCGCAGCACGTCCGGGGCCAGTTTGCTCGTATCCGGAATGAAGTCGCGGAAGAAGCGCTGCTTGGTGCTGTCCGGCCAGATGTTGATCTCGTGGGTGATCTCGAAGGTGTTGTAGATAAAGAAGGGCCGGTCCCGATCGGCCGCCGCCCGCTGCCGCCAGCTGGGGTAGTCGTTGACGGTGTCCCAGACCGTAAAGGGGGTGCCAAACTGATAGTCCGTCTTCCGGTACGAGGCCGTCCAGTAGCCCCCCGCCCGCAGCAATTCCGGGAAGGCCTTGATCTCCGGGGGTGGGACGGCATTGTACTGCGGCGGGCCGGGCATGGGAATGACGCTGGCTTGCTGCCGCATGTGCTGGGTGCCGATGCTCGTGGCGTAGCAGCCGGTGATGAGGGCGGCCCGACTCGGCGCGCATACCCCCGAGGTAGTAAACGCCTGACCGTAAGTGATGCCCCGCCGGGCCAGCGCGTTGATGTGCGGGGTGTGCGCGAGTGAATCCCCGTAGGGCGCGAAGCGGGGACTGATGTCCTCGGCCACCAGCCAGATGATGTTGGGGGGCGGCAGACCGGCCGTCCCCGTCGGTGCCCCCCTTTCCGGCTCTTGACTCGCACAGGAGCCGAGCAGCCAGCCGGCGCAGAGCATGTATAAAACGGTACGGTATGAATGGGGAGTCATGGCGGTAGTAACTGCGTTCGGGATTAAGCGCTTTTTTGGGTGGCGATCAGGGGTTGGCGGTGAGCTGCGTGATCGACGTGGGGGGCAGGGTGATCTTCCCGCCGGAAATGTAGGTGGTCGTCGTGTCCACGTCGTTCCACCCCATGATGGTGCGGTCGAGCGGCGCGCAGTAGGTGTAGGCCAGGGCAACGGCCAGCGTGGGCGGCACGTCTACCGTGACGGCTTCCAGGCCATAATTGATGAGCAGCCCGCGTTCGACCGCCCCGGTAAAGTGCAGGCCGCGGACGCTGGAGAACGCCTGCTTCCGATCGTCTTCCAGCAGGGGAGCGTCCGGGTAATTCAGCAGCGTACAGCCGGTGGCGGCTCCGGTGGCCTGGGCAAAAATGTTCGTAACCACCCCCGCGGCCGTCAGGGCGTAAGGCACGACCGCCCGGGGCCGGTCGATGAGGTAGTCGGTTTCCGTAGTATTCGTGTACACCAGTCCGAAGAGGTCGCCGACGAAATTGTGGATCGTCATCAGCCGTACCGGCGCGCGGTAAAATTCGCCGTAGTACACGGACAACAGCAGCGCCTGCGCCCAGCTGCCCCGGACGATCGACCGGTCGTCGCGCATGTTGAATTCCGTTGCCCAGATCTCCATGCCCGCAGGGATGCCGGCGGCGTGCCACTCCCGGGCCCCGGTCTCCGCCGTCGTCAGCAGATTCGTGTAGGCCGCCGGGTCGCGCAGCTGCTCCCGCTCCCACCGTTGCCGGGCCTTGATGTCGTCCGGTGCCGTTCGCGTGGCCGTATGGGGGTTCCCGATGCCCTCCTCCCCCGGCATGAGATTGCGGCCGGTCATGCGCCCGTCCAGTCCGCTGGGATTGTAGGCGTGGTAGGTTACGGCATCGGCGCTGGGGCACAGCGCGAGAATGCGCTTGGTCCAGTCCTTTTGCCGCGCGTGGACCTCCAGGTGGCTCCCCACGATGGCAAAGCGGGCCTCGGGAAATTCCGCCCGGAGCACCGTGATCCAGCGCTCGCAGGTACGCGCGTAGTCCTCCGGTTGGGGGTAGCGCTGGAGCGGGTAAGGAATATTGAAGTAGAGTTCGTTGCCCATCTCGATGTACCGGACGGGGATGCCCAGGTCCGCTGCCCGCCGGAGGTTGCGCAGGCTGTGGTCCAGGTCTTTACTCAGCATATTTAGCACGAACACGGGTACCGCCCCCGTCGCGCGGGTGAGCTTCGCCAGGTTCTCCAGGGGGTAGCGGAAGGAACTTTCCCGCAGGCGATTTTCGGTCACCCACCGGATCATCAGGGAGTCGGGGATGCTCTGATCGATCCAGCCCTCGTCCCAGTCCCAGTAATTACCGAGTGTACCGGCCGGATAGCGAATGTGCCGGACCCCTACGCGCTGAAAGGCATCGAGTAGTTCAGCTTGGTCCCAGGGGCGATCGAAACCCGTCAGGTTCCCGTTGGCTCCCAGCGCGTAGGCGTCCAGGGGGCGGGGCGGTCCGGTTTCCATCGCCAGGCTCCCCCCGACACAGCCCGAGAGGAAAAGTAGGAGGAGGCCCGGCACGGCCAGTCCCCCTCCTGTCCTAGAAATACTCAAATCGATCATACGTGTTTTATTACTTCAGTTGTCGCGCGGGGGGTGGCGCGATGCGCGGGTGCCGGGGTCCCCCCGAAGAAGGGCTCACGGCGCGGGCGCGGGAGGTACGGAACCGACAAGGGTGGTGTTCCAGGCGGATTGATGGTGGTGGCGGCCGTCGTGATCTTTAAGGCCCACGTCCAGGCGGTAGTCGTCGAGCACGGTGTCCACCCGGAGGGTCAGGGTATTCTCCCCGGCGGAAAGGGCCATTTCCGCCACGTGGCTGGCCGGCCACCGCCGCCGGAGCTCGCGGACGTGCAGGATGCGCTCGCCGTTCAGCCAGGCCGTCAGGTAACCACTGCAACCCAGGCAGAGCCAGAGGCGGCGGGCATCCGGCACCCGGATCCGGGTGGTGAGGTAGAGGGTACGTTCCCCCCGCCCCCGAAAGTAGGTGCCGAGGTCCATGGTCATGGAAGTAGGTCGCACGAGGGTCACGCCGTAGGGTTGGCGCTCCCTGTCCCCTCCCTTGAGCAGCGACTGGATGGTGGCGTGGTCGACGAACTCCGTATCCGTACCGTTGATCCGGTCGTGGTTCATGTAGCGGACCGAGGGCAGACTGCTCATTCCGTGATCCGGATAGTCTGGATCCAGGGGCGCCAGGGACTGATCGTCGCGGATGAAGGGACCGAGCAACAACCACTCGCCGTAAGTGGGTATGCCCCGTTCGTAGGTATACACGCGCCCGGCCGTAGCCACGGCCACCGTGTAGCGGTAGCTCGGCTCCGCCTGGCCCGCTGGGAAAGGGGACAACCGCTGGCGCATGGGGAGGTGCTCGATCCCCTTGGAAGCGAGCTCCAACGGGTACACCGCTTCCGGGAAGTGCGGGGACGTCACGGTCACCGTAGCTTCCACGACCTGCTCGGTCAGGTTTTCGCAGACGAGCGTCACCGCTAGGGGGTCGTCGTCCGATGGGCCGGGAAAGCGGTTCACCTCCGCCCGAAAGGCGATGGGATTCTCCGGGGCCGGCCATCCGTGCGCAATTTTACTGCCGACTTCGCAGGTCCAGTCGGCCAGTTCGGTCAGCGTAGCGGGGCAGCGGATGCCGCTGACCTCCGGGCTGATCAGCAGTTCGTTGCCCACCCGCCGCTTCCATTCCTCCGGCAGGTTCGCGTTTCCGGTGATGATGCCCAGCAATGCACCCGCGGTCGCGACCACGCAGTCGCTGTCGTGTCCCAGGTGAAGGGATTCGATGATCCGGTCGAAGTCCTCCGCGGCGTGCAGGAGCGAAAGCACGGTGAACCCGATGTTCATGGGTGCCGAGGTGAAGTCCGCATCCCCGTAGTAGCTCTTGATCTTGGCGGCGGTGAGGGCAAAGCCGTGGTCCGCGTACCAGCCCATGACCCGCCGGACCAGCGCGTGACAATCTCCCGCGCGGGGGACGAATGCGAGTGCGTTTTGCAGGATAACCCGCACATCCGTTTCCACGAAGGCCAGGGCGGCGCAGGCGCTGAAGAACCGCTCGGCGGCTACCGAGAAGCCCGTGTGGTCCAGTTCGCTGTCCAGCTTGGCGAAGGCGGCGGCGCGTTCCGGCTCCCCGGGAAAGAGCATGCCCCAGATCTCGCTGCGGATCGGGGAGCCCATACTTTCGTGCCAGTACCAGTTGTTGTGGCGCCCCGTGTCCGGGTTGTCCAGGCCCAGGGCAATGTTGCGGCTGGCGATGCCGTATTCGTTCCAGGGGAAGGCTACGTGGCGCGACCAGTGTTCGGTAAAGTCCGCCGCCCGTACGTACGGACCTTTTTTCGACACCATATCCAGCCACAGCACCTGCAGATCGAGGTCGTCGTTGGCGAAGTTGTTCTTGAACAGGTCGTCGCTCAGGGCAATGTCGTTGAAGCTCTTGTACCCCTCGATCGGTGCCCCGAGAATGCCCCCGGCGCATTTACCTACCCAACCCCCGAGAATCTTGTCCCGGTAGGTAGCGACCGAGAACGGCCACGCCGCAGTGTCTGTCCGGGGGATCATACGCGATTGCATTTTACGGGAAGGCCCCCAGGAGACCGGGACCGTCCGGAGTAGGCGGGAAACGGAGAAGCCGGTCTTCCTGCCGTCCTTATAGGGCAAGCCCCGGTGGTGCGTAGATATTCAGGCATACCGCCAAGATGCAACTAGCTATTCTACGTTTCCCGTGTTTTGCCGTGTAATTACCTCCTGTTTCTTAATTCGCAAGCAAATATTTGGTTTCGGCGCTCCGGGCGCTTTTTTAGCCGGTTTCTGCTGCAAGCTGCACGGGCCATTTGTTTACCGCCCTCCCCCGCCCGAATTCGGCCGGATTTCGGCAATTTCGGGCTCTTTTGTATTCGGATTAGGAAATCAGTAGACTATTCTAGTGCTCCTGGAGAAATATTGATGAGCATAATGCGCGATCAGCAAAATTAAATTCTCACCCGTTGCAACATCTCCTCTCCCACCCTTGGTTTCTCGCCACCTTTTTGTCGCTTGTCGGCTCCCTAGCCTTACGGGCACAGTCGGTCTCGGGTACCGTCTTCGACGTGGACGGTCTGCCCCTGACCGGTGCGACCATCCAGGAAGTCGGCACT
Organism: Lewinellaceae bacterium; assembly: GCA_963803525.1. Taxonomy (GTDB): domain Bacteria; phylum Bacteroidota; class Bacteroidia; order Chitinophagales; family Saprospiraceae; genus Neolewinella. Next base: position 475,667 of record CAWDMV010000017.1, read on the forward strand.
ACCAATGGCACCCTGACTGACATTGACGGCAACTTCACGCTCAACGTGACCACCGCCTCCCCCGTCATTCGCGTGAGCTACCTCGGCTACTTAAGCCAGGATATTCCCCTGGCTGGACGCGACCGCCTAACGCTTACCCTGACCGAGGACCGGCAGACGCTGGACGAGGTCGTGGTGATCGGCTACGGTACCCAAACGAAGAACAACGTATCGGGCGCACTGAGCACGATCGGCTCGGAGGGCATTGAAGGACGGCCCGTCGCCAGTTTCCAGAGCGCCCTGCAGGGGCAGATCGCGGGGCTCCAGATCACGAGCAATTCCGGGGCGCCGGGGGGCGCCTCCAACGTCACCATACGGGGTACGGGAAGCATCACCGGGGGCAGCAGTCCGCTCTACGTGGTCGACGGCGTCATCATTCAGACCGGCAGCGGGATCGCCGGCGACCCCTTTGCGACCATTAATCCTTCGGACATCGCTTCGGTGACCGTACTGAAGGACGCTTCGGCCGCCGCGATCTACGGAGCCCGGGCGGCCAATGGGGTCATCATCATCACCACCAAACGCGGGAAGATCGGTAAGCCCCGCATCAGCTTCAACACGTACGCCGGTACCCAGCAGGTGACCAACACCCTCGATCTGCTGAACGCCGAGCAGTACCGCACCGTACGCAATACGGTAGCGGAGAACAGCGGCGAAGCCCCCATCACCAACCTCCAGCCGGGCACCGCCCTGGCCGCCGACACCGACTGGCAGGACGCCATTTATCAAAGTGGGGTGATCCAGAACTACGAACTTAACGCCAGCGGCGGCTCCGAAAATTTCAGCTACTACGCCTCCGTCGGGCACTACGACGAGGAGGGCGTCATCGTGGGCACGGGCCTGCAACGGACGAACCTGCGCATCAACACCGACACGCGCCTGGGCCGCTTCAAATTCGGCAACTCACTCACCGTCAGCCGCACCCAGACCGAACTGGAGTACACCGGCCTCGGCAACAGCATCCTGGCCTGGACCCTGCTGAGCCCGCCCACCGTGCCCATCTTCAATCCCGATAACCTCGGCGGCTTCCAGGGAGCGACCAACGACGACGGGGACCCCCGCATCCTCAACCCCCTGGCCGCCCAGACGCTGGTGGAGCGCGGCGGCACGTCTAACCGTATCCTGGGCAACGTCTTTGCGGAGTACGAACTGATCGACGGCCTGAATTTCCGGGTCAACGCCGGCGCCGACCAGTCCTCTTTCCGCAACCGCACCTTCGCCCCCTTCTTCGATCTGGGGACGGGCGAGGCGGTCGTCACCCTGGAAGAAGGCGCGCAGGTCGCCGAGAACCTGGGGGAAAACATCTCCCTGCTGCTGGAAACCACCCTCAACTTTCAGCGCAACTTCAACGGACACAGCCTCGATCTGCTCGGAGGCTATACGGTCCAGAATACCGAAGTGAGCGGCATCAACCTGCGCACCGTCGGTCAGAACATCAGCCCGGGCCTGCCCGTGATCAGCGGCTCGGCCATCATGCCCTCGCCCGCCGGCGGGTTCGAACAGGGCGTGCGCACGGTCAGCTACATCGGGCGGCTGATGTACGATTACCAGGACCGCTACCTGGCCACCTTCAACTTCCGCCGCGATGGATCTTCCATCTTCACCGCGGAGAACTACTTCGACAACTTCTACTCCGGATCGGTGGGCTGGGTGGTCAGCAATGAGGCCTTCCTGGCCGACGGCCCCTTCAGTACGCTGAAACTACGCGGCAGCTACGGCTTTCTCGGCAACGACCAGATCAACGCCAGTGCCACGCTGGCCCTGCTCAACAGCAACGCCCGCTACATCCTGGGGGCCGAGCAGGGTATCGCGCCCAGCCTGGCCCCCGGGGGGCTCGTCGCCAACCCGAACCTGGTCTGGGAAAAACAACGCCAACTGAATATCGGAGCAGACCTGGGCTTCCTGGACGATCGCCTGGCCTTCAGCTTCGACTACTTCGTCAAGACCTCCGACGACCTGCTGCTGTCCTTTCCCCTGCCCTCCGCCACCGGCTTCGATAACATCTTCCTCAATGCCGCCGAGGTAGAGAACCGGGGGGTAGAGATGAGCGTGCAGTACGGGGGTAGAGTGGGGGAGATGAGGTACAACTTCAATGCTAACCTCACCCTGCTCGATAACGAAGTGATCGGCCTGACCGAAGGCCTGGAGAGCATCGACCGCAACGGCACCAACAACTTCACGGCCCGCAACCGCATCCAGCCCGGGCAGTCGCTCTTCGCCTTCTACGGCTACCAGACGGACGGCATCTACCAGAGCCAGGCCGAAATCGACGGCGGCCCGACCCCGCTGGGCGGCACCGCTCCGGGCGACCTCCGCTTCGTGGACGTCAATAACGACGGAGCCATCACCGAAGACGATCGCACCTTCATCGGGGACGCCAACCAGGACGTGCAGTACGGCTTCGGGCTGCAAGTGGGGTACAAGGGGATCGACTTTTCCCTGCAATTTCAGGGCGTGAGCGGCAACCAGGTCTGGAACGACACCAAGTACCTGACCCAGTCCTACTTCCGGGTGAGCAACCTCTCCACCGAGGTGCTCGACGCGTGGTCGCCGACCAACCCCTCCAATACCCAGCCCCGCGCGGTTTCCCCTAACATTGCCAACAACGACATTGGTTCCGACTTCTTCGTGGAAGACGGAGCTTACCTGCGCCTCAAGAACCTGCAACTGGGCTACACCCTGTCGGACAACGTCGTCGGCGGCCTCGCCGCCCTGAGTAGCGCGCGCGTCTACCTGGCGGCGCAAAACCTCCTCACCTTCACCAACTACAGCGGCTACGATCCGGAGGTCGGCTCGAGCGGCGGGTTTGGCTTCGACGACGTGGGGTACCCCCAGTCACGCCGCGTCACCTTAGGCATTCAACTTGGCTTTTAATCCGTCGATCAATGAGAAATAAGAATAGCATGCAACCGATCTATACCTTCCTGGCCCTCTGCGGCCTTAGCCTGCTGTCGGCGTGTGGCAGCGATTACCTCGACGGGGCGGAAGTCTTCCGCGACCTCGAGGCCAGCACCTTTTACCAGACGCAGGACGACGCCATCCTGGCCGTCAACGCCGCCTATACCCCCTTGCAGTACCAGGGGGGCTTCCGGCGCTACCCCTACCTGCTCGATTACATGAGCGGCGACCTCAGCATAACGAGCGGCGGCCGGCAGCTGACGGCCTACCCCGGTTTTCAGTTCAATGCGTCGTCCGATCACCTGATCCCCAGAAAGTGGGAGGCCATGTTCACCGGCATCAGCCGGGCCAACGTGGTGCTGGACCGCGTACCCGGTATCGAATTTACCGACGATGAGCTAAAGGACCGCATCCTCGGAGAAGCCCACTTTCTGCGGGGATTCTACTACAACGAGCTGGTCAAGCACTACGGCGGCGTGCCCCTGTACGAGCGCCCCTTTGACGGGGACATCACGGGGGAGCTGTTCCGCCCCGGCCGGGCGAGCCGGGAAGAGGTGTACGCCCTCATTGAGGCGGACCTTTCCCGGGCCAGTGAGCTCCTTCCCAATGCCTACGGCGATGCTGACCTCGGGCGGGCAACCGCGGGTGCCGCGCAGACTTACCTGGGAGAAGCCCTCCTGTACCAGGAGAAATATCCGGCCGCCGCCGCCGCCCTCAAACGCGTGATCGACGGGGAATTCGGCGACTACGCGCTGGTCGACTACGGTGAAAACTTCGGAGACTCGAACGAAAACAACGCGGAATCCGTCTTCGAGATCCAGTACGCCACCGGCATCGGGGCGGGCTTCTCGGACCTGGATGGGGCCAACACGGCCGAATCCAACTGGATGGCCACCGCCCTCAACCCGGGCCGCCAGCGCGCCTTTGCCAATGGCCTACCGTCGGTGGCGGTCGATAACTTCTTCCGCCGCTACCCGGAGGAGGATTCGGTCCGGCGCCTGCTGACCATCGCCCGCCCCGGCGACACCTGGGGACCGTGGGACCCCATCGCCGAGGACCCCATCGCCGCCAATCAGTGGCGCGACCGGACCGGGGACGTCGCCGGTGCCCCCTTCCTGGGCGTCCGCAAGGGCACCGAGGGGGCCTTCCCCATCGGCTTCGTACAGTCCCCGATCAACTTCCGGGCCATGCGCTTTGCCGAGGTCCTGTTGCTCTACGCCGAGGCCGAGAACGAAGCCAACGGCCCGACCGGCGCGGCGCTGTCCGCCATCAATCGGGTGCGGGAACGCGCGGCCGTCGATCCCCTGCCGGCGGGCCTGAGCAAGGACGAATTCTTCGCCCGCCTGGCCGCCGAGCGCCGCCTCGAACTGACGTTCGAGTTCAAGCGCTTCTTCGACATCATCCGCTGGACCCGCCGCAGCGGCCCGGTACCCGACTTCGCGCAGCCCGCCGCCATGCCCGGTTTTCAGGCCAATAAGAACGAAGTCCTGCCGATCCCCGAGGGAGAACTGGTTGCCAATCCCAACCTGGTGCAAAATGTAGGCTATTAGTCGCTTACACATATTCTTTACGTTAACGCAAAAGCTTTCCCTTGGTCAAGGGAAAGCTTTTTCTTATTTTAGGGTCCCTCTTGGTATTGTGTTGGCGTTAGCTTAATCCGATCGATCATGAAAATCAGGCCGCTTAGCCTGAACAGGTGTATGACAGTAGCCATCTTTTTCTGGGCCTTTATTCAGAACTTCATTCTTGGGGCAGCCATCGCGTTATTTCGCCGCGACGGCCACAATGTGTTACTGGCCAGCGTCTTTGCGCTGACCGGAGCCAACATCCTGGCGCAGTACTATTTCCAGTACACTAACATCAAGTTTACCCTCGCGGAAATCATCTTCCTCCCCGATATCATCAACTACGTGGTGCCGGCCCTGCTGTACCTCTACCTGGTACGGATCATGGACCAAAAGACGGCGGTCCGGCCCTGGGTCTACTTCCTTCCCGCCGGAGTGGCCTTCTGTATCCTGACGACGAACGTACTCCTCACCGAGAACTACCATTTTTTCAGCTACATCAGGTCCGACCTACACCGGGCGGTCCTCCTGTCCCTGGTGGTCTGGAAGGGGTTCATCCTCTACCGGAGCGTGGTGCTGGTGAGCGATAACCGGGAAGCCCTTAAGGCCCGGGGCGCGGCGCGGTACTGGTGGCCCAGGCTGCTGTGCTTCTTCCTGCTGGGCACCGCCCTGCTCGCCGCGCTCAACCTCTACCACATGACGTGGCTGGCCCCCTACTACCCCCCCAGCCAGTTGGCGGACCTCCGTGGAGTCATCCAGTTCATCTTCGTCACCTTCAACAGCAGCATCGTACTGGCGGTCATCTACTTTCTGATCCGGCACCCGACGCTGTTATCCGGTCGGCCGATCCTGAAGGCGGTGAGCGAACCCGAGATCGAAGAGCGTGACAAGAACCGTGAACACCTCCTGCACGCCATCGAGGTCGAGCACATTCACCTCGACAATGAGCTCAACGAGAAGAAGCTGGCGGAGCACCTGGGAATCGCCTCCTATGCACTCTCCCGCCTGCTGAACGAGGAGATCGGTAAGTCCTTCAGCACCTTCATCAATGAATACCGGGTGCAGGCGGCCCAACGGGTGCTGGAAGCGGACGTAGACAAGGAAAAAACAAACTACGCCATCGCGCTGGAGAGTGGCTTTCGCTCGGAATCCGTTTTCTACGTCAACTTCAAGAAGATTACCGGAACGACGCCCTCTAAGTACCGCAAGACATTCGCCCAGGGATCCAAGCCAGCCCTTCCCCTGGTGTAGTGCCCGTACTATTTCGGCACGGGCAGCACCGCCCCACTCTCCCGGCGCCACTCCTGCAGGCGGTCCTGGAGCGCAGCGGCCAGTGCCTGCTCCTCCTTGGCGAGGTTGGTCTCTTCCCCGGGGTCCGTCACCACGTCGTATAATTCCAGACTCCCGTCCTCGAGGTTCTCGATGAGCTTGTAGGGGCCGCTGCGGATGGCCGAGCGGGGCCGCCCCCCCTGGTTGCTGAAGTGGGGGTAGTGCCAGTAGTCCTCCCGCTCGTCCGCGGCGGGCTCGACTCCCAGGAACGCCTGGCCCATGTCCCGTCCGTCGATGAGGCGCTCCGACGCGAACCCCGGCTTTACGATCCCTAGGAGGGTAGGAAAGAGGTCGACGGTATTGACCACGGCGTCGTTCACGGCGGGCCCCTCAAGGTGGCCCGGCCAGTAGGCGATCAGCGGCACCCGGATCCCCCCCTCGTACATGGTCCCCTTGCCGGCGCGTAGGGGGTCGTTGACGGTCGGCTTGTCGCCCGCCTCCCCGATCGCCAGTCCCCCGTTGTCGGAGACGAAGATCACCAGCGTATTCTCGTCGAGCTTATTGGCCTCCAGGCTGGCCAGGATGCGCCCCACGGAAGCATCCATGGCCTCGATCATGGCGGCATAGACCGGATGGTAGTCGTCGGGTCGCGGATTTTCCTTGGCCCGGAATTTGGCTACGCGGGCCGAATCTCCCTGCAGCGGCAGGTGCACGGCGTAGTGGGTCACCATCAGGAAGAAGGGGTCGGCACGATCGGCACGGCGATCGCGTAGGAAGGCTTCGGCGCCGGCCGTGATCTCTTCCGTCAGGGCCGGGAGGCGGAAGGCCTCTAGGGAATCGCCCGTGTGGTACCATTCGTAGGAGTCGCCCACGGGGAGCAGGCCGTAATCCCAACTCTCCGTGACGTCGAAGCCGTGGAAGCGGGGGTCCGACTCCCCCAGGGAGGTATTCTCGCCCAGGTGCCATTTACCGACCAGCCCGGTGCGGTAGCCCTCGTCGCGCAGTACTTCGGCAAGGGTGAGCTCGTCGAGGGGTAGGCGGTCCACGAAGGGGGCCGGCAGAACCGGGGAGTCGTCGACGGTCTTGGTCCCGTAGAGGTAGTTGGTCAGTCCCACGCGCGCCGGATAGCGGCCCGTGAGGATGCTGGCGCGGGTGGGCGAACAGACGTGACCGGCCGCGTAGGCGGAGGTGAACCGGATGCCCCGGGCCGCCAGGGCATCCAGGTGGGGACTCTCGAAGAAGGGATTGCCGTAAGCCCCCAGGTCAGCCCAGCCCAGGTCGTCGGCTACGATCAGGACGATGTTCGGGCGGGAAGTAGCTCCGGCGGGGTCGCGGGTGCCGGAGGTCGGTCCCGCACAGGCGAAAACAAAAAGGAAGGGGAAAGAGAGGGCGAGTAACTTCATGGTCTCCAAAATCCACTTTATGGGACAGTAAATCCTTTCACTTTACGATTCCATAGAAATATACGGTGGCCTTTTAGGACATTCAGCACCAAGTCATTCACCGCGTATCATGCACGAGATCCCCCCACCGGAAGCCCGGGTCGACCCCGCCAACGCCGCCTCCCTGACTGCCCAACTGGCGCAGATCGATGAGTACGAACGCGAGCCCGTCCCCCCCAAGCGGGTCAAGGGCTTCAAGAGCTTCGTCGGCATGGTGGCGGGCGAGCATATTGCCGGTACGGAATTCGTGATCGGCCCCCTGTTCGTCCTGCACGGGGCCAGCGCCTCCGACCTGATGCTGGGCCTGTTGTTCGGCAACATCCTGGCGACGCTCAGTTGGGTGCTGATCTGCGCCCCGGTCGCGGTGCGGACCCGGCTGACCATCTTCTACCAGCTCGAAAAGATCAGCGGCATCACCCTGGTCACGATCTATAATTTCGTGAATGGGCTGCTGTTCTGCGTGACGGCCGCCGCCATGATCGGCGTGTCGGCCTCCGCCGTGGGCCTGCTGCTCAACGTGCCGGGCCCGGGACTGACGGACCTCTACCCGACCTCCGTCACCTACATCCTCATCATCTTCCTGATCGGGGCGGTGATTGCTATCGTAGCGACCTTCGGCTTTGACCGCGTGTCCAAATTCGCCAACGTCTTCGCCCCCTGGATGCCGCTGGTGTTCCTGGCCTCCGGTATTGCGATGCTACCGGAGCTGGGGGTCACTTCGGTCGGTGACTTCTGGGAGGCGGCCCAGACTAAGATTTGGACCGGCGTACCGGTGGAGGGCCAGTCCAAGTACACCTTTTGGCACATCCTCATCTTTGCCTGGCTGTGCAACAGCTCGATGCACCTGGGGCTCTCGGACATGACCATCTACCGCTACGCCCGCAAATCGTCGTACGGGCTGGCCTCGGCCTTCGGGATGTTCATCGGGCACGGCATGGCCTGGATTGCCTCGGGAATTCTCTGCGCCGTGGCCCTTCAGATGGGCGATGCCAACCCTTCCCCCGGCCAGATCGCCTTTATGGGGGCCGGCCTGGCCGGGGCGATCTGCGTGGTCGTAGCCGGATGGACGACGGCCAACCCGACCCTTTACCGCTCGGGGCTAGCCGTGCAGGGCATATTCCCGCGTCAGCAACGTTGGAAGATCACCCTGGGGGTCGGCGCCGTGGCCACGCTCCTGGCCTGCTCGCCGGCCATCGTGTCGAAACTGGACCAGTTCCTCGGCCTGTACGCCCTTCTGGCCACCCCCGTCGGTGCGGTCGTGCTGGCGGACGTCTTCCTCTTTCCCCGCCTGGGGCTGCAACGCAACCTGGCCGTCGCGCAGGGCCTGCGCCTCAACTGGTCGGTGCTGCTCAGCTGGGTACTGACCGTCAGCATCTGCTACGGGCTGTACGTGTACTTTCAGGCGGACTTCTACTTCTTCATGGCGCTGCCGGGGTGGTTTATCGGGGGCATCACTTATGTCCTCTTCGCCCTGCTCCAGCAGCGCGGGACGCGCAACCGCTACCTCATGCATGATAATCTACCAAAAGACCCGACGCTATGACCGCGAAAAGTCCCCTGCTCAAACTCCTCTCCTACCTCGGGCTGGCGCTCACGCTGGTGCCCAGTCTGCTGGTATTCTACGGCCTTATCGAACTCATCGCCTATAAATGGCTTATGCTGGCCGGCACCCTGCTGTGGTTCGTTACCGCGCCGTTCTGGATCAACGAAGATGCCGACGATGCGGGATGAGCGGATCAACCCAGGGCAGCGCCACCTTGGCCGCTGGCTTACCGGGCTAAGCTTGATGGCGGTGATGCTGAGCTGCGGGTACCCACCGACTGCGTCGACGGGCGCTCCCCCGGCACCCGCGCTCCGCCGCCCCAACGTACTGTTCGTGCTGACCGACGACCAGGGAATCGGCGACCTGAGCCTGCACGGCAACGACAGCATACGCACGCCCAATATGGATGCGCTGTTCCAACGCAGCGCCCGCTTCGACCGTTTCTACGTGGACCCGGTCTGCGCCCCTACCCGGGCCAGTTTTTTGAGTGGCCTGTACGCCCCCCGCACCGGCTCGATCTACGTGACCCGCCGGCGGGAAACGATGGCCACCGAGATCAAGACCCTCGCCGAATACCTGGGGGAAGCGGGCTACCGGACGGGGCTCTTCGGCAAGTGGCACAACGGCGCCACCTTCCCCGTCGATCCGGTGGGCCAGGGTTTTGACCGCTTTTTGGGCTTCACGATGGGCCACTTCAACGACTACTTCAATGGGGAGTTAACCAACGAAACCGGGGCGGCCGTCCCCTTTCACCGGGAGATGACGGACGTGCTGACGGATACGGCCATCCACTTTATGGAGGTGGAAGCGCCCTTCTTCGCCCTGGTAGCCTACCAGGGCCCGCATACCCCGGTGCAGGTGGCCGACGACCACTGGAACGCCGTAGCGGAACGCGGCCTGACGCCCTACAACACCGGCATCTACGCCATGGTCGAGAGCATCGACGAGCAACTGGGCCGCCTGCTGGCCGCCCTGGAGCAAAGCGGAAAACTCGAGAATACCATCGTCGTGTTCGCCACCGACAACGGACCGAACGGCGACCGCTACCGGATGGGCCTGCGGGGGTGGAAGACCATGATCGACGAAGGGGGTACCCGGGTGCCCTTCGCCATCCGACTGCCCGGCGCGCACCCGGCCAACGGGCAAGTATTCACCACCCCGGCGGCGCACATAGACCTGCTGCCCACGCTGCTCGACTACCTCGAACTACCCGTACCACCGGACCTGGATGGCGTGAGCCTGCTGCCCGTGCTGTCGGGCGATACGCTCCCGCACCGCTACCTGTACACCTTCCGGCAGGCCTTCGTCTTCGACCCCGAGCACGGAAGCATGCGCGACCGCGACTATATTTACGTGCGCCGTACCGCCGGGGTGCACGAGCTCTACGCCCTGGGGGCCGATCCCGGTCAGACGCGCAACGTGTTCCTCGATCTGCCGGGCGTAGGTCAGCGGATGGCGGCGGCGTACGACACGATGGCGCACGACCTGCACCGCACCGACCGCGTGGCCCCCCCTATCCAGCTGCACGGGGGCAGCGGCACCGTCCGCCTGCTGGCGCACGAGGGGGAGCCGCAGCGGGACAACCACTTCTCCGCGCGCGGCGGCTTTGCCAACGACTGGATCGAGGACCTCCGCGGTCCGGGCCTCACCTGGCCCGTGGCGATCGATGCGGCGGCGACCTACGAGATCACGGTCCACTACCACCTCGAGGCCGCCACCGACCGGACGCTCAGTCTGGGTACCGAGCAAGGCGCACTCGGAACGGTGAGTCTACCTCCCCGCCGCAGCGTCCGCCTGCCGGTGGCCGACCGCGTGGACCGGGGCGACATTTACCCGCGGCGCTGGCCGGCGGCCGTCCTGCCGGCGGTGACGATCCCCCGCGGCACCCAATTACTGACGCTGAGCGGGAGCGCGGACGCGGGCCTCTGGATCAAGGAGATTACGCTGCGGCGCTTGCCGTAGACTGCTTGCGGCAAGCCGATCTATGGTCACCGCCTGCTATAGGAGTAACCCAGGTGGAGATATGCACCCCTCGCTGCCGCCGGGCCGACGTGAATTGGGATTTGGCAAAAAAAGCGTCTCCGAGGCGTCCTGAAGCTGTTCCGCGCGCCGGCCGGGCAGCCCTTTTCGGGCAATTTATCCGGCACCTTTCACTGACGGCGGACTGCCTGCGGGCTTGGGCATCGGCGTACGCTACGGCATCGGTCCGCCTTCCGCCGATCGGTAGCCAGCTCCGCCGGAGTAATCGTCGGTCCCTTCGATGAAAATCACCGTACGGGCTAACTTGTGGCATGTACTTAATTTGCGGCTTTCTCCTCTCGGTTCTCCTCGTCTCCCTTCCCGTCGTGGCGCAATCCGGCCCGCCCCGCCTCCTGCTCGACGCGGACACCGCCAACGAGATTGACGACCTCTACGCCATTGCCTACCTGCTGGAGGAGGAAGGCATCGACTGGGTGGGGCTCAACTCCGCCCAGTGGTTTCACCAGTACTCGGGCGACAGCACCGCCCGCCAGAGCCAGCGCCTGAACGAAGACTTGCTCACCCTCGCCGGTCGTACGGACCTCCCCCACCCGCTGGGCGCCGACAGCATCATGGGCATGCCCTGGGGCGGCTACGCACCCCGCAACAGTCCGGCCGCGCAGTTCATCATCGAGCAGGCCCGGGGCGCGGACGCGGGTGCGGAGAAACTCACCGTGATGTGCATCGGGGCGGGTACTAACCTGGCCTCGGCCCTCGCGCTGGCCCCCGACATTACGGACAAGATCCGGGCGTACGTCCTCGGCTTCCAGTACGACACGGCCACCGGGGTGTGGAACAAGGACGAGTTCAACATCCGCCGCGACCTCAACGCCGCCAACTACCTCCTCAACGCCGAGGGGCTCGAGCTGCACGTCATGCCCACCTCGACGGCCATCCAGTACCAATTCACCCGCGATTCCGCCTTTGCCCACCTCGCCCGCAGCGGCCCCATCGGGGCCTACCTGAAGGACCGCTGGCACACCTTCGCCCCCGAGGCGGAGCGGTGGACGATGTGGGACGTCGCTCTGCTGCAGGCCTTCCTCCGGCCGGAGCAGGCCACCGAGATCGAAGTGACGACGCCCCCCGAAAATGTCCGCCGCACGATCTGGCTGTACACCGATATCGACGAAGCGGCCATGGCGCAGGACTTTTGGCACCGCCTACTGACTTATGAATAGGGCCACCGCGGAGTACGTGAAATTGCGCGGAGTTTTCCCGGTGGATGGGGCAGGGATTACTGCAGATTCTTGTCGCTGCGCGAGGGGGGTTATTCACCGCGGAGTGCGCGGAGGAAGGGTTCAACACGGATGGGCAGGGATTAATACGGATTCTGTCGCTGCGCGAGGGTTATACCCAGTGCGCGGAGTTGCGCGGAGGAAGGGTTTAGCACGGATGGGGCAGGGATTGGATTCGCTGCTGCCTTTGCGGGACCTAAATGGTAATTGGTACTTCGTACATAGTACTTGGTAAATCCTCCTACGCCCCCTGGAAGTGGAAGCTTAGTCCCCGCGCCAGGTCGTCGGGCAGGGTGGGGAGGGCGGAGCGGGGGATGAGTAGCGAGCTGATGTTGTGCAGGTCCTTGAAGATCTTGTGGCGCTCGGCCGTTTGCGCGAGGTAATCGTGGCCCGAGGAGCCGCCCGTGCCGACCTTGTTGCCGATCATGCGCATGACCATCTGGGCGTGGCGGTAGCGCCAGGTGGTGAGCCCCTCGTCGATGTTCATGAGCTCGGCGAGCAGGTTGAAGGGGATATTGAGGATGGGCTGGTCCCGGTACAGGTTGATCAGGAGGGCCGCAATGGTGGCGTCGTAGCTCAGGCGGGCCTCGCCGCCGGCGACCATCCGCTCGTGCTCCGCGCGGTCGAGGACGTGCTTGAAGTAGGTGTTGCTGTCGCCCAGGACGCGCAGGCGTATTTCCTTCATCTCCGGGCTCAGGCCGCTTTCCCGGATGTGTTGCTGGTCGCGGGCGATGAGGCGGCCGACGGCGGCCTGGTAGGCGGCCAGGAAGTCGAAGTCGTTGAACTGGAGGAAGGGCGTCCGTTCCAGCCACTGCTCCACGAGCTCGAAGAGGCTGCCGCCGGTTTCGATGGCGTGGAGGCGCTGTTGTTGTTCGTCGGTGAAGACCGTTTTGTACGATTTGCCGTGGTAGGTCATGCGGTCCTCTTCCCGCAGGCCGAGGGTGGATTCGATCATGCGGAACTGCATGCTCTGGAAGCCCGAGGCCGGGAAGAGGTAGTCGCGGAAGTCCAGGAAGTCGAGGGGGGTCATGGTCTCCATCACCCGCACCTGCTCGATGAGCAGGTCGATGATGGTGTGAACGCGCCGCAGGCGCAGCAGCACGGTGTGCATGTTGGTTTCCCGGACGCGGTCCTCACGGAACAGCAGGAGTACGGAGTCGAGCTCCGTCAGGATTTGCTTGAACCACAGTTCGCATACCTGGTGCATGATGATGAAGAGGGTTTCGTCGTGAGCACTCTCGCCTGCCGCCTTGCTGCGCTCCTTCTGCAGGGACAGGAGGGCATCCAGTTCCAGGTAATTATGGTAGTGGATGGTGGTGTACTTGTCGGTCATGGGAAGGGCGGTTGGTGTTGCCGTCGCAAGGTAGGGAGCGGGTGCGGGGCCACTTTCCGCCTTACGGGCGGTTCGCTTTCCACCCCTCGGAGATTTTCCACTCCCTGGAAGATGCTCAGCATTTTTATGGACTCAAGCACCTGAAAATCAATCCGGTACTTGAATGGCACGTCCCTTGCAGGGCGTAGGGCCAGCGAACTATTACCCCACATTTATGAAGAATAGATTACTCCTTGTCGCGTTTTTTTTGGTAGTCGCCATGCACGGCCTTTTGGCGGGCGGTGCACCGAGCACGTACTTTAACATTTACGTTCCCCCGAATAACGATCCGGTAAAGCGCAACGTCGCGCTGATCGTGACGGCTATCCGCGACAGTACCCAGTTCTCCATCACGGACGACGGGATGGACGGTGATACCGACGACACCGTCTCCGGGATGCTCATGGCCGGCCAGTCTTACATCCTCTACCTAAAGGACAATGGCATCAACGACGACGCCAAGTACGCCTCGGGCGGCACCCTGAGGGCCGATGGGGATTACTTCATCGTCCAGAGTGACAAGCTGGTTTATGCCTCCATGTCGACCGACAGCGACTGGCAACACGATTTCGTGGCCTCGATCAATAAGAAGTCGGTGGGGTCCAAGTTCATTATCTATTCTCCCAAGACCTCCTATTCTAACCGGGACCTAAACGTCTTTGCCTACCAGGATGATACCCGGGTGACCATCTCCAGGATTTCCCGCTCGGCGACGAACCAGACCGGCTACACCGACGTGGATATGGGCAGCCCCCGCATCGTCACCCAGGCGACCCTGAACGTCGGCCAGGACATTATCTACTCCTCTACCGAAGGCCGGGACATTATGGCTTCGGGGGAAACCTTCCTGATCGAAGCGAATAAGGACATCAGCGTGCAATACGGCGCCCTGTGGGGAAACGCCCGCGACGGCGGCGGCTACGTACCGAGCGCCAACGGCAGCTCTTCGGGGGAACTCTTCTACTTCGGCGTACCCTATCAGGCCAAAGGCGAGCAGGAAATCCGCATCGTCTCCTGGGACGACGCCAACCCCGTAAGCCTGGAGCGCTACGACCGGGGCAACTGGGTAAGCATGGACAGCTGGACGCTGGATACCCACGACCCGGCCGACTGGGTCGGCAAACAGAACGGCAATGCGACCTACGCCACCGTATTTCGCGTCAGCTGCGCCGCCGGTAAGAAGGTCTCGGTGTTCGAGGCCAACTGGATGGAAACCGGCTCGATCGGCACCTCCGACATGGCCACCATGCTCTCCTCCGCCGAGGGTACGACCTCCGGCCGGGAATTCCTCGCCTACATTGCCCCTCCCGGTAAGGAACAAAATGCCGTCGACCCCTTTACCGGCAATGCGATCGGAACGAACCTGAGCCACCTCTACCTCTTCGCCAGCGACCGGGATGTGAACGTGACGGTGACCGACGCCGCCACCGGCGGCTCCGTGTACAGCAAGTCCTTCACCATCGCCGCGGGTCGCTACGCTGACGCCCAGGTGAACGCAGCCGAGTGGATGAGCATTTACAACGGCACGGGGAGTAACTCCGGACCCGACCGGCCCTACCTGCTCGTCACGGCCGACCAGAATATCTCCGTACTTAACACGAACTTCAACGACAACTGGATGACCTACTTCGGCTCGTCCCTGGCCCACGCCTTCTCCCTGTCGATCGACAACGGCGAGACCTCCGCCATTCCCGGCGATACCCTCTCCCTCACTGCCTCACTTAATCTGGCGGGCTCCGCGACGCTCGAAAATTCTGCGGTCTCCGTCAAGATCGGCTCGGGTGCAATTCCCGTCTGCAGCGAGCTCCATAACGGGCGCGACGGCTCGTCGATCGAGGGAACCATCATTGGCGACGAAGAAGAATCCATCATCAATTTCGAGGGGGTGCCCGACATTACCCCCCTGGATGACTATGAGGTGGAGACCACGATTATCCTAAGCCCCTCCTACAATAATGGTGAATCCGTGGAGGACAATACCGTCATCAGCGTAGAAACCGTGGTCTCGGGACGGGTCAACGGCCAGCAACAGGAAAGCATCATCGTACAGGGCATCCAGAACAACGCGGCGAACACCAGCCTCCTGCTGATGAACGACTGCTCGTCGGCCGCCATCGACGGCGAAATCACCGACAGCTGGAACGCGGTATGGCTGGACTACGACAACGACGGTTGGGACGACCTCTTCGTAACGGATAAGGACGATACCCAACCCAATATCCTGTACCGCAACGTGAACGGAACCCTGACCCGGGTAACCACCGGCCAGGACGCCCTGTTGGCTCCCCGGGGCCGGACGGTAGCGGCCATCGCCGCTGACGTCAACAACGACGGGTTCACGGACCTCCTGGTGGTCAACGCTACCCAGCAGCCCACCATGCTCTACCTCAACAACAACGGTACCTTCCAGCCGGGGGCCAACAGTGGGCTGACCATCCACCCGGAATACTTCCACGGGGCCAGCTTCGCCGACTTCGACAACGACGGCCTGCTGGATATCCTGATCACCAACTTCTTCGTGACCCGCTTCCACCGCTTGTACCGGAACACCGGCAACAATACCTTCCGCCCGGAAACGGACAATGCCATCGCCACCACCAGCGCCCGCGGCATGGCGCCGATCCTGGGCGACTACAACAACGACGGATTGGTCGACGTCTTCGTCCCCAACGGCAACGACAGCCCCAACAGCCTCTTCCAGAACCTCGGTAACTTCCGCTTCGAGGCGGTAGACGCCGGTAACGTGACCTCCGACGCGCGCACCTCGGTCAGCGCCGCCTGGGGCGATTACGACAACGACGGCGACCCGGACCTTTTCGTCGGCAACTCCTCCGGCCAGCGCAACGACTTCTACGTTAACAACGGCGACGGCAGCTTCACGGCCGTAGACACCACCCTGCTGACCGCCGACGGCGGCCACAGCCACGGCGCCAGGTGGATCGACATCAACAACGACACCCACCTCGACCTGCTGGTCAATAACGACGTAGGCCGTAATTTCCTCTACCTCAGTACCGGTTCCGGAACCTTTATTCGCAAGAACGACGAACTCGTCAGTGCCGACTTCGGCAACGCCTACGGGCAGGCCTGGGCCGACTATAACCGCGACGGCGCCCAGGACGTGTTCATCGCCACCCACGGCATGGAATCGAATAAGCTCTTTTGCGGAAACACCACCAGCAACCACTGGGTCGGCATCCGCCTCGGCGGCACCAGCAGCAACCGGGACGCCATCGGTGCCCGCGTAAGCGTCAAGAGCGGTGGAAAGTGGACCCACCGCAACGTACTGCCCGTAAGCGGCATCGGCAGCCAGAGCAGCCTGACCCAACACTTCGGCCTCGGCGGTGCCACCGCCGTAGACTCCGTGACCGTACGCTGGCCCTCGGGTACCGTTCAGCACGTGACCACGGGTATTACCGCCGATGTGATCAACCACATCGAGGAGACGCCCGGCGTAGAGACGACCTTCCTCTGCTTCGACGATGCCAATGGGAACGGACGGCAGGATGGCAACGAACGGGGGATCGAGAACATCAAGCTGGATGTCACTAACTTCTCCAGCTACGTCGTCTCCGGCAAGAATGGCCTGACCATCGTCAACTTGGAGGCCGGCTCCTATACCGTAGACGTGAAGTCCAACGATTACTGGGACCTCGCCCGGCCCATCGACCTGGCGATCACGGGTTCCGAGGAGGATCTGATCGTATCCGTACCCTTACGGGTGAAGCAGGCCGATTACGACGTGTCCATCCTCGTCGTGCATACGCCGTGGAGAAGGGGCTTCTCCAACCAGTCCGTCGTGCAGCTAGCGAATGAAGGCACACGCACCGCTTACCCTGATGACATCACGCTCCTGTACCCCGACTACGTCTTCGCGGTCCAGTCCGAGCGGTCCTACACCCGCAACGGACAAGAATACCGCTGGACGATCGACTCCCTGGCCCCCGGCGAGGTGCTGAGCTTTACGGTAACGGACAGCGTAGGCCTACAAGTCCGCACCGGCGACGTGCTCCCCTTTGCGGCCACGGTGAACCTGCCAGAAAGTGACCTCGACCCCACTAACGACACCTATACCGACCAGATCGAGATCGTCGGTGCCATCGACCCCAACGACATCCTCGTCAGCCCCCGCGGGGACGGAGAGGGGGGATGGATCAGGGCCGATCAGTGGTTGACCTACACCGTGCGCTTTCAGAACGTGGGTACCTTCTACGCTACTAACGTCCACCTTCGCAACCCCCTCAGCCCCTTCCTGGACAAGGAGTCCCTGGAAATTCTCAGCACCAGCCACCCGGGCTCGGTTAAACTGGACGGCGACACCCTGCGGGCGGACTACTTCAATATTCGCCTCCCCGACAGCACGACCAACGAAGCGGGCAGCCACGGATACCTGCAGTACCGCATCCGGGCCAAGCAGTCCTACGACGGCGGCGAACGCATCACCAACCAGGCCGGGATCGTCTTCGACTTCGAGGAGCCCATCATCACCAACGAGGTACTCAATACCCTCAAGTACGACGAGGACCTGGGGGCGGAAAAGCTCAACGTCTTCCCCAACCCGGCCACCGGCTCCTGTCAGGTTAACACCAACATGGAATTCCACCAGTTCGCGGAAGGGCCCCTGTTGGTCAGCTACACCCTCCGCAACGTCCTCGGCGAGGTGATCGGCCAGGGCCAGCTCGGCGGCACCCACCAGGCCCGCATCGAACTGACCGACGTACCCGCCGGGATGTGCTTCATCGATGCCCTGGACCAACAGGGCAGACGCTACGTCGGCAAAGTGATGGTCCGCTAGGCAGACCGCCTATTGATGGACCCGCTACCGGGCCGTACCCCTTCGGGAGTGCGGCCCGGTGGTCGTTAGGGGCGGAGACAAACATCCGGTGGGGGATAGGCACTATATTAAATGCCGGGGAACAGGCAGTACACGCCGCCCCGGAAAAGTCCCGTCATGAGCACCCTCCGTACCGTCCTCCGCTACCTCCTTATTCTCGTCTCCGCCCTGGTGGTCCTTCTTACTCTCGGTTCCCTGGTACACGACGTGTCGTACTGGTACTCCAAAGTGCTGGATTTTCCGCGGACGCAGTATTTGATCGCGGCGGTCATTTGCCTGCCGCTCTTTGTCCTGCTCAACCGGCGGTGGAAACTGCCCGCCATTGCCCTGACGCTCGGCTTGCTGGCGGCCATCCTGATCCAGTCGCTCAGCGTGCTGCCCTACCTGGTGGGGGAGAAGCAGGTGCCGGACGCCGCGGCCAGTGCGGCGACTGAGGAAAACACCCTCGGCGTCATGCTGGCCAACGTGCTGATCACCAACCGGCAGTCGGGGGAGTTCCTGCAACTCGTCCGCGACCGCGACCCGGATATGCTGCTGGTCATGGAGGTCGACGACTGGTGGATGGACCAGCTCGCTCCCCTCGATCCGACCTACCCCTACACCGTAAAGCAGCCCAACGACGTAGCCTACGGCATGGCGCTCTATTCCAAATTCCCCCTGAGCGACACCGAGGTGAAGTACTTCAACCAGGACAAGGTGCCCTCTATCCATACGCAGGTGGAGCTGCCCTCGGGAAAGTCCGTTATGTTTCACGCCATGCATCCGGTAGCGCCCGTGCCCAGCAAGGAGTATCCCGACAACCGGGGGGAGAAAGAGATCGCCTTCGAAAAACTGGCCGCGATGCTCGCCCAGGAAACCCTGCCCATCATCGTGGCCGGCGACTACAACGACGTCTCCTGGTCGCACACCGCCCGGCTCTTCCAGGACCGCGGCGACCTCAGGAACGTGCGCCTCGGCCGGGGCCTGTACGCCTCCTTCGACGCCACCTCGGCATTCCTGCGCTGGCCGCTCGACCACTACTTCGTGAGCGAGGAATTTTCCCTACTCGAACTGGAGCGGCTCCCGAATTTCGGGTCCGACCACTTCGCGATGTACGCCCGTTTTTTGCTTCCCTGACGCAATCGCGCTCCCGCGGCCCGCATTTGTCCGGTGTGTCGTCAGGAAACCATTTACCTTCGTGGACGATCTTTCTCATTGACGGACCAGTTGTGGAAACAACTGCGAAATACTTGTTCCTAATTCGGAGTTCACTACGCGTCATGAAAGCCGGTCACGTTCACTTGTCGTCCTACTACGAGTCCATCTTCATGGCCGCCCCCTGCATGTACCTGCTGCTGCTGCCGGACGCGCCGCGGTTCACCATCGTCACGGCTAACGACGCCTACCTCCAACACACCTCCCGGACCAGGGAAGAGCTGATCGGGAGGGGCATATTCGAGGCCTTTCCACCCAATCCGGACGACCCCGGGGCCCGGGAGGAGCACGGATTATCGGACTCCCTTCACGAGGTCATCGACACCAAGCTGCCCCACGAAATGGGCCGTCAGCGGTACGACATCGTCCGGCCCGAGGAAGCGGGTGGGGGCTTCGTGGAAAAGTACTGGAAGGCCCTGACCACGCCCGTCTTTGATGAGGCGGGCGGCATTCGGTTCCTCATTCACCGCGTGGAAGAAAAAACGGAACAGGTGGTGGCGGAGCGGGACCGGGACCGTTTCCTGGCGGTGGCTACCGACCTGATGGTCAAGGTGGGCTTCGACGGCTACTTTAAGGAAGTGAGCGCCGCCTGCCTGCCCATTCTCGGGTGGACGCCCGAAGAAATGATGGCCCGGCCCTACCGGGATTTCCTCCATCCCGACGATATCGAACAGGACCCCCAGCGGTTCCGGAAGGCCGTGGACGGGACGGGCCTGCTGCACATGAAAAACCGCTACCGCTGCAAGGACGGCAACTACCGCTGGCTCAGCTGGAATACCTACACGGTAGTCGAGCAGCGAGTAATCTACTGCGCCGGCACCGACATCACCCACGCCCGTCGCCTGCAGGGGGTCACGGAGGGGCAGAAGCAGGCCCTGGAAATGTCCGTGCACGGTGAGCCCCTGCCCGCCGTCCTCGAACGCCTGCTCCTGAGCCTGGAGGAAAACACCGGCCTGGGGATGTATGCCTCCATCCTGCTCCTGAACGAGGCTGGCGATTGCCTGCACCTGGGGGCCGCCCCCAGCCTGCCCGACGACTACAACCGGTTCACCGACGGCATCGCGATCGGCAAGGAAGCCGGCTCCTGCGGCCACGCCGCCTGGTCGGGCGAGCCCTACGGTGCCCGCGACATCGCCACCGACCCCGCCTGGGAGCCCTACCGCGAAAAAGCCCTCCACCACGGACTGCGGGCGTGCTGGTCCACCCCCATATTTTCCACCGGCGGTCACCTGTTGGGCACCTTTGCCCTTTATTACGACCAGCCCGCCTACCCCGACCAGGACAGCATCCAGCTCGTCGACATCATCTCCCGCACGGCGGGCATCGTCATCGAACGGGAACTCGAACAGGCCGCGCGGGAGGTGGCCGAGCAGCAGCTCATTCAGGCCCGCAATGACGCCGAGGCCGCCAACGTCGCCAAGTCCGAGTTCCTCACCAACATGAGCCACGAGATCCGTACCCCCATGAACGTAGTGCTCGGGATCTCCGACCTCTTCATGCGGTACGAGGAAATGACGGCCCCGCAGGCCGACCTGATGCGCACCCTGCAGCATTCCGCCCACTCCCTGCTGGAGCTCATCGACGACCTGCTGGACCTCTCCAAGATCGAGGCCCAGCACATTAGCCTCGACCTGGTGCCCTTCAGTCTGAGCGGACTGCTGCGGGAGGTCAGCGACATGATGGCCATCCGGGCCGGCCAGAAGGGACTGACCTTCTCCGCCAGCGGCCTCGACGCGTATCCGCAGATTTTCATCGGCGACCCCGGGCGGCTGCGGCAGGTGATCCTTAACCTCTGCAGCAACGCCCTAAAATTCACCCTGGAGGGAGAAGTCATCCTCCACCTCTCCGGTACGCCACACTCCGACGGCTCCGTAGTGGACATCACCATTTCCGTTACGGATACCGGGATCGGGATCGCCGAGCAGAAGCAGCAGACGATCTTCCAGAAATTCATCCAGGCCGACAGCAGCATCAACCGCAAATTTGGCGGAACCGGGCTGGGCCTGTCCATCACCAGGAAACTGGTGGAGGTCATGGATGGGTCCATCACCGTGGAGAGCACCCCGGGCCGGGGCTCCACCTTCGCCGTACGCATACCGCTGGAGGTGGCTCCCGCGGCGAAGGTGGCCCCCGCTCCCCCGCCAACCACCGCACCCGCGCCCCCGCCCACTACCTCCCCCCGGCGGCTGCTGCTGGTCGACGACTTCGAGCCCAATGCCATCATTACCGGCCGCTACCTGCGCATGTTCGGCTACGTGTACGACATCGCCACGAATGGGTTGGAAGCCGTAGACAAAGCCGGCACGAAAGACTACGCCGCCATTCTGATGGACATTCAGATGCCCGAGCTCAACGGCTTCGACGCCACCCAGCGCATCCGAGAGCACGAAGCCGCTAGCGGTCAGGGGCATGTCCCCATCATTGCCATGACCGCCCACGTGATGGCCGGCGACCGCGAGCGCTGCCTGGAAGCCGGCATGGACGACTACCTCCCCAAGCCCTTCAACGCGTTGGACCTGAAGGAGAAATTGCTGGAACTGGTGGGTTAGGTTTTCTACTTTCTGCCAAACCCCGGCACCGTAGGCCGTCCGTCCACCCGCGTGCGGTTTTTGGTGTCGATGTACTTTTCCAGACCCTCAGGGCCCTGCTTATCGGTCCAGTGGAAGTGGATGTCCCGCTCGCTGGTGTGGGTATACAGGGGATGTTGTAGCCGCAGGAGGTTTGTACGAGGTCGATGTCGGTCACGATCAGCCGGTGGGTGCTGCTTCCGATCTCGATTAGCTGCGCTGCGCGACGGGTTGTTTTACTGCGGAGTGCGCGGAGTTTTATGTGGCTGAGGTGGTCGCGGCGCGACTGGGGGTTAGCACGGATTAGGCACGGATGGGGCACTGATTTTGTCGCTGCGCGATGGATTGTTCACCGCGGAGTGCGCAGAGTTTCGCGGAGGCTTGTGTGGCTGATGCGGTCGCGGTGCGACTGGGGGTTACCACGTATTAGGCACAGATTTTGTCGCTACGCGACGGGTTGTTTACCGCGGAGTACGCGGAGTTTCGCAGAGGTGGCGATAGAGGGACCGGGGGATGGGAAGGAAGAGACTGTACACTCAACTGTGTCTACCACTGTTATATCGTAATGGACAAAACTACATACAAACGGCGATCGTGAGTTCGCTGATTTCGAAGCCGAACTCATCGACGGTTTGCGCAACAAGCGTCCCCTGGCTGGCCCGGAGGGCTTACTCAGCGGGTTGATCAAGCACGGGGTGGAGGCCGCCCTGGCCGCCGAGCTGGACGATCACCTGGTCCGGGACCGGCAGGCCGGCATAGCCAACAAGCGTAACGGCCGTACGCGTAAGCCGGTGCGCACTGACTTCGGTCCCCTCCAGATTGAGGGCCACCGTGACCGTAACGGCACCTTCGCCCCCCAGACGGTGGGTAAGCGACAGTACGACCTGGCGCCCCATATGACGCAGCAGATACTGGCACTCTACGCCCGGGGCAACTCCGAGCGTGACATTGCCGATCAGCTGGAGGAACTACTGGGCAACAAACTCAGCCCGGCGGCCATTTCGGCCGTGGTCCAGCGCGTCTGGCCGCAGGTCAGTGAGTGGCAGGCCCGCCCCCTCAAAGCTTTCTATACGGTGATCTACGCCGATGCCATTCACTATAAACTGCGGCGGGAGGGTCGTACCGACACCGTGGCCGTGTATACGATCTACGGCATCGATGCCGACGGGCAGCGCGATCTACTGCTCATCGAACTGGGTGATGGAGCCGAGGGGGCCTCCCAGTGGGGAGTGTGCCTGGAGCGGCTCAGGAGTCGCGGCGTGGAAGACGTGCTGGTGGTCTGCGCCGACGGGCTGACGGGCTTCGATGAGGTGGTGGCCCACCACTTTGCCCAGGCCATCTTCCAGCGCTGTCTGGTGCACATCATACGCAACTGCGTGCGGGGTGTGGACTACAAGGACCGCCGGGAGCTGTGTGCCGATCTGGCGTTGGTCTACCGGGCCACGAGCCGTAGCCTGGCCGCCGAACAACTCGAGGTGGCGCGCCAGCGCTGGGGGCGTAAGTATGCCCACGTGTTTCGGCTGTGGGACCGGGAGTGGGATGCCATTATGGGCTTCAAGGACTTCGGTCCCGAGCTGCAGCGCATCATCTACACCACCAATCCAGTGGAGAATGTCCACCGCCTGGAGCGCAAAGTCACCAAGACGAAGGGCAGCTGGCCGAGCGGGCAGGCGCTGCTCATCCAGCTCTACCTGGGCCTGCAGGCGCATCGCAAGAGTTGGTACCGGCAGCCGTACAACTAGACGGCCATCAGCCGGGAGCTGGCCGAGAAGTATGGCGAGCGCTACACCAAACACTGGACGCTATGAGCGCCCCCCGCAAGTCGGATAACTCGGCCAAGCCCCCCTACGGGTACGGGGCTAAACCGAGTCATCCGACCTCAACCGAAAAAATAATTATTCACCCAGACACAGTTCATTGAACACACCCCTCTGAGACACCAGCCTCAATTTCAATACCAGGCCAAATTCAGGCGATCGCCCACAGCCCCATTGCCGTCCACCTTAGGCAACTCGCAGATACACCTTTCAACCAAGTACATCCCCCCACCTCACCCTAAAAACTAGCCGGACCTTTAACCCATGGATTTCATCTTCACCATCGTCATGATCAACCTCGCGTACCGGGGTTACCAGTGGTACCAGCGCGTGCAGGCGCAGGTCAAGGGGGGGCCGCCGCCGAACCCGAATATTGATGGGACGGTGCCGGAGGACCGGGACGATTACATTGATTATGAGGAGGTGAAATAGGGGGGACTGTGCTTAATTTTTAACCCCGGCGTGTACAGAGCTAGAGGGACTGACAAAATAATGCTCCCTTGTCCACCTTCCTGACCGATAATTTTCTGCTGCGGGGTGCGGTAGCCGAGCGGCTGTTCCATCAAACCGCGAAATCGCTGCCGATCGCCGATTACCACAACCACCTCGATCCCTCGCTGTTGGCTGAAAACCATGTGTTTCAGGACCTGACCGAGCTCTGGCTCGCCGGCGACCCCTACAAGCACCGCGCCATGCGGATCAACGGCATCGCCGAGGCCCGCATTACCGGGAAGGCGGACAACTACGACAAATTTCTGGCCTGGGCGGAAACCTTTCCTCGGACCTGGGGCAATCCCCTGTACCACTGGAACTGTCTGGAACTAAAGCGGGTGTTCGGTATCGACGAGCTACTGACTTCCGCCAACGCCACCGATATATGGCGGCGCGCGGGGGCACAAATGGGGGAAGACCGGCTGACGGCCCAGGGTATCCTGGAAAATTTCGGCGTGGAAGTCCTGTGCACCTCCGACGACCTTTTACAGGACCTCCACCCCCATCGACGAGCTACGGCCCGCGGTCGCCTGACGGTGTTGCCGTCCCTGCGGGGCGACAGCATCACCGATGTGGCCCGGAGCGGTTTCCCGGATTGGTTGGAACGACTCGTAATGCTCACCGGCCGGCAAATTTATTCGCTGGACGACTACCTGGCAGCTATCGAGGAACGACTAGAAACCTTCGCGGAAGCCGGTTGCGTACTGGCCGATCATGCCCTCAACTCCGGCTACCTTTACTTACCCTGCACCCGCGAACGCGCCGTAGTACATTTTGCGGGCGCGGCCGCGGGTGCAAAGCTGACCGAAACGGCGGGGCGGGAACTCAAAAACTTCTTGCTTGTCGCCCTGGGCGAACGCTACGCCAAACGTGGCTGGGGCCTGCAACTACACGTCGGCGCCCAACGTAAAACCAGTGCACGACTGCGTCGCCTGGCCGGAAGCGCCGGAGGCTACGCAAGTATCGGGAGCGCGGCTGACATTGCTAGCATCGCGCAATTACTCGACGCCATTGAGACGGGACCGGACGGTTTGCCAGACATCATCCTGTACACCCTAAACCCGACCGACAACGCCGGCTTTGCCAGCCTCACCGGTTCCTTCGCCGAAGACGGTCGGCCGGGTAAGGTACAGTTTGGGCCCGCCTGGTGGTACAACGACCACCTCGACGGGGTTCGGGACCAACTGAACGCCGTTGCCACCCACGGCCTGCTCCACCATTTCATCGGCATGACGACGGACTCCCGTAGCCTGTTGTCTTTCTCCCGTCACGAATACTTCCGGCGCATTCTTTGCAACCTGCTCGGCGAGTGGGTGGCGGCCGGAAAATTACCCAACGACGAAGCCCTGCTTAAAGAGGCCGTCACCAACATTTGTCATCGCAATGCCGCTAACTGGCTCACCTCCAAAACCCAGAAAAAACTGATTGAACAATGAGCGTAGAAAAATATAAAAAGGAAGTCGGGATGATGAACCTGGAAGGGTTGATCGCGGCCCGGGAAGACGTGGAGGAAATAAGTTTCCCCATCCCCGACGAAGAGTTGCTCGAACGTTACGAACAGCTTTACGCCGGTGCCATCAACGACGTGTTGCGCGAATTCGTATTGCTGGACCAAGCCTTGCCCAACCACATTAAGCCCCTGCGGGAATACGAAACCGTAGCCGGCTTCGCCTTCACCGTCAAAAGCGCGCCCAGTACCCTGGTGAGCGGCGAAATGGGCTTTCGTACCAAGATGCTGGATGCCATGCACGCCAACGCTTTCGTACTCTACGATACGAGTGGCGACGAGGGAAGCACCGGTTGGGGCGGTGTCATGACAGCCACGGCGAAAGGGAAAGGTATTCGCGCCGCCTGCATTGATGGAGGTATCCGCGATACCCACCAGATCTTGGCGGCGGATTTTCCGGTCTTTTACAAGTACCGGAGTAGCAACGGCAGTTTAGGGCGTTGCCTCATTACTCATTACCAGATTCCGATTCAGATCGGTAGCGTTTTCATCCGGCCGGGTGACGTGATCGTTGGCGACGTGGACGGCGTACTCTGCGTACCCCGCAAAGTAGCCTATGACGTACTACTGCGCGCCGAAGAAATTAAGCGCAACGAAAAAGAGATATTCGGCTGGGTGGAAGAGGGGCAGTCCGCACAAGATATTATGGACAAAGGCGGGTACTTTTAATGGGTAAGCTCGCTACACTAGATTACGTATCGATCGTCATTTACTTGGCATTGATGGCCGGAGTGGGTGCCTTTTTTGGATGGTTTATCAAGGACATCAAAGGTTACTTTAAAGGGGGAAATACCATCCCCTGGGGTATCTCGGCCATCAGTAATTTTATGGGGTCACTGAGTACCTTCGTGTTCGTTGCCTACGCTGGTATCGCCTACAACGACGGGCTGATCGGAGTGACGGTATTGTGGGGGGCGACCATACCCTTCGTATTTGCCGCCCTCGTCGTTGGGAAGAAATGGGTTCGCTCGCGTATTCTGACGCCGGTGGAGTACCTGGAAACCCGCTTCAACAACAACGTGCGCCAGCTATTCGGCTGGACCGGACTCGGGATGCGTTTCCTCGATAACATGGTGCGGCAATACGCCATGGGTATCTTCCTGACGGCGGCGACCGACCTGAGTTTTTTGGAAGCCATTGTTTTATCGGGTGTCGTAACTACGCTGTTTACCATCGTAGGTGGAGTGTGGGCCGTGGTCGTGATGGATACCCTGCAGTTTATCATCCTGGTGTTCGTATCCGTGCTGATGGTCCCCCTATCGCTGGACGCGGCGGGTGGATTGACGAGCCTGATGGACAAATTACCCCAGCACTTCGACTGGTTCAACGGTCCGAAGGGGCAACCGACCTGGTTGTTCGTGTACTACTTACTGCTGCTGGTAAAATATAACGGTAACTGGGTATTCATCCAGCGTTTTTACAGTGTAAAGGACGAGGCGGCAACCCGTAAACTGGGCTTCCTTTCAGCTGCCTTGCTCTTCATTTTTCCGATCATCTTTCTGCTGCCCGCCATCGCGGCGGCGGATATTTTACCCGGTCTGGCGGACCCGGAGCAGGCCTACGTAGCGCTTGCGGTTCACCTTTTACCGGCGGGTCTACTGGGCCTGATGATCGCGGCGATGTTTTCGGCTACGATGTCTTCGCTCAACTCGGAGTTCAACGTGATGTCGGCGGTGTTGACCAAAGACATTTACCAACGCCTGATTAACCCCGAAGCCACAGACAAGCAGCTGATCAAGGTTGCGCGCCTGAATATTGTACTGGTGGGCACCATCGTGGTGGCTGGCAGTTTTTTCATCGGGCGGCTCGGCAGTGCTTTTGAAGCGAATAAAATTTTAACCGGGCTGTTCGCCCTGCCGCTGGCGATCCCACTGGTACTGGGCCTGCTTTATCCTAAAACGAATTCAGTGGGCGCGCTCTTCACCGTAGTGACCGGCATACTGGTGGGGTTTATCCTGAACCTGACCGATGGCCTCAGCTGGGAGATCGCTACGTTATTCCAGATCATCAGCTGCATCGTCGTCTTTTTCGTGAGCGGTGCGCTGTTGGACGCGACGCCGGAATACCGGGAGCGGGTACGGGCTTTTTTCCGCCGGTTGGAAACGCCCTTGAGCGCGGAGGAAGTCGGGAGTACCGATGCGAGTTTCACGCGTGCCTTAGCTAATTTATTTGCCATCGCCGTGGCCGCTTCCGGGCTGTTGTTTTCCGCGATGAGCCTACCGTCAATCGGCTTGAAAAGCGGAAATATCGCCCTGGGAATTGGCCTCACCTGCTTGGTCCTGGCCGTAGCCATCAAATGGTTCGGAACGGGTACTTTAAGTTTCAAAAACAAACCGTCAGTATGACCAAGAATAATAAAATAGCCGTAGTAACCGGCGCGGGAGGAACATTGTGTTCCGCCATGGCCATTGATTTGGCCAAACAAGGCTGGCGCGTCGCTCTGCTGGGGCGTACCCTGAGTAAACTCAAAAATACCCAGGAAACTATTCTTGAGCACGGCGGCGTAGCCATTTGCGTAAGCGCCGACGTAAGCAGTGAAGAAGAAGTTGCCGCGGCCAAGGACGAAATAGAAAAGCAACTCGGCGTCGCCTCCTTGCTCATCAACGGTGCCGGCGGCAACCAGAGCGACGCTCTGCCCGACATCATGGAATTCGACGAGCGGGAACTGCAACCCGAAAACGATACCGTAAAGGGCTTTTTTAATCTGGATATGGACACCTTTCGTAGCGTCAACGAGATCAATACGATGGGTACCGTCATTCCCTGCTTCGTTTTCGGAAGAAGTATGGCTACCCAAAGACACGGCAACATCATCAACTTTGCCTCCATGACCAGTTACCGCCCCATTACCCGGGTAGCGGCCCCGGACGGTATCGTGAGTTTACCCAGATGCTCCTTCTTCTTGGACCGTCGATCGAGTAGATCGCCCAACCCGCCGCCCGGTAGGCTTCCACTAGGGCCTCCTCGACGTAGACAAGCTGCTCGTCCCGCCCATCCACGGTATGCGCCGTACCGGACTTTGGAATAAACTGCGGCGCTTCATCCCCAGTTGCGCCAGTAGCTGTAGGACGGCGTTACATACCACAGAGGCTTAGCTCGATGAAATCCTGCTGCGTAGGCGTCGGCCAGCTCGACGGTCGTCAGGCGCGGCTCAAGATCGATACCCTCGTTGCATCGGACTGCCCGCCCGGTAAGCGTTGACGGTTTGCAGAAACTTCACTGGCGTATCCTCGTCTTCGACTAGGGGATTGTGCTTGCGACCACCGCCGGGACCCTAAATCTACCGACCCCAACGCCATCTTGGAGGTTCCTTACGTACAACTGGATGGCAACACGGGAGGCGGTTTCTTGCACGTATCAGCGGCTACGGAAGCGCAAATCCCCACGATAAATTTTCGCTTCCGGGCCGTCGATGGTAGGGTGCGATACGAAAAAACTTACCGCTTGAACAGTAAATAAAATTCGATTATGGTTCGCGCACTAACTCTCTTGGGTGCCTTGCTTTTCCTTTCTACTTGCTCGACTCCCGACGGTTTCGACCTTAGCGAGAACGCGGGTGCAAAAATCTTCGTAACGCAAGGCCTCGACGAGCCCACCATGCTCGCCGTAGCCGACCTACAATCCGATCTCGAAAAGATCACCGGTAACCGCCCCCCCCATGACCTCCGACCGGGAGGATTGTAAGCCCTGCATCGTCCTGCAACTCGACGAGGAACTAGCCGACGCCTGGGAGCGCTACCGCATTCAAATCACCCCCGAAGAAATCACGATCGGCGGTGGTCACGACCGGGCCCTCACGTTCGGCATCTACCATTTTTTGGAACACCAGCTCGGAGTGGACCCGCTTTATTTCTGGTCCGGCATTGCACCCGCGCGCGCCGACAAATTGGTACTCGACCCCATGGATTATACCGCCGAGGAACCGGCCTTCAAGTACCGCGGCTGGTTCATCAACGACGAAGACTTGCTCACCGAATGGATGCCGAGCGGCGGAAAACGTAATATCCGCTACCCTTACTACGGCGAGGTGGTAAACCCCAAGGCGATGGCCCACGTGGTAGAAGCAGCCGTACGCCTGCGCTTCAACCTGATCATCCCCGCCAGTTTCCTGGACATTAAAAACCCACCGGAGCGAGCGTTGATCGACGAGGCTTCCCGCCGCGGGTTGTACGTGTCCATGCACCACATCGAACCGCTGGGGGTAAGTGCTTTTACCTACCAAAACTACTGGAAAGAAAGAGGGGAGGAGCCCCTGTTCAGCTTCTACAACGAACCCGAAAAAGTAGAAGAAACCTGGCGAGCTTACGCCGCGGAATGGGCCAAATACGACAACGTCATCTGGCAGGTCGGGCTACGCGGTATTGGAGACCGGCCGATGTGGATGGCAGACCCCGGCGTCCCTCAGTCCGACGAAGACCGGGCCGGCATTATCTCCGACGCCATGGCCCTGCAAAAAGAAATCATTAAGGAAATCACCGGCGCGGACGACCCGGTCATGACCACCACCCTGTGGGCGGAGGGTTCTTACTTTAACCAACGTGGCTTGCTGAAAGTGCCGGAAGGCGTGATCACCGTATTCGCCGATAACAACCCCGGCTGGCACTGGCAGGCCGATTTTTACGAAACGGAACGGGAAGCCGGGCGTAAGTACGGTGTTTACTATCACCACCAGGTATGGGGTTGGGGGCCCCACCTGGCGCAGGCTATTCCGCCGAAGCAAACCGCCCGGGTGGTCGGGGAAGCCTATTCGACCGGCGCGAAGGAATACGCCATCATGAACGTAGGTAACGTGCGGGAATTCCTGCCGGGGCTGGCCGCGTCATCCGATATGCTGTGGGATATGGATGCCTTCGACGGTCAATCGTTCCTGGCGGAATGGACCGCGGAGAACTTCCCCTCGGCCCCCGAGGTGGCGCACGATGCGTACGCGGCCTACTTCGATGGATACGCTAAATTGGGTACATCCGGTATGCCGGGCTTCCTCGATGGGCAAAGTAAACACAGTGGACAGAACACCCTGGACCGAATTGGGAAGATCAGGCAGGAAGGGTACACGGCACCGCCCCCGGGCGGATCGGGTAAGGGAGAAGTCGACCCTTTTCATGCGGCACTAAGTAGCGCCGACCCCGCCCGTGGCCTCCCCCTCCGAGAAAAACTGACCGCGCTTACTAGACAAATCGAAGCCTTCGAGCGAGCAGACAGTCTAACCTTCTTAGCTTACGAACGACTTGCCACTCCGACAGAGAAACAATTACTGCACGACAACCTGCGTACCCACCTCGGTATCCAACTGGCCATCGGCAAGTGGTACCAGGCGCTGATGCGGTCAGAACTGGCCATGCAGGCGGGTGACGTAGCGGCCGGTAAACTACAGATCGGACGAGCGGCTAAAGCACTAGCCGGCGTAGCGGAGATCAAGGCCGCCGCTAGTACAGGGAAATGGGAGAACTGGTATCGTGGAGATAAGAAAATGAACGTGCCGGAGATGGAAGAGCGAACGGGGCGGGTACTGGTCGAGTGGGATTGATTTGACTTCACTCTCACCAGCCTCAATTTTAAGGCCATATTGCCCACAGCCCCATTGCCGTCCACCTTAGGCAACTCGCAGATAAACCTTTCAACCAAGTACATCCCCCCACCTCACCCTAAAAACTAGCCGTACCTTTAACCCATGGATTTCATCTTCACCATCGTCATGATCTACCTCGCGTACCGGGGTTACCAGTGGTACCAGCGCGTGCAGGCGCAGGTCAAGGGGGGGCCGCCGCCGAACCCGAACATTGATGGGACGGTGCCGGAGGACCGGGACGATTACATTGATTATGAGGAGGTGAAATAGGGGGGGACTGTGCTTAATTTTTAACCCCGACGTGTACAGAGCTAAGGCACGGATTCACCCCAATTTGCTGGTGTGGGAGTCGTAGAAACCCGTGCTGTTCTGTGCCCCCATCCACGGTGTATCGGTGTTAAAAACCCACCAGCGGAGCGTGCACTACCTTTGCCCCCCATGGCAGACACCCCCCACCCACGCTTCCCCGGCCGCCCGGGCGACTGGGTCCTCTACAAGGACAACCAGCTGATCGCCTTCAATAAGCCCGCCGCCCTGGCCGTGGTGCCCGACAAGAAGAACAGCCCCAACCTGCTGCAGATCGGTGCGGCCTACGTCCACCACGACCTGTACCCCATTCACCGGCTGGACCGGCCCGTTTCGGGCGTCGTGCTGTTCGGACAAAAGCCCAGCGCCCAGGCCAAGGTGTCGGAGCAGTTTCAGGACCGCACCGTCGCGAAGACCTACCTCGCCGTAGTAGGGGAGCGGCCCGTCGAGGATGAGGCCACCCTGCTGCACTACATCCGCGAGGGGAAGGGCAACACCTCGGAGATCGTCGAGCAGGCTGATAAGGCCGGCAAACGGGCCGAACTCAGCTACCGCTACCTGGGCAGCAGCGACCGCTACCACCTGCTCGAGATCAAGCTCCTGACCGGCCGCAAGCACCAGATCCGGGCGCAGCTGGGAGCCATCGGCAGTCCGCTGCGGGGGGATACGAAGTACGGCTTCAAGCGGGCGAATGAGGACAAGGGCATCGACCTGCACGCGTACACCCTGGCCTTCGACCACCCGGTGAGCGGGGCTCGGGTAGTGCTGACGGCGCCGCTGCCGGAGGGACCGGTTTGGCAGGCATTTACGGAAATTACGGATAAGCTGGCTGCGCAGGGGTAGCGCTTGTGTTACCCGCGCGGTCGGAGACCGCATTTTGCTATCGCTGCCCGAGGCAGCCTTGTACTGATATTATGACCGCTGAGATTATTTTTAAGTACTTCCCGGACCTGACGGCCACGCAGCGCAACCAGTTTGCGGCCCTCGACGGGCTGTACCGCGACTGGAACGCCAAGATCAACGTGATCAGCCGCAAGGACATCGATAACCTCTACGTCCACCACGTGCTGCATTCCTTGGCCATCGCCCAGGTCATTCAATTCAAGGCGGGGACGCGGGTGCTGGACCTGGGCACCGGCGGCGGCTTCCCCGGCATTCCCCTCGCCATCCTCTTTCCCGAGGCTGACTTTCACCTCATCGACGGCACCGCCAAAAAGATCCGGGTCTGCCAGGAGGTGATTGCTGCCCTCGATCTAACGAATTGCCGTGCCGAGCAAAAGCGCGCCGAAGAGCTCAAGCGCCCGAACTACGAGTTCGTCGTCACCCGCGCCGTCGCCAAGATCGACCAGCTCGCCCACTGGAGCCTCCGCCTCATCACCGGCAAGCAGCGCCACGGCCTGCCTAACGGCATCCTGGCCCTCAAGGGGGTAGGGCTAAAGGAGGAACTGGCTATGCTACCCAAGGGGGCGTACGTGGAGGAGTATCCGCTCGGGAAGTGGTTCTCGGAGGAGTTCTTTGCGGAGAAGGAGGTGATGTATTTGCAGTACTAAGTTTACCGCGGATTTATCGCTGCGCGATGGGGTATTAACCGCGGAGTACGCAGAGTTGCGCAGAGTTTTGTGGTACTAATGCAGTGCGTCAGGATATAACTCCGCGCAACTCTGCGTACTCTGCGGTGTAAAAACACGAACGCAGCGAGCAGAGCCGTAAAGAAGAATCCGCGGTGAGTCTACTACATATACCCCAAAGCCATCACCAAAAAGGTCAGCATAAACGGCATAGACACCCAGAACCACTGATTCATAAAGATCAGCATCAGGATGAAGATCACCAGGCTAATCAGGAAGAAGATCCAGTAGTTGCGCTGGGTGGTGTGGGGTTGCGTCTCGGCGGTAACGGCGTCTTTGGAAGTCATGGTCGTGATATTAGGACAAAGATAAGGCTAGTACCCCACTTCGCTGGCCGCCGCCTGGTCTAAAAACCAGTGGAGGCGACCGGAGGTGGGCTGAATGTGGGCGGCCGGAAAGTGACTGGCCTGCTGCTCGCGGTTAACGATCTGGGCCACCCGCAGCGTCTTGCTGTTGCCGGTCACCAGGAAGACCACCTCGTCGGAGGCGTTGATGACCGGACCGGTGAGGGTCACGCGGAGCTGTCCGCTCTCGGGGTGCTTGGCCACGGCGCAGATGCGCTGGTCGGTCAGCAGCTCCATACGGTCGGGGAAAATGGAAGCCGTATGGCCGTCGCCGCCCATGCCGAGCATGTTGAGGTCGAAGATGGGCAGGCCGTCCGAGTTTTGGGGCAGCAGGCGGATAATGGTCTCCGCGTAGGCGCGGGCGGCTTCCTCGGGTTCCAGGTCGGTGGGGACGGGGTGGATCTGCTCCTCCACCACGGGCACGTGGTCGAAGAGGAGACTCTTCACCTCCCCGTAGTTGCTCTCCGGATTATCGTAGGGGACCAGGCGGTCGTCACCCCAGAAGAAGTGAAGACGACTCCAGTCGATCTTGTCTTTATACTCCTCGGCCAGCAGCTTAAAGAGCAGCTTAGGCGTCGTTCCCCCGGAAAGGGCCCAGAAGAGGGGCGCCTCCTCGCTCTCCGCCAGCTTATCCACGAGGTGATCCGCAAAGGCGCGGGCCACGGCGGCACCATTGGCGAAGATGTGGAGATTAGGATTGTAGGGCTTATCCATGCTTGATCAGGTCTAGGAGGTCATTGGCGCTGAGACCGGCACTCTGCTCGGTGCCGGCGAGGAGGCTGTCGGCCAGGTCGCGCTTCTCGGCGTGTAATTTGACGATTTTTTCCTCGATGGTGTTCTCGGATACGAAGCGGTACACCGTCACGGGCCGCTGCTGGCCGATGCGGTGGGCGCGGTCGCTCGCCTGGTCCTCCACGGCCGGGTTCCACCAGGGATCGAGGTGCAGCACGTAGTCGGCCGCGGTGAGCGTCAGGCCCGTACCGCCCGCCTTGAGGCTGATGAGGAAGATGTCGCCCTCGCCGCGCTGGAAGGCCTGCACCGCCTCGTCCCGCTTGGGGCCGGGCGTGCTGCCGTCGAGGTACTGGTAGGGCACGTCGTTCTCCTTCGCCCAGTCCTCCACGATGCGCAGGTGGCGGACGAACTGACTGAAAATAAGGGCTTTGTGGCCGCCGTCCCGCAGTTCCTGTACGGTTTCCGCGAGGAGTTCGAGCTTGCTGCTGCCGATGTCGACGGTGGGGTCGACCAGCTTGGGGTTGCAGGCGGCCTGCCGCAGCTTCATGAGCTCGGCCAGGATCTGGAAGCGGCGGTTCGGTCCCTCGCTGTCGTCGATGCTCTCCAGGGCGTGCTGCCGCAGGGCCTCGTAGAAGGCGCGTTCGGGCGGCGAGAGCTCGACGGTGAGGGTGACTTCGGTCTTGGGCGGCAGTTCTTCGAGTACCTCCTCCTTCCGGCGGCGCAGGATGAAGGGTTGGATCAGCCGCCGCAGCTGCTGCCGCCGCTCGTTGTCGTTGTTGCGGGTCACCGGGATGGTGTACTTCTCGTTGAAGCGCTGAAAGCTCCCCAGGAGGCCCGGATTCAGAAAGGTGAAGAGGTTCCACAGTTCCCCCAGGTGGTTCTCGATGGGCGTACCCGTGGTGGCTACCCGGAAGTCGCCCTGCAGCTTCATCGCGATCTGGCTGCGCTTCGTGCCGCGGTTCTTGATGGCTTGCGCTTCGTCTAAAATGATGGTTCCGAAGCGCTTTGCCGACAGGGCATCGCCCTCAAAGGGCAGCAGGCCGTAGCTCACCACCAGCATGTCGTAGGGGCCTACGGCGTCAATGATTTCCTGGCGGTCACTGCCTTCCAGCAGGATGGGATTCAGGGTTGGAGCAAATTTCGCCGCTTCCCGCATCCAGTTTCTGGTCACGGATGCAGGTGCAATGACCAGCGCCGGACCTTCCTCCGCCCGCGCCTGCAGCATCGCCAGGCCCTGTACGGTCTTACCCAGACCCATATCATCCGCCAAACAGGCGCCTACCCCCCAATCGGCCAGTCGCATGAGCCAGCGGAAGCCATCGAGCTGGTAGGGCCGCAGTTCCGCCCGGAAGGTGGAGGGCACCCGCGCCATCGTCTGGTTCACGCTCTGGATACGCGTGAGGCTCTCGCGCCACGCCAGGTCCGCCTCGAAGGCGCCGAACTGGTCGGCCACGTCGTCCAGGATGCTCCCGGCCAGGGGGTGGAGTTGCAGCCCGTCGGCGGTCGAGGTCATCAGGCCCTCCATTTCGCGCAGCTTGCGGCGCAGCTGTTCGGTAAGGGCTACGTACTGGCCTTCGCTGAGTTGGATGAAGTTGCTCTGTTCGTTCTCGTTCACCTTCTCCAGCAGCTCCCGGAAGCTGATCACCTGGTTGTCGTCGACGGCCAGGGTGCCCTCTACGTCAAACCAGCCGGCCTTCTCCTTCACGCCGAGGCTGAGGTCGCCGAAGTCGACGCTGCCGATGAGTTTGATGCGCTCGCCCCGGGGGTGCTCCAGCACGATGCGCTCCATGGCCCGCAGGGGCTGGAGTTCGAGGAGAATGCTCAGGCAGTCTTCGACCTCGTCAATTTGCCACTCATAGTCGCGGTGGACGATCTTCTGTAGGGTAGGGCAGTCGATGATGATGCCCTCGGCCCGCTCGATCTCCCGGGCCAGGTCGCGCTCGGCCATGATGCGGTGGCCGTCGACGTCGCTGATCACCTTGTTGCGGCCGCGGCCGGGCTTGAAGTACTGGTCTTCCTCCCGCAGGGGCCGCACGAAGAATTCCACCTTGAAGGTCTCACCCACGGGCAGCAGGTGTACGTAGGTACGGGAGTCGGCCTTGGTCTCGTCGAGGTCGTCGATCACCCCGGTCAACGTATTCTGTACCTCGGTAAATTTGCTCAGGTTGCGGGCCACCTCCAGTAGGCGGTGGCGGGCGCGTTTGGGGATCTCGAGTCCCTCGCCGATCTGGCGGTGGATCTGGTCGTGGCCCTCGTTCACCTCGATGACCTGGTAGCGCGTCGGGGTTTCCTTCACGACCTGCACGCCCGTCCCGGCGAAGTCTTGCGCGAAGCGCAGGTGCAGGCGGTTGTTCGTCTCCTCGATCAGCAGCTGGGGATTGCGGCGCACGAGTTCGACGCCAATGGCCGAGTTCTTGCTTAGGTAGAGGTTGGGGTGACCCACCAGGGCCAGCAGGGCCTCCTCGTAGTTGATGGTATAGCTGCCGTTGGGGTGGTAGCGGCTGTAGTCTTCCTCGATGGCCTTAGCGACGGAAACGTCCTGGGGGGTCATGCCCTCCACGTCGCCCTGCTTCACGCGCTTCAGGGCCACCTTGCGGCCCTTGGACCAACTGCCGCCCTTACTCAGGGTCTGTTCCCGGGGCTCGAGGTCGCGCTTATCGAAGTCGACGAACCACACGAAGCGGCTCGTCTTCTTGCTGCGCTTATCGCCGGTGCGATCGGGCGTACCCATACCTACGAGTACCTCCAGGGCGCGCTCCCAGGGTTCGATGCGGGGCATCGCGTCGGCCAGGCTGAAGATGCGCAGTTGGTCGCTCAGCTGCTGGGCACGGGTGGCGTAAGCCTCGCGCGCTTCGGTCTCGGGGTGACGAAGGGAGAGGATGCGGGTCAGCTCCATTTCTACCCACTGGTAGCCATTGTCCTGGGCTTTCTCCCGCTGCTCGTCCAGTCGCTGAACGTAGTCGGGAGTGGTGACCTCCCCGCTGTCCGTCCACAGCCGGTACAGCGCGTGGAAGGTCAGGGCGAAGGCGTTGGTTTCCATCCGCTCCAGTCCCTGCTGGGCGAGCCCTTGGGCGTCCTCGTCGTTGCGCAGGTAGGCGTGGAGGGCCTTGAAGACCAGGTAGGTTCCTCCCAGGCGGAGATTCTGTACCGGGTCGATGTTATCGAGGTGGTGGCCGATGATCTCGGCGCTCTTCACCCCTCCGTTGCGCAGCAGCGACAGCAGGTAGAGGTAGCCGGCGAGGTTGGCGGGGTACTTGTTGTCGTATTCCCGGCGGTACCCCTTGCGGACGCTCTCGACGAGCTCCTGGGCGGCCTCGTCGTCGTCGCGCAGGACGTGGTAGATCAGGTAGTTGGCGGCGCTGCGCCACTCGACGGTTTCCAGGTCCGCCCAGAGCTGGAGCCGGCTCCAGGCCCCCTGCAGGACGAAGGCTTCGGCCAGGAGTTCCCGCAGCGGGCCGGACTCCGGCTCGCGGATCTTTTCGTGCTGCTCCAGGAATTCGATCAGGGGATCGAGGGGCTCCATCGCGATCAGGGCACGACGGAAGGCCTTGCGCAGGTTGATTTCCTGCCAGGCGGGCAGCAGGTTTTCCACCCAGCGGGGATCGAATTCGGCGAACAGGGGATCGATGAAGACGCCCGTACGGGCCTGGTCGGGGTAAAAGCTTTCGGTTTCCCGCTGCAGCCGGTCGAATCCAGCCTCATTTTGCAAGTAGAAGGCGATGCGGATCTCCCGCATGAGGGCGTGGGGACTGCTGGGCTGCCAGTACGTCTTGTAGGGGAGCTCCCGCCGGATTTCGTTGAGCTGGAAGCTGAAGTCGGGCCGCCGCCCCGCCAGGCGCATGATGGCCTCGCTGTGTTCGGGATTGATGCGCCACCCGTGGTCGCTCTGCTTGATCAGGAGACCGACCTCGAAGAGTTTATGGACGATCTCCTCGGTATCGGCATGGGTAAACCGGGACTCTCCCGCCGGGGGTGCCAGACCGATCTTATTCAACAGCCGGGACAGGTCGAGTACGGAGCGCTCCTCGTAAACGATGCTCATGGCGGTGGCTACGTCACGCTCGGTAGCACTCAAAGATTTCCAGGTGGTGCGAAAGGCTCCGTTCATTCAGTTTCAATCAGGGGTAACTAGTTCTAAAGGTGTCGGGGCAATTTTAAGTTGTCCAACGGCATGACTTTTTATCTTTTGTCTTCTGCACTATTCCCTGGCTAAAAGCCGGACAATGCAGAAATTTTTTCGTAGTGATAATCGCATTACTCAGGATCAATAGGCACCCGTCAAGACCTCGGAGTGTCGGCCCTAGGCCGTCCTCCGAGTGTCTGGTCTTGGGCTTTATCCGCGGCAACCGGACACTCGGAGGTCCTGGGGGACACTCCGAGGTCCTGATGAAATTCCGTTTATCCACTAAGACCTCGAAGCGTCGGCCTCAAGCCGACCTCCGAGTGCCTAGCAATAGTATAAAATACTATTTTAACTAATTAGTATATATACCATATAATAAGGCATATGGAATTTACACCACATACCATTTTACAGGTATATGAATTAAATAGTATCACCCCGGCACCTGCGACCCCGCAAGGAGAGTCAGTTACTGCGCTAATTCCTCCACCATATCCCCGATCAGGAGGCGAAGCTTAGGTTCCACGGCCTGTACGGTGGCAATGACGTCCTCCACCGTGGTGGGCTGAATATCGGCGATGGGATAGCACTTGTTGCTGACTACGGAGACCACGAATACGGGCAGGTCGGCGTGGCGGGCCACCAGCACCTCAGGGACGGTAGACATACCGATCAGATCGGCCCCGATGATGTTGGCCATGCGGTATTCCGCGGGGGTTTCCAGGTTGGGGCCGGCGAGGGCCAGGTAGATGCCTTCGTGACCCCGTAACCCATGTTTACCGGCCAGCTCCATGGCCCGGGCGTTGAGTTTTCGATCGTAGGTATGCAGCATATCGGGGAAGCGCGGGCCGAGGCGGTCGTCGTTATTGCCCCGCAGGGGGTTATCGGGCTGCATGTTGATGTGGTCCTTGAGGAAGACCACGTCGCCGGCGCAAATGTCGGGGTTCACGCTGCCCGACGCATTGGAAATGATGAGGTGCTCGATGCCCAGGGCCTTAAGCACCCGCACCGGAAAGGTGAGTTCCTGCATGCTGTAGCCCTCGTAGTAGTGTAGGCGACCGGCCATGGCGGCGACCGGTATTCCGCGCAGGGTGCCCAGCACCAACTTACCGCGGTGGGTGGCTACGGTAGAAACGGAGAAAAAGGGAAGCAGGCCGTACACGAATTCCCGCTCCACCTCAATCTCCTCCACGAGCGAACTGAGGCCCGTGCCGAGGATTATGCCGACGCGGGGCTCGGTGGTGGCGCGCTGCTTGATGAAGGCGACGCATTCCTGGATCTTCTGGTATAAGGTCATTAACGGTAAACTTTGGTGGCGAGGCTGTCCGGAAAGTAGGAACCCCATTGCTTATTGTAGGTGTGCAGGCGGTCGGTGGGCCCGCTGGCATCGACGAGGGGCAGGCCGGCCAGTTTCCAGGCGTAAATGCTGCCATACAGATTGTGTACCTCGCGAAATCCGCGGTCGCGTAGGTTCTCGGCAATGCGCTCGCTGCGGAAACCGACCGTACAGTAAACCACGAGGGGGGCGTCCTTGCGGATGCCGGCCAGGGCGGCGTAATCGGGGTCTTTATATCCGATGCGGATGGCGCCGGGCAGGTGGCTGACGGCGTATTCCTCCGCTTCCCGTGCATCCAAAAAGACGGCATCCGGAATTTGCCGGGCCTCCCGCGCGCTGATGGCCAGGGAGTCGACGGTCACCAGGGTAGACAACTCCTTATCCAAAGGACCGTAGTGCGTCCTCAATCGCTCGGGCACGTCCTGGCTGCTCAGCCGACAGGCGTGGAACAATAGGAGACCCAGAGCACAGAGGAAAAGCTTGAGGTAGCGCATCGTGATGCTTAACACCGATCAGGCCGCGGACGTTTCGTTGACCTCCAGCCGCGTTGGCCCTTTTCCTACCCGGTCGGCCAGGTAGAGGCCCCCGTCGCAGTAGGGGAGCAGCGCGCTGCGGATAAAGGACTTCGCTTCGGCAGCGATGGAATCGGGGTAGAGCAGGTGGACGTTCGGACCGGCGTCCAGGGTAAAGTAAATGGGGTGGCCGGATTCTTCCCGGTACTGCCGTAACGCATCGATCACCTGCAGGGTATTTGGCTCGATGAGGGTGTAGTAGGGGTGACTGCTCATCATCAGCGCATGCAGGGTAAGTGCCTCACTTTCAATTAGTTCCCCGAATCGTTCCACCTTTCCGTTCCGCAAAACGCCGAGCATTTCCTCCGTACGGCGGTTGGCCTGGGCGTAGCGGGCCGGGGCGTAGGGATTTTGTTCCATAAGGCTGTGTCCGGCCCGGCTGCTGACGGATTTTTCCGCCCGGGAAATCAGTAGGATATCGTCGTGGTAGTGCTGAAAGCTTG
Organism: Lewinellaceae bacterium; assembly: GCA_963803525.1. Classification (GTDB taxonomy): domain Bacteria; phylum Bacteroidota; class Bacteroidia; order Chitinophagales; family Saprospiraceae; genus Neolewinella. The sequence continues at coordinate 516,513 of CAWDMV010000017.1, forward strand.
GGTGCAGGGAGTCGGCGATATCGAGCGCATAATCGTCGCTGCTGTCCGGAAGTCCGACGGTCTTGCCCCACACGGCCGCCCCACCGTACACGGAGCGGCAAGCACTGCCCGATCCCAGACGCGCCAGGTAGCTGGCTTTACGAAGGAAGTCGGCGGGCGGCAAAGCTTCAAAGAGCGTTTCCTCCAAACTTACCAGGCACATGGCCAACGCACTCATCCCCGAGGCCGAGCTGGCGATGCCCGCCGAATGGGGGAAGCTGTTGCCGGTTTCGATGCGTAGGCTGAGTTGCCTCAGGAAGGGATAGACCGGCAGCAGCCGTTCCAGGTAGGCTTTGGTACGGGTGGTGAACTGTGGTTGCGGCTGCCCATCCAACCGCAACTCCACGTCCACCCCTTCACCCGCCGTCTTGCGGACGGCGTAGTGGAGGGTCGTATCCGTAGCGGCTCCGTCAAGGGTAAAGCTAACGGAGGAATTCCGCGGCAGCTGATCGCCGTGCTTGCCCCAGTACTTCACCAGAGCAATATTCGATGGGCTACGCCAGCGGATAGCACCGGGCTCTACCTCATCGCTCAGGACGGTGAGGGCAGGGTTGTGGTAATTCATACTGCTGCTTTACTTCCGCTGTGATCCGGTACTGCTAGACTGCTGCCGGCTGCGGGCACGGGCGTCGCGCTGCATCGGGTTTTCCCCTGCACCCCGTTCACCTCGTTGGTAGAGGTCGAAGCGGTTGACATTCGCGCGGGAGGGGTAGTAGTTGTTGCTGGTGTCGGTATCGGCGGTCTCCAGGAAGGGATCGAGCACGACGGCCGACACCTCCTTCTCGAAGGGGAATACCTTACTTACCTCGTCGGTACCCATCCGCCAGATCTCCGCGGGGATGCGTTCGATCTGCGTCGTGCCGTCGGCAAAGGTGAACTCCAGGACGATCGGCATAACCAGCCCGCCGATCAGCTCAAAGGTCAGTTCGTAGTAGTACTTATCGGCGGCCAGGGTAGCGCGCTCCTGCTCGCTGAGTCCTTCCAGGTATTTGGCGTATTCTTCTTCGTCCAGAATGGTGGAGTTCAGCGGATCGTACTCCGTGTAGTAGTCACGCAAGGTAGTATCGATCTCGTCGTAGGTTTGGGTGATCTCCTCGTTCCGGATGCTGCTGATGTTACGGGGTGCTTCGGACTGCTCCTTGCGCATCATCCCGTTTTCCGTGACGGGATTCCGGGTGTTGATGCGGAAGGGCTTTACGGAGGTGAGGGCAATGTCTACGTGATCGACGGTATAGAACCAGCCGCGCCAGAACCAGTCGAGGTCAATGGCCGAGGCGTCTTCCATCGTACGGAAGAGATCGGCGGGAGCGGGGTGTTTGAATTTCCAGCGATTGGCGTAGGTCTTGAAGGCATAGTCGAACTGCTCGCGGCCCATGACGGTTTCGCGCAGGATATTCAGGGCCGTCGCGGGCTTTCCGTAAGCGTTGTTGCCGAACTGCCAGATGGACTCCGAGTTGGTCATGATGGGGGAGATGTATTCCTTGTCGCCCTTCATGTAGTCCACGATTTTATCGGCGGGGCCGCGGCGGCTGGGGAAGTCCCGCTCCCACTGCTGCTCGGCGAGGTACTGCAGGAAGGTGTTGAGGCCCTCATCCATCCAGGTCCACTGCCGCTCGTCGCTGTTCACGATCATGGGGAAGTAATTGTGGCCCACCTCGTGGATGATCACGCCGATCATACCGTACTTGGTGCGGTCACTGTAGGTGCCGTCGGATTCGGTCCGCCCGAAGTTGAAGCAGATCATCGGGTATTCCATGCCGATGTCCGCGGCGTTGATCGACCAGGCGGTGGGGTAGGGATAGTTAAAGGTGTAGTGGGTGTACCAGCGTAGGGTATGGGCGACGGCCTTGGTGGAGAAGCGCTCCCACAGCGGATTGCCCTCCTTGGGATACATCGACATGGCCATTACGACACTGCCGTCCTCCTGCTCGACACCCATGGCGTCCCAGATAAACTTACGGGAGGTAGCGAAGGCAAAATCACGCACGTTCTCCGCCTTGAAGTGCCAGGTTTTTTCCTTCGTGAGCTTGGTCTTTTCCCGCTCGACTGCTTCCTCCTGGGTGGCGATGATGACGGGCTGAACGCGGGCCTTGCGCGCCTCCTCAAAGCGTTGGCGCTGTGCGCGGGTCAGGACATCGCCCTCATTTTGTAGCGTACCGGTAGCGGCTACCAGGTGATCGGCCGGTACGGTGATCTTTACGTCGTAGTCGCCAAAGGTCAGCGTAAACTCCCCCCGGCCCAGAAACTGCTTATGTTGCCAGCCCTCGTTGTCGGTGTAGAGCGCCATACGGGGATAGAACTGTGCGATCGTATAGAGGTAGTTATCGTCCTCTTCGAAGTATTCTGAGCCGGAGCGTCCGCCGCCATCCTTGGCGCGGTCATTTACGTTATACCAGAATTTGATTTCCAGTTCGGTGCTGCTACCGGGTGCAAGCACGGCGGGCAGCTCCACGCGCATCATTGTTTTCTGGATGTGGTAGGTCATCGCTTTTCCGGTGCCGTCCCGGACGTAGTCGATATTGAAACCTCCCTCAAAGGTGGGCTCGAGGCGGGAGAGTTGACCGAGCGTCATCCGCTCCCCCAGTTCACTCGTTGAGGTCTTGTAGGTGTCGGAGTCCAGCGCCCGTACGTTCTGGTCGAGCTGAATCCAGAGGTACGCCAGGTCGTCCGGAGAGTTGTTGTGGTAGGTGATCTTCTCGGTACCGTAAACCCGCTGCTGCTCGTCGTCGAGCCGGATATCCATACTGTAGTCCGCCTTCTGCTGCCAGTACATGTGCCCGGGGGCACCCGCGGCGTTGCGGTAGACGTTGGGAGTGGGGAGCTCATTGTCGAGTTGCCGGAAGGGATTTTCCGTGTTATCTCGTTGGGCCTGAACGGTCACTCCCAGGCAGAGGAGAGCAAATAAGAGTAGGTGGTTCTTCATAATGCCGGCTTATAATACGTTTCCGCTAAGGTATTAAATTAGCCGCCAACCATTACTATATCTAGGACGGGGGGGGGTAAAGCGGGGCCACAGGTGCAATAAAGATCCACGCGAAAACATCATGTTCCACGTGGAACAATTGCCTCTCTAGGATATGTTATCATTATTACCTCCGTCAGATACGATACATTTTCCGACAGAGCAGCAAAAATGCAGTCTTCCCCGGTGACGCTGTTTTCTTGTGGTGCTCAATTGGTCCGGCTCCCCAAAATGCAATTATATATGCCGGTAGCGATATTGTTCCACGTGGAACATCGCCCGCTACGCTCTGTATTTGCTCAACAACCATTCCCGAACGGGCGCATATTCCTTGCCCATATTTACTGCCACCTTCTCCCTATGCTCCAATTCCGCCAGCCGCTGCGGGACCTCAATGGAATGCCCCAGCACTCGCTCTACATCCGGTTTAAACTTGCTGGGGTGGGCGGTTTCCAGGATAATGCCCCGGGTATCGGGATGCCCAGCTTGCCACGCCTGTAGGGCCAGGTAGCCCACCGCTCCGTGGGGGTCCATGGTATAGCCGTACCGGGATTCAATTTCCCGCATGGCGGATTCGGTCTGTACATCGTTGAAAGCGTAGCCGGTGATTACGGACTGCATCTCTCGAATGGTACGCTCGTCAGGATGAGCCACCCCCTGAGCGTGGCCGTACAGATTGACCATTCGGGCGAAGTTGCTGGGTGCCCCCACGTCCATGGCGTTGGAGAGGGTCGGAACGGAGGGGCGGGTCTCGTACCTGCCTTCCTTCAGAAAACGGGGCACCACGTCGTTGCGGTTGGTGGCCGCGATAAAGTGATGGACCGGTAGACCGAGTCGTTTTGCCAGCAGACCGGCCGTCAGGTTGCCGAAGTTGCCGCTGGGGATGCAGAAAACAATCGGGTCCCCCGCACCCAGTTGCTTCCATGCTTCAAAGTAGTAGAAAGTCTGGGGGATCAACCGGGAAATGTTAATGCTGTTGGCGGAGCTGAGCCGGAGTTGTCGGCGGAGATCCGCATCCAGGAAGGCTTGCTTGACGATGGCCTGGCAGTCGTCGAAGGTGCCGTCAATTTCCAGGGCATGGATGTTGTGCCCGAGGGTCGTCAGCTGTTTTTCCTGCAGGTCGCTGACCTTGCCGCTGGGGTAGAGGATGACCACCTCTATGCCCGGCGTTTGGTAAAATCCTGCCGCTACCGCTCCACCCGTGTCCCCGGACGTAGCAACGAGAATGATGAGTTCCTGCTGCTTATCCCGGTTGTAGTAGCCCATCAACCGCGACATGAAGCGGGCGCCGAAGTCCTTGAAGGCCAGGGAAGGACCGTGGAAGAGCTCCAGCACATACTTCCGGGCGTCCAGTGGTACGACGGGCGCGGGAAAATTGATGGCTTCTTCTACGATCCTGCGCAGTTCCTTGTCGCTGATTTCCGCTCCGAGCAACTGCCGGGCCACCCGGAAACCAATCTCCGGAAAGGATAGATGCGGAAGCTCTGCAAAAAAGGAAGCGGGTAGGGGGTCAATGCGCTCGGGCATGTACAAGCCGTTATCCGCGGGTAATCCCCGGAAGATTGCTTCCTCCACGCCTACGCGGTGGCTGGCATCGTTGGTACTGTAAAATTTCATTCCTGGATGTTGAGGATCTCCACCCCACGCTGGTTGATGGGGCTTACGTACAACTGACTGTCGATGCCGTGGGCCTGAAAGGCCGCCTGCATCCCCTGGCCCACGGACTGGGCGACGTAGCCGCTGTCGCAGAGTGCAAACACGCTCGGGCCAGCCCCACTGATGCTGCACCCGAGTGCACCCCTGTGCAGAGCGGCCGCTTGCACCTCGTCGAATCCGGTAATGAGTCTTTTTCGTTGGGGCTCGACAATGTGGTCCTTGAGCGACCGGCCGAGCAGGGGCAGATCGTTGGTGTACAGGGCGGTAATGAAACTGGCGAGGCTACCCATTTGCAGAATGGCCGTTTTTAACGGTACCGTATCGCTCAGCACGGCCCGGGCGTCGCGGGTCAGGATCTCGATCTCCGGATGCACGACGGCCACCGAAAGACTGGGCGGAACGGGCAGGTGGTGGACGTCGAGCGAATCATTGGATCGAATAAGGGTAATGCCGCCCACCAGGCAGGGGGCCACGTTATCCGCGTGGAAGCTGCCGTCGGCTACCTCCTCCCCCAGCACCGTAAAGTAAAGTAGGGATTCGCGGGAGAGGGGCGATCCCAGCAGGGCATTCACCGCGACCGCGGCACCCGCGGCACTCGCCGCCGAAGAACCGAGTCCCGAGCCAAAGGGCATTTTCTTGTGAATTTCGAGTTCAACGCCGATCTCCGTCCTACCCAGATGCTGAAGCAATCGGAGCGCGGACATACCGGCGGTGTTCTTCTCCACTTCAGTAGGCAGTACCTTATCTCCCGTGCCCGTGATGCTGGTGATGCGGACACCGGAAAAACTGTCGTTGCGGCGGGCCACAATCTCATCCCCCGGCCGGTTGATGGCAAATCCCAGGATATCGAAACCCACCGCTACGTTGGCCACCGTGGCCGGGGCGAATACTCTTACTTCCTGCATGGGCAATTAGCTTAGGGTCCCGATCTGGATGATTTCGGCAAAGACGCCGGCGGCCGTCACTTCGGCTCCCGCTCCGGGGCCGCGGACAACGAGGGGGCGGACGCTGTACCGGTCGGTGGTGAATACGATCATGTTGTCGCTCCCGCTTAGGGTGTAAAAAGGGCTTTCCTGACCCACGGCCTGCACCCCCACCGAAGCCTGTTCTCCGTCCAGGGTCGCGATCATGCGCAGGACCATGCCGTCTTGTTGCGCCTGCTTACGTAGCGATTCGAAAAAGTCAGCCTCCCGTTCCAGGACCTGAAAGAAGTCGTCTACGGAATCCGCCTCCATCGCTCCCTCGGGCAGAAAGTTATTTACGACCACCGCTTCGGCGTCGAGGCCGACCCCCGTTTCGCGGGCGAGGATCAGGATTTTTCGGGCGACGTCCTTCCCGGAGAGGTCGGTGCGCGGATCGGGCTCCGTGAAGCCCTTCTCCCTGGCTTCCCGCACGATCTCGTGGAAGGGGCGGCTGCCGTCGAGGTTGTTGAAGATGTAGCTCAGGCTGCCACTCAGTACCCCCTCGATCTTACTGATGCGGTCTCCGCTGTCGATGAGGTCACGCAGGGTGGAGATGACGGGCAGTCCGGCCCCGACGTTCGTTTCGTAACGAAACTGCACGCCCCGCTTGTCGGCGATCTTCTTCAGGCGCTGGTACTGCAGGTAGCCCGAGGAGGTCGCGATCTTATTGGGGGTAGAGATACTGATGCTTTCATCGAGGATGGCCTCGTAGAAGGAGGCGATCCGCGCGTCGGCGGTATTGTCCACGAAGATGCTGTTGCTCAGATTGAGGTCGCGCATACGCCCTACGAATACGGCCAGGTCGATGGGAATTTCGGACTGCTTCAGGATATCTTTCCAGTGGTCCAAGTCAATCCCCTCAGCCTCGAACACCATCTTTTTGGAGTTCGCCAGTCCCACCACCTTCACCTCCATACCGCGCCGCTCCCGCAGGTATTCATTTTGTTTGCGGATCTGCCGGAGCAGGGTACCCCCGATCAGGCCCACACCCACGATAAAGAGGTGGAGCGTCTTGTGGTCCGAAAGGAAGAAGGCTTCGTGCAGGGCATTGAGGGCCTTGGTCTCATCCTGCTTGGCTATGACTACCGACACGTTCAACTCACTCGATCCCTGGGCGATGGCTACGGCATTGATGCCGTTCTTTCCGAGGGCCCGGAAGAGGCGGCCCGAGATCCCGGGCTGGTAGCGCATGTTCTCCCCGATGATGGCTACGACGGAAAGCTCCCGCTCGACCTTAACGCGGTTGACTACTCCGCGTTCGATCTCGAAGGCAAAGGCTTCCTCCACCGCCGCCCGGGATGCTTCCGCGGCATTCGGCTGCACGGCAAAACTGATGGCGTGCTCACTCGAGCCCTGGGTAATGAGAATGACGTTGATACCCGCCGCGGCCAGCGAGCCGAAGATGCGCCCCGCAATGCCCGGTACGCCGAACATTCCGGTACCCGACACGGTGCAGAGCGCTACGTTGTTGATGGAACTGATGCCCCGCACGGCGGACCCCTCCGGATTACTTTCCTCGCTGACCCGGGTACCGCTAAAGGTGGGCTCGAAGGTGTTCTTGATGTACAACGGGATGCGCTTCTGCAGGGCCGGCATCAGGGTCGGAGGATAGATGACCTTAGCTCCGAAGTGGGACATCTCCATGGCCTCCGCGTAGGTCATCCTGGGGATGGTGAAGGCCTTTTTCACGCGGCGGGGATCGGCGGTGAGCACACCGCTTACGTCCGTCCAGATCTCGATGGCTTCGGCATCCAGCCCGGCCGCGAGGAGGGAGGCCGTGTAGTCGGATCCGCCGCGCCCGAGCGTTGTGGTAAGCCCACCCTTCGCGGAGGCGATAAATCCGGTAACTACCTGAACCTTAGGATGTTCCACGTAGTATTCCTTAATTTTCTGGTAGGTCTTTTCAAAATTGACCTTGGCGTTTCCGAAGGTCTTGTCGGTCTTGATCACGCGGCGCGCATCCAAGAAATCAGCGGGAATCCCGGCCTGTAGTAGGGCTTGGGAAATGATGTAGGCGGAGGACCGCTCTCCAAAGCTAAGTACATAGTCCATCGTACGCGGCGAGGCCTCCCGAACGAGGAAAATGCCGTACAGCAGATTTTTGAGCACTTCGTGCGAACGGCGCATTTGATGGGCCGTTTCGGCCCGTAAACCCGGATTATCCAGCAAAGCAGCGATGGCTTGCTGGTGGCGGTCGGCGAAAGCTTGGTACAATTGTCCGTAGCGGTCGTCCCCCAGAGCTGCCAGCTCACTCATCTCGATAAGGGAATCAGTCACGCCGCCGAAAGCGGAGAAAACAACGGTGAAGTGATCGCCGGAGGCGTAGTAGCCCTTCAGTATATCTACGATGCCCCGAATGCGGTCGGGTTGGCCGACGGAGGAGCCTCCGAATTTAAGCACTTTCATGGAGTAAAGATGCCATTTTTGCATGGCTTGCCCCACGAATGCCCGGACGTTTGAGCGGCCGTTTTACGATTGACGGGGGGCGGGCGCAGCCACCAGGGCCGGCGCGCGCAGGTCCAGGGCCCACTGTTCGAGCGCGCGCATACCCGCGCTTTCATCCGGGGATTTATCCCCCTGCCCGCACATATGAAGGATGCCGTGGATCATGACGCGGTGGAGCTCGTCGAAATAGGCTTCCCCAAAATCCGTGGCGTTCTCCGTTACCCGTTCGGTGGAGATAAAAATATCGCCCGTGACGTCCGGAAACTCTCCGTAAGGAAAGGTGATGATGTCGGTGAGGGTGTCGTGTTGCAGGTACTCCTGGTTTACCTCCAACAGGTAGTCGTCGCTGCAGAAAATAAAGTTGAGCGCTCCCGGCTTACCGCCGCGGGCGGTGATTATCGCTTCGATCCACTCCACCAATTCGTCTTCGGGGTGAGCGGGCAGCTGACCGCCTTCCTCGTGAAAGCCGATCATCAGCGGGCGGCGAGTCGAAATTGCATCTCCACCGTGGAACCGCCGTTGATGTAGCGCATGCGGTCACAGAGCTGATTCATCAGAAAGACGCCCCGGCCACCGCATTCGCAGATGCGCTCGGGGCAGGTGGGGTCGGGCAGGCTATTGAAGTTGAAGCCGCGGCCCTGGTCGGAGACGCGAATCGCGAGTCCGTCGGTGATTTGGGCGCAGCGGATGCTGACGGTTTTGGAGCGGTCCTGCTTGTTGCCGTGGATAATGGCGTTGCTGACGGCTTCGGTCAGGCTGATGAGTAAGCTGTCGTGGGTTTCCTGAGAAAAGTGATACTGGGAAGCCAGCTCCTCGACGAGCTTTTCGACCTGGTTTAAGTTATTTGGGTCAGACGAGAGTGTGAGCATGTGCTGTCGTTCGGGTAAGCGGAAGGCAAGAATTAGACGAAGGTGCCGGATTATAACATTGCGAAGCCGTAAAATGGTTGTCAACCACCTGAAAAACAGAAATTTAACACTTTAGCGGTCATTTAGGGACCGAAAGTACTCATCGACCAGCGTCTGGTAGTAGGGTTTGAGCTGGGGGGGGACGCGGCGGAATGACTCCACCTCGGCCCGCCGTTGCTTCACGTACTCCTCCAGGCTGGGGGGCAGTTCCCGCCGTTGTTGCTCGGCGGATTCCGACTTGCGCTGCTCGTCCATTTTCTGTTCCCGCTCGGAGCGTTCGTGCTCGAGCATGCGGGTCAGGATGTCTTGCTGACGCATCAAGGACTCATTGGTCAGGCGTTTATTGACGAGGTCCTCCTCGGCGGCGTTCATCTCTTCGATCAATTCCTGGAGCTGCCCGTCCTTGCCCTCACCATTTTGCTGGCGCTCCTGCTGCTTTTTTTCCAGGGCGCGGCGTAGGGCGGCCTGGCGGGCGGCCATCTCGGCGAATTCCTTGCTGGAGCCACCCTGCCCCTTCTCGAGTCCATCCTTGAGGTTCTTCATGTCCTCCCCGATGCCCTTCTGTCCTTCGCTCCCGGGATTTTCGCTGGGCTTGCCGCCCTCCTTGCCCTGTCCGCTGTTCTGCGGGTTCTGGCACTGCTGCTGCCCCTGCATCTGGCCGGCCATTTGCTGCTGCATCTGCTCCATGCTCTCGTTGAGCATCAGCGCCAGGTCGTTCAGTCCGGTCATGGCCCGCTGCTGCAGGTTGGCCGCCTGGGGGGTGTGGCGTTCCTCCAGTTCGGATACCGTACCGGTGAGGTCGCCCTTGATTTTAGTAACCTTTTCGGTGATGAAGGTTTCGATCTGAAAGTTGCGCTTGGCCAGGGCCTGCAGGGAGTCGCGGACTAGTTCGAAATCGTTGTTGATGCGGAACTGCTGCTGCACCAGTTCCACGTAGCGGGGGGTATTGACGGTGGTCCCGTTGAGCTGATCCATCGTTTCCTCCTGGTCGAAGCTCAGGTCGACGATATTCTCGAGCAGCTGGCGGATGGCGGCCATGTCTTCCTTATTGGACTCCATCTGCATGCTCTCCATGTTCTCCTGCATTTGCTGGGCCATCTTTTTCATCTTCCGGGCGGCTTCCTGCTGCTTCTGGGCGGCCTCCTGCTGCTTTTGCTCCTGCATCTTTTGCTGGGCTTCCTGCATATCCTGCTCCACCTGTTCTTGCTCTTCCTGCTGGGTATCCAGGGGCATGGGTTTTTCCAGGGCTTCGTTCTTCTGCTCGGCCTGATCCAGCTTTTTTTCCAGTTCCTGGAATTCCTGCCGCAGGGCTTCCTGCTGCTCCTGGAGTTCCTCGGTGGGGGTTTCTTCCTGCTTAGTTTCTTCGGCTAGGGCGTCCTGCTTTTCGGCCAGTTCTTCTAGCTGCTCGATGGCGTCCTGCATTTCCTTTTCGACCTCGAGCTGCTTAAAGAGTTCGAGCATGCGGTCGAGTTCCGCCTCGGCCTCCTGGTCGTTGAGCTCCATTTCCTCCATCTTCTCGAGGGTCTCGTCCTTATTGAGCTCCTCCATCAGCTGCTGGATCTGCTCCATGAGCTCCTGCATCTCCTCGGAAATGGACTTTTCGAACATCTCCTGCAGCTTTTCCTGCTTCTCCTGGATGCGTTCGTCCTCCTGGGTCTCGTTCTCCAGGTTTTCTTCGAAGGCTTTCTTCGCCTCCTCGATCTTTTTTTGAATTTCTTCCTGGCGCTCGGCCAGTTTCTCCACTTCCTTCTTCAGCTTCCAGTCGACCTCCTTTTCCTGCAGCATCTTGTCGCGCAGTTCTTTGGTGTCTTCCTGGAGTTCCCGGGTGTCGTCCAGCGCCTTTTTGAGCTGATCCTTGACCTTGCTGTCGTTGCTTTCGGCGCGCTCTTCCATTTCGCGGACGGTGGGTACGCGGTAGGTCATAAGGGCGGTCTTGGCGGTCTTACTACCGTTGACGGCATCGTTATCGGCGACCTCAAAGTAGTAGGTGAGCTGATCACCGGCCACTACGGGAAGGTCGCGGCGGAGATCGAGCACGTAGTCGTAGCGGGTTTGCTTACCGGCCCGGCCGCTCAGGGGAATACGTTGCTCCTGCGCCTCGCCGCCCTCGTGTTGCAGGCGATAGACGAAGTCCAACTGGCGAATGCCGTGGTCGTCGGAAGCATTGCCGACGAAAAAGATCAATTCTTCGTCCGTAGTGTCGGGAAAGACCTCCACCGTGATCTGGGGATACTGGTCGGGGAGGACGGAAAGGCCGTAGGTGACGGAGTCCGCGACCGGCAGGCGTTCGTTGCCCACGTAGAGGGTGTAGCGATCGTTACGCATGGCCCGCTTGTCGAAGCTGTAGAGGTCGGAGCCGTCGCGGCGGAGCTGCCCGGTGGTGTCTTCCGTTGCAAAGCGCAGACCGATGTTGCCGGTGTTTTCCGTATCGAAGGACCAGCGCATGCGGGTGCCGACGGGTACGGTGAGATCGCCGACGTTGACCAGTTGCTCGTCGGAGCGGCCCAGGTAATCGGGATAGTCGAGCTCGACCGTGAAGCCGGCGATGCTGGGCTTGGGCAGCACGTCGAGGAGGTAATCCTGGCTGGTGACTTCTCCGGCGGACAGGCGGAAGGGGGTAGCTTCCTGAACGTTGTTGAAGGCGTAGGTAAAGGTGTTTCCGCTCTGGCGGTTGAGGCGGTAGCGGTAGCCCTCTACCTCGATGTAGGCTTCCGCCGGCAGTACATCGCCGGTCACGGTCACCGTGAGGGGGTAGGTGCCGTACTGAATCACTTCCAGGCCCTCGGGCACGCGGAAGGTGAAGGGGGCGGGCCGCTCGAAGTTTTCCCCGTTGCGGATGAGGCGGCTGGTGCTGTCCTTGATGAGGCTGGGGGCGGCAACGAGGAGGATCAGCAGCAGCAAGAGGGGAGGGAGGGCAAACTTGAGGTAGCGCCGGTTCTGCGTCAGGTCGATGGCCGAGCGAAAGGGCACGGGGCTGATCTCCTGGGATTTCTGGTCGATGGAGGCCAGCAGCAGACCGTGCTCGCCGGTCCGGCCGGCTTGCCGCCGCAGCTGGAGGACATTGAGCAATTTGTCCTGCACGTTGCTAAAATGCCGGCCAATGATCGTGGCGGCCCGCTCGTGATCGATGGTCTTGCCCAGGCGAAAGTAGCGGCTGAGCGGGAGAATGATCCAAGCGCCTACGGCCGCCAGGCTAGCGGCCAGGAAACCGTACCACAGGACGCGCCGCGTGGTGCCCGTAAAGTAGAACTGCGATTCCAGGAGGCTGACCGCCAGGAAAAGCAACAGAATGAGGCCGGTGCAGTAGAGCAGTCCCCGGATCGCCGCGTTCAGGTAGTACTTACGGATGAACTCATCGAGCTTGGCCAGGAGGAGATCGTAGTTGGTCTGGGGGTGTGCCATATGCAGCGCAATTAGAGGCCGTAAACGCCTAAGTTACAAAAAACCAGACGGTAACGTTCAGTGGGGGAAACGCGGCAAAGGGTGAAAAGTATTGAGCGGAAATGTAGTCGGTAAAAGTGTCAAAATCATATATATTTGTACGTACAGCCAGCCATTTGCTTTTCCCGGCTTTTGCTCCCGTCCCCCACCGCCGCCAGGCAGCCGCGCCGCGAAAGGGACAGGAATCCGTCGCTGGTTGAATGGTTTGGCAGTATGATATTTGTGACAGTCCGGAGCCCACGCGTATAAAAAACTAAATTTGGCCTTCCCCCGTTTGAAATTCACTTACGTCCGGGTACCCCCACGTAAGGATGCAGTCTACGCGATCGGCCGAGCTCACCTCAATTCACTTCTATGGAACCCCTCACTTCGCCACAGATCATGGCCCTGTCCAACCGAATGGTCGGAGGTGCGGAACCGGATCTATTGGTCGTTAATTTAGAGGGACAGTTGCGGTACGCTAACCCATCCGCCTGTGATCGCCTGGGGTACGAGTTTGCCGATCTGTTGCGGAAAAAAATTGCGGATTATTCCCCTACCTACTCCAAGGACGCCTGGGAAGGGCACTGCCGCCGCACCATCTCTAACGGTGGCGATCAGATCTACACCTACCACCAGAACTGCAGCGGGGAGCGCTACCCCGTAGTTATCTACAGCGTCCCCCACATCGTCACCGAAACCAGCGAGCAGCTCATCTGCAGCCAGGTCAAGAACGCCCACAACAGCCAGCGCTACCGCCGAATGCTCGAAATGGTGGAAACTTCCCAGCGCATCGGCAGCTTCGATTTCAACCTGATCGATCAGTCCATCCTGGCCAGCGACAGCCTCATGGCCATCATGGGCACCGCCGATCCGGAAAATCTCAAGCCCGCCGACGATCGCCGAGCGGCTCAATCGCGAAGACGCCGCCCGCTGGAACCTGGAAATGACCCACTTTATCAATGGGTATCACCGGATGGACGAGCGTTTCAGCATGCGTACCGTAGGCAACCAGAACGCCCTGGTGCGGGTGGTGGTCTGGTCGGTCATGCAGGAGGGCAACGTGACCGGCATCACGGGCTACTACGAGTTGCTCAACGACAGCGGGCGCAAGCGCCTCGTCAGCCTGGAGGAGAACCAGCGCCAGCACATCATCAAGGCCCTGCGCTACACCAACGGTCGCGTTACGGGGCCCAACGGCGCCGGTAACTTGCTCGACATCAACGGCAAGACGCTCTTCGCCCGCATGAAGAAGCTCGACATCAAGCGGGAAGACTACGCCATCCGCTAGCCCACCGCCAGCTTGTAGAGGAACTCCCCCGCCTTATAGAAGATAAACAGCAGGACCAGCACGCCGATCGCGTTCTGCCATCCCTGATTGACGTGCTTCCCGAGTAGGGAACGCCGGTTGGCCAGCAGGAAGACCACGAGGGCGAGGAAGGGCAGCAGCAGTCCGTTGACCACCTGGGCGGCCACGATCACGCCGATGATATCCAACTGCAACAGGGCGACGGCTAGGCCCGCTACCAAGACGACCAGCCATACCCCCCGGTAGACGGATCCGTTTGCCTTCTGTCCCAGGAGTTCGCGGGCGGCCATCGCGGCCGCCAGGGGAGCGGTGGTCGCCGAACTAAGGCCCGCCGCAAAGAGGCCGACGCCCAGTACCAGGTGACCGAAGGGCCCCAGCAAGTCGTTTAGGGTGTTGGCCAGGTCGCCGAAGGAGACGAAAGTCGCCGCGGCGGTCCCCACGATTAGGATAGCGGCGGTAATAAAGCACCCCACGCCGAAGGAAAGCCCCAGCCCCCGACGCATGTCGGCCAATCCGGAATTGGCACCCAAGCCCGTGGCCAGGAAGAAGTTGTAGGGAACGATGGTCGTGCCGATCAGGGCGAGCACCACCGTGGCGTCCATGCTTCCGGAGCTCGCGGAAGCACCTTCGCCGCTAAGAAGTACCCGGATGGCCGCCACCAAAAATAGCAGTCCCATAGCCGCTACCAGATAGGCCATGGCACGGGCGATCAGCCGGGTGCTACCCGACCACAGCAGAGCGGCAATCCCCCCGGCCAGCGGCAACAACCACCAGTGACCGACCGGCAGCATCAGCCGCAAGCCGCCCAGTGCCCCCAGGAGGTTGCCCGCCTGGTAAGCCAGACAGCCGAAACAGACGGCCAGGAAGGTCACGACCGGCACCACCCGACCGCGCCGACGGAGAAGTTCTCCCAGCGATTGTCCGCTCACGATGGTCACGCGAGCGGCCATCTCCATAAAGACGTAGCCCGCCAGGCCGGCCACGGCAACCACCGGCAGGTAGCCCATCCCGCCCGCCGTGCCCGCCCGGGTGGCCGTGGCTACCGTGCCGGGGCCGATGAAGGCCGCGGCGATCAGCGACCAGACGAGCGCGCGGCTCCAGGAAGTAGGGGGAGGGGAGGGCATGGGTAAGCCCACAGTTTACGAAGAATAAAAAACCGACCGGGGGGAAACGGGGGTTGACCCGGTATGATTCTTCTCCTCCATACCCTGATCGAGGGCATCGTCGGACTGCTTTTCCTGTTCTACCCCGGTGTTGGGGAGCTGGTGCCCGGCTTCGGTACCTCCGGGGGGCCGAGTTTCGTGCTGCTCCTGAAGATGTACGGCCTATCGGCCCTCCTGCTCGCCGCCCTTTCCCTCTACGCCTACCAGCGGCAGGCCGATAACCGGATCTTCCTGCCCGTAACCCTGAGCCTGGCCGTCTTTCACTACGGCATGATCGGCGTACAGACCCTCTATAACCCCGATTCCCGGGCCGCCCTCCTCCACTTTCTGCTCGCTATCTTCCTGACCGGGCAGTACCTGGGCCGCCGCAAACAGGGGTGGGAAAGCGACCGCTCGCGGCTGAATTAGCGACAAAATTTTTTCTCCCTTAGTTTTCCACCATCTTTTCCACAGGGTGCAAGGGCCGCCCGGGCCTGATGAGGTAGTTCAGATAAACCACTGAGGATACGACCAGTATGGCCGTAAACTGGTGGGCCACCCCCCAGCTGACGGGTACCTGTCCGATGCTGTTCACCACGGTAGCGATTCCGAGTACCGCCTGGGTTATTAACAGGCTTATCAACAGGGTGTTAGCCCGGGTCAACTCGCGCTCTACGGAGATCCTTCGCACAGCGGTAAACGAAGTACAATGCCATGATAATCAGTGCGTAAGCCGTCATCCGGTGAAAAAACTGAAAGAGGGCGGGCTGGAAGAGGGAGGACTCGTAGTTCACGAGGTTTTCCACACTCCACTGATTGGCGTTCAGCAGGGGGGTGGGGATAAATTTTCCGTTCATGTCCGGCCAGCTGGGGTAGGGCAGCGCGGCCTTCGCCCCACTCATGACGCCCCCCAGCAGCAACTGGCAAACGAGGAGAATATTCAGGGGCCAGCGCAGCTTGTCGACCGAGGAATGTGGATAACCCGCCCGCCTGGGCAGAATAACTTGCAGGCTTACCCACAGGAGGTACGCGAAGAGGGATAGTCCCAAAGACAGGTGCAGCGTAAGCTTGTAAGCATTGACCCACGGCCGGTCGATCAGGCCGCTGGCGACCATGATCCAGCCGAAACTCGCCGCCAGGGCCGCTAGGAGCACCACGACGCCCAATCGGCGCATCAGGGGCGGGTCCAGGTACTTCTTGCGCCAAAAGACCAGGAAACCGACGACGAACACCACGCCCATCATGCGTGCCCACTGCCGGTGGAACCACTCCCAGAAGTAGATGAACTTGAAGTCCGCCAGCGAGATGTCCGCAAAAATCTTAGCGTACTGCGGCGATTCCTGGTACTTGTCGAACTCCACGGCCCAGTCGGCCTCATTCAGCGGCGGGAGGGCACCACTCAGTGGCTTCCACTCGGTGATGGACAGTCCCGACTCCGTCAGCCGCGTGATGCCGCCGATGACGATCTGGCCCACGACCATGATCAGCCCCACCACCAGCCAGATTTTCACGCCGCGGGGGTACCCCTTCGCCCATTTTCCCATCGCCTTAATAGTTATTATCTTTTTTTAAAATTTTAATCCCTTCATCGTTATTAGGCATGTGGAAAACGGGAGAAAACGTCGGGCGGACGTGCGGTTAATTCACTCTCCACACTTCGTCCCCCGTTTTCCACGGCCTTCTCCCCACCCAACACTAAGGAGTACAAAGGGATTAGCCGGTTTCCCACAATCGGTGCCCGGCCGCTTGCGGGGATAACTTTTTGACACTGCGCTGGGGATTGCCCCCGCAAAGCTGCGGAGAGGACGTGGAGTACAAATGTTAGGAAGGGTGGAAATGTGGATAAACCGGTCCTTTCCACCCCGCCCGTCCACCCCCCTGTGGATAAACCCATGGTTTTCCCCCGTTTTCCCCGCCGGAAGGGTGGAAAACGTCGGCTTATAATGCCCTGACGGACAGGCCCCTTAGCCCATCCAAAAATTGGGCTGTGGAAAGCACTTGAGTCATTATCCGCCCTCCACCAGCTCCATCCACTCGAGCTCCTTCTCCTCGATGGCCTCGTTCACCTCGGCCAGTTCGCGCCCCAGGTCGGCGATGCGTTCGGGGGTCAGCGCCGCGATGTTGTTGAACTGGGCGTTGATGTTTTTCTTCTTTTCCTCCAGTTTGCTGATCTGCCCTTCCACCCGCCGGATGGCCTTGCGCTGCTCCTGCGTCAGCTGGGGTTCGGGCGCGGAGGGGGGCGGCGGGGCCACGGGTGCCGCGGGCGTAGCCGGGGAAGCCGCCGCGCGCTCCTCCCGCTGTTCTTCCTTCAGTTGGGCCCGGTACTCGGTGTAGAGGCCGTTCCAGTCGCGGATCTTACCGTCGCCCTCGAAGATGAAGAGGTGGTGGGCCAGCTTATCGAGGAAGAAGCGATCGTGGCTCACGATGAGTACGCAGCCCGGGAAGTCCATCAGGAAGTCCTCGAGTACGTTGAGGGTCATGATGTCCAGGTCGTTCGTCGGTTCGTCCAGGATGAGGAAGTTGGGGTTCTTCATCAGGATGGTAAGCAGGTACAGCCGCCGCCGTTCGCCGCCGCTGAGCTGGCTGACGTACACCTGCTGCTGTTTGCTGTTGAACATGAAGCGCTCCAGCAGCCCCCGGGCCGTCAGCTTCATGCCCTTCTCCAGGGGGATGAACTCGGCGATCTCGCGCACGACGTCGATCACGCGCATGTCACTGGCCAGGTTGATGCCATCCTGGGTGTAGTACCCAAAGTGGGTGTTCGTACCGTGGACCACCTTACCCGTATCCGGTTCCAGCTCCTTGGTGAGCATGTGGAGGAGGGTGGACTTGCCCGCCCCGTTCCGGCCCACGATACCCGCGCGCTCGCCCTTCTGGAATTTATAACTGAAGCCCTTCACGAGTTCCCGGTCGCCGTACGACTTACCGATGTTGTGGGCCTCCAGGATCTTGCTGCCCAGCCGCTGGCCCTTGATCTCCAAAGTCAGTTCGTCCTCCTTGCGGAAACCGCCGACCTTTTCCTTCAGGTCGCTGAAGGCGCTCAGGCGGCTCTTGGCCTTGGTGCCGCGGCCGCTGGGCATGCGGCGCACCCACTCCAGCTCCTGCTTCATGCGTTTGCGGTCCTTGTCCAGCTCGGCGCTTTCGGTCTCCTCGCGGGTGGCTTTTTTACTGAGGAAGTCGGAGTAGTTGCCGGTGTAGTGATAGATGTTGCCGCCGTCGAGCTCGATGATGCGGTTACAGACCCGCTCGAGGAAGTACCGATCGTGGGTGACCATGAGCAGCGTCAGGTTCGTGGACTGCAGCCACTCCTCCAGCCACTCGATCATATCGAGGTCGAGGTGGTTGGTCGGTTCGTCCAGAATGACCAGGTCGGGCTCGTCGATGATGAGTTTGGCCAGGGCTACGCGCTTGCGCTGTCCGCCGGAGAGGGTGGCCACCTTCTGGTTGACGTCCTCGATGTTGAGCTTGCTCAGCACCTCCTTGATGCGGGCCTCGATGTCCCAGGCCTGTAGGCTATCCATGCGGCTCAGGGCGTCCTGCAGCAGTTGCGGCTTGTCGGTGCGGGAGAGGGACTCCTCGTAATCACGTACCGCCCGGACCATCTCGTTGTCGCTGTCGAATACGGCGTCCATCACCGTGGCATTGGCCCCGAAGTCGGGCTCCTGGGGCAGGTAGGCCATGCGCGCGTCCTTGTGTACGTACACGCTGGAGCCGACCCCCTCGGGCAGATCGATGCCCGCGGCCACGCGCAGCAGGGTCGATTTGCCGGTACCGTTCTTGGCCACGAGGGCGACCTTGGTGTTCTGGGCTACCTGCAGGTCGACCTGGTCGAAGAGCACTTTTTCGCCGTAGATCTTAGATACCCGTTCGAGTTCGAGGTAGACCATTTTTAGTTGTTTGGGGGTGCAAAGATGGAGATATTTCGGGCGGGGCTACAGGGTATCGTAGATGTAGCCCAGGATGTCGTCCATTTCGCGGTAATAGGGCGTCGTTCGACCCACGACGTTGTTGTGGAGAAAGCTGAAGGCCATCCAGCGACCCGATTTGCTGCGGATCAGCCCGCTCAGGCAGGTGACCCCACTCAGGGTACCGGTCTTGGCCCAGACGTAGGTAGCCGGCCGGTTGGCGAAACGGCGCTTAAGGGTACCGCTGCCCCCGCCCGCCGGCAGAAATCCCAACAGCCGGTCGTGACCTACCTCCCGGTCCAGTGCCATGACCAGATGTAACCATTTGCCGGGGCATGACGAGATTGTACCGGCTCAGTCCGCTGCCGTCGGCGTAGCGCACTTCCCCGAGTCCGAGTCCCGGAAAGAGGGTATCGGTGGCGTAGTCCAGGATCATCTCCTCGTCGAGCGTCCCGTAGCGGGCGGCCGCGGCCTGCAGCAGCAGCTGTTCGGCCAGGTAGTTATCGCTGTCCTGCAGAAATTTGCGGTAGACCGTGTCGGGCAGCGGTACCGTCAGGGCGGTCAGCTCCTCCCGGGGCGGGCGCTCGGCCTCCCCCTGGCGGATCTCCGTACCGGGGAAGGCACCGGCCAGTTGGCGTACCGTGAACTCGGGACTAACGCTCAGCGGGCGCTCCAGCGGGAAATTAGTCGCGGTCCGTGAAGTCGGGGCCCACGCTGTAGGCGTTGCTGCCCTCCCGACGACGGATGTTGATAGGCCTGGTTGAGGTTGAAGGTCAGGGAGGAGACCACCTCCGGAGGGGTGCCCCGCAGGATGAGCCCGCCCCTCCGGGCCTTCCGGTACGTAGTCCAGCCACAGTCGATCGCCGTAGATGGGGTAGGGCGAACGTTCGAAGGCGTAGCCGTAGTTGTAGTCATCCCAGCTCCAGCCGGCCCCGTAACGCGGCAGCACCTCTTCCGGGGGAAAATTGAAGATCAGCGGTTCCCGCCGAGCGACTAACCAGGGCCCCAGCTCGTCCATTTCCCGGAAGTCGGGGTGGAGCAGCAGCGGGTACCCGCTGCCCCACAGCTTCGGTGCGAGTTCGAAGAAGTGCGGTAAAAGAGCGCGGGTACCCCGGCGGCGAGTTCCCGCTGGGCGAGGTAAAAGGTGAGGAGCTTGACGTTGCTGGCCGGGACGAAGTAGCGGTCGGCGTTGTAGCCGTACAGTTCCCGCCCGGTGGACTAGGTCGTAAAGGCAGAAACCGGTATGCCCCGTCGCGAACACCGCGCTGCGCTCACCCGCCGGGCGAGTTCCCCGACGGCCGGGTCGGGCACGGGCTGTCCGTGAATCCGGCAGCCGAACAAGCAGAGGAGCAACAGAAAAGACAGCGGGAGGTAGCGAAGCATGGGATCAAGGATAAAACCAAAAAGGCCGGAGCACGGGGCTCCGACCGATAAAATTATAATCCCAAAAACTAATCGTAATAACGTCCCCAGCGGGGCGTCCATTATCTGTTATATGCGCCAAACCCCATAAATCGGTGGAGCAAGTTGGCGCGGAGTATATTTTCCAGTTATCCAAACCCCCGGTGGAGAGGGCCTGGTATTACGTAGAAATCTTTAACGGCCGGCGATCAGCTTTCCTGCTCGCTGTTGCACCAGCAACTGGAATCCGTTGCCGTGAATATTAACGATTTCGATGGAGGGATCCGGTTTAAGGTACTTGCGCAGTTTGGTGACGAACACGTCCATGGAGCGGGCCGTGAAGTAGTTGTCTTCCCCCCAGATCTTGGTGAGGGCCTCGCTGCGGCTGAGGATGTTGTTTTTGTGAATGGCAAAGAGCTTGAGCAACTGCGCCTCCTTGGGCGAGAGCTTTTCTTTGCCCTTCTCGCCCTTCTCGTCGGTGTGGGTCAGGATACGGAGGGGAAAATTGAAGTGAAACTGGCCGAATTCGAATTCGGTCTGCTCCTCCTTGGGGTCGGCGGCGACCTGGCTGCGGCGGAGGATCACGTTGATGCGCGCCAGCAGTTCCTCACTGTTAAAGGGTTTGGTGATGTAGTCGTCGGCACCGAGTTCGAAGCCGTTGAGCACGTCGTCCTTCATGGCCTTGGCGGTCAGGAAGATGATGGGTGTCTGGGTATCGGTCTCCCGCACCTTTTTGGCCAGTTCGAAGCCGCTCAGGCGGGGCATCATGACGTCGAAGATGCACAGGTCCCACTTGCCGTGGCGGTAGCTTTCCAGTCCGGCCACGCCGTCGACGGCGAGGGTCACGTCGTAGTCGTGTGACTTCCAGGAAGGAGCGAGCACCGTCGCCAAAGTTTTGGTCGTCCTCTACGAGGAGGATCTTTGCTTCGATAGGGTTAATTTCGCTCATATTTGGTGGAGGTTGGAATCGGTTAGGGAAGGATCAGTCGGGCTGATGGTAGGGGAAGGTCACGATGAAGCTGCTGCCCCGTGCCGGGCTCACTGCGCACTTCGATGCTGCCGTTGTGTACCTCGGTGATGGTTTTAACGTAGGATAAGGCCCAGTCCGAACCCCTTAACGTCGTGACGATCACCGGTGTGTACCCGGTAGAAACGGTCGAAAATGTTTTTTCGTGCTTCGCGGGTCATCCCCAGGCCGTGATCGGTCACGGTCACCTCCAGCCCCCGGGCCGCATTGCGGGTGGTGACGACGATGCGGGGTGCCTCCGGGGAATACTTGTTGGCGTTGTCGAGCAGGTTGTTGATGAGGCTCGACAGGTGGGTCAGGTCGCCCTCCACCACGGCGGGCTCGGCGCGCAGTTCGGTGGTGACGGTGCCGCCCCGGGGCTCGACCTGCAGGCAGATGTACTCCACGGCGCTCTTGATGACGGCGTGGAGGTCCACCGCCGTCAGGTTGAGGTTGAGGCGGGATTTGTCCAGCTTGGCCATCTGCAACACCTTTTCCACCTGGTCGTTCATGCGCTTGTTCTCCTGCTTGATGATGCGCGCGAAGCGCAGCACCTTATCGGGGTTGCCGCTGATCTTGGGGCTCACGATGCTGTCGGTGGCCAGGGAGATGGTCGCGATCGGCGTCTTGAACTCGTGGGTCATGTTGTTGATGAAGTCGGTCTTCATCTCCGAGACCTTCTTCTGCCGCAGGATCACGTAGATCGTGTACACGAAACAGCCCAGAATGATCAGTACGAAGAGCACGCTGCTGGCCAAATTGCCGTAAAGGGCGCTGTAGATCACGCTGTCCTTGTCGGGACTGTAGGCCCGGATCTCGCCGGGAACGGACAGGTCGTTGTCGAACAGGCTGACCACGTAGTCGGCGTGCATCAGGTCTTCGTGGCGGCTGGTGTCCGAGCCGGCGGGGGAGAGGGGGCGGCCGTTGCGGGAGATGAAGCGGTGCTGGCGCGCATCGTAGATGCCGTACTCGAGCTCGTCCTGGATACCCGCGTTGCGCAGTTCCTTTTCGAGCTTCTTGTCGATCGCCTCCCGGTCCACCCGCTCCTCGAGGTTGCGGGCCGAGAACTGCTCGCGCAGCCGGAAGGAGCTGGGGCTGATGCGGATGCTGCTGCCCGAGAGCAGGGTGCCGGCCCGGCCCGTGATCCGAAACTCCCCGTAGCGGGTCTCGGGTACCCCGCCGGCGTAACCGTTATTGAGCGTAAGGCGGATCTCGTCCTCCTCGTTGTCGACCACCTCGTCGGCCACGTTCTTCAGCACGCTCTGTACCGCCCGGTCGTAGCGTTCCCGGTTCACCTCGAGGCCGGTCTGGATGAGTTGCAACTGCAGGATGATCAGGCCCACGATGGACGATACGATCAGACCGATGATGAGGTAAATGGACTTCTTGCTCATAGGAAGGGCCTAGGAAAACGGAGCGGTGACCCATCAGGTGTATACCCCGCCGCCTTTAAAGGTTTAGTAACTTCGCCCCGCTTTATGGCGACCGTCACGATACATACCCCCCAGAACGTCCGGATCGACTTCGCTACGGCCGGGGTGGGCGTGCGCATCGGCGCCTTCTGCCTGGACCTGATCCTACTCGGACTCACCTACGGCCTCGCGCTCCTGGCGCTGGACGCCCTGGGTGCCCGCCTGAATGCGGGGGTAGCCTTCCGCCTGGCCCCCGTTTTCTACCTGCTGCTCTATTTTTTTTGCTGGGAACTCCTCAGTGGGGGGCAGACGGCAGGGAAGCGGGTGCTGGGTTTGCGGGTAATGCGCCTGGACGGCCGGGCCCTCAGCCCGTCCGATCTGCTGGCCCGGTCCGTCTTCCTGCTGGCGGACGTGGTCTTCACCGCCGGCCTGCTGGCCGTGCTGCTGGTGACGACCGGCCCACGGCGGCAGCGCCTGGGCGATCTGGTGGCCCGCACCGCGGTCATTCGCCTGCCCCGCGGCGGCGTCGGCCTGGCCGACATCCTCAGCATCCGCCCCCGGCAAGCGCACGTGGCTACCTATCCGGGCGTACAGGCACTGACCGACGCGGATATGCTCACCGTCAAGGAGTGCCTCCTGCGTTACCGCCGCTACCGCAACACCGCCCACCGGGAGGCCCTGGCCGCGCTGGCTAGCCGGATGGGGGAGCTGTTGGACCTGGCCCCGGAGGCCGTACCCACCCCCCACGAGTCCTTCCTGGAGACCGTTCTCCTCGACTACATCGTCCTGACCCGTTGATCACCAACTACCTCATCGCCCTCGTGGGTTCCTTCCTGGCCGGGGGCATCAATACCCTGGCCGGCAACGGATCGGCCATCACCCTGACCATCCTCATGGAGGTACTGGGGCTACCGGCCGACGTGGCCAATGCCACCAACCGCGTCGGCATCGTGACCCAGAGCACGGCGGGCACCTGGGCCTTCTACCGGGCCGGCCGGCTCCAGCTCCCCGCGGACCGCCGGCGGGAGATGTGGACCATCGTGGTCATTGCCAGCCTCGGGGCGATTGTCGGCATCTACCTGAGCCTGGTCGTCGACAACGCGACCTACCGGACCATCTTCCGTTACCTGCTCTTCGTCATGCTGCTGGTGGTGCTGGTGAATCCCAAGCGGTGGATCGCCGCGGAGGGCGGGGCCGCGCCCTTGTCGCGCTGGATCCTCGTACCGGCCTTCTTTGCCATGGGCATCTACGGGGGCTTCATCCAGATGGGCATGGGCATTTTCTTCCTGGCCCTGATGGTGCTGGTGGCCAAGTACGAGATCATTCAGGCCAACGTAGTCAAGGGAATCGTGGTGCCGATCTACACCCTGATCGCGGTGATCGTCTTTGCCTGGCGGGGCCTGATCGACTGGGAAATCGGCCTGTTAATGGCCGTAGGACAGACCATCGGGGGGTATCTTACGGCCCGTTATGCGGCCAGTGACCCCCGTGCGGGCGTGTGGGCGTACCGGCTACTGGTGGTGGTGATCGTAGGGGCAATCGCCAAAGCCTTCTGGCCGTTTTGAATCAGCCCCGCACCCGCGGCCCCGCCCGGGAACACATCGGGCAGCTGGCGGTTAACCTCTTGTCCTTCCTCCCAACGACCCATCCATGAAGAAAAAGACCGTCAACAACATCCTCAAGGCCCTGCTCGGCCTCGGCATCATCGTGGTCGGGGTCTTTGGGATGCAGTATATGTTTTCCCTCAAGGAAGACCCCCCGAAAAAAACACCCGACAAACGCATCAAGGCGGTCGAGACGCGCCGGATCAACAACGGCGACCTGGCCACCACCCTCGACGTACAGGGGCGCCTGCAGGCCTACAATAAGATCGAACTGTACAGCGAGGTGGGCGGCGTAGTAGAGGAGAGCAGCCGGCCCCTCAAGGAAGGCACCTACTTCCCGGAGGGTGAGGTGATTCTGCGCATCAACGCCGAGGAAGCCCGCCTGAATCTCCTGGCCCAGAAGGCCACCCTGCTCAACTCGATCGCCCAGCTCATGCCCGACCTGAAGATCGACTACCCCAGCAGCTTTGCCGGCTGGGAGGCCTACCTCAACGCCTTCGACGTGGAGGCCCCCCTGCCCGCCCTGCCGACGGCCGTGGACCAGCGGGAGAAACTCTTCGTCGCCGGGCGCAACCTCTACACCCAGTATTACACCATCAAGAGCCTGGAAGACCGCCTGAGCAAGTACGTGATCCTCGCCCCCTTCTCGGGGTACTCACGACCGTGGCCATCGACCGCGGGGCCGTCGTGCGGGCCGGGCAGGCGCTGGGCGAACTCATGGCCACGGGCTACTACGAACTGGTGGCCACGGTGCCGCTGTCGGACCTGGACTACCTGCAGACCGGGGGAAAGGTGACGCTCTACAGCGAGGATATCGGCGGGGAATGGAAGGGCGAGATCCGCCGGATCAGCAACCAGATCGATGCCGGCTCGCAGACGGTGGAAGTGTACATCGGCGTAAGCGGCGGGAACCTGCGCGAGGGCATGTACCTGCGCGGGGAGGCCGCGGCCCGCACCCTGGAGAACGTCGTGGAAATCGACCGGACGCTGCTGATCGACGAGGAAGGGGTGTACGTGGTACGCCAGGACACCCTGCTGAGCCTGCAGCCGGTCCAGGTGCGCAAGTTCAACCAGACCACCGTGCTGGTAAGCGGCATTCCGGAGGGTGCCGAGCTCCTCACCAGCACCGTACCCGGCGCCTTCGACGGGATGCGGGTGCAGATCCTGGAAGCGGACCCCGGGACCCCTACGGCCGCCAAGGCCCGGGACGGCGGCATCGATCGACCCACCAGCAGCCTGAAGTAAGCCCAAACCCGCCGCCATGAAAGGATTCATCAACTACTTTATCAAGTACCCGGTCGCGGCCAATCTGCTCATGTTCGGCGTCCTCATCATGGGCGGCCTGAGCCTGCTGCAAATGACCTCGACCTATTTCCCGGAGGCACCCAGCCGGAACATATCCATCCAGGTGGTCTATCCGGGGGCGAGCCCCGAGGAGGTAGAGGAGGGCATCGTGAATAAGATCGAGGAGAACCTGAAGGGGCTGACCGGCGTCGAACGCTATACCTCGGTGAGCTCGGAGAACAGCGGCGTGGTCAACGTGGAAGTGCTGAAGGGCTACGACACGGACCTCATCGTACAGGACGTGAAGAATGCCGTGGACCGCATCAGCAGCTTCCCGGTAGGCATCGAGCCCCCGGTCATCTTCAAGCAGGAGCGGCTCGGACGGGCCATCACCTTCGCCCTGGCGGGGGAAGGGGTCAGCCTGAGCGCGCTGAAGACCACGGCGCGGCAGGTGGAGAACGATCTGCTGGCCCTGGAGGGCCTTTCCAAAGTGGAGCTGTCCGGCTTCCCGAACGAGGAGATCGAGATTGCCTTTCGGGAGGCGGACCTGCAGGCCTACGGACTCACCTTCCAGGAAGCAGCCGAAGCGGTACGCCGCACCAACGTCGATATTACCGGGGGTACGGTGAAGGGGCTCAACGAGGAATTGCTGCTCCGGGCCCGCAACAAGGAGTACTACGCGGATGGCCTGCGCGACATCGTCGTCAAAACCACGGCGAACGGGGGGACGGTCCGCCTCTCCCAGGTAGCTACGGTGCGCGACCGCTGGGCCGACCAGCCGAACCGGGCCTACCTCGACGGGACGCCGAGCGTGAGCGTCAACGTGCAGAACACGCTGGATGAGGATATGCTGTCGATCACCGACATGGTGAAGGACTACATCGAGACCTTTAACGCGGAGAATACTTCGATCAGGGCGACCATCGTCAGCGACGCGAGTATCACGCTGCGGCAACGGATGCACACGCTGCAGGTCAACGGCCTGCAGGGCTTCTTCATCGTCGCCATCCTCCTGGCGGTCTTCCTGCACTGGCGGCTCGCCTTCTGGGTGGCCCTGTCGATACCCATCAGTTTCGCGGGCATGTTCATCTTCGCCAATGCCCTGGGAGTGACGCTGAACGTCATCTCCCTCTTCGGCATGATCATCGTGATCGGCATTTTGGTGGACGACGGCATCGTCATCGGCGAAAACATTTACAGCTACCACGAGAAGGGCCTGCCACGCACCAAGGCCGCGCTGAACGGAACCAACGACGTCCTGAGTGCGGTATTTGCCGCCATCACCACGACCGTGATTGCCTTTGCCAGTTTCTTTTTCATCGACGGCACGTTGGGGGACTTCTTCCGCGAAATGGCCATCGTCGTCATTTTCTCGCTGATCTTCTCCCTCGTCGAGGGGGCCGTCATCCTGCCCACCCACGTAGCCCACTCCAAGGCCCTGGACAAGGACGTCAAGCCCAACGCGGTGCAGCGTAAGTTCGACCAACTGATGAACTTTCTGCGGGATACCCTCTACGGGCCCGTGCTGCGGTGGACGATGCGGTATAAGTTCCTGACCCTGTCGATTTGCCTGGCCATCCTCCTGCTCAGCGTCGGTGCCGTGGGCGGCGGATTCGTCAAGACGACCTTCTTTCCGAACATCGAGCGCGACGAGGTCGACGTGGTACTCCAGCTTCCGGCGGGAACACCCGAAACGCGGACCCAGCAAATCCTGGAGCGAATCGCCGCGGCCGCGGAACGCGTAAACACCCGGATGAGCGACGAGGTCTTCGGCGACGGACGGGAGATCGTGGAGCGGGTAGAGGTGAAGGTGGGCCCGTCCACCTACCAGGGTACCGTAACGGTGGCCCTGCTGCCCGGCGAGGAACGGGAAAACGTGGCGCTCCGGGACGTGCAGAACGCCGTGCGGGAGGAAGTCGGCCCGATCGACGAGGCGGAGATCCTGAGCTTCGGCGGGGCCTCCCCCTGGGGAAAGCCGGTGAGCGTGAGCCTGGTCGGCAGCGACATCGACGAACTCGAAGCGGCCACCCAGGCGGTGAAGGCCGAACTGGAGCAACTGGCCGAGCTGACCGACGTAGTGGACAACAACCAGGAGGGGCTGCGGGAAATGAACATCACGCTAAAGGAAAAGGCCCGTTACCTGGGGCTGGACCTGCAGGACATCGTCGGGCAGGTGCGGTCGGCCTTCTTCGGCGCCGAGGCCCAACGCCTGCAGCGCGGGGAGGACGAGGTACGCGTGTGGCTGCGCTACGGCGAGAACAGCCGGCGCAGCATCGCCGACCTGAACCGCATGCGCATCCGTCTGCCCAACGGCGGGGAGTACCCGGTATCCGAGATCGTCAACCTGGAACCCCAACGGGGCGTCATCGCCATCAACCATACGGACGGGCGCCGGGAGGTCAAGATTGAGGCCGATGTATCGAACAACGGGGTGTCGGTACCGGACGTCAACGCCCTGGTGAGCGAAACCATCATTCCGGAGGTGCTCGCCGTGTATCCGGGCGTATCCACCGTTGCCGACGGCCAGGTGCGCAACCAGGCCAAGACCCTGGCTTCGGTGTCGATCGTGATTCCCGTAGCCCTCGCGCTGATGTTTTTCGTGGTGGCGCTGACCTTCCGTTCCATCGGGCAGGCCCTCATTCTGTTTTTGCTGCTCCCCTTCGGGTTTATCGGGGTGGTCTTCGGGCACTGGCTGATGGGGATTCCCATTTCGTTGTTTTCCTTCCTGGGGGTCATCGCGCTGGTGGGGATCATCGTCAACGACGGCCTGGTATTCATCGCGACCTACAACGACAACCTGCGCTCCGGCATGCCGATGATGGCCGCGCTGGACAATGCGGGCCACAGTCGCTTCCGACCCATCCTGCTGACCTCGGTGACCACCTTTGCCGGTTTGGCCCCCCTGCTGCTGGAGCAAAGTCGGCAAGCGCAGTTTTTGATCCCGATGGCGGTCTCCGTGGCCTTCGGGCTCCTGGCGTCGACCCTGGTGTTGCTGTTGCTGCTGCCGGCCCTGGTCATTTTGCTGAACCGCTTCCGGGTCGGCGTGCGCCGGATGCAGTCAGGCCAAGCCCCGGAATATCACGAGGTAGAGCCCGCCTACAAAGAACTGGACGAGGGGGGCTACGACCGGGATAAGCCGATCGGAATCACTAAAGTAGATGCCTGATGCGCATTTGTATCGACATGGATGAGGTGATGGTAGACAATTACCAGCGTTACCACTCCATTTACGAGGAGCGCTTCGGGCGCCCCATCGACCCGGCCGAGTACCGCGGTAAGCGCATCTACGACCTGCCCGGCGTCGAGTACCTCCGCGACGAGCTCCGCAAACCCGGCTTCTTCCGTCACCTGCCCGTGATGCAGGACGCCCAGGCGGTCGTGCGGGAACTCTACGACAACTATGAGGTCTATATCGTCACGGCCGCCACGGAATTCAAGCACAGCTTCACCGACAAGTGGGAGTGGCTGGAAGAGCACATGCCCTTCATCCACTGGTCGCGCATCGTCTTCTGCGGCAATAAGAGCATCGTCCACGGCGACTACATGATCGACGACAAGGCCACCAACCTGGCCGGCTTCAACGGGCAGGGCCTGCTCTTCACCTCCACCCATAACCTCGACGAGGAGGGCTACGTCCGCGTCGACAACTGGCTGGAAGTCCGCGACTTCTTCCGCCGGGAACGGGCCGCCGAACGCGCGCAAGAGGGGTGAAGCAGACCGCGAAAAAAGTCTGGGCCTTCGGCTGGAAGAAACTTCCCTTCGCCCTCACCGGGCTGGTGGCCACCGGCATCAATTACGGCCTGTACCTCATTCTCGTTGATACCTACCTCCCCCCCCTGCCGGCCACCCTCATTGCCTACTCGAGCAGCGTGGTCCTCAACTTCTTCCTGCAGCGCTACTTCGTCTTCGAGCTGAAACGCTCGCTCCGCTCGGCCTTCGCCCTCAGTATGCTCGTCAGCGTTGGCGGCCTATTGCTGGACGCGGGGATCGTGTACGGGCTGCATTACTTTCCCGTCCTTGGCGACCGGGAATGGCTGATCAAGTTGGTGGCTACTGGAGTGGTATTTTTTTATAATTATTACGGGAAGCGGAGAGTTTTCGAGGGGAAGTGAAGAGACACGTCGCTTCGCGATGAGACCGCTGCCGCGGGGGACCGCTGTCGCGGGGGACCGCTCCGCGGGGGACAGACGACTGTGGGTCACTGGCGTCAATGAATTCCCCGACCCGGCGTCCCGTGTCCCCCGCGCAGCGGTCCCCCGCGCAGCGGTCTCTCAGCCCCGACGCAGTCGGAGCGCGTCCCGCGTCCTTTTTCAAAGCGCAGCTTTGAAAAAGGACGCAAACTCCTCCACCGTCATCGCACCCCGGTCGCCCTCCCCCTGCACCCGCACCGCTACCTGTCCACTCTCCGCTTCCTTCTCCCCGACGATGAGCATGAAGGGGACGCGCTTGAGCTCCGTGTCGCGGATTTTGCGGCCGATGGTTTCGCTGCGGTCGTCGACGGAGCCGCGGATGTCGTGCCGGGCCAGTTGCGTGAGGACTTCCTGGCTGTAGGCGTTGAACTTGTCGCTGATCGGTAGAACGGTGAACTGCTCGGGGGTGAGCCAGAGGGGGAACTTCCCGCCGGTGTGTTCGATGAGGATCGAGGTGAAGCGCTCCAGCGAGCCGAAGGGGGCGCGGTGGATCATGACCGGGCGGTGGGCCTGGTTGTCGGAGCCGATGTACTCGAGCTCGAAGCGGTCGGGTAAGTTGTAGTCGACCTGCACGGTACCGAGTTGCCACTGCCGCCCGAGGGCGTCGCGGACCATAAAGTCGAGCTTGGGGCCGTAGAAGGCCGCCTCGCCGTAGGCTTTGACGGTCTTCATGTCGATCTCCTTACAGGCGTCGATGATGGCCTGCTCGGCGCTCTCCCAGTTTTGCTCGGAGCCGATGTACTTCTCGGGGGTCCGGGGATCGCGCAGGGAGATCTGGGCGGTGACGTCGTCGAAGCCGATCATGGCGAGCACCTCGCGGACGATGTCGACCACGGCCAGGAATTCTCCCTTCACCTGCTCGGGCATGCAGAAGATGTGGGCGTCGTCCTGGGTGAAGCCACGCACACGGCTGAGGCCGTGGAGCTCGCCCGTCTGCTCGTAGCGGTACACCGTGCCGAACTCCGCCAGGCGGAGGGGCAGTTCGCGGTAGCTGCGGGGGCGGAACTTATACATCTCGCAGTGGTGCGGGCAGTTCATGGGCTTGAGCAGGAACTCCTCACCCTCCCGGGGGGTCTTGATGGGCTGGAAGCTGTCGGCGCCGTACTTGTCCCAGTGCCCGCTCGTCACGTAGAGCTCCTTCTTGCCGATGTGGGGGGTGGTCACCTGCTGGTAGCCGGCGTTCTCCTGGCGCTCCTTGAGGTAGTTGATCAGGCGTTCGCGCAGTTGGGTGCCCTTGGGGAGCCACATCGGCAGGCCGGCCCCGACCTTCTCGCTGAACATGAAGAGTTCGAGCTCCTGGCCGAGTTTGCGGTGGTCGCGTTTCTTGGCTTCCTCCAGCAGGTGGAGGTACTCCGTCAGTTCCTTGGCCTTGGGGAAGGAGATGCCGTAGATGCGGGTCAGCTGCTTGCGCTTTTCGTCGCCGAGCCAGTAGGCGCCGGCCACCTTCATGAGCTTGATGGCCTTAATGGCGCCCGTGTTGGCGATGTGGGGGCCGCGGCAGAGGTCGGTGAAGTTGCCCTGGGTGTAGAAGGTGATGCTCCCGTCCTGCAGGCGGTCGAGCAGTTCGAGCTTGTAGGGGTCCTGCTTCTCTTCGAAGTAGGCGATGGCCTCGGCCTTGCTGACGTTTTTGCGTACGTAGTCCACTTTTCGGCGGGCCAATTCCAGCATTTTCTGCTCGATCCTGGGGAGGTCCTCGGAGCTGATGCTGCGGTCGTCGCCGGTATCGATGTCGTAGTAGAAGCCGTTTTCGACGGCCGGGCCGATGCCCAGTTTCACGCCGGGGTAGAGCTCCTCCAGGGCTTCGGCCATGAGGTGGGCGGTCGAGTGCCAGAAGGTTTCCTTGCCCCCCTGGTCGTTCCAGGTCAGCAGCTCCACGGTGGCATCCTGCTCGATGGGCCGGCCGGCGTCGATGACGGTACCGTTGACGCGGGCGCTGAGTACGTTGCGGGCCAGTCCGGCACTGATGCTCTGGGCGACGTCCATGGCGCTGCTGCCGGTTTGGAATTCGCGGACGCTGCCGTCGGGGAGGGTGATGTTGATCATCGGGGGATTGGGTTTACCCTGCTTACGAGCGCGGGAATGGGAGGGCGAAGGTAAGCTTTTGCGTGGGTGCCGTACCTTTAGTGGCTGCCTTTCTCCACCGTGCAATCCCGTCTCATGTCCCGTCTCTTCTCCCTGCTGGCCCTACTGCTCCTTACCCTGGCCTGCAGTGCCCCGCGGCAGGCCACGGATACCGAGCGTATGGACCGGGCCATCCGCGGCAAGGCTGGCGCCAACTCCGTCGAAGTGGATGCCGCCTCCACCGGTACCGACCTCACGTCTTACCTGCGGCGCATCGCGGGGGTGCTCGTGCAGGGTACCGGCCCGACCGCCACGGTGCGCATCCGCGGGGCCGTCAACGCCCAGACGGATACCAGCCCCCTGTTCGTGGTGGACGGGACCGTACTCGGCAACAATTTTTCCTCGGTGTACAACAGCATCGACATCAACGAGATCGCCCGGGTGACGGTGCTCAAAAACGTGACCGATACCAACCGCTACGGAATGCAGGGGGCCAACGGCGTGATCGAGTTCAGGTTAAAGAAGTGAGCACCGGCCGGCGGCCCGTCAGCCGGCGGGCTGGGGCAGACGTTCCTCGACCAGCAGTTCGTAGCCGGCGCTTCCGGCGAGGTAGCGGATGGATTCCAGCACGGTGTTGCCCTGCACCCGCGCCCGCGCCATGAGTTCGCTCCGCAGGGCCTGGTCGCGGAGGCGTTCCTTGGCACGCTGGTTGAGGCGGCTGTAGTCCTCGGCGGTGAAGCTGTTGAACCAGCTCTCGTTGAGGTCGCGGTAAATCAGTTCGTGGTCGATGGCCAGG
Organism: Lewinellaceae bacterium; assembly: GCA_963803525.1. Taxonomy (GTDB): domain Bacteria; phylum Bacteroidota; class Bacteroidia; order Chitinophagales; family Saprospiraceae; genus Neolewinella. The sequence goes on from CAWDMV010000017.1 coordinate 549,015, forward strand.
ATCTCCGGCTCGGGGAGGTTGCGGACGGTCAGGGTGCGGGCCTCGGGATCGATGGAGAGGTCCAACTGCTCGAGGTCGTAGCCCACCAGGATCTTGCCGCGCACCTCCACGGTGGCCTTTTTGTCAAAGGAAAACTGGGAGGGCAGGGGCAGGTACAGGGTGACGTTGCGCGAGGAGGTCGAGGAGAACAGCTCGTTGACGTCGCCCTCCACGGTCACCAGTTTCATGACGTCGCGTACCCGCTCCAGCAGGACGGTGGCCTCCTCGTGGACGCGCCGGTCCTGGGCGTGAGACTGCCACAGGGCGAAGGCGGTCATGCCCAGCATAAAGGCCAGCACGGCAACCAAGAGGGTGAGGAGGGCGCGGTTCATTAGTCGATCTTGGCCTGCATGGGGTAGCGGAGGCCGTTGTAGGAGTGCAGTACGGCCTTGACGCTGCCCACGGTGACCGGAGATTCGATCATCAGGGGGATCTTGTTCTGGTCGTTGCTGACGTAGATCTGCATCTCGTCGCCCTCCTTGAAGAGCTCTCCCGTGATGAGCTGAGGACTGAACCGCAGCGTGTTATACGTACCGCTGCCCTTGATCTTCACGTCCTCCTCGGGGCCGAGGTAGCGGATCTTGAGGGGGTGCATCTCCTGATCCATAAGGATCTTGATGGGGATTTCCTGGTTCTTCCGCAGGCGGTCGTAATTGAGGTTACGGGCGAAGTAGATGATCGAGATGAGGTCGTGCATGCAGGGGTCGACGTCCATGTACTTCGGCTTGGTATCCGAGCGGGTGCGGCCGCGGTGGCTCACGATGCGTTGCTCGTCCTGGTAAAAGGTGGTGCGGTCGTACTTCTCGTAGCCGCCCTCGTGGATGTCCTTGATGTGGATCTGGGGCAGCAGCGTCTCCTTGTCGAGGTAGCTCTCGTAGTTGTCGGTGACCTTGTAGAACCACTCGTAGCTGGGGTAGGTCCGGCCCCGGACGGTGACGCGGTACTGGTTGGGCAGATCGTGCACGCGGAAGGTCACCTCCCCGGCGGGCAGCCACACGAAGTTCCAGTTGTAGTAGAGCTTATAGACGATCTCCTCCCCGGCGTCGAAGGTGGTGTTGCGGATGCCACAGACGTCGGGCGCGTGCGCGGGTGCCGAAGCCCGTGGCGAAACCGCCTGACGCCCCGCATCCCCCACCGGTACGGCGAGCAGCAACAGGAACAGGGATTTGAGCAACAGGGAATTCATCGACTTTTGTTTTTCCTGACGATTAACCAGTAGCCAGGAAGGGCGGGTAATAACACATTAACGCTGAACAGGGCGGAATATGCTGCCAGCACCGCAACGGATTCCTCCGGACCCGCCTGCCACACTAACAGACCCAGCTCCGTCCGGGTTAAAAAGTTGAGTCCCGGAGGCAGGGGGATACCGGCCTGTACCAGGTAAATGGCGGCAATACCGGCCATGCCGGCCCACCACGGCAACTCGAGGCCGAAGAACCACAGCAGCAGGTACAACTGACTGCAGTACAGGCCGAAGCGCAGACACGCCAGGACGCTGCTGCCCAGCAAACGCACGAAATTTACCCGCTCCAACGCGGCGCGCAGGTCCGTCACGTCCTTTGCGAACCGCCTGGCGTAAGCGTCCAGCAACCGGAACAGCAAGGGCCTGCCGCCCACCGCCGCCACCGCCACCAGCAACGGGCCTACGGGCAGCAGCCAGCTTACCGGCCACGCTTCCGGCAGCAGTCCGGGCACGCGCCCGACGGTGAGGACGAGTGCCGGCCAGGCGACCAAAAGAAAGGCCACCCACTGGCAGAGGCTGCCCAGGAGGGAGGAGGCGATCACGGCCGGCCACTCGGGGCGGCGGGCCAGCAATAGGCGGCCGCCGATCTCGCCGATGCGGTTGGGGGTGGCCGCGCTCACGCTCACGCCGGCCAGGGTGGCCCGCAGTACCCGGCCGAAGGGCCAGGGCAAAAAGGCATGCAGGAGCAGCTGCCACTTGCGGGCCTCCAGCCACCAGTTGAGGGGCATCAGGGCCACGGCCAGGGCCAGGTAGCGCCAGTTGCCGGGCCGCTGGAGCGCCCGTAGGAAGGCGGGCCAGTCCATCCGCTGCGCTATCCCCACGAACTGGTACACGAAGATCGCGACCACCCCGACGGCCAGGAGGCGGAGCGCCCAAGGGCGGACATTCGGAGAAAGGCGGGGGAAAGACGGACCGGGCATATTTCTCCACAAATTACGCGGATCGGTCGCCCAGCAACATAAACTATAAATAGTTTTACCCCGCGCGGAACCAAAAAATTTGTTGGGCCACTGCTTTTCCCGCTACCTTACGCCCCGGATCGATGTACCGTCGGCTGCGGCAAGGGTTGCCGTTTTCCTGTTTACTCACTCAATTGTTTTGGCCTTGGCCCCGAAATCCACTCCCGAACCGGCCGTTTACCGCATCCTGGGCGTTGACCCGGGCACCGTGGTGCTTGGCTTTGCCGTAGTCGAGGTACATCCCCGCAGCCGCCGCATCGTGGAGCTCGGCGTGCTCAAACTGGCCCAGTTTAAGGACCACGCCCGCCGGCTGGAGCTCATTTACCGCCGGCTGACCCAGGTCATTCAGGAGCACCAGCCCACCACGATGGCCATCGAGGCCCCCTTCTTCGGTAAGAACCCCCAGTCGATGCTTAAACTCGGCCGCGCCCAGGGCGTATGCATGGCCGCCGCTATCGCTCAGGGACTGGAGGTCACCGAGTACGCCCCCCGCAAGATCAAGCAGAGCATCACCGGCAACGGTAACGCCAGCAAGGAGCAGGTCGCCGCCATGCTGGAAAACGAGTTTACCCTCGATAACAGCCGCTACCTGTCGGATGCCACCGACGCCCTCGGCGCGGCCATGTGCCACTACTACCAACACCGCTCGGCGGTGTCCGGCGGCAAGCAGTTCTCGGGCTGGGAAGGTTTCCTGAAGGCCAATGCCGATCGCGTCCGGTAACGGTTTCCGACCTCCGGTCGGGGCATAGGCTCAACCCGACCGGAGGTCGGGAGCCATTAAAGCCACACCCGCACCGCCAGCACGATCCCAAACAACCCCAGCGCCACCGCCCCCGTGCGCTGCACCCGCCGCATCATGGCCGGCCGCAAAAACTCCCGCAGCTTGCGCGCGCCGAGCACCTTGCAGGCGTCGGCCAGCACGATGGTGCCCATCATGCCGCCGTAGATGGCCAGGGCGTCGGAGGAAAGCAGCTCGCGGTTGTGCACCTGGGTGACGACGAAGGTCGACCAGAAGAAAGCCGTGAAGGGGTTCAGGGTATTCAGCGCGAAGCCCTGCACCCAGGCGCCGAGCAGGCCGCGGCGGGAGGGCAGGCTCTTTTTGCCCTTCAGGCTGGGTGGTTTTTTGTACCACATCACGAAGCCCACCCCCAGCAGGAGCAGGGCGCCGACGGTGCCGAAAACCTCGTTGAGGTACCGCAGGTCGAGCAGCCGTTCCAGTCCCTCCAGGCCGAAGTGGGAGGCGGAAATGTAGCATAGATCACTGGTCCAGATCCCCAGCGCCGCCGCAAAGCTGGCCAGGGTACCGCGCCGGAGGCTCAGCTGGACCAGCAGGACCACCAGCGGCCCCACCAGCAGCGAGAGCAGGAGGCCCGCGCGGATTCCTTCCAGGACGTACCCGATCATTTAGGCATGGAGGACTTGCTCGGCGTGCGACTTGGTGTTCACCTTGGTGAAGACCCGCTCGATCCGGCCCCCGGCGTCGATCACGAAGGTGGTGCGGTGTACGCCGTCGTATTCCCGGCCCATGAATTTCTTAGGGCCCCACACACCGTAGGCATCCATGATCTGGTGGTCCTCGTCGGCTGCCAGCGGCATGGGCAGGTCGTACTTATCGATGAATTTCTGGTGCTTTTTCACGCTGTCGGGGCTCACCCCGAGCAGCTCGAATCCTGCCGCCTGCAGTTCCCCGAACCCGTCGCGCAGACTGCAGGCCGCCGCCGTGCAGCCGGGGGTATCGTCTTTGGGGTAAAAGAACAGGACGAGCCGCTTGCCCGCGTAGTCCGCAAGGGAGACGGACGAGCCGTCCTGTAGGGTGGCGGTGAAGGAGGGGGCGGCGTCGCCCGCTTGCAGTGTAGTCATGGTCATGGGAACAAGCTCTCCCCCACGGGGTTCAGATGGGCAAAGCCGCCGCCGTGCCTACGACCTCCATCCTTGTTGCCCTTGCCGTGATCCTCCTGGCCGTCCTGATTTACCGCCCCATCCTCAAGGTGGCCAGTGCGGACATGGCCGCCCGCAGCCGTTCGGGGCTCAGCAACGGCATCATTTACGCCATTTTATTGTTTCCGCTGATCGGCCCCCTGGTGTACCTCCTCATTCGCAAGTCGCTGCTCCCCGACGCGTAAGGAAGCCGGCGCAGGCGGGGCCGCGGGTGCCGGGGAAAATGGCTACTTTGCCCGCAAATCCTGCATCAATGAAATTCGGTATCGACCTGGGGGGCACCAAAATAGAGGGGGCCGTGCTCGACGAAGGGGGCAAGGTCGTGGAGCGCCGCCGCATCCCCACCGAACGCGAGGGCGGCTACGCCCACATCCTCTCCCGGATCGCGGAGATGGTCCGAGATCTAGAGAAAGCCACCGGCGTGCGCGCCCGGCAGGTGGGCATCGGTACCCCCGGCACGATCGACCCGCCCACGGGCCTGATGAAGAACAGCAATACCGTAGTCCTCAACGGCCACCCCATCCGGCAGGACCTCGAACGGCTCATCGACCGGCCCCTCAAATTGGCCAACGACGCCAACTGCTTCGCGGTCGCCGAAACCCTGCTGGGCTGCGTCCCTGATGAATTACCCGGTGCCCGCGTGGTCTTCGGCGTGATCCTCGGCACCGGTACCGGCGGCGGCGTGGTCGTCGATACCCGCATCATCGGCGGCGCCCAGGGCATTGGCGGCGAGTGGGGTCACACCTTCCTCGACCACTCGGGCGGCTACTGCTACTGCGGGCGGGTCGGCTGCACGGAGCAGATCCTCTCCGGCCCGGCCCTCGAACGCTACTACCTGCGCATGAGCGGGGCTGCCCGTACGATGCGCGAGATCGTGCCCCGTTACCGGGCCGGCAACGATCCCGCCGCCACGCGGACCATGGAGCGCTTTTTCCACTTTTTCGCCAAGGGCATCGCCAACATCATCAACGTCCTCGACCCCGATGCCGTCGTCCTCGGCGGGGGCCTCGGCAACATCGATGAGCTCTACACCCACGGCGTCCCGCAGGTCGTCGACCACCTCTTTAACCCCCGCATGGACACCCGCTTCCTGCGGCCCAAGCTGGGCGATTCGGCGGGGGTATTCGGCGCGGCGCTGCTCTAGTACGATGCGGTCTCCCAGTACAATGCGGTCTCCGACCGCGACAGTACAATGCGGTCTCCGACCGCGGAAGTAAAATGCAGCCTCCGGCTGCGCTAAACTGATGCGTTCACCACGGATCGACTTCGTCGCACGGAGGCGCTGCGCTTAGGCACGGAGGGACACGGATTAGCTTCGCTGCTGCCAGCAGTATAATGCGGCCTCCGGTCGCGGTTAAGCTTAGAATTGATTTTGTCCCCTTGTTTTGGTGAGCTGTTACTGAGCACCCGGAAGGTGATAAGCCGGCAGAAACCTGCTTTCTGCGCAGTTAGGGGTCGCTTTTTGCTTTCGTCCCGATAGCTATCGGGAGAGACCGCATTGTACAGCCACACCGAACCTGCGCGGCTATCGCCCGCGTTGCACAGTCGCGGCCACAGGCCGCGTTGACTAACACAAAATCAACCCAAGCACCATGCCCGACCAAAAGCAAAAACCCTCCATCCCCTACTGGCACGTCTACACCGACGCCGACGGCACCAGCAAACAAAAAAAGGAGTACCTCACCGACTTCGAACTCGAAAGCATGGGCGGCGGCTCCGGCGAGCAGTGGAACAACAAGCTGCTGCAGGGCGCCACCCAGATCATCTTCTCCGAGCTGCCCGCCGATTTCGACGGCGACTGGCACGAAAACCCCGCCCCCCAGTGGATCATCCCGATCAGCGGCGGCTGGTGGGTCGAAACCATGGACGGACAGCGCGTCGAAATGCGCACCGGTGACCTCAGTTTCGGTGCCGACCAGGGCACCACCGACGAGAAGGGCCACAAGTCCGGCGTCCTCGACAATAAGCCCTGCCGGATGATGATCGTCCAGCATAAGGACAAGAAGGAGCTGGAGGGCGGCAAGGTCGCGCCGCACGCGCGCTAACCCCCGCTTCCCCACCACTCCGCATTGGGCGACCAGTCCTCGCGGAACATTTCCGTGCGCTCGGCCTCCAGTCTGGGCCACAGGGTGTCGCGGTAAAACCGTGCTCTCGCTTGCGCGCGTACGGGGTCGTAGGCGGGGTCGGGCGTAGGATAGGCGGCTCCCCGTTCCTCCAAAAAGTCCAGGAGTTGGGTACGCAGGGCGGAGGTCTGCTCGGCATTGCTCCGCGCGAGGTCCTCCCGCTCCTGCGGATCCCGCCCGAGGTCGTAGAGTTCGTCGTGGTCGTCTTCCCAGTAGTGGATGAGCTTCCAGTCGCCGAGGATAATCTCGGAGCTGGGGTCGCCGCCCTGGTTGCCGTAGTGGGGGTAGTGGAAATAGAGCGGACGCTCGGGCCAGTCTTCACCTTCGAGCAGGGGGGTGAGGTCCGCGCCGTCCATGCGTTGGGGCGGGTCGGCGTTGATGCCGGCCAGGGAAAGGAGGGTGGGGTAGAGGTCGGCCCCGGTGACCCGAACGTCCGCTACACGGGCACGCTTGGTCCGGCGGATGCGGTCGCCAATGCGCAGGAACAGCGGCTCGCGGGTGCCGCCCTCCCACTGGTAGCCCTTACCGCCGCGTAGGGGCAGGTTGCTGGTGGCGTAGGCGTCGCCGCTGGCCACGCCGCCGTTGTCGGAGGTAAATACGACAAGGGTGTTATCGGCGATGCCCAGGCTATCGAGGGCGTCGAGGACCAGCCCGACGGCGTCGTCGAGTTGGGTGACCAGGCCAGCATAGACGGGATTATCCTGCACCGTCCGTACCGGTAAGCGCTGCTCCATCTCATAGCCGTGATCGGCCGGCCCGCCTTCTTCCGCCTTATCGCGGTAGTGCCGCCAGTGCTCCTCGGTGGTCTGGATGGGCGCGTGCACGGCGTAGAAGCTGAGCATGGCGAAGAAGGGGCGCTCCTGCTGGGTGACGATGAAGTCTTTCGTCTCATCGGCGAGCCGCATCGAGAGGTTTTCGCCGGGACGGCGGTTGGGGAGGTCGGGATTATCGTAGGGGTCGAAGTAGCCGCCCATCGGGGAGCCCTTGGCGTTGCCGCCCACATTGACGTCGAAGCCGTGGTCGGTCGGCATACTGCCCTGTCCGCCCAGGTGCCACTTACCGGTAAAGAAGGTGCGGTAGCCGCTCTGCTGGAAGGCTTCGGCCAGGGTGAGGGCGCTGTCGGGCAGCACCCGGCCGTAGTCGGGGGGCAGGTGGGTCGTGAAGCGGTTGGCGCTACGCCAGTCATCCCCGGAGGCCGCGCCGATCCAGTCGGTGATGCCGTGGGTGGCGGTGTACTGGCCGAGCATCAGGGTAGCGCGCGACGGACTGCACACCCGGCTGCCCGCGTACGCCCGGTCGAAGACGACGCTGCGCTTGGCCAGTTTGTCCAGGTTGGGGGTCTCGTAGAAGTCGGAGCCGGTGAAGCCCAGATCGTGATAGCCCAAATCGTCGGCCAGGATGAAGACGACGTTGAGCGGACGGTCGTCGTCCTCGGTGGTCAGGTCGTCCGGCGCGCAGGCCAGCAGGCAGCAGAGGCCGGCGCAGTAGAGCAGTCGGTGCATGGCGTGAAAGTAAGGGGGAAACAAAAACCAACGGCCCCCAATCGTGAGAAAGGGAGCCGCCGGTACGGGCCGTTCCGATAAGCCGGGTTCTGTCGGTCCTGCCGAGGAAGGACGCTCCACCATTTATCTAGGCCGCCGGTTGCCCGACGGCTCGATCTACCTACCCGCGCTCCTTCCCGATAGCTATCGGGAGACCGGGCCGGCCATAGAGCGCTGTTTGGTATTTCAACCCACGGGGTTTACCTCCACCGGACATTACTGCCCGGCGGCGTGGGCTCTTACCCCACGGTTTCACCCTTACCCTGGCCCCCGACCGAGATCGGGGCAGACGGCGGTATGCTTTCTGTTGCACTATTCCGTACCCCTCCCGAAGAAGAAGCCCCGGCCGTTAGCCGGCGTGGTGCCCTGCGTTGCCCGGACTTTCCTCTTGCCAATCCCGATAGCTATCGGGAGACAAGCGGTGGAGTGGACGGCCGCCAGTAAAGGTAAACCCTTTCCCGCCCCCCCGGGTTTCCCCGACATGAAAACCGCCGTCATCGGAGCAGGCATCGCCGGACTGGCCGCCGCCGTTCGCCTGGCCGCCGCCGGCCACGCGGTCGACGTCTACGAAGCCAATGAAGGCCCCGGCGGTAAGCTCTCCCAGTTCACCCTGCCCGGGGGCTACCGCTTCGATTTCGGGCCCTCGCTCTTCACGATGCCGCAGTACGTCGACGAGCTCTTTACCCTGGCCGGCGAAGACCCCCGCGAGCACTTCAACTACGTCCGGCTCCCGGAAGTGTGCCGCTACTGGTGGCCCGACGGCACGCAGTTCACCGCACCCGCGTCTACCGCCGACCTCATCTCCTCCGCCGCTAAAACCTTTGACGTACCCGAGCAGGCGATGCAGGATTTCATGGACACCGCCGCCCGCAAGTACGAACTCACCGGCCGCACCTTCCTGGAGAAAAGCCTTCATAAGCTGAGTACCTGGCTGGATCCCCAGGTCGCCTTCGCCATGCTTAAGATTCCGGGGCTGGACCTGTTCAAGAGCATGCACGACGTCCACGAGGCCGCCCTGAAGGACCCGCGGCTCGTCCAGCTTTTCGACCGCTTTGCCACCTACAACGGCAGCAATCCCTACAAGGCACCCGGCCTGCTTTCGATGATCCCCCACTTCGAGCACCACTTCGGTGCCTACCTGCCGGAGGGGGGCATGTACGACATCGCCGACAGCATCTACAACTGGGCAAGCGGCTGGGAGTGACTTACCACTTCAACCAGCGGGTGGATGAGACACCGAGCGGTCCTTCCCGCGGCCCTCCTGCGTGAGAGATACCCGATCAGCCTGCAGACCGGCAGGGCAGGGACGCAGGTGCAGGGCATTCGGGTAAATGGCGAGGAAATCCACTACGACATCGTCGTCTGCAACATGGACGTCTGGCTCGCCTACGACCGACTGCTTCCCGACGCGAAGCGCCCGAAACTGACCCTCAAGCAGCAGAAGAGTACCAGCGCCGTCATTTTCTACTGGGGCATCGACCGGGAGTTCCCGGAGCTGGGACTGCACAACATTTTCTTCAGCCAGGACTACGCTAATGAGTTTACCCAGCTGGAGGCGGGCAGCCTGAGCAATGACGTCACGATCTACGTGAATGTGGGTAGCAAACTGGTCGCCGGTGACGCGCCCGCGGGCCACGAGAACTGGTTCGTGATGGTGAACGCCCCGGCCCACTCGGGGCAGGACTGGGACACTTTTACCGCCAAGCTGCGTGGGAAGGTCATTGCTGCCCTGTCGACCTACCTGGCACCCGCGCACCCGCCCGACTGGCTGGAAAATCACATCAGGGCCGAGCGGGTCATCACCCCGCCCGACATCGAGGGGCTCACCGGCAGTCACCAGGGCGCTCTCTACGGAACGAGCAGCAACAATACGATGGCGGCCTTCCTGCGGCACCCGAATTTCAGCCGGGAGATCGACGGATTATACTTTCTGGGGGGCAGCGTACATCCGGGGGGCGGACTGCCGCTGTGCCTGCTTTCGGCGCGGATCGTGGACGATCTGGTAAGGAAGTCTTAACAGGCATCCACCAAACATGGGGTTGTCGGACCGGGTTTTATGCCTACAACCCTAATCAGCATGAAAACTATCACCAAATCATTATCCCTCTTCCTTCTTGCCTTTATGCTCGTCTTCGCGACCGGCTGCAACACCAGCAAAGCCGTAAAGGGCGGAGCCATCGGTGGCACGGCCGGCGGAGTCATCGGCGGCGTGATCGGTAAGAACAACGGAAGCGGCACTAAGGGAGCCATCATCGGTTCCGTCATCGGCGGGGCCGCGGGTGCCGTGATCGGCGACTACATGGACAAGCAGGCCGAGGAGATCGTCGAGCAGATGCCCGGTGCCGAAGTCGAGCGCGTAGGCGAAGGCATCATGGTGACCTTCGACAGCGGCATTCTCTTCCCCACCGCCCAGTACACCCTCACCGAGGCCAGCAAGATTGAGCTGCGCCGCATGGCCGACATCTTCAACAAGTATCCCGAAACCGACATCACCGTCGACGGCCACACCGACAGCGTCGGCAGCGAGACTTCCAACCAGAAGCTGAGCGAGCAGCGCGCCGCCAGCGTATCCGATTACCTGGCCGACCTGGGCGTGAGCCGCGAGCGCATGGTTACCGTCGGACACGGGGAAACCCAGCCCGTAGCCACTAACGACACCGCCGAGGGCAAGCAGGCCAACCGCCGCGTAGAGGTGGCCATCACCGCCAACGAGCAACTGCAGCAGAAGGCCCAGGACGGCACCCTGACCGTTCCGGAATAGGCGCTCGTTTGGGCTTCCGCGTTTTCGTCAGGCTCGGGAAACCCATACGAGCTTTCTTTCTAACACCTATTACTATAGCGGCACGCCTTCGGGGGTGCCGCTATTTTTTCGTCCGGGTGGCAAAGGCCAGCAGGGCTTCTTCCTGCCAGAGGTCGGCCATCAGCTGATAACCTACGGGCAGGTGGCCATTGGGGTCGTCGCCGGCGGGGATGGCAATCGCGGGCAGGCCCGCCAGGTTGGCCAGTACGGTGTAGATATCGGCCAGGTAGTTGGCTACCGGGTCGTCGGTCTGCTCGCCTACGAGCCACGGCTGACTCGGGGAGACCGGCAGGAGGATGAAGTCGTAGTCCGCCAGAATGGCCCGCAACCGCTCCTGGATCACCCGCCGCGCCCGCTGGGCCTTTCCGTAGAAGGCATCGTAGTAGCCGCTGCTGAGCACGAAGGTGCCGAGTAGGATGCGGCGTTGCACCTCGGTACCGAAGCCCTCCGAACGGCTCCGTCTGTAGGTGTCCTCGAGCGTCTCCGCCCCCGGGCTCCGGTAGCCGTAGCGCATGCCGTCGAAGCGGCTCAGGTTGCTGCTGGCCTCGGCGGTGGTGAGGACGTAGTAGGTGGGCACTACGTAGTCGAAGTAGTCGAAGGTGACCGGCTCGACGGTATGTCCGGCGGCCCGCAGCTCGTCGAGGGCCCGGGTGGTGGTCTGGCGGATCACCCGGTCGACCCCCTCGTTGTCGAGCACTTCGGGGAAGTAGGCGATGCGCTTCGGTCCTTCGCTCGTGGCCCGGGAGTAGGCGGGCACTTCGCGGGTGGGGGCCGTAGCGTCGTATCCGTCGGGCCCGGCCATGAGCTCCAGCCCGAGCGCGATGTCGGCCGGATCGCGGGCCAGCAGGCCGATCTGATCGAAACTGCTGCCGTAGGCGATGAGGCCGTAGCGACTGATGCGGCCGTAAGTAGGCTTGAAGCCGTAGAGCCCGCAGAAGGAGGCCGGCTGCCGCACCGATCCGCCCGTACTGGAGCCGACGGCGAGCAGGCAGGTATTGGCCTGGACCGACACGGCGGCCCCCCCGCTGCTGCCCCCGGGCACCCGCGCGGGGTCGGCGGCATTGCGGGTGGGGCCGTAGTGACTGTTCTCGTTGCCGCTGCCCATGGCGAACTCGTCGCAGTTCGTACGCCCGATCACGATGGCATCGGCGTCCAGTAAGCGTTGCAGGGCGGTAGCGGTGTAGGTCGAGACAAAGTCCTCCAGCATCGCCGAGCCCGCGCTCACGGTGTGGTCGCTGTAGCAGATGACGTCTTTAATGCTGATTACCACCCCGGCGAGGCGCCCCAACACTTCACCCGCGCGCCGCCGCCGGTCCTGCTCCCGCGCCCGTTCGAGGGCCTCGTCGGCAAACACCTCCACGTAGATGTTCAGGTAGCGCTGGTCACCGATCGAAGCCAGGTAGCGTTCCACGATTTGTACGGTGGTGCACTCCCCCGTGGCCAGGGCGGACTGGGCGGCTGCTATGGAGGGATAGAACATGGGTGCAAGGTAGGAGGGGAGAACTAAAGATCTAAAATGCTAACGAACTAACAAACCACTTCCACATCAGTAGCGCCCGCAGCACCATGAACAGCAGGAGGCTTCCCCAGAGTCCCCAGTTGCCATAGTGCTGACCGACGAGGTAGTAGGCGATGAGATAGCCGGCGAAGGCCAGGAGCATCGTTTGCCGCATGGCTCGCGCCGCCGTCAGCCCCACGAAGATGCCATCGAAGAGGTAGCAGGGGGTCGCCAGCAGGCAGAAGAGAACGAGGACCGGCAGGTAGTACAGGGCGACCGCCAGGGTTTCTCCGGCGCTGTCGGCGGGGGCGAAGAGTTCCAGGAGTCGGGTGCCGCCCAGCCCGTATACGAGGGCGTAGAGCGTGGCCAGCCCCATCCCCCAGGCGAACAGCAGGCGGATGACGCGGTGCAGGCGGGCGGGTTGTCCGGCACCGGCGTACTTACCCACCAGGCTTTCGGCGGCGAAGGCGAAGCCGTCCACCCCGTAGCTCAGCCAGTTTACGAGTTGTAGCAGGATCACGTTAGCGGCCACGGTAGCTGTCCCCACGTCCAGGGCATTCGCGCGGTTATAGAAGAAAGCGAAGCTTAGGGTGAGGCACACCGTACGGATAAAAATGTCGCGGTTAATCCGGAAGAAAGCACCCAGACTCACCGCGTCTCCGGGGCGGGGCCGCAGGTGCAGGGCTTGCCGGTGGAGGGGCCAGTGCGGGAAGCCGGTAGCGCCCGTAGATGAGAAAGCTGATGCCCACGAGGAGCCCGAAGTACTGGGCAGCCACCGTGCCCCAGGCCACCCCGGCGATGCCCCAGTTTAGGTAGGTAACGAGGTAGTAGCTGAGGGCGAGGTTGGCGGAGTTCACCGCCAGGGTGAGGATGAGGGGCCAGACGGCATTTTGCCGCCCGAAGAACCAGCCCAGCAGCACCATCTGCAGCAGGGCGGCCGGCGCGGCCAGGATGCGGACGTGGAAGTACTCCTCCACCCGGGGCAACTGATCGGCGCGGATGTTGAGGAGCCACTCCGTCAGCTGCAGGGCCGGTGTCCGGAATAGGACGAGCAGGAGGCCGACGAGCAGCGCGAGCAGCCCGCCCCTCACGAGGGTGCTGGCCTGTTCTTCGGCGCTGTGGCGGCCGTAGGCCTGGGCGGTGAGTCCGGTGGTGCCCATGCGCAGGAAGCCGAAGTTCCAGTACACGAAGTTGAAGGCCATGCTGCCCAGGCCCACCGCCGCGATGTGGGTGCCGCCGAGCTGGCCCATCAGCGCCGTGTCGAAGCTGGAGATCAGCGGCACGGAGATGTTGCTCAGGATATTCGGCAGGGCCAGGCGGAGGATCTCGCGGTTCACGGGGGTGAAGGTAGGTGACATTCCGTCAGACCTCCGAGGTCTGCAATAATGGCAGGCGTCACTTTAGCACAACCTTAAGCAACCGCCCCTTTCCCGCCCGTGTCTTATCTCCGATCTTAGCCGCCAAAGTCCTACCCATGAAAATCGCCCTGCTTCCCCTGCTACTCCTGGCCCTCACGCTGTTCACCGGTACCGGCTGCGAGAAAGACGACGCGCCCGCTACCACTACCCTCAATTACGACGGCCCCAACGCCTCCGCCCCCCAGTTGCAGGGCGGGCAAAACACTTACGCCGCCTATTTCCCCCCGGCCGAGATCGCGCCCTACGTCGGGCGCACTCTCGACCGCGTCACTTTCTACCTCACCCAGGTGCCCCAGGCCACCCGTGTAGTGATCTACGATGAAGGGCCCGACGATCGCACCCCCGGGGCCGAGCTCTACCGCAAGGACATCACCGCCCGCATCACCACCACCGAGTGGATCGAGGACCGTCTCATACCCGGTATCGAGCTCACCGGCCGCGGCATTTGGCTGGCCGTGGAGGTGGAACTGCCGGCAGATTCCCCCTTTGCCGTCGGCTGTGATGCCGGACGTACTTATAACCGCAACGGCGACCTCCTCCGCTTGGGCCTGGCTACCCAGTGGGCCAGCTTCAATGATCTGGTCGGAGAGACCGTCAACTGGAACATCCGGGGCATCCTCGCCGATGAGTGAGCATATGTCCGATAAACTGTAAATTTGAATCACTCGTTAGTGTAGTAAAAACCCACCCTTGCGCCGCCTCGCCATCCTCCTGCCCCTGCTTGCCCTCGCCGCCCTCTGCGGTTGTGCGCGGGAGGACGTGGGCCAGCGCTACGAGATTGTCGGCATCGATGTAAGCCGCTACCAGGGCGTGGTCAACTGGGACAGTGTCGCTGCTACCCAAGACTTCGCATTCATCAAGGCCTCCGAAGGCTGGAACCACCGCGACCTCGCCTTCCGCGCCAACTGGATGGAAGCCGGTCGGGCCGGCCTTCGCCGCGGGGCCTATCATTATTTTCTGCCCCATACCAGCATCGAGCGCCAACTCAGCAACTACATCGACCTGGTCAAGCTCGAACCCGGCGACCTCGCCCCCGTCCTCGACGTTGAAGACCTCGGCGACCTTACCGGCCCGGAACTGGTGGAGCACGTCCGGCAGTGGCTCCACCTCGCCGAGGCGCACTACGGCATCAAGCCCATTCTTTACACGGGGCTCAACTTTTATAACCGCCACCTCGCCGGTCAATTCGACGATTACCCGCTCTGGCTGGCCCGCTACGACGACCGCGAACCCGTCACCATCTGTGGCCGCCCCTACCAGTTCTGGCAGTATACCAACCGCGCCCAGCAACCGGGCGTAGTCGGCAGGGTCGACCGCAATGTCTTCCTGGGTACCGTAGCCCAGCTGGAATCCCTCTGCCTGCCTTATCCCGCCCACCTACACGACTCGCTGGCGGCGAAGAAATAAGCTACACCTCCTCCGAGCCCGGCACCGCAAACTTCCGCCCCGTGAGCTGATCCGTAAAGGCCCGCTTGGTGGTCGCGTCGATGCGCAGCATGTCGTTGAGGAAATCCGCGAGCAACTCCCCGATCTTGACCGATTCCGTGAGGAAGCCGTCGTGACCGTAGTCCGAGTGCATCACCTCCAGCCGGCTGTTGGGAATGTGGCGGCTCAGCATCCCCTGCTCCTCGATCGGGAAGAGCACGTCGGTATCGATGCTGATGACGAGGGTGGGGGAGACGATGCGACTGAGCGCCGCGGCAACACCCCCGCGTCCCCGCCCTACGTCGTGGCTGTCCATACCCCGCGAGAGGGCGTAGTAGCAGGTAGGGTCGAAGCGTTTCCACAGTTTGTAGCCCTGGTAGCGTTGGTAGCTGCTGGCGCGAAAGTCCTCGTAACGGTCTTCCTCTGCCTCCGCCTGGGTGTCTGCGTAGGTACGGTAGTGGCGGTACGACAGGATCGCAATGGCCCGGGCGGCCTCCAGTCCGGCCCGGCCGGCGTCGGGCGTGTCCGTACCCAGGGTAGGGTCGGCCCGCAACGCCATGCGCTGACTCTCATTGAAGGCTACCCCCCAGGGCGAGTGGCGGGCGTTGGTGGCCAGTACGCACAGCAGGTCGAAGCGGTCGGGCTCGGTACACGCCCACTCCAGCGCATGCTGCCCGCCCATGCTGCCGCCCATCAGCAGCCGGATGTGGCGGATACCCAGGTAGTCGGCCACCAGCGAAAAGAAACGGGCAGTATCCTTGGTGGTCACCAGGGGAAAGTCGAGCCCGTAGGCTTGGCCGGTCTCCGGATCGGTGGATAGCGGACTGGTGCTCCCGTAGCTGCTCCCCAGCATATTCACGCACACGATGAAGTAGCGCTCCGGATCGATGGTGCACCCCGCACCCACGAGCCCCGGCCACCAATCCTCGCAGTCGCTGTTGGCGGTCAGCGCGTGGCAGATCCAGATGACGTTGTCGCCCTCCGTATTCAGGCTCCCGTAGGTATGGTAAGCCGCCGTGAGCCCGGGCAGCACCCGGCCGGACTCGAGGGGGAAGGGGTGGTGGATGTGTAGGTACTTGGTCATGGCTCAGGAAGGGAGGAATGAAGGAGTGAATTAGCGAATGGGAAGCACTGACGCCATTCACTCCTTCACTCCTTCAATAATTCACTCATTTAAACAAGATCCAACGCCTGCTGCAGATCCGCCTTAATGTCCTCGATGTGCTCGATGCCCACGCTCACCCGCAGGGCATTGGGTTCTACGCCGGCGGCGCGCTGCTCGTGCTCGTTGAGCTGCTGGTGGGTGGTGGCGGCGGGCTGGATGATGAGGGTCTTGGCATCGCCCACGTTGGCCAGGTGGCTGATGAGTTGGAGGTTGTCGACGACCCGGGTCGCGGCCTCCTTGCCGCCCTTCACGCTGAAGTTGAGGACACCGCCGAAGCCGTGCTTCAGGTACTTCTTGGCGTTGGCGTGGCCGGGGTGGCCGGGCAGGCCGGCGTAGCTGACGCTCTCCACCTTATCGTGGCCCTCCAGCCACTGGGCCAGGGCCAGGGCATTTTCGCAGTGGCGGTCGACGCGCAGGCTCAGCGTTTCCAGGCCGATCATGAACATCCAGGCATTGAAGGGGCTGACGGCCGGACCGAAGTCGCGCAGTCCCTCCACCCGCGCGCGGATGGCGAAGGCGATGTTGCCGAAGGGGCCGTCCTTGCCGAAGACGTCGTTAAAGACCATGCCGTGGTAGCCGTCGCTCGGCTCCGTAAACTGGGGGTACTTGCCGTTGCCGAAGTCATACTTGCCGCTGTCGACGATGATGCCGCCGATGCTCGTGCCGTGGCCGCCGATCCACTTGGTGGCCGATTCCACCACGATGTGGGCCCCGTGCTCGATGGGCCGGCAGAGGTAGCCGCCGGTGCCGAAGGTATTGTCGACCACCAGCGGCAGATCGTGCTTGGTGGCCAGGGCGCTCAGGCCATCGAAGTCGGGGACCAGGAAGCTGGGGTTGGGCAGCGTCTCGGTGTAGATCGCCCTGGTCTTCTCGTCGATCAGCCCCTCGAAGCTGGCCGGGTCGGTGCTCTCCGCGAAGCGCACCTCGATGCCGATGCGCTTGAAGGCCACCTTAAACTGGTTGTAGGTACCCCCGTAGAGGTAGGGACTGCTGACGATGTTGTCGCCCGCCGCGGCCAGGTTGTTGATGGCCAGGAACTGGGCGCTCTGCCCGGAGGCGGTCGCCACGGCCATGGCTCCTCCTTCCAGCGCGGCCACCCGCTTTTCGAAGGCGTCGGTGGTCGGATTCATGATCCGGGTGTAGATGTTCCCGAACTCCTGGAGGCCGAAGAGCTTAGCCCCGTGCTCGCTGTCCTTGAAGGTGAAGCTGGTCGTCTGGTACAGCGGCAGGGCGCGGCTGCGGGTGGTTTCGTCGACCTCCTGGCCGGCGTGTAGTTGGAGTGTTTCGAAGTGCATGGTAGAAAGGATTGAATGTTTGAGGGAGGGAGGGAAGGGGCGTCACTGATGCCCTTCAATCCTTGATCGGGGGCGGCGCGGACGCGGGTGCCGTTGCACGTGCCGGGAACCGTACAGCATAGTCCTGCGCCCGTGGACGACGGCGGAGCACACGCGGGGTAGGCCCCGCGGCGGATGCGCGGGTGAACGGGAGGGGAGGAGACAACGGGAGGGAATCCCGGAAGGGAGAGGGGGCATGGCACGATGATTTTATAGTTCCCGCGACCGCGGGACAGGCATTGGCACCTTTTTTCCCGAGCCATCGGGAAAGTGGTTGCCAGGGTTTCACAGAGCCTGATCTCTCCACCCTTCGGTATAAAACTCCCCCGTACGCTAACGGGGAATGGGCGGCAAATATAGGGTAGAGACGGGTGGATATGCAAGTACCCCCCCCGCCTTACCGCTCGTCCTCCTGCGGTACGAAGCGTTCTATGACCGCGACCGAGCACCGGGACTTGTAGTTCCGGCGTTTTTCCTCTTCTCCGGTGCAGCCATAGCCTGCGCGGTACAGACGCTGTCGTAGACCGCATTGTACTGGCCCAAACTAGCAACAACCTGTGGTGCAAAAAAGACCCCACGACCGGGGGTCACGAACCGGGGGTACCTTTAGGGAATAGAACTCATGAAAATGCTACTCCGTGTCCTGCCCTTTCTCTTCGGTATATTTCTCTGCACCGGCGTACGCGCCCAGACGGTGTACACCCACGGACGGCAACTGCCCGGGGCCAATCAACTGACGGTGAAGGCCGAGTTGTATCCTTTCTACCACGGCGTCGCCTCCGGGGACCCCCTGGCGGACCGGGTGATCATCTGGACGCGGGTGACCCCCGATACCCTGACCTCCGAGACCGTAGAGGGCCGGTGGATCGTGGCTACCGACCCCCAACTGCAACAGGTCATCCGGGAAGGGGATTTCGAGACCGACGCCACGCGTGACTATACCGTAAAGGTGGACGTGGACGGGCTGGAGGCCGGAACGACCTACTACTACGGCTTCACCGCGCTGGACCGCCACTCCCTCACCGGCCGGACGAAGACGAGCCCGACCGGCGCGCAGTCCGACCACCTGCGATTCGGGGTGGTGAGCTGCAGCAACTTCCAGGCGGGCTACTTTAATGCCTACGCCCGCCTGGCGGAGCGCAACGACCTGGACGCCGTGGTGCACCTGGGCGACTACATCTACGAGTACGCCAACTTCGTGTACGGCAGCGCCGAGGTATGGGACGATCGCCTGGTGGAGCCCGACCGGGAGATCGTGTCGCTGGAGGACTACCGCGCCCGCTACTCCACCTACCGCCTCGACCCCGACCTGCGGCACCTCCACCAGCAGCACGGCATCATCGCGGTGTGGGACGACCACGAATCGGCCAACAACAGCTACGAAGACGGTGCCAGCAACCACCAGGAAGGCGACGAGGGGCCCTGGGAAGCGCGCAAGGACCGCTCCCGGCAAGCCTACTTCGAGTGGATGCCGATCCGGGAGACGGACGACCGCAGCGTTTACCGCAGCCTGTCCTACGGCGATCTGGCCGACCTCATCCTGCTCGATACCCGCCTGGAGGGGCGCGACCGGCAACTCCTTGACGTGACCGACCCCGCCCTGCAGGCCGCCGACCGCTCCATGCTCGGGGCCACCCAGAAGGCCTGGTTGCTCGACCAGCTGACCACCTCCACGGCCCGGTATAAGCTGGTGGCCAGTCAGGTGATCTTTTCCGAATTCAACGTGGGCTGGTCGGGGGCCCTGACGGGATTGCCCTTCGAGGAAGTCGAAAGCGGCTTTCTGGATATCTGGGACGGCTACCCCGCCGAGCGCCGCCAGCTCACCACCTTCTTGCGGGACGAGGCGCTGGAAAACGTCGTGGTGCTGAGCGGTGATTTCCACGCCGGGTTTGCCTTCGAGGTGGCCGATCCGCCGGTCACCCAGACCTTTCGGGAGGTGGATGGCCTGGGGCGGGTGCCGGTGTATGCCCCGACGGACTACGATCCGGAAACCGGGGTGGGGGCCGTAGCCGTGGAATTCGCCACGCCCAGCATCTCGGCGGCCAACTTCGACGAGACGGCCTCCCCCGTGATCGCTCAGTTCCTGGAGCGCCAGCTGGTCAGCGACCTGATCCCCAACGATACCCTGAATCTGGGGACGCCCAATCCGCACATGAAGTACACCAACCTGACCGACCACGGCTACTACCTGCTCGACGTGCGGGAGGCGGGGGTGCAGGCCGACTACTTCTACGGGCCGATCCTGGAGCCCAGTACCGAAGAGCGCTTCGCGGCGGGCTTTATAAAGGCGGCGGGGAGCAACCGCCTGGTGGCGGCCACGGAGCCCGCCGCGGGTAAGGTCCGGCAGGACGTCCCGGCACCCGCCGACCCGCCCGGGCTGCCGAGTGCCGTGGGTGCGCCGCCCGCCGTGACCGTGCTGTCGCTTTCGCCCAATCCCGTCCGCGATGCCCTCCAACTTCAGTACGCCCTGCGTGGCGGCGGCCGCGTATCGATCACCTTACTGGACGCTTCGGGCCGTACCTTGCGGACATTGCGGGAGCTCCCGCAGCCCGCTGGTATTTACTCACTGACCACGTCGATCGGCGATCTGCCCGTCGGCAGTTACTACCTCCGAATAACCACCCCGCAGGGCATCAGCCTGCAGCCGTTGATTCGGCGCTAATGTTCAGTTCAGTTTAGCGCTTGTTCGGGATTCCGCTCATCGCCGTAAACTTGCTCTTTTGCGTCTTTTCTTCGCCTCGAAAAACGTCACTTAGCCCGCTAGGCTCCCCCCCTTTCGAGGCTCGAATAGACGCAAAATAGTGGCGCTTTCGTCAGGCTCGGAAAACCCAAACAAGCTCTACGCTCATGAAATATATCCTTTACGCACTGGCCCTCCTAAGCGGCCTGCCCCCGGCGCACGCCCAGCTCACCCTCACCAACGGCTACTTCCCCGAGGTGGGCGACAGCCTACTGACCAATCAAGCGGAGGACAGCTACCTGGCGGACGTCGAGGTGCAGGCACCGGGCGCCGACCTGGTGTGGGACTTCGGCTACCCCGACGCCCGCTACGCGTACACGGAGGTGCTCGAAGCCGTGGTCGACGACAGCCTCTTCACCACCGCCGACGCGCGCCTGACCTCGAAGGCCTTCCGCTACGAATACTACCAGGCCGCCCCGACCGAATACCGGATGGTGGGGCTGGTGGGCAGCCTCCCTTTTTTCCGCGACTTGGTGCTCTCCACGCCCTTGTCGCCGCCCCGCACGGTGCGCCGGGCGGGCATTACCTACGGCGACCGCTTCGCGGATACCTCGGTGCGCACCATCACGCTGAGCGTCGACAGCCTGCCCGCCGAGGTGCGCAACGGCAGCGTAGGGGCTAGCCTGGCCAGCTTTGACTCCATCCGCGTGGCCAGCACGAGCGTGCGGGAAGACGTGGTGGATGCCTGGGGAACGCTGCTGCTGGAGGGCTATGCCTACGAGGTCCTGCGCGAAAAACGCGTCGAGCGCATGGAGACCCGGCTGTTCGTAAAATCCGGCAACGGACCGTACCTGGACGTGACCGCCCTGGCCCTGCAGGCCGATCCTTCCTACCGTCAGTACCTCGGTCATCAGCCTATGGAAGGGACGTACTTTTTCTGGGCCCAGGACATCCTGGAGCCCATCGTGGAACTGGAGTTCGACGCCGAGGAGCAGCCGACGACCTTCCTCTACAAACGGGACGGGCTGGGCACCTCCACCCGGGCCGATGCAGGGGTAACCGAAGTGGCCGTCTACCCCAATCCGGTCACCGACGGCTTCCACCTGACCTTCTCCCTGGCAAGCTCCGACCGGGTCGTCTGCACGCTGCGCGATGTACGCGGGCGCGTACTGTACCGGTGGCCGGAGGAACAGCGCGCGGGGGGTGCGCAGCGACTCGACGGCTCACTCAGTGGCTACCCGCGCGGTACCTACCTCCTGGAGCTGAAAAGCTCGGGGGGGCGGATCGTGGAGAAGATCATAAAGTAATATTTAGCTACTTTCACGGCACTAAATTCGGTCAACGAACTTTTGAAGCGTAGGGATTGAGTTTTTTTTAATCCCCCTACGGCCATCTAGATCGCTTGTCATCGAAGACGGAAAGCCTCTTTCTTCAAAACAAGTTAATCGCTCACATTTATGGTATCTACTATTCTTACGGCCGTACCCGCATTGGGTGTACTGGCCCTTATTTTCATGGCCATCCGCTACAATTGGGTGGGCAAGCAGGACCCCGGTACGCCGCGCATGGTCCGGATTGCGGAAAATATTTCCGACGGGGCCATGGCCTTCCTCAAGGCCGAGTACCGGGTACTGGCCATTTTCGTAGTGGTCGTGGCCGCTATCCTCATGTTTACCGCCGATGCGGCCACCTCCAGCTACATGATCGGGGTGAGCTTCATCCTCGGAGCCATCTGTTCGGCGCTGGCCGGCTTCATCGGCATGCGGGTGGCGACCAAGGCCAACGTGCGCACCACCAATGCCGCCCGGGAGAGCCTGGGTAAGGCCCTCGGCGTCGCCTTCGCGGGCGGTTCGGTGATGGGCCTCGGTGTAGTGGGCCTCGGCCTGCTCGGCCTGGGTTCCCTCTTCCTGCTCTTCCAGGGCATGTTCGTGCCGGAGGGCCTGGCTAACGGTTCGGAGGAGGCCCGCTTCGCCATCGTGCGCGTGATTACGGTACTGACGGGCTTCAGCTTCGGCGCGTCATCGATCGCGCTCTTCGCCCGGGTGGGCGGCGGCATCTACACGAAGGCGGCCGACGTCGGAGCCGACCTGGTGGGTAAGGTCGAAGCCGGTATCCCCGAAGACCACCCCCTGAACCCCGCCACCATCGCGGACAACGTCGGCGATAACGTCGGTGACGTAGCGGGTATGGGGGCTGACCTCTTTGAATCCTACGTCGGCTCCATCATCGGTACCATGGTGATCGGGGCGGCCTTCGTGGTCCTGCCCGAATTCGCCGGCAGCGAGATCGGGGGCCTTAATGCCGTGCTGCTGCCCCTGATGGTGGCGGGCATCGGCATCCTGGCCTCCATCATCGGCACCTTCTTCGTGCGGGTGAGCGAAGGGGGCGACCCCCAAAAGGCGCTGAACACGGGTGAACTGATTGCCGCGGCGATCATGCTCATTCTGACCTTCTTCGCCGTCACCACGATGCTGCCCGCGGAATGGACCATCGGCGTGGACGGCCTCGGCAAGCAACTGGTCGACGCCAAGGGCAACGCGGTCAGCTTCACCTACACCAACCTGGGCGTTTTCTACGCGATCATCCTGGGACTCGTAGCCGGTCTGGGCATCGGCTACATCACGGAATATTACACGGGTACGGGCACCAAGCCGGTGCAGGGTATCGTCGACCAGTCCGCCACCGGCGCCGCTACTAACATCATCGCCGGCCTGGCCGTGGGGATGCGTTCGACGGCCCTGCCGATCCTCGTGCTCTGCGCGGCCATCATCGGCGCCTATTACTTTGCCGGCCTGTACGGCATCGCGATCGCCGCCGTGGGGATGCTGTCCAATACCGGTATTCAGCTGGCGGTCGACGCCTACGGCCCCATCTCCGACAACGCCGGGGGCATCGCCGAGATGGCCAACCTGCCGAAGGAAGTGCGCGAGCGCACGGATAAGCTCGACGCCGTCGGTAATACTACGGCCGCCATCGGTAAGGGCTTTGCCATCGGCTCCGCCGCGCTGACGGCCCTGGCCCTCTTTGCCGCCTTCATGCAGACGGCCGGCATCACGACGATCGACATCTCCAACCCCTACGTCATGGCCGGCCTCTTCCTGGGGGCCATGCTGCCCTTCCTCTTCAGCGCCTTCTCCATGGAGGCCGTAGGCCGCGCCGCCAACGATATGATCCAGGAGGTGCGCCGCCAGTTCCTCGAGATTCCCGAGCTTAAGGCCGCCCTCGAGGTGATGCGCCGCGCCGGGCACGACGAGACCAAGTGGTCTCCCGCCGACAAGGCGACCTTCGACGCCGCCGACGGCAAGGCCGACTACGCCAAGTGCGTGGAGATCTCCACCGAGGCCTCCATCCGCGAGATGGTGATGCCCGGCCTGATCGCCGTACTGGCCCCCGTGGTCGTCGGCTTCGCTCCCCGCCTCTTCGGCTCCGACGTCGGTGCCGAGATGCTGGGCGGCCTGCTCGCCGGCGTTACCTCCGCGGGCGTCATGATGGCGATCTTTCAGTCCAACGCCGGGGGTGCCTGGGACAATGCCAAGAAGATGTTCGAGGAGGGTGCCTCCGTACAGGGTACCCTCTACTACAAAGGTTCCGAACCCCATAAGGCCGCCGTCGTCGGTGATACGGTGGGGGATCCCTTCAAGGATACCTCCGGCCCCTCGCTCAATATTCTGCTCAAGCTGATGAGCGTGGTGGCGTTGGTGATTGCTCCGTTGTTGTAGTCGCGTGAACGTACCAGCTGGGGACGGCCTGCCGATCGGCACTTGTTGCCCAGTTGGTAGCGTCGGGTTAGCTTCGCTGCTTCCTCCGGAGGTTAGCCGACAAGCTGCTATTTGTACGGGCAGCTTGTCGGCTAAAGCCGACGCTACGTGCTAGACGAGCAGATCGTCCACCCGGAATTCGCCTAGATGTAGGCTGGAAAACGTTGTGCCTGCCTCGAATACCTCCTGCTTACCGTAGGTACCCTCCTCAGGGCGGGCTTGGGTGAAGCGCTCCACCTGCTTTTCGTAGACGTTGATGATCCAATACTCCTCGATGCCGGCTACGGCGTAGGCTGCCTTCTTGGCCGTGCGGTCGTGTCGGAGCGTCGTATCGGCTACCTCTATGACTAGTAAAATGTCCTGTGAATAGGGGTGATGTTTTATATAACGATCGCCCGGCCCCACCGCAACATATAAATCGGGTTCTGGCTCGGAATCATCGGTCAGGGTTACTGGGTTCTGAACGTCTACGTAGTACTGTTCTGCAGGAAAGTTGGCGGTAAGGAAGCGCATCATTTTGTTGACCGTACGGCGATGGTCGATCCCAACGGGAGACACATCTACTAGTTTACCAAACAACAATTCTACCCGATCACCCGCGTCGAAGAAGCCCCCCTCAATCATCTTGTGGTAGCGATCCAAGGTCCACCGCATGGTGGGAAGCTTGGGCGATGGTTTCCGCGACGGTGAGTAAGTGGGTCATGGGCTGCAACTTGATACTAAGTTAACGCCCCGCGCCTTGCCCAAGGTTCTCCCGCCGGCCTTACCTTTCCCCCATGTCCAATTTCCCCAAACTCGGCATCCTCGGCGGCGGCCAGCTCGGCAAGATGCTCTGTCAGGCGGCGGCCCCCTGGCAGCTGCCCGTCTACGTACTCGACACGAACGAATCCATGCCGGCGGCCCCCCACGCCACCGTATTCCAGCGGGGCAACTTCCGGGATTATGACGACGTGATGGCCTTCGCCCGCGGCCTCGACGTCGTCACCATCGAGATCGAGCACATCGACACCCGGGCCCTGCACGAGCTGGAAAAGCTAGGGGTGAAGGTGTACCCCCAGCCCGATATCATCGATCTCATCAAGGACAAGGGCCTGCAAAAGCGGTTCTACGCCGACCACCAGATCCCCACGACCGATTTTGAGCTGTTCGACTCTAAGGAGGCGTTAGTTCGGGCGGTTAACGCCGGTGCGGTGACCGTCCCCTTCGTACAAAAATCCCGCACCGGCGGCTACGACGGGCAGGGCGTGGCCGTCATCCGCGACGGGCAAGATATCGAGTGTCAACTCCTGGACGGCCCCTGCCTCGTGGAGGAGCTGGCCGACATCGACAAGGAGCTGGCCGTCATCGTGGCCCGCTCCTCCACGGGGGAAGTAAAGGTCTTCAACACCGTGGAGATGGAATTCCACCCCACCGCCAACCTCGTAGAATTTCTGGTCTGCCCCGCCGCCCTGGACGGCGACACCGACGGCCGCGCCAGTAAGCTCGCCGTAGACGTCGTGCAACAGCTGAAGATCGTGGGGCTGCTCGCCGTGGAGCTCTTCCTGACCAAAGACGGTACCCTGCTCGTCAACGAGGTGGCCCCCCGCCCCCACAACAGCGGCCACCACACCATCGAGGCCTGTGCCACGAGTCAGTACGAGCAACACCTGCGGGCCATCCTCGGCCTTCCCCTGGGAGATCCCCAGCTCCTGCGCCCCGCCGCCATGATTAATTTGCTCGGTGCCGAAGGGGAAACCGGCCCCACCCACTACTCCGGCTGGCAGGACGTGCTGGCTATCCCCGAAGTCCACCCCCACCTCTACGGCAAGGCCCAGACGCGGCCCTTCCGCAAAATGGGCCACCTCACCGCCCTGGGGGATACCGTGGCCGTGGCGCGGGCGCGGGCCGGGCGGGCCAAAAAGTTGCTTAGGGTCGTGGGTAAAGACTGAGCCGGCGGCTACGGTCCGTCGATACCTTCGTGCCGAGCCCCGGCCTCCCCGTAGCGCCCGGCGAAGGCGATCATTTCTCCGATTAGGGGCTTCACCTCCTCTCCCCTAGCGGTCAGTCGGTACGCTACCCGGGGGGGCACTTCCCCGTAGTTGTGGCGGTGGACGAGGTCGTTTTCGACCAGGGTCTTCAGCTCCTGAATGAGCATCTTTTCGCTGATGTCGGGTATGGAGGCCTTTAGTGCGCTCAGCCGCAGCGGGCCCACGTAGAGTTGCCGCAGGATGAGCAGCTTCCACTTGCCGCCGACCAGCTCCAGGGTCGTGCGGATGGGGCACCTCGCCGTCACGTAGATCTTATCGTCTGCCATACTTACCAAAAGGTTAGTACCGGTATTCTTTTCCGGTATGGCTAAGGTAGTTAGTTTCGGGGTTTACTAAATCGAACGATACACCAAATAATGAAGAAAATCGCCCTCTTCGGCGCGACCGGGCGGACCGGTGCCGAATTCCTCAAACTGGCCCTGGAAGCGGGGTATTCCGTGCGCGCGCTGGCCCGAAACCCCGACAAAATAACCCTCACGGACTCAAAGCTGGAGGTGATCCGCGGCGACGTACTCGAACCCAAGGACGTGCAGAACACCGTAAAGGGGTGCGACGTGGTCGTCAGCCTCTTCGGCCACGTCAAGGGCTCACCGGAATGGCTGCAAACTAATGGAACCAAATTCATCGTAACGGCCATGCAGCAGGAGGGGATCGAAAAGATTGTCTCCCTCTCGGGCGGCGGCCTGCCGTATCCGGAGAAAGACCAGCCTAAATTCGCCGACAAGGCCATTCGGACCATCATGAAGATCGTAGTGCCCAAGGTGCTCAACGACGCCATCGCCCACCACGAGGTACTGGAAGCCAGCGACCGGAAGTGGATCATCGTACGCGCCCCCCGACTGACCGAAGACAAGAAAGTAGGCGCCTACCGCGAAGGCTGGGTGGGCGTCAACGCCAGCACCAAGATCTCCCGGGCCGACCTGGCCGTGTTCCTACTGAAGCAGGTCGAGGACGATCGCTACCTCCACCAGATGCCCTTCGTGAGCTACTGACCGAGGGCGGAGAACTCCGAACGGTGCACCTCCACGAAGGCAGCCAGGCGGGTAGCCGGCTGACCCGTGATGCGCTGGACGCAATCCGTACGGACCGGAGCCGCAAAGAAGCGGGGCAGGAAGTGTAAGGCAGTCATGATCAAAATGAAGGAAGCGTCCAGGCCCTCCCGCCGCTTGGTAAGGAAGAAGGAGAAGGGGTTGGGGCTGCGGTAGAGCAATACTGCGCCCCAGCACCTTACTAAAGATGTGCGCCATTTCTCCGAAATTCAGGAGCTCGTCGTTCGTCAGGTCGTAGGCCGCGTTGGCGTGGGCACCTGGGTCGCTGAGCACCTGGGCCGCCACCCGGCCGATGTCGGCCACGTCGATGATGGTGAACTTGGCCCGGCCGGCGGGGAGGTAGATCCGGTCCCGACGCACGAGGTCTTCCCGCAGCGTCGTGGTGAAGTTTTGCAGGAAGTAGGCCGGCCGTAGGAAGGTGTAGGGGATGCCGCTCTCGACGAGCAGGCGCTCGATCTTGTGGTGCGGAATCACCGCATTGCGATCCGCCCCCTGCACGGAGAGGAATACGATGTGCCCCACGCCCCGTTCCCGCGCCTGGCGGACCAAGGGCGCGAAGTACCGTTGCACGTCGGCCAGTTGCGGAGGGCGCAGCAAGAACAGGGCATCGCAGCGGTCCAGCGCCGCGCCGACCGAGCTGGAGTCCGCGAAGTCGAAGGCAAGGGGCTCCGCCCCGAGTGCCCGTACCGCGGGGCCGTCAGCCCGCGGGTCGCGTACGCCGGCCGTCACCCGGAAGTCGCTCCCCAGGCCCTGCAGGCTTTGGAGTACTTCCCTACCTACGGTGCCGGCAGCTCCGGTGATGAGGATATCATGCATGCTTGTGTCTGTTGCTGGCAGTGCCAGATTTCGTGTGTAAGAGGCAGGGTACCCGTGTCCACGCCAATTTTAGAGTTGATGAGCGCCTCCGCGTTCACGGTGCCGACCTAAAACAGGGCGGCGGACTCGTGCCGCAACAGCCATTTCTTCCGCTCGATGCCGCCGGAGTAGCCGGTGAGCTTACCGTTTGCGCCGACCACGCGGTGGCAGGGCACGATGATCGGGAGGGGGTTTGCCCCGTTGGCCAGGCCCACCGCCTGACTGCCGCGGGGCTGGCCGATCCGACGGGAGATGTCGCCGTAGGTGACCGTCCTTCCGTGGGGGATGGCGGACAGGGCCGTCCACACGGCGCGCTGGAAATCGGTGCCCGGCGGATCGAGGGGGACGGTGAAGGCGGTCAGTTCCCCCGTAAAGTAGGCCCGCAGCTCCTGGGCGGCATGGGCCAGGTGGGGGTGGTCGTCCGTGGGGATTTCCTCGGCACCCGCGTTCGCGCCCCCGAAACTCAGGTGACTGAGACCAAGATCCGTGGCCCGGAGCGTGAGGAGGCCGAGGGGCGAGGAGAGGAACTGTTTCATTTTTCTAAGGTAAGCGCTTGTTTGGGATTCCGCTCACCGCCGCAAACTTGCTCTTTTGCGTCTATTCTTCGTCTCCAAAAGCGTCACTTAGCCCGCTGGGCTCCCCTTTTCGAGGCTCGATTAGCCCCAAAATAGCGGCGTTTTCGTCAGGCTCGGATAACCCAAACAAGCTCTAATGCCGGTTCGTCTCCCGGTGGCGGCTGGTGCGGGTGCTTGCTTATACTGCACGCGTCCGCGCCGCGCTCAGAAGCTGATGCCCGCCTCCACGTTCACCCCGCTGAACTCGGCTCCGGCGAACCTACCCGTCCAGGCGTCGCCGGTGTAGCGCTGGCGGACGTACTCCACCTTGGTGATGATGTTTTTGGAGAGGAACCAGCCGCCGCCGACGTTGAGCCGGTCGATCTCCAGGTCCTGGGCGGCGTTCTCGGTGGCCCTGCCGCGCACGGTGTTGTAGCGGCCGGCGAGGTAGAACTGCTCGGTGTGGCCGAAGCGGTAGACGAGCTCGGCGGCCAGTTGGGTGAAGGCGCCCTCCTTGCCGACCTCCGGACTGGGGCTGACGTTGCTGCCCGCGGCCCGCTCGTACACGCCGAAGAGCTCCAACCCCCGGTACTTGACGAAGGGGGTGACCTGTACGCTGGTCAGCTTCATAAAGCGGGCGTT
Organism: Lewinellaceae bacterium; assembly: GCA_963803525.1. Lineage (GTDB taxonomy): Bacteria > Bacteroidota > Bacteroidia > Chitinophagales > Saprospiraceae > Neolewinella. The sequence goes on from CAWDMV010000017.1 coordinate 578,063, forward strand.
GTAGCGGCCGTCAAAATCGCTTCCCTGAGCGTTACCCAGGGAGTCGGGTAGGGTGTGGAGCACGCTGTAGTAGCGGCTGCCCGCACGATCGCCGCCGTAGAGCCAGGTGCCGGTAGAGGTGCCCCGGTTGGTGTAGACGGAGGCGGTGAGGCGGACGCGCAGCTCCTCATTGACCTGCTTGTCGACCCCCACCTTACCGAAAAAGGAGAGCTGGTTGTCGGTGTTGTCGTTGACTACTACATTCTGGTTGAGTTTGCCGTTGGTGACGCCAACGACGGCCAGCAAGCCGTTTTGCTGGAGGGTGAGCTGCCCGAAGGCCTCGGTGGAGAAGGCGTCCATCAGGTAGTTGCCGACGAAGGGGTTGAAGATGACCCGGGCGTTGTCGCTGCGGCGGAAGTGGGTGTCGCCGTAGTTGAACTCATCCAGGCCCACGGTGACGGTGGCGACCTCCATGAGGCCCGCCAGGAAGCCGGGGCGGATGAAATCGAGCCGGTCGATCTGGAGGTGACCACCCTTGACCCAGGCGTCCTCGTGGTGACGGGACGAGAGGTAAGTGGTAAGGTGCATGCGTACGCCGTCGAGCAGCTGTACGTCAAGCCTGAGGTTCGCGACCGGCAGGTTGAGGTTGGACCCCAGCTCGACGAAGTTATTGGCGTCGTTGGACTGGTCAATGCCCTGAAACTGCATGGCGAAGTCGCCGCCCACCCGTACGCGGACGCCCTCGAAGGGGACGGTATCGGCCTTGCCGGTTTCAAAGACGTTCAGGCCGCGCTGGTCGTTGGGGCGGAAGAACTGCAGGCCGGGCTGCTGGGCGTGGACGGCGGTAGCGAGCGTACACAGGATAAGAACGAGAAAGCTTTTCATGGCGGAGTGTTGGGGAGGGTGTAAAAAATGAGGTGCTATACGCCGGCGGCATTCCGGTAGGTGACCGAAAACTCGAGGGTCAGGTCGTCGCCACACTTCATGGCGCCCAGGAAGAAGGTGGGGGGCTTCACGCCGTAGTCGGTCATCTTCAGGGCGTAGGTGCCGCGGCAGGTGATGGTCCCGTCGGGGGCGACGGTGAGGTGGACGTCCATATCGATGTCGCGGGTGGTGCCGGCGATCGTAAGCTCGCCCCGGCTCTTGACCAGGTAGCCGCCAGTCTCGGGGGAGAGGGTGGCGGACGAGAGCACGTAGTGGATCCGTTTATAGGTATCCGCCTCCAGGGCCTCGTAGGCGTTTTTGTCCATGCCCCGGCTATCACTGTGCAGGTCCTTCACGTCTAGGGAGAAGGTGAGGGCGGGCAGGCCCGTCAATTGCTGGTCGGCACGGAAGGTGAAGGTGGCGCTGCCGGTGACGTCGGTAGCCTCCATCTCCCAGTCGTGGAGGGTGGAAGTGCCGAGCAGGCGTACGAGGGCGGCCCGGTCGCCGGTAATCACGTATTGCTCCTGGGAAAAAATGGGTAAGCTGAGGACGCACAGGAATAAGCAGAGAAAGGGGGAAAGGAAGTTGGTCATGGGGAAAGCGTTGATTGATACCCCGAAATTACCGGCTTACGTACGCGCTGCCGCTGACGTAGATCACCTCCCGTACTGATCCGGCGCAGGTGTGCGGGCCGATCGTGGGACGAACTTTGAGTCTCCACCATCAATCACGCCATGGCCAGTATCCTCGTTCCCGTTGACTTTTCTCTCGCCTGCCACAATGCTTACCGCTTTGCCCTGCACCTGGCCAATGACCTTTCGTTGGACGTGGTGCTGGCGCACTACTACTCCGGATCGATCGACCCGCGCACCAGCCTCTACATCGGGGGCGACGGCACCATCCAGGGGAGTTTCGAGGAGCGGCTGCGGCAGTTTGCCTATTCCGCAGTCGAAAGGCCGGACTATCCCCCGGTCGAGCCGCCCCGCGGCGTGCACTTGTCCTACGAGACGGACGTCAGCCTCCGGCCCTCCGCCGCGATCGTCGCGCGCGCCGCCCGGGAAGACATCCGGATGGTGGTCATGGCCACCCGCAGTTCGACCTCCCTGCTGGAGCGGTGGCTGGGCACTACGTCCACCACCGTCAGCGAGGCGTCCGCCCGCCCGGTCTACCTGGTGCCTCCCCACGCGGGCTGCCAGCCCTTCCGGCGCATCGTGGTGGCCAACAACGATACCACGGCCGAGCCCTATCCCCTCCGCGAGCTGGAAGAAATAGCTAAGCACTACGACGCCGATCTTCACTTCGTCCACGTCGGAGCGCCCGCTTCGGAAACCCCGCTCCGCTTCACCCCCTGGCAATTGACGGACTCCTCCCCCAGCGTACCCTGCGCCCGCGGGGTAAATCAGGTAGAAGACGGCGACATCAGCCGGGGACTGCTCGACTACGCCCAGGACGTACAGGCTGACCTCCTCGTCGTCATCAATCAAACCCGCGGCTGGTGGACTTCGCTGCTGCAGGCTACCCTCACGCAAGATCTTGCCCTACGCTCCCGCCTGCCGGTGCTGGTGCTCCACAACAACTTACCCAACGCATGAGCCGTCTCCTCCTTCCCATCCTGCTTCTCCTCCTCCTCTGCTGCACCGGCTGTACCCACGACCAACAGGAATTCGGTCTGGAGGCTGAGCGGGCCTACGTCGACCTCCTCTACGCCCTGCAATCGGAGGATACGCTCGCCAGTCAGCGGGCCGCTGTCCACTTCGACCAACGCGTCCGCGCCCTGCGCCAGGTGTGGTACCGGCCCATGAGTGCCGACGGCCTGGACAACCTCCGCTACCACATCGACCTGGCCGAGTGCGCCTACGAAGATGCCCGGGAGTCGATCGAGGAAGGGCAGCTGGAGCGGGCGCTGGTGCAACTCGACCGCGCCGTCTACGAACTCGGGGCCGGCGACCAGGCATCCCTACAGGAATTGTACATCGGCCGCATCTACGATTTCGTAGCCGACTGGCTGGAGATCGACTACCTCTTCCGCAAGGGCTCACGCGATGTCGACCGGGCGGCCCTGGCGGTCTGCAGCCGCGACGCCCACCGGGCCTGGCGGGCCGTCGGCAGCGACCGCCCCACCCGCAGTCTGTACTTTGACCGCCGGGTCGACGAGCGGTCCTTCGAGTTGGCCCACGCCGCCCTCGCCACCCAAGTCGACGCTTACCACGCCGCCATCCGTTCCAGTGACCTGGCGGCGGCCCGGGATCTCAGCAACGGCGTATCGGAAGCGCTATGGGACCTGCTCCTACAGTTCGGTACGCCCGAAAACGGGCCGGTAGCCGATCTTGATTTATAATTTGGTCTTACACCAGCAGGCTGCGCAGGTCCGCCGCCGCCACGATACGGATCGCCTTACCGTCGGTCTCCACGAGCTGCTCCCGGCGGAAATCCGACAGGGCGCGGGTGACGCTTTCCTTGGTGGAGCCCACCATCTGCGCCAGCTCCTCCCGCGACAGCACGATCGCTTCGGCGCCGTGGCGTTCGTGGAGGTCGCAGAGCACCAGGGCGGTGCGGCGGCGCACGCTGTCGTAGGCTTGGTTAACGAGGTGCTCGCTCTGCCGCATGGACCGGCCGGCGAGCAGGTGCATAAGGGCCTCGGTGACGCAGCGGTCGGTGTTGAGCAGCTCGGTGAGCCGGGCGGCCGGCAGCAGCTGGCACTCGACGGCCTCCCCCGCCGCGCGGGCGGTGTAGTGAAAGGACGTCTGCTCCAGCAGGGAGGCCAGCCCGAAGAGTTCCCCGGGGCCGATCTCGGCAATGATGTAGTCGCGGCCGTAGGCGTGGGTGCGGCTCAGGTGCACCCGCCCGGACGTCACCCGATACAGAAAGTGGGGAAACTCGCCTTCGCGTACCAGCGCGGTGCCGGCGTCAAAAGTCTTGCCGCGGCCGTCCTGCGTGAAGGACGCTTCGAGCAGGCGCATGCCCCGTTCCGGGTCGCTCAGGTGTACGGTGGGGCGCGTGGGCGCGGGTGCGGTGCGGGCCGCGGCCTTCCGCAGGCGGGTGCGCACGACCTGCAGCAGTTCGTCCTTGTAGAAGGGTTTGGTGATGTAGTCGTCGGCCCCGAGGGTCATCCCCCGGCGGATGTCCTCGGTCTCCGTGCGCGCCGTGATGAATACGAAGGGGATGCCGACGGTCCGGCTGTTCTCCGACAGGAGGTTGAGGACGCCGAAGCCGTCCAGCTCGGGCATCATCACGTCGCAGAGGATCAGGTCCGGCAGGTGTTCGATGGCCGCCTTGGCGCCCGTCAGTCCATTGGGGGCACTCAAGACCCGGTACCCGCACAGCTCCAGGATCTCCGCCAGGTTCTCGCGGACTTCCGCATTGTCTTCGATGATCAGGATGGTGGTCTGCTGCTCGTTCATGGGTTCGTGGTGGGTGCGCAGGGCAGGTCGACGTTGAAGGTGGTCCCCCGGTTTTCTTCGCTCGTGAAGGAGACCGTGCCGCCCAGCAAGTCTACGTAATTGGCGACGATGTGCAGGCCGAGCCCCGAACCCTGGATGTTCTCGACGTTGCGGGCCCGGAAGAAGCGGTCGAAAAGGTACTGCTGGTCCTCCTGGGGGATGCCGATGCCGCTGTCCTGCACGCTGAGCCGGAGTTGCCCGTCCACCAGCTGGCTGCGGAGGACGATCACCGCATCGGGAGGGGAGTACTTGGCCGCGTTCGACAGCAGGTTCAGGAGTACGTGGCGGAGCATCTTGGGATCCGTAACCAGGGGACAGTGATCGTCGGAAGTGATGAGCTGGATGGTCTGGCCGGTCTTGAGTTGCCCCTCGCTGCCCTCGATGCTCAGGGAGAGGAGGGAGCGCAGGTCGACGGGTTCGGGCACGTACTTGGTCATGCCCTGCTCGAGCTGGCTGATGGACAGGAAGTCGTTGAGCACCTCGGTGAGCTGGCCGATGGTTCCTTTGATGCGGTCGAGGTGTTTTTGCCGCTTGTCCTGCTGGTCGGATTCGGTGTACATCTCGATCAGCTCCGCCGAACTGAGCAGGGTGCTCAGGGGGGTCTTGAACTCGTGGCTGGCCATGCTCAGGAAGCGGCTCTTCAGCTCGTTGAGCTCGCGCTCCTTGCTGAGGGCCCGCTGCAGCTCCCGTTCCCGCACCTGCAGGGAGGCGGTGCGCTCGGCCACCTTGGTTTCGAGGTCGTGGTTGAGGTCCTCGACCCGCTTGCGGGCTGCGTGGAATTCGGTGAGGTCGTGCAGCATGCCGGTATAGACGGTGCCGCCTTCGAGGAGTACCTCGCTGACGGCGAGGCGGAGGGGAAACTCCCGCCCGTCCTTGCGCCGGCCGGTCACTTCCCGGCCGATGCCGATGATGTGGGGTACGCCGGTTCGTTGGTAGCGGGCCAGGTAGCCGTCGTGGTGGGTACGGTCGTGGTGGCTCATCAGCAGGTTGACCTTCTGCCCCCGCATTTCTTCCGCCGCGTAGCCGAAAAGCTTGCAGGCGGCGCGGTTGACGTCTTGCATGACGCCGCGGTCATTCATGGTGATGATGCCGTCGGTCGCCATTTCGAAGAGGGCCCGTAGCCTGCGTGCGGAATCCTGACTCATGGGGACGTAAAACTGGTGTGTCCGTGAGAACGCCCAGTCCCGGGGGAAAGGTTAGCGCTTGTTTGGGTTTTCCGAGCCTGACGAAAACGCCGCTATTTTGGGGCTGATCGAGCCTCGGGAAGGGGAGCCTAGTGTTTCAGGATTGAACTAAGCAATAGTTTGACGCCGACAGCGTGGTGCTGAACGAGCGGACAAAAGTTCAGCATAGCCGTAGCTACGGTGGATTTTTGGCGGGGAAGTGCAGCGCCGCGCTGGCCAGTCAAGGGGCAGCTTATTTCGGTCCTGAAGCACTAGCGGGCTAAGTGACGCTTTTCGAGGCGAAGGATAGGCGCAAAAGAGCAAGTTTACGGCGGTGAGCGGAAGCCCAAGCAAGCGCTAAGCCGCCGGCTACTTGTTATGCCGCAATCTCGGCCGCGGCTTCCTTCCGCACCGGCAGTTCCACCCGGCGGGCGGCGGCAGGCGTTGCCACGGTCGCTGCTTCCTTAGCGGGGGCGGACGTAAAGCTGATGCCCAGGATGGCACTCAGAAACAGGGGCAGGGCCAGCAGGGCCAGGAAGTACAGTCCGCTGAATCCGGCAATCAGAACAACGGCCATCATGAGGTAGTAACGCAGAACGATGGTGTATACGGGAATAGCGAAGAAGCGCATGGCTGAGGTGGTTTGTTTGTACCACAAAGCTCGGCCCGTGCCCGCCCCGCCGCGTTGACGAAAGTCAATGTGGCGGTTGATTTTTGTCATGGCACCCGCGTACCCCGCCCCCTCCCGGTGAAGGGAACTATCATGGGCACCCGTTGCTGGTAATCGGCGTACGCCTGCCCGATGGATGCACGCAGGTCCCGTTCCTCGAGGTAGCGCACGGCCAGGACGACGTACACCGTATTTACCCCCGCGAAGAGCAGGTGCCCCGCCGTCATCACGGGCGTCGCCCAGAACGCGATCAGGAGGCCCAGCATGAGGGGATGACGGACCAGCCGGTACAGCAGCGTGATCCGAAAGGACGGGTCGGGGGTGATGCGGCCCCTGAGCCGATCGAAGACCTGCCGCAGTCCCATCAGTTCGAAGTGGCCGGTCAGGAAGGTCGCCAGGCCGGCCACGACCCACCCGAGTAGGTATATCCCCATTAGCGCCGCCGCGCCGATCCGGTTGTCTACTTCCCAGACGACCTTGGTTATGGGCTGCCACTGCCCGTACAAGATCAGTGGGGCCAGGCCCGACAGCAGCACGTAGGTACTCCGCTCGACGGCCGGCGGGAGGAAGCGGATGAGCCACGCCTTGAAGGCCGGCCGGGCCATCACGCTGTGCTGCGCGGCGAAGAGGCCCAAGAGCAGCAGGTTGACGGCTACGGCGGTCGGCCAGTCCCCCTCCACGCCCGAGTCGATCGACTTCGGGACGAGGTAGTTGCTCAGGAAGCCCACCAGGTAGGCCGCCGCCCCCGCGGCTAGCAGGTAAGCGAATAGGCCGTAGAGAAGGAGGGTCATTTTCTTGATGGGGGAGGGCTTGGGCGGGTACGCGGGTGCGGTGGGATGGGTGGCAGTAATAAAGAAGTGACTACTTATTTCCTATCTAAAAACCCCTCAATCTCCCGAAAGTAAGCGGCAAAGCCCAGCGTCGATACGCCCCGCAGGTGATCGCCTTTGAAGGGAACGAGCTGGCGGTTGTCGCCCAGGGCGGCTACTTCGAGGGCGTCCTCGTGAGTGGTCTTCTGGTCGGCGGTACCCGAGAAGATCAGCATCGGGACGGCGATCTCGGCAAACGCCCGGGCGTCCGCGCGGTAGCCCTCGGGCAGGAGAATGTCTTTTCCCCTAAGTTCCTTGATCCGCGAGACGTTCCGGGGGGGAGCGAACACGACGCCCTCGGCGATCAGCGCATCGTAGGGGGCGGCCTGGTATCCGCAGGCGGCGATCAGGGTGCCCATCGAGAAGGCGAGTACCGCCGTGTCGTTGGCCGCAAATCGCGATTGGGCAAACTGTACCACGCCCACGAAGTCCGCGATGTACTCCCGGTGGTAGAGGTTGTCGGGCTTATAGGCGAAGTCCGCACTGGCCCCGAAGCCGCGGTAGTCGAAGGTCACCACGTCGTACCCCAGGCCCAGCAGCTGCCGAACGTAGGCCAGCGAGAAACCCATGTTTCCCGCATCGCTCCCCGCAATCACCACCGTCGTGCGCTTCTCCGCCTCCACCGGGCGCTGCATGACCCACAGGTTCAGCTCGGTGCCGTCGACCTGCAGCCGCTCTTCTGCGTAGGGGATGTTGAAGTCTTCCGGCCGGATGGTGTATTCCCGCAGGGGGTTGATGCTGGAGAGGGCGTGGACGGCTAGTAGGAGGGTGGTGGTGAGGAGGAGTTTGGGCATGGGGGAGGAGGTGGTAGATTGAAAGATAGCCTGCTGGCATTTCGCCTCCAAGGAAGACGTTGTAGCCCACGGATCAAATCGATCCGATCAAAACGATGGCGGGGCCATATTGCCACCTAACGTACCTGTATGCTCAGGTCCGCGCTTCCTCACGAAGAAGCTCCTCAATGTTTTCGAGGATCGCTCCTGCGTACTTGTAGTTGCGCTCGCTTTTTTCCAGATCAATTCAGGTGAAGTAAAGAAAGTGAAAAAGCTTTAGTTCAGCCTCGTCGTCCTCCAACTCCACCGACAGCACATCACCCATTCACGTATAGCCCCCTTCGGTTAAACTCCGCGAATTCGGCGCCATCCGATTATAGGTCTACAATAGCGTTGAAGTACTTGTTGAAATAGGTGAAGAGTTCGTCGTTACTGATATTTCCAAAGGTCAGATATAATACGTTCGGAGGAGATCCCTTAGATAGGTAGTGATCCCGAAAATCTGAGTCTTTCGTGATTACAATTCTATCCTCAACCGTTGCAATACTGAGAATATCTCTATCCGTGGTAAAGTAGCCATTTGGACACGACACCGTGTGAATGCAATCATGTCCAAGCGCTACCAAGTAACGCGCAAGCTTGGGTGACAATTGGGTATCCACCAAAAATTTCATGCGAAGGACAGCGTCTGACGGGTATTCGTGGCTTTAACGGCATACTGTAGACAGGCTAAGACGTCCTCCTTCTCCAAGTAAGGATAATCTTCTAGAATTTCCTCGATTGACATTTCCCCTGCTAGTAATTCCAGCATATGAACTACCGTAAACCGCATGTTTCTCACTGTAGGCCGACCACTCATCACCTCCGGGTTCACGGTAATTCTGCTGGAAAGGTCCATTTGGTGTAGTTTATTAGAAAACGTAGAATGTATCCGAATAGTTCCTCACACCAGGTAGGTTCGAGCCCACTTCACTCGCGATCCGCGTATATGGATTTGTGCCTAAGTAGGCACATAGACCTAGTTAGACAGGGTGAGTGACGCTTTTTGAGACGAAGAATAGGCGCAAAAGAGTAAGGTTGCGGCGGTGAGCGGAATCCCAAACAAGCTCTTACCCCTTTCATAATTGAGACGACTGATCGTACTCCTCACATTGATCTCCCAGCTGGGTTTCATCCAGGAAGACTCACGCTTTCTCCAGGATTTCTTGCAAGAGGACGAGCCGCAACCGGCCAACGACGACTTCGATATCGGTGCTGGAGATTTCAGGGTGTCGGACAAGTACCGTAAGAACGGCTGGCAAAATGGACGTGCAATTGGAACGATCGCCGGCACACGCACCCCTACGCCTGAATTCCGGCGATGGTGGCAACATTGAGATTAGGAATTCGGGAAATCAGGTCTTATACTCGAATTATTTACTTGGCTACTGGTCGTATTGATACTCGGTCCGTGGCAGACGAATAGCTTACCGATCTGGGCCGTCAGGAAGCGGCGGAAGTTCGGCCCGAAGGACACCGAGTCGGTAATGACGGTAGCGGGGGTGAGCGTCTCCCGGGCCCAGTCGAAGCGGGAGGCGGGGGGCCGCGCGGCGGGCATCGGGGGGCTATCTTTTCGATCGATGGAGTCGGTAATTCGCCTCGTCAGTTCCGCCTTGCGGCCGCCAGTGGGTAGCCCCCGGGCTTTACAAATCTCGACCAATTCCGCCTTCAGCCAGCACCAGCGGGTGAAGGCGTTGCCGCTGGAGATGTCGTCTATGTTTGGCCGGCTCATTCAGATCGAATAATGCATCTAAATTACGCATTTACCGGGGCGGGGACGCAGGTGTCGGGGAAATCCCGGGTGGGCTATGCTGCGCGTCTTCGATCCGCACTCTGGCGATCGCTTGCCTGCGCATATGCGGTACGGAGTTTATGGTGATAAATATAAGTGGCGGATGCCTTACTGCTTTTTCAGGGATAGAGGGGGGGGCTATTCACCCCTTTGATCCTTCATTCCCCCTGCACCCCCCGCGCACCGCCGTCTCTTCTTGCAGGCAGCGGGTCGACTGAAGTCGACGCTACGTAGCGAGGGGTGAGCTGCGCCGCTGCCTCCGGAGGTCAGCCGTCCTGCTGCCTGCGCGTATGTCCCGCGGTGGCGGATGGGTTTTTGGTGGTGCATGGGCTGGCCGGTTGGGGAAGGATTGAGGAATGTAAGGGGAGGGTATGCACTCCTTCAATCATTCACTCCTTCACTCCCTACCTTGCGCTCATGGAAACCACCGAACTCCTCAAGCGGGTCCGTCGCATCGAGATTAAGACGAAGGGGCTGAGCAAGCAGATCTTCTCGGGCGAATACCACTCGGCCTTTAAGGGGCGGGGCATGTCGTTTTCGGAAGTGCGCGGCTACCAGTACGGCGACGACGTGCGCAACATCGACTGGAACGTGACGGCCCGCTCCGGCGAGCCCTACGTGAAGGTTTTCGAGGAAGAGCGCGAGCTGACCGTGATGCTGCTGGTGGACATCTCCAAGTCCAGCTTCTTCGGCACCGTCAAGCAGCCCAAGAATGAACTCATCACCGAAATTTGCGCGGTGCTGGCCTTCTCCGCGGCCCAGAACAACGATAAGGTGGGCCTGCTGCTCTTCAGCGACCGGGTCGAGAAATACCTGCCGCCCAAGAAGGGGAGGGGACACGTGCTGCGCATCATCCGCGAGCTGCTCGACACCCGCCCGCAGGGCAGCGGCACCGACATCGGCATGGCCCTGACCTACTTCACTAATATGGTCAAAAAGCGGAGCATCTGCTTCCTGGTCTCCGACTACCTGGCCACGGGCTACGAGCGTCCCCTGCGCCTGGCCGCGCGCCGCCACGACCTGGTGGGCCTCCACCTCTACGACCCCCGCGAGAAAGAGCTGCCGGCAGTTGGCCTCCTGCGCGCCACCGACGCCGAGAGCGGCAAGACGCAGTGGATCGACACCGACAGCCGCCGGGTACGCGACCGCTACGCCGGCTGGTACGCCGAGCATAGGGACTACTTCACGGCCGCCTTCCGCCAGAGCGGGGCCGATACGCTCAGCGTGGAGACGACGGAGGACTACGTGAAGGAGCTGCTGCGCTTTTTCCAGCGGCGGTAGCGGCCCTCCGGTCAGGCCATACTTGCACGGGGACGGTCAGGGCACCGGCGCGCGGGAAATACGATTTCCCTACGTTACGACGGTGGTGGCCCTCCCACCGGTAACAAGTCAACGAAAACCGCCAGTATGAAGTCGTTCGCCCGCGTACTTTCCCTGCTTATCGGACTGGGAGGCGTCCTCTCCGCCCAGTCGGTCCTGATCACCGTAGACGCCGATGCGGACACCACCACCATCAGCCGCCACATCTACGGACACTTCGCCGAGCACCTGGGCCGCAGCATCTACGGGGGATTTTACGTAGGCGACACGAGCGAAATTCCCAACCGGGAAGGCATTCGCACGGACGTGGTGGAAGCGCTCAGGGAGAGACAAATCCTAAAACTGCGGTGGCCGGGCGGCTGCTTCGCCGATACCTACCACTGGAAAGACGGTATCGGGCCCCAGGAAGAGCGCCCGTCCATCCTCAACGTAGGGTGGGGAAACGTCAAGGAGGATAACAGCTTCGGCACCCATAATTTCTTCAACCTGTGTGAAATGCTCGACACCGAGCTCTACCTCTCGGCCAACGTGGGTAGCGGGACGCCGCAGGAGCTGTCCGACTGGATCCGGTATACCACCCACCTGGCCGGCTCGAGCCCGATGCCCGATCTGCGGGCCGAAAACGGACGGGAAGAACCGTGGGACGTCCGGTTCTGGGGCATCGGTAACGAATCCTGGGGGTGCGGGGGCAACATGCGCCCGGAGTACTACGCGGACCTCTACCGCCGCTTCGCGACCTTCATGAGCGGCTGGCAGAACGACGAGCTGTACCGCATCGCCTCGGGGGCCAGCGGCGGCGATTACAATTGGACGGAAGTCCTGATGCAGAACATCCCGAAGAACCTCATCGAGGCCATTGCCCTGCACCACTACTCCGTGATTGACTGGTGCAACAAGGGCCCCGCCACCGGCTTCACCGGGGATCAGTACTTCCTCACCATGACGGAAGCCCTGCGGATGGAAGAACTCATCGAGGAGCACGTAACCATGATGGACAAGTACGATCCGGACAAGCGCGTCGACCTGCTGGTGGACGAGTGGGGCGGACGGTACAACGTGGAGGCGGGTACGAACCCGGGCTTCCTGTACCAGCAGAATACGATGCGCGACGCCATGCTCGCCGCCGCCACCCTCAATATCTTCAACAACCACGCCGACCGGGTCAAAATGGCCAACATCGCCCAGGCCATCAACGTACCCCAGGCGGTGATACGGACCGACCAGGAACGGATGCTGCTGACGCCGACCTACCACGTCTTCCGTATGTACGTGCCCCACCACGACGCGCAGCTGATCCCGCTGACCTTCGATTCGCCGGTGTATACCCACGGCGGCGAAAGGCTACCGGCGATTTCCGCTTCCGCTTCCCGCGACAGCACGGGGCGGGTACACTTCTCGCTGGTCAACATCGACAGCCGGCAATCGCACGAGATCGAACTGGACGTTGCCGCCCTGGACTTGACCGCCGTTACGGGGGAGATCCTCACCGCCGAGACCCTCCAGGAGCATAACACCTTCGATGATCCGGACCAAGTGACGCCGACACAATTTGACGGCGCCGAACTACGCGACGGCACGCTGCACCTGACCCTTCCTCCCTTTTCTTTGGTCGTGCTCGAGACAACGGAGTAAGGGAATAGGCACCGACGGACCGCGGTCCTTCCCCTTATGAACAGAACCTCGCGCTAGCTTAAATTAATGTCCACGTAGGCAACTTCGACGCCGACGGGTACGCCGAGCACATGAACTACTATACCCAGGCCTTTTAGCAGAGCAGGGCAGGTATGCTAAGCGTGAAAACGACCGAGGACTACTTCAAGGAGTTGCGGCGGTTTTATTCAGCGGCGGGGGTAGGGTTGGCACCGTATCTTCCAGGTATCATGGAAGTTAGTGGTGGCTCATATTCGGTACTGTTACTCGTCACTTTATTTCTGGCCGGTCGGCTACCCGCACAGACACCAACGGGCGATCTGGCCGACGATAACGTGTGTGTGCTGGAATCGGCTCCCCGGAACTACCGACTGATCCAGTACATCGGGGTGGTACCCGACACCGCCGATCAACTGACCATCGCGGACGTGACCCGACCCTCCTTTCAGCCCTCGTTCCGTCCCTACCGGGAGGTGGCGGTTGCCCCTGGGCTGAACATGTGGTACTGGGGTAAATTTCGGGTGATTAACCGCCTTCCGGACGCAAAACGGAATACGGAGTGGGTGCTCTATTTCTCGGGGAATTGGACGCAACTGCAGGTGTTCACCCAGGATCGATCGGGGAACTGGCACTCCGAGTCGAACGGCACCTTCCTTCCCCTCCGCGAAAAGACCTTTGTGCCGACCACCCGCGGAAACCTCGTCAAACTCTTCCTACCACCCGGGGAAATCCGGACGATCTACTTCCGGGGGATAAGCGAACGCGTGGCGCTGCCGCCCTCCTTTCATCTGTACCTGCAGACTACGGATGCGTTCTACGGCAAGCTGCTGACGGCGAAGGTGGGCAATGCCCTCTTCATCGGCTTCTTGGGGATGATGCTCCTCTACAACCTAATGGTCTACTTTCTCGGGCGGGCGCGGAGCTTCATCTACTATTCCGGTTACCTGCTGATGATGATCGTTTACGCCTGCTACTCCGGGGATGACCTGTCCGACTGGTTTGGCAACCGCCTTTTTGCGGGCCAGCCGGAGTACTACAGCTTTTTCAAACTGTCGATCTTCATCGGCTTGATGAGCTACCTGTCCTTCATCCGGAGTTTCTCGGACCTGAAGCAGTTGCTTCCCCGCTGGGATCGCTACTTCAAGGTGCTCGTCTGGCTTGGCTTCCCGCTGATGGTTACCTTCCTGGGGGTTACCGTGCTGTCGAATTTCAGTCACGCGGTGGAAGACTGGACCACGGTGACCTACATCGTGCTGGTGATCGGGTCCTGTATCCTATTGCTGTTCCCCCTCTACCGTTCGGGCGACAAGAAGGGGTCTTTCATCTTCGCGGGCATCGCCGCCATCAGTCTGGGTTGCCTGCTTTCCTTGCTGACCCGGGTGGCCTTTCCGCCCTTTTCCATCGTGTACCTGAAGGCCGGGGTGGTAGTCGAGGTCCTCATCTTTTCCCTGGGGCTGGCTTACCGCCAAGGTAAACAGATACAGGCCCGGGAGCAGGCGGATTATGCCCTCCGGGAAAGTAGGCTGATCCAGGAAAAACAGCGGCTCGAAGCGGACCGGCTACAGGAACTTGCCGACTTCAAGGCCCGGTTCTACACCAACGTCACCCACGAATTTCGGACGCCCCTCACGGTCATTATGGGCATGGCCGAACGCATCAAAGGTCACGCGGAAGAGAAAGAACTCATCGGGCGCAGTGGCAGAAATCTGCTCGGGCTGGTCAATCAGTTGCTCGACCTGTCCAAACTGGAATCCGGGTCCGTACCCGTTACCTGGGTTCACGGTGACATCATCGGCTACCTGCGGTACCTTACCGAGTCCTTCTATTCCGCCGCCGAGCAACGGCGTATCCGCTTCATGTTCTACGCGGAGGAACCGGCGGTGCGCATGGATTTCGACGAGGGCAAGGTGCAGCAGATCGTCATTAATCTCATAGCCAATGCCCTGAAATTCACACCCCCCCGCGGTGAGATCATCGTGCACGCCAGTAAACGGACGCAACAGGAACAATCACTGCTTCGCCTGGTGGTGCGGGACACCGGCGTGGGGATCCGCCCGGAGCATACGGATCACGTATTCGAGCGGTTCTACCGGGTCGACGAAAACCACGAGGCCGGTGGAACGGGTGTCGGTCTGGCCCTGACGCGGGAACTCGTCGACCTGATGGGCGGAACGATATCCCTGAGCAGCGAAGAGGGCGTCGGCACGGAAGTCGAAGTCCGGTTGCCGATCCGGGCGGAGCACCATCGGCCGGAGGCGGAAGCGGTGCCGGAACGCCCCTCCGACGACCGACCCCACTTGCTGATCATCGAAGACAGCCCGGATATTATCGTTTACCTGCGGTCCATCCTGGCGGACCGCTACCACGTAGATTCCGCCACGGACGGTATCGTGGGCGTCGAGCGGGCCATAGAACTGCTGCCTGACATCATCATCAGCGACGTCATGATGCCCGGGCAAGACGGCTTTGCGGTATGTGAGGCGCTGAAGTCGGACGAACGGACCAGCCATATCCCCATCATCTTACTAACCGCGAGGACCACCCAGGCGGCAAGGATCGAAGGACTCCGGTACGGTGCCGATGCTTATCTCAATAAACCGTTCGAAAAGGACGAGTTGCTCGTCCGGCTCGAAAAGCTCGTGGAGATCCGTCGCCGCCTCCAGCAACGGTACCAAGCTAACGGAACGTCCGGCAGCAGCAACGGGGTGGCCGACGGCCTTATCCACCGACTGCACGGCCTGATCGACGATCACCTGGACGACACCACCTTCGGGGTAGCCGAACTGGCAGCCGCGGCGGGCCTGACATCCATGCAGTTGTACCGTAAGATCAAGGCGATCACCGGCAAGACACCCTCCCGTTTTATCCGAAGCTACCGGCTCGGGCGGGGTCTGGAGCTGTTGCGGGCAGGAGAGCTTACCGTTTCGGAGGTCGCCTACGCGGTTGGATTTTCTGACCCGAGCTACTTCAGCCGCACCTTTCAGGAGGAATTTCGCAGAAATCCAAGCAGCTACATAAATAACTGACGGATAGGTCTTTAGCACTTATCCTACTGATTGTATGACGGATAGGTCCTAAGGATTTTTGCCGGCAGGGTGGATAGTTACTCGCTTTTGTAGGATAAATCATAGGGAGCCTGGGGTAAGCTGGGGAGATTTGCCATCAGCTACAAAACAGAGCACTATGAACAACACAACACCCTACTTCCTGCTGGCTTTACTGTTGGGCACCGCCGGGCTACTACGGGCCCAAGGCTTCTTTCTTCCCGTATCCTCCGATTCCCCCGCGGCGGTGGCGGAGTACCAGGAGGCGAGCCAACTCGGCTCCAACGTACGGATGAGCCTGGCCAGGCAGGAGATCGACCGGGCCCTGGAAGCGGATCCCGATTTTTTCATGGCCCACGCCTTTATGATCCAGGTGCTGGCCTCCAAGGAGGACAAGCCGGCGCTGATCGAGCGGGCGCTGGCGATTGACACCCGGGGTTTCACCAAGGCGGAGAAGATCGTGCGCCGCTATCTGGAGGACCTGAAGGAGAACCCCAAGGCAATGCCGACTAAAATGACGGAAGCACTGGTGAAGGCCTATCCCCGTACCCCGGAAGCTTACGAATGGGCCTACCTGCACGCCGCGTACACGGAAAAGAACCTGGATGCCGCCTTTAAGTACGCCCGTCAAATGGTGGACCTACTACCCGACTACGCCCCGGTACATAACAATCTCGGCTACTTTCACCTGCAACGGGAGGAAATGGAGGAGGCGAAGGCCAGCTTCGAAAAGTACATCGCCCTGGCCCCCGATGAGGCGAACGCCTACGATAGCATGGGGGAGTTTTACATGATCAATGGAGACTATACCTCATCGGCCAAGTACTACCTGGAGGCGGACGGACGCGGAATGCCGGGTGCGGCGGAAAAGGCACAAAAGGCGATGGCCGGCATGAGCGAAGCAGCCCCGGGCCCGCGGAATACTGCGGTGGTACAAGGCATTTACGACGACTTCGCGGAGGGGGACATTCCGGCCGTGCTCAACGCGCTGCACGAGCAAGTCGTCTGGAAGGAAGCGGAAGGCAACGACCTGGCTGACGGAAACCCGTACATCGGTCCCGATGCCGTACTGCAGGGGGTGTTCGCCCGTCTGGGTGAGCAGTATGCATACTTCCGGTTAAAGGACATCGAACTGCACCCCATGGTCGGCAACGAGGTACTGGCTACCCTGCGGTACGATGCCAAGCTCAAGGATAATGGCATGGCGATCAACGCTCAGGCCGCCCACCTCTGGACCGTTGAGAACGGAAAGGTTACCGCCTTTCAGCAGTACGTTGATACCCGGCAACTCGCCGAAAAAGCGGCTAAGAAGTAAGGTTGAATTACTTGATGCGTTAACGAAGTCCCGTCGGAAGGCGGGACTTCTCTCGTTGGTCGGTACGCGTAACCTATAGATGCCAGTCTACGACCGCATCGGGTATGAAGCGATTGTCACTCAGATGGGAATTGTAGCGGATGATCCCCTCCCGGTCGATCAGGATATACTTGGGTACGCCCAGCGCCTTGTATTTGGCGATCATCACGCCCGTGCGGGTCGGCGCGCCGCCATTCTCGGGTCGGTCGATGACCTACGGCCAGTTGAGCTCGCGCCGGCGAATAAAGTCATTCCATTTCGCCACGTTCGTATCGCGGGAGCTGCTAATCAGCACGAAGTCGGAACGACCTCCGTACTGCTCGTGCATCGCGCTGATTTCCGAGATCTCTTCGATGCAGGGTCCACACCAGGTAGCCCAGAAGTCCAGAACCACCACTTTGCCGCGCAGGGAATCGGAGTGATAGACGCGGCCGTTCAGATCACGCAACTCGAAGGGGGGAGCTGGTTGGCCGAGCTGTGAATCCGCAACCGAAATGGTCTCTATCCGATCGGGGTATTCTATCCACTGGTTGTCGTATCGATTGTTTACTCCCTTCCGATTAAAGAGAGCACCCGCGCCCCGCCGCCCTTAGTTTTAATTCTAAGCTAACTCCATTACCTTTGCGGTAGCTAACTTCGCTGCCTATGAAAATCGCCCTCGCCCAGATCAACGTCCACGTCGGAAACTTCGACGCCAACCTGCGGAAGATGCTCGACTATACGGCCCGGGCCAAAGCCCAGGGGGCCGACATCGTCGTCTTTCCGGAACTGGCCACGGTCGGCTACCCGCCGCGGGATTTTCTCGACTTCGACGACTTTATCGAGAAGGCCGACGCGGTGGTGCAGGAGCTGGCCAGGGCCGCCCAGGGCATCGCCATCATCGTGGGCTCGCCGACCAAGAACCCCCAGGTAGAGGGGAAGGACCTGTTCAACAGCGCCTACTTCCTGGCCAACGGGCGCGTGCAGCAGGTGCAGCACAAGACGCTGCTGCCCACCTACGACATCTTCGACGAGTACCGCTACTTCGAGCCCGCCGCCGAGTGGAACGTGGTGCGCTACCGCGATAAGACGATCGCCCTGGTCGTGTGCGAAGACAGCTGGAACGTCGGCAACGAAAACCCGCTGTATAAGGTCAATCCCATGGACCTGATGCTCGAGCACCAGCCCGACCTGATCATCAACGTCTCGGCCTCCCCCTTCGCCTACGACCACGCCGGGGAGCGGGTGCTGGTCCTGCAGGCCAACGTGGAACTGTACAATCTGCCGATGTACTACGTCAACCACGTAGGCGCCCAGACGGAGGTCCTTTTCGACGGCGGCTCGCTGGTGCTGAACTCCCGCGGGGAGGTGGTCGATGAGATGCCCTACTTCGAGGAGTGCCTGCGCGTCTACCACACCGAAGAGGTGCAGGAGGGCAGCGACCTGGGCGGCGAGCGAGAGCGCGACAAGATGACCCTCATCCACGACGCCCTCGTGATGGGCATTCGGCAGTATTTCGGTAAGCTCGGCTTTAAACGCGCCATCCTCGGCCTCAGCGGGGGCATCGACTCGGCGCTCGTAGCCGTCCTGGCGAGCCGCGCCCTCGGGGCCGACAACGTGCGCTGCGTGCTCATGCCGAGCCAGCACAGCAGCGACCACAGCGTCAACGACGCCCGCCAGCTGGCCCAGAACCTGGGCTGTCAGTACGACATCGTGCCCATCGAAAGCGTCTACCACGCGTACGTCGACCTCCTCCAGCCCCACTTCTTCGGCACCCGGGAGGGTCTCACCGAGGAAAACCTCCAGGCCCGCATCCGCGGCATGATCCTGATGGCCTTCAGCAACAAGTTCGGCAACATCGTCCTGAACACCAGCAACAAGAGCGAGATGGCCGTCGGCTACGGCACCCTCTACGGCGATATGTGCGGCGGCCTCAGCGTGATCGGCGACGTCTACAAGACCGAGTGCTTCGAACTGGCCCGGTTTATGAACAAGGACGGCGAAGTCATCCCCGACAACATCATCACCAAGCCCCCCAGCGCCGAGCTCAAACCCGATCAGCTCGACAGCGACAGCTTGCCCCCCTACCCCGAGCTGGACGCCGTGCTCTACCAGTACATCGAGGAGCACAAGTCCCCCCAGGACATCATCGAAGCCGGTGCCGATCCGGAACTGGTCAAGCGCGCCCTCCGCCTAGTCAACATCAACGAATTCAAGCGCCACCAAACGGCCCCCGTGCTGCGGGTGAGCAAGAAGGCGTTCGGGATGGGTAGGCGCTTCCCGATCGTGGCGAAGTACCTGAGCTAGGCTCGTCTAAATTCAGTAAATTGTTCCCTATGTCGACCGTCGCCTCCCCTCCGCTGGAACTACTCTACCCGGTGCACACCTTTACCCTTGAGGAATACCACCTGATGATCGAAACGGGTATACTGGACGAGGACGATCGGGTGGAACTACTGGAAGGGAAGATTATCACAATGAGTCCTATCGGAAGATTTCACGCAGCTTGCGTGCGCAAACTCACCGTACTATTCGTACAACGATTGAGTGACCGGTATGCCGTCAGTCAGGAGCAGCCCATCAATATGTCCAATGGCTCGCAGCCGGAACCAGACTTCGTCATCGCTACGTTCCGGGAAGACCACTACGCCGCCGGCCACCCCACCCCGGAGGACGTACACCTCCTCATCGAGGTAGCCGATAAGACCCTAGACCGCGACCGCGGTCCCAAAGCCCGCATCTACGCCCGCGCCGGTATCCCCGAGTACTGGATCATCAACCTGATCGACCGGCAACTGGAGGTGTTTACCGATCCGCAACCGGAACAGGGCACCTACGCCACCTCCCGTATCCTGGCCGAGACCGACACCCTGGGCCACGAGTTTACCGGTAACCGGCCCGTAGTGGACCTGCTGCCCTAACTTCGGGCCGTGCAGCCCCTCATCACCAACGACGCGGTAGTCTTCGGCCTCCTCCTCACCATCCTGGCGCTGGTCTTCACGACGGCCAGTAGCGAGCGCCCGTTCTGGAAGACGTTCTACACCTACGTGCCGGCCCTGCTGCTGTGCTACTTCGTGCCCGCCCTGCTCAACTGGCCGCTCAACCTGATCGCCTACGACTGGTACGAGACGGGCGTGATCGACGCGCTGGCCCAACGGGGGGTAAGCCTGCCGGCGGGGCTGTCGTTCGGGGAGATCAACCGCTTTATCGAGGACAGCGGACTGGAGGTTGCGGAATTCAGCGGCTACACGGGCCACAGCAACCTCTACTTCATGGCGAGCCGCTACCTGCTGCCGGCCTCACTGATCCTGCTCTGCCTTAACATCGACATCCCGGGCATCATCAATCTGGGGTACCGGGCCATCGTGATGTTCCTGGCGGCCACGCTGGGCATCGTGCTGGGGGGGCCGATCGCGCTGCTTATCGTCACCAACTTCTTCCCGGGGCTGATCGACATCGATCCCGACCTGCTGTGGCGCGGACTGAGCACGATCGCCGGCAGCTGGATCGGCGGCGGGGCCAACCAGGCGGCCATGCAGATCATCAACGAGGTGCCGCCGGGTATCTTCGGGCAGATGATCGTGGTCGACGTGCTCGTGGCCAACATCTGGCTGGCGGTACTGCTCTTCGGGGCGGGGCGGGCCCGGCGCATTGACCGCTTCATCGGGGCGGACAACTCGGCCATCGATCAGCTGGTCAGGAAGATGGAGGACTACGCCGACCAAGTACGCCGCATCCCCACCAGCGTCGACCTGTACCAGCTGCTCGGCGTGGCCTTCGGCGGCGTGGCCCTGGCCCACCTGGGGGCGGATTTGATCGCGCCCTTCTTCGGGCAGTTCGAGGCCACCCTGGATGCCCTGCGGCTCAACACCCTGACCAGCGGCTTCTTCTGGATGGTCGTGCTGGCCACTACCTTCGGCTTCCTGTTCAGCTTCACCCGCGCGCGGCGGCTGGAGGGGGTGGGCGCCAGCAAGTGGGGCGGCATCTTCATCTACATCCTGGTGGCCACCATCGGCATGCAGATGAACATCGGCGACGTGCTCGACAACCTCGGGCTTTTCGCCATCGGCCTGATCTGGATGCTGGTGCACATCACGGTCCTGCTCGTCACGGCCTACTTCATTAAGGCCCCCTTCTTTTTCGTCGCGGTGGGCAGTCAGGCCAACGTCGGCGGGGCGGCCAGCGCGCCGGTGGTGGCTAGTGCCTTCAATCCGGTCCTGGCACCCGTGGGGGCCATCATGGCCGTGATCGGGTACGCGCTGGGGACGTACGGGGCGCTGCTCTGCTCGTACCTGATGGAGATCTCGGTTACCGGATAGCCGTCCGACCGCTGTACCTTTCCGCGCGGCCAGAAGCCAATTTTCACCTTCATTCCCCCTATGAAAGACAGCATCCTAGTCACCGGCGTTTCCTCCGGCATCGGCCTCACCACCGCCGGCTACCTCCGGGCGCGGGGCTTTCACGTATACGGCAGCGTGCGGCGGGGCGCGGGTCCCGAGGAACTGACCCGGGAGGCGGGCTTTACCGCGCTACACTTCGACGTGACCGATCGCGCGGCCGTCCGGGCGGCGATACAGCGTATTCGCGGCGACGGCAACCGACTGGTCGGGCTCGTGAATAACGCGGGGGTAGCCATCACCGGTCCCGTGGAAACGGTGAGCGAGGAGGAGTACCGCCGGCAATTCGAGGTGAACGTCTTTGGCCTGGTGGCCATGTGCCAGGAAGCCTTGCCCCTGCTGCACGAGGCCAGGGAAGCGGGCTTCGAGCCGCGCATCGTCAACATCGGCAGCGTGAGCGGCTACCTGACCTCTCCCTTCACCACGCTCTACTCGGCCTCGAAATTCGCCGTGGAGGCCCTGACCGACGGCCTGCGGCGCGAGCTCCTTCCCTTTGGCATCGACGTGATCAGCGTGGCCCCGGGACCGGTGAAAACGCCCATCTGGGCCAAGGGCCGCGAGCAAACCGAGGCCTTCGAGGACAACCGCTACAGCCACATGCTCGAAAAGCTCGGCCCCTACACCGAAGCCGCCGAGGCCGATGGCGTGGAGCCGGAAGTCGTGGCGGAGGCCATCTATGAAGCACTCACGGCGGAAAAGCCCCGCCCCGACGTGCTGGTCATGAAGAAGGGTTGGATGGCCAAGCTGCTGAAACTCACGCCCAAGCGCTTCCAGGACAAACTCTTCGCCAAGCGTCTCGCCGAAAACCGCCGCTACTAAGGGTTCCCGAGCTAGTAAAATGCGGTCTCTCCCGATAGCTATCGGGACGAAAGTACAATGCGGTCTCTGACCGCGAAAGTAAAATGCGGCCTCCGGCCGCGCTAATGCTTCAGCGTGAGGAATCATCGGGTGTTTTACGCTGGCATCTAATCAGGAGGAGTAAGCCATAGCGGGCAGCGCTCCAAACTAAATCAGCAGTCCGTCAATTGTATCCTATATACCAGCGCAGCCGGAGGCTGCCTTTTACCACCGCTGCCGGAGGCAGCATTGTACTACTGAACCTATGCACCTCACCCCCGACGACATCGCCGGCCGCGACGGCGAATTCCGCCGCCACTTCTTCAATACGCTGCCGGGGCCGCGGGGCGTGCACCTGATCGGCACGAAGGGGCACCGCGGCACCGAAAACCTCGGGGTGTTCAGCTCACTGGTGCACCTAGGGGCACATCCCGCCCTGCTGGGTTTTCACCTGCGGCCGCTGACGGTGCCGCGCCACACCTACCACCACCTGAAGGCCACCGGCTGGTTTACGGTCAATACCCTCCACCCCGACTTTTTGGAGGCCGCCCACCAGACCAGCGCCAACTACGCGCTCGGCGAATCGGAGTTTGCCGCCACCGGGCTCACCCCCGTGTACAGCGAACGCTGCCCGGCGCCCTACGTGCAGGAAAGCCCCGTCCGCATCGGCCTCACCTTCGAGGAGGAGCACCACATCGCCGCCAACGATACCCTCTTCATTGTTGGGCGCGTGCAGGAGATTTTCGTGCCCGACGAGATGGTCTCGGAAACCGGTCACGTCGATCACGAGCGGCTGGAGACCCTGGCGGTGGCCGGTCTGGATACCTACTACCGGGTGGCGGACGGGCAGCGACTCGGGTATGCGCGTCCGGGGAAGTAAGACCCCGGATCGCCCCTACCCGTCGGCGGACGACGGGCAACTTTGCACCCGCGCGCCGCCGCCCCGAGCTTCCCCGGTAATCTATGCGGTACGCTTCGCGTTATCTTGGGGTAGATCCCAAATTCCACGTGCATGTCTTTTCCCAAACGTCCCCTTTACGCCCTGCTCGGCGGTATTGCTTTTCTGAGCCTGACGGCCGCTACCGTGGTGCCGCTCAACGACAAGTTCTTCGAGATCATGAAGGCCATCGAGGTCTACACCAACGTGTACAAGGAGGTGAATACCTATTACGTCGACGAGATCGAGCCCAATAAACTCATGCGCACCGGCATCGAGGCCATGGTGGGCTCGCTGGACCCCTACACCAACTACATCAGCGAAACCGACGTGGAGACCGCCCGCCTGCGGCAGAGCGGCAGTACCAGGGCATCGGCGCCGAGATCGAATACATCGACGGACTGCCCACCATCCTGACGCTCTTCAACGAACAACCCGCCGACGCCGCCGGCCTAAAGACCGGCGACCGCCTCCTGCAAGTCGACGGCCGCGAAACCGCCCGGTACAACCGCGAACAACTCGAAGAGATCATGCGCGGCTTCCCCGGCACCATGATGAAACTGACCGTGGAGCGCCCCGGCACCGCGGCCCCCCTGAACCTGGACCTGGTGCGCGGCGACGTGAACATCCCCAACGTGCCCTATTCCGGCATGCTGGAGCAACAACGTGGGCTACGTGGCCCTGACCACCTTCACCCAGAATGCCGCCCGAAGAACGTACGCGATGCCGTGAGCAAGCTGCGGGCCGATCATCCCGAACTGAGAGGGGTCGTGCTGGACCTGCGCGGCAACGGCGGGGGTCTGCTGAACGAAGCCGTCGACATCGTCAACATCTTCGTGCCGAAGGACGAGCTGATCGTCACCACCCGGGGCAAGGTCCGCGACTGGGACCGCAGCTACAAGACGCAGGGCAACCCGCTCGATACTCGAACTGCCCGTGGCCGTACTGATCAACGACCGCTCCGCCTCCGCCTCCGAGATCGTGTCCGGGTCCCTGCAGGACCTCGACCGCGGCGTACTCATCGGCCAGCGGAGCTACGGCAAGGGGCTGGTGCAGAACATCATGGAGACCGGCTACGGCAGCCGCGTGAAGATCACCACGGCGAAGTATTACATTCCCAGCCAGCGCTGCATCCAGGCCATCGAGTACCGCGACGGGAAGCCCTACGACATGCCCGACGCCGAGCGCGCCGAATTCAAGACCCGCGCCGGCCGCACCGTGCTCGACGGTGGCGGAGTGGCCCCCGACATCGAACTGGACGTGCTGGGCGAAAAATAACGTCACCCAGGGACTGCTGGAGGACTACATCATCTTCGACTTCGTGAACGAGTGGGTCATCACCCACCCGACGATCGATTCAGTTGCTGAATTTCACTTCCGGGACTGGGACAAGTTCCAGGCCTACCTGACGCGGGAGGACTTCGACTTCAAGTCCAAGGCCGAGCAACTGCTGGAAGATGCCGCCGCCCGGGCCAAGGAGGAGGGCTACGACATCACCCCCGAGCTCGCCTCCATCCAGGCAGAAACTGGACCGCGAGCAGGCCACGGCCATCGCCGGACTGCAAGGAGGAGATCACCGAGCATCATCGAAAAGGAGATCGCCGGTCGCTACTACTACCAGCGCGGGCAGGTGCAGATGGGCCTGCGCAACGACAAGGAGGTGCAGGAGGCCATCGCGGTGCTGAACGATCGGGCGCGGTACGATGCGATCCTCAGCAAGTAGTATTCAGGCACCTATAGCTAGGAGTAGGCTGGCTTGCTCCCCCCTTTGCTGCGCAGCTGCCTACGGCGGTGGGCGCTGATCCCTGGCTAGCTTTCGGGTACGTAGTCCAGCTATGCCTCATCTACCCCTTCTCCCACTACGGGGGGCTTATTGCGCTGATCGCCCGAGACTCCCCGCAGGTTACCCTGCTCCAGCCGGTCGCTGAGCCAGGTGCGGGTCTCCTCGAAGGTGGCGAAATTGTGCTTGCGGGGCACGAGGCCGGGGATGAGGTTGATCCGTTCCATCATATCCCGAATCTGCTCGTTCATGCCGGAGAATACCACGGCGATGTTGCGGGTGTGGAGGTCGAGAATGGCGTCCTCCATGGCGTAGAGCCCCGACTGGTCGATGTAGGGCACGCGGCCCAGGCGGATGACCACCACCTCTACGTTCGGTACCTGCCGGACCAGTGCCTGGAAGGAGGACACGAAGCCGAAGAAGAGCGGCCCCTCCAGGTGCTTGATCACTACCCGCTCGCCGAGACGGTCGACCAGATCGCCCTCGTCGGCCCAGGCCTTCTCGCGGCTGAATTCCTCCAGGGAGGTGCTGCTGGCCCCCGCCTCGACGGTGTCGGCGGTCTTCTTCATAAACAGTACGGTGGCCAGGATCATGCCGACGGCGACGGCTTCCAGCAGCCCGACGAAGACCGTCAGCAGGAGAACGAGGATCATCACCACCGCGTCTCCGAGCGGAATGCTGCGCAGGTGGCGGAAACCCTTGTAGTCGATGATGCCGATGCCTACGGTGATCAGGATGCCGGCCAGCACCCCGGTGGGGATGTAGGAGACGATGCCGCTCAGGCCGAGCAGCACCAGCAGCAGGAACACTCCGGCCACCACGCCCGAAATGCGGGTCTTACCACCGGACTGAATGTTGATGACCGTCCGCATCGTCGCTCCGGCCCCCGGCAGGCCGCCGATAAAGGAGGAAGCCATGTTGCCCAGGCCCTGTCCGATCAGTTCCTGGTCGGGGTCGTGCTTCGTTTTGGTCAGGTTATCGGCGACTACGGAAGTGAGCAGGGAGTCGATGGCCCCCAGGGCCGCCAGCGTAAAGGCGAATTTAAGGATGAGGAAGATCATGCCGCCGTCCGCGTACTGCCCGAAGAAGTCGAAATACAGGGGGGGTAGGCCCTGCTGCACCTCCCCGATCACGGGCACTTCCCCCGCCATCAAAAACAGCGCGACCAGGGTCATGACGACCAGGGCGACCAGACTCGAGGGTACCACGGAAGTGATGCGCTTGAACCCGTAAATGATCAGGATCGTCCCGACGGACAGTATGACGTTGAGCCAGTTGATCCCTCCGGGTACCGTAAACGGACGGGCAATGCTGCGCAGCGTACCGACGGTGCCGCCGGCGCGGCGCTTGGCCAGTCGCTGCGCTTCGGTACGGATCTCCTCGGGCGTGACCTCGGCAAAGCGCCGGCCGGTCTCGGCAATGACGGCGGCATTCATGACCCCCCCTATGGCCCCGTCGGCCTCCTCTTCCCGAATGATCTTCTCCAGGATTTGCTCCTCGGCGTGGGGCATCCGCTCGGCAACCAGGGCCTCGTCGTTCACCGGCCTGTAGCCCAGGGCCGGAAACAGCTGGGTGATGATGATGATCACCCCGATACCGCTCATGAATCCCGACACGACGGGGTAGGGGATGTACTTGATGTAACGGCCCAGCTTAATGACCCCGAATACTACCTCGATCAGCCCCGCCAGGAAGAAGGTCGCCAGGATGAGGGGGAGGGCCTCGGCCAGGGTGTCCGCCCCCGACTCGATCAGCGCATTG
This sequence comes from Lewinellaceae bacterium, assembly GCA_963803525.1. GTDB lineage: Bacteria > Bacteroidota > Bacteroidia > Chitinophagales > Saprospiraceae > Neolewinella. Next base: position 604,771 of record CAWDMV010000017.1, read on the forward strand.
GCGATCACGGCCGAGGAGACGACCGTCATCGGAGCCGTCGGGCCACTGACCTGGGTGGGCGTGCCCCCGAACAGGGCCGCTACGATGGCAATGGCAATCGCGCCGTACAGTCCGGCCATCGGCCCGAGGGCGGTCTGGGCACCGAAGGCCAGGGCCAGCGGAAGGGCCACGATGCCGGCGGTAAGCCCGCCGAAGAAATCACCACGGAGGTTGGAGAAATCAAAAAACCGGGCGGCCTGCATGGGGGATGGGATTGGTAACGAACCGCCAAACGTCAGTGTCGATGGGTCAGTTGCTCAAAGTACGTCCGATTATCGGCCTCCATGCCGTTCTGGCGCCATTTACCCCCTGCTAAGAGCTTGTTTGGGTTTTCCGAGCCTGACGAAAACGCCGCTATTTTGGGGCTAATTGAGCTTCGAGAAGGGGAGGGCCTAGCGGGCTAAGTGACGCTTTTCGAGGCGAAGAGTAGGCCCAAAAGAGCAAGTCTATGGCGGTGAGCGGAATCCCAAACAAGCTCTAATGCGCCCCGGCCACCGAGCGCATGTCAAATAAGGTGAAATAGTCCTCTGGGTTGACTACCGTGCCCTCGGTCTGAATCACCTCGACGTCGATGTTGCGGTTATGGAAGGTGGTCACGAAGTCGTTCATGATCTCCACCACGTCGTAGTCGAGAAATTGGTTCTTGCGGACGTCCAGCTTGAGCAGGGCCCCGTCGGGGAGTTCGTCGAACTGCCTACGGATCGCCCCCTTGTTGAAGAAGGTCACCTCCTCGGCCAGGGTGATCTTCACCACGGGCCGCTGCCCCTGCTCGTTCTCCATATGGAGGAAGTGGGAATTCTGGTAGCTGGTGTAAAGAATGACGATGACGCCGACCGCTAGTCCCAGGCTAATACCGATAAGTAAGTCGGTGAAAACAATGGCCACTACGGTCACCAGGAAAGGCACGAACTGGCGCCAGCCGGCGCGGAACATGCCGACAAAGGTAGCGGGCTTAGCCAGCTTGTAGCCTACCAGCAGCAGGATAGCGGCGAGCACCGACAGGGGAATGAGGTTTAGGATCCTCGGGATGAGGATGACCGAAACCAGCAGCAGTAAGCCGTGGAAAATAGCCGCCAGCTTCGTCCGCCCGCCCGACTGAATATTGGCCGAGCTGCGTACGATCACCTGGGTAACGGGCAGCCCACCGATCAGGCCGGAAATGATGTTGCCCGTTCCCTGGGCCAGCAGTTCCCGGTTGGTGGGCGTGACCCGGCGGCGGGGGTCGAGCTTGTCCGTAGCCTCCACGCAGAGCAGGGTCTCCAGGCTAGCGACCAGGGCGATGGTAAATCCGGTGACCCACACCGACATTCGGGACACGGCACTAAAATCAGGAAAGCTGAACTGCCCGACAAAGTCGTCGAAGCTGTCCGGTATCGGTACGTTCACCAGGTGGCGTTCGGCGATGCCCAGGTCACCCGTGCCCATGGTCACTTCCCATACTATACCCGCGGCTACCGCTACCAGGGGACCAGGGATGAGGTGAAAGATCTTACTGCGCTTGAGCAGGACGGCCTCCCACAGGATCAGGATACCCAGGGCAATGAAGGCGATCGTGGTCGCCCCGTCGTCGGCGTAGTCAAACATGTTGAGCAACTCGGAAAAGGTATTCTCTCCATCGGCCTGCAGGAAGGCGTCGTCGCCCTCGGGGTCGGCGTCGTAGCCGAAGAAGTGGGGGATTTGCTTCAAAATGATGATCAGGCCAATGCCGGTCAGCATGCCCTTGATCACCGCCGAGGGAAAGAAGTAGCCAATCACGCCCGCTTTGAGTAGACCAAAGATCACTTGGAGCGCGCCCCCGATCACGACGCAGGTGAGGAAGAGCTCGTAGCTGCCCAGATCCGTAATGGCCGTAAGTACGATAGCCGTGAGACCGGCGGCCGGGCCGCTCACGCCGATGGGTGATCCGCTGACCGCGCCTACGACAACCCCCCCCACGATGCCGGCGATCAGGCCCGCGAAGAGCGGTGCCCCACTAGCCAGCGCAATTCCCAGACAGAGCGGAAGCGCCACGAAGAACACGACGACCGCGGCCGGGATGTCGTTCTTCAAATTATCAAAAAGGCCTAGGCGGCCGGTAGTGCGATCTTCCATACGGACCCAAGATAGATAGCAAGGCTATCAGTACGGGACTATTTGCTTTTACTTTCGCCGGGCGGTCGGGCGGCGGCTAGTCCGCCGTCTCGAGAAACTGCATCTCATAAAGCTCGCGGTAGCGGCCGTCGGCCAGTTGCAGCAACTCCTCGTGGGGACCGATCTCCTGGATCTGGCCCTTTTCGAGGACCATGATGTTGTCCGCGTTGCGGATGGTACTGAGCCGGTGGGCGATCACGATGCTGGTCCGCCGGTCGATCAGTTTTTCGATGGCGTGCTGGATGACGCCCTCCGTCTCGGGGTCGACGCTGCTGGTCGCCTCGTCCAGGATCAGGATGTCGGGGTCGAAGACGAGGGCGCGGACGAAGGAGATGAGTTGCCGCTGCCCCATACTCAGGGTGGCTCCCCGTTCCATCACGTCGTAGTCGTAGCCACCGGGCAGGCGTTCGATGAAGGCGTGGGCACCGATGAGCTTGGCCGCCTCGATCACCCGCTCGCGGCTGATGTCGGGGTCGCGGAGGGTGATGTTTTCGAGCACGGAGCCGGTGAAGAGGAAAACGTCCTGCAGCACCATCGCCATGCGGCTGCGCAGCGCCGTGAGCTCGTAGTCGCGCAGGTCGTGGCCGTCGATGAGGATCTCGCCCTGCTGGTACTCGTAGAAGCGGTTGATGATGTTGGTGATCGTCGTCTTACCCGAACCGGTACTGCCGACGATGGCCAGCGTCTCGCCGCGCTGAAGTTGGAAGCTGAGGTCCTTGAGGATCCAGTCCTGGTCGTTGTAGGCGAACCAGACGTTCCTGAACTCCACGTCGCCCTCCAGGCTGGCGGGCCGCAGGGAGCCGGTGTTCTCGATCTGGTCGTCGCGGTCGATCACCTTAAAGACCCGCTCGGAGGCGACCAGCCCCATCTGCAGGGTGTTGAATTTATCCGCCAGCACCCGGATGGGGCGGAAGAGCATATTGATGTAGATCGGGAAGGCCACCAGCGCCCCGAGGGTCACGCCGCCGGCGCGGGCCACGTCCTGGGCCCCCCACCACACCATCAGCGCGAGGCTGGCCGCGGCAATGATGTCCACCGTCGGAAAGAAGATCGCGTAGTACAGGATGGCGTCGATGTTGGCCTTCCGGTAGTCGGCGTTGATGCCCGCGAAGCGCTTGGCCTCGGCCTGCTCCGCGTTGAAGATCTGTACGATCCGCATGCCGGTGATGCGCTCCTGCAGAAAGGCGTTCATTTTCTGGATCTGGGTGCGCACCTGCTGGTACGATTTCTTGACCGCCTCCTTAAAGATGTAGCTCGCCAGCACCAGGAAGGGCATGGTCGTCAGGCAGATCAGCGTAAGCCGCCAGCTGGTCGTGAGCATGATGGCCAGCACCGCGATGATCGACATCAGGTCGGCCAGGATGGTGATCACCCCTTCGGCGAAAATGCTGTTGATCGACTGGATGTCGTTGATCGTCCGCGTCGTCGAGGTGCCGATCGGCGTCTTGTCGAAGTAGCTGAGCCGCAGGCCGTTGATGTGGCGGAAGACGTTCACCCGCAGGTCGCGGATCACCGACTGCCCGAGCCAGTTGGAGCTGTACGTGAAGGCGTAGCGGCACAGCGCCTCCAGGACCAGCAGGCCGGCAATGACGATGGCCCAGAAGGTAAGCCCGCTGGTGTCGCCGACGAAGATGTAGTCGTCGACCATCTTCTGGATCAGCCGCGGCCGGGCAATCGACAGGGGCGCCAGCAGTACGGCCAGCGTGATGGCAAGGATGGCAACCTTCTTATACGGGAGGGCCATGGCCAGTACCCTCCACAGGAGGTAGAGGTCGAACTTTTGCTTCTCTTCGTTAGTGGCCATGAGGGAGTGTAACAAGCACTGCGCGCTTTGGGTCGCCCCGCCCGGAAAGTTTTATTTGCCGGCGAGGGGGTAGGGCGGCGGCGCGCGGGGTGCAGGGGAGAGCCCGGAAGAGCAATATATTGCGCGGATAATCACCGACCCATGAAAAACGTCCTCGGCACCGAACTCCAAGCCTGCTGTACCGATCCCATGACGGGTTTCTTCCGCGACGGCCACTGCCGCACCGACGAGCTCGACAGCGGCCGTCACGTGGTCTGCGCAGTGATGACGGAGGAGTTCCTCCTCTTCAGTAAATCGCGGGGCAACGACCTGATCACCCCCATCCCCGCCTACGACTTCCCGGGCCTGAAGGCTGGCGACGGTTGGTGCCTCTGCGTCCTGCGCTGGAAGGAGGCTTACGAAGCGGGGGTCGCCCCGCCGGTGCGGCTGGAGGCTACCCACGAGCGGGCACTGGAGTTCGTGCCCTTTTCCTCCCTGCTGGACCATAAGCTTACCTAACCCGCCAACCGAGCCAATACCGTACACGTCCGCGTCCGGTATCGTACACATGGAGAAGCATGTTATGCGTAAGGAGCTGATCTACAGTCCGCATATTTCCTGGCACGCTTCCTGCGGTTGGGGGAGGCATGGACCGTACCCTCGACACCAAAGACATCAACCGCCGCCGGCGCCGTAAATGGCTCACCTGGCTGGGTATCGCGGGGCTGATCGCCGCGGGCGTCTGGTTCGGCTTGCGACAACTCGGTCCGAGCGCGGACGAGGATACCCTACGTTTCGCTACCGTGGAACGGGGCGAGGTGGTCAATACCGTCAACGCTACCGCCCTGGTGCTGCCGGCTTTTGAGGAGCAGATCAACTCCCCCGTGGCCACCACCATCGACGAAGTGCTGCTCACCGCGGGCACCGAGGTGGACGCCGGGGCCCTGCTCATGACGCTCGACCGTGATTACGTCCAGCTCCAGCTCGAAGGCCGCCGCGACCAGCTCGCCGTGAAGGAGAACAGCATCGGCCTGCTCAAGCTCGAGTACGAGCGTGACCTCCAGGAACTGACCTACAACGCCGAGATCAAGAAGCTCGAACTGGCCGCCGCCCGCGCCCAGCTCAGCGATGCCCGTCGCCTCCTGGAAGTCGGCGGGGCCACCCAGGAAGAGGTGGAGGCCGCCGCGCTGGCCGTGAAGATCAGCGAGCTGGAATCCAAGAAACTCGACAACCAGCTGGCCTACAGCCGCAACAGCCTCGCCGGCCGCAAGCGCGCCCTGCAACTGGAAGTCGGCATGGAGGAGAAGGAAGTAAGTCAGCTGAGTCGCCGGATGCGGGAAACGGAAGTCCGTGCCCCCCGCGCCGGCGTGGTCACCTGGGTCAATGAGAACATCGGGCAGCAGGTCACGGAGGGTACCGCCCTGGCTCGCATCGCGAACCTGGGCCGCTACAAGGTGGAGGGCAGCTGCTCCGACCGCTACGCCGATCAACTGGCCGTCGGGCTGCCGGTGGAGCTGCGCACCGCCACCGCCCGGCTGACCGGCACGGTAACGGCCATCCTCCCCGAAGTGACCGACAACCTCGTTCGTTTCCGCGTGGAGCTCGATGACCCAAGCCACGGCGACCTGCGCCCCAACCTGCGCGCCGAGCTCTTCGTGATCACCAACCGCAAGGAGGACGTCCTGCGGGTGAAGAACGGCCCGGCCTTCCGGGGTGGGGTCATGCAGTCGGTCTTCGTGGTCCGTGCCGGCGAGGCCGTTCGTCGCGACGTAGGTCTGGGGCTGCGCAACGGCGACTTCGTGGAGGTCACCAGCGGCCTCCAGCCCGGCGACCGCATCATCATCTCCGACTCCAAGGAACTGGAGCGCGTCACCGCCTTCAAACTGGAAGAATGATGCGCACCTACCTACTTCTCGGGCTCTTCCTGGGCGCACTCTGCACCCGCGTCCCCGCCCAACGAATTACGCTGGAAGGGCTCCAAGGCGAAGCCGCCGAACGCGCCGAGGGGGTGCTGATCGCCGGACAACGGGCCGAAGCCGCCGCCCTGGATCTGCAGGCCTACCTGGCCGGACTCAAGCCCCGGCTCGATCTCGCCGCCACCCTGCCCAATTACTTCCGCACCTCCACCGAGGTGACCCAGGACGACGGCACCATCGCCTTCCGGGAGATCGAGCTGAACAACTCCTCCGTCTCCCTGCTGGCCAACCAGCGCATCGCCGCTACCGGCGGCCTGATCGGCCTGGAGACCCGCCTGCAGCGAACGGATAATTTCGCCCTGTCGACCAAAAGCTACAACGGTGCCCCGGTGCGCCTGACCTTCCGCCAGCCCATCCTGGCCTTTAACCCCTGGAAGTGGGACCGCCGGCTGCTGCCCCTGCAGGCACTCGTCGCCACCCGCGCCCGCGACGCCGCCCGCGCCGACGCCGCCCTGGATGCCACCGCCCTTTTCTTCGACCTGGTGAGCGCCGACCAGGAGCGCCGCATCGCCGAAACCAACCGCGCGGCCAACGAAACGCTCTTCGCCATCGCCCGCGAGCGCTATGCACTGGGACAGATCAATCGTGGCGACCTCGTGCAACTCGAGCTCGAGCAGGCCAGCGCCGCCCAGAACCTACTGCGCGCCGAACGGCTCGTCGGGGCGGCCTCGGCGGCGATCCTGCAGTTCCTGGGGCAGGCCTATTCCGGTGAGCTCCTCGAGCCCGTCGCGCCGGAGGCCACCGCCCAGCTCACCGACCTTACCGTGACGGCCGACCGGGCCCTTGCCCTCCTGGCCGAGCGCCCCGAGCTGCTCGACATTACCCGCCGTACGCTGGAGGCCCAGCGGGAGGCCGACCGGGTCAAGCGCGACTTCGGGCCCCGCCTCGACCTCGACGCCAGCATCGGCCTCATCCGCAATGCCGATCAGCTGAATCCGATCTACTCCGACCCCCAGAACGAGCGCATCGTGAGCCTGACCTTCGCCGTCCCGCTCGTCGACTGGGGCCAGCGCCGCGCCCTCAACAAACAGGCCGCCACCGAAGTGGCCCTCGCCCAGCAGCTCGGGCGGCGCACCGAACTCACCCTCCGCAGCCAACTCACCCAGTTGCTCGACCAGTGGACGACCGTCCGCGAAGAACTCGTCCTCGCCACCCGCATCCGCGACCTCGCCGAGGAGCGCTTCACGATCAGCCAGGAAAGCTACACCCTCGGGGCCATCCCCCTCACCGACCTCACTTTCGCCCAGCAGATCCGCGATCAGAACACCCGCGCCTACGCCGAAACCCTCCGGGCTTACTGGCTTACGTACGCTAGTCTGGAGCGGATTGACGCTGTGGGATTTTAGGAATGATACATCGCTTTATGAATAGTTGTAGGGTGGTTGAATGGTCGAGTTGTTGGCTTGCGAGGATGCTCGCTTCGCTCGTCGCGGCGTACCGCATGTGCGGCATATCACGTGTAACCCCTCCAACATCCGCCACTCAACCACCCAACAACTCTCTAACTCAACAACCATGATCGAACTGCAAAACATCTCCAAATCCTACCGCACCGATACCATCGAGACGCTGGCCCTGCAGCGGATGAACCTCTCGGTACCGGATGGGGAATTTCTGAGCATCATGGGCCCTTCGGGCTGCGGGAAGTCGACCCTGCTGAACATCATGGGCCTGATCGACGAGCCGAGCGAAGGCAAGGTGGTGCTGGCAGGCAAGGAAGTGACCGACTACAACGGCAGCAAGATCGCGCGCTTCCGCAACGAGCAGCTGGGCTTCATCTTCCAGAGCTTTCACCTGATCAACGACCTGTCGGTGGTGGACAACGTGGAGCTGCCCCTGCTTTACCGGCGGGTGGGCGGCAAGGAGCGGCGCAAGCTGGCGCTGGAGGCCCTGGCGCACGTGGGCCTGAGCAACCGGGCCACCCACTTTCCCAACCAGCTCTCCGGCGGACAAAAGCAGCGCGTGGCCATCGCCCGGGCCATCGTCGGCCGGCCCAACCTCATCCTGGCCGACGAGCCCACCGGCAACCTCGACAGCCACATGGGCGGCGAGATCATGGACATCCTTACCCGCCTGAACCAGGAGCTCGGCACTACCATCGTGATGGTCACCCACGACGAGCGCATGGCCAAGAAGACGCATCGGTTGGTCCGGCTCAGCGACGGGGAACGCGTCAGCTAGCCGGGACCTACAGAACTAACGAACTAAAGAACTATGTTCAAGAACTACCTACTACTAGCCCTAAAGGTGCTCCGCCGTAAGCCCTTCTACACCTTCGTGAGCCTGTTCGGGATCAGTTTCACCCTCATGATCCTGATGCTGATCACCTCGATGGGGGATGCCATGTTCGGGGCCAATCAGCCGATGACGGATATCGACCGGATGGTATTTCTACGAACCGTCGAGCGATACACGCCCTATTACGATACGACTTATGTCGTTGATTCCATACTGATGGACTCGGGAGTTATGCGGTATGACTCTACGCCAACTATCGAGGACTCGGGTAGAATGACCAATCAGAGCTCCGGGAGTTACCATTTTATGGATAATAACCTGCGTGATCTGGAGGACGTCGAGAGCTACACTTTTTTTAGTAATAGTGGCTCTATCGATGCTTATCTTGACGGCCGCAAGGTCAGCTTAAGTGCCATATACGCCGAGGCGAGTTACTGGGATGTCTTTGACTTCAGTTTTATTGCGGGACTGCCCTTCAGTAGTGATGACGTTACCGGAACCAATAAAGTGGCCGTGATGACCGAGCGTTCGGCCGAGGAGTATTTCGGGGTAGCGGCGGAGCAAGCCATCGGGCAAGAGGTCGAACTCGGGGATGAACGCTTCCGTATCGTTGGCGTGGTAGAGCGCCCCCTTATGGATAATCATACGATCAGTGGAGATATAATATTACCCATTACCACGATCGATCAAAAAAAATACGATAATCAGGAATTAGGGGGAGATTTCGATGCCGTGTTCAAAGCAACGACGGCGTCTAAAAAAGAATCGGTCATACGCCAACTAAATTTTTACGCTGAAAACTTCGACATGCCACCCGATCAGGAATTCGAAAATCTCGGGCTGCCCGGTATGACACACTTACAATTATTTGCGCGCGACCTGGTGTATACGGAAGAACCGCAACAGGCTATCTATATTCTGTTTATTCCGTTACTGATGATGATACTCTTGTTCGTGGCCTTACCACTGATTAACCTGATAAATTTAAATATCAGTAGAATCTTTGAAAGGAAGTCCGAGATCGCGGTGCGTAAGGCGTTCGGAGCAAATAGCCGGGATATACTAGCTCAGTTTATTTTAGAAAACCTCGTCCTGACCTTTATCGGTGGTGCCGCTGGTCTACTACTCGCTTACTTCATTATTCAGTACGTGAACGCTAATGATCTGCTAGGGAGTGTAAGACTATCTTTTTCGCCAAAGCTATTTATATATTTTCTTCTACTGATTGCCTGCTTCGGCTTACTCTCGGGGCTGCTGCCTGCCTACCGCATGAGCAGAACGAATATCAGTACTTCACTTCGCTAAGCGCTTGTTTGGGATTCCGCTCGCCGCCGCAAACTTGCTGTTTTGTACCTACTCCTCGCCCCGAAAAAGGTCCCTTAGCCCGCTAGGCTCCCCTTTTCGAGGCTCGCATAAACTTAAAATAGCGGCGTTTTCGTCAGGCTCGGAAAACTCCAAACAAGCTCTAAATCTATCCTATCATGTTTAAGCACTTAATAAGATTGATGTGGAACAAGCGACGTTCCAATGGAATGATCTTTCTGGAAATACTGCTGGCCTTTATTGTGCTCTTCGCCGTATACGCCTTTGGCTTCTATAATCTGGAAAGATACAGCTCGCCGTTGGGGTTCAGCTTCGAAGAAAGCCTGAAGGTGAAATTAGATCTGGACGACGACCTGGATTCCACCGGTATTCTGGACGTACAGGACCGTATTCACCGCGAGTTGCTTTTGATACCGGGGATTGAGGAAGCTGCCTTTCTCGGGGGTATTACGCCATTTGGTGGTAGTACTTACTACAATGGGAACGATGAAAATGGCTTTGAAATGGGTACCCAGGGCTTCTTTACCGACCACCACTTCGCAAAAACCATGAAGCTCAAAATGCGGGAAGGGCGGTGGTTTTCCACCGAAGATGATAATGCTAAGTATTCCCCCATCGTCGTTAATGGAGCGTTCATGGACGAATACTATCCGAATGCCAGCACTATTCTAGACACCATCATTATACTAGAGGGGGAGATGAAAATCATTGGAGTAGTAGAAGACTTTAAGTATAAGAGTAATTTTTCGGAAAACGTACCGCTTACCTTCTTTTACCAGCGGTGGGGAGGGAATTCGAAGTACGGTTTTGAGAACATGATTGTTCGTACTACGCCCGGCACCACCGCGGCGGTAGAGGAATCGATCTATAACACGCTCACCCGAATTACGAAGAATACGGATGTAGTGGTCAGAAGCATGGCCGAAGCGCGCGATCGGGCCAACCGCCCCACCGTCATCCCCCTGGTCATCCTCATCACCATTTCGGCCTTCCTCCTCATCAACATCGCCCTGGGGCTCTTCGGCGTCCTGTTCACCCAGATCAACCGCCGGCGCGCCGAGATCGGCCTGCGCAAGGCGATGGGGGCTACGCCCGGGCAGGTCACCGCCCAGTTCGTCTCCGAAGTACTGTTGGTGACGGTGGCCGGACTGCTGGTCGGTACCTTCTTCGCCATCCAGGTACCGCTGCTGGAGTTACTGCCCATCCCCGGGAAGTATTTTTACTTCGGGATCGGGGCGGCCATCCTCACCATCCTGCTGATCGTGGCGGTCTGCGCCCTCATCCCGAGCCGCCAGGCCGCCGGGCTTCACCCCGCCCACGTGTTGCACGAGGAGTAGGAACCGCTGGCCCGCCGCATCTAACTACGTAAACCGACCCACGATGAAACCGCTCTTACTCTGTCTCCTTACCCTCCTGCTCAGCACCCGCGTCCCCGCCCAAAAGGGAGACGACGTAGTGCAGGAAGTCGAAACCACCGACCGCTACTTGTTCCGCCTCGAGCTGGAGAGAGGAAAAGCCAGCGCGCTAATGCAGTGTACGACCGAGCTTACCGACGGTAACGTGAGGCTGAGAATGGGGGGCAAGCTGACGTACCCGGTCGACGACCACGCCGAGCTCTACGTGGATACCCGCCGCCGCCTCCTCACCATCGAGCACAGCGGAAGCGAGCCCGCTGAGCGCACCCGGGTCAAGGAGCTGGCGGCACGGGCAAAAGTGTGCCTCGACGCACCCGCCACTCCCGCGCCACCCCCGGCTAAACGCACTCGTAACTCGCGCAGCATCGAAACCGAAATGGACGACGATACCCGCTATACCTACTCGCTGCGGGATAGCGAAATCGACACGAAGGAGTTAGTTCGGGCCTTCGCCGAAGTCGCCAGCGTGACGGTCAATGCCCGCTTCACCGGTGACTGGACCACCGCAGACGACGATGGTATCGAATACAGTCTCGACACCCGCCGCCACCTTATCCGTATCGACTACCGGGGCGACGATGCTACGGTGACGGAGCGGACCAAAGAAAAAGTCCGCGTGCTACGCGCCCGCCTCCGTGTGGCAACAGATGCGGCCGAAACCACCAAGGAGGGCTAGCGGTCACCCGCGTAGCGCCAACTGCTGCAACGCCGGAGGATACGTCTCGTCTTTCCGGGTCAATAACTAAGCTGAGTAAAATGTCCCTGTTTCTTTTTCGTGTAGTATGCTTCGCGTTCATGCTCTCCCCGCTCGCTTACGGGGGGACGAAGGGGGTGTCGATAGCCAGCGACAGTACCGGGCCGAGCTGGTTGTGGTCGGTGGCTTACCACCCGAGTAAGCACGGGCTGGCCACCGGGGGTACGGAGGGGGTGTTGCGGCTTTACGACGGGGACGAACCCACCGACTCGCTGCTGCTGGGCGGGACGATCACCGAACTGGACTGGCACCCGGGTGGCCGGCTACTGGCGATCGCCACGCAGGGAGAAAACGCGCTGACCTCCATCTACGATACCGAATCCGGCGTGCGGACATCCCTGGAGGTGCTCGATGAATTCGGCGTACGGGCCATTGGCTGGAACGCCGCCGGGGACCGGCTGGCCACCGGCGACTACAACGGAAACCTAAGCATCTACGATACGAGTGGAGTCCTGGTCGTCCACCACCAAACCGGGCAAAAGGCGATCATCGGCCTCGACTGGAGCCCGGATGGTCGTACTATCGCCGCCGTTGGCGACGACCTGGTGCTGGTGGACGTCGCGACCGGCGGGTACCGGACCATCCCCGACCGGGAAGAGGCCGTACTCATGCTCAGCGTGGCCTTCCACCCCTCCGGTGAGTTCCTCGTGACCGGCGACTACGGCGATTACGACCACGACCACCCGCCGCTGCTGCAGTTCTGGGATACTACGGGAAAACGGATACGTAGCGTGACCAAGGGTCCCGGCGAATACCGCAGCCTGGAGTGGTCGCACGACGGCAACCGGCTAGCCGCGGTGAGTGACGCCCTGCGACTTTACGACCGCGAGGGAACGGAAACGGAAAAACGGGAAGTAGCCGGCGGCGGGCTGCTGTGGGGCGTGAGCTGGAGCCCCGACGACCGTACGATCGCCGTGACCGACGACGTGGGGAACAGCTACCGGCTTCCCGCCCGCTCACTTGACGCTGAAAGGCTTAGCGACAGCCTTACCGTACTGGTGGAAGACCTCCTCGGGCCGGCCACGGCGGCGGACTACGCGGGTACCGCCATCGTAGCGGTGAAGGACGGCGGGACGCTCTTCTCCCGCAACTACGGGCTCGCAAACCTCGAACACGGCGTACCGGTGACGGACCGTACGGTATTTCATCTTGCCTCGGTATCCAAGCAGTTTACCGGGCTGGCCATCGCCCGGTTGGTGGCCGCGGGGCGGATCGCCCTGACGGACCCCGTGGGGAAGTACTTGACTGACTTTCCGGACTTCGATCACCGAGTGACCATCGAAGACCTGTTATACCACCGTAGCGGGCTGCGGGAGTGGAGTTCTACGTTGTACCTGGCCGGCAGGGCCACCGACGACAGCTTCACCAACGCGGACGTGCGCCGCATGGTGGCCCGACAACGCGCGCTAAATTTCTTGCCGGGTAGTCAGTTCGTCTATACCAACACGAATTATACCCTGCTGGCCGAGATCGTAGCGGAGGTCACCGGAACATCGTTTAAGGATTACCTCGAGCAAAATGTATTTGCCCCCCTCGGCATGGACCATAGCCATGTGCGGGAGGAGGTGGAAGAGATCATTCCCAACCGGGCGGGCAGTTATTCCTACCGGGACGGGGAGGCGTACGACGCCGTCGACAACCTGGCGGTGAGTGGGGCCTCCGGCATCTACTCGTCCACCGCGGACCTAGCTAAGTGGGGCGCCTATCTGCTCGACCTTCCCCGCACCGACTCCGCCGTCTATACCCTCCTGCGCCGGCGCGCTTCCCTCCGGAGTGGCGCGGTAATTCCCTACGCCTTCGGTTTTTGGCCGGCTACTTTCTACGGGGCAGACTGGATCGACCACACGGGCAGTTGGGCGGGTTCGCGGGCCTACAGCACTTATTTTCCGGACCACGGGCTGGCCATATTTGTTTTAAAGAATTACGACGAACGCAACTACATCGGCCAGCACCTGGCTGCTGCCATCCTGGAGGAAGTACTTGATTTTTCGACTCCAGTAACCGACGACGAGCCGCAGCGGGATACGCTGGCTATCCATCGGCAACTGGGGGAAGAGCTGTCCGGCGTGTACAAGCTCGGACCTACTTTCTTACGGCTACAGCTTCGGGGGGGGCACCTGTATGGCAGCGTCTTCCCGGCTTCCTACGGAGATACGAGCTTCTCCCAGCCGGTCCGTGTAAGGCTGTATTCGGATAGCACGTATGTGGTGGACGATCGGGGCGTTTCCTTCCGCCGGGGACCGTCACCGCGGACCCTCCGCGTAGCCGACAGTACCTATTGGGCCCAAGCTGAGTGGGAGGACCGTTACGCGGTCGACTACACCGGCCAGTACTACAGCGAGGAACTGAACACGGGATACGATGTGCGTCGCACCGAGCGGGGCCCGCTACAAATTAGTAACCTCAACAACGGCAGTTTCCTCCTGCGGCCACTCGCCAAGGATGAGTTCGACGTGGCGGCCGCCTTTATGGATTTCGTCTCCTTCAAACGTAACGAACAAGGAGAGGTCACCCACTTACACATCAGTACCGAGCGCTCGGTCGGACAACTATTCCGCAAAATCAGCAACCGCTAGCCCGATGAATCACCTAGACAAGCGAAGCGAGCATCCCCACCAATCGTAACCACGAAGTAGCAGCGCAGCTAGTCGTAAATCCTCAGTCCCATCCCGCACCTCCTCATCATCGACGACGACCGCACGGTCTGTACCAGCCTCGAGCTCCTGCTCCGACGGGCCGGCTATACCGTGCGCAGCATCCACCACCCGGAGGATGCCCGGCCGACGGTGGCGGAGTTCGGACCCGATCTGGTATTGCTGGACCTCAACTTCACCATCGAAACCAGCGGACGCGGCGGAATGAAGCTACTGACCGAGCTGCTGGCCGACCATCCCGAGCTCCCCGTCATCCAGATGACGGGCTGGGCCACCGTGCAGCTAGCCGTGGAGGGGATGAAGGCCGGCGCGCGCGACTTCATCGCCAAGCCCTGGGATAACCACGAGCTACTCAATGCGATCAAGACGCAGCTGGGGAGCTCCCTCTCCTTCGGAGGGGTCGGGGGGGGGACGGCGGAACCGCAGGTGCCACCAGAGCCCCCCGGAGAAGGCGGATCGCCTTCGCGCGATAATCGGCCGTTCACCCGCCCTGCAACGCGTGATCGAGCAGGCCCGGCGGGTGGCCGCCCACCCAGGCCTCCGTACTCATCACCGGCGAAAGCGGCACGGGTAAGGAGCTGGTCGCCGAGGCCATCCACGCCGCGAGTAAGCGGGCCGGCGGGCCCTTCGTGGCGGTCAACCTGGGCGGCGTACCGGAGGGCCTCTTCGAGTCGGAGCTCTTCGGGCACAAGGCCGGGGCCTTTACCGACGCCCGGGCGGACCGCAAGGGCCGCTTCGAGCTGGCAGAGGGCGGCACCCTGTTTCTGGATGAGGTCGGCGACCTGGCCGCCGCCGCCCAGGTCAAGCTGCTGCGCGTATTGCAGGAGCGGCAGTACGAGCGGCTGGGCGAGAGCAAGCCGCGGCCCACCGACGTACGCATCATCAGCGCTACCAGCCGTAACCTGGACGGGATGGTCGCCGCCGGTACCTTCCGCGAAGACCTGCTGTACCGCATCAACCTGATCCACCTGCACCTGCCGCCCCTGCGCGAGCGCCCGGAGGACATCTCCCCGCTGGCCGACAGTTTTCTCACCAGCGCCCGCCGCCGCTACGAACGGCCCACGGCTGAGACTGACGCGGAGTCCATGAGCTGGCTGCGCCGCCAGTCCTTCCCCGGCAACGTGCGCCAGCTCCAGAACCTGATCGAGCGCACCGCCATCCTGAGCCCCCAACGATATCGGTACGCGCTTACCTGGAGCGGCAGGCCACGGCCCCTTCGGTGACCAGACCTCCAACTTCGCCCCGTCGGGCATGACGCTGGAGCAGATGGAGATCCGGATGATCCGGGCCGCCCTGGGCCGCAACGGGGGGAGATCACCGCCACGGCGCGGGAGCTGGGGCTGACGCGGGCGGCGCTGTACCGGCGGATGGAGAAATTTTGAATTTGACAGTTCCACCCGGAAAGGTCCAAGTGAGATAGTCCTGGTAGGTGTAGTACCCATGAGGATCTAGCTGACTAAGTCGGAGACGGTGGCGGCGGCAGACCATAATACCATAACGTTGTAACTTAAAGTAAGGTTCTCCGTGCCCACCCCGCCAATGCGTGCACCTCGCTGCCCTCCACCTCGCCCTGGGCGTGGCGGCCGGGTCCTGATCGGGCGTGGCCCGTACCTGCTACTGGCCGAGCTCGTGCTGCTGCTGTCGGCCTACTTGGGGTTGCGACTGTACCGGACGATGGTGGCCCCGGTGGCGCTGATCAGCCGGGGGGTCGGCGCGCTGGCCGACCAGGATTTCTCCGTAAAGATGACCCCCACCGGCAGCCCGGAAATGGACCGGCTCGGCGAGGTCTACAACCGCATGATCGATCAGCTACGCCGCGAGCGGGTGAGCGGCCGGCAGCGGGAGGAGTTTCTGGATCAGTTGCTGAATGCGGCGGAGGTGGGCATCGTGATCCTGGACTTCGACGGGCGGGTGGCCTCGGAGAATCCATGGGTAAGTCAGCAGCGACGGCGCAACCCGGAATTCGATGCCCAGCGTGCTCCAACCCGCCCTGTCCCTCGCGGTGGGGGAGCAGCGCATCCTCACCACGGGTGACAATCGTCGCCTGCACGTGGAGTACGGCCCACTTTATCGACCGGGGGTTCGAGCGCGGCTTCGTGGTGCTGCAGGACGTGACCGCCGATCTCCTGCAGGCCGAAAAAGAGGCCTACGGTAAGGTGATCCGCATGATGGCCCACGAGGTCAATAATTCAAACGCCGCCATTGTGTCCCTACTGAAGACGTTGCTGGAAGTGGCGCGGGAGGACGATCCCGAGCTAAAAGAGCTCACCCGCGACCACCTGCCGCCGGTTATTCAACGGGCCGAACACCTGACGGCCTTCATGCGCAACTTCGCCCGGGTGGTGCGGCTGCCCGATCCCGTGTTGGAGCGGATCGATCTGAACCACCCCCTCGAAAGCGCGGCGGACGTGATGCGGCCACTGCTGCGGAAACAGGGGATAAGCATGACGACGGAACTGGCTGATCGGCCGGTCTGGGTACGCGCCGACCGCGCCCAGCTCGAACAGGTAATCATCAACGCCCTCACCAATGCCCGCGAGAGCATCGGCAGCGGGGGGAACATCCAGATTAGCAGCACCGCCGGTCCTGCCACGTTTACCATTGCCGATGACGGTGCAGGAATCCCGCAGGAGGTGGCGGACCGCATTTTTACGCCCTTTTTCAGCACGAAGGCGACGGGCCAGGGGGTGGGACTGACGCTGTCGCGCGAGATCCTGGAGGGGCACGGCGCTACCTACCGCCTGACCACCGCGGGGGATAGCTGGACGCGGTTTAGCGTACGATTTCCGGAGTAACTAAGCGGGCGGGAAGGGGATAGGCAGGACAATAGTCCCACCTAGATTTTCGACTTCATGAGAGCGTACAAATCAAAAGCGCATATTATCCAGTTGGATACTGCATGCGGGGGGTAAACGGCAGCCGGGAAGCGAAAAGTACCCGTATCGTGAGAAAAAGGACCAAACATCTGCCACCGGGGGCAACCTATACCAGCAGTCGCACCGCAAATCCATGCCTGAATCTCCCGTCACCACCCAGCTCGATTACCTCCTCACCACCCTGGAAGCCACCTACGGGAGACAGACGCGCTACAGCACGAAATCGGCCCTCGATCAGCTCGTCGCTACCACCCTCAGCCAGCGCACCAACTACGCCGACGAGAAGGCCGCCTTCGATAAACTGCTGGCAACCTACGGCGATTGGGCCGGAGTGGCCGATGCCCCGGTGGAGGGGATCGAGGAGTGCATCCAGACTTCCCGCTGGCCCGAGATCAAGGCGCCGCGCATCAAGGAGATCCTGCGGCACGTACTCGATACCTACGGCAAGGATTTTGACCGCACCCTCACCGACATGCCGCTGGAAGAGGCCCAGGCCCTGCTGATGCAACTGCCCGGCGTGGGCTTTAAGACGGCCACTTTCGTGCTCCTGTTTTCCCTGCGCCGACCCGTGCTGCCCGTCGATACCCACGTGCACCGGGTGAGTACCCGCTACGGCATCTTACCGGCGAAGATCACCCAGGCCAAAGCCCACGGTGCCCTCCTCGAGATCCTGCCCCGCGACGCCGACGAGCTGCTCAACTTCCATAAATTACTCTTCAAGCACGGGCAGCGCATTTGCACCTATTCCCACCCGAAGTGCGGACAGTGCGTGGTCCGGGAGCGGTGCCGCTACTACGCCGGCCTGCCAGCCTGACAGACCTCGGAGGTCTGTCATAACGACAGGCTACGACCTCTCGCGCCCCATAAATTGCTCGGGCTTGAACCACCGCGCCAGCACCCGTTCGTAATTGGCGGGCAGCAGGCGGGTGACCTTGTCGATCCAGTAGGCGTCGCGGCCGATCAGCAGCCGGGGCTTTTCTTTCTCGATGGCCACGATGATCTGCCGGGCGGCCTCGGCGGCCGTCGTCTTGGCCTGCCGCTCGAAGTTGCGCAGGAAGCGCTGCCGGTCCTCGCCCTCCTCCATCTCCACGTTCTTGTGGATGTTGGTGGCGATCCCGCCGGGGTGCACGCAGCAGATGTGCAGCAATTTGCCCATTTCCACCCGCAGCGACTCGGTGAACCCCCGCACCGCGAATTTGCTCACGTTGTAGGACGCCGAGCCCGGAAAGGCAAAGAGCCCGAAGACGCTGCTGATGTTGACCAGGCTGGCCGCCCGCTGCTCGCGCAGGAAGGGCAGGAAGGCCAGCGAGCCGTAGATCACCCCCCACAGGTTGACCTGCAGGATACGCTCATAATCCTCCACCGGCGTGTACATCACCGGCTGTTGCCGCACGCTGAAGCCGGCGTTGTTGATGACCACGTCCACCCGGCCGAGGCTGTCGTGCACGGCCGTGGCGAAATTTTCCACCGCTTCCCGGTCCCCCACGTCGAAGGCGCGCTGCAGGCCGCGGGCCGCCTCCGGCAGCTCGCTCCAGGTAGCCGAGAGGTCCGTTTCGCGGATGTCGTTCAGGGCGAGTACCGCCCCGCGGGCGGCAAACTGCCGGGCCAGCTCCCGTCCGATGCCGGAGCCCGCCCCGGTGATCACAATTACTTTTTGGTTGAAGTCGCGCATGCGGTAAGTTAATTTAAAACCAGTGCCCGAGGTTGAAGTACAGGTGCCCGCCCTCCGTGCCGTAGCCGTAGGTGAGCTCCACCGGCCCGAGTGGGGTGTCGAGGCCGTAAGAAAGGACCCCGGCCGTGATCCAGTCCGCGTCGATGGAGCTCGGTAGGTTCTCGGGGTTACCCAGGCGGGCCGTGCGGACCCCCGCGTGCAGGTAATGGTTGGAGAACAGCCGCTGGCGCAGGAACAACTCGGCCATCGCCAGGCTGTTGCCCGAGGCCTGCCCCAAGGTCAGACTTGGAAACGGTTTGAAGTTGTTCATCAACTCCTGGTTGTTGCTGCCCAGATAATAGCGGTAGGGCAGGCTCGAGCGGTCGAGGAAGCCGCCTAGTGTGAGGTTCAGGCCGAGCGACTGCTTTTCGGCGAGCTGCAGCATACCCAAGAAATCCAGGTCGGCATTCAGGGCCCAGCCGGCTTCGTCCCCACCGATCTCGCGGATCGCCCGCGCCTCGGCGTTGAGCTTAAAGCCCCGCATGGGGAAGTGGGTCTTGCTGAGCTTGTCGTAGAGCAGGTACACTTTCGGTACGAAGAACCAGTCGTTACTCAGGGCGAACAGGCCGGTCGTATCGGCCGAAGACAGCTGGTCCGAATGGGTGGAGTAGTACTTCGCGGCCACGGCTACGCCGGTGAAGCTGTTCTGCGTCTGGCGCACGTCCCAGTACAGTTCGGTCTCGGTGTCGGAGAAGCGGAAGTCGAGCTCATCGAGCGTCACCCGCAGGGGATCGATGTCGGTGTCGGGCACGTCGAAGCCCACGTCGGCGTAGTCGAGCCGGCTGCGCAGCCCGAAGGCCGAGCCGTTGATGCGGTTGACCCGGTAGTCGAGGCGGTACCGCGGGCGGTTGCCGGCGATCAGGTCCAGACTCATCAGGGCATTGTCGACGAAGACGTCGTACAGGGTCAGGTTCAGCAACAGGTTGCCCCGGTACACCTGGTCGTAGTGGAGGCCGAGCCGCAGCTGCTGCCCGAAGGCCGGTTGGGCCTCGAAGATGAGCTCCAGGTCCACCTCGTCCATCGCGTCGTCGGTGTAGGCCCAGCGGTAGTTGATGTTGGCGAAGCGGCCCGTGACGTGCAGGGCGGTCAGGCCCTCACGAAAGTCGGTCCAGCGGATGCGGCCCGGCAGTTGCTCGTCGAAGTAGCTCAGCACCTGGCGGTCGGAGAGCTCCCGGCTGCCGGTGATCGTGACGTCGCGTACGTTGAGGTACTCGGGGATTTTGGCGGCGGAAGTGTCTCGCGTGCTCGGTTCGCTCCGCTGCCGGGCGGCCAGGGAGTCGAGCTGGGGCCTCATCTCGAGCGCGGCGCGGTAGCCGGCGTTGATGAGCGTATCGATATCGCTGAAACTTAGTACCGAGTAGCCATCCAGTTGGGGCTTGATGTCCAGGTCGGTCAGTTCGTACTGCTCCAGGTTGCGGCGGTTGGCCTGGAAGAAGGCGATCTGCATGATGAGGTCGCCCACGCTCTTGATCTCGCCCGCCTTGAGGGGGTCGGCCTCGACGCTGATGCCGAGCACGAAGTCCATGCCCTTGGCCTTCACTTCCCCGGCCGGGTAGTTGTTGGAGACACCGCCGTCGGTGAGCAGCCGGCCGTCGAGCTCGTAGGGACTGAGCACCCCGGGCAGGGCCGCGCTGGCCCGCATCGCCTCGGCCAGCATGCCGGTTTCGAGCACGACGTCGTCGCCCGTCACGATGTCGGTCGCTACGGCCAGGTAAGGAATGGGCAGCTTGGAGAAATCGCGAATGTGGCCCACCCCGGCCGTCCAGTTGGCGAAGAGGTCGTGCACCCGCTGCCCGTCAGACAGGGCCGTCGGCAGTTGGATGCCGAAGTCCTGCATGGAGATGGAGAGCAGGTATTTCTCGTTGTAGACTTTCTCGTAGATGGTACGGTCCTGGCGTTCCACCGCATCCTGCAGTTCCTGCATAATATCTATGCCGCGCAGCAGTTGCTCAAGTTGATCGGCGCTGTAGCCGGCGGCGTAGAGGCCACCCACGATGGCCCCCATGCTGGTGCCGCCGATGTAGTCGATGTGTACGCCCGCCTCCTCGATCACCCGCAGGGCGCCGATGTGCGCGTAGCCCTTGGCCCCCCCGCCGCTCAGGACGAGGCCCACCTTCGGGTCGTCCTGCTGTGCCCGGAGGGGGGCGGGGCCGCAGGTGGAAAGTAAAATCCCGAGAAGGGTAGCAAGCACGGTGCGCATCGGGGACGAAGCTCCGGAAAATTTGGATAGTAATGGGAAACCAGAACCTACCTGCTCAAAGCGGTCCTGGGAAAGTTTGCGCGTAGTGCAATACTCCTATTGTATAGGGGAGATCAAAGTCCTAAACGGAGATGAAGAAAGGGTCGTGGAGTCCGTGTTGTTCTTCCCGTAATAAACAAAAATTCATACCCAAACCCTCCCCCCAATTCTACGTTCAAACGATGCCACCCCCGCCGGACACCATACATCAGGCTTAAATTGTAGCCACCTAGGACATCTAAGGTTTTTCTAGTAGAGAAAAGCACAACGCCCGGATTTACTGTGGCACGAAACTCGACGTAATCCGCGGCGTTTCGGGTAGTGTTTGCTCTTTGGCGTGTTCTGCGTTGCCAGTTATGGTACCAGCGTGGGCTTAGCGAAATGGAGGGGGCTCCTACTACCCACCTTTCGGAAAAGGAGGACGCACCCTGCCCGGTAGCAAAATCTATCCCTAGGTCCGTTCGTATGGCAACTGTGGACAGTATTGGCAATTCGAGATAAGCCCAGGTTCCAAAGTAGCCAATCTGCCACCCGGCTACCCCCCCTAAGGAGGTGGCGTTCGCGTCCGCTACACGCAATTGACCACATAACGGACTACACCATAGTACGAAGGCACAAAAAAAGAGCGACTTAAAACTATTGCTGATACACATCGTCCCTGGAGTACCCCCTTTTCAAAGACCTTCCGGGCAAATCCTTAGCATGGTGGGTACATTTGTGGTACAACCATATGCTATAGAAGATAGTGACCTGGAAGAGAGATTATTTCAATATTGCGCCAGTTCAGCAGGGGGGCAAAGTTGCTAAGGGACCATTCGATACTGTTGATGCTTGACCAGTGCCCCCCCCCTCATTTATGCAAGCATAAGGCCAAAATTAAGTTTAGGCGATACAGCAAACGTTATTGCCTTAAAGTGTTCAAGCCTCTGCCCGCCTTCACAGGACCCGTCCTATCTTGCCCCTCCCCACGAAGAGCCGGGGCACCGATGATGGGCAAGCCATTTTTGTACGCACTGTTGACGATCATCGCATTCACCTGCGGCCCCGCCCGCTTGCTTGCCCAGTGCCCCGCCCCGGCTTACTACGGCTACCGCTTCCTGAATCCCCGGGTAGTGGGCTACGACTCCCAGCTCGCTCCCTTCTTCCTCCACTTCGGGGCGGTGTACCGCGACGACCTCACCCAGCCCGCCAACCTGCAGCGCACGGCCAACGTGGCCGAGTGGCAGGAGCGCTTCTGCGACCAGGCCGCGGCCGAAGAGATCGAGGCCATCGTATACGGCGACAACCTCAACCCACTCGAGGGCCTCCGCCGCCTGATGAACGACCCGAAGGCGCGCGGCGCAGACCTTCCCCCCGCCCTCCAGGCCAATGGTTTTGCCCGTCACCTGCTCGAGGCCCGCTGCGTAGAGGTGGTCGACTACCTGATCTACGCCAAGCACTGCGAGCCCTACGTGACCCGCCCGGAGGATGCCTTCGTGCAGCAAGCGATCGCCACCCAGGAGATGAAGGACCTCATTGACGAAGGCCTGGCGGCCTTCCCCCGCGTGGAGAGCCAGTACGTGCGCCTGCGGTACGCCTACCAGATTGTCCGCCTGGCCCACTACCTGCGGGAGTACGCCTACGTACTGGAAGTGTACGACTACCTGATGCCCAAGATCGCGGCCGACCCCAGCCTGCTCGATGACTGGATCGCGGGCCACCGGGCCGGGGCGCTGCAGTCGTTGGGCCGCTACGCGGAATCGGCCTACCTGTTCAGCCGCATCTTCGAGCGCAGCGCCAGCAAGCGCGAAAGCGCCTACCAAAGTTTCCAGATCCAGACCGACGCCCAGTGGCGGGAGGCCCTTCTGCTGTGCCGCAACGACCACGAGCGCGCCATGCTCCACGTGCTGCGGGCCCACAACGGCCGGGCCGTCGTGCTGGAGGAGATGCACGACATCTACGCCTACGAGCCCAAAAGCCGCTCCCTCGAACTGCTCACCATGCGCGAACTGCAGGAGTTGGAGCGCGACCTGCTGGGGCTCGACTTCAATCCCCAGGCCGCCCGCAACCGCCGCCTGCAACGCCCCCGCTCCGGAGCCACCGACCGCCTGATCGCGCTCCAGAGTTTCGTCAATCAGCTCGTCGACGAAGGCAAGACCGGCGACCCCGACTTCTGGCTTCTCGCCCGGGGCGTGCTCGAAATGCTGGCCGGCGACTACTTCTTCGCCGACGAAACCTTTGCCAAGCTGGGCCGGCAGACCGAAAACGACACCATCCTGCAGCAACTGGTCATCCTGGACGACGTGGTCGACGTACTGAAGCTCAACCGCGTCACGGATTCCGTGGAGCTGCACTACTACGACCTGCTCACCGACGCGGAGCTGCGTGCCCGCTACCCCGACCTACGGCCCCTGGTCAACGACAAACTGGAGGCCGTCTACCGCCAGACCGGCCGGAGTGCCAAGGCCGACCTGATGCGCTACGGCTTCGATGGGCTGCGCAAAAACCCCACCGTCGACGCCCTCCGGGCCCTCGACCGCATGGCCGACAGCCTCAACCGTAACCGCTTCGACCGGGCCCTGCTGACCGACCGCATCGGCCCCCACGCCGTAGCCGACATCGATAACTTGCTCGGCAACGACTACGTGCAGCGCGGGCAGTGGAAGACCGCAATCGAGATTTACCGGCGCATCCCGGCCGCGCGGCTGGACGACTACGGCCGCTTCGCTCCCTTCGTCCGCCAGCTCGACGATCGCGTAAACTTCACCGCACCCGCTGACGAGCCCACCTACAACAAGGTGGAACTGCTGGCCCGCCTCGACGCCCTGGAGGAAGAAGCCGACCGCACCACCAACGACACCGTTGCCGCCCGCAACTACTTCAACATCGGCCTGGCCCTCTATAACCTGAGCTACTTCAGCTACAACTGGCGCTTCGCCGATGCTTTCCGCTCCGGCAGCAGCGCCGCCCGTGCCGCCACCGCCCGTACCCCCACCAGCGTGTTCTCCCACGTCAACGCCCCCCTCGGCAACCGGGAGCACCTGAGCATGGACCAGCCCCTCTACTACTTCGAGCGGGCCCTCCGCCGCGCCCCGGATAAGGAAGCCGCCGCCCTGGCCATCTACTACGCCGCCAAGGCCGAACGCAACGAACACTACGCCCGCGGCCGCCCCGGCGAGGGCCGCCCCTTCTCCTATTTCCGCCTCCTGCGCGACTCCTACGCCGACACCGAATTCTACGACGCGCTCATCACCGAGTGCCGCACCTTCGCCTGGTTCGTAGGCCGATAGACTATAAAAGTTCAAGTTACCCCCTAACCCCTAACCCCTAACCCCTTAACCCTTAACCCCCATGCTCTCCCGCCCCCGCCGCAACCGCTCTTCCGCCGCCGTCCGCAAGCTCGTGCGGGAAACCGAACTGAATGCCGGCCACCTCGTGCAGCCCGTCTTCCTGATGCCCGACCCGCGGACCCGCCTGCCCATCCCCAGCCTGCCGGGCACCTTCCGCATGGGTATTGACGAAGTGCTGCGCGAGATCGAGGACTGCCTGGCCTTCGGCCTGCAGAGCTTCATGATGTTCCCGGCCGTACCCGAGGAGCATAAGGATAAGACGGGCACCTACGCTACCGCCGAGGAGAACTTCTACCTCCACGCCGCCCGCGCCATCAAGGAGCGCTTCCCTGAGGTTTGCCTCATCTCCGACGTGGCCCTCGATCCCTACAGCACCGACGGTCACGACGGCGTCGTGATCGACGGGCAGATCCACAACGACGAGACCCTCAAACTGCTCGATGCCATGGCGGTGGCGCAGGCCCGGGCCGGCTTCGACCTCATCGGTCCCAGCGACATGATGGACGGCCGCGTGGGCAGCATCCGTCGCGCCCTCGACGGAGCCGGGTATAACACCACCGGCATCATGGCCTACACCGCCAAGTACGCCAGCGCCTTCTACGGTCCCTTCCGCGATGCCCTCGATAGTGCCCCCCGCCAGCTGAAAAACGTCCCCTCCGACAAGAAGACCTACCAGATGGACCCCGCCAACGCCCGCGAAGCCCTGCGGGAGGCCGCCCTCGACGCCGCCGAGGGGGCCGACTTCCTGATGGTCAAGCCCGCCCTCAACTACCTCGACATCATTTGGCGCCTCCACGAAGCACACCCCCTGCCCATTGCCGCTTACCACGTCTCCGGGGAATGCGCCATGCTGCTGGCCGCCGCCGAGCGCGGCTGGCTCGACTACGAGCAGGCGGCCTCCGAGGCGCTACTGAGCATCCGCCGCGCCGGGGCGGACGTGATCATTTCCTACTTTGCTAAGGATTTTGCGCGTTGGAACAAGTAATTCGCCGCGTAGCGACGGCTTTAGCCGTCCTGCTGCCAATGTGAGGTGCACGCATGGCTGGCAGCGTGTCGACTAAAGTCGACGCTACTTGTACGCGTAGCGACGGCTTCAGCCGTCCTGCTGCCTGTGTGAAGTGCACGCATGGCTGGCAGCGTGTCGACTAAAGTCGACGCTACCCATACGCGTAGCGACGGCTTTAGCCGTCCTGCTGCCCGTGTGAAGTGCATGCATGGCTAGCAGCGTGTCGACTAAAGTCGACGCTACTTGTACGCGTAGCGACAGCTTCAGCCGTTCTGCTGCCCGTGTGAAGTGCATGCATGGCTGGCAGCGTGTCGACTAAAGTCGACGCTACTTGTACGCGTAGCGACGGCTTCAGCCGTCCTGCTGCCCGTGTGAAGTGCAGGCATGGCTGGCAGCGTGTCGACTAAAGTCGACGCTACTTGTACGCGTAGCGACGGCTTCAGCCGTCCTGCTGCCCGTGTGAAGTGCACGCATGGCTGGCAGCGTGTCGACTAAAGTCGACGCTACTCGAGGGCCTCCAGCAACTCATCAATATCATCGAAGTTCTTGTACCCCACCTTCTCCTCACTGCTGCCGCGCAGGGCCAGGCCGGGGAAGACGGCGGCAAAGAGTTCCACGTCGGCGGGGTCGAGGTCGAGGCGCAGGTAGGCTTCCCGCTCACCGATGGCCCGCTGTAGGGCACCGATGGAAAAGGGACTGTCTTCGGCCAGGTCTTCGTAAGCGATGCCCCCGTCCGTAAAATCGAGCAGCACCGGCCCTGATGCCTCCGCAATGCGCTCGCGCAGGTCGTCGGCGGAGTGGTAGCCGGCCACGGGAATGTGGGTGAGTACGTTCAGGCCGGCCGTTCGGTACGCCCGGGCATCCACGCCGGAGGGAAGCAGCACGTCGGTGATGCCGGAGGCGCTCAGCTGCTCCGCGGGGAACGTGGCACCCGCGTTGGCGCTCAGTTCCACGACGCAGACCGGCCCTTCCACCCACTCCCGGATGGCCAGGAAGTAGTCGAGACTCAGGCCGCCCTCGCCGAGGGGAAAACAGAGGTAGTCGGCTTCCCAGGCGGCGAAGTAGCGCGCGTCGGTGAGGTGCGTGATGCCGAAGGCGAGGAGTTTGGTTTGCAGCATAGTGATTTATAGTATGGTCTCGGCGGACGAGCCAAGCTGCGCAAGGCTCGGCCGACGAGACTAGGTCAGGCCCCAGCCACGACCACTACGATTTCACCGCGCACCTTGGTGCGGGCGGCGTAGTCGGCCCTGAGCTCGGACAGGGGGGCGGTGGTGATTTCTTCGTAGAGTTTGGAGATTTCGCGGGCTACGCAGGCCTGGCGGTCGGGGCCGCAGCACTCCTCGAGCTGGCCGAGCAGCTTGGCGATCCGGTGGGGGCTCTCGTAGAGAACGAAGGTATTGGGCAGTTCGGCGAGGTAGGTAAGGCGGGTCTGGCGGCCCTTCTTGTGGGGCAGGAAGCCCTCGAAGTGAAAGCGGTCGCAGGGAATACCGCTGGCCGCCAGGGCGGGGACGAAGGCCACGGGGCCGGGCAGACAGCTCACCGCGATGCCCGCCTCGCGGCAGGCACGCACCAATAAAAAGCCCGGATCACTGATGCCGGGCGTACCGGCATCGGTGATCAGGGCGTAGGTGGAGCCGTTCCTAAGCTCCGTAACCAGTTGCTCCACCAGCGCGTGCTCGTTGTGGGCGTGATAGGCCCGCAGGGGGGTCTCCACGCCGTAGTGCTGCAGCAGGGGCCGCGAGGTGCGGGTGTCTTCGGCGAGGACCAGGTCGACTTCGGCCAGCAAGCGCAGGGCGCGGGCGGTGATGTCTTCCCGGTTGCCGATCGGGGTAGGGATGAGGTAGAGCATACGACCGGTAAAGGTCGTACCGGGGGTTGGTTAGAGCAAATCTTCCTGGTCCATGGCGTGGCGGACGCTGCGGCGTACCATTTCCACGGTCGCGCCGTAAACCATGTGGCTGCCGAGCTGGCCGGCCTGCAGGCCAACGGGTTCATTGAGGGGGCCGGGGGTCAGGCCAAGAGCGGGCAGGGCGACTTTATGGGCCAGGGTCCACAGGGCGGCACCGAAGGGCACGCCGGCGGGGGCCTGTACGGCGGGGGCTGCTTCGACGATCACGCCGTAAATGCCGCCGACGATAGCGCCGAATCCGATGTTCAGGGCCTGCTGGGCTATCTCCTCATCGTTGCGGTTCATGTCGGTTCCGACGAGTTCTTCGGCGCCTTCTACCACTTGCAGACGGGCGTCATGCTCCTCCTGGGGCTGTTCGGTAGGCATTCCACGGTCGACCAGCATCTTGATGCCGGTGCCGATCAGGCCGCCGATCATGCCAGCAACAAAGCCGCGGACATAATCCGGCTCCCCGGAAGTGCGGGTGCGGGAGAAGTAGTCACCGGTCGCGTCGTAGGCATCGTGGGCGTACTTACCCACGGGCGATAAATCGATATCCTGGACGGCGCCCAGGGCCTGGTGGTATTTCTTGGAAGAGTATTTTTCGATGGGCTTCAGGTCGATATCGTTGAGCGAATCGAGGACTCTATCTACAAAGGACATAGTGATGGTTTTCTTCCTCCAACGGAAGGGCGGGGGCATAGGTTCGGGCGCGGAAACGCGGGTGCGGGGCCTGCTCCCGGGTTAGCGAACTCAGTTCTTTTTCCCAAAAAGCCGCTTCACCCAGGAATCCTTTCGCTGTTCCCGCCGCTCGTCCCGCCGGTCCTCCCGTTCCAGCTCCCCGGCGATGCGGTCGGCGTACTCGCGGGCGGACTCATTACTGCGGCGGCCCTTATTGCGCACCATTTCCACGATTTCCTCGCGGTCGAATTCCCGCAGCCGCCGGGTGATGTCGCGGTCGGGGGCAAACTCATCCGCGTCGGCGATCATGGGCAGTTCGTCCAGGTAGTCGGGGCAGTCCAGCAGGGCCAACGTCATCTCGTCCAGGGCCGGAAAGCCGCCGCCACGGAAGGCCTCCAGGCCGCGCGTCCGTTGCACCTTGCGCATGAAGGTGCCCCAGATCGGCAGGGCCGTGGCCGTGGCCGATCCCCGGCTCAGGGTACGGAAGTGGACGGCGGGGTACTCGGCACCCACCCAAGTGCCGATGACCAGCTTGGGGGTGAAGCCGAGGAACCATCCGTCGGACTGGTCCTGGGTAGTGCCCGTCTTGCCGGCCAGTGCCCCCTGGAGGCCGTAGGTGGAGCGTAAGCGCGCACCGGTGCCGCCATTGACAACGCCGGCCAGGAGGAAGGTGGCGATCTTGGCGGTCTGCTCGTCTAGGACGGCCTCGGTGGTCGTCGGCGCTTTGAACTCGGCCAGCACCCTGCCCGTGGCGTCTTCGATGCGAGTCAGGTAGTAGATGCCCGCCGGCCGGCGGCCCCGGTTGGCGAAGGCGCTGTAGACGGTGTTCATCTCCACCAGGTTGGCCTCGACGGTGCCCAGGGCAATGCTGGGAATGGCCTGCACCTTCGTTTCTACGCCCATGGCATTGATCTGACCGGCCAATTGGGGCAGGCCGCTGCGGACGGCCATGTTCACCGCTACGGTATTGACCGAGTGGGCCAGGCCGCCCTTCATGGAGTAGGCCCCCGTGTACTTGCCGTTGGCGTTGCCCGGGCTGTAGTCGTTGTAGGCGGCGTAGGTCGCCTGCTCCGCCGCCGTGTACTCACAGGGCAGCACCCCGTTCTGCAGGGCGGTGGCGTAGACGACCGGCTTGATGGTCGAGCCCACCTGCCGCCGGCTGTTGACGTGGTCGAACTGCACGAATCGGTAGTCGACCCCGCCTACCCAGGCGCGCACCGTCCCGTCAGTCGGGTCGGTGGCCAGCAGCCCGGCGTTCATCAGGGTGAAGTAATGGCGCAGGCTGTCGATCGGCCGCAGCAGGGTGTCTACGCCCTGGGCGGTCCGCCAGTCGTAAACCGTCATGCGGCGCGGCTGACGAAGTGCTTCGAGGATGGCGGCCTCGTCGAGCCCCTCCGCGGCCAGGGCCCGGTAATGTTCCGACCGCTTCAGCGCCGCGCCGAAGGCGGACTCCCACGGCGCCTCCTTGCGCGACTTCCAGTCGTCGGCCAGGTTCTGCTGGATGCGGGGGAGTTGTTCGAGCACCGATTCCTCAGCCAGCTCCTGCAATTTGGAATGAATGGTGGTGTGAATGCGCAGCCCGTCGCGGTCCAGATCGTAGGGGCGCCCGTCGGGGTGGGGCACGTCGGCCAGGGCGCGGTCCACGTCAGCGCGCAGCCGCTGCCGGAAGTGGGGGGCCGAGCCGACGCGGTCGTTGTCGCGGCGGTAATTGAGCGTCAGGGGCAGGGACGCTACGCTGTCGGCTACGGCCTCGGTGATGCTGCCGTTCCTGGCCATGAGGGAGAGCACGACGTTGCGGCGGCCGACGCTCTTGTCGGGGTTGCTGCGCGGACTGTAGGTGGTGTTGGCCTTGAGGAGGCCGACCAGCACGGCGGATTCCTGGAGGTTGAGCTTCGCGGCCGGCTTACCGAAGAAGCGGTTGGCCGCCACCTCGATGCCGTAAGCGTTTTCGCCGAAGGGCACGGTGTTGAGGTAGAGGTTCAGCAGCTCCTGCTTGGAATAGACGTCTTCGAGGCGGCTGGCGATGACCATCTCGCGTAGCTTAACCTTAAGCACGCCCAGGCGGCTGTAGTTCTGCCGGGGGTAGAGTTGCTTGGCCAGCTGCTGGCTCAGCGTACTGCCCCCGCCGCCGCTGCGGTCGCCCATCAGCACGGTGCGCAGGGCCACCCGCACCAGTGCGCGCAGGTCGATGCCCTGGTGCTCGAAGAAGCGGGCGTCCTCCGTGGCGATAAGGGCCCTGGTCACGTACGGACTAATCGCCTCCGCCGGCACGCTCACGCGGTTGATCTCAAAGTACTTACCCAGCAAGACGCCGTCCTCAGAGTAAACCGAAGAGGCGTCGGCGTTATCCACCCCCGCCAGTTCGGCCCCGTCGGGCAGGTGGCCGTACGCGCCCAGCAAGACCCCCACGAAGAGAAACAGGAACAGCACGCCCGTCAGCACCAGCGGCACCGCCACTCCAATCAGGAGCAGCCGGGGCCAGGAGGTGGTGCGGATAAAATTGCGGCTGCCTTCGACCAGCGCACGGAGGCGGGCCTTGGGATTCCGGGAACGCGAATTCGCCATACGGTAGGTAGTTCAACACGAAGGGAGCTGCGGGTGTACCCCTCCCATCCGGCTACAAACGTACGGGCGGGGCACTTTACTATGCGGTAGCGTATCCGCTAAGGCTTATTTAACGTCGTGGCAGGCTTACTGCACCTGAAACAGGGCATTGGCGAACAGGAATTTGCCGTTCTCCCAGAAGGCGCGGTACAGGGGGTTGTCGATGAGGTAGATGACCTCTCCGCGCCGCATGGGCTCCACCCCGAAGTTGAGCGTTTCCTGGATCTTCCGGTAGGCCTTGTTGCCCACGAAGCCCGCCACCTGAGGTTCGGTCCGCACGCGGCCGACGTTCCAGCCGTCAGCGAGGTAGTCGTAGGCGTCGTCGCTCACCTTCAGGGAGGAATAGGTCTCGCCGATGCCGAAGCTCAGCGGGTGGGTCGCGTCCATTTCCACGCCCACGATGGCGCCGGGGATGTAGCCCGAGATAAAGCGGCGCTCCTCGCCCGCGTAGGGTTGCAGGCGCTCCTCGCGCTTTTGCTCATCGGTGAGTTCTTCATCCTTCGCCTCCTTGTCCTTCAGCCCGAAGCCCTCTTTGCCCGCGAGGCTGCCGTTGGCGGAGCCGATGGCGATGAGCTTGCCGCCGCCCCCGACCCAGCCGGAGAGGGCGGTCAGTTCGTCCTCGGTGAAGTTGTAGCGGCCGTCGGGCAGGATAAGGATGTCGTAGTCGCCGTCCACCACGTCCTGGAGGGCGTCGCGGTAGAAGATGCTCAGGGGGTAGTCGAGGTCCTGCTCGAAGTAGTACCACACCTGCCCGAAGGCGTTGGTGCTGACGCCCTCACCGGACAGGGTAGCGACTTTGGGAGGGCTCACCAGACTGAAGTTGCTGCCCCCGAGGTCGCCCCCGACGCTGGCGCTGAAGCCGGTTTCCAGTACCTCCACGTTTGCCTCAAACTCCTCGGTGATGCGCCGCAGCTTGGCCGCGTAGTCTGCGGTGACCCGGTTGTCGCCCCGGTTGACGACCAGCGTACCGGCCGGGTACTCGCGGTCGCCGAAGGTGAAGGCCGCCCCCGAGGTCCGCACCTGAATGCCGGCCCTGAGCAGGGCGGCGAGGTAGCGGGCGCTGTTCATCCCCTCCCAGGGCAGGGCGAGGGCGTAGGCGGTCTCCAGGTCCTGGCCGGCCAGGGGGTCGGCGTAGGGGGCCATTGTGTAGGGTTCGGTCGCCAGCTCCAGGCGGCTGGTGGAAGCGTAAGTCTCCAGGCCGTAGGCCAGGGGCACCGACCAGGCCGTGATGTCGTAGGTCACCGAATCTTCCACTACGGCGGAGGGGTCGAAGAGGGCCTGCGTCAATACCGAGCGCGGCTGGTAGGCCGAGACGATCAGGTCGCCCGCGCTCACTTCCCCGTCGTAGTCGCCCCCGGTCTGGTAGTCGTAGCCCCGGTAGCCCCGCGACTGGGCGGCGCGGCTGTACGCGATGCCGTTGCGGTCCAGCAGGGTCATGAGGGCGCGCAGTTTGCCCGGGGCGTTGCCGCCGCTGACGACGTAGGTCTTGTACTGCCCCTGGGGCGAGGTGGTGGCGTTGCGGAAGTAGTTGCCGAATTCCGTAGTCAGCCGGTCGGCCTCGCGGGCGGCGATCTCTACGGTACTAAGGGCGGTGGCCCGGTGGTGGGCGACGCGGTCGTAGAGGGTCAGGGTATCGCCGGTGGGCAGTTCGATGGCCCGTCCGCCGCGGCTGCCGCCGCCCTGCTCGTAGGTCATGCCGATGGCCCCGTTGAAGGTGGGGTAGGTATCGCCGTAGCTGGGGTACAGCAGGTCGAAGCGCTCGCGGGTGAAGTACAGCCAGCCGTTCTGGTCGAAGTACTTAGCGTGGTTCTGCCCGATCTCGGTCTGGAAGTTGCCCTGGAAGTCGGTGATGTACTCGTGGAAGGGGGCCGCCGCGGGGGCGAAGTAGTAGGGGGAGGTGTAGCCCTGCTCGTGGAGGTCGGCGTGGATGTGCGGCATCCACCGCTGGTACTGCACGATGCGCTGCCGGCTCTCCTGCTGGGTCTGCCAGGCCCAGTCGCGGTTGAGGTCAAAAAGGTAGTGATTTACCCGTCCGCCCGGCCAGGGCTCGTCGTGTTCGCGGCTGTAGGGGTTGGCGTCCACCCCCTTGGTCGATGTCTGCCGGAACCAGTTGGTGTAGCGGTTGTAGCCGTCGGGGTTCTCGCTGGGGTCGAGCAGGACGACCACGTTCTTCAGCCACTCGCCGGTCTGGCTGTTCGCCGGATCGGCCAGGTCGTACAGCACGCCCATACTCGCCTCCGAGCCGGCCGCTTCGTTACCGTGCACGCTGAAGGAAAGCCACACGATGGCGATATCGTCCAGCTCCGGGTCGGTGTCCCCGGGCAGCAGGCCGGCACGCCGCAGGTTATTCTCGCGAATGGCCTCGATGCGGGCCAGGTTCTCCGGCGTGCTCACGGTAGCCAGCAGCAGGGGACGGTCTTCGTTCGTCGTGCCGTACTGCTGCAGCGTCACCCGCTCACTCTCGCCGGCTACCCGTTGGTAGTAGTCGACCAGCATCCAGTGGGGGGTGAAGGTCTCGCCCAGTTGATGCGGCAGAAACTCAGCGGGGGGCGTCACCTGGGCGCGGACGCCGGTGCAGAGGAATACTAGTAAAGCAGAGAGTACGGAGTAGCGCATGCGAGGTGGGGTTGTTGGTTGCGCTAAAGTAGTGAACGGTGGGCATCAGGGTTTTCCGGCTGTAGGCTTACGTTCCGGATACTCGCAGGTCACCGGCTACGCCAGGCGACCCTGCGAGGTCCTACGACCCAATCGCCCTCACCATCATCAGGACCTCGGAGTGTGCTTGCACCTCCGAGTGTCCGGTTCGAAGCCCCTCCGAGTGTCCGGTTCGAAGCACCTCCGAGTGTCCGGTTCGAAGCACCTCCGAGTGTCCGGTTCGAAGCCCCTCCGAGTGTCCGGTTCGAAGCCCCTCCGAGTGTCCGGGTCAAAGCCCCTCCGAGTGTCCGGTTCGAAGCCCCTCCGAGTGTCCGGTTCGAAGCCCCTCCGAGTGTCCGGTTCAAAGCCCCTCCGAGTGTCCAGTTAGTATCCGGCGAAAATTCCTAATATTTGTGTGATAAAAGATCATTGAATAACGCAATCGTGGCTTACAAATCGCAAATTCGAATCCAACCAGGAAGGCGGTATCATGTCTATAACCGTGGAGCTTTTCAACAGGAAATCTTTAGAGACGATCAAGACTGTATACGGTTTCTCAACCTCACCAGAGCGTACATTAAAGCGCCCCTCCTGCTGCTAGCATATGCCGTGCTGCCCAATCATTTCCACCTCTATATTGAAGTCGAGGAAGCGGCAAAATTGCCGGCATTTTACCAGGCTAAACCTTCGGCAATAGGAAATAGAATCGGGCATTTACAGAACGCGTATGCCAAGTATTTTCGACACAAAAACAGAACCCAGGGAAAAGGGGCTGTATTTCAGGGAAGGTTCGGACGAAGTGAAGTGAATAATCACCGGTACCGAAAGAATATCGTTCACTACCTGAATGGAAATGCCTGGCATCATGGCTTGGTAGCGGAGCCAGAAGATTATCCTTTCACTTCCTTGCAGGAACTGCTTTTTCCAGCTGTGGAGCCTTACGTAGATGTACGCAAGGTATTTGCCGACTTCGGCGGAGCAGAGGCTTTCCGACAAGATTGGCAGCGCGTGAAAAAGAAACGAGGCTTGGATCCTGGGCTGGAATGGGGTCGGGACGAAGAGTTATCACCGGACTGAATTCCGGACTCTCGCAGGTCACCGGCTACGCCAGGCGACCCTGCGAGGTCCTACGACCCAATCGCCCTCACCATCATCAGGACCTCGGAGCGTGCCTGCACCTCCGAGTGTCCGGTTCTGAATTCCGGATACTCGCAGGTCACCGGCTACGCCAGGCGACCCTGCGAGGTCCTACGACCCAATCGCCCTCACCATCATCAGGACCTCGGAGCGTGCCTGCACCTCCGAGTGTCCGGTTCTGAATTCCGGATACTCGCAGGTCACCGGCTACGCCAGGCGACCCTGCGAGGTCCTACGACCCAATCGCCCTCACCATCATCAGGACCTCGGAGCGTACCTGCACCTCCGAGTGTCCGGTTCAAATCACAGACTCCACGCCTTCCCCCCCGTCTCGCTTAACGGCATATCACCGTTGTACTCACCGGGCACGGGGTCATATACCAGCACCTCAGTACCGATTTTTTCGGAGCTGAGGTAACCCCAGAGCACCATGGACTTGAGCGAGCGGTAGAAGCCGATCGGCGGCTGCTCCCCGACGGCGGTGCCCCACACGGCGGGCTGGTAGCGCGGTGACTTTTCGGCCTCGCTGAAGAGCTGTCCGCGCTGGTCCTGCTCCAGTTCCCAGAAGGCTTTTCCGAACCGGGTGCGTGCGCCTCCGTCAAATGCCAGGATGCCCGCCTGCATGGGCGAGGGCTTCTCGCCCTTCGGGGTAGTGGCGGCCATGACCTTGTCGATGAAGCGGTCGACGCCGACGTCCAGTCCGCCGGGGGTGTCCGTGGTGGGCAGGAGGGTGTCGACGTAGGAGGTGATGAAGCGCGCCTCGTCGTCGGTAAAGTAGGTGGGCGTCCAGCCCAGCTCGGCTTCGTCGGGCGTGCAGGAGGTCATCAGCCCCAGTACGGAGGGGGCTACGACGGCGGTACCGGCCAGCCAGCCGATGCGGCGCAATACTTCTCTGCGGTCTAGCATCAGATATTCTGTTTGTTGAGTTCGGAAACGGCGTGATCGGCGGCCCGCGCCGTCAGGGCCATGTAGGTCAGGCTGGGGTTCACGCAGGCCGAAGAGGTCATGCAGGCCCCGTCGGTCACAAAGACGTTCTTGGCGGCGTGCACCTGGTTGAAGCCGTTGAGCACCGAGGTCTGGGGGTCGCGGCCCATGCGGGCGGTGCCCATCTCGTGGATGCCGTAGCCCATCTCGTGCTTGTTGTTGAAGCCGACGATGTTCTTGAGTCCCGCGCGCTCGAGCATTTCGACGGCATCGACCTGGGCCTGCTCGTTGAGGGCGTGCTCGTTGGGTCCCCACTCGGAGTCGATGCTCAGCGTGGGCTGGCCCCACTTGTCGAGCACGTCCGGATTGAGGAATACCCGGTTGCTGTGCTGCGGCAGGCTCTCCGAGAAGCCGGTGATGAAGAACTCCCAGGGCCCCGGTTTGACCAAATTGTCCTTGAACGCCGCCCCGTACTCGGGCAGGTTGGCCGCCTCGCGGGAGCCGCCGCGCCCCGCGCCGCCCTGGTAGCCGAAGCCGCGGACGAACTTATCGGATTTGCTGGCCGCGTCGATGTTCCAGTAGCGGGGGATGTAGATGCCGTTGGGGCGGCGGCCCTTGTAGTAGCGGTCCTCGAAGCCGTCGACGGTGCCCGTGGCCCCCACGCGGTAGGTGTGGTCCATGAGGTTGTGCCCGAGCTCGCCGCTGTCGTTGCCGAAGCCGTTTTCGAAGCGCTTCGACTTCGAGTTCAGCATGATCTGGGTGGAGGCCAGGGAGCCCGCGTTGAGGAAGATGACGCGGGCCCGGTAGTCGATCACCTCGTGGGTCTCCGCGTCGATGATGCGCACGCCGGTGGCCTTGCCCTTCGCCTCGTCGTAGATCACCTCCTGGACGATGGAGAAGGGACGGATGGTCAGCTTCCCGGTCGCGTTGGCGGAGGGCAGGGTAGTGGAGTTGGAGCTGAAGTAGGCACCGTAGGGGCAGCCGCGGCTGCAGCGGTTGCGGTACTGGCACTTGCCGCGGCCGTTGTGGGGAACGGTCAGGTGGGCGCAGCGGCCGATGATGAGGTTGCGGCCGGCGTGATTCTTTTCGATTCGCTCCTTAACGGCCTTTTCCACCACGTTCATTTCCATGGGGGGCAGGAAGTGGCTGTCGGGCAGTTGCTTGAGTCCCTCCTTGGAGCCGCTGATGCCGGCGTACTGCTCGACGTAGGTGTACCAGGGCTCGATGTCGCGGTAGCGGATGGGCCAGTCGACGCCGTGGCCGTCCTGGGCGTTGGCCGCGAAGTCAATGTCGCTCCAGCGGTAGGTCTGCTTGCCCCAGAGGATCGAGCGGCCGCCCATCTGGTGGGCGCGGATCCAGAGGAAGGGTTTGATCTCGGTGTACGGGTTTTCGCGGTCGTTGGCCCAGAAGTGCTCGGTGTCCTTCCCGACGAAGCCGGCGCGTCCGTTCTTGTAGTGGCGGTCGAGCTCCTCGGCGGTGAGTCCGCCGCGCAGCTCCATGTCCCAGGGGTCGAGGTTCATCGTGGGGTAGTCCTCGACGTGCTTGACGAGGCGGCCCCGCTCGAGGACCAGCGTGCGGAGCCCCTTCTCGGTAAGCTCCTTCGCCGCCCAGCCCCCGGAGATGCCGGAGCCGACGACGATGGCGTCGTAGGTCAGTGCCTTGTCGGCGTCAATGTTGTAATTGGCCATGGTAGTGATCGACTGTGGAAGGGTAAGGTAAAAACTGGCGGGGGGATTTGAGGGGTGAGATGGTACGTATGTGTTTGGCCGGACGTTCGAAGGAAGTTTGCCGTTACCCAGACACTCGGAGGAAGCCTCCGCTCCGCTCGGCCACACTCCGAGGTCCTGATCCCCATCGTCACCCACCTGCGCAGGACCTCGGAGTGTGCCTAAGCATCTCCGAGTGTCCGGACGGCGATCGCTATTTACCCAACAGAGATTGCCAGCCGGCATCGGACTCCGCTACCTCGCGGAGGATGGCGTTGCGGGTAGTGAGCAGCGCGGTCAGGTAGCGGTCCAGTACCAGCCATTCCGCCAGTCGGCCCAGGGGTCCGAGGGGTGCCCGGTAGTCAAAGTGATCGGTCATGGTGGTCCAGCCGCCTTTTTCCATGAAGTCGTGGCGGTGGGTAAACCCGGCAAAGGCTCCGGACACCATTTCGTCGGTGAAGGTATGCGGGCGGTCGAAGGCCGTGATCCTGGCGGTGAGCCGCTGGACGATGCCGAAATGGCGCGCCCGCCAGGTGACGCTTTCCCCTAAGCCGATGAGGCCCGACGTCCTGCCGGCGATGGCCACCTCACCGGTCTGTCGCGTAGAGACCTGGTGCAGGTCGATGCTCCGGGCCAGGTCGAATACGCGGGCCAGCGGGGCGCGGACGCGGGTGCGGAGGAGAATCACGGGCATCGGGGACGGTTTGCAGGTCTAACGCCAAGCGGATAAATTGGATTTCCGAAATTTTCGTGTATTCCGCGATGGTCTGCAAGCGGCCCGCTAAAACTTCGCGGGGGATAAACCTGTCTATGCTAGTACCCTGGGGTACGTTCCGCCCCCGGGTCATTCCGCTATCCGCCCGCCCATGCGAACCTTACTGCTCAGCCTTTCTCTCCTCCTTCTCGGCACCTGCGTCCGCGCCCAGGTACTGACGGTCAGCGACGAGATCCCGATGCGGAATGATACCGAGTACACCCTGATCGGCAAGCTCGGCGGGCAGGTGTTGCTGCTGCAGGACCGCGAGAACAAACAACTGCTCACCGCCTATGGCCGCAGCATGAACGAAAGCTGGGAAAAAGACCTGGAACTGCGCGGCAGGGGCGTCCGCGTGCTTGACGCCATCCCCGCACAGGACGGCAGCGGTTTTCACCTGCTGTACCTCTTCCGCGAAAGGGGGCATAATCACCTCCAGCTCGACCGCTACAACCCCGCCGGCAACCTGCAGGACAGCGTAACCCTGGTGGATTTCGGTCCCTTCTTCACCATCCCCGAAGAAGACGTATTTAAGTCGGAAGATGAGTCCAAGCTGCTCCTGCTTATGGTCGAGCAGCAGAGCAAGGCCCGCTACCTGGGCATCGACCTGGACAGCATGGAGCTGCTCTACGACCGGGAACTGGTGCCCGACAAGTTTTCTTACCAGGAGGATTTCCTGCAGGCCGAAATCACGAACCGGGGCGACATGTATTTTATCGTGGAGCGCGACAACTTCAAGAGCCGCCGCAAGGAGCACCGCTACGAGGTGTACTCCCACCAGGTGAGTAGCGATCTGGTCGGCTCCTATCAGGTCAATCTGGGCGACAGCCTGACCTACGACGTTTTCTTCCGCTACGACAACCTCAACGCCCGGCTGACGGCCGGGGGCCTGTATTCCACCAAGGACTTCGTCAGGGCCGAGGGCTACTTCTTTCTTACCATTTCCCCCGGGCAGCCCGTGGGCCGCCCCAGCTTTCAGCGCTTCCCCGAAAACCTCGTCAAGAACGTGGAGGGGAAGAAGTACAACAAGCGGCACCCCGGCATCAATGACCTCACGGTGCGCGACGCCGTGCTGCGGCAGGACGGCGGCCTGGTCATGATCACCGAGCGCGACCGGCAGTTGCAACGCCGCGGGGGTGTCGCCCAGAATCAATTGCTCAACACCTACGGCGGGCGGCCCCTGGTCGATTACCACTTCGACGAGATCGTAGTGTTTGCCGTCTACCCCGATGGCCGGCCCCACTGGAGTAACATCATGCACAAGAAGCAGTATAGCCAGGACGACGGGGGCGTCTACTCCGGCTTTTTCCTCATGGAAA
The DNA here is from genome assembly GCA_963803525.1 of Lewinellaceae bacterium. Taxonomy (GTDB): domain Bacteria; phylum Bacteroidota; class Bacteroidia; order Chitinophagales; family Saprospiraceae; genus Neolewinella. Next base: position 643,891 of record CAWDMV010000017.1, read on the forward strand.
GCCCCAGCCGCCTGCGCTTTCTCTTCAATGATGAAATTCGCTTCGAGAACACCGTCAGTGAGTACGTACTGAACGGCCGTGGCGAATTCGACCGGAACAGCCTCTTCAACACCCGCGATCTGAGCCTGCGCCTCCGTTTCCGCGACGGCGTCCAGGTATCCGCCAACGAACTGGTCATGCCCAGCGAGCACCGCAACCGCCTGCGGCTGGTCAAAATGACCTACGGCGCTAAATGAGAACCGTTCCGCTATGCTGCCTCCTGCTTTTGGCCTGTACCCCCCGCCTCGCCGAGGGTACCTTCCTGATCGAGCCGGGGCAGGATATGCTGCTGGCCGCCGGAGAGCACTTGCGGGCGGACCGCGGCGCAGATCATGAATTGTTTACTTTCCTGGAGGTGGTGGAAGACAGCCGGTGCCCCCGTGACGTGCAGTGCATCCAGGCCGGGCGGGCGGTAGTGCGGGTCCGGGTGCTGCGCGACGGTATCCCCACCGAGGAGGAATGGACAGTGGACGGAAGTGCCATTGTAACGGACCGCGGCCCACTGCGGCTGCTGGGTCTGGAACCCTATCCGGTCGCCTCCGTTACTCCAGCTGAGCCCTACCGCCTGACGCTGCGCCTGGTGGAGTAGTCGTGCATGCTCCGTCCGTCCCATTACGCTCCGGGGGCGGGATGTGCGCAAGGGTAAATGGTACCTTGTCCTTCGTAAATGGTATACTGCTATGTTCTTTCCTACCGGCGACGACCAGGTCCGCGGCGGCCACCGGCCCCACCTTTCTTACGGCCTCATTGCCCTTAACGTCCTCATCTTTGCCTACCAGTTCAGCCTGGGCCCGGAGGCGGGGCAGGGGTTCGTTTACGACTGGGGCGCCATCCCCGAGCGGATCCAGTCGGGCAGCGGGTGGGAGACCTTGCTGACGAGCGTATTCCTCCACGGGGGGTGGCTGCACTTGTTGGGCAACATGCTTTACCTGTGGATCTTCGCCGACAACATCGAGGCCACCATTGGGAGCGCCAAATTCGTGATTTTCTACCTGCTGGGCGGGCTGGCGGCGGGGCTGTGCCACATCTACTTCAACAGCGGCAGTCCGATCCCGGCGGTCGGGGCCAGCGGGGCGCTCTCGGCGGTCATGGGGGCGTACATCGTGCTGTTTCCGCGGTCGCGGGTGCGGGGCTACCTCTTCTTCTTCCGCATCAACGTCCCGGCTTTCCTGTTCCTGGGCTTCTGGTTTTACCAGCAGTCCTCGGCGGGATTCGCGAGCCTCCAGGACAGCGCGGGCACCGGCATTGCCTGGTGGGCCCACATCGGCGGCTTCGTTTTTGGCGTGCTGGCGGGCTTTTACTTCCGGGCCACCCACGCTATACCCCGGCATGCGGATGGCTACGCTTCGAGGAGGGATATCAATTTTTGAGCTTGGCGGCGCGGTGTTACCTCTCTTCACTAGCTATCCCGTACAATACGATCTTCGGCCGCGCGGAAGGAAGATACCGGAGCAACTTATAAGAAATTGCAAGCGTTGCCCGTGATACTCACCAAATCAGGCTACTATGTCTATTGAGCAAGCTAAACGGGAGGAACCAAAGGAGCATATCCGGGAAGTGGTACGCGAGGAGCTGTCGCGGATGAAGGATGCTTCGGAACCCATCGGTGCACTTACAGAAATTAAAGAGGAGACCATCGACGAGGTGGCGGGCCGGATATTCGACCAGTATGATGATGTCTTTAGCGCATTAGCCTGATGCGTTACCTAACTTCCAAGGACATAATCAGACTGAACGAATTGACCGTTCAACGGCACGGGGGGGCACTACTTACCCCCAAATAACCTGCTACATCCCGAGGCACTAGCGTACCTGGTTGGATAGACTAGCGGAAGATCTAGAAGGCACCGGCCAGCACCACGAAGAGGTGTTATACACCTTCACCCTCTCCCTAGGCCGCCGCGAAAATCCCCCTACCCGCTTGTCAGCAGTGGTTTGCCGCTAACCTACGGCCCGGGACCGCCTGAAAACCTTGCCATTTGCCCCGCTGTTCCCCGGATACAAACTCCCAATCCCATGCGCACCCCCGACCACCTGACCCGCGACGAAATGAAGACCGCCATGCGCGCCCTCCTGATCCGCGAGCCGAAGCTGTTCTTCGAAGTCGTGCAGGAACTGCGGGAGGAAGTACAGGGCGTACCCGAGGAGGACCACACCAGCCAGCAGGATAAGTGGTGGGCCATGATCGAGGAAGAGTTCATTCAGCTAGGGGAGGTATTCCGGGGCTTCGCCTAATCTCGCCCGCCTGAGCCAAAGCGCCGCTACCTACCCAGCTCCACCAGTTCTCCGACCATCATGGCTGTGGCCCCCCACACGGACTCCCCGGCCACGACCCAGTGGGGGACGTCTTTAAGGATCATTCCGTTGAAGAGTTTCTTCGAGCGGTACTCCACTACGTCCTCCCGGTAGAAGTCCACCAGGGGCAATTCCAGTATCCGCTCTACCTCGCTTACCTGGAGGCGGAAGGTAGGACGGCCGGGCAAGTAAGCGACAAAAGGCGTCACCAGGAAATTGCTGATGGGGATATAGAGTGGGCTAAGGGCGCCGATGAGTTCGACGGTCCGCGGGTTTACGCCGACTTCTTCCTCGGCTTCCCGTAGGGCGGTAGCGGCGGGGCTTTCATCCGTCGCATCGGCCGAGCCCCCGGGAAAGGAAATCTGGCCGCCATGGCGGTCGCCGGGCGGACTGGTGCGCTGGATGAAGAGCAGGTGCAGTACGTCGCGGAGGGGGTAGATCAGGGCGAGTACCGAGGCGGGGCGGGCGTCCGCGGGGGCTTCACTAAGGTCCTTGCGCAGGGCGTGGCCCATACGCTCCTGGATGGCGTAACCGGGCAATTGCCCATCGGCAAGACGAGTCCGGATGCGGTCGAAGTAGGCGGCTCCTAGGGGAGTATCGGGCACGCTAGACCTTGGTGTTGGACTTCTTCAGGTAATTTTCCAGCGCCATGCCCATGCTGGGCACCTTGGGGGGCTCGGGGGCGATATTGACCATAAGGCCGTGGCGCTCGACGGCCGCCGTGGTTTTCCGGCCGGCCACGGCCAGGCGGGTATCCTTCTGCTTGAAGTCGGGGAAGTTCTCGTAGAGGGAGTCGATACCCAGCGGGCTGTAGAAGATCAGCACGTCGTAGAACACGTCCTCCAGGTCGCTCAGGTCGGCGGATACCGTCAGGTACATAAGGGCGGGCGTCCAGTCGAAGTTGTTCTCGTTGAGGTACTGGGCGACGAACTCCGAGCCGAGGTTGCCGGTGGGCAGCAGGAACTTCTCCTTACTGCGGTGCTTCTTGAGGGTGGGGGCGAGGTCCTGTATGGTCCGCTGACCGAAGAAGACCTTCCGCTTGCGGTAGACGATGAACTTTTGCAGGTAGTTGGCGATGGCCTCCGTCATGCAGTAGTACTTCGTGTCCTGACTCATCTCGATACGCAGGGCCTTACAGAGGCGAAAAAAGTGCTCGATGGCGAGCTTGGAGGTGAAGATGATGGCCGTAAACTCGTCGGGGCGCACCCGCTCCTTGCGAAACTCCTTTTCCGACAGGCCCTTCACTTCGATAAAGGGCCGCCAGTCGATTTTGAGTCCGTACTTTTCCTCTAGCCGCGCAAACGGGCTGCGCTCCGGCTCGGGCTGGGAGACCAGGATCGTGCGAATGGGCTTGTACGACTCCTGGGGGGATTGACTTTCAGCCGCCATGGGGGTGTTTTAGAGGGTGTTGTACAAATAGCGGTAGACCAAGAGGATAGGGGCTATTTCAATGCTGCAAAGATATAACAAAAAGTGCAGGGGGCGGCTCCCCACGTAGCGGTTAGCGATGAACAGCCCCCGCAACAGGTGCAGGAAGTACACCAGCAGCAGCAACCCCGACCCTCCGTACAGGAAATAAGGACGCAGCGGTAGGGGAGCATAACTAATCAGTAGATTAAGGGGCACCAGGGCCAGGCCGGCAATGATGGAAAATACCATGACCGCGAATACATAATGGCTTAATTCCTTGCGTAGGGGGTAGACCCGGCCGAGCAAAAAGAGCACCACGAACTTCAGTCCGGTGGCCGCCATGACAATCAACGTGAAGGTGAGCCAGCTGCCCCAGGGGCCCATACTCAGGTGGATACCGAAGCGCAGGGAAAAAAGGTAGATAAAGAAGCCAGCCGACAGTAAAAAGAAAAAATAACAGAGGATGAGCGCGCCTACCTGCCCTCCGGAACGCCGGCGGTAGAGTTGGGTCATCACGTTTTCATTGAAAATGGAGGAAAAGCACTGATTCAGCAGATCGCGGAAAAGCACCCACAAACTGGCCAAAGTGATGAGCAGCAAGAGGTGGATGAAGACGATGCTGCCCCCCGGAGCTTCCGGTTCGTCCGGAACCACCGCCACCGGGCCGCTCCGGCGATCGGGAAGGGTCCGAACCGGATCGCGGTACACCTCGAAGGGATTGCCGGTGGAGTCGGCCGGCCGCGCCCCGGCTCCCGCGGCCGACAGGCGGTCCGTCAGCTCGAAGGGGTTACCCGAAGTCTGCCCCGGTAGGCAGGTAGGCAATACGATCAGCCAGCAAAATAGAAGGCAGAGGCGCAAGGGCGGCGGGGTAAGTAAAAAACGAAGGTAAGGGGCGGGGAGGGACCACCGCGCTCGGCACCCGCTTATTTGAGTAATTGATACACGACCATGGCGCCCACGTAGGCAATGGTGGTCATGAACACAAACTGTACGATCGGCCACTTCCAGCTGTTGGTCTCCCGCTTAGTCACGGCCAGCGTAGCCATACACATCATCGCGAAGACGTAGAAGATGAGCAGGCTCCAGGCGGTGGCGCGGTTATAAACGGGCTCTCCAGTGACCGGATTGCGCTCCTCCGCCATGCGCTCCCGAACGCGGAACTCATCATCCGTGCTGCCCACGCTGTAGATGATGGCCATCGTACCCACGAATACCTCCCGGGCCGCGAAGCTACTTAGCAGCGCAATGCCGATCTTCCAGTCGTAACCTAACGGACGGATCACCGGCTCGATGAACTTGCCGAGGTGGCCGGCGTAGCTCGCTTCGAGGCGCTGGGAGGCCAGCAGGTCGTTGGCTGCTTCCCCCGAGAGGTTCCGACTCCTCGCCTGCTCCCGTGCTTGGGTTTCCGCCGCGGCCATGTCCTCGCTCGGCCCGTAAGTGGAGGCCGCCCAGAGAATCACGCTGATGATCATGATGATCTTACCCGCCTCCACCACGAAGGTCTTGGACTTTTGCCAGACGGTGGTGCCCACGTTGCGCCATACCGGCACGCGGTACTCGGGCAGTTCGAGCATGAGGAAGCTGCGGTCCGGGGTCTTCAGCAGGAGCTTGAAGGCGAGGGCGGAAAGCATGGCACCCGCGATCCCGAGAAAGTAGAGTCCCGCGAAGGCGAGTCCCTGCAGGCCGATCAGCCCGTCGAAGTACACCACCGGGGGCACCGCGAAGGAGATCAGGATGACGTACACCGGAATCCGGGCCGAGCAGGAGGTCAGTGGCGTCACCAGGATGGTCAGCAACCGCTCCTTCCAGTTGGCGATGGTGCGGGTACTCATGATGGCCGGGATGGCGCAGGCGTGTCCGCTGATGAGGGCTACCACCGAGCGCCCGTTCAGCCCGAGGCGCTGCATCAGGCTGTCGAACATGTAGGCGGCCCGGGCCAGGTAGCCCACCTCCTCCAGGATGGCGATGAAAAAGAACAGGATGGCGATCTGGGGCACGAAGACCAGCACGCCGCCGAGCCCGGCGATGATGCCGTCCACGAGCAGGTCGGTCAACCAGCCCTCGGCGAAGGAGTCGCGAATGGTTTCCCCGAGGTGGCCGAAGGAGAGCTCGATGAGGTCCATCGGCACGCTGGCCCAGGCGAAGAGGGCCTGAAAGAGCAGCAACATGAGGCCGAAGAAGATGATCGGCCCCAGGACGGGGTGGGTGACCACGTTGTCGATGCGGTCGCTGTGGGAGGCGTTGTCCCCGGCGTGGCGGACGGTCGACTTCACGATCGGCTCGAAGGTGTTGTAGCGCTCCATCGTCTCCTCCACCTGGGCCCGCAGGCTGTGGAATTCGTGCTGGACGCGGGCGTTCTGCACCTTATGGCGGGTACGGTCGGGGATGTGCTTGAGCCAGGAGGCGTGGTGGGTCAGCAACAGGGCGTGGTAGTCGTTACGGGCGGGCAGTTCGCGGCGCAGGTCGGACAGGACGTCGCGGGCGCTGGCTCCCGGCTCGTAGAAGGGCTGGCTGGGGCGGTAGTCGTCGGGCGCGCGCAGCAGGTCGGCGATGGCGGCCTTCATCTCCGTGATGCCCCGGTGGTCGCGGCTGCTTACGGGGAGCACGGGCACCCCGAGTTTTTGGCTGAGCTTGGGAATGTCCACCGTCAGCCCGTCGCTTTCCATGAGGTCGGCCATGTTGAGCACGAGAATCATGGGCAGGTCCAGGTCCCGCAGCTGGGTGAAGAGCAGCAGGTGTTTATCGAGCTTAGTGACGTCGGCTACGTAGATGATGGCGTCGGGAAAGAGGTCGCCGGCCGGATTGGTCAGCTCCTGCACCACCAGGCGCTCGTCGAGGCTGGTCGGGTAGCAGCTGTAGGCACCGGGGAAATCGATCAGCTCCACCGTGGGCAGGCCGTCGAGCTTGAGCATGCCGGCCTTTTTCTCCACCGTCACGCCGGGGAAGTTGCCGATCCGTTGCCGCAGGCCGGTGAGGATATTGAAGAGGGAAGATTTCCCGCTGTTGGGATTGCCTACCAGGCCGACTACGGGGGTGGCCTTTATTTGACCATGATGCATGCGAGCTCTTTCTTGCGCAAGGCCAGGCACTGCCGGTCGATCTTGACGTACCAGCTGCCCCCGAAGGGTGATTTGCGCACCACCCGCAGGCGGGAACCGGGGCGCACCCCGATGTCCAGCAGCTTACCCGCCAGATTCTCGTTGGTAAACCGCTCGATGGTGCCGGACTGGCCGGCCTTAAACAGGGAAGCAGCAGCGGGGAGCGGGAAGGCCATGAGCGTCGGGTTGGTGGGTTATCTGACGGGCCAAAGATAGCTAAGTTATACTATCTGTACGCAGTCTAAATAGATTTCTGACGGTAAAAGGAAGGTGCCCGAACCGTACCCCCGGAGGCCGGGAAGGTGAAATCCCCACGCCCACCAACATTTGTGCCGGATGCACCTTCTATACCAACAAACAAGACACGCATGAATTTCAACGATATTCTCCAGCAGCAGGCCGGCAACCACCTCGACGCCGGACTCATGGAACAACTGGACCGCCAGATCGGGGCTAACGATACCCGCAAAACCACTATGGCCTCCAGCGCCATCATTTCCTCCCTGATGGGGGCCATGGCCCGCAACGCCTCCGAGCCCCAGGGTGCCCAGGCCCTCTCCTCGGCCCTGGAGCGCGACCACGACGGCAGCCTGCTCGATCACCTTGGCAGCCTGCTGGGCGGCGGTGCTGCCCCGGCCCAGGTCCCCACCCGCTCTACCAACGGCGGCGGCATCCTCGACCACATCCTCGGCAACCGCACCGACGACACCGTGCAGGAAGTCAGCCAAAAAAGCGGCCTCAGCTCCGGGCAGGTCTCCAAGCTCATGATCACCCTGGCCCCCATCCTCCTGGGCATGCTCGGTAAGGCCAAACGGCAGAGCAACGCCGACTCCGGTGCCCTCGGCGGCCTCCTCGACTCCTTCCTCAACGGCAACCGCACTGCCCCCCAGCAGCCCCGTCAGGCTCCCGACCTCGGCCTCGCCGGTCAGCTCCTCGACCGCAACCGCGACGGCAGCGTGATGGACGATATTCTGGGTATGGGGCTGAAGATGTTTGGGAATCGGAGGTAGTTGTTCAATTAGTGAATTGTTGGATTGTTGAATTAGTGAATGGCGGGTGTTGGAGGCGTTGCGGGCGCTGGTGCAGTAGTGAGTTGTTGGATTGTTGAGTTGTTGAGTTGTTGAGTTGTTGGATGACGGGTGTTGGAAATGTTGCAGGCGCGGCCGCGGGTGTAATGGCTGTTCCCGTGGTGTTCTCGCGAGACTGTACACTCAACTGTGTCTACCACTGTTATATCGTAATGGACAAAACTACAACAAACGGCGATCGTGAGTTCGCTGATTTCGAAGCCGAACTCATCGACGGCTTACGGAACAAGCGTCCCCTGGCTGGCCCGGAGGGCTTACTCAGCGGGTTGATCAAGCACGTGGTGGAGGCCGCCCTGGCCGCCGAGCTGGACGATCACCTGGTCCGGGACCGGCAGGCCGGCATAGCCAACAAGCGTAACGGCCGTACGCGTAAGCCGGTGCGCACTGACTTCGGTCCCCTCCAGATTGAGGGCCACCGTGACCGTAACGGCACCTTCGCCCCCCAGACGGTGGGTAAGCGACAGTACGACCTGGCCCCCCATATGACGCAGCAGATACTGGCCCTCTACGCCCGGGGCAACTCCGAGCGTGACATTGCCGATCAGCTGGAGGAACTACTGGGCAACAAACTCAGCCCGGCGGCCATTTCGGCCGTGGTCCAGCGCGTCTGGCCGCAGGTTAGTGAGTGGCAGGCCCGCCCCCTCAAAGCTTTCTATACGGTGATCTACGCCGATGCCATTCACTATAAACTGCGGCGGGAGGGTCGTACCGACACCGTGGCCGTGTATACGATCTACGGCATCGATGCCGACGGGCAGCGCGATCTACTGCTCATCGAACTGGGTGATGGAGCCGAGGGGGCCTCCCAGTGGGGAGTGTGCCTGGAGCGGCTCAGGAGTCGCGGCGTGGAAGACGTGCTGGTGGTCTGCGCCGATGGGCTGACGGGCTTCGATGAGGTGGTGGCCCACCACTTTGCCCAGGCCATCTTCCAGCGCTGTCTGGTGCACATCATACGCAACTGCGTGCGGGGTGTGGACTACAAGGACCGCCGGGAGCTGTGTGCCGATCTGGCGTTGGTCTACCGGGCCACGAGCCGTAGCCTGGCCGCCGAACAACTCGAGGTGGCGCGCCAGCGCTGGGGGCGTAAGTATGCCCACGTGTTTCGGCTGTGGGACCGGGAGTGGGATGCCATTATGGGCTTCAAGGACTTCGGTCCCGAGCTGCAGCGCATCATCTACACCACCAATCCGGTGGAGAATGTCCACCGCCTGGAGCGCAAAGTCACCAAGACGAAGGGCAGCTGGCCGAGCGGGCAGGCGCTGCTCATCCAGCTCTACCTGGGCCTGCAGGCGCATCGCAAGAGTTGGTACCGGCAGACGTACAACTGGACGGCCATCAGCCGGGAACTGGCCGAGAAATACGGCGAGCGCTACACCAAACACTGGACGCTATGAGCGCCCCCCGCAATCGGTCGGATGACTCGGCCAAGCCCCCCCTACGGGTACGGGGCTTAACCGAGTCATCCGACCTCAACCGAAAAAATAATTATTCACCCAGACACAGTTCATTGAACACACCCGTTCCCCCCCCCCCCGCGTCCCCTCATACCCGTGCGTGCGCCCGTCTCCACAACGCCTCTACCAGCGCCAGCCTCTACCGGCGGCAGCCTCTACCAGCGCTAGCCTCTACCGGCGCTAGCCGCTAAAGAACTAACCCACTCCTCCCCCACCATTCACTCGTTCAACCACTCAGCAATTCACCAATTACCCAACTGCCGTACATTTACCAAAAACCGCCCATATGCACAAGGTCTCCCTCCTCCTCTTTGCCGCCGTACTGTTGGCCGCCTGCTCTCCGAAGATTGCCCCCGTCGTCGGGGAAGACGGGACCGACTGGAACGCCCGCGCCGCCGAATACCGCGAAAATCCCGGTGCCCTGCGTGATTTTGTAGAAGACTGCGAGCGCAGCCAGGAAGAAATGGTGGCCCTGCGCCAACAACTGACCGGCTACGAAAGCCAAAGCAGCGACGCGCAGGATCAGCTCTCCACCGCCCAGGCCTCCGCCGAGCAGGCCTACCAGGAAATTCAGACCCTGCGCCAGCAACTGACCGCCCTGGAGAACGCCCAGCGGCCCGACGAGATGATCACCGATCAACCCGCCGCCCAGGTGAAGGGCGTCGTCTTCCAGGTGCAACTCGGGGCCTATGCGCAGAATAGAGTCGATTCCGATATGGCCACCGGAGATGCCCTCGACCTGACGGACCAGGACGGGATGCAGAAGGTCGTCGTGAGCCGCTTCCGCACCTATCAGAACGCCGCTAACCTGCGCGACCGGCTCAAGACCATGGGCGTTAAAGACGCCTTCGTAGTGGCCATGAACGACGGTCAGCGCATCGACGTGCAGGAGGCCATCCGGTTGAGCGGACAGTAGCCCCATGCGGGAAACGGACTTCATCGCCAGAAATCAGGAAAAGTGGGAACGCTACGAGGAGTCCTTGAAGCGTTCCGATGGAGATTCGGAGTTGCTTCGGCAGTACCTGCAAATCACGGATGACCTATCCGTCTCCCGTACGTTTTACCCCAACCGCTCGGTCCGCGTCTACCTCAATGGACTGGCGCAGCTTACCTTCCTCCAGCTCAGCCGCCGCCGGCGGGGAGCGCTGGGCAGGTTGCTCACCTTCTGGAGCGACGAGCTCCCCCGGGCGGTCTACGCCAACCGCCGCCCCCTCCTGCTGGCCCTGCTGATTTTTGGGGTTGCCCTGATCGTCGGAGTGCTGAGCTACCGGGCCGATCCTGACTTTGCCGAGCTCATCCTGGGGGCTTCCTACGTCGACATGACGGAGGCCAAAATCGCTAGTGGCGACCCCATGGCGGTGTACAAGGCGCGCAACCCCTTCGACATGGCGCTGCAGATCACCCTCAATAACTTGTTGGTGGCGCTGCTCACCTTCGTGACGGGCATTTTCCTGTGCGTGGGCAGCGTTGTCATGCTGGTGCAGACCGGCGTACTGGTGGGGGTCTTTCAGTACTTCTTCTTTGCCCGGGGAGAGGTGTTCTGGGAGAGCCTGCTGACCATCTGGATTCACGGTACGCTGGAGATCAGCAGCCTCGTCATCGCTGGCGGGGCGGGGCTCACCCTGGGCAGCGGGCTGCTCTTTCCCGGCACCCTCACCCGCCTTCAGGCCCTTGGGCGGTCGGCGAGGGATGGGCTCAAACTGTTGCTTGGGACCCTGCCCCTCTTTATCCTGGCCGGCTTCCTGGAGGGCTACGTGACCCGACAAACCGACCTACCGGACCTGCTGCGGCTCGTGTTCATCTGCCTGTGCCTGGTCTTTATCCTGTGGTATTACGTGGTGTATCCCCGGGCGGTGGTGCGCTCCGGCCGGCCCGTCAAGGGGGAGGACTGGACACCCGTGGTGAGCCGCACCACGCCCTACTCTTTCTACCGTATTCGTACCCTGGGCGAACAGTTGTCCGTCACCTTCGCCATCCTTCGGGGCAACGCGGGCCGCCTGTTAGGGGGTAGCGTCGGCTTATCCCTGGTCTACTGCCTGCTGTCCTTCACCTTCGGGGGGGAGGCGGCCCTGCGCTACGATTTTGTCGACTACCCCCTTGGTGACGTAGAGAACTTCCATGAACTGACGGCCTCCTTCGGACGGGGCCGGGCGCTTTCGTTTACCGCGCTCGTCACTTTGGGTATTTACGGTGCTTTGCGGCTGGCCCTTAGTGCGGTCTTTCGTAGTACCGACCTGTCCGTCCCGGCCGTCTCCCCGGCCCGCGAGCTACGCTTGGGGGCCGTCAGCGGCTTACTGGGCCTCTGCCTGGCATCCAGCGGACCCGCCGTAGCCCTGCTTGTTTTCCTGCTTTTCCCCTTTTTACTCGTGCTGGCCGTAGCGGGGCACGCGATCGACGGCTCCCCCGGGCAGGTGTTCCGGCTGGTGTATACCAATCTGGGGAGTAGCTACGGGATTTTCTTTCTGATCGGGGCACTGATCCTCCCGCTGATCTACCTGCTGGACTCCGTGTTGGGGGAGTATTTCTTTGCCTTTCTGGACTGGGTGATCTACAGCGATCCGGCTAGTCTGGACGGGCGAAACGTGCTGCTGCAGGCTTTTTGCTACCAGATTTTCTTCCTCCTTACCCTCTGTACGTGGGCCATTACCTATACCCTATCGGTCGGGAATCTCCTGGAAATTGCTACGGCCGGGGAGCTGCGTAAGCGCATCGAAGCCTTAGGCGGGAGGCGCCGACTGCGGGGACTGGAAAGGGAGTAGGAAGCCCGGAACATCACATCCGAATCGCTTTCGGACGGCCCACCGACCGTATGTTAAATCGGCCGGGGGCACCTTATAACTACCGATATATTTGTTGATATTTGCGCCTCTTTTCCTTTAAGAGTGACCATCAGCTCGATCAACGCAATACATTAGTATGAATCTGAACTCGTCCCGTTTACTTCAGCGGCTATTTTTATTAGTCGTCTGTTGCGGCTTTACTTTTCTCTACGCCCAGACTACGGTCACCGGCAAGCTGACCGACCAGGAAAGTGGAGAGCCCCTCATCGGAGCCAGTATTCTGGCGGTAGGTACTTCCAGCGGGACCATCACCGACTTCGACGGAAACTATTCCCTGGACGTACCCGAAGGGGTGACCCAGCTTCGCTTCAGCTACACCGGCTACCCGACCATCACCGAGGACCTCAACGGCCGCAGTACCATCGACCTGGCGTTCCAGCCGGGCGAACTGCTGGAGGAGGTGGTCGTCGTGGGCTATGGCGCCGTCAAGAAGGACGACCTGACCGGCTCGGTCAACACCATCGAGGAGGAGACCTTCAACCGGGGCGCTATCGTGTCTCCCACTAACCTGATCGCCGGTAAGATCGCCGGCGTCAACATCTCCAGCGGGGACGGCAATCCCGGCGAAGGCCCCACCGTACGCATCCGGGGGGGTACCTCCATCAACGCCAGCAACAACCCGCTCTACGTCATTGACGGGGTACCCCTGGCCGAGGGTGGCGTGGCCGGTAGCCGCAACATCCTCAACTTTCTCAACCCGGATGACATCGCCTCGATGACCGTACTGAAGGATGCCTCGGCGGCGGCCATCTACGGCTCGCGGGGCGCGAACGGCGTCATCCTGATCACGACCAAAAAGGGGCAGTCCGGGGCACCGCGCATCAGCTACCGCGGCGAGGGCTCCGTTTCCAACGTCATCAACCGCAACCAGACGCTCGACGCCTCGGCCTTCCGCGACGTGGTGACCTTTGCCGCCCCGAACCGGCTGGGCCTGCTCGGCAACGCGAATACGAACTGGTTCGACCAACTGACGCAGACGGCCTACGGTACGCAGCACAACCTGAGCGTGAGTGGTGGGGGAGAGTCCAGCAGCTACCGCCTGTCCACGGGCTACCAGCAACTGGAGGGCGTGATCCGCACCGCGGAGACCGAGCGCATCACCCTGAACCTCAATGTTACCCAGCGGCTGTTTAATGATAGGCTGACCGTCAACGCCAGCATCAAGGGCGCTAACGAGAACAACTCCTACGACCCGGGCGCCATTGGTTCGGCGTTGGCCTTCGACCCGACCCAGGCGGTCTTCAATCCGGCCAACACCGCCTACGCCGGCTACAACGAGTACAACCTGGCCCTCGCGCCCCGCAACCCCGTCAGCTCCACCGAGCAGATCTCTAACGTGGGCGAAAGCTACCGCGGCATCGGTAACCTCGACCTGGAGTACAAGTTTGACGACCTCATCCCGGGCCTGACCTACAAGGCCGTGCTCGGCTTTGACGTGAACACCGGTCAGACCAACCGCTTCCTGCCCACGACCTACGCCACCCCGATCACCAACGGTTACAGTGGGGAGTACAACATCGAGAACGGCCGGCGCACCAGCAAACTCTTCGATACCTACATGACCTACGATCGGTCGTTCGGCAAGCAGCGGGCCAGCCTGCAGGTGGGCTACAGCTACCAGGATTTCTACTTCGAGAACCCGGTGCTCAACGGGCGTGACCTGGAGACCGACGCTTTCGGCACGGCCAATCCCGCCGTCGCCGAAGACATTCGGGGCTTCAATACGATCATCCCTAATCGCCTGATCTCCTTCTTCGGCCGCCTCAACTACAACATCGACGAGCGTTACCTGCTGACCGCCTCGCTGCGCCGCGACGGTTCGAGCCGTTTTGGCCCGAGCAACCGGTGGGGGCTCTTCCCCTCGGCCGCCTTCGCCTGGCGCGTACTCCAGGAGGACTTTGCCAGCGGACTGGCCAATACCTTCTCGGACCTGAAACTGCGCATCGGTTACGGCGTTACCGGCAACCAGGAGATCGGAGAGTTCCAGTACCTGCCGGTCTACCAGTTTGGTGATCAGCGGGTACAGTATCAGTTTGGCGACCGCTTCGTCTCCACCATTCGCCCCAACGCCTACGATGAGGGGCTGAAGTGGGAAGAGACGAGCAGCCTCAACATCGGCCTCGATTTCGGCTTCTTTAACAACCGGCTGAGCGGTATCCTGGAAGTGTACCAGAAGACCACCGACGACCTGCTCTTCACCGTAAACGTACCGGCCGGTACTAACCTCTCGGACCGGGTACTCACCAACATCGGCTCCCTGGAAAACCGCGGTATCGAATTGACGCTGAACGGCATCGTGTACGATACCGATGACTTCGCACTGGATCTGACGGCCAACGCCGCCTTTAACCGCGGGGAAATCACCCGCCTGGATGGATCCGGTAGTGCCGACGTGCAGGTGGGGGGCATTCAGGGTGCGGTCGGAAATACCGCGCAGATCCTACGGGTGGGGGAGGCCCCCTTTTCCTTCTTCCTCTACGAGCACATCAACGGGGCAAACGGACGCCCCCTGCCCGATGGCGTCGACTACAATGAGGACGGGGCCGTGAACGCCCAGGACAATACGGCCATCTACGTCGATCAGAACGAAGACGGACAGATCAACAGTCAGGACCTGCGCATCGTCGAGCAAGCCGCACCCGACGTCGTAATCGGCTTCACCGCCAATGCGCGCTACCGCCGGCTGACCGCGGCCTTCACCTTCCGGGGGACGATCGGCAACTACGTCTACAACAACGCCTCCTCCAACGGGGGCTTCCTCGGCCGCGTCGACCAGCAGCCGGGCTACGTCACCAACCTCCACCCCAGCGCGGTGTATACCCGCTTTGAGAACCCCCAGTACTTCAGCGACTACTACCTGGAAAACGGCAGCTTCCTCCGGCTAGATAACGTTTCGTTGGGATACGACTTTGGAGGCATTGCTAACGATGCCCTTAACCTGAGCCTCTACGCCACGGCGCAGAATCTCTTCGTCCTGACCAATTACAGCGGAAACGACCCCGAGGGCATCTCGGGCATCGACAACGCCCCCTTCCCCCGCGCGCGCATCTTCACCCTCGGTGCCCGCATCGGACTCTAACCCAACTACCATCCCGCCCCCCCGGGGGCCAACGTATATCGATCATGTCCATCAAATATTTCCTACTCTTCCTCTTCGGTGTCGGTCTGGCAAGCTCCTGTACCGATCTGGAACTCGAACCCCCCGACCGCCTCAACCCGGAGGTGGCCTTCGCTCAGGAAGACAACTACGAGGCCTTCCTGGCCCGGATTTACGCCGGCTTAGCCGTCACCGGCCAGTCGGGCCCCACCGGATCCTCTGACATCGCCAGCCTCGACGAGGGCTTCTCCAACTACATCCGGGTGCTGTTCAAGCTGCAGGAGTTGCCCACCGAGGAAGCCGTCATTGCCTGGCAAGACGCCGGCCTGCCCGAGCTCATCTACCAGACCTGGACGAGCGACAACCAGTTCATCCGGGCGATGTACTACCGCATTTTCTTTCAGGTGAGCATCGCGAATGAATTTCTACGCGAGACCACTACCGATCGGCTCGACCGGCGGGGTATCCGGGAGGGCTTCCGGCCGCAGGTAGCGCAGTTCCGGGCCGAGGCCCGCTTCATGCGCGCGCTGAGCTACTGGCACGCCATCGACATGTTCGGCGACGTCATCTTCTACACCGAGGAAGACGCTATTGGCGGTAATCCCCCAACCGTAAGCAGCCGCGCCCAGGTATTCGAGTTCCTGGTCAATGAACTGGCCGAGATTGAATCCGCCCTGCCGGAAGTAGGGGCCGCCGAGTACGGCCGCGCCGACCGGGGTGCCCTGTATATGCTCCAGGCCAAACTCTTCCAGAATGCGCGCATCTACACCGGTACCGCCCGCGACGCGGAGGCCACCGCCGCCCTGGAGCGATTGCTGGATGCCGAGGCCTACTCGCTGGCCGAAAACTACCGCGACCTCTTCGGGGCCGACAACGACCAGTTCGACGAACTGATCTTCGCGATCACCTTCGACGGGGATCGTACCCAGAGCTTCGGCGGGCTGACCTTCCTGACTCACGCCCCCGTGGGCGGAGATATGGACCCCGCTGCCTACGGTATCAACGGCGGCTGGTCGGGATTACGGACTACCAGTGACTTCGTCGCCCTGTTTGACGACCCCAGCGGCGACTCCGACGAGCGCGCGATCTTCTTCACTCAGGGCCAGAGCCTGGAGGTCACGAACATCCCCGAATTCACGAGTGGCTACGCCGTACCGAAGTTCACCAACATCACCAGCACCGGGGCGACCGGTAGTGATCCCGCCTTTGCCGATACCGACTTTCCCCTATTCCGCCTGGGCGATGCCTACCTGATGTACGCCGAGAGCGTACTGCGGGGCGGCGGCGGCAGCCGCGAACGGGCGTTGGCACTGGTCAACGAACTGCGTGAACGCGCCTACGACGGCACCGGCGGAAACATCGGGGATGATGAGCTCACCCTCGACTTTATCCAGGCCGAGCGCGCCCGCGAACTGTACTGGGAGGGGCACCGGCGTACCGACCTTATCCGCTTCGACCAGTTCTCCACCAATGGCGTGTGGGCCTGGAAGGGGGGGGTACTGGAGGGGCGTACCACGGCCAGCTTCTACAACCTGTTCCCCATTCCGGCCTCCGAGCTCCTCTCCAATCCTAACCTGAGCCAGAACGACGGCTACTAATCCCGAACCATGCACCTCACGAAGCAACTCCTTTCCTGGCTTCCGCTCCTTCTCCTGCTCGTCCTGGCCACCGGCTGTGACCGCGAGGAGATCGACGTAGCCGCCAATACCGATTTTCCGCCCTCCATTCTCTCCTCCTTCCCTTCGGCTAATGGCCGGATCGTGGCCGGCGACTTCGACATCCGCGTCACGTTTGCCGACGGCACGGTCTCCCCCCTGCAGTCCGCCACCGTCACCCTGATGGACTCGACGATGAACGTCATCGCTACCCAGACCCGTGACCTCACCGGCATCCAGGACTCCCTGGTCATCGAGGGCAGCAGCTTCGATGCGGACAGCCTGGGCGTCGGGATCTACAATATGACCGTCAGCGTCACCGACGCCAGCGGGCAGACCACCGAGCAGTCCTTCACCTTCGAGATCAGCAACCTGCCCTTCCCCGCCAACTACGAAGCGATCTACCTGGCGGGTGCCTTTAACGGTTGGGACCCCGGCAGCAATCAACTTACTCTGGTCGGCCCCAATCTGTGGGAAGCCCAGGACATCGACCTGCAGGGCGGCGCCTGGAAACTCGTGGACGGACCGAGTTTCGGGGGTGAGGACTGGGGCGACGCCGATTGCGATGGCTTCATGACCTCCAACCAGGATGGCGGCAACGGGGACACCGACTGTGGTTTCAGCGGTCTTTCCACCGTTCGCTTCAACGACAAGACCCTGACCTACTCCGTAGCGGCGGCCGTGACCTATGCGTCCAATAGCATGAGTCTCTTCCTACTCGGCAGTTTCAATGACTTCCAGGGCAGCGAATACCAATTCACCCTTACCGCCGACAATACCTGGACGCTGGACGAGGTACTGCTCACCCCCGGCGACCAGTTCAAAATGGCCGAGATGGCCGATTTCCAGGGCCTCAACTACGGCGACAACGAAAACGACGGGGTGGCCGAGACCTATGGCAGCAACATCGTAGTGGCCGACGACCAGCAGGCGGGCTACTACAGCATCACCTTCAACGACCGCACCCTGGCCTACGAGCTGACCTTCCTGCGCGCCGCCGGCCCGGGCAGTGTCGGCATCATCGGCGACGCTACCCCTACCGGCTGGGATAGTGATACCGATATGGAAGAAACCAGTGAGGGGGTCTACACCATCACCATGGAGCTGATCGACGGCGTCGTGAAGTTCCGGGCCGACGACGACTGGGACCTGAGCTGGGGCGGTACTGAATTCCCCAACGGCACCGCCGTAGTGGGAGGAGGCGATATCCCCGTCACCGCCGGTACCTACGTCATCACCCTCGACATCAACAACCTGACCTATTCCTTCGTGGAGGATGCGGGCATCACGGAGATCGGCCTGATCGGCAGCGCGGTACCCGGTGGCTGGGATGCCCCCGACGGCGACTTCAGTCTCGTATACAACGAGGATATGGGCCTGTGGATGACCGTGGTCGCCCTGGTCGACGGGGAACTGAAGTTCCGCGCCAACGACGCCTGGGACCTGAGCTGGGGCAACACCGACTTCCCCTCCGGCACCGGCATTTCCGATAACGGACCCAACATCCCCATCACCGCGGGTACCTACTACGTAACCTTTAACGCGGAGACTGCTGAATATACCTTTGAGCCGGCTACCATCGGCATCATCGGCGATGCGACCGGCAGCTGGGACGACGATACTAACCTGGTCGCCAGCCCCGACGTCCTGGGTGAGTATACCCTGGACATCACCCTAGGCGAGGGTGCGGTTAAGTTCCGCACCAACGACGCCTGGACCTACAACTGGGGCGGGGCTGCCTTCCCCTCCGGCACGGCCGTGTTCAATGGAGACAACATCGCTTCCACTCCCGGTACTTACACGGTCACCTTCAACGTGAATACGCGGGAGTACACCTTCGAATAGTTCCTGATCAACTACTGAACGGGCACGTATCGGGAACGAACGTGCCCGTTTTAGTTTATCCCCATGCGCTACCTGCTTCCCTTCCTGCTCTTCCCCTTCGTTTCCCCTCTCCACGCCCAGGGGGAAGCCTTCCGCGACGCGAGCCGGGAAGCGGGCATCCAGGTCACCGGCCGGGCGCGTGGCGTATCCGTCTGCGACTACAACGACGACGGTCATCCCGATCTCTTCCTAAGCCTCCTCGACGGCCCCAACCGGCTGTACCGCAACGACGGCACCGGCCGCTTCACGGAGGTGGGAGAGGGTACGCCGCTGGCTGCATCCGGGGCCGCCATGGCCACCCTTTGGGGGGATTATGACAACGACGGCGACCAGGATGTGTTGGTGGGAAACAAGAACGAAACCAGCCGGCTCTACCGCAACGACGGGGGCACCTTCACGGACGTCACCCGCTCTTCCGGTATCGACCTCAACACCCAGGTACAGGCGGGCTCCCTACTCGACTACGACGACGATGGCCTCACCGACATTTACCTCTCCTGTCTGAATGCCCCCAATCGCCTCTACCGCAACCTGGGCGACCTGCAGTTCGAGGAGCGGGGCGCGGACGCGGGTGCGGTGCAGTCCGGCCTGGGCATGGGCACCCTGGCCTTCGACTACGACGCGGACGGGGATCCCGATCTCTACCTCGTACACGACGGAAATCAGCCCAACGTCCTGCTGCGTAACGACGGTGGGTTCTTCACCGATGTAAGTGTAGCAAGCGGCACCGACGTCGTCGGGGATGGGATGGGCGTGGACGCCGCCGACTACGATGGCGATGGAGACTTCGACCTGTACGTCACTAACCTCTACGAAAACTTCCTGCTGCGAAACGAGGGCGACGGTACCTTCCGCGAGATCGCCTTCGATGCCGGCGTGAACGACCTCGGCATGGGCTGGGGAACGGCCTGGCTCGACTACGACAACGACGGCCGCCCCGACCTCTACGTAGCCAACGAAACCGGATTTGCAATAGGGGGCCAGCGCTACAACAACCTCCTGTACCACAACGAAGGAACATTCACGACCCCCTACCCTCCGCAAGCGGCCATCAACAGCAATAGCAGCAGCTACGGCACCGCCACCGCTGATTTCAACGGCGACGGCCGCCCGGACCTCTTCGTCACCAACAGCGGGCAGCCCAGTCAACTTTTCCTCAATACGACGGAAAACGACCACGCCTGGATTGCCCTCACCCTCCGGCCTGCCTCCGGGAACCGGGACGGACTGGGTGCCCGTGTCGCCCTCCACCAAGGGGGAAGAACGCAGGTCGCCGAAGTGCGGGCCGGAGGTAGCTTCGCCAGCCAGCACGACCGGACCCTCCACTTCGGGCTGGGGCGGACGCCCGTGATCGATAGCGTAAGCGTGTACTGGCCTGACGGAGACACCACTCGCTACTACGACCTATCCCCCAACCAACGGTATACCCTGACCGGGGCAGCGGCAGTTATGACCACCTCCGTTAGCGCCCCCGCGATCCAGACGCTGGGCGTCTATCCCAACCCCTCCTCCGGCGAGGTGTACCTCCGTACTCCGCTTCGGCAGGTCCGGGTCTTTGACGGCCTGGGCCGCTGCGTGCTCTCCCTACCGGGCCCGACCGAGCACGTGGTCCTCCCCAACGGACTGCCGTCCGGCCTCTACCGCATTGTCGGGCAGGGAAGGGAGGCGGTCTACTCCGGTACGATCCAACATCATACCTACTGACCTTCCCCGCACCCGCGCTCCCGCACCCAACCCCGCCCCCGCCCATGTACCGAATATTCCTGCTGTTTCTCCTGCCGCTGGCCGTAGCGGGGCAGTGTCGGCAGGGGGCCGATCTATCCTACGTGAACACCGTGGAAGCGGAGGGAGGAGAGTACCGAAATGAGAACGGCGAAACCGTAGACCCCTACCACTACTTTGCGGAGCGGGGGGCGAAGATGATCCGGATCCGGCTGTGGCACACCCCCCGGAACGTGGAAAGCGCCTGCGGGGAACCGATCACGTCGGGGAGCCTGGAAGACGTGCTGCTGGCCGCCCGGCGTACCGACAGCAGCGGGATGGAGTTGATGCTGGCGATTCACTACGGCGACTACTTCGCCGACCCCGGGAAGCAGCGGCGGCCCCAGGCGTGGGATGGACTGCGCGGAACCGCCCTAAACGACAGCATTGATGCCTATACGTACCGCGTGCTGGAGCAACTGCACGCCCAGGGCACCGACCCGACTATAGTCGCTATCGGGAACGAGACGACTAACGGGTTCGTGGACGCAGAAGCGCGTACCAACGGTTTCGACTGGGGGGAGGATGCGCCGAAATTTAACGCCGGCCTCTCCGCCGTGTCCCGCTTCAACCGGGAGAAGGGGACGGACATCCTGCGGGCGCTGCACCTGACCGTCCCGACGGCCCGCTTCGGCGCGGCGGAATTTCTGCGGAACGGCGTCACGGAATATGACGTGCTGGGACTGTCTTACTACCCCGGCTTCCACGGTAACTTCACGGTGCCTCAGGTGGGGGAGCTCGTAAAGGAACTGGTGGCGGACTACGGCAAGGAGGTAATGATCGTTGAGACGGGCTTCAGCTGGACGGCCACGGGCTTTGCCGACAACTACGGCAACTTCCTCGGGAGCAACGGCGGCACGGTGAGCTTTCCGCAGACTCCGGCCGGCCAGCGTGCCTTCCTGCTGGCACTAACGGAGGCCGTATGGGCTAATGGCGGCACCGGAGTGCTGTACTGGGAACCGGCCTGGGTCACCAGTGCGCTATGCGATGCCTACGGACGGGGGTCCTCCTACGAGAACGTCTCTTTCTTTGATTTTGAGAAGGGCAACCGGCCGTTGCCGGCCTTCGATTTTTTAGCGGCCTGCGGTACCGTGTCTACCCACACGCCAGATGAAGAGGTCGCGCTGACCATCTACCCGAACCCGGCGGCGGGCGACCGCATCCGGATCGAGAGCCAAGTTAGGGTTACCCGCTGGCGGTTGCTGGACACGGAAGGACGCTTACTCGAAAGCGGCAAAATGCAGGGGGCGGAGATTGAGCTAGCGCAACATCCCGCCGGGGTAGCCTGGCTGGAACTGACCCTGGCCGACGGACGGCGGGTGGTGCGCGGGCTTATGCGTTAACGGACTGGCGGCCGGGCTGGAAGTCAACCACCTCGATGTCGCTAAAGCGCTTCTCGAACCAGAGCAGGGGCGCGGGATTCTTGTCGCCCGTACTAGTGTCGCACTTGAAGAAGAGGTAGTACAACTGCCAGTAGTCGCCAACCCGCTCGCGGAGGGTATTGAGCCGGGCTTCCGACTCGGCAAACTTCCCGTACAGGTGGGAGAGCCGCCAGCAGTAGTAGGCCTCGTCGTGCAGCTCGACTACGTTGAGCAGGAGGGGATCCTTGACGTAGCGGGCCAGAAAATTGCGGGCGTGGACGGAGTGGTGCTTGGACCAGTCGCGGGGATTACCCCGGTGCTCGGCATGCTTAAAGGTGTCGTGGACCCAGCAGACGATGCGCAGTTTACGCCGCGTTTCCCCGTCGATGGGCAGGGCGTCGATATTGCGGTTGACCTCCAGGATGTGGCGCCAGATGGAGCCTTCCGGGTGCCCGTAGCGCGGTACGCCCCAGGTAAGGCCCTGCACGAAATTCTCGTCCTCGAGGAAGCGGGCTTCCAGGGGCGTTTCGGGTTGCAGGAACTGAACGAGCTGTGGGGTGGTCAAAACGTTAAACGGGCTCAATTAGGTGGGCTAGGGACTTAAGCGCTGGTTTGGATTTTCCGAGCCTGACGAAAGCGCCGCTATTTTGGGTCTGTTCGATCCTCGAAAGGGGAGCCTAGCGGGCTAAGTGACGCTTTTCGAGGCGAGGAATAGACGCAAAAGAGCAAGCTTACGGCGGTGAGCGGAATCCCAAACAAGCTCTAAACGTCCGTGAAAATAGCTTAAGTGCCTTAATGTAGGGGAAGCCTTAACCATTTTAAGGGCATCTCCTGTTCATTAGGCAATGAAAATAAGGTACGTATTTCTTTCCGCTCTGGGAGGTGGCCTCGTGGCCGCGCTCACCGTGCTGTGGGTCGTGGGGGAAAATACGGCATCCATCGCCCTGCCGGTCGGCACGGCGGACGGCGAACTCTACTGGTCGGCCCCCGTCCCCGCCCATGCGCCCCTGCCCGCCCTGCCGGATGGGGCGCTGGATCTGCGGCCGGCTGCGCGGCGGGCTACTCCCGCGGTGGTCCACGTGCAGTCCCGGGTCACGGAGCGCAGTCGGGCCGCGGTCAAGGCCCTCTTCAGCCGCGACGAGTCCGGTGGCGCAACGGGCGGCGAGGGCTCCGGAGTCATTTACTCCGCCGATGGCTACATCATCACCAACTACCACGTGGTGGAGGCGGCGGATGAGATCACCGTGACCACCTCCGAGCGCCGGCGCTATACGGCTGAGGTCGTAGGTACCGAGCCAAAGAGCGACCTGGCCGTGCTGAAGATCGATGCCCGCGACCTGCCCTTCCTGGAGCTGGCGGATTCTGACCTCGCCGAGCCGGGACAGTGGGTACTTGCCGTGGGCAGTCCGCTCGGCCTCACCAGTACGGTCACGGCGGGTATCGTAAGCGCTAAGGGCCGCAATTTGAGTCTGCTGCGCGAACCCGACGCCATTGAGAGCTTCATACAGACCGACGCCGCCGTCAACCCGGGCAACAGCGGAGGGCCGCTCGTCGACGTGGAGGGCCGTCTGCTGGGCATTAATACCGCCATCGCTTCCAAGACCGGCCGCTTTCAGGGCTACAGCTTTGCCATTCCCATCAACCTGGTGCGGCGCATCGCCGATGACCTGATCGCCTACGGCAGTTTCCGCCGGGCCCTCCTGGGCGTGGAGATTTCCACGTTGACCGCCGCCGACATCGAGCGCCTGCAGCTGCAGGACCGCGGCGAGGGCGTAGTGGTCGATGCGATCTTCCCCGGTGGGGCGGCCGACGTTGGCGGACTACTGATTGACGACCTCATCGTCTCCGTAGATGGCCGCCCGATCCGCGACCTGCCCGAACTGACCGAGATCATCGGGCGTGCCCGACCGGGCGATGCCCTCGTGCTGGAGGTCATCCGAAAGAATAAACCCCGCGAGTTGCGCATTAACCTACAACCGGCGGGCAATTAGAAATCAACCTATGCGACTGAAGAGCGAAAACCTGGTCAAGAAGTACGGCAGCCGCACGGTCGTCAAGGGCGTCAGCATTCACGTGGATCGCGGCGACATCGTCGGCCTGCTCGGCCCCAACGGTGCCGGCAAGACCACCACCTTTTATATGACGGTCGGCTTCATTCGCCCCAACGCGGGCCGGGTCTACCTCGACGACCAGGACATCACCGACCTGCCCATGTACAAGCGCGCCCAACGGGGCATCGGTTACCTCCCCCAGGAGCCCTCCGTGTTCCGCAAGCTTACCGTGGAGGACAACATCTCCGCCGTCCTCGAAATGACCAAGCTCAACAAGCACGAACGTGCCGAAAAGCTCGAGAGCCTGCTCGATGAGTTCAGCCTGCACAAGGTGCGCCGCAGCCACGGCGATACCCTCAGCGGCGGCGAGCGCCGCCGCACCGAGATCGCCCGCGCCCTGGCCACCGACCCGAATTTCATCCTCCTCGACGAGCCCTTCGCGGGCATCGACCCCATTGCCGTGGAAGACATCCAGTACATCGTGGCCAAACTGAAGACCAAGAACATCGGCATCCTCATCACCGACCACAACGTCCAGGAAACCCTCAGCATCACCGACCGCGCTTACCTCATGTTCGAGGGTGACATCCTCAAGGCCGGCACCGCCGAAGAACTCGCGGAAGACGAGATGGTGCGGAAGGTGTACTTGGGGAAGAACTTCGTGCTTCGCCGTAAAGTCATGGAGATCTAGATGCGCTTCGCGCTGGGGGAGACGCTGCGCGGTAGAAGGCTTTGCTGGTAGACGCTGCGCGGCAGCGCGCTACCCCACCATTCCCCCATCCACCACCACCACGCTGCCCGTGACGTAGCTGGCGGCATCGCTGGCGAGGTAGGCGGCGACGCCGGCGACCTCGTCGGGGGTGGCCATGCGGCGCAGGGGAATCAGCTTTTTCATTTGCGCTTCGGTCTGCTCGTCTTCCCAGAGGGCGCGGCTGAGCTTGGTCTTGACGAGGCCCGGGCAGATGATGTTGACGCGGATGTTGTCGCGGGCCCACTCGGTGGCCTGGCTCTTGCCGAGCATGATAAGGCCGGCCTTGGAGATGTTGTAGGCGGCGAAATTGGGCGAGGCGTGGAGCCCCTCGACGGAACTGATGTGGATGACCGACCCGCCACCGGCGGCCCGGAGGTGGGGCAGGGCCAGGTTACTGAGCTCGAGGGCGGCGGTCAGGTTGACGTCGAGGGTCTTCTGGTAGGCGGCGGCGGTGAGGCCTTCCACGGGGCCGAAGTAGGGGTTCGTCGCCGCATTGTTGATCAGGATGTCGAGGCGGCCGCAGGCCGCTACCGTCCGTTCGATGAGGCGCTTTCGGTCGTCGGCGTCGGCGACGTGGCAGGCGATGGCGGTAGCGGCCAGTCCGTCGGCCCGGTAGCGGGCGGCGACCTCCTCCACGGCCTCCTGGCTGCGGGAACTGACGATCACGTGGGCACCGAACTCGGCGAGCCCGCGCGCCATCGCTTCCCCGATGCCCTTGGAGGAACCGGTAATGATGGCCACCCGCCCCGTCAGGTCGAAGCGGTTGCGTATTCTGTGGGTCATCGCGGATTAGTGGCTGTGGTCTCCGTCGACGCCGTGGACGTGGTCTCCCTCCAGGATCTCGTCGGCATTGGCGAGGCTGGCCTTGATGTCGGTCTCTACGTCGGCGATGTCGCGGGTCTGGGCCTTGAGGTATTCCATCACCTCGTCCTCGTCCATTTCGTTGCGGAGCTCATCGAGGGGGCGGATGCCGTTCATCCAGTTCATCATGCCGTCGTTGGCGTCCTCGAGCTGCTCGTTGGTGGCCAGCAGCAGTTCGCGGCGTTCTTCGGGCAGGCCGCCGGTGGTCAGCTGTTCGGTGATGGTGCGCTGGGCCTGGGTGATGCGGCCCATGAGGGGCATGACGCGGTCGTGCCCGTCCATCATGGACTGGTAGGCGGCCGTCTGGGCGGCGTCGAGGGCCTGGGCCTCGGCCTGTTCGGCGGCCTCCTCGGCACCGTTCCCGCAGGAGGTCACGAGGAAAAGTAAAAGGCAGAGTAGGGAAGCGATTTTCATAAGTCGGGATTTAAAGTACGTAAGCGGGCGGGGCCGCGGGTGCAAGGCTTAGCGCCAGAAAGTGCGGTAGCTCAGCACGGGAATGAGTCCCAGCGCGGCGCGTTCGTTCGGGCGGTTTAGGAATGTATCGTAATAGGTAGCGGCCGTGTTGGATAGGCCGGCCACGTTCTGCAGGTCGAGGGCCAGGGTGGTGGTCGTTTTTTCCCGCACCTTGGTGCGGTACAGGCGCAGATCGGGTCGGAAGTAGGCGCCGTTGGAACCCACGAAGCCCCGACGGTAGTCCTGGGGGAGGAAGTAAGCGTTTACGCCCGACACGTCACCCTGGATCAGTCCCGTGCGTTCGCCGCCGTGGGTGATCAGGGCGAAGTTAAGGCCGAAGGTACGCTCCCGCGCGCGGCGGTCCTGCCCGGCCCACTCGCGCCCCAGCGTGAAGTTAGCCACGTAGTCGCTGCCGTAGCGGTCCTTTGCCCAATGGCCGTCGCCCTGTTCGGTTTCCGCCCGGAAGAGAGAGACGTTGCCGCGGTAGTACCAGCCCCGCACCCGCGCGCCGCCGCCCGCCTCCAGCTCGATGCCGTAGCGACGCGTAGCAGTGGTCGTCGTGAAGGCGAAGGACGGATCGAACTCCAGAAAATTATTGGCGCTGAGCAGAAAGTCGCCGGCGGTGGCCGCGTATTCCTCCGGGGCGTGCTGGTAGTAGGCGGTCACCAGGGTATTCAACTTACCGATGGCCCGTCCGTAAGCGAGGCTGGCCTGGTTGCTGACGGGAACGAAGGCAGGCAGCACGGGATCGCGCAGCACCAGGCCGGCGTAAGGCGTCTGGCTTACGCGTTCCAGGACGGCCACGATGCGTTGATCGTTCCAGCGGCGGCGGAAGCGGAGGCGGGGCTCGAACACCCACGCATCGAGGGGCCCGTTAGCATCCTGGTAGTACACCGCGCGTAGGGCCACGTCCAGGTCGTTCGCGCCGAAGAGGAAGTGGGTACTGAGGTAAGGGGCCGCACTGCGAACCTCGGGGGAAGCCACGGTTTCGACGCTCCCCTCCAGTCTAGAGAAGAACTCGGTGTGGAAATCGTAACGGTCGCCGAGGAGCTCCACGCCCGCATTCAGGCTGCTGGTGCGGGAAAGGGTAGGCTCAAAATCCAGGAAGGCGCTGGTGCGGGAGAGGGTACCGCCGAACTGCGCAACACGTTCGGGCTCCTGGGTAAACAATTGGTCGCGGGTGGTCTCGGTCCGGGAATAAGCGACGCCCCCGGCCAGCCTACCAAAAGCATAGTCGGAACGGAAGTTGCCCCCGAAGATGGCGAGGTCATTTTCGTAGTCGATGTCGAAGAGCTGCTTCTGTTCGGTGATCTCCTCTTCCGGGTCGGGGGTGTAGCGGTTGGTGCTGCGGCCGAGAATGGCAAATACGCTGGCCTCTCCCCGGTCGGTTTGCCGGTGGAGGTGGGCGTTCAGGTCGGCGAAGCGGATCTCCTCGCCGCCGAAGTCGACCCCCGCGTCGGCCAGCAGGCCGGTGAAGCTGTAGCGGCCGTTGACGAGGTAGCTGATGCCGGTAGCGCCGATCGGACCCTCCGTGGCCCCGTCGAAGCCGATGAAGCCGGCCTGCAACTGGTGTTGGCGGCGCGCGTGGTTGCCGGGGCGCAGGCGCAGGTCGAACGTACCGCCGGTCGCGTGACCGTAGCGGGCGGGCAGGCCGGTGGCGAGGAAGGCGGAGTTGTCCAGGACCTGCGCGCTGAGGGCATTGACGCCGCCGCCGGCCAGGGTGGGGTAATCGTAAAAAGTGCCGGCGTTGGAGGTGTGGTTGGGGTTGGCGATGGCCAACCCGTTGATCCGCCACAGGTTGGCGTTTGGTGTGTTGCCGCGGACGCTCAGGTGGGTGGCCTGGTCGTTGGTCTGTACCGTCCCCGGTAAGCGGGCGATCAGGCGGGCGGGGTCGTAAAAGGTGGCGGGCAGGCGGCGGACCTCCTCGATGGTGAAGGCCTGGGCCAGGGGGCTCACCTGCCGGTAGCTCGCGCGCACCTCGGCCCCGGGCAGGTCGATGCCCCCGAAGGTGATCGTATCCTGTGCCGCGAGGAGGTAAGAGAAAAGCAAGGAGAATACAGGAAGCAGGGCACGGCGCATGGTCAAGTCACTGGGGCGGGCGGCAAAATTACCAAATCTTTGCCCGGCCCTTGCAGGATTCGGGTGCGCGCACGTATATTTGCGGTCCCTTAACGGAAGGGCGGTTAGCTCAGTTGGTTCAGAGCATCTCGTTTACACCGAGAGGGTCGGGGGTTCGAGCCCCTCACTGCCCACATTTCCGGCTGCCTACCGGCAGCTCCGAAGCCCGATCACAGCGTGATCGGGCTTTTTTCGTTTCGGCAGGAGGGGGAGAGGCATTACCCATTTGGAAACGGGTGCGGAAATTGGAAAGGTTCCAATACGTGGATCACTTTATTTAATTATATATGTGTTTAAAGCTGATATTCAGCACATAAAACCACGGTCCGTAAATTGACTAAGGTAAGTATCTACAATACTTATCCAATGATCGATTTTACCTCCACCCGCGTTCTTTTTTTTCCCCTCGTAGTCGCGCTGTTGCTGCTGCTTCCTCAGGAAGCGCTTGCTCAGTCACTCGGAGGACTTAAGTTCGACGGCGTTGATGACTACGTCCTTCTGGATTCGGAATTGACCGATCAATTAAGTGACCAGCAGCAGCTTTCCTTCGAGGTACGGGTGACGTTCAACGAACTGAAGAGCAACGGCGGCATTCTGTCCTTCCGCACGACCAACGGCAATAGCAACTCGAAGGTACTGGAGTTGCGCACCAGCGACCGGGGAGGCGAGTACTTCGTTATTGATATTTCCAGCGGCCAGGAAAATTCGCAGACCGCTACCTCGACCCCCCTGCAGGTCGATCGCGAATATCTGGTCAGCATGGTATTCGACGGCAGCCAGCGCACGGCCACGAATCGCACCCGACTCTACATCGATGGCGTGCGTCAGACCCTGACCGGTGGATCGAAAACGCCTAAGAAGTCTCCGAAAATAAACGGTAACGCACCCGTCTATCTGGGACGTTCGCAAAACACGTATTCGGCCGTGACCATCCAGGAGTTGCGGATTTGGGACGAGGCCCGCTCCGAAACCGGAGTCATGGACAATGTCGCTAACGGATTGGCTGCCCCCTACGCCGGCGTCCTGACCGCTTACTACGATTTCAACGTACCCAGTGCCTCCAACCAGAATGACCTGGCCGACCGCCAGACGGGAGCCTTCACCGGTGAACTCATAAACTTTGACGTTGGGGGTACGGAATCCGGCTGGGTACAGGCGTTTTCCCTGCCCGTCGAACTGACCTCCTTCCTGGTCACCCCACGCACCAGCCATAACCTCCTGCAGTGGACGGTGGCTTCCGAGCGGGACTTCAGCCACTACAGCGTAGAACGTTCCCTCACCGGCACCTCGGACTGGACGGAGATCGACCGGGTCTACGCCTCCGGTAGTACCGAAGGCGCCGCCAAGCAGTACGGCACCCTGGACGCTACTCCCACCGCCGCCGCCTACTACCGCCTCCGGATGGTAGATCTGGACGGTACCTTCGAATACAGCGATGTCGTGCTCCAGGAGCGGGAAGTTGCCGCCGACGTAACTCTATCGGTTTACCCCAACCCCACTAGCGGCCCCGTGACCCTCGAACTGGCTACCGACGAAGCCGTGTCCGTGGCGCTGACCGACGTGTCCGGCCGCCGCGTATGGCAGCGGGAGCTGTCCGCCGGAGCCGCTAACCGCGCCAGCCTCAATCCTGAACTGGCCCCCGGAGTATACATGCTCACTGCCCACAGCGGCAGCAACACCTGGACCAAGCGCCTGGTCGTCCGCTAATTACGGCCCCACTCAGGGGCGCTTCGGGAAGGATTGGAGGTCGGTATTCGTCCGGTACGTTGGTTTCGATGATGCCGATCACGCTTGCCCAGAGGGCCAGCGGGTGAATCCAGGTGAGCTTAGCATTCATTCCATTCGTGCCATCTTGTGGCAACCCCGCATTCGAGACGCAGGCTTTCGCTACCCGTAAATTAGCCCTCGTCCGTTACCCACAGGTCGACCGGCCGGAAAGCCTCCCCGTCGAACAGTCCCAGATCACTGAGCTTCAAGCGCGGAATAACCAGCAGGGCCAGGAAGGAAAGCGTCATGAAGGGAGCGGCTACGCCACAGCGCAGCTTTCGCCGTACAAAACCACTGACCTCGGCGTAGCGGGCGGCCACCCGCGGACCCGTGTCCAGGCTCATGATGCCGGCCACCGGCAGGGGAAGCACCTCCAGGTACTCATCCCGGCCCGCCGCGATGCCCCCCCGCTCGGCAATGAGCGCATTGACCATCCGGCAGATATCCTCGTCGCTCACGCCGACGGCGACGATGTTGTGGCTGTCGTGGGCGACGCTGCTGGCCAGGGCGCCGCGCTGCAGCTTCATCCCGGTAACGAAGCCCACGGCCGGGGGGGCATCGTGGTAGCGGTTGACGACGACTACCTTCAGCAAATCACGTTCCGGCGCGGAAACGGGGCGACCGTCGGCATCCAGCACGGGCGTCAGCTCCCGGGAGCCGGTGACCAGCTCGCCATCCACTACTTCGATCACGCGGATCTTGCCGCCGGCGGGGCCCGGGGCGGCGCGGAAATCTTCCGGCTGCTTGGGGCTGCAGTCGAAGTGGTTGATGGGTTCGGGCCGGTAGTCCGGGAGGAGGTGGGCCCCGGCCTCGGCGATCTTTTTTCCGTCGACCCAGGTGGCCATGATACCGAAGTGGCGCAGGTCGTCGACCTGGATGAAGTCGCCGCGGTCGCCTACCCGCAGCTGTCCGACGTCAAGGCCGTAGTGGTCGACGGGATTGCGGCAGGCGATCCGCAGGACGTGATAGAGGTCGTGGCCGCCACGGACGGCCCGGATGACCAGGCGGTTGATGTGGCCGGCCAGGAGGTCGTCGGGGTGGCTGTCGTCGGTGCAGAACATGAGGCGGTCGGGGAACTCGTCGATCAGTTCCTCCAGGGCGGCGTAGTTGCGGGCGGCGCTGCCCTCGCGGATGAGGATCTTCATGCCGGCGGCGAGCTTGTCGCGCGCTTCCTCGGCCGTGGTGCACTCGTGGTCGGTGGTGATGCCGGCGGCGGCGTAGGCCCGGGCCTGCGCGCCGCGCAGGCCGGGGGCGTGGCCATCCACCCGCTTGCCCGCGGCGTGGGCGGCGGCGATCTTGGCCATCACTTCGGGGTCTTGGTGCAGCACGCCGGGGTAGTTCATCACCTCGCTGAGGTAGCGGATCTCGGGACGGGCGAGAAGGGTGGCGACGTCCTGGCTGTCCAACACCGCACCCGCGGTTTCCGCCCGAGTAGCCGGCACGCAGGAGGGGGCACCGAAGTTGATGCTCAGGGGGGTGTGGCGGGCGTTGTCGATCATGTACTCGACGCCCTCCAGGCCCATCACGTTGGCGATCTCGTGGGGGTCGCTGACGGTAGCGACGGTTCCGTGCACGGCGGCCAATTTGGCGAACTCCACGGGCAGCAGCATGGAGGACTCGATGTGCACGTGGGCGTCGATGAAGCCGGGCAAAATGAACCAGCCGCGTTTGTCGCGTTCCGGGTCGCGCTCGATACGCGCGATGCGGCCGGCGTCGTTGAGGGTGATGCACGCACCGTATATTTCGCGGGCATCGATGTCGACGTACCTTCCCCTGATCTCCTGCATGCTCGGCTATTTAGTCAGCGGAACGGAATGCCGGGCACGGGGTTGTCCCCCGCCGGGGGAAAGTCGGCTTAGTGAATACGCATGGACAGACTGAGGGACATTATTCTGCTGGGAGTCAACGGGTTCACGGTCAGTGCCTTCCAGGTGCTGCTGATCGTGGTGGCCGCGGTGTTGCTGCTCGGCGGGAACTACCTGGTGTTTCATTTCGTCCTGCCGTGGTACTACGGGCGGGAGGCGGTTTCGGAAAAGAACCGCAGCCGGGTGGTGGCCGTATTGCGCTTCACGCTGGTGAGCCTGCTGGTGATCGCCATTCTGCGTATCCTGGAGATCGACATCACCTTCATTGACGAGAGCATCCAAAATGCTTCATCGAGCGACGGTCCGCCGGTTTACCTCACCATCCGCATCAGCACCATCGTCAAGGCGTTGCTGGCCTTCATCGTGGCCAACGTGCTCGATATCCTGATTGAGGAGTTGCTCGTGCAGCGCTACCACCGTACGCACCTGACGGCGGCGGCCACGGCGCAGTCGCTGAGCGAGGAGCGGGAGGCGACCGAGCGTTTCCGGGCGGTGCGGCCCTTTATGTACACCCTGGCGGCCATGGTGGTCCTGCGGGATACGGGCCTCAGCAGCCTGGTGCTGTATTCCTTCAATGACCCCAACGAAGTTGATCCCACCACCATCACGCTGGGCAACATCTTCTCCGCCCTGGCGATTTTCCTCTTCCTGCGCTTGCTGCTGATGACGATCACCAACCTGATCCTCGGGGCGTACTACCGCCGCTCGAAGGTGGATTCCGGGAGTCAGTACGCCATCAACCGCCTGATCACCTATTTCGTCTACGTGGTCGGGGTGCTGCTGGTGCTGCAGGCGGCGGGCTTCGACTTGGTGGTGCTCTGGACGGGGGCGGCGGCCCTCCTGGTGGGCATCGGCATCGGCCTCCAGCAGACCTTTAACGACCTCATCTGTGGCATCATCATCCTGTTCGAGCGGGGCGTGATGGTCGGCGACGTGGTAGAGATTACCGACCACCAGGTGGGGACCGTCCGTAAGATCGGCGCCCGCACGGCCACCATCGAGACGCGTGACGACATCATCATCTTCGTTCCCAACTCCAAACTGATCGGCGAAAATGTAGTGAACTGGAGCCACGTCGAGCGCAAGGCCCGCTTTCACGTCGGCGTGGGGGTGGCCTACGGCTCCGACACGGCCCTGGTGCGCGAGATCCTGCTGCAGGTGGCCGACGAGCACCCGCGTATCCTCAAAATTCCGAAGCCGCTCGTGCGCTTCCTCGACTTCGGCAGTTCTTCGCTCGATTTCGAGATCGTCTTCTTCTCCCGCGACCTCCTCCGCATCGAGGACGTCAAGAGCGACGTGCGCTTTGCCATCGACACGGCCTTCCGGGCCCGCAGGGTCGAAATTCCCTTCCCCCAGCGCGATCTCTGGATCCGTGGCGGCCAGGGGCTGGACCGCGCCATCGCCCCCCAGCAAGACAAAAAGCCAGAGGAGCCGGAGGAAGCGGGCGGGGACGCGGGTGCGGAGTAGACCCCGGTACGATGTCCGCGAGGGACTACGCGCGGCAGCTCTGCTGCCGCTCTTCGCCGCCTCGCTGCTTCTGAGACATCCCCTCCGGGGCCGGGAGTGAGGATACCGGATTTCCCCTTCCTCCGTGAACCTCCGTGAAGCCCTCCGCGTCCTCCGTGGTGAACCTACCAAGCATGCTCCTAAATCATAAAACCTACGGCGAAGGCCCGGCCCTCGTCGTTCTCCACGGGCTTTTCGGCAACCTCGATAACTGGCAAACCCTGGCCCGGAAGTGGGCCGAGCATTACCGGGTGGTGCTGCTCGATCTACGGAACCACGGGCGCAGTCCCCACGCCGAAGAGATGACCTACCCGCTCATGGCCCAGGACATCGCGGAGACCCTGGAGCACCTGGGCATTGATGAATGCTACCTGCTTGGCCACAGCATGGGCGGTAAGGCGGCCATGCAGGCGGCGCTGACGTACCCTGCGCTGGTCACCAAACTGATCGTAGTAGACATGGCCCCCCGGCAGTACGACCGCGGGCACGACGATGTATTTACCGCTCTCAAAGCGCTCGATCCTGCCACCCTCGGAGATCGCCGCGAGGCCGAGGAGCAAATGGCACCGTATATGGAAGATGCTGGCGTACGCCTATTCCTGCTTAAGAACCTGGCCCGCGACGGCGCGGCGGGCTTTCGCTGGCGCATGAACCTACGGGTGCTCGACCGCGACTACGAAAACCTTGTCGCTCCCGTCGGTACGCTCGGGCAGACGTATGGGGGGGCGGCCCTATTCATTCGGGGGGGGCAGAGCGATTACGTGCGCGATGCGGACTGGCCGGGCATCCTTACCCACTTTCCCCACGCTAGCCTGGCTACGGTCGAGGGGGCCGGCCACTGGGTGCATGCGGCACGGCCGGCGGAGCTGTTGTCGCTGGTGCGGGCGTTTTTGGCGTAGCCTGGATGACGGCCTTGATTCACGCCTGCCATTTTTGCAGACCTCCGAGGTCTGTAAAAATGGCAGGTAGCGAATCACGGCTGGTCTCTAAGCTGTTACACGCAAAGACCTAAAAACACGAGCCTGACAAAATTACAGACCTCCGAGGTCTGACATCTTGGCACAGCACAGTCGCGCGCCCCACCCCAAATTCCCGTAACTTCGCCCCCCGATGCGCTACCGAACCTTCCTCGCTTTGCTGTTGCTGCTCTGCACCTGCGTACCCGCCCTGTCCCAGAGCAGCCACCGCGCCCTGCGCCGCGGCGACCAGGCCTACAAAAACAAGGACTACGCCGAGGCCGAGCGCGCCTACGGAGAGGCCATCACCGAAGACAACAGCGCCAAGGGCAATTACAACCTGGGCAACGCCCTCTACGAACGCGGCGAGTTCGGGGAAGCCGCCAAGCGCTACGAGGAAGCCGCCGGACTGGCCGACGACCCCGACGTCCGCTCCCGCGCCTACCGCAACCTCGGCGACAGCCAGTACCGCCAGGAAAATTACCAGGAAGCCGTCGAGGCCTACAAGCAAAGCCTGCGCCTAAACCCCGACGACCAGGAAACCAAGTACAATCTCACCAAGGCCATCCGGCAGGTGGAGGAACAACAACAGCAGCAGCAACAAGACGACAACCAGCAGGAAAACGAGGAAGACCAACAAAACCAGCAGCAGCAACAGCAGCAGCAGGAGCAGGGCGGCAAGAACGGCGAGCAACAACAGCAGGACGCCGAGCAAAATCCCGAAGACACCGACGGCGAGCAGCAGGAAAGCAAGAACGAAAACCAGACCCCCGGCCAGAGCACAGCCAACCCCGACCAGCCCCAGATGAGCCAGGAAGAAGCCGAACGCCAGCTGGGCATCGCCGCCGAGGAAGAAAAACGCACCCTCAGTCGTCTGCGGCAGGCTAACCGCGAGGGCTGCACCGGAAGCAAAGATTGGTGATGAACATACGCCTGTCCCTCGTCGTCCTCCTACTGCTCGGTTGGGGCATGCTCCTGACCGCCCAGCACCAGGACATCACCTTCACCGCCGGGCTCAGCAAGGAACGGATGCTGAAGAACTCCACCGTCGAGTACAACCTGACGCTGAACAACGCCCAGGGCGAACAGCTCACGCCCCCCGATTTCGCCGGCTTCGACGTGCTGCAGGGGCCCAACCGCTCCATCGGTACCACCATCATCAACGGGGTAGCCACCAGCCGCATGACCCTGTCGTGGATGCTGCAGCCCCTGCGCACCGGCACCCTGACCGTCGGCCCCGCCACCGTCCGCGCCGCCGGCCGCACCTACCGCGCCAACTCCGAGCGGGTGATCGTGCTCGAAGTCGACGACGCCTCCCTGGCCGCCGCGCCGGAAAACTTCCTGCGGACGGAAGTCTCCACCGACCAGGCCTACGTCGGCCAGCAGATCATCCTCAATCTGAACCTCTACGCCTCGGTCAACCCCATCTCCCGGAACATGGTGCGCGAACCCGACCTCGACGGCTTCTTCGCCCGGCCCCGCCGCCGCTTCGACGCCGCCCCGGTGACCGTAGTGGAAAACGGCCGGGAGTACCAGCGCCGTACCCTGGCCAGCCTGGCCCTCTTCCCCCTCAAGAGCGGCAGGCTGACCATCGAGCCCTACCGTATGGTCATCGGCGCGGTGCGCCTGCGCACGAGCAGCAGCTTCACCCGCCGCTTCACCGAGCAGATCCCGGTGAACTCCGACACGGTCTTCATCGACGTACAGGAACTGCCCCAGCCCCGGCCGGCCGACTTCAGCGGCGGGGTCGGCACCTACCAGGCCCAGGTGACCATCGACCGCAACCAGCTGACCACCGACGATGCCCTGAAGGTCGTCTTTCAAGTCACCGGACAGGGCGACGTCCAGCGGCTGGAGGCCCCCGTACCCGTCGACGGGGCGGACTGGAACATCTACGATCCGCGGGTCACCCAGGAGGAATTCCTCGACAGCCCCTCGGGCATGTTCGGCCGCAAAACCTTCGAGTACCAGCTCGTGCCCCGGCGGGGGGGCACCTTCCAGGTGAAGCCTACCCTTACTTACTTCGATACCGATAAACGGGACTACGTCTCCCTCGCCCCCGAAACCTTCACCGTGGCCGTCGAGGGCGGCAGTGGACAGAAGACCTACACCATCGACACCTCCACGGTAGCCGAGGAAGTGCTGACCCTGCGCCCCGCCGCCCCGCTTGCGCCCGGCCGCGCTTACGAAGGAAAACTTGCCGGACGGCCCCTGTTCTGGGGTCTACTCTTGCTGCCCCTCCTGATCGGCGGGGGCGTGATCGGCTACGTCCGCTACCGGGAGCAGCAGGCCTCCCGTGACCCCCTGATCCTCCTCCGCGAACGCGCCGGTAAGGTAGCCGCCGCCCGCCTGCAAGCGGCCAAGGTGCACCTCGACCGGGTCGAGCCCCGGGCCTTCTACGACGCGGTGGAGGGGGCCCTACTCACCTACCTGCGCGACCGCTTCTCGCTGGGCATGGGTGATCTGGGCCGCAAGAACATCCGCCAGGTACTCACCAAAGCGGGGGCCGATCCCTCCATGACCGACCGTTACGACCGCCTGCTGCAACGCTGCGAGATGGCCCTGTACGCCGGGCAGAACTCCGCGGCCGATCTGGGGGACACCTACGCCACGGCCGTCGACCTGATCACCGAGACGGAGCGGCAATTAAAATGATGCTGGCCCTCTTCCGCACGAATCAGGCTTACGCGAGCCTGCTGCTGTTTGGCTACGCGCTGTTGCTGCAGCTGCCCGTTTTCTTCCGGGGCGGGGTAGCGGCCGACGCGCCGCCGGTTTCCTACTACGGCAGCGTACTGCTCGACCTGATCGGATCCAATGGCTGGCTGGCAGCCGTGCTTCCTCCCCTGCTGCTCGCCGTGACCGGCATCGCGGCCAACAACCTCGCGGACCGCTACCGGATGGCCCGCACGGTCACCCAGTTTCCCGGACTCTTCGTGGTCCTGCTGTGGGCGCTGTGTCCGGCCTTCCATGCCTTTAGTCCGCTGCAGTTCACGCACCTGTTTCTCGTGCTGGCCATCGGCCCGCTCGGGGGTACGTATAAGGGGCGGCACGGGGAAGTGGGCCGCTTTAACGCCGGCTGGTGGCTGGGCGTAGCGTCGCTGCTGCATCCGGCCTTCCTGATCTTCGTGCCCGGCTTCGTGGTGGGCATCAGCATCTTTCAGACGGCCAATCTGCGTAGCGTCTCCCAGTTACTGATCGGAGTGCTGTTGCCCTATTTTCTGGGGGGCACCATCGCTTACGTAAGCGGTGACCTGGAGGCTTTTTACCGGGGGCAGCTGGCGGGATTCGGGTGGTGGGATATCGTGCCGGCCGCTCACCACGCGCTGACGGGAGCGGGGCTTTTGGGTATCCCGCTGCTTATCGTACTCGCTTCGGGCGGCGGGGCGCGGGTGCTGTTGACCATCGAAGGCGCCAAGAACGTATCCTTTCTCTTCTGGGTGTTGTTCTTCACCCTCCCCGTAGCTTTGTTTAGCGCCGGACCGGTACTGGCGGACGCCCAGTTGCTCGTCGTGCCCCTGGGGATGCTGTTCGGATTGTGGGTTGCACAGCAGGAGGGGCGGCGCGCGGAATTTTATCACCTGCTGCTGTTCGCGGCGGCCCTGATCCTGCTGTTGCGGGCACTGGCAGTCATTTAAACCTAAGCTTGTATGGCCGGATTTATCACTGAATTCAAGAAGTTTGCCGTCAAGGGCAACATGCTCGACCTGGCGATCGGCGTGGTGATCGGCGCGGCCTTCAACAAGATCGTGGACGTGCTGGTCAAGCAGATCATCTCTCCCCCCTCGGTCTGCTCACGGCCGGGATCGAGCTGGCGGACCAGCAGTGGGTGATCAAAACCCCCACCGTCGGCCCGGAAGGCGAGGTGATCGACCAGGGCGTCGTCATCGGGTACGGGCTCTTCCTGGAGGCCACGATCGACTTTTTGATCATCGCCCTGACGCTCTTCATCATCATCCGCTTCGTCAATTCGCTCCGGGACAAGGCCGAAGACGCCGGCGATAAGACCGTACCCACGCCCAAGGACATTCAGCTGCTGACCGACATCAGGGAAGAAATGAAGAAGATGAACGGCGGGGCTTCCCCAGCTCCAACGCCAAACCAAGCCTGACGCCCGAGACGGCACTGTTGCCCGTCGTCAGGAGCGTAAGGAACTTATCGGAGGACGCAAAGAACTGCCACCTTCCGGGGGTGGCGAAGAGGTTGAGGCCCACGTTAGTACGGAGGTCGGGCCGGTGACTGACGCTAGCCCCCAAAATTAACCAGGGCAAGACCGCGTAGCGCGCGCTTAGGGCAAGGGCGGGCACCGACTCCCCGAGGCGGTTCTCCAGTACGAGCAGCCCGGCGAGGGTAAGCGCGTCGGTCAGGTCATATTCCCC
Source organism: Lewinellaceae bacterium (assembly GCA_963803525.1). Classification (GTDB taxonomy): domain Bacteria; phylum Bacteroidota; class Bacteroidia; order Chitinophagales; family Saprospiraceae; genus Neolewinella. Next base: position 682,577 of record CAWDMV010000017.1, read on the forward strand.
GCCGAGGTAGAAAGTAGGCGCAATTTTGGTGCGATAGGCCAGCTTGTTCTCACTAGGCGAGAAGGTGAGGGCCAAACTATCCGTTGCTTCCGAAAGGGAAACCGAGTCGCGCAGTAAGTCCCCCAGAATATCGATCCCGCTGAACGAGCGGGTACCGGAGAACCGCAAGTTCGTCACGTCCTCCTCCCAGCGGATGGCCGCGCCCAGATCGCTAGCCGAGAAATTGAGCCGCAGGCGGTCGAGATGCACGGCCACGCCCAGGTCAGCGGCCAGGCCGGAGTTGCCCGTGAAAAGGTCCGCGGGGTCCAACCGGCCGGGCTTGTAGTAAACCTCCAGGGAGTCCAGGCTTTCGTAGTTCAGGGCGCCCACGGTCTGCAGCGTCAGGTCTTGCTCTACGGTCAGGGCATAGTTTTCCTCCCCGGTGGTCACCCGTAGGGTGCCGCCCTCCATGGTCTGAATATTGGATACCCCCGCGAGGTACTTGAGCCGGCCGCCGATCGCCACTTTGTCGCTCAGGGCGTAGCTCAGACTAAGCCCCACTTCCTGAAAGCTTACGATGGTACCCCGGGGCGCGATCTCGATCGGTCGGCCCAAAAGGCCGGTGTTGCCCAATGCGGCCAGGTCGACCAGGGCCTTCGGTACTCCGCCTCGCCCTGCACCCGCAGACGGTGGTAGGCACCGAAGCCAAAGCGACCGCGTTGTACGGCCAGTCCGAGGGTTTCGATGGAGTACACGTCCTGTACCTGGTTGTCCTCCCGGGCGAGCAGGGACCAGTTTTCTAAGTCGAGAATTCGCTGTCCGTCCCGCCGGACGAAGATATCGCTGGCGGTCAGGTGTTGCAGGCGCAGGTCGTTGGCGATACCGGGCAGGCCGAGCGTGACCTGCGTGGGCAGGAAGTGCACCATAGCCGGATTGTGGTAGGTCGATTGCCAACTGCCGGCAAGCGCGGGTGCGGTGAGGTTTTGCGCGGAAAGGCCGGTACCCAGCAGCAGGGCCGCTATGGCGAAGAGGAAGAAACGGTACATCCTTAGGGCTGATTGGTGGTGATGCGCACGCCGATCCGTACCCGCAGGTCCTGTTGTTCAGTCACGCGGACGGGTACGGTGCCCCGGTTCGTTGTGGCGAAGGTGGTACGCAGCAGCAAGCGGTCGGCGCGCCGGATCTCCGCTACCCGGTCGGTCGGGAAGGGCACGTCGGTCGTGGTCGTGATGACCGCGGTATTGTTACCATTCGCATCCACGGGGCTGGCGCGGATCACCAGCAGTTCGCCATCGGTGAGGTCGGCAAGGGGGGCACCCCGGGCGTCGACGAAGGTACCGGTCAGGGTGAGGTCGAAGGGCAGGGCATTATCGGTGGTGATGCGGAAGGTGGCGGTGGCCAGGTCGGGGTAGTCCTGGCCCAGGCGGAGGGGGAAGGTGTCGTTGACGACGAAGTCGGTAGCCTGTCCGTAAAGCGGCAGCTCTACATTGACGGTAGCCGCGTAGGTACTGGTATCGAAAAGGAATCCCTTGATGGTCGGGTCGTCCTCAGGATTTATGAGGGCGCTGATGCGGTAGTTGAGCGCTACCGGCTTGGCACTTAGTAGCTCCAGTACGTTGCTGTTTGACTGATCGGCCACGTAGACCGTGTTGCTGATTTCACCGGGTACCGAGGGGTAGTTAAAGTCAAAACCCCGTTCCACGACTTCCCCCGTCACCGGGAGTTCGCGGCCGTCCCGGGTAGTTACCGTAAGCTCGTCGATCACCGCCCGGGCGGGTAGGCCGAAGCCGTTGCGTACCGTGACGCGGATGCTGGGGTCTACGAAGGAAAAGTCGCCCTCGCGGTAGCGCTCGAAGAAATCGATCCCCAGCCGGTCGCTGACGCCCGGGAAGGGGGTGCGCCGGAAAAAACCTTCGGCGTAAGCGAAGTCGAGGTCGGCCAGGGCCACCAGGGTGCCGGTGGCGGGTTGCAGGGACTGCCCCTGTAGATCGTCGATGGTATACTCCAGGATCAGGGAATCGGTGGAAAAGTCGAGCACGTAATCGGCAAGCTCCAGCGGTCCGGCCAGGTTGGTCAGGCTAGGCACCGGACCGGAAGCCGTATAGGCCGGCAGGTTGCCCTCCACGCGGAACGGCTCCCCGTCGCGGCGGATATTCGGGATTTCCAGGGTGATCCGTACGGGGCGGTCGTAGGTATTCGGCAGGCTGTAGGTGAGGGTGCCGGAGCTGATACGCAGTTCCTGGAGGCGTACCCCTTCCGGAAAGGGGAACCCCAGGGCTTCGCGGCGCTCGGTGATGATCAGGGGGATGCCCCGGGCAAAATCCCGCAGCTGGTCGAAGATCTCCTCACTGGTCACCGCGGGGACGGTATCGGTATAGGTAAAGCGCAGGAGGCCGTCCGGGTCGACGGTAAGGGCGACCTCCTCGTCGAGGGTCCCCGTTAGTTCGGGCAGGGTCACGCGGCTGTCGACGAGGGGAAAGGCCAACTCGCGGGCGGATTCCACCGCGTTCACCTCGAAGGGGGAAAGCTCACAGCCCGCTACCGACAGGACGCACAGGAAAAGAGGGAAAAGCTTTTGCATACGGTAGATTGAAGGTGACCGGGAAGATCACGAATAAAGCGGCGAACGGGGGGCTATCGTTTGGGTTTACTTTGCCGGGTGGTTACCTTCGGTCAAATCACTCCGGCTCGCCCAAGCAAACCAGCACGCATGAATACCGCCCGCTTCAGTGCCCTTCACCTCAGCCACCTGGCCGACCAGGCCGAGCGGTTCGTGCTCACTTCGTATGAACGCTTACCCCGCTCCCTCGTATTGCACAACGACAGCTGGGCCCTCTCCCTGGCCGGGCATTCCCTGGAGATTGCCCTGCGCCGCCCGGGCGTTTCCCCGGACCTGCCGCCCCTGGCCCGAACCGTAGCCCTGCTGGAAGCCTGCCGCTACTGGGGCGACGGCAGCGAACTGCGGCCCTGGGAAGAGGTCGCCCAGGAGTTCCGGGAGTGGACCGGTCCCGACTACCTCAACCTCCAGCTGACCCTGGCTACCGTCCTGCCCAGGGGCAGCTCCAGTCTGCGGGCCGAGGTAGCCGACGTACTGTACGATGCCCAGCTGGCCCAGCGCCTGCTCAGCGGCCCGGCCGGTGCGGAGCTCACCTGGCTCGAGAACCGTTATGCCCTGGATACCGGCCTGGGGCCCCGCCGGAAAATGAACCGCACCGACGCCCTGGCCCACTACCTCAATGAATTGCGGCAGGCGCGCTTCCGCGACGGGGAGCTGCGTCGGCGCTACCAACATACCCACAGCGCCGTACTGCTCGACCTGCAGAAGCTGGTCGACCGCCTGGAAAAAAAGAAGCCCCGTTCCCCCGCAGGCGGAGATGAAAGCGGAGCGGACCGCCGGAGCCTCGACCGGTATCGAGTCCGGCCCCACGCGCCAGACGACCCAGACGTACTTCCGGACCATCTTCCGCAACCACATTCAAATGAAGCGCATGGCCGACCAGAAAGCGGCCATCATGGTGAGCGTGAACGCCCTGCTGATCGGTGCCCTGCTGACCTTCATCAGTTACCGCAACTGGGCACAAACGCGCCCGGAGATCCTGCTGCCCGTAGTGGTTTTCGTGGCCTGTGCCCTGGCCAGCCTGGTGTACGCCATTGTTTCCTCCCGGCCCCACGAGCGCAAGGGGGAGGAGGAGAACTTAGCCTTCTACGGTACCATCAGCGGAATGCGCCGGCACGACTTCACCCGGCGTATGGAGGATGCGCTGCTGGACCCCGACGCCCTTTACGGTAACCTCATCGGCGACCTCCACGGGCTGGGCAGCGAGATCGACCGGAAATACGGCCTGCTCCGGATCGCCTACAATGTATTCTTGGTCGGACTTACCGTCAGCATTCTGTTGCTGCTCGCGGTGATCTACCTGTTCTGAAGGCTTAGCGCTTGTTTGGGATTCCGCTCGCCGCCGCAAACTTGCTCTTTTGTGCCTGCTCTTCGCCCCGAAAAAGGTCACTTAGCCCGCTAGGCTCCCCTTTTCGAGGCTCACATAGACCCAAAATAGCGACGTTTTCGTCAGGCTCGGAAAACCCAAACAAGCGCTTACTCGCGGGCGTCTTCCTCCTTCTTGGGGGCGCTGGCCTCCGCTTCGAGCTGGGCGGCCTTTTCTTCTTCCTTTCGCTTGCTCACCTTGTTGAGGAGAATGGCGGCCTTGATGAGGAAGTCATCGTGCCAACATGGTGTATTCATTGAAAACCATCATGAGGCGGGCGGCGTCGAAGGCGGCGGTACCGGGCACGATCTGGCGGGCGGCAATGGGGTGCAGCCAGTACTCCAGGTTGTTGGAGCGCAGGTAGGAACGGTCGGTGTTAAAATTGACCACCTTAGCCAGTTTATTGAGGCTGAAGAGGTAGTCCGTTTCGCGGTTCAGATCCTTCTGGATGTCGATGATGTTGGTCCAGTCGAAGCGGACGCCGCTGCGCTCGCAGAGAAAGATGTCACGCCGGCCGTCGAAGACGATCATGTCCTGAAAGCGGTACTTATTCAGGTTCTTGTTGAGAAAGTTCCGGATGGCGTTCTTGGTCGAGCGCAGGTTGCGGAAGGCGAACTGCAGGTCGTTCTCACTGAGGCGGAAGTCTTCGTGATAAGGGTAACGGCGGTTAGTACGCATATTGAGTACTTCCCGCACGCGCCGGGTAGTGTGGCCGAGATCATCGGTTTCGGCGTAGACGTCTACGATGTCGACGTTGGCCTGGTTGATCCAGCTCTCGAGGAAAATTTTGTTGGACCCCCGCTCGAAGACTAGGAGCGCGATTTCACTGATCGCGTAGAAGTTTGGATATCCACCGTATATGTTCCCGTACTTGAGCTCTAAAAAGGCGATGTTTTCGTTCACGGCTAAGGGTATTCTGTCAAAGGATGGGGTTCCCGTATAATAAAAAGGACGGTAAAGGGCAGTTTCAAAGGTAACGATTTTCCCCGGAAGCCGGTCTGATCAAACAGGCTGCATCTGGAAGGTACGAAATGTGGCCGGTCCGGAAAGTTGGTGTGCTATCCTTTAAAATACGAGTGACTAACGGTCCTTTCCCGTCCCGGCGTCTGTCCGTACAAAACTATCTTCCCCCGTCAGGAACGCACTACGGCCACAGCGCCGGTACGAAACTGCCGTTCGTGTAGATCAGCTCCCCGTCTGCGTACACCCGGCCGCCGTCGCGCATGTTGGCGATCATGTCCCAGTGCACCGCGCTCTCGTTCTTCCCGCCGGCCTGGGCGTAGCTCTGGCCGATGGCCATGTGCACGGTCCCGCCGATCTTTTCGTCGAAAAGGATCTGCTTGCTGAAGCGGTCGATGTCGTAGTTGGTTCCGATGGCCGCCTCCCCGAAGCGGCGGGTACCGGCAATCTCAAAGGTTTCGTCCAGGGTTTTTTGTCCGCTCTCGGCCCGCCACGACTGAATCTCCCCGTCGCGTACTTCCAGCGTCACGCCCCGCACTTCCTCACCGTTGCGGATGGCGGGGTAATCGAAGTGTATGTGGCCGTTCACGCTGTGTTCTTCCGGACTGGTGTACACCTCCCCGCTGGGCATGTTGGTCTGCCCGTCGCTGTTGATCCACGTCCGGCCCTTCGTGGTGAAGCTGATGTCGCTGCGGTCGTTGACGTAGCGGAAGGTAGAACAGGCGTTGAGGTGGTCGACCACCGCCTGCTGCCGCTCGCGTACGCCCAGCCAGGCGGCCCGGGGTTCCTGCTGGTCGAGCTTGCAGGCGTGGAAGACGAAGCGGGCGTATTCTTCTTCCGCCATGCCGGCTTCCGCGGCCAGGGCCGGAGTGGGGTAGATGCACATGCTGCGCTTGAGCCGGCGGTCGGCGGTGCGGGCGAAGTAGGTGGTGTGCAGGGGCTGCATCGCGGCCCGCCGCGCGGCCTTCAGTTCCGGTGCCGCATCGGGCTGCCGGAGGTCGAAGGGGGCCATGACGTTGATGTAGGCCTCAAATTCGTTGATGGCCTTGCTGTAGAGGGTCGGCACGTAGGCAAACTGGGCTTCCCTGCCGTGCTCCCGCAGGGCCTCGGCCTGCCCGCGGGTGGAGAGGGAGAACTCACAGTGGCCCCCCGCCCTGAGCGCCTCGCGATAAATTTCCGTGATCAGCGGCTCGGCCAGCGTTGTGGAGCTCACGAACAGGCGCTCCCCCGGCCGTAGGCTCACGCAGTAATTGACGAGAAGATGCGCGTATTTTTCCAGGTATTCGGAACGATTCATGGCGAGAGGGCTTAGGAGAAGGTGGTTGGTTACGTGCTAAAGCCACCGGGGCCGCCACGGTTCTCTAACCCACCGCTTTTTGTTCCCGACCGAGCCACCCGATGACCGCCCCAATAACGCGGGTCACCAAATTCACCAAAGCCCGGCCCCTAACGAACTAAAAAACTAACGAACTAAAAATGTCCTTCCTTACCGCCGAGTGGAGAAAGCTCGCCTTCGCCAATTACCCCGCACCCGCTGCCCTGCTGCACCCCTACCTCCCTGCCGGAACCGAGCTGGATACCTGGAACGGTCACCCCTACCTCAGCCTGATCGGCTTCCTATTCAAGGACGTGCGCGTCCTGGGCCTACGCATTCCTTTTCACGTCAATTTCGAGGAGGTGAATCTGCGCTTTTACGTCCGCCGGAAAGTAGGAAATGAGTGGCGCCGCGGCGTGGTCTTCATCCGGGAGATCGTACCGAAGCCCGCCATCACCTTCGTCGCCAATACCCTCTACGGCGAGGCCTACGCCACCCACCCGATGTGGCACCGCTGGACGGAAACCGCACACCTGCGCGAAGCTACCTACCAGTGGCGCGTGGCCGATCGGTGGCAGACCTTCAGCGTCACCGCGAATAAGTACGCCCAGGACATCCCCGTCGGCGGCGACGTCGAATTTGTCACCGAGCATTACTGGGGCTACTCCCGCAACACCGCCCGCAAGACGACCGAGTACCAAGTCACCCACCCCCGCTGGCAGCAATACCCGGTCCACGCACACACCATCGACGTAGATTTCGCGCGCAACTACGGCCCCGCCTTCGCCTTCCTCAGCAAACTGTCCCCAACCTCCGTCTTTCTCGCCGAAGGATCCAAGATCTCCATCGAAGGCAAGCAAACCTTCACCGCAAACCCCCAGGCCGAGACGCCCGGTGACCGCCCCGATAATGAACAACACCAAAGACAATGAACCCCGGCCCTCTAAAGAACTAAAAAACTAACGAACTAACGAACTAACGAACTACCCCCTACCACTGCTTAGCCACGTAAGGATAACTCTGCTGATACTCCACCCGCACCCATTCCGTCAGCCGCGCGCGTAGTTGATCCAGGTTTTCCTTCGTGTGGGCACTGATCAGCAGCGCCTCCTGCCCGAAGGTCGCCGCCAGGCCCTTGGTGAGGTCGGACTCCACTTCCTCGCGGCCATCCTCGTCGAGGTAGAGGTCGTAGTTGCGCTCGCGGAAGAGGTCGATCTTGTTGAAGACGAGCAGCGTAGGTTTACTTTCGCAATCCATCTCCTTGAGCAGGCCCTGCACCGTGCGGATCTGGTCGTCGTACTGGGGGTGAGCTACGTCCACCACGTGCAGCAGGATGTCGCTCTCCCGCACCTCGTCGAGGGTGGAGCGGAAGGATTCGATCAGGTGGTGGGGCAGCTTGCGGATGAAGCCGACCGTATCCGTCAGCAGGAAAGGCACGCCCTCGTAGGCCACCTTGCGGACCGTCGTGTCGAGGGTGGCAAAGAGTTTATCTTCGGCAAAGACGTCGCTCTTGGTGAGCAGATTCATGAGGGTCGACTTGCCCACGTTGGTGTAGCCCACCAGCGCCACGCGCACCATGGCGTCGCGGCCCTTGCGGCGGGTCTCGGCCTGCTTGTCGATCTTCTCCAGGTCCTTCTTCAGTTTGCTGATCTTATCGCGGACGATCCGGCGGTCCGTTTCGATTTCCGTCTCTCCGGGACCGCGCATGCCGATACCCCCGCGCTGCCGCTCGAGGTGGGTCCAGAGTCCGCGGAGGCGGGGCAGGAGGTACTGCATCTGGGCGAGTTCCACCTGGGTCTTGGCCTGGGCCGTCTGCGCCCGCCCGGCAAAGATGTCGAGGATGAGCGTCGAGCGGTCGATGATCTTCACCTTCATTTCCTCCTCGAGGATGTTGACCTGCTTACCGCTGAGGTCGTCGTCGAAGATCACCATCGACACGTCCTCGTGGTCCTTCACGTAGGCCGCGATCTCGTGCGCCTTGCCGCTGCCCACGAAGGTGCGGTTGTCGGGGTGGTCCAGCTTTTGCACGAAGCGTTTGACGGTCACCGCACCCGCGGTCAGCGCCAGAAACTCCAGTTCGTCCAGGTATTCGGCGACCTGCTCCTCCGTCTGTCCGCGCAGGATCACGCCCACCACGACGGCATACTCCGTTTCCTTTGCTAGTCCGGACTCTTTCTGCCCGACGTTCCATTCATTTGCCATATGTCAAAAGTAACCGGTGGTCGGTCGCGGAAGTTGCATACAAGCAGCAGGGCGGCGGCGCGCGGGTGCCATGCGGTTTGCGACCGCGCAGCGGGTACGTCGCCAAGCAAATTTTCTCGGGGCCCGGGACCCGGCTTGTCCTTTCGCCGCAATACCTTCATCAGCCGCAACTCAACCGCCCAAGCTAGCCAAGTGGAACACGAACGCGTACACATCGACTCCGTAGCGGACCTCCGCGAGTGGCTGGACCGCCACCACGCCACCACCGACAGCGTGTGGCTGGTCCGCTACAAGAAAGCCGCGGACCGCCCCTACGTTACCTACGACGCGATCGTCGACGAACTGCTCTGCTACGGCTGGGTCGACAGCCTGCCCCGGAAACTGGACGCGGAGCGGACCATGCTCCGCATCAGCCCGCGCAACCCGCGGAGCAACTGGTCGGGCGTAAACAAGCAGCGGGTAGGCCGCCTGACCGCCGCCGGCCGCATGACCCCCGCCGGGGTAGCCCCCGTAGAAATGGCCAAGGCCAACGGCGCCTGGACCTTCCTGGATGACGTGGAACAACTCATCGTCCCCCCCGACTTGGCCCGCGCCCTGGAGGCCGTACCCCGGGCCACCTACTTCTACGGGCGTTTCCCACCCTCCTCCCGACGCGGCATCCTTGAGTGGATCAAGACTGCCAAGACGAAGGAAACCCGCGAAAAACGCGTCCGGGAAACCGCGGAAAAGGCCGGCCGCAACCGGAAGGCCAACCATCCCGCGGGGCGGGACGCGGGGCCGCGGGATGAATAGGTGCTTAGCCCAGAATGCGGTTCAGCAAGGACGCGGCGCGGTAGCCCGCCGCCGCCAGACGCTCTTCTACGATGGGCAGGAAGTCGTGCTGGTAATCGTAGCCGAAATCGGGCAGGCCGGATTCGCGGTCGGTACGGTCGTAGAGGGTGTTGTAGATGCGCTCGCGCAGGACCACGGATTCCTCCATCCACTGCTGGGGGGGAGCGTCGGCCCACTCGGCCTGCCGGGCGCGGGTATGCATGGTCACGAAATCGGCAAACTCCGTATAGCTCAGCCGCTCCTGCTCGATGATCTGGGTATCCCAGACGGAATGGAGGTTGTAGCGGTCGCCGAAGTACAGCACGGTGATGCGGTTGCCGCCCAGGTCACGGTTCTTGCCCACGTGCAGCGGCATATGAACGTCGGCCACGAAGTGGATCAGGAAAGCCAGAGCGGTGGCGTCCAGGGAGCCGGCCAGCGGTTCCACCTCGTTTTTTTCCATGAGCTCGGTCAGGCGCTGGCGGGCATTCTCCTTCCCGGCCAGGACGTCGCTCATCAGGGCGATGGCCTCCTGCACGTCGAAGATGCCGGGGTCGCGGGCGGTTTGCCGGGCCACGCCCGCTACCGTCTCGTCGGGCTGTACCGTCATGTAGTGCCAGGGGCTCGCGAAGTCCCAGCCCTTTTCCGCGCGGATGTAGTCGGGCCAGGTGCTCACCTGCGCCAGGTAGTTGTCGCCCAGCGCGGCGTCTACCCGCTCGCGGGCCCGGTCGTTCAGGTTGGCGTAGGCAATGTGGGCCACGATGCGGTGACCATTGGCGCCCCAGGCGGACAGCAGGTGGGGCAGGCAGCAAAGCAGGAGGAGGGCAAGGATTCGTAGCATGCCCCAAAGGTAATTGTTTGGGGCGGCGGCAGGCGGTGCCCGAAGACCCCCGAGGACGATTTGCGCCCGCTGGGTAGTCCATGACCATGAACCAAATCTCCACCCGGTGATTTAAAGCACCAAACCCATCCTCAACACCTATGAAGTACCTATCCTTATTGCTCCTCGCCGGACTGTTTGCCGCCTGCGGTGACGGCTCTGAAGCCAACGTGGACAACTCCGAACCCATCGTAGCGGAACAAGATGCCGACGATCCCACCGCTACCCTCCAGGCTACGGTCAGCGCCGTTCAGGCCAAGGGCGGAGACCTCACGGCCCTTCCCGGCGATGCCGCCGTGTCCAACATCGATACCTGGATGGAGCAACTCGACGACGTCGATGGCGCCGACAAGGTGACCGGCAACCTCGAATCCCTCCGCGAAACCCTCACCGAATCCCCCATCAACGGACAACTCGCCGGCATGCAACTCCTCAGCCTGGCCGAAGACACCCGTCAGGTAGGCGGCGCCACCCCCGGTATCTCGGCACTCGTCTCCGCCCTGCAGGCGGGTGGGGAAAAACTGACCGCCTCGGCCTTCGATGGCAGTAGCCTCCTCGACCAGACCCTCCAGGCCGGCAAGTCCAAGGCAGCCGACATCACGACCCTCCCCGTCAGTGCCGCGACCGAAAACGTCGACGGCTGGATCAATGAACTCCGCGGTATGGACGGCGCCGACGGCATCGTCTCCGACCTCGAATCCCTCAAGCAGGAGCTCAGCGCCCCGAGCATCGACGGCGAAAAGGTCTCCGAATTGCTCTTCTCCCTGGCCGACGACACCCGCGGGGTCGCCAACGGCAATCCTGGCCTCCATACCCTGGCCTACCTGCTGGAATCCGGTGGCTGGCGCCTGGAAGGGATGTCCGACAAGTAACGCGTAGCGACGGCTTTAGCCGTCATGCTGCAAATCATACAGGCAGCATGACGGCTAACTTCCGCAGGAAGCAGCGAAGCTCACCCGTCGCTACGAAAAAGAGGCCATCCGGTGACGGATGGCCTCTTCTGTATTGCAGCAATGAGCGACGGGCTACTTCAGGTCGAAGCGGTCCGCGTTCATCACCTTGGTCCAGGCCTTCACGAAGTCGTGGACGAACTTATCGGTGGCATCGTCGGCGGCGTACACTTCGGCCAGGGCCCGCAGCTCCGAGTTGGAGCCGAAGATCAGGTCGGTGCGGGTGCCGGTGAACTTGGTTTCGCCGGTGCGGCGGTCCTTGCCCTCGAAGTGGGTCTGTTCGTCGCTGGTGGCCGACCATTTGGTGGTCAGGTCCAGCACGTTGGCGAAGAAATCCTGGGTAAGCTGGCCGGGCCGGTCGGTGAACGATCCGTGCTTGGAGTCGTCGTAGTTCATGCCCAGGGCACGGAAGCCGCCGTACAGCACCGTCATCTCGGGGGCGGTCAGGGTCAGCAGCTGGGCGCGGTCGACGAGCAGTTCCTCGCCGGTGGCATTGATCGGATTCCGGGAGTTGAGGTAGTTGCGGAAACCGTCGGCGTAGGGCTCGAGGGCATCGAAGCTCTCCACGTCGGTTTGCTCTTCCAGCGCGTCCACGCGGCCGGGGGTAAAGGGTACGGTCACCTGGTGGCCGGCCTCCTGCGCGGCGCGCTCGATGGCGACGTTTCCGCCCAGGACGATCAGGTCGGCCAGGGAAACCTGCTTGCCCGCCTGGGCGCCGTTGAACTCCCGTTGCACCCGCGTCAGCGCATCCAGTACTTTGCCGAGCTGCTTGGGCTTATTCACCTCCCAGCTGATCTGGGGGGCAAAGCGAATGCGGGCACCGTTGGCACCGCCTCGCTTGTCGGAACCGCGGAAGGTGGCGGCGCTGGACCAGGCCGTGTAGGCCAGCTCCTGTACCGACAGTCCGGTGGCGGCGATTTTCTCCTTCAGTTGGGTGACGTCGTTGTCGTCGATCAGCTCGTAGTCGCGCTGGGGCAGGGGATCCTGCCAGAGCAGTTCTTCCTTGGGCACGTCGGGGCCAAGGTAGCGGCTCAGCGGACCCATATCGCGGTGCACCAACTTGAACCAGGCCCGGGCGAAGGCGTCCTTGAAGGCCTCGTTGTCGTCGCGGAAGCGCTTCGAGATCTTCGCGTAGGCCGGGTCGACGCGCAGGGCGAGGTCGGTGGTGAACATGGAGGGGTGGTGCTTCTTGCTGGGGTCGTGGGCGTCGGGGATCATTTCCGCGCCCTCGCCGTTCTTCGGGCGCCACTGCCAGGCACCGGCCGGGCTCTTGTAGAGCTCCCAGTCGTACTGGAACAGGAAGGTGAAGTAGTCGTTGCTCCACTGGGTGGGCGTGCGCGTCCAGGTCACTTCCAGCCCGGAGGTGATGGTGTCGGGCCCGCTTCCGCTCTGGTAGCTGCTGTTCCAGCCCGTGCTCATGGCCTCCAGGGGGGCACTGGCGGGTTCGGCGGCGACGTACTGCTCGGGATCGGCGGCCCCGTGGGCCTTACCAAAAGTGTGACCGCCGGCGATCAGGGCCACCGTCTCCTCGTCGTTCATGGCCATGCGGCCGAAGGTCTCGCGGATGTCGCGGGCGGATTTCATGGGGTCGGGCTCGCTGTTGGGGCCTTCGGGGTTGACGTAGATGAGGCCCATCTGCACGGCGGCCAGGGGGCTCTCCAGCTGGCGGTCGCCGGTGTAGCGCTCGTCGCCGAGCCACTCGGATTCCTTGCCCCAGTAGATGTCGTTGGCGGGCTCCCAGACGTCCGCGCGGCCGCCGGCGAAGCCGAAGGGCTCCACGCCCATGGTCTCGAGGGCCATGTTGCCGGTGAGGACCAGCAGGTCGGCCCAGCTGATCTTGCGGCCGTACTTTTTCTTGATCGGCCAGAGCAGCAGGCGGGCCTTGTCGAGGTTGGCGTTGTCGGGCCAGCTGTTGAGGGGGGCAAAACGCTGATCGCCCGATCCGGCACCGCCACGACCGTCCTGAATCCGGTAGGTGCCGGCGCTGTGCCAGGCCATCCGGATGAAGAAGGGTCCGTAGTGGCCGAAGTCGGCGGGCCACCAGTCCTGGCTGTCCGTCATCAGGTCGCGCAGGTCCTGCTTGAGGGCCTCCAGGTCGAGGCTCTGGAAGGCTTCGGCGTAGTCGAAATCGGGGTCCATGGGGTCGGATAGCTTGGAGTTCTGCCGAAGGATGGAGAGGTTGAGGGCGTTGGGCCACCAGTCGCGGTTGCTATTCCCGGCGCTCGCCGTCGAGTGGGTGCCACTGAGGAAGGGGCAGCTGCGGCTCGATTCGTTGACTTCCCAGACTTTCCCGTTGTCGGGGTTATTGTCTTGATTGTGGGACTGCCCGTGGCGTTGGGCCTCTTGCCGGATGCCTGAGTTGTTGGTGTCTTCCATAGAAAATATAATTTTTGGGGCCGGGGACCGGCTGCAGTGAAGTGAGTCGTCATACGGCTAGCCATGCTCACTATGGCCGGCTTCCTCTCCCTTTGGGGGCCGGGGGGCAAAAGCTGGCGGGAGCGAAATGGCTAGCAATAGAGTAGATCGTACGTCCTGTAAAAGGATTGGCCTCCGTGCTTGGTTCAATCCCACGACCGGAAAGCGACCGTTCCTTATGCACCTTTTGGGGCGGGGACACGGGTGGAAGGGAAATGGGAAAAATATCCCCAAGGGGTCGGTAGAACATCCCGCGCTTACCCGAACACCGCCGATCAACGCCTGTTTTGATCATATCGTAGAGGACAAGTCTCCACGAACATCTTTGCTACCCGCCAGAACATCCGTCCGAGCAGCTGGCGGGGAGCTTCGACTTACTCGGCACTACCCATAGTAAAATGAGTTCAACAAAAAACGGCGATGGATCCGCCTCCCACAACGGCACCCCCGCCACCGATCTAAAAGACCAGGACCTCGCCTACTACCGCACCGATGCTTCCGGCAAGCCCATGACCACCACCAACGGGCTCAAGGTTAACGACGCCGGCAACTCCCTCAAGGCGGGCATCCGGGGCGGCACCCTGCTGGAAGATTTCTGGCTGCGGGAAAAGATCCACCACTTCGACCACGAGCGCATTCCCGAGCGGATCGTCCACGCCCGCGGCAGTGCGGCCCACGGCGTGTTCGAACTGTACCAGGCCATTCCCGAGTTCACCAAGGCCGGCATCTTCAACGATACGGAGCGCAAGACCCCCGTCTTCGCGCGCTTTTCCACGGTGGCCGGTTCCAAGGGATCGCCCGACCTGGCCCGCGACGTGCGCGGCTTTGCCGTCAAGTTTTACACCCAGGAGGGGGTGTGGGACCTGGTCGGTAACGACATCCCCGTTTTCTTCATCCAGGACGCGATGAAGTTCCCCGACCTCATCCACGCCGTCAAGCCGGAGCCCGACCGGGAAATTCCGCAGGCCCAGTCGGCCCACGATACCTTCTACGACTGGGTGTCCCTGACCCCGGAGGCCCTCCACAACCACATCTGGGTGATGAGCGACCGGGGCATCCCCCGCAGCTTGCGCATGATACAGGGATTCGGTATTCACACCTTCCGCATGATCAACGACGAGGGCGTGGCCCACTTCGTCCGCTTCCACTGGAACCCGGTGCAGGGTACCCACTCCGTGACCTGGGACGAGGCCGTCAAGATCAACGGGGCCGATCCCGATTTCCACCGCCGCGATCTCTGGGACGCCATCGACTCCGGGCAGTTCCCCGAATGGGAGCTCGGCCTGCAGATCATTCCCGAGGCCGACGAGCATAAATTCGACTTCGACCTGCTGGACGCCACCAAGCTCATCCCCGAGGAGATGGTGCCCCTGAAGGTCGTCGGTAAGATGACCCTCAACCGCAACCCCGACAACTTCTTCGCCGAAACCGAGCAGGTCGCCTTCCTACCGACCCACATGGTGCCGGGCCTCGACTTCTCCAACGACCCCCTGTTGCAGGGTCGGCTGTTCAGCTACCGCGACACCCAACTGAGCCGGCTGGGCAGCGTGAACTTCGAGCAGATCCCCATTAACCGGACCCTCGCCGAGGCGCACAACAACCAGCGGGACGGACACATGCAGATGTCCATTCCCAAGGGCAAGACGGCTTACTTCCCCAATACGCTGGGCGGCGGCTGCCCCTTCCTCACCTCCATGAAGGAGGGCGCGTTTGAGTCTTACACCGAGCGCATCGACGGCCACAAGATCCGGGCGCGCAGCGAGAGCTTCGTTGATTACTACAGCCAGCCCGCCCTGTTCTACCGCAGCCTGACCGATTGGGAGAAGGCCCACACGGCCGATGCTTATACCTTCGAGCTCGGTAAGTGCACCTACCCCCACGTACAGAAGCGCATGCTTTACCAGATCAGCCAGATCGACGAGGCGCTTGCCCGGAAGGTCGCCGACGGCCTGGGCCTCGAAGTCCCCGACAGCGTGGAGGGGCCCGTCAATCAGGCCATCAGTGCCGACGCCGACGTGGAAAAGATGCAGCCCCCGAAGAAGAAGATCTACCTCGACAAGTCGGACGCCCTGAGCCTCACCCACCGCACCGGTAAGGGCATCGCCACCCGGCAAATCGCCGTCCTGGCCGGCGACGGCTTTGACGGAGACGACTTCTCCGCCATGCGCGACGCCCTGGAAGCCGAAAATGCCGTGGTGAAGATCGTAGCGCCCCACGGCGGTACCATCACGTGCAGTAAGGGCCACGACCACAAGGTCTTCTCCGGCATCATGATGACTGAGAGCGTGCTCTTCGACGCCGTCTACATCCCCGGCGGACAGTCCTCCGTAGAGGCCCTGCTGAAAAAAGCGAAGTACAAGAAATTCGTCGATGAAGCCTTCATGCACTGCAAAGCCCTCGCCGTCGACGGTGCCGGCGTCCAACTCCTGAACGCGACCCACGTCGGGGAGCATATGGACAAGGACAAGGCCGTGCTTCGTCGGCCGGTCTCCCCAAGCCTTCATCAAGGCCATCGCCCAGCACCGGAACTACGACCGGATGGAGGTAGCCAAGATGATACCGGCCTAACCGGCTTCACACCCAACACTTAAGCGGGCGCTGCAGGACTACTGCGGCGCCCGTTTTATTTTTGGACACCCCCCCCGCCGTATCTTCGTTAAGAAGTGAAGGCCTCCACCCGCCCGTGACCGCCGAGTACCCAACACCGCCACCGGGGATATCCGCCTACGTTCGGCGGACGATCGTGCTAGATGACGATGATGTTGCCCGTCCCTTTGTGCTGCCGCTCTTTGCCAATGGCACGCCTACGCTCCAGTTCGTAGCGGTGAATGGCCAACCGTCGCTTACGCTGTTTGGGCAAACGGCTACGCCCGGCCGGACTTCCGCTCCGCGGTAGCTTTACGCTGATCGCCTATTTCCTGCAACCCTGGTCGCTGCCGGCACTCTTTAATTTAGCGGGTCCGGAACTCACGGACCATCCTGTAGATATCCGGGATCTATTTCCCGGCCAGGCCGATCAGCTGTTGGAGCGGCTGGCCGGCGCCCGGGTGGTTGCCGAGCAACGTAGTATTCTTGAGGCCTTTATTGAGCAGTCGATGCGGCGGACGGACTGGGAAGCGCCCCACCTGACATTCGCCGCGGACCGAATCGCCGGGAAATTCGATCGGGACATTCTCGTGCGGGTGCGGAGGGAGCTGCACCTGAGTGAACGCACCTTCCAGCGGCAGTTCAAACACGCCATCGGTGTATCACCGGAACAGTACCGCCGGATCACGCAGTTCGACCTGGCCTTCCGGGCACTAAACGAGGGGAAGTTTACTACCCTGACCGACCTGGCCTTCAGCCACCGCTACGCCGACCAGAGCCACTATAACCGGACGTTCAAGTCGTTCACGGGTCTCACACCGGGTGAATACCTCAATTACGGCAAGACGTAGGCGGGTAGATTGTCGGTATCGTTCTATCGCCGTGCAGCCCGTCAGCCTAAGTTTGCTACAACAACAAAAAGCAATGCACGTGAATGAGTCCATATATCCCTGCCTCTGGTTCAACGGCCAGGCCCGCGAAGCCGCCGACTACTACTGCTCCATCTTTTCCGACGGGCGGATCACCGCCGACCAGGGCATGGTAGTCACCTTCGAACTGCGCGGTCAAACATTCATGGGGCTGAACGGCGGGCCGGAATTCACCTTCAATGAGGCAGTCTCTTTCGTAATCACCTGCGACAACCAGGAAGAAATCGATCGCTACTGGGACGGGCTGACGGGCGATGGCGGACAGGAGGGGCAGTGCGGCTGGTTGAAGGATAAGTTCGGAGTGAGCTGGCAGGTGGTGCCGACCGTGCTTCCCAAACTGCTTAGTGACCCGGAGCGTGCTCCGCGGGTGATGGCGGCCTATATGGAGATGAGAAAGTTTGACATTGCCAAGCTAGAGAATGCCTAGTACCAAGGTCAACCGATCGAGGTATTGAGAGGAACTGGCGGGTTCCCGGGCGTGTGGCCCGAAGGGAAGTGGAGGCGTCCGCAGTCGGAGACTCCTTCTCACTTCGCGATCGGAGACCCCGTTTTACTTGAAGGGACGCCGTGTAGCATCTCCCGCCGTCGGAAAGTCCTCCGGTATTACCTGTGTCACCTCGCCGGTAGCCGCCCACTCCACCCCCCGCAGGAAGGAGGTGACGAAGCCGACCCCCTCCATCGATTTCGTATCGTGGCCGAGGGTGGTGTGGAAGACGCGGCCGTCGCCGAAGGTGAGGGCCATCAGTGCCGGTTCGTGCCGGTCGGTGGGGGCGGTGTCGGACATGTCCTTGCCGGTCGCCAGCACGGTCAGGTTTTCGGCGGGACCGCGCATCATGGCGTAGCATTCGTCGGCCGTGGTCATCCAATTCGTGGGCATACCCTGGGTGATCGGGTGATTGGTCACGCGGACGGTGATCGGAAATTCGTGCTGGGCACCGTGCACGCCCGCCCGTCCCGGCGTCGTGTCGCGCACCAACTCTCCGGCCTTGTCGTAGTACACGTAGGGTCCGCTGGTCTCGTCCCGGTCCGCCCAGCCCCCGAGGCCGATCATTTCGTTGTAGGCCGGCCAGTCGGGGAAGGAATTGTCGGCGGCGTGTACGGATACGAATCCGCCGCCCTTCCGGACAAAATCCTCAAAGTTCTTCCGGGTAGCCTCCGGCCAGTCGGCCGCCTGCCATCCAAAGTTGGAGATCACCACATCATAGTTGCTGAAGTCAGGGCTGAAGTCCAGATCCTCCCGGGGCTTCGCTAAATCTTCCGTAGGCCCCACCCCGGCCAGTGGCAGGTAGTCGGCCTCCTCGTCGCCGTTCCAGGTGTAGGCACTGCGCGCGACATCCACGGTGAACAGGCCGGTATCCTCCAGGTACTGCCGCATCGTGATCGTGGACTTGGGCCACACCACGTGGTTACTCTGTCCGTCCACGATAAGAACTTTGATCTGGGCGGAACCCACGAGGGAGATGGCCACAAGCAGGGGGAGTTGTCCGGACACTCGCAGGTCGCCTCCGCTTCGCTCGGCCACGCTGCGAGGTCCTTTCACGATCCCAACCGTCCAACACAGGACCTCGGAGTGTGCCCCAGCACCTCCGAGTGTCCGGCCCGAGGCAAGAAGAAACGTAGTGGCTTCCCAATCTGCAAAACTCCACATACTCTGCGGTAAATCTCCCACTAGCGCAGCGAGCATCCCCAGCGGCAGCCAAATTGTAAATCTGAAATTTTAAATTCAACCCATCATCGTCGCCCCTTCCTCCTCGCTGATGTGGATCACCCGCTCGGACACCGTCCGGTAGCCCGCGTCGACGGAGGAGTTTTCCAGGCGCAGCACGCCCCGGGGGCACACCGCCGCGCACACCCCGCAGCCGACGCAGCTGGCCCGCACGATGTCCTGTCCCTTCTGGGCGTAGGCACGTACGTCAATACCCATTTCGCAGTAGGTGGAGCAGTTGCCGCAACTGATGCACTGTCCGCCGTTGGTGGTGATGCGGAAGCGGCTCTGAAAGCGCTGCACCAGACCCAGGTAGGCCGCCAGCGGACAGCCGAAGCGGCACCACACCCGGTTGCCCATCAGGGGGTAGAATCCCGTGCCCACCACACCCGCGAATCCCGCCCCGATGAAGAAGCCGTACCACTTCTGCACCTTCCAGGTTTCGAGGCCGAGTAGGCGGTCGACGCCGGTGAAGTAGGTGTAGAGCGTGAGGGCCGTCATGAGGATAGCGGCCACCAGCACCCCGTGGATGATCCAGCGCTCGAACTTCCAGGCCCGCAGGCTCTTGTCGCTGAGCTGCCGCCAGGGGTCGCCCATGGTTTCGGCCAGCCCGCCGCAGCCGCAGACCCAACTGCAGTACCACCGCTTGCCCACCAGGTGCACCATCAGGGGCACGCCGACGATGACGAGCACGATGCCCCACACCAGCATGAAGGTGCCCAGCGCACCGGCACTCTGAAACTGGTCGAGCTGCCAGCCGAAGAAGAAGTCGTAATCGAGCGGCCAAATGTTCTTGAGGTCCTGCTGGGGCTTATCGAGGGCACCGAGGATCTCGGGGATCATGAAGGCGAAGGCCGTCTGGAAGAACATCACCGACAGCGTCCGCACGATCTGGTACTTATTGTGCTGGTACTTGGAGAGCATGCGTACGCCCATGACCACGATGATCAGGGTGTAGAGCAAGCCGTACAGGAACCACTGGCTGGCCATGCCCCCGAAGAGGCCGGCCTTGAGGGGATTGACCATCGTAATCCACGCCGTGACGTGCTCGGGCGCCCAGTACAACAGTACGTAGAAGCCGATCAGGTAGGTGCCCGCCAGGATACCCAGGTAGGCCGAAAGCCCCGCCGGACTCGCCTCCCGGGCCGGCGTGTTACGCAGGGAGTGCTGCACGAAGAGCACCAGGCCGATGATGAGCAAGGCCGTACCCGCGGTCACCGCCGGCCAGAACCAGTCGCTGGCCATGTAGCGAATGCCGTACAAAAGCACTCCGATAATTGTCAGCGCCAGGAAGGCGGCACGCCACCCCAGGTTCAGCCCCTTGGTGAGCTGGGAGTGGTAGATGTGGTCGTGCTTGATGCCCGGGTGCCGGCGGAACTTAGGCAGAATGTAGAGCAAGCCACCGAGTAGCCCGAGCCCGATGGTGAGGGCGAGGAATAGCCAGGGGCTGTCCTTTACCGGGCCGATCTCCGCGGCGGTGGTCAGGGCCATGAGCTTCTGCTTGAAGTAGACGGGGTCGGAGAGGCGCACGTCCCACTCTGAGACGCCCTCGGGCAGGGCATCGTCTGCCAGCAGTTGGTCCACCCGCGCGTCGACCTGCTCGCGGGCGTCGGTGTACACCTCCTCCACCTGCGCGTTGAAGCTGAAGCTGCTGCCGAAGGTCTCGTCGATCAGCCCCTGCTCCCGCGCGGCGGCGCGAAATGCCGCGCCCTGTACTTCATGGATCAGCTGGGCCTTGGGGTCGACGGCTTCCGCCGGAGGGGTCTCGAGGGAAGTGTCTCCGCCGGAGGAACCCGCCGATACGGTCGGGCCGGTATCGGCGGCGGGGTCGGGGGCTACCGTCGTGAGCAGGGCTTCCTCGCTGAGCCGGAAGTTCTCCAGGCCGAGCATCCCGGTGAAGATCAGCAGGGAGAGGGCGAAAAGTGCGAGCCCGACGTACTGTAGGGTGGTCTTGTGAGTAGTCTTAGCGGGCATCGGTACGGGAGATGGCGCGCGGGGCGCGGGTCCTGAAATTGAGGAAGCGCAGGACGGCGTCGAGGCCCCGCTTTTGCTTAAGTCGGAGGGAGCTGCCGGTCTGCCGGTTGTACAGGGCCACCAGCTCACCTTCGTACTGCGCGTAGAGCTCCGGGTCGAAATTGGCCATCCCGAGCTCCTGCAGCACCTGCTCGATGTGGGTCCGGTCGCGAATCCACGTTTCGCATACCTCGTGGCGGTAGCGGATGCCCATCAGGTTGAAGCCCACCACGGCGCCGGTGCTGGCTTCGTAGTTGATGCGCACCGACTTTTCGCCGCCGGGGTGCTCCCAGTAGAGGGTGTCCATCCCCTCGCGGCCGTGGGCGGGCACCTCGCCGTACACCTGGTATTCGATGTCGATGAACTTGGCGGAGTTGAACCAGATGCCCGGATCGTAGCGCACGGGCCTGCCGAGCAGGTTGTAGGCCGCCGTTTCGCCCATCATGCGGCCGGTGTACCACACCGCCTCGATGGATCTTCGACCGGGCCGTGGACTGCGTACCTCCGCGCAATCGCCGATCGCGTAAACGCCCGGAGCGGAGGTTTCCAGGTAGTCGTTGACGAGGATGCCCTTCTTGACTTCGATCGCCGCGTGGTCGCGCAGGAAGTCCACCCGGGGATGTACCCCGGCGGTCAGGCCCACGTACTGGCAGTCGATGCGCGTTCCGCTCTTGGTGCTTATCGCACCCGCGGCCCCGCCCCCGTCGTCGTGGATCTCCTGTAGCTCCGTATCGTGCAGCAGGTCGATGCCCTGGCGGATGATGTGGCGGCTGACCATCTCGCTTTCCTCCCTGGGTAGGGTGTTGCTCCAGTAGCTGGACTCGCGCACCAGCAGCTTCACGGGGATGTGTCGGCTGTGCAGCATCTCGGCCAGTTCGATGCCAATGAGGCCGCCGCCCACGATCACGGCCTGTTGGATCTCGGGGGTCACCTCCTCCAGGTATTCCAGGTCCTGGGCGCTGACGAGGCCGCCGACGCGCTTCAGGTCCTGTCCCGGCCAGTCGAATTTGTTCCAGGCGCTGCCCGTGGCGAGTACGAGCTTGTCGTAGGTTAGGGGCTGTCCGTCCGCGAAGTGCAAGGCTTTGCCGGCCGTATCCACCCGCTCGACGTAGCCGCGCCGCAGTTCGATGCGGTTCTTGTCCCAGAAGAAGGGTTCGTAGGGCATCAGGTCTTCCCAGCGCTGGTGGCCCATGTACACGTACATCAGGGCGGTGCGCGAGAAGAAGTAGTCCGATTCGGCGGAGATCACCGTGATGCGGACGTCGTCGCTGAGTTTGCGCAGCCAGCGGGCGCAGGTGATGCCGGCGATGCCGTTGCCGAGGATGGCGATGTGCATGGGGGGGAGGGTAGGTTGGGATGTAAGCTACGGTGTAGGGAGGGATTGATGGAGTGAGGGGGTCAGGGGGTGAGGAGCGTACCTTGCGCTATGTCCTTTCGCTATTTCGTTCACTTGGCCTACCGGGGTACGGCTTACCGGGGCTGGCAGCGGCAGTCGGGCGACGTGCCGAGCGTGCAGCAGACCATCGAAACGGCGCTGACGCGGGTGCAGGGCCATCCGGTAAAGGCGGTGGGCTGCGGCCGGACTGATGCGGGGGTGCATGCTTCGGACTACTACCTCCACTTCGATAGTCCACGCGAACTGCGTACGAACTGGTGCTACATCCTCAACAAGGTGCTGCCCGACGACATCGTGTTCTACGACGCCTGGCCGGTGGACTCCGGCGCCCACGTCCGCTACGACGCCACTGCCCGCACCTACGATTACTACCTCCATACCCGCCCCGACCCCTTCCTCGCCCCGGTCAGCAGCCTCCTCGAACTGCCGGAACCGGACGTGCCCGCCCTCGAGGGGGCCCTGGCCCTGCTGTTGGGCGACCACGACTTTCGCGCCTTTTGCCTCACCCCCGACCGCCATAACACCACCACTTGCCAGCTGCGGGAAGCCAGTTTCCACCGGGAAGGGGAGGGGCGCTACCGCTTCCGCTTCGTCGCTAACCGCTTCTTGCGGGGGATGATCCGTATCCTGGTCTTCCAGTTGTTGCGGGTGGGGGCGGGGCAGCTTACCGCGGATCAAGTGGGTACGGCACTAGCTAGTGGAGAGCGGATTGGGGTGGGGCAGGCTCCTGCGGAGGGCTTGTTTCTTAGTGGGGTAGAGTACTGAGGTGGCCGCTGCGCGGCGGTTTTCACCACAGATGGGGCACAGATTGAACACAGCTGTTTATCGCTGCGTGACTTAGGGATCATCCGCAGAGTACGCAGAGGTCCAGTGCTGCTGATGCAAATGGAAGAAGACAATCTGTGCAAAAATCGGTGGCCATCTGTGTAATCTGTGGTGGTCTCCCGTCGCGTAGCGACCTATCCCTACGAGAAAAAACTGCGGTCAAAAGACCTACTCCCGCTCCCGCGAATCCATCCAAATCGTTACCGGCCCATCGTTCACCAGCTCCACCTGCATGTCCGCCCCAAACTCCCCCGTCGCCACCGGCCGACCGGCTACTTCGGCCAAACGAACGACAAATTGCTCGTATAGCGGAACGGCCACGTCGGGTCCCGCACTGCGCGTGAAGCCCGGGCGGTTGCCCCTCTTCGTGCTGGCGAAGAGCGTGAATTGAGAAACGACCAGCAGGTCACCGTCGACGTCCAGCACGCTGCGGTTCATTTTGCCCGCCTCATCGCCGAAAATGCGCAGGCGGGTGAGCTTACCGCAGAGCCAGTCGATGTCATCGGAGGTATCGGCGCCCTCGATGCCAAGGAGGATGAGCAGGCCGGGGCCGATCTGGCCGCTGACCCGCCCGTCGATCGTGACGGAGGCGCGGGTCACGCGCTGGGTGAGGGTACGCATGGGTAAGCGGATAGCGGATGAACAAAAAGCCCGGACTGCACACAGCAGCCGGGCTTAAAACGTTGCAACCTTCCGGGAGTGAACCGGGGGTATCAGTTATTTCTTGTAGGTCTGGTCGCTGACGGTGAGCTTGTCCCGGCCCTTGGCGCGGCGGCGCGCGAGTACCTTACGACCGTTCTTGGTCGACATGCGGGAACGGAAGCCGTGCTTGTTTACGCGCTTACGCTTGGAGGGTTGGAATGTCCTTTTCATAATCTATCGTTTTCAAGGCGCACGGGATCGGGCCGGAGGTTCTGCAAAAGCGGGGCAAAGGTAATGCTTTGACGCTGAACCCACAAATGTACGCTTCATTTAATTAGCGGGCCGATTGCACCTTACCTTGGCCGGCTAAACCCCGGTAATGTTCCGCCTCCTCACGCTCCTCCTGGCCGGATTGCTCGGCTTTGCACCCGCGCTCGCCGCCCAGCAGGGGAATGGACGCGCCGGACTGCCCGTCCTACGCCTGCCCGCCCAGGACAATGCCCGTCTCCTGCAGCAGGAGCTGGCCGCCCGCAAGCCCGGTCGCCCACGGACCTTTGCCGTCTCCCTGCCCGCAGCGGCTAGTCCGGCAACCGACGGCAAGTGGACCACGCTGCCCGACGGCCGGGCTCACTGGCAACTTCGCGTCAGTAGTCCGGGAGCGAAATCTTTAAACCTTGGCTTCCGCAGGTTCCGCCTGCCCGACGGCGCGGAACTCTTCCTCTCTACCGACACCCGGCGCTACGGCCCCTTCACCGCTACCGATAATGAGGACCACAACCAGTTCTGGTCGCCCGTCCTGCCCGGCGACGCCCTGCTGCTCGAACTGTTCGTGCCGGAAACCGCCACGGACCGGGTGGAACTGCAACTGGCCACCGTCAACCACGACTTCGAGGGGGTGCTGGACGCCCTCTCCGGCAACTGCAACGTTGACGTGGCCTGCGGGGCGGCCGACGACCTGCCGATGATCGACGACTACCGCGACGTCATCCGCAGCGTAGCCGCCTACACCCTCAACGGGCGCGACCAGTGCACCGGCTTTCTCATCAACAACACCGACCGCAACGGCCGCCCCCTCTTCCTGACGGCCGAGCACTGCGGGGTGACTGCCGGCAACGCCCCCTCCGTCGTGGCCTACTGGAACTACCAGAACAGCACCTGCCGCATACCGGGCACGCTGGCCAGCGGGAGCCGCGGCGACGGCGCGCGCGAAACCTTCAACACCGGGGCCCGCCTGCGGGCGAGTTATTCGGTCACCGACTTCGCCCTGCTCGAACTGGAGGAGCCCGTCCACCCCCGGGCCGGCGCCTTCTTCGCCGGCTGGTCGCGGGTGGAAGCCCCGCCGACGGCCGGCGCCCTGACCGTGCATCACCCCAACGTCGAGGAAAAACGGATCTCCTTCTCTTTCTCCCCCCTCGAGCGGAGCACCCTCTCCGGAGACCTCCTACCCGACGGACGCTTCCTGCGGGTGGCCTCCTGGGATTTAGGCTCTACCGAAGGCGGTTCCTCGGGCGCCCCACTGATCGATCTGGACGGTCGGGTACGCGGACAGCTCTTCGGCGGCCGCGCCTTCTGTGGCAACAGCGGCGACGACATCTTCGGCGCGCTGTGGGCCAGCTGGACCGGGGGCGGCACGCCCGACACCCGGCTGCGGGATTGGCTCGACCCCTGCGGCACCGGCGCGCTCACCATCGATGGACTCGAGCAAGACGAACTGCCCTTCCTACTCCGGGCCGACGCCACCTGCCTTAGGCGGTGTGCCGGGGATTCTTCCACCTTCCGGTTCCGCCTGGGCAGCGAGTTCCCCGCCGGTAGCCGCGTGCGGGTCAGCGCCGATCCCGGCCTCGGCCTGCGCGTGCCCGAAGCGGTGGACGGGGGTTCCTCCTTCGCGCTTACCTATCCCGGGAACCCCGCAGGGGTAGCGGGCAGCTACCCGATCACCGTGGAGGTGACCGGAGATGGGATAGCCGACGCGGTGACCCTGACCCTAAGCCTGCTGGACCAAGCGCCCGATCCGGTAAGTCCGGCCACCCCCGCATCCGGCGCTACGGGGATCGATCCCTTCACAAGGGCCAGCTGGCGTACCCTCCCCGGTGCCCTGAGCTACGACCTGCAGCTGGCCCGGACGCCGGAGTTCGCTTCCCGGCCGGTCGACCTGACCGGGCTCACCGACACCACCCTCCAACTGAGCTACCCGCTAAATGGGGGTGCCACCTACTACTGGCGGGTGCGGGCCCACAATGCCTGCGGCGCGGGGACGTGGTCACCGGTCCGTTCCTTCGCGACCCGGGAGACGAGTTGCGCGGTGCAGCGAAGTACCGTCCTGCCGGTTGAAATTCCGATAGTCGACTCGGTACGCGTCGTGGCCGAACTGGAGGTGACCGATCCCGTGCAACTCTCCACCCTGGAGGTGGTCGTGGGTATCGAGCACAGCTTCGTGGGGGACATCTACGCCAGCCTGATCGCTCCGGACGGCACTGAGATTGCCCTCTTCCTGCCCCGGGAGAACGGCCTGTGCCCCGCCCGCGATCTCTACGTGACGTTTTCCGACGACGCGCCCATCACGGCGGAGGAGTTTCAGGCGAGTTGTAACGACGGGGAAGCGGGGCGGTACGTGGCCGTACAACCGCTGGTGCCACTGGGCAGCCTCATCGGTACCGCCGCCCGGGGCACCTGGCAACTCGTAGTCACCGACGGCGTACCCCTCGATGGAGGACAGGTGACGGAGTTCAGCCTACGCTTTTGTGGCGAGGGGGGGGCCGTACGCGATCTCCGCGTGGGCGTCGCCAGTCCGGGCATCGTAGCCTGCGCGAATGAAGGAGGGGCGGCGGTTCTGCAGCTTAGCGGCGGATTTCGAAATCCTACGCTGGCAATAGAAGCCGACGGGCAAGCCCTCGACAACTTCACCTTCGCCCCGGATTCCCTGGCCGGTACCCTGAACATCGTCTTCAGCGCCTGGACGCTGGTCGGGGCAGGCAAGCACGTGCTCTCCTTCCTGGTCACGGACGCTGACGGCAGTGTACGCCGCGCGGTCAGTACGCTCACCGTGTTCCCCCTCCCTACGGCGGTCGTCCCCCTGCCCGCCGCGGTGGACAGCACCGCCGTTACCTTTCGCTGGACCCGCTCCGACCCCGCTACCGCTTACACGCTGGAAGTGGCAGAAATGGAGGATTTCTCCCTGCCGCTCCTGGCCCTTCCTACGGAGGAGACTTCGCTCACCTTGGCTCGTGCCGACCTGCCCGAGCTCTTCTTCTGGCGGATCGTGAGCAGGAACGACTGCGGCAGCTTCCCCGGCCCGGCCCGCTCCATTGCGCTGGATACCTCCACGGCTATTCGCCGGGTACCGCTAGCCCGGCTTGCGCTGGACGTCTACCCTAATCCGACCTACGGCACCCTCCACGTTTCCCTATCCGGTGCTCCCGGTGCCAGCTTTAGTGCCAGTATTCACTCCGCCACGGGGCAACGCCTACGGGAGTGGCCGCAACTACTTGCCCCCCAAACGGATTTAACCCTGAGTGCCCTGCCCCCCGGCATCTACTTCCTCCGGCTGCGTGGCCCGGCGGGGGAAGCTACCCGGCGCATTCTGTTACTCGGGCGCTGACCCCGCACCTGCGTTCCCGTCCAAACGTTATGTTCGCTATGTATCTCCGCCTCATTCTCCTGCTCCTGGCCGTCAGCACGGCGGCTACGGCTCAGCCTACCGTACAGCAACTGATCGATGAGTTTGCGGGCACGCGGGTGCTGCGGAACGCCCTGGTCACGGTGGACGTCCGCGACGTGGAGACCGGCATCCGGCTCGGCTCCCACCTGGGGGACGTGGCCAGCATCCCGGCTTCGACCCTGAAATTGATCACTACGGCGGCGGCCCTCGATATTCTGGGGGGGGACTACCGCTTCCGTACCCGCCTGATCGCCGGCGGGCAGGTGGAGGGGGGCGTGCTGCGCGGTAACCTCTATATCGTTGGCGGCGGCGATCCGACGCTGGGAAGCCCATACATGGAGGGGGTGCGGCCGCTGGATGCGGTGCTGCAAGGCTGGGTCGAGCGAGTGAAGGAACGGGGCATTACCCGCATCACGGGGGCCGTGGTGGGCGACGGCAGCTACTACGGGACCGACGGTGCGGGATCGGGCTGGTCGTGGGCCGATCTGGGCAACTACTACGGGGCGGGCACTTATGGCCTTAACGTGAACGAAAACGCATACACCCTCTCCCTCACCCAGCGTCCGGGAGTGGGTAGTACCCCGCCCGTGAGCGGTACCGACCCGGTGATCCCCGGCCTGACCTTTACCAACGAACTGCGGAGCGGTCCGCGCGGCAGCGGCGACCAGGCGTATATCTACGGGGCACCCTTTAATTACCAGCAGTTCATCCGGGGAAGTATCCCGGCGGGGACGGGCACCTTCCGGATCCGGGGGTCGATTCCTGATCCGCCCCTACTGACCGCCCAGTTGCTCGATCAATTGCTGGAGGCCAACGGGATCGAGGTCGTGCAACCGGCCGTTTCTCACCTGACCGTTGGCAGCGGTGACTATACGGCGGCTACGGTACTGGACGAGGCCTTTTCCCCGCCCCTGATCGAGATCGTCGACCGGACGAACCTTACCAGCAACAACCTCTTCGCCGAAACCCTACTCCGGGAGATCAACAAGGCCCGGGGGGAGGCCGAACCGTCTTCTACCAAGGTGGTGACCGACTGGCTGGAGGCCCGGGGGTTGGATACGGAGGGTACGCAGCTGCGGGACGGCAGCGGATTGTCCTCACGCAATTTTTTCTCCACTTCCCTCATGACCGCTTTCCTGCGGGACCAGTCGGAGCAGTCCCGCTGGCGGGAGAGCATTCCCCTGGCCGGCCGTACGGGCAGTCTCCGCAACGCGCTCAAGGGGACGGTGGCGGAAGGCCGCGTCTACGGGAAAAGCGGTACCATCAATGCCGTGCGCGCGTACGCCGGCTACGTGAACCGGCCCGACGGGCGCAGGTTCGCCTACAGCATCGCCGTCAACAACCACACGGCCCGGGCTTCGGAGCTGAACCGCCTGATCTACGGCCTGATGCGGGATTTGTGTACGGCGGGGCTTTAAGCGGGTGGACTTATCTTGTCGCCCGCCACCATCCGATCTATGCGTCTGCCCTTCCTGCTGCTGTTTCTTACCCTGTTGCTTAGCTGCGGAGAGGAGGATGGGCCCCGCCCGCCGGATGAGGACGTCTACGCCACCACCGTTACCGAGGATCGGGACCGCCACGTGTGGCAAAAGCCCGGGCTGGTCATCGACAAGCTCGGCGACATCGAGGAGAAGGTCATTGCGGATATCGGTGCCGGGGAGGGCTTTTTCGCCCGCCGCCTGGCCCCCCTGGCCGACCGCGTCATCGCCGTCGAGATCGACCAGCGCTGGATCGACTACCTCGATACGCTGCGGGATACCGAACTGCCCCAGCACCTGCGTCCCCGCCTCGAACCCCGCCTCGGCCGCCCTGACGACCCCATGCTCGAAGCCAGCGAGGTCGACATCGTGCTCTTCGTTAATACCCTCTACCTAATCGACCAACCGGAGGCCTACTTGAAAAAGCTCCGCCCCGCCCTGCGCGCCAACGGCCGCGTCGTCATTGTCGACTGGAAGAAGGAAGATACCCCCCTCGGTCCCGACTTGGTGGATCGCATTAGCCTTTCTGACTTAGCGCATATGCTGGAGGCGGCGGGCTTTGCGGTGGTGTCTACTGATAACACGGCGCTGGATTACCAGTACATGATGACGGCGGAAGCGAAGTAGACGGAAGACGCGGCGCTTTGCGCCTTTGGACCGCTTGCGCGGGGGACCGCTTGCGCGGGGGACCGCTGCGCGGGGACGCTTGCGCGGGGGAGCTTGCGCGGGACCGCTGGGGACCCGGAGACCCTTGCAGACCGCGCGCGGGAGACCGCTTGCGCGGGAGACCGCTTGCGCGGGAGACCGCCGGTTGGAGTATTTAGTGAATTTGGTGACCC
This sequence comes from Lewinellaceae bacterium, assembly GCA_963803525.1. Lineage (GTDB taxonomy): Bacteria > Bacteroidota > Bacteroidia > Chitinophagales > Saprospiraceae > Neolewinella. The sequence goes on from CAWDMV010000017.1 coordinate 712,142, forward strand.
GTAGTCCTGATTCCCCCGCTTTAGCGGCCGGTCTAAAAGGAGCGAAGCGACGGTCTGGTGTCCGCAACGCCGGCCTGGTGTCCACTTACTTGTCCAGCCACTTTAAGAGGAGGGGAATAAGCAGCAAATCGCTGATCAACGCACTGGCCAGGGTAAGGCTAATCAGTAAGCCAATCGTCACGCTGGGGGGACTGATGCTGAAGAGCATGACCAGGAAACCGAAGAAGAGCACGATCGAGGTGAGGACGATGGCCTTGCCCGTTTCCCGGAAGGTGAGGTGAATGGCCGCGGTGACGTCCAGGCCACGGCGGCGGGCGAGTTTGTATTTGGAGAGGAAGTGGATGGTGTCGTCGACGGCGATGCCGAAGATGATGGCGAAAACGATGCTGACGCCGGCCTCGAGCTCGATGCCCAGGTAGCCCAGCATGGCCCCGGCGATGAGGAGGGGCAGGAGGTTGGGGACGAGGCTGACGAAGAGCATGCGCCAACTGCGGAAGAGCAGGGCCATAAGTACGCAGACGATGACGATCGCCAGGCCAAGGCCCTGGAGGAGGTTGCGGCGGATGTACTCGGAGTTCTTGTCGATGATCAGGCCGGTGCCGGTGGAGCGGATCTCCACCAGGGAGGTATCTACGTTGGCGTTGATCCAGTCGTTGGTCTGGTCGAGGAAGACCTTGATGCTGTCGGCACCGATGTCGTCGAGGCGGCTGGTGATGCGGGCCTTGCGGCGGTCACGGCTGACGAGCAGGTTGAGGTTGACGTCGGGGACGCGCTCGGCCAGGGCCTGGTACTGGCGGTACCGGCCCTGGTCGGCGGGCAGGACGTAGGCGTCCGGGCGGTTGTTGTTGAAGGCCTGGTTGATGCTGCGGTATACGGCCGTGATGCTGGCCGTGCTCTGGACGAAGGGAAAGGCCTTGACGTAATCCTCGATCTTACCGATCTCCCGCAGGATGTCGAAATCGGTGACCCGGCTGCTGTCGCGGGTAATGACCGCTAGTTCGAAGGGCCGAAAGCCGCTGAGCTCGCGCTCGAAAAAGAGGAAATCTTCGGTGACTTTGCGGTTGAGGGGCAGGTTAGATTCGATGCGGTAGTTGGTCGTGATCAGGGAGATGCCCACCCCGCACAGCACCACCACGGCTACGGCTCCGAGCTTGATGACCCCGGCCCGGGATTGGGTGAATTGATAGGCGCGTTCGAGCAGGCGGTCCCAGAAGGCCTGCTGGCGGCCGATCTTGACGATCTGGTCGACGCTCAGGTAGCTGAGCAGGGCCGTGGTGAAGAGAATGACGGTCACGTAGGCGATCATCACCCCGAGGGCGGCGTTGATGCCGAAGTCGCGGATGGGGTTGATGCGGCTGGTCAGTAGCGTAGCAAAGCCGACGGCCGTGGTCAGGGAAGTGAGCAGGGTGGCCAAACCAATCTCCTTGATGGATATGCGAATGGCCTGCTCCTTGGGCAGCCCCTTGCGCAGTTCGTCGATGTATTTCGACATGATGTGGATGACGTCCGAGGTGCCCACGATGATCATCAGCACCGGATAGAGGGCGGCAATGGCGTTCAGCTCCCTACCGAGCAGGCCCAGGGTGCCGAGGAAGAGCAGCAGACCCAGGGCAATGCTCACCAGGGCCACCAGGATGCCCAGGGGCCGGCGGAAGAGGAAGAACATCACGAGGGTGACCAGCAGGCCCGATACGACGGCCGAGACGATCACTTCCCGGATCTGGACGTCCACCAGCTCCTTCTGGAAGTAGGCGGGGCCGAGGTAGTGGTGGTCGGGAAAGTCGTAAGTGGCCATGAGACTGTCGAGTCCGCGCATCAGGTCGCGGCTCTGCTCGAGGGTGATGAGGCTGGGCGTCTTGAGGACGGTGACGAGGGCCGTGCCCCGCTTATTGATGAGGTTGCCCACGAAGCGCTCATCGGCCATGATCCGGGCACTATCGGCGGCATAGCGCGCGGGCTCATCGAGGTGGATGGCCGGGATCGTCGTAATCGCGAAGGGCGTCTTGATGGGGTAGCCGAAGGAGGTCAGCGACTGGGCCGCCTCTACCCCCGGGACGTTCCGGACGGCAAGGGCGAAGTCCTGTGCCTGATTCAGGAAGGTGCTGTCGAACACCGAGGGCTCCCGCTCCAGGGCCACCAGGAGGAAATTGTCGTCGCCCTCGAACTCGTCGATGAATTCCAGGAAGAACTCCAGGTCCTCGTCTCCCTGGGGAAAGAACTGCTGAAAGTCGAAGGAAAAGGAAAGGCGAAAGCATCCGTAAACGGCCAGGGCGGCGTAGAGCCCGAAAAAGACAAGGACCGGTAGGCGGTATCGGCGCATAGGGCAGGGGTAGTTCGCAGACTAAAGCCCGGCCGCCCGCGATTGTTGGACAGCCCACGGTAAACTTTAGCGTTTGCTCCTTCCGCCCTTGGGCTTGGATCCGCCGGCGGCCCGGGGCTTACGCTTGTACACGAGGTGCATCCGGCTCTCGAGGGGGTTGGCGGTGTCCTCCAGATAGCGTTCGCGGTTGAGGTAGGTATCCCGGGCCAGGAAGAGGGCGGCGAGGAAGGAGTCGGGACTGGCCTTATCCCGCCCCACCAGGTCGTAGGCCGTACCGTGATCGGGGGAAGTGCGGATGGCGGAGAGGCCGGCCGTGAAATTTACGCCCTTGCCGAAGCTCAGGGCTTTGAAGGGGATCAGGCCCTGGTCGTGGTACATGGCCAGTACCGCATCAAACTTTTTGAAATTGCCGCTGCCGAAGAAGCCGTCGGCGGGGTAGGGGCCCATGGCCAGGATGCCTTCCGCCTTGGCCGCCTCGATTGCGGGCCGCACCACCTTGGCATCCTCGTTGCCGATCCGGCCGTCGTCGCCGGCGTGGGGGTTGAGGGCGAGTACGGCGATGAGGGGCTTAACGATCCCGAAGTCGGCGCGCAGGGTTTCGTGCATGATCTTCAGCTTCGCCAGGATCTTGGGCTTGGTCACGGCACCCGCGACCTCCGACACGGGAATGTGGTTGGTCACTACACCTACCCGCAGCTCATCGGTCACGAGGAACATCAGGCTCTCCTCCGCCTCCAGGCGGGTGGTCAGCATCTCGGTGTGGCCGGGGAAGGGGAAGACGTCCTTGGGCATCACCGATTTGTTGATGGGTGCGGTGATCAGGGCGTCGATCTTTCCTTCCTTCAGGTCGGCTACCGCACGCTCCAGGCTACGGGCGGCGGCGCGGCCACCCGCCTCGGTGGCCTGCCCGGGGGTGGCATCGACGGGCTTATCCCAGCAGCTGATGAGGTTGGCTGCGTTCTCCCTGGCGTCGTCGGCGGTCTCGATGACGGTGGGCGTGAAGGGCAGTTCCCCCTCGGCGTAAGGGGTGAAGATCTCGGCGGCGGCATAGATGACCGGCGTAAACAGCTCGAGTATCCCCCGGCGACGTAGGGCCTTGGCGATCACCTCCGGACCGATGCCATTGACGTCTCCGACCGATATACCTACTCGCAGGGCTTCCATGTGTACACGCTTTAGTGAGGGCCAAAGGTAGCCACGCCCCATCCGGGAACGGTAAAGCCTCCGTAAGTTTGTGGGGTGAAGCCCTGCTTGCTCTTTGTAGTCCTCCTGCTCTCCCCGTTTTTCTTCGCGTGTGGGGAAGACGAGGCGATCCGCGTACAGCTGACTCCCGACCAACGGGAACGCTACCAGGAGATCGCCCGCGTGCGCATCGACTCCCTCCGCCCCGTACTCGACAGTATTTGTGCGGTCACCTTCGAGGACCGGGTGGCGGTAGCTACCGACAGCATCGTACAACGGCGCTTGGAGGAGGAAACCCGCCTACGCCTGCGCATCCAGCAAAACCGGCAGCGATGAGGCGGTACTACATCTACCCCTTATTGGTCCTATGCTGCGCCTGCGGCCGGGAGGAGATCGACCCCGCAATCCTTATCGAGGAACGCGCCGCGGAGCAAGTGGCGGCCATCCGCGCCAATCTGCTCCGGGACTGTGAGCGCGACGTACTGGAAGCCGCCGTCGCGCGCGCCGATTCCCTGTTACTCGACCGGGCCCGCCGCATGCGACGTATTGAGGGTCGGCCACCGAAGCCGGGGCGCCCCGGCGAGCCGCCCGTGCGGGAACTGTCCGACTCGCTGCCGCTCCGTCCGTTGTTCCCCTTCGAGATCCGCTTCGATACGCTTCTGCGCGACAGCCTTCTACAGGATAGCTTATTTCAGGACAGTCTGCTGCAGGATAGCCTGCTTCGCTTTTCGGATACACTCCGGTAAGAGATCGCTCGCGCAATTATCCGTAATTCAATGATATTTAAGAGCGCAGGGCTTGCCTAATTGCCTGTATGTAACTATATTTGTTACATATTCACTAGTTAAAATCAAATTAGTGATACAAGAGCCCGCCTTCGGGCGCTCTTATTTTTTGCAACCTTTTTTGGAGCCGGGGGCCGTGCCCCCGGCTTTCTTTAGGCCATCGCGCTGGCGGCGTAGCCGTAGTGGCGCACCCCTTCAGACTCCTCGCCGTGGCCATGGATGTCGGCGAGAAAGAAACCCCCCTCGCAGTGGCTGGCCACGTTGTCGGTAAGGGCGCAGCGGTGGAGGCGCTCGTAGGTGGCGTAGTCGATTTCCTGCCGGTGGTCGAGGCGGAGTTGCAGGTCGAAGGCCGCGGTGTGATGGCGCCACTCCGGCTGGACCGTAGCGGAGAAGACCTTGGCCTTGGACCCGCTTCCGTAAGCGAAGACCAGCAGCTGCTTGCCCGACAGTTCGCGGTCGTTGCGGCGGGCATCTTCCAGGGTGGCCATGAGGCTGAGGAATACGCTACCGGAGTACATGTTGCCGACCCGCGAGCTGGCCCAGTCGCCGGGAGCGATGAACTGGTTTACGAATTGCTGGTAATCGTCCGTCTTCGTGACCGCCCGCAGAAACTCGCTGCACTTGGTCAGGTAGCGTTCCCGGTCGGCGTAGTCGTCGGCGCAGGGCACGTCCATTTGGTTGCGGTCGATGAATGCCGACCACTGGTTGCTGGCCTTAAGTTCTTCCATATAGATCTCGGGGAACATGCGGCGGGCCTGGTACGCGTAGGGCAGGTGGAAGGCCAGGCCGGCGTATTCCTGTAAAAGTTCTCCTGACTTGGTACTGCTGCGGCGGCGGTAGTCCTGCAGGGCTTCCCGGATGCGAGCCTGGTAGGCTTCGTTGCTGTAGGGGCCGTCGAAGACGGGGGTGTCCTTGTGGAGGGTGAGGAAGCTCTCGTTGCAGTCGAGTACGCCCTGCACGCGGAGCCCGGAGGTGAGGCGCTTCTCCAGGTCACTGAAGGAATAGTCTTCGGCCGAGAAGTCGGGCAGCAGTTCGAGTACCTCGCGGATGATGTCCTGCTTGGCCACCCTGCGCTTGGGCTTAAAGAAATCGTGGGCCGGGCGGGTGGCTACCCCGAAATCGGGATCGATGGCCAGCAATTGGGGATCCCGCTTGACCAACATGGCTACGGCGCCGGCGCCCTGGGTGTATTCCCCGCTGCTGTCGAGTTCGTACTTGGCGTTGTCGCTGGAAACGACGATCGCGACGCGATCCGCTTTAGCGGCGGTCCACTCCAGGCAGTTTTGCAGGGCATCCACGCCCCCGATGCAGGCGAAGGTCAGGTCCACCACGTCGCAGTGCAGGAAGCAGTTCGGGCCGTAGGCGCCGGCGAAATGGTCCTGCAGCATGTCCAGCACGTAGGTAGCCGTCGGTTTGGCCCCATCTAGGGCGCTTTCCGTGCCGAGGTACAGCCGGCCGATGGTGGTGGGGTCGATGTCTTGCTTGTGCAGCAGGTCCAGCACGGCGTTGGCGGCCATGGTGGCGGTATCCTCCCGGGCGTCCGCGACGGCCATCTGCCGCAGGCCGAGGCCGTGCTTCAGTTTGGCGTAGGGAATATTCCGTTCTTCGGCAAGCTGCTCGAGTGAGAGGTAGAGCTGGGGGACGTACACGGAAAAATCATCGATGCCGACGGAGGGGGAAGCCATGGTGAGTTGATTGTGGGACTTTCCACTCAACGCCGCACCACCCGCATGGTTTATCGGCCGACCCGGCAGTGGCGCATATACTCGAGCACCATGGCTGGGATGAGGTCGCCGGTGAGGCTGTGCCCGCAGTCCCGCGTGGTGATCAGGCTGGACCCGGCCCAGTTTTCGTGCATCCGGTAGGCCCCGGTGATGGGCGCCAGTTCGTCGCATTCGTCGTGGACGATCAGGCCCGGCACCCGCAGGTGCTTCACGTAGTTGATGAAGGATACTTCGGAATAGCTCACGTCCAGCTTGCGGCGAAACTGGTCGTCGATGCCGAGCTTCACCTTTTCGTGTACCCCGAGGAAGTCGCAGAACTTATCGATGAAGTTCTCCAGTTCTCCGGGTACCGCCAGGCTGATGAGCTGAGCGGGTTCGTAGGCCGGCGTGCCCTCGGTCAGGTTGAGGATGGCCGCCATGCCACCCGCCGAGTGGCCGATCCAGAAATCGGGCGAAAACGCGTGGTGATCGAGGTAGGCCTTCAGCGCGTCGGCGTACATCCGCACGTTGAAGCGGCTGCCGCCGCTGCGGCCGTGGGCCGGGGCATCGAAGGCGTAGATGGAGTAGCCGGCCTGGCGCAGGGGCTCGAAGAAGGCGAACCAGCGGCCGCTGTTGCTCTCCCACCCGTGCAGCAGCAGCACGCTGGGTCCTTTCCCGGGCCAGTGATAACACTGCAGCTTCGTGCCGTTCGCATCAACGGTGTACTGCTTGGCCGCCCGCATGAACTCATCGCTCAGCGGCTCGTCGGCCGCGCGCCGGGGCTTGCTCAGTAGGTAATAGCCCAGGGCGCCGGCCTGGCGCCGCGACATGCGCGCCGTCCCGTTCAGTAGACGACGGATACTTCCGATGACAAACTTTTCTTTCCTGCCAGCCATGCGCCGCGTACGAGGTTCAGGGCGCAAAACTAAAATTCATATCGGGAACTTGTGTATCAATCGGTTCGTTATCTCCACTCCGAACCCCCCACCATGGCCGATCTCTTTCACCGCCTGACCCGGCTCTACGTCCGGTCCTTCTCCGGCCTGCCGCGCAAAGTCTGGCTCCTTTCCCTGGTGATGGTGGTCAACCGCAGCGGCGCCATGGTCGTCGCTTTCCTTTCCGTCTACCTCGTCAACTCGATGGGCTATTCGGCCACGGATGCCGGCTGGGTCATGGGTGCCTTCGGGGCGGGCGGCATCGTCGGCAATTACGTCGGCGGGGTGCTCAACGACCGCTACGGCTCCTGGCACATCATGGTCTTCAGCCTGGTCGCGGCGGGTATTCTGCACATCCTGATCGGCCAGGTCACCGCCTTCTGGCCCCTCTGCCTGCTGGTCTTTTTCACCTCCGTGGCCACCGATGCCTTTCGCCCCGCCAACCGGGCGGCCATTGCCGTCTACGCCCCCCCCGAACACCTGACCCAGTCGTACGGCCTACAACGGCTGGCGGCCAACCTGGGTTTCTCGGTCGGGCCGGCCCTGGGGGGCTACCTGATCTACCTTTACGGCTACGAGGCGCTCTTCTGGGCCGACGGGCTCACCTTCCTCCTGGCGGCGGGCCTGTTCCTGGTGACGCTGCCGGCCGACGAGACCGCCCGCCCCCTGGTCGACCCCGCACCCGCGCCCGCCGCCCACCAACGACAGCTCACCGAGACGCGACCGGCCCTCCGGCAACCCTGGCTGGTGCGTATGATCTTAGCCAACGCCTGCGTCATCACTTGTTTCTTCCAGGTGTTCTCCATCGCTCCCGTGTACCTGACGCAACACGGGTACTCGGAAGCCGAGTTCGGTCTGCTGCTGACCGTCAGCGGGGTGGCCATCGTACTCGTCGAAATGCCACTGGTGTACCTCGCTGACCGACGGTACCGGCCGCTCTTGGTGATGCTGTCGGGCACCACCCTCATCGTCCTGGGCTACTTCCTCCTGCCCCTCGCAGTGGTGACGGGCTACTACCTGCTGGTGGTGTGGATCCTGCTGATCACGCTGGGCGAAATCCTCTTCATGCCCTTCACGAGCACCTACGTGGCCAAGCACGCGCCGCCCGCCCGCCGGGGAGAATACCTCGGGGTGCTGTCGGCCAGCTACTCCCTGGCCTTCGTCCTGACGCCGGTGATCGGCTTCCAGGTAGCGGAATACTTCGGCTACGTAGCCGCCATTTACGCGGTGACGAGCATCGGCATCGGCGGACTGCTCCTCCTGCTCACCGTAGACCGGGCGCGGGAAACGCGGGTGCGGGAGCTGGCCGGAGTGGCCTAGGTGAGGGTGTCGATGACGGTCTTGAGGGTCACGAAGAAGGGCTCGCGGGCTTCGCGGCTGATCTCGTCTTCCTCGCCTTCGGCCAGCACCAGGTCCTCCACGAAGGCGAGGAGTTCTTCCTCCTCGCTCTGCTCAAAAAAGGGAGTCAGGCGATCGCGAAAGGTGGGGGCTCTGGACTTTTCCATGAGCTCGTAGTTCGCCTCCTCGGCGGTGGCCAGGGCATCTCCGCGAACGACCGTCAGGCCGGCCCGCTCATCCTCCACGCACTGGTAGATCACCAGGGCCGCAAAGAGCAGCAGCTCGCGCTCGCGTTCGGTGAAGGCCTCCACGTCGTCGTTGGTGAGGTAGTCCATCAGCTCGGGCTGCGCCCCGGCAAAGTCGGCAATCTCCACCTCGTATTCTTCACGGGCACCTTCCAGCCGAAGGAGTACGCGGTCGATAGTAGCTTCTTGAATCATAGTACAGAGCGGTTTCTCCCGATAGCTACCGGGACGCAGTAACATTATTAAGTTAAGCAGGGGCGGGACCGCGGGTGCCAGGAGCTTCCCCATCGCATCAGAAACGGGGAAAATCCGTGTAAATCCGTGCCCAAGCGAAGCGCCTCCGGGTGGACGAAGTCAATCCGTGTTCCACCCCACCTACCGCGGCACGAACCCAAACCGTCCCCCCGCCTCGTCGATGATCAGCAGGCAGAAGTGGTCCACGTTCTCGTTGTACACCTTACGGAAGGGGTCGATCTTTTCCTGGTTGACCACTTGTTTCGCGACCAGCTCTTCGAGGGTAGTAACGTTGATGGTCCAGATGAGCTGGCGCATGGTGGGTACTTCCACCACGTGGATGCCGGGCACGCTGTCGGTATCCTCGCCGGCGTAGGCGACGAACACCGGGTAGTTACTCACCTTTTCGTCGACGACGGTATCGGCGGCTTCGCGCAGGACTTTATGGTAGGGCTTGATGTCGGTCTGGAGCTGGATCCAGTTGGCGTTTTCGGCCATGAGCGCTGGCGTTTAGGGGGCGAGGCGTTCGCGCGTCCATTCCTGCTCAGCGTCCGGTCGGGTGTAGGCCAGGCGGTCGTGCAGGCGGCTGCTGCGGCCCTGCCAGAATTCGATGAGTTCCGGAATGACCACGTAGCCTCCCCAATTTTCGGGGCGGGGCAGGACCTCCTTATCCGCAAACCGGGCTTCCATCTCTTCCTTGCGGGCGTCGAGGAACTCCCGGTTGGGAATGACGTCGCTTTGCGGGCTCGTCCAGGCGCCGAGCTGGCTCTTTTTGGGGCGGCTCTGGAAGTAGTCCGTAGAGGTTTCCGGGGCGATCTTCTCGATCCGGCCCTCGATGCGCACGGAGCGTTGCAATTGCAGCCAGTTGAAGACCAGGGCCACGTGGGGGTGGGCGCCGATCTCGTGACCCTTGCGGCTATCGTAGTTGGTGTAGAAAACGAAGCCGCGCGCGGTTACTTCCTTCAGGAGGACGGTCCGGGCGGCGGGGTGGCCGTGGGCGTTGACGGTTGCCAGGACCATGGCGTTGGGCTCGGGGTCATCGCTGTTCTTAGCCTCCCCAAACCACCGGTCGAAGAGGGGAAAAGGGGTAGCGGGGGCGTCCTGCTCGAGCAGGACGTCGGCCTGGTAATCGACCCGCAGGTCTTTGGCGTCTATGGGCATGCGCAGTAAAAATTAGGCCGCGGCCCGGAGGACTTCCAGCATACCGCCTTCCAGCTTCGCCTTGGCGTAGACCAGGTCGATGGTGTAGTGCTTTACTTCCTTGCGGCCGGGCAGGTCGAACATGGCGTCCGTCATGATGGCTTCGCAGATGGAGCGGAGGCCCCGGGCACCGAGTTCGTACTCGAGGGCCGTTTCGGCGATGAACTGGATGGCCTCGTCGGTGAAGGTCAGGTTGATGCCCTCCAGGCGGAAGAGGTGCTGGTACTGCCGCAGGAGGCTGTTGCGGGGCTCCACCAGGATGCGCTTCATGGCGTCGAGGTCGAGGGGGCGCAGGTAGGAGATCACGGGCAGGCGACCGATGAGCTCGGGGATCATGCCGAAGCGCTTCACGTCGCGGTGGGTGATGTACTGCAGCATATCCTCCTCCTTGATCTGCCGCTTGTTGGCGTTGCCGTAGCCGATGACCTTGGTATTGGTCCGGCGGGCGATGATCTTCTCGATGCCGTCGAAGGCCCCGCCGCAGATGAAGAGGATGTTCTGGGTATTCACCTTGACGAGTTTCTGCTCGGGGTGCTTGCGTCCACCCTGGGGCGGAACGTTGACGTCGGTGCCCTCGAGCATCTTCAGCATGGCCTGCTGAACGCCCTCGCCGCTGACGTCGCGGGTAATGCTGGGGTTATCGCTCTTGCGGGCCACCTTGTCCATCTCGTCGATGTACACGATGCCGTGCTCGGCGGCGGCCACGTTGTAGTCGCAGACCTGCAGCAGGCGGGAGAGGATGCTTTCCACGTCCTCCCCCACGTAGCCGGCCTCGGTGAATACCGTGGCGTCGACGATGGCGAAGGGGACCTGGAGGAACTTGGCGATGGTCTTGGCCAGCAGGGTTTTGCCCGTGCCGGTACGGCCGACGAGCAGGATGTTGCTCTTCTCGATCTGCACCTCGTCGTCGGAGGTGGAGGGGTGGGAGAGGCGCTTGTAGTGGTTGTAGACGGCCACGGAGAGGATCTTCTTCGCGGCATCCTGCCCGATCACGTACTTGTCGAGGTGGTCCTTGATCTGGCTGGGGATGATGCTCTTGGGCAGCTTGAAGTCGTAGCCGCCCTTCTTGGGCTCGGCGGGGGCTTCCGTGGCGGCCTCGGGGTTGAGCCCGCCGTAGAGCTCTTCCGCGACGATCTCCTGCGCCTGCTCGACGCAGACCTCACAGATGTGGGCGTCGAGGCCGGCCACGAGCACCAGGGCGTCGCTCTTGTCGCGACCGCAGAAAGAACAGCGAAAATCTTGTCGTTTACCTCGCATCATAAGTCTGTAGGTAGGGTAAAATTGGGTAGTCCGTAAAGCGCGGCGGGCCGGTACGCAAGGTACGGCCCGCCGGTAGCATCGGCTGGTATTGGTCGGGGCTTGCCTGACTAAGCCTTGGCCTTGTCGCGGTTGAGCACCTCGTCCACCAGTCCGTAGGCGACGGCTTCGGATGAGGTCATCCAGTTGTCGCGGTCGGAATCCTTCTCGATCTCCTGGAAGGTTTTACCGGTATGGTTAGCTAAGATAGTGTAAAGCTCCTCGCGCAGTTTGGAGATCAGGCGGTAGTTGATCTCCATGTCGGAGAACTGACCCTGCATGCCGCCGCTGGGCTGGTGGATCATTACCCGGGCGTGGGGCAGGATGGAGCGCTTGCCCTTCTCGCCGGCGGAGAGCAGGACGGAGCCCATCGAAGCGGCCAGTCCGGTACAGATCGTAGCCACGTCGGGGGTCACGTACTGCATGGTGTCGTACATGCCCATACCGGCGATCACGCTGCCGCCGGGGCTGTTGATGAACATCTGCACGTCGCGCTTGGGGTCGACCGATTCCAGGAAGAGCAGCTGCGCCTGCACGACGTTAGCTACGTAATCATTCACGGCAACTCCCATGAAGATGATGCGGTCCATCATCAGGCGGCTGAAGACGTCGAGGGCGGCGATGTTCATCTGACGCTCCTCGATCACGTTCGGCGAAAAACCCGTGACCTGCGGGGGCGCCATGCCGCCGATGGTCTGGGCGTATTTTTCCAGGTGCATGGTGCTGAGACCCATGTGGCGGGTCGCGTACTTCATGAATTCATCCTGGGGAACTTGGGGAGTCATAATCTTCTGTTTTGTAGTTAGCTTCTCCCCGTAAACGCCCGAGTACCGCAAGGGTTGTAGCGCCTACTCTTCCTCCTCCGCGGGGGGGGTGTTGGCCTCGTTGAAGGCCTTGATGGCGGCGTTGAATTCCGCTACCGAGAGGGGTTTTTCCTCCAGGCTGACGTCTTCACGGATGGCATTCATGATCTTTTTCTCCAGGGCGTTGCTGCTGAGCTCTTCCCGCTGCTTTTCGTCCTTGAGCATGTTCTGGATGTAATTGTCCAGGAACTCGTCGGTCAGGAAGGAAGGGCGCTGTCCACCGAGCATGCGCAGGAGGGCTTCGAGGGCCTCGGCCCGGACATCCGCGTATTCCAGCTCGATCTTCTTCTCCTCGGAGATCTTATTGCGGATCAGCATCCAGCGGACGCTGCGCTCGAAGAGGTCGAAGCTGCTTTCCGTATCCTCCTTGCTCAGCTTTTTCATGAGGGCGGTGGGCACGTCGAAGTTATTGTCCTCCACCAGGGCGCGCTGAATCTCGAAGTTAGCCATCGAGATGCCCTGGGCGTTGAATCCGGCGGCGGCGTCCTCGGCCAGCCGCTCGCGGAGCTGCTCTTCGTTAGTTACGTTCCCCTCGGGGTCGAACTGGATGAAGAACTCCTCGTTCAGCTCGGCGGGTACGAGGCGGCTGATCTGGTTGACGGTAATGGTGAAGGTCTTGCCACTCAGGTCGACCGGGACCTTCTCCTTGCCGGCATCTTCCAGGTCGTCGACGTCGTCGATTTCTACGTCCTCGAGGTCTTCCGCGTCATCTTCGTAGTCGACGTACTCTTCGTCGTCATCATCATCGTAGTCGTCATCGGTGTCTTTGCCCTCGTCCAGTTCCAGCATGTACTTGCGCACGCTGGCCTCGGTGCCGTTCTTCTCCACCTTGGTGAGGTCATCCACGGTGATGGAAGCGCCGACCGACTGGCCTACGAATTGCTCCTTGATGTCCTCGCTCAGGCTGTCTACGTAGAGGGTCGTGTCGTTATGCAGGTCGCCGTCCACTTCCTGGACGGTAACGTGGAGGATGTCCTCCCCCTCGATGTTGCCCTCCTCGATCTCCTGGCTCTCCCCGCGTTGCTTGCGCATGGCCGTGAGCTGCTCGTCGATAAATTCCTCGTTGGTATCCAGGACGTGCTTGGTGAAGGTCTGCTCGGGCAGCTGCAGCTCGAACTCGGGCTCCAGGCCGAGGTCGTAGGTCAGCTGGAGGTCCTTGATGTTCATGGCGCTGATCTGCTCCACTTTCTCCTCCTCGTCGGGAATGGGGCTAAAGATGAGCTTGATCTTGTTCTCTTCGATGTAACCGAACAGTTCTTCCTGGATGGTCTTATCCAGTAGGGGACCGAAGATCTGGTTGCCCATCAGCTTCCGCAGCGCCGATACGGGCGTCTTGCCGCGGCGGAAGCCCTTGATGTTTACCCGCTTGCTCTCCTTCTTCAACTCCGCGTTGAGCTTGCTGCCGAGCTCCTCCTTCGTGAAGTTGAGTTGGATGCGACCCGTGACCGGTCCGGTCTTTTCGTACGTTACTTCAGCCATAATGCTACTGTGTTAAAAACAAAGGCCTACCCCGAAAGGCAGGCCACGCTCTGTGCGGGTGAAAGGACTCGAACCTTCACGCCTTGCGGCACTAGAACCTAAATCTAGCGTGTATACCAATTTCACCACACCCGCGGTAAAAACGGACGCAAAGGTAAGGAGCTGTTTCTAAATGCGCAAGCGCATTTAGAGCGGGGACTGTCGCTTCGCTTTTGGACCGCTTCGCGGGGGACCGCTTCCGCGGGGGAATCAGGACCGCGGGTCACCGGATTCATTAAATTGCCCGACCCGGCGTCCCCCGCGTCAGCGGTCCCCCGCGTCAGCGGTCCCCCGCGTCAGCGGTCCCCCGCGTCAGCGGTCCCCCGCGCCAGCGGTCCCCCGCGCCAGCGGTCAAAGCGCGAAGCGCTATCTATCTACCTTCGTTCAATGTCCACCGAATCCACCACCTTTTGGCAAACCGCCCGCACGGCCGCCCAAGACCAACGGCTCGCCAAGTTGACGTTGAGCAAGCCCCGCCGCAAATCGTCCGATACGCCGCGCAACCTGTATGCCCGACCGGTAGAGATCGGGGGGCAACGCATGCTGCAGGTCGTCCACCGCTACGCCGACCGGGAAGAAGCCAAGAATTATTCGATCGAAGACGGCCTGGTCTACCTGGAGGGCCAACTAGAGGACACCTACTACAACGGCGACCTCTTCGGCCCCGACGGCAAGCTCACGATCATGCAGAGCCGCAAGGGCAACGCCCGCCTGCGGGGCGACGCCATCCCCCAGGCCCCGACGGAAACGGACCACGACCGAGAAAAACACCGCGACGTAGCCGCCGACCGGCCCTACCTCCACGCCCTCGGGGTGACCACCGCGGATGGCGTAGTGACCAAGGCCGGTACCCGCAAATTCAAGCAGATCAACAAGTTCGTGGAGATCGTCGACGGACTCGTGAAGGAACACCCCCTCCCGCCGGGCGCCCACGTCGTGGACATGGGCTCCGGCAGCGGCTACCTCACCTTCGCCCTCTACGATCATCTGGTGAATACGCTGGGCCTTGACGTGCGCGTCACCGGCGTAGAGCTCCGCCTCCCGCTCGTGGAAAAGTGCCGCAGCATCGCCGCCGCGAACGGCTTTGAGAACTTGCACTTCGTCGAGGGCTACATCGACAGCTACCACCCCGCGCGCCTCGACCTGCTCATCGCCCTCCACGCCTGCGATACGGCCACCGACGACGCGCTTTATCAGGGCATCACCGCCGGGGCCGAGATCATGATTGTAGCGCCCTGCTGCCAGAAACAGGTACGACGCGACATGGTCGTTCCCGAAGACCTCAGGCCCCTGCTCGATAACGGCATTCTCCTGGAGCGGCAGGCGGCCATGCTCACCGACGGCCTCCGCGCCCTCTACCTCGAGGGACAGGGCTACGCCACCAAGCTCTTCGAATTCATCCCCCTCGAGCACACGGCCAAGAACGTCATGATCACGGCGGTGCGCGGCACAAAGCAGCCGGGGGCGCGGGTGCAGTGGGAAACCCTGAAGGCCCGCTTTGGCATCCGGCGGCACTACCTGGAGGAGTTGCTGGCGTAGCCCGCCTGGGGTGGGGAGAAGACGGGTATTATCCTACCTTTGTGGCATGCCGGCTCGTACCCTGTACCTTCTGCTCTTGTTACTCTTACCCGGCACCCGCGTGCCCGCCCAGGCCCCTACGAACCGTACGGTCAATGCCCGGGCCGAACTGGCCAGCAAGGAGATCACCATCGGCGACCAGCTGTACCTGGACATCAACATTTCCGCGCCGCCGGGCACGCAGGTGCTCCCCATGGATCCCGCCGGGATCGATGGTCTACCCGGAATTGAGGTGATTAAGGACGAGGAGCTCCGAGAAGCCGCCACCACCCCGGAACTGCTGCTGGAGCACCGCTTCCTGATCACCAGTTTTGATACCGGCTACGTGAGCATCCCCGCGCTGCCGATCTACTTTACGGACGCTTTCGGACTGGCGGATACGGCCTATACCAACGACCTGTTGCTGACGGTGAGGGGAGCTATCGTCTCGGCCGAAGACGACATCCTGCCCATCAAGCCCATCATCGAGGAGCCGCGGAACCTGGCCGACTACTGGTGGGTGTTCCTGATCCTGCTGGTGGTCGCCCTGGTTTTCGGCTACCGCGAGTACCAGCGCCGGCAGTCCGTCGGGGCCCCACCCCCCCCGCCACCGCCGCCCGCCCACGTGCGGGCGCTGGCCCAACTCGATGCCCTGGAGGCGCAGGCGCTGTGGCAAAACGGCCGCACCGCGGATTACTACGTCGGGCTGACCCACATCCTGCGGACTTACCTGGAAGACCGGTTCAGCATCCCGGCCCTGGAGCAGACGACCCGGCAAATCACCGGCGCGCTGCACCAGCGCGTGGGGCTCGACGCGCACCAGGAGGCGGAACTCAGTGAACTGCTGCAGCTTTCCGACCTCGTCAAATTCGCCCGGGCGACGCCGGCCGAGGAGTTGCATCCGCGCGGATTGCAGCGCGTCCGGGAGTTCGTGCGGCAAACCGGAATGGAGGAAGTGCCAACAACCGCGCCGGCCGTCCCTGCGTCTGGTGTAAAAGCGATCGAGTAAATGGGGTGGTGGAACCAATTCAGCTTCGTGTATCCGTGGATTCTGCCTTTGGTGGTAGTCCCGGTGCTGCTGTACGTCTGGAACCAGCGCCGTGCCGGGGAGCGGCTGGTGAGTCTGCGGTTGCCCAGTACCCGATCGATGGACGGCCTCACCAGTTGGCGGAGTACCGTGCGGCCCTTCCTGCCGATCCTGCACGTCGCCGCCCTGGTGCTGATGATCGTGGCCCTGGCCCGGCCGCGCCTCGACCTGAGCGAGGAATCCGTGACCGCCGAGGGCATCGACATCGTGCTCACCATGGACCTTTCCACGAGCATGGGCGCCCAGGACTTCGAGCCCAACCGCCTGGAGGTGGCCAAGCAGGTAGCCCGCGACTTCGTCAAGCGGCGGCAGTTCGACCGCATCGGGTTGGTGGCCTACGCGGGGGAGGCCTACACCAAATCGCCGCTGACGGTGGACAAGCAGATCATCGACCGCTTCCTCGGTGAGTTGCAGATGGGGGAAATCACCGACGGCACCGCGATCGGCCTGGGCCTGGAGACCGCCATCAACCGCCTGAAGGAGAGCGAGGCGGCCTCGAAGATCATCATTTTGCTGACCGACGGGGAGAACAACGCCGGCGACCGCCATAAACCGGAAGTCGCCGCGGAGATTGCCAAGAAGTTCGGGATCCGAGTCTACACCATCGGGGTGGGCAGCGGGGAGGAAACCCTCATGCCCTCGGCACCGATCGGTGGCGGGCGCTACCGTTTTAAGCCAACGCGGGGTACGGTCGACGACAAGCTGCTCGCCTACATCGCCGAAGAGACCGACGGCCGCTACTTCCGCGCCCGGGACACCGAGGAGCTGGAATCGATCTACGACTACATCGACGAACTGGAGAAAACGGAGATCGAAACCACTGTCTTTAAGCGCTACGAGGAGCGCTTCGGGCGCTTCCTGGCACTGGGGGTCTTCCTGCTCTTGCTGGAAACCGTTTTGCGGTACACCGTGTTAAAGACGATCCCGTAACTCCCCGAATCGCCGTGCCCCAATCCCTTTCCGCCACCCGCCAACAACTCGCCCAGGTGTATCGCCTGATGTACATCGAGGGGCGACCCGGCTACGAGCAGGTCTCCTTTGCCGAAAGCATGTTTACCGAGCTCTCCGACCTGCTCGATTACCTCCCGGAAGAAAACGCCACCGAACTGCTGTTCCGCCTCAGCGAGGGGGTGCCCGCCATTAAGGTGGCCGAGCTGTACAACGTGCTGATCTGGTCGGCCGACGCCCGCGGCACCGTCGACGCCGCCGAAATTCAGGAATGGTTCTACGGCAAGCAGCGCCGCCGCGTCGAGATCGCCGCCCAGGTCGACCTCTTCCCGAGCAACAGCATGGACGAGTGCGAACGCGTACTGGCCGTGCTCAAAAAGCAATTTCCCGAACTCGACTACCTCCTCAAGCCCCTCCTCAAGGAAGTCAAGGCCCAGATCAAAGAGGAGAAAGCCTGGTCGGACTACCGCCGCGACACCTTCGAGATGCCCAAGGAGATGACGCCGGATATTATGAAGATTATCGCCGGGATTAAGGCTCGGTAGGTAATTCACCACAGAGGGCTCTGAGGGCTTCACGGAGGTTTCACAGAGTAAGTGTGATGAAAGTCTCTGTGCCACCTCCGTGAAGCCCTCTTTCACCGCTGTAGTAAACTACGCTTACCTTCGGCCACCTCAACCTCCAACCATGGTCCGCTTCGAGCACCCCGAATACCTCTGGCTCCTCTTCCTGGTCCCCCTCGTGTTCGGCCTGTTCGTCTGGTACTGGCGGCGGCGGCGGGTGGCGCTGGACCGCTTTGCCGACCGGGAACTGCTACAGTACCTCGCCCCGGGCGTCAACCGGCGGCTGCCCTGGACGAAGATCGGCCTGCTTGTACTGAGCCTGCCCTTTCTGGTACTGGCGCTGGCTAATCCGCAGTGGTCGGCCCAGCGGGAGGAGATGCAACGGCGGGGCATCGACCTGATCATCGCCCTGGACATCAGCAATTCCATGCTCGCCGAGGACGTGAAGCCCAGCCGCATGGACCGCGCCCGCTTCTTCACCACCACCCTGGTCGACGAGCTGGCCGGCAACAACATCGGCGTGGAGCTCTTCACCTGTACGGCGGTGATGTCGGCCCCCCTGACCACCGACTATAACTTCGTTAAGAGCGTCGTCAGCACCGCCGCGCCCTACCAGATCAGCGCCCAGGGCACCAACCTGGCCGAGGCCATCACGGTGGCCGAGAGCGCCTTCAGCGAAGAGAGTGCTAACCACCGGGCCCTCATCATCGTCTCCGACGGGGAGGATCACGGGGGTGCCGCCGCCGCCGCGGCGGCGACCGCCCACGATGCCGGACTGCTCATCTATACGGTCGGGGTGGGCAAATCGGGGGCCAGCCTCATGCCGGTGCAGTTGAACAACGGCCGCAACGACTTCATCCGCCAGGACGGCGGTGGCCCGGCCACCACCAGCGCCGATGCGGCCACCCTCGAGGACATTGCCACCAGCGGCGGCGGCAGCTACTTCTCCCTCGGCGGCGACAGCGAAAACCTCGCCCGGGCCCTCCGCGCCCAGGTCGACCGCATCGAGAAGCAGGAATTCGAGACGCAGTCGTTCAGCTCCTACGACAGCTACTTCTACTGGTTTTTGGCCCCGGCGGTGCTGCTGCTGCTGGTAGAGATGAGCCTGGGCCGAAAGGACCGGAAGGGGGCGGAGCGCTGGGAGGTTTAGTACAAAGCTGCCTCCGGCAGCGATAGTACAAGGCTGCCTCTGGCAGCGCTAGCAAAATGCGGCCTCCGGCCGCGCGGGCTTACCTCTTAGGAGTTGCTCCTGCCTGAAATTATCGCTTCCAGCGCTGCCGTAGGCAGCCTTGTGCTTGCGCGGTCGGAGACCGCCTCTTACTAGCGCGGTCGGAGACCGTCTCGTACTAAATTCCGTACCACCCGCCAGTAATTGCCGTGCTCCAGGCGCAGCACCCGCTCGGCGATCCGTTCCGGGGAGTCGTTGGCATCTAGGCGAACGGCCGCCTGGTAGATGATGCTGCCCTCATCGTAGTTTTCGTCGACGTAGTGGATGGTGATGCCACTCTCCAAATCACCGGCGGCTTTGACGGCTGCGTGCACGTGAAGGCCATACATGCCCTTACCGCCGTACTTCGGCAGGAGGGCGGGGTGGATATTGACGATCTTGTTGGGGTAGGCCTGGACCAGGTAGGGGGGGATAAGCCAGAGGAAACCAGCCAGGACGATAAAGTCGATCGCGTAAGCATCCAGAGCGGCCAGTAATTCCGTGCCTCCGCGCCAGTCGCTGCGCGTTACGACGAGGCTCGGCACTCCGCGCTCCGCCGCCATGCTGAGTCCGCCGGCCGTCGCCTTGTTGCTGACGAGCAGAGCTATCTCCACGCCATCCTCCGGGTGCGCCTGGAAGCGGTCGATCATGACCCGGGCATTGGACCCGCCGCCGCTGATGAAAAGCGCGATGCGTTTACTCATGGTCGCAAGTACGGGAATCATCCGGACACTCGGAGGAGTCCCTCCTGCGTCGGGACACACTCCGAGGTCCTGTAGAGGCATTAGGACCTACGAGTGTCGACAAACCTTGTAGTGTCCGGTTCTCCCCCCCCTTTACGCGATGGCCTTGATCCGGCTAGCCGTATAGATCGCGACCACGCTCATCACGATGGTGAAGTAGCCGAGAAGCTCGTAGTGCTGCAGCTTGCCGTCGGGCCCCTCGGTGATGATGAAGCCGGCGATGACCGTGCTGAAGAAGAGCGCCATTTCGTTGACCGACTGGCGGATGCTCATGAAGCCGCCGCGGTTCTCGGGGCGCACGACGGAAGTGATCATGGTGGTGGCCGGGACGTTGCGGCCGCTGGCGACGACGAAGAAGGAGCTGGTGACCACCAGGGCGAGGGGGATGGAGGTGGTATCCAAATTAGTCAGGGCGTAGATGCTGAACAGGGCCAGCACCGAGGCGATGGTGAAGACCCGCAGGCGGCCGTAGCGATCGGCAAGCTTGCCGAAGAGGGGGAGCAGCACGACGGTGAGCAGTCCGCCGATGAGGTAGACCAGGCTCACCTGCTTATCGGCGAAGCCGATGTTGATCTGCATATAGGGCGCGATGAAGGGGATGATCGTGAAGTGACCCAGCATCAGGGTGAGGGTAAAGAGCAGGGCGGCGCGCTGGTTGGGGTTGCTGAAGATGGCGCGGAAGGGGTCCACGATGCGGCCGAGCGCCGTAGTGGGTTGGAGCAACTGGGCCTCCGGGTCGCGGCTGGCGTCGCCCGCGGGCACGATGGTCTGTTCGACCAGGTGACCGCGCATCGAGGGGACGAAGAAGTAAGCGATGGTGACGAAGAGGCCGGCCAGTGCCGCCGTGGCGTAAAAGGGCGTGTGCCAGGTGTACTCCGCCGCGATCCAGATGCCGGCGGGCACGCCGATCACCGAGGCGGCCGAGAAGGCCGTCATCACCCAGCCCATGGCCGAGGCGCGGCGCTCCAGCGGAATGACGTCGCCTACGATGGCCAGTACCAAGGCCCCCAGGGTGCCGCCGAACAGGCCGGTGCCGAAGCGGGCGGCCAGCAGGAACAGGTAGGTGGGCGCGAAGGCACAGGCCAGGGTGCCGATCGTGAAGCAGGAAAAGAGGAAGAGCAGGGCCGAACGCCGGTCGAAGCGGTCGATCACCACCGTGCTCACCAGGTTGCCGGTGAAGGCCGCCAGGGCGTAGGCCGAGACCACCCAGGCGAACTGCCCCGGCGTAATGTCGAAGGCCTGCATGATCGTCTTGCCCAGCGGCATGATGATCATGAAGTCGATGATGTGGCAAAACTGGACCGTGGCCAGGATGAAGAGCAAGCGTTTTTCACTGATCATGCGGGGCGGCTTTGGCAGATCTCCACGAGTACGCCGTTGGTGCTCCTGGGGTGGAGGAAGCAGACCAGCTTGTTGTCGGCCCCCGCGGTCGGGGCGTCCTGCAGCAGCTCGAAGCCGTCCTCCCGCAGCCGGTCCATCTCCGCGCGGATATCCTCGACCTCGAAGGCCAGGTGGTGGATGCCGGGGCCGCGTTTTTCCAGGTATTTCTGGATGGGGCCGGAGCCGTTTTCGGGGGCCACGAGCTCCAGTTTTGCCGCCCCGTCCCCGCCGGTAAAGAAGCTGGTGGTGACCGATTGCTGGGCTACCGTTTCCCGCTTGTAGGGGCCGCGGCCCAGCAGGCGTTGCAGCAGGGCTTCACTTTCGTCGAGGTTGGCTACGGCAATGCCGATGTGCTCTAAACGCATGATTATTTGGGGCTTGAGGTTAGCACAACACCGATTTGGCGCGAAGGTTAGGCGGATGGCCTACACCACGCGACGCGGTTTAGTGGTCAACACGGATCGCCTGCGGCGGACACGGAGGCGCTGCGCTCAGGCACGGATGGCCACGGATTACCCACGCTACTGCTGCCGAGGCCCCTAATCTCCCATCCCCGGCCCCGGAGGGGACGTTTCCGGCGCAGCGGGGCGGCGGAGCGGTAAGTCGAAGACGTTCCGCGCAGTCCCCCGCTGCTCCATCCGAACGAACCAAGCTTCCCCACGAACCCCCAGCCCGTACCTTGCCCCCATGATCGCCACCGCCCAAATCGCCGCCATTCGCGGAGCACTCGCGCACCTGCGCACCGCCGCCGCCCAGCTCAACCGCTTGCCGGAAGCGAAGCTGAATGCTTGCTTACGTAGACTGGCCGAGCTGACGGAACAAGAAACCGAAACCCTACTCGCCGCCAACGCCCGGGACCTGGCCCGGATGGAACCGGAAAACCCCAAGTACGACCGCCTGCTCCTGACCCCCGAGCGGCTCCGGGCCATCGCCGACGACCTGCGGCGGGTGGCCGATCTGCCCTCGCCCCTGGCGGTCATCCTGGAAGCGCGGGAACTGGCCAATGGGCTGGCCCTGAGCCGCGTATCGGTGCCCATCGGCGTAGTGGGCATCGTGTTTGAATCGCGGCCCAACGTCACCTTCGACGTCTTTGCCCTGAACCTGAAGGCCGGCAACGCCACCGTGCTGAAGGGCAGCCGCGACGCCGCCGACAGCAATCTAGCCATCAAAGAACTGATCGATCGGGCCCTGAGCGATACCGGACTGCCCGCCGCCTGCTACCTGGCCCCCGCCGGGCGGGAAGCCCTGGCGCCGATCCTGACGGCCGACGGGCTGGTCGACGTGATCATCCCCCGCGGCAGCCAGGGGCTGATCGACCACGTACGGGCCCACGCTACCGTGCCCGTCATCGAGACCGGCGCCGGCATCTGCCACGCCTACGTGGACGCCCAAGCTAACCTCGACTGGGCGCGAAACATCATCACCAACGCCAAGGCCCGCCGGGTGAGCGTCTGCAACGCGCTGGACTGCCTGCTGCTGCACCGCGATCAGCTCCCCCACCTGCCCGACTTGCTGCACGAACTGGGCGGGACCCACGGGTGCGAGGTGTACGCCGATCCCGCTGCCTTTGCGGCCCTTACCGGCAACTACCCCGGGGCCCTGCTGAAGCACGCCAACGAAGATTCCTTCGGTACGGAATTCCTGCGGATGGCCCTGTCCGTAAAGACGGTAGACGACATCGACGCGGCCATCGCCCACGTCGCCCGCTACGGCAGCCGCCACAGTGAGAGCATCGTGAGCGAAGACGAGATCCACCAGGCCCGTTACCTGCGGGAGGTGGACGCGGCCGTGGTGTACGTCAACGCCAGTACCGCCTTCACCGACGGGGGGCAGTTTGAGCTCGGCGCCGAGATCGGCATCAGTACCCAGAAACTGCACGCCCGGGGGCCGATGGGCCTGGCGGCCCTGACCAGCTACAAGTGGCTGGTCAGGGGCGAGGGGCAGGTGCGCTGATCTGACGGCGACCCCCGGTGGGAAAGGATGCTGTATTTTGCGGCCTATGTTCCGCCGATTCACCCGCGTCCGCCTGACGACCACCGCCCTGGACCTGCGGCTGGCCCTCATCCTGCTGCTGGTCACCCTCGCGATTGGCGTAGCGGGCCTGATGCTGATCGAGGGGTACACCCTGCTCGACGCCTTTTACATGTCGGTGATCACGATCTCGACGGTGGGCTTCGGGGAGGTGCGGCCGCTGTCGGGGGCGGGGCGCATATTTGTTTCCGCCCTGGTGGTCGTCAACATCGGGGTGGTCGCCTACGTGCTGGCGGCCTTTTCCTACTACGTTATTGACGGCAAACTCTTCGAAACCATGCAATACAACCGCATCCAGTCGCACATCTCAAAGATGCGGGGGCACACCATCGTTTGCGGCTACGGCAAGTACGGCCGGGAGATCATTCATCATCTACAAATACACAAATACCCCTTCGTGGTCATCGAGCAGGAACGGGAAAAGCTGAACGACCTGCTGGAGGAGGACCCGGACGCCCTCTACATCGTCCACGACGCTACCCACGACGAGGCGCTCTTCGCCGCGGGCATCGAGCGGGCCAGCGCCCTGATCACGGCCCTCGACGACGACAGCGACAACCTCTTCATCGTGCTCTCCTCCAAGGACCTGAACCCCAACCTCCGCATCGTCAGCCGGGCCAAGGAAGTACGCGGCCGGCAGAAGATGATGAAGGCCGGGGCCACCCACGTCATCATGCCCGAGCAGATCGGCGGCTTCTACATGGCCACCCTGATCTCGAAGCCGGGGGCGGTGGAATTCTTCAGTTTCATCACCAACGAGCTGTCGGCCGACATCGGCTTCGAGGAACTGCGCTACGACCAGCTGCCCGAGAAGTACCGCGGTAAACCCATCCTGGAGCTCAACCTGCGCTCGAACACCGGCGTCAACATCATCGGCCACCGGCTCGAGGGCGGCAAATACCAGGTGAACCCCGGCCCGGAAACCATCCTGAGCCCCGAGGGCAGCTTCATCGTGGTGGGAAATCCCGAGCAACTGCATGATTTTCGCAAGCTGCTGGACCTGTAACAAACCGAACCACCCACGCCGCCCGGGGCAGACTCGCAAATCACCGGTTGGAGATAATAGCGATCGGGTTGGCGGGGTGGCCGGTTGGATGTAAATGAACTACCGCACCTCCGCTTCCGGTCGCTCCGCGGCGGGCTTTAGGTAATATTTAATGTTTCATGCCCGATAATCGCCTCTTCGCCGCCCTCACTTCCCCAAACCACCGCCGCGCCCTCGGCCGGGCCATCACCCTGGTGGAAAGCAGCCGCCCCGAAGACCAGGGCGCAGCGGCGGAACTGATCGCCCTGACCGAGCAGTACGCGCCGCCCCGACCGACCTTCCGGCTCGGGATCAGCGGCACGCCGGGGGTGGGCAAGTCGACCTTCATCGAGGCCTTCGGACTGGAGCTGGTGCGGCGGGGCCACCGCCTGGCCGTACTGGCCATCGACCCGACCAGCTCGCTCAGCGGAGGCAGTATCCTGGGGGATAAGACGCGCATGGAACTACTGACCCGGGAGGAGGCCGTGTACATCCGTCCCAGCCCCAATGCCGGAGAGCTGGGCGGCGTGGGTCCGGCCAGTCGCGCCGCCGTGCTCCTGTGCGAGGCGGCGGGCTACGATTACGTCATCGTGGAGACGGTCGGGGTAGGGCAGGCCGAATGGCAGGTGCACGGCATGACCGACGCTTTCCTGCTGCTGGCCCAGCCCGCTGCCGGCGACGACCTGCAGGGCATCAAGCGCGGCATCCTGGAACTCGCCGATCACCTGGTGGTCAACAAGGCCGACCGCCTGCCGCGGGAAGCCAAGCTGGCCGCGGCGGAACTGCGCCGGGGACTGCACCTCGCTCCGGCCCGCCCCGACGGCTGGACGGTCGAGGTCGCCACCGCCAGCGCGCTCACGGGGTCCGGAGTGGGGGAGGTGGCCGACCGCCTGGAACACTACCGCCGGCAGCTCGCGGCGGAGATCGAAGGGCGGCGGGAGGCGCAACGCACCGCCTGGCTGCGGGAAGAACTCGCCCGCGAACTGCTGCGCCGACTGGGGGGTTATCTTACCGCAGCCGGACTGGAAAACGACCAACTCCGCGCCCTGCTCGACCAATACATCACCATTCCAGCCACTGCCGGTGTTATACTGGCAGATTTTCAAAAACATCAGTAAATCATGAGATCATTTACCACCCTGGCCGTCGTCGTCGGTATCCTGGCCGTCCTGCTCATCGCGGGCTGTTCGAGCTACAACGGTTTCGTCAACTCCGAGGAGAATGTTGAAAAGGTCTGGTCTGACGTAGAGACGCAGTACCAGCGCCGCTCCGACCTAATTCCCAACCTGGTCAACACCGTCAAGGGTGCCGCCGAATTCGAGCGGGGCACGCTCACGGAAGTGACCGAGGCCCGCGCCCGGGCCAGTTCCATCAACATCGACGCGGGTGACCTCACCCCCGAGAAGCTCGAGCAATTCCAGGCCGCCCAGGCCCAGGTCAGCCAGGGACTCGGTCGCCTACTGGCCACCGCCGAGGCCTACCCCCAGTTGCAGTCGAATCAGCAGTTCCAGGCCCTGCAGGACGAGCTGGCCGGAACGGAAAACCGCATCGCCACCGCCCGCATGCGCTTTAACGAGGCCGCCACCGACTACAACATCCAGGTACGGCGCTTCCCCGGTGCCCTGTTCGCCTCCGTCTTTGGCTTCGACCAGAAGCCGCAGTTCCAGGCCGAGGCCGGTGCCCAGAGTGCCCCGAACGTGGAATTCTGATGGTCAAATTCTTTAATTCAGAGGAGGAGGCCCGCATCGTATCCGCCATTCGCGGGGCCGAGCGGGCCACTTCCGGAGAGATCCGCGTCCACGTCGAGGTCGGTGCCCGCAAGCCCGCCCTCGAGGTGGCGGCCCGCGTCTTCCGCCAGCTGAAGATGGAGGATACCCAGGACCGCAACGGCGTCCTGATCCTCCTGGCCGTCGACCGGCGCGAGTTCGCCATCCTGGGCGACGAAGGCATCAACAAGGTAGTGCCCGAAGACTTCTGGGCCACCGAGCGGGACCTCATGCAGCAACACTTTAAGAAGGGCGACTTCGCCAGCGGCATCGAGCAGGCCATTCAGCAGATCGGCAGAAAACTGAAGCAGTATTTCCCTTACCAGACCGACGACGTCAACGAGTTGCCCGACGAGATTTCCTACAACTGATCCGGTTCCGCCCGCTTAGCCCGATCAGCCAAAACCTTACCCGTGAACAGACCCCTGACATGCTGGAATCTTCGACGCACACTGGCGGTGGTGGGGCTCCTTCTCTTTTCCGTCCTGCTGCTCGCCCAGCCCACCATCCCGGCCAAGAGCAACCAACTCGTCAACGACTATGCGGGGCTGATGACCTCGGCCCAGCAGGCCGACCTTACCCAACGCCTCAATGCCTACGCCCGGGAGACGTCGACCCAGATCGCCGTCGTCACGGAGGCCTCCCTGCAGGGGGAGGACGTGTTCGACCGCAGCCTGGCCATCGCCGAGGGCTGGGGCATCGGCGGCTCGCCCGATAAGGACAACGGGGTGCTCGTTTACGTCGCCCGCGACGACCGCAAGATCTTCATCCAGACCGGCTACGGCGCGGAGGGCTTCCTCAACGACGCCCGGGCCGGCCGCATCATCCGCAACATCATGACCCCCGCCTTCCGGCAGGGCGACTACTACGCGGGCATTGCCGGGGCTACCCAGGCGATCATGGACGCGGGCCGGGGAGAGTACACCGCCGATGAGGTACCGGAAGCGAGCGGCGGCGGCATCCCGCCGGTCCTGATCTTCATTTTTATCTTCATCATTTTCGCCCTCCTCTCCCGCTTTGGCAACCGCCACGATGACGACGACGATGACGACGGAGGCTACTGGCGCGGCGGCCGCTACGATGACAAGCACCCCTCGCGTCGCAGAAGGCGCGGCGGCGGCTGGATCTTTCTCCCGGGCGGCTTCGGCGGCGGCGGCGGCGGTGGGGGCGGCTTCGGCGGTTTTGGCGGTGGCGGCGGCGGTTTTGGGGGCTTCGGTGGCGGCGGCTTCGGCGGCGGTGGGGCCGGCGGGGGGTGGTAATTAACACGGCCTTGACAGCCAATCCGCGGGTCCGTGCGTTAGGCTTGCGTTACTTCGCCCATAATTTTCCCACCATGCGCCTTCTTATTCTGGCCCTCCTCCTGTCCCTGTCCGCCGGCATCTACGCCCAGTCCGCGGCGGCTTCCACCTGGCAGCAACTCGCTAAGATCACCTACGAGAAGAAGTACGACGAGCTCCTGGGCTTCAAGGTCGACGTGCCCGTATTCGGCGAGGAGATCAAGGCCATGGCCGGCAAGACCATCGAGATCAGCGGCTACATCGTGCCGGTGGAGGGCTACAAGAGCCACGAGGAGTTTGTCTTCAGCGCCTACCCCTACAACATGTGTTTCTTTTGCGGGGGCGCGGGTCCGGAGACGGTCATGGAAGTGACGGCCAACGAACCGGTGAAGTACAGCACCTCCCGCATCACCCTGCGCGGCAAGCTGCAACTCAACGACGCGGACATCAACAAGCTGATGTACCAACTCACGGAGGCCGAACTGGTGTCTAAGTAAACAGCCTTCGCGCTGAATTGATAACCACCGAGCCACGGAGAGCCACAGAGGCGAGGGACACGATAGTATGCGCTGCGTACCCTCCGTGTCTATGTGGTTAATTGGGCCCCTCGAGTGTGCGAAATGGCCCGAACACCCGCCCTGTGCGGTTAAACCTCACGCTTTTGAAGACTTACCATCTCCTACCCGCTCTACTCTGTTTGCTGCTCGTTACGGCTTGTAGGCAGGATGGCCCGCTTCCCGCCGAAGACTCCACACCCGTGTCCGCGCCCAAACGCGACGCCAAGCCGGTTCCGAAATTCGACCGCGACAGCGCCTACGCCTACGTGGAGCAGCAGGTGAACTTCGGTCCCCGCGTGGTCAATAGCGCGGCCCACCGGCAGACGCGGGAATGGCTGGTGCGTAAACTGGAAAGCTTCGGCGCGGAAGTGACCGAGCAAAATTTCACCGCCGAGGCCTACGACGGCACTTCCCTGGAAGCGACCAACCTCATTGCCCGCTACGCCCCCGAACTGGACGACCGCATCCTGCTGGTTGCCCACTGGGACACGCGGCCCTGGGCCGACAGCGCCCTGGAAGACGACCCCAAGGCCGTGGTGAACGGGGCCGACGACGGGGCCAGTGGCGTCGGCGTGCTGTTGGAAGTAGCCCGCCAGCTCGGCCTGCACTCGCCCGATATCGGGGTGGATATCGTGCTCGTTGACGCCGAAGACTACGGGGAGGCCAACGCCAATAATCCCAACAGCTACGGGCTCGGTGCCCAGTACTACGCTAAGAACCTGACGGGTACCAAGCCCCGCTTCGGCATCCTGCTGGATATGGTGGGGGCCCGCGATGCCAACTTTCTCGTGGAGGGCTACTCCGAGAAGTATGCCCCCGACGTCGTCCGCAAGGTCTGGCGACTGGCCGACGGAATGGGCTATGGCTCCTACTTCGTGAATAAGCGCGGCCCGGCGATCACCGACGATCACTTTTTCATCAATACCCTGGCGGGTATCCCCACCATCGACATCATCAACCTCCGGGAGGACGGCGCGAGCAGTTTCGTCGACCACTGGCACACCGGCGACGACAATATGGACGTGATCGACAAGCGTACGCTGCGGGCCGCGGGGCAGGTGGTGCTGGCCACCGTGTTTCGGGAGGCGGCTGGTACGTTGTAGGACGGAAACACAGATTGTTACAGATTAGGGCACGGATCAACACGGATTAAAATCTGTGGAAATCTGTGCCCTAATCCGTTTGAATCTGTGTTAAAAACCTACTGAGCGGAACGAAGTAACGAAGCCATATCCACCTGAGGCCCAATCATCCCCGCCAGATCCTCAATCTTCACCCGCACCTGCTCGAGGGTGTCGCGGTCGCGGACGGTGACGGTGCGGTCTTCGAGGCTGTCGAAGTCGACGGTGATGCAGAAGGGGGTGCCCACGGCGTCCTGGCGGCGGTAGAGCTTGCCGATGGAGCCGGTGTCGTCGTACTGCACCTCGAAGCGGAAGCGGAGGTCGTCGAAAATCTCCCTGGCTATGGCGACCAGCCGCTCGTCGTTGCGCTTCAGCGGCATGATGGCGGCCTTAACGGGGGCAATGGCGGGATGGAGGGCCAGTACGGTGCGGGTGTTGTTGGGGTCGTCCTGGCCGGGGACCTGCTCCTCGCGGAGGGCATGGGTAAGGGTGGCCAGGAACAGCCGGTCGGCACCGATGGAGGTTTCTACCACGTAGGGGACGTAGCTTTCCTTGGTCTCGGGGTCGAAGTACTGCAGCTTCTTACCGCTGAGTTCCTGGTGGGCGCCGAGGTCGAAGTCGGTGCGGCTGTGGATGCCCTCGAGCTCCTTGAAGCCGAAGGGGAATTCGAACTGGATGTCGACGGCCGCGTCGGCGTAGTGGGCCAGATTGTCGTGGTCGTGGAAGCGGAGCTTGCGCTGCGGGTGGAGGGCCAGGTGCCACTTGAGGCGGGTCTCCTTCCACTTTTCGTACCACTCCTGCTGGGTGCCGGGGGGGATGAAGAATTGCATCTCCATCTGCTCGAACTCCCGCATGCGGAAGATGAACTGGCGGGCGACGATCTCGTTGCGGAAGGCCTTGCCGATCTGGGCGATGCCGAAGGGCAGCTTCTGGCGGGTACTCTTCTGTACGTTGGTGAAGTTGACGAAGATGCCCTGGGCGGTCTCGGGGCGCAGGTAGAGCTTTCCTTCCTCCCCGGCGATGTTGCCGAGCTGGGTGGAGAACATGAGGTTGAACTGCCGCACGTCGGTCCAGTTCTTGCTGCCGGTATCGGGGTCGCTGATGCCGAGGTCCTCGATGAGCTGCTTGAGCCCGGCCATGTCGCCGTCGGTCATGGCGGTGGCCAGCCGCTGGGCTACCGCGTCGTATTCCTTCACGTAGCGCTGGACATTGGGGTTAGTGGCCCGGAATTCGGCTTCGTTGAAGTCATCGCCGAAGCGCTTGAGGCCCTTGGCGACCTCCTTATTGATTTTGCCTTCGATCTTGTCCATGTGGTCCTCGATCAGGACGTCGGCGCGGAAGCGCTTCTTCGAGTCCTTGTTGTCGATCAACGGGTCGTTGAAGGCGTCGACGTGGCCGGAGGCCTTCCAGGTCCTGGGGTGCATGAAGATGGAGGCGTCGATGCCGACGATGTTGTCGTGCAGCTGCACCATGCTCCGCCACCAGTATTCCTTGAGGTTGTTCTTGAGCAGCACGCCGTTGGGGCCGTAGTCGTAGGCGGCGGCCAGTCCGTCGTAGATCTCGCTGCTCTGGAAAACGAAGCCGTTCTCTTTGGCGTGGGAGGTGAGGGCTTTGAAGTCGATCTCGGTGGCCATGGATAAAAATTTAGGGCGCGAAGATAGGGAAACGGGCGGGGGCGCGGGTGCGGGGTAGTTCGGATACCGAATTTCCTTTGCACCCGTGGCCCCGCCTACGCGTTCGGCTATGAGCTTGTTTGGGTTTTCCGAACCTGATGAAAACGCCGCTATTTTGGGCCTAATCGAGCTTCGGAAAGGCGAGCATGGCGGGCTAAGTGACCTTTTTCGGAGCGAAGAGTAGGCGCAAAAGAGCAAGTTTTCGGCGGTGAGCGGAATCCCAAACAAGCTCTATTGTACCTTACGCGGCAACACGCTACGCACATGGGAGAAGAGAAAGTAAACGTACCTACGTCCGACAACCGCTCGGCCTTTACCCACCACCTCCTGCAGGACGTGCAGGCGCTGGAGTACATGCTCAAGCACAAGTGGTTCGAGACGGACACCATCCGCATCGGGGCGGAACAGGAGCTTTGCCTGGTCGATAAAAAGACCCTGAAGCCCACGCCGAAGAACATCGGCGTACTCAAACGGCTGAAGGAGTACCCCTGGGCCACCACGGAGATCGCCCGTTTCAACCTGGAGTGCAACCTGACGCCACAAGTCTTCAGCGGCGACGCCCTGCGCAAGCTGGAGGAGGAGAACATATACCAGCTCAAGCTCGTCAAGCAAGCCGCCAAGGCCAGCAACGCCGAGATCGTCCTGACCGGCATCCTGCCCACCCTGCGCAAGTTCGACCTGGGCCTGGAGAACCTCACCCCCAAGCCCCGCTACCTGGCCCTCATCGAGGCCATCAAGGCGCAGCAAAAGAACTCGAACGGCTTCGAGCTCAACCTGCAGGGGATCGATGAGCTGAACATCCATCACGACAGTCCCCTGCTCGAAGCCTGTAACACCAGCTACCAGGTACATCTGCAGGTGACTCCCGACACCTTCGTGCCCCTGTACAATATCGCCCAGGCGGTGGCCGCGCCGATCCTGGCCATTGCGGCGAACAGTCCGCTCGTGTTCGGTAAACGCCTCTGGCATGAATCGCGGATCGCCCTGTTCCAGCAGTCGCTGGACGTGCGCACCAGCAAGGAGCACATGCGGCAGAGCGAGCCCCGCGTGAGTTTCGGCACCCGCTGGCTCGACCGCAGCATCATGGAGATCTATAAGGAGGACATCGCCCGCTTCCGCGTGCTGCTCGGCACGGAGATCGACGAGGACAGCCTCGAGCGCATCGGTAAGCGGGAAGTGCCCAAGCTGCGTGCGTTGCAGGTGCACAACGGCACGGTCTACCGCTGGAACCGCCCCTGCTACGGCATCAGCGACAACGGCATGCCCCACCTGCGCATCGAGAACCGGGTGCTGCCCGCCGGCCCTACCGTGCTCGACCAGACCGCCAACGCCGCCTTCTGGTTGGGCCTCATGATGGGCATGGCCCATAAGTACAAGGACATCCGCGAACACCTCAGTTTTGCCGACGTGAAGGACAACTTCCTGAAGGCCGCCAAATTCGGCATCGACACCCAGTTCACCTGGTTCAATAACCGCAAGATCAGTTGCCGCGACCTCATCCTGGAAGAGCTGCTGCCATTGGCTTACGACGGCCTGGTGGCCCAGGGCATCGATCAGCCCGACATCGAGCGCTACCTCAGCGTGATCCAGGGCCGCGCCGAAGCCCACCAGACCGGCGCCCGCTGGCTGCTCAAGTCCTTCACCCAACTGACCGAGCGGGTCAACCGCGACGAGGCCGTCACCATCCTCACCTCCCAGATGGTGAAGTGCCAGATGGCCGAGGACCCCGTGCACAAGTGGCCCATGCCCCGCATCGAGGACCTCAAGCACTACCGGCCCGTCGGCCTGCGCGTGGAGGAGTTTATGGAAACCGACCTCTTCACCGTCCGCGAAAGCGACCTATTGGAACTGGTGGGCGACCTCATGGACTGGCGCAAGCTCCGCTACCTGCCCGTCGAGGACGAGGACGGCCACCTCTGCGGCCTCATCACCACCCGCAAGCTGCTCCGCTACTACATCCAGAAGGGCCGGCTGGACAACGACATGAACGAGTACAAAACCGTCGGCGACCTTATGATCAGTGCGCCGGCCACCGTGAGCCCCCAGACCACCATCACCGAAGCCATGGAGGTGATGCGCGGCAACAAACTGGGCTGCCTTCCCGTAGTCAAAAACAACGAGCTCGTGGGCATCATCACCGAGATGGACTTTCTGCGGGTGGCTGGGCGGTTGATTGAGCGCTTAAAATGATCTACCATTTACTATGTACCAAGTACAATGTACCATTTGTGTCTTTGCTCGCTTCGCTCGTGTGGCCCGTGTACCTTTGGCCGGCGGCAAGCAACCTCTCCCGCCGCGTTAGCAGCAGCGTAAAATGGTAATTGGTAATTCCGTCAATTGTAAATTGTAAATTTTCATGTCCCAAATCCCGCGCCTAACCCCCATGAACGACAAGGTCACGCTGCTGTCCCTGACCAACAGCCTGTACCTGTCCGAGCAGATCGCGGAATCCTACGGCCACCCCCTGGGGCAGTTTCGGGTAGCGCAGTTCAGTGACGGGGAGATGCAGCCCATCATCGAGGAGTCGGTGCGCGGCGAGTACGTGTTCATCATCGGCAGCACCTTCCAGCCCAGCGACAACCTGATGGAGCTGCTGCTGACCATCGACGCGGCGCGGCGGGCCTCGGCGGGTTACATCTGCGCGGTGATCCCCTACTTCGGCTACGCGCGGCAGGACCGGAAGGACCGTCCCCGGGTACCCATCAGTGCCAAGCTCATCGCCAACCTGCTGGAGGCCGCGGGGGTGGACCGCATCATGACGCTCGACTTCCACGCCGACCAGATTCAGGGCTTTTTCGACATTCCGGTGGACCACCTGCAGAGCCAGGCCATCTTCATCCCCTACTTCAAGGAGCAGGACATGAGCAACGTCATCTTCGCGAGCCCCGACATGGGTGGCGTGAAGCGGGCGCGGGCCTACGCCAAGTACTTCGAGACGGAGATGGTCATCTGCGACAAGTACCGCAAGCGCGCCAACGAGATTGCGGGCATGACCCTGATCGGCGACGTGCGCGGGGCCGACATCATCCTCGTTGACGACCTCATCGACACGGCCGGTACCCTCTGCCGGGCCGCCGACCTGATCATGGAAAAAGGTGCCAAGAGCGTGCGGGCCATCGCTACCCACCCGATGCTCAGCGGCAACGCCTACGAGAACATCGCCAACAGCCAGCTCACCGAGCTCATCGTTTCGGACACTATCCCCCTCAGAAGATCCACCCCGAAGATCAAGGTGTTAGGGTCCAGTGAGCTCTTCGGCACGGCCATCCGGAATACCCACGACAACGAGAGCATCTCGGCGCTTTTCGTCAACTAGCCAGCTTGCCGGACGGTTAGTTTCTTTCATGCCCTCACGCAAACTATACGATTATAACGCCGGCTTTCGTGCCGAACTGGCCCGCCTTAATCCCCGGCAACGCGCCGCGGTAGAGGCCGTCGAGGGCCCGGTCATGGTCCTTGCGGGGCCGGGCACGGGAAAGACCCACCTGCTGGCCGCCCGCATCGGCAACATCCTGCTCAGGACCGATGCCGGCGCCCAGAATATTCTCTGCCTCACCTTCACCGACGCCGGCGTTAAGGCCATGCGCGAGCGCCTGCTGAAGTTTATCGGACCGGAGGCCCACCGCGTGAGCATCTTCACCTTTCATAGTTTCTGCAGCCAGGTCATTCAGAACAACCTGCACTACTTCGGCAAGCCCGGCCTGGAGCCCCTGGCCGAACTGGAACGCATCCGCATCATCCGGAGCCTGCTCGAGGGACTGCCGCAGACCGACCCTCTCCGCCTCGGCTACCACGAGACCTTCCACTACGAAGACCATTTGCAGGACCTCTTCGCCCAGATCAAGGCTGAAAACTGGACCGAGGACGACCTGCAACAGCGCATCCGTACCTACGCGGACGGGCTGGAGCGCCACCCCGACTTCGTCTACAAACGCAAATACAAACACAAGCAGGCCGGAGATCCTAAGGAAGGGGACATTGCCGAGGAGCGGCTGCGCATGGAGAAGCTGGCTTCGGCCGTGGCCCTCTTCCCCCGTTACCAGGAGGCCTTGCGGCAGCAGCGGCGCTACGACTACGGCGACATGATCGGCTGGGTGCTGCGCGCCTTTCACGATCACCCCGGGCTGCTGCGCAGCTACCAGGAGCGCTACCGCTATTTACTCGTCGACGAGTTTCAGGACACCAACGGCAGCCAGGACCGCATCATCCGCCACCTCACCGACTACTGGGAAAACCCCAACGTCTTCATCGTCGGCGACGACGACCAGGCCATCTACGAGTTCCAGGGCGCCCGCCTCAACGCCATGGTCGATTTCCATAATCGCCACCAGGACCAGCTCACCGTCATCACCCTCACGGACAACTACCGCAGCACCCAGTCTATCCTCGATGGTGCCGACGCCCTCATCACCCGCAACACCCTGCGCATCGGCGACCGCCTCCCCGACCGCCAGATCGACAAGAAATTAACCAGCAATTACCCCGGCTTGGCTTTCTCTCCTTTGGAGAGGGCGGGGGGTGAGGGCACTGGCGCGAACGCAGGTGCAACGGACACTCCCAGCCTCACCTACCTCTCCTTCGCCGACCACCGGCAGGAGACGGGCTACCTGGTCGGCCAACTGCAGCACTGGCACACGGCCGGCATCCCGTGGTCGGAAATGGCGGTCATCTACGCTAAGCACAGTCAGGCACAGCTGCTGCGCCACCTGCTGGAGCGGGCCGGCATTCCCTACCGCAGCAAGCGGCGTCCCAACGTACTCGACGGCCGGCCGGTGCGGCAATTGCGGGAGTTGCTGCGCTACCTCCAGTCGGAGCAGGAGCGGCCGGGCACGGGGGAGTACCTCCTCTTCCGGGTACTGCACTTCCGCTGTTTCGGCTTGCTGCCGCACGACCTGTCGCTGCTCAATCTGGGCCGCCTGGCCGCCGTTGACCGCAACGGCTATTTGCCCGGCTGGCGGGAGTACCTCCACGCGTCGTCGGCTTACCCGTCCGGGCTGGAACGCCCCGAGGAGATTCGCCGCGTGGCCGACTGGCTGGAAGAAGCGATCGGCCTGATCGGCAGCCTGCCCCTGGCGGAACTCATCGAGCGCCTCCTCAACGGCTCGGGCCTGCTCGCCGCCGTGCTCCGGGATGCGAACCGGGCCGAACTTTTGCAGCACGTGGCCACCTTCACCGACTTCGTTTTGCGGGAGATCGCCCGCCGCCCGCGCCTCACCCTGGCGGAGCTGCTGGATACCCTGGTGCAGATGGACGGCAATCGGATCGAACTGCCGCTGCGGTCGCACCTCGATCAGGCGGATGCCGTCCTGCTCGTGACGGCGCACAGCGCTAAGGGACTGGAATTCGACAAAGTGTGGATGCTGGATTGCTCCGAACGCGCCTGGGGAGCGGGTGGGGGCCGGGCCTCCAGCCGTTTCAAGCTACCGGATACCCTGACCTACGCCGGCACGGAGGATGAGGAGGAGGCCCGCCGCCGCCTCTTCTTC
This sequence comes from Lewinellaceae bacterium, assembly GCA_963803525.1. Lineage (GTDB taxonomy): Bacteria > Bacteroidota > Bacteroidia > Chitinophagales > Saprospiraceae > Neolewinella. The sequence goes on from CAWDMV010000017.1 coordinate 748,181, forward strand.
GTGGCCCTGACGCGCGCGCGGTCGGAGGTCGTACTCTCCTGCGCGGAGTTCAGCCAACAGGATAAATTGCAGCAACCGGTCGCTTTCGTGGACGAGCTCATCGAGGGGGGGGAAGTGGAAGTGCGGGCCGCGAACGTAGATGCGGAGACGCTCTCCGAACTCGCGCAGCTGCAGCTGCAGCCCAAGGACCCCGCCCGCTTCCCCGTACTGGAACGTTCGGCCATCGCCGATCTCTTAGTCGATTTCCGGCTAAGCGTCAGTGCGCTGTACGCCTACCTGGATTGCCCGCTCCGCTTTTACTACGAAAAATTACTGCGGGTGCCCGACCGGGAGCGGGAACGAACGGTTTACGGGTCGGCCCTCCACGAGGCCTTGCAGGACTACTTCCTGCGCATGAAGCGCGATCCGGCGCGCATCTTCCCCAGCCGCGAGGAGCTCATCTACAACTTCGAGCTGGCCCTGGCCAAGCGGCGCGGACTCCTTACCACGAAGGGGTACGCCGGCCGCCTCGAGCGGGGGCGGCGGGAATTAGGCACCTACTACGACCGCTACCGGACAAGTTGGGTAGCGGACGTGGAGATCGAGTACCTCATCCGCAATGCCGAAGTGGATGGCATCCCCCTTACCGGCATCATCGACCGGATCGACGGGATCAACGACGCCTACGTGGGGGTAGTCGATTACAAGACCAGTGCCGGCGGCAGCGGCAAGCTGCGGCGGCCCACCGACAAGAAGCCCCACGGCGGCGACTACTGGCGTCAACTCACCTTCTACAAGCTCCTCTTCGACAACCGGCCCGGGAATCTCCGCCGCGTCAAGGAAGGGCGCATCAGCTACCTCCTCACTAATCCGGAGGGCCAACAGGAAGAGGAAGTGCTCGAACTCAGCCAGCGCGACACAACGGCCCTCCGTGAGCTCCTGCGTGCGACGTGGGACGCCATCCAGGACCAGCAATTTTCCGGTTGCGGCAAGCCGGAATGCGCCTGGTGCCGCTTCGTGCAGGACCTGACGGACGAGGTGCCGCTGGAGACCACGGAGGCGATTTACGGGCTGGACGATAATGCAGGCTGATTGTACAATCTATTTTAGCCGGTGCAACGGTAGATTGGGCAGCAACTGATCCTGCGCACTCGGAGAGTGCTTTTTGCTTTCGTCCCGATAGCTATCGGGAGAGGCAGCCTTGTAGCTATACGTTAGAGGAAGGGATTTTCTTGCCGCTCCTCGCCGATGGTAGTGGAGGGGCCGTGGCCCGGATAGACGACGGTGTCGTCCGGCAGCGGCATCAACTTGGTCCTGATCGAACCGATCAAGGTAGCGTGGTCGCCGAGGGGCAGGTCGGTGCGGCCGATGGAACGGCGGAAGAGCACGTCGCCGGCGATGACGTAGCCCTCGGCGCGGTTGTAGAAGCACAGGCTGCCGGGCGAGTGGCCGGGACAGAAGAGAACCTCAAAAACAGCCTCCCCCAGAGTCACCGTGTCTCCTTCGTGAATGTAGTAATCGGGCTTAGGCGAAGGCGTCATGGCCGGCATACCGTAAGCCTCCACGAACATCGGCGCGGATTCCAGGATCTGCTCCTCCAGCGGGTGAATGCCCAGCTGGAGGCCATAGTGTTTCACCACCAGCGCGTTGCCAAACACGTGATCGAAGTGGCAGTGGGTGTTGATCAGCTTAACCGGCCGCAGGCCAAGGCGCTTGATGGTCTCCTGCAATGCTCGCTCCTCGGCGGGGGTGTAGCATCCGGGGTCGAAGATGATGGTTTCCTTCGTGTCGTTGTCGTAGACGAGGTAGGTGTTTTCCTGGACGGGGTTTTGGGTTAGGGCTTTTACGGTGGTCATGAAAATTTACAATTTACCATTTACGATGTACCAATTACCATTGGCGCGCAGGACGTTCGCGCGCATTGCACCGGCGTCCCCGCCATATTTTTTAACGCAAAACGGGGGAATCAAGACAATCGGCCTGATGGCTTCCTGTCCTGATTCCCCCGCGAAGCGGTCTCCCGTCCCGGAGGGAACGGTCTACGGTGCTACGAATTCATGGTGGCGAGGAATTCCTCGTTGCTGGTCGTGTTCTTCATGTGGCGCATGAGGAAGAGGAAGGCTTCTTCGGGCTTCATGTCCGCGAGGTGATTGCGGAGGATGAACATGCGCTGGAGCACGTCGCGGTCGAGGAGCAGGTCGTCGCGGCGGGTGCTGGAGCGGGTGAAGTCGATGCTGGGGTACATGCGCTTGTTGGCCAGCTGGCGGTCGAGTTGCAGTTCCATATTGCCGGTCCCCTTGAATTCCTCGAAGATGACCTGGTCCATCTTGGAGCCGGTGTCAATCAGGGCGGTCGCCAGAATGGTCAGCGAGCCGCCGCCGTCGATGTTACGCGCCGCACCGAAGAACTTTTTGGGCTTCTGGAGGGCGTTGGCCTCCACGCCGCCGGAGAGCACCTTGCCGGAGCTGGGCTGCACGGTGTTGTAGGCCCGGGCCAGGCGGGTGATCGAGTCGAGCAGGATGCAAACGTCGTGGCCGGATTCGACCAGGCGCTTGGACTTCTCGAGGACCACGTTGGCCACGCGGACGTGGTTTTCGGCGGGCTCGTCGAAGGTCGAGCTGATGACTTCGGCCTTCACGCTGCGCTTCATGTCGGTGACTTCCTCGGGCCGTTCGTCGACGAGCAGCACGATGAGGTAGGTCTCGGGGTGGTTCTTGGCGATGGCGTTGGCGACGTCCTTGAGCAGGAAGGTCTTTCCGGACTTGGGCTGGGCGACGATGAGTCCCCGCTGGCCCTTACCGATGGGGGCGAAGAGGTCGACGAGGCGCATGCCGTAGTCCTTGCCGTGGGTGGAACCGGAGAGGGTAAACTTCTCGGTGGGGAACTGGGCGGTCAGGTAGTCGAAGGGTACCCGGTCGCGGATGTCCTTGGGGTCGAAGCCATTGATCTTCTCGACGTCGAGGAGGGCGAAGTACTTCTCGCCTTCCTTGGGGGGCTTGACGGGGCCGCGGAGAGTGTCGCCCGTGCGGAGGCCGTAGGACTTGACCTGCTGCTGGCTGACGTAGACGTCGTCCGGACTGGTCATGTAGTTGTAGTCCGGCGAACGCATGAAGCCGTAGCCGTCGGGCATCATTTCCAGGATGCCCGTGGAGCTGATGATGCCGTCGAGTTTGTACTCGGGCTGGCTGCGGCGGTTGTTGCGCTCGTTGTTGTTCCCGCGGTCGTTGCCGTTGCTGCGCTCGTTCTGAGCGTCGTTGCTGGTGCGCTCGCCGCGCTCGTTGTTGTTGCCGCCGCGCTCGTTGTTGCGCTCGCTGCGGGGGCTGCGGCGCTCGTTGTTGCCGCGCTCACTGTTTCCGCGCTCGTTGCGCTCGTTGTTGTTGTTGCGGCGGTTGTCGTCGCGATCCTCCACGCGGCCGCGGTTGCCGTAGCGCTCGTTGCGGGGCTGCTCGTCGGTATTGCTGTCGTTGTTGTCGTTACCGCCGCGTCCCCGGCCGCGTCCGCGGGCTTCCTGGTCCTCGTTGCCGTCCTGGCCATCGGCCTCCTTGGGCGTATTGCGGTTGCTGTTGCTGTTGCGGTCGTCTTTTTGGGAGGATTCTTCGCGCATGCTGCGGCGACCACGTCCCCGTCCGCGACCGCGATCGTCGTCGGACTTGCCGTTGTGGGCCGATTCCTGCTTGCTGTTGCTGTCGTCCGCTTCGGAGTTGTCCTCGGACTGCTGGGAGCGCCCGCGGCCCCGGGCGGGGCGCTTGGGTTCGTCGGCGCTGTCGGAATTGCGGCTGCTGCGCCGGCCCCGGCTGCTGCGGGAGGGTTTGTCGCTCTCTTCGTCCTTCGCTTTCTCTTCGGCCTGGCGAGCGGCGGAGGCGGCCGCGGCGGCGCGGCGGTTGGGGACGCGGTCGGTGTCGGAGGCGGCCGGGGGTTCGCTGACGGTTTCAGTGCCCTTGACGGCCTGTTGTTCGAGGAGGGTAAGGATCAGGTCTTGCTTATTGAGCTTTTTATAAGACTTCAGGCCCAGTGTATCTGCGTAGTCCCGCAATTCGGGGACCAGCATGCTCTGTAATTGCGCTATGCTAAACATTTAGTAGTATGGTACTAGAGGGGAAAATGGGTGGTAAGGGGAACCGAGGGTAACGGACCGGCCTCCCGAACGGAAGCATGAAGGGCCCGGAATTGCGGAATGAGGATGAACGCTGACCGGAGGACGGTGCAGAAATGCGGTCTCCAGGAGATTGCGTGCGGAATCGCTTGCCGCGCAAAGCTACGACCTTAAATCGAAATGGTGGTAGAGTCAGGGCCGAGGCTCGCAACTAAATACAAGAATTGCGACATAATGTTTAGCCCGGGCGGGCCTTGGCGCCCAACCGCTACCTTTGCCGCACAAATTATCGAGCATGTTATTAGTGAATACGCTGCGCGACGAACGCGACCGGATACTGGTAGGACTGCGGAAGCGGCAGATCGACGCCGGCGCCGACGTCGACCACATCGTAGCCCTCGACGACCGCCGCAAAGAACTGCAGACGCAGAACGATCAGCTCCTGGCCGAACGCAACAGCCTCTCCAAGGAAATCGGTGACCTCTTCAAGTCCGGCAGGAAGGAGGAGGCCGGGGCGAAGCGCGAACGCGTCAACGGCATCAAGGAAGCGGTCAGCGTGGGCGAAACCGAACTTGCCTCCGTCGTGGAGGAGCTGGAAGCTGCGCTGCTGCAATTGCCTAACGTACCCTACCACCTGGTCCCCGCCGGCAAGAGTGCCGAGGACAATGAGGTGTACCGGCCCTTCGCGGGGGAACTGCCCACCCTCGGCGATTCCGCCAAGCCGCACTGGGAACTCGCCGAGGACTACGGTATTTTTAGCCTGGAGCTGGGGGTACGCACAACGGGTAGCGGTTTTCCCGTCTTTACCGGGCAGGGGGCCCGCCTGCAACGCGCGCTCATCAACTTCTTCCTGGACCGCAACGCCGCCGCCGGCTACACCGAGTACGCCCCGCCGCTGCTGGTCAACGAAGACACCGCCCGCGCCACCGGGCAGCTGCCCGATAAGGAAGGACAGATGTACCACGTGCAGGTCGACGACCTCTACCTCATCCCTACCGCCGAGGTCCCCCTCACTAACCTCTACCGTGGAGAACTGCTGGAGGCCGACGCGCTACCGATCAAGCTCACCGGCTACACCCCCTGTTTCCGCCGGGAGGCCGGCAGCTACGGGGCCCACGTGCGCGGACTCAACCGCGTACACCAGTTCGATAAGGTCGAGATCGTACAACTCGCCCGCCCCGAGGAGAGCTACGCCAAGCTGGAGGAGATGGTCGATCACGTCGCCGGCCTGCTCGACGCACTCGACCTGCCCTACCGGGTCCTGCGGCTGTGCGGGGGCGATATGGGTTTCACTTCGGCCATGACCTACGACTTCGAGGTCTGGAGCGCCGCCCAGGAACGCTGGCTCGAGGTGAGCTCCGTATCCAATTTCGAGACCTACCAGAGCAACCGCCTCAGGCTGCGCTACCGCACCGAACGCGGTACGGAGCTGGTGCACACCCTCAACGGCAGTGCGCTGGCCCTGCCCCGCATCATCGCCGCCCTGCTGGAGAACATGCAGACCGCCGACGCGATTCTATTACCCGAGGTGCTTCACCACTACATGGGCAGCGACAAATTATCGCCCACCCCCCATCACGCACGCTAACCCTCGCTACCATGATGACCGGCGGATACGGAGTTTACATCATCATCACCCTGGTCTTCGCCGGTATCGGATGGGCCGTGAGCAACCGGCTGAAGAGCGTATTTGCCCGCTACAGCAAAGTGCCGATGACGAACGGCATGAGCGGCGTCGACGTCGCCCGCCGGATGCTCGAGTTTTACAACATTCGAGACGTGCAGATCGTGCCCGGGCAGGGTACCCTGACCGACCACTACAACCCACAGACGAAGACGGTGAGTCTTAGTCCCGAAGTATACCAGGGGCGGAGCGTCTCCGCGGCGGCCGTCGCCAGCCACGAGTGTGGCCACGCCGTGCAGCATGCCCAGGGTTACGCCTGGTTGCAGTTTCGCTCGAAAATGGTGCCCATCGTGCAGGTAGCCTCCCGCTTTCAGAGCATCCTGATCATGTTGGCGGTGGGCAGCATCGCGGGGGGCTTCGGCGACACGATACTCATCGTCGCGATCGTCGCCTTCGGCATCACCACCCTGTTCAGCGTGCTTACCCTGCCGGTGGAGTTCGACGCCAGCCGCCGGGCCCTGAACTGGCTGGAGGAGAGCGGCACCGCCACCGGCCAGCTTCACGACGGGGCGAAGGACGCGCTCTGGTGGGCGGCCATGACCTACGTAGTGGCGGCGCTCTCTAGTCTAACCATACTATTTTGGCTCATCCTTCGCTACATGGGCCGCCGCAACTAGAAAGGACCATTAGTTACTTTTGCAGAAATTCAACCCCAACATGGAAGATTTACTGAGCGAACACCTGGAAGAATCGAAGATGCTCATGGAAGAAGCCATCGAGCACCTGGAGCGTGAACTCGTCAAGGTGCGCACCGGTAAGGCCAGCCCCGCCATGCTCCACGGCATCATGGTGTCCTACTACGGCGTGCCTACGCCCATCAACCAGACGGCCAGCATCAGCACGGCCGACGCGCGCACGATCACGATTCAGCCCTTCGATAAGTCCAATCTCGGTGCCATCGAGAAGTCCATTTTTGAGGCCAACCTCGGGGTGACCCCCATGAACGACGGACAACTGATCCGCATCAGCGTCCCCCCCCTCACCGAAGAGCGCCGCCGCCAGCTAGCCAAGGTCGTGAAGGCCGAGGGCGAAGAGGCCAAGATCTCCATCCGCAACGCCCGCCGCGACGCCATGGAGCACATCAAGAAGGAAGTTAAGAACGGCTACCCCGAAGACGCCGGTAAGCGCATGGAAGACAAGGTGCAGGGCTGGACCGACACGCTCTCCAAGCGGGTGGAGGAGATCGTCGAGAACAAGGAGACCGAGGTCATGACCATCTGAGCCTACCGCTCCGCCCGGTACGCAAAGGCCCCCCGCTCCGCCGTCAGGTGAGCGGTGGGCCTTTTTGCTTTCCAGCGCCGGCCGACGTAGGGCGGGTTGGAACCGTCTACCACGAGCGGTACCTCCGGCAGGGCGGTGGTCAGCCGATCCGGCCGAAAGCCGTTGCGCACCAGGATGAGGTCGACCTCCGGCAGCTCCGCGTCCGAGGGCGGGGGCACCTTGCCGTCCAGCACCAGTACCCGGCGGTCCAGTAAGCGCAGGAGTGGGTAGCCAATGGCTGCGGCGGCCAAACTCGTGTCTTGGAAAAGATCCAGTCGTTGGCTGTCCTCCGTACCCAGGAGTTTGCGCAGCGGCGCGACGTTGTAGGTGAGTTGGTCTTCGGTCAGGGAGTCCCCCAGGCTCAGGCCATCACGACCGTCGAACACGTCGATGGCCGTCGCCCGCGGCACGTGATAGATCGTGAACTGGGCCGGTGGGGGAGCGAGCACCGGGCGCAGCAGCCACCATCCACCCAGCACCGCCGCGGCACCCAGCACGGCCCACCGCGCGCGGTGACTCGGTCGAAAGGCCAGATAGGCCAGGCCAGCGATCAGGAAAAAGAGGACGACGGCCGAGAAGAGGCCGAAGTTGGTTAGCTCCAGGGTGGCCCCGGGCAGCTTCCCGCAGTAGAAAATGAAGGCATTCTGCAGCTCCACGACGTAGCGCAGGGCCGTGCCGGTGAGCCACAGTCCGCCGCCGCTGATTCCCACGGCCGCCAGCAGCCCGTGTAGTAGGCCGAGGCCCAGTACCCCGTAGGCAAACACGATCACCAGGGTGCCGCTCAGCAGGAAGTACACCGGGAACTGGCCGAAGTAAAAGAGCGAAAGCGGCAGGGTACCCAGTTGGGCGGCCGTCGATACGCTCACCGCGTCCCAGACCAGGCGCAGCCTCCCGGGCAGGTACACCAGCCGCTGCAGGGGCCGCGCGAACAGGGCAATGCCCGCCACTGCCGTGAAGGAGAGCTGGAAGCCCACCTGAAAGAGCTGCTTGGGCTCCACGACCAGCATCGCCAGGGCCGCGATGGCCAGCAGGTTGAAGATGTTGTTGTTGCGGTTGACCTGCTTGCCGATCAGTACGACCGTCACCATCAGCGCCGCCCGCTGCACCGAAGCGCTCAGGCCCGTGATGAGGGCGAAGTACCACACGAGCAGAATCGTCAGTACCGTCCGCAACGCCAGCCACACCGGTCGCGCCGGCAGCAGCAGCCGCAAAAACTGCATCACGATCAGGGCCAGGATGCCGACGTGGAGCCCCGACACCGCCAGCACGTGGATGGCCCCGGTGTCCGCGTAAGCCGATTTTACCTCGCTCCCGAGCAGGTCGCGCTTGCCCATGATGAGGGCCGCCGCCACGGCCAGTTGGTCGCCCGCCAGGTAGGGCTGCAGGCTCCCGAACCAGGCCGCCCGCGAGCGTTCCCCGAGGGCTTCCAGGGACAAAGCCCGCCGCGTGCCCGTCACGGCCCACTCCAGGCTGTCGGCAAAGCTGCGGTGGAACACGTTCTGCCCCGCCAGGTAGGCGGCGTAGTCAAAGGCGGCGGGATTCAGGGGGCCGGAAAGGCGGGTCGCGGGGGCGGCCAGTACAATGCGGTCGCCCGGGGCGGGAATGGGTCCCCGGAGGTAGGCCATGACGTTCCCCCGCGCCGGCAGGAGCAGCGAGTCCCGCAGCAGGCCCGTCACGCGCAGTTCCGCGCTGGCCCGCTGCTCGCCGGGCCGCAAGTTGGTGATTTCTCCGACCAGGAGATCGCCGGTTTGCTGCTGATTCGCGAAGTGGTCCGCCGCGTGCAGGGGGTGGCGCTGCCCGGCGTACCACCCGCCGAAGGCCGCGGTCCCCAGAAGCAGCAACACGGAAGCCAGCGTCGCGTACACGGGGGACGGGCGGGGCCGCAGGTGTAAGGCAAGCCCCGCCAGACAGCAGCCCCCGGCCGCAAGCAGTAAGGCGTAGCGGTGCGTGTACCCGAGGGCCGCCGCACCCGCAATCCCCGCCGCCAGGGCAAGCACGGGCGGGAGCAGGGGGACGGTAGCCCAGGGAATGGTCGGTCGGTCGGGCGGCGGCGGCATACCGAAATATACCCGGCAACCGACTATTTTGCCCAAGCGGGCCGGGGGTGACCGCTCCTTTTATTAATATTTGCTGAACCGAAATTTCAATTCGATCATGTCGCCAACCGATGCCCCGCTGCCGCCCGTCGGGTGGTCCGACTTCACTAAACTCGAACTCCGCATCGGCACGGTGACCGCCGCCGAGCCCTTCCCGGAGGCGCGCAATCCGAGCTATAAGCTGTGGATCGACTTCGGTGCGTACGGTATCCGGAAGTCCTCGGCCCAGCTGACCGTCCGCTATCCGGCCGACGAGCTGGTGGGCCGGCAGGTCGTGGCCGTGGTGAATTTTCCGCCCAAGCAGATTGCTACCCTGATGAGCGAGTGCCTGGTGCTCGGCGGGGTAGGGGAGGGCAACACCGTGACCCTGCTGCAGCCCGAGCGGCCGGTGCCGAACGGTCAGCGCGTCGGGTAAGAGTAAACGGTATCCTACCTTTGCCCCTGAGGGGGAAATCGATCGCACCTTCCCGCTTACCCACACCGATATGAGACGACTCCTGGCGCTGCTCGCCCCGTTCCTTTGCACCTGCGTCCCCGCCCAGGAAACCCTCACGCTGAGTGACGCCATTCAGGTGGGGCTGGAGAATAACTACCAGATCCGCATCGCCGCCAACGAGCTGGAGGTGGCCCGGAACAACGACGACTATGCCCTGACGGAAAAGTACCCGACCATCGTGCTGGGCATCGATCCCGGCATCGCGTACCGGCGGCAGAGCAACCCGGCCAGCATCGTAGCGCAGAGTACCACGACCAATTACGCGGTGGGCCCCACGGCGGCGATCAACTGGGTACTCTTTAACGGCGGCCGCATCGCCATCAACAAGGAGCGGCTCGAAACCCTGGCCGACCTGAGTAGCGGACAGTTGCAACTGCAGGTAGAAAACAGCGTGCAGGACATCATCAACGCCTACTACAACGGCGTAGTACAGCGGGAACAGATCGACGTACGCGCGCGCGTGCTGGCGCTCAGCCGCGACCGCATCGAGTACCAGCAAGTACGCCGGGAATACGGGCAGGGGGGCACCTTTGACGAGCTGCAGGCGCGGGATGCCTTCCTGACGGATTCCGTGGCCCTGGTCGTGCAGCGGGTGACCTACCGCAATGCCGTCCGCAACCTGCTGCAACTGATGGGGGAAACGAATCTTGACCGGGAAGTAGAGCTGGTGGATGAGCTGACGTACAGTCCCGCCGGCTACGATCGGGCGACCCTCGAAGCCCAGCTGCTCGCCGCCAACCGCAGCCTGCAGAACGCGCTGATCAACCGCGACCTGGCCGCCCTGCAAACGCGGCTGATCGAAACCGAGTACAAACCGGTCGTGGGCATCGGTGCGGGGGCGGGCTACAACATCGGCGTGCAGACGGGCGTGCAGACCTTTGAATTCAGGGGGGACCAGCCGGCGCGCGAGGAGAACCTGCCCGGCGTGGCGGCGCGTACGCTGACCGGCAACGTGGGCTTTACCGCCAGCTACCTCCTCTTCGACGGCGGCAACCGGCGGGTGCGGGCCCAGTCGGCGCGCTTGCAGGAAATCACGGCCCAGATCGACTACCAGGCCACCGAGCAGCAGCTCCGCGCCTCCCTGCAGAACACCCTGGCCCTGTACGAAAACCAGGCCGAGGTCATCCAGATCACCCAACTGCTCATCGACAACGCCGAACGCAACCTACAGATCGCCGAGGAGCGCTTCAGTGGGGGGACGATCAACAGCTTCGATTACCGGCAGATCCAGCTCAACTACGCCAACGCGGAATTTCAGCTGCTCAACGCCCTGCTGAACCTGAAGCAGACGGAAACGGAGTTATTGCGGGTGACGGGGCAGATAGTGAGATAGGCTTTTAGTTTGTTAGTTCGTTAGGTGGCCGGCCTAACGAACTCACGAACTAGAGGACTACGCGAAGCGCTTCCTACATTCGCGAAATGATTGCATACGTCAAGGGCCTGGTCGCCCACAAGAACCCTTCCTTTGTGGTCGTAGAGGCGGGAGGTATTGGGTACCACGTCAACATTAGCCTGTACACCTACACGAAAATCGAGGGGGCGGAGACGGTCAAGTTGCTGACCCATTTTCACGTCAAGGAGGACCAGCAGACGCTATTTGGATTCTACGAGGAGCAGGAGCGCAATTTATTTCGGCTGCTGATTTCGGTGACCGGTGTCGGCCCCGCCACGGCCCTGGTGGTGCTGTCGAGCATGAACGCCGAGGAGCTGCGGGCGGCGGTGATCGGCGAGGATGTGGGGACGATCCGCCGCGTGAAGGGGATCGGACCGAAAACGGCCCAGCGGATCATCCTGGACCTGAAGGACAAGCTGATCAAGGAAAGCGGCGAATCGCCGACACTACTTTCGCCGCAAAGCAATACGCTGCGGAGCGAGGCGTTATCAGCCTTGGTTAACCTGGGCTTCGCCCGCCCGGCCGTGCAGCGCGCCCTCAACCGGGTGCTGGCCGCCCATCCGCAAACGGATACACCGGAGAATCTGATAAAGCTGGCGCTACGGGAGCTGTCTTCCTGATTACCGGCGCAAATTTTACTTGACTACCGCTCGCTGCCCTCATTGCAACCGGGGTTTTTGGAAGGATTGCATCGTATGAACAAAACACTGCCGCTCATTTGTGTTGTCCTGGTATCGCTCGGCTTTTCCTACGCTCCGTACCGGACTGCCGAGGACGCCGACCGCAGCCGCCGGGAGTGGGAGCAGCCCCTGGCCGCCTTCCTGCGGGATACCCTGCCGCCCCTGCGTGACCGGCGTGGCGACTTCATCACCGATCCCAACCGCAACCCCGTCGACCTACGCGACCCCGCCGCCGTGGAGCGGACCGTCGAATACGACCCCGCCACCGGCCGCTACATCGTGCGCGAGCGCATGGGCGACATCGACTTCCGGCCGCCCACGTACCTGACCTTCGACGAATACTTCGAGTACCGGGCAAAGCAGGACCAGCAGAAGTACTTCAACAACCTGGCCGGCGTCGGCAATCCCGACGAGAGCGTCAGCATCGGCGACCCGCTGGCCGACATCGAGATCGACCCCGACCTGATCAACAACCTCTTTGGCGGCACCGAGATCAGCATCCAGCCCCAGGGCAGCGTGGACCTGAGCTTCGGCCTCAACTACCAGTACCAGGAGAACCCCTTCATCGTGGAGCGCTTTCGGCGCAACACGATCTTCGACTTTGACATGGACATTCAGATGAACGTCACCGGCCAGATCGGGGACAAGCTTAAACTGAACACCAACTACAACACCGGGGCGAACTTCAACTTCGACAACCAGATCAAGCTCGACTACAACAGCGAGGCCTTCGGGGAGGACGACATCATCCGCAAGATCGAGGCCGGCAACGTGAGCCTGCCCCTGCGGGGCTCCCTGATCGAGGGGGCCCAGTCGCTCTTCGGGATTAAGACCGAGCTGCAGTTCGGGCACCTGCGCCTGACGGCCATCGCCAGCCAGCAGCGCTCGCAGCGCGAGAAGCTCACCATCGAGGGGGGCAGCCAGCTCTCGCAATTTGAGGTCTACGCCGACGAGTACGACGAGAACCGTCACTTTTTCCTGAGCCACTACAACCGGGAGGTGTACGAGGACGCCCTGGAGAACCTGCCGCAGATCCAGACTCTCTTCCACGTGGAGAACATCGAGGTCTGGATCACCAACGACCGCAACGAGGTGCTGGACGTGCGCGACATCGTAGCCTTCGCCGACCTGGCCGAGCCGAACCGCCTGACTAATCCCGTTGCCGTAGGCCAGTTCCCCACCCCCCGCTACCAGGAGATCTGTGATGGCCGCCCCCTGCCCGAAAATGGTGCCAACGACCTCTACGGCCGCCTGATCGCCCAGGCGGAGAACCTGCGCGACATCGACCGTTCCGTATCGGTGCTGCAGTCGGCCCAGTTCGGCCTGGAGCAGATCCGCGATTTCGAGAAGGTATCCGCCCGAAAACTGAGTCCCCGGGAATATACCGTGAATCCCGAGCTGGGCTTCATCTCCCTCAACATCAACGTGCAGCCCGACCAGGTCGTGGCCGTCTCCTACCGCTACAAATACAACGGCGAGATTTTCAAGGTGGGAGAGCTCTCGGTCAATACCGACAACACCAGCACCGACACCAGCAATTTCGCCAACCAGGTGCTGTACACCAAGCTGCTCAAATCTTCGACCCAGCGCGTCAGTGAGCCCTCCTGGGACCTGATGATGAAGAACGTCTACTCCCTCGGGGCCTACCAGGTGAACCAGGAGGACTTCCGCCTCGACGTGCAGTACGAAAATCCCGGCCAGGGCTTCCAGCGCTTCCTGCCGGTGGACGTCTCGCTGCCCGGCACCAACAACTACATTCCCGGCGTACCGCTGATCCGGGCCTTCAACCTCGACCGCCTGAACACCCAGGGGGACCCCCAGCCCGACGGGGTATTCGACTTCGTGCCCGGCATCACGATCAACCCTTCCACCGGCCGGATCTACTTCCCCGTGCTCGAGCCCTTCGGCAGCGACCTGGCCGACCGCCTCCCCCCCGAGGTGGCGCCCCGCTTTACCTACCAGGAGCTGTACGACTCCACCCTCTTCCAGGCGCGGGAGTTTCCGGAGAAGAACCGCTTCGCGATCCGGGGCAGCTACAAGTCTTCGGTGCAGTCGGAGATCAGCCTGGGGGCCTTCAACATTCCGCCGGGATCGGTGCGGGTGACCGCGGGTGGGGCGTTGCTCGTGGAGGGCCGGGACTACACCGTAGACTACAGCACCGGCCGCGTACGCATTCTCAACGACGCCATTCTGAGTGCCGGGGTACCCATCGACGTGAACTTCGAGGACAACACGATCTTCAGCCTGCAGACCCGAACGATGCTGGGCCTGCGTGCCGACTACGAGGTCAATGAGAACCTGGCCATCGGGGGCACCTTCATGCAGCTCTTCGAGCGACCCTTCACCCAGAAGGTGAACCTCGGGGAAGACCCCATCAATAACCGCATCTTTGGCTTTGACGCGACCTACAATAAGCCCTCGGGCTGGCTGACGCGAACCCTGGACAAGCTGCCCCTGCTGAGCACCAATGCGCCGTCGAACATCAGCGTCACGGCCGAGACGGCCATCCTCGATCCGGGCCACAGCAGGGCCATCAACCTAAGTCGGGATGAAAAGGGCGGGGTCGTGTACCTCGACGATTTCGAGGGAACGGCGAGCCCCATCGACCTGATGGCGCCGGTGCAGAAATGGTTCCTGGCCTCGGTGCCGCAGAACGACTTCAACAACAACAACCCCCTCTTTCCGGAAGCCGCCCGGGAGGGGCTCGTCAGCGGGGCCAACCGGGCCACCCTCAACTGGTACCGCATCGACCCGACCGCGCGCAACGGCCTCGACGCGAGCAACGTCTACACCAGCGTAGTCCGCCAGCAAGAAGTATTCCCTAACCTGGACGTGCGCCAATTCCGCGCCGCCCAGTTCTTCACCTTCGACCTTGCTTACTATCCCGGCGAGCGCGGGCCGTACAACTTCGATACCCCCCAGGGCTACCCCGGCTTCACCGCCGGCTCCTTGCCCGATCAGGGCGACCCCCTCGTGCCGGTCAAGTTGCTGGACCCCAAGAGCCGCTGGGGCGGCATCATGCGGGAGATGACGACGACCGACTTCCAGTCCTCCAACATCGAATTCGTGGAATTCTGGATGCTCTCCCCCTTTCTCGATGGTACCAACGCCCGCCAGGCGGCCCCGAATGCCTCCGATAAACAGGGTACCCTTTACCTGAACCTGGGCAACATCAGTGAAGACATCCTGAAGGACAGCCGCAAGTTTTTTGAGAATGGACTGCCCACCCAGGTGAACCCCCGCCGGCCGGTCGACGAGACCGTGTGGTCGCGCGTTCCCGTTGCCCAGCAGATCACCCAGGGCTTCGACAATGATCCGGAGAGTCGGGCGGCCCAGGACGTCGGGCTCGACGGCTCGGACGACGCCGCCGAGCGGGAAAAGTTCGCCGACTACCTCAGCGCCTTTTCCGGGAACACCGTGGTCCAGCAACGACTCGCCGATGACGTGGCCAACGATAACTTCTACTACTTCAATAATGAGCGCTTCCAGGAGGACGCCTCCCTGCTGACCCGCTACAAAAATTTCAACAACACCCAGGGCAACTCGGCGGCTAACGAAAACTCGGCCACTGATTTGCGGCAGTCCGCCACCAACCTGCCCGATGACGAGGACCTCAACCAGGACAATACCCTGAACGAGGCGGAGAGCTACTTTCAGTACGAGATCCCCATGGTACAGTCGCGCACCGACCCCCGGGAGTTGGACCGCGATGCTACCCCCTTCATCACCGACCGCATTGAGGACGCCGACGGTAGCGGCCGCATCTGGTACCGCTTCCGCGTACCCCTGAATGGCGACCAAAAGACGGCGGTGGGCGGTATCACCGATTTCCGGTCGATCCGCTTCATGCGCATGTTCATGCACGGCTTCGAGGCCCCGGTGACGCTCCGTTTTGCCCGATTCGAGCTCGTCCGCAACAACTGGCGCCGGTACAACCGGTCCTTCCTGACCGGCCCGGTGATCGGCGGCGAGGCGAATACGGAATTCAGCGTAGACGCGGTCAACGTCGAGGAAAACAGCCGCCGGCAGCCCTTTAACTACGTGCTGCCCAACGGCATCCGCCGCGAGCAAAGCCTCGGTATCCAGAACCTGCTGCAGAACGAGCAGTCCCTCTCCCTGCGGGTACAAAACCTGCAGCCCAGCGACAGCCGGGCCGTGTTCAAGTACACCGATACGGACCTGCGGCTCTATGAGGACCTGAAGATGTTCGTCCACGCCGAAGCCAGCGGCCAGAGCCGCATCCAGCGTCCGGAGGATGGGGAACTGCGCCTCTTCCTGCGCATGGGTTCCGACTTCGAGCAGAACTACTACGAATACGAAGTGCCCCTGGCCCTGTCGGATACCATCGGCATCACTGGCCTGGACCGAAACAGCCCGGCCTACGCCGACTCCGTCTGGCTGCCGCAGAATGAAGTACGCTTGCCCCTGGCGCTGCTGCGGGAGCTGAAACTGGAGCGCAACGCCAACAACGTGGCCAGCGACGCCACCTACGAGCAACGCTTTTCCCCGGAGGCGGGCATTGATCACACCATCCGTGTCCGGGGGAATCCCAACCTGGGTTTCGTCAAGGTCTTTATGATCGGCGTCCGGAGCGAAAAGGACCTCGACAACGACGGCATCAGCGCCGAGGTGTGGGTCAACGAGCTCCGCCTCGAGGGCCTCGACGAGCGGGGCGGGGTGGCCGCCCTGGGCCGGGCCGACGTGCAGCTCGCGGACTTGGGCAACCTGACGGCAGCCGTCAATTACAGCAGTATCGGCTTCGGGGCGCTGGATAACAGCGTGCTGGAGCGCAACCGCTTTAAGACGGCCGGCTACGACCTGGCCACTAACCTGGCCATCGACCGTTTCCTGCCCTCCAAGTGGGGCGTGCGCCTGCCCGTATACCTGCAGCACAGCAAGCAGGTGAGCACCCCGGAGTACGACCCCTACGACTTAGACATCAAGCTGCAGGACAAGATCGACCGGGCCGAGACCAACGAAGCCCGCGACAGCATCCGCGAGCAGGCGCAGGACATCAACAAGATCACGGCGATCAACCTGAACAATATTGGCATCGCACCCGCGACCCGCCGCACCAAACCCAGCCCCCTCGACCCCGCCAACCTGAGCTTCAGCTACGGCTACACGAAGAACGAACGCAGCGACCCCTACATCCAGTCGGAGATCATCCGCGACCATACCGGGGCGGTGGACTACACCTACAGCCGGGCCTCCCCCGCCAGCCTCGAGCCCTTCAAGGGGATCAAGAGTAAGTACCTGCGCCTGCTGAGCGAGTTCAACCTGAACCCCCTGCCCAACACGATCAGCATCACCAACGTGATGAACCGGAGCTTCGCGACCACCAGCTACCGCTTCGCCGGCGTGGACGAACGCTTCAATACCTTCTACAACAAGCGCTTCCTCTGGAACCGGAGCTACGACGTGCAGTGGAATATGACCCGGAGCCTCCGCCTCGGCTACAACGCCAACATGAACGCGACCATCGACGAGGTGGACGAAAACGACATCGTGGGCCTCTCGGAGGACGACCAGAAGACCGTGCGCCGCGACAGCATCTGGGAGAGCGTGCAGAATGGCGGGCGGCCCAAGCAATTTAACCAGACCTTCAACGCCAGCTATCAGCTGCCCCTGCGTTTCCTGCCTTTCCTCGACTTCGTGGACGTGCGCGCCCAGTACCTGGGCACCTTCTCCTGGGCGGCCTCCCCGCTGCTGATTCAGGACAAGGGACTGGGCAACCTGATCCAGAACAGCCAGCAACGGCAGCTGACGGCCGACCTGAACTTCGAGAAATTCTACGACCAGATCTCCTTCCTGAAGCCCTACAACCAGACGTCCCGCAGCCGGCCCACCCGCCGTCCGGGCGCGGGAGGCGCCAACGATGACGCCAAGCCCGCCAGCAAGGGGGCCAAGGCCTTCATCCGGCCGCTGCTGGCCCTTCGCCGGGCGCGCCTGAACTACAGCGAGGACTTTACGACCGTCATTCCGGGCTTCCTGCCCGAGCCCAAGCTCTTCGGCCTTTCCGACGGCTTCAGCGCGCCGGGCCGCGGCTTCGTGGTGGGCCTGCAGCCCAACATCCGTACCCTGGCCGAAGACCAGCGGCAGAGCGACGCGGACTACCTGAATACCCTGGCCGACGACGGTTACATCAGCTCCAATCCCTTCCTGAGCCAGGACGTGATCCAGAACTACACCAAGCGCTGGGATGCCAACGCCATCGTCGAGCCCTTCGCCAATTTCCGGCTGGAACTGACCATGGACCGGGCCTTCACCGAGAACTACACGGAGACCTTCAAGGTACTCGAGAAGGGGGTCGATGCCCCCTTTAGTCACAACGTACCGGTGCGCGACGGCTCCCTGACCTTCAGCAACGGCGGGGCCCTGAGCCTCTTCAATCAGGACACCACCAAGCTGGACGAGCTCTTCGCCAACTTCGAGGCCAACCGCCTCATCATCAGCCAGCGGCGCGGGGGCAGTCGGCCGCACGCCGATCCCGACCTGGCGGCCCAGGGGTACACCTTCGGCTACGGCCCGAACCAGCAGGAGGTGCTGCTGCCGGCCTTCCTGGCGGCCTACCGCGGTGAGGACCCCAATACGGTAAGTCTCGATCCTTTCGACCTGACCGGGGCGCCCAACTGGCGGCTCACGTGGAACGGACTGGATAAGGTGGGCTCGCTCGACAAGATCTTCCGACGGGTCAACATTACCCATGGCTTCCAGTCGACCTTCACGATTTCGAGCTACGGGACGAGCCTGGACTATCTGGATGCCCTGGAGCAGCAGACCAGTCCACAGCTAACGGGCTACGATACGGTGAACCTGAATTATTACCCCCGCATCGAGATCCCCAACCTCTCGGAGTCCAAGGCCTTCGCCCCGCTGCTGGCCATCGATGCCGAACTGGTCAACGGCCTGTCGGTCAACTTCGCCTATACCGCTAACGAGACGCGGAGCATCAACGTGGTCAGTAAGCTGCTGGCCGAGAGTGTCGGTAAGGAGATCATCGGGGGCTTCGGCATCGTACTGCAGGGGGTACAGATTGGCTTTCTGCAGGGGCGCCGCCGCACCCGCGAACCCGCTAATGACCCCCTGGCCAATGGTCGGCAAGGTGGGGGCAACAGCCGCTCCGGGGGCCGGCTGCAGATCAGCGACCTGGACGTCCAGTTCAACTTCAGCCTGCGGGATTCGAAGAGCTACGCCAGCCGCCTCTTCCCCCGGACCCGCGAGATCATCGAGGGCAGTCGCATCTTCACCCTGGCGCCGTCGGCGGAGTACCAGCTCAACCAGCGGCTGAGTCTGCGGGCCTTCTTCGACTACCGTAAGACCACCCCCTTCAGTGCGCTCGGCTTCCCCCAGACGGCGGCCAGTGGCGGCATCGTGGTGCGCTTCCAGCTCAACTAGTACCCGGTGCCCAAGGTCACGGGCGTGTCGTAGTTTTGCCGCCCCTGAACCACCCGTAGGTCGGGACCGTATTACCGTACTACCAAGCTTGCGTACCAAATAAACTGCATGTCCCAGCCCCAATTCTATCCCCTCCGCGTGACGCGCCTCGAGCCGGAGACGGACCAGGCGGTCAGTGTATACTTTGAGGTTCCCGACGCCGCCCGGACGGCCTTTAACTACCGGGCCGGGCAGTATCTCACGCTCCGCTTCTCCATCGACGGCCAGGAACAACGCCGCGCCTACAGCATGTGCTCCGCTCCCCACGAAGCCGAGCTGGCCGTGACGGTCAAGCGGGTGAAGGGCGGTAAGGTCAGTAACTACATCGCTCAGCAATTGCAGGTGGGGGACGAAGTGGACGTGATGCCCCCCATGGGCCGCTTCCTGGCTAAGGTCGACCCCGCCGCCCGCCGTCGCTACTACTTGTTCGGAGCCGGCAGCGGCATTACGCCCCTCATGTCCATCCTCCGCTCCGTACTGGAGGTGGAGCCCAAATCGGAAGTCATTCTTTTCTACGGCAACCGCGATGAGGACAACATCATTTTCGAGCAGCAACTCCGCGACTTGCAGCAACGCTACGCGGGGCAGCTTACCGTGGAGCACACATTGTCGAACCCGAAGAAGTACGCCACCGGCGGCCTCAAGGGGCTATTCAAGCGCAGCCACACCCGGTGGGAGGGCGCCCGGGGCCGCATCGACCGCAAGGCGCTGGTGAGCTTTCTACAGCGCCACCCGGCCGATGGGCTCGAGTGCCGGTACTACGTCTGCGGCCCCGGCCAGATGATCGACAACGTAGAGGCCGCCCTACTGGGCCACGGCGTCGACGAGGATCATATCCACGTAGAACGCTTCGCCTCGGCCACCGATACGCAAAAGATTAAGGGGGAGAGTCAGGGCGGCAAGGTCAACATCAAGCTCGACCGGGAGGAGTTTTCCATCGAGCTCAAGCCGGGCCAAACCATCCTCGACGCACTGCTCGAGGAAGGAAGGACGCCCCCCTACAGTTGCCTCGCCGGGGCTTGCTCCACCTGCATGGCCAAGGTGAATAAGGGCGGCGTCAAGATGGACGTCTGCTACGCCCTCGATGCCTCGGAGGTGGAAGATGGCTACGTACTGACCTGTCAGGCCCACCCGCTGACTCCGGAGGTAGATATCGACTTCAACGTGTAGCGTAGGGCGGCGGCGCGCGAAGTGCAACGGACTACCCTAACCCCCAGGGGCGGGTGCGGAGTATCGTGCCAAGCGTGACCAAATCGGGATTGGTATCGGGGACCGTATATTTAAGTGACCTACACTACCTTATGGCTCCACTCTACCGGCTCCTTCGCATCGTTTCTTGCCTGTCACTGGTGGTGGGCCTTGCCCTGCCGGCAGGTGCTCAGTCGCCGCTTACCCAACAGCGGGGGGTACGTGAGAAAGACCCCGTGCTCTCCGCCGACGGGCAGGACCTGTACTTTACCCGGCCCGATCACCCCCGCAACCAGGGTACGGACGCTACGGCCGACGTGTGGGTGCGCCACCGGACGCCGGAAGGGGGGTGGGGCCGGCCCCTCAATCCTGGCTCGCCGATCAACTCCTTCCGCGACGATCGCCTCCTGAGTGCCAGCGTGGACGGCAATAGCCTGGCCGTACTCCGAACGGGTAAGGGAGCGGCCGTCCTCGAACAACTGACCCGCAGCGGACGGACCTGGCGCATTACGGACCGTTGGTTGCTTCCCGAAGACGTAGATGCCGAAGACCTCACCTTCAACACGAACAGTCAGCGGCTGATCTACGTCCGCCAGAACGCCGCTACCGCCTCCCTGGATCTCTACCAGCGCGTGGCCCGCTCCGACGGCAAGTGGAGCTCCGCGCTGCCGCTCCCCGCCCTGAGCGGTTCCGCCGACGAACGCCATCCCCTCATCGCCAGCGACGGCCGCACCCTGTACTTCCGCCGCCCGGGCGGTCAGTGGATGCGGCAACTCGACCGGGGTGCGCCACCGGAGGTCGTGGACCTGCCCACCCGCTACCTGCAACTGGCGCAGGCGCCCGGTATTACCATCGCCACTACTGACGATCTCGGGGGCGATGAGCGGCTTACCGTTGTCGCCGTGAGCGAAACTTCCTCCCTGCCCGCCGGCCGGCTGGTCTACGATACTGCAGCCGCAGCTCCGGTTGCGGATCAGCCCACCGTGGAAGTGCCCCTAAGTACCGGAAATACGCTGGCCGTCCGCCCCGATGGCCTGCGCAGCTATGCGGTCGTGCTGCGCCCCGGCGAGGTCGCCCGCGACCTCCAGCAAACCCGGGCGGAAAAGCAGGAAGAAGTGGAGGAATACCGCCAGCTCCGGCCGGAACTCTACACCCGGACGAGTGATAGGGAACAGGGAGCGCCCTACGAGCGCGTCCGTGCGCAGCCGCGGCGAAGTAGCGCGATCCCGGTAGACACCGTTCCCCCTACCGCCGCCGAGAATTCCCGGGACCGCTACGCCCGCGAAATGGCCGAGTTGGAACGGATGAAGGAAAAATTCCGCCGGCAGCAGGAACGGAAGATGCGCGAGCGGGACCGAAGCAGCAAGCTGGGCCCCGCCTGGTACGCCGAACCCGATACCCTGCCCGTGGCCGCCCGGAACGGGCTACTGCCCCCCAACTCCCGCGACACGACCGTCCTGCGATCCACCGTGCGCTCCGGTCTCTATCCCGCACAGCCAGCCGACCCCGGCGAGCGGCGCAGTTGGGAACACCGCGTACAGGGAACGGTAGCTCCACCCTCCGGTAACGCCGACGCGGGAGAACTCGACGCGGAATACGCCGAAAAACTACGGGAAGTCGAAGCGCTGCGCACGCAGTTGCGCCAAGCCCGGGAACCGCAACTGACCAGCAAGTCACCGGACGCTCCGGTCGAAGAGGCCAACGCGCCGCGCGTCACCTTCATCACTAACACCGCCTACCCGAATTCCGGGGGCTACCTAGCGCTCGACGGCTTAGTCGCTTACGTACAGCAGGCGGCGCGGGTCGTGGAGATCCGCATCCATACTTCTGGTGAGCTGTCCGCCCGCGCCGCCCAGATTCTTAGCGAGGAGCGGGCCACCACGGTCCGGAACTACCTGCGGGATGCGGGCATCGCCCCGGAAAACTTTCGCGTCGTCGGCTACGGCAACCATGAATCCGCCGCCGGCGAGCGGGTGGAAATTATCCGGTAGCGGCCACTACAGTTCGATGATCTTCCCCGACTCCGCGATCTGGAAACGCCGGGCGGTACTGCCGCTGGCCTGGTAGTCGAATTTCTTGCCGCCGCCCTGTCCGCTGACCTGATAGATCATCAGGGCCTCGGTGATGGCGGCCGTACTCTGAATGAGTTCTTCCCCGTCGTAGCTCGTCCCGGCCAGGATCATGCGGTCGATGACCTCCTGGGTCTTGGCGTCCAGCGTGACCAGGGTGTAGTGGTACTGCGCCAGGTCGGCACGCCAGTACACGATGCCCACGTATTTGTCGGCTTCGGGTAGCCGCAGACAGGCGATGAACTCGGTAAATTCATCGTTGATCTGGGTGGGCTCCAGCGGTACGAGGAACTGGTCGATCATGCGCGGCGGCAGGGGCGGGGTCTCCTTGCTGATGCGACGGACGGTGTCTTCGCCAAGGGTGATGGGCAGCTCCAGGGGCGGGAACTGCTCGAGGAAATGGGTGAAGCGGATCTGGGGAGAATCGGACATAGGTGAAGACGGTAGCTAGCATATACACCCGCTACGATAGCATGGTTCACCGGGTTTATACGCGCGGTTTTCCGACGGCGAAAGCCAGGGTATTCCACTGCACGGCATTACCCCGGGCGTCCATGGGCTCGCGCAGGGGCAGGGGGTCGGTGAGGTCAAGCAGTTCCCAGCCGGTGGCGAGGAGGTGTCCGACGATCTTCATGGGTGGATGGTAGCGCTCCCACTGGCCCACCCGCAGAAAGTTAAGGGGCGTGACGCAGATCATCCGGCCGCCGGGGCGGAGTACCCGTAGCCACTCGTCCAGGCCGCGGAAGGGATCGGGCAGGCGGTCCAGCAGAAAGGTATTGAAGAGCACGTCCAGGCTGCCGTCGGGAAAGGGGAGTTCCTGACCGTCGGCCAGGGCGAAGTGTAGGTTGGGGAGTTCCCGGCCGGGTAGGTGCGGCACCCCGTATCCGTAGCGGAGCAGATTGGGGGAGAGGGTCCGGCCCGCGCTCCAGTAGTCGCGTGCCTGCCGCAGCATCTGGTAGCTGAAGTCGATGCCGTAGCAGTCCCAGCCAGGGTATTCGGTAGCCAGGTCACCGATCAGGCGGCCTACGCTGCAGCCGATGTCGGCGAGGCGCAGGTGGGAAGGGAGTGGAGCGGGGAGCCAGCGGGCCACGTAGTCGGCCAGGGGCTGCAGGGGGTAGCCGCCGTGAAGGCGGTCGGCCAGGTGGAGCGCGGTCTGCCGGGCCACGAGTTCATCGTAGCGCTCGTAGACGTCCTGCCGGGTTTCTGCTTCCGACTTCTGGTAGTAGAGGGGGATGCCGCGGCGTTCGGCCGGTGGCGGGGGAAGTAAGGAACCGAAGCTAGGCGCTGAAGGAGGTGCCACAGCCACAGGTTTCCGTCGCGTTGGGGTTGTTGAAGGTAAAGCCGCGGTTGTCGAGGCCGGTGGCCCAGTCGATCTCCATGCCGAGGAGGTAGAGGGCGTGGCCGGGCTTCATGAGCACCCGCTCGTTGCCCACCATGAATTTCTGATCGTCCGCCTCGGGCAGGTCGAAGCCCAGCTGGTACTCGAAGCCGGAGCAGCCGCCACCCCGCACGCCGATGCGGAGGTAATGCTGCTCATTGACCCCCAATTCATTACGCAGGCGTACTAGTTGCTCCATGGCGGAGGGCGTGATGGAGATCGGAGTGGTCTTGGTGGGGGACTTAACGTCAGCGCTCATATTCGGGAGTAACTTTACTGCCCACTTAACACCGGCACTCCGGACATGGTTGTTTCCGACCCGAAGCCGGCCCCGACCACCATTCAGAGATTTTGGCCAACTTGCGCCCACCCAAGCAATTTCATGGAACTCCTCCCCGTCCTTTTCTGGCTGCTGCCAACTATTTTGACCTTCGCCCTGATCTGGATCCTGCGCGGTACCCTGGCGCACTTCCGGGAAGCCGTTTCCGCCCTGGAACGAAAGGCCCTGGCACCCGCGCCCCCGCAAGACAATAGCGCCCGGCTGGATCTCGATGGCCTGCGCCTCCAGGCCTGCGAACGCTTTACCCTCATGCTCGAGCGCATCTCCCTGCCCAACCTGCTCCTACGCATCCAGCCCGATGCCGATACGCCGCCGCGGGAGTACACCGCCGAACTGCTGCTGGCCATCCGCCAGGAGGTAGAGTACAACATTACGCAACAGATTTACGTGAGCGACTCGCTGTGGTCGATCATCACCCAATCGCGCGATAACATCAGCATGCTCATCGCCCGCGCCGGGGAAGACGCCGAAAGCAGCCCACAGATCGCCAGCCGCCTGCGCAGCATGAGTGCCCGCCAGCCCGAAGATCCGGTGGCGCTGGCGCAGGGAGCCATTCGTCGCGAGGCCGCCTCGGTGCTGACTACGAAGCCGTAAGTCCCAGGCTGACGAATTCCGCGTCGTCGCCCAGAATGAGCCCGTCCTGGCGCCGGCAACAGAGCGCGCTGGCCCGGGGCGTGACGAAGGTGCTGAGCTGATAGCGCAGTCGCTCGCCGTCGGTGGCGAAGGGAGCCAGTTCCTGGTAAACCACGGGCAGTTCCCCGTAATCGCCCTCACTTTCCGCATCGGAACTTCGTCCGGTCAGGCTCACCATCACGTTTTCCCCGTTGCGCCCGAAGACCGGCTTGCGCACGTAGCCCCGCCGCGGATCGGGCAGGTCGGCCGGGTCGAAGGCCGTGGGCAGGAGCAGGGGGTGATTGGGATGGTCCTGCCAGGCGTAGGCGAGCAGGGCCTTAGACTGGAGCAGCATCGTCCAGGCCGGGTTGACCGCCCGCACGAAGTGGTTGAGGGTCATTTCCTCCAGCATATCCCAGAGGTCGGGCTCCTCGCGAGCGATCCAGTCCCAGGGAAAAAACTTGAAGAGGTAGTAATAGCGGACGGTCTTTCCCGGCTTCGGGTCGGCCGCCAGGCCGTGGTCGGGGTCGAAGGTGGCGTCGGGCAGGGCGGCGGTGAGCACCTGCTTCCAGTCAGCCTTGCGGGCCCGGTCGGCGAGGAAGCCGACGTTGAGTTCATCCTCCGGGTAGCCAAGGTGGGCAAAGAGTCCGTGGGTACCCCCGCGGGCCACCCCGATGGCGCGGAACTGCTCTTCCAGGCTGGCGATGAGGTCGTTCGGGGCGGGGCGCTTCACGCCGGCCTGCCGCAGCACTTCGGGTTGGAGGAGGCCGGTCTCGGGCAGGAGGCTGCAGGTGTCGGCGTTGAACTCAAGCAGGCGGGGGGGCAGTCCGTCCAGGCCGCCGGCCCAGTCGAAGCGGCCGAAGAGAAAGTCGTCCCACTCGTTGGCCACCGACCACTCCAGCAGGGTCCGGCAGCGGTTGGGAATGCCCAGGCGGGCGAACCGCGCCGGGTCGTCGAGGCAGCGGCGTACGGTGTCGCGGAGCAGGGCGTAGGCGGTATCCCCGGCCCGCAGGGCGGCGGTAGCTTCCTCGGACCGGATCAGCAGGACCTCATCGGCCAGGTAGTCGTGGTTCTCGCCGCTGGTGAAGTAGTCGAGGCCCTGCTTACGGGCAAAGCGTTCGGGGCGGGGCAGGGCGTCGATCAGGCGGCGGCTATCCACCGAAGGACCGGGTTGAGGTGCCGCTGCTGCGTCCGCCGAAGCCGCTGCGGGCGCGGGAGGTGGTGGACAGCTTACTGCCGGCCGTGGTGGTGGCCCGCTGGTAGGCCGCGTTGTTCTTGTAGGCGCTGGCCGGGGGGCGGCCGCCCATGCGGTTGAGCATCATGAAGCCCCAGTAGCCCAGCATGGCCGTGCGGAAGGGCCGGTGGACGCGGGAGGAGTCGGGCGCGGTTTGCTCGATGGCGCGGGCCTGGTCCAGGGTGTAGGTCTCGGTGGTGCCGTCGAGGTCCTGCACGACGATGCGGCTGTCGGCGGGGGTGGGGACGACCTCCTCGGAGGCGATCTTGTACTCGTTGGGGCTCACCTCTTCCACCGTGGTGACGATGCCCTGGGTGGGTTCACTGCCCGCTTCCTCCCCCGTAGCATCACAGGCGGTGAGGTAGACGAAGCAGAGCAACAGCGGCAACAAGAGGCGGAAATGGCGGAGCATGATGACGGGAATGAGGTAAACGGATAAGCCAGGCAAACTACCTTTGTAACCCCTCCAACCCCATTCTGTTTGTCGTTCCCCCGCTCCGAAAAGGTATTGCTGATCGTGGCCGTCTTCCTGGCCGGCCTCTGCTCCATTGTTTACGAGCTGCTCATCAGCACCACCAGCGCGTATTTTCTGGGCGACAGCGTCAAGCAATTTTCCCTCACCATCGGGGTGTACATGTGCGCCATGGGGGTCGGCTCCTTCCTTACGCGCTACGTGGGGGAGCGGGAACTGGAGGCCTTCGTCCGCGCCGAGATCGGCCTGGGCCTGCTGGGTGGCGGCTCGGTACCCCTGCTATACTTCCTGTTTCAGTACCAGACGGCGGGCCAGTACCAGTGGACCATGCTGCTGTTGGTCTTTTTGATCGGTACCCTGACCGGCGTCGAGATCCCCCTGCTGGCCCGCGTGATGAAGAAGTACTACCCCCTGCGCGACAACCTCGCCAACGTGCTCGGCTTCGACTACCTCGGGGCGCTGGGGGCTACGCTCCTGTTCCCTTTTTTGCTCCTCCCTTTCGTGGGGCTGTATAGTTCCAGTCTGCTCTTCGGTGCGGTAAATCTCTTGCTGGGGGCCGGCGTCTGCTGGTTTTTTCGGGGAAGCCTGGCACCCGCGCGCCGCCGGCGTATCTACCTCTGGACGCTGGGCGGTCTGGCCCTGTTCACCTTCCTGTTCATCCGCGCCGAGCCCTTCCTGCACGCCTGGGAGGCCGCCGCCTACCCCCACCGGGTGATCTACGAGGAGGACAGCCCGTACCAGCACATCGTCCTGACGCAGAACCGCGACGACCTGCGCCTCTATCTGGACCGGGTCATCCAGTTCAGCAGTCGCGACGAGTACCGCTACCATGAGTGCCTGGCCCAGATCCCGGCGGCCCAGGTGCCCGGCTTTCGGCGCGCGCTCATCCTCGGGGGCGGGGAGGGTTTACTGGCCCGCGAATTGCTGCGCTACCCAAACTTGCGGTCGCTCACCATCGTCGATCTGGACGCTCAGATTTTCGAGCTGGGCCGGCGTCACCCGCGCATTCAGGCCATCAACGCAGGAGCCCTGAGCGACCCCCGCACGACCACGATCACGGAGGATGCCGCAGTGTTCCTGCGCAACGATACGGCGCACTACGACCTCATCTTAGCTGATCTGCCCGACCCGAGTAACGAGTCCGTCGCCCGGCTGTACAGCACCTGGTTCTACAACCTGGCCCGGGCCCGCCTGACCGCAACGGGCGTGTTCGCGACCCAGGCCACCAGTCCCTACCACACCCGCAAAACCTTTTGGTGCATCGTCGCTACGCTGCGCGCGGCGGGTTTCGGGGAGCTGGCCCCCTACCAGGTGACGGTGCCGAGCTTCGGTCCGTGGGGCTTCGTACTGGCGGCCAATGCGGGACGGAATTTACAGCAACACGGCCAGCAACTGGGCGGGAACGCGGGTGCGCTGAAGTTCCTGGAGGCCGGCCTCCTCCCCGGCCTGTTCACCTTCCCCGCCGATATGCGTGACCCCGGGGATATCGCCGTCAACCGCCTGGACCGGCCCGTACTCCTGCAGTACTTCCTGGAGGAGTGGACGGACTGGCAACGCGAAACCGTTCAGTAAATGGCTACTTACCTCGGCATACATATCCTGCTGGAGCTGCAGGGCTGTCCTCAGGAACGGCTCCGACACCCCGCCGACAGCGAGCGCATCCTGCTCGCCGCAGCCGCCGCCATGCGTGCCCGAGTGGTAGAATCCCGCTTCCACGCATTTTCGCCCCACGGCGTCAGTGGGGTAGTGGTGATCGCCGAAAGCCACCTCACCGTCCATACCTGGCCCGAGCATGGTTACGCGGCGGTGGACGTATTCAGCTGCGGTCAACTAGACCTGGAGGCCGGTCTGACGCTACTTGAGAAGGAATACGGAGCCGCGAGTATGGAGCGCAGGACCTTCGAGCGGGGAAAGATCTAGTGGTCTACTAGAGGACGAGTATCGCCATCCAAATGAAGGCGAAGCTACTTCCTTGCGGTCCGCTTACACTAATTTGCCGGCCAGCTGGGGGTCCAGCCTGCGGACTACGCTGAGGGATTGGCGTCCCAGGGCTGCTCGTTTGAGGTAAACAGCTAGCAGGTAAATGGAAAAGCCCAATCGGGCCCCGAGATATACGTATGGCGTGAGCGCATTGAGCATCGGGAGTGTGCCGACCCACCCGCGCTCCGGCGACAAGAAGTACGATAGGGGATCGGGCACCCCGAAGACGGCAATCTCCGTAACTAGTACAAGCAGGTATGCGGCAAGCGCAATGAGGATATACGAAAGACGGGTAAGGGGGAAGTAACGCTGGGCGACGTACACTAGCCCCCCACTGAGGACAGCCATGACTACGTGAACCGTATTACCTCCTCCGAGCAGGTTACTTATCCCAATAAATAGGCCCAGGCCCAGGTTGCCCAGCCAGCTCCGGTTGAGGTTGTGGATCGCTTCGTAGAAATCTTCGATTGCGTACGCCACGCGATTTTGTTTCCGCTCCTCGGTAAAGCGTTCCTCCTGGGTCAATGAGCAATTGATGGGTTGACCAAAGAACTGATCATTTCCTTCTGCTAGTGCCCGGCACAAACAAAAAACGCCATCCCGGAAACCGGAATGGCGCTAAATTTTTGGCTTAAAGCAAAGTACTCAGACGGCGAAACTTTCTCCGCAGCCACACTCCCGCGTAGCGTTCGGGTTATTGAAGGCAAAGCCACTGCCGTCGAGACCACCACTGAATTCCAGGGTAGAATTGCAGAGATAGAGGAAGGACTTTAGGTCACAGACTACGGTTTCTCCATTGTCTTCGAAGACTTGGTCCCGCGGCTGCAGCTCGTCGTCAAAATCTAGTTGGTACGACAAGCCGGAGCATCCTCCACTGGTAATGGAAACCCGGAGAAAGTAATTTTCGGGAAGGCTTTTGGCCCCACGGATCTCGCGCAACCTTTCCTTCGCGCTGTCGGCAACGAAAAGCATAGGGAGGAAATTTACTGGGCTACGATCGACTCGGTGGTCTGTATACCCTTCGTCTTCAGCTGGTAGTCCTTAATGGCGCCCTTGATGGCGTCTTCGGCGAGCACCGAACAGTGGATCTTGACGGGCGGCAGGGCGAGCTCCTCAACGATGGCCATATTGTCGATGGTGAGGGCCTCGTCTACGGTCTTGCCCTTCAGCCACTCGGTGGCAAGGCTGGAGCTGGCGATGGCCGAGCCGCAACCGAAAGTCTTGAACTTGGCCTGGGTGATCTTTTGGGTGGTGGGATCCACTTCGATCTGAAGACGCATGACGTCACCACACTCGGGAGCGCCTACGAGGCCGGTGCCTACGTTGTTGCTGTTCTTGTCGAGCGTCCCAACGTTCCGGGGATTCTTGAAGTGATCTAAGAGTTTTTCGCTGTATGCCATGGTGGAAGGAGTTAAGGGATAAGGGAATTAAGGAGTAAAGACGGGCGTAGGAGTATAACAGGATAAAAGAACAAAAAGATGAAAGGTGGCTCGAACCGCCTTTATCCCTTAGCCCCTTTTCTCCACCACCCCTTGCCTAGTGCTCGGACCACTCGATCGCGTCGATGTCGATTCCCTCCTTATACATTTCCCAGATGGGGCTGAGGTCGCGCATGTGGTTGACACCTTCGGCCACCTTGGCGATGGTCTCGTCGATGTCTTCCTCACTGGTGAAGCGGCCCAGGCTGAAGCGGAGGCTGGAGTGTGCCAGGTCGTCTCCCAGCCCGAGGGCAACCAGCACGTAGCTGGGCTCGAGGCTGGCGGAGGTACAGGCCGATCCGGAGGAAACGGCGATGTTCTGATTGAAGGTCATCATGAGGCCTTCACCCTCGACGTGCTTGAAGCTGATGTTGGTCACGTGGGGCATGCGGTGTTCGCGGCTGCCGTTGACGTAGCTTTCCTCCAGCATGCCGGTGAGGGCGTGCTCCAGCTTGTCGCGGAGTTTGCTGAGGCGCTCGGCGTCCTGGTGCATTTCCGCCTGGGCGATCTCGGCGGCCTTGCCGAATCCGACGATACCGGGCACGTTGAGGGTGCCGGAGCGCATACCGCGCTCGTGGCCGCCGCCGTCCATCTGGCTGGTGACCTTTACGCGGGGATTCTTGCGGTTGACGAACAGGGCACCGACGCCCTTGGGTCCGTACATCTTGTGGCTCGTGAAGGCCATCAGGTGCACGCCTACTTCTTTGGGGTCTACGGGGATCTTACCCACTACCTGCGTGGCATCCGACATGAACAGTACGCCGTGCTTGGCGCAGATGTCGCCAATAGCCTTCATGTCCTGGATGACGCCGGTTTCGTTGTTGGCCCACATCACGGAGACCAGGATGGTCTTGTCGGTGATGGCGGCTTCCAGCTCTTCCAACCGGATGCGGCCCTCCCGGTCTACGTCCAGGTAGGTGACCTGGCCGCCCATCTTCTCCACCTTACCACAGGCGTCAAGAACGGCCTTGTGCTCGGTCTTTACCGTGATGATGTGGTTTCCCTTGCGCTGGTACATCTCGAAGACGCCCTTGATCGCGAGGTTATCCGATTCGGTGGCACCGCTCGTAAAGATGATCTCCCGCTCGTCGACGTTGATGAGATCGGCGATCTGTTTACGGGCGGTATCCACGGCTCCTTCGGCCTTCCACCCGAAGGGATGGTTGCGGCTGGCGGCGTTGCCGGGGTTCTCGTAAAAGAACGGAATCATGGCGTCCACTACCCGGGGATCGGTCGGCGTGGTGGCGTTATTGTCGAGGTAGATGAGGCGCTGGCCCATAGGGAAGGTATTCTTAAGCTTGAGGAATTCGCTCCATCTTAACACCTGTTAGTAACTTTAGTTGGGGGATTGGTGAATGAGTGAGTTGTTGAATTAGTGAATGGGCGCGCAGGACATTTGCCCCTTGCTGCGCTCGGGTGGGGGTGTTGGGGTGTTGGGTCGCGGGTAGGGAGGTGGCCCTTGCTTCGCTCGGGGGGGATGGGTTGTTGGGGTGGGGAGTTGTTGGGTTGGTGAATGGCGGGAAGGGGTAGGTGGCCCTCGCTGCGCTCGGGTGGGGGTGTTGGGTTGGTGGGTTGGTGAATGGGCGCGGTGAGACACTTCCTCCTTGCGGCGCTCGGGTTGGCCTACATTTTACGCGAACTCCAACAACCCAACAACCTTCACTTCAGCACCGCACGCACCTTCGCATCCTCCCGGCGGGAAGGGGTGAGGCCCCGGGCCGAGCAGTACTGCTGGTGGCGGGCATCGGCGGGGTAGAAAGCGTCGACGACTGCTACGTCCGTAACCGGGGAGTAGCCGGCAGCTTCGAGGGATTGAATAAGCCGGCGAGCCGTGGCGAGCTGCTTGTCCTCCTGAAGGGAGAATACGGCGGAGCGATACTGTCCGGTACCGCGTCCACGGTTCAGTTCGAAATTGTGGAGGGTGAAGAACTCGGTCAGCAGGACCTCCGTGGTGAGTTCGCGAAGGTCATAGGTTACGGCGACTACCTCGGCGTGTCGGGTATCTTCCGTGCATACCTCGACGTAGGTGGGGTCCTTCCTATCACCGCCGGCGAAACCGACGCGGCAGCCAAGCACGCCGGGGAGCTGGCGGAGGTGGTATTCGCGTCCCCAGAAGCAGCCGCTGCCGAGCAGCAGGGTGCGCCTTCAGGCCTGACCCTCGCCGGAAGACTTGTGCTCGGCCACATACTTATCGCGGGGAATGAACTTGATGGACAGGCTATTCACGCAGTGGCGGGTGTTCTTCTCCGTGAAGCGCTCGCCATTGAAGACGTGGCCCAGGTGCCCACCGCAGTTGTTGCAGAGGATTTCGACCCGCCGGCCGTCTGCATCCCGCTCGTGCTTGACCGCGTTGGGAATCTCATCGTCGAAACTCGGCCAGCCGCAGCCGCTGCTGAACTTATCCTGGCTGTCGTACAGGGGGGCCTCGCACCGGCGGCACACGAATACGCCGTCTACTTTAAAGTTATTGTATTCCCCGGTGAAGGGCATTTCAGTACCCTTGTTAGCGATCACGCGCTCCTCTTCCCGGGTCAGGGTGTTCCAGTTCTCTTTTGTCTTCATGGAAAGAAAACAACCGGAAGGGGGTCTGGTTGGGTCGCTGCGCTCCGGTTGGGGAAGGGATGAATGAGGGAATTGTTGAATTGGTGAGTTGTTGGGTTGCGGCGGCACACTTGCCCCTCGCTGCGCTCGGGTAGGCCACGCAGATGATGGGGCGCATTACGAGGCATCAGTCCTGCGCGCCAACTCAACAACTCAACAACTCCTCACTCCTCCTCCAGCACAAAATCATAACTCTCCATGATCACGTTGGCCAGCAGCTTGGAACAGGCCAGTTCGACCTTATCGTGGGCTTCCTGCTCGCTAGTGGCCTCGAGGGCGATGGTTACGTGCTTGCCGATGCGGACGTCGGAAACCCCCTGAATGCCGAGGTTGGGCAGGTTCTTGACGACGACTTTGCCCTGGGGGTCCAGGAGTTCGGCTTTAGGCATGACGTTGATGTGGGCAAGGAACTTCATAGCGGGGGCTTGGCAGAGGAGGGCGGCGGAGACACCAGGTTGAGAAGAAGGTAGGCCACGACGATAAAGGGGAAAGCCGCGGACCACAGGACGATCAGCAGGCCGATGGCCAGGGCCGCAAAGATATACCTCGTCTCATTCCCCTTCCAGCCAAAGCCCTTCAGCTTAAAGGAAAACATCGGATGCTCGCTCACCAGCAGGTAGGAAAAGGCCAGGATAGAAGGATAGAGGACTAGCGGATCGAGGACGTACGGGGCCCAACTCGGGCGGGTCGCGACGATCAGCATCAGCCCCGTCGCGTAGACCGTACTCGTCGGGGTAGCTACGCCCATGAAATTCTCGGTCTGCCGGGTATCCAGGTTAAATTTAGCGAGGCGCAGGGCACTAAATAAAGCGATGAGGAGGGCCGGGGCGGCATACCACGACCAGGTGATATCAACCGCAGCAAGTCCACCTACCGATAAAGTGATCCCGTCAAGCACTAAGGGTGCCACCCCCTCTCCTTTGGAGAGGGTTGGGGAGAGGACAAGTAGCACATAATAAATCACCGCCGGCACCACCCCAAAGCTCACCATGTCCGCCAGGCTGTCCAGCTCCTTGCCGTGCTCGCTGCTGACGTTGAGGGCGCGGGCCACGAGTCCGTCGGCAAAGTCGAACCAGCCGGCGGCAAAGAGAAACCAGAAGGCGAGGATGAACTGTAGGTCCAGTACGCAAATGAGGGCGGCGCACCCGCAAAACAGGTTCAGTAAGGTGACGAAGTTGGGAATCCAGGCTTTCACGGCCGGTAAGGTATAATTTGTTAGGATAAGGACAGTTTGCCAACGTTAGGGTGTACCGCAGACGTCGTTCGGGTAGTTATCTATAGGCTAGCTTTGACACTATGATGCGTGCCCACCTCTTGACGTTCCTCCTTTGCCTGTCCGGGGCCCTCCTGGCCCAGCCGGGTAACGACGATTGCGGCAGCGCCATCCCCCTGCCCGAGGACGAAATGTACTGCTCGGGCGCCGATGCCTTCACCAATGTGGGAGCCACCACTTCCCTGGCCCAGGAGGACTACGCCATTTGCCTTGACGAGCGCGAACAGATCAAAGACGTCTGGTTTTCCTTCCGGGCGACGCGCAACTCCGTGGCCATCCAGGTCACCGGGGCCGTGCCGGGGCGGGTGCGGGGTACGTTGCAGCAGGTGCAGTTTTCCCTCATGGGCGGGAGCTGTGACGCACTCGACAACCTGGCCTGCCGCTCGCCCTTTGTGGCTGGCGGACAAATCCAGAACGGCGGCAGCCTGATCTACAACGAACTGCGGCGTGGGGAAATCTACTACATCCTGGTGGCTGGCCGCAACGGCAACGAGGGTACCTTCGAACTGTGTCTCGAGCAGTTCGACGCCGTACCCGATCCGAGTAGCGACTGCTCCACCGGCGTTATCCTCTGCGATAAATCCCCCTTTGCCGTGCAGGCCCTGCAGGGGACCGGCAGCGTGCGGGAAGATCTGCTGTCCGACAACGTCAATTGTGGTGGTCCCCCCCAGGAATTCAACTCCTCCTGGTACAAGTGGACCTGTGATCAGCCGGGTACCCTCACCTTCGACATTACCCCCCTCGGGGCGGCTCCTAACGAAGACATCGACTTCGTGGTCTACGAGCTCACGGCGGGCCTTGATGCCTGCGACGATCGCCAGGCACTGCGGCAGATGTTCTCGGGGGAGACCCAGGGCAACGGCGACAGGAACCTGGCCTGTCTGGGGGCCACCGGCATCAGTGAGGCCGACCCCGACACCGTCGAGGACTGCGGCTGCCAGGACGGCAACAACAACTACGTCCGCGCCATCGATATGGAGGCCGGTAAGTCCTACGCCCTCGTGATTATGAACTACACCGGCTCCGGCGACGGCTTCTCCATCGAATTTGGAGGAAGTGGCACCTTCCAGGGGCCGGAGCCCAATTTGGTGTTTAGCCAAACGGAGGTCTGCGTCGGCGAGGCCATCACCTTCGAGGATCAATCGAACTCCCTCGACGGGATTGCTTCCTGGGAGTGGGACTTCGGCCCCTCCGCCACCCCCCGGACCGCCAACGGTGCCGGTCCGCACTCCGTGTCCTTTGCCGAGGCGGGGGCACCCAGCGTCAGCCTGGTTCTCACCACGACCCGCGACTGCATCGAGTACATCAGCAGCTCGGAGGTAGCGGTAGTATGCTGTAGCGCGCAGTACAGCGTCGCTTCTGACGTCCGACCCGTCACCTGCCCCGACGCTGCCGACGGCAGGATCGCCCTCACCGCCAGCAGCAACATAAGCGGTAGCGGACTAACCTACAGCTGGAGTAACGGACAGACCACCCCCACCATCGACGGCCTTGATCTGGGCATCTACACCGTTAGCCTTGCCGACGGTACCGGCTGCACCTACGTGGATAGCTTCACGGTCGGTGGCCCCGATCCCTTCGTCTTCGATACCCTCATCACGCAACCCGACTGTGCGGGGGGGACGAACGGCATACTCGAACTGGAGATCCTGGCCGGTGGCGCGGGGGGCTACGAATACAGCTTTGGGGGCGGACCCTTCGGGGCGAGCGGCCGACTTGAGAACCTCCCCGTAGGCATCGTCAACGTCACCGCCCGCGACGCTAACGGCTGTGCGTCTGCCCAGGCTATCTTCGTAGATGAGCGGCAGCTGGGGTTGGTGGCCGGCAGCACGGGTTTCCTTGAGCCGACCTGCAATGGTGGTGCGGACGGGCAGCTCGATATTCAAATCGCCAATGGTATACCTGCCTTTCGCTACGACTTCGGTGGTGGCTTCCAACCCCAGCCCCGGCAGGGAGGCTTCTCCGCGGGTACTTACCAGATCACGGCCGTAGATGTGGAAGGCTGTACCGGAGAATTTGAAATCACGATTACCGAGCCGCCCGTGCTGGAGCTGGCGCTACGGGCGGACAGCAGCAGTTGCTTCGGTACGAACGACGGTTCCATTTTTGCCACGCCCGCGGGTGGGCGGCCGGCCTATGCACTGGCCTGGTCCGACGGGGCAGTCGGGACCGACCGCATCAACCTGGGCCCCGGTACCTACGGGGTGGTCATGACGGACAGCCTGGGCTGCGCCGTCACCGACTCCGTAAGGCTGGTAGACCCGGAAGAAATCATCGCGACCATCGTGGATCAAGCGGACCTGCTGTGTTTCGGGACTCCCTCCGGCTCCGTCACCCTCGGAGTCACGGGGGGCTCGCCGGAGTACACCTACAGCGCGAACGGTACGGACTTCCAGGCCGACTCCCTCCTCAGTAATTTGCTGGCGGGCGGCTACACCCTCTACGTGCGCGACCGCAACGGCTGTCAGGATAGCGTTACTACCTCCATCGATCAGCCCGATCAATTCGTCCTGGAAACGGATACCAATATCCGGTTGGTCCTCGGTAACGACACCTCCCTAATAGTAAGATCCAACTACAAGCCCGTGACCTACCAGTGGGGCCCGGACAGCATCAACTGCCTGACGCCAAACTGTTCCCAAGTACGGGTGATGCCCGTAAACTCGGGGGATATTTTCGTAACGGGCGTATCGCCCGCTGGCTGTATAGACACGGCCTTCGTGGCCTTCTCCGTCATTGAGGATCTGCCGATTTACATTCCTAACGTGATCTCGCCCAACGACGATGGGGAGAACGACCGCTTTACCGTTTACGGGGGGCGGGCGCTGGCGCGGGTGGAAATGTTGCGGATATACGATCGGTGGGGTGGACTCGTTTACCAGAGTGAAGCCCCCTTCCCCGCCAACGACGCCCGCCTGGGGTGGGACGGCACCCTGGGTGGGCAGCGCGTCAATGGCGGGGTGTACGTCTACTACGCCGAAGTCAGCTACATCAACGGGCGAACGATTGGCTACCGCGGCGATGTGACCGTGGTCGGGCTGGAACCCTGACTTTTCCGTCCTCCCCGGATCGCTTTAACCTTCTCAACTATGCGGTATCTTTTCATCGCCTGCTGTGCCCTCATCTTCTGTGGCTGCCCGCGCAGCTCGCTCGGGGAGCGCCTGTTCGACATTACCTACCCTCCGATCGAGTTCGTCATTCCGGCGGGCCAGCCCTCCTTTCGTACCTACGTCATTGCCCAGCGGGGGGTAACTACCGGGTTTCAGGAACAACTTGCGGACAGCGGCTTTAGTGCCGACGATGTAGATGTCGTGAGCGGCGTGCGGGCCCGCCTCGTCAGCCTCTCCGGCGAAGACTTCCGGGAGATCGAGCGCATCGAATTACGGGTTTGCCCTACGTCCGAGACCGACTGCACGTACATCGACCTGCTCTTCAGCATCGACGATCTCGGCGGCCGCCGCCAGCAGGTCGTGAACCTCAATCCTGGGGAACGCAATTTCCGCAATCTATTTTTGGAGGAAGACGCCGTGCGGGTGGAACTCGTCCTTACCCCCTTCAACGTCACCACCCAGAACATCGATGCCCGTCTGGAGTGGACCATTGGGGCACTGGGGGGGCTGTAGAAAGTTTTAAATCTTAAGTTGATCACTCCCGGACCAGCGCCAGCCGCATTCGCTTGATCCGGTCTTCGAGGCTTTCCGAGGAGATGCGTTCCCGCAGGCGGTCGACGATAAGGGAGAAGCTGAAGGGGGTCGCCTTGGGGGGCGTCTGGAAGAGGATGGTCTGGCCGTTGATGCGGGCCAGGGCTTCGCGCAGGCGGGCCTCCTGGAGCTGAAAGGTCATGATCTCGTCGTAGGCCTGCT
Organism: Lewinellaceae bacterium; assembly: GCA_963803525.1. Classification (GTDB taxonomy): domain Bacteria; phylum Bacteroidota; class Bacteroidia; order Chitinophagales; family Saprospiraceae; genus Neolewinella. The sequence goes on from CAWDMV010000017.1 coordinate 785,787, forward strand.
GGAGCAGCAGGTTGCTGGGCTCGTAGTCGGTGAACACGTCGAAAAAGAGCTGGGAGCCACTTTGCAGGTGCTTTTCCTTCTTCTGCTTGCCGGGGTAGCCCTTAAAGATGAGGCCCGCGATGGCGGCGATGTCGCGGAAGCGGCGCTTCGCCATTTCGGTGGCGTTGATGCCGGCGTTGAGGTCGTGGGTCAACTCCGCGAGGTTAAACAGGTCGCTGCCGAGGGCCTCCTCGATGGGGATGGGCTGGTCGCTCATGAGCTCGAAGCCGTAGTCGTTCATGGCGATGGTGAAGGTGAGGGGGGCGAACTGTCCGATGCGGTAGGCAATCAGGGAGCTGAGGCCCTCGTGGATGCCCCGCCCCTCGCAGGGGTACATAAGGAGGTGGTAGCCCTCGCGATCGTGGAAGTACTCAATGAGGAGCTCGTCGTTGGCGGGGATGGCGCTGCGCCGCACCTGCGTATCCCGCAAGGGGGCCAGTTTGGCGAGTTCCGGGTCGTGGTAGTCCTCCAGCTTGAGCTCCTGCATGGCCAGGCGGAGGTAGTGGGAAAGTTGGCTGGAGAGTTGCATGCGGCCGCCCCGCCAGCTGGGTACCTTCCCCTTCTTGGAGTTGCTCTTCCGCACCAGCGCCTCCGTCCCCTTCACCTTGACGAACTGCAGGCTGCGACCGGCGAACCAGAAGGTATCGCCCGGCTTGAGGCTGGAGACGAAGTACTCCTCGATCGAGCCGATGTAGCCGCCGCGCAGGTACTTGATCATGAGGGTGGTCTCGCTGACGATGGCGCCGATGCTCATGCGGTGCATGGTAGCCACGCGCCGGTTGTCGACCTGGTAGACGCCCTCCTCGTCGCGGACCACTTTGTGGTACTCGTCGTAGGCCCCGAGGCTGTTGCCGCCGGTGGTAATGAAGTCGAGGCACCAGGCAAACTCCTCGTCGGTCACGGAGGCGAAACAGAAGGTGCCGCGGATCTCCTCCAGGACCTGGGCCCGCCGGAACCCCCCGCTGACCGCCAGCGTCACGAGGTACTGGACGAGCACGTCGAAGCTGCGGAGGTAGGGGATGCGGCTCTCGACTACTTCATTTTCGATGCACCGACGGAGGGCCGAGGCTTCCAGCAGCTCGAGGCTGTGGGTGGGCACGAAGTAGATCACGCTCTTGGCCCCCGGCTGGTGCCCGCTGCGGCCGGCGCGCTGGAGGAAGCGGGCGACGCCCTTGGGGCTGCCGATCTGTACGATGGTCTCCACCGGGCGGAAGTCGACGCCGAGGTCGAGGCTGGAGGTGCAGACCACCGCCTTGAGCGTGCCCTGGTGGAGGGCGTCTTCGACCCAGTCGCGCAGTTCGCGGCTGATGCTGCCGTGGTGCATGGCGATGGCCCCGGAGAGCTCCGGGTCGTAGTCGAGCAGGCGGTGGTACCAGATTTCGCACTGGCTGCGGGTGTTGGTGAAGATCAGCGTGGAGCCCGAGCCGTAGATGATGGGCACCACCTTTTCGAGCAGCTTGATGCCGAGGTGGCCGGCCCAGGGGAAGGTCTCGATCTCGTCGGGCAGCACGGTGACCATCTCGGTCTGCTTGGTGGATGCGGCCCGGATAACGATCCGGTCGGTGGCCGTGGCGGCGGGCACGAGCACGTCGAGGGCCTCGGGCAGGTTGCCGATGGTGGCCGAGATGCCCCAGGTACGCAGGCCGTTGCCGCGCAGGGCGCGCAGGCGACTGAGGGCCAGCTCCACGAGGACCCCCCGCTTGGTGCCCAGGAGTTCGTGCCACTCGTCGGCGACCAGCACGCGCAGGTCGCCGAAGAACTTTTCGTAGCCCTTGCTGGCCATCAGCAGGTGGAGGCTTTCGGGGGTGGTGATGAGGATCTCGGGCGGCCTGGAGCGCTGTTTGGTGCGCTCGGTGGTCTTGGTGTCGCCGGAGCGGATGCCGACCCGCCACTGCATACCGAGGTCTTCGATGGCGCGTTCGGCGGCCGACTGGATCTCGCGGGTCAGGGCCCGGATGGGGGTGAGCCAGATGGCCCGTAGGCCGTTGTTGGCCTTGCCGGGATGATCCGGGTGTTCGGCCAAAAACTCCAGGAGGATGGGGAGGAGGAGGGAATAGGTCTTGCCGCTGCCGGTGGGGGCGTTGACCAGGCCGCTCTTTCCGGCGAGGTAGGCGGCCCAGGCTTCGTGCTGAAAGGGGAAGGCTTGCCAGCCGCGGTCGGTGAACCAGGCGTCGGCGCGCTGCAGGAGGGGGGGTGGATCGGGGTGGGGCACTGGGGGGAGTAACGGCTGGTGGTGGGGGAGGTTCTCTCGGACCCCGTCCGACGGGTAAGCGGTTGGACGGCCCCACCCCGTCCAACGGATAACGGTTGGACGGGGTCCCCCCGTCCAACCGCTTAAGCGGTCCAACCGCGTACCTTACACCCGCGTTCCCCGCCCAAAATCTAGCCGCCCATGTTCTCCGCCGCCACCTATACCGACCGCCGCCAACGCCTCGCCGATGCCGTCGCCAGTGGCCTCCTCCTCCTGCCCGGCAACGGCGAGGCCGCCATGAACTACCGCGGCAATACCTACCCCTTCAGGCAGGACTCCAACTTCCGCTACTTCGCCGGCCACAACCAACCCGACCTGGTGCTTACCATCGACGCGGCCACCGGTGAGAGTAAACTGTACGGCGACGACCTGACCCTCGACGACGTCGTCTGGATGGGGGAGCACCCCGGCATCCCCGAGCTGGCCGCCCAAATCGGCGCGGAAGTAGGGGGCAGTCTCGAAGTCCTCACCCATCAGCTCAGGCAGGCCAAGCACGTCCACTACCTGCCCCCCTACCGCGAGGAACGCCGCCAGCACCTCAGCGAATGGCTGGGCGAGGGTACCCAGGCCAGTACCGAGCTCATCCGGGCGGTGGTGGCCCTGCGCTCGGTGAAGAGCGCGGAAGAGCTGACCGAAATGGACCGCGCCGTAGCCACCAGCATGCACATGCATCGTACGGCGCAGGAGATGGCCCGCCCCGGCATGACCGAGGCCGAGGTAGCCGGCCGCATCGAGGGCCTGGCCATCAGCGGAGGCGGGCGCCTGGCCTATCCCGCCATCGTGACCCGCAACGGCCACATCCTCCACAATCACTACCACGGCAACGTGCTGCGGGAGGGCGACCTGCTGCTCATCGACGCCGGCGCCGAAACCCCCTCCGGCTACGCGGGCGACATCACGCGCACCTTTGCCGTGGGCACCGCGATGACCGAAAAACAGCAGGCGATCTACACGATTGTCGACGCCGCTAAGACGGGAGTCATCGAAGCGCTCCGCCCCGGCGTACCCTACCGCGAACTGCACGACCTCTCCGCCCGCATCATCACCGACGGACTAAAGGGCATCGGACTGATGCGCGGCAACACCGAAGACGCCGTCGCGGCCGGGGCGCACGCCCTGTTTTACCCCCACGGCCTGGGCCACCTGATCGGCCTGGACGTCCACGATATGGAAGACCTGGGTGAAGATCTGGTGGGTTACGACCAAGAATTTCAGCGGAGTAAAGTATTCGGCACCCGCAATTTACGTCTCGGCCGGCGGCTGCGGGAGGGCTTCGTCGTCACCGTCGAGCCGGGCATCTACTTCATTCCGGCCCTCACCGACCGCTGGGAAAAGCAGGGCCGGCACCAGGAATTTATCGACTACGCGGCGGCGCGGGCGTACCGGGATTTCGGGGGCATCCGCCTGGAAGACAACCTCGCCATCACGGGCGGCGGGGCGCGGGTGCTGGGGACTTCCTGAACGGCCGTCCGCCAACCGACGGCGGGGTCCGGGAAAGGCGGGGTATTTTACACCTAATCCGCGGCTGCGGCGTTAAAACCTCACGATGCGCTACTTACCCCTACTACTATTCGTTAGTCTTTCCGGTGTGCTGTCGGCCCAGTCCAACCAGCTGGCGCAGCAGTACTTTATGGATGGGGAGTACGAGAAATCCGCCGAGCTCTACCTAGCCCTCGCCGAGGAGAACTACAACCCCTTTTATTTCGACCGCTACGTTAGCAGCCTGATGAACCTGCGGCGCTACGATGAGGCGGAGCAGGTCCTCCGCCGCCAACTTAAGCGCACGCCCGAAGACCTGGCCCTGTACGTCAAGTACGGCCAGTTGCTGGAACAACAATTCGACGAAGACGCGGCCGAAAAGCAGTACCGCGAGGCCATCAAGAACCTACGGGCCGATAAATTCCAGATCACCCAGCTGGCCAACGCCTTTCTCAACCTTACGAAGTACGACTACGCCATCGAAACCTACGAGCGGGGCGGCAAGCTGCTGAAGGATGACGTCTCTTTTGCCTTCAACCTGGGTGACCTCTACCGCCGCAAGGGGGATACCGGACCGATGATCACCGCCTATCTGGATGCCCTGATCGAGGATCCCCGCCGGGGCCGGAACGTCCAGACCTACTTCCAGCGCTATCTCGATCAGGATGGCCTGCTGGAGGCCCAAAAACAGCTGTACGCCCGCATTCAGGAGGATAAGAAAGAGAATCCCGTCTACCCCGAGATGCTGGCCTGGGTGTTCATTCAGCGCAAGGATTACAAGGGTGCGCTCCGCCAGGCCCGGGCCCTCGACCGCAAACTCGACGAGGAGGGCGACCGGGTACTCGACATCGGTAACCTGGCCGCTAACGCCCGCGACTACGAGACGGCCATCGCCGCCTTCGACTATATCGTGGAGAACAAGGCCCCGGCCTCGCCCTTCTACCTGGAGGCCAAACGGCAGGGCCTCCTCACCCGCCGGCGGGCCATCACCGACGGCTACGCCTACACGCCAGGAGGACCTGCGCATCCTGGAAACCGCGTACGAGGAATTCCTCGGCCAGTTCGGCAACAATCCCGCCTCCGCGCCGATCACTATTCAATTGGCTGAACTCGAGGCGCTCTACCTCAACGACCTGGAGAAGGCCACCAGCATCCTGCAGCGCATCGTGGAACTGAACGGCGTCAACGAGAACGTCCGCGCGGAGGCTAAGCTCTCCCTGGCGGATTACTTCCTCATGCAGGGCGAAGTGTGGGAATCGACCCTTCTCTACAGCCAGGTCGACAAGCAATTCAAGGAGGACCTGCTCGGCCACGAGGCGCGCTTCCGCAACGCCCGCCTGAGCTACTTTCGGGGGGATTTTGAGTGGGCGCAGTCGCAGTTCGACGTACTGAAGGCCTCCACCTCCCGCCTCATCGCTAATGATGCCCTCGACCTATCGGTCTTCATTCTCGATAACCTCGGCCTCGACACCACGACCACCGCCCTACAGACGTACGCGGATGCCGAGTTGCTGGTCTTTCAGAACCGCTTCGACGAAGCCTTCACCACCCTGGACGAGCTCGTGAAGGCCTTCCCGGGCCACGACCTCGAAGACGACGTGGTCTACCTCCGCGGCCGCATCTTCCAGAAGCGCCGGATGTATAACGAGGCCGCCGCACAGTACCGGCTGATTGTAGACAACTACCCCAAGAGCATTCGCCTTGACAATGCCCTCTTTGCCCTGGCCGGCCTCTACGAGCACCAGCTCGGCGACACCGAAAAGGCTCAGGAGCTTTACGAAACCCTGTTTATCGATTACAGCAACAGCATCCTCGCCGTGGAGGCGCGTAAGAAGTACCGGGAGTTGCGGGGGGACGCGGTGCAGTAGGTTGGTGAATGGGTGAATGAGTCCGTTGTAGGTGTGGCTAATGCGGTAAGCTTTTCCGGTGCCCTGAAACTACAACGGCTACCGTGATAGACCGCGGCGTATGGTCCACATCTCATGCGCCGGGCCATTTCGATAAACCGCTTATCTTTAGAGCAAACCCTACCCCATGCGTATCCTGGGCCTCACTTCCCGGTTTTTCCTCGTCGGACTTACCCTTTCGCTATTGCTCTCGGTGCTGGCCTGGGGACTTCGGCAGGCACCGCACGCCGCACGGCAGGAGCTGAGCCGGGTGACGGGCAAGAAACTGTATCCGCAAAACCACCACCGCCATACACCACAACGCTATCAGAAGGCATCTCGCGAAAAAAACCACGTTATGGCCGTCGATCAATCCCCCCTTTTTCCGGGCTGTGCCGAGCTCCCGGATTTTAACGAGCGCAAGGCGTGTGCCGACCGAAAAATGCTGCGCTACGTCTTCGATCATATTCGTTACCCCGAGGAGGCCCGTAAGGATAGAATTGAGGGCCTCGTAGTCATTCGCTTTGACGTGGACCAGGGGGGACGAGCCAGTTCTCCAGTTATTGCGCGCGAGATTCATCCTCTGCTCGATCGCGCGGCCCTCCAGACCGTGCAGCAGATGCTCCAGGATCACCCCATCTGGGAACCTGGCCAGGATAAGGGTAAGCCCGCCGCCGCCCAGGTCAACCTGCCCGTCAAGTTTAAGCTGGAGAAGTAGCAAATCCTTCCCGGCTGTTTTCGCGTTACCTTAATGAGCCCTTTAACCTAATCGCATGCACCAGCTCGGAATCACCACCAAATTTTTCTCCCTCGGCATGTTCCTGGCGGCGATCGTCGCCCTGGTGGCCTTTAACATGCCACGATCCGCGCCGCAGCCCTCCCCTGAGTCTACCACTCAGGCAGCGGAGGTAGACCGAAACCGGCTTTCCCGAGAAGAAAACCTGGTGAACCGGGAAATAGCAGCAATGGACCAGCTGGTAATCCGGGAGGATTGCGAGGTATATACCGTGAACGATTTTTCCGTTTCCCGGGTGTTGCGCCTCCCGCCACGGGAAAAACTCAGCCTTCCCATTTATCCCGGCTGTGAAAACGAAGCCGACTACGAAGCCCGCGTCATGTGTGGCTTCGGACGTTTTTCCGCCTTCATCGAAAGCAACCGCAATGAGCCCGACGGCTCGGCTCGCGAACGGGTCGTTATCCGCACTGTCATCACTGCCGATGGAAAGATGGAAGGGGCCGAAATCAGGAAGGGCAAAGACGACCGCAACCGCGCCGAAGCCCTCCGCATCATCAAACTCCTGATCGAGCGCGACGTCCGCTGGACGCCCGGTGCCATCAAGGGAGTGCCGAGTAATCTGATCCTCGATGTCCCCATCTCCTTCCACGGTGCCCGCTGCGGCGACTAATCGGGCGGGAACGCAGGTGCAGTGAATTTAAAATTGAGGACTTCAAGTTTTAAATTTTCCCGCTCCCACAAACTCGGCCCCCGGCTCCATCAATGTCCCCGATCACATCATGAGTGGCGGAGCAAATGGTACATAGTACTTGGTAGTTCGTAAATGGTAAATTCCCCCCCCCCCGGACAGCGGAGCCAAATTTAAAATCCGCAATCGTAAATCGTAAATCCCTCCCTACCTACCTCCAGCCGACCAAAAACTCCGCAACGATCCTCCCCCTACGTCGTTTACTCTTCCCGACCTACCCCGAGAACTACGTGCGTAAACTACTTGTCTTTTCGACCCTGGCCCTGCTGGTGGCCTGCAACACCTACCAACCGATTGCCGGTACCGAAGCCTTCGACGATACCTCGTGGAAATCCAGGGTCATCCCCCCGAGCCCCCAACCGCAGGATGGCGATCCGGTGGCCGGTCTTGACTTCCTCATCCACGGGGACTACATCGGCAGCGGCATCCCGCTGGAGATCATGCGGAAGCAGTCGGCCAAAATGGACCTCGACAGCCTCTATCCCCGCAACGCCCTGAACGAGGGCATCCCGTACTTCATGACGGCCTTTATCGCTCCCAACGGTGCCGAGACGGTCAACGGCAACTGCTTCACCTGCCACGCGGGAAAGGTCGACGGACAATTGGTGCTCGGCCTCGGGAACAGTTTCGCGGAGTGGGAGCAAAGCATGGTGCCCATGGGCAGCGTGATGCGCCTGGGCATGGCCGTGAAGTATAAGAAGGACGATCCGGAAACCGTGGCCTTCGAGGATTTCAGTCGTTACTTCAGGGCGATGGCCCCGGAAGTCAAGGTGAATCAGCCCGGTGCCAACCCCGCCTTTCGCCTGGCCGAGGCCTGTATGATGTACCGCAATCCCGAGGACCTCAGCTATTCGGCCGAGCCCCAGTACAGCATGTGGGAGTACAACATCGGCACCGACACCCCGCCGCTCTGGCACGTCGGCAAGAAGAACTCCCTGTATTACACCGGTACGGGCCGCGGCAGCATGCCCAAACTCTTGCTCCAAGCCAGCGTGCTCGGGGTGCCCGACAGCAGCCAGAGCCGTAAGTCGGTGATCGCCTTCGAAGACGTCTACGCCTTCCTCAGCCAGCTCGAGCCCCCGGCCTATCCCGGGTTCATCGACGAGCCCCTGGCCCGCCAGGGAGAGGTGCTCTTTACCGATAAGTGCGCCGGCTGCCACGGCACCTACGGGGAGGAGGAGACTTACCCCAATAAGGTCATCAATGTCCACGTCGTGAAGACTGACCGGCTTTACGCTGACTATATAGCGCAGTCCAATATCGTAGAATGGTACAACAAGAGTTGGTTCGCTACCAGTGAGCCCCAATCGTCCTTCGACCCCCTGCACGGATACGTGGCCCCGCCCCTCGACGGCATCTGGGCCTCGGCCCCTTACTTCCACAACGGATCGGTACCCAACGTCTACGAGGTCCTGAATTCTGCCGCCCGCACCGAGCGCTGGACCCGCGACGGTGAGTCGACCAGCTACGACCACCAACGGCTGGGCTGGCAGTACGATCCCGCTCCCAAAAACAAGAAGTGGACCTTCGACACGACCCTTCCCGGCTACGGCAACGGCGGCCACACTTTTGGCGATGAGTTCACCGAGGAGGAGCGATGGGCGGTGGTGGAGTACCTTAAGACGCTGTAGACAGGTTACTGCTTGGCTGCAACTTACCTTTCTCCCAGCACGTTGCTAAAGGACCAAATAAACCCCTTCCCCATGGAATCGAAACGCCAACGCCAGGTCGCCGAGATGATCAAGCGCAACTTCAGCATCGTACTGCAACAGGAAGGATCCTATATCTATGGCCCCCAGCCCCTCGTGACGGTGATGGACGTGCAGGTGAGCCCCGACCTCAGCGTCGGTAAGGTTTACCTCAGCATTTGGAACACCGAAAATAAGCAGGCCGTGATCCTGCAGATGGACGAGGACCACGCCCGCCTCAAGAGTGCCCTGGCTGCCCGCCTGAAGCGTCACCTGCGCCGCCTGCCGGAACTCTCCTACTTCCTGGACGAAACCCTGGATGAGATGAATAAGGTGGATACCATTTTCGAACGCCTCTACACCGAAGACCAGATGCCCGAAGGCGGCGCGTCCACCCGGGAAGAATAAGTACTGCGCCATGTTGAGCAAACGAAACCTCAAGAACGTCATCAAGTGGCCCCTCGGCCTCCTGGCGCTCATGTGGGTCGTGTTCATCGCGGATTACTACCTCACCGGCGGCCTCTTCAGCGCGTACTACGGCCTGCACCCCCGGGAACTGGCCGGCGCACCCGGCATTGTCCTCTCCCCCTTACTCCACGGCGGTTGGGGGCACCTGCTCAGCAACAGCCTGCCCTTTGTCTCCCTCACCGGACTGCTCGTCTTTTTTTATCCCCGCCTCTGGCCCCGGGTACTCGCCTCCCTCTGGCTGGGTACCGGCGTGCTCGTCTGGGTGCTTGGTCGATCGGTGACCCACATCGGAGCTAGTGGGGTCGTTTACGCCCTCGCCGCCTTCCTCGCCTTCAGCGGTATCTTTCGCCGCGATTTCCGTGCGGTGGCCGTGGCCCTGCTCGTCCTGTTCTACTACGGCGGCATGATCGTCGGCATCCTCCCCGGCCAGGAGGGCATCAGCTGGGAGAGCCACCTCCTCGGCCTCGTCATGGGCATCCTCGGCGCCTACACTTACCGGACCGAACTGGAAGAGCACGAAGTCACCGCCCTGAAAAAGAAGCAGTCTAAAAAGCAGCAGCAACGCCCCAAGGAGCCCTTTCTGCACACCGACGCCTTCGATAAAACCAAGAAGGAACGCGATAACGAGGCCTTCTGGGAGAAGCTTAAGGCACTTAGTGAGCGGGAGCGGCTGGAGCGGTAGAATTTACCATTTACAAATTCCAAAGTACCATTTACAATTTGTGTGGATGCTCGCTGACGCTCGTCTTTGCGGAACTCCTCGCTAGTGCTTCAGGACCGAAATAAGCTGCCCCTTGACTTGTCATCGCGGCGCTGCACTTCCCAGCCAAAAATCCACCGTAGCTACGGCGATGCTGAACGTTTGTCCGCTCGTTCAGCACCACGCTGTCGGCCTCAAGCTATTGCTTAGTTCAATCCTGAAGCTCTAAGTATATGGATAGAGCATACCGACGACCGAGACCGCGAAGCGGTTCCCCTATATCCCCCTGGGGTCCGCGGCCCCAGGATGCCCCCCAGCCCCGCTCCCCCGGAACATCCCCCGCACCCGCGCCCCGCCGCCCAAGCACCCGCGCATCATCCCCGGACCCGGAACCCAACAAACCCCAAACCTAGTAACCAAACTTTCACTAAAAACTGAAAGCAACCAGCAACGATCTACCACCTCACCCGTTTTCCAGGTATGAATACTGCCGAACTGCTGGAAAAAGGCCTCAACCGGGAATGGCTCACCGCCGACGAGGGGGTGTGGCTGCTCGAGAACGCCGCGACCGCGGAACTGATGTACGTAGCCAACCGGCTGCGCTTCGAATCGGTGCCGGAACAGACGGTGACCTGGATCATCGACCGCAACAGCAACACCACCAACGTCTGTATCGCCAACTGCAAGTTCTGCAACTTTTACCGGCGGCCGGGGCACGCCGAGAGCTACATCACCACCATCGAGGAATACAAGCAAAAGATCGAGGAGACCTTCGCCTTCGGGGGAGAGCAGCTGTTATTGCAGGGCGGCCACCACCCGGACCTGGGACTAAAATTCTACTGCGACCTGTTCAGTGAGCTCAAGGCGCTCTACCCCCAACTGAAACTGCACGCCCTTGGTCCCCCCGAGATCGCCCACGTGGCGAAGCTGGAGGGCATGAGCCACTACGACGTGCTGAAGGCCCTCAAGGGGGCCGGACTTGATAGCCTACCCGGTGCCGGCGCCGAGATCCTCAGCGACCGTGTGCGCCGCCTCATTTCCAAGGGGAAGTGCGGGGGAGAGGAGTGGCTCGACGTCATGCGCGCCGCCCACCAGCTGGACATCACCACTTCGGCCACGATGATGTTTGGCCACATCGAGACGAACTGGGAGCGGATGGACCACCTGGTGCGCATGCGGCAGGTGCAGCGCGAGAAACCGGAGCACGCAAAGGGCTTCCTGGCCTTCATCCCCTGGCCCTTCCAGGACGAGGACACCATCCTGAAAAAGATCAAGCGTGCGCGCAATACCGTGACCGGCGACGAGTACATCCGCATGATCGCCCTCAGCCGCATCATGCTGCCCAACGTGACCAACATCCAGGCCAGCTGGCTGACGGTGGGCAAGCAGGTGGCGCAGATATGTCTCCACGCAGGGGCTAACGACTTCGGGTCCATCATGATCGAGGAAAACGTGGTGAGTGCCGCCGGTGCCCGCTGGCGCTTCACGGCGGATGGGATTCAGGACGCCATCCGGGAGGCTGGGTTCCGCCCCCAGTTGCGCACCCAGCAGTACGCATACCGCGAGTTGCCCGTCGACATCCGCCAGCAGGAACTCAATCAGGTGGAGCTGATCGTAGATTAGTCCCATGCCCGGCACCCTTTACCTTATTCCTTCCACCCTCGGGCCGGGGGCCATCGACACCCTGCCGCCCCGTACACTGGCGATTACCCGGCGGCTGCGGCACTTCGTCGTGGAAACCGGCAAGGTGGCCCGCGCCTTTCTCAAGGAAGTCGAACTGGAACATCGCCTGCAGGAGTGCACCTACTACGAGCTGAACAAACGTACGCGCGACGATGAACTGACCGCCTTTCTGGCTCCGTCCCTGGACGGCACGGATGTAGGCGTGCTCTCGGATGCCGGTGCCCCCGGAGTCGCCGATCCCGGTGCGCGGCTGGTGTTGCTGGCCCACCGTATGGGAGTTCCCGTGGTGCCATTAGTGGGCCCTTCCGCCATCCTGCTCAGCATCATGGCCGCCGGGCTGAACGGACAGTCGTTCACCTTCCACGGATACCTCAGTCCCAAACGCCCCCGCTTGGCTAAAGACCTGCGCCGCCTCGAAGCCGACAGCCGGAAGCACCGGCAAACCCAGCTCTGGATCGAAGCCCCCTACCGCAACCAGGCCACCATCGAGGTCGCGGTGGAAGCCCTAGCGCCTACCACGCTCTTCTCCGTGGCCTGTGACCTGACTACGGAAACCGAGTGGGTGAGAACGGCCCCCGCGGGGGAGTGGGGCGCGGACGCGGGTGCGGTGATTCAGAAGCGACCGGCGATGTTTTTACTGCTGGCGAGGTGAGGATATTTCACCAAAGCGGTAAGCGAGGGTTTCCCGGAGGTCACACGGAGGTCTTTTTTCTCCGTGAAACCTCCGGGAAGCCCTCCGGGTCCTCTGCGGTGAACCTCACACATAACCTGCAGCCAAGCCGCAACGTTATGAACTTCGCATCCGATTCCCACCGGTAAATACGCTGCTATGGCCTTGCGCCTGACCTTCCTTTTCTTTCTACTTTCCGCCACGCTATGTGCCCAGTTCGCCAGTCCGATCTCGTGGACCTTCGAGCAGACAGCGCTGGGAGACGACCGCTTTGAGTTGAGGGCCATCGCCACGGCGGAGGACGGCTGGTCGATCTACAGCCAGGATACCGACCCGGGCGGGCCGGTGCCGACGACCTTCTACTGGGAGGCGGGCGATCACTACGAGCTGATCGGGAAGACGGTAGAGACCGGTCACCGGAAGGAGGGCGTGGACGAGCTCTTCGGCGTCAATGTGATCAAGTACCTGAGCGACGAGCCGGTAGTTTTTACCCAGACGGTGCGCCTCATCGATTACACCGTGCCCATCGACGTAGAAGTGGAATTCATGTGCTGCGACGACGAGCAGTGCCTGCCGCCCACCACCGAGGAACACAGCTATACCTTAGAACCGGTTAGCGAGACGGCGGCGGGCAGTGCAACCACTACACCCGTGACCCCGCCCCGCGAGCAAGTCGTGCAGAATGCGGTGCCGGACGTAGGCCAGCGCGCCATCGACGAGGTGAAGCCGGTCGATATGCCGCAGGAGGAGGTGCTGGAAACCTTCGTGGCCAGTCTGCCGCCGCCCACCCAGGAGAACCCGGTGAGCTGGACCGTTCGCGCCGAGGCGTTGGAGGGTAGTCGCTACCGCCTGTCGCTGATCGGCAGCATGGCGGAGGGCTGGACGCTCTACAGCATGAAGGTGGACCCCACCATCGGACCCATCCCGACCGAACTGTTCATCACGGAAAAACCCGGCGTAAGCCCCCTCGGGGAGGTGACGGAAACCGCCGAACACCTCAAGAAGAAATACGACAACACCTGGGAGGCCGAGGTCAGCAAAATCGACGGCGGCACGGTGACTTACTCCCGGGTCGTGGAAGTGAGCGGCGAGGCGGAGGTGACCGGCTACGTGACCTTCCAGACCTGCAACGACGAGATGTGCCTGCCCCCGCGGGACGTGCCCTTCACCTTTGATCCGGCCACTCGGGTGGTCACCATCGACGGGCTCACGGGGGGCGGGGAAGTGGCGGAGACCAATTCCGTTATCACCGGTGCTATAGCTTCGGTTACCAACGATGCGGTCACCTTCAATCCCGACCCCATCGGCTCCTGCAGCGTAGGCGAGGCGGTGACCCGGGGGCAAAGCCTGTGGGGCATCTTCGGGCTCGGGCTCCTCGGCGGGCTCTTTGCCCTCATCATGCCGTGCATCTTCCCGATGATCCCGCTGACGGTCAGCTACTTCACCAAGGGCAGCGGGGACCGGGCCCGCGGCGTACGCAACGCCAGCCTCTACGGCTTCTTTATTTTCCTGATCTACGTGCTGCTCAGCGTGCCCTTTCACCTGGTGGCGGGCATCGATCCGAGTATCCTCAACAGCATCGCGAGCAACGTATGGCTGAACCTGCTCTTCTTCGTGGTCTTCCTCGTGTTTGCGGGCAGCTTCTTCGGCTTTTACGAGTTGGTGCTGCCACAGAGCTGGAGCAACCGGGCCAGTCAGGCGGAGGGCTCCGGTGGGGTAGGGGGCATCTTCTTCATGGCCCTCACGCTGGCGCTCGTCAGCTTCAGTTGCACCGGCCCCATTCTTGGCAGCCTGCTGGTAGAGGCGGTGAGCGACGGGGCCTGGCCCCTGTCGGCAGGCATGGCCGGCTTTGGCGTGGCGCTCGGCCTGCCCTTTGCGCTCTTCGCCGCCTTTCCGGGGGTGCTGAGTCGGATGCCGAAGTCGGGGGGCTGGCTCAATAGCGTGAAAGTGGTGCTGGGCTTCGTGGAAGTGGCCCTGGCCTTCAAATTCCTGAGCAACGCCGACCTCGTGGGCCACTGGGACTTGCTGCGTATTGAGCCCTTCCTCCTTATCTGGATGGGCTGCGCGCTGGGTATCGCGGCCTACCTCTTTGGGTGGATCAGTTTCCCCAACGACAGCGGGAAGCGAAAGACCGGTCCCGTTGCCCTAGCGGTAGCCCTGGCCGGCGTAGCCTTTACCGCCTACCTGGCCTTCGGTTTTACGACCGACAAGGATACGGGCAGCTACCGGGCGCTCGGCTTACTGAGCGGGATCGCGCCGCCCGTGTGCTACAGCTACCTCAACCCCTGTGATTGCCCCCAGGGCATCACCTGCTTCAAGGATCTGGACGCCGGCCTGGCCTATGCCCGCCAGGTCAATAAGCCGGTCATGCTCGACTTCACCGGCTACACCTGCGTCAACTGCCGCAAGATGGAAGAGAACGTCTGGAGCCAGGATCGGATCCGGCAGTTGCTGACCGAAGACTACGTGCTCATCAGCCTCTACGTAGACGACCGGGCCGCCCTGCCCGCCGGACAGGAGCGGGAGGTACAACGACTGGACGGCACCGGCCGCAGCCTGACCATCGACCAGGTCGGGGAGCAGTGGCATTACTTCCAGCAAAGTGTCTTCGAACACGCTACCCAGCCCTACTACGTGCTGGTTTCGCCCGACGGACAAACCCTCAACCCACCCGTGGCCTACACCCCTGACGTGGACGATTACGCAAATTTTTTGGAGTGCGGCCTGTCAACTTTTCGTGAGCTTTCCAAGTAGCGGCAACCCCAGCAAAGACTAGCTGTTAGTTCAGCATGATTTACCGCTGTCTCTTCCTCTTGATCCTTTTTGCTTCAATCACCGCCTGCGACGATCACGATCATACCGACGGACTACCCATCGAGGAGGCACCGGCCTACTTTCAGCACCATCCGGTGACTGCGGACGGCAAGCGCTACCTCGTCGACAGCTTAGGCTATCCCGGCAATCATCCCTTCGATACGGAAACCGGAGAGGTTTTTCCGGAACCGGTGCGGGACTGGAGCTTCGTTGACCAGTCCGACCGCGCCTTTAGTAGCGGTGACCTGCGGGGCAAGGTGTACGTGGCCGACTTCTTCTTTACCTCCTGCCCCACCATTTGCCCTAAGGTAGCCAGTCAGATGCTGCGGCTCGAGGAGAAATTCGGGAGCAATCCGGATTTTCAACTGGTTTCCTTCACCGTCGACCCCAAGCGCGATACGCCGGAGCGCATGACGGCCTACGCCGATAAACTGGGTATTGCCGACCTGGATCGCTGGCGCTTTATCCAGGGGGACAAATTTCAAGTGTACGACCTGGCCAAGGACTACCTCAGCATCGCGCTGGAGAGTGATGCCGCCCCGGGGGGCTTTGACCACAGTGGGTACATTGTACTTGTCGACCGGGATGGCTTTGTCCGTTCCTACGCCAGTGGCCTCGTGGAGGAAGAGGTTACCCACCTCATGGATGACATCCAGCTTCTGCTGGGGCGGGCCGCCCGTTAGAGGTTTCGCAGCTCGCGCCACAGGTTTTTCCGCGCGCGGGGCTCGAGTATTTCCTGCCCGTAGGGGGTGAAGTAGATGGCTTTTCGATCTAATAATCTGGTTAGGACATCGCTCCTTTTTTTGCGGAATACGAATCCGGGGATCATCCAAAATTCTTTGCGGATAGCGGCCCGGTACCGGTCGTAGCCGGCGGCATCCCGTGCCAGCACGGCCAGATCTAAATCGATGAGCAGACCTTCATCGCCATCGTCTACAGGGGAGGGGACGTGCTCGCGGGTGGCCAGGATGAGTTGCCGGCAGCGCTCGATGCGGGATGCTGCGATCGCCCCTGAGCTAGCCAGTGCCTGCGCCGCTGAGTCGGCACTGCGCTCCTCGTTATCTAAGCGGGTGGGCTTATATACGATGTCGTGATAAACCAGTGCAAGGCCGAAAACCGGCGGGTCCGCGGGTGGGATGAACGTGGCGGCGTCCTCGTACTTTCTGAGGGTATCGAGCATTTCTTCGAGGTGGCCGAGGTTGTGGTAGGGTCGGCTGGTATAGGCCCGCTTCACGTGCCTCCACTCAAGCGGGGGAAGGGTGAGTTCCTGGCGGATTCCCTCAAAGTAAGCTTCGATCACGGGAGGTAGTTTACGGGTGGGGCGGGATGACTTACCTTTGCGGCCAGAGACGAAGAAGTGTGCAAACGAGTCGCCCCGAACGGGCGATGCTAAAGTAACCATATGTCGGCAAAAATAGACGAGAGCCTACGCCAGCGTATCCTCCAGTTCATTACGGAAGCCCTGGCGGAGGACGTCGGCCCGGGAGATTTTACCAGTGAAGCCACCATCCCCGCCGATAAGCAGGACACCGCGAAACTGCTGGTCAAAGACGTTGGTATTCTCGCCGGGGTAGCCGTGGCCAAAATGATCTTCGAGGTAGTCGACCCCGCCGCCAAGTTTGATCAGAAGATGGAAGACGGAGACCTGATGCACGCGGGGGATGTCGCCTTTTACGTGACGTGCAACTCCCGCGCACTGCTGCAGGCGGAGCGCCTGGTGCTGAATACCATGCAGCGCATGAGCGGCATTGCTACCCTGACCAATCGCTATGCCTTTGAAGTAGAGGACCTGCCGGTGAAGGTGCTCGATACCCGCAAGACGACCCCCAACCTTCGCTTTCTCGAAAAGTGGGCCGTGCGTTTAGGCGGCGGCCACAATTACCGGGACGGCCTCTACGATCGCATCATGATCAAGGACAACCACATCGATGCCGCCGGCTCGCTGACCAAGGCCATCCAGGGGGTACAGAATTTCTTCCGGGAGAATACCCTGCAACTGCCGATCACCGTCGAGGTGCGTAACCTGGTTGAACTAATGGAAGTGCTCGAGGTCGGGCAGGTAGACCGCATTATGCTCGACAACTTCGAGGTGCCCCTGCTCCGCGAGGCGGTTGCCCACATTGGCGACCGTTTCGAGATCGAGGCCAGCGGGGGGATAACCCTAGACTGTATCCGCGAAGTAGCGGAAACGGGGGTGGACTTTATTTCAGTAGGCGCCCTTACCCACTCTGCCGTAAGCCTCGATCTGAGCCTGAAGGTGGTTAAATAAAAAAGACCGGCCCCTCCCCCGGGGGGAAGGAAGCCGGTCCGTACCTGTCCTGCTGCCGGTAGGTGGATAAAGCGCGCCTGGTTCTCTAAGTGGTCTGGAAGCAAAGCGGCCGACTGCGGGATGGGCGTCATAAGGGTTGCAAAAATGTCCTCCTCCCCGTCCGGTAGGTGATGAATGGATGGAAGAAAGAGGGTGCCCGACTACGTTTAGAAGGGCAGGTCTTCGGCCGCCGTCATTTCCGTAGCGGTGGATTTGGCCCGGGTTTTGCGGCGCTTGGTTGTCTTCTTCGGCGCGGGCTCGGCTACTTCCGCTACGTTGGGCTCGGCCTTGTAGCTGGCCTCCGCATCGCCCCGGTCCCGGCTACCGAGAAAGGTGAATTCTTCCAGGACGATCTCCGTGGAGATGCGCTGTTGGTCGAACTTGTCGGTCCAGCGGCTGTAGCGAATCGCTCCGGTCAACGCCAGCTGGCTCCCTTTGGTGAGGTAGCGTTCGAGCACGTCGACCACCTTGCCGAAGGCTTTGACACGGTGCCACTCGGTGCGGGTGACCTTTTCGCCCTGGCGGTTGCGGTAGGTGTCGTTGGTGGCCAGGCTGAACTCGATCACCCGGCTCCCGTTGGGGAGGGTTTTGACGGTGGGGAGTTGGCCTACGTTGCCGATGAGGGTTACACTGTTACGTACTTGCATAATAAAACGGTTGGTAATGGCTCGCATCCGTTGTCGCATGAATGAATGGACACGAGCATTGGTGAGAAAATGTGTCGCCGGCGATCGCTCCGTGAAGCAGTACACTTTGCTCTCAATCGGTGACGATACAAAGGTGAAGGCAACTCCAACCGTTAACCGTAATTTAAACGTATACTTGCGTATATAAATGAATGTAAACGTTTAAAAACGATTACTTAAAGTTTAAGTGTTTGATTATCAACTACTTAACTTTCAACCACTACAGTGAAAATTTTTGAGCGTTTTCGGCGGTTTTACTGGAACATTCTAGTGCTTCAGGATTGAACTCAGCAATAGCTTGAGGCCGACAGCGTGGTGCTGAACGAGCGGACAAAAGTTCAGCATAGCCGTAGCTACGCTGGATTTTTGGCGGGAAGTGCAGCGCCGCGCTGGCAAGTCAAGGTGCAGCTTATCTCGGTCCTGAAACACTAAGTGGGTGCTGTAACGCATCATTCAACTACGTGCTTGAATCGATGAACTTGCCGGCGGCGGGGTAGATAAGCCCACGGTCGCTTACTCCAGCACCAACTTCGAAGCCGAATTTTACCAGGCGGGCCGTTCGGTTACCCCTTCCCTTGACTGGAACGGCGAGCAGGGCAGCGTCAGCCTCGGCACCAGCGTCCCCGGCCTCAAGGCTATCTACAGCTATGAAGGCACCGCCTCTCCCTATTCCTGGAGGGGTACGATCTCCCAGACGAGTTCGAAGGCTACGATCACCGGAGATTGGTACTTCGACGATTCCTTCTCCGACAGCCAGAGAGGTGGCGAGTTTGAAACCGAGTTCCAGTAACCTCCCACACTACGGGCCTAAACAAATCGCTCACGCCCCGGCTTAGGCTGGCATGAGCGATTTCCCTATTCACTCCGTTCTCTCCCGCTGCGCGGAAGCCGTCAAGGATGAGGCTCCGGCCGCCATGTTTGGCCTGCGCGACGAGGGCTACGCCAGCCTGTACGAACAACTGATGAGTAGCCTGCTCAGCGTACGCACTTACGATGAGACCAGCACCGTCGTCAGTCGCCGCCTCTTTGCCGCCGCCCGCACCCCGGAGCAGATGATCCGACTGGAGCGCGAGGAACTCATTCAATTGATCAGCGAAGCCACCTTCGCCCCCGCCAAGGCCGACCAGATCCTGACGATCAGCCAGCAAATCATGAATGATCACGACGGAAACACCCCCGAAGACTACGACCAGCTTATTGCCTTCAAGGGCGTCGGCCCGAAAGTCGCCAGCCTCGCCCTGGGTGTCGCCCTTAATTATCCGATTATCGCCGTCGACGTTCACGTCCACCGCATCACCAACCGCTGGGGCTACGTCGCCACCGCTAACCCCAACAAAACCCGCGACGCCCTCACCCAAAAGCTTCCCCAAGACCTCTGGATCGAGATCAACCGTGTCCTGGTTCCCTTCGGTAAGCACGTGTGTACGGGTACCCGGCCGAAGTGTGCCATCTGCCCGGTGCTTGATGACTGTGCTCGCGTTGGAGTGGGGGTAGTTCGTTAGTTCTTTAGATGGATGATTTCCGCTAAAGCACTAAATGGCTAACGTACTATTCTATGCTTACCCGCGAATAGTAGTGAATCGCTCCTAAGACGGATGATCACCCCTCTAAAGAACTAAAGCGCTAACGTACTATTTAATCACCACCTCCTCCAGATACTCCTCCCCAAACTCCTCGTTCAGCCGGGTACGGATGCCTTCTCGAACCATCGTCAGTTGATTGCGCAGCGGGGCGTTCGTGACGTAGACGTAAAGCTTGCGGTTGCGGACCAAAAAGTCGCGCGTATTATCGGCCGTGTGCTTACCGAAGAATTTCTCCCACACCAGTTTGGTGCGCGCCTTAAAGTAGCCGGCCTCGTTGTGCTGATTGCGGAGTAGCCGCAGAAAGGCGGTCTTGAGCTCCAGCGGTTCGGGCTTTTTGGGGATGGGCTTGTACATGGCGGCTTATTCTTCTTCAAGATACCGTTTCCACTCCGCTTCACTCCGGGCCACGCCGTCGACCACCAGGAAGCGCTCCCAGGATTCCGCGTGGTGGCTGATGAGGGAGGTGATCCGTTCCGGATCGGTATCGGTGATGAACAACTGGCCGAAGGCCGAACTCATGACCAGCTCCAGCAACTGCCCCACGCGCTCGTGGTCGAGCTTGTCGAAAATATCGTCGAGCAACAGAATAGGCGTACGGTGGGTGCTCTGCTCCAGGAGGCGGTACTGGGCCAGTTTCAGGGACAGTACGAAGGACTTCAGCTGCCCCTGGCTCGCGACCCGGCGCAGGGGGTGGCCGTCCTGGGTGAAGACCAGCTCATCGCGGTGGATGCCGCCCGTGGTGCGCTGGAGCACGCGGTCTCGTTCGCTACGGGCGGACAGCAGGTCGGCCCAGCTGTGCTCCGCCAGTTGCGACTTGTACTCGATATCTACCGTTTCCCGCGCGCCACTGATGGCGGCGTACGACTCGGTCAGCAGTTGCCTGAAGGGGCCGATGAAGTTTCGCCGCTGCTCGAAGATGTACCGGGCCGGCTCCGCCAGTTGGGTATCGTACACGGCCAGCAAACCGGAGGTATCGGCGCGACCGTCCAGTTCCTTAAGCTGTGCGTTGCGGTTCTCCAGCAGGCGGTTGTAGGTGATCAGGTGGTTGAGGTAGGCGGGGTCGGTTTGGCTCAGGCTGTTGTCCAGCAATTTGCGGCGGGTCACGCTGCCCTCGAGTACCAGGCTGATGTCGTCGGGGGTGACGATCACGACCGGGTAGCGCCCCACGTGGGCACTGATCCGCTCGTAGGCCGTACCGTTGCGCTCGATGACCTTACGCTGCCGCTTCCGCAGCTTGACCACGATCCGGTCTTCCTCCCCCTCGTCCAGCACGAAGGTCCCATCCAGCCGCGCCACCTGATCGCCGTGGCGGATGTTGTACTGGTCCGCCCCGCTGCCGTAGCCCTTGCTCATGCAGAGGTAGTAGATCGCCTCCAGCAGATTCGTCTTGCCCGCCCCGTTGAAGCCCACGAAGCAGTTCAGCCGCGGCGAGAAGGCCAGGGCCTGCCGCGCGTAGTTCTTGAACTGGGTGATCTTTAGGGTAGAGAGGTGCAAAGGGATTTACAATTTACGAAGGACAAATTACCATATACCATTTGGCTCCGCATGGGGTAGGCGTTGCGGGGCCGCAGGTGCAATGAAGGAATACGCAGGGTCGGTGGGTTGGTTTGCAGTGGCAAGCGCAGCCAATCTGCGGTATCCCGCATTAGCAGCATATGCTACGAGCGAAGCGAGCAAAGCCACAAATAGTACATGGTATTTAGTACATGGTACTTGGTAAATCCTTAAACCGCCACGTCATACTCCCGCAAGGCCGAGTTCAGGCTCGTCTTTTTATCCGTACTCGCCTTGCGCTGGCCGATGATGAGGGCGCAGCTGACCTGGTAGTCGCCGGCGGGGAAGGACTTGGTGTAGCTGCCGGGGATCACTACGGAGCGCTCGGGGACGATGCCGCGGTAGGTGTTGGGCTCGGCCCCGGTGACGTCGATGATGCGGGTCGACTGGGTGAGGACCACGTTGGCACCCAGTACGGCCTCCTTGCATACGCGTACGCCCTCGACGACAATGGAGCGGGAGCCGATGAAGCAGTCGTCCTCGATGATGGTGGGCGTGGCCTGTAGGGGCTCGAGCACGCCGCCGATGCCGACGCCACCGCTGAGGTGCACGTTGCGGCCGATCTGGGCGCAACTGCCGACGGTGGCCCAGGTGTCGACCATCGTACCACTGCCCACCCAGGCACCGATGTTGACGTAGCTGGGCATCATGATCACGCCGCTCTCGAGAAAGGCCCCGTAACGGGCAATGGCGTGGGGAACCACCCGTACGCCCTGGGCGGCGTAGTCGCGCTTCAGTTCCATCTTATCGTGAAACTCGAAGGGGCCGACCTCGATGGTTTCCATCTGGCGGATGGGGAAGTAGAGCACCACGGCCTTCTTCACCCAGTCGTTGACCTGCCACGCGCCGTCGACCCCGGGTTCGGCCACGCGGAGGCGGCCCTTATCCAGTGCTTCAATCACGGCATTGATGGCCTCCCGGGTAGGGGTTTCCTTGAGGAGTTCGCGCTCATCCCAGGCGGCTTCGATGGTGGTGCGGAGGTCTTGCATAGGGTCGGTAGTGGGGTACGGAATTCGGTCGGGCAAAGATGGGGAAAAACGTGCGGATGCCTCATTTGCCCAAGCGCTGGCTATCTTAGGAGGGAATCTGATGCTCCCTCCATGTTTTCCTCATCACCCCCCCTGGCCCGGCTCTTCCTTCCGCTGGTCCTGACCTGCAGTAGCCTCACCCTCGTGGCGCAATACGATCTTACGATCCAGGCCGTACGCGAAGCGGGGGGGCGGGACGCGCTGGTGCGGGCCGGGGAGGACTGGATGGACCAGGACAGCTTCCTACGCGCAGTCCCTTTCTTGGAGGCCGCCGCCCACGACGGTACGGGAGCCGCAATCGTGGACAGCCTCAGCGGCCTGGCGCTGCACCGGGCCGGAGTAGCCTATTACTTCCTGGAAATGGACCGGGAGGCCATCGACTACTACCACCGGGCGGTGGCGGTGCGCGACAGCATCTATCCGTATCCCCACGAGGACCGGGCCCATTCCCGTAGTAATCTGTCTAACTCCCTGGGCTACCTCGGTAAGCTGGATTCCGCCGTCCTGGTGATTCGGGAAGCCAATGCGCTGTACGATGCCCTGCCCGGACGGAACGCCCTCAATTACCTACGTAACCTCAACCAGCTCGCCTCGCTCGCCACGAAACTGCGGGACTTCCGCCTCGCCTACAGCGCCACCTACCGGGCAACCTCGCTGATCGAACAGATTCCGGAAGCGGACGCCGAAGAGCGCTTCATCACTTACCACAACGCGGCCCTGAAAATGCTGCGGCTTGACCAGCTGGACGAAGCCCTGACGTACGCTCGACGGGCCGTGACCGCCGCCGAAGAATTGTCGACTTCAATGGATCTGGCCACCGCATACAACGCCCTGGCCATCGTGCAGCGCGAACGGGGCGACGTGCAGGACGGCCTTGCTACGCTTCGCCAGGCAGAGCGCATGGTCACGCCTGAAAATCAGGCCGAACCCATCTTCGGAAGCGTATACCTCAACCTGGCCGAATACTTCGGCGGGGAAGACGATGAGCGGCAGTTTGAACGCTACCGGAAGCAGGCCCGGGAGGTTTTTGCGGCCACGGATATACGGGATTATTACATCTCCGAGAAAATTCCCGAGGTACTGCTGAAGTGGGGACGCTACGAAGAAGTGGTGCGGGAGGTTACCGAGCGGGTTGCCTTTCTGATGACCGGTAGCAGCGAGGAAGAAACCGGGTCAGCGTATGCCGACCGCGACATCGTTCCGCTGGTCGACCTCCTTTCGGTGCGTGCGCGGGCGTATGCGGCCACGCAGCAGCGGACTGCGGCCCTGGCTGATTACACCGTGATCTTCGAGTTGCAGAGCCGGTTGCGGGACGGCGTCAGCACCGACGCTAGTCGCCAGTACCTGAGCCGGAACCTACGGCCCTTCTTCGACCGGGCGATCGCGCTGTACACCGCCGAGCACCGGGCCAGCGGGGCCGACAGCTGCCTCTGGCGGGCTTTTGAACTGAGCGAACAGTCCCGGGCGTATTCCCTGCTTTCGGCCCTGGAGGCCCGGCAGGACGGCATCACCCCCCGGGAAAGCCGGCTCCTGCGCACCGTCGCGGACCTGGAACGCCGGGTAGCCCTGGGCGAAAAGCAACGCCAATCCGAGCTCGAAACCGCCCGGATGCAGTTGGAACGGCTGCGCTACGACAAGCGGACGGTCAGTGCCGACAGCCCGGTCTTCGATCCGGCGGACTTGATCGCCCACCTGCGGCGGAACGACTACGACCTACTGGAGTACCACCTGGCTCCGGAGGGCAGCCTGGTCTTTTTGCTGACCCGCGACGGGAAGCTCCGCGCGCTGCCCATTGAAAACGCGGACCAGCTCGCGGCGCGGGTGGAACAATTTCGCCAGATCATCGCCCAGAGTGCCTACCGCCGGAAGAGCCTCCGCAGCGTACACGTCCAGGACTCGCTCGATCGGGCCTTTCTGGCTGCCGGTACCACGCTGGCTACCCAGCTGCTGCCGCCTGTTGTACGGGAATCCTTGCACCCGCGGCCCCGCCTCTGTATCGTGCCCGATGGAGTACTCCACTACCTGCCTTTTGGCGCGCTGCCGCTGGGGAAGGCGGAGGTACCGCTCGACTACACCGCCTTGGAATACTTCCAGGGAACGGCCGATCTCCAGTTTGCCTACAGTGGGCACTACTTAATGCAAGTGAGCCAACCGACGCGCACGACTTACGCGCACGATCTCCTCGCTTTCGCGCCCTCCTTTGGGGGAGCGAGTGCCCCGACGGCCGGTCCGCGGGGAAGCAGCACCCAACTGCGTGGCAACAACACCCTGCTCACGCTGCCGCACAACCGGGAGGAGGTGGAGTCGGTCAGCCGCCTGGTGCCCGATGCGGTATCCTTTTACGGACCGGAGGCGAACCGGCAGCACTTTCTGGAAGAGCTGGGCAGCAGTCGCATCCTCCACCTGTCGAGCCACGGCAGTGTAAACCCCACCGATCCCAACCTCAGTTTTGTCGCCTTTGCCCAGACGGGCGACAGCGTGCAGCGGGAGGAAATGCTTTTCTTCAACGACCTGTTCGGCCTTCCGATCGCCAACGAGCTTACGGTCCTTTCCGCCTGCGAGACTTCCCTGGGACGGCTGGCGGTGGGCGAAACCACGATGAGCTTCGCGAGTGCCTTTGCCGCGGCCGGCGCAAAGAGCACGGTGACTACCCTGTGGCAGGTGGACGACCGGGCCACTAAGGACCTGATCGTCGATTTTTACCGGCGGCTAGTGGACGGGGACAGCCGGGTCACCGCCCTGAACGCGGCCCAGGGCGAGCTGCGCGCCGGCGAATACGCCCACCCCTTTTACTGGTCGGGCGTCACCCTGTACGGAGCCGCGGGTCCCCTTCCGCTGGGCGGTGGGGAAGGGGGCAGTCCCATTTGGTGGCTCGGGAGTCTGATCGCCTGCGCGCTGGTCGGCGGCCTGGTGGTGTTGCGCAGCGTTACCGGGCGGCGGAAGGCGCCAGGGCGGTAAGCCGGTCGCGTAGGACGTCCCAGTGGGCGGAGAGAAAAAAGACCCGGAGCAGGCGCACCGGCCGGTGTCCATCGGCCTGGACGATCAGCTGGTCCTCGGTCTCCTCCACGGAGCGGATGGCAAAGAGGGGGATCTCCACCGGGGAGCGGAAGCCCGTCTTAGCGCGCAAGGAGATGCTGTCGAGGTGTACCCGGAAGAGGTTGCGTACCGCGAAAGCCAGGAAAACCGGAATGAGCAGCAGGGTAGCGGGACCCGGTACTTGCCCGGTGGCCGCTGTGTAAAGCAAGTAGCCGGGGATACCCACCAGACTAAATAGTAGGACGAACAGGGAGGCGTTGCGCATGGGGAAGAACTCGCCGGCCCGGTAGGCCCGCCACATCAGCCACAATTCGGCGACGAGGCCGGCCAGCACGAGGGCGGAAACGACCCAGGCGAGGGCGAAGCTCCAATCGGGCAGTTGTCCCGGAAAGAAGCGGTAGGCCGCCAGCACGAAGGCGACCAGCAGGATGCTGCCTACGTTGGCGACGAGTTGGTAGGGGGGTGTCCTCATACTTCGCAGATGCGTAGGCCCTCGGCGAGGGATTTGATCTTGTCGTCGTAGGTCGGCAGGTACTCCTGGGCGACGTATCCCTCGAAGCCGGTCTCGTGAATGGCCCGGACGATGGCCGGGTAATTCAGCTCCTGGCTGTCGTTGATCTCGTGGCGGCCGGGCACCCCGCCGGTGTGGTAGTGGCCGATGTAGGGGTGGTACTTCCGGATGGTGGCTACGATGTCGCCCTCCATGATCTGCATGTGATAGATGTCGTAGAGCAATTTGAAGCGGTCGGAGCCGATCATCTCGGCCAGGGCGGCGCCCCAGGCGGTGTGGTCGCACATGTAGTCCGGGTGATTGACCTTGCTGTTGAGCAGCTCCATCTGCACCGTGACGCCGGCGTCTTCGGCCAGTTTGACGATGGGGCGCAGGCCGACGGCGCAGTTCATCATGCCGTCGAAGTCGCTCATGCCGCGCCGGTTGCCGCTCATGACGATAACGCTGGGAATCCCGTGGTCGGCGGCGTCGCGGATCACCTGGGTGTACTGCTCCCGCAGCGTCTCGTGGTTGTTGGGGTCGTTCCAGCCCACTTCGATGCTGAAGTTGGAGTGGGTGCCCATGGCGCAGGTGAGGCCGTGCTTTTTCAGGACGGGCCACTGATCTACGGTGGTCAGTTCGATGCTCTGTAGGCCGATCTCCTTACCGCGCTCGGCCAGCTCTTCCAGTTCCATGCCGCCGTAGCACCAAAAGCAGGTGCTGTGGTTCGTCTTGCCGGCGTTGATGCCGGCGGTAGCGGCGGCCCGGTCGGTGGCCGAGATGGCGTTGCCGAGGCTTAGGGCCCCCAGGCTCAGGGCGGTAGTACGGAGTGCGTTGCGGCGGTTCATCGGGTAGGGTTGTGGTTGATACGTGGCTTCAAGATAAGGATTAGTGAAGGGGAAATACGACCGGCCACTAGCCCACCGCCTAGGAAATGCGTGGTTAAGCCCCTAAATTGGGGGAGGACCCGTAACACGGGCCGTATCGCGGTCATAGAAGACTGTTTTCGGGATCTTTTTTCACGCGTTTACGAACACACACTATGACTGCCGCTGCCCGCACGCTTTGCTTGCTCCTCCTTGCCGCCCTCCTGGGCTTTTCAAGCTGCGAGGTGATCCCCCAGGATCCGGTATCTCCGTCCGACTGCGGCTATACCCTGCCGCGCCTCATCTACAGCAAGCCCGCGGCCTGTGCGCCCACGCTGCTTACCTTCTCGAAGTTGAATGATGGGATGGCGACAGGCGAAAAAATGCCCCCGCTGCCCGAGGACTGCACCGCCGTCGGACGGACTCAGGTAGCCTACCTGGATGGAATTAAGGACGGAGAATTCTTTCTGGACGTGTACAAGGGAGCTCCCGGCCCGATCGCCCTCAGCGTATACGGAGAGGTGAGCTGCGGCGAGGTCGTATCGCTGCTGGAGTGTACGCAAATCGGCACGGTGGCCTCTCGCTTTCCCATCAGTACCCAAGGACGGAATTTTAGCAAGTTTTTCGTGCGCTTTACGATCGATGCGGATGCCAATGAAGAAGCTCAAAAGTACGATCCGAACTATACCGTCCGCCTGGCGGCCTACGACGATGATAATGCCATCCAGCAGCGGCGGGGCATTCAGTATAGTAAAGGCGCATCCACCGTGCCCTCGGGCAATCAAACGGAGGATGGACTGCCGCTCCTCAATTTTGACTGCTCCGGTACCGCCTTCCAACGCATCGTGCTCAGCGCCTGTGAGGAAGACAGTGACGTACTCAGGGCCTGGGTGCGGGAACTGGGCGTTACCCCCGCGGAGGAATATTACGGAGAAAAGGGTAACGTAGTTGTCTTTGACGTGCCGCCCGGCATGGACCTCAACACCACCGGCGGGTCCGCCCGGGAGGTCCGCGCCAAAGTCAACGGCGGAGACGGTACCGCGGAACCCGACTACCTGATCAACCTCTTTAATCCGCGCAATCCGGCAACCATCGTTCCACCGAGTCAACGGGTTCGGACGGTCACGAATGATCCCGTTCTGAAGGACGTTATCCCCCGGGGAGCTGCTTATTTCGGGGAGCTCCTGCCCCCCTTCCGCCTGCCCGCCTCCTCGACCCAAGATCCCGTACAGGTGATCACCATCATCGACAGCGGCGTGGACCTCAGCGATCCCAATGCGCGGCTCTGGAGTCCATTCACCTACCAGCAGCGTAAGGAGACGCAGTTCATCAAAACCAATCATTTAGGCGCGGACTTTATCGCCAAGGACCTCGTGCCCAACGACCTTACGCCCCACGGTACCTACGTAGCGGGCGCCTTCCTCGGCAACTACCGGGGAGCGGAAGCCGGCCTGAACGTGGTGCACATGAAAATCTTCGGAGCGGAAGGGATTTCCACCTACTTCGGGGCATTGGTCGCGCTGTACGAGGCCAACGCAATCGGCAGTACCCTCATCAATATGAGCTGGGGGCTGCAAACCGACCGCGAGCCGGAGGCCCTGGCCTGCGCGGTGACGGCGGCGGTCCGGGAAGGTATTTTCCTGGTCACCTCAGCCGGTAACGATACGCTGAACATCGACGACAGGCCCCAGTGGCCGGCGGCCTTCGCGGCTACGTATCCCGAACACGTGCTCACCACGGCCTCCTACTGGTACCGGGGCTGGGCCGGCAAAAGAGATCCGGCCGATATACGGCTGATGCATTTTTCCAACTTCGGGCGGCAGCGGGTCAGCCTGGCCGCTTACATGACCACCCCCGTACCCGATTACGGCAGAAATGCCATCATCTACCCCCTGGGCACTTCCATCTCCACGCCTATCGTCGCCGGTCAGCTGGCCGGCTTTCTGGCAAAGGTTCCGGGGGGTAGGCTACGCGAATTCCGCCAAAACTACCTCGGGCAGACAAGTACCCTCACCGGCCAGATCAACAACGGCAATTATCTTCCGCTACACACCAGTGGAAAGTAATTGCATGACGGGCGCGGACGCGGGTGCCGGGGATATTCCAGACCCGCAGTAACAGCTGATCCCGGGCAAGAATAAAGTCGCACAGTTCCACCTTGTTTTTTCATACACGCACCACATGGCCACGAATAAATCAGCCTTCCCCAGAATTCCCTACAGCGATCCCGAAGATTGCGCGCCCCGCCTTCTCACTTTCGACTTGCTATCGGAAGGCTCCGATTACCGAGGAGGCAAGCTGCCCGCCGACCGTACGGCCGCGGGGGCGTCCTGGTGCGCGGCCATCGCGGTGCCGCGCTCGGAAACGCTCTATCTCCAGGTGTACAGAGGAACTCCGGCGGTAATTCACCTGCGGGTATACGGCCTCCACGATTCGGGTAAGGTCTACTCGCTGACCGAGTGCCTGGAAGTACGCCAAATCGCGCGGCGCGTGGAGGTCGGGGTGGGAGCGGGGAAGTTTACTTCGCTCGTGGTCCGCTTCTCCGTAGAAAAGCAGGAGGTAGTCAAGGGTAATTTCGTGAAGTTTGCGGCCTACGATGGCCAGGAGCCCCGTTCGCCGGGCGGTCTGGTGGTCACCCAGCGGCCGGAGTGCCGGGACGCTTACGGGACAAACGACCGGGAAGCGCGCAAAGTGACCCTCCCGTTCAGCCCCGACGGCAAGGCCGTGCAGCGCCTCATTCTGGCCAGTTGCTCTCCCGAAGATGATCTGGTGGCTTGGGGCAAGGCGACCGGGCTCGAATTTTCGGAAAGCTACCGGGGGGAAGCCGGTAGCGTAGTTGCCCTGGGCGTGCCGCCGGGCCTGGACCTGCATACGACCGGCGGATCGGCCAAAGAGGTGCGGGCGAAGGTCAATTCGGGAAACGGTACCGTTTCTCCCGACTACCTCGTCAACCTCTTTTCCCCCGGGCAGCCGGCCGACGGTGGGGGCAAAATGAGAAAGGTAGAGGACGATGACGAGCTCCGGGAAGCCTATAACTCCCCCCGGGATTATCTGGCCGAGATGCTACCTTCCGGTGAGCCGGGACAGGACTTCGACCATAACGCCGATCCGGTGACCGTGACCATCATCGACAGTGGGGTGGACTACTCCAAGGCGAATGCCGCGCTGTGGGAAGCTGCGCGCTACCGCCAACGCAAGGAAACGGAGTTCGTGCGTCCCTGGCACCTGGGTTATGACTTCATCAACCACGATTTCGAGCCCAACGACGAGACGCCCCACGGCACCTACGTGGCCGCCGCCCTGCTGGCGCAGTACCGGGCGGCGCGTCCGCTACAACTCGTACACATGAAAACCTTCGGGGCGGGGGGGATTTCCACCTACTTCGGTTCCCTCGTATCCCTATACGAGGCAGTTACCATCGGCAGCCGGGTAATCAACATGAGTTGGGGCTTTCACCAGGAGGAGGAGCCGGAAGCCCTGCGGTGCGCGCTCCGGACGGCCGCCGACCGGGGGGTATACCTGGTCACCTCCTCCGGAAACGAGGGGCAGGACCTCGAGAAAATTCCCCAGTGGCCCGCCAACTTTGCTTCCCACTTTCCTGATCACCTGCTTACGGTCGCCTCCTATTGGACGCCAAAGAGCGGCAAGTACGGGAGAAATGCCTTCCCCGACCTGAATGACTTTTCCAACTACGGAGACAAGGAAGTACCCCTCGCCGCGTTCATGACCACGGGCGTGCCGGAGTACCAGACCGGCAGTCCCATCTATCCCCTGGGCACCTCCATCTCCACCCCCATCGTAAGCGGACTGCTCGCCCACTGGCTGGCGGACCACCCCGAGGGAACGTTGGCGGAGTTTCGGAAGACGTTCTTCCGGCGGGCGGATTCCCTGTCCGACCGCATCACCGACGGGCAGTATCTGCCCCTGGAAGCTACCCGGGTCCTGGCTTAGCGCCTGTTTGGGATTCCGCTCACCGCCGCAAACTTGCTCTTTCGCGTCTATTCTTCGCCTCGAAAAAGGTCACTTAGCCCGTCACCGCGAAGCAGCCACGAAGTGCACCTCCCCTTTCCAAAGCTCGATTAGACCCAAGATAGCGGCGTTTTCATCAGGCTCGGAAAACCCAAACAAGCGCTTAGAGATCGCGGCGATTCAGGCTCTGCACCGCGTGGTCGACCGCGCGGGCGGTCAGGGCCATGTACGTCAGGCTGGGATTGACGCAGCCCGCGCTCACCATGGCCGAACCATCGGTCACGTAGAGATTGGGACAGGCCCAGAGTTGGTTGTGCCGGTTAAGGACGCTCGTTTTCGGATCGCGCCCCATCCGGGCGGAGCCCATCTCGTGGATGGAAAAGCCCGGGTGGGCCTCCTGGCCGTGCATGGCGACGTGCTTTGCCCCGGCGGCCTCCAGCATCTCGGCGGCGCAGGTGTCCATGTCCTTGCGCATGAGGCGTTCGTTTTCCCCGAAGCCACAGTCCATGATGAGGGTCGGTAGGCCGTCCTTGTCGAGCAGCTCGCGGTTGAGGGTCACGCGGTTCTCGGGGTTGGGCAGGGACTCGCCGAAGCCGGTCATGCCCATGCTCCACGTCCCGGGACGAAGCACGGCCTGCTTCAATTCCGCGCCCAGGCTCACGTTGGTTTCGCCCACCAGCCGCCACCATCCCTGGCGGCTGCCGCCGCCCTGGTAGCCGAAGCCCCGCAGGTAGTCGCGCTTGCTGGAGCGATCGATGTTGACGAAGCGGGGGATGTAGAAGCCCAGGGGTTTGCGCCCCTGCTCCGTTTTATCGTCGTAGCCTTCAAACGTCCCGGAGGCCCCGATGCGGTGGTGGTGATCCATGATGTTGCGCCCGACCTGGTCGCTGTCGTTGCCGAGCCCGTTGGGCTGGGCGTCGGAGGTGCTGGCCAGCAGGATCGCTGCCGTGTTCAGGGTGGAGGCGTTGAGAAAAATGACCCCCCGGCTGAAGAATTCCGTGTCGTCCCCGCTGTCGGTGAGGCGTACCCGGACGCCGCTTGCCCGCTGCTGCTCCTTATCGTAAATGACCTCGCGTACGGCGGCGTGGTGGAGCAGGGTGAGCTTGCCGGTTTCGGCGGCGACGGGTAGGGTAGCGGAATTGCTGGAGAAGTAACCACCGTAAGGACATCCCCGGATGCAGCGGTTGCGGTACTGGCAATTCCCGCGAGTGCCCAGGTGCACGTGCGGATCGTAGGCCGTGAGGTGGGCGGCACGTCCGGGCGTAACAATGCGGCCGGGGAAGGCGGCCTGCACTTTTTGGCTGAATTCCTCCTCGACGCAATTCAGGGGCATGGCCGGGAGGAAGGGACCGTCGGGCAGGTGCGGCAGGCCCTCCGCCCGGCCGGTGATCCCCACGAAGCGGGAAACGTGATCGTACCAGGGCCGGAGGTCGGCGTAGCGGATGGGCCAGTCGATGGCGATACCGTCACGGGCATTGGCGGTGAAATCGAGGTCGCTGAGGCGGTAGCACTGCCGCCCCCACATCAGGCTGCGGCCGCCGGTTTGGTAGCCCCGTATCCAGTCGAAGCGCCGCTTTTCGGTGTAGGGGTATTCGTCGTCCTTCACGAAGAAGTCCTTGCTGCTCTGTCGGAGTACGTAGTCCTTGCGGGCCAGTTTTTCGTAGTGCGCCTCGCGCTCGGCCACCGGGACCCGGTCGTTGTAGGGGAGTTCCCAGGTATCGAGATTGGCGGTGGGGTAGTCGCCGTGGGCGATGGCGCGGCCGCGTTCGAGAACGAGGGTCTTCAGGCCGGCCCGGCAGAGCTCCATGGCCGCCCATCCCCCGCTGATGCCCGTGCCGACTACAATGGCGTCGTAGGTGCGCGCTTCTTTTCCTTTCACGGGCTGAAATTACCGATTAATCAAGCAGTCGCCGGACGGGCCGCGGACGCAGGGGCAAAGTAAATGCCTATCTTTGGCCGCGATAACCTCCAACCCCGCCAAGATATGAGCGATCACCGCGCCCTCCTGCTGCTGGCAGACGGAACCACCTACGAAGGCAAAGCCGCCGGAAAGATCGGCACGACGATCGGGGAGATCTGCTTCAACACCGGGATGACCGGCTACCAGGAAATCTTTACCGATCCGAGCTATTACGGCCAGATCCTCGTCGCGACCAACGCCCACATCGGCAACTACGGCATCAAAGACGAGGACGTGGAATCGGACAGCATCAAGATTGCGGGACTGATCTGCAAGAACTTTACCGTCCCCTATAGCCGGCACCAGGCGCAGTCCTCGATCCAGGAATACTTCGAGAAGGAAGGACTGGTCGGCATCAGCGACGTGGATACCCGCGCGATCGTACGCCACATCCGCACCAGGGGGGCCATGAACGCCATCATCTCCAGCGACAACTTCGACCTGGAGGACCTCAAAAGCCAATTGGACGCCGCTCCCGACATGGACGGCCTGGAGCTCAGCAGCAAGGTCACCACGGCCGCGGCGTACACGCTGGGAGACCCCGACGCCTCGATCAAGATCGCCGTGCTGGATCTTGGGACCAAAAAGAACATCCTCCGGAATTTCCTGAGCCGCGACTGCTACGTCAAGGTCTTTCCCGCACGTGCCACGATGGAGGAGATCGACGCCTTCGGTGCCGACGGGCTCTTCATCAGCAATGGCCCCGGTGATCCCGGTGCCATGGACTACGCGGTGGACACCGCCAAGGCTATGCTCGCCGAGGACAAGCCGCTCTTCGGTATTTGCCTGGGCCACCAGATCCTGGCGCGGGCCGTGGGTATCCCCACCTATAAGATGCACCACGGCCACCGGGGCATCAATCATCCGGTCATGAACCTGGTCACGGGCAAGAGTGAGATCACCAGCCAGAACCACGGCTTTGGCGTGAGTCCCGAAGCCATCGCCGACAAGCTGGACATCGTCGAAATCACCCACCGCAACCTGAACGACGACACCATCGAGGGTATTCGCGTAATCGGTAAGCCCGCCTTCAGCGTACAGTACCACCCCGAAGCCAGCCCCGGACCCCACGACGCGGCCTACCTCTTCGACCAGTTCGTGGATATGATCAAATCACATCGATCTTAAATACTAGTTACAATCCCTGGTGCACGTTCATCTTCCATGGGTTCACTAGAACTCCGCATACCGCCCGTCGTGGTCCTGTTAGTCTGCGCGGGGCTGATGTGGCTAGTGAGTAAGGGGATGCCCACCTGGTCTTTTGACCTTCCCGGTAAGGTTGTGCTGGCGCTGCTGCTGTTCCTACTGGGGGTGGGTAGCGCGGTCACGGGGGTAATCGCTTTCCGCCGCGCGGCTACTACCGTGGATCCCCGGTACCCGGACGGGGCATCTAAGCTGGTCGTCACCGGGATTTACCGGCGGACCCGGAACCCGATGTACCTCGGTATGCTATTGGTACTCCTTGGTTGGGCATCCTTGATGGCGAATCCGTTGACGCTGCCGGTTGTGGCTGTGTTCCCGGCGTACCTCAACCGATTTCAGATCGCCCCGGAAGAGCGGGTGCTAGCGAAAAACTTCGGAGAGGCGTACCGCGCCTACTGCCGCTCGACGGGCCGCTGGCTGTAATATCTTCGCACCCGCGTCCCCGCCCTAATGCTTGCGCTTACTTCCGTACCTTGCGCGCCAAACCTTAGCACACCTGACGTATGAGTAGTATCCTTGACATCCGCGCGCGCCAGATTTTGGACAGCCGTGGGAACCCAACCGTAGAAGTAGAAGTAGTCACCGCCGAAGGCGCCATCGGTCGCGCTGCCGTCCCCAGTGGTGCCAGTACCGGGAAGTACGAGGCCGTGGAACTCCGCGATAACGACAAGAGCATCTACCTGGGCAAGGGCGTACTCAAAGCCATTAGCAACGTCGAGGAAAGGATCGCCGAGGAACTGCTGGGGGTAGACGTGAGTGACCAGCGCTACATCGACGAGACGATGATCGAACTCGACGGTACTCCCAATAAGAGCAAATTGGGGGCTAATGCCATCCTGGGCGTGAGCCTGGCCGCCGCCAAGGCCGCCGCGCTGGAACTCAA
The DNA here is from genome assembly GCA_963803525.1 of Lewinellaceae bacterium. Classification (GTDB taxonomy): domain Bacteria; phylum Bacteroidota; class Bacteroidia; order Chitinophagales; family Saprospiraceae; genus Neolewinella. Next base: position 820,515 of record CAWDMV010000017.1, read on the forward strand.
TCAGCCGCTTTACCGCTACATTGGCGGCGTAAACGCGCACACGATGCCGGTGCCGATGATGAACATCCTCAACGGCGGCAGCCACGCGGATAACAGCATCGACTTCCAGGAATTTATGATCCTGCCCCTCGGCGCGGATACCTTCAGCGAGTCGCTGCGCATGGGCGTGGAAACCTTCCACCACCTGAAAAAGGTGCTCTCCGATAAGGGATACAGCACCAACGTAGGTGACGAGGGCGGTTTCGCGCCTAACATCAAGAGCAACGAGGAGGCCATCGAGATCGTCCTGAAGGCCATCGAGTCGGCCGGCTACAGGCCCGGAGAGGACATCATGATCGCCATGGACGCCGCCGCCTCGGAGTTTTACAACAGCAAGGAGCAGGTGTACCACTTCCACAAGTCCGACGGCCGCAAGATCGAAAGCGCCGCCATGGTAGACTACTGGAAGGGCTGGGTCGATAAGTACCCTATTTTCAGCATCGAGGATGGGCTCGACGAGGACGACTGGTCCGCCTGGGCCGCCCTCAACGCCTCCATCGGCGATCGCTGCCAGCTGGTGGGCGACGACCTGTTCGTGACCAACACCGAGCGCCTCAGCCGGGGCATTAAGGAGAAGAGTGCCAACAGCATCCTGATCAAGGTGAACCAGATCGGCTCCCTTACGGAGACCATCGAGGCCGTGAGCATGGCCCAGCTGGCCGGCTATACCTCCGTCATGAGCCACCGCAGTGGGGAGACCGAGGATACGACCATCGCCGACCTGGCCGTGGCCCTGAATACCGGGCAGATCAAGACCGGCTCCGCCAGTCGCTCGGACCGGATCGCTAAGTACAACCAGTTGCTTCGTATTGAGGAGGAGCTGGGTGGTACGGCCTACTTCCCGGGGCGCGCGCTAATCAAGTAGATTTCCAGCAGCTTGGTGCCTTAGCGCGGTAAGGATAACGACTGTCGTGATGAGGCTCTAAGCTACTATATCTCTATCTTCACCCCTCACCAATCCTGATCGTCATGGCCACCCGTCGCCAATCGCCAAATCCCGTTACCGCGCTGTGGAGGAAGGTGCCCGCCTACCTGCGGAACCGGTACTTCGTGGCTTTGGTCCTCTTTACCGGGTTGATGCTGTTCGTGGACCGTCACGACGTCGGTACTCAGTTTCGTCTGCACAGTACCGTCAACCGCCTGGAAGCCGACCTGAAGCGCTACGACAAGCTCACCGCGGCGGCCGAGGCCGAAAAACTGGACATGGAGCAAAACCGCGAGCGCTTCGCCCGGGAGAATTACTACATGCAGCAGGACGACGAGGATGTATTCATCATCGTAGATAATTAGGGCACCCATTTTCGGGTACCCGATTCACATAAAATATACTATGGCAGTTCTAGTCTATAAAGATTCAAACGTAATCGTCCAGGGCATCACCGGTAAGGAGGGCAGCTTCCACGCCGAGCAGATGATCGAGTACGGCACCAACGTGGTGGGCGGCGTAACTCCCGGCAAGGGTGGACAAACGCACCTCGATCGGCCGGTCTTCAACACCGTAGCCGACGCGGTCAAGGAAGCCGGTGCGGACGTTTCCATCATTTTCGTGCCGCCGCCCTTTGCCGCCGACGCGATCATGGAGGCCGCCGCCGCCGGGATCAAGGTGATCATCTGCATTACCGAGGGCATCCCCGTACAGGACATGGTGAAGGTGCGCTCCTACATCGACGGGTACGACACCCGCCTCATCGGCCCCAACTGTCCCGGCGTGATCACGCCCGGACAGGCCAAGTGCGGTATCATGCCCGGCTTCATCCACAACCCCGGTAAAATCGGTATCGTGAGCCGGTCGGGCACGCTTACTTACGAGGCCGTCGACCAGGTCACCAAGGCCGGTATGGGCCAGAGCACCTGCATCGGCATCGGGGGTGACCCCATCATCGGTACTACCACGAAAGACGCCGTAGAACTGCTGATGAACGACCCCGACACGGAGGGCATCATCATGATCGGCGAGATCGGGGGTACCATGGAGGCCGACGCCGCCCGCTACATCAAGGAACACGGCACCAAGCCCGTCGTCGGCTTCATCGCCGGACAGACCGCTCCTAAAGGACGTACCATGGGCCACGCCGGTGCCATTGTCGGCGGCCACGAGGACACCGCCGAAGCCAAGATGAAGATCATGGAGGAGTGTGGACTGCACGTGGTGAAGAGCCCCGCCGATATCGGTAGTACGATGGCTAAGGCTTTGGGCCGCTAGGTTCACCACGGAGTAAACGGAGGGCTTCATAGAGGTCCACTGAGGCCAAAGAAAAAGGGGATCAAGACAGCTGTCTTGATCCCCTTTGTTCTCTGTGAAAGCTCCGTGAAGCCCTCACCTACCTGTGTGGTGAACTAGAACCAGTCCTCGCCCTCCAGGTCAGCGTACACTTTTTCGATCCCCTCGCGGAGATCGATCGTGTGTTTCCACCCCATGGCGTGGAGTTTGTCTACGTTCATGAGTTTGCGGGGGGTACCGTCGGGCTTGGTGGTATCCTTGGTGATGGCACCTTCGTAGCCGACCACGTCCTTAACGGTTTCGGCGAGCGACAGGATGCTGAGGTCCTCACCGGTACCGACGTTGACGAACCCGTAGTCGCTGAAGTTGATGCATCAGGAAGACGCAGGCGGCGGCCAGGTCGTCGGCGTGGAGGAACTCCCGCTTCGGCGAGCCGGTTCCCCACATGACCACTTCCTCCGTTCCTTCCTGTCTTCGCTTCGTGGAACTTGCGGATCAGGGCGGGCAGCACGTGGCTGCTCTGGAGGTCGTAGTTGTCGTTGGGGCCGTAGAGGTTGGTCGGCATGACGGAAATGAAGTCGCAGCCGTACTGGGAACGGTAAGCATCACACAGCTTGATGCCGGTGATCTTGGCAATGGCGTAGGGCTCGTTGGTTTCTTCCAGGGGGCCGGTAAGCAGGGCGTCTTCCGTCAGTGGCTGGGGGGCCAGCTTGGGGTAGATGCAGGAGGAGCCCAGAAACTGCAGCTTCCTTACTTCGTTGACGCGAGCGGCTTCGATCACGTTGGCCTCGATGAGGAGGTTGTCGTAGAGGAATTCCCCGCGATAAATGTTGTTGGCGAGTATGCCTCCCACCTTGGCGGCGGCGAGGAATACGTAGTCGGGGCGTTCGGCGGCGAAGAAATCCTGCACCGCCTGCTGGTTGCGCAGGTCCAGTTCACGGCTGGTGCGGGTTACGATGTTCTCGTACCCATCCGCCCGCAGCTTGCGAACGATGGCTGAGCCCACCATGCCCCGGTGGCCGGCGACGTAGACTTTGTCTGTTGGTTTCATGTCGTTCGGGGCTGGGGACTAGGCGTCGACCGCCTGGCGCCCGATGCTGTCGTAGTGAAAGCCGGCTTCTTGCATCCGATCGAGGTCGTAGAGATTCCGGCCGTCAAAGATCAGGGGTTCGGCGAGCAGTTCTTTCATCCGGGCGAAGTCCGGGGTGCGGAACACGCTCCACTCCGTCACGATGGCCAGGGCGTCGGACCCCTCGAGGGCTTCGTACTGGTCGTCACAGAAGGTGACCTTATCGCCGTAGATGGCTTTTACGTGCTCGGTAGCTTCGGGATCGAAGGCCCGGACTTTCGCACCGGCTTCAAGCAGGCGGTCGATGGTGTAAAGCGCCGGTGCTTCGCGGATGTCGTCGGTGTTTGGCTTGAAGGCCAGTCCCCAGAGGGCAATGGTCTTATTGCCAAGATCGCCGCCGTAGTGGGCCTCCAGTTTCTCGGCGATGCGGAAGCGCTGCTTGGTGTTGACGTCCATGACCGCATTGAGGATCTTGAAGTCGTATGCGTGCTGCCCGGCGGTGATGGCCAGGGCCTGCACGTCCTTGGGGAAGCACGATCCGCCGTAGCCGACGCCGGGGAAGAGGAAGCGCTTACCGATGCGGCTGTCGCTGCCCATGCCCTTGCGCACGGCATCTACGTCCGCGCCCGCCTTCTCGCAGAGGTTGGCGATCTCGTTCATGAAACTGATGCGGGTGGCCAGGTAGCTATTCGCGGCGTACTTGGTCATCTCGGCCGAGCGGAGGTCCATAAAGATGATGGGGTTGCCACTGCGCACGAAGGGCTCGTAGAGGCGGCGCATCTTTTCCTCGGCCTTCTTGCTGTCGGTGCCGATCACTACGCGGTCGGGCTTCAGGAAGTCATCTACCGCTACGCCTTCCCGCAGGAATTCGGGATTGGAGACCACGTCGAAGAGGCTCTCGTCGAGGTTCTCGGCCAGGGCGGCGTGTACCTTCTCGGCGGTGCCCACGGGTACCGTGCTCTTGTCGATCACCACGGTGTACTTGGTGATGAGGGTGCTGAGGTCCTTCGCGACGCCGAGGATGTACTTCAGGTCGGCCGCACCGCCCTCGCCGGGAGGGGTGGGGAGGGCCAGGAAGATCACGTCGGAAGCATCGACGGCTTCCTTCAGGTCGGTCGTGAAGCGGAGACGCCCCTGGCGTTGGTTGCGCTCGAAGAGCACGTCCAGGTCGGGCTCGTAGATGGGCACCTTGCCCTGCTTCATCTTTTCAATCTTGGCCGCATCGATGTCGACACAGACCACGTCGTTGCCGGTTTCGGCGAAACATGTGCCGGTTACGAGTCCTACGTAACCGGTTCCAACTACTGCAATTTTCATAGTGTGGTGGAGGGTTTTGATTTAAACAAATCAGACGGGGCCGCAGGTGCAAGGCCTCATAAGAAGGCGATGCCCCGCGGGTAATCAGTCTTGATGAATAATGGGGTTGATTTAAATTTTCTGGGCATCCGCTTTAGCTACGGCATCCTGGAAGTAGGGGAGGCTGCGGCGTAGGCCCTCCTCACGGCTGACCTTAGGGGACCAGCCTAAAACTTTCTTGGCTAGGGTGATGTCGGGCTGGCGTACTTTAGGATCGTCTACCGGGAGGGGGCGACGGTCGAGGTAGGCATCGGGGTTGCCGACCAGCTTGATGATCTCCTCCGCGAATTGCATGATGGTGGTTTCGTCCTGATTGCCGATGTTGACGGGCTGGGCGTAGTCACTCATCAGCAGGCGGTAGATGCCCTCCACGAGGTCATCCACGTAGCAGAAGGAACGGGTCTGGCTGCCGTCACCGAAGACGGTCAGGCCCTGGCCGCGGATGGCTTGGCTGAAAAAGGCCGGCAGTACGCGGCCGTCATTGAGCCGCATACGCGGGCCGTAGGTATTGAAGATGCGAATGATGCGGGTCTCCACGCCGTGGAAGGTGTGGTAAGCCATGGTCATGGCTTCCTGAAAGCGCTTGGCCTCGTCGTAAACGCCCCGGGGGCCTACGGGATTTACGTTGCCCCAGTACGTTTCCTGCTGGGGATGTTCCAGGGGATCGCCGTATACCTCACTGGTGGAGGCGATGAGCATACGTGCTCCCTTCGCTTTAGCCAGGCCCAGTAGATTGTGGGTACCCAGGCTGCCTACCTTGAGGGTCTGGATCGGCATTTTGAGGTAATCGATCGGACTGGCGGGGCTGGCAAAGTGGAGAATGTAATCCAAGTCACCGGGGACGTGTACAAACTTGCTGACGTCGTGGTAATAGAACTCGAACTCCTTCCGCGGCATCAGGTGGGCGATGTTGTCCATGGACCCCGTAATCAGGTTATCCATTCCGATAACGTGGAAACCTTCCGCGATGAAGCGATCGGAAAGGTGGGATCCGAGGAAGCCGGCCGCGCCGGTGATAAGCACTTTTTTCATGTATTGTTTTCTGGGGGGTACTTGCGTTGGGTAAGGGGAAAAAGCAAAACCAGGGGAGTCATCGACCCCCCTGGTGACCGCAAAATATGTCTAGTGTATTTGTGTTGGATACCGTTTTAAGTTCAGGGCGGCTACACCTAGTTGAATACCACCGTTCTGGTAGATGTTGTACCCACGCCCGTGGCCATACGGAGCACGTACTCGCCGGAGGGCAGGCGGCTGGGGCGGGTGAAGAGGGAGTAGTCAGCGGTTCCGCTGACGGTGATTTCATTGGCGAGCACCAAACGTCCCCGGCCATCAAAGAGCGAGTAGCGCAGCTTGCTTGAATTCGGACTGGAAATGGTGATTTTCACTTCATCGCTGGAGTTGGAGAAGGGCGTGCCGATCGTCCACCCACTTTCCGTGACGGATTCCGAAGCTTCGGTACGTTCCTCGTTGCATTTCCCGACGAGGGGCATGTACTTGAACTCTTGGTGCAGGAGCTGCTTGACAAGCGTGGACCTGACGTTGAACCAATCTACGAGGATGGAACCGTATACGTCGCGGAAGTCGATCTGCATCGGCACTCCCTGGGTCTGGGAAACGTCCTGGTGGACCTCTACGTTATCCCCGATGACGCCGCTATTGACGCATCCTCCGAAAAGGAACATCGGGCCGGCATCGCCGTGGTCGGTACCCTGACTGGCGTTCTGGCGAATGCGTCTTCCGAATTCACTAAAGGTCATGCCGAGTACGCGCTCCTCCAGGCCCAGTTGCTTGATGTCCTTCTGGAAGGCACTGATCGCATCGCTGACCTTGGTGAGGTTGTTGGCGTGAGAACCGTTGCTGGTATCGGGAGTGACCTGCTTGGCATGCGTGTCGAAGCCACCGAGGTAGACGGTGTACACCTTAGTTTGAAGTCCTCCACTGATCATACGGGCGACCTCTTTCAGTTGATCAGCCAGGGGATTGCTACCCGGGTAGGAAACGGAGTTACGACCCGCACCCGAAGCCTTGCTGATTACCGTATTGTAGGCATTGGTCTGGGTGATGGTCGTGCGGATGAAATCAAGCTCCGTTCCGTAGTTGTCGCTGGACGTGCTGCCCATATCGGCCTTAGCCAGCATAGTCACGTTCTCGGGGTCTACTACGGTCTGGCTGAAGTTGATGTTGGCGCCTTCGCAAGTGGCGTGGGCGACGTTGCCCATCGAAATGGCGGGGGGGTGGGGGGCATCGGAGCTTGGGTAGCCAACCGGGAACGCGGGGTGGATCGTATCCAGGTAACGACCGAACCATCCCGTGCGCTCGACCTCGTCAGATCTGGACCCCGAAGTCCAGATGTCGGTAGAGCGAAAGTGGCTCCGGTTCTGCTTGGGGTAGCCTACACTCTGCACGATGTTGAGGCTGCCGTCGGCGAACATTTTTTGCATGCCCTTCATACGGGGGTGCAGCGCGAGCTCATCAGTAATCTTAAGCGCTTGTTTCTTCTCGATGTGGAGGAGCGGTCGCACTTTGACCAGGCCATCGTACTGATCCAGTGGGATGACGGTGTTGAGTCCGTCGTTACCCCCGAATAGGTGCACGATAACTAACACACGATCGGATTCAGGGGCAATAAGGGAGGTAAAGAGGGAGGATTTCTTAGCATTCAGGCCGGCAATGGGCACTACAGTTGGCAGACCTAGGACAGCAGCTGTTTGGAGGAAGTTTCTGCGTTTCATTGGTTTCTTCTTTATTGGAGTTGAAATTCAGCCAGGCCGTATAAGGCTTCAAAAAACGGCCGCAGGCGATCTTCGATCGCACGGCCTACCCAATAATCATCGGGTTTGGCGAGGTAGGTGCTACACTTTTTACTCCAATCTGTATCATTGAATCCTTGCAGCAGTTTGTTCTTTAGACGCGCCACCTGGGTGGAGTTGATATCGCGAGGTAGGAAGATCAACAGGATCTCGTCGATCATTGCATCAACATCCGTGGGGTTGGACAGCGTGTTAACAAATGCCCTCCAGTTGATGTCTATGGTATCCCCATTGATGTGATTGTTTTCCTTAAGCACCCCTTGTGCGATCTGCAGTCGACGCTGAAGCAGCGATGGACTGAGCCAGTGGCGGTAGAAAAGCGGGGCGTCGCAATAGGCCTTCCACCCTGATACGGTGGGGGAGTTGAGGTACTCAAGATTGAGTTCGTCAGAGTAGTTAGAATACTTGGATCCCTGTTCGTACCGGCGGTTGAGGTCCAACTCGATGTGCTCGTATTCTTTAAAGGGGCGGAGTAGACTTGTCAGAAAATCATGGGGATTCTTGATGATAGACCCGCGAACGCCCTGATCGTAGAAGTGGGCCGAGGTAAATAAATCCCTTAATACAGGCTGTATTTCGTAGTTGCTAGCCCGCAGGGTAGCCGCCAGTGGTTCGATGACGTTAGCTTCGACTTGGCTATTGATGTCGTGAAACACGAAGTAGCGGTAGAGTTCCCGGCAAAAAGCGCGCGCGGTTTCCTCCTGCTCGAAAATGATGTCGATGACTTCCTTGTACTCGTTGGCACCGCCGTTCTTGATGACCCGGTTGTTGAAGCGATGGCTAAGCTGTTTGTCCCCCGTATCGTGGAACTTAGAGTCGAAGTAACTGGCTACGGGCGTGTTATCATCAGCATAGGCAAACTTGTAATTCCTCCATCCGGTGAATGCGCGGGCCAGAGCAACTACATCCTGCTCGGTAAAGTTGGTGTAGTCTCCTTCGGCAACCTGTTCCCCCTTCTGGATCGTGAACAACTCAAGCACTTCCCGTGCGTAGTTTTCGTTGGGGTTCTTCTTGTCGTTGGTGTCGCCATCTAAGAAATCAAGCATCGCGGGCTCTACCGTGATGCGCTGGATCATGGTCTTAAAGTTGCCGACGGCCATTTCCCGGTAGAGGCGCAGGTAAGAGTACATCGCCCGGGCGTCCATAGAGATGTAGGAAATGCCGAAGTAGTTGAGCCAAAAGAAGCTCATTCGGTCCTGTATGTTGGTCCGCTCAGACTGCATCAAGTTATTGTAGTACCACCCGTTAAGCGATTGACCACGAAACTTGCACTCTCCGATGTAAGGAGATTTAACCCAGGTGGTGCCCAGCTTTACTCCCTCGTCCACTCCGGGTTTATGCTGGACGGGAGGTGTCGGGATCGGGGCCGCTTTGATGAGGTAATCTACCGCTTTCTCCAGCCCCATGGCGTGGATGCGCTTGATCTCGTCCAGCCGGGGCGCATAAATCGTCCGGCGAAGTAAGTGAGCCGCGGTTTTGAGGGTCCATTCTCCAGAATATGAAGCAATGCTAGCACCCGTCGTAAACTGCTGTGATAATTGTACTGTCAAATCGCAGGTATTTAAAATGTAAAACAATCAGGTGAGCGACCTTGTGACGATTCACAGGGGGTCTAATCTCGAGAGTTTTGCAAATTGGAATACCGTAAAGAAGGCAATATCATAGCCCGAACACGTCCGGGCGGCCCAAAAGTAGTAGGACTGCGTCTCCAAAACAAGTCAAAATGGAAAAATCTCGGATTTTTCCTCGGAGAACCTAGCAAAACCGTAGGGATTTTGACCGATAATGATCCCGCAAGTTAAAGTGCGTAAGAACATCGCCCTCCTTTCCTATAACTTGGATGCGGGAATGAATATTTTAGTTGGCCCGTAAAAACGGCATGAATTTACGTACCGGTTTCGCGGGCCAACCTGGATCGGGCTTATTCGTATTGATTCCGGACGTCAAAGCCTTCGCGCTTCAGCAGCTGATCTTTGCGGAATAGATCGATGTCGGAGCGGACCATCTCGGAGCACATGGCGGCCAGGTCATATTTGTGCTCCCAGCCAAGTTTTGCTTTTGCCTTGGAGGGATCACCGAGCAGCAGTTCTACTTCCGTCGGCCGGAAGTAAAGTGGATCTACCGCCACTACGGTAGCCCCGACCTGCAGCGGGAAGTCATGATTGTTCACCCGCGAGATGATGCCGACTTCTTCCGTGCCTTCCCCCTTGAACTCCAGCTCCACCCCGACTTCGCGGAAGGACATGGTAACGAAGTCCCGTACCTTAGTCGTAATGCCCGTAGCTAGTACGAAATCCTCCGGCTCATCCTGCTGCAACATGCGCCACATGCCTTCCACGTAGTCCTTGGCATGACCCCAGTCGCGCTTTGCATCCAGGTTGCCGAGGTAGAGATTTTCCTGTAGGCCGAGGGAGATCTTTGCTACGGCGCGCGTAATTTTTCGGGTTACGAAGGTCTCTCCCCGCAGGGGGCTTTCGTGGTTGAACAGGATGCCGTTGCAGGCATACATATTGTAGGCCTCCCGGTAGTTGACGGTAATCCAGTAGGCGTAGAGCTTGGCCACCGCGTAGGGAGACCTCGGGTAGAAGGGAGTAGTTTCTGACTGCGGTACTTCCTGCACCAGTCCGTACAACTCAGAGGTAGAGGCCTGGTAGTACCGAGTTTTATCGGTAAGCCCCAGTAGCCGTATCGCTTCCAGTATCCGGGTAGCACCGATACCATCGGCGTCCGCCGTGTATTCCGGCATGTCGAAGCTCACCTTTACGTGGCTCATGGCCGCCAGGTTATAGATTTCGTCGGGTTGTACCTCCTGAATAATGCGAATCAAGTTGGAGGAGTCCGTCAGATCTCCGTAGTGCAGGATAAGGTTGCGATTAGCAAGGTGGGGGTCCTGGTAAAGGTGGTCGATCCGGTCCGTGTTGAACTGGGAGGCGCGGCGTTTAATACCGTGGACTTCGTAGCCTTTGCTCAGGAGCAACTCGGTGAGGTAGGCGCCGTCCTGTCCAGTGACACCAGTAATAAGGGCAATTTTAGACATACATCAGTTGTGAGGGCAGATCCGATCCAATCGGGTCCGCTAGGGTATGGGAATGAGAGGAGTAAAGGAGTATTCAGGGTGTTCCGACCCGGGAGGGCGGTACCGCAGGTGGAAAGTTTCTAGTTGTTGTTTTTAAGACCCTGAGGGCTAGGCCAGTACCTCGTCGAAGAGACGAAGATAGTCGTCAATCAGTCGGTCCTCGTTGAAATCCTTGATCCGCCGTTTTGCGTTGTTGCGCTGGGTAATCTGCAAGGCTTCGTCTTCGGCCAGGAGCAACATGGTCGCCGCCAGTGCTTCACTGTCCCGATTGGGAAAGGTCAGGCCGGCATCGCTCACGATCTCGGAAAGCGCACCGTCACGGGCTACGATGATGTTCTTTTCGGCGGCCAGGATTTCCGACGCCGCACCGCCAAAGGGTTCTTCCCAGGTAGAGGGCAAAACCGCAATCTTGCAATCCTTCAGCGCCTCGATGAGGGGGCCGTTAGTGAGCAAGCCCCTGAAGGTGACGTATTCCGTCTGTTCTGCGTCACTCACCATTTTCTCCAAACGGGTGCGCTCCGGGCCGTCGCCGATAATGCAGAGGCGGTACTTGTTGTTCATCTGTTCCTGAATCCGGGCAAATGCTTGAACCAGTAGATCAACTCCCTTTTCCGTAACCAGACGGCCTAAGAAAAAGAAATCGTAGGCGTATTCGCCCGTGGTGTTGATCGCTCCGACGAACTTCACGATTGGGAAAGGATTATGGATCCTCACCTGGTGGGGCAGCGGATGCCTTCTCTTCATCCAGTCGGAGATCGCTACGTTCTTAGTCACGGAATATTTAGCAAACGAACGGAGGGCAGCCACCTTCAATCCTCCCCGCAGTGCACCGGTAAGCGTGTTGTGCTTGAGGTGGTGCATAAAGGAAGACCAGGGGCGCAGGGGAGCATCTTGTCCTTTAAACCAGCCGGCACCATCGATACAGGCTACCTGGTAGCCGGTATGCCGCATCACGAAGGGCTTGCCGGTAAGAAGTCCGTAGGGAGCGGCGTAGAGGCTTGCTCCGTTGGAAAACACGATATCCGTGTTGCGCACCAGCCGGTAGAACTGAAGTGGAGAGGGACGGCGTACGATGCGGTAGATCGCGTCGTCTTCCCCCTCGTAGGGGATTGGAGTTACTAAGGTTACTTCGTGGCCCCGGTTAGTAAAGTGTACGGCAAAATTATTTGCCAGTACCTCCATGCCTCCAACCATCGGTTTGAAGACGGGAGTAGAAATCAAAATCTTCATAGAGGGGTAGGTCATTCAAGGATTTACGGATCGGTGGGAGCACGGGTGGATAGTGCTGTCGTCTTCCGTTAATCCCTTTAGAGCTTGTTCGGGTTTTCCGAGCCTGACGAAAACGCCGCTGTTGTGGGTCTGTTCGAGCCTCGAAAAGGGGAGCCTAGCGGGCTAAGTGACGCTTTTTGAGACGAAGAATAGGCGCAAAAGAGTAAGCTTGCGGCGGTGAGCGGAATCCCAAACGAGCTCTTAATCAAAGCGCGTTCTCCTCGCCCTTAACTGCATTGTAGATGGTCATCACTACACAGCGAATATCCATCAGCATGCTCCAGTTTTCCAGGTACCACACGTCGTATTCTACACGCTTTTCCATCTTCCAAACCTCATCGGTAGGACCACGGTAGCCGTTGATCTGCGCGAGTCCGGTCACCCCGGGCTTCACCTTGTGGCGGATCATGAAGGTGTCGATGATGCGGGAATACTCCTGCGTATGTTTTGTCATGTGCGGGCGTGGGCCGACCACCGACATCTGTCCCAGGAATACGTTGATGAATTGGGGAAACTCATCCAGGCTGGTGCGGCGTAAAAAGGCACCCACCCTGGTGATGCGGTCGTCGCCTCTGGTGGCTTGCTTTTCGTCGGAGCCTTCGTTGATGCGCATGGAGCGGAATTTCCACATCCGGAACACGTTGTTCCGGTAGCCGGTACGTTCCTGGCGGAAGAAGATCGGTCCGGGGTCTTCGCGGTAGATGGCGATGGCCACGATGGGGATCAGAATGGGGAAAATGAGCAGGATGACCATGGAGCTGACGATCAAATCGAAACTGCGCTTCATGAACTTATTTCGCAAAGCGGTAAGCGGTTCCTCCTTCAGGGTAAGCATGGAAAGGTCTCCCAGCTGCTGACACTTATAAGTACGGGGAAAGAGCGTAGTCTCGCGGGGGGCGACCTCCACGTCGATAAATTGATTCTCACAGATGCGCATGATCTCCCGTTCCTCCTCCAGCGAAAGGTCGCTGTGGAAGAAGATGAGTTTATCAATGTTGGGCTTCTGCAGCAGGTAGGTTTTCAGGTCGTGGTATTTGCCGATGTTGGCTACGTTGGCGTGGGGGGTGTTACCAAATCGACCGACCAGTTCCGCACTGCCGGGAAAGCAGTAATCAAAAGCCTTGAAGAGCTGGCGCAGGTTCTCTGCCTTTCCCCCGACGATGACATAGCGAAATTTCTCGAAGGGACTTTCCTCCCGAAGGCGGTGAAACACCCGTCCGGTAGAAACCAGTAAGAGGGCCAGACCGTGGGCTAGCAGGATGAAGGGAGTGTAGGGGGCTTCACGCAGTACATTGTAGTAGAACAGGGAAGTGAAGGCCAGCAGAAACATCAAAATTTTGAACACCTTGGAGAGCTGCTGCTCCATCCGCACCCGTTCGTACCAGCGGTAAGCGTTGAAGTACACGCACAGCCATCCCCAGGTAATATTCACGAAGACGATTAGGGCCAGGTTACGTCCGTTGATGACGCTTTCGTAGTCGAAAAGGCCATAAGTGATGAGGCTGGCTAGAAAAAAGGATAAGTTGATTAGAAAAAAGTCGGTCGCGATCAGGTCATACCGATGCGGAGTCGTCCGTAGCACCCGCGTTTCCGCAGGAGCTGCTAACTGTGTAGAGACTTCCATGAATTGTGTTGTTTAGTGTTCTGTGTCAAAATCTGTCTAAAACCAAAAAGAATATTCTCCTTGTCTAAATTCTCGCTGGCGAAGCTCCGTGCGCCGCGAAAATCGGCTGCACGTTGCCCGCTAAGTATTTCCCGGAGACCGATCTCCAGGGCGTCTATGTTTTCTGGCTCCACGGTGGTCCCCAACTGGTGGCGGTTTACCAGTTCATATAAGGTGGTACCGGGTTCCGCCGTCACCAATGCATGTCCCCCAACCGCTAAGATGTTCGTTAGCTTGGAGGGCATAACGAGGTCGGCCGCCGCCTTTTTTTGCAGTACCAAATGGACGTCAGCCCCAGCCAGGCTGGCTGCGAGGCGGGAAAGTGGCTGAAGTGGTTTGAAGACGACGTTTCGCAATTCCATGCGCTCGGCCTCCGCCATGAGACGAGATTTCGCGCCCCCCTCCCCGATAATGAGAAAGGTGAGGCGAGGGACCTCACGGAGGCGCTGAGCGACGAGTAGAACGTTTTCTAATCCTTGCTTCTCTCCAAGGTTGCCCGCATAGAGTACGATGCGATCGCGGTCATCAAAACCCCAATCTGAGCGTGCAGAGTCTGCTTTATCAACGGGATATACGACATTTTTGTCAACCCAGTTTGGAAAAATGGTGATGTTTTTTTCCGAAATTCCCTTTCCGGCAATCTTCCGGAGCATTCCGCTGCTGATGGTGGACACGTTTGTCACCCGCTTCATCAGCCAGCGCTCGGCCTTTTCGAGTAGTCGCAACACCCCTTCCTGGCGGATCATGCCCAGATCGCGAGCGGCATCTACCTGCAGGTCCTGGACGTGGTTGATGATGGGAGTCCCGTGCAACCACGCGTGTGGGAGTGCCAGAAAACCGAGGTGAAAGGGAGGGCTGATGCAAAGAATAAGATCGTAGCTCCGGAAGTACCGGGGAAGCCAGTACCGTAGCGAACTGAGCACGAAGCTAAATTCGTGAAGAATGCGTTTAGCTCCACTCACTTCTCGGGGGACGTAGAGTGGACAACGCAGCACGGTGACCCCGTCCATGCGCTCTTCTCGGTAAGCGTTGTGGTAACCCCCCTTTATCTCCCACTGCGGGTAGTACGGCGGGGCGGTGATGACCTCCACGTCATCTCCGGCAGCCGCGAAATACGTTGCCATCTCCCCCGTATACTTACCGATACCGGTAAGTTCAGGGGCATAATTTATGCCGTAGATGAGTATTTTCACAATTCGCTTCCAGCATAAAGCTGGTCTAAAGGGTTAGTCCGAACGCCGGAGATAAGTAAGGTAAGGTCGATTGAGTCCAGAAGCGGGTCCAGAAGTCTCCGAAATGATTCTCCGCGATTTGCGGGGAGTTATCAGGGTGGCTAGTTGGGTCGAATCCGGTCTTTTATAACTCGTGCGGGAGATCCCATACAGATCTTACCCGAAGGAAGGTCCTTAAAAACGGAAGATCTGGCCCCCACAAGGGTCCCTCTTCCTATGGTTACGCCCGGTGCAACATATACATCGGTCGCTATCCAGCATTCATCCTCTATAAATATAGGTAGGCTGAAGATAGTAAAATCCGAGCGTTCCGGATCGTGACTACCCGTGCAAAGATAGGCTTTTTGCGATACTACCGCGTTTTTTCCTATCGTGATCTCCCCCAGGCTGTAGAGGACTACATCGTCACCGATCCAGGCATGGTCCCCGATGGTCACCTTCCACGGGAATTGAGTACGGACGGTTGGCCGGATGATGACCCCTTCCCCCACGGTAGCCCCAAACTTGCGCAACAGCCAACGGCGCCAGCCGTAGAGGAATTGGGGCGAGGGGCGGAAGAAGAGCGCTTCCACGATCCACCACAGCTGCACGATCCAGGCGGGACGCCCCCGAAACCCATCGGGCATGCGGAACGTCTGGAGATCTTGGTATGGCCGGTTCATCTTAGACGATGGCGGTTTCCTGATTGAGAAACACGTTGACGTCGAGGTCGTACTTATCCTTCACCACTTCTTCGAGGGGGCGGTACTGCATCTCCTGCTTGATTTCAAAGATGGTGGAGTCCACCAGGAAGCGAAACCAGAATCCCTGGAGGAAATGGAAGATGAGCCCCTCCTTGCCGTCAAGAAATCCCAGCTTGATGATGTAGCGGTGAAAGAGGTAGAGGAAGCTGCGAAGGAAAAGGGGGGCGCGTTGGAATACCCGGTTCTTGAGCCAGCGTTTGCGCTCGATGGGGTTTCCCAGGAAGCGGGCGTTCACTTCGCCTTTTTCTCCTTCCGCCAGGATCGACTCTACGGCTTCGAAAACCGCCCAGCGGGCGTGGGAGACGGTGAAATCCCGCAGGCTGCTCATGACCCCGTCCTCCAGATCGGCACCGGCACTGGCCTTGGCGGTCGTGCCATTCACGATGAAGTGCTGATCGTAGACCTTGTTCTCACAGTGGCCCAAGTGGCGGCGGTAAAGCCGCAGGTGGTAAATGGGGTGATAGCCGCCGTGTTTGATCCAGCGACCGAGGAAGATGGCCCGGCGGGCGAACATGTACCCGTCAACCTCCCGGATGTCGGGGTCGAAGGACGAGTTGATCCAGCGGGCCATGCCGGGGGTAAGGCGCTCGCCCGCATCCAGGTGCAGTACCCATTCACCGGCCTCCGGAATGTTGGCTTGGGCCCAGTTGCGCTGGCTGGCGTAGTTCTGAAAGGGGTGCTGTACGTAGGGGATGCCCCGCTCGTCCAGAATTTCCAGGGTACGATCCTTGGAAAAGGAATCCACCACGAAAACGGGGGCCTCAACGGTAGCCAGGGAATCAAGGCACGCCTCGATGTTGGCCTCCTCATTGTAGGTGAGAATGCAGATGGTCAGTTGGGGGTTCATGCTAGTAGTTGTTGATAAGCCGCCTCCCACTCGCCCACGTTGGCGTGAATGCTGAACTCTTCCCGCGCCAGGCGAAGGGCATTCTTGTTGAGTTGCAGCATGCGGTCTTCCGGAATAGTAAGGATGTGGTCGATGACTTTCCGTAGGCTTTCGGGGTCGTTGTCCACCCAGAAACCGGCTTCCCGATCCTCGAGAATCTGCCAAGGAGTACCCGTAGAAGCCACGGCGGGGGTACCCTGGGCCAGGCCCTCCATGACCACGATTCCAAAGTTTTCGGTGTGGGAGGGCATGAAGGTGAACCAGGCGGAGGCCAGTATCTCCTCCTTCTCCCTTCCGTCCCGGTGACCCAGGAAACGAATTTTCTGGGTGAGGCCCAGGTCCTCCACCTGCCTGACGAGCCCCTGTCCGTATTCGTTATAGTAGTCACCCACGATCTTCAGGGTAAAATCGCTGGCGAGAAAACTGGCCGATCGTGAAAGCGCGTCGATCAGGTTTTCGATTGCTTTCTTGCGGTCGATCCGGCCGATGTACAGAAAGAATTTCTCCTTGTTGGTGGTGATGCGCTGCGGAAGCTCCATGTAATTCGGGATCTGGATCACCTTGGCATCCGCACCGAAATTGTCGCGGATGTAGCCGGTTTCGGCATCGCAGGTCGAGTGAAACCACAGCAGTTTCTTGCTCACCAGATTGTTGATCAGCCAGAGGACCACCTGCTTCTTTTTGCGGGAACGCTGGAGCATGGGGGGGTCCAGGTCTCCCCGTGAGGACCACAGCATGGGTTTGCCCACGAACCAGGAGTTGATGACGGCCATGAGGAAGGACGAGGGATAGCTAATCATGGACAGGTGCAGTACATCCGCGGATCGAATGCTCCTGATCGTCTGATAGAGCACCTTGAGGGGAAGGTAATGCAGCAGTTCGCGGGTATACACCACTTTGCCATAGTCGGTTTCCAGCCAGCGGTCCCGGGGCATGGGTAAGCCCTGCCCCCAGTCTGTAGTAGCAATGACGGCCTGGTGGCCACGCTGGGTGAGTGCCTTGGTAATCCAGTACACGGTATTGTCGGGCCCACCGTTCTGGGCAGGGTAGAAGCTCCCTGCGGGAAAGAGGATAGTCAGTTGTTTTTTCAAAGTAGGCTGGAGTAAAGTTGTAGGTACTGGCTGGCCACGGCTTCCAGTTGGTAGCCCGCTGCATTTTTTTGTCCCTGCGCCAGAAGGGAGTCGCGATAGGTTTGGTCTTGAATAACCCGAAGGATGCCCCGCCGTATTGCCTCGCTGTCCAGCGGATCCACGAGCTCGGCTCCCCCGTCCCCCGCTATCGCGCTGTGGGGCAGCATTGCGCTGGTGACTACCGGGCGGCCGGTCATCTGCGCTTCCAGTATGGGCAAACCGAAGCCTTCATAGGTGGATACAAAGGCCAGCAGGTCACACGTCCGGTACCGCTGCCGAACCTCCTCATGCGACAAGCCGGTGCTCCAGTGAAAGTCGATCCCGTTCTCCGTTAGGGCCCGCAGGTCCGCACCGGCCGGCTCCCCAACGATCTCTAGGCGGCAGGGGATCCCCCGGAGGGCCCGGGCCAGCCGGGTGATATTCTTATTCTGCTTGACTCCAATCTGCAGGAGCGTAGGGTAGGAGGCGTTGAACTTTCTGGGGGAAAAAGTGAATGAGGGGTCCACGAAATTAGGAATTACGTGGAGCTTATCCTGCTGGCAGCTGGTCAACTCCAGTACCTCCTGCCTGGTCTTCTCGGAGATGACCGTCACGGCCGCCGCCCGCCTGGCGGGCCACTCGTAGATAAGCCAGCGGTAAAACCAGTACCGGGGGTGGGTACGGGGATAGCGGAGTAGGGGATTGCAGTCGTGAATCGTGATTACCGTCGGTCCACGAAGCCCGAAGATGCAGGACGTCACGTCTCCAGTAATGTGGTTGATTACCCCTTTTGTTTCAATCTTCCTTTGCACCTGCGTCCGCGCCCACTTGATATTGCGCCAGAAATTGGGAAAGGTATTGTTATAATCGGGGGCTTCCACGGCCCTCACCCGAAGCCCCCTACGCTGTATTTCCAGCGCGAGCCGCTCAAAGAGTCGTTCGATGCTGAAAGCGGTAGGGTACCGTTTGCGATTGATGTAAGTGATCTCCGTTAACCCGGGGGTCTGTGTGCTCGTTTGGCTGCCTGCCACCTCGCTATGGGATGAATTCGTGGACAATAGAGGGTGACGATTGATGGACCGCGCGTGGTCCTGAGGTGAACGCTCAGTGGAGGTGAAGTAGGCTTTACTGCTTTTGATAGTCGTGGTGCGTCTACCTAGTGCTTCAGGACCGAAACAAGCTGCCCCTTGACTGGCCAGCGCGGCGCTGCACTTCCCAGCCAAAAATCCACCGTAGCTACGGCGATGCTGAACTTTTGTCCGCTCGTTCAGCACCACGCTGTCGGCGTCAAGCTATTGCTTGGCTCAATCCTGAAGCACTAGGGTACCGCCACGCCCGAAGTGGAGCACTCCCGCATACCGCACCGACCCCTAGCTAGCGTGGGGAGCGTGAGTTAAGGAAGCTGGTTGCTGCATGTCGTCCTTCAGCGAAGCGATCAGGAGCCCAACCGTGACGGTGTAAAACCCCAGGGACATAGGTTGGGACCACCCCGAGATGGTAGCTTGAACCAAGCCGAAGCTCAGCAAGATGAAGGGCAGCGCATTGCCGCGGAACAACCTTGGAATACTCATCAGGAATAACTGGGCACCCAGAACACACCTAAGAATAATTACGGGTAAGCCGAAGACAGGCCCCATTTCTCCACTAATTCGACCCCACTCCCCCTCCGAAAGAAGAAATTGCCGTCCGCCGGTAAGGAGCTGACTGCCTACGTTGGTCCCCATACCCAAGCCGTAGCCGTACCAGGGGGTGTCCTCAAAGTCCGTCACGGAACGAAAAAGCCCACCAAACAGGCGGTCTCCCAGGGTGCCTTCGAGTCCGCCCTCGGAGGCTGCCGCCAGCGTAAAGCGGGTGGTCAGGGCTTGCAAACTGGTTTGCACAAAGCCGATGGTGCTCAGCATAAGCAAGAGAACCGGCGTGACGATCCCGGCGATGAGAAAGAGGCGGAAGGAACGACCGTTGCGGACACTCGCCATGCCAAAGAAGGCTACGGTCAGCAGCAGTTGGAAAAGATACCCGCGGCTGATTGAGAGGGGGATCGCCAAGAAAATGCAGACCGTACCCAAAAGCAGCGGAAGCTTCTTGGCGTGCTGGGGCTCACTCCAGAAGGACAGGACAAAGGCGGCGGCCAAGCCGTAGAGCGTGACCAAGCCCGTGGTGAAGGAAAAGGTGCCGGAGGGGCGAAAGTAGCCCATCGCTCCGCTGAACCCCGCCCCCTCCACATCGCCGCCGACACCCCGATTGACCCAGGCGGACTGCGGATTGAAGTACTGGAGCCCGATCAGTAGGGTCATGGGGGGAAGCAGATAGAGCAACCAATTGCCGACGCGTACCACGTCTGACTTGCTTAACACATCGCCGATGATGAAGAGGAATACGTAATGAAGGACCAGCGTCCGCAGGCCAAAAATCGCAACCGGCAAATTGCCGTGACCTAAACCCAGGGTGAAGAGAAACGAGATGACCCCGAGCAACAGCATCGGAAGGGTATAGAAATTCAGGATCTCCCGTCTTTGGTTGAGGTACATTAAAATAGCCAGTAGGGCTACGGGATCCCGCACGATGAGCAGGGGGGCGGATAGGCCAGGGAGTAGCCACTTTCTTAGTGCCCCCTCGAAGACGAGCAAGAAAAAGTACAGATAGACCACGCGCTTAATCTCCCGATTGCCGGCATCCGATTGGGGGAGAGCGTAATGGGTCAGTTGGGGAGAGGAGGTCATGTGCCGGTAACGATTAGGGGAGCTACTTGATCAGCTCGTGGATGGCTGCGGTCATTTCCCGACCGTACACCGACCAGGGCCGCTGTAGTGCGCGTTCGATGGAGGCCCGACCCACCCGTTCGGTCAGGCTTGGATCGGTGAGCAACCGGTCGATTTGCTCGATCAGCCCCTCTACGGAACCTGCCGGGGTCAGGAACCCGGTTTCTCCGTGCTCGATCAGGTCGGGACCCGCGGTCCGCTCCGTCGTAATCACCGGGGTACCCTGGGACATGGCCTCGGTAATTACCAGCCCAAACCCTTCAAAGTGGGAAGGAAACAACAGCACGTCGTGACCGCTCATCAATTTGAGAATCTCGGCGTGGGGCATACTGGGAATATACCGGTGAGCCTGCAAGTACTTATCCAGAATGGGGCATTCTGAGTACGGCTTTCGACCTACGATGGTCAGTTCGACCCGACTGCCAAAGTGCTCTACCGCCTCGAACATCTCCGCCAGCCCCTTCCGTTGGGACAGGCCTCCCACGAAGAGCAGTTTAAGGGGCCGATCGCCGGAATGGCTGTGCTTGCGCTCCCGGTTCACGGGGGGAAAGCCGTAGGGAACGACGGTAACCGGAGCGAGCTTTCCCGGATACTCCGCTAGTGTCGACTTGGTAAAACTGCTGGCTACGAAAATGTGGTCGGCCAGCTTCAATTCTA
>CAWDMV010000018.1:0-44356 GCA_963803525.1 Lewinellaceae bacterium
TGAAGGAGAGAAGGGTGTTGATGGCGGCCAAGATTGAGCAATATTACCATTCTCTCTGAAATTATCAATATCCAAGGCTGGTTTCTCTCATGCTGAATTAGGAATGGTTGCTCATATTTAATGAGATGACCATCTGGTATCTCTCTGCCTTTCTAAGTCTGGCAAGGGAGTGTTGGCATTACGATTAGAAGTTGTCTGGATTAAACATCTCTTGCACCTTTTGCTGTCGCGCCTCTAATATCTGCCATGTCCAACTCTCCGTCTCAGGACAGGATTCAGAAATTGTGTCTCTCGCGTTTTCAAAAAAAATCTGTCTAAGGAGATAGAACGATAGAGTTATTCAGGCAGAGAGACACACAATTCCCCTACTCCGCGTATAAACCAATCCCGGCTCGTCATCTTCTCAACTTGTTCATTGAAGTAGTGGCGATGTTCTCTGTTCCACCAAGAGCAAGCGGGATGGGCAGTAGCAAAGATTGTCTGCTCAGAAAAATCCCCTTCAGTTTGCTTTCGTAAAAATGCACTGTATGCCCGTTTACTCACAAAAGCTAGGTGAGTTGGTTCCAGTATTTTGGTAAGCTCCCCCAAATGCTGGTATGCATGGCTGTCGTCAACCTCATCATTTTCAATGCTTACGCCTGTCTCCGCGGGACGTTGGAAATAGTTGTAGAAAGCGGCATACCTGAAGTAATTGTCTCTTGGCCATTCCTCACCGTCGAAAACTTCACGAAGTGCGTACTCGATGTTTCGGTAAATCGTAAAAGCCTTTGCTCCATAGTATTGATTGACACCCGAACCTGCGGTCATCCTGGTGTTGATCCATCCTTCGTCAAACAGTTGCATTTTACTTGCGGTAAGACCTCTATACCATTCCTCTGCATTCAAGTGTATTTTACAGCCTTTATGTAGATAGTGGCTCTCCCCAATCACTAAAACTTGCTTGTTCATCCGGCGGTAGTGTGAGCCAATTAATGGCATCATCTGCGGATATAGACCGTAGTGAGTCAACTTACTAAGATGTGAGTCGAGTGAATAGTCAATATTAAGTGAACTAGCTTCCGTTACATTCATTTTCGGTCTCTGATTCTTCTAGAAAAGGCAAATAGTGTATGATAGTTTAAAGCAGACAAGCTATGTGTTTTCTACACCAACACTCAAAAAATGCTCCAGCATCTCCAACGGATTCAACACCGGCATGATCAGGCTATCTCCCAATATCGCAGCCGTACGGGCGTAGGTAAGCCCGCGCAGCGTACCGACCGACACACCAACCAGTGTGGCCAACTCCATTTTCTCTTCCTCACTAAGTATGGTGCCAATAGAAAACGGATACAGATTGTGTGGCTCTGCTAGTTGAAAGATGTGGCTGACGGATATTTCCACCACCCTATTTTCTACTTCACTTGTCTCGCCATCGTCGTCTATGACGGTGGGTGTCATAGCAGCGGTGATGTAGATTTCTACCTCGGTGGGAGAGTTAAATTTTGGTTCTAATCCAAACCCCCACTGCGCTACTATTTCCCCGTCATGTTTACTAGCGGAGGGCTTTTGGATAAGCACAGTATGCTCGACTATTTTACTGAGTGCGTAATTCATATTAGGCTGCCGGAAGCTTGATCATTTTAGTATTCACCTTATTCGCGAGGGTAAATCCGGTGGGATTAGGTGCCGACTTGGAGAAATGCTGATTGGTGGTAACCGTGAAGGTTCTCTTTATTTGCTTCGGGCCATTCGTCGCCCGATCAACCGCCACCTCCAGGTCCTGAAACACAAGCTTGGGGGCCTTATTCACGGCCAGGCACAGGCTCACGAACTTCGAAAGCTTGTGGTCGTAATTGCCGTTCAGTATCTGAGATACGTAGCCCTTGCTCACTCCGAGTTGCTTGGCAAATTCCTTGCGGGAGAGGTGATTCTCTTCGAGGTAATTTTCAATCTGGCGGAACAGCTCCAGCTGGATTTTGGTGGTCCAGTAGGTTTCGTCGCGTAATAGTTCTTCCTGCGTGTAAAAGCTCATTCTTCTTCCTTTTTTGGCTCCCGGACGGAGTCCGGTACGCCGACTTTAATTCCCGGAGGCGCCGAATGTCTTACTCCGTTGCTCCTTGTTGTCTTTTCCCTTCACGTTCTTTTTCAGTTCACCCAGGACAACGATGCGCCGATTTGGTGGCTGGAAAAATAGATAAAAGCGGTACCGACCGATTCTCCACCTCAACTCCTCCCACTCGTCTGTCGGATTCTGCCCGCGGAGCTTCTTGAACGCGTTGGGGGGTAGGCGATTACCCTGCGCAAGTTCTCCAAGCCAGGATTGCAGCCGCTTCAAATCTTTCCCGTCCCCAGCTTTACGCATGCTTTTTAGGAAGTCATTCAACGGCCGTCGCCCGTCCACACCTAGTTCCACCACCTCGTTCGGTGCCGTAACAGTGGGTATGGGTATGAGCGTAAAGGTCGGCATCAAAAGTTTACATCTAACTAAACTCACAGGTAAAGGTTGAAATTTCAAACCGTGTAGACCAAATTTTACGTTCACTCTTTGCGCTTTATCTTGACGCCGCCCACCCTGCATCGTCTCTTGCCTCCGCTTTAGCCTCACTTATGCCCACCACCATTCAGCCCCCAACCACCGGCGCCCGCATCACCATTCGCGGTGAAGACTTTCTGGTGCACGAGGTGAAAAGCTACGCCGACGACCGCTACCTCATCGCGGGGAGGGCATCAGCGAACTGGTGCGCGGCCACCACTACACTTTCGATACCGCGCCTGGACGATTACGAGGTGCTAGCCCCGAGCACACCGAGCTCGTGGCCGATACCGACAGTGGCTACCGCAAACTGAAGCTCTACCTGGAAACCCAACTGCGCAACGCCTACACCACCAGCGAGCAGATCACCATCGCCGATAAGGGCGCGCTGGATCTGGCCACCTACCAGCTCACGCCCACCGACCAAGGCACTGCAGCTGCCCCGCGCCCGCCTGCTGATCGCCGACGGGGTAGGGCTGGGTAAGACCATCGAAGTGGGCATCCTGCTGGCGGAACTGATGAAGCGCGGCCGGGGCAAACGCATCCTGGTGCTGGCGCTGAAGAGTATTCTGGCGCAGTTCCAGCAGGAAATCTGGAACCGCTTCCGCATCCCGCTGGTGCGGCTGGATAGCGTCGGCGTGGCAAAGATCAACGTCCGAGATCCCGGCGAATAAGAACCCCTTCGACTACTTCGACAAGACGATCATCAGTATCGATACGCTGAAGAACGGGCCAGTTTCAAGCACTACATCGAACAGACGCACTGGGACGTGATCGTCATCGATGAGTGCCACACCGTAGCCAACCTCGGTAGCCAGCGCGGGCAACTGGCCCAGATGCTCAGCGAACGCTGCGATAGCCTCATCATGACCTCGGCCACCCCCACAACGGTAAGCGGGAGAACTTCGCCAACCTGATGACGATGCTCGAACCCACGGCCGTGCCCCGCAACCTGGAGTTCGACCGGGAGACCATCGACAAGTACTTCGTGCGGCGGTTCAAGAAGGACATCGACGACGCGACCGTACAGGCCAACTTCCGCGACCGTGAGGTCGAGGCCCAACGTACCCGAGCTGACACCCCGAGGAAGAGGCCTTCCTAGCCTGGCAGCAGGACCTTAAAGCCCGCGAACATGCCGGAAGCGGCGGCAGAGTCCACCACTTCTTCTCCATCATCCTGTTCAAAGCCTACCTGAGCAGCCCCGCCGCCGCCCGGGAAACGCTGGAACGAAAACTGGAGAAGCTCAGCGGATCGCACTCGACCACGGAAGGGCGAGAAGACCGCCGACGCCTCGAGAGCGGCAGTACGACCACCTGGAAGAAGGGCTTCATCTGCTCGACGACGGTACTGCAAGTCAGGGGCACGACAGCAAACTCAACGCCTTCGTCGGCACTGCTGACAGGACTGGGCTGGCAAGGCAGAAAGAAGGACGAGCGCATCGTCGTCTTCGCCGAGCGCATCGCCACCCTGAACTATCTGGAAGAAGAGCTGACCGGCCGCCTTCGACCTAAAGGACAAGGTGATCCAGCGCTTCGACGGCACCCTGACGGACGTGGACCAGCAGCGGGTCATCGAAGACTTCGGCACCGAGGCCAGTCCCATCCGCCTGTTCCTCACCAGCGACGCCGGTGCCCAGGGGGTCAACCTCCACTACTTCTGCCACCGGATGGTCAACTACGACCTGCCCTGGTCGCATCATCACGCTCGACCAGCGCAACGGCCGCATCGACCGCTACGGACAGTCCGAGACGCCCTTCATCCACTACCTACTGGCCGAAAGTAGGGAAGACGGCCTGGCCGCAGCGACCTCCACATCCTCGACCGCATCCGCGAGAAGGAGGAAGAGGTGAAAAACACGCTCGGTACCGTGGGTACCGTACTCCAGCTCTTTGACAGCTAAGCTGGAAGAGGACGCACACGGCCAGGGCGCTGGTGCAGGGGACGATGCCATTACCTGGAGCAGCCCGTCGAGCCGGACCGGACCCCGAGGATCTTCGATTTCGATGGCCTCTGGCCGCAGCTCGAGGCGAAGCATCGCCGAACCCTCCGCCACTACCGAGCGACCTGCTCGACCACGACGTTTCCTTCTACGCCGACGATTTTGCCTACTACCGGGAACTGCTGGAATTCCTGCAGGCACGAGGGGTGGTGCGCAGGACGCGACGTTATCGTCCGCGAACGACAACAACTCGACGTCAGCACGACCGAAGAGATGCGCTACCTCCTGGAGGACCTGCCCCGACGAGGCCAAGCCCGCCAAGCGGAGAACTCTTCCGCCTGACCACCGACAAGGCCGTCATGCAGCGGGCCATCACCGAGGCCCGCGCACAACACCGACACCTGGGCGCATCCCAGTTGCTCTACGACCTGCACCCCCTGGCCCGCTTCTGGATGACCAAGCTGGAAGCGCGTATCGAAAAGGGCGCAGGCCCTGGTCGCAAAGGTGCGGCAAGCTGCCCGCCGGGCGAACGCAGCTTCGTCTTCCACGGACAGGTGACCAACAAGCTGGGCCGCAACGTGCTGTCGGACTTCTTCGTCGTTACCTCTGAACGCCGACGGCAGTCGTCAGCCGCCAGCCCGAGCCGCTCGAACGCTTCCTGGAAGACAACGGGCTTACCGATGAGCTCTATATGCCGCCACCATCGCCGGACCGAACTGGGGAACCTTCAGGATGACCTGCCCGCTGGCCATCGACTTCGCCGGGAAATGTACATGCGCGGCGGCAGGACGAACTGCGACGCTGAAATGGCAGCGACAGCAGGCGAAGTACTAAGCAGGACACTCGACCGGTGGTTTAAAGCCGGCAGGGAACTGGCATTGCCGAGTGACGGAGCTTTTCTAGCGGCCGGGACGACGTTCCATCCTGATGAGACGGAGCCGCTTCGTACGGAAATCTGACTCCCTGAGCAAGCACCCTATTTACGGGTACTGGGCGTCTTTTTGGGCGCGTAACCCACCATTTCCCTCATACCCTGCCCCTACCCAGAGGAGAGGGGAGTCAAACCTGGCAATCTGCGTTACTTCTTTGTTTATTTCGGATCCTCACCATGCTAACCTACCTCGAAAACATTGGCGAATACTTCGCCGCGAATTACTTCGATAACGACTTTGCAACGGACCGTCGCCCAGCAGGCGGGCTACGATAAGGATACCGAGGAGGAGCACCGGCAGGCAATGGCGGCCTTTACGCAAGCGCGTATTACGACTACAAGACCGAGTACCAGCGCCCCGGCAACCGCGGCCGCCAGGACCAGATACGCGCACGCACGCACTGGCACGAGGACCTGCTGCGGACACTGGGCTATAAACTGCCCACGCACCGCTACGACATTCGTGGACAAGGGGACGGGAAGGCGTGGTACCCGTCCGCAAGTTCCTGGGGAGCCGACGGCCGCCCCCAGCTCTTCGTGATGGAGATGCGCAGCCTTACTGGCACGCGACGACGCGCCCGAGCCCCGAGGGCTGTTCGAACCAGCAGTACACCCAGGAGGCTGGGGCAGTATGTTCAGTGCGCGAGGGACGAGACTCTCGCCCCGAGCATCGTTAACGCAGCCATCTCGGAGATCTTTTTGCTCGACCGGCAGGAGCGGCCCGGAATACATCCTGCTACTGGCCGGTAGCGACGTTTTCCTGCTGCACTACGAGAAATGGAGCCGGGGCAGCTACCTGCAGCTTCGACCTGGAGCGAGCTGTTCGAGACCGGAGCGACGAAGAAGAGAACGACTACCCCACCTTCTACGCCCTGCTCTGCCGCCAGTCCCTCGCCCCCGACGGCGCCATTGCCCTGGTGGACCAGCTCAACGAGGAGAGCCACAAGAAGGCCCAGGCGGTAACCCAGGACCTGAAGGAAGGGGTCGTGCTCGCCGTCGAGGCCCTGGCCAACGAGGCCCTGCGGTATGTTCCGAAAGCGCGCTTGCACCTGCTTCCCCGCCCATTCCTGACCCCGCCCCTCTCAGACGAGACGCAGGGGAAACTCACGACCGACTGCCTGACGCTGGTGTACCGCCTGCTGTTCCTCTTCTACGCCGAGAGCCGCGACGAACTGGAAGCTGCTGCCCCTGAAGAGCCATACCTACAAACACGGCTACAGCCTGGAAATGCTGCGCGACCTCGAGCACGCGCGTTGCAGCAGCGACCACGGGCTGAATGGCTATTTTTTCGACGACAGCCTGAAACAGTTATTCCGCCTGCTGTTTGCGGGTACAGACGGCGCCTTCACGGGTGAAGCGGCTCGACAGCCCCCTGTTCGACGACAGACAGCTGCACTACCTCGGGGAGGTGCGGGTGCGCAACCACGTGTGGCAGGACATCATCCAGCGGCTTTCCCTCGCGGCGCGGCAAAACGAACCGCGGGCGCATCAGCTACGCTAACCTCGACATCAACCAGCTCGGCAGCGTGTACGAAAGCCTGCTCAGCTACCGGGGTATCATCGCCACCGAGGAACTCATCGAGGTACACAAGAAGAACAAGCCCGACGAGGGTACCTACCTGACGCCCCGCAGCCGGATCGACGACTTCAAGTTCGGCACCGAGGTGCTGAAGGAGCGCGACCCGAGGAGGACGGGAAACCGACGGCCGCTGGTCCACCCCGTCGGCACCTTCGTGTACCGCCTTAACGGGCGCGACCGCGAAAGTCGGCCAGCTACTACACCCCCGAGGTGCTCACCCAGACGGTGGTGCACTACACCCTGGAGGCCTTCCGCCAAACGGCTCGCCGCCGGTGAGATGAAGGCCCGCGACATTGATGGAGCTCAAAATTCTGGAGCCGGCCATGGGCGCGGCCGCCTTCCACAACGAGGTGATCAACCAGCTGAGCGAGCTCTACCTCGAGTACCGCCAGCGGGAGCCGAGCGAACGCATCAACCCCGCGATTTTCCGCGAGGAACGTCAGACGGGTGAAGGCCGCCATCGCCGCCAACAACGTCTACGGCGTCGACCTCAACGCCACGGCCATCGAGCTGGGTAAACTCAGCCTGTGGCTCAACGTGATCCACCAGGACATGGAAACCCCCTTCTTCGGCCACCGCCTCGGGGAGGGCAACGCCGTGGTCGGGGCCTGGCTCAAGGTCATACGCGAAGAAGACGTGGTCGGGGCAAGAAGAAAAAAGTGGTGGACCAAGGCCCCCCGCCCGCCTGGACCCGACCAGCCGTCGGACTGGGCCGGAAGAAGGACGAGGTCTACCACTTCCTGCTGCCCGACGCCAGTATGGTGCCGGCGGCGGACCGCAAGACCTTAAACAGTACTGCAGGGAGGAAACCACGGCCGTACGCGACTGGCGGAAGGACTTCTGTGCCCCGCTGGCGACTACCGAGTGGCGACTGCTGGCGCTTCAGCGCCCGCATCGATGCGCTACTCGACGACCACTACCGGGTGCAGCCCCGGATCGAGCAGCACGGCCAGGGCAACCTGCACTACTGGGGCTCTCACGAAGCGGACAGGAACTGCTGCTGCAAGCTGGATCACTACGCCGAAAAGGAACGGCTGCAGCCCCAGCGCGTCCCGCGACGAGGCCCCCTACGCGCGGCTCAAACTGCTCATGGATTACTGGTGCGCGCTGTGGTTCTGGGACCGTGCGCGCCGGGGAGCTACCTACCGCGCGGGGAGTACCTGCGGACATGGCGAATATTCTGGAGGTGAAACTGGCTACCCATCCTCCGGAGAGGGGGGGGGGGTGAGGGAATCGGGCGGGGACTCAGGGTGCCGTTCCGGCCGGTGAAAGCTATGAGGCTTCGGGTCGGCCGCGGCGGTCACCGTGGCCCTCGAGCGTCTCCATCGTTCGGCGACGTCCCTCCCTTTCCGGAGCGACCGGCTACAACTGGTGCACCGGTACGCCGGACGGTTGAAGTTTTTCCACTACCAGCTCGAGTTCTTCGAGGGTTTCGGGATCGGGGCGGGTTCGACGTGGCGGTGGGGAACCCGCCGTGGTTGAAGGTGAGTTTGATGAGAAGGGGGTGATAGTGAGACCGATCCACGGGGGCGGTATGAAAACCTCCTCGTCGCCGGTTCGGAAGCAATTGGGCACCTACCTGCGAGGACGAAGGGCTGCGGGTATACTTCGCCGAGCTACTCGAAACGAGAGCAGCTCCAACTTCATGAATGCGGGGCAGAACTATCCGCTGCTAAAGGGGCAGCAGACTAACCTGTATAAGTGCGTCGTGGAGAATGGTTCTCAGTGGATGAGTGATGCTGGATTCTTGGGGTTGCTCCATCCCGAGGGCTTGTACGATGATCCCAAGGGAAATGCTATGCGGCGGGGGATTTATGGTCGGTTGCGGTATCATTTTCACTTCCGGAATCAACTGATGCTTTTTGCCGAGATTGGTCACCGCGTCGATTACGGTGTTCACGTGTATTCTGGCCCCAGAGAGAAGCCGCATTTGCTTCCATCCACAACTTGTTTCATCCCACACCGTCCACGGTAGCTTCCACCACGATGGACGTGGTTCTGCCGGCGGGGTGAAAGCGACTGTCCGAACTGAATCGTTCGTGTGGAACATGGAGCCGCATGCGGGATCGAGATTGTCCAAGTCGGACAGAAGAATTGGCAGTATTCGCAAGGGCTTCTGAAAATTCCAAGACGACTGGGAGGTGGCCAAAGTTGGTGAGCATACACTCGCGGCAGATTGTGGATGTGTGCAAAAGCTTAGTGAATTTCCCTCAAAGGTTGGCGACTTTCAAAGTCTCACTTCCGAGGGTTGTCACGAAACCAACGCGCAGGACAAGGGTGTCATTGCAGACGAAACTACACAGGTCCCTGACTTACGAGCAACTACGAACTTATTTATTCCGGACCTCACTTTTTCGTGGGTGCTACCGCTTCTACAAAACACCGCGGTCGGTTTGTACTAGAAAAGAGCCACTACGACGTCATCGACCTCACCCACATTCCGGAAGACTACGTTCCGCGCACCAATTACGTCCCGGCGGAGGACAAGCTCACCTTTGCCGGCCGCATAGACGGGCTCAAGGTCATTAGCCGCGGCCCGGACGGGCGGGAGCAGCGGGACCGGTGGGTGGATTATTATAAGGTTTGCTTTAGCAGAATGCTGAGCATATCTGGTGAACGGACACTTCAGCCGACAATTATTCCTCCAAAGGTTTCACACATACATGGAGTAATATCAGTCGTTTTTGATAAAAGCATTTACAGTGTAGAGTTTGCAGGACTCTGCACCAGCTTGATTTATGACTTTTATACAAAAACAATTGGTAAGGGAAATTTAGGTGATAGCACCATTCGTAATTTCCCCCTCGGGATTGATGAAGTACATAAAGGTAAGTTGGTTTTACTAACCCTACGCCTAAACTGCCTAACCAGTCCCTACGCCCCCCTCTGGGAGGAGCAGTGGCGGGAGGAGTGGCGGGGGCAGCGGTGGGCGCGGGCGGATGCGCGGCTCAGTCCGCACGCTGACCTCTCCGGCACCTGGGACTGGCACACCCCCCTGCGCAACTACTACGAGCGCCGGCAGGCCCTGATCGAGATCGACGTACTGACGGCCATGGCCCTCGGCCTGACGCTGGAGGAGTTGGTGCTGATTTACGAAGTGCAGTTTCCGGTCCTGCAGCAGAACGAGCTCGACACCTGGTACGATACCGGGGCAACATCGTCTTCACCTGCTCCAAGGGCCTCACCGGTGTCGGCGTCGACCGCAAAACCTGGAACGACATCCGCGACCTCGGCGCGGGCCAAACCTACGTCCACACCATCGACCCCGCCAAGAGCGAGCTCTACGGCGGCCGGGAAGTCACCTATTACGCCCCCTTCGATCGGGGGGACCGGGTGGGGGAGTATGGGGAGGTTTGGGGGTATTGGGAACGGAAATTTGAGAATTGACCAGATAGGAAAAACCTGTATGACAACGTGTAATAATTAATTAAATGAAGGTTAAACTAAAAGGGTTCCGTGGATTCGCAACAGAGGGGCTGGAGGTGGACTTAGTGCGCTGACTATTCTGACAGGTAAGAATAGCAGTGGAAAGAGTACATTTTTGAAAGTTTGTGAATTGCTTAACAACCTGCCTCTTCTAAATAAAGGAATTCTACATTACAAGGTTGATTTAGCGTCAGAGAAGATTGGCGGAGCTACAGCTTTTATAAGCGCAACTGATGGAGAAGATGTATCCGCGGAAATGTTTATTGGCCCAAATTTTCTTTCCAATAGTTTGAGCATCTGCATCACATTCAATTATGACGAATATGAATTACGGATAGATAGCCTCAAGGTTGTTGATATTGAAGATGGTGAAGTATTATATTATGCGAAAGGAGAATGCCGATTGCTATACCTTCCTGGGGTAGTGTCAAGATACAACCATAGTGTCGGATGGCTTAATCAAGTGTCCGAATTATATTATAACTTGATGAATTCAGGGCGACAACCTGATATAGAAAGTGTTCAGAATGATATTGCAGACTGAGTTGGGTATGCCAATTGAGGAAGCAGGTCATTGGCTGACAGAACTTCTTGAAGGGCCATTTCCAAACGAGTTCCGTGACTTAATCGAGAATTATAGTGAGGACCTTGACCTCTATGATAAGGTCGAAAATGGTGATCAACGCTTTCAGGAAGTAAAAACCATAAATTATCAGGTCTTAAATAAAGATCAATTTGAGCGGGAGTTAAGATAGCAAGGGCGCCTCTCCTTACAATAGAGGAGCGTGAGTATGATGACATAACTGAAGCTGAGTTCGAAGACCTTTATCACATATATCGATTATTTTCACAATTTCCACCATTCCCGGATGTTGCTACAGAAAGTGCAGCCGATATTTTTTACATAGAAATAATATTTAGACGTAATATTCAGTTTGTTCTCGATAACTTGGATATTGGTTTCTCGCTACATCAAGACGTATTCGATTTTGTAGGAAAGATTGAATCTAACCAAGAAGACTTAGAAGGGCTACATATCCTAACAATATGGGATATCATGGCAGATGTCCAGTCCGAAAAGTCGAAGGACAGTGTAGTCAATGAGTTTATGAATGCGGCGTGGAAACATATAGTCAAAATAGTTGATACTGCCACTTCGTGTTTTAGAAATAGTGCATATCATTCCGTGAGTCAAGTAAATCCTAGAAGGACGTACAATATTTTTGAAACACCGGGATCGTTAACATCTTTGCTTAAGGCATTGCCAACTTTAAAAGAGGAATCGATCCAAGATCTGAATAGAACAATTGCCAAATTGCTTTCCATTATGAATTTCCTGCTAAGGTCGAGCTCAAAACGGAAGCAAACATAGGGTTCTGCTACTTATACAAAAATGGTATCCGAACCACGCTGATAGATGAGGGATCGGGTATCGCTCACATTTTATCCGCGATATTTTTCGTAGTACAGTGTGTGTGTAGAGTACATCTAATAAATGATAAAAGCGTACTGTCCTTAAATTCAAAAACGCCGATATTTCATGTTGAGAGACTAATTTTGGAAGAGCCAGAGACTAATTTACATCCATCACTACAGTCAAAACTTGCAGATTTATTCGTCCATATTATTAAGACATATGACAATCCAATTATTATTGAGACTCATAGTGAATACCTTATTCGAAGGCTTCAGTATATAGTCGCAACCGGAGGAATGTTGAATACTAGTTCCTAAATTACTTTGATGCAATACTAAATCAACCACAATCTATAACTGCCTATCGAATACACATGGATGAAAATGGCTTGCTTGATCGTGGATTTGGCCCCGGATTCCTTGACGAAGCCGATCGCCTATCTATGGAATTATTTGATCTTAATCAGGCAAAGTTGAACTGATGAAGGTGCCAGCGTACTGCGAGATCGCGTTTTTGGAGGAGTTGGTGAAAAACCTATCAGCACTCAAGGGTTCCCGCTTTGGGTTAGATATTGATGCAATCTCGAATAGCCACATTCGGCAAATTGAAGAACTAATTTACAGAAATTCAGAATTGTATTTCAACAATATAGAAGAATTACGTCATCGAGCGAAAGCATTTGACGGTATCTATTTTATAAAAATGTATTAAACAATCTCAAGTTGGAGGCAGTAAACTTATTTCAGAATGTTCGATATACAAGTATGTAAATATCGTACGAAAGCACCCTGCTGCTTTAAGACCATTATATTTTCTGAACACTGAAAGTAATGAAGGTTTTCCGGCTGACGATCCAGGTTTGGTAATCGATAGCGAGACGTTTGCAGGAATGTCGAAGTATTGCGTTTCTACCGACTATTAAGGTAGATCCCCATCCTGATAAAAACGATTTTCAAAGCTGGCAAGATGCAGCAGTTCTCAGTTTAGCCTGCCAGGCGCCTGAAAGGTAGGTATTAGCTACCTTTCGCGGATGCCACCGACCTCCAAAGCAATCGAATCCGCGCCAGCCCAGGTCTACGAGCGACTTGTTCTGCCCGCCCTGGAGCACTGCGCAAGCAGCGATTCGCGGCGCGAGACGCCTCCGCACACGGCCATGGATGACTGCCTAAAGCGGGTACGCTATTTTCATCTAAGGCCCCCCTCTATTCGGCTTTCGGCCCAAACTACCGGTCGAAAACAGAATCTCCAATCGGTCTACGGTATTGATCGTATTCCTTCCGATAATGGCTTACGCGATATCCTGGACCGCTTAACCGCTCAACATTTGAATGAAGGTTTTCACCGGGTGCTGCCCTTTCTAGAAGGTCAACAAGTGGCCCCCTGCTATCGCTACTGGAACGATCACTACGTGGTTAGCGTGGATGGCGTTCAGCACCAATGTTCCCATAAGGTGAAGTGTCCTTACTGCCTGAAGCGTCAGCACAAAAACGGCACGGTATCCTATTCACATGCGATGTTGAGCGGCGCGCTGGTGTGTCCCAAACGCCGTCCAGTCTTCGTCGTGGATAATGAGCCGATTCTTAAGCAAGACGGTGAGACAAAAAATGACTGCGAACACAATGCAGCTAAGCGGTTCTTTGAACGTCAGGCTACCGTAAACGGTCATCGACCGATGGTTTACGTACTCGATGCCCTTTATGCTTGTGCACCCATCGTGAACTTGATTACCGAGTCTAGCCCGACTTGGAAGTACATCATCAACGCCAAGGAGTCAGGGTCGAAAATACCTTTTTGAGCAGTTTGACGAGCTCAACGCCGGGGGCAAAGTACGCTGGAAAACGAAGCGACGCAAGCGGGGTAGCTATGAGTTAGGTTATGTCAACGATGTGGCCCTGAACAAGTCAAACGAGGGGGTGCGCGTGAACGTCCTATACTGCCGGGTCAGGGAAGCCTCTGGTAAGGAAGTTATCTTCAGTTATCTCACTAATATTGAATTGCACGACAGCAATCTGATGGCCGTACTGGAAATGGGTCGCAGTCGGTGGAAGATCGAAAATGAAGTGTTCAATACGCTAAAAAATCAGGAATACAACTACGGTCATAATTACGGTCACGGTAAAGAGAACTTGGCGACCAACTTTGCCTACTTGATGATGCTGGCCTTTACGGCAGACCAAATCCTGGAATGCTGCAATCGATCCTTTGGCCGGGTGTTGAAAAAGCTACGTACGCGCATCAAGTTGTGGGAGGTTCAGCGCTCGGTAATCCTGACCACAGTCCTGGCCGGCATGGACGATGTGTGGCGTAAGATGCTGGAAATGTGTGGCTTACGCGTATTGCAAATCTAAACTGAGAACCGCTGGGCAAGATGTGTTTAAGCTAGTCGGCCGTAGTAATAAAGTGTACGTAGTCGATCAATACTTTCTCGAAAATTTCTCGAGCGAAGATTACAATTGGAAAGAATTACTAAAAGGTATCTTGAGTCTGGAAGTGTCTTCGCCTACCAAGTTGTATATCCTGGTCCGTAAAGAAATGCGCGATCGCCTCACTAGTGGCCTACCCGCTAAGTTTCGTTACAAGTCTTTTGGTTTTCACGATTAACTCTTCAATATCTTCCTTATTTACTTTCATCCAATTGATCGTTTTGGCCCACTTTTCATTGTAGTACTCAATGTACTCGGTAATGCTATCGGCTAGTTCTTCGGTGGACTGACAACTCAGTAACTGGAGTACCCGGTTTTGCAGACCACTGAACCACCCTTCCACTACATTAAGCCACGAGCAGTGCTTGGGGGTGTACACCAGGCGGACACGACGCTGCTGGTCGCCTGGATGCGCCGGACGTGTTCCTTCCAGATACTGCATCCGGGTGCTCATGTTCTTTAGAATACCCCTTTTCCCTTTCTGGCCTAAGTCCTGCTCATCTCCGTTGTAGTCAGCTACTAAACGGACCAGGCTTTCGGATTTGTGGGTGTTGAGTTGATCGAGTACGAAAACTATGTTTTTGTCCGCCTGCGTCGTACTCACCACCCAGTCGATGAAGTCTACGAAATCGGCTTCGGTACGGGTGGGGTTGACCCAGCCCCACACTCGGCCGCTAGCCACCTGCAGGGCGGCCATCAGCGTTTGCGTGCCGTGGCGGATGTAGTTACACTCCCGGCGGCGTACGAAGCCTGGCGCGGCTGGCAGGTCGGGTGCGGCACGCTCCAGCGCCTGTATACCACACTTTTCGTCCGCGCTGTATACCTCTACGCCGTAGGCTTGGGATAACTCGCCGGCCAGACCGTTGAGTTGACAGAGTTGATCGGTACGCTCGGCGAAATCATCCCAGTCGTCAATCTGTGGGCACTCGTAGTAAGCGCTTTTGTGGGGACTTACGGGGTGCTGATTTTAAAAAATCTCCCACCGTGGTGGAAGAAATGCTCTCGACAATGCCCTGCTCGACTAAGTAGTCAGCCAGTAGCTCATGACTCCATCTTTCGACGGGCACGCCTAGATCGCTTGGTTTTTCCAGGGCGGTGGCGATGATGCGATTGCGCGTTTGCTCACTAAAGGTAGGGGGCTTGCCACTGCGAGGTAGGTCGGCGACCAGGTCTAGCAAGAACGCCCGATCCCGGCCGGGGGTGCGCCGCTCAGCATGCTGATCACTAAAGTAGTCCTCCCGCTCAGGAGCTTTGTCGAGCCACCGTTGCCGCCAACGATCCACGAACGGAAAGCTAGCATTCAGCTCGCGCTTCGTTTGGCTGCGGCTCAATCCCCGGTAGAAAAAATTATGAACTACCCCCAATCGACGGGCCTGATCTTGAGTGATGTTACCGGAGGCGAGGACTTTACTAAGCGTATCGACTAGGGGGGGCTGCGTATTCATGTCGAAATATAACGATATTTACCGGGTAGTCCACTAGATATCACAAAGCTATGACGGCCTATCTAGACTCTTTAGGGATGGCTAACCGTTTGTCAGTAATCCTCCAGACGGCAGGAAAAGAAAAATTTCACGATCGAATTATTCTGTTTGACTATGCAATTCTTCGATGCGGACGCTCCCTGAACTTCTTGACACAATCAGGCGAGGTCAAGCATTCTACAACCATACAGATTGCCGGTATAGCGGAACCGTCAGCAGCTGACTATATCAATCAAAAGGAACGAGTGATCGAAGAATTAAAAAAGGGGCGGGTTGACTGGGACCGGGTGGAGACCAGCAGTTAGCAGTCTTTTCATGCATTACCCATTTCACTGAAACCTGGCTGGTTATAAAAAGTGGAGGGCACGTAATAGTATTCCTGAGTAATACCGTAAAAATTAAAATGTAAGATCGTGACTCTTTTCTTTGATACTGAAACGACTGGCTTACCCAACAACTACAGTGCCCCGGCCTCTGATGTTGACAACTGGCCCCGCTTGGTTTCCATTGCTTGGCAGCTATTCGATCAAGATGGAACCAGCGTAGATGTCAGAGGCTATTTGATCCGCCCAAGTGGTTTTTCTATCCCCGAAGAGGCCACAGCTATACACGGTATTTCGACCGAACGGGCACATGAAGAAGGCAAGGATTGCAGTGAAGTACTAAAAGAGTTCATAACGATAATCAGCCAATGCGATCGAATTGTTGCTCACAATTTTCAGTTCGATGCCAGGGTTATTGACGCGGAACTGATTAGACATGGGCGGGATGAGAGAGTAGACTCGACCAAGCAGTTCTGTACACAGAAAGGGACTACTGACTTTTGTAAGTTCCCTGGTAAAGATGGCTATCGTTATCCTTCCCTATCCGAACTTCATACCAGGACTTTTGGCACTGAGTTTGCCGGTGCGCATGATGCATCCAACGACGTAGAAGCGCTGCAAAAGTGTTATTGGGAGCTTCTCCGCCGGGGAGTAATTTTGGACTTTGAAGCAAAACAAAAACCTATTTTAGTCGACAGGTTACCTCCAGAAATCGAAGGTGTCAAAATCGATCCAGACAACGCTGAATTCAAGCAAGCACTCGATATTATCTTAAATACAAATGAAAGTCTTTATCTCACTGGGAAAGCTGGCTCGGGAAAGACTTTCTTTCTAAAGTGCCTGCAAAAAATATCGAAGAAGAAAACGGTAATTGTGGCTCCTACCGGAATTGCGGCGGTGAATGCCGGTGGCGTGACTTACCATTCTCAGTTTATGATTGGGGAACCCTATGTCTTCCCTCCCGACGATCCGAGACTGAAGAGTAATAAATTTCGTGGTACTCATCACACGACTTTCAAGTATAATGATGAAACGCTGCAACTGATTAAATCGATGGAACTTCTCGTAATCGATGAGATTTCGATGGTGCGGGCGGACTTTTTGGACTTATTAGACAGTATTCTTAAGATCAGGCGTCACAATCATGGCCAGCCTTTTGGAGGCGTTCAGCTACTGATGATCGGCGATAGTTATCAACTGCCCCCAATAGCTGATGCCGCTACGAGGAATCTTTTACATCCTCACTTCCCTAACTACTTTTTCTTCAGTTCTAAAGTTTGGGAACAAGCGCAGCCTCTCTGTATTGAATTACAAAAAATATACCGGCAATCGGACCCAAACTTTATTGCGCTTCTAAATAATATTAGGGTAGGCAAGGTGAGCCCTGATTTAATTAATGCATTAAACGAAAATTACGTTGAAAATATCGTAGACGAAGATTTACCAGGATACATAGAAGTATGTACAAGAAACGCACCAGCCGACGAGAAAAACAATCGGATGCTGGAAAAAATTGATGCCCCTCTGGTAATGTTTGCTGGTGAAATCACTGGTGATTTCTCTAAAGAAAACCTTCCAGTTCCTTTGTCCGTCAAATTAAAAGTAGGCGCGCAGGTTCTTTTTATTAAGAATGATAGGCTGAGTAATATTTACAACGGGCTTATTGGCACTGTGACGTCGGTTAAAGAAGCAGGACTTGA
Organism: Lewinellaceae bacterium; assembly: GCA_963803525.1. Classification (GTDB taxonomy): domain Bacteria; phylum Bacteroidota; class Bacteroidia; order Chitinophagales; family Saprospiraceae; genus Neolewinella. Next base: position 17,738 of record CAWDMV010000018.1, read on the forward strand.
TTCAACGGTACAAATTCAACTTAAAGACGGATCAGAGCGCATTGCCAGTTATGCAGAATGGGTGAAGTATAATTATACTGTAAATCAGGATACAAGGGAAATTGAAAAGGAAATTATCGGCCGGTATAAACAAATGCCGCTTAAGCTAGCCTGGGCGATAACAGTGCATAAGTCGCAGGGAATGACCTTTAGCCATATGATAGCCGACGTGTCAGATGCCTGGGATGCCGGGCAAGTTTACGTAGCACTCAGTCGCTGTGTTAGTCTTGAAGGTCTGGTCCTTCGAAATAAGATCCCCTTTCACGCGATAAAGGTCGACGATGCAGTGGTAGAATTTTCAAGTAATATCGATTTAGCTACCACCAACAAAATTCTCGCCGATCGTATGGCAGCCAACGACCTGTATCACCGCGCATGGCTAGCTGGCCTCGCCTTTGATACAGAGTCAGCGATCGACTTGGTAAAGCAGGCCATACTTATAATCGATTACTCCAAAACGGAGAGATACAAACGAGCGGTCAGTATCATTCACCGACGGATTTTGGCACGAGGAAGCTTGTATGATAAACTGCTGAACGAAGTAGTTGCGTTGAGATCAAATACGCAAAAGCAGCTCGATCTGGAAAAGACGATTACTACTCTGACGAGCCAATTGGAGCGGTTTCAAGTTGATATTCAAACTTTGAACAATGATATAGAATCATTGAAGTCTGGGAAAAGCGACTTAGAAACGCAGCGAGACAATTTGCTAAGCAGTCTTCAAGAAAAAGAAGCCCAACTCAAAAAAGAGCAGGCACGTGGATTCTGGGCTAGGCTTTTTGGTCGTTAGTACAAACTCCGTCAATCTGCCCACAAAGCTGATGGAAATATCCACACCGCTCCCGCATCCGTTCCACTCCGATTTTTGAGGCAAGCGGAATTCCATCCGTGACCTTTCCGTAGCCGGGGTATAACCGCGCTAATCGTTTGGATGGAGCAGTCTCCCGATGATTGTTGATGAGCTCTGGATTTCCGTTTGCCTCGTCCAGTACGGATAATAGGGTAGGCAAGCTTTTCGGAGCATTGAAGTGCTCGGCGATGTGTTCCGGGCCGGAAAAAAGGAGGCTTTCAAACTCGTGTACCTGTAGGTAAAATCGAAATTTAGCTTCGTTGATCTCCGCTTCGAACCGCTGGCGAATGGCCGCTATCCGGTCCGGAAGCGCGGACGGTTGGGCGGGAAGGTGGTCGGTGAACGTAGGGTGGAGTCCATAATAGTCGTACACCAGGACGAACAACTCGGCGTGGGAGGCTTGGCGAATAAAGCGTTGTACCTGCTCAACCGACCGAGCAAAGGAGATTGCCCCTCCCTTATGTACCCTGCTCGTGGTGTTCCGTTGGTTTGGCATTTGAACAACTCGAAAGTAGCACCGGTAGTTACCATGGCCATCGATGTAGTAATGCTGCAGCGTTTTTTTGTAAAACCTTTCCTCGGTCGCTCCCTCTACGATCATGAATACTGTAGCCATGCTGCGGATTTAAGGGCGGCCTCCCAATAAATTACGTTCCCATAACTGCCCGAGGCTATAGTCTTCCAGCCATTCTTGAAGGTTTTGGTCGTCCAGCCGGCGGAAGGTTGAGGCACCCTCGCTGTTCCGTTCCACAACGATCATATCCGCGGGCTGACAGAAGTTGACCAGGTTGGTACTCTGTGTAGCTACCACTACCTGTTTGGACCGGGTGGCTTTATACAGTAGATCGGCCAGTACCTCGATGGCAAAGGGGTGGAGCCCGAGCTCGGGTTCATCGAGTACGATCGTGTTGGGGACAAAATTGGTATTCGGGGGTTGAATCAGCAGGGTGGCCAGGCAGACGAAGCGCAGGGTGCCGTCTGACATCTGGTTTGCGGAAAAGACTTGCCCGCTGGCCGATTCACGCCACCGGAGCAATACTTTCCCCTTTGCGTAGGGATTTTCTTCCAGCACGAAATCCTGGAATAGCGGATAGATGAGGCGGACCGTTTCTACGATCCGGAAGTACTCCTGCGGATGATGATCCCGAAAGTACAGCAGGAAGGGTGCCAGATTATCTCCCTCCGACTTAAAGTGGTACACGTCCTCAATCGGCTGTGGGAGTTTGGTTTTTGCGTTGTCACTGGTATCGTGAAAGTGGAACAGCCGGAGGTCGGTTAGGTAGCGGTAGACGTAAGCAGCTACTCTACTTTGCTCCGCGGTAGTGGCTGTACGCTTCAGGTTTGCTTCGCCATCACCTGCATGGCCGATCTGCTGCCAATAGGGACTAGGATAAACGGCCTGCTTCCAAAAGCCTACCTTCTCCTCGGCGAAGCGGAACTGTTCACCGTTGCTTTCAATCCTGAATTTGTAGAGGTTGCTTTCCGCATTGTGGTTTGGCAACGGAAATTCTAAGCCAACGGCGATTTCCTGGCTCGTTTCGAACCCATTATACAGGTAGTCCTCTATTCCCCCACCTTGGAATACGAACGATTGCAGTTCCTTTTCGCTTAGTCGTTCCAAAAAGCGAAAGAGACTGATGAAGTTGCTCTTCCCCGCGCCGTTCTGTCCGATCAGGACGTTCAGGCCCCGCAGCTCGATGGTCTGCTGCTGAATACTTTTGAAGTTGGTGATCTGTACGTTCGAGATCATCGGGTGACAGGGGTGGGTAAGAGCAAGGTAAGGAAGTTTGATTAAGCCCTACCGTTCACTATCCATATTAAACGGTGGCTGAAACCACCCGATCAGCAGGTCCTCCAGGTAGAAGCGGGTCCGAAAGTCGTCGAAGTCGGTCTTATGCAGCGACAGGCATACGTGCTCGAGCTTCGCCCGCTGGGCAACGTCGTGGTGGTTGCGGAAGAGGTAATGAAAGCCATCGCTGAACTGCTGAAAGGTGGTGAATTTGGCGATGGGCTCTCGCGGATCGAAGGTCGGCTCCGACCCTGAGTAATGATCGGCGCAGCGTTGCGGCCAGCTTAGGTGTTGGCGGACCCGGCTATGGATGTTATTGGCTTTGCCTACGTAGAGCGGAACGTACTTGCCGTCAAAAAGGTCATATTCGTGGAATTTCCACTCCGCTTTATAGTAAATATGCTCCTTCTTGTCGTCTCCGATTTTGCGGTATTCGATGGAATCGGATGTCTCCTGCGGATCGTCGGCCCCCCGCTGCTTGCCCTTGACCCAGTGGTCCGCGTCGGCAACGGGTAGAGCTATTTCGTCGTTGACCCGCCACCAGAAGACATACAGCCCTGCGGTAGACTCCCACCCGTCGGTATGTCCGAAAGCTTCTGACCAAAGCTTTTTACTGATGGAGACGGTGTTACAGTCTTCACCGCTATTTTTTCCGAGACGGCCCAGGGGGACCGGCCGTTCGGGCTTCATTTTGTCTACGAGTTGGGGGCCGAGCGGACGGGAATCATCGAACATGAAAACGGTTTGGGGTGATGGGGTGGCCGGTAAAATAGTGGATTGCCAAGAATGGTGGTCTAACTGCCCACCCCTTTCTCAGAACCCGGCAATTTTCCTACCTTCTGCCTCCTTAGTCTCTCGCCTGACCTGATGCTCCCCCTACACCAAGCCAAAGAACTTCGCGCCTCCCTCCAGTCTTACTTCCAAGCGGCGTATACCTTTCGGGAGCGGTCGGTAGGGGAAGCATTTCACGGTTTTCTCGCGGATCCGGAGCACGGCATCTTTAAGGGACCCTACCTCTCCGTCAAGCTCCCCTTCGCCAAGGCGGGGAGCCAGTCGGACGTACCGCTGGTGATTCGGGACAAGTACGTGCCCTACGACCACCAGTTGCGGGCATTTCAACGACTGACTACCCGCGACGGGCACGTGCCCCAGGGCACGATCATGACCACGGGTACGGGATCCGGTAAGACCGAGTCCTTCCTGTATCCCTTGCTGGATTACTGCTACGCCCAGCGGGACCGACCCGGTATCAAGGCCATCGTGCTGTACCCGATGAATGCGCTGGCTACCGACCAGGCCGCCCGCTTCGCCAGGGCCGTTCATGGCGACCCGAAGCTCCGGGAGGCCAATACGACGGTCGGCTTGCTCATCGGGGCCGGTAAGATGGACGGCGATAAGGAGCGTTCCAGCTCGATGGGCCGGGACCACGTGATCGAAAACCGGGACGCCATTCTGAAGAGTCCGCCGGACATCCTGCTGACGAACTTCAAAATGCTGGACTACGCGCTCATGCGCGCCCGTTACCAGCAGCTGTGGTCGCTAAACCTCGAGGATCCGGAACTGCTCCGCTTTCTTGTGCTCGACGAACTGCATACGTACGACGGAGCGCAGGGCTCCGACGTGGCCAACCTGATCCGCCGCCTCAAACTGAAGTTTACGTTCTCGCGTGGCCACCTCTGTCCGGTTGGAACCAGCGCTACCGTGGGTGACGGAGAGGAAGGAAAACAACAATTGAGTGAATACGCCGGCCGGGTCTTCGGGGAGCATTTTTCCGATGGGGCCATCATCGGGGAGAAAAGACTGACGCCCGGGGAATTCTTTACCGATAGCCGCCAGGGTTTGCTACCGGAGCGCCTGACCCCCGAGGACTTACAGTTCCGCCGGGATGACAGCTACCGCACCTACGTGGATCGCCAGAAATTGCTGTGGGGTATTCCCGGTGATTTCTCCCCTAGGGAATTGGCCGCCTGGACGCAGGGATCTCCGCTGTTCCGGTGCCTCATTGCATCCTGCGGCCCCGCGCCCAAAGCCCTCGGTGACCTGCTGAAAGAAATGGGACGTCGGGAAGAGCGATTCGGGACGCTCGATAACGAACTGCAGGAGGCCGTGGTGGCCAGTTTGCTCAGTGTAGCCGATCAGGCGAAGAACGCGGAGGGCGGCTCCCTGTTGTCGATCCAGGTTCAGCAGTGGATCCGCGAGCTCAGCGGCGTGGTGCGAAAAATCTCCGTGGAGCCGGACTTCACCTGGCGCGAACCCGGTAAAACCCGCGCGAGCGACCCTTCCCTAAGCTTGCCCCTCTGGCACTGCCGGGAATGCGGAGGTAGCGGATGGCTCGCGCGTAAGCCCGACAACAAGGACCAACTGGTGGCCGACCACTCACGGATTTTCGAGGGCTTTTTCAGCTACGATAAGAACATCTGGTTTCTCAGTACCTACCGGGAGGAGCATATTCCCCCGCCGGAGTACCAGGCCGGTGACCAGATGCGACGCTACCTGGATCCGGTGTCGCTCAACCTGCACGTCAAGCCGGCCGAGGGCCTGGTGCCCGTCATTGCCTGCCGCAAGTACAACGGCCACCGCAGCGACCATTCTTGCCCCCTATGTAACAATCCCGGCAATAGCATCAGCATCGTGGGCGGCCGTGCGGCGACCATCGCCAGCGTGGTCACCGGACAGGTACTGGCCACCGAACTCGACGAGACGCCCGAGCACGACCGCAAGGTGCTGGCCTTCACCAACTCGGTGCAGGACGCCGCCCACCAGGCCGGCTTCATGCGCGCGCGCAACTACCGCTTCACCTTCCGTACCTCCCTCCAGCGGGTCATCCGGGAGGCCAACCGGGAACTGACGCTGGCGGAGCTCCAGGAACGCTTCGTGATCGTATGGGAATCCGTCTTCCGGGACAAGTATCCCGACCGCGGCGCGGACGCCTACGTCCACCAGTTTTTCCCCGCCAAAAAAATCGGCAAGGTCGACCCCGAAGATTACCGTACCCCGGGCGGCAAGTACAACCGGAAGTTCCTCGAGGAGCTGAGCCTGGCCGTCAAGTGGGAGACCGTAGCCGAATTCGGGTACAATAGCACCATTGGGCGTACCCTCGAAAAGACACTCACGTGCGCCGTGGCCATCGACGGCGAGCGCGTCGCGGCGGTCTATCCTAAACTGCAATCCTGGCTCGTAGCCAACGTGATGGAAAACGTTACGGCCGAGCAGTTGGGCTGCTTCATCACGGGCTTACTCCTGCGGCAGCGGCAGCGGGGCGCGGTCAGTCACCCCTTCCTCGAGAAGTACCGCACGGAAGGCGCCAAGCAGTGGAACCTGAACTATACCCGCGACAAGCGACACTTTCTCAATCCGGGCTTTGGCAGCCGCAGCCGGTACCCACGTCCGCTGGTCACGGGGCCGCTTGTGAAGGAGTTGCCATTCGATACTACCTACGCCCAGAAGGACAACTGGTACCACGGGTACTTCCGAACGAATTTCTCCTTCGTCGCCGACGAGGCCCAGGCCATCAATGAATTCTACCAGCAGTTGCTTCCCATCCTGGCTGAAGCCGGATTGCTGGACGTACGGAGCGGTCCCGAGGGAGACAACTACTGCCTGCGCCCCGAGGCCCTGATCGTGGGCGCGGACGCGGGTGCAGTGGAATGCCCGGTGTGCAACGTGCACCAGACCCTGCTGGAAGGAGATACTTCCCTGGTGGGCCTACCCTGCATCACGTACCGGTGTACGGGCCACTACGAGGCGGTGGTTACCGAAGACAATTACTACCAGTCTGTGTACAATCGCCGCCGCGCGCCGCGCATCTACGCGACCGACCACACCGGCCTGCTCGACCGCGGCGACCGGGAGCGCAAGGAGATCGACTTCCGGGAACGGCCCAATACCAACTCCCTCAACACCCTGGTGGCCACCTCCACCCTGGAAATGGGTATCGACATCGGCGATCTGAACGTGGCCATGAACACCGCCGTGCCGCCGCTACCCGCCAACTTCCTGCAACGCGTCGGCCGGGCCGGACGGAAGAGCGGGTCGGCCCTGATCGTGAACCTGGTCAAGGCCAGCCAGAGCCACGACCTCTTTTACTACGAGGAGCCGCTGGAAATGATGGCGGGTAAGGTGCACACCCCCGGCTGCTTTCTGTCGGCCCGCGAAATCCTGAAACGCCACTTTCTCGCTTACCTGGTCGACAGTTGGACCGCCCTGAACCCAGTGCTGAACAGATTGCCGGGGCGCCTGGGACTGCTCAAGCTGAAGCCGTCAAACCTTACAGACCCGGAGTGGGTGCCCAATCAGCTACTCCACTACATCGAAGGAAATGCCGTACGCCTGCTGGAGGGCTTCCGTATCGGTTACTTATCCGACGAAGTGGACGCGGAAACCTTCGAGGCGCTGGAAACCTTCGTGCACCAGGGGTACCTGAAGGGGCGGGTGGAGCGCGCGTTCCATTACGTCGTCGACGAAATAGAGGTCCTGCGCCGGCAGGGGCAGTTCCTGAAGGAAGAGATCGACAGCGGCAAGTACGGCAAGCAGGACCCCATCTATAAAACCTACGAGCAGCAACTGCGCGGACTGAGGGCCGCCCGGAAAAAGGTTCAGAACCGGCAGACGCTGGAGCACCTCACTAACTTCGGTCTCCTGCCCAATTACGCCTTTCCGGAAACGGGTGTCACGATGACCGCCCAGATCATCACCCCCCGGCAGCGGGAGGACGGTACCACCGACTACCAGCCCCTGGCGGTGGAGGCTACCCGCTCGGCCAGTAGCGCCATCAAGGAAATGGTACCGGGTAGTGTTTTCTACACCCAGGGCTGGCAGCTGCCCATCACCGGCATCAATCTGGTCGACTACGAGGAAACCACCTCCGCGTGGCAATTCTGCGGAAACTGTGACCACCTGCAGCAGTCTACGGCTTACGCGCCTGGTCCCTGTCCTAAATGTGGAGACCCCAGTTTCTCCACGCCCGATCACCGTCACCTGATGAGCCACCTGCGGGAGGTAAAGGCTACCGCCAAGCGCGACGACGCCACTATTCGCGACAACAAGGAGGAGCGGGAAAAGGGGCAGCGGCTCATGACCCGCCACTTCGATTTTTTTGGTAGCGAAAGCCAGGGGGCTTTCGCTTTGGTGGATATTCCCTTTGGCGTGGAGTACTGCCGCCAAGTGACCATGCGGGAGGTCAATGCCGGACACCAGCAGCACCGGGAAGCCGGTCGGTCGGTAACCATTGCCGAGAAGCAAGTCAACGCGGCGGGGTATATCACCTGCCGGCACTGTGGAAAGTCCACCACCCACCTTCGCAAAGAGGATAAGCCCGGCCAGCGGAAGGAAGCCGCAGACTATCACTACCCCTACTGCAAGCACAAGGAGCACACATACACCGGCGAGGGAGATGAGGTACTGAAGGAGCTATTCCTGATGCGTGAGATGCAGTCTGAAGTGCTCAAGATCTTACTGCCCATCCAGGAATTCGAGCGGGAGGAACACATCACCATGTTTATGGCGGGGCTCAATCTTGGCCTCAAACACTTCTACGGGGGCAACCCCCAGCACATCGGGCTGTACGGATACCCGGAATTCAACCAGCGTACGAACCGCTTCGATGTGTACCTGCTGATGCTGGATGTTATTCCTGGAGGTACCGGCTACCTGGGTAAGCTGTTTACTACCACAAACATCACGAAACTACTCCAGCTAGCTTACGAGCAGCTCCGGACGTGCAGTTGTCAGGACCGCGGAAAGGATGGTTGTTACCACTGCATCTTCTCTTACTCTACCCAGCACTACCACCATGCGCTCAGTCGGAGCGAGACGGAAAAGCTCTTCCGGAAGATTCTCGATAAATGCGAGGACTGGGTTGACATGCCGAGCGGACTAAGCACGGTAACCAACACCAGTTACATTGAAGAGAGCGAGCTGGAAAGTCGCTTCGTCCGTCTCTTCCGTACGCTGACGGGTCAGACCGACAGTCACTGGTCTTTCGTAGAGGAAAACGTGGAGGGAGCGATTGAATACCAGATCGCCTGCAAGAGCAAGCGGGGGCATTACCGGTACAAATTACAGCCGCAGGTGATGCTGGGGCCGTCACAGGGTGTACGCTTCGCAACCCGGGCGGACTTTGTGCTTCGCCTAATCGGTGGGCAGGAAGGGGACGAAGCATTGAGCTATGAGGCAATTAGCGCGCGGCCCATGATCCCGATCTACACGGACGGATACCAGTTCCACGCCTCCCGGGAGCATCCCCGCTTCGCGACGGACGTGGGGCAGCGGCAGGCGATTCTGAAGAGTAGGCAGTACGTCAACTGGACGCTTACGTACGATGATGTAGTCGGCGCAGAGCGGTTACTCGGACTGGACGACAAGCGCAACGAGGGAAAGGGCTGGGACGAGCTTGCGGGGGCCTATGCCAAGAAGGAGCATGCGGCGGTAGCCAAAAAGCTAAAGGATGTACCGGGCAAGGTAGATGCCAAGGAATTCGGAGAGATAGCGCACAGTTTCCAGCGCCTTACCTGGTGGATGGAGCGGGGAATGGACCGTCGTGAGATGGAGCGTGCCTGTCATAGCTTCCTCTCTGTTTTTCAATCTCATCTAGCTACCGAAAATTATGCTGCACCGGCGGTGGGCGCCGTCATAGCTGGTAAGGCCCGCTTATCCGCATTCGATCCCCAGGAAAAGCCCACCAGGGAGAGCCTGGCTTATTTGAACGGGTTACCGCCCCTACGTGATGAGTGTTTCGATTTGGCAGCCTTCGCCTCATTTACCGGCTCCGATTTCTATTACCGGTTATGTGTAAAGGAGCCCGCCATCACGCGTCCGGAGGGATATGATAAGGAGACTTGGTTTTACTTCTGGCGGTTGTTTAACGTATTACAATTCGCTTCCCCCGAAATACCGGAATACCGTCAGATCGGGGAAGGGAATGGCGCTTCTTTCACTTTGTCTATTTCTCCAGCTACTGCGCCGGCACCAATTGCTGCTGCGCCGGTGGTTCCTGCACGGGTCAATAGTGAAGAATACCTGGAATACTACGATCCGCCCTTCCACGCCTTCCTGCGGGAGGCCGTGTCAGAATCGCTTCTTGTGCCAGAGGAATTGGAAGGCAGTTATATCCTTACTGAAGATGGCGTAACAGTCGCAGAAGCTGTGTATGGTAACGAAACCAAGCGAATTGTATCCGGTCCGCTCGACGAGCGCGACGCCCGCATATTTATTGAACGGGGTTACACTATTGTGGAGCCCGCCGACCTGAAACTAGAGCACGTATGAACCAGATCGCCCTCTACGATAAAGCCTGGGACAGCATCCTGAAGTTGCCGCGCAACATTCAGAAGCGGGTACCGGAGTTCCTGGAGAAGTTCCGGACCAATAGCAGGGACCCCAGCCTTCACCTGGAGCCCATAAGCACTTTCGCCGATCAGCAACTGCGCACCGCCCGGGTCAACAAGCAGTATCGCGCGATTATTCACGTTCCTACTTCAGGTAATTTATACCACCTGCTGTACATCGACAACCACGATGAAGCTATGGCCTGGGCCGAGCGGAAACTGTTCGAGTGGAATGATTTCACTCATTCCTACCAGGTCTTCACCAAGCCTGCGGAGGAACTGATCGACCTGCCGCCGGCAGTCCCCTCAGCTGGTCCGACAATAGTACCCGAAGCACGCGCATATGATCATTTGACTGACGAGCAGTTGCTAGCCATCGGGGTGCCCTCAATCTTACTTCCGTCCGTTCGCGAAGTATCGACGCTGGATCAGTTAGAAGAACTCTATGATTACCTGCCGATTGAGGCGCTGGAGAACCTGTCCATGCTACTGGAAGGCTCGACCTACGACAGCATCATCCGTGAAGTGGAGGAGGGGAAAGTGGCCTCGGACGACCGGGCGGCTCAGGAGGCCAGTCCGAACAACCAACGCAGTTTCTTCGAAGTCACCGACGATGAACTGCTGAACCGCATGCTGGAGGGAGAGGTCGCTAAGTGGCGTATCTTTCTTCATCCCAGTCAGCAACGGCTGGTAGAGGGTAGCTTTAAGGGACCGACGAAGGTTACCGGCGGTGCCGGTACCGGTAAAACGGTCGCCGCCCTGCACCGGGCAAAGGTATTGCAGCAGCGGGGCGCGGCAAGTAGGGAACAGCCCATCTTTTTCACCACCTACACCCGCAGCCTCAAGGATAATTTGCGGGAGGAACTGGACAGCCTGGGAGTCGATCCGACGCTGGTAATCTTGGATAACCTGGACCACTACGTGGTAAATGCCGCTCGCAAAGTGAATCTACTGCCACCCGAGTTCAAAATCCTGAACATGCCGGGGAGCAAAAAATCGTCGGAGCTCTGGGAAGAAGTCATCGGTTTTAAGTTGACATCCTATGAGCCTACCTTCTTAGACAATGAATATCAGGATGTTATTCTCTTTCAGGGCATCCAAAATAAGGAAACATACTTTCAGGCTTCCCGCCGGGGCCGCCAAAAGGCCATCAGCCGTAAGGATAAGGTGGGCATCTGGAAACTTGTAGAAGAATACCGTAGCGCCAAGCAGGAACAGGGATACATCGACCTGTTTGAAGTGTATAATCTGCTAAGTACTTATTACGACCAGCAGCCCGTCAAGCCTTTCCGTCACGTCATTGCGGATGAGCTACAAGATTTTTCGAATATACATTTGCGTTTACTCCGGTCTCTTGTCGCTGAGCAACCGGACGATTTGTTTCTAGTAGGTGACCCCCTGCAACAGATCTACGGCCGAAGGATCATATTCAGCGAGGCGGGCATCAATGTGCGGGGTCGCAGGAGCCGGCGGCTCAAGATCAACTACCGGACCACGGAGCAGATCAAACAGGCCGCAATCGGCGTCATCAGCGATGTGGACTTTAGTGACTTCGAGGAAGGGAAGGAGGACAAATCGGGATACGTTAGTCTCCGAGTGGGTAGGGCTCCTAGCTACGTCGTACACAAAACGCAGAAAGGGGAAATGGAAGACTTGGCGAGGGAGCTCCAAGGCTATCTACATCCTACTGATGGCAGTGAGGCGGTTCTTCCCTGTGATATCTGTATCGCCACCCGGAGAAGAGATCCAGCGAAGGCGTATCGTTCTGCTGTGCATAAAGCAGGCATCCCATATTATGATCACATAGAGCGAAGCAGGCCTACGGGAGACTCCAAGGGGGTATGGATCTCTACGTTCCATAACCTGAAGGGGTTAGAATTCAAGGTGGTTTTCTTAGTGGACGTCAGTGCAGGCACCTTCCCCTTTCGGCCACAAGCCTACCAAGCTTTCACTTCAAACGAGCGCAAGGCCCACGATGAAGGAGAGAAGTCATTGATGTACGTGGCGATGACGCGGGCGATCTCACGGGTGCATATTAGTGGGGTTGGGACGGGAAGTGAAGTGCTGTCCGGCATGTCGAGTGAGGGGTAGAAACGTGCTAGTGGCTACAAGAGCTGATTTAAAGAGGAGGCAAGTTTTGCACGCAACGCGTTAGCACGGCAAGCAAGGACAATATCCACGACTCGGAATCCTCACCTGACCTCCGCCAAATGACGTAACTTTAGCATAAGCAGGAGAGTAAATCCCCACCGAACAACTTTTGTAGATCATGCCTACCACCCTCTCGCCCGATCTATTGCTGCCGCAGCTGCGCAGGTACTTCGCCCAGCAGGACAAGATTGAGCGGGTATACCTCTTTGGTTCCGTAGCCTCCGGCACTTCGGGGGCGGACAGCGACATTGATCTCCTGATCCGATTTCGCAAAGGGGCATTGCCTACGCTGTTTGACCTGATCACCACGAAGCAGGAACTCGAAGACCTTACCGGAAAGCGGATAGACTTGGTGCAAGAAGGCACCGCTTACGCGCACGTGGCGGGCAGCATGGAGGAAACTAAAGTCCTGGTGTATGGCTAAGTTTCAGAAGCCGGTTCGAATACAACGGCTCCGGCACATGCGGGAAGCGGGGGTGAATTTTTTTCTCGATCGCTTCATGATACAAGTTAAGTTTCCAACTTAGCTCGTGGTCCAATTCTGCCGATGTATTATGTCCGGGGTTGCCTTGGTAGCCTGGATTGCTTTGCTTGGTGCCCACCTAACGGTAAGGGTAACTCAATTATTCAACCCCATCCATTTCTACTTTCTCTTCGGCATTCCCAGCTATTTCCCTAGTATTAATCTCCCTCGCAAAGTCCAAGAAATACCGGTGCGCCGGCGTAAACCGAAACAGCTTTTCATTGGTCCGCTCGATGATTCCCCGCCGCGAGAGCCGGAGATAGAACTTCCGCCGTTGCTCGGTATCACGTAATTGGTCGGTAGCGGCCAGCACGTTGACAAAGGAGGACTGCTCGAACCGAACTTCCCACTCCGGGATGCTGAAGGTGCCGGAGTGCAGGGTTTCCAGCAGGTTCTTTCCTTCCCGTTCTAACTCGTAGCAGAGCACCGCCAGGTAGATGCAGATGGCACGGGCAAGTCGATCTTCCGGTTGGCCGCTCTTGAGGAGGGCGTATTCGGGGGTGAGTTGCAGTTCTAGGTCAAAAGACTCTCGGAAGAAGGAGGTGTAGAAGTCCGCGTGTTCGCGCAGGGTGAGGAAGGAGGCTTCCCCCTGCAGCAGGAAGCGTCCCTCCCGCAGCAGGGCGGTCACGATAGACTGGTGATCGGGTGGGTAGGTCATTGGGAAACGCTTAGGGTGGGGACGGTATATCGGCTTCCCCCAATCTGCAGGGCGCGACGGTGAGCACCGTAATGCAATACATACGCAGATTGCTCGCCGAACAGCAGGCTGGTCAGTTTGAGCAGGTAGTGCTCGCGGCGCTCTTCCGCTACGTCGGCGAGTTGCCGCTCGCACCAGGCGAAAAAATCAGCCATTGGGAGCGCCGATTCTAACCGCTTCCGGTACAGGTGGGGCTGAAAGATGGGCCTAAAGACGGCTGGATCGGCCTTCAACATGATAGAAGACCGGGGACGCTCTCCCATAAACTGCTCCACATACATCTTCAGGTCGGCCCCGGTCTGGTCGCCGAAGAGACTCACCCGGTGTCGATGGCCGATCTCCGGGACCGGATGCAGAAACGGCCTCTCCAAAAAAGTGAGCCAGCCGTTCATCACCTCGCTCTCCCGCTTGATCCGCTCCAGCAAGGGGGTGAGTTCCCGCCGAATAACGTTGGCCTCCCGCTGTAGCCGCCCGTTCACCTCCCTTAGCAACTGATTGAGTTGCTCATAGGCGTCCAGGACGCTCGGGGGATAATCTGCAAACCGATCTCGGTTAATACCGCGGCCGACCACCCCTAGCAATGCTGCAATGGAGTTGGCATCGTTCAGGTCTATGATACTGTTCAGGGGGTCGATATATTCCTCAATCAGGATACGGGCTTCCCGCACGCGTTCGGCGTACTGGCGCTGGTCGCGATTTACCTTCAGCTCTTGAGTGCGCTGGAGTAAGGAAACCGTATTGGCGGAAATCTTGTCCAGAAAGCTCCTCACCTCATCGTAGAGGTGGCTAAGCCGGAGTATCCGCTGTTCGGAGGAGAGCGTTTTACCTCCCATCAACCGGTCGTAGATGTCCTCAATGGAGGTATGGTAGCGCCGCAACTGCTCCGGCAGCAGGGGCTTGAATTCCTGGGTCAGGAACCCCAAATAGGCCATGATCTCTTCGGTGATGCGGTAGTCACTACCGGCTTCCCTGATGATCCGGTAGTCGAACAGGCGCCGGGTCACGGTATCTCCCTCGTGGCGGGTAATCTCGGTAAACACCGTTGCCGGAATGAGATTCTCGGCCAGTTGTATGCGGTAGAGTTGATGGAGTACGTCAAAACGCGACTCCATAAAGCTCATGATCGTTTTGGGTTCCGCTTTGAGGATCATGCCGTCCCGGGATTGGAGACGAATAGCGCCTGCTGTTCAAGAAATCTACCCGTATCGGCCAGTAAGTGGAGCACTCGCTTTACCTCGGGCAGGGTATTGCCGAGCACCCGGTCCGGCGCATTTGCTTTTGCCTTTAGCGGTGTACTGTAGGCCTGCCAGAGCTCCTCCAAGTTATCCGGAAGGTATAGCCGGGCATTCGGGAAGGCGCTCTTTAGCCGCAGGAAATCGGCCAGGCCGGTGAAGTCATAATCCCCAAAGTGAAGCAAGTCATCCGTCTCCAGGCCGGCGAGAGTGTGCTTGCCGATACGTCCGTACGGATGCACGAAGGTCCGGTCGCCCAGGAGGTCCTCCGCTATTGAAAACGTATCAAGATTCTCGACTACGCAGATCCGCTCCGCCCGGATGCGCGGCATGATGCAGGAGGCGCATCCGAACTGATCGGTAGCCCTGCCCAAATCGTAGGAGTGGCCATTCAGCTCAATCACACCCCGGCCACGGAGCAGAACTACCCGGAAGGCGGTCTTTTGTCCTCCCTTGGTATTGCGGTACCGTGCAACATTCGCTATGGCTTCGGCTTCCCGTAGCTCACCCCTCCCCGGATAGCGTGCGTTCAAAAAATTAGTGAATGACTCTGCCTTGCCTACAGTAATGACACGACCGGCGCCACTACGGATTTCTACCAGTATCCCAGCGGAAAGGAGTTGCTGGAAAGCATTGCCGTTTCGAACGGTCCTTGGCACCTGCGACCCCGCCACTCTTCCTTCGAGCTCAAGACGCTGCAGCGCTCGCAATTCAGTCTCGTTCGACATCGATGTAGTGTTTGTCCGCCGCCACCACGATGCTGTTGTCCGCCGCGCGGTTGATCATGACGTAGCGGTCAAAACCGGCCACCATCTCCGGAGCGGCGAATATGGGGTAGAAGTGATGCTTGCGGCAAAACTCCACCAATTGCGGCCGGTTACGCCCGTCTATAGTCGCAATCTCATCGATGAAAACCACCAACCGGTTGTCGGCGTCCAGATCAGCCATGCGGCTGATGGCCTGCATGACAATCACCAGCCGGAGCATACGGTCCGTTCCGTCACTCTCTATCTGCTTACTGAGGTCAACTACTTTTTCCGCTCCGTTGATCCGGAGCTTCAGCTGGAGCGTAAAAAGATCAGTAAAGGCAATGGCGGTGCCCCGTTCAATGTATTTCCGAAGCAGGTTTAATTCCGCAACATTCGAGCTGAATAGTTGACCGTCTCCCAGGTGCAGATTTCCGATTTCCTTCAAATCAGACTGCAGCCCTTGATTCGGCACCAGTTCAATGCGTAATTGCTCGATATTGGAAATGGTGAGGCGGGCAAGGTCCCGGTTGAATTTCTGGTTGATGAAGTCTCGGAAATTGTTGTACTTATCCAGCAGGTCAGCCGCGGGATTGGCGAAGCGTTTGCTTATACTGGCTACCAAGCTGTTCATGGTTGCACTGACGTCGTCCACTCCCGCGTATTCTTGCTCTATGTCGGCCAGGAAGGCGGTGATGTCGGCCGTCTCTGCATTCAGCTTCCGGCGTAAAAGAGTGAACTCTTCCCTGACCTCACCCTGCGACGTCTTCCATTGGTAGTAGCTGGTCTCTAGGCATTGGAAGAGTTGTTCCAATGCTGGCATTTCCCCCTGGGGTAGTTTCAATTGCTGGGGATCCGCGGCGATGGAGAACCCTTCTATTCTGCGCTGCAGACTGGTTATTTGCGCCTCCTTTGTCCTTCTCTCTTTTTCGCGGTCTATAATGACGGCCAGGGAATCCTGCTTACGTGTCTCATCCTCCTGCTGATGCTTGATGAGTTGCTCCAGCTTTGACGCTTCTTCCATCTGGCAACGCACTTGGTCGTTCATTCTACGGAGGCGCCCCTCTTTTTCCGGCAGGGTGCGAATCAGTTCCAATTGCTTTGCTTGCTTGTCCACGGACCGCTTCCAACGCTGCAGTTCAGCCTTTAAAGCTTCCCGATTCCGTGCAGTTTCCAGTAGCTTTTCATCGCTCTGCTGCAGCAGGCGCAGTTCGGTGAGGTCGGCGTGCAGCGATTCGGGGGAGGGCAGCTCATCCTCGGATAACGAAGGCAGCGAAAATGCTCCGTTGTAAAGCGTAACATTTCCTTCCGTACAGGTGATGGCTTTGGCCAAAAAGCCTGCATCAGCTCGGGCGATCCTAGGATTAAGTACCGCATTTAGTCGGCGCCTGCTCCCTTCGTCGGTGGCCAGGTGATGCACCAACCAGTTACCGCAGTTTTCGTGCTCTGCTTGTAGTGTAGCTATGTGGCTCGTCCGCTCTTCTATTCGCCTGGAAAGCTTTTCCGACGATCCATCTGCGTGCTCTAGAGACTTTAATTTGTACGACAATTCTTCCACTCGCCCACGCAGGTTTTCAATCCCCTCCTCCAGGAAATCAGCGGGAGGTAAGTTGCGGATCGCTCCTATTTGCTGCTCCAGCCCAAGGATATCGCTTTCTTGATACTTTATCGATGCCAGAAGGCCACCTAGTTGTTTATTAGATTGCAGGTGCACCGCCTTTGCCTCTGCTAGACTTTGCTCGGATTCCTGCCTTAGTTCCTTATGTCTTGCCCGATCTTCCTCCAGTTGGGCGCGGTCGCCGGTGCAGCGCAAATTAAAGAGGAGCAACGATTCCTGTACACCCTTCTCCAACTCCGTCAGCTGTTGTTGTTCTTCCCTTAGCCTTTCAAAGGCTTGTTGGTGGCACTTTAATAGCCGCGTACGTTCGCTGAATCCCCTCAGTTGTTCGATTTCCGCTAGATCTGCTGCCCTATAGTTTATTCCCGTATCATCCAGGTGATCGGCCAGCAACAGGATTTCCTGCAGTGCCCGGCTATTGATCAGCTGGGTATTGATGAGGTAGCGGTAGAGCAGACTGAAACTTTCGGCCGCTCTTCCGCTGCCGTTGCGCCGTAAGGATACCATCGCGTCGTGGTTTCTTCCGATTTGGTAGACCATCGGAAAAACATCTTTGAGTTGGCCGATTTCCTTCATGCGTACCCCACACTCCGCCCATTGCATACGCAACTGGGACAGCTTCAACGGTCGGAGCTCCGCTTCGGAATCGAGCGTGAAGAACCGTTCACGAGAATATGCCTGGGACAAGCGTCCGTAGCGGGGCGTGCCGTCGCCATCGCGCCAAACCAGCAGGCAGTGCTTCCGCCCCTTCTTACTGATTTCGAAGACCAGGAAACTACCCTCCGCTTCGGGAAAGTAGTACTCCATTGTAGCCTTGTTTCCTGACCGTCCACCGGTGAAGGACATCCGGGTGCGGTTGATAACAAACAAGAAATTCAGCGCGCAGATGAGGCTGGATTTCCCCACGTTGTTTCCGCCCACCAACTGCATGGAATCGCCCTTGCTAAGGTCGATTTCGGCAAGGTCGTACGTACAGGCCTTGATTAGAATAAGCTTGGACAGCATACTGCGTCTTTGCAATTTTTGGATTCCTCCATAAAAATGGAGGGATACAGCATAATGCTGATAAATTAGAAACGTGTTTGATTAAAGACGCGCCAAAGTCTTTTGTAGTGCCCTATCGAACAGGTTTTCGGACAGAAAATTTGGGTGCACGCATTCTCTTCCTGGCCGCTAGGCCCTAGTGAGTGCTGCAGCGAGCAGCTATGTTACGCTGACTATCAGTAGCTTAATCATTTTCCACACCAGTGTGCCATAATCTTGACGCCCGTTGAAAGAAAGCTGATCGTATAATGGATCATGACGTGCCTGACTGTTTTATAGCAGGACGTGCCGTATCATTAACCATGCACTCACTTTCCTCCCTCCTGCTCGTCCTGATATTTCTAGCAGCAGGTACCGCACACGCTCAAGCCCCGCCGCCGTTGGACCTGATGTGCAGCGACCTCTCCCTACACGCAGAAGCGGAGGCCGCCACTTGCACCGGCTCCGCTAGTTGCCGCGCCTGCTCGAACTGTGGTTACTGTGGTTACTGCGCCAAGCGCGGCGGATCCTGCGGCGTATGTTCCTCCACGCGCCCTGCGTATACCCCTCCAGCCTCCAGTCCACGGCTGCGGAGTTACGGTACGCTACCCGCTGCTGCCCGCAGTTCTGCGATTACCCCAAATGACCGCATGGGTAATCAGCCGGGTTCCGAATATTACGCGCGTACGCTGGTCGTGGAAAATACCGCCGCGCTAAATGTCCGGTCCGGCCCCGGCAGCCATTATGCCGTTCTAGCCCGCTTAGCGGAAGGTGATCGCATGACCTTTCTCGCTATGGAAGACGGCTGGGTGAAAGTTCGGTTGGTAGATGGGAGTTTGGTGGGGTATGTCTACTACCGCTACGTAGCCATACTTTAGACTACGTGCTTATGCCTCGCTTCTCATTCGTGCCACCACTACCCCGATGCCAACCTCCCCCCCAAGTTCCAAAACACCCCCGCCGTCCTCACAGGCGCACTTTGCTGGGTAAAGCTCAACGAGAGAACAAAGCGCTCGCTCAGCTCTAGTGAAGGAATTGCCAAAATCGGTTGAGTAACGTGAAGCCGAAGGCGGCGCGTGGCATACTTTTCCGACAGCCGCAGCAGGAATGCGGGTACACAGGTAAAAGCTGCCACCAAGTCATGCTGGCCGTCGTAGCCAGCGCGCAGCCAGCGTTCCCCCATGCAGAGGCGGTAACTCCTGACTTTAGCCTTCCCCCTCAAGTGATGAAGAGATATTTTTCTCACACCGTAATTGATTCCCCGGAAGAACAGCGTAGGCCAATCCCGTCATCCCTGCCGCCGCCACTAAGCTGAAGAGAACTCGCTCGTCGACAATAAGATGGTAGTCAGCGAGGGCGGACATGCGGATCGGCGGTCGACTCAGCAAGAGCTTGTACTCCGGCACGATGTTCACCATAAAGTGAAGCGCGATCGGATATACAATGCGGCCGTACCGGAGATAAACGGAAGATAAGAACATGCCCATTCCGAAGGCCATGATGATCTGACTCAGGGTTTCTCCCAGATGGCCGGTGTACAGCAAATTAAATGCGTGGAGGACAGCAAAATAGAGGGAGGAGGTGTATTGATTCCGCCTTATTGACGTTTGCTCACTGATATTACTAAACGTAATGCCGCGGAATATCAGTTCTTCGATCGTCACCATGATCAGGGTAGTGACTACACAGTATGCCAGTAATCCTAAATCAAACGAAATATCCTCGACGAAAACGTGAATGCCGACGAAATACAAAAACCAAACCGTCAACAGTAAAGGAAGCTTGCTGTCAAACGTTCGGGTAGCATTTACTCGTGGAAGTTTAATGCGGCGGTAAAGGTATATGCAGGCGGGTAGCAGCAAGAGAAACTTTAACCCTGCAAACACAGCTGGTGCATGTCCCGGGAGTATGATGGACAGTACTCCGCTTGCCCAAAACACAACAATCGCGTAACCGCTCCAAACAAACCGATTCATAACGTAAATAAATACCTTGGCCGGAGAATCCTCCGGCCAAGGTTACGAAATTCGACGGTCATATTCCCCAGCTGAGGCGGAATTTTCCGTAAGTGTATCCGATGAAGTAATCTACTCGGTCAAAGAATCCTTCGGGCGGATCGTAGGCGCAGGGGGGCGTGCCACCGGTGATTGTTCGCAATTCGTGTTTTGGCAGTGCTGTTTTATTAACCATGTGAATCAAGGGCTAAATTAGCTCTAAATCGTCCAATCTACTGTAGATGGCCGCCGTAATCTTACCAAAGATATGCACCAGTAATCCTTGAGTCGACCTGACCTTCGATGCGCGTTGAATATCGGTCTGCTCAATCAGCCACCCAAAGAAGGATTCGATGGGCTGCCGAATAGAAGACACCATTTTACTATACAAATCATCGGCGGCCTTATGCCTTTGCTTATCCGCCAATGACTGACCCTTGCGATGTTTTACCGGGATAAATAGCTTGCCACCAGCTGCAACAAAAGCATCTTCTAACTGCCTGTCTTTAAATGCTTTGTCAGCAAAAGTATATTTGTTCATGTTTTCTTCCAGTATACTCCGCTGTGCGTTTAGATCATGTTCCGAAGCTGGACTTACCAGTAAGTATTCCAGCGCAGGTAATGCGCCCTTTATAGACATAGAAATTGAATGAAGCTTAACGCCCCAGAAATGCATTTTTTTGCTTGCATTATATCCTTTATCCGTTACCTCTGGTGCCACTACGCCATATCGACGTCCGGAGCAAGTAATGATGGGCATCGAGTCCGTCAGTAGAAATAACTCCTCCTGGCTGCCCAGGGCTCGATCTTGCCACTTGGTCACCAAGCCAGCTAACAGTGGCGCGAAGACTGGGTTGAGTCGATTAAGCCGCTGGTTAAACGCTTCGTAGCTTGGCAAATCCGGGAAGCAGTCTCCGTAGTGTTGACGCATGCATCGGTGCAGGTCCTTAATTTGTAGGCGCTTTTCGTGGCCGACCCCGAAAAGATACACCGTAAGTACCTCCTGGTCAGTAAATTGTGGGGAGCAGCCATTTTTAGTGTGACGGTGCACCAATGATTTGAGCTTGGTGTCGTATACTTCGCAGACGTAGAAGTACAGTTGGATCAGTTTGAGAAGTTGCATTCCTAAAGCTAAGACAACTTGCTTCTACGTGCTTTTTAGCCCTTGATTGGCATTAACCATTTTAATTGCAATTTCCGTTACTGTCATTGATTCCGGAGTGGGCGGCTTCCGAGTGGACAAGCGCGCAACCACCGTAGGTTACTGCCAAGGAGATTAGAAATCATGCCAGAGGGGCGATGCCTCCATGTGTGTCCCGGCATTCGTTTATTGAAAGAGCTTGCATTGAGAATAATTTAGTGAGTGATAGCATAAAGAAGACCGCCGGCCGCAATGCCGGAGAGTGTAGCGACCGTATTGGCGGAAATGACGTAACCGGCGATTACTAAGGGAATAAAACCGCCATCTGTGGCGTTTACTTCCTCCGGGCTGAGTGGTGAAAAGGATGTTTTGTTCATAAAGCAAATAATTTAGAAGGGTGATATTGGTTTATAATGCAAGTATCCGGCGTCTTACTCTACTATGCGTGGAGCAACACCATTAAGTTAAGCCATTACACAAGAATTCAATCCGGCAACAGCGATCTGATTCTGAGCAACATCAGAGTGACATATTCTGAACGATACCAACCGAACATACCCCTGGCCCGCCGCGCTTTATTAGCAGCTGTAAGGTTGTTTAGCATGTAGAGTTATTACATACTCTTCCGATAATTTTTCTCGTGTATGTGCCGGTCGTTGGCCCGCATGATTTTCCGTTCCCTCTCCCGGTCGCGATCCGGGCGCTAGGGTTCGGTGTAGCGAGGCATGAGTTCGAGGAGAACCTTTGTCCGGCTTCGCCAGCGGGCCGGCCCGTCCAGGTAGATGGAAAGAAGAAACTCTTTAAGGTGTCCCGCCGTGACGTTTCGGTTAATCTTGTACTGATACCGCCGGTGCCCGGTCTTTCGTTTGACTTCATCTTCGCAGGCGGCGATCAGCGCGCTCTGTTGGTTATAGAAGGCGAAGGTGGCCCACAGATCCTGGGCTACTCCGGGAAGCGTTCTCGCCGAGACTAGGGCTAATTGCAAGAATGATTTCAGTACGTAGATCGTCGTCTCTACGCCCCACCGTTTTCCGTACAGCCATTTAAACTCCGTTTGGGGATATTTGAATCGGTCGGTCAGTGAGGTCATCACCACTTCGACCTGACCGTCATCGAGTTAGACGCGCAGCAGTCGCGCTTTAAATTCGGTATGCAGCACCGGATTGAGCCCCAGTGTTTTCAGACTACGATAAGCCCGGCCCACACCAAGTTTCAAGGTTATAATCCGTTCATTATCGGTGCTTTCGGCGAATTTCTTGACCACGTTCGATTGATCCAGCGGCATACGGATGACGTAATCTGAGCCATGGCGATCGTGCAGGTAGGCTAGACCAAAACTGGCGTAATGTCGATCATAAATATAAACCCCATCGCGGGGCAATTGCTCGACATTGGGGTAAGCGGTATAAATCTCCGAGCTATTTTGATTGTAGAAATCGACCCGGTAGAGCACGTTATTGAGCACATCGTGAGTAAGTAGCAGTCGCATCGACGGTCGCGCGCCGTGTTGGTTCATATGGGTGCCGAATGCCTGCCCGAGCGCAGTTTCGTAGGGCAGTCGTTGTCCGGTACCGTCCACGGCGAATAGCCGTTTGCCGCGCTAGCGTTTGTGCTCTGGGAAACAGTGATAGAACAAGCTGGCGGTATGATCGAAGAGGTCGCGAAAAAAATCAGCCGCGATAGCCTTGCGCCGTTGGCAGAGAGCGGACTTGGTGACGATTTCGTCCGGCTGCCAGTTAAAAAATCGCGCTAGCTCGACGGCTAAAGTCTGCCGCGCCAGATCTAAAACAAAACTGACGGTGCGGCGGAAGGTAAGCGGACTGCTACGAGTGAAGTCCCGGTTGGGACGTTGTAGATAGGCTTGTCGTTTGTCGGCATTGAGTTTGACGAACTGGCGTAGTCGGGAGAAGTAGTGGATGATGGGTTGCATATTATTGCAACGTGAGCGTGGCGATTTCTACGGATTTGCTTAGCTTAATGGTTGTGCCCCCTGCGGAGGCGATAACTCATGGCCTCAGCCTTCCCCCTCAAGTGATGAATGGGTATTTTCCTCATGCCGTAATTGATTCCCCGGAAGAATCGCGTAGGCCATCCCCGTCATCCCTGCCGCCGCCACTAAGCTGAAGAGAACTCGCTCGTCGACAACAAGGTGGTAATCGGCCAGGGCGGACATTCGGATCGGCGGTCGACTCAGCAAGAGCTTGTACTCCGTCACGATATTCACCATAAAGTGAAGTGCGATCGGATAAATGATGTGGCCGTACCGGAGATAAACGGAAGATAAGAACATGCCCATTCCGAAGGCCATAATAATCTGACTCAGGGTTTCTCCTAGCTGTCCGGTGTACAGCAAATTGAATGCGTGGAGGACAGCAAAATAGAGGGAGGAGGTGTACTGCTTCCGTCTTATTAGCGATTGCTCACTAATATGGCTAAACGTAATGCCACGGAATATCAGTTCTTCGATCGTTACCATGATAAAGGTAGTGACTACACAATATGCCAGTAACCCTAGATCAAATGTAATATCCTCGACGAAAACGTGGATGCCGATGAAATACAAAAACCAAACCGTCAACAGCAAAGGAAGCTTGCTGTCAAACGTTCGGGTAGCACTTATTCGTGGAGGTGTAATGCGGCGGAATAGGTATATGCAGGCGGGTAGGAGCAAGAGAAACTTTAACCCTGTAAACACAGCTGGGGCATGCCCCGGGAGGATGCCGGACAGTACTCCGCTTGCCCAAAACACAACAATCGCGTAACCGCTCCAAACAAACCGATTCATAACGTAAATAAATACCTTGGCCGGAGAATCCTCCGGCCAAGGTTACGAAATTTGACGGTCATATTCCCCAGCTGAGGCGGAATTTTCCGTAAGTGTATCCGATGAAGTAATCTACTCGGTCAAAGAATCCTTCGGGCAAACGCATCAAACGCGTAGCTTTGGCAGCATGATCATGACCTTCGCCCCCTGTTTGCCTCCATCGCCGACCCCCGCGTAACTGGCCGGTGCAAGCATCAACTTTCCGACATTCTCTTCATTGCCCTGTGCACACTCCTGGCTAACGGGGAGGATTTTGAGGATATGGTAGCCTTTGCGGAAACCCGCCTGGATTGGCTACGGACGAAAATACCGTTAGCTAACGGCATTCCCTCCCACGGCACCTTCAATCGTGTCTTTCAACTGCTTGACCCCGAACAGCTTAAATTGGGACTTAAGCAAGACGCCAGCCGATTACTCGAGCATCTGGACGGTCAACTCGTCGTACTCGATGGTAAGAAACAAAGAGGGGGTTGATCCGCGTAGCCTTGGTAATGACGACTTATTCATCCTCAATGCCTTTGTGAGCGATCACGAGCTCTGCATCGGCCAGACTACGGTGATGGACAAGAGCAACGAGATCACGACCATCCCCACGCTGCTCAACGAGCTCGACCTTCGGGGAGCCACGGTGAGTATCGACGCCATCGGGTGTCAAAAAGCGGTGGCCGAGCAGATCGTCCGTGGTGGGGCGGACTATATCCTGGCGCTCAAGGCGAACCAGGCCGAGCTGCTGGAGGAAGTCAGCGAGGCCTTCACGTATGCCGGCCTGCGGCAAGGGGATGAGCAGTGGGACTACGACCACGGACGCTACGAACAACGGCACGGGGAAATCCTAGCCGCCCGGGGGGATACCTGAGCCTTGGATGGCCCAGGCATGGCCCTCCATCCGGACGCTAATCAGGCTCCGCGCTCGACGTACGGTAGACGGCGTAACGAGCACGGCAACAAGGTTTTACATCTCCAGTCACGCCGACAAATCCGCCCGGGACTTAGCTCAGGCAATCCGCTCGCATTGGAGCATCGAAAACAAACTCCACTGGCACCTGGATGTCACCTTTTCGGAAGATGCCAGCCGGGCCAGAAAGGGTAACGTTGCAGCAAACATGAGCGTCCTACGCAAGATGGCTCTGCAGCGGGTTAAACGGGACGATGCCAAACTGAGTCAAAAAAAACGCCGCTTTCGGGCTTCCATGAGCACTGCCTACCTTCAGCGCTTACTGGAAATCTAATTTGATGCGTTTTCCCTGCCGCGCAGCGGGTCAGTTTGTATAGTTTCAATTGTACTCTACAGCAAACCGTTCGTTGGCCCGGCGGCAGGTGCAATGCCTCCCCGAAGAGGGCAAGGTAGGCTGGTCCCACCCGAAAGCGGATCTGGTAATTCGTATTCGCCACGTCGAAGAGGCAGTCGCGGGCGGCGAGGTAGTATTGAATCTTGCTCACGCCGGTACCTTCCGTGACCCGCAGTACGATGCCCCGAGGTGGGGTGCCCGGCTGGTTTCTAGGCTGAGGTAGGTGGTGAGGTGTTCCATACGCTGGCGCAAAGCTACGACTCCCCTGTCCCTAGTCTTCCCCCAGCTGAAAGGCGTACACCTCCAATTCCTCCGGATGAGAGACGATAATCCACACGTAGTAAGCGAAGAAGTGCTCCGGAGAGAGCAGTTCCGGACGCAGCCCCTCCATCGTCAGGGTTACGTAGGTCGCCCCCTCCCGGAAGGATGGGTCGAGGTAGTTCAGCAGGTAGCCAGATTTTGCTTGAATACAGGCAGGTCCTCCCCCCAGTGCTCATCGCGTACGTACTGCTGCATGACCGCCTGGAAGCCCGAATAGTCCCCCCGGTAAAAATCAGCTTCCCGCAGCCCGCCGGGCAGGAGCGGCCCGTACCACGCCTGATTGCGGTCGCCTATGTCCTCCCGGTCGTCAAAATTCCTGTTCCGCAGTACGTCTGCCTGCACCAGGGCACCCAGCGTCGGCCCCGGTGCGGAAGCGGTAAAAATTGCGGCACTGTAGAATCCCAGGTGGCCAGGGTCAACGTATCGGTGAAGGTGGGGTTACTGCTAGCGTCATATGTTTCAGAACAAGATACACTCGCTTCGGCGGACAGGACCGCACATATCCCTGGCCCAAAACAACTCAAGCCCACCCCCATACGTTAGTGTCGAATAAGCCTTACCTTTGGTACCGCTTTCAACTACATCGAGATGAACACAACGCTGCTTTTCCTGAACGCCATCGGCCCGGAGATGATCCTCGTCTTCTTCGCCATTCTGCTGCTCTTCGGAGGCAAAAAAATCCCCGAGCTCATGCGCGGCATCGGCAAGGGGATCCGGGAATTCAACACCGCCAAGGGCTCTCTCGAACAGGAGCTCAAGGAAGGGATGAAGGAAGAGAACAACGCGAAGAAGGACGCCCGCGAGCTGCGCGAACTGCGCGAGCGCGAAGGCCCGTCGCCAACGCGAAGAGTCCTTTATTACCCGCGCAACGACTGGTAGCCCACCAGTTTTCCTGGTCGAAAAAGCTTCTCTGTCCTACGGGGTGGAGGAGCTTTCGTTTGGGTGGGGGTACCACGCTGGCTGGACGCTCGGAGGTGCCGGGGCACGCTCGAAGTCCGCCCATCCTGCTACGGAAGATCACCAGGACCTCGCAGCGTGGCCAAGCGTGCGCACGGGC
>CAWDMV010000019.1:0-43964 GCA_963803525.1 Lewinellaceae bacterium
ATCCGAGACCACTCCCCCTTGTCCGCCGAAGCTTGCCCAGCTTTTCTTGTCGACCGGGACAAATGGGCGAATTTCACAAACTTCATGGAAGCGTTCCGATTATTCGTGGACAAGTATGCACGAAGGCAGTGTACCAGAAGTAATGGTATGGTATGAACAAAAGCGGCAGCCGAGCAGGGTCACTATCTTTAAGGTGACTAAACGAAAAAGCATGCTCACCTGCCCGAACTGCACGAGTGGAAAGATAATCAAGTACGGCAAACGCACGACGACCAGCAGCGCTACTGTTGTAAAGACTGTGCCCGACAATTCGTCGAGCATAACAATCATTGGATTGGTGCGGACAAACGGCGCTACATCACTAGGCTGCTGCGCGAACGGATCAGCCTACGGGGTATCTGTCGAGCCCTGGAAGTGAGCATGACCTGGCTGATGGACTTTGCCGCTGAGGTTTGGGGCGAAACACCCGAGGACCTGGGCGTAGCGCTAGACTTGTTGGACAACTTGAGCGAGGAAGCGCTACAAAGCGTTGAACTTCAGGTAGATGAGATGTGGTCCTTCGTCGGCTCTAAAAAACGCAAACGGTGGATCTGGGTGATCTACTGCCCGGCAATCAAGCAAGCCTTGGCTTTCCATGTCGGGGGAAGGGGTAAAGCTGACGCTAGACAATTGTTTGATAAGCTACCGGATCGGCTGCGTTCCAATTGTCAGTTCGCCACCGACTACTGGGAGGCGTACTACCAGACCATTCCCAGCGAGCAACACCGTCCCAGCAAGGCGTTGACCTACTTCATCGAAGGGTGGTTCACTGGGGTAAGGGCAAGGGTCAGTAGGCTGGTTAGGCGGTCTGTGGCCTTCTCAAAGAAACTAGACAACCACGTCGCTGCCATCGCTTACTTCTTCTGGCAACGTAACTTATCTGCTCACCATTACTTTTGATACACTGCCTGCACGAATACCCCAGGAGGACTGGAAGACTATTGCCGCCTGTTTCGGGAGGAAAGAAATTGCAAGATCCGGAACTGGCTGAAAGATGGCCAAATTTGCCATCACTTTTACTTTTTGGAGAAAAGGCCGTTGCGCTACTTCATCGTAAAGCCCGGGATAGAGATTATACGTGACGCGGCCACTAAAAGTGAATTTCGACTTCCCCCTTATGCGCAGTAGTTCCCAGTTTAGTTCTTGATCAGGTTAGGTGGACCCTATGTTATTGGGGAAATTAGGGCTTGTTTGGGTTTTCCGAGCCTGACGAAGACGCCGCTAATTTGGGTCTATTCGAGCCTCCAAACGGGCAGCCTAGCGGGCTAGGTGACGCTTTTTGAGGGGAAGAGTAGGCGCAAAGAAGCAAATTTGCGGCGGTGATCGGAATCCCAAACCAGCTCTTATGTGAAAACCAGCCACTTACATGGAGCCTATAATTTAGGTTATGATAATCTGACTAGTGATCAAGTGCCCGATGTTCCAGACATGTACAAAGATGGTAGCCAGTTAGACCAAGTTTTAAAGAACTAATTATGCGGCGACTAACAATTTTCACCGGATTACTTCTCTTAATGCTTGCCTATTTAGTCTTATTCGAGAGAAGTCTTCTAATTAGCATCTATCATCTAGAACAAATAGATCAGAATAGTTCGGCTTACTATGTTGAGCAAGCAAAAATACAGAAGGTACGAGCGGTTACTTTCTCCCTATTTGTGATTTATGTAGCAGGCTACATTTCTTACTGCTTATACTTCTACTTAGCCACTAAAAAGGTCGGGTATCTAATAGGGCTGTTAGTTGCTACGATTACGATTGTTAGCATTCTCTTTGGTGCAATATCGTACTTCAATCCTGTTCTCTAGTACCCAATGAATAACGCCACGCCGTAGCGGTACTTTTTTCCCGGCATGGACGGGGCGCGGCGATTGGGCGGTCTTTTATTGCCATGCTGGCATAACTGATGTTACGACATGGCAGAATTGGCGGGCAGCACAAGTATTTTAGTCGGTGCCAAAACCACCAATGAACCGTGACGAGTCGCAATTTTGCGTAGTAAAACCCTGAAAATCAGCCATTTACATTTTGCCCATAACTTTTCTTATGTTAAGTAGGGTTAAAAAGGGCTTCCCTACCGGAGAGCTCAGGATCAAAGATATGCTGCTGGCTTAGCTCGATTTTGAAGTTGCCCGCCAATCTTCTAGCCAGTAGCATCTGAAGAGTAAACACATGGTTAGAAGTTTACTCATCGCCACTGCCTTCCTTTACACCCTAAGTGCTCAAAGCAAAGAAGACACTACCCCAATCAACACGGGCTTCACCTATGAGCTGCCGTCTGAAATTCTTGATCAGGTACGGGAGGTGTACATCAGCCTACCGCCGGGCTATGACACTATGACCCAACGGCCCCCCGTCATTTTCCTGCTCGATGGAGAAAGCCGTTTCAACGTGAGTCAGGGGGTCATCAGGTATTCCCAGTACAGTGATGTATCCCCAATAATTTAGACCAGTGAATGAGACATCGTTATAATCATCATATGAAAAATGAAGCGTCGTAAATTCACTTCGGTGTTCAAGTTTAAGGTCGCCGTGGCGGCCATTTCGGAGCAGCACAGTTTAGCGGAGTTGGCTAAAAAGCACCAGCTGGCTCCGGCCCAGATCAGCACCTGGAAAAGAGAGTTACTGGCCGGCGGCTCCCAGATTTTTGACAAGCCCAGTAAGGTCGTCGGGCCGGACCTGCAAACGCGCGAGGACGAGCTCCTGCGTATCATCGGCCAGCTGCAGGTGGAAAACTGCTTTCTAAAAAAAACGCTGAAGTGAGCCTTTCCCCGGAGGTGCGCCGCCACCTGATCGAGCCGGAGCATGGACAATTGAGCGTAAGACGGCAGTGCGAGTTGTTGTCCGTTTCCCGCGCCGGGCTCTACTACGCGCCGCGCGGTGAAAGTGCTCTGAACCTGGAGTTGCTGCGCCTGATGGATGAGCACTACCTGGACCATTCCTACAAGGGAGCGCGGCGCATGCACGTGTGGTTGACCCGGGACCGGGGCTACTCCGTGAGCCGCAACCGCATCGACCGCCTGTACTACGAGATCCTAGGCCTGCAGTCACTTTTACCCGGCCCGCACACTTCTAAGCGGTGTAAGGACCACGCCGTTTTTCCCTATCTGCTGCGCGATTTGAAGATCGACCGGAGCGATCAGGTATGGGCTACGGACATCACCTACGTGCCCATGCGCCGGGGGTTTTTGTACCTGACGGCCATCATCGATCTGTACAGTCGCTACGTCGTCCATTGGAAGCTCTGTAACTCTATGGAGGCCACTTGGTGCCGCGATCTGGTAGCAGAAGCCCTGGACATCCACCGAGTGACCCCGGAGGTCTTCAATACCGATCAGGGCGCGCAGTACACCAGCCGGGTGTTCACCGAGTTCATCCTGAGCAAGGGAATGCGGCTAAGTATGGATGGCAAGGGCCGAGCCACGGACAATGCCTTCATTGAGCGGCTGTGGCGCAGCATAAAGTACGAGCGGCTGTATCTTCATGAGTACGAGACCGGAAAGCAGCTCTATGACATGGTAGATGACTACCTTACCTACTACAACACCGCCCGCCGGCACTCCTCCATCGGAGACGACTATCCAGCCGATTGGTACCGGACCGGCAAGATTGAAAAAACGGCTTGAACAGGCCCAAACATATATAGCTTTTAACCATACGTTGTCTTAACCTCTCCGGGTTCGTGGTTTAACAATTGGGGGCACTTCACAGCGCCATTGTGCCACCCGCTATAATCGTTGGCCAGGCGAACAAGAACCGCGAAGAACGTACCCTCTATTATCACCGGAGGATGGCAGTACACCGGACAAGTTCCTCCAGCATCTAGCGGAAGAAGTCATTCCCTACGTCGATAGTACTTACTCCAATAGTGGCGATCACTACCTGGTCGGCCACTCGCACGGTGCCGTGTTTACGCTCTACGCCTTGCTTCATTCTCCCGAGCGCTTTCGCGGCTATTTGGCCAGCGACCCCAGCGTAAAGTTTCTCATCGAGCCAGCCGCTGCGTTGTTATGGGAGCAGTACGAAGGATAGCGCCTCTACCTCAGTTCGACCGATGTTGCTTACGGCTACGCCGAGGAGATCATCAAGGATATCCATAAGGATCAGCCCACGCTGGTAGATATTCTGCGACAGCGTTCACCCGAGGGGCTGGCAGTTGGTATCGATCACATTACCGACGATCACGGCAACGGGTACGTTGGCGAACTGAGCCTGGGCTTACGCTACTTAATTTTTGAGTGGCTACGACCACAATCCCTAGCGGCTAGCACGAAGGAATAGTCTCGCTACCCTACCGCGCTAATCAAGATGCCGCTCATCTGAGCCCGATAAGTGCAGGTTATGATAAGTAGTTAGTGACGATCACTTCACTGCCTCACCTTCGGCGCTATTCGACTCGGCGGCAAGCAGTATGCTCCTGCAAACAGGAGTGCTAATCAAAAGCGCTTTACATACCATTACTGGAAGAGAATTGTACGTTGCTCAACCTACTAACGGTTACCCCTTCCGGGGAATGCGTAGCTGATCTTCGGTCCAAAACTTACAAAGCTATGAGTAGAAATGTTGCCGGTCCGTTCATAGGTGTCGTTGTCGTTATTGTACCGTATGTGGTCGTGCGTCGTCTCCAGTACGGCCGTGGTGTACAACCCTAGGACAAGACCCCAGCGAAACTGATAGCCTATATCGGCTGCTAGATAGTAGCCTCCGGAACGGTAAGTGTAAGAATCAAATCCATCACTACCTTGCGATGCGGATAGTACTATCCCACCCCCTAGGCTTGTCAACCAACCCTTTGAACCTTGTGATCGCAAATGTAGGCCTAATAACTTTCCATTGTCCCCGAAGCTCTCATTGTGCGTAGATGTGCGACGGTATTCTACGCCCAGGCCCAAGCGCCGATTGAAGCGATAGCCGATAGTAGCGGAAAACTCAGTGTTGAACGCATCGGGACTGGGCAATAAGCCCAGACCGACCTGTAAATATACAGGGCTAGTAGCGTAGAATGTAGTGCTATCCGTTTGGGCGGTAAGGGGAGAGTACCAGGCGAGAAAAAGGCTCAGGAGTAGATATTTCATTTGTCGGGTAGTATGGAATATGTTAGGGTTACCAAAGTAAAGTATGACGAACTCATTTTAACGATTCGTCATTTTTCGGGTCGTTCTACTCAAACGACCTAGGAGATTGGTTAGAGTCCGAGTGGTGTTAAGATATCCTAGCTTAGGTTAGGTAGAAGGTTCGAGAGGGATTATACTGTACCGCAGAAAGCTTCAGGCCACACACTACTTATCGGTGGCTAGCCTGGCACCCTCCAATTCTTCAGCAGAATAGTATCCAGAAGAGATTACAAATTTATCCAGCACGCTGGGATCTGTCCAATCGGAAGTAATTATAAATTTGATGGCACTGGATTTATCCCTGGCATTCTCGTAATAGGCCTTCGCGATCGTGTAGCCCATGAAGTAGCCCATATCGGCCGCGCCAAGCTCCGTATCGCCGCCATTGTATAGCCATTTATTAAAATCAGGCTGGTAGAAATCCTTGAGAAAATCGTTTATCAGTTCGGGCTCTCTATCTCGGCCGATTCTTAAGTAAGTTGCCGGGAGTGGGTTATCGACTACTAGTTCAGTGATAAAATCACACGTTCCTTCCATAAGGGAAACGGCACCCACGTTGACGCCCTCCAGGTTCGCATATTCATACTGTTGGGTATGTACGTACTCGTGAATGGCTAAAACGACAAGGTTTTCGATCGTTTGGTGCTCGAACACGCCGGCGAGCCAGGCTGAACTGAATTCACTAACGTCAACGCCCCTATCTCCAGCGGCTACCTCCGTTCCCATAAGTACCATACCATTATAAGCAGTTCCTCCTGACTGTAGCGCACCGACGACATAATAGAGGGGCACGGGCGTCATCTCGGGGAATAAATCGGTGAGTTTCCTGAGGTAACTCTCAACAGCAGGTTGGGTAGTACGTGCTTGGAGGGTATTTTCCCGTACCGACGCCCAAAATCTTGGATACTTATTTATAAGGTGTACGTACTGACTATCGGTGTATTCCTGCGAATCGATGAAAGCCCGGAGTCCGTCACTACCGACGTCGATGTAAAGGGAATTTATCAAATCGATCTGTTGCGACAGATCGTCCTCTTCTATAATACTATCGTAAGCCGACCAGAATAAGTCAACGTCTGATGTGATAACCTGAGCACTCGCTGAGTGAGGACCTCCAATCACAAAGGAACCGACAACGATAAGATAAGTGGCTAAGAAATTTGGCATGGTTACGGTTTCAACGAAGACGACGGCTATAACCTAAACGTTGGTAGGGTTCAAATTAAATGACACTAGCTGGCACAGTCTTGACCGAGCAATGATGTAGTATAATCCATTTGAACGTAGGACTTGGTGAGGCGGGGGCTGGACTAAGTTTAGGTGAACCGGTTTTGTAGATTCATAGCTTTGATAATGTTTAGTAAGGGGGTTTGAGCGGCTCCTCCACTGTGGTGCACTAACCTCATAATAAGCCATACACTAAGCCTCTTGAGTCAAAGATAAGCAGAGTATCTTTGGCGATTACTGCTATCACTTTGAAGGTGTGAAGAAGCAATAGCACTTATGCAACTTTTGAAGAGAAGTGCCCATTACATTGAGCAACAGTCTACGCGCCCAACTAGCATATCTTCATGGCTTCCGATCGCTTCCTTACTGATGACTTCCCTATGCTTGCTACAGAGCGGCTTGTACTAAGTAAGCTAGCCACCGCTGACATCCCACAGATCGTACGCCTAGCTTCGAACGCTAACGTATCTGCCTACACGACCAATCTACCCTATCCCTACTCCGAGAGGGACGCTATCTACTGGCTTAATTTAGCAGAGCAGGGATTCCGACAGGACACTAATCTAGTCCTGGCCATTCGTCAATCCAGCCAGCTATTGATTGGGGGCATCAGTTTGACCATCAGTGCGGCGCACCGCCGGGCGGAGATTGGCTACTGGTTAGGAGAGGAATTTTGGAATCAAGGCTACGTAACCGAAGCGACCCGTGCCCTGATCGCCTACGCGTTCACAGACATGAACCTGCACCGGTTAACCTCGACTCACTTTGCCGGCAACCCAGCTTCGGGGCGGGTGATGCAGAAGGCAGGAATGACCCACGAGGGAGAGCTGCAGGATCAACTGCTGAAAGACGCGGTCTATCATTCATTAATCCAGTATGGGGTCATCAATCCATCCGATACTTCTGAGCAGTAGCCCGATACTTAGGATTATGTTAAGTAGGGATTTTGAGCTTCTGTCCTTGGGTGTGCAGGAGTAGGAAATTTGCATCACCTAGGCGCAAGTAGATGCGCTCAAATATTGCAGCTTGTTGACCGACTGCCAAGTCCAGGATAAAGCGTGCGGTGTAGCCATGAACTCGAAGGTTCTATCTTCCCGGCAGAACAGGAGATTTTTCTTCTTTGGCCCAAACCCAGTTATGTCCAAATCAGATACCATTAAGATAGAGGCTGAACTATTTAAGGCAGCTGACAAGCTTAGAAAAAACATTGATGCCGCCGAGTACAAGCACGTCGTACTGGGTCTAATTTTCCTCCGCTACATTTCTGATGCTTTCGAAATACTGCATGCGAAGCTACTTGCCGGCAAGGGTGAATACGCGGGAGCTGATCCGGAAGACCAGGACGAATATCGGGCGGAAAATGTCTTTTTCGTCCCCCCTTCCGCTCGTTGGTCGTACCTGAAAAGTCAAGCTAAACAGTCAACCATCGGAACGACTATCGATGCGGCAATGGATGCCATAGAGGAGGAGAACGCAAGTCTCAAGGGGGTACTACCTAAGGTGTACGCCCGTCAAAATCTGGATGCAACGGTTTTGGGTGAGCTCGTCGACAAATTTACCAACCTTGATTTAGGAGCGACAAAGGAGCGCAGTGCGGACGTCCTTGGCCACATCTTTGAGTATTTTCTGGGAGAGTTTGCTCTGGCAGAAGGTAAGCAAGGCGGACAGTTCTATACCCCTCGCTCTGTCGTTGAGCTTCTGGTTGAGATGCTCGAACCCAGTCAGGGTAGAATCTTTGATCCCTGCTGCGGCTCCGGCGGGATGTTTGTCCAGTCGGAGAAGTTCGTCGATGGCCACACAGAGCGCATCAGTATCTATGGTCAGGAATCGAACCTGACCACTTGGCGACTGGCCAAAATGAACTTGGCCATCCGCGGCATCGACTCTAGCAACGTAAAGTGGAATTCGGAGGGAAGCTTTCTCAACGATGCGCATCAGGATCTACGCGCCGACTACATCATTGCCAATCCCCCCTTCAATGTGTCTGACTGGTCGGGAGAGATACTATCCGAGGATGCCCGCTGGAAGTTCGGCCCCCCGCCCCCACCGGGGAATGCAAACTTCGCGTGGCTACAACACATACTCTACCATCTGGCCCCTGAAGGTCAGGCGGGTGTAGTACTCGCGAAGGGAGCGCTAACCATTAATAATAATGGGGAAGGAGAAATACGTCAGGCGCTGATTGAGGAAGGTAAGGTCGACTGCATCGTCAATCTACCGGCAAAGCTCTTTCTAAATACACAAATCCCAGCCTCTCTGTGGTTCATGTCCAATCACCGAGGCAATGGCCGCTACCGGGACCGGCGTGACGAGATCCTCTTCATTGATGCGCGAAACATGGGCCATCTCATCAACCGCCGGACGCGGGAGTTAAGCATAGAGGATATTGATCTGATTGCTAGAACCTACCACATGTGGCGAAACCTGAATGCGGACTATGAAGACGTGGTAGGCTTCTGCAAGTCCGCTTCAATGGACCAAGTGCGGGAACTCAACTATGTATTAACACCGGGCCGCTACGTAGGAATAGAGGAAATGGAGGACGACTTCGATTTTGGGGAGCGGTTCACAGAGTTGAAGCAGCAACTAGCCAACCAAATCCTGAAGGAATCTCAACTAAGCGAAGCCATTTTAAAACAACTAGAAAAAATCAATCTTTGATGTGGCAAGAGAATTGATGTATCCCCAATAATTTAGACCAGTGAATGAGACATCGTTATAATCATCATATGAAAAATGAAGCGTCGTAAATTCACTTCGGAGTTCAAGTTTAAGGTCGCCGTGGCGGCCATTTCGGAGCAGCACAGTTTAGCGGAGTTGGCTAAAAAGCACCAGCTGGCTCCGGCCCAGATCAGCACCTGGAAAAGAGAGTTACTGGCCGGCGGCTCCCAGATTTTTGACAAGCCCAGTAAGGTCGTCGGGCCGGACCTGCAAACGCGCGAGGACGAGCTCCTGCGTATCATCGGCCAGCTGCAGGTGGAAAACTGCTTTCTAAAAAAAACGCTGAAGTGAGCCTTTCCCCGGAGGTGCGCCGCCACCTGATCGAGCCGGAGCATGGACAATTGAGCGTAAGACGGCAGTGCGAGTTGTTGTCCGTTTCCCGCGCCGGGCTCTACTACGCGCCGCGCGGTGAAAGTGCTCTGAACCTGGACTTGCTGCGCCTGATGGATGAGCACTACCTGGACCATTCCTACAAGGGAGCGCGGCGCATGCACGTGTGGTTGACCCGGGACCGGGGCTACTCCGTGAGCCGCAACCGCATCGACCGCCTGTACTACGAGATCCTAGGCCTGCAGTCACTTTTACCCGGCCCGCACACTTCTAAGCGGTGTAAGGACCACGCCGTTTTTCCCTATCTGCTGCGCGATTTGAAGATCGACCGGAGCGATCAGGTATGGGCTACGGACATCACCTACGTGCCCATGCGCCGGGGGTTTTTGTACCTGACGGCCATCATCGATCTGTACAGTCGCTACGTCGTCCATTGGAAGCTCTGTAACCCTATGGAGGCCACTTGGTGCCGCGATCTGGTAGCAGAAGCCCTGGACATCCACCGAGTGACCCCGGAGGTCTTCAATACCGATCAGGGCGCGCAGTACACCAGCCGGGTGTTCACCGAGTTCATCCTGAGCAAGGGAATGCGGCTAAGTATGGATGGCAAGGGCCGAGCCACGGACAATGCCTTCATTGAGCGGCTGTGGCGCAGCATAAAGTACGAGCGGCTGTATCTTCATGAGTACGAGACCGGAAAGCAGCTCTATGACATGGTAGATGACTACCTTACCTACTACAACACCGCCCGCCGGCACTCCTCCATCGGAGACGACTATCCAGCCGATTGGTACCGGACCGGCAAGATTGAAAAAACGGCTTGAAAAGGCCCAAACATATATAGCTTTTAACCATACGTTGTCTTAACCTCTCCGGGTTCGTGGTTTAACAATTGGGGGCACTTCAAAACGATTGGGAAGGTTAGTTGATTGGTCTTCTGGTGGGACGCCATCAAAGAAGGAACCAGCTTACTGGAACGGCACTATTCCGTGGATCAGTGCGAAGACAATGACCGATCATGAGGTAAGTTCTTCACCACTGTCTATCACACAGGAGGGGTTAGAATCTGGATCTAGATTGGCATCAGATGGTGACATTTTACTTTTAGTTAGGGGGAGTGGATTGTTTAACGATATTCCCATCAATGTTGTCCGTGGGGAAGTGTCATTCAATCAAGATGTAAAAGCCATTAGAGCGAAAGATGATAGTCTGCAAGAGTGGATATACTACTGGCTGCGAGGCAATAAAAAGTTCTTGACGAGTATGCTGGAGACTACGGGTATAGGTGCTGGTAAACTAGACCTAGGAGAGCTCAAAAAACTTAGAGTCCATATCCCATCATCTGTTGATGAGCGAGAAAGTATACTCCTACTCGCACGGAGTATAGATGCTAAGATTAACCTCCTACGTCAGCAAAATGAAACCCTTGAAGCGATGGGAGCGGCGGTGCTTCGGGAGTGGCTGCTGGAGGATTCTATGGAGATGAAAGTAGGCGACATGTATGTAGCCAATTCTTTCAACTTGTCCAAAAAAGATCAGGTAGACTATATAGATTACCTAGATACGGGAGCTGTAACTAGAAATGTCTTTGCACCCCCTGTGCGTTTAACTCTTGAAGAAGCCCCGAGTAGGGCGAAAAGAAAGGTCCGTCATCTAAATACGATTTACTCGACTGTAAGACCGAGACAAAATCACTATGGCCTTGTCATGAATCCACCGAAGTCATTGGTAGTTTCCACTGGTTTTACCGTATTACAGGCCAAAGAAGGTGTTAGCCCATTTGTCATTTACTATCTGCTCTCTAATAAGGACATAAACGGATACTTACATTCAATAGCAGAAGGATCAACATCAGCTTATCCTTCTCTAAAACCATCAGATTTACTCTCGCTAGACTGCCCATATCTATCAAAGAAAAAGACAAATACGTTTGACAAACTATGTATGTCTCTCTTTGATAAAGTACATGCTAATCATTTATCTATTGAAAAATTACAATCTACTCGAGATATCCTCCTACCCAAACTTATGTCCGGCGAGGTAACCATCATCCCATGAAAAATGCACAGACGCCCGAGAAGATTCACCTGGGCAAACTCATTGGTAAGATTCAGAAGGGCCACTTCGTCATCCCTGACTTCCAGCGCGAATTCGCCTGGGCTCCCTGGGATGTGCGCGACCTCATCCAGTCCATCTTTATGGACTACTACATCGGCACCCTGCTACTGTGGCAGAGCACAAAGAGTAATCTAGGGACCCTCGCTTGTGAGAAGCTATACGGCTACACTGGTAGTGTCGATCCAGAATTCATCGTTCTGGACGGCCAGCAGCGGCTGACGGCCCTTCACTACGCCTTCTTCGCACCGGACAAAAAGTTCCCGAAACGGGCTAAGCCCTACCTCTATTACATCAAACTGCCGGAGTTGCTTTCCGGCGACCTGGAGAACGCCTTCTTTTATAATTCGGCAACACGCTATTACCGGAGTCTTCAACAGAACCAGGAGCTGCAGTATGAGCATCACTTGTTCCCGCTCAGCGTATTGGGTATGGGTTCCTGGGGGGTTAGTGACTGGATCAAAGGCTACCGCGACTACTGGCGCGAGCGGGCGGAGTCCGCTACCGATAGTGATGAAGTACACGCAGCGAAGAGATTTGCTAATCAAGCGGGAGAACTAAAAGCCATCTTCGAAGACCTTCTAGATAACTACCAAGTTAGCTACATATCGCTCGATCGAGACATCGAGGTTGGAAAGGTCTGTGACATTTTTACTCACATCAACAGCAAGGGGGTTAAGTTAGACATCTTTGACCTGCTGAATGCGATAACCCGCCCACAGGATGTCTTCCTCAAGGCCATGAATCGCGAGGCGGAGAAGGAACTCGCGGAGTATTATCCCGATTCGCAGAAGAAGACCTACCTGCTGATGGTCATGTCCATCATCGCTCAAAACTACTGCTCACCGAAGTACCTGTACTACTTGGTACCTCAGCAAGAAAAGACCATCCGGCGAGAGGATGGAAAGAACGAAAAAATTGTTTTAGTACAGGATGCAGATGAGTTCCGCCAACGCTGGGACTACGCTTTAGGGGCAATGAAACGGGGACTAGCCAAACTCAAGAACCCCCGGGACTACGGGGCGATCAACGATAACCTACTCCCCTACCCGTCCATCATTCCGGTCTTCTCTGCGATCCTAGATTTTGCACTGACCTCTTCCACCGTATCGAACCGGGCCAATGCCCAGCACCGAATCAAACGGTGGTACTGGTCTTCCGTATTCGGACAGCGCTACAGTAGTTCCGTTGAGAGTACTTCTACCCAGGACTACATGGCAATGAAACGTTGGTTTGCCGACGAGGAAGCCATACCAGATAGTGTGCGTGAATTTGAAGTAGACTTCGACCGGTTGGATTTCAAGCAGCAAACCCGCACAAGCACAGCGACCTATCGCGGTATCTTTAACCTGCTGGTGATCGCGGGCGCCCGAGACTGGGACACCTTTGAGCTACCTGAGTACGACGACTTGGACGATCACCATATCGTACCCAAGTCGTGGGGCAAGCGAAACAAGATTGGCGATAGCATCAATTCACTGCTCAACCGGAGCTTGATAACTCCCAACACAAACCGGAACATCATCCGGGACCAGCTGCCATATACGTACCTCAGCGAGCTTTTTGCTAAGAACGATCAAGAGAAGGTCTACGAAGTATTGGCAAGTCATATGATTTCTCGCCAAGCGGTTGAGATCCTACTTCGTGATCCATTCACCCCCGAGGATTACCACGCTTTCCTTCAGGAGCGGCAGCGGACGATCAAGCGACACCTGAAGCTTGAATTGATGGGAGATGAAGACGGTATTCCCCCGTCGCTTCGGCACTACGATGTCCAAATCGAGGAGATCGAACTACGGTTACGCAATCTGATTCGGCGGACGCTTAACCTCACGGACGCAAACGAAGTCAAAAGCGGTATCCCTAGCCACCTGCTACCTAAAGTACACGGACGGATTGAGCGGGAAGCCCGGAAAAATCCAGCTCTACACGATGAGCGGGTGGATGAGGCCGACTATTGGTTGCAGTTTTTTGACCTGCAGGAGCTAAAGGACATCATGGTCAGTAAAGCTTCTTGGCCGCAGTTTGAGGATCGATTCGTTAACAAGGCAAAGCTAGCTGATGAGTTTGCCGATCTCGGTGATCTCCGCAATGCGATCCGCCACTCCCGTTCGGTAGATGCGGTAACGGAGAAGAAAGGACAGGGAGCCATCATCTGGTTTGAACAGCAGTTGCCCAACGATACACTATGAAGACCCAACTCACCGAGTCCGAAATAGAAGACCTAGCCCTACAGGAGCTCGCTCAATTAGGCTACACTTACATCCCCGGACCCAGTCTTCTGGCTTCTGCTGACGGTATACCTGCCGCCCGCCCAAACACCGACGCGGTTGTACTCCCACAGCACCTGCGCGCCGCCGCCCAGCGCTTGAATCCTGGAATAGCAGAGGAACTGCGGGAGCAAGCCATCAAGGAACTGCTGCGCGTTACTGGTCCTGAGTTGTTGACGAATAACGAAACCACGCACCGAATGCTGACTGAAGGCATTAAGGTTACGACGGTTCGCGATGGCCACGAGCGGGGTGAACTCGTTTTCCTGATTGACTTCACAAATCCGGAGCGCAACGAATTTTTGGCCGTCAACCAATTGGTCGTCACCGAGAATGGCCGTAACCGACGTCCCGACATCGTGCTGTTCGTTAATGGGCTCCCGCTGGTGGTCATTGAATTAAAGAACGCGGCGGATGAACGCGCTACGATCCGTTCGGCTTTCACCCAGATTCAGAACTACAAGCACGATATTCCCTCCCTATTTGCTTTCAACAGCCTGTGCGTGATCAGTGACGGACTGGAAGCGAAGGCCGGAAGCCTATCGGCGGGATTTAGTCGCTTTTCGGCTTGGAAGACTTCGGACGGTATCACGGAAGACTCTCGGCTCATTCCCGAGATGGAAACCATCATCAACGGACTGCTGCGGCCCGCCGTGCTGTTGGAGATGGTGCGCTACTTCACGGTCTTTGAAAAAGACGAGGGGAAGGATAAGACAACAGGGCTAGTCAAGATTCAAACGGTCAAAAAAGTAGCGGCTTACCACCAGTACTATGCGGTACTGGCCGCAGTGAAGTCCACGCTACGGGCTGCCGGCTACGCTGATTACCGGGAGTTTGATGCTCCATCGGTTACGGGCACCACAGGCGATCACCCTACCCTACCCACCGTAGCGGATCAGGCGATAGGTGATCGCCGCGGCGGTGTAGTCTGGCATACGCAGGGCAGTGGCAAGTCCCTTTCCATGGTCTTCTTTGCCGGTAAGATCGTCCAGGTGATGGATAACCCAACCCTAGTGGTTATTACCGATCGCAATGATTTAGATGATCAGCTCTTTGACACTTTCTCTACCTCCCAGCAACTACTACGGCAAACGCCGCGTCAGGCCGAGGACCGCCAGCACCTGAAACAGCTACTGGCCGTTGAAGCTGGTGGTATCGTATTTACTACCATCCAGAAGTTTAGCCCGGAGGAGGGTAACGTCTTTGACGAGCTAAGCGATCGCAGCAACATCGTGGTCATCATCGATGAGGCGCACCGCTCGCAGTACGGTTTTGAAGCCCGGAACGCTAAGGTGATCGATCGGGAAACCGGGGAGCAGATCGGGATGCGGACCGTTTATGGCCACGCAAAGTACCTGCGCGATGCCCTTCCCCAGGCAACCTACCTCGGCTTCACCGGCACCCCCATCGAAAAGGACGATGTCAACACCCCTGCCGTATTCGGTAACTACGTCGATATCTATGACATCGCGCAGGCAGTAGAGGACGGTGCTACGGTGAAGATCTACTACGAAAGTCGGCTGGCGAAGGTGCAGATTAGCGAGGAGGGACGGGAGCTGATCCAGGACCTGGATGAGGAACTGGGCGAGCTTGAGGAACACCAAAAGACCAAGTCGAAGTGGACACAGGTGGAAGCCCTCATTGGCGCAGATCAGCGCATCCAGCGCGTGGCGGCCGATATCGTCGCTCACTTCGAGGCCCGGCAGGAAGTATTCGAAGGCAAGGTGATGGTCGTTGCCATGTCGCGGCGCATAGCGGCTGAGCTCTACGCGGCCATCGAACGGCTACGGCCCGACTGGCACGACGATGACCTGGACAAAGGGGCAATGAAAGTCGTTATGACTTCCTCTTCTTCCGATCCGGAGGTAGTCGCCCGCCACCGTACCACAAAGAGCCAGCGTAAGCAGTTGGCCGGTCGGATGAAGGATCCCACCGATCCACTCAAACTAGTTATCGTGCGCGATATGTGGCTGACCGGCTTCGATGCGCCAAGCATGCATACGCTCTACATTGATAAACCAATAAAGGGGCATAACCTGATGCAGGCCATCGCACGAGTTAACCGGGTCTACAAGGATAAGCCGGGAGGACTGATCGTAGACTACCTAGGTATTGCCGCCGATCTAAAGTCAGCCCTTAATTTCTACGCCGAGTCCGGGGGGACAGGTGATCCAGCCGAGCAGCAGGAGCAGGCCGTAAGCCTTATGCTAGAGAAGATCGACGTGGTCTCAGCAATGCTTCACGGCATAGCCTATGAGAACTACTTCACGGCCGATACCCGCACTAAGCTGCAGTTGATTTTACAGTCCGAGGACCATATTCTGGGATTAGACGACGGTAAGGAGCGCTTTTTACGCGAAGTCACCGTACTGGCCAAGGCATTCGCCATTGCTATCCCTCACCCCCAGGCGATTGACGTTAAGGAGGAGGTGGGCTTCTTTCAGGCTATCAAAGCCCGGCTGGTGAAGTTCGATAGTACCGGTGAGGGACGATCCGATGCGGAACTGGAAACGACCATCCGGCAGGTCATTGACCAGGCGCTGGTTTCCGAGCAGGTGGTCGATGTTTTTGATGCTGCCGGCATTAAGAAGCCCGACATCTCTATTTTGTCCGATGAGTTCCTGGCAGAACTAAGGGATAAGCCGCAGCAGAACGTAGCCGTAGAGACCCTAAAGAAGTTGCTCAAGGATGAGATCCGGGTTCGCACCCGCACCAACGTTGTGCAGGGGAAGTCCCTAATGGAGATGCGTGAAAACACCCTGCGTCGCTACCATAGTAAGGCCATAACCGCCGTCGAGGTGATCGATGAGCTGATCAAGGTCGCCAATGAAATAAAGGCGCAGGACCGGACCTACGAGGAGCTAGGCATCACGCAGTACGAGTACGCATTTTACACCGCCGTTGCTGCCAACGACAGTGCCCGCGAGCTGATGGAGAAGGAGAAACTGAAGGAATTGGCGGTCGTGCTTTACGAACGGGTGCGGAAAAACGCGACCATCGACTGGACGGTGAAGGAGGATGTACGTGCCAAGTTGAGGGTATTGGTGAAGCGCACTCTGCGGCAATACGGCTACCCCCCTGACATGCAGAAACTGGCTACGGAGACGGTCTTGCGGCAAGCGGAGCTACTGGCTTTGAAGATGAGCATACAGGATTAAGCTTTGAGCAAATGATGCTACAGTGCTCACCAAGCACAGTAGGTGGGCGGTTCAAAGTGTAAGTCACCCAGGAAAGATCCGGGGCTCAGTACTCCGGAATAGGGGGGCAAACCAATGCCTACTCAAGTGCAGAGTAGAATTCTTCCAGACCAGTAAGTCGTAGTCGGCGCCGGTAAATTGCTAGAGTGGGTCCGTAGTCGTAATCGTACCACTGATTAGCCGGATCTTTAGCGTTTCCATTGTACCGGACCACATGCAGGACCGAGTCTTTGAGATTTGTGCCGATGTCAACGAAGCTAATATGAACGACTAGCAGGCAGCTCTTGTATTTGCTCCATTCTGCAGTATCAATTTGGGTCGAAATAGCTTCAACTTGCCTACCGACGGGGACATAAGGATTGCTAGAAGCATTTCTTGACCTTGTGGCTCTTATGTAATCGCCATCCTTTGGAATTGTCTGGGAAAGTAAAGCCAAAGTTTTAATTTGGACATCGATTGCGGTCCGGCCTCCGTTATTCTTCGCATAAAAGTAAATCCCTGCAATTCTATCATTACCATCGATAGGGCTCACTTCAATCTTGGATGGGGCAATAACGAAGACGGGCTTGCCTGCCTTAAACTCAGACTGAGCAATTTGCACTTGCTTTTCAGTTAATTGGCTAAGCGTATTTAAGTCTTTTGCATACTTATCTAGCTGATTAGACAATCCTGCAATCCTTCCGCCAATCGAGTCAAGGCTGTCCTTCAAGACGTTTGCAG
Organism: Lewinellaceae bacterium; assembly: GCA_963803525.1. Taxonomy (GTDB): domain Bacteria; phylum Bacteroidota; class Bacteroidia; order Chitinophagales; family Saprospiraceae; genus Neolewinella. The sequence continues at coordinate 17,731 of CAWDMV010000019.1, forward strand.
AACTATCGAGCGACTCTAAGACCTCGACTGACGCTTGAAACTTTGTGTTGTACTCTCCCAGCTTTACCGACGTTGCCTCTCTAAAATTTTTCTGCGCAACACCCTCTGCAACATCGTTGTATCTGCTTGCCCCAGCCCAAGCAATCAAACAAAGTAGTAGAAATAACACCATTCCCCGCAGACTCATTTTTTTAAAGGAGTCGTCCCGATTCCCGTCGAAGTCTTGTATAAATTGATACACTACATAAAGCCCAGACCCTACGGTAAATAGCATTCCAGGATCGGTGGCAAAATCACTAAACTGAAGAGTATTACCCATTTGTCAGTGGTACTGTAGTGTCGGTCGCGTGCATACATCGTGTTTTTGCAATCTAAGTAAGTTGGGGTCAGGAGGTTACAAAAATCGTACTTCGCGCAGGAAAAAAGAACCTAGAGATGAGAAATTCAAGACTGGTTTCGCATAACTGCCTGGTTAATAGTTAAGTATATCGGTTTGATAGGTTATACTTTTACAGAAAGTGTAACCTAGTTCGGCTATCTCAAGAAGCCTATTTGAAGCAGTGAACCACAGCTCCGAAAACCACTATCTCTTTTCCCTTTGGGGAGCTAAGAGAATACTGCACCTCGCGTTCCCGCCCACTTCGGTTCCTCTTACTTTATCCGTCGAAACACAAATGTCCCACCTTGGTGGGCCGTGAAGCTTACCACCTTGCCATTTACCTCACGTTTAAAAACTATCCTGAGATCGATCTGAGGTGAGGAAAAGGAGTCAGTACCGTCGCTGTAGATCGACACGTCGCTATCCGGATCATCAGGGAAGTGTACGACGAGCACGCCCTCGTATAGTTTGATGTCGAGTTGCTTGTCTTCTGGACCCGCTAACGCATACCGGCCAACGTAGTGTTGCAGCACGTCAGGGGTTAATTGTCGGTAATAGGGAATGGGGTCGTCGAGAAGATGACCGGCGATGAAGCGAGCAACGTTCTCGGTGTTTGCGAAAGCACTGTTGGCCAGAACGCAGACGTAGACGTCTTCTTTCGGAAAGTACAGCGCCGTGCTGGTGAAACCGTACATATTACCTCCGTGGTGGATTAGTGACTGACCGCGCAAGTCATCGACAAAGAATCCGTAACCGTAGCCGGTGCCCTGTTTGTCGATGGTCTTTTTCTCCCGTAATAATTGTTTGACCAGGCGTTTGGAAAGGTAGGCTGGTTGCTTGAGCTCGTTGTTCCATCGATGGAGGTCATCCAGGGTAGAAATGATTCCCCCGGCCGCGTAGACCGTCGAGCCGTCGATCGGGGGCGAGGGCACCAGGGCACCGGTTGAATCAAGACGGTAACCTACCGGAGCGTGAGGTTGGTCGTTGGTGTACCAGAGTGAGGTACTTGCCATACCGAGCGGCATGAAGATGAAACGCTCGAAGTAGTCGGCTAGGGGCATGCCGGTGACGCGCTCGACGATCATCCCGAGCAATGGGTAGTTGGAGCTACTGTAGGCAAATTTCGTTCCCGGCTCGAAGTTAAGGGGCAGGTCGCGGTAGTAATCGACCAGTTCCTCCGGCGTGTGCTTCGTAGCCAGAAGATCGAATTCATTCTCATCGACGTCAAAAAACTCTGGAATGCCGGAGGTTTGCGACAGTAGGTGGTGAATGGTGATCGGATACCGCTTTTTGGGGAAGCTGCTCACGTAATTCTGGACGGGATCGTCGAGTCCGACCTTACCCTGCTCTACTAGTTGCAGCACTGCAGTAGAGGTGAACTGCTTGGTCATCGAGCCGATCTCAAAGATCATATCAATCGATAGCTTGGAGTTATGTTCGATGTCGGCCAGTCCGTAACTTTTCTTGAACACAACCTCCTCCCCCCTGCTGGCAAGTACAGCGATACCGGGACCGCTTAAAGGGTATTCAACTGATAGAAGGCTATCTATGTCGGGATAGTTACGGTCTACGTCCCCTTGTCCGAATAGTTTGGGAGTGGATGTACAGATAAGACAGATCACTACTAAATAAAAGTGGCGCATAGCATAGTTTACTAGCAAGGTAGGACTATACAGCAAGCCGCGCTGAGACTTAACACAAGTTTAAAACACTTGTAATATTTGGGTATAGGATACCATTTTGCCCCCTGGTTGGGAAGTAGGTTACACGTCTACAGAAAGTGTAACCCAATTATAACCATCATTAATTATGTAATACTTAGTGTGAAGAATTGGTCCTGCATTAAGAATCAGATTCGGTAAAGCAGGAATTTTAATTTTCGGAGTACCTATTGTTGTTGACTTCTAGTAAGCCAACCGATGGCGGCATATAAATCTTGCTTAACTACGTAGTAGTAACCTATCTGCTTTTACTCACGACAGGTGTTTTTACCCCTTCGGCGCCGAATGTCATAACTTCGTCCCCGTGTCCATTCCTAACTACCAGCTCTACCGTCATCCTGCCGCGCCAGCAAAGGCATTTCTCCACGTACTGCCGCTAGAGCAGTTCACACGCCGGGAGGGCAATTGTCACCATTTGCACCGTCACCCCTCACTGTTCCAGCTAACCTATGTGACCGGCGGAAGTGGAACGCACTACATCGAAGAAACGCAATTTGATCTGGGGATGGGAAAGCTCTACCTACTACGCCCGGGGGTGGTGCACGCCTGTGAGAGTAAGGGGCTTATAGGATACGTACTCCACTTCAGCGCCGATGTACTGAGTGAATCGTTGCGGCTTAGTCTCGACCAACAGTACTACGTGAGTAGCTGTCCGAAAGCAGGACAGCGGCTAATTGACGGAATCTTTTGTCAGTTGTGCGAACACCTTTCTACGATGCTAAGCCACAAGCTCTTGGAGGTACTGGTTATGCTGCTGTTGGAGCATAAGGAACTTAAGGCGGGGCCACAGGTGCAAAAATCTTCCCATCACCTGGCTCACCGCTTTGTTACCCTAGCGGAGATTTACTATCCGCTGCACCGGAATCTCGACTGGTATGCTACCAACCTACACTGCTCTAAGAACCACCTGGGCACCTGCGTGCGCGCCCAACTAGGTCGTGGTCCCGGTAAATACCTGAACGAGCTAGTGCTGGCTGATGCCCGTCACCGCTTGTCACTTGAGACCACTAGCGTGTCGTTAATTGCCGCAGAGCTTGGTTTTAGCGATGTAGATTACTTCTGGCGCTTCTTTAGAAAGCACACCGGTCAGACGCCACTGACCTACCGAAAAAGCCAGAAACACCCACGGAATATCCGGAATCTGGGGGCTTAATTTTACCCCATGCACATAGCCGAAATTAATGTAGCCCGTATGCTGGCTCCACTGGACAGCGCGCAAATGAAGGAGTTCCGTGACTTTATCGGTCCGATCAATACGTTAGCGGAGGAGAGCCCCGGCTTCGTATGGCGATACGCCGATGGAGCTGATGTCCAGGAAAATGCCGCCGACCCGCCCTTTGGCGACAGTATGATTATCATCAACATCTCCGTATGGGAAAGCGCGGAGGCGCTGCGGGAATTCACCTATAAAACCGTGCACAGCTACTTCCTGCGCAAGCGCGGCCGCTGGTTTACTGGCTTGGGTCACCCCCATCTAGCCTGCTGGTGGGTAGCGCCGGGTACCGAGCCGACCGTGGCAGAGGCCATCGCCCGCCTACGGACACTGGAAAGGGAAGGAGTCGGAGAGGAAGCTTTTACCCTAAGCCAGTTGCGGTGAGGCTATCTAGACATTTTGATTCGCTCTTGCTTTTAGAAGAGTGCTTATTTTTTTGTCTAGCCTTCAACAGTTCCGGCCAATTCGTAATGGGGCACACTATACTCTCCAATACTATGCTCAGAGTGTTTAAAGCAGGTCGTAGGTTACACTTCTACAGGAAGTATAACCTAGCAACGAGTAGATTTCGAGTAATAACTGCTCTCGCCTCAGCAGCATAATTTGCGGTATCATACGTTCATGCTCAATCAAGGACTGTCACGTCTTTTCAGACTCACCAGCATACTCCTGCGTCTACAGGCGGGCCGGCTAGTCACTGCAACAGGATTGGCAGACACCTTCGGAGTAAGCGTGCGCACCATCTACCGTGATATACGTACATTAGAAGAAGCCGGTGTTCCGATAGCCATGGAAGAGGGTAAGGGCTATCGATTACTGCCTAGCTACCGACTTCCACCGGTTGCCTTCACGGAGCGGGAAGCCGCCGCGCTCATCACTGCCGAGCTCTTGGTAAAGGCGGCGAAAGATACCTCCCTGATCGCCGATTTTCAGCAGCTGCGCCCCCGCCCATATTTGCTTCGCGCTGTCCTAACTGCACCGCTTCACCGGCCCTAGTTTAAGCGTAAGTAATCTACCGGCACGACGAACGAGCGTAACTCAGTAAGTTTAGGGTAGACCCTTAACCTAATTACCCCATGCTCCGAACCCTCTCCCTACTCCTACCCCTCTGCTACACCCTCTCTTGCACCGTAACCCCACCCCCCACCCAGCAGGAACAAACCACCGATAACCTAACCGCCTTCAGCCACCTCTACGGCTACGTGCGCTACTTCCACCCCAGCGATGCAGCCGCTGACCTCGACTGGGACCGCTTCGCCCACTACGGTAGCGAACGGGTCGCGGACTGCCCAACACCCGAAGCACTGAAACAGGAACTGCTGCACTTATTTCGTCCCGTCGCGCCGACGCTGGTGATCGAGGAGGCGAAGCATACGGCCGACCCCCTCCCCTTCGCGCCGGCCCCCGACAGCACCTACATCTTCTGGCAGCACTACGGCGTCGACTTGGAAGAGCGGGGGGCAAGCGGGGGAGCGTACCAGAGCCAGCGGGTCCAGTTACGGGACGGGGTACTGCAGAATAATCTCTTCGCCCTTACCCCGGCCCGAGTTATGCTGACCGAATCGCTCGGTAGCGGACTGGTCTGCCGCCTTCCCCTCGTCCTCTCCGAAACCGCTGCGGCGGATAACGTGATGGCCGATTCCCTGTCCGCCCTGGAGCAGCGGCTGGAGGGGTATGTCTTCGACGTTACGGACCGCGCCAGTCGCCTGGGCAATGTCGTGCTCACGTACGCTACCCTCCAGCACTTCTACCCCTACTTCGACGTCGTGGATGTTGACTGGCAAGCGGAACTGCGCACGGCCCTCGTACGCAGCCTTACCGATAGCACCGAAGCCGATCACCTGCTCACCCTCCGCCGCATGACGGCGACGCTCGAGGACGGGCACGTGGGCATCTACCAGCAAACCACAGATTATTTCCCTCCGGTGTACTGGGAATGGATTGGCGATACCCTCACCGTCACCAAAGTCTTCGAACCCGGTCTCGGCATCGCGGTGGGTGACGTCGTTACCGCCATCGAAGGGCGGAGCGTTACCGATCACTTCGCGGATATATGGCCTACCATCTCCACCGGCACCCGGGGCTGGCTGGAGTACCGGTCGCAGCGGGCCGGCCTGAGCGGAGCGGAAAGTACCACCCTCACCCTCACCGTAGCCGGCCGGGAGGTAGCGCTGACCCGCACGATGATTCTCGATGATTTCTATCCGGGCATGGCCGTCAACGACGACAAATTTGGTGCGCACGACGACGGCGTGCTGTACGTCAACCTCGACCTGATGCCGATGGAAGAGCTCGACAGTTTACTCCCCCGCCTCAGCCAGGCCGCAGGACTCATCTTCGACCTGCGCGGCTATCCTAATGACAACGACGAGCTCATCACTCACTTTATGGCTTCCGCGGATACAACTAGTGGGTGGATGCAGGTACCTGAGCGCGTGTACCCCGATCGGCAGTCCCCCAGCAGCTTCGCCAAGTACAACTGGATAGATTTTATGCAGCCCGGGCCACCCTACCTCGGCGACATTCCGACCGTCTTCCTTACCGACGGCCGGGCCATCAGCTACGCGGAGAGCTTCCTAGGGTACATCGACCACTACACCCGGGCCACCATCATGGGGCAACCCACCGCCGGGGCCAACGGCGGCGTCAACACCCTTCACCTACCGGGGGACTACACCCTCCGCTTCACCGGCATGCGCGTGGTCAAACACAACGGTAGCCGCCTGCACGGGGTGGGCTTTGTGCCGGACGTGTTGCTCACGCGCACGGTCGCGGGGGTGCGGCGGGGGGAGGATGAGTACGTCACGGCGGCGCGGGCGTATTTGGCCGGGGGTGAGTGAGCTTAATCGGCCACCTTCACGTAGCGTTCTGCACAGCCCTCGAAGCATGAGTACTCGATGATGAGTTGCATGCCCTCGATCGTGTAGGGGTACTGGGCATTAATGCGGCACGAAGTGGGTTCGATATTGCGGCCGGAGGGGGAATAGTGCCCCGTTCCACCGTGCGGAGTCGGTTAGTAGGTTGACAAAAATCTTCGAACTTTATGTGACTTTGTGGGCTTCCAGACAGGTGCAACCAGTTTTTTTGGGTGGGGTAACTTCTTACGCGAACTTCTACTTCTTTTTGATAGTCTTTGTGCTCTTCGAAGGTTTCAAAGAAGGAGTATTACCCGGAGTAGTTTTGTTATCTCTCTGGCGTTTGTCGGGTTTACCGGTTGACTTGGCTATCCGTTTGGGTCCTGGCTTGAGTGGCATTGTCTTCTTAGGGGATTAGTGGAGATTAATTGTATCCTACAGCCGGTAGCCCTCACAGCTCCGTCTGTAGTCAATATCGACACTAATAAAACATTTGACCGGGCGCGAAAGTTGCTATCCGCTGGTCGCAAAAATTGAAGAGGGGTAGGCCACTTCTTGTCAAATGACTGAAAGTATGAACTGCTGCTGACTACGCGAGACACTATTAGTAAAAGTGTTCCGAGTGGCTTGAGGTTATATTTCTACAGGAAGTGTAACCTAGGCACTTGGCGATTGATTTTCGCAATGACTTGACGCCCTCAGCGTAGTTGTGAACGACTGAGTGAGGGCCGCGCTTAGCCGTAGCTAAGCGAGGTTGTCACTCAGGATGTACAGCGCCACGATGACAAGTCAAGGTGCAGCGAAATTTGATCGCTAACCACTAGTGAGATCGTCGCTTTTTGTCTATTTTACAGACACCGAGCTGATGAAATCTTACTTCGTACCGATGAAGCACATGCTTATTACTTGGCGCACGAACTACAGCTAGTAGAACCATCGGTCGTCAAAAGTATTGCTCGACAAATTCTTCCATCTTGGGGCCGTGCTTAGTATACCAGCACATGTAAACATCCGTAGCCCACTCCCTTACTTTTAGCTCGTGTTCCTCCTTGTTGCCGGCGGTCAGTACGTCCAGTATCGTTTTCTGCCCATTGGGCACGGGTGGTTCCAACCACTCAAAACTGGGTTTTTTCGCCAGAAGCGCTCCAATTTTATTGGTTGCTTGATCACCCCTCAATTGCATGACGAGTATAAAATACAGCCCGATCAAGTGCACATTTACCGATTGCTTAGACTGTCTGCCTGCTTGACCCGGGTGTTGTATCGCATACGTATCTACCGTCAACCGATGAGTCGATTCGGGATAATTGTATTCTCCATACTCCTTGGCCAAAATCTGACCGAACAGATTCCAACATCCCTGCGTCGTACCGAGGTAATTATGGGGCCGCCCCTCCACGTCGTCCACCAAGGCACCGCAGCCATAACACCTTTTGGTCTGCGTTTCCATATCTAATTCTATTAATTTATTCTGCCAGCACGATGCGAAAGATCTCTTCCATAGTCTCTTTAGACTGTTGCAGGTCATCAAGCGTACCGTAGTTCCCATTTGCCGCCCATGATACGGTGACGTCCTGCTCCGGGAAGTAGGCCATCGAAGCGAAGTAACCGATCGCATCGCCGCTGTGGAGGTAGGCCGGACCGAAGTCAGTATCCAACGAAAAGATACCGAGCCCGTAGCCCGTTCTGAAGAGTTCCGGATCTTCTTCTTTAGAATATATAAAGGTGGTCATCTGCTCTAGGGCATCCTCACCGATGATTTGCCCCGTGAATAGCAAGCGCATGAAGCGGTTGAGGTCGTAGGGGTTGGAGATCAGTCCGCCATCCGCGGTGAAGTAGTCCCATCCGCTGTAGTCGGTCGCCTCGATGAGTTGACCGTTATTATACAGGTCGATGTAGCCGCGCACGATACCGTCCGGCACGGGGTCCTCCGCCGCGAACTGCGTGAAGTTCAACTGGTAAGGTTCAAAAATGCGCTGCTCGAAGTAGCGGTAGAACGGCATACCGGCGACCTCCTCGATGATCATTCCCAGCAGGATATAACCAGTATTTGAGTAGTCGACGTCGGTACCTATCGGAAATTGAGGAGAGGCTCCACGGGAATACTCTAGCAACTCATCTGGCTGCCACACCCGTGTCAAATCGTTAAGCGACGCCGTTTGGAATTTAGCGCTGCGGATATAATTATTGATACCTGCGGAGTGCTGCAGCAGTTGCCGGACGGTCGCGTTCTCCGCGTTCTCCAGTCCATCGAGTGTTTCCACCGAAAGGAAATCACTGACCGGTGCGTCCAGGTCGATCCGGCCCTCCTCCCAGAGCTGAAGCAGGGCGACGGCGGTAAAGGTCTTAACGGTGCTGCCTACCCGCGTGATGTGACAGACTTCCATGTCCACTCCTCCGATGAGCTCGGCCTTCCCGGCGGCTCCCGACCAGGTACCAAATACCGGGTCGTGAACGGTAAAGAGCATACCGGGTATGCCTGATCCAATTCGATCCGCCATGAATTCTGTCAGTGCCGGAGCGGCGGGGTGGTCGGAGTTTTGCTCCAACGCCGTTGCCGTACAACCGTAGTAATTCAGGGGTTTGGCTTCGTCCTGCTTACAGGCGGTGGCCATCACTGCGACTAGTACGAGAAGTACTTTGATATGATTGATCATTACTGGATAGATTTGGGGGTAAAGGGATAAAGGCTGACGCCGAAGTGCAAGTTGGTATGGCTCATCAGCGGTATGAAGTCACCCGCGTAGGGGTATTCCAGCCAGGTCTGGTGCAGAAGGAAGATCTCCGGTGACCGGGCTTCTTTTGGCCGAAGGCGGTAACCAAGCCCGAAGGTGAGGGAGGGCATTACCCGGCTATTACCCTCGTCCTTCTTCGGCACCAATTCCCCCCCGACCATGGTGTACTCGGTGCGGGTGGCGAAGGTTTTGAGGTAGCCGCCGCCCAGTTTGGCCTTAAGGTTGACGCCCGAAGGATGCCGGTACTCGAAACTGGCATCCACGCTGGCGAACAGGCCGTGGAAAAGGTCGCGGTGAAACATATACCCAACGCTGACGGTGGGGAAAAAAGCAAATCTCCGCTGCGGATCGCCACGAAACTCGGTACCGATCTGGATACCGGGATGCAGTGGCTCCGACCATAGTGTGGTATACGGCATACTGGTCGACTCGTTAAACACGGAGATCGTAAGTGGCAGCTCGTGCTGCCCCCTGATGTCCGTAAAACAGCCGGTCAGGAACAGGGCTGCTAGTAATAAGCGTTGTATAAACATGGTGGTTGTTTTGTGAAATAAGTGTGCAAACTTAGTGGCTTATCGCCCCCACAATCCGCTATGCTGACCGCCCTGGATTACCGAAACGGCCCCATTCCGATCCGAAGCGGACCCCTCTCTACCCTACCGTTTCACTGGCCTTCCCCTAACCACCGCAAAAAGGCTGCGGATTTGGTCTTTGATACGAACTGCTCGTCGTCGCACGGGGGCGAAAGGAGTACGCGGAGTTTCCGGGTAGCAGTGCGCTCGTACGCCTCCACGCTACCCCTACTAGCCACTACCTGGCGATTCAAGGTGAAGAATAGCGCGGGATCCACCTCCTCACGAATTTCCCGAAGATTGAGGGGACTCGAGAACTGTTCGGTCGTGGTCAGTACGACGAAGGTTGTCTTTTCCACTACCCTGAAGTAAGCGATATCGGCTACCGGAATACTGCGGGATAGCGCTCCCGAGTGGACCACTAAATACCCCCGGTAGGCAGGCTCGGCTACGGGTGGGTCAGCCGTAACCGGCGGGGTAATTAGTACGGAGTAGACCCCACTGATGAGTAGGCAAAAGAGGAGCATTAGCGGGAGCTCCAGGTAAAAAATGGTGGCGTCCGCGAGGGGAATGCCGAGTCCGACCACCACATATATGATCTCCAAAATCACCAACACACTTACCGGCAGCAGGACAGCTAAGCACAGGGACCGCCCCAGTGCCTTCCTGGTCATCTGCGCGCGCAGCACGATTGTAGGTCGACGGGTGTACAGATTATGGAAGTAAGCTCCGGCTGCGTAGGTAACTATGAACGCAAACAAAAGGTCGGAAAAATAGCTGGGTTGGGTAACCAGCTCAGCCAAACTATTTTCGTTACCGATGTGTACGGCCGCGGTGGCGATCACCGGGTATACAAAGTAGAACAGCCAGCGGTCATGGATGACAGTCACTTCACGCATGGGGTCTTCCGCGTATTTCAGGACGCGGGACCACCAAGGTAGTCGTAAACCCTTCGGTGAGTGACGGGTAACCATAGTTCTACCGCAAGCTCGTCTCCTCCCCCGTACTACCGAACTCTAGGTAACGGGCGAAGAAGGGCAGCACGTCATTCAGCAGTCTACCGTCGGGGGTATTGAGACGATCGCTATGCGTACCGATATACTCTTCTGCGTAATGAGGGATCCCGAGGTCTTCCAGGTGTTGACTAAACTTGCGGCTAGTGCTGACCAGACCGAATTCATCGTTGCGGCCCCAGTCCAGTTTGAGTGCGGTCAGGCGTTGCAGGTTAGCGCGGTACCTACCGGCCATTTCCAGGGGCATATGGTCGTTCCATATGGCCAGGACCTCATCGTCTACCACCAGGCTGTCTTCCACATAGTGGAAGGGCCGGTCAGCGTAAAAGGGTGGCCGCGCGGGATTGGGCGAAAAGGCCTGGCCCAGCACGACTACGACATTGGCCCCAAACTCATCCCAGTCTTTGATTAAAGTCTCTCGGTCCGGTAGCTGGTCGACACGGCGGTACCAGCCGCTGCCGGCGGCAAGTTCATGGTCCAAAGCCAGGGGGGCCGGTGACATAGCATAGACCACGCTGAAAACATCGGGATGTTGCATGCCTAGGGCGAGTGCACCGTAGCCTCCCATCGAGTGGCCGGTGAGTCCCCGACCACCGGCGTCGGCAATGGTACGATAGTTACTGTCTAGGTGCCCGACTACATCACGGGTCGCAAAATCGGCCCAGTTCCCCGTGAGGGCAGAGTTGGTGTAGTAGCTACCGCGGAAACGCGTGTAGTGATCTGCGTTCACGATGATCGCCGGTGGAATCTTGCCGGTCTGGATGGCGTGGGCGAAGAGGGTATCGTACCGACTTTCCACCAGGTTGAGGCTATCGCTCCACGTAAAGCCATGCAGGTAATAGATGACGGGATACCGACGGGTAGCGTTATCGTCGTAGCCCGGCGGCAAGTAGATCGTCACACGGCGGGTGGTGGCCTCATCGGTCTCGTTCTCGAGGGACGCGGCGTAGAGGCGGTCTACTACCACGCGGGCCGGGCTATGCTGACCGACAAGTTGCCAGGTCATTAGGTACAGGACAATCAGCGAGATAATGCGTTGCATATTCATAATTTATTATTGATCGATTGTACTGCTGAAGGGCAGTCAATCCCTATTGAAGAAAGATTTGTCGAGTGCTGCGCCTCCCATCTGGAGTACGGATCTCGACGATGTAGCCACCCCGCGGAAGCCGGTGGACGTCGAGGCGGTTACCGACGCCAAAGACCGGCACCTGTAACCGGGTGCGACCCAGGAGGTCACGTAAACTGAGGGTTGCGTGGGTGCCGCCGCTCAGGTCGATCGTGAGGTAGCTACTGGCGGGATTTGGATAAACCGATACCGGCAATACTTCGCTCGGGGCGGGACGCACACCGGTCAGTGGCTCCTCGATCTCCCGTACCGGACGGCCCGACCAGGGGCAGAACAGCCCCAGCGTATCTACCCAGTAGACGGGATCGGCGTCCAGGTCGGTGTAGGGGCAACCGCTACAAACTTCGATCGCCAGGTCGACTAGCTCCCAATCGTTGGGCAGGAAGTGCCAGGCAAAGCGGTGATCGGCGTTGGCGTTGTGCCCCCCGTCTCCGTGGGCGATAGGGCCGTTGATGAACTGCCGCTCGTCGAAGGGCTTTGCTAGCTCCTGCTGTAGGGCGGCAATGAGGAGACTGTCGTTGGTAGCCGCTACCATAGCGGTATCCTGCCAGTTGCCGTGGCCGCAGACGGGCCGGAACTGAAAGTAGCGCAGCGGCGCCTCGCTCTGGGCGCGGACGCAGGTGCAAAGTGCTGCGGTGAACAGCAGTAGTAGAATATTGATTTTCATTTGATTTACGCGTTGTTTTTAGGTTCGTGTACATGGCGGAAGGTCAGCATCTCGCCGAGCCGCGACGAGGCCCCGTGGTAAAAGCCGCTATCGTGGTCGAAGCCTCCCGGATTGCGAAAAGTGCCGAAGAGCATATCGAAGACGGGCAGGTCGGAGTAATTATACCGGTGGATGCCCCGGGCGTGGTGCAGCGCGTGGGCTTCCGGCCGTTGGACTAGGTAGCCGATCCAGCGCGGGGTGCGCACGTTAGCGTGCTGAAACACGGCCAGAAAATTGGTGAAGAGCAGAAAAGCCGTAATCGCTCCCGGACTCAAGCCGACGATCAACGCCAGACTGATACTGCCCAGCAGCGTGAAGCCGATCATATCGAGCGGACTGAACCAGAAGGCCCCCCAGGTATCCACCCGTTCGGCACTGTGGTGCATTTGGTGGAAGGTCACCCACAGCAGACCGTACCGGTGCATGGCCCAGTGCCACACGAAGACCCCGAACTCGTAGACGAGCACCCCGACCAGTGCACCCAGCCAGGCGGGCCAATTGCTGAGGTCGAAGAGTCGGTACACTTCGAGGTAGGGGTCCGTAAGCAGCGGCAGGTAGCTGGCTAGGTAGAAAAATACCACGAAGGAGATGAATCCCTTGAGCTTCCAGCCGGCTACTTCCGGGAGTTCACGAGCGGGTAAAATGGCTTCCCAAAGAATTAAGCTAGCGTAGATAGCTAGGAAGATTAGGGAGACCGGGTCGAGTAAAATATCAATCGGTGTAGGCACAATTGGTCGTTTTGGTGATTGTGCCACAAATGTGCCGGCCGGTCGGTACCACCTCCAATTTTAAACGGTCTACCGTCAGTATACACCACCCTGAAAGGGGTAGACAAGGAGTAGACAAGCGGCAAATCTATGGGCGTCAAATGATTGACTACCAATCGCTTATCAGCGACTACACCTCAATTCAGGGTTAGTAGAAAATCGTAGAGGTTGGTACCGGTCGGGAGGTCCAATTTCCGCCGCAGACGATAGCGGGCAGTTTTTACACTATCGGGACTGATACCGAGTATGCTGCCCATCTCCTTCGTATTAAGGTTGAGCCGCAGGAGGGCAATCAGCCGGAACTCATTCTGGGTAAGATCGGGATACCGCTGCTTCAGGGTTACGATCAGGTCGGGGTGAACCGCTTCGAAGTGCTTGCGGAAATCTTCCCACTCGGTATCGGCCTCGATGAGGTTGCTCACCTGGCGGGTGAGTTTGCCGAATTCTCCGCGCATGGCCTGGGGTAGCTTTTTGCGCATTCCGTCGAGGCTTTCCTTCAGGTCGGCGATGGCGCCAGACTTATTGGCCAGGTTGAGCGCGTTGGCGGTCAGTTGACGCTCCCGGTCGTGTAACTCCTCGCGCAACTTCTCAGTGCGGCTTTCTGAAGCGAGGAGGTCCTTTCGTTTGCGGTATATCGCCCGGTCCTTCAGCTTGACGAGCAACCAGGCGGTCATCGCGACAAGCAATAAAATAAGTAGCAATAACCACCGCGTTAGCCGTTCGTTCTTTCTCCGTTGTTCCGAAAACTGTAGCTCCGTCGTCGCCCGATCTAGTTCTTCCTGCTGGCGGGCGTAGCTGCGCCGGGCCTCGTAGCCGGTCATGAGGGCGGTGAGCTCCTGATCGTAGAGGGTATCGGTCAGCTGGCGGTGGCGGTCCGCATAAGTCAGTGCGTCTCGGTAGTTGCCACGGCGTTCTGACAGTTCTTTATAGGCAAGGGTCACCTCCCGCTGAAGCTTCAGTAATCCGATACCGTCGGCCAGGTGTTCTGCCCTTGCGAGGTAATCCTGCGCCAGGGTGTACTTGCCGTTGCGCAGGTAGGCCAGTCCGATACCGTACAGGCTCTCCCCCATTCCGACGTGGTCGAACCGCTGGCTACCCGCACCGATGGCCAGCAAGAAGTGCGAAATGGCCTTGTCGTAGTCTTCCTGTTTCAGGGCCAACCGGCCGAGTTTGCCATTCACCTCACCGATCCCGTAGGTAAACCCCGCCTGCTCGTGCAGTCCGAGCGCCCGGCGGAGGTAGTCGAAGGCGGGAACGTAATTGCCCCGCTCCGTGAGCAGTTCCGCGATCTTAGTATAAGCGGTGGCTTCCCTGGTAACCAGGCCTAAGCGACGGAATGATGCTAAGGCGCTTTGGTAGCTGCGCGCGGCCAGATCGTATTCCCTTTGGTCGGCGTAGACCATACCGATGTTCAACTCGGTATTGGCCAGTCCCAGACTGTCACCAAGGGAGACATAGCTTTCGCGGGCATCCAGCAGTGAGCGGTAAGCCAGATCCTTGTTCCCCCGCGCCCAGTGACCGACCCCCACCACCCGCTGGGCGAAGGCCCGTCCCTCCGCATAATTCGCCTGCTCCGCTAATTTCAGCGCCTGTTGCCCCATCGTAATGGACTGGGAAGGATCGACGATCCAGTACCGGAAGCCGAGCTCATTGAGTCTATTCACCCGGCCGGTGTCAGGACCGGCGTAGGCCGCGAGCGCGGCTTCCAGGTCCTGTATTTCGTTGGCGGGCTGGGCGGGTAGTCGGGCAAATGCCACCATTAGCACTAGGGTAAGTGCGACTTCTCTCCATTTCGATCGTCTCTTCCAGTGCATGGTCCAACAAAGGTATGGCTACCGGCGGAATCGGCGAATCCCCCGTTAGCTCACTAAAACAATGCACCCGCGTCCGCGCCCAATACTGCTTTATACACATACCGTAGTATGTAGACCCTTGACCTTCAACAACTTGCCGGATCAGCACGCGAGCGCTGTCTACTTTTTATCCACGGCAGTCCGTCCCTTCGTACACCGGGAATGGACGGCAAAAAATTGGCTTCCGTACTCGCCGCCCTCACCTTTGGATCATTCCAAACAGCGCATAATAAACGCAATTATGGCAGAGCTTATCCTGAACTACACCTTCGATAACCCTAAATTCTCGAACCCCGACGGTACGCAGCCGGGCGCTTTCGTGGGGGCTACCCGTATTAAGGGACCGGGCGAGACCGTCCTAGGCACCTACCCCCGCGCGGTGTCGTTGGGGGAGATGGGTCAGGCAAAGATCACCCTCGACAAACTCCCTACGGACTCCCGTCAGTTTTGCGTACGACTTGCCTTTAGGGTGACCAACTCCTTGAACGGTCGCCAGCACCTGACGGTAGGCACCAAGTCGCCGTTCACTATTTCCACGCAACCTACCTTCTCAAGGGATAAATATGTCCTCAACGCGACCGTCGGCACCAAAAATCACGGGGAGAATGGTTGCAGTAGCCACCACGCTAAAACCCTGGTGGAGAATAAATGGTATACGGCGAGTTTGGTGTACGACCTGGACACGGTTGCGCTTTTTATAGATGATGAATACGTTGCCCTACGGGCATTCCCCGACGGTACGATGGCCAATGTGGCGACCGGGGCGCTGTTCCTGGGATCAGAGGGGGACGGCAGCAGTGGTAAGTTTACGGGAGATATAGCTGCCTTTCAGTTATACAAGGGCATTCCGACTCACCTGGAGGAAAAACTAGACGTAATGCGGGAGGCACCGGAGTGGTACCTAACGCACAAGTACGAAGAGATCAAGAACACTCAATCCCACCCCGGGTCCCTCATTTCCAAGACACGCTATGATGAATCCAGCGGAACTTATACGGACGACTACAGGGACTACACCATTGTACATCACCCGAAAACTGGCGGAGCCTTTGCGGTGCGTGGTGCCATAGCCAAAGCGTATAGGGCAATGGCTTCCACCGGGTCAGCACTCGGCTACCCGGTCAGCGACGAGATTGGTGAGTCCGGCACGACCCTGAAGCGGAACTTGTTTAAGAATGGGGGTATATACAGCGGCGGTGACGACGGGGCTGTTGCCGTGGTGGACCGGATCTACCTAACGTACGAAAACCTGGGCGGTGCTGCCGTGTGGGGCTTACCCCTCGGGCCGGCGAAGCGGATTGGAGACGGTCTCGAACAAAAATTTGAAAAATGCCGGATTTACTACAAAGATGGTGCGCCCCGGGCCTGTGAAGTGCACGGAGCCATCCTGGAGCGATATCTCCTACTCGGTGGCCCGCTGGTAGTCGGCTATCCTGTCGGAAATGAGGAGGATGTGATGAGGGAAGGTAGCCCCATCGGGAAGATGTCGGAATTTGAGAAGCGGACGATTTACTGGTCGTCCGCCACCGGTGCCTTCGCCGTGCACGGAGATATCCGGCGCAAGTACCGGAACATGGGAGGTCCGGCCGGTGACCTTGGTTTTCCGACCTCTAACGAAGAGGACGTGCCCGATTACAGCGGCAAGGGTCGGATCAATTCCTTCCAGAGGGGTTCCGTAATATCCTTTGGAAGCTACCGCGATACCGTGGTGGTCCACCCCTTCAGGATTTTCATCAACCGGCTGGAGACCAGGGAGAGCGAGGGTATCGGGCTGGGAGAGAACGACCTGTTCTTCTTCTCGTACATTCACGAGAACGGGAAAAGGATCTACCGACGGCGCAATCCGCAGTCGGGCAACTACGGCGGCCATAACCACAAGCAGATCGACTTCACCATTCCGCTAGAGCTCAATCCGGACAGCGTCAAAAAGACCTACGTCTTTTCGTTGGATATCCGGGATAGCGACCCCGGTAAGGACGATAAGCTGGGCAAGTATTCCATTACGCTCAACGCCGCTAACGCCTGGGGCATGCGGGAGAACCAGGGCATTTATGACGAGGCATTCAGTAGGGTTAAATCGCTGACCTTCTCTCTTCAACCTACCGTAGACGTCAGTAACCTCACCCCCGAACAACAGTGGTGGGCGGTCGAGAATGAGGGAACGCCGACCATCACCAAAAGCCAGTTTGCGACGACCTTTCGGGACGTGGACAGCGAGGCGGACTGGTGGAACGTCACCGACCACGTCAAGACGACCTTCTATCACCTCCTGGCAAAGGGAATTGCCGACGGAGGCAACTGCTTTGGAATGGCGACCGAGGGGATCTACGCCAGAAAGGGAAGGAGTCTGTTCAGCCTGCCCATCGATCGCTTTACCAACTGGGAGACCGTACGCAAAGAATTTAACATCAAGCAGGGCTACCAGATTGGTGCCTGGGCGGTCTGGTGGTTCCTAAGCGAGGTCATTACGGGAAATACGCACGACCCAAAGCACGTATTCCTACACTCCCAGAGCGCCTTCGAGCGCGGGGACGACCCCGTCATCTGCCTATCACAGAATTACACCTTTACCGAAAAGGCCCACTGCATCCTGCCCGTTTCCTACGATCGTAGTGCCCACCCATGGAAGATCGTGGTTTATGACCCAAACAAACCGGGGCAGGTAGGTCAGGTGCTCGTCGACCCTAAAAAGAACACCTTCAAGTACGTGGGAAGTGACACCTACACCGGCAGTACCTATTCGGGCGGAAGATTGCACTACATGCCCTGGGGGGCCATTAACAGCGCGGCACGCACGCCCGTCTGGGATGCTATCCTGCTGTTGCTTTGATGTATCCCCAATAATTTAGACCAGTGAATGAGACATCGTTATAATCATCATATGAAAAATGAAGCGTCGTAAATTCACTTCGGTGTTCAAGTTTAAGGTCGCCGTGGCGGCCATTTCGGAGCAGCACAGTTTAGCGGAGTTGGCTAAAAAGCACCAGCTGGCTCCGGCCCAGATCAGCACCTGGAAAAGAGAGTTACTGGCCGGCGGCTCCCAGATTTTTGACAAGCCCAGTAAGGTCGTCGGGCCGGACCTGCAAACGCGCGAGGACGAGCTCCTGCGTATCATCGGCCAGCTGCAGGTGGAAAACTGCTTTCTAAAAAAAAACGCTGAAGTGAGCCTTTCCCCGGAGGTGCGCCGCCACCTGATCGAGCCGGAGCATGGACAATTGAGCGTAAGACGGCAGTGCGAGTTGTTGTCCGTTTCCCGCGCCGGGCTCTACTACGCGCCGCGCGGTGAAAGTGCTCTGAACCTGGAGTTGCTGCGCCTGATGGATGAGCACTACCTGGACCATTCCTACAAGGGAGCGCGGCGCATGCACGTGTGGTTGACCCGGGACCGGGGCTACTCCGTGAGCCGCAACCGCATCGACCGCCTGTACTACGAGATCCTAGGCCTGCAGTCACTTTTACCCGGCCCGCACACTTCTAAGCGGTGTAAGGACCACGCCGTTTTTCCCTATCTGCTGCGCGATTTGAAGATCGACCGGAGCGATCAGGTATGGGCTACGGACATCACCTACGTGCCCATGCGCCGGGGGTTTTTGTACCTGACGGCCATCATCGATCTGTACAGTCGCTACGTCGTCCATTGGAAGCTCTGTAACTCTATGGAGGCCACTTGGTGCCGCGATCTGGTAGCAGAAGCCCTGGACATCCACCGAGTGACCCCGGAGGTCTTCAATACCGATCAGGGCGCGCAGTACACCAGCCGGGTGTTCACCGAGTTCATCCTGAGCAAGGGAATGCGGCTAAGTATGGATGGCAAGGGCCGAGCCACGGACAATGCCTTCATTGAGCGGCTGTGGCGCAGCATAAAGTACGAGCGGCTGTATCTTCATGAGTACGAGACCGGAAAGCAGCTCTATGACATGGTAGATGACTACCTTACCTACTACAACACCGCCCGCCGGCACTCCTCCATCGGAGACGACTATCCAGCCGATTGGTACCGGACCGGCAAGATTGAAAAAACGGCTTGAACAGGCCCAAACATATATAGCTTTTAACCATACGTTGTCTTAACCTCTCCGGGTTCGTGGTTTAACAATTGGGGGCACTTCACTTTCGGGTACCGTGATTATAGTGGGCGATGACGCTAAGACGGAATCGATCAGGGACATTGCCGGTGAGGACCTCGACGTGAACGGCGACAGAGCGAAGAGGAGATTGCAGGCTGGTTACGACGTCAACGAATTCTTCGTTAGTTTCCCGGGCTTTGGCGCATCCGCTATGAAGGAGGGCCAACTACTGCTGCGCAATGAGTCTAAGCTCGGCAGGACCGACTTTTCCCACACCCTGAGAGGCACTACGCAGGGGGGGACGCTTGAATACACGATGAAAGACACGCTTAGCGAGCTGAGGGTCCAGCACGACATCAATATAAACGAGGTCGATAAAGTAGGCTTCGTTAATAAAGGAAAGCAGAACGGTGTCTTCAAGATTTTTTCCACCCGGGAAAAGCACTCGACCATAGAAATGACCAATAAGCTTGGCGTCGGCGGCGATTATTTCAAGATGAAGCTGAACAACCTACCCGTACGGCTCAGGAACCGGCTGGAGGTGAATTTCAAAAGAGGGTTTGGCGGAGTGGAAATCGCGGCCATTGGGGAACGGGTGAACGCCGCGATCGAAATAGAAACAAGGGTCAACGGTAAGCTACACAGGAAAACCGTAGAGGTAGATCTGGAAAAGGCTACCCGCCTCACACCGACCTCGATAACTGGAACACCCCAAATAGCCGTCTCGAACACGGATCGGCTGTTCGGACCCAAGCTCGATCTACGGGTTTTGTAACCTGATAGTGCACCGCCTGCTTCCGGGCGTAGCCCCGGCAACCCTAACCCTTGGATCTTTGTCATTGCCGGCGGCGACCCCTACGTATCAACAGCTATGAATAACTATTCCTGCATGGCAACTTACCTGAACGTGCTAATCACTACCACGGGTACCCGCTGCCGGAAGGGCGGTTCTTTGCAATCCCGTCTACCATCGTTGGGGTGTACCAGATTGCGATCGTGGTACCCGTGTGGCGAGATTTAAAGTACTGCCGGTGGAAGTCTAGGCCCTACGTGATTATTAGTGCATGATGGTTCTTTCACTCCACTTTTCCATACCTCAAGATAATAACAATGGTCCGTACAGGTTTGACGAGGTTGAGGGGAAGCGTAAAAAAGGCGGTGAGCCCGTATCTTGAAGGTTCTCCAACTTTTAAGACCCATGGCTCACCTGACGAAGGTTGCTACCCTCGCTGCTTCAATAATACGACAAATGACCCACGTGGGTCGCTGGCAAAGCCAGTTTTTGATCCATCTCTTTCCCCTTCTGCTCTCCATACGTGGTCGGTATAACTTTACTCACCTGGCACGCTACGGTGAGCACAACGAGGCCACCTACCGGCGCCAGTACGCTAAAGACTTCGACTGGCTGAGCTTTAACCTGGGTCTGGTCGAGCGCTACCTATCGGATCATCGCATCATCGCCCTGGACCCTTCTTACGTGACCAAGAGCGGTAAGCATTCCGCCGGCGTAGGCTACTTCTGGAGCGGAGCGGCCGGTCAGGCCAAGTGGGGGCAGGAGTTTTGCGGCCTGGCTGCCGTAGACCTAGCCGACAAGACGGCCCTACACCTACTAGCAGTACAGACCGTAGCTCTGGAAGAAGGGGAGAGCCTACTGGACTACTACTCCAGCATCGTGACCCTCAACGCCGCTAAGCTGCGCCGCGTGTCTGACTACGTGGTGGCCGATGCCTACTTTGCCAAGGCCAGTTTCGCCGATGCGGTGCGCTCGGCGGAGCTTCAGCTCAATACGCGGCTCAGAAAGGATCAGGTGCTCTACTACCTCTATCGGGGACCACGCCGCCCGGGTCCAGGTGCCCCCAAACAGTACGATGGCCGGGTGGAGGTGACCCATCTGCGCCCGGACGTCTTCATCCCCTGTGCCCAAGGCGATGACGGTTCCTGGACGGCCTTCGAAGCGGTGGCGTACATCAAAGCCTGGAAGCGCAAGGCTAAAGTAGTCGTCATTCACCGCTACGACACGGCAGGCAACATTTGCTCCCACTCCACGCTAGCCTCTACCGACCTGCACCAAAGCGGGGCTGATCTGGTGCTGAGCTACACCTGCCGCTTCCAGCAGGAGTTCCTCTACCGGGATGCCAAACAGGAACTCGGTCTGGAGGACTGCCAAGCCTACAGCTGGCC
Source organism: Lewinellaceae bacterium (assembly GCA_963803525.1). GTDB lineage: Bacteria > Bacteroidota > Bacteroidia > Chitinophagales > Saprospiraceae > Neolewinella. The sequence goes on from CAWDMV010000019.1 coordinate 38,922, forward strand.
AAAGATCGACTTTCATCTCAACGCTTCACTGACCACCGTTTCCCTGGCTAAAGCCGCCCACTGCTTAGCCCCCCAAAAGCCCCACGATGAGCCCTTCAGTATGGCGGATATCAAGACGGAATATGTCAACGAGAGCCTAGCTTTGCGAATAATTCGCGGGTGTGGGTTGTCGCCCGACCTGCCGATAATTCGCAGACTGCTGCCTGAGATCAGAAATCTGGGTAAACGAGCCGCTTAAAACTATACGGACCATTGTAATAATCAATCAAATTTATGAGATCCTCCTCTATTTTATGCTCACTTATTCTGCTTCTAGCGTGCAGCTGTAATTACAACGAAATTACCGGGTCGGGCAATATCATCACGGATGACCGCACAGCAGGCGGTTTCAGTAGTATAGTCGTCGGCCAGAGATTCAACGTCAATATCCGACAGGGTACGATTGTCCGGGTTACGGTTCGGGCGGATGATAACATACTCCCGCAAATCGTAACTGCTACGTCCGGTGGAGTACTTTCCATCAGGATGCGTAATGGTAGCTATCAGCGGGTCACTGCTGAAGTCGACATCGTACTCCCCCAATTGAATGGACTGGAGATCAATAATGCCGCCAAAGCTACGCTTGACGAATTTGTAGCGGTTAACCCACTTGATATAGTACTCAATAATGCCACCTCCCTTAGCATGACCGGTAGCACCCCGGTGCTCAATCTGGTAGCCAATGATGCGAGTAAGGTGAGTGGATTCGGCTTTACGGCAGTTAGCTGTACCGTCCGGCTAGAGGATGCCAGCAATGCCGAGATCACCGTGACCGATGAGCTTAAAGGTTCGCTAACCGATGCAGCCATGCTGCGCTACCGGGGTACCCCCAAAGTAAACGTCAGTACCAGTGACGCCAGTAGAGTGATAAAAGCAAATTAGGTGCTTCCTTCTCTCCGGAATATTGCTGGTAAATACTCGACACGTACGCCTCTACCCGTCATGATTTTGGGGATATTTGCACCGGGCCCTGCCTTAGCTCACTGGCAAATAGAAGGATTGAGGTATCCGGCTGACCGTGTTCGACACTGCACCTAAAGGCACTTTCAATTTAAGCGCAGTGAAATTTTGACGCCATATACTTAATAGTAGAAGTAGAACGAAGTTTTACTCACTATTCCGAAATTTTGGGAATTTATCATATTTTCTACGTTACACTTCTACAGAAAGCATAACCTAACTTTATGAATATGAGGCAACGTTGGCTTTCGTATTACATTATCCCACTCTATTTCTAGTAACTGCATTACAACCAATATCATTTAAGAATACCGGAAATTCTCTAATCATTTCTTCTTGACATCGATTCACAATAAATTCCAAATCGACTATCACTCCACGGACATATGGGGGTGTCATATTTAATTTATTGATCTTGTACTTCGGTCTGTCGCAATTGTGGATGCAATCGTGCCGTCTTTGCATAATAACGCCTAATCTTTTTTCAAGCTTTTCAAGTGCTGCCTTTCTCAGAGCGCCTTTAGCAGCTCCGTTCGGTGTCTGCCTATATGCGGTTCTGGAAAATCCAAATAATCGATTCATATTTTGCTAATGACCAATCCACCGTTCTAATGGCTGACCATCAGCAGTAAATAATTTGTGAGACGATCGGAAAAAAACATTAAATAGGCTTTTAACCTTTTGTATAGATAGTACATTGTCTTTTTCTATAAGATCTCTAGCTATCATCCGCCATGCCCACCCTCCACTCAAGTCCTGGTCAAGTACTACCGGAATAGGCACTGTAATATTGTTCATCCTTTTCGGAAGCTCGATGTCCTGCTGCATTTGCTTTGCTCTAAACGATCTTGCTAATAAATCTCCATAAGCATCACAGAAATATGCATCAAATGCACCTACCGCAATCATCCACGATGATCTAAAAACGTCCCATCTAAGCTCACCAACTGGCAAACCTTCTGCATGGACTCTCAAATTTCTAGCGCGCTCGATATCTTCAGCAAAGTGCTTTATTGGAGTTTGTAGTATCATTTAATTTTTATTGATGAAAGCCAACATCAAACTTATGCACATTGCGCATATGCACTTGATGGACCGGAAATAATTGACGGGTGTGCGCCGACACCAAGCACAAAATACACAACTCTCGCGATGACGCATTTGCGACTGGATGGCGCGCTGTGAAGCGCTTTAGGCCAGATTTTACTACTCTTCTTCGTCCCGAATTAACTGGGCATGAGTACCCAGTTGATGGAGGCGCGCTACCGTAAACCACCAGCTTTTAAGGCTTCACACCTACTCCCCCACTCCCCGGTGCGCCCGGTTAAACATCTCCACCGTCAGCACCTGCACGGTGCGCACGTAGATGTCCGTCGTGTTCGACTGTTCGTGGCCGAGCAGCGACCCGAGTTCTTCCCGTCTCATGCCCGCTTCCGTGAGCAGAGTAGCGCGGGTGTGACGCAGGGTGTAGGGGGTTACCCGTTTTCAATCCCCGCCGCAGTAGGCCCCCTAGTTGACCAGCTGTTGAATACGCCGATGCGAGTAACCGGTGCAGGTACTCAGTGGGTTACAGGGTAGGTCGGCGCCGACCGCCGCCCTACCCCGCCTAAAAAAGGAGTACGGGTGGCCATAAAAACATCACCGTTTAAATAGAGGATATGTTCAGAATTTTCGTACGTACACGTGCGATTGCGGGTGCGCGAATGCGAAATTGTTGAGTGTATTGTCTAATATAAAAACGGCGTGCAACACTATTGGTAATAGTGTTCCGCATGGCTGTAGGTTACACTTCTACAGAAAAAGAAACCTAATCCAAGAGCAGCAGTTCTCACTATCGGTCAAATGAGCCTGACGCAGTACAGGTCGATGAGCTGATCGTGCAGAGCGTCCATGGACTGGACGGGCATGACCCGGAAGACCGAACGGGTGGCATCCCACAACTTCACGCGCGTTTTGAGTTTAGTGAGTAGGGCGCCGAACTTGCGGTTGGCCGCCTGCTGTAGCTGGTCGACCCAGAAGGCCAGCAGCATCACGTAGGCCATGACGGTGCAAAGATGCTCCTGACCGTGACCGTAGTTATGCTCAAAGTGATAGCCCTGGTTCTTGAGTGTATTGAACGTCTCGTTTTCGATCTTCCAGCGTGCGCGTCCCACCGCTAATAGCTCCGCTACGTTGTCGGGGCGCAGCTCCAGGTTGGTGATGAAGGTGAAGGTCGTCTCCTGACCCTTGGCGTCCTTGATGATGGCGTAGAGCATATTGACCGCCACCTCAGCGTTGGCGGCGTTTAGTTCCAGGCCGTTAGCATAACCCACGGCGTATTCTTCCCGCCCCTTCGTCTTGCCTTCTTGCCAGGGAATCTGGTACTGACTATCCAGTTCGTCAAACTGGGTAAATAGGTGGGCGTGACCCTTATCTTTGACACCGATGAGGTAGCGCCAACGCGCGTTGGCCTCGATGCGTTCGACTACCGGAGCGCAGGCATAGAGTGCATCGAGCACGAAGATGGTGGCCAGTTCGGGGTGGGTCGCCTCGAAGTTCGCCAGCAGCCGGTGTACGGCGGTGCGCTCACAGTCGTTTTTGACCTCGCCATCCTGTTGGGTCATCGGCTCGTGGTCCCAGGGCAGCACCTCGGCCAGTCCGGGTTTGACCACTGCCGCACTTAGCATGGCATGGTAGTTTGACACACTACCGTCGCGGTGACGCCGCTGTAGACAGCGCGGGCAGGAGACCTTTTTAGAGCAAAAGTGCTCCACGCCGTCCACGCTGAGGGCCACGTAGTCCTCGTAGACGTGGTAGCGCTCCAGTAGTCCCGTTGCCTTGACGTGCTCGGCTAGGTGAGCAAAGCCGACGCGCAGGGCGGCCGGGTCCAGACCATCGAGCACCTTACGCAGGCCGTTGTCACTCGGGAGGCGACCGATCTTATAGACCGTACTCAGGTTATGATCCTCGGCCTGCGACATCGTGCGGAACTGAAACAGGGAGGGTACCTTGAGCGAGTAGATGGCAAAGGCAGCTTTGAGTGCGTCGAGCAGCGCGTAGCTGGCGTTGAAGGCTCGCCCATCATCCAGGGAGCGGAAAAAGGGGACGATAACTTGGTTGTAGAGATGATCAAAACTGAGCTGTCCGCTGAACTGAGCCGTATCGTTGCTTTCCATAGTCAAAAGTAGCAACCCGAGCCAAAATTACCGATAGTGAGAACTGCTGATCCAAGAGGCTAAAAAGTTAGGTACGCCAGTCAGGTTTTTGCAATCAAGGATGGTCGTACGTTCGAGGGTGGTGTTCTGAACTGCTGTTAAAGAAGGCCCAATTTCGCATGACTGACTATACAGCCGTTTGAGCTTCCTCTGAAACCTCAACGGGCTCTCTTATATGGGTTAGTGTCTCGTCAATTATTGCTTTCAACCGGGGAGAGTAGGAAGCATTCTTCTCCTTTGTCGACCAAGACTTATCCAAACTAGTAAGAATTTTCTCTGTCAGGGGATAGTAGGACTTGTAGTAATACTTCAACTGATAGACAGCAGCTACCTGGAGATCTACATAGGTTTCACACCCATTTTTCCCCTGAATAAGGGTAGTGATCAGCTCATTGTACTGGCTAAATTCTGACACGCGTATCTCCCTCTTCTTATTGTCGCTGTACTGGTACAGACCAATCAATGCTACCAATACTGCTACCCCAACTTCTAAGTGCTTACCAAAGAGCATCAAGATCGCCATAATTGATAGTACAGCCATCAATACTACATCAGCGTTCTCAGCAAGTTGCTTGCCTTTCTCTTCAGCGAAGGTCCAGCTTTTGAAGTTTAGCATAGTAAGCACGATTAGGTTTGCGAAGCTACAACCAGGAGATTGCTTATGCCCAGTTCCCGCTTTGAAACACTATTAGCATAAGTGTTTCAAAATTCGCCCCTTCCCTACCCCAAGACCCAGCAATCCCGTCACCAGGGCCTTACCCAATCTGCAAAATTTGGAACACTACTGATGTAGTGTTCACCTGGTGCAGCCAGTTCCGTGGTAAAGCACAAGTACCGAATTCTAGCTCCC
>CAWDMV010000020.1:0-16228 GCA_963803525.1 Lewinellaceae bacterium
TAGGGATTTATTTTGCCCATAATTATCGTTATGTTAAGTAGAGGGTTTTCGGGACTCCCCCGGCTGGTTGGTAGCCCATACCAAATGATCGCGATTTAACCCCCAGCTCCATTTCCGGTTAAACCCGGGCGCGGCGTAAGCGGGGCTGGCCGGACCAGTACCCAACGCATATTGGTGCCCGGCCCGATTACCCTGCCGATCGGAGGCTTGTTTGTCGAGTCGCTAGCCGGCGGCAAAAATCCTAACCACCAACCTCTGCGCATCCACGCGAACAAACGTCGGTGAGTTGCTATACGCTAATCGCTTTACCCTTACTGGGGTAGTGATGATTACGTCTCATGAAAGAATTAGCCCCCGAGTACCAGGGATATTTTTTGTTTCACCAAGCTATCCTGAATGCTCAGGGAATATGCCTGGAACTCGAAGAAGTGAGCGGCGACCTCATTTGGATAAGGGTACAGACCTCGGCCACCCTGCGGGAGGTGATTTCTAAAGCGGAAGTGAGGAACCTGGTACTCGAAGTACTCCGCTTACTCCCCTACCAGACCTTTCTGGACGTGGTCGATTTTCCCCCGCCTGCGGACCGTTGAGCGTGGGTGAAAAGGGGCTGCTTAGCATCCTGGCACCGTGGTAATTTCCTCCAACCAATACTGTGGGATCGAATGAGTAGTGAATGGTCCATTCATCCTGAATCTCCGCAAGTATTATACCGCGTAATGCTGTTGGTGGGTTGGAATTGCCCCCCCCCTTTGTGTTCCTGTCAAGCGGGCAGTATTGTCCCGGTTTAAACCGGCACCTCCTTTGTCCATCCCCGGATTGATCGCCTCCGGCAGGGGGGGGGCTTTGAGTAAATTTATCCTTGCCCCTAATCCTGGGTATCATTCGGTTTTTTGCCTCCCTCCGATCTCTGGGGCCGCGCCCCGCTCCTTCACTACCCTAACATTATCTCGTGCAACCTGCGCGAGGGGATCTGCTCCACCCGGTCGGTAGCGGGGAACTGCGAAATACCCGCGTTGGATTGTTTAGGCAAACCATGCAGCAGGCTCAACGAGCGCCCAGCTCTTTATTACCAATCATAAGACTTAGCAACGGCCTTGGTTGTAGGCTTCCTCCCCATTACTTTGGTTAGCGAACACACATAACCTCGTTTTACACTATGAACAGCGTAGGCAGTAGAGGTGGATACCCCCCTGGGTACGTCTCCATCCGATTTGGTCTCGCACTACGGGAACACCCCCCATACCTACCGTCCGATTGACGGGACCCGTCCTGGCCTGGCCAGTACGGGGTACCCTTTGTGATACCCAAGACCCCATCCCACGCATGACCTTTCCCATCACGTGTTACGATGTATTCTGGAATGCAAAGCAGCAGTACGGTGGGGTGAATCTGCTGCTCAGCGACGGACGGCAGATGTGCCTGACCACCCAGCAACCCGCGGTCCTGGAATTTTGGGCCAAGCTACTGCAGACGCACCCCGTGCTGTACTACAACGATGGCGACTCCGAGGGGCTGTGTACTGCCAGGGAATTACCGTACGCTACGCGCAGCCCGTCGCGAGGAACTGCACCCACTGCTTTGGTTGACCGCCCCGGTGATTTAACCTGACTAAGCCCCGCCCCCATGACGCCGCAGGAATTCACCTCCGAGATTACCGGCACGCAGTCCCACCTCTTTGCCCTTGCCCTGCACCTCACCCAGCAGCGGGAGGAGGCCGAGGACCTCGTCCAGGAAACCTGGCTGGCGGCCTACCGCAGCCGGGATAAGTTTACCCCGGGGACCAACTTTAAACAGTGGATCTACGTGATCATGCGCTACACCCACATCAACCGCTACCGCAAGAAGCGGACCCGTCAGCACCTCCACCACTCCATGAACCACGTCACTCCCTCCCGCGAGCGGCGGTGGGCCGTGGCCAACGGGGCCGAACAAACCCTGGGACTGCAGGAACTGAGCCGACAACTAAACGCCCTCGGCGAGCGCTACTGCGTACCCTTCCTGATGTTTTTCCGCGGCTACGACTACCAGGAAATTGCCGCCCACCTGAACCTCCCCCTGGGTACGGTCAAGAGCCGCCTGTTTCAGGCCCGGCAAAAGATGCGCGCCCTGGTGGACGATCGCGCGTAACCCACTGACCCACCGGCCGGGGTAGCCCTACCGGTTGCTGCGCTCCTCCGGCTAGCTGCCCCGGGGACGGCTCCCGCCGTGCCCCGATCAAATATTTATGAAATAGCGTAAACCTCGTGGTGGCGCTCGTTTCCCGACCCGCCCGCCCGTATTTTACCAGGTCGCCCGTACCCCCGCCCCGCCCCGTTTTCCGGCGGGACTAACGTTACAGGCCGATACTTCACACTCACTCGACGAAGAACTGCTGGATTCTCCCTCGCAACCATCCCCCGTGTCCAATACCGCACTCACCCACTTGGATGTCCCCGAACCGGTACAGGAGTGGGTACTGGCCAGTCCGCTGCCCACCCTGCTGCTGACTGAAGAGTTCGCCACCCTGGCCACCAACGAGGCCTTCACCGAACTACTCGCCCAGTTGTCCCTCGATACCGAAGCCTTCCTGCGCGGGCCCCTGCGCGACAATTTACCGGCCGGTACCCCGGCGGCGGAGTTCTTCGGCACCCTCCAGCCGGGAGACTGTGTGGTGCGCCCACTGATCATAGCGGACGACCACCACTATACGTTTCACCTGATCAAACTTGCCCTGACGGCCGGCTCCTGTCTCTGCTGTATGCTCGTGCCGAGCCAGGATCCGGCCAACGTCCGGCTGGGCAACATCCTGAACGCCATTGCCTGTTTCGTGGCCGAGATTGACGGGCAGGGTAACCTCTTCTTCATCAACGACCAGTTGTTGCAACACCTGGGCTACGCCCCCACTCAGGCGCGCCAACTTTCTCACCTGCGCCAGGTCTGGCCGGCCTTTCGGGAGGACCGGCTGCGCAGCTACCTGGAAGAAGTAGATAGCCGGGGAGTGGCGCACTTTCGCACGAAATTTAAGCACCGCGACGGCCCGGCCCTGACCATGGAAGTAAGCCTGGTGGCCGGCCAGACGCCCGGGGATAGCCTGTACCTCCTTACGGCCCGGGACCTTACCGGCCAACTGGCCCAGGAGGCCTCCGTGCAGGACGCCCTGTTGGAGTCCGAACGGACGGTGGCCACGATGACGCGGGAAAACCACCGCCTGCGGGTGGAGATGGAGCAGAAAACGGCCGCCGGGCTGCTCGTTTACGCGAGTGAGTCCTTTGCCGCCCTCATGCGGCAGGTAGAGCGGGTGGCCCCCACTACCGCCACCGTGCTCATTACCGGAGAAACGGGTACGGGAAAGGAACTCATCGCCCGGGCCATTCACCGGCTCAGTCCCCGGGCCGGGCAGCCCTTCGTGACCGTGGACTGCGGATCGCTCCCCCCCGAGCTGATCGAGAGCGAGTTGTTCGGCTACCGCAAGGGGGCCTTTACCGGGGCGAACCGGGACCACGCGGGACGCTTTGCCGCAGCGGCGGGGGGCACGCTCTTCCTCGACGAAATTGGTGAGCTGCCGCTGCCGCAGCAGACGCGCCTGCTGCGCGTGTTGCAGGAAGGACAGTACACCCCGGTGGGCGCAACCCGCGTCCAGACCGTGGACGTACGCGTCGTGGCCGCTACGAACCGGGACCTGAGCCGCTGGGTGGAGGAGGGCAGGTTTCGCGCCGACCTCTTCTTCCGGCTCAACGTCTTTCCCGTGCACAGCCCGCCGCTGCGGGAACGCCGGGAGGATATCGCTCCCCTGATCCGCCACTTCATCCAGAAATTTAACGCGAAATTCTCCAAGGAAATCACGGGGGTGGACGGCACGACCCTGCGGCGCATCCTGGACTATTCCTTTCCCGGTAACGTGCGGGAACTGGAGAACATGGTGGAGCGCGCCTTCATCATTGCCAGCGGAAAGCTCCTGCCCCTCACCCTGCCCCCGGAGGCCGAGACGGCGGCGGCGGAGCTGGCGCAACCCGTGCTGGACTTGTTCGACGATACGCTGACCGAATTCCTGACCTTTGAGGACTACCAGCGCCGGTACATCCAGCTTGTCCTGGACAGCACCGACGGCAAGGTAAGCGGGGCGGGCGGGGCGGCCGAGATCCTCAATATTCACCCCCAGACGCTGTTCAGTAAAATGCGCAAACTCGGGATCCGACGTTGACCCACCGCCCCGCAGCGGGGGCTAGCCACTGAACCGGATATTGTCTAAGTGTTACGTCCGATTAATTCTACAATAGGGGGCGGTATTTATGAAATACCGTAAGGTTTTTCTACCCCCTATAATTCAGCAAGGGGCGTCCCTATTTTGGGGACGGTATCCAGCACTGGGGAGCGGCCAGCAGTGCTAGTTGGGTACCGCCCGCCCCATCCCACAGCTACTTAGCCCGGCGATTATGCCCCGGGAGCGCCCCTACTTTTACCCCGCATTTTTTGCTCCCCGGATTGTCGTATGGTGATCCGGGGACATTAGCCAACCCACCATCTGCCATGCCCCACCACTCCTCCCTACCCCCTGCGACTCCTCCCCCGTTCTACGTCGAGGTTCCCATTCGGGCCTATCACGCCCACTGGGACGAAGCGGCCCACCTCGGTCGGGTAACGCTCTTCTTCTCTGAACGGGTACCCATCTACCTGAGCACCGAGCAGCCCGCCGTCCTGCGGCTGTGGGTGCGCCTCCTGGGTGGCGGGGGCGGCCATTCCTGCTATTACACCCAACGGGGGGAAGTAGGAATTTCCAGCAGCTGGCAGAGCAGTGTGGGCGCATACCACTGGGACGGCGGGACCCGGTTGGAGTCGGAAAAACCCGGGGCGGCGGGACCCCACAACGTGCCAGCATCCGAAGTTAGGAAAAGCAACGATCCCACCGGCCCGGAACCGGACGGCCCGGCCTGATTCCCCGGCGTGGGAAGAGAGCATGCCACCCGCGCTCCGCCGCCCTGGTAGCGCGCCCCGGTGGGGACTTCAATAAGTCCGCCAGTGCATCCGTTACCCTACCTTTCCGCCAACCTGCGTTCTTTTTGTTTACCTACTGCCGATACGGCAAACTGCCTATGAAACCCGCGAAAAAAAAGGTCATTAAGTACCGACTGCACTGGAGTATGACCCTGAGTGCGGGCAGCCTGGAGCTGCATCTGGAAGACAACACCGAGGTCAGCCTGTCGGCGGACGATGCCGGCAAACTGGTGGTGTGGGTGGACCTGCTGCGCAACGACGCGCCGGTCTACTACTGGAAAAACGAGGCCGGGGAGGGCCTCGCCTCGGGGTGGGAAGCGGTGGTGGAGCCGGAGGACCCGCCGTGGGCGAGCCTGGATGGACAGCAGAAATAGCCGTGCCGCAAATTACCGGGCGGGGGGATTTCCTGCGTACCGGCGAGCCTTATCCGGATGCTCCGTGCGTGTCCGGTGGAGATTAGGGAGCGGATGGGTCTCCCCGCCCCTAGCGGGGCGGGGGCGCAGTAATTACGGTGGTGAGGACTGCATAGGGTAATTGGAGAAAAATACCCTGGACGTAGGCGCGCAACTCCGCAGGGGGAATGGGATAGTCAAGTTCTCCCACCTGCTCGATGGTTACTTCGGCGGTAAACTCCCCGAGGTGGACCAAATGTAAGTAAACCCCGCTGGCGGCCAGGCTACGCTGGTGTGCCCGGAAGTAGTCCGCGTCCCGGCCATCAAATTCCGGTACCATAGGTGTAAGGGTAGACCACGGAGCAATTCATACCGATCACGGGGGCGGGAGGCGTGGCGTTGGGGCAAAGCGGTACCGAATGTAAAGAGTGCTTGGTTAATATTGTTCACAATCGCACCCGCGTCGCTGGCCGGCCTACTCGGTTGGACGCGTGACCTTAGCGCGCTCACCCGACACCGAACCTGCACATTCCCGGGACCAGGAATTGGGAACCGGCTGGGGGGCTCAACTCGCCCCTCCACCGTGGCAGGCCCAAATGAAGGTCTTGTCTCGCCAGCAGGCACCCAGGATGCCGGATATCCTATAGAGTTGATTATGTTAAGTAGGATTTCTACTACACTTATAGGCTTGCCTCTAGTGCCCCTACCCTCCCGACCTTATCTCACCACTAGCCAGCACAGCTGCTATCAATGGTGTCGAAATCAAAGCACTTACTTCTGTGGGTGGTTTTGACTATGCTTCCTGCAATTTGACTAGCACGGCATCTTCTGCATCGTAAGCCGTGAGCACAGTCTCCAATCGCTTGAATTTTACCCAAGTACTGTTTGAGGCATCTACACTGTAGCCCCGACCTATGTACTCATTTTCCCGGGCGTTGGGGTCGTTGCGGCTTAGCAGAATGGTGCCCGCCACATCAGGACGCATCATGGGATGTGGATCCTTGTTGAAGAAGTGACTCAAGGTGGCGATGTAAAATTCCTTGACCGACTTAGGTTCCAATTTTGTGTCCTCGATCCAGGCATACTGGACTTGGTAGCCAGTAGGATCATCTATTTCGAAAATAGAGAGTTCTTCCCGAGTATCCTGATCCTCGATTAATTCGACTTCCGGATAGGGCCAAATGTCCAAAATCCGCTGAATTATGGTTTTGTGACGCTCCTTGAAGTCGGATACCGTCCAAGTATCCAGCTTCATGAGGTCGCGGTTGAGCCACAGGCGACTGTAGGCGTAGCCTTGCTCTTTGCCTCCAATGTTCAAGTCCTTCTTTTCTACAAATGATCGATTGGAAAGGCTCCCGTTATTTCCACTCAGCGTTAGGTTGCCAAGTTGGTGGAGATGCTTGTCGGCAAACGCATCAAACTCCTCTTGCTCCATGTTGGCCCGCCAGGCAGCGGTGGGCGTTTGGGGAAATATGTGCTCAATAGATAGATGGTCAGTCGATACCCGCTCCCGATTATTAAAGTTTTCCAGTCGGTCCAGAAGGTAGATCCGGTTTTTTGGCCGGATGTTGTACATGTCCCGTTCGCGCAAAACACTCCGGACCTCCTCATCAAGTGGCATGCGCTGGGTGCCCTTCTTGCGTACAAGACTTCTTTCCAGTGAACTCACATAATCATCCTTACGGACGTCCTCGTAAAGACGCATGAATATCTTATTCAGGGCATTGGTGGGAAGATTAACCAGGAATCTCCGCCAAGCAAAGCGCTGGGTAAGCGTCAGGACATCCACGAATTCCTGCTTTGAAATCCGTTGTGCCTCATAGTCATCATAAATTTGGAGGAGAAACGGATACGTGACGTTGATCTCAAGCTGCCGAATGTATTCCAGTTCCGTACGGATTTCCCGGTCATCTTCCCGGCTTGGGTTGATGAGCTTCCCGTAATGGCTCGAGTAACGCAGCAACTCCTGCAGGAGAAGCTCTACCTCGCTGGCTTCGCGTTGTGGGTAGTGCTGCTTAAAGGTGTCGTATACCTGGTCCTTGCGGGGAATCTTTTTGTTTTTGAAAGTCAGCAAGTCACGAACAAAGTCTGAGACGAGATTAATCCGGGAATCGTCGTCGCGGGCGTTCGTCTCGATTTCGTGCCAGTAGGTTTGGTACAGTCGTTCCTGCTCTTCACGGGTATGGCCCATGAGAATATAATTGCGCGTCAGATCGGCTTGTGAAAGGGCAAGGCCAGTAGAGTTGAGCGACTCAAAAATTCGCTGTGGGTCATCCCGTCCCCGTTCCAGGCTTATCTCTACGAACGACAATTTAGCCAACCCCTTTTTGACCAGGTCAAAGCTTGCCTGGTCGCGTACCATCTCTTTGAAATAACTGTAATTTTCCCGCATGCGGGTGTAAGGTTCTCCCTCACCCGATTTGCCATTCAGGAGGCGCCGATATATCCGGTCATTCTCGGCCGTTTGCCAGAGCTTTTCTTTCCGATCCTTAGCGAAACGATTAGCTAGATAAGTTTCCCTGAGCTCTACGGCCGCCTCTTCATTTCCACTGGACTGGGCATATTTGTAGAGTACAGCAAAAATCAAGGAGACAGTGGTCAGGCGCTGCTGGCCATCGATTATTACAAGTTCCTTGATCTCAGAAGACGTGTACAAACCATCGTAGAGATACACAATGCTTCCGATAAAGTGAGAATGACGGGAGTCATCCTTTGCTACACCTATGATGTCGGAGAACAGCTGACTACACTGGTGATCTTGCCAGTCATAGTTACGCTGGTAGATCGGAATGACGAAGCGGGTTTTTGTAGTAGAAAGGAAGTCGTTAAGCTTTGATTCGGTGGCTTTCATTCGAAGAGTTACAGGTTGTAAGTGTATGTTCCAATTGGTGAGACAGGACGATCTAAAGTAGGAATAGTTTGGAGAAACAGTTGGTCGGTTCCACCTGCGTTTGCCGTTGTTTCAAGACTTCAATGGGGCTTTCACCATGAGGGCAGGGGCAAATTTTCTTCTTGATCGCTTCATGAGACGAGATAGGACTTCAACTTAGCCCGTGGTCCGGCTTTGCCTAGGCGTCCTATGCCTTTCCAGCTAGCGACACCATGGTAATCGGAGGGAAAAACACTAGTTACGGCGCTCAATACTTGCCGACTCTGAGTCATAATAATAGTTTTTGATCGTGCCGTCCATGACCTTTCCCACCATCTCATCGACGATGAATAACGGCACCAAGAACCACTCTCGAACCGTCACCGGCTTCCCAAACCGGTCCTTGATCTCGATGTCCAGCCTACCGGGTTCCAGGAAGCTGTGGAACACCTTCTCCAGCTTGAACCGGTTGATGTTTGCTAGCTGGTAGGTGGCTACCACCTCTACCCCGGACAATAGGAACGTCGACTCGTTTTCCGCATTCGCAGTGCGGCTTTTCACCTGTCCACCCGTGACACCGATCTTGTGAATGACTTCACGATTGGCGGAGATAGCTGGGTGGTCAGACTGACTGCGCAGCACGTATACTGTACCGCTCTGCTGGTCGTCCTCCGCCAGATCGCCGGAAAAGAGGGGACCCTGATCCGGCTCCGTGATAAATCTGCTGGTCTCGTCTTTATACATAGCCCGGATGAGGGACCGCAGTAAGATGTTGCTCTCCGTCCCGTTGGCGTAGATCACCCGTAGGCGCGCGTCTTCCTGGCCGGCGGTCACTTTTATCACCTCCCCTACTTCCGCGATGTAGGCGGTTTGCCCGCCGACGATCAGGAACTGTTCTTCCCTGATATCGGCCTGGGTGTACCCACTATCCTTGTGGAAGCGAATGGTCTCCCGTAACCCGGCATTGAGTTCTCGCTGGATAGCTGCAAACAGCGGCCGAAACTTTTCAAAATCTTCGCAGACCGTCCGGTTAGCAATCTCTTCCGCGGCCTTTTTTTCCGCCCTTGATTTGACGTGCCGAAGTTGCTTGATGGATGACTCGGACTCCTCCGTCACGCCTAGTTGGGCCAGCAGGGCGTCGTCGTCGAGATCTTCTGGGAGGTCGAGAGCGGTAGCCTGATCTGCGGATAGGAGGTTCTGCGAATCGATGTCCCCCAGCAGGTCGTTGGATTCCTTTAGCTCACGAATCCGGTCGAGCCGTACGGCATAGAGGCGCTCGAAGATCTCCCGGTCCTCCCCGTGCTGCGGCGGGCGTCCGTGTTCTTCCACGAATTGTTGGATCTCCTCGAAACCGGTAATGATCCGCTGCTCCCGGTCGGTGTACTTCTTCGGCTGCCTGACCTCGACTTCCACGCCCAGCTCCGCCAGTAGCGCGTCGTCTTCCTCCGTAAAATCTTTATTGCTAGCCATTTTCCTGACTGTTTTTTGCCGCCTCGCGCTTGAGCACTTCGATGCCCTGGGCCATACGCTGCTCCCAGGGGTCCGCGGATTTAAGGTCGGGCAGGCGGCCGCGTTCCTGTTTAAAGCGCACGGCGCGGCGGGCCAGTTCACGGGCCTCCTCCAGATCGATCTTTTGCTTCTTGGCGCTGATCACCTCGGCCATGGCACGCAGGCTCTGGTTGTCCATCGACTTGCTGATGATGGAGTAGGCCTGCTCGAAGGGGTTGATGCTGTCGATCCAGTCTACGTCCAGCTCCCGGACGTCCATGGCTAGTTTGCGAATGCCATCGAGGAGGGCGGTGTTGGCCTTGGGTTGTCCGTCACTGCTCTTTCTACCCTCCCCCGCACCTGCGTCCGCGCCCACTTCCGCATCTTCGCGTGCCAGCTTCTGGGCCTGCTGCATGATATTGATGGCGGCCACGGCGTGCTGGCGGACGGCCTCCTGGTCTCCGGGCTCCATATCCGGATAGCGGTCCTTGATGATCTTACCCATGCGTACCTGTGTCAGTTCCTGGGGCACGAGCTTGGTGTCAAACAGGCCGCGCTCGATGGCTTGTTTGTCCTGAACGAAGCTGGCGGTAAGCTCGTTGAGGTCCTCCGCGATCGTCCGTTTGCCGTAGGGAGTTCTAGGCTCGGCGACCCCCTTGATCTCAATGTCGAATAGGCCCTTGCGCTCATCGTAGCCGACGTTGGTCTGGTCCTTTTGGTAGCCACTTTCGCCATAATCGTAGCCTTCCTTCGAGCCGCTGTCAGTGTTTTTGGGCGTGAAGTTGAAGCGCGGGGCCAGTACCTGCTCCATCAGTAGGCTGGCGGAGGCAACCAGCAAGTTGGAAACGACCTGCAGGACGCAGAAGCTCAGGAGCACCCACCGGCGGTCGAAGCGCTGGGTAAACGCCGTGATGAACACGCTGGTCACCATGGCCGCCCCGGCGGTGAGCGAGATGGTCTGGCCCGCAGCCCCCTCCGTAATGCCCAGTTCGGCGGCCATCGGGGTGAGCAGGCTCACCGGCAGGAATTCCGCCGTGATGAGGCCCGCTACGCCGATGGCCAGCGACCAGACGGCGTTCCACCGCGGCTCGATGACCGGGGGGACGGAGTTGGTGGTGGAACGATTACTGCTGCTTATCATGGGTTTTCAGTTTACTGCCCTTGGCGCCGGGTGGAATTGCCCTTCCCTCCTGCGCTGATGCAAAGGTCCGCCGCATCACCCCCTCCGGGATAATGAAATTCAACCCAATCCCTAATACATTCAAACCTGCTTAAAAAATCCGACACCTTGCGGATGCCAGAAGGGGCGGTTACAAGCGGGCGGGGCCGCGGGTGCGACGTGTACCTAGGCCGGCACCGGCAGCTTATCGATCAGTTTGTCGAGCGTAACGGGATAGTCGCGCACCCGTACCCCGGTAGCATTGTATATGGCATTAGCGATCGCCGCGGCCACGCCCACGATGCCGAGTTCGCCGATCCCCTTGGCCTTCATGGGGGACATGGTCGGATCACTGTCCTCCAGCAACACGACGTCCAGGTGGGGAATGTCCGCGTGAACGGGTACCTCGTAGCCGGCCAGGTCGTGGTTGACGAAGAAGCCCACGCGGGTGTCCACTTCCATCTTTTCCATCAGCGCAGCCCCCACGCCCATGGTCATCGCGCCGATCATCTGGCTGCGGGCGGCGGTGGGGTTCAGAATCCTCCCGGCGTGGGCGACCGCGAGCATGCGCCTTACCCGGATCTCGCCAGTATACTGGTGTACCCCGACCTCCACGAAGTGAGCTCCGAACGTATCCCGGGCGTACTGCCGGCCGAGGTCGCCGTAGGTCATCTCGTCTTCCGCCACCAGCTCTTCGGCCCCAACGGCGTCTGCGAGCGGGAAGCTGCGGTCTCCGGCAATCACATTTCCGTCCTCAAACCTGGCTTCGTCCACCGGAAGTTCGAGGGCCGTGGCGACGGCCTCGCGCAACTTTACACAGGCAGCGTATACTCCGGAGGTAGCGGACGCCGCGCCCCACTGCCCTGCGGAACCGGGGGACACGGGGAAA
The DNA here is from genome assembly GCA_963803525.1 of Lewinellaceae bacterium. Taxonomy (GTDB): domain Bacteria; phylum Bacteroidota; class Bacteroidia; order Chitinophagales; family Saprospiraceae; genus Neolewinella. The sequence goes on from CAWDMV010000020.1 coordinate 11,769, forward strand.
CTCGAATCGCCCAGCTTCACGACGACCTGTTCCAGCCCGATACCCATCATCTCGGCGGCGGTCTGGGCAATGATCGTGTAACTGCCCGTACCGATGTCCGTCATGTCGGTCTCTACGGTCACTACCCCGTTGCGGTCGAGCCGTACGCGTGCCGCGCAGGGCATCACCGGGGCACCCCGGATAGCGGAGGCTACGCCCATGCCCACCAGCCACTGTCCGTCCCGCACCGCGGCGGGTGTCGCGTTGCGCCGATTCCAGCCGAACCGCTCCGCCCCGGTTTTCAGAGATTCTACCAGCAGGCGGGTAGAAAATGGCCGCGCCGAATTTTCGGGATCGACCTGGGTATCATTGATGATGCGGAAATTCTACCGGGTCTATCGCCAGCTTCTCGGCCATCTCGTCCATGGCAATCTCCAGGGCCATCATTCCGGAGGCCTCGCCCGGCGCGCGCATGGCACTGCCCTCCGCCAGGTCAAGGATCGCCAGGCGCAGCTTGGTCATCCGGTTAGCACCAGCGTACAGCAGCCTGGTCGAAGCGATGGTCGTTTCGGTTCTTCCGCCGCGCAGGTTTCCCGACCAGCTTTCGTGACCGATGGCCGTCAGCTTACCGTCCGGAGTCGCGCCCAGTCGAATGCGTTGAATCGTTGCCGGGCGATGGATGGTGTTGTTGAAGATCAGCGGTCGCTGCAGGGTCACCTTCACCGGCCGGCCGGTGGCGCGTGCCGCCAGGGCAGCAGCTACGATGTCGGACAGTACCGTGCCCTTACCACCAAAGCCCCCACCGATGTAGCTGGAGATCAGCCGAATGTTGGCGGCGGGCACGTCCAGAATATTGGCCAGGTCCCGGACGCCCCAGCTCAGCTGCTGGATCGTGCACCAGCAGGTCAGCTGATCGCCATCCCAGCTGGCAATCGTAGCGTGGGGTTCCATCATGGCGTGGGACTGGTCGGGGGTGGTGTACGTCTCGTCCAGGGTGACCGGCGCGCTGGCGAACGCTGTGGCAAAATCACCGATGGAGGTTTCGGCGGGTGGACTGAAAGGACCGGCCGGCGGAGCCTGCGCCGATTCCTTACCGGCTGCCAGATCGAAGGCGCCTTCCTCCTTGACGTAGTCGATCCGCAGCAGCGCCGCCGCGGCCCGGGCCTGCTCGAAGGTTTCCGCCACCACGATGGCCACCGCCTGGTGGTAATGGTCAATCTTCGGCCCGGCCAGCAGCCTGTCGGTGTAGAACAGCCCGGTGCGGAGCGGGCCGGTATTGGCGGCGGTAACGATGGCAAGCACCCCCGGAGACAACTTGGCCCGCGTCTGGTGGATCGCCTCAATGCGCCCCCTGGCGATGCCCGCCCCCACTACGTAGCCGTAGGCCGGCTTGGACACCTCCTCGTTGTATTCGTACGCATACTTGGCCTGACCGGTGGTTTTGAGGGGACCCTCAATACGAGTGGTCGGCTTTCCAATGACCCGTTGTTGATCGGTAGGGTTCGGTCCGGCTGGTGTAGTGAATTTCATCTTAGCGTTTTCCTTCGTTTAGGACACCTGCCAGCGTCCGGGCTACTAATGTCAGTTTATACTTATTCTCCTCGGTGGGGTTCGCTCCGGCGAACAGCTTATCCGTCACCGCCTGAGCACCGGAGGGCAACAATGCTTCCGCCTCCCGGCTGCGCCAGGGTCTGGGGGCGACTCCACCTACCGCGACGCGGCCGGTGCCGTCCTCCTGCAGGATTGCGGCGACCGAAACCAGCGCAAAGGCATAGGAAGCGCGGTCACGCACCTTATAGTAGGTATGCTTGCCCCCGACCGGAGGCGGCAGTACCACGGAAGTGATCAGTTCGCTCTGCGTCAGCACGTTTTCAATGTGGGGCGTCTCGCCGGGCAGGCGGTAAAACTCAGCGATGGGAATGCTGCGGGTTGCTCCTTTGGCATCAACGGTTTCGATCACGGCGTCAAGCGCCATCATCGCTACGGCCATGTCTCCGGGATAGGTGGCGATGCAGGAGCTGCTCCCTCCGATAACGGCCAGCGAGCGGCTGGATCCTTCGATGGCGGCGCAGCCGCTGCCCGGCTTGCGCTTGTTGCACGCCTGGTTGGTATCGTAAAAGTAGGGGCAGCGCGTGCGCTGCAGCAGGTTTCCGGCGGTGGTCGCTTTGTTGCGGAGCTGTCCGGAAGCACCCGCCAGTATCGCACGGGACAACACCCCGTAATCACGCCGTACGCGGATGTCCGCGGCCAGCTTCGTATTACTGACCAACGCCCCGATTCGCAATCCGCCATCCGAAGTTAGGCCGATACTATTCAGGGGGAGTTTACCGACATCAATAAGGTGCTCGGGGGTCTCGATCTGCAGCTTCATCAGGTCGAGCAGGTTGGTGCCTCCGGCGATGAACTTGGCCCCGGGGGTGCGGGCGCGGGCGGCCGCGGCTTCCGCGACCGTACGGACGCGTTCGTAAGTAAATGCTTTCATGGTTTATCGTTGATGAGGCGTTCCCGCCGTGAACCGATCAGGAATTTCCCGCCACTTCTTCCAGGGCCTCGGCGATGTTCGAGTAAGCTCCGCAGCGGCAGATGTTGCCGCTCATGCGCTCGCGCAACTCCGGGTTACTGGCCTCGGACGGCGCCAGCAGGTCGGACGTGACGTGACTCGGAACCCCGGCCTCGATTTCCTTGAGCGTACCGACGGCCGAGCAGATTTGCCCGGGCGTGCAGTAGCCGCACTGGTACCCGTCGTGCTTGATGAAGGCGGCCTGCAGGGGATGCAGGTTCTCGGGCGTTCCCAGTCCTTCGATGGTAGTGATCTCGTCTCCCTCGTGCTGAAGGGCGAGCGTCAGGCAGGAGTTGATGCGCTCTCCGTTGACCAGTACCGTACAGGCGCCGCACTGTCCGTGGTCGCAGCCCTTTTTCGTGCCGGTCAGGTTCAGGTGCTCGCGCAGGGTATCCAGGAGGGTCGTGCGGGTATCCAGCGTCAGCTCCTGCTGCTCGCCGTTTACCGTCAGCCTTACCGCCGTTTCTACGAGTTTCGGATTGGGATTACCGACCAGGCTCGCGGCCTTGGCCAGGGTGCCCGGCGTGAGCGTCACCGTGACGGCGGCAGCCGTGCCGACGAGCATTTCGCGGCGGGTGATGCTGGGTTTATTAGATCTTTTCATACACTCGTTTATTCGGCCAATCTTATTGCTTCGGTGCCCGGCCCGGACCGTCCGGAATGTTGGGGGTTGTATACCCCAGAACTTATCGTGTAAAGTTCTTCCCTTTTATCCCTTATCGGATAATGAAAATCAAACCAATAAGTAATCAATTCAAACTTCCAGGAGGGCGGGGCCGCGGGTGCAGGGGGCAAATACCGAAGGCTTGCTAAGTCGCGCTGACGGACCGCACGGACGTCGGCGTAGTTCCGGTCAGCTTCTTGAAGAAGTTGCTGAAGTAAGTAGGGTATTCGAAGCCCAGGGCAACCGCCACCTCGCTGATGTTCCAACTGGTATGCAGCAGCAGCGCCTTCGCCTCGGTGGCGATCCGTTCGGAGATCAGCACGGAGGTCGACTTCCCCGTGACCTCCTTTACGGCCCGGTTGAGGTAGTTGACGTGCACCGCGAGCTCCCCGGCGTACTGGCTCGCCGTGGTGAGCCGCAGGGGGTTATCCGGTGTCTCGATGGGAAACTGCCGTTCGAGTAACTCCAGGAATACTGAAGTTAGCCGCTCGCTGGCACTGGTCTTTTGGTCCATGCGGTCCGCCGGTTGCAACTTCAGTGCTTCATGGATGATCAGGTGAATGTAGTTGCGGATCGGGTCGTCCTTGTATTGGTAGTTCGACTGCTGCTCTTCGATCATCTTGCGGAACAATCCATTCAGCAACTCCCGCTGCTCCGTAGTGATCTTCAGTACAGGAGTCCCCCCAAGCTTGAAGAGGGGCGATTGCAGAATACCCTCCGAACGCTCCGACAGACTGAGGAATTCCTCCGAAAAGAGGCAGGTGTAACCCACGTAGGTCCGTGAGACGGTCTGCCAGGAATATGGGATGTGCGGATTACCGAAGAAGAGAACGGTATCGTTTACCTCAAAGCCCCGGTCGGCGTAGTGGATGATGCTCTTGCCCGTGGTCAGGCAGATCTTGTAGAAGTCCTTGCGGCTGTACACGTTGGTGCTGTTGCCGTCTTTCTCGATCTGAAACACATTGAAGCCCTTCAGTTTCAGTTCGCTGTTGTAGTCGGAGAGTTGGCGCATGGCGTTAGCAGATTAAGGTATTCAAACCTTGGACAGCAGCCAAAAGTTGAGCTTTTGGTTCATCACACTCTCGTCAACTGTAAATGTAGGTCGAATGGACCAATTCATTGTCGCTGGATCGAGTTGGAGGCCGCCGTAGACTAATTTCGGGTATGGACTTAATCAGGTCCTATTCTTTTTCCATACGTTGATGTCGGCATTTTGCTAGGTTACAGTTTTACAGGAAGTGTAACCTAGTGATTGGC
>CAWDMV010000021.1:0-46558 GCA_963803525.1 Lewinellaceae bacterium
ATAACTTTGCTTATGTTAAGTAGGCCTTGAAGGAGCCCCTGCCCCGCCGCTTCCTGTGAAGAGAAGTGCAACCAAATTTTTAGCCGAGGCCCAGATGGGAAGTTCGTTATACCTGCTCTGCACAAGCTAGAACGGTGAGGGGCTGACCTATTGCGTTGCTAGGTCGAGATTAAGTTCCTGCAGGGTCTGGCCGATCTTACCCGCTTCCTCATAGGTCAGGTGCAAACGGAAGAGCAGTAGATCTTCTTGGTTGCGTACATCAAGTAGTAGAGGATGGTTGACCAACACCCCGTCAGGGACAAAGGAAATGGCAGAGGTTTCTATCTGGAGTTCGGCTAGCTGATCGGGAACGGTAGCGGTCAGGGCTTCAATTTTCATAAGGAAACGATTTCTAGTTGAACGGGTCTAGAAGATAGGTATTACGTGATAACCGTTCTTAGCGTCGCGACCCCTACCTGCTTAACCTCCCTCCGCCTTCGGCTTCTCCCAAGCGCGGGATAACAGACCATAGTTTACGCTATGTTAAGTAAGGGGGTTCGGGCGCACCAAACGAGCATCCTCGATCGGTACAGGCTTCCTACCGGCACCTGTCAAAGCACGCCTATACTATGTTTCATGAAGCAGGCCGGGAAAGTTATTCACCGGGGTTCAGGATGAAATAATACGGCGTTTATTTTGAGTTAACGGGTGATAAACACCTTTGCTACCAGCCGGGAATTTACCCCGTCTGTTGCTTTCTAACTCACTCCGTATGAAACTAGTCCCCCGGGGGCTCGCCCTTACCGTGCCCCATCTCCTCCTATTCACCCTACTCGCTGCGGGCCTGTCCGCTCAGCGCAGCGTTACGGGCACCGTCACCGACGCGGAAACCCAAGAGGCCCTCATCGGGGTGAGCGTAACGGTGGGGGGCACGACCACCGGTACCATCACCGACGTCGACGGCAGCTACACCGTTTCGGTACCGGAATCCGCCGACGACCTGATCTTTTCCTACCTCGGTTTTCGCCCGCAGACGCTGCCGGTAGGTACGCAATCCGTCCTCGATGTGCAATTGCAGTCTGACGTCGCCAACCTCGAGGAAGTTGTTGTCATCGGCTACGGCCAGACCCGGAAGCAAGACCTATCCACCGCCGTATCCATCATCTCCGGCAGCGAACTTTCTGACCAGCCGGTCACCTCCTTCGACCAGGCACTGGTGGGCAAGCTCGCCGGGGTACAGGTCCTGCAGACCTCCGGTTCCCCCGGGGCGGGGCTGTCGGTGCGCGTCCGCGGTGTCGGATCGATCACCGCCGGCAATGAGCCGCTGTACGTCATTGACGGGGTACCACTGTCCAACGACAACGCCCGCGCCACCGGCGAGGTGAACCCCGGCGGTGGCTACGCCGAACAACCCATCAACGTACTGAGCACCATCAACCCGGCCGACATCGAGTCCATTCAGGTACTTAAGGACGCTTCGGCCGCGGCCATCTATGGGTCACGCGGCTCCAATGGTGTGGTGCTCATCACCACCAAGAAGGGCAGCGCCGGTGCCCCGATCGTTTCCTACAGCGGCTACTACGGCCGCCAGGAGACCACCACCCGCTACGATATGCTCAATGCCTACGAATGGGCGCAGCTCAATTTCGAGGGCCGCAACAACGGCTACCGCGACCGCTATCCCGAAGGACGGGATACCGATACCAACGAGGAACGCGCCGTTAACGTACCAGGTCAGCCCGCCGTGCTGATCCCCCCGCAGATCCAGCCCTACCTGGCCGGGGAAGCGGGCCTGACGGACACCGACTGGCAGGACGAGATTTTCCGCAACGCGCCGATCCAGAGCCACTCACTGTCGGTATCCGGGGGCAGCACCGACCTGCGGTACTACGCCTCCGCCGAGTACATGGACCAGCAGGGCATCGTGATCTCTTCCGGCTTCAAGCGCTATAGCGGCCGCTTCAATATGGACCTTACCCGTGGCCGGCTCAAAGTAGGTCTCAACCTGAACCCTACCCTCACGGACCACGACCTGGTGAACTCTGAGGGCCCCTGGTTCGACCACGGCGTGATTGGCCTGGCGCTGCACAGTTCCCCAATCTGGCCGGTGTATAATCCCGACGGTTCCTACAACTACGGCGGCAACGCCTGGGGGTACGCCATGACGGACGCCGTGAATCCGGTAGCCCTGGCCAACGAGATCCAGGACGCTATGCAGCAGCTCCGCCTCATCGGTAACTTGTATGCGCAGGTGGACCTGGTGGACCACCTCTCCTACCGCCTCAACCTGGGTACCGACCTCAATCAGTTCGACCGTGATTACTACTGGCCGTCCTACGTCGAGCAACGCGGACAGTCGGGCCCACGCACGCCGGTCGGCATCGCCCGCACCCGCAACAGCCGCAACTGGCTGGTAGAACACCTGCTTAACTACGAGCAGTCGCTGGGCAACCACAACCTCTCGGCCGTGGCCGGCTTCACCGCCCAGCAGGAGACCTTCAACGTGAAGGAACTCTACGCCACCAATTACCCGAACGACCTGGTGCCCACGCTCAACGCAGGCCAGATTACCGATGGCGGCTCGTTTCGTGAGGAATGGTCGCTGCTTTCCGTGCTGGGGCGCGTGCAGTACAACTTCAACAACCGCTACTACCTCTCGGCCGCGCTGCGGGCCGACGGATCCAGCCGCTTCGGCCCCAACAACAAGTGGGGCTACTTCCCCTCTGCCTCCGCCGCCTGGCGGGTATCGGGGGAGCCCTTCCTGCAGGATGTGGAGGCGATCAGCAACCTGAAGCTGCGCCTCAGCTACGGCAACACCGGCAACTTCCAGATTCCGAACTATGGCTCCGTAGGCCTGCTGGGCTTCACCGACTACGTGACCGGCGGGGATAATCTCGCCGTCGGGCTGGCGCCAAGCACCCCCTCCAACCCCAACCTGAGCTGGGAACGGACCACGATGGTGGACGTAGGGCTGGACCTGGGCTTCTTTAACGACGCCGTATACCTCGAGCTCGACTACTACACGGCCGACACCCGGGACCTGCTGCTCGACGTGCCCGTACCAATGTCGTCCGGCTTCGTCTCGGAGCTGCGCAACATTGGGGAGGTAAACAACCGCGGCTTCGAGGCGGCGCTGACCGTGCGCAACCGGATTGGCGGGCTGGACTGGTCGCTGACCGGCAACTTTGCCACCAACCGCAACGAAGTCATCCGTCTGGCCGATAACGTACCACAGATCATCGTCGGGGGCGGTACCGGTTCGGCGCAGTGGATCACCAAGCCGGGCGAGCCCATCGGCTCATACTACAACCCGGTCTACGACGGCGTATTCATGAACCAGGCTGAGCTGGACGCTTACCCCCACGTACCCAACGCCCGCCCGGGCGACCTGCGCTTTCTGGACCTGGACGGCGACGGAGAGATCAATTTTGCCGCCGACCGCACGATCCAGGGAAACTACCTGCCGGACTATACCGTCGGGGCAACCCTCAACCTGCGCTTCCGCGGCTTTGATTTCAACGCGGCCCTGCAGGGGGCGTACGGACAGGAAGTACTTCACCTCTTCCGCCGCTACATCTTCAACCAGGAGGGCAACATGAACCTCATGCGCGGCGCCCTCAACCGCTGGCAGTCGGAAGTCGTGCCCGGCGACGGACAGACCAACCGTGCCAACCGTCTGCAGACCGGCTCCAACGGACAGACTTCCAACTGGCACCTGGAAGACGCTTCGTACACCCGCGTCCGTAACCTGACGCTCGGCTATACCCTCCCGGCAACGCTGCTGGAGCGGGCGAAAATCAGCAAGGCACGCGCCTACCTTTCCGTGCAGAACCCCTTCACCTTCACCAATTACCTGGGCTACAACCCGGAGGTGAACAGCCGCCCCGACAGTGCCCTCAATCCCGGGGAAGATTACGCCTCCTACCCCCTCGCCCGCATCTATTCCTTCGGCCTCAACCTCTCGTTCTAAGATGAATATCCGCTACCTCCTCCCCATCTTGCTCGCTTTCCTGCTACAGGCATGCGGGGACGACTTCCTGATCCTGACGCCCGTGTCCTCGCCCAACGTGGCCAACTTTTACCAGACGGAGAACGACGTGCGCAACGCCGTGAATGCCGCCTACTCCACCCTGCAATCGGGCAACCTGTACGGCGGCCGCGACCTCTCGGACCTGACCGAGTACCGCGGCGATATTGCCTTCGACAATGATCCCTCCGCCAGCTCCGGCATCCGCTTCAACGTCGACCGCTTTCTGGCCGGCTCCACTAACGAGATCGTTGAGAACGTCTGGCAGCGTCTTTACCAAACCATCTACCGCTGCAACGTAGTACTAAACCGGCTTCCCGAAGTGGACATGAGCCCCGAGGCCGCACGGCAGTACGAGGGGGAGCTGCGCTTCGTCCGGGCACTGGCGTACTTCCACGCCGTGCAACTGTGGGGGCCGGTGCCGCTGGTGCTGAGCGCCGATGATACCGAAACCTCCCGCCTGCACGTGCGCCAGCCCGTACCGGAAATCTACGCGGCCATCGAAGCGGACCTGGACTTTGCCGCGACCTCCCTGCCCGCCACCTGGCCGGCGGCCGAGACGGGTCGTGCCACCGCCGGTGCCGCCCGGGGATTGCTGGGCAAGGTATACCTCACGCAGGGGGACTACGGCGGGGCCGCGGGTGCTCTGCAGACCGTGGTCGAAAGTGAGGTTTACCGCCTGATGCCCACCGTCGCCGGGGTCTTCGACCCGGCCAACGAGTACAACGAGGAGATCCTGTTCGCCGTGGTCTTCACCACGGCCAATACGGCCGAGGAGCACGGCTACTTCTTCAGCTCGGCCATCGGGGACTTTATCGAGCCGACCTACCGCAGCAGTTTCCGGGAGGGCGACCAACGCGCCGCGACGATCGAACTGATCACTCCACCCGGCACGGCCACGCTGGTGCCCGCTAAGTACTTCGAGGAGCGGTCCACCACCGGCAACGTGGGCACGGACTTTCCCGTCCTGCGCTACGCCGACGTCCTGCTCATGCTAGCCGAGGCCCTGAATGAGGAAGGGTACACCCCCGACGGTTCCGCACTGGAGTACCTGAACGCCGTGCATACCCGCGCCGGTCTGCCCGCCTACACCCCCGCCGACCTACCCAACCAGTCGGCCTTCCGCAATACCGTACTCCAGGAAAGGTGCTGGGAACTTCCCCTGGAAAACCACCGCTGGTACGACCTGCTGCGTACGGGCCGCGCTATCTCGGCGCTGGCCGCGGTCGGCATCGACATTACCAGCGACGACCTGCTGTTTCCCATCCCGAATTCGCAGGTGCTGATCTATGACAACCCGGAGGGCTTTTCGCAGAACCCCGGCTACTGATCTCCTACCCTTCTATATGCGCCACTTCTTTCTCCTTGCCGCGCTGTTTTGCGTGGTGGTAGCGGGGGCTACGGCTCAATCCCGATTTACCGAGCACCTGCGCTACGCCGCCCCCAATGCCACACAGGCGGTAGCCGTGGACAGCCTCCACTTCTACACGATCAGCAACTCGCGCATCGTGAAGCGGCGGAAGTCCGACGGCGACCCCGTCGGCGAGTGGAGCGGGCCGCTGAAGCACCTGAACAGCGGTATCGTGCTTGACGGACTGCTGTACTGCGCGAACACCAACTTTCCGGAAACGCCGATGTCCAGTTCGCTCGAGATTTTCGACCCGGAAACGATGACGCACGTGGGGAGCCATTCGTTCGGGCACTACCTGGGGTCCTTTACCTGGATCGACCGGTACCGGGGTGACTGGTACCTGATGTTCGTGCACTACAACCAAACTGGGAGGGAACGCGACCTCGGCGTGGAATACACCACGCTGGTACGCATGGACGACGAATTTCGCCGTACGGCCGGTTGGACGATCCCCGACTCCCTGAGCCGGCACATCGCGCCGATGAGCATCTCCGGTGGGGCGATTCTCCAGGATGGTAAGCTGCTGTTCAGTCCGCACCACTACCGGGAGCTGTACGCCATGGAGTTTCCCGGGATGGGGTACGAGATGAAGTGGGTGGCCACGTTGCCGGCACCCAGCCAGGGGCAGGGCTTCGCGGTGGACCGGTGGACGCTCGGACAGTACTGGGGGATCGACCGCGAGACGCGCGAAGTGGTGGTGATGCGGTAAGAGTAGTCCTTCTATTCCACCGACAAACTCATATCAACCCATGACGCCCACTTGGCGCACCTGGCCAGGCGGAAGGGGCTCTGCGCGCCAGTCGGAAAAACTTAACATTGGGCGATCAGGTCGTGGCAAGTGAGGGTTTGAGGTTCCTAGCTAGCTGGGCGAACTGGTTTGGGCAGGTGTAAGCACACCAGAAAGTGCAGAAGGTTCAGGCAGGAACCTATCTTGGCCCCCACTACTTGCCGACTATGAACTGCACCTTAATCAAGCCTTACCTTTTCGGAAATTTCCCTCGCACCCACGACCACTACCGCCGGGCACTGGATAGAGTAGGTCCGGCCCGGTTCCGCCGGAATTATTTGGGTGAGCCCCAGCTGTACCGAGCGTTCTTGCACAGTGTCGTTGAGCACGGCGTCTTCTTTGCCACGGTAACCCGGTCCGATCTTCGGGTTCAGGGAGCCGGTACGCAGTACACCGGGCGGGCCCGCCTAGTCTTTAGCGAAAGCACTATCGTTTGGGTGAATATCTCCAGCCGCCTGGTATGGACTTGGCTAGTGGATCGAGATCTGGCGGAAGTAACCCTCGCCTCCCAGCTCCGATGCCGGTACGAGCTGGCCACCACTGCGGGTGCGGCCACTTGTACCCGTTAACCATACGCCGGGAAAGAGTAAAGACTTAGGTCGCCACCCAACAAAATAACTCGGCCCGTAGGCATACGGGACCGAGTAGGTTAACTGAGAGAGAGACGCCAACGGTGGTTTACTGGGGTTGTCCAGTTTTTGGGGAAGCCTACAGTGCTGAGGCGTAAGCCAAAAAGTGGGACAGCCCGTTACGGGCTGCCCCCAACTCACTTTAATCAACTAATCTAGAAGCAAAATTTCGGTAACCAAATGCTGTTCGTGTGGCGGTGGTCCATCATCGACTTCCGCTGGGGCAAAGGTAGACAAGGGAAAGTGTGGCGGGGATAATGGAAGCCGGTGCGGGCACAGGGGCCAGCCGCCGACATTTGGGGTCCTTTAACCCCGGAATTAACCCCTACGTTACGTTCATCAGTTGGGCCCCCTGCCCCAAAGTCGGGGGGGGCAAGCGCCGGTTGAACCGCTTGTGCACTCCTGACGCAGTCGGCAGTTGCGCATACCACCGGGATTGAAGGGATGACCCCGGGAAGCTGGGCGGCGGCGTAGCTTAAGCTAACCATAAATTAATCCGGCACCGGTGGCTGGTGCGCTGCCCCCGGCTCCGAAAAATCGGTACGCTGGCTCGCGGGGTGGAAGCCCTGGTCAAGAAAGTGCCGCACTGCCCTACCATCGTCCCCCCCATCAAGGGAAAGCTAGGCTCCGTCAAGTCGGGATTCGGTGAAAGATGGATCCGCGGGCAGGCCCGGGTGGAGGAGAGCCTGTTCTTCAAGGAGAAAGCCAAGCCAGTATAAATATCCTTTTTTCTAGGTGAGCATGGCGCTGACTATAATTGAATTTATGTTAAGTAGGGTTAAAAAGTGCTTCCCTACCGGAGAGCTCAGGATCAAAGATATGCTGCTGGCTTAGCTCGATTTTGAAGTTGCCCGCCAATCTTCTAGCCAGTAGCATCTGAAGAGTAAACACATGGTTAGAAGTTTACTCATCGCCACTGCCTTCCTTTACACCCTAAGTGCTCAAAGCAAAGAAGACACTACCCCAATCAACACGGGCTTCACCTATGAGCTGCCGTCTGAAATTCTTGATCAGGTACGGGAGGTGTACATCAGCCTACCGCCGGGCTATGACACTATGACCCAACGGCCCCCCGTCATTTTCCTGCTCGATGGAGAAAGCCGTTTCAACGTGAGTCAGGGGGTCATCAGGTATTCCCAGTACAGCGCCATTGTGCCACCCGCTATAATCGTTGGCCAGGCGAACAAGAACCGCGAAGAACGTACCCTCTATTATCACCGGAGGATGGCAGTACACCGGACAAGTTCCTCCAGCATCTAGCGGAAGAAGTCATTCCCTACGTCGATAGTACTTACTCCAGTAGTGGCGATCACTACCTGGTCGGCCACTCGCACGGTGCCGTGTTTACGCTCTACGCCTTGCTTCATTCTCCCGAGCGCTTTCGCGGCTATTTGGCCAGCGACCCCAGCGTAAAGTTTCTCATCGAGCCAGCCGCTGCGTTGTTATGGGAGCAGTACGAAGGATAGCGCCTCTACCTCAGTTCGACCGATGTTGCTTACGGCTACGCCGAGGAGATCATAAAGGATATCCATAAGGATCAGCCCACGCTGGTAGATATTCTGCGACAGCGTTCACCCGAGGGGCTGGCAGTTGGTATCGATCACATTACCGACGATCACGGCAACGGGTACGTTGGCGAACTGAGCCTGGGCTTACGCTACTTAATTTTTGAGTGGCTACGACCACAATCCCTAGCGGCTAGCACGAAGGAATAGTCTCGCTACCCTACCGCGCTAATCAAGATGCCGCTCATCTGAGCCCGATAAGTGCAGGTTATGATAAGTAATTAGTGACGATCACTTCACTGCCTCACCTTCGGCGCTATTCGACTCGGCGGCAAGCAGTATGCTCCTGCAAACAGGAGTGCTAATCAAAAGCGCTTTACATACCATTACTGGAAGAGAATTGTACGTTGCTCAACCTACTAACGGTTACCCCTTCCGGGGAATGCGTAGCTGATCTTCGGTCCAAAACTTACAAAGCTATGAGTAGAAATGTTGCCGGTCCGTTCATAGGTGTCGTTGTCGTTATTGTACCGTATGTGGTCGTGCGTCGTCTCCAGTACGGCCGTGGTGTACAACCCTAGGACAAGACCCCAGCGAAACTGATAGCCTATATCGGCTGCTAGATAGTAGCCTCCGGAACGGTAAGTGTAAGAATCAAATCCATCACTACCTTGCGATGCGGATAGTACTATCCCACCCCCTAGGCTTGTCAACCAACCCTTTGAACCTTGTGATCGCAAATGTAGGCCTAATAACTTCCCATTGTCCCCGAAGCTCTCATTGTGCGTAGATGTGCGACGGTATTCTACGCCCAGGCCCAAGCGCCGATTGAAGCGATAGCCGATAGTAGCGGAAAACTCAGTGTTGAACGCATCGGGACTGGGCAATAAGCCCAGACCGACCTGTAAATATACAGGGCTAGTAGCGTAGAATGTAGTGCTATCCGTTTGGGCGGTAAGGGGAGGGTACCAGGCGAGAAAAAGGCTCAGGAGTAGATATTTCATTTGTCGGGTAGTATGGAATATGTTTGGGTTACCAAAGTAAAGTATGACGAACTCATTTTAACGATTCGTCATTTTTCGGGTCGTTCTACTCAAACGACCTAGGAGATTGGTTAGAGTCCGAGTGGTGTTAAGATATCCTAGCTTAGGTTAGGTAGAAGGTTCGAGAGGGATTATACTGTACCGCAGAAAGCTTCAGGCCACACACTACTTATCGGTGGCTAGCCTGGCACCCTCCAATTCTTCAGCAGAATAGTATCCAGAAGAGATTACAAATTTATCCAGCACGCTGGGATCTGTGGAGGTGCTCAAAATAGTGGACAGCAGCTTCGCTGGCTGCTTGGCTAGTTAAGGTGTTGTGTTTTCTTTTCGTAGGCTTGTCGTACCGTTAGCCCCCGCAGGGTAGTATGGATGCGGTTCGTGTTGTACCACCCTTCGATGTAGTCGAAGATCACGCACCAGGCCTGCTGACGGCTAGTGAACTCGTGTAGGTCGATACATTCGGTCTTGATCGTCTTGAAGAAGGACTCCGCTACAGCATTATCCCAGCAGTTGCCCCGGCGGGACATGCTCTGGGTCGCTCCCACGGAGGCTAATTCTTTCCGGAAGCTCCCGCAGCTGTACTGGGAGCCGCGGTCGGAATGGAAGATTAAATCGTCCTGCGGTTTGCGCTTAGCTACCGCCTGCTTCAGGGCAGCCACCGTCGTGGTTTTGGCCGTCATCTCATCACTGATTACCCAGCTGACGATCGCCCGATCCGCCAGGTCCAATACGATGGTCAGGTAGTGCCACTGGCGATCAATTTCGAAGTAAGTGATATCACTGACCCACTTGGTGGCCGGCGAGTCTGCTTGGAAGTTACGATCGAGAATATTATCCGCTACCGGCAGATCATGGGCGGAGTCCGTGGTGGTGATCCAACGTTTCTTGACCCTGGGAGACAGGCCTTTACGCCGCATCCGCCGACCTACGGTGGCCTGCGAAGTGCGGATACCCTGGCGGGCTAAATCGTACCAGATCCGGGGACTGCCGTAAGTACCCCGGCTTTTCTCGAACGACTGCTGAATCAGTCCATCCAGCTTGTCTTGCGGCAATCGCCGCCGGCTCCACCGATAATAGCCACTGCGGCTGACACCCAGGACCTGACACATCTTCTCAACGGGGAACTCCATGCGGTGATTCATAATGAAGGAGTAGATTTCCCGTCGCTCTTGGAGAAGATGCCGATGGCTTTTTTTAGGATGTCCCGCTCAAGTTCGGCTTCCCGTAACTGCTTTTTCAGGCGGGTGATCTGACGCTCCTCGTCGGTCATGATCTTAATCCCCTGACCGGATGGCTCTACCTTGTTTTCCAAGCGGAACTCTTGTCGCCAGCGGGTTAAGGTAGTGGCCGCAATACCGAACTTATCGGCGATCTGAGTGACCACCGCATCCGGTTCGAAGCTTTGTTTGACTAGTTCCAGGCGCTCCTCCCGGGTGAATCGTTTTCGTAGTTTGGACATTATGTCGGGTTGAAGATTTGAAAGATACCAAACCTGCCAGGCCGAACCCACTGTCTATTTATTTGAGCACCTCCACTGTCCAATCGGAAGTAATTATAAATTTGATGGCACTGGATTTATCCCTGGCATTCTCGTAATAGGCCTTCGCGATCGTGTAGCCCATGAAGTAGCCCATATCGGCCGCGCCAAGCTCCGTATCGCCGCCATTGTATAGCCATTTATTAAAATCAGGCTGGTAGAAATCCTTGAGAAAATCGTTTATCAGTCCGGGCTCTCTATCTCGGCCGATTCTTAAGTAAGTTGCCGGGAGTGGGTTATCGACTACTAGTTCAGTGATAAAATCACACGTTCCTTCCATAAGGGAAACGGCACCCACGTTGACGCCCTCCAGGTTCGCATATTCATACTGTTGGGTATGTACGTACTCGTGAATGGCTAAAACGACAAGGTTTTCGATCGTTTGGTGCTCGAACACGCCGGCGAGCCAGGCTGAACTGAATTCACTAACGTCAACGCCCCTATCTCCAGCGGCTACCTCCGTTCCCATAAGTACCATACCATTATAAGCAGTTCCTCCTGACTGTAGCGCACCGACGACATAATAGAGGGGCACGGGCGTCATCTCGGGGAATAAATCGGTGAGTTTCCTGAGGTAACTCTCAACAGCAGGTTGGGTAGTACGTGCTTGGAGGGTATTTTCCCGTACCGACGCCCAAAATCTTGGATACTTATTTATAAGGTGTACGTACTGACTATCGGTGTATTCCTGCGAATCGATGAAAGCCCGGAGTCCGTCACTACCGACGTCGATGTAAAGGGAATTTATCAAATCGATCTGTTGCGACAGATCGTCCTCTTCTATAATACTATCGTAAGCCGACCAGAATAAGTCAACGTCTGATGTGATAACCTGAGCACTCGCTGAGTGAGGACCTCCAATCACAAAGGAACCGACAACGATAAGATAAGTGGCTAAGAAATTTGGCATGGTTACGGTTTCAACGAAGACGACGGCTATAACCTAAACGTTGGTAGGGTTCAAATTAAATGACACTAGCTGGCACAGTCTTGACCGAGCAATGATGTAGTATAATCCATTTGAACGTAGGACTTGGTGAGGCGGGGGCTGGACTAAGTTTAGGTGAACCGGTTTTGTAGATTCATAGCTTTGATAATGTTTAGTAAGGGGGTTTGAGCGGCTCCTCCACTGTGGTGCACTAACCTCATAATAAGCCATACACTAAGCCTCTTGAGTCAAAGATAAGCAGAGTATCTTTGGCGATTACTGCTATCACTTTTAAGGTGTGAAGAAGCAATAGCACTTATGCAACTTTTGAAGAGAAGTGCCCATTACATTGAGCAACAGTCTACGCGCCCAACTAGCATATCTTCATGGCTTCCGATCGCTTCCTTACTGATGACTTCCCTATGCTTGCTACAGAGCGGCTTGTACTAAGTAAGCTAGCCACCGCTGACATCCCACAGATCGTACGCCTAGCTTCGAACGCTAACGTATCTGCCTACACGACCAATCTACCCTATCCCTACTTCGAGAGGGACGCTATCTACTGGCTTAATTTAGCAGAGCAGGGATTCCGACAGGACACTAATCTAGTCCTGGCCATTCGTCAATCCAGCCAGCTATTGATTGGGGGCATCAGTTTGACCATCAGTGCGGCGCACCGCCGGGCGGAGATTGGCTACTGGTTAGGAGAGGAATTTTGGAATCAAGGCTACGTAACCGAAGCGACCCGTGCCCTGATCGCCTACGCGTTCACAGACATGAACCTGCACCGGTTAACCTCGACTCACTTTGCCGGCAACCCAGCTTCGGGGCGGGTGATGCAGAAGGCAGGAATGACCCACGAGGGAGAGCTGCAGGATCAACTGCTGAAAGACGCGGTCTATCATTCATTAATCCAGTATGGGGTCATCAATCCATCCGATACTTCTGAGCAGTAGCCCGATACTTAGGATTATGTTAAGTAGGAATTAGGGTTCCCCTGCCGGCAAATTAAAGCCCCCCTGAGGGACATTTGGCTACAAACCATTTCATTTTAATTGCCTTCGCAAATTTCCAACCTACTCAAGAGAACCTTTAAACCGCGATCCAGGGGAAGTTTCCTCAAACTGTCTCCTCAAAAATCCGCAGAGAAATGGTATGCCGTGTGCTAGCATCCAGTGAAATCTCCCTTTAAGCATAGCTTCTTGGGTATCTTCATTGTAGAAGAATTCTTCCATCATTTTCACTTTTGCTTGCTCTTCTAATTCTGATTCTTCGATGATCGATTGGATAAGGCTCTTTTTGTGTGTAAGTAGGGCGTCAAGAGATACTTCCTGCACCTCTTTACTAAAATCAGGCTTTACGTCGAATACTTTGAAGAGACGAATTTCTAGGTCCGCTACAGTAAAATCGTACTGTTCAACACTATGTGCAGCATCATTACGAAGGCTTCTTAGTTCATTTAGAGCTGCAAACATGTGTTGATCAATACGTCCAAATGCATAGGCTAGATGAATTAGGCCGTTGAAGCTACTAAGTGGTCCTGGGTAATTGTAAACCTTACGGTCGAATTCCTTCTGCTTATTATTAGATTCCATTCTCGGACCATCTGACTTCACTAAATCGATAAAGTAGTTTTGAACGACCGTTGTGGCTATAATAATGGCACCTCTGTGTGTTTCCTTGACGATGCTTTCATTAAGTTGAAGAAACACTTTTTTCCACTCTTCATGAAGGAAATCCAGGTCAGAAACCATAGCTAATTATTTTATAAACGAAGATTGATGGCCAAATACACCCTTTTTATTGAATTTCATTCTATTCATATGGGCTTTCTCCAATTTCGTGATCATGCATAGCCTAGAACTAGAACCATCACTCAGATGACCATTCACTGTCAGTGCCAAGATCCAGAATTGAAATTGGAAAACGTTGGTAAGCGATATAGGCATCATTCCTACCCCACATTCCCATTCACCTCCCGCAAGATCCCCACGATCCGCTGGCTGGCCGCTTGGTCGAATACACCCATCAGCCCCTGGTCGTGCAGGTTGGTAAAGGGGGGCTCGAAGAGTAGTGCGGGTTCCACCGTCCCGTTCTGGGTGAGGTAGCTGATGATATTGTCGATGAAGGTAATTTGATCGGCCTCCAGGGGAGCGGTGCGGAGGAAATCGGCGAAGGCCTCCCGGGCGGCGGCTTCCTCCAGGCCCAGGATGCTGCGGACGAAGCGGCCCAAAGGCTGCGGTCCGAAGGCCGCGACGAAGTCTTCCCGCGTACCTCGCTCGCCACCGTCGAAGAGCAACTGTTCCAGGGCGAGCAATTCCGCGGCCGTGATCGGCTGGTTGGTGGAGAGCTTGCGGATGGTGACGTGGTGGCGGTTTTCTCGGAGGTAGGATTCGACGCGCTTTCTGTAGAGCGTCCCGGTGCTTGTGGACACCGTATCCCCCAGCGAAGTGGCCAGAGTAGTATCCTCGAAGTCCGTGTAGGCGATGGCCTGCTTCTCGTGCTCCAGGTACTGCAGCAGTTCGCGGATCTCAAGCCGGATTTTCTCGAGCTTGCGCTGATTCAGGTCACGGTAGAAGTTGGGATCCTGCAGGGCACCGATCAGCTCCGCGCGTTGGTATACCTCCGGTACGCCAAACTTCTGACCCAGGGCGTTTGCGGTTTCCACCAATCGGTTTTCGAGCCGCTCTACGTCGCGGTTGAGTTGGAGCAGGCGGGCCACCTGCATCTTGAGCATCATCAGGTCGAACCGGCGAGCCGACTCGTGCACCGCCTCGGGCTGCGGCAGGTTGGACAGGTAGGTATTGATGCGGTGGATATCGTCGTTACTTAGGTTATTCCAGCGGGCGCGGTCCTGGAAGGCGTCGACGTGCTCTTTTTGCATGCCCACCCGGAAGCGCTTCATCTCCTCCCGCTGGTTCAGCCGCTCCACTTCGGCGTGCAGCCCATCCAGCAATTCCATCGCCAGGGCCCGCTCTTCGGCATCGCCGGTCTGTAGCAGCAGCTGGCTGAGCTGTAGGCGGGTCTCGAATACCTGCTGACTCACGGACTTCTGCGCACCCGAGCTCAACCCCTTCTCGTGGACGCCGAAGAACTCAAAGTTCTGGCAGACGTCGAAGATGTAGAACTTATCCTTGAGCCGGTCCGGTCCGAAGGCATCCGGGCACAGTCGCGTCCCCCTCCCGATCATCTGCCAGAACTTGGCGTAGGAACGGACCACCTTGAAGAAGACCAGGTTCAGCACCCGCGGCGCATCCACGCCGGTGTCCATCATGTCTACCGAGACGGCCACCTGGGGCTCCCGCTCGACGTACTTGTCGCAGAATGACTTGATGATGCTCTGGGCGTGGCTCACCCCGTTATGCACGGTGGAGATGAAGCCCGAGGAGAGCTCGGGGTAGCGCTCCCGGAAGCAGGCGGTGATAAATTCGGCGTGCCGCTTATTGACCGCAAAGATGATGGTCCGGCCAAGCTTGTCGCCGCCCTCGATCTTCAGCCCGTGGGCCATAAGCTCGTCGAGCACCTTGAAAACGGTGTCCTTGTTGAATAGCCACTTATTGATGGCCCCGGCCGCGATCTCTTCGGGAAACAGCCCAGTGGTATTGTCGCGGAACTCTTCTTCATAGCGCGCCTTATCGCGCTCGCTCAGGTCGGCGTAGCGGATGCCCTCGCGCAGGAACTCGGTGGCCACGTCGTAGTTCTCGAAGTCATTCAGGTAGACCGGCACCGCGGCCTCCAGCGGAAACTCGAAGGTCGGGTCCTCGTCGGAGCAGCCGAAGAGCTCGTAGGTATTGTGGTCGATGGCCGACTTCGGGGTGGCGGTTAGGGCCACCACCAGCGAATCAAAGTACTCGAAGATGGCCCGGTAGCGGTTGTAGACGCTGCGGTGGGCCTCGTCGACGATAATCAGGTCGAAGTGGCCCACGCCGTAGAAGCGGGTGTCCTCCTCCCGCAGCCCGTCGATTTTGTTCATCATCGTCGGGTAGGTGGAGAAGACGAGGCGGGTGTCTTCATCCTCCCGGGCCTGGGTCAGGTCGACCGAGCTGTAGTCGGGCAGGTGCTCGGCGAAGCTCTCCTTGGCCTGGGTGACCAGGGCGTTGCGGTCGGCCAGGAATAGCACCCGGTTCACCCAGCCGTTTTCGGCCAGGAGCTTGACCAAGGCGGCGGCGGTACGGGTCTTGCCGCTGCCGGTGGCCATGACGAGGAGGGCGCTGCGCTTGTTGCCGCGTAACCTTTGCACCTGCGTACCCGCCCCAGAAGCCAAAAACTGCTCGCTCACCCGCCGGATCGCCTCCTGCTGGTAATCGCGCCCGGCAATGTCGGCGTCGGGAGTAGCCTGACGGATATCACGCCGCAGCTCGCGCTGGGCGATGAGCCACTGGAGTTCGGAGCGGCCGTAGAAGCCGTACACTCGGCGGGGCTGGCTGTAGAAAGTGTCGTCCCACAGCATGGTCCGGTACCCGTTGGTGTAGAAGATGAGCGGGCGGCGACCGGTGGAGGCCTCAATGGCATCGGCGTAGAGGCGGGCCTGGCGCTCGCCGGCCTCGGGGTCCTTGCCGGTACGCTTGGCCTCGATGAGGGCGAGGGGGAGGCCGTCGGTGTCCCAGAGGACGTAATCCACGAAGCCGTTTCCCCGCGGGTTGTCGGTCGTGATCGGCATGCCCTTCACCGGAAACTCCAGTTCGTGGCCCGGACGAAGGTCCTGCCAGCCGGCCTCGCGCAGGGCGGCGTCGATGAGGTGACTGCGGGTCTGGGCCTCGTTAAATTCGGAAGCTACCGGTACGCTGCGGCTTTCCTTGCGGTGGTGGATCTTCGCACGCTGGGCGGCCTGCTCGTTACGGTAGGCGGCGAGGTCGGCTTCGTTCTGCTGGGCTTGTTCAAGGGCCTCGTCCCGTTCCTTCTGAAGTTGATCGAGTTGCTTTTCCAGCCCCAGGCCCATTTTCACCGCTTCCTGCAGTTGGGTGCGGAGGGCGCGGGTGGGGCCCTCCTCGGGTAGTTGCGCTTCGTCGAAGTGGCCCGGCAACACGGGTTCCGCCGCACTGTACTTGCCGGTCAGCCACTTGAGGAAGGGAAAGAGGTACTTGAGCGCGATGATCGCCTCCCGGCTGCGGACCCGCTGCCCGTAGTGGGCGGCGTTGTTTCCGTACTTGCGTACGATGTGCAGGCCGTCGACGATCTGGGAGGGCAGCAGCCGTTCCAGCTCCGGCTCCGTCATCAGGCTATTGAGGCCCGTGTTGTAGGGCAGTTCCAGCTGCTCCAGCTTGTACAGTTCGTGAATGGCTTCCTCCAGCGCCAGGCGGCAGTAGCTCAGGCTACTCACCGGTTCGGGGTGTGCCCGGAGTTCGGCGCGGCGGGTCTTGGTGTATACCTCCGGCCATTCGGCGCGGAGAAAGGTGAAGTTGCTCACTTACTGGGGGTGGGTGTGCTCAAATATAGGAAGTGCGCGGCAAAGCGGTCATGCTGGGCGGCGGAGCGCAGGTGCAACGGCCTACATAAAAAGCAACGTCCGGCACACAGGCTGTACCTTAGCGTGAAATTTTCACGCCATGCTCATTCGCTTAGTGATCAACAACTTCCTGTCGTTCGGAGAGGAGCGGGAGTTCAACATGCTGCCCAACGAGCGGTACGCCAAGCTGCCGGACCATAAGTATAAGGCCGGGCCAATTTCCGTACTGAAGCTGGCGGCGATCTACGGAGCGAATGCGGCGGGGAAGTCTAACATGGTAAAAGCGCTAGGCCTAATCACCCACCTAGTGCATACAGAGAGCGTGCCCCCACGAATAGGGGGGTGGCATTTTAGACTTGACAAAATCAACCGCCAAAAACCTACGACCATAGCTGTTGAGTTTCAGGCCCAAACAAAGGCATACATCTATGCTGTACAGATCGTTGGTACTACGCTGATTGCCGAAGAGCTTTATACCTCCGGTTTGGGATTGAAAGAAGATGAACTCGTGTTTGAGCGAACCGTACATAAGAGTCAAGTCAAGATTCGCTTTAATGATATCTTCTACCAAGAGGAAAAAAACAAGGTTTTACAGGGCCTCCTAGAAGACAGCCTGCTTGTCCCGGACAAGCCCGCCATCAAGTACCTCACTACCCTGAAGGTCCCTCAGTTGGGAATCATACAAGAGGCGTTGGACTGGCTGACGCAATCGCTTAAAGTGATAGGACCCGATGATCCCGCGCGGGCGCTGGCTTACTTTATGGGTAAGGATGAAACACTACTTACCTACGCCAACAAAATGATCCAGGCATACAGCTTGGGTATTGACGGTATCCATATTACTAAGACCTCGCTTCAAGATTTTTTTGGGCGTGACTCGGTAAAGCAAATTGATGAGATTAAGAACCATTTATCCAGGGCGGGCACTGGCATGATAACGATGACCAATGCTGGAGGAAATGAATACACGATCGTTAAGGAAGGTGAAGACATTTTTGTACAACAACTACAGACTGTTCATTTAGGAGGGGCTGGATTGAAAGAAATATTTAGTTTAGATCACGAGTCAGATGGTTCCCGCAGACTCCTAGACTTTATTCCCGTCTTTCAGGAAGTAGTACTCAAGCCTGTCGTTTATGTAATAGACGAAATCGAGAGAAGCCTACATCCTGCAATTATTAAGGAACTGATTACCAAATTTAGCGAGGATTCAGAAACTCAAGGCCAGCTAATCTTCACCACCCACGAGTCCAACCTCCTTGACCAAGCTCTCCTGCGCCGCGACGAGATCTGGTTCGCCGAGAAAGACTCCTTTGGCAGCACCGACCTGTATTCATTGAGCAAGTTCAAGGAACACCACACCATTGACATTCAGAAAGGCTACCTCAACGGACGCTACGGTGGCATTCCCTTTATTGGCAACCTAGAGCAGCTAAATTGGCACGAACATGATCTTGTCTAGAAATCGTGCCTACCAGCGCGAGCCTCCCACCGAGGAAGCCATAAAGATCATAATTGTCTGCGAGGGCATCCGCCGGGAAGGAGACTACTTCAGCTACTTCGAGGACCTGGATTCCCGGGTTGCCATCAGGGTCATCAAGCCCTCACCGGATGCGGATAACTCTCCTACCGGCCTGTACGAAAGCTTTCAGCAACTCCTTACAACAGACGCTGAGAATGGTGAGGCGGAGCTGGTGCTGGAACATGGCGATGAGGTGTGGTTCGTGATCGACACCGACCGCTGGGAGAATAAGATTACTGAGCTACGCGCGCTGACCTATCCACACCCTAACTATCGTGTAGTGCAGAGCAACCCATGCTTCGAAGTCTGGCTCTACTACCACTATTACCTGCCCCACCCCGACTTTCCCGATCGTGCGAACAGCAAAACTTGGAAACCCTACTTGGACCAGGTAGTTCCGGGTGGATTTAACGCTCAGCGCGATCCGATCCGCCTCCCCGACGCTACCCGCCACGCGGAGCACACCTTTGAGCGGGACGATCTGAGTAACCCGGCGGTGGGCTGTACGGAATTGTACCTGCTGGGCAGGCGCCTACACGAACTACTGGGCCACAAACTGGACAGCGCGCGGAGGAAGTTCGGCTTGTAATTACCCTCCGCTCTCAAAGGCAGCCAGCAGTTGATTCAGTCGTCCTATCTCTACCAGATTGCAGTCAGAATCGGACAGTTAGTCATGAACGATGCGGTATTCCTCCTCGTTCCTAATTGTACCTCGGCGCTGAATAACCGATAGCTCCTTTGGTTTCCCGCCGAAGAGAGACTGTCCGTTTCCCGGGCCCGCCTTCCACTGCCGGTTGAGTTCTTCGCGGATTTGGACGTCATCCCAGTGCTTGACCCAGGCATCGATGTCCCGAATAGCCATGCGGTAGCCTTTTAAGTTATTCTCGCGGTAGGCCTTCTCCAGTGATTCACGTGACCCATTTTGGAGTGCACCATTGACCAGATTGCACTCCACATAATCGCAAAAGAACACCCCCCGCTGGCGCAGGCGCTCAAGCTGGGTCATCGCTCATTGATTCGGTACCGCCTCCTCCGCAAACAACTCCCCTCTAAACGCCCGCTGCAGCAGGGTATCGAAGAGGTCGTCGGCCTCGGCCAGAGCGGTTTCGGCTTGGGCTTTAAGGGCTTCTATTTTTTGAATGCGGTTGGCGAATTGATTTTGCAGATGAAGAGCTACTTCAAAGACCTTGTATGATTTGATATCAGTAAAATTTAACCCTGCTTTCACACCACCTTTGTCCAATCCCTTAAAAAGTGATTGTCCACCTTTTGAGGCAATATAGGAACTGACAAATTTTGGATTATAGCTTTTATTTAATCTCAATAGTGCCAAGTGTTGATTTATGTGAGCTTTCGGAAAATCCGCAGGAATCACACCTGTTCGGCCTAGATCAGCAGTAATTGATAAAACTATATCACCTACTTGCAAGGTAGTTCTGACGGCTTCTTGAGAGGCAGGCGCTTGCACTCTTTGTAAGTCTTCTAGCCTAAGTTCGTCATACCCAACATTCTGGATCCTTAAGAACACATCTCCTTCATTACTATAGTACTTTGCCCATCCACGTGATCCGCTGGTTAAAAACTCCAGTTGACTGCCAAGGGTCGCTGTATCCCAGTCCTTGGGATTACTCACCGGATCCCCAAACATCTCCAAAAACAAGCTCTCCCCCAGTTTCCCATAGGCCGCGATTTCGGTGCGCAGCAGCTGCCGCTGCCGGTCGGCCAGGTCCAGGGCGGCGGCGATGCGGCGCTGGGTGGGGAGGGGGGGGAGGGGGATTTTGAATTTTTCGACCTGCTTTGGATCAGCTCTAAGCAAAGAGCCGCCAACCCCTTTCACTGTCCGCATGAACTTGCGGTTAAACTGATCGGATAGCAGGTAGTACCGAAGAAAGGAATCATGAATATCCTTAGATCGGAATGTAATCCATTCCCCCGAGCCTATCTGTCTACGGCTACTCTTTTCCGGCACTACCCAACACCTACGGATATGGGGGACAATACGACTGATGATTACATCACCCGGTTCCAGCTTTTTTTTACTGGAGCCTATTTCACTGCCGTACAATATTTCTGGTTCGCCTCTGTCGTATGCTGGGATACTGTAGAGCTCGAATTCTTCATCCACATGCTTAGCAGGATCGACTGAGCCGCCTTTCTTAACTATGAATTCCCCTAGTTTCACTTCTTTCATCCCAGCATACTTTCCAACTCCTCCAATCCCTCGAACCGCTCCTGCTCCAGCGCCTTGATGCGCGCGATGATGGCGGCGGGTGGGTCGTAGTCTACTTGTTCGTACACGATCTCCTTGTAGCGGTTGATGCTCAGGTCGTAGTCCTGGGCGACGATCTCGGCCTTCGGGACGAAAAAGCTCTGTTCCGTCCGCTTGCGTTCGGTTTCGGCGGCGCGGTTTTGGTAGCGGGCGACGATGTCGGGGAGGTCGTTCTCGGCTACCGGCGCGCGCTTGTCGTCGAGGCTGAAACCGTCGGCCTGCATGTCGTAGAACCAGACCCGGTCGGTGCCGCCGGTGCCCGTCTTGGTGAAGAACAGGATGGCCGTGCTCACCCCGGCGTAGGGCTTGAAGACGCCGCCGGGCATGGAGATGACGGCCTCCAGGCGGTGCTTTTCGATGATCTCCTCGCGGATCGTCTTGTGGGCCTTCGAGCTGCCGAAGAGCACCCCGTCCGGCACGATCACGGAGGCGCGGCCGCCGGTGGTGAGCATACGCAGCATGAGGGATAGAAAGAGGAGTTCCGTTTTCTTGGTCTTGGCGGTTTGCAGCAGTCCGGGCTCCACCGCATCGTAGTCGAGGCTCCCCTTGAAGGGCGGATTGGCGAGGATGAGGGAGAACTGGTCCCGCAGTCCGGCATTAGCGTTGCTGAGGCTGTCGCGGTTGAGCAGGTTCGGCTCGTCGATGCCGTGCAGCTGCAGGTTCATCGCCGCGATGCGCAGCATGCTGGGGTCGTTCTCTACCCCCGTAAACATCTCGCGGTTGTAGTGCTCGCGGAAGGCGCGGTCGTTGAACCAGTCCGGGTGCTCCTCGTGCATATACTCCCCGGCGCTGACCAGGAAGCCGGCGGTGCCGCAGGCGGGGTCGCAGATGGTATCCTCCTTGGTGGGCCGCGTCATGTCCACCATCATGCGGATGATGTGGCGGGGCGTCCGGAACTGTCCGTTGCGGCCGGCGCTAGCGATCTTGGAGAGCATGTATTCGTAGAGGTCGCCCTTCGTGTCGCGGTCGGCCATCTCGATGTTGTTGATGTCCCGCACGACCTGGTCCAGCAGCCGCGGCTTGTCGATCATGAAGGTGGCGCCCTTCATGTACTCGGTAAAGACCCCGCCCGCCTTGCCGACGGTCTTCATCTTATCGAAAGCGGTCAGCAGCCGTGGGGTATCCTTCGCCTCCACCTCCTCGGGGCTGCGGATGTCCACCCCCTTCGTGAATACCTCGTGCAAGGTGGCCGGGTCGAGCTGCACGAAGCGGCTCCAGCGCAGTTGCTGCTCGCGGGGTCCGTAGATGGGGTATGTAAGCGGGGTGCCCAGCAGATTAGCCTTCTGCTCCTCGCTGACCTGCCGCTCGTCCAGCCGCCTAAGGAACAGCAGGTAGGTAAACTGCTCGATGACGGTGAGGGCGTTGGTGAGTCCGCCGTTGGCGAAGTGGTCCCAGATGGTGTCTACCTGGGATTTTAGTGGGCCGGTGATCATGGGGGCCAAGATAGACAGCACTGCCGAGAGTTACCCATCACGTGAATTAGGTGTAGTGACGATGGTTTATGCTCCCCTACCCATTCAAACTTTACAAGATGAGCACAGCGATGACTGCTGTCCCAACCCGCAGGTCCGGGGCACAAAGGCGGCTGACGAAGAGGTTACAAAAACCGCCGTCTGCGCAGGTAAATAGAACCTAAAAACGAAACTGCCGGGCATCTATTCGATTAACTAGCTGACTGACAGGAAAGTAAACGATTTTTATAGGTTACACTTATACAGGAAGTGTAACCTAGCTGGTGGCTGTACCTAGTTGTCTCTCCTGACTGATTTTGACTCGCACTGTCCCCAAGGGCACGGGCGGTTTCTGCTAAAACGAACTTATTAGTAATAAAACTAACGTATTAGTTGTTTTACTAACACGCTAGTACTATCTTTGCTGTAAAGCATCAGCAGTATGAAAAAACTAGCCAAACGGGAGGCCCAAATCATGCAGGTCCTCTGGACCCTCGAACGAGCCTTCATCAAGGAGATCGTGGACGCCCTTCCTGATCCGAAGCCACACTACAACAGCGTATCGACTATGGTCAAGCTGCTGGAGAAGAAGGGCTTCGTGAAACATGAGAAGCTAGGCAATGCGCACCGGTACACCCCAGTTGTACCAAAGGATGACTACAAAGAAGGGCTGATAAACGACGTCGTCGAGAAGTTCTTCGATAACTCACCGGCCAAACTGGTCAACTACTTTGCTAAGGAGCAACGACTGAGTTCGGAAGAGCTGGAGCGGGTATTACACCTCATCAAAGACAAACAGTAATGGAGTACCTAATCCACTCAAGCCTGCTGTTGGCGGTCTGCTATGTTTACTACTGGCTGGTCCTTAGCCGTCAAACACACTTCGTTCTGAACCGATGGGTTTTACTTGGCTGCCTGCTTTGCGCCCTGCTGCTTCCGCTAATCAGTATTCCTACGGCCTGGAGCTTTCGCCAAACCAGGGCTGAGCAAATAGAGTCCTCTCCACGCGATCAAGGGGATGGACTACCGCTGGCCACCGATCAACGCAACAATTCCGCACAGTCAAGGGAGCGCGTAGCTCCAATTACTTCTATGCCCAAAGGCTCACCTAGTGCCGAGATCTCCCCCGGCGAACGGCGCAGCACTGATCGAGGATGGCTCAGCTCAATCCCGAACTGGCGCACCTTACTTAGCTACCTATACTTCATCGGGGTAGTTGTAGCCGGCCTAAATTTTCTGTTGCAGCTCGGTCATATCGTGTGGCGAATCATCAAAAACCCTAGTCACGATACCGGCAATTTTCACCTCGTGGAGTTAAGCGTCGATGAAGCGCCCTCCTCCTTTCTCCGGTACGTCTTCCTCAATCCCGAACGCTACGACGAAGACACCTTTCACCAGATTGTCGAGCACGAGCAGATTCACGTCGCGCAGCGGCACAGTATTGACCTGATTCTAGTAGAGTTAGTGCTTATTTTTCAGTGGTTCAACCCCTTTGCCTGGCTCTACCGCCGGGCGGTAGAGCATAACCTAGAATACCTGACTGACGCCGCAATTCTAAAGGCTGGACAGGACACGGAAGACTACCAAATGAATCTGGTCAAGGTAGCCGTACCAAACTACGCGAGTGGTCTGGTGACTAGCTACAACCAAAGCTTTCTGGAACGACGCATCCTCATGATGGGTGCGCGCAGGTCATCTACCCGTTCCAGCTGGCGGTACGTTGCCCTAACTCCCCTACTGGTACTATTGGTACTTCAATTCAACCCGGTAACAGCAGAAGCTGCCCCCGCCCGAACAGGGGTAGCGGTGAGTCCAGCAGGCGGTGAGGTTGATTCGCCCACCGTAGAGCACATCTTACTTCAACCGTCTGATACTATAACACGGCTTCGTCCTAATGACCAAGGAGTAAATCCTCCGCCAGGGGGTTCCTCTTCACCCTCCGAAGATTATCGACCTAGCAAGGAGGCAACTGCTCCGGAATCTGGTGCAGTAGTGATGGAGGTTCCACGAGTGATCACCCGGTCTAGTCCCTACACGCTTTCTCGCGTTGTGACCACTGAGAAGGAGATAAGGGTAGAGATCGGCGACCTTACGAACGTGGGAGCATTCAACAGCTGGACGGCCGTCATCGAAGGCCCCAACGTCTGCTTCCAGTTCATGTCGCGTAGCGGAAACAACAACAATAGCCACCACCGCTGCTTCCCCCTTGCGGAGTTTACCCCGCTGCCCCGCGGTGATAAAGGGACCTTTACCCTAAAGCGGACCGCCGGCACGATGACCTTTAAGGGGGTGTTCGAAGACAATGAGGGTATGGGCACCTTCGCCTTTGCTGCTGACCCCAGTTTTGTCACTAGGCTACGGAGCGCCGGATACGGTGATTACCAGGATCGGGAACTTATGCTCCTGTTCATGGCTGACATGAACGACAAGTACCTCGCCTATCTCACAACTTCCGGACTGAACCCCACCGACCGGGAGCTGATCGAGCTAGCCATCTTCTACGAAGATGTTGAGGAGCTAAAGGTCAGAATCGCAACCCTCGAAACAGCAGGCTTTGGTCGCCAAAGGGTACGAAGACTCATCGAGCTCCAGATTCACGGCGTGGACGAAGATTACATGGCTGACCTTGCCGCCGCCGGTTTTCCTGACCTTAATTTGGACAAGATCGTAGAGGCGAAGATTCACGGCATTAGCAGTGACTTCGTTGCCGAAATGGAAAAACTGGGCTTCCAAAATTCTTCCTTAGACGAGATAATGCAACTGGCCATCCACGGCATCAGTGCCAAGTACGTAGAGGAGCTCCGTGACCTAGGCTATACCGATCTAGCGGCCCGGGACGTAGTGGATGCAAAAATTCATGGGGTGAATGCCGACCGAATCGCTGGATGGAGGAACGCCGGTTACCCCGACCTGAGCCTGCGCGAGGCAAAGGAATGGGCCATCCACGGGGTGGACGCCCGGATGATTGAAGGACTGAACGACCTAGGGTTTACCAACCTGAGCGTAAGCGACGTGGTGAGTGCCAAGATCCATGGTATGACGCCGGACCGCCTGGCCGCCTTCCGGGCTGCGGACCTACCCATGGATGACTTTAGCGCCCTGCGGGATGCCTTCACCCACGGCGTCGACGCGGACTTCGTACAGGGTTTTCGGTCGCTTGGTTACGACGGTATCTCACTTCAGGAAGCCACGCAGCTTCGCATTCATGGGGTAACACCGGAGTTTGCTACTGCCTTTCGGGACGTTGGCTTATCCGATGTCTCCCTCGAAGATCTCCGAGAGCTCAAGATTCACGGCGTATCCCCGGACTACATCCGCAAGTGGGACCGAAACGACCTGGATGTAGATGACTATATCAAGATGAAAAGTCAGGGGGTAGAACCCCAAGATTAAGCTTGGCGGAGGCGTCGTAGTAGCCCGGATATAGTGTTGCGCTTCATCTAGTTGCCAACAGTAGATCAATAGGAAGTCCAATCCACGTGTGGTATCGGACCTGACCTAACATGCCCTCAGCTTAGGGCTGACGTGGCGGCGAACGCTCCACCGCCAGTGTACCGGAGGTGGCCGGCAGAAGACTGGACTGCTCAACCCCTATATCAATAGTTCCCCCTTAAATACCAGCAGATGTTGACCCCTTCTCGCACCCTTATCCTTTTCCTGTTCGTTTGCCTCAGCACCTGCGTTCGCGCCCAAACCCAGGTAAAGGGTCAACTGAGGGATGCTGAAGATCTGCCCGTGCTGTTCGCTAACATCGCCCTCTACGCAGATTCTAACCTGATTAAGGTAGAAACCACGGATGAGGCGGGCGTATTCCGGATGCAAAACGTAACAGAGGGTGAATACCGGCTCGTTGCTAGCTACCTCGGCGCGCCGGACCTGGAAGAAGATGTAACCGTTACTAATCAGGTACTTGATTTAGGTGTACTGAGAATGGCCCCCGCCGCCGTGGAGCTCGCCGAGGCTACCGTCGTAGCTAAGCGCGCGCTGGTGGAGATCAAACCCGACCGTACGGTCTTTAACGTACAGGGGACTATTAACGCTATAGGAGACAACGGTCTTGATCTCCTGCGAAAGGCACCGGGCGTAACGATTGATAACAACGAAAACATCAATATTCTGAGTCGGTCGGGCGTAATCGTGTACGTGGACGGCAAGCGGCTACCGCTGCGCGGGGACGAGCTGTCTGCCTACCTACGCAGCCTGACGGCCGTACAAATAGACCGGATCGATATCATTACTAACCCAGGGGCGAAGTACGAAGCCGAGGGCAATGCCGGCATTATCGACATCCGGCTGGTTAAAAACGAGAACGAGGGAACCAACGGCACGGCCAGCTACACCATCGAACAGGGTATCTACAACCGGATGAACGGCTCGGTCAATGGCAACTACCGCAGGGGTAAGCTCAACGCTTTCGGTCAGCTTGGCTATGTAGAGGGCGAAAACTTAGTTGGGCGCGACTTTACCGTCCAGCAAAACGGCATCGAGACGGTAGAACAAGTACGCAACACTACCTTCTGGCGCAACGTCAACTATCGCTTTGGGGCCGACTTATTCCTCACCGAAAAACACACCCTTGGCTTCCTCTTTAATGGGTATACGCAGGAGGTCACCCAGGATGGGACTAACGACATTAGTATCGCCCAAATCGGCGAGCCCGTCGACAGCATTCTACAGGCCGGTCAGACCAGCGATGAGGGTAGCGAACCAGCCACCTACAACCTCAACTACCGCTACGAGATCAGTGACGACCATAGCCTAAATATTGACGTTGACTACGGACAATTTCGTTACACGGCCCTACGCAATCAGCCGAACCGCTACGTCTCTCCCGACCGAGCGGAAGTACTCTCCACAATTACCAACAACTTTAATACCCCACAAGACATCAATATCTATACGTTTAAAGCCGACTACGAGCGGCCACTGGCTAGGGGTAGTTTCAGTACTGGCGCGCGCCTGAGTCGGGTAAATACGAATAACTCTTTTTTGTTCTTCGACATTCTGGGGGGCGAGCAAGTGCGTAACGATGATCGGTCAAATCGCTTTGCTTACACCGAAAATGTCTACGCCGGCTACCTCAACTACGCCGGGCAACTCAACGACCGCTTCAGTTACTCAGCCGGTCTACGGCTAGAAGCCACCGACGCTACGGGCGAGCTAACGGCTTTCAACGGACAGAATGCACCACCCGTGAAGCAGGAATACATCAGCCTATTTCCTACGGTCGGACTGACCTATGCCCTCAACCAGGAGCGGGGCAATGCCGTCAGCCTCAATTACGGCAGACGCATCAACCGCCCGAACTACAACGTGCTCAATCCCTTCCGCAACCAGCTCAGCCAGTTGAGCTTTGAGCTCGGCAATCCGAACCTGCAACCGGAAATCGTTGACAATGTCGAGTTGGGTTATACCCTAGCCTCTCGCTACAACTTCAAAGTAGCTTACAGTCACACGTCGAACCAGATTACGCGCCTAGTCGGTCCGGATCCAATCGATCCACGCGCCGGCTTCGTTAGTTGGGACAACCTGGCCAGTCAGGATATCGTGAGCTTCAATGCCAGCCTGCCGGTAACAGTGACCAAGTGGTGGAACGCCTTTTTCAATGTCAACACTAGTTACATCAATAACCAGGCCGACTACGGGGAGAATGGTATGATCGACCTGCAGGTATACACGTATAACGGCTTCAGTCAGCACACCTTTACCCTACCCTACAAGCTTACGGCCGAGCTGAGCGGTTCTTACTCCGGACCGGGACTATGGGGTGGTGTGTTCGAAATCAATCCATTCTATGCGGTTAACGTAGGGTTTCAGCGCCGCTTCGTCGGCGACCAACTCAACGTTAAACTAAGCTTCAATGACATCTTCCGTACCCTACCCTGGGAAGGTAGTTCCGAATTTAACGGGCAGGTTCTGCGGGGTACGGGTTTTTGGGACAGCCGCGACGTCACGCTGGGGCTGAGCTACTCCTTTGGTAACCAACAGGTCAAGTCGCGTAAGCGGGAGACGGGACTCGGGGCGGAAGGGAATCGAGTTGGACAGTAGCTACCGATGATAATACGTATGGGTGTAGGCTTCCCTATCGGTGCGATCAGTTCTCAGAGGAGGCAAACCTTACGCGAACTTCTACTTTTTCTTGATAGTCTTTGTGCTCTTCGAAGGTTTCAAAGATGGAGTGTTACCTGGAGTGGTTTTGTTGTCTCTCTGGCGTTTGTCGGGTTTACCGGTTGACTTGGCTATCCGTTTGGGTCCTGGCTTAAGTGGCATTGTCTTTCTGGGGGATTAGTGGAGTTTAATTGTATGCTACAGCCGGTAGCCTTCGCAGCCCCGCCTCAAGATGATTATGACACTAATAAAACATTTGAACGGGTGCGATAGTTGCTGTCCGCCAGTCGCAGAAATTGAAGAGAGGTAGGCCACTCCTTGTCAGATGACTAAAAGTAAGGACTGCTTTTAACTACCCGAAACACTATTGGTAAGACTGTTCCGCTCGTTCACTGGTTACACTTCTACAGAAAGTGTAACCTAACATATTACACTTAATTCCCGCTACTCGATCCGTCGAAACTGGAAGGTACCGCCCTGGTAAGCTGTAAAGCCTACCACACGATCCGCCTCCCGCGAAAAGACGATCCGGATATCGACCTGGGATGAGGAAAAGGCATCGGTGGCCTCGCCGTAAATCGGAAGATCGCTGGCGGGATCATCCGGGAAGTGCAGGACGAGTACGCCCTCGTGGAGTTTCATTTCGACCCGCTTAGTTGTAGGCCCGATGAGCGTATAGTGTCCAACGTAGTCCTGCAGCACCGCCGCGTCCAGTTGCCGGTAGTAGGCGATGGGTTCTCCGAGAATGCGACCAGCGACGAAGCGGGCTACGTTCTCGGTATTGGCAAAGGCACTGTTGCCCAGTACGCAGACGTAGATGTCCTCCTTGGGTAGGTAGAGGGCTTTGCTGGTGAAGCCGTACATATTGCCACCGTGGTGGATGAGGGGGTGACCAAGCAGCTCGTCGACGAAGAATCCGTAGCCGTAGCCGGTACCGCGTTTGTTGGCCGTTTTCTTCTCCCGCGTCAGTTGTTTGACGATGGACCGGGATAGATGGGCGGGTTGCCTAAGCTCATCATTCCAGCGGTGTAGATCCCGTAGGGTAGACACGATGCCCCCGGCGGCGTATACCGTAGAGCCGTCAATAGTGGGGGATCGCTCCCACTCCCCCATCGCGTTCAGTCGATAACCTACCGGGACCGGTGGGAGATCGTCGGTGTACCACAGTGAAGTTTGGTCCATGCCGAGCGGGGTGAAAATGGACCGTTCGAAGTATTCGGCCAGCGGCAGTCCCGTAACGCGCTCGACTACCAGACCCAGTAAGGGATAGTTCGAGTTGCTGTAGGCAAATTGCGTTCCCGGTTCGAAGGCGAGGGGCTGATCGCGGTAGTAGTCAATCAGCTCTTCCGGAGTGTGTTCCTTGGCCAACAGCCCAAATTCGCTTTCGTCCACGTCAAAGAACTCAGGGATGCCGGAGGTTTGGGACAGCAGGTGTCGGATGGTGATTGAGTGTGCTTTTTCGGGATAGCTTGGCACGTAGGCCTGCACGGGATTGTCCAGCTTGACCCTGCCCTGCTCCACGAGTTGGAGCACCGCAGCGGAGGTAAACTGCTTGGTCATCGAACCAATCTCAAATGTCATGCCGGTGGCTAGCGCGGCCCGCTTTTCGAGATCCGCAAGCCCGTAACCTTTTCGGAATACGACTTCACCCCCCCGGCTGGCCAGTACGACGATTCCCGGACCGGTGGCGGGATACTCGGCATCCAGCGTACTGTCAATGGTTGGGTAGCTACTGTAGATCTCGGTTTGTCCAACCACCTGGGGGAGGTATAGATGTATCAATAGGCACACCAGAACATACTGTCCTCGCATAACTGCTTTTATGCCTAAGGTAGGTCTACTGAACTGGCCGCCGGCGCGATTAACGTTAGTTTAACTGAGCTGGCTTACTACCGAAGTTGGCACACTTTCGATCCGCGGTGGGACTTTTGACTTCACTGAGCAAGTTTTAGCAGAATTGGGGTGCCTCAACTTCACTATGCCACAATGACTATGAAATACGGATACTCTAGGGGCGGATTTGTGGCTTATAATGGGCGGTTTAGGTCCAATTACTTCGCTCTCTGGCTAAAGAGCGAAATTAAACCGAAGCCCAATAGCTGGCCACCGTCAACGGCAGCGCAAAAAGCAATGCCGCTGCGTTGGCCTCTTTATTGGGCGGGGGAGAATCTATTCTTCCTCATCCTCCGTACTAACTGATGTATCCCCAATAATTTAGACCAGTGAATGAGACATCGTTATAATCATCATATGAAAAATGAAGCGTCGTAAATTCACTTCGGAGTTCAAGTTTAAGGTCGCCGTGGCGGCCATTTCGGAGCAGCACAGTTTAGCGGAGTTGGCTAAAAAGCACCAGCTGGCTCCGGCCCAGATCAGCACCTGGAAAAGAGAGTTACTGGCCGGCGGCTCCCAGATTTTTGATAAGCCCAGTAAGGTCGTCGGGCCGGACCTGCAAACGCGCGAGGACGAGCTCCTGCGTATCATCGGCCAGCTGCAGGTGGAAAACTGCTTTCTAAAAAAAACGCTGAAGTGAGCCTTTCCCCAGAGGTGCGCCGCCACCTGATCGAGCCGGAGCATGGACAATTGAGCGTAAGACGGCAGTGCGAGTTGTTGTCCGTTTCCCGCGCCGGGCTCTACTACGCGCCGCGCGGTGAAAGTGCTCTGAACCTGGAGTTGCTGCGCCTGATGGATGAGCACTACCTGGACCATTCCTACAAGGGAGCGCGGCGCATGCACGTGTGGTTGACCCGGGACCGGGGCTACTCCGTGAGCCGCAACCGCATCGACCGCCTGTACTACGAGATCCTAGGCCTGCAGTCACTTTTACCCGGCCCGCACACTTCTAAGCGGTGTAAGGACCACGCCGTTTTTCCCTATCTGCTGCGCGATTTGAAGATCGACCGGAGCGATCAGGTATGGGCTACGGACATCACCTACGTGCCCATGCGCCGGGGGTTTTTGTGCCTGACGGCCATCATCGATCTGTACAGTCGCTACGTCGTCCATTGGAAGCTCTGTAACTCTATGGAGGCCACTTGGTGCCGCGATCTGGTAGCAGAAGCCCTGGACATCCACCGAGTGACCCCGGAGGTCTTCAATACCGATCAGGGCGCGCAGTACACCAGCCGGGTGTTCACCGAGTTCATCCTGAGCAAGGGAATGCGGCTAAGTATGGATGGCAAGGGCCGAGCCACGGACAATGCCTTCATTGAGCGGCTGTGGCGCAGCATAAAGTACGAGCGGCTGTATCTTCATGAGTACGAGACCGGAAAGCAGCTCTATGACATGGTAGATGACTACCTTACCTACTACAACACCGCCCGCCGGCACTCCTCCATCGGAGACGACTATCCAGCCGATTGGTACCGGACCGGCAAGATTGAAAAAACGGCTTGAACAGGCCCAAACATATATAGCTTTTAACCATACGTTGTCTTAACCTCTCCGGGTTCGTGGTTTAACAATTGGGGGCACTTCAAACAATAACTGTAACAATCTCGTTCGCCTTTGTCCATACTTGTAGGCCCCACTCATCAATCTCATATACTAGTTGAGGAACCGAGTCCTCCTCAAAATCTAGAATATCTGCTTTGTATATTGACTTTAACGATAGAAGATTCAAAAATTCTGGATACAACATACCAATTACGTTGGTATCATTAATCAATAACTGCATCCTACATATAATGAAATGTATGCTGCACTCTTGATCGACAACTAAAGACAGCCCCTCATCGGTCAGGATATAACTATCTCCATACTCTCGATCACGTTCAATATCGAACGAAAAATCATAACGTTTGATTGAGTCTTCTAAATGAAAGGGCCCTACGGATGTAAACTTATTTAGAGTAAGAATCATTAGTTTTTAGCATTTCTTGAGTGATTTTCACCCTTACGTTTACTTTTAGCAGTCTCCCCTAATATTTTTGATTTTCTGTTTCAGCTTTTTAGCGACTTTCTTGGTTGCACCTTGAAGCTGTTCTTCCAATTCTCTAATTTGCTTCTCGGCTTTTGACTCGGCCCTGCCACCATCTCCGTGTTGCTCATTCTTTGAATTGTCCTTAGCGTTAAGTATGCTTGGAATTGGTAATGAAAAATCGGGTGTTGGAAGTGGAATTGCGTTTTGTAGTGCCATAACTCCGGCTGTAGCTAACATTCCCACAGCAACAACGTCAGCGGGGCCAAGTGCCGGAGAGTCAGCTTGCGAAACCACAATGGCCGATACCGCTAATGCTCCCGCATTTCTTTCCTTCTTTTCGAGAGAAAGTGCGCCTGTATAAACTTCGCCGTCTATCTCTGTTATTGAACTACGTTCCTTCCGATTATCTATACTATAAGACGTATTACCATCAGAGTCAGTATTTTTGTTGATACTACTCCTACTGAACCACCCTGTCTTAGAGCGTGTTTAAAAAACCAGCGACTAGCTGGAGACTGATTTGGAGTAGTGAGCTAAGTACTGACTGTCGTGTTTTGTAGGTAACCAAACACACAAAACATGTCAAAGCAGTTTACCCGCCTGACCGACAGTCAGTGGAACAAAGTTAAGGTTCATCTTAATACCGCCCGCCCACGCAAATACTCCCTGCGGGACATCGTCGATGCCTGTTTGTGGATGGTCCGAACGGGCTGTCAGTGGCGCAACTTAGACTCACAGTTTCCTCCCTACAACACCGTATTCTACTACTTCAATAAGTGGTCCAAAGACTTTACCTGGGAGAGAATGAACGAGGGGTTACTCCGCTTAGAGCGTGTTTAAAAAACCAGCGACTAGCTGGAGACTGATTTGGAGTAGTGAGCTAAGTACTGACTGTCGTGTTTTGTAGGTAACCAAACACACAAAACATGTCAAAGCAGTTTACCCGCCTGACCGACAGTCAGTGGAACAAAGTTAAGGTTCATCTGAATACCGCCCGCCCACGCAAATACTCCCTGCGGGACATCGTCGATGCCTGTTTGTGGATGGTCCGAACGGGCTGTCAGTGGCGCAACTTAGACTCACAGTTTCCTCCCTACAACACCGTATTTTACTACTTCAATAAGTGGTCCAAAGACTTTACCTGGGAGAGAATGAACGAGGGATTACTCCGCTTAGAACGGGAATTAGTACACGGTCGCGAGCAATCGCCGAGTCTGTTACTGGTTGATGCTCAATCCGTTAGACTCGATCCCAGGATTGCGGCGGATCGTGGCATTGATGGTGGTAAGTGGATCAATGGCCGCAAGCGGTCGATCCTCACCGATACCTTAGGTAGGATCTGGCGAGTAGAGGTTCACGCGGCCAATATTCACGATGGGGTAGCCGGCCTGGATCTACTCTATCCCAACTTGACCGGCCAGATGGAACGAGTAAAATTGATGCTGGGTGATTCGGCGTACGGTGGTCAGTTTGCCGACTTGATCCAGGTAGTAGACGATGGGGTAAGGTTTGAATGTCCTGCCCGGGCAGAGGGACACAAGGGTTTCGTGGTCGAAGCCAAACGCTGGGTGGTCGAACGAAGCTTTGCTTGGTTCAATTGGTACCGCCGCATAACGAAAGATCACGAACGAACCGTAAGAAATTCTGCTGCGATGATTTTGTTAGCAAATATTCAGATGATAATTTCGAGCTTGTACCAAGCGGGCTTCTAAAATTTTTAAACACGCTCTTAATTCTTCCGATTCCTTGATTATTTAGATATTGGTAGCAGTGTGGTCCTTTTTCGATGCCTTGAGAGAGTCGGCGACCATCATCTGAGGTGTAAGGTGTTGATAATCAAGTGAAGTGCCCCCAATTGTTAAACCTCTCCGGGGTCGTGGTTTAACAATTGGGGGCACTTCACTACTGTGCATTCTGGGCAGGTGAACATTCTTTTTGAGTTTAGTCATCTTATAAGATAGTGACCTCGCTCAGGCTACCATTTTTTCAATTATCAGATTATTACTTCTAATACACCGCTTTGACTTGTAAAATTTTAACGATCCTCCTGCAGTATCGGATCCTCTTGAGGATAAAGGCGATAGTTGGCTTCGCGAGGCGAGCGCTCGCCGAATGATTCAGGTAGTGTCAGCGTCTGTGGGTGATCTGAGCTAAACAATGCCCGAATTATTGGACAAGCACCACTGCCTTCGCAAAGTGAAGTACCTATTACTCCTCCGAAAATCCCAACGGCAGCTACTGGGCTCAGAACTGCTGCCTTAATAGCTTCCTTTACCGAGTTGTCCTTCGGTTTTACCCAAAGAACGATTTTTTCGACCACTGCTATTGTACTAGGTCCGGGTACAAGGTGGCAGTCCACTAGAGGCAAGCAATCCAAACCAAAGGGCCCAGCACCTTGAAATTCGTAACGTAGATGAGTCACCTTAAGCTGACTTGGAGCCTGTTCAGCCTCATTACTAGGGCTATTTGCATTTGTAACTGCCTCCGCTACAAAAGCGTCATAGCGTTCCAATGCGGACTTTAATTCACAGGCACCAGGATTTTCGCGGCAAAATTGGTCAGGTGGCAGGCTCCCGTCCGGCGGACCCCAATCTCCATCGACATCCAAACCATCAGGATCAAGGTATCGCAGTGGATTATTCATACTAAACGAATAAATATTCATCCGTTGTGGTGCTTCTAACCCTATTTCAGGTGCTGCGGAGAAGAGTGGATCACCACTGTTCCAACGAAGCGTTAGCGGATCATAATAGCGAAAACCATAGTACCGCAGACCGGTCGTAACATCACT
Organism: Lewinellaceae bacterium; assembly: GCA_963803525.1. Lineage (GTDB taxonomy): Bacteria > Bacteroidota > Bacteroidia > Chitinophagales > Saprospiraceae > Neolewinella. The sequence continues at coordinate 35,356 of CAWDMV010000021.1, forward strand.
CTCTTTGCCATTGAATTGACGACTGTGCACCTCGCTACCCGTTTCCGAAATAACTTCGCCGAAGGGTCCATATAGAAAACTCGAACTCACATTGCCCACCCGATCAAGCGAGAACATCAGATTCTGCAGCGCATCCGCGTACTGAAGCTCAATTGTGGTACCATTTTCTACCCGAGCAAGTGCGGGACCACCACCGGATAGATGAACATAATTGAGGGAATCCGTACCGTTTTGGTTGAAGTGGGTTTCCCGCTCCGCAAACCAGAAGCGGGCATTTCCTCTACGATCTATCGCCAGGGTACGCTGGCCCGTGTGGTCATAATAGTAGGTTTCCAGTCCCTCTCCCGTGTCAACGCTATGAATCTGATCCCGTCCGCTCCAGTGCAGCAGTTGGTCGCCGTCAGGAATGCTACGCCAAGTCATGTTTCCTACATCATCGTATAGGAAAGTAGCAATGCTTTCGCCAGTGGCATTGTCCACCAATTCGTCTACGGCCTGGGGATCAACCTGTCCATATGTATAATTCACGTTTCTCGCCTGGATGGATCTCGCTCCGGATACATCGGCGGAACGTACATTCCCGGTAGGCGAGTAGCTAAAGCGTCCACGGTAGGCATTGGGACCATCGGCAGCAAGTAACCGGTGGTGTGCATCGTACCCATAGACCGCATTGGCGCTGACGCCATTTGTGTGACCGACCACGGCGGCTAAATCTCCCGCCTCTGTATAGGAGTAATTGCGCTCAGCGAGGGGGGTGACTTGACCGTTTAGCGTCAGGACATCCGTGAGCGGGCGAGACAACGCATCATAGGTATAGTTCCGCACCTGCCCAAAGTCAGTCTTCCTCACCCTTGGTAAGCCCGTCATCTCCCGGTCGTAGTCGGCAACGTGAAGCCATGCCAACTCTCGTGGGTCGAACCAGTCGACCGTCGCCACCAGTCCCCGCTCATCGTAATTGATCCGCGATTGCTGTCCGTCGTGCCACCGGCTTGCCGTCAATTGTCCGAGTGCATTATAGGCACGGGTAACTTGCTGGGTTACATTGAGTGACGGGCTACCGGCAAGATCGAGACTACGTTGTTCGCTGGTGATCAGACCGCGGACATCATAAGCGTAGTCAATACTTCCGTAGGGTAGCTCAACCCGGCGTAATCTGCCGATCCCATTCTGTGCCTGATCGTACTGATAACGGATCATTTGTATCTCTGGGACAAACCCGGATTCTTCCAGGGCATTGGTGAACGATGACGACGCGGGCGGTGAGCTCAAACGCAGGTCAGCGTAACGCTGGGTCAGCTTTCTGTCCAGCCCATCGTAGCTAAAGGTCGTCTGATAATTGGCCGCCGCCGCACCGGGCGGTACGGGCGACTGTTTGCTGATCAGGTTGCCGTTGAGGTCGTAGCGGTACTGCCAGCTTCGCCCACCCCGAGCTACCGAGAGCCGCCCGTCCAGGAAATCGTGTTCCATCCGTGTCACGTTGTTCTCTGCATCCGTGATGCGGCTCAGGTTATCATTAGCGTCGTACGCGTATTGCGTTATCGCGTCCTCAGCTCCGTCTTCGTGCTCCTGCAGCTCGGTAAGCCGGCCGAAAACATCATACTTCTGGGTCCGGGATCCGCCCGATCCATCGGAAGTTACTTCTGTGATGGTCTGATTCAGGCCGGTATAAGCAATGGAGTTACCCGTACCGTCGGGCCGGGTGAAGTCAGTTACTCGTCCCAACCCGTCGTGACGGTACGAAAAGGTAATGCGGTTATCGTTGTCGCGCGGGTCCACGGTTTCAATGCTTTCGACACCACCACTACCGGCATAGCTGTACGTTGTCAGTGTTTGCATCTCCCCCTCGAACAGCTGGCGGGTGGTCAACACCCGGCCTCGGCCGTCGAATTTCTGCTCAGTCGGAATAAGGTGGGGGACGTCAAAATCGAGTAGCTGCTCTGACCGTATACTGACTGGCGAACCCGAATCGAAGAAACTTGAATCATTGTAGGTGAAGCGCTCTACGGTTTGTTCTTTGTATGATGGGCTACCGTTGTCCTCAGTGTCTAGGGAGATACTGTGCGAAAGGACGCGCCCGAATCCATCCAGCTGCCACCGCTCAGTGTCGAAAATTGCCGTGGCCGCGGCGGACACGAAGTTGGGGCCTTCGCGTTTCACCTTGACCCCTGTGGATACGTCAAAAGCCGTCTTGGTTACTTGCCCCAGTTCATTGTTGGTTTCCTCGACGGACAATTTATGACTGTCGTAGCGAAAGATCGTTACCGGGCCGAGCTGCTCGTTCTGCAATGGCTTCTGAATACTCAGTTGGTTGCCGGTTTCCGGATCGTAAGTATAGCGGATAACGCCTGAGGTCTCGGGGTCTCTGAACGTGCGTAATTGTTCGAGTAAACCCGTAGTGACGTCATACTTCATTACGGTGCGACCGGTCATTTCGGGATTTACATCCGCGTCGCCGACAGTATGCATTGTCTCGCTGACGCGAATCCGGTAATCCTCGGGGTCGGCGAGGGTTCCGTAGATATTGGCATACCGAAGTTCCGTTTGACGGTCGTCTGGTCGGGCAGTCATCCCGAATCCTTCCCGCACTCGCTTGTTGAGAAATTGGCGCACGGGGCCATCAAACTGCCACTGGCTTTCGGTACGATGCACGCTTTCGTCCCGGGAGAAGCATTCGGTCTCACTTATAGTAGGACCGTCCGTCGTGCAGGTGGCCGTCAGTATGGGAAGTGAGAGGTTAATGAGGTCACCGAACACTCTTTCATGGAGCCACTCATTCCTGACGACGTGGTGCAATTGGCCGTCGCGCCAGGTTTTGGTGCTTGCCAGGTCAGCGTGCAGTCCGTCATAATTGTACTGCTTACTAACCTGCTTTGACGTGCCATTCGCGTAGTTGGTCGCTTGTACATTCTGGTAGAATCCAGCGAATTGGCTTCGCTCCCTAAATCCGGAGTGTTTCGCCGCGGAAGCGTAAGTCGGCTGTTCATATTTGTAGTTGGTGGTCGTCGGGGGTGTACCGAATCCGCCCTCCAGGACACTCCTGCTCACGACCCAGGTCGGAGTCGGCAGTGCGGCTTCCTCACCGTCCCACCGAACTACACCACGATCGTTGGAGGGTGTGTAGGAAAAACTGAGTTCCATCCCACGACCGTTTCTGACCCGACGTAGCAGATCCGGTGCTGGGGGTAGACCGGGGCTGCTGACATAACTTATCGTAGGACTCCCACCAACGCTTCCAGCGGCCTGCCATTCGACGAGATCGGCTAGCCCATCGCCATTGATGTCCGTGAAGTCATTTACGATATGCCAACTACCCATGAAGTCGTCGGATTCCCATTTCGCCGCCAGGAGGCGCTTGCTTAGTGCCCATTTTTCTGGAAACAGTAAGGTAACCGCTTCGCCGAAGCTGCCTCCCAGATTGAACTTCGCTCTAACCCTCCTGGTCGCGGTGATGGCAGGCCCGCCCTCAAACCAGACCATGTCCAGCAGACCGTCGGCATCGAGGTCTACCAGGCGCCTTTCGTAGCCTCGTGCTCCATCTCTTAAACTGGCGTTCAGGATAAAACCCTTGCAATCGGTCTGTACTTGCTCTAGCGCGCTATTGCCGTTCAGCGCGCGCGCCTGGTCATCGAAACCGCTGCCGGTGTTGCGGTAACTGTACATTAACTGGTCATCCAGGCGCACGATCAGGTCGGCCAGGCCGTCGCCCTCGATGTCGCGCAACCCGATCACGGTGGAGCGTCGGAGGAGGAAATCCTCACCACAACTTTGCTGCTTCCAATCATCGGAGGCTAATTTAGCCTGGGGAACCTCCCATACGTACGCATCCCGCAGCAGCGGAAAGGTACCGGTACCGTCGCCAAAATAGACCGTCCAGTCACATCCCGCCCCCAGTAAAAGTCCGTTCGTGCACGGTGCCAGCGTCGTGGTCTTAGTGTCGATCGCATCCAGGAAGCCATCACCATCGATATCGAAGAGTGAGGGCACGCTGTAGTGGACAAAGGTGGACAGGTCCAGCGCGTCCTCGCCGGCCGGCCGGGTCAGGGAGACGGGGCTGTGAACATTCATGGGCCGCTGGGCTGCATCAGCGTCGAGAATCGCTTGATTTAAAAAAGGCTGATCTAAATTACCCGTGCCGGGGTAGACGCGCCATAAGAAGCGTCCGGCGCGATCTTTTTCTGGCGCTAACGACGGCGCGGCACCACCTACCGTATTTAGTTTAAGCCCGAATCCACAAACCGGGTCATCCGTGAAACTTGTTACCCAAGGATCGTAACTGTCAAAACAACCCGACGCAGCCCAGGCATTAGTGACTAGGTCAAGGCGACCGTCACCCGTATAATCCATGAATTGGTAGCTCAGATGTCCCGGGGCCAGCACGCGTACTTTTGTGCCGGGTTGCGGAACTATCTCAGTTGATCGGTAGGCGACCTGACCACTGAGGGTACAGCCTTCCTTGCCGTCCAGGGAAGAGCCGGGGATTCCGCTCCATTCCCGGTACCAAGCAGCCGTCGGGAGCGGCGATTTACGCTCTAGGTCTTCAAAAGAACCGCTACGCAGGCCCCTGGTCCACACCAGCGTACAGACGGAATCCTCTTCAATTACCGAAACGCGGTCCTTGATCCCATCGCTGTCGATATCCAGCAGGGTAACGACAAGCCCTCCCAGCTGGGGCGCATTGATACCTTCCTGGCCGAATCCGGGCACATCTGCAGTCACCTCCCGCATTGGTTGCTGACTGGGGATCCTCGACGTCGGCAGCGTCAAATCGCGCCGGCTGTTGTAATCAAACTCAATGGGTGGAAGGACCGTTGCATCACCGTCGACATTGAATGCGCTGACTTCGATCCGGGTCAAATAACGGATAGGGTTTTGGCCACACGGGATCGTCCGCGCGGGCGTCTCGTCGGTTGTTGTAGCACCTAAAACTTCTGGCGCCTCCGTTGTCGGGACCCGATCAATCGGGGGTGCTGAAATTGGAGCAACACCTACATTTTCCGGTGCTTGCGGCCGCAACTCAACCGCATTCGGGGATGGCGGGGTCGCGTCGTCGCCCGGAGCCGGTAATTCTGTTTGAGTAACCTTGTCGTAGAGGACAGAATTATGCAGTCTATAAATCAGATTTACCTGCTTGCGAAGACTCCACCCACTGGTTTGATCCTCGCGAACGAACGCCTTAACCGTTTCCAGCGACTGAGATCCGGTGGCCTGCTTACTACCCTTTCGGTAAGCGGCACCGATCGGAAGGTCAGTATCAACACAGAAATCAAGCGGAGCGTAGCCGAAGACAACCTTCGCGTGGGGTACTAGGCCCGCCTCCGGATTACCGGAATACTCGATGGATACAATACTTTGCCCTAGGTAAACACCCACGTTTTTAAATAGCGCCGTCCATTCGTACGCGACGGTATTTTCGAACGGATCGACCTGTCGCGTAATGTTCCATACGCCTCCGTGATGAGCTCCGCGGGTGCGTTCGAAATGGTGACGTATGCCATCGGGCGTCAGCGCCACCCACTCCGCCGTAGAGACGGCATTTTGCCGGTCGCCGATCAGGAATATGCGCGTGTTCGAATTATCAAATTGTACCCGATAAGCGGTACTCTGAGGATAAGGGGAGTCATCCGGCACTTCGATCAGACGACCCGCAACACTGCCTAAACTAATCTTATACTGCATATCCTCTGACACTCCAAGGGACAGGTCTTGCTCGATGGAGGGAAGTTCGAAGGTCCATCCGGCGGCAAGCCCCCCGCGCAGCGGCAGATTCGAGGAATACCTCAAGTTCAGCGACGGAGCCATCCCGTTCCGTCCCGGCGGGAGATCGATCGGTACGGAATAAGTGACGGCACCATTCTGGTCAGAAATGCCCCAGTCACCGGTGTTGTAGTTGGTGCCCTGATCCGGAGCGACATCGAATGAAGGAGTAGCCCCGGTAAATGGATCCAGTACCTGACCGAAAGCGGAACCGGGGATAACAAGGATTAGCCACAATAGCAGCAGTACCCATGAAATAGCGCCTCTAAGCAGTGAATGGTAGTGCATGACTTATTATTTTACGATACAGCCCTCACCGCCAAAAAAAGGACACTAATAATTATTTATAGCTTGTAAAGGGCGTTGTTGCATGAACATTTTTTATTCGGTTGACGGACCCAAAACAATTTTAGAGGTCAAGTTGAAAGGCCAATTTTTGCCACAGATTTTGTAAAAAAGTGAAAAACCAAACAGGATTTGTTCATGCAACAACGCCCTTGTAAAGTATAATTTAGGGATTTTAACTTGGATTTTATGATTAATGAAATATTATAGCTAAATAAATAAACAGGAGTATATTTATTTTAGGACCACCAACTTGGTCCTGCAACATTACTAACAGTCGCTTTACTACGCCGGGTGTTAGTTTGCGCCCTTCTTATTTGTGTGCTCGAAAAAGACAGGCAGCTTACTTGGGCTCTATAATCGCATCCTTCAGGCTGAGCCGTCTACGGATTGACATGGCTACCGAAAAGAAGGAGTCCGATGCCCATGCTGCTGCAACTGCGGAAAGGCAACCGCAAACTCAGGAACAGGAACAGGAACACCAAGATGCTTAGCGGTAGCCAGCACAAACTCCGCCGCGGCGCGTGTGTCCGCCAGCCGGGCACCCTTCAAATGGTAGCGACGACCGATGGCGTTCAGCTGCTTGGCGCTATTCCGAGTACACCGGACGAATGGCCCCGGGTAAACGATCTTCTCATTTTCCGTGATCGAGCTGTAGTAAACCACGTCCCGCTCAATCATGTCGATTTCCTCAAGGAGCTCAACGACCAACTGCTCGGAGGGAAGGAACTCCTTCCCGCGGTTAAGACACCCCGCGATCGCCACTAGCGAGTTCCGAATCTGATCCGGCGTCGGCGACGTAATGGCCGGATGAATCTTCCGGTCCGCGCTGCGGAGTTTGGTGACATTGGGACGAGGCACCAGCACTTCAGCCAGGACTTGCTTCCAGAAGCGGTAGACCAAGCTCCCGTCGCTTACCGTACCGAAGCGAGTAAGTTTAGCATGCTTATCAATCCATTCGTCTACGCTAGTTCGCCAAACGGCCGATGACATGTTTACGGGAAGCGGCTGGTAGCCCTGCACCATCCGGTCCCACAGGACACCGTTCATGGGATCCTGACACAGCATGTGACCCCGGTAGTGTTCGAGGATCTGCAGTTGATGAAGTGCTTCGAAGATCTCCAGGTCGTCTGAGGTGAGCTTGCGGTCAAGGGTGGCCTGACGTTCTTGGTGGAGGGACTGGCGGAGTTCAGCGGACGCGGGGGCCATGATACGGAAGCGTTGTAAGGTGAGCGGTGGTCAGCCCCCTACCCTAGTGGATCCTAGCGAGACTGCGGTGTTGCTTATCCTTACTGCAAAACGTGGCTACCGGTTCGTACACCTGGGAGTATAAGCCAATCTTGCTACTCTCTCTACCATAGTGCATACTCACACGCTGTTCATCGAGTGCCCTCTTATTCTTGCTAAGCTCCCTATACGGGGCAAAAGACGGGTAGTGAGCGAACTAGTAGCTGATAGCTGGCAGCTTACCAGTCCATCGTTAAGCAGGTAGCGGCGCGAACGTACCGCGCTACAACACGCCAATTCGGCACTCCTGCAGCCGATTTCTGCTCCTCAGAACGGTGTATTTACCGATGCCGATCGCCGCCCCACAATTCTAAAGGGGGCGAAATCGCTCTCTTTAGAAATCAACGCGCGAAGGCATTTCCGTTCTACAAAGATGCTGCTGGCGGCGGTTACCGGGCAGCAGAAGGCCACCTTCTGATGGTTAGCGTATCACCGCTTTTACGTAAGTGCAGTTAGGAGAAAGTTGTCTTAGGTGTAGTACAGCCCCTATCCTGATCCAGTAGAGTGTGTGGTTAGAGACGTTACCTAGTTTCCAGATTTACTGATCCGATAAAAAGTCCTGGACATCTAACTGCCCCCACCCACGCTTATGCTGGGCCAGGGTCAGCACCGCTCGCTTGTCGGGCGTGGAGCAGTAGTGATTGATGTACTCTTGAGCCTTTTTGCGCAGGCGGTCCAAACGCTCCTCCGTCGAGTAGCCGTTCTCCTGCATTTCCTGGCTAATGATCTCCAAGCTCGCCAGCGTCTTGAGTTCCTCTGGAGTAGCAAAATCGCGCATGTTCTTCCGCTCGTCCTTCTGGGGAAATTTGATGCGCCACTCGCGGGCCGTCATGCCCCACATCGCCAGGTTCAGAATGTCGGCCTCTACCGAGGCGAGCTTGCGTTCAAAAAGCAGATCTCCACTCGCAGGCATTCTCCGCTTGGAGGCTCCGGCAACCAGACCAAAATTCTCCGCGGCTAGCTCACGCGTGAAGCGCTTGAGTTGAGCGTGGTCGCCGAAGTGGATTTGGGAGAAGTGGAGGTAGGCATCCACCGTCTGCAAGTAGAAGGCCGCATCCAGCCAGTTGGCAAAGTGAATGGCCCACTGCGGTGCGCAGTACGTGCCTCCATACCGGCCCTTCTTGACAGTAATTCCCACCGCTCCCGCTTCGATCAGTTCGCTAGCACTCAGATGATGCATATTTCACACCCTTTGACCCCCCCGTTTCACTCCGGTTTGCCCCCCCCCAAAAGTGCGGATTTCTTTTTCCCCTGTGGAAAACGTTTCACCTTGCTTTGCCCCCCCCGGATAATCTACGCCTGCCACCATCTTTCGGTCAAACACGGACCGGATTATGGCAAAGAGCAAGCGTATGGATCAGATCATCACCATTCTTCAAGCCTACCAGCTAACCCGATCCGTCAAGGCTACCGCCCGCCGGGTGTGCTGTGCCCGCAATACGGTACGGGCCTACCTGCGTACCGCCCAGGCCTACCCCGGCGGCCTGGCGGCGGTCCTCGAGCTTTCGGAACAGCCACTACGGGAGCTTTTCTTTCCCCAGCAAAGCCCGACCGACGATCCCCGCCGGGAATACTTCGATAGCCAGATCGAATATTGGCGCGGGGAGCTATCCCGCACCGGAGTTACCCGCCAGCTCCTCTGGGAAAGCTACCGGGTAAAACGGTCCGAGGGTTACGGCTACACCCGTTTCTGTGCGTTGCTGAACGCTACGCTCGGCCACGCTCAGTTGACCCTTCCCATTCACCACCGCCCGGGGGAAAAGCTACAACTGGACTTTGCCGGCGCCACCCTGCCCTGGGTAGATCCGGTGACGGCCGAAGTCCACGCCTGTCAGGTGCTTATCGGCGTCATGCCCTACAGCCACTACACTTTCGCCATTGCCCTGGACAGTCAGCGAATCGCTGATTTTGTTTTTGGCATCACCGAAGCCTTACGCTTTCTCGGCGGGCTTCCCCGGGCTATCGTCTCGGATAACCTAAAGTCCTTCGTTACCCGGCCCGACCGCTACGCGCCCGAGTTCAACGACGTTATCGCTCAACTGGGCTTGCATTACGAGCTCGACTTCGAGGCTACGCGTCCGGGGCGACCAAAAGACAAGGCCAGCGTCGAAAATGCGGTGCGCCTGGCCTACACCCGCCTGTACGCTCCCCTCCTGCGCGACCGCGTATTCCACTCCGTAGCGGAACTCAATGCAGCGCTGCGCCAACAACTCCGGGAGTATAACCAGCGGGCCTACCGGGCGCGGGAAGGCTGCCGCGACAGTGTCTTCAACGATGAAGAAAAACCGCTCCTGCGCCCGCTTCCGACCACCGCCTTCGCGCTCAAGACGACGCTGCGGGCTAAAGTCCAGCAAAATTATCACGTCTACCTAAGCCAGCGGCGTAACTACTACTCGGTGCCGCACCGCTACGTGGGCCGCCGGGCCGAGATCGTTCTCGGCCAGCAGACCGTCGAGATCTACATCGGCTCCGAGCGTGTAGCCACCCACGCCCGGCTACACCCCGCGGCGCGTCAGAGTTACCAGACCGACCCCAAGCATATGCCCCGCAGTCACGTCGAGTGGAGCCGGGCGCAGGGCTGGACGGCCGAGCACTTCCGTTACCACGCCGGCCTCATCGGTCCGGCCACGGAATGGGCCATGCAGCAGGTACTCACCTCGCGCCACTACGAACCGCAGAGCTACCGCTCCTGCCAGGGCGTACTCTCCCTGGCCGGCAGTTACGGCGCCGATCGCCTCGAAGCCGCCGCGGCGCGCCTGCAGATCAGCGGCAAAGCCGGCTACCAGCGCCTGAAGAACGTCCTCGAGAAAAGACTTGATGAGCTGCCCGCCCAACCCGAACTCTTCACTCCACCCCGACACGAGAACATCCGGGGTTCGACGGCTTATGAGTAGGCCTGACTCCTCACTAACATACCCTTTCTTAATCCTGAACTTCAATGCTTATTTTCTATGACTGCCACCAATCTTAGCGCCCTGCGCCAACTCAAACTTACCGGCATGTGCGGAGCCTACCAGGGCATCCTCGACCTGCCCGTGGACCAGCATCCGGATGGTCACGAACTACTGGCACGCCTTCTGGATGCCGAGGCACAGGCCCGCCAGAGCCGCCGCCAGGAACTTTACCTGCGTGTTAGTAAAATGCGCTACCGCGCTACCCTGCACGACATCAATCCCAGCCCCAAACGCAACCTGAGCCGCCAGCAGCTTAGCCTGCTGTCCGATCTGGCCTGGATCGACCGGGGGGAAAGCGTACTCATTAGCGGAGCTACCGGCTGCGGAAAGTCCTATCTGGCCTGCGCGCTGGGTCATCACGCCTGCTCGAACGGCTACCGCACCCTGTACTTCAATCTGAACCGCTTCTGTGAGCAGATCACCCTGGCTCAGGCCGACGGAACGATCATCAAGTGGCTGGACCGACTGGGAAAAGCCGCACTAATCATCCTGGATGACTTCGGCCTCCAGGCTATCAACCATCCGGTAAAGTTGCTCTTGCTACAGATACTCGAGGACCGTTACGAACGGGCCGGCACCATCATCGTGAGCCAGTTGCCCGTAGCCAAATGGCACGAATACATCGCCGAACCGACCATCGCTGATGCTATCCTGGACCGAATCGTGCCTAAGGCTCACCGTGTCAAACTCCAGGGCGACAGCCTACGGAAAAAAGCAGAAAACCTATCTTCGTAGAATCGATGGACGTGGATTATCCACATGGGGGTCAAACCCGAGTGAAATAGGGGGGTCAAATAGAGTGAAATACGCACCTAACTGGCTGAACGTCAACGAAGTACTTCTTTCTTCTAGGTTACACTTCT
>CAWDMV010000022.1:0-18295 GCA_963803525.1 Lewinellaceae bacterium
TCAAGGCGCTGCCAGGCTTCGCCGCTGTACAACTCACCAAAGAGCGCACCGCCCGCCGCCGCGAGGAGCTGGAGCTGGCGCGCATTGAACATCAAGCACATCAACACGCCCAACATGCAAACTCACGTAGCCGCCCCGGCGCAGCAAGATCTGCCCGCAGTACAAATCCCGTCATTTCCGACGAAACCGCTGTCTCCGTCGCAGAAGAATACCTGCAGGAGCACCTTGCAGCAACTGGTGAAGGTGGATCGTAGCCCAACCGCTCCCCAGCTCTGCGACGTGGAAGTGATCGCCGAGGGCCGCCTGCTGCCCATGCGGTTGCTGGCCGCACCGGTGGCCATTGGCGGCATCACGGCCGCGGTCAAGTACATCGCCCCGACCTACGGTGCCCGCCAGGAGGTTCCCCGGGAGGTGCTGCGGGAGTGCATCGACATTGCCTTCAAGCAGTTTTCCCACCTGGGCCCGGCGGAGATCCTGCAGGCCTACCGGCTGTGGGCCGCCGAGCGGATCCAGGGCCTGGGAGATGTGGGGTGGCCAGTTCAACGCCACCCAGTTTGCCCGGGTGCTCGCGGCCTACAACCGCTACCGCCTGCGCATCAGCCGCGAGCTGGCCGCCCAGGAAGCGGAAACCCAGCGGGAGACCATGCGCCTGGCCCGGGAGGAAGCTCACCGCAAGCGCTACGAGGCCACGGTCGCCGGCTTCCCCGCCGCCCTGCAGGCGGAGCGCGAGGAAGGGACCATCGCCACGCCGGCGGACGTGCCGCGCACCTGGTATCAGTTGGCCGAACTCCACGGCCTGATCACCTACGCCCCCGGGGAGCAGCTCGAGCTCTGCCGCCTGGCCGAGCGGATCGTCCTGGCCGAACAGGCCGCCGAGCGCCGGGATGCCACCAGCATCGTGAACCTGCGCCGCCTGACCAGCCAGTTCGAGCGCCTCGGCCTCACTCCCATCTTCACCCGCGCGCAGCAGCCGGCCATCGGTCGAAGCTGCTGGGCCGCGCACTACCGGAGCAGGAAGTATCTGAGCAGCAGTCACCAGGTACGCACCTACCGCGAAACGGACTTTTCCAGCCAAACCGAGCTGGTCGCCCAGGTTATCGCCGACCACCCCGGCGGCATCAGTGCCGAGAACGGCGCTGCTTTGCTGCCCGCCCCCGCTGGCAAGCGAGAATTTCCCGCCGCCCGCTTTACCGCCCGGGCAAACGGCCTAATGGAGAAGGGTAGAGTATACACCACCGAGGGTGGCGGGCCGAAACTCTACCACTACGACGGCAACCCCGCCAACTGGTCGGCCCGCATCGCCCGCTACAAGGCCAGCAAGCACCCGGTCACCCGCTGCGCCGAGTGGCTAAAGCGCAACGGGGAGCTGACCCCGACCCGCCGCGCCTTCCTCGAGGCGCTCTACCGCGAAACGAAAAAGAGCCTGGGATGATGACCGAACTACAACCCCTCGACTTCCTGGTGCTCAACACCATTGTGCTGCTCGGTCCCCACGGCCGCGGCAACCTGCAGGCTTACTTCGCTTCTCCGTCCCCGGCCCCCATTAACGAAGCCATTGACCGGCTGACCGACGCCGGCCTGGCCCGCTACTGCTACCATACCTACGCCTGCTGGCCCACGGTCGCCGGGCGGCAACTCTCGAGCAGCGAGCTAGCGCACTGACGATTATTTCCCTCCCTCCCGAATCATCACCCGCCGGCAACACGGCACTTTCCCCACTGGCATTATGAGTAAACCATTTTCCCACTCCATCGACGAGCAGATCGACGTCGAGGTGCTGCGGCACAACTTCGACCTGAAGGAGAAAGACCTTGTCCGGAAAACCTTCGAGCCGCACGAGCTCACCGAAATGAAGGAGCGCTACTTCCTCCTCTCCAGCCGCCTCAACGCCCGCCAGGAGCTGGCCAAGGTCCTGAAGGCTGCCGCCGAGTCCTCCGAGGATCCCATCGAGGCCATCAAGGATCTGCTGGAAGAAACAGTCGATGCGATCGACTACGGCACTCAGCCCGTGAAGGAGGTGAAATCCGGTGCCGGCGAGCTCCTGAAGCGGATCAACGTCGGCTACGAGGACACGAAGGCACAACTGTGGGGCGTGGCCTACCACGAATGCGGCCGCATGGCCTACTACGACGACCACGGCCTGTTCGTGTACGACCGCCCGCTCAAGCCCACCGAACGACAAACCTCCATCCGCACCATCAAAGCTTCCTAAACACAACCAGCCATGAGTAACGAAAACCAAGAAAAGATTCACCTAAGCGTCGAAACCGTGGACGGGGAGATCACCATCCGGCACGGGGCCGCGGCGCCCATCATCCAGAAAACCCGCTTAAGTCTTTCCGGGACTATACTAGCGCCGGCTGACTGGGTAGCGCAGAAACTGGAGGCCAGCTATCCGTATTTCAACGATTATTGCCACGTCGTGGTGGATCGGGACCACCGCACCATTAAGTTCGTGTCGAACGACGAAGGCATGATGGACGGCGGCCATACCATCACCGGCCAGCTGGAAGATCCCACCGCCCTGCGCGCGCTCCACATCAACACCAACCGTACCTACTCCGCCAAGCAATTAGGGGATCTACTGAAGATGAACCGCAGTCTTTTCACGGACCGGGACGAGAACCTGGCCACCGTCACGGCCCTACAGCGCTTTAAGGCCACCGTCACTCAGGAGATGGAGAAGAACGACGACCTGAGCGGCAACAAGCTATATCACTTCGAACAGCGGGTACAGTCGGAGTTCAATCTGGGCTTCATGTTAAGTACGCCCATCTTCAAGGGCCAACCGACGCAATCCTTTCGGGTGGAGATCCGCTACGACGTGGCCGATGGCGGAGTCAGCTACTGGCTGGAATCGGTGAAGCTGAAGGATCTGCAGGACACGCAGTCGGACCGCATCATCGAAGCGGAGATCGCGCGGCTGCGCGCCGCAGGAATGCCAACCATCGAGAAGTAGATACTACCCACCACATTGCATATGGAACGCCCCATCCCTACCGTCCGCACCGCCCGCCGGACCACCCGCCGCCGCGGCACCACGGTAAAAACGAAGCCAAAGGGCCACCAGCTCAGCGTTGCCGGTGTGCTCCAGGCCTATCCGGGATCTTCGCCGGAGCTAATCCATCATCGTACCGGACTGGCGTCCCACCGGGTGACGAAGTGCCTACACGAGCTGCAGGTAATGGGCCTGGTATTTACGGTGGCCGATGGCGGCTTCTACTATGAAGTGGACCAGGCGGCCGTGCACATTCACGGCCTGCACTATAACCGAGAGGCCCGCGGCTACACGCTGGGGGAGTTCTACGCCATTTTCGAGAGTACCCCGACCGATCACGTCACCCGATTAAGCGAACGCTAATGTCTACCCCATCCCCCGTCCTGGTCGTGACCACGGAGGACGCTTTGCGCTGCATCATACAGGAGTCCATTACCGCCGCCCGCCAAACGGCTGTAGTTGGTCTGCTGCCGTCCACGACCGGCGAGCTGTTGGGCGGTCTGCAATTTCTTACGGCCGCCCAGGTAGCCCAGGTGTGCGGCGTTCAGGCGGACACCGTGCGTGGCTGGCACCGGGAGGGGTATTTGGCCGCCCGCGGCGAGGGCAGGGTAGAGCGCTACCACGTGGAAGACGTTTTGCGGCTGGTGAGAGAGCGGATGCAGACAAAAGTTGGCGGCGGGAAGTAAACTGAATCCCAACAGATTGTTTAATTTACGCTGTGTCGGTAATCGTCTGTTAATCGTCTGTAGGCTTCGTAACTTGCTGGTAATCAAAGATTCGGGTGGGTCTCGGAATCCCAAAATGTTTTAAACTCTGTGTCTAGTGTGCGTTCAACAGGCTTACAATATGGGTTTTGGCGTTTTTGGTAAAACAAATCGTGTTAAATACTGGGTGGGTCCATGTAGAGTGTTTGTTTTAGCGTCTGTTGCAGCGTATGTTGAGGCCTCACCAAGTACGAAATTTATGGCCCGCAAACCCTGTTTTTACCTTGAACGTCCTCGGCCAGGGAAGGACTGCCTGATCCTCCTTCGCTTCGTCTGGTCGGGGCGCACTGTGCAGATTAGCACTTCTGAATTCGTGCAAACCGAGCACTGGGACAGTACCACCCAGCGTGTCACTGATAAGTACTGCCGACTACGTCCGGACTATCTCGAGGTGAACCGAATCCTCGACAAGCTAGATCAGTTCACCCGTCGCACCTACAATGAGTACCGAAGAGACCACCGGCTGCTGGAGCTTACCCCCGCTTCCATGAAAGGGATGATTGCAAGTCAGATCTACGGTGCGGATTACATTGCCCAGAAGCAGGATTCTACTGTAGCCAGCTATTACCGCACTTACGTAAACCAGAGGGAAGAAGCGGGGAACCTGAGCCGCCAGACCGAAAAGAGCGACCGGGTGGCCATGCAGCATTTCTGTCGGTTTTCGGAAATCCAAGCACACCCCCCTCGTTTTAAGGATGTGACGCTAGGACTATTCGAGCGCTACCGGGACCACTTCTGGCAGCAGGAAGAGGAACGAGCCGATTCAACGATCTACAAGTATCTGCGCAAGCTAAAGCAGGTCTGTCTGCACGCTGCCGCGACTGGTGATCATGAGCTTGGTAGCGACGTCCGATCTGTGCACCTGAGTAGTCACTTGCGACTTTCCGCCCAGGCAATGGATACACTTGCCCTCTACGACGAAGAGCTCGTGCACCTAGCGGCCTTTGAGTGGCCAGGACACCCATCCCACCTTGAGGTCCGCGACCTTTTTATTGCCGGGTGCTGCACGGGCCTGAGAGTGAATAGGTGGCCGCAGATCAGCGCTGCCAACATCATAATCTTGAAGGGGCAGCGAATGCTCAGCCTGTTCACCCAGAAGGGTACCCGGAAGAAGGTCGTAATCCCACTTCGCCCCATGCTCGAGCGTATCGGCGAACGCTATGATTGGAATTTACCTAAGCACAGTCCCGTCATGATCAACCGCTACATTAAGGAAGTATGCCAAGCAGCGGGCATGAGTGACGAGGTAGAGTTAGCCCGCAACGTCCGCGGCCGTTCCGTGCTACAGCGCTACCGTAAGTATGAATTGATTACCAGTCATACTGCCCGAAGAAGCTTCGCCACCAACGCCCATGCTGCTGGTATTCACCTCGACGACATACAGGCCATGACTGGCCACAGCGATCGCAAGACATTGCTCCACTACATCAAGGAGGATGCCGAGCGGCGTGCTACACGCCTCAAGGCCCTTCCCTATTACACCGACACCAATGCCCCATCTACCCAAAAGCCGAAGACGTCGGTATCTGCCTGATCGCACCCGTAAGCCAACTGGCGATCAGAGGTTCTACAACTGCCAGGCCTGGCGCAAGACTAGTCGCGCTGTACGACAGCGCCATCCCTTGTGTGAGGTGTGTGAAGCGATAGGTGTAGTAGCGGTTGCGGAGGTCACTGACCATATCATTGCCCGCGAAGAGGGAGGAGCAGACTACGATGTACGTAACCTCATGGCGCTCTGCAGCTACCACCATGATCGTAAGAGTGGGATGGAAGGACAAGAGATAGGCCTCAATAGCAGAAGGACAATGGCTGGCCTTGTGCCGGTCGATCGCGCGGAGGTTGTGGCGCTGATGACCCGCCCCACGGTCACCAACCGAGGACCCCGGGGGGGGGTCCGGCCTCAACGTGATTCCGCCATACATCCCCCGCCTAACCGTCCCCACACACGAGACGCAAAAATTGTAAAAACTTGAATACGTAATGGCTAATCTAAAAATGCCGGCCTACGTGAAAGCCAATACCCGGGCTGCCCAGGAATTTCGGGCAGTGCAGTCCTACCTGAAAACGTGCGGGGAGATCGACAAGGTGGACTCCGCGGCAGTGGCCGCCTTCGCCATGGCGGTAGCCGAGTACGAGGAATTCACCGAGCTGCTGAACGATAAGGGATTCACCCGGGTGGACAAGAACGGCGACCCCCGACGCCGACCCGAAGTGTTCCTACGCAAAGATGCTAACGAGACCATCGTGAAGTACGCCAAGCTCCTCGGCATCGATCGCAACTTCCGGGAGAAGGGTAGGGGAGAGTCGCTGGCTAAGGGCCGCCGGCCCGTCGATAAGATCGGACGACTGCGGAAAGTGTCCTGATGCCCGCAGCCGTTCCCGCCTGGATCGAGTACATGGAAGACGTCCTGCAAGGACGTCGGCTGGCCGGGCGGCTGGAACGGCTTTCGGTGGAACGTTGTCTTGGCATGGCCATGCAGGATCACCTATATTTTGATCTGGAGGAAGCCGAGCGGGTAATCGAGATCGTGGGCTACTTCCGTCATACCAAGGGTAAGTACGCCGGACGCAAATTCGAGCTGATGCCCTGGCAGCAGTTCTTCCTGGTCATGCTCTTCGCCATGAAACACGTCCATTCCCGCCTACGGGTGTTTCGCAAGGCCCTGCTCTGCGTACCCAAAAAGAACGGTAAGTCCGAATTCGCCGGCGCCATTGCCACGATCATGACCTACTTCGAGGACGAGGAGGGTGCCGAGTGCTACTCGGCGGCCAACAAGTACGACCAGGCGCTCTTCAGCTGGGAAGCAGCCATGAAGATCCTCAAGCGGCTGCGGCGGGAGAGTGAGAGCATCAACTCTTGCCTGCGGATCTACGACAGCACCAACAACCGCAACCTCATCAACTCCGACAACGACAGCTTCTTCAAGCCCATCGCCGCGGATGCCAAAACCATGGATGGGGTCAATCCCCACCTGGCCATCATTGATGAGTACCACGAGGCCAAGGATGCCAGTATACCCAACAACATGGAATCCGGTATGGTCAGCCGGGAGCAACCGCTACTGCTGATCATCACCACGCGGGGATTCAACGTGCAGGGCCCCCTCTTTCTCTTCGAAGAAAGCTGTATTCAGGGTGCTTGAGGGCACCCAGGAAAACGAAAGCCTGCTCCCGATGATCTACACCCTCGACGACGACGACGACTGGGAGGACGAGGGAGTATGGGAAAAGGCCAATCCCGGCCTGGGCCGCACCCCTACCGTGGAGGGCCTACGGGTGGAGTACACCAAGGCCCGGAACGAGGGGTCCACCTTCGAGGTCAATTTCAAGACCAAGAACCTCAATTTATGGGCTACGGTACAGGAGCGCTGGATTAAGCAATCCGACTTTGTGCGCGGCTGCAGCCATTGGGATCCGGCCGAGCTCGAAGGCCTGCGGTGTTTCGCCGGGCTGGACCTGGGCAAGACGCGCGACTTCACCGCCATTGCCTACCTGTTTCCGCCGCAGGCCCACTTCGAGCGCTACCGCGTGCTGATGCGCTACTTCCTGCCCGAGGAGTCGGCCGAGGAGTTAATTCGTAAGGACATGGTCCCCTACTTTGACTGGCGCGACGCCGGCTGGATCACCCTGACCCCCGGAAATGTCATCGATCTGGACTACATCTTCGGGATCATCCTGCAGGATCACGCCCGCTACGATCTGAAGGGCATGTCCTACGACCCCTGGAACGCCACCCACCTGGCCACGAAGCTAACCGCGGAAGAGGTCAGCATGAATGAATTCCGGCAGAATACCGGCACGTTCAACGAACCCATCACCAGCATGGAGAAGGTAATTCTTTCGGGTGAGCTCGATCACCTGAATAACCCCGTTCTGGGATGGAATTTTGGCAACGTAGTGCTGTACCGGGACGGGAACGGCAACGTGAAATTTGATAAGAACCGCTCCCGATCGAAAATCGACGGAGCCGTGGCACTGGCAGAGGCTTTCGGCGAATACCTCGACTATAAACTGGAGGAGACTCCTGAATTCACTATATCATGGATGTAATTAACCAACTGACCTCCAGGGAACGCGCCGCCGTCAACTATGCGCTGGCGCTGCTGGGCACTGACACCTACTTTCAGCGCTACTACCAGCTGCTGAGCGGAGATTTTTCCTCGGAGGAGGCCTTCGTGCAACTGGAGGGCGAAGTAAAGGCACTTACCGGACGTAGCCGCTACGAAGATTACCAATCCTTTCGCAATATGCGCTGGCGCTACTGCACCCGACTCGGCTTACGGAAATAATTTGCGTGTTTGGTCACATTGGTTAACGCAGTTAACGCGATCGGCGGCCGCGCGGCGGGACATTTACGTCCGTGACTGCCCAGGTACAGAAAGTTGGAGTGATGAAGCGGCTGGAATCGGCCTTTTTGCCGGCCGCCTGGACCGCCGAGGGACGGAGCACCAACACGGTCCCGACCGAACGGCGATCCGCCCCGGTCCTGCCCACGACCCTGCAGGGCAATGCCGACGGCCCCACCGTTCAGATGATGCTAAAGCGCTGGGGATTCGACGTGAGCCAGGTAACCGAAAAGACCGCCCAGTCCATACCGGCTTTCAACCGGGCCATTGAGGTGATCGCCAGCCAGATCGCCAGCCTACCCGTGGGGGTCTACGTCGATGCGCCCGACGGCGGCAACCGAACGGCGGTGGAGCACCCCCTGCACGACCTGCTGCAGTTTCGCGTACATCCCCTGGTCAACTCCTACGACTTTCGCGTGGCCATCGTGCGCCAGCTCTTCCTGAAGGGGGAGTGTTTCGTGATTATGCGCTGGGCGGCCGGCAACCTGCTGCGGTTGGAGATGCCCACCCTGCGTCCCGAGCTCGTGGAGGGCCGCGCCGGTAAGTTCTTTTTCGTCTTCGAGGGGGAGACCGTGGAATCCAGCGAGGTACTTCACTTCAAGGTAAACTCCGCCGACGGTATCCGCGGCCAGGCCTCCATCGCCCTATTTCAGGCCACCTTCGAGCGCATCCTGGCGGAGATCGAGTTGGGGCGTGTGTACTACACCAACGCAGGACAGGTATCCGGCCTGCTGGTGCCGGATCAGCCCATGAACGCCAGCCAGGCCGCCCAGGCCATGGCCGTCTGGAATGGCCAAAACGTCGGCAAGGAGAAGACCGGTAAGATCGGTATGCTCCCCCACGGCTTCAAGTATCTGAAGATCGGCTCCACGATGAGCGACAATCAGATGGCCGAGGCCCGCAAGGCCACCATTCAGGACATCGCCAACATGACCGGGGTGGACGCCCTGCTGTTGGGCAGCCTTGAAGGCAGCACCTTCAACAACGTCGAGGAGTCGAACCGAAAGTTCGTGCAGTTCACGCTACGGCCCATCATCAAGCTCATCGAGGACGAGATGAACTCCAAGTGCTTCAGTACCGAGGAGCGCCGCACCCACTACGTCCGCTTCAACGTCGACGGCTTGCTGCGCGGCGACACCAAGAGCCGCGGCACCTTCTACGCCGTCATGCGCAACGTCGGCGCGATGAGCCCCAACGAGATCCGCGCCCTCGAAAATATGGCCCCCTACGACGGCGGCGACCGCTACGACATGCCGCTGGCCTCCAATGTGAAACCCGAAAATAAAAAACCCATTGGTGAAGATCAATAACCCCATTGAGCAGCGCCACTACGAGGTAGACATGCGCGCCGAGCCCGCCGCCGACGGCCGGACCATCTCGGGCTACGCCGCCGTGTTCAACGAGGTGGCGGAGATCTCCAGCTGGTTCCACGAGCGCATCGAACCCGGCGCCTTTGAGAACTGCGACTTCTCCGACGTGCGGGCGCTGTTTAACCACGATCCGAACCACATTCTGGCGCGCTCCAAGTCCGGCACCCTGAAACTGGAGGTCGATACCCGCGGCCTCAAGTACACCTTCACGGCTCCGGATACCTCGATCGGCAACGACGTGCTGGAGATGATCCGTCGCGGCGACATCTCGCAATCCTCCTTCGCCTTTCGCGTGAAGGAGACCAGCTGGGTGGACAACTACAACGACAAGAACATCGACCTGCGCAAGATCCTGAAGATCGAAGTCGTGCGCGACGTCAGCCCGGTCACCTACCCCGCCTACGACATCACCACCGTCGACGCTCGCTCCGCCCCTTCACTGGAGGAGGAGGAGGACACCGCACCCGCGGACGCGCCCGATAAGCGCAAAAAAACACCTGAAACCGTCTTTTCGGCCCGCTTTGCCGAGGACATCAAATTCTTTACCACCCGGCTGCTGTAGGCCGATAACCCATTTCTACTATGACCAAGAGTCAGGAATTGCGGCAGAAGGCCGCCCAGAAAAACAAGGCCTTCGGCTCCCTCCTCCAAAAAGTGGCCGACGAGGGCCGCTCCTACACCGAGGAAGAAGCAGAAGCAGGCCGATACCCTGCGCTCCGAGATCGAGGAGCTCGAAAAGCGGGCCACGGACCTCGAGTTCGTGGAAAAGCGCGATGCGGAGGCTGCCTCCGCCGCTGCCCGCAACGTCGAGCGCCAGGCGGGGGGTAATCCCGCCGACCGCGGGGAGGCCCGCGAGCAGGACGAAAAAGTACGCGAGTACCGCTTCACCTCCGCGCTCCGCTCGCTGCTCTCCAACGAGCCCCTGACGGGCGTCGAAAAGGAGATGCAGGAAGAAGCCCGCTCGGAGGCCGCTAAGTTTGGCCAGTCGGTACAGGGCGCGGCCGTGCCCGCCTTCTTCATGGAAGCCCGCGCTACGGCTACCACGCTGAGTGCCCCCAGCGCCGGCGTGACCGTCGATCGGCGCCTCACCGGACTGGTGGAGCAGCTGCGCCCCGAGCCCCTCGTGGAGCGCATGGGCGCCAACGTCATTACCGGCCTGACCGGTAACCTCGAAGTGCTGCGCCAGACCGGTGCCACTGTGGCCAGCTGGGCCGGCGAGATCGACGCGGCCCCCGAGACCACGCCGACCTTCGGTTCTTTCACCCTGAACCCGAAGCGCCTGACGGCTTACACCGAGGCCAGCCGCCTGCTGCTCCTGCAGTCGAGCCTTCCCCTGGGCTACGAGAATTTTCTGCGGCGTGACCTGCGAATCGCTAATGAGCTGGCCCTCGATAAGGCCCTCATCAACGGTAGCGGTACCGGCAACGTACCCCTGGGCATCCTGAACACTCCCGGCATCGGCTCGGTAGCCGGTGGCACCAATGGCGCGGCCCTGCAGCGCATCCACCTACTGGCCCTGATGGCGGCGGTCGTGGATCAGGACGCCGGCACCGACACCATGGCTTTCCTGACCAACACGAAGGCCAAGGCTAAGCTGATGGCCACCAAGCTCGACGAGGGCAGCGGACGCTTCCTGATGGAGGACAGCCAGGGAACCCTGCTGGGCTACCGCACGGGCTTCTCCAACCAGGTGCCCAGTAACATCACCAAGGGCACGGGCACCAATCTGACCGCGGTGATTTTCGGTGATTTCCGCCAGCTGATGGTAGCCCAGTGGGGAGGTCTCGACCTGGTGGTCGATCCCTACACCAAGGCGCGTAACGCCACGGTGGCCCTGACCATCAACTCCTTCTGGGATGCCGCCGTGCGCCAGCCCAAAGCCTTCGCCGCCATGAAGGACGCCATCACCACCCTCTCCTAAACCAGCGTTTAAGTCCGCTCCGGTGATCCTATCCGGAGCGGACTTCAACCCACCAATCATCTGACATGAAAAAAGTAATCTTCACCAAGAGCCCTAGCTGCGAGCCCTGGAACCTGGGCTACGACGAAGGCGATACGGCCACCGTAAAAAATGACGTCGCCGACGATTTGATCCGTGCCAAGTTCGCCGTCGATTTCGACGACGAAGCCGCCCAGGTGGAGGCCTCCTCTGGCAGTACGCCGGAGCTGACCGAAGAGGCCAAAAAAGCAGCCGAGCAGAAGGCCCAGGCCATCGCCGATGCCGAAGTGGGCAAAGTCACCCTGGCCGAAGTCGAGCGCGCCAACGCCGAGGCCGCCGCTAAGGAGGCCGGCCTGCAGGAGCGCGCGATCCAGGACGCCAAGAAAGAGGCCGAGATCGAAAAGGCCGAGTTGCACGCCGACGAGTCGATGGAAAAAGCCGTCGAGGCCGCCCCCGTGCAGAAGTCGACGAAGAAGTCGACGAAGAAGTAAGCCCGCCGCCCCGCCCGCCGTATGACGAACGTAATTACTCCACCCGCTTTCGAGCCGGTCACGCTGCAACAAGCCAAGCAATGGCTGCGCGTAGACCACGACGCCGATGACGCTCTGATCGGCGCCCTCATCCGTGCAGCTCGCGAGTGGGTGGAGCATTACACCAATACGGCCTTCGCCCAGCGGGAGCTGGAGCTGACCGGCTACTCCATGGTCACCGGCACGGGACCGGGCATCGGCCCGATCCAGGAGGTGACCAGTGTCACGGTCGGCGAGCGCACCCTCGACCCCACGGAGTACTACACTCACGACCAGTTTCCCTACGATATGGTTCACCTGCGCGAGCGGGCCACCGACGTATTGACCGTGCGCGTACTGGTGGGCGCGGCCACGACCGTGGAGGAGATCCCCGCCGTGGTGGCCGTGGCCATGCAGCTGATCATCACCGAGCACTACGAGAAGCGCACCGACCGCATCCGCAAACTGCCCACCGCCGCCGAGAACCTCCTCAATCCCGTACGGCGATGGGTATGATCGGCGACATGCGCTACCGCGTGACGATTCAGCGCGCAGCGGTCACCCGCGGCGAACTCGGGGCCCAGGTCGACGGCTGGTCTACCGGCCGCGAGGTATGGGCTGGGGTGACCTACCGCGCGGCGGGGAGCGATGAGCGAACGGCTGGAAAGCAGGTCGTCAGCCGCAACCGCGTCGACGTTACCCTGCGGCGCGAGAGCGGGCCCATAACGGCCACCGATCGCGTGATCTTCCAGGGGGAAGTCCTGCAGGTCGATAGCGTGCTCCGTACCGGCGAGCGCATGGAGTACCTGCTGCTGGAGTGCCAACAGGTCGGGGGTGAAAAACTACCCAGCTGATGGCCCGGCAGCAACTCAGTAACGCGCGCCAGATCAACCAGGAGATCGACATCTGGCTGGGCAAGGTCGAGGCTACCATCAAGGACTTCGACCGGCGGGACCGTCAGCGCCTCCTGTACCGGGCGGCGCGGCCACTGGTGGCCGCGGCGCGCAAACTGGCCCCCAAGTCCGCCCGGGCCCACTACCGGCGGGTGAAAAAATCCAGCGGTAAGCCCTCGGCGGGCGACCGCATCAAGTACAATCCCGGAAACGTCCGGCGATCGATTAAGCGACTGGCCCTGCGGCGCAGTAAGGACGCCTTCGTGGGCGTGGAAAACCGCAAGAAAACCGTACAGGAGTACGGTGGGTCCGGGCAGCCGACCGACCCCTACTACGTAGCCATGATCTACGGCAGCGCCGCGGCCTTCAACCGCAGGGTGCTCACCCCGGCCGTTGGCCGCACCAAGGGTAAGATCATCAGCGAGGTGAAGACCGCTTCGCTGAAGGCCATTAAGGAACGCGCCCGGGGGCGGGGCATAACCACCAGCTAATGGATGCCGAATACGCCATCCACGATTTGCTGAGCGGCAGTGAAGCCCTGACCGCCCTGGTCGGTGACCGGATCTACCCCGTAGCCCTGCCGCAGGCCATACAGGTGCCCGCCGTGCTGATCAATCAGCTCGACGAGCGCCAGCAGCTCACCAAAGATGGACCGGTCGGCAACGGCTGGACCTTCCAGGTGGACATCATGGCCACCGACTACCCCACGCTGCGCCAGATCGCCCGCGCGGTGAAGGCCGCGCTGAACTGGAAAACCAGGGAATTGACCCCGGGTCAGGAGGTGCGCACCGTTTTCGACGACGAGAGCGACGCCGAATTCGAGCCGGAGCAGAAATACTATCAGATCGTGCAGGACTACCGCGCACGAAAACTCTAAATCTAAAATTCAAGCATCATGGCCAGCACTGGCGTCATCAACGGTACCAATTTCCGGCTCTACGTCGAGGGTAAGCCCATCGGCCACGCGACCTCCTGTACCATCTCCTTTTCCATGGAAAGCCGCGAGACGGTCGACAAGGACAGCGTCGGCGGCTACGCCAGCGCCGAGGCCGGCAAGCGGTCATATTCCATCTCCTTCGAGGGCTTCCTCAGCGAGGACACCACCCTCAACACCGCCGAGGTGAACAGCGTGGCCAGCCTGCTGACCATCTTCAACAGCGACGCCAAATTCGACTGGCGCGCCACCACCGACACCGAGGGCGACACGCTCATTAGTGGCAAGGGCCTCATGTCGGATTTCTCCGTTACTGCGGCGGTGGAGGAGAACGGTACCCTCTCCGGCACCATCACCGGCGTGGGAGCCCCCACGATCGAGACGGTGGCCCCCTAACCGATTAGCCAATACCCAAACAAGCAGTACCCATGTCGAAACCCAAGGATAATTCTCTCCACATCGCCGGCCAGGACTGGCCCGTGCGCTGGGACTTCACCGCCATCAAGCGCACGCTGCCCCTGGCGGGCCTGCGCCTGATGAGTGAGGCCGAACGCATCGGGGACGCCCTGCCCTTCGAGGCCGTGCCGGCCTTCATCCGCAACATCGTCAAGTCCGGCCTGGCCCGGGAAAAGGACGCGCGCGAAGCCCCCAGCCTCGAGGAGATCGAGGAGGCCCTCAACGACGACCTGGCCCTGACCGGCCGGGCCTTCGCGGCCGTGTCGATGGACAGCGCCGCGGCCGAAACGCCGGCGGAGGAGGGAAAGAAGAAGCCGAGGACTCGCAAGCCCTAGCGCTCGGGGTTCTCGGCCTCTCCCTCGACGATTTCGAGCGCCTGACGCCCGCCGAGCTGTCGGCCGCCCTGCGGGCCCGGCAGCGCAACGAGCGCCAGGAGTGGGAGCGCCTGCGGATGCTCATGTACGCCGTCCTGGCCCCCTACCAGAAGCAGGGGGCCAAGTTCAAACCCACCGACGTGCTCAAGCTGCCCTGGGACAAGATTAAGGAAGCCGCCGCGGCCGAAACGCCGGCGATGACCGCCCAACAACTTAAAAAACGCGCGGCCCTCTTCGCCAGGTGGGACGCCGAAATGAACAAGCGTGGCGCAAGCTGATCTTAAAGTCCGGTTAGGTGCGGATCTCTCCGCCCTGGGAGCCTCCCTCAAGGGGGCCGAAAACCAGCTCAAGCGCTTCAGCTACAAAGCCGAGCGCCTGGGCCGGGACCTTAGCACCCGCGTGTCGCTGCCCATCCTCGGGCTCGGGGCGGCGGCCGTCACGGTATTCGCCGGTTTTGACAAGGCCGAAAAGGGCCTGGCCGTCTTCGCGGGCTCGGCCGAGAAGGGCGCTCAGCAGCTCGACAACCTGCTGGACATCGTTAAGGACACGCGCACGACCCTGGACCTGAAGGTGGCCAGCGACGCCAGTCTGAAACTGCAGTCGGTGGGCCAGAGTGCCGCCCAGGCCGAAAACACCATCAAGCAGCTGGGGATAGCCGCCACCGTCTCCGGATCCAGCATCGAAGACGTGGGCGGAGTAGTGCGTCAGTTCTCGCAGATATTGGGTAAGGGCAAGATCGAACAGGAGGACCTGAATAGCATCCTCGACCGGATGCCCGCCCTGGCCAAGGTGATCAAGGAGGAATTCGGGGTAACCACTGCCGAGGGCATCCGCGGCACCGGTATCGCCATGGAAACCTTCGTGAGCCGGCTCATCGGCGCGGTGGAGGCCAACGAGGCCTTTCAGAACGTGCAGGGTGGGATCAGTAAGGCGCTCGATAGCTTTGGGGTAGGGCTGCAGATCGCGGGTAAGGAACTCGGCGAGGTGATCAGTAAGACGCTGAACCTGGAGGAGAACCTGGGCCGGTTGGCCAGCGGCATCAACACCGCCGTGACCGCCTTCAAAAACCTCAGCCCCCCGGTGCAGAAGCTCATTATCGGGGGGGCGGCGGCGGCCGCGGCGATGGGGCCACTCACCTTTGCGCTGGGGGCCGCGGCGCGTACCGTACCGCTGCTGGTTTCCGGGTTCAAACTGCTTTCGGCACCGTTGGCCTCCATGGCCACGCTTGCCGTGGGCTTCGGCAAGAGCTTTGCTAGCGCCTTGAGCATCTTTGTGAAGGGGAGCGCAATCGTGCGGGCCACCACCCTATTGGGAGGGTTGACGAAGGGGCTGGCGTTCTTGAAGGGTGCCGTGGTAGTGTTGACCGGGCCGATCGCTATAGCTGTGGTAGTCATAGGATCTTTGGCGGCGGGTTTCGTGCTCGCGTACAAGCGAAGCGAGTTCTTCCGCGGCCAACTCTCCCGGCTTGGGGGCAGCTTAAAGCCTGTACTTGGCTTTTTTAAGGACCTGGGCGGGAAAGTATTGGGGGCACTTGGCGTAGAGTTAAGCTCAGTCGGTGACCTTTTCCTCAACGTATTTGGCGCTATTGGGGCTTCCATATCTTTCATTATCGAGGCGGTGGACGGCTTCACCAAAAATTTAGGCCTAGTCGGTAAGGCACTCGCCAGCTATGCTAATCTGGACTTCGCTGCGGGCGATGCTTCCCTGGACTCAACTTCGTTCTCTGAAGATCGGAGCGCGTGCGGCCCAGGCCTTTCGGACCACCTTCAACGACATCACGGCCGACCCCATCAACCTGGGCCCCGTAGTCGTCGAAGAGGTAGTGGAAGACCCAACCGCGGCGGTCGGAGGAAGCGCAAGTGGTACACCGGTCAACACCGCCCGAAAAGTCGGACTTCTGACCGAGGACGCCCCCGAGCTGAACGCCAAGGCGCGTAAGCAGCTCGGAGAGCTCTTTCAGGGCCTGGTCAGTAATCAGCGCGAAGCGGAATTCCTGCAGGAGCGGCTGAGCGGGCTACAGATCAACCCCAACTTTGACATCGAGCCCCTCAACTCCGTCAGGTCGGTGATGGCCAGCCTGGGCCAGGAGATCCAGGACAACCTGGGCACGGCCTTCACGGAGGTGGACATCAAGGCTCAGCTCTTCGGCGATTCCTTCGATGCACTGGGCCAGAAGATTACCCTGACGAAGGAAGCCATCACCGAGGCCCTGGAGGAAGGGCTGCAGCCGACCGACGAGGCGGTACTGGCGCTGTCCGAGAAGCTACTCCTCCTGCAGGAGCAGCAGGACAACGTCACCTCCAAGTTTGGGGAAATGTCCTCCGCACTAAAGGGTCTGCAGCAGGTGTCCGGCACGGCCTTTGAGTCCGTGGCCCGGGCAATGGGCCAGGGCGCTACCGCCGCCCAGGCCTTCGGTGCCGCGGTGGTATCGGCAATCCGTGATGCGATCGCCGCGGAGATCAAACTCGCGGTAGCTACCCAGGTGGCCAGCGCGCTAAAGAGCGTACCCTTTCCCTTCAACGTGGCCCTGGCTGCCGGTGCGGGCGCGGCCGCGGGTGCCTTGTTCACCTCTGCCGTCAACGCGCTGAACATCCCCGCCCTGGCCGACGGGGGTATCACGCGGGGCCCCACGCTGGCCCTAATCGGGGAGGCCGGGCAGGAGGCAGTGATCCCGCTCGACAAGCTCAACGACATCATCGGCGGCCGTGCCGGCGGGAGTGGCACCGGTGGGGGCGTGGTGGAATTCATCATTCGGGGCGACCAGCTGGTCGGGGTGCTCGACCGTGCCCGGGGGGCATACAACCGCGTCTACTAATGAGTACGAAGCTCAAGAGCCGGTTCACGAGCCTGGGTGGCGTCGATTACGAGATCTTTCTCGACAAGGGGCGCCCCAGCGGTCCTACTGCGTTGGTGCAGGAAATATCCGTGCGCAGCGCAAGCCGCACCTATAAGCAGGAGTCGCAGGACATTGATGCCCACCTGCTCACCTCGAAACTGGAGGTGGTCTACTACGTCACGGACGATTCGCAAAAGTTCATCTTGGGTCAGCTGTTGAGGGGCAAGGAGATGGAGTACCGCCTGCGGCTGCTGCGGGAGGGAGAGCTGGAGTGGGTCGGGTTCGTGCTGATCGATCTGGCGAGTCGGGAGTTTGCCGCCGATAGGTATGACTTCAGCGTGGTGGCTACCGATGGCATCGCACGGCTCAAGAACATTCCCTACGACCCGTCTACCGTGGCGGAATTTGCCACGTTCCACGAACGCTTCGTGCACATCCTCTCGCAGATCCCCCTGACTGACTACTACCAAGAGCAGACGTACCTGCGCGTGCATTCCACGATCTGGCCGGACGGGCTACGCCACGACATCGTGCATAACCAGCTAGACCTGATCCGGCTGAACGTAAAGGCCCTGCGCACGGTCAACGAGCAGGGGGAGATCACCTATCAGAAGGTCTATGACGTGCTCCTGCAGCTCTGTCAGATCGCGGGCCTGCGACTCACGTACTCACGCGGGGGGTACAGCCTGTACGAGATTGCCGATTACTCGCGCGAGGGTCAGACCCTGGCGTTCCATAAGTACGCCATCGACGCTACGCCGCAGGGGGCGGAGCTGCAAAGCGGCTGGGGTGTCTATACGCGCTCGCTGGGTGGACAAGACTTTATCCTGGCGGGCGGTAAGGAGACCTTCCTGCCCCCGCTACGCGCCGTGGAGG
>CAWDMV010000023.1:0-38663 GCA_963803525.1 Lewinellaceae bacterium
CCTATTTATAATTTGCTAATAATTACTGTTTTATGCGGTACTCATAGCTCATCCAGTTGACGGGCCACGTATCTCCCGCGCGCGCGGAATGCAGTTGGCGACATACCCGTATCCTGTCGAAAGACCACCGTGAATCTACTCGCGCTACCATAGTTAAGCCGGAAGGCGATACTCGACACGGAATCGCGGCTCCGTACCAATAATTGCTTGCCGCGTTGACGCGGTGAAGGCGGTAGAAATCGTTGATGAACATTACCTTCTTCTTCCGAAAACAGACGACTGAGGTGGCTGTAACTCTGGCCCATATCATCCGTAATTATATCGGAGAGCGTCTGGCTGGTATCGGCCTGGTCGTCGTATACCATAGTTATAATTAAGCCTTTGATACGGCTGACGACACCTCCAGCGTCATCACGTAGGGCAAAACCCAGCGATGAGAGCTGTTGCCCCAATCGCTCCAACATGTTCTCACCTTCGGGGGGCGACCCGGTCAGGCGGCCCAGCTCCAGCCGATGCATGTTCAACCTAGACCGTCAGCCACCTGGTGTACCACCAGGATGCAGCGGTCGCAGACCATGTTGTCGATGTAGACGTCTTGCTCGTTCATAGTGCGGGTGTTGTATTTGTGAGGGTATCCATAGTCGAGCCACACGTTAGCATGGCCTCGCCGTAGTAAGGGTTACGGATCGCGGCTTCTTCACTGAGCCAGTTAGCCCCGGCCCCGTCGAAAGCCATCGGGCAGTGCTGTACGTAGAATGTGTCATCGGCTACCCCGAAGGCGGTCAGGGTATTAATTAGTGCCTGAGATAGGAAACGCAATCGTTCCTGCTGTTCCTCCACCGAGGCGGCATCCGCGACCCCGTCCAGATGTGTGCTCAAGGCATCCATTTGCTCCATCCAGTACTGGTGGGCCTCGTCCTTTACCAGCGACATATCGACCTGGGTAAGTCCCTGCCGGAGGGACTGTAACAGGACATCATCCGCTACCTGGCTAGCGACCATGCGCTCTTTTATGGGCAGGTAGGACTTGGTCAGAGCAGACAGTTGTTGCCGGAATACATTTGGTGTTTCTTCACGGTAATTGGGCAGAACCATAGCCGTGACCTCACCTACTTCCCGTCCCTGTACGATCACGTCGCGGTTCATCATACTGGATTGATTGCGGAGCTGAGCGGCGGCATCGAGTTGGAAGGCTCCGTTAGTGACCACGCGTTCGCCTGCCTCCAGGCCCGATAGTACCGCGCACCCATCACCCATGGAGGGCCCCAGTTCCACCTCCCGAAACTGGTAAGTGGGTACCTCCGTACTGGCTAGCTCTACGTAGACTACGGAGCGCTCACCGGTCCAGAGTACGGCGGATTTGGGCACCATCAGCTCCTCGTTGTTCGCCTTAGGGCGCGCGGCCGCAGGTGCAAGCGTTCCGCGGATAAACATTTGCGGTTTGAGCCGACCGGAGCGGTTACTCACTTCCGCGCGAATCGTAGCCGTGCGCGTCTGTGGGTCGATCAGCGGGTCGATGAAGGTTACGCGGGCAGTAAACGTTTGCTCCGGCAGGGAGGCCACCGTGAAGCTCACGCGGTTGCCTTCGCGGATGCGGCTGAGATCCCCCTCGTAGGCATCGAACAGGGCGTAGAGCTGGCTGAGGTTAGTCAGGGTGTAGAGTGTTTCGCCGGCCATGACGTAGTCTCCCACGCGGGCACGTACCTCAAGCACCGTACCACCGCGCTCGGCGTATACGGGGAAAGTCGGCGACGACCTCCCACCGCGCGCTACCTCGTTGATCCGTTCATCGCTGATCTTGAGGTTACGCAGTTTGTTACGGGCGGCGGTGAGCAGTTCGGGGAAAGGTTGGTGAGTTTGGTGGCTTCGAGCAACTCCTCCTGGGCTACCACAAGCTCGGGACTGTAGATGGTGCCAATCTGCTGGCCGGCGCGCACCTCCTCCCCGGCGTACGTAACCAGCAGGCGTTCCAGGCGACCGGCATAGTTGACGGGATCTGGGACGGTGGCGGGTAGGACTCATCCAGGGCCAGCCGACCGGTCAACTGAATCGCAGGAGCGGTACCGGGATTGTTGGCCCCGCTGCTGCCTACCTTGGTAGTTCGTACCCTGGCCATCGCCACGGCGGCCTTGGTCATGGTCAACACCGTGGGGTCGCTGCCGGCGGCGGCGTCGAGAGGAATGAGGTCGATTCCACAGATGTGGACAGTCGCCGGGGCTCGTCCCGTTGAATTTGGGGGTGCATGGAGCAGGTCCAGATTGTTTCCTCGAATAGGCGACCCCCCGCGGCTACGGCATCAGTGGTGTGGTCGTCCATGACCTCTGCGTCGGCACCGCCAAAGAAGAGGTAGCCACCGAGCAAGCCGACGACTAGCGCGAATACGATGTATAGAAGGGTCTGTAGTTTCATGGGGGAGGTATTTATTCCGGTAGTTATCGGGATGGTAGGTAGCGGTTGATGAGGGCCGATTGGACGAATATGAGTTGCTGGGCCGCGATGGCCTCGATGCGGTAGTCTATGAGTTGCCTGCTGAAGCTCCAGGAGCTCGTCGAAGGCCCGCTGGCCGTTGGCGTATTCCGTGCGGGCGATGGTAAGGGGAGCCCCCAGGGTGGTGATCTGCTCGACGAGGAGATACCAGCCGCCGCTGGGCGTCCAGGCGGGCGACATCGCGCGTTCGATAGCGGCGGGAAACTCATTAACCACGGCCACCCGGCGGCTGGCGATGGCCCGAGTGCGTATGGCTTCCTCCTCGCGAACGGCCCGGTACCGTCCCCCACCGAGGGGGATGCGTAGCATCACGCGGGGCAGGATGGCGTCACGGCCGTTGCGTTCGGGCTCCATATCGGTACGCGGACCCGTAACGACGTATTCCACCCCCGACCCCGGAATCCGGTCGCGCCTCCAGATTGTTAAGTGCTACTGTACGGCGCGAAATCTCTTCTGGAGGGTAAAAATGCGGATTTGTGGGTGGTCGGTCAGGTATAGATCGGCCGGCAAACTACGGGACGGGGTCACACGTGGTACGACGAAATTGCGGGGCAATCTTTATTGACCAGCTCTTCAATATCGGTCCATGACATAGCTTATCTCGGCACGTAGTCGCTCGATTGGCGCTCCGTCATGTTCGTCGCTAGGTCGCGTGGGTACATTGTACCGGCTACCCCGGGAGTTTTCTACCCGGCTGAGTGCGAGCTGCCGTAGGCTAGCGTATAATTCCAGGCTTTCGGTCAGCGCGTCGATCTGTTCTTCGGCAGCGACAATCTGATAATAACCGGATTCGAGGCGGTACAGCAATTCCAACTGTAGTGCGGCCGCTTGTTTCTAGCAGCGGCTGCGCTCGCGCGTCAGCCAACGCCGACATCGCCGCTAGTGTACCCGGCCAGGGCAGCATCTGGGGTAGCTTATGAACCGGGCACGTTGGGGACCAAGGCGAGTCTCTACCGGAAGGATGGATACCCCCCCGCCTATCTCCAGATTGGGTAATTGGGCTAGTTGCGGGCTGACGGCCAGGGCGGCACGGTAGTCATAGGCTAGTGCCTCTAGCTCGGGATTACGCTCCCGTAGCAGAGTACGTAGGGGATCGAACGACTGCCCCACCAGCGTTATCGGTAGAAGGACGGTTAGCACCGTCGCCAGGACCGCGAGCAGCCCCTGAAGTTTTAAGTTTGTAGCGTGCTGCATTACTTGCTTATCGGTGAGTTATTGGTTGTAGGTGAAGACCCTTGCGGACCTTGTCTCCTCCTTCCCCGTTTCTTCACCCGCCATTCCGCCCGCAGGCTCCACAGCACCGGCACCGTAAACATGGTCACCACCTGCAGGAGCATCCCCCCAAAACTCGGGATCGCCATGGGTAGCATAATATCAGCCCCCCGCCCCGTAGCGGTGAGCACCGGCAGCAGGGCTAGGATTGTCGTCGCCGTGGTCATCATCGCCGGCCGTACCCGCCGTAGGCCACCCTCCACCACCGCGTCGCGCACTTCCTGCACCGTAGTCGGCTCGTTGCGCTCGAAGCTGTCGCGCAGGAAAGTGGCGACCAGCACCCCGTCATCGGTCGCAATGCCGAACAGCGCCAGGAAGCCTACCCACACGGCCACGCTCAGGTTGATGGTGCGCATCTGGAACAGGTCGCGCAGGTTGGTACCGAAGAAGTTGAAGTCCAGGAAGTCGGGATTGGCGTACCCTCCCAGCAGCAGAAATCCTCCGGAAAAGGCCACGAAGACGCCACTGAAGACCATTAGCGAGGTTGTCACGCTACGGAACTGGAAGTATAGAATCAGAAAGATCAGTGCCAGGGCAATGGGCAGCACCAGTTTGAGCCGCGCATCGGCCCGTACCTGCTGCTCGTAGTTGCCGGCAAAGCGGTAGCTAATGCCCGGAGGGATGTCGAGCTCGCCGGTCCGGGCCAGACCGTTGAGGTAGGCGGTAGCATTGTCCACTATCTCTACCTCGGCGTAGCCTTCCTCCTTGTCGAACAACACGTAACCAACTAGGAAGCCGTCCTCCGATTTGATCATCTGCGGTCCCTGTTCGTAGCGTACCTCGATGAGGTCGCCCAACGGGATTTGCTGCCCATCCCCCGCGGGAATCAGGATGCGCCGAATGGACTCCGGATCATCGCGCAGCTCCCTGGGGTAGCGCAGTCTTACTCCGTAGCGCTCCCGCCCCTCGACGGTCGTGGTCATGAGCATCCCACCCACGGTAGCCTGAATTTGCCGCTGGACCTCGGTGATGGACAGCCCGTAGCGGGCAATGGCATCGCGCTTCACGTCCAGGAGCAGGTAGGGCTTGCCTACCAGGCGGTCGGCGTACACGGCGGCGTCTTTTACCCCCTCCACGTTCTTGAGTTCACGCTCCAGCTCAAGGCCGAAGGCTTCGATCTGCTGTAGGTCGGTACCGCGCACCTTAATGCCCATGGGCGCGCGCATGCCGGTTTGGAGCATGACCAGACGGGTCTCGATGGGCTGTAGCTTCGGGGCGGAAGTGACACCGGGTAAGTTCACGGCGGCAATAATCTCTTCCCAGATGTCGTCGGGGGAGCGAATGTGGTCGCGCCACTGCCGGTAGTACTGACCCTCCGAGGCGGGCACTAGGTCATCCGCCAAGGATTGCGCACCTTGGTCCAGCGGCCGGCCGGACTTATCTACAAACCTCCCCTCCCCGTCAACTTTGAACCGCAGCCGCCGCCCATCCTCATCCGTCAGGTACTCCGACTTATACTGAATCATGTTCTCGTACATGCTTAGCGGCGCGGGGTCCAGCGGACTATTGACGCGGCCGGCCTTTCCAACGACCATCTTGACTTCAGGAATGGTGGTCACCGCCATATCCAGCGTCTGCAGGTTACGCAGGTTCTCGGCCACCCCGGCGTGGGGCATTGCGGTAGGCATGAGCAAGAAGGCCCCCTCGCCGAGGGCGGGCATGAACTCCTGACCGATGTCGCGGTACACGCCAAAGCCAGCGGCAATGATGATGCCCACCAGGATCAGGAACAACCACTTCACCCGTAGCAGGAAGCGGAGTATGCTACCGTAGAAATAGATCACCAGCCAGAAGAAACCCAGAAGGCTCCCGGCTACCACTACTACGAAGAGGAAGTTATAGGCCGTCGACTGCTCGACGCCCAGGGGTAGCCAGTAACCGGCTAGCAACCAGGCGAGGGTGAGGGCTATAAGCACGTTGATCAAAGGGGTCAACCACTTGGTTTTTGTTGCACCCGCGTCCCCGCCCACCGCCGTCGATGGCTGCGCAGCAAAAACCGCGTTCGCTAGACCAAGTATAGCCGCCAGCAGGGTAATTATTCCCAACCACCAGGCCACAAATATCCACGCCGCGATACCCGCCGCCGCCAACAAGACATTACCCAGTAGCTTGCGCTTTTTACCACTCTTGTCCAGTCCGAAGACCAGGTCGGCCAGCGCCGGGATAAAGGCAATAGATACGAATATGGCCGCGATCAGTGCAAAAGTCTTCGTAAACGCCAGCGGCCGAAACAGCTTGCCCTCCGCCGCCTCCATCGTGAAGACGGGCAGGAAACTGATAATGGTCGTAGCTACCGCCGTGAGTACCGCCGAGGCGACCTCCACCGTGGCCTCGTAAATGCTCTCCAGCCGGCTCTCCCCGGGCGGGGCATTGTTGAGTCGGTAGACCATGCTCTCGGTCAGCACGATGCCCATGTCGACCATGGTGCCAATGGCAATGGCGATACCGGACAGGGCCACAATATTGGCGTCCACTCCGAAGTAGCGCATGGCGATGAAGCACATCAGCACCGCCACGGGCAGGGTGCCGGCCACCAGTAGCGATGACTTGAGGTTGAACAGCAGCAGGATTACCACAATGGCCGTGATGAGTATCTCCAGCGTGAGGGCCTCCTCCAAAGTGCCAATGGTCTCCTGAATCAGCCCGCTGCGGTCGTAGAAGGGCACGATGGTAACGTGAGAAACCATCCCATCCTCCAGCTCCCGCCGCGGTAGCCCCGGTGCCAGTTCAGCAATTTTAGCTTTGACGTTATCGATGACCTCCAGGGGGTTCGCGCCGAAACGGGCAACGACCACGCCCCCTACCGCCTCGGCTCCGGACTTATCGAGTAGACCGCGACGTTCGGCCGGTCCTACGTTGACCCGCGCGATGTCGCGCAGGCGGATGGGCACGTTATTGGCCTCACTCACCACGGCGCTTTCCAGGTCCTCCAAATTCTGGAGGTAGCCCAGTCCCCGCACGAAGTATTCCGCTAGGTTAATCTCTAGGGTAGCGGCCCCCACGTCCAGGTTGCTGCCCCGCACGGCCTGCATGACCTGGTCTAGGGTAATGCCGTAGACGCGCATTTTTTCTGGATCTACGTCCACCTGGTATTCCTTGACGTGACCGCCAATGCTGGCTACCTCGCTTACGCCTCCGGCCGCGCTAAGTCCGTAGCGCACGTAGAAGTCCTGAATAGAGCGTAGCTCGTCGAGGTCCCAGCCGCCGACCGGATCGCCCGTTGTGGGATTACGGCCCTCGAGGGTATACCAGTAGATCTGACCGAGGGCTGTAGCATCCGGACCCAGGGTCGGCACGGCGTTGTCGGGCAGCACCCCGGCGGGCAAACTATTCAGTTTTTCCAGGATGCGACTGCGCGAGAAGTAGAACTCCACGTCCTCCTCGAAGATCAGGTAGATGCTCGAAAAGCCAAACATTGAGGTCGACCGGACGCTCCGCACCCCCGGAATTCCCAGTAAAGATGAGGTGAGCGGATAGGTAATCTGGTCCTCCACGTCCTGCGGCGAGTTGCCGGGCCAACGTGTGAACACGATTTGCTGATTCTCCCCGATGTCGGGTATGGCATCCACGGCCACGGGGTCGCGGGGCAGGCCCAGTAGGTTGAAATCAAAGGGGGCGGTAGCTAACCCCCAGCCTATAAAACATAGGAGTAGGAGCCACACCACTAGTTTGTTCTCCAGGAAGAACCGGACAAAAGCATTGAGCATACGGAAAGACTTGATGTAAATCACGGTAACCCCGCACAGCGCAGGCTGGCGGGGATAGGGGAACTCATCAAGACTCTATAAACGGAATATTTGAAACTCGTGCACCGGGTCCGGTATCAGCGGAGGCGGTCGATACTGTTCAAATCTCGTGTTTTTGCGCGGCCGCGGATGCGGGGGCAGGTAGTTGAACAGTAGGGGTGGGAAGTCCGGTAGTAGCGCTATGACCTGAGGTGCAACATTGAGGGTCGTTGGTTCCTGATCATCGACTTGTAGCAACTCATGTTCGTCGTCGCAACATCCTTTGCTTTGGCCCTTCTGTATCTCGGTAGTCGACTTGGGATGGAGAGGACACTGCGCTTGTTGTTGGTCCTGATGGCATTTTTCCGCCTCGATGAAAACTGCTACCGACCTTAACTCACCCATACAAAAATGGCGGTTGATCGGTAGTCCAGCGGAGCCGAACAAGACCAAAAACGCTAGTATTATATGTACGGGATGTTGCAAACTTGCGATGATTCTCTCACTTGAGACAGACTAATACGTGTGAATGTTCGTCATGGCTCACTGTACGTCAGGCACGTAACTCCTTGAGTCGCTGGCCCACAGGATCTGCTATTACGAAGGACGAGTTGTGGTTTTCACAAGGATAAACGTCGTGCTAGCAGGATCATATCTATAGCTGCGGTTACGCAGGACACCTAGTAAAGAGTTACTTACATCGGACCGATCGGTGGGGAGTAGAGCTTGAAAGACATTCTGCTAGACGTACGTTGCAGTGAACCACGTGGGGTGCTAGGGGAGACCACCTCACAGCGTACCGAACGAGAAAGAAATTTATATTGTAGTAGAGCATTGTTTTGAGGATAAACACGGACTGTCGAGAGGTGCCCATTCCATAATCTGCTATTTGTAACTGTTTTTTGATGTATAGACTCTTTTTGCCCTAAAGAGCGTGGAGGAGAGTGATCTTGCAAGCTCAAACCAGTCAGCCCAGCTTTCTACTCGCGTAGCTCTCAGAACACGTAAAGTCCCGTTACGGGGCCTTACTCGACCGATGGAATTCCGCTGCAAAACTTCACTCTCAATCTCTACCCATAACTACCGTTTTCCATGAAAAACATCCTTCGCTTTTTGCTGCTCGCCGTTTTCGCCGGCGGCACTCTCCTCATCTCCAGCTGTGATCAGGAAGACGACGGACTCCAGCTCATTGCCCACGACGACAGCGTCTTCATGCGAAACATGCACGAGGGCATGGCCACCATGGAAGCCATGATGCTTACCCAGGACCCTGATCATGACTTCTCCTCTATGATGATCATGCACCACGAGATTGCCATCAAAAACAGTGAGGAAGAACTAAGAATCGGTACAAGCTCGGAGATGAAAGCCATGGCTCAGAGCATCGTCGACGCACAGAAGGCGGAAATTGAGGAGTTCAACGCTTTTTTGGCTGGCCACCAAGCCCGTGAGCCCTTCGTGCCCGAATTCACTACGCTTCAAATGACGAACATGATGCAGATGTCGAAGGGAGTCGATCTGCGGCCCCTTACGGGAGACCCCGACTTAGACTTTGCCGCACTCATGATCGATCATCACCAGGCAGCAATCGATAATTCGGTTGCCCTGCTGACCTTCGGTAGGGAGGAGCAAATAAGGGAAATCGCCCAGCGGATCATTGCCGATCAGAAGATGGAGATCCGGATGCTACAGGATTACCTCCTGGCCAACAAAACCTACTAGCGGTTTTCTAAATGTTATGCCTCTAGAATTAGGGGTTAACCAAGTGGAGATTGACGGGAATTCTGTCGGTCTCCACTTCTACTTTTAGTAAAAGTCAGCTAGAACACGGCGGTCGTTCCAGTACCTGTGATCATTGATGAACTGCCCATGTGGATTTGGTTTTGCGCGGTATTGGTAAATTCCTCCGTTCAACAAAAGACGGCGTTTACCAACGCCCGAGGGGGCAGAGGCCGTCTAGCGTAGTGCCGTGCGTGCTCAACCCCTTCTCCTCATGTCAGTCCTACTCCGTTGCCTGCCCGTTTTCTTATCCTTTCTAGTGGCTGCCAGCCTTACCGCACAGGACAGGGCGGGAAGCGTCTACCTAGATGGAGGTACTAACTTCTTTGCCCAGCGCGCGGAGGGTAGCCTGCCTGATGCGCATATCCTCCGCAGTCGGGCGCTGCTGGGTTCTTACTTACGAGGGGCTAGTCACCGCAGCGGATACTTTCTCACGAACCGTCTACTGGCAGGCGCGCGTGTAGAGTACTTGCAATTTTGGTTCGATCGCGATGTCAACTTACGGGACAATTCAAGCTTACGGGCGCAGCCCTTCCTGCGGTACTATTTTCTCGACCTGGGGCGGCAGCAAAAATTTCTGCTGTTTGGCGAAGCAGGCCTAGGCACCTTTACCCCCGACGGGGGGCCACTTTTTGAAAAGGATTGGCACGTGGGCCTGGGGGCGGAGGCCAGGCTAGGTGAAGGCGTCCTGGGTACCGTGGCGGTAAACTACCATGACATAGAGTCGGGTCGGAACGCGGTGTCCCTGAACGTTGGATTAA
This sequence comes from Lewinellaceae bacterium, assembly GCA_963803525.1. Taxonomy (GTDB): domain Bacteria; phylum Bacteroidota; class Bacteroidia; order Chitinophagales; family Saprospiraceae; genus Neolewinella. The sequence goes on from CAWDMV010000023.1 coordinate 10,025, forward strand.
ACATCCTGACCGGGCAGCTCGCCCGCACGGGTAGTTCCACTCCTCTGCAGCGAGGGACTTGGCTCACCAATGGACAAGTCGGACGAGTAGTTATTGGAGTTGGTAAACAGTCGGCGTTCGTAGCTGACCAGCTGGCCCTGCACCTGTCGCCCCGCTTAGGGTACGTCTTTCTACCCGGGCTACTGCTGGAGGTAGGCGCCGACTGGCAACGACAAGTTACCAACCCCTATTCTAAATCGGATATTGAATACCTCGGCGGCTATCCCTTCGATCGACGTACCCTCAATGTACAGATGCGCTACTATCCCCTCCGGCAAGGACGGCGGCTATTGCCCTTTCTCAGTATCAACACGGGGGCAGAATGGCTCCGGCATAACGGTGTGTATGGTGGTCCACTTTACTTAAGCTATAGCACGCCCCACATCGGAGCCGGCACGGGTGCCTCCTATTTTATCGCCGACCGGATAGCGCTGGATTTATCCGGCACTTACCGCCGGGAACTTTTGTCGGAGCGGGAGCGGACAGCTGAGTACCGGACCGAACTGCCTAAACAACGATTTACCGGAGAAGTCGGCTTGCGGTATTTCTTGCGGTAACTCCCAGGTTTGCTGGAACTATTGTAGACTCGGCATTATAGCTTTACCTATGTACCCGTCACCGGTAGGGGAGTCTCAAAATTCTCTACTTAACATAAGCAAAGTTATGGGCAAAATGTAAGTGGCTGATTTTCAGGCACTTTTTAAATATCACATCTCATTTTTATGGATGCATCGATCACAAAGATGGCGCCGGCGGCCGTGGTCGGTCACGCCTAAAAGTAAAGGCCTAACTCATGACTGGGTTGATAAAATGGGAAGATCATCCGGGCGTTCGTCCACTTCCTCCCACTCACGCCGGGCGTCGAGATCCTCCTGAATGGCCTGCTGGACGGAATCGAGGATCTGCAGCTGATCGGCTTCGGTCAGCTTAGCAAACTCCGCTACAATTAGAGGGTGGTCCCTTCCTGCGTCCGGGGTATCGAGGCCGTACCGGTTGTATAGGTACTCGTACAACTCTGCGATTCCTTCGTTGTCGTACAGGTCGTGCGTCAGCTGCTTCGCGAAGCGGATGGCGTTGGGTGTGGCTCCCTGGCTTTCTAGCTCGTCAGCCAGCTCGTAGCGGGCCATTTCCTTGTCGTGCTGCTGGGTGTTATACTTCATCCACGCGATGACATCCTGCTGATCGGCTTTGGGCAGCTGTGCGAATCCCTCGCGCAACAGATTATGGTAGAGGCAGTTATTCGGTGTCTTTAGGCCATACTCTTTTTTGAGGTAATCGTACAAATCTCCCGATCCGACAAAATCGTCGAATATCTCGTGTTCGAGTAACTGCTCAAAGGTGGCGGGGAGGATTGAAATAGGCATATGTGCGGGGTTATAGGGGTGGTGGTCGGGGATGCGGTGGCCTGTTGGCGTTGGGGGGACGGGCGTGAGCCGCCCGCCCCCTGCTGGTTTAGTCCTGGGCTTCTTCGGTTTCGATCAGGTGATCGACTACCGATTCAGCTAGGTCGTGTACATCGCTCCATCGGTCAATCTCGCCCCCGTCGGGGCCGTGCAGTACGTAGGGGTATTCATCGGCTATGTCGTGCTCGATGATGAGGCCACAGGCCAGTTTAAAGGCGGTTTCCTCCGGCTCGGCCAGATAGAAAAGTCCGCTATTGATTTCCCGCTCGATCTCGGCTACGCGCACGTCGTAGACGTACCGTTTGATAAAGTCGTCAGATAGGTGCCACTGGTCCTTTTCGTGCCAGTCGTACACGGCCTGTACCCGGCCCCCGGCTACATATACCTCGGCGTCGGCTACAACGTGGCAGAGCGTGTCGTGCTGGATGGCCTCGGCCTGTTCGGTGGACAGTTCGTAGGTCTTTTCTACGCGGTTGGCGAATAGAGAAACGTCATAAATAGAAGGATCAAAAGACATGTGCTATGCTATTGAAAAGTGAACTACCGCTGGCACAGTAGGCGATCATTTGAGTGCCCTACTAAAATACGTCTTTTTTCATTTACATAGTATCTTTTTTCACTATTCCGACCCTTTATTTTACATCCTTTTTGGTCGATTTTCTTCCCGTAACAGCACGCCGCCCGATTTCTTTTTCTAGGCAAATACCTGGTTGGGTCTTGCCGCGGCTAGTCAGGCAGATCAGCACCGATCGCCAGTTGCAAAGGGGGGGGCAAATCTGCCCCCCCCTTTGCGTAAGTGGTAGTCTTCAAGCGACGAAGGAGCGCTGGCTTAGGGATGGGAGCGGCACGACTGAAAGGAGTAAACCGGAGGTTCGAGCGAACAGCGAGTAGCGGACACGCCCGACCCCCTGGGTTAAGCCCCCTAACGGCCCATTAGTGCTTGATCTCTCCCGGCAACCCCCTACCTACCAACCGGGCGACCTCCCAGTTGTATCGCTGGCGCAGTGCTTCGTCCTTCCATTTCAGGTGCACGGTTTGCGAATAGACCTGGAAAAGAAAAAACTTACTCTCCATTGGCCCGCTTCCTTTTGCTGCTTTCTGAACCGCCTCTGCCGTGCTGCTCGAGTACTCCCAAGTCCCCCCCGTCAGGTGACACAATGCCTTATCTACATTGTCCATATTTCCACTGGTACTGTACCCCCCCGGCCTTCCGACAATGACCTTCTGACCCACTCCGTACGCATCGTTGGTGGCGTACTTACCCCGGCTCCCTACCCGGTTGCGGGCATTACTCGTCAGGTACTTGAAGGACTCCACCAGTATTTCTTCGTGGATCGGCACCCATACTTCGCAGATCATGTTCAGCACGACCAGCACGTTCTCTTCGGTCACGGCCAGTTCGTAGGTCTTAGTGATGTACTGCTTCATCAGCCGCTGCCGCTCGTCACTCATGCGGTCGAGTAAGCCCGTTCGGTCAAAGAGCCCTTTCCAGGCCTTCTCCCGCAGTTTCTTCACTACGTCTTCTTCGTCACTGGCAACCCGGTACATCGGGGTATCGCGTGTGATCGAGGGATACTTGATACCGATGGTTCCCAGGTCCCTTTCCAGCTTCTGCGTCAGCTCGATAATAGTCTTGTGGTCTTTCCGTGCCTGATTGTAAACTCCGACGATCCGTTCGATCTCATCAGGCCTCTTTAGCTCCTGGGGGCTACTGATTTCCATGTGCTACGCTATTGAAAATGAGCTACCGCTGGCACGGTAGGCAATCAAATGATTGCCCTACAAATATAGGCTTTTATTCATTGTCAATTAATCATTTATACAAAAAATAAAGCTATTGCCTGAACACCTACCTTTGGAGTAAAGACAGCGATTCCCGACTTACTCACTCTTAGCTGTTATCTATTCCCTGAACCCCGCCCATATTGACCGATGGCGCGGGGTTTTCTTTAGTGGAAGCCTGGGTCGCACACGCAGTTGCGCAGCACTTGGCAGCAGACATGGCAGGTCGCGGGCGGGGAAGACTTCACTACGGGTCCTGGGTACGAACGGGGCTTCCACTCCGCCCGCTGGCCGATCACTTCCTTGGGCGTCGGGGGCAGCTCCTGCTCATACCGTAGCACGCGCCACGGATCGCTTGGGTTGTCAGCCTCGTCCTGGTTAAGGAGGCGTTGGTACTCGTCGTCGGTGATGTGGTGAGGATCGTCCATGATGGTCTAAGATAGCACTGTCATCAAAGTGGTACACTGTGAATAAGAAACAATAAGTTTTATACCTTATCTTTACAATCAAGAACGGGGGAGCTATGCTTCCTGATTCTAGGTTTGGCTTTAAGTGGAAAGATTCAGGATATGGAAGAAAACCTCGCCTCACCCGCGTCAGGTTACTTTTTCACCTGCGTAGGGCGGCGATCCCTTTAAATCTTTTTATGAACAAGCAACCCCAACCCCAACCCCAACCCCTGCCAATCGTAGACATACGTATCGGAGATATTCATGCCCGATTCTACGACAGCTATGTTCTTCGTGCCGTAGTCGCCTGTGTGCTCATTCCCCTAGTAGGTGACTTCTACCCCGCATTTGAGCCTGAATGGTTCCTCTACCTACTCAAGCCGATCCCAGCGGACAGGATGAAATACCCTGATAAGCTGGACGACGGGAAAAAAGAAGATCCACCCGCCCTGGGCAAGTAGCCTTCTCCCGCTTCCTTGCGAGGTTGAGACTCAGCTGACCTACGACCCTTTTTTCTTCCGGGACCGCGCTGACCATCCGTGGTAGGCTGCCTGGAAAGCAAAAGTGCGGGAGAGCGAAAACGTGGTCCAGTACGTTATTAGATCAGTACGTCCCAACCAGTCGATTCCCCTCCATGCCCCGCCCGCCCATTCAACGCACTTGGTTCAAGCACTACCAGCGGGACGGCATCTACCACTACGTTGAAGTGGTGGGCGGTCCGGGGAAGACGAAGAATGGCTACCAGATCGTGGTCAATTTTCTGAACGATATCCCGATGCTCGAGACGTGGCACAACTTCAAGGATGACCCCTCCGGACTGACCGGTACCTGGTGCAGGTACGAAGTGTCAACTCCTATTTCGGAGGATGAATTTCAGGAGGCTCTGCAGCGAGCATTGGACCACCCCAGGGTGATGATCAAATAGTAGTCGCCGGCACTTCTTCCCACAAACAACAAAGGGGAGAAGCAAATTTGCTTCTCCCCTTTGCATTGCAACCGTAAGTCGTCTAGTCGATAGTAAACACCAAATCAGTCTTGTACGGAGGAATGGTTAGCCAAGCCCAGGTATAGTAGGAATGGAGCGTGGACCCGCGACGTACGACACTTACCCGCACCTTCGTATTGTAGAGGTTATTTGCCTGGGGCACGTCTCCGAAGCGTGCTATGGGAGTACTGCTAGCATCGTTGAACAGGTGTACGCCGGGGGCCTCCGTGCCACCAGCGTGCGTATTTCACCCTGTTTGCCCCCCCATTTCACCTCCTTTGACCCCCCTGTGAATAACTCAGCAAAATGAGTGGTTCAAAGATAGCTAATTCGTCTCGGGTACCGTTGCGGGCCGGGCGCGGCGGCGCAAGCTATCCCCCTTCAAGGCTACGCGGTGGGCCTTACTGACGATGCGGTCCAGGATGGCGTCGGCGATGGTGGGCTCGGCGATGTATTCGTGCCACTTGGCCACCGGGAGCTGGCTGACGATGATGGTGCCGCCGCGCTCGTAGCGGTCCTCAAGGATTTGGAGTAGGAGTAGCTTCACGGGGTGGGTGATTGCCTGTAGGCCAAAGTCATCGAGGATGAGCAGGGAGGCTTTGGCAAGCTTATCCAGCCACTTGACCACCGTACCGTCCGCTTGGGCTAGGGCGATCCGTTCGCAGAAGCGGTTGAGGTTAAAGTACAAGGTTCGGTAGCCGTTGGAGCAGGCGTGGTGGCCCAGCGCGCAGGCCAGGTAAGATTTGCCACAGCCGGTGGCCCCGGTGATGAGTACGCCCTCGCCGCGGTCGATCCAGGCCAGATCGCTGAGCAAGGCAAGCTGGCCGGTGGGGAGGTTGCGGGCCGGGCTGGGGTCGATGTCGTGTAGCGCGGCCGCGTAGCGCATCTTGCTGGTGCGCAGGTAAAGTTGCTGGCGGCGGTGTTGGCGGGCCTGGGCCCGCGTTGTTGGGGTGAAGGGGACCCAACAAAAGCCGACCAGGCGGGCCAACAGATCGTGGGCCTCGGGGTGTTGGTCGATGGGCAGGCCTAGGATGGCCTCGTAGGCGCCCGACATGCCGGTCAGCTTGAGGTTCCGCAGGGCGGTAAGATTGGTGGAAGTCATTGGTGATGGATTGATTTACAGTTTATTACGATGCAATGGAAGTGGCACTGCTTTGCTCCTTTTTCCTGCTTACGATGGGGCCCCCTTCCCCCCCATCGACGCTGGCGTCGGCGCCCATATTTTTGCGCGGTCGCGGGTGCGGAGTTTATTGGTAAGCCGCTGGCCCCCGGATGTTGTCGTGGGCCGGCGGAGCGAACAGATCGAACTGGTCGGTGAGGCGATCCAGGCCTTTTTCGAGCACGTTTTTGAGGCGTTGGTAGCCCGCCTTGCCCGTCGGTTCGAGGCGGACGGCGGCGGCTTCGAGGCGGTCTTCGCCGTAGCTGCGACCCAGGCTGAGCACGCCCTGGCAGGCCCGGTAACTCTGGGGCTCGTGGTGGCGTGAGGCTAGGACCTGACCCATTGCCCAAGCCGTAGCCGGACCGATCGCGGCGGCCCGGCGGCGGAAGTAGGCCCCCGTCCAACCCTGGGCGCGCGTCCATTCCACCTGGCTGGCCGGCATGTGCTTCGGGTCGGTCTGGTAGCTGCTCCGGCTGGCGGGATGCAGACGGTCGTGAGTGGCCACGCGCTGGCGACCGATGAAGATCTCGACGCTGGTCTGGCTCAGGATGATCTCGGCGGTGCGGCCCACGTAACGGTGGGGTACGGAGTAAAAATTGCGGCGTTGGCTCAGATAGACGTGGTAGTTCTTCTGGACCTTGGCCGTTAGTTTGGTCCGCAGGGCGAAGGGCCGGGCCGGCAGGGGGCGCAGCAGGGGCTTTTCCTCGGCGGCAAAGACGGCCGCGCGGCTGCCGTCGCGCTTTTGATAGGGCCGCTCGTTGTGGGCGGTTAGTTGGTCGCGCAGGGCGGCGTTGATCGCGGCCGGGGAGTGGAAGACGCGGTCGCGCAAGGGGGCGAACAGTCGGGTGTAGGCGGTGGCTACGGCGTTCTCTACGCTAGCCTTGTCTTTTGGTCGGGCTGGTCGGGTGGCCTCGAGGTCGACTTCGTAGTGTAGACCGAGTTGGACGATGGCGTCGTTGAAGGTCGGTTCGTAGCGGTCGGGGCGGGTGACGAAGCTTTTGAGGTTGTCCGATACGATGGCCCGGGGCAGGCCACCCAGGAAGATCAGCGCCTCGTTGATGCCGTGGACGAAGTCGGCCACGCGTTGGCTGTCGAGGGCCACGGCGAAGGGGTACTGCGAGTAAGGCAGTACACCAATAAGTACCTGACAGTTATTTATTTGTCCGGACTCCACGTCGACCCAACCCAGGGTGCTTCCGGTGAAGTCGAGCTGTAGTTTTTCCCCCGGCCGGTGCTGGATGGGTAGCGTCAGGGCCGTCTGACCGATAGCGCCGTTGAGCAGGGCGCAGAAGCGGGTGTAGCCGTAGCCGTCGGGGTGTCCGGCACGGTACTCCTCCCAGAGCAGATGCCGGGTAACGCCGGTGCGCTTGAGTTCGATCTTGAAGTGCTCGACCAGGTCGTCGAAGTCAGCGCGCCGGGGATCGGTCGTGGGCGCGATGAATACGCGAGTGAAGGCTTCGTCGTCAAGGGCCAGTACGGCCGCGCAACCGCCCGACTGGGCTTGGGCCAGGCGGACGTAGGTACGCACCGTGTTGCGAGAAACGCGGCACTGCTTAGCGGTCCGTTTGACCGAGTTATTGCGGTGGTAAGTCTTGAGAATGGTGCGGATCTGATCCATGCGCAGCGGTTTAGCCATCGTCCTGGGGTTGTTTGTGGGAAGATGGGGTTGGCGCTGGTTATCCGGGGGGGGGTCAAAGCCAGTGAAACGTTTTCCACATTTGGCTGGTGACGGATGGCTTTTTAGGGGGGGGCAAAGGGAGTGAAATGGGGGGGGCAAAGGGAGTGAAATATGCAACCAGCGGCCTCGAAATCATCCGATACCATCATCGTATGTACCGCAGTACCGTTCATCTTCACCCCTCCGCAGTCCAGTACGATCCGCTGAGGGCTTAAGGAATAGTGGGGGCCACTCCCCCCATCGTGGGTGATACACCGTTGCTGCTGCCGTAGCAGGTAGGCGAAGTAGCCGGTGTTTCCCAGGGTAGCCTTCAATGACTTGCCGGTCTGCCCGGAGGGGACGGCCAGGCCGACGACCTGGTACTTCACTAGACTGTGCTTGCGGGGGTCGTGAAACTCGTAGCCAAGCTCGTAGGCCAGTGGTTGGGAAGCCGAGGCGATGGAGTAAGCCAATACGCCACTGACGGCCTTACCGTCGGCACTCATGTCCGCGAGGTAGAAGTAGCTATCCTGGACGTTGCAGGGGAACAGCGTGAAGTCCTTTCGGTAGCCCAGCTTGCTAACGGTGCTCACTAGCAGCTTGCCGCCGTTTAGGGCTTCGTAGGAGCCCCGTATGTGCGCCGAAACTTGGGTCGTGGGCAGGATCTCAATTCCTCCGTCCGGATCACGGACGATCAGCTGTACACTGATCCAGCTGTTGGGGTACTCCTTGGCGATGTCGGCCTTGTCGGTGACACAGGCCACTTCCTTCTGCCGGAAGTAATTGGCGGCGTCAGCATCCCTTGCTGTACCGGTTACGGTGTAGTCCTTCACGGACTCGCCGTAGGTGGCGTCGCTCTCCGAGCAACCAATGAAGAGAATAGAGAGGAAGGCACCGAGTAGGGTGCGTAGTAGAAAGTGACACATGGTAAAGGTGTTGGGTAGGGACCATCTTGATTGTTCCCGGTGATTTAGGTGTGATTACAGTCGAATGGTCAGGCTAGTCATACTACGTCTGGCTTCGATCCATCCGGTGAAAGCGTGGATGATTCGGTTGCCCTGGTACACATAGACTGGCAGCCGCTTGCGGTACGGACTCTGGCCGGAGTTGATCTGTATGTTCTCGTTGCCCTTGGTCCATATCTCCACGGCGTCGTAGTCGAGGTTGAGGAAGGCACCGAAGCGGGCCATCCGTTCGTTGTTGATGGTCCCCGCGGTGCAGCTCCGGAAACCGTTCTCTTCCTTGTTACCGAGGAAGTAGCTGTCGTTGGTCACGTTACATCGGCCAGTATTGCGCAGCAGGTTGGCTAAGTAGTGGACGTTACCCAATGTCTGCTTTGCGGTCCGCTGGGTCGGCGCGCCCCGCTGGAAGCCGATGCCGACGATCCGGTCCCGCGCCTGCAGGCTGGCTTCGTGGCCCAGATCAGCGGCTGAGGGCATTTCCCGGCTGTCGATGCTGAAAGCGTAGACGTTCTTTACCGTCGTGCCTTCGTAGTCCACGATGTAGAAGTAGCTGTCCCGGACATTGCAGGGGTACAGGGTGAACGACTTTTCGTAGCCGAGGCTATTGATTGTCGTGACCCGCATGATTCCCCCGGTCGTGGCTTCGTAGGAAAGCCGCATCGAGGCGAACACATTGCCGGTAAACGGCAGCTGCTCGAGGTCCCCCTGGGTGTTTCGGTTGAGTAGTGATATGTCGGTCCATCCGTTGGGAAGGAAGGCCGTCAGATCGTCCTTGGCCGTGACACAGGCGATTTCCTTCTGGCCGAAGTACTGGGCGGCAGCGGCCGCTTCGTTGCTGTCGCCGGTGGGAACGTATTGATCCGGCGAGTTACCGAAAATATCGTCTTGCTCCTGGCAGGAGGTCAAAACGAGGGTAGAGAGCGCTACTGCGAAAATGGTGCGAAAGGGAAAAGACAAAAGCATTGTAGTATGGGTTAAAGTGGTGGAAATAATGTCTCTGAACTTCCGTTTTTCACATAGGCATATCGTTGTCTGGGTGATCAAATGGACTACTGAATGGCTCGATTTGCGGGGTACGTTTGGTCGATTTGGGGCACACAAACCCTTATTTTAGGCAGACCAAAACCCTCACTTCATGTGGTATAAGACCGAGCAGATTGCGATTACTTTCCTTGTCTGCACCGTCCTCGTGGTGGTGGTGCTGGCCGTGGCGGACGTTCCCTTTACGCCGGTCTGGTTGATTCCCGTAGTGGGGGGGATGCTGACGGGGATTGCCGGGGCTTCCCTCAATAAGCTCCTGCGCCGTCCGGCGCGGTCCGGTCGCCTCACCCAGGAACATATTGAGGCTTCCGTGCAGCTGGTTTTAGGTATTGCTTTCCTGGTCTTGGGCTTCTTCTCCGTATAGAGTAGGCAGTAAAAAGGCTACCCCATACTAGACGAGGTAGCCGCATTTACTTCTCAAAACTCTTAGGTAATAGGGTCACAAAACAATCTCAATGCATTCTTAGAAGAGCAGCTGAGGCCCGATTGGGGGCGCGGATGGAGAGAGTTGAAAACCCTTGTTGTACACCTCCGCAATTTTCGCTGCCCGATACTGAATTTTGACATTTTGTAAGTTGTTGCGGAAGTCACGCTTGAAGAGATCCATCCTTCCATAGCCGTGTCCGAACTGGTCCTTGATGGCTTTCCAGGTGATGAACTGGGTACCGTCCTTTGGTATCCGGTAGAGCCGGTGCGTCAGCCAATTGTAGATATCCAGGCACATGCTGTTGTTCTGCAGGGCGGTGATCGTACGCCGGTCCAGGGGTACACCTTGGCGCTTCACGCTTTCCCAGTACTCATCACTCAGGTGTACGTGAAAACCTTTCTTCCCTTTGTCCACGTCCGAGTAATCCATGTTCTTTGCCCTCCCGTTGGTAATGATGCTCTTGACGATGAAGAAATTGTACATACCCTTGGTCTGAGTGTTTTTCCACTCGAGGGTAAAGGAGGAAGTACAGAGTCGTTCGAGTTGAACCTTGATTTCGCCCATGCTTCTACCGCTAGCGGGAATATGAAGCTTACGACAGAGGTCGCTAAAGCTATCGGCCAGATGGAAAGACGGTGATTGATTGAGGATAGCCTGTTCGTTAATTAGGTAAAGGAGCAGTCTTGCCCGAGTACCGTACGGCACGCCGCGGTGGACTTGCTTGTTGCGGTCCCCGTCTTTGAAGTAGGAAGCACCCTGAACCCGCATGGTGAGGTTGCCTTGACTTACTTCGTAAAGATTACAGTCAAGATCCTGGTAGGGTAGGTAGACTTGACACATGGAAGCATGCGCGTAAGTAACATCGTATTCACCGTGCTTACCGTTACTTGCTTGCATTTGGGCAGCAAAGCGTTTTTCAACGGCGGTTGACGGGTTACCAAACTTCAGACTGCTAGCCATTGTGGGTATGTTTAGGGCATCCTTCAAAGGATTAATACATTAAAGGTATACTAAACTTATGGTTATCACAATTTCTAATAAAAATTTATACCCTAAAGTAACCTCCTAGTAGATGATCGTGACCCGGAATAATTCGGTCAGCGGTGAATGTAGGGCGATTCTTCGGCTTGTGCCAATTTGGCAGAAAATTGGATTTTACTCAGCCAGCTTTTTCTTTTTTCCACAGCATTGATATAGGTTTTATAAAGGAAAGATGATAAAGGGTTATATAGGTTTGTCCGTCCAGATGATCGTAAAATTCCTACCATATGATCGTGCTTTGGCCAAATTCCCTACCGGATGGTCGCGTTTTTCCCTACCAGATGATCGCGTTCGGGAGGGCAAGTTTTCCACACCCTACCAGATGATCGCGTTTGAGCATTAAATCCTACCAGATGATCGCGTTTTTGACTCGGACTTGGTGCCGAAGGGTCAGTATGGAACAAAATCCTACCAGATGATCGCGTTTTTGCCCGTCCAGACGATCGCGTTTTTTGACTAAAGTCCTACCAGATGATCGCGTTCGTGAAGCGGAAAATTCATCCATGGCGATTTGAAGACGAGGCAGTGTGGAAAACATACCGGCCCTTTTGGCGCACCTATCCCCCTACCCTACTCCTTCCTGCTTACCTATCAAGTGTAGTAGACGCGAAAAGAAAGATCCCTTCTGGTGGGTAAAGGGTTGGAAACAATTGAAGAAAAACCTGACTGAGTAAAGTACTGATTCGCCAAATCAAGTTACCGACCTGCCTATTTTGATTTTCAGCCTTTCCGCTGGTCCCCCCTGCTTCAATTCGCTGCCCAGTACCTGCTGCGCAAATTTCTTGTCCTCCATCGCTAGCGGCTTGCCCATGAGGTAGTCGTTGAGGTCCCCGTAGGCGGAATAGGCGTGGTTTTGAATTTGGAGGTGAGGAAGGGCCGTTTTGAGTTTGAGGGCGGTTTCCAGGCCCGGCTTGTCGTTTTGGAGGAACGCCTTTACCTGCTCGGTGGCGGGTCGCTCCTTGATCAGCTCGATCACCCGCTGGTACGTGGCCGTGCTATTCATGACGATGGCCGTGGCCATCACTTCGCGCTTGGCGATTTGCAGGTAGGATAGGTAGTCCGTCATTCCCTCAAACACCGCCGTACCCGGTACGGCCCTCTGATGTTGGACCTCAAACACACTGGGGGCCTTGTTGCCGATGATCGTCTTGAAGTGGGGACTTCTTACTTCTTGCCCTCCCTGCTCGTTAATCCAGGTCAGCCCGTAGTACTGCCGCTTCGTCTGCATGTAGGTATAGTAGATTTCTTGCAGGTAGTTCTTCGCTGGCCCGACCAGGAGCTTACGACCTCGCAGGTAGTCTACCAGATTCTTGTTGCGCAGGGGTCCGATGTGGTCGATGCGAAAAGTGGCGGGTTCATCACTCAGGCGGGGCTTTACCTCCGGGGTGACCTTGACCAGGGAATCCCGCGTTTGCCGGGTGGTCTGCCATGGTAGCTCTCCGGTGACCTGGGCGATGCGTTGCAGCGCCTGACTGGTATTTAAACTTCCCCACCCACTGCGTTCGCCGTAGGCCTTTACAAAGTCGATTATGTCGTACTGCTTGGCGTCCGATGCGAAGTCGATCCACTTATTCGTAGCCCGGTCTACCTTGAAGCTGGGCGTTTTCTCGTTGCGAAGGGGCGACTTGAACCACGCTTCGTTACTTCTTCCTTTAGCTACTTCCTGGTACCCCAGTTGCTTAATAAAGCTCTCGAGGGAGAGGGATCGGGCTTGCTCTATGTTCATCTGTTACAGCGATGGACCAGTCTTTCGTTGGGGACCAGTCAGTTTCAAATCCAGCGATTCCTTGGGAGACTGCTGCACATTCAGCTTGCGCTCGATTGGGTCAAGCTGGGCGGTCATTTTCTTCCCCCCTATCTCCAACTCGACGGCCTCCCCGCGCTTTAGGCTGGACTGCTGAGCTGTGCTCAGCGTCGTGTAGCCTTCCTTGGGGGATCCTATTTTTTCCGGCACCAAGAAGATGCTCTTTTTCATTCCAGCCAGTCGGTTGAGTTCACCGTCAAATTTGACCAGGTGCTCCGTCTGTTTCCCGTCCGTGATTACCACCGTGTTTCCCTTCCGGAGTTGGTTCTGCTGCTCGGTACTTAGTACAACGTCTTTGTACTGCTGCAACTGGGGCGTATCGTTTTTGAAGACCACCTGAACGGACCGATTGCCCCGCGCGTCGTTTCCAATGGCTAGCCGAGCGGTGGTATCTATAGTCACGCCCTTTTTATCCGCAATGTCGATTTTGACCTGGACGGGCAGGGCTTTGGTGATTCCGGTCTGCAGCAGCTGTTCTACTTGCCCTTCTTTTGCCAGTTTGTTGTAGTCGATATTTAGTAGGCGCGTTACGTCGCGCAGGTTCAGTTCATCCTTTTCGGTACCTCGTTCGGCTTTCATTCTGTAGTCTTATAGTGGGTAGAGTAGCATACCGCTGCCAATTTAGATTATAGTGCAACTACGATCATACGAATTTACTATATTTTTGAGCAAATATGCGGCAATTCATCTTTCTGATAGTGCTTGTTTTTATCTCCGCAAGAATCCTGGGTCAGTCCTTGGACGCCTTTCAGCGAGTAGAGGCCTGCGATAATTGGCGATGTGTGGTAAACCTCGCCGCCGACGGCACTCTGCGCCTGGATCGGAGTATTCCCTGGCGTCTTCCGCTGCGGGAGTCCGCTACCCTCACCAGCGGCTTCGGCTACCGGGTCCATCCCATTGATGGAGGAAACAAGTTTCACGACGGCGTAGATATCGCCGCTCCCCTGGGTAGCCTCGTTGTTGCCTCCGCTTCCGGCAGGGTGAGTACCGGGTATAATCGAGTACTGGGATACTACGTGAAGATTGACCACCTCAATGGCTTCTCCAGCTCCTACGGTCATTTAGATGAAGTCCTGGTCCGGTCGGGGGATATCGTTGCCCAGTCCGCGCCGATCGGCACGGTGGGTATCAGTGGCCGCACGACTGGTCCTCACCTCCACTGGTCTACCACTCACCGTGACAATAGCCTTGACCCCCTAGAATTGCGTCAAGCGCTACTTGCTGCCTTTTAGCTTTCTTCCCTCCTTGGTGTCTGCCCCCTGGTTTTGCTTAGCTTCTTCCTCGGCCATCTGGACGGTCCGCTTCACGTAATTCTGTACCCGGTCGGTAGAATCTGCGATCTCCTGGATCATCGCCTTAGCGTTGCCGGCGGTCACTAGTACGTCTTTCAGGTAATCGGTGATGTTCTCGGGATAGAGGCTGACCTGCTTGCTGATACGCAGCGGACTTTCCTGTTCCCCGAACAGGAAGTTGATATTTACCCCCTGGTTATAGAGGTGCTTCATCACCGTATAGATGGTTCCCGCCGACCCGTTGCCGCGCTCGAGGGAGGCTATGCGTACCTGCAGATTTTTTCCTTCCAGGTGAGGGATGACCTGACCGAGTGCGTCCTGGGTGATTCCCAGGTTATCGACCCGTATCTGTTTGATCTTCGCTCCTACTTCTCGCTGAATATCGGCGATGGCCTCCTTATCTTTGGTGCTTCCCATGTAAGTAGTTGCGTTTAAATTCTAGCTGATCCGTTCCAGCTCCATTTCGACAATGTACTGAATGTCGGAACTGATTTGATTGAAGTTCGCGAGGACTTCGGCTTCGCTGACGTCGCGAATGTAAGGAATCGGCCAGTGCTTCTTCTCTTCCCTGCTGATTGCTGCCCCGTCCAGCCGCACCTCGGCATCAAAGGTTTTAAGTTCTATCGTTTGCTCTCGCGTATCGGCGACCATCCCCACGAACTCCCCCTGGGAAAGGGAGCCAATGCGGCTGGCCGGTATGCGCTCCTGCAGCACCATACTGTGGGAAAAAGACGTGTCCATACGGTTTTGACTGTACCCCTTTCGGACCTGCTCGGTTTTGCCGAACCGTTCGGCTAAATCCTTGGCCGTCGTTCCTACCACCTGCCCGGTAAAGACGTTTGCACAGATGTTAAAGATGGAAAGCGCCACTTTATCCCCGTAGTCCCGGATCAGCTGCGTCATATCCTGAAAAGCTAGAACCACTGCGACTTTATTCGACCGGCCGGTCGCGATCAGGTTGTCCAACCCCCGGAAATAGATGGTGGCGAGCTCGTCAATGATCATGGCCGAGGGCAGTTTACCGGGCTTGTTGATCAGCCGACTTATCCGACTGTTGAACAGGCCCAGGGCGGCTCCGTAAATGTCCTGCCGGTCGGGATTATTACCCAGGCAAACGATCTTTGGTTCTTCCGGATTATTGAGGTCCAGCGTGAAGTCGTTCCCGGTCAATACCCAGTACAGGGAAGGCGAAGCCAGCCGGGACAGTGGGATTCGTGCGCTGGCGATCTGACCTTCCAGCTGGTCGGTCGCTCCGCTTTTGTAGGCGGAGTAAAAGGGCTTAATGAGGGTAGCGATCTGCGGGTGACTGGCGAGGATGGGAAACATTTCGTCGTAGTCCCGGCTGATAAATTCAATCGCGTGGGGCAGTGTACAGTACTTACCATCTTCGTAGAGGCGCAGGAACCAGATCACCGCTGTAAAGAAGTTGACGGGAGATTCTACAAAGAAGTCCCCCTGCTTGGTAATCCAGTTGCGGTTAAGGTTCAGCAACATCGTTTTGGCACTTTCCGTAGCGTCGGTAATGTCAAGTAGCAGGTCCGGGTGGAGCGGGTTACAGCGGTGACTTCTGCTTAGATCATCGAAGTTGATCATGTAGAAGCTGGGCGGCACGGAGTACTTATCGACGTTGTTCAGCAGGGCGTTGTAGGTTTCCGTGGTTAACTCTGGAAACTTGAAGTCGTAAACGTACACGGTATAGCCCTTACCGATCATCTGCCGGATGAAGGGCTTGATGAAGGCGAAGCTCTTTCCCGAACCGGGGGTGCCGGTGATGATAGTGCCTCGGAAGGGGTTGACCACGTTGATCCATCCCTCACGCACCTTATTCTTTAGCCGGTAACGAGTGGGCAAGTTGACCGAATACTCATTCTCGATCAACCTTTCCTCCTGGGGAAAGCTGCGGTTCTTGTCTCCAAAAATGTCGTCGGATGGATTCCAGTCAAGCACCCGGCGCAGGTTTACCAGACCGGCGCCGAGTACGGCCCACCCTGCCGCCAGACAGCCCAGGTAGATGCTTCCCGCCGTTTGCAGATCCTCGATGGAAAACGCGATCATTGACGCGAAGTACACCAGTAGTCCCAGGATCAGGGTTATGGCGACCTGCCGGTAGGTCAGGTTTTCGGACTTCTTACCCTTATCCCCGATGCTGCCCACCGCCAGGACCACCAGGGGTACGGCGTAGGACACGGCATAGGACTGTAAGTAGAGGGTGTGCTGGAAACGTTGGAGGAAGCGCCCAACCTGCGGGTGCGTAAGCCCCTGTAGCTGCCACCAGTCGTAGTAGTAGATGTAAGTGTGCAGCAGGATCAGGAACAGGGCCGCTACGCGGACCGCCGTCATGATGAAGCTGTTGTCACTCTGTGCAGCCATTGTATGGGTAGGTGTGGGTAGTCGGAAAAAGCAAGGAGGAAAATGATGAGAGGTTAACCTTCCAGCTCCTGCTTTAAATGGTCGAAGTAAGTCTTAGCCCGCTGGGGGGCCAGTCTAGTACCTCCATACATCGTCCTGCGAATGTCCTCCCACGTCGGCCAGCGATCTATCTCTTTCTCGTAGGCCTTATAGTAACCAGGAGCGGACTCGATGGCTACAATGGCCGAGTACGACCCTTCGCCCGCTGGTTCCGTTACCACCTGCAGCAGCGTGTAGGGGTCAGGGTTCTTTAGTGGATCAGGACAGATACACTCGGTCCTTAGCTTATTGCAGCCTGGACACATGGTGCTGCCCACCGGTCGCCCGGAGTTCTTTCTAGCCCCTCCCCTACCCTGTCCATCTTTCGGAAAATGGTAAGAGAACAACCGTCCGAAGTAGTGGATATTCCCCTTATAGTACTTGCTGAGGCCCATTATTTCCATCGTCTGCCGGGCAGTTAGGCCCTTCTCGATGTAGTAGTCGCGGGTTGTCTCGATCACCTGCGTACTAAATAGGTAGGCCTTGGCGTCTTCCCGACTGGCGACTGCTTCGTAAGTGATTCCGGTGTCTTTCATGCGGTGGTAGATTAGTAGAGTACCCAAACAAAATTAAACAAAAACAAATTATCTTTTTTCACTAAGTAGCCTAGTGGCGCAGCGTCCGGTTTTGCCGCCGCTCGTCCATACTTAGGTTCTCGTCCTGGTCCATGGACTGCAGGATTTTATACAGTCCGCTCCGTTTTGCGTGTCCCCCCTGGGACATGAGGTAGCCGCGCAATTCAAACGCCAGCGAGTTAGGTACTACCTGCTTTCGCCTTGCCGTCGAGCTACGGAGTTCCGTGATTTTGGCCTCCTGGATAGCATCGAGGGCCGTCTTACCGATCTTCTCTTCCAGCAGGGACTTCATCTTCTCGTAGTGCTCCATCCGGTAGTCCTGCCGGTAGACGGTCTCCGCTAGGTTGCCCGGCACCTGGAAGGAATACTTTTCCTGGCCGACCATATGCGCCCGGTAGCCCGCCTCGGTGGGCTTGACGAGGATTCCCTTACTTGCCAGCTGCAGGAGTGGATGATTTATGCCCCCGCCCTCGGTGTTGCTCTTACTAAGCAGCGTGAGTTCCTTCTTGACGTAGTTATTGTGCAGCTGTGCACCCAGCTTCTCGGCGGTGGCGGGCTTGAACTTCCCTTCCCAGTACTTCCAATCCACCATAGTCAAATTCACGTCCAGCGGTATACCGCCGATGCCCCGGTAGCGACCAACCCCGATCAGCATCCTTCGTTCCTCGGCGGATAGCTCTCCGATCTTCAGTTTCACCTCCTTACCTGCTCCGGCTTCCAGCTGGTCGGCGGGTATGCTCACCCCACCATTACCGCGCAGAACGATACGGTCGCCCTCTCGCTCTAATCCTAGACTATTCATCAGTGACCCCCTGAATTCCGTCTTGACCTGGGCCAGCCCCCAGTACAGGGCTTTTAGCTCCTTCTCGTCGCGTTTCAGGGCCTTCTCGTAGCCTTTCTTTTCCGAGGCCACGATCTCATCGAGATAGGGACGAATGAGGCCGCTAGTGTGGCCCAATTGAGCCATAGCAAACTGTACATCGTCCGTGTTAAGCTGCTTGATGATTGTCGACTGGTAGCCCGCCGACTGCTTGCTGGCGATGTACTGCTTGGCGTCCTTGACCAGGGCGTTGTAATCTTCCAGGCTGAGGGTGTTGGATTCTTCGCGACGGTTCCATTCCGCCGCGGTGTATTTCCGTCCTACATCGCTTGCTTTGTAGAGGTGGCCGCTCTGCTCGTCTACGTAATGCACCCCGAACCGTCGCCCCTCCTTATTGTGGTGGTGGATGGTCCTGATCTGTCGTTCTTCGAGCGCCTTCTTCACGTCGTCCGCCGAAGCCCTGTCGTCGGCAAAGGCTTCCCTCACGCTGCCTTTAACCTGGTCAAGTGATCTGTTTGCTGCCTTGCCGTTCCGCTCGAGCGTTTTTTCCAGTGTACTCCCCCACCCCTTTTCAAAGACCTTGGACGATTTGATCGCTGCGGAATTTTCCTCTCCGGTCCGGGCGTCAATTCGCACGACCGAGTATCCTTTCCAGTCCGCGCCCTCCGGCGTCTGCCCTTTTTCCTCGCGCACCTTTAGGTCACGGTCGCGCAGTAGCGCATTGAGTTCGCTGATGCTGGCGGGCTTGTACACCTGTAGGGTGTCGCGGATGGTGTGGCGGGCATAGGCCCGTAACTCGGAGAGGTCGCCGCCCTGGGGCGCGTTCAACTCGGACAGCCGCTGGGCCTTATCTTGCTTCTGCCCCCGTTCCTCGGCCTTAACCAGCTGGTAGTCTACCTCGATCTCCTTGCGGGTCACCTCGCTCTTGGTGGCCCCGATGAATGAGTCGTCGATCCGCTTCCCTTCCCGCGTGATGTTAGTGGTGACAATGTGAATGTGGTCGTTGTCGGTATCCTGGTGGCGGTAGATGTAAGCCGGTTGATTCTCGAAGCCGATGCCTTTCAGGTAGTCCTTGGCAATACTGCGCAGCTGTTGCTCGTCCAGCTTGTCCTCCGGGGCAAAACTTAGAGCGATGTGGACGCTGTTTCGCTTCGTTCGTGTGTTCCGGTCTGCGATGCTTTGCAGGGAATTTGCCTTCTCTTTTAGGGTCTGTCGGTCGGCTTGTGCCATACTATTGATGGCTCCAATGGAGACAGCATCACCCTGTGAAACCTTCTTTTCGTTGTACGCAAGCGCACCGTAAATCGACTTTCCCGTCTTGATTACCGCTACCATTTCTCGTGAATTTCGTGGATGGTTCCCTGCATTTTATACATCACTTTTTCGGCAGACATGAACAGTTGAAGCAAGGAAAGCACCTCACTTTTGTACTCTGCGCTCTTGTAAGTATTAAGGTGTCGGGCGATCTGGTTGATGTTGACCCCGAGCTTGTTTAGCTCTTCATTGCTGGTCACTAGGGTTTGTTCCAGCCGTTCGAGGTTGGCATTTACCACCCGCTTTTTGATGTCCTTGTCCACTACCCTGGCGCGGAGGTACGCCGTTTTGGTGGGGTAAAAAATGGGGTCATAGTCAGACATTACGGCCTTGTATTCGCTCTTGGACAGGTTGACTTCGGTACGGTAGGTGAGCTTTTCGGTGGCAGATTTAAAGGGCCTCCCCTTTCGATTATTCTTGGACACGGTAGTGGCATTTGACCGCACAGCGGTACTTCTTTTGGGCAATTCAGGACGTGCGAGTTTCGAGCATCTCCGTCTAAAAGACAAGATAGAGTTTAGCTGAGGAAAAATGGCAACGCTTTTTTTCCAGCTAAAGTCACATCTTGCTACATGCGTGTGCATATCCCGAGCACGGCCCGATTCGCCCGCGAATCTGGACGGGCGAGGCCGCTCCTTGGGCTGGGTGATGAGCTATCTCGTGCAGCTGGGAGAAGGTCTGGACTTTGGGCTGGCCGTGGTGCGTGGTGAGCCGTGACCTGGATACGGCTACCTGACACCAGGACTGGATTGGGTGAACTTGGCCACCGATCTGGCCTTCCACCATAGCAATCAGCTGGACGTTTTATGTGTTTACATAGTTATGTAAGTGTATATAATGTCTGCATCAACCTGTGTCAACTGAATGGTCTGTGATTCTAATACATAATTATGTAATTATGTATGAAAGGTCTCCTTTATTAGTCTGCTCCACCTTGATACATAAATATGTATTTGTGTGTCACTCCGCTTAGTCTCACTTTTTAGATGGTTATATATTTATGTGATTATGTAATTGCATTTTTGTTTTTACATGTGTTTATTTATTTATGTAATTAGATGGTTGCATAAATAATTACTACCATAAAAACGCAAGCTCACAATTATGTAGTTTTGCGCTTATGCAAGTAAATAGTTATCTTTACACACACTTACATTTTTACATAACAACACACTTAAACACGTATGTTACTATTTACCTACATAATTAGATAAACACACAAATACATATTTACCTAAGAAAAGAAAAGCATGAGCGAGAAAATCAACCGCATTGTCCTGGCTACCCAGAAAGGTGGCGTGGGTAAGTCTACCATCGCCACGATGCTAGCCAGCTACATGTACTTCGTCAAGAACCACAGCGTGGTCGTGATCGACGCCGACAGTCCCCAGCACACCATCAAGAAACTTCGGGATCGGGAGATACTTCGCCTCAAAGAGGACGAAGCGTTGATGCGGTCCTTCACCGAGACTGGAAAGGACCAAATCTATCCGATTACTGAATCACGAATGGACCATGTTTTCGGGCGTCCTGCCCCCGACCGGCCCTCCACCTTTGAAAAGGCCAGCCACCCGAAGATTGCAGCCGACACAGTAATCATTGATACGCCGGGGTCGGTAGCCATTGAAGGAATGGGAAATATCCTACGCAATGTGGATCGCGTGATCATTCCCCTGGAACCGGAAGAAATGAGTCTGGTGAGCGCGACCGAGTTCCTTACCGCTCTGGGCAGCATCGGCTCCAACCAAAAGGAAAGACCGAAGCCGATTGCCTTCTGGAACAAGGTGCTGTGGCGTAGTCACGAAGAACTTATAACGGCCCAAAACGAGGTATTCCGCGCAGCTGGGATTCACGTATTGACCCACTACATTCCGTACAGCGTCAAGCTGAAAAGGACCGAAACACGGAGCACCACCTTTCCCGTCAACTTCCGGGCTATCGACCTGAGCGCCTTCATGGAAGAACTATACCAATCTGCTAAATAAACACCTCATGGCCAAGACAAAAAGCACCTTTACCCCCGTAAGCATGCCCGCACTAGGGTCTGAATTTGATGACGTGTTCAAGGACGATTTCAAGGTCGAGCCAAAGAAACCGTCCGAACCGGCTCCCCCTCCCGTCACAACTGCAGCCTCCGCCGCAGCTTCGCCCCCCGCTCCCGCTGCACCTCCGAAAACGAAGGCCAAGACAAAGGAGCCTAGAAAAAAGAAAGCGGTCGCTAAAGCCAGTCCTGAACCGGCTCCGGAAACCGACCAGACCATCCCGCCGCCCTCCACCAGTTTCGACAAGGAAGCCCTGGGTTGGTTCTTCTCCAACTCCCCGGAAATTACCCAGCCCAAGCAGCTGTACGTGGACGAGAGCACCAAGGAAACCCTGCACGGCGTAGCGCGGGCTGCAGGGATTCCCGTTGGTCACCTCACCGAGAACATCGTTCGCTGGTTCCTCCTGTCGAATAAGTCAGAGATCACCAAGATCATCGCGCGCAATCGCGATCCCTTCAACCACCTCGATTAGATAAGCCAGCCTGAATAAGCTAGGGGGAGCCGGTCCGTTGACCGGTTCCCCCTTTTCGTTACTGTAATCCAGCAGTAACCTCCTTGTAGCATCAAGAAGAGCTTTTATCCTACTTCATTCTCTACTTGCTTCCCACCGCTTCCCGGAATGTAGGGTACTCCATTGTGCTGGCTGGCGTGGTAAATCTTTCGGCACTTTTCCCCACAGAACCTTTGCCAGGATCGGGTTTTGTTGTAGCCCTCTCCGCAGTTCTCACATGCTTCCTGGTCGTCCTGGTCCTGGTCGTCCTGGTCGTCGTAGTCTTCTTCATCATCCTGGTCGTCCTCGTCGATATGCGTTAACGCATCCACTAGTCCAGCTAACTCCCTGGGTACCACTTCCTCCGTTTCCAGTTCGAAGGTCCAGTTCTGCTCCGCTGACGCATTATCTGACGCATTTTCAAATGCGTCTATCTCGTCGGTGGTGGGTTCCTGAGAAGAGTCTATCCGGCCGTTCACCGGCTGGGGTGGGGGAGTGGCCTCGATCACTTCCATATCGCTTCCTGCCGCCCGCGTAACCTTCACCCGCCAGCCGTCTTCCCGTTCCCACAGTACGGGCGACTGGACGGGCGGCAGCGCGTCCGGAGTAGTCCGTTCTACCCGGTTCACCAGACAGTATACTTCCCGCCGTAAACGAGCCGTGAGCGCCTTGCACAGTGACAGCAGCGGGCCTTCCTCGAAGGTAAAGGCGTCCGGCTGTACCCGTTCCTCGATTCCTGCCCCGGCGTGGTGGAGTTCCTTCACCACAACGGACACCAGGAGAATGACCAGACACACCACCGTGAACCAAGCCAGACCGCCTCCGTGGTGGCTTACGGTCAGCTGGTGATCTACCATAGCGGCTTCATTGGCCTGGGCGACGTTGGCCCTGGTGCTCACCTTATCTACTTCAATGGCATCGAGCTTGCCGCGGTACCGATCGCGCACCTTCACCAGGGCAGCTTCCCGTTCTTCGGTGAGTCCGGCGACCTTCTCGTCACGGTTTGCCAGGGCTTCCGCTTTGTCCCGCTCGAGTTCAGCTAGCCGGGTGGTATACCGCTGGTCCGACGTGCGTTCCTTGGCTTTCAGCTGATCTATGCGCCCCTGAATCCTCCTTATGGTGCCGCTCGTACTGGTGCGGGTGGCCGTGATGCGGGCGGCGTAGCTCTCTGCTACGTCGGCTTCATCCTTGTCCCACGATGCCTTAGTCAGACTTCCTTCCCGGTCGGCCAGCTTATCCGATGCGGTACTGCTGGCTAGGGTAGGGGGGGTAGCTACGGCACTCACCAGTGATCGGGAGCCGGTGAACGATAGGGTAGCCGAAGCTCCCAACAGCAGCAGGGTAGCGACCAGGACGACGGCTGAAATACCTCCATCGTAGCCCTTCCACTGCTTTAGGATTACGGCCCTGGACGCGAAGGGAAGGAGCCGGCGCAAACCGATTTCAATGATGGCTACCCCTACGGTAGCCCCACCGACGGACGCTACTGCAGCGTACTCCGGCCAGAGGGGGGCTAGACTGGTGAATAGGAGCGCATAGAGGATACCCCATTCGGTCAGGGCGCTCACGAGTTGGGCCAAGTAACCGGCAAAGGTCAGGTTGGGAATGAGTGTCGCATAGCGGCTAAAGAAACGCTTGCCCTCAGGGGTAGTGGGGGGCTGGTAGAAGATCTTCATCTTGATATGGATTTTAAGTGGTCCCCTGGCGGTACCGCTCCCCAGCAGAGGCGGCGGGTCGTCTAGCGGAGGGGATTCACGGCCAACCCTCGGTTGGCACATGATAGAAGGTTGTACTGCGGGAAAAGGGGTGGTGGTCGGGGATGCGGTGGTCCATAGGCATGGGCGAGGCAGATGGTAATCTGCCCCGCCCTGCCGGACTCCTTACTGCTGCTCCCCGCTCAGAAAGTCAACGGCTTTCTGTGCCTGGGCTGCGGCCTTATAGACAAGCATCTTGTCATTTTTCAGGGCTTGCAACCAGCTGCCGATGTAGGCGGCGGTGTTGTCAATGTCGGGTTCAATTCCGGTAAGGGCGCAGAGGAACGCGCCCCCCATTTCTGCGGTCAGTTCCTCCCGCGCATACTTGGGGGAATTACGCTGAACCAGTTCCGTGAGGTCCTCCCGGTTTAGGCGGTCGGCGTGGCCGGTGGCGTGGGTCAGTTCGTGAAAAAGGGTGTGGTAGTAGGCGTCTCCCGTCTTGTACCGATTGCGGGGGTACATAACGATGATGTCGCGCACGGAATCGTAAGAGTTGGCCCGGTTGGT
Source organism: Lewinellaceae bacterium (assembly GCA_963803525.1). Taxonomy (GTDB): domain Bacteria; phylum Bacteroidota; class Bacteroidia; order Chitinophagales; family Saprospiraceae; genus Neolewinella. The sequence continues at coordinate 34,016 of CAWDMV010000023.1, forward strand.
GGCCGTGGTAATTGCTGGGCCGTTCTTGATGGCGTTGACAAAATTCTCGGCTGCCTCAACGGGGTTATGGTCGAACGTATCGACGGCGGGCAGATCAAAATCAATGCCTTCCACATCCTCGACGCTGAACACCGGAGTGGAGCGAAGGAAGGGCGTACCGTCCAGCTTTACACCCTTGTCTTTCAGGGCCTGGGCTGCTGCATCGGATAGGGGTTTGCCGTTGGCGTCCTTGTACAGCATTTTGAAGAAGTACACCTTTTCGGACTTGGCCCCCTTGCGGACCTTTCCCCCCAGGGTTTTGGCCTGGTTAAAGCTGAGGTAGGCGCTTTGGATGTGGGGGCGCATGAAATTGAGCAGGAAGAAGTTAATTCCCCGGTACTCGTTGCCGCTGACGTAATTGTATGCAAACCTTTGGTTCCCGCTTCCGATGGGTGACTGCCAGGGTACTAGCCCACTTTCGAGGGCTGCAATCACCTTGTCGGTGATCTCCTGGTAACGGTCTACGGGGGCGGATTTGATGGCCTTGCGGCCCTTTACATTAGACATGTGCTATGCTATTGTGAAAATGAACTACCGCTGGCACGGTAGGCGATCAATTGATTGCCCTACTAAGATAGGGCTTTTTTCATTTACACACAATCTTTTTTCATTATTTCGACCCTTTATTTTCACCTTTTTTTGGCTGCTTTTCCCCGCTGACTGCCGCCTGCCTCTTTCTTTTTTCCCGGCAAAAACTCCCGACCCGCAGCAGCTGCATGCTGCTGCGGGTCGTCTTTTCGTAAACCACTACTCGCCAGCCACCCAACTGCCCGCGCGTCCCCCTGGTGGATCCCGATTATCCGGGAACCCAGCCGGGGGGTACTATGTCCGCCTCGTGGCTGTTGCAGCATTCGGGTGTCTGGTGGCTGCGTTCTTCGGCGGTGGAGAAGCAGTAAGCCTCGGTGAAGATTTCGGCGGTGGTGACTTCGAGCCAGAAGAGCTCGTTTTCTTCGTACTGGCGGTAAGTGGTGTATACTGAATGACGGCTCATGGCTTTCTGGTTGTAGTCGTTTGGCGGGGGATATCCCCCTTTGCTGCCACCGGACTACTGGCCGTACTGCGGGATAAGACAAGGGCAGCGGGATCATTAATTTTGGAGGGGAGGGATCGACCTGGAAAAAAATATTAGCCCGCTGGCGGAGCGCACCCTTGACGTTCCCGCTAGGCCAGTTGATTCGTGGCTTCACATAAGGGGGATAGCTACCGCCTTTCGACTGCAGCCAGATTGCTTTAGGGATCGGGATCGCGCTTACCTGTGTGGCGGGGATGCGGGCGACTGCGGGGTGGTACTGCGGGGCAGGTATGGGGGTTGATGCGGCAGGGTAGGGGAGTGGGTACTGACGGTGTGCCGTGTCCGCTGGCCGCTACAGGGGAGCCTAGTTGATTGCCTTATCTTTGCTCTTGCTATGCTATTGGCTTCCCACCAGGGAGCAAATAGTAGCCCCAACTCCCTGGCAGGAGTTGGGGCATTATTATTTTAGACCCTCACCACTGCAGGAACATGGTCAGCTCTTTCCACTGCTGGTCCAGTTCTTCCCACCGCTGAAATTTGAGGGCCGCAATTTTGCGGACCAGCGTAGGGGGGGGCGGTCGCCGGAAGTCGGTAGGTTCGCTGCTCTCCCTGACAGCGCATGTCAAAGAGGAAGTCCCTGGCGATGCGGTTACGGATGGCCTGGGCCTCGGCCAGCGCGTCACTACTCCCGGTGACCCGGTACCGCTCCATTGCCTGAATGTACATGGGGTAGCGACCGTACCGTTTGAGTCTGTTCTTCTTCGTACGTGATGACTTACGCTTCTGGGTTGGCCGGGTAGCGTCCGTCACGACCTGCTCGGGGGTCATGTCCGGAAACTCCGACCGCATGAACTCGGCAGCAAACAGCGGGACACGCGCTAGCATCCGCTTGGCTACGCGCCGGCGACGTTGCAGACGACGGGCATGGTACTGCTCAATGGTGATTTCATCTTGCCGCGGGGTCGGCTGCTCGGCCAGTACGGTGATGTGGTGGCTCATGGCAAACAGATGTTGGGTGCTGCTGCCGTATAGCCCTGCAGCTGTGGATCATCGACGATCAACAGGGGGATCGACTTCATCAGGCGGTCCAGTAGCTTTCGGTAGTTCACGTTCTTTTTTGGCTGGGGGATGGACTCCTGGTGATTGGGGGGAAGTGGGTTGGTAGGATTCATGGTTGTGGGTTGTGGGTTGATAGGGGTGGTGGTCGGGGATGCGGTGGCCTATGGTCAGTCGGCACCCGGAGGGGGGTGCCGACTGACTGGCTGACTAGTAAAAGTCCTCCAGACGGTACCCCTTCATGATGTCGGGAAGGTTGGTAGCAAAGCTGTAATAGCCTCCGGACGGGGCAAGGATGATGTGGTCCAAAACCGGAATGTTGTGGAGCTTTCCGAGGGTGGCAAGGGCCATGGTCGCCGTTATGTCGGCGGCAGATGCTTTGAGGCTTCCGCTGGGGTGGTTGTGGGCCAGCACGATGCAATTGGCGTTGCATTTGAGGGCCGCAGCCATGATGAGCTTGTTATCCACTATTACCGCGCTGGTGCCGCCCTTGGTGTGCTTGTAGATACCGATGATGCGGTTTTGCCGGTCCAGTAGGAGGACGACGAAGATTTCGTACAACTCGATACTATCCGCGTCCCACCACTCCCGCAGGACCTCATGTAAATCATCGGGGGTTACTACTGCTCTGCGGTCCTCAGGGGGGACCTCCGTACTATACGTCAGTTTGATCTCGGCTACGCCTAGGCAACCGACCTCTAACTTGTCTAGAATCTGCTTTTTCAAGGTGCTACGCTATTGAAGAATGAGCTACCGCTGGCACGGTAGGCAACCAATTGATTACCCTACTAAGATAGGGCTTTATTCATTTACACAAAATCTTTTTTCATTATTTCGACCCTTTATTTCCCGTCTTTGGAATCTTTTTTTTCTAACTCGCCCGCCGTCCATCTGCTTCTTTTTTCCTGGCAATGTCCTGTTTGCTGTCCCTCCGGTCGCCCCGGATGAAGACATAGGGTAGGGGACCGACCCACTCTTGTCGGCTGCGAGTCAATGGCTTAGGGGTAGGAACGGAGCGTAGCGGCCCGTAGGGCTGAGCGAACAGCGAATGGTGGATGGCCCGACCCGGAGGGGAAGCGATATATGCTACTGCTTCATTTGTGCAGCTACTTCCCTTCAGCTACCTTGCCACGAGTAAACTTTCGACGACACCTAACAACACCTATTTCAACCGGGAAAAGAAAAGCACCCGGCCCCTCCTTTTACTGGATTCATCTGCCCGCTACACCCAGCGGTCACCCCTCTGCCCGTCACAGTGTGACCTGGCACACCCTTGCTTTCGCCCCCCCAATTTCTCGCCCGCGCGACCTTAATCTTATAGCTTAAACATAGGCAAAGGTAAAATTATAGTCCCTATCTTATCTAATACGTATATCTTCGTTGCGTATAATAGCAAAAGCGTATCTTTCCGCAGCCTTACACGGTTTGTTCTTGGGAAATTAGTGGACTAAGCATCATATAAATATATGTTTGACCACTAACCCCACACCTTAATCCATACTTCTTAAAATCCACGTCAATGTTTTCAGGCATTAGCTGGGGTCAGTTTCTAACTTTTGCGATCCCTCTACTCGTGGGCTATGCGGTCGTGGTGGTGTACCTATTCTACCGCGACAAAGTCTCTAAGACTGTCACCGCTTCGGCTGTGGTGGGCAAGCCAAATCAGAACGGTTACACGCCAAAAGGCGCTACTAGCGTGGTCGGTAAGACCCTCGAGCAAAAGGCTGGCAGGGACAATTCGGTAGCTGTTCCGGCTACTGCGCCGTTCGTTTGTGAGGCTTGCGGCCACGCCCACGGCACCCCGGCAACGGCTACCGCGCCGCGTCTGGACAGCTACGGACGCCCCATCATCAATTACGTTGCTCCTTTGGTAACTCCCGCTACTCCCCTGACGGAAGACTTTGACCCCGTAGATGGCTCCGTGGACTTGGAGAGCATGCTTGCCAATCTCGCCAAGGTGTCGTCGAGTACAACGACCGTAGCCAGTGGCACTCCAACGAATGAAGTGATCTCCAAGAAGGCCGAAGCCCTCTCCGTATTTACCGGCAATGACATATTCAACAGCGAATTCACCTCCCTGCTGGCATCGGAGCTAGACAAGGTTGCGCCAACCTTCGGGTACAGTGCAGCTGATTCCCTGGAAGACTTAAAGGCCGCGGCATGAGGAAGCGCAGAAACCTCCTGTTGGTCGCCCTGATCTTGGTGAGTACCGTCCAGCTGTGGTCACAGTACCCCACCCTCAATCAACCTGACGAAGCAAAGATTTTTACGGGTGCTTCTGAACTGCTCAACAGTGTACAAAGCATCTGCTACGTGCTGGGTGCCATCTGCGCGATCATCGGTGCGCTAAGAACCTACACCGAGATTTTGGACGGGGGGGAAGACATCCTTTCCAGCGTCCGCAACTGGTTCGGCGGCTGTCTAGCCCTCCTCATTTTTCCCATGATCATTCGTGCACTGGCTGGGTTCTGAACCCTCCGGTAGCCCTCAAAGAAATCCCTTGTTTTGGTCCTTCCCACGCTGGGAAGGTATTGGACGAGG
>CAWDMV010000024.1:0-83435 GCA_963803525.1 Lewinellaceae bacterium
TGGCCGTGCTCGGTGAGCTCCACCAGGTGATCTTCTACGGCTTGTACTTATCGGTAAGCGAGAAGTCTCCGGCCTGCGCCAGGTGGCGATTGATCTCTTCGGTAGTGATGTGACGCGACATCGTGACCACCACCCGGTCCTTGTTGAGGACCACGGCCTCTACCCCCGATACGTTCGACTTGCCCGTTGAACGGTGGCCGAAGTCGTCCGGTCGTGTATTCCGGCAACGCGGTATTCGTGGGTGATGGGATTGGGATTACTGAAGGGATGTTAACGGGAGGGATTCTCGCAGGGGATCCCACGTTATACTGATGGCACCCACCTTATCGTCGGTGGGGCGTACCGTGTAGGTTAGTGATTCGGTTACCCGATCGAGCCCGCTCGGGTTGTACCCGGTAGCGCGCTACCGTCAAGCTTCTCGTCGTAGTCGTCGGCCAGGTGCTGTTCGTAGTTTTCGTTGAGGATAATGGTCCGTCTCCCGGCCCGGAATGGTGAATAGGCCGTAGGTACCTGCGGCTACTCCTGGCCATTGATGCTCACGGTCCACTGAAGTTAACCGGAGTAGCGTCGTGTGCTACCGTGGCCCAGACCCCGGTCGTAGGCCACCAGCCCGACCCGGATCATACGTCCACGTTTTCCGGGGCGAAGGTCAGTCTACATGTACGTGCGCATCGCCCAGATGGTACCCATGGCGGAGGTATGCGGACTTAAGGGGGGCTTTCACCGTTGTTTGCCCACGTCGGTACTTTGGTCGTGATCGTGCTGGTGATCTTGCCGGTGGTCGTGACCGGCCGGTGCCTGACCGTCATCCGGGGCCGGGTCGTGCACGCAGGTGCAGAACAGTAGAAGTACACCCGGCCGGCGGTGTTAGTCAGTACGGTCATAATTATCTTGTTAGGTCAGGGAGATAAAGGAAGATACCGCGAATACGGTAGTCGCAAAACCCCAGCACCATCTCCCCCCAGCCACCAGCACCCTGGCCGGATGGGTCGCCGGCACAGACTTCCCCGAAGCCGGTGGCCGTGAAGGTCACGGTGCTGAAGTACAGCCCGTCGACGAAGCGGTAGAAAGGGAGGGAGGATCAAATTCTTCAGTGCATCGCCATCCGCTAGGGTCAGCAAGCAGTAATTGATTCCGTAGGCAGTGACAAAAAAGGCAACCATCACCCCCAGCGAGACCAGACGATTCCGGATCGACGTATCGAGTCCCCATTGATGTGATTGAATACCCGCCGGAAGGTGGTAAACAGATAAAACGCAAACTGCACGCTACCGATCAGGGCGATCAGCGCTGCGGTAGGTGCGAAGTCGGACCAGAGGGCCACGACAGCCAGCAAACTACCCCCTAGTAATAGTCCAGATTCCCGTAGGAGCAGTCCCCACTGAATGGCATTACCCACGGAGGTGGTGAATTATGGCGAAGCACTAGGCCACCCACTCATCAGGAGCACGATAATCGCCGTAGTCAGGGTATCGAGCAGGCGGCGGAGATTTTCCCTTCGGCGCATCGGACCGGCAGCAGTTTTTCATGGTCGATGTTTAGTGCGGTTCGTCCTCGGTGATGTGATCGGACTGGCCCTCCACGTAGTTACCCTGCACACCCACCCGGTGGAGGTAACTAGGGTGCCGCCGTAGTGAGCGGCTAGACCGACGGTGACGGCCGAGCCCGCCACGACGATCGCCACCACCACTTCCAGCCACCTACGTGCCGTGATACCCAGAGACTGATGCCCTTCAGTACGAGGGCAGCAACGCTGAGCCAGAGCGTCCAGTCCGCGTACGTATCGTGTAGGCTTAGGACCTGCTGGGCGGCCGGGCTTGGTCGTGCATATGGGGATGCGTGAGGTTGCTAGCACCAACTACACCGGTGAGCCCGCCGACCAGAAACAGTGGCGTAATCCAGTCAAGCGGTTTGCGCCAAGAAGAAAAAAGGTGGCCAGCTGCGTACCCGCCGCCAGCAGCAGCAGCATGATCGGTACGTGCACGACCAGGGGATGGAGGTTAGGGAAGTCGGACAGGGAGGCATTCACGACCGCAGACTCCTCGATCCGCTGCGCAAATCCCACTGCGGGTAGGACGATCGCGAGTAGCAGAGGGAGTACTTCATTGTTTGCGGAGTTGTCGCCTACCACATCAATTTCGATACCGGCACCGAGACCGTAATCGCTATCGTAGCGGGCCTCCACGCCGACGTACTGCCCCAAGATGTCGCTGGTGCCGAAGGTGTACTCGACCGACTGGCCGGTGAAGCTGTACCGGCCCTGGCCGAGGCACGCCAGCGGCTGGTCAGCGGAATATCTTCCCGCTCCAGCTGCAGCTCGAAGCGGCCACGATGGTCGACGCGCAGGTCCGACCACACCATCATCGGCAGGAAGTAACGCACGCCGGCCAGCGCTACGGCTTCGGTTGTTCCAGGCTTTCCGGCTGATCTCGGGATCCATCACCTGCTCCCCGTCATACTCAAACCCCACGTAGGCCGACAGGAATTGCCGGGGTCGATGTAGCGCATCGCCTTGCCCTTCCACCCTCGAAGTTGCCGTCGTAGTCGCCCTCGCCCTCCAGGCTGAACTCATTGTAGATGTTGAAGTAGGCGAAGTCCACCGACTCCATACTCAGACCACTCACGCTGGCCATACCGAAGTACTGCCGGTCGTCCATGGCGAACTTGTCATAATCTGCCTTATCCGCGATGAGTAGGTAGGAGCTGCCTTCGTGACCGATAATGCGCGCCATACCCGACATCATGTGGTAGAGCAGGTGGCAGTGGAAAAACCAATCCTTATCCTCGGTGGCTGCAAACTCAATAATGGTAGTCTCCATGGGAACCACATTAACCACGTGCTTTAGAGGGGCATGATTCGCCCTGGTTATTGACCACGCGGAAGAATGACCGTGCAGGTGCATGGGTGGCTCATCATGGTCGTGTTATGGAACACCAGCAAAAACAGAGCATCTCCCGCTGGATCATAATCTTGTCCGACTCCGAAAGGGGCTCAAGTCTTGATCATACAGACGTGACGTAACATGTTCACCTAGTCGAGGTGCACTACCGAACGGGCCGGCCGTCCTTCAGGGCGGTGGGTTCCTCGGAGCGCAGCATGTTGTAGTCAAAGATGGTCTCGTCGGGGTAGGCCTTTTTGAGTTCGTTATAGCCGGTCATCATGACACCCGGGTGCATCGGCACCCATCTGCATATTCATGGTCTTACCGTCCATCTCGGAGGCTTTGTAGGTCTTGCCCTTATCCATGCCGGGCATGTCGTGGCCCATTTTGTATGGTCCATCTTGCCGTGATCCATGCCGGGCACGTGGGGTGGTGTCCTGTTCATACCGGACATATCGTGGCCCATTTTGCTATGGTCCATCTTCCAGTGATCCATACCGGCAGGAGTGGGGTGGGCGTTTCCTGCTTCATACCGGACATGTCGTGGCCCATTTTGCTATGGTCCATCTTGCCGTGGTCCATACGGACATACCCATCATTAACAACCATCTTCCGTTGGCACATTCATGTCCTCATGGGCAGCCATGCCCTCCGGGCCTTCACCTTGCTTCTCCATGCCCTGCATCCCCATATCCATCTGCATTCCGTCTTCATCATGGATTGCATGAGAATATCCTCAGTTAGTGGGGGCCTGACCAGCGGGGTAGACCTCCGGCTCCGGGTAGGGAGGTACCTTACCCATCTGCATATCGGGCATTTCGGCCATCATATCCTTCATCTCCTTCATCGGCGTGAGGTCGTCGACGGGGGGCGGATCCGGCGCGCTCAGTCTCGGTGCCGGATCCAGCCAGGTGGTCGTATGCTTGTAGCGATCCCAGGAGGTAGCGCGGAACTCGTAGCGACCCTCGGCCGGCAGCGTAACCTCAATATCGTAGGTCTCGGCCGTGGCGATGAGGAGCTTATCTACCTCGACGGGCACGACCTCCTGGCCGTCAGCGGAAACGACCGTCATCTTTCCCCCGGCAAACTGTAGCCAGAAGTGAGAGGAAGCCGATCCGTTGATGACGCGCAGGCGTACTGTTTCACCGGCGGCCAGATCGGCGTAGGCATCGGTTATCTGACCATTAGTTAGAAAGGCATTGTAGTAAACGTCGGCCAGGTCCATGCTGGGCATGCGATTCCACTCCAGCCAGGCCTGTTTGCCCGGATTTTACCGGAGGCGAGGGCACCGCCGTAGCTCTGTACGGCATTTCGTTTGATGGCGTACCAGTCGGTGTGGCGCTTGATCTGTCGGAGCACTTCATGGGGATCCTGCTCCGTAAAGTCGGAGAAAGCGAGGACTACTTTCTCTTCCGTTGGCATACCCGCCTTGGGTTGGATCACGATGGAGCCATACAGCCCCTTCTGCTCCTGAAATTCGGTATGGGAGTGGTACCAGTAGGTGCCGTGCTGAATGATGGGAAAGGTAACATAGGTATCACCGGGCCTAATGAGACTAGTGTTGAGCATGGGTACACCGTCGTATTCGTTGGTAGTAATAGACCGTGCCAGTGAAAGGACACGGTACCCTCGGTCCGGTTCGTCACGTCAATACATCCCGAATCACCCTCCGTAAAATTTCAGTAGGCAGGAATGCTGCCATTGATGACCAGGGCCACGGGGTGGGCTTACCGTGAAGTTGACGACAGTATCCACTACCATAAGGTGGTAGGTCATCGTACTGCCGGTCCACGTAGTGAGCGACTGACCGGGGATCATATCGTAGGTACTGGTCTTCCCGTCGCCAGTTTGCTGACCGAAGACGGGCAGGGATAATAAGAATAGTCGTGGGGTAAACCACTGAATAATATGCGGGACATGTCGGTAGTCTTTGGGGGTTGAAGAACCACCAGATGCCCCTCACGGCACCCAGCGGATCCAGGAATTTAGACGGCTAGCTTCAGGCGGCAGTCTCCGGGCGTTCCTCGGCACACTTGCGGCAGGTCTCGGCGCAGCGCTGACAGTGCTCGTGGTCCTTGTGCTCTGCGCACAACTCGGCACAGTAGTCACGACCTCGGCACACAGGGCGCACTGCTGCTTCGTGAACTTGCTGTCGGCGGCCATCAGTCCGATGGTAGCCTGCAGTATTTCGATGCACTGGATGCAGCAGTAGGGGCAGTCGTTCATCGACTTCATGCCCACCATTTTCGTCAAACATACCTTGCAGTCGATCAGACACTCCAGGCACGATTCCATGCAGGTGGTGTACTGATCCTTTACGGGGAGGGATAAACTCATAGTAAAACGGATTTGGTTATTCTTGCTGCTCCAGGCGGTAGATCATCCGCTTCATTTCGGCGATCTCTGCTTCCTGGGCTTCAATTATATTTCTTCGGCTAGCTTAATGGCTTCGGGATCCTTTAGGTGAGCCTTCTGGCTTACCATGATCGCGATGGAGTGGTGGGAATCATGGCCTTCATCCACTGTACGTCACTGACGAAAGTCTGCTCGCGTACTCCTGCGTAACAGAGAATGAAGGTCAGTGCCACTACCCCGAGAATGGCGTAGTTCCAGACTTTCTTCCGGTACATCCCCCACATGAAACCCATCATAACAAACACCATTGCGGCAATCATCAGGAAGGTCATATAGGTGCGGCTGGGGCTCAGCATCACGTGATCGAAAACGTCCACGTTGAGGAACATCACGGCGTACATAATCACGAAGGAGGTGGCCATCATGAGTCCGAACTTCAGGTAAGGATTCATACCGCCTTGCATCTGACCGTCGTGGTTGTGGTCTAGGCTGGGTCGGGATAATCTGGCTTTTGACATCATGCTCGAGTTATTACTCTACTGATTTCTTCACTCACGTACCCACAGTAAGTTCCTGACCGAAAAAGGAATTGCGTATTTCGGCCACTTCACTGAACCGTCGGCCCTACCATAGAAGGCCATGGGGCAGTGTGGCTTGTAGATGGTGCCGCCATCCAGACCCTGGGTAGATGGGGTTCCAGTTGGGTGGTTAGGTTCGAAGGCCTGCCGCTGGGCGGCTAAGTCATCGGTCGTGGCAAGCTGCTCGGCAAGCGCCCTAAGGCCAGCGCGCTGGGACCAGAACTTCTCGGCTAGGTTGCCGGCCACGGTAGCTGCCTCGCCGGCATCGCTATTGACCAGCGCGGTGCGCAGATGGAGGTAGTTCTGAAAGACCTTGTCGGTCATTCGATCAACAAACTTCGCGTCTGAAATTGCGGGCGCGCTGGCGCACTCGGCTTCAACCTCGGCCGGAGTGCTAATCCCAGTATCGGTAGCATTTTCCGTTTGGGCGTTCCCAATCGGCACAACCAATAAAAATTGCTGCAAGCAAAAAAAATAAAAGTGAAGTATTTCATACCATGCTGTTTATCTAGTAAACAGCAATCAGCCAAGGCTTACCTATTTATAATTTGCTAATAATTACTGTTTTATGCGGTACTCATAGCTCATCCAGTTAACTTAACAGGCCACGTCTTTCCCCCACGCGCGCGCGGAATGCAGTTGGCGGAGACATACCCGTATCCTGTCGAAAGACCACCGTGAATCTACTCGCGCTACCATCGTTAAGCCGGAAGGCGATACTCAACACGACTCGCGGCTCCGTACCAATAATTGCTTGCCGCGTTCGACGCGGTGAAGGCGGTAGAAATCGTTGATGGTACGACCTTCTTCTTCCGAAAACAGACGACTGAGGTGGCTGTAACTCTGGCCGATATCACTCGTAATTATATCGGAGAGCATCTGGCTGGTATCGGCCTGGTCGTCGTATACCATAGTTATAATTAAGCCTTTGATACGGCTGACGACACCTCCAGCGTCATCACGTAGGGCAAAACCCAGCGATGAGAGCTGTTGCCCCAATCGCTCCAACATGTTCTCACCTTCGGGGGGCGACCCAGTAGGCGGCCCAGCTCCAGCCGATGGATGCTCCAACCTGGTTCGCCACCTGGTGCCGCAGATGCAGCGGTCGCAGACCATGTTGTCGATGTAGACGTCTTGCTCGTTCATAGTGCGGGTGTTGTATTTGTGAGGGTATCCATAGTCGAGCCACACGTTAGCATGGCCTCGCCGTAGTAAGGGTTACGGATCGCGGCTTCTTCACTGAGCCAGTTAGCCCCGGCCCCGTCGAAAGCCATCGGGCAGTGCTGTACGTAGAATGTGTCATCGGCTACCCCGAAGGCGGTCAGGGTATTAATTAGTGCCTGAGATAGGAAGCCGAATTGTTCCCGCTGTTCCTCCACCGAGGCGGCATCCGCGACCCCGTCCAGATGTGTGCTCAAGGCATCCATTTGCTCCATCCAGTACTGGTGGGCCTGGTGGTTTACAGCGACGTGCTGGGCCTGGGGTAAGTCCCTACCAGAAGCGACTGTAACAGGACATCATCCACTACCTGGCTAGCGACCATGCGCTCTTTTATGGGCAGGTAGGACTTCGTCGGCGGACAGATTGTACCAGAATAGTTTCGTCTTCTTCACGGTAATTGGGCAGAACCATAGCCGTGACCTCACCTACTTCCCATCCCTGTACAATCACGTCGCGGTTCATCATACTGGATTGATTCCGGAGCTGAGCAGCGACATCGAGTTGGAAGGCTCCGTTAGTGACCACGCGTTCGCCTGCCTCCAGGCCCGATAGTACCGCGTACCCATCACCCATGGAAGGCCCCAGTTCCACCTCCCGAAACTGGTAAGTGGGTACCTCCGTACTGGCTAGCTCTACGTAGACTGCAGGGCGCTCACCCGGTCCAGAGTTCCGGCGGATTTGGGCACCATCAGCTACCTCATTATTCACCTTCCGGCACGCGGCCACAGGTGCAAGCGTTCCGCGGGATAAACATTTGCGGTTTCGACCGACCGGAGCGGTTACTCACTTCCCACGCGAATCGTGACCATGCACGTATGGGGTCAATCAGCAGGGTCGATGAAGGTTACGCGGGCGGTGGACGGCTCCTCCGGCAGTGACCGCCCGTGAAGCTCACGCGGTTGCCTTCACGGAATACAGCTAGATCCCCCTAGTACAGGCATCAAACGGGCGTGAGCTGGCTCAGGTAAGTCGGGTGTAGAGTGTTTCGCCGGCCATGACGTAGTCTCCCACGGGCACGTACCTCAAGCACCGTACCACCGCGCTCGGCGTATACGGGAAAGTTGGTGATCACCTCCCCACTGCGCGCTACCTCGTCGATCCGTTCATCGCTGATCTTTGAGGTTACGCAGTTTGTTACGGGCGGCGGTGAGCGGTTGGGGGAAAGGTTGGTGAGTTTGGTGGCTTCAAGCAACTCCTCCTGGGCTACCACGAGCTCGGGACTGTAGATGGTGCCAATCTGCTGGCCGGCGCGCGCCTCCTCCCCGGCGTACATAACCAGCAGGCGTTCCAGGCGACCGGGATAGTTGACGGACTGGACGGTGGCGGAGGACTCATCCAGGGCCAGCCGACCAGGATGAACTGGATCGCCAGGAGCATGCCATTGTTGGCCGGCTGCTCCTACCTCGGTAGTTCGTACCCTGGCCATGGCCACAGCGGCCTCGGTCATGGTCAACACCATGGGGTCGCTGCCAGCAGCGGCGTCGAGAGGAATGAGGTCCATTCCACAGATGGGACAGTCACCGGGCTCGTCCGTTGAATTTGGGGGTGCATGGAGCAGGTCCAGATTGTTTCCTCGAGGTCACCCCCACGGCTACGGCATCAGTGGTGTGGTGGTCCATGACCTCTGCGTCGGCACCGCCGAAGAAGAGGTAGCCACCGAGCAAGCCGACGACTAGCGCGAATACGATGTATAGAAGGGTCTGTAGTTTTCATGGGGGAGGTATTTATTCCGGTAGTTATCGGGATGGTAGGTAGCGGTTGATGAGGGCCGATTGGATGAATATGGTCTGCTGGGCCGCGATGGCCTCGATGCGGTAGTATAAGTTGCTGCTGAAGCTCCAGGAGCTCGTCGAAGGCCCGCTGGCCATTGGCGTATTCCGTGCAGGGCGATGGTAAGGGCGGCCCAGGGTGGTGACCTGCTCGACGAGGAATACCAGCCACTCTGGGCGTCCAGGCGGGCGACATCGGCGCGTTCGATAGCGGCGGAAAACTCATTAACCACGGCCACCCGGCGGCTGGCGATGGCCCGAGTGAGTATGGCTTCCTCCTCGCGAACGGCCCGGTACCATCCCCGCCGAGGGGGATGCGTGGCGTCACGCGGGCAGGATGGCGTCACGGCCGTTGCGTTCGGCTCCATATCGGTACACGGACCCGTAACGACGTATTCCACCCCGACCCCCAAATCCAGGATCACGCCCTCCAGATTGTTTAAGTGCTACGGTACAGCACGAAATCTCTTCCTGGAGGGTAACCGAGATTTGTGGGTGGTCGGTCAGGTATAGATAGGCCGGCAAACTACAGGACGGGTCACGCGTGGTACGACGAAATTGCGGGGCAAATATCAATTGAGCCACTATTCAGATATCGGTGCATGACATAGCTATCTCGGCGCGTCGTCGCTCGATTGGCGCTCCATCATGTTCGTCAGCTAGGTCGGTGCGGTACACATCCACCGAGCTGCCCGTGGAGTTTTCTACCCGGCTGGTGCGAACTGCCGTAGGCTAGCGTATAATTCCAGGCTTTCGGTCAGCACGTCGATCTGTTCTTCGGCAGCGACAATCTGATAATAACCGGATTTAGAGGCGGTACAGCGATTCCAACTGTAGTGCGGCCACTCTTGTAGTAGCGGCTGCACTCGCGCGTCAGCCAACACCAACATGGCCGCTAGTGTACCCGGCCAGGGCAGCATCTGGGTAGCTATGAACCGGGCACGTTGGGGACCAAGGCGAGTCTCTACCGGAAGGATGGATACCCCCCCGCCTATCTCCAGATCGGGTAATTGGGCTAGTTGCGGGCTGATGGCCAGGGCGGCACGGTAGTCATAGGCTAGTGCCTCTAGCTGGGATTACGCTCCCGTAGCAGAGTACGTAGGGAATCCAACGACTGCCCCACCAGCGTTATCGGTAGAAGGACGGTTGGCACCATCACCAGGACCAGCAGACAGCCCCTGAAGTTTTAAGTTTGTAGCGTGCTGCATTACTTGCTTATCGGTGAGTTATTGGTTGTAGGTGAAGACCCTTGAGGATCTTCTCCCTCCTTCCCGTTTCTTCACCCGCCATTCCGCCCGCAGGCTCCACAGCACCGGCACCGTAAACATGGTCACCACCTGCAGGAGCATCCCCCCAAAACTCGGGATCGCCATGGGTAGCATAATATCAGCCCCCGCCCCGTAGCGGTGAGCACCGGCAGCAGGGCTAGGATTGTCGTCGCCGTGGTCATCATCGCCGGCCGTACCCGCCGTAGGCCACCCTCCACCACCGCGTCGCGCACTTCCTGCACCGTAGTCGGCTCGTTGCGCTCGAAGCTGTCGCGCAGGAAAGTGGCGACCAGCACCCCGTCATCGGTCGCAATGCCGAACAGCGCCAGGAAGCCTACCCACACGGCCACGCTCAGGTTGATGGTGCGCATCTGGAACAGGTCGCGCAGGTTGGTACCGAAGAAGTTGAAGTCCAGGAAGTCGGGATTGGCGTACCCTCCCAGCAGCAGAAATCCTCCGGAAAAGGCCACGAAGACGCCACTGAAGACCATTAGCGAGGTTGTCACGCTACGGAACTGGAAGTATAGAATCAGAAAGATCAGTGCCAGGGCAATGGGCAGCACCAGTTTGAGCCGCGCATCGGCCCGTACCTGCTGCTCGTAGTTGCCGGCAAAGCGGTAGCTAATGCCCGGAGGGATGTCGAGCTCGCCGGTCCGGGCCAGACCGTTGAGGTAGGCGGTAGCATTGTCCACTATCTCTACCTCGGCGTAGCCTTCCTCTTTGTCGAACAACACGTAACCAACTAGGAAGCCGTCCTCCGATTTGATCATCTGCGGTCCCTGTTCGTAGCGTACCTCGATGAGGTCGCCCAACGGGATTTGCTGCCCATCCCCCGCGGGAATCAGGATGCACCGAATGGACTCCGGATCATCGCGCAGCTCCCTGGGGTAGCGCAGTCTTACTCCGTAGCGCTCCCGCCCCTCGACGGTCGTGGTCATGAGCATCCCACCCACGGTAGCCTGAATTTGCCGCTGGACCTCGGTGATGGACAGCCCGTAGCGGGCAATGGCATCGCGCTTCACGTCCCAGGAGCAGGTAGGGCTTGCCTACCAGGCGGTCGGCGTACACGGCGGCGTCTTTTACCCCCTCCACGTTCTTGAGTTCACGCTCCAGCTCAAGGCCGAAGGCTTCGATCTGCTGTAGGTCGGTACCGCGCACCTTAATGCCCATGGGCGCGCGCATGCCGGTTTGGAGCATGACCAGACGGGTCTCGATGGGCTGTAGCTTCGGGGCGGAAGTGACACCGGGTAAGTTCACGGCGGCAATAATCTCTTCCCAGATGTCGTCGGGGGAGCGAATGTGGTCGCGCCACTGCCGGTAGTACTGACCCTCCGAGGCGGGCACTAGGTCATCCGCCAAGGATTGCGCACCTTGGTCCAGCGGCCGGCCGGACTTATCTACAAACCTCCCCTCCCCGTCAACTTTGAACCGCAGCCGCCGCCCATCCTTATCCGTCAGGTACTCCGACTTATACTGAATCATGTTCTCGTACATGCTTAGCGGCGCGGGGTCCAGCGGACTATTGACGCGGCCGGCCTTTCCAACGACCATCTTGACTTCAGGAATGGTGGTCACCGCCATATCCAGCGTCTGCAGGTTACGCAGGTTCTCGGCCACCCCGGCGTGGGGCATTGCGGTAGGCATGAGCAAGAAGGCCCCCTCGCCGAGGGCGGGCATGAACTCCTGACCGATGTCGCGGTACACGCCAAAGCCAGCGGCAATGATGATGCCCACCAGGATCAGGAACAACCACTTCACCCGTAGCAGGAAGCGGAGTATGCTACCGTAGAAATAGATCACCAGCCAGAAGAAACCCAGAAGGCTCCCGGCTACCACTACTACGAAGAGGAAGTTATAGGCCGTCGACTGCTCGACGCCCAGGGGTAGCCAGTAACCGGCTAGCAACCAGGCGAGGGTGAGGGCTATAAGCACGTTGATCAAAGGGGTCAACCACTCGGTTTTTGTTGCACCCGCGTCCCCGCCCACCGCCGTCGATGGCTGCGCAGCAAAAACCGCGTTCGCTAGACCAAGTATAGCCGCCAGCAGGGCAATTATTCCCAACCACCAGGCCACAAATATCCACGCCGCGATACCCGCCGCCGCCAACAAGACATTACCCAGTAGCTTGCGCTTTTTACCACTCTTGTCCAGTCCGAAGACCAGGTCGGCCAGCGCCGGGATAAAGGCAATAGATACGAATATGGCCGCGATCAGTGCAAAAGTCTTCGTAAACGCTAGCGGCCGAAACAGCTTGCCCTCCGCCGCCTCCATCGTGAAGACGGGCAGGAAACTGATAATGGTCGTAGCTACCGCCGTGAGTACCGCCGAGGCGACCTCCACCGTGGCCTCGTAAATGCTCTCCAGCCGGCTCTCCCCGGGCGGGGCATTGTTGAGTCGGTAGACCATGCTCTCGGTCAGCACGATGCCCATGTCGACCATGGTGCCAATGGCAATGGCGATACCGGACAGGGCCACAATATTGGCGTCCACTCCGAAGTAGCGCATGGCGATGAAGCACATCAGCACCGCCACGGGCAGGGTGCCGGCCACCAGTAGCGATGACTTGAGGTTGAACAGCAGCAGGATTACCACAATGGCCGTGATGAGTATCTCCAGCGTGAGGGCCTCCTCCAAAGTGCCAATGGTCTCCTGAATCAGCCCGCTGCGGTCGTAGAAGGGCACGATGGTAACGTGAGAAACCATCCCATCCTCCAGCTCCCGCCGCGGTAGCCCCGGTGCCAGTTCAGCAATTTTAGCTTTGACGTTATCGATGACCTCCAGGGGGTTCGCGCCGAAACGGGCAACGACCACGCCCCCTACCGCCTCGGCTCCGGACTTATCGAGTAGACCGCGACGTTCGGCCGGTCCTACGTTGACCCGCGCGATGTCGCGCAGGCGGATGGGCACGTTATTGGCCTCACTCACCACGGCGCTTTCCAGGTCCTCCAAATTCTGGAGGTAGCCCAGTCCCCGCACGAAGTATTCCGCTAGGTTAATCTCTAGGGTAGCGGCCCCCACGTCCAGGTTGCTGCCCCGCACGGCCTGCATGACCTGGTCTAGGGTAATGCCGTAGACGCGCATTTTTTCTGGATCTACGTCCACCTGGTATTCCTTGACGTGACCGCCAATGCTGGCTACCTCGCTTACGCCTCCGGCCGCGCTAAGTCCGTAGCGCACGTAGAAGTCCTGAATAGAGCGTAGCTCGTCGAGGTCCCAGCCGCCGACCGGATCGCCCGTTGTGGGATTACGGCCCTCGAGGGTATACCAGTAGATCTGACCGAGGGCTGTAGCATCCGGACCCAGGGTCGGCACGGCGTTGTCGGGCAGCACCCCGGCGGGCAAACTATTCAGTTTTTCCAGGATGCGACTGCGCGAGAAGTAGAACTCCACGTCCTCCTCGAAGATCAGGTAGATGCTCGAAAAGCCAAACATTGAGGTCGACCGGACGCTCCGCACCCCCGGAATTCCCAGTAAAGATGAGGTGAGCGGATAGGTAATCTGGTCCTCCACGTCCTGCGGCGAGTTGCCGGGCCAACGTGTGAACACGATTTGCTGATTCTCCCCGATGTCGGGTATGGCATCCACGGCCACGGGGTCGCGGGGCAGGCCCAGTAGGTTGAAATCAAAGGGGGCGGTAGCTAACCCCCAGCCTATAAAACATAGGAGTAGGAGCCACACCACTAGTTTGTTCTCCAGGAAGAACCGGACAAAAGCATTGAGCATACGGAAAGACTTGATGTAAATCACGGTAACCCCGCACAGCGCAGGCTGGCGGGGATAGGGGAACTCATCAAGACTCTATAAACGGAATATTTGAAACTCGTGCACCGGGTCCGGTATCAGCGGAGGCGGTCGATACTGTTCAAATCTCGTGTTTTTGCGCGGCCGCGGATGCGGGGGCAGGTAGTTGAACAGTAGGGGTGGGAAGTCCGGTAGTAGCGCTATGACCTGAGGTGCAACATTGAGGGTCGTTGGTTCCTGATCATCGACTTGTAGCAACTCATGTTCGTCGTCGCAACATCCTTTGCTTTGGCCCTTCTGTATCTCGGTAGTCGACTTGGGATGGAGAGGACACTGCGCTTGTTGTTGGTCCTGATGGCATTTTTCCGCCCCGATGAAAACTGCTACCGACCTTAACTCACCCATACAAAAATGGCGGTTGATCGGTAGTCCAGCGGAGCCGAACAAGACCAAAAACGCTAGTATTATATGTACGGGATGTTGCAAACTTGCGATGATTCTCTCACTTGAGACAGACTAATACGTGTGAATGTTCGTCATGGCTCACTGTACGTCAGGCACGTAACTCCTTGAGTCGCTGGCCCACAGGATCTGCTATTACGAAGGACGAGTTGTGGTTTTCACAAGGATAAACGTCGTGCTAGCAGGATCATATCTATAGCTGCGGTTACGCAGAACACCTAGTAAAGAGTTACTTACATCGGACCGATCGGTGGGGAGTAGAGCTTGAAAGACATTCTGCTAGACGTACGTTGCAGTGAACCACGTGGGGTGCTAGGGGAGACCACCTCACAGCGTACCGAACGAGAAAGAAATTTATATTGTAGTAGAGCATTGTTTTGAGGATAAACACGGACTGTCGAGAGGTGCCCATTCCATAATCTGCTATTTGTAACTGTTTTTTGATGTATAGACTCTTTTTGCCCTAAAGAGCGTGGAGGAGAGTGATCTTGCAAGCTCAAACCAGTCAGCCCAGCTTTCTACTCGCGTAGCTCTCAGAACACGTAAAGTCCCGTTACGGGGCCTTACTCGACCGATGGAATTCCGCTGCAAAACTTCACTCTCAATCTCTACCCATAACTACCGTTTTCCATGAAAAACATCCTTCGCTTTTTGCTGCTCGCCGTTTTCGCCGGCGGCACTCTCCTCATCTCCAGCTGTGATCAGGAAGACGACGGACTCCAGCTCATTGCCCACGACGACAGCGTCTTCATGCGAAACATGCACGAGGGCATGGCCACCATGGAAGCCATGATGCTTACCCAGGACCCTGATCATGACTTCTCCTCTATGATGATCATGCACCACGAGATTGCCATCAAAAACAGTGAGGAAGAACTAAGAATCGGTACAAGCTCGGAGATGAAAGCCATGGCTCAGAGCATCGTCGACGCACAGAAGGCGGAAATTGAGGAGTTCAACGCTTTTTTGGCTGGCCACCAAGCCCGTGAGCCCTTCGTGCCCGAATTCACTACGCTTCAAATGACGAACATGATGCAGATGTCGAAGGGAGTCGATCTGCGGCCCCTTACGGGAGACCCCGACTTAGACTTTGCCGCACTCATGATCGATCATCACCAGGCAGCAATCGATAATTCGGTTGCCCTGCTGACCTTCGGTAGGGAGGAGCAAATAAGGGAAATCGCCCAGCGGATCATTGCCGATCAGAAGATGGAGATCCGGATGCTACAGGATTACCTCCTGGCCAACAAAACCTACTAGCGGTTTTCTAAATGTTATGCCTCTAGAATTAGGGGTTAACCAAGTGGAGATTGACGGGAATTCTGTCGGTCTCCACTTCTACTTTTAGTAAAAGTCAGCTAGAACACGGCGGTCGTTCCAGTACCTGTGATCATTGATGAACTGCCCATGTGGATTTGGTTTTGCGCGGTATTGGTAAATTCCTCCGTTCAACAAAAGACGGCGTTTACCAACGCCCGAGGGGGCAGAGGCCGTCTAGCGTAGTGCCGTGCGTGCTCAACCCCTTCTCCTCATGTCAGTCCTACTCCGTTGCCTGCCCGTTTTCTTATCCTTTCTAGTGGCTGCCAGCCTTACCGCACAGGACAGGGCGGGAAGCGTCTACCTAGATGGAGGTACTAACTTCTTTGCCCAGCGCGCGGAGGGTAGCCTGCCTGATGCGCATATCCTCCGCAGTCGGGCGCTGCTGGGTTCTTACTTACGAGGGGCTAGTCACCGCAGCGGATACTTTCTCACGAACCGTCTACTGGCAGGCGCGCGTGTAGAGTACTTGCAATTTTGGTTCGATCGCGATGTCAACTTACGGGACAATTCAAGCTTACGGGCGCAGCCCTTCCTGCGGTACTATTTTCTCGACCTGGGGCGGCAGCAAAAATTTCTGCTGTTTGGCGAAGCAGGCCTAGGCACCTTTACCCCCGACGGGGGGCCACTTTTTGAAAAGGATTGGCACGTGGGCCTGGGGGCGGAGGCCAGGCTAGGTGAAGGCGTCCTGGGTACCGTGGCGGTAAACTACCATGACATAGAGTCGGGTCGGAACGCGGTGTCCCTGAACGTTGGATTAAACATCCTGACCGGGCAGCTCGCCCGCACGGGTAGTTCCACTCCTCTGCAGCGAGGGACTTGGCTCACCAATGGACAAGTCGGACGAGTAGTTATTGGAGTTGGTAAACAGTCGGCGTTCGTAGCTGACCAGCTGGCCCTGCACCTGTCGCCCCGCTTAGGGTACGTCTTTCTACCCGGGCTACTGCTGGAGGTAGGCGCCGACTGGCAACGACAAGTTACCAACCCCTATTCTAAATCGGATATTGAATACCTCGGCGGCTATCCCTCCGATCGACGTACCCTCAATGTACAGATGCGCTACTATCCCCTCCGGCAAGGACGGCGGCTGTTGCCCTTTCTCAGTATCAACACGGGGGCAGAATGGCTCCGGCATAACGGTGTGTATGGTGGTCCACTTTACTTAAGCTATAGCACGCCCCACATCGGAGCCGGCACGGGTGCCTCCTATTTTATCGCCGACCGGATAGCGCTGGATTTATCCGGCACTTACCGCCGGGAACTTTTGTCGGAGCGGGAGCAGACAGCTGAGTACCGGACCGAACTGCCTAAACAACGATTTACCGGAGAAGTCGGCTTGCGGTATTTCTTGCGGTAACTCCCAGGTTTGCTGGAACTATTGTAGACTCGGCATTATAGCTTTACCTATGTACCCGTCACCGGTAGGGGAGTCTCAAAATTCTCTACTTAACATAAGATTAATTATGGGCAAAATATAAATACCTGATTTTCAGTGGTTTGTTGCGTAACCTTTCGACTCGTCACGGTTCATTGGTTGTTTTGGCGTAACTACTTAGGTCAATCGGAGGAAAGACGTTCCCCGCTGCACCTTGACCAGTTCTTCAAACACCACGCGGCCGTGCTTCTTTGCCGTTGAGCAAAAACCCTTGATGCGGGCATAGCGCTGCGCACCCTTGAGCGTTCTGAAGCATCCGGCTAATTTGAGCTTGGTCTTCCAGGGACGTAGATCGCGCTCCCCCAGGTTGTTGGTAAAGGGTACTTCGCGGTGACGGCTGAAGGCTAAGGGATTGATGAAAAATAACTTGTTCGTTTTAAAAGGCCATCCCCAGTGTTTTAGGCTTTATGAGGAGTATTATGTGATTAAGTTATTATTCCGCAATGCCTAAGACCGCCTCACGCCATTTTTCCAGGCGGTCACGCAAGTTTCGCCCCTTGCTCCGTTTAGCTCGCCCCCGCTTGCCCTGCTTTGGGGGTGGTTCTTCCCGATCCGCCAGGGCCAGTAGATCGGTGTAGCGTTGGTCCAGTTCGACGACTTGCTCCGCACTTACTACTCCCTTGCCGTAGTTGCTGGCCCGATAGTAATCCATGAGTAAGATATGCAGCTGAGCCGACCAGTGCCTGCCCAGTTCGGTTAGCGCGGCGAGTTCACGCAGTAGATGAGCGATACACAAGCTATGCTGTACTTCGCCCTCCATGGTCAGATAAGAACTCAGGCAGTCGTGAACTAAGCGTCCGGAGGAGTAGCCGGCCAGATGGCTCTGCCGACTATTGATGACCTCACCGCCCCGCTGCTTATGCACTACGTAAAGGGTATGTAAGAGGCTACTGAAGACATGCACCCAGTGCAGACTACCCTCGATGCGGGCACCGGTCTCGTCACTATGGGCCACGCCACTCTTCAGCACGGCTTGATGAATGAGTTTTTCTTCGACGGCCAGCTCATCGTACGTACGCCCCACAGCTGTCTGTACGGTAGACTCGTTAATCCCGTAGCCCGTCAGTCCGGCGAACAGCTTCTAGATACGCTTAAGGGGCATACTTTGCTCTACATTGAGCAAGACCGCCAGGCTACGCACCCGCTCGCCGTACTGTACCGGGGCGCTCACCCCGGCGGGGAAGTCAGGCAGGTGAAGGCGCTGACAATCCGGACAGGTCTTGCCCTGCCGCCGGTGCTCGGTAACTTCCAGTAGCGTCGGGGGCAGATCGAACACCTGGCGACGTTCCCAATCCAGGTGAGCGCTTACCGTCGTCAGATCGCAGCCACACGTACAGCGTGGCCCAGCCACCGGATGGAGGACGAGCCGATCGGGTTGCTCACTCATCTCGAGTGTCTTACCAGGATGGCCGGGTTGACCGCCCGGCTTGCGCAGGCCGCGCTTGCGCGGCAGAGCGGGCTTCTTGCTCAGGCCGTCACTACTGGGGGACTTATCCGAGTTACGGCTGTTCTTACCTAGCCGTTGTTGTAACTCGACGATCTCGGCCATGGCCGTTTCCAGCAAAGCGGTAAGCTGCCTAACTTGCTCCTGAAGTGCCGCGATTTGTTCGTCCTTCGTCATTACGGGCCAAAAAATACGGCTATCGGCCGAATTGCGCCGGTTGACCTAAGTAGTTACCTACTTTTAGAGATGAGAATCACCACTGGAAAACTAGTACCTACACAAGACGACCGTGAAGGCCTAGATGCCCCCGCTGACTACATAGAGAACGAATGGAATGAACCGGCGACCCTTCAAGTTACTACCTTCAAGATGGATGACGAAGCTGAATCTACGGGAATAATCCTGGTAGGATCGGCCACCGATAGCCAGCGTGTTACTCTCTTTAACCTGACCTACGCCGAGGCTCATACGCTCGTAAAACGCCTCAACGAGTTGCTACCCTAGCCGGGGGTCTTACCAGCTGACCTACTACCCTCTTTTCTCCCTAGACCGTTTCAAGCGGTTTAGGGCCGTTGGTGTCTTGCAGTAGAACTTAGTCAGTTCCTCGGTCTTGCCGGACAGCCGGTCCAGCTTTTCCTCGGCGGTATACTGATCCTCCTGCAAGTGGCGCATGGTGATCTGCAGGGCGTTGAGCATCTTCAATGGGCGTTGAGCATCTTCAGTTCGACCTCCGTAGCGTAGTCCCGCAGGTTCTTGCTTCCCTTCGCTTCCTCCGGAAATGCTGCTCTCCACTGGGAGGCCGTCAGCCCCCACAGGGCTAGGTTTATGATGTCCGCATCGACCTGATTGAGGTGGCGTATCAGCATGGTCTTCTTATCTCCTACCTGACGGCCCTCCCAGGGGATGTGGCTGGCGCGGAATCTTCCGTTTCTCGTTTGCCTCGGTGATCAGACCGTAGTTCTCCGCGACCAGTTCCCGGCTGAACCGCACGTAAAGGGCTTCCCGTCCGTATAGCCGGTCACTCAGCTTTCGGAAAATGTCGATCGTCTCTACGTAGAAGTGCGGATCAAGCCAGTTAGCAAAGTGAATGGTCCAGTCGTTGGCGCAGTAGGTACCGCCGTACCGGCCCTGTTTCGCTAGAATGCCGGAGGTACCCAATTTCTCCAACTCCGCGGCGCTGATCCGAAATGCATTGCGCCCTGCTCTGCGTTTAACTCCGTCGAATTCGACGTCGTTAAAATCCGGGTTGTGCCGCATCTCCCAGGCTTCGATGAAGTCAATCGTGTTGGCTTTGCGTAGCCAGTTGCCTACGTGGTCCGCCCCTCCACCGGAGTCCTTTGCGTTTCCAATGTCGGTCACGCAGATGAAGCCGGTGGCCTTATCCATGCGGATATTCGAATCGGCGATGATGATGGGAGTAGAAGACCATAGTTCTCAAGGTAAATGATAGCGAGCTGCCTGAAAAACAAAGGTACGGGACATCGAAACCGTGGTCCGGCGCGTTGATCGATCAGTTCACCTCCGTCAAACGGTTCCCTTCCATGCCCCATCCTCCCATTCAACGCACTTGGTTCAAGCATTACCAGCGGGCGGCATTTACCACTACCTTGAAGTGGTTGGCGGTCCGGGAAAGACGCAGGATGGCTACCAGATCGTGATCAATTTTTTGAACGATGCTCCGGTTCTTGACACCTGGCACAACTACAAGAAAGACACTTCCGGGCTGACTGGAACCTGGTGCAGGTACGAGGTGTCAACTCCTATTTCGGAGGATGAATTTCAGGAGGCCCTGCAGCGGGCGCTGAATCACCCGGGGGTGCAGATTTGGTAGTAGTCGCCGGCGCAGCTTTTTACAAACTATAAGAGGGAGGCGCAATTCTACTCCTCCCCTTCGTACTGCACCACAGTTCGTCTAATCGATAGTAAAGATCAGATCAGTCTTGTACGGAGGAATAGTTAGCCAAGCCCAGATATAGTAGGCATGGAGCGTGAGCCCACGACGTGCGAGCCTTACCCAAGTAGGCGGCAGCGCGCGGGTGCGTGGAAGATCACAAGAAGTAACGCCCATTAGGGGTTGTAAGCCTTCCCCCGCTATTTCCCGCATCATGCCCCGGCCCTACGGGACCGTGGCATCGTGCTGGCTATTTCCGCAATCTAGTCCCTTCCAGTATCCAAATGGCTTGCCACCCTATGCCCGCCGCTAAGTTCTCCCAGTGGCCACCGGCCCATCCCGGCGGACGCGTTGAACGCGTCCACCACGCTGGACCGGTTGGTCATGAATTTCGGTCTTCTCCATCCTCTGTTGCCTGTCTAAAATATCAGCAAGCGGCGCCCATAGCGTGGCAGTCCAGTAGGCCGCAGCCCACCCACCACCCTTCCCCGGCGGACGCCGGCCGGCTGGTGAGTCAATAAGCGAATCCTCATTCATAATCGCTAACAATGAACCTCCGTAAAAACCGATACTTTTATTGGTAGTCTTTCGCAGCGCTTCTTCCTGCCGTCCGGTCCCCTTAGTGTCTGTGGTCCCTGGTTTCCCGCCGGGGTCAGTTTACCCACTCACCTACACACCTACAGGACTTTGACACCCCCACCTCGCATCACCCTCAAAACCCTGTCCGCGGACTTCTTTCGCGACTTCAGCGAGCTCGACCGCGGCATGCTGGGAACGGTCCGTAATCTCTTCTCACGGCCCTCCCGGGTGATCGACTCCTATCTCTACATCGACCGCGAGCGCTTCATCCGCCCCACTCGTTACCTGATCTTCTGCTTCTCCCTGGCGGCGCTGCAGACCTTCGTTACCCAGTCCTGGTACGGGCAATCGGTAAAGGAACTATCTGTAGCGGCGGAAGCAGCTGATGAGCTCGCTCATCCCGGACCCAGGCTCGGAAAGCAGGTGGATGGTGTGTCCGTAAGTGATGATTCAAAGCAGGCTCCCCTCGGCCCGCGGTTCACCCGGCTGCTGGATAAAGCGGATCACTTCTTCAGTCAGTTTCGCACGTTCGCTGCCTTAATCCTGATGCCGCTTCTGGCTCTCTTATACTATTACTTCTACGGGCGTCATGGCTACAACCTTGCGGAATCCATCGTGGCGACCACTTACCTCACCGCCCACGTCTCTCTGCTGGGCTTCCTTTTTCTGCCATTCTACTTTGCGGGAAGCACTCCCGAGGACTATGAATTCTGGTCCAGCACGGAGAACTTATTTACGGGGGTCTACCTCCTGATCGCCGCCACCAAGGTCTTTGCCCAACGCTGGTGGGAAACCCTCGTGGCATTTGTGTGGGGAGGATTCTTGCTGGTTTTCCTGGGGCTAATGGCCAAACCAATCATCTTCTTCCTCGCCGTCGTCACCCGCATTTTGTACGAAATGGGAGACCTGGGTGCCCCCAGCTTGAGCTGGCAGTTTATCAGTAGCGCGCTCCAGGTGATCGTAGTCTTACCCACCGTGATCTATCTCTTCTACCGCCTGCATCCGCTGCGGAAAAAAGCCAGCGTTGACCGGGCCGTGCTGCAGTGGATCCTACTGATTCTGCTCTTGCTCGGCCTGATTGCCGTCAACTATGCCTTTGACCAATTCGCCAACGCATGACTCCCCTACCCGACTCTCACTCCCCGCAGTCGGCCGAGCGTCTGACGACCAAGTCCATTGTAGCGGATTTCCTGCGGGACTTCACCAACCTCGAGCGTGGGATAATGGGTACTTTTCTGCAGCTCACTGTGCGACCGCGGCTCGTGGTGGAAACCTACCTGGAGAGTGACCGGAAGCGCTTCATCCGGCCTACCCGTTACCTGATGTTCGTCCTGTCGCTGAGTGCCGTCTACGTGTTCATCGTTCAGTACTGGTATGGGGTATCGCTGACGGATGTGATTGTCGAGCAGATGGGACCTGGTTTCGAGCGTGCCTTAATGGACAAATTGGAAGCTCGTCACGCGGTCACGGCACTGTCCAACGAGGAGTGGCGGGACGAAATCGTAGCTATCCAACAGTCCAGGAATAGTATGCTGTCGATCTATCGTGTCTTCTTTGAATACTACTCCATTTTCTTCCTCCTGACCATCCCCATCGGTGCGTTCTTTAATCGGGTATTTCATCCCAGTAATCGCTTCAACTTTGCGGAATCTACGGTTGCTTCGCTCTATTTGTACAGTCACGCTGCGCTCTTGTCGTTACTGTTACTCCCCGTGTGTTTGCTAATCAGTACTGACGCCGTCAAGTTTGCCAGTTGGGTGTTCATCAGCTTTGGAGCTTGCGTAGTCTACCTGATCTTTGCCGTTCAGGCTACTTACGCGCGCCGGTTTCAGGAGTTGTTTATCAGTTGGGGATACTGGATCTTGTTGTTGTTAGGACTCGTATTGACCGTTCCCGCTATCATCGCTTGGTACATATTCTTCACTCAATTGAGTGCCTCTACAATGGAGGCCGCCAAGCCCATGAAGATGATCGGGGGCGTTTTTTTGGCCCTGGGGGGGATGTACTGGGTATTTCTCTTTTACCGTACCCTCCTTACACAAAGAGCTGGAATGAAAGTGCGGGCGCGCGCGATCGCGGTGGCGGTTCTCCTGGCCGTGCTACTTGTCGTGCGGTTTTTAATGGCGTGATATGGGCCTGTACATCCGTAGTTAATAATTCTCACTTTTCATTCTTGCCAGTAACGAAGGTGCAATGGAGACACCAAGAAGTAATACCCGTTACAACCGTTGGCTCCCGTCCTAGGATTTCCAGCATGATGCCCACTGTCGCAATTTGGTGCCCGTGGAAATCAATGAGGCTTGCCACCCTAAGCCCCCCACCGCCCTGACCCCGAGTGTCCGCCTCCCCAGGCCGCTGATTGCGCCAATGACGCCCAGCGGAGTGGGGAGGCTTACCGTGGAAATTAGGTGGCCTTGCTTTCCGGTACGCGTTTGCAGGCTGTTGGTGAGGCGGCGGGCATAGCGTGGCAGAACCTGTTGGCCGCGGCCCGCCCACCACCCCTTTAGCGGCTTCGCCGGACAGGTGCTGAGGATCGGCAATCGAATTGTCATTTGACTGCTGCTCATCTATTATAACAATGAACCTCCGTAAACGCTGGCCCTTCTATTTGTGATTCAGCGACGTGCGTGCTCGGTTCAAGCATCGCCGTTGAATAACCTGCCCTCGGTTAGGTCACCCGGTCAACCCTTCACTCATGCCTTCACCTCAACCCTCGTCCGGCCAGGACTCAGGACGCCTAACCAATAAGGCCCTCACCTTGGAATTCCTGCGCGACTTCACCGACGCCGATCGCGGGATCTGGGGCACCTTCCTCCAGTTGACCATCCGTCCCCGCCGCGTCGTGCAGAGCTACCTGGCCGGCGACCGACAACGATTTATCCGGCCTTTCCGCTATCTCCTGTTTTCGATCTCCCTGTCGGCGGTTTATCTGCTCTTTCTAAAGTACTGGTATGACAATCCGGTGGAGCAGTTGATGACTACCGTGCTGGAGCCGTGGTACGCCGACCGCCTGGACGCAGGCCTGCTCGCGCAGCAGGCCGCCGGTAGTCTATCTGCTCAGGACCTGCCCGTTGAGCGTACGCGCAATGCTGATTTGGTCCAATTTTTGAGCACCGTTGTCCGCTACATACTGCAGTATTTGTCGGTCGTGTTTCTGGTGTCGATCCCACTACTCGCCTCCTTCAATCGGTTTGTTTTCTCTCAATCTTCGTTTAATTACGCCGAGTCATTGGTGGCCACCACCTACCTCGTCGCGCAGACCACCCTACTCTCTTTCCTAGTCGTTCCTTTGCTTCTGCTGTGGCACACTATGGACGCACTGCTTATCCTAACCGGCATCTCTACGCTGGGTACGGTGACCTTCTTTATCTACGCCACGTTTGCGGTCTACGGGGCCCGGTGGTGGGAACTGCCGCTCACTTTGGTGCTGTTGGTGTGCATTGTGCCGCTGATCTCCGTGGTATCCCGGAGCTTTGGTTATGTAGCCGGGTTCCCGTACTTCGCCTACGACTCACTGGAACTTGCTTCTTACCTGCGCTTGGCAATTCGGCTGGTCATTCTAGGGGCTACCGGGCTCCTACTTTACTGCCTGGGGAAGCTGGAGGCGACAAAGTATCTGGATCTGCGGAATCCGGTTATCTGGGCCGGGGTCCTGCTGTTTGCTCTGATTCTGGTGCTTGGAAAATTCGTGATTTAGGGAAAACGCTTGCCAATTTCACAAAGCAAAATTCGTTTTGAGAAAACATCGGATGAGTAAAGTAGTTTCTGTATCTTAACAACCCGATGTAAGCCATAGCCAACCCAACTTGCTATGCGTACCAAGTATCTGGAATCCTTTTTACTGTTTCTGTTTGCGGGTATTCATATTCTGGTTGCCCAGTCAGCTACTCTGTCTGTACCGGACGACGCTCGTCTCCTCGACAGCCTCTGCACTTGCGTTCGCCAGCGCCACACCCTGCTGCTGGAGGCCGAGCTGGAAGTACTGAATGTCAGCACTAAGGGGCAGTGGCTAAAGTACCTGCCCAACGTCGGCGTTACCTACGACATCAGTGGCCGGCCGCGACCGGCTGTCTCTACCAACTCGTCTACCTTTTATACCGCCCGTCGCGACAAGCAACAGTTGGCCGCTCAGCGGGGGGGCGTACGGAAGCGTGTGCTCCTGGAAGAGGCACGGACAACTGGGAACTTAATCCGGAAGTTCCAGCGGTTTGTCGTGGAGCGGGACCGGTCCGATCTGTATGCGGGCATTGATTCGATTGACCGGGAATTGTTCTACCTCTACGAGCAGCAGTACGCTAATAACGAACTCTCCCCGGAGGACTTTCTACTGAAGAAAAAGGCGTTTTTACTGCAGGAGATGCGGGGACTTGAGCATCGGGAGAAGGTGGGAAAATTGCGGTTTGAGGTGGAGGATTTGGCAGGGTGCTTGCCTCCTGTATACTGATTCCAAAAAAAACCCTTACGTTTATCCTAATCAATCGGGAAGGTTC
Source organism: Lewinellaceae bacterium (assembly GCA_963803525.1). Taxonomy (GTDB): domain Bacteria; phylum Bacteroidota; class Bacteroidia; order Chitinophagales; family Saprospiraceae; genus Neolewinella. The sequence goes on from CAWDMV010000024.1 coordinate 25,433, forward strand.
GCCCTTCCGGAAAGACACTACATTAATTCAACCTGCGGCCTACTCAGCCGCGCCAACAACTCCATCCATGCCGCGCTACTCACGCGGCGGTTTTCCCGTATGTGCTTCACTCAATCCAGAAATAGTTTCTGCGACCCCGCCATCCGGGGTCCAGAACCTGGCGTCCGCACGGGTCGATCGCTCCCCCGAATTCTTTCACTCCCGGCTTGATAGTCTGGGGATACCTTATTACCAAGCCCGTCACCACGGGCTGAAGGTGGCTGCCGACGGCTCCATCTTACAGGTTGTCCGAACATTTACCGGCCAGCCTCGCTACTTCATTCCCGAAGCGAAGAAAAAGCAGTGGCAAAAGATTAGTCAGCGGAAGGGCACCTATGCCCTGCACGACAGCCAGTTCTACCGCGAGTTGTGCGTTCGCCGCTTGCATCCCGCGGCACTGGCGGCTAATCCGCGTTTGCATAAGTACATGAACGAGAAGGGGCAGCGCGTCTACCCCCTGCCCGGTAACCTGGCAATTGCTAATTACGGCAACGGCGAGCAAGGCGGTACGGTCACCTTCATCGAAGGCTACTTCAAGGCCCTGGCCCTAGATCTCGGCGGGCTGGAAACGGTCGCCTTTACCGGTATTTCGGTATACCGGCTTTCGGATGCCCTCACCGAGTACCTGACCGCCCGCCGCCCGGAGCGCATCAATATCCTCTACGATGCTGATGCCCTGCAACTAGGCCGCTCTTCCGGGACGCTCACCTCCCGCCGCTCGGAAGACTTCTTTCACAGTGTCGACCGCTTTAGCGGGGAGCTCTTCGCGCTTTGCCGGCGCATCCAGCTGCAGTGCGACATCTTCTTCATCATGGGCCGGGCGGATAGCAACGAAAAGGGCGTCGATGACATGATCGAGGTGCACGGCCAGGCGGCCGTCATCGATGACCTCGCCAGCTTTCCCAACGATTACCGCTTTCAAACCACTGAATTCTTCTCCGGTTTCAAGCTCGCGGAGTCTACCCGTCGGGCCAAGCTCAAGAAACTCTTTCTGGGCCGGAACTACCGGGAGTGGGCCGAAGCGGCGGTTGATAAAGACTTTGGTCAGTTGGCGGTCGGGTTCAAGTACTGCAAAGCCAACTACCGGGCTATTGATGCGGGCAATCTCATGGACGCCACGATCACCTATGCGCTGGAGAAAGATCCCTTTGCCGTTGAGGTCACCGCCGATCAGCTGGAGGTACGCAAGTACCTGGATGAGCAGCGCGCGGGCCTGGACGAGTTGATTGACACCCACAAACGCCTAGCGGTACAGGCTCCCACGGGGGCCGGTAAGACCACCTTCTTTATAGAGTACGCCAAGCGCAAGGACGTACGGATGGTTCTGGCCGTACCTACGGTCAACCTGGTCAAGCAGGTGGCGCGTCAGTACAAGGTCTACGGACTGCACGGCAACTACCGCATCCACAACGTTCAGCTGGCCAACGAGGCCCCGATTGTCGTCTGCACCTACGATACCCTCTGCCACGTGCCCGATCTCTGGCGCCGGGTGCTGGTGATCGACGAGGCGCATAACCTCATCAACCAGTACGGGGAAACCTACCGCTCCATTCGCCCCTTCCGCGCCGAGACGCTGCGGAAGTGTACCCACCTGATCGAGGAAGCCGCCCGGACTATCCTACTGTCAGGAACCATGCCTGATCTATTGTGCCGTGCGTTGGAGTTCTCTCGCGTGGACGTGACCCGTTCGGCCAATCCCAGTGTCCGCGTTTTTGATATCGAGGCCAATCACTCTTCCGCCGAAGGCCTGTCTAAGTGTCTGCTGGCGCAGCTGGTCGAGCTCGACTGGTCAACGCCTCTCCTACAGGTCGTCTTCTGGAACCATACCGATCAGATCGAGCAGTTGAGGAACACGCTCCTCGACATGAAGCTCCTGCAGCCGGACGAGATCGCCGTCATAACCCGCCGCCACTACAACGACGGCCACACCGAGGGGCTTAACGAGATCATTCGCTACCAGAAGGTGGCCCCCGGGATCAAGCTGCTCCTTTGTACCTGCCTAATCAGCGAGGGCGTCAATATTAAGAATACTAACGTCAGCCGCATCTACACCGTCGGTCTGCGCTGCCCGGACACCTTCCGGCAGTTCATTGCCCGCTTCCGAAAGCTGGAGACCGTGAACGTGTTTTCTATCCTGGAGGCGGAGCGCGACCTGCAACCCGAGTTCTTCTTCCCCGCCGAGCTCGAACTGGCCGAGCGTTTCGAGGCGGCCACCCTACAGGCCAAGCACCTGCAACGGCGGCTCCGGCACTGGGAATCCGATTACGATACCGACGAGCTGCCGTTCCTGGACGAGATCCAGCGGCAGATCGATTACCGCCACGAGAGCAAGCTGATGCGCCTAGTCTACCGCGACGGGAAAGAGTGGCGGGCCGACGTGCTGCACGTCCTCTCTCACCTCCGCGGACGGATGCTCGCTACCGGTAATAACTGCTACTTCTACACCACGCTGCGCCGGATCGGCTTTCACGTCCTGCGCGTCGAGCAGGTCGTCCTCAGCGAAGCGGTCGAGGAGGCCGTCGACGTGGCGCATGCCGCTAAGCAGGTTGTCCAGAAGGACTTCCTCGAGGGCCTACGCGAAGAACTTCAGTCGCCCGACCTCTTCACCCCCGTCAACGCCCTTTACTTCCATTATCGCGAGCAGGGGAACCGTCACGCCATGGCACGGCTGCGCCACCTGGCCGACGACCTGATCGAGGAGGAAGATGCCAGCACCCTGGCATGGCTGGCCACCCACCGCCGGCACCTGGACCGGGATGCCCGTGACCTGATCATGCGCTCCGTCGTGCTCCGCTACTTCGGCATCCACGACCGAGCCGAGTACCTGGCCCTCTCCAAGACCGCCTGGCGGCGGCAATTGCGGCAGTGGACCTTCCACTTCGAAAACGAAGCCTTCGCGCAGCGCAGCAACCGTAAGAAGATGCTCCCCGAGCACAAGGAAGAGATCCGCATCAAGCGGCGTATGGCCGAACTGATCGATCAGCACGCCGGGGAAGAAATGACGCCGGAGGAGCTTCAGCAGCTCATCAGCGTCATGAACTGGCGCAAACCGGATACCGGGAAGGTTGTCGACGTGATGGCCCTCTCCCCGGCTCAGGTGCTTAATATCGCGCTGGAGGTCAGCGCGACCACCACCATCGGACACGGCCGCAGCCGATCGGTGATTCTCGGCCGGAAGTGGTCAGTGGACTATCTACCTGCCGGTGCAGTAGCCTGCCGGAAGCTGGTCGCCAATCCCCTGTTAATCCTGGCCTTCACGGGATGAGGCGGTGCAAGAACGAATTCACGTTGGCTATTAGAAGTAAACCGTGAATCCGAAATTGCCCCTCCTCCCCCACCCCGTTCAAGTTGAGCACATGAAATTCCTACTCATACTTCTCACGGCACTCCTCGCCCCGCAGCTGTCGGCGCAGGAACTCGCCACCCGCGACCGGCCGGACCTTTCCGGTAATCTCCAGGTGGACCCTGCTTCCGTGCTGCAGTTTCTCGGGAGCCGGTGCCAGGTAAACCGGGAACTGAAGAGTACAGCCGACACCTTGCGGCTGCTGGAGCTACTGGAGCTACTGGAGCCGTTCACCAGCCTGCCGTTGGAGACGCCCTTCACGGCTTACAGTTACCGGGAGGATAGCGAAGCGATGTATGACCTGGGGTCCGGGCGGCTCAGCGCCCGTTCGACGGTGACCCTGCTGGGGAGCGATCCCTATTTCGTGCTTTTTCAAGACGACCTCTCCCCTACCTTACTGCGCTGCATGCCGATTACCGGGCATATAACCCTACTATCCGGATGCGCGCTACACCTTCCCCTACCACTTTCAGCTGATTACTAGTGTCCAAAAAAGAAGGGGTCCAGTGCGGACCCCTTAAATAGGTTGAATTACTGTAATCAATACTTCAGTATAGCCATGCCACGCTCATTACCCCGCAGGGCGGTTGGTAGGCCAAAACCCAGTGAGTGGCTGGATTCTGCGGGAAACGGAGCGTTGGCAAGGGGTCGATCGAGTTTACTACAAGGTGCTGGATGGGTTAATGCCGATCGACTCGGTAGGTGTGTAAGTGAATACTCCAAATTTAGTCTTCTCCCTGCCCGCTTCAAAATAGTGTAGATACGGTCATTGCGGGTACTTGCTTGCAATTTATTGGAATACTTCGCCTAGTAAAAACCTGTTTATCAGACGCTTATACACAATGGCCCATCCTAGTGTAAGCGAGACGACAAATTCCCCGCTCCACGTGTCCTTGTAATCCTTCTACAAATTGCTAGTAAAAACCTACCAACGACTGGGCATTTGCGGAGTATAGTTCGCGATACCCAATAAAAAAAGGGAGCCCTGCTGGGCTCCCCTCCAATCCGATGTACGCCAGTGTGAAGTGTTGGTGGCCCCGCTTGTGCAGCCATGGTCCGCGGGGCGGATTCAGACGGCGGCGGGGGCCATGTGATTACAGTAAAGACAGTTCGTGCGCGACTGGGCTGGAGTAGTGTCCCCCTATCCTGATCGCCCGACTAATCTGCCACTTTTGTTGGAGTATTCCAAAATTCAAAAAATTACTGCTTATATTTATGTCCCATTTACGCCAGATTTCCGGGGAGACATTAGTGTACTTATGTCACCCCCCACACCCCCCGATTGATTGAAAACTTTTCTCCAAAAAAGTTTCGGAATCGGGTAAAATCACACGGAATGCAACAGTCTCAGACTGCGAATTCCATGCGGTACCTGGCCTCCAAGGAAGAGCAGCAGTTGCTGAATGGGATCGAAAACAAGCTAAAGGGGAAGACACAGGCGAAGTACCGTGCCGTCGTCTTACTCATGTTGGACGCCGGCTGCCGGGTCACCGAGGCCGTATCCATGAAACTGCACCAAGTGCAGGCGGCTAAGAAGATCGTGCTGATCAAGTCGCTCAAAAAGTCGAAGGATATCTTCCGGGAAGTTCCCATGACCACGCGGCTGCTGGACGCCCTGGCCAGCTACTGGACCTACGTCAAGTCCAAGGACCCGGAGGCCTACCTCTTTCCCTCCCGGAACTCCCAGACCGGCTACGTCAGCCGTAAGGTGGTCTGGCGAGTGGTTAAGAACCTGACCGGAGGGGCTCATCCGCATACGCTTCGCCATACCTTCTGCACCAAACTGGCCACGAAGGGTACCGACCGCGCCACCATCAAGGAACTGGCGGGCCACCAGCAGACCAGTACCACGGATATCTACATTCACGCTTCCCGAGCGGCAAAGGAGGTAGCCATTGCACGTATTGATGCGGAAGATGGCTGGGCAAAGCGGACATACCGCCGCCTCTTTCCCCGACAGCGGATCGAGGTCATGCCGGTACTGAATGGCGCACTGACCGTCCACGTGGGACGCAGGGAGGAGATCGAGCGTATTGTTGAGTTGCAGCGCAAACGTGTCAATATCCTGCTGCTGGGAGAGCAGGGTATGGGTAAGACGCATCTCTTGGAGAACCTGACGTCGAATGACCAGCTGGGGAAGGTCCTGCGCATCGACGATATGACGGCGATTAAGAAGACACTAACCGGCCTCGTGCTTACCCTATTTCAGGGCGACAAAGAAAAGGTGGCCGAGCTGCTCTACGGCGTGGATACCGATTACGATAAGGTGGTCACCAAGGAATCCATCAAGCAACTGTGCGAATTGCTCATCAAGACTACCGAGCGCCACGAGTACACCATCGTCATTGATGATGCTACCCGCATTACGCCCATGGGCATCCGGGTACTGGAAAGTCTGAATGATCACTTCCACATGATTATCGCGGCCCGGTCGATCAAGATCCAGCAGGTGAGCTTTCTTACCAACTTCGAGAAGATTCACCTGAAGGGACTCAATCGCGCGGAAACTATTGATTTAATCACCCGCGCCAGTCAGGATTTCACCGACCGGATCGAGGACTGGGAAGCCTACAAGAACCACATCTGCCGGGCCGGAGCGGGTAACCCGAAGTATACCCTGGAACTGGTCGATCGCTTCCGGCGGGAAGCACACGTCAGCACAGATATGATTCATCGGGTCACCCACACTACGGCACTGAAGGAAATCGACATGAGCCTGGTGGTGATCATCGGACTGAGCAGCCTGATGGTCCTGCGCTACCTCGGCGGAGAAATGGGCAGTGACGGGGGGGCCTTCCGCTTAATTGGCGGGGTATTCCTGGTCTTCGCCCTCTTTGCGCGTAACATCCTGCGGGCGGGCAAGCGCCGCTTCGTGTAATCGGCTGCCGTCACCCTTTCACCCTCTGTTTACAAACTCATTGCTTCATGACCCTACCGAATCACATCGCAGGTGGCTTTGTTTTTACGGGCGTTTTTGCCGGTATCTGCGGCATCAATATCTTAGAAAGCCCAACCCTGATCCTGATGACCGTTGCCGCCAGTACGGTTGCGGACGTCGACGTACCCTCCAGTTTGTGGGGAAGAATACTGCGGCCGATGAGTCGCTGGATTAATCGCCGTTACGGCCACCGCACGCTCACACACTCACTACTGTTTCTCTGCCTGACGTGGGGGCTCGTGTGGTCAGCAACGCGCTTATCGGGCAGCTCGCTCCCCTACCCTACCGTCTTTGCGCTGGGCTTCATCTCCCACCTTCTCTTCGACATGATGACCGTCCAAGGGGTGATGCTACTCTATCCCTACTCTAAAAGCCCATGCGTAATCCCGGGGGATCCTCATCTCCGTTTAAAGACGAACAACCCCGGTAGTGAACTGATGGTATTTGGATTTTTCGTGCTGTCCGGACTCTTCATGCAGCCCCTGATGGCGGACGGGTTTTGGACGAGCTACAACCGCCTATTCGGCACCCTGGCACACCTGCAGTCTGAGTTTGAAAAGTCAGATGATCTGCTGCTGGTCAACTATCGCTACCGCGAAGCCTCTCAGGAGTACGCGGGCCGGGGGTATGCCATTGAAGCAACGGGCAACAGTACTACCCTCTGGTCCGAGCAAGGGGGATGGGAGTACCTCGACGGTAGTGCCACGTCCAGCCGCACCATCCTGGAGGTCATCCCGAACCACACCGGCAAGTCGTTCGAGTTGGTGCATCAGAGTTTCGTTTCCATTTCAGCGGATAGCCTGGAACGCCTTTTGGAGAACCAGGTTGTCTACCAGCTGCGCTTTTCGGGCAACAAGCCCCTCGAGGCCGTATTCGTGGCTAGGGAGGGAAGGGAAGAAGGGCGCCGGACCACGTTTGATCTGTCGCTGCTCGAGTCCATTCACCTGCGGGAAATCCCCAGTACTAAAGCGGTCCAGCGGGTATCCTTCCGCTCCAGCCCGCGTATCGCAACCCTGCAGGCCAAGCAACGCAAGCTGCGCCGTGAACAGTCGAAAGCGGCCGAGGACTGGCTGGCGCACAACCGTAAGATTGAAAAGCTGGATGCAGAACTGAATACCGCGCAGGACATCTACCGCCGTACCCAGTTGCTTGATCAGCTGAAGGAGTTACGCAAGCAGAAGCAAAAGCCGGATGAGCTGGGCGATCAGCTACGGGAAGTTGAGATCCAGCTTCAGGAGCAACAGGCGCGGGACCTGCTCGACAACGAGGACCGCTTGGCCACTGCCGCGGAAAAGCGGGCCGCGGAGACCTCCCCCCTGTTCCTCTCGGGAGTGGCTACCCTAGTCGAGTTTCACTCCACCCCCTTGATAAAATAGGAAATCCCGCTCCAGGGGACTGGAACGGGATTCTGACTACAAATAATTCAACCCGTTTGTGGACTCCTCCACAGTGGGCAAAATCGACTCAGCCGTAGACTCCTCCACGACCGAATATATCAAAGTACAACAAAGATAACGGACAGCGTAAAAACAAGTTGTTAAATGTCGATTCCAGGGGCCTTTCGGTCGTACTCTACCCCCTCGTACGCTCGCGATTTCGTAATTTATGGGGGTAAGTAATCCGCTTTATCCGCTCACTTATTGACCGCTTTATCATCATGAATGAAACGCCCGAAAGCCAGGCCGCAGCAGCCATCATGAACTTGCTGCCCCCCACTGTGACCAGCATCGGCATAGTGGGGTCACCGGCACTCCCCCAGACTCCGGAGATTGCCCGGGAAGTCCTGCTTCACCTGCCGATTCATCAGACCCCCTCCCGCTTCGACGACTTCAACCGGCCGTCCACCGTGCTCATGATCGAACGCTGTCACCTCTCCCAGCATCTACTTCCCCTGCTCTTTGATCTGGACATTCACTACAAGAGCTTTTCCGGTCATTCGGACCTGGCCGGCGAGGAGCTGGTCCGTCACCTGGTCGGCCCTCCGAGTTGCCTGTTGGCCTTTCCCGCCCAGGCTTGTCAGCAGCGGGTCTACCCACGCAAGACGGCCTTTACCGGTCTTCACACCTGGTCGGCCGTGGCCATGGCGGTCAAGTGGGGTGTCCGGGTGTTTCTCTACGTTCCGTACGGAATCCCCATCGCTGAGTTCTGCGGCCCCCTTACCGATCGCGCCGAGGTGGTCACGGCCGATGCGTGGGGTACCTGGATTACCCTCGTATCCCGGGTGCAAGATGTTAGCCGGGAAGTGCTGTGCCCATGGCCGAGACGGAGGGATGGTGGATGGAAGGGGCACCACGGGAATGGAGCTACTGGACGCAGAACTAGTGGTGGAGAGTTTGCATCGTACGATGCAAATATTGGAGACTGGCTGACAGCGGTAGTAGCCCTACCCCTTCAGTCTCATTTGCTTACCGCGCAGCTTTTTTGCCGGCCCTTCTAGCTCGCTGACCTCACTGAAGTACTCAGGGTAACGCTTCCGGACGATGTGTACGAAGGTTGCCCGAAAGAGTGGGTCCTTCATGTTTTCAGCGTTACTCTTACTGACATCGTAGCCACTGTTGCGTCGCTTCTTCGTCGTTTCAAAAACTTCAACCTTTGCCTCCGGATGCCGATCGAAGATGCCTCGGATGGTGGAGTCCATCTTCTCGGAAATTCGCTGGGACAACTGCGTCAGTTCCCCTTCAACCTGAGCGAGGTCCTTTTTTCTTTTCCGCTCCTTTACCGTCGCCAGCTCCCGCTTCTTCTCTTCCGCCTTGCGTGCGTTCATCAGGGAATCCGTAGTGACCATCTTGTGGAGATACCCACCCATATTGCTGATATTTTTGCCCGCCTTTTGTTGGGCCAGCGTGTAGTTGATGCCGTACTGAATTTGATCCTCCGGAAATCCGGCCACCCACTTTCGAACTACCGCTTCCTCAACGAACGGCTCCACCTGCACGTAAAGTCGAGCTACGGCCGCTTCTTGCTCGGCAATCGCCATTTTACTGTCGGTTCCGCCTTTTTCGGCTTCCTCCCGCTTCAATTGATCCGCTGCCGGTCCGTGCCCCGGATTGCGCATGATGATAAACTTAATCCGGGTAATCTTTCTACTCCGTTTTAGGGGTTCAAACTCGAAACACAAGTCCGTATTCTCCAGCAGGTGTCGCTGTGCCGGCTTCAGTACCCTCTGGTTCAGAGCGCCAAAAAGAGGATACTTATCTACCATGGCGTCCTTACCCTTCGCGTTGCGTACCATTTGCTTGGCACCAATCATTTCTTTAAACTCATCCACGGAGAAGGTACGGTGGCCGATCCGCTCGTACTGCTTCAGTAGTTCGTAAATCCGGATGGAGTAACTGCTGGGCAGGTTTAGGACGTTCTTAATGTCGTAGATGGTGTACTTGTCCTTGAGCGCCAGGATGTGTGGCTTCAGTTTGGGATGAAAGCTTACTTCGATGTAGTTCACATTGGAGCCCTGCAGCTGAGTCGTAGCGCCTATGATCAGGTGGGTACGAGTTTCGCTAACTCCGTCCTTCGTTTCCTGGTAGATAGACACTTCCTTTTGCAGCAAACTGTTCGCCGCATCCCGCAAGAATTCGTAGGATGCCTTGGTTCGCGTAAGTCCAAATTCCTCTACCATGTCTCGTAGGTAGATCCGGTACTCCCGGAAGTCCTCATCGGCCGACTTGACCATCGTGATCATCTTGGTAAAGACCCGCATCTCCCAGAGGGAAAAGTGATAGCGCGCCTCCACCAGGGAGTTGGACTTTTTTACCAGCAGGTGAACGGGAGTAGAAGACGATGACATAAGCAACTATATCTTTCGCCAAAGTAAGATATAGTTAGCCTGCTACGTCCAAATTGGACCGCCGATTCCAACTATATCAAATTTAGGGAAGTATATCAATTTTAGGGAGGCGCTTTCCCTAAATATGATACAGTCCGCCCCAAATTTGATATAGTAGCCCCTAATTATGATACAGTTCGCCCTAGTTTTGATATACTTAGCGTTGCAACAAGCTGACTATTAATTGGTTACACAGGCGGAAAGAACTTAAAGATGTTTAAATTAAGAAAACAACTGTAGCGTTCACACGCTCCAGTTGCTGATGTTGCCCTTCAAATTTAGTTCTTCTTTCCTCCACTTCTAAGACACCCCGAGACTAGCGGTTCCCTAAATTTGATATAGTTCGTGAGCCTTTCTCTACTCCTTCCATAAACTTGTCCTTTCGCTTTCCCTAAATCTGATATAGTTAGGTAGTGGTATGTCCATTCCAGACACGATAATTTGCCGCTCCCTAAATTTGATATAGTTAGCCAGAGAGGAACAGGCGCTGGTGACAAAATCGACAAGCGGCTCCCTAAATTTGATATAGTTAGGCATGATTTGATGTCCGCAAAGCCTGTGGTACTCCCAAATTTCCCTAAACTTGATATAGTTAAGACCCAAATCTTAGCCTTCCTGGCCGATTCGACCTTGTAAAGCCGATTTTCCTGCACTTCTTTAAGGCCAGCCGATCACTGTTGCAATCAGGATCGCGAGAACGAAAGCTGAAAGGTTGTCTCCCTAAATTTGATATACTTACGTAAGTGACTAATTTATAGCGAGTTATAACTATTTACTTGTTGTCGACCCCTTTTTCTGTTCGAGGGAGCAAAAATTGGGTAACTCCTTCGCTCTACCACGACCTAACTATATCCAAATCAACACCTTCGGTGTACTGGCACGAGAGTAGGTCACCGGTAGTAGCCCCTATTCCACCGCATTGGCCTCACGACCAGTTTTACTTACTCAGGGACTTCTCGATCAGAGCAATGATGTAGTCCTTCATGAAAACATCCTCCTGGAGGGACACCATCTTGAGGCGCCTGTGCAGACTCTGTGGCAAGTCAATCGTCATTCGCTTGACGGGTTCTTTGTCCTCGTCGGTTGATGTGCTAGCCTCCGTCTGCGGTGCTGCTACTTTCGTTGCCGTCCGCGTCTGCTCGGTAGATGCTGTCGGCACCGAGTTTTCTTTTTTTGTCGTCTGCTTCCGAGGTGGTGTACCCTGTTTAGCGGCTGACTTAGCGGTTGCTGATTGATCTGTAGCCTGAATCGGAGCCGAAGTTGCTGCAGCCTCTTTTTCAGATGCCGCGGTTTTCTTGCTGCCGGGATCCGCGGCGGGCGGTGACGACTGGCCGTTAGTAACCTGCTTCACGGCTTCGTTCATCTTGTCATCATCGGCCACGCGGGTGCGCTTGATTGCCGGACGCGTCATCTGTGTTTTGAGTAAGTCCTTCTTTGCCATCTGTGGATCTTTAAAAGCGTGCAAACGTAAAAGCGTAAAAGCGTATGGTTTATTCTGCGGAGGCTGTTGCCAGAGCTAGCACCTCGGCCATCAGTTCTGTAATCTCCGACATGGCCTTGCGGTCGCTACCTTCCAGCACTCCCCTACCCGTAGCATTGGCTTCACCGTAGGCAACGCGTGAATGCAGTTGGGTCTTGAAAATACCAATGTCATGCCGTTTGGCTAATTCCTCGGCCAACTCGATGGTGATGCTGTGTAAGCTGACGTTTGCCCGAACCAGGTTGATCAGCAACTTGGCCTGAACCTGGCGCTGATCATCCTCCTCCTTCAGCGTACGAATCTTGTGAAATTCCTCCAGTAGCCGTTCCGTGACCCAGATGTCGCTGCCACCAGTAGCACTTACCGGGATGATCAGTAGCTCACTGACGTACATTGCTTTTACTGCAATGGGCGAAAGGGATGGTGGACAGTCGATGATGATGATCTCGTAGTTCTCGTAGTGGGCCCGGACCTGCTTGGCAAACGACTTGGCGTTTGTTAGGGGAATGCAGGGGATAGATGGCTCGATTTGCATCTCGTCGCGTCGGTCAGCCCAAGAGGTAGAAGCCTTGGTATCGTCGGCGTCGATCAGGCAAACCTGGTATCCTTGCTGCTTGAACGCAATGGCCAAGTTCTGGGCTACGGTGGTCTTCCCTACCCCACCCTTGTAGTTGATTGAGCTGATGATCATGCTGCTGGTTTTTGCATCTTGCACTGAGAGCGCAAGTCTGGTTATCCGCAAATTTACGAACTGACGTACGCTTATAAGCTTAAGCGTACTTCTTTGTTTGCGCTTACACGCTTACACGCTTACACGCTTACACGCTTACACGCTTACACGCTTACACGCTTACACGCTTACACGCTTACACGCTTACACGCTTACACGCTTACACGCTTACACGCTTACACGCTTACACGCTTACACGCTTACACGCTTACACGCTTACACGCTTACACGCTTACACGCTTACACGCTTACACGCTTACACGCTTACACGCTTACACGCTTACACGCTTACACGCTTACACGCTTATGCGCTTATGCGCTTATGCGCTTATGCGCTTATGCGCTTACACGCTTATGCGCTTACACGCTTATGCGCTTACACGCTTATGCGTAGGGATTCAGACGATTCCGGTGTTCACGGGACGAAGGTGAGTAGGCAAATAGCCCTGGCGGCGATTTTTAACAGGGTAGAAGGGCGTAGGAGCGTGAGATAGGGGCCGTAGTCCGATTGGCTAGCAATTGGCGCTTAAATCAAATTCAAGAGCGGGAGGTGTTTAGCTAGGTTTCGTCAGATAACTAGGTATAGAAAAGCTACCCATATCTCTCAAAGAGACTAGCTACTTCCGGAAACCTCCGATCTGCCAAGGCTGAAGTCAGCTTCTTGCCCTGAGCGGCCACTTGTTGAATCTGCTCCCAATCTGGGTAATCCGTTAACAAAGCCTCATACGCTTTCCAGTCGTCGTGCCCCGCGTCGATGGCAACGGTGCAACGAAACCCGGTAGGAGAGTCGACGGTGATGTGGGTAGCTATGATCTTGTACTCCATGAAAGGCGGGTCAGTAGGGTAGGGTGAACGTGGGTTTGGCAAAAGCTACTTCGTTGTTCATCTGCATTAGGTAGGCGAATGTGCGATCGTAGATTGATTCAACGGTCCTTCTGTTATCCTTGGTGTCTAAATCGTTGCCATTTACTCTAAGGCGTAGCTGGATGTGGGCGGGAACGCAGGTGCAGAGCCAGTACTGGAGAGCAATGAATCTTGGCTTTGCGCTTCACTCATCTTAGTTACCCATGTCACACCATGCCGTCCCTCGTCCCTTAGCTCCGCCGGGCCGGTGCCGGCATCGTGTTTGCCTGTTCCCGGGATTCAACGCGAGCTAGTAGTAAGTCAGCTTGCTAAACTATGCCCGCCGCTGGCATCTCTGGTTGACCGCCAGGTCAGCGCGGAGGATGCCTACGGCGACCCCGCGCTGACCTGGCTCTTTCCGAGGCGAAAAGTTGGTTGTTGCTTTCCTGCTCGCTCGTGGATTCGATGCATGCGGCGCGCATAGCTTAGCAGCCCAGCTTTAGGCCGAAGCCCACCCACCACCCTGTGGCCCTTGCGGGCGGGGGTACCAGGAATGTTGTTTGAATTGTAACCGACAATGACTCCCGGCAGCTGGTACCCGCGGCAGGCCCCCACCCACCACTCGGCGCCAGCTGCCCTGTAGTGATCATCGGTGGCCGGCCGCTAAAGTGTGACGTCAGGCCCGACGGCAACCGCCCCTCCGGGACCGGCTGCTGGCAGTCCGCCTTTCACACCTTAGCTGGGAGCTGAGTTCCTCTGTTCGTTTTGGTGATCGGGTAGGGTGGCACCGGCGCTGGGTGGGGGCCGTGCATGTCTGGCCGAAGCCCGCCCACCACCCCTATGCGCCCTGAGGGGGCGCGGGGGAAACCAGCCGCCGAAGGGCAAGTTGGTCCCGGCACCAGCGCCCGGGGCAGCCCCCGCCTGAAGTGCAGGGCTGCCCCGGCCCCTGCTGCCGGGTTGGTGTTGGTGGGGTGGCGGCTGGTTCCCGTGGCTCGGGCGTACGCCCGAACGAGAAGTCCCAGCCCGTTGGGCGTGGGGTGCGCAGCCCGCGCCGGCCACGTGCTATTCAGCGATATCTCTGGCCGCAGTACCGCGGGGGGGCTCACGCGCCGCCCCCCGCACCCCGGCTCCGCGTTACCCTGTCCCCTCTGGCCGGGGAGGCCGCCCAGCCTGCAGCCATCACCGCACCGGTTACTTTCCAGGTCCTCTTAGCATACCCGTCCGGGTAGTGGTCGTTTGGATCCGGGGGGCAAGTGGGTAGGTGCGGTGCCGCCTGCAGGCCGGGCCAGGTTAGCGGAACTGAGGCGACTCTTCGGGGCGGGCGGGACAGCGGGCCGGTCTTCACTCGGGTAGGTGGTTGTTTCCGGGGTGGGGTGCCAAAGAAAAAAGCCCGCGCTCCGGAAAGGAGTGCGGGCCGCCAAATACGCCAATGTAAAAATTAGTCGTCGTCGCCGGCTTCGAGCTCTTCGCCGTCCATCAGCCGGTCGCAGTCCTTACAGAAGATAGACAAGCCTGGTTTGCCCCATGCGGCGTGGAGGCCGCAGCTGTACTTGATCTTGTTCCGCTTTTTCTTGGTCTTCGCTCCCTTCATCGCCGGCGTCGAGGCCCAGGTAAAGAGCCGCTCGGGGGAAAGGAAGTCGGTTACCCAGCGCTCGTACCGCCCACCCGGCTCGATGTAGTGGGTCATGTTGCGCCCGGTACGTTTGCCGCCTGGCTGGCCGGTATCGCTGGGCATGAGTCCGATATCGTCCATTTTATTGGCCCACTCCTTATTGTGGTATCCGCTGCGGCTGGGCTTGCCAAAGGTGAATTGCCAGAGGTGCGCCATCTCGTGCACCAGCGTCGAGAGTACGATTCGGGGCTCCCGGTTCATTGAGTCCGGGTTCAGGGCTATCTCGTCGATCACGTCATCGGAGCCGATCCGCTGAAATTGCTGCGCCCAGAAGTACCCGTGCGCCCGCCCCTTGCGGTGGACCAGGATCATGCACGGCGGGAGCTGGCCCTGAAAAAGCACCTTGTTAGCCGCATCAAACGCCTCCTGTAGAATGGTGGCCGTGTGGGTTGTCGGTGCCTTAGCCAGGTGATTTTTAGGCGTGTTGCTCATACCTACAAAATACAAAATTGTATCGTACGATGCAAGCATTTTAGGCTAAAAATAATCTATTTAAGTACACTGAAAAAGAGTGTATTAAGTGCTTACTTTTGACACAAAAACCGTATATTAGAGGACACAAAAGCTACTAGCTATGCACACATCCTCACTTCCCCCTTTCACCTATCACAGCCTTCCTACCCGGCCCACTTCTGTCGGTGATCTCCCCCGGCTTTACCTGCTCGATTACATCGTTTGTCACTACGATGAGTACCTCGAGGTACTTCCTGCCGGGCCTTCCTATTACGCGATTCTACTTCCGGTCAAGCTGCTCCCCGGTACATGGATTTTACCCGTGCCACGCTCGGCTGATATTCCCGGCGTACGGGTACTGGCGTGCGCTCCCCGGGTGGCCACCCTCTTCTTTCCCTTCGCGGAGTCCGAGCAGGTCATCAAGGAAGAGGTGGCCTGTGCTTTTGCATCGTACGAAGCAAAATGCTACGACATCATGTCGCCTTACCCAGCCTACGAAAAAGAGATGCACGACGAGCTACAGGCCGAGCACTACCTGGATACGGCCGCCTGATTCAAAAACTACATTATTCAACCCGGGCGGCGGTTACACGCTGCCGCCCACAATACTCCTTCCCATGGTTTCTACTCAAAACCAGATTCTTGCCGGTTTCAATTTCGAGTTGCGCGCCCAGCGTGCCACCAAAGTTGATGCCGGTGCCTACGGCGAGCACGTCGCCGCTAAAACGCCCGCCGCCAAGGCCCCGGCTACCCTGGCCGAGCTCAAGTTCGCCCGCCTGATGATCGACCAGGCCATCGAGCAGCTGACCCCCGCGGCCCTGCGTCAGGTACAGCGTGGCAACACCACCAATGCCATCGGTGCCAAGTTCGTGGTCGCTGCCGGCCGCGCCTCACTGGACCTCTCCGGCGAGCCCTCTTACCAGAAGGCCGCCGAGCGGCTCACCGCCGCCAAGGATAACCTGAAAAAGGTGTCCGAGCGGCTCACCACCCGCGGCAAGGGTGAACTGAAAATGGGCGCTCCCTCCCTGCGTGTCAACCTTCCCTAACCACCCGGGGCGGGTCACGTACGGCCCGCCCCTCACCACCTTTTCTTCATTATTCAATTTCCCTCACTATGAGTAAATCCACCCTACCCGCCACCCCCGATGTACTGGCCACCCTTGATCTGAAAACGGTGAAGTACTTCCCCGGTAAGCCCCGCAACTACAAGTTCAACGCCAAGGAGGGCGTGTTCTTCGACGACAAGGAAGAGAAGCTGGGCAAGTCCGGCGCCAGTCTCAAAATCGTGCCGCTGAGCTACCGCACCTTCTTCGCCGAGATGTTCAAGATGGACCGCCGCGAGTGGCTGGAGCTCTTCTTCCTGAATGCCGCCGGCCACGTCTGCAGTTTGCTGCTGCACCGGCACAGCGTCAGCCAGTTCGCCGACCTCTCCGCCCACTTGTTCTACGAGGAAGCTAGCCCGGTCGAGATCGAGTTGGAGATCAAACCCGACGTGCGGCAGCATCCGGAGCACGGCAAGTATTTCGTGGCCACCTATGACTTCAAGGTGCTGCCCGCAAAGGTCAAGAAGGTGCCGGCGGCCATCCTCAAATCCTTGCCCCCCGTCTACCGGCGCGACACCGCCCTGGCTACGGAAATGATGAATACCTGGCTGGGTTACCCCGATCTGGAAAGCCTCAAACTGGACGCTCCCGCACTCACATCTCCCGCCCAGGCGGCCTGATACTTTAGGGGGCGGTGGCCATTCGCCGCCGCCCCACATTTTAACGACTACCTAATAATTCAACCCGCGGCCTACTCAGCCGTCCAACTCCCATTCGCATGGCACGTATTACCGGCCTACTCATCAATCCCCACACTCAGGAATCCACCGTCGTCCGCTTCGAGCCGACGCTCCAGGAGTTTTACCGTCTGCTCGACACCCGATGCATTACCGGCTTTTCCGATGCGGAGCGCCGCCTCAGCTACACCGCCCTGGATGAAGTCCCCGAGGAGGAAGATGCCATCACGTACCGCAAGGGCTGGGACTACCCGATTCGCGGCAAGTTGCTCATCACCGGTCCGATCGACGGGGAAGGCAATCACACTTCTATTCGGGCGCAGCAGATCTCCGGCTGCCGCCGTACGCACCGGGTGGGTACGCTCTTCTGCGGGGGCATGATGATCCTGGGACCCCTGGCGCGGTCTAGTCAGTAGGCATCTCTCTTTTGCATCGTACGATTCAAAAATGAACGCTCTGCTGATTGACGTGGAGCGGGAAGTGCTGCGGCCCGTGGCACTCCCGCTCCACCTCACCACCCACGACGCGGATGGGGTAGGGGAGTGGCTACCCTGGCGCGTGCGCCACAGCCGCTATGATGGTGGCCACTTCATCCTGAGTTCCTCGGCCGCCACTTCCTCCACCGCCAAACGTGCATACTGTCCCGGCTCCTGGTGGCAGGGGTACGCCGGTCAGCTGCTGGTCTGCGGGGTCGGTCGCGGCCGAAGCCTGATCGACCTCACGCCCGCCGAGCTCCAGCATTACCGCCGCCACCTGATTTTTCAACCTGGCCCGCCCAGCGAGTGGAGCCGGCCACGCCGTCGGCCAGCTCGCTTAAGCGCCCAGCTCAATATTCCCTTCTGATGCCCTTGTCTCCTCCCCGCCTGCGGGCACTGCACGTAGACCCGTCTTCCCAGCTGATTAAGGTCGTTGACTGGGACCAAAGTCTGGGCGAGCTCTTCGACCTGATCGGTTACGGCTACCACTGGGTGAATGACCGCAACAACCGCATCTACTACGTCCCTCCCTGGGAGGAACCCGGCGGTGGTCAGGTCGATCATTCACGCTGGGACCGTCCGTTGCGCGGTGGCCTCCTCATCGTGGCCATGGATCCCCTGACCGGAAACGACGTGTCACTCCCGGAGTGTGACGTTACCGCCTACCAACGAGAACTCGTGCTCACCGCCCAGCTTCCCCTCACCCTCTTTTGATAACCTTATATGTAGACTCCATGAATCTTCTCTCCGTCCCGCCGACCCGCATGCGCAATGTGGACGTCGGCCTCCTCAAAATCCGCACCAACGTGCGGGAGCTTCCCCTGGAGCTGCTCGTCCGGCAGTGGCAGCAAAAGGCCCACCCACAGAACCGGGAGAGCCTGATCAACTTCATCAACCACCGTGCTGGCCGCGGCTACCGGGCGGGGGTACCCATCAGTCACTTACCGCGCAATCACTACCGCCGGGTGCGGGCTATTAACAACACCCAGCTGAGCCAGCTGGCGGCTGAGTTAAGGGGAGAGCAAATAGAATTGCCCGACCGCGCCCTGGTGTTGGGTAGTGCGTTTCACTGCCGCATCCTGGAGCCGGAGCGGTTTGTCCTGGCGGACTACTGCCTCTGGCCCTCGGAAGCCGAACTGCTCGAGCGGATGGTTGCCTCCTTTCAGGCGCACCCTGTCGCCGGACAGATCCGCCGTCCGGAGTGTGAAGTACCCATTTACTGGCGGGATGCCACCACCGACTTACCCTGCAAGGCGCTCATCGATAACGCCTTTGACGGACGACTCATACGGGACTTGAAGACCACCTTTGCGGCTACCGAAGCGGAGTTCCGGGAGCACTGCCTGACCTATGATTACGATCGGCAACTGGTAGGCTACGCCCGTGGACTGGAAAGGGTAGGGGGCAAGCCCATCACGGCCGTCGAGTTAGTCGGGGTGCAGAAGCGGTCGCCCTACCGCATCTTCGTTTACCAGTCGCGGCCCACGAGTGCTTTCTGGCAATCGGGGGAGCGAAAGCTGGTCGGCCTGCTGGCCGATTGGAAGCGGCGGGGGCGGGCCATTGGTCGATAAGCTCTGGAAACGATGTATAGTATTTGGATGGGGTGGATTCCTGACTTAGCTTTCCGGAACTCCACCAACCGTCCCCCTACCATGCAAGAAGTCGACCAGTTAGGAGCTTGGCGACAGTCCATGGCCCTGATCGAGCGTATCACCCACCCGAACCTTGCACTGTCTAAGTTCTACGATAAGCAGAAGATCATTGACGTGCGTCGACGGCCGAACTCCTCCCTATCAGAAGAAGCTGTGGCGGAGATCGAGCAGCATATTCAAGTGGTCATTGGTGCGCTGGATCAAGCTATTGCGGATCCCAGCATAGAGAATATTAACCGGGTGCTGGACCTGACCCAGGTCAAGATCAAGCAGTTCGCTGATCGGGCTACAATGGCGCGGGTGAGAAGGTGCTCTCCGCGGGAGGGGGATTGCTCGCTGTTAGTGGAGGAGTTTAAGACTCTGGTGGCTCAGCTTGACGCCGCCTAGGTTCAGTCCGTATTTTCTTGGCCTTTAGGACGGTGATTAGCAATTATGGCTGATCCATAAAGGCACATTTTGTAGCTGGAAGCAAATCGATAGCAATTCAGTATGCCTATTAAAGTTACTCATTTAGTATTTTCTCACTTTGTATTAACGGATCGATAAGAAAAACAGCTGTGCTGGGACCTCAACCAACCCCTTTGGGCCGATAATGGAGAATCATACCCAGCTAATTGGGCAATATTCATTGGCTCAAACTGGGTAATTTTTGGCTGTTTAGCTGTGAGTACGCCTTCGATACTACCACCCCCTTTTCTCACGGAACCACTTCAATCGCTCCAGCGCCCGGTGGCGTTTTTATAGTGGAATTTGGTAAGCTCCTTGGCCTTGATCGTCAGCCGGGGAGTCCACCGCTTATCGTCAACCTCGGCGACCAGTTCCTGGCTGAAGCGCTTGTAGAGTTCCCCCCGCCCATGCAGCCGGTCGTTCAGCTTTTGTTCTGTAGAGGGAGCTTAACGGGAGCATTCGAGGAATAGCGGTTGAGTCTGCACCGTGCTGGCACACGTAGCAAGATCGGCTTATCCCGCCTTGGTGTACGAACCACTACCTCGGTTTTACAGTACAGATAAGCAACACCGCAGTCTCGCTTAGATCCAGTAGGGTAGGGGGCTGACCATCGCTCATCTTGCAACACTCCATGTCATGGCCCCCGAGTCCGCCGCACTCCGCCAGTCCCTCCACCAAGAACGCCAGTCCACCCTCGACCGGAAGCCCACTGGAGACGACCTCGAACTCTTCGAAGCGCTTCATCAACTGCGCATCCTTGAGCACTACCGGGGACACATGCTATGCCAGGACCCCATAAGCGGAGTCCTGTGGGACCGGATGGTGCAGGGCTACCAGCCGCTTCCCGAAAACATGTCGGCGGCTGTGTGGCGAACCAGCGTGGATGAGTGGATTGATAAGCAAGCTAAACTTACTCGCTTCGGTACGGTAAGCGACGGGAGTTTAGTCTACCGCTTCTGGAAGCAAGTCCTGGCTGAAATCCTGGTGCCTCGTCCTAATGTCACCAAACTCCGCAGCGCGGACCGGAAGATTCATCCGGCCATTACGTCGCCGACGCCGGATCAGATTCGGAACTCGCTTGTGGCGATCGCGGGGTGTCTTAACCGCGGGAAGGAGTTCCTTCCCTCCGAGCAGTTGGTCGTTGAGCTCCTTGAGGAAATCGACATGATTGAGCGGGACGTGGTTTACTACAGCTCGATCACGGGAAATGAGAAGATCGTTTACCCGGGACCATTCGTGCGGTGTACTCGGGATAGCGCCAAGCAACTGAACGCCATCGGTCGTCGCTACCACTTGAAGGGTGCCCGGCTGGCGGACACGCGCGTTGCGGCGGAGTTTGTGCTGGCTACCGCTAAGCATCTTGGTGTTTCTGTTCCTGAGTTTGCGGTTGCTTTTCCGCAGTTGCAGCAGGGTGGGCATCGGGCTCCTTCTGCTCGGTAGACCTGTCAATCCGTAAACGGCTCAGCCTGAAGGATGCGATTATAGAGCCCAAGTAAGCTGCCTGTCTTTTTCGAGCACACAAATAAGAAGGGCGCAAACTAACACCCGGCGTAGTAAAGCGACTGTTAGTAAAGTTGCAGGACCAAGTTGGTGGTACTAAAATAAATATACTCCTGTTTATTTATTTCGCTAATAATATTTCATTAGTCATAAAATCCAAGTTAAAATCCCTAAATTATACTTTACAAGCTATAAATAATTATTAGTGTCCTTTTTTTGGCGGTGAGGGCTGTATCGTAAAGTAATAAGTCATGCACTACCAGTCACTGCTTAGAGTCGCTATTTCATGGGTGCTGCCGCTGTTGTGGCTAATCCTTGTTATCCCCGGTTCCGCTTTCGGTCAGGTACTGGATCCTTTTACCGGGGCTACTCCCTCATTCGATGTCGCTCCGGATCAGGGTACCAACTACAACACCGGTGACTGGGGCATCTCTGACCAGAATGGTGCCGTCACTTATTCCGTACCGATCGATCTCCCGCCGGGACGGAACGGGATGGCTCCGTCGCTGAACTTGAGGTATTCCTCGAATCTGCCGCTGCGCGGGGGGCTTGCCGCCGGATGGACCTTCGAACTGCCCTCCATCGAGCAAGACCTGTCCCTTGGAGTGTCAGAGGATATGCAGTATAAGATTAGTTTAGGCAGTGTTGCGGGTCGTCTGATCGAAGTGCCGGATGACTCCCCTTATCCTCAGAGTACCGCTTATCGGGTACAATTTGATAATTCGAACACGCGCATATTCCTGATCGGCGACCGGCAAAATGCCGTCTCTACGGCGGAGTGGGTGGCGCTGACGCCCGATGGCATACGTCACCATTTCGAACGCGCCCGCGGAGCTCATCACGGAGGCGTATGGAACATTACACGACAGGTCGATCCGTTCGGAAATACCGTCGCGTACGAGTGGACGGCGCTATTTAAAAACGTGGGTGTTTACCTGGGGCAAAGTATTGTATCCATCGAGTATTCCGGCAATCTAGAGGCGGGCCTAGTACCCCACGCGAAGGTTGTCTTCGGCTACGCTCCGCTTGATTTCTGTGTTGATACTGACCTTCCGATCGGTGCCGCTTACCGAAAGGGTAGTAAGCAGGCCACCGGATCTCAGTCGCTGGAAACGGTTAAGGCGTTCGTTCGCGAGGATCAAACCAGTGGGTGGAGTCTTCGCAAGCAGGTAAATCTGATTTATAGACTGCATAATTCTGTCCTCTACGACAAGGTTACTCAAACAGAATTACCGGCTCCGGGCGACGACGCGACCCCGCCATCCCCGAATGCGGTTGAGTTGCGGCCGCAAGCACCGGAAAATGTAGGTGTTGCTCCAATTTCAGCACCCCCGATTGATCGGGTCCCGACAACGGAGGCGCCAGAAGTTTTAGGTGCTACAACAACCGACGAGACGCCCGCGCGGACGATCCCGTGTGGCCAAAACCCTATCCGTTATTTGACCCGGATCGAAGTCAGCGCATTCAATGTCGACGGTGATGCAACGGTCCTTCCACCCATTGAGTTTGATTACAACAGCCGGCGCGATTTGACGCTGCCGACGTCGAGGATCCCCAGTCAGCAACCAATGCGGGAGGTGACTGCAGATGTGCCCGGATTCGGCCAGGAAGGTATCAATGCGCCCCAGCTGGGAGGGCTTGTCGTTACCCTGCTGGATATCGACAGCGATGGGATCAAGGACCGCTTTTCGGTAATTGAAGAGGATTCCGTCTGTACGCTGGTGTGGACCAGGGGCCTGCGTAGCGGTTCTTTTGAAGACCTAGAGCGTAAATCGCCGCTCCCGACGGCTGCTTGGTACCGGGAATGGAGCGGAATCCCCGGCTCTTCCCTGGACGGCAAGGAAGGCTGTACCCTCAGTGGTCAGGTCGCCTACCGATCAACTGAGATAGTTCCGCAACCCGGCACAAAAGTACGCGTGCTGGCCCCGGGACATCTGAGCTACCAATTCATGGATTATACGGGTGACGGTCGCCTTGACCTAGTCACTAATGCCTGGGCTGCGTCGGGTTGTTTTGACAGTTACGATCCTTGGGTAACAAGTTTCACGGATGACCCGGTTTGTGGATTCGGGCTTAAACTAAATACGGTAGGTGGTGCCGCGCCGTCGTTAGCGCCAGAAAAAGATCGCGCCGGACGCTTCTTATGGCGCGTCTACCCCGGCACGGGTAATTTAGATCAGCCTTTTTTAAATCAAGCGATTCTCGACGCTGATGCAGCCCAGCGGCCCATGAATGTTCACAGCCCCGTCTCCCTGACCCGGCCGGCCGGCGAGGACGCGCTGGACCTGTCCACCTTTGTCCACTACAGCGTGCCCTCACTCTTCGATATCGATGGTGATGGCTTCCTGGATGCGATCGACACTAAGACCACGACGCTGGCACCGTGCACGAACGGACTTTTACTGGGGGCGGGATGTGACTGGACGGTCTATTTTGGCGACGGTACCGGTACCTTTCCGCTGCTGCGGGATGCGTACGTATGGGAGGTTCCCCAGGCTAAATTAGCCTCCGATGATTGGAAGCAGCAAAGTTGTGGTGAGGATTTCCTCCTCCGACGCTCCACCGTGATCGGGTTGCGCGACATCGAGGGCGACGGCCTGGCCGACCTGATCGTGCGCCTGGATGACCAGTTAATGTACAGTTACCGCAACACCGGCAGCGGTTTCGATGACCAGGCGCGCGCGCTGAACGGCAATAGCGCGCTAGAGCAAGTACAGACCGATTGCAAGGGTTTTATCCTGAACGCCAGTTTAAGAGATGGAGCACGAGGCTACGAAAGGCGCCTGGTAGACCTCGATGCCGACGGCCTAGTGGACATGGTTTGGTTTGAGGGCGGGCCTGCCATCACCGCGACCAGGAGGGTTAGAGCGAAGTTCAATCTGGGAGGCAGCTTCGGCGAAGCGGTTACCTTACTGTTTCCAGAAAAATGGGCACTAAGCAAGCGCCTCCTGGCGGCGAAATGGGAATCCGACGACTTCATGGGTAGTTGGCATATCGTAAATGACTTCACGGACATCAATGGCGATGGGCTAGCCGATCTCGTCGAATGGCAGGCCGCTGGAAGCGTTGGTGGGAGTCCTACGATAAGTTATGTCAGCAGCCCCGGTCTACCCCCAGCACCGGATCTGCTACGTCGGGTCAGAAACGGTCGTGGGATGGAACTCAGTTTTTCCTACACACCCTCCAACGATCGTGGTGTAGTTCGGTGGGACGGTGAGGAAGCCGCACTGCCGACTCCGACCTGGGTCGTGAGCAGGAGTGTCCTGGAGGGCGGATTCGGTACACCCCCGACGACCACCAACTACAAATATGAACAGCCGACTTACGCTTCCGCGGCGAAACACTCCGGATTTAGGGAGCGAAGCCAATTCGCTGGATTCTACCAGAATGTACAAGCGACCAACTACGCGAATGGCACGTCAAAGCAGGTTAGTAAGCAGTACAATTATGACGGACTGCACGCTGACCTGGCAAGCACCAAAACCTGGCGCGACGGCCAATTGCACCACGTCGTCAGGAATGAGTGGCTCCATGAAAGAGTGTTCGGTGACCTCATTAACCTCTCACTTCCCATACTGACGGCCACCTGCACGACGGACGGTCCTACTATAAGTGAGACCGAATGCTTCTCCCGGGACGAAAGCGTGCATCGTACCGAAAGCCAGTGGCAGTTTGATGGCCCCGTGCGCCAATTTCTCAACAAGCGAGTGCGGGAAGGATTCGGGATGACTGCCCGACCAGACGACCGTCAAACGGAACTTCGGTATGCCAATATCTACGGAACCCTCGCCGACCCCGAGGATTACCGGATTCGCGTCAGCGAGACAATGCATACTGTCGGCGACGCGGATGTAAATCCCGAAATGACCGGTCGCACCGTAATGAAGTATGACGTCACTACGGGTTTACTCGAACAATTACGCACGTTCAGAGACCCCGAGACCTCAGGCGTTATCCGCTATACTTACGATCCGGAAACCGGCAACCAACTGAGTATTCAGAAGCCATTGCAGAACGAGCAGCTCGGCCCGGTAACGATCTTTCGCTACGACAGTCATAAATTGTCCGTCGAGGAAACCAACAATGAACTGGGGCAAGTAACCAAGACGGCTTTTGACGTATCCACAGGGGTCAAGGTGAAACGCGAAGGCCCCAACTTCGTGTCCGCCGCGGCCACGGCAATTTTCGACACTGAGCGGTGGCAGCTGGATGGATTCGGGCGCGTCCTTTCGCACAGTATCTCCCTAGACACTGAGGACAACGGTAGCCCATCATACAAAGAACAAACCGTAGAGCGCTTCACCTACAATGATTCAAGTTTCTTCGATTCGGGTTCGCCAGTCAGTATACGGTCAGAGCAGCTACTCGATTTTGACGTCCCCCACCTTATTCCGACTGAGCAGAAATTCGACGGCCGAGGCCGGGTGTTGACCACCCGCCAGCTGTTCGAGGGGGAGATGCAAACACTGACAACGTACAGCTATGCCGGTAGTGGTGGTGTCGAAAGCATTGAAACCGTGGACCCGCGCGACAACGATAACCGCATTACCTTTTCGTACCGTCACGACGGGTTGGGACGAGTAACTGACTTCACCCGGCCCGACGGTACGGGTACCTCCATTGCTTATACCGGCCTGAATCAGACCATCACAGAAGTAACTTCCGATGGATCGGGCGGATCCCGGACCCAGAAGTATGATGTTTTCGGCCGGCTTACCGAGCTGCAGGAGCACGAAGACGGAGCTGAGGACGCGATAACGCAATACGCGTACGACGCTAATGATAACCTGAGCCGCATCACGGATGCAGAGAACAACGTGACACGGATGGAACACGATTTCCTGGACGGGCGGCTCTCGGTAGCTCGGGGTGGGCGAAGCTGGCAGTACCGCTACGACCTCAACGGCAACCTGATCAGCAAACAGTCGCCCGTACCGCCCGGTGCGGCGGCGGCCAATTATCAGACGACCTTTAGCTACGATGGGCTGGACAGAAAGCTGACCCAGCGTTACGCTGACCTGCGTTTGAGCTCACCGCCCGCGTCGTCATCGTTCACCAATGCCCTGGAAGAATCCGGGTTTGTCCCAGAGATACAAATGATCCGTTATCAGTACGATCAGGCACAGAATGGGATCGGCAGATTACGCCGGGTTGAGCTACCCTACGGAAGTATTGACTACGCTTATGATGTCCGCGGTCTGATCACCAGCGAACAACGTAGTCTCGATCTTGCCGGTAGCCCGTCACTCAATGTAACCCAGCAAGTTACCCGTGCCTATAATGCGCTCGGACAATTGACGGCAAGCCGGTGGCACGACGGACAGCAATCGCGGATCAATTACGATGAGCGGGGACTGGTGGCGACGGTCGACTGGTTCGACCCACGAGAGTTGGCATGGCTTCACGTTGCCGACTACGACCGGGAGATGACGGGCTTACCAAGGGTGAGGAAGACTGACTTTGGGCAGGTGCGGAACTATACCTATGATGCGTTGTCTCGCCCGCTCACGGATGTCCTGACGCTAAACGGTCAAGTCACCCCCCTCGCTGAGCGCAATTACTCCTATACAGAGGCGGGAGATTTAGCCGCCGTGGTCGGTCACACAAATGGCGTCAGCGCCAATGCGGTCTATGGGTACGATGCACACCACCGGTTACTTGCTGCCGATGGTCCCAATGCCTACCGTGGACGCTTTAGCTACTCGCCTACCGGGAATGTACGTTCCGCCGATGTATCCGGAGCGAGATCCATCCAGGCGAGAAACGTGAATTATACATATGGACAGGTTGATCCCCAGGCCGTAGACGAATTGGTGGACAATGCCACTGGCGAAAGCATTGCTACTTTCCTATACGATGATGTAGGAAACATGACTTGGCGTAGCATTCCTGACGGCGACCAACTGCTGCACTGGAGCGGACGGGATCAGATTCATAGCGTTGACACGGGAGAGGGACTGGAAACCTACTATTATGACCACACGGGCCAGCGTACCCTGGCGATAGATCGTAGAGGAAATGCCCGCTTCTGGTTTGCGGAGCGGGAAACCCACTTCAACCAAAACGGTACGGATTCCCTCAATTATGTTCATCTATCCGGTGGTGGTCCCGCACTTGCTCGGGTAGAAAATGGTACCACAATTGAGCTTCAGTACGCGGATGCGCTGCAGAATCTGATGTTCTCGCTTGATCGGGTGGGCAATGTGAGTTCGAGTTTTCTATATGGACCCTTCGGCGAAGTTATTTCGGAAACGGGTAGCGAGGTGCACAGTCGTCAATTCAATGGCAAAGAGAGTGATGTTACGACCGGTCTGCGGTACTATGGTTTTCGCTATTATGATCCGCTAACGCTTCGTTGGAACAGTGGTGATCCACTCTTCTCCGCAGCACCTGAAATAGGGTTAGAAGCACCACAACGGATGAATATTTATTCGTTTAGTATGAATAATCCACTGCGATACCTTGATCCTGATGGTTTGGATGTCGATGGAGATTGGGGTCCGCCGGACGGGAGCCTGCCACCTGACCAATTTTGCCGCGAAAATCCTGGTGCCTGTGAATTAAAGTCCGCATTGGAACGCTATGACGCTTTTGTAGCGGAGGCAGTTACAAATGCAAATAGCCCTAGTAATGAGGCTGAACAGGCTCCAAGTCAGCTTAAGGTGACTCATCTACGTTACGAATTTCAAGGTGCTGGGCCCTTTGGTTTGGATTGCTTGCCTCTAGTGGACTGCCACCTTGTACCCGGACCTAGTACAATAGCAGTGGTCGAAAAAATCGTTCTTTGGGTAAAACCGAAGGACAACTCGGTAAAGGAAGCTATTAAGGCAGCAGTTCTGAGCCCAGTAGCTGCCGTTGGGATTTTCGGAGGAGTAATAGGTACTTCACTTTGCGAAGGCAGTGGTGCTTGTCCAATAATTCGGGCATTGTTTAGCTCAGATCACCCACAGACGCTGACACTACCTGAATCATTCGGCGAGCGCTCGCCTCGCGAAGCCAACTATCGCCTTTATCCTCAAGAGGATCCGATACTGCAGGAGGATCGTTAAAATTTTACAAGTCAAAGCGGTGTATCAGAAGTAATAATCTGATAATTGAAAAAATGGTAGCCTGAGCGAGGTCACTATCTTATAAGATGACTAAACTCAAAAAGAATGTTCACCTGCCCAGAATGCACAGTAGTGAAGTGCCCCCAATTGTTAAACCACGACCCCGGAGAGGTTTAACAATTGGGGGCACTTCACTTGATTATCAACACCTTACACCTCAGATGATGGTCGCCGACTCTCTCAAGGCATCGAAAAAGGACCACACTGCTACCAATATCTAAATAATCAAGGAATCGGAAGAATTAAACCTATTTTGAAGTATCAAAAACGCTGCTCAAATTTTAATTGACTAACTTGATCGCATGGTCTAAAAATCCAAAATATCAAAGGCTATCCAAAGATAAAATATATGAAATAACAATAATATGCAAAAAATTCAACTTCAATTTGACAAATCAGGAGATCAAATCATACGACTCAATTCGGTATGGTATCGTACCCCACTAGGTTATCATGGCACAATATATTATATAAGGGTTAGTCAACCCAATAATCCTAACTTAGATTGGTTGACCGAACTAGCACGGCGTCAGGATTACCCAGGCGATCTACCCAGTGAATCTGACGACATTTATGGAACAAAAACTAAAACTCAAAAAGCTATTGATTGGCTTATAAATACTGGGAAAATTAATTCTTTGGGGTGGGTGTTTGGTCCTGCAGCAAGGGTAATAGCGCAAATAGTCATGCCAACAGCTATAGCTCCTGACAGCGATGTAATTTTACAGCAAATTCCGTGCGAGAGAGATGTTCCATGTTATTTGCCACCAGGTTTTAATAAAGAAGAACATAAAGGAATTATAGATAATAACGAACTTCACAAAATTAGAATTGGGGACAAGCATGCAGTTAATTATTTAACACAGTTAGGTTATGACGCAAGCGACTATACGTATAAGTTATTGAAGTTTTACGCACAAAAAGATTTGGACTCTAACAGCTACTCCAATTTTTTGGAGTTTGAGTTCATAAAATATGAAAACACACAAACTGATCGGCCAACGCCTGATAGTTACAGGGATATAAATGGTATTGTGCGAAACCCGAGGTAGTGTTGTAGGTTAGTGGGTCGTCCGCCGACATAGAGCGCCAAAACTTGCTTGGGCACCAGAAAGTAGACTACTCAAATTGAGCGCTTATTTCGCTTGCAACCTATCAAAGACTACACCCCATCAACTTGTAATTCAAGGTTTTGTAACTCTTCCTCTGTCAGTTTGTCTAGTGGCTGGGAAACTTACCTGGTCCTAGATGCCGGTAAGCACTATTGCAAGTTTATCATCAGCGAAGACTAGACGAGCGATTCGACCGTGACGGAGCGAGGAACAACTGAAACGCGACAGCAATCGTCAAGGTGTACTATCGTGATCTAAGTCAGCAAGGAAAAGTAAGGCCCGGTTGTAGGCTGAAGTGCCCCCAATTGTTAAACCACGAACCCGGAGAGGTTAAGACAACGCATGGTTAAAAGCTATATATGTTTGGGCCTTTTCAAGCCGTTTTTTCAATCTTGCCGGTCCGGTACCAATCGGCTGGATAGTCGTCTCCGATGGAGGAGTGCCGGCGGGCGGTGTTGTAGTAGGTAAGGTAGTCATCTACCATGTCAGAGAGCTGCTTTCCGGTCTCGTACTCATGAAGATACAGCCGCTCGTACTTTATGCTGCGCCACAGCCGATCAATGAAGGCATTGTCCGTGGCTCGGCCCTTGCCATCCATACTTAGCCGCATTCCCTTGCTCAGGATGAACTCGGTGAACACCCGGCTGGTGTACTGCGCGCCCTGATCGGTATTGAAGACCTCCGGGGTCACTCGGTGGATGTCCAGGGCTTCTGCTACCAGATCGCGGCACCAAGTGGCCTCCATAGAGTTACAGAGCTTCCAATGGACGACGTAGCGACTGTACAGATCGATGATGGCCGTCAGGTACAAAAACCCCCGGCGCATGGGCACGTAGGTGATGTCCGTAGCCCATACCTGATCGCTCCGGTCGATCTTCAAATCGCGCAACAGATAGGGAAAAACGGCGTGGTCCTTACACCGCTTAGAAGTGTGCGGGCCGGGTAAAAGTGACTGCAGGCCTAGGATCTCGTAGTACAGGCCGTCGATGCGGTTGCGGCTCACGGAGTAGCCCCGGTCCCGGGTCAACCACACGTGCATGCGCCGCGCTCCCTTGTAGGAATGGTCCAGGTAGTGCTCATCCATCAGGCGCAGCAACTCCAGGTTCAGAGCACTTTCACCGCGCGGCGCGTAGTAGAGCCCGGCGCGGGAAACGGACAACAACTCGCACTGCCGTCTTACGCTCAATTGTCCATGCTCCGGCTCGATCAGGTGGCGGCGCACCTCCGGGGAAAGGCTCACTTCAGCGTTTTTTTTAGAAAGCAGTTTTCCACCTGCAGCTGGCCGATGATACGCAGGAGCTCGTCCTCGCGCGTTTGCAGGTCCGGCCCGACGACCTTACTGGGCTTGTCAAAAATCTGGGAGCCGCCGGCCAGTAACTCTCTTTTCCAGGTGCTGATCTGGGCCGGAGCCAGCTGGTGCTTTTTAGCCAACTCCGCTAAACTGTGCTGCTCCGAAATGGCCGCCACGGCGACCTTAAACTTGAACTCCGAAGTGAATTTACGACGCTTCATTTTTCATATGATGATTATAACGATGTCTCATTCACTGGTCTAAATTATTGGGGATACATCAGGCTTCCCCAAAAACTGGACAACTCATAAATCACTAAATTCGAGTTGTCATAGAGAAATCAACGTTTTCGGAAAGCCAGATCGTCAGGGCCTTAAGGAGGTCGAGGGTGGTCGCACGGTGGATGAGGTCGCACGCGAACTGGGCGTGGCCAAGGCCACCTTTTACAACTGGCGGCGCAAGTACGCCGGTATGGATTCCAGTGCCCTGCAGCGGCTTAAAGAGTTGGAGCAGGAGAACGCCCGGCTCAAGCGAATGTATGCCGACCTGGCGCTGAGTAACACGATGCTCAAAGACGTCCTGGAAAAAAAGTTCTAGGGCCCTCGGCTAAGCGTAAACTGGCACACTATCTCCAAGCCTACCTACACGGCAAGTCTGACGCTGATTCTGCGGACCGTCGGACTGGCGCGTTCCACCTTCCACTACCAGGAAAAGAGGAACGACGGAGCAGTGCAAGTTAAGTTACTCGAGCTGGCCGAGGGCCTGCCCAACCGCGGCTTTGACGAGTACTACCAGCGCATCCGTCGGGAAAACCACGGATGGAACCGTAAGCGCGTCCTGCGCATCTACCGTAGTCTGGGCCTGGTCAGGCGGCGGAAGATCAAACAACGCCTGGGCGACCGACCGGCCCAGACCCTGGAGCAACCCCCGGAGTTGGATCATACCTACAGCATGGACTTCATGGCCGATGCCCTGGAGGACAGCCGCAAGCTGCGGGTACTGAACGTGATCGACGACTACAACCGGGAGGACCTGATCTGTCACGGAGCGGTGAGCTTCCCCGCTCAAAGGGTAATTGTGTATTCCGGCAGGTTTGACCCCCCCATTCCGAAAAGTACTGACCCCCCTATTCCGCAGTATTGACCCCCCGGGTGTAGACAACGGCCCGGAGTTCCTGGCCCGGATCCTGCAGGAGTACTGCTCAGAAAATGACATCGAGTTAGCCTACATCCAACCGGGTAAGCCGACGCAGAATGCCTACATTGAACGGTTCAACCGGCACTTTCGCGAGGATGTCCTGGACGCCTGCCTCTTCGAGTCCTACCAGCAGTTCAACGTGGTAGCCGAGCGATTCCGTGAGGATTTCAACTGGCATCACCCCCACGCCGGTAACGGAGGACTACCGCCCAAGAAATTCGGGCAGCGCCAATTGGCGCAAACTGGTTAATTTTAAACTGTCCAGCTTTGGGTAAGTCTACAGTTCGGCCAAAGTTCCAGATCGGTTGTTGTCCGGCGATTTTCGCGCGGCCGGTTTGGTGGTCTTTAACCAGGTGTACATCATCCAGCTTCGTTAGGAAGGAAGCGGGAAGGGGTACCTGCCGGTAGATGGTCTTGCGCCGTTTCAGGGTGAGAAAAGTGACGGCTTTGCCGGGGTAGTCGATACTGTTGTGCGTGACGGCCAGCTCTTCGCTGATCCGGCACCCCGTGTATTACAGTAGTAACGCGAAGGTCCGCTTCTCCCGATCTTCCGGTTTGGTCAGTGCCTTGTCAATGGCTGCGAAGTACGCCTTTCGTTTCTCAAGGGTGAGGTACTTGCGGTTTCCCGCTTCGTCAAAGATGTCAAAATCGAAGCTCGCCATAGGATTGAAACACTACTGCAGTAATGTTTCGAAAGCAACATCTTCCGGGCGTTTTGGCAAACGCTTTTGCTAGGTTTCGGGGTGGGGGAGAGGCAAATCTTGAAACACTTAT
Organism: Lewinellaceae bacterium; assembly: GCA_963803525.1. Classification (GTDB taxonomy): domain Bacteria; phylum Bacteroidota; class Bacteroidia; order Chitinophagales; family Saprospiraceae; genus Neolewinella. The sequence goes on from CAWDMV010000024.1 coordinate 58,092, forward strand.
GGTAATAGTGTTTCACGGGAAAAGCGGGGTAGGGGAGCGCTTTCCTGACTGACTTTCCCACGCGACGCCCCGATATGAGAATTCCCATATCGGGGAGCGCAGGTCTCACTTAGTGCAGAAGTACAACTTAATAAAGGCCATCGTAAAGAAAGTAGGGGGACCTTCTGCTGACCCTCAGTTATGGGAGGAATCGGTCGGTTCCAAAACCCAACCTTTCCAACCTCCGGCCGTTAAAGGGTGGATGCGCTGGCAGATTATCCTCTTCGCCGCTTACCTCTTTTCCCTCGCCCTAGTACCCTGTGGCGACAATGGAGTCGTGGTGCTCGCCAGCGATGCCCCCACCGTCATGCACGAGGTAAATCCTGATCACCAGCACCAGGATTCCGAGCATCAGGATCACTGTACGCTCTTTTGCGTCTGCGCCTGTTGCAGCGCCGTAGTGGGAACGCCGCCCGCCTCCCTCGATCTCTACGCTGACGTAATCCCCTTACCGCCTGCCGGTAAAACCGTGCCCACCTTTACCCGGCACTGGATTCCCCAGCTTGCCGCGGACGGTACCTGGCAGCCCCCCCGAGCTTAGTTAAACCACCCCGTATGGGATAGGCACGCCCCGTCCCCATCTTCTGGTTTAACTCCTTATCTTCTATGTTTGACAGCATTATTGCTTATTCCGTACGGAATAAGCTGGTCGTAGGACTGTTCGTCCTGGCCCTCATTGTCTGGGGCGTATTTTCCCTGCGCCAGATTTCCATCGATGCCGTACCCGACATCACCAATAATCAGGTACAGGTCATCACCTCCTCGCCCACGCTGGCTACCCAGGAGGTAGAACAGTTCATCACCACCCCCATCGAGCTGGCCCTGCAGAACGTACAGGACCTGGTCGAGATTCGCTCCATCTCCCGCTTCGGGCTGTCGGTCATCACGGTAGTCTTCGAGGAGTCTACCGATATCTACCTGGCCCGACAGCTGGTCAGTGAGTACCTCAAGGAGGCCGGTGAGAACATTCCCGACGGTCTCGGTACGCCCGTTATGGCCCCGATCTCTACCGGTCTGGGGGAGATATACCAGTACGTTGTCCGTCCGCTAGAGGGTTACGAAGACCAGTATTCCGCCACCGAGCTGCGCACCATTCAGGACTGGATCGTACGCCGCCAGCTCTCCGGTATCGCGGGGGTAGTGGAGGTGAACACCATGGGGGGCTACCTCAAGCAGTACGAGGTAGCCATCGATCCCGACCTGCTCAAGTCAGTGGGGGTTACCATCGGTGAGGTGTTCACCGTCCTGGAAAACAGCAACGCGAATACCGGGGGTGCTTACATCGAAAAGGGTCCACGCGCCTACTACATACGCACCGACGGCGTAGCTCAGAGCCTGGCCGATATCCGCAAGATCGTGGTGGACGTGCGTGCCGGCCGGCCCATCCTGATTGAGGACGTCGCCACCGTCCAGTTCGGTAGGGCACCCCGCTACGGGGCGCTGGTCTGGAACGGGGAGGAGGCCGTCGGCGGTCGGGTGATGATGCTGAAGGGAGCCAATTCCGCCGCCGTCACCGAGCGGGTGAAGGAGCGGGTGGAGCAAATTCAGGAGTCGCTACCGGAGGGGGTGGTCATCGAGCCCTACCTGGTGCGGGACAAACTGGTGAGCACGGCCATCGGCACCGTTGAAAAGAACCTCATCGAGGGAGCGTTGATCGTCATCTTCATCCTCGTTTTGTTGCTGGGTAACTGGCGGGCCAGCCTGATCGTAGCCTCGGTAATTCCGCTGTCGCTGCTCTTCGCCATCTCGATGATGAACCTACTGGGCATCTCGGCAAATCTGATGAGCCTGGGGGCCATCGACTTCGGGTTGATCGTTGACGGGGCCGTCATCATCGTGGAGAGTATCGTACACCGCCTCGGCCACCGCTTTGCCGGTCAGCAACTGACGCAGGAACAGATGGACGCCGAGGTCACCGAAAGCTCCATCAAGATTCGCAGCTCAGCGGCCTTCGGAGAGATCATTATTCTGATGGTGTACATCCCCATCCTGGCCCTGGTGGGCATCGAGGGAAAGATGTTCCGACCCATGGCGCAGACCGTCATGCTGGCCATTCTGGGGGCACTGATTCTGTCACTGACCTACGTGCCCATGATGGCGGCGTTGGTCCTCAAGAAGCGGGTGAACAACAAGCGCACGATCGCTGATCGGATCATCGAATTTTTCCAGCAGCTCTACACCCCCCTACTCCGTGCCGCACTGCGCTTTAAAGTAGCGTTTGTGCTCGCCACCGTAGTGCTGTTTGCCGTCAGTTTCTGGGTATTCAGCCGCATGGGTGGCGAGTTCATCCCTACCCTCGACGAGGGCGACCTGGCCATGCAGCAGATCCTGCCCCCCGGTACCTCGCTGAGCCAGAATATCGACCTAACCAAACGGGTACAGCGGCGGATACTCGACCGCTTTCCCGAAGTGAAGGAGGTGGTCACCAACATCGGGGCCGCCGAGATCCCGACCGACCCCATGCCGGTGGAGATCGGCGATTACACGATCGTGATGAAACCCCGGGACGAATGGACCACGGCACCCGACCGGCAGGGGATGTTCGAGGCCCTTGAAGAAACGATGGAGATCTTCCCGGGTGTCGGCCTGGAGTTCAGTCAGCCCATTCAGCTGCGGTTCAACGAGCTGATGACGGGGGCCAAGGCCGACATCGCCATCAAGCTCTACGGTCCGGATCTGGAACTGGCCTACGCTAAGGCAAGGGAGGCGGAGGCCATCATCAGCACCCTTCCCGGGGCGGGTACTGTGACCGTCGAGCAGACCATCGGCATGCCCCAGGTAGTGGTTGACTTCAACTACCCGAGAATGGCACAGTATGGTCTCCAGGTCGGGGATATTAATACGGTGGTGGGTACTGCCTTCGCCGGGGCTTCGGCCGGTACGGTCTACGAGGGAGAGCGCCGCTTCGACCTGACCGTAAGACTCAATGCGGACGCCCGCGGTGAGATCAGCAGTATTGCCGATCTCTACGTACCCCTACCCGGCGGCAGTCAGGTACCCCTGCGGGAAGTGGCTGACGTTAGGCTGGTCGACGCGCCGATGCAGATCAGCCGCGAGAATACCAACCGCCGCATCGTGATCGGCGTCAACGTCGGCGATTCCGACGTGGAAACACTGGTCGGTGACATCCAGTCCGCCCTGGATGAGGGTATCGAACTGCCGGCCGGCTACTACTTTACCTACGGGGGGCAGTTTGAGAACCTGCAGGCGGCCTCGGCCCGGCTGGCCATTGCCGTGCCCCTGGCCCTGGCCCTCATCTTCATCCTACTATTCTTCACCTTCGGTAGCTTTTCTCAGGCGGCCCTCATCTTCGTGGCCATTCCGCTGTCGGCCATCGGGGGCATCTGGGCGCTGGAGCTGCGCGGCATGCCCTTCAGTATCTCGGCCGGCATCGGCTTCATTGCCCTCTTCGGCGTAGCGGTACTCAACGGCATCGTACTGATCGGTTACCTGAACCAGCTCAAGGAGGAGGGAATTACCAACGTCCGCGATCGCATCATCGAGGGTACCCGCGTACGGCTCCGTCCAGTGATCATGACCGCCTCGGTGGCCTCGCTCGGTTTTCTTCCCATGGCCATTTCCACCTCGGGCGGGGCGGAGGTACAGCGTCCCCTGGCTACGGTGGTTATCGGCGGGCTCATTACGGCCACCTTCCTCACCCTGGTCATCCTACCCATACTTTACAGTTGGCTGGAGGGTTGGAAGACGCGCCGAATGGCTAAGTCCAGTCTACTCCTTCTACTACCGTTACTGCTCTTACCTGATTGGGCGGGGGCGCAGGTGCAGAGGTTATCGGTAGAGCAAGCGGTCCAGACGGCACTTCGGTCCAATCCCGAGGTTCGGGCGGCCGACCGACGCACGGAGCAGAGCCGTAGTCTGCGGGACCTGCCCTACCTCCCCGGCGTGACCGACATCAGCTACAATGGCGACGGACTCTTCCGGGAGAACGGTCAACGGGTCAACCAGCTGTCGGTGATCCAGCAGTTTGCTAACCCGGCGGGTATCCGGGCGGCCAACATCGCGCAGGATGCCCTGATCGCCAGTACCGAAGTACGCGGACAGCTCACCCGCGCCGAGTTGAGCTACCGCGTCCGGTCTACCTACTACCGCCTGCAGCAGCAGGAGGCGCTACTCTCGCTCTACAACCAACTGGTAAGTACCTACGCGGAGTATGCCCGCACCGCCACCGTGCGTGTGGAGGTCGGCGAGGCCAACCGGCTGGAGACCCTCAACCTGAACTCGGCCCTACGCCGCTACGAGCAACTGGCCGAGCGTACCCAGTTGGCGGTTACCAACCTGCAATCACAGCTCGGCCTACTACTCAATACCGGCGGAGCCGTCTCCCCCAGCGACACCCTCCGGCTGACGGACCCACCCCCGAACCTCGGTGATACCCTCCGCTCCGGACTGGAGGTAGCACTAGCCGTCCGGCAGGTCGAGACGGCCCGGGCCGGCATTGGGGTGCTGAGTGCCCAGCTGCGGCCGGGTTTTCGCCTGGGCTACTCCGCCCAGCAGTACTTCGAGGGGGGCTACCTCAGCGGAATCGAGGCCGGCGTCACCCTGCCGCTGTTCAACGGGGTTACCCGGCGGCGCATTGAAGCCGAGCGTCTGGGGGTCACCGTTGCCGAGACGGAGCTGGAAGCCCGGCGTCTGCGCTACGATCAGGAGCTGTCGCAGGCCCGTAGTGAAATCCAGCAGGTGGCCGTCACGGTCGAGTATTACCGGGAGCAACTGGCACTGGTTAACCCGGAGATCGTCCGCGTCACCAGCCTCAATTACCGGGCCGGCGAGATCGGCTACCTCGAACTGCTCGGTGCCCTGCGCCTCCTGGGTGAAAACGGCGTGGAGTTCCTCGACGCCGTGACCAACCATAACCTGGCGGTCGCCCGCCTGCGGTATCTCCTCAATCAATAACTTTTACGTCACTACGATGAAAACGATAGCCATAATTTTCAACACCGGTCTTACCCTGTTGCTGACCGTGTTACTTAGCACCTGCGGCCCCGCCCAGTCCGACGATAGGGAAAAGGTGGACGACGACGTCCATTCAGCAGCCGAAATGGATGAAGTAGACACCGAGCATGAGGGGGAGGAGGTGGAGGAGGGTATCCACCTGAGCCGCCAACAGCTCGATGCGATGGATATCGCCTACGGTGAGTTGCGGGAACTGAAGGTGAACGACTACCTCAAAGCCACGGGCACCCTGGGTCTACCCCCCAACGCCTACGCCGCGGTAAGTGCCCGGGCCAGCGGCTTTATCCGGGGTAGCCGCAACTACGTGGAGGGGGATTACGTGAAGCGGGGCGCGGTGATCGCCTACCTGGAGAACCCCGAATTCATCGAGCACCAGCGCGAGTACCTGGAGGCTGCGGCTGAACTGACCTACCTGCAGCAGGAGCTGGAACGCCAGGAGACGCTCGTAGCCGAAAACGCCGGCATCCTGAAGCAGGTGCAGCAACTGCGCTCCCAGGTCGCGGCTAAGGTGGCCAACGTGAGTGGACTACGGCAGCGGCTGGAGTACCTCGGCATTCGGACCGACGATGTGCGACCCGACAACATTATCCAGCAGATCACCCTGTTCGCCCCGCGCTCCGGCTACATCACGACGATCTCCCTGCACGACGGGATGTACGTGGAGCCCAGCACCCAGCTCATGGAACTCATCGACGAGGAACACCTGCACCTGGAGCTGGACGTATTCGAGAGCGATATCGCACGGGTGGAAAAGGGACAGCGGGTAACCTACCAGATTCCCTCCCGGGGCGATCAGCGTTACACGGCCGAGGTGCACGTGATCGGCAAGGAATTCAATACGGAGAATAAGACGGTGCGCGTACACGCCCACCTGACGGGAGCCCAGCCCCCCTTCATCCGCGACCTGTTCGCCGAGGCGCGGATCTGGCTGAACGACCAGACTACCCCCGCCCTGCCCGAGGAGGCCATCTTCCGGGATGGGGAGACGGCCTATGTCTTCGCGGGTCCGGAAGAGCAGACGGGGGAGGAAGTCAGTTTCGAGCGGCTGCGGGTCAATCCCGGGGCTACGAATGACGGCTTTACGGCCGTGCGCCTCATCGATTCTTTGCCGGCGGGGATGCGCATCGTCACCCAGGGGGCCTACTACGTGTACGCACAGAGCCAGTCGGGGGAGCTGGAGCACGGGCATTGATTTATATTTTTTAATGACAAATCCAATTACCATGCTATCCATTGACCGGCAACAAACTTTCAACATCCTATTCACCTCCGCCGAGATTCGCTACTTCGAGCTCGCCGAACAAACTCAGGCCAAGTAATGGATCGCCGCATAGACCCCACGGAGTTCGCCGATCAGTTGGCGGATTACACCCCAGAAGTACGGGACAAAGCCATCGAGATCGCCAATCAACTGCTGGTAAATCACCCGGACCTGTCTAAACGCATGGCTTTCGACCGGGCACTACAACAAGCGGAGCAGTGGTGGATCGACCGCGCGGGATAGATATAAACGAATACCTAATAAATAAACTAAGCTATGAGTAAACTGCGACTTGACCTACCCATCTTACTACCCGAAGTCCCCGACGCTCGCGATCGTTGCGTCGACCGGCTGCTGGAAGCCCTGCGGGCCGAACCGGCCATTGAAAGCGCTCACCTTAAGGAGGGGACACCGCCGGAGGTGTGCATACACTACGATCCCAATCAGCTGGCACTGAAGAAGGTAGAGACCCTGGCCAAACGGGCCGGCGCAACAATCACCCGTCGCTACCGGCACGTGCTGCTCGACGTGACCGGTGTCCGCCACCAGCGCCACGCACGGCAGGTCGGCGAGCGAATCGGCAAGACCGAAGGTGTAACCGAGGCCGTAGTTTCGGGGGCCGGGATAGCCCGCATCGAATACGACGCCGAGGTGATCGACGAGGCGGGTGTACGCCGGGCGGTGACCGACACAGATCTGCGCATCGCCGGTACGGTGGAAGGGGACGACCATGCCGGTCACGACCACGGACCGGGTGAGCACGGCAAGGAAAAGCACGCCCCCGGCGACGGCCATAACCACGACCACGGCGGCATATTTGGGGAGAACACCGAGCTGTACTTCGCCATCGGTAGCGGGGCGTTCTGGCTAACGGGGCTGCTACTGAGCTTCCTGGAGGGGGTGGGTGAGATCGTGCCAACCGTTTTATTCGTGATTGCCATACTGCTGGGGGGCTACTTCATTCTGATCGAGGCGATACAGACCATCCGGCAGGGAAAGTTCGAGATCGACTTTTTGATGCTGGTAGCCGCGGCCGGGGCCTGCGCCCTCGGGGAATTTCAGGAGGCGGCACTGTTGCTGTTTCTCTTCAGCATCGGGCACGCGCTGGAGAACTACGCGATGGGTCGGGCGCGCAAGTCCATTGCCGCCCTGTCCGATCTGGCCCCTCCCACCGCGCTGGTGAAGCGGGGCGAAGAGACAGTAGAAGTCGGGGTGGAGGAGCTAGTCCTGGGCGATATCATCGTAGTGCGGCCGAACTCGAAGATCGCCGCCGACGGACTGATCGTGGGCGGCAGCTCGGCCGTCGATCAGGCCCCGATCACGGGGGAGAGCGTACCGGTGGACAAGCGACCCGTCGACGATCCCGCAAAGGACTACGAACTGGATACGCTGGCGGCCGAGCACCGCGCCTTCGCCGGCACTATCAACGGCAGCTCACCACTGGAGATCCGGGTGATGAAGCTGGCGGGCGACAGTACGCTTTCCCGCCTGGTAACCCTGGTGAAGGAGGCCGAAACCCAGCAGTCGCCTACCCAGCAGCTAACCGACAAATTTGAGCGCTACTTCGTGCCGGCGGTGATCGGGCTAGTGGTGCTGTTGCTGTTCGCCTTCCTGGTGATCGATGAGCCCTTCTCGGCGAGCTTCTACCGGGCGATGGCCGTGCTGGTGGCAGCCAGTCCCTGCGCCCTGGCGATCTCTACGCCCTCGGCCGTCCTGGCCGGAGTGGCGCGGGCCGCGCGGCAGGGCGTGCTCATCAAGGGGGGCCGTCCGCTGGAGGACCTGGGGGGCATCACCGCCCTGGCCTTCGATAAGACGGGCACCCTGACCGAGGGGCGGCCCCGGCTAACGGAGGTCATTCCCGCCGAGGGTATATCGGAGTCCGAACTGCTCACCACGGCCGTGGCCGTAGAGGAACTGAGCGACCATCCCCTAGCTGCCGCGATCGTAGAGGGCGGCAAGGAACGCCTGGCCGGTGCTACCATCCCACGGGCGGAAAACCTCGAAGCGCTAACGGCCCGGGGCATCAAAGCGACGGTAGACGGCCAGCAGGTACACATCGGCAATCGCCGACTCTTCGAGGAACTTACCGGAGCGGCCGTACCCGAGCAGCTTGACCGGCAGATGGGCGGGCTGGAGACGAAGGGGAATACGGCGATGATCGTCCACCGCGACGGCAAATACCTCGGCGTGATCGCCGTAATGGACGTGGCCCGCCCCGAGGCAAAGGCCACGCTGGCCGCGCTCAAGGAAATCGGTATCCGCAAGATGGTCATGCTCACCGGCGACCACCAGAAAGTAGCCGATGCCGTGGCCGCCGACATCGGTATCACCGACCCGCTTGGCAGCCTGCTACCCGAGGACAAGGTGGCCGCCATCGAGCGACTACGCGAGGAGAAGGGCATGGTGGCCATGATCGGCGACGGGGTGAACGACGCGCCGGCCATGGCCAAATCCACCGTCGGTATCGCCATGGGCGCGGCCGGTTCGGACGTAGCCCTGGAGACGGCCGACGTGGCACTGATGGCCGACCGACTGGACAATCTACCCTTCGCCATCGGACTGAGCCGCAAGGCGAAGTCGATTATCCGTCAGAACCTGATCATGAGCCTGGGCATGGTCGCCATCCTGATTCCCCTGACCCTGCTGGGTATTGCGGAGATCGGTCCGGCGGTGATCGCCCACGAGGGCTCTACGCTGGTGGTAGTGGGCAACGCCCTGCGATTGCTGGCCTACAAACGAGAGACCAAAAACTAAGTGCAATGAGTAACGAGAACAGAGAAGAGACCCTACAGAAAGCCGAGCGGTTACAGATATTCAACGTCATCTACGATATGATTGAAGTCGGCGTGTCCCTGACCGCCGGTTTTACCTCCGGTAGCGCCGCGCTCATCGGATGGGGACTGGACAGTACCATCGAGGTAATTTCCGCCAGTACCCTGTGGTGGCGACTGCACGGTGAGTCCGAAGGTATCGCGGAGGAAGAGCTTGAGAAAAGGGAGAAGACCACCTTCTACGTCATTGCAGCCTCCTTCCTAATCGTGAGCATTTTTATCACCTACGACTCGGTGTCAAAGCTTATTAGTCGGGAAACCGGTGAGTGGAGTAATCTAGGTCTAGGTATCCTACTGGTATCGTTGGTGGTCAACCCCTTCCTAATCTACTACAAGCGCAAGTATGGTAAAGCGTTGGACAGCGGCGAGCTGATTGCTGATTCCAAGGACACCTTCGTCTGTCTTTACCAGACCGTTGCCGTGCTAGCCGGGCTACTGGCGGTGCGCTACCTGGGCTGGTGGTGGGCCGATCTGGTGGCCGCACTGTTGATCGTGCCCTATGCGCTGAAGGAGGGATGGGAGGCTTACCAAAATGGTCATGAAGTTTGAGCCAAACCGCACGTAACTAAGTGTACATTGGAATGCATCTTAATTAAAGACCGAATAACCATATCACCAATGTCAAACACGATGGAAAACCGTAGTGCCGCTGAAGCTTACTACGATCGTTTTTCCCAGGTCTATGACTTGCTTTCCCCTGACTGCTACTACCGAAAACCCAGAAGGTTTGCGATTCAGGCTCTAGCATTGGTAGCGGGACAATCCGTACTCAACCTCCCCTGTGGTACGGGTCAAAATTTCAGCTATTTCCAACACTACCTGAAAGGTACTGGGAGTGTAATTGGGGTTGACCTATCTTCGGGGATGCTCCAAAAGGCTAGGGAGAAAACAAGATCTAAAGGTTGGCATAACATCAGCCTTTTCAAGGAAGGTGCCGCTGCTATTGATGAGAATTGGGTTTATGCCCATTTGGGCGAGGGGGTGAGGTTCGACGCCATACTCTGCGACCTTGGGCTCTCTGGATTTCCTGAATGGCGAAAGGTCATCGATAACCTACTCTGCTGCCTACGACCCGGAGGGCGATTTGTCATCATGGACTGGTATACCGACCAGCCTGGACTACGTGCCGAGTTCATCAAATGGATCGGAGGTGGGGCGGTGGACCGGCCGCTTTACCAGTATCTAGAACCATTGTTGGACGACTTTCGACTTAACAATTCATTTAAGGGAGGAGATGTCTTCGTCGCTTGGGGGAATCGTAAGCAGTAAGATATCTCCCAATAGTTCATCGTTGGTCGTACTCTCAAAATAATTACCTGCGTTGTTGACTCCAGAATCAAGCTTCCATCCCAAAAGATGCGCTTAGTAGGTATTTTTTCATTTACTGGTTGATCACTTTACAATCACCGCAGCTTTTGTTGTTAGTAGAATGACATCGGTATACTCATCAGTCTAACTGACGATGGCTAGGTTACACTTTCTGTAGAAGTGTAACCTACGACCTACTTTAAACACTCTGAGCATAGTATTGGAGAGTATAGTGTGCCCCATTACGAATTGGCCGGAACTGTTGAAGGCTAGACAAAAAAATAAGCACTCTTCTAAAAGCGAGAGCGAATCAAAATGTCTAGATAGCCTCACCGCAACTGGCTTAGGGTAAAAGCTTCCTCTCCGACTCCTTCCCTTTCCAGTGTCCGTAGGCGGGCGATGGCCTCTGCCACGGTCGGCTCGGTACCCGGCGCTACCCACCAGCAGGCTAGATGGGGGTGACCCAAGCCAGTAAACCAGCGGCCGCGCTTGCGCAGGAAGTAGCTGTGCACGGTTTTATAGGTGAATTCCCGCAGCGCCTCCGCGCTTTCCCATACGGAGATGTTGATGATAATCATACTGTCGCCAAAGGGCGGGTCGGCGGCATTTTCCTGGACATCAGCTCCATCGGCGTATCGCCATACGAAGCCGGGGCTCTCCTCCGCTAACGTATTGATCGGACCGATAAAGTCACGGAACTCCTTCATTTGCGCGCTGTCCAGTGGAGCCAGCATACGGGCTACATTAATTTCGGCTATGTGCATGGGGTAAAATTAAGCCCCCAGATTCCGGATATTCCGTGGGTCTTTCTGGCTTTTTCGGTAGGTCAGTGGCGTCTGACCGGTGTGCTTTTTAAAGAAGCGCCAGAAGTAATCTACATCGCTAAAACCAAGCTCTGCGGCAATTAACGACACGCTAGTGGTCTCAAGTGACAAGCGGTGACGGGCATCAGCCAGCACTAGCTCGTTCAGGTATTTACCGGGACCACGACCTAGTTGGGCGCGCACGCAGATGCCCAGGTGGTTCTTAGAGCAGTGTAGGTTGGTAGCATACCAGTCGAGATTCCGGTGCAGCGGATAGTAAATCTCCGCTAGGGTAACAAAGCGGTGAGCCAGGTGATGGGAAGATTTTTGCACCTGTGGCCCCGCCTTAAGTTCCTTATGCTCCAACAGCAGCATAACCAGTACCTCCAAGAGCTTGTGGCTTAGCATCGTAGAAAGGTGTTCGCACAACTGACAAAAGATTCCGTCAATTAGCCGCTGTCCTGCTTTCGGACAGCTACTCACGTAGTACTGTTGGTCGAGACTAAGCCGCAACGATTCACTCAGTACATCGGCGCTGAAGTGGAGTACGTATCCTATAAGCCCCTTACTCTCACAGGCGTGCACCACCCCCGGGCGTAGTAGGTAGAGCTTTCCCATCCCCAGATCAAATTGCGTTTCTTCGATGTAGTGCGTTCCACTTCCGCCGGTCACATAGGTTAGCTGGAACAGTGAGGGGTGACGGTGCAAATGGTGACAATTGCCCTCCCGGCGTGTGAACTGCTCTAGCGGCAGTACGTGGAGAAATGCCTTTGCTGGCGCGGCAGGATGACGGTAGAGCTGGTAGTTAGGAATGGACACGGGGACGAAGTTATGACATTCGGCGCCGAAGGGGTAAAAACACCTGTCGTGAGTAAAAGCAGATAGGTTACTACTACGTAGTTAGGCAAGATTTATATGCCGCCATCGGTTGGCTTACTAGAAGTCAACAACAATAGGTACTCCGAAAATTAAAATTCCTGCTTTACCGAATCTGATTCTTAATGCAGGACCAATTCTTCACACTAAGTATTACATAATTAATGATGGTTATAATTGGGTTACACTTTCTGTAGACGTGTAACCTACTTCCCAACCAGGGGGCAAAATGGTATCCCATACCCAAATATTACAAGTGTTTTAAACTTGTGTTAAGTCTCAGCGCGGCTTGCTGTATAGTCCTACCTTGCTAGTAAACTATGCTATGCGCCACTTTTATTTAGTAGTGATCTGTCTTATCTGTACATCCACTCCCAAACTATTCGGACAAGGGGACGTAGACCGTAACTATCCCGACATAGATAGCCTTCTATCAGTTGAATACCCTTTAAGCGGTCCCGGTATCGCTGTACTTGCCAGCAGGGGGGAGGAGGTTGTGTTCAAGAAAAGTTACGGACTGGCCGACATCGAACATAACTCCAAGCTATCGATTGATATGATCTTTGAGATCGGCTCGATGACCAAGCAGTTCACCTCTACTGCAGTGCTGCAACTAGTAGAGCAGGGTAAGGTCGGACTCGACGATCCCGTCCAGAATTACGTGAGCAGCTTCCCCAAAAAGCGGTATCCGATCACCATTCACCACCTACTGTCGCAAACCTCCGGCATTCCAGAGTTTTTTGACGTCGATGAGAATGAATTCGATCTTCTGGCTACGAAGCACACGCCGGAGGAACTGGTCGATTACTACCGCGACCTGCCCCTTAACTTCGAGCCGGGAACGAAATTTGCCTACAGTAGCTCCAACTACCCATTGCTCGGGATGATCGTCGAGCGCGTCACCGGCATGCCCCTAGCCGACTACTTCGAGCGTTTCATCTTCATGCCGCTCGGTATGGCAAGTACCTCACTCTGGTACACCAACGACCAACCTCACGCTCCGGTAGGTTACCGTCTTGATTCAACCGGTGCCCTGGTGCCCTCGCCCCCGATCGACGGCTCGACGGTCTACGCGGCCGGGGGAATCATTTCTACCCTGGATGACCTCCATCGATGGAACAACGAGCTCAAGCAACCAGCCTACCTTTCCAAACGCCTGGTCAAACAATTATTACGGGAGAAAAAGACCATCGACAAACAGGGCACCGGCTACGGTTACGGATTCTTTGTCGATGACTTGCGCGGTCAGTCACTAATCCACCACGGAGGTAATATGTACGGTTTCACCAGCACGGCGCTGTACTTTCCGAAAGAAGACGTCTACGTCTGCGTTCTGGCCAACAGTGCTTTCGCAAACACCGAGAACGTTGCTCGCTTCATCGCCGGTCATCTTCTCGACGACCCCATTCCCTATTACCGACAATTAACCCCTGACGTGCTGCAACACTACGTTGGCCGGTATGCGTTAGCGGGTCCAGAAGACAAGCAACTCGACATCAAACTATACGAGGGCGTGCTCGTCGTACACTTCCCTGATGATCCGGATAGCGACGTGTCGATCTACAGCGACGGTACTGACTCCTTTTCCTCACCTCAGATCGATCTCAGGATAGTTTTTAAACGTGAGGTAAATGGCAAGGTGGTAAGCTTCACGGCCCACCAAGGTGGGACATTTGTGTTTCGACGGATAAAGTAAGAGGAACCGAAGTGGGCGGGAACGCGAGGTGCAGTATTCTCTTAGCTCCCCAAAGGGAAAAGAGATAGTGGTTTTCGGAGCTGTCGTTCACTGCTTCAAATAGGCTGAGATGGTCCTCTGAAATGAGACACAAAAATTGTGTACATTTTGAAGAACATGGAAACCAAGAAATCCAGCAAATCTACCAAGCGGGCCTACCGGCGCTACACGCCTGAGTTCAAGGCCGAAGCGGTCAAACAACTAGAGCGGGGTGTGCCCGTTGCCGAGGTGTCCGAGTCCCTGGGAGTCAAGCCCAGTGTACTTCACAGCTGTAAGGCAAAGGCAAAGCAGCCAGCGGTGGTACGGGAGCAGGCCGAGGAGGTTAAGCGGCTCACCAAGGAACTTAAAGTCCGCGACCAGCAGATCGACATTTTACAAAAAGCCTTGCGCATCTTCAGCCAGACCGACTAGACCTGATGCACTTCACCCACCAACAGCGCCATGACTATCCGGTACGGCTGCTCTGTGAGACCATCGACCTAAAACGGTCTACTTACTATCGCTGGGCAAAGTCAGTGGCGGTGGACACCACCGTAGCGGCAAAGACGTCGGATAAGCTTAGTGCAGCTACCCTAAGGCGGCAGGAGGTCACCCGCCTGACGATCCAGCAGTTCCACCGCCACAAGGGGCGTTATGGCAGTCGGCGCATGGTGGCCGAACTAGCGGGGCTAGGCTACCGGATCAGTAGGGCTGGGGTGCAGGCCATCTACCGTGAGTACGGTCTGCGGGCCATCCAGCCCCGAAGTTTTGTGCCCAAAACGACCCAACCGCATCCCAACCGCCGCCGCAGTCCCAACCTGCTGCTGAACCAACCCCCACCGAGGCTTCCCGATCGGCTGTGGGTAGGAGACATTACCTACTTGGCCATGCTCGACGGTAGCTTTTGTTATCTGGCTACGCTACAGGATGGCTTTTCGCGTACCATTGTAGGCTACGCGGTAGCTGATCATATGCGTGAGGAGCTAACCCTGGCGGCCCTGGACAGAGCGATCCGGTGGCGCCGGCCCGCCGCGGGGCTCATCGTACACACCGACGGCGGTGGACAGTACAGTTCGATTGCCTTCCGCCGGCGACTGGCCCAGCGAAGCTATCGGTCCAGTATGACACGCCGAGATAACCATTACGATAATGCGCAGGCAGAGTCATTCTTTAGTCGCTTCAAGGCCGAACTACTGGTCGAGGGTCGCCGCTTTGCCAATCTGGCCGAGGCACAAACGGAGTGCTTCGCGTTCATCCAGGGCTACTACAACACGGTACGCCGGCACTCCTCGATCGGCTACCTGAGTCCGCTAAACTTCGAAAAGCAGCTAAGGTGGTGAATGACTTACCCTCGACAGCATGGCGGACGGGCTACCCCGCAAAACGCGGTAGTATCCGTTTTCTTTGGCTTAGCCCCCCCCGGTCTTCTACGGGGGCTAAACCAAAGAAAACTCCCGCTCGATAAAAACGACCTAACTTAGCATCACTCCTTTTCTAAACTGTCTCAGAAAAGTGGACCACCTCAGGCTTCTTGAGATAGCCGAACTAGGTTACACTTTCTGTAGAAGTATAACCTAGAAAAAAGAAGTACTCAGTTGGCGTTCAGCTAGTTAGGGGAAATCGGCTCCGGCTTTTTCATTTCTAGGTTTCGTTTTCCTGCGCAAACGGTGGTTTTTGTAACCTCCCGGCCGTACCTTACTTGCATGGCAGAACCGAGACGTAAGAGTGCCACCGCCCCGCTGCGATGGAGTCAGGCCAACACCCTCATCAAGGGCCTGATGGTCGACCGCCGCTACAACACCGCCCTGCTTGTCGGTGCCGGCATCTACTTCGGCCTCCGGATCGGAGATCTCCTCCAGCTGCGGTGGGACCAGATTCAGTCGGATCAGTTCGTTATCAAGGAGGGGAAAACCGGGAAAGAAAGAACGGTCGACGTTCATGGCAATTTCTTGAAGCTAGCCAGAAGGGTAGGGGGGCTACTGAAGATTTCCTCCGATCATCCCGGCCTGGTCTTCGTACACCAGCGGAGCGATGGCAACCGGGAGAAGTCAATCTCGGTAACGGCCGCTAACAAGCGGATCCGCAAAGCCTTCGCGACCTATGGGATTGATTCGCAGAACGCCAGCTCCCACACTTTACGCAAGACCTTCGGCCGCCGCATTTACGAGAACAACGGACAGAGCGAGCATGCGGTGATCCTACTGTCCCACATCTTCGGCCACCGGGATATTGGGGTGACGCGGCGGTACATCGGGCTGACGCAGGAGACTATTTCTAGCGCCTATCTTTCGTTATAGTTGGGTAGGGTAGAGTGAAGAAATCTAACCTCGCCAACCCCCATCAACCAACTCAGCCTGCCCCAGGCTGGCCATCATTTCTAGTAGCTTAGCAGCTTCCGCCTGCCGCTTCGCACTCAGTTTTGGCTGGAAGGCAGTAGCAATAGCCGCTACTGATAAGGGTGTCTCGCCCGTTTCCCGCAGGAGATCGCGCAGAGAAGTGACCTGGGCAGTGAGGTCCTTTGGCCACTTGCGTTTCTCCACTACTACCACCACCGGAACATCGTCTTCTTCCAATGCCATAGTAGATTGTATCCCTTGCTCCTCTGGAGCTTGGTATTCCGGGCGGAGCCAGCGCACTAGTCCTCGGGCCTCCTCGGCGGCGCGTTCGGCATTTAGGTCGACTAATCGTTGCAAGATTTCACCGGATGAAAGTGATCTCTTCCATCCGTAGGCCTCAGTTACGGCGTTATCCAATTCAGTGTGTAGTTGTCGAAGGATACCTACCAGCCCCTGCTCGTGGATTTTACGCTCCTTCTCATCCAGAAACTCTTCGCTGTGTAGTTTTTCGAGAACATTATACATGCTAGTTACCGTCAACTTAGGATACAGAGCCTGCTGCTGTTTACGGTGGTTGTCAAGTCTCTCAGCCAAATCTCGAATGGCTTGCTTTTGGTCGTCTGCACACTCGGGAAAAGGGAAACTCTCGAAACAGCGTGTATGAGTATAACGTGGATCATTACCCACGCCCATCCACCCACCTGCAGCTAGTGCCCAGTGCGTATGAACGCTTGAGCTCAGTATTCCCAAATGATAAAAGTCGCTACTTGCGATAATGACTATTTCACTTTCTGGGCGACTTCCCCCGGGCACCATTTTGAAAATTCTGTATTTCGCAGTTCGAGGAGTGACTATGTATCTATCGATGGACGAAATTGAACGACGCAGGTTTTCGTGAGATCTTCCAAACAGCCACCAATTTTCTCTTCTAGATTGGTCATTGTTCTGATCCCTACTGGGTTTAACCTTATCCATAACAATGGAAATAATTGAGGGGTATTCTTCCCGAGCCTGCTTTAGGCTCTTTCCGTAAAAGTCGATCACAAATTTGTCCTGATGGCGCTGTACAATGTCTCTACCGTTGTAATAAGGTTTTACGACATTTTTGATCGCGTGGCCGTATGTCTCTACCTGCTTTTCGTATTCCTCTGGGCTCAAGATGAATCCGCCTCCACAGAGAAGTACACCACGGTTTGCGATACTGGTGTTTGAGCTTAAGGTTACAGAAGCTGCAACGTTTGCTCCAACAGTCAAATCGGGTTGGACCCTGCCTAAGCCGAATTTTAGGGTGATTTGTGATGGTATTTCTTCTCTGGAACCATTCTCATGAGTTACAGTACCCAATTGGCCGCTTTCCTCCCCGCTAGTACCGACAGTCATTGCAATCCGAACTGCTGCCCCATCGATACTATCTACCCATGGGTGATCAGGAATAACAAACACCAATGACAAAGGCTTCTTTTGCCCCAAATGATACTGTATTACCCGCCGGTTGAAAGTTTGTCGAATGCTGTTAGTAGTAATGAATCCAAATCGTTCTGTTTTGCCATCTCGCACAACTTCCGCCGCCTGATCCCACCAGAACATCACAAAATCTGCCGATGCTGGTACGTTTTTGTAAGCACCACGCAAAGCTTCCGTGTAGCCATCGCCTAGACTTTCCCGCATCCGACTGGGTCCAATGAATGGCGGGTTACCTACAATAAAATCAGCCCGTGGCCACTCCGCTTTACGGGCTCCCAGGTAACGTTGCACCTGCGTCCACGCCGTTTCATCCGGTACATCCTGGCCGGTGATGTGGTGGATCTTGAAGGTGACGCCGTCCCAGCGGGTGGCGGGCTCGCCCTTGTCGTCAAGCAAGGGTTCGGTTCTGTCCCAGGCCAGCACGGCATCGCGGTTTTCGATGTTGTGGTAGTCGCGGATAATGGGCTCGCCAAGGTCACTCACACCGCCGGTGCTGCGCAGGTGCCACTGTAGGTATCCGATCCAGAGGACGAGCTCGGCGATCGCAGCCGCGCGGGGATTAAGCTCGATGCCCAGCATATTCTCCGGGGTAATGGTGGCTCCGGTGAGGCCGATGCTTATCTGTCCCTGGCCGAGATCACGCAGGGTATTCCTTACTTCCCCCTCCAGGCGTTTGAGTAGTTCGAGGGTAACGTATAGGAAGTTGCCCGAGCCGCAGGCGGGATCGAGCACACGCAGATCAGCGAGTCGCTGCAGGAAGCCTTCGACCTTTACGATCGCGCGGTCGATCTTGTCCTCGTCGGCCAGAGCGAGGGCTGCGGTCTGCACACTTTCCCACTCGTGACGCAGGGGTTCCAGAATGGTGGGTTGCACGAGGCGCTCGACGTAGGCGCGGGGGGTATAGTGGGCGCCAAGGCTGTGGCGTTCCCGGGGATCGAGAGCTCGCTCCAGCAGGGTACCGAAGATGGCTGGTTCCACTTCCCGCCAGTCGGCTTCTGCTGCTTCGATGAGCAGCTGGATCTGGTCTTCGTCGAGGGCAATGGCTGTGGAGTTGGCGAAGAGTCCCCCGTTGAAGCGCTTGACCGGGGCATTCAGGGCGATGCTGAATCCCCCGGTGTCCATGGCACCCCACAATGCCTCCAACTGAGGTACGAAACCGGCAGGGTGCCGTTTGGTCAGCCGCAGCAGTTTGGTGAAAGCTTCATCAGGCAGCAGACCGGCGTCTTCGGCAAACATGGTGAAGAGACAGCGCATCAGGAATTTGGCGATGGCTGCCTGACTATCTTCCTGCAGGGAGAGGGTAGGGGTGTGCTCCAGACTTTTGGCCAACTTGGCTAGCCGGTCCGCGATCTTCTTCGTCACCTTGGCACTGCGGCGGGCGGGGTCGAGGGTCAGGGGGTCGGTCCAGACAAGCCGTAGCCGTTCGCGCAGTTCCTCCCGGTGCAGCTCCGTGATGAGGATACGGTAACTATTGGGATCTGGGAAAGGCTGGTAGTGCCCTCCGGCGCGGCTCCAGTCAGCATACAGTGCAATGCTATGCCCCACGTCGGCCACCATGATGAAGGGGGGGCGACCGCCCCGGATTTCCAGACCATCGAGTATACGAGCGTAGTTCTCCGCTTGCTTACGTGCCTTCTCCATAGCTACGTCCCAACCCCGCGTACCGCGTTTTCCGTGGCCGGCTTTACGGGAACGCAACTGCTGAGATTTCTCGACGCTGAGCGCAGCGACGCTTTCCAGGGTAGCTCCCTGCTTGTTTTCTAGAATAAAGTGGCCGCGCCGGTAGCAGTCGATAAACTTGGTGTTGCCATTCCGACCGGTCACCCGCTTTTCGAAAACGTAGGTGTTTTCACTCTCATCCGGCAGGCTTGGGTCCGGTTTCGGTACGCCGATCAACTCACAGAGGTCGTTCGTAAAACTTTGGGCGTTGCTGGATTCTGCGGCTCCGGAGGCGGACCACTTTTCTAAGAATTTGGGAACTGTAAACATAATGCGAAAGGTACTTACTACCTTCTAATCGGAGTAGCTCTACTATGGTTCTTGGAACATATTTCGAGATTTTAGAAACGAATTGGCTCTACTTAGTAACGTAAAGCCTACATTTGGGCACAAATTAGCCGCTATGTACACAGAGATCGTAAAAATTATAGAGGGGGGGATCAGTAATGACTCCCAGAAAGTGGCGAACTATGCCAAACTGCTAGCTGAGAACCTCAACAAGGCTGGCGACACAAAGGCAGCCAACCGCATTTTGCGTGCCTTACACAGCAAGCACTCACAACCCGTTTATCTTGACCAACTTTTAACTGCTCCAGTAGACCAAGAAACGCGCATGAGTATTGCTGACTTAGTGATGCCGCAAGAAAGCTTAAAATTTCCAGTGGTTCTTTCGGACAACCTAAGTCACAAAATTGATGGTTTTGTTGGACGGCTGCAATATCGTTCTGAACTTCAGGCAGCAGGGGTCTCTACTCAAGCTTCGCTCTTACTATATGGTCCACCCGGCTGTGGTAAGACAACTATTGCCCATCACATTGCGCAGACACTACAACTGCCACTAGTTATATCGCGTCTAGATTCACTGGTCTCATCTCTGTTAGGTAATACGTCTAAAAATATTCGTAAACTTTTTGAATTCGCTAGCAGACAACCCTGCATTTTATTCCTAGACGAGTTTGACGCCATCGCTAAAGCCCGTGATGACCAGTATGAACTAGGTGAGCTCAAGCGTGTAGTAAATAGTCTTTTGCAAAATATCGACGAGTTTGTGGAATCCAACATATTAATTGCTGCTACAAATCATCAGGAATTGCTTGATAAGGCTATTTGGCGGCGTTTTAATAGTGTCATCGACGTATCACTTCCTAACCATTCTGATATCTACCGGCTGCTGCAGCTATTTCTTGATAACGTGGTGATAGAATTTGAATTGGATGGTAAGAAAGGAGAAATTTTAGTTGAGCTGTTGTATGGAATCAGTCCTGCAGACATTAGAGTCATCTGCCAAAATGCTATCGCTCAGAGCGTAATGTCTAAACAAAAAAAGCTAAATTATGAGGATTTGCTTCTTCATATTTATAATTTCAAATATCATGGTGCGTCTTCAATTGAAGAACTATTCAGTTTCTTAAAGAAGAATGGTGTATCTCAGGCTGCCACTGCCGAGTTACTTGATGTATCCTTACGGCAAGTTCGTAATTTTTTTAACCCAAAAAATTAGTCATGAGCCCAAAAAATCTGCCTATTAAGATCTTTAGTAAGCGTGGTTCGCAAGATGAACGAAAAACCGAAGGTGGAGGAGGAGGCACTTTACCAGGTTGGGTAGAATCGCGGGAGCTACTCGAAGCTAAGGCTGCCACTTTTCAGGAGGCGTTGAATGCAACGGCTCAGATTTTTGATTCACGAAAAGCGGAGAGGAGCTTCATTCCAGCTGTAGTACAAGTGACAGTTCGCGAAGATGCCATGGCAAAGTCACATAGAGGAGAGGTAAGTAAAATCTTCAATCGTAAGGAAGAATACAATTTTATCGGATTATCAAACGAAGTTGATTTATTGGTCAAAGTGGATTCTATCAAACATGCGAATTTCATTAGTAGCAATTTGGAACAGCCACTGATGTTCTCAGTTGGCTTATCCGCTATCAATGATATTCGACCATTTCGGCCACACATTGATTTACCTGAAGACTCCTCAACTCCGTTGAAGGTAAAATTGGTTAACTATCAAGATAAAAATATAAATTATCAAGTAGAAAGTGTCTTTGAACAAACCTTGAAGTCAGGTCAAATTCTTTACCGCAAGACTAAATATACGTCTGGATTGACTGTATTTAAATTGCAAAACGTTGGACCAGACGCCCTAATAACAGTGAAGGAGTTTGAGGCTTTGTACTCTATCGATCCTATGCCGAGTTATCGTATCACCCTTGATGATCTAAGCAGTGGTATGGATCTTCCAGTTAAAATTCCGAAAGATGATCAGGACTACTTAACTATTGGCGTGTTAGACTCAGGTATAGCTCCCATTGCTCACTTGTCTCCATGGCTGGATAGCAGACGGTATACTGCGTATCATGAATCTGAAGTAGATCGAACTCACGGTACATTTGTAGCTGGTGTACTTCTGTATGGCGACGAGTTGGAGAAAAGAAACTGGGTAGGTAGTGGTGAGTTCAAATTGCTTGATGCTACAGTTTTTCCCAAGACTGGTCAGCCGATTGATGAAGATGAGTTATTGGAAAATATACAGCAAGCAATACATGCCCATCCTGATGTACTATTATGGAATCTATCCGGCGGAGGTACCGAGGAGTGTAGTACTGATGATTTCTCAGACTTTGGTATAGCCCTAGATGATTTACAGCGATGCACAGGCGCACTGATTTGTAAATCGGCAGGTAATTGTCAAAATTTTATTACTGAGACTCCAAAGCGACGTATACCAGTCTCGGCTGACTCTGTTCGGTCTTTGGTAGTAGGAAGTATTGCGCACAAACAAGTACATGGTGATCTAGCTCTCACTGGACATCCTTCCCCTTTCTCACGAATTGGTTTTGGTCCAAATAATCTTATCAAGCCTGAGCTAGTTCACTACGGCGGTAATGGTGGAGTCAATACTACGGGAAAAATGAGACTGACCGGCGTAAGTTCTTTCTCACTAAATGGTGATGTAGTGGAGATGGCCGGCACAAGCTTTTCTACACCACGAGTTTCTGCGTTGGTCGCTGGAATTGCCCATCGGATGGCTAGTGACTTTAACCCTCTCCTTGTAAAAGCACTCGCAATTCACTCTGCAAAATATCACCCCGACTTAGATCTACCGCCAACCGACCGTTTGCGAGAATTAGGATTTGGCTTACCATGCTCCATGAATGAAATCCTCTTCAACTCACCAAACGAGAGTACTTTGATTCTCCAAGACACTCTTGTAAGTGGGGGCTATGTTGAAATTCTGGATTTTCCGTATCCAGATGTTTTGGTTAATAATGTTGGTCAGTTTTACGGAGAAGTAATAATCACTTTGGTGACCGACCCTCGATTAGATGGTGCACAGGGTGCTGAATATTGTCAATCTAATATCGACGTTTCGTTCGGTACGTATGACAGAGTTCGTCAGCGCGACATTCGTAGGCCTACTGTTTCTAATCCTATCGGCAAGCATGGAAATCAAAATTTGCTACTTGCCAGCAGATACTCTGCTAAGTTCCAAAGGTTCATCGAACATCCATTCACGTCGGAGCGTCAACTCCGCAAAAATATGGGTAAATATCATCCGATCAAAAAATTTGCTATCAATCTAGATGAGATGACAAACGCAAATCGCGTTCTTTGTCTCACTGCCCCTAAGCGATGGTTCTTGAACCTAAACGGATTGTTTTCACATGCCGCAGAAGCTACAGCTGCAGCCAATGACGAAACACTTTCTCAAGATTTTTGCCTAGTTGTGACTATCCGTGACCCCCTGCAACAGAAAGATGTTTATAGTTCTGTAACTCGGAACCTGACACAGAACAACTTTCAACATAGCAACATCCAACTGAGGAACGAAGTAGGTCTGAATTTACGTAATAGCTCGAATGGTATTTAACACATGAAAATAATCTCTTAGGAAGGTACTCGCACTTTAAGTCACTTACACTTAAAAATATACGTGAGCACATAAAACACTAGATTAGCTCGTATAATAATCCAAATGGAGAATTAGTCAGGAAAGGGTCGTAAACGCGACCCTACTTAATATAAGCCCGCCTCTAAAGAGAGCAGAAACTACTATTTTGCACTTTCATACAAAGCACAAACATGGATTTGTTAACAATAGAGAATAGAGTATCCAATATTATTAAACTTGGGGAATCCCATTTCAGAGAGTTTAAGAGTGCATTTCAAGGTAGCCCAAAAGACAAAAAAGCAGGATCAATAAAGGATTTATCCACCTACGTAGCAGAAGCCTTAGTTGCTTTTGCAAATGCCGACGGGGGAGCGATACTTATCGGAGTGGAAGACAACTCTGAAATAACTGGATTACCAGATGGGGAGAAATACGAAGCTATTGCAACACAATTCAAGCATAAAATTATTGATGTAGATGAGTTACCATTAGAGGCTAACTTTCGACTGATCTTAGAGAAAGGGATGTCAATACTATACTTCCAAGTCTCAAAATCGGCTGACAAGATATTCCAATTGACTGACGGACGATGTGTCGTTAGAAGAGATAGGCAAACAGTGCCCGTTTCTTTTGATCAAATAAAATTTGAGCGTCAAGAAATTATATCAAGACTGTATGATAGAGACATTATTGACGGCGCTACCATAGACGATTTAGATGTAAATTTAATAAAATCAATATCAGCTCAGTATCTACCTGGGTTATCACCAGAATACTATTTACAGCAAATCGGTTTGGCAACGTTCGGACTGATAGAATTGAAACTCAAGCGAGCTGCATTATTGTTATTTGGTAAGGATGTATCAAAGTGGCATCCGAGATGTCAAATTAGAATCATACAGGTTAATGGAGTAGAACTGAAAAGTGGTATTGAGTACAATGTTAAAAATGACGAAACTATTTCAGGCAATATTTTCACGTTACTTACTACTGGCTGGAATAGAATTAAGCCATACTTGGCGTATACCACAGAATTTGGTAAGGACTCTACATTTGAGCAAAAATTTTCTTATCCAGAAGAAGCTATTCGCGAGGCAATAGTAAATGCTATCACGCATAGAGATTATACTGTGAGTAATGGTATTGATCTCTATATATTTGATAACCGGTTGGAACTACACAACCCTGGCAGATTACTCTCTACCATCAGCATAGATGAATTGAGAAATCAAGAGGGTGTTCACGAAAGTCGTAACACCAATATAGCAAACACATTAAGGGAGCATAAAATTGTAAGAGAGCTAGGAGAAGGAATTCGAAGAATATTTGAAGTGCTCGAAGCCAACGAAATGGAGCCACCGGTTATCAATCAAAAGAAGACAACATTTATGGTGTTATTTAAAAACTCTACAATATATACAGATAAAGAGTTATCTTATTTAGAATTATTCAAGAAATATAGCTTGTCAAAATTTCAAAAAAAGATTGTGTCTTTGGGGGTTACAGGTGAAGAGATTAGTCCCAGGGATATATACAATGCTATGAATACAAATAACAGAGATATTTACGATAAAGAGGTAACTGAACTAAGAAAGGCGAACGTTTTAGTTTCCATAAGAACTAACGCAGAAGCAAAAAAGATAGCATATAGATCAAAAGGGAAAACACAGAAAAATGCGGTGGGTAGATTCAAAATAAAAGTGCCAAAATAAATGTACACGTAATTGCGCCATCGACAAAAATTATGCTGTCACGGAGGTATTGCAGAAAGCGTATTAGGCGCTTACGACCACCTCACTGCTGGCAGAGGTTGCGTACAAACGGCGGGAGGGGAAGCCCCTCTGCACCTCTACTTAACATAACCCCACTTATAGCTAACTATGGCTCTAAGTCTTTGGAACACGCTCTTTTGAGCAGGATGAACAGGATTAGGTGTGGGATTACTACCAGCATGGAGGTGCTTACTCTCAATGAGAGTAGCGGAGTTGAGCAGTACTGCAGATTTACTTTCTAACCCTCTCGAATTCGACAGGGTTAGAATACATCCGGCCTGGAAAAGAAAGAGGGTAGCGGGACTCTATACCCACTCGCCTGGCTATAACTTTTATTCACCAGCTACAACATCTTTTGT